>NZ_QTJV01000001.1 GCF_003412465.1 Chitinophaga silvisoli
GAACAGAGAAGTTAAGCCCCTCATGGCCGATGGTACTGCACTATCATGCGGGAGAGTAGGTAGCTGCCATATTTATTGAAAAAGCCTCTGATTCATATCAGAGGCTTTTTTCGTTTTATACCTTGCTGGAAGCCCGTTCTATTAATTCAACAGGAAACACAAAATTTTGTGTAATCTTCACCGTCTCATCCTGATTAATCAACTGCACTAAAGTCTCTACCGCCTTTTGACCCATTGAATAACCGGATTGCTCTATCGTACTTAAAGAAGGAGAAATAATACGTGATGACTGGTCATTGGAATAACCCACTACCTTAATCTGTTCAGGGATCTGAATATTAAAATGTCTGGCCTCCTGGATAAAGGCAATCGCTGAAGTATCATTGGTAGAAAACAATCCATCCGGCAATACCTCTTGTGATAATAATTGTCTGGAGGCAGCAATCGCTGCATCAGTCGTCAGGTTATGCACATGCACCAGTGATTCATCAAAAGGAAGTCCATATTGCGCCAAAGCAGCCTTATAACCTCCTAATCTTTGCTGATACAGATTACAGGTCAGAATACCCGAAAAGTGGGCAATACGCCTGCATCCCTGTTTGATCAGGTGCTCAGTAGCCAGATAGCCCCCTCTGAAATCATCCCCGGTTATCGTATAACCGTTGAAATCCGAAGGCACACGGTCATAGAATACCAGCGGAATGTTGTTTTTGATAAAGGGATTGAAATGTTCAAATGTTGTGGTAAACATCGAAGAAACCGCCAGTAATCCATCTACTCTTAAAGAATAAAAGGTTTGCACCAGTTCTTTCTCCATTGCCACTGTATCATCGGATTGCCCAATCACAATACTGAAGCCATACTTATGAGCTTCGTGCTGGATCCCGCTGATGGCAGTGCTTTGGAAATACATGGAAGTACGTGGAACGATCAGCCCCAGAATGTTGGAGCGTTTCTTTCGAAGACTGGAAGCGATCCAGTTGGGGACATAGCCCATATCAGTGGCAGTCTGTCTCACTTTTTCACGTGTCTCCTGATTGATCAGGGTATTGTTTTGCAGTGCCCTGGAGACCGTGGAAGCAGATAGATTCAGCGTTTTAGCTATGTCGTAAATGGTGACTTTAGACGTGCGTTCTTTCACATTTTTGAGGTTCAGTGACATAAATATAATCTAAATGCTGCAACTCAAAAAAAACGCTTTCTGCCAGTGACAGAAAGCGTTTTTGATATCGATAGCAGGAAGATCTTATTTAGGATCTAAGGCCTGGCTAATCTTTTCATAAAGCTCATTCAGGTGGTAACGGCTCATATTATCTCCAGCCGTTGCAGCAGCAGCTTTTACTTCTCCCTTCAGGGCCATCAGCTGTGCACGTGCAATACTGCTCACATCAGCAGGAGTAGAAGATATGCCGGAAGCTGCCCCGATCATCACCATCATACCTCCATCGGGATTAGAAGAAGGTTCACTGATCAGGTCTACCAGGTTATCCACATAATTTTTCTGCAGGTTCCTGCGGAATACATCAATTGCCTGATGGTTGGTCAGTTCACTGAAGATACCTTTTTTCAGATCAGTCAGCAGGGCGGCGGCAGTATAATTATTGCTTCCTTCATTGGCTTCAGCGTTGATTAGTTTAGTCAGCGTGCCGGAGCTCATGATTCTTTGCAGAATGGGATTCTGACGTGCACTGATAATAGTAGTAGCATTATTACCTGTACGACTCAGGATTTCTTTATCCAGCAACCATTTTGGAGTGGTGAACAATTGCTTTTGTAAGAACTGAACGGCCTCCTGTTGGGTAGCCTTAGGTACTGCTGCATACACGCCACCTTCCTGCTCTACGGTTTTAGGTGTCTCATATACACCACCTATGTTTTTAGCTACATGTCCCATATATCTGCCAAACTGTGTATTGACTTCTTTGTACAGTTCATTGAGGTTGGCATATCCTTCATTGGGAGTGCTGGTCCATGTGAGCAGATTCGGTATAATACGTTGCAGGTTTTTGATACCATATTCACTTGCTTTCATCGCATTATCACCCAGGTCTTCATTCTGAGATCTTGGATCGTCAGGATTCATTTCGGTACCAAACCAGTATTTCTTGTCCTTCAGTTTTTCAACGGTCCATTTATTCAGAACAGGTTGTTCCGCTTTAGGATCGCTTAAACCGGGAATCTGGCGATATCCCCATTCAATGGCCCACTTATCATAGAAGTTAATACGGGGATAAAGATCAGCGCCGGTAATGCCATCTCCTGGTTGTGCCACGTAGTTGAAACGTGCATAGTCCATAATAGAGGGGGCGTGTCCGTTAGCCTTTACCCATTCTTTATCTCTCAGTTTTTCCACAGGGTATGCGGAACTGGAGCCGAAGTTATGGCGAAGGCCCAGGGTATGGCCCACTTCATGGGAAGATACAAAGCGAATCAGCTCTCCCATAAGCTGATCATCGAACTCCATTTTACGGGCTCTTGGATCATTAGGAGCACATTGTACAAAGTACCAGTTACGCAGCAGACGCATGACGTTGTGATACCAGTTGATATGGCTCTCAAGAATTTCGCCGGAGCGTGGGTCATGTACATGTGGTCCGCTTGCATTTGGAATGTCGGATGGTTTGTACACGATAGCTGAAAAACGGGCATCTTCCAGGCTCCAGGTAGAATCTTCAGCAGGGCTGGGGGCTAGTTTAGCAATAATGGCGTTTTTAAAGCCAGCCTGTTCGAAAGCAGTCTGCCAGTCATTCACACCCTGAATCAGGTAAGGTACCCACTTTTTAGGTGTGGCGGGGTCAATGTAGAATATGATGGGTTTCGCGGGTTCCACGAGTTCCCCGCGATTATATTTTTCCCTGTCTTCAGGTTTAGGTTCCAGTCTCCAGCGGGTGATCATGGATAATCTTTTCACACCCTGTGGATCGGCATCAAAGTCGGTTACGGAGGTAGTGAAGAAACCTACACGTGGATCAAAGTACCGGCTCTTCATAGGGGTAGCTGGCAGCAGGATGATGGAGCTATTCAGTTCCAGAGTTGCATTACCGCCCTGGGAGGCTCCCTGGGGCCCCTGGCCACCACCTGATTTGGAATAGGTTTTGACTGTTTTGATCTCGGTATTGATAGGATAGGACTTCACATCCACGATATAGGACTTATCCTGCTGAAGGCCGCCCAGTTTGAGGGCAGACTTGATACGTGGGTCAAAGAAGAGGATATCATTATCCCCCTGAATAAATTCAGTGAGGTCAATGATGCTGCCATGGGAGCTGTCGGAGAATGCTTTGATATCGAAAGCCGCAGCGATGGGCTGGATATTAGAATTCATCACTGCCTGGAACATGGGCTGGCTGGAATCTTTAGAGATCTCGGTATAAGAAATATTCTTAAGGAAGATCCTGTCATTTGGACCTTTATCGAAGCGGATGACGTTTTCCCCGATCTCATCGCCGCTATAGCCATACATAGAAATAGAAGAACGCAGGCCTGCTGCGGATTTGGAGATACGGTTTACGACAAGGATATCCCTTCCGAGGAGGGAATCAGGGATTTCTACGAAGATCTTATCGTCCTGTTTGTAGATAATGAACAGCCCGGAGTCCGTTCTGGCGCTGGCTGTGATTACATCACTAAACTTCTTTGGAGCGGTCTTGGGACCACTTTTCGCAGGTAGTGGGGGACGAGCAGTGGAGTCGGTAGGTGTGGTGTTGGCCTCATGTTTTTTCTTTCTTTGGGCTGAGACAGGGTTGAAAGTGCCTGTAATCAGCAGAAACGAACTGAAAAAGATAGCCGCAGCGGAGCGGATAAAGCGTTTATTCATTGATAGTTATTAAGTGGTTGTTTTTGATTTAGGTGTTTTTTTAGAAAGTAAGTTGCAAATAAACATATTAAGCAGTAACTTATGCGGGAAATCCATAAACGCTTTAATACCTTTAGGAGTGGAAGTTTAGCTCTATGTGGGGATTATTTAATTAAAGGTATGTTAAAGTGGTAGCGGGAGCCAGAGATTATGAGTAAATTTATTGATATGGTAGCTTTTATATTTATATTAGGCTATGATTAGGATCCGGTGAAGTCCACGTTCACAGGGTTTTTCCATCAAATGAAAACGCTTATGAGAATCAGAAAGAATGACGGGAGCTATATGTGAATGGCTGAAATGGCACAACGGCAAGATAACCATCAATCAGGCAAATTGACGCAAAGTGCCATTGGTAGCGGGAAATAGTAAAAGAAATGAGATAAAATTTCTGTTGGAACATTTAAAATATTTCTTAAATTGTGCGTCCAACTTTGAAAAAAATCAATAAATTTCAGGTTCCAGGGATAGTATTTCTTAAGGGGAATGATCCATTCTTTGATATAGATTGCATTTAAACAATTAAGTGTTGCTCAAATAAAAATCGGAATGCAGTAAAGTCGGCTACAGGCGGGCTTTTGGGGAGGGAAGTTAAATTTTGTGAGATTTTTTGAGCTGCACTTGTTTTTTTAAGTCAACCGTATAACTTTGCGAATCACGTATTTAACATTGCAGAAATAACAAAAAAACAATAGTTTAATCTTTAACACTAAAATTCAATCAACATGGCTGAGACTAAAACAACTGTGACTGCAGCTTCTGCCAAAGCGAATTCATCTCATCAACCTAAGAAATCAAACAACACGTTTGCAATGCTTGCTGTGCCTGTTTGTATCGTAATAGGTATTCTTTTCTACATGTTTGTATTAGGTAATCCTAATAACTTCCAGGGTGGTGTAATCAACGAAAACTCACATCCTGTTGAAGAAGGTATGGGTAAGTGGTTTGGTACAGTTTACATGGGTGGTATCATCGTACCTATTCTGATCTCTGTATTACTGATTTGTATCACTTTCGTAATTGAGCGTTTCCTCTATATCTCCAGAGCGAAAGGTAAATTTAGCGGTGCTGAGCTGGTAAGAAAAGTTCAATATCACCTGGCTAACAAAAATGTTGACGCTGCTCTGGCTGAGTGTGACAAACAGAAAGGTTCTGTTGGTAACGTACTGAAAGCAGGTCTGAAGAAGTACAAAGAAATGATCACTAACACCGAGCTGGATACTGAGCAGAAGATCAGTGCTATCAAGCAGGAGATCGAAGAAACTACTTCTCTGGAACTGCCTATGATGGAAAAGAACCTGGTGTTCCTGTCCACTATCGCTTCCGTAGCTACCCTGTTAGGTCTGTTCGGTACAGTATTGGGTATGATCAAATCCTTCTCTGCGATGTCAGCTTCTGGTGCTCCGGATTCTGGTAAACTGGCAGGTGGTATCTCTGAAGCGTTGATCAACACCGCTCTGGGTATCTCTACTTCAGCAGTTGCGATCATCATGTATAACTACTTTACAACTAATATTGATAGCATCACTTACGCTATCGACGAGTCTGGCTTTACTTTAACACAGAGCTTCGCTGCAAACCACAAATAATTTCTAATTATTTGTGTGGAAAAAATGAGGTTTTGAATCTTATAAGTAAACCAAAAAGGAGTAAAGATGCCAAAAGTTAAAATGGCCAGGAAGAGCACGCTGGTTGATATGACCGCGATGTGTGATGTAGCTTTCCTGCTGCTCACGTTCTTCATGCTGGCTACTAAATTTAAGCCGGATGAACCGGTAACTGTGGTAACTCCGTCTTCAATCAACACCAAATTGTTACCTGATTCTGATGTAATCATGTTAACAATCGACGAAAAAGGAAGGGTATTCTTTAGTATGGATGGCCAGCCTAAACGTCAGAAGCTGATCGAAGACCTGAATACCCAGTATAAACTGAATCTGGATCAGCATGAAATGAACAATTTCATCATTGGTTCCAGTGTTGGTGCTGAGCTGAAGAATCTGAAGGCTTACCTGGCGCTGAAAACAGCTGATCGTAAGAAATCTGGTCTTGAAACTGGTATCCCTACTGACTCCGCTAACAATGAGGTAGCAGTATGGATCGAGTATGCAAGATCTGCACAGGGAGGTAATCCTAAGTTGCAGTATTGTATCAAGGCTGATAATAGCACCCCTTATCCTAAGATCAAGGATGTGCTGGATACCTTCAAAAAGAAGGGTATTCAGAAGCTGAATCTGGTAACTAACCTCGAGGCACCACCTCCAGGTACTGCTGCTGCTTTGGCTCGTGCACAAAGCGGTGAAAAGAAAGAAGAATAGTTAAAGTAAACGGCAGGCAGCGTTGAGGCGCTGAGTTGCTTTTGAAAACTAAAAAAAAGAGCTACTATGGCAGAAATGGATACCAGCAGTAGTGGCGGTGGGAAGAAACACCAGGGTACGAAATCTAAGAAGCATTCTACACGCGTAGACATGACTCCGATGGTGGACCTCGGCTTTCTCTTGATCACCTTCTTCATGTTGACTACTACCATGAGCAAGCCCAAAACAATGGACCTGATCATGCCGAAGGATACAAAAAATGAAGAAGAGCAAAACAAGGTTAAGGAAAGTACGGCCCTCACTATATTGCTTGGAAAAAACAATCAAGTATATTATTACGAAGGTTTAGCACAGAATCCTGACGCGTCAGCTGATCCTAATTTTTTCAAAGCGACCAACTTTAGTAACAAAGACGGTATTCGCGATGTTATTATCAGGAAGCGGGATGAAGTTGCAAAATTGAGAAATGCAAAAGGCGAACCTGAAGATGTTGTAGTGATTATCAAGGCAGATGATGATGCCAAGTATAAGAACTTTGTAGACATCCTGGATGAAATGGCTATCAACCGTATTTCACGTTACGCTACTGTCGATATCAGCGACCAGGATAAAACCTGGATCCATCAGACAGAAGCTGCTAACGGCGGTGGTGGCGGCAACCAGTAATTGAGGAACTAATTAACTTTTGCATCCATCTTAAAAATTGAAACAATGGATACCGCTAAAATCTTAAACTCCGACTTTCTGGACATCCTGTTTGAGAACAGGAATAAGGAATATGGAGCTTATGACCTAAGAAGACAATACAACAAAAGGGTGCGCAATGCCCTCATCGGCAGCGCTGCACTGATGTTGATTGTAATCGCAGGTTACGCTATCAATACAGCGATAGTGAAGGCTGAGAGGGAACACCCTACTAAGCCCGTTATCGAACAAATCAAGATGGAGGACGTAAAGATCCCAGATGATCCACATACACCTCCTCCACCTCCACCACCACCAGCTCCACCACCACCGGTGAAGCCATCAGTGCAGTTCACTCCTCCTGTTATCAAAAAAGATAACGAAGTGCCACCAGATGAGGTGCCACCTAAGCAAGAGGACCTGAAAGATAAAGCTGTGAGTACTAAAACAGTAGAAGGTGATCCTAACGGTATCGACCCAGGATTGCTGGAAGACAGTAAAGGTACCGGTGTGGTTGAAGCTCCTCCAGCTCCGGCTAAAGAAGAGATCTTCACATTCGTAGAACAGCCTCCTACCTTCCCAGGTGGTGAAGAAGCACTGGCGAAGTTCCTGAGCAAAAACATCCACTATCCTCGCGTAGCGCAGGAAAATGCGATCTCAGGTACTGTATTCGTACAATTCGTAGTTGACTCAGAAGGTAACATCAAAGATGTGAAAACTGTAGGTGCTGCGAAAGGTGGCGGTCTTGAAGAAGAAGCTATCCGCGTGGTGAAAATCATGCCCAAATGGAAAGCTGGTAAACAGAACGGCCGTCAGGTATCAGTTCAGTTTAACCTGCCTATCCGCTTCACACTGCAAGAGTAGTACTAAGTACGCTTTATAGAAAACACCCTGTCAAGGCCTGGCTTTGACAGGGTGTTTTTATTTATTGGTATATTGCCCCCTGATTTGCAAATGATATTATGATGCTAGGGAATAATCTTACAGGATACGATGATACTATTGTAGCCCCCGCTACCGCCGCCGGGGTTGGCGCAATTGCCGTACTACGCCTCAATGGAACCAATGCCATTGACATCTGCAACCGGCTCTTTCCGGCGAAAGACCTGCATAAACAGGCCAGCCACACCCTTCACTTTGGTAGTATTGTGGAAAACGGACGTACAATCGATGAAGTAGTCGTAAGCCTTTACAAAGCTCCCCGCTCTTACACCGGTGAAAACATCGTGGAAATCTCCTGCCATGGCTCTCCCTACATCCAGCAACAAATCATAGATGCCTGCATACGTGCCGGAGCCAGAATGGCCAAACCCGGTGAATATACCATGAGGGCTTTCCTGAATGGAAAATTGGACCTGACCCAGGCAGAATCCGTAGCCGACCTGATCGCCAGTAACTCCGCCGCCAGTCATCAAACGGCCATGCAGCAAATGAGAGGCGGATTCTCCAAAGAACTGTCCGCACTTCGGGAACAACTCATCAGTTTCTCTGCACTCATTGAACTGGAACTGGATTTCAGCCAGGAAGATGTGGAGTTCGCAGATCGCACACAGTTCTATAAACTCATCAATGAAGCCATGCAGGTAGTCAAACACCTGGCAGATTCCTTCCAGATGGGCAACGTGATTAAGAATGGTGTGAACACCGCCATCGTAGGTAAACCCAATGCCGGGAAATCAACCCTGCTCAATACCCTGCTCAATGAAAACCGCGCTATCGTAAGTGATATAGCCGGTACTACCCGTGATACGATCGAGGAAATCCTCAATATCCAGGGGATCCTCTTCAGACTGATCGATACTGCTGGTATCCGTGAAAGCGACGACACCATTGAAAGTATCGGCGTGCAGAAAACCATGGAGAAGATCCGTGAGGCAGGTGTGGTACTTTACATGTTCGATGTAAACCAGACCAGTGTAGAAGAACTGCAGGAACAAATTGATGCCTTTAAGAAAGACAATATCAACTACCTGCTGGTAGGAAATAAAACTGATATCGCCGGACTGGCTGCTAACCAGGCTAAATTTGCCGGTATTGAAAACATCCTTTACATCTCTGCCCGTCAGCATGAACATATCGAAGACCTGAAGGACCGGTTAGTGCATAAGGTCATGAGCGGGGATATTAATACAGAAGCAACGATTGTTACAAATGCCCGCCACCATGCAGCCCTGCAGGAAGTCATGAAATCACTGATCGATGTGAAGAACGGCCTGGACAACCAGTTACCCGGTGACCTGCTGTCCCTGGATATCAGGCGTTGCCTTCATTTCCTGGGTGAGATCACGGGGCAGATCACGAATGAGGACCAGCTGGATTTTATATTTAGTAAGTTCTGTATCGGGAAGTAATCTTTTGCAGATTGGCTGAAGCAACCCCCATTGTTAACTAATTATGAATTACGTCTGCATACTGGCGGTACCCCTATCATTGAGCAGTTATTTATACAAGGAAACTCTCGATTATGAAAAGGATCTTACTCGTCTCTGCATTACTCATGCTGACATTCACAAGCTTCGCCCAACAATCAAGGCATGTCATCTTAATCACTATTGATGGCTTCAGGCCCGACTTTTACCAGGATGCCTCCTGGGGAATGGTTAACCTGCGTATGATGAAGGATAGTGGCAGCTATGCTGATGGGGTGAACAGCGTATTTCCGACTGTGACCTATCCCAATCACACCTCCCTCATCACTGGTGTGACACCCATGAAGCACGGCATTTATTACAACACGCCTTATGAACCAAAGGGTGCCACCGGTGTCTGGTATTTTTATTACGATTCACTGAAAGTGCCAAGTCTCTGGGATGCAGTGCACAAAGCAGGTAGGCAATCAGCCAGCATCATATGGCCGGTATCTGTGCATGCACCTATTGATTACAACATTCCTGATGTATGGCCACTGGGCAAAAATAATGACAGGAGAATTGCGATGGCTGAAAATGCAAATCCATCTGACTTATGGCAGGAAGTTCAGGACAGCGCTACCGGCAAGATCCAGCCTGATGACTGGGCAATGAACAATGGTGAACTGATCTTCGATGAAAACATTGCCAGGATCAGTGGCTACCTGATTCAAAAATATAAACCGGCCTTCGTTACACTCCACCTTCCATGTACAGATCACTACGAACACCAGATAGGCCGTGACGGCTACCTGGTAAGAAAATCAGTATCCGGTGCTGACAGAGCCCTCGGTACTATCCTGGAAGCCGTACACAGAGCCGGTATAGCGGATAGCACGACCATCATCGTCACCGGCGACCATGGCTTTGTGAATATTGAGAAGTCATTTAACCCCAATGTATTGTTAGCTAAAAACAATATCAAAGCCCAGTTCCATGCCTGCGGAGGTTCAGCATTCCTACACCTGGAAGATAAAAATGACAAAGCAACTGTGGATAAAGTGATCACAATACTGAAAGCATTGCCTGCGGAGCAGCAAAAAATGTTCAGAATATTGGATCGTCAGCAACTGGACAAAATAGGTGCTGACCCCAATGCTGCAATGGCGATTGCTGCCTTAGGCCACGTGACTATTGGCGGTGCAAAGAAAGGGGAGTTAATAAAACCTGCGAAAGGAGGTACCCATGGCTACTATCCTGACTTCAAAGAAATTCAGACCGGCTTTGTAGCATATGGTGCCGGCATCAAACAAGGCGGACATGTAAAAGAAATGAACGTGACTGACGTTGCGCCTATCATAGCAGCGTTACTGAAACTCGACTTAGGAAAGGTCGATGGAAAAGTGCCTGCAGGCATTATAAAATAACACTTAAACGAGGCCGTTTCAAAAGTAATTTGAAGAACCTTAATCGGGAAAATTACTTTTGAAACGTTCCCGCCTTCTTCTGAATCGCCAGTTGCGAATCATAATATTTACTCAGAAAGTGGTATAAGACCAACTCATGCTTACGCTGTCCTGTTAATAAGATCCTGTTCAAAAACATGTGGATATAACTAGGCAGTAAATAGTCTGCAGGAATGCCTGGAGGAACTGTTGCCCTGATAAAAGCAGAGCGCTCATCGAACAATCCCTCAATACCATTTTCTCCATCCTGCCTGGGATCGAGAAAACTACTCAACTGCCGCATTTCTTGTCTATACTTACTATTCAACTGTGTCTGTAAATCCTGTGAACCACCAAACTCCCTGAAGAAACCTTCTCTGATCACTTTCATGATCGCTGCTCTCCCCGCCAGGTCAAACCCGAAGTCCTGTAATAACACATCCACACCTCTCGCAGCCAGCAGCCATCTATATCGTTCACCGTCTTCACCTTCCAGCTGACAAATACAGTTCAATACAGCCTTACTATCAGCATGAAATACCTGCTCACTGAACTCCATAGTTTCAGCACCATACCTTTCTATTTCCCGCACATAAGTATCCGTCTGTACTTTATATATTAGTTCCTGCTTCTGATACTGTCCGAGTTGTTCATACAGCAAATGCAGGATTTGTTGCCAGAAGGTGGGATCACTGCTATTATGAAAACGCAGGCGGATATGGTGGTCCGGGTCATTGAACCTGATAAAGAACCATTTATCCACCAGTTGCGCAGCTTCCACATGTGCAATCAGTGGTGCTATTACTGAGGTAAGCACGTCTTCTGAAGTTTTGCTGCCCCCATATAGTTTAATATAAAGCCATTCACTACCAGTTATGAACCTACGTACCGGTTCCCGGGTTATGGCCTCTACGGATGCAGAGGCACTAACTTTATTCGCAAAAGGAATGATCACTTCATTGGTAAATCTTCCACCAACACCTTTAATCCAGCATTGATCAGGTGTTCCGATCACTTCCTGTACTGTTAGTTTCTCTTTCTTCTCCAGCATGGATTGCAGCAGTTTTACACTCACCTGGTTCTGCAGATCTATATACAGTTCATTGTCACCCTCCATAATGGTAATGTAACGTGGCAGTTGCAGCGCTTTTAAATCATCTCCTTTCTGTAAATGCCAGGTCGCTTTTCCGAGCACGATTTTTTTATAGGTCACCCTTGGTAAAAACGCAGGTTGTACCGGCAAGTGCCATTGCCAGCCGGTCACAGTATGTGATTGCAGATCGCAAAGGAAATGGTAGACAGGCAGACTATTCCTGGCAAAGTTATGTGCCGTGCTAAGCCTTGGAATGACCCGTTTATTATAACGCCTGGAGCGTAAAACGATTTTATTCTGACGAATACTGACCATCAGATCTGTAATAGGAAATTGCTTGTCCGGAGCCACGCTGCCATTGCCGAGGTACACGATTTCATATTCTCTCAATTGAGGTCGTAGAAGGATATTGCCAGTTCTGGCTTCGGGCAGATGCACGACTTCTGCATAGATCACATCAGGATCCTGTTGTTCTTCCTCTCGTAAGCACTCTTTTACATGGGCCAACAACTGTGCATCTCCATGACAAAATCTCCCCAGCAAATTAGCAGAAGAAGGTCCGCTGAAGCCATTAAATTCAAACAAATATTCCCCGCCATCTATCGTTTCTGCACTGCTGCCATGTAAACTTCCCATCAGGTACATACTCGATGGCAATACTACTGGTACAGGGCTTTTCAGGGTTTCCAGATCAGCATCTGTCAACTCTAAAGAGGTCTTGCCTTGTTGCATACAAAGGTGCAGTTTCTCCAGCTGAAAACTCCGCAGCTGACTCCATTGAAGATTTGTCTGCTCCTCGTTATTCTGAATTACCAGGTCATCAATCAATGGAGTATGATCCGACTGACTATTGCCATATCCAATACCAGCTTCGTTATCCAATGCCAGTGCCAGCGATACTTCCTGCTCTTCATACCGCTCTCTGAAGCGGTTCATGAAGTTGCTCATATCTGTATTGGTATTCGGTCTCGCCATTTTCCACAAAGGCAATACCTGGTCCTGCAAATCCCTGATCAAAGTAGCACTGATCGTATTCTGTGTAGTTGCTAAAAACAAATCCGTCTGCACCAGGTCTTTACTCTTGGTATCAGGCAATAATTCCTGTACCAAAGCATGTGTGCGCAGGTACTTATCCACACCTGTAGTGGTATCAGATAATAATTGTTGGATCTGTGCCAGGGTTGCTGCAATAGCCCCCGTACCTGATAATGTGGATAAGCGCTTTAATAAGTAAGAGAAAAATTCCTCGCCGGTCACCGTAGGTTCCAGTTCACTCACCAATAGTTGGTTGATGATCAGCTCATCAATAAATTCCCTCGCATCTTCTTCCGTAATCTCTTCATCCACAATGGCAGCACAAAGTTCTGCAATGGTAGCGCCATCCCGGGCGACAGCCAACAAGGTTTCCAGGTAAGGGGTCCTGCTCACCGCCGCCAGCTCATAGTTCCTGAATTTATTCTTAACTGTAAACCCAGCATATCGGAAAGTATCAGCTACCGGGTAAATAGAATTGTTAGGGAAATACCGTAATTGAACCTTTAACGCTGGCAATTGGGCGATCATGGCTGCCAGCTCTGCCACATAATTCATATCCAGCCGGCAATGTTTTTTATGCTCCTGACCGATTTCGATAGCCGTAGAGGCAGCATAGTGCCCGGTGGCACAGCCCGCGAATAGTCCATAAGGAGTACAACGGGTACTCATTCTCAGCACATACCTATACAGCGCCATACACATTTTCTCACTACCCGCACCACCCTGCAACCACTTCATAAGCTCCTGGTACAACTCCGGCGATGCAATGTAAATCGCCTCCTGCATAGCCGGATCCTGAAACAGCGATTGCAGCCTGGCAGGTAAGGCTGCCATATCAATTTGCTCAAACTGATCTAAGAACTGGATTGACTGTAATGGTGTGCGTACTAAATAAAAGTCCTTGACGGTGATCATATAGGATGGGCTAAGTATAGTAAGATAACATTATTGTCTTGCCTGCAAGATACCCTGAAAGGGGGAAATTTCTTCAACTGGACAACAAGTTGTGAAAATCACCCTGCCTGTGGATATTTTCTATTTAACTTAAAATAAATTCTATTAACCATGAAAAAGCAAAGCGCTAAAAAGCTCTCCCTCGGCAAGATCCGTATTGCGAACCTGAAAGCCCAGCAATTTGAAGACAAGAAGCCTACACTCGTCACCGGCTGCAGTTTTAGAAAATGCACGCCAACAATTTAAATCACCCTCAAAATAAAATCTCATGAAAAAACAATCCACCAAAAAATTGAACTTAGGTAAAGTGAAAATCGCTTCACTGCAAGGCACTAAACAGGACAAGGCTGCCACCGTATCATTTGCGGTTTGCACTAACAATGCCAGCCAGGTTCTGTCTATCTGCAGTATCGACTCTTGCAGATATTGAGTATTAGAAAAGGGGCTTGCCGTAAAGTGAGCCCCTTTTCGTAGCTTAGGCCTATGTACCAGAAAAGAGTAACCCATATCCTGAAAGACATCAGCCAGCAGCTGGATCAACTCCTCAAAACAGACCATCAGCCCGGATTATTGGGCGGGCACACGGGTTGTGCATTATTCTACGCTTACTACTACCAACTCACCGGAAAAGAAAAATACCTCGAAAAAGTCCATGAACTCGTACTCAACAGTATGGATGCCATGTCATCCGGCGAATTGCTGCCTTCTCATTGCAATGGTATAGCCGGCATGGTATGGTGCATTCAGCACCTCATGAACCAGGGCTTTGTAGATGGAGATATGGAAGAGATTTTTTCCGATGTGGATGCACTACTGGGCCAACAAATGATTGCAGACCTGAATAACCGGCAATACGATTTCCTGCACGAAGGACTGGGTATCGCTGTATATTTTTTAGAAAAAGAATCACCCAGCCCCTGGCTCTCACAGGTGGTTACCGCATTGCAAGCTGCCGCTACCCATCTCCCACAGGGTATCAGCTGGGAAGACCGTTTCTCCCGGCAATCAGTACCTTCCCTGCCTGATGAGCCTTGCTACAATTTAGGCATAGCACATGGTATGCCTGCGATCACAACCATTTTATCCAGGATAAAAGCAAAGGGAATCGACACCGGTCATTTAGTAGAAAAAAGTCTGGACTGGATGCTGTCAGTAAGCAATCCGGCCGGATCTTCCTCCATATATCCCACACTTGTGAACAAGGAAGGAGTCGCACTCACTGCCAGGCATAGCCGTATGGGCTGGTGTTATGGTGATCTGCCGGTGGCCATGACGCTGTTAAATGGCGGATATGCCGACAAGGCCTACGAAATCCTGGCCCATAGTATACAAAACAGGAATGTTCAGAATGGCATGGTGCACGACACCTGTATTTGTCATGGAAGTGCAGGTATTGCACATATCTTCAACAGAGCGTATCTTCATACAAAGGACTCCCTCCTGAGACAGGGAGCCGAAAAATGGTTACAACATACTATTGAACTTTATGAGAGCCCTGCCGGCTTAGGATTTTATGCCGATGGAAAATACGAAATAAAGGAAGGAATCCTGGAAGGCATAGCCGGCGTAGGACTAGCCCTGATAGCCGCTGTGGACAAGGATACGGACCCAGCCTGGGATAGGTGTATCCTGCTTTCCTAGGAATTAGTAAATTATATAATTGAGAAACCCATGATCCGCCTGTATTTTGTGGATAATCATCCATTGATCCTGGAAGGGCTGCGTGCATTGCTAAAGGGCGCACCCGACATCATCGTCGCCGGACAAGCCCGCAATGGTACGAGTTGCCTGAACTTCCTTTCAACACATGCTATTGATGTGATCCTTACTGATGTGTGCCTGCCTGATATCGATGGGCTGGATTTGTGTGCCGCTATAAAAGTTGAATATCCGCAAGTCCAGGTACTTGCATTGAGTTCCTGCAGGGATGTGAAGTATATAACTGAAATGATGGCCCACGGAGCCAGTGGGTATGTAATGAAGGACGCGGACAGGGAGGAATTGCTGGAGGCAATTCATACAGCGCATCTAGGAGGCACTTATTTTTCCCCGGGCGTGAACCAGTTATTGGGAGAGGGGAAAAAGCATCACCTGACACGCCGGGAGAAAGAAGTGCTGTCGCTGATAGCTGAAGGGAATACAAATCCTGAAATAGCGGAGAAATTGTTTATTAGTGCTGATACGGTGAATAGTCACCGGAAGAACCTGCTGGCCAAACTGGAAGTCAAAAACACTGCCATGTTAATAAAATATGCGGTTGATAATAACCTGTTAGTATAAAAAAGGCCCTCCGTAAGGAGGGCCGCTGACTTTTATTAATTACTCTTAAATTCTATCTTATCTACAACCACTTCCAGCTTCTTTAATACCCCCATATCCGTCTTCACTTTCTTGTCTCCCGTCACCTTATCATACATACCCGGATCCCCTGAGTTATTCGCCTTAAACAACACCAACACACCCTTTCCTGCAATTGATCCACCTTCCCAGCTATTCACAATCCCGCCATCTGTCCACTCAAAACCATTGATCTTAAAATCACGGCCATTTACTTTCACCACCTTATCCAAAGGATCACCTACCTTAATCCCAAATGGAGACTTCCACTTAGAATGCGGCTTCGTAAAAGTAATGGTTGGACTCTTATCACCGTCAAAGATCACCTGCATCTCATTGTCAGTATCAGGGAATACAAAGTAGGCATTGCCTGCATCGTTGCCTGCCAGGTCCGTCGTACCACGGTACACTACATTCTCCTTCCCGTACAGGTTTTCCAGTTCCTGTGGAGTACGAAGTTTAAACAGTGTACGTACATCCCAGTTATAATCATCCCCGGATGCCGCAGTAGTTGTAGCCCCGGCTGTAGTGTCGCCGGGTTCTTTTACCCCGGCTGATGCCGCTGTAGGCGTATTATCATAAGAAGTCGTTGTCGCTTCTTCTTCAGTCAGTTTTTTCGTAGCCGGTTTCTTTGCCGGAATAGGCTGTGGCGTTGCCGCAGCTACCGGCATGGTACCCATCTTGATGATAGTCGCCTTTTCTTCAATCAGCGCCTTACTTTCATTCTTATACTTATTCACAGTATAAGTCGCCAGTGGATACACACTGCCACTCAGTACTCCCATCTCACGGAGATATGCGATCAGGGTCTGACGGTTACAATCGTTATACTGGTACAAAAACTTCAGGGATTCATCCAATGCTGCCGGATCACTTTTCAGATCGGTCATCGTCTTATCAATATCCAACCCGCCGGTACCGCTTTTGGAAAGCTGGTCGGCAATGAAAAGCTCGGCCTGATGATTCTTTTGCTGATAACGTTCAGCTACCCTATTGGAAAAGTCCTCTGCTATATTAGCGGAAAGTTTTGTCTGTGCGCTCAGTGCTATGGGGAGCAGGAGCATGAAAAATGCTAGAAACCTTTTCATCCATGTGAATTTAATGATAGCAACGACCGCTATCGGGTTAATAACGGGCATCACAGTCACTAAATTATGTAATATTACGCAGACGGCAGTTTTTTCACTACATATAGCGGCAACCAGGTAAATAGTATTGCCAGTCCACCCGCTATACCCCCCGAAATAAGTGCCAGCCAGCTCCCCTCAAAACTATAGCCCGCCGGCATACTCACATGCACGATCCACATGACACCCGCCACCAGCACTACCGTAGCCAAAGCATTCACACCGGCCAGTTTCAACATAAACGGTATCCGTGGATAGCCTTGGGGAAACAAAGGTGTCAGCCCGTTTTTCTCTGAAAAGGTGATGCATTTCTTTAATATGTCGAACGTGATGCCAAAAGGCACAAATACCGACATGGGAATCAGGAAACGCGCCATAGAATGCGCCCCATGAAATAAACTCACTGCATGCCTGTCCTCAAACCCGAAATAAGGTACAATCGCATTAATCAGCAGGTTGGTGATGAAATAGATATATAATTGCTTACGTGTGAATACCTTTAGCAGCTTATCCCTGGACCCCATAGGTTTGTTTTATACGGCTTTTCTCCTGAAGGATAGCTATCGCCTTCATTTGTATCGCACGGGCATCACTTTCAGGGAGGAAAGCCTCGTTGGAAATAAATGTAAAATCAAGCAGACCCTTGTAGGTAGAAGCGACTAATGTATTCGGATTGCGCCAGGGGAAACCGGCACTCGGGCTATACACCGTCTCCAGCTCAAACGTTTCAAAACTTTCCGGTAGCTGCAATTTTCCCATGTTGGACAACGTTACATCATGCGTACCATCTGTCGTTTTGAGAAATGTCACCATTCGTGGCAGCGAACCATGAAAGTGTTCCCCCATATATAACAACTCGTGAATGTTGATCTTATCGATCTTCGCCGTCAGGTCATTCTTAAAACTCCGGGTCTTGGACCAGAAGTCTGTCAATGCACTGAGATCTGCACACAACTCAACTATCGGTGCAAAAGCAAACAATTCATCGGACCCAATCTCCGGCACAAATCGCCTGATATCCACCGGGCAAATAAGCTTATTATGCGCAGCCGATGGCCTCACCTGCCTGAAAGCCTCCAGGAAAGCAACGGATATCGCTGCAAAAAGAGAAGTTCCTTCTTCCTTACATCGATGTACCAGGGTAGAACTCAATTCCTGACTCAGCTTCCAGTTCAATAAATACCCCCTGCTTGTGACAGGCTTTAATCCTCGTGTTTTAAACCACAATACCGCTCCCGCTATTTTCCCAATCACCGTTGCCCGGAGCTTAAATTTCTTATTCGCCAGCAAAGCCGCCGGCAATAAATCTTCAATCGCCTCAAAGGATGGATAAGGTGTTAATTCCAATAATGGATTATCCAATACCATTAGCATTTCGCGTAGCAAAGTCAGGATAGAACTGCCATCACAAATACAATGTGGACAAACCAAAAGTAACTCCGACACGCTGTCAGACTTTAACCAGACTACCCTGGCCAGTGGCCCCTTCGACACCTGGAATGGTTTATACCATTCATCTACACTCACCTGCTGCCAGTCGTCATTAGTATAGCGTTCCCGTATATCAATAGGAATCGGCGCGATTTGCGTATCAGTCACATAATAAGGCGCGCCCTTTTCATCTTCCCGGATTACCACCCTTAGCAGCGGATGTTTCTGCTGCAATTTCAGCAGGGCCTGTTCCAACCTTTCCCTGTTAATCTGCCCTTTTATCTTTACAGGAAAGATACAATTCACAGGTGCCTCAGAGGATACGTACATGACCCTCTCTCCAACAGTTAGTTTTCTGTTCATACGGTTAAAATTGGTGTGGTGCTGGGCAGCACTTCTTTTAATATTTGCAGGAAAGCCTTCTTAATAGCCAGCGCATCTTCTTCAGCTAAAAAGTCGTCATTAGATATAAACGTGAAATCCATCTGCCCTTTGAAAGTACTGGTCAAAACCGTATTCGGATTGGCGAAAGGCCCAATCACAGCTGGACTAAATACCGTATCGATATCAAAGGTATTCCAGTGCTCCTCAATGTCCAGTTTGCCCATGTTGGAAAACATCAGGTTGTAATTGAGCTTTCCATAAGTCAGGAACCTGATCATGTGGGGAATAGCGGAGTGTGCATATTCCAGTGCCTGGAGCATGGAAGTATTGAGTCGTTTTTGTTTTTCTGTAGCAATAGGTTGCAGCAACTGTACCCTTGTCCAGAATGGCTTGGTGTGATCATCCAGGATTTCCAGCGTGATAGAAAGACCTACCGCAAAGATGGAATCTTTGGTAATAGCCGGTACATACTTCCTGATATCTACAGGACAGGTTACCTTCGCCGCTCCCTGATCACCTTTTACCCTTTTGAAAGCAGCGGCCAGCGCTACGCAGAGTGCCGTATTCACCGTTACCCCCATGGCATTACATTGCCGTATGAGGGTGGAAGTCGTTTCCGCATCCAGTTTCCAGTGCAATAAATAGTCTTTTTCACGGTTGGTCTTTGACTTCCCTTTTGTTGAAACCAGCGCAGCCATTAGCTTGCAGCCATATTTTATAATGCCGCCTGTAAACCTGGCCTTGAATAATGGCCAGCCTTTACGTTGTGCAGCAGGAATAATATCTTCAAGTGTCAGTAAGGAACGATGAATGCCAATATCTTTAGCCGGATTATCCAGCAGGGCAACAATTTCTTTGATCAATGCCCACCTGCCGCCACCATCGCAGAGACAGTGATGGAGGGCAAGCACCAGGTCACAGTACCCTACAGCCCTGATCCAGGTCACCCTTGCCAATGGTGCAGTCGTGGTGTCAAAAGGCAGTGCGAGTTCTGCTAACGTAACTGTAATCCAGTCCGTGCTGTGAACAATCTTCATTGGAATCACAGGTGCCGTTTCCTGTACCACATAGTGATCATCAACAATACTCGCCCTGAGCAAAGGATGCTTGGCCTGAATACAAGCCAGTGCATGTACCAGGTTCTCTTCTGAAATTGTGCCTTTGATGCGGATGGTAGATACGACATTGAAAGGTGTGTTGCCATCTCCCAACATCAGTCTTTCGGGAAAGAGTAATTTTCTTTTCATGCAGTTAACCTTGCTTTAGTGCGTTGTGCAAAAGTTTCTAAGAGTTCTACCGCTTTATCGTTTCCTCCGGCCTGAATGAATGTATCCCTGATGTGCTGTGCGCCTTGTCTGTATTTTTCATTTTGCAATACCTCCCACATCGAGTCGCGCAGATCGCTGACCCGTAGCCGCTTGTAGCGTAGCTTGATACCGCAGCCCGCATTCTCAATGAGTGAAGCCGTATGAAAATGATCGTATGCAATGGGAGTAATGAGCATGGGCAATCCGTTCAGGAAGGCATCGTTCACAGTATTGAAACCTCCATGGCAGATTACCGCATCCATATGCGGCATCAATTGTGTTTGTGGTACATAACCCTGTACAATGAAGTTGTCTGGCCATTCAGGGAAGATCGCCGGATCCGTTGCAGCTATTATCGTCAGTGGTTCATCTGCAAAAGCTGCGATCAGCTTGCCAAAGAATTCCTTCCTGATATCTACCAATAAAGTGCCTAATGATACAAATACCTTCGGTCCGATAGCTCTTGATAAACGATCCCAGTCAAAAGGTGTATTATTCGGTCTGCCCTTTACAGGACCTACAAAACGCATATGTGGCAAGGGATCCTTACACCCTGAAAACTCTTCGGATGTGAACACGATATTCATTTCTCTTGAATGAATGGCAAACTCACCTGAGTAAATACCCATCTCATGATGCAGGCCTTTGATCAGGTTCTGCTGCCATTCGAAGATCTTTGGAGAGTTCATGCTATCGGCCGTTACATCAGGGGGAACGGGAGTTGTGGTCACGCAGGGAATATCTTTCTGATAGGCACAGATAGCACCTGCAAATGTGATACAATCACTCACAATCACATCCGGTTGAAACTCATCAGCCACCCTGTTCACACCATTGATCATGATCCGGCAGAAGGGGAGGTAGGTCTCTTCCAGCGCCAGCTTCAGGGTCTCTACACCAGATAGTTTAGGCCCCTCATCCTGCTTTTGTAAGATATGATGGATAGCGGTCTGGTATTCCGCCAGTTCCGGATGTGGTACGATGAACTTCCCTCCCGCAGGAATATGCTCAGGAGCCAGTTCTTTCAATCCTACCCATATCACTTCATGTCCTTTGGCAATCAGGCTGCTGCCTACACTGAGCGTTGGACTGATATGCCCGAAGAAGGGCGGTACTACAAACATGAATTTAGACATAGGATAGTGGTTTAATATAGATTAATAGACTTTGTTGCGGTAAAATGCCTGACTCATGGTCATGCCATATGGAGGTATTACGGGTGCCAGGTCTTCCAGCAAATCAGCTGCCGTAGCGGCACCACCGGAGCGCTCAAAGGAATCCTGGATGCGCTGTGCGGCTTGTTTATACACAGGGTTCCTCAGGATCTCCCATACTGCTTCACGAAGATGAGGTGCTTTGAATCGTTTAAAATTCAGGCGTACACCACTCTCTGCCTGTGTAACCTGGCCTGCTACGTGCGACTGATCATACGCAATAGGAATCACTACCAGTGGCAATCCATGTGAAAGCGTTTCGCACACGGTGTTGTGTCCACCATGACAAACTACGCCATCCAGGTGAGGCAGCAGATCCAGTTGTGGTACCCTGCTTTGTACAATGAAGTTTGAAGGCCAGTGCTCAAAGAGGTCTTCATCAGATACAACAATCACTGTCACTGCTTCGTTTGCAAAAGCATCTATGACCTTGCTGAAGAATTCTTTCTTGTAAGCATGGTCGAATGTGGTGCCAATCGAGACGAGGATCCTGGGATCGGTTCCCATCTGCGATAGCTTTTCCCAGTTGAAAGGAGGTGGTGTATGCCGGTTGTTGAATACAGGGCCAATGAACTTATAGTGATCAGGCGTATCCATATAACCGAAGAAATCCTTTGAAGTATATACCAGTGTAAGTTTTTCAGAAAGAACTATCGCGTCATTCCCGGGTACGCCAAGTTCCTGTTGTAATCCTACGATCTGCTTAACCTCCCAGTCATGCACGCCGGGCAGATCTTCCACCATCTTGATGGCTGCCGGTGCAGTCACGGAAGTAGCATATGGCATATGCCTGTTGTAAGCTGCAATGGCACCGGTAAAGAGCTGGTGGTCATTGATCACCACATCAGGTTTAAAGCGATCGAGGAGGGTATTGATTCCTTCGTACATGAACCTGTTCAGGGGGATTAGTACCTCTTCGTAGAGGAATTTGATACTTTCAATACCTGATACATTTTTTTTAGTGATCTGATCCAGATAGGCTTCGCTATCCTGATCGTATTCTGCCAGCAATAACTGGCCACCTGCAGGCAATCTGTTGCCCAGTGAGGGATCCAGCGTGATCCAGCCTACTTCGTGCCCTCTTGTCAATAATTCAGCACCGAGGCTCAATGTTGGGTTCACATGCCCATGTAAGGGAGGAACTATAAACGCAAACCTTGCCATATTTTATTATTGATTTGTCTGAATTTGCTCTGCCATCCTTCGAAAAAATCTTTTAAGCGTATGGCCGTTTCTTCCGGCTGTTGTAGCGGCAGGTTGTGGTCCCCGTTCAGTAAGGCAATTTTAGAACGGGTGAGTCTGTCATATAATGTTTGTCCGGAGGGTACACAGTCTGAGTCTTTGCCATAGAGCAGCAGGGTATCCTGTTTGATATACCCGATCTCTTTTCCTGAGAAGAAGCCACGCTCTTTGCTCAGGTCCGATTTGATGGAGGTCTCGTTGAACAGGTACTCGTACATGCGATGGTTTTTCTCCAGCTGTCGCTTGCCCATCCTGAATTTGGTGGTGTCGGTGAAGTTGTTGATGTAGTCTATCAGAAATTCTTTGCTGTACATATCCATGATACCCAGCCTTTCATTTTCGCCTGGGTCGGGAGCTTCAATCACCGCAAGTTTCTTCACCCTGCCGGGGAAGCGGCTCGCCATGCGCAGGGCTACAAGCCCGCCGAAGCTATAGCCTACCAGGTGTACAGCTTTGAGTTCTAAGGTTTCCATCAGGGCTAACAGATCGTCCGTAAGGGAGTTCAGGTCATATCCGTTTTTCTCCTTACCACTCATGCCATGACTCTTCAGGTCATACATGACTACATGAAATTGCTTTGCCAGAATTGGGGCGATGTTGAAATAATAGACGGACAGGTTGCTGAACATTCCGTGTATCAGCAAAATGGTTTCCTTCGCTCCTTTGTTCATTTCCTGGACATGAACGGAGGTGTGATTAATTTTGATTACTGGCATTGTTCAATGTATTTAATAATGTCACCCAGCTTTAAATTGATCAGCTGGTCGAGGTCCATGCCGGAGAGCCATCCTGTAAAATCTACGTGCTCGCCAAAGTGGCTCTTCACCTTCTCAGAAAAGGACACGATCTCAATGCTGTCCATTTCCAGATCTCTGGTGAAAGAGCTTTCCTTAGAGATATCCATGTCTTCTACGAATTCTTCTCCGATTACCTCGGTAATGAATTGTTTCAGCAGGGCGAAGATTTCTTCGCTGTTCAGTTTGTGTGTAGCTATAGCGTCCATCCGATTATAAAGTTGTTGTGTTTGATTGTCTTAATGTTGATGTCGTTGATACGTAACTCATCGCCACTGATAGCGGTAATGGTATATCTTTTAGGATTGCCCTGGAGCCCTTTGCCCAGGTATTTGCCATAGGCTTCTTTCGCTACCCAGGCGCGGATGATCCATTCGTCGCGGTCCGTGACAGGCAGCAGTGCAAGCTCCGTGTCATTAAATACCAGCTCACAAAAGCCGGCGCCCTGTGGTTTGATCTCTTCTATGTCAATGCCCACAGCCTGCTGGTAGCGTGCGATGGCGACTGCTTCCATGCCTTTGTGTGCAATGGATACATGAATGCCTTCTACACCTGCTACATAAGGGGCACCGTTAGCATTGTTTTTGATCTCAAATTCTATCGGGAAGCAGTGATGTTGCAATACGGCCCTTACAGCGTCTTTGGCCGCCACCCGGCTGATGATTCTTTCTTTGCGCTTCATCGGCAATAAGCCTTTTACAAAAGCTTTCTCTGCCTGGTTGAGATAGCGCTTCTGAATAAAATCCCATGATACTACCCGCTGGTAAGCATTGTGGAAAGTGAATACACCGGGTGCAATCTCCTTTGCCAGTTTGTTTTGCAAGGGTGACATGGAGATCTGCCACAGGGCTTCGTCTATTTCCAGCCTCCTGTTTTGCCAGCCTATCACAATCGCCCAGATTTGCCCTGCTTTTTTAATGACAAAATCAGCTGTGGCAAATTCATCATTCAGCTCAGTGAGCTTACAGGTACATTCGAAACTGCCCGACTGATCCTGCATATCGCCATAGAAAGCAATTTCATGAATCCTGACAGGGAAGGCGATCCTGTCTTTTGTTAAGACCAGTTGCAACCAGAGCCCAAAGAGCTGCCCGGCATTGTCTAATAAGGAACCTTTTCCTGTGCTGCTTTCTATAATCCCGGTGATGCCTTTTTCGCCCATGTGCACAATTTTCCTGATACCCTGGTAGGCGGGACCATGGAACATGTGACGCTCATAAATTTGCTCAGGTGTTTTATACAACTCATTGCCAAGTGAAGCCCCAATAGAGAAATCTTTTGCAGGTGCTGTCGGAAACTGCTTTGTCAGCTGCACCGTTGCATTTGCATAATTGGGTAAGTCCAGGTGAACAGTGTCATTCCCCTCCCATTTTCCACTGATGGTTTCTTTAAAAGGAGAGGAGACGTTCATCCATTGGAACACCTGTATATTGTAAATGCGTTTTACAGCCCTGTTTTGACCATTTTCACGGGCGATGTCGCCGAATAGCTCAAAGATCATCGTCATCGGTATTACGGGGTCCATATCCTCTTTAATGGGCCATCCCGGTTTTTGCTTTACCAATGCATGGTCGATGAGGTAAGGAGTATTTTCCAGGGAGATATTCAGTGTGTGAGTAATAGGTTGTACGGAGATGGGATCATTGAAGAGTGCAATGATTTCATCCTGGATTGCTGTGATCTCATCTACATTCTGCAGGAATGCCTGTAAAACGGGTTTCCGCGCAGGCGATGGAAAAGCTGGTTTGATAGCAGGTGCCGCCAAACCTTTCAGGCTCTCCAGCTCCTTCACAAAGGGAGAACCCAATTGCAGCGGCATGCTGGTTTTCCCTTTCGGAGTAATGCCCAGGAACCCCAGGTTCACTTCCTTACCTTCTACAAACAGTGCAGCCATCACCCGTTGCAGCTGATCCAATCCACCCCGTGTAGGTACATTCGCCGCAATGGCACTATATGCTTTCCCTTTCAGGGTATCATCTACAAAGCCAATCAGGCCACCTGCACCTGCCTGGATAAACACGCGTACATTTTCCTGCTCGTAGAGTTTCTGTGTCAATTCCCTGAATCGTACCGGCTTGATCAAATGATCCACACTCAAATCCCTGATGGCCTCATAAGTATCCGGATATAAATCCAGGGTAGTCGCCGACCAGAAAGGAATCTCCGGTTTCAGCCACTGGATCTTGCTGATCCCTGCCAGCAATACATCCGTTTTCTTCGCTACAAAAGGAGAGTGGAAACCCGACTGAAAAGGCAGGATCTGGTGGAAGATCTGCTTTGCTTTCAGTACTTCGATAAAATCTGCCACTGCTGCATCTGTGCCGCAAAGAATGGCTTGTTGCGGACAGTTGTCCATAGACAAATAGATGTCCTGCCTGCCTTCCAGTAAAGGAAGGAGTTGGTCGTAGCCAACACCGGTTACAAGGAATTTCGCATTTTCTGTTTCTAATGCCTGTGGATTCAGGTCCTGTAATATTTCAAGAATAGACGCTTCTGTCGCCATACCCGCAGAGCGGCCGGCCAGCCATTCACCCATACTATGCCCTGCATTCAGGTCAGGGCGGATCCCCATTTGCTTCAATGCAGTATCTATGATCCGGCTCCTTTCCAGCAGGGTAAGTGCTGATTCATACACATTGTCTTTATTAGCGGTATGCGTACCTGCTAATTTGAAATGAGTAGCTACGCTATCCACTTCTCCACCACCTAAACCATCCAGACCCGGGAATAAAAACGCCACTTTCCCGCCTCTTGTAATTAATGGTTCATTGGTGAACCAGATATCCTGCTTATTTCTCCAGGGAGTATTCCTCCCCACGATCTTTACCGCTTTTTTAATCCTGTCAGGAGAAGGGTCAAAGAGTGCAATGCGATAATCTCCCTGACCCGGATCGGTTTCATTATTTTCCAATGCACGGATCAAAGCATCTGCACTTTTCCTGGCAAGCAAAACCACGTTCGCCGGACTAAAGCCATTAAATACGCCTTTCGGCACATTCTTAAACCCTTCTACTACCAGGTGTGCATTGATACCACCAAAACCAAATGCATTCACGCCTGCACGCAGTGGCAAGCCGGTAGCCTGCCAGTCAGTCGCTTCCTGCACAGGGGCAAAGCGGGTATTTTGCATGGCTGCCACCGGTTCTTCACAGTGAAGGGTAGGAGGCAGGGTATTGTGATACAATGCCAGTGCAGTCTTGATCAATCCCGCCATACCTGCTGCCGGCATGGCATGGCCAATCATTGATTTTACGGAACCAATGCCTGCTTTTTGGCTATGCTGACCAAACACAGTTGCCAGTGTTTCTAACTCTGTTTTATCGCCTAATGGCGTACCTGTACCATGGGCTTCGATGTAGCCGATTTCGTCAAGTCCGATTCCTGCACGCTCCCAGGCCTGCCTGATGGCAATGGACTGCCCTTTTACGGAAGGACTCATTACACTGGTACCTGCACCATCGCTGGAGATGCCGCTTCCCTTGATCACGGCATACACCCGGTCGTTGTCGCGAATAGCATCATCCAGTTTCTTCAGCACCACAAATCCACATCCTTCACCTATCAGTAATCCATCTGCCTGCTGATCGAATGGCCTTATCTGTTGCCGGCGTGACAATGCACCCAATTGTGTGAAGATGCTCCAGAATGGTGCATTCTGCGATACATGTACACCACCTGCAATGATCATATCTGCCCGGCCGGTGCTGAGTTCCTGGATGGCATGATCTACTGCCAGCAGCGAACTGGCGCAGGCTGCATCCAGTGTATAGGCTACGCCGCCCAGGTTCAGGCGATTCGCTACCAGCGAGGCAACCAGGTTCGGAATAAGGCCCATGGCCGTATCCGGGCCAAAACGTCCTTTCTTTTGCTGGAACTCTTTCTTTACTTTTTCAAGATCGGTGCCGGAGAGCTGTGGTAATAATGTTTGCAGTACCTGTACTATCTGCTCTCCCGTACGCACGATCTCAATCGCCCTGGTAGCACCGGGACCGGGATAATTCCCTTTCCCGATGATGATACCTGTTTTCTCAAAAGAGATATTCTTATCCAACACACCTGCATCCTGCAATGCCTGCTGGGCAAGGGCCAGGGTAAGCAACTGCTCTGGTTCTGTACCCTCTACCGCCAGTGGCAGTATGCCGAAACGAATAGGATCAAAACTGGCGTATTCATCGATGAAGCCTCCTTTGCGACAATAAAAACGGTCTACCGCTATTGTCTCTGTATCGAAGAAGGTGGCATCCAGCCTGTTTTCAGGCACCGCCTGTATTGCGTCTTTTTTCTGAATTATATTTTGCCAGAAAGCCTGGATATTGCCCGCACCGGGGAAGATACCGGACATCCCTATGATTGCTACATTCATATCTGCGGACGATTTTAAAGGTTAAGCCATGATCAGTACCTGACTCTCATTGCCATATTTCAGCTCATTCACAAAGTGCTCCATGCCTTCCTGCAAAGGAATGAGGGCAATGCCCCTGCGCTCATACTCCCTTTCCAGCGCAGGCGATACCATGCCGGTGCCCTTCCATGGACCCCAGTTAATGGCCGTCACCTTGCCTTTGATGGTATTACGCAGTTCCCATGCATATCGGTCCATCACACTATTGGCAGCAGCATAGTCGGTCTGACCACGGTTGCCATATACAGAAGCCACGCTACTGAAGAAGATCACAAACTGTACATCCGGACGAAGCTGTTCTGCCAGTATTCTGAGCGGTGTCACCTTGGTGGTGAACACACGTTCAAATGATTCGGTCGTCTTTTGCTGGAAGAGTTTATCCTCCAGTAAACCGGCACCATGTACCACACCGTCAATACGGCCATAGTCTTTGTATACCTGGGTAATGAGGTGACTGATCTCCTGTTCATTGCGCAGGTCAAGCGAGCGGTAACTAACCGCTGCTCCATTTTTTTCCAGCGAACGAATGGTACTTAATATCTGGTTCGCCTTGTGAATCTCTGAAGCCTTCTTCTCTATCTCCGCGGGTTTGGTAATTTGGCCTTCGGCAATCAGTTGTTTCCTGATAGCATCTTTGCTATTTAAGGATGCATATTGTGAAGGCACTGTATTGCGCGGGTCAGCTGAGCGGCCTACCAGGATATAGTTACAAGGATAGTCTTTTGCAAAGCGGATCATGAGTTCTGCCGTGATACCCTGTGCACCGCCTAATACCAGTACCACACTGTTTTTATCCAGTTGTAACTGCGAAGTATCGCCCACCGGCAACTGGGAAGGAATCAGGTTGTAAGTATGCCTGCTGCCATTGTGATAGATCACTTCTGCAGGATCATCAGGATGCAGGATCTCATCGATGATCATGCCCGGAATGCGATCGGCAGGGAACTGGCCGGTGAGGGTGATGCTGCGGCACTTGGTTGTTTCCCATTCCTTGTCCAGGCTTTTCAGGAAACCAGGATAGCCCTGTACACTGCGTAAATCTTTGGCATCACCATTCAATACACCGGAGATGGCGTAAACCCATTTCACGCTGTCAGGATTCAGTTTTTTGATAGTATCAAATGCTGCCAGGATGTTAGGTCTGCCGGGAGCAGTGAGCAGATCCGGAATGATCAGCCCCTGGTATTCGTCTAAAGACTCATCGCCTTTAATAATAGTCACCCTGGCACCTTTTTCAATGAGCAGACTTTGTAATGTAGCGGGCAATGTACTGCCATCATCCATGATGGCAAACTGCGCATCTTTAATAGACACCGCCTGCCCAAAGGTAGAAGGGGTCAAAGAAAAGCACAGTCTTGACAGGCTCGCTGCTGTAGCTGCTGCCATGGCATTTGCCGTGTTGTACACAGGAATCTCGGGTGCGGTACTGCCCACATTTTCAGCAATCCAGCGCAGCAATCCATTCAGTGTTTTGATGCCAGTCAGTGCTTCCGTTTTATCTTCTCCATTCTGAGAGAAGCTGCCAATCTTTATCTTCAGTTCACCCAGTATTTCCATCCGCTTGATAGAATCAATACTGAGGTCAGCTTCAAGATCCAGGTCCATACCCAGCATGTCAGTAGGATAGCCGGTTTTCTCACTCACCGTGAGCAGGAGGATGTTTTTGATTTCACTTTCAGACCAGGTTGCAGAAGTCTGAACGCTGGCCACCGGGGCTACAGGAGCCGGAGCTGCCGGTTTTTGCGCCATATTCCCTGAGATCCAGGATAAGAGGCCATTCAATGTCTTAATACCCGCTAATTGTTCCACCACAGATTCATCACTCTGGTTAACAGCACCAAAACCACCCAGGCGGGTACGCAGTTCACCAATGATTTCCATCCGCTTGATAGAATCGATGCTCAGGTCTGCTTCCATATCGAGGTCTAATCCCAGCATCTCCTGTGGATACCCCGTTTTCTCACTCACAATCTGCAGGATCGTCTCTTTGATATCCACAGCAGGTTGTTGTGCAATGGCATGTTGCAGCGATACACCTCCGGCATCAGGCAATGCCTGTGCGTCTACATTCTCAGCGATCCATTGCAGCAGGCCATTCAGTGTTTTGATCCCGGCCAGCTGTTCTACCACCGCTTCTTCTGATTTACCACTTGATTTGAATCCACCCATTTTGGTGCGGAGCTCACCAATGATTTCCATCCGCTTGATGGAGTCAATACTCAAGTCGGCCTCCATGTCCATTTCTAGTCCCAGCATTTCATGTGGATAACCTGTTTTTTCACTGACTACTTCTATGAGTATGCGTTTGGTATCCTTTTTCGCAGGTGCAGGTGCTGCCACGGGAGCTGGAGTCGGGGCAGGTGCTGCTGAAGATACTACAGGAGCGGTATATGAAGCAGCTATCGGCATAGCTGCGGGCGTGTGTCCCAGATATCCCAGGATCACATCTCTCTGCGCCTGCACTAACAATTTCACACTATTCAGGTACTCCTGCACCATATGCTCCGCATTGCCGGCAGGAGCCACAACAACAGGGGCTGTACCCATATTTAACTTCAATGGCTGCAGCAAAGGCATCGCTCCATGCGCCGGCAGCTTGCCTACAGAAGGTACTGCCATATGCCCGTTCACCAACCACACGGTAGCACTCTTTTTATATAAAGCAGGATTATCCAGCTGTAATACCTGTGCATCGCGACCATCAAATAATTGCTCTAAGTTGATTACTCTGCCTGTGCTGATATATTTCGCCAGTGTGTTCAGCAAATGCGTAATTGCATTCGGTGCTTTATCTTCTGTATGCAGTACGATTGTTTCTTTCCCTAAAGTGGCTTTCGCGAGGTTGCTCAGTACCTTGCCCGGCCCGGCCTCAATAAATAGCCGTGCTCCTGCAGCATACATCTGAGCTATCTCTTCTGCAAACAATACCGGTTGAACGATATGTTCCGCCAATCGATCCCTGATCTCCGCTGGCTGTGTCGGATACAACTGCGCCGTGGTATTAGACCATACCGGAACTGACAGTGCCGCAAATTCCACATCCTTTATTGCCTGTGCATACAGCGCTTTCGCTCCTGCTATCACCGGACTGTGAAATGCACATGCTACTTCCATCTGTTTGAAAGTAATCTTCGCTTCTTTCAGTCGCACCATCAATGCCTCCATGTCCGCTGTCTTTCCCGCCAGCGCCCACTGAGCAGGAGAATTATGATTCACGGGATATACACCAGTGCCTTCTCCTGTAAATGCCTGCAGTACATCCTCCGCACAGCTCACCGCTACCATCATTCCCTTATCATCTGCTACACCGCCTAAGATGGCTTTTGCACGCAGTTCACTCAGCGGTACCAGTTGTTCGGCAGCAAATGCGCCTGCAAAACACAGTGCCGGCAGCTCGCCATAACTATGCCCCGCCACCATATCAGGCTCAATGCCCAAAGACTGCAGGAACTGCGCTATGGCCAGATCCACGATACCTAATACCGGTTGTGCGACCCGTGTATCTTTGATTTGTTCTTTCTGCAACTGACTCGCCTCATTGTTGAAGACCGCAGGAGGGAAAAGCACTTTCTCATAAGCCGGGTACTTCTTCAATAACTGACGCATGACCGGAAAGGCCACAAACAGCTCTCTCGCCATATTGATGCGCTGACTACCCTGACCCGGGAATAAGAACGCCAGCTTACCTTCTACAGGTGCCGTCACATAAATATCCTTAGATGTAGCCCCAGCCAGTGCCAGATCCAATTTCATCATCAGGTCTTCCCGGCCACTAGCCACAATAGACAAGGTCACCGGCTCCTGGCTATATACTGCCAGGCTATAAGCCAGATCCTTCAGCGATATACTATCATTGTTTTGGAGTATGCTGCTCACCGCTTTTAATAGCGGCTGACTATTACCTCTGAATACAAATAATTCCGCGGGCCATGCCTTCATTGCCGTACTATTATCCTGCACACTCGCGTCATTTTCTATCACCGCATGGAAGTTCGTACCGCCAAATCCAAATGCACTGATCCCGGCGGTACGTTTATCATCCAGCCACAAGCCCGCCTCTGCATTGAACAGGAAGGGACTACTGGCGGGGTTATAAAAACTATTCGGGGTCTTCATATGCAGGGTCGGCGGCTTGATACCATGATACACAGACAATGCCGCCTTAATCAATCCTGCCAGACCCGCCGCACATTTGGTATGCCCGATTTGTGTCTTTACGGAACCAAGGTATGTTTGCCCGATCACAGCACCATTCTGGATCAGCATATCAGAGATCGCGCTTATCTCGGTCTTATCACCTACTACCGTACCCGTACCGTGTGCTTCTACCAGGCCCACATTTGCAGGTGAGATCCCACTCATCTCATACGCACGTTCCAGAGCCTTTACCTGCCCGGCTTTGCGGGGAGCCGTCAATCCCAGGCTCTTACCGTCACTGCTACCACCTACGCCTTTGATCACAGCATATATTTTATCTCCATCTCTCTTTGCATCAGATAGTCTTTTCAGCACAATCATTGCCACACCTTCGCCGAGCGCAATGCCATCCGCTTCACTGTCAAAAGTGGCGCAGCGACCTTTCCTGGACAATGCATGCGTGCTACTAAACATCAGGTAATCGTTGATACCATTGTGCAGGTCTGCTGCGCCTGCCAGCACCATTTCCGACTTACCCAATACCAGTTCCTGGCAAGCCAGATCAATGGCTGCCAGCGAAGATGCACAAGCTGCATCTACTGTATAGTTGCGGCCTCCCAGATCCAGCCTGTTCGTAATACGGCCAGAGATCACATTGGCCAGTACCCCTGGAAAACTATCTTCCGTCATCCTGGGCAGTACTGCTTTTAATTCCTCCGGCATCTCACCCAGGTACTGCCTGTAGGTAGACCTGAATCCATAGCTGTTGGCCAGGTCAGTGCCGCCTTCAGCACCAATGATCACCGATACATCTTCCGTATTGTATTCTTTACCACCATACCCCGCATTGTCCAGTGCCTGCTTCGCTACCAGCAGTGCCAGTAACTGGGTAGGATCAATCGCTGCCAGTGACTGTGGTGGAATACCAAATAGCATTGGATCGAAGTCGATGCGTGGAATGAAACCACCCCACTTGGATGGCGACATTTCTCCATCATTCGAATTATTATCAAAATACAGTTCCTTATTCCAGCGATCGTCCGGCACTTCAGTTACACAGTCTACACCATTTAATATATTCGCCCAGAACTCATCGATGTTCTTTGCACCCGGGTAAATACAGGCCATACCAATGATGGCCACATCCAGTGCTTTCTCCGGCTGGGTCAATGGTGCAGGCAATGCCGCCTTATCAATAATGGCCTGGTTCATAGCTGCTACATCTTCATGTAGTGCATGCATGGTTACGGTTTCATGTCGCATGGCTGCAACCTGACCTATCATGTACATACCTTCGTTCAGTTGTTGCTTCGTCGCTATTTTCACTAAACCTTCAGCTGTTCTGTCTACACCTTTTGCGGCTATCCGCAGGCGGCCTACATTCAGTGATTCCAGCCGGGTCCAGATCTCTTTTTTATCAACATTCGCAGCTATCAGCTGTTCTTTTTCCTTATTGAAGAAATCGGCGAAAGGAGAGTGCAGACAGCGGGTTTCATGGCCGGGTGCCGTCTCCAGCAATACAGTATGGTTATGTGCAATTGCCTGGTCCTGGAATTGCTGCAGGATGGCCCCGGTTTCCACTGCTTCTTTCGTATAGATATAAGCGGTACCCATGAGTACACCTACCTTAGCACCTTTGGTGGCAAGGGGCGCTACCATCACACCAATAAATGCAGCAGACAATGCATCGTGAATACCACCGGCAAAAAACAGGCTGAACTGTGCGGCATTTTCTTCCTGCAGGAGCCTGTCAATCTGTTTCTCCCACAGTACAAAGCTGGACAGGGGCCCAACGTGGCCACCGCATTCGCGGCCTTCGAACACAAATTTCCTGGCCCCTTCTTTAATAAACATATCCAGCAGGGAAGCTGAGGGTACATGCAGGAAAGACTGAATGCCCTGTTGTTCCAGCGCTTTGGCCTGGGAGGGGCGGCCACCGGCTATGAGCACGAATGGCGGTTTTTCTTCCTGGATGTAAGCAATCTGCTCATCTCTCAGCTCCTGCGGTGCAAAACCCAGTATACCCACACCCCAGGTTTTGTCACCGGCAAGTTGTTTGGTTTCGCGAATCAGGTTCCTCGCTGATTCGCCTTTCAATAAAGACAAGGCTACAAATGGCAGTGCACCTGCATTGGCTACAGCCGCAGCAAAGGCGGGCACATCGCTCACACGTGTCATTGGTCCCTGTGCAATGGGATAGGTAATATTCAATTCCTTCGCCAGTGCATTGTGTGGACTAATGACAGGTTGTGCCTGTGCCTGCCTGATATGCCCGCGGATGGCGTGATGCATACCAGTGATCAATCTGCCTAATTTCTTATATCGCTTTACGAGATCGGTTGAAATAGCAATATCCTGACCCAGTGGCAGGTAAGACCTGTCCAGGTCCAATGTGCCCAGCAGTGGCTCCAATTCAGCCATGGTCGCATTTTCTGGTAGCTCCGGGGAATTGGGGCGTACCAGTACACGATAATGATCAATGACACGGGTCTCATTGCCATTGAGTTTTTCGCATACGTTTTTTAATGATTTAGGGGCCCTGCATTCAGGGAAGAGTACCAGTTGACTGTCCAGTACCACTCCGCTTGCACCCGTGGCTATAAGGGCCGCTGTAGTGTGAATACCGATACCTCCCTGTACATATATGTGGGTGTCGGGCATAGCTTTTACCACCTGCTGGAACAGGATGTAAGATGATTCATCACCTGTTTTACCACCGCTTTCATTGCCTTTGAGGATGATGGCATCGGCTTTCTCTTTCTTTGCCAGCTTCGCTTCCGCAAGGCTATGCACCTGGTAAAACAGTTGTACTCTCTTTGGCACTTTTAATTTCATACCATAGGGTGCAATGACCAGTGTTACCTGCTCAGGGAGAGAAAGATCCGCAACACTAGTATGTAAGATACATACACCGAATGGCTGTGACAGTTGTTGAGTCAACTCAGACAGTGCCTGTTCAGCTACTTGTCTGTTACGTCCTAAATGAAGCACAGGAAAGGCTTTCGCTTGCGCCAAAGCGATGGCCAGTTGAACGTCAGGGCTTTCGAACGGGGTGATCCCGATAATTGTAGACATATTCATACTAGGTTATTTGAGTTAGGTAACGGGCATGACTATACCGGTCCATGATCATCGATTGATCATAGTAATTGCTATACCGCGTTCCTGAATTATTTTAATATTGCTATTGAGCCTTGGAGTCTGCTATGCTGACGTCTGGACATAGCATTTCCATCCTGTTTTTACGAACTGGATTTTTTCATAGCGCAGACTTATTAAAGGCTAAACGGGCCTGGATCTCACATGAACAAAGTTCTCTTGCTACAGAAAGTTAAATGGCTGTGAGAGATCTATTCTCGCAGCTTTTAGTATGACGATTCCTGATGAAAATAAAAAGCGATTCCGGTAATGGTTATCCTGATACGAGGCTTAATAGAGCTGACGTTCGAAGATAAACTGATGCAACAGCACTGTTGATTTTTTATACTCCTGCCGGGTTTCGCACTGTGAACGGGTTGTGGTTTTCATAGACTTTAAAGATATAAAATAGATGATCTGGTTATTTGAGATGTATCCATGGTTAAGTGTCACAGGAACACCCTTGATGTTAATGTTAAAGCTAATGAATTTTCCTTGAAAAAAATATAGGGCTTAGCGATGAAGTTGGGGGGCGTAACAGGAAATTAATATTTAAAAATGGTACTAATATGAGTAGAGAACGGCGTCTTACTAAAACAACAGGTGGCACGGAAACCCATGCCACCTGCACTGAATCGTAAACAGATACTTAGTTATCTGCAGACATTTTTCCAACAAGCTTATATCCTCTGGAATTGTCTGTGTTAGTGACTTCCTGGTAATACATACCATCCGGAGACACGTATAATTGTTGACCATTAATCTCAACTCCTCTGCTACCATTTGGTAGTTGTTCAAGCACTTCCGGCTCTGGTGCAGGTGCTGGTTGTTCTTCCTGAGCTTTGCCTGTATCCAGTTGTCCGTTCTTACCTACTACCACATATTTTACTTGTTTATCCTGTAGGATTTCCTGGTAGTAAGTACCGTTTTTTTCGTAGTAAGTATTCCCGTCAATCACCACGGTATTTACCCCACTGGGTAAACTTGGTATTACCACACCCATTGGAGGGTCTACTACCTGGTATTGTTCACGCTGTGTGCCTTCACTTACATACGGCTGATAGAAGTATCCATCAGCGTAATAGTAAGGTCCCCATGCCGTATTAAAAGAAAGGAATCCATAAGGCAGTACATTCACCACGAAACCAATTGGCATACCATAATAGCGGTATGGGCGATAATATGGACGGGGATAATAATGATAAGGAGAGCGGTAATAACCACCCGCATAAATGCGAGGGCCTGCGATGCTGGCACCAATGCCTATCCCAATTCTGCTACCACCACTAAAACCAACTGCCACACGACTACCACCACCCACTATTACACGGCCTCCGCCACCCCAGTGTCCTCTTTGTGCATAAGCACTATCCATTGTTGCAACGCTTACCAGGGCTATAAGGGTGAGCAACATATATACTCTAGTCTTCATTTTGCCTGAATTTATATATTAGATCGATTTGGATGCTGTAAGTTTAACGTTAAAAACCGCTTTAACATTTTATGTGAAGGTAAATTTACAGGGCTTAAATCCCGCTTAAAATGGCATTAAAACAGTTGATTGCGGAGGATCCTTTTGATCATCTGGATCGTGTTGCGGCTTATTTGTCCCTTGTACTTATTAAGTATAGCAATTTCCGTGCTACCATTGCTCAGTTCGTTCACAACCGGCAGCCATTTGCTCAAAAATGCGGAGTTTGGGGTACGATATTTCAGTAAGCGGCGTACAGTTTCTATCACTGCTTTAGGTACTGCGCCTTCGTGGAGTTCAAATACTTCATCCGTACTCAGGCCAAGCTCAATGTCCTGCGCCACACGACTGTAGTCCTGCAGGTATTTTTCGTTAGCTTCCATAACCTGCAATAAGGGATCATCACTGAAGCGGATCTGTCCATATTGCCTGGCTTGCTTATGTATACGGCTGAGTGCGTAATTGCGGGCTATATTGTCACAAATGATAAGGTCGGAGGCCTGGAGTTCAAACCATTCACCTTTTACTCTTTTGTGCTGAAAAATGACATGGAGGCATTCTTCAAGGTCATCCATATTCGCAGCAGGGTACTGGCGGATCACCCGGAACATTACAGGCAGGTGAGTATGATAGGAAGAAAGCCTTTTTTGCAGGTCATGGGTTTTCCCAATCTTGTAAAGGTTTTTTCCTGTATTGATGATATAAACACACTTGCCAATGAGGACTTGTTCCATAGTGACAGAATGACAATCCGAGGATCTGTATGCAAAATGTAGAAATTTTTTTAATAATGGTGCTATTTTTTTGCAGGCGCAGTTAAATTAGTACTATGAAATACAACACCCTGGGTAAATCGGACCTTCAGATCAGCGAAATCGCTTTTGGATGCATGTCGCTGGGAGAGAACACCTTAGAGAACACATTCCTGGTGCATCGCGCGCTGGAAAAAGGGATTAACTTCTTTGACACGGCGGATCTCTATAATCACGGCGACAATGAAGTACAATTGGGACGGGCACTAAAAGGTAAACGGGATAAGGCCGTGATTGCCACCAAGGTGGGTAACCAGTGGAGAGCTGATAAAAGCGGCTGGGATTGGAATCCTTCCAAAACATATATTCTCGGTTCAGTAGAGGAGAGCCTGCGCCGCCTGGATACTGACTACATTGACCTGTACCAGCTGCACGGGGGTATGATGGAAGATCCTATTGATGAGACCATTGCTGCTTTTGAACAGTTGCAGCAGGAGGGGAAGATCCGTTATTATGGTATTTCTTCCATTCGCCCGAATGTGATCAGGGAATACATTAAACGCTCCAATATTGTGAGTGTAATGATGCAATATAGTCTGCTGGACCGCAGACCTGAGGAAAGCTGCCTGGAATTATTAAAATCAAATAATATCGGGGTCTTAGCCAGGGGAGGAGTCGCCAAAGGACTGCTGGCCGGCAAGCACCCGGAGCCTTACTTGAACTACGATGCGGCAGCTGTGGCCAAAGCAGCACTGGCAGTAGCGAACATCTCAGGGAAGGAGCATACACTGGCCCAGACAGCCCTGCGCTTTGTACTGCACCAGCCGGCAATTGCTGCGGCAGTAGTCGGCATCAGAACCCAGAATCAGCTGGAAGAAGCGGCAGGAGTATTTAAGTCCGCCGTACTGACACCCGAAGAAATCAATGGGTTGCAGCAGTCCATCCCACCCAATTTCTACGACCAGCACAGATAAAAAAGGCCGGCTTTAAGCCGGCCCTTTAAACTATTTCAACTTCTTCCCTAACCTGTAATCCACCATACCACTAAATTTCTTTGTATTCAGCGGTGCCTTAGACACCCTCAGCACGCCTGAATTACTACCCGCAGCCAGTCTGCCACCTGTATTGGCAGGGTAGCTGCCATTCGTCAGGTAATACTTAATATTATACAGGTTCTCATCCTGTGTTAAACTACCCCATGGCGCATCGATATAATCCGCCGCAGAATCAGTCGGAGAAATTCCTGAATAGTACCCGCCGGTGTGATTCGCATTCTCCGTAGCGAAGTTAATCGCATACAGATCCGCCAGGTACTGCTCCTTACCTGTGCTATCATGGTCGGACAGTGTGAATGTAATAAATCCACAAGGCTTGCCATAAGTCGTGGTACCTACCAGCTGTACATTCATATATGGTTTCAGGTTATTCAGCGTCATCTCACTTGCAGATGCTGTATTGCCTGAGGTGATAAAAAACACATTATCCAGTGCAAGTCCCCCCATACTAGCGGGGAAATTCACACTCGCTTCCAGTCCTACCTGGTCCAGGTTCGCCGTCAGCTTATCATTGTACAGGTAATAATACATGGTCTTACCCGCAGCGCTGGCCGGTGCAATCGCACTATCCAGGTATTCCGCAGTGGTTACAGATCCGCCACCATTGTAACGAAGGTCCACGATCAGGTTCGTGATACCCTCTGACTTAAACCTGGAAAACAGGGCATCCAACACGGTCTTGGTATTGGAAGCCACCCCTTTACTGGTATAGGTACTGGTGAAAGTATAGAATACAAAATATCCCACCTTAGCCCCATTGATCGTGTAAGTCGTATCAAACAATACCGGGTTAATATTATAAGTAGTAGTCGCCAGGGAATAAGTAGCAGTGGTGGATGATGTACCTACCTTATTCACTTTCAGGGTCACTGAAGTGGAATTGTACAGGGCATTAATCACCTTGGTATAATTGCTGCCCGAAGTTCCGTCATAAGAGATATTGGTATCTCCATTGATTGCCGTGATCCTGTCGCCTCTCTGCAATCCGGCCTGACCTGCAGGGGAATTCTTATCCACATAAAGCACATACAGGTAAGTGGTCGACATGCTGGCATCAGCATATACGTAGGTGACTTCCATCCCGTAATCGCCTGAAGTAGCAGCCACTTTTTTCAGTGAACCGGATACCCCATCCTGGAGGGAGGAGGATAAAGACCCCGTTCTGTCCAAAAAGCTATACCTGTCCAGTACGGTAGAGCCTGTGCCTACAGCATATTCCTTCATCCTTTCCAGCAGGGAGTCCGCATTGGCATAGGTGCTGCTCAGCGGGTTCAGGGTAGGTACATTGGAATACCAGTAGTAGGTAGGCAGACTGGTGGTCGTGCTTCTGCCGCCATCCACATAACTCACCTGCATAGTATTGTACATCAGGTATTTTAGGGAGTCCTCGTCTGAGGTGGCGGTGCCTGATGTGGTAGTGGTAGTAGTACCACCGGCTTTGCTTTCTTTTTTACAGGCAGAAAAGAATCCTGCACACATTGATCCTGCGATCAAGATAGCCAGCGTAAATCTTTTATTCATGAGAAGGATGGATTTTCAAATCAACTGATACTTATACAATACGATTGTATTGGACTGCGGGGTTGGTTTAAAGTTTAGTTTTAAGGAAAAGTTAATATTCCGGCAACCCGAACCCCCGGCTTTCTTAATTTCTAAAATGAAACACCTCCCTGTATAGCATATTATAGCTAAAACAATTTAGCCTATCTCCGCTCGCCAGTACAGCTATTCTTCCATTTATAAAATAAACTGTATTTTAAGCCGCGAAAACTTATTTTTACGTCCTTTATCATGCTAAAATTCCAGACACTCTCAACATGAAAAAACTCATCATTCCGGCCCTTTTGCTGGCATCCTGTTTTGCAAAGGCCCAGACTGTGAACAGCGTCTCCGACCCGGTGGAATGGGTCAATCCACTTATGGGAACCGATTCTAAGGGTTCCTTGTCTACGGGTAATACTTACCCGGCTATTGCCTGCCCATGGGGTATGAATTTCTGGATGCCGCAGACCGGCAAAATGGGCGATGGATGGGCGTATACCTATCATTCGGACAAACTGCGTGGTTTCAAACAAACCCACCAGCCCAGCCCATGGATCAATGATTACGGCCAGTTTGCCATCATGCCGGTGACAAAATCCGTAAAATTCAAAGAAGATGACAGAGCCAGCTGGTTCTCGCACAAAGCGGAAGTAGCCAAGCCATATTATTATAGTGTATACCTGGCGGATCACAACGTGACCACAGAAATCACTCCGACTGAGAGAGCAGCTGCGATCCGTTTTACCTATGGTAAGGAAGACAGTGCTTTCGTAGTGATCGATGCGCTGGACAAGGGTTCTTACATCAAGGTATTGCCTGCAGAACGTAAGATCGTTGGTTATACCACTAAGAACAGTGGCGGGGTACCAGCTAATTTCAAGAACTATTTCGTGCTCACCTTCGACAAGCCATTTACCTATGTCGCTACCTTCAAAAATGGCGAACTGACCAAGGGGGTTGAAGAAGCAAAGGAGAACCATGTAGGTGCCGTAATTGGTTTCTCTACTGTAAAAGGTGAGAAGGTAAACGTGAAAGTGGCTTCTTCCTTCATCAGTCCTGAGCAGGCGGTATTGAACCTGAACCAGGAAATCGGCAGCAGCACGTTCGAAGCTATCAGGGACAAGGCGAAGGCTGCATGGAACACAGAAATGAACCGTATCAAGGTAGAAGGTGGTACATCTGACCAGACCCGTACCTTCTATTCCTGCCTGTACCGCTCTATGCTGTTCCCCCGTAAGTTCTACGAATACGATGCGAAAGGTGCTGTAGTACACTATAGCCCTTACAATGGCCAGGTATTGCCAGGCTATATGTTCACCGACAATGGTTTCTGGGATACTTTCCGTGCCCAGTTCCCGTTCTTCAACCTGATGTACCCTTCTATGAACTCCCACATCATGGAAGGTATGGTGAACGCTTACAAAGAAAGTGGCTGGTTGCCTGAATGGGCGAGCCCTGGTCACCGCGATTGTATGATCGGTTCCAACTCTGCTTCCCTCATTGCAGATGCTTACCTGAAAGGCGTAAGAGGTTTCGACATCAATACTGCTTACGAAGCAATCATTAAGAACTCCAACAACGAAGGTCCGCTGGAATCAGTAGGCCGTAAAGGGGTGAAATACTACAATAAACTGGGTTATGTGCCTTATGATGTGAAAATCAATGAGAACACTGCCCGTACACTGGAGTACTGCTATGATGACTGGACTATCTGGAAACTGGCAATTGCCCTGAACCGTCCAAAGGCGGAAATCGAGCGTTTTGCTAAACAGGCGCGCAATTACCGCAATGTATATGATGCTGAAAGCAAATTAATGCGCGGTAAAAATGAGAACGGTAAATTCCAGACTCCTTTCAACCCTACCAAATGGGGAGATGCATTCACCGAAGGTAACAGCTGGCACTATAGCTGGTCAGTATTCCACGACGTACAGGGGCTGATCAACCTGATGGGGGGTAAAGAAACCTTCGTACAGATGCTGGATTCCGTATTCACAATGCCTCCGGTTTTCGATGATAGCTACTATGGTACCACCATCCATGAAATCCGCGAAATGCAGATCATGAACTTTGGTCAGTATGCACACGGTAACCAGCCGATTCAGCACATGATCTACCTGTACAACTATGCAGGTACACCATGGAAATCTCAATACTGGCTCAGAGAGGTAATGAACCGCCTGTACTCTGCTACACCTGATGGTTACTGCGGTGATGAGGACAATGGCCAGACTTCTGCCTGGTATGTATTCAGTGCACTGGGCTTCTACCCGGTTACACCCGGAGCGCCACAGTACGTAGTGGGTGCACCGCTGTTTAAGAAAGCGACCGTGCAGCTGGAAAATGGTAAAGAGATCGTGATCAATGCACCAAGAAACAGCGATGAAAACCGTTATATCAGATCTGCTACCTTCAATGGTGAGAACCTGACTAACAACTGGCTGGATTACAATACGCTGATGAAGGGAGCAACTATTAACTTCGATATGGATGCTACACCTAATAAGAGCAGAGGTATCTCTGATAAAGATGTGCCTTATTCCATGACCCAGGAGGTTAAATAAGATAATATAATATCATTACAGATAGGAGCCCCCTCGAAAGAGGGGGCTTTTTTATTATCTATCTATAGTGCTTCTTTAATACTAACCTATCACCAAAAGGTCACTATAAGGTCACCTCATTATCCCAGGGATATTGAAGTGACCTTTTGGTGACCTTATAGTGAGCTTTTGGTGACCTATTGGAATTGAAAACGGGATGATAGGAGGAAGGTGAAAGGATGGAGGAACGTGGTATTTAAATTGTATGTTTGTTAGCTATGAAACAGGTCAGACTATTACTCTGCTTAGCCCTACCGGCTATCTTATTCAGCTGTGCACATTCTCCATACGGTACGACCAACAAGGTTTACCGCAAGCAGGCCAAATCTTACGCCCGCACCCTGCGTGCAGAACCTGCAGGACAATGGATTGGCACCACCAACTTCAACATGCGTAAGCCCAATTACGTAATCATTCACCATACTGCCCAGGGCACCTGCGACAGTACCTTCCGGACCTTTACCCTGACCCGCACCAGTGTAAGCGCCCACTATGTGATCTGTAAAGACGGTACCGTGGTACAAATGCTCAACGACTACCTCCGGGCATGGCATGCCGGCCTGTCCAAATGGGGAAATGTGACAGATATGAACTCCTGTTCTATCGGAATTGAACTGGATAATAATGGATATGTACCCTTTCAGCCACAGCAGATTAATAGCCTCATGGTCTTACTGGATACCCTGAAGCACCGTTACAATATTCCCGCGGCTAACTTTATCGGCCATGGCGACATTGCCCCTACCCGGAAAAACGATCCCAACCGCTATTTTCCCTGGCAGCAACTGGCGGAAAAAGGTTTTGGGCTCTGGTATGATACCACTAATGTGAGCCTGCCGGCGGATTTTAATATCAAACAGGCATTGCGCCTCTTTGGCTATGATGTAAGAGATACCAGCGCCGCAATTATTGCCTTTAAAAGGCACTTTATACCGGCAGATTCTACAACCGGCATAAAACTGGATGAAGGAGAGAAGAAGATTCTCTATAATCTCATGCAAAAAAGTGAGTAATAAACCATGAAAAAGATAATCAGTAGCTGTCTCTGTTTATTTTTCTTTATATCGGCCACTATGGCCCAGAAAGGTGATTGGTATACATGGAGCACAGGCATCACGCCTGCGGTCCATGTGACCATCAGCAGTGATGAAATGGTGCTGGACCGTACTGACCCCGCCACTAAACAAGGAGGTATCAGCGGCCGGAAATCCAATGAGATGAAGGCCGAACACCTGCAAATCCTGAAAAAAGTAGAGAAAAATAACCGCAGCTACCTGATCTTCCAGTCCTTCGATGGTTTATATTTCGTGACCACCCTGCAGAAAAGCCCCTCAGGCGATTCTGTACTGATGTATTGTGCCGATGGAATAGAAGACGGCTATAAAGGACTGAATGAAGCCCTGGATGCTATTGCAAAGGATAAAGGCGCTGATTTTTATATTACCCTGTTCAAAAAAGAAGTCATCGATGCCGAGCGCCGCAAAGGTCCTGTATCCAAAATAACTGAACAGGAATTCGGCGCCGCCCTGCAGGTCTTCAATGAAAGGATGGATAAATTCTGGCAGGATAGGGGATATGGGCATTTTGAACCCTATCACGGTTTTATGAACCTGATTTATGGCAATGCCTTTGCAAGCGCATTTGGAGAAAAGTATAGCAAACTGAGCCTGGTCACTAAAGAATTGAAGACTCCTATTAGTAATTATAGTAATAACCCCACTATCAAAAGGCTCTTAGAATCAGCCGGTTTCCTCAAAAGCGAATAAAATTTATACTACTAAAGTGATGAATTTTACAAAAATCTTAACAACTTAGTCTATAAGACTTGTAGGTTAATAAAATCCTCCTTAATTTTGCCCCTGTATTTAACAATCGTCGCTTAATGTCTGTATAAGTAGTAGCAATTTTTCCTACTCGTCATTATTTAGTCAACGCAATTGTGAGTCATGTCAACTGCTGGTCCAAAACCGGCCAGGCATTGCCATGGGCATTAATTACCTGAAATCTGATACAATGTATAACCAACTACGCAGAATCGCCGGTCTTATACTGGCTCTCCTACTCACATTTCAATGGGGGCAGGCACAGGATAACCGGGTTACAGGGGTTGTCACATCCCGTACCGATGCCACACCTATTCCAGGGGCTATTGTCACTGTAAAAGGCAGTCATCATGGTACACAAACTGATGCTGATGGTAAATATTCCATCAACGTTTCACCAAAAGATACCCTCCGCATCTCCTTTATCGGCTACACCGCTGTTGAGCAGGTAGTTGGCTCAAGCCGGACGCTGAACTTCGCCCTGGAAAACAATGAAAGCAAACTCCAGGAAGTAGTGGTTACCGCACTCGGCATCAGCCGTGAGAAGCGTTCCCTGGGTTATGCCGTGCAGGAACTTAAATCAAAAGATATTGCGGAAGCGCGCGAGACAAACGTGGTGAACGCACTGACCGGTAAGATTGCCGGTGTGACCGTGACCAGCAGCCAGGGTAGCATGGGCTCTTCCCGTATCGTGATCAGGGGGGAAACTTCGATCGCGGGTTACAACCAACCTTTATTCATCGTAGATGGTATTCCATTGGATAATAGTCAGCTGGGTGTAGGTACTGGCCGTGACTTTGCGAACGCTATTGCGGATCTGAACTCAGACGATATTGAATCACTGAACGTATTGAAAGGTCCGAACGCCGCTGCTCTCTATGGTTCCCGTGCTGCAGGTGGTGTACTTGTAATCAAAACCAAAACAGGTAAAGGTGTGAAAGGTTATGGTGTAACTGTAAACAGCAGCGCTACCTTCGAAAACATTCTGGTATTGCCTAAATACCAGAACAGCTATGGACAGGGCTCCAGCGGCCAGTTCTCCTACGTAGATGGTAAAGGAGGTGGCATCAACGATGGTGTGGATGAAAGCTGGGGGCCTAAAATGGACGGCCGCCTGATTCCCCAGTTCTTCTCCAATGGTGTAGCAGTGCCTTTCGTCGCACACCCTGACAACGTAAAGGATTTCTATCAGACCGGTTATACCCTGAACAATGGTGTTGCTGTAAGCGGCAGCAATGACAAGGTAGATTACCGTTTCTCTTTTAATAATACCAAACAGACTGGTATCATGCCAAACACCGGTATCACCCGCAACTCCTTTGCTGTGAATACCACTTTCCACCTGGCTCCAAAACTTACGCTGAGCACTTATGCTAACTATGTAAAGGCCGGTGCTGACAACCTGCCTGGTATTGATGGCAAACGTGCAAACAGTGTGACCCTGCAGTACACCTGGTTTGGCCGCCAGGTAGATACCCGTCTGCTCAGAAACTATAAAAATGCGGATGGTACAGACTTCAACTGGAACCATAGCTACTATAGCAACCCATACTGGATCCAGTATGAAAATACGGTAGGTCAGGCACGTAACCGTTTCTTCGGAAATGCACGCCTGAGCTATGATGTCACCGACTGGCTCTCTGCCAACTTCCGCGTAGGTACCGATACTTACAACGATAAGCGTAAGTACAAAGTGGCTTACTATACCAACGGTACGCCTTACGGTTCTTATACTGAAGATAACTACGTAGTGACTGAAACCAATGGTGAATTTACCCTGAATGCAAAGAAGAAATTGAACAGCGACTTCACTATCGATGGTCTGGCTGGCGGTAACATCCGTACCAACCAATATGAAAATAACTATCAGCAGGCTCCCAAGCTGGCGGTGAAAGATGTATATACACTGAATAACTCCCGTGATCCGGTGATCTCTACAAATGTATTTACCCGTCTGAAAGTATACAGTGCTTTTGCATCTGCCACCCTGTCTTATAAAAACTGGGCTTTCTTGAGCGCAACTGCCCGCAACGACTGGTCATCCACACTGCCTGCAGGCAATAACTCTTACTTCTATCCATCTGTGAATGCGAGCGTGGTACTGAGCGATGCACTGCACATTCAGAGTAATGTGCTGACCAACCTGAAAGTAAGAGGTGGCTGGGCAATGGTAGGTAAAGATACCGATCCTTACCAGCTGGTGAATACTTATCCATTCAGCCAGCCATTCGGTAGCTATCCGATGCTGACTGTAAATGATAAATTCCTGAAGAAGGACCTGAAACCTGAAATTACCAAGGCTACTGAATTCGGTGTGGAAGCAGGTTTCCTGAAAGATCGCATTCATGCTGATGTGACATACTATTCTTCCAGCAGTTACAACCAGATCCTGCTGGCAGATGTGAGTGCTACTACCGGTGATCTGAAAAAGATTCTGAATGCCGGTAAGATCAACAACCATGGTGTGGAAGTAATGTTGGGCGGTACACCGATCACCACCGCTTCAGGTTTCCGTTGGGATGTGAATATCAATTACGCTAAGAATATTTCTAAAGTAATAGAGCTGGACAAAGAAGGTTTCCTGAACGATTATGTACTGGGTAGCTCCGGCAACATGCAGGTACTGGCATCCAAAGGCAAACGCTATGGTGCCCTGTATGGTAAGGCTTACAAGCGTAATGACAAAGGTGAAATACTGGTTAGTGCCAGTGGTGCGCCGATCGTAGCTGATGATAAAAAAGTGCTGGGTTACTATACACCAAAATGGACAGGTAGCATCAACAATAACTTCTCTTTCAAAGGCTTTACTGTAGGCTTCCTGATCGATACCCGCCAGGGTGGCCAGATCTGGTCTGGTACTAACTACACCGGGATCTACACAGGGGTACTGGCTGCAAGTATGCCGGGTCGTGATGAAGAGCATGGTGGTATTCCTTATTACTATGCAAACAATAACCAGCAGAGTGCTGCCGTGCGCCTGGAAAATCATACAGCTGCTGCACCAAATGGTGAAACAGTATATCATGATGGTATCATCTTCGATGGTGTAACTGCAGATGGTAAAAAGAACGAAGCGATCCTGCCTGCACAGCGTTATTACAAAGCGGTATATAGCAGTTCTCTGAACGAAAGCAGCGTATACAGTGCCAGCTTCATCAAGCTGAGAGAGGTAAGAATAGGATATGCGCTGCCGCTGGAACTGGCGCATAAATGGGGTTTACAGGGTGTGAATCTGACCGTGACCGGGCGTAACCTGTTTTACATCGATAAAAAGGTACCGAATATTGATCCGGAAACGGCTTTCAATACCGGTAATGGTCAGGGGCTGGAAACATTGCAGATCCCTACCACACGTAGCATCGGTGTGAACCTGAAAGTATCCTTCTAATTCAAGTATCAAAAATTCAGATCATGAAACTATTCAAATATATACTGTGGGTGTCTGGTATTGCACTGGTGCTCACATCCTGCTCCAAAGAACTGGAAAAGGTTAACAAAAATCCGAATGAAGCGGAATCTGCACAGCCGGATTACCTGCTCACCAATGGTATCAAAACGAATGTGGATACTTACTGGGGCACCGATGCTTCGATGGAAACAAGCCTGTTGTATGTACAATATTGGGCGAAGATCCAGTACACGGATCCTGACAAATACATTCCTGCTGCGACCAGTATCCAGACTATCTGGAACAACTTCTATGCACAGGGTGTAGAGGACTTCACCACGCTGATTCAGCTGGGCGATACGCTGAACAATCCGAATTACAAAGCAGTCGGTATCATCATGCGTAGCTGGATCTTCCAGGTACTGACAGATCTGTATGGTGATGTACCTTATTCACAGACTGCAAACATTGAAAAATACCTGACTCCGAAATACGATAACCAGCGTGATATCTATCTGGGATTGCTGGCAGAACTGAAAACGGCTGCTGGCCTGATCAATACAAGTGGCGATGCAATAGGCGGAGATGTATTGTATAGTGGTGATATGAATAAGTGGAAAAAATTTGCCAACTCACTGAGGCTGCGTATTGCACTGCGAATTGCTGACCAGGAGTTCGACGCAGCAAAAGCAGTGTTCGATGAAATTGGTGCAGACAACACTGGGCTGATCGCTTCCAATAGCGAGAATGCGCAACTGGTGTACCTGGCTTCTCCAAACCAGAACCCGGTAGCCAAGAACAGGGAAACCCGTAGTGACTATCGTATCAGTAAGAGTGTGGTGGATTTGCTGCGTGCTTACAATGATCCTCGCCTGGCAGTATATGGTGCAGTACCCAAAGATACAAACACCATCGTTGGTATCACGAATGGGCTGCCTACGGATTCTGCATCCAGACTGGGCTTCAACAAGACTTCAGATGTCGGTGCGGTATTCACTGCTACCACTGCACCAGGGGTGATTTTCAACTATGCTGAGTTATTGTTTATCAAGGCTGAGGCGGCACAGAGAGGGTTGCTGAGTGGCGATGCGGAAGATCTGTATAAGCAGGCAATTACTGCTTCGTTCAAACAATATAACCTGAGCGATGCAGCAGCAACTACTTACCTGGCACAGGCATCAGTAGCATATGATGCAGCTAATTACAGGAAGAGTATTGGTGAACAGAAATGGCTGGCACTGTTTGGTGAAGGGCTGGAAGGATTTGCAGAATGGAGAAGACTGGACTATCCGGTATTGAAACCAGCGTATGCAGGTGTGCTGGATGGTAAAATTCCTTTGCGCCTGACTTATCCATCTGCCGAGCAGGCGCTGAACGGAGCGAATTATAGAGAAGCCGTAGCGCACCAGGGAGCCGATCAGTTGGTGACCCGCCTGTGGTTCGATGTAAGATAAATGATGATAAAAAAAGGGGGGTAGTCTCAGACTGCCCCCCTTTTTTGTTTTTCCCCTTTGCGTAAATAAAATTCCTTTTCCGCTTTTGATTACGCTTTCAGATAAAAGATTTTTGCACAATCAGATACACACTTGTTCAATTTGTAATAGTAAAAAGTGATGAATCAGGCCCCGACATTTGCCGGGGCTTTTACTTTATAAGATCTTAGAAGGTAGGAGTTTTACCGCCATCGACAGGGATACTTGTACCTGTAATATAACCAGCGGCTGGTGTAGCCAGAAATGCAATTGCAGCCGCAATTTCTTTTGCATCTCCAAATCGTTTCATGGGTATTTCACTCAGCATTTCCTGTTCTATCACATCTTTTTCCACATTCCGTTTTTTGGCAGTAGTCTTTATCAGTGAACGCAAACGGTTTGTATTGGTTGAACCAGGTAAAACGTTATTGACGGTCACTCCATACTGTGCCAGTTCTGTCGCCATGGTCTTAGCCCATGCTGCAACGGAGAGGCGGATGGTATTGGAAACGCCGAGATTTTTGAGTGGAGCTTTTACGGAGGTGGAGATCACATTGATGATCCGGCCATAGCCAGCACCGATCATACCTGTCAGTACAGCCTGTGCCAGTATATGGTTATTCACCAGGTGCTGGTTGAAAGCATCCAGGAATTCCTGAACTTCAGCCTCGACAATGGGACCAGCCGCAGGGCCTCCTGTATTATTGATCAGGATGTGAACAGATTGTTTATCAGTGACTGTTTTGATTGCTTCTTCCACTTCTTTCGGGTTCTTAAAGTCAGCCACAAGATAACTATGCTCCTGGAAATGTTCTGCTTCAAGCGTAGGTATAATGTCTTTCAGGGCTTCTTTGTCCCTGGCCATTAAGATACATTCAGCTCCTAAAGCGGCTAGTTCTTTGGCAGTGGCTAAGCCAATTCCCTGGGTAGCACCACAGATCAGGGCGGTTTTTCCCTTTAACGATAGTTCCATACTATTTCATGACTAACAGTTTCTCAAAACAAAGCAAAACAAGACACGTTGGGTTTTTCAGGAGCTAAGATAAGGCAATATAGTATACCACCTTTCTTACACACGAACGTATATACGTTTTTTATCCAGAATTTTACCCACACACCAGCAAAACAGCATGTATGTAATAGCAAAGAGGAGAGAGCCTACTTTGCCCGGGGCTAATGGCTGGAAAAAGTGGCTGTTGATCCAGGCATATACTGATTCGTTCCCAATAGTAAAGAAAAAGAGGAATATAACCATCACTTCTGACAAAAGATAAAGGAATAAGGGGTTTTTCCCGAAGGTGGTGAAGAACCCGGTCCAGCTGGTTTTCTCCTTAATATCGATAATATATAAGAGAAGCGTTAGGATCAGCAGGTCAAATCCAGCGGTCAGCAATACAAAAGTACTGGTCCATAACTTTTTATTAATTGGGAATTCCGTGTTCCAGAAAGTGGCCAGTACGATAAAGAAGCAGCCCACCCTGATCAGGATACTTAGCGTATTGGGCTTGCGTTGCTGGATATAGAGGCCGGTATAGTAACCGATCACGACATTCACAATGGCAGGTATTGTGCTGAGTAATCCTTCGGGTTCAGAGATGAGCCCTTTGTCGTGGTACATGTGATTTTCACCAAGAATTAACTTATCGAAATGAACGGCGGCATTGGTATAGAAACCATATGGGTCAGCAGGATCGCCGGCAAAGCGCATAATGACCCAGTAGCCAACCAGCAATAATCCGCTGATAATCCACACTGCTTTCTGAGGCAGGAACCGGATCATGAGGGAAGCGAAGCAATAGCAAAGGGCAATTCTCTGCAATACTCCCATGATGCGGGTATTGCTGATGGAGTTGAAGGCCAGGCTGCCGTCATCAGTATGATGAACAAAAGGGAGCCAGTACATAATGAATCCCAGCAGGAAGATGAGCAGGGTTCTTTTGAATATTTTCGCCAGTACGGTGGCGTTGTCCAGTTCGTAATACTTGCGCATGCTAAAGCTCATGGCATTGCCCACGGCGAAGAGGAATGACGGGAAAACCAGGTCGGTGGGAGTGAATCCATGCCAGGTAGCATGTTCAAGTGGTGCAAATATATCATTGGTACCGGGTGTGTTCACAATGATCATAAAGCAGATAGTAAGACCACGGAATACGTCCAGTGGCAGAAAGCGTTGATTGGCTGCTTGCATTGGTAAGGATTAGATTAGTATAAATATAATGCAACGAATTTCTTAATACGGACTTTTTTGTCGGGGTGAATCAATTTCATTTTCTTCTTCAAAAAATCAGCAGCTGTCCGGAGAATCTGACCAGTCTGCGACCGGCTATATTAAATTCAAAACGATCCACGACCGTCCTCCATTATTTTTGCTGTATTAAATAATCATTTTATACTTTAGTAGTAAACACAGCTTTTATTGAACCACAAAGTTACAATAGCAGACATTGCCAGGGAGCTGAACCTGACGGGTGCGACTGTGTCCAGGGCGTTGAATAACCGCAAGGGCACGAGCGAAGAAACCCGTAAAATGGTACAGGAAGCGGCGGAAAGGATGAACTACCGGAGGGACAGGATCGCCTGGTCCCTGCGTTCCGGCAGAACCAATATTATTGGGGTCATCATTCCGAGCGCGGAGATCAACTTCTTTGGGTCTGTGATCCACGGTATCGAAAGCATGGCCAATCAGCATGGCTACAATGTATTGATTTACCAGTCCAACGAGCAGCCGGAATATGAGCAGAAGGGGATAGAGACCTTTCTGAGCACCAGGGTAGATGGCATACTGGCCTCTATTGCTAAAGAGACCTTAGACTTTAGTCATTATCTCGAGATCAAGGAGCGGGGTGTACCCCTGGTTTTTTTTGACCGTGCAAATGATAGTCTGAATATTCCTTCGGTAGTGGTGGATGACTTCAGGGGGGCTTATTATGCTACAGAGCACCTGATTCGCCAGGGCTACAAGCGCATTGCCCACATTACGGGGCAGCAGCACCTGAAGATTTTCAAAGACCGCCTGGAAGGATATAAATCTGCCCTGGCCGCTTATAGTATACCGGTAGAACCGGACCTCATCTACCAGGGGAACGTCTCTATTGAGGCGGGCAGGCAGGCGATTCAGCATTTCCTGGGGCTGCCACAGCCGCCGGACGCAGTATTTGCGGTGGAGGATTTTACGGCGCTGGGAGCAGTAAAGGAATTGAAAGACAGGGAGATCGACATGCCGGAGGCGTTTGGGGTGGTAGGGTTTGCAAATGAATCGTTCGATGAGCATATCACGCCGAGTTTATCCAGCATCGATCAGCAGACGGTGCAGATGGGCAAGGAGGCGTTTAAGTTGCTGATGGAGCTGATTAATGAAGGGGAGGAAGGGACATTAGTAAAGTCAAGGGTGGTGCTGGACCCGGTACCGGTGTACAGGCAATCGTCGATGCGGAGGTAAAATTGCCGGTGGCTACTGCGGAGGGGCGAGAAAAGGGAAAAAAGTTACTTCCAGCCTTCAAAATGTAAACGATTACTTAAAAATAATTCATTCATTTACAATGTATTAAATAATTTTTTCCACCTTTTGTAAGATTTATTGTAATCGTTTACGTAAATCTTATATTTTTATATCGCGATTCCACATTTTTTAACAGGAAAAATTCCATGGCTATAGAAAATAAGATTTAATAACCTTCATTATTATTTCCCACATCTATACAGCTCCACAAAACTGAAAAGCATGAAAGGAAAAGTTTCGTTACTTGCTGCACTGCTGATTGCGACGATGGCCGTTGTTGCACAAGCTCAGCCAAGACCACAGTGGTCCAAAAAACAAGCGCAGAAATGGTATAAATCACATCCCTGGCAGCGTGGTGCCAATTTCATTCCCAGCACCGCTATCAACCAGCTGGAAATGTGGCAGGCAGCATCTTTTGATACAGCCACCATTAGCCGCGAGCTTGGGTATGCTGCTTCTATCGGTATGAACTCTATGCGTGTATTCCTGCACCATGCTGCATGGGAACAGGATCCTCAGGGTTTCAGGGACCGTGTCAATACTTACCTCAGCATTGCTGACCGCTATGGTATCTCTACCATCTTCGTACTCTTTGATGACTGCTGGAATAAAACTTATGCTATTGGTACCCAGCCGGCACCAAAACCCGGTATTCATAATTCGGGCTGGCTGCAGGACCCCGGTATCCGCAGAGAAAGTTCTCCACAGCTGAACGATACCCTGCATAAATATGTGCTGGATGTAATGACTACTTTCAGGAAAGATAAACGCATTCTCCTGTGGGATCTTTACAACGAACCAGGCAACTCTGACTATGGTGAGAAGAGCCTGCCTTTATTACAATTAGTATTCACCTGGGGCAGAGAAGCCAATACAGAACAGCCTATCAGCTCAGGTGTATGGAATAAAAGTCTTACAAAGCTGAATGAATATCAGCTGAACAATTCTGATGTGATCACCTATCACAACTATGCTGACGAAAAGGAACACCAGGAAGTAATAGACACCCTGCGCAAGTATGGTCGTCCCCTGATCTGCACTGAATACATGGCCCGTGCCCGTAACAGCTTCTTTGCGAACATTATGCCGCTCCTGAAAAAGGAAAATGTTGCTGCTTACAACTGGGGGCTGGTATCCGGAAAGACCAACACTATCTATGCCTGGGATACACCTATGCCTGACGGAGCAGAACCTAAAGTTTGGTTCCATGACATCTTCAGACCAGATGGAACACCTTACAGCACAGAAGAGATCACGGTGATCAAATCTCTGACAGGGAAAAATTAGGATCAATAACTTTGATTAAAAAATTAGAACGTGGAGCAAGCTAAACTAAACGCTTATTGCCAGCAGCATTTTGATCAGGAACCAATTATGGTAAGAGCTGCAGGACGCATTAATCTCATTGGAGAACATACGGATTACAACAATGGATTCGTATTACCTGCTGCTATTGACAAAGCTATCTACCTCGCCATTATCAAGCGCAACGACAACAAAATTGTGATGCATGCACTGGATGTAAATGATACTTACACCGGGTCGTTGGATAAACTGGAGCGTACGAAACAGCATTGGCCTGATTACCTGCTGGGCGTTGTGCAGCAATTGCAGCAGGGAGGTCATATCATCGGCGGATTTGAATGTGCATTTTGCGGTAATGTTCCCCTGGGCGCCGGCCTCTCATCCTCCGCAGCACTGGAATGTGCTACCGTATTTGGCCTGAATGAACTGTTCAGCCTTGGCCTGGGTCGCAAAGAAATGGCGCTCCTGTCACAGGCTGCCGAAAACCAGTTCGTAGGTGTACGCTGTGGCATCATGGACCAGTTTGCCAGCATGTTCGGTAAAAAACAACAGCTGATCAAACTGGATTGTGGCTCCCTTGAATATGAATACATCCCATTCAACTTTGACGATGTCAACCTCGTTCTGCTGGATACACAGGTGAAGCACTCCCTGGCATCTTCCGAATACAATACCCGCCGTGCTGAATGTGAGCAGGGTGTAGCCTGGGTAAAGGCGCATCATCCGCATGTGAACAGCCTGCGCGATGTAAGTATGGATATGCTGGATGCCTATGTAAAAGGTAAAGATGCAACCGTATATAACCGTTGCCGTTATGTAGTGGAAGAAATTAAGCGTTTACAGGATGCCTGTATCGATCTGCAGAATGACGACCTGACATCTTTCGGCAAAAAAGTATTTGCTACACACGAAGGCCTCGATAAGCTGTATAATGTAAGCTGCCCCGAACTGAACTGGCTGGCGGAATTTGCTGCCGGTGAAAATGGTGTACTGGGTGCACGTATGATGGGTGGTGGCTTTGGTGGTTGTACCATCAACATCGTGAAGAAAACTGCTGTACCAGCCCTGCTGGAAAAAGCAGCTGCCGGCTACAAACAACAATTCAATACTACGTTGAAAGCATACGTGACCAGCATCGAAGATGGTTGCCGTACTATCAACAACCTGGTGAATAATTAAAATACCATTTCCATCTGAAGTTGTATCAAAAGTAAAAAAGGGGTATTTAAAGTAAAATCGCCCGGATTTTATTCGGGCACCGGACAGAGAGAATTTTTGTTTATGTAATTCTTAATGCCTTCAAATTACTTTTAATTCACCGTCCTCACAGAGAGCGTTTTTTTACTTTTGATACAAGCTCAGATATCCTTGTCAAGTGAAATCACTAAGAGCAATGTCTGAAAATACCTTTGATTTAACTTCTCATCCCCATACCCGACTGAATATCCTGACCGGAGAATGGGTACTCGTTTCTCCTCACCGTTCCAAGAGACCCTGGCAGGGAAAGGTAGAAGCGCCTGCGCAGGTACAGCGTCCTTCTTATGTAGAAGACTGTTATCTGTGTCCAACCAATACACGTGCTGATGGCAGCAAGAATGAAGCGTACACAGGGCCAGTGGCCTTTACGAACGATTTCTCCGCATTATTGTCTGACACGCCATCCGGCGATGTGGATGACGATGGTCTGCTGGTAGCACAATCACAGAGAGGCCTTTGCCGTGTGATCTGCTTCAGCCCAAGGCATGACCTCACACTTCCTGAAATGGAAGTTCCTGCTATCCGCCAGGTGGTAGACCTATGGGTGAAAGAATACGAAGCACTGAAAGCAGTAGATTACATTAAGTACATCCAGATCTTCGAAAATAAAGGAGATATCATGGGTTGTAGTAATCCACATCCACACGGGCAGATCTGGGCATCAGAGAATATACCGATGGAGCTGGAAAAAGAAACCCGTCAGCAGAAACTGTATTTTGAAAAGCATGGCAAAAGCCTGCTGTCTGCCTATCTCGACAAAGAGGTAAAAGCGCAGGTGCGGATCATTGCTGAAAATGCACACTTCGTGGCACTGGTGCCTTTCTGGGCAGTATGGCCTTACGAAGCGATGATCATCAGCCGCCGTCATGTACAGTCTGTGCTGCAATTCAATGAAGATGAAAAAACCGGATTGGCGGATATACTGCAACAACTGACCATCCGTTACGATAACTTATTTGAAACATCATTCCCATATTCAGCTGGTATGCACCAGGCACCGGTGAATGATGGCAGCGAACATCCTGAATGGCACTGGCATATGCATTTTTATCCGCCATTACTGCGCTCTGCGACAGTGAAGAAATTTATGGTTGGATATGAGATGCTGGCTAATCCGCAGCGGGATATTACGCCAGAATTTGCAGCTGAAAAGCTGAGGACTTTGCCTGCAGTCCATTATAAAAGCAGGCAACTCGTTTAATCTATGTTTTTTTGTTTTTTTTGATCCAATGTGTGTAGGGGCGGCCTTTAGGCGGCCCCTTTCTTTTTTAGAACAGCGTGTATAATTCCTTCTCAAAGAATATGCTGATGCTGATCTGTATAACTTAAATGAAAGCGTTTTAGAGGTTTATTCTCAATCCCCCATAATAATTGCGGAGGGCAGCCGGATTGAAGTAACGGTTCCCTACCGCATTCAGGTCATTGCCCAGGCTATAGAACTGATTCAGGATATTATCTGCCCCTGCATAGAGCGATACATTCTTCATCATCTGCCAGCTCACTTTTCCCTGCAATAGGTGATATTGTTTAGCGTAGGCAGTATTCGCATCGTCCAGCGGTAGTTTGTCCGTGAATGTATATTGTGTATATAAGGAAAGGTGCGCCGGCAGATTAGCCAGTAACCCTGCATTGACCACATGGCGGGGAACCCCTGTAATGGAATTACCGGAAAGATCTTTACCGGCCACATTGTAATCACTGAATATGAAATGGCTGTAAGCATAGCTACCATTGCATTGCAGCCACTTTGTCAACCATACCATGCCTTGCAGTTCAATCCCTTTTTGTTCGGTACCACCTGCATTGATGAAGTATTCGGTACCATCGTCGTGCAATTGACGTACGATGGCATCCTGTAGTTTATAATAAAACACTGAGGCATCCAGCTGGTATTGATGACGTTGCCCCTGCAGGCGGAAGCCGGCTTCGTAATTCCAGCCTGTTTCAGCCTGTAAAGTGGTATTAATAATATTGTCCGTCGCCCGTACTTCAGCTATGGAAGGTGGGGAATATCCTTTGCTTACGGAGGCACGTACGGACCATTCCGGGAGGATAAGATAGGAGATACTAAAGCGGGGCATCAACTCTGCATCGAATTTCTTTCTGCCTTCTTCAAATCTATATTTGAAATAGTTCGCACTCAACGCCGCTTCAACAATCCATTGTGTACCGGGGCGCAGCGAGAGACTGGTGAAAAAGAAATGTTGGCCGGCAGTGATATTGCTGGCTGCCTGCACAGTGTCTCTCCTGCCCTTGTTATTGCCATAGTTCACGATGTCAGAGCCGGTTTGTGACCATTCGAGGCCTGTAGTCCAGTCTACGTGTATATTGGTGCCGTTAATAGGTTGATCCTGCAGGGCAATGTAAGTACGGGCACCGGCGGTGTTTTCATCTCTGGCTTCGAAGTTCGTAATGAAGGGGTTTTCGAAGTGTGTGTTAATACCGTAGATGGTGAATACATGTTTCCAGTGTGTAGATAACTGCGCAGTGTGTACTAAACCTCCCAAAGCGGTTTTATTGCGGATACCCGCATGTTGCTCAATAGCCCCGGGCAGGGTAGCGGTAGCTGGCCTGGCAGCCCGGGGATTGGCGGCAGCCTGTGCGGCGGTAAGTCCTCCAGGGGTGCGATAGTCCATATCGCTATAGAATGCAATCAGTTTAAGACTGTTATGCGGGTTGTATTGCCATTGCTGGGCGGTTTGTATATAATATCTTTTTAGAGCGCTATTCTGGCGGTAACCGTCAGAACGCTGAACGCCTTCATATATATTAATACGGTACTTATCCCATTGCTGTTGCCAGCCGGCTTCTTCATGGAAGAGACCATAGCTGCCTCCCTGTATATCTGCTTTCAGGTGGGTGGTATCTGGCTGTGTGCCTGCAGGGTGAAGGAGGACCACGCCGCCTGAGTTGGCTCCGAACTGGCTGCCATCAGGTCCTTTCAGAACTTCGATCCCCGAGAAGGCGCCGGCATCGGAGAGATTTAAATACGTGTTGCCACCGGCATCAGTAAAAGGTATTTCATCCATATAGATTTTTACATTCCTGATACCGAAGGGCGAGCGTAACAGACTGCCTCTCAGCGACAAGCGATAACTACCGGGGGAACGTTCTTCCATTCGTATGCCCGGAACGGTGTTCAGCGTGGGTATAAGTGTAGTACCCTGTTGTAATAATATTTGTTTTTCGGTAATGACAGCGCTGCTGGAAGGTACCTGTAAGAATGAGTATTGTTTGCCCGGATAGGCCATGACCTGAACTTCAGGAAGTAATGTAGTGTCTGCGGGTTGTTGTGCATATGCGGAAAGTGACAACAGGCAGGTTAAGCAAGGCAGAATAAGGCGTGTCATGAATCAAATCTAATTATTCTAATATTGGTAGCAAAACTGCGGCCTACTATTAAATTCCATAGAATTTTAAAAAAATGCTGAATTAGATTTGGAAATGTAAAACTGGTTAGCGTATATTTGTCTACAGAATCGGTAGACTAATAGAAACCGATACAAACTGCAGGAAATTTTGTTTGCTATAAGCTGTAAATAGAAAAAAGAAATGCCGGAAAGGTTTGCGGGGCAAGGTATGTTGCAGATTTATTGGTGGTAAATTATAATGTAACGTATCCCCCCGCGCCCCCTGGCATATTAGCGTCTTGCACTGATACAATATCTGAAAGAAATTACTTTATATAAGATAGTGAATACTTCCTTTAGCAAAATAGGTGTCCCGATCCGGATCTCAATCTGGAATGGATTTTTAAAAAGCTAAAAAAAATTATCCAACATCATATGGAATTGTTTTAACCCCGCATCTCTATTGTAAATGTTCAACACATGAATACAACAAACATTTACAATGCAGACTTCCTCGACATTCTCTTCGAGGGTCGTAACAAAGAGTACGGCGCATATGAACTCCGCAGAAGTGAAGACAGGCGTGTTCGGAAAGCCTTGATAGGCACAGCTTCCATTGCTTTATTAATTGTAGGGGGATACGTAATGGGGAATTCTTTAATTACACCGTTAATGCGTACACGAAATGAGATGAAAGATGTAATTGCTCTGGATAATGTGAAATTACCTCCTATAGAAGATAAGGTAATTCCCCCACCTCCTCCGGTTCAGACAACACCTCCGCCGGCCGTTTCATCCGTTAAAGTTACACCTCCAATTATCACCCGTGATGAATTAGTTCGTGCAGAAGACGAAGTAGTAAAACTTGATAGTATTGGTAATAAGTCTATTGCTGTTGCCAATATAAAAGGGGATGATATCAATGGTCAGGATATTCCTGCATTACTGGCCGGAGATGGTGCCGGCAACAAAGTAGTAGAAGCGCCAAGAGTAGAAAAAGAAACAATTTTTACCACGGTTGAAATTATGCCTTCATTTCCTGGTGGTGAAGAAGCTTTGCTCAGATTTCTCCGTGACAACGTGAAGTATCCTCGCGTAGCCCAGGAAAACGAAATACAGGGTACAGTATTCGTACAGTTTGTAGTAGATAAGGAAGGGAACATCAATGATGTAAGAACAATTGGTGCTGCAAAAGGAGGTGGTCTTGAAGAAGAATCCATCCGTGTAGTAAAGAAAATGCCAAAATGGAAACCTGGCAGACAAAACAGAGAAAGTGTAAGTGTACAATTTAGCCTCCCTGTCAGGTACACCCTGCAAAATTAAACTCCAACCTGCTCCGCCCCAAAGCATAATAATTTTTTAAGATACTAATTACTTTTTACCCGAACCTATTGTTCAATTAACGTTTGCTCTCAACTGCAACGAGGGGGGACCCTTTGCATGCCACGGCTATATGCCGTGGCATATTTTTTCGGGAGTTTTTCTATTAAACTTTGTAACTATTTTGTACTACTTTTATCTCCCGGTTGGCTAAGGGTCATTAAAAATTAGTAAAATCAGTTATGGAAGCACCGGTAAATAACACTCTACAGTTGTTTAAGAATTTGGTTGGCACCAAGTTCCAGTTATACAACAGCCTTTTTACTGCGCTACCTTTTCATAAGGTGGAGAAGACCGGCGTATTTCTCTCTTTATTCCTCATCCACTGTGAAGAAGGATATGGAAAGGAAAAAAGCCCGCAGGAAATTCTCACATCTTTTTTCGAGCAGTATACGAGCGCAAATGAACAGCAGAGAATTGATATGCTGTTCCGCTTTGTGCAGTATGCAGAACGTCAGGTCGTATTGTTCGATGCGCTGGAAGATGCCGCATTCCGTCACATTCACGACATGAATGGAACAGGTTCGCTCAGTCACCTTGAATCTGAAGTAGTGGCGGAGCAGAAGCAGGATGAACTGGCCTCGAAGTTACAGGACTTCTCGGTACGTCTGGTGCTGACTGCCCATCCTACACAGTTCTATCCGGGCAATGTATTAAGTATTATCAATGACCTGTCGAGGGCTTTGATTAATGATAATACTGCACAGGTAGACTCCTACCTGAAGCAGTTGGGTAAAACTCCGTTTTTCAAGAAGGAAAAGCCAACACCATATGATGAGGCCATCAGCCTGATCTGGTTCCTGGAAAATACATTTTATACAGCTGCCGGTAAGATCGTATCCCGCCTTAAATCTCATTTCCCTGCTGCTATCAATGGCAACAATCCTGTGATCCGCATGGGCTTCTGGCCTGGTGGTGACCGTGATGGTAACCCATTTGTAAATGCAGACATTACCCTGCGTGTGGCTGATGCACTGCGTGGAGGTATTATAAAATGTTACTATCTTGATGTACGCCGCCTCAAGCGCCGCCTGACTTTCAAAGGCATCGAAAATGAGCTGGCTACACTGGAGCAGCAATTATATAGCAATCTCTTTATCCCCGGGCATAAGACAAATCTGTGCCGTCAGGATATACTCGATACACTGTACAGGGTGCGCATTATCCTCATTGAGGAAAATAACGCCCTGTTCCTTAACCTGCTCGACGACCTCATTACAAGAGTTGAGCTGTTCGGATTGTTCTTTGCCACCCTGGATGTCCGTCAGGATAGCTCCGTACATGGACCACTTCTGGCTAAGATTGCAGCTGGCTCCGACCTGCTGCCAAAGAACTATGCAGATCTGAGTGATGATGAAAAGATCAGTGCCCTGCTGAAAGTGAAGAAAGCAGCTGATCCGGCAATTGTAGATGAAGGACTGCAACAGGATACCCTGGCAACTATCAAGGCCATCAAATCCATTCAGGAAGCAAACGGTGAGTTTGGCTGTCACCGTTATATCATCAGCCATACCACCAGCGCGCTGGATATAATGGAAGTATATGGTTTGTTCCTGCTGAGTGGCTGGAAGAACAGCGAACTTAGCGTGGACATCGTACCACTGTTCGAAACCATCGACGACTTACGCCATGCCGGTGAGGTAATGCGCTCCCTCTATTCTAACGAAGAGTACAGAGCACACCTGCAACAGCGCTATAATAAGCAGACCATCATGCTCGGGTTCTCTGACGGCACCAAGGATGGTGGCTACCTGATGGCCAACTGGTGCATCTACAAAGCGAAGGAGGAACTGAGTGCTATCTCTAAAGAATATGGCATCAATGTAGTCTTCTTCGACGGTCGTGGAGGTCCTCCGGCAAGAGGTGGTGGAAAAACCCATCAGTTCTATGCATCTATGGGCCGCAACATCGCCAACAAAGAAATTCAGCTGACGATACAAGGTCAGACCATCAGTTCCAACTTCGGTACCGTGGATTCTGCACAGTATAATATTGAACAGCTTGTGCATGCCGGTATTGCCAACGAACTTTTCTCCAGCCGTGAAAAGACGCTGACTACCGAGCAGGAAGAGGTGTTGCAGACACTGGCAGATGCAGGTTTTGAGTCCTTCAATCAACTGAAGAATCATCCGGACTTCCTGGATTACCTGAACTACGCAAGCCCGCTTCGCTATTATGCAGAAACCAACATCGGTAGCCGTCCGTCCAAGAGAAACGGAGCCGGCAAGCTGAACCTGAATGATCTGAGGGCCGTGCCTTATGTAGGTGCATGGAGCCAGATTAAACAGAATGTTCCGGGTTTCTTCGGCGTAGGTTATGGCCTGGAAGAAATGGAAAAGGCAGGCAAATGGGAACAACTGCAGGATCTGTATAAAAACTCCCTGTTTTTCCGTACCCTGCTGGACAACTGTGAGATGGCGATGAAGAAGTGTTACTTCCCGCTCACTGCTGCCTATAAAAACCACCCGCAGTTTGGTGAAGTTTGGACGCTGATCCATGATGAATTCCAGCGTACCCGTACTTACCTCCTGAAACTGACAGGCCACTCTGACCTGATGTCTCATTACCCAATCGACCAGTTGTCTATCCAGATGCGTGAGCGTATCGTACTGCCTTTGCTCACGATTCAGCAGTACGCATTAACCCGCATCCGGGAGATGAATGAGGCCGGAAATGGGGATGGCCTGAAGGAAATCTTCGAGAAACTAGTCGTAAGATGTTCGTTTGGAATTATCAACGCGGGAAGAAACTCTGCATAGAAATAATTTTAATAAGTTGAAAGCCGGACTAATCATCCGGCTTTTTTTGTAATTTACCCCATAACCCAAAATCTAAAGTCGTATGCATTTAACAGCCCGGGAACAGGAAAAATTGTTGCTCTTTTTGGCTGGTGAACTGGCCGAAAAGCGCAAGGCCAGAGGGGTAAAACTGAACTATCCTGAAGCCATAGCACTGATCAGCAGCCGCCTGCAGGAAGGTGCGAGGGATGGGCAGTCCGTAGCACAGCTCATGCAGTATGGTGCCACCATCCTTACCCGCGAAGATGTAATGGAAGGGGTACCGGAAATGATAGACGAGATCCAGATTGAAGCTACTTTTCCAGATGGCTCCAAGCTGGTAACTGTACACCACCCCATCAGATAAAACCAAAATCTATGTTATGATTCCCGGAGAATACTTTATTAAGCCCGGTCATATCAACGCCAACGAAGGCCGTGATACCGCCACCGTCACCGTAGTGAACACCGGCGACAGACCCGTACAAATAGGATCTCACACGCATTTTTTCGAAGTCAACCGCATGCTCTCCTTTGACCGCAAAACAGCTTTTGGCAAGCGCCTGAACATTATGGCAGGCACCGCCGTGCGTTTTGAACCAGGTGAAGAAAAGACGGTGGAGCTGGTGAACCTGGGAGGTGCCAGGAATGCATATGGCATGAACAACCTGGTGAATGGCAGTACCACTACCGCCATCTCAGCCACCCAGGCCATGAAGAAAATTAATGAAGGTCACTTTAAAAACAATCCCTCATGAGCCTGCAGATCAACAGAGCGCGTTACGCTGCCATGTATGGCCCTACTACCGGCGACAAGGTGAGACTGGGAGATACCGATATCATCATTGAAATAGAAAAGGACTTTACTGTATACGGAGACGAGGCCAAATTCGGCGGCGGAAAAACGATCCGCGACGGAATGGCGCAGTCCTCCACTGCCACCCGCAACGAAGGTGTGCTGGATATGGTGATCACCAGTGTAATGATTATTGACCACTGGGGTATCGTGAAAGCAGACATCGGCATCAAAGACGGGCGCATTGTAAAAATAGGCAAGGCAGGCAACCCGGATACCATGGATGGAGTAGATCCCGACATGATCATCGGTGCCAGCACTGAAGTACATGGTGGTGCGGGTTTGATCGCTACTGCCGGAGGGATCGATACACATATTCACTTCATCAGTCCCCAGCAGATCACCCATGCCCTGCATAGCGGAATTACCACTATGATTGGCGGTGGTACAGGACCTGCTGATGGCACGAACGCAACTACTGTTACTCCCGGTGCCTGGTTCATTCGCAAAATGCTGGAAGCGGCAGATGCATTCCCGATGAACCTGGGTTTCCTGGGCAAAGGTAACTGTGCCACCGTAGAGCCATTGAAAGAACAGGTGGAAGCAGGAGCACTGGGCTTGAAGATTCATGAAGACTGGGGTGCTACCCCGGCAGTCATAGATGCCTCCCTGAAAGTGGCGGATCAATATGATGTACAGGTAGCGATCCATACCGATACGCTGAATGAATCCGGTTTCCTGGAAGATACAATTCAGGCTATCAATGGCCGCGTGATTCATACCTACCATACGGAAGGTGCCGGTGGCGGGCATGCGCCGGATATTATCAAGGCTGCCATGTACCCGAATATCCTGCCTTCATCTACCAATCCTACCAGACCTTATACGGTGAATACCATCGATGAGCACCTGGACATGCTGATGGTTTGTCACCACCTGGATAAGAGTGTGCCTGAGGATGTATCTTTTGCTGATAGCCGGATCCGCCCGGAGACGATTGCTGCGGAAGACATTCTGCATGACCTGGGAGTATTCAGTATGATGAGTTCCGATTCACAGGCCATGGGCCGCGTAGGAGAGGTGATCATCCGTACCTGGCAGACGGCGGATAAGATGAAAAAGCAAAGGGGCTACCTGCCTGAAGATAAGGAAAACGACAACTTCAGGGCAAAACGTTATGTAGCGAAGTATACTATCAATCCTGCTATTACACATGGTATTGCTGAACATGTAGGCTCACTGGAAGCCGGCAAGCTGGCAGATATCGTGTTGTGGAAACCTGCGTTGTTCGGTGCCAAGCCGGAGATGATCATCAAAGGCGGTATGATCATTTGCAGCAGAATGGGAGATCCGAATGCATCTATTCCTACACCGCAACCAGTGATCTACAGGGAGATGTTCGGTGCCTTTTCAAAAGCATTGCACAATACCTGTGTAACCTTTGTATCGCAGGCGGCGGTGAATAATAATATTGCGGCTACCTATGGGTTGCAGAAAATCGTATTGCCGGTGAAGAACTGCCGCAATATTGGCAAGAAAGACCTGATCCACAATAACAGTACGCCTGATATCAAGGTGAATCCTGAAACATATGAAGTATCGGTAGACGGGAAGGTAGTAACCTGCGAACCTGCTACGGTACTGCCATTAGCTCAACGTTATTTTCTATTTTAAATGATCCTGATAAATTCGATACAGGGAAATGTGCAGTCATTTGATCCGGGTGCAAGGGTAGTAGACCTGTTGCAGTTGGAATGGTTTGAGACGAATAAAAAGATCATGCGCCGCAATACCCTTGGTGGACGGGAAATAGGCTGGAAGGTCGTAAAAGGATTCCCTGTTTTGCAGGAGGGAGATATTCTCTGGATGGATGATCATACAGTCATTGCCGTGAGTATCCTGCCGGCGGCGGCTATTGTGCTCAAACCAATCAGCATGCTGGATATGGCAACTATCTGTTACGAGATTGGCAACAAGCACCTGCCTTTATTTATCGTCAATGAAGAAGTATTAGTGCCTTACGAAGATCCCTTATTTCGCTGGCTGGAAGCTAAAGGATATCAGCCACTGCGTGAACAGAGGGTTTTGACAAATATGCTGCGAAGTAATGTGCAGCCACATGAACATGGATCGGGCAGCACCTTATTCAGTAAAATACTGCAGCTGACTACAAAATCTTAGTTATGCAAAACTGGTTGCCACATTTGTTGCACCTGTCCGACCCGGCATTGCCGGTAGGGGCTTACACCCATTCCAATGGGTTGGAGACCTATGTGCAGCAAGGGCTGGTGTACGATGTAAATACCGCGGGTGCCTACATCCGCAACATGCTGGAATATAATTTTATTTACAACGATGGCTTCTTTGCATGGCAGGGATATCTGGCTGCTGCTGCGGGAGATTTGGAACTATTATTATCCCTGGATGAAGAGTGTACTGCATTGAAGTCGCCGATGGAAATGAGACAGGCCAGCCAGAAGTTGGGGCTGCGGTTGCTGAAGCTGATGATGCCATTGACAAAGCATGCATTTGCAAAGGAATATGCTTCGCAAACAACTGGTCATTATTGTTTAGTATTCGGTGCATATGCTTACCTGCTGGGTGTTCCATTGGAAGAGGCTATGATTGCCTTTTATTACAATGCGGCTACAGGCATGGTCACGAATTGTGTGAAACTGGTGCCCCTTGGCCAACAACAGGGGCAGGAAATATTATATAGTTTATTGCCCTTATTGCCTGGGTGGGTGGCTAAAACGCAAACGATTCCCCGCGAGCTTGCAGGTCGCTGCAGCCCTGCATTTGATATCAGCTGTATGCAGCATGAAAAATTATACTCAAGGTTATACATGTCGTAAATGGAGAACAGAAAATACATAAAAATAGGTGTGGCCGGACCTGTAGGTGCTGGCAAGACTGCTTTGATAGAACGCTTATCCCGCCAGTTGCACGAGACGTATAGCCTGGCGGTGATCACGAATGATATTTATACAAAGGAGGATGCGGAATTCCTCATGAAAAATAGCCTGCTACCAGCCGGACGTATTATTGGGGTGGAAACGGGAGGTTGTCCGCATACCGCTATCCGTGAGGATGCCAGTATGAACCTGGAAGCGGTGGATGAGATGGTATCCCGCTACCCGGATGTGGAAATCATCTTCATTGAGAGTGGGGGTGATAACCTTTCTGCGACATTTAGTCCTGATCTGGCAGATGTGACCATCTTTGTGATCGATGTGGCAGAAGGCGATAAGATTCCCCGAAAGGGAGGTCCGGGTATTACCCGCTCCGACCTGTTAGTGATCAACAAGATTGACCTGGCCCCTTATGTGAATGCGAGCCTGGAAGTGATGGAAAGAGATGCCCGGAAAATGCGGGTGGACAGGCCTTTTATATTTACCAACCTGATGTCTCTGCAGGGATTGGACCAGGTAATTGACTGGATCAAAAAGTACGCGCTACTGGAAGTATAATGTATAGTGAGTTACAAATAAATACTGCAGCGCGGAATAGTAAAACATATCTGCAACACTGCTATTTTACCCGTCCTTTCAAGGTGGCGGATATCAGCGGGCAGCATACGGCGGAATTACACCTGACGCTGATGAGTGCTTCGCCGGGCATCCTGGATGGCGATGAATATGATATGAAAGTAAATGTGGCGGCAGGCACCAGTCTGCATCTGTATACACAGTCTTATCAGCGCATCTTCCAGATGAAATCCGGTGCAAAGCAGTTGTTTTCAGTCCATCTGGGTGCCGGCAGCAGTTTCTTTTACCTGCCGCATCCCAGTGTACCTCATGAAAATGCTGTATTCACAGCTGTAAATAAGATACAGATGGAGAAGGAGAGTCGCCTCTTGTGGGGAGAGATCATCACCTGTGGACGTAAGCTGAGTGGAGAAGTATTTCGCTGCCGGCATTTTCAGAGTACTACGGAGGTCCGGTATGAGGGGAAGCTGGTATTCAAGGATGTGACTTTGCTGGAGCCTGCACAGATTCCGGCAGGGGAGATGGGGCAGTGGGAGGAATACACCCATCAGGGTTCCCTGTATTGGCAGGATTTGTCAGTAGATGTGGAGGAAATGGCAGCTGAGGTTTATGACCTTTTGTCCGCAGAGCCAGGCATCAGGGGCGGTGTATCCAGAACAGCTGCAGGTGCCTTGCTGGTAAGGGTTTTGGGCCAGGGTGGTGAGCAGCTCTACCAGCTATTTAAAAAGATAGCATTGCTGGCAGGAGAAGAAAGAAGACTTTAAAATGATCATGGTATGAATATGGAGCTACAGTTGCTCATTATCACGGCGTTGACTATCAGTACCCTGCATACAGTGACGGGACCGGATCATTATGTTCCGTTCATAGCCCTGAGCAGGGTAAGGAACTGGTCGATTGGCAAAACGGTGGTATGGACGCTGCTTTGTGGTGTGGCCCATGTGGGTAGTTCGGTGTTGTTGGGATTGCTGGGAATTGCATTGGGCTGGTCTTTGTCCAGGATCAGTGGCCTGGAAAACCTGCGGGGTGGTATAGCCGGATGGGCATTGCTCAGTTTTGGATTGTTGTACACAATCTGGGGACTGAAACGAGCCTGGCAAAACAAGGTGCACAAGCATTTTGATGTATACGACAACGGGGATATATATGTATATGAGCATAAACACGAACAAATCGTGTATCCGCAGGAGCGGAGAAAGGTGACACCATGGATTATGCTTATTATCTTTGGTCTCGGGCCATGTGAACCACTGATACCTTTATTGACATATCCGGCCGCGCAACATTCTACTTACGCTATGGTATTGCTCATCGTGGTATTTACGCTCTTTACATTACTGACTATGGTGGCGATGGTGCTGTTGGGTTATTATGGCTTTTCGCTGTTGACAACCAGTCGATTGGAGCGATATGTGCATGCCTTGGGAGGATTCACCATTTTTATTTGTGGGTTGGGCATGGTGTGGCTGGGTTGGTAAGTATAAAAATTTACTGGTACAAATCATCGGGTGAATTGAATGTTTTCCCGATGCGCACATTGATTATGTACCATTCCTAATTGATAATTCGTAATTTTACTTCATCTTTTGGCTTTTACACGATAATTTATGGCACAAAGCGTATTCGATTTTGGCATGATTGGTCTTGGCGTAATGGGTAGAAACCTGTTGCTGAACATGGCTGATCATGGCTTTTCCGTTATTGGTTTTGACAAGGATACAACCAAGACCGGAGCACTGGAATCGGCTGCTACAGCTGGCACTACCGTGAAGGGAGTGGCTGAACTGGCAACCATGGTACAATTGCTGGAGCGTCCGCGCAAACTGATGATGCTGGTTCCCGCAGGGAAACCGGTAGATGATGTAATCGAGTCACTGATCCCGCTGTTAGAGCAGGGCGACGTAGTGATCGATGGCGGTAACTCTCATTATACTGATACCCTGCGCAGGGTGAAATATCTGCGTGAGAAGGGGATCCATTTTATGGGCATCGGCGTATCCGGTGGTGAAAAGGGAGCCCGTACGGGACCCAGCATCATGCCGGGTGGCGACAAGGAAGCTTATGAAAAGGTAAGACCTATGCTGGAGGCAGTATCTGCCAAGGTAAATGGTACTCCTTGTGTAGCTTACCTGGGTAAGGAAGGTGCCGGCCATTATGTGAAAATGGTACATAATGGTATTGAGTATTCCATCATGCAGCTGATCAGCGAAACTTATGCCTTGCTGAAGAAGGAAGGCCTGAGCAACGAGCAGCTTCACGAAACATTCAAAAAATGGAATGAAGGCGATCTGCAATCATTCCTCATCGAAATCACTGCAGACATCTTCCTGCAAAAGGATGACAAGACCAGTGCACACCTTGTAGACGTTATCTCTGACAAAGCTGGTTCCAAGGGAACTGGTAAGTGGACTTCACAGGATGCAATGGAACTGCCTGTAGCCGTACCGGTGATTGATACAGCTGTAGCTATGCGTACAGTGTCTGGTTACAAGGACGAGCGCGTAGAAGCTGCAAAAATTTATAACTCTTCCGAATCTGCGCCTGCACTGAGTGTAGAGCAGATTCACGATGCACTGAGCTTTGGTATTCTGCTGAGCTATGCACAGGGTCTGGCTATGCTGACACAGGCATCCAGGGAACTGGAAATGGAAATTCCATTGCCTGAAGTAGTGAAAGTATGGAGAGGCGGTTGTATCATCCGTTCTACCCTCCTGGAAGTATTTACACGCGCATATGAGGCTAACCCAACCTTGCCAAACATCTTATTGAGTGAAGAGATTGCAGCTATCGTGAAGCAGGTAGTTGGTAATACCCGTACTGTAGTAGCAAGTGCTGCACAGTCAGGGATAGCAGCAGCAGGTATTATGTCTGCACTGTCTTACTTCGATGCATATCGTACAGAGCGTATGCCTACCAACCTTGTACAGGCACAGCGTGATTACTTTGGTGCACATACCTATCAGCGTATAGACCAACCCGGTACTTTCCATACCGTGTGGGGAGAATAAATCGTTGCGGCCTGACCGGGATTGCGCACAACCCCGTCAGGCTGCGCTGCTTAAAAAACATTATTTTATGAGCAACCACAAACGCCCTGCGGCCTCCATCCTGTTTATCTTCGGAGGTAGCGGCGACCTGAATTACAGAAAACTTTCGCCGGCTTTATATAACCTTTTTCTGGACGATTACATGCCGGAAAAATTTGCCATCGCAGGTATCGGACGTAGCCAGTATAACAACGAAGACTATCGTGCACACCTGCTGGACGGGATCAGCAAATTCTCCCGTCGTAAAGATGAGCAGAATGGTCATTGGGATCAGTTCTCACAACATGTAACCTACCTGCAGATGGATGCGGACAATCAGGCTGCTTACAGCAAGATCACCGACTATGTGAAGGAGAAGGAAGCAGAATGGGGTGAGCATCCAAACGTTATTTTCTATCTGGCAGTAGCACCACAGCTGGTACCTTCCATCGCTCAGAAACTGGGTGCACTGAATCTCTGCACAGATAAGAACTGTACCCGTATTGTAATAGAAAAGCCATTTGGCCATGACCTGCAGAGTGCTCATGATCTGAATGCGCTGTTGGGCCGTCTCTTCTCAGAAGAGCAGATCTATCGTATTGACCACTACCTGGGTAAAGAAACCGTTCAGAACATCCTGGCACTGCGCTTTGCCAATGCCCTGTTCGAACCGGTTTGGAACCGTAATTATATCGATCATGTACAGATCACTGCGTCCGAAACAGTAGGTCTGGAAGATCGTGCACAATACTATGAGAAGTCAGGTGCCCTGCGTGATATGGTGCAGAACCACATCCTGCAGGTACTTTGTATGGTCGCTATGGAAGCACCAGTATCATTCGATGCAAATGAGGTGCGTAACAAAAAGGTAGACGTGCTGAATGCAATGCGTCCTTTCACCAAAGGTGAGGTGCATGAGAATGCGGTACGTGGCCAATATTCTAGCGGCTGGATCAAGGGTAAGGAAGTACCAGGCTACCGTGAAGAGAAAGGCGTGGCAAAGGAATCTGCTACAGAAACCTATGCTGCCGTAAAATTCCATATTGACAACTGGCGCTGGCAGGGCGTACCTTTTTATGTACGTACCGGTAAACACCTCCATCAGAAAGCAACGAATATCACCCTGCAGTTCCGTCCGGCTCCTCACTTTGCATTCCCTTCAGAATCTGCAGAGACCTGGAGACCTAACCGGCTGACCATCAGCATCACGCCTGAAATGGATATCCGTATCCGCTTCCAGGCTAAACGTCCGGGTCAGGCCATGACATTGGAACCGGTAGATATGGTATTCAACTTCGATCACCAGTATGGTGATGACCATGCACCGGAAGCATACGAAACATTGTTGCTGGATGTAATGGAAGGAGATGCTACCCTGTTTATGCGTGCGGACCAGGTAGAAGCTGCCTGGAAACTGATCATGCCAATCCTGGAAACATGGGAAAACCGTACTCCGGTAGACTTCCCGAACTATGCACCAGATTCATGGGGTCCTGAAGATGCCGATGCGATGATCGCCCGAGATGGACATGCATGGATCAATCTGTCTAAATAATTTCTGACATGGAATTACATATTGCCAAGAATACCCAGGAACTGAGCGAGAACCTGGCAGCATGGATCAGCAACTATATCCAGGAAGTATTGCAGGATCAGGACATTTTTACATTTGTACTATCCGGTGGCAGTACGCCTAAGTCGTTGTATCACTTACTGGCTAAGGAGCCTTACAGCAAGATGATTCCATGGGAGAGAATTCATTTCTTCTGGGGGGATGAAAGGGTAGTGCCGTTTGAAGATGACCGCAACAATGCCCGCATGGCATTTGAAAGTCTGCTGGAAGTGGTGAAGGTACCTAAGGAAAATATTCATGTGATGCGCACCGACATCAAGCCAGAGGAATCTGCAGCAGCATATGAAGAGATTCTGCTGGAATATTTCAAGGATTCAGACACTACCTTCGACCTGGTATTGCTGGGGATGGGTGATGATGGCCATACGCTGTCTCTCTTCCCCGGGTTGCCAATAGTGAATGAGAAAAAGGCATGGGTAAATGCTTTCTGGCTGCAAGCCCAGGATATGTACCGCATTACGCTGACTGCACCAGTGGTGAACCAGGCAGCATGTGTAGTATTTATGGCAACTGGCGGCGGCAAGGCATTGACCCTGAAGAGTGTGATAGAAGGTACTTTTGATGCAGAGAAATTCCCTTCTCAGTTAATCAGACCGCAGGATGGTGAGCTGCATTGGTTTGTGGATGAAGCTGCGGCGAGTGCGCTGGAAATGTAAAATGATCGCTTTTTAAAATAGAAAGCCGGTTGCGAAAGTGACCGGCTTTTTTTATTTTGTTGAGTATGAAACCATCACTTATTTACCTGTTTGCATTATTGTTATGCGCTTCCACTGTTATAGGACAAAAGAAATATACCGCCGACTGGGCTTCGCTGGAGACCCGTGGTATTCCGGCCTGGTTCAATCAGTCTAAATTTGGCATCTTCATACACTGGGGGGTATATGCTGTGCCCTCTTATGCACCTGTAGGTCCGGGTGGGTATTCAGAATGGTACTGGTACCAGCTGGATGGCCGTACCGATGGTCCGCACGATGCGACCCGTGCCTTCCACGATAAGAACTATGGTAAGGATGTGCCTTACCAGGACCTGGAAAAACAGTTTACTGCTTCTATGTTTAATCCTGACCAGTGGGCGGACATCTTCCGTCGCTCAGGAGCAAAGTATGTAGTGCTCACTTCCAAGCACCATGAAGGCTATGCTTTGTGGGATAACCAGCAGGCCAATGAAAGCTGGGGTCGTACCTGGAATGCTGTCCAGGGAACTCCCCATAGAGATTTGCTGGGTGACCTGACAAATGCTGTGCGTAAAGCCGGCTTGAAAATGGGATATTATTATTCCCTGTACGAATGGTTCAATCCTCTCTGGAAGAAAGATAAACAGCAATATATTAACCAGGTGATGATCCCTCAGTTCAAAGACTTGGTGACGAAGTATAAACCTTCCGTAATTTTCTCTGATGGTGAGTGGGAACTATCTGACACTGCATGGCACAGTACATCGCTGCTGGCATGGTTGTATAATGAATCGCCTGTGAAGGATGAAGTAGTGGTCGATGATCGCTGGGGGAGTAATACTCGTGGAAAACATAATGGTGCTACTTACCTGACTTCTGAGTATGGAAGTGGTATGCAGCCGGGCGTAATCTGGGAGGAGAGTCAGGGTATAGGACAGTCTTATGGCTATAACCGCATGGAGAATGTGGATGACTATAAGAAGAGTGCGGACCTGACACTGATGCTGGTAGATATTGTATCAAGAGGCGGTAACCTGCTGCTGGATATCGGGCCTACTGCTGATGGCCGTATCCCGGTGATTATGCAGCAAAGATTGATTGATATCGGGGCCTGGCTGGATGTGAATGGTGAGGCGATTTTTGATACTAAAACGTGGAAAGAAACAAGACAGTGGAGTGAGGGGAAGGTGCCTGAGTTGAAGGAGTCTAATTTCATGTCAGATTATAGCATTTCAAACCTGATTAAACCTGCAAAGGATCGTGCACATGTGGAAATGTTCTTTACACAGAAAGGGACCACACTGTATGCGGTGGTTCCGGCGTATGTACCGCAGGTGAAAATTAAAAACTATATGCCTTCGAAGAAAGCGCAGGTGAGCATCCTGGGATGTGCAAAGAAGGTGAGTGGGAAGCAGGTAGGGAAGGATTTTGTGGTGGATTTATCAGGATTAACACCGGGAGATTTACCGACACAATTATTTACCATTCGCATAAAATAAGACTCATAAAAAAAACGCTTCGGATTTTTAGCCGAAGCGTTTTTTTTAGAATTTACCAGTTGTCTATACTTATTTTCTCCATCATTTCGGTATTCAGTAAAGCACCTACTTCCATACCCGGATAGATCTCTTCGAATGTCTTCACCTGGTTCATAAACACCCTCCTGGAAAGATGGCTCCTGGTGATATGATGCGGTGTTTCCAGTCCGGCAGCAGCAGCGAGTTCAATCGCGCTTTCAATCGTGTCCTGGTGATAGTTCGCTACCCTGTGTTTTTTATCATCTACAACCAGGCCCGCCTGCAACCATTTATCCTGCGTAGCTACACCTGTAGGACAACGGTTGGTATTACAGATCAATGCCTGGATACAACCGATGGCCATCATCATTGCTCTTGCACTGTTGCAGGCATCTGCACCCAATGCGAGGGCACGGAGTATATGGAAACCAGTCAGGATCTTACCGGAGGCAATTACCTTTACTTTGTGTCGGATATTATAGCCTCTCAGGGTATCGTGTACAAATGCGAGGGCATCCATCAGCGGCATCCCTACAGAGTTGCTGAACTCAGGAGGCGCAGCACCGGTACCACCTTCACCACCATCTACGGTGATAAAGTCAGGGTAGCAGCCTGTTTCCAGCATGGCTTTACAGATGGCATGGAACTCAGTTTTCTGGCCGATACAGAGTTTGAATCCTACAGGTTTACCATTTGCCAGGGTACGCATGCGGCTGATGAATTCCACCATCTGGCGCGGTGTATTGAAGGCGGTGTGATAAGGAGGGGAGGCCACTGTGGTATGTGGTTTCACATGGCGGATAGCTGCGATCTCCGGCGTGTTCTTAGACGCTGGCAGGATACCGCCATGGCCTGGTTTTGCACCCTGAGATACCTTCAGTTCAATCATGCGGATCTGTGGCCTTGCACTATTCTGTGCGAATAATTTCTCATCGAAATTACCCTGTTCGTCACGGCAGCCGAAGTAACCGGTACCGATTTGCCAAATGATGTCACCACCCTGGTTCAGGTGATGCTCACTGATACCACCTTCGCCGGTGTTGTGAGCGAAGTTGCCGATTTTTGCACCCCCATTCAGGGCTTCTACCGCATTGGCACTCAGGGAGCCGTAACTCATAGCAGATACATTGAGAATGCTGGCAGAGTAAGGTTGCTGGCAATCTGCGCCCCCGATAGTCACGCGGGGGTCCTTGTTCATGGTATCGAATGAGCGTGGCTGAATGGAATGGGCCATCCACTCATAACCTTCAGCATATACGTTGAATTGAGTACCAAAAGGTTGTGAGTTCAGTTCGCGCTTCGCACGCTGATAAATAGTAGAGCGGTCCACCCTGTTTACAGGGCTGCCGTCGATGTCACTTTCTACAAAGTATTGGTAGATCTTTGGACGTATATCTTCCATCAGGTAGCGCATCCTGCCCACAATAGGGTAATTGCGCATAATGGCATGTTTCTTCTGGAGAATGTCAACAAATCCGAGGATAATAAGTGGAATGATCACTACTAATAGCCACAATACCCAGGGAAAGAAATAGCCTCCGCAGCATATAAGCGCGAGACTGCCTACCGTAAAAGCAAAAAATCCTTTCATAAACCATCTTCCTTTTTGATGAGTAGTTAAAGATAGGAGAAATTATATATATCGACTTTTTGCGGGCGACCCGGTTTGTGTAGATTATGTTTGTTTTGCAGCAGTATAGCCTTATATTAGGGCGATTAATATCAACTGAATATGCATTTAAGGAGGTTTTTACTGGTATGTGGCCTGTTTACAGCAGCAACCACCAAGAGTTGGGCGCAGGCACCATTTGATGCTTCGCAATTGAAGGTATCCTGGGAAGTAGGGGAAAATCACTATCAGGGCAAAGCGCAGTTTTTATCTGTCTTCACGATTGTCAATACCGGCCGCACTGCATTTCCTGCTCAGGGCTGGCAATTGTATTTCAACTTTGTGAGACCTGTAGCTCCTGGTCCTACCACCGGTGGTGTGAGTGCTGCGCATGTGAATGGTGACCTGTATAAACTGACTCCTACCGGCGAAAGTAAGGGCATTGCTCCGGGCGATTCTATCCGTGTGTCTCTCATTGGCGAAGCATGGGCTGTGAATTTTACCGATGCACCGGATGGGCTGTACCTCGTGTGGGATAAGGAACCAGCGAAAGGATATAGTGTTCCTGCTTTAAATGTACGACCTTCTACACAACCTAAACAATACCTGCGTTTTCCGGGAGATAAAATTGGCCTGATCACCCCACAGGATATTTACGAACAGAATAAGAATACAGCGGATGTACCTGTGGCAGAATTGCCTAAGGTATTCCCTACACCCCTTGAAATCTCGAATGGTAGCGGCGAACTGGTATTGACACCAGCTGTGACTATAAGTGCAGATGCTGCGTTTGTAAAGGAAGCTGCTTACCTGGCAGCAGAGCTGAAAACTATATTTGGTAAGGAACCACTGGTTGGCAATAGTGGAAATGCCACCATTACATTATCCACAGATGCCAGTCTGGCACCTGAAGAGTATACACTCAGCGTAAGCAGCACTGGTGTACAGATTAAGGCTGGTGAAGGTGCTGGTATTTTTTATGGTATTCAATCACTGAAATCGCTGTTTCCGGCCAATGCATGGGCTGGTGTACAAAAGAAGGTGAGCATCCCTGCTGTAAATGTAAAAGATGGTCCCCGCTTTGGTTACCGTGCATTTATGATCGATGTGGCCCGCAATTTCCATAGCAGGAAAGATATTTATCGTCTGCTGGACCTGATGGCGCTTTATAAATTGAATGTACTGCATTTTCACCTGACGGATGATGAAGGCTGGCGACTGGAAATCCCTTCCCTGCCTGAGTTGACAGCTGTGGGGGCACATCGTGGTCATACGCTGGATGAGAAAGATCATTTGCAACCTGCATATGGTTCAGGTCCTGATGTGAACAATGAAGCGGGCAGTGGTTATTATACAAAGCAGGACTTTATTGACATCCTGCATTATGCAGCAGCGCGACACATTACTGTGATACCGGAAATTGAAACACCGGGTCATGCGCGTGCTGCAGTGGTAGCGATGAAGGCCCGCTATGAGAAATTATCGAAGGCCGGACAACAGGCCGCAGCAGCAGAATATTTATTATCAGATCCGAAAGATGAATCAGTATATCACTCAGTGCAGAACTGGAATGACAACGTGATCAATGTGGCCTTGCCGGCAGTTTATCACTTCCTGGATAAGGTGGTGGAAGAAGTGCAGGGTATGTATAAAGAAGCCGGGCTGCCGCTGGAATATGTACACATGGGTGGGGATGAGGTCCCTGCCGGTGTGTGGGCGGGTTCACCTGCTGTGAAGGCACTGATGGAAAAAGATAAGAGTCTTCGTGATGTAAATGATTTGTGGTATTACTACTATGGTAAGGTGAATACTTTGCTGAAAAACCGCGGATTGAAACTGTATGGCTGGGAAGAACTGGGTATGCGTAAGACTACACTGGATGGCAAGCCATTCAGCATGCCAAATCCGGGATTTAGCGGTGAAAACCTGATGGTGGATGTATGGAACAATATAATGGGAGGTGGTGCAGAAGATCTGCCTTACCGCCTGGCAAATGCGAATTACAAAGTAGTATTGTCTGGTGTGAGTAATATGTACTTCGATATGGCTTATATGAAGTCATTTGATGAACCGGGTTTTTACTGGGGAGGATTTGTAGATGTGGATAAGCCATTCTATTTCATTCCGCTGGATTACTATAAGAACTCAAAAGTAGATGCATTGGGTAACCGGTTGGATCCGGCTATCTTTAAGGATAAACAACGGTTAACTGCTTATGGTGCGGATAATATAGCAGGTGTACAGGGATTGTTGTGGAGTGAAACGGTGAAAAATGCAGAGAGAATGGAGTATATGATTCTGCCTAAGTTGTTAGGACTGGCAGAGAGAGCCTGGGCTGCGGATCCGCAGTGGGCACAGGTGAAAGATAGTACCTTAAGTGCTGATTTATATGCGAAAGCGTGGAGCGCATTTGCCAATACACTGGGTAAGAAAGAGTTGGTGAGGCTGAGTTATTACAATGGCGGATATAACTATCGGATACCTACAGCCGGTGCGGGAGTAGTAGATGGGGCAGTGGTAGCGAATGTGCAATTGCCGGGGTTTGTGATCAGGTACACCAGTAATGGAAAAGAACCCGATGGAAAGAGTAAAGTATATACAGGTCCCATTAGAGAGAAGGGAACAATTAAATTGAAAGTGTTTGATGTGAAAGGTAGGGGGAGCAGATCGGTTTCTATTGAGAATAAATAATAATAGGAAGTAATTGAGAATGGGTTCTGCGGAAGGTGGAACCCATTTTTGTTTTATCCCTCTACTTATAGTAATTTTGTCTCATAATACACCCTTACCTAAGCCTACCACAACAAACATCTGCATTTAAAAACCGATTGTCTATGTCAAAAATCATGATAGCTGTAGATCTAAGCAGCTATACAGCCAGTGTTATTGCTGCTGGTATGGAACTCGCGCGGAGCACCAAATCTCCTGTAACCATCACTTCTATCCTGGACAAGAACACAGAGGTAGTGCCTGTGATCGAAACAGTTAGTCCTTCAGCTGATGAGCTGAATGGCCGTCTGCAGGATATTATTGCGCATCTTGAAACCTACAGGGAACATTACCCTGATGTAACCGTATCTGTTACGGCTACTTTAGGTAATCCAAAAGAAGATATCCTGGAGCAGGCTGCAGAAGAAGCGGCGACAATGCTTGTAATTGGTACACATGGGCGCACCGGTCTGGACCATTTGCTGATCGGCAGCACTGCGGAATTCGTGATCCGTCATGCTTCTATACCTGTGCTGGTTGTGCCATACAGGAAGGAAAAGCATTAAAATTCAATTAAACTGTTTACCATATCCTTATTGCCTTTCAACTTACACGTAGTTTTGTGTGTTAAGTAAGGATCATGCTATACATAAAATTTTACCTGTAATGCCTCTGAAAGACAAGATCAAATTAGGTCCGTTGTTGCGTAAACTGCATTGGAAGGAAATGCTGGCTGTACTGTTTATTTTGCTGGCTATTTATTTTTTCAGGCAACAGCGTCATGAACTATATTCCCTGATGCCAGCTATAGAGCGGGCGGACCGCTTCTGGGTAGTCATCGGCATCGTGCTCACTGTAGGATATATACTTCTGCAGGCATGGATGTATCTATATAGTTTCCGTTCTGTAGGGAGTAAGCTGGACATTGGGAGAGGAACTGAATTGTTCCTGAAGCGTAATTTGCTCAGTATTTTTCTGCCGGCAGGTGGGGTAAGTTCATTGGCTTACATGCCACAAAGTCTGAAGCGTAGCCAGATCAATAAACAACAGATTCATCAGGCCTCCGGGATTTATGGATTTGTAGGCATCTTTTCTGTATTTGTAGTAGGATTGCCGGTGGTGGGGTATGCAATACTGCACGACGAATCCATGCTGGAAGCAGTAGGGGGACTGGTGACAATTTGTGCAGTGCTGGCAGGCGTAGTCTGGATAGTGCGTTCTATCCAGACGCGGGGAGCCGCTTATAATCTGCTTGCTAAATACCTGCCTGGGGTGATGGAGCATGTAGATGAGATCTTTGCTTTCAACCTGAACCGCCCTGCATTTGTAAAAACTGTATTGGTGTCTGCCGGTATTGAGCTGGCAGGCATCGCTCATTTATACCTGAGCATGTTGGCTACTGGCGCACATCCATCATTGGAGGCTGCCTGTGTGGGCTACATCGTAGCTACTATTTTCCTGATCGTATCACCTTTCCTGCGGGGATTGGGTGCCATTGAGCTTTCATTGGCTTACCTGCTTACCAATTATGGATTTACCTCCCTGCAGGCATTGGAAATCACCTTATTATACCGTTTGTTCGAATTCTGGCTGCCTTTGCTGGCAGGTGTGTTTGCTTTTATCCTGAAGAGTCGTCACCTGGTGTTGCGCTTAGTGCCACCAGTATTGATTTTTCTATTGGGCATGGTGAATATTTTTTCGGTATTAACGCCTCCGCTTGCGAATCGTTTGCGCGTGCTGAGAGGCTATATTCCTACAGAAAGTATTCATGCATCCAACCTGCTTGTGGTGTTCCTTGGGCTGGTACTGTTGGTCACGGCCACTTTCCTCTTCAGGGGATTGCGCAGTGCCTGGATTGTAGCGCTGACGGTATCGGTGTTATCCGCAATTGGGCATATCAGTAAGGCATTGGACTATGAAGAGGCATCACTGGCATTGTTAACAGCTTTTATTCTGCTGATTACGGCCAGGCAATACAGGATTAAGAGTAACCGTCAACTGGTAAATATAGGGGTCGTAACGGCCGTAGCAACACTGCTGGTGGTATTAATTTTTGGTACCATCGGGTTTTATTTCCTGAATGTGAAGCATTTTGGAATGGACTTTACTTTGTTGCGTTCATTGAGAGCATCATTCCATGGTTTCCTTTTGCTGGAAGACGATGGTTTGAAACCGGTGACGCGTTTTGGACGGGAATTCTTAAGTGCTATCAGGGTATTGGGTGTAGGTGCATGGGCTTTCCTGTTTTATACCATTATCCGCCCTTATCTGCCTACGGGCAAGCATACTAATGCGGCGATGGAGAAGGCGCAATATTATCTGAGTCAATACGGTAGTTCAGCAATGGATTACTTTAAAGTAGGAGAAGATAAGTTGCTTTTCATCTCTGAAAAATACGAGGGGTTTATTGCCTACAGGGTGGCCAGCAGTTTTGCTATTGTACTGGAGGAGCCGGTATGTGCGGAAGATGCAAAACTGGCAATGCTCCATGAATTTGAGGAGCAATGTAAGAAGATGGGACTGAAGCCTGCATTCTACAGGGTGGATGAACAAAGTATGTATTATTTTGAACACCTGCGGAAAAAGAAGATCCTGATAGGGCAGGAGGGAATTGTGGATGTAACGGCATTTACACTGAGTGGAAAGGATAAAAAATCTTTGCGAAATGGCTTGAATAGTCTGGCTGCGAAAGGGTATGTAACGGCTATACAGCGGGCTCCATTGAGTCCTGAGCTGGTGCAGGAGCTGAAAGAGGTAAGTGATGAATGGCTGGTGGATTATGATGTGAAAGAGATGACTTTCTCCCAGGGATTGTTTGATATAGATGCTATCAGGGATCAGGATGTGATTACGGTAACGGATGCAAACGGACAGGTGGCAGCATTTTTGAATATTATTCCTGACTATGCTCCCGGGGAGTGTACTTATGATCTGATTCGTAAGCGTACGGCGGCACCTGGTGGTTGTATGGATTCGCTGATCATAGCATTGATACAGGATGCGAAAGATCAGGGTTTACAGTATCTGAATCTGGGCCTGGTGCCTATGTCGGGTATCCAGCAACCGCAGAATACGGCTGAGCAGGTGGTAAAGTTTGCCTACGAGAAGATTAAAGCGTTCCGTCATTATCATGGCCTGAGAGAATTCAAGGAAAAGTATGCAACGGACTGGACGAACAAGTACCTTGTATATGAACATGATTTTGACCTGATACAGCTCCCGGCTGCATTGAGTAAAGTAATGAAGGCTTGATCATAAAAACGTGTACGATGGTGAAAGGATTATGGTTAATGGGAGTACTGAGTCTGATAATGGCTACAGCCCATGCGCAAACGGATATCAGTAAACTGCCGGTTACGGTGAAGGCACCTGTGGCAGGCAATCAGCATCCGGTAATATTGTTCCTGACGGGAGACGGGGGGATGAAGAAGTTTGCGGCGGATATGGTGAATTCGTTGTCAGCAAAAGGTTATCCGGTGATAGGGTTGAACTCCCTGAAGTACTTCTGGAGTAAGAAGACACCGCAACAGGCGGGTGCGGATGTAGCGGCTTTGTTACAGTATTATGGTAACCAGTGGAACAACCATTCATTTTTGCTGGTAGGTTATTCTATGGGAGCGGATGTACTGCCTTTCATTTATCAGCATCTGGGTGGAACATTGCAGAGCCAGACTTTATCGTTGGTGTTTATGTCACCTTCAGCGAGTACGGATATGGTGGTACATGTAGCGGATATGTTGGGAAAGAGTTCAACGCCGGGAGCGCTGAATGTACCGGCGGCGATGAATACGATTACGAATAAGCCATTGTTGCTGATCTTTGGGAAGGACGAGAATGATTTTGACCTGCATGCATTGACGATAACGAATTATAAATCGCTGGTCTTACCTGGCGGGCATCATTACAATGATGATGCGACGGGTGTGGTGACACAGATGGTGTCGCACTGGGGACCAAGGTGATGAAGTGATAAATACCTGGAGCGCTCTTCCTTACGGGAAGGGCGTTTTTTTTTATCAGGAAAACTTATGCGATCGCCTAATTTTTCTGCTTAACAACCAGTTAACGCTCCTGATCTTTTTTGCTAAAACGTTATACCATTACATGTATGTAAATAATTGCAGATCATTCTGTTAAGAAGGTTTTTTGCAGCTATTTTTATTCGTTAACATCTTATTAACTAATTTCTCGGTCCGGTAATGTATCATTACAACGTAGTAATGTAAAGTAGAAAAAAAGGATTTGTACCACATTTGTCAGCCATGGAAACCTCTTTCGGGTCTCTACCCGTAAGAATTTTATCTTAAAGCGAATACACGAAAAACTATAATGGATAAAAACTTTCTTCAGAATATTGCAACGGGCGGGTGCGCGGAAGTGCTGAAACCCTTTGCAGACGAGCCTTTTAATGGTTGGTTTTTGATGAAAACTCCCCAGGTTTCAACCGGGGGAGTTTATTTTTTTATTAATGAAAGTGATTGGAAAATAAGGCGCAGCTGCAACAAAATAGCAGTAGAATTTTTTAGCTTGCAGGCAGGCTATCCTGTATTAAAATTTGATCTTACACCCTCAAAATATAAGTTTATGAAAAATGCGTTCTTGACTGCCAGTAAGGGCAGTCCCTATATTCCTGTTAACGATAGGGATGGAGCTAAGCGAAGTTTTGTAACCGTTAAAACAGCATTCACCAATTAAGGGATCGATACAGAAGACACAACATTGTAAAGGCTATCCGATAAATCAGCAAGGAAGAATCCATTGCAGACCTGGAACGAGTGACTTAAAATTTTTATTCAAGTACATTGTAAACCCCACTATGCCAGCATGCCTAAACGTTATTTTGAAAGACTGCAAACCATTGATTACCTGATCAGGATCAAAGGCACAGGAAAGCCCGCTCACCTTGCAAAAAGGTTAAGGATTTCCGAAAGAACATTATTTGAATTTTTAAAGATGATGAAAGAACTGGGCGCACCTATAGCATATGACCGCTATAAGGAGAGCTATTACTACTCGGAAAAAGGAGGCTTCAATATTCGATTTGTGAAGAATCTAACTTTAGCGCTTGTGACGAACCTTCTCTTTTGGATGGTGTAACCCCTTCCTACTGTGTAACCCAATTCACACGCCTTATTATTCAAACCGGCTTATTTATCCTGCACCGTCCTTCTACAGGATTGGGCCAGGTATGTCCTTAACCGGAACGTGCGTTACTGCGGAGTATGTTATTCCGCAGTTAACGCCGTATTAACTATGTTCTTAACTGTACGTTAACCGAATTTGAAGAAACTCTTCCTACCTTCCATGCCGCTACAAAAAAAACTATATGGAGTTTGTCTTGCCTCTTATCCCGCACAGGCAAAACTGTATATGTAGCACCTAAAAATTCGCAATTACCTTTTTTCTCATAAGACGGTTTAGATTTCATAAGCTTCTGTACGCAGGTTTCTGTTAAGTTACCTGCTAGTTTTTCTTTCTCATCCGGGCTATAAAAAAATTCGGCCCTCACCATACGGTAAGGGCCAGAACATTCACATGTCAACCCGTTACAGCTCGTGTCAATGAGTAATACTGTAACGTTTTTAATTTTTTAGTCAGTCACTAATGTTTGAACGATATATCAAAATTAGAGATAATGTTTTGATCTAGTGGTTAACCGATTGTTAAGGCACCCTCATTTTTATAATCCATAAATTTTTACAGTTAATATTGTGGTACGGAATCAGAGATCAGCTTTTTTTCTTTTCCTTTCATATTGTTTTACTATTTGGGGGCCTCCAATTTTATGAGTAAATTGGTATTATTCCACGACTCCCTGCCTACATCCCTAAATCAATAGCAGGCTTACGTTTGAATGATTTTATTCTTTTTCGGTATTCTTTAATATACAAACAATTGTTTATTAGTATTTATTGAAAAATCATATACTTATCGGATTGACTACTGCGGGTATTTGTTTCAAATTTGTTTCGGTATGTGAGACCGTGTATTTATTCCATTACAGCCATACTAGTAAACCAATTTAACGACACTTGCAGTACCGGAAATTAAGGTTTTCGCAACTTATACAAACCCAAAAAAAACAATATGAAAAATGTGCGGCGCAACAGCACTGGGCAGGCCAGCGGGGAGGATGCTTTAGGGGCGGAAGGAGGAGAACATGGGGATTCTAAACACCTGGTACAGCAACTGGCAAAAGATATCAGCAATGTTGTGTTCATGGATAGTGATATTCCCGGATTAACAGCAACCGAAGCCGCCAATATTCTAAAAGCAGCCTATCCCGATATCAATGTACTGTTATTCTCTGTTCGAAATAATGAAACAGCTATCACCACCATTACCAACAAGCATGAACCTATACCGGCACCAGCTTCATTGAGTGCATGTTTTGCCCAACTGTATGAAGCTTCTGTCCAGACCAATACGGCAACCATTCAGAAAGTACTCACTTTTTTTAACCGTAAACCGGAAGAGGTCCCTATGCAGTATGGACTTTCTCACCGGGAACTTCAGGTGTTGGATTGCCTGGTGAGCGGAGATACCTACAAAAAAATAGCCGAGCACTGTCATATCAGTGTCGGCACTGTACGTTCACATATCATGAACATCTATCGTAAACTGGATGTAAATTCCCGTTCCTCTGCTATTGTCAAAGCCATGCAGGAAAGACTGGTAGGTAGCTGATGCTGCCTCCGCTATTTCCAGAACCCCGCCGCTTTTACCTGTTTCCAGCCCAACTGACTGAGCAACTTTCTTGTTTGAACCACCATCGGAATATAACCAGCGACATAAAAGGTAGTATCATGTGAGGGTAATTGGAGTTTGTCCAGCCAGCTGACTACGTCCTTTTCCAGTCCATCAGAGAACCGTACCGGCATGCCCATGATTTGTGCAGGCAGGGGATCTTCGTCTATAGCCAGGGTATGGAAGCCCTGATCCGGGTGCCTGCGGTGATAGAGAGACAGGATATGTCCATAGCGCTGGCATCACCTATGCATACCAGCTGCGAAGCGCCGGTGGGTTGGTGCATTCCGCCACCAGGGCCCATATAGGATACAGGATCCCCGGGAGCTAATTGCCGGGTCCACTCACTGCCGCTGCCCGGATGGCCTGCATCGATGAGCAGGGTGGCTATCCTTGTATTTTCATTGTAGTGTGCTACACTGTAGTCCCTGAGTGCTGTGCTGCTTACCTGGCATTTCAGGTGCTGGCAACTCCGCCATGCAAGTGGTTCGGATAGTTGCATTTCCAGTTGCAGTAAGCGATGATCAATAGCTGTTACCTGGCGCACATGCGCAGTCTTCCCCATCCTCCCCATCAGGAAGGCGGTTGCTTTTTCCTTTAAAGACATATGTTCTGGTATGTTTAGTCTACTACCCCTTTCAGTTCCGGGAAGAGATCTGTGATTAATGAGATGGCTTTGGGTGAGCGCAACCGGAGGTGCGCAAATATGCCGTTTAACTGAAGTACAGGCATCAGGTCTATGATTTCCTGTACGGCTGATTCATAGGATGGATAATCTGCAGGATTTTCAATTACAGCGAGGCTGGCCAGGAAGTCGGAAACAGCCCCCCGCTGTAACCGCACATTATTTTCTGTGCTGATTGCATGCATGTCATTGGGTATTATATTGTTCGGCTGCATAAAAGAGATCATTAATTCAGTACAAAATTATTGATGCTTCACTCCCGGCCTGTTATACTATTCCGGGTCAGATAAGGATTTATCCCGTACACTTTCCCTGAAGGCGGCAGGGGTATAGCCTGTATGTTGCTTGAAGAAGCGGTTAAAATAAGAGACTTCGTTGAACTGTAAATGCCAGGCTATTTCCTTTACACTTTCTTCTGCATGTAGCAGTAAGCGCTTGGCTTCCAGTACTCTGCGCTCTGTGATGAGGGACGAGGCCGTTTGCCCGGAATGTTGTCTCACCACTTCGTTCAGGTAATCGACCGAGATGTGGAGTGCTTCTGCATATTGTGCAGGTTTGGTCCATTCCAGGTAATGGGCAGCTACCAGTTCCCGGTAGCGGATGAGGAGCGATTTATTTGTTGAAGGCACATCCCCATTACGTCGCTGCAGGATCAGTAAGAGAATAGAAAGGTAATGCTGCAGCAGTGGAATGGCCTGCGGCTTTTTGTCATTGTACTCCTTTACCATGAGGCAAATGATCTGGTTCACGGCTGCCAGTTCATCAGCTGGCAGGGTCACAGGTCCCTGGAAGGTCACGGGGAGAGACACAAGGGGAAGGAAATCGGCTGTAAAGGCAATCCCCCACCCGGTTCCCGTTTGCTGCGGCAGGGCCAGATGGACCTGTCCGGGTACAATAAGACCCATTTCACCTGCATTGAGTGTCACCTGCTCCATATCGATCATATGTGCGCTGACACCATCTACCAACACAAACAGCATATAGTAATTGTGCCTGTGTACATCCGCCAGTGCGGCCATTTCCCTGCGTGAATGGCTTGACATAATCTTGATGGCAAATGAAGGCATATCCGGAAACAGACCATTGAGATCCTGCGACGCTATAAATTGCTTTTTCCGAGGCATATCTTAAAGATAGACGAACTGGAAAGGTGAAAATTGTAGAATTAACAAAAAAGTTTTTTAGCCCTCTTGTTTATTAATTATATATTGAATAAATTTATATACCCTATGAATTCCAAATAATTATTAAAAAACCTATGACCATGAATTGGATTGAAGAGTTAAATGTGATCTACCAAAAGCTAGGCGCTGTTGGTTTTGAAGAAGTAAAAAAAGAGATCTTAAAAGCCCAGATGAGCGGGCACAATGGAGAAACCTACTACCTTGTTCTCCAGCAGTTAATTATGATTAAGAAGGATAGAGTACAGATCTACGAACTGATCAAAGGTGAAGTAGAGAATATTATCCACTTCAGTAAGCACATGATTCATCTGAATTAGTTTTTTTCAGCCAGTTCTTCTTTTAAGCTTTGCGCTTTGAAATAAATGGGTGCACTATCCGGTATTTTCAGCAACCATTCCAGGCAAAGTTGTTTATTGCCCTCTTTCAGATAGCTAAGTGCTGTATAGAATGCGGCGTTATACTGGTAGGGTGAAGTCCCCGCAAATACGATCCCAAGATCCTTCCGGGCTAGTTCCAGTTGTCCCAGTTCAACCAGGCTGACACCTTTGTAATAACGCGCAGGAGCGTGGTGGGGATCTTTTGCCAGGATCTGATCCAGGAGTTGGATCGTATGGGTGAAGTGACCGTGGTTAAAGCTCATGGCTGCTTCGTGCAGGAGGAGGGCGGTATCGGCTTCCTGCCCTTCCTTGTGTATATGTTCCATCTCTGTACCGGAGAACTGTCTGTATACATCCTTGTGCCATGGGCTCAGGAAGAGCAGTCCTGCCAGACCGGCGGCTATAATAGCGGTGATGATAACGTATATACTGATTTTTGTATTTGGATTGCCCTTGGTGTGAAACCAGCGTTCACGCTGATCGGCGAGCATTTCTTCCAGTTCTTCGCGGGTATTGTCATTGTCTTGGATATTTCCTGACCATGCCAGTGCTTCCTCTACGTATTTCATATGTTCTGCATCCAGGCCTGGCGAGGGTGCTTCCGGGTGGAATGTAGCGCCTTTATTGGGTACTTTCTGCATCATTTCCTGCTTCCACTTCAGCTGGCAGGCATATAAAAAGAACGGCTCGAAATGATTTGTAAGCAATAGCTTGTGATGACGGGCGTAGTTGTAAATGGCCAGTAAGACCTCTTCAAACACGTTGGCTGCTTCCTTTATATTCCCTCCCCAGCCAATTACCATGTGCTTTACCTTTCGGGAGTAGCGTTTGTAAATGGCATCTACAATAGCAGGGGAGCTGTCCAGCAAACCATCTATATATTCATCATCATTATTTATAATCCGGCTGGATACCATAAAATCTTTCCTATGGGACAAAATTAAAAGTAATCAAGGTCAATAGACAAAATTATCTATTACAATGGTTATGCCGGATTTAAAAAATGTTGAATATAATGTATGAATGAGGTGTTATGCCAGGTCGGTTTAATGCATAAATTATTATTTGCGTGTCTTTTATAGAAAACTGATCTATTGTTTAGCGCTCATTTGTGTTGTTGCGTCTGGTGGTCAGATTGTTTCCCGGTTTTCCTTTATCTGGAAAAAATTCCATTATGCGAGTTCCGGGTGGAGTGTAAAGAGGAGTTTACCGAGCACCTGCCTGAAGGCAGCCGCATCTGAATCTCCGATAATGGCTGTGTATTCAGCCTGAATTTCTTCGAAGGTCTCAAATGCGGCTATCAGCAGTTTCTTGCCATTATCAGTCAGTGAAATGAGAATGGCCCTGTTGTCGACGGTATGTTTCGTTGTAGAAATATATCCTTCTGATTCCAGGTACTTGACCACTTTGCTCATCGCCTGTTTGGTGATTCTTGCTTTCTTGGCCAGCTCGTTATTTATAATGCCTTCTGGTTGAATATTGATAAATACTACCAGATCTCCCAGCTTAAAATTGTTATATCCTTTCTGTTGTAACTTTTCTACTATCCTGCAGTCCATGTCCTTTTTCAACAATCCCAATAGTCTGGTCAGACTTCGTTTCCGTTGTGCCAGATGCAGCGTTACCTGCTCATCCAGTGAACTGTTCATTTGTAGTTTGTTTTCAGGGGTGTTACTTATTGGTTCAGCCGGTTACTATCCAGCTACGTATGCGTTCGTTTCTAATCCCAACCTTATATAATTGCCAGCGTACGGCAGAAGGTGTTTGCTTTCATTTGTTGAAGACTGAACGGGCGATACCCATTTCCAGTCCACGTAATTCGGCAAGACCCCGTAGTCGCCCAATCGCACTATAACCGGGATTAGTTTGTTTGTGCAGGTCATCCAGCATCTGGTGACCATGATCCGGCCGCATTGGAATGCTTACATTTCGCTTATGCATGACAGCGAGAATATTCCTGACTACTGCATACATATCTACATCGCCTTCGAGGTGATTGGCTTCATGGAAATTGCCAATAGCATCTCTTTGTGTACTGCGGAGGTGAATAAAATGGATATGTTCTCCCAGTCTTTCCACCATACCTGGCAGGTCGTTGTCTGCACGAACACCGTAAGAGCCGGTGCAGAAACAAAGACCGTTAGCGGCATAGGGGGCAGCCTGCAGCAGTTCCCGTGCATCCTGTTCGGTACTCACGATACGTGGCAGACCCAGAATTGGGAATGGAGGATCATCCGGGTGGATGGCCAGTTTGATACCTACTTCTTCGGCAACTGGTGCAATCTGTTGTAAGAAATAGAACAGGTGCAGTTTCAGCTGAGTGGCATCAATGCCTTTATACTTATCCAGGGCTTCCTGGAATTGCTGTAAGGAAAAGCTTTCTTCAGAACCAGGTAAACCGGCTATGATATTGCGTTGCAGCAGTGTCTTTTCAGCATCCGTCATACTATCGAAGCGTTCCTTCGCCATAGAGATATCGGCAGGATCGTAATCATTCTCTGCTCCGGGACGTTGCAGCATGAAGAGATCGAAGGCCATGAAGGCAGCTTTCTCAAACCTTAATGCTTTAGAACCATCTTCCACGGTATAAGCAAGGTCAGTACGTGTCCAGTCAAGCACCGGCATAAAGTTGTAGGTCACTACATAAATGCCGCATTCTGCCAGATTACGCAACGACTGCTGGTAATGCTGGATGTATGTTTTGAAATCGCCGCTTTGAGTTTTTATATCTTCATGTACAGGCACGCTTTCTACTACGGACCAGGTCAGACCTGCCGCTTCGATGAGCGCTTTCCTTTCCAGGATCTCTTCTTTAGCCCATACTTCGCCATTTGGAACGTGGTGCAATGCCGTTACTATTCCGGTGGCCCCGGCTTGTTTGATATCAGCCAGGCTAACCGGGTCTTTCGGCCCGAACCAACGCCATGTCTGTTCCATTCTTAACATACGCATATACAGGTTTAAATGTCAAAAATAGGACTTCCCTTCATAATTAATAAAGAAGTAATGATGTTTTTATACACTATACAAGAAGAATGATTATAATATCCATCACATTCGTCTGTGTAGGCCCTGTAATCAGCAGTCCGCCGGCCTTTTTAAAAAATGGATAAGCATCCTGTTGTTCCAGGTGTTCCTGAGCATTCTTACCTATTTGCATAATCGCAGCATCAGCAATTGCCCCTGCGGCATCTGTGGGACCATCGGTACCGTCAGTGCCTGCACTTAAAAAAGTAATGCCTTCCTGCCCGTTCAGTGCAATACCTGCTGCCAGTGCTAATTGCTGGTTACGCCCACCCATGCCTTTGCCCTTTACGGTCACCGTGCTTTCTCCTCCGGCCAGCAGGCATGCAGGCCGTTTTCCGGTCCAGGCTTTTGCCTGCTCAACCAGTGAGTGCGCAATTGTTATTGCATCACCAGTGAGCGTAGATGTGAGAATGTGAGTATCATAACCCAGTTGCCTGGCTGTATTGGCAGCTGCTTCCAGGGCTATACGGTTTGTGCCTGCCAGGAAAGTGTTGGTATGAGCGAAACGGGGATGGCCTGGTTTGGGAGTTTCTGCTATGCCGCCTGCGCAACCTCTTTCCAGGTGTAAGTAGATAGAAAGGGGCAGCAGATCGGTGAGCCGGTATTTTTCCACCACGGCCATTGCATCTGCAAAGGTAGAAGGATCTGGTACCGTAGGGCCGGAGCCTATCACATGCAGGTCGTCACCTACCACATCACTAAGTACGATGGTGCAGAGTGCAGGTGTGTTCGTGAGTAATGCCAGTTGGCCGCCTTTGACACCAGAAAGGTGTTTGCGCACGGTGTTTATTTCGTGAATGTCTGCCCCACTTTTCAGGAGCAGGTCAAAAACAGTTTGCACTTCCTGCAGCGTGGCACCGGGAGGATGATCCGCCAGTAATGCAGATGTGCCGCCGGAAAGTAGGAATATTACGATATCATCCGCCTGTACACCCGTGATCATTTCTGTCATTTGCAGTGTAGCTGCTACGCCATTTTCATCCGGAATAGGATGGCCTGCTGTGGCAAGACGGATGTGTTGTAATGGCAATTCATGACCGTATTTGGTGATCACCAATCCCTGAAGCTGGCAGTCGGGGAGTGCTGTTTCTACAGCCTGTGCCATGGCAGCTGCGGCTTTGCCTGCGCCGAATACCCATATTGGTCTGCCGGCAGAACGTGGAAATAACTTGCCGCAAATAGTAATTGAATCCGCATCATGTTGTATACTTTTTTGTATTAACGTTGCCGGTTGTACGGCACTGACAGCGGAATTAAAAATAGAAATTGCATCAGTATTCATCGTGAAAAAAAATAAGGATGCTTTGAAGCATCCTTATCCATTTTTATGTTATTGGGTACTGTAAGTAATTAGTTGTTGTGTTTTTGCTGTTTCTTATCCATGCGGGCTTCCATCTGTTCTTTCTTCTTCATTTCCCAGTCATTCCATTTTTTATATTGCTCAGGTGTGAGTACTGTTTTGAAGCGTTGGCTGCGTTCTTCGTTGAGTGCCTTAGCCTGTTGCATTTTATCTTTCTTTGAGAGTGTTGTATTACTTTTGATCGCATCCATGCGGCGTGTGATGTCGGTGTTGATAGTATGAATATCGGCATCCTGCTGATGGGTAAGATTCAGACGGCGATCCAGTTTATCGCTCATCCTGTCTGCTTTTTCTTCCGCAGTCCAGCGAACACGTTTACCGGTGCTGTCAACGGCATGGTTATGTTTTACCTGCGCCATACTATTTGCATGAACGCTTAAGAACAGGCACATCAGCAAACTACTTATGCAGATCATGTATCTTTTCATAAAAAAAGGAATTGATTCTTCTTTGTTAAATATAGGTAATTACCGCAATATTAATACCAATCATATAAAATATAATGTGGACAAAAATTCATTTATTTATTTTAACAAATGAACAACATTATACATCACGAACAGTAAGTGCCGATAATAATCCGATACCAAATCTAAACCGCTAAAAACCAATTGAAAAAGATGATTAAAACCCGTATCTACCTTTCCTTCAAAAGGGAGGCCCGTACGATGACCGGGAAAAGGCTGGCAGGCGTATGCCTGTTATTAGGCAGCCTGTTTGCCGCTGGTCAGCTCCGGGCGCAGCAGACCTTCCCTGTGAATGGCGTTGCTGATCCGAGAGAAGGCTGTTATGCCTTTACCAAAGCGACCATCGTTAAGAGTGCCGGCAATGTATTGACCAATGCAACTTTAGTAATCAGAAATGGGCGTATTGTCAGTACAGGCTCCGGTGCAATTCCTGCGGATGCAGTAGTGATAGACTGCTCCGGCAAGTTCATCTACCCATCTTTTGTCGATGCCTACAGCGATTATGGAACACAGGCTGTAAAGAAAAGTAGTGTAAGCCGCCGTGATGATCCTCAGTTCATCTCCAACACAAAAGGGGCTTACGGCTGGAACCAGGCCATTAAAAGCGAAGTTAATGCTGCAGCCATCTTCAGTACAGATGCTGCTACTGCTGCCACCCTGCGTGAAGCAGGTTTCGGTACCGTGTTGACCCATCAGCAGGATGGTATCGCAAGAGGTACCGGCGTACTGGTCACCCTCGCAGATGGCAGAGAAAATAAAGCCATCATCAAAGAAAAAGCAAGCGCACATTATTCATTTGACAAAGGAAGTTCTACGCAGAATTATCCCAGCTCCCTGATGGGATCTATTGCATTACTGCGCCAGACTTACCTCGATGCGCAGTGGTATCGTTCCCGTCCTGAAAAAGAAGGTGTGAACCTGTCTTTGCAGGCATGGAATGACAACCAGTCACTACCCCAGATATTTGAGGTAGGTGATAAATGGGATGCACTCCGGGCAGATAAGATCGGAGATGAGTTCGGCGTGCAATACATTATCAGAGCAGGTGGTAATGAGTACCAGCGCATGCCTGAAATGATTGCCTCCAAAGCTGCTTTCATTCTTCCTGTGTCCTTCCCGCTGCCAATAGATGTGGAAGATCCGGAAGATGCACGCTTTGTCGCACTCAGTGATATGAAACACTGGGAAATGGCTCCATCAGAGCCTGCCGCTTTCGAAAAAGCAAATATCCCTTTCTGCATCACTGCAGATGGGTTGAAAGATGTGAAGCAGTTTATTGCCAGTGTACGTAAGGCTATTGAATACGGCCTGAGCGAACAGAAAGCGTTGGATGCTGTGACCCTTGCACCGGCTAAACTGCTGAAAGCAGAAGATCAGGTAGGTACGCTTGATGCAGGTAAACTGGCCAACTTCCTCATTACTTCAGGTAATATATTCAGTGAGAATACTGTCATTTATCAAAACTGGGTGCAGGGTAAGAAATACAGCATCAAAGATGATAACTGGAAAGATGTAAGGGGTACTTACACCCTGACAGTGACACCCGGCAACGCCACTTATACTGTATTGGTTAAAGGAACTCCTCTTAGCCCTGCTTTGTCTTTATTAGCTGCCGATACTGTAGCTGGTTCACTCAGCTTCACAGGAGACCTGGTAAAAGTCGCCTTCCCTGTAAAGAAGGGTAGCGCGCAGCTGCGCCTTACAGGTATTGCTGATGGTACCGGCTGGAGTGGTACCGGCGTGGATACCAGTGGCAATAATATTCACTGGCAGGCTGTATTAAGTAAGTCATTTACCGCTACTGATTCTACCAAAAGTAAACCACAGCCATTCATCGGCAATAACTATTTCCCATTCAATGGCTATGGCTGGGAAACCGTGCCAACACAACAGGATCTGCTGATTAAGAATGCCACTGTGTGGACCAATGAGCAGGATGGTAAACTCGAAAATACAGATGTACTTGTCCGCAATGGTAAGATCGCTCAGATTGGCAGGAACCTGGCTGCCGGCAGTGCAAAGGTGATCGATGGTACAGGAAAACACCTGACAGCGGGCATCATTGACGAGCACTCTCATATTGCTATTTCCAGAGGGGTAAATGAAGGTACACAGTCGGTGACTGCCGAAGTGCGTATTGCGGATGTAGTGAATCCTGATGATGTGAATATCTATCGTCAGTTGAGTGGTGGTGTGACTGCATCCCACCTGCTGCATGGTTCCGCTAATACCATTGGTGGTCAGTCACAACTTATCAAACTGCGTTGGGGTGCTGATGCCGAAGCGCTCAAGTTTGCAGGAGCTGATCCATTTATCAAGTTCGCACTGGGTGAGAACGTGAAGCAATCCAACTGGGGTGACAGGCAAAGAGAACGTTTCCCCCAGACGCGCATGGGGGTAGAACAGTTATTGACGGATGCCTTTACCCGCGCATTGGATTATGAGAAATTAGGTGCGGATAAGCGTAAGGATCTTGAACTGGAGACCCTGCTGGAAATCATTCACAGCAAGCGCTTTGTGACCTGTCACTCTTATGTGCAGAGCGAAATTAATATGCTGATGCATGTGGCAGATACTTTCCATTTCCATATCAATACATTTACACACATCCTGGAAGGCTACAAGGTAGCGGACAAGATGAAAGCACATGGTGCCGGTGCAGGTACCTTTGCTGATTGGTGGGCGTACAAGATGGAAGTACAGGATGCCATTCCTTACAATGCTACCATTATGCAACGTGTAGGTCTTACCGTAGCCATCAATTCGGATGATGCTGAAATGGCCCGCCGCCTGAACCAGGAAGCCGCCAAGAGCATCAAGTATGGGGATATGACCGAGGAGGAAGCGCTGAAACTGGTGACACTGAATCCTGCTAAGCTGCTGCACGTAGCGGATAAAACAGGTAGTATCAGGACTGGTAAGGATGCTGACCTGGTACTGTGGAGTGATGATCCATTGAGCATTTATGCAAAAGCAGATAAGACGATCGTGGATGGTATTGTATACTTCGACAGGGAAAAGGATAAGGAACTGCGGCAGCGCATTAGTGCTGAGCGTAATCGCCTGATCCGCAAAATGCTGGCTGAGAAGAAGAAAGGTACGCCTACACAGAAGGCGGCTCCTGCTGAAGAAGATAACTATCATTGTGAAGACCTGCAGGGAGGTCACCAGCATAGTTTGTTGGGTGATGAAAATGGTAACAATTAAAACACTGATGGATGAAACACCTGATTCTATTATATATTTCAATCACAGGCTCTCTGGCTGCCATGGCGCAGGAAACGATTTATCCGGCCGGGAAACAGCAGGAAGCCGTAGTACTGACCAATGCGACTATTCACGTAGGCAACGGGCAGGTTATTGAGAAAGGCGTACTGACATTTTCCAATGGCAAAATCACGGCTGTAGGTACCTCCGTACCCACAACCGGAGCAGGGAAGGTAATTGACCTGCAGGGCAAACATGTATATCCGGGTATCATTGCACCGGTGACCAACCTGGGTCTGACCGAAGTGGAAGCGGTAAGATCTACCAACGACTTCAGAGAAGTCGGAGAGATCGATCCTTCTGTACGTGCACTGGTGGCCTATAATACCGACTCAAAAGTGATCAATACCCTTCGTTCCAATGGTATTCTGCTGGCACAGGTAACACCGGAAGGAGGTGTTATCTCCGGTTCCTCTTCAGTGGTACAGCTGGATGCCTGGAACTGGGAAGATGCGGCTTACCGTAAGGATGGTGCCTTACATTTCTATATGCCCAGCCTTTTGCCTCCTCCGGCCCCGCCAAAGGACAGACCTGCTTCTCCCAACAATAAGATCAAAGATGCCACTGAGAAGATCGACCAGGTACGTACTTTCTTCAGAGAAGCAAAGGTTTACCTGGCACAGGGCAAGCATGCAGAAACCAACCTGAAATTCGAAGCGGTACGCCGTCTTTTCTCAAAAGATGAAAAGCTGTTCATACACTGTGACATTGTAAAGGAAATGCTGGTAGCGGTGGATTTTGCCAAAGAATTTGGATTTGATGTGGTAATCGTGGGTGGAGCAGATGCATGGCGCATAGCAGACATCCTGAAGCAGTATAATATCGCCGTAGTATTAAAACAGCCACATGCCCTGCCGGTTATGCAGGACGATGATGTAGATCAGCCTTATAAACTGGCGTATCAGCTGCAACAGGCAGGTGTGTTATTTTGCCTGAGCAATGAAGGTTTTTGGCAACAGCGTAACCTGCCTTTTGAAGCAGGTACGGCCAGCGCATATGGCTTAAGTAAGGAAGAAGCACTGAGTGCTGTGACCCTCAATGCCGCTAAGATTTTAGGTATTGATAAGGTGACCGGTACCCTGGAAACAGGCAAGGATGCAAACATTACGATCAGTGCAGGTGATATTATGGACATGCGTTCCAGCGTGATTACCCAGGCATTTATCCAGGGAAGGGAAATCAATCTGGATAATAAGCATAAGCAGCTGTATGAAAGATATAAGTTTAAGTATGGGTTGAAATAAGCTTTCCCCCTGCTTTTAAAGAAAAGTCGCTTTTGCATTCCGCAAAAGCGACTTTTTTTTGAGGCTGGTATGATTTTTATGATTATTTCCCTATAAACCATATATATATGGGAGCAATTATGAAAAGAGATGACGCCATCAAAAAGGTCACGGAAATGATCAATGATGTAGGCGTATGCATGCTCACGAATATTGATGAGCATGGCCAGGTCATATCGCGACCAATGGCCACTGCAGATGTGGATAAAGACGGGAATGTGTGGTTTTTCAGCAACGAGTATTCGGGGAAGGTCACCCAGATCTCCGAGAACAATGAGCTGAACCTCATTTACGCACATCCGGGCCACAACACGTACCTGAATATTTTTGGTATCGGCAGCATTGTGATCGACAGGGAGAAAATGAAACAACTCTGGACACCAGCTGTGAAAGCCTGGTTCCCGGACGGGATTGATGATCCTAAACTCTGCCTGTTGAAAGTAGATACCAAACAGGCCTGGTATTGGGATAACTCCTCCAGTAAGATGATCATCTTCTTCAACATGTTGACTGCAATTATCAGGGGAAAGCAATTCCAGGATGGAGAAACGGGAGAATTAGACCTGGACTAAGCAACAAACGTAAACGGCCTACATTAGCCAACACTTTACAGCATATACAAAACCAGTGGTCAGACTTTAAATCCGTCCGACCACCGGGTATTTTTTATTTAGCAATAACCAGGTAGTAGTTCTTTTTCCCTTTCTGGAACAGGATATACTTACCAGCCAGCAGCAGAGAACTGTCTACTACTGCAGTTAGGTCTTCCACTTTCTTTTTATTGATGCTTACGCCTCCGCCCTGGAGCATTTTGCGGGCTTCTCCTTTACTCGGGAAGATGCCTTTTTCTGCTGCGAAGGTGATTACGTCTTTATTTTCCTGCAATTCGGCAAGGGTAGTTTCTACCTGTGGTACGCCGTTCATGACATCCAGCAGTTGCTCTTCGGTGAGAGATTGCAGTATTTCGGCGGTATCGTTGCGGAACAGCAGCTCAGAAGCCTGTAATGCAAACTCGTAGTCCTTCTCGCTGTGGATAAAGGTGGTTACTTCTTTTGCCAGTCTCTTCTGCAACAGGCGCTGTTCAGGTTTTTCCCTATGCCGGGCAATCAGGTCTTCTACTTCTGCCTTATCCAGCAGGGTGAAGATCTTGATATAGTTCTCTGCATCCTCGTCACTTGCTTTCAGCCAGAACTGGTAGAACTGGTATGGAGAGGTGAGGCGGGCATCCAGCCATACGTTGCCGCCTTCGGATTTACCGAATTTGGTGCCATCGGCTTTTTTCATCAGCGGACAGGTAAAGGCAAAAGCTTCACCATTGGCTTTACGTCTTACCAGTTCAGTACCGGTTACGATATTGCCCCACTGGTCAGAACCGCCCATTTGCAGTTTACAGTTCTTGGCAGTATACAGGTGGTAGAAGTCATATCCCTGAATCAGCTGGTAAGAAAACTCAGTGAAGGACATACCACTATCGCCTTCGATTCTTCTTTTTACAGAATCTTTGGCCATCATATAATTCACAGTGATGTGTTTACCTACATCACGGATGAAATCAAGGAAACTGATGTTCTGAAACCAGTCGAAGTTATTGACCATTTCAGCAGCATTGGGTTTGGAAGGATCAAAGTCCAGGAATTTCTCCAGCTGGGCCTTAATACCTGCCTGGTTATGCCTGAGGGTATCCAGGTCGAGCATTTTCCTTTCGGCAGCCTTAAAAGAAGGATCACCCACCATACCAGTGGCACCGCCTACCAGTGCCAATGGCTTGTGGCCAGCCCTCTGCAGGTGTACCAGCAGCAGGATGGGAACCAGGCTACCTACGTGCAGCGAATCTGCGGTAGGATCGAAGCCCACATAGGCTGTGGTCATCTCTTTCTGTAATTGTTCCTCTGTGCCGGGCATAATATCCTGCAACATTCCCCGCCATCTTAATTCTTCTATCAGGTTCATGATTTATTGGGATAATTTTTGCAAACGTAAGAAATTAACCAGAAATTAGGCAGTCGCAAACGGGATTGCTTTTGCCCTAAAACCCGGAACTAAGGGAATTTCGTACATTCATGTGATAAAATAATAGCATATATCTCGCAGTATGAAGAAAAAAATGTTTTTGGCTGCGTCGCTGGTACTGGCGGCACAGTTATTATACGGTCAGCAACAGGATTGTAAGAGTTATTACTTTCTGCAGAACAATGCGGAAGTGGAAATGAGTATTTATGATGGCAATGGGAAACTGGTGGCTAAGAATATCGAAAAGGTATTGAATGTCAATAGAACAGCGAATGTGATCAGCTCTAATTTCTCTACTACCCTGAAGGATGAGAATGGTAAGGACCTCTCCACAGGGAAAGGCAAATTCAAGTGTACCGGCGCTGAAATACTGCTGGATATGCAAATGGCGATGCCCAATATTCCACAGCTGCAGAATATGAAGATGGAAGGGGGGAGTGATGAGATCTTCATTGCTTATCCTTCCACTATGAAAGAGGGACAGGCCCTGCCGGGCGGAGAAAAGGAAATGAGGGGCAATATGAACGGGATGGAAATCAGCATGACCCTGAAAGTGAGTGATCGTAAGGTAGTGGGCAAGGAGAAGGTTACGACTCCTGCAGGTACCTGGGAGTGCTTTAAGATCGCTTATAAGCTGGGCTTGTCCGTACAGATGATGGGTACTAACTTCCCGATGGACCTTGATGTAAATGCAACGGAGTGGTTTGCACCGGGGTTTGGGATTGTGAAGACGGATACGGAGCGGGGAGGTTCGATGTTGGGAAGTATGAAGATTACTGCATTTAAGAAATAGACTTATAAAAAAGCCCTTCGCATACAACGAAGGGCTTTTTCTTTATAGATGTTTCAGGCAGACTGCCAGGCTCTCTTTCCAGTAAGGAACTTCGATGCCGAATGTCTCCTTGATCTTTTGTTTGTTGAAAACGCTGTAAGCCGGGCGTTTGGCCGGGGTAGGATATTTATCGGAAGTAACCGGCTGAATATTGCAACTCAGGCCACTCATATCCCTGATAGCGATGGCGAAGTCATACCAGCTGAGCACCCCTTCGTTGCTGTAATGGTATACACCACCCAGGGTACCCGGTGCATCGATGGCTTTGCTCAGTACTGACAGCAGTACCTGGGCGAGATCTACTGCATAAGTAGGTGTACCTGCCTGGTCAAAAACCACATTCAGGCTGTCCTTCTCCTGCATCAGCTCACGCATCCGCTTTACGAAGTTAATACCATACTGGCTGTATAACCATGCTGTACGGATTACGATGGTATCGGTATTGATGCCCAGCGCTGTTGCTTCACCGCGCAGTTTGGAACTACCGTAAATGCTTTGTGCATCTGTATCATCTTCCTCTGTATAAGGGGTATTCTTTTTACCGTCAAATACATAGTCAGTAGAAATCTGGATAAACCTTGCATTATGTGCCTGGCATGCATTAGCCAGGTGCATAACCGCTTCGAAGTTGAGTTTGAAAGCCAGTTCTTCTTCCGATTCAGCTTTGTCAACCGCTGTATAGGCAGCACAGTTGATGCAGGCATGGATTTCCTGCTCAGAGAAAAATGTGTTGACTGCTTCTTCGTTTGTTATATCCAGCTCAGTGTAATCTGTATATAAGAAACTGAAGGCTGGATAATCTCCTGCAATTTGCTTCAAAGCCTGTCCTAGTTGCCCGTTGGCACCGGTGATCAGCACTGTCTTCATATTATTCAGTAGGTTTATTATATACAAAATTGTGTGTGCAATTGGCCAGTGTAGGCAGAATCTGGTCCTTGTCGGATACGATGGCCTCACTCAGGTCTATCTGCCAGTCAATCTTCAGGGCAGGGTCATTGTAGATGATACCTCCTTCGCTTGCTTTGTGATAGAAATTGTCTACTTTATACATTACCTCAGCTGTACGACTCAGCACTACATAGCCATGGGCAAAACCTTTAGGCACCAGTAGTTGCAGCTTATTTTCAGAAGAGAGTTCGATAGAATAAGACTGACCGTAGGTAGGAGATCCGGTGCGGATGTCAACCACCACATCCAGGATCTTACCTTCCAGTGCCCTGATCAATTTGGTCTGAGCATATGGTTCCAGCTGATAATGCAATCCACGCAATACTCCATAGGTAGAACGAGCCTGGTTGTCCTGAATGAAGTTCAGATCAAGCCCCGCATCCTTAAATACGCGTTCTGAATAGCTTTCGAAAAAATATCCGCGATTATCATGATGCACCTTTGGCTCATACACTAGCAAATCGGGAATTGGTGTAGTTGTAAATGGCATGTTGTATTATCTTTTCTGGTATTGGTCGCTGTAATAATCCTGGTAAGCACCACTGGTTACATGATCCAGCCATTCTTCGTTGGAGAGGTACCAGTCTACGGTCTTTTCCAGTCCTTCTTCAAACTGGAGGGAAGGATACCAGCCCAGTTCTTTGTTTAACTTGGTAGCGTCGATAGCGTAGCGCAGGTCATGGCCGGCACGGTCTTTCACGAAAGTGATCAGGCTTGCGGAGGTACCGGGAGCACGGCCCAGTTTTTTGTCCATGATGATGCAGAGCAGGTTGATGAGGTCAATGTTTTTCCACTCATTAAAACCACCAATGTTGTATGTTTCCCCGATTCTGCCTTTATGGTAAATGGTATCGATCGCGCGGGCATGGTCTTCTACAAAGAGCCAGTCGCGTACGTTCTCTCCTTTACCGTATACAGGTACGGGCTTATTGTTCTTGATATTGTGAATAGCCAGCGGAATCAGCTTCTCAGGGAAATGGTTGGAACCATAATTGTTTGAGCAGTTGGAGATCACAACAGGCAGGTGGTAGGTGTGGTACCATGCCATTACGAAGTGGTCAGAGCTGGCTTTGGAGGCAGAGTACGGAGAGCGGGGATCGTAAGGTGTTTCTTCTGTGAAGAAGCCTTCCTGGCCCAGGCTACCGTAAACTTCGTCAGTAGAGATATGATAGAAGCGTTTGCCTTCGAGATTATCTTTCCAGTATTTTCTGGCGGTATTCAGCAGGGTAGCTGTACCCATTACGTTGGTCTTAATGAAAGCCAGCGGGTCCATGATAGACCTGTCTACATGGCTTTCGGCTGCCAGGTGTATAACTCCATCAAAAGCAAATTCCTGGAATAGCTCATCAATAAAAGCTTCGTCGGTAATATCACCCTTTACAAAAGTGTAGTTGGGTTTATCCTTTATATCATTCAGGTTTTCCAGGTTCCCGGCATAAGTGAGGGCATCAAGATTGACAATCTTATACTGCGGATAATTATTAACAAATAATCTCACAACATGAGATCCAATAAATCCAGCGCCGCCGGTGATTAAGATGGTATGGTCCATATAGAAAAATATTACGGGTTACAAATTAAGAATAACGATTGTAAAACTACCTCATTAGAATACAACCGTATGTTCGTTGTCTGTAACCCGGGTAGAGTTATTTATTTGTTAAGAGCTTCTTTAAAGTATTCGTAGGTGATACGCAGACCTTCTTTTCTATCCACTTTAGGTGACCAGCCCAGTATCTCCTGTGCTTTTGTGATGTCCGGCTTGCGTTGTTTCGGATCATCCTTTGGCAGGGGTTGATATACCATCTTTTGGTTGGTACCAGTAAGTGCAATGATCTCTTCCGCGAATTCTTTCAGTGTAATCTCTGCCGGATTTCCGATGTTTACCGGTAAGTGGTAATCGCTCAGCAGCAGGCGATAAATACCTTCTACCAGGTCGTCTACATAGCAGAAAGAACGGGTCTGAGAGCCATCTCCGAATACAGTCAGGTCCTGTCCGGTCAATGCCTGGCTCATGAATGCAGGCAGAGCACGGCCATCATTGAGTCGCATTCTCGGACCATAAGTATTGAAAATTCGGATAATGCGTGTTTCTACACCGTGAAAGTTATGATAAGCCATGGTGATTGATTCCATGAAGCGTTTAGCCTCATCGTATACCCCACGTGGGCCTATCGGGTTCACATTACCCCAGTATTCTTCTGTCTGCGGGTGCACCAGCGGGTCACCATATACTTCGGAAGTAGAGGCTACCAGGATCCTGGCTTTCTTCTCCTTGGCGAGACCCAGCAGGTTGTGGGTACCGAGGGAGCTTACTTTCAGGGTCTGGATCGGCATTTGCAGATAGTCAATCGGGCTTGCAGGAGAGGCAAAATGCAGGATGTAATCCAGGTTGCCTGATACGTGCACGAATTTGCTGACATCATGATGGTAGTATTCAAACTCCGGTAATGGGAACAGGTGTTCGATGTTCTTGATATTGCCGGTGATAAGGTTATCCATTCCAACTACCAGATAACCTTCTTTTATGAAACGGTCACACAGGTGCGAGCCCAGGAAACCTGCGGCACCAGTGATCAATATTCTTTTCTTATTCATAAAGTATTTTGGTTGAATGTTAAATAGTCGAAGCTGCGCGGCCTACGCTCTCATAGTGAAAGCCCAGTTCCTGCATCCTGGCTACGTCAAACAGGTTACGACCGTCGAATATGAGCGGATTTTTAAGCGTTGCCTTGATCTTTTCGAAGTCCGGTGTTCTGAATACGCTCCATTCTGTAGCTATTACCAATGCATCTGCATCGTTTAAGCAATCGTACTGATGACTGGCGTAGGATACTTTGTCTCCCAGCAGTCTTTTTACATTCTCCATTGCTTCAGGGTCATGTACGGTCACAGTAGCGCCTGCGGCCACCAGTGCATCTATGATATATAAAGCCGGAGCTTCGCGGATATCGTCGGTATTGGGCTTGAAGGCCAGGCCCCACAGTGCAAAGTGTTTACCTTTCAGGTCATTATTAAAGAACGCGTTGATCTTTGGCAGCAGGAACAGTTTCTGTTTTTCATTCACGTCCATTACTGCGTTCAGGATCCTGAAGTCATAGTCCGCATCTTCAGAAGATTTGACCAGTGCCTGTACATCCTTAGGGAAGCAGCTACCACCATACCCGATACCTGGGAACAGGAAGCGTTTACCGATGCGGTCATCGCTACCTACACCACGGCGTACCATGTCTACGTCTGCACCCAGCTTCTCGCAAAGGATGGCGATTTCGTTCATGAAAGAGATCTTGGTAGCGAGGAAGGAGTTAGCAGCATACTTAGTCAGTTCTGCTGATTTTTCATCCATGAACAGGATGGGATTTCCCTGGCGAACGAATGGTCCGAACAGGTCGCCCATTACTTTACGGGCTCTTTCTGAGCGGGTACCAATTACCACGCGGTCAGGTTTCATAAAATCATCGACAGCTACGCCTTCGCGCAGGAATTCAGGGTTAGATACCACATCGAATTCACATTTGCAGTTTTTAGCGATAGTAGCCTGTACTTTTTCGGCAGTGCCTACCGGTACAGTGCTTTTGTCTACGATAACCTTGTAGTCAGTAATAATATTCCCCAGTTGTTCTGCTACTTTCAGAATATAAGAAAGGTCTGCGGAGCCATCTTCACCGGGAGGGGTAGGGAGTGCAAGAAAGATCACTTCTGCGTCTTTCACACCGGCTGCCAGATCAGTAGTGAACTGCAGGCGGTTTTCCTTAAGGTTACGTTCAAATAATTTTTCAAGTCCGGGCTCGTAAATAGTGATTTGCCCGCCGGATAACTTACTCACCTTAGCGGCATCTATGTCTACACACGTGACATCATTGCCGGTTTCAGCGAAGCAAGTACCGGTAACTAACCCTACGTACCCGGTGCCTACTACTGTAATTTTCATTTGGAGGTTTGATTTAAAAATGAAAGAACGGAGTGAATAATGTGATTCAATTGGTCTGCATCCATTTCGGTGTGGATCGGTAAGGAGATCACTTTGGATGTCAGAGAGTCTGTAATAGGCAGGTTAAAATTAGCGCCGCCAAAATTGGCAAACATCTTTTGCTTGTGAGCAGGTACGGGATAATAAATCATGGCAGGCACATGCTGCTCTGCTAAATATTGTTGAAGTGCAAGACGGTCAGCACCTTCTATTTGTAAAGTATATTGGTGATATACGTGGTAGCTGTTTTCCGCACGATAAGGAACCGTGATCTTAGGATGATTGGCAAATGCGGCATCGTAGGCATCAGCTACCGCACGACGGGCCTTGATATACTCATCCAGCAGGGGGAGCTTGATATTCAATACTACAGCCTGAAGGGTGTCCAGGCGGGAATTGATACCCACTATATCATGATAATAACGGGCAGACTGGCCATGGTTTGCGATCATTTTGATCTTCGCAGCCAGGGCATCATCGTTGGTGAACAGGGCACCACCATCGCCATAGCAACCCAGGTTCTTGGAAGGGAAGAAGGAAGTACAGCCTATCTGACCAATAGCACCGGTTTTCTTCACAGTGCCGTCAGAGAAGGTGTAAGTACCACCGATTGCCTGGGCATTATCTTCAATAACAGGGATATTATGCTTGCGGGAGATTTCCATGATTGGCTCCATGTCAGCACTATGGCCATACAGGTGCACAGGAACAATCGCTTTGGTTTTTGGCGTAATTGCTTTTTCCACAGCTACGGGATCCAGACAGAAGGTCCTGGGATCCACATCTACGAAAACTGGTTTCAGCTGCAGGAGGGCAATTACCTCAGCGGTGGCAATAAATGTAAAGGAGGGAGTAATAACTTCATCGCCAGGTTGCAGGTCCAGGGCCATGATGGCGATCTGTAATGCATCGGTACCATTGGCACATGGAATTACGTGCTTCACTCCAAGATAGTCTTGCAGGGCCGAAGTAAACTTCTGTACCGGCGCACCATTAATATAAGCTGCACTTTCTAAAACTTCCGCCATAGCAGCGTCTACCTGCGGTTTTATCTTGTTGTATTGGCGTTTGAGATCCACCATTTGAATCGGTACCATGTCTGGGATAGATATTTTGTTTAAAGTGAGCAAATTTACAAATTTTGACATAGGAAGGGCAGTATCTTTGCCCCTGTTCAAAAAATCAGTACAAGTACGTCATCAGAATGCTGGGAAACGCCATATATAATATAGGAATAAGATCATACCGGGCCGGGGTTGGGCTGGCTGCAGCCACCGGCAATGCCAAGGCTAAACTGTGGATTGATGGCCGTCGCCACTGGCGGGAGCGGATGAAGGAGCACCTGAAAGGAACCGGCCCCCTCATTTGGGTGCATGCTGCCTCTCTTGGTGAGTTTGAGCAGGGGAGACCTGTGCTGGAAGCCATCCGGGCCCAGTACCCCCATTGCCGTATCCTGCTGACCTTTTATTCCCCTTCAGGCTACGAGGTACGTAAGAATTACCAGGGAGCTGATTACGTATATTACCTCCCGTTGGATACCGCCCGTAATGCCAGGGACTTTCTGGACATCGTACGGCCCGGTCTGGTGATTTTTATTAAATATGAGTTTTGGTATCATTTTCTCACTGCCTTGTCCCAAAGGCAGATCCCTGTACTGCTGATTTCTGGCATTTTCAGGCCTGATCAATTGTTTTTCAAGCCTTATGGTGGCATGTTCAGGCGGCTGCTCAGGCAGTTTGACTGGATTTTTGTGCAAAACCAGGATTCACTGGACCTGATCCGGCAGCTGGGCATTGAAAAGGCCGGTCTGGCAGGGGATACCCGTTTTGACAGGGTCTTTGCGCTGCTCCAGGAGCCTGTTGACCTGCCAGCCATAGATACTTTTATCAATGGTCGAAAGGCGGTGATTGCGGGTAGTACCTGGGAAGCCGATGAGCAGGTGCTGGCCGAATGGTGGAAAGATAATGCAAAACCAGACCGCTGCCTGATCCTGGCTCCTCATGAAATTCATGAATCACATATTAAACAGGTCCAGTCATTATTCCCCGGTGCTGTCCGCTATTCTGCAGGAGGCCAGGGCGATGTATTGATTATTGATAATATCGGTTTATTGTCCCTGTTATACCGGTATGCCCGTGTGACCTTTATTGGCGGTGGCTTTGGGAAAGACGGCATTCACAATATCCTGGAACCGGCTACTTATAGTAAACCGGTGTTATTCGGTCCTGTATTCCACAAATACCCCGAAGCAGCTGCGTTACTGGCAGCGGGAGGTGGAGCGACCATTGCTGATGTCAGTGCATTGACGACAGAAATGGAATCTTTACTGGAAGACGATGCCCGTTGGAAAAAAACGGGAGATGCTGCCGGCCGTTTGGTGGCGGATAATAAAGGTGCTACCGGAAAAATTCTGTCTTATATTCAGGAGAAACGTTTTTTTACCAAGGCATAAAACTGGCGAACGACGCGGTTATCATCTACCCAACCCTGTCTGATTTTCAACTCTCTTTCTATCCAATATTCTGCATCCTGGATGGATTGCATCTCGTTAATTGTTTTGATCGAGCGCTCGTAAGTGTCTACGTCACCACGGAACAGTTCCTGGATGAACTGGAATTTGTCATTGATACCGATGGCCTGACGCAGGTCTTTGACTGGCATATCGTTGAAGCGGTCACCGATTTCAGACTGAGTCTGGCGAAGGCGATCGTTCAGGGAAGGAATATTTTGCGCTACTTTCTGGTTCAGTTCTTTCAGCTCGGAGTGAATGCCATTGGTTTCAGGCTTTTCAGTTTTTTCGGGTCTGATAGCGCTGACTATAGGCTGGTTAGCGTCGCCGAAGAGGTGGATAAACACGGGTTGTTTATCATCTTCTTTGGGAGTAGGTGTGGGTTCAGGTGCTGGTGCCGGCTCAGGATTTGGAGCTGGAGGGGGTACCGGCGGCTGGTAGGCAACCGGTGGAGCTGGTGCAGGTTCAGGTGCCGGGGTGCGATAAGCCCTTAACGCATCCTGTTCATTAGCAGGTGACTGATAAGCTTTCAGTGCTTCTGGCGTAGGTGCGGCTGACTGGTATGCTTTCAGTGACTCATGTACAGGAATTGGCGTTGGTGTTTTTTCTGCAGCAGGCTGGATTATATTCGGTGCAGGTGGCTCGAAAGCTGCCGGAGGTTCTTCCGAAATTGAAGCAGGAATGTCTGCAACAGGTTGATTTACAATTGGTGCAGGCTCAATGATACCTACCGGCTCGGGAGCTGGAGGTTCAGGTTGTTTATATTCAGGAGTTGGTATTGATTCAGATGACTTAAATTGCGGGGCGGTTATGTTACCACTGGAATCTACTGTAACTTCCGGTTCAGCTAAGGGAGCTCCCGGTAAAATCACAGCTATATGACTCTGCCTGCGTTGCATTTCTCTTTCCCGTTCTCTTTCGAGGCTGCGGGCATGAAGAATTTCCGCCTGCAATATCTGCACATAATATGATATGGACTGCAGGGTCGCGCCAGTCGTCTTTAATTCCTGTAACTTGTCAATTAATGCACTTATTTTTTCCATAATCGCAAAAAAAAATAATTTAATGCAAAATGCGTTCCATGCGTTAATTGTTAACGTAGTCTGGGAGAAATTATTTTATTTGCATGAAGTTATACCATTTTAATTAACTGTAAATCAAAATAGTATATTATGTTTATTGAACCTTCTCTTGCAGGAGGGCGAAGGGGTTGGATAGAAGTGATCTGTGGCTCAATGTTTTCTGGAAAAACGGAGGAGTTGATCAGGAGATTAAAAAGGGCCCGCATTGCCAATTTGAAAGTCGAAATATTTAAGCCGGTTATTGATACCCGCTACGACGTACAACATATTGTTTCTCACGATGAAAGTAGAATAAATAGTACCCCTCTTGAGAATTCTCAGCAGATCCTGTTGCTTGCTCAGGACGTAGATGTCGTAGGTATAGACGAGGCACAATTCTTTGATGGGGAACTGCCACAGGTATGTGACCAGCTGGCATTGCGTGGTATTCGCGTAATCGTGGCAGGTCTTGACATGGATTACCTGGGCAAGCCATTTGGGCAGATGCCATTTTTGCTGGCGAAAGCAGATTACATTACCAAGCTGCACGCCATTTGCGTGAAGTGTGGCAATATTGCCAATTATTCCTACCGGAAGTCAGCCGACAAGCATACCGTATTATTAGGAGAAACGGACCTGTACGAACCCAGGTGCAGGCATTGTTATTATGAAGAGTAGTCGGCAGACTACTCTATCGCCTTTACTTTGAAGGTGAATTTTTTCTGTGTCAGATAGCTGAAGATCACCACGAAGCAGGTAGTCAGTATCTTGGCAGGAGTAGGGTAAAAACCCAGCACATCTACAAATAACTTCATGAACCCATAGTTTAGCAGCAGGCAGGTACCTACCAGCATGAAATAGCGCATGAGTTGTACACGACCTCTGAGGTTGGACTCAGAGAAAACGATGTATTTGCTGAGGAGGAAACCAGTGGGGAACGTAATTGCAAGTGCCATGAATAGGGCAGCGATATGCGCCTGTATAGTAATAAAGGGAAGAATTACATCGTGTTCTTTCAGAATGAAGTGGAAGCTGATGAAATATAAGCATATATCCAAGGCCGTATTACCTCCGCCACAAGCGAGGTAGCGGAAGGTTTGAAAGGGCATCATTTTGGCAAATGGGCGGTAGAAAAATGAAATAACTAATAAAATAAACCGTCTCATAAAAAAAATATACAATAACAAAACTAGTACGTTTTACCGTTACTGTATCGCGCTTTAAAATTATCTTAACAATTAAATGGTTTTCAAGGGGATGGATGAGACGGCCATAAATGCCCTCAGCGCCGGGTTTTCCACCTGCCAGGGGTCATATTAACCGGTTGCTGACTGGCCTTCCTTTGTTCTTCCTGCCATACCTGTACGGCCAGTAATGCGGCGGCCCGGGCAGCATCCGGAGAAGGACTTTCCAATGATTGTGGTGTGAAATACTTTCCTATAAAATTGGTGTCGAACTGTCCGTTGATGAATGCGGGTTGTTGTAAAGCCCAGCTACCAAAAGGTAAGGTGGTCTGAATGCCTTTTACCTGGTATTCGGCGATTGCCCGCAGCAATCTTTCTCTCGCTTCTTCTCTGTCGGTTCCCCAGGCAATGAGCTTGGCAATCATCGGGTCATAATATATAGGTATATCCATACCTGCTTCATATCCATCATCTACCCTGATACCATATCCTTGTGGCCGTACGTAGGTTTCAAGCGTACCTGTATCCGGCAGGAAATTGCTGGCGGGGTCTTCCGCACAAATCCTTAACTCAATTGCATGACCATTTATTGTAAGGTCTTCCTGTGAAAAAGCTAATTTTTCTCCTCTGGCTACCCTGATTTGTTCTTTTACCAGGTCCAGTCCTGTGATCAGCTCTGTAACCGGGTGTTCTACCTGCAGGCGGGTGTTCATCTCCAGGAAATAAAACTGCAAATGTTCATCTACCAGGAATTCAACGGTACCTGCACCGTAATAATTACAGGCCCGGGCTACATCCAGGGCACACTTACCCATAGCGGAGCGGATGTCGGGAGTGAGGCAGGAGGAAGGTGCTTCTTCGATCAATTTCTGGTGACGGCGTTGAATAGAGCATTCACGTTCAAAGAGATATACGTAATTGCCATGTTGGTCGCCCAGGATCTGTATTTCAATGTGGCGGGGGGCACCTACATATTTTTCAATGAAAACGGCATCATCGCCGAAGGCGCTCATCGCTTCACTTTTGGCCAGGCGGATCTGTTCTTCCAGTTCCGGGGCGGCATTCACCACACGCATCCCTTTGCCACCACCGCCGGCGGAAGCTTTGATGAGAATGGGGAAGCCGGTTTTTTGCACAACTTCCTGTGCTTCTTCGAGGCTGCGCAGGGGAGTTTCAGTACCGGGTACCATAGGTACACCAAACTTTTGAGCGGCTTGTTTGGCCGCCAGTTTGCTGCCCATCATTTCAATGGCGTAGGCACTGGGGCCTATGAAAGTAATACCGGCAGTCGTCACCGCTTCAGCAAAGCGGGCATTTTCGCTCAGAAAACCATAACCCGGATGGATGGCATCTGCACCAGATTGCTTTGCTGCTGCTATGATCTTGTCGATTTGCAGGTAGGATTGGCTGGATGGGGCAGGGCCTATACAAATAGCTTCATCAGCATATTGTACAAAGGGCATGGTCCGGTCAGCTTCAGAAAACACTGCCACAGTGGCAATGCCCATTTCCCGTGCAGATCGCATAATACGTAGTGCGATTTCGCCGCGATTGGCTACCAGTATTTTTTTCATAAAAGCGAATATAAGGTATCTTTGCCCCCTCATGAAATCGACCGCGTTCCAACAAACGATTACCCTGGTGAAAAAAGACATATTACTGGAATTACGTCAGAAATATGCGCTTTATGGGGTACTGCTTTATATCATTTCTACGGTATTTGTCATCAACCTGATGATTGGCAAGCCGGAAGAAAAGACCTGGAATGCCCTTTTCTGGGTGGTACAGTTATTTGTATCAGTGAATGCAATTGCCAAGAGCTTTTTGCAGGAAAGCCGGGGCCGGCTATTGTACTTTTACTCATTGGTGCATCCCCGCAACTTCATCATTGCCAAGCTGATATACAATATTTTGCTGATGGCTATCATGAGTGTAATCACCCTGGTTTGCTGTATTCTTTTCATGGGCAATCCTATTGTGAATTTCCCCTATTTCGTAGGAGTTATTATGCTGGGTGGTCTTAGCCTTTCATTGCTGTTTACCATGCTGGCGGCTATTGCGGCACAGGCTAACCAGAATGCAGCCTTGATGGCAATAATGGGATTCCCTATCATTTTGCCACTGTTGACCATGTTGTCGAATATAGCCCGTTCTTCTTTTAATATTGTATTTCAGCCCGGTCTGCCTAAGATGTTCCTGATGCTGGGGGCTATGGATATACTCATTGTAGGCTTGTCTCTGATTCTGTTTCCTTTTTTATGGAAGGATTAGAATTTTGTTGTAGGTTTGCCTCTCATTTAGTCCGATAAAACAATGGCAAAGCACTGGTGGAAAGCTTTAGCGGTAATACTTCTCATATACACTATAATTGCAGGGTTTACAATTGATATTCCCATTATAGGTACAAATCAGCAATCATCCCGGGGACTCTTTTTCCACGTACCGATGTGGATGTGCATGTATACCATGTTCAGCATTTCAGTAGCTAATTCCCTGCTCTATCTTACTAAATACGATTTAAAAAGAGATGCACTGGCTGGCGCTGCCGGTAGTGTAGGCGTGTTCTTTGGTGTACTGGGTTTTAGTACCGGTACACTGTGGGCGACCTATACCTGGGGCGGAACAATTACAGGCGATGCCAAACAACAGCTGACTGCTGTTGCTTTGTTGATCTATATGGCTTATCTGGTACTGCGCATGTCCATTCCGGATATCGATAAGCGGGCACGTATCTCCGCAGTGTTTAACATTTTCGCATTTGCTTTGTTGATTCCCTTAACATATATCATTCCACGGATGGTGGATTCTCTTCACCCGGGAGCTGCCGGCTCTCCTACATTTGCCTCAAAAGATACTGATGGCGGTATGAAAGCGGTGCTCTACCCTGCATTCATTGGCTGGGTATTGCTGAGTGTCTGGATTTATACCCTCGTGGTGCGCTACAAAAAATTGGAGTTAAAAAATATTTTTAAATGATTAACAAAGCGATTTCTTTCTGCTGTACCTGTTTGTTATTGTTAGTTTCCCTGCTGACCTTTGGACAAGAGCCGGCATTGCAACAACAGAATACAGAGACTGGACCGGTAAATGAATTTTTTCGTAGCAATGGCAAGATATATGTGGTAGTAGGAGTCCTGCTGATCATTTTTATAGGCATTGTGATTTTTTTGGTGCGCCTGGATCGGAAGATCAGTAAGCTGGAGCGTAGGGAAGGTGTTGATACCCACTAAGACTTTATTAAGTCCAACTACATATTTATACCAAAACAGTTTTTTATGGCGCAAGAACAGCACATAAGCTTTTTTCAGAACGTTGAGAAAAGCTTTGACAAGGCCGCAAGTTTCACGAAATGGGAGAAGGGCATTCTCGAGCAGATTAAAGCTTGTAATGCCGTTTACCGTATGAAATTCCCCGTACGCGTAGGTGACAAGATCGAGGTAATCGAAGCCTATCGTGTACAGCACTCACACCACAAACTTCCTTGTAAAGGTGGTATCCGCTTCAGCGAAGAAGTGAACCAGGATGAGGTAATGGCCCTTGCCTCCCTGATGACTTACAAATGTGCCATCGTAAACGTACCCTTCGGTGGTGCGAAAGGTGGTATAAAAATTAACCCACGCAATTATTCTCCATTCCAGCTGGAAAACATTACCCGTCGTTATACAGCTGAACTGGTAAAGAAAAACTTTATCGGCCCTGGTATCGACGTACCTGCTCCTGACTACGGAACAGGTGAAAGAGAAATGAGCTGGATCCTGGATACTTATATGAGCCTTCGTCCGGGTGAAATTGATGGTTATGGTTGTGTAACCGGTAAACCAGTTTCTCAGGGTGGTGTAAGAGGCCGTAAGGAAGCTACCGGTCTGGGTGTATTTTATGGTCTTCAGGAGCTGTGCAACATTAAGGAAGATATGAAGAAGGTCGGTCTGGAGCCAGGTCTTATTGGCAAAAGAGTGATCGTTCAGGGTATGGGTAACGTAGGTTACCATGCTGCTAAGTACTTCCATGAAGCAGGTTCAATCATCGTAGGTTTGATCGAATATGATGGTGCTATCTACAGCGAAAAAGGGCTGGATCCTGACAAAGTATTGAAACACAGAGCCGAAACTGGCTCAATAGTAAACTTCCCTGGAGCACAAACCCTGGCGAAAAATACAGATGGTTTGGAAATGGATTGTGATATCCTGATCCCTGCCGCACTGGAAAATGTGATTCACAAAGGCAATGCTGCCAATATCAAAGCCCGCATTATCGGTGAAGCTGCGAATGGTCCTATTACACCTGAAGCAGATGAAATCCTGAATAAGAAAGGCGTAATCGTGATTCCGGACATGTTCCTGAATGCCGGTGGTGTGACCGTATCTTACTTCGAATGGCTCAAAAACCTCAGTCACGTCCGTTATGGCCGTCTGGGTAAGCGCTTCGATGAGAATATGAATATTCACATCCTGGGTGTAATTGAAGACCTGACAGGTAAGAGCGTATCAGAAAGAGAAAGAAAGTTCATTGCACATGGTGCTGACGAAGTAGATCTGGTATATTCCGGTCTGGAAGAAACCATGCACGCTGCCTTGCATGAAGTGCGTGAGATCATGGTGAATCATCCTGATGTACATGATATGCGTACAGCTGCTTATATCTGTGCAATTGACAAGGTAGGCGCAGCTTACGAACAACTGGGTATTTTCCCTTGATGGTTGATAATATTTATAAAAAAGGACGTATCTGCAAGGGTACGTCCTTTTTATTGATGCGATGGCAGCATTTCTATAAAATCCCAGCGGCCGGCAGGCACATTATGTTCACAGCACCAGGTATTGACTCCATTGGTGATAACCAGGTAGGCTGCGGGTAATACCATATGGTAGCGAACTATCTGTTCCAGCGTGGCCTGACTCAGGGGCACACCCATTTCCTTGCATTCCACAATCATCCAGGGCTGATGATTTTTGTTGAAAACCACGATGTCGTAACGCTTTTTCAGCTCACCGAGATAGATCTCCTTTTCAATCCCAATCAGAGCAGCCGGATATTTAAGGGTAGTTACGAGGTAATTGAGAAAATTCTGGCGCACCCACTCTTCAGGTGTCAGCACCACGTATTTTTTACGGAAACGGTCGAAGATCAGGTCTTTATCGTTTTCGGTGATGATTTTGAAGTCTGGAGCGGGGAATTCGATGGTAATCATCCGGCAAAGGTAGTCTTCTCAGGAATTTTTTGTAAATTTGCATGTCAAAAGGCTATGAAGACAAAAGAAGAAATAGTAGCTAATTGGCTTCCCCGCTACACCGGAGAAAAGCTGGAGAACTTTGGCTCCCACATCCTCCTCACCAACTTTAGTAATTACCTTAACTTATTTGCTGAATGGAATAATGTCAAGATTGTTGGCTCAGGAAAAGCCATGCAATGTGCTACAGCAAATGACATTACTATCATTAACTTTGGTATGGGTAGTCCAGGCGCTGCAACTATTATGGATTTGCTTACAGCTATTTCACCTAAAGCTGTATTATTCCTGGGTAAATGTGGTGGTCTGAAGAAAAAGAACAACGTGGGAGATCTGATCCTGCCTATCGCAGCTATCAGGGGTGAGGGTACTTCCAATGACTACTTCCCGCCAGAGGTGCCGGCACTTCCATCATTTGCATTACAAAAGGCTATTTCTACCACGATCCGCGAATATGGTTGCGACTACTGGACAGGTACCTGTTACAGCACCAACCGCCGTGTATGGGAACATGATGTGGAATTCAAACGCTACCTGGAAAAGATCAGGGCAATGGCTGTAGATATGGAAACTGCCACCATCTTTTCAGTAGGGTTCTACAATAAAATCCCTACCGGTGCATTATTACTTGTTTCAGACCAGCCTATGGTTCCGGAGGGTGTGAAGACAGAAGAAAGTGATAAGAAAGTGACCTCTGATTATGTGAACAATCATCTCAAGATCGGTATCGACTCATTGAAGGCATTGATCAATAGTCACCAGACAGTGAAGCATCTACGATTCTAATCTGATTTTTTGCATATTATTTCGTAATATGAGTACCTTAAAGGACTCATGCTCACATCATCCACACTACTTTCCATCCGGAATCTAACCGTTTCCTTCGCTGGCCATCAGGCGGTGAAGGATATTTCTCTGGACATCAGAAAAGGGGAGATTATAGGAATAGTCGGAGAATCCGGCTCGGGAAAGTCTGTGACTTCATTGGCATTGATGCGGCTGATTCAGTCCCCTGGTCTCATTTCAGCTGGTAGTTTATTGTACCAGGTTGACCCGGAAAAATCTCCTGTTAATCTTCCTGATCTCTCCGAAAGTGAGATGCGCAACTGGAGAGGGAATGAAATAGCGATGATATTTCAGGAGCCGATGACGGCCCTGAACCCGCTGCATACCTGTGGCGCACAGGTGATGGAAGCCATCCGCCTACATAAGAAAGTCTCCGCCAGTGAGGCGAGAGAGCAGACTTTAGCTTTATTCAGGCAGGTGCGCCTACCGGATCCGGAGAAGATCTTGCACCGTTATCCACATCAGTTGTCCGGCGGTCAGAAACAACGTGTTATGATTGCTATGGCCATCAGCTGTCAACCCCGCCTGCTGATTGCTGACGAGCCAACGACGGCTTTGGACGTTACCGTACAAAAGGCGATCCTTGCTTTATTGAAAGAGCTGCAGCAGCAAACAGGCATGAGTGTGGTATTTATCACCCATGACCTGGGAGTAATTGCAGAAATTGCCGATAGGGTAGCAGTAATGTACAAGGGACAGATTGTAGAACAGGGCAGTGTGCGGGAGATCTTTACACATCCTCAACATTCTTATACCAAGGGCCTGCTGGCCTGCCGTCCTCCGCTGGACAAAAGATTGTACCGCCTGCCGGTGACCCGCGACTTTATGGAAGTAGATGCTGCAGGCCTGATTCACGAGAAAGGTCAGGCTTTACACTCACTGGTGCAGCACCTCGAGATTCCTCCTGATAAAATAATCCTGAGAGAGCAGCATATAGCGCAGCAACCTGCGTTATTAGAAGTAAGAGATTTACATACCTGGTTTCCCGCTTCCCGCAATATTTTTGGGAAGGTACAGAGCTGGACAAAAGCCGTGAATGGAGTCAGCTTTACCGTAAAGGAAGGCGAGACCATGGGATTGGTAGGGGAGTCAGGATGTGGAAAGACGACCCTTGGCCGTACTTTGCTGCGACTTACGCCACCAACCAGCGGAAGTATTTTATACAAAGGGAAAGACCTTTGCCAATTGCCGGCTTCGGAGATGCGTGACCTTCGTAAAGAGCTGCAAATCATATTTCAGGACCCTTACTCATCCCTGAATCCACGTCTGACAGTAGGTCAGGCTATTCTCGAACCTTTACAGGTACACGGATTATATGCCAATGACCGTCAGCGTAAAGAAAAGGTACAGGAATTGCTGGATAAAGTAAATCTGTTGCCGGAGCATTATTACCGTTATCCACATGAGTTTTCGGGTGGGCAGCGGCAGCGGATAGTAATCGCCAGGGCTTTGGCATTGCAGCCCTCGTTTATTATCTGTGATGAGTCGGTAGCGGCGCTGGACGTAAGCATTCAGGCACAGGTATTAAATCTGCTGATGCGCTTACGGGAGGAGTTTGGGTTTACTTATATATTTATATCGCACGATTTATCGGTAGTGCGTTTTATAAGTGACAGGATGATGGTCATGAATAAGGGGAGAATAGAAGAGGAGGGACTGGCCGATCAGGTCTATGAACATCCTCAGAGCGCCTATACAAGGCAGCTTATCAGTTCTATTCCTAAAAACATTTATGCATAATTAATTGTTTTATAAATAGTAAATAAATCATTTTTGACAGATGGTATATTATCAATACCTTTGCAACCTTTAAATTCATTCATACCGTAATATGAAACTATCACAGTTTAGGTTTGATCTTCCTTTAAATCTGATCGCACAGCACCCTTCCAAGACAAGAGATGAAGCACGTTTGATGGTGGTAAACCGTGCCACCGGCAAAATCGAGCACAAGGTATTCAAGGATATCCTGAATTATTTCAATGACAAGGATGTAATGATGGTGAACAATACGAAAGTATTCCCTGCCCGTCTTTATGGCCGTAAAGAGAAAACAGGTGCCAAGATTGAAGTATTCCTGTTGCGCGAACTGAACAAGCAGAATCGTTTGTGGGATGTGATTGTGGATCCTGCCCGTAAGATCAGGGTGGGTAACAAATTGTATTTTGGAGATGACGAATCGCTGGTAGCAGAAGTAATTGACAACACTACTTCCCGCGGTCGTACCATTCGTTTCCTGTTTGAAGGTAATGATGACGAATTTAAGCAGGTGCTGGACACCCTGGGTGAAACGCCACTGCCTAAGTACATTAAGCGTAAGCCGGAAGACGAAGACAAAGAGCGTTATCAGACGGTGTATGCCAAGTATGAAGGTGCAGTAGCTGCGCCAACTGCTGGTCTGCACTTCAGCCGTGAGCTGATTAAGCGTCTTGAAATCAAGGGTATTAAGTTTGCAGAGGTTACTCTTCACACTGGTTTAGGTACTTTTCGTCCTATCGAAGTAGAAGATCTGAGCAAGCATAAGATGGATGCAGAGTATTTCAACATTGATGAATACGCTGTGAAGATTGTGAACAAGGCGAAAGAAGAAAATCGTAAAGTATGTGCGATCGGTACTACAACAGTAAGAGCTGTAGAATCTTCCGTAACTGCACAGAACATGCTGAAAGCAGCAGAAGGATGGACGAACACATTTATTCATCCTCCTTATGATTTTGCTATCCCTAATGCTTTGGTAACTAATTTCCACCTGCCTAAGACAAGTCTGCTCATCATGGTATGTGCGTTTGCTGGTTATGATCTGGTGATGGAAGCTTATCAACAGGCTATCAAGGAGAAATACCGTTTCTTCAGCTATGGCGATGCTATGCTGATTCTCTAATAAACGAAACAGATTCTCAATTATTTATTGCGAATGGTGCTGCTCAGGCAGGATCATTCGCAATTTAATTTACGCTCGTGGAACAACGTAAGAAAGTAGCCATCATTGTAGCCGGAGGTTCCGGTACCCGTATGGGAAGTGCCGTTCCCAAACAGTTTCTGCAACTGGCCGGAAAACCGGTATTGTGGCATACTGTCAATGCTTTTGTACAGGCATATATTGATATGGAAATCGTATTGGTATTGCCGGAGGCCCATTTCAGTTATGTAGCTGACTGGATAGGTGATTTTAAGCAGGTAATGTTGGTGAAAGGTGGTGAAACCCGCTTCAATTCTGTACTCAACGGGTTGAATACGGTACAGGAGCCGGCGGTGATCTTTGTACATGATGGGGTAAGGCCAATGGTGAGCACAGCGTTGATCCACCGTTGTTATGAAGGAGCAATTGCCCAGGGAAGTGCAATTCCTGTGATAGATATGAAAGATAGTATCCGTGAGTTGGTACCGGGTGGTAACAGAGCGGTAGACAGGGAGCAGTTTAAGATTATCCAGACCCCACAGACATTTTTGTCAGAGTGGATTCTGCCGGCTTTTGAGCAGCCTTTTGATCCCTTATTTACAGACGAAGCCTCAGTAGTGGAGCGCCAGGGCCGCCAGGTACAGTTGGTACCCGGCGACGAGGCGAATATTAAGATAACACGTCCGCTGGATTTGACGATTGCGGAGGCTTTATTGGGAGCGAGAGATTAGATACCCAGGGAATCAACTCCTATTGAAAGGTTTTCCTTTCGGCAATTAAGCTTTTGAAAGCGAATTCAAAAAGGTCCTTATTCTTTTATGAAGCTTTCGGGAGCAATCATAAATAGATCCTCTTTCTTTCAGCAACTATGCTTCTGAAGACAGTCCCTTATTAATTTTAGCAAGAATCTGATGTGCTACTTCCATAGCCTGCAGACCATCAATTGCATTCACCGGAACCGGCTTATTCTGGAGAATAGCATCTCTGAACAGTTCAAGCTCCATTCTGATGGCATTCACCTGTTTGATTTCAGGATTATCGATAGCAATGGTTTTCTTACCGCTGTTGGTATCTATATCCAATGTGAATAACCCTTCATCTTCCGGTGTCTTTAGCTTGATGATTTCAGTCTTTTTATCCAGGAAATCGATGCCGATGTAAGCATCTTTCTGGAAGAGACGCATTTTGCGCATCTTTTTCAGGGAGATACGGCTGGAAGTCAGGTTGGCTACACAGCCGTTATGGAATTCAATGCGCACGTTGGCGATATCAGGTGTATCGCTCATAACAGCGACACCACTTGCAGAGATACGGTTCACAGTAGATTGAACGATGCTAAGCACGATGTCAATATCATGAATCATGAGATCCAGGATCACGCTCACGTCTGTACCACGTGGATTGAATTCAGCCAGGCGATGCACTTCTATGAACATAGGGTTGAGCGTATGTCCTTTCAATGCAAGGAAAGCCGGATTGAAACGTTCAACATGACCTACCTGGAATTTGATGTTAGCTTCTTCCACCAGTTTTACCAGTGTTTTAGCTTCTTCCATGGTATTGGTCATAGGCTTCTCGACGAAAATGTGCTTTCCGTTGCGGATAGCCATTTCACATAACTTGAAGTGCTGAGTGGTGGGAGCGATGATATCGATGGCATCAGAAGCGAGTATCAGTTCTTCCGCGGTCGAGAATCTCGGAATCTGGTATTGCTGTGCTACACTGGCGGCATTGCTATCACTTGGATCAAAAAAGCCGACTACTTCTACATCCTTTATGGTGGCCCATTGGGAAAGATGAATCTTGCCCAGGTGCCCCACACCGAAGATTCCTATTTTGAGCATATTATTCTTTGAAAATAAAATAATTGCGAATGTAAGGAAAAGACGGTATTATATCCAAATGTTATAATATATAGGCTTATGCTATTGCCATCCTTAATACCGGGAAACCCACTGGGGAGTTATTTTCTCTGATAAGCCTGCTCGCGGGTTTTTCTTCGTTCATGATTCCTTCTTCATTCATGCTATAGTAGCCTGCCTGAGACACAATGATATGATCCAGTACCAGTATATCCAGGATACTGGCGGCTTGTACAACCTTTCGGGTAAAAAGGATATCAGCCTGACTAGGACTCAGATTACCAGAGGGATGGTTGTGGCAAAGAATAATTGAGGTAGCACCCAGCTCCAGTGCCTCTCTGAGAATTACCCGCACATCAGCAGGAGCCGATGAAATTCCGCCTTTACTCACGCAGGCATCCTTAATCACAGTATTTGCGAAATTTAAATACAGTACATGCACCTGCTCATGGGAGCAATCTCCCAAAATTGGCTTAAAATATAATGCAGCTTCCTGCCCGTTTCTGATTTTAGTTTTTGACAGGATAAATCCAGCCTGCCTCCTGCGCCCCAGCTCCAACGCAGCAACAATCCGGGCAGCCTTGGCTTCACCAATGCCTCTCAGCTTTTTAAGCTGATTAACATTTACCTTTCCTAACTCCTGTAAATTATTAGATGATTTGGAGAGGATCTCCTGCGCCAGCAACAGTGCGGATTTGTGCTTATGGCCCGTATTCAACAATAAAGCGAGCAGCTCTGCATCGCTCAATATTTCTGTCCCTTTAATAATTAACTTTTGTCTTGGTTGGTCATCTGTTTGCCAATCCTTGATTGGCAAATGCCCGGCTAACGAATCAATGGTCCCCATCTTTTACTAACTTTATTAGTAATTTACATCTTTCCTTTTGGTCTTTCAATTTTTTTTAAATTTACACCTCAATCCACAACATAGATTAGGTAACCTCCTAGTAATAAGAGCCTTACTTATTCGAAATAAAGCGAAGTCGTGTGTCTGGCCCTGTATCAACAAAAAATAAAAAAATTCATACTCCAAAAATCATAGTTTTGCAACCTCTTTTTCATAGTTCATGCAACCATCAGTAAAAATATTCACAGGGAACAGCAACCCAGCGCTGGCAGAGAAAATCGCCAGCCGCTACGGCAACGGTCTGGGTAAAATGACAATTCAAAAGTTCAGTGACGGAGAATTCCAACCAATTTATATGGAAAGTATCCGCGGTGATTATGTTTTTCTCGTGCAGAGCACTAATTCTCCATCGGACAATCTGATGGAGTTATTAATGATGATCGACGCAGCCAAAAGGGCTTCTGCCGGTTATATCACCGCAGTAATTCCATATTTTGGCTTCGCCAGGCAGGACAGAAAGGACAAACCAAGGGTAGCCATCGCCTCTAAGCTGGTAGCGAATCTGCTCACGTCGGCAGGCGCTAACAGGGTGATTACCATGGATTTGCACGCTCCCCAGATCCAGGGCTTCTTCGATATCCCGGTAGACCACCTGGATAGTTCGGCAATTTTCATTCCTTACATTGAGAATTTGAAGCTGGAAAATCTTACCTTTGCGTCCCCTGATGTGGGTAGCACCAACAGGGTAAGGGAAGTAGCAGCCTACTTCAACGCGGAAATGGTGATCTGCGATAAGCACCGCAAACGTGCTAATGAGATCGCTTCCATGGTTGTAATAGGTGATGTAAAGGACAAGGATATCGTGCTGATTGACGACATCTGCGATACCGCAGGTACCCTTACCAAGGCGGCTAACCTGCTGAGAGAAAAGGGCGCAAAGAGTGTTCGTGCATTTTGTACACACCCTGTGCTGAGCGGAAAGGCTTACGAAAACATAGAGAATTCTGTATTGGAAGAGTTCGTTATCTGCGACACAATTCCATTGAAACAGGAGTCTTCAAAAATCAAGGTTATCAGTGTTGCTGATCTCTTTGCAGTAGCCATCCGGAACATGCATGAGAACAAGTCTATCACAAACCTGTTCGTGCATAGCCACCGCCGCTAGTAGCAACAAGCTTATTTGTAACAATTATAAATGTTTAATCAATGAAAACGATAACAATCGAAGGACAACTCAGGAGCGAATATGGCAAAAAAGCCACCCGCCAGGTACGTTCTGAGGGACAAGTGCCTTGTGTTATTTACGGTGGTGCTGAAACTGTGAGCTTCTCTGCTCCAGCTGTTGCTTTCAAAAATCTGGTTTACACTGCTGAATTTCAGCTGGCTGAAATCAAATTAGGTACTAAAACTTACAAATGCGTACTGAAAGACCTTCAGTTCGATACTGTAACTGACGAGCTGGCACACATCGACTTCCTGGAACTGGTTGAAGACAAGCCAGTAAGCGTAAGCCTGCCAATCAAGATCGTTGGTCAGTCCGAAGGTGTTAAAGCCGGTGGTAAACTGGTTGTTAAGATCAAAGCGCTGAAAGTTAAGGCTTTGCCTAAGTACCTGCGTGAGAATATCGAAGTTAACATCGATAAGCTGGAACTGAACGGTAACATCCGCGTAGAAGACGTAGTAGCTGAAAACATCGAGATCACTAACTCTCCTCGTATTCCTATCGCTTCCGTAGTAATGACCCGTCAGTTACGTCAGGAAGAGGCTGCTAACGAAAAAGACGCCAAGAAGAAATAATATTCTTATCGATATTTTTCCAAAAAGTCCCGTCCTGGCTCGTCCGGGATGGGACTTTTTCTATTTTTACCGTGGTTTGCAAATCTTCCGTATATATGGTGAAAAGCGCCACGAGTTCGTGTTTATTAAATTAGTCGACAGATGAAATACCTGATAGTAGGGCTTGGGAATATAGGCGCAGAATATGAGCATACCCGCCATAATATTGGATTCGATATCGCTGATACCTTTGTTGCTAAGCATGGAGGTACCTACAAAAACGAACGCCTGGCAGACGTGGCAGAAATAAAATGGAAGGGGCGTACCCTCATTGTGATTAAGCCGACCACTTACATGAACCTGAGCGGCAAAGCTGTAAAGTACTGGATGGACAAGGAGAAAGTGCCATTGGAAAATATTTTCGTATTGGTAGATGACCTTGCACTACCGGTAGAAGTACTGCGGATCCGCCCCGGTGGCAGTGACGCAGGGCAAAATGGTCTTAAAAACATTCAGGAACTCCTGGGTACAAACCAATATCCACGCCTGAGATTCGGTATTGGTAATAACTATCCTAAAGGCAGACAGGTAGATTTTGTATTGGGCAAATGGCCTAAGGAAGAACTGGGAATCGTGCAGTGGAAACTGGAAAAATGCGTTGAAATCATCGAAGCATTTGTATCTATCGGATTGGAACGGACCATGAACAAGTATAATAACCTTAAATATTCACCCGGAAACTAAATTTATTAATCCATTTCATTTAACCTTAATAAAGAATAACCGTCATGAAAATTATATGCGTTGGAAGAAACTATGCCGATCATGCAAAAGAATTGAAAAATGAGGTACCGACAGAACCTGTGATTTTCATGAAGCCTAAGAATGCATTGTTGCAGAACAATCACCCATTCTACTATCCAGAGTTTACCGACAACCTCCACTATGAATGTGAATTGGTACTGAGAATATGCAAAAACGGAAAGCATATTCAGGAAAAATTCGCAGATAAATATTATGACCAGATAGGTATTGGTATTGACTTCACCGCCCGTGATCTGCAGGATAAACAAAAGCAGAAAGGCTTACCCTGGGAAATTGCCAAAGCATTTGATAACTCGGCCGTGGTAGGTCAGTTTATACCCATTACTCCCGAACTGGATAAGAAGGATATTAACTTCTGTCTGTATAAAAATAAAGAACTGATGCAGCAAGGGAATACCAAGGACCTGTTGTTTTCTTTCGATTTCCTGATAGCCTATATTTCTAAATTCTTTACCCTGAATATCGGTGATCTGGTATTTACGGGCACCCCGGCTGGTGTAGGTCCTGTGGAAATAGGGGATACACTCGAGGCATTTATTGAGAATGATAGTCTGCTGGAATTTATGGTGAAATAATAAACCTGATTATAAATGAACCGGCCTGCTCATCTACTGAGCAGGCCGGTTTTTATTTAGACAAAATTTATGTCAACCATCATGAATGGCGAGCCTCTTTAAATTACTTTTCTTCTGGTACCTGCTTCGTCAAAGTCACTTCATCCGGCACATTGTTATAAATCACATCCAGAATCCTCGTTAATTCCTGAAAATCCTCTTCAGAGAGGTGATTCCAGCCCGTTTTACGCATTTCAAGTACCAAAGGCCTGGCCTCCTTATATTTCTCCGCGCCTTTGACTGTGAGCTGTAAAAATACCTTTCTGCGGTCCTGGGGAGATCCTTCCCTGAGCACCAGTTCTTTTTTAACCAGTAATTCAATTATACGCGAAACGGTGGTGATATCCTTTGAGGTCAGTTTAGCAAGTTCATTATGCGTAATCTTCTTGTGTTTGTACAGGTTCTCTATCAGTAGCCACTGGTCCACAGTAATGTCCATTTTATGAAGGTCAAAGGTCTTTTGCCAGTAGTTACGGATTCTTTTAAGGGTGGCATCCAACTTAAAAAAAGATGGATTAGTTACGAAAGTATTAGGCATATAGTTTAAATTGCATTAGCAATAGTTGTATTAGCAACTATGTATTCTTATAAACATCGAAATTAGATATAAAGTGTTTAAAGATAATACAATCACCCCAACTATAAAAGCTGGCATTGCTAATAAGCAAAGCCTATGGCTGAAAGCCTTTCGCCTGATGTGCCAGGCAAACTATATGGCTGCCACGTATGAAGCGAATCGTTCCATTTGCAAATATGTACATTCCACATCCAGGGGGCATGAAGCTATTCAGATAGCAGCAGGCTTGCAGTTACAACCCTGGGATTATGCCAGCCCTTATTACCGGGATGACAGTATGCTGTTGGCAATGGGTTTTACGCCCCTGGAACTGATGCTCCAATTGCTGGCTAAAAGTGAAGACCCCTTCTCGGGTGGGCGATCGTATTATAGTCACCCGGGCAGCAGAGTACCCAATAAGCCTTTAATTCCCCACCAAAGCAGTGCTACGGGCATGCAGGTCATTCCTGCTACAGGTATGGCGCAGGGCGTTCGTTACCTGGAAAGAAACCTGGCTGATGCGCTGCCTACCGGTCCGCATGGTGAACTACCGGTTGTACTATGCTCGCTGGGCGATGGTAGTGTGACAGAGGGGGAAGTCAGCGAGGCCTGGCAGAGTGCTGTTCTTTGGGAGCTGCCTGTTATTTACCTTGTACAGGACAATGAATGGGGGATTTCAGCATCATCAGCAGAAACCCGTGTTATGGATGCATATGAGTATGCTGCGGGCTTTAAAGGCATGAAAAGGATGCGGGTGGATGGAAGTGATTTTGAAGATAGTTATCACGGCATGGAGGCTGCTATCAGCTATGTGCGTAAAGAAAGGAAGCCCGTATTGGTACATGCATGCGTACCCCTGTTGGGGCATCATACCTCCGGGGTTCGTAAAGAATGGTACAGGACAGCAGGAGATCTCGCTCTTCATGGAGATAAGGATCCTTTGCCCAAATTAAAAGCACTGCTACTCTCCGCTGGAATCCCTGAAAAAGACCTGATAGCCATTGAAAAGGACGCACAAGAGTATATAGAAGCCGAATTTGATAAGGCACGGATCTCTCAGGATCCGGATCCCCGTACCGTAAGAGACCATGTATTTGCGCCTGCTGCTGTAACTGTGGAGAAAGGGAACCGTACCCCTGAAAATGGTGCAAAAGTGATGATGGTGGATGCGGCACTTCATGCGGTAGAAGAAATTCTGCGGGACTATCCTGAAGCTATCTTCTTTGGGCAGGATGTAGGTCGCCGTCTGGGTGGTGTATTTCGTGAAGCGGCTACCCTTGCTGAGAAGTTCGGTGATCACCGGGTGTACAACACTGCCATTCAGGAGGCTTACATTGTTGGTGCTACAGCCGGTTTATCAGCGGTGGGTGTCAAACCTATTGTAGAAATCCAGTTTGCCGATTACATCTATCCGGGATTTAACCAGCTGGTGACGGAGATTTCCAAATCCTGTTATCTCAGTTATGGTAAATTTCCTGTGCAGACCCTGATCCGTATTCCTATAGGTGCTTATGGAGGAGGAGGGCCTTATCATTCAGGTAGTATCGAATCCACTTTATTAACGATCAAAGGTATCAAAGTGGTGTATCCATCTAATGCGGCGGATATGAAAGGATTGATGAAGGCAGCTTTTCTGGATCCTAACCCAGTGGTCATGTTGGAGCATAAAGGATTATACTGGAGTAAGGTTCCTGGTACCCAAGGAGCTATCATGGTAGAACCTGATACAGACTATCAATTGCCTTTGGGGAAGGGAAGGGTAGTGGTGACAGCGCATCCAAGGGATGTGAAGAAGGGGGATACCTGTTGTATTATCACCTACGGGATGGGGGTATACTGGGCAACGGCGGTCGCTGCGGCTTTCCCTGGTCAGGTGGAGGTGATAGACCTGCGTACCTTGTTCCCGCTGGATGAGCAGCTCGTCTTTTCTACGGTTTCGCGTCATGGAAAATGCCTGGTCCTTACAGAAGAGCAGTTGAACAATTCCTTCGCACAGGCATTAGCTGGCCGGATTCAACAACATTGCTTCCGTTCGCTGGATGCCCCTGTTTTTATGATTGGTGCGCTTGATTTGCCAGCAGTGCCAATAAACATGGCTTTGGAAAATGAAATGCTGCCAAATCCACAAAAAGTGAAGGCGGCGATCAGGGAATTATTGGCTTATTAAAAAAAAATGTAAATACCTCTTGGCTTTTATCAATTTCCCTATTATCTTTGCACTCCCGTTTTGAACAAGACGGGGACTTGGCGAGGTAGCTCAGGCGGTTAGAGCGCAGGATTCATAACCCTGAGGTCAAGGGTTCAACTCCCTTTCTCGCTACACTAGTAAAAAGGCTTTCAGCATTGCTGGAAGCCTTTTTTACTTCTATGAATTTATGTCGATTTGGCAGTGGCTAATTTGAATATTGGCTATGAGAGGAAATTAAAGTAATTTGTCGTACCAATCAGCTGATTATTGGCTATCTTTTGAAGTTTAATAATTTCGATACGAATGGAAGATGATACTAAACCTCCGCAGGTACAAATACATTATGAGAAAAATCCACTGTATAGAACAATTTACAGTGATGGGTTAGTTGGAAGTAGAACTCCTACTAATGCATTTTGCTTAAGCTTCTATGCTACTCGTAATACGATACCTAAAAGCACCTCCCATGTAATTCAAGAGGATAATATGCTCAGTCCTCATGGAGTACCAAGCAAGGATTCAAAAGTAGGCATTATGCGGGAAATAGAAATCAGCGTTTACATCAATAGACAAACGGCTGTAGATATTTACGAATTTCTGAAAAAAATGTTAGAAGCAAATGTTTAGTAGTCAAATAAATATATCAACGGGAACAGCTGTAAATTTTGAAAATCCAATTCAAGATTCAGGTATAAGGAATATTGATGAAGTTCGTATCTTTTTTGAATGTCTTTTCAATCAAGAAGATTCACTAAAAAATAAAAACAAATTTGTATTCCTTTTTCTTCAGACTTGTATTGCCCAAAAAAAAACAGACATACTTGCTAGGATTCTTGAAGAACCTGCTATGGCTGATTTACATCCTTCTTTAATTAAAAGTGCCCTGATTATGACTGATGGGCTGTCAGAAATTGAAGAGGCATTTTCGAAATTGCAAGGGGTGTATCACGAAATAATTAAGAATTATTGATTCAAAATTCCAATCATTGTTACCATATCGGGACACTTATCTTGCTAATAATAAGGCGGAAGGTATTGCAGTTTGTGGGGTTTATTGTCAGAATGATTCTATACATGTTGGACTTTACTGGAATTATGGCGGGGAAAAAATGGTTATCCATTTTTTAAATGGGAATAACATACCAGTTCAACCTGTGGAAGCACCTGATTTTGCAGCATATTTATTTAATACTATAACTAATTTTCCAGAGTTCCTTTTACCTAGTATATCTGCTTTCGCTGAGCTTATTTCGCAGAATAAAATAAATGGCTTTCAGTTCAATAGAGCAGGAGGTATGTATGATGGGGGAAAATTTACATTTAGTGATGGCGCTTACACCGGTAAAACGTGGCCTGAAAAGTTTGTAAACTGTGGTGTATTTGTCATCGCCCTACTTAATACATATGATTTTCAATTAATAGATTGGGACAGTTGGCCGAATGTTGATCCTCTTCACTTAGATTTTCTGTCTACTTGGTTAAGATATTATAACATTCCTGTAGCAGAATGGCCTCTTTACTATAATAAAACTCGAGCAATACGAGGAAAGCATATTCTTGTGAGCCCTAGTACTCAAACGCATCCATCTCGATATACTGAAACTCATCAACTAGCGGAAGAATTGTTGTCGCAATTAAATCCCTAATATAACTTGTATAAGTAGCTTTTATGATTTAAAGTCAATATTCCGATCATTCCCGCTGTAAAGAATTTTATATCAGTTTAATTTTGGTTTGATTCAGAATAGAATTTGCAGTCGTAGGTTTTGGGGCTAAATGAGGAGCATACCACAACGATCTTATTTGACTACATGAACTATATTACCTGCAATTGCAGGTAATATAGTTCATTACTTCTATGCGAGGAGGTCGCCTTAAACCAACTTCTGGTCGGTGATTGCTTATTCTGCCATTCCAGTAATTATGAAAGTTCTCAATCTGTTTTACTTCATTGTCAAAATCTAACCAATTTGAATCTAAGTTCCAAAATCTATTCGCATATATTTCTATTATAGGAATGGGGTGTAGTGGTCGAGGAGATATTTCTTTCGCAAAAGAAATTGCGTCCGTTAGGCTATTGGCCGCAAATATTGATTGTAGCCTTGAGGTATATAAACTATAATCAGGATGCTGTCTTACAAGTTCTAAAAGGTATTCTCTTTTACAGCTATCTTCCATTTCATCTACAGATTTTTGATTGATTATTGGCCAATAGATCATTCCAAATTTTGAAAGATTATATTCGTTGAGTTCTATTCTTTGTCCCTCTTTTAGCGTAGCGCTTCTATCGGCATGATAAAATACATGAGTACCTGGTGGGGGTTGCATCTTGAATTAGTCGCTTACGGATGAGTGTTATGTAATAGTGTATTTATCATGAATATACTAATTATTGTCTAGAGAATACTAATTGCCGGTTTTGAATATATAATTGAATTTTATTAAACCTTCAGCCAAAAGGTTCAACATCTCTCCCTTTCTCGCTACACAAAAGGGTCGCATTTCATGCGGCCCTTTTTCTATACAATACATCCCCCCTCCACAGCATCAATTCCCCTCCATGACCCATCACCCAACTTGCATCTCTACAATAATTCCCTTATTTTACTCCCACACCCAACGAACACTACCAACCTATAACACATTCTACCAAACCATGAAAAATCTAATAATTCCACACCTGGCCTTCATATCCGCCTTCCTGCTAATCACCCCCAACCTAAAAGCACAAACCGAAACATGTAATTGCCTTGACAACTTAAACAAAACTATCCATGAAACCGAACTTAACTACGCTGGCTATCCTGCAAAAGTGAATACCAATTATAAAAAACTGGTTTCAAATCTCCAGTCAAAAGCCGCAACATTAACAGCACCTAAACAATGCTACTACCTAATTCGTGAGTACGTAAGATTTTTCAAGGACAAACACTTTATCATATCTTATACCAACCCCAGGGATTTTGACAGTACAATTCTCTCCTATTCCCGCAAAACAGTTTTACCAATTGAGGGAATCTGGATAAGTCCAGATAGCACCACCAAAATCGCCATCCAAAAATCCGCCAACGGTACTTTCAATGCAATCAAATACGAATCATCGACCGATAGCTTCCCTAAAGGATTTGTTTATTTCACGCTTACGCCTAAAGGAAATGAATACTTTGTAAAAAAATATGATGCATTTGTCAGTACTGATTTCCCCGCCAAACAAACCGGGAATCTATTACATATCTGGAATCATACTGTCTGGGGTAAAGTATTTCCTCAACAAATGACAAAAGCAGAAAACGAAGAACTTTCCACCTGGAGAAATAATAACAATGGTCTCGCATTTAAAAAAATAAACAGCGAAATAAGTTACTTGAAGATCCCGAGTTTCTATAACAACGACTCCAGGATCCAACAATTAGTAGCTGCAAGTGATTCTACCATCAGGAACACCAGGTATCTTATCGTAGACCTGAGAGACAACGGTGGCGGAAATACCGGTTGGGTATATTTTCTGCCATATCTTATGACCAATCCAATCATTCAGCAACCCGCATTGATCCGCGTTACTCCCGACAATATTAAACGCAAGTTACCCGAATTGGAATACTTTGTTAAAAATCCCATCGAAGCTGAATACAAAAAGTATTTCCCTGAACAGGTGTTGAACGCATATAAAAAAGCTTACGCCGAATTACCCACAACAAAAGAAAATTTCTATCCAATCCCCGCTGTTACTTTCCCGCTCGACTCTATAACAAAACAACCCGAAAAAGTAGCAGTGATCGTTAATAACTTCTGTGGAAGCTCAACTGAATACTTCATCTCCCTCACCGATCAATGTAAAAAAGTGATTACTTACGGATCAAATACCATCGGAATGATGGATTATGAAGGAATGTCTAATCCAACACCATTACCTTATGAAAAATTTATTTTGACCATCCCCATTACAAAATCTAATTGGACCGACACTAAGCCTATTGATCAAACTGGCTTTGCCCCCGATGTACCTATCAAGCTTCCCGAAAACAGGTGGATCGAATTTGTCGTGGATGATTTGCCTAAAAGATAAGAACCATCGTCAAATTACTATTATTACAGAAAACAACGCTTTCTTACTACAATCCTTAAATAAAAGAAAAACTAATCCGGAACGAATCAAAATTTCCGCATTCAGAAATATACAGTTTTAACCCCCATCCTTTAAATACAAATCCGATAGGTGTTTGTGTTACCCTATTCTTTTCTTCGCAATTTATCACTTGAATTGTGCTTCCGGTCCTTATTTCCAATAAAACCACCCTCCAATCATGAGAATTCTTCTTTGCGGCGCTGCCGATGTAGTCAAAGTCCAATCACATTTTACAGCACTAATGGACAAAATGAACTTTGATTCTAATACTTATATTGATGGCACATTAGGTGGTACAAATGCTAATGATTGGGGTGAAAATTCCAGGGAAGCCGTAGAAAATGCCCACCTGATTGTATTTGTTCTTATTCAGGATGTAGGGGATATCACCTGGAACACGGAATACATTACTGCTGTTAACCTGGGAAAACCGTACATCTTATTGTGTGAAGAAGAACTGGCAGACCACTACTTTAAAAAACTTCCTGAAAAAGGAATTAAGGTTCATAAAAATCATAAGTTTTTTAACGCAAAGCCGATTCTTGATTTGCTTGTCGCTCAAAAAAGAACAATCATTCGATTTGATCTAAACAAAGGTGATTTTAATAAAGTGCTGTCACGTCAGATAAATTGTGAATTGGAAAGAGCAGCTTCACAGTTACAATTGTATTATAGAAACCGAACTGTTTTAGAAAAAATAAGAAGTGAAAATTACAAGTCATTTTTTGCCGAAAGCATAACTGCAGATAAACTTGAATTCTTCAAAAAGCTTCTATTCGACCCATTTGAGCATAAGGAGTTAAGGAAACGAATTCTTTATTTTTTTACAATTTATAAAGGCCTTACTGATGAAAAAATTATAGAACTTTTTGAGGATTCAGAACAAGGTATATCCCGAATGGCAGTAGATCAGGCCCCCCGATTATTAACTGATAACAATAACAAAGAGTTTATTGTAAAAAGCCTGATTCAAATTATCAAAGATTCACAGGAAACCGGAACAATCCGTCGGGCAATCAGTACAATATTTGAAATTGATATTCAAATTGGTCTGAAGTATATTTTTGAGTTACTTCCAGCTTATGATATCGGTACTCCGAAACGGATCCTTAGCTGGCTCCTGGAAAATATTAATAGTTTAAGTCATTATCTAAAAAATCCTGCGTTTGATGCTGAACTGCATCGCCTTATTAATCATTGCAAAGATTATTCATCTAAACCGGGAAGTAATGAAAAGCTGGCGGAAAGACTTCTAGAGAAAATTAGTAGCCTTAAGTGATGAACAGATATCTAACAGCTCAGCTTCCCATTCTGTAAAAATCTACAATCTACCTTTCACCAGCTTATTGATAATCAATAACATAACCCATGGCCTGCTAATTGCACCCACATATTTAAATAAGATGAAACTATGCTCAACAAAGACGGACCATATTTTTAAACTCTTAAAACTTATTTTATGCTTAAGAATCCAACTTTTTCCATCTGGTTAGTATCCATCTACCTCCTTGTCCACCTAGCCTTATTAAGCACCGGCCTCACCGTTCCCATCATGCTCATCAGTCTGATCCTTTCACCCTTCCTGGTTATCTGGATGGTATTTACCATTCTAAAATATGGCAAATACAAAAGCCGCAAGCTCAGCTATAATGAACCTGATATTCTATAAAAAATGGCAGGAACTAGTCTCTGCCATTTTCAAGAGTAAAAATCATATTTCGTATTATCCGGTACACTCGTCGTTATCCCTTTCAACTTCGCCCGTAGCATCGCCCTGATATACTTATTCGTTACCACGAAAGGTGTCGACTTCGTCAACGCACTAAAATGTATCGGATCCAATGGAACTTCTCTATCATCATTCAATAGTATCCTGATAGAATAAACTATTTGCCCAGCCACTCTGTATTGCTCATCCGCCATTATTGCCAACACATTAATCATCGCCGCCTTGATCACTTTTTCTGTAATCAGGCTATTGATAGCATCCTCAAACATGATCATGGTTGTATTTGCCGCCGTTGTACCAACTACCAGATTCTCTGCCGTCTGTGGCCCTAACTGTGTTGGTCCACCCAGCGCATAAGAAATCAAATGCAACCATTCCCATCCATGTTTCTTCGTACCTGTTGGACTCTTATCATGTTCAAACTCCGGATCTACCGCATTATCATACCCTGCCGCCCGGGCCATTTCTGCTGCGGACACGCCCATAATTTTAATCTGCCCATCCTCATCCTGTCGTCCACCCTTAAAGCCGGAAATTACACTGTTATCTATTCTGTTAGCTTCTACCGAAGCATGCATTAATTCGTCCGGATTGAATTTCAGTTTAGGCGGAAGCCCGTTAGGTACCCTGATCTTTTGTGCGGTGGGAAACGCATTGATGTGTAAAAGAGGCCCATCCCCATAGGTAAGTCCATATGGATCTGCAGCGATCAGGTTCAGCTTTTGTGGATCACTCTCCTTAGTCACCACATAGGCAGGCGCTGAAGTACCTGTATCGCCACCCCAGCTGATGATACTACTGTCTTCATCTACAATTTTTGAAAAATCCATCGTTGCTCCGTCCCTGGGAATATAAGCAGACATAGTAATATTATCGTTGAACCTGCCGAAAGGATTATACTTGTTACTTCTTGAACTCCCTGAACTACTACTGCCGGTATAAAGGGTATATTGCTCCTCTATCATATCATGGTCACTCCCCGCCCGGGCATCAAGTTTTTCCAGCCGTAATCTCCTCGCTATCCCGGGAGCCAGAACTGGCTCGGGCGTGTGATACCTGGTATCCCAGTAATACTTATCATTATTACGGTCAAGTCTCTTAGTATCAGGTATAAACCTCCATTTACCCTGTATTATACCCACCCCAGGGTTTTTTATATCAGGAGACACCGCTTCCCTTGAAATACCCGTTTTGTTGCTATTATGGGCTACGCTATTAGAGTCATTTTGCAATGCCCGATTGCCAATGGAACGTTGTAACATATAGGGGTTATTTTGATCTGTCTAATATACAAATAATCAATGATCCAGACGGTGCCACATGGAAAAATAGGCACCGTCTGTAACAAAAAATTATCATTGCCGCTCAGCAGTAAATGTCATTTTATCCCCGTCTACTAACACATCTTTCATATAATAAACCAAAGTCTTGCAGTTATAATTCTCTATCGTCCCATTAATTCTTCCATCACTCAAAATCGTTTGATCCTTAATAACCCAAAATCCTTCATCCGTTTCATCCGGTTCGCAAACCAAACCACCATCATCAAGTTTATATTTACCATTGCTATATAAAGTGGTGATATCATCCTTCTGACATTCATCCATAAATTCCATAAAATCTAAAACATCGTCACTATCAGGTGCCTTATATTGTATTTTTGTAACCTTATACGAACCTGCAATACCATCCATACTAATCCCACAGGCAGGACTATTATCCTTATCTTTTTTGCAGGAGAAAAGAATAAAGCAGCATACCATCATCATTAAAATCTGTTTTGTTCTCATGTTTTTCATCTTTTGTTTGATAGTAATACCACTCCCTGAATAAGAACGGTTGGGTAAAAACAGGAAAATATATTTTTTTACATATACCCAACCTTAGTATAAAATGAAGGGTATTGATGATAGAAATTACTGGCAAATGAAAAATGTAGTATTAATAACCGGAACCATCTTCTTACTGAGCTGCCGGACTTCTATAAAGATGTCTATACCCGAAGTGTTTAAGGAACAAGCTACTATGCAGCATGTAAAAGGTACCGGGGCGAATAGAATGTCATTTGGAAATGTAAGTACTTCCCGGATTAAAAGAGGTTTACAGATCTCAAATCCCGGATGGAAAGACGCTTATTACTTCCCGGAAAATTTCCTGTTGAACCAGATCGGCATCCAGAAGTCAGAAACAATAGAAAGCGAAAAAAGTAAATTCCGCTATACACTCTCGGATGGAAAAAAACACATGGAAGTATTTGCTAACGAGAAGAAGATGGTCAGAAAGGTCGACTACGAAGCTTATAACAGTAAAAGCATCTTTAACAGTTTTGAACAGGTACAACAGTACGCCTATCTCTTTTCAGCAGTTATCAAATCCGATACTACCCCGAACTGGGAGCTGATGATGACCAACAATTATGATAGGTTTAAAGAACATGATACCAATCCGTTTACGATCATCAAACGTTCAGACCACGGAATGGCCACTAACGGCACCGATACGATTTTTGTAAAACCACTCAGCATTCAAAAAACAGAATCGGCAGATGGTAAACCAGGCAAACTACCATTTACCATCATGTCTGGATATGAACTAAGTACCAGTGGTGGCGTAATTGCTGTAGTAGATATGATCGATAAGAATATCTGGTTCTACAATGAACTGGACGAAACAGAACGTATGCAGATCAGCGCCATCGGTACTGCCCTGTTCGCAAGAAGGATCCACAATGTAAATTGGTAGTAATCAGGAATAAGCACTGGAACAGGAATTAGATAATATCATCCTCGAATGCCGTACTGGCAATAGAAAAGCACAAGCCCAGCTTTATAAGCTGCTTTACGGCTTTGCAATGACTATTGCTATGCGCTATGCTACTGACGAACACGAAGCTGCCGATATACTAGGCCATGCCTTCGTGAAAATGTTCAGAAGCATTCATGCATTTGATCCTGCTAAAGGCAATTTCCATGGCTGGGTTAAAAAAATAGTTATCAATGAATCATTAGACCAGATTAAACTTCGGAGTCGTTTTGTTAGTCTTGAAGTAGATACCGTAGAAGAACCATTCGTAAATAACAGTATTATAGAAAAATCAAATGCAGCAGCCATTTTACAGCTGGTAAGACAATTGCCGCCTGCTACACATGCTGTCTTTGTCCTGTACGCCATCGATGGCTATACACACAAAGAAATTTCAACACAGTTAAATATCAGCGAAGGTACCAGTAAATGGCATTTAAGTGAGGCAAGAAAAATTCTTCAGAAAAAATTAACCGCTATTAATATTTAGTGAATAAAACTACTCCATACGAAGATTTAATGGCAGCAAAGCTGGATCAAATACCTGTGCCGGATATGTCCGACAGCATCTGGGCCAGCATTGAAATGCAGTTAGATGAAATACCTGCCACACCTAAAGATAAATCTTCAGGTGGCAAGACAGGTAATGCCTGGTATGGAGTAGCGTCCTTAATAGTAGTTGTAACCTTGTGCTGGTTTTTTTATAACAATAAAAAACCTGTACCGCAAAAAGAAATAATTCCACCCACAGAGATAATACAAACACCCAAAGACAGTCCTGTGCTTATAAAAAAAGTCCCCAGGCAACTACCCCCGGTAATTAAAATAGATACAGTGATGAGTATCACTCCTGTGCCTGAAGAAGAGGAAGGAAAGGCCGAAGTACCCCTAATGGTGGATACAGTGGCTGCAGTCCGGGAAAAGATTGATTCTGTTCAACATATCAACCCTCCGGTGCAAAAAAGACCTAAAGGGGTAAAAGGAATTACAAGCGATGATTATAGAATATCAGCAAAAAGAGATTCCATACAGCCCTGAATCAACATCAACATCGGGGATTGAATTACTCCCAATCCCCCTCTTCCAATTCAAAAATCTCATCCACCTTACAGCCGAAAAGAAAATAAAAACAAGGCCCCGGCTAATCGTCACAAACTCATGTGCCGCAACAAATAATAATTACCCCTAAAATCTTAGGCCAATAAGAGTAGGGAAATGGACTGTTTTCATAATAAATGCATTTTCCCTAAGAATTGACTGATATTCTTTATTTTTATTTTATGGACAATTTAATAGATCAGCTCATCATCCGTTGGGAACAAGCCTTTGAAGACATCCAAAAACTTCCTGCCTTCAAAGCAGCCATAAAGACCATCAAATATGCCGAAGGCTCCCGTTATAATCTTGAAAAATTTGACCAGCATTCCTTCCCGGCCGATGGTCCCTTATCACAGGAAAAACAAAATCACGAATACGGCTTTAACGACCAGGGCCTGCCCTGTTACGTCGCTTTCAGCCATGAGTACAACAAACTTTATTGGGAAGGATATTATCAATACACCGATAACCTTGCTGAATATATTGAATTCAATACCAATACAGGTACACCCTCCGCCATCACAAGAGTGCTATTTGAAAATGGTCGTAAAACTGCCACTCAGCGCTTAGTCGTGAACGGCAGAGGAACCATTTATGCCCACCTCAAAGATGACAGGGCAGCATTAATTGAGAAAATAAAGGAAGACACCCATGCCCTCTTCCTTACCGCCACCAGCTTCGAATACAACCAGGACGGGAATATTATTCGCTCCACCAGCACCCACGTCACACCTGGAGTAGGAACATACAATTCACATGACGAATACACTTACCTTGATAATCAACTTGATAAAATCAGGACTTTCGATGCCGAGGGCAATAGCCGCCTGACTTTTAGCCGTAACAGCGCTAACCTGTCTCCACAAGCGCTGGTTGAAAAGCTCGCAACAGCAATGGCGGAGCAAATCGTTCGTACCCTACAGGGCAGTGAATTAGAGCTCCCGCTTGCATTCCTGGAATTAGGATACCATTATGCTGATAACTACCTGCCACTCCTGGGCATTCAATCCCGGCAACAGGTAGAGCAAAGACTGAAAAACAAAGAATTAGTCTTCTTCACTGACAACTACCTTGACTCCCTTATAGACATCGCACCATTCGAAGACCTTTTCGCACAAATGGAACAACTGATGGAAGAACACGATGATATGAATATTGGCCGGACAGCCCTGAGAAAAACTGCAGCCATCCTCACTAAAACCAAACTATTCGGAAAAATAAATACCACTGCCGATTTTGCGGCATACGCTATAGACTGGTCTATCGAAGGCCATAGTAACGAAGACTTAGAAGAAATTCTGCTGGAATGTGGGGTGGAAAAAGAAACCCTCGCTATCTGGAAAGAAAATAATTTCCTTTCTGAATAAATCGGATCAATAGTAGTGCGTTTACATAAAAAGGGCCAGACATTGTCCGGCCCTTTTCATTTATAAATTAGGATTATTCTGCTCCTCTGTCTGCGGTATCACAAAAATGTAATAAGGACTATTCGGAACAAAAGCACTCCCATCCGAAAATTTCAGCGCCGTATGATACTTTGCCGGTACCTGTGCCGTACTGCCATCAGGTCTCGTAATCGTTACCTTAATATCATTTCCGCTGTCATCCACATAAGGCTTACGCACCACTGCCAGTTGATTACGGATAATATCAGATAAACCAAATCCCTCTCCCCACAGCTCTTTCCTTCTTTCAACCAGGATAGCATCGATCAGCTCCTGCTGTGTGCCACTGGTAAACAAAACAGCACCTCTTGCTCCACGCAGCTCATTCAGCGCATCGATACCCTGCGCTAATTTACCTGACCTGGCATATCCTTCTGCCTTAATCAGCACAGCTTCCGCACTTCTCATCAACACCAGGTCAGCTGTCTGGTCCGACCTGAATTTAAACTTCTTATACTGCAAATAACCTTCTCTTGCAGCTGCTGATCCATCCCATGAAAAGAGCGTCTTACGAATATCACCGTCATCAAATAGGTCCTTAAAGAAAGGATCCGCCATGAAGCTGTAGTAATAAGAAGTGGAAGAAGATACATCAAGGAAGTGAAAACTATAACTACCATCACTCTGGCTCGGAATCTCCGGATGTCCCCAGATCCACTCAGTGTTATTCACATCATTGAATCCTTTGCTGTATTCTGTCTGTGCCATCAGGGGATAATCCTGTTGTGCTTCGGCAGCGGCTGCCGCAGCCAGGTCCCAGCGGCCTGTATTTAGGAAAGCACGGGCCAGCAAGCCGTTTGCAACATCTGCATTGATCTTGTATTTAGCAGGACGGTCATAGCCTGCCAGCAAATCCTTTGCTTCCAGCAAATCTGCGAAGATGAGCTCATAGATTTCTTTCAGTGTAGCTCTTGGATTTCCCTGTGTAGAAGCCGTAGTAGGCGTTGTATAAATAGGGGCTGTCTTAGCCAGAGAATCTTTCAGGTAAGAATACTGATAGAAGGAAGCAAGGGTAAGATAACTATGTGCCCTCAGTCCAAGCGCCTGTCCTTTCAGGAATTTCTTCTCAGTGGCATCACCTTCTACTTTATCCACATTGGCAATAATGATATTACTGTTATTGATGATCTTGTATAGTTGTCCCCAGAAGGCTGTCACACGTGACTGTGTCTTATCATTCATCTGCGTAAACCGGTAGGCAGTCGGAAACCCGTATTTAGTCGTAATCAGCGCCACATCATCCGCCATTGCATCACTGGTCAGTGAAATGGATTTAAAGCCAGGATTACTATAAGTACCACCGTAAAAGTCATCCATCATAGATGCCCATGTACCTTCGGCGATGGTAGATAAATTTGAAATATTTTTAAGCACGATATCTTCTGACACTGCATCAGATGGCGCTGTATCCAGTTGCTTATTGCAGGCAGAAAGCGCAAGCACCGCCACAATAAAATATTTAGATAGTTTCATTTCTAAGAATTAAAAGCCGTTAAAGAATTACAGTCCTACCTGTATACCAAATGAGAAAGTTTTCATAGCAGGGTACTGATAGTAAGTAGTACCATCAATAGACTGCTCCGGATCCATACCTTTGTGACCATAGAAGGTGAGCAGGTTTTCTCCCAGTGCATATACTTTCGCATTTCTGATCCCTACTCTTGATAATACCTTTGATGGCAGTGAGTAGCCCAATGATAAGGTCTTCAGGCGTGCATAGGTTGCACTATACAAAAAGCGGGTTGACGTAGATGTCCAGTTCAGGTTATCAGTCGTCAGTTTAGGTACATCAGTTGTTGTATGCTCTGGTGTCCAGCGGCCTGCCAGTTCTGTAGACCAGTTGCGGCCCGGGCTGGTACCACCACTCAGCAGGGATACATAATCCAGATCCAGTACTTTACCACCAATACTATAAGCCAGTAGGAAGGAGAGCTCAAAATTGTGGTAATTGAAAGTATTGCTGAAACCACCCGTTACATCAGGCAATGCAGTACCGGCATAATACTGTGTGGCATTTGCATAGTTGGTAGTCGTTACCTTTTTTCCCTCCGCATTTGTCTGGTACCAAAGTGGATTACCTGTTGCCGGATCTACACCAGCCCACTCACGCAGAAAGAAATCGTAAATAGAGGTACCTACCATCAGCTTCTTTGTACCACTGATAATTTCTTTCTGTGGCAGCTCTGTTATTTTATTTGTATTCTTTGCAGCATTCAATCCTACCGTCCATTTAAAATTCCTGGTACTGATCGGTACTACATTCAGTTCCAGCTCCACACCTGTGTTTTTCAATGCACCAATATTGGCACTGATAGAACTGAAGCCTGTAGAAGCTGCCATGGGTTTAGCATACAATAGGTCTTTACTTACCCTGTTATAATAGTTGAAGCTACCATATACACGGTTGTCAAGGATGCCATAATCCAGACCAATATTCAGGTTGAGATTGCTTTCCCATTTCAGTCCTGGAGTGGCCAGCCTTGAAGTAATCACACCACCATTGCCGAGGTTATTCTGGATGGCATACAGTGCCAGATAAGAATAGTAAGATGTAAGATTGTCATTGCCTGAAGAACCATAACTAGCCTTCAATGTCAGTGCATTCAACCAGCTTTCATTAAGCAGAAATGCTTCTTCCGAAATACGCCAGGATGCACCTGCTGACCAGAATGTACCCCATCTGGAATCCGGTGAGAAGCGGGAAGAACCGTCTCTTCTGGCAGAGGCAGTGAAGAAATACCTGTTCAGGTAATTATACTGACCTTGTCCAAAGAAACTCAGCTTTGTATAATTATCAGTAGTACCTGTGAAATCATTTAACTGGGATGCCGCTGCCGGTTCATATAGATCAGGCAAAGCAAATTTCTGCCTGTTACCACCCAAACCCGTAGAATTATAGTAGTAATATTCCTGTCCTGCCAGCAGATTCAGGTGATGGCCTCCCAGCAGATCAGCATCATACGTGAATATGTTATTCCAGGTATAACTCAATTGTCTTTCGCTGGATTTGGATACCTGTCCGCCAATTTCTGCATCGCCACCAAATAATGGATTGGTGTAAAACAAAGAATTTTCAGTCTGATAATCGACATTGTAACTTGTCTTGAAGTGTAGCGCTTTCGTGATAGATGCTTCAATATAAGTTCTTGCAGAAACTATTTCTTTGGTATACCTGTTCTTATCCAGTGGCAGGGAACCAATCAGGTTTTCCCGGGCCAGTGCGGCAGATGGGCGATAGGCACCGTAATCAAACTGCTTGTTGCCATTTGCATCCAAAAGAAAACTACCATCAGGATTGCGTTGATAAATAGGGTAGAAGCTGGGAATAGTTCTGCCTACCAATACTACGTTATCCGTCTGTGAGTCAGAAGAGCGCGGATAATCCTGTACTGTGTTTGCCCCGGTCAGGTTAAATCCTGTCTTCAGCCATGGTTTTGCCTGCAATGTAATATTGCTTCTAAAAGTATATCGCTTAAATCCAGAGGCTATATAAGCGCCTTCATTATTAAGGTATCCACCACCTACATAGTAAGTAGATTTGTCGCTACCGCCGCTAAAGTTCAGCTGTGCCTGTGTATAAGCGCCTGATTGCTGAATGCCTTTTTCCCAGTCATCATTCCACAAAGGACGTGCACCTGCTACTATCTTCCCATCGGTACCAACCGGTTGTGGATAAGAAGTGCCATATGGATTGATCCCCAGATCAGATACTACTCTTGAACTGGCGGTGGCTGCTGCCTGCTCTGCTGTCTGGCCATTGGTCAACTGCTTGTTTCTCAGGGCTTCCCAGTACAACTCAAAATACTGGTCCGTATTCAGCTTGTCATAGTCTTTTACAGCCCTGCTGCTCCATCCCTGATTGAAAACTGCATCTATATGAGAAGTGCCTTTTAGTCCCTGTTTAGTGGTGATGATGATCACACCATTTGCAGCACGGGAACCATACAGGTTAGCAGCAGTCGCATCTTTCAAAACGCTGATGGACGCGATGTCGGTAGCATTGATCGCATTGATATCTCCGTCATAAGGAGCATTGTCAACGACGAACAGCGGCGCACTTGATGCGTTGATGGAGCCTACCCCACGGATCCTGATGGTAGAGCTGTTGCCGGGCTGACCATTGGATAATGAAGATTGTAAACCGGTTACCAGCCCCTGCAAAGCATTGGTGACATTAGGTGTAAGCCGGCTGTTAATTTTTTCAGCATTCACAGTAGATACCGCCCCCGGGTATCCGGAACGTTTCACATTGGTGTAAGCCACTGCCACTACTTCATCCAGTGTGGTGTTGCTTGGCTTTAGCAGGATCTGCACGTTTGCATCCCCTTCATGTACTTCTGTCTCCAAAGTTTCCCGACCCAGATAGGAAACAGTTATTACTGATTTACTTGCCGGAAGATTCAGTTGAAAATGTCCCTCCGGATCTGTCGTGGTACCAATAGATGTACGGTTAATTTTAACAGTGACACCGGGCAATGGTTGTTTGTTTTCGGCAGAGAGGACCTGACCCTCTACATGTCTTTGCTGCGCAAAGAGCCCCGTGCCTGCAAAAAGTGCGAGCACCAGGATTAGATTTTGTTTGAACATGGGTTTGGATTATTATAACATTACTCTTAAGCTATAAGGTTATCAATGGTTCTTCTGTGCACGTTGGTGGAACATGCTAAAAGAATATAGGCAGGGCAAAAGTAACATAAAATTAAATAGTCTACCAAATCAATAGGATAATATTTGCCTTTTCTTTTCTTGAAAGGAAGTAATTTCAACAAAACAAAGGACGGTCTCACCTTATCAAATGCCGAACTTAAACCCGTGGCGAATACATAATAATTATTTTTTACCTTCAGCACCATGAAATACATAAACGCTGGTCTGTTTTTTCTGATCCTTGCTGCCTGCAGCCAAAAGGCTGATACCCGTTCAATGGAAATTATCATTGACCGTGCAGGTGATAATATTGAGGAAGCTTACAAGGTGGTACAGAAATATCCCTTTATCAAACTATATCCATTAAGCTCTGAAAAGGATACCACTGCTGTGGATAAAAAACTGTTTAGCCTGAATATCGGCGATACAGCTACTATCGAAGGCAATTACTACAAGATAATAGCAGATACGGGCAACTATACTTACAGGGCGCAATACATCCTTCTTGATGCGGCTGTTTTGACACATGCCCACATAGATAGCCTCCGTACCCTTATCCAGCAGCAGTATGCAGCCGGTAAATCATTCGAAGAGCTGAACAGTAAGTACAATATGGATCCCAATCAAAAGGATGGGGATACAGGACCTTTCACCGCCGGTATGATGGTTCAACCCTTTGAAAACGCAGTGGCAAAACATAAGCAGGGAGAGATCTTTACCGTTGATGTACCTGATAAAAAATGGTATTTTGTTGTAAAGAAAACTTACGCCGATGTAGGAGAGAAGATCAGGATCGTATTGGGATTCAAGAAATAATCACTGCTTATACCGAAGCATTATCTTCAATAAATTCTTACACAAAAAGAAGAATGTCACCTTGTTCTGGTGCATCCTGAATGCCTTGCCAGCCTGGTTAAGTGCCTGTGCCGGCGCATTGTATTTATGATATGTCATATCAGAAGTGCGGGCAAAATACAGGGACCAGTTATAACGTGCCTGCCGTTTTAATTTTGACCGTTCCTGTGCAGGCAAATAAGGTTGTATCAGCTCGATCACTTTTGCAATATCCTGGATATGCTGGCAGGACAGGAAATACCTGCTGGTGATATTGGTGGTATGTACCCTGTAATAGGCAAGTTTATCAGGGGTATATACCACCGGGAAACTGGCCGCAATCCGCACCCACATCTCCCAGTCTTCCCCATAATGAATGCCAAAGAACCCACCTAATTTTTCATAGACACTTCTTCTGACAAGCACTGCTGGTGGCTGCATTTTTTGCCCTGTAGCTATCTGTGCCAGCCAATTCTTTATAATCCCTGTTTCAGTCTGTAAGGCCTGACTTTTATTTATTTCAACTCCCTGCTCATTAATATAGGAGAACCCCGTGCAAATTGCCCCCGCATCAGGGTAAGCTGCAAACAACCGGGTGGCTTCCTCGTAAATACCCTGACCGGATAGATCATCTCCATGCAATAAGTGCACAAATTGCCCCTTCGCCCTGTTGAGACACGTCTCAAAATTACGCAGACTGCCCCTGTTCTCGGGCTGCTGGTAAAACGATACCCTGCCTTTCCCAATAGTAGCTACCAATGCAGCTATATCCTCATCCGTACTACAATCATCCACTACTTCAATCTGCATCAGCGTTGGTCCCGGATCCTGTGCCAGCACACTTTTCAGTGTTGCCTCCAGGTACCGGCTGCAATTGTAAGTGGGTATCATCACCGACCAGACCGGCCTTGGTTCCTCCCCTTTAAGCGGTTTGATTACCGGAGGCTCATCCGGAATTCTGTTAAGCTGTTTCATAATAATCTCCCCAGTTTTGTCGCCCTGCCTGCAAAGCCAGGCGCTCTGCATCATTTGATAATAAGGGTACCTGCCTGTTTAATACTTCCATTACCAACTGCAACATCATGTTCCTGTTGTCCGACATATTCCTGCCATGAATCCGGTAAGCAGCTATTTTCTCTTTATGATGAAAAGTGGGCAACAGCCGTGCTATTTTCAGGTTGAGGTCATAATCCTCACAAGCTTGTAGCTTCGTGTCAAAATGAAAGTGAAAGAATAGATCCCTCCTGTATAAAATACATCCTTCCATCCCGATAAAATTGCCCTGTAATAATGAGAGATAGCCTGCTCCGCTATGATATACCCCTGTTATGTAATCACCATTGGCATCCACTCTGTCATGTGCACCGGATACAAATGCCAGGTGTGGACAATCCCTGAAATAAAACAGGTTCAGCTCAGCTGCGCCAGGGTACAAATAATCATCTGCATCCAGGAAAATCAGAAACTCCCCATGACTATGCTGTATCCCAATATTCCTGGCCGCTGATAAGCCCACCCTTGAAACATAGATGTATTGCACCCTGTCTCCATATTCTTTGCAGACAGCGGCCGTATCATCACTGGAACCATCATCTACTACTATCACCTCCATATGAGGATGACTTTGTCCAAGTACACTATCAATAGCCTGCCTGAGATAATGTCCATGGTTGTAACAGGGAATCACCACTGATACAAGACTCTCTGCCGACGCAACCACAGGCTGGAATAAGCAGGAAGGAAATGTATGGATATCCTGCCGGCGCAGGTGTTGATGATCTCTGTAAAAGCGAACGCCTGACCTGCAACCCCTGATCTCCGTGACAATATGCCTGATATACTCTTCCCCGTTCCCTTTTATCCATGACAACAATCGCTGCCTGTAGTAATGAGGCAACCCCTGTTCTATCCGTTTTAATTCGCCCGGATGCTGGTAGTTTTCATGTTGTACCAGCAGTGCACTCACATGCCCCCGCATATAGCCGAAGAGCTGCTTCCGTAACCCTGCGTTAGTAGCCCGATGTTCGTGAAATACATACAGTTCCGGTACATAATGGCAATCCCATCCCTCTGCCAGGATGCGGTGCCACATTTCCGAATCACCACTACAGCCGGAAGCACCTACATCCAGTCTTTCATCAAAGATGCCTGCTACCTGGAACGCTTCTTTCCGAAATGCCATATTAGCCCCCGCACCAATATCCCAGGCAGGCACCCCATATTCAAGATTATCAAGAAAATACCGGTGATTAAACCGCCTGGGAAGATAGCCCTTATTAAATCCCCACTTTTTCTCAAAAATATACTGTGCCCGGGTATCCAGGGAAAGAGGAATCACCAGTCCCGTCACCGCCATAATCAGGGGATCTGCAAAACAGGCCTTCAGATTTGTAATCCAGTTATGCGGAATACTGACATCATCATCTGTATATGCTACAATATTGCCCGTCGCCGTTCTTGCGCCCGTATTACGGGCTATGTCAAGCCCTTTTCGGTCTTCCCGCACATATCGCACCTGGGGAAACTGTGTGGCCACCTGCAGCGTTTCATCATTTCCCGGCGCATTATCTACCACAATTAACTCAAAGTCAGTATCCGGACCAGACAATAATGATTGCAGGCATGTATGCAATGACTGGGGCCGGTGACGGGTACAAATAACGACTGATAAACTCACAGCTTTTCCAGGTGCCACCAGTGAAGAACCATGTGTATCGTAATAGCTAAGTGCGGGTTGGATCGCAGCCCGGATTTTGTCAGCAAGCTTCGTTGGCGAAGTGATCCAGATATGCCCTAATGGAATCTGCCCTGACCATACAACAATGTAATGCCGGCCTGCCCCGACAGAGAAACTGTCTACTTCCGATAATGCAATATGGTGTATCTTATAATACATGCTGCTGATTTAAAACTATTGGAAACGCCGGACGAACATACCCCATCCATTTCCCAAACCAGGCGGTATTTTCCCTGAAATCTTCCACACTAAATGACAAACACCCTTCAAAATAAAAAAGTCGTTGTGTTGTGTCTTTCACAAAAACGATGGATATATAGTAAGCCCCATTGTTTAAGAAATTCCCCGGTATCTGGCATTCTCCCGTTATCAGGCCCGCACGCAGCTGTGCACCTTTGGATGCTACATCAAAAATGCATTCTCCTGCCATGTTGAATAAATGAATACCTACTATCAAACTGCCCGGTTCCGGATCGTTATACCAGAATTCGAATTTTGTTGAGAATGGCGTACGGATATCGAAGATCTCCGTGTCATATTGAATCTCTATTTTTTTAATCCTGATGTAATCATTGCCCGGTGCCGATTCAGGAGCCTCGTAGCTTTGCGCCAGGTAGTTGTTGTCAGTACTTTTCAGATAATTGGTAATCACCTCTGCCGGTTTGCCTGCATCGATGATATGTCCCCTATGCAAGGTGATGACGCGGTCACACAAATTTTGCAAAGCCTGTGTATTGTGACTTACAAACAGCACAGTCTTTCCCTTTCTGTCAGAGATCTCTTTCATTTTTCCCAGGCATTTGCGCTGGAATTCTACATCGCCCACCGCCAGTACTTCATCTACAATCAGTATTTCAGGATTGAGATGTGCGGCTACGGCAAAAGCCAGGCGCATATACATGCCACTCGAATAATGCTTGACAGGTGTATCAATTAATTCCTCTACACCAGAGAATGCAATGATCTCATCAAAACAGTTTTTTATTTCCTGGTTTTTCATCCCAAGTATATTCCCGTTCAAAAAGATATTTTCACGCCCCGTCAGGTCTCCATGAAATCCGGATCCTACTTCCAGCAAACTCGCAATACTGCCCCTGCCTTTTATTCTTCCTGTAGTAGGAGTGGTAATAGAAGAAATGATTTTCAGTAAAGTGGATTTCCCGGCACCATTATTCCCGATAAATCCCATGACTTCGCCCTGGTTGATTTCAAAATTGATATCTTTCAGCGCCCACAGTAAGTGTTTGTCAGCATGCTGCCGCCTTAGCCAGAAGCGGATATCTTCCCGCAGTCGGCCGGAGCCGGACTTGCCTATACGATATACTTTCGAGATGTTTTCAACCTTAATAGCTATCATACAACATCCATTATTTTGAGTTCCTTTTTCTTAAACAGTGTAATGCCGACTACCAATAAAAACAGTACTTCTATTACACAAAAAGCAAGTCTTAGATAGTGCACAGGTTCATGCGTGAAATAGGCTGCCCTGAATGTTTCAGTAACAACCGTGAGAGGATTCAACCAGAATAATAACTGGTACCGGGCCGGAACAATTGATGCCGGATATACTACCGGTGTGGCAAACATAAAGAGCCGGAGTATAAACTGAAGCGCATAATCCAGGTCCCGATATTTCGCAGTAAATACGCTGATGATAAGACCTGCTCCCAACCCAAATCCTGCCGTCAGCAACAACAGCAATGGTGTAAGTAGTATGTAGTAATTCCCATACAAGCCCACTGTTACCAAATTATAAACGTAGATCAGGATGAACAGCAGCAATTGAATACTGATCCTGACGCTATGCGAAATCACGTTGCTGACAGGTACTACCAGGCGCGGGAAATATACCTTGTTGAAAATATTGGCATTTTGCAGAAAGGTATACATCGTTCCATTCAGGCAATCAGAAAAGAAACTCCAGAACAAAATCCCTGACAAATAAAATAATACAGGAGGAATACCCCCTGTTGAAATCTTTACCACCTTTCCAAAAATGAGGTAGTAAACCAAAGTTGTCAATGCCGGCTGAATAAATACCCAGAAAGGACCTAATATCGTCTGTTGATAACTGGCGATCAGGTTACGCCTTACAAACCGGAACAGGAGGTCCTTGTAACTGATTATTTCGCGCAGGTGCCAGTCAAACCATTTCGTGCTGGCATTAATTTCCCAGTCCCAGCTTTCGTTATTTTTCATCGCTTACACCCGGTTTTTAGAATAAAGGATTGTTTCATCGATTTGATTCTGGATCTGGTTGTCAATATTTGGGTCAAATTTCCTGGCAAACAGCCGGCTGCTATGCTGCAAACAATCCAGGTCTGCCATGGTCAATACCCTGGGGTGTGAGCCACCATTAGTGCGATCTATATGCCGGTAATTGTCATTAATAACCATATGACTGAAGGGGCTGTTCATCACTATGGTATTGACCAGGAATTCATCCGGAGCCCAGGTATGCTTGAAAAATGAATAATATTTCTTCTCTGACAGGAAATGACTAAGGTAGAATGCCGCCTCGCCGCTAAGGGTCCAGTAAGCAGCCGCTGGCCCGCCGTACAACTGGTAGGGTAGTGGGAACTCCCTTTCGGGCAATAGATTGGAGAGTAAATTTTCCAATCTATGTTTTCCCCTGAATCCATAATCTATCAGGTGGTACCTGGTATACCGCTGGTGGGCATCATTCCACCAGGCTGTAGGGGGCGTTTCTGAGCTAAGGAACGAATGATTGACATAAGCATTGAGAAAATCATAAATATATCCGGCTGGCTTTATGGGATAATCCTGCCCGCTCAGCAGGTTGACGTAGTCATACGATCGCCCGCTTGAAAAGATCGCCCGCAGGGAGGCACCTATGGCTTCAAGCTGGCTAAACCCGGCCCAATGTACCGTTTTGCGTTCCTGCACAGGAAATGTATTCGGTAGGCGCGCTAGATTACTAAACGGGGTTATGTCTACCTTTTTGTCAAGGTGAACATAAAAGTCAAATTGCCGGTGGTAAAGTGTTCTAATCAGCCTCTCTGCCATAGCAGGATATTGATGCAACACGATAATGTTGGCCATTCTCATAACATTCTCATTGTGGTGTCACTGTGGTACGTATAGGAAAAAATTACCAGGGAAGAGATAGGTATAGTAAGTGAATTAAAGTTAACAAAACCGGTTGAATAAAAGTTTAGTAAAAATTCTACAAAAACAAATATTGATAGAATCCTTCATGTAGCTTTGCCCCTAACTGAAAAAGGACCAACACAATGGAATACGTAAAAGAGTACACTGTAAAACCAGAACATATTGACGTTCAGAACATCATGGACGGATTATATTACCCCTTTTATATGGAATATTGCAGGCACGACTTTATTAAAGACGTACTGGGCTTCAGCCTGGAAGAAGAAGCACAGAAAGGTATCAATATGGTCCTTTCTCAATATACCATCCAGTTTGTTCGTTCCCTGAAAAGAGACGATAAATTCACCGTTACCTGTCAGCTAATGGCAGACGGAAGTGGAAAACCGCAGATCCATTTTGAACAGAAGATCATGCTCAATAACAAAGTTGTAACCAAGGCAGTATTCACCGGCACCTGTGTACCTGCAACCGGTGGCAGACCATTCCTGCCTGAAGCAATTAAGGAAAAACTGAAAGACGCACCCGTATTAAACGCATAAGTTATGAAAGCTATTGTCATTACCCAACCCGGAGGTCCGGAAGTACTGCAGTTACAGGAATATCCTACACCTACACCAGGTGCAGAGGAAGTGCTGATTGAAATCAAGGCGGCTGGCCTTAACAGGGCAGATGTCTCTCAGCGTAGGGGGAAGTATCCGGCTCCTCCCGGCGTAGTACAGGATATTCTGGGTATGGAAGTGGCTGGTATCGTAATCGAATGTGGCCCCGGTGTAACTATGTGGAAACCGGGCGATAAAGTATGCGCACTCATTGCAGGCGGCGGGTATGCTACCCATGTCACCGCCAAAGAAGGACAATGTCTGCCTGTTCCTGAAAAGCTCTCCTTTGCCGAAGCAGCCAGTCTGCCCGAAGTAATAGCCACTGTATGGACGAACGTCTTTCAGCGGGCGCACTTACAGGCAGGAGAAAACCTCCTGGTACATGGCGGAAGTAGCGGTATTGGTATTGCAGCTATTCAGCTGGGCCATGCCTTTGACGCAAATGTATACGTAACCGTCGGTTCCGAAGAGAAAGGCAAGGCCTGCCTGGAGCTCGGAGCCGCCGGTTATGTCAATTATAAAGAACAGGATTTCATGCAAGCCTATGCCGGCACCGGTATGGATGTAATACTGGATATGGTGGGAGGAGACTACCTGGATAAAAACGTTCAGCTGCTCAATACCGAAGGCCGCCTGGTCTACATCAATGCCATGGGTGGAAACATGGCGCAATTGAATATTTCCAGGATGATGCAGAAGCGCCTTACCATCACAGGTACAACATTGCGCCCCCGCGATTATACCTTCAGGAAAGCGCTGTCACAGGAACTGCTGGAGAAAGTCTGGCCACTTATTCACAATGGGAAATATAAGCCTGTCATATATGCAACATTTACATATGACAAAGCGCCTGAAGCCCATGCCCTCATGGAAAGCAGCCAACATATCGGGAAGATTATATTAGTGAATGAATAAGCCTTTTATATTACTTTTGCCCACTTAAATGCGCACGTAATATGAAAGAAAAAGTGTCTGTTACAGATACCGGTATTCAGTCTTCCGGGCTTCCCCGGGACTATATGGAAGCGGTGGCAGAATATATCTGGAATGGTTTTGACGCAGCGGCATCCATCATCGATATCACTTTTGAAACAAATGAAATAGATACCATCCATAGCCTGTCAATTACAGACAATGGCACTGGTATCGACTATGAGCAGCTAAAGGAGACCTTTGGCAACTTCAACGACTCAATTAAAAAAGCTACTTTCCAGAAGACATCTTCTGTCATCAAAGGAAATAAAGGCCGCGGACGTTTCTCTTTTTCTGCCTTTAGTGGAAAAGCATTGTGGAAAACCGTCTATAAAGACCAGACCACAGGTAAGCTGCATGCTTATGAGATTACGATCACAAAGAACTCTAAAGATTATTTCGATCCACACAATAAGCGGGAGTTAGCCAAGGGCACTACCGGTACGATGGTTACTTTTACTGACCTCTTTGATGTAACCGGTTTTTCCTTTCAGTCCGATGAATTCAAAACCTTCCTGGAAAGAGAGTTCGGCTGGTTCCTGATGCTGAACCGGGAAAAGGAATACCAGATCCGCATCAATGGTGCTGTATTACCTTACCAGCAGCTGATCGCTGAAACGGATATCGGTACCTTACCCCTGAAAGACGCAGAAGGGAAAGACCACTTTTTTAAGATCACTTTCGTCAGGTGGTCTGAGCGGATTGGCGACAAATTCTTCTTTTACTTCCTCAACTCCCAACAGAAAGAACTGTTCAAGGATCTTACCTCATTCAATAATAATGCGATTGGTTTCTACCATAGTGTGTACATTGAGTCCCGCTATTTCGATGCCTTCAATCCCCAGGATAATGAGTTGTCTCAAAACCTGTTTGAACGTACCCGCCAGCATGGGGTATTCAAAACACTGATGAATCATCTGCATGAACTGGTAAGACTACGGCAGAAGGCGTTTGTAGATGGAGAAGCGGCCGAGAGGCTGGTGGATAACTATGAGAAGAATGGCATCATTCCAAAACTGCAGGATGGCAGGAAAAAGAAAGCACTGCTGAAAGTCGTGAAGAACCTGTACTGTATAGAGCCCCGCTTGTTCCAGGGATTAAACAGGGAGCAACAGCGCATCAATGTAGGCTTGCTGGGTTTACTGCTTGAGGCAGGGATGAAAGAGGAGGTAGTAGAATTGGTCAGTCATATAGTACCACTCACGGATGAAGACAGGAAGTTATTACGATAAAAGAAATGCCGGTGAAATCTCACCGGCATTTCTTTTTACCTTCTGACTCTGCTACCCGATGGAGACGGTGACGACATCATCGGCGCTGTACGCATTGGCAGACTATTAACATTCCTGATCTGTTCTGATCTCTGTATAGTAGGCCTGTCCTGCGTTTGCATAATAGGCCGGGTAGTATTGTTATTATTAAAGCTTCTGAATTGTCTGGGTTGCGGAGTCTGCACCTGGGGCCTGTACACCCGCATGGTGTTACCGCTGGGTGTAGTATTTGTTCTGACCCTGCTTTCCTGTATATTCATCGGTGTGATGGTCCTGTTAGTATAACGCTGTACATCAGCTATATTTGGCCCCTGTGAATAATAGAGATTGTGACCATGTGTAGTAGCAAAATTGTTGATTACAGCAATTCTATCGGCACTATTGGGGCGTGTGACCTGTCGTGAAAGATCACGGTCATAAATGTGATCCCTCGGTACCTGGTTCCAATAGTAATCGTGTGGTCGCCAGCCGCCATATGCTGAGCCAACACCTACACCAGGTCCCAGTGGTGCCCAGCAATAATAGTTATCCACTGCTCCCCAGGTGACCCAGGCCGGAGACCAGTCGTATCCCGGTATCCACAGCCAGCCATAGCCATCGTCATAAAACCATCTGCCATAATGAAAGGGAGCCCAGCCCCAGTTAAAATCAGATGCCCACATCCAGCCTTCATTGCTGTATACCCAGTGCCCATTGGTGGCATAAGGACGGAAATCCCCGTCTATAGCCGGACTCCATACATTTCCATACCCCGGGTAGTCTATCCAGCTGCCATACGGGGAAAGATCATCGTAGAAGGTCTGGTATGTAATACTGCCGTCCGGACCAGTTGAACCCTGTACACCTGTAGTGGTGGTGCAACTATTCAATAAGAATAAAGCGGGTATCAGGGCTAAAACTAAACTTCTCATGACTTAGTAGTTTAAAGGATAAACATTCACAATTCCGTTTAGTTTTATAGATGCAGAAATGAAGCCAAATCAGCTTACCATTTTGGCCAGTGCATAAGCTGCCACAGCCGCTGCAATGCCTGTCAGGGCTACTTTTAACGTGCCTTTCAACAAAGGTTGTCCGGTTACTTTCGATTTAAAATATCCAAAAATTAGCAGTGCTATAACAGTAATAATGCAGGAGAAATAAAATCCCTGTTGGTTATTCGAAGTGACGAGATAAGGGAACAAAGGTATGAACCCGCCTGCCAGGTAAGAGAACGCAATTGTCAATGCAGATTTAATAGCCCTGTCCTTATCAGGTTTATCCAGCCCCAGTTCAAAGCGCATCATAAAGTCTACCCATTTATGTTTATCCTGGCTGATCTGTAAAGTCACCTGCTTACTCAGTTCCTTATCCACACCCATGTCAATAAAGATAGCTTCCACTTCCTGCCTTTCTGTCTCCGGCACCTTTTCCACTTCCTCATACTCCCGTTTCAGTTCGGAGTCATAGTGCTCCACTTCTGTTTGTCCTGCCAGAAATCCCCCCAATCCCATTGAAATACAACCTGCTGCAATTTCAGAAAGTCCGGATACAATGATAAGATGGTTCGTATCCAATACGCCACTCAAACCGGCAGTAAGGGCAAAGGGTACAGTCAGTCCATCGGACATGCCGATGATGACATCTCTGACAAAATTGGAGCTATTGATGTGTGTTTCCTGATGCATGGGTATTTGTATTGATATAAAATTATCAAAATAGAATGAGTAATTAAAACCCCCTCTTTAAAGAGGACTGATTTCCATAATATTATAAACTTTTAATATTTTATCCCTGAATTCAGCTATTTCAGGCACCTGATAATTGGGGTTAATTTGTATCTTATATAGAAATATTTCAGATACAATGAAACAAAAAACATCGATAGCAGTTGCCGCTGTACAAAAAAGTATACGCAATAGCCATGGCGCAAAGCCGGAAAGTATTAATATTAATAATTAAACGTAGTTTTAATATTTTGATTCTGAATTGATTGTATCGTTTGTAGTTGTTTCGTAGACGCTGTTTTTTCCACCTGTAGTACTTCGGTAGTAGGTCAAAAATAGCTGGACATCTTTGGGGGAAATACTTTTGTGACATCATCAATCACAAAAAAATGATCATATCATGAAGGACAAAACATTAGCTATCGTCGCCTACTGTACAATAATTGGTTGGATAATTGCCTATGTAAAGTATAAGGAAACACCTGAGCGTTCACCACTGGTACGTTATCATCTTGCACAAGCCTTAGGCGTATTTATCGCGGGCATTGCAATTTCAATTATTGTTTCCATCGTCGCAAGAATTATCCCTACCCTGGGATCTCTCTTGAGTGTAGCCGGCCTTCTTCCATTGATTCTGCTGATATTTGGAATAATAACCGCTTCGAATGAAGCTCAGAGACCTGTACCTGTAATAGGTAAAGCGTTCGAAAACAAATTCAGCTTTCTGAACTAACATGTTTTCAGAAAAATATTAATCCCAATCATTGTTGAAAAACCCGGATTAACTATCCTTTTGAAAGCATAAAAAGACTGACTAATAAGGTTTTAATTACCATTCCCCCTACAAAGATGGTTGCCTGTTAGTCAGTCTTTCTGCATTTATTGCTGTTTGTAGATCTCAATATCAATCTGACCGTCTTCAGTAATAGTTCCCCTATACATACCTTCTGTATTGAAAGGCATTACCGCATGACCTGCCTGGTCCAGGGCGATCAAACCACCGCTTCCTCCCAGGATACCGATTTTCTCAATCACAGCTTTCGCTGCCTGATCCAGGTTAATCCCTTTGTATTCCATCATCGCGGAAAGATCATAGGCAGCTACATCCCTGATGTAAAATTCACCCCACCCGGTACAGGATACGGCAGCAGTTTTATTATTGGCATAAGTACCTGCACCAATGATCGGAGAGTCACCGATACGGCCATATTTTTTGTTAGTCATGCCACCGGTAGAAGTTCCTGCTGCCAGGTTGCCATTTCTGTCCAGCGCAACAGCACCTACAGTACCGAATTTATTGTCTACATTTTCAATACCCAGTTTACCTGCCGGTGTATAGCTATGATCTAATTTTGTTTTGGAAGAATCTGTTTTCAGTGTTTTTTGCAGGGCATCCCAGCGCTCCTGTGTCCAGAAATATTTAGGATCCACGATTTCCAGACCGGCATCTTTGGCAAACTGTTCAGCTCCACGACCCGCCAGCATGACGTGTTCAGATTTTTCCATCACAGCTTTCGCAGCAGAGATCGGGTTTTTGACTGTAGTTACCCCCGCTACAGCACCTGCCTGCAGGGTCTTACCATTCATAATGGCAGCATCCATCTCATTTTTACCATCATGGGTGAATACAGCGCCTTTCCCGGCATTGAAGAGGGGAGAGTCTTCCATCACTTTAATGGTAGCTTCTACCGCTTCAGTGCTGCTTTTACCCGCTTTCAGCATTTTAAAACCCGTAATCAGGGCTTCCTTCAGCACTGCTGTGTAAGCCGCTTCCTTTTCAGGTGTCATGTTTTGTTTGGTGATAGTACCAGCACCGCCATGAATTACCAGAATGTATCTTTCCTGGGGTGGGGTACCTTCCTCGGCATAGCAAATCGCCTTCAGACTAAGCATAAGGCAGCAAAAAAGTAACTTTTTCATATAAGCTAAAATAGTAAAAAGACAGCATAGGATACCTTTCCTCTCCTCATTTCGCATATTTGAAATGTCAACTTTTTATGCAAACGTTTCCATAAAAACGTATTTTTAAGTATTCCACGAATGAAAAACTATCTTACTTTCCTGTTGACCTGCACATATGCTATTGTATGTGGACAAACGCCTATCAACCGTCAGGCGCTGGTGGAGCGGCATAATGTGACACTGCACCAGGCAGATACGCTTGCTGCATTGACCCTGGGCAATGGCAATTTTGCTTTTACAGTTGATGTCACCGGTTTACAAACATTTCCGGAAGCTTATAGCAAAGGCATTCCCCTGGGTACCCAGTCCGGCTGGGGATGGCATAGTTTCCCGAATACAGCAGGGTACAATATAGCGGATACTTACCAGCCCTACCACCTGCAGGGCCGTGATATTACCTATGCCGTACAAAAGAAAAACGCCCCCGCTGTCGAATATTTCCGGCAAAATGTGCACCGCCTGCAACTCGGAACTGTTGGTTTCCTGATCCTGAAAAAGAATGGCCAGGCCGCTGCCCTCACTGATCTGAAACAGGTAGACCAGGTGCTGGACCTCTGGAATGGAGAGATCCGCAGTTCCTTCATTATAGAAGGTATTCCCGTAAAAGTCCGTACTGTCGTACATCCGCATAAAGACCTCGTATCCATCAAAGTCATTTCCCCCCTTGTTAAGCAGGGGCGATTGAAAATCCGTATTCGCCTTCCTTATCCTACAGGCGAATTTGCAGATGCGGGGGCAAATTACCAGGATCCTGACAGGCACCAATCGTCTGTCCTAAAACCCGGTCTTATCATCCACCAGTTAGATACAACCCGTTACTTTTTAAATTACTCCCCTATAAATACCAGCAGTCCTCATCTTCATGAGTTCCTGCTTACCCTCGACGAGGAGATTACCATTGAGTTCTCTCCTCACGAAGCGCAGGACCTTCCTTCCTTTGCGCAAACGGAAAATGACAGCCGCCGATACTGGCAGGCATTCTGGAAAAGGGGAGCTGCCGTTGATTTCAGCGGTAGTACTGACCCCCGCGCTTTTGAACTGGAAAGGAGAGTAGTCCTTTCACAATACCTCATGGCTGTGCAATGTGCCGGCTATATGCCACCACAGGAAACCGGGCTCACCTACAATAGCTGGTATGGTAAGCCGCACCTGGAAATGTATTGGTGGCATGCCGTTCATTTTGCGCTTTGGGGAAGGGCGGACCTGATGCAAAAAAGCCTGCAATGGTATGAAACAGTGGCGGATAAGGCCCGCGCCATCGCGCAAAGACAGGGCTACCAAGGCATGCGCTGGCAAAAAATGACGGATCCCTGGGGAAATGAAAGCCCTTCTTCTGTCGGTGCTTTCCTGATCTGGCAACAACCTCATTTTATTTACATGGCAGAGTTGCTGTATCGCCAGCACCCGGAAGTGTTGGCTAAATACCAGTCACTCGTTGCCGCTACAGCCGATTTCATGGCTTCCTATGCATGGTATGACAGCACTACTCATCATTACATCCTTGGCAAAGGACTGATCCCTGCCCAGGAAAGGTTTAAACCGGAGGATACTTTCAATCCTACATTCGAACTGGCTTACTGGCACTGGGGATTACAAACTGCCCAGCTATGGAGAGAAAGGGCTGGCCTGCCCCGGAACCCGGAATGGGACAAGGTATTGCAGGGACTATCACCCCTTCCTCAGCAGGATGGTATATACCTCGCTGCTGAAAGCGCACCTGATAGTTATACCCGCCCGTATTATATGACAGACCATCCGGCAGTACTGGGTACCCTGGGAATGTTACCCGCCAGCCCTGCACTGGATACGGGGATCATGCACCATACACTCAATAAAATCTGGACCAGCTGGGATTGGAAAGATACCTGGGGATGGGATTTCCCGCTTACCTGCATGACAGCCGTAAGACTGGGAGAACCGGAGAAAGCGATAGATGCCCTGTTCATGAAGATCAGGACAAATACCTGGTTGCCAAACGGGCACAATTACCAGGATGACAGGTTACGTTTATACCTGCCCGGGAATGGCGGGCTATTGACAGCTGTCGCCCTGATGTGTGCAGGTTATGATGGTTGTACCGTCAAAGAACCGGGAATTCCTAAAAATGGCAAATGGAAAGTTAAATGGGAAGGCCTGCAGCCTATGCCCTGATAAAATAAAAATAAATCCACAATGAAAAAGTATTTCCTGTTCGTTAGCATGCTTTTAGCCCTCGGCACCCAGGCACAGCACACGCTCATTCCAAAGAAGACCACACTGGCTGCAATGACGAAGACGAACCAGTATTTTATGGAGAAATGGCCGGATACAGGGAAGGAGATCGTGCTGAATAAAACATGGCCTTCTAATATCTGGACCCGTGGTGTGTATTACGAAGGTCTCATGGCTTTGTATAGCGTTGACCCTAAAAAGTCCTATTACGATTACGCAGTACAATGGGGTGAAAAACACAACTGGAACCTGCGGAATGGAATTAAAACCCGCAATGCGGATGACCAGGATTGCGGGCAGACGTACATTGATTTGTACCTGATAGATAAGCAGGCTGAGCGCATTGCCAATATCAAGGCCTCTATAGATACCATGTTGAAAACATCAAAGATCGACGACTGGCATTGGATTGATGCAATTCAGATGGCCATGCCCGTAATGGCCCGTTTGGGTAAAATATATAAAGACACAGCCTACTACCATCGCATGTACGAGATGTATGAGTGGACGAAAAATGGCTTGTACAATAAAGAAGAACATTTATGGTGGAGAGATAAGGATTTCATTCCTCCATACAAAGAACCTAATGGTCAGAACTGCTATTGGAGCCGCGGTAATGGCTGGGTATTAGCAGCCCTGGTAAGGACGATGGAACAGCTGCCTGAAAGTGCTCGTTATTATAAGATCTTACTGGACGATTTTAAGGAAATGTCCGCAGCCTTGTTGCCTTTACAAAGAGAGGATGGCTTCTGGAATGCAAGTCTCCGTGATCCGGGGAATTATGGCGGGAAGGAGCTGACAGGTACTTCATTATTTGTATATGGTATTACCTGGGGTATTCGTAAAGGTTACCTGGATAAGAAAACTTATTACCCGGTAGTGGTAAAAGCCTGGAACGCACTGGTAAAAGATTGTGTGCATGACAATGGCATGCTGGGTTTTGTGCAGAGTACCGGGAAGCAGCCCTCAGACGGTCAGCCTGTTACATTTGATAAGATCCCTGATTTTGAAGATTATGGCCTGGGATGTTTCCTGCTTGCAGGTAGCGAGATTTATAAATTAAAATAATTCCTTTTTTTCAATCGGTTGCATTTATTGCATTTGTTTTTGCCGGATTCCTCTTTTCCCTTCCGGCCCCCGGTTCCAACCCAGACCCAATTCTCATTTGCCGAAGGTAAAAGAGAATTGGGTCCTGCCTTTTCCTGAAAAATTAAGCGTACCAACTACCTTTATTTAGAATAAAATCCCTATTTTTCACCCTGTGTGAATGAAAAACGAGCAGTAAGAAACCACGTCATTACTCAACAAATAAGGTCTATGCGTCTCAACACTTTCGCTGCCAGCAATGGCTTTGCGTCCACGTTCACGTATATTTTAATCAATATAAAGCTCCACAAAACCATGAACAAATTTTTGGGTATTGCCGCGCTGTTGCTCGCTCAGCAACTGCATGCGCAGCAGCAACTGGCTCCTGCCTATCCACTGGTCACTCACGATCCTTATTTCAGCATCTGGTCTGCTACAGACGATCTGACTGCTTCAGCTACCCGTCACTGGACCGGTGCCGAACAGCCTATTGTAGGTATGCTGAAAGTGGATGGCATCACTTACCGTGTACTCGGCCGCCAGGGCGAACACTTTGATGGTATCGTACCTGCTGCCGACGAAAAGAAATACACTGTATCTTATACAGAAACAGCACCTGCTGCTGACTGGATGTCTCCTGCCTTCGTTGAAAAAGGATGGCAGACCGGCGAAGCTCCTTTTACCAACGACAAACACATGTCTGGTACACAATGGAACACCCGCGACATTTGGGTACGCCGCTCTTTCAACCTGAATAGTGTTCCTTCAGAACCACTGTTCCTGAAGGTTAACCACGATGATAACGCTGAAGTATATATTAATGGTACGAAAGCTTACAGCTACGATGGCTGGTTGAATCACATTCAATATTTCCCTATCAGCGACGATGTAAAGAAACTCCTGAAGAAAGGTAAAAATGTACTGGCCATACATGTTACCAACAACCAGGGGGGTGCTTACCTCGATGCGGGAATCTCAGTAAAACCAAAGAATGCAATGGCAGATGCTATTCAGCCTGCCGTGCAAAAAAACGTGCAGCTGACAGCAACACAAACTACATACACCTTCACCTGTGGTAAGGTTGATCTGACACTGAATTTCCTCTCTCCTTTATTATTGAATGACCTGGACCTGATGTCTCGTCCGGTATCTTATATCAGCTACAAGGTGCAATCAAACGATGGCGCACAGCACGATGTACAGGTGTACTTCGGTGCAAGTTCCACTCTCGCTACCAATACTGCTGCTCAGGAAGTAACAGCACAACAGCTTAACAGCAATGGTTTGTCCATCCTGAAAGCAGGTACGAAAGAGCAGGCCATCCTGGCGAAGAAGGGCGATGACCTTCGCATCGACTGGGGATATGTATATGTAGCAGTACCGAAAGAAGCAAATGCTACCCAGACAATAACTACAGATGGTGATGCCATTGCTGCCTTCGTAGGTAAACCAAAAACAGTAAACAGTGGCAAACAACTGATGCTGAACACAGTGGTAAAACTGGGTAAAGTAGGCGCAACATCCAAAGAGCAGGTAGTGCTGATTGGTTACGATGACATCTATAGCATTCAGTACTTCGGTACTAATCTCCGTCCATGGTGGAAGAAGGATGATAGTTTCACCATCGAAAAAGAACTGGCTGCAGCAAATAAAGATTATGGTGCTATCCTGGCACGTTGTAACACCTTCGACAAACAGATGTATGCCGATGCTACCAAAGCAGGTGGCGATACTTATGCAAAATTGTGCGTACTCGGGTATCGTCAGAGCATCGCTGCACACAAGTTGGTGAAGAGCCCTACCGGTGAAATCCTGTTCCTTTCCAAAGAGAATTTCAGCAATGGCTGTATCAATACGGTAGATGTCACTTATCCTTCCGCTCCTTTGTTCCTGATCTACAATCCTGATCTGATGAAGGGTATGACAAACGGTATCTTCTACTTCAGCGAAAGCGGTAAATATACTGAGCCTTATGCAGCACATGACCTGGGTACATATCCGCTGGCAAATGGCCAGGTATATGGCGAAGGTATGCCTGTAGAAGAATCAGGAAATATGATCATTCTGACAGCTGCTATTGCTAAAGCAGAAGGTAATGCAGACTATGCGAAGAAGCACTGGAAGACGCTTACTACCTGGGCAGAGTACCTGTTGAAAGAAGGTTTCGATCCTGCTAACCAACTGTGTACGGACGACTTTGCCGGCCACCTGGCACGTAATGCAAACCTGTCAGTAAAGGCAATCGTAGGCCTGGGCTGTTATGCAAGTCTGGCTGATCAGCTGGGAGAGAAAGCGACAGCAGAAAAATTCAGAACAGCTGCCAGGAACATGGTGGCTAACTGGATCAAACTGGCTGATGATGGAGACCACTTTACACTGGCTTTTGAACGCAAGGGTACCTGGAGCCAGAAGTACAACCTGGTTTGGGACAAGGTACTGGGTTTGGACCTGTTTCCTAAGGCAGTATATGACAAGGAAATTAAGTACTACCTGACACAACAACAGAAATATGGTTTGCCGCTGGATAGCCGTAAGACTTACACTAAATCTGACTGGATTGTGTGGACGGCTACATTGACCGATAACCAATCTGATTTTGAAGCGCTGATCACACCGGTGTATAAATATGCACTGGAGACCAGCAGCCGTGTACCTATTTCTGACTGGCATGAGACGACCGATGGTAAGATGGTAGGCTTCCAGGCGAGAAGTGTGGTAGGTGGTTATTTTATGGAAATGTTATCAAAGAAGCTGGGTAAATAATTGGCTGCAATCAGCCGGAATAGGATGGGGAGGCCTTTCTACGGGCTTCCCCATCTTTGTTTTGAGGGTGTAGTAATTGTACTACACGTCACGAAAACAGGCTTGTTTATATTTGTGATGCACTATGTCATACTATCCTGAGACTTCACTATTGGTAATTAACAATCTGAAATAATTTATTCAATATATATGTATATGAGCATGGTCATATACTGTTAAGAGCTTGGTTTTTATTAGGATATGGTAGAAAAAGGTTGTCATTCCTGGCGACCTTTCCTTTTAAATCTTATTTATTCCTTTACCTACATTACATTGTTGAACGCATAAGGCCTGGCAACTGCCAGGCCTTATGCGTTTATAAAAAAAGCGCCTGCGAATACTTGTTTCGCAGGCTGCTCACTTTTTTGGGAAATGGATGCCTATTGAGGAAATAAAATGGATGTAATAAGGAAACAATGAATGTTTGGGGTTTGGGGAACAATGAACGAAACGGGGAAACAATGAATATTTGGGGCCGGCACTGTGGATGAAAAATCGGGGGTCGTTAATGGGATGAAAGATCGGGGGCAGCAATTGGATGAAATGCAATGGTCACAATTGGACGAAAAGTTTGGAGCTTACAATTGGACGAAAAAGTTTGGGCAAAATGGATGAAAGATTCAGGGTGAAATGGATGAAAGATCGGGGGTAAAATGGATGAAATTTTTGGGAGCTTACAAATGGATGAAGCTATTTTAGAGTTACAATGGGTGAAACTTTTGGGAGTTTACAATTAGATGAAAACTGCTTGCACTAAACGAATAAGTATCATATCAAATGGTTCTTACAGGAACCCGGCTCTTACAGGAGCCATTGAAGAATATTTAATTCTCACTGAAACAGCTGAAAAACCGACGAGCTACATGTTTAAATCTATTCACGTCTTCTTCGCTTTCCAGTTCCATATCGAAATGAGTATTGGTCGTATTATAATATTGTAACGCTGCCGCTGCAATGTCGATATTACCATTGGCATCTGCAGTTGCTCTGATAAAGCGGCTATTTGAATTCAAATAGTGAAGCGCCTTAATGTCAAAATCGAAAGTGATGATACCGTTTGCCATGATAGTTTCATTTTAATAAAAACTGTTATAAAAAATTCGTGCCAAACTTTTGTAACTTGTACAGATCATTTAAAAACACATTCCATGCGATTATCCACGATCCTCAGTACCACTGTGTTATCATTATTTACTACTTTTTGTTATGCTGATATTAAATTGCCTGCTTTAGTTGGAAGCAATATGGTGTTGCAGCGTAATAAACCATTACACATATGGGGATGGGCCGATAAAGGCGAGGCTGTAGCTGTTACTTTTAAAGGAAAAACAGTTAAAACTGTTGCAACAGAAAAAGGTAAATGGCAAATCACATTACCCGCAATGCCTGCTGGTGGCCCTTACGAAATGACGTTAAAAGGAAAGAACACTATCCACCTCGATAATATATTATTAGGGGAAGTGTGGGTAGCTTCCGGCCAGTCCAATATGGAAATGCCGCTACAGGGCTGGGGCAAGATCCGCAACTATGAGCAGGAAGTCAAAGCCGCCAACTATCCTGATATCCGTTTGCTCATGATAAAACGTACAACCAGTACCGTGGCGCTGGATACAGCAGCTGTCTGGGACGGTGCCTGGCAGGCCTGTACGCCGCAAAGTATTCCTGAATTTTCTGCCGTGGCCTACTTTTTTGCCCGCGAAATAAATGGTTATGAGCAGGTACCGGTGGGAATCATCCTCACATCGTGGGGAGGCACTGTAGCAGAAGCGTGGACGAGTGGGGAATCTTTGAAGAAAATGCCTGCGTTTGCGGACTCTGTGAAGAAGTATGAACAACTGTCCACACCGGAGTCTCCATCTAATCCAAATAAAGTCACACTTTTATATAATGCAATGATTCATCCGGTAATACCTTATACAATCCGTGGAGTGATCTGGTACCAGGGAGAGAGCAATGCGGGCAGGGCCTACCAATACCGGGAATTATTCCCACTCATGATAAAGGACTGGCGCAGGCAATGGAAGCAGGGGGACTTTCCTTTTTATTTCGTGCAGCTGGCTAATTTCAAGGATGTGGATGCGCAGCCGGTGGAGTCTGACTGGGCAGAATTGCGTGAAGCGCAGTTAAAAACATTGTCATTGCCAGCCACAGGTATGGCTTCGGCGATTGATATCGGAGATGCAAAGGATATTCATCCTAAAAACAAGCAGGAGGTAGGCCATCGGCTGGCTCTCATCGCAAGGGCACAGGTGTATGGAGAGAAGATTGCTTATTCCGGCCCTGTCTACGTGTCTAAACAGGTGGCAGGAAATAAAGTCACGCTCAACTTCAGGAATACCAATGAAGGCTTGCAGGCAAAGCAGGGGGGAACCTTAAAAGGTTTCGCTGTTGCCGGTGAGGATAAGCAATTCCATTGGGCGCAGGCCACAATTAAAGGAAATCAGGTAGTAGTGTGGAGTGAAGAAGTGCCACATCCTGTGGCGGTGAGGTATAATTGGGCCAATAATCCACAGGGAAATTTATATAATGGTGCCGGATTGCCCGCAAGCCCCTTCAGGACAGATGACTGGCCGGGGCTGACCTTCGGGAAGTAAGGTTGAATTTTTAAGCTGGCCGCAGGCCGTTTTTTTCCAACGCCGATCACTGATACCATAGGCATCAGTGATCGGCGATTTTTTTACCTTTGGACAAGTAACCAGGGTGTATCAAATGCGTCAAGTTGTATTCGGTGTATTATTCGCCATGCTATGGGCTTCGGCCAGCGTGGCTACAAAGATTGGGATCAGGTCCGCAGAACCATTAATATTAGCCAACTTTCGGTTTTTCCTCGCAGGAGGTGGTATGTTGCTATTCGCTTATCTTGTCCAGAAAGGGAAACATAGAATGCCTAAGGGCAATGAATGGAAGCAGCTGCTCATATTTGGCCTGCTGAATACCACCTTATACCTGAGTCTATATGTCATAGCCATGAAATCTGTCTCGGCCGGTATCGGTACCCTGGCTACGGCAACCAATCCTTTATTCATTATGGCGATATCAGCTTTATGGCTCAAGCGACCATTAAAATGGTATGAGGTCACCGGGATGTTCCTGGGCTTATCGGGTGTTGCCATTGCTACTTATCCATCACTGGCCCAAAGTCATGGCTCCCTCGCAGGACTGATTATATTATTGACAGGTATGCTATCCGTCTCTGCAGCTACAGTCTATTATTCACGTATCCAATGGGAGTTATCAAATCTTGTGATCAATGGCTGGCAGGTCTTTTTGGGAGGTTTGCTGCTATTGCCTTTTACCTGCTTCACTTCAGATTTTTCTGCTACAAAATACGATCTCAATTTCTGGGGCGGACTATTATGGCTGGTGCTGCCGGTATCGGTGACCGCTTTACAACTCTTTTTTTACCTGGTAAAACGGGATGCAGTGCGGGCATCATTATGGCTTTTTCTGTGTCCGGTGTTTGGGTTTATTTATGCCGCGATTTTATTGCATGAAGCGATTACATGGTTTACATGGGTTGGGACGATTTTAGTAATTGGAGGGCTCTATTTAGGGCAGCGCGAGAAGTTTGCCAGTAAAAGCTGATTATTCATTAAATTTAATAATGCCGAACCTTTATATAATAGCAGGTTGCAATGGCGCTGGTAAGACGACGGCCAGTTATACCGTACTGCCTGAGATATTGGAATGTAAGGAGTTTGTAAATGCAGACAGTATTGCAGCAGGGTTATCTCCATTTAATCCGGAAAGTGTGGCGCTTGAAGCTGGTAGATTAATGCTGCAAAGAATAAATACCTTATTGGAAGAGAATGTGGATTTTGCTTTTGAGACAACTTTATCTACAAGAAGCTATGCTTCCTTCATAAAGAAAGCCAGAACAGTAGGCTACACAGTGACCTTATTATACTTTTGGCTAAATTCTCCTGAGTTTGCTATGTCCAGAGTGGCTGAACGCGTAGAAAGGGGAGGGCACAACATTCCTGAAGATATTATAAAAAGAAGATACTATAGAGGTATTTATAATCTGCTTAAGTTGTATATCCCTATTTGCAATATTTGGACAGTTTTAAATAATATGTCTGCAGTACCTGAAGAAATAGCTAGTGGATATGCGGATGTTGAAACTATAATTATAAATCCCGATATTTGGGATGAAATTTTACATCAAGGTAATCACCATGAGTAGTAAAGAAAAGGAAATTAGGGAGTTCTCAGAGAAGATGCTTAAAGGCACTGCATTGGCTTTGAAAAAGCTGGTGGAGGCCCGTGCTGCTAATAATGAAACGATGATTGTTTCCGATAATAATGGGAAATTCAAAAAAGTACCAGCCAGGGAATTATTAGATATTGTAAGGAAACAATCCTAGCACTTCTCGTCCGCTTGCGGACACCACTCCACCCAAAACCGAACACCCCCTCCCCACAACTCCCTGACTATCAACTACCTTCCTCCTGGCACCATTCTCGCTGCCCCTCCGCTATGCTGAAAATCGCCATCCGCCACATCCTCCGTTTCAAGAAAACTGCCGCACTCAACATCGCCGGCCTTGCCATCGGCATTGCAGCGGCACTGATCATATTCATGATCATCCGCTTTGAAACCAGCTTCGACACCCAGCAACCCAATTATAAAAACATCTACCGCATCGTTACCCAAACAGATTATTCCACCGGTGTCCAATACAACTCCGGTGTATCCACTGGTGTACCTGATGCACTCAGAACAGAATTCCCCCAAATGGAAAAGGTTGCAGCGCTCCAGGCAATCCAGGGTTCCCAATTCTCCGCCAGCCGAAACAGCCAGGCAAAAGATGATAATATAAAGCAAGATCTCTCTCAAAGCATAAAGCAAAATCCTTCCCCCAACATAAAGGAAGACCCCTCCCCAAACACCTTCCGCGAAGATGCCGGCACCTACTTCATCGAACCTTCCTGGTTCGACCTATTCCACCAAAAATGGCTCTCCGGCTCCCCATCCCAATTAGCAGCACCCGACGTAGCCGCCTTAGACAAATCTACTGCCGAAAAATACTTCGGTACCTGGCAGCACGCCCTTGGCCAGATCCTCACCTTAGATAACAAATACCCACTCAAAATAATCGGCATCTTAGACAACGCCCCTGCTAATACTGACTTTCCCCTCCGCATCGTCGTCTCTTTCGAAACCCTTCGCCAGCACCCTGACGATTACAGCTATGTAAAAAACGACTGGAGCGGCATGACCGGCCAGCACCAGGTCTTCGTCCAACTCGCACTAAATACACCCCCTGAAGCTATCAGCACCCGTCTTAAATCCTTCAGCAAAGACCACTTCGCCAATCAAATCATCAAAGTAAGAACCCTTCTCTTACTCCCCTTAAAAGAAAATCACTTCGACAACCGTTTCAGCTACATCGTACCCCACGTCTCCAGCCATACCAGCTTACTCACCCTTTCATTCATCGGTATGCTCATCCTGCTCATGGCTATCATCAACTTCATCAACCTCAGCACCGCCCAAAGTGCTATCCGCGCCAAGGAAATCGGTATCCGCAAAGTATTAGGCAGCCTGAGAATACAACTCATCAAAGACCTGCTCCTGGAAACCGCTATCCTCGTCAGCATGGCCATGGTATTAGGTGCCGGCATTGCTCAGTTATCCCTCCCTGCCGTTAGCAAGCAGTTCGCCCACCTGCCTGTATCCATTTGGAGTATAGAAAATGCAGTTTTCTTATGCACAGTGGTAATCGTCGTAACGCTGTTTGCCGGTATATACCCCGCTTTCATCCTTTCCGGTTATCAACCCCTCAGGGCATTCAAACCCCAACCCGGTGCATTCTCTGTTCGTCGTGGCTTGATCATCACTCAATTTGCCATCTCCCAGATCATGATCATCTGTGTCATCGTTGCCATGGCACAGGTACACCTCCTGCAATCTGCTGACCTGGGCTTTAATAAAGATGCAGTTTACACCGTTCCCGGGTTTGGTAATTACGACCTCAACGCCGCCGATGCCCTCAAAACCCGCTTAAAACAATACGCAGGTTTTACCAGCATCACCCTGGCCAATATGCCACCTGCAGCCAACAGCAACTGGATGGATGTCTTTTATTTTGACCAGGGGGCTATAGCCAGCAGTTACAATATCGACATCCGTGTGGGCGATGCTGATTATGTCCGCACCTTCGGCCTGCAACTCATAGCCGGCCGCAACTACCGGGATGGAAAGAATATCCGCGAGCTGCTCATCAACCAGACTTTTGCAAGAGAGTTAGGCTACAACGACCCTGCAAACGCAATTGGTCACACGCTAAAAATAGGTAATACCGGTGAGTGGCACCAGATCGTAGGTGTGATAAAGGATTTTACCAACAACACGCTGCGGGAACATATACGCCCTTCCGTAGTCATGCCATGGCGGGAAGCCTGCTGGCTCACCTGCGTAAGACTCAATGATTTTAAAATGGTAGAAGTGCTGAAAGATGAATGGATGAAAGCCTTCCCCGGCTATGTATTCAATGGTAGTTTCCTCACACAGCAAATGCAAAGCTTCTACCAGCAGGAGCAACAGCTTTCCCTGCTGTACAGGCTCTTTGCCGGTATCGCAATTTTCATTTCCTGTTTAGGCTTGTATGGAATGGTCTCATTTATGGCAGTACAAAAGCAAAAGGAAATTGGTATCCGCAAAGTATTAGGTGCATCGGTTATGCATATACTCTATCTCTTCTGGAAAGAGTTCCTGGTATTAGTGGGCATAGCTTTCCTGATAGCTGCACCAGCTGGCTGGTGGCTCATGAACAACTGGCTGCAGCACTTCGCCTTGCGTACGGAAGTGGGTGCAACAGTATTCCTGACCGCGATGATAGCATCGGTAGCCATAGCTTTGCTCACCGTAAGTCACAAAGCAATGACTGCCGCGCTGACCAATCCGGTCAAAAGTATCCAAACGGAATAGTTTACTCTTCAAATTCAATGGTTTTGATCTTGTTAGCAAGGTTGTCTATACTTTGCAGCTCGATCTCTATCATTTTCCTTTTCAGTGCTGCTGCTTCTTCAGTAGAGATAAGCCCATCACTTAATGCAGCTTCAATTTTCTTAAGTAGTAATTTTTTAAATTTCACTACCCGTTTCCGTTTGTAATACGCGTTCTTCTCCCGTATAAGGAACTTCCAGATTAAAGAGAAGGCTATTGAAACACTGGGAGCAATAATAACAAGCCAGGACTTTAGTGGATAATTGTCAGGGAGATTGCTAGCTAGCAGTACGAGCAGGGTACCACTGCTTGCGCCAGCTATACTGGCAGATGTAGTGCTTGGTTGCTGGTTCTGGTTATTGAGAGCCTCTGTGGATGGGTTAGCAACCAATGAGTTTGCTTGATCCAAGGAATGAAAATGGTTTTATAGGATTGAATTGAATTTATGGTATTCGGGTCACTTCCCTAGTAGTACATCCATCGTGCGAAGAATCTCTTGTGCATCATTCTGTTTTTCCAGTTCAAGTACTACTACCTTTCCTCTTCTGTCCTCCAATACTAAAGCCTTCGGAGGATGCGTATTATACTTCTTCAGCCTGGCTGATTCCCTCCAGGCACTGATAATTGGTAATGCTAAGGTAGACAGCAAGCTGAAAACAGCTATAATCACTAATATGGTATTAAATATCGCCGACATTAATCATTTGAAGTTTGATAATTTTGGGTAACAATACTAAGTTAAGCTTTTTCCCCCGATTCACACATATAATTCTTGCTATATTAACATTTCAATTAATGACTGATATTTCCCCCGCAGTCTATACTGATGGCTGGTTTGAAGATTATTTACTGGTCACCGGAATACTCATTTTGGCACTGAGTACTATAGCTTCCAAAGGAAGCCATTTCCCGCCTGAAAAAATATTTCTCTTCCCTGTAAGTATTTTGTCTAATTTATCTGTCCTATATAAAATGGCTTAACTCGTCATTTTTCCACATTATGAAAGGGGCAAAAATCATCTTTTTCGCTTACGGTACTGTCAGCAGGGTATGAGTAACAATGAGAACATCCGTTTATGGCAACAGCAAATAGCTGTTGATGGCGATGAAAAAGCTTTCGCCGCACTATTCCGTCACTATTACGAACGCCTGCTGCACTTTTGCATGCAATACGTATCCACGCGCGAAGCAGCCGAAGAAATAGTCTCCGACGTATTCGTAAAGATCTGGAACCGACGCACCGGGCTGGACGATATCTCCAACCTGGAAGTTTACCTGTTCGTAGCTGTCAAAAATCACTCACTCAATTATCTCGAGCAATATTCTAATCTCCGGATCACTCCTTTAAATGATGATTCGGGATTAGCCGGTCTGACCACCACAGATCCGGCTAAAAATATGGAGTGGAAAGAAATCCTCTTTAAAATGGATCAGGAAGTAAACCGCCTCCCGGACCAATGCCGGCGGGTATTTAAACTGATCAAAGAAGAAGGGTTTAAATATAAAGATGTTGCCGAGATCCTGAATATTTCACCACGCACTGTGGAAACACAGTTATTCAGGGCAATGAAAAGATTGAATGAGGTGATAGGGCCATTCGTCTCGCTAAAGATGAAAAAGAAATAAAATTCTATTACGCTGTAAGTAGTTTTTAAATAATCTCTGTCCTTCTCATACAACGGCTTCTCAATTTATGATTAACGATGAACATTTTAACACACTAGCCGCCAGGAAACTGGCTGGAGAAGCTACCGCCGAAGAGCTGCAGGAGTTGGAGATCCTATTGCAGGACCACGATGAGCTACGGGAACAATTCAACCTGTTGCAATCTTATTTCACCGAAGCTCCTTACCATGCTGCTGCAGATACTGAGCTGGCCCTGCAAAAAACCATGGCACGCATACATGCCACACCCGCACTTCAGCCAAAAAAGAATGTATGGAAATGGCTCAGTGTAGCCGCCGCCGCTATGCTGATACTTGGTGCAGGATTGTTGTATGTAGATAAAGCACATACACCGGTTACCCATCTCGCCCTCAACGATACCATGCAATGGCTGCATCGCCAGAATGGCAAAGCAACCCGCGCATCTATCGAACTCGCTGATGGTAGTAAAATCTGGCTCAACGTAGACAGTAAATTGACCTATCCGGAGGTGTTCAACAGCAACTCAAGAGAGGTATACCTCACCGGCGAAGCATTCTTTGATATCGCTCCCAATCCGGGCCGGCCTTTCATTATTCACCTCGCTAAAGGAAGCGTACATGTACTCGGTACCTCTTTTAATATCCGTGCCTATGATGATGAAGCCGTGCAGACATCCGTACAAACCGGTAAAGTAGCATTTATCCCTGCTGATAATAAGGATACCATCTTCATCACACCAGATGAAAAAGTAATCTATCAGCCTGCCGCTGCGCAAACAATAATTAAAGAACCAACAGCTGCCGAAGACGATAAAGCCTGGACTGAAGGCCGCCTCGTATTCAGAGATAAAACATTGGAAGAAATAGGCATTGAACTGGAAAGGACCTTTGGCAAAAAGATCTCCTTTATCGATGATGCACCACGCCATTACAGGCTCACCGGCTCATTCCAGAACAATAACCTGCAGGACATCATGTATTACCTCGCAAGGTCAAGAGCATTCCACTATAATATAACTGATAGTACACTGCTGATAAGTGAATAGCAAATGCAATCAATCATTGTTCAAAAAAACTACTCATCAAAAGGAATGACTCACCTGTTAAAAAACAGGACACCTTAAGGCGTAAAAACGGGTCACTGACAAGAAGAAATCATAAAACAATTCATAATTCACGTTAAGGTACAGGCTTGCTAAAAAAGGGCACCCACGTCAGCCCTTTTTAGCCGCCCCCTACATCTGTAAAATTTACTGATACACACAATAAACCAAAATAGCGTTATGAAAGAAAGACCGCTACGTTTCACTATTCCGGCTACTTTCCGCTCCCTTTTCCTGCCTATGTTCGTCTGTATGATCGTTATGAACATACTCGATCTGCGCGCCCAGATGGCTTTTGCCTCCAATACTGGCCGCTACTCAGCCGCACAGCAGGTCAATGCAGCCGAAAAGCCGTCAGACAACCGCATCACCCTCCAGGTAAACAATGAAGGACTGGGACAGGTGCTCGAAAAAATTGAAGCGCAGACTCCCTTCGTCTTCGTCTACTCCAACGATGAAGTTAAAGCAGGACAAAGAGTCACCCTTACCGTCAAAGATCAACAGCTCGATGATGTACTGAAACTCATCCTCTCTCCGCTGGACATCCGCTTCGAAAAAATCAATAACAAAATCATCCTCCGTCAGAACCGCCAGTCTGCTACCACCATCCAGGCCAATGACATCTCTGTCAGCGGCAAAGTGGTAGATGCAAAAGGCGTAGGTATCCCTAACGTCAACGTACGGCTGCAAGGTACCAGTCTCGGCACCACTACAAATGATGATGGTTTTTTTACGCTAAAGATCCCAGCTGGGCAAGCCAATGGTACCTTAGTTTGCTCTTCCGTTGGCTACATCCCATCGGAGGTGGGTATCAATGGCAGAACTAATATTACCGTAATGCTCACTGCCGATTCCAAGGACCTGGGAGAGATAGTGATCACAGCTTACGGCTCACAAAAGAAAACCCAGGTAACTGCGGCGATCAATACCATTTCGACCAAGGATATTGAAGGCCGCCCTGTAACAAATATGTTCCAGGCCCTCCAGGGTACTGCCCCTAACCTCATTCTGCAACAACAAAATGCAGAACCGGGTGCTAAACTGACCCTTAACATCCGTGGTGTAGGTAGTCTCACCGGCAACTCCCCACTCATCATTATCGATGGGGTGCAGACCGGCGGCGATGGCCTCCAGAACCTGAACCCTTACGATGTGGAAAGCATCTCTGTATTGAAAGATGCCGCATCCTCCGCTATCTACGGTTCCCAGGCGGCAAACGGTGTTATTTATATCACTACCAAAAGAGGGGCTAAAGACGATAAACCATCCGTAACCTACAACGGTATGTACGGCTGGCAAACGCCTACCACCCTGCCCCGCAACGTTGAAGCATGGGAATATATGACCATGAAGGACGAAGCCCTGGTGAACTCCGGTAAGACTCCTCAATACACGCCTGAAGAAATTGCCTACTGGAAACGTAAAGGCTCATATCCGTCCTACATGGATGAAATGATCCGTAACTATACTCCACAGCAAAACCACAGCTTAAGCCTGACCGGTGGCGGCAAAAGCAGCAGCTACCTCATCTCCCTCGGCTACGTGAACCAGGGCAACATGCTGCAGAACAAATACGTAGATCAGGACTTCTACTACAAACGCTACAACGCAAGAGCTAACCTCGGCGTAGATGTAAGCAAATACGTAAAAGTGAATGCAAACATTGCCTACACGAAGTCCTTCTTCCGCCGTCAATCAGCGGATATCGGTATCCTCATGCGCGATGCCATGCGTACACCACGGATCTATCCCGTAAAGGACTCCCTGGGCAACTTCGTGGTGCCTGCACTGAACAGTAACAACGTCTTCGCTCAACTGGCACTCCAGGGCTTTGACCTGGTAGAGAAAGATAACCTGCTCGGTGGTCTGGATGTAACAATCACGCCGGTGAAACACCTGAAGCTGAACTTCAACGCTTCCGGCAACTACACCATCACCAACGATATCAACAGGGTAAATAAGTACAGCTATGCTCCTTATTATACTACTGCCAATCCTCCTACTTACAACCAGTATTCTGAATCTGAATACAAGGATAACAATACCAACGTATACGCTACTGCCGAATACGAAAACACTTTCGATAAGCATTACGTAAAAGCACAGGTAGGGGCACGCAGCGATGCTGTGAACGAATTCTACGGTATCAAAGCGAACCGTTATGGTACGACCAATCTCGATGACCAATGGGCTATCGGCGGCGGCTATATTCCAAAACCTGATGGTAGCTACGATTACTCTACTATCGGTACTTACAATGATATCAGCAATCCGAATCTCTATGCACTGAACTCCCTCTTCGGCAGAGTAAACTATGTATACGATGATAAGTATCTCGCTGAGTTCACCTGGCGCTATGATGGCTCTTCCAAACTGGCTCCCGGTCACCGCTGGCAGTTCTTCCCTGCATTCTCCCTGGGTTGGAGAGTGACAGATGAAAAAATCTTCCAGGACTTCAGAGACAAATACGGCAATATCAAGCTGCGCTACTCATGGGGACAGGTGGGTAACTCCAACATCGGAGGTTTCAACTACCTGGCCCGCGTAACACTTAATTCCGGTAAGTACGCGTTCAACAACGCACCAGCTCCCGGTGCCGACTTCTCCGCATACAATGAGACCCTGCAATGGGAAATCTCTACCATGAGTAACTATGGTGTGGATATGGATCTCTTCAATAACAAGATCTCCGCAAGCTTCGATTACTTCAATAAAACAACTACTGGCATCTATCTCTTCCAGGTTGTACCAGGTACTGCCGGTATCGGTTCCTCCCTGCAGAACGTAGGTAAGGTGCAAAACCGCGGATGGGAAATAGCTGTGAACTACCACCTGAAAACAGGCGCGGTAAAACACACCTTCGGTGCGAACCTGTCCGACAACCTGAACAAGGTGATCAAATACGGTGAACAATCTATCCAGGGATCTGACTTCACCTATATCATCAAAGAAGGATTCCCGATCGCTTCTTACTATGGTTACAAATCCAATGGTCTCTACCAGAACCTGGACGATATCAAGAATGCACCAAAAGTGCCATTCGCCTACAATCAACAGGTAATGCCGGGCGATATCAAATACATAGACCGCAATGGCGATGGTGTGATCGATGCAAACGACCGTTATGTATTCGGTAACCCATTCCCCCGCTATACATTCGGATTTAACTATAGTGCAAGCTGGCGCAACTTTGACTTCTCCATGTTCTGGCAGGGAGTTGGCAAGCGTACCCAGTTCCTGCGTGGTGATATCGTAGAGGCATTCCATAACAATGAAGACCATGCCTTCGTACAACACCTGGATCGCTGGACTCCTACCAATCCTGATGCAACATATCCACGTCTCACCATTGGTGCGGCTGATGCTAATAACTTCGCTTATTCAGACTACTGGCTGTTCGACACCCGATACCTGCGTCTGAAGAACCTGCAATTCGGCTATAACCTGCCTAAGCGCTTTACCGATCGCGTAAAAGTGCAGGGAGCAAGAATCTACTTTACCAGCCAGAACCTGATCACATTTACGCCTCGTCGCTTCCATGACCTGGGTGTAGATCCTGAATTCACACAGTTCGACGACAAGCTGTCTTTTTCCAATTACAATGCTATTGCAGGACGTAGCTATCCGAATGCAGCTACCTTCTCTTTCGGTATAGACCTGAAATTTTAAACGTATGAAGAGACTACTGATAATACTCATAAGTGCGACTACGCTGTATTCCTGCCGCAAGCTGGATCAGCCTATCACACGCGAATATACGGAGGAGGCCTACTGGCGGGATGCCGATGATGCCATCGCAGCTGTGAATAGCTGTTATGAAAACATGTCGAACGATGGCTACTTCTTTGGTAACGAAGCCCTGAGCGACAACGCTTATGTAAATGGTATCGGCTTTGACAATGTAACCGCTATTGCCGATGGTGCTTATGATCCATCCAATGCAAGGGTGACAAACGAATGGTCCTACCGCTATACCTGCATCCGCAAGTGTAACACGGTTACTACCAACATTGATAAAGTGCCAAACCTCGATTCTACCCTGAAAAAGAGAATCCTGGCAGAAGCACGTTTTATCCGTGCCTATTCTTACTTCCAGCTGGCAGACTGGTATGGAGATGTTCCTTTCTATACCAACCTGATCACCATCAATGAAGCTAAGAACATCAGCCGTACACCTAAGGCAGACATCCTCAATTTTGTACAGTCAGAACTGGCTGCCATCCGTGCAGACCTGCCTGTGAATACCGCTTACGCTGACCAGGACAGGGGCCGCATTACCCGTGGTGCTGCTATCGCCTTCAGTGCACGCGTTCACTTATATAAAGGAGAATGGCAGGCTGTGGTAGATGATTGTGAACAACTCATCGGCAGAACTGATAATGGTACTTATAGCCTGCAATCCAGCTATAAGAATGTATTCAGCATCAACAATGAATACAACAGCGAAGTAATACTCGACCTGCAATATGGTGGTGGCCGTACCTTCTCCACACAACGCAGCTTCCTGCCACAGACCGTTGCACTGCTCAGAAGTGTACTGGTACCTACACAGGACCTGGTGGATGACTATGTAATGCTGAATGGTAAAGGAATTACTGAATCAGGTTCCGGTTACAATGAGAATAATCCTTACATCAACAGGGATCCCCGTTTCGAAGCTACCATTCTGCATGATGGTTCTACTATCACAGACTTTAACGGTACTGTACAAACGATTCTTACGCAGCCGGGTTCCAATCCTGCTACCAACAGCGTGGATGACCAGGGTGCTTCTCCTACCGGTTATTACTTCTATAAATATTACGATCCTACAGCCAGCAATTACAATTCCAGCCTGAATCTGATCATGATTCGCTATGCAGAAGTATTGCTGATGTATGCAGAAGCTAAAAATGAACTGGGACAACTGGATGCAAATGTATGGAACACCACGATCCGTGCATTGCGTGTACGTGCTGGCTTCAACGATGCAGGTGCTACAGTATATCCTTCCACTACCAGCGATCAGCTCAGAACTATCGTACGCCGCGAAAGACGTGCAGAACTGGCATTCGAAGGCATCCGTCCGTTCGACATCCGCCGCTGGAAAATTGCTGACCAGGTAATGGCCAGACCAGTAAGAGGTATCAAGGTATCCGGTGGTGCTTTCAACAAAGATGCAAATGGATATATCATTGTTGAAAACAGGATTTTCAATAATCCCAAGCATTACCTCTGGCCGGTGCCTACATTCGAACGTGACCAAAACAGTAACCTTGGACAAAACCAGGGTTGGTAGAATTTCCACTTATTTTAAAAATGCTGCAAAACATGAAAACATACTTCCTGCATATATTAGCCATCATGTCCCTGTTGGCTGCAAGCTGTAAAAAGGACGATTATAAACTCAACACGAACATGAAGCCGGTACCTGCCCTGAGCGCACCGGTAGACGATAAGTATATCAAACTGCAACCAACGACCAGTGCTTCTGTAGCCTTCGAATGGGAGCAGGCTCGTGCCGAAGATGGCTCACTGGTATTGTACGAAGTAGTGTTCGACAAGGAAAGCGGTGACTTCTCCGCACCACTGGCTACCATTTCTTCTGATGGTGGTGGGGTGAATAACAAACTGACCCTGTCTCACAAAGACCTGAACACTATTGCCGCCAAAGCTGGTATCGCCTCTCTCGCTACAGGCAAACTGAAATGGACTGTCAACGCATCCAAAGGATACAATATCCAGAAGGCTGCTGAAACCCGTACCATCGAGGTGGAAAGACCCAATGGCTTTGCAGAAATTCCTGTAGATGTATACCTGACCGGTTCTGCTACCGAAGCCGGCGATAACCTGGCAGCTGCCATGAAATTGAAATCTACATCAGCAGGTGTATTTGAAATCTATACTTCCCTGAAAAATGGTACTTACCATTTCACAGACAGAAATACCGGTACGCCTACTACTTTCTATATTGACGGGGGGGCTGTAAAACAGGATGGAGAAGGTACACAAACTGCTGGTACCAAGGTATACCGCCTGCAACTGGACTTTAACAATGCTGCGGCTACCGTGACCGAAATCACTGGTATGGGCCTGTGGTTTGCGCCAGAAAACAAAATCATGTATCCACTGGATTATGTGAGCAATGGTGTATGGTCATTCAAAAATCAGCTGATCAACTTCCACCAGGAATCATGGGGCCGTGATGAACGTTATAAATTCCGCCTGAGTGTAACTGCTGCTGATGGTACCACGGGCTACGAATGGTGGGGTTCTTCCAATGCGGACAACAGTCGCCCTACTTCCGCAACACCACTGTCATTCTGGGAACTGCACCTGATCACCAATTCTGATCAGTACAACTACTGTTTCAAGTTTAGCAGTGATGTAGACACTAAAAACTGTGATGTGAATGTATACTTCTCACCAGAGAAGACCTATACCCACGAAGTGATCATTAAATAAATTATTGAATTATGCGCAAATTGATAATTGTTGGCACCTTACTCATCACAGGATTTACTTCCTGCCTGAAAGAGCCCGTGGACGATGGTCCCGGGCCTGGCGCAGGCGCGGTGAGTTATGTATATAACTGGCCTGCTATCGCTGATTCTACTGAAAAATCGCTGATCAGTGGCTGGTACAACCAGAGTGGCAATTACTTTAACAAGAATAATAGCAGTGATCAGACGTTCAACTACTGGCCCAATGCCCATGCGCTGGACCTGCTGGTAGATGCGTACCTTCGTACAGGTGATCCTGCCATCAAAGCCCGTATGGATAAGCTGCTGGATGGTGCACAGGCAAAGAATGGCAATACGATCATCAATCACTTCTATGATGATATGGAATGGATGACCCTGGCCTGCCTGCGTGCATATGAGGCGACCAGCGATGCAAAGTACAAAACTGCTGCTACCACCCTGTGGAATGATATCAAAGGAGGATGGGATGAAAATTTTGGTGGTGGTATTTATTGGAATAAGGACCGTCAAAACAAAAATACGCCCGCCAATGCGCCCGCCAGCATCATCGCTTCCCGCTTTTACCAGCTGGATCATAAAGGCGATGACCTGGCCTGGGCCAAAAAAATCTATCAGTGGCAAAAAGATAACCTGGTAGATCCAACCACGGGCCTGGTATGGGATGGCCTGGATGTCAGTGGTACGAACAAAGCCTGGAAGTTTACCTACAACCAGGGAGTGTTCATCGGTGCCGCAGTAGAGTTATACAAGCTCACCGGCGATAATACCTACATTGCCGATGCACTGAGAACAGCGAATAACGCCCTGGGCAGTGAATTCACCAGCAACAACATCTTTAAAGATGAGGGTGGGGGAGATGGTGGTCTCTTCAAAGGGATCCTGGTACGCTACTTAATGCTGCTTATTACAGATGGCAGCATCTCCAGCACCGATCAGGCAAAGTTTGCCAATTCACTTTTATTAAATGCTCAAACAATGTGGCTGAAGGGTACTTCCCGCCCACAGGTCATATTTAATACCAGCTGGACGACTACGGCTACTACAACAGATCTGACCACCCAGCTCAGCGGGTCAATGTTGATTGAAGCTGTCGCCAGACTAAAAGAACTGGAATTGATTGATTAATTTTAGATCTCCGGCCGAAGCCGGAGATCTAAAAATCCACAAGCATGCTTAAATACTCAGGTCTCATGATGCTGCTATGCCTTCATAGCAGCATTTTCGCGCAGTCATCTGCCAACAAAACCCACGCAGACACACTCTGGTCATCAGTTAGCAGGAACCTTTATGACGCGCAGAACAAACTCTATTATGAAACTACCAACAAAGAGAAGAATGAAAATCCTCATTCCTACCTCTGGCCATTGTGTGGTCTCATTCAGGCTGCCAACGAGATGGAAGCCATCCACCCGGGCAAGCATTACATGCCCACCGTTATTACCGCTATTAATGCTTATTACGACAAGAAAGCGCCGGCCCCGGGCTACGACTCCTATGTCGTGAAAGAAAAGGGTGGCGACAGGTTCTATGACGACAATCAGTGGATCGCCATTGCCTACCTGGATGCGTACAAGCGCACAAAGAAAAAATGGTACCTTGAAAAAGCCACGGAAATCTATAAATTTATGATGACGGGCTTTGATACCGTATCCGGTGGTGGTTTATACTGGAAAGAGGGCGATAAGGGTGGTAAGAACACCTGTTCTAATGGCCCGGGCATATTGGTAGCCTTACAGTTATACGATGCTACCAAACAGAAAAGCTACCTCGACACGGCTTTGTTGTTGTACAATTGGGTCAACAAATACCTGCAGGCACCGGAAGGCTTCTACTACGATATGATTCATGTGCCGTCACTCAGGATCGACTCCGCTACCTATACCTACAATGCGGGTACGATGCTGGAGGCCAATGTCAAACTATATCACATTACAAAAGATAAGCATTACCTGGAAGCTGCACAGCATATAGCAGCAGGCAGTTATGCTCACTTCTTCCGTCAGGGCAGGTTCCCATATTCCTATTGGTTCAACGCTGTTCTGCTCAGAGGATACGAAGCATTGTACGCTGTGGATGGTAACCGACAGTATATCAATGCAATGCAGGAAGATGCCGACAAAGTATGGGCTAGCGAAAGCGATCAAAGCGGACTGGTAGGCCGTAAGACGGACAAAGATTTATTAGGTCAAACTGGTATGATGGAAATTTATGCCCGCCTTGCCCGGATAAAATGAGTATCTTTGCTGCTCTATGAAATACAGGAATACAAAAGGTTACCTCCGAAACAGGGTAACCTTTTGTGTTTCATGGCATAACCATTAATATGTACACCGTTTATATCCTTTTTTCCCGTAGGTACCAGAAAATCTATACCGGACACACGACTGATCTTGTTAAGAGATTTCACTTTCACAATGTGCATGGCCGCCAGAAGGGGACCCTGCAGTACAGACCATGGGAAGTGATCTACCTGCAAAATTTCGACGATAAGATCTCTGCTATGAAACATGAATGGCTGCTCAAATCAGGCAAGGGCCGTGCATGGATCTGGTCACGTATCAAGGAGGAGTTCTATGCCAATGGATATATCAGCGGATCAGTTACTTCCGTCCACGGGATATCAGAAATATGATCAGGAATACCACAACAGCTACAGCTATAATTCCTGTCCATACACCGGCTTTAAAAATGCCGCCTACTACTTCACAGCTGCTTAACAGCATGATGGCAAAACCCAGTAATGCAAGTTGTAAGTTTTTCATAATCTTCGCTTTACCAACTGGTACATCATACAGTGTGCCAGATGTAACCATGCCTTAACCCTTACTATGGTAAAGGTCCACCAGGAGTGAGATCATGTGGGCAGACAGTTGATCCGAACGTTTGTAGAAAGCATACCGCAGCCCGATTTCCTTAAATGTATAGTGATGGGATAATTGCCTGAATGGGGTATAACGTACCCCTATGCCCGCTTTGTAACTGCTAAACCGGCTAAGGTCATAGTCGGATGTATAGTAGGTTTCATCCAGCGTATGCGCTTTATAGGGCCTGAAGTATTTTGCTTTTGTCTGGGTATAAACCCGTACCAGTGGCGACAGGGTAAAGGCAGGACTTAATTTTACAGGCATTTCCAGCTGGAAGGTATGACTGCTGATACCGAAATTGTCCTTGTAATACCGGTAGTAGGAGCGGATAATCACATTATTTCCTGTGAAGACGTTCAGCTGTACACCAAGAGGTATTTTCCATCGTTCCCGTGGCAGGTTTTCCACTCTTAGGGTATCATTGTTGAAGTAGATCCTGTGAAAAGGCGTGGATAAGAGGCCTTCCTGGTATACAAATTCAGGGAAGACGGCAAATTGCATGCGCTGGTTGATCACCTGGTAATAAGCAAAGCTGAAGTTGTACGAGGTACGCCTGTAAATGTCGAACCATTGTTTATAACGAAGCTCTTCGGGGTAGACCAGGGTTTCGGGGCTGTAATGATCGGGGTCAAAACGGCCCCAGCGGAGGTCGTCGAAGTAGGCCTGGACCCCCACAGTAAAACGGCGGGTCTGGTCCGTGCTTTCCTTGCTGAAATTTACGCCAACAGGTATGGAGAGGTAGTCTGATTCCAATGATAAGCCGGCATTGATGCCTGCACTTACATGGTGCTTGTTGAAGTTGCGTGTGTAGCCGGTGCTGAGGTGAAAGCGGTTATCGTGGTAAGAGGCGGAGCTCATGACGAAGTCGATCCGGTCAGTAGAGGCGGAGGTGATGACATCGATGCCGAAATCAAGCTGGAAGGTATTGGCTGAATCACGCTGGTGATTGATGGAGACATCGGTGGCGTAGACAGTGAGTGCTTCGGTACCGGTTCCGCCGGTGACGGCGGAGTGATTGCCATCCTGTGTGTAGTAGGATTGCAGCAACTGAATGTCGGTTTTGGAAATGCGCTTCGGGTGATATGCCGTGCTATCGTTTTGTTGCGCTAACCCTGTGATGTAACTCATTAGCAGGGCGGCGGCAATGAAAATTCTTTTCATACATTCTAAGAATTAAATCCATTCGTGTTGGTCTATCAGGTGAATTCAGGTTGCTTGAGTCAATAGGAGTTCTGCAATCGGATCAGGTCAATCAATTTGAACGAGACAATTAAATTCCTTCGATCAAATCCTTTCAATCAAATCTCTTCAATCAAATCTCTTCGATCAAATCCTTTCAATCAAATCCTTTCAATCAAATCCCTTCAATCAAATCCCTTCAATCAAATCTCTTCGATCAATTACATCCACAACCCCCGCTCCCTTGCCCGGTTCCACCTCCACTACTCCCTTCGCGATATGTGTGTACATTCTCATCGAATTTTTCCAGCGTCGATTTCCCTAACTGCATGTTCTGATCATTCAGGTACATCCGCTGGTAAGGTTTTACCGTAGTACAAGCTGTAAGAAACAGCAGAAGTATGCAATACTTGAGCATGATTAATTCATTTTAATATTTGCCGATCTATAAATCTTATTGTCTTCATCTATGAGTATGCAATGCACGTCTGGCAACTGGTTCACGAGGTCCATACCCGCTTTTGTGCCCATTACGGTAACGGCTGTAGCCAGGGCATCAGAAAGTTCTGCGCTGGGACTGATTACGGTGACGCTTTTTATATAAGGTACCGGTAGCCCTTTGCGGGGATCAATATTGTGCGAGTACCTGATTCCATCCTTTTCTACATATTGTTCATAATTGCCGGAGGTGGCGACAGCGGCATTTTTCACAGGCAGCCAGAAAAGCATTTCCCTGCTGTTGTCAGGGTTGGCAATGCCTACTTTCCAGGGTTCGGGTCCCCAGGTACTGAGATCACCGCTGGCATTGATAACCCCACTGCTCACTCCCTGTGCCTGCAGCAGGGCTTTGGCCTTATCAGCTGCGTAACCTTTGCCAATGGCACCAAAGCCGATGGCCATGCCTTGTTTTGAAAGGAATACCTGTTCATCCTGTAGCTGGATATGTTGATAGCCCGTGTTTGCAAGGGCAGTGGCTATTTGTGAAGCTGCCGGCCAGTGAAAGCCCCGTTCTTTAAATTTCCACAATTGTTTTAAAGCGCCGGAGCTGATATCAAAAGCACCCTGTGTAATTTTGCTGAGATGCTGGCAACGCTGAATGAGTTGGAATACTTCGGGGGGCACCTTCACAGGATATACGCCGGCGTTAGTATTGATCTGCGCTGTGATGGAAGTATCATTAAATTCAGTGAGCAGGGTTTCGATGCGTTGTATTTCCTGTACAGCGTTGTGTAGCAGAGCTTCTGTTGTATTGGCGATCAGCTCAAATTCAGAGCCCATGAGGCGGATCTGCAATTTGCTTTGCATGGCTATTGCATGAGCTGTTTAAGTGTGTTGATGAATCTTTCGGGAGTTTCCTGTTTGACAGGTACATTGGCCATGAGTTTCTTCCCGGGGCTGAGGAGTACTACCTGTGGAAAACTTCCTTTGGGGTTGAAGGCAGCAGCCAGGGAATCGTATTGGTCGCGAAGAGGTTGGGCGATCTTTTTTCTTTGTGGGAAGTCCGCTTCGAGGAGTACGAGTTTGTCTTGCGCAAAGCGCAGGAAGCTGCTGTCTGAAAGAATGTTTTTTTCAAATTGAATACAGGGGATGCACCAGTCGGAACCGGAGAACACCAGCATGATGTTACGACCTGATTGCGCGGCTTGCGCAAAGGCCTTGTCAGGGTTTTGCAATACCTGTCCTTTAGCGGAGAATGTACAGATAAGCAGGAATAGGAGGAGTTTCATTCTTAAAATATAGGTTATTGCAAATTTAACTTATCCCGGGGAATTTGGCGCTTCCGGCGGATTTGCTCATGCCAGCCAATTGGTGAGCGGCAGTAAGGCTGTCGCTCACAAAACGCAGAAGTATTTAGGGTTCCGGTGGCTTTGGTGGCTGACCCGGAACCTGTCCTGGAGTCTGAGCCGGTTGCTGCTTCCAAAACATCGGATCCATATTAATCTGCACCTGTTGCGGCGTAGGATGTGCTATCGTAATCCCCGCCTGCTGCAGCGAAGCATAGATCGCCGTCAGCACTGCACTCTTCATACTCCCTGCCTGGCCCAGATCATTAATCCAAAAGAACGCCTGAAAATCCATCGCTCCATCCCTGAAATTACTCAGCAATACCGTCGGCTCCGGAGCAGTCATCACGCCTTCATGCTGTTGCAAACACTGCTTCATTACCTGTATCACCTTATTAATATCCGCACCATACGTTACGCCTACACTGATATCTACCCTTCTCGACCGGTTACTCAATGTCCAGTTCACCAACTGCTGCGCAATCAACTCTCCATTCGGTACAATTACCTCCGATCCGTCTCCCGCCGAAATCCTGCTGGACCGGATGCCTATCTCCTTCACGACCCCTGTGCGGGTACCCAATTCAATCGTATCACCCACTTCTATCGGTTTCTCAAAAGCCAGTATAATCCCCGACACCAGGTTATTCACAATATTCTGCAAGCCGAATCCAATACCTACACCCAGCGCTCCCACTACGATCGCCAGTTTATCCAGCGGAATCCCTGATGCCGCAAAAGCCAGCAATACGCCTGCTCCCAGCACTGCCAGTCTTAACAGCAACATGTAAGATCCCCATCCTTTCCGGGTCGGCACATTATTCCCTGTATATCCAAGGAGAAATGTTAATAACTGGCTTACTACTGAGGAGATCCATATGATCAACAGGAATACAATCACCCCTCCAAAAGTAAAGGTGAAGCTGCCTATCTTTCTTTCGGCTACCAGCATATCTGTCACTATCTCATACAGGGCATCATAGACATACAGGTTCCTGGCTATCAGCATCAGGTATCCCACTGTTGCAATCACATACAGGATGGACTTCAACCTGGCTTTGATATGCTGGTAATCCAGGAAGGACACAAAAGTGCTCGAATGCTTATTTGCCTCGACATGCAGGTAAATCGCCTCCATCAGGATTTCTACGGTAAGCACAATCGCCAGTGACATTGTAATACTCACTACACCTGCTGCACCAAATATCTTAGCCGCCGTCACCCTGGCCAGGATCACGAGTAACAATGACAAGGCACTCATCATTATAAAGATCCACACCGCATGCTTCGCATATTTTGGCAAGGGCAACCTGGTCTGCTCTATACTATGCAGGAGGTAGTATCCTAATATCACCCCCAGGATTGCCCCTGTGAAAATGCCCCATTGCTCCGTAAAGGTGACCTGGATCAACAGGTTATTCACACCATACAAGGCTAACAGCAATACCAGCAGGAACCATCTTCTAAACAAATGTCCCGGAAGGTATTTCTTGATAATAACAGACGCACAAATCACCGCAATCCCCCATGTAATTTCCGTAAATAAGATCGGATACTGGATATTTAACATGGATGACAAGGTTGAGATCAGTAACATGGTCCCTACTACCGGATGCACAATCACATACCTGGTTTGCTGCAGGATGGTTTCCGCTTCCTGTCCCACATGATCTCTCCTGATTCTCCTGATGTTCGCCATCACCCACCACGCGAAGCCTGCTGCCGCCAGCAGCCAGAATATGATCATGGGTCTTCGGATCATAAAAAAGATCTGCAACACATGCAGGTTCTTCGCTAAAGACCGCTTTAACACATAGGGGAACTTCGGTCCCTTTTTTCCCGGCAGGGGCGGTTCCCAGAGATAACTAAAGTCTTTCGTGAACATCCGGGTACTATACTTTGACAACTGGAAGTCCATATCTTCCAGCAGGTTTGTCGATTCCAGGTAACGCTTTGCCACTTTATTCTGCAATAATCCCAGGTAGAGCAGGTTCCGTTTATTCGCGCTATCTACCTGTCTCCATTTGGTGATCAGAGTAGCCATTTGTCCTACATAAATATCCCGCAATTCATCTTCGGCCGGTATATCCCGCATGGTGGTATCCCTTCGCAATTGCTGCAGGGTATCTGTGATGTTCACCAGTTTATCATAGTATCTGAATAACTGACTTTGCCAGTTATCCAGCCGCCATTCCAGCTGTACGAGCAGGACCCTGTTGGTATACAGGTCCATGACATTTGGGGTACTCCCAAGTGCAGTAATATCCCGTTTCACCACGTTGAGCGACGAATCAATGAGGGGGAGCCGTTCACTTATTTCAGTAGTATCCAGTCCGCGTTTCAGGATACTCATTACCTCATTGAGCATGAGGGTATAGTTTTCCAGCCGTGTTATCAGCACAGCTACCGAGGTATCAGAAAGATGGAGTTTGGATTTGCCGGAGGCGCTGTCTTTCACCTGTTGTGAAATGATCTTGCTGAGGGTAGCGCTGTCCAGGGGTTTGGTCGCAGGGGTTTGTGCGTGTAGCAAAGCCACATGACACAAGATGAGCAGGAGTAGCGTTAATCTGGCCTTCATGTATTAGCAGATTAAAAGAATATGGCTTTGAGTGAGTTGTGATCACCCAAAGCCATCAATAAGAATACCGGATTTTATTTTCCCGGGATTTTTTTAGTGGTCCGCAGGCCAGGCTTTTTTATTTCTCCCATTTTATCTTTTCAGACAATGGTTTTAAGCGCCTGCCTTCGGGCATAGGTTCATCGGTATAACCCAGGTAAAAAATACCCAGCACTTTATCTTCTTCGCCCAGTGAAAGATAGTCTTTCATGGCAGGAGAGAAGGTCATACCTCCGGAACCCCAGTAGCCGGCAAGTCCAAGGGCGGTAGCACCCAACCACAGGTTCTGTACTGCGCAGGATACTGCAGCAATCTCTTCAATTTCAGGAATACCTGGTTTGTTACCTCTTTTCATACACAGTACGATTACATGAGAGGCCAGGTCGCCTTGAGTTTTCAGTTTTTCGTAATTGCCCGGTATAAATTTTTCAGGGGCAGTGTTGGCTTTGTACATCTCGGCGTGAGCTGCACAAAAGGTTTTAACGGCATCGCCGCCAAATACCGGGAAGTACCATGGTTCAGTATAACCATGAGTAGGGGCCCAGTCAGCCAGTTCAAGGAGAGCCTGAATTTGTTCGTCCGGAATGCGTTTGCCATTCATAGCAAATGGCTTGATATTCCGGCGCCCGGTGATAATGCTCTTCAATTGCTCAAAGTCCATGCGCGATATTTATTTAACAGGTGAAAGAGTTTGTTTCCACTCTTCGGGCAGGCGGGCTACTTTTCTGGTCTGGTAATCAAAGTAAATCATACCGGATTTCGCTTCTGCGATCAGGATGGTTTTGTCCCCGCGGACAGTGGTAATGCGGTAATAAAGGTCAAAGCCAAAAGGTGTAAAATCATCTGCACCTACAGCGATGTCAAAGATATCGCCGTGGAAGCCTTCTCCTTTGTATACGAGGGCAGCGTCGGCCATGATAAGGCCTGCCTGACCATCTTTGTCCAGTTCACCAAACCCGAAATTGGCAAGGAATCGAAGACGTGCTTCGTGAATGATAGAGAGAATGGCATCGTTACCTACGTGACCGCCATAGTTGATATCCCCAATCCTTACAGGGAGTTGGGTGTGAAAATCCAGTTGTTCGGGAAGCTCAATTTTTACTCTAGCCATTTATTTATATTATCAGTGAGTCTTGAGGAAGGCAATTAGTTGCTGGAATGCTTTGGCCCTGTGGCTGAATACATTTTTGCCGGCCATGTCCATCTCTGCGAATGTGAGATCTGAGCCATCGGGCACGAAGATGGGATCGTAGCCAAAACCTTTGCCGCCCCTGCGTTCGGTCAGGAGAGTGCCGGTGCAGATGCCTTCGAACTGGTATTCTTTATTTTCCAGGATCAGGGAGATGACGGTTCTGAATTGTGCCCGGCGATCGGTTTTGCCCTTCATTTCTGAAAGGGCTTTATCAATATTATCTTCTGAGGATTTATGTTCGCCTGCATACCGGGCGGAGTATACACCGGGTGCACCGTTCAGGGCCAGAATTTCCAGTCCTGAATCTTCAGAGAAGCAGTTTTGCTGTGTCATGTTGTGAATGGTCACAGATTTTTCCCGGGCATTTTCTTCCAGGGTGTCGTGTGGTTCCGGGATATCGATGTCGATACCGGCTTCCTGGAGGGTGATGATCTCGAACGTGTCGCCCAGCATGGAGCGGATTTCCTTTATTTTATTTTCGTTGTTGGTAGCGAATACTAGCTTCATGAATGCAAGTTACAGATTTAAATACCCAGCAGTTGTTTCAGTCCCTGCCACAATCTTCCCTTCATTACCTTATCCTGCGAAATAGGGTAGAGGTCGTCGGAGTGCAGCAGCTGGCAACCGTTGGCGCTGATGACCTGGTAGACGGGAAAATCTTCCAGTCCCATGCTGGCGGGCGGAATGCCAAAAAGTACAGCCTGCTTCATTTTTACTGCTGACTGCCAGGATGTAAAGTCCATGGCAGGGTAATGGGCTATATTTATCAGTGCGATATCCTGCATACCCAGTTTACAGGCATTTAATATATTGGTGAGGAGGTTGAATAATTCTTCATTCAGGTAAGCACCTCCTTCATTTTTTATGAACAGGGCAATGTTTTTTTGATTTTCGCCTAAAAATTTCACGTCCGGAACAGCAGCGGGAGTAGCGGCAACAGGTGCTTTTTTCCCCGGTATGATAGGCTGGGTGTAGATCCTGGCCAGAAAGTACGGGTCCAGCTGTACTTGATCAAAAGACATGCATATATAGTTTAAATTGAATGTAATGGCCCCCTTTGGGGAAAAATTTGCTTTATTTGCATCTGACGGCGAGAGCAAATTTAAGTGTATTCAATTTTAGATGCGCGATTTCCGACTTTAGATTTCGCCAACCTCTTCATACATCCAAAACAATTTAACAGCACTTTATTATGATGGGAGTAGATAAACTAATAGAAAACAAAGTAGGGGAAGAAGCCTTAAAAAAAATTAAGGTGACCCGAACAAAGAAGTCAAGGATTGGGGAAATAGACTTCAATAACCTTATCTTCGGGAAGCAATATGCCGACCATATGTTGGTGGCAGAATTTGATGGGAAAGAGTGGAAGAATGCAGAGATCCTGCCGTTCGGCCACTTGTCGGTGAGTCCTTCCAACGCTGCCTGGCATTATGGGCAGGCTATTTTTGAAGGTATCAAAGCTTACAAAGACCAGGAGGGCAATCCGATGATTTTCCGTCCATACGACAATTACGCACGTTTTAACAGTTCTGCGGAGCGTATGGGGATGCCTGAGGTGCCGGAATGGCTTTTTATAGGCGGAATGGAACTTTTGATTGATCTGGACAGGGATTGGGTACCTACAAATGATGGTTGTTCTTTGTATTTGCGTCCTTTTATGATTGCCGCTGATGAATTTATTGGTGTAAGGCCTTCAGATACGTATAAATTTGTTATTATTAACTCGCCATCCGGTCCGTATTTTAATAAACCTATTAAATTGCTGGTACAGGATAAATATATTCGTGCTTTTCCTGGTGGTGTAGGTGCTGCCAAAGCAGCAGGTAACTATGGTGGGGCGATGTATCCTACCATGCAGGCGCGTAAGCAGGGATACGATCAGATTTTGTGGGTAGATGGCCTGGAATTCAAATACCTGCAGGAATGTGGTACGATGAATGTGTTTGCCATAATTGGTAACACTGCCATAACGCCGGATTTGAATCAAGGCACGATTCTGGCAGGTGTAACCCGCGCTGCTGTGATGTCTGTATTGGAAGATATGGGGCTGACAGTAGAGGAGAGGCCGGTAAGCATTGAGGAGCTGGTAAAGGCGTATGAAGCGGGCACGCTCCGTGAGGTATTTGGTACGGGTACGGCTGCCAGCGTGGCATATGTACAGGAGCTGGATTACAAGGAGCATCAGATCAGGCTGGATCCTTCAAAATACGAGGTAGGAAATGAGTTGCTGGAGAGGCTGGATGCGATCCGTACCGGTAAAGCGGAAGATACCCGTCACTGGAATTACAAAGTAGGAACTTACTCAAAATAGTCTTAGTTGTGTTGAATTGGAAGGCCATCTGCGCGAGTAGATGGTCTTTCTCTTTTATATAGGTACCAGCCGTCATTATTGAAATGACGGCTTTTTTTATGGCTGGAACCTCTGTTCTGTACTAGGACAGAACTACCTTCTAAGGGAGATATTCCGCAGATAACCCGCAGATAACCCGCATATATCCCGCCAATGACCTGCATTCTAAAAGAGGCGGGTTATAGGCGGCTTATCTGCGGGATAGGTATGAGACAGCTACGGGTCGCCTATATTTTTCACTGTTATTTGCGATGGAATCCCCGGTCAATTTTGTACCTTTGCGCCCTATGACCAAGGCTACTTTTATCGCGTCGCTGGATCAGGCCGCCCCTCCTGAGGGGATTTCTCCTTATTTAAAGGCTTTGTGGTGGGATAGAAAAGGTAACTGGCAAAGGGCACATGACATTATCGAACATATGGGAGATGATACTGCTGCCTGGGTACATGCCTACCTCCACAGGAAAGAAGGTGACCGGGGAAACGCCCGGTACTGGTACAGCAGAGCGGGTCGGAGTATGCCGGAATCTACGCTGGACATGGAATGGAGCGAAATTGTCAGGGAACTTAGCGGGAGCTGACAAGGATTTCCTCAAAAAAATGTTCAAAACATTTTGTTATTAACAAGGAGCGTGTTACCTTTGCCCTCCCAAATTCCCATTCTGGGTGATTTGGATGTCATTGTAAACCGACAGAAAAAAAAATCTAGGTAGAATGCCTACTATACAACAATTAGTAAGAAAAGGAAGAGAAATTATCCGGGCTAAGTCCAAGTCCAGGGCTTTAGATAGCTGTCCACAGCGTCGTGGTGTTTGTACCCGTGTGTACACAACCACCCCTAAGAAGCCAAACTCTGCACTGCGTAAGGTTGCAAAGGTGCGTTTGACCAACAAGGTAGAGGTGATTGCTTATATCCCTGGTGAAGGACACAACCTGCAGGAACACTCTATCGTACTGATCCGTGGTGGTAGGGTAAAAGATTTACCGGGTGTACGTTACCACATCGTTCGTGGTAGCCTCGATACTGCTGGTGTGAAAGACAGAAAGCAGAGCCGTTCCAAGTATGGTACCAAAAAGGAAAAGGCTAAGAAATAATTTATTATAACTATTTGAAATTTTCCAAATAAATGAGAAAGCAAGCCGCGAAAAAGATGCCTTTGGCTCCGGATCCTCGCTTTAACGACAAACAGGTTACCCGGTTTGTTAACAACGTGATGGAGCAGGGCAAAAAGAGCATTGCCTTTAGGATATTTTACGATGCGATCGACAGAGTGAGCACTATCACTAATGATAATGGTTACGAAGTGTGGAAGAAAGCGATCGCTAACGTAACTCCTGCCGTAGAAGTTAGAAGCCGTCGTATTGGTGGTGCTACCTTCCAGATCCCTTCTGAGGTTCGTCCTGACAGAAAGATCTCCCTGTCTATGAAATGGTTGATCCGTTATGCAGGTGAAAGGAATGGTAAGAGCATGGCTGAAAAGCTGGCTGCTGAAATCGTAGCTGCTGCTAAAGGTGAAGGTGCTGCTTTCAAAAAGAAAGAAGATACTCACCGTATGGCTGAAGCTAACAAGGCATTCTCCCACTTCAGGATCTAAATCTACTGCCGTTTTACGGTAGATGGTTTATAAAGATATAAGGGAAACATCCTCTGGGCTATACTGGGGGATGTTTTTCCTTTTCTCATATATACCCAATTTTTAAACCTTGTAACCAAAGGGTCCCAAAAGTATTCCGCTGCTGAAATAACAATTTGGCAAAGTTGCCTGTTTTATTTATTAGCAAAAATGAATTACCTTTGCCCCCCAAATTGCATTATTATACAGTCATTTTAATATTATGGCAGACTTAAGATTTCAGAGAAACTTTGGTATTGCGGCGCACATCGATGCGGGTAAAACCACTACCACAGAGCGTATCCTGTACTATACAGGTAAATCCCACAAGATAGGGGAAGTGCACGAAGGTGCAGCCACCATGGACTGGATGGCGCAGGAGCAGGAAAGAGGTATTACCATCACATCTGCTGCTACTACCTGTTTCTGGAAATTCCCAACTACTCAGGGAAAGCTCCAGCCAGATACAAAAGAATATAAATTTAACATCATCGATACTCCAGGTCACGTGGACTTCACCGTTGAGGTAGAGCGTTCCCTGCGTGTACTGGATGGTCTGGTAGCACTGTTCTGCGCTGTATCCGGCGTTGAACCACAGTCTGAAACCGTTTGGCGCCAGGCTAACCGTTACCGTGTACCACGTGTAGGTTTCGTAAACAAAATGGACCGTGCCGGTGCTGACTTCCTGAACGTGGTAAAACAGGTAAAGGAAATGCTGGGTGCTAATCCGGTTCCTTTGATGCTGCCTATCGGTGCTGAAGATACTTTCAAAGGCGTAGTTGACCTGATCACCATGAAGGGTATCATCTGGGACGAAGAAGGTAAGGGTGCTACTTACCAGGAAATCGAAATCCCTGCTGATATGAAGGATGAGGCTGAAGAATGGAGAGCTAAACTCGTAGAAGCTGTAGCTGAATACGATGACAAACTCATGGAGAAATTCTTCGATGATCCTAACACTATTTCTGAAGCTGAAATTCACGAAGCTATCCGTAAAGCAACGATCGATATCGCTATCATCCCAATGCTCTGCGGTTCTTCATTCAAGAATAAAGGTGTACAGAAAATGCTGGATGCCGTATGTCGTTACCTGCCTTCACCAGTAGATATCGAAGCGGTAAAAGGTACTGATCCTGACAATGGTAACGAGATCGAGCGTAAGCCAGATCCAAAAGAACCATTTGCTGCCCTGGCGTTCAAGATCATGACCGATCCTTTCGTAGGTCGTCTGGCATTCTTCCGGGCTTATTCCGGTCACCTGGATGCAGGTTCTTATGTACTGAACACCCGTACCGGTAAGAACGAGCGTATCAGCCGTATCATGCAGATGCACGCCAACAAGCAGAACCCAATCGACTTCATCGAAGCTGGTGATATCGGTGCTGCTGTAGGTTTTAAAGATATCAAAACAGGTGATACCCTGTGCGATGAGAAGAATCCTATCGTACTGGAATCTATGACCTTCCCTGAACCAGTTATCCACATCGCTATCGAGCCTAAAACTCAGGCGGATATGGACAAAATGGGTCTGGCTATCGCTAAACTGGTAGAAGAAGATCCTACCCTGAAAGCTAAAACTGATGAAGAAACCGGCCAGACCGTATTGAGCGGTATGGGTGAGCTTCACCTGGAAATCATCGTTGACCGTATGCGTCGCGAGTTCAAGGTAGAAGTTAACCAGGGTGCACCTCAGGTTGCTTTCAAGGAAGCATTCACACTGAAGGTAGAACACCGTGAGGTTTATAAGAAACAAACTGGTGGTCGCGGTAAATTCGCAGACATCCAGATCGAACTCGGCCCTGCTGATGAGCAATGGCTGAAAGAAAATGAAGGTAAATCCTTCCAGTTCATCAACGATATCTTCGGTGGTTCCATCCCTAAAGAATTCGTTCCTCCGGTACAGAAAGGCTTCGAGTCTGCTATGAACCAGGGTGTACTGGCTGGCTACCCGCTGGATAACCTGAGAGTTCGCCTGTTTGATGGTTCATTCCACCAGGTTGACTCCGATGCAGTATCCTTCGAGTTGGCTGCAAGACAAGCTTTCCGTGAAGCTGGTCGTAAAGCTAAACCAGTGCTGCTGGAACCAATCATGAAAGTAGAAGTTCAGACCCCAGACCAATACATGGGTGACGTAACAGGTGACCTGAACCGTCGTCGTGGTATGCTGGAAGGTATGGAAATGAGAAACGGTGTACAGGTAATCAAAGCTAAAGTACCTCTGAAAGAAATGTTCGGATACGTAACTCAGCTGCGCTCCCTGTCTTCCGGTCGTGCTACTTCCATCATGGAGTTCTCTCACTATTCACCTGCTCCAAATGCTGTTGCTGAAGAAGAAATGGCAAAGGCTAAAGGTAAAGTGAATGCTTAATCATCAATGATTAGTATCTGATTGAAATATGGTCCCGTTCCGGTTTCTCCGGAACGGGACTTTTGTTTGTTGCCGTTTGTAACTTCTATACCTACACTGCGTTCTATTCTTGTCTTGCCTGATAGGGGTTAGGCCTCTTAAATTCCGTTTTTTATAATATTGCTATGACTCATTTTGGGGAAAGGGTAGCCGTTGGCTATTCCTGCCACCAGCAGATTTATTTGGGGGAACTAACGACAAAATGAGTGGCTATCTAATATACATTATCAGAGGGTAGCATACATCCAAAACTGTCTCTATACAAAAGCTGATTTAACCGAATGAATACGCCCCGCATACTGATCAGTATTGATCTGGAAGAACTGCATCTGCACACAGGAAAAGGTAGGGAACTGGGCCTGGAAGAAAGGCTTCAGATGTTCCGAAAGGAATTGGACAATACATTCACTATACTGGACAGGTACCAGGTAAGGGCTACCTTTTTTGTTACAGCCACCTGGGCACAGGCTTTTCCCGACTTTGTGCGTCAGTTATCCCGCAGGCATGAAGTGGCTGCATATGGATTCATGGAAAAGAGGGTCCTGGAGCAGGTCACTGGCAGCCGTATATATGGTTGTCGTATGCCGGCTGGCATAAGGCCTGATTACGGGGCGCTGAAGGCTGCAGGGTACCTGTATCATGCTGGTGGGCAGCAGCTGAGGCCTATGACCATAGAAGGGGGGATTTATGAAATTTATGCAGGGCGGATCCACTCTTTGTGGCATACGAAGCTCTTTTCAGGGCGGCAGGCTGTTATTTCCCTGCGTTTTTCTGTGCAGGAATTTGGAGGTGCTAAGTTTCCTTTACGTTTAAGCAAAGTATTGGAATATCTGCAACGCAAGGGGCAGTTTATGCCTCATATTGAGTGGTTGCAGGAACAACTCAGTGATGAATAGTTGTTATCGATTGCAGTTATAGCCCAGTTTACTATCATTTTCTTTATACTTATTTTGTTCATTTACAGTATATTCGCAACTTTATTGTTGATCTCTGGCACTGAATTTGAAATACCCCATTTGTCCCATCCCAGGCTTATTTATCCTCTTACTGCATCAATAGGCTCAAGTTCCATTAGCAAAAGCGAGACGCAGATCAGATTACATGTATTTTTTTGTTCGATAGGGCACCGCCCAGGTGCTCCGATGGCAAGTATTAATCATAAAAATCAAAAAACTGAACATGAAAAAACTCCAAGGATTAACCCTGGCCCTAATGACGGTATTGTTTTTTAGCACCACGGCAATCGCGCAGACCCAGAAAGGGAACATTTTAATTGGATCTGACATTACGGATCTTGGCTTGAATTTTCAGAAGGAGAGTACCCAGTTTAATTTTAATCTCAATCCCAAGGCTGCCTGGTTTATCAGTGATGGGCTGGCAGTGGGTGGTTATTTAAATTTCGGGCTGGCTACCAGTAATGGGGCTGGTTCAGATGTCAGTTATGGTATTGGTGCATTGGCGCGTTATTACCCTACGGACAAGAATGTGCAGAAGCTGGAGTTTTCCAAACGTGCGAGGTTCTTTGTAGAGGGGAATGCGGGTTTTGGTGGTACTAATCCGGCGAGTGGTGCTTCTACGAATGGGGTAGAGCTGGGTGTTGGTCCTGGTATTTCTTACTTTTTAACGCCAAATGTAGCGTTGGAGACATTGTTGAAGTACAACATCATAATAGGTGGTGGTAATTCTACCACGGCGCAGCAATTGAATCTGGGAGTAGGGTTCCAGATTTTCCTGCCGGGATCGAGGGCGAAGGAGATTTACAGGGAGGAGAAGGCTAACATGAAATAGACATTTGAACAATAAAAGGAGGGCTGCTTGCGGATCAGATGGGTCTGTGGGTGGCCCTTTTATGTTTTGAACGGTTTGAATGAACTGCTTGATAATGAATAGAATGAATGGATGAAATAAGAGGGGTGACTATTATCTTTATATAAGAAGATGTCGCCATGGGCGCGTTTGCTGGGATTGCCGAAAACCAGTTTGAAAATAGAGTAGGCGTTTACCCTCTGAAAAACTAAGATTATGACCGCAACTATTCTTGCAGCGCTGACTAAGTTTTTGTATACGTTGTTCGGTAGCCTGTAATTCCCCGAAACAATATTACAAGCTGTAGGGTCCCGGTTGTAACCGGGGCCTTTTTTTATGTGGGGAAGATGTGGGGGAAATACTGAACGAAATTTACTGAATAGAATGCACTGAACTAATTGAAAATGAATGAAATGAACGATTGTGTTTTTATTTCTACTCATTAATTTTAGGATATGGGATTGCCGAAAACCATTAACAGAGTAGGTGTAACCAGTGAAAAATCAAAGCCATGGATCTGCTGAACCAATTATTGGCAACAATCGTAGCATTGTTGAATTCTCTGCTGGGTGGTCTGTAATTTATCGGGCACCTGATTCCACGGAAAATGTACAACGCAACAAAAGGCATTTTCCAACTTATTGCCTTCCTGGTGAGAGCCGGGGAGGCTTTTTTGATAATGAACGGGCTGTCTCATCGGTGTGGGCGTGTGTTTGCGGGGGAATGGGGCGGGTTCAGGAGTAGTGGGGCGAAAAAAATGAACGGTCGATTTTTGCTCACTGAACGAAATGAACAGATGCCTGAAAATGAATGAAATGAACCATTACAAATTGATCCTCTGCGGCTAATTTTAGCTCAATGTTCCTTGTGTGAGGGGCATTTGGGATTGCCGAAAACCAAGTAACAGAGTAGGCATAACCTTATGAAAAGCCTTCAAAAACATCTATGGATTTATTGAACCAGGTATTGGCTTTAGTTCTTGGTCTGATTCAGCGTTTGTTGGGTAAGTTACCTCTCTGAAGCTGACAGGTTAAGAAATATTGCTTATTGCATTCCCAGACAGGACTTGCTGCCGGTTTCCCGGCGGCTTGTTTTTTTTTAGGGGGAATGTGTATTGGGGGAGCTGAGGCTGGTGCTGTGCCAATTTTCATTTAAATAACTATATTACAGCCGATTACCGCCCTTTCCTATAGTTTTACACAAATTAACATTTGCCTCAAACCCGCCTTCATTCTACATTTCGGTAAAATTTCCCATTATTTTTCCCCGATTTTGTTGGGGAATACAAAAATACTGATTACCTTTGCCCTCCCAAATTGTAAGGGTAAAAAGTAGAAGTTCATTGCATATGTCTCAGAGAATTAGAATCAAGCTGAAGTCCTACGATCATAATCTGGTAGATAAATCTGCTGAGAAGATCGTTAAAACAGTGCGTAACACTGGTGCCGTGGTAACAGGTCCAATTCCTTTACCAACTGAAAAGAAAATTTTTACGGTGCTGCGTTCACCACACGTTAACAAGAAAGCTCGTGAGCAGTTCCAGTTGTGCACACACAAGCGCTTACTGGATATCTACACTAGTTCTTCCAGGACTGTAGACGCGCTGAGTAAGTTAGATCTGCCTTCTGGGGTAGAAGTAGAAATCAAAGCGTAGGACATCAGCAGGAAGGCAAAAGGCCTCCCTGTTTCGATTTAATCTTATGACTGCTGTTTTGCTGGCAGTGAGGTTTTTTCATAGGATCTCACAGGGGAAAGATATCTCCGTTTGTCAGAGTGTAAACGCCACAATTAAAATATAGGTCACGCCTTCTGGGTGGCCGCCCAATAAAGCATTTAAACCGCCTATCCTGGGGATAGCTAGATCCACCCCCAGGCGCTGGGTATAATATATAATAACATGAAAGGTATTATTGGCAAAAAGATCGGCATGACCAGCATCTTCGAACCGAATGGTAAGCAGACTGCTGTGACCATCATCGAAGCCGGTCCGTGCGTAGTAACTCAGGTGAAAACTCAGGAAACTGACGGTTACAACGCAATTCAGGTAGCATTTGGCGAGAAAAAAGAAAAGAACGCTACCAAAGCACAAATCAATCACTTCGCGAAAGCAAGCACCTCCCCCAAACGATTTGTAAAAGAGTTCCGCAACCCGGATATACAAAAAGCTCTTGGTGAAACCATTACCACCGAAATATTTGCAGAAGGAGAAACAATTGACGTAGTCGGTACCTCCAAAGGTAAAGGCTTCCAGGGTGTTGTTAAACGCCATGGATTCAGCGGTGTGGGCGAAGCTACACACGGTCAGCACGACAGAAGCAGGGCTCCTGGTTCCGTGGGTGGATCATCTTATCCTTCCCGCGTATTCAAGGGTATGCGTATGGCTGGTCAGACTGGTAACGAGCAGGTGAAAGTAAAAGGCCTGAAAATCGTTAAAATTTTCGCTGAGAAAAATTATATCCTGGTAAGTGGTTCCGTTCCCGGCCACATTGGTTCAATCGTTTTAATCCAGAAGTAATATGCAACTTGATATTTTAAATATAGAAGGTAAGAAAACCGGAAGAACAATTGAGCTTCCTGAAGAGATTTTCGGAGTGGAGCCTAACAACCACGTGATCTACCTGGCTGTTAAACAATACCTCGCTGCTCAGCGTCAGGGTACCCACAAGGTAAAGACCCGTGCTGAAGTAAAAGGTGCTTCCCGTAAACTTCACAAACAAAAAGGTACTGGTGGTTCCCGTAAAGGTAACATCCGTAACCCACTGTATAAAGGTGGTGGTACCATCTTCGGTCCAAAACCACACAAGTATGACATTAAGCTGAACAGAAAAGTAAAGGATCTCGCTAAGATTTCTGCACTGTCTGTAAAAGCGAAAGAAAACAGCATCATCGTTCTGGAAGATCTGAACCTGGCTACTCCTAAAACTTCACAGTTTGCTGGTATCCTGGAGAAACTGAACGTAAATGTAAATGGCCGTAAGACTTTGGTTGTACTGCCAGAATACAATGATAATGTATACCTGTCTCTGCGTAACATTCCTACAGTAGATAGCGTAATGCTGAGCGATATCAATACTTATGATATCATGAACAGCAATACCCTGATCATCACTGAGAGTGCTGCTAAAATCTTCACTGAAGAGCCGGTAGAAGCTTAATTGTCAAATTTAAATCACACAGCTGGCAGGCCCGCCTGTCACTCAAAGCGATAAAAGATGAAACTTTCAGACGTTTTAATCAGACCGGTAGTAAGTGAAAAAGTGAACAAAGCCACTGATAAATTCAACCGTTACTACTTCATCGTAGACAAGAAATCCAATAAACTGGAAATCAAGAAGGCAGTTGAAGAATTCTATGGCGTTGCAGTAGCAGAAGTGAATACTGCCGTTATGCCTGGTAAAAGCAAATTCCGCTTTACCAAAGCTGGTTTCATTGCTGGTAAGAAACCTTCTTACAAGAAAGCAATTGTAACCCTGGCTGCAGGAGAATCTATAGATCTGTATGCTAACATATAGTGCTCATTGCTGTGGAAACGCAGCATGATGGATGTATATGCAGATCACATTTATAAATAAAGCAACTAGTTAAACAATTACTAGATCATGGCACTGAAGAAATTTAAACCGATGACAGCCGGTACCCGTTGGAAAATTGGCAACGCGTTCGCTGAGCTGACCACGGATACTCCTGAGAAGAGCCTGCTGGAGGCTAAGTCCAAAACCGGCGGTAGAAACGTACAGGGTAGAAGATCTATGCGCTACATCGGTGGTGGACACAAGCAACATTACCGTATCATAGACTTCAAACGTGATAAACATAGTATTCCTGCTACTGTAAAGAGCATCGAGTACGATCCAAACCGTAGCGCATTCATCGCCCTGCTGAGCTATGCAGATGGTGAAAAACGTTACATCCTGGCTCCACAGGGTTTACAGGTTGGTGCAACCGTTCTGAGCGGCCCTGATGCAGCTCCGGAAGTTGGTAACGCACTGATTCTGAAAAACATGCCACTGGGTACCGTTATCCACAATATCGAACTGCAGCCTGGTAAAGGTGGTGCAATCGCTAGAAGTGCGGGTACTTATGCACAGCTGAGCAACAAGGAAGAAAAATATGCCGTACTGAAAATGCCTTCCGGTGAGCTGCGTAAAGTGCTGATCACTTGTGCTGCAACTGTAGGTACAGTTTCTAACTCTGACCACGCACTGCAATCAATTGGTAAAGCAGGTGCTAACCGTTGGAGAGGTATCAAGCCTCGTAACCGTGGTGTGGCCATGAACCCTGTAGATCACCCAATGGGTGGTGGTGAAGGTAGATCTTCCGGAGGTCACCCAAGATCCAGAACAGGTAAATATGCGAAAGGTCTGAAGACTCGTAAGCTGAAGAGCTCCGATAAACTGATCATCAGCAGGAAAAACGGCAAAAAATTATAATTCATAAAGCTTGAACCAGTTCCGCTTCGGGCGGATAGCCAGAAGCGGAACGGTTAAAGTAGAATAAAAATAAACAGACATGGGTCGTTCCATTAGAAAAGGTCCTTACGTTGACCAGAAATTAGGAAAGAAAGTAGATAAAATGAATGAAGGCACCAAACGTACAGTAATTAAGACCTGGAGCCGTCGTTCTACCATCACACCTGATTTTGTGGGCCATACATTTGCGGTACACAATGGTAACAAGTTCATCCCGGTATACGTTACCGAGTTTATGGTAGGTCATAAACTGGGCGAATTTGCACCAACCCGCAACTTTAAAGGACACGCTAACAAGAAAATGTAGTCATTCGTTTGAAGTTTTAAGCTCGAGGTTTGCTGCGTGAAACACCTCGAACCCCGGACTTCGGACCTCAAACACTCAAATTTATAATAACAATGGAAGCAGTAGCTAAGCTTAATAATAATCCAACATCTACCCGCAAAATGCGTCTGCTCGCAGACCTGATCCGTGGTATGGAAGTTGAGAAAGCGCTGAATGTTTTAAAGTTCCATCCTAAGCACCCAAGTGTACCTCTGGAAAAACTGCTGTTATCAGCTGTTGCTAACTGGAAAGTGAAGAATGAAGGTGTACGCGTTGAAGATGCGAATCTGATCGTTAAAACCATCTTCGTTGATGGCGGTCGTATCCTGAAAAGAATGCGTCCAGCTCCGCAGGGTAGAGGTTACCGTGTTCGTAAAAGAAGCAACCACGTAACCATTGCAGTAGACAGCAAAGTAGCGGAAGCGAAATAATTGAAACTTAAACTATTTATCTAATAGACAAATAAACCAGAACATGGGTCAGAAAACAAATCCTATTGGTAACAGGTTAGGTATCATCAGAGGTTGGGACTCTAATTGGTATGGCGGCAAGAAAGATTTTGCTACCAAACTGATCGAAGATAACAAGATCAGAACTTACCTGAATGCCCGTATCAATAAAGGTGGCATTTCCAGGGTAGTGATCGAGAGAACTTTAGGTAAACTGATCATCACCATCCATACATCTAAACCTGGTATCATCATAGGTAAAGGTGGTGGAGAGGTAGACCGCATCAAAGAAGAAATTAAGAAACTGACTTCTAAAGAAGACGTACAGATCAACATCCTGGAGATCCGTCGTCCTGAAATAGATGCCAATATCGTAGCTGAAACCATCGCTAAGCAGATTGAAAGCCGTATCAACTACAAACGTGCTATCAAGATGGCGATTGCTACTGCAATGAGAATGGGTGCTGAAGGTATCAAGATTAAAGTAGGTGGTCGTCTGGGTGGTGCTGAAATCGCACGTTCAGAAGAGATGAAGCAAGGTCGTGTACCTTTGCACACCTTCCGTATGGATATCGACTATTCTTCTCTGTACGCACAGACAGTATACGGTAAGATCGGTATCAAAGTATGGATCTGTAAAGGTGAAGTACTGGGTGAGCGCGATCTGAATCCTAATGCTATTTCCGGTAAGGATGGCGAAGGCCGCACTGGTGGTGAAGGTCATGGTCATCGTGGTGGTGAGAGAAGAGGTGGTGGCGACAGAAGAGGTGGCGATAACCGCGGCGGCGACAGAAGAGGTGGAGATAACCGTGGAGGTGGCCGTAGATAATCTTTTTAACAATTAACATTAACATTTAACATAAAATAAGATGTTACAGCCCAAGAGAACGAAACACAGGAAGATGCATAAAGGCCGCATCAAGGGGAACGCAAAACGTGGTGCGGAAATCTCCTTTGGTAGTTTCGGCTTGAAAGCATTAGAACCTAAGTGGATCACAGACAGGCAGATCGAAGCTGCCCGTGTGGCTCTGACAAGAGCAATGAAACGTGAGGGTAACGTGTGGATCCGTATATTCCCAGACAAATCCATTACTGCCAAACCTTTGGAAGTGAGAATGGGTAAAGGTAAAGGTGCTCCTGACCATTGGGCTGCTGTAGTTAAGCCAGGTCGTATGTTGTTCGAAGCGGACGGCGTACCTCTGGAAGTAGCTAAAGCTGCAATGGAGCTGGCTGCACAGAAACTGCCTATTAAAGTGAAATTTGTAGTACGTCGCGATTACGCTGAAGCTTAATAGCCAAAGCAAACGGGATAAACTATAAACGATAAACCAGAAATAATAAATACAATGGCAAACGAAAAGCTGGATCTGAAAGGTTTAAGCGAACAGGAGCTGAAAGAGAAAATCTCCGAAGAGCAATTACGCCTGAAGAAAATTACATTCAGTCACGCAATTACGCCAATTGAGAATCCAATGAGCATCCGCTCTCTCAGGCGTCAGATCGCACAGCTGAAAACTGAGCTGCGCAAAAGAGAACTGGGCTTCTAAGCCTTAAAAATAAATTCATTCATCGGTCCGAAAGGAACGGTCTGGATAATAAATACTTTCAACAATGAGCGAAAGAAAATTAAGAAAAACCAGAATTGGTGTCGTTTCCAGCAACAAGATGGAAAAAACAATCAGCGTTAGCGTTGAGCGTAAAGTAAAGCACCCAATCTATGGTAAATTCGTAAAAAAGACCACCAAGTTCATGGCTCATGATGAGCAGAACCAGTGCAGCATCGGCGATACCGTTAGAATAATGGAAACCCGCCCGCTGAGCAAGAACAAGTGCTGGAGATTGGTAGAGGTGATCGAAAAAGTAAAATAATCTATTATTGTTTCAAGCTGCATGCAGCGACCCTGGGTGCAGCCGCTGACTAAACAAATACAAATCTTATAAAAAGATGATACAACAAGAATCAAGGCTGAATGTAGCTGATAACAGTGGTGCCAAAGAAGTACTGTGTATTAGAGTGTTAGGCAACTCCGGCCAGGACTACGCAAAAGTAGGCGATAAGATCGTCGTAACCGTAAAAGACGCGATCGCTGGCGGTGGTGTGAAAAAAGGTACTGTGCACAAAGCAGTTATCGTAAGAACTAAAAACAAGCTGCGCCGTAAAGACGGATCTTATATCCGTTTCGACGATAATGCCGTTGTATTACTGAACAACTCTGACGAGCCACGCGGTACCCGTATCTTCGGACCAGTTGCCCGTGAGCTGCGCGATAAGGGATACATGAAGATTATCTCTCTGGCTCCCGAAGTATTGTAAAGATATTGATGCGTCCGCTGAAAGCATAAAGCAAAAAGTAAAAAAACCTTATTGCTTTGTGCTTTCAACTTATATGCATATCTTTGCAGCCCGTTTCTAAAACGAATATTAATCAAGCGAAACCGGTGTTTCGCTTGGCGTTTATAAATAAACAAATAATGAAAACGAGATTCAAGCCTAAGTTCAACATTAAGAAAGGCGACACCGTAGTAGTGATTGCCGGCGATGATAAGGACAGGACCAAGCCCCGCAAGGTGCTGGAAGTGATCCCTGACAAGGCGCGCGTACTGGTAGAAGGTGTGAACATCATCACCAAACATACCAAACCAACTGCTCAGAACACCAAAGGTGGTATCGTTAAGCAGGAAGCTCCTATCGCCATTTCTAATGTAATGTTGTGGGATGCTAAGGCTGGTAAACCTACCAAGGTAAACAGACAGCGTGAAAACGGTAAATTAGTTCGTATCGCTAAAAAATCAGGGGAGGTAATTAAATAATGGCAAACACTACATATACACCCAGACTGCAGACTAAATATCGCACTGAAGTTATTAGTGCGCTGCAAAAGAAATTCAACTACAAAAGCGTAATGCAGGTACCTCGCCTGGTAAAGATCTGTCTGAACCAGGGTATCAACGGCGCTGTAGGTGATAAGAAACTGGTAGATATTGCTGTAGATGAAATGACCCGTATCTCCGGTCAGAAAGCGATCGCTACTTTATCTAAGAAGGATATTTCCAATTTCAAACTCAGAAAGAATATGCCAATCGGTGCCCGTGTGACACTGCGTGGTTATAACATGTATGAGTTCCTGGATCGTCTGATCTCCGTATCACTGCCTCGCGTACGTGACTTCAAGGGTATCAATGAAAAAGCTTTCGATGGCCGCGGTAACTATACCCTGGGTATCAACGAGCAGATCATCTTCCCTGAGATCGACATCGATAAAGTAACAAAGATCTCCGGTATGGATATCACTTTCGTTACTACGGCTACAACCAACGAAGAAGCTTACGAGCTCCTGAAAGAACTGGGTATGCCGTTCAAGAACATCAGAAAAGATCAACAATAATATTTGATCTCAAATTCCAAATCCCTTTGGGTTTTGGAATTTGACATTTATAAACTGGAATTTTAAACACTAACTAATGGCAAGAGAATCCATTAAGGCTAGACAGAGGAAGAGAGAAGCGCTGGTTGCTAAGTTCGCAGAAAAACGTGCTGCCCTCAAAGCTGAAGGTAACTACGAAGCACTGGATCAGCTGCCTAGAAACGCTTCACCTGTTCGCCTGCACAACAGATGTCAGCTTTCCGGTCGTCCAAAAGGTTACATGCGTCATTTCGGCCTTTGCCGTAATATGTTCCGTGACCTGGCACTGGCTGGTAAAATCCCTGGCGTAAGAAAAGCTAGCTGGTAATTACAGCACACGGGACCGGACAATTATCCCCCGACGAATAGTAATTGTCCTTTTTTCCCTTTTTATATTCGTTAAAGATCTTGATTTTCCTATCTATTACTGATTGGATATCGCATTGTAAAAGTTGTTAAATTATTAAGAACAATGGTTACTGATCCAATAGCAGACTTCCTGACCAGAATCCGGAATGCGCAAATGGCCAACCACAGGATTGTGGAAATTCCTGCCTCTAAGCTGAAAAAACGTATCACTGAGATACTGTACGACAAAGGTTATATCCTGAAGTACAAATTTGAAGAAGACAACAAACAGGGTGTAATCAAAATCGCTCTGAAGTATGATCCTCAGACTAAAGTACCTGCAATCACTGATCTGCAGCGTATCAGCCGTCCAGGTCTTCGTCAATATTCCAAACCTGCTGACTTCAAACGTATCAAGAATGGTCTGGGTATCGCTATCGTGTCTACATCTAAAGGTGTAATGACTGATAAAGAAGCGAAAACACAGAACGTGGGTGGCGAAGTTGTTTGCTACGTTTACTAATATATTAAGGTCCGCACAGGACCTTCTGGTGTTTGCCAGTGGCTTGTGCAGATCTCACCAATAAATGATCCGGTTCAGAATTAAGCCTTTCTATACGGTGGCTGAACACTGGGGGATCGAAAACACATAACAGTAAAAAACTGCAATTATGTCTCGTATAGGTAAAGCTCCTATCAAATTAGCAGCAGGTGTTACAGCAACTGTATCCGCTTCTAATGAACTGACAGTAAAAGGCCCTAAAGGTGAACTGAAAAAGAACATCGACAGGGATATCAAAATAGAAGTAGCGGATGGTACTTTGACAGTAGTTCGTCCTACTGATCAGATCCGTCACCGCGCACTGCACGGTCTGTACCGTGCGCTGATCAACAACATGGTGATCGGTGTAACTTCAGGTTTCACCAAACAGCTGGAGCTGGTGGGTGTGGGTTACAAAGCTGCCAACGCTGGTCAGCTGCTGGACCTGTCTCTGGGTTATTCTCACAACATCGTTATTGAGATTCCTAAAGAACTGAAAGTAACTACCCTGACTGAAAAAGGTGCGAACCCAAAGATCACCCTGGAAGGTATCGACAACCAACTGTTAGGACAGGTAGCTGCTAAAATCCGTAGCCTGCGTAAACCAGAGCCTTATAAAGGTAAAGGTGTTCGCTACAGCGATGAAGTGGTTCGTAAGAAAGCAGGTAAATCTGCAGGTAAATAATTTTAATTGGCTAACCGGTATCCTTTACTGGTTAGCTAATTCAACAATATTCCGGCAGCATCGGAATATATAAATTAAACAAAGAAATGAGCACAAAAGCAGTTAATAGCAGACAAAAGATCCGTTACCGCATTCGTAAGAAAATCGTAGGTAGCGCTCAGAGACCAAGATTGTCTGTTTTCCGCAGTAATAGCGACATTTACGTGCAATTGATCGATGATGCAAACGGTACTACACTGGCTTCTGCATCTTCCCGCGATAAGGATATCAAAGCACAAAAAGGTACCAAATCCGAGAAATCTAAATTGGTAGGCGCTGCTCTGGCTGCAAAGGCAACCGCACTGGGTATTACCACAGTAACATTCGATCGTGGTGGTTATCTGTACCATGGTCGTGTGAAGAGTGTAGCTGATGGTGCAAGAGAAGCTGGTCTCCAATTCTAATAATCGAAATTGATTAAATCGTAATTCGCAAATAATAAAATGGCAAAGAATACATTTAATAAAGTTAAGGCTGGTGACCTGGAGCTGAAAGAAAAAGTGGTAGCGATCAACCGTGTTACCAAAACCACCAAAGGCGGTCGTACTTTCAGTTTTTCCGCCCTGGTTGTTGTAGGTAACGAACACGGTGTAGTAGGTCATGGTCTGGGTAAAGCCAAAGAAGTACAGGAAGCAATCACTAAAGGTATCGATGATGCCAAGAAGAACCTGATCAAGGTTCCTGTGATGCACGGTACTATTCCTCACGATCAGCTGGCTAAAGAAGGTGCTGCTAAAGTACTGATCAAACCAGCCGCTCATGGTACCGGTGTGATCGCTGGTGGTTCTATGCGTGCCGTTCTGGAAAGCGCAGGTATCACTGACGTTCTGGCTAAATCTCTGGGTTCTGCAAACCCTCACAACGTGGTAAAAGCTACATTCAAAGCTTTAGGCCTGCTGCGTGAGCCGGTACAGATCGCAAAAACCAGAAGCGTATCTCTGAAGAAAGTATTTAATGGATAATATCACCCTGTGGTGAAAGGACTGCTGCTCCGCAGCAGCTCCTGTAATTGTAAGGTGCTAATTCAAAATAACAATGGCAAAGATTAAAGTCACTCAGGTAAAAAGTGGTATAGACCGTCCGGAACGTCAGAAACTGACGCTGAAGGCCCTGGGTCTGAACAAAATGCACAACACCGTTGAGGTGGAAGCCACTCCCCAGATCCTTGGGATGGTGCGTAAAGTAAATCATCTGGTAAAGGTAGAACAAGTACAGGGCTAAGGCTTTGCCGTTCCTCTGGAAAAAAATCCTACATTTATAGTGGATTATTTGCGAATAACATTATACATTTAATGCGAGCGGTTAATTTCCGCGTAAGTAAAAAAAATTAACTCAATGAATCTGCACACGTTACAGCCTGCACAAGGTTCCGTACATAAAGAAAAACGCCTCGGTCGTGGTGAAGCTTCCGGTAAAGGTGGAACAGCTACAAAAGGTAATAAAGGTGGTCAGTCCCGTGCTGGTTACGCTAGCAAAAGAGGTCACGAAGGTGGTCAGATGCCAATTCAGCGTCGTATGCCAAAACGTGGTTTCAAGAGCCTGTCTCCTACTACATATGTAGTGTTCAACATCGGTCAGCTTGACACCCTGGTGGAAAAATATGGCCTGCAGGATTTCTCTCTGGAAAACCTGTACATGAACGGTCTGATCAGCCGCACTGCGAAAGTAAAAGTACTGGGTCAGGGTGAACTGAAGGCTAAAGTTACTGTAAGAGTGAACGCCATCAGTGAAAAAGCCAAGCAGCTGATTGAAGCAGCTGGTGGTTCAGTTGAACTGGTGTAAGTTACACGATCGGAGAGACGCCTACGGAGTAGTGCGTCTTTTCATCTTTTTATTCAGCCAGCGAAATACATCACAAATCCCGGCCAGAGTTACTGAAGAGCAGCTAATTGCAGGTTTGGAATTTGGTCCCGCCACAACCGGGATGAAATTTTGAATATTAAACATTCATCTTCCTGTGAAGAAATTTATCGAAACGATTAAGAATATCTGGAGCATCGAGGATCTGCGTAGCAGAATCCTGACAACCCTGCTTCTTGTCCTCATTTATCGTGTAGGATCCTATATCGTGTTACCCGGTATCGATGCCAACCTGTTGAAGCAGTTTTCAGAGAAATCCAATCAGGGTATCCTGGGCCTGTTTAATATGTTTGCCGGAGGTTCTTTCTCAAGAGCATCCATCTTTGCGCTGGGAATCATGCCATTTATCTCTGCCTCTATCGCCATACAACTGTTGACCATAGCTGTACCTTATTTCCAGAAACTCCAGAAAGAAGGGGAGAGTGGCAGAAAGAAAATCAATCAGTTCACCCGTATCCTGACTGTAGTGGTGACCGGTTTTCAGGCGAGTGCGTATGTTGCCTTCCTGAGAGGCCAATCCAGCGGAGCTATTATCCCTGAATATGGTACTTTCTTCTTCTGGCTGACTACCACCATCGTACTGACTGCAGGTACCCTCTTCGTGATGTGGCTGGGTGAAAAAATCACTGATAAAGGTATCGGTAACGGTACATCCATCATCATCATGGTGGGGATCCTTGCCCGCCTTCCTCAGGCGCTGATTCAGGAATTTACCTCCAGAACTGCGGAAGCCGGCGGCGGATTGCTGGTGTTCCTGATAGAACTGGCAGTATTTATATTCATTACTATCGGTCTGATCCTGCTGGTACAAGGTACCCGTAAGGTACCGGTGAACTATGCTAAACGTATAGTGGGCAACAAACAATATGGTGGTGTACGCCAGTTCATTCCACTGAAAGTGAATGCTGCAGGTGTAATGCCAATCATCTTTGCCCAGGCTATCATGTTTATCCCGGCTACTGCTATCGGTTTTGCTACCGACAGCGCTTCCGGATTCATCCGTATCTTCAGCGACCACACCAATGGTTGGTACAATGTGATCTATGCAGTATTGGTAATTGTATTCACTTACTTCTACACCGCGTTGATCTTCAACCCAACCCAGATGGCCGATGAAATGAAACGTAACAATGGTTTCATCCCAGGTGTTAAACCTGGTACTGCAACTGCAGATTATATTGGTGCAGTCATGGACCGTATCACCCTGCCCGGCGCTTTCTTCCTGGCAATGGTCGGTATCCTGCCTGGTGTAGCTGCTGCCGTGCATATCAACAGTAACTTTGCATCCTTCTTCGGTGGTACTTCACTGCTGATCATGGTGGGTGTAATCCTGGATACGCTGCAGCAGATCGAAAGCCAGCTCCTGATGCGCCATTACGATGGCCTGATGAGTACTGGCCGTATCAAAGGCAGAACTGCTCCGGCTAATGTTTAATTCTTATTAGACAGCTGGGTCGTAAGTAGCCACAGAAGCATAAAGCAGACAGCAGGTAGTACTGCTGCAGGCTTTATGCTTGGTGGCTTCACTGTTTAAAAGACACAAGTCCAACCCGTTTTTACTATGGTGCATTATAAGAGTAAAGAAGAAATAGAATTGATGCGCAAAAGCGCATTACTGGTGAGCGCAACATTAGAAGAGGTGGCTAAAAAGCTGAAACCGGGTATGACTACTGATGATATCGACAAGATTGTTGAAGACTTCATCGTAGCCAACGGTGCTGTACCATCATTCAAAAACTATAAAGGCTTCCCTAAGAGCTGCTGCATCTCTGTAAATGCAGAAGTGGTACACGGTATTCCTAATTCATACGTAGTACAGGATGGAGACATCGTAAGCGTAGACGTAGGGGTATTGCTGAACGGCTTCCATGGAGACAGTGCCTATACATTTGCAGTAGGTAATGTAAAGCCGGAAGTACTGCAGTTAATGAAAGCAACCAAGGCCGCTTTATATAAAGGTATTGAGAAAGCAGTGGCAGGCAACCGTATCGGTGACATCGCCCATGCTATCCAGGAATATACCGAGAAAGAAAGGGGTTATGGCGTGGTACGTGAGCTGGTAGGTCATGGTCTGGGTCGTCACCTGCACGAAGATCCTCAGGTGCCTAATTACGGCAAAAGAGGCAGTGGTCCGATCATGAAGGAAGGACTGGTGATCGCGATCGAACCAATGATCAACCTGGGCACAAAGGACGTGGAGTATATGGAAGACGGGTGGACAGTGATCACCCGCGACGAAAAGCCTTCCGTTCACTTTGAGCACAATGTAGCTGTCATGAAGGGGAAAGCAGACCTTTTATCATCTTTTGCCGGTATTGAAAAGGCAGAAGCTGAAAATCCTGCATTAACCGCAAACTATTAATAATCAAGGGATAAGGCTGATGAAAATCATTTTTCCCGGATAATTATTTAGGTTTATTTTTAGAATTTTATTTTTTACTAAGATTTCGCTATCTTTGCAGTCCTAAAAATTTTTATGGCAAAACAGGCACTCATTAAACAGGATGGAATAATACTAGAAGCCTTGTCTAACGCTATGTTCCGGGTGAAATTGGAAAATGGGCATGAGATTTTGGCCACCATTTCTGGCAAAATGAGAATGCACTATATCCGCATCCTTCCTGGAGACAAGGTTGGGGTAGAGATGAGCCCATATGATTTGAGCAGAGGAAGGATCATATTCAGATATAAATAAACACATAGACTTATAACTCATAACTTATGAAGGTAAGAGCTTCCATAAAAAAAAGAAGTGCAGATTGTAAGATCGTGCGCAGGAAGGGAAAATTGTTGGTAATCAACAAGAAGAATCCTCGTTTTAAACAACGTCAGGGTTAATCATATTAAATAAACTAGAAAATTTAATTCAAATATGGCACGTATAGCCGGTATCGATCTACCTAAGAATAAAAGAGGAGAAATTGGTCTGACCTATATCTATGGTATTGGCCGTTCTACCGCTCAGTACATTCTGGAGAAGTCAGGAATTGACTTTAACAAGAAAGTAAAAGATTGGAACGATGATGAGCAGACTGCTATCCGTAACATCATCAATGGTGAGTTTAAGGTAGAAGGTCAGCTGCGTTCTGAAGTACAAATGAATATCAAGCGTCTGCTGGATATCGCTTGTTACCGTGGTCTCCGCCACAGAAAGGGCTTACCGCTCAGAGGCCAGCGTACTCGTACTAACAGCCGTACCCGTAAAGGTAAACGTAAGACGGTTGCAGGTAAGAAAAAAGCGCCTAAGAAATAATCTTGATAATACAAATAACAAGTTCCAGCTTCCAATGATCGTAAAGATGACGTGGGGTATCTGGAACCTGGAACCTGGAATTTTATATAATTATGGCAAAAGCACAAAATACAAAAGCTGCAGCTAGCAAAAAAAGGGTAGTTAAAGTAGATAACTACGGTGATGTTCACATTTCTGCTAGTTTCAACAACATTATCATCAGCATTACCAACAAGCAAGGACAGGTAATCTCCTGGTCTACTGCTGGTAAGATGGGCTTCAAGGGTTCTAAGAAGAACACTCCATATGCTGCCCAGCTGGCTGCTTCCGATGCTGCTAAAGTAGCACTGGATGCTGGTCTGAAAAGAGCAGATGTTTTTGTAAAAGGTCCTGGAGCAGGACGTGAGAGCGCTATCCGTGCGATCGCTAACTCCGGTATCGAAGTGACTATGATCAAGGATGTGACTCCGCTGCCACACAATGGTTGCCGTCCTCCTAAGAAGAGAAGAGTATAGTATCTATATATACTGAAGATTTTCGAAAGTGGATAGATGGGGGGTAACTCTCACTGGCTGCTTTCGATTTTCTACATTAAGTAATTAAACAAACAAGTGGGTATATGATCGTGTTTAAGATTTTTTAAGGATCATATATCGCAACTAAAAAATCTAGTAACAAAATGGCAAGGTACACAGGACCAAAGACCAAGATCTCCAGAATTTTCGGAGAACCGATTTTAGGTAACGGTAAGTATTTAGGTAAGAACAGCAACCCTCCGGGTCAGCACGGTGCAACCCGTAAGCGTAAACAGCTGGGTGAATACGCACTGCAGCTGCGTGAAAAACAGAAAGCTAAGTACACTTATGGTGTATTGGAGCGTCAGTTCGCAAACCTGTTCGTAGAGGCAAACCGTCGTAAAGGCGTTACCGGTGAAGTATTGATCAAATTACTGGAAGCTCGTCTGGATAACACAGTATTCCGTATGGGTATTGCTGCAAGCCGTCCTGCTGCACGTCAGCTGGTGTCTCACAAGCACATCACTGTAAACGGTCAGGTAATGAACATCCCTTCTTATCAGCTGCAACCAGGTGATATCATCGGACTGAAAGAATCTGCTGCATCCAACACTGCAATCACCAGCAACATTCGTGGTAAAAACCCTAAGTTTAGCTGGTTAGATTGGAACGAGAAAGAACTGAAAGGTACTTTCATCGCTTACCCTGAAAGGGAAGCAGTTCCTGAAAACATCAAGGAACAGCTGATCGTAGAATTGTACTCTAAATAATAATAATACTTTAGCCGTTAGCGAAGGATCATCGGTTATCGATATAAGTTTCTTATATTGGTATCTAATGATTGCCTGCTGACGGCTATTGGCAGTTTTACATAAACATTTAAACTTAACATATCAATGGCAATTCTGAATTTCCAAAAGCCTGATAAGATCGTTTTGCAAAAGTCAACAGACTTTGAAGCTCAATTCGAATTCCGGCCGTTAGAACCGGGTTATGGGGTGACTGTAGGTAACGCGCTTCGTCGTGTACTGTTGTCATCACTTGAGGGTTATGCCATTGTGGGAATAAAGATAGAAGGAGCAGACCACGAGTTTGCAACTTTAAAAGGAATTACCGAAGACGTAACTGAGATCATCCTGAACCTGAAACAGGTTCGTTTCAAAAGGATCGTGGAGAATGAAGTGAGCAATGAGAAGATCCAGATCTCTATCAAAGGTAAGACCGAGTTCCGTGCTGATATGATCGAAAAAGCTACCAGTGCTTTCCAGATCATGAATCCTGAATTACTCATCTGCACACTCGATCCATCTGCAAAGCTGGATATCGAACTGACTATCGGTAAAGGCCGTGGTTATGTTCCTGCTGATGAGAACAAACCAAAGGATGCAGTATTCGGCTACATCGCAATCGACTCTATCTTTACACCAATCAAGAATGTAAAGTATAGCATTGAAAATACCCGTGTGGAGCAGAAGACCGACTACGAGAAGTTGATCATGGAAGTGGTTACCGACGGTACCATCCACCCGGAAGAAGCTGTAAAGCAAGCTTCACGCATCCTGATTCAGCACCTGATGATCATCACTGACGAAAACATCAGCTTTGATACCAAGGATACTGAAAAAGAAGATGTAGTTGACGAACAGACACTGCAACTGCGTAAGATCCTGAAGACTCCGCTGGAAGACCTGGATCTGAGCGTACGTGCTTTCAACTGTCTGAAAGCTGCTAAAATCAACTCCCTGAGCGAACTGGTACAGTACGAGCAGGAAGAACTGATGAAGTTCAGAAACTTCGGTCAGAAATCCCTGAGCGAAATCGAGCAGGTACTGAACGAAAGAGGTCTGCATTTCGGTATGGATCTTTCCAAACTGAAACTGGACGAAGAATAGTCTTTAACTACTTTATAACATAAGTACTCTGTAATTCCTGACACGGTACAGGGGAAACCAAAAATCACAATGTCATGCGTCACGGTAATAAAGTGAACCACCTCAGCAGAACTGCTGCACACCGCTCAGCCCTGTTATCTAACCTGGCTATCGAACTGATCGCTCACAAGCGTATCACCACCACCCTGGCTAAAGCTAAGGCGCTGCGTGTTTATGTTGAGCCTATCCTGACAAGAGCTAAAGCTGATTCTACCCACAATCGTAGAATTGCGTTCAGCTACCTGCAGAACAAGGAAGCGATCAAGGAATTGTTCGGTGCTGTAAGTGAGAAGATTGCTAACCGTCCAGGTGGTTATACCCGTATCATCAAGCTTGGCAAACGTATGGGTGATAACGCTGAAACTGCACTGATCGAACTGGTTGATTTCAATGAAATCTACGGTGGTAAAGTGGAAGAAAAAGCTGCTCCAGCGAAGAAAACCCGTCGTGCTGGCGGTGCCAAAAAGAAAGCAGATGATGCTGCTGCAAATGCAACTGAAGAGAAAGCTGCTGAGTAATCAGAAGATAGTATCCGAAGATAATGAAAGAGTCCCGGGAGTAATCCCGGGATTTTTTTATTTATGGTATGAAGCATGATCCTTTGTTAGAAAGGAGGACTGCTCCTGCAGCCGGTTTTGATTAATTAATTCAGGAGCTTCTACCTGTGCTTGTACGTCTCGTATTATTCAATTAATTAATTAAATTATTTTGTAATATTGCTAACAGGACAACTAACCATAATCTCTAAAACCTATGATTTATTTAAAGTGCAACGCCTGTGCCCACCACAACCCGTCACGTTCTGAGTTCCTTACATTTTGCGAGAAATGTGGTAAAAAGATAGAGAGTTGCTTCTCTAACTGGAAACAAAAACGTCCGGAGGGGAATTTCGAGGAATTCCAGCAGGAGGTTGGCATCTATGTGAAGGACGAAGAACCTAGGGAAAGTCTGAAAGAACGATACATCAAATATGCGGGCAGGAGAGGGGCACTGCTATCCCTGATCCTTGTGATTGGTCTTGCGGCAGTAGCCGGGGGCTATTTCGGTAAGAAAATGGTTATCAACATCATTTATCCTAAAATCAATAAATCCTGGCTATACTCGACCTGGGAAACCGTAGTAATCGGTCGCCAGGCGGTGGAAATCAGTACGCCCATGCACCTGGGGGTGAATGATCAGCCATTGGCACCGGAACTGGCTCCATTGGTAGAGTATACTAAAAGCTACCGCAACCGTTCAGAAGAAGGGATGCAGGTGATGGTAAACATGTTCAGTTTCCGCACCAATATCTCCAATGACCTGGAACTGGCAGCTACTACCGCTGCGAACGGAATGCAGAAAGAAGACGATATCTCCGACCTGAAGTATACCACCAGTCATATTACCCAGAGTGGAATGGATGCGCTGCTCCTGCAGGGTACTTTCAACTACAAGGGCTCGCTTCATCTTTCATTTTATGACCTCCTGGTCACCCGCGGGCAACATCGCTGGGAAGTAGCGATCAGGTACCGTGAAGATGATAAAAACGCATCTACAGCCGCTTTACGCATCATAAAATCGATACATATCAAGTAACAGCTGAGGCAGGCGAAGAATTAATCTGTGTTTTTATCAATTCTTAAGCTATTATTCAATAACTTTGCACGATTTTTCAAAAAAGAATAATAAGCATGCCTCAGACGAGATCAATCCAGCCTGCGATATTACTGTTAGAAGATGGAACAGTATTTCAGGGAAAAGCTTTTGGTAAAATAGGCACCGCTTCCGGTGAACTGTGTTTTAATACTGGTATGACAGGATACCAGGAAGTATTTACCGATCCTTCCTATAAAGGGCAGGTCCTGATCATGAATAATTGCTATATCGGCAATTATGGAGTGAAAAAGGATGACGTGGAAAGCGAAAGTGTGAAGATTAATGGATTGATCGCTAAGAATATTGCGTACAACTATTCTCGTCCAATGGCGGATGGCTCCCTGGAGAAATTCCTGGATGAGAACAACCTGGTAGCAATTTACGATGTAGATACCCGTGCGCTGGTATCACATATTCGTAGCCAGGGTGCGATGAACTGCATCATCTCTTCTGAAATCCTTGACGTAGATCAGCTGAAAGCTAAACTGAAAGAAGTACCTTCAATGGAAGGTCAGGCACTTTGCAAGGAAGTGACTACGAAGGAACCTTACAATGTAGGTGATCCTAATGCAGACATCCGTATTGCAGTATTGGACAATGGTGTGAAGCGTAACATGTTGAAATGCCTCTCAGAAAAAGGTGCTTACCTGCAGGTATTCCCTACGGATACGCCATTTGAAGAGTGTGAGAAATTCAAGCCGAATGCTTACTTCGTATCCAATGGTCCTGGTGACCCTGCTCCGCTGAAATACGCTGTGGATACAGTGAAGAAGATCCTGGCAGCAGATAAGCCGATGTTTGGCATCTGCCTGGGACATCAGTTGCTGGCACTGGCCAACGACATCCCTACTTATAAAATGCACCACGGTCACCGCGGTCTGAACCATCCGGTAAAGAACCTGGCTACCGGTCGTTGCGAAATCACTACCCAGAACCACGGTTTTGCAGTAGATCCAAAGGCAATAGCGGCCAGCGAGCATGTAGAGGTGACACACGTAAACCTGAACGATCAGTCAATTGAAGGTATCAGGATTAAGAACAAACCTGCATTCTCAGTACAGTACCATCCGGAGTCAACTCCCGGTCCGTATGACAGCCGTTACCTGTTTGATGACTTCTTTACCATGATTAAGAAGCACATGTAAGATTAGTTTGTATGTAGAATATGACCAAAAGGCGGTCCGGCTATGTCCGGGCCGTTTTCATTTTGGGGCGGAATGTTCCCGTTTAAATGCTAAAATACTGCTTGTATAAAAAGAGGCTTTTGCAACATGCAAAAGCCTCTTTTTATGAATGTCATCCTTAATATATTGATTATCAATTATCTTGTTCGGTATAGGGCAAAAAAATACGGCTCCGTGATCGGAGCCGTTTGCCTTTATAAATTCCACGTTATGAAAAACTGATACAAAAATACGGTATTTTGCTAAAACGTTTTAGTTTTCTTCAAACTTTTTTACAGAAATCTGAAAAATTCTTTTTTCTGTAGTCGCAACACCTATGTGTTGACGGAGTAAAGTTCGGTTGATAAAAACGTTTGGAAAAATTTCTAAGGTTAAATTTATGCTAAACAACGAAACTCACTGATCTCTTTTCTCTGTCACTATCCCGTCGTTCACAATTCAAATATACGAACAAAATTGAAGAATCCAACACTTTTTCATAAAATATTGTAGATTCTGTTCAGAAAATCGTACATATATTTTTTCTTAATGTAAAAAAAGGGCCTTTTAGGCCCTTTTTTCTATTCTCAACAGAGAAATCAATTATATAGAATTTTATATAATGTATTTATTGTTTTGCGCTGGCTAATGCTTCCATGGCTACTTCTGTTCGACCCGGGTAGATTTCGAGTGCTTTTTCTAAACAGATTAAAGCCTGACGAATATCATCGGTATTGATGACATAAGCGAGTCTTACTTCATTAAGGCCCAGGCCCGGGGTTGCATAAAAACCGGTAGCGGGTGCCAGCATCAGTGTTTTGCCTTCGTATTCGAAGCTTTCCAGCAGCCACTGGCAGAATTTATCGCTATTATCAATTGGCAGGCGGGCGATGGCATAGAAGGCTCCACCCGGGTTAGGGCAGAACACGCCTGGAATCTGATTGAGCATGCTTACCAGCAGGTCTCTTCGATTCAGGTATTCAGCCTTGATTTCCCAGAAGTAGTTGAGTGGCAGGTCTACAGCAGCTTCACCGGCAATCTGGGCAAAGGAAGGGGGGCTCAGTCTTGCCTGGGCAAATTTCATCACCGCATCCAGTACCTGTTGGTTTTTGGTCACCAGGGCACCTATACGGCCTCCGCAGGCGCTATAGCGCTTGGAGATGGTGTCCATCAGGATCACGTGTTGTTCCAGGCCGTCCAGCTTCATGGCGGAGAAATGGTCCCCAACATAACAGAACTCTCTGTATGCCTCATCAGAGAAAAGGTAGAGGTTGTACTTGAGACAGAGTTGTTTCAGTACGTCCAGTTCTTCCCGGCTGTAGAGATAACCGGTAGGATTGTTGGGATTACAGATCATCAGCGCTTTGGTGCGTGGCGTGATGGCTTTTTCGAATTCTTCCATGGCCGGCAGTGCGAAACCGGTTTCGATAGAAGAGGTGATGGTTGTCACCGTTACGCCGGCTTCTGTTGCAAAACCATTGTAGTTTGCATAGAAAGGCTCGGGTACCAGTACTTCATCGCCCGCGTCCAGGCAGGCCATGAATGCGAACATAATGGCTTCGGATCCACCTGTGGTGACAATAATCTGCTGATGGTTCAGCTCAATACCAAATCGTTCATAATAAGTCACCAGTTTGCGACGGTAGCTTTCATTTCCGGCGGAGTGACTATATTCAAGAATTTTAAAGTCTGAATGGCGTACCGCATCCAGGACCTGTTTTGGTGTTTCAATATCGGGTTGGCCGATATTCAGGTGGAATACTTTGGTTCCTTTTTTCTTGGCAGCTTCTGCGTAAGGAACAAGTTTTCGGATGGGAGAAGCTGGCATTTGCTCACCTCTCTTACTAATGGTAGGCATATATTGTGTTTGATTTGCGATACAAAGGTAGTTGATTATGGTTGGGTAAAAATATGGTAAGCAGGTTGGGGCTGGTTGAAATAAAAAAAAGCCTTACAATTATAAAACTGTAAGGCTTAATAAGTTTGTACAACGGGAGCCGTTGCAATGGCAGTACAAATTAGTTTTCAACCTGACCTGTCAGGTGCAGTTCTTTATCCTGATCTACGCCTTTAACTTTAACCCAAATAGTTTTGTTCTGTGTTCCTACACTATTTGCGCTGTAACCTGCAGTGATCTTACCTTTTTTACCAGGCAGGATTGGTTCTTTGGTCCAGGTAGGAGTAGTACAACCACAACTTGCGCGTGCTGTTTCGATGATTACCGGTTCTTTGCTAACGTTAGTGAATTCGAAATCAACAGAAACAGGTTTGTTGAATTTGGTTTTACCGAAGTCGATAGTTTCTTTAGCGAATTTCACTTTACCATCAACAGGGTTCGCTGGTGTTGTAGTCTGAGACTGAGCCCAAAGAGCAGTAGTTAACAACATGCTCGCAAATAGGGATAAGATAAACTTTTTCATTTTATAATCTGGTTTTGACGATTGGTTAAAAATATGATCACCGTTTCGTAAGTAACAAATTTACAGCCAAAATTAACGCATCAATAGGGAATTTATTAAAATCTTATTAAAAAAATTCTAATTATTTTACCTGATACATTTACAATCATTTCTCACTTGTATTTTATACCTTACTTTTGTGACATATACAACGAGGCATGATAGAAAACAATGAACTAACTATGAATACGGAAAGCCGGCTGTCATTCGAGGAATTTCGGAAAGAAGTACTTGAAGATTATCGCCTGGCCTGCGAAAGCAGGGAAGTTAGTCTGCTGGCCCGTAAGGAAGTCCTTACAGGTAAGGCCAAGTTCGGTATATTCGGGGATGGAAAGGAAGTGGCTCAGGTAGCCATGGCTAAGTATTTCCAGCCGGGAGATTTCCGCTCCGGGTACTATCGTGATCAGACATTTGCTTTTGCCAGTGGTATTGCCACTCCTGAGCAGTTTTTCTCGCAGATGTATGCAGACCCAGACCTTGCCAATGAGCCATTTTCGGGAGGCCGACAGATGAACTCGCATTTTGCTACTCCTAACCTTGGTAAGGATGGCAATTGGTTGAACCTGACAGAATCGAAGAACACTGCTACAGACATGTCGCCTACCGCAGCCCAGATGCCACGTGCCCTTGGTTTGGCGTTTGCCTCCAAATTATTCAGGGATGTAGAAAGCCTGAAGGACCTGGAAGGCCTGTCAAAGAACGGTAACGAAGTATGTTTTGCTACTATTGGTGATGCGTCGACCTCCGAAGGTCATTTCTGGGAGACCATGAATGCAGCGGGTGTATTGCAGGTACCACTAGCGGTATTTGTATGGGACGATGGGTATGGTATTTCTGTACCACGTAAGTACCAAACGACAAAGGACTCCATCAGCGCCGCACTGGAAGGATTCCGTAAAACGGAAGACTCCAACGGTTTTGATATATATAATGTAAAAGGCTGGGATTATGCCGGCATGTGTGAGGTATTTGAAGCGGGCATCCGTAAGATCAGGGAAACCCATATTCCTGCCTTATTCCATGTGGAGGAGCTGACGCAGCCACAGGGCCACTCTACCAGTGGTTCCCACGAGCGTTATAAGAGTAAGGAGCGACTGACCTGGGAAAAAGAATTCGACTGCAATCACCAGATGCGTCAGTGGATTCTGGAAAACGCACTTTCTGACGAAGCTACCCTGGCTGAGATAGAGGCGAAAGCTAAATCTTTTGCACAGGAATCCCGTAAGAGTGCATGGGAAAAGTACATTGCGCCTATCCGCAAAGAGGTACAGACCATGCTGGGATTTGGTCAGGCAGTAGCCGCATTGCCACAGGCAGATACTGCACTGGTGAACAACCTGCTGCAGGAACTGCAGAACAACAGGGAGCCCTGGAGAAAGGACATCCTGAAAACTGCCGCCAACATCCTGTTCCGTCATAGAAACATTCAGTCTCCGGCTATTGCTGCCCTGAAAACATACTATGAGGACCTGCTGGCCCGCGAAAAAGAAAATTACAACTCCTTCCTGCATGCTACGGGTGTTAACTCTGCGCTGAATGTACCGGTAGTACCGGCTGCATATGATGCGGATACTGTAAGCATCAACGGATACGAGATCCTGAACAAATATTTCGATCAGCTGATCAGCAATAATCCTAAGGTTTTTGCCTTTGGTGAAGACGTAGGTAAAATCGGTGACGTGAATCAGGGTTTTGCCGGTTTACAGGCAAAACATGGCAACAAGCGCATATTCGATACCGGTATCCGTGAGTTAACCATCATGGGACAGGGTATTGGGATGGCATTACGTGGTTTAAGGCCCATTGCTGAAATCCAGTACCTGGATTACCTGATTTATGGTCTGCAGCCACTGAGCGACGATGTAGCGAGCCTGCAATATCGTACAAAAGGTATTCAGTCCTGCCCGATTATCGTTCGTACCCGTGGTCACAGGCTGGAGGGCATCTGGCACTCCGGTTCACCAATGAGTATGATTATGGGCGCGCTGAGAGGTATGCATATGTGTGTGCCACGCAATATGGTGCAGGCAGCTGGTATGTACAATACCCTGCTTCAGGCAAATGAGCCAGCCCTGATGATTGAGTCGCTGAATGGCTACCGCCTGAAGGAAAAGCTGCCTAATAACCTGGCAACGTTTACCGTACCATTGGGTGTGCCTGAGGTGATGAAGGAAGGTACTGATATCACGATCGTGTCTTACGGCTCTACCCTGCGTATAGTTGAAGAAGCGATCCAGACACTGGAAGAGCTGGAAGTATCCGTTGAACTGGTGGATGTACAGACACTCTTGCCTTTTGATATCAATCATAAAATCCTGGAATCACTGAAGAAGACGAACAGGATCCTGTTTGTGGATGAAGACGTACCAGGTGGTGGTACAGCATATATGTTCCAGCAGGTGATTGAAGGCCAGGGTGCGTACCGCTGGCTGGATGTAGCTCCGCGTACATTGAGTGCCCAGGCGCATCGTCCTGCATATGGTTCAGATGGAGACTACTTCTCCAAGCCAAATGTGGAAGATGTGATCAGGGTAGTGCTGGAAATGGTAGCAGAATAATCGAAAGAGCAGATCAAATCAGCTTAAAATACGAACGCAAGGCTTTCAAAGGCCTTGCGTTTTTGTTTTGTATAGTTGTAGGTTTAAGAAATGACAAGTAGTACAGGTACAAATATGATAAATTGTTTTATAATATTTATTATTCGCCTAAAAGAAATTCCATTTTTGGAGGGAGCTGATAAATTAAGTTAGGATTGCTAATGTTTAAACAATTTTTTCTCAAAGTATGTTATTATTCTGTAGTGAGTGATACTTAATATATTAGACATTCTTTTTTTATTCGTCATCAGGAATGAATAAAATGAATGTTTGAAAATTAAAACGCAGGATATAAATTGTATTGTAGAATTTTTTTAGAGGGAGAATTGAACAAGCACCACGTTACGATAGGTTAATAGTAATTAAATTATTTAATTATCAACCCAAATCCATTTATGAAAGCAGGAGTACTGTTAGTTGAAGACGATTTGTTTTTTGCCAAAGTGGTAAAAAGCCATTTAGAAAAGGCCGGGTACGATGTAACTCATTGTGCTAACGGTGAAGAGGGCTGGGCAACTTTTCAGGACAAGCCCTTCGACATTTGTCTGTTGGATGTGATTATGCCTGGTATGGATGGGTTTACCCTGTGCCGGGAGATTCGCGACAAGGATGAAAATGTACCAATTATCTTTGCTTCTTCCCGGTATATGGAGCAGGATAAGCTGAACGGCTTTGAAGCCGGCGGCGATGACTATCTCGTAAAACCTTTTAATATGGAAGAGTTACTCTGCCGTATGGAAGTGTTCATGAAGCGGAGTCGTCTCTTGCAGCATGACAAGCAGGTGGTGTTCACCTTGGGTACACTCGTATTTAATTACAGCGAATTCAAAATATATCATCAACCATCCAATACTGATATCAATTTACCGCCCAAGGAGGCTGAGCTGCTCAAGTATCTCTGTGAAAATGCAAATAAGAAGCTGAAGAGAGAAGGTATCCTGCTCAGTGTATGGGGAAATGACGATTTCTTCACCGGCAGAAGTATGGATGTATACCTGACGCGTATCAGGAAGCATTTCAGGCTGGATGGCACCATTAAGCTGGAAACCATTCATGGCAAGGGCTTACGCCTGGTAACAGAAACAGAGAAGGTTGCGGAAAAGTTATAAATTAAAAAAGGGTCTGCGATTGCAGACCCTTTTTCTTTGAAGCCAGGTTTCATGCCTGTAGCTGAGCTCCTGATTTCTTGAATGTTTTTATGATTATCTCAGCGTGTGGAACACCTGCTGTACGTCATCGTCCTGCTCCAGTCTGTCAATCAGTTCCAGCACTTCCTTCGCCTGCTCTTCATTCAGCTCCGTGGTAGTGGTAGGAATACGCTTTAATTCAGCGCTGACTACCTGGATATTTCTATCTTCCAGTGCTTTGGACATATTACCAAACTCAGTGAAAGGAGTACGGATAATGATATTGCCTTCGCTGTCTTCACCGATTTCTTCCAGCCCTGCATCAATCAGTTCCAGCTCCAGGTCTTCCAGGTTCTGGCCTTCATTCTTGATTTTGAATTCACCCATACGGTTGAAGAGGAAACCAACCGAACCACTGTTGCCAAGGCTACCACCTGTTTTGTTAAAGTGCATACGTACGTTGGCAACGGTACGGGTAGGGTTGTCTGTAGCAGTTTCTACTATTACAGCCACGCCGTGCGGTGCATATCCTTCGTATACAACTTCTTCATAGTCAGTTTTATCCTTTCCCATCGCGCGCTTGATCGCAGCTTCAACGCGGTCTTTGGGCATGTTCACACCTTTCGCATTCAATACGCATCTGCGGAGGGCAGGATTATTATCAGGATCAGGACCTCCCGCTTTTACAGCTATCGCGATTTCCTTGCCTATCCTGGTAAACTGCTTTGCCATCCTGTCCCAGCGGGCAAACATGGTGTGTTTTCTTACTTCAAATATCCTTCCCATAGTGGGTAATGTGATTAATTATTAAGAATAGAGGTGCAAATTTATGGAAAAGGGCCGGAAAAACTGAATTTCCCGGCCCATTCCTGTTGTATACTGTTGAATATTTTATTTAACCAGCTTTCTGGTTTTACTGTGTTTTACGCTATAACCGAAGTAGATCACGAAACCAATCAGCAGCCAGATGATCAGTCTTGTCCAGTTTTCCCAGCCAAGGCTGAATATCATGGTTACGCAGAACAGGGTACCTACGATAGGTACTACCGGTACCCATGGTGTTTTGAATTCACGTGGCAGATCAGGATCTGTCTTACGCATTACGATTACGCCCAAACATACAAGTACGAAGGCGAACAGGGTACCGATACTTGTCATATCACCTACCACGCTATCAGGAACGAAAGCAGCAAACAGGGATACGAATATGAAGAACATAGCCTGTGACCTGTAAGGAGTACGGTATTTAGGATGCAGATCAGCAAATACTTTTGGAACCAGACCATCGTTGGCCATGGAGTAGAATACGCGGGTCTGGCCCAGCAGCATCACCAGGATTACTGACGAGAAACCAGCCAGGATAGCGACAGTTACGAATGTAGACAGCCAGCCATATCCTACCATGTATTTGTCAATTACATATGCTACGGAAGCCTCACCACCTTCTTTCAGGAAGTCCTGGTAGGGAGCGATACCTGTCAGCACGTAGGAGAAGAGGATATATAAAGCAGTACATACGAACAGGGAAACCAGGATACCTATAGGCATATTGCGCTTAGGATTTACAGTTTCCTGTGCAGCGGTAGATACTGCATCAAAACCAATAAATGCAAAGAATACTACACCTGCTCCCCGCAAGACCCCTGATATACCATGGAACCCGTACTTCGAATAATCGACGACCGTACCATTGTGCATAGTTACAGTACCCGCATTTTCAGGGATCATGAATGGAGTATGGTTCACCGGATTGATGAACTGCCAGCCAAGGAGGATGATCAGGATTACGATAGCTACTTTAGCGATAACGATGATGTTATTCACAATTGCAGAACCTTCGATACCGCGTATGAGCAGTAAACTCAGCAACAGCAGAATGAAGATAGCAGGGATGTTCATGATACCATGTACACCTGCATCAGATGTTTCGAAAGGACTGTGACACCATTGGTAGGGGACGGTCCATCCGACTGTTTTTTCCAATAGTTTATTCAGATACTGCGCCCAGCCTATGGCCACAGTAGCGGCACCCAGTGCATATTCCAGCACGAGATCCCAGCCGATGATCCAGGCAATAAATTCACCCATAGTGGCATAAGAGTAGGTATAAGCACTACCAGCGATAGGGATCATAGAGGCAAATTCTGCGTAGCATAAACCTGCTAAAGCACAACCTGCAGCTGCAATGATAAATGAGAAGACAACTGCGGGTCCGGCGTGTTGTCCGGCAGCAGCTGCTGTTCTTACGAAGAGGCCTGCACCAATGATGGCACCAATGCCCAATGCAATCAGGGAACCTGCGCCCAGCGTGCGTTTAAGTCCTTTGTCCGATTCAGATGCTTCTGATAATAAAATGGAGAGAGGCTTTTTTACAAAAAGTTTGCCCATACTGTATGTCTATTGTGGTTGACGTTTGAATGGTTTAGTAATTTGTTGTTTCAATTCATTACAGATCGCCAAATATAGGCATCAATTTTATAAAATGACACACAACTTTAGCTCAACAGCATTATTTTTGGGGGATTTTAGTCAGTTTATACAATTTCTTAATATAAAAAGTGCCGCTGCATGAAGAAATCCAACCGCCTTACCTTCTACATATTTTTAGCAATGGTATTGGGGATATTGACAGGTTATTTGGTGAATATTGCTTATTCGGGTAAAGATGGTGGGCAAGTTACTATTGGAAAGTTCGTGGAAAATATATCGATACTGACCAGTGTTTTTCTTCGCCTTGTAAAAATGATTATTGCTCCGCTGGTATTTACCACGCTCGTAGTAGGTATCGCCAAGCTGGGTGATATCAAGGCTGTAGGCCGTATTGGGGGTAAGACCATGTTATGGTTCATTTCGGCTACTTTTGTTTCCCTGTTCCTGGGGCTGATTCTCGTCAACATACTGAAACCTGGGGCTGATATGCACCTGGTAGATAAGCATGCGGAATCTGGTATCAAGGCAGCAGACATGACCCTGAGAGGTTTTTTCGAGCATGTATTTCCGGATAGTGTTGTAAATGCGATGGCACACAACGAGATCCTGCAGATTGTAATATTCGCCCTGTTCTTTGGTGTGGCAACAGCTGCAATAGGAGAAATGGGCCAGATAGTAATTAAGTTCCTGGATAGTGTAGCGCACATCATGCTGAAAGTAACGGGCTATGTGATGAACTTTGCCCCTTTTGCAGTATTTGGTGCTATGGCTGCTACGATAGCTGAGAAGGGAGCGGGAATCCTGAGAACTTATGGCATATTTATCAGTGAGTTTTACGCAGGTCTTGCCTGCCTGTGGATTGTACTGGCAGGGGTAGGTTGCCTGATATTGGGAAAGCGTGGACTGGACCTGCTGAAAAGAATAAAAGATCCGGTATTGCTGGCATTTAGCACTGCAAGTAGCGAGGCTGCCTATCCGAAGGTGATGGAAGAACTGGAAGGATTCGGAGCTGATAACCGTATAGTGAGCTTTGTATTGCCACTGGGTTATTCCTTCAACCTGGATGGTTCTATGATGTATATGACGTTTGCCAGCCTCTTTATAGCCCAGGCATATGATATGCACCTGGGTATTGAGCAGCAGTTTTCCATGTTGCTGGTATTGATGATTACCAGTAAGGGAATTGCAGGTGTACCAAGGGCATCGCTGGTAGTGATAGCCGGTACCCTGTCAATGTTTAAGATTCCTGACGAAGGTTTATTGTTATTGCTGGGGGTAGACCACTTGTTGGATATGGGCCGTTCTGCCACCAACGTGATTGGGAATGCCATGGCAACCGGGGTAGTGTCCAAATGGGAGGGGGCACTGGCAGCACCACGGACCAATCCAGAACTATAACATTGATATAACGTTTAAATCCTTATTTTGCTTCCGCGGCGATTCCGCAGGGCAAGACCTTAAATTAGTGGAGATTATTCAAAGCATATGGACCAGTTTATAGAACTATTTAAGCACCTCATTAACCCGGAATGGATTATTAACCATGGGGGATTGTATTTGTTACTGATTATAATTTTCGCGGAGACAGGTTTATTTGTAGGGTTCTTTTTACCTGGTGATTCCCTGTTATTTGTAGCGGGTATTTATGGTGGATTGTTGAGTAATGCTTTTTATGATGTTCCATTCTTTTTTATAATGGTGATGATTGCCGTTGCCGGTGTGCTGGGCAATTTTGTAGGTTTTTGGTTTGGGCGTAAGTCCGGGCCGCTTTTATTTAGCCGGAAAGACACCTTACTCTTCAAGAAAAAGCACCTGTACCAGGCGAAGGAGTTTTATGACAAGCATGGCGGTGGTGCCATCTTCCTGGCAAGGTTCCTGCCTATCATCCGTACATTTGCCCCTATCGTAGCAGGTATTGTGGGAATGGACAGGAAGAAATTTATGTTCTTTAATATTATCAGCTCTTTTACCTGGGTATTTTCAATGATGCTGGCCGGTCATTATCTGGACAAGGCTTTCCCATCTTTGAAAGAACACCTGGAACTGATTGTGATTATATTGATTCTTATTACTACCTTACCAGTGATCATCAAACTGTTTTTCAGTAAACCAAAGCATGCTTCGCCACCGCATGTTGACTAACATGTGAATGAATAATTATCTTTAAAATCCTCATGAAACCAGACTCGAAAAGTTCCACAATTTTCAATGTTGCCGTATTGGTGGCATCATTGGGCTATTTCGTAGATATCTACGACTTATTACTATTTACCATAGTACGGGTGCCCAGCCTGAAATCTCTGGGTATATCACAGGATGAGATTGACAAGGGGATAGGGGTCTGGCTGATGAACATCCAGATGATAGGCCTGCTGTTGGGCGGTATCATGTGGGGAATCATCGCTGATAAGAAGGGAAGGCTCCGGGTTTTGTTCGGTTCCATTCTATTGTATTCGGTGGCCAACATTGCCAATGGTTTTGTGCAGACGACAGCCGCTTATTCTTTCTGGCGCTTTGTAGCCGGGGTAGGTCTGGCTGGTGAACTCGGTGCTGGTATTACCCTGGTGGCGGAGATCCTGCCAAAAGAAAAGAGGGGATATGGTACCATGATCGTAGCTACTGTGGGGGTATCCGGCGCGATAGCGGCGAACCTGATTGCGAAGCTGGTGCCTGACTGGCGCTATTGTTACTTCATTGGTGGAGGTCTGGGATTAGTGTTGTTATTATTGAGAATCAGTGTAATGGAATCCGGTATGTTCCATGCGGCAGCTACGGACAATGCGGTAAAGCGGGGGAATATCTTTGCCCTGCTCAATAACCGGGAGCGCTTTATAAAATACCTGAAATGTATTATGCTGGGTACGCCGACCTGGTTTGTGGTAGGCATCCTGGTAGCATTTTCCAATAAGTTTGCAGTTGAAATGGGGGTTAAGGACCCGATAGCTCCGGGCGATGCGATTGCATTTTGCTATGCGGGGCTGGTACTGGGCGACTTTGTCACGGGCTGGGTGAGCCAGTTGTGGAAAAGCAGGCGAAAGGTCATGATTTTATTCCTCCTGCTTACGACTGTTTGTACGGCAGTTTACCTGCACCAATCGGGTACCGGCAAGGCATTCTTCTTCACCATATGTTTCCTGTTAGGTTTCAGTGTAGGGTTCTGGGCAATTTTCGTTACGATTGCGGCGGAGAGTTTTGGTACGAACCTGCGGGCTACGGTGGCGATTACGGTACCTAACTTTGCGAGGGGCATGCTGGTGTTGATCACGATGTTGTTTGGCTGGTTACAGCATTCATTCAGTTACCTGACCAGTGCGGGGATAGTAGGTGTGGTGACGATTGGGTTGGGGTTACTGGCATCTTACCTGGTGCCGGAGACCTTTGGGAAGGATCTGAATTATATGGAGACGATTTAATACTTGAATAGATAATAAAAAAAAGTCCGGATGTAATGAGTATCAATACTCACTCATCCGGGCTTTTTTGTGGATTAATACCTCATTAGGATTTTATCCAACAGTACATTCAGTTGTTTCGCTTCGTCTTCCGTAAGCGACAGGTTCAGAGAATCTTCCAGTGCAGGAAGGTCGACATCGACTTCTTCGAGGAGTGCGAGGCCTTTGGGAGTGATCATGACATCTACCGCACGACGGTCAATTTCACTTGCTTTTCTTTCTACCAGACCAGCTTTCCTGAGGCGTTCCACGAGGCGGGAAACGTCGCTCATTTTGTCCAGCATCCTTTCTTTCAAAGTGTTGATATTAGCTGCTTTAGGATGCTGTCCCCGCAGGATGCGAAGGATGTTATACTGCTGCATGGTGATGTCAAACTTTTTAAAGAAATGCTGGTGACGGGAAACCAGCCAGTTGCCTACGAAGATGAGACCTATTAACCCTTTGTTATACTCGCTGGTCCAACTTTTTTGCGAGATCAGTTTTTCTATATTTGACATAAGTGCGCGTATATCGGCTTAAAAATACGATAATTCAATTATGTATAGGAAAGGGAAAATAAACGCAGGCACTTAATTGAGTGGTAAATAAAAAAAATCGCTTTTGTCTGGGACAGAAGCGATTTTTTGATGTGTGGGTCTGGCGGAAGGCCAATTTAAAGATTGTTAATAAGTGGAATCAGGCTACAACTTTCATATTGTCAAGTACGTCCATCACTTCTTTTACGTGATCGGCGGAAGATTTGAGCAGTTCAGTTTCGTTTTGGTTTAATTGTAGTTCTATAATTTTTTCGATACCGTTTTTACCCAGTATCACTGGTACACCGAGGTAGATGTCTTTGAGGCCATATTGTCCGGAGAGCCATGCGCAGCAGGGGAAGATGCGTTTTTCGTCTTTCAGGATAGCTTCTACCATCTGGGCGGCAGCAGCGCCGGGTGCGTACCATGCGGAGGTGCCCAGGAGGTTTACAATTTCGCCGCCACCTACTTTGGTGCGCTGGATGATGGCTTCGAGTTTGTCGGGAGCAACCAGTTCGGTAACAGGAATACCTGATACGGTGGTGTAGCGGGGGAGGGGGACCATGGTATCGCCATGACCTCCCATGAGGATGGCCTGAATGTCTTTGGGCGAGCAGCCAATTTCTTCAGCGAGGAAGGCGCGGTAGCGGGCGGTATCGAGGATACCGGCCATACCGAACACTTTGCTGCTGTCTTTGCCGGCGGTGAGGTAAGCGCAATACGTCATTACATCGAGTGGGTTACTAACTACGATGATGATTGCATCAGGGGAATATTGTGAGATATTCTCTGTTACAGACTTTACGATATTGGCATTGGTGTTGATCAGGTCATCGCGGCTCATACCTGGTTTGCGGGGGAGTCCCGACGTAATCACAACCACATCGCTACCGGCTGTTCGCTCATAGTCATTCGTCACCCCCGATATTCTTGTGCTGTAATAGTCAATCGGTGCTTGTTGCCATGAATCCAGCGCTTTCCCTTCAGCTGTTCCCTCCTTAATGTCCAATAACACGACTTCCTGTAAAAAATCTCTGTGGGCCAGCACATTAGCACAGGTTGCGCCTACATTGCCAGCTCCTACAACAGTAACTTTCATCGTATGTTTTTTATTTAAAGGTGAAGAATATGAGGATGAACAAATGTATCACTGCCCGCTGAAGCAGTTTTGCACTACTTCAGGAGTTCAACCAGATCTTCGATCTTCGCAGTACCTTCAAAACCTTTCACAAACTGACCTTTCCTGTCGTAGATAAAGAGGCCGGGGAAGTAGTGGAGGTTGTAGAAATACATGATCTGGCGGGTAGGTTCACTGCCCATGGTGATGTTCGGGTAGTTCTTAATATTATAGTGGTCATAATATTCTTTCATCAATTCCCGTTTGAACGGGGTTACCATCAGGATCTGGGCTTTTTTGAACTTGTCGATGTTTTTGAGCATTTCTTCTGTCAGGTGTTTGCAATGGTCACAATCCACGCTAAAAACGAAAACCAGGGTTTTTACGTTCTTTTTCAGGTCCTTCTTGGTAATTACTTTTCCATCGGGCAGGGTATACTGAAAGGCGGGTGGTGTGGGAAACTGCAGGTAAGGAGGTTGATCCTTGGCGGCTGCGGCGGGTGCCTGGGTAGTTTTGTTGGATTGTGCATTCATCAAGGCTGGCAGACATAACAATAGTACAATCAGATAGTGCTTCATATAACTCTTTGATTTGAAAATAATATTACCGCTAAAGGTATCGAATTTAAGCATATGGCAAAGGCCCATTTACATGACCGGGAAAACCGGCCTCATACATTAAAAATGATGTTTTTCTGGCCTTAAAAAGGCTTAAAATGGGCTCAAAACGCTTACTTTTCCAATTTTTTATAAAAAAATTACTAGATTACCTTCCCTTACATTATGTTTGCATTCCTAAAAAAAATAATAGGTAACGTTAGGTCTCTAAATACACTAAAACAAATTAGGAAGCAATGGGTTTTGGGTTTTACCAGAATGATTACTTTTGCAATCCTTAACGTAAATTTTTAACTTTAAATTAAGTGTCCTTTTTATGGCAACCACTGCAGATATCAGAACAGGATTGATTATAAAGCTGGATAACAGCCTTTATTCTGTTGTAGAGTTTGGTCAGAATAAAACAGCCCGTGCTGCTGCTAAAGTATGGGCGAAGCTGAAAGGTGTTGACAACACCCGTTCCATCGAGCATACCTGGAACTCCGGTGATAACATCTTCCCTGTGCGTGTTGAGAAGAAAACATTCCAATACTTATATCAGGACGATAGTGGTTACAACTTCATGGACAACGAGACATTCGAGCAGATCGCCCTTGGCGAAAACCTGATCGATGCACCTCAGTTCCTGAAAGAAGGCCAGGAGGTTCAAGTGAGCATTAATACGGAAACCGAGCAGCCAATGAGCGTGGAATTACCGGATAAAATCGTGGTGAAAGTAACGTATTCTGAGCCAGGTTTAAAGGGTGATACAGCTACCCGTACGCTGAAACCTGCTACTGTAGAAGGTGGCGCAACAGTGAATGTTCCTCTGTTCGTAAATGAAGGAGAACTGATCAGAGTAAACACCAAAACTGGTGAGTACATTGAGCGCGTAAAAGAATAGTTTTAGTCCATCCAATTATATATCTACTTCAAGCATTTCTAAACCAAAAACTGTCTACATGGATTTTAAACAGATTCAGGAGCTGGTCAAGATGGTCAACAAATCCAACATCAGCGAACTGAGCATTGAGCAGGACAAGTTTAAGATTACAATAAAGCAAAAGGATAACGAAACTCAGCAGGTTATTGCCGTTCCAACTATGGCAGCGCCTGTACAGGCAGTTCCTCAGGCAGTTGCTGCCGTGCAGGCACCTGTATCAGCTCCGGCTGCTGAAGCACAAAAACCAGCTGCTGATGTAAAAGCAGACAACCTGGTAACCATCAAATCTCCTATGATCGGTACATTTTACCGCAGCCCTGGTCCTGACAAACCTTCCTTTGTGAATGTAGGTGACGAGGTGTCTCCAGGCAAAGTGGTATGTATTATTGAGGCGATGAAACTTTTCAACGAGATTGAAAGTGAGGTAAGTGGTAAAATCGTAAAAATACTGGTAGATGACGCATCTCCTGTAGAATATGATCAGCCACTGTACCTGGTAGAACCATAAAATTGTTTAGTTAAAAGGTTGGAATATTATGAGCTACTGTAGGGTACCCCCTGCTTCATAATGTTCCAACCTTTTAGGCTTATTAACTTTTTTCTTTAACCTATCGAAAAAACATGTTTAAGAAAATATTGATTGCCAACCGTGGAGAGATTGCCTTACGTATCATACGTACCTGTAAAGAAATGGGCATCAAAACGGTGGCTGTTTATTCTACTGCTGACAAGGACAGCCTTCATGTGAAGTTCGCTGATGAGGCGGTATGTATAGGCAAGCCGCAGAGCAGTGAATCATATCTGAATATTCCCCACTTAATGGCGGCAGCTGAAATCACGAATGCGGATGCAATCCATCCGGGTTATGGATTCCTGGCTGAAAACGCGCGTTTTGCGGAGATCTGTGGAGAACACGGTATTAAATTTATCGGTCCCACTCCGGAGATGATCCGTAAGATGGGGGATAAGATGACAGCTAAAGAAACCATGATCGCAGCGGGTGTGCCGGTTATTCCTGGATCCGGCGGTTTATTACAAAGCCTGGAAGAAGCAAGGACCCTGGCAAAAGAAATGGGCCTGCCTATCATCCTGAAAGCAACTGCTGGTGGTGGTGGTAAAGGTATGCGTGTGGTATGGAAAGATGAGGAGCTCGAGAACGCATACAACATGGCAAAAAATGAAGCCCGCGCGGCATTCAATAACGATGGTATCTACATGGAGAAATTCGTGGAAGAGCCAAGGCATATTGAAATCCAGGTAGCTGGTGACCAGTATGGTAAAGTATGTCACCTGAGTGAGCGTGACTGTTCTATCCAGCGTCGTCACCAGAAGCTTGTTGAAGAGTCTCCTTCTCCGTTCATGACACCTGAGCTGCGTGAGAAGATGGGTGAAGCGGCTATCAAAGCTGCGGCAGCTATCAACTACGAAAGCGTAGGTACCATTGAGTTCCTCGTGGATAAGCACAGGAATTTCTACTTCATGGAGATGAACACTCGTATCCAGGTAGAACATGGTGTGACGGAAGAAGTAATCAATTTCGACCTTATCAAGGAGCAGATCAAGATTGCAGCTGGTATTCCTATTTCAGGAAAGAACTACATGCCTGAGATGCACGTAATTGAGTGTCGTATCAACGCGGAAGATCCATACAACGATTTCCGTCCTTCTCCGGGTAAGATTACAACCCTGCATATTCCGGGTGGTCATGGGGTGAGAGTGGATTCTCATATCTATGCCGGTTATGTAATTCCTCCTTATTACGATTCTATGGTGGCTAAGCTGATCACTATCGCACAGACGAGAGAAGAAGCGATCAACACTATGGAAAGAGCACTGAGCGAGTTTGTAATTGAAGGTGTGAAGACGACTATTCCTTTCCATCAGCAGCTGATGAGAAATGAAGATTTCAGAAAAGGTAATTTTACAACCAAGTTCACGGAGACGTTCAAACTGGTTTAAAATAATAATCTTAGATAGTGATCCCGGTGGTGCAAACTGCCGGGATTTTTTTATTCCCTGTAATCCAATCTGCCAGGTTTAAAAATCCCCCTAAAAACACAAAGCCCCGGGTAAATACCCGGGGCTAATCATACACCAAAACAATCTTACGGTTTTATCGCAAGAAAAGCAGCTCTCTGTACTTAGGCAGTGCCCATTGTTTGTCATCTACCAGGAACTCCAGTTTGTCGGAGTGGTATCTGATCACATCAAAGTACGGCTTAATTTTATCACAATAATCTATAGCTTTCTGGCGGCTGTCAGTAACCTTGTTAGCTACTTTGCGCGCTTCAATCATAGCCTGTACATTCTCACTGATGACGTTAACATGTTCAGCTATTTTGTTAGCAATCTGGGTTTGCGCTTTAACAGCTGCATCGCCTAAACCTATTTCTTTCAGACCACGGATGTTCGTGATCAGACTATTCATATAGGAGATTGCTGAAGGCAGGATCGTGTTGGTAGCCAGGTCGCCTATAACACGGGCTTCGATCTGTACCTTCTTCACGTAGTCTTCGAGGAGGATTTCATGACGTGCATGCAGTTCCTTCTCTGTGTAGATACCTACTTCTGTGAACAGTTTAGTAGATTTCTCAGTTACGAAAGCATCCAGTGCCTGAGGAGTTGTCTTCACGTTTGCGAGACCTCTTCTTTCAGCTTCTTTTTCCCACTCTTCGCTATAACCGTCGCCTTCGAATAAAACTTTCTCCGAATCTACAATATATTTTCTAAGAGTTTGCATAATCGCAATCTCTTTTTTCTCGCCTTTCTCGATCAGGGCATCTACTTCAACCTTGAAGTTAGCCAGTGTTTTAGCCACGATTGTGTTCAACACAGTCATTGCAGAAGCACAGTTAGCAGAAGAACCTACAGCGCGGAACTCGAACTTGTTACCAGTGAAGGCAAACGGAGAAGTACGGTTACGGTCAGTGTTGTCCAGCATCAGTTCTGGAATGTGACGGTGCAGGTCGAGTTTCAGGATAGCTTCATCCTGCTCATCGAACTTGTTGTTCACACGGGTTTTAACTTCCTGCAGTACATCGTACAGGTATTTACCTGAGAATACGGAGATAATAGCAGGAGGTGCCTCATTTGCGCCCAGACGGAAGTCATTGCTTGGAGAAGCAATGGAAGCTCTCATCAGGTCAGCATAGTCATGAACCGCTTTGATCGTGTTAACGAAGAAAGTCAGGAACATCAGGTTAGTCTTTGGAGTCTTACCAGGAGCCAGCAGGTTAACGCCGGTATCGGTAGCCATAGACCAGTTATTGTGCTTACCTGAACCGTTGATACCAGCGAATGGTTTCTCGTGCAGCAGGCATTTCAGTTTGTGACGTTTAGCAACCTTGTTCATCACGTCCATCAGCAGGGAGTTGTGGTCAACTGCGATGTTTACTTCTTCGAAGATTGGAGCACACTCAAACTGAGAAGGAGCTACCTCGTTGTGACGGGTTCTCAGCGGAATACCCAGTTTGTATGATTCCAGTTCGAAATCACGCATGAAAGCGTAAGCACGCTCAGGGATAGAACCAAAGTAATGGTCTTCCAGCTGCTGACCTTTGGAAGGTGCGTGACCAACTACGGTACGACCAGTCATAACCAGGTCAGGACGAGCGTTTGCCAGGTTTTCGTCAACCAGGAAGTATTCCTGTTCCCAACCCAGGGTAGGAGTAACTTTGGTAACGTTTTTATCGAAATAGTTACATACGTCTACGGCAGCTTTGTCGATAGCAGATAATGCTTTCAGCAAAGGAGCTTTGTAGTCCAGTGATTCACCGGTGTATGAAACGAATATAGTAGGAATGCAAAGTGTCTTACCAAATCCCTGTTCCAGGATGAATGGAGGAGAGGAAGGATCCCATGCAGTATAACCGCGAGCTTCGAAAGTAGCACGCAGACCACCATTAGGGAAAGAAGAAGCATCAGGCTCCTGTTGTACCAGGGCATCGCCGTCAAATGTTTCCAGGGGGGTACCATCACTCTTCAGGGTGAAGAAAGAGTCATGTTTTTCAGCAGTAGTACCAGTTAATGGTTGGAACCAGTGTGTGTAGTGGGTAACTCCTTTTTTCATAGCCCAGGCTTTCAGACCAGATGCGATCTGCTCAGCCATTTTACGTTCGATTTTGGTGCCAGCCTTGATAGAGTTCATCAGGCTCTTGTAAGCCTCATCACTCAGGCTTTCCCTCATTGCTTTTCCTGCGAATACATTGCTGCCGAACACTTCGGTGATCTTGTTACCGGTAAGTGCTTCGGAAGTGATTTTTAGATCAACGCCAGAAAGGTTTTCCAGCGCGGTGAAGCGTAACGATTGCATGCTGTAAATAATTTTACACAAAAGAACGCAGTTGAGCTTACATAAGCAAGAATTAAATTGATTTTAACTAAAAAATTACATTTTTAGCCCATAAAGGTTAATTATTTTGATTTTTGGTCAAAAAAAAGGGGGCGAGCTTACGTGAAACTGATATATTTAAAAAATGATAATGTTTTAAATAGGCTTTTTTACTTCAGTAGTGAGGCGAAAAAGGGATGTTTTAAACCGGTATTACTTACGTAGTATTTTTACCACGGTATGTAATTTGCAGTTAAAATTGCTAGCTGCCAACCTCGGTATTCCTTGTCAATTGATGGAAAACCTGTAGGTTTGTATCTTCTATTTTAATGTCGTACTCATACATCTTGTTACATGCAAACTTCCGTAGAAACTCCAGATAAGTTCTCCCAGACAACCGTTGAAACAGCAGAACAGCTGGGCCTTACAGCAGACGAATTTGAGCGCATAAAGAACATCCTTGGCCGTACTCCAAACTTCACTGAACTGAGTATGTATTCTGTAATGTGGAGTGAACATTGCAGCTACAAAAACTCCATCGTGTGGTTAAAAACACTGCCCCGCGAAGGTGAACGCCTGCTGGTAAAAGCAGGTGAAGAGAATGCAGGTCTTGTGGACATTGGTGATGGTTATGCCTGTGTATTCAAAATCGAATCACATAACCACCCTTCCGCCATCGAACCATTCCAGGGTGCTGCTACCGGTGTAGGTGGTATTCACCGTGATATCTTTACAATGGGAGCCCGTCCTATTGCTGCGCTGAACTCCCTGCGTTTTGGCAACCTGAATGATAAGAAGACACAACACCTCCTGAAAGGTATTGTGCACGGTATAGGCCATTATGGCAACTGTTTCGGTGTGCCTACCGTGGCTGGTGAAACCTACTTCGAAGATTGCTATAATACTAACCCTCTTGTAAACGCGATGAGCGTAGGGGTTGTAAAAGTGGGCCAGACTGTTTCCGCTACTTCATATGGTGCCGGCAATCCTGTATTCATCGTAGGTTCTGCAACAGGGAAAGATGGAATAGGTGGCGCATCTTTTGCCAGTGCGAACATCACTGAAGACAGCGTGGAAGATCTGCCTTCCGTACAGGTAGGTGATCCGTTCCAGGAAAAGAAACTGCTGGAAGCATGTCTCGAGATCATTCCAACCGGTGCGCTGGTAGGTATGCAGGACATGGGTGCTGCCGGTATCACCTGTTCTACCGCAGAAATGAGTGCGAAGGGAGAACATGGTATGATTATCCACCTGGATAAGGTACCTACCCGCCAGCAGAACATGAAAGCATGGGAAATGCTGCTGAGCGAAAGCCAGGAAAGAATGCTGATCGTATTGCACAAAGGCCAGGAGGCCAAAGTGCTGGAAATATTTGAGAAATGGGACCTGCATTGCGTGCAGATTGGTGAAGTGACTACCGACAAATCACTGAAGTTCTATATGAACGACGTGCTGGAAGCTGATGTACCTGCGGAAAGCCTGGTGCTGGGTGGTGGTGCTCCTCAATATCACCGTGCTTATACTGAGCCTGTTTACTTCGAAAAAATCAAAGCCTTCAATATCCAGAATATTCCGGATACCCTGCATGCACAATTTGCTGCAGAAAGGCTGGTAAAGCTGCCTAACATCGCTTCCAAACGCTGGATCTATACCCAGTATGACAGCATGGTAGGTGCTGCTAACGCCAGTACCAATGCGCCAAGTGATGCCGCTATCGTAACCGTAAAGGGCACGAAGAAAGTGCTGGCGCTAACTACCGACTGTAACAGCCGTTTTGTATATGCTGACCCTCATATCGGTGGTCAGATCGCTGTAGCCGAAGCTGCCCGCAACATCGTTTGTAGTGGTGGTGAGCCGGTAGCCATTACAAACTGCCTGAATTTCGGTAACCCTTACGATCCTGAAGTATACTACCAGTTCGTACACGCTATTAAAGGTATGGGTGAAGCCTGCCGTAAGTTCAACACCCCTGTTACAGGTGGAAATGTGAGCTTCTATAACCAGTCTCCGGAAGGCGCTGTATATCCTACGCCTACCATCGGTATGCTGGGCATCCTGGATAGCATCGAAGACCGTCTGACCCTCAACTTCAAAGAAGCGGGTCACCTGGTGTACCTGCTGGGCCGTAGCCGTAATGATATCAATAGCTCCGAATACCTGCATAAACTGATCGGCATCGAATTCAGTCCTGTTCCTCACTTCAACCTGGAAGAAGAAGCACAGCTGCAGACAGCTATCTCCAAACTGAATAAAGCGGGCCTGATTCAGTCCGCACACGATGTGAGCGAAGGTGGTCTGTTCATTACCCTGCTGGAAAGTGCTATGAGCAGCGGATTAGGTTTCGACGTTCACACCAATGCAAACTTCCGTAAAGATGCCTACCTGTTCGGTGAGAGCCAGAGCCGTGCCGTAGTCACAGTAAGACCTGAGGATAAAGAGAAATTCGAAGCCTTGCTCCATGGACTGGTGGATGCGACCGAATACTCTGTAAGGTACGAGAAGATCGGTACTGTGAAAGGTGAGCATGTAGTGGTAGATGGCGACGACTGGGGTAAAGTAAGCCAGTGGAAACAGCAGTATGATGCTGCTATCGAAGCTAATTTAGCATAAGTAAGCAGCTTTTAAAGCATATGAGGTGTAACATATATCCCACATGGGTGTTATGTTACACCTTTTCTCTTTTTAAGCTGTTCATCATACACTTATAAAAAGTAGTTGAATTACTAAATCCTTGCTGGTGGCCCGTTTGCCGAAAAAAGGCGTTTTATTGTACGTTGTATTTACTTTAACAACTCATTAACAAAATAGCATCTTCGTGTGAATTTATATTACCATATGTAGACTATTTTTGATTTAGAGAGATGCAAAATACAAGTCCGGTTGTCAGGGGCTTTTTAGTATAAAAATATCCAGGAGTCTTATTGATTCCCATTCTATGAAAACCAATTGTTCTACTTACCATGTCCTAATGAAAGCTAAGTGATTTACACCTAGTGAGAAAGAAAGATTTGTAGAGGAGCCCTCCGTGTTACAACGGAGGGCTCCCTTGTTTTTAAAGCATTAAAAAAGGCCGGATCACGTAGTGATCCGGCCTTTTAAATTATATGCTAATAGCTTATACCATTGGGATTTCAGCTACTTTATACACCTTCTTATCCAGCTTTTCTTTCGTTTCGCTGAATGCTTTCAGTGTCAGCTCGATATCTTCATCGTTATGAGCTGCAGTTGGAATCAGGCGGTAGATGATCTGGCCTTTAGGAATTACAGGGTACACCACGATGGAGCAGAATACATTGTAATTCTCACGCAGGTCCAGGCACATTGCAGTTGCTTCAGGAATATCACCCTGCAGGTAGATAGGCGTAACCGGAGAGTTAGTGCTACCGATGTCGAAGCCACGCTCTTTCAGGCCAGACTGTAATTTGTTTACATTAGACCAAAGCTTAGCTTTCAGTTCAGGATGCTGACGCATCAGTTCTACGCGCTTCAGGTGACCAATTACCAGTGGCAATGGAACTGATTTTGCGAAGATCTGGGAGCGCATGTTGTAACGCAGGTAGTTGATGATCTGCTTTTCGCCGCTGATGAAAGCACCGATAGAAGCACCGGATTTAGCGAAGGTATTGAACAGCAGGTCAATTTTGTCCTGAACACCCTGTTCTTCACCAGTACCGGCACCGGTTTTACCCATTGTACCAAAACCGTGAGCATCATCTACCAGGAAGCGGAACTCATACTTGTCTTTCAGGGCAGCGATTTCTTTCAGTTTACCCTGGTCACCGGCCATACCGAATACACCTTCAGTGATCACGAGGATACCACCAGAGGTACCTTTGATCAGGTCTTCAGCACGTTTCAGTTGTTTTTCCAGGTCTTCGATGTCGTTGTGCTTGAACACATAACGGTGACCCTGGTGTAAACGCAGACCGTCGATGATACTGGCGTGGCACTCAGCATCGTATACGATCACGTCACGGCGACCGCATACTGCATCGATGGCACTCATAATACCCTGGTAACCATAGTTAAGGAGCGTTGTGTCTTCCTTGCCCATGAAATCGGATAATTCTTTTTCCAGCTTCTCGTGATAGTTGGTGTTACCACTCATCATACGGGCTCCCATTGGCATGGCAAGACCGAAATCCGCTGCTGCTTTGGCATCTGTAGCACGTACCTCGGGGTGGTTAGCCAGACCGAGGTAGTTGTTCAGGCTCCAAACGATTTTTTCATTGCCCCGGAACTTCATACGGGGACCAATTTCGCCTTCCAGCTTAGGGAATGCGAAATAACCGTGGGCTCTGTCTGAGTGCTCCCCGATAGGGCCCATGTGTTTCAGCAGTTTCTCGAATATATCCATATGTTAAATAATGATTAATAGTGCTTGTTTTAAATTTGCCACAAAGGTATTAAAATATTAGTTTTTGTAAACTTGGGTTACATTTTAAAATGTTAAAAAATAATAATGTATAAAAGAATTCTCAGCCCGAAGATTTTAACGATAGCATTGGTTACGGTTAATTGTGTCTTTTTTAACCAGGTAAGCGGCCAAAAAGCCACTTCTCCCAAACCTGGCCAGACAAGTATCTGGGATAAACCGGCCACGCCGCTTTCAGGTCGTCCCAGACTCGTAGTTGGCATTGTGGTAGATCAAATGCGCTGGGATTACCTGTATCGCTTTAACAACCGTTATAGTGATGGTGGCTTTAAACGGCTGTTGCGGGAAGGATTCTCCTGCGAAAATACGTTAATTAATTATACTCCAACAGTTACGGCTGCTGGTCATACCTGTGTTTATACCGGATCCGTACCTGCCGTGCATGGTATTGTAGGCAATGAATGGTTTAGCCCGGCCCTGAACAGGGATGTTTATTGTGCGGAAGATAGCACGGTGAACACAGTAGGCAGTACTTCCAGCGCCGGAAAAATGAGTCCGGAGAATATGCAGGTGACGACCATCGGCGATGAACTGCAACTCGCTACCAATTTCAAAAGTAAAGTGGTAGGGGTGGCCATCAAAGACAGGGGCTCCATTCTGCCTGCAGGGCATAGCGCTACTGCCGCTTATTGGTATGATGGGGGTACCGGCAACTGGATCACCAGTTCTTACTACATGAACCGCCTGCCTGACTGGGTAGAAAATTATAACAGAGAAAAATGGCCGGCACAATATCTGGCGCAGCCATGGAATACCTTGTTCCCCATCGAAACTTATGCACAGAGTGCCGGGGATGATAAAGCTTATGAAGGTGCAAATCCTGTATTCCCGCATGATTTGAGCGCAAATGCCAACAAGGGAATCGCCGGTACGCCCTATGGCAATACCATGACCCTGGCTTTTGCCCAGAAAGCGGTGAATGCTTACCGTTTAGGAAATAACGGGGTCACCGATATGCTTACGGTGAGCCTTTCCTCCACTGATTATGTAGGTCACCAGTATGGCCCTAATTCTGTTGAGGCAGAAGATACCTACCTTCGACTGGATAAGGACCTCGCTGCCTTTTTCAAATTCCTGGATGCAACTGTGGGCAAAGGCCAGTACCTGGTGTTCCTGACTGCAGATCATGGTGTAGCACATGTACCAGGGTTTTCAAGAGAAAATAAATTACCTGGTGGCAGCTGGAGCTTAGGGCCAGCTATCAAACAAATCAATGCTTTGGTAAAAGAACGTTTCGGTGTGGCAAAAGCAGTGATTGGTGCCAGCAACTATCAGCTCTACCTCGATCATGAAGGCATTGAAAAAGCAGGTAAATCTGTAAAGGAAATTGCCGAAGCAGCAGCAAAGGAATTATTGAAAGATACCGCAATTGCAAATGCATTTCCATTGTCTGACCTGATGACCACTATTATTCCTGCACCATTGAGAAATATGCTCATAAACGGGTACAATGCCAAAAGAAGCGGTGATATCCAATACATTGTTCGCCCCGGTTATATAGAAGGTGGAAAAACCGGCACAACCCATGGTTTATGGTATCCTTACGATGCACATATTCCATTAGTTTGGATGGGATGGGGTATTCATCCCGGAAAAAGTAATCAACTGACTGGCATGACGGATATTGCACCTACCATTGCTGCCCTGTTGAGAATACAAATGCCGAGTGGCAATGTGGGCCTTGCCATAGATGCAATAGTGCATTAAATGTTACAACTCCATTGAAAATGTTAAAACCGTTGCTGCCGGAAAAGCAGCAGCGGTTTTTCTTTTAAATTTGAAACAGGCACATACCATTTCTACTTATGAAGACGTTAATTGTTAACCTGATTTTGTGCCTGCTAACCCACACCGTTTTTTCGCAGCTAATTTTAAAAATTGACAAGGGGGTTAATACCACTGATTATGTGCATGATTACCTCGTTCAACAGGTATATATGCGGGTGTGGGGTATAGATTGAAGTAAGTTTGCAGAAAGTAGTATATTCATTCAGCGAAACCAGCTTCGCGAATCACATCGAAATGACTTACGAACATATCCTATATGATGTATCTGGCCGGGTGGCGATACTCACACTTCACCGTCCGGAAAAGCGCAATGCGTTGAACGCCGCAATGGTAACAGAATTGCAGGCAGCATTGGATGCAGCAGCGAAAGATCCTGCTGTAAAAGTGATCGTATTAAAAGGTTCCGGAGAGGCGTTTTGCGCTGGTGCGGACCTGGAATCCCTGCAACAATTACAGAAGAATACAAGAGAAGAAAATCTGGCCGATTCCCGTGCTTTGATGGCGCTGATGAAAAAGATCTATTACCATGATAAAATCATTATAGCCCAGGTAGAAGGGCATGCGATTGCGGGTGGTTGTGGCTTAGTTACACTCTGCGACCTGAGTTATGCCGTACCTGAAGCAAAATTAGGCTATACAGAGGTTAAAATCGGCTTTATCCCTGCATTGGTATCAGTGTTCCTTGTCAGGAAGATAGGGGAGGGAAGGGCCCGGGAACTGCTTTTAACAGGCAGGTTGATCACCGCGGGCGAAGCTGCTACATATGGGTTAATTACCCAGGCGGTGCCTGCGGGGGAGATTGATGCCCATGTTGCCAGGGTAGCGGAGGATCTTTGTAACAATGCTTCGGGCAATTCGTTAAAAGTAACGAAACGCTTAATCACCCGGGTGTACGACCTGCCACTGGATGAAGCACTGGAACATGCCGCCGCAGAAAACGCTGTAACCCGCGAACATGCTGATTGTCAGAGAGGTATACAGGCTTTCCTGGACAGGCAGAAATTGACATGGTAATCCGGTATGATTTTTTCAATATTACCTATGAATCCGAGCATGGAAATGATCCCTATCCCAATAGGACAAATGCGTGCAGGCCTCCGGTATGAAACCGATAAAACTTTTTATACGAAACACTTTACTGTCATGCAAAAAGCTCTTTTCACGTTTTTGTTATTCGTGGTGGTCATCACCAGCCAGTCGTATGCTCAGCGACTGGTGTCCGATGCAAAAATCGTTTACAACATGCAGTCCGCCGGTCAAACGGGCACAGAATCCGGTATACCAGCCGGCACCCTTACCCAGTACATGAAAGGCCATCAGAGCCGTGTTGATATAGATTTCACAGAAGTACATATCAGCTACCTGATTAACAGCAAGGATGAATCGGTGGTGACGTTGATTAATAGTCACGGGGATAAGTACCTGACGCGGGCGGGTAAAGAAGAATATGAGAAGGAATTAAAATTGTACGCCACCGCCCAGTTCAAAGACGGGAATGAAACGAAGAAGATTGCAGGGTATAATTGCCGGAAGGCGACGGCTAAGTTGTCAGACGGTACTACTTTCGAGGTGTACTATACGACGGACCTGATTCCGGAGAATAAACAGTATAACAGGCGGTTTGTGAATCTGAAGGGAATTCCCTTACAGTTTGAAATTTTGAATAAGAATGGTGGAAAAATGACGATGGTGGCGGTGTCAGTGGATTTGAATGCGGTGCCCGGGTCTTATTTTGATGTACCAAAGGCGGGGTATAAGGAGATAAGCAGGGAAGAACTGGCGAAGATGGGAAGTTGATCATATCTGAAATATTTGAAAAGGCCGTGGTTCACCCGCGGCCTTTTTTAATGAACTCACAGGTGGAGAGGGGGGGAAGGGATGGCTGGCATAAAGGATGCCCTATGCCTCAATGCCGGAACTGCCCTAAAATAAAAAAGCCCCGGTTACTACCGGAGCTCTTCATGCGCTATATGCAAGTGTGATTAGTTCTTTCGGAGCGGCAGAATAATCTGCAAATGATGGAAGCCCATGTTGGAGGGTTGTTGTATCTGAGCCGCATAAGGTAATACATAAGTCACATTACCCTGCTTAATAGTCATAGTAGATTTAAAATTCCATGAACTATTATCGTCAGACAATTTAAAGCCTGCGTTGATCGCGTTGAAGCGATACCCCGCATCCAGGCTCAGGTTCGCCTTAGGCATAGCGCTAAGGGAAAGCTTTTCTTCAGCCTTCTTTCCTTTGTCTTTATTATTGTCGTTTGTAAGGTTATCACTGGCTTGTGCGCTTAGGGCTGCGAGAGCCATAACACCGGCCAACAAAAAAGACAATGAAAAGGTCTTAAATATGGTAGTAATCTGTTTCATTGTATCACAAATGTACAAACTTTTTTATATATTTTATAACACTTCCTTAACGAAGTTAGTAAAAATTTCTTAAAGTTATGTTAAACTATGTTAAATATGCTGATAATCAGGTAAGACTTACCTTTATTCCTGTAGCTTAATTCTACGGCAAGATTTTTGACCGTTTAAAGGTAGCAATAGCTGACATCGGTAGGGATAGTTTTAACATTCTTTTGACTGTACATTTTGTTAAAAGATTAATGCTGACAAAGGAAAAAATTCAGGGATAGCGAATGCTTGTCAGGCGCGAACCTGAGGAACCAAAAAATACTTATATTTACATTAATGAATCAAGACTTCCCATTTTTAAACGATGATTTTGAGGAGATAAGAGACTTGTTACAGCAGTTTGAAAACCTGAAATCCGGACAGTCTCACAGTTTCCTTGATGAGGATTCCTTCGAACTGATCATAGATTACTATGATGAGCATGATGAACTCCCCAATGCCATGCAAGCGGCCGAAATCGCTATTGAACAGTTCCCCTACTCTTCGACATTACTACTCAAAAAAGCCAACCTACTCATAGAGTCCAAGAAATACCAGGATGCCATGGACTTGCTGGAAAAAGCAGCCATCCTCGACAGTACTGATATCAATCTTTACATCCTTCAGACCGACGTTTACCTGGCCATGAACCAGCACCAAAAGGCTGCTGCCCTCCTGGAAGAACAGATCAGCGTGTTTGACGGCGATGATAAAACGGAACTTCTACTGGAACTGGCTGATGTGTATGATGACTGTGAGGAGTTTGACAAAGTGTTCGAATGCCTGAAAATGACGCTGGAGCATGCGCCAAACAACGAAGAAGCGCTTCACAAGATCTGCTTCTGGACAGAGTTCACCGGTCGCAACGAAGAAAGTATCCGGCTGCATACCGCCATTATCAATGAGCACCCCTACAATCAGCTGGCCTGGTTCAACCTGGGTACCGCTTTCCAGGGTCTCAAATTATACGAAAAGGCCATCGATGCCTATCAGTACGCCATCGTCATTGATGAGAAATTCGACTATGCTTACCGCAATATGGGCGATGCCTACATCCGCCTGCGCAAGTATGCCGATGCCATCGATGTGCTGAAAAAGCACCTGGAGATCGCCAAGCCTGAGGATGTGATCTATGAAGCCATTGGTCACTGCTACGATCGCCAGAAGAAGTATACACAGGCCAGGTATTACTACCGCAAGGCATCGCACCTGAGCCCCGGCAACGATAAGCTGTACTTTAAGATCGGGGCGGCCTACATGATGGAGAATAACTGGGAAAACGCCATTAAATCCATCCTGAGTGCTATCAAAATCAATAAGAACAATGCCGAGTACCTGATGGCGCTGGGTAACTGCTACATGGAACTGGACCGTAACAAAGAGGGCCTGATACACCTGCTGGCAGCCGTACGCCTTCGCCCATCCAGTGTCAATACCTGGCTGGAGTTCATAGCCGGTCTGTACCGTTCAGGTTTTTATGAAGAAGCCCTTTCCCAGCTCGAAGCTGCTACCCGTAAGGTAGGGCAGAAGCCGGCGTTCTTATATTGCAAGGCCGCCATCAGCATCGCTACCGGTCAGTATAAAGAGGGCCTGTTACTGCTCGAAAACGCCCTGCAGGACTCACCCAAGCACCTGAAAAAGATGCTGGAAATCGATCCGACCCTGTTGCAACACCCAGGTGTGCTCGAACTGGTGACCCGGTACAAACCCGTGCGGAAAAGAAATAAATAATCTTCTCAAATAGGACAAAAAGCGCTTATACCAGCTGGTATAAGCGCTTTTTTTATACGTAAATTGTACTCATAATTAACCACTTAGCAGATAAGGGCTTGCGTTTTTCAATAGAAATTACTTATTTGGGGCCTGTTTGCCGGGAATGTGTTAATTTCGCGCCGGTTTTATATATAGATAATATTTATCTTGGGTAAGTTACTATTCCATACCGCAACAAAAACTGACCAACGTGCGTTCCGGCTGTCGGGCAAGACTGTATGCTGGAATGCCAACCAAGAAGACGATAAAAATGTTTCAAATGAATTTTAATCTGACACAAATTCCAGAGCGTACGGCGAAACCGCGTAATTATGGCCTGACCATGGTAATGGACAAAGGTCTGAGCGTGCAGGAAGCGAAGAATTTCTTATCAATTTCGGCTCCGCACGTTGATATCTTAAAGCTGGGATTTGGTACATCATTCGTGACACCGAACCTGCGTGAAAAAATTGAGGTGTACCAGGCAGCTGGTATCCCGGTTTATTTCGGGGGTACTTTATTTGAAGCATTCCTTATCCGTAACCAGATCGACGATTTTATCAGCGTGATCAAGGATTATGGTATCAAGCATGTTGAGGTATCCGACGGTTCTATCACTATTCCTCATGCTGAAAAGTGTGGTTATATTGAAAAGCTGTCCAAAATCGCAACTGTACTGAGCGAAGTTGGTTCCAAAGACGCTGAGCACATTATTCCTCCTTATAAATGGATCGAGCTCATGAACGCTGAGCTGGGCGCTGGTGCCAGCTACGTGATTGCTGAAGCAAGAGAAAGCGGCAACGTGGGCATCTACCGCGGATCCGGCGAAGTAAGAGAAGGTCTGGTACAGGAAATCCTGACCCAGGTACCATCTGAAAAAATCATCTGGGAAGCTCCTCAGAAAGCGCAACAGCTGTACTTCCTGGAACTGATCGGTTGCAACGTGAACCTGGGTAACCTGGCTCCTTCCGAAGTAATTGCACTCGAAGCAATGAGAGTAGGTCTGAGAGGTGATACTTTCCACCTGTACTTAGATAAAGCATAATTAGTGATGAAGGTATATGGTCTGATAGGATATCCCCTGAGTCATTCTTTTTCAAAAGGTTTCTTTGCGGAAAAGTTTGCCAGAGAAGGTATCCAGGGATGTGTGTATGACAGTTTTTCCCTGCCGGCGATTACTGAACTGGAGCCACTGATGGCACAGTATGGCGAAGAGCTGCAGGGCCTGAATGTCACCATTCCTTATAAGGAAGCAGTGATTCCCTACCTGGATGAGCTGAGTCCTGCTGCAGCCAAAATGAAAGCGGTCAATTGTATCCGTTTCATCAATGGCCGTAAGATTGGTCATAATACCGATGCCATCGGCTTCAGGCGCTCCCTGGAACCCTTGCTGCAACCACATCACAACAAAGCACTGGTATTGGGTACCGGTGGCGCGGCCAAAGCTGTACAATTCGTGCTGGAAGCGCTGCACATCCCTTATCAGTTAGTAAGCCGGCAGGCAGGCGCAGGCACTATTCCTTACGAAGCTGTTACTGCCGGTATAATCGCGACACATACCCTGATCATCAATACAACGCCGCTGGGCATGTATCCCAATGTAGATGCAGCACCGGCATTGCCGTATGAAGGGTTGAATGAGCAACACCTGTTGTACGACCTGATTTATAACCCTGCCATCACCGCCTTCCTACAGAAAGGTGCCGACCGTGGGGCTACTATCAAAAACGGACATGAAATGCTGATTTTACAGGCAGAGGCTAGTTGGGAAATCTGGAATGAAAAAATTTAGATACTTCTTTAAAAGAAAAAAGCCGGCAATCATCTGATTGCCGGCTTTTTTTATGCATATTGGAATTATGCAGCCTTAATGGTGTAGTATACGCAGGTCGTAAAGAAATTGCGCACAAAAGGCACTGCCGCAACAGCGCCAAATTGTTTCCTGGGCTTAAGCCCGAATTTGTATTTGTAAATTGGATTGATCAGGTAAAACTGCTTCTTAGAAATCTGGTAGCCCTGTTTCTTCACAATCTTCTCAAATCTTTCGATCGAGATCCCTGTATCCTTTATTTCCATCAGTTCATCAATGATACCCTGAGGCTCACCAAAAGCACGCAGCAAACCTTTGTAGAGGAAGTTTGGCAGCAGGTGAATATATGGCATCATATTCAGCACCTTGTTTTGGCAGGTCTGCTGGTGGCCGCCATGCGGCATGTACCAGGGTGGAAAGCCAAAGTATACCTGTCCCCGTGGGGTGAGCAGGTTCTTCAGGTAGCCGATGATTTTCGACTGATCCGGAATGTGCTCTATGGCATCTTTGAGGATGATGAGGTCGAAAGAGTGTTTAAACTCTCCCAGGAAATCAACGTCATAAATATTCTTGTTGATCAGCTGCATTTGACCTGCATCTACATATTGCTTCAGGTATTGATGTCCCAGCGCAATTTTGTCGTCGGAGAGGTCTACACCCACACAATGACATCCTCTTTCCAGGAAAGGAATTAGTACGCCGCCTTCACCACAGCCGATTTCCATGATCCGGAGATCCGGCGTGATGGGCATCGCAGTCTCTATGAAAGGCAGTACGTAGTTTACGGAGTTATCAACTTGCTGCTGATACCTAACGTCTGCATTACCGTGTTGTATTAACGACATATGTTTTGAAAATTGTGTGAAAATAGTAAAATATCTTTGCGGCATGAACCAACAAGTAAAAAATAAATATGAAGAAGGACAGGTTATACTGATCAACAAGCCTTTGACCTGGACTTCTTTTGATGTGGTGCGTAAAATCAGGAATACAACGAAAGCTAAAACTGGTCATGCCGGCACGCTGGATCCGCTCGCTACCGGTCTGCTCATTTGCTGTACCGGCAAGATGACAAAGAAGATCAATGAGGTGCAGGCACAGGAAAAAGAATATACAGGTACATTTACCCTGGGTGCTGTGACACCTACCTATGACCTGGAATCGGAGCCGACAGATTTTAAACCACTGGATGCACTGACTCCGGAAATTATTCATGCAGCTACCCGGCAGTTCGTCGGGGAATTGCAGCAGTTGCCGCCTATTCACTCAGCCATTAAGCAGAATGGCAAACCTATTTATGAGCTGGCTCGCAAAGGGGTGGAAGTAAAGGTGGAACCTAGAAAAATCTTTATCAAAACTTTTGAGATTACTTCGATAGAGTTGCCGGTGGTGCATTTCAGGGTAGAATGTAGTACAGGGACCTATATCCGTTCACTGGCGAACGATTTTGGCGCGGCCTTAGGCGTAGGTGGGTATATGAGTAGCCTGTGCAGAACGAGGATAGGGGAGTTTAAGCTGGAAGATGCTTATATAATGGAGGATTTTATTGAGAAAGTAAAGAATGAGACATTATAAAACAGGAAAAAAACGCTTGCACCTGAGGTGTAAGCGTTTTTTTCCTGCTGTTTTATTGCTTTAGAACGGATACCCGATCGCCACATTCCAGATAATATTATTCCTTCTCCAGGATGAACTTCCCAGATCCCACTCGCTCAAATACCATCCATCCTTATTCCCTGTAAAATAAGGCACTTTCACCGGCACACCCCAATCCAGACGAATCAGGAAGAATGAAAAATCTAAGCGCAAACCAGCTCCCGTACCAATCGCCAGGTCATGATAAAGCTTACTCAGCCTGAATTCAGAACCAGCTCTCAGGGTATCTTTTTTCATCATCCAGATATTCCCCATATCCAGGAAAGTCGCGCCTTTCAGATTCACACTTCCGTTGAAAAGACGTAATAAGTCAAAACGATATTCAATGTTCCCTTCCAGCTTCATATCCCCCGTTTGATCCGGGAAGGTATTTGCAGTTGCGGAAGTATCTTTAAATGTACCGGGGCCTAATGTACGCAGTCTCCATGCACGGATACTGTTAGGGCCACCTGCTGTAAACTGGCGGATATAAGGCATTACATCTGACTTACTGTAAGGAATACCCACCCCGCCATAAATACGTGTTGCCAGCGTGGTATGCGGAGTCAGGTTCCAGTAATGACGGTAGTCGGCTTCGATTTTTATGAAGTTGGCAATCTCCATATTTGTCAGCGATTCCAGGTCATTTTTAGTCCCAAATGCTGTGCTCATCAAACTATTGATGCCATTCAGCCATGCACCGGATTCTTCGATGTTCGCCCTGAAATAAGAGTTATGCCGTTTGTGCAGCAGGTCATTGTTGCTATAAATGTAAGTCACGTTTTCCCCGCCTATGAATGCCGGCTCAAAGCTTCTTTTCAGGTACGGGTTGTTTTCCACGGTCGTTGCCCTGAAGGTAGGATTCAGGTTTACCCCTACATAGTTCAGGGCTATAGGATTCACTTTCCAGGCCTTGTAAGCGGACTCTTTCCACTCATAACCGAAAGATGCATTGATATTGGAAATATAGAATTTATCAGTACGTGTCAGGTAGTCGATACCCGCGGTGAGGCGGGTTTTAACCCCTGTACGGTTCGAAGCGATGTGGAAAGGCGTGATAAAGCGGGGGAAGATCAAGCTCACCTGTCCACCGATTTCCTGCGATTGCAGTACCCAGCTCCCCAGATTACGAATCAGTTCCAGACCGCCATTGAGGCTGACGTTCAGCTGAGTGGCAGAGCGGCCTACGTTCAGGTGTTTATAGTTCAGGCTGATACCGCTACCCAGCAGGTAGTCAGACGATGTACTCACCTCAAAGTTGGCTCCCAACTCCTGTCTGCGCTTAGGTGCCAGGAAGAGGTAGGTCTCCAGTGTATTAGGTTTCGTCTTGCTTTCCCTGAACTGCAGGGTTACGAACTGCCATGCACCCAGGTCATAAAGGTGGCTGATGGCATCATTGGTTTTCTGCTGGGAGTAGAGTTCTCCATTGTGCAGGCTGATGGAGCGCTGGATCACACTGGGTTTGAACATATTCTGGCGGTAGCGGATGATGAGGTCATTGCGTACCAGGCGCTTGAACAAAGTATCGTTAGTGTTACCGTAACTTGGATAATCAGGATATACATACACGCTATCCAGGTGATATTGCTGGTAGTGAGAACTGGAATCGTCCGGGTTCCTGATTTTCACAGCGATATCCATTTTCGGGTTATCCTGTCCTTTCTTTTCGTTGTATACATTGATGATCCCTTCAAAAGGGTTCATGAGGTTGCGGAAGAGGGTCTTGTGCAGGGTATCAATCTCAAATTCGATCGCATCCCTGTCAAATTTGTAGTAACCGGCATTTCGCACAATGCGCATAAGTCTTTCCCTTTCACTGCCCAGCAGCTCCTGTTTGTAAGACATGCCGGTTTTGATGAGGGAGAGCTTTTCGTTGTCCATGACCACTTTCAGGATATTGGTATCCGGTACCTCGTAGGTAATGCGGTTGATCACGAAGTTCTTGCCGGTATTGACATCGTAGGTTACGCTAGTCTTCTGGCGTTTGGTAGTTTCTTTGTAGTCAACGGTGGCGTAGAAGTAACCCTGGTTATTCAGGTAGCTCAACATCCTTTTTACCGATTCCCTGGTTTTTACAGAATCGTAAACGACAGGTTCCTCCAGGTTGCGCTTGGAGAGCATGAGGTTCCAGAACCAGTTGGATTTTTTCTCTTTATTTTTCTGGTTGTAGAGCCATACTTTGATGCGGGTACCGAGGAAGGAAGTATTGGCCTGCTGCATCATGAGCTGTTTGGAAGTAAGGGAGACGCGGAGATCCTGTTTTTCCATGGATGTTGCATCTCCTTTTACATTTACATTGCTCTGGATGTAGAGTTGCTGGTTTTTTTGCAGGTATTTAGTATTGGAACAGGCAGCCAGCACCAGTATGGTTATCGTTGAAAGAAGAAGATTCAGAAAGGGTGGCCGCTGCATCAAGTCAATACAATGTTTATTGTTTATAGCAAGAATTCCATGACGTACATAGAACCTTTACCTGTGTGGCTTTGCCGATTAAAAGAATTCATGTAGGTTTGGCCCTATGTTGTCAAAGGCGCAAATTAAGTATATTCAATCATTACAGCATAAAAAATACCGTCAAAAATCTGGCCAGTTCATTGCTGAAGGTGATAAGATCGTTCCTGAACTGATATCAGGGGGCATGGTGGTGAGAGAAGTATATGCTACGAAGGAGTGGATCAGCGGGCATGAACAGGTTTTGAGCGGCAGGGTACCTGTCATCGGGGTAGAGGCCCATGTTTTAAAACAGCTTTCTGCACTCACTACTCCCAATCAGGCCCTGGCCCTGGTGGATATTCCGCCGGCAGCACCCCTGGTACTGAAAGGCAGGGTATCTCTTGCACTGGAAACCATTCAGGACCCTGGCAATATGGGTACCCTGATCCGTATAGCCGACTGGTTCGGCATCAAACAGCTGATCTGCACACCTGATTGTGTAGATGTGTATAACCCTAAAACCATCCAGGCCACCATGGGTAGCATAGCCCGGGTCAATATCATTGAAACGGATCTCTTATCCTTATTGCAAAAAGAAGAAGTGCCTTCTTATGCTGCTACCCTGCAAGGAACGGATATTACCACATTTTCCAAACTGGCAGAAGGTATTATTTTGATTGGCAATGAGTCGAAGGGACTGAGTGATGCAGTGATTGCTGCTTCCACGCACAAGCTCACTATTCCAAGGCTGGGCGGCGCTGAATCGCTGAATGCCGGTGTGGCAGCAGGAATAATCTGTGGGAGATTGCTTATTTAAATTGTAATGCCTTGACTGGTGTGATCTTCCGTGTAACCATCGCCGGTATAGAAAGGATCAGGAGGCACACCGCAAATGTACCCATATTGATGAGGAGTACCTGCCACCAATGCAGGTCGATGGCGGCAGCGGACATATAATAACTCTCTTCGTCCAGCTTTATAAAGCCTGTTGTTTTTTGTAGTATCGCGACACCTACCCCCAGTATATCACCGATGATCAATCCGGCGAGCACGATATAAGCTGCCTGGTAGATAAAGATGTTTTGGATCCTGCTATTGCGCATCCCCAGGGCTTTGAGCACGCCCACCATATTCGTACGTTCGAGAATGAGGATCAGGATGGCCGTGATCATGTTGATAACTGCCACTATGGTCATGATGATGAGGATGATGGCTTCACTCTGATTTTGCAATGCCAGCCAGTCGAAGATATTGGGATAGATGTCCTTGATCGTGCGCAGAAAGAGCTTGTCAGGAATACCGTTCAGCGATGCCTCTGCAATCCTGTCCATCTTGTGGTAGTCGTCAATAAATACTTCATAACCGCCAATACTGCCGGCAGGCCAGTTATTCAGTTTGCGGATCAGTTCCAGGTCACCAATCACATAAGTTTTATCATATTCCTCCACCGCAGTTTTATAGATCCCCGTCACCTTGAGTTTCCTGGCCCTGGGAGGGAGACCAGCGCCCTGGATAAAATAGATGATCAGGGGATCATTCACTTTCAGTTGCAATTCCTTTGCCATGGTAGTGGAAATAATGATTTCCGGCGCATAACTGCTGTCGTTGAAGTGAATGATATTGCCGGATTGCATGAATTGCTGCAGGTGCGACCAGTTATAATGCCTGTCTACTCCCTTGAAGATCACGCCTGAGAGATCTTTCTCGCCCTTGATAATTGCTGATTTAGTAGCGTAGGCATTGACGGTATTGATGCCTTCTACATGTTTCAGGTATTTGACGATGTTGGAGTCTGAATCGAAAGGAATTTGTTCCGTGAGGGGACCAGCATTCGGCTGGTATTGGTTGATGTGCATATGTCCCCAGAAACTAAAGATCTTCTGCTGGATAGTCTGTTGAAAACCGTTTACCAATGCGATGGCCAGGATCATAACAGCTACGCTGATAGCGGTAGCTACCACGGCAATGTTGATGATGAACCTGGAAAAAGAGCCGGACCGGTTGAAAGCGATCCTTTTCGCAATGAATGAAGATAAACGCATGAGACAAATGTATCAATTTTTTGGATGGGGGAAAGGGGGATTTGCCGCTAGCCGGGGAAAAGGTCGTACCTTAACAATACCATATTAGATAAGTTATGATGATAAAGCCCTACTTCTGTATACCTGTAATCGGGCTGCTGTTATTCTTTTTACCGGCAGTAGCACAGGACAACACCTACGGACCTGGTCACATTTACTACAACAATATCAGATCTGTAAAGCTGAATCAGTCCGGAGACCAGACAGCCTTTCCTGTTATCTCCCTGAATGGAGGTGATGCTGTGGATCTGTCATTTGATGACCTGGATGCGGATGTAAAAGACTACTATTATACATTGCAATTGTGTAATTATGACTGGACACCGGTGAATATCAATCAGCTGGAGTACCTGAGAGGATTTTCCGAGAACAGGATTACGAGTTATAAATTTTCCAGTGTAGCACTGGTGAGATATACACATTATACGGCTTCTTTTCCCAATGCCAACTGTATGCCGATCAAGGCAGGTAATTACCTGTTGAAGGTGTACCTGGACAGCGATACCTCGCAGCTGGCATTTACAAAGCGATTGCTGGTGGTGAGTAATAAGGGGGGATTGAGTGGGGTGATCCAGCAACCGGTATCGCCGAAGGTGTTCAAGACAAATCAGAAGGTAAATTTTGTAGTAAGTACTGGTGGGCTAAATGTGGTAAATCCTTTTGATCAGCTGAAGGTGGTGATCCTGCAGAACTACAGGTGGGATTTCCCTATCATCAATCCTAAGCCGATGTTTATAAAGGGAAATACGATTGAATATAATGCAGAAATGGATTGCCAGTTTCCGGCAGGGAAGGAGTGGAGATGGATTGATCTGAGGAGTTTCCGCCTGCAGACGGAGCGGGTAAAGCGTTCAGAATATCATAAGGATGGAACGGATGTATATGTGCTGCCTGATTATCCGAGGGGTAATACGATGTATTCTTATGTGAAGGATTATAACGGGATGTACTTTTTAGCAACGATTGATAATTATGATCCATTTTATGAGGGGGATTATGCCACGGTGCATTTTAATTATCCTGCACCGGAGCCGTATGCGGGGTATGATTTGTACCTGATAGGAGAGATGACGAATTATGAGTATAATGATGGGAGTAAGATGGTGTATAATCCGCAGACGAGGGCTTATGAAGGGACGATGTTTTTGAAGCAGGGATTTTATAATTATGAATATGCGTTGTTAGATACGAGGGATCCGGATGCGGTGCCGGTTACGACGGAGACAGAAGGGGATTGGTGGGAAACGGAAAATAGTTATACGATCCTGTTGTATTATAGAGATCTGGGAGGGAGGTATGATGAGCTGGTGTCTACTGTTACATTGAATTCGAAGCTTAACAGATAAACAAAAACGCTTACACCTAAGGTGTAAGCGTTTTTGTTTAGGGCGTTTACTGCACGGTCTGTCTTAGTTTCACAATATTCGCGGCCCCTCTCTTTATAATAATTCTCGTACCTCTATCATAAGTAAAATACCGGTAAAACCAGTTTGTAAATACCACCAGCTTGTTCCTGAATCCCAATAAGCTCATCAGGTGCACCAGCATCCATACGATCCATGCAAAGTATCCGCTGATCTTCATTCCGAAGAATTCTGCAATCGCTTTGTTCCGGCCAATGGTCGCCATACTGCCGAGGTCCTTATACTTAAACGGCTTGATCGCAGATGGTTGTCCTTTCGCAATTAAACGGATATTGTGTGCCACATTCACACCCTGCTGAATCGCTACCTGTGCTACCATTGGATAGCCTTTAGGAAAGCGTTCCGGATCGTTTATCATCTGAGCGATATCACCTACGGCATAGATATTTTCATAACCTTTCACCTGGTTGTATTCATTCACTATGATACGGCTTCCGGGAGCAATGATATCTGTTGGAATACCGTTCACAGGCACACCTTTTACACCTGCTGCCCAGAGCAGTGATTTACTCTTTAATTTTTCTCCATTGCTGAGGGTGAGGGTTTCACCGTCATACTCTTTTACGAAGGTATTGAGGATGACATTCACACCCAGTTTGTGTAATCCGTCCAACGCTTTTTGAGAAGACTGTTCACTAAAGCCGTTCAGCACGCGTGGGCTACCTTCTATCAGGTATATTTTCATCAGTGATACCGGCAGTTCGGGGTAATCTTTCGGCATAATGTACTTGCGCAATTCCGCGAAAGCGCCAGCCAGTTCTACGCCTGTAGGACCTCCGCCTACCATTACGAAGTTCAGTTTAGCCTGAATTTCTTCAGCATCATTCAGCAGCAGACTTTCCTCAAATTGTTTGATAACATAATTACGGATCTGTACTGCTTCGATGAGGGATTTCATGCCAATAGCATGTTCCTCAACGGCTTTGTTGCCAAAGTAATTGGTGGTACTTCCGGTAGCGAAGATCAGGTAATCGTAGTGCAGTTCGCCAATACCGGTTTCCAGGATATTTTCGGCGGGGCGTACGCCTGTTACTTCCGCCATCCGGAAGTAGAAGTTTTTCTGGTGCTTGAAGATGCCGCGTAGTGGGAAGGCAATGCTATCAGTTTCCAGGCCGGCAGTAGATACCTGGTATAGTAAAGGCTGAAATAAGTGATAATTGTTTCTGTCGAGTAGCACTACCTGTACAGGGGCTCCTTTCAACTGTTTAGCTAGATTAATACCTCCAAAACCTCCTCCAACAATCACAACACGGGGTAATCCTATTTCCGGAACATTCGGCTGAATCATAAAAACATCATTTAGCGATCAATGAATTATAGAAGAGAAATAGCATGCCAATTGGGTTGGCAAGTGTTTTTAAACGCCGGAGTTTATAAATGCATATCAAAGTTATAAAACTTTCAGAAAAAAATGAAAGTTTAGGAGAGGAATTTGGAGATAGATTATAAAATTGATTTGTGGGCCTGGCAGCACACTTAAGCGGGCGGGAAAAGGGATTTATTATTGGCAAAAGGCCTTACAGCTGGTTGCAAAAAAAATCCCCGATGTATTGCTACACCGGGGAATATATACCATCTAAAAGTATACTACATTTTCTTAGCGTCCTCCAGGAACTTAGCCAGGCCGATGTCAGTGAGTGGGTGCTTCAGCAGGCCCAGGATTGAATCGAGCGGGCAGGTACAGATATCAGCACCGGCTTCAGCACATTTTACGATGTGGAGGGCGTTGCGGATACTTGCAGCGAGGATTTCGGTTTTGAAACCCTGAATGCTATAGATCTGAGCGATCTGAGCGATCAGTTCTACACCATCCCATGCGGAATCATCGATACGACCGATGAATGGGGATACGAAAGTAGCACCGGCTTTAGCTGCCAGGATAGCCTGACCTGCGGAGAATACCAGTGTACAGTTAGTTTTAATACCGTTGTCAGTAAAATATTTCAGTGCTTTCACACCGTCTTTGATCATTGGCACTTTCACCACGATGTTGGGGTGGATAGCGGCCAGTTTCTTACCTTCTTCGATAATGGATTTGAAATCAGTGGAAAGTACTTCCGCACTGATAGGGCCGTCTACGAGTTCGCAGATGTCTGCGTAATGTTTCAGGATATTAGCTTCACCTTTGATACCTTCTTTTGCCATCAGGGAAGGGTTGGTGGTTACGCCGTCGAGTACACCCAGGTCGTGCGCTTCTTTGATCTGTGCCAGATTCGCTGTATCTATGAAGAATTTCATGGTGAAATGTATTTAGTATGATTTTGTAATTAATTCAACGAAGTAAGTTATGCAACAATTAACACATTGTCAAGCATAAAGTATTGCAAATATAGACCCATACAGGTATATATGAATCTGAAATTTGAAATCAATAAATAAAAAGCTGAAGATTAATTGGGTCATACCACACAGGCCATTCGTATGAAGAGAATAGTGCAATCAGCTATTGACGAGCGCCTGATGACCTGGAATAAAAGATAAAAAAAAAAGGCAAGGTACTTACATCGCACCGCTACAACCGCCTACCCTTGCTACATTCCTGTCCTGGGGGAGTTCAGCAGGAGCTGGTCGTATAAGCCTTGCCGGCTGCAAATGTAGGACAATTGCATGAACTTCCAAACATATTTTAAAAGTTTCTATGAAAATCTTAAAAAATGCAGTATTTTGGAGAATATAAAATTAAGGTTCGGGACGAAATTGTCGATGTAGCATTATGTTTGAGACTCACCTATTCAGCATTTGAATCCAGTAAACGTTTATGAGTATCCCTATCCGGTATTTTTTAAAAAAATATTACACATATTTATATATTTTTTAAAAAGAATATTTATTTTGTTAAAAATTAACCTTTCACCTAAAAATTAATTTAACCTCATGGATCCAGTTTACAGCGATGGCCCAGGTGCCATATTTGCTATGTTTGGCATTGGTTTTTTCATAACCATGTTAGCATTTGGCGTTTTTGCAATCATTTGCCAATGGAAAGTCTATGAAAAAGCAGGACAACCAGGTTGGGCAGTACTCGTACCTATTTATAACTTACTGGTGCTCTTCAAAATCATGGGTAAACCATGGACCTGGATATTCCTTGTTTATACACCAGCTGCTATCGTTGGTATTTTCATTGTCTGGATCAGTGGCTCTCTGGCACTGGCCCGGAATTTTGGAAAGAGTTCCGGTTTTGCAGTCGGCCTCATGTTCCTCCCGATCATTTTCTATGCGATCATTGCATTTGACAAAACCATCCGTTACAGGGGACCTAACGGCGATGATCAAACGCTGGACACCCAGATTGAAAGCATCGGTAAGCCTGCATTCTAATCGTTTTTTGTTGTTTTTTTGCCATATTGATCTGCTGCCGGTTGCTCACAGGACCGGCAGTTTCTTTTTAAATCAACATTGTTATGTATAATACGACTAAGGGGGATTTTCTGAAAGAGTTCGATGAAGTGGTTGTTCCTCCATCCGTAGACAAGGGGGTCAGACTTGCAAATTATTTAATTGACTATATTCTCTCCTATCTTTTCGGGTTCCTCGTAGCCCTTTGCCTGGTGCTGTCTGTCTCTGCTATTAATCCATACTTCGGTACCAGGTTGCTGGACGATGAAGGGACGCTGAATCTCCTGGGCTACCTGTTCTTTTTAGGCATCAGACCGCTTTATTATGTATTGCTGGAGGGTTTGACCAAGGGACGTACTGTCGGAAAACTGGTCACCGCTACAGTGGCGATCCGTACTGACGGGAAGCCGCTGGAATGGGGAAATGTTTTTGCCAGAGCCTATTCCCGCATCGTACCTTTTGAAACATTTTCTGGTTTGGGCCAGGCACCATGGCATGATCAGTGGTCAAATACCACTGTTGTTTATAAGGCTGATTTAATGACTTTGTAATTTTACCGGGTAGTATAGTAATTGTAATCGTTGAGTACGGTCTCCAGGAACTGGAAGTGGCCCATTTCTGTCTCGATTCCCAATACTTCTTTCACCCTTTCAGCAACCCGGGCTATCAGGTCCTGGTTGCCGGATTTGATGGCCTGGTCCATTAAGGTTTTGATCTTGTTCATATCTCTGTCAGAGAGGCGAAGGATCTGGGGGAAATGAGGTTCGTAATTCAGGGAAGACATATCCCTGTAAATGGTATCCTGGATACTGGTTTTGTTTTTGGTATTGACTACAATAGTGCCGGCCACCACATCGCCCAGGCGCTGGTCATAACGGGAACGGATCATGGTAATGATAGGCACAGCACCATTCAGAAAGAATATTCCCCATGGTGCTTCCAGCAATCGAAACAACCAGCGGATCAGGTGCTGACTGATGCTTGGCTTACTACCATTCAGACTCCTGACTTTGATGCCGAGCATCATTTTGCCGGGAGATTGCCCATTCATCGTAATTTCGAACAATAAATAATACAAAGAAATGGGGAGGGCACAAAAGAGAATGTACATCACAGTTGCTGTATTGCCGGCAAGATGCATCCTGCTGAACGTCACATAGATGGCAATGCCGAATGCTATCCTGATCAGGAGATCAATGATCCAGGCGAGAAACCGCACCAGGATGTTGGCAGTTTCAAATTCCAGCTCTATATTGAAGGATGTAGGTATTTTTACATTAGCCATGTACAAATTTACTAATTAATGTATATGTTTGTTATAATGGATAACCCATGCGTGAAACTACTTTTATAAAGAAAAATTTACCCCGCTGGAAACAATACCAGGAGGAACCAACCGAGGATCCGGATGAAATGGCTGCAAGGTTTACCAGTTTGCTGGATGACCTGGCATATGCCAAAACATTCTACAGTTTCAGCAAGGTCACAGGGTATATCAATAGTATGGCGGCGGACATTTACCAGCGGATCTATGGGAACCGCCAGGAAAAAGATGCCCGTTTCCTGAAATTCTTTGCTTATGAGTTGCCCCTGATCTTTCGTAAATATCATCGATTATTATTATTCACCGCTATATTTTTTCTGTTATTCTGTATCATGAGTGCATTTTCAGCTGCCCGTGACGAAACTTTTGTAAGAGGCGTACTGGGCGATGAATATGTGAGCATGACAGAAAGAAATATCAGTAACGGCGACCCCTTTGGTGTGTATGGTAATGGGAATGAGTTGGTTATGTTCCTTGAGATTGCTTACAACAATATTTATGTTGCCTTTCTGTGTTTTGTGGGCGGTGCCTTTATGGGGATCGGTACCTTATATCTCCTGATGAAAAATGGGGTGATGCTGGGTGCTTTTCAATATTACTTTTTTGCCAAAGGGTTGGGACTAAAATCAGTGCTGGTGATCTGGATTCACGGTACACTGGAAATTTCTGCGATTGTCATTGCTGGTACTGCTGGCCTTGTAATGATCAGTGGCCTGATCTTTCCGGGTACCCGGAAGCGCCTGGATGCACTGAAAAAAACAGCCAGAGATGCAGTCAAAATGTTAATCTGCCTGATCCCGGTATTTCTCACTGCCGCATTCCTGGAAGGGTTTGTAACAAGACATACCAAAATGCCCATGGCTGCGAGCATCAGTATCCTGGCATTGTCATTGGCATTTATAGTAGGTTATTTCGTGGTATACCCTATCATTGTATACCGCAGTGGATTCAGACTGGATGAAGCCGGCAAAGTTATAAAACCCGTGAAATGAGGGAAGGATTGAAAGCATTATTAATCGTACTCCTGCTCTTGCCCTGTAGCTTGTATGCACAGGAAATAGACCTGGATTCAACAAGTCTGGAAGAAGCCGTTATTCCAACTGTAACAGCGGATATTGATACCGCGGTAGAACTCTCCGCAGCACCTTACCTCTACGACGAGGCGGTTCCAATGGATGCAGATACTGTAGATGACTATGACGAGGCTTCTGCATTACTGATCAGGAAAGTACCTGCGGATGTAAGAGATAAGTTCAGTAAAGACAAAAAGCTGGTATATCACCAGCGTCCTCATAAAAAAACTGAAGAAATCGATTATAAATGGTTAAATCTGATTATTGTGGGGATTATGTATTTCTTCAAATTCTTCTGGTGGTTGATTGTGCTCCTGATCCTGGCAGTGATGGGAGTGGCTGTTTTTGTGTACCTCCGCAGAAACGGTTATGTGTTTAAGAGAGGTACATCAGAGACTGTAAAAGAAGAGGTGCAGCTGGCAGATGTGGATCATGATGCCATTGCATATGAATCCGCGATCCAGCAGGCTATTGCAGAAGGTAAGCTCAGGCTGGCTGTGCGCCTCATGTACCTGCAGGTGATAAGGGTACTGGCTGATAAGGAAATCATTGAATACAGTAAAGAGAAAACAAATGCTGCTTACCTGCGCAGTTTGTCGCAGACCCAATGGCATAAACCCTTTGCAAGGCTGACTGTAGATTACGAATATATATGGTACGGTGAAGTGCCCGTGAATGGTGAACAATTCAGTACAATTCAGGGGCAGTTCAAACAATTTCTGAACGAATTAGGCTATATCCGGTGAAAAGAACGATTGGAATAATCATCGCTGCAGTGTTCATACTATTATTTCTCACAATAATAATAGCTACCAATTTGCAGTCGCTTTCAATGTCTGAAGACCTGCGTCTGGATATACAAACATTCTCTTATAAGGATAAAGATCCGGGCGGATGTTATGTTATGTTCGAGTCACTGCCATCCTTGTATGATGGCGGTCATCCCAGTGTTGTATCCAAACCATTTGCTGCCAGTACAAAAAAAGATGTGAACCTGCGTAGTGGTGAGGGTATTATTTATTACCTGATCACAAGAAGGTTGTTTACTACTGTGGAAGATGTGGATGCTATGATCGAATTTGTAAACAGGGGCAACCAGTTATTTGTCGCAGCGGTTGACATGGACAGTATTCTCATCAGCCGTTTATATACAAAGGTGTCTGATGAATATTCTTCCAACATCTTTGCAAAGACACGCGCGGAAGAACATTTTGTAAACCCTGCACTGGCACCTGATACCGTGTATGCAAGAGACTCAATAGCAGACGGTCGTTACTTCACACTCCTCGATACGGTAAGAACAACGATCCTGGGTACAGACAGCAGGCACAGGGCAAACTTTATAAGAATCAATGTAGGTAAGGGACAGGTCTTTTTGTTACTGCAACCTTCCGTGTTGACGAACTACTTCCTGATGTATAAAAAAAACCTCAGCTTCCTGGAGAAAGCAGCGGGTTATACCTACGGATATTCTTCTGTATACTGGGATGAATTTTATAAGTATAACCAGCGTCCGCGGAAGGGGGAATTCAGTGAATGGAGTGTGCTGATGCGCTATCCTGCATTGCGCTGGGCATTGTGGCTGATGGTCTTGTTATTGTTGCTCTATGCGCTGTTCGAAAGTAAAAGAAGACAAAGGATTGTTCCTGACAAAGTAGTGTTGACGAATAACTCACTGGAGTTCGTAGAAGCGTTGGGGCAGTTGTATTATCAGCAGCATGACAACGTTAACCTGGCCAGGAAGATCACGCTGCAATGGCAGGAGTTTATCCGCACAAAATATTACCTGAATACAAATAACATGGACGATGAGTTTATACATCGTTTATCACATAAGGCAGGGGTGCCGCTGAAAGATGTAGAAGCGATTATTGACAGTATACACTTTATACTGGTGGCGGATAAAATTTCAGATGCATCCCTGAAGGATTTTTACAGTAAAATACAGGCGTTTTATTTAAATACTAAATAATGGAGGAAACTACATTTCATCCCCGTACAGATTTTTTTGCATTGCACCAGGGTGTAGCTGCTATACGGGAACAGATAGCAAAAGTAATTATCGGTCAGCATGAAATGGTGGACCTGCTCATCACTGGTTTGTTGACACAGGGACATGTATTGATCGAAGGTGTACCGGGTGTAGCAAAGACACTGACAGCAAAGCTGCTGGCCAGGTGTATCGATGCGGATTTTTCCAGGTTACAGTTTACGCCCGATATTATGCCTGCAGACGTGTTGGGTACCTCCGTATTCAACCCGGAAACAAGAAATTTTGAATATAAGCGTGGCCCGGTTTTCAGCAACCTGGTACTGATTGATGAAATCAACCGTGCCCCTGCAAAGACGCAGGCAGGCCTGTTCGAAGTGATGGAAGAAAGGCAGATTACCAACGATGGCATCACGCATCCCCTGCCGGCACCATTCATGGTAGTCGCTACCCAGAACCCGATTGAGCAGGAAGGTACTTATCGCCTGCCGGAAGCACAGCTGGACCGTTTCCTCTTTAAGATCGAAGTGAAGTATCCTTCATTGAATGAGGAGATCACCATGCTGCATGCCATGCACCAGTTCAACGGGCTGACTGATCTTACAAAGATGGTGGATAAGGTGGTGACTGCGAGCCAGATCATCGAATTCCAGGCACTGGTAAGAAGAGTACATATCGAAGATAAGCTCTTGCATTACATTGCTGCCCTGACACAGGAAACCCGTGTGAATGCTTCTCTCTACCTGGGTGCATCTCCACGTGCTTCTATTGCAGTCATGAATTGTGCAAAAGCTACTGCGGCCATCAACAACCGTGATTTTGTGACGCCGGATGATATTGTGAACATGCTGCCACATGTATTGCGTCACCGTATCATGCTGACTCCTGAGCGGGAAATGGAAGGCATCACTACCGATGAAGTGATCGCCCAGATCATCAAAGCTGTAGAAGTACCGAGGTAATATGAAGAAAACATATCTGGCATTATTCTTTACTACCCGCCTGTATACGATGATCGGTGCACTGGCACTGTTTTTTATACTGGCTTATTTTTTCCCGCTGCTCTATCCGATCGCCTTGTTCCTCGTAGCGGGGCTGGGATTATTGTTGCTCGTGGATCTGTTTTTCCTGTTTACAGCAGGCAAAGATCCTTTTCCTGTCACGAGGGTCATGTCGCAGCGTTTCAGTAATGGAGATGATAATACGGTGAGTCTGCACGTGAAGAACAATTTTCGTTTTCCCGTATTCGTGACCCTGCTGGATGAGTTACCTTTTCAGTTTCAGCTGAGAGATTTCAGGTTGAAAACGGTCGTGAAACCGGGAGAAGCGAAGGTGGTGGAATATACACTACGCCCGGTAGAACGGGGGGAGTACCAGTTTGGTTATACCAATGTCTTTGTTAAGAGTCCCATTGGTTTGGTACAGCGGCGTATAGTGAAAGAGAATGAAGAAGCCGTAAAAGTATATCCTTCCTTTTTGCAGTTACGCAATTATGAGTTGTATACATTCGAAGACCGTGCGGGTGAAATGGGGGTACATAGGAAGAAGATGATCGGCCAGAGTATGGAGTTTGATCATATCAAGGAATATGTGCGCGGGGATGATGTGAGAAGGGTAAACTGGAAGGCCACTGCCCGCAGGGGTGCACTAATGACGAATAATTATGTGGAAGAGAAATCGCAGCAGATTTATTGTGTGATTGATAAGGGCAGGGCGATGAAGATGCCTTTTGATGGCATGACATTGCTGGATTACGCGGTGAATTCCTCATTGGTGTTCAGCAATATTGCCTTGCAGAAAGGTGATAAGGCCGGCCTGGTGACGTTGATGGAACAGCAGGTGGATGTATTGCCTGCCAGCAGTAAGAAAGTGCAGCTGAATAAAATTCTTGATACCCTGTATGCCCAGGAAACGCAGTGGCAGGAGAGTGATTATGAGAAACTGGTCATTACCCTGCGCAGTCATTTCAACCAGCGTTCCCTGCTCGTGTTGTTTACAAATTTTGAGTCATTGTCGGCCCTGCATAGACAGCTGCCTTACTTACGCCGCCTCTCAAAGTATCATTTGCTGCTGGTGGTGTTTTTTGAGAATACGGAATTAAAGAAGATTACCCAGGATACGGCTACCACAGTCGAAGACATTTACAGGCAGGTGATTGCACAGAAATTTGCATATGAGAAGAAGCAGATGGTGCGTGAACTGGCGCAGTTTGGGATCCTATCCCTGTTGACTACGCCGCAGCAGTTAAGTCTGCACCTGATCAACAAATACCTGGAGCTGAAATCACGCTCACTCATTTAATTTTTTTACCGGAATGGTGGTGAGTGCCTTCAGGCGCTCATCATTTTTGTATGTAGCAGTTGCATTGATGGATTGTATGTTGGTTTCGTTGTTGTTAATCAGCAGGTCCTGCCCTAATAATTTACCCTCACTTACTTCGAAGCTCACGGTGCTGGTGTCCAGCGGGAAGATCTTCCCTGAGCTATAGATTCCTTCTACATTCAGATAATAGTGGAAACCCCGTTTCAGGCTGTCGGCATAATGATGAAATCTAATGCTGTCCAGTTTTGGGAGCGATATGTCTGCAGTCATAGACTGGGGGATGTCGGCGGTGGTGATGGTCAGCTGGACGGTGTAGTGCTGGCTGATCAGGGCTTTCCTGTCCAGTAAGAGGTATCCATTCTGGAAGCTGCCGCTACTGGGTACTACTTTGATGCGGTTCCAGTTGTAATTGCCACGGAGGAAACCGGAGGTACTTCTTACTTCGCCGTTGGCGTAGGCGAACTGGATGCCGATGGGAATTTTGTTATAGAGTTCGGGCAGGGCATTGGAGTCGTAAACGGCTTTGATGGATTTGACTTCCTTTTGCTGGCCGGCGGCCAGGGTGCTGATACAGGTAAATAAGATGCTGAGGAGTGATTTCATGGGAGAAAGGTATAAAAAATCGTTCCAAATCGCTGGGGGGCGATAGTCTTTCGATGGTGAATCTTGTATACCAACCTAACATCAAAAGGTTACTATAAGGTCACCTCAATATCCCAGGGATAATGAAGTGACCTTATAGTGACCTTATAGTGATCTATTAGATACGAAGAAGTACCGAAGCTTAATTGAATAAGCTTCCTTGTCAAGGTGGACTTGAGGTGGACTTAAGCTAGGCTCAGGAAATAAATGAATTGATTATCAGAGGTTTGCCCGAATCGCTTTTCCGGCATCCAGGGTGAGTTGGGTTTCGGTGATCAATTTATGTATAATTTCTTCAATAGGGCTGATTTCTTTTACGAGTTCTACGCTTTGGCCGGCGGACCATAATTGTTGATAGTTACCGGGTTTTACGGCTTGTTCCAGTTTTTTCATGCCTCTGAGCTGCACGAGCATTTTGAAGTATTTGCGGGTACGGGTGTTGTTGTTGAGGAGTTTCTCGAACCAGTTTTGTTTGTAACCGATTTTCCGGGCGGTAGGGGTATTGATGATATTGCAGGGGGTACCGGAGAGGCGTTCGGTGAGGACGATATCGTCCATGCCATATTGGAGGATGGCGTTTTTGTATTCATCGCTCACGGAGGCTTCCTGGCTGGCGATGAAGCGGGTACCGATGGATACGCCGTCGGCACCGAGCAGGAGGGCGCTGGCTATCTGCTTACCGTGGGCGATGCCACCGGCGGCTACGAGAATTTTGCCGGGGAAGTGTTCCTGCAGGGAGGGTACGAGTACGTGCATGGGATAGGGGCCTGCATGGCCACCGGCACCGGCGGTAACGGCGATAAAGCCATCGCAGCCTGCCTGGGCGGCTTTTTCGGCATGGGCCAGGTTGGTCACATCGCAGAGTACAGTAGCGCCGTAGCTGTGGGCGGCGGCAATGACTTCTTTAGGGCTGCCCAGGGAGGTAATGTAGAGGGGCACTTTGGCATCGGCGCAGACCTGGAGGTGTTTGGAGTATAGTGGGTTTGTCTTTTGAACGATGAGGTTCACGCCATAGGTACCCTGGGGGCATTGCTGGCGGTGCAGGTTCAGGCGGTCGAGCACGTCTTTCAGTTCACCTTCGCGGCGGTAATTGAGGGAGGGAAAGGTGCCGGCGATACCCTGCTGCATAGCGGATCTGACCATAGCTTCGTTACTTACCAGAAACATGGGGGCCATGATCACCGGGTATCGGATGGCCAGGGTTGAGGTTAATTTCATACGTGCGATTTTATTGGCTTAACCGACTGTTTTCTGCCGTGCGACGTATTTACCCAGGATATCGAATTCCAGGTTGATGATACTGCCGGCATGGACAGCTGATATATTGGTATGTTCGTAGGTATATGGAATGACAGCGATGCTGAATTCGGTGTTGGTCACGTTGAAAACAGTGAGGCTGATACCATTGAGGCAGATGGACCCTTTTTCCACGATGAGGCCGGCGAACTGTTCAGGGAAGCGGAAGCGGTATTCCCAGCTACCATTTTGCGGGGTGCAGGAAAGGCATTCGCCGGTAGCGTCTACGTGTCCCTGTACGATGTGTCCGTCAATGCGGCCATTGAAGAGCATGGCTCTTTCCAGGTTTACCAGCTGACCAGGGGTCAGGAGGCCGATATTGCTCTTTTGGAGGGTTTCTGCAACGGCTACGATCTGGTATTGATCGTTGTCAATGTGGGTAACTGTGAGGCAAACCCCATTGTGGGCGATGCTTTGGTCTACTTTCAATTCCGGAGTGAGGGAGGAGCGAACGGTGATAACCATGTTGCTGCCTTCCTGCCTGGTAGTAATAACTTCGCCTAGTGATTCTATTATTCCTGTAAACATGGAACGAAATTATGGAAAAAAAGGGAGGTGGGAGCTGACGCAGGGCACTCATAAAATTCAAAGTTTAGTTTGTTTTTTTTGAATTAAATGGTTTATCTTTGCCTTCCTGAAAAAAAGAGGTATTTATTATGTTAATTATCGATTCTAAAGATTGCGAAAATATTGACAAGGCGCTCAAGAAGTACAAAAAGAAATTTGAGAAAGCGCGTATCCTGTTACAGCTGAGAAGTCGTCAATCTTTCACAAAACCTTCTGTTAAGCGTCGTACTGAAGTACTGAAAGCTGTTTACAAACAGCAGTTGGCTTCTGGTAAGCTGGATGCTTAATATCTGATTTACGGATAATTCCAACGCAAAATATGTGATGATTGTAAGGTTTTCGTAACTTTACAATCATCAATTTTTTTGTGTTGAGCGAAGTATTACCCCCGGTAGTAGACCGTTTCCTGGCTTATATACAGCTTGAAAAGCGCTATTCAGCGCATACATTTGCTGCTTACCAGCAGGATCTTATCCAGTTTTTCACCTTTTTATATACACAATATGGCGATGTGTCCTTATCAGGCATATCGCATTCGCATGTCCGTACCTGGCTGGCAGGCCTTATGGAGGAGGGGATGATAGCGAAGACTGTTAACCGGAAAGTTTCCACGCTCAAATCGTTTTTCAAATATGCATTGCGGCAGGGGGAAGTGACACATACCCCTATGACAAAAGTGACGGCGCCTAAGGTGGGTAGCCGCTTACCTGGTTTTATAGATGAAAAGGGAATGCAGGCGGTGGAGGACAACAGGAGTTTGCGGGCCGGTGGGGTACCTATATTTTCGGATACGCTGAAGGGGTTTACGCACAGGATGATTTTTGAGTTGTTGTATCATACAGGCATTCGTTTGTCGGAACTGATAACATTGAAGGAGACCTATGTTGATTTAGGGCGATTGAGCATCAAAGTATTGGGGAAGGGTAATAAGGAGCGTGTTATACCGATAAGTCCGCTTTTGGCGGCTCAAATCAGGGAATACAGGGAATATAAGAGGCGGGAGCTGGCGGAATTTGATATGGAAGTGTTACTCGTAAATCCGGAATCCGGTCGTAAATTATATCCAAAGTATGTATACAATGTGGTGCGGCATTATCTCTCAGCTCACCAGATTACCACGATCAGTCAGAAAAGTCCGCATACGCTGCGGCACACGTTTGCAACACATTTAATGAATAACGGGGCGGACCTGAATGCGGTGAAGGAGTTGCTGGGCCATGCAAGCCTGGCTTCTACGCAGGTGTATACGCATAATACGATAGAGAAATTGAAGGAAGCGTACAAGAAGGCGCACCCGAAGGGGTAGGTTGTTTGTCGCTTTCCGGATCTTATGCGGGCCTGCATCTTTGGGCAAAGGCAAATTCATTTCTTTTTATAAGAAATTTTCCTGCATTTATATATTAACAAAATATTACTAAATGGTTATGATAATAACCACTTAATTCACTAAATTAGTAATGAGTTCTTTGTATGTTGTTTTTCATTAGTCAGTACACTCTCATGCCATTAAAAAAAATTGATTGAAAGCCTATGACGTAATGTTACGAGCATGTACAAGATTGTTATAACTAAAAAAAATTTAGTGCTATGAACGTTCAAATTCAAACTGTGCATTTTGATGCGGATTCCAAATTGATTGATCATGTGAGCAAAAAAATCGCAAAGCTCAACACTTTTTACGATCGGATCATCAGTGTGGAAGTTTTCTTAAAGTTGGATGGAATAGCCCATCAAATCAAGGATAAAGTAGCCGAAATAAAAGTGCACATTCCGCGCCAGGACTTATTTGTAAAGCACGAAAGCAAATCCTTCGAAGAATCCTTTGACCTCGCCTTTGACTCCGTCGTTAACCAGATCAAACGTACTAAGGAGAAAAAATTTCAGTAAAACCTTAAAAATATTTTGGAATTAATAATCTGTTTACTACCTTTGCCATCCCGAAACAAAAAAGGGATCGGGCAAAGGTAGTAAAGTTCTTTACTGTAGGGCATTTAAGCCTAAACGATCAGGTACTAAAAAAAGTACGAGTGCTGAAAAAAAAGATTTTGAAAGTTACAAAATACTATTATTTTTGCACCCTCTTAAGACAGCGACTAAGCAGCTCACAAAGCAACGAAAGAAGCACTTAAGATAAGTACACCAGATATAATACTTGGTATGCCAGCATAGCTCAGTTGGCCAGAGCTACTGATTTGTAATCAGTGGGTCGGGGGTTCGAATCCCTCTGCTGGCTCCGGAGGAAATCCGAAGCAAACAAAAACAAAGTAAGTCCCGCAACGGATGAAGAGGTTTGTGGAAGTTTTTCAGGAGTAAAGAATGGGCAGGTTCCAGAGCGGCCAAATGGGGCGGACTGTAAATCCGCTGACTACGTCTTCACAGGTTCGAATCCTGTCCTGCCCACAAAGTGCAAATGTTCCGCCTTTGCCTAATAGCAATGGCGGAACAGTTTTGTTAAGAAGAAGAGCTGAAGTGTGAGAGCGCCATAACAATTAAAGAGTTCTTTCTGATATTATTTTAACAAATGCGGGAGTAGCTCAGTTGGTAGAGCGACAGCCTTCCAAGCTGTAGGTCGCGGGTTCGAACCTCGTCTCCCGCTCATAGTTAATTACGATTTGCTTCGTGATAACCTTGGGCGGAAAGTTTTGCAGAAGTATTACACTGGTTCCGTTCAGGTGAAAAATCTCCAAAGCTTTATGAATATTGTTCGTCGTTCAAACTGGTTTCGCAGGGAACCGGAGGATTGGTGGGCGATATAAGTTCTTTAAAAGTAATTAGTATGCTGTTGTAGCTCAGGGGTAGAGCACTTCCTTGGTAAGGAAGAGGTCGAGAGTTCAATTCTCTTCAACAGCTCAAACGGATTCATTCGAAAGTCCGGAATCCAACATTTCGTTGTAGCTCAGTGGAAGAGCGGTTTCCGGTAACTGTGCCGGTAATGGTCATGAGTTCAATTCTCATCAACGGTACAAGTTTGTAAAACCGTTTTAACAAAACACAATCAATACAATCTTTACAAACCATCTAAAAAAAATACAATGGCAAAAGAAACCTTTAAGCGGGATAAACCCCACGTAAACATTGGTACCATCGGCCACGTTGACCACGGTAAAACTACCTTAACTGCTGCCATTACAAATATTTTGGCAAGCAAGGGTCTGGCTGAGAAGAAAGGATATGATGAGATTGATGCTGCACCTGAAGAAAAAGAAAGAGGTATTACCATCAACACTGCACACGTAGAATACCAGACTGCTAATCGTCACTATGCTCACGTTGACTGTCCAGGTCACGCTGACTATGTGAAGAACATGATCACTGGTGCTGCGCAGATGGACGGTGCTATCCTGGTGGTTGCTGCTACAGATGGTCCGATGCCACAAACTAAAGAACACATCCTGCTCGCTCGTCAGGTAGGTGTACCTCGTATCGTTGTTTTCATGAACAAAGTTGACCTGGTAGACGATCCTGAACTGCTGGAACTGGTAGAACTGGAAATCCGCGAGCTGCTGAGCAAATATAACTACGATGGTGACAACACTCCAATCATCAAGGGTTCCGCTACAGGCGCTCTGGCTGGTGAAGAGAAATGGGTTGCTGCTGTAGATGAGCTGATGGCTGCTGTAGATGAATACATTCCTCTGCCTCCTCGTCCGGTTGATCTGCCGTTCCTGATGTCTGTAGAAGACGTATTCTCTATCACAGGTCGTGGTACCGTTGCTACCGGTCGTATCGAACGTGGTAAAATCAAAGTTGGTGAACCAGTTGAAATCGTTGGTCTGATCGAAAAGCCACTGACTTCTACTTGTACCGGTGTTGAAATGTTCAAGAAACTGCTCGACGAAGGTGAAGCTGGTGACAACGCTGGTCTGCTGCTGCGTGGTATTGAAAAGAAAGATATCCGTCGTGGTATGGTTATCACTAAACCAGGTACTATCACTCCGCACACCGAATTCAAATGTGAAGTATACGTACTGAGCAAAGAAGAAGGTGGTCGTCACACTCCATTCTTCCAGAAGTATCGCCCTCAGTTCTACTTCCGTACTACGGACGTAACTGGTGAGGTTGAACTGCCAGCTGGTGTTGAAATGGTTATGCCTGGTGATAACATCGGTCTGACTGTTAAACTGATCGCTCCAATCGCTATGGAAAAAGGTCTGAAATTCGCTATCCGCGAAGGTGGACGTACCGTAGGTGCTGGTCAGGTTACTGAAATCGTTAAGTAATCACTTTTTTCAGCATAAAAGCCATTAGCAATTCGCAAATTGCTAGCCGCTAATCAGATTTTTTAGTAAATTCGGTTTCGGTCTGAAATAAGCAAACTGCTAATGGCTTTATACACGGGCATAGTTCAATGGTAGAATAGAGGTCTCCAAAACCTTTGATCAGGGTTCGAATCCTTGTGCCCGTGCAGTGTAAAATTGGTGAAAAGTGAAAGGTGAATTGTGAATTTCATTCGCCATTCACTTTTCACCTTTCATGTTTTCAAACGGTTAATTTTAAACCAATGAACAAGCTCAGAAATTACTTCCGGGAATCCTATCATGAACTGGTGCATAAAGTATCCTGGCCTACCTGGCAGGAACTGCAATCCTCAACAATGATTGTTCTGATCGCTACTGTGGTGATTACCCTCATTGTTTGGGGTATGGATGCCCTGTCAAACGTGGTGTTAACACAGTACTATAAAATGTTCTAATAATGATTGAAGCATCCAATAACCCTGCAGAAGAAACAAATGTTCCGACTCAGGATACCAAATGGTATGTACTGAGAGTGGTAAGTGGAAAAGAAAAGAAGGTAAAAGAATACCTGGATATTGAGGTGCGTCGTTCCGATTGGGGAAATGTAATCACACAGATCTTCTTACCCGTTGAAAAAGTATACAAAGTTCAGGCCGGTAAGAAAGTGATGCGCGAAAAGAACTTTTATCCTGGTTATGTAATGATCGAAGCGATCGATGGTAAAATGACCGACGAGGTTATCCAATCCATCCGCAACGTTTCCGGTGTTATTCACTTCCTCGGTAAGGAAAAGCCAATCGCCCTGCGTAAAGCTGAAGTAAATAAAATGTTAGGTAAAGTTGATGAACTGTCCGATTCAGGACTGACCATGAGCGAACCTTTCATCGTCGGAGAAACTATCAAGATCATCGATGGTCCATTCAATGACTTTAACGGTATTATCGAAGAAGTAATTGAAGACAAGAAGAAGCTGAAAGTAACTGTGAAGATCTTCGGTCGCGCTACTCCGGTAGAACTGAACTTCATGCAGGTAGAAAAAATAAGCTAAAGATTTTAGGTTTTTTAATAGGAGCCGTTCCGAAAGGGGCGGCTTTTTTTGTGCCCTATAATTCTTAAAGTTGTGGCCCGCCATAGAAAACGCTCCCCGGCTGCCCTTACTGCCATCCGCCAGACCACCATCTTTTAATAGTATTCTAATTCCAGATCCTTCCTCTTATCGATACCTTTGCAAGGTGAAGATACTACTGATAGAAGACGAGCCCAAAGTCGCCGCTTTCATCAAAAAAGGACTGGAAGAAGAACAACACCAGGTGGAAGTAGCTTACGACGGTGAAATCGGGCATAAAGCAATCATGCAGCACGATTACGATGTGATCATCATGGATGTGATGCTCCCATACATGAACGGCCTGCAACTAAGCAAAAGCATCCGCGACCAGGGGATCCGTACCCCCGTCCTCATGCTCACCGCCCTCAATACCACTCCCGACATCGTAGACGGCCTCAATGCCGGCGCAGACGACTACCTCGCCAAACCATTTCACTTCAGTGAACTCCTGGCCAGAACAAACGCCCTGCACCGCCGCACTGCCGAATTTAAAGCCTCCGCCTCCAAACTTAACTTCATGGACCTCACCCTGGACCTGGATACCAAAACAGCCTCCCGGGAAAACAGAGAAATCATTCTCACCGCCAAGGAATATGCCCTGCTCGAACTGTTCATGAAAAACTGTAATAAAGTCCTCTCCCGTGCATATATCGCCCAAACCGTATGGGGACTGGACTTCGACAGCGGTACCAACACCATCGATGTATACATCAACTACCTCCGTAATAAGATTGAAAAAGGATTCTCTGGCGACCGCCTCATACATACGGTAGTCGGCATGGGATATGTAATGAAGACGAAATAACAGGTTATGAAGATCCGTCACCGCCTGGCATTGCAGTTTACCGTCCTATCAGGGTGCATCCTGTTGGTCATCTTTATTCTCGTATACCTGCTGCTGCAGAGCTATGTGAACAATACCTTCTTTAGCCAGCTGGAAGACCGTGCACTCATTACCGCCCAGGTATTTCTCGAGAAAGATGAACTGGCCAGGAAGAAATGGAAAGATGTTGAAAAGAAATACATCCAGGCCATTCCCGGCGAAGATGGCATGATTTACGATGAAGCTAACCAGCCCGTTTTTATTGAACCCGGCGCCGTAAACATAGCACCCGCCATTATCCAGGCAGTACGCTACCATAAAAAATACCGCTTTCATTATAAAGGCAATCCTGCTGTAGGCCTGTATTATACTGACAACCAGGGGAACTTCGTCATCTTCGTTACCGCTGGTAATGAAGCCGGGCAAGCACAATTGATGCATAATCTCTGGATCCTGGGAGGCACCTTTGCACTTGGGATGCTCATGGTATTCCTGCTGGGACAATGGTTCTCTTTCCGAGCACTGCGCCCCATTAATTACATTAACAGTCAGGTGAAAAATATTCGTGCCTCTAACCTGCACGCCCGTGTGAAAAAGAGCCGGAACGATGATGAAATCGATGAACTGGCCAGCAATTTCAACGACCTGCTGGAACACCTGGAGAAAGCATTTCACATGCAGCAATCCTTTGTCTCCAATGCATCGCATGAACTGCGTACACCCCTGACAGCTATCATCACCGAACTGGAAGTCATTCTTCAAAAACAACGCAACCAGGAAGATTATATCAAAACGCTTCGCTCTGTACTGGATGAATCGGCCAAGCTGAAAACCATTACCAATGGGCTGCTGGAACTCACACAGGCAGATACCGATACTCAAGCAGGCAAAGAACATATCAGGCTGGATGAACTACTCTGGGATCTGCGGGAAGAATGGGCGAATAAACATCCGGAGCAATTACTGAATGTACAGATGCTGCAATTGCCCGAAGATGCTACCCGGCTTGAAATAACAGGTCACCGGGAATTGCTGATCCTGGCGATTAAAAATATCATCAAGAACGCGTTTAAGTTCTCCAATAATCAGGCTGTGGACGTGGCGCTGGATTGCCAGCAGGAGCAATTGTTAATTACTATTACAGACCATGGCATTGGTATTTCTCCTGAAGATGCGGCGCGCATTTTCCTGCCATTGTTCCGTGCCAATAATGCACGAATTTATCCCGGATTTGGTATTGGTTTATCTATGGCTCAAAAGATCGTTCAGGCACACAAGGGACAGATTGCTGTGAGCAGTGAACCCGGTCAGGGCAGTACGTTCAGCATTTCATTTCCTGCTCCACAGCACATTTAACGTTTCCTTCACGACAAAAGATTAAATCTAACCGGGTTTTAATTTACCTCTAACAAGGCCCTAATACCAGCGTTGCAATTTTACATGCGTTAAAATATCCGAAACGATCATGTATCTGAAACGTATATTATTCCTTTTCCTATATCTCGCGGTTATAAGACCTGTAGCAGCAGCACAGACTGATACTGTACGTTATGCATTGCCGGATGCTGAAAAGGTTTTTCTTGAAAATAATTTGTCATTGCTGGCAGGGAAACTGGACATCCCCATTGCAGCCGCAAAGATCCTGCAGGCGAAGGCATGGCCAAATCCTACGCTCACGGTTGATAACATACAGCTGTATACCAATAGAACTACTGAAGCTACACCCCCATTATTTGGTAATTTCTGGAGAGACAGAACTTTTAGTGCACAACTGGAACAGCTGATTTATACGGCCCGGAAGCGAAAGAAAAACATTGACCTGGAAACAAGCAATAAAGACCTCGCTGCCAGCAATTTCCTGGATGTATTACAGGCCCTCAAAGCCGATTTCAGGCAAACGGAAGCATCTTTATTATATCTACAGCAGATCCGGGGTGATCAGTTATTTCAACTGGGCGTAGTGAATACTTTGCTGAAAGCACAACAGGCGATGCTAAAGCAGGGGAATATTTCACAGACAGAAATGTACCGCATCAAAGCATTACAGATCTCCCTCCAATCTGATATCAATGCAACTCACGAAGACCTGACTGCTCAGCAGGAGCACCTGAAAAATTTGCTGGCATTGAATGCGAATGTCTACCTGGTACTGGAAGATCCGACAGCTACTGCCGATATGGTTAGTGAACTGCAACAACATCCTTTGCAGGAATTGCTTACACAGGCTGCACAACATAATGCGGGTATTATGGCTGCACAGCGGCAAAAAGATGTGAGTGTGGCAGCATTGAGTGTTGAAAAAGCGAATGCCGTACCTGATGTGACCCTGAATGCTAATTATGAAAGGGCAGGAAATGTGCAGAACAACTTTATGGGAGTAGGGGTAAGCATGGACCTGCCATTTTTCAACAGGAATAAGGGCAATATCAGGGCTGCACAGTTGGCCGTACAACAAAGTGATCTGCTGGAAAAAAATAAGATCAACGAGGTGAATAATGCGGTGGTAAAAGAATGGACGGATCTGCACAAGGCCATTGGATTGTATGAAAGCATTGATACCGACTACCTGGACAAACTCGATACGATGGTAGAAGGCATCAGCCGCAACTTCGTGAACCGGAATATCAGTCTGCTGGAATTCTTAGATTTCTTCAGCTCTTTCCGTGACAGCAAGCAGCAATACTATGCTGCTATTAAGAATATCAGTATGAAAAAAGCTACGCTTAATTACTTAACCGGAACAGAGCTCTAAACAACGCATGATGTACCGTATATTTTACATAGGGCTGGCAATAATCCTGCTATCTGCCTGCCATAATTCTACTGCCACAACCACTAACAGCCAGGATACCAGTACCTGCATTATTTCTACCGGTCTGAAACCGCTGATTCAGCTGACACCATTGTCAGAAGCTCCTGTACATGGGGAGCTGGAACTGACGGGGAGTGTAAGTTATGACCAGGACCACCTGTACCGCTATCAATCACTTGCCAGTGGTGTAGTGAAAGATGTGCGTTTTAACCTGGGGGATTATGTGATCAAAGGACAGGTATTGGCAGAAATAAGGACAACGGAACTGAGTGACCAGTCAGCCGGACTACGGAAAGCAGAAGCAGCACTGACATTGTCAGAAAGACAATTGAGAGCGACTGGCAGTCTGCACGATGACGGGATCGCATCTGACAAAGAATTGCTGGAAGCACAGAATGAAGTGGCAGCCGATAAACTGGAAATAAACAGGATTAAAGAGACGCTCACTATTCAGGGAGGTAGTGTGGATAAAGGGGTATTACTGATCCATGCGCCGATGAGTGGTTATATCGTGGGGAAGAAAATGACAACGGGTTACCAGGTGAATGCAGGCGATGATGATCTGTTTATCATTTCTGATCTGAAGAAGGTGTGGGTGATGGCAAATGTGTATGCGGCACAGTTAGGTATGGTGAAGGTGGGGCAGGAAGTGGCGATCAGTACGACTGCTTACCCGGGGAAAGTATTTGCAGGTAAGATTGCACGGCTCTCCAACATTTTTGATCCGGAGGAAAAAGTGATGAAGGCAGTTGTGGAAATAGACAACGCAGGCCTTGAATTAAAACCGGACATGATGGTGAGTGTGAATGTGCATATGAACATGGAGGAAAAGGCACTGGCGGTACCACTGAATGCCGTGATCTTTGATGATGATACCTACCATGTAGTGGCTTATCATGGTGATTGTGATGTACGTGAATTAACTATATCACCCTTATCGCACGATAAGCAGTTTTATTATGTGAATGAAGATGTATTGCACAAAGGTGATACGATCATCAGCCGCAACCAGTTACTGATCTATAACCAGCTGAAAGGAAGATAGTATGAATAAGCTAGTAGAAAAGATAGTTGGCTTCGCACTGAAGAACCATACCCTGGTATTGTTCTTTACATTCCTCCTGATTGTAGCTGGTATAGTCGCCATTAAGAATACATTGATAGAAGCCTATCCGGATGTAACGAATACCCGTGCACGAATTATAACACAATGGCCGGGCAGGAGTGCGGAAGAGATAGAGAAGTTTGTGACTTTGCCAATTACCAAAGAGATGAGCACTATTCCGGGTAAGACGGATGTGCGTTCTATATCACTCTTTGGATTATCGGTCGTCACTGTGAATTTTGAAGATCATGTAGAAGATTTTTATGCACAGCAGTATGCCAGTAACCGGATGCGGAATGTGGATTTACCTGCGGGTGCAGATGCAGAAATAGAGCCACCTTATGGAGCAACGGGAGAGATCTTCCGGTATGTGATCAGGAGTAAGGACAGGCCTATCCGTGAATTGAGTGCCTTGCAGGAATGGGTGATCAGCAGGGAGCTTTTGTCGGTACCTGGGGTGGCAGATGTGAATAGTTTTGGCGGGGAGGAAAAGAGTTATGAAATCAGGGTGAATCCTACAGAATTATCGAATTATGGATTGACGGCACTGGATGTATTTCAGGCCATCAGTAAAAGTAATATCAACGTGGGTGGCGATGTGATTCAGAAGGGGAGCCAGGCCTATGTAGTGCGTGGTGTGGGTTTGCTGGAGAAGACGGCTGATATTGAGAATATTCTCATCACAAATGTGAAGGGTACCCCGGTGTTGGTGAAGAATGTGGCGAGTGTAGTTGTGACGGGCAAACCAAGATTGGGCAGAGTGGGTTTGAATGGAGATGATGACCTGGTAGAAGGGATTGTGATCATGCTGAGAGGGGAGAATCCTGGTAAGGTGATTGAGAAGCTGCGGGAGCGGATTGCAGATCTGAACAACCGGATCCTGCCGAAAGATGTTAAGATAGAGCCCTTCCTTGACAGGACGGAGCTGGTAGATAAGACCATTACAACTGTTACACATAATCTCATAGAAGGGATTTTGCTGGTCTCCATTGTTGTGTTTGTGTTTCTGTATAACTGGCGAACTACAGTGATTGTGGCATCTGTGATCCCGCTGGCATTTTTATTTGCCTTGCTGATGTTGCGGATCCAGGGCTTGTCGGCAAACCTGATCTCCATTGGTGCAGTGGATTTTGGTTTATTGCTGGAGGGAACGATGGTGATAGTGGAGCATGTATTTGCCAGTATGGACAGGCGTGCCCGTGAGATGGGCATGGAGGCATTCAACGCTATGCCGAAGGATGGTTTCATTCGGGATAAAGCGAGAAGTGTGGGAAAGTCGATCCTGTTTGCACAGGTGATCCTGATCGTAGCGTTGATGCCTATTTTTACTTTTCAGAAAGTGGAGGGAAAGATGTTTTCTCCCCTGGCATTTACATTGGGTTATGCCCTGTTGGGGTCTCTTTTACTGAGTCTGACTTATGTGCCGGTGATGTGTAAGCTGCTATTGAGCAGGAATGTGGTAGACAGGCATAGTGCGGTAACGGAGTTTTTCAGGAAGATTATCTTCCGTTTGTTCCGGTTTGCTACGAGGTACAGGAGGGGGACGATCATTGGGTTCTTTGTACTGCTGGGTGCTTGTATCCTTGGTTTTGGCAGTATGGGTACGGAGTTTATTCCCAAGTTGAATGAGGGGGCAATTTATATCAGGGCGACATTGCCGAGTAGCGTGAACCTGGATGAATCTGTGAGATTGACGAAGGAGATGAAGGCACAGTTGCGAAGTTTTGACGAGGTACAGTTTGTGCTGACACAAACGGGGAGACCGAATGATGGAACGGATCCTACGGGTTTTTTCAACATCGAGTTCCATGTGCAGCTGAAGGACGAGGGGCAGTGGAAGCATCATATCACGAAGGAGCAGTTGTTGGATCAGATGGAGGCGAAACTGGGGGTATATCCCGGGATAGTGTTTGGGTTTAGTCAACCGATCATGGATAATGTGGAAGAATATGTAGCGGGTGTAAAGAGTGCATTGGTGGCGAAGGTCTATGGCAATGATCTGCCCTCGCTGGAGCGTGCGGCGGATAGTATAGCGGCTGTGATTAAGGGGATCAGGGGGATAGAGGATGTGAATGTGTTCAGGAATATAGGTGCACCGGAGTTAAGGATTAAGTTGAGTGAGGCGAGGATGGCGAGATATGGAATAAGTATGGAAGATGCGCAGGCGGTGGTAGAGATGGCGATAGGCGGGAAGGCGGCATCTACCTTTTATGAGGGAGAAAGGATGTTTGAGATCAGGGTGCGGTACGATGAGCATTTCAGGCAATCGGAGCAGGAGATCAGGAATATATTGGTACCGGCGGCGGGCGATGCGAAGGTGCCATTGTCGGAGATAGCGGATATTGGGTTTTTTACGGGGCCTGCATTTATCTACAGGCAGGGGAGCAGCCGGTATATAGCGGTTGGTTTTTCAGTGAGGGGCAGGGATCTGGGAAGTACGATAGCGGAGGCGCAGGAGAAGGTGGGGAAAAGGGTGAAGTTGCCGGAGGCATATAAGCTGGAATGGGCAGGGGAGTTTGAGAGTCAGCAGCGGGCTACGGGCAGGCTGGCATATATAGTACCGATTTCGTTGTTGCTGATAGGGTTCCTGTTGTATATCAATTTCAATAACCTGAAGGATACGTTGTTGTCGCTGATCACGGTGCCTTTTGCCTTTATGGGGGGATTTTTTTCCTTGTGGGTGACGAATACGATATTCGGTATATCGGCGGGGATAGGATTTATCATTTTGTTTGGGGTAGGAACGATAGACGGGATCATATTGATTTCGGTGATGAAGAGTTATTGGGAGAAGGGGATGCCATTGAAGGAGGCGATAGAGAGTGGGGTGAGGGATAGGATCAGGCCAGTGTTTATGATTGCGGTGATGGGGTCTTTGGGTTTGTTGCCGGCGGCGTTGAGTCATGGTATGGGGTCGGAAATCCAGAAGCCCTTGGCGATCATGATTGTGGGGGGATTGGTAGTATGTATGTTATTGAGTCTGATGGTATTGCCGCAGTTTTTTTATTGGGCGTACAGGAAGAAGTAGGAAAAACAGGAAAGGGAAAAACACTTTTGGCTCCGGCAAAAGTGTTTTTCCCTTTGGGGCTGGCGTGTGGCCGGCAAAATGCAGTTATTTTTTCCTTGTGAGGTGAATTTCCATGCTTTTGACTTCTTTTCCGTCTTTGCCGGTGTAGTACATTTCCATCAGGTGGTGGTCGTCGTCCTGGATGGTGATGACTTCTTTCATTTCTATATCTTTTCCTGCCATGGGGTCATAGGTTTTGCCGGTGAGGGTGAGGGAGTGGGAGGCATCGTCCCAGGTGCCTTCGAGCATCATGATGCCGGTGCCCATGTTGTCTACCCATGCATTTTGGAAGATTTTCTTGGCGTTGTCGTAGGCGAGGAGGCTATGGCCTTCGAAATCCATGCCTTCCATTTTGCCTTTGTGAATGGATTCCTGGTATCGGCCGCCGAGGATCATTTTATTTTCGGTGATGCCGGTGGATTTGGAGGGGGGAGCGCCGGGGGCCATCCAGAAGGTGGATTCGTAAGTCCAGGTACCGTTGGAGTGGGCAAGCATCTGGTGGATTTTTCCTGGGGTCATATAGTCCATCCAGGCTTTCTGTGCTTCCTGATCTTGTGCGAAGATGGGGATAGCGGCGAGGATGGGGATGCATAGTAGCAAGAGACGTTTCATGATTTGGTGGAGTTTAAGTATATAAATAACAAGGTAGGGAAGGAGAAGGTTGAAGGCGGGGGCAACAATAAATTTATGTGGGGAGGGCTAGGAATTCCGGTAAATTCCATTAGATTTGCCATAGAGGGTGCCGGAACTCATTGTTAACCTTCCCTATATAAAATATATACCGGTATAGTTTTGCAATAGAATTGTAAAATTTTAACCCCAAATAGATGATAATAGCAAAAAGGATGCCCGAAAGCAAATTCTTTTTGTGATTTATTATATTATTATATACCTTTGCATCCCCTTCAAAAGGTAAATTTTTTTTCTCCTTTTAGCTTTGGGAGTCTCGCAAGAGACGAGACGTTTCACCAAATAAATTATTTAAACATGGCAAAAGAGATCGCTACGTACGTGAAATTGCAGGTTAAAGGCGGCGCGGCCAACCCTGCACCTCCGATTGGTCCTGCCTTGGGTTCCAAGGGTGTGAACATCATGGAGTTCTGTAAGCAGTTCAATGCCCGTACCCAGGATAAGGCTGGTAAGGTATTGCCTGTATTGCTGACAGTTTACACAGACAAGTCTTTTGATTTCGTAATTAAGACTCCTCCTGCAGCTGTACAGTTGCTGGAAGCAGCCAAATTGCAGAGTGGTTCCAAAGAGCCAAACCGTAACAAGGTTGGTAAAGTTACCTGGGCTCAGGTAGAAGCTATCGCGACTGATAAGATGGCTGACCTGAACTGTTTCACAAAGGAAAGCGCCATGAAGATGGTAGCTGGTACTGCCCGTTCTATGGGTATTACTGTGGATGGTAACGCTCCGTGGAGCAACTAATTGTTTCACCTGTGTATAACGGGTTAACTTTTTAAAACATTTTGCAATGGCAACTAAGAAAAGAAAAGTAGCTGATACAAAAGTGGACAAGAACAAGATCTACTCTCTGAAAGAGGCGTCCACAATTGTAAAAGACATTAACTGCACTAAGTTCGACAGCTCTGTCGATTTACATATCCGTCTGGGCGTTGATCCCAAGAAAGCAGACCAGGCTATCCGTGGTTCCGTAACGCTTCCCCACGGTACTGGTAAAACTAAACGCGTTCTGGTACTTTGCACGCCTGACAAAGAGGCTGCTGCGAAAGAAGCCGGAGCTGATCACGTTGGTTTGGACGAGTATATCCAGAAGATTGAAGCTGGCTGGACCGATATCGATGTAATCGTAGCAACTCCTGCTGTGATGCCTAAGATTGGTAAGCTGGGTAAGATCCTGGGTCCCCGTAACCTGATGCCTAACCCTAAGACTGGTACTGTTACAAACGATGTAGCGGCTGCAGTAAACGAGGTGAAAGGTGGTAAGATTACCTTCAAGGTAGATAAGGCTGGTATCATTCACGCTTCTATTGGTCGTGTATCATTTGCACCTGAAAAGATCGAGCAGAACTCCCAGGAACTGATCAACGCTATTATCAAGCTGAAACCAGCTACTGCTAAGGGTACTTACCTGAAAGGCCTGGCTATGGCGAGCACAATGAGCCCTGCCATCACGGTTGACACTAAATCTGTTCAAAACTAACTGATTCGCCGGCTGGCAGATCGACAAACTGAGAAAAGCTATGAACAAAGATCAAAAAAATGAAGTGATTGAACTGCTGAAAGGTAAGTTCTCTCAATATAACAACTTCTACATCACAAATACTGAGTCTCTGACTGTTGAGCAGGTTAACAATCTGCGTCGTGTTTGTTTTGACAAGAACGTGGAAATGAAGGTGGCTAAGAACACCCTCATCAGGAAAGCACTGGAATCTCTGGATGCTGAGAAATATGCAGGTGTATTTGATGCACTGAATGGTGTAACTGCCCTGATGTTCTCTGATTCTCCAAAGGAACCAGCTGTAATCATCTCTTCTTTCCGTAAGGACAACAAGAAAACTGAAAAGCCTGAGCTGAAAGCTGCTTTTGTAGGTGATGAAATCTACACTGGTGATGCGCAACTGGCTAACCTGGTTAAGATCAAGACCAAGAACGAACTCATTGGAGACGTTATCGGTCTGTTGCAATCTCCTGCTAAGCGTGTTATCGCTGGTTTGCTTGAGAAAGCAAAGAAAGAGGGCGCAGGTGAAGCTGTTGCTCCAGCAGCTGAATAAGCTGATAGTGAGTGTAACAAGCTCACGACCAATAAATTATGGCTTCCAAGTCACAATATAAATTATCAATTTAACATTCAAATTCTTAAAAACATTATACAATGGCAGACGTTAAAGCATTAGCCGAACAATTAGTAGGTTTAACTGTTAAGGAAGTACAAGAACTGGCAGACGTTCTGAAGAGCGAATATGGTATCGAACCAGCTGCTGCTGCAGTTGTTGTAGCTGCTGACGGCGGTGGAGCTGCTGCTGCAGAAGAAAAAACTGCCTTCAACGTTATCCTGAAATCTGCAGGTGCTAGCAAACTGAACGTAGTTAAGATCGTTAAGGATCTGACTGGTCTTGGTCTGAAAGAAGCTAAGGAACTGGTAGACGGTGCTCCAAAGGAACTGAAAGCTGGTGTTAGCAAGGCTGAAGCAGAAGACCTGAAAGCTAAGCTGACTGAAGCTGGCGCTGAAGTTGAAATTCAGTAATTCTTTGCTTAAGAATACCTCTTTATAAAGGTCAAAAGTGCTTTTTGGCACTTTTGGCCTTCTTCCCTTTGGGAAAGTGTCTTTTTCGGAGCGTCAAAAGGGGAAAATCACCGGGTCGGTGGATTTGACAATTAGGAGAAGACAGAAATTTTTGAGGGTAATTGGCAAAGAATCCTTAATTTCCCCGATTCATGTTGTGATCTACACCTCACAATATTATATAAGTTAATATAACTGCTAACTTCGAATATGTCTCTAAAAAAAGCCCAAACAAGTGAAAGAATAAACTTTGGAAAGATCAAACAAGTAACTGAGACACCGGATCTGTTGGCTATCCAAATTCAATCTTTCAAGGATTTCTTCCAGTTAGAAACCACACCAGACAAGCGTAACAATGAAGGCCTTTTTAAAGTATTCAAGGAGAACTTCCCGATCACAGATACCCGCAATATCTTCAATCTGGAGTTTCTGGACTACTTTGTAGACCCTCCGCGTTATACCATAGAGGAATGTATTGAGCGTGGGCTTACCTATTCTGTACCGCTGAAGGCTAAACTGCGCCTGAGCTGTAACGATGAGGAGCACGTAGACTTCCAGACGATTGTGCAGGACGTGTTCCTTGGGAACATACCCTACATGACTCCGAGAGGTACTTTCGTGATCAACGGAGCCGAACGTGTAGTTGTATCTCAGCTGCATCGTTCTCCTGGTGTATTCTTTGGTCAGTCTATCCACCCGAACGGTACTAAAATCTACTCTGCAAGGGTGATTCCGTTCAAGGGCGCGTGGATGGAGTTTGCAACTGACATCAACAATGTGATGTATGCATACATCGACCGTAAGAAGAAATTCCCCGTAACTACGCTGTTACGTGCTATCGGGTACGAAACAGATAAGGACATCCTGCAGCTGTTCGGGATGGCTGATGAAGTAAAAGCAGACAAGAAGAGCCTTGATAAATACGCAGGTAAGAAACTGGGTGCCCGTGTACTGAGAAGCTGGGTAGAAGATTTCGTAGATGAAGATACCGGTGAGGTAGTGAGCATCGAACGTAACGAAATCGTTCTGGAGCGTGATAGCATCCTCGATGAAGCAAACATTGAGACTATCGTTGACATGGGTGTGAAGAGCGTATTTGTGCAGAAAGAAGAGGTGAGCGGCGACTTCTCCATCATCTACAATACTTTAAATAAAGATACATCCAACTCCGAGCTGGAAGCCGTTCAGCACATCTACCGTCAATTGCGCGGTGCCGATGCGCCGGATGATGAAACAGCAAGGGGTATCATTGATAAATTATTCTTCTCTGACAAGCGTTATGATCTCGGAGATGTAGGCCGTTATAAGATCAACAGGAAACTGGGTCTGCCTACACCACTGGACATGAAGGTGCTGACCAAAGAAGACATTATTGCGATCATCAAGTACCTGGTTCAGCTGACAAACAGCAAGGCGGAAATCGATGATATCGATCACCTGTCTAACCGTCGTGTACGTACCGTAGGAGAGCAGTTATATGCTCAATTTGGTGTTGGTCTGGCGCGTATGGCACGTACCATCCGTGAAAGAATGAACGTTCGTGATAATGAAGTATTTACACCAGTAGACCTGATCAATGCGAGGACACTGTCTTCCGTAATCAATTCTTTCTTCGGTACCAGCCAGTTGAGCCAGTTCCTGGATCAAACCAACCCGCTGTCTGAGATCACGCACAAGCGTCGTATCTCCGCGCTGGGCCCCGGTGGTCTGAGTCGTGAAAGAGCAGGTTTCGAGGTACGTGACGTACACTATAGCCACTACGGCCGTCTCTGTACCATTGAAACCCCGGAAGGTCCAAACATCGGTCTGATCTCCACCCTTTGCGTACACGCTAAGGTGAATGATATGGGCTTTATCGAAACGCCATACCGTAAGGTACAGGATGGTAAAGTTGATATGGAGGCTGTGAAGTTCCTGAGCGCTGAAGAAGAGGATAGTGTGAAGATCGCGCAGGCAAACGCTCCGCTGGATGAAGTGGGTAACTTCGTAAATGATAAGGTGAAATCCCGTGAAACCGGTGACTTCCCAATCCTGGATAGAAGTGAGGTAGAATACATGGACGTGGCTCCGAACCAGATCGTGGGTCTGAGTGCTTCCCTGATTCCGTTCCTCGAGCATGATGATGCCAACCGTGCGTTGATGGGATCAAACATGCAACGTCAGGCAGTACCGCTGATCAATCCACAGGTGCCTATCGTAGGTACCGGTCTGGAAGGAAAGGCAGCCCGCGACTCCCGTCTGCAGATCACTGCTGAAGGTCGTGGTGTGGTAGAATTCGTAGATGCCAATGAAATTCATGTTCGTTACGAGCGTGACGAAATGCAGAAACTGGTATCCTTCGAAGATGATCTGAAGATCTACCACCTGACTAAATTCGTAAAAACCAACCAGAGCACCTGTATCAACCTGCGTCCTGCCGTTAAGAAAGGACAACAGCTGGAATTCGGTGACTTCCTGACTGAGGGTTATGCAACCCGCGGTGGTGAGTTGGCCCTGGGTCGTAACATGAAAGTGGCGTTCATGCCATGGAAAGGTTACAACTTTGAGGATGCGATTGTAATCTCTGAGCGTGTAGGCCGTGAAGACCTCTTCACTTCCATACACATCGATGAATATGAGCTGGAAGTACGTGACACCAAACTGGGTGAAGAAGAACTGACACCAGATATTCCAAACGTAAGTGAGGAAGCAACCAAAGATCTGGATCAGAACGGTATTATCCGTGTAGGTGCGCACATCAAGGAAGGTGACATCCTGATCGGTAAGATCACTCCCCGTGGTGAATCTGATCCTTCTCCTGAAGAAAAACTGCTCCGTGCGATCTTCGGTGACAAGGCTTCCGATGCGAAAGATGCTTCCCTGAAGGCACCTCCAAGCACAGAAGGTGTGGTAATCGACAAGAAATTGTTCAGCCGCGCTAAGAAAGATAAGAACTCCAAGACCCGTGAAAAAGCGGCATTGGAGAAACTGGAAAAAGTACACCAGAAGAATGAAGAAGACCTGCTGGAAGTGCTGATGAGTAAGCTGTTGACACTGCTGAAGGATAAAACTTCCCAGGGTATTACCAACACTTACGGTGAAGTATTGATTTCCAAAGGCTCTAAGTTCTCTTCCAAGAACCTGGCTAACATCGACTTCCAGAACGTGAACCCACTGGGCTGGACTACAGACGATGTAACCAATGATCAGATCAACACACTGCTGCACAACTATAACATCAAGTACAATGAAGAACTGGGACGTTACAAACGTGAGAAGTTCAACATCAGCATTGGTGATGAGTTGCCAGCCGGCGTACTGAAACTGGCTAAGGTTTACCTGGCTAGCAAACGTAAGCTGAAAGTGGGTGATAAGATGGCGGGTCGTCACGGTAACAAGGGTATCGTTGCCAAGATTGTACGTGATGAAGACATGCCATTCCTGGAAGACGGTACACCGGTAGATATCGTACTGAACCCACTCGGGGTACCTTCCCGTATGAACCTGGGTCAGATTTACGAAACTGTACTTGGTTGGGCTGGTCTGAAGATGGGTGTTAAGTTCGCTACACCAATCTTTGATGGTGCTACTACAGAGGAGATCGCAGATTATATCAATAATGCAGGTCTGCCAAGCTTTGGCCATACTTACCTGTATGATGGCGAAACCGGTGAGCGTTTCCACCAGAAAGCTACCGTGGGTGTTATCTACATGCTTAAGCTGAGCCACATGGTGGATGATAAGATGCACGCCCGTTCTATCGGACCATACTCTCTCATTACCCAGCAACCGTTGGGTGGTAAGGCGCAGTTCGGTGGTCAGCGTTTTGGTGAAATGGAGGTGTGGGCACTGGAAGCATATGGTGCATCCAACATTCTGCAGGAGCTGTTAACCATTAAATCTGATGACATTGTAGGCCGTGCCAAAGCTTATGAGTCTATCGTGAAAGGCGATAACATTCCTAAAGCCGGCGTACCGGAATCATTCAACGTATTGATTCATGAGTTACGCGGTCTGGGTCTGGATCTGAAATTTGAATAGTAGTTTAAGCTATAAATAGCTACAAGCTGCAGGAAGCAGTCCCGAAAAAGGGGCGGGCGGCCTGTGGCTTGCAGCTTATAAAGCCGGAACTCTTTTTCCATGTGAATTTTCTTTAAACAACATACAATGGCCATCAAGAAAGAAAATCGTCCTAAATCAAACTTTAATAGCATTACCATCAGTCTGGCGTCTCCGGATAGCATCCTGGAGCGTTCCTATGGCGAAGTGCTGAAGCCGGAAACCATCAACTACCGTACTTATAAGCCGGAGCGTGATGGTTTGTTCTGCGAAAGGATATTCGGCCCTGTAAAGGACTATGAGTGCTACTGCGGTAAATACAAACGTATCCGTTATAAGGGTATCGTGTGTGACCGTTGTGGTGTGGAAGTGACTGAAAAGAAAGTACGTCGCGAAAGAATGGGCCACATCCGCCTGGTTGTACCTGTTGTTCATATCTGGTATTTTAAATCTCTTCCAAATAAGATCGGTTACCTGCTGGGTATGAGCTCCAAGAAACTGGAGACTATCGTGTATTATGAAAGATACGTGATTATCCAGGCTGGTGCTAAGCAGGAGAAAGGCCTGAACTATGGCGATCTCCTGACCGAAGAAGAATATCTCGACATCCTGGATACCCTGCCAAAGGATAACCAGCTGCTGAGTGATGATGATCCTAACAAGTTCATCGCTAAGATGGGTGCTGAAGCGGTAGAAATGATGCTGGCCAGAATCGATCTGGATAGCCTTTCTTACCAGCTGCGTAACCAGGCTGCTACTGAAACCAGCCAGCAACGTAAAGCGGAAGCCCTGAAACGCCTGAGCGTAGTAGAAGCTTTCCGTGAAGCAAATGGTCGTGTTGAAAACCGTCCTGAATGGATGGTGATGCAATATATCCCTGTTGTTCCGCCAGAACTGCGTCCGTTAGTTCCATTGGATGGTGGTCGTTTCGCGTCTTCTGACCTGAACGATCTGTACCGCAGGGTAATTATCCGTAACAACCGTCTGAAACGCCTGATTGAAATCAAGGCACCAGAGGTGATCCTGCGTAACGAAAAACGTATGCTGCAGGAAGCGGTTGACTCCCTCTTCGATAACAGCCGTAAATCAAATGCGGTGAAAGCGGAAGGTGGTCGTGCACTGAAATCCCTCTCCGATGTACTGAAAGGTAAACAAGGTCGTTTCCGTCAGAACCTCCTCGGTAAACGTGTTGACTATTCCGGTCGTTCCGTAATCGTGGTAGGTCCTGAACTGAAACTGCATGAATGTGGTCTGCCAAAAGATATGGCGGCAGAGCTGTTCAAACCATTTATCATTCGTAAGCTGATCGAAAGAGGTATCGTTAAGACAGTTAAATCTGCGAAGAAACTGGTAGACAGGAAGGAAGCAGTAGTTTGGGATATCCTTGAGAACGTACTGAAAGGACACCCGGTAATGCTGAACCGTGCTCCTACGCTGCACCGTCTCTCCATCCAGGCATTCCAGCCTAAACTGGTAGAAGGTAAAGCGATCCAGTTGCACCCGCTCGTGTGTTCTGCGTTCAACGCGGATTTCGATGGTGACCAGATGGCGGTACACGTACCGTTGAGCAATGCTGCGATCCTGGAAGCACAGCTGCTGATGCTGTCTTCACACAACATCCTCAACCCACAGAATGGTACACCAATCACCCTGCCTTCACAGGACATGGTCTTGGGTCTGTATTATATCAGTAAAGGCAAGAAATCTACTCCTACTGAAAAAGTAGAGGGTGAAGGTATGGCCTTCTATTCTGCAGAAGAGGTGATCATCGCTTACAACGAACAGAAAGTGAACCTGCATGCGAATATCCGCGTAAAGGCAAACGTTCGTAACGATAAGGGTGAGATCGTAAACAAGCTGATCGAAACTACTGTAGGTCGTGTGATTTTCAACCAGCACGTTCCAAAAGAAGCTGGGTATGTAAACGCACTGCTGACCAAGAAATCACTGCGTGAGATCATCGGTGACATTATCAAATACACCGACATCCCGAAAACTGCGAAGTTCCTGGATGATATCAAGCAATTAGGTTTCCGTACGGCGTTCCGTGGTGGTCTGTCCTTCAACATCAATGACCTGATCATCCCTGAGGTGAAGCAAGTGATGATTGATAGTGCAACCAGCGAGGTAGACGAAGTATGGGATAACTATAACATGGGTCTGATCACGAATAACGAGCGTTATAACCAGATTATCGATATCTGGTCCCGTGCAGATACCAAAGTAACTGAAACGCTGATCCGTGAGCTGGCAAATGACAAGCAGGGCTTCAACTCTGTGTACATGATGCTTGATTCCGGTGCGCGTGGTTCCAAACAGCAGATCAAGCAGCTGGCAGGTCTGAGAGGATTGATGGCCAAGCCACGTAAGAGTGGTTCTACTGGTTCAGAGATCATCGAAAACCCGATCCTGTCCAACTTCAAGGATGGTCTGAACGTATTGGAGTACTTCATCTCTACGCACGGTGCGCGTAAAGGTCTTGCGGATACGGCGTTGAAAACAGCGGATGCTGGTTATCTGACCCGTCGTCTCGTAGACGTTGCACAGGACGTGGTAATCAACGAAGAAGACTGTGGTACACTGCGTGGTATCGCTACTTCGGCGCTGAAGGACAATGAAGAAATCGTAGAACCATTATACGATCGTATCCTGGGTCGTACATCCCTGCAGGATGTATTTGATCCGCACACTGAAGAGCTCATCGTTGAATCAGGTGGCCTGATCGACGAAGATATCGCTCACCGTATCGAAGCAAGTGCAATTGACACTGTTGAGATCCGCTCTGTACTGACTTGCGAAAGCCGCAGAGGTGTGTGTGTGAAGTGTTATGGTAAGAACCTGGCAACCGGTTATATGACTCAGCGTGGTGATGCAGTAGGTATCATCGCAGCACAGTCCATCGGTGAGCCTGGTACTCAGCTGACACTGCGTACCTTCCACGTGGGTGGTGTGGCTGGTTCTACATCTGTGGATACCGGCTTACAAGCTAAGTTCGAAGGTACCGTACAGTTCGATGGTCTGCGTACCACTACATACGAAAACAACGAAGGAGACAAAGTACAGGTGGTAATTGGCCGTACAGGTGAATTACGTATCGTAGACGTGAAAAACGATCGTCTGCTGATCACCAACAACATCCCTTACGGTTCTACACTGCTGGTGAAAGATGGCCAGAAGGTAGCGAAAGGTGATATGATCTGTACATGGGATCCATACAACGCCGTTATCGTATCTGAAATCGCTGGTAACATCCGTTTTGATAGCATCATTGAAGGTATCACCTTCCGTGAAGAGGCTGATGAGCAGACTGGTCACCGTGAGAAAGTGGTTATTGAAACCAAGGATAAGAACAAGATCCCTTCCCTGTTCGTAGATGGTAACAAGGAAGTGAAATCATACAACTTACCAGTAGGTTCCCACATCGTAATCGAAGAAGGTGAAAGCGTAAGAGCTGGTCAGGTAATCGTGAAGATCCCACGTATCCTCGGTAAACTGAGAGATATCACGGGTGGTCTGCCACGTGTAACTGAACTGTTTGAAGCACGTAACCCAAGCAACCCTGCTATCGTATCTGAGATCGATGGTGTAGTTGCCTTCGGTAACATCAAACGTGGTAACCGTGAGATCATCATCGAAAGCCGTGAAGGTCAGATCAAGAAATACCTGGTGCCATTGACCCGTCATATCCTGGTACAGGATGGTGACTTCGTGAAAGCAGGTACTGCGCTGTCTGATGGTTCAATCACGCCTGCAGATATCCTCTCAATCAAGGGTCCGTTTGCCGTACAGGAATACCTGGTAAATGAGATTCAGGAGGTTTACCGCTTACAGGGTGTGAAGATCAACGACAAGCATATTGAGGTGATCGTGCGCCAGATGATGCGTAAGGTGAACATCGAAGATCCGGGTGATACCCGCTTCCTCGAAGGAGATACCGTAGATAAGTTTGAATTCTTTGAAGAAAACGACCATATATTCGATAAGAAGGTAGTAACAGAAGCTGGTGAATCAAGTATTCTGAAAGCTGGTCAGATTGTTACCCTGCGCCAGGTAAGAGAAGAAAACTCTCTGCTGCGCCGTTCGGACAGGAAACTGGTTGAGTTCCGCGATGCGAAACCAGCTACTTCCAGCCCGCTGCTGCAAGGTATTACCAAAGCGTCTCTGGGTACACATAGCTGGATCTCTGCTGCGTCCTTCCAGGAAACCACCAAGGTACTGTCTTCTGCTGCCATCAACGGTAAGATAGATGACATGCTGGGTCTGAAGGAGAATGTGATCACAGGTCACCTGATCCCTGCAGGTACAGGTTTACGCGAGTTCGAAAACATGATCGTAGGTTCCAAAGAAGAATACGATATCCTGGCATCTTCCAAAGAAGTGTTCCAGTTCGACGAAGAAGAATAAGCGAAACGCTCAAACTATAAAAAAATGTCCCGTGCGTAGTGCCGGGACATTTTTTTTACGTGTAACTTTCGGGCAAATTTCAGGTATTGACTTATTGTGGATACCGATTTTATAAACAAGTTTGACTGTGAAAAAACTCATTGTATTACTGGTCGTAATAGCGGGGATCTGGGCTTGCAACAAGGATAGTGATAGTTCTATCCCGGATACTGCTTCTTATATAAATGTGTATATCGCCAATCCGGAGGCCAGCTACGATGCGGTGTTGGATACAGCTACTTTGGGCACTGGCCTGAGCCTGGGAGAATATAGTGGTTATAAATCATTTACTGCGAAGCGTTATAATTTATACATCTTTGCTACGGGAAACAGGACAGACACGCTGATTCAGGGGCAGATCAGCCTGCGCAATAATCATCATTATACAGTTTTCTTCGAGAAGAACCACAATGGTGTGTTGCAGTTGCTGGCTACAGATGATAAGATCGGGGCGGACAGCAAAACGTCGGGTTACCTGCGTGTAGTGAACCTGAGCGATACATATCTTTCTACAGGAGCGGCTATGGTCCTGGATTTTGATGTGGATAGTACAAGAACGTATACGAACATTGGTTACCTGGGTGTAAGTGTATTCAGGGAGCTCACACCGGGTGCGCATAAACTGGATATACGGAGTGTGTCTGATTCAGTGAGCCGCCTGTATACGAACCCGGAAGATTTTGTGATAGAGGCAGGAAAGACTTATAGTTTCATTGCATATGGGAATGCGCTAAAGCCGGATAGTTTCACCATTGCGACCTTTCAACATAATTAAAATGTGAAAGAGTTGTTAAGAAACTATAGACATTAGTATTATAACGTAAAAACCTTATTTTAGCCGTTTAATTTTTAAAATGTATTTAAGGAGATTAAAAAATCCACCTAACAACATGCGCACTAAACAAATTGTGAAAAGCGGATTATTGGCAGCATTTGCAGCCGGGACTTTTATGGCTTGTCAACAACCTGCTAAACAGAATACCGAATCATCAGCACCTGCAGCAGGTACCAGCGCGTCGGCCGCATCAAACGGTCTCGTTATTGCTTATGTGGATATTGATACTGTAGAAGCCTATTACAACTACTTCAAGCAAAAGAAAACTGAGCTGGAGACGAATCAACAGGCTATAGAAAACGAACTGCAGGCAAACGTACGTGCATTGCAGAACGAAGCTGCTGATTTCCAGCGTAAAGCGAATACGATGACCCAGTCGGAAGGTGAAGCTGCGCAGCGTACCCTGTATCAGAAACAGCAACAGCTGGAAGGCAAAGCGCAGAACATGCGTGCCAAGTATGCTGAACAGGAGAACAAGTTTAACGAAGAACTGCAGAAGCGTCTGAATGATTTCCTGGAGAAATTCAACAGCGACAAGCGTTATGCATACATTATGTCTTACCGTACAGGTGCAAGCAATATCCTGTATAAAGACAAAAAGTATGACATTACTCCAGAGGTGATTAAGGGGCTGAATGAGGCAAATGCAACCGAAGAGAAAAAATAAATAGTTGCTATAGCAAAAACATATAAAAAAGTTTTTAACTTGGAATCCCGTTCCGTGAAGTTTCAGAGAGGCTGAAGCATTTACGGAACGGGATTTTTGGTAGTTACAAGTCAGCATAATATTGAGTAATTCCACCTGGCTGCTGGCTGTAGTACAACGAATCAACTAAAATCTTTTATGAGTAACCTGGACACAAATAACCATCAGACGGCATTCCGTCCCAGCCTTAGTTTGCTGGATGCAACTATGATCGTAGCCGGATCGATGATCGGATCAGGGGTATTTCTCGTATCAGCGGAGATCACCAGGTCTATCGGAAGTGCCGGATGGCTTACCCTGATGTGGGTATTAGGTGGTATTGTGACCATTATAGCCGCTGTTAGTTACGGTGAACTGTCAGGTATGTACCCTCGTGCCGGCGGTCAGTATGTGTACCTCAGAGAGGCTTATAATCCCTTTATAGCGTTTTTATTTGGCTGGACACAGTTTGGTGTGATCCAGGCCGGTACAATAGCGGCAGTAGCAGTAGCATTTGCAAAATACTCAGCGTTTATCATTCCATTCTTCAGTGAGGATCATATTCTGTTGGACCTGGGCTTGTTCACAGTGTCTGCTGCGCAGGTCCTGGCGATCATTTCTATAGTTGTACTTACCTGGATCAATACCAGGGGGATCAGGAACGGAAAGATTATTCAGACGGTGTTTACGCTGGCCAAGCTGGTATCGCTGTTTGGTCTGATTGTATTCGGGTTTTTCCTGGGGGCGAAGGCGGAAGTGTGGTCGGCTAACTGGGAGCATGCCTGGGATGCGATGAGTGTGACAAAGGATGCCAACGGGCAGATTGTGACGACTGCTTTATCCGGACTGGCATTGTTTGGTGCAGTGGCCATATCTATGAAGGGATCCTTGTTCAGCAGTGATGCCTGGAACAACATTACATTTATTGCGGCGGAGATCAAAAATCCGCAGCGGAATATAGGCCGGGCTTTGTTTTTGGGCACTTTCCTGGTGACGATAGTGTATGTAAGTGCGAACCTGATGTACATAGCAGTATTACCTTTACAGGAAATTGCATTTGTACCAAAGGACCGCGTCGCTGTTGCAGCGGCGACACATATCTTTGGTAACGGAGGTGCGATAGTGATCGCTATAATGATCATGGTATCGACCTTTGGTTGTAATAATGGATTAACCCTGGCCGGCGCCCGTATCTACTACACCATGGCGCAGGACAAATTGTTCTTCAAAAAGGCAGGAGAACTTAACAAGTATAATGTTCCCGCCAACGGATTATGGATTCAATGCCTGTGGGCTTCTTTATTATGTTTGACGGGGAAATATGGAGATTTGTTGACCATGGTAATATTTGGCGTACTGATCTTTTATGTGATCACTATCCTTGGTATTTTTATCCTTCGCCGCAAGCAGCCGGATATGCCTCGTCCATATAAAGCATTTGGTTATCCTGTATTACCTTTGTTGTATATAATAGTTGCGGCATCATTAGCGTTGTTATTACTGAAATTTGAGTTCAACTATGCTATATCCGGATTGGGTATTATCCTGTTAGGCATCCCGGTTTACTATATAGCTATGGCGCGGTCAAAATAACTAAAGAAGACAAGAAAAAATATAATGTGACACAAAAGTTGTATGTAAAATGGTTGGAAATTTATGTGACTGTTGTGGAAATTTCAGTGAATTAATGTAATTTGCATAGAGACTTCCGGACGGACCCGACGAATTGGTTTGTGTGTAACCCTTGACGAACACGTATGAATAGAAAACCCTTTGTCAACACTGTGTGTACCTTGTGGGGTATCTTATCATAGTCATCACAACTACAGACGCGAAGGCCCGCGGTATTACTGATCGATAAGGATGGATGAGTGTCAACGACTTTAGGATTGTGTGTAAACAAGTATTGTTGCATAGGATAACCTTGTTATTGTTTCCCGGCTGGGTGTAGCCTTGTAGCCGGATCAGGAGGAACGTTGTTTCCTGATTAGGTGTAACGAATTAACCGGAAGACTCAGCAAACTGTACTTAAATTCAAAAAAAACATTTACTGATTTTATAAATCATTCAAGATATTTTTCTCATTGGGTGGGGGCTTATAGATATGTTAAGATCTTAAGCCCCATGGTAAACCATTAAAAGCCTACACGATTTGCATTCTCGAACATTCACATGACAATCTTAACAACAAGCGTAAGGTATCTACCCTACGCTTTTTTTTTGCCTGACAGTGAGTGTATTTATTCTTTCCTGAAAATGGGGGAGTTGCCTGCAGCCGGCAACAAAACCTGATTGGGCATTCCTGCTGTTTGCGCCTCAATGTTAAGCAATTATTAACTCCATTTATTGATTAGTACTCCCTCACTTTTACAACGTACTCTCTATGTTGATTTACCAAAAAAGGAAATGAAGATTGATAATTCTCTACTGGAAAAATATTTTAAGGGAAACTGCACGGATGAGGAGGTGAAGCTGGTAGAAGCTTATCTCGGTCAGCCTGCAACACCGGAAGCAGATGTGTGGTTTGAACAGATGTATGAAGAGAGTGCAGCCACCCCGATTGTAAGTATAAAGCAGACACCATATCGTCGCTGGTATGGCGTAGCTGCTACAGTAGCGGTATTGATCAGCTTCGGCACCTGGATGTTGCAATGGCAGCAGCAGCGCCCGGGCAGACACATCACGGCCATAAAGTGGGATACCATTGCAAACGCTGGCAATGATATCAAACTCATGACTATGACAGACGGATCAGCCGTATGGTTATCACCCCATTCATCCCTGGTTTACAACCAGCAATATAATGATACAAGTCGTGAGTTGTGGCTGGAAGGTGAAGGTTACTTCAATGTAAAACATGATCCTGCCCGTCCGTTCAGTGTACACACCCGGCAGCTGAAGACCACCGCACTTGGTACTGCATTTAATATTGCGACAAATAACAAAGCTGATGGCACAATAGAAGTTAGTTTACTGGAAGGAAAAGTATCAGTAGCTACCTCCACGTTCTCGTGCATCCTGCATCCCGGCCAGCAGGTGGCATTCAATGATGATACAGGCGCCTTTGTACCGGCGGCATTGAACAGGCAGGAAGTAAGCGATTGGAGACAGGGAAAAATGGTCTTTGATCAGACACCACTGGAAGATGCATTTGCAAGGATTCAGGCGCGCAAAGGTTGTAAGATAATCGTAGATCCTGCATTTAAAGGAAAGAGAAAGGTCTCAGGGACATTCCCGGCCTCCACGCCGGTTGAGAATATACTGGAAGCAATGCAATATGTTCATGGGTTTAGGATTGAGAAAAGCGGAACAAATACGTATGCGATCGTAACACCTTAAAATAATTAATTTAAGAAGACACGACAATATTAACTGTACTGGCACCTGATTGTGCCATGAAGGGGACAACCCGCACCTATCATTTTTAACATAAACGCAATTCTGAAGTATGCAAAAATCTACAAAGAGATTTTGTAATGGGGAACTTATGCACTCCTGGAAGGCTTTCCTGTTGTGTTTTTTACTCACAGGAACTACCGTGGCGCTGTCAGCGCAATCCTACCAATCTCTGAACGACAAGGTATCTGTAAACCTTGCGAACACGAATGCAGCAGCTGTTGTAAAATCGCTTGAACAACAAACGAAGTACACTTTCGCTTACGATCCCGAGTACCTGCAACATTGTGCACTTGAAGAAGTGAAATTCAAGGCACAGGCCTTATCCTCCGTATTACATTACCTGGATGAGTATGCGCCGATTGACATTACGTACGCAAACAATACGGTGGCGTTGAAACAAGGAAAACAGCTCCGCAATGCTTCGCTTGAAAAAGGTCGTGTAAGTGGTAAGATCGTGGATGCTAAAAACGAAGCTTTACCTGGTGTGACTATTCAGGTCAACAACGGACAGGGCGCGGTCACCAGTGTAGATGGTACCTATGAGCTGGCATTGAATCCGGGTGTGTATACTCTTACATTCAGCTATGTATCTTTTGATACACGCCAGGTGACTGATGTAAATGTGACAGCGAAAGGCGTAACACCACTGAACGTAGTGATGAAAAGCAGTGGTTCCCGTTTGAAAGAGGTGACAGTAACCGGTAATTACAAGCGTGCATCTGTTGAAGGATTGTATGCTATTCAAAAGAATAACGCAGGTATTACGGATGGCATCAGTGCTGAACAGATCAGCCGTACACCTGATAAAAATATTGGTGAAGTATTGAAACGTGTAAGTGGATTGTCTACGATGGAAAATAAATATGTAGTAGTACGTGGTCTGAGTGAGCGATACAACCAGGCTGTATTGAATGGACAGGTGATGCCCAGTACAGAACTGAACAGAAAGAATTTCAGCTTCGACATTATCCCTTCCAATATTGTAGAAAACGTAACTGTGGTAAAGACGCTGACACCTGACCGCAGCGCTGAATTTGGTGGTGGCCTGGTAGAAGTAAATACACTGGATATTCCTACTCAGAATTTTTTGAATGTAGCAGCAGGCGGTAGTTATAATTCAATGACTACCGGCAAGAATTTTCGTTCTCTCAAATTAGATGGTAGTGAATACTGGGGCAAAGCGGCACCGCATCGCAATCTGCTGGGGAAGCTGGATTGGAATAATACAACAGAAATTAAAGCGGCTTATGCTGCAAAAGACAATGCAGCCACTGCATTTAGTAATAACTGGGGTGTATATGAAATGAAAGCACCAGTGTCTCAGAACTATCAGCTCTCTGCCGGTAAGGTATTCAATGTATCGGCAAAGGACCAGGTTGGGATAGTAGTATCTGCCAGTTATCGCAATACTTTTCAGACACAGGATATCAGGATGAGTCGTGACAACTTTGATGGTAAAGTGAATGCTGATGATCCTGATCGTGCAGGTTTCAGCGGGCAGCGTTTTGGGCTCACTACTAATCTGGGCGGACTGGCAGGTATCGGGTTAAGAACACCTCATACACGTATAGGATACCAGGCCTTGTTCCTGCGAACCTACGATCAGCAGCTGATTGTTGGTAAAGGACAGCACTCTGATCCAAGTGGTATGCTGCTGGGTTTTTATGACCTGACTACACAAACAGACCTTTGGCAACATCAGTTAAAAGGTGAACATTCCATAGGTACCAAGGGTGTGAAATTCAAGTGGATGGGGAGTTATTTAGTCATGGACAAACAGAAGCCGGACAATCACCAGATGCTGGCAGATGTGATTACTGATGGCAAACTGGAATCCAATGAATTCAATATCAGCAACCCATTTAGCAGTGGTATCAGTGAAGGGGTTTTACGCTGGTGGAGCCGTGCTTATGAGAAGAACTACAATTGGGATGCAGGTGTGACAGTACCGTTTAATTTTAGTCCGGGCAATTTTATTTCTCAGAATATATTCAAAGCAGGTTATGCCGGCTGGAGAAAAGACAGACTATTCTATGTACTGAATACCGGTTCTAAAAACTACAATACGGCTGACTATCCCGCATTGGCGCACGCATTCACACCCGAAAGAGGAGGCAGTATTTACATCAGTGATTTCTCTGACGATTTTCATAAAACTGCAGCATTGCACGGTATGTACCTGATGCTGGATGATAAAATCGGCGACAAGTGGCGCCTGGTATGGGGTGTAAGAGCCGAATACTACAACCTGAACAAAGCGAATGATGCGCTGGATTCATTATTCCATTATATCAACAGTACCCGTGGCACTGATGAGCAGTTTGATTATAGTGAGTTACTCAACAGGGAGCCTAACTGGAATTTCTTCCCTTCCGTAAACCTGACTTATAGTCTGACTCCCATGATGAACCTGCGTCTTGCATACTCCAAGAGTATTATTCGGCCTGACCTGCGTGAGATGTCGTTCTTCAGGGAATACGATTTTGAATTAGGTGGTATTTACCAGAGTGAACTGGTGAGGTCAACGATTGCTCACCACTATGATTTCCGTTATGAATGGTATCCTGGAGCAGGAGAGGTGCTGTCTATGTCCCTGTTCTACAAGAATTTTGGTTACTCTATGGAGATTTACAACGACGAGCAGAGTGGTGGTATCTATAACCTTAAGAATAATAAAAATGCAAAGAATTACGGATTGGAACTGGAGGTGCGCAAGTCGCTCGGCTTCACGAAAGTACCTGTATTGCGTAACATTATTTTGTATGGAAACTTCACGGCACTGAGGGCATACGTAACACCGATGACTGTGAATTACAATGCTGTAGACCCAAATAACCCATTGAAAGTAACTCCGCTCGAAACGATAGGAAAAGAAGAAAAGAGACCCCAGACTGGTGCCAGTAATTACATGTTGAATGCAGGTATCTTCTACGATGTAAAACCTGCTTCATTCAGCCTGGTGTACAATTATATATCAAACCGCATGTTCCGTCCGGATGTAGCTTTTATCTATTCACTGTATGAGCGTCCGCTGGAATCGCTGGATGCACAGCTGGCAGTAAGGTTTATGAAGCAGAAGGGAGAGGTAAAACTGAATATTGCCAACCTGCTGAACAGTTCATCGCTTGTATATCGTAACAGTTATAGTGATGCTGACATTACCAACGGGAAAAAGACTCCATCTACCAAAGAATTGCTGTATCAGAACGGGAAAGATCTGATCAATTATGAAGCAAAGCCAGGCCGTACTTATAGTATTACAATCAGTTACAAGTTCTAGTAAACGCGTTTCACACATATATATCCTGATCAGGTATGCAATTTTTAACCTTTAAGAAAACATCAACAAGATGAAAAGAAAACCCGTAATTTTCGCCGCTCTGGCCTCAGCTGCAATAATCAGCGCAGCTCTGGTAAGCTCTTGTAAGAAGGATGCAAGTGTAGCAGGTGATCGTGCATTGTCCGCAACCCAGGTAGTTCCTACCAGTTCCACACTGTCCGGTGTTTTAGGTACCGGTCATACTGTAGTTGATAGCATTCACCTGACCAGCAGCGTAGCCTGGCACCTCAGTGGTCTGGTATACGTAGATTCAGCAGACGTGCTGATCATTGATGCTGGTACTACTATCAGAGGTGATCTGAGCACAAGTTCTTCAGTACCTGGTGGTGGTCTGGTTATCACCCGTGGTGCAAAGCTGCTTGCTCAGGGTACAGCTGCAAGCCCAATCGTATTCACATCTGCAGCTACTACTCCTGTTTCAGGTGACTGGTCTGGTGTTGTTATCTTAGGTAATGCGCCAACTAACCACAGTGGCCGTGTACAGGTAGAAGGTATCCCAACAAATCCTCCAGCTAATGCTACTTTCGGTGGTAATGTTGGTACAAGCTGTTCTGACAACTCTGGTATTCTGACTTATGTTCGTATCGAGTATGCTGGTTATGAACTGTCAACTGATAACGAAATTAACGGTCTGACATTAGCTGGTGTTGGTTCCGGTACTACCATTAACCACGTAGAGGTTTACAAATCTAAAGATGACGCATTCGAATTCTTCGGTGGTTGCGTTAGCCCTTCTTATCTGATTTCTGTTGATGCGCTGGACGATATGTTCGATTTCGACAATGGTTTCTCTGGTTCAATTAGCTATGCTTTAGGTCTGTCTGATACTACCCGTGCAGATAAGAGCCAGTCTAACGGTATCGAAAGCGATAACAATGCCACTGGTGATTCTACTGCATCTCCTGTAACCCTGCCAGTAGTTAACCACATGACTATCGTAGGTGTAACTCCAACCCGTGCTTCTATCACCAATGGTCAGCCATCTGGTACCGGTAGCTATGGTCGTGCTGCTCACCTGAGAAGAAGTTCTCGTTTCAACATCCAGAACTCAGTATTCATGGGCTTCAACAAAGGATTCTCTCTGGATGGTACACTGGGTAATACACCATGTGCTTACTTCAGAGGTTTGTCTGCTCTGACTAACAACATTGTGCATGCATATGTTACTCCATTCGGTACAGAAGGTTCTAGCCCTTGCTCTGTAACCCTGACCAGCGGCAACGTAGCTATTACCAATGCAACCAATGCTAACGCAGCTATTCAGCTGGTAGCTCCGTTCTCAAGACCTACTACTTCTTCTGCTGCTAACTGGTTCCCTGCTTCTACTTCGAGCCCTGCACAGGTGAAGGGTTCAGGTGCATTCAGTTTCGGTGGTACAGACTGGACTGCCGGTTGGTCCAGGTACTAATATCTTTCTGTTTCTATCATTCAAGTGTGGAGAGTTTTTTCTCCACACTTGCTTTTAAAAAATAATCAACAAATGCTCAAGTTTACTTTGTTTTTTTCATTGGCCGCACTGACATTGATGACGTCTTGTAAAAAGGGGGATCCTGTTAAAGAATATGCTTTTGGTTCTTTTTCAGCTGAAATGCTGGCATTGCCGAGTTCAGGTACATTAGATGTTTATATCGGGGATGGTAAAGTAGGTTCCTTATCTGGCGGAACTGCTATCGGAATTGCTTCTCCGCTGATGCTGACAGCCGGAAAATCAACAACTATTTCATTTAAGACAGCGGATAAGGATTCGTTGGTACTTGATACCATCATATCTGTTGGTGCAGGAGAAAGGGTGGGTTTAAAAATCGCATATAGCCAGGCATTGGGAATTAACGCATTTACCAACGCAAGTGATGCGGTTGTAGGTGCTGATTCTACTGCATTTTTCCTTTTCAATGGCCTGCCTGAAGGTGCTGTGGCCGATGAAAAGGTAGATGCTTATCTGTTTAAATTCAATAAAACAGATGGAAATTATGAAGCAACGGATATCGTGTGGAAAGATGTAGAAAGAGGAAAACTTCATCCAAATCTGACAACAATCAGGGTGACCGACGATGATGGTTCATCTATCTCATATGCTATTAAAATAAAGAGTCAAACTACCGGAGAATTTATCATGGATGGTATTGGCTCAGAGTATCTGTCCCCCTATTTTGAGGCCGGTAAGCGTGAGATTATCACCTTGAACGCGCTTGATTTGGGAGGTTTGTATATGTACTTACCTGATTACGCTATCTATTAGTTATTAGCGAGCTGTTACAGCAGTTACTATTATGAAAACCCTGGTTTTATATATCGCTATCCTGCTCCTGCTGGCATCCTGCGATAAGGAGGATGTACCTCTTCAGCACACGAAGGAGGAAATCGTGCCCGTCGATGATACATTGCGGGGCGTATTTAGTGCCAATACACTATTGACGAATGACCGCAATTGGTGTGTGAAGGGTTGGGTATATATAATCAATAGGTCTTCACTGCGCATAGAACCCGGAACGAAAATTAAGGTATTACCAGATCCTGCTGCCAAAAGCGGCGGCGGGATTATCATTGTTCGTGACTCAAAACTGGTGGCACAGGGTACTGCCGGTTTACCAATCAGATTTCAGTTTACAGACACTGTTCATGCCAGATTGAACGGGGTGATGCTAATGGGAAACGCATTTCAGCGGAAATCATTTGTATTGCCGGAGGGTAAAGAGCTGTCTTACGGTGGCGATTTGCCTGAAGATAGTTCAGGGGTCATTGATTATGTGGAGCTGAAATTTCATCACATGATCTCACCAGGTATTTTATTCCTGGGGGTGGGTAGCAAAACCTGCATTGACCATGTTACCATGGATACAGGAGTTTCTATCAATACTGAAGGTTATAATGATCTTTGATAAATGTTTGATGCTGGTATACTGTTTCTACAGTATACACTTTATGTCTCTCAATATAATATTTGAAGTTAGCATTAAAACAATCCCCATTTAGGAACAAAAAAGTCCGCTGTATCTACAGCAGACTTTTATTACCTGCATATGATTATCTCCTTTTGCGCAGCCGGTATTTGTGAATTATAATAATGTTTGACCATGCCTGAATGGGTACTGATTTTTGCATTGCCATCGATAATGGAGATGGCCTTAGCGATGAGGGGATCAGTGTGATCGCCGACCGTTTTCAATGGAAGTGCAGACATTTCATCGATGGTATAATCGGGAGAAATACCATTGGTGTATCCGCCGGTACCTTTAGCATTGAACAGATTGTAAGTAATGGGCATAAGTGTCCAGGGAATCCGGGTGTCACTGATGATGACAGCTCCTTTATCCTTTCCAAACGTTTTTTCGCCGATCTGAATTACCTGCATATAAGGTTTCAGCGAGTTGATGGTGAGCTCCGCTGCGGAGGCAGTTGCTTCGCCGGTAATTATGAATACCCGGGAGAGGGAGAGGCGTTTATCGGCCAGTGCGGAAAAAGAAATGGGGTTGCCGCTTTCGGGCACGGAGAGTGCAGATTTGTAGGTAACGTCTCTGTTGCCCAGGTGATTGTTCCCTGAATATTTAGCGAAGACACTTTGCTCTGTAATGCCCGGGGCGATCATGGCATTCACCAAAGCAGCAGCAGCAACACTGCCTCCGGGATTATAGCGCAGGTCAAGAATTAATTCTGATGCACCAGCGGTTTTGAAGGACTGAAAGATTTGTTGCAAAGCAGTGTTAAAAGTATCGTTGAAGTAATTGTAAAACAGGTAGGCAACTATTTTATCTTTCACCATAAAAGTGTCCTGCTGGTAAATGGGATTTTCCCCCAGGCTTTGGGCGGGCAGGGTAATGACAGCATCGTTGATGGTGAGGGTAGAAAAACTACCGGCCAGCATGGCGGCGGTCAACTCACCGGCATTGCTGCTGGTAAGTGGGGTACCATTGATGGCAGTGAAATAGTCGCCTCTTTTGATGCCGTTCAGGGCTGCAACAGAACCGGGAATAACGAGTTGGATAACACCTTTGGGGCCATCCTGCTCAATAACTGAAAATAAGATGCCGTACCGGGACAGCATATATTTAGGATACGTGGAGTTATCACTGGGTTTGTACAGGAAAGAAAAACGGTCTTCGGCGTTTTTCAGACTGGCAAAGTAATCAGTGGCGCTCAGGGTCGTATCTACGGTGGAAGGCAGTGTACTATTCCAGAGATAGAAGTAGCGCATGCTATCCAATATCCACTTGTTGGTTTCCTGCTGAGTGACAGGACCGGTGGGTGTCACATCGGGTGCATCATCTTTGTGGCAGGCAGCAAAAAACAGTAATGCCACCAGGGCAATGGTCGTTGTGCGGAGCATAAAAAAAAAGGTTCATTGGGTGAGATCACATGTCATAGTGGGCCATCATTTCGCGCCTGATATATTGCAGGGCGAGATTCAGGTGGTTTCTTACAGTGGCAGGAGAGAGGCTGAGCTGATCGGCTATTTCTTTGTAGCTCTTGCCTTTGTCCCTGCTGAGCAGGTAGATATTCCGGCGTTGTGCCGGCATTCTTTCAATTACTTTCTGGATCTGTTCGCGGAATTCTTTGTGCAATAAAGTCTGGTCATCTCTGTGGTCGGCGACCGGGCCCTGGCCGGAAGACAGCTGGGCAAGCGATTTCCGTTCCCGGTAGAGCTTCCGGGTTTCATCGATGACGATGTGTTTGACAAATACGAAGAGGAGCGGAAATACGTCCTGTCCTACCTGTACTTTATGTATGTTTTCCCATAACTTAATAAAACATTGTTGTGTTACTTCCTGCGCCCGCAGCCGGTCGTCAGTAAGCTTGTATGCAAACCTGTACACTTTTTCCCTGTTAGCTTCAAACAGCTGACCAAAGAGAATTCTGGATGGGTTATCAGACATATAGTGTTGATATAAGGCTAAAATGCGAAATAAATGTAAGCAGCATTTGTTACTTGAATGTTAAAGTTCAGAGGATTAAAATCTCCTTCTTCCTATTTAACCATTTTGTATACATTTGCTTCATGTTTACAGAACTTTGCAATCAAATATTTGATCAGAGCATCGCTGATTATCATGTACATAACAGCGTGTATCAACCTATCCAGAATCCTTATGAGAAAACCGCGATAGAGCACCTGTTATACCTCAAAAACTGGATTGACACAGTACAATGGCATTTGGAAGACATCATCCGTGATCCATTGATCGATCCGGTGAAAGCTTTAGAGATTAAGCGTTGGATTGATAAGTCAAACCAGGAGCGCACAGATGTAGTAGAATATATCGATAGTTATTTCCTCGAAAAATATAATGATGTAACCCCAGGTGCGGGTGCATCCATCAACACAGAAAGTCCGGCCTGGGCAGTAGACCGTTTGTCTATCCTGGCGCTGAAGATTTACCATATGCGGGAAGAGGCTACCCGTACTGATGCGACTCCGGCGCACCGCGAAGCATGTCAGCGTAAGCTGGATGTATTGCTGGAGCAAAGGAAAGATCTGGGTACTGCGATCAACCAGCTGCTGGAAGATATCGCTGCCGGCAATAAGTATATGAAAGTGTACAAGCAGATGAAGATGTACAACGATCCTTCTCTGAACCCTGTTCTCTACAAGAGCGCTTCCAATTAAGATATGAGGACATTACTGGCCATCCGTTTTTCGGCCATGGGAGATGTGGCAATGACGATTCCTGTTATGCAGCGGGTATTGCAGACCCATCCGGAAGTGGAAATCGTTTTTGTGTCAAACAAGAACTGGGGTGCTTTGTGTGAAGGTATTCCAGGATTACATTTTTTTCCTGCTGACCTGAAAGGGGCCCATAAAGGCGTGAGAGGCCTGTACCGGCTCTTTAAAGCGCTAAGGTCTCAATATCGCATAGCTGCGGTAGCAGATTTACACCAGGTATTGCGTTCACAGATCGTAAGGACTTTTTTCAGGCTCACGGGGCGTAAAGTGGCGGTGATTGATAAGGGGAGGGCTGAAAAAAAGGCATTGGCGGCTAAAGAAAACAAGGTTTTACGGCCTTTGAGAAGTACGATAGAGCGGTATGCGGATGTGTTCCGTTCATTAGGATATGAGGTAGATATGAGTAGTACGGCTCCGGTATTTGGTCGCCGTGAGTTACCGGCAGGGATGGAGGCGAAAGGTGGAAATAAATGGATTGGACTGGCACCGTTTGCAACTTATAAAGAAAAGACATACCCTTTTGATAAAATAGCGACCCTGTTGGGGCAGTTGGTGCAGCATGCGAATACGAAAGTATTATTGATGGGGGGTGGTGCAGCTGAGGTAGCTAAATTGCAGGAGCTGGCTGAGCGTTATCCACAGGCGATAGTGGTGGCGGGAAGATTTAAGTTGCCGGAAGAGCTGGCTATTATTAGCCAGATGGATCTAATGATCAGCATGGATTCGGCAAATATGCACCTGGCTTCACTCTTTGGTGTTCCGGTGGTATCGGTGTGGGGAGCCACGCATCCTTACGCAGGATTTATGGGATATGGCCAGAAAATGGAGCAGGCGGCGCAGATAGATTTATATTGCAGGCCTTGTAGTATCTTTGGGAACAAGCCGTGTTTCAGGGGGGATCATGCGTGTATGGAGCAGCTACCGGTTTCAGAAATAATTGAGAAGATTTAAAAGTTTTTTTTGCGGAATAGAAAATTTTACTAATTTCGCCATCCCAAATAACGACAGCGAGTTGTTGAAATAAGGGAGGTATTGTCCTATAGTATAATGGTAGTACAACTGATTTTGGTTCAGTTTGTCTAGGTTCGAATCCTGGTAGGACAACAAAGAAGTTGAAGCCCGCTCATTGAGCGGGCTTTTTCTATTGGGTTTAGTAAATTTGATCCATGAAAATCGCCTTAGCCTCCCCGCCCTTTCCATCGTCCATACAAGACGGATTAACCTGGACCGAAAAGTTAGTAAAAGAAGCTGCTGACAAGCAGGCTGCCATTATTTGTTTCCCTGAGTCTTTTATTCCTGGTTATCCGGGTATGGGATATGCTCCTGAAGAACGTAATCCTGAGAATTTACAAAATGCTTTAAACCAGGTATGTGCAATTGCTGCAGAAAATAAGATGGCGATAGTAATGCCTATGGATTGGTATGGTGCATCACAGGAATTATTGAATGTAGCGTTTGTAATAGATGCTGGAGGAAAAGTATTGGGGTACCAGACTAAAAACCAGCTGGATCCTACGGAAGATGTGTTGTGGGTACCGGGTACTACGCGTAGTATTTTTGAGGTAGATGGGGTGAAGATTGGTATTACAATCTGTCATGAAGGATTCAGGTATCCGGAATCTGTGAGATGGGCTGCGCAGCAGGATGCGAAGATTGTATTCTTCCCACACTTTGTAGGGAGTAATACGGAAGGCGTGTTGCCGGTGGAGTGGGGGAGTCCGCAGAGCCCTTATTATGAGAAAGCAGTGATGATGAGAGCAATGGAGAATACCATCTATGTAGGGAGTTCTAATTATGCATCCAGGTATCCGGAGGCAGCGTCTTCGTTGATAGCGCCGGATGGCAGGTGTGTGGTGCATGGGGAATATGGAAAGCCTGGGGTGGTGGTAGCAGAGATAGATACATCGCTGGCTACAGGATTGCTGGCAAAGCGGTTTAAGAAGTGGTTGTATGCATAGTGTTACATATCGTTATAGGGGGTGTTAGTTAACCATTAAGAATAGAATTTGAAATACTGCAACACTTTACTACTTTGGTGTAAAATTTACCTAATCGGAGGGGAGAGCATAATAGCCCAAATCTTTCAAATTGAAGTCATATGCTATGAAATATTCGGTTTGTAATCCGGTATATTGTTCGTAAGAATGCAGTGATCTAAAGAATGCAATAGCCTGGATAAGGCTTTATTAGTTCCTATACATATAATCTAAACAATGAAATACAATTCCTTTAAGCAATGGCGGTTTCTATGTACTACCCTATTGTTGCTGCTTACAGGTAAGCTTTGGGCCCAGGAGCAGAGCGACCTTAACCCGACCATTTTTAGTGTATCTCCTCCGGCCCCTAATGCCGCTGCTTTGGGAAAATACGGGGATGTCCCTGTGAATTTGTTCAATGGGTTGCCTTCAGTATCCATTCCTTTGGGGAAGATTACTGTGGGTAGTGAGTTTAGTACGGATTTGAGTTTGTCTTATCATGCGGGTGGTAACAGGGTGAATGATATTGCTTCCAATGTGGGATTGGGATGGTCTTTGATTGCGGGAGGAGTTATTACCCGGACAATGAGAGGGTTGCCTGATGAGACATCAGGAGTAGGCTATGTGGGTGGTAGTGGTGGAAAAAGCATTTTAATGACGGGAGCCGGAGATATAACCAGTGCTGATGACTACCAGATTTTCAGCAAAGCAGCTACAAATCAGCTGGATACCCAACCTGATGAGTTTAGCTATAATGTAGGGGGCATCAGTGGTAAATTTGTCGTTGATACAAATCAACAGATCGTATTACTGCCTTACAGAGATATAAAGATTACATGGGTGAACCAGACCGGAACTGACATGTATTTTAAAATGGTTACACCTGATGGCACGCAGTATATCTTTGGAAACAAGGATTGGACAATATCAACTTCTTCATGTGGTGGTTCCGATGAAACTTATCCTTCTTCCTGGTATCTTACCCAGATCATTTTGCCAAAAAGTAAACGTACGATAGACTTTACCTATGATTTAGAGAAGGGACTGCCTGCACCATCTGTTACACAAACAGAAACCAGTTCCCCATCAGTGCTGGTTTCGGGTATTTCCATTCAGGGTTGTCCAGGTGCTACCCCGACTGTTTCTACCTGCTATAACAACCGCGTGAGCCAGCAGCAGATTTTAAAGAGTATTACTTTCCCCGGGGGCAAAGTCACTTTTAACTATAATACAGTAAGAACAGATATTGCTAACTCCAGCAACGATCCGTTTTATGCCCTGAGTGATATTACATTCTCTTCCGGATTTAATGGTGTATATACTGACCTGAATAAGTACCTGTTCTCTTATACGACTCCTTCAAGACTGCTGTTGGCAAAGGTGAGTCAGGCGGATGCCAGTAATAATGTGATAGGCGCTTATTCCCTTAGCTATAATAGCACTCATTTGCCGGCTATCAACTCCTTTTCACAGGATCACTGGGGATATTATAACGGTGTGAGAAATTATTCCCTTTTACCTTCGGATAGTGTTACTTCTGGTGGTGACCGGGAACCTTATTTTACCTATACAAAGGCAGACATCTTAGAGAGTATTACCTATCCGACAGGAGGAAGTACCACTTTTACCTATGAAAGCAATACTTATAGCCACTATAGCAATTCGATAGCAGTGAATGATGCTGTTTATCAGACACTTAATGCATCAAAGTCAGTGACAACAGGCGTGAATGGTAATACAACTTACCCTGATTATAAGGAAGATAGCGTTATAGTAAATATACCTTACTTCCAGTATGTTAAATCTATAGCCTCCGCGCAGGCAGGCAATGGGAATATTGCCAATCTTAAATTACGGAATATGCAAACCGGGGCGGTTTCACCAGTAGCCAACGGTACCAGTTATATTCCTCTTGATTCTGGCGAGTATCATTTTGTATTACATGCAGAACATTCTGAGCCGACGGTGTCTTATGAAAAGGCAACACTTGATCTTACTTACAGGGCCATCACAGGTGTTACGGCTATTGCAACGGGTGGTGGCCTTCGGTTAAAGTCTATGACGACTTATGATGGCATTAATCATAGTAACGATATCATTAAAACTTATACTTATAATCTGGCAGGCCAGACTGGGTTGTCTTCAGGATACCTGACAAATAAACCGGTGTATAAGTATAAGATGACGGTTTGGAAACCTGCTCCGGGTGCCAATACCTATGACGGTTCCTTACAGGAGTTAGCATGTGATATGACTTATAGGACTTCTGCCGCTAATAATGAAATAGAAGCTGGGGGCGGTGGTGTTGTTTATAAGGAGGTATTGGAGACAGATAACCAGAATGGAAGTATCAGGTATTTTTATGCGTTAACTGATAATTCATCAGGTCTGAATATTTATCCTTTTGGCCCCTCAACAAATGTAGATCCTGAGAAGGGGATGCTGAAAGCCCAATATACTTATGATAATACGGGGAAATTACTGGTTAAGCAGGAGAATGTGTATACTGATTTCCTGAAGAGATATATTACCGGCTGGAAACCTGCCTATAGAGTGAAGAGGTACTACTATATCGGTTATCCATGGGAGCATTTCACCTCTAATTATTATAATTATCGTAGTGATGGGGCATTGCTTACAAAGACAACGACAACTGAGTACGCAGGAACTGATTCAATGGTCACAGTGGTGGATACTTATTATGACAATATGGATCATATTCAGCCTACAAGGTTGCATACAACGAATTCGAAAGGGGATGATGTGTGGACGTATACGAAGTATCCGACAGATTATACGATTCCTTCCGGGTCATTGAGTGCGGGATTGGCGGCGATTAAGACGATGCAGGATAGCAGTATTCATAACCTGGTGATAGAGCAGTATATGCAGCAGGTGAAGAGTGGGGTGACGACGACATTGGGCGCGAAATACATTAAATATAAGACTGTACCTGCGGTATCAGGAATCCAGGTACAGATGGATACGGCGTTTGCAATAAAAAGAAGTGTGTCTCTCACATCTTTTTCAGCGGCGGCTATTAGTGGCGGTGATCTGGTGAAGAATGCCAATTATGAAGCGAAGATCAGCTTTAGCAGGTATGACAGTGTAGGAAATATTATCGAGCAGAATAAGGTAAATGATGTAACTGAGGCGTATATATGGGGATATAATAATTGTTACCCTGTGGCGAAGATAACGGGTACTACTTATGCAAATGCGATTGCGCAGGTAAATACCAGTGTAATCAGGAACCCGTCAGGTGATGATGTGTTGAGAACAGAATTAAATAAGCTCAGAACTGGCTTGACAAATGTCCTTGTTAGTAGTTATACGTTTAAACCAATAATAGGTGTGACCAGTGAAACTGACCCTGCTGGCAGAACAACTTATTATGAATATGATCTGTTTGGAAGGTTGAAAGTGATTAAGGATCAGAATGGTAAGATCCTCAAGCAGATGAGTTATCAATATGCACAACCTATCACCCAATAACCCGGTTACTTATGAAAAAAATATTCATTGGGGCATCATTGCTGATAGGTAATGCATTGTATGCCCAGAATATACCCCTGGCCACTTCTACACGGCCGACGGCCACACCCGTCGCAGTTCCGGCCGCCTATTCATCAGGTGTGATTAACTATGTACGTACCTGGTCACCCTCAATGCCTACTTCCGATACAGCTGCTGTTAGTTCAACTTCCCGTACCGTAGCAGAAGTTAAGATGAATACAGAATATGCTGACGGATTGGGCAGAACTATCCAGACTGTATCAAAAGGAATCAGTCCTGCCGGGAATGATCTGGTACAGCCAGTGCTTTATGATCCATATGGAAGGGAACAGTACCAGTATCTTCCTTATACACAGCAAAGTGGGAATACAAGCGATGGTAGTTTTAAGGCAGATCCATTCAATAGTCAGAAGACGTTTTATCAGAGTAGTACTCTGAACCCTGGCGTTGCAGGAGAGAGTATTTATTATAGTCAGAATACTTATGAGGCATCTCCATTAAACAGGATATTGAAGGTGGCGGCTCCCGGAAATAGTTGGGCTGCAAATCCTGCTCAGAAGCAATACCTGGTTAATAGTGCCAGTGATGAAGTGAGGATTTGGAATTTAACTACCGGGCTGCCTGTTAGTGGAGGAGTTTATCCACATGGTTCCTTACGTAAGAATATTAGTATTGATGAAAACGGACAGCAGACAGTTGAATTTACAGATAAAAATAATCGTGTGATTCTTGTCAAAAAGTTGATTTCATCCGTATATGGTTCCCACGATGGCTGGTTGTGTACATATTACATGTATGATGATCTGGGGCACCTTGCATTTGTAATGCCTCCGCTTGCTACCAATGCTGTTATAGCCAATAGCTGGACTATCAGTAGCAGTATTGCAAATGAGTTATGTTTTCAATACCAGTTTGATGAACGTGACCGGGTAGTAGTTAAAAAAATGCCAGGTGCGGGAGCGGTATATGTGGTATATGACGTACGAGACAGGGTGGCCTTTACACAGGATTCAGTGCAAAGGGCGGCATCGCCTCAGGAATGGCTGGCGAATTTTTATGATAATCTGAACCGTGTTTCGATGACGGCTATTTATAAGGCTAATACTACGAGGCAGGCCTTGCAGGCAGGTATGAATGCAGCAACCTCAGGATCACAGAGTATTACCTATAGTTTCCCCGTTCAGGCTGACCTGGTATTGAACAGTTATGATGGAACAACGACATCTTATATTGCCAGTAATAGTATAACAATACTGCCAGAGTTTGAGTCTACAAATGGCATGACAATTACAGCAGAAATCACGACGGGTAATACCGGTACGACTACTGTTACCGCTGCTAATGCTTTGCCGTCTATAAGTGGCAGTAGTCTGACTCCACTGACATACGCTTATTATGATAATTATAGTTATACTGGTGCATTCGGTTACGTGGCAGCGGATATTGCAAAGCCTCAGGCCGGATCTAATTCATATTCCGAAGCATTGCCTTCCGTTGCAAGCTCGTTGACGCAGGGGATGGCAACAGGAGCGAAGGTGAGGGTACTGGGCACTGATCAGTGGCTTACAGCAACTACTTATTATGATGATAAGGGTAGAACTATTCAAACAATAGGAGATAATCATTCCGGGGGAAAGGATGTCAGTACAAGCCTTTATGATTTTAACGGGAAAGTTCTCAGCACTTATCTTCGTCATTCAAATTCCAGGAGTTCATTGACACCCCAAACTACATTGCTGACGATGAATACATATGATGCAGCGGGAAGGTTGTTAAGCATAACCAAGCGTTTGAATGACAATACTACACAGGATCAAACTCTTGCGGCCAGTACATATGATGAACTTGGACAATTGCAGCGAAAAAGGCTCAATGTGACAGGAACATCAACACAATTGGATACGATAACCTATACTTATAATATCCGTGGATGGTTACAAGGTATCAATAAAGCATATGTAAATGCTACAGGTACGACTAACTATTTTGGAGAGGAACTGAGTTATGACTATGGATTTACCCGTAATCAATACAACGGTAATATAGCTGGCGCAAAATGGAAGGGTGCTAATGATGGTATTGCCAGGGCCTTCGGGTATTCTTATGATTTGAATAATCGTTTGACAGGTGCTGACTTTACTCAGAATAGCGCAGGTGCATGGGCTAATAGTACAGTTGATTTTTCTGTTGCTAACCTTACGTATGATGCGAATGGAAATATTGGGTCCATGAAGCAGCAGGGACTGGTAGGAACTACGATTAGTGCTATAGATAGATTGAAGTATACTTATCAGTCAGGAAGTAATAAGCTGTTGTCAGTTACGGATAGTAGCAATACCGTTTCTGCTAAACTGGGCGATTTCAATGATGGGGCAAATGCAGCTATGGTAAACGATTATGCTTATGATGCTAATGGTAACCTGACCAGTGACTTGAATAAGGGCATAACTTCGATTAGTTATAATTTCCTGGCACGTCCTGAGAAGATCTCCATTAAAACCAAAGGAACAATTACTTATCAATATGATGCAGTTGGTACAAAGTTAAAAAAGACCGTTGTTGATAGTACAGTTTCACCGGTTAAAACTACAGTTAATGATTACATTGGCGGGTTTTTATACCAACAGGATACTTTGCAGTATATAGCACATGAAGAGGGGCGGATTCGTCCTGTTTATGATTCAGGGAAAGCGACTACATATACCTATGATTACTTTGAAAAAGATCATTTGGGAAATATAAGGGTCGTATTGGGCACACAACGTGATACTGCTGTTTACACTGCAACGATGGAAACTGCGGTGAGTGCAAAGGAGAATGCATTATTCAGTAATATTGATAATACCCGTACTGCAATTTCAGGTATTACAAGTGGTTATCCTGCTGATGCTACGACCAGTCCGAATAACTATGTAGCGAAACTGAGTGCTACTGGTCAAAAAATAGGCCCGTCACTTGTATTGCGCGTAATGGCTGGTGATACTATTCAAATTTATACTACAGCTGCTTATAATAGTACAGCGGCTAATACGAGTAATTCAACTGCGCAACAGATAGCGGCAGCCGTATTACAGGCGTTTACCGGGAATGCGGTAAGTGATGGGATACATGCTGGTATTGGGGCAGGTTCACCTATTCAGACTCAATTTACGGATGCGACTTATAATACATTGAAGAATAGTGATGCAGGTAATAATGCGTCAGGTAAACCCAAAGCATATCTTAACTATGTGATGTTTGATGATCAGTTTAATATGGTGAGTGGGAATAGTGGTATTCGCCAGCCGCAGGATGGACCGGGAGTGATTAATAAGTTGAATGTGGCGGCTATGCGGGTAGAGAAGACAGGGTTTATTTATATTTATACATTGAATGAGAGTAATGAGCCGGTATATTTTGACAATTTGACGGTGTTGCATACGAAGGGGGCATTGTTGGAGGAGACCCATTATTATCCGTATGGGTTGACGATGGAGGGGATATCTGCGAAGGCGGTGAATAGCCTGGAGAATAAGTTTGGGTATAACGGGAAGGAGAAGCAGAATAAGGAGTTTGGAGATGCGAGTGGGTTGGAGTGGTATGATTATGGGGCGAGGATGTATGATCAGCAGGTTGGACGGTGGTTTGAGATGGATCCCTTAAGTGATTCCTTAAGAAGATTTTCCCCGTATAATTACGCATTGGACAACCCGGTAAGATTTATCGACCCTGATGGAAGGGCGGCAGGTCCGGCATCAGATTTCTATGATAAGGCGGGTTTGTTTACCAAACACGTGGAAGATGGTTCTAATGCTATGTATCAACAAACAGGCGCAAAAGAGGGAAAAACTTATGTTTTTGTAGGGTTTGATGAAAGCCAGAAAGGGAACAATGTTGTCAATTTAACAACAGTTATCCAGGAAACACAGAAGCTTAACCTTGATAATCCGTCACTGGTTCCCCGGGACGGAAATACCTATTGTAATTATGCAACCCAAAATGTTCTAAAGGCCGTTGAATCTGCAACTGACAATTCGGATGGATTACTGATGACGGGAATGGCAAATGATATGACACAAAAATTTGCCAATTCTTCGTTATTGACATCAACAGACGAGGCAGGGGCTGTTGAGGCAGGATCAAAGGATAGGTTGGCACTTTATAGCTATGATGCAGGGGCTGGTAAGCATGGTCACGTTGGAACTTTTTCTGTAGGAGAAAATGTGGCAAAGGGTGAAACAGCAAATGTTGGTAAAACTAATGGCTTCTTACCAATTTCCGGTAGTACAGGTGTATTCCGTTCAGAAAAAACTCATAGCGCGGCGAACTTTCATATATTAAATAGCACCGTTACGGCTAAAAAGTCGGTGAACTATGTACCTGTTTATAATTTCAATAGTTTAGATAAAGAATAGTTTGGCAAACGCTGTGCTTTTGCGTTGCTATTAAAAAAGAATAATTGAAAAGGCTTGTAGTGTACTACAAGCCTTTTCAATTATTCTTTTTCTTAACACAACCCTTTTCCCCTTTATTTTTCCCCTTATCGACTTATATGTCACAACATTTATCTATGTATTTCCCCTATATATCGATAAATAAACATTCATTATCATCGAAATACATTTTCCCTTACCATCAATCAACTAATACTTTTGCTAAATACAATAATCTTCATATCTTACGGCCGTATTGTTATGTAAATGTTAAAATTCGGAAACCATTATAGAGCGAAGTAAACTATTTGAACTGATACTTTAAAACAACAGTGAAATCCATGAACGTAATGAAAAAATAAACGGGGACGTGTGTTCCATTGATTTTGACCTTAGGTGGGCCATCATCTATAGACAGGATATTTGATTTTTTGACTGTAAAATTCCACTCATGAGTAGTATTAACACAGAACTATCACCTTAATTTCCTTTAAATAAATAGGGAGAATGTTGGCGCATTCCCCCCTGTTTAAATCGAAATAAACCCAGTCTTGGCGGGCTGGATTCATCATCTCAATACATAAAATTATGAATTCTACAGTTATGGCTGTTCACAAAAAGTGGACGGCTGGATGGTTGTTTGTAGCGCTTTTCCTAACTCTCTTATTTCCAGCAACAATGTTTGCTGCTACCTATGCTGATATCGTTATTAAAGGGAAAGTAATCGACGAAACAGGCGAACCTATGCAGGCTGTTTCAGTCGCAATTAAAGGGACATCAAGAGGTACAACTACACAACAGGATGGTTCTTTCACCATCACAGCAGATGAAAATGCTACACTGGTTTTCTCCTTTATTGGTTATGCCAATCAGGAAGTTCCTGTAGGCGGACAGGCTACCCTGAATATTACCTTGAAAAAGAACGCCAGCCAACTCGACCAGGTGGTTGTAGTAGGTTATGGTACCCAGCGTAAAAGCCAGGTAGTTGGTTCTGTAAGTGCTGTAAAAGGTGCTGAAGTAACCAAACAACCTGTATTGACAGCTGCACAGGGTCTTCAGGCTAAAACTCCAGGTGTGCAGGTAACAGCTTCCGGTACGCCAGGTGCACAACCTCAGCTGCGTATCCGTGGTGTAAGCTCCGTATCTGGTGATGCTAACCCTATCTACGTGGTAGACGGTGTAATCACTACTGATATCACAAACATCAACAACTCCGATATCGAATCTATCTCTGTACTGAAAGACGCTTCTTCTCAAGCTATCTACGGTAGCCGCGCCGGTAATGGGGTGGTACTGGTAACTACCAAGAAAGGTAAATTAGGTGGAATGAAAATCAGCCTGGATGCTTATTCCGGTTTCAGAACACCTACTTCCAAGGTGAAGATGGCAAGTGGTAAAGCATACGCACAGTACTCCAACGAGGCAAATATTCGTGGTGGTGCCAGTGCAATTTATGACCTGGACACTATCAATACCAGCACTGACTGGTTTGACCAGATTACCCGCAACGGTATCGTACAGAACTATAATATCAACATCAGCGGTGGCTCTGAAAAAACCACATACTTCTTCAGTGCCGGTTATTTCAATGATAACGGTATTCAGAAAGGTACGGGTTACAAACGTGGTGTAATCAGGATCAATAACGAATACAGACCAGCAGCCTGGTTGAAATTCGGTCACAACCTGAACCTGAGCATTGCCCATACCGATTTCAAAAACAACGAGTTTGCTAATGCTTACCGCATGGCACCATCTACACCGGTTAAGTATGCTGACGGCTCATGGGGTTTTGAAAAGAACCTGAGCGTAGCTAACCCTGTAGCTGATCTCGCTTATACCAACGATTACCTGAATACACTGAGAATGCAGGGTAATGCTTACCTGGACATCTCTCCAATCAGAGGCCTGAACCTGCATAGCAGCTTCAACTTTGATAACCGTAACAATAATGCCACTAATTATACACCAGCTTACCAGGTATGGAGTGGTCAGAAGAATGATACTTCTATTCTGAAAATAGGTCGTGCTAAGAACTTCTATTACATCATTGATAACAACCTGACATATAACAAGGTGTTCAACAATGAGCATGAAATTACTGCAACCGTAGGTTACTCTGCAGAACGTACCAAAGGTGATACCCTGAACGGTTCTGTAAAAGGTGTGCCTAACAGGAAAAACCTGTGGTACCTGGGCCAGGGCGACCTGACAAACGTAACCATCTACAACGATGGTATACTGGTACAAAGAGCTTCTGCTTATGGCCGTCTGACTTACACCTACAAACGTAAGTATAACCTGAGCGGTAGCATCAGAAGAGATGGTTCCAGCAACTTCCCAACCGGTCAGAAATGGGGTACCTTCTACTCTGCAGGTGCTTCCTGGATCGTGACACAGGAAGGCTTCATGAAGGATCAGACTATCTTCGACGACCTGAAACTGCGTGTTGGTTATGGTCGTGTAGGTAATGATAACGTGAGCGGTCTGGCTACCCTGAATAGCGTAACTGTCGATAACTATTACTACAACTTTGGCGGTAATGCTTATTCCCCACAACAAGCCATCACTATCAACCAAATCAGGGATGCGCGTGCTACCTGGGAACCAACCACTGGTGTGGATGCGGGTCTTGAGTTCGCAGTGCTGAAAAAACAACTGAGCGGTAGTGTGAGCTACTACAACAAGCTGACCAATGCTTACATCAATGTTACTGTTCCTGCTACTTTGGGTGATGCTGACCAGACTGTTTATTCCAGAGCTGCTGATGTAAGAAACAAAGGTGTGGAAGTAACCCTGAACTGGAACAAGGAAGTGAATAAAGACTTCTCCTACTTCATTGGTGGTAACATTACTTTCAACAAAAACAATGTTGAAAAAGTAAAAGGTAACCTGCAGCTGAAAGGTGGTAGCCTTAACAATGGTAATATCGTAACATATACAGTAGTAGGTAAAGAAATCGGTAGCTTCTGGGTATATGAAACAGATGGTATCTACCAGACACAGTCCGAAATTGACAACTCCGCACACATCACCGGTGCTACTGTTGGTGACTTCAAATACAAAGACAATAACAAAGACGGTACTATCGATGATAATGACCGTGTGTTCAAAGGTTCTTACCAGCCAAAAGTATTCTATGGTATCAACGCAGGTTTCAACTACAAAGCGTTTGATTTCTCCGTGGATATGTATGGTAATGCAGGTAACAAGGTATTCAACGGTAAGAAAGCAGTTCGCCTGGGTAACGATAACGTAGAAGCGAGCGTAGCTGCAAACCGCTGGACCGCTACCAACACAAACACAAATGTGCCAAGAGCTTCCAACGCGATTCCAACTCCATCTGATTACTTTGTAGAATCAGGTTCATTCTTCCGTATTAACAATATCACCCTCGGTTATAGTGTGCCTGTAAACAGCTGGGCTGGTATCAGCAAACTGCGCGTATTTGCTACTGCACAAAACCCTATCATCTTCAAAAAGTATAGCGGTTATACGCCTGAGTTGCCTGGTACAGCAATCGCTTCCGGTATAGAACTGGACATCTATCCGGTGAGCTCTACTTACATGGCAGGTTTTAATCTTACTTTCTAATCGTCTAAATGTGTGATATATGAAAAAGTTTAGTTTATTCATCATAACGGTAGGGGCTGCGGCGATCTCTCTGAGTGCCTGTAAAAAAGACTGGTTAAATGTTGATGCTGAAAACCAGTTAGCTACCAGTGATTCTATTTATAACGATAATAGCAACGCTACTAAATTCACAAATGCATGTTATACTAACCTGCTTACCTGGGCCGAAACCAGCTTTGCATGGTTAGGTACCAGCAGCATTACCTCTGATGATGCGGATAAAGGTAGCTCTTCAGGTGATAATGGTTCCGACAAGGACCAGATGGATGCGATCACTTACACTGCTACTTCAGGTAGTGTGAGCGATGGATGGAAAGGTAACTACCAGGGTGTATCCAACTGTAACGTAGCACTGCAGCAAATTCCGCTGTTCACCACACTGGATGCCAGTACTGCTACCCAATTGAAGGGTGAAGCACGTTTCCTGAGAGCTTACTATTATTTCAACCTGGTGAGAATGTTTGGTAACATTCCATTGGTAGATACTGTCCTGAATGCGGATGATGCAGCATCTCTGGCAAAAGGTAATACACAGGTATCTTCTGCAGAAGTTTACGCATTTATTGAAGCTGACCTGAACTATGCTATCAGTGTGCTGCCTACAGTTGATAACCAGGCTTCAAAAGATATAGGCCGTGCAAACAAAGGTGCTGCTACTGCACTGCTGGCCAAAGTGAGCCTGTATGAAAAGAAATACCAACAGGCATATGACCTCACTACCCAGATTATCAACGGTGCTGTAGGTTCTTATGCACTGGTAAGCGACTATAGCAAAATCTGGCGCGAAGTAGGCGAAAACAGTTCTGAGTCACTGTTCGAAGTACAGGCTAAATCCGGTAGCCCTACCTCAGGCGTACAGCAATATTCTGTAACACAGGCTATCCGTGGTGCTACTTTTGCCGGGGTGACTACCGCTGTAACAGGCTGGGGTTTCAATACGCCTAGCGAAGACCTGGATAATAGCTACGAAGCAGGTGACCTGCGCAAAAAAGCAACCATCATCCACGTAGGTGATACCCTGTTTGATGGCGTAATTCTGAAAAGCGCAGTAAACCAGCGTTATAACTATAAAGCTTATGTAAGCGCTACACAGGAAACATATAGCGGCGATGCGGATCTGACTAACAAAAACGTACGTATCCTGCGTATGGGTGAAATTTACCTGATCAATGCAGAAGCTGCCAATGAACTGGGTAATACCGCTACTGCAATTACCGATGTGAATAAGATCCGTAACCGTGCAGGTCTGGGCAACACCACTGCATCTACACAAACCGATCTGCGTACTGCCATCTGGAATGAAAGAAGATGGGAACTGGCTATGGAACATGACCGCTTCTTCGATCTGATCAGACAAGGCCGTGCAGGTACGGTACTCCGTGCACTGGGTAAGAACTTTGTAGACGGTAAGAACGAGGTCTTCCCGATTCCTCAGGGTGAAATTAATGCCAGTGGTAATGCATTGAAACAGAATCCAGGATACTAATGAAGAATTTATTAGTGGTCACCTACAGCTTATTCCTGCTCTGGACGGCTGCTGGTTGTAAAAAAGAGCAAAACGTTACGGAGTCCCCCCAGGACTCCGTAACTACTTCTATACCAGACCTCACCATCATCAATGATGTACAGAAGGCCAGCTTTGGATACTTTTGGAACGGAGCCCATGCCAGCTCCGGAATGGCTTTAGAGCGCAGCAGCAGCGGAGATGTTGTCACTACCGGGGGTACCGGTTTCGGAATCGCAGGTATCGTAGCAGCTACTTCCAGGGGATGGATCTCCCGCACGGATGCAGTCAACCGCTTACGTACCATCTGTTACTTCCTGCAGGATGCCAACCGTTTCCACGGCGCATGGCCACACTGGCTCAATGGTGCTACCGGGAAAGTGGTGCCCTTTAGTACGTATGATAACGGAGGCGACCTGGTAGAAACAGCATTCCTGATAAACGGGCTCCTCATTGCCCGCGCTTACTTCACCGGTTCGGATACGGCAGAAACCAATCTCCGGAACAAAATCACGACGCTTTATGAAGGAGTGGAGTGGGACTGGTATGCCAGCAAAGGAGATAATAAACTTTACTGGCACTGGAGCCCAGATTACGACTGGACAATGAACCTGCCGATCTCAGGTTGGAATGAAGCACTCATCACTTATGTGCTGGCCGCCGCATCTCCCACCCACCCAATTGATGTAAGCGTTTATAATAACACCTGGATTACTGCCGGCTTTGGAGTACAAAATACTTATCAGGGTTACACCGTCTCAATTTCAAGTAATAATTATATAGGGCCATTGTTTTTCTCTCATTATTCCTTCATCGGTTTAGATCCCCGTCAGCTGGAAGATAACTACACCAATTACTGGCAGCAGGCTGTAAAGCATGTACTGATTAACAGGTCTTATTGCTTATACGGTGCGCCTTCTAATTATGGTTATAGCGCTTCTCTCTGGGGATTGACAGCCAGTGATGGTCCTGATGGCTACAATGCGTTTCAGCCCACCAGCGACAATGGTACAATAGCGCCTACAGCGGCATTATCTTCCATTGCTTACACACCGTATTATTCAATGCAGGTGATGCGTAATCTGTATGAAAACAAAAAAGCTCTATACGGGAAGTATGGTTTTTACGATGCGCTGAATGTAAGCAGAAACTGGATGGACAATGAATACCTCGCCATCGATCAGGGACCGATAGTAGCCATGATAGAAAACTATCGCAGTGGTCTGTTGTGGAACCTGTTCATGAATATTTCCGGTGTGAAGACCGCGCTGACACAATTAGGATTTCATGCACCGGTGCGCAGTACTGGGTTTTACCTGTCTGTTCCCGAGGTTGAGAACAAAGTGGTAGATTTGATCAGGCATCCGGATGCCGATACTTATCAGCTGGATGTATATATGAGCACTGCCGGGACCTTTACGCTCGAGAAAACAGATGGTACCATAGTGAGCACCACATCGGTAAATGCAGGTAGTACGCAGGTGACATTCAATACTTCCGTGGGAAAATATACAGCACGGTTAAAAGGTAGTTCAGATAATATAACACAGGTAGTTCAACTTCACTAACATGAGAACATTATTATTTGGAGGATTGCTGGCCATAATGGCAAATACAGGCTGTCATCAGGCAAACAAATCCGCTTCAAAAGACACATTGGTAGATACAACATTGACTACCGATTCTATTTTCAACTTAGTACAGAAGCAAACATTCGAGTACTTTTGGGATGGTGCAGAGCCGCATAGCGGACTGGCCAGAGAACGCTATCATGTAGATGGCGATTATCCGGAACATGATCAGAACGTGGTGACCACAGGTGGTTCAGGGTTTGGTATCATGTCTATCCTGGTAGGTATCGAAAGAGGGTATATCACCCGCCAGCAGGGTTTCGAACGTTTGGTGCACATCGCTGATTTCCTGGAAAAGGCCGACCGTTTTCATGGTGCATGGCCTCACTGGATCTATGGCGAAACCGGTAAGGTAAAACCTTTCGGACAGAAAGATAATGGTGGCGACCTGGTAGAAACAGCATTTATGATGCAGGGGCTGTTGTGTGTAAGGCAGTATTTTGCGAACGGCAATGAGCAGGAAAAAGCACTGGCTGCCAGGATTAATAAGATGTGGGAAGAAGTAGAATGGAGCTGGTATCGCAATGGTAAGAATGTATTATACTGGCACTGGTCACCCACCTATGAGTGGCAGATGAACTTTGCGGTAACAGGGTATAATGAGTGCCTGATCATGTATGTACTGGCAGCGTCTTCACCTACCTATGGTATTCCTGCTGAAGTATATCACGAAGGTTGGGCAAAGGGAGGAAAGATCAGGGATAGTGTAAATGCATATGGCTATACGTTGAAACTGCATCATAACTTTGCACGTGAATTAGGTGGGCCATTGTTCTGGTCACATTATTCATACCTGGGTCTGGATCCGCATGGTCTGAAAGATAAGTATGCTGATTACTGGGAGCACAATGTGAACCACGTATTGATAGACAGGGCCTGGTGTATAGAAAACCCTAAACACTTCAAGGGCTATGGTGCTGATAGCTGGGGGTTGACTGCCAGCTATTCTGTGGGTGGTTATGCAGCGCATGCACCGGGTAAGGAAACTGATCTGGGAGTAATATCACCTACGGCGGCATTGTCCTCTATGCCCTATACACCGGAGTATTCAAAACAGGCGATGGTACATTGGTATAAGCACTATGAGGGGAAGCTGTTTGGTAAGTATGGTTTTTATGATGCATTCAGCGAGACAGATAACTGGTATCCGCAAAAATACCTTGCTATAGATCAGGGACCGGAGGTAGTGATGATGGAGAATTATAGAAGTGCCTTGTTGTGGAAGTTGTTCATGAGTTGTCCGGAAGTGCAGGCAGGGTTAAAGAAATTGGGCTTCGAGAGTCCGTATATAAAATGATAAAAAAGGTCTGCCGTAAGGCAGACCTTTTTTTTGTATTAATTAAGCGATATGACCCCGCGGAATGTGCCGGGATGCAGTACTGTAAGCCATTTTACCACACATCATACAGATTACGAATAGTAGAGAAAAAGTATTATACTTATAGCCTATCGTTAATTTGTTAAGCAATTCAATTTAAATTATGACTACAGCACGATTGTTAGATTTTAGGTTAAGATTGCTCTTGTCAGGGAGCGGACTAATTCTTTTCTTTATTTTGATGGTGGTTCGCAGCTATGCCAATGATGGCAGAATCAAAATCATTCCGGAGCCTGTAAAGGTGACAGAGCAAAGCGGAGAATTTACGCTGGATAATACGACTGTCTTATCTCTTTCTGATAACAAATTAAAGGAAACAGCAGACTGGTTTACCACCAAACTGAAATCCAGTACCGGCTATGATCTGAAACGCAGCAATAGTGGTAAAAAACGCATTAGTCTTGAACTGAATACAAAGGCAGATGCTTCGATAGGAGAGGAAGGTTATACCCTGAAGGTAACACCTGGCGGAGTAGTGCTGAAAGCCAATACCACTTCAGGTATCTTCTACGGTTTACAGACTATACTGCAACTGTTGCCGCCGGATATCGAAAGCCAGTCCGTAAAGCATGTAGCCTGGACCATGCCCTGCGCAGAGATCATGGACTATCCCCGTTTCGGATGGCGAGGTTTAATGCTCGACGTATCCCGTCACTTTTTTACCAAAGAAGAAGTAAAGCAGTTCATCGATGAAATGATCCGCTATAAATACAATACCCTGCATCTGCACCTCGCTGACGATGAAGGATGGCGTATTGAAATCAAGAGCCTGCCTGAACTGACGAAGGTAGGTGCCTGGAGAGTACCACGCACGGGTCGCTGGGGTAAGTTACCAGCAGACCTGGCAAATGAGAAAACAACCGATGGCGGTTTTTACACGCAGGAGGACATTAAGGAACTGCTGAAATATGCAGCTGCCAGAGGTGTTACTATCTTACCTGAAATAGATGTACCGGCGCATAGCCTTGCCATGATTGCTTCTTATCCTAATCTCTCCTGCACTCAACTGCCTTACAGGGTCAATGCAGGCCGTGATTTCTATACCCGCGAAGACAACGTTCTCTGTGTGGGCAACGATAGCATCTTCATGGTACTCGACAAAGTGTTCACCGAAATCGCTGCATTATTCCCGTCCAAATACATCCACGTAGGCGGAGATGAAGCTTACAAAGGCTTCTGGAAGAAATGTCCTAAATGCCAGGCGAGAATGGAACATGAGCACCTGAAAGATGTAGACGAGTTGCAGAGTTACTTTGTAAAGAGAATAGAAACTATGCTCAAAGCAAAAGGTAAAAAGATGATCGGCTGGGATGAAATCCTGGAAGGTGGTCTTGCTCCTGAAGCAACAGTAATGAGCTGGAGAGGTATGATTGGTGGTATCACTGCTGCCAGAATGAATCATCACGTTGTAATGACACCATGGGACTTTGTATACCTGGATCTTTATCAGGGAGAGCAGACTGCTGAACCTCCTACCTATGGTATGTGCCGCCTGTCTGATTCCTACAACTACGATCCGGTACCTGATAGCGTAGATGAAAAATACATTCTCGGTGGTCAGGGCAACCTCTGGACTGAGTCAGTACCTGTATTCCGTCACGTAGAATACATGGTATGGCCACGTTCTATTGCGCTTTCTGAAGTATATTGGAGTCCCAGGGCAAAGAGAAACTGGGATGACTTTATCCCAAGGCTGGAAGAGAACTTCAAAAGACTGGATGCTGCGGATATCAAGTATGCCCGTAGCGTATACAATGTGATTTTCAAGCCGGTCAGAATTAATCGTTACGATTATGAGATCAACCTGACCACAGAGATCAAAGGACTGGATTTGTATTACAGCTTCGATAATACCAACCCTGATGCACATTATCCAAAATATACTGGCCAGCCACTCCAGTGGCCTGTCGGTGCTAATATATTGAAAGTGATTACTTATCGCAATGGCAAGCCGGTAGGCGCTCAGGTAGATATCACCAAAGAAGACCTGGCCAAACGACTGGATGAGAAACGTCACGTGTATTAATTTGAATAGCAATGAGGTTGCATTTACAACCTCATTGCTTTCCTTTTTCAATGGAAGCAAGGCAATGTCTGCTCAGAGTGCCGGCCTTTTCAGCAAGCGGAAAGAGGAATTAATCATACAGGGTTTTATCCTGTGAAAGTTTTAATTTTGCGTGGCAATAGAATGTGCAATGAATTTTTATACTAGAAAATGGGTAAAACCGGAGGATTTAAATGCTCACGGTTCCTTGTTCGGCGGAAGTTTATTATCCTGGATCGATGAAGAAGCCGCCATATATGCCATCATCCAGTTAGGTACCAACCGTTGTGTGACCAAGTACATGTCCGAGATCAATTTCATCAGCTCTGCAAAGCAGGGAGACATCCTGGAATTAGGTATCAAGGCTATTCACTTTGGTACTACCTCGCTCACCCTTACCTGCGAAGCACGTAACAAGATTACCAAAAAGAGCATCCTCACCATCGATAAGATGGTATTTGTAAGTGTGGATGAAAATGGTAAACCATGGGCACACGGTAAGACAGAGATCACTTATACTGACGAGCGGCTGCGCGAGTAGTTATCTGAGCATTTACAATTCCATGGTCTGTAGTATCCTGTACCTCTGCAGGATGGAGGAGCCTGCTGCTTATCCTACTCTGAAACAGCGCATGCTAAACGCCGAAAACACTTCTTCATAAGTATACTTAATAGGCTCATGTTTATCTGCCATCGCAATGGCATATAGCATAGGAATATAGTGATCTGTGGTGGGTACCGCTTTCAAAGCAATCTTACCCAGGTTATTGTAGTAAAACAGGCTGCCAAAATCCCGTTCATCAATCCTTGCCTTTACCCACTCGTCGAACTCGACGGCCCATGAATAAGGCTTATTGGTCGAAAATGCCCCTTTAAAGAAGCCTTTTTCCAGGTTATGCACAATATTGCCACTCCCAATGATCAGCACACCTTTTTCTCGTAGTGGCTTTAGGTATTGCGCCAGTTTCCAGTGGTAATCCAGCCGCTGTGACATGGGAATACTGAGCTCCATCACCGGCACATCCATATCGGGAGCCAGGTGTCTTAATACGGAAAATGCTCCGTGGTCCATATCCGTGCTTTCATCTACGGTCACCTGCGGCACCTTGTCTTTAAAGGCGGTAGCGCCGTATACGCTATAATAAGGGCAATTGAAATGCCCGGGTACTTTCAGGTAAGATGCTTCGGCAGTAAGGTAATGTGCCGAAATGACCATGATGGCTGTGGGTTTGCGGGGTAGTTCCCTGCCCATTTTGGCAAGGGCCTGGGTAAATGGATTATCCCGGAAAGCATTTTCCGGATCGCCATGTCCTACAAAAAGCACAGGCATTTTCTCCGTGGGCTGGAAGATCCCTGGCAGGTTCAGCGCCTTTTCTAACTGTGAAGAGTAAGGCAAAAATGGCAGCAATGCTGCCATTTTAATAAATGATTTCGGATGCACTGTTCTATTATACTTTCGTCTGTTTGAGCTTTACCGGATGAGCGCTCTTTGCACGCATTTTCAGATTTAATAATTCTATAAATACGGAGAACGCCATCGCAAAGTAAATATACCCCTTTGGAATGTGCTGATCAAATGCTTCTGCCAGTAATGACACTCCAATGAGTAAGAGGAAGGATAGCGCCAGCATTTTCACAGTAGGATGTGTGTCCACAAACTTACTGATCCCTTCTGAGGCCAGTAGCATAATACCCACAGCAATGATCACAGCAGCAATCATAATTTCTATATGATCGGCCATGCCCACGGCAGTAATCACAGAATCCAGGGAAAAGACGATATCCAGCAGCAGGATCTGGATAATAGTGTGGGCAAACCCGGCTACTTTAGGCGTGTCTGTAGTATGCTCACCACCTTCCAGTTTTTCGTGAATTTCTGAGGTGCTTTTATAAATCAAAAAGAGACCTCCAATCAAAAGGATCAGATCCCTGCCGGAGATTTCCGCCATTTGTAGCCATTTCGGGTTTTGCATGCCAATCCAGCTACCCGGGTTGAAGAGCGGTGTAGTCAGTGACATGATCCAGCTGATAGACATCAGTAAGCCAATCCTGATAAACATGGCCAGGGTCATCCCCAGTCTGCGGGCTTTCTTTTGTTTATCCGCCGGCAGTTTACCGGCGAGGATAGAGACAAATACGATGTTGTCTATACCCAGTACAATTTCCAATACACTTAGGGTCAACAGGCTGATAAGAGCATCAACAGTAAATAGATTTTCCATGACAATAGGTTTTGTTTAGTTCGCGGTGGCAAGATATGCCAGAATTCTCAATCTACGATACCGCTGCACACACAGCTGCATCGAAGATTCTATTCACTGCACCCGGTTCTCCGGCAAAAAGAATAACTTTAGTATCGTAACCCGTCGTTAATTTAATATATGAGTATAAAAGTAATTGCGTTCGATGCAGACGATACACTCTGGGTCAATGAACCCTATTTCCGTGAAACAGAAAACGAGTTCTGCCAGCTAATGGAAGCCTACCTGCCCCAACATACCGTTGCAAGGGAACTGTTACACACAGAGATCAAAAACCTTACCCTTTATGGCTATGGTATCAAAGGATTTATGCTCTCTATGATAGAGACTGCGCTCACCGTCAGCAATAATACCATCGACATCTCGGCCGTAGACAAAATTATTACCTATGGCAAGGCACTGCTGGCCCGGCCCATTGTCGTACTGGAAGGGGTAGAGGAAGTATTGCAATCACTGAAAGGACACTACAGGCTGGTCGTAGCTACCAAAGGGGACCTGCTGGACCAGGAGCGGAAATTGCGTAATTCCGGCCTGGATCATTATTTCCACCATGTAGAAGTTATGTCCGACAAGCAGCCGAAAGATTATAAGAAGCTCTTAAAGCACCTCGACATCCAGCCGGAACAATTCCTCATGATTGGGAATAGCCTTAAGTCGGATGTACTGCCGGTGCTGGACCTGGGCGGCCATGCTATCCACATCCCTTTTCATACCACCTGGGCGCATGAACATGTAGATGTGCATATTGACAATCCCAACTTCAGGCAGGTGGAACAGATCATGGATGTATTGCCATTGTTTATTTCACCATCCAGCGAAATTTCCTGATAGCGATTACGGCAAACAAGGCTGAGATGCCTTTTTGAATTGCGCTCCCCCTCCAATGGGAAGGAGGTGAATACCCCTATTATTGCCTGTCAAAATTTAATACTTTCAGTAAAAACTTTATTTTTACCCCCACCACGTTCAAACCTTTAGAAATATATAATGATCGCTGCTTTAAAAGAGGGGGACGAATCCGTATTTGAGTCGGTATTTCATGAATACCACGAGAAGATCTATTTATATATACTCAACAAGACACAGTCCCCTTACCTGGCAGAAGAAACCACCCAGCTCACTTTTATCAAGTTGTGGCAATACCGTAGTTCCCTCACAGAAGATTATACCCTCTTTACCCAGATTTTCCGCATGGCGCGGACCACCCTGATCGACCTGTTACGAAAGCAGGATAAGCGCCAGTCTCTGCAAACCAAATCCCCGGACAAGACTACATTGATGGAGCATGCCTCCGTGCTGGACAAAATGGCTGCCGAGGAATTGCAGAAAAAGCTAAATCATGCCATTGATACCATGCCCCCTGTCAGGAAACAAGTCTTTACCATGAGTCGAATGCAGCACATGAGCACCAAAGAGATTGCTGATACACTCGGTTTATCTGTCAAAACGGTAGAAGGCCACATCACCCAGGCATTGAAACAACTCCGTGAGGTGCTGATCGTTTTCCTGATCCTGCATTTATTTTAAAAATTCTTTCCCGGAACCAAGGGTTTGCCTTTTTTCAAACGTATACTATAGCAACCATGATCACAAAAGAGTTATTTGACCGGTATCTTAGGAACGATTGTTCAGCCCGGGAGAGAAGACTGGTGAATGACTACCTGCAGGAACATCCCGAAAAGCTGGATGAGCTCATGCCGGAAACAGAAGTAGAAGAGCCAGATGCCTTTCGCCTGCACCCTGCCGTATCTGACAGAATGTGGCAGAACGTGCAGAAGGGTAAGACACCGGTTAGAAAACGCATGATCATATGGGGAAGCATAGCGGCCGCCATCACATTGTTGTTAATAACCGGCCGGAGCTGGGTACAACATACCCCTCCGGTCCTTAATAAAGATATTATTACTGTAATGCATCAAACCCCATCATGGCAACAGCGCTTTAATTCCGCAAAAGGAGTGTTAGCGCTGAGTTTGCCGGATGCTTCGGTGGTGGAGTTACAACCACAAAGCGGTATCCGCTACCAGGAACCCTTCGATGGGAAAATCTACCTCACAGGCCAGGGCCTGTTCAAGGTAGCCAAAAATGAACAACGGCCATTTATGGTATATAGCGGTGGCATATACACCACCGTATTGGGGACATCCTTTAATGTGAGCGCTTTCGATAGCAGCACAACCATCCGGGTAAGGCTCTACACAGGAAAAGTTGCTGTCACGGCAGGAAAGCAACGATTCACCCTGCAGCCCGGACAGGAATTAACGTATTATAAAGAGGGAGGGAGTGTTGACCTGATTACCCTCCCTTCTAAAAAACATACAGCAGCCGATACCCGGCCGGATTGGTACCTCTTCAGCGGCCAGTCCCTTTGCCAGGTATTCGATCAGTTAAGTGAATATTACCACGTCGAAATCGATTATAAACCAGCAGACCTCCAGAATATGTACTTTGCGGCAAAATTTGACAAAAACGATGCATTGGATAAGATCATGGAGGATATTGCACTCTTAAACAACCTGACAATCCTACACAAAGAGGGAAAATACACCGTGCGCAAATCCAATTAAAACCGAGAATGAGTCAATCCAAATAAGGTTATCCTATTTATCCTCCTATATCGCTGTAGCGCAAGCTACGGCGACGTAGGAGGGAGGGAACCTGTGATCAGCCCATTTTCATAAACACTTCGAAAACCTTATGACCAAGCAAAGCCGAATGACCATGATCTGGTTGCTCCTCTTTGTCCTGTGTTGTCCCTATGCTTTACTGGCACAGGAACAGCGGGCCACTGTACGGGGTATCGTTCGTGATGAAAAAGGACTCGCCCTGGGTTATGTAAATGTAGCTGCAAAAAACAATGCTACCGGCTTTACCGCCGGTACCCAGACGGACAGCACCGGCGTATTCCGCTTCGCCCAGCTACCCGCCGGCACCAATTACAGCTTTACCTTTTCATATGTTGGTTTTGAGACACAAACACTGAGCGGCTACACCCTGAAGCCCGATGCCGCCTTCACCCTGGTGGTGAAAATGAAAACCGATACCAAAACTATGGACGAAGTGGTGGTAATAGGTTATGGCTCGCAAAAAAGGGAATTACTCACCAGTGCCATCGGCTCTGTCAAAGCCAAAGACTTCGTAAAAGGTGCCGTAACTGATGCCGCCCAGCTGATACGGGGCAAAGTAGCAGGCCTCAGTGTCATCACGCCGGATGGCAACCCAACCACTACCTCACAGTTGTCACTCAGAGGAGTGAACACCATCAACTCTGGTAGCAATCCCCTCATCCTGATCGATGGGATCCCCGGCAATCTGACAATGGTAGCCCCCGAAGACATTGAGCAGATAGACGTGCTCAAAGACGGTTCCGCCGCTGCTATCTATGGTACCCGCGGCACCAATGGTGTCATCCTGATCACTACCAAAAAAGCGGTCAAAGATCTGCCGCCTACCATTGACATCAACACTTATGTCACCACCCAGTCTATCTCACGCAGACTGAAGTTCATGACACCATCTCAATACCGGGAACTGGTGGCCGCCGGCAAACCCGGCGCACAGGACTTCGGTGCCAGCACTAACTGGCTGAACGAAATCACCCAAACACCACTCTCCCAGGTGCATAGCGTGACCCTGAGAGGCGGAAGTAAGAACACCGGCTACATTGCCAGTATGGAATACAGGGATATGAACGGGATAGTGCAGAACAGCAATAACAAGACCTTTTATCCCCGCCTGGCTGTCAATCATACCATGTTCAACGGGATGCTGAAGATCGATGCCAGTATACTCGGCTACCAGCAGAAATACTTTGCAGGCACCGAAGATAATGCTTCCCTCATACCTAACAGCTACCGGGGCGATGTATACCGCAATGCCCTCACCTACAATCCTACCGATCCCGTAAAGGCGGCAGATGGTAGCTGGACACAGCATACAGATAAGACGGATTATGTAAACCCGCTCTCCCTGCTGTATGAAACTGTGGGCCTGAACAAAAACAGTGATTTCCGTACTTATGGTACCATCACATTCACTCCCTTGTCCGGCCTGGAATTTAAGCTGCTGGGTAGTCATGATGTGTACAACAGCTTAAGGGGCTATTACGAAACCAAACATCATATTTCCACTATCCGCGATGGTAAAAATGGCTATGCTTCCCGTGGTACATTGCAAACCCGGGAAGACCAGGTGGACTTCACCAGCCAGTATAATAAAGACCTGAAAGATCATCATTTTACCGTACTGGGTGGTTTTAGCTGGCGGAAAGCATTCAGCGAAAGTTATTATATGAATAACTGGGACTTTCCTACAGACTTCTTCTCTTACAATAACATGAGCACTGGCAAGGCACTGAGCAGGGGTGAAGCCACCGAAGGCAGTAATGCCTCGGAATCCCGGCTCATTGGTTTCTTTGCCCGTGTCAATTATAATTTCAGGGAAAAGTACCTGCTCATGGCAAGTATGCGCAGGGAGGGCAGTACCCGCTTTGGTGCCGATCATAAATGGGGTAGTTTTCCCGCTATCTCCGTCGGCTGGAATATCAAAAATGAAGAATTCCTGACAGACAGTAAATTACTCAGTACCCTGAAAGTAAGGGCCGGCTACGGTATCACAGGTACAGAGCCAGGCTCCTCCTATATCTCTTTAAATAAAATCAACTTCGATAGTTACACCTACATCAATGGAGAATGGATCCAGGTCATCAGCCCCGGTAATAATCCTAATCCTGATCTGCGCTGGGAAACGAAGCGTGAATTTAATGCCGGCATAGATTTCGGCTTTTTGAATGACCGTGTATCCGGTTCAGTGGACATCTATAAACGTACTACCAGAGATCTCATCTTTGACTATCCTGTTCCTTCTCCTCCCTACCTCTTTTCTACCATTACCGCCAACGGTGCTACGATGGAGAACAGCGGTATAGAAGCTGCTCTTTCTGCTTCACCTATCCGCAATAATAAGTTTCAGTGGGTCAGCTCTGTAAACTATTCACATAATACCAACAGGATTGTTTCACTTTCTAACGATGCCTTTCAGCTGGCCAGTGGCTATAGTGATCAGGGATCTACCGGGGAGCCTATCCAGAGCACGACCCATCGTATACAGGTAGGTCAGCCGGTAGGCAACTTCTACGGCTATCAATCTGTAGGTATTGACGACAATGGACACTGGATGATCAGGGGGAGTGATGGGAATGCCAAACCCATAGCACAACAACAGCCTACTGATAAGCGGGTGATTGGAAACGGATTGCCCCGGCATTACCTGAACTTTAACAATACTATCAGCTATAAGAAATTCGATCTGAGTATGACCATGCGCGGAGCCTTTGGATTTCAGATCCTGAACATGGCGCAAATGTTTTACAGCGCACCGGTCATGCTGGCCAGGGGCAATGTGATGCAGTCTACTTATGATAACCTGTATGGTAAGCGACCACTGGCAGACGATCAATCCCTGCAGTATGTAAGTTATTATGTCCAGAAAGGAAATTACTGGAAGATAGACAATGTAACAGTAGGCTATAACCTCGCCTTACCGTATAAGAATTTTCAAAACATGCGTATTTATGCCGCGGTATCCAACCTGGCTACCATTACGGGATATGCAGGCATAGATCCGGAAGTCAGCATCGGTGGCCTGGCTCCGGGTGTAGATGATCGCAACCGCTATCCTGCTACCCGTACATACACCTTTGGTGCATTCTTTACATTTTGAAACAGGACTTTATGAGATGGATTACATACCTGCTACTGAGCGCTTGCCTGCTCACCGCATGTAGCAAGCAACTGGAAGAAAAAGCATATAGTACAACCACGTCTGAAAACTACCAGTATACAGAAAAAGATTTTTATAGTGTAATCGGAAAGGCTTACGCTAACCTGCGTACCCTCTGGGGAGAGCAGGATTATTATATGCTGCAGGAAGCGAGTACTGATGAAATTGTGATGCCGGCCAATGCATCTGGCTGGGATGATGGCGGCATTTATAAGAAACTCCATTTGCACAACTGGAATGCCGACCAGAGTCATATTAACAATACATGGAACAAACTATACGCAGGTGTTATCAACACCAATCGTATCATCTACCAGTTACAGGATAGCATAGCACCAGTACCTGCGGAGGTTGGAGCGGAGGCTGCTATTGCCGAGATGCGTGTGGCGCGTGCCCTGTATTACTGGCTGATCATGGATAATTTTGGAGATGCCCCCCTGGTGACCGATTGGGCAGAGACTTCATTACCATCCAGGCATCCAAGGAAAGAGATCTACGAATTCCTCGTTACAGAACTGACTGAATCTATTCCTTTGCTCAGTGAAGAAAAAGGCAAATTGTATTATGGCCGCTTCAACAAATGGGCTGCAAAAGCGCTGCTGGCCAATATCTACCTGAATGCAAAGGTCTATGTAGGTGAGGACCACTGGATGGATTGCCTGGCGCAGTGCAATGATATCATCAATAGTGGAAAATATACACTGGAAGCAAATTCGAAAGATATCTTCAAAACAGAAAATGAAAACTCTCCAGAGATCATATTTTCAATCCCTTTCGATGAAAACCTGGGTACTAACTTCTATGTACATATGTATTCATGGCATGCAGCCCTGAAAGCAAAATATGAAATGCAGACTACGCCATATGGGGCCGGTTGTAGCAAGGCTGTACCACAGTTTATAGATACCTACGATAGCAATGACAGCCGTTTATCAGGCAGCTGGCTCATGGGACCGCAGTATGCATCTGACGGCGTAACAGCATTGATGGGCTCCTATGAACTGAGCGGTCAGCCCCTCATATTTACAAAGGAATTGCCTGATGGCTTATACACAGGTGAAGCAGAGGGTTACCGCATGAATAAATTCGAAGTGAAGCTGAATGCAAAGCGTGACCTGGATAATGATTTCCCATTCTTTCGCTATGCACAGGTATTGCTGATGAAAGCAGAATGTTTGCTGCGTACCGGTGATGGTGACGCTGCGGCAGCACTGGTCACCCAGGTCAGAACCCGCGCATTCATATCCAACCCTTCATTGGCCACAGTCACTGCTGAGCGCCTGAATGGAAATACAAAATATCAATGGGGATATGTGGAAAAGTATACAATCGTAGACCAGGGAGATGTTAGCACCTTGCAATACGGTGGAATGTATGATGAACTGGGATGGGAATTTGCCTGGGAAGGATGCAGAAGGAGGGATATGATCCGCTTTGGCACCTATACTACCAGAAGCTGGCTCTCTCACAAACCAAATGGTGCCTACAGGATCGTATTCCCTATTCCCCAATCAGTGATAAATGGTAATCCAAATATCTCGCAAAATCCCGATTACTAGGCATCAGCAAACATCTGGATTTCAAAGCCGGTTGCGAACCGAACTCCCACGAAAAAAATGCTGATGCCGAAGGTGTCAGCATTTTTTTCGCTTATTTTTTCTACCTTACTCCCTCACGTTATTATTGTATATACTCAAGTCTCAACGAATGAAAATCAATTTGCTCGCGGGTTGTACCCTTGCCGTATTATCATTACTCCCGGCATCCGGTCACTCCGCTCCACAACAGGTTTCCTATCAGGCCCCCGTCTACACCAACCTGCCCCTCGGTAGCATTAAGCCTGCCGGCTGGCTCAGGCACCAGCTCCTCATCATGCGGGACGGCTCCACAGGTCACCTCGACGAATACTATGCTAAAATAAAGAACGATAACGGCTGGCTGGGTGGCAAAGGCGACGGCTGGGAAGAAACGCCCTACTGGCTGGATGGTGCCCTCCCGCTCGCTTACCTGCTCGATGACAAAGCCCTGAAAGAAAAGGTTCTCCGCTATGTGAACTGGACCCTGGACCACCAGCGTCCCAGCGGCTACTTCGGCCCCATTACCGGTGCTGAAAGAGAGAAGCACAGCAGCGTAGAAGTCTCCACCGCTGCCGATGGCGATGACTGGTGGCCTAAGATGGTCATGCTCAAAGTACTGCAGCAATACTATTCCGCCACCGGTGATCAGCGTGTCATCACCTTCATGACTAAATACTTCCAATACCAGCAGAAAGCGCTCGATATTGCTCCTATCGGCAAGTGGACGGACTGGGCAGCCTCCCGGGGGGCGGACAATGTAATGATGGCCCAATGGCTCTACAGCATTACGAAAGATCCTTCCCTCTTACAGCTGGCAGACAAGATCGAACAGCAATCCTTCCCCTGGACCCGCTGGATGGGTGGCCATGAATGGGTCATCAGCACCACTACCTACGCCCACATGGGCAACTGGATGAACCGCCACGGTGTAAATGTAGCCATGGCCCTGAAATCGCCCGCTATCAACTACCAGCGTACCGGCGATCCGCAGGACCTGAAGGCATTACAAAGCGGCTGGCATGACCTTATGACCGTTCATGGTCTGCCTATGGGCATCTTCAGCGGCGACGAAGACCTGAATGGCAATGAACCTACCCAGGGTATTGAACTTTGCGGCATCGTAGAAGCCATGTATTCACTGGAAAACATCATTGCCATCACCGGCGATGTACACTACATGGATGCGCTGGAAAAAATGACTTTCAACGCCCTGCCTACACAGACAACGGATGATTATAACAACAAACAATATTTCCAGGTAGCCAACCAGATCCAGATCAGCAAAGGCGTATTCGACTTCTCCCTGCCTTTTAACAGGGAAATGTGTAATGTGCTGGGAGCCAGAAGCGGCTATACCTGTTGCCTGGCAAACATGCACCAGGGCTGGACGAAATTCACGTCCCAACTCTGGTATGCCACGCCTGGCAAAGGCCTGGCTGCCTTGTCTTACGCACCAAATGACCTGACTGCAAAAGTCGGCAAAGACCAGACAGAAGTAAGCATTCATGAAGCCACTACCTACCCTTTCAATGATGAGATCACATTCACGTTATCTTCAAAAAAAGCAGCCAGCTTCCCATTACAATTACGCATCCCTGCCTGGTGTAAGGAAGCTACCATTCTCCTGAACGGACAGCCACTCCGCAAGGATACCGGCAACCAGGTGATCACCATCGACCGTAGCTGGAAAAACAATGATAAACTGGTACTGAAGTTACCAATGGACATCACCACCACCGTATGGGGCAGACATTCCCGTGCAGTGGAAAGAGGCCCGCTGGTCTACGCCCTGAAGCTGAATGAGAAATGGGAGAAAGCGACAGACGAAGTAGAAGGCGAATACTTCAGCGTATATCCTGAAGGTAAATGGAACTATGCACTGATCCGGGATAATGTGGAAAAGCCTGCCGCTCATTTCAAAGCTGCAGTGGTAAAACAGGTGGATGACCAGTTCGTGTGGAACCTGGCCCATGCTCCTGTAACCATCACCGTACCGGCCAAATCAATTCCTTCCTGGAAAGAACTGAATGGTGTGGCATACCAGCCGCCTACGGACAGGGAAGGAATTTACAAAGGAAAAGTAGACAACACTATACAGGAAATCACGCTCGTGCCCTATGGTTGCACGAAAGTGCGCATCGTAGCTTTTCCTGTAGTACCATAAATTCACCTTAAAATAGACACCTTGCAACGTATTTTATTTTGCCTGCTCTGCTGTCTGCCCGGTTTCCTGTATGCTCAGGTCAACTGGTCAGGTAGCTGGATCACGAATACCACAGATACCACTGCCACAAAAGCACCTTTCTTCAGGAAAGTGTTTCACACGGGTAAGCCATTGCAAAGAGCAGTGGCTTACGTTTCGGGCGTAGGGTATCACATATTGTATGTAAACGGAAAGCCTGTTACCGATGCGGTGTTGGAACAGGGCTATACCCGCTATGACAAAAGACTACTGTACAACACCTACGACATTACCGCCCTGCTGGCCAGTGGTGACAACGTAGTGGCGGCCGAACTGGGCAATGGTTGGTATAATGTTCAATCCCATGCGGTATGGGAATTTCACAAAGCACCCTGGCGCAATACACCCCGCATGCTCATCAACATCCTGTTGACTTACAAAGATGGCAGCAAGGAAACAATCGTCACTGATCGCAGCTGGAAATGTACGACAGGTCCCAGCCAATACAATAACCTGTATACCGGCGAGATCTATGATGCACGGGCAGAACTGCCGGGTTGGAATAAGCTGGCTTATAATGATGCCAGCTGGCAGCCAGCCCTTGAAACCAATTCTCCCGGAGGCATCCTGGTACCACAGGAAATGCCTTCTATTAAGATTATCCGCCGCATCAAACCAGTCAGTGTAAAACAGGTGAGTAAAGATGAATATCTCTTTGATATGGGGCAGAACTTTGCCGGCGTAGTCACCTTAAAAGTAAAAGGAGCCGCAGGTACGAAAGTGACTCTTTCCTACAGGGAAGTGCTGAAAGACGGTAAGATCGACCTCGCGCATAATACAGAGCACATGCGAAGCTGGCCGGGTGAACTACCTTTCCAGACGGATATTTATATCCTGAAAGGCGGTGCAGGAACCGAAACATTCACACCACAGTTTACCTACCACGGATTCCAGTATGTGTCAGTAAAAACTACTGCCGATGTGAAGCTGGATAAAACCTCACTGGAAGGCTTATTTTACAGCACCGGCTTTGAAGAAGCCGGTCATTTCACCAGCTCCGACCCGATGATCAATAAACTGTATGAAGCTGCACGCCAGTCTTACAGGAGCAATTTCCTCAGCATACCTACCGACTGTCCGCAGCGTGAAAAGAACGGCTGGACGGCAGATGCACATATCTCTGCAGAGATCGGCCTGTGGAATTACAAATCTGCATCAGGCTATCGCAAATGGCTGAATGACATCCGCGATGCACAGGCCCCCAATGGTGCTATACCGGGTATCGTGCCATCCAATGGCTGGGGCTCCGATAGCAGGGATTACACCTTTGGACCTGCATGGGGAAGTGCACTGCCTATCATCACCTGGTATTTGTACCTCTATGAAGGTGACACTGCCACGATGAGGGAGAACTATGATGCTATAAAAAAATATACGGATTTGCTCACCAGCGGAGCAGAGAATTACATCTTCAAAAAGGGGCTGGGCGACTGGATGTCAATCGTAGAAACTCCCGTACCATTTACATCTACCGCTTGTTACTATACAGATGCGGTACTGGTATCAAAAATGGCGCGTATATTAGGTAAAAACGAAGATGCTGTTGCTTATGCTGCATTAGCCGAAAAGATCAGTACTGCCTTTAACAAGGAGTATTATGATCCGCAAACCATGCAGTACAACGTCACAACAGCTACAGCACTCAGTACAACCATCTACCACAAGCTGGTGCCGGAACCCGCACTGAATAAGACTGTAGCGCAACTGGCAAAGAAGATTAGCGACAATCATTATCATGCTGATTTCGGTGTATTAGGAACCAAATACGTATTGCCTTCACTGAGTGACAACGGGCATGTAGAACTGGCCATGAAAATGCTGACAGATACAGGATATGCAGGCTGGGCACATTGGATCGCACATGGGGCCACTACGCTCTTTGAAGACTGGCCGGGGCAATACACCCACAATCATATCTTCTTTGGTGATTATTGTGCATGGTTCTATAAAACATTGGCAGGCATCCGCCCGGACGAAGCAGCACCCGGGTTTAAGCATTTCTTTATACAACCTTTATTTGTATCTCAGCTTACATTTGCGAAAGCCGACTACCAGTGCAGGTATGGCAAGATTGTTTCTGCCTGGAAGCGTGTAGGAAAACAGGTCGTTCTCGAAGTGGAAGTACCTGCTAATACAACAGCCACCTTACGCTTACAAGGTAAGGAAGACCAACTCTTACAAGCTGGCAAACATAAATTGACGATCTAAAAAGAGCAGAACATTTTGTGCTGATGCTTACGGCATCAGCACAAAATGACGTTTATTTAAATATATGCGGATAGAAAAATAAATCAGGCTTCTTCCCCTCACTAATCGTCAGATACCCCTTATTATCCACACTGATCGTCAATCCTTCTCCCTGTTTCTCCGGTACATATGGCAACAAGGTTGCCGGCCTTGCCATCGTCACCTCAATCGCCTCATTCCCTTTCCGCCGCCAGTAGTAAATATGTGTTTTGTCTTTAATCACAATGTGCTCTCCATTCTGTGAAATATCTCCTGCAGTGATCCAGGTATAGGGCAAAGTCAGTACCTTTTCCATCGTCACCTGCTGCTGGTCCGTAAAGTTGAAATATTGCGCAGGCACCTTATACAGGCTCACCTGTTTCTCTCTTTTACTTACCACATAAAAACACTTGCCAATCGGATCAACCATGAGCGACTCTGCATCTCTCGGTCCATCAGGGAATTTGATAAATAGCGCATCAGCATGCACGGTCGCTTTTTCATCGGGCACTTTCAATGGGGCAGCAAACCGGTAAATTTGCATGGCTATTTTCAATTTCAGGTTATTCCCAATATCCCCCACATATACATAATGCTTAGCTCCTGGGCCGATGTTCTCCGCAATGTCCTCCCAGTCCCTGTTTACAGCACCTTTCAGTTTCACACTGCTTACCAGTTTCCCCTTGCTATCCAACAGGTATACTTCATTCTTTCCTCCACTGTCATTGTGCGTCCAGTAGTAGCCAGGCAAGGTTGCGCTGGCTGCCAGCCCAGAGGCTTCATCTACTTTGTCTGATTTCACTTTTCCTAACACCTCAGGTGTCTGGGCCATCACAGGCAGATTAATAAGCAGTAATATCGGTAGCAATCTCATACTACGATACTACGATAATTTTCTGAGGATCGGACCAATCCGGTCTGCATGGCTACTTTTACCAGTCCGGCAGCCTTCACTCCAAAGATTAACCTTCAAAAAAAATCTTCATCCGAACGACTAATCCGCCTCCCAAAGACTACGAATAATGCCTGCCGGTTTCCCTTTTCCCGGTCATCCTCATTTAATGAGGGTGACCGGATATTTTTTATATTTTTAGTCCTCTCAAAAATAGAACGATATGCAACTAAACAGGCTGCTACTGGGTATGGCGCTATTCGCCTCCCCATTTGCACGAGGACAAAGTACAAACAGCAATGTCAACTATGTAGATCCCACCATCGGCAGTGTGGGCATCATACTGGAGCCCACCCGCCCTACCGTTCATCTGCCTAACAGTATGGTAAGGGTATTCCCCATCCGCAAGGATCAGCTGGATGACCGCATTCATAACTTCCCGCTCACGATTGCTTCGCACAGGCAGGAAAGTCTCTTTGGCATGATGCCGGTTTCCGGCAACGATTATTTTGCACCCCGTGTATGGGACCGGGAGCGTACTACGCCTTACTACTACAGCACTTTCCTGGACGATGCAGACCAGGTAGAATTTACACCTGCAGCACGCAGCGGTTATTTCAAATTTCATTTTCAGGGAAAGGAGAAGCATTACCTCCGTTTCCAGCCTTTGAATGGTAAAGGCACTATCGAAGCTACCGGCAAACAGGTGATCACCGGTACCGAGCAATTCCACGGCATGGCAGCTTACTTTTATGCAGAGCTGAGCACACCAATAGTGGGTGTGCAAACTTTAGATAAAGAAGGTCAAAAGATATTACTGGCAGAAGTGCCGGCAGAAACAGCGGTGAAGTATGGAGTGTCTTTTGTAAGTATTGAGCAGGCGAAAATCAACCTGCAAAAAGAAATCCCTGACTGGAACTTTGATGCCCTGAAGGACAAGGCTTTTAAGGCATGGGATAAGGTCCTGGGCCAGATCAATGTAAAAGGTGGTACGCCTGCACAGAAGAGAGTATTTTATACTTCCCTGTACCGGACTTATGAGCGTATGATCAATATCAACGAGTACGGTAAGTATTACAGTGCTTACGATCACCAGGTACATAATTCTGATAAGCCTTTTTATGCGGATAACTGGCTCTGGGATACCTACATAGCCCTGGAGCCATTACAGACCCTCTTACACCCTTCGGTGGAGGCAGATAAGATCAGTTCTTATATCCAGATGTATGAGCAGGGAGGCTGGATACCTTCATTTGCAGTTGTAACCGGCGATATGCCATGTATGACGGGCAATCATGCGGCGGCATGGATGGCGGATGCCTGGTTCAAAGGGGTACATAATTTCGATGTAGCCAAGGCTTATGAGGGCTTGAAAAAGAATGCCCTGGAAGCAACCCTGCTACCCTGGAGGAATGGTCCTGCTACCGTGCTGGACGCATTTTATAATACCCATGGATATATGCCGGCCCTGAGACCTGGAGAGAAAGAGTGGGTAAATGAAGTGCATGATTTTGAGCGCAGGCAATCCGTAGCGGTAACCCTGGAGAATAGCTTTGACGACTGGTGTATTGCACAATTGGCAGTACCGGCAGGTAAAAAAGAGGACGTACCCCTGTTCCTGAAGCGTGCGGCTAACTATAAGAACGTATTCCGTGCAGACAAGGGCTTTATGTGGCCAAAGGATTCTGCGGGTAACTGGATCGAGCCATTTGATCCTAAATTTTCCGGTGGTCAGGGCGGTCGTGATTATTTCACAGAGAACAATGCTTATACCTATAACTGGGATGTAAAGCATGACCTGTCAGGCTTATTCGGTCTGATGGGCGGTCCTGCGGCAGCAGAGGCGAAGCTGGATGAGCTGTTCCGTGAAGGGCTCGGCAGGAGTAAATACCAGCTCTGGTATACTTTCCCGGATGCTACGGGCCTGGTAGGACAGTTTGTGATGGGCAATGAGCCTAGTTTCCATATTCCTTACCTGTACAATTACCTGGGGGCACCCTGGAAGACGCAGAAGCGCATCCGGATGCTGCTGGATACCTGGTATACGGATAACCTGTTTGGGATTCCGGGCGATGAAGACGGGGGTGGTATGACGGCGTTTGTGGTGTTTTCCATGATGGGATTCTGTCCTGTTACGCCGGGTATTCCTCAGTATAATATTGGTAGCCCGGTATTTACGCAGGTGACCATTCAGCTGGAGAATGGAAAGGTATTTACGGTGAATGCGCCTAAGAGTTCAGGGGAGAATAAGTATATTCAGGGGGCGAAGTTGGATGGGAAGGTGTTGAATAAGCCCTGGTTTACGCATCAGGAGTTGTTGAAAGGGGGCGTATTGGAGCTGGATCTGGGAGCGGCACCGAATAAGCAGTGGGGAAGTGGTGAGCAGGCAGCGCCGCCTTCTTCAATTAATTATAAATCAGCAGAATAGCTGTTTTAAAAAGGCCATCCCCCAGGGATGGCCTTTTTAATATCATTACAGGTCCTCCAGGATCAGTTTTCCCAATTCCCTGATAGCATCTTCATTTCTTTTGTAATATGTCCACTGTCCCTGTCTGGTCACCGTCAGCAGTCCTGTTCGTTGTAAAAGCGACAAATACTCAGAGGCAGTCGATTGCGTAACCCCCATTTTAAGTTGGATTTGTCCTACACATACGCCATTTTCGCAGCAACCCTCTGCCGGAAAATTCTTAGTCGGGTCTTTCAGCCATTGTAATATCTGAAGCCTTGCTTTGTTGGATAATGCTTTGAATACTTCCACGTGTTCCATACTGCAAAGGTATCGGAAAATAGCGATTTTATCATACTGTCGTATCAATTCAGCAAATAAGGAGAACTTTATAACAGATCAGTTAAACCTTACCCCATGCATTATAGACTAGCCGTAACCCCGGTCGAAAATTTCAGAATCAGAGAGGTAATCCCTATTAAATATTGCCCGTTTGTAAAACGGTTTGCCAAGCCCTATTTACATAAGTCCAATTATGTGAATATGCTCTACCAGGAGCGGAACATGGATGGATTCGCCATGTTGAGAGTGTTATTCTTTATAAAACAGCCTGTATTGGTAATAGTGACAGAGGATTCTCCCAGGACGGTCATCCAGGAGATCCTGAGCGGGCAGATGGAGCTGCTGTTCAAGGGACAGAAGCCATTATTGCTGCAACCGGGGGGCTATGATATTTTGCAGCTGAATACTGACGAGTATGCCCTGGTCATGCAGCCCGGTGTCTGTGAGATGCTGAGGTTTGAATTTGAAGAGTCGGTGATGAAAACGGTCAATAAGACAAGCACTGTTAAGCAGTGGCTGGATAAACTGAAGTTAGGAAAATCGGCTTATTTCGGGCATAGACAGGTAGATGAGAAGTTGCAGGCGCTGCAGGAAGAGATGCTGTATTGCAGGGCATTTACGGAGGATGAGCAGGAGTGGTTTAATGATAAGCTGGATGAGGTATTTGAGATGGTGACGGAGCAGGGAGTTCTGAAATAGGCATTCTTAGAATTTTACATCCCTTCCTTTAATATTTGCAATTTTTCTATGTGCGTAAGTATGACCTTTGCTTTATCAACATAAAACAAAGGAAATATGAAAACGCTCACAGGAAAAATAATCTTAGTAACAGGGGCATCCAGGGGAATCGGTGCGGCAATCGCACAAAAGCTGGCTTCGGAAGGTGCGACAGTAGCGGTGAACTATGCAGGTAATAAGGAAGCTGCTGATAAGACGGTAGCAGCTATCGAAGCCCTGGGTGCACAGGCAATGGCTATTCAGGCGGATGTAAGTAAATCTGACGAAGTAAAGAGGATGTTCGATGCGGTGATCGCACAATATGGCAGGATAGATGTGCTGGTGAATAATGCGGGCATATTGCTCTATAAATTAATCAAGGACACAACTGATGAGGACTTTGACAGGCAGTTTGCAATCAATGTCAAGGGTACTTTTAATACGATGCGCGAAGCTGCTACAAGGCTCGCCGATAATGGTACGATTATCAATTTTTCTTCTTCTACAACGCGGTTATTATTACCAACTTATGGACCTTATGTGGCTACCAAGGGAGCGGTGGAGCAGATGACGCGTGTGTTTGCGAAGGAGGTAGGTGCGAGGGGGATTAATGTAAATGTGGTGTCTCCTGGTCCAACTAATACAGAGCTGTTTTTAACAGGAAAAACGCAGGAGGCATTGGATAGGTTAGCGGCGCTTTCGGCTTTTAACAGGATAGGGGAGCCGGAGGATATTGCGAAGGTGGTAGCGTTTTTGGTGAGTGATGATGCGAAGTGGATCAGTGGGCAGAATATTGGCGCGAATGGGGGGATGGCGTAATGGTGTAGTTGGGGAATTGGGTAATGGTATAATTGCGTAATTGCGGGTTTGCCAAGAGGGTTATGTGATAGCGTTATTGATTGGTGAATCTAAATAGGGTTAAATTTTACGCATTAATAAATTATAGAAGCTTTTTTAAGCTGCATTAGACCAGTTGTCATCTTCTGATCTTGGGAGGAAGAACCCTTTGATACAGTTTGGATTGCGGATGCAGACCTGTATATGAGTCTGGTCGTAGAAGCCGGAGTCTTCGTAGATGGGATTGCCTTCTATGAAAACGCAGCGGACTGTGTCAAAGGGAATTTCTCCTTTCTCCCTTAATTCGCAATGTAATGTTTCAATAACACTACAGTCTAATCCTCTTAATATTTTATCATTTGGATTAGTAGATCCCTTTGCTGGCTTGTTTTTGGGCAAAGGAGTGTTTGTCTCATTCAGGGTTAATAATAAATTAGAATAAGAATCCCTGACTCTATCAATATAAAATTTATCAGTTAGATCAAGACAGTTCCCGAGGCTAAAAGCAGCTCCCAGTACAGCTGGATGCTCTATTTTTCCCTTCCCCGGAGGATTCTGCGCAAAATCAATTGCTCTTGCATGATTATTTTGCCAAAAATACATTCCTGATCCAAGCCAGTCATAATTATTATGACTGGCTTTCATCATAATTTGACCATTGATAATTTTGTCTCTGATAGATTTGTCACATCCATGGAAACCTAATAACAGTCCTTGATCAGACGAATAAATGATACCCGAATTGTTCATGTGCTTGCGTTTAAGATTTATTTCTTTTATAACCATATTTAGCATCTGCAATCCGCCAAAGTTCTTCGGTCATTTGACTGGCAATTTCTTCAATTCCGGATTCTTCCCTTAACCGTTTCCTATATTCCGGATCATTAATAATCCGCTCGCGCTGCTCTTTCAAAATTTGCATATGCCTTTTGTATTCTGCATAACCTCCATACATACTTTTAAATTTTTAAGCGTGAAAAAAAATAAAATTTCTACCCTCCAAATTTACGCATTTCCTCACTTAAAAAACAAATAAAAACCGCCACCACACTGCGTATTATCACTCTGCATCTCTCATTCTCAAAACAAAAAAAGCCCGTCCAAAGACGGGCTCCCGTTAAGCCAAGGGCAACAAGCATAAGGGTGTATTTTTTTACTTAATAGAGTAGAAGTAACCCATTATAACGACACCTTCACTCGACTATTTTTCCAAAATCAAACTTTAAAAACTCAAGGCCTTAATATGCTCCACTGCATCCACTCCTTTCTCCATCGCCGCCAAAATCTCAAACACCTTATCACTCCACCCGGCAATCAAATAAACGCCATCTCCTCTCACATCCACCGGTGTTTTGCCATATCCCGCCAAATCAAATAAATACAACTTCGCCTGTGGGGCCATATATCTGTACCTTTTCCACTGCTCCGCCAGCGTATTCTTTTCACGCTGATTTCCCGTAGTACTATCCCACATCTGGCAGTCTGTAAACATCATCACCTTATCAACAATTCGTCCGCTCTTAATCAGGTCAGCCAATACCAGGTATCCATTCGTACTATACCCAACCTCTCCTTCTCTCTGATAAAATGCATCTACATTCTCCAGTATATGCTTCTTAGGAAAATCAACCACCTTCCACTTATCACCAAACATCCCTGTTACCACATTCTCACACTTATGCTGCAGCAACATACCCAGCAGCAATCCAATATCATAGTACCTTACCACACTACGTGCAGACACTGGTGTCTGCATAGACCCTGATACATCGCAGGCAATCACTACCCGTGTATCCTGATCAAATCCCTGCAGGTGTTGTACCGAAATCTTTATCGCCGCTTCCAGCGCTTTCATTACATCATCCGTTCTCTTATGCTTTACCTGCTTCAGTTCACGGTATGCAGACAGGAACCGGAAAGGTAATTGCTTTGAATGCAATACCGCCTTTTCATCGGACAGCTGTGCGCATACTTTGTTGATAATCCTGTTATCCACATCCGCCTGCAATATATTACGCAGATTACGGATCAGCGCCATATAGCCCAGCATATTCGACTCGACCAACTGTTCCCACGCATGGCGAAAGGCCTTTTGCCTGTCACTTGCGTCGGAGTATTGTACCTGACCGGTAGCTGTCAGGGTTGTTTCCCAGGTATAGGGTACCTGCAATGCATCCTGCGCAATCTTGTCGAACAGGAGTTGCTGGTCGTCATCCTTAGGTTTAGGATGTACGATAAACAGGGCATCTTTCAGTGTTACTGCCGCTGCGCGGTTATATTTTGCGAACTGATATTCATCGAACTTGTTAAAGGCCAATGACAGTCCTTTCTGAATCTGCTTACTCAGGCGATGTAATTTCTTTGTCTCTTTCCGTTCATTTGACAGGGTATAGAATGCCAGCAGCTCAGTGATTTCATCTGCACGCTGCACTACCCTGTTCACCATATTGCTCACCAGTCCATTACCTGTATGCACCTTCGCCAGCTCTACAGCCAGCACCAATGGAATGCTGCGCAGGTACATCTTCTCGCGGGTATACACCGCCAGGCGTGCTACGAATTGAGGATCATTCTTTTTGATCAGCGCACGGATCCGCTCCAGGCGCTCCGCACTCCCTTCATAAAACTGGTCATGTAAAGAAGCTGTAACAACAGCACTATACAGTTCCAGCTCGGGTGTCAGGGTATAAGCCTTTGCACCTTCGTAGTTTACAGTGGCGGATACGTCCTTCTTTGATGTATTGAATCTCATAACCGTTTTTTTTCGTTTGTGATTAACAATACAAAGATTGGACGCATGTGCGCAGTTTTTTTGCGCACATAAATCTTTCGAAAAAAAAGATTATTTCAGTTGATATGCGACAATGGTATTCTTAAAAAAGGTAGGTACATATAATGTGTGGGTCGCCGCATTATACCAGATATCGGCTGTATTACTTTTTTGCTCACGGGTATCCAGCATTACCTGTTTGGAGCCATCTGCCTTTACGTAATAGATAATTCCCTGCCAGCAACTGATCACGAATTCATTTTCCTTTACCTGTACAATTCCGTCTGTGCCGCTTTCCATTCCTTCTGCAACTATGGTCTTATTTTTTTGTGCATCAATCTTCTGCAATTTTCCATTGGTCAGTGCATATAATGAGGTGCCTGCTGCCAGCACACCATTGGCATTGTCCATATCCTCGAGGTAAACAGCCGGCACCCCGTTTTCAATTTTGTGGATATTATTGGCCCTGGAATCACTTACATATACGATGCCTTTGGCATCTACTGTAATATCGTTCAGCATCTTTGCCCCTTCGATAGGAATTCTGCGCACAATGGTCCCCGTTTTTACATCAATCACTGCTACGTCAGTCAGTTCTGCGGCGTAAAGCATTCCTTTGTATAAGCCCATCCCTTTGGTGGCATTCAGGCCGGTTACCCAGTCCCGCGTAATAATTTTACCATCCAGGCCTACCTTGCTGATAAACCCGGTGTTGGCCTCTTTGCTACCGATGTTGGACACATACAGGAATTTTCCGTCTGCAGCAAGCAGGGCAGATTCCGGAGTAAGAAGCAGGGTATCCGTCTGCCATAACTTTTCCAGCGAATGCTGAGCAAATAATGATACATGTGTAAAGATGATTGCGATCGCAATAAAGGTTGTTTTCATAATTGTGTTTTTTATCAACGTGGCATAATTCGTAACAGTGCATCCGGGCTTATGGATGATCTCATATAAGGCTACATCGGGTCCTATCTTTACACGTCTCACCTGGCCATATCCTTTAAGCAGGATCTCCCTGTTCAGTCACCTTATCCTGATCGATCACCAGTCGTCTTACTTCTTCGTATTCAGGGCGGTCACAAGCAGGTTGTTTTTCCATCGCGGAAACAGGGGCCTGTCACCCCCAGATTTCCAGTTAGTTTTGATCAGTGCGGTAGCGACACCACCCTGCATTTGATCGCCATGGCAGCCGGCGCAGTACTTTTTGGATACCTCGTCTCCCGGTGGTGTGGTCGCGAAAGACGAAAACGGGTTGTTAACCAATATAAGAACAAAAAGAAAGAGGATTGCAAAAATTATGCATAAACCGTTTGTCTAAAAACTGCTACCTTGTATGGACAATATATATGAAAAAAGGAATACTAATCATTACCCTGTTGGTTTTAACCCTGCTCATTGGTGTAAAAGCCAGGAAGCGACTTGTAAATCCCCCTGATATTCAAAGCGGAGACCTGATTTTTCAGACTTCTGCATCAGCGCAAAGTAAAGCTATTCAGTTAGCCACAAAATCCAAATACTCTCATTGTGGAATCATCTATAAAGAAGGGAATAAATACTTTGTTTTCGAAGCAGTGCAGCCGGTAAAGCGGACCCCGCTGGATAAGTGGATTGCACGGGGAAAGGGAGGCCATTATGTGATTAAACGACTGAAGAATGCGGATAAAGTACTCACTGCCGATAAATTATTAAAAATGAAACAGGTGGGGGAAACCTTCGCCGGTAAAAATTACGATCTCACTTTCGAATGGAGTGATGAACGGATCTATTGCTCGGAGCTTATCTGGAAAGTATACCAGCGGGCCACAGGAATAGAGATAGGAAAACTGGAAAAATTAGGTGATTTCGATCTTAGCAGTGAGATCGTAAAAGCAAAAATGAAGGAACGATATGGAAATAAGATTCCCGAAAATGAAACAGTCATTTCTCCACAGTCAATATTTGAAAGCGAACTCTTAGAAACAATTATTAACAAGTAATACCTATGATACGTTTATCCTCACTACTGGCTACAATCTTGTTAGTAGCCTGCAACAGTCATCCCAAAAATGTATTTAAGACAGACACTCCCCTGGATGTGGCACAAAGTGTGTTTGGTAAAAAAGGATTTCCGGATGTAAAGAAATTTTCTACCGGGGAATATAAAGGTGATTTCAGTGGCAATGACCTGGCTGATAGTCTGACGACAAAATTCACCTTACTGGAACAAAAAGAAAATACAGCGGTAGTCGCAATGACAGCCTTAACCCCATCAGGAAAAGGAGAAGACATTTACCTGCATTTTGAAAAGGACACTGTATGGAAAATTAACGCCGTCAGGGGACTGGCTATGACCGGGATCATAGCAGAGGCGCTGAAGGAAATGGAACACCTGACTCCCCAACAGGTAGAAGAAGCGATTAAAAAAGGTCGTTTCGAATCAAAAGAAGATTATGCGTTTCAACTTGGCAATTCAAGATTGGTGCTTGCTATGGATCGTGATCTTATCAAACATTTTGAAGAGCACAAAGCGGAATTTGAGAGGATAAAAAATACTGCATTAGAAGAGTTGAAGACAATAAAAATAAATGAAGACGGGAGTACCAGGATGATTGAAAAACTTAAACCAGATTATCATAAATTATTCATAGTTGGAGTACGGTATGATGATTATGAAGTAGGTGGCAATTGCCTGAGCTTCACAATTGGTGGCATGCTTGACAATACAGTTGGTTATCTTTACGCTGCAAATAAAAAAGATCTGCCTGAAATGAACCCAAACCGATTAATCATGTTGAAAGAAATAGGGAATGGATGGTACCTGTATAAAACTACATAATGAGCAAAAGAACCTATTCAAAGGCAACAAAAGCAACTATCGATGAACTAAAAAGCGATCAGCGGGCATACCGCTACGAAGAAGATGGTAATAAGTATGGATTACTGATCCTCTACCGGGGAGAAACCCTCTTTTACCAGGAAAATGACCGTGCCCTGCTATGCGAAATAGCTGCACGGTTTGCTGTCATTAACCCTGAAACAATTGCGCATTGGGATGACAATACTGTTATCAGCACAGAAGAGCGTGCGGTCATTCTCGAAAAAATTATCACCCTCTACAAGAAAGCCTATAAAGATGATCTGAAAATTTTCTAAATAAAACTTGTGTAGTTAAATAGCTACGCATATATTTGTAGTCAAATAGCTACATAATGACAAAACGCAATAACATTATTTACTGGACAGCTACCATTATCCTGGCCTTATTCATGTTTGTAGGGGGATTAGCGCAGATTTTTCGTCAGAAAGACAATGTGGATGGCATTATCCACCTGGGTTATCCGCTTTATTTTATGACCATCCTGGGGGTGTGGAAAGTATTGGGTGTCATTACTATTCTGCTTCCCCGTTTCCCGCTGGTAAAAGAATGGGCATATGCTGGCTTCTTCTTTGCCATGACGGGTGCCGTTATTTCTCACATTGCCTCGGGTGACTCTTTTGCACACTTCATAGCCCCCCTGATTTTTGCAATTCTGACTGTGGTATCCTGGTATTTCAGGCCTGCAGACAGAAGGCTTTAGTTTTATTGCAACAGGCTCCATACTTCCCTGAAGTCCTCATCTCTCAGCGCTTCTTCCAGGTCATAGGCCGTGTACCCGGTAGAGCGGATTGCCTCTCTGCATTGCAGCAGGACTTGCACACATTTTTCTTTATCGCCTGATTTTATTGCCAGCCTTGCCATTGATAGGTAAGGATGTGAATAGTAATTTCTGCCCAGCACTGCAGAGAGTTGCAGTTTTTCTTCTGCAAGGTGGTTGATGGAGGGAGATTTAAAATCGTATGCGAGTTCGGTATATTTCACCAGGAAATTGCCCCAGTAAAGGTTGAGTTGAAAATCTTCTTCGTGCTTATATACCTGTGAGAAGAGCTGGAGACCATGTTCAAAGGTATTGATCAGTTTTTCATAAGCACCCTGCTCATGATAGAGTTGCGCGATGTCCAGCAGTGAATTGGTGGCATATACGGGAAAGGTCCAGGAAGCAGGTTGCTGTTCATGTCCTTTGGTAAAGAACTCTACTGAAAGCCAGTAATAGGCCAGTTTCAGGTCCTGTTCTTTAAGCCTTTGGGCGGTATCGGCAAATGCCTTGCCGAGTCGGTTCAGCAGTTCAGGATCCTGTGTATTATAACTTTCGAGAGTTTGCAGCAGGGAGGCTGTCTGATCTGCCATTTGATCTTTGTAATCCGCATCTATATCATTCATGTCGTGGAAGAGGATGTAGTGGTAAGTCTCTGCCCAGTCCAGGTAAACGAGTGGCTGCTTTTCTGCTGCCAGGTACATGGCAGCTTCGAACTCGCGCAATAAGCGTTGATGCCAGTAGTGATTCTGTGCAAAGGGAAGTGCGCGGACCCTGAAGCACAGGTGGATCAATGAACGGATAAAGGAGGTATCGTTTAGTACCGGTCTGAAATAATAGAGTAATTCTGTGAATGCTTCAGTAGTAAATTGTTGGGTGATGATCATTTTATCTGTCAGCGCCCCGATCATCGACATTTGAATGTCAGTCGTTTGCGGTGCGAGGTAGTAAATATGGATGGCTTCCTGGATGTAGCGGACCTTATCCTCATATGCGGCTGCACGATCGGCCAGCTGCTGGTAACAATAGCCTCTTTCCTGGTAGTACATCTGATCGGGGTAGAAACGCTGGATGGAGTCGATGATACCGAGCAGGTAAAAGATAAAGTCTTCCGGGTTGCTTACTTTGTCGCAGTCCAGGTCATATACACCATATGAATAAATCATATCATAGGCACCTATAATCTCGTCCTTATATTCTTCCAGTTCGGTTGATGAAAGGCCTTCTACCAGTTTATCCATTTCATCAACGTCATATCTTTCTGCCAGTTCTTTCAGCTGAGGGATGATATTCATTCGATAAAAATAATCAAAGAGAACAATTTTACTAGTCAATAGTCAAACCATATATCCATAAGCTCAATTTAAGGGTACTATAAGTACACCAGAAGTATATCTATATATCGATTGGATATTGAGGTGCACTTATAGTGTACTTAAAGTAAAGTATTAGTACTCAATTGGTATTAATGCTACGCTATAGTTCGGTAAGAATGTTTAATATTGATTATAACCCCAAAATTGTTTGTTATGGCAATTGTTAAAGACAATATACTTCTCCAACTCGTCCGCGGTAGTCTGGGCGGTCAGATCACGATTTATGAGCGAAATGGCCAGATTATAATGGCGAAGAAGCGTGGCCGGTCTAAAAAGAAACCGACACAAAAGCAGCTGGAAGCCCGGTATAGGATGCAGGCAGCGGCAGCTTATGCAAAGGAGATCCTGAAGGATCCGGAGTTGAAGGCATATTATAAATCGAAAGCGGGTCCTGGACAGAATGCTTATAATATGGCAATAAAGGATGCTTATAATGCTCCGGAAGTGCAGCAAATTCGATTTGAAGATACGACTGTGGTGGTAAGGGCGAAGGATGAATTCAGGGTAGCGGAGGTGGATGTACGTGTGTTTGATGCAGCTGGTGTGCAATTGGAAAGGGGAAAGGCGGTATTGGGGAGGAATGGGGTGGATTGGTATTATGTGGCGGGTAGTTTGCCGGCAGGAGGGATGGTGGTAGTGGGTGCGGTGGATTTGGCCGGGAATGAGACGGTCAGGGAGATGAGGTTAGAATAATCAGAAATAATTGATCAGGCATATATAAATTTGGAATAAGATTCCGGGCAGTCAATGTGCTGTCCAACTATTTCAGTTTATTATGCTCAGTTATATCTGTTTTTTTTTTACGGGATATCATGAATTGTCAATAGAAACGCAGCCCTATTGCCTTATCCTATGTGGCATATCTCAAAGGAGCAAAATTTATAAAATACAGGAGGCTTAATATTCTCATCGAAAATCAGTCTGATCAGCTTTTAGAAGTTGAGGGTTTTAATTATTCTGTTTGTGATGTAAGGATTAATTATGGGCATTAAAAACAGGCAATGAATTAAAACTAAAATTCTATTTTGTGCCCCATTAAATCAGTATCCCTAAAAACCCTGGAATGCAACCCAATAGTATTAAGGCCTTTAAGCGCCTCTATGTAACTGCCCGCAAAGCAATGAATGAACTCGAAACCCTTTTTTCCGCAGGTCAATTCAATGAACGCTTAATGGAGCAGGTCATTGCAGGTTGTGATCAGATGATCCCCATGTTGCCAATGGAGTTTCCCACGCAGGAACCCTTGGCAACGAATAGCCGGATTTTGCTTGTAAACCTTGCTGACCCTGAAGACGAACCCCAGCAGATCGAGGAAAATGAAAATGGCAATGTTTCCTATAACATTCCTGAGAACACCGACCTGCTTTATGAAAGTACGATTCAAACGGTACTGGAAAACTGGAAGTTTATGGCCTGGAATATTGCTGTTCACGCCCCCAATGATCCTCAAATGAAAAGTAAGTACCTGCCATTCCTGCTGGCCCAGGCGGCGCACTGTATGCAGCGCTTCCCCCATGACAGGCAGTTAATGCGATGGGAGCAGGAAATGTATGTGCTATATGCTAACCAGATCGGTTGGTTTACTTACGAGCGGGAGCAGGATCCTGAAAAACTGGAAACTGCTTTGGCGGTAGTGGAAAAAGGGTACCAGCATGCAAATTGGAAGAAACTATCTTATATCAAAGACACCAAGGTGCGGCTCCTGCTGAAACTGAATCGCCCGCAGGAAGCCTATCCCATTATTCGGGAAGCCCTGGCATGGGATGAAGACTATCCGGATTTCCAGGACCTGAAGAAGGATGAAGGATTTTTGACATGGCAGGCTGTAAAGGATGAAGAGGCCCAAAAAGCGCAGGCAGCATTTATGGGAATGATAAAATCGGAGCAGGAAAAGGTTGTCAACAAGTTTATCAACCCGGGGCATCCGCTTGTAATACAGCATGCGGATGTACTGAACCTGATAAAACAGCGGATGGTTTCCTGTCTATTCCATAAGATGTACCAGAAGGACAGGATTAAGGTGAAAGAAAACTTTAAGGAGGAACGGTTTGCGTTGCAGCCGTGGTCACCAGAGGCGGTGCTGCAATTTGAGAAAGACAATGACATTCGTTTACCGGATGAGTTGAAGGTATACCTCATGGAAATAGGGGAAGGTGGTAAAGGGTATTTTTGTTATGGAGGGATTGATCTTAAATGGTTGATTGATAAAAAGGAGGATTTGGAAAATGCGCGGAAGCCGTTTCCGGTGACGGAAGATAAGGTGCATGATATTTGTCACTGGTGGGAACTGAATGCCTGGGTGGAACCTGATGATGAGGAGTGGAAGGAGGTGGGTATTCTGGATAAGGACGATGATATGAAGGAGATGTTTGGTTTGCCGGCTGGCGCAAAGATGAATGATGGGTGTTTTGAGTTTGGGTATGCGGCTTCACAGGATCCTTTGTTGCTGATTATGAACGGGGTGTTTGAGGGTGAAGTGTGGGTGGATACTTTGCAATATGGCGCGGAGGCTGGTGGTTGTTTTGCACCGGCTTCGGCTAAGAAGCTGAAGTTTTTGGAATTTATTGCGGCGAGTGTGCTGGCGAATGAGCTGGATTATACCAATGGGGCAGGCAAGGGGAGTTGGATGTGATGAAATATTATTTGCAGTGTGTAATTGTTGGGTGGCAATGTTTTTGGGCAATGTTTATTAAAACCAGGAAACTTAAAAGAAGGTATAAATTAAAAGAAGGTATAAAAAAGAATAAGCCGCTATTAAAGCGGCTTTTTAGCTTGTTGCCTGAATGTGATTTGAATCGTATTTGATAATCAGCTAGTTGTGATAAAGGTGTAAAACAGTAAAAAGCTCTTTTTTTTCGAATTTTAAACCACAATCTTATAATAAACAAACACCCTGTATTTAACGAAAGAAAACAATACCATGCCACAATTTTGAACCTGTCTCCAGGTCCTTCAATTGTATTACGTGTAATGGCAGGAGATACAATTCAAATTGGAGCGAAAGCATTTTACAAAAGCATAGCTGCGAACACTTCAAACGCTACCAGCAACAGCATGCTGTCTGCAATAGTTGAAGCATTTGGCTCTTTCGGCGTAGTTAACGCCGTTCACGCAGGAATTGATGGTAATTCTATATTGGCCACATCATTTACTACCAGTGAATATGAGCAATTAATTTCTAAAGATCCAGATGAAAATTTATCTAAACCTAAAGCATATTTGAATGATGTATTATTTGATGACATGTTCAACATGGTAGATGAAAAAAGTGGAGTAAAACAGGTAAAAGGTACACCTGATGAGTTGCAAACACTAAGTGTAGATAAACTGCCTATAAAGAAAACCGATTTTTATATATTTATACAAGACGTTCTTTCGTCTTTACAATTGGAAACCATCAATGGATTCCAACCAACTATTGCTCCAGGGAACCCCGCTAGTCAGGATAACACTGTAGTAAATAATACCAATTATGTTAAAGCGGCAAAAATCCAGGAATTAAACCCTGATTTTCCATTTCCTTGTTTCAAGACTTTTATTTGCTAAGGAAGGAGATGAAGCAATTCCAAAACATGGGGAAGGTAAAAATGGACAACATGCAAATCAGAAAGCTAAAGAGGCTGCAAGGGAAAAATATGAAGCGCTTAAAGCCGAATATGAAGTATTAAACAGTAAACCGAAAGAATCAAAACAAGACAAGAAGGAGTTAGATAAACTGAAAAACCAGGTTCAGCATCAAAAAAAATGGATGAAACTGGTGAAAATTACAGCTAAAGAGCAAAAGGAAGTAATTAATTTATACATTATGGAGTTATATACATTTTTAATGCAGTTTAGAGGAGGTACCTATATTAGTCAGGTGGAATCAAAAAACTTATCAGAGGCCACTACATTGTGGGTAAAACAATTAAAAATAGAGGAAATAAAGCACTTAGGAGAGAAAGGTCAAATTGAGATGATAAAAGAAGCAGAAAATTTTGAATTGTTCGCTCTGAAATCTTTAAAAAACATCTGGTTTTTTTGTTTTGGGATCAAAGCCGGTTTTATTATGGTCAATGTTGTAAAGACAGACAATAAATAGTTTTTATTTTTAAAAATGGGCCATTCAGAAATGATTCCGGAATCTTTGGGGTTTAACGAATATCCTGATCTATATGCCGATAACAAGCATGATAAGGAGACGGATTTAAATATTGTGGTCCTGGAGGAGGGGGAATAGCTGATTGGGGAAGGTGAAAACGATTGTTTTCATTTTCCCCAGTCACCAGCAGGAGGAATTATCAGGGAAGATATCAATGTTATAATCTATTTACGCCGAAGAGAAAAAAGAGTTCTTCAAGAACAAGACCATTCATGAAACCTTAGATGCAATTAATCATTTCTCCACTAACTGCCGGCTAGGTGGGACGTTAATTTCAAATTGGAAAATCTGATTTTATCGGAAGATGATGTTTTCAGTTTCGAAAACACCACCATATATCCTGCAGGCCACCCGGATAAAACGGCTATGAAAGAAAGGGTAATAAATTCTTTTGATCCGCCAACGGAAAACTATTTTTCGGGTGAAGACTATTGCGTAGCTGAAGTATCTGTTGAAGCCATAAACTACCTTGGGGCACACCGGGTGGCTGTTAAGAAACTTAACTATGTATTGGAGTAGAGATGAAAGAGGATAACTTTTTATGAGGGAAAAGGAATTATTTGGTCCGTGATGATCTGATAAACTTCCGCATGTCAAAAAGTGAGATCTTTTTTGTACCTGACGCTAAATGAGTTTTCTTCGGTGGATAATGTTTTAAGCGTAGAATTGTATATTAAGGTTATTAATGTAGTTGATCGAATACAAAATTGTGAACCATGGGCCAATGGCATACCCTACACCTATTTGATGATAAGCGCTTCTATACTGACACTGTTCCGCTGCTCAAAGGTCAGCAGGGAGATATTCAGGCTTATTATACAAAGTATGAACAAACCTGTATCAAAGGAAAATGCGATATTCCATTAGCTGAACTGGTAACCGTGTTCAACCAGCTCAAAGGCTACCGGCTGGAGTATCTCCCATTTATGGAAGTGATCCACAAGGAATGGTATCCATTTCTGAATACCCTTCCATGGACCTATCACCTGTCTGCCTTCTTTGAGTATGTCGTGTTCTCTCATTGCGCTGACTATGTGCCATACTTCCGCTTAGGAAAATCTGCTGCTATACATCGTGTGCCGGGAATCAACCCCAAGGGTCTGAGCTATGAGATCATATGTGAATTAAGTATGAATAACCCAGGCATCTTCACTGCTGAAGGAATGGGCGTAACAGGCTGGATCACTAGTGAAGAAGTGAAAGCATTACTTGCAGGATTAAAAAATGAAGAAACCATTCACGATATAGAAGACTTTATTGCCTTTCTGGAAGTAACTGCCTCCTTGGACATGGGTGTCATAGCAGGGGTAGATCTCAGGGAAGGTACACTCAGGGAATTACCCTCATTTAAATTCAGTACGAGGGATATGTGGGATATGCAACTGATAGAAAGACTCGCCATTGAATAATGTATAATCCCGGTTAAGCCCCTATTTTATAAATATTGATTCCGGTGGAGTAAGAGTTAAGGGCAATAATCCTGATAGAGGTATTTATTCAATTCCTGCGAACACAAAATTAAAGGGAGTATTTAAAATCGAATATTCGACTTTTTGAGCGGTTAGCATCTAAAAAAAAACCACTGAGAATGAATTCTTCAGCGGTTTAAAAAAGATTCGTTTTTTCGGGTTGCCTGACCTGGATTCGAACCAAGACAAACAGAGTCAGAGTCTGTCGTACTACCGTTATACTATCAGGCAATAGTTATTTGTCGTTCGGGACGGCAAAATTATAACTTTCTTTAACAAAAAGCAAAATTTATTTTAAAAATTTCAGGCAGCTTAATCTGAGACAGTAAAAAAGCCCCGCACATGCGGGGCTTTTTCCATTTATCGAAATTAATTCTACTTATTAAAGAGCATCCAAAACAACCTTATTTATAAGTCGCCGCCAACTGCAACGCCTTATAAGCATTCACCACACCACCCGTCTTACACAAATCCGTCATCTGCACCTGCTTAGCCTCCCCATTCTCATCTCCAATCGCTACAGGATGCTCAATCTTCACCACAGATTTTAATATAATATCCTTCACCTGCAGCGCAGTCAGCTTAGGATAATAAGAACGAATCAACGCCGCCAAACCAGTTACCACCGGTGCCGCCATACTCGTTCCATCATGATAATCATATTTTGAACCCGGAATTGAAGAATAAATCGCCACACCAGGTGCAAATACATCCACCGCATCCTTACCATAGTTAGAGAAAGAAGCCGGCAATGTCTCATCATCATTCGGACCAGACGCACCTACCTCAATCCACGCATCTGCTATACCTCCATCCAGGTACTTGCGGTTAGGATAGTTTCCCACAGAATCCGTATTCTCACCATCATTACCCGCTGCATGTACCAGCAGCACATCTTTAGACATCGCATATTTTACCGCATCATCTACCGCCTTCTTATTCGGAGAGTAAGGCTTACCAAAGCTCATATTGATCACCTTCGCCCCATTATCCACCGCATAACGCAGTGCATTTGCCACATCCTTGTCTCTTTCATCTCCATTAGGCACCGCACGTACGGACATCAGCAATACATTGTCAGCTACACCATTGATACCCAGGTTATTGTTACGACCCGCACCAATGATACCTGCTACGTGTGTACCATGATCCGCATCCGGACCAGTGACATCGTTATTACCGTAATAATGCTCGTCTACATTTGCATAGTTATCACCCACTATAGCGCGTGGATCATACTCCAGGTTCAGCTGGTAATCCGCCTGCTCCTTAAAATGATCATACGCCCTATCCAGCTCACTGGCTTTGAAGGTTTTATAGTCAGGGTAGCGCAGCAGCTGCTGACCTACCACCTGCTTGATCTGCTCTTCCACCGGGTTGTCCGCATTAAAGGTCTGGAAATCAGCCGCTGTCGGATTCTCCTTATTCATTTTAGCTACCATGGTATCCAGCATACCCTTGAAACGGTTGATGCCATACAGGGTTTTCTTAGCCTCGTCCATTTCCTGGTCGTACTTAGCACGCAACTGTTTGTACTGGTAGAGACCATTGGTGTCGGCAGATGGGTTTGCAAAACGGGCCTGGCCGGCACGCACCAGGCGGGTCAGTTCCAGGTTGTCATAACTTACATTGCCTTTGGCAGAACCGATGAAGTCCCAGCCGTTAATATCATCTGTATAGTGATTCTTGTCGTCATCCTTACCATTCCCTCTCTTCTCCTTCAGGTTCACCCAGAGGTAAGATTTCAGGTCTTCATGTGCGGTGTCCACACCGCTATCGATAATGGCAACTACTACAGGTTTAGATTTCTTGTCTTTCAGCAGCTCGTTGTACGCTTTTTCTACGCTGATACCGAAAACGGAATCCTTTTCCAGATCCATATTCTGCCAGTTGGGAAGCTGTGCATGCACCATAGAGGCGGACAGTAACAATGCGGCGGCGATGGCTGCGTTTTTGAAAATACTCATATGTTTTGATCATTGACTCCACAGTAGCAGTTCAATAGAATATATATGCTCCCGGGGTAGGTTTTATGTTTGTTTTTAAAGTTGTCTTTGCTCTGGGGAATTAAAGGGTCGAAAATAGCTATTATAACCCTTTGAAAATGTTAAATGTTAAAGTAAGCAATTATACCCAGCCACACAACCGCCATGATGATCAATGGTACCCAGGCAGGTAATAATTTGTACGGGGGAATGCCTCTCAAAAGCAGGTGCCATACCGGGAAACTCAGTAAAAAGGCAAAAATAAGGGAGGGTACAAAGATGACATCAGTTCTGCCGGTATGGTTATGCAGGATCATTTGGAGGTGGAAGTATTCAAATATCATGGCACCCAGCATTACAAAGGGAATGCTCTTCAGCCGGCCTGTGTTTCTGAGGTTTACGCAAAAAAGAATAGCACCGCCTATGGGTGTCATCAATATGGTATAAATGGCAATAAAGATCCTTGAATAGAGCGCCGTCCTTTGATCACTGCTTGCTGACATACAATAAAATTAATGTCGCAAGATAGTATAAAAAGAAGAACGTGTATCAAAAGTAAGATACACGTTCCCCGTATGCCGGCAATTTAGAGATGTCCTGTTCTGATAAGGCACACTGATTATTTCCATCCGCCTCCAAGGCTTCGGTACAGCGTCACCACCGCCTGTAGCTGTTGCAGCTTGTCGCTGATGCTGTTCAGCTGGGCGGACAGCAGACTTTGCTCGGATGTAAGTACATCCGTATAGTTAGTATTGGAAGTGTACTTGAGTAATTCTTTCGTATAGTCTACAGACTTTTGCAGGTAAGCAATCTGCTGGCCCCTGATGGCGGCCTTATCTACGGCAGCATTGTAATCAAACAGGGCGTTCGTTACCTCCTGGCCCGCTGTGAGCAGGGTTTTTTTGTAGGTGACGAGGTATTCTTCCTGGTTGGCTTCCGCTACCCGTAAACGTTGCTTGTTCTGCCCCTGCTGGAAGATCGGCTGGGTCAGACTTCCAACGATATTACCGAAGAAATGAGAGGCATCAAAGTAGTTGTCCAGGGTCGTCCCGTTCAAACCACCAGTAGCCGTTATTGACAGGCTGGGGTAGAAATAAGTTCTGGCCACATTCGTCAGTTCGTAGTAATAACGAAGCTGATATTCAGCTTGTTGTACATCCGGACGGTTAGCGAGTAACTGTGCCGGTAAGCCGGTTTTCAGGTCCGCATTCACAGATTGTTCCCCCAGGGTACCTCTTTCGATGGCACCGGGCGTACGGCCCAGGTATACACTGATGGTATTTTCTGTTTCCCGGATATTTTGCAACAGGTCTGGAATCGTGACTTCAGCGGAGTAGCGGTTGGCTTCACTCTGTACCACGTCGGCACCAGTTACCACATCACTTTCCTTCAGTGTTTTCATGGTTTCCACATCTGCTTTGCGGTTTTCCACGGTTTGACGGGTAATTTTCAGTTGCTCATCATACGCCAGCAGCGCATAGTAATTAGATGCAATGTTGGCAATCAGCTGGGTGAGTACGGCCCTGCGATAGGCTTCACTTTGCAGGAAAGCCGCCATGTAAGCACGCTTGGTACTGCGCAGTTTACCCCATATATCAGCTTCCCAGCTGGCTGAGGCAGACAACTGGTAGATACGGTTCGCCTTGATAAAGTTACCCCCCTGGGAGGCGGCTACCTTCTGCTGGGTCACAGAAGCCGTGGCATCTATTGAAGGGAGGAAGGCCTGTTTGCTCTGGCGGAGATTGGCCGCTGCTGCATCCATACGTGCATTTGCAATCTTCAGGTCCAGGTTATTTTGTATGCCTTCCCTGATCAGGGCCTGCAAGTGTGGATCGGTGAATAACTGTGTCCAGGGCAGGTCGGCCATGGTTGTAGTATCGGTAGATGTACTGTCGCGGTACAACTTACTGTCTGCCACAGCCTCTGCTTGCTTGTAGGGCTTTGTCACCCTGCACGAAGCAACGAAGCTGGCAGCGGCGAGTATCACCAACAGTGCTTGTTTATTATTGGATTTCATGTGTTACGCTTTTAGTGTCTGTATCATCGTCTTCTTCTACCCTTTTAGTACTTACTTTCTCCTGCAGGGTCTGGAAGATGATGAATAATACAGGGATCATGAATATACCTATCATGGTACCGAAGAGCATACCGCCTACTGCGGCTGTACCGATGGAGCGGTTACCATTCGCACCCGCACCGCTGGCGAACATGAGCGGCATCAGGCCAAATATGAAGGCAAAAGATGTCATGAGGATGGGGCGGAAACGTGCTTTTGCACCTTCTACCGCTGCATTCAGCAGGGTCATACCATGTCGTCGTCTTTCTACTGCATACTCTACGATCAGGATAGCGTTCTTTGACAGCAGGCCAATGAGCATGATCAGCGAGATCTGGAGATAGATATTATTGTCGATACCAAAAATGCGGGCAAAGATAAAGGTACCTGTCAGACCTACCGGCAATGACAGCAGTACTGCAAATGGTAGCAGGTAACTCTCATATTGTGCACTCAGCAGGAAGTATACGAAAACCAGGCAGAGAATGAACACATAAATGGATTGCGTACCACTGCTTTGTTCCTCACGGCTGATGCCGGAAAACTCATAACCATAACCAGGCGGCAGTTTTTCTTTTGCCACTTCTTCAATCGCTTTCAGTGCCTGACCGGAGCTGTAACCATTGTTCGGCGCGCCGCTTACCGACATAGAAGTAAACAGGTTGAAACGTGCAATACTTTCAGGTCCGAATACCCTGGTCAGTTTTACAAACTCCGTGATGGGGGCCATATTGCCACTGGAGGACTTCACATAGATCTTATTCAGCCCTTCGATATTCGCCCGGTAGGCAGTATCTGCCTGGATCATGACGCGGTATTGCTTACCAAACAGGTTGAAGTTGGATGCATAATAACCACCATAATACACCTGCATGGCATTCATGACGTTGTCAACGGTGAGACCTGCTTCTTTCACCTTGGCCACATTTACTTCCAGCAGGAACTGCGGGAAGTTGGGGTTGAAAGTGGTAGATGCATATTGTATTTCAGGACGCTTACCCAGTGCGCCCAGGAAGTCCTGTGCTACCTTGTAAAACTCATCGGTGGTATGACCTCCTTTGTCCTGCAACTGGAAGGAGAAACCGCCGGCGATACCAAAACCGGTAATGGTAGGCAGGGAGATCGGGAGGATCTGTGCTCCCCTGATGTATGATGACTTTTGCATGAGCGCCCCGATTACATCCGTATTGCTCATCTTACGATCCTTCCAGTTTTTCAGTTCCAGGATAATCATCGCATAGGAGCTACCACTACCAGCCAGGATGTTTTGTCCCACCATACGCAGTGAGTTGTTCACCGCCGGAATAGTACGGGCTATGCTGTCCAGTTCATTCGCGACCACGGTAGTGCGTTCCATACTCGTGGCCGGAGGCATACTCACGTTAACGAATATAGTACCCATATCTTCGTCCGGTACAAAGCTGCTGGAAGTGGAAGTCATGAGATAATAGAGGCCGCCTCCAAATACAACGACACCCAGCAATACCAGCCAGAGCTTCCTGGACAGGAAGGTCACAGAGCGGGTATATTTAGTAGTAACAGTATCAAATGCGGTATTAAAGGAGGTATAAAACCGCTGCATGAAGTTCTTCTTCTTATGCTCTTCAGCATGTGGTTTCAGGAAGAGGGCAGCCAGTGCAGGGCTCAGCGTCAATGCGTTGATAGCAGAGAGGATGATAGCAATGGCCAGGGTGATACCAAATTGTTTGTAGAATACACCTGTAGATCCGCTGATGAAAGTAACAGGTACGAATACCGCCGACATAACGAGGGTGATGGAAACGATCGCACCGGAGATTTCGCTCATCGCATCGATAGATGCCTTCCTGGCCGACTTATACCCAGCATCCAGTTTGGCGTGCACCGCCTCGACGACGACGATGGCATCATCCACCACGATACCAATAGCCAGTACCAATGCAAACAAGGTAAGCAGGTTGATACTGAAACCAAACAGGTTCAGGAAGAAGAAAGTACCAATGATCGCAACTGGTACCGAGATAGCAGGGATCAGGGTAGACCTGAAGTCCTGCAGGAAGATGAATACAACGATGAATACCAGGATGAAGGCTTCGATCAGTGTATGAATGACCTTTTCAATACTGGCATCCAGGAATTTATTGATGTCCACCATGTTGGTGGTATGTAAGCCTTTCGGGAAGTCTTTCGCAGCTTCTGCCAGTACTTTTTTACAGTCATTGATTACCTGGCTGGCGTTTGAACCGGCTGTCTGGTTGATAGAGATATTGGTAGCCGGGTAGCCATTTACAGTGGCCATACTATTGTATGACTGTGCGCCCAGTTCAATACGGGCAATGTCTTTCAGCCGGAGGAACTGGCCGTTGCCGGTAGATTTGATGATGATATTCCCAAATTCATCCGCACTTTTCAGTTTACCTGTATAGCGAATTACATACTGGAAACTCTGGTTCCCCTGTTCTCCAAATTTACCTGGTGCGGCCTCTATGTTCTGGTCACTAAGAGCATTCGTAACATCAGCAGGTACCAGGCCATATACTGACATTACATCGGGTTTGAGCCAGATGCGCATGGAGTAGTTCATAGTACCGAAGGCACTGGCGTTACCTACCCCGTTTACCCTTTTCAGTGCAGGGATCAGGTTGATCTCCGCATAGTTCTGGAGGAAGGTCTGGTCATAAGCCGGGTTATCGCTATAGATAGCCGTGATGAGCAGGTTACTGCTCTGTTGCTTTTTTACGGTTACACCGGCCTGTGTTACTTCGGCAGGTAGCAGGCTGGAGGCGGTAGATACGCGGTTCTGTACGTCTACGGCTGCCATATCCGGGTCACGGCCTACATTGAAATAAATACTGATGGTAGCGGAACCGTCGTTGGTCGCACTACTGGTCATGTAGGTCATTCCTTCCACACCGTTGATCTGTTCTTCCAGCGGCACGATCACACTTTTTAGTACCACATCGGCATTAGCACCGGTATAGCTGGCAGACACCTGTACCGTAGGAGGTGCGATGTCAGGGTATTGCGCTATCGGCAGCGATACGAGTCCAAGGATACCCAGTATGACAATGATCACCGAGATCACCGTACTGAGTACAGGACGTTCTATAAATGTCTTAAGCATAATTCCTTTTTTAATAATAGGCTAGTCGATCTTCTGGTAAAGGCTGTCGGCTCTCACCATGCGTGGTTTGATCAGGGTACTGTCGCGCAGCGTGCTGGCACCTTCCAACACTACTTTGTCACCGGGTTTCAGGCCACTCTTGACGATGAAGAATTGTCCGTTGTCATTAGCTGTGGTCGTGATAGCACGACTGATTGTGTAGTTGTCTTTGGTTACGATGTAAGCAAAACGTTTGTCCTGCAGTTCGTATGTGGCACCCTGGGGAATGACCAGTGCGGAATCTTCAGATCTGGGAATCCTGATAATTGCGCTGGCACCGCTTTTAATGATACCCATCGGGTTGGGGAAGGTAGCTTTGAACTGGGCAGTACCGGTAGCGGTGGCGATCAACCCGCTGGCGGTTTCGATCTTACCTTTCAGGGAGTATTCACTGCCGTTGGCTAATACCATGGTTACTTCAGGCAGGTGTTTTACTTTCTCTTCGAGTGTATTGCCGGGTACTTCTTCAGAGAAGTCAAGCAATTGTTTTTCGTTCAGAGAGAAATAGGCATATATGTTACCTATGTTAGAGAGGGTAGTCAGTGCTTCAGTGCTGGTACTGCTCACCAGGGCACCAATCTTGTAAGGGATGGTACCTATCACGCCGTCGGCAGGTGCTTTGATAATGGTGTAGCCCAGATTGGTTTCGGCATTTGCCAGTGTGGCCTGCGCCTGTGCCAGCGCAGCCTGTTTTGCTTCCAGGGTATACTGTGCAGATTCCAGCTGGTACTTGCTCACGATATCTTTTTCTACCAGCGGGCGTACTTTGTTTACATCCATCTGTGCGGCATTCACATCTGCAACAGCGCTTTTGATAGCGGCTCTGGCAGTGACTACATTTTGCTCGTACTCGGGGTTGTTGATCGTGAACAACAGTTGGCCTTTCTTCACGTTGGCACCTTCATTTACATAAATCGCTTTCACATATCCGTCTACTTTAGGCCTGATTTCTATGACCTGCTGCCCCTGGATGGTAGCCGGAAAATCATAATGGATCGTGGCTTTGATGGGAGCTAACGATATGACTGCATAGTCCTTTGCCGCATCGGCCTGGCCCTGCATCCCTTTCTTGTTATTGCCACAGGACAGCAATAGAAGTGCTGCGCCGGCGACCGGTAAATACATCTTGGACATATAAGTTTTAAATTATGTACATGACAAAAAAGTCTGGCTGATTACAAGGGAGCTTATTAGTTAAAGAGCGTATTCATTATCACTGTCTTTCTTTCCTTAACAATCTTTTCATATTCCTGTTCGTTCAGTCCAAACAAATGCTGATTAAGGGGCTTCACAATAAATGGATAAATTACAAGTGAGAAGAGGTTCATGATAAAGTGAACCGGGGTCGCGCGTTGAATAGTTCCTTTATTCATTTCCTGTGCTACCTCCTGTAAGAACTGTTGCATAAATATTTCCGGAACTTCGTCCCTAAAGGGCTGTCCGTTGTGCATAGAGGTAGTCATAGAGATTTCGAGATAAGGATAGGTTTCCAATCGTTTCAGTAATACATCCACGAATTGCTCTATCTTTTTCCGGAAGGGGAGTGCTGCACCAAGCACCGATTGGGCTTCCCTGATGGATTCCAGTCTGGCTTTTTCAAATACCGCATCAAACAGCTGGTCCCGTGACTTGAAATAGTAATGTATCAGGGTCCGGTTCACACCAGCCGCATCGGCAATATCCTGTGTGGTGGCGTGCAGACGGCCTTCCGTGAAGAAGACGTGCATCGCAGTATCAATGATATGCTGCTCTGTTTTTTTATCTTTTGCCGCCATGATTTAACAAAATTGTTAAACAAAAGTAAGGGGAGGCGGAAAAGGATTTGGGGACAACGCGCCCAATTGGCGATTTTCTGAGATGTAAACGGAAAATTACACGGACATCACTTCCTGTTGAAATGCGCTGGGTCTTTTGTTCGTCACCTGGTAAAATACCTTGCTGAAAGCGGCGATATTGCTATATCCGGTTTGGTATGCAATCTCGCTCAGGGTTTGATTGGTCTGTAAGATCATCTCAATTCCTTTCACGACCCGCAGCATTTTCAGGTATTGAACAAAGGACATATCAAGTATATTATGGAATAAACGGGAGAGGGTACGGGGGCTGATGTCAAATTCATTGCTAAGAGATTCCAGGGTGATTTCCTGGTCGAAATGGCGGGCGATATATTGAATAATAGGGAGGAGGCGTTCATGCGTGGTGGTAGGCAGGGCCACGGGGAGGGTAGTTGTGCTCACTTCAGGCAGAATATCTTTCAGGGATGCCAGGAACCGGAAACCGGTCTCGCCGGGCCGGATATGACCTTTCCAGCGCGACGTATAGTTTATCATCTGCAACAGCAGCTCATTTACGGGGTAAATGCCCATCCTGCTATAAAAGGGAGATTGCTGGTCATCTGAATTATAAAAATATATATTGCGGGTGGCAGTGAACCTGGAGTGCCGGACCTGGATATAATGTTCCTGGTGTTTGGGTATCCATATATAATGGCGCGCGGGGATAACAAAGGATCTGTCCGGCAGGTTGCAATAGGCGATACCGCCTTCCACATAGGTCAGCTGCCCTTTCTCATGGGCATGCATAGACCATTTTCGTTCTACTTTATCAGTCATGACGAACACCGAGTCCGGGATGGTATCAATATCTGCTAAATATTCTTCGAGGAACAACATGTGGCGCGTTTGGATAAATAATTGGCAATTTAGATAAAATGGCTCGTTTCACATAGTACTAACTTTGCATGCAGAATAATGATTATGCGACCGAATACCAAAAGGGTATGTGCATTACTGCCTGTATTAATATTTTCGATGTGTGCAGTGGCACAAAAACCTTCCGATACTACAGCCCCAATTCACTTAACACTTGAACAGGTATGGGATAAAGCAGCACAGAACAACAAAAAGGTTCAGATGGCTCATATCCGTGTACAAACCAGTGAAGAATCCCTGAAGAATGCAAAGGCAGAACGACTGCCGGAGATCGATGTGAATGGTGCTTATGCAAGGGTAACGAATATGCCTATGTATGAAGATGGATTTTTTCATACACCTACACAATTCCCTGTGCTACATAACTATTACAAGGTAGGTGGGGATGCTTATTTCAATGTCTATAATGGAAATAAGACCAACCTTGAAATTCAGAAAGGACAAACGGAACATGCTATAACGAAGGAACAAGAGAATCTGACGCTGTCTGAAGTAAAATTCAGTGCAGCGGTATGTTACCTGGATCTGGTACGCAGCTGCCGGTTCAAAGAATTAATAGCAAAGGATATAGAAGACCAGCAAAAGCAGTTGGCCCACATCCAGGAACTACAAAAGAATGGAGTTGTATTGAAGAGCGATGTGTTGAGAGCACAGTTGAGATTATCCCGGCAGCAGATGGGGATGGTGCAAATTGATAATGATATTGCAATTGCCCGTCAGCGGCTTGCTATCCTGATTGGAGATGAGGAAAATGAGCGGATTGATGCGGATAGTATGCTTACTGATGGCAATGCAATACCGGGGTCTTATGAAGAGTACCTGAATGTAGCTGCCACGCACGCCTTCCAGTTAAAAATTTCTGAGGGAGAATCAGCACTGAAAAAGCTGGCGCTGAAAAGTGTAAAAGCAAACGTCTCGCCAAAGGTAGGACTGTTTGCAGAATACAACTTCGCGTATCCGCAGATACAGTTCTACCCTTACGGAGATGCAGCTTATGGATTAGGGATGTATGGTGTGAAAGCAAGCTTTCCTATTTCCGCCTTCTATCATAACAAGCACAAAGAAAAGGCAGCTGTCCTTGAATTAAAAAGAGAAGAAATAGCGCACGAAGAAACCGGTGATGTAATCAGACAACAGGTAAAAGAAGCTTACCTCCGCTATGAGGAAGCACTGACGAGAATAGAAGTGGCAGAGACCAATATCAGACAGGCAAGCGAAAACGCAAGGATTGTAAACAACACTTATTTTAACCAGTTATCCCTCGTGACCGACCTGCTGGATGCCGATACACAATTGCTCCAGACCCGTTTTGACCTTGTTTCAGCAAAGATCGCAGCACGCGTACAATACTATCAATTACAAAAAGTAATAGGCAATCTATAATTATTATGGCAAATTATGCAAAGACCGATAAGGTGATAACCACTATCACCGGATGGGTAGCCGGTTTAATATTAGTGGGATTGGCGATATGGGGCATCATCACTCTCCTGACCCTATATAAATTCGAAGAGACGAATGATGCCCAGGTAGAAGAATATATCAACCCGATCACGAATCGTGTAGTGGGATATATTACGAAGATCAACTACGAAGAAAACCAGGATGTAAAGAAAGGAGATACCCTGCTCCTGATTGACGACAGTGAATATAAATTACAACAGCAGGAAGCCAATGCTGCTTTGCTGAATGCAAAAGCACAGATCCAGGTACTGGAATCAAGCATCTCTACTACAGCAAAGACAGCTACTGTAACACAGGCACAGATCGCAGCTGCAAAAGCAAAGTTGTGGAAGCAGCAGCAGGAAATGGACCGTTATCAGAAACTGTTTGATGTGGAATCAGCTACCAAACAACAGCTTGAAAATGTGCAGACAGCACTGGATGTAGCGAAAGCAGATTACCAGACTGCGCTGAACAACTATGCTGCTTCAGAATCGAAAGTAGGTGATATCAAAGCACAAAAGCAGGCATTAATGGCCGAAATAGAACGCAGGGAAGCCATGCTGGGCAGAAATACACTGGATGTATCCTATACCGTAATCAAAGCGCCGTATGATGGTAAAATGGGCCGCCGTACCATCGAAGAAGGTCAGCTGGTTCAGGCCGGGCAGACACTGGCATTCATCGTGAACCAGACTGCCGGTAAGTGGATCGTGGCCAACTTCAAGGAAACACAGGTGCATCATATGCACGTGGGACAGGAGGCGAAGATTGAGATTGATGCTTACCCCGGGAAAATATTTAATGGTCAGGTAGAGTCTTTATCTCCTGCTACCGGTTCCCGCTTTTCACTGTTACCTCCGGACAACTCCACGGGCAACTTCGTGAAGATCGTACAACGGATACCGGTACGCATCAAATTGACTGACAAAGCAGATGCTGATTTATTACTTCGTGCAGGTATGAACGCAACTGTGAAGATTGCAAAAGCACAATGAAAAAACTAACGATATTTAAACCATGGGCTACGGCATCGGAATGGTTTATCAGGTTCGTGATCTTCCTGAACCTGTTGCCAAACCTGCTGATGTTCGGGATCTCTGTATCCAGTGGACCCGGTTCTGCCGGTTACTATGGTATTGAGCCAGCTGATGTACAGTATTCCATGGTCCTGTTCTACGCTTCGCTGGCAGGATTCTTTGCACTGGAAAGACGATTCTTTCAATACATTGCTACAAAGGAATACCTGTTGATGGGGGCAGTAATACAAATCATTACTTCTTACGGCTGTTACAAAACACATAACCTGTATATCTTACTGAGTCTGCGTTTCATCCAGGGGATGGCAAACTGTATTTCTTCTTCTGTATGTATCACACTGATCTTTAGCAGACTGCGGAGCAACCGCCAGCGGGAGATCGGGTATTCACTTTTTTATATGAACCTGCTGTGCATTACAGCGGTGAGTACACTGATTACAGCTCCTTTACTGGATACGTTTGATTACAATGTGTTGTACAAGTGGATGATCTTTACTTATATTCCAGGTACCCTCTTGTTGTTTGTAATGATGAATCCAGTGCGGTTGAACAAACGTTTTCCATTGTATCAGCTGGACTGGGCCAGCTTTGTGATCTATACAACAGCATTGAGTTTATTGGGATATGTCCTTTTGTACGGGCAGCAATATTATTGGTTTAGTGACAGCAGGATCCTGGCGGCATCGATAGCTGTAGTCGTACTGGGTGTCTTGCATGTGGTGAGACAGAAAGCATTGAAAAGGCCTTATCTCAGCCTGGATGTGTTTAAGAATAGCAATTATGTATTAGGGATGATCCTGATCTTTGTATTGTACATCTGTAGGGGAGCATTGAATATTACCAGCACCTATTTTACGAATGTATTGGGTATGGACCCGATGCATCTTTCTTATATACTGATTGCGAATATCATTGGGATTGTATTAGGTGTGTTAATCAGTTCCAGGATGATTCTTAACAATGTAAAAATGAGATGGACCTGGTTGATTGGTTTTGGCCTGTTGCTGATATTTCACCTGTGGATGAACTTCCTGTTTGCCACGATGGCGGATGCCGGTACCTTCATCATTCCCCTTGTTACGCAGGGCATGGGAGCTGGCATGCTCATGTCACCATTGATCATCTTTAGTATATCATCAGTACCAGCACATTTGGGAAGCACAGCATCAGCTACAGGCGTGTTTTTCCGCTTTACCGGTTTTTGTAGCAGCATTGCCCTGATCAATTATTACCAGCTGTACGATAAGAGCAGACATTATAACCGGTTCCTTGATAAACTGACAACACTGGATCCGCTGGTGAATTCAAAACTGGGCGTGTATAAAGCAGGCTTGATGGTGAAGGGATTGCCTGCGGACAGAGCGACAAACGCAGCTACCGGTTTACTCTACCGCTCTGCGGATTTACAGGCACAGATCAGGTTCTCGATGGATTACTATTACCTGATCAGTATTTTGATCATAGGCGTGATTTTATTGATCGCATGGGTACCCTACCTGAATAAGACGGTCATTGACCTGCGGAGGAATCAACCGGCACCGGCGGGATATTAACATTTTCGTTAAATTCGGGTTTTTAAAGAGTACCCGACCCCGGGTATCGACGATTATCCCCAATATGATCAATAAACTAGTATTCTGCCTGTTATTACTTACAGCTACGACTGTATCGGGTCAATCCGTTTTTCAATCAGCAAAATGGATTGTACCCGGTTTTAAAGAAGATACATTACTCCGGCCCTGCCCGGTATACCTCAAAGATATTGAAGTACATCAAGGATTGCGCGCTGCAACCTTGTACCTCACTGCACATGGCCTTTACGAGGCCAGGATCAATTCAAAAAGAGTAGGAGATGCATACTTTACACCCGGGTACACGCGGTACGATAAACGATTGCAATTCCAGCAATATGATGTGAAGAAACTACTGAAAAAGGGGCCTAATGCGATTGCTGTAACTGTAGGAGAGGGATGGTACAGGGGCCGTTTTGGCGGTGCACTGGAACCTGATACCTATGGTAATGATGCGGGGCTTCTCTTTCAGCTGGAATTGACATATAATGACGGAAGAAAGGTAATTATTGTATCTGATAGCAGCTGGTTATGCACCACAGGGCCTATTCGTTATTCAGGACTATACGAAGGTGAATTGTATGATACCCGTTTAAAACCGGTTCTATCCGGGCCAGTGAAAACAGTAGATTTTCCCAAAGATATATTAATAGCCAGTACTGCGCCTCCTGTAAGAGAAAAGGAGCAGTTTCATCCCCTGAAAGTTTTGACAACTCCCAAAGGCGAGCAAGTCATTGATTTCGGTCAGAACCTGGCTGGCTGGGTTCGCTGCACATTGAAAGGCAGTGCGGGTGATACCATACGCCTGCATCATGCTGAGATCCTGGACAAGGAAGGTAATTTCTACACAGGCAACTTAAGAGAGGCCGCTGCGACTGATACCTATGTCCTGGATGGAAAGGGAAAGGCCAGCTTTCAACCTCATTTCACCTGGCATGGCTTCCGTTATGTAAAAGTAGAAGGCTGCAGGGTGAAGCCGGAGGATTTTACCGCCATTGCGCTTTATTCAGACCTTACACCTACAGGCTCCTTCTCTTCTTCCAATGCCATGCTGAACCAGTTATGTCACAACATTACCTGGAGTTTCAAAGGCAATGCACTCGACATTCCTACTGACTGTCCGCAGCGCAGTGAGCGCCTGGGCTGGACAGGCGATGCACAGGTGTTTTGCAGAACCGCCAGTTACCTCTTTGATGTGGATGCATTCTTTGCTAAATGGCTGCAGGATCTGGCTGCAGAGCAGGCTCCGAATGGTGCTATTCCCAGTGTGATCCCGGATGTGTATAAGAAGTATCGCAAAGATCCCCGTGGTGGTACAGCGGGATGGGCAGATGCTGCTACTATCATTCCCTGGACCCTGTATTGGGTGTATGGTGATACCGCGGTATTAAACAGGCAATATATGAGTATGAAGGCCTGGGTAGATTATATTAACAGTGTGAGTAAGGACGGTCTCTGGCAGGCCAATGGCTATGGCGACTGGCTGGCACCCGGCGACTCGACCTCTCTGCCTTATATCGACCAGTGCTACTGGGCCAATTCTACGCAGTTACTGATCAATACAGCCAGGGTGTTAGGTAAGTCAGACGATGTGGATAAGTACACCCGTTCCCTGCAGGAGATCAAATCTGCTTTCCTGAAAAATTATATCTCTCCCGAAGGTGAAGCAATTACCAATACACAGACTGCTTATGTACTGGCATTGCAATTTGACATGCTGCCAGTCAATATGAAAAAGAACGCGGCAGAGCGGCTGGCGACCCTGGTCATGAATAAGGGGAACCACCTGGCTACCGGTTTCCTGGGTACTCCATACCTGTTGCATGCACTGAGTGAAAACGGGTATACGGACCTGGCTTACAGAGTGCTGAACCAGGAGACTTGTCCATCCTGGCTGTACCCGGTAAAAATGGGTGCCACTACCATTTGGGAAAAATGGGATGCCATCCGGCCGGATAGCTCTGTACAGGCCATTTCCTACAATCACTACTCTTATGGTGCAGTGGGCGAATGGTTATACCGGGTCGTAGCGGGTATTGATGCTGCCAGTCCGGGCTATGAAAAGATCCTGATCCATCCGCATCCGGGAGGCGGACTTACCTGGGTGAATGCAAGTTATAATTGTGCCTATGGAAAGATCGTTTCCAATTGGAAAACAGACAATGGGAAGTTCACAATGCATGTGGAAATCCCTGCCGGCACCCGGGCCACGATTATGATTCCGGGTAAGGAGAGTGTGGAGGTGGCAGCAGGGATGTATGATTTTTAGTCCTGTGTGTCGAATTGTTTTTCTGTGAGCAGGAGTGTGAATGTGAGCAACACGATCATGGGTACGATCTGGTATCGTAATACAACCGGTGTGGCAAATACACTGAATCCAAAATTGATGATCAGGAAGGCCAGTGCCATGAGCAGGGCAATCAACAAGGGTTTGTTGGCTTGTCTTAGCTTTTTGTTGGTGAGGAAGAAGATGGCGCAGCCTGCAAAGAAGATATTCAGGGCCATGAAGAACAGGGGAAATATGAAGAAGACCTGGCCCTGGAATTCGATAGATGGGATCAGTGTGACTTCATTACTCTTCATATTGAACCATATTTTGGCAGGGTCCCATACTTCCCGCATCCCGATATTGTAGGAGCCGAATTTTTCCAGGTGAGGAATGAAGTAATTCTTCACATTCAGCCACATGTAGTAGCGTGCAAATTCAATGGGATAATGCCGGATGAGCCACTTACCATAGGCATTGTAAACAGGTGATACAGATCCCCATGCCTGGAATCCACCAGGCGCACCCCTAAGGGTAGCCCAGCCATGTGTACTTAGATAAGGTTTTAAAATAGCCGTAGGTACTTTGATGAAAAAGGTACCGGGCAGTTCTGCAAGGTCTGCTTCTGTAGGCGGCGTTTTTTTCCAGAACGCCCTTGCTTCCCTGTCCAGTTCTGCAGTGCCGGGAGGCAATTTGGTACTGTCTACATTAATATTTCCATACATATACAGGGCATTGTTTGCTATCTGCCAGCCACCGAATACAGAGAACTCGGCTGTACCTGTCAGCTTTTTAGTTTCCTGTTGTGTATACCAGATAAACGGAAAGATCAGCAACCAGGGGAGTACCATTCCAATGAGCTTCAGGGGCCATTTATAAGTTGCCAGTAAGATGGCACATATGCTCACGATGGGATAATAGATCGCCGTGTACCTGATCACAAATGCAGCCCCGATCAGGAGTGCCTGGAAGACCAGGTTTGACAATGTCGGCCTGCGATACATCCATAAGTATTGTGAAAAGAGGATGAGGCTGATGGAGCAAAAGATAGCATCGCTCAGTACACAATTGGCCAGCACCAGGAACATGGGGTTGAAGAACAAAAAGATGTACAGGATCAGTGCAAAGCGCCGTGGTAAACCATAGAGGTACAATACGGAGAAAAAGAAATAGAGGAAAGTCACCAAAAGTATCAGGTACTGTACATATACGAGGAATACGTGGGAGGAGGTAAACAGGTGAATAAAGGCAATGAATTTAGAGTATCCTATAGGCCATAGATTCACCTTCATGTGATACAGGTTCGTATCGATATAGCTGTAAGAATCAGAAATGAAATCCGGAAAAGGATAGAGTATTTTGAAAATGGTTAGCTGTATCAGTCCGGCGATAAATGCTACCAGTATGAATTTCCTGTTAGTACTGTTTTTAAATACGTACTGCAGGAAGGGGGATGAAGCTCCGTAAGCGTCCAAGTTTTTCGCAATAGTGGTCATGTTGTTAGAATAGTTTATTAGGTATGGATCATATTGAGGAAAACTAAAATTCTGAGGCGGTTAATGGGGTATGACTAAGATAACGAAAAAACTGACACTATAAAACTTTACTAAATCCCTGCGCTTTGCCGTCAGCAAAGCATAGGGATTTAGGTGTTTTTTAAAGGAAACTCAAATTGATACACTTTCGAATTTTTCTTTTAATATTTCCTGCAATGGCTTTCTCAGGATCCTGGATTCTGTCCATGCCGAAAAGTCAAAAAGCTGTAGCTGGTGTTTTTCATAAGGGTCTTGTCTGATTTGTTGGAACACTGCCTGCAGTTTTTTCCATAGGGCAATTCTATAAGCCATGACGGGAGATAGTTCGCCTGCGCTGAGGAATTTGATCATAGTGCGTTCCAGCAGGAATGCGCGTTTATTGTCCGGGCGCAGATAGCGCCTGAATGCCCGTGTTTCATAACGGATGTATTCATAGTTGCCCAGTTCATACTGTATGAGCAGGTGTACGAGTCTGAAGGTACGATAGAGGGGGAGGGTACTATACAGGCTACTTTGCTGGAGCACCTGGTCAAGTGCATAGTGTGCATTGTTGATATCCCCGTTGCCCAGGTAAACCAATGCTCTTGACAGGTAGATTTCTGCACGCTGTACTAAAGTGAGCAACTGTAAGTTCAATGAAGGTAGCAATTCCTGTTGCAGTGCCAGGGCGCGGTTGAACTCTCCACTATCGATGTGCACAGCGGGAGAATAGATGAACAGAAGTCGTACAATCATTGCACTGAAATAACCTGATGTCGCTTTAAAGCGTAATACTTTATCCAGGAAAAGAGATAGTTCCTTATACCTTTTTGCCGCGCGCAGGCTGTAGAGTATGCCTTCTATCACCATCAGCTGGTCGGCAGGTGCCTCATACAGGGGGGCCGATTCATAAAAGTATTGTAATGCAGTGGTGAATTCCCCGGCCAGTAAAAAGTAATGTGCCTGGAAGAGCAGGTGCAGCTTCTGATCTGTATTTACGAGTGCTTCTCTTGCTGCCATTTCATCCAGTACCTGTCTTTCTGCAGGTGTTCTCGCAGGTCCGCTGTACAACCATTGATAGCGCAGTTGTTCATACAGCGCCTGTTGTTCCTGGTAGTGATCTAACTGCCGGATGGTGGTAGAAATACCTGCCTGTTTTTCCTTCAATTCCATTTCATTGATCTCAGGAAAATTCAGGAGCTGCATTAATTGCATTTCCTGTTGTCTGCTCCAGAGTGAGAGAATCCATTGTGCTTTCATGTCTGCCTGTTCTGTCGTCTTTTGTAATTGTTTCATGGCATCTTCGTATAGAGATCTTTCAACCAGGATCTCTGCTTTCAGCATACCAGCTATCAATGGTTCACGTTGCAGGCGCATGTGCAGCAGGCAATCCAGCAATACCTTATACAAGTACTTGCCTGATACTTCGTAGCTACTCCCTGCATATTGTTGTTGAAATGCAGTTTTTGCAGCAGCGGGGCCGGAAAAAGAATGTCGGTCCAGCAGGTCGAATAGATTGACATAGTCTTTGTTCCCCTGTTGCATGGATGAATATAAACGGAAATACCTTTTTTCCGCTTTTGTCAGTGTACTAACAAGCCTGCCAAGCATATCAGCTTTAGCCATAGTTCAAGTTGTTTAAATGTTCAGGGCACTTTTAACGGTTGCTCAACGTGATTATAAGAGGGTAGATGATTTGTCTCTACAGCATCATAAACGTGATCAAGGTTGATTGTCGGAGACAAAATAAGTTAGATTTTTCTAAGGCAATAATAATGCAGTGTTCTTTGACATAGCATTGTCTGTATTGTATATACGTAAAACCTAATTTGATGCTGAAAATCAAATAGATGAGATAAGGAGGCAGCCGGTAAAACAAATTTTGGGAATATCCGAATGGCCTGAAAAATGGTATATTTTTTATCATACGGCTAACTATATTTGAATTGTTATTCAGTGTTCCCGTTAATTTATATGAGCGTTTGTAATTCAACCTTAATCTAAAAACAAAAAACTGTAGCCGAATCATAAGTCCAATTCAAGCATATCAAATAACCTTTAAAAATGTATTTAAACTAAAACGCTAAATCGTTTTACAATTTTCCACGTTTTTGTATTCACGGGTCAGGTTCGTGTTGTTCACCCTATCATACTCCACGTACAAACATTTAGCGCCAGGTGTAATCGATTACATCTTCTTTAAACATATTCTTATATGCATCTATCTGTACGGATTATCATCACGTGCCTGGTATTGTATGGCCATAACGTACACGCTCAGTCATTACGGAAGGATTCCCTGCCTCTCAGCGCCGACAGTATGCGCGTGGAAAGAGCGGTTCTTTATCCATTTAATAGCCTGCAACAGTTGCTCAAAGGCAATGCAGCCGGTGTTTATATCCAGGAGCCATCGGCCGAACCGGCATCGATGAGTAGCATTGTAATGCGCGGTACTGCTGTTCCATATACCAGTGCACGCAATAATTACGAAGCACAGCCCACCGTTATTTTAGATGGGATTCCGCTCATTGCCGATCATCCTTTTACATTCGATATTCAGGAGTTCCAGTACAATCATCTGGGGCCTGCTTCCAATGTTTACGCGGCTATCGATCCGAATAACATTGCGAGTATCGAAGTGCTCAAAGACTTCGGACAGGCAGCCATGTACGGGCCCCGCGCGGCGAATGGAGGCGTGATCCTGATTCATACAAAGGAACCTGTGATCGGTAAAAGAAAAATAAGTTTCAACACTTACTTTGGTATTGTACAGCGTCCACACCTGTTTACCACCAATGCCAAATTTGAAAACGATTTCAGGCAGGTTTTTTACGATAAATATGCAACTGAGGAGGAATCCCAGACCTATCCATTATACCTCCGGGATTCGACTAATAATGCCTATTACGGGCCTGCTAACTGGACGGACCTCTATTTTAAAAATGCCCCTGTCTATGGCATCAATGCCACCCTTTCCAGTGGAACAGACAGGGCAAACTTTCTCTTTGCTGCGGGCAACCAGCGCTCTGCGAATGCGGCAGACCGCAGCCGTGCAGATCGCTACAATGCCATGTTCAAGATCAATATGGTGCCGCTCAAAGGCTTTACTGTAAGCGCTATGCTCAGTGCCACCCGCCTGGAAAGAAAACGCAACCGCTGGCTGCGCGACCGCTTTGCGGAAATGCAATACCTGCCGGATCTGAGTAGTCCATTGCCCCCCAACAAAGCATTCTATGGTCAGTATCTGAAAGAATGGGACAAGTCATTCGATGATAATAAAACCAACGAAGTAAACGGCTACTTCTCCATCAACCTCAGGATCTCTGACAGCTGGCAGTTGACCTCCCTCTCAGGATTTGATTACAACGAAGGGCTACGTGATGTATTCTATCCCAGTACGCTGCTGGAAACGGTGAACTACCTCTCCAATTACTTCGGATATAATCAACGTGTGTTTGTGAACAACACGGTCCAGTTTCAGCACCAGTGGGGTAAGCACGGTGTGAAGGTGGAAGCGGGGGAGAACTTTCAGGCAGACTTTAACAGGTATAATTATGCCTATGCATATAAGGGGCCGAATGACCTGATCAGGGTAAACCTGTTGTATTCTGATAATACAAAGACGAATTACCTGTCGCCCAAGTCTTTTAACCATGCATTGATGTTCACCTTCCTGGACAAACAAAGACATCGCCTGCTGTCATTCTATGGCCGCATGGCTTATCAATACGATAACCGTTTTGACTTTTCCCTCATGATGAGAGCCGATGGCTCTTCCAGCGCGCAGCCGGACAACTGGTGGTTCTATTCACCCACCTTTACTGCCGGATGGCGACTGAGTACCACATCCAGGCTTCACGCCAGCTGGGGAAGGGTAGGCCGGTTGATGCCGGACGACCGCTTTGGTGAAGGGCCACAGTATACCTCCGACCTTTCATTCAGCAATAACCCTGTTCGCTTTTCATACAATGGGTTTCCGGGCATCAGCCGTGCCTATTCTTCCGGTTATATCGGCTATGGCATTCGCTGGCCGTTCACCGACCAGCTGGACATTGGATGGAACACTACCTTACTGCATGACAGGGTCAATCTCGCCATCGATGTGTACCACAAAATGGACCACAACATGCTGCTGGAAGTACCTTTCTCTGCTGAATATGGCTATGCCTACCAGTTTAAAAACGGGATGAAAGTGCGCAACATGGGCGTAGACCTGAGCGCCAATGCGATCATCGCTACTAAAACCATCACCTGGCAGCCCGGTATCAACCTGAATTACAACCGCAATACCCTCATGGCATTGCCCGGTGGATTGCAGCAACTGGTAGTTGCTGACGGAACCCGCCTGCTGAAAGTGGGTAACAGCATTGATCAGTTCTGGGTTCTGGAGAACAATGGGATCTATAACAGGGACTCGGATATTCCCTCCAGCCATGCCAGCGGCAAACCATTGAACTATAAAGGAATTCCCCTGCAGGCCGGTGACCCGAAATGGGTAGATCAGAATAATGACGGCGTGATCGATGATAAGGATAAGGTGCTGAAAGGACATATCCTTCCGGTCATCTCAGGTGGCTTCAACAACGACATCAGCTGGAAAGGCCTGACCCTGGGTGTGAACTTTTACTTCACTGCTTTCAGAAAAGTGATGAATGCTGAAATGGCGAATCATTTTGACTTTGTAAACAGGGAGGGTAAAATAGACATGAGTGCTGTAAAAGAAATCACCTTCTGGACCAAGGCAGGTAACTATGATAAATATCCACGTTATAATCCATGGAGTACTGTTGATCCCTATCGCACAGACCAGGATCTCTTTCTTGAAAACGGTGCATTCCTGAAACTGCGCACACTGTCACTCAGCTATGATCTGACAACTGCCAGGTGGTGGCACAAAAAAAGTCCGGTCCATAACCTGGCAGTGTATGCTACTGCCAGCAACCTGTTTACCCTCACTCCCTATACAGGTGGAGATCCTGAACTGGTGGACTATAGCGGATTCGATACCGGCTATGCGCTTCCCTTCACTAAAACCTACACCATCGGCATAAAAATGGATTTGTAATGAAACGACTATTCTTACTGTTACTCCTGCTCGTGTTCTGTAGTGTCAGTTGTAAAAAACTACTGGATATAGATTCCACGCATGCTGTTTCTGAAGAAAACTTCTGGAACTCTCACGAAGATACCCGCACTGCCCTAATTGGTGTGTATGGTTTACTCCGCGCAGCAATGGCGGACAATGATGCCTGGTGGATGTATGGAGAACTGCGCATGGGCGATTTTCAATCTGTGCAGCGACAGGACCTGAAAGCCATTGTAAAAGGCAATCTCAGGGCTGCATACCCATTGTTGCAGACGCTGTCCAACTGGCGGCGTTTTTATGCGGTGATCAATGCCGCCAATATGTTCATGGAACATGTAGGCGAAGTACGTGAACGTGATCCTAAGTATTCCGAACAGAATATGAAAGTGGATATCGCACAGATGCGTTTTATGCGGGCATATACTTATTTCTTTCTGGTATCCGTATGGGGCGATGTGCCATTGATCACCTCCTCGCACGATGGTGAATTTGAAAATAAAGCGAGAGATGACAAGGCGACTGTTCTGGCCTTTGTAGAAAAGGAATTACTGGCGGCAGCACCGGATCTGCCTTATAAATATAGTACAGATGATCCCCAGCAACTGGGACAATACTACAATGAAACCAGCACCCGCTGGGCAGGTGTATTGGCCCGTAAGCTGACCGCTTATGCTATTCTGGCACATGTAGCCGCCTACCAGGGCAAGTATGTAGATGCTTCTGTATATGGCCAGTTTGTACTGGACAATTACTCCAAAGGTGGCAGCTACTATGTAGGTACGGACGAACTGGTGAGGGGCACCGGCTTCTTCCACTGGAAACAGGATAACCACATCCTCGGTTTCAATTTCGACTGGGGCCATGTAGATGCGACCTTCTCCGGTCACCTGGAAGAACTTACACTCGCCAGCCCCGTTGTAAACAAGGCATTGCCTGATATCTACATACCCAGAGATACGATTCTCTCCGTATTCGACCAACCACTGGATGAGCGTTTCAGCCTGGATACCCTGACAGGTATACCTACCTCTGAGCGCTACTTTACCAGCTTCAATACCCAGATCCCCATCTTCAATAAGGTAAAGGTGATCCAGGATGGTAATACTTCCGATCCTTCCTTCAGGATTTACTCCAGTACCATCATCATTACCCGTCTTGAAAACATCACCCTGCTGCAGGCAGAAGCTTTGGCTGTAATAGGTCAGCAACAGAATGCCATTGACCTGTTGAATACAATCCGGGATCTGCGGAGGATAAAACGCTACGATGTAAATGTGGAAGGTGACCTGATCGATGCCATCTTCAGGGAACGCCGGAAGGAACTGATGGGAGAGGGCTGGCGCTGGTTTGACCTGATTCGTTACAACAAAATCAAACAAAACGATCCTGCATTTATGGCGCTCATCAACAGCGGAGGTATTTATTGGCCGGTAGCTGATGAAGTCATGACACAAAATCCATTGATCACACAAAATCCTTACTGGCAATGAGTAAATACACTTTGTTTTTTCTGCTGCTCGCCTTCGCTGCCTGTAAAAAGGATAAAGGATATTATGACTACACCAATGAGCTGAAGAAGTATGACGGCAATACCTACGACTTTTTGCATAGTCAGCAGCAATATGATTCTTTCCTGCTGGCAGTAGATCGTGTAGGTTTAACCGATAGTCTCAGGTCTGGCCGCTATACGGTGTTCGCTCCATCGGATGCCAGTTTCATCCAGGCGATCGACAATATGAATACCCTGCGTGCGATCCAGGGACGTGGCCCTATCTATATCAGTTCCCTACCGCTGGAACAGCTGGATACCCTGGTATGCCGCTATGTAGTAAGAGATACAGTGTCTGCAGGCCGCATGCAGTTGCAGGATGGCCTGGACCTGCCAGCCATCCGTTATGGCTATCCTATGCACGGGAAGTTCAGTCGTACCGATGCGGAGGGGCATGTAAACGGCGGCCCGGGCATCATCACCTACAGCGATACCAAGGGCGTGATCTATACTGATCGCTGGTCCAATGCAACAACGGTAGCAATTGATATCGTAACTGACAATGGGCTGGTGAATGTGCTGGACAAGAATCACCAGTTTGGCTTCGATGAATTCATAGGGCGTATGAACCCAACTACGTCTACCCCCTGGAATGATTATCCCTTCTATATCCCGGGTGTGATAGCCCTGGAGCAGTACAACAGGGGTGGTAACAAAGTAGCTTATCTTGACTTCTCTATCGATAATAAAGGCGGTCAGTACCGTCCTGCAGAAAATGTGGATATCGCTTCCGGCGAAGACGGTTTCAAGATCGGCTGGACCGAAACCGATGAATGGATGGACTATAGTGTGGATGTGACTGAAACCGGCAGTTATAAAATGCAGTTACGCTATGGCTCTGGTGGTGATAATGGCAAGTTACACCTGTTATTGGATGGAACTACCGTGACAGGCAGTGCGATGACCACTAAATCCACCGGGGGCTATAGCACTTATACAGACATTTATGTAAGTGGCGTAATGCTGAAAGCAGGTAAACACCTCATGCGGCTCTACTTCGATTTCGCACTCTATGATTTACGTTTTATCAAATTGCTGCCTGAGGGTCGCCCTTTACCAATACCTGGTGTGATCACACTGGAGGACTATGACCCGGGAGGTGAGGGAGTAGGCTACCACGATGTGACGAAAGAAAACTCCGGTGGCAAATACAGACCTGACGAAAGCGTGGATATCGACTATTCCAGGAACTCCGGTGGCGGATACCAGGTAGGCTGGACAGACACGGGTGAGTGGATGAACTACACGGTAGATGTGAAACAAACAGGCTACTACATTGCCTCTACATTATTAGGCAGCCCGAACGACGGGCGCAAATTCCACATAGAATTCGATGGTGTGGATGTGACAGGTTCTGTCACCGTACCCAATACAACAGACTATCACAAGCGCCAGAACGCCAACGTCACCGTCTATCTCACCAAAGGCATACATGTGATGCGCTTCTTTGAAGAAACCGGTGGTTATGATGTAAAGTCCGTCACTTTCAGACCCTTGAATTAATGCACATGAAACGACTGATATTAATATTACTCTTATTCATTTCCTGCCGCAAATGGGCACCGGATGACCTGGATTATCTAAGTAGCCGGGCTGTGTATAATCAGACCGTATTTGCACCTGTAATGGGCAGAACTACCTTATATTCCCAGATCTTCAACACTGATAACTCAAGTACGCCGATCCAGTTTAAGATTCTGAACGTTCGCCTGAAGAAAACGGGTGAAGCTTCTACCGACCTGGATCAGACTGTGGAAGCACTGGTCTGGAAACAAGCCTATACGGGATATGAGACCTCGCTCGAAGAGATCAATGCCAAGCGGGTGATAGAGACACATCCTATCTGGGAGATCAGGCCTACATCCGGCGATTTTGTCTGCTGGTCCAACACAGGGCTGCGTGCACAACCTGATTCCGGCTACCTCTTCGATGTGGAAGCGACGAATTCCGGCGGAAAAAATGTATACAAGGATCTCAACCTGATGCCATTTAGGGAACAGCCTTATGCACCTTATGAATACGATCCAATCACCGGCAGGCAAAAGGCAACCTACCCGAATACGAACGACTCATCCATCTTCGTATTGCAATATAATCACCCCGGAATCAGCGGCATTACCAACGATGACAATAACCTGGACCTTAAATCAGACAGCGTACGCGTATTGTTTAACAAAACGGGCAACGGGCATAGCGTCACCTTCAAATTTATGGATAAGGATTCCCTGCCAATAGATCCTGCTATGTTTAACCTCACACCCTGGGACAGTCTGATGCATGGATTTGATATAACGCGCACGGCTACAGGGGTGACTTACCAGGTGGCTTATCCGATTCCGCTCATGCGCTTCAAGACCCGGTTTACCAATGGAGATGGCTCGCAGGCATACGTCAAATTCAGCTTTACAAGAGTGGGCTTTGGGAATATCCGGCAGACAGGCAGCATGGATCTCTCCTTCAACATCTACCAGGAAGGAGACTGGGAAATCATCTTCTATTTCAGGAACAACCCCCGGTTCAGGGACGAATAAACAAAGAAAATTATGAAACAATCTATACTGTTGCTTTTTTGTCTGCTGACCGTTGTTTTCCTTCAGGCGCAGGACAAGGTTACCGTCACCGGGCAGGTCCGGGATGGTGTGACCAATGAGCCGTTGGTAGGGGTAAGTATCATGGCGGGTAGTCCGCTGAAAGCGGTGGGCATCACCAATGCCAGTGGTCAGTTTTCTGCCAGTGTATTGCCTAATTCTCCGCTGGTGTTCCGTTATATAGGTTATTCCGATTATCGCATTACCCTGAAGGATAAAAGAGAGCTGGTGATCCGCCTGGCGGTGACGGAGAATAAGCTGAATGAAACGGTGATCATCGGTTATCAGAAAAAGACCCGTGAAGTTACCACCGGTTCTGCAGTGATCGTGGGTGGTAAGGAGATCCAGGACGTACCGGTATCCAACGTAGAACAACTCCTGCAGGGTCGTGTAGCTGGTTTGAATATTCAGAACAATACCGGTGCACCCGGTGCCCGTGGTATGATCCAGATCAGGGGCCTGTCTAATATCACAGTAACGGGTAGTGGGAATGATGCCTTCCTGTCGCCTACTTCTCCCTTGTATGTGATCGATGGTGTACCCATCGATGCAGATGCAAACTTTGAATATGGGTACCAGTCAGCCGGGCCGGGAGTAAGCCCAATGTCCCTCATTCCCCCAGAGGATATTGAAAGCCTGGAGATCCTGAAAGATGCGCAGGCGACTGCGCTGTATGGCTCCCGTGGCGCTTATGGGGTGATCCTGCTCACTACCCGCAGAGGTAGTTCGCCTATTCCCCTGGTGAGATATACGGGCAACTTCTTTGTGAATACACCTCCGGGCTTGCGTAAAACGATCGGTGGTGCGGCAGAAAGAAGGCTCCGCTTACAGCAGATTTATGGTAGCGGGAATATCAATGATATTTACAACATTACGACTACGCATTTCCTGGCTGATAGTCTCAATCCTTATTATAATAATTCTACCAACTGGCAGGATGTATTTTACCAGGCTACTTATAACCAGACACACAATATCAACATCAGTGGTGGCGATCCTAAATTCAACTACAAGGTGGACCTGGGCTATTATCATGAAAATGGGGTGATCCGTAATACCGGCTTTGACCGCTATTCTGTGAATACGAATATGCTGTATCAGCCCAATCCGAAATTCAGGGTATTCACCACCTTATCCACACAGGTAGGTAAAAGAAATAAAGGGGACGGAAATGGATTGACACAGAGTGGTGTGGCGGCGAATGCAGCTGCATCTTCACTGTTACCCGGTCCTTCTTTCTACCAGAGTACTGCCGGTGTATTGTCTTCACTGGATACCAAAAATGATAACAAAACTGCGAATGTAAGAGCGAGCCTGGATGTGAGTTACCAGTTGCTGAAAGGGCTGAGCCTGGGTTCCAGTGTGAGCTATGAGTATGCCAGTAATACGGAAGACAGGTTTATACCTGCTGCGGCGCACGGCGACTTCTCGCAGGTATATGCATACGATGACCGCAAGTATACATTGTACAACAGAAATACCGTGTCCTACTTTACGACGATTAAGGACAAGCACAACTTCTTCCTCTCTGCCTTCAATGAAATCTACAGCAAAGGATTTCAGGCGCAGGTGATACAGCAGGAAAAGACTCCAAACGACCAGTACCAGGGCCCCCTGGGTTATGACGGCTATGCCTCGCTGGGAGGTGGTTTGCTGGACAACTACAGCAAGCAGCACATTGCCAGCTTTGCAGGTACCTTCTCCTACAACTATAAGCAGAAGTATGTAATGGATCTCAGTTACCGTATGGATGGCACATCCAGCAGCGGTTTTGAAGATCCTTATTCAAAGAACCCGGCTATTGGTGTGAGATGGAACTTTAACAAGGAGAACGCGCTGAGTGAAAAGAAATGGCTTACCTACGGTTCCCTGAGAGGCAGCTGGGGACAAAACATTGTACCATCCGGCGATATCTTTGCCATCTATGGTACCTTCGATCCGCGTGGTACCTACAATGCCAATCAGCGACTGGGTATCAATTATTCACTCCTGCCCAATACTACTTTACAACCTACATCCACTACGCAATACAACGTAGGTTTTGAAGCAGGCTTCTTCGACAGCCGGCTGGAAGTGATCTTTGATGCCTATTACAAAACGGTGAAGAACCTGTTAAGGACCAAGAACCTGTCTAACATCACCGGTTTTGATCAGATCACTACCAACGAAACGTCACTCATTGACTATGGTTATGAGCTGACCCTGACCTTTCGTCCATTGCCACGTACCAGCAAGGTACAATGGACAGTGTCTGTGAATGCTGCACTCAATAAAGATATCCTGACCCATTTGCCCAATGGTGCCAGACAGCTCATTGAATATGACTATTCCAACAGTCAGAACACCTTGTTCCGCGTAGGCAGAAACAGCCTGACCAACTACCTGCTCAAAACACAAGGGGTCTATGCCACTGACGCGGATGTACCTGTGGATCCGGCTACAGGTCAGCGTTACCGCACCGCAGATGGTACTTACTTCAAGGCTGGCGATCCAATTTTCCAGGACGTAGATCACAACTACATCCTGGATAATAATGACTATGTACCTGCGGGCAATTCACAACCCCTGGTGACGGGAGGTCTGCAATCTTATGTAAACTATAAGAGCTGGTCTCTGAATCTCAATACATCGTATACCCTGATCCGTAAGATTCTCAACAATGCATTTGCAGAAAGAATGCAGTTCCTGGGCGATCCTTACAATCCTAAAGCAGTGGCGGATGTGGGGAGTGTGGATTACTGGACAAAGGATCATACGAATGCGAAGTATCCGAATCCATTTGATTATACCCGTTACTCTTCCATCAGGCCTTACAGGTATGATCAGACGCTGATAGAGGAAGATGGTTCTTACTGGAAGATAAATACGATCACAATTGCTTACCTGCTGAACAGGAAGTTTACCAACAGGTATGGAGTGAATTCAGTGAGAACGTATTTCACCTGCAACAACCTGGTCACTTTCTCGCCTTACAGCGGTCCTAACCCGGAGAATGTATCCGCGCTGGGACGTGATCAGTCCGGCGGTTATCCCGTACCGCGCACGTACAATTTCGGGGTGAATATAGAATTCTAACACACTAAAAATGAGAACGAATATGTATCGCAGGATATATCTCATCGCTTGTTTACTATTGATTACCCAGGGGAGCTGTAAGAAGTTCCTGGATGTAAAGGCACTTGACAGATTGTCCGGCAACGCCTTCTTCCAGAGTGCGGGCGATGTGGAAGATAATATGTGGGACATCTATGGCCTTTTCAGAGACGTTGTAGGTTCCTGTCCACTATACGCCGTAGCAGGAGAGGTGAGGGGCGGTATGCTGGGCTATTCACCGCAGAAGAACGATGGCAATGACCGTAGTTTCGTGGAGTATGCAGCCAAGAACGATTTGCTGCCATTGATTTACACGCCATCAGGCAAGGATTTCTGGAACATTTTTGACCTGGCGAACCTGTCAGACTGGAAACCATTTTACCGCGTTATACAGGCCTGTAATATCCTCCAATACGAAGTAGGCCGCAGGGTGATTCCAGACCTTTCCAATGAACAGAAACTGGAGTTCCAGGCAGAGGCTACCTTCATGCGTTGCCTGGCTTACTGGACCATGGTACGGCTTTGGGGCGATGTGGCCTACTATACGGATGCCTATCATGAGGCACCGCTGCCAAGAGAAAAAATGGTAACGGTGATGAGGAATTGTATTGCGGATCTGAGTGGTGTGATGGACAACCTGCCCTGGACATTTACAGACCCTGCGAACAGGGGGGCGCGTGCCAGCAAAGGTGCTGCCATTGGTCTCATTATGGAAATGAATATGTGGAATGCGGGCTTTGACAAAGCGAATGCGCAGCAATACTACAGGTCTACAGCAGACCTGGGCAATGAACTGATCCAGAGTGCCGCTTACGAATTGTTGCCAATCGATCAGTCATTCACCATTTTCAAAGGGCGGAGTAAAGAGAGTCTTTTTGATATCGTGATCAGCTCCAACTATGGTGAGACCTTATCTGAAAAGTGGAATGACCTTTCAGAGCTGGTGGTGCACTATCCTTACAAACGTCCGGCAGCTAACCACCAATACAGCTTTTGTTATTTCAGGGCCGATTACCTGCGCCGCTTGTATCCGACAGGTGTACCGGATGCACGTATAGAGATGTGGTTTGACTCCCAGATGTTTGCCAACGACGGAACCTTCCTTTTCTTAAAATACAATAGTGTGTATGAGCAGGGGAATGATGACGTGAATGTGGATAACAACCTCATAGTACTGCGTTATGCAGGAGCTATACTGCTCAGGGCGGAGGCGCTGGCAGAACTGGGCGAAGATGCAGAAGCGATCCGTATGATGAACCTGATCAGGGACAGGGCGAAAACAACGCTTTACCAGGGCGCTGGTGGTTCGGCGCTGAAGGAGGCAATCTTTACAGAGAGAGCAAAGGAACTGATGATGGAAGGACACTATTACTTCGACCTGGTAAGAACAGGGAGGGTGACAAATACAAACTGGTGTTATAATGCATTGACACAATCGCAGTTTGATAATGGCGGATGGACCTGGCCTATATCTACAGCTTCGCTGGATAACAATCCCTACATGCAATTAAATAATTACTGGTTAAGATAAAACATGTCTTATGCTGCGAATGATCTTATTTTCTTCGCTCATCCTGATGAGCTTATTCGCCTGTAAAAAGGACCAATATTACCGGGATTCCGGTACCCAGGATCCGCATTTCAAAGGCAATACCCTGGCGTATCTGGATGCGGTGCCTTTTTTCTTTGATTCAGTAGCGCAGGTGGTACGGCTCTCTGGTATGGAAGATGTATTTACATCGGATACACTTACTTTTTTTGCACCTACTGACCGTAGTATCATGAACCTGGTACAGACGCTCAATACCAATCTCTATAGGTACGGTTATGATACGATCAAAACCCTGGCAGATGTACCACAGGTGGTATGGCAGAAATACCTGCAGCGCTATATGTTTCGTGGAGCGAACCAGCTGAAGGATTTTCCGCAGATAGACTTCAGTCTGAAATCCATATACCCGGGCCAGGACTATTTATCCTGGAATAATACCACGATGAATATTGGTGTAGTCTACGCAGATGACAATGGGGTAAAGTATGTGGGCTACCGGCAGTTAACCTTGTCCTACATACCGGATCTCACTTATCCGCTTGATAACTGGAATACGGCATTTGTATCATCTACCAATATTATTACTGACAATGGGGTGGTTCATGCGCTGGATAAAGATCATTATTACTTTGGTTTTGACATTTTAGCATTCGTGAACGATATGATCTCTGTAATGCAAACCGGCGGTTGATAAAAAATAGAACACGATATGAAAATACTCGCATATATACTGGCTGTCAGCATAACGCTCAGTGCCTGCCGCAAAACCGACAAAGTCTATCCGGATCCCTATGCCGGGGGACGTGACCCTCTGGGGGTCACACTTAGCACAGATGCTCCTGCACCATCAGAAGCGACGGTAGGTACTGTCATCACATTCAAAGGCAAAGGTTTGTTGCCGCACAAGGATAGTATCCACTTCAACTTCAATGGTGAAGCGGGCGAAATAGTAGCAGTAGATTCAACCGGCATCCGGGTGAAAGTACCTGTCACTGCCAGCACCGGTGTGACCAGTGTATCCATTGGCGACCAGGTGTTCATTGGGCCTGTATTCAAAGTAAAGGCTAACCTGGACATTGATCCAGCCTGGAAGGGAGTAGTAGGTGCCAGCAGCTGGGTGAATGATGTATACCGCTTCTCTGATGGTCGTATGCTGCTGATCGGCGATTTCCTGGATTATGAACATAAAGGTGTGGTAAAACCCATAGGCCGCATTGTACTCATCTCCAAAGACGGGGAGATAGATCGCTCGCTGCAATCAGGCAGGGGATCAGATGGTTCACTCAGTTCTATCAGTACGCTACCCAGTGGCAAGCTGGTAGTGGGTGGCAGTTTTGGTTCGTATGATATTCACCTCGCAGAAATGCACAACATTACGGTGTTGAATGCAAACGGTTCGATAGATTCCACTGTTGTCAACACATTCGAAGGAAAAGATACGGTGCCTGCATTTAATGGCGGTACTGATGGCAATATCTACAAAGTATTTGTACATGAAAATAAGATTACAGCGGTTGGTTCATTTAGTTATTACGAGCAGTATGTGTATGGTGTATCAGATTATCTGCATGAGCGGGATTCGCTGGTGGTAGACAGTGTGCCGGTGAGGAACCTGATCCGTTTCTTCCCGGATGGTTCACTGGATTCTACATTCAATTATAATACTACACTGCATAGAAGTAATAATGGTCCGAATGGTCCTATCAGCGATGCGTTTATGCAGGATGATGGAAAACTGATCATTGTAGGTCGTTTTACTCATTACAATGGTGATCCGGCTCCATACATTGCCCGCATCAATACGGATGGCAGTCTCGATGCGGGGTTTGGTGGTGCGGGGGCCGACAACCAGATTGCCAGTATCCGCTATAATGCTACCACGCAACGGTTTATGCTGTCAGGTATATTCCGGAAGTTCGACGGGGTAGATCACCAGGGGCTGGTGATGCTGAAACCGGATGGTACGGTAGATCCTCAGCTGGTATCATTACCGATGGCGGCAGATGTGAGTTACAGGTTAGCCCAGCAGTTGAATAACGGGTTGATAGTAGTAAGTGGTTATTTCAATAAGTATGGCAATGTACACCGCAGCGGGTTCATGGTATTGAACCCTGATGGCTCGCTGGTGGCAGGATATAACAATACGGCAGATTTTAGTGGCAGTCTCACGCGGATCTTCGAAACCACTAATTCTTCCGGGCAGACACAGACCCTCATCACAGGGATCTTTAGTCGCTTCAACAGGGTAGAAATTTCGAATGTAGTAAGGTTACTCTTTAAGTAAAGGTCAATTATGCAGCACAGAATATACATCCTCCTGCTACTGGTCGGCTTTATGGCCTGCAACAAAGGCTATGACCGTATGCTGGACAAGAAAGACTATAATGACAGCACAGGTACGATTGCACGTACTCCAAAGATTTTGTTCCTGACTATAGACGGGGCCAGGGGAGAGTCGGTGAGGGATGCTGCAGCTCCCAATCTGCTGGCGTTGTCAGAGCATGCCGTCTATTCCTGGAATAGCATCAGTGATACCATTGCTTTGCGTAGCACGGGGTGGGCAGATTTGCTCACGGGCGTACACAAGGAAAAACATGGTGTGACGAAAGCTGATTTCAGCAACAACCACCTGCAGGCATACCCTGTATTTTTTAAATATATCAAAGAAAGAGAGCCTAAGTTCCGTATTGCAGCATACAGCTCCTCTGATAGCCTGGGTCAATTCTTAATAACGGATACAGATGTCAACCAGACATATGCGGATGATGATGCAGCCGCAACCCAGGCTATCCTGCAGGAGTTGACCATAGATACTGCCAGTATGGTATTTGGTCAGTTCTCGCAGGTAGAGCTGGCAGGCCGCCAGTATGGATATGATGTGAGTGTGCCCGAATATAAGGCGGCCATCTTACAGGCAGATGAAAATATCGGGAAGATCATGGCCGCGCTGAAGCAGCGGAAGACCTATGCTGCTGAAGACTGGCTGGTGATTATCACAGCCGGTAATGGCGGTCCTTATACTATTGATCCTTCGGAGGATGATGGCACAATCCTGAGCAATACCAAGGTGAATACCTTCACAATTTATTATTCTCCCCGTTATGCTACCAGTTTCTTAGACAGACCATATACGGGTAACCGTTATACCGGCAAAGCGGTGCGGCTGTATGGTAACACCGCGGCAACGGCAGTATATGCCACCATCGACAGTGGTAAGGAAGATTATAACCTGGGCAAGGATGCGGAAGCAACGATAGAACTGAAGATTAAAAAGAACAAAACTTCGGCTGGTGACTATTCCTACACATATCCTTCCGTCATCGGCAACAACATGTCGCTGGACTGGTGGAACAATACAGGCTGGAACATCTCGCTGGAAGTAAATGCCTGGGGTGTACACTTCGGTCAGAACGGGGCCGGTTTTAATATGGCTACCGCCAGCAATATCAGTGACGGTAAGTGGCATGATATAGCAGCGGTGTTTGTGAACAGGGATGACAAGCGATTCCTGCGCCTGTTTACAGATGGTAATTTCAACACAGAGGCAGATATCACCAATTATGGCAATTTCGATACAGATGCCCCGCTTACATTAGGTTACATGCCGGGCAACATAGTGAATAACCGCTGGATGGATGCTTATATCACAGAGGTGAAATTCTGGAAGGCAGCGCTACCTGACAATGTGATCAGTGAGTATGTATGTGCTGCAGAACTGCCCACATCGCATCCTTATCACGATTACCTGGTAGGCTACTGGTCATGCAAAGACGGGTATGGAGGTGTATTTAAAGACCAGAGTGAATGGGCACATGATTTCAGGATCAATGGCAGTTATAAATGGGATGACTTCAGTGACCTGATGTGTCCAAGTAGTGCCAGTAACCTGGCGCAGCTGGTACCACAGCCTGTAGATCCGGTGCGTCAGATCCTGAACTGGCTGCAGATAGCTGCCGATACCAAATGGGACCTGGATGGAAGAGTATGGGTCACTTCTTATGTAGATATTAACAAATAAATAGACTGCTATGCGTCCTTATATATTTCTGCTGTTATTTTTATTTGCCTGTGAGAAAAATGACCGCTTTAAAGATGAACAGTTAAGTCCTGTCAGTGTCGCGATCAGCAGTGAGAATGGCATTGTGAATATACCCGGGCCAGGTGAGTATACCAAGGCGACAGATGATATTACGATCCCTGTCAGACTTGTATTTTCCGCTGCAACACCGAAGCTCTTTACCGTGAATATAGGTGTGGATAACGATACCGTCAATGCGCTGATCAATAACCAGACACTGGGAAATGCGGTATTGCTGGAGGAGTCTTACTATACCCTGCCACGTAGTGCGGAGATCCGCTTCGGGCTGGATACTTTCAGTATTCCGCTGAAGGTAAGTATGCAGGCGATAGAGCGATATTATGGTCGCGATCTGGCTTTGGCAATACGACTTTCTGATGCCACGAAATCAAATACCCTGGACCTGAAAGGGCAGCTGGCGATTGTGCTGATTCATACAGATAAGGTAATAAGTGCATCAGAAATTCACTATCTCTCTTTCACGAAAGCGGGGAGTGTGCTGATGGAACCGGATGGTACTGATCATACATTAGGCAATACAGAAGTGACCCTGCCGGTGAGTGTTACACTGGGGGGTACGGCAGGAAGTGCATTTACTATCAACCTGTCCGCCACACCTGATACGGCACAGGCGCTTATAGACAATGGTACCCTTGCCGGATCCACCTTACTGGCATCAGGAACAGATTATACCTTACCAGCTTCTGTTAGTTTCCCGGCGAACACAAATGTGGCTAAATTTAATCTTACAGTGAAAACGGCTTCTCTTTTAAACAATGTGAATAACAAGCCGGTGCTGGCCATTCAGCTGAGTGATCCGACCCGCCATCTGCTGGATTCATCGAAGCGTACGATTGTATTGGAGCTGGATCCTTCCAAACTGATAGAAACAGACATCACCAGTCAGAATATCAGGTACACTACACAGTACGAAAATACCAGTAATGGTAACGAGAATTCGCCTAAGCTGATCGATAACAACATCAATACGAAGTTCCTCTTAGGCAGCTTCTCTACAGTGTGGGCAATGCTTGAATTTGCTACGCCGCAGACCACTGGTGCTTATACAATGACATCGGCAAACGATGCACCTGACCGTGATCCTAAAGACTGGACAATAGAAGGTTCCAACAATGGAACAGACTGGGTAGTATTGGATAAGCGGGTAGATCAGAACTTTGGTTCCCGTTTTCTGACTGTTAAGTATACCTTCTCCAACCAGGAGGCGTATAAGTTTTACCGCCTCTATGTGACCGCTACACATGGCAGTTCTCTTTGGCAACAGGCAGAATGGCGGCTGCTCAAACGGCCCTAGCAATAGATCTGGCACGTTGTTGATGGTATATTCCATAAACAGTTTGTTATGGAAGTACAGGAAATGAAGATCAGCAGTAAAGCCTTCGAACATGAAGGTGCTATGCCGGCTAAGTATACCTGCGATGGTGATGAAGTGAGTCCGCCATTGCATATAGAAGGCATTCCTGAAGGTACGATTACCATGGCGCTGATAGCGGAGGATCCCGATGCCCCTAAGGGTACTTTTGACCACTGGCTGGTATGGAATATAGACCCTGTGCCAGATATAGCAGAGGGTGGCAGACCGGGCATCAGTGGTAAGAATGGCGCGGGTAAGACAGGATATCATGGAGCATGTCCGCCAAATGGGTCACACCGTTACTTTTTTTACCTGTTTGCCCTGGATACAGACCTGGATCTGCCGGCAGGTGCATCCCGGCAGGAGTTGCAGGATGCGATGCAAGGGCATATCATAGGTCAGGGCAGCCTGATGGGAACATATCAACGTAATTAAAAAAGGTTGTATCAAAAGTAAATTCCGGGAATTAATCCGGATGCATTGGCAGAGAGAATTCTTGTTTTTTTAATTCTCAATGCCTTCAAATTACTTTTGATACAACCTCTTTTTGTTCATAATTTTGAGCCAATGAAAATCGAACTCATCCAGGGAGACATCACTAAAGTTCATGCAGATGCAATTGTAAACGCAGCTAATACATCCCTGATGGGCGGTGGAGGGGTCGATGGTGCCATCCATCGCGCCGGCGGTCCGGCTATACTTGAAGATTGCCGGAAGATCGTGGCCCGCCAGGGCCAATGCGCCACCGGAGAAGCGGTGACCACTACCGCAGGGAACCTGCCTGCCAGGTACGTCATTCACACAGTAGGACCTGTATGGAATGGCAAAGCTAAAGAAGAAGAATTACTGGCCAATGCATATCGCAACAGTTTGGAACAGGCTGTGGCACACGATGTGAAAACCATCGCGTTTCCTAATATCAGCACAGGTATTTACCGCTTTCCAAAAGATAAGGCTGCACAAATAGCTATCACTACAGTAAGGGATTTTGCCGAAAAAAATAATACAATTGAAAAGGTAATCTTTGTATGTTTCGACCGGGAGAATTACGATCTGTACAAATCCCTATTATAATAAAATCTATGAGAAGAATCAGCATCCTAATGGCGCTTGCAATAGCAGGGTGTCATCAGGAAAACAAGACATCACAACGAGAAGAAACGGCCACGGAAACCAGTACGACTACATCCGGTTCAGCCACTTCGGCAGCCGCATTCGAGAGCAAAAAAGTACAGGAAGGAGTAAAAGTACTGTTCGATACAGTCATTGCTGCCAAACAAACAGATGCCTTTATAAAGGCGAAATATCCTTTCACTTCAAGCAGTATTGCATTCACTCACAACGATGAGGATATCACCGGGGATAGTACGACCACCCGGGTTTCAGTTTTCCACATTCCGGGGTATGATATTACCTATAAGTTTGAATTTAAAGAACAGTTCGAACCGGGTATCAGTACCATTACTGTCAATAAAAAGCAGATCACCCGCATCATTGATGAAAGCGGCAGTACGATCAATGATTGTGGATACCTCAACTGGGCCGGTTCTCCGATGGAAACCTGTACCATCAATGGTCAGCAATATGTGATACTTGCAGGTACTAACGAATGGTCTTCAGGTATGTTCACCAATCTCTGTTTTGGGCTGCTCATACCATTGGCAGAGAATAATACGACTGCCTATGTGGTAGCCAGTTATGGTCAACTGGCCTTCTACCCCAAAGGTGAGGCCGGCAGTACGAAGCTGACCTTTATACAGGGAGGTCGCCTGGAAGAAGATGAGGAAGAAGAAGAGTCAGACAGTATGCGTATACAGATTTCACAGCTTGACATCCGCCAATAAAAACAGTAACTTTCTCATACAAATAATCATGTATGAGAAAGTTCCCGTTATTGTTACTCTTAATAGTAGTTTTTAGCCTCCGGGTTTCTTCCCAGGGTCTTGACAATCTGTACCGCCTCTCCAATGCAAAAACACGTAGCATCAGTCCTGAAAACCTGACTGGTGAGAAAGGTAAGGGAGGCATGGCATTGCCCTCCAAAAATGCTCCTCTTAACACAGCCAATGCTTCTGATGCAGCCCGCGATCTGGGCCAGGGCTGGAAAGTCAATCCATTCATCATTATTAAGCCGGGCCAGACATTTACACTGGCCGAAATAAGCGGTTCCGGTGCTATACAGCACATCTGGATGACACCGACAGGTGTATGGCGCTACAGCATTCTGCGCATCTACTGGGACGATGAGAAGACCCCTTCAGTAGAATGCCCTGTTGGTGATTTCTTCGGCATGGCCTGGAATGAATATGCACCACTGACCTCCTTACCTGTATGTGTGAATCCCGGCAGTGCCTTTAATAGCTACTGGCAGATGCCGTTCAGGAAGAAGTGCCGCATAACTATGGAAAACATCCATACAGAGCAGATGACGCTTTATTACCAGGTAGATTATGAGTTGAGGGATGTACCCTCAGATGAGGCTTATTTTCATGCGCAGTTTCGCCGGGCAAATCCTGATACCAGTGGTGATTATGTACTCGTAGACAATATCCAGGGGAAAGGGCAGTATGTGGGTACTTTCCTGGCAGTCGGCGTGAATAATAATGGCTGGTGGGGAGAAGGTGAAATCAAGTTTTTCATGGATGGAGATCAGCAATTCCCTACTATCTGTGGTACGGGTACGGAAGACTATTTCTGTGGTTCTTACAACTTTGACCGGAATGGTAAATATGTGCCTTTTTGTACACCATACAGCGGGTTGCACCAGGTGATCCGTCCGGACAATGATTATCATACACGTCAGCGTTTTGGCATGTACCGCTGGCATATTGTGGATCCTGTGAGATTTGACAAGGACCTGCGGGTGACGATCCAGGATCTGGGCTGGCGGAGTGGTGGAAGGTATTTAAAACAGCAGTCTGATTTATCATCAGTAGTATACTGGTATCAGACTGAGCCTCACCAGCCATTTCCTGCATTACCTGGAAAAGATGCGCTGGAAGTGTATTAAGCGGCAGATATGCAAGGGGTGGCGCATTCGATTAAGTTCCCGGCTGACGGAATTTATGAAATCACTTTTCATATTATGGTTACAGCAAGGATATGAAGGGACTGGCATTATGCCAGTCTCTTCCTTCCCCATACAATAAAAGCGGCAATAAGCGCGATAGCGATATTAAACCCGATCACGCTGGATTCGCCTCTGGAGATATGGAAAACCGAAGCGCTGATCATGAGTAATACTATCCCGCTGGCAGCATAAACACTCAGAAAGGGAATGAGTATGCCGATACCACCCAGGAGGTCAATAATGCCCATAAAACGTAGGAATGCGGGGGCTACCTGTCCGGTCCAAGGATACATAGCAGCCTGTTGTGCGATAGGAGTAAATAGCTTCATGTATCCGGAATAAAGAAACAGCAGACCTGTTAAAACCTGGAGTATCCAAAGGATAGGATTCAATACTTTCATGCTTGCTTATGTTTAATAAGGCAAACTTATGCAGGTTAACAACCCATAAAATTTTAGTTACTTACAGGTAAGTGAAGTTTATCCGAGGGCTTTTTCCAATACGCCTTCCAACTGTTTCACGAGTTCTCCGAAACTGGAAGGTTTGGTCATAAAATGAGCGGCTCCCAATGCAGCGGTTTCAAGGCCGTCTTTTTCCCTGAGTGAGGTAGTGAAGATAACGACAGGGATTTTTTCCAGTTGTTCGTTTTGTTTGATGATTTCCAGGAACTGTTTGCCATTCATTTTGGGCATGTTCAGGTCCAGGAAGATCAGTTGTACATCCATGGAATTGTCTTTCAGTAATTCCAGGCCTTCTTCACCATCAGATGCGAAGTGACAAACAGCGGAGCTGTCTGCTATAGACATCGCTTCACCAAATAGTTCCTGATCATCAATATCATCATCCACCAGTAATATAACCTTGTTCGTCATGTGCGCAAAAGTACCGATAATAGTTTTAAAGACCAATTAAGATGGATGGTTGGATACTTGTTAAAGTATGAATATAATTGTTAATAGACAACCGGAACTAAATCAAGGACATTATGCTTTAATTAGCCCTGTCTTTTCCTGTTTTTTTGTCAAAAATCCTTTTTTGCCCTGATTTTATTGTTATCAATTGAAATACAAAGAATAAGGTACTTTTCCTGCCTCCTAATCCTTGCCTGTATCGCGTTTTACTGGTTTTATTATCGACATATTATTATTTTCTTTAAATAATTATTTATAATTTTATCCTACTAACTGAAAAACCGGAGATCCCTATCCTAATGGACCGATTTTTAATAAGAAAAACCATAGCTCACAGGCTCATTTTATCATGCTTTATACTAACTTTTGTATTTGCTGATGCCATCGCACAGGGCTTTGCTAAAACAAGCGCTTCTGGAGTAGTAAGCAATGTTAATATAGTGTCTAACAATGAGAATACATCCTTTGCCAAACTGGGGGATGTTGTAACTTTATCCTTTATTGCCAGCAGTGACCTCCCAACCCCCCAGGTTACTATTGCCGGCCATAAGGTTAGCCCTTCTTTTGTGTCTTACCTGCAATATGCTGCTTCCTGGACGATGACGGATACTGATATTGAGGGAGAAATATTGTTCAGTGTAGCTTATGTAGATGAAGCGGGTGATACCCTGAATGTGATTAATGCGACTACAGACAATAGTAAAGTTTATTATGACATGACGCGGCCTACATCCGGTATTTTTTCTACGGTGGGAAGTCCTGTGTCAGCACCTTTCACAGTTAGCATCAGTTTCAGTGAAGCGATCAGCACATTTGATGTGAGCCGGATCATAGTTGAAAATGCTACTTTATCTGATTTTGATCGTGTGCGCAATAATCTGATCACTGCAATAGTGACTCCGATTCATGATGGCAGGTTGAGTGTGCAGATTCCTGATAGTACCGCGACAGACCAGGCGGGTAATCCAAATATAGCATCGGTAGTACTCACCAGGACAGCGATATCTACTGGTATGTTTGACAAGATTTACCCTAATCCGGCAAGTACGAATCTCACAGTAAAATATGTACCTGCGGTGAGTGCAAAAGCGGTGATTTCATTAGTAAGTTATAATGGTATTACGGTGTATGAAAAGGAAATGGCGCTGGATGGATTGACTGTAACTATTGACGTGAGTGGGGTTCCGTCAGGAATGTATATGTTGTTTACCCGGTCAAAAGATTATAGTTTTTATACAAATGTAGTGGTAGCCCATTAGATGATCTTTCCCGCAATCCATTGCATTTTGCAGCTTGATAAAAACCAAAATGATAAGCGCAAAATGACTGTTATTTTACGTAGAAAAATTATCGCCGTATCCAAATTATTCCCTAATTTTACTAAGTTATGTAAAACTTTTGTCGGCCCCCCCACTTTATGAGACGTGAAAATCTGAACCGTGCATCTAACAAACAGGTCTGCTAAAGAACATAAGAACTCAAATAACCAGGATGAATGTAATGTGACTACAACAGAATCAAGTATCAGCATTTAGCATTAAGTAGCCAAAGAGTCTCAATAGCCAATTCAATTCCCCTGGTATTATTATTTTCAAAGATTGATGCTCTCAGCAAAGAGCAATGTGTTATGTGTATTATTTATTAAAACTGTACCTGAGAAAGGCCAGGCGGGACATAGCCTGCCAATGAATGGTGCTTCCTGTTTTGTTGCCAAAGTATAGTATGAATAATACGCGGTGAGACGTATTTTCTGCAATGCTAAAAGAGAATCTGTGTCCTCCATATACTCATGAAATGTTATGAAAGATGAAAAATAAACTGCTTATTGAAATCATTGCGTCTTTACTCGTCATATTGTTTTTGTACACAGGATTAAATAAACTATTTGAGCACACCACATTCAGATACCAACTGAGTATTTCACCCTGGCCGTTGCTCGCATCCTGGTCTGGAATTGTATCCTGGGCATTGCCAATAGGAGAAGTATTGCTCGCAGGAATGTTTCTGATCACTGCTTTTCGCATGACCGCTTTCATTGCAAGCGCTATCCTCTTTGCCGGATTCCTGGCATACCTGGGAATTTTGCTGAGTAGTGGCAGTACCTTACCCTGCACCTGTGGGGGAATCATCAGCAGTATGAGCTGGAATGCACATGTATGGTTTGATGCCGCTTGCTTTATACTATGCATGGCGGGCATCTGGCTGCTGCGAAATAAATACCGAATATCAAATCAGCATTAATACAACTAGCGCAGAATAGTATCTGGAATCACAACAACTAATTAAATCACATACGCCAAACTTTAACATCGCAAACCAAATGAAACACATCCGTCTTACTGCATTAGCGGCAGTACTAACCATTGTAACCATTAGCGCCACACAGGCAGCTAAATCTTTCAGGTCTCTCGTTTATTGGTATGACCCATACACGTATGATTATCTGGGAGCTACTTTCGATAAAGATAACCCGCCAACAGGTTGTAAAGGAAACGGAGCCCTGTGCGCCTATGGCTACTCATCTCCCAATCCGACCACAACATCCATAGCCCGTGCCTTCAAAGAGTGATACGCTGCCTTATCCAGGCAGCTTCGCCGCCAGACAAAGAGCGTGTATCACAGGTACACGCTCTTTTATTTTGAGTGCCTGATGGTACCGCCCAATTCCCCGAAGGCTTTTTATACGTCGGTTTCTTCGTGCTTCTACGCGAAGCGAATTCTCCACTGATCATTTCCGGCAACGATTGCGTAAATAAAAATCCCCTGATCCATTCTTTTGCCTAAACTTTTCTGTAGCTTGGCATCTATTAGTGTCAGTAAGACACCGAAGATACACCTGCAGTTTGTGTAATTTCCATGATTATGAGCGGCGTTTTTTTACTGTAGACTGGCCCATAAACCAATGGCAGCCCGCGCCCTGCTATCTAATTTGAAAATTTGTATAAAATTCCATCAGGTATGAAAAAGTATGAATATCACCATCTCAGGGTAAGGTTCTCATTGTTGAATATTACTTCCACAAAATCGTAGTACGGCAGCGCTGTACAGGGATTTTAATTTCTCACAAGGGATAAAAACAGGGAACACCACCCATTAAAATTGTAGGGCCGTATGCCTGCTACAGGCATACCACCATGTGCTGACTATCCCTCATTGTATATGCCTTAAATAATACGGGCAATGTTTAAAAATCTACCATGTATCCTGATCAGGATAACAGGATTGCTATTGCTATGTTCCACGGCCTTTGCCCAGCAGATTACCACACCTGCTGCACCGGCAAAAGAAATCATCTTAAAAGGGAAAATTTATGACGCTGATGAAAGATCCGGACTTCCAGGAGTTACGGTTCGTGTTAAAGTAGGTAACAAAGGAACAACTACCACTCCCAATGGATCCTATACTTTAAAAGTCCATGAAAATTCTACCATCGTCATCTCCCTCATCGGTTACATCACACAGGAAATTGCTGTCAACAAACAGGAGACGATTGATGCTTTCCTGGAAAAAGACATAAAGTCCCTGAATGAAACCGTGATCATTGGTTATGGTACGCAAAAGCGTGCAAATGTACTGGGCTCTGTTGCTGTGGTGAATACGGCCGAAGTAGAAGATCTGCCTGTAGCCAACCTGGCTACTGCCCTTCAAAACAGGGTGCCAGGCGTATCTATCAACCAGTCATCCGGCCGCCCGGGCTCCACGACTACACTCACCATTCGGAACCCTGTCACCTGGGCTGCCACCGGTTCATCTACCGATCCGCTCTATGTAATAGACGGTTTCCAGATGACAAAAGCAGACTTTGATAACCTGGATGCAACCATGGTGGAAAGCATTTCCTTCCTCAAAGATGCCGCTGCTTCCATCTATGGAGCCCGAGGTGCAAACGGTGTAGTACTGGTAAAAACAAAAATGGGGAAACCCGGTAAGCCTCGTATCAGCTATGCTGGTTCTTACGGCCTTTCCAATGCCACCTACATTCCTGAAATGCTCAATAGCTTTGACCATGCTACGATGCTGAATAACAAGTACACCAGCCTCAAAGATGTTAACACTGCAAAATATTACACCGACGATGAGCTGAGTTATCTCAGATCCCACAACTACAACTGGATTGACGATGTCTGGAAAAAATCACACCTTACCCGCCATACTATCAATGTAAGCGGTGGTAGTGAGAGAGTAACCTTCTTCACCGGTGCCAACTACTATAAAGAGGATGGGAACGTAGGAGATCTGTATAGCAACAAATACGGAGTGCGCCTGGGTATCAATGCTAAAATTGTGGATAACCTGACAGCTACCATCTCCTTTGCTACAGACAACACTATTGTAAACAGGCCTACGCCTAAAACAGTTGCTTCCGGCACTACTGAGCAATCAGACCAGATGAGCGCAACCGTGAGTGCACTGCTGCTCACACCAGGATGGGTGCCCATGTATATAGACGGTAAACCCGTGTATTCCTCCGTACCCGGCTGGAGCCCCTCAGAACTGGTGAAAACAGGTAGTTATGCCAGAACCAAATCACAGGGCCAGACCATCAATGCTGCCCTGGATTATAAACTGCCAGCCATCAAAGGCCTGTCCTTCCGTGTACAATACGGACGCAATACCCGCACTGATTTCGGGAAGGAATACTATGTACCTTACTACCTCTACAACTTTGTCAGGGAAGGTGTACACGTGACTTCCCAGAACGTGATCTTTACCAATCAGACCACAGCTACCAACGCTACTACATTCATCAAAAACGGGAACGTGATGCTGGAAAATTATGGCGGTTCATCCAACTACCAGCTGGATGAAATGATGACTTACGCCCGCACATTTGGTAAGCACGATATCAACTTATTGCTTGTAGCCGAACAGGGGGAATCACAGAATGATGCATTCAATACCCGCCGCGAAACAGTGGTTATTCCCGGTATTGATGAACTGTTTGCCTTCAGCCAGGATAAATCATTGTATGACAACGGTGGTTCTGCAGGCGAAACCGGTCGTGTGAGTTACCTGGGCCGCCTGAACTATGGCTTCTCTGAAAAGTACCTGCTGGAAGCTACTTTCCGCGCAGATGCTTCGCCTAACTTCCCCAAAAATTCCCGCTGGGGTTATTTCCCCTCTGTCGCATTAGGCTGGAGAATCTCCCAGGAAGACTGGTTCCATCGCGGCGTGAAGTTCATCGACGACCTGAAGATTCGCTTCCAGGTAGGTTTAACAGGTAATGATGCGGTAAGGAATTATCAATACAAAGAAAGATATACCCAAACGACAGGGATGCTCTTTGGCAGCACCTATACCAGCGGTTTGAGTAACAATGATGTGCCCAATGAACACATCACCTGGGAAAAGGCCCTTTACAAAAACCTGGGCTTTGATGGTACCTTCTTCAATTCAAAATTCAACTTTGCGATAGACCTGTGGCACCGTTACAACTACGATATGTTGCAACAGCCTACCAGTACTGTGCCCACCACTTTTGGTGTTGCCATTTCAGATCAGAACTATGGCAGGCTGAAATCATGGGGACTGGAAGCTGGCCTTGGTTATAATGGTACGATCAATAAAGATTTCAAATATTTCGCATCCATCAACTTCGGGGTAAGCGATAATAAAGTCATCCGTAAATACTATGGTGCCGGCGATACTGCCTGGAAGAATCCAATAGGCCGCAGAACGGACAATGGTATGGAAGGTTATAAATCCACAGGCATTGTTCGTACGCAAAAAGAAGCAGAAGACTTTCTGCTGTCACACCCGGGATGGACCATCGATGGTAACCCGCTCATAGCTGGTTATATGAATTACGAAGACATCAATGGCGATGGTAAGATAGATGCAAACGATAAGACCCGCATCGCACCAAGAAGCAGCAGCATCTTCGGGCTGGGCTTCAACCTGGGTGCAGGCTGGAGAGACCTGAAGCTGAGTTTCAATATCAGTCTGCAGGTAGGTGGCTACGAAGCATATGATAAAACAGCAAGAACGCCTCCAACCGAAAATGCCCGCGCACTCGGCATCTGGAAAGACTCCTGGTCACCCGATAATCCTAATGCAAAATATCCGCTCATCAACTCTCCGCTCATCAGCGAAATCTCCGATTTCTGGGTGCGTAGTGCAACCGCCATGCGTGTGAACAATGCACAATTGTCCTACAGCCTGCCTAAAGAGTTGTCTGCAAAATGGAAGATCCCTGAACTGCGGATGTTCATCACTGGTTCTAACCTGTGGGTGCTGATCAACCATCAGCCTTATAAAGATCCGGCTACAAATCTGGCGATAGACTATCCGGCACTTCGTACATATACCTTCGGCCTGAACCTGAGTTTGTAAAATCAACAAGTATGCAAAGTAAGATCAACTATATATACATCCTCCTGCTACTGGGGCTTTGCTCCTGCTCCAAAATCCTGGACAAAACAGACTTGTCAGGTATTGATGAGGTTACCTGGGATAATGAATCTACAGCTACATTGTACCTGAACAGGCTCTATGACCTGGCTATGCCTACCTGGCCGAACCTGCAGGGGGCCGGTACATTGCCGACTGCTATCCATGACCTGGCGGACGACTATAATGGCGGTGATGCCAAGTTATGGTATGGTACACTGTCAGTCGACAATATCAACGACTTCTATGGTGGCAATGCATCTGCCAATGCCTGGGCCTACATCCGCAAGATCAATATCCTGCTCACCGAGATTGAAAAGGGAACCCTGGATACAGATACAAAAACAAAGATCAAATCCCAGGCATACTTTCTGCGCGGCTGGATCTACTTCCAGCTGGTAAAGTTATATGGTGGGGTACCCTACCTGGATCATCCACAGGATTGGATCACAGAAGATCTGTTTGTGAAGAGAAATAAAACTTCTGAATGTATAGACTCCATCGCGAGAGACTTTGATAAGGCAACTAATTGTCCTGCCAGCTGGGGAAGTGCTGACAGGGGCCGCATTACCAGGGGAGCTGCATTAGGTATCAAGGGCCGCATGCTTTTATATTGGGCCAGCCCGCAGTTTAATCCAGACAATGACCAGTCCCGCTGGGAGCGTGCATACCAGGCAAACAGGAATGCATACGACACCCTGCTGATAGATGGTTGTGCACTGTATTCTTCTTATGCCAATATCTGGCTGGATGAAGGCGCTGGTAATAAAGAAGTCATCATGTTGCGTTCATTTGATGGAGCTAACAAGGCAAGTACATTTGATGATGTGGCCCGTCCGTATTCAGAATCCAATGGCGGTGGCGGCTCTTACCAGCCTACACTGGACCTGGTAGAGTTATATCCCACCAAAGACGGTTTGCCTATCACCGACGCTGCATCCGGTTATGATGCCGTATACTACTGGAAAAACCGTGATCCGCGCTTTGATGCGACCATTGCTTACAATGGCTGTACCTGGCCACTGAGTAATAAAACAAATCGCAGACAATGGAACTATGTTGGTATGACGGACGATAAAAATAAGCCTTGTGTTACAGGTTTCTATTGCCGCAAAAATTGTAATACAGCTACAATTAAGGATAATACCAAGCAGGGCAAAACTGACTGGATAGAACTGCGCCTGGGAGAAGTAATGCTCAATCTTGCAGAATGTGCGAATGCAACCGGTCGTAGCCAGGAAGCATACGATATGCTGATTGCTCTTCGTAAAAGAGCTGGCATCAATCCGGGTACAGACAATATGTACGGCTTGAAAACGGGTTTGTCACAGGCAGACCTGCGTACAGTAATCCTGAATGAGCGCCGCATAGAACTGGCTTTTGAAGGTAAGCGTTACGACGACATGCGTCGTAATAAAGTATTTGATCAGCTGAATGGTAAGAAAAGAAGGATCCTTAAACTGGGCATCAAGGCACCTTACACAGTAGCCATCCTGGAAAAAACGGATGGCGAAGGTATCATGCTGCGCGATAAGCTGGACATCAATGGAACTGACTACACGACTTACTTTAATCCGGTAGTTGATTACCTGGATACACAGCAGGCTATAAATTATCCTTCTTATTATTATTTTTATGGTATACCTACATCTAATATACAACGGAACCCATCGCTGGAACAGACGCAAGGATGGAACAGCGGCACCTTTAATCCTTACGAATAATCTGAAATTAAATAACCGATGAAAAAGTATTTCATACTGGCAGCAATGTGTCTGGGGCATCATGCATTTGCTCAATATCCAACCATACCAAAGGCTGTACAGCATGTAAGTGATTCCATGCTGGAAGGTGCTAAAAAGCACGCTGACGAAATGTGGGAAAAAGCATTGCCCATCGTGACCCAGGAAGCACGCAATGGCAAACCATATATACCTTATGCTTCCCGGCCTACCGATCTGCCGCAGGCCGGCATCCCCGCCTTCCCCGGAGCTGAAGGCGGTGGTGCATATACCTTTGGCGGTCGTGGCGGGAAAGTATACGTTGTGACAAGTCTGGCCGACGATGGACCCGGTACGCTGCGCGAAGCCTGTGAACAGGGTGGTGCACGTACCGTTGTATTCAATGTAGCCGGTATCATCCGTTTGAAGACCCCCATTATCCTTCGGGCACCTTATATTACTATCGCTGGTCAGACAGCGCCAGGCGATGGTGTTTGTGTCGCAGGAGAAAGCTTCTGGATCGATACACATGATGTGGTGATCCGCTACATGCGCTTCCGCAGGGGCGAAACAAGCGTAGGTCGCCGTGACGATGCACTGGGAGGAAATCCTATCGGCAACATCATCATCGACCATTGCTCTGCCAGCTGGGGACTGGATGAAAACATCTCCCTGTACCGTCATATGTACAACCCGGGAGAAGGTTACCCTGAAGAAAAACTTCCCACCATCAACATTACTATTCAAAACTGTATTTCATCAGAAGCATTGGATACTTACAACCATGCCTTTGGTAGTACACTGGGCGGGGAAAACTGCGCTTTCATCCGTAACCTCTGGGCCTGCAATGCTGGACGTAACCCTTCAGTGGGCTGGTTCAGTGTGTTCAACTTTGTGAATAACGTTGTATTCAACTGGAAACACCGTACCGTAGATGGTGGCGATTACCGTTCACAATTCAACATCATCAATAACTACTTCAAGCCGGGGCCTATCACGCCACGGGATGAGAATGTAGGTCATCGTATTATCAAGCCGGAATCAGGCCGTAGCAAACTGAAATACCAACAGTTTGGCAGAACCTATGTAAGCGGTAATATCATGGAAGGCTATGACAACATTACCAAAAACAACTGGGATGGAGGTGTGCAGGTAGAAGACCTGGGTAATGCGGGCCAGTATATGGCAGATATGAAAGTAGAGCATCCGGCTCCGATGCCTAAGATGACCATCCTCTCTGCGAACGATGCATATCAGTATGTACTGGACAATGCAGGTGCTACCCTGCCAGTGCGCGATCCTGTGGATAAAAGAGTGATTGAACAGGTGCGTACCGGCAAGATTCAATACAAAGAAAACACCGAATCTAAAATTGGGAGTGAATATATCAAGCGCAGACTGGCACCTGATTCCTACAAGCAAGGTATCATTTACGACATTGCACAGGTAGGCGGATACCCTGAATATAAGGGCAAACCCTACAAGGATTCCGATGGTGATGGTATGCCGGATGAATGGGAAACCAAGCATGGTCTGAATCCAAAAGATGCCGGCGATGCTGCGAAAGATAAGAATGGTGACGGCTACACCAACATCGAGGATTTCCTCAATGATATCAAAGGTGATAAGAAGCCGTATGCCATGATCATCAATGAACGTGTAGCAAAGATTGTATCCACCCTGGGCATCGAAGAGCCGGCAAAGAATGACCAGGTACAGGCGATCATCGCACAGCAATATGTGGATATCAAAGACAACGAGGCTAAAAAAGATACAGCACTCATGCATGAGCTGCACCAGCGGTATCTCTCAAAACTCTCTTCCGTATTAACAGCGGAACAGGTGACTAAAGTAAAGGACGGTATGACTTACAGCATCCTGCCTGTTACTTACAGTGCTTATCTGGATATGCTCCCTGACCTGACAGCAGCACAACGGCAACAGATCATGACCTGGCTGGCAGAAGCCCGTGAACACGCAATGGATGCAGGTACTTCAGAACAAAAACATGCCGTGTTCGGCAAGTACAAAGGAAGGATCAATAACTACTTATCAGCATCCGGTATTGATATGAAAAAAGCAGAAGCAGACTGGAAGAAACGTAGGAATGAAAAATAAACTATTATGGACCCTGGCCTGTGGCCTGTCACTCACAGCCGGGGCACAACAAAAGCAACAGCCACCGGTAACGGTTAATAAAGAAGGGCATCTGGAGTATACTCCAGATGCCTTAGGCAATCGTATACCTGACTATTCTTATTGTGGATACCTGGCAGGAGATAGTACGATTCCTGATCTGCCTGCACGTATAGTAGTTCCTGTGGGTGGTGACATACAAGCAGCATTGGATCAGGTAGCTGCTACAGGTGGAGGTGCGGTTGTATTAAACAAAGGTACTTACCAGGTAGCAGGCACATTGCGCATCAGTGGCAGTAATGTGGTGCTGAGAGGGAGTGGCCCGGAGACTATCCTGCTGGGGGCAGGTACAGACCGTGCAACACTCATCCGCATAACGGGTGTGCATGACAAACAGTATAGCAGGACTGTAAATATCATCGATGCTTATGTGCCTGTCAATGCTACGACTATTACCGTAGCACAGGCGGATTTTAAGGTGGGAGACAGGGTAGAAATCACCCGGCCCTGTACAAAAGCCTGGATCACACAATTAGGCATGGAGCATTTTGGAGGTGGTATTACCGCTTTAGGCTGGAAGCCCGGAGATCGTGTAATTCACTGGGATCGCAAGGTGCTGGCGGTACATGGCGACCAGTTAACGCTGGATGCCCCATTGACCACGGCGCTGGATACAAGCTATGGTATCTCTACTATTACGGCTTATCAGTGGCCTGGGCAGATTACACATGTGGGTGTGGAAAACCTTCGTTGTGTGTCTGCCGTAGATGAAAAACGACCCAAAGATGAAGAGCATCGCTGGACGGGTATTACCATTGAAAATGCGACAGACAGCTGGATCAGACAGGTCTCATTCGAACATTTTGCCGGTTCGGCAGTCGCCATCTGGGAGACCGCAGGCAGGATCACTGTAGAAGATTGTATTTCCTTAGCACCTGTGAGTGAAACAGGTGGCCAGCGCAGGAATACCTTTTTTACTGCCGGACAGCAAACCCTTTTCCAGCGTATTTATGCACAATACGGTTACCATGATTTTGGTGTAGGATATTGTGCGGCGGGTCCGAATGCCTTTGTGCAATGTGAATCCTGGATGCCTTTTAGCTATAGTGGAACCCTGGATAGCTGGGCTTCCGGTGTGTTGCTGGACAATGTGCAGGTGACAGGTCAGGCACTGGGTTTCCCTGACAGGGGGCAGGATGCGCAAGGTGCTGGCTGGTCTGCAGCCAATAGTATGCTGTGGCAATGTACGGCTGCAAAAATTATTTGTCCTGCACCGCCAGGAGCTATGAACTGGTCATTCGGTGCCTGGGCACAGTTCCAGGGCAATGGATACTGGAATAATTCAAATGAATATATCAATCCGCGCAGTTTGTATTATGCACAGCTGGCAGATCGTTTGGGTAAGGATGTGTCGGACAGGGCACTGTTGATGCCTGCTACGTCCGAAGCATCCAGCAGCCCATCTCCGCAGCAGGCGGCAGCACTGATTGCACAATCAAAGGAGCCGGCACTGACATTGCAGGAATGGATTGCGAAACAAAAGCCTGTAGTAGTGAATACACAAGGCATTAAGGTAGTGGCGATCAAAAAAGAAGAAAGCAAGGTGCATGCGGAATCGCTTATTCACATTCAGCATGGGAAAATAGTAAGCAATACAGCATTGCTGACCGGTGGTCGTCATGAAGAGCCCTGGTGGCGTGGTGGCATCCGTCCTGAAGATATAAAAGAGGCAGTACCTGCCTTGACCCGTTTTGTTCCCGGCCGCACCGGTACCGGTTTTACCGATGATATAGATAGTGTGGTAAAGTGGATGGAGAAAAAGAATATCGTAGCCTTTGATCATAACTATGGTCTCTGGTATGAAAGAAGGAGAGACGACCATGAGCGGGTATTGCGTATAGATGGTGATGTTTGGCCGCCATTCTATGAGCAGCCATTCGCACGCAGTGGTGAAGGTACTGCCTGGGATGGCCTGAGCAAATATGATGTAAGCAGGTACAACACCTGGTACTGGAACCGTTTACGCGAATTTGCTTCCAAAGGCAGGCTCCTGATTCATGAAAACTACTTTCAGCACAATATCATCGAAGCAGGTGCACACTATGCAGATTTCCCCTGGCGGCCTGCAAACAATGTGAATAACACTGGTTTCCCTGAGCCTCCGCCTTATGCAGGCGGCAAGCGCATCTTCATGGCGGCACAGTTCTACGACACCACGCATCCGGTACGCCGTGCATTGCACCAGGCTTATATCCGCCAGTGCCTGGAGAATTTCAGTGCAAACAGCAATGTGATACAACTGGTCGGCGCGGAGTTTACAGGGCCGCTGCACTTTGTACAATTCTGGATCAATACCATCGAATCATATAAGAAAGCACATCCAAATTCCAATATAATAGGTCTCAGTACAACAAAAGATGTGCAGGATAGTATTCTTCAAAACCCGGTTTACTCACATGTAATCGACCTGATTGACATACGGTACTGGCACTATCAGCAGGATGGTAAGGCATACGCACCCCAGGGTGGCCAGAGCCTGGCTCCCCGGCAGCATGCACGCCTGCTGAAACCAAAGAAAACGAGTGAAGAAATGGTATACAGGGCAGTGCGTGAATACAGGGATAAATATCCTGACAAAGCCGTTATCTATTCAGCAGACAGCTACGACCGCTTCGGATGGGCGGTCTTCATGGCAGGCGGTTCGCTGCCGGCAATTCCTGTAGTGGATGTACCCGGCTTCCTGGCAGCGGCTGCGGGTATGCAACCTGTGGATCTGCCCGGTGTAATGGCGCTCCGGAATGAAGGAAACGAATACATCATTTACTGTAATGCAGGTACAGAAATCTCAGTAGATGCCGGTGTAAAGGGCATGGCTCGCTGGATAGATGCCCGGGATGGACATCTGATCAGTAAAAAAAAGATCAGTAGCTTTAAATTCCATAACCCGCAACAGTCTCCCGCTGTGTTATGGATAAGTCGCAAATAGTTTAAGTATGAAATGGAATACACTGTTTATCGTATTATTCTTCCCGTTCCTCAGCTTCGGGCAAAGTAAAACCCTGCCCCTGAAGATTTCAAAAGACGGGCACTTTTTTCAGACATCCGATGGCCAGCCTTTCTTCTGGTTAGGCGATACCGGTTGGTTACTCTTCACTAACCTGAATGAATCAGAGGTAGATCAATACCTGGATGACCGGCAGGAAAAAGGATTCAATGTAATCCAGGCCATGCTGCTCCCAAAACTGGCTGCCGTGAATCAAAAAGGAGATTCCGCCTTGCTGAAAAGCAACCTTTCCCAACCGCAGCAGCAATACTTCGATTTCGTAGAAAGTGTTGTGGACAAAGCTGCTGCCAGGGGACTCTACATGGCATTGGTACCTGTATGGGGGGGCGCTGTCAAAGAAGGAAAGGTATCTTCCGCCGCTGCCACGGCTTATGCACACTTCCTGGCTACCCGTTTTCACAATAAGAAGAATATCATCTGGCTCAATGGCGGTGATATCAAAGGCAGTGACTCTGCTGCCGTATGGAATGCCATCGGCAATACCCTGCACCGGGAAGACGCTGTACACCTTATGACCTTTCACCCAAGGGGCCGTACGCAGTCATCAGACTGGTTTCACAATGCTGCCTGGCTCGACTTCAATATGTTCCAGTCCGGCCACCAGCGTTATAACCAGGATACCACAGCCAGGAAATACGGAGAAGACAATTTCAGGTATATACAGGCAGATTACAAACGTACGCCTGCAAAGCCTGTATTGGATGGGGAACCTTCTTACGAAGGTATTCCACAGGGATTACATGATCCGAAGGAGCCATTCTGGACAGATAAAGATGTGCGTCGTTATGCCTACTGGTCTGTATTTGCCGGTGGGGCAGGTTTTACCTACGGCCATAGTGCAGTGATGCAATTTCATAAGGCAAAAGAAAAAGGTGTCTATGGTGTTAGAGAAGTATATACCGATGCACTGCATGCTCCCGGTGCTTCACAGATGAAATATTTAAAGCAGCTGCTGACCGGTCGTTCCTACTTTGACAGGGTGCCTGATCAGTCATTGCTGGCAAAGGATACCGGTAGCAAACACCAGCGCATCATCGCTACAAAAGGCACCACCTATGCGCTCTATTACACTGCTACCGGCCGCAGTATCCCTGCGCAGTTAGGCAAAATAGAAGCCAGCTATATCAAAGCTTCCTGGTATGATCCACGCACAGGCGTAAGTACCAGGATCGGTACATTCCCAAACAAAGGTGTAAAAGTGTTTGACCCGCCAGGAAAGGAAGAAGAAGGGAATGACTGGGTATTAGTTATAGACAGGTCTTAACCCACGTAAGTTTTTTTCAGGCTGGCTGCAAGCCTTGCCGATAAATACGATTCCACTTGTTATGCGAGCTTTTTACTTTTTGCTTATATGCTGTATTGCCTGCCACTCCGGAAAAGATGTGTATATGTTCACATCTTTCCGGGAGCCCGGCCAGGATGGCCTTCATTTGCTGTATAGCTACGATGGTTATCACTGGACAGATATTCCCGGATCATTCCTCACACCCACAGCAGGAGGGAAGATCATGCGTGATCCCAGCATACAGCAGGGCCCTGACGGTACATTCCACCTTGTATGGACCAGCGCCTGGAAAGGTGACCGGGGCTTTGGCTATGCCAGCTCCAAAGACCTGATCCACTGGTCAGAAGAACGCTATATCCCCGTCATGGAACATGAACCCACCGCCGTTAATGTCTGGGCTCCCGAGCTCTGTTATGATGATGAAAACAGGCAGTTCCTCATCATCTGGAGTACCACAGTTCCAAATCGTTTTCCCAAAGGTGCCGAAGAAGAGCATAATAACCATCGCCTGTATTATACCACTACCCGTGATTTCGTAAGCTTCTCTCCTGCAAAACTGTTTTTCGACCCCGGTTATAGTGTCATAGATGGCACAGTAGTCAAAACAGGCAATCACAGGTACGTGTTGGTGGTAAAAGATAATACCCGTCCTGAGCGGGATCTTAAGGTAGCTTTCAGCGATCACGCTATTGGCCCTTTTCAGACCTTTTCAGCTCCTTTTACAGATAAGCTGACTGAAGGGCCATCTGTTGCCAAAGTAGGCAGGGAATGGCTTATTTATTACGATAACTACGGCATGCACCGTTACGGTGCCACAAAAACAATCGATTTCAGAAGTTTTACCGATATCTCAGCCAAAGTCTCACTGCCAGCCGGCCATAAACACGGCACCATATTCACAACCAAAAAAAAGGTCCTGAAAAGACTTTTAGCCCAAACCTAATAAAATGCGAGCATCCCTCACTATCCTTCTGACCATTTGTTGTGCGGCTACTTACGCACAGGACACCACACATCACCCGCCTGATTCTATGAAGGTGCGCGACCTGAATGAAACCGTTATAATCGGGTATGGTGTTGTCAAAAAAAGAGATCTTACAGGCGCTGTATACACCGTCAAAAAAGACGTGATCATGCAGGCGCCTGTAGCAAATCCGCTGGAGTCCCTGCAGGGGCGGGTACCCGGTATGGACATCACCCGTACCAATGGAACCCCCGGCTCCGGCGCCGAAGTACTGATCAGGGGCACCCGCTCCATTGCCGGCAGTAACGGCCCCCTGTACATCATTGATGGATTACAGGGAGGCAGCATGGCCTACCTGAACCCTTCGGACATCGAAAGCGTGGAAGTATTAAAAGATGCCTCTGCCACTGCCATCTACGGTTCGCAGGGAGCAAACGGCGTGGTGATCATCACTACCAAAAAAGGAAAGCCTGGTAAAACAAAAGTTTCCTACAACGGTTACTATGGTGCTAACGGATATACCCAATACCCGCCGCCACGCCTCGGTGAAAGCTATTTACAACTCAGAAGGGAGGCCTGGAGGGCCAGTCTCAATCCCGGAGAAATCCTGCCTGATGATGCCACTATCTTTGCCAATGCAGGCGAATACGATGCCATTCAAAAAGGGCAATGGGTCAATTGGGTAGACCTCCTGCTGCACAACAGTACCCAGCAAAGTCATTCCGTATCCGTCAGTGGCGGTACCGACAAAACGAAAGCCTTTATGTCTTTCGGGTACTACAAAGAGAATGGTGCCCTGAAGTATACGAACCTGACCCGTTATTCTGTACGACTCAACCTGGACCAGGAGATCTCACGCTTTGCAAAAGCCGGGATCCAGAGCCAGATCAATTATTCCACACTTAATAAACGCAAGGACCCCATGAGCGTAGCGCTGTCTACCACGCCACTGGGTGTACCTTACGATGCAAATGGTAATGTGAACATCTACCCCGTAGCCGGCAATACGAATACCCTTTCCCCGCTCACAGACGACAGGGGCCCGACTGTAGCCACAGATCAGACCATCGGTACGACGGTGTTCATGAACGGCTACCTGGATCTCACACCTGTCAAAGGACTGAGCTTCCGCTCCAACCTGGGCACCTTTATCAGCTTTAACAGGGCAGGCATCTTCCAGGCTGCCACTTCCCTGAACAGGGCAAGCGATGGCACCAGTTATTCAGAAGTGACCAATGGTAATACCCGCTTCTACAACTGGGACAACGTACTCACTTATAACCTGAACAAAGGTGAACATGCTATCACCGTCACAGCACTAAGCAGCTATACCCACAAGGATGCCGATACCAGCAATGCAGCTGGCATCAAACAGGTGCTGGGCACACAATTGTTTTATAACTTAAATGCAACAGAGAGCACCAGCCGGACCATTAAATCTACTTACAAAGGATCCGCTACCATGTCATTTGCAGGCAGGATCAACTATAGCTATAAAGGCCGCTACCTGCTGCAACTCAGCGAAAGGGTAGACGGGGCTTCCCGCCTGGCAGCAGGGCATAAATGGGCCGGATTCCCTTCTGTATCTGCAGGATGGAGAATAAGTGATGAAGCATTCATGCGTAACCTGCGGCATCTCGATGACCTGAAGCTGAGAGTCACCTACGGGGTAGCCGGTAACTCAGGTATTGCTGAATATGGTACGCAATCTGGTCTCACACAAGCCAACAATATTTCTTTCGGAGAGGTGCCTGCCCCCGGTTATACTTTCAATGCAGTCATCGGGAATACCAGCCTCGGTTGGGAACTCTCTGCCACCACGAACGTAGGTGTGGATCTGGCCTTCTTCAACAGCCGCATCAGCGCCAGCATCGATGCCTACAATACCAAAACCACCAAACTCCTGCTGCTAAGAACATTGCCGGTATCCACAGGGGTATCGTCCGTATACCAGAATATCGGTTCTACGAACAACAAAGGAATAGAGCTCGCACTGACTACCGTGAATATCGCACAGCAGAGCTTTAAATGGACATCCACCCTCACTTTCACTACAAACAGGGAGAGGATCAGCAGCCTGGTAGGCGATAAAGATATGATTGATAAGGAAACGAATTCCCTCTTGCTGGGTCATCCTGTCAAGTCTTTCTATACATATCAGAAGCTGGGCATCTGGCAGACAGAGGAGGCGGACAAAGCAGCTATGCTGAGAATGGGAGGAACACCTTTTAAACCCGGTACCATCAAGGTGGCGGACCTGAATCATGATAGTATCATTAACGACAATGACCGCGCTTATTTAGGTTCCCCGGTGCCTAAGTGGTCACTCGGTTTCCAGCATACATTTACATATCGTGCCTTTGACCTGGGAATCTTCCTTTTTGCCCGCTGGGGACAAATGGCCTATGGTGAATTCCTGGGGCGTTACAATCCCAGTGGTGAAGGCGGCGGCCCTGCATTCCCCAATTACTGGACACCCGAAAATCCAACGAACGATTATCCCCGACCTAAGAAAGGTGCTAAGTTCGGCGACTATGCAGCTTACCAATCCCTGCTCTATATAGATGGTTCTTATTTCAAGCTGAAAAATGTCACACTGGGATACACATTGCCACCTGCAGTAAGTAGCCGTATGAACATAGAGCACCTGCGCATCTATGCTACTGCTTCAAATATCTTCACCAAAGCGCGCAGTCACCTGTTCAATTATTACGATCCTGAAAGAGGTGGTGCGGAATCATCTCCGCTGAACAAACAGGTAGTAGTAGGATTAAATGTGGATTTCTAAACCCAATCAAATGAAAAACTATTTTCTCATCATAATCATGCTTGCAGGTATTAACGCCTGTAGCCTCGATGAATACAATCCTTCGGGTATTACTGCCGATGCGATCTGGTCCAGCCCTGAAGGCTTTGTGTCAGTAGTGAATTCCGCTTATTCAGAACAACGTGCCTGGTATGGCAAAGACAATGGTGAATGGATGGGCGAGATGGGCACAGACCTCTGGTTCAACTCACAGCGTGCCAATTATGCGAATGAACTGATGCGCTATGAGAATTTTATTCCCAGCAAAGGGAATCCCAATATTACTACCTGGAAGAACATGTACACGGCTATCAATATCTGCAATGCGGGGATCAACCGTATAGGCAATGCCGGCTTTACTGATACTGTGATGCGCAATCAGCGGGAAGGCGAATTGCGTTACCTCCGCGCATTTTACTACTGGCATGTGGCAGAGCAATGGGGTGGTGTGATCCTGTCTACAACAGAAACAAACAGTGCGCTTACAACAGCTACCCGCAGTGATATAAAAGAGTTTTATAAACTCATACTTACTGACCTGGAATATGCTGCCAGGCACCTGCCTGTAAGCTATGGCTCAGAATACAGCAGGGCTACGCAGAAGTCGGCGCTGGCTATGCTGGCCCGTGCCTACCTGTCCTGTGCCTACTATTACACCGGTAGCGAACAGCAGGAGTACTTTAAAAAAGCCAGGGCTGCAGTAGACGAAATTATTACCCGCAAAGCTGAATTTGGCGTATCCCTGTGGGATAACTATGCAGATGTCTTCAATCCTAAAAATAACAAGCAGAATAAGGAAGCATTGTATACTATCAGCAATTCGCTGACCTATACACTGGATTACGATGCGAATGCAAACCGCTTGCACATGTGGTTCCTGACAACCTACAGTTCAAAACCCGGCTTGCAGCAAAGTATGGATTATGGCAGGGATGGTACACGTTACTTCATGCCGACACGCGCCCTGCTTGATTTCTTTGACGATGAGAAAGACAGTCGGTTCGATGGCTCCTTCCAGACAGTCTGGATCTGCAACAAAGCTTATACATGGACGGAGACAGATGTAAAGAACTATGGAAAAGATCCATCGCTGATAGGTCGTACCATGGTGGTAGGTGTAGATACTGCCATGTACATCACCAAACATACCGTAGCTGACAAGCGTACCCGTCCTTACCTGGTGATTGACAGGGATAGTGTGTACAATGCAAATGGTACGATCAGGGTAGGGAATGACTATGTGGCCCTGAAGAAGTTCATGGATCCTGTTACCCGTTCGGCTGCCAATGCTCAACCAGGTTTCCTGGATATCCTGGTGATCCGCCTGGCCGAGATGTACCTGATCGGGGCAGAAGCCGCTTTACAGCTAGGCGATAACAATGCCGCTGCTGCTTACATCAATGTGTTGAGAACAAGGGCTGCGAAGAAAACGCCCGTCGATTACACCGCTGCTATGCAGGTGAGTGCCAGTGATATCACCCTGGATTTCATCCTCGATGAAAGAGCGCGGGAACTGGCCGGTGAACACATCCGCTGGTTCGACCTGAAGCGTACCGGTAAACTGGTAGCACGTATTCATACCTACAATCCTGATGTAACACAGGTACAGGAATTCCATCGCCTGCGGCCAGTACCACAAACGCAGATAGATGCATTGTCGAACGGCGCTGAATTTGGACAGAACCCAGGTTACTAAACAGAATATTATGAGGATACTGATCGCGATTTTATTGTGTACAACAACTGTGCTGGCGCAGGACAAAGTGCATTATTCCGGGAGCACACTGGTGAATGTCGATTACCACCACGGACAGTTACAGGCCGCTACAGGTGTGCACAACATACAGGTGATGCGGGCTAACCGTAGCAATGGTGGCTGGACTTACAACCATGCTCCCATGCTCGCATATTGGAATAAACAGTTTTACCTGGAATACCTGAGCGATAGTATCGGCGAAAGCGTGCCTCCGGGTCGTACGCTGCTCCTGACTTCCCGGGACGGAGAAACCTGGTCGGAACCATTGGTTATCTTTCCACCCTATAAGATCCCGGATGGCACTTCAAAAGAAGGCCATCCCAGGGTCGCTCGTAATCTCTACGCAGTCATGCACCAGCGTATGGGGTTCTATATATCCAAAAGCAATCACCTGCTGGTACTCGGCTACTACGGTATTTGCCTGGATGCAAAAGATGACCCTAATGATGGCAAAGGAATAGGCCGCGTAGTTAGAGAAATTCTGCCGGATGGTAAGTATGGCCCTATCTATTTCCTGCATTACAACAAAGCCTGGAATGCAGGCAATACTTCTTATCCCTTTTATACAGGCAGCAAAGACAAGGCTTTTATCGCCGCCTGCGATGAGCTGATGGCTACCCCACTCATGATGATGCAGTGGAATGAAGAAGCTGACAGAGATGATCCCTTAATCCCCCTGCAAAAAAATTATAAGGCATTCTGTTACTACCATCTTCCTGATCATGATGTGGTTGGATTGTGGAAGAATGCACTCTCTGCAATCAGCAAAGATGAAGGTAAAACATGGTCTGCCGTAGCCCGCGCGCCGGGTTTTGTGAACAGCAATGCAAAGATCTGGGGACAGCGTACTTCCGACGGTCGCTATGTGACTGTATACAACCCGTCCGAATACAGATGGCCCCTGGCAGTATCTGTGAGCGATGATGGTCTCGACTACAGGAACTTATTGTTAGTAAACGGAGAAGTGGCCCCCATGCGCTACGGAGGTAATTATAAATCCTACGGCCCGCAATATGTACGTGGTATAGAAGAAGGTAATGGTACCCCAGCGGATGGTAAGGTATGGGTGACCTATAGTATGAACAAAGAAGATATCTGGGTTGCCAGCATCCCTGTACCGGTTACAACTGATGCCTCAGATGAATGGAATACATACAGTCCGCTTTGGGCTCCTGTCACGATCAAAGGGGATCAGCTTACACTTGCAGATAAAGATCCTTTCGATTATGCAAAAGCAGAAAAAGTGATCACGCCTGCTTCACAACTGGAAGTTTCATTCACCGTCACGCCCAAACAGCATAATCATGGTCAGCTGCAATTCGAATTGGTGGATAAAAAAGGCATACCCGGCATCCGGCTTATCTTCGATGCCGACAGTACACTGAAAGCCAAGGCCGGTGCCCGCTATAAAAACTTCATGAAGTATGCAGCTGATTCAGTCTATCATATCCGTCTCACCGTCAATACCAGCAATCGTTTTTACACAGTCAATGTAAATGGAAAAGATGTATTGACGAGCCTGAGCTTTGCACCAATTGATGCGGTGGCCAGGATTGTATTCCGCACCGGGGAGCCCCGTCACTTCCCGGATGCAGACACCCCTGCGGATGTGGATACAGACCTGCCGGATGGCAACAGGGTAGCGCCGGAAACTGCTATTTATCAAATCCAATCACTTAAAACGAAAGTATTGTAATGCATGCATTGTTCCTGATAGTATTGTTCCATCTGCGTTGTGAAACGCTGGAGAACCCTGTTGGTATAGATGTCGCACAACCCAGGCTGAGCTGGGAAATTAACAGCCCGGAGCAGCAGGTGATGCAAACGGCTTACCAGGTCCTGGTGGCTTCCACTCCAGACAAATTAGCTAAGAATGAAGGCGATCTCTGGAACTCAGGAAAGGTAGAAAGCGAACAGTCAATCCAGCTGGCCTACCAGGGTAAAGCACTGAAAAGCCGGCAGGATTGCTACTGGAAAGTTAAGGTCTGGACAAATAAAGGAGAAAGTGAATGGAGTAAAGCTGCTCACTGGAGTATGGGCTTACTACGCCCTGATGACTGGAAAGCGAAATGGATCGGGGTGGATACTTCCTTTGCCTGGGATAGTGCACATACACAGTTTTCAAGGCTTTCCGCCCGCTATTACAGGAAGGAATTTGCTACTCAGCAGCTGATCAAAAAAGCTACCTTATATATTGCAGGTCCTGGGTTATACGAAGGCTTCATCAATGGTGCCCGTATTGGTACACAGGTCCTGGCCCAGGCACCTACTGATTACCGGAAAACGGTGAGATATAATACTTACGATGTGAGCAGCCTGGTACGAAAAGGATCGAATGTCATTGATGTAACGCTTGGCAACGGCCGGTATTTCACCATGCGGCAAAACTACAAGCCTGCCAAGATCAATACCTTTGGGTATCCCCGCTTATTACTGCAACTGGAACTGGAATATGAGAACGGGAAGAGGCAAATCATTGCCAGTGATAAAAGCTGGCGGCTGACAGCCGATGGGCCTATCCGTACGAATAATGAATATGATGGGGAAGAATATGACGCAAGAAAAGAAGTATTAAAGAACTGGCAGCCTGTGGACCTGGTACCAGCACCCGGTGGCAAACTCGTAGCCCAGCTTAATGAGCCGCAGCGTATTACCGGTATTTTAAAGCCTGTGTCAATAAAGCCCTTAAAAGATAAATGGATCGTGGATATGGGGCAGAACTTTGCAGGCTGGTTACAAATTAAAGTAAAAGGTCAGCGTGGCCGGCAGGTGATCCTACGCTTTGCAGAAAGCCTGCAAAAAGATGGTAGCCTGTATGTTGAAAACCTGCGTGATGCAAAGGTAACTGATAGCTACACCCTCAAAGGCGATGGCATTGAAACATGGCATCCTGCTTTCGTTTACCATGGTTTCCGCTACGTGGAAATCAGCGGCATGCTGCCCGAAGAAATAGAAGGGCAGGTGATCAATGATGATCTTAGTACCATCGGTACCTTTGAAACTTCTGATCCTACGCTCAACCAGATTTATAAAAATGCCGTGTGGGGCATTCGCTCCAATTATAAAGGCATGCCTGTAGACTGTCCACAACGCAATGAAAGAATGCCCTGGCTGGGAGATAGGGCAACCGGTGCCCTGGGCGAGAGCTTCATCTTTGACAATAGTAAGCTGTATGCAAAATGGCTGGATGATATAGCAGATGCACAACTTGAAACCGGTGCAATTCCTGATGTAGCACCAGCCTACTGGCGTTATTATTCAGATAATATGACCTGGCCGGCTGCTTATATCCTTATTGCCGGTTATATCTACAATCAATTTGGAGATGAGATGCCAATGCGTAAACATTACCCGGCTATGAAACGCTGGCTTACCTACATGCGCGATAAGTATTACATAGATGGCATCATGACAAAAGATAAGTATGGCGACTGGTGCGCACCCCGGCCTACTGACGGCAAGTTGATAGCTACAGCGATGTATTATCACCTGCTGACCGTCATGCATACTTATGCAGGGATCCTGCATGATAAAACTGATCAGGATGTATTTGCACAACAGGCTGCGCAGGTAAAGGCATCATTCAATCAACATTTTCAAAATAAAGAAAGCCTCACCGCAAATCTGCTGCCCCTGTACTTCAATATAGTACCTGAGAGCGAGCGGCAACAGGTCTTTAAGAACATAGTGGATACCATTCACCGGAATGGTGATCATCTTTCCACAGGAGTGATCGGTACCCAATTCCTGATGCGTACCCTTACAGAAAATGGTCGTCCGGATCTGGCTTATTTAATTGCTGCTGACCGGGATTACCCCGGCTGGGGATACATGATTAACCAGGGTGCTACCACTATCTGGGAATTATGGAACGGAGACAAGGCAAAACCAAACATGAACTCCCAGAACCACATCATGCTATTGGGCGATTTAATTGTATGGTTTTATCAGAGCCTGGCAGGCATCAAAAGTGAAAACGGGTTTAAGCACATCCTCATGAAACCGCAACCTGTGCCGGGCCTGGAAGAAGTCAATGCCAGTTATCAATCCATGTATGGTCTTATCCGTTCACACTGGAAGAAAACGACGGATGCTTTTGACTGGCAAATTACTATTCCTCCAAATACGACAGCTACTATCTGTATACCCGGCAAGGATAGTACATATGAATTAGGCTCAGGTAATTATTCTTTACATATACCACAGGCTGATCGCTGGAAGAAGGGAATCCTGGTAGATGAAGACATCTTCAGTACAGCTCCATTTCCTGAATCACATGCGGCTACCATCGCGGAGACCAGTAATGGTCTGGTAGCTGCCTGGTTTGGCGGTACCAAAGAAAGGAATCCTGATGTGGGCATCTGGGTAAGCCGTCAGCTGAACGGTAAATGGACAGCCCCTGTAGAAGTTGCAAATGGTATACAAAACGACACCCTGCGCTATGCCTGCTGGAACCCTGTATTGTTCCGGATGCCGGGAGGAGATTTATTACTCTTCTACAAAGTAGGACCAAATGTAGGCGGCTGGAAGGGATACCTGAAAACGTCTAAAGACGGCGGCATCAGCTGGTCGTCTGCAAGACAGTTGCCTGATGGCTTCATCGGCCCGGTGAAGAATAAACCAATCCTGCTGCCCGGTGGAAAACTCCTGTGTCCCTCCAGTACAGAGGGCCATGGATGGAATATCCACTTTGAAGTGACTACCGATACCGGCAAGACCTGGACAAAGATCGGTCCCTTGCAAAAAGACAGTACCATCAATGCAATTCAACCCAGTATCCTGCAATATGGGTATGGGAAAATGCAAATCCTTTGCCGGAATAAGGGCGGCAATATCGTGCAATCATGGTCACTGGATAGCGGTAAAACCTGGTCGCCGCTTTCACTCAGTGAGTTACCTAATAATAACTCCGGCACAGATGCCGTCACCCTGCAGGACGGTCGTCAACTGATTGTATATAACCATGTCAGTACACCAAAAGGCGCTGGCAAGGGCAAGCGTACACCACTGAATGTATCACTCAGCCAGGATGGTGTACACTGGTCCGCCGCCCTGGTACTCGAAGACTCTCCTGTGAGTCAATACTCTTACCCCGCAGTCATTCAGTCCGCCGACGGATATATTCACATTGTATACACATGGCGACGGCAAAGGATCAGGTATGTGAAGATTGATCCCCGGCAGTTGGAACTTACACCCATCAATAACGATATATGGAAAACAGCAGACGCAGGTTTATAGCACAATCGGCGCTCCTCACCGCAGGCGTTTTAATGCCCCGTTCACTCGCAGGCATGTGGAAGGAACCACGTTACCGCATTGCTGTATGTGACTGGATGATCCTGAAACGCCAGAAACTGGGCGCTTTCCAGCTGACCAAAGATATAGGTGCTGATGGCCTGGAACTCGATATGGGTGGACTGGGAGACCGCCCTGCATTCGACAATAAACTCAGGGATGCTGCCACCCGGCAGCAATTCCTGGACAAGGCAAAAGAACTGAATGTAGCGATCAGCTCTATTGCCATGTCCGGATTCTATGCACAGTCCTTTGCTGAAAGAACCGAGACACCAGGCCTGGTCCAGGATTGTATAGATACTATGGTAGCTATGAAGGTAAAGATCGCTTTCCTGCCACTTGGTGTAAAAGGTGATTTGATACAGCACCCCGAATTACGCCCACAGATAGTGCAGCGACTTAAAGAAGCCGGTGCCAAAGCAAAGAAAGCCGGGGTGATCATCGGTATAGAAACTGCATTGTCGGCTGCAGAAGAAGTAAAGCTCTTAGACGAAATCAATTCTAAACATATCCGGAGTTATTTCAACTTCTCCAATGCAATCAAAGAAGGCAGAGACTTAGAGCAGGAGTTAAACACGCTTGGCAGGCAACGGATCTGCCAGATTCATTGCACCAATACTGATGGGGTATGGCTGGAGAACGATCCTAAAATCAATATGCCAGCAGTAAAGAAAACACTGGACGATATGGGCTGGAGTGGCTGGCTGGTCATAGAGCGTTCCCGCGATGCGAACGATCCGAAGAATGTAAAAAAGAACTTTAGCGCGAATGCTGCTTATCTGAAATCAATATTCCATGCGTAGGATCTTTATTTGTTTCTTTTTATTATTGAGCACAACTTTATACGCCCAGCAAAACACTAAACCATGGGTGTTCTGGTACTGGATGTATGCAGCGGTATCCCGGGAGGGAATTCATGCAGACCTGGTCGCCATGAAAGAAGCGGGGCTGGGCGGTGCTTACCTGATGCCAGTTAATGGCAAAACTACGTATACGCCTGTAGCTGAACAGCTCACACCTGCCTGGTGGGACCTGGTGCACTATGCTTCCCGGCAGGCAGATAGCCTGGGTTTACAATTAGGCATGCATTTCTGTGATGGCTTTGCAGTAGGTGGTGGCCCCTGGATTACACCAGCGCTCAGTATGCAGAAAGTAGTGTGGACAAGTACGGAGGTAAATGGACATTTCAATGGTATCCTGCCCCAGCCAGCTACGAACGAAGGATATTACAAAGATATTGCTATCCTGGCTTTCCCCTTTATCAAAGAAGATAATGCCATACCGGTAGTCACCACAAGCCTGCCTGGTGTAAATGCACAAATACTGGCCAGCAAAGCGAACAAAGAAAATATAAAGAGCACAGATCCCTGCTGGATTCAATATACTTATGCTGCACCATTTACCTGCCGCTCTATCACGATCCGTGGCAATAACTACCAGGCGCAGCGACTGAAGCTTTCTGTAAGTGACGATGGAATAAACTTCCATGATGTGTTGCAGATGGAGGCTCCGCGTCATGGATGGCTGGACGCAGACGCGGATCATACCTGGTCTATTCCCACTACTACCGCCCGCTATTTCCGCTTTGATTATAACAAGGCCGGCTCAGCGCCCGGTGCGGAAGACCTGGATAATGCTAAATGGAAACAAAGTCTGAAGATCACAGGCATTCATTTATCCAATCAGCCGCGCATTGATCAGTATGAAGGAAAAAGTGGTGCAGTCTGGCGTATCAGCCAGACTATTACCAATACAGACCTGGCCGTGCCCCAGGAGCAGGTTATTGACCTGACAGCCAGAACAGATGCAAAAGGGCATCTGCAATGGAAAGCGCCTGCAGGTGACTGGACCATCCTGAGAATAGGACATACCTCCACAGGACATAAAAATGTAACAGGAGGTGCGGGTACAGGGTTGGAATGTGATAAGTTCAATCCTGCAGCAGTACGTTTACAGTTTGATCACTGGTATGGGGAAGCGCTGAAACGGGCCAGACTAAGTGTATTGCACGTGGATAGCTGGGAATGTGGTAGTCAGAACTGGTCGTCGGTATTCAGAGATGCTTTCAAAAAGCAACATGGCTACGATCTGCTTAAATGGTTGCCCGCGATGGCAGGGATCCCTGTGAAAAGCGGGCCTGCATCAGAACAATTCTTACTTGATATCCGGCGTACAATCAACAACTTAATCCAGGTTAATTTTTACGATACTTTAGGCGCATTGGCCCATAAAAATGGAGTCGCTTTCAGTGCAGAAAGTACAGCGCCCATGATCACTGCCGATGGCATGGCGCATTATCATGCAGTGGACTACCCGATGGGAGAATTCTGGTTGCGCAGTCCGACCCACGATAAGCTGAACGATATGCTGGATGCCATTTCAGGTGCACATGTGTATGGCAAGCAAATAATCCAGGCAGAAGCGTTTACAGAATTGAGGAATAACTGGGACGAATATCCGGGCATGTTGAAAACGACTATAGATCGCAACTTCGCATTAGGTATCAATAAGCTGGTCTTCCATGTATTTGCACATAACCCCTGGATGGACAAGAAGCCGGGTATGACCCTGAATGGAATCGGCCTTTATTTCCAGAGAGATCAGACCTGGTGGCCTTATGTATCAGGAATGGTGGATTATGTGACCCGTTGCCAAAACTTATTACAGCAGGGCAAACCTGTTGTGGATATTGGTGTGTATACAGGTGATAACCTGCCTAAAAGAGCTGTGTTACCAGAACGCCTGGTGCCTTTATTGCCTACGCTGTTTGGTGATAGTACTGTTCAAAGAGAGAAAAGAAGACTGGCGAATGTAGGCGAACCTACAAGGGAAATGCCGGCTGGTGTGACTGCCGGTGCTAATATCTCAAAAGCAGAAGACTGGATAGATCCCCTGCATGGTTATGCATACGATTCTTACAATCAGGCAGGTGATAGTGCGAGGTACCCTATCTCCCTTAAACTTACTGATACTTTAAGGCAGGTCAATCTTCCTCCTGATTTCATTTCAGGAGAAGAGGGTATTGCCTGGACACATCGCTCCGCGCCTGATAAAGAAATTTATTTTATTTCTAATCAACAGGATAAAGAACGTCACTTACAGGTATCTTTTAGGGTGCAAAATAAGGTGCCGGTATTGTATGATGCTGTAAACGATACTTATATCCAGGCGGAATCCTGGGAGGCCAAAGGAACGCGAACAGCGCTGGCCTTATCCCTCCCTCCAAACGGTTCTGTTTTTGTTTTATTCACAGACAAGCCGGTGGAGCATGTGCATAAACAAACGAACTATGCACCATTCAAAACACTGGACAATCCCTGGAAGGTAAGTTTTGCGGATAATGATACTGTATTGTTTGAAAAACTTACGGATTGGAGTCAACATGCATCAGACAAAATCAGGTACTTTTCCGGCACAGCGCATTACATCCAGGATGTATATTTGGAACATCCTCCATCCGCTATCCTGCTCGATATAGGAAATGTGGCCAACATTGCAGCTGTAAAAGTCAACGATATCGATTGTGGCATCATCTGGACCCCGCCTTACCGGGTGGATATCTCCAAAGCCGTACGCCCGGGTCTTAATAAGATCGACATTGCAGTAACCAATACCTGGGCCAACCGGATAATCGGTGACAGAACGCAGCCAAAGTCTACTTACACTATTTTTCCTGACAGGCAGGCCGGTGATCATTTACTACCCGCCGGTCTGTTAGGTCCTGTAAAACTGCTTACCGATTACCAGGTAGCGGACTCCATAATGGAACGTGTATATAATGAGGTGAAGACTCCTTTCAAATATGGTCTTGTGATGGTACCTGCGCATGACACATTGAAAATGGATTGTCCCGGTATCTTCCGGAAAAACAACCAATGGTACATGGTCTACATCGTCTTCGACGGTCGTGGCTACGAAACCTGGTTGGCAAAAAGTAAGGACCTCCTGAACTGGGAAACCCTTGGGAAAATAATGTCCTTTTCAGACAGCAGTACCTGGGATGCCAACCAGAAAGCTGGCTATACCGCGCTACAGGATTACAAATGGGGAGGAAATTATGAATGGACTACCTACAATGGAAAACATTGGTTATCTTACTTTGGTGGTGTAAGCAAAGGCTATGAAGCGGGCTTGTTGTCCATTGGAATCGCTTATACAGATAAAGATATTACCCAAGCCCACGAATGGAAAAGATTAGCACAACCCGTGCTGAAAGCAACAGATGCCGATGCCGGCTGGTGGGAAAATAATACCATTTATAAGAGCTCCGTTATCCGCGATGAAAAGAAACTGACAGGTCATTCATTTATCATGTATTACAATGCAAAAGGCGATAGTCTGAACCCAAAGAGAGGTAAGGAACGAATCGGCATGGCGGTATCTGACGATATGGAGCACTGGTCACGCTGGAGTAGCGATCCAATACTGGATCATTACACAGGTATTACAGGTGATGCGGTGATACAACAAATGGATAGCCTGTATGTCATGTTTTACTACGGTGCTTTCTGGAAAGACAAACCCAAAGAGGCCTTCAACCGTTTTGCCTGCTCCCGGGACCTGGTGCACTGGACAGACTGGAAAGGCGAAGACCTCATTCAGTCATCAGCACCATATGATAACCTCTTTGCACATAAATCTTTTGTGGTGAAATGGAATGGAGTCGTGTATCACTATTATTGTGCGGTAGACAAGGCAGGGCATAGAGGGATTGCGGTAGCCACTTCTGTTGATAAAGGGAAAAGCAAATTGAATTACTAATATGATCCGGATTATCGTCATCAGCATATTAATGACTATCACTTGTCAGGTGAATGCACAACAGTTATTTGACAATGACTGGCTGTTTTACAGGGGCAACGCACAGGGTGCAGAAAATCCTGCATTCAATGATAAAGAATGGAGAAAAGTAGACCTGCCGCATGACTGGAGTATAGAAGACCTGCCGGGTACAAATTCACCATTTAGCCAGGGCGCAATCAGCCAGGTAAGTGGTGGTTTTACAACCGGTGGTACGGGCTGGTATCGCAAGCATTTTACAATGCAGGCAAATAAGAAACCCATCATCCTGCAATTTGATGGGGTCTACATGAATGCTACCATCTGGCTCAATGGAAAGAAACTGGGTAAACACCCATATGGTTATACTTCTTTCAGTTATGATATCACTGATAAGGTAAATTTCGGGAAGGAAAATGTACTTGCTGTACTTGTGCGAAATGAAGGGGAAAATAGCCGCTGGTATGCAGGGTCAGGCATTTACAGGCATGTATGGTTAAAAAGCCATCAATACAGGATTGCGATAAGCACCCCTGTTGTAAACAGGACCGCAGCAATAGTCAATATTAAAACCGATAAACCGGGTGCCACCAGTATTTATAACCCCAAAGGAGTATTGGTAGCCAGTGCTGTCAGCCAGCAGGTTCAGATTACCAAACCTGCCCTCTGGTCAGTAGACACTCCCAATCTCTATAAAGCTGTCACTATTATCGGTGATGATACAGTCAGCACCCTCTTCGGTATCCGCAGTTTTACCGTCGATGCTGTCAACGGTGCCCGCCTGAATGGCCTTCCTCTCAAACTAAAAGGGGGCTGTGTGCACCATGACAATGGTCCCTTGGGAGCCAAAGCTTACGACCGTGCAGAAGAACGAAAAGTCGCCTTACTGAAAGCAAGTGGATACAATGCCATCCGTTGTGCCCATAATCCCCCTTCTCCGGCTTTTTTAGACGCTTGCGACCGGCTAGGTATGTTAGTGGTCGACGAGGCATTTGACACCTGGAAAGACCCTAAAAACCCCGAAGACTACCATGTGTTCTTCAACGACTGGTGGCAGCGCGATATCGAAAGCATGGTAAACCGGGATCGTAACCACCCTTCTGTGATCATGTGGAGCATTGGTAATGAAATCCCTCACCGGGAAAAACCGGAGGTGGCTGCCGTAGCACATACCCTGCGTGATTACGTCTTACAGCTGGACAGTACCCGACTTATTACCTGTGGGGTAAACGGGATTGCGCCGGATAAAGATACTTTCCTCTCTGCCCTCGATGTATCAGGTTATAATTATGCACTGGATAAGTACGAACCTGATCATGCCCGGGTGCCTAACCGGGTAATCATGGCTACGGAATCTTTCCCCCTGGATGCAGGTGCCTACTGGGAGGGGGTAATCAAACATCCCTGGGTGATCGGCGATTTTGTCTGGACGGCATTCGACTATATAGGCGAAGCCAGCATTGGTTGGCTCGGCTATATGCAGCATCAGGGTTTCTATCCCTGGAACCTGGCTTATTGTGGCGACATAGATATCTGTGGCTGGAAGCGGCCGCAATCTTATTACCGCGATGCGCTCTGGATGCCGGACCAGTTATCACTCTTTGTGCACCCCCCTCAGCCAACTTACGCCATTAACCCTGAAAAGGAAGTATGGAGCCGCTGGGAATGGCAGGATGTAACCGATAGCTGGAACTGGCAGGGGAATGAAGGTAAGCCCCTGGAAGTAGTGGCATACAGTTCTTACGAACAGGTAGAATTATTCCTCAATAGAAAATCACTGGGTAAAAAGGCAGTAAAAGATCATAGCGCCAGCTGGCAGGTGCCTTATACAAAGGGTACCCTGACCGCTGTAGCCGGGAAGAAAAGCATCTCGCTGCGCACTACCGGTCCTGCTGTTAAGTTACAACTACAGGCCGATACCCTGGAACTCGCTCCTAATAACCAGGATCTTGCCTATGTCACTGTCCAACTCCTGGACAGCGACGGTCACCGCAACCCTGATGATACCTCGCTGATCCATTTTAAACTGGAAGGGCCCGCTACCATTGTCGGTGTGGGTAATGCTGATCCGCGTAGCCTGGAAAGTAACCAGGCTTCCCAAAGAAAAGCCTTTCATGGTCGTGCCCTGGTGATCATTAAGGCCGGGAAAACACCCGGTGCCATTCGTCTCATTGCCAGCAGTCCCAACCTGCAGGCTGCTGAAATCACGCTCAATAAAGCAAGTGCTCCACAATGGATCGGCTATGAAGAAATGCCGGATAGTTTAAGACTGGTGCCGGGACTGCCGGAGGATAAAAGCAAGGCACAACAAAGAACCGTCACACCCTTATTCCGCAAAAGCTTTACTATTACCAGGCCCATAAAAAGCGCCCGGCTCATTATTACCGGCCTGGGTCATTATGAATGCAGTATCAACGGCAAAAAGCCCGGCAAACATTTCCTGGCTCCCGGCTGGACCAACTATGACAAGCGGGTTTTCTACAACACCTATGATGTGACTGCCTGCCTGAAAAACGGTGAGAACGTAATCGGTGTCATCGTAGGCAATGGTTTTTACTATATCAACAAAGAAAGATACCACAAGCTGCTTACGGCCTTCGGCTACCCAAAGATGTACTGTGAGTTACAACTCAGCTATACAGATGGTACTACCGCCAGCATCGCCTCTGATCAGAGCTGGAAAACAGCGCCATCACCTATTACCTTTACCAGCATTTACGGTGGCGAAGATTATGATGCCCGCCTGGAACAGGATGGCTGGGACAGCCCGGGATTCGATGATCAGGGCTGGCGAAATGCCTTGCTGGTAAAAGCGCCCGCTGGCAAACTGGAAGAAGAGAAAGATTTTCCCGTTGTCCTGGCTGAATCTATCCCTGTCAAATCTATTCATAACAATGTCTACGATTTCGGTCAGAATGCTTCCGGCATTGTTTCATTAAAAATAAAAGGACACAAAGGCCAGACAGTCAAACTCATTCCCGCTGAATTATTGACATCCGCCGGCCTTGCCAACCAAGGGGCTACAGGTAGACCTTATTACTACAGTTATACGCTGAAAGGCGATGGGGTGGAGGAATGGCAACCGCGTTTTAGCTACTATGGTTTTCGCTATGTGCAGGTAGAAGGCGCGGGTCCTGATCAGATTATTGATCTCAAATTATTGCACAACCGGAATTCTTCTCCTGAAAATGGCAGCTTTACCTGCTCCAATCCTTTATTCAACCAGATCTATGACCTGATCAAATGGGCCATTAAAAGCAATCTCCAAAGTGTAGCGACCGACTGCCCGCACCGCGAGAAACTGGGCTGGCTGGAACAGGATTACCTGATGGGGAATTCAATTCAGTTCAACTACGACATCCGCCTGCTATACCAGAAGATAGTCAATGACATGATCGATGCGCAAACTGCAGGAGGTCTCGTGCCAGACATTGCACCGGAATTTGTTTTCTTCGATGATAATGGGTTTGGTTTTCGGGATTCCCCCGAATGGGGGAGTGCCTGTGTGATCCTGCCATGGCTGCTCTACAAGTGGTATGGTGATACAGCTACCATGGAGACAGCCTATCCTATGATGCAGCGTTATGTTGCTTATTTGGAAAGCAGGTCAAATGATCAGATCTTATCCTACGGTTTGGGTGACTGGTTCGACTATGGCCCCGCCCGCCCCGGCGCAGCACAGCTGACACCGAAAGAGCTTACTGCCACTGCTATCTATTACTACGATTGCAAACTCCTCGCTGACATGGCAGCCATCCTGAAAAAGAAAGATGCGGATGCTTACCGCCAGCAGGCCGGCAAAATTAAACTCGCCTTCAATAGTAAATTCTTTAACAAACAAACCTGCCTTTACGCTACCGGCAGTCAAACGGCTATGGCCATGCCATTATGCACCGGCCTCGTAGAGGAAGCATATAAAACTGCGGTATTCAAAAACCTGGTGGATAGCATCACTACCAACAATAACAAACTCACTGCCGGTGATATCGGTTTTCACTTCCTCGTACAAGCCCTGCAGGAAGGTGGCGCATCCCAACTGATCTACAATATGAATTGCCGAAACGATGTGCCTGGCTATGGTTACCAGCTGGCCAAAGGAGCCACAGCACTCACTGAATCCTGGCCCGCACTGGCTGAGGTTTCCAACAATCATCTCATGCTCGGCCATATCATGGAATGGTTCTACAACGGCCTGGCCGGCATTCAGCAAGCTGAAAATTCTGTCGCCTTCCGCAATATCATTATCAGGCCCGAAATAGTGGGCGATATTACCTATGTAAAAGCGACTTATCACATTCCTGCTGGTACCATCCTCAGCGAATGGGAATTAAAGAATCAACATTTTACCTTACATGTAAACATTCCGCCTCATACAAATGCAAGTATAAAAATCCCCGCTGCACCCACTCAAACCATTACTGAAAATGGTAAATTAATTAAGCCTGCACATTACGAAAATGGCAGAGCTACTGTAAGAATAAGCTCCGGAGCATACGTATTTTCAGTTAACTAATCCTGCAGTGATTCCTCCCTTGTTAAAAAAAATATAAAAAGATAGCGCACGTTGATAAAAAATTTTTAGATTTGTTACTCAACCTTGTGTAATACAAGATCACGTTATGGCATTTATTGTTTAATCCAGTGTGTCATTTATTGATTAAACCATTTGTTATTTTTTTCACTTAAAACTTTATTGTAACCAAACCAAAAAAAGAAACGTAGCAACCATCTTTGTTTAACTAAACTAAAACGATTTACTTATTGACCCTTGGGCACTTAACCATGTCCAGGGCGGTATAATATGTCCATAAAAGAGTAATCAGATCACATACTAAATAGTTCCATGATGAAAAGAAACAACCATTTCATGCGTTGTACAGGACTGCTATTCCTGTTAACGATGCTGCACTTCCATACCCTGTTGGCCCAGCAAAGGAAGGTCACAGGGCAGGTCTCAGGCAAGGAAGGACCACTCACAAATGTATCTGTGCAGGTAAAAGGTACCACCACGGGTGCATACACAGATGAAAAAGGACAATTCACTATCGCAGTACCTAATTCCAGTGCCGTACTGGTAGTACGCTATGTAGGCATGGAAACAAAAGAGGTACCTGTAGGGGATCAGACAAACCTTAATATTGTACTCACTTCTTCTGCAAGTGATCTGAACGAAGTGGTAGTAGTCGGTTATGGTACTACCAAGCGTACAGACCTTACCGGTAGTGTGGGTAGTGTGAATGCTGACGAGCTGATGGAAAGACCATCCCTCACACTGCAACAAGCCATGTCAGGTAAAGTAGCCGGTGTAAATGTAAACACTAACTCAGGCCGCCCGGGTGGCCGAACCAGCGTTCGTATACGTGGTTTTGGTTCTATCAAGGCTACCAACGATCCCCTGTATGTAGTAGATGGTATCGTATATCCTTCTGATATCTCTACCATCAATCCGAATGATATCGAGAGTATGGACATCCTCAAAGATGCATCTGCTACCGCTATCTATGGTACCCGTGGTGCGAATGGTGTAATCATGATCACTACTAAAAAAGGGAATAAGAAAGGCGGTGTAGTGAGCTATAATGGCTATGTAAGTGTAGGTAAAATGACACGCAAGCAGGATGTGCTGAACTCAAAAGAGTTCCTGGCTACTGAAGACCTGGCTTATGCGAATGCTGCCAAATACGATCCGACCGGTTTCGCAAATGGTGCCTACAAAGATCCTAAAGTGAAACGTGCACAATATATCGGTACCCTCTTCGACGAGAACCTGAATCCACTCTACGATGTAGACTGGCAGGATGCTGTAACCCGTACCGCTATCAGCCAGGGGCACAACCTGTCTTTTGCAGGTGGCGATGAAAAATCTACTTATGGTTTATACATGGGCTACAATGATGAACAGGGGGTGATTAAAAATTCTTATGCAAAAAGATATACGGCCCGCGCTACTATTGACAGGCAAATGAACGACTGGCTCAAAGTAGGTGGTACCATAGGTTATGTTGTCAACAAAGAAAAGAGACAGGATGCAACTGTAGGTGGAAATAACGTCACCCGCCAGATGATAGAAATGATTCCAATCGTTCCGTATAAATACCCTGATGGCACTTATGGTAAGAGAGGTGATTATGAAGGCATGGAATCGGGCGACAACCCATTGTCCCAGATCTACGAAGACAAACGCCTGTATAATAACAACGTATTTAACGGTAACGTATATGCCAATATTAAACTGTACAAGGATCTGACCTTTACCAGTACTTTTGGTGCCAACGTACGTGATGAATACGATCCGTATTTCAACAGTACCCTCTCCAACCTGGCTAATGAATATGGTAAGAACTTTGCTGAAATCACTTCTTATCATACTACATTCTACCAATGGGAAAACCACTTCACCTACGATAAGGCCATCGGTAAAGATCATCGCATCAGTGCAACCGTAGGTCAGGAAATCCAGAAACTGAACTACCTGAAAGATGTAATTCAGGTACAAAGCCTGAGCGATGACTATTACGAGTGGAATAACCTGGGTTCTGCTGCAACCGTGAATACACCTTCTTCCGAGGCTTATTCATGGGCAATGGCATCTTTCTTCGCCAGGGCGAACTATACATACAAAGATCGTTACCTGTTCACTTTCACAGGTCGTTATGATGGTAGTTCCCGTTTTGGTGCGGACAATAAATTTGCTTTCTTCCCATCTGCAGCAGTGGGCTGGCGTGTGTCTGAGGAGCCTTTCCTGAAAGATAATCCAACGGTCAATAACCTGAAACTGCGTGCCAGTTATGGTCTGACAGGTAACTCTGAAATCGGTCAGTACAAGTCCCTGTCAAACATGACTTCCAATACCCTGATCTTCAACGCTACCCGCGCGGCAGGTACCGTGATCAGCACAATGGCAAATCCTGACCTGAAATGGGAAAAGACCCGGCAGGTCGATGTGGGCTTTGACCTCTCCCTCTTCAACAGCCGTTTGAACATCGCAGCAGACTATTATAAAAAGAATACCAAAGACCTGCTGCTCGATGCACCAGTACCCGCTTCCAGCGGTTATGCTACGCTGACCCGTAATATCGGTAGCCTGCAGAACTCAGGTTTTGAATTCAGTGTGAATACGGTGAACATTGACCGGAAGAATTTCTCCTGGAATACTACGCTCAACTTCTCTACACTGAAAAACAAAATTACAGCACTGGGTAGCAACAATGAAGACATTTACATGAACCCGAACTTCCTGGATTATACCAACATCCTTCGTGTGGGTGAATCAGTAAGCTCTTTCTATGGTTATGTGCGTGAAGGTACCTGGAGTACAGCTGAAGAAACCCAGGCTGCCAAGTATGGTGCGAAACCAGGTGACCTGAAGTTCAAAGACATGAACGGCGATGGCCAGATCAATAGCCAGGACCGTACCATCATTGGTAAAGGTATTCCTGACTGGTATGGTACTATATCCAACAGCCTCCGTTACAGGCAATTTGACTTCGTACTGGAACTACAATATTCTTATGGTAATGATGTGTTCAAACTGTCAGAGCACTCTTCTGAAGACAGAACCGGTATTGCAAACAGCTTTTCAACTGTGCTGAATGCCTGGACACCTGAGCACCAGAATACACCTATTGCACAGATCAGGCCTACTGCTGCCGGCTACACCAGCAAGCTGGATAATCATAAGGTGGAAGATGGTTCCTTCCTCAGAGGCAAGAACATTTCCTTTGGTTATAACCTGGCACCAGCTACCTGCAAGAAGATGGGTATAGGTAATGCCCGTGTATATGTGGCTGCACAGAACTTCTTCCTCATTACCAAATACACAGGCTATGATCCGGAAACGACTACATGGGATGACACCTTCGCACAGGGGATGCAGTTCCACGACTATCCCAAGGCAAGAACTTTCCTGCTGGGACTGAATGTAACTTTCTAATCACTGACCTTTTAAATGCATTTTATGAACCGCAGTATAATTATATTATTAAGCCTCTCCCTGATGGGAATGACTGGCTGTAGTAAATTCCTGGAAGAACAAAACCCATCTTCCCTTACGATCGATAAGTATTATAAAAATGCCGGCCAGGCACAGTCTGCCGTAGATGGCGCATATGAACAACTAAGGGTATTCCAGAACGGCGATGGTTATGGTGAAACACCCTGGATCTCTATGGAGATGCTGGTAGGCCATGCGAAGACGCTGGGCCAGAGTACATATAACAGTAGCATGATCAAGCATACGGCCGGTAGCAGTGACCCTGTATTCATGTCAGTATGGAAAGGGTTCTATAATGGTATTGCCAACTGTAATGTGGCCATCCAGCATATTCCCGATGTGAGCATGGACGATGCCCAGAAGAGCAACCTGATGGGACAATTATATTTCCTGCGTGCTTTCTACTATTACCAGCTGGTAAGATTGTATGGGGATGTACCCCTGGTGCTGGAAGCCGTGGATGCAAACAGCCCTTTGCTGTATCCTGCCCGCACACCTGCTGCTGAAGTGTATGATCAGATTGTGAAAGACCTGCAGGCCGCGGAGTCCTCTTCCATGCCTACCACCGATGCTACAGGCCGTGCTTCTGTTATGGCGGCAAAATCCCTGCTGTCCAGCGTATACCTGACTATGGCCGGGTATCCATTGCAGAAAGGTACGCCTTACTACCAGCTGGCTGCCGACAAAGCTGCCGAAGTAATAGAGGGTGGTGGCTATGCACTGTTTGACAACTACCTCTACCTGCACGACAGGGCGCATAAGAACGGTTCAGAGTTCATTATGCAGGTACAGTATTCCGGAAGCATTGTAGCGAACAATATTGCCCGCTTAATCATTCCTGAGAAAATAGGCATCTCTAAGTTCGGCGATGAATATGGGGCACTCATGCCATACAATCAATTTGTAGCCTCTTACGAAACAGGTGATAAGCGTACAGAAGAAAAGCAATTCTTCTTTACCAATTACAATGGCAGAGATTTCGGTGAATATGCACTCTATAAATACTGGCTGGAAGAGGCAGCCAATCCTGTTACGGGCGATGCTAATTCCGATGAGAACTGGACACTGTTCCGCCTGCCTGAAATCATGCTGATCTATGCAGAGGCCAGCAACGAAGTAAGTGGTCCTACAGACAAGGCGTATGCACAGATCAATGCCATCCGCAAAAGGGCTAATCTGGCACCATTGTCAGGTTTGACGAAAGAGGATTTTCGCCAGCAGGTGTGGAAGGAGCGTTATCATGAACTGGCATTCGAAGACAAAGCTTATTTCGATATTCAGCGTACACACATGATGTATGACCTGGACAACAATGTATTTGTAGATGCGACCAGCAAGCCCAATATCCAGGGTGTGACCTTCACCACGAAGTATTACATCTGGCCATTGCCACAGAATGAACTGGATGCGAATAAAAACCTGACACAGAACGACGAATGGAAATAAATTCTCCCGTTTATTCAAACAAAAAAACGCCTGCGCAAGCAGGCGTTTTTTTTAGATAGGGTTTCCAGGGATAGGTTGGGGTTGCGTTCATTCTATCTTTACTTTATCAATCCTTGTTTTTCTGCAGCTAACTGCGCATTGATCCTCGTCACGATATCATTATAGTGCATTCTGGTCAGCTTATCCAGACCTGCATTTGCCGCCTGTTTCTTAGAAAGTTCCAGTACTGTCATCATGGCTTCTTTTACAAGTGCTCTTTCGTCGGACTTGTCAAAGTTGTAACCAAACGGCTGGATCTGGTCACTGATGTTTTCTGTGCCCATATTTGCATACACCTGCTGCATCAGTCTGCCCACATATGATTTCTGCAAAGCACGACGGTACATATCTACATTCTTACCTGCATACGCTTCGGTAAAGATGCCTTTGTTCAGATCATCTAACATCTCAGTCAGTGTATACACTTTCACATGCTTGTTGGCAGCATATACCTGCTCTGACCATAAAAGGCGGCTGAAACGGCCACGGGTCAGGATATACTCCAGGATGTCGCGTTGTACATCGTTGACCTCAGTAGCAAAGTTCAGCGTAGTTCTTTCTATCAGATCGCTGTTCAACCAGGTTGGCGTTTCAAACAATTGCTTGTTAATGAATGCCATGGCTGCTTTTTGCTTCTCATATGGCGCTGGTTCAACATTGCTCTTTGCAGCATCGCCTACCATGTTTTCAGTTACATACACACTACCGATATAGCCCATTGCATGAACAAGGTACCTTGAGTATTGGCTGTACAGGGTTTGGATCTGTGCCATTGGTTTATCAAAGTCTTCCCCTTTTTTACCAGCCCAGCTCAGTACACCCGGCATTAATCTTTTCAGATTTTTGATACCATATTCACCGGCTTTCACAGCATCGTCACCCAGGTCTTCGCTCTGACAACGGCCATCCGTGAAGTTAACTTCGCTACCGAAGTACAGGCGGTGGTTTGCAGCCAGGCTATCGCTGACCATTTTGGATAAGGCGGATTTTTCTTCAGCAGCAGTTTTATATTCATTGTGCATATCATATCCCCACTTAATGGCCCAGAAGTCGTAGTCATTAATACGTGGGAATAATCCTGCTTCACCAATATGATCTTCAGGCTGTGCTACGTAGTTGAAACGTGCGTAGTCCATGATAGAAGGCGTGTGGCCATGTGCTTCTACCCATTCCTTGTCACGCAGTTTTTCAACAGGTACAGTGGAGCTGGAACCAAAGTTGTGCAGCAGACCCAGTGTATGACCTACTTCGTGAGAAGATACGAAGCGGATGAGCTGACCCATCAGGGAATCTGGCAGTTCATTGTTCAGCGCACGGGGATCAACAGCACCACATTGTGCCATATACCAGCGTTGCAGCAGGCTCATTACGTTGTGGTACCAGAAGATGTGGCTCTCGATGATCTCACCACTGCGGGGGTCAGATACGCTTGGGCCCATGGCATTGGCAATCACAGAAGGACGGTAGATGATAGCAGAGTGGGTAGCATCGTCGATGCTCCAGGTGCTATCCTCTTCTTTGGTAGGAGCGATGCGTGCATATACTGCATTTTTGAAACCGATCTTTTCGAAGGCTTTCTGCCAGTCGTTTACACCCTGGATCAGGTAGGGCACCCATTTCTTAGGCGTGGTAGGATCTATGTAGTAGACAATTGGTTTAGCTGGTTCTACCAGTTCACCACGTTTATACTTTTCCACATCTGCAGGCTTAGGTTCCAATCTCCAGCGTTTCACATAGATCTGTTCTTTTACACCCTGTGGATCTGCATCGTAGTCAATATGACCTACAGCGAAGTAACCTACACGGCCATCCATCGCTCTTGGTTTCATCGGCTTTTCAGGCAGCAGTACCATAGAGGAGTTCAGTTCTACGGTATAAGAAGAGGAGGTAGGATTGAGACCAGCACTGTAAGTCTTTACTGCATGTACTTCTACATTTGAATTGAAAGCACGTACATAATCGATAAAGCTGCGCTCATTCACCTGTGACCCCATACCGGCCCTGTCTTTGAATTTCTTGTTCTGGAAGTATAAAACTTCGTTGTCGCTGTTTACAAATTCAGTCGCATCGAATACCACACCACTTGAATCCGGTGCATAAGCGGCGATAGGCCATGCCATGGCAATAGCCTGCACATTGTTCTTTTGAACGCTGGCAAACATTGCCTGGGTGCTGTCTTCGCTATATTCCCTGAAAGAAATACGGCGTAATAATAATTTTTTAGAAGGGCCCAGTTCGAACCTGAAAACGGTTTCACCAATCTGGTCGCCGGCGTAGCCTGAGCTACCATTGCGCATCTCGGCAGATGCTTTGGATACACGGCTCACGATCAGGATATCCCTGCCCATCATTTTGTTAGGCACTTCGAAGAAATACTTTTCTTCTTTCTGGTGTACAGTGATGAAGCCTTTGCTTGACTTCATATCGGCTGTGATTACTTCTTTGTACGGCTTTACAGGTGATGGACCTGATTTCTTTGTTGAGTCAGAAGGGTTGGCGCTTTTCTGTGTGGTGGACTCTTGTTTCTTCTTGTGTCTAAAGATCTGACCATGAACAGTGGTCACCGCCATAAGAGAAATTCCTATGGCGATGGCTACTGTTGGGCGTTGGCGTTGTAGCATGATTTGTTTGAGTTTTGTTATTTATTAGTAACCGTCATTCTGAATAAGATTCGGATTTGCCTGAATCTGCGTAGCCGGGATGGGCATTAATGCAGCAGTAGGTTTCCAGTTAGATTTTTCTGCACCCAGTACTGCGTCGATCCTACCGGTACGTTTCAGGTCATACCAGCGGTTGCCCCATTCGAAGGCCATTTCCACCTGGCGTTCGTGGTAGATGGCAGCCAGCAGGTCGTCGTTAGTGCCTTCGTAGCCACCCAGACCAGCTCTTGACCTTACGGTATTCAGATTCGTGATCGCATCTGAATAGTTACCCAGGTGTGCCTGCGCTTCTGCCAGTACCAGGTACATATCCGCAAGGCGGAACATTACATAGGCTTCTGTTGTTGGAGCATTCAATACCCTGTTCTTGTATTTTGAAGGATAATTGTAGGTGGACCCGTATAATGTAGTTTGAGTGATCCAGCTTGCCTTGCGAAGGTCATTTGCTTCGTATGCATTTACCAGGATACGATTTACCTGGTAAGCAGGAGCAGAGTAAATAGAGGATGGCAGCAAGGTATAACCTTCTCCTGTCTGGAAGTTGGAAGTACTTACATTACTACCGGGAAGATTCCAGATCACTTCATCACTGGATTGTAAAAAGACAGTGGATGGTGTAGTGGCCAGTGCATAATTACCGGAGGCTAAAATCTGGTTCACCATCAGCGCTGCACTATCCCATTGCTGGCGGTATAAGAATACCTTGGCAGAAAGTGCCATCGCTGTGTACAGGTTTGGACGGAATTTCGTGCCTGCAGTGGACGGATAATCTTCCTTCAGTACGGCGCGGGCTTCTGCCAGATCGGCCTGGATCAACTGGTACACTTCATCTACAGATGCTCTTCCCTGTTGTGCTGTCTTGTTGTAGTCAGTACTTGTAATTAAAGGTACACCACCAAACAGGTTTACCATCTGGAAGTAATAAAAGGCACGGTCAAATTTCATCTCCGCAACCAATGCTCTTTTCAGGGAATCGCTGATAGCAGAAGTACCACCAATACCAGCTATACAGGCATTCATCTGGTAAAGATTGGAATATGCTGAATTCCACAAAGTAAGTGCAGAACCATCATCTCCCAGGTAGGCATTGTTCACATAAGTGGAGCTATAGGCATAGGTCAGTTCATCGGCAGCCTGGCCGGTATTAACCGTTACCATTGTAGCACCGAGCGAACCGCCGGCGGAGTTTGCTTTGAAGTTGGAATAGACACCTGCTACCGCTGAGATGATACCTGAACTGTCACTAAAAACGGTGCTTTCTGAAATCTGATCAATCGGATGAGCAGGAATATCCACCAGCTTATTACAGGACATTGCGAACAGCGCTGCCGCCGCAATCATATATATAGAACGATTTTTCTTCATGATAAATACATTTTAAACAATTAGAACTCCAGGTTGAAACCACCGGTTATGATCAACTGCATAGGTACTGTATAAAGCATACCCGGCATTTCAGGATCACCAAACTTATAGTTGGTAATCGTAAACAGGTTCTGTGCATTGATGTTGAAAGAACAAGACTGAATACCCATTTTCCTTACAGTTTTTTCCGGCAGTGAATAAGCCAGCATGAGGCTTTTCAGACGCAGGTAAGTGTTGTTGCTATACACCGCATCGGAACTGGTGAAGTAACTACCATAGCGTTGCGCCAGCTGTCCGTTCCTGGCTGCACCATAATAGCCTGTGGTCAGGCGCATTAATTTTGCATTATCACCTGGTTTAGTCCAGAACATATCCTGCATGAATGATGGCAGGTTAACCTGTCCACCTGGTAAGGGAGATGCATAACTGAGACCTGCCAGGTAGTTCTTGGCCATAGCCCTGGAGAATTTGAAGAGCAGGCTCAGGCTCCAGTTCTTATAGGTGAAATTGTTGTTCAGACCACCAAAGAAATCTGTCTGTGCATTGGCAATTGGCTGCATATCCCCACCCTTTGCAATATTGGACGTAGCCGGTGCAGAAGTAATGGTGCCATTCGCCTTATAATACTGGAATACACCGGTTGTATCATTGATACCGGCATATTTAAATCCATAGATCATGGAAGTAGATTTCCCGATAGCATAAGTAGCTGAATAAGCAGATGTTGCTAAGCCAGGGAAGGAAATCAGTTTATTCCTGTTGCCGGAAATATTAAAAGAGGTTACCCATTTGAAATCCTTCCTCGTGATAGTGCGGGTCGTAATGGATAATTCCAGGCCTGCATTCTGCAGCGTAGCATCCATGTTCATCACTACATTGCTAAAACCAACCTGTGTAGGCAGTGTATAACCAGTGAGCTGGTTACCTGTTCTGGCACGGTAATAAGCCAAATTCATCAGGATCTTATCGTCTATAAATCCGAGGTCCAGGCCAAGGTTGATAGAGCGTTTGGAAGCCCAGCTATAGTCCGGATTGTAAAGATTGTTAGCTGTATACGGACGGGTACCATCAAAAGTCTGTGTAGCTGTTGTAGACCCTACTTTCCAGAATGGCTGGTATTTATAAGGAGCTACGCCATCAGAACCATTCGTACCATAGTTACCTGAAATCTTTGCAAAGCTCAGTACCTTATTCAAGGGTTTCATAAATGGTTCTTCAGAGATGATCCAGCCTGCACCAACGGCTCCAAAGTTGCCGAAACGGCGGCCAGGTCCAAAGTTGCTGGAACCATCGCGGCGACCGGTCAGGTTCAGAATGTACTTTTCCTTATAGGTATAATTGATACGGCCAAATCCCGCTACATATTTGGAAACACTTGCACCATCTGATACACTGATACCTGTTGCAGCCATAATAGTTCCCAATAAACCATCATCCGTATAACCAGTGCCTAATTGCTCTGAATAGTCGCGTGTTACCTTTTTGTAGGTACCACCTGCCAGGACAGACAGTTCACCGTCTCCGATGGTCTTTCTGTAGTCTACCTGTGGTTCCAGGTTGATTGTCTGGTCATTGCTCCGGCCAAAGTTGGCACTCGCATCGGGATTATTTGCCGGGTTCGCAGCAGCTTTTGGGGTGGCACTATACTGCTTGGTCATGTTCAGGCCCCAACCCGCATTTGCAGCAACGCTCAACCCGGGAATGATCTCATAAGTTAAACGGAGATAATTGTTGAACAGGTAACTGTTGACCTGGTATGGTTTTTTTAACTCCGCCAGTAATTGATCAGAACTTACATCCATTCCCTTATACGTCCACACCAGGTTACCATTTGCATCCAGCATATCCGGATGATCAGGAACGGTCATCAGTGCCTGGCCCAGGGTAGTACTTCCTGAAGAGTTATTATCTTCGTAAGACACATCACTGCCGAAATCAGCCCTGATCTTGTTATTGCTGGAATGCGTGCTCAATGCACTATGCAGGGTATAACGTTTATCGTAAAAGTTGCCCGGCAAATTATAACCCTGTCTGGTATAACCGGCAGCAACCATATAGGTGCTATTTCCGGCACCTCCTGACATGCTCAGGTGAGCATCAGTACTGTTGGCTGTACCACCATAATATTTGCTGGCAAAGTCTGTATATTTAGTCGTATCATAAACAAACAGATCTTTGAAATAACTCTGATCTGAAGGGAAGGAGGTAATACTATCCATGGTGATGGCTTGATGACGGATACGGAGGTATTGCTGTGTATTCATCATATCCAGTTTACGTGCCATCAGGCTGGGACCGGTTACCACGCTTACATTCACCCTGTTTCTGCCAGGCTTTCCTTTTTTGGTGGTGATCACCACTACACCATTCGCACCCTGTGAACCATATATGGAGGTCGCATCTGCATCTTTCAATACACTGATACTTTCGATATCCAGAGGATTCAAACCATTCAATGTACTGAAACCACTGGCATTACCACCGGAGTTGAAGCTGCTCAGCAACATGGAGATGTCATTGTTCTGTGCAGGCAACGGAATTCCATCTACGATAATGAGGGGCTGATCGTACACAATAGCACTTGCAGAGCTGGACAGCGTATTTTGTCCGCGTAACTGCCAGGTTTGTCTGGCACCGGGTACACCGCTAAATACGTTTATTTCCATCCCAGGCACACGACCATTAAGGGCATTTGTAATATTGGTCGCACCTGAATTTTTGATATCTGCGGAAGATACGGTGGAAACATTACCTACGTTAAAACGCCTGGTATTGGTACCATAAGCAATCACCTGTACTTCATCCAGCGGATTGTTTGAGCGTGACAGCCTGATTGCATACACCCTGTCCCTGCCTTCTTTTACAGGTAATTCTTTGGTTACATAACCTGTGAAGGAAACGATCAGGCGCTGGTTATCGTCAACGTTTTTGATAACGAAGTTACCGTTGCCGTCAGTGATCACCACTTCTTTCGTCCCTTTGATACGAACGGTGGCACCAATCAGCGGAATGCCCAGGGAATCCATGACACGGCCATGAAGATCTTCAGGCGGTGCAGGCAATGTGGTGAAGTCAGGCTGCGTGAGCTTATCCTTCAGTACCACAGTTTTGTTCACGATAGAAAAGGTGAGCGGCTGATTTAAGAGCGCCTGCTTCATTGCTTCTTCCAGCGGCATAGATTTCAGGTCTACGCTTACAGGGATACCTGTACGGACCATCGCATCATTGTAAAAAAAATTGTAACCTGTTTGCTTCTTAAATTCTTTAAATACCAGCTCCAGGGAAGCGTTTCGAACATTCAATGACACGTTCTGAGCATACGTGCTGGCCTTAACCTGTAAACAAGCGGCCAATACAAATACGACTGTGAATTTCATAATCAACAGTAGTTTGGTTGATAACAGACACGGCAATGTTTTGCCGTTTGCATTTAACAGCATAGATTTGGCTGGATTTGAGTCATCCCGGATGGACTCCGTTCAGACGGTAAAAAAATAAGTTAGTCTGGCTTGACTATTTATGATAAGTGACTCAAGACAATTCGCGCCCCGAACCCCCATTCGGGGCGTTTTCGTATCCAGTCACATGATCCTGGTATAAGGTGGTGTATGATTAATTAAGTACAGTAAGCTGTCTGCCTTCCAGGCGGAAATGAACCCGGCTCATCTGTAATATTTGTAAAAGCTCAGTCAGTGTAGCAGTACGCGGTATTTCACCTGTAAAGGTGTCATCAGGTACTTTGTTACCGGTATATACGACATCTATGTCGTACCAGCGGGCTACATCCCGTAAAACCTGTGCAATACTGCTGTTCTGGTAGGCAAATAATCCTTCTTTCCATGCTACCACCTCATCAACTGAGGTAGCCATGCTGACCTGGATCTGTTTGCCTGCTGCATATCTGGCCTGTTGTCCGGGCACAATCCGGAGGCCTTGCTGCAGATGGTCTACCTGTACGCTACCTTGTAAAAGTGTAACTCTCGTGTCTGCCTCATCTTCATAAGCTTTGATATTAAAATGCGTACCCAGCACAGTAACAAGACTGCTATCTCTTTGGTTGGTTTTAATATTTACTAAAAAAGGAATTTTGTGGTCGCCGGCAGGTGCTACTTCAAAATAGGCTTCCCCTGCTACAGTCACCTTTCTTTCCTTGCCTGAAAAGGCAACAGGATAGGTGAGGGAGGTACCCGCATTGAGCCATACCCGGCTACCATCAGATAAGGTGATAGAAGTAACCTGACTTCCTTTTGGATTTGTAAGCGTATTGAGTAAAATTTCTTCGTGTTGTCCCTGTGATTGATAAACGATTTCTCCGTTGGCTAATCTCATTACTTTAGTCTGACCCTGCATGACCAATTGCCCGTTGGCAATACTGTCTGCCTGCACCTGTTGTCCATTGGATAATGTGATGGTGGCTTTGTGGGTAGCAGGGGCTTTAATGTCTGATGCGATGGCAATAGATGGCTGTGTAGTGGAATGAGACCCGGTAAATTTGTAAATGCTGATGCCGATGAGGAGCGCAGCTGCGGCCGCTACAGCCGCAACGCGCCACTTACGGATAGATAGGACTCTTGTTGGCTCTTCTCTTTTCAGAATGTTGTTGAGAATGACTCTTGAAGTGGCGTCGGATAGGTTATGAACTGGCTCATTATATTTTAGCCATGCAGCTTCCAGCACAGCTTTTAGCTGCGGATCATCCACGCCCTCTATGAGCGTGAATAGCTCTTTTTTCTCCTGCCAGGTGCAGGTGCCGGATGTTAATTTGTCCAATAATGCTGTGATCCTGTCAATCGACATTTGGCTGATTTTCTTTATAAAAAGTTCGTCCCCTTACGTATAAGACAAACAACTGAAACTTTCGGTCTAGTCGATCCGAAAAAAAATTTAACTTTTTTTAAAAAGAGGGAGTTCTAAGGAACAATGCTTATTTAATCTTCTCTGCTAAAAGTATGTACAGATAAATAATGCTGATAATATGTGAGGACTCCAGGTAAGTCCTGATCTTTTTTAGTGCCTGTACCATATGGTTGCGTACGGTCGCGGCAGAGATCCCCATCTCAGCAGCTATTTCTTCGTATTTCAGCCCGTGTTCACGGCTGAGCATAAATACTTTATATTGTTGTTGTGGCAGGGAAGCCAGCGCCTTCGCCAGTACTTCCTGCACTTCTTTTTCCGACATAGCCTGGGCGGTACCGTTTTCGTCGATGGTATACAATTGCAACTCATCGAGGATCTTTATTTCGCGGCTCTGCCTGCGCATCAGGTTAATGGCCTGATTGGCAGCCATGCGGAACAAATATGCATTGAAATTGTCGATTTCACCCAGTTGAGCACGGCGCGTCCACAACTTCATGAACACGTCCTGTAGAACGTCTTCAGCAGCTGTAGGTGAGTTGCCAAGGTGCAGGAGGAATGAATATAATTTATCTTTATACTTATGGAAGAGAGCTTCAAAGGCTACTTCATCATTGCTCGCCAACTTGTTCACTAGTACTATGTCATCCTGATGGTGCATCGACGATAAAATTACATAAAAGACTGTATTATTTCCGGTAACGATTGCGTAAATAAACCTTCGTGTTATAAGATGATTTTTATAGCTTCCGCCTGCTCTAAATTCCGGTTATGAAATATCTTATTCATTTATGCCTGCTCTTTGCCAGCTTTTCCCTCCCTGCGCAGGAGAAGAAATTGCTAGTAGTAGCCCATGATGGCTCAGGCGACTTTTCCAGTATCCAGGATGCGGTAAATGCCGTGCGGGATTTTCAGTATTGGAGAGTCACCATTTTTATTAAAAAAGGAACTTATCATGAGAAGCTGGTGATCCCCTCCTGGAAGACAGGCATCACACTAATTGGTGAATCTCTCGACAGCACAGTTATCACTAACAGCGACTTTTCAGGAAAGCCATATCCCGGGGGCAGGGACAGTAATGGAAGAGACAAGTTCGGCACCTTTACTTCTTATACCGTATTGGTTCAGGGCAATGATGTGGTGCTCCGGAACCTGACAATTGTAAATGCAGCTGGCCAGGTGGGGCAGGGAGTAGCACTGCATGTGGAGGGAGACCGTTGTAAATTCCTGCATTGCAGATTATTGGGCAACCAGGACACCCTATATGCAGGTAAGGAAGACAGCCGGCAGTTTTATGACAGCTGTTATATAGAAGGCACGACCGATTTCATTTTTGGCGCAGCTACTGCGGTGTTTAAAGATTGTACCATTTTCAGTATCCGGAATTCCTATATCACGGCCGCTTCCACGACCGCCAATCAACCCTATGGATTTGTATTTATGCATTGCAACCTGCTGGCTGCCGATACTGCTACAAAGGTGTACCTGGGGCGGCCATGGCGACCTTATGCTGCTACCTTATTCATGGATTGCACATTGGGTAAACACATCCTGCCTGTGGGCTGGCATAACTGGGATAAGGCAGAAAATGAACAGACCGCAAGATACCGGGAATATGACAATAATGGCCCCGGCGCGGGTACCAGTCAGCGGGTAAGCTGGTCCAAACAACTTACCAGGCAGGAAGCGGAAGCTATTACAATCACTAAAATTCTGAAAGGGTGGGATCCAACCGTGCTACTTTAATTTTTATACTTTTCTCTCTTTTAGGAATAAAGGGATATAGCCAGCGAACGCTAAGCGATTATGTAAGCCGGTTCAATGCTGCAGATAGCGAGACCGTGCAGAACTATGTGAATAACGCACAGGCTTATGAATGGCTCAATAAGAACATTCCTTTGCTGCAATGCCCGGATAGTATCATTGAGAAGATCTACTATTATCGCTGGTGGACTTTCAGGAAGCACCTGAAGGAAACCCCGGATGGCTTTATCTTTACCGAGTTTATTCTGCCGGTAAAACATGCGGGCAGGTACAATGCACTGAGTTGTGCCCTGGGCCATCACATCAATGAAGGCAGGTGGCTGAGAGATACACAATATATCAACCAGGACATCAGGTATTGGTTTATAGCCGATGCACAACAAAAGACACCGAAGTTCCACCAGTTCAGCAGCTGGGCAGAATGGGCGGTGTTAGAAAGAATCAAGGTAAGCGGGGATACCGCAATGGCTGTAAAGTTACTTCCCTACATGGACGCTGATTTCCAGCTGTGGGAAAAGGAAAAGCGCCTGCCTGGTGGATTATTCTGGCAGTTCGACGTAAAAGACGGGATGGAAGAGTCGATCAGTGGCGGCAGGAAGGAAAAGAATATCCGGCCTACCATCAACAGTTATATGTATGGCAATGCGGTGGCAATGGCCCAAATGGCAAAGCTGGCCGGAAATGAGAATCTTTATAGAAAATATACATCTGAGGCCGGCAACATCAAATCGCTGGCAGTAGATAGCATGTGGGATAGTAAAGCAGCATTTTTTAAAGTACGCCTGGCAAAAGGAGGTTTGTCAGATGCCCGTGAAGAAATTGGCTTTATCCCCTGGTATTTTAATTTACCCGACGATCAGCCCAGGTATGCCCATGCATGGCAACAATTGATAGATACAGCAGGATTTAATGCACCCTGGGGCATCACTACGGCCGAAAGAAGGCATCCGGCCTTTCGCAGTCATGGTACAGGCGGGTGTGAGTGGGATGGTGCACTATGGCCTTTCGCCACTACCCAAACCCTGAAGGCATTATCCAACCTGCTGCGTGATTATAAGCATAAAGGCGGTATGACACCGGCTGTTTATTATGACCTATTGCAGACCTATGCCCGTTCCCACCAGAAAAACGGCGAACCCTACCTGGGAGAGTACCAGGATGAAAAGAACGGTTATTGGCTAAAAGGGGATAATCCAAGAAGCAGCTATTATAACCACTCAGGTTTCTGTGATCTTGTGATCAATGACCTGGTGGGCATTCGTCCGTCACTTGATAACAAAGTGACGATTGATCCAATGGTACCCTGGAAATGGTTCCAATTATCAGATATTCCCTATCATGGGCATATGATCACCGTCAGCTGGAATTATAAAAAGAAAGGATTTTACATATATGTGGATAATGTGGAAAAATATCATGGAAAAAAATTAAAGGCTGTAATGCTTACTTTATAAGCAAAAGCTACAATCCTAACTTTTATCATGATAAAGACCATTTTCATTTTTGTATCTTCGCCACTCTGATACGAATAAAAACACACATGTTATGAACAGCCGTAAACGAATTCTTGCCGGCTTGCTAGCGCTCAGCTTAGCAGGCGGTGTAAGTGCACAAACGAAGAATAATCAGAATGGTAAACAGGCGTTTATTAATAACCTGATCAAAAAAATGACGCTGGAAGAAAAAATCGGGCAGCTGAACCTGCTCACCAGCGAAATGGACGTTACCGGCCCGTTCATGAATGCGGGATACAAAAAAGACATTGAAGAAGGTCGTTGTGGCTCCATCTTCAATGCTTACACACCTCAGTATACCCGTCAGTTACAGGACCTGGCAATGAAGACCCGTCTTAAAATTCCTTTATTATTCGGATATGATGTGATTCATGGCCACAAGACCATCTTCCCTATTCCATTGGGAGAGGCTTGTACCTGGGACCTGGCTCTTATGGAGAAGAGCGCCCGCATTGCTGCTGTAGAAGCCAGCGCGGATGGTCTGCAATGGACGTATTCCCCCATGGTCGACATTGCACGTGATCCCCGTTGGGGCCGTGTAGCCGAAGGGGTAGGTGAAGACACCTGGTATGGTGTACAGGTAGCCAAAGCCAAAGTAAAAGGCTACCAGGGTACCGACCTTTCTCTGAACAACACTATCCTGGCCTGCGTAAAACACTTCGCACTCTATGGCGCTGTGGAAGCTGGTCGTGACTACAATACTGTAGACATGGGCCGCCAGAAAATGTATGAGTACTACCTGCCGCCTTACAAAGCGGCCGTTGATGCGGGTGTAGCTACTGTAATGACTTCCTTCAACGAAGTAGACGGTATTCCTGCTACCGGCAACAAATGGCTGATGACAGACCTGCTCCGTAAACAGTGGGGTTTCAAAGGCTTTGTAGTAACGGATTACACCGCGATCAATGAAATGATGGCACATGGTGTAGGCGATGAATATAGAGTGGGCGAACTGGCGCTGAAAGCAGGGGTAGACATGGATATGCAGGGTAGTGTATATACCAGGCAACTGGCAAAACTGGTAGCCGATAAAAAGCTCACCGTTGCGCAGATCGATACCTGTGTATACCGTATCCTTTCCGCTAAGTATGACCTGGGCCTCTTTAAAGACCCTTATTTATATTGTGACAACAGCAGGCCTGCAAAAGAGATCCTGACACCTGAAACCCGTGCTGCTGCACGCGAAATCGGTGCCCGTTCTATTGTACTGCTGAAAAACCAGAACGAGTTACTGCCACTGAAAAAAGAGGCTAAAATTGCCCTGATCGGACCTTTGGCAGACAGCAAACGTGATATGATCGGTAACTGGTCTGCTGCCGGTGATTATACCAAATCAGTAACCCTGCTGGAAGGTATCAAACAGAAACTGGGTGGTGCAGGCAATGTTACTTACCTGCGTGGTGCACATTACACCAACGATACAACCCTGCTGAAAAGAGCATTACAGAAAGCGAAACTGACAGACGAAGATACTGCCAACAGCGCAGGGATGCTGGCGGATGCGGTAGCACTGGCGCAGAAATCAGATATCGTAGTACTGGCACTGGGAGAATCTTACGGTATGAGTGGTGAAGCTGCCAGCCGTTCCAATATCAGCATTCCTGAAAACCAGGAAAAACTGCTGAGAGCTGTATACGCCACCGGCAAACCAGTGGTACTGGTGCTGATGAATGGCCGTCCGCTCACACTGGAATGGGAAGATGCCCACATTCCCGCTATCGTGGAAACATGGTTCCTGGGTACAGAAGCAGGTAATTCCATTGCGGACGTACTGTTTGGTGATTACAACCCGGCTGGTAAGCTGACTATGACCTTTCCCCGCAGTGTAGGCCAGATTCCAATCTATTACAATCACAAGAATACCGGTCGTCCTGAAGATCCAAATAACAAGTATTCTTCTAAATACCTGGATATTACTAACGAGCCGCTGTATCCATTTGGTTATGGCCTGAGCTATACTCATTTCACTTACGGTCCTGTACAGCTGGACAAAACCCAGCTCAAAGCATCTGCAGGCGGCAACGTGAAAGTAAGCGTAGCAGTGACCAACAGCGGTAATTATGATGGTGAAGAGGTGGTACAGCTGTACATCCGTGACAAGGTGGCAAGCGTAACCCGCCCGGTAAAGGAGCTGAAAAACTTCAAAAAGATCTCCCTGAAGAAAGGAGAGACACGGACAGTGACCTTTGAACTGAGCGTTCAAGACCTGAAATTCTACAATTCAGACCTGAAATATGTGGCTGAACCAGGTGATTTCTCTGTATTCGTAGGTGGCAACAGCCGCGATACGCAGTCCGCAGACTTCGCATTAGTACCTTAATAAATACCTATAGGTATAATTAAATCCTTAAAAAGGCCGGCTATAACAGCCGGCCTTTTTAGTTTCGGAGAATTTTTGGTGAATTTTTGTATCGATTCAGAATTGACTTTACATGTTGTGGGTTAATTATGATCTGATTAAATTTACTAACATGAAAAGAAAAGCAGGACCACCCCCGATCTATGCAGACAGCCTGAAAATCACTGTCGCCCGGGAATATCTGAGCGGAGCACAAAGCTATGGTCAATTGGCAGAGAAATATGCGCTCAGGAATGCAGCTGTTGCCAGAAGTATGGTTAGATGGTACGAAAAGTACTATAGCCTGGATCGGTTGCCAGTTGTTGAAAATCCGCCGGTAGCGCCAGCTGTTACCCCTGTAGCGCCATCTTCGGTATCGCAAAAAGATGCTGCTGACAAAGAGAAAGATAAGCAATTAAAAGAGGCGCTTTTAAAGGTGGAAGCCCTTGAATTATTGATCGCAAATGCCCAAAAGGAGTTGGGAATCGATCTGATAAAAAAGTCTGGTTCCAAACAGCCCAACAAATGAAAACGAATCATCCGGTTGTTGGACTGGAGCGGATTTGCAGGCTGTTTGGAAAGACCAGGCAAGCTTTTTATGAGCACGGCTGGCACAATGGGAATCAGCAGTTAGAGGAAGCCTTTATTGTCGATCTGATAAAACAACACCGTGAGTTATGGGAAGGAGGTGCTGTCAAGCTACACAAACTGCTCCAACCCATTCTGTTGCAGCATCATATTGGCATAGGGCGTCCGCGCTTTTTAAAATTGCTGTATACTCATCAGTTAATGCTTCCTAAGCGTAAAAGTCGCTACACCCGTACAACAGATTCCAACCATCCTTATCGCAAATGGCCTAATCTTACAGCAGGTCTTCATCTTAGCAGTGCTGGTCAATTATGGGTGAGTGATATCACGTATCTGCGTACCGAACAAGGTTTTAACTACCTTTCTGTCGTTACAGATGCCTACTCAAAAAAGATAGTAGGGTATCATTTAAGTCAACGGCTTAAAGTTCAGGGCTCTATAATCGCACTAAACAAGGCAATTAAGTCGTTAGGATCGGCAGCTCAAAATTTAATACATCATTCAGACCGCGGCATCCAGTACGCCTGTAACGATTATGTAGAATTACTTCAGCACCACCAAATCAGTATTTCTATGACAGAATCAGGAAGTCCCTACGATAACGCAGTGGCTGAGCGGGTGAATGGTATTCTAAAACATGAATTTCGGCTGAAAAGGATCTTTAAGACCTACGGAGAGGCGCTTAATGCCGTTAGCAAGGCCATTGATTATTATAACCGTGTCAGACCGCACATGAGTTGTAACTACCTGACACCCAATGAGGCACACACCAAAAAGGGCGCTTTGTCCTCAAAATGGAAGAAAAGAAACAAAGTAATGAGTAATTTACACCTGTAAAGCGCTCGCTGAACCAAGCTCCAACCTGTAAAGCTAATTCTGCATACAATACGTCAACTGTAAGGTTTTTCTGTACTAAGACATTTTGCCTGGAAAAGGGAGATATTCCGCAGATAACCCGCAGATAACCCGCATATATTCCGCCTATAACCCGCATTCTAAAAGAGGCGGGTTACCTGCGGCTTATTAGCGGATCATTGCCGGGAAACTTCTATTATTAGCCTATTATTAGAAACCATTCAAAACCCGTCTTAAAAATTTAATTTTATTTAAATAAATAGTTCCTACCTTCGCATCATTATTCAAATCAAACATGAACGCAAACGTACATACACATCATCACCATCATTTCTTACCACGCAGGTAGGCTGGGATGATAATATGTACTATCAGGATATTAGAACATCATCAGGGGCTTACCGACCGGTAAGCCCCTTTTTTGTTTTCACGGAACATTAACAAGAACATGAAACTGAGAATTGCCATTCAGAAATCAGGACGTTTACACGACGATTCCATCAAGCTGTTGAAAGAATGCGGTATCGACATCAACAATGGTGTTAATAAGCTGAAAACAGAAGCCAGTAACTTCCCGCTGGAAGTATTCTTCCTGCGCGATGATGATATTCCGCAATACGTGGAAGATGGCGTAGCCGACCTGGGTATCGTTGGTGAGAATGTGGTACTGGAAAAGAACCGCCCTGTAAGAACAGTAGAGAAGCTGGGTTTTGGCAAATGCCGTCTTTCTCTCGCTGTTTCCAAATCAGTGGAGTACAATGGTGTAAAAGACATGGACAAGCTGCGTATTGCTACCAGCTATCCTGTGATCCTGGAGAAGTTCCTGAAGGAACATGGTCTGACTGCAGATATTCATGAAATCAGTGGTTCCGTGGAAATCGCTCCCGGCATCGGTCTGGCAGACGCTATCTGCGACCTGGTAAGCAGTGGTTCCACCCTGTTTATGAATGGTCTGAAAGAAGTAGAAGTGATCCTGAAATCTGAGGCAGTGCTGATCTCCAACAGCAGTCTTACCACGGAGCAGGAAGCCATTCTTCGCAAGTTGCAGTTCCGCATCCAGGCGGTGAAGAAAGCAAAGAACAACAAATACATCCTGCTGAATGCACCTAATGATAAATTAAAGGAAATCATCTCCCTCCTGCCAGGTATGAAGAGTCCTACCGTACTGCCACTGGCAGAAGAAGGCTGGAGCTCTGTTCACTCAGTGCTGAACGAAAATGATTTCTGGGATATCATTGAAAGCCTGAAAGAAGCAGGTGCCCAGGGTATACTGGTAGTTCCAATTGAAAAGATGATCATTTAATATTACTGACAATGTTGGTATTCGAATATCCAGAACGTTCACAATGGCCGGAGCTGCTGCGCCGCCCGGTATTTGACAACACTGCATTGGAAACCAGTGTAGGCAACATCCTTGCGGATGTACGACAGAATGGAGATGCAGCCGTGCGCAAATATGCGCAGCAATTTGATAAGGTACAGCTGGATGCCCTGGCAGTAAGTCCGGCGGAGTTTGCACAGGCAGCAGCCAGCCTTGATCCCGCACTGAAAAAAGCCATCTTACAGGCTAAGCATAATATAGAAGTCTTCCACAAAGCACAGCAGGAATCAGGCAAGGTGATTGAAACCATGCCCGGTGTACAATGCTGGCGCAAACCTGTAGCGATAGAGAAAGTCGGATTATATATTCCGGGTGGTTCCGCACCACTGTTTTCCACCATCCTCATGCTGGGCATCCCGGCTGTGATAGCAGGATGTAAGGAAATCATTCTCTGCACCCCTTCCAATGCAAAAGGTGAGGTTCACCCCGCGGTGCTGTATGCCGCCGAGCAGGTAGGGCTGGATCGTGTATACAAGATCGGTGGCGTACAGGCGATAGCTGCCATGGCTTACGGAACTGAGAGTGTACCCCGTGTACACAAGATCTTTGGACCGGGCAACCAGTACGTAACCTGTGCGAAACAACTCATCAACAAAGATGGTGTGGCGATCGATATGCCTGCGGGCCCTTCGGAAGTAGCCGTGCTGGCAGATGAGACCTGTGTGCCTGCTTTCGTAGCAGCTGATCTGCTGTCACAGGCAGAACACGGTCCTGACAGCCAGGTATTGCTGGTGACCACCACCCCTGATATCATCAAAGGCGTACAGGAACAGGTAGCTGCACAACTGGCAACGCTGCCACGCAAAGACATCGCTGCAAAGGCGCTGGAAAACAGCCGTATCATACTGGTACGGGACAACGAAGAAGCGATGGACCTGCTGAATGCTTATGCACCTGAGCACCTGATCGTAGCCTGCAAAGACGATATCACGATTGCAGATGCTGTGATCAATGCCGGTTCTGTATTCCTGGGTAATTACTCTCCTGAAAGTGCGGGCGACTATGCTTCCGGTACGAACCATACCCTGCCTACCAATGGTTATGCTACTGCTTACAGTGGCGTATCGCTGGATAGCTTCGTGAAAAAAATTACCTACCAGCGCCTTACCAAAGAAGGTTTGCAGCATATAGGTAGTACCATCGAAATCATGGCCGCAGCAGAAGGGCTGGATGCACACAAGAATGCGGTGACCCTCCGTCTGAAATAATTTAATCTTATCGTATGTTCGATTTAAATAGCTTATTACGCGACAATATAAAACGCCTCGTTCCTTATTCTACAGCGAGAGATGAGTTCAAAGGCGAAGCATCCATTTTCCTGGATGCCAATGAAAACAGTTATGGCTCACCATTGCCGGTGAAGTACAACCGTTATCCTGATCCCATGCAGTGGAAAGTGAAATACAAACTGGCCGAGATCAAGGGTGTACCCCCACAGAATATCTTCCTGGGTAACGGAAGTGACGAAGTGATCGATGTACTCTATCGTTCCTTCTGCCGTCCGGGTATTGACAATGTAGTACTGTTTCCGCCTACCTATGGTATGTATGAAGTAAGTGCGAATATCAATGATGTAATCGTGCGTAAAGTATCGCTCACACCGGATACTTTCCAGCTGGATATGCCGGCATTGCAGGAAGCTGTGGATGAGAATACGAAACTGATTTTCATTTGTTCTCCAAACAATCCGACTGGCAACTCTATAGACCGTTCGGACATCGAAATGATCCTGAACAATTTTGATGGCATCGTAGTCATAGATGAAGCATATATCAACTATGCGCGTCAGAAGACCTTTATCTCTGAACTGACGGAATATCCTAATCTCGTAGTGATGCAGACACTCTCCAAAGCATGGGGACTCGCGGCGCTGCGCGTGGGAATGGCGTTTGCAGGGGAGGAGATCATCAATGTACTGAACAAAGTGAAAGCGCCATACAATATCAACCAGTCTGCACAGGACCTGGTACTGGAAGCGCTGAACAATATCGTTCAGGTGAATGAATGGATTAAAGATGCGGTAGTAGAAAGAGATAAACTCGCTGCTTCACTGGAGGCACTGCCGCAGGTGGAGTATGTATATCCCAGTGATGCCAACTTCCTGCTGGCGAAGACGACAGATGCAAAAGGTATTTATAATAGCCTGGTAGAGCAGGGCATCATTGTGCGTGACCGCTCTAAGGTAGAATTGTGTGGCGGATGCCTGCGTATCACAGTAGGAACACCGGAAGAGAATGTGACATTGGTAAAAGCTATAAACGATTTTAAATAATGAAAAGAGTTCTCTTCATAGATCGCGATGGTACTTTGATCAAAGAGGTGCCGCCTACTTACCAGATTGATTCATTGGATAAGATTGAATTTTATCCGAAGGTCTTTACCTGGCTGACGCGTATAGCGGCTGAACTTGATTTTGAACTGGTGATGGTGACGAACCAGGATGGTTTAGGCACCGGCAGTTTCCCTGAAGATACCTTCTGGCCTTCACAGAACTTCATTGTACGTGCTTTTGAAAATGAAGGGGTATTTTTCAAAGCTTATCATATAGACCGCAGCTTTCCTCACGAAAATGCGCCTACGCGTAAACCGGGTGTGGGTATGCTGACGCAGTATTTTACTGCTGATTATGACCTGGCTAATTCATTCGTAATCGGGGATCGTATTACAGATGTACAGCTGGCCAAGAACCTGGGAGCAAAGGCGATCTGGATGAATGAAGGTACTGGTTTAGGGGGTGCGGAAGTGAGTGCGGATGCGAAGGCGCTGGAATCAGTGATTGCATTGGAGTCTACAGATTGGGAGAAGATCTACGAGTTCCTGAAACTGGGATTGCGTAAAGTATCTCATACACGTACTACCAAGGAGACTGATATCCACATCGAACTAAACCTGGATGGTACCGGCAAAGCAGATATTGAGACCGGCTTAGGTTTCTTTGATCATATGCTGGACCAGATAGCGCGTCATGGTAGTATTGATCTGACTATTAAGGCGAAGGGTGATTTGCATATAGATGAGCATCATACTATTGAGGATGTGGGGATTGCATTGGGCGAGGCGGTAGCACAGGGCCTGGGGGATAAAAGAGGTATAGAGCGTTATGGTTATTGCTTACCGATGGATGATTGTCTGGCACAGGCGGCGATTGATTTTGGCGGGCGGAACTGGATTGTGTGGGATGCGAAGTTCAATAGGGAGAAGATAGGAGAGATGCCGACGGAGATGTTCTTCCATTTCTTTAAATCGTTTTCAGATGCTTCTAAGTCAAATCTGAATATCAAGGCGGAAGGGGAGAATGAGCATCATAAGATAGAGGCGATCTTCAAGGTGTTTGCAAAGGCGATTAAGATGGCGGTGAAACGAAATCCGTCCAATATGCAGTTGCCAAGTACAAAAGGTCTGCTGTAATATTTTATCGGGTTTTGATACTCCGGAGCTGTAATTAATGTCGCAATTGATGGTCCGGCGATAGCCGGACCATCAATCGCCCCCGAGCCGGTGGTTTTCGGCCGAAGGCCGAAGACCACCGGCGAGACAGAAAAAAAACTACTGTAAGATTTGTAATTCTGAAAAATTCACCAGATATTTGTTTCGCAAATAAGCAAACAAACAAACAAATCATGACAACATTCATTACAAACAATCATTGGCGTTGGCACACTATCAGTTCCTGATAAGGTGTTACAGTGCCATGATCCGTAGTGATCGTATATAATTCGAAGGCTCGCTGTTACACAGCGGGCCTTCTTCGTTTTTAGACCTAATCAAAATCAAATGGGTAGTATTCAAGTAAAATCAAGATCAAAGCAAATGCTGGCAGATGTATTTACCCCTGTGGGCATCTACCTGCGTCTTCGTGACCGGTTCCCTGGCTCCGTACTACTGGAAAGTACCGACTACCGTGCCAGTGAGAACAGCTATTCCTTTATCTGTATCAAACCGATCGCAGGTATCGAAGTCACCAGCACCACCGACTTTGAATTTAAGTATCCAAACCTTCCACCGGAAAGGAAACAGCTCAAAAGCCGGCAAAGCGTGCTCGACGAGCTCCAGAAGTTCCTCGGCAACTTCTCTTTTGTAGACAAACCTGTTCTACCCGTTGTACACAGCTTATTCGGATACAGCACTTTCGATTCCGTACAATTTTTCGAAACAATAGAATTCAATAAGAATAAAGCGAACGGGAACACGATTCCTTTGATGCGCTATCGATTCTACCAATACGTGATCGTCATCAACCACTTCAAAGATGAGTTATACCTCTGCGAAAACAGTGTAGATGGCCTGGACAGCGACTTCGAACTAATAGAATCCCTGATCCGATCCAAGGACGTACCCAGCTACTCCTTCACCGCTACCGGGGATGAGCAGAGCAATTTGACCGATGAGCAGTACATGGAAATCGTTGAAAAAGGTAAACAACACTGCTTCCGGGGCGATGTTTTCCAGGTAGTATTATCCCGCGCTTTCAACCAATCCTTCAAAGGCGACGAATTCAACGTTTACCGTGCACTCCGCTCCATCAACCCTTCCCCTTATCTCTTCTTTTTCGATTACGGCGATTATAAATTAATGGGTTCTTCTCCCGAAGCCCAGCTCATCATCAAAGATGGCAAAGCCACCATTCACCCGATAGCAGGCACTTTCCGCCGTACCGGCAATGATGAGGAAGATCGCAGACTGGCAAAATTACTGCTGGAAGATCCGAAAGAAAATGCAGAACATGTGATGCTGGTAGACCTGGCACGCAATGATCTGAGCCGCCTGGCTACAGATGTAGCAGTAGACTCCTACCGCAATATCCAATATTACTCACACGTCATTCACCTGGTCAGCGAGGTATCCGGCAAGGTACAGAAAGGCAATCCTTTCTCCCTGCTGGCAGCAACCTTCCCTGCAGGTACATTGTCCGGCGCACCGAAATATAGGGCCATGCAGATCATAGATGAGTATGAGCCCACTCAGCGGGGTTTCTATGGCGGATGTATTGGTTCCGTAGGCTTCAACGGCGACTTTAACCATGCTATCATGATCCGCAGCATTATGAGCAAAGGCAACACCCTGTATTACCAGGCAGGTGCCGGTGTAGTAGCAAAGTCCGTGGCTGAATCGGAGAAAGATGAAGTGAACAATAAACTGAATGCATTAAAACAGGCCATTCTGCTGGCACAAAAAATCTGACATGAACATTCTTGTGTTTGATAATTACGACTCTTTTACATACAACCTGGTACACCTGGTAGAAAAGATCATCAACGGCAAAGTCAGTGTATTCCGTAATGATGAAATTCCATTGGAAAAAGTAAAAGACTACGACAAGATCATCCTCTCTCCCGGACCTGGTATCCCGGAAGAAGCAGGACTGCTGCTGCCCCTGATTAAGGAGTATGCAGCGACCAAATCCATCTTCGGCGTATGCCTTGGCCAGCAGGCCATTGGCGAAGCCTTCGGTGCCAGCCTGATCAACCTGAAAGATGTCTATCACGGGGTAGCGACTCCTGTAAACATCATCAGCAGGGAAGGCAGATTGTTCAACGGCCTCCCTGACCAACTCGAAGTTGGCCGATACCACTCCTGGGTAGTAGATGAGCAAACATTGCCATCGGGCCTTACCGTTACTGCAAAAGACGATAATGGCTACATCATGGCCCTGCAGCATCAGCAATATGATGTGAGCGGCGTACAGTTCCACCCTGAAAGTGTACTCACACCGGAAGGGGAAAAGATCATCCGTAACTGGTTAAATGCATAAATCCCGGGATTATGAAAAAGATACTGAATTACCTTTTTGAACATAAAACATTCACCCGCAGCGCAGCCAAGGAAATCCTGATGGGTATTTCCAAGGGGATGTACAATGAAAGCGAACTGGCTGCTTTCATGACAGTCTACCTCATGCGCAGCATCACTGTAGAGGAACTGCTCGGCTTCCGCGATGCCCTGCTGGAACTGTGCATCCCTGTCAACCTGAATGGCTACGATGTACTGGACATCGTAGGTACAGGTGGCGACGGCAAAAACTCTTTTAACATCAGTACCCTTTCCTGCTTTATCGTAGCGGGCGCAGGTGGCAGGGTGGCCAAGCATGGTAACGTAGGCGTATCTACGATCAGCGGTGCATCTAACCTGATGGAGACTGCCGGTTATAAATTCAAGAACGACGATGCAAAGCTGCGTACAGAACTGGAAGAATCCGGGGTATGTTTCCTGCACGCACCACTGTTCCACCCTGCATTGAAAAATGTAGCCGGGGTACGCCGACAGCTGGGTATACGCACTTTCTTCAACGTACTCGGACCATTGGTAAACCCGGCTTTTGCACAACACCAGCTGATAGGGGTATATAGCCTGGAACTGGCCCGCGTGTATAACTACCTCTTCCAGCAGACCGACAAGCAATATGCAATTGTGCATAGCCTCGATGGTTACGATGAGATTTCGCTGACCTCAGATACCCGTGTCATCACCAACAAAGGTGAGAAGGACTGGACACCCGAGCAGTTGGGTAAGCGCAAGGTGTTCCCTGAAGATATTTACGGAGGCAACTCTATTGAAGAAGCCGCCAAAATCTTTATGAAAATTTTAAAAGGCGAAGGTACCTGGGCACAGAATGCAGTAGTAATGGCGAATGCCGCTATGGGCCTGCATACGCTGGGCAAGTACCCAACCTATGAAGAATGTTTCCTGGCAGCTGTTGAGTCACTGGAATCAGGAGCCGCACACAATTCGTTCAAGAAGTTGATAAGTTTGCAGTCATGAAAAATATCCTTACTGAAATAGTCGCACATAAACATGTGGAAGTAGCCGCCCGTAAACAGCAACGCCCGGTAGCGGAGCTGGAACATTCATCGGCTTTCAAAAGGGAGCCTTTGTCATTATCCACCTTTCTGCTCAACCCTGAGAAAACAGGCATTATTGCAGAATTCAAGAGGAAGTCTCCTTCCAAAGGGCTGATCAATGGCACTGCAACCGTACAGGATGTGACGATGGCTTATACCCGCTATGGTGCTTCAGGCTTGTCAGTATTGACAGATGAGCAGTTCTTTGGGGGCAGCTCAGACGATTTGGTACAGGCGCGTGCAGTGAATAATATTCCTGTGCTGAGAAAGGATTTTGTGATCGATGAATACCAGATCCTGGAAGCAAAGGCAATCGGTGCGGATGTGATCCTGCTCATCGCAGAATGCCTGACCAAAGAGGAAGTAGCCCGGTTAGCAGCCTTTGCTCACAACCTGGGCCTGGAAGTATTGCTGGAAGTACACAGCGGCGATCAGCTGGACAAGGTAACGGATCATATTCAGAACGTAGGGGTTAACAACCGTGACCTCACTACTTTCAAGGTTGATTTTAACCGTAGCTGTGAACTGGCACCCCAGATCCCTGCCGGCAAATGCAAGGTAGCGGAGAGCGGTATCAGCAACACGGATAATATTGTGACGCTGAAGAAAGCCGGCTTCAACGGTTTCCTCATCGGCGAGCACTTCATGAAGACAGAAAATCCTGCAAGGGCATTTGAAAACTTTGTAACGGAGCTGTCCGGAAAACTGAAAGGATAAATGATGCAATTAAAAGTATGCGGGATCACCAGAAAGGAAGACCTGGAAAAACTGGTCGAACTGGGTGTACACTATGCCGGCTTTATCTTTTATGAAAAATCGCCCCGCTTTGTAGGCAATAAACTGGATGCCCGTACCGTGCGGGAAACCAAGGGCATTCTGAAAGTAGGTGTGTTTGTAAATGCACCGCTGGAGCAGGTAAAGCAACTCATCAGCAGTTATGGTCTGCACCTGGTACAGTTGCATGGCGACGAAGATCCTGCCTACTGTGCGGCTTTGCAGTCGCTGGTACCGGTGATCAGGGCTTTCAGGATCGGTGTGGAGATAGACTGGGCGACACTGGAGGAGTTTGTACCTGTTACAAATTACTTCCTGTTCGACACCGCTGCCGGCAAGGCTTATGGAGGTACAGGCAAGTTGTTTAACTGGGACCTGCTAAACACTTATCCTTACGATCATCCTTTCTTCCTCAGCGGTGGCATTGGCCCTGAGCAGCTGGATGACCTGCTGGCATTTGAACACCCGGCATTGTTTGCAGCTGATGTGAACAGTAAATTTGAGACTGCACCAGGTGTGAAAGATATGGTGAAAGTACAGCAGTTCTCTACCAGAATTTTATAAACTTATTTAAAATAATCAAGCATGAAGATCGCTGAAAATACGTTAGGCTTACCCTATCATGTAGATGAAAGAGGCTTCTACGGCCGCTTTGGCGGTGCCTACGTACCGGAGATGCTCTATCCCAACGTAGAGGAATTACAGAACCGATACCTGGAAATCCTGCGTGAGCCCAGCTTTCAGCAGGAGTTTGAACAGCTGTTGCGTGATTATGTAGGCCGTCCTTCTCCATTATATTTTGCAAAACGCCTGTCTGAAAAGTATGGTGCACAGATCTACCTGAAAAGGGAAGACCTGAACCATACCGGTGCACACAAGGTAAACAATACGATCGGGCAGATCCTGCTGGCAAAGCGCCTGGGCAAAACCCGCATCATTGCTGAAACAGGTGCAGGTCAGCACGGGGTAGCGACTGCTACTGTATGTGCCCTGATGAATATGGAATGCGTGATCTACATGGGAGCTATCGACATTCAGCGTCAGGCACCGAACGTGGCACGTATGAAGATGCTGGGTGCTACGGTGGTTGCAGCTACCAGTGGTAGTCAGACCTTGAAAGATGCGTGTAACGAAGCGATCCGTGACTGGATTAACAATCCTGTAAACACCCATTACATTCTGGGTACTGCTGCAGGTCCTCACCCATATCCTGATATGGTGACCCGTTTCCAATCTGTGATCAGCGAAGAGATCCGCAAGCAGCTGGAGGAAAAAACAGGCAATCCGAATCCAAATTATGTAGTGGCCTGTATAGGTGGTGGTAGCAATGCCGCCGGTACTTATTACCACTTCCTGAACGAGCCGGATGTAAAGATCATTGCGGTGGAAGCTGCAGGTAAAGGAGTACATTCCGGACACTCCGCCGCCACAACGCAACTGGGCAAACTGGGGATCATCCACGCTGCCAAAACCCTGCTGATGCAGACAGACGACGGACAGATCACTGAACCATATTCTATTTCCGCAGGGCTGGATTACCCGGGCATCGGTCCATTGCATGCACATTTGTATGAGACCGGCCGTGGTACTTTCCTGGCTGCTACTGATGATGAAGCCCTGGCGGCAGCGTATGAGCTGACAAGACTGGAAGGCATCATCCCTGCACTGGAATCTTCTCACGCACTGGCTAAACTGGGTGAAATTCCTTTCAAGCCAACAGACGTAGTAGTAGTATGTCTGAGCGGTCGTGGTGATAAGGATATGGAAACATTCATTCGTAATCTGCCCAATAAATAAATTTATTTTATGAGCAATCGTATAGACCAGTTATTTGCCAGTAAGAAAACAGGCATTCTCAATATATACTGTACAGCGGGTTTCCCGGAATTGAATGATACCCTGCCGGTGATGAAGGCGCTGCAGCAGCATGGGGCGGACCTGATAGAACTGGGTATGCCATTCTCCGATCCTTTGGCGGACGGCCCGGTGATCCAGGAGAGCAGTACCCGTGCTATCAAAAATGGGATGGGATTGCGTGTATTGTTTGAGCAACTGAAAGGCTTTCGAAAGGACATTTCCGTACCTGTAATCCTGATGGGATACCTGAACCCTGTATTGCTGTACGGTATTGAGGCTTTCTGCCAGAAATGTGCAGAAGTAGGGGTAGATGGCCTGATTTTGCCTGACCTGCCTATGGACGAGTACGAAAATGAATATAAAGCGATCTTCGAACACTACGGTCTGCACCTGATTTTCCTGGTGACACCAGAAACGAGCGAAGCACGCATCCGAAAGATCGACAGCCTGAGCAAAGGATTTATTTACGCCGTATCTTCTTCCTCTACCACTGGTACAGACAAGAATATGGGCCACCAGCAGGCTTATTTTGAAAAACTTGAAAAGTTGCAGTTAAAGAACCCGGTATTGATCGGGTTTGGTGTCAAAGATAAAGCTACCTTTGCGGCGGCCTGTGCGCACAGCAATGGTGCTATCATAGGTACTGCCTTTATCCGCGCTATCGAAAATGCGACCAACATCGACACTGCTGTCAAAGACTTTATCAGCAGCGTAAAATAGTTTTTATGAAAACGGTAATCATCAAGTACAACGCCGGCAATATCCGCTCTGTTTTATATGCACTCGACCGCATTGGTGTGGAAGGTGTAGTGACAGATAACCCGGAGGAAATCCGTGCTGCAGACAGGGTGATCTTTCCCGGGGTAGGAGAGGCGAGCACCGCCATGAACTATCTGAAAGAAAGAAAGCTCGACTTACTTATTAAGGACCTTAAACAGCCTACCCTGGGCATTTGCCTGGGTATGCAGCTGATGTGCAAGCATTCAGAAGAAAACGATACTCCCTGCCTGGGCATCTTTGATGTGGAGGTAAAGAAATTCCAGTCCCCGGTAGATAACCTGCTGAAGATCCCACAGATTGGCTGGAACAATATTACAGGATTGTACAGCGCTATCTTTGAGCATGTGCGGGAGAACAGTTACATGTACTTTGTACACAGTTATTATGCAGCCCTGAGTGCTGATACCGTAGCCACTACAAACTATGTGATCAACTACAGCAGTGCATTGCAGAAAGATAATTTTTATGCAGTACAGTTTCACCCGGAAAAGTCTGCAGACGCAGGTCAGCAAATCCTGGAAAACTTCCTGAAGATCCAATAGCCCATGCAGGTAAGAAGAATTAATACAGTCGATACACTCAGCCTGCGCAGGGATGTGCTGTATCCTGATCAGTCGCTGGAAGCCGTGAAGGTGGAAGGTGATGACGATGGCCTGCACTTTGGGTTGTTTGAACAATCTGCACTGGTAGGTGTCATATCCCTGTTCATAGAGCGTGCAGGTGCCCGCTTCCGCAAACTGGCCATAGCTCCGGCCTGCCAGGGAAAGGGATATGGCAGCATACTCTTATCTCATGTAGAAGACTTCTGCCGCAGGGAGCGCATTTCATTACTGTGGTGCGATGCCCGTGATTCAGCTTTTGGCTTCTACGAAAAGAGAGGCTATGTATATGATAGTGCGCCTTTTAAAAAAGGAAATAATACATTTCGAAAGATGAAAATTGAACTGGGTCAGACATCCGCACAGCAATTCAGCGTGATTCCGGCAATCGATATAATTGATGGTAAATGTGTGCGCCTCACACAGGGAGATTATGCACAGAAAAAAGTGTATAATGAACATCCGCTGGAGGTAGCGAAAGAGTTTGAAAGCATTGGCGTGACCCGCCTGCACCTGGTAGACCTGGATGGGGCTAAGAAAGGCAGCGTGGTAAACTGGAAAGTGCTGGAAGCAATTGCAGGTCATACCAACCTGGTAGTAGATTTTGGAGGAGGTATCAAGAAAGAAGATGACCTCCGTATTGTATTTGAAAACGGTGCAGCCCTCGCTACAATTGGTTCCATTGCTGTAAAGGAACCACAGCTGTTCTTTAGCTGGGTCAGGCAGTATGGTGCCGGCAAGATTTTCCTGGGTGCAGATGTAAAGGAAGAAAAGATTGCAGTAGGCGGCTGGCTGGAAACAACGGAGCTCTCCATCTACGATTTTCTTGCATCCAATATCAGGGAAGGTGTACACCACATCTTCTGTACGGATATCGCGAAAGACGGGTTGCTGCAGGGGCCTTCCATTCCCCTGTACAAAAAGATCCTGGAGCGCTTCCCGGGCATTGACTTTATAGCCAGTGGTGGTGTAAGCAATATCGATGATATCTATGCACTGCAGGAAGCCGGTTGCAATGGTGTGATCGTAGGGAAAGCGATCTACGAGGGAAAGATCTCAATGGAAGAGTTGAAAAAATTAATGAAGTAAACAACACAAGCCATGTTGACAAAACGTATCATACCTTGTCTGGACATCAAAGATGGCCGTACAGTAAAAGGGGTGAACTTCGAAAATATCCGCGACGCGGGGGATCCGATTGAATTGGGTGCCCTGTATGCGCAACAGGGAGCGGATGAACTGGTATTCCTGGACATCACTGCTACCAACGAGCGTCGTAAGACCCTGTCAGAACTGGTAAGACAGATTGCCAGACATGTGAATATCCCGTTTACAGTAGGAGGTGGCATTTCATCAGTAGGCGATGTGAGTGTATTGCTGCAGAATGGTGCTGATAAGATCTCTGTAAATACCTCTGCTTTCAAGCGTCCTGAGCTGGTGGATGAGCTGGCAAGGGAATTTGGCAGCCAGTGTGTGGTACTGGCGATCGATACCCGTTTTGAAGACGGGGATTGGTATGTATACCTGAATGGCGGCCGGGTAAAAACGGATGTGAAATGTTATGACTGGGCAAAGGAAGCAGTATCCAGGGGAGCAGGCGAAATTTTGCTCACTTCTATGAATAATGATGGGACCAAGCAGGGTTTTGCACTGGACATCACCGGCAAGCTGTCACAAAACCTGAATGTACCGGTAATTGCCTCTGGTGGTGCGGGTACCATGGACCATTTTATGGATGTATTTGAAAATGCACAGGCCGATGCGGCACTGGCGGCAAGTATCTTCCACTACAAGGAAATTGAGATTCCTGAGTTGAAGACCTATTTGTATCAAAAGGGTGTAAATATCAGGTTTTAATTTGTTGTGTTTGCCGAAGGCGAATCCCCCGGTTTTAAACTCACAATAAAACTGCTACTTTTGCACTGCTTAAGCAATTAAAGAGCGCACCAAATGTATAACTACAAGCAGATAGACTTTCAAAAATCAGCAGACGGACTGGTACCGGCCATCATTCAGGATGCCGCTACCCACAAAGTTCTGATGCTGGGCTACATGAACCAGGAATCCCTGGACAAAACCCTGCAGGAAGGTAAAGTGACCTTCTTCAGCCGTTCCAAACAAAGGCTGTGGACAAAAGGAGAGGAAAGTGGTAACTTTCTCACGCTGGTAGACCTGCGGGTAGACTGCGACAACGATACCCTCCTTATCAAGGTAAATCCTGCGGGTGTAGTATGTCACACAGGTGCAGACACCTGCTGGGACGAGAAAAATATCTCCAACGATTTCCTGTCCAAACTGGAAAATGTCATCACTGAGCGTAAGAACAATCCATCTGACAGCTCGTATACTTCCAAACTCTTTGCTAAGGGGATCAACAAGATTGCCCAGAAGGTAGGGGAAGAAGCGGTAGAAGTGGTGATCGAAGCCAAGGACGACAGTGAAGAACTGTTCCTGAACGAGTCAGCAGACCTGCTTTTCCATTACCTGGTACTGCTCAGTGCCAAAGGCTACCAACTGTCTGACGTACTGGGAGTATTGCAGCAAAGACATAAGTAACACAAATATTTCATATATTAGGGCGTGAAAAGACTTACTGTTATCTGCGCCACAGGCGTACTATGCTCACTTTCCATCTCTGCACAGCAGGTGTCCGGTTCCCTGAAGGGAGCGGAGGGCAAAAAGCTTTACCTCTTCAGTGATGATGACAACAATCCAAAGGATTCCCTCGTCCTGAAAGATGACGGCAAATTTTCCTTTAATACTGATGCCAGCAAAGCGCCAGCGGTAAATGCCCTGGTACTGGAATCTGTAAACAATCCCCTGTTATTTGTAACAGGTAAGGAGAAGACCTCTTATGTACTCACTGCTGCGGACTTCCCGATTGCCACTTCTATGAAGGGCAGTGCGGACGACAAAGCAATGCAGGAGTACCAGAAGGCCTTTGCTCCCCTGTTGAAACGTGCGGGAGAACTGAATGCGGAAGCCCAGCGTATTGCTCCTGATGATGAGGCTGCGAAGCAGGCTTTTCGTGATAAAGCTGGTCAATTCAGCGATGAAGTGGCATTCACCGGGAAGAAGCTGGTAAAAGCGCATCCAAAGGAAATAGCCAGTATATGGGTGTTGATGAATGAGTTGCGTAGCCGCCTGACGGTGGAAGAATTTGATTCCCTGTTTACTTCTCTCGATGCCAGCCTGAAAGAGACCAAATATGGTAAGTCTGCCAGCAGGTACCTCCGTGATAAAAAAGGTGAAACCGAAGTGGTTGAAGCTGATGACTTTGAGCAGGAAGATGTGAATGGAAACAAGGTAAAACTGTCTTCTTTCAGAGGTAAATATGTGTTGGTGGATTTCTGGGCCAGTTGGTGCGGGCCCTGCCGCCAGGAGAACCCGAATGTGGTAAAAGCTTATAACAAGTTTAAAGACAAGAACTTCACCATCCTGGGTGTATCGCTCGATAAAGAAAAAAGTGCCTGGGTAAATGCCATTCAGCACGATAATCTGAACTGGACACAGGTATCAGATCTGAAGGGATGGGGGAATGAAGCAGCCCAGTTGTACGGTATCCAGGGCATTCCGGCAAACCTGCTGATAGATCCAAAGGGTCGAATCATAGCCCGCAACCTGAGAGGGCCGGCACTGGAAGCAAAACTTGCCCAAATATTGAAATAAGTAGAAAAAATATATGCTGAAGCCCGCTCTGCGGGCTTTTGGCGTTTTTAGGCCGTTTATCACAATCCCTTTGCTTATCCTGATGGTAATCGGGATTTTTGTTTTAAAATCAGAAACTAATGAAGTCAATAATACTGGCCGCGGCGCTTTTGTCGCCCGTGGTCCTGGTTGCGCAGGACAAGAAAAATGAGCAACCCTACACCATTGAGGGAACTGTCGCGCACCTCCAGAAGCCAGCTAAAGTTTATTTGAGCATCCGCAATTCCAGGATGGATAAAGTGGATAGTTCAGAAGTAAAAGATGGTAAGTTCTCCTTCACAGGTAACCTGGAGGAGCCAATGATTGCCTTTCTGTTGCTGAAGGTGCAGGATCCGTCGGCACCGGAGCTGACAGGACCGGTGAAGAAAGATTATCTGACCGTATTCCTGGATAAAGGAAAGATGAATGTGACAGTACAGGATTCTATCAGCAAGGCGACAGTGACGGGGTCCAAAGCGAACGACGATTTTAAGGAGCTGAATGAGAACCTGAAAGATGTGAATAGTCAGATCCAGGAACTGAAGCTGCAGAATCGTCAGTTATACATGGCGAAGGATGAAGAGGGGATGAAGAAGCTGGAACCTAAATTTGATGAGCTGGAAGCTAAGCAGAATAAGATCCTGGGTGAGTACCTCAAAGACCATAGTAGTTCCCCGATAGCATTGTTTGTACTAAACCAGTATGCTGGTTATGAAATAAATCCGACCGAGATTACGCCTATCTATAATAAGCTGAGTAAGACAGTGCGCAATAGTCCTTCCGGAAAAGAATTTGCAACAAGACTGGAGTCAGCCCGCAAGACAGCGATTGGTCAGCCGGCGATGGAGTTTAGTCAGCCTGATGCTGATGGTAAGATGATTAGTTTGGCATCTTATAAGGGTAAGTATGTGTTGGTTGATTTCTGGGCGAGTTGGTGTGGACCCTGCAGGGCGGAGAATCCGAATGTGGTGAAGGCTTACAGCAGGTTTAAAGACAAAGGATTTGATATATTAGGAGTGAGCCTGGATGATAAGAAGGATAAGTGGCTGGCTGCTGTGCAGGCCGACAATTTACCATGGATGCATGTGAGTGATTTGAAGGGCTGGAAGAATGAGGTAGCTACGCAGTATGGGATTATGGCGATTCCTCAGAATTTGTTGTTGGATCCGAAGGGGGTGATCATAGCGAAGAATTTGAGAGGGGATGCGTTGGAGAAGAAGCTCGAAGAAGTCATTAAATAAGCTGTATGTTTTGGCAGCGGCTTGTGCCACCGCCAAAACATACCCGCGAAAAGGGGGGATTTTGCCAAAGGCAAAATCCCCCCTTTTCGCATTTTTAAAATTAAATTTGGTCTTTTACGAAACTTTCGTAGATTTACGAAACAATCGTAGTTATGGAAAAACTAACTCAACAGGAGGAGATCGCCATGCTTGCCATCTGGAAAACATCCGGCGGATTTGTAAAAGACTTCCTGGAAGTGCATCCGGCTCCTCAGCCCCCATACACCACCCTTGCATCCACGGTCAAAAACCTGGAAAAGAAGGGATACCTCCAAAGCCGAAAGATCGGTAATGTGTATGAATATCAACCCATCATTCCTGAGAATGAGTATAAGCAAAAGTTCATGAGTGGATTCGTTAAGGACTACTTTGAGAACTCCTATAAAAACCTGGTCACCTTTTTTGCCAAAGAGAAAAAGATCAGTCCCGAAGAACTCAAAGAAATCGTAAAAATGATCGAGAAAAATCAATAGTTATGTTGCTCTTTCTGCTCAAGGCTAATATAGCCCTCACGTTATTCTACCTGGCTTACCGCTTCGGGTTGCGTCGCCTTACCTTCTATACTTTAAACCGTGCCTTTCTCCTGCTGGCTATAGTTTGTGCCACTGTTTGCCCGTTCATCAGGCCGGAAACTATTTTCAGGCACAACCGTCCATTTAGCGGGGCGGCTATGGGCTACGTAATTAACTTCAATGACCTGCGCCAGCCTGCTACCTCCTGGATCAATGTTGTCCTTATTTATGTATTCTGGGCTGGTGTGATTGTTATGAGCCTTCGTTTGCTCATGCAACTCGGCTCTCTCTGGGTATTGCATAAGAGCACCAGCAAAGACAAGCTCTTTGACCAGAAAGTGAGGGTTACCGACCAGTCATTACAACCATTTTCATTCCTGCATAATATATATATCAATCCTGGCATGCATAGTCCTGCGGAACTTTCCGCCATCATGCGGCATGAGCAGGTCCATGTCAGACAATGGCATACGCTGGATGTACTGTTGGGTGAACTGAACAAGATCTTCTATTGGTTTAACCCAGGTGCATGGCTCATCAGCATTGCAATCAGGGAAAACCTTGAGTTCATTACCGACAGGTACATGCTGCGCCAGGGTACAGACATTAAAGCTTATCAATACAGTCTTTTAAAAGTAAGTGGGATCCCATATGCGACGGCCATCGCAAACAATTTCAATTTTTCACACTTAAAACAAAGGATTATGATGATGAATAAGCAAAGGTCATCAAAATATAACCTGGTCAGGTACATCGTTTTGGGGAGCCTGATGATTATTGCGCTTGTTTCGATGAATTATACCCGTGCCGCTATTACTGTAAGGGTAAAGAAGGCATTGCGGGCAGATACGACAGTGACACCGGCACCTGCTTCACCACTGGCAAAGGTAGTGCCTGATGGCAAAGAGGCACCACCGCCGCCACCACCGGCACCTGATGCACCTATGATGCATACAGTGCCCGATGGTAAACAGGTACCACCGCCGCCGCCGCCTAAAGCGCCAAAGGCTGCAAAAGCACCTAAAGATGCCAAAACACCGCCACCACCACCACCACCGCCGGCTCCTGCACCCAATGCAAAAACAATAACAGCGCCTGCGCCACCTCCTCCACCGCCACCCCCAAATCCGGCAGATTCAATGCCAATGATCATCCTGCGACCATCTGCAGGTATGCAGGCATCAACAGGGCAGCCGGAGGTTTATGTGAATAACGTATACAAGGGGAAGACCATCCCTGATGAATCTGAGGCAAAAAATATAAAATCAGTAATGGTTTTTAAAGGTGACGGCGTTCCGGCGCAATATGGAGAGGAAGCCCGGAAATCAGGGATCATGTTTATATACACAAAAGATTATGAAGGTCCTGACGATCCTGCAAAACAGGAGAAAGCAAATACAGTGATGAAAATAGAGGGGAAACAGGTAATGATGATAACAAGGGATGATAAAAAAGCAGTGCATTAATAAAAAGCAGCGCATTACATAGAAAAAAGAAAGCCTCCTTTTAACGGGAGGCTTTCTTCTTAATGAGCTGTTATCTTACACACCTGAAACCAAGATTCTCCAACCCTGATTCCGGTGATGATTTCATTCTTGCTGTGACCCTATAGCCTGAGCAATACTGATCGGTACACATAAAAGAACCACCCCTGATGGTATGTTTCGCTACTGATGGATCATCGGGATCATAGCCTTTTTGGGGACCTGTAGGATTGTGTGCATGATCTGCATGCTTGTAGTAGTCCACATCATACCAGTCAGCTACCCATTCCCATACATTGCCAGCCATATCGTAGAGGCCATAGCCGTTAGCCGGAAAAGACCTTACAGGAGCTAATCCGGTAAAACCATCTGTTCCGGTATTCTGATAAGGGAAATTGCCGTTCCAGGTATTGGCTTTTGGCTTGCCTGAGGTGATAGGATCACTGCCCCAGGTATAGGGCTGGTCGTTCAATCCGCCTCTGGCAGCAAATTCCCATTCGGCTTCTGTAGGGAGGCGTTTACCTGCCCAGCGGGCATAAGCCTGTGCATCATCCCATGACACCTGTACTACCGGCAGGTTTTCCTTACCGGTAATCTCACTGCCCGGACCTTGTGGATGCCGCCAGCTGGCACCCTGTATAAACGTCCACCATTGGGATACATCGTCCAGGGGCACGGCATGATTAGGGGGTGTAAACACCAGCGCACCGGGTAAGAGCATACTGCTATCCGGCTCAGGAGAACCCGGAGGTAGTTGCTGCATTAGCTCTTCCTTGCTGATTGGTTTCTCGGCAGTAGTGAGGTACCCGGTCGCTTCGACGAAGCGGGCAAACTCTGCGTTGGTCACTTCATGCTCATCTATATAGAAGCTGTCGACAGTCACGCTATGTCTGGGTTGCTCATCGCGGCGGGCATCTGCATCATTGGCACCCATTATAAAGGTGCCTCCGGGTATCAATATCATATGGTTGGCGGTATCCGCCGTTGTAGCCACCAGCACACTGTCTTTGCCGGGGATTTTCTTTTCACTGCTTTGGCAGGCATTGAGCGAAACGGCTCCTGCCAGCAGGTAGAGTGGCATATAACGAAACATATCTCACAAGTTCGGAATTATTTCCTAAAAATGCAGGCCTGCGGCAGCAGGGAACCTTTCATTTTTCCTTTTTTAAACTCCTTACATATATTAAAAATTAACATTAAAATAATCACCTGTCTGCTGAAACTGTTGTAAACTGCATCAGCTTAACATATGGAACAATTCTCAGCACCATTCCACCGCCGCGATTTTGGAGAGCATTTCCTCTGGGGGGTCACTATTTCTGCATTTCAGAATGAAGGCGCACATGATCATGACGGAAAGGGCGCTTCCATCTGGGATGAATTTACGTCCCGCAAAGGCAAAATCAAAGACGGCACCCATGCACAGGTCACGACCGATTTCTACAACAGGTACCGGGATGACATTCTCCTCGCCAAATCCATGGGGTTCAAAGTATTTCGTTTTTCCATAGCCTGGCCCCGGATCCTTCCGAAGGGTACAGGGGCTGTGAACCAGGCTGGTATAGACTTTTATCACCGCATTATAGATGCCTGCATAGAACTGGACATGGAGCCCTGGGTGACCCTGTATCACTGGGACCTGCCATTGGCACTGGAACACAAGGGTGGCTGGTGTCACAGGGGGGTAGTTTTTGCGTTCGAGGAATATGTACGTATCTGTGTGGAGGCTTATGGGAAGAAGGTAAAGAACTGGATTGTGATGAATGAGCCATTTGGCTTTACTTCACTGGGCTATATGTTAGGGGTACACGCCCCGGGCAGGTTTGGTTTATCTTATTTCTTCCCGGCGGTACACCATGCTTTGCTGGCGCAGGCTGCAGGGGCCAGGGTCATCCGTGAAATGGTCAAAGGTGCAAATATCGGCATTGCATTGTCCTGTTCCTATATCTTACCCAATACACAAAGTCCCGGCGATATTCAGGCTGCCCGCAAGGCAGATGCTTTATTTAACCGGACCTTCCTGGAGCCGATCTTAGGTTTGGGGTATCCGGTGGAGGACTTCCCATTGCTGGGCAAAATTGAGCGCCGTTATGCCCTCTGGCGGGATCGTGATGCGCTTTCCTTCGACTATGATTTTATAGGCGTGCAGAATTATTTCCCGCTGGTCATACGTCGCAATCCGTTTATGCCTGTCGTAGGCGTGTCGGAGGTGAAGCCACGGGTCCGCAAGGTACCGGTGACAGCGCTGGGGTGGGAGATAAGCGGAGAGGGGATGTATGGTATTCTGAAACAGTTTGCAGCCTATAAGAATATCCCCAGGCTGATCGTGACGGAAAACGGGGCTGCGTTCAACGATGTACTGACGGAGGGCCGTATTCACGATGCTGACAGGATCAACTACTTTGTAACCTACCTGGAAGCGATTTTGAAAGCTAAAAATGAAGGGGTGCCGCTGGATGGTTATTTTGTATGGACGCTTACGGACAATTTTGAGTGGGCGGAGGGATATCGTGCCCGGTTTGGACTGGCGCATGTAGATCTCGAAACGCAGGTGCGTACTTTGAAGGATTCGGGATTGTGGTTCCGGGAATTTCTACACGATAAATAAAATACCGGCATTCATGGTTTGCCTGACAAATTTATAGAAGCTCATTATCGTAAAAAAAAAGGTCGTTCCATCAGGAACGACCTTAATAATATCAAACCATTTGTCTTGCGATCAATCGTAAGTTCTGCGGATGAACCAGATATCTCTCAGTGAGAAGTGGAATACCGCATTCATATACGTTTCCTTAATCAAGCCACTGTTCAGCGTACCACGCTGTCCTGCTTCCAGCCCGATGTAGTAACGGATAGCGCCGCTTTTGCTTGGGATGGAGATACCTGCGCTACCTGATACATCTTTCATCTGCTGGCCATAGAGCTGGAGGTAGGAATTGTTATAGGCAAAACCTGCCTGTACTACGACACCTTCTACGCGCATATCGCCATAGGTACGTCTGAAAGCATATTCCAGGCCTGTAGAGTAGCGGTCGGCATCTACGAGTTTGTAGTGGGTACCGCTTTGTCCGTACTGGCTCCACATCTGGCGTTTCCAGTCAGCCAGCCAGGTCAGTGTACCGTTGCTTATAGAGATACCACCTGTATACATTTCTGGTAAGGTGTATTTCTCGTCTTCCAGGTCGTATGAGTAAACGGTAGTTTCGCTGCTGTTCTGTATAATGAGTTTCTTATTGAACTTCATGTTGGTCTTGAAGCGATAGGTAGCACCCAGGCCTAATACCCATTTGGAACCGATTCTACCGGTATATTGGATACCTGTATTGAAGTTCACATTGAAAGCGTAGCGTTGCAGCTTGGTGGAGATGGTATCACCACCTACGTTTTCAAGTGTGTTGATAGGTCCGAACAGGAAGTTGGTAGCTACACCAACAGAGAAGTTCTTGGTCAGTCTTACTGAGTTGGTGATATAACCTTTGTTGATACCTCCATCGCCGGTCGTGGTCGTGGTCTGGCCACTGCCATCCAGGTAAGTGGTGGAGAGTAATTTATAATTCACGGAGCTGTACGGAGCGAATCCGGCACTGATACCCCAGCGGTTATTGGCTTTAAAACCGATAGCAAGGCGCCTGATGGAGAGGTCGCCTGCAGTTTGATTAAGACTGCTGTTATTTTTATATCCCACGATCTGACCCCTGAGGGATACGTCGAACATAAAGTGCTGCCGTGGGATAGCGGAATAAGAGGCGGGGTTCAGCTCGTTCAGAAAGTAATCTGAGCGGCGGGCAACACCACTGCTACCTACTCCAAAGTTTCGTGTATAATCCCTTTCTTCCAGATCGCCGATGGCGTATGCCGAGTAAAGGGAGTTAATGCCATGCTGTGCCAGTGCCCTTGTTCCCATCAAAAGCATCATTAAGCCGCATAGGCCTGTTGTATATTTTATTCGCTTCATGTAGTCTGTTCTAGCTTGCATTATTTATACAGCAGATAATATATTTTAAACTCGATCGGGTTCACATTGTGGTTAGGTCCACCCAGTACGAGACGATCGAAGTTAGAAAGGCCGGTTGACCCTGGGGTCATCAGACCTAATCCCCTGGTTGTAGCATCTGTTGCTCCAATCTGGTTGATTACATAGTTGGTTATATCGTATGTATATTCTGTGCCGGTGTTGTATACATAATCTGTCACCAGGTTGCCTGTTTGTACGGCACCGGTACTTGGATTTGTAATGGAGTCAGTGACTGAATTACCTGCATTCAGGCTTACCAGTGTCAGTTTAGCCGGCAATTCGAAAGGATACAGATAGGTGGCTCTGACTGGTTTGACAGTCAGGGTAGCCCGCATGATTTTCCAGAATTTAGCCGTCTGGTTAAATTGTTTCAGGTAAGGGAAGTCAATTCTTGTCACTACGTTGGTCAATGGCTGTACATAAGTGACATTATTTGCATTCTCAGCCAGGACCTTATTGGTACTCAGGTCAGAGTTTGGTGTAAGGCCAGCCAGTGGAGAACCGCTAGGACGGGTAAAGTCCACATGGTTGAACTGGGAGGAGGCATCATACATGGGAAAATCCACAGATTTCCAGTCGTAAGTATTTCCACTTACGTGATAATAGAGGCGGAGTGACAGGGAGTCGTCTGCCCTGAGTGAGTTAATCACCTGGCTATTAGCACCCGGTTTAATACACAATCCTGGAAACCATTCTGTAAACTGGTCCTGGTTGGTTACGGAAGGAAGCTTATTGTAGACCCGGTTAAAGAGGTCTTTACCAATAGCATCATCGATTTTGATGTCATAAACACTATCCAGGGTAGGGCGGATATGAGCGATCTGGATAGAACCAACAGGTGTTGGATCGGTGGCAAATGACATACCACTATAATAATAGGAGGTACCGAAGTTCTTTTCGATATAATCGGTCACTTTGTATACTACGAAGTGCTGGGGCTTGGTGGTATCTCCATAATAAGTAGTCTTGGGATGGATCATCAGTACGAGGGAGTCATAGACAGCCTCATCGGCGATATTGGTGGAGGTGGTCACTGCTTTCAGCTTAAAATAGGAGCTGGAAGAGATGGTACCGAAGTAAGGATCAACAGTGGTACCCACGAGAACCACGCCCTGATTCGAAGTAGGAACGGAGTCAAGGTAAACAGTACTCGCATTCATGGTGATAGTATCCGTAACGATGTACTCTGTACCACTAGTTTCAACTTCATTACTATAATTAAAGCCTTCCTTGTCACAAGCAGCTGCGCCTGCCAATATTATTGCACAAACCAGGTATTTATAAGCCATTTTGGCACGGATATTTTTATTCATGGAGCGCAATTTTAGACAGACCGCCAACTTCCCGCTTATTTAATATGCCAATTGGCATATTTTATCGACGAATGCTGAATGAAGGTCTCTGTATTACTGTTGGGGTAGTAGCCCTTTTAGTAAGCTAAAATTCCTATTGGTAGATAAAATTCACTGATTCGTCTGGCAAAAGTACCCGAATAGTCTATTTGATGATTACGCCAAAACAAAGGCAGATAATTTTGGCAGCTATTAAAAAGTAAAAATTATCTATGCGCTATTTAAATGTATGTTTTCTGGGTTTAGCAGCCGTAATGATGTTAGCCTCCTGTTCATCGAGCGATGATTCAACAAAGCTGGGTAACTGGATTAAAAGGGCTGACTATGCCGGTGATGCAAGATATGAAGCTGTGGCTTTCGTAATTGGTGATACAGCGTATGTAGGAACTGGTTTTGGGGGACCACACAAAGGTGCGAAATTAAGTACATTCTATAAATATGATCCAAGTAAGGACAACTGGTCAGTGGTAGCGTCTTTGCAGGATCCTACAGATCCTTTCAGAAACCTGGGTCGTACTGGTGCTTCTGCGTTTGCAGCAGCTGGTAAAGGTTATGTAGTAACTGGTGAAGACAGTGCTCACAATTCCCTGAATGATACCTGGTGTTATGATCCGGCTGCCAATTCCTGGTCGCCTAAAGCTGATTTCCCTGGGTCAGTACGCTATTATGCAGTTGGTTTTGCAATTGGTGATAGTGGTTATGTAGGTACAGGTGTAACTGGCGATGGTAACACTATCGTAGGTGACTTCTACAGATTTGATCCTAAAAATAACAAGTGGGATGCGATTACTTCCCTGAAGGATAAAAGAAAGAACGCAGTTTCTTTCGTAATCAACGATAGCGCATATGTAGTATCCGGTATCGGTTCAGGTAGCACCAGTGCATATTATATGTATGTATATGACAGAAGCACTGATACCTGGAGAGAAAAGAGCCAGATCAGAAACGCTACTGACTATTCCTACGATGATGATTATACCACCATCGCACGTTCACAGGCGGTTGCTTTCGTTATCAATAACAAAGCTTACTTAGCTACCGGTACTGTACAGAACACCTGGGAATACGATCCGGTATCTGACCGTTGGGAAGAGAAGACTGCATTTGATGGTACCAGCCGTACAGGTGCTGTAGGTTTCACCGTAAAAGGAAGAGGTTTTGTAGCCACAGGTGCTAACAGCTCTTCTGGCCTGGATGACCTCCGTGAGTTTGATCCAAAGGCAGAAAACGATACGAATGACAACTAAGCAGATAGCGATCGTGGCTTTATTAGCTACAGGAGTTATTGCCTGTCAGGAGAAGAAAGGCCATAGCGGTGAAAACAGACTGAAAAGCAATGATACTATAAATACTACCGTAATGCCCGAAGAGGACATTACGGTAGTTCCTTTTCAGGTAGAAGGCGGTGGTTGGGGCTTTGACATTAAGATTGGAGCCAAAACCCGGATCCATCAGGAACTCATTCCGGTGATCTTAGGTCGTAAGACATTTGCGACCAGGGAGGATGCACTGAAGGTTGGAGAGAATTTAGCTCAGAAGATGAGAACCCAGCATACAGGTTTCCCGGACCTCACACGCCAGGAACTGCTGGATATGCATATTGCAGGTGTGGAATAAACACCTTTGAAGAAAACCGGCTTGTCCCGCAGGCCGGTTTTCATTAAAAAACAGCACAAACTGACCGCAAAGAGCAGTTTTGCATACTTATGGAAACTTATATTAATACTGGCCGCAGTACTGTATCTGGCCACATGGCTACCCCTATCCCCAAAATTTTAACGATTCTTTTCAGCACACTTAGCAGATTTTACAGGAATTGAGTGTAAGTTTATCGCGCTTTTAGGCACATGATAAATTTAAAACAACTCTATAGGAACAAACTGTTCAATATCGGTTTGCATATTGCAGTATGGACCTGTTTCCTGTTCTTTCCCTTTTTTATCTATAGGATCAGGATTCAGCATCCGTGGTTTTTCGCACGCGAAATTGTGGATAACCTCTTTCTGATAGGTGTGTTTTACCTCAATTTTTATTTCCTCATTCCCCGCTTTTTCACTGTCAAAAAGATTGTTTACTACCTGTCTTTTGTAGTACTGGTATTGCTTTTTGTGATAATGCAGCAGGCGGTGTCTGAATATGCCTTCTGGAAATTGTATGCAAAGGAGGATGCTGCTTTGCACCAGCCGGGGCAGGGAGGGCAGGATGAATTTATGCCGCCGCCTATGTACCATTTTTATCATGACCGTCCCCATGGCGGGGTAGATTTCAGGGAAAGGCCTCCCCTGGTATTTGACGACGGGTATGTAAACGGGAAAATTCCAACTTTTGTAGACTATGTTTTGTTTCCGGAGATATTGAGAAAAACGGTTTTTGCAGCCCTGCTCATGCTTTTTATGAGTGGATTTATCAAGATTGCCCAGGAGTGGTTTAAGTCTGAACAACAGCGGGAAGCTCTTAAAATGGAGAATTTAAACGCTGAATTAAAATTTTTAAAGTCCCAGATTAATCCTCACTTCCTTTTTAACTGTCTAAACACTATCTACTCACTGGCGCATAAACATTCCGCACAGACAGAGCATGCTATCATCAAGCTCTCGACCATCCTGCGGTACATGATTTATGAGTCCAATGAGGACAAGGTACAGCTACAACAGGAACTGCAATATCTGGAAGACTATATTGATATTCAGAGACTTAGGCTGCCTGAGGATATCGTCGTGGATTACGCAGTACAGGGCAATCCGGCAGGATTGCGTATTGAACCCATGCTCCTGGTCCCATTTGTAGAGAACGCATTTAAACACGGTATCAGTTATGCTGAGCCATCCTTCATAGCTATTGCCGTAGCAATTGAGAGGAACCAGGTACGACTGGTGGTTGAAAATGCTGTTTTCAAACAGCGGGTCGGCGAAAAAGGTGGGATTGGTTTACAAAACGTAAGAAAGAGATTGGAATTACTCTATACTGAAGACCACGAGCTTGAAATAACAGAAGCTGAAAACCAATTTATTGTTGATCTTAAAATCGAGCTGAAAAATGATCAGGTGTATAGCGGTGGATGATGAACCACTGGCATTGGAAATTATAACAGACTTTGCGAAGAAAGTACCTTTTCTTCAGCTGGTGGCTACATTTGAAAATGCTGCTGAGGCATTACGCTTTCTACAGGAAGAGCGGGTAGACCTGTTATTCCTGGATATTAAAATGCCTGACATTACGGGTATACAATTCATGAAGTCGCTGAAGTATCCGCCCATGGTGGTATTTACAACAGCGTATGGAGAATATGCACTGGAAGGCTTTGACCTGGAAGTGGTGGATTACCTGCTAAAGCCGGTGCCATTCGAACGCTTCCTGAGGGCAGCTACCAAGGCGCTGGAGCTGAAGACCATGTCGCAGCAGAAGAATAATGATAACAATAATAACCATGTGAACGATTATATCTTCATCAAGACAGAGTATAAGATCATCAAGATCAACCTGGAAGATATTCTCTTCATCGAAGCACTGAAAGATTATACGAAGATTTATACACCTTACCAGCCGGTACTGACTTTACGGAGTTTGAAGTCGTTTGAGACAAGATTGCCTTCGGACAAGTTTATCCGGGTACACCGCTCTTACGTGGTATCTTTAAATAAGATTAATTCTGTGGAGAAGAATACGGTGATGATCGCAAATCAGAGTATCCCGATCAGTGATGGTTATAGGGAGAAGTTCTATGATGTGATCAACAGAAATAGTTAAAGTAATTCAAAGGCCGGGGCAACAACCCCGGCCTTCTTATTTAGATGATTTCTTTCAGTTTTGCGACTACCTGGTCTACTTCCTCTTTTGTATTATTCTTACTAAAAGAGAACCTCACCGCAATCATATTCGGATTGCTGCTAATGGCACGGATCACATGAGAACCTGCATCCGCACCGGATGTACAGGCACTACCGCCAGATGCACAGATACCATTGATATCCAGGTTGAACAGCAACATTTCACTCTTTTCCGTTTTAGGGAAGCCCACGTTCAGCACGGTGTACAGGCTGCGACCATACAGATCACCATTGAAATCTACACCCGGGATCTCAGCTTTCAGCTTTTCGGCCATATACATACGGAGACCATTGATGTATGCTTTATGTTCTTCGTGGTGAGTAGTGGCCAGTTCCAATGCCCTGGCAAAGCCTACAATGCCATACAGGTTTTCTGTACCGGCTCTCATATTCCTCTCCTGTGAACCACCCTGAATGAATGGGGTGATCTTCACATTCTCATTGATATACAGGATGCCCACGCCTTTTGGACCATGGAACTTGTGACCAGCACCATTGATAAAGTGAACAGGGGTATTGCGCAGGTCAAAAGGGTAGTGACCTACAGTCTGTACAGTATCAGAATGGAAGATGGCATCAAACTCCTTGCAGAGGTTACCTACGGCATGCAGATCCAGCAGGTTGCCGATCTCGTTGTTTGCATGCATTAAAGTAACCAGGCAACGCTCTTTGGAAGTAGCGAGCAGTTCGCGGAGGTGCTCCATGTCTACGTGTCCGTTAGGGAGCAGTTTGACAAAGCTCAGTTTGATATTGTCGCGCACATGCAGGTGCTCGACAGAGTGGAGGGTAGCATGGTGTTCTATTTCAGAACTGATGATGTGCCGGCAGCCGAGGTTGTGGATAGCTGCGTTGATAGCGGTATTACTGGATTCCGTGCCGCCTGAAGTAAAGAAGATTTCTCCCGGATGGGCATTCAGTATTTTGGCTACGGACTTGCGCGCGTTCTCAATGGCGAGGCGTGACTCCCGGCCATAGGAATAGATGGAAGAAGGATTGCCAAACTTTTCCGTCATGAAAGGCAGCATCACGTCCAGCACATCCTGGTCAAGCGGCGTGGTCGCTGCGTTGTCAAAATAAATTCTGTTCAAGGTGGTTAGGTGGTTTTTGATCTAATAAGTCGCCGTTGGCGGGTACAAATGTCCTACTTTTTTTAATATTATAGTGCCAATTTCTTGAAGGGCAGGTACCAAAAAAAACGCTTTTGCCCCAGGGCAAAAGCGTTTTTTTTTGACGGCCGGCAACTGCCTGCAGCGCTATTATCAATGCATGAATTCTCTGATATCCTGCATGATTCTTTTAGCGATATTATCAGCAGTGGTTTCATTCTGACTTTCAGAATAAATCCTGATAATCGGCTCAGTGTTAGAAGTTCTCAGGTGCACCCAATCCTTCTCAAATTCGATTTTCAGACCATCTTCGGTATTTACCGGCTGGTTTTTATACTTACCCTTGATTTTTTCAAAGATGGTTTTTACATCCACGCCCTTATCCAGCTCGATCTTATTCTTTGAAATGAAGTAATCAGGATAACTATTTCTGATAGCTTTCAGGTTCTTTTTTATCTGTGCCACATGGCTCAGGAACAAACCTATACCGATGAGTGCATCGCGACCATAGTGCAGATCCGGAACGATGATGCCACCGTTACCTTCACCACCGATCACAGCGTTCACCTCTTTCATCTTCCTTACCACGTTCACTTCACCTACGGCAGATGGGTGATATTCGCCACCGGCTTTCAGGGTTACATCTTTCAGTGCCTGGGTAGAAGACAGGTTGGAAACGGTGTTACCTTTCCTGTGTTTCAGGATATAGTCAGCAACTGCTACCAGGGTATATTCTTCACCGAACATGCTGCCATCTTCGCAAACAAAGCAAAGACGATCTACATCCGGATCCACGGCGATACCGAGGTCAGCCTGTGACTTGTTTACTTCGTTGCTCAGTGCAGTCAGGTTTTCCGGCAGGGGTTCCGGGTTGTGACTGAACCGGCCATTCACTTCACCGAACAATACTGTTACATCCTCCACGCCCAGGGCTTTCAGCAAAGCCGGGATGAAGGTAGCGCCAGTAGAGTTTACCGCATCCACCACTACTTTAAAGTTGCGTGCTTTAATAGCCGCAACGTCTACCAGCGGGTAATTCAGGACCAGATCTATATGTTTCTGCATATAGGTATCGTTCCTTTCATAGGTACCCAGCTTGTTGACATCAGCAAAGGTAAAGTCTTCGCGGGCTGCAAGGTCCAGTACCACTGCACCATCCTCGCCGGAGATGAATTCGCCTTCGCTGTTCAGCAGCTTCAGGGCGTTCCATTCCTTTGGATTATGGCTGGCAGTCAGGATGATACCTCCGGCTGCATTTTCCTGTTTTACCGCAATTTCTACCGTAGGGGTAGTGGAAAGGTCGAGGTCTACCACGTCCAGTCCTAATCCATTCAGGGTAGCAACAACCAGTTGCTTGACCATTTCGCCGGAAATACGTCCGTCACGGCCAATAACTACTTTTCTGTTGTCAGATTGTTGTGTGAGCCAGGTCCCGAATGCTGCTGTAAATTTTACCACATCAAGAGGAGAAAGCCCTTCGCCGGGTTTTCCTCCGATGGTTCCGCGAATACCAGAAATCGATTTGATCAGTGCCACGAATTTCAATTTTATTAGAGAAGGGCAAAGATAAAGTTCCAATTCTCAAATGACAAATTCCATATTTCCAGGCCTTTGTGTATATACTGGTAATTTTTGTAAAGTGTACAAAAATTGCATTTATCAAATGGCAGAATTCTCTCTTTTCACTCCTATATATTATATATATAAGGTAATATTCCATCAATTTTGCCCTTTTTAGCATTCTCAGCAGGGTTATAATACTTATGTAGTTGGTTCTTACCTTTTAATGGGATTTTAAACTTAATGATCAGGCTTCCCATTCATTATTTGGTATATTTGCCCCCTGTTTAAATTATTGTTAAGAATTTAAACAATCTCAAGTACTAAAATAGCACCACATTACAATGAAATCATTTTGGAAGAATATACCCAGGTATATTCGGTATGTGATTGTTCAGGCCATATTCCTTTACCTATTCACCCTGTTGTTTCGGTTGATTTTCTATTTTTTCTTCTTTAAATCAACCGTTCAGGACAGTGGAGCCATCGCGAAAGCCTGGAATTTTGGTCTGCGTTTCGATCTGCGTCTCACTTTATATGTCATGGCACCATTGCTGATCATAGGCCTGATCTGGCGGAATGGTTTCTTTACAAAGAACTGGATAAGGAGATTTACGTTTGTTTACCTGTTTATTGCCTATTTCGTGTTGGTATGGGTATACATCTTTGACCTGGGGCATTATGCTTACCTGGGGCTGAGGATCGAACCATCAGTAATGCGCTTCCTGTCCGACGGGGAGCGGGGAGATAATGCTACCATGCTTTGGGAGACTTATCCCATTGTAAGAGTGGTGATTGCCGTTGGCCTCTTCATGTGGCTGATGAGCCGCCAGTACAAAGGTTTGTACCGCCGCCTTTCGAAAGAAGCACCGGTATACCTGAAGGCTGGGCGCTATACCAGCTGGACAGTAGGCTTCATTCTCCTGTTTGCTGCTGGTATGTATGGCAATGTAGCTTACTTTCCCCTGCGCTGGAGCCAGGCGATGTTCAGCCGGGACAATGGCATTACCAGCCTGGGCCTGAACCCGCTCCTCTACTATGTGTCGAACCTGAGTGTACAGGCCGACACCTATGATGAGAAAAAAACGAAAGAATTATACCCGATAATTGTGGATTACCTGGGTATCGACCACCCGGATGTGGAAAACCTGAACTTTGAGCGGGAAATTCCTGGATCCGATGAGAAGAAGAAAATGAATGTGGTGCTGGTGATGTTGGAATCGACAGGTGCCTGTATCACCAGTATGTACGGCAACCCAATGCAGGCCACGCCAAATATGAAGGCACTGGCGGACAGCGGGATCCTCTTCAAACATTTCTATGTACCGGCTATCAGCACTGCCCGTACTGTATATGGAGTGACCACCGGTGTACCGGATGTGACGGTGACCCAAACTGCAAGCCGCCATCCCCGGATGGTGGATCAAAGGGTGATCATGGACCAGTTCAAGGGATACGAAAAGTACTACCTGCTGGGTGGTAATACAAACTGGGCCAATGTGCGTGCGGTGTTTACCAACAACGTGGCAGGGGTAAAAGTGTATGAAGAAGGAATGTACAGCGCACCAAAGGCGGATGTATGGGGGATTGCTGACTATGACCTGGTAAATGAAGCAGATAAATTGTTTAAAAATGCCAATGACAGAAAGCAACCTTTCATAGCTTTTCTTCAACTGGCTGATAACCATCCACCTTATACAACTACCAGTGGTGGTGGAGGGTTTAAAAAGGTGACTGAGAAGGATATAGATATGGCGAAGTTCAAAGAGGCCGGTTTTGTATCTATCGATCAGTTCAATGCCCTTCGTTATGAAGATTATAATGTGGGCCACCTGATAGACCAGGCGCGCAAAAACGGCTACCTGGACAATACTATCTTTATCATGTTTGGCGATCACAACTGCAGCCTCAACCCTTATCACTTTATGCCGATACCGGAATATGAACTGGGAAGTGGTGGTGTACATGCGACCTGTTTCATTTATGCGCCAGGTACTGTGCAGCCAGGGGTAATCAATTACCCGGTGAGCCTGGTAGACGTATATCCGACCATGGCAAAGCTGGTAGGCATGCCGGTAAAAAACTACACGATGGGCAGGGATATGCTGGATTCTACCATCAGTACCCGTTATACCCTCAGTGTTTATTCCAAGAACCTGATGACCCACATGGCGGTGATCGGGGATCAATACCAGTACGAAATAAATATGAAGACGGGGGCCCCGGCGCTATATGACCTGAAGTCCAAAGACCCGCTGAAAAACGTGGTAAAGGAACTGCCGGATACGGCAAAGGGACTGGACAAGCTGGCAAGGGCGATGTATGAGAGTACGAGGTACCTGATGTTTAATAACAAGAAACAAAACGCAAAATAGCAAACAGAGGGGGATGGCTTTGCCATCCCCCTCTCGGTTAAATTTTAGTATCTTGCACTCCCGATTATGATAATAGAAGCATATAACGATACGGACGTGGAAGTACAAAAACAGTGGTTCAAAGATTGGTTCAATTCTCCCTATTATCACCTGTTGTACAATAACAGGGATAATAAAGAAGCTGCCTCATTTATCGATAAGTTGCTGGAATACCTGCAACCACCCACCAGCGCTACCATGCTGGATGTAGCCTGCGGGCGTGGCCGGCACTCCCGCTACCTGGCGGACAAGGGTTACACTGTTACAGGCATCGACCTGTCTATCAACAGTATCAATATTGCCAAAAAATTGGAAAACGATCACCTGAGCTTTTTCCAGCACGATATGCGCCTTCCATTCCGGGTTAATTACTTCGACCTGGTTTTCAACTTCTTCACCAGCTTCGGCTATTTCGAGTCCCAAAGGGAAAACGACAACGCACTCCGTACCATCAGGAACGCCCTTAAACCGGGAGGCAAGCTCGTATTGGACTACCTGAACAGTACCTACGTGGCTAATCACCTGGTAAGCAGCGAGCTAAAGGAAAAGGGGGATGTGGTATTCGATATACAGCGGGAGCTCGTAGACGGCCATTTCCACAAGCAGATCAATATCCTGGATCGGGCCCGCATGCAGCGTGCTACCTTCACAGAGAGCGTATGCGCTTATACTTTAGCCGACTTCGAAGAAATGTTCGCCCGTCAGGGTTTACAAATAACTGAGGTCTTTGGTGACTATCACTTCAATGCTTACAATGAGCAACTGTCACCCCGACTGATCATTATTGCCACAAAACCTTAGACATGAAACAAGCATTGCTTCACCTGGACCATCAGTTGTTCAACCTGATTAATGGTCAATGGCATACGCCATGGACAGATGCCTTCATTCCCATGCTAAGGGAGCCTTTTATGTGGGCACCATTATACCTCTTCCTCCTGGTGTTCGTAAGCATCAATTTTGGCTGGCGGGGATTCTGGTGGATTGCATTTTTCCTGCTCACCTTTGGTCTTGCAGACCAGGGTAGCCTGCACATCAAGGACTTTTTCTCCAGGGTAAGGCCTTGCCGTAACCCTGATCTGGCCGGAACGGTACGCATCCTGGTGAGTTATTGTCCACAGAGTGGCAGCTTTACTTCCAACCATGCAGCGAATCATTTTGCGCTTGGTACATTTTGCTTTTTAACTTTTCGTCATATCAACAAATGGTTTGCTTCCCTGTTTTTCGTTTGGGCTATAGCTATCAGCTATGCCCAGGTATACGTAGGGGTGCATTATCCGTTTGATGTAGCCGGCGGTGCTATACTAGGGATATTTTTAGGATTTATGAGCGGTAGCTTTTTCCAGCGCCGTATCCGACTGGAACCTGAACTAACAACATGAACTGGGCTTTATTAATCATCATATTTGCCGCTACAGTAGGTGGAGGTATTATTCCGATGGTGGTCAGGAAGGCGAATCCCAACCTGCCCATTTATCTACTGGCTATGTCCGGTGCCTGCCTGTTTGGTATTACCATCCTGCACCTGGTGCCGGAGGTGTATCATGAACTGGGGCATCAGGCAGGTATTTACATCGTAGCCGGCTTTTTCCTCCAGGTGGCTTTGCAACAATTATCTCATGGTGCAGAGCATGGTCATACCCATTTGCCACAGGGAGATCATGATCATGTATCTATTACCCCGCTATTGCTGGGACTTTCCGTACATGCATTTATGGAGGGTATCCCGCTGGGCTTTCAGTTCGCAGACCCAGCAGCCCTGTCTTCGCTGGTGATTGGGGTGGCTGCGCATAAGCTGCCTGAGGCTATGACATTGATCACTGTTATGATTCATAGTCATCAGCATGGCGCGAAACTTTGGCGCATTCTTCTTATCTTTTCGGCTGTCACTCCGGCCGCCGCTATACTGGCAGCGGTTTTGGGTAGTCACTCCGTGTATATCACGAACATTATCGTCTACCTGGTAGCGTTGGTGATCGGAGCGTTTTTACATATATCCACTACCATTTTCTACGAGAGTGGTACCCGCCATCATGAATTGAGCAAGCGCAAGGTGTTGGCCATATTGGCAGGTCTCCTTTTAGCATTTCTTACTTTAATATTTGAATAATTCTTTATTTTTAGGCTTTTAATATGGAAGTCGTCGTCATTATCTTCATCCTTATTTTACTGAACGGTCTCTTCTCCATGGCGGAAATAGCTATGGAATATTCGAGGAAGGCCAGGCTGGAATACCTTGCCAATAAAGGGGATGAAAAAGCAAAAGCAGCATTAAAGCTTGCAAACAATCAGGACAGGTTTTTGTCCACGGTACAGGTAGGCATTACCCTGACAAGTATTGCCATTGGACTTCTATCCGGTATATTTCTCAGAGCGACACTCGTCGACATTATCTCTAAATCACCGCTGCTTAGCCCTTACAGCAATGGCATTGCCATTACCATCATCGTGGTGGTAGTGACCTATGTAACATTGGTATTGGGAGAGCTCCTGCCCAAAAGGGTGGGTATGGCGCGTCCGGAAGGCATTGCCAAAAGTGTGGCAAGGCCTATGATCCTGTTGTCCAGAATCACTTATCCATTTATCTGGCTGCTTGGCACCTCTACCAGCCTGCTGGTAAAGATTTTCAATGTAAAGCCATCAGACAATAACCTCACTGAAGAAGAGATCAAAGCCCTGATTACTGAATCAGATGCGATTGAAGAAACTGAGCAGGAGATCATCGAGCGTGTGTTTCACCTTGGCGACAGGAATATTACCTCCCTCATGACCCACCGTACAGACATTGAATGGCTGGATATCCATGACGATAAGGAGGTGGTGAGGAAGAAAATCTTTGATAGTCCCCACTCCGTGTACCCCGTATGCGAAGGACAGGTAGATCATATAGTAGGGATCATTAAAATTAAGGATCTCTACATGGCTGCCGCTTCCAATAATTATTCCCTGAGCACAATCCTGAGAAAGCCACTGTTTGTTCCTGAGAACAACTCTGCTTATCAGGTATTGGAGAAATTTAAGGAAACCCAAAGCCGTGCTGCCTTCATCGTAGATGAATACGGTACTTTCCTGGGTATGATCACCCTGAACGATATCCTGGAGGCAATCGTGGGTGACATGCCGGAAACAGGGCAGGACGATGACTGGGAAATTGTACAGCGCGAAGATGGCAGCTACCTGGTAGATGCCCAGATTCCGTTTTACGACTTCCTCAGCAAGTTTGACAAGGAGGGCTGGATGACGGAATTCGAACAGGAATTTGATACTATGGCCGGCTTTATCCTGCACCACCAGGAGCACATTCCAAAAGTAGGGGAGAAGTTTGAGTGGAGAGGGTTTACCTTTGAAATAGTAGACATGGATGCCCACAGAATTGATAAAGTACTAGTAGTAGCCCCATCGCCGGAAGTGGAGGAAGGCTAACCTGAATGCAAAAAAATTGAGTTAACTCCCAGGGGGGATAATTGAGTGAATTTATTAATTTTGCTCACTCTTTTACATAAGTAAATAATTTAATTTAACACACTACAATGGTCGTATTAGGAAGTAAAGAGCTTTCTTTGGAAGAAGTGCACCGGATCTTGTTTAATGGGGAGGAATTATCCCTTGATACAGCGGCTTTACAACAGGTAGAGGAGAATTTTAAATTCTTACAGCAGTTTTCCGCCAGGAAACTGATCTATGGTATCAATACAGGTTTTGGGCCGATGGCACAATACCGTATCAGCGAGAGTGATACACACCAGCTGCAATACAACCTGATCCGCAGCCATAGCTCAGGAGCCGGCAACTATCTGAATCCTGTACTGACCAAAGGTCTGATGATCGCCCGCCTTAGCAGTTTCATGCAGGCACACTCAGGGGTACATCCTGAGCTGGTGATTTTACTGAAAGACCTGATCAATAAAAACGTTTTTCCTTGTGTATACGAGCACGGTGGCGTAGGGGCAAGCGGTGACCTGGTTCAGCTGGCTCACCTGGCCCTGGTACTCATCGGCGAAGGTGAGGTAGTCTACGAAGGGGAGCTGCGGCCTACGGCAGAAGTATATGCAGCACTCGGCATTAAGCCGATCGGCGTGCATGTACGTGAAGGGCTGGCAGTGATCAATGGTACCTCTACCATGACAGGTATTGGTCTGGTGAACATTATCCAGGCAAAGAAATTGCTGGGATGGAGCCTGATCCTGTCTTCTATGATCAACGAGATCGTGGAAGCATTTGACGACCACCTCAGTGCTGAACTGAATGCCGTAAAGAAACATGCCGGTCAGAACAAAGTGGCTGCCGCTATGCGCGACATTCTGAAAGACAGTAAGATGGTAAGGCACCGTCCCGACCACTTCTACAAAGAGCTGGAAGAGGAGATCTTTAAAGATAAAGTACAGGAATACTATTCCCTGCGTTGTGTACCACAGGTGCTGGGACCGGTATACGATACGCTGGCACATGCTGAGCAGATCGTGGTGCAGGAACTGAACTCTGTGAGTGACAACCCGGTAGTGGATCACCACCAGCAGAACGTATTTCATGGGGGTAACTTCCATGGTGATTATATCTCCCTGGAAATGGATAAGGTGAAGATTGCAATCACCAAATTGTCAATGCTCTCCGAAAGGCAGCTGAACTACCTGATGAATGACAAGCTCAATCACAAGTTCCCGCCGTTTATGAACCTGGGTAAACTGGGTCTTAACTTCGGTATGCAGGGCATTCAGTTCACGGCTACCTCTACTGTGGCGGAGAACCAGACCCTGTCTTTCCCCATGTATGTGCACAGTATTCCTAACAACAATGATAACCAGGATATTGTGAGCATGGGTACGAATGCTGCGCTCCTGACTCATAAGGTAATAGAGAACACTTTTGAGGTACTGGCTATCCAGGTGATGACGATGCTGCAGGCAGTAGATTACCTGAATTGCCAGGATAAGCTGTCATCCTTCTCACACCTGATCTACCAGGAAGTAAGGGCAATTTTCCCTAAATTTATCCAGGACAGCCCGAAATACAAGGATGCTAAAAGGATTAAGGAATACCTGATGCAGCACGAACCAAAAGTGAAGATTTAAAAGGTTTCCAGCCGGTTTAATAACCAAAATACTAAAGGATGAAATGTGCTTTAATAACAGGTGGCTCAAGAGGGATAGGCAGAGCAATATGCGTAAAGATGGCGGAGATGGGCTATTATGTAATTGTCAACTATAAAGGTAATGAAGCTGCCGCCAATGAAACACTGGAAGCGGTACGTGCTAAGGGAAGTGACGGAGAATCTTTAAAGTTTGACGTAGCCAACGAACAGGAAGTACAGGCTGTACTGGGAACCTGGGTAGAAGCCAACAAAGAGAAAGAAATAGAGATACTGGTGAACAATGCCGGTATTCGTGAAGATAACCTGATGTTTTCAATGAATTCCAACCAATGGCGGAATGTGTTGAACACAAGCCTGGATGGGTTCTTTTATGTGACCAAGCAGGTATTGAACAATATGTTGTTGAAACGTTATGGACGTATCATTAATATTGTATCCCTGTCAGGTATCAAAGGATTGCCTGGTCAGACCAATTATTCCGCTGCCAAAGCAGGGGTAATCGGTGCTACAAAGGCACTGGCGCAGGAGATCGCCAAGCGGGGTGTAACCGTGAATGCGGTAGCGCCCGGTTTTATTAAAACTGATATGACAGCTGAGCTGAATGAAAAGGAACTGGCTGCCCAGGTACCTATGAAGCGGTTCGGAACCCCAGAGGAAGTAGCAGAAGCAGTAGCATTTTTTGCTGGTAAAGCGTCTGCTTATATCACAGGTGAAGTACTGTCCATCAATGGTGGCCTGTACACCTGATAAAAGTATAATTCATTGTAAACCAATGCACCTTACTGTCACACACCCACGCACTTACATCCTGCATGCAAAACGGGTTAAATCCCCGTTTACTTTTATAATTTCGCACTCAGGCCTCTCTAAAAATATGTTATCATGAACAGAGTAGTGATTACCGGATTGGGTATTTATTCCTGTATTGGAAAAAACCTGGAAGCTGTAAGAGACTCGTTATATAAAGGCAAGTCTGGCATTATTCTGGATCCTGCCAGGAAAGAATTTGGGTATCGTTCAGGTTTGACTGGTTATGTAGACCGTCCGGATCTGAAGGGTATGCTGGATCGACGTTCCCGGCTCATGATGCCGGAGCAGGCGGAGTTTGCATATATGAGTACGCGCGAGGCCCTGGCGATGGCTGGCCTGGACCAGGATTACCTGGAAAAGAAGGAAGTGGGGCTGCTGTTTGGCAACGATAGTTCTTCCAAACCGGTGATAGAGGCAACTGATATCATGCGGGAAAAAAAGGATACCATGCTGGTAGGTTCCGGTTCTGTGTTCCAGACCATGAACTCTACGATCAATATGAACCTGGCCACCATCTTCAAGCTAAAGGGCATCAACTTTAGTGTAAGTGCGGCATGTGCCAGTGGTTCCCATGCTATTGGGCTGGGTTATATGTTCATCCGCAATGGTATGCAGGACTGTGTGATCTGTGGAGGTGCACAGGAGATCAATATTTACTCAATGGGCAACTTTGACGGTATCGCTGCCTTTTCAGTAAGGGAAAATGACCCTGCCAAGGCCAGCCGCCCCTTCGATAAAGACAGGGATGGCCTGGTACCCAGTGGGGGCGGGGCTACGGTGATCCTGGAAAGCCTGGAATCGGCACAGCGTCGTGGCGCGACTATCCTGGGTGAGGTGATCGGGTACGGATTCTCTTCCAATGGTGCACATATCTCTAACCCGACTATCGAAGGACCGGTACGTTCCCTGGAGATTGCCCTGAAAGATGCAGGTTTAAAGCCATCGGATGTGGAATACATCAATGCGCATGCTACCAGTACGATAGCCGGTGATGCCAGTGAAGCGGCGGCCATTGACCAGGTATTTGGGGAGAGCCGACCTTATGTAAGCTCCACCAAATCAATGACGGGGCACGAGTGCTGGATGGCAGGTGCAAGCGAAATTGTATACTCAATGCTGATGATGCAAAATGGCTTCATAGCACCCAATATAAACCTGGAAAACCCGGACGGCGCAGCCGCCAGATTAAATATAGCCGGTACTACCATTAATAAAGATTTTAATATATTTTTGTCTAATTCTTTTGGATTTGGGGGAACCAATTCCTCCCTGATAGTCCGCAAGTGGAATAATGAATAGGCTTGTTGTTAACTGTCAGCACTTTAGAGTATTTATTATAACTTTGAGGCAAAGATCAACTTACAACTATTAAGAAGGGTACAGAAAGATAAGGGAATACTAAAGACGATAAGGTGACGCGAACTATTTCAAACCAATTTTTTAAACATCACAACCTATATCTGAGTTAGTTTACACTTGATTATGGATAAGAAAGAGATTATACAAACGACGAATGCATTCCTCGTGGAGGAATTTGAGGCGGATTTGGCATCCCTGACGCCTGATGCTAACCTGAAAGCTACCCTGGACCTGGATAGCCTGGACTATATCGACCTGGTGGTTGTGATTGAAAACAATTTCGGCTTCAAGGTAAACCCTGAAGATTTCCAGGGGATCGCTACCTTCCAGGATTTTTATGACTATGTAGCCAATCGTCTTAAACAAAAAGAACTGGTATAATGGCTTCCTGGGAGGGAAAGTCCAAAGGGAATAAACTGGGGTACAGCATCTTTATTGGGACATTACGTTATGGAGGCGTATTGCCTGCCTACATTTTATTAAGGTTTGTAGCCGCATATTATTTCTTGTTTTCCTATAGTTCATCCCGCCCTATTTTTCAATATTTTCATACGAAGGTAGGCTATGGCTGGTGGCAGTCATTGTGGAGTGTGTACAGGAATTATTATGTATTCGGACAGGTACTGATCGATAAGGTCATTGTCATGTCCGGATTGTCTAATAAATTTACCTTTGAGTTCGAGGGGGAGCAATACCTCAGGGAGATCACCGCTGCCGGTAAGGGCGGTATCATGCTGAGTGCCCACCTGGGAAACTGGGAGGTAGCGGGACACCTGTTTACCAGGTTGCAGACCCGCATTAATATTGTGATGTTCGACGGTGAGCACGAGAGAATCAAAAAGTACTTATCCAGTATAACGGGAGAGCGTAATGTGAATATCATTGTAATTAAGGATGATTTGTCGCACATTTACGCCATCAATGAAGCGCTGAGCAATCAGGAGCTGGTATGCATGCATGCGGACCGGTTTCTGGCTGGCAATAAAACAGTGAATGCTACCTTTATGGGGCAGGAAGCCAGTTTTCCGGCAGGACCATTTCTGCTGGCCGCCACCTTCAGGGTACCGGTATCACTGGTTTTTGCATTTAAGGAGACAAATACCCATTACCACCTCTATGCTACGCCACCCCGTGAATACCATGGCAGGCGCAGGCAGGGGGTAGAGCTGGCTGTACAGGACTTTGTGCAGGAACTGGAAGGTATGGTCAGGAAGTATCCTGAGCAATGGTTTAATTATTACGATTTCTGGGAACAGCCTAAAAACAATTAATAAACACGATGTTCATCCATACAGACGACATTACAGCATATATTCCTCAGCGTGCGCCGATCGTAATGATCAGTGGCATCCTGGAAGTAAAAGATAATATTACGCGAACCGGCCTGCAGATAGCGCCGGATAATTTGTTTGTAGAGGAAGGCGTGTTTAAATCACCAGGACTGCTGGAAAATATGGCACAGACTGCCGCAGCAAGAGTGGGGTATGTAGCCCAACAGGAAAAAACGCCTGTGCCCATCGGGTTTATCGGTGCGGTAAAAGATTTTGAAGTGTTTGCGTTCCCGCCTGCAGGCTCTTTCATCGAAACTACCACGGAGATTGTGAGCCAGGTATTCAATGCTACCATGGTGGCTGCTAAAGTTCAGTTAAACGGAAAAGTGATGGCTCAATGTGAGCTCAAAATATTTATAAACCCCTAATCACTTAAAAACCATTCTTTATGACGCATGTTAGAAAACAACATTTTCTTCTGCTGACATTGTTCCTGTTATGTAGCGCAAGCATAAGCGGTTATGCACAATCATTAAAAGAGTTTTTCGCCAACACATCTACTCCACTCACTTACCTGGGTGTAGACTTTTCATTGACGAAGATCCAGGGAGAAACGGCTACGCCGACGGAGATCAAAGAAAAGTTTGAACCTATTAATTCTGTCATCATTACTGAAGCAAAGAAATATGACGTAACCGGCTCTTTCAAAAGAACAGCGCCTGTTATCAATTATCCCGATGCGGTAAATAAGGTAAATGACAATGCCAATGTGGCCGGTATGAAGACTGACAATGTCAGCGATCTGGGTACATTGACTGCTGAGGACGTGGCCAAACATGTAAAGACCTACAACCTGAGCGGCAAGTCAGGTATCGGGTTGGTATTCGTAATGGAAGGCATGAGCAAGACCAATAAGGAAGCATCTATGTATGCGGTGCTCCTGGACCTGGGCACAAAGAAAGTGCTGAATTCAGAAAAAATCACCGGTAAGGCACAGGGTTTCGGTTTCCGTAACTACTGGGCATATACCGTTTACAAAGTACTGCACACAATAAGTACCGATAAATATAAGGACTGGGCAAAAGCAGCTGCATCAGCTCCTGAAGAAAAGGTAGCGGAAGCGCCAAAAGCGGATACCGCAAAGCCGAAAGCCAAAAAAGGCAAGAAGGCGGTGTGATAAAACAGAGGAATATATGTACCCGACACTAACGGAAAAGGCCAATATACTGGTAAAGTTTAACGAAGCAGATCCGCTGGGAATAGTATGGCATGGTCACTACATACGCTATTTTGAAGATGGCCGCGAAGCCTTTGGAGAAAAGTATGGGTTCCGTTATCTCGATATATATAATCATGGTTATTCGGTGCCGGTTGTAAAGGTGGATTGTAATTACAAGCGCTCTTTACGTTATGGCGACCGCGTTATTGTAGAAACTACCTATGTAAATACCCGGGCAGCCAAACTTAAGTTTGAGTATAAGTTATACAATGCTGCCACCGGTGAACTGGTGGCTGACGGAAGTTCCATGCAGGTATTTCTCGATATAGAGACAAATTCATTGCAACTGACCCTGCCTCCCTTTTTCGAGAAATGGAAAAGGGAGCATGGGCAGCTGTAGCAGTTAAATAAAAATGAGCGGACATGAGGAATGTGTATGTAGCGGCAGATAATATCTTTTCTCCGCTGGGTAGTACAACAGCTGAAAATTTTGCACAGGTATGTAATGGGCAGAGCGGTATTCGCCTGCATGATGATCCGGCTTTTGCGCCGGGTCCTTTTCATGCTGCCATGTTTGCACCCGGACAGCTGAATATGACTGCCTTTACACGTTTTGAACAGATGCTGATTCGTTCTGTACAGCAGGTACTGGACCAGGGCAACATTGATATCAACGATGGGCGTACTGCATTCATCGTATCCACTACCAAGGGGAATATCGAATTGCTGGAAGAACAGGGAAATCCTGCAATGGCAGAGATGGAACTCTTCCACACTGCCCGCAAGGTAGCTACTCACTTTGGTTATACAGCTGACCCGATTGTGGTCAGCAATGCCTGTATCTCAGGTTTGCTGGCAATCCTTACCGCCAGAAGACTGATGCTGTCAGGCAGGTATGATCAGGCAATTGTAACGGGAGCGGATGTACTGACTAAGTTTGTATTGTCCGGTTTCCAGTCATTCCAGGCAGTGAGTCCTGAGCCCTGCAGGCCTTTTGATGCAGAACGCAAGGGCGTGACATTGGGCGAAGGTGCAGCTACAGTACTGCTGACTACAAGGGAAGCTGGCATTCGTGTCGGCGCAGGTGCCGTTACAAACGATGCCAATCACATATCTGGTCCCAGCCGTACAGGTGCGGAACTGGGTTATGCGATGCGGCAGGCGCTGAAAGGAACTGGTCTAACCCCATCGGATATTGGATTTGTATCCGCACATGGTACAGCTACCATGTACAATGATGAGATGGAGTCCAAAGCCTTGCACCTCGCAGGTTTGTTGGACAGGCCTGTGAATAGCCTGAAAGGATACTATGGACATACCCTGGGTGCCGCCGGCCTGATAGAAGCAATTATCGGCATGCGGGCACTACAGCAGGATACTGTGATCCCAACATTGGGATTCGAAACACTGGGTGTAAGTCAGCCGGTATTAATCAATAATCAGATAACCTACAAACCAATGCAGCATTTCCTGAAAACAGTGTCGGGATTTGGAGGGTGTAATGCTGCGATGGTATTTTCTAAATAGATATACACACAGCATGGAGCTTTTTAGTAAAGAAACAAAGACAGCCCTACAGGCACAGGAAGCAGCACTGAGACTGGCATTCGCACCGATCGCATTTCAGGCTACCCGCGCATTGCGTGATTTTGGTATTCTGGAAGTGATCAGCAATAGTGGTCCTGAAGGGCTGACGATTGAAGAAGTACTAGCGCACGTAAAGCTGTCCCGTTACGCTGTACGTGTATTACTGGAGGCTGGTTTGGGTATGGAATTACTGATTGTGAGTGAGCAGAAGAAGTATTCCCTGACAAAAACAGGTTACTTTATTCAGCATGACAGGCTGACCCGCATCAACATGGATTTCTCCCAGGACATCTGTTACCTGGGTATGAACCACCTGAAGGAAAGTCTGCAGGAAGGCCGTCCTGCGGGTCTGAAAGAACTGGGTCCATGGGATACCATTTACCCGGGTTTACCATTGCTGCCACCTGAAATTGGCAAGAGCTGGTTCGAATTTGACCATTATTATTCTGATCTGGCCTTTCCACAGGCGCTGCAGATCGTATTTGCAAATAAACCCCGCACCCTGCTTGACATTGGCGGTAACACCGGGAAATGGACGCTGGCATGTACAAAGCACGATGCAGATGTTCGGGTAACGATGTTTGACCTGCCAGGTGAAATTGAAATTGCAGCGCAAAAGATGAAAGATGAGGGGGTAGCGGATCGTGTATCTTTCCACGAAGCGAATATCCTGGATGAAAGTCTGCCTTTCCCACAGGGATTCGATGCAATCTGGATGAGCCAGTTCCTTGACTGTTTCTCCGAAGAGCAGATTGTATCTATCCTGAAGCGTTGCCGCGAAGCACTGACTGAAAACGGTACGATCTATATCCTGGAGCCATTCTGGAACAGACAGCGCTTTAAGTCAGCAGCATTTAGCCTGCAGCAAACCAGCCTTTACTTTACTGCTATGGCTAATGGAAACAGTCAGATGTACCACACGGACGACTTCTTCAAATGCATTGCTGATGCGGGTCTGCGTATCGTAGAAGAAAATAACGAAATGGGCTTAAATTATACCCTCTTAAAGTGTCAAAAATGAGAGAAAAAGTAGACGTGCTGGTCATAGGAGCCGGCCCTTCCGGAACTGTTGCTGCTTCTATCATCAGGCAGGCAGGTTATTCTGTGAAGATCGTCGAGAAATTACAATTTCCCCGTTTTGTGATCGGGGAGAGTCTGTTGCCCCGTAGCATGGAAGCTTTGTCTGAAGCAAAGTTCATCGATGCGATTACTGCGAAAGGTTTCCAGCAGAAGTTTGGAGCCAAGTTCGTAAAGGGCGATAAGATCTGTGATTTTACTTTTAAAGAACAATATACAAAAGGCTGGGACTGGACCTGGCAGGTAACCAGGGCTGATTTTGATAAAGCACTGGCAGATGCGGTAGAGGAGATGGGAGTACCGGTATGCTACAATACTACTGTAACCAATATTGAATTCAATGGCACTGATTCTGTGACCACAGTAGAAGAGGCGGGTGGTAAGCAGTATGAGATTGAGGCCCGTTTTATAGTAGATGGGAGTGGGTATGGAAGAGTGATTCCGCGCCTCTTCAACCTGGAGAAAAGCTCTAATTTACAACCACGCAAGGCTTTGTTTGCCCACACAGTGGATGTAAACAGGCTGCAATACGATGAGCCGAACCGAATTACAGCGGTGGTACACAGACCGGGTACCTGGATCTGGATTATTCCATTCAGTTCCGGCAATACTTCGGTAGGTTTCGTGAGTGATCCTTCATTCCACAATGAATTTCCAGGTACGCCGGAAGAGCAGTTCCGTGCTATGCTGGCTGCCGAGCCTTATACCAGGGAGCGTTTCAAAGATGTAGAACTGGTATTTGAGCCACGGATACTGGAGTCCTGGTCTGCAACAACAGATAAGTTCTATGGAGAAGGTTTTGTGCTGACGGGGAATGTAACAGAGTTCCTGGATCCTATTTTCTCATCAGGGGTCACACTGGCCTGTGTGTCTGCACAGACAGCATCTAAGCTGGTGATCCGCAAGCTGAAAGGCGAAGATGTGGATTGGGAAAAGGAATACATGCAACCCACTATGCAGGGAGTGAATACCTTCCGCTCTTATGTGATGGCATGGTATGAGGGTACGCTGGATAAAATTTTCTTTGCAAAGAATATCCAGGAAGATGTGAAGAACCAGATCTGTTCTGTACTGGCGGGTTATGTATGGGATGAAACTAACCCATATGTACAAAACCATGAGAAAGGGCTGCAACGGCTGGCACGTACCATTGAACTGATGGAAAAGATTGACGAATTTAATAGATAAGATCAAAGAGGAGGAAGTACAACTTGGATAGCACCGGGCTAAATATAACTGGAAGTGTGGTGATCCGGAACAACCGGATCTACAGGAACAATGAGGTGATCTGGGAGACACCGGAAGATCAGTCTTTGCCTGACTTTTTGCGGGCGGCATATGATCATTTTTCGGGACAGTATCCCAAGTTTCATAAGATGGATCATCTCAGTAAGCTGGGATGGCTGGCGGCAGAAGTCCTTTTACAGCACCGACCGTTTACCGGCTATGCGCCTGAGCAGGTAGGATTGGTTTTAGCCAATCGTAGCGCCAGTCTGGATACAGACCTGCGCTATTTTGATTCTATTAAGGACTTTCCCAGTCCGGCGTTGTTTGTATACACGCTGGCGAATATAGTAATGGGGGAGATCAGCATCCGTCATGGATTTAAAGGTGAGAATGCATTCTTTACTTCGGATACTTATGATGAGGGGCTGATAATGGGGTATACCAGACAGTTACTGTATGAAGGAGCTGTCAGCGCCGTATTATGTGGATGGGTAGAGGTGATGGGAAGTGCGTACGAAGTGATCCTTCACCAGGTTGAAAAATAATTTCTATCCGTGGCTCATAGTAGTCACGACCTATAAAAAATAATATCATGGAAAATTTGATGGCTACACTCAAAGCCCAGATCGTAGAGCAACTGAACCTGCAGGAAGTAAAACCGGAGGATATCGGTGACGATATGCCCCTGTTTAAAGATGGCCTGGGCCTGGATTCCATCGATGCACTGGAACTGATTGTTTTGCTGCAACAGCATTACCAGATCCGTATTGCCAACCCTGAGAAAGGGCCTGAAATCTTTCATTCTGTGCGTACAATCGCCGATTTTATCACAGCGCATCAGCAACAAAATAAATAGGCCATGAGCGGAAACGATGTATGGGTATTAGGTGGCGGTGTCATTTGCGGTATTGGTAACAATGTGCGTGAATGCATTACCTCTTTCCGGCAAATGAAGCCGGGAATGGCCACCATGCAATACCTGTCCTCCACACATCGCGACAGCTTTCCGGTAGTAGAAGTAAAAGCGGACAATGCTACACTGGCTGCAAAGTCAGGGCTCCCTGCTCACATCAGCAGAACTGCACTCCTCAGTGCTGTGGCTGCAAAGGAGGCATGGGAAAGTGCGCAACTTGGCAATATCCGTGAATACCGGGTAGGTCTCGTCTCTGCCAATACTGTAGGTGGTATGGACAAGACGGAAGACTTCTTCGCCGAATACCTGCAGGACAATCAATCCGGCAGATTGCGCGATGTAGTCAACCACGAATGCGGCAGCATCACTGAACTGGTAGCCGATGCACTGGGCATCCGCCATCATGTATCTACTATCAGCACTGCCTGTTCCTCTTCTGCAAACGCTATTATGTATGGAGCCAGGTTGCTCAGAAACAACCTGGTAGATGTAGTGATCGCAGGTGGAACTGATGCCCTGACCCGCTTCACCCTCAATGGGTTTAATACGCTCATGATCCTGGATCAGCAGGCCTGCCGTCCCTTCGACGATACCCGCACTGGTCTGAACTTAGGAGAAGGGGCAGGCTACATCGTAATGGTCAGTGATGCCATTGCACAGAAAATGGATATAAAGCCCTGGTGTAAGCTCACCGGCTACGCAAATGCCAATGATGCTTATCACCAGACAGCTTCCTCTCCAGATGGGATAGGTAACTACCTGGCGATGCAGCAGGCCATGGAAATGGCAGGTATCGGCCCTGAGGATATGAGTTATATCAACCTGCACGGTACAGGTACGCTGAACAATGATTTGTCAGAAGGTACCGCCATCCAGCGTTTATTCGGGAATGCAGTACCTCCGGTAAGCAGTACCAAATCATTCACCGGCCACACCCTGGGTGCCAGTGGTGGTATAGAAGCCGTATTTGCTGCACTGGCAGTGAAAGAGGGCTACCTCTATCCGAATGCTCAATTCAGCCACCAGATGAAGGAACTCAGCTTCTCGCCGGTTACGACATTTTCTGAAGGCAATGTGATCAACAATGTCATGTCAAACTCTTTTGGATTCGGCGGAAACTGTTCCAGCCTGGTCTTTTCGAAGGAAATTAGTTAAGAACTATGAACATTTATATAAATGGAACGGGTTGTGTATCACCGCTGGAGACAGCGGTAGAAGGACGTTTGCCATCGGCAGCGCCGCTTTATGATAATATTCGTCTCAAAGCGGCAGAACCTGATTACAAACAATGGATCGACATTAAGATGATCCGCAGGATGAGCCGTGTCATAAAAATGGGCGTAGCCGCAGCACAACTGAGCCTCCGGGAAGCCGGTATCCAAAAGCCGGAAGGCATCATCACAGGCACTGCTTATGGTTGCCTGGATGATACAGGTGTATTCCTTACCAAGATGATCAACCAGCAAGAGGAAATGCTGACACCCACCGCATTTATCCAGTCTACCCACAATACTGTGGCTGGACAGATCGCCCTCCTCCTGGAATGTCATGCTTACAACAATACCTTTGTACACAAAGGTTTTTCCTTCGAGCATACGCTCATCGACAGCATCATGCAGCTGCGCGAAGGAAAGATCTCCAATATATTGGCAGGAGCGATGGATGAGCTGACCAATCACAGCTTCAATATCCTCTCCCGCTTCAATTTATTTAAACATACCGCTGCCGGTGAAGGCGCTGCCTGTTTTGTGCTGAGCACAGAAAAAGGGCCTAATGCCGTTGCCAAACTGAAAGGTGTATCTGTATTATACAAACCGGGCTCTTATGAAGAAGTAGCTGCTGATATCGTGGGGTTCCTTGCTGCATACAATTGCAGCCAGGAAGATATAGACCTGGTGATCACAGGCCGTAACGGTGATCCTGCCGGGGATGCATGGTATGAGCATGTGGAGAATAATGTGTTTCCTTCTTTGCCTGTGGCACGGTTTAAACATCTGTGTGGAGAATATCCAACTGCCAGTGCATTTGGTACCTGGATGGCAGGCAGGATCATTGCCAGCCAGGAAGTTACACCTGCCGTGTTATTTAAAGGAAATGCACCCTCGGCGATTAAAAAGGTCTTATTGTATAATCATCATGATGCCTCGCATCACTCGATGATTCTCTTATCTATATGCTGACACACCGGAATACAAATATCGCCCTGATCGCACTTATTGCACTGTTTCTATGGCTGTCATTGCCATGGTGGGCATTTGTATTGTTGTTCATTCCTTATTCAGGCGCGCTCGTTTGGGGTGCCATGCAGATCCGGTCAGGCTTTTTCCTGAAAGCAGTATGTGCAGCTGATACTGCTGAGAAAGTAGTGGCCCTTACATTTGACGATGGGCCTCTCACGGAATTTACCCCACAAATACTCGACATCCTGCACAAAGCAAATGCACCTGCTGCTTTCTTTTGCATAGGCAACAGGATTGCCGGACAGGAAGCACTGCTGAAAAGAATAGATGCAGAAGGACATGTGATCGGCAATCACAGCTTTTCGCATCACTTCTGGTTCGACCTGTTTCCGGCAAAGAAGATGCTGGCCGAATTGCAACAGGTGGATACCGCCATCGAACAGGTGACAGGCAAAAAGCCCCGCCTTTTCCGTCCTCCCTACGGAGTAACAAATCCGAATGTACGCAGGGCCGTGCAGAGAGGAAAATACACGGCTGTAGGCTGGAATATCCGTTCACTGGATACAGTTGCCAAACAGGCAGATGAACTGATGAACAGGATTATGGCTGGTCTGAAACCGGGAGCTGTCATTCTTATGCACGATTCAATACCCCTCACAGTAGAAATACTGCCGGTATTGATCGCGCAAATTCGTGAACAGGGATATACTATCAAAAGAATTGATCAATTACTAAATATACCCGCATATGCGTAGATGGATAATAGCATTGATAATGATGTGTGGTGTGGTGCAGGCAAATGCACAGCAGCATCCGGGATACAAACCGGTAGCAGACCTGGCAGGGTTCAAACAGCAGTTTGCTACAGCCTCCCGTCAGACACAGTCTATACAATGTGATTTTGTGCAGGAAAAGAACCTGAGCATGCTGGCAGACAAGATTACGTCCAAAGGCAAATTCTGGTTCAAGAAAGAGAATAAGGTAAGAATGGAGTATACAACTCCATCGTACTACCTGCTGGTGATGAATGGCAAAGACATCAAAACCAAAGATAGTCAGAAAGAAAGTCATGTATCTGCCAAAGGCAACAAACTGTTCGAGCAGATCAACAAAATCACCGTGGATTGCGTACAGGGCAATGTAGTTGACAATGCAGATTTCAAAACAACCATCCTTGAAAACGCTGCAGGTTACCTGCTGGAAATGACACCTGTGAACAAACAGTTGTCCCAGTACTTCAAAACCATCGTACTGCTGGTAGACAGAAAGGATCTGACTGTGAATAAGATTGAGATGTACGAAGCGGGTGGCGACAATACCACTATCAGCTTCCTGCACAAACAACTGAATGTAAATATACCGGATGCGACTTTTGCTGCTAAATAGCCTGTTGCTCTTATGCATACTGACCAGCTGTACCAATGTGTATAAAGGGCTGCAACAAACGGCTGGCGATCCTGGCTGTATTACACAGTTCAGACCACAGTTTGACAATACGCTGTACAGCACACAGGTAGATGTCATGAAGCATCACCTGAGTGGCTTGCTGTTCTTCAAGCAAATGCCTGATAGCAGCCAGCGCGTGGTATTTGCCAATGAGATGGGCTTTAAGTTCTTCGACTTTGAGTTCACCAAAGATGGTCAGTTCATCAAGCACTACATGATGGATAAGATGGATAAAAAGGCTGTGGTGAAGACACTGAGGGGAGATTTTGAGCTGGTATTATTACATCCTGATCTGTCAAAGGCGACAGTGAAACAAGCGGGGGCATTGCGCTATGTAGTGGTGCCTACGGCCAAAGGCAACAATTATTATATCACCGACACTGCCTGTACAAAGCTGGAAAGAGTGGAGAAATCATCATCCCGCAAACCGGTAGTGAAGGCCTGGCTCACAGACTATAAAAACGGTGTGCCGGATACAATCCTGATCAGGCATCAGGGATTCAAATTTAATATTTCATTACAACGCGTACAGAAATAATGCTAGCAGGAAAATTATATACACTGGAACAGACCTTACAGGAGGCTGCAGACAGCGCCACTTATCGTATCGTGCTGAATGCGCAGCATCCTGTATTTGAAGGCCACTTTCCTGGTCGCCCTGTGGTACCTGGTGTGACCATGATGCAAACCGTGCAGGAGCTGCTGGAAGGAAAATTACAGCAGAAAGTGGTGCTGAAGAAAGCCAGCCAGATGAAGTTCCTGAATATGATCGATCCGAATGCGAATCCGCATATAGACGTGACAATACAGCACAAGGAACAGGAAGGAGATATTAAAGTGACAGCCTCGCTGAAGTTTGAGGAGCTCACATTTATGAAATTTCAGGGAACATTCGTAGCCGCTTCATGACGGAACAGCCAACATATAACGATCAGTTTTCGGCACTCAAAGTAGCCGTACTGATCCCAACCTACAATAATGCCGGTACGCTTAAAAGCGTGCTGGATGATGTATTGTCCTATACCCATCATGTAATCGTGGTGAATGATGGCAGTACGGATCATACCGCTGCTATTCTTGATGAATTCCCGCATATTCAGCGGGTTGAATATACCCCTAACAAAGGGAAAGGAATTGCCCTGCGCAGAGGCTTTAAATACGCTGTACAGCAGGGATATGACTATGTGATCACCATGGATGCTGACGGGCAGCATTTTGCTGCTGACCTGCCGCTTATGCTGGAAAAAGTGAGCACACATCCTAAATCTATTGTGATTGGTGCACGTAACCTGCAACAGGAAAACATGCCGGGCAAAAATACATTTGCCAATAAGTTTTCCAACTTCTGGTTCTATGTGGAAACAGGCCTGAAAATGCCGGATACACAATCCGGTTACCGGCTGTATCCGGTATATGCTATGAAGGGGATGCACTTCTGGTGTACAAAGTATGAATTTGAAATAGAAGTCATGGTGCGCTGTGCCTGGAAGGGCATCGGCATCGATTCAGTACCTGTAAAGGTGTATTATCCGCCGGCAGATGAAAGAGTATCTCATTTCCGTCCCCTGCGCGATTTTTCCCGTATCAGCGTATTAAATACGGTACTGGTGCTGATCACCTTTTTGTATATCAAGCCACGCGACTTTATCCTTTACCTCTTCAAAAGGGAAAATTGGAAGAGTATCTGGAATGATCATATTCTGAATAGAAATGAATCCAATGCCAGGAAAGCGGCAGCCATCGGCCTGGGCGTATTCCTGGGCATTGTACCTATATGGGGTTTCCAGCTGCTGAGCGCTTACCTGCTGGCAGCGAGATTGAAACTGAACAAGGCGCTGGTGCTGATAGCATGTAATATCAGCGTACCCCCTATGATTCCTTTTATCATCTTTGCCAGTTTTGCAACAGGTAAGTTCTGGATGAAGAATGGCAGTATGACCATCAACTTCAGCAAGCAACTGAGTTTTGAAACGGTGAAGATGAACTTTGAACAATACCTCTATGGTAGCATTACGCTTTCGATCGTGGCTGGCTTGCTGGCAGCATTGATTGTGTATGCATTACTCTCTATATTCAGGAACGATCCTGTCAAACAAGACCAGCCAATTTAGTTAAGTATAATCAGTATGGGCAAATTATTCGTCGGCATATACAATTTCTTTGATCGTCACAAAGCATGGTGCTGGGCCTGCATGCTCTTCAGTTTCGTACTGGTAGGCGCAGGTGCCTGGCAAATCAGGCTGGAAGAGGATATTACCCGTATTCTGCCACAGGATAAAACCCTCGATAAGCTGCAGCAGGTGTTCAACGATTCACACTTTGCTGATAAGCTGGTCATCACTATTTCACAGAGAGATAGTACGGCTGTTGCCCAACCGGATAGTCTTACCGCATTTGCAGGTGAGCTGGCAGATAATGCAAAAGCAAGACTGGCACCCTGGATGAACCAAATCCAGGCACAGGTACAGGATAGTACAGTGCTGGATATGATGCAGGTGATGCAGGAGCATTTGCCCGTATTCCTGGAAGAGCAGGATTACAAACGCATAGATTCTCTCATCACACCAGATCGCTTACAGCAGTCACTGCAAAACAATTACAATACCCTGATCTCACCAGCGGGCCTGGTGGTGAAAAAGGTGATCGCTGTGGATCCTACCGGTATGTCATGGATAGGAATCAAAAAACTGCAGCACTTACAGTACGACGATCACTTTGAGCTGTATGATGGTTATATCATGACGAAAGACCATCAGCACATTCTCATGTTCATTACACCGAAATTCCCTCCCAGTGCAACGGGAAAAAACACCGTGTTCCTGGATGAATTACAGGCCCAGATCGATTCATTGCAGCAGCATCATTCCTTTACAACGGCTTCTTATTTTGGTGGTACAGCTGTGTCAGCAGGCAATGCGATACAGTTAAAGAAAGATCTGATCCTGACACTGAGCATTACGATTGTAGTATTCGTGATATTGATTCCCCTGTATTTCAGAAAAAAGAGAGCAGCCCTGTTGTTGATGCTGCCAGTGGTATTTGGGGGATTGTTTTCTCTGACATGCATCTGGCTGGTACAGGGCAGCATTTCCGGTATAGCATTAGGTGTAGGGGCTGTAGTATTGGGCATTGCAATTAATTATTCCCTGCACGTATTCAATCATTATCGCCACTTTCCTGACATCCGTGAGGTGATCAATGACCTGGCTACACCAATGACGATCGGGAGTTTTACAACCATTGGAGGTTTCCTTTGCCTGCAGTTTATAGAATCACCTATACTACAGGATGTGGGAATCTTTGCGGCCTTTAGTCTGATTGGTGCAGCCTTGTTCTCCCTTATCTTCTTACCCCACCTGATAGTATTAGGGAAAAAAGAAAATGTAACAGTTCATCATGATACCTGGTTAGATAAGATCTCTACATACAAACCGGAACAGAATAAATGGCTGGTAGGGGGGATTCTTGTATTGACAGTCATCTTCTTCTTCACCATGAAGAATGTGGCTTTCGAAAGCGATATGATGCGTATGAACTTTATGCGTCCAGAGCTGAAAGAGGCCGAAGCTACCCTTAATAAAGTGAATGCTTACACCGCACAATCCGTATACTTAATCACAGAAGCTCCTGATCTGGAAACCGCTTTACAACGTAGTGAGGCACTGCTGCCAAAGGTCAACCAGTTGCAACAACAGGGAGCTGTGAAGAAGTATGCAGGGGTGAATGTATTGCTACTTTCCAACCAGGAACAACAGCGCCGTATACAAAGATGGAATGCCTACTGGACACCTGAGAAAAAACAACAGGTGATCACATATCTGCAGCAGCACGGACCTGCGGTAGGTTTTAAACCGGCTGCCTTCGATGCTTTTGCACAGTGGCTCACACAAGACTTTGATCACATCCCTGATGCTACCTTACACAATTTGCGTACAGGAACATTGGGCGATTTTATTACGGAGAAGCATGGAAAAGTATCGCTCGTAACCCTGCTGAAAGTAGACCCTGCACAGAAGAAGACTGTCTACGAAAAGCTGGAACATGATCCAAACACCGCCATCCTCGATAAACAATATGTAACGAACCGCCTGGTAGTGGTATTACAAAGTGAGTTCAGCAGCATCGCCTGGATGACTTCATTGCTTGTATTTTTTGCATTATTACTCTCATATGGCCGGATAGAACTTACCATCATCACCTTTATTCCTATGGCTATCAGCTGGGTGTGGATCCTGGGTATAATGGGGCTGTTTGGGATCAGGTTCAATATCGTGAATATCATTCTCAGCACATTCATCTTTGGTTTGGGCGATGACTACAGCATCTTTACCATGGATGGTTTATTGCAGCGATACAGGACCGGAAAGGAAGAAAATCTTTCCTCATTCCGTTCTTCCATCTTCCTGTCTGCCATCACGACTATCATCGGCCTGGGTGTGATGATCTTTGCTAAGCATCCTTCCCTGAAGTCTCTGGCTTTGATTTCTATCATTGGTATCAGTTCGGTCGTATTAGTATCACAGGTACTGATTCCATTTCTTTTCAACTGGCTCATTACAAACAGGGTGAGTAAGGGCAGAGCTCCATGGACATTACATGGCTGGCTGAAGTCTGTATTCTCCTTTACTTACTTCACCTTTGGATGTCTGCTCATGACGGTGATAGGATGGTTCCTGCTCCGTATCAATCCTTTCAACAGGAAAGTAGGCAAGCGCTTGTATCATCGCCTGCTGTCAAAATACACATGGTCTGTGCTCTACATCATGGGCAATGTGAAAAAGAAAATCATCAATCCGCTGGGTGAAAAGCTGGATAAACCAGCAGTTATCATCAGCAATCACCAGTCATTCCTCGATATCCTGGTGTCTACCATGCTGCATCCAAACGTGGTGCTGCTTACCAGTGAGTGGGTATGGAACTCACCTGTATTTGGGGCAGTGGTGAGGATGGCGGACTACTATCCTGTGGCTGAAGGTGCAGAAGGTAGTATTGAAAAACTGAAGGAGCAGGTAGACAATGGATACTCCATCGTAGTTTATCCTGAAGGCACCCGTTCTCCTGATGGCAAAATGAAACGTTTCCACAAGGGCGCTTTCTATATCGCAGAACAATTAGGACTGGACATCTTACCTATCATCATTCATGGTACAGGTTATACAATGAGCAAGAATGACTTCCTGCTCAAGGACGGTCAAATCACGGTGAAGTACCTGCCCCGAATCGCACCAGGAGGTAGTTATGCTGCCCGCACCAAGGAGATCAGCCGTTACTTCAAGGCAGAGCATGAGGCCCTGCGGCAGACGATTGAAACGCCGGCTTATTACCGTGAACAGATGATTTATAACTATATCTACAAAGGCCCGGTATTAGAGTGGTACATGCGTATCAAAACAAAACTGGAAGGCAACTATGAGCTTTTCGAAGAGCTGTTGCCTAAGAAAGGCCGGATACTGGATGTAGGGTGTGGATATGGATTCCTGAGCTATATGCTTCACTGGATGTCAGCTGACAGGATAGTGAAGGGAATCGATTATGATGAAGACAAAATTATCACTGCACAGCATGGCTACCTGAAAGGGGAGCAGCTGTCATTTGAATGCGTAGACGTAACCAATTATACATTTGACAAGTACGATGCATTTATCATCACAGATGTATTGCATTACCTGCAAGCGGACGAGCAGGAGAAAGTATTGTCAGCGTGCATCCATCAACTGGAACCGGGTGGCGTGATCATAGTAAGGGATGGAGACAGTGACCTCAAGGAAAGACATGAAGGTACCCGTCTTACAGAATTCTTTTCTACCAAACTGCTCGGGTTCAACAAGACAAAAGATAAACCCTTGTCTTTCTTCTCCTCATCAGCAATTGCCCGCATTGTGGCAGCTAATGGAGCGGTGATGGAGAAAATTGATAACACGCGTTATACCTCGAATGTTATTTTTATCATCAAAAAGTTACCCCCTGAAGATGCAGCAATATGATGTCATAATTATCGGTAGTGGCCTGGGCAGTTTAGTTTGCGGAGCCATCCTCGGCAAGTATGGTTATCGTGTCTGTTTATTCGAAAAAAACAGGCAGATAGGTGGTTGTTTGCAAACATATTCGCGCGACAAAGCTATAATTGATTCCGGTGTGCACTACATTGGTGGCCTGGAAGAAGGACAAACCCTGCACAAAGTATTCCGTTACCTGGGAATAATAAAAAACATGAAGCTGCTGCGTATGGAGATGGATGGTTTCGATCAGATCTCTTTCGGCAATGAGCAGCATGTGTACAGGATGGCACAGGGACGGGACAATTTTATTCAGCAACTGTTAGCAGATTTTCCAAAAGAAAAGGAAGCCCTGCATGCTTATGTGGATAAACTGGAAGAAATCTGTGGCAAGTTCCCACTCTTTAATATGAGATTAGGAAGTGCTTCGGAAAAGGAGAGCGTGATGGGGGAGGAGGTCTCGGCATACCTGCGTAGCATTACGAGCAACGAACGCCTGCAGAATGTACTGGCAGGAAATAATATGCTCTATGCAGGTTACCCTGACAGAACACCCCTGTATGTACATGCCCTGGTGCAGCATAGTTATATAGAAAGTGCCTGGAAATGTGTAGATGGTGGATCTGTTATAGCCCGTAGCCTGAGCAAAACGATCCGTGCACAGGGGGGCGATATTATCCGGAATATGGAGGTAAAAGCGATCGTAGAGTCCGAAGGCCGGGTAGATCATATCGTACTGGAAAACGGACAGGAAGTAGGTGGTAAATATTTCATTTCCGGTTTACACCCTGCACGTACTATCGGTATGGTAAAGGGAGAAGGCCTCCGCAATGCGTATAAGAGCCGCATTAACTCCCTGGAAAATACACCCGGTACCTTTATGATCAATGTGGTACTCAAACCGGGATCATTTCCCTACCTGAATCATAACATTTATCATCATGCCACTTCCAATGCATGGGATGGCATTAATTATACCGCGGACAACTGGCCGCAGACCTACGCAATGTTTGTATCGGCAGGTACCGGTAAGGAGCAGTATGCTGATAATCTGTCTATTATGACCTATATGCGTTACGAAGATGTGGCGCAATGGCATGATACCTTCAATACTGACGACAAGCCACATGAGCGGGATGCCAGTTACCAGGAATTTAAGAAAGAAAAGGCGGAGAAGCTGCTGGACATGGTCTCTCAGCAATATCCGCAGCTGCGTAGCTGTATTCATTCCATGTATGTAGCTACGCCCCTGACCTACCGGGACTACCTGAATATTCCGGAAGGGAGCATGTATGGAATTGTTAAAGATGCAAGAGATCCGTTAAAGTCTATGATTCCTGCAGCTACCAGGCTGCCGAATTTGTATCTTACAGGCCAAAACCTGAACTTACATGGTATTTTGGGTGTAACGATGAGCGCGGTGCTGACCTGTGCCGGGCTGGTCGACTTAGAAACAATCGTAGAAGAGATAAACAGGAGTTAAGTCATTTATAATATGAACAAGGGGAAAAAACGAAGCGGATGGCGCAAATTGGGAAGAGCGCTGTTATTTATTTTTGGCGGTATCTTATTGGTGCTGATAGCGCTGATTATATATGTGGTAAGTGTAGGTTATATCAACCCGCCTGATATTGCAGACAAGAGCGCACTCAAACTGGAGCGCAAACAACTGGATTCATCTGCCTATACCATTGGTAATAACTGGTTCCGTAAGAGCAATAGCGGCCTGTATGAAATGTATGTGGAGGGAAAACCTTTCGAAAGAGGGGTGATCTATGGTAAGCTCTCTGCTGAACTGGTGAAAAGACAGGAAGATAACTTCACGGATCAGATCAAAAAGATGATCCCTTCGCAGTCCTACCTCAAATTCCTGCGCTACTTTGTAGGTTTCTTCAATCGTAACCTGGCTGATAATATTGAAGAAGAGAACAAGGAAGAAATATACGGTATCTCTTTCTCCGCTTCCGATAAATATGATTTCATTGGTACAAACTATGAGCGCCTGCTCAACTACCATGCAGCGCACGACATTGGTCACGCATTGCAGAATATGGCACTGGTAGGTTGTACATCCTTCGCCACCTGGAATGATGCCTCTGCCGATAGTAACCTGATCATAGGCCGCAACTTCGACTTCTATGTAGGCGATAAGTTTGCAGAAGATAAGGTGATTGCCTTCTATCATCCTGACAAAGGTTTCAATTTCATGATCGTAACCTGGGCTGGTTTTACCGGCTGTACATCAGGTATGAACCAGGCAGGCCTGACAGTGACAATCAATGCTGATAAGAGTAAAATTCCTACCGGTTCAGCTACGCCTGTCTCCCTGGTTGCAAGAGAGATCCTGCAATATGCCAGGAGCATCGACGAAGCCTATGCTATTGCAAAGAAGCATACGATGTTCGTATCTGAGTCTTTCCTGATAGGTTCTGCTTTTGATAACCGTGCCGCCATCATCGAAAAGACACCGGACAGTATGGAACTGTATGATCCTAAAAAGAACTTCATTACCTGTACAAATCACTTCCAGGGGGAAAACTTCAAAGCTACTCCTGAGAATATCAAACAAAGAGAGGAAACAGCTTCCGGTTACCGCTTTGAGCGCCTGACCGAATTGCTGAAGGAGAAAGGTCCTAATACGGTTCAAAATACGGTAGACATTCTGCGTGACCGTTTCGGTCTGCGTGGCAGGGATATCGGGGTAGGCAATGAGAAAGCCATCAACCAGTTCATCGCCCATCACTCCGTAGTGTTTGAACCTAAGCAGAAACTCGTATGGATCTCGACAGCACCATGGCAGCTGGGTGAGTATGTGTGCTATAACCTGGATTCCATTTTCAGCATGCATGGTTTGCAGACAGATCATGAGGTATACGACAGCAGCCGTATGATTGCTCCTGATCCATTTATCCAAACGAAAGCCTTTATCAACTTCAAAGCATATCGTTCTTTAAAGCAGGCCGCACAGGAAGGCGCTCCGGTAGATCCAAAACTGATACCGGCACTGGATCCTGAGTTTTACCATGCATATGTAGTAGCAGGTGATTATGCTTTCAAACACGGTAATTTTGAGGAGGCAAAAGGCTTTTATGAAGTGGCGCTCACCAAAGAGATTGCAAACAAATCAGAAGAGGTCCATATCCGGAAACAAATAGAATTGTGTAATAAAAAATCATGATCTACGGCTTAGGCACAGATATCGTTGATGTGGCACGCATAGCAGCCAAAATCGCCAAAGGAAATGGCTTTAAGGAGCTTGTGTTCAGCCCTCAGGAGATAAGCTATTGCGAGCAGCAGGTCCATAGCGAAGAGCACTATGCCGCCCGATTTGCAGCCAAGGAGGCCCTGTTAAAGGCATTGGGCACCGGCTTTATGCACGGTGGCGTTCATTTCAATGAAATAGAGATCACCAATGATGCAAACGGCAAGCCGTTGCTACAGCTCACCGGCAATGCCAGCTCCCGCTATGAACAGCTACAGATCAAACAGATTTTGGTTTCATTGTCACATATCAATACCACAGCAGTTGCGACAGTGATCATTGAAGTCTGAAAACCTGATACCATGTATATACCCAACATAGAATTGCAGCCCTCTTCTTCCATCAGGGCATTTCAGGAAAAAGAAGTTCTTCACCTGCTGGGCTACCTGCGGGAGTTTTCACCCTTTTACCGGAATTGGTTTGCCGAACATGGCATACAGCCTTCGGACGTGAAGTCGCTGGATGACCTCTGGCGTATTCCTCCTGTTACCAAGGAGCACCTGCAACAGCAGAACTGGGAATTCCTGTGTGTGGATAAGAGCAAGATTGCAGAATATACCACTACCTCCGGTACCCTGGGCAGACCTGTGATCATAGCACTGACACAAAAAGACCAGGATCGCCTGGCGTACAATGAATACATTTCTTTTTGTTGTGCAGATGGTACGGAGAATGATATTTACCAGCTGATGCTCACGCTGGACAGGCAGTTCATGGCAGGCATGGCGTATTACAACGGCATCCGCAAATTAGGCGCAGGTGTACTGCGTGTAGGCCCCGGTGTACCATCACTGCAATGGGAAAATATTCAACGGATTCAGCCCACTACTATTGTAGCGGTACCTTCATTCATTGTGAAGCTGATCGCATTTGCAAAAGAACATCATATCGACATCAACGCCTCTTCTGTGAAGAAAGCAGTGTGCATAGGAGAGAACATCCGTAATGCTGATTTCACCTACAATGTATTGGGGAAGAAGATCACGGAGCAATGGGATATCAGGCTCTATTCAACCTATGCCAGTACAGAAATGCAAACCGCGTTTACAGAATGCAATGCAGGCCATGGTGGTCATCATCATCCTGAACTGCTCTATGTGGAATTGCTGGATGAGAATAATCAGCCGGTAGGCCCGGGCCAGGATGGCGAAGTAACCATTACCACCCTGGGTGTAGAAGGCATGCCTCTGCTGCGATACAAAACCGGAGATATTTGCCGCTACTTTGAGGAACCCTGCTCCTGTGGCCGTCAAACGCGGCGCTTATCACCAGTAATAGGCCGCCGTAAGCAGATGATCAAATACAAGGGGACTACCCTGTATCCACCGGCACTGTTTGACCTGCTGAACGATATGGAAGAAGTGAAGGAGTTTGTAGTTGAAGTATTCAGCAACGAATTAGGCACAGACGAAATCCTGCTGCACCTGTGGCCGCTGCAGGAATCAGAAGATATAGACAGAAAGATCCGTTCTTACCTGCAGGCGAAACTGAGGGTGATCCCTCAGATCAGGTATGTAGGTCAGGCGGAAATCATGAAAATGCTGATGCCGGAAGGGCAACGCAAACCAGTGAAGTTTGTGGATAACCGCGGCTAAAAGCTTACGGAGACAGCGGCTTTGGGATTATCAAGTTTATTGCTTTTTCTCACACCATCCCTGATCACATGGATCATATTGATCTGGTTGGGATGTTCGCTATACAGGATATCGTCTTTGACCTTCACTTGTTTAAAAGGTGTAACATTCTGAGCTACGAGAAAGCACCAGGCCGCTTCTTCCTCAATTTTATAGCCCAGGTAGCTCAGCTTTACTACTTTCCCATCCACATTCACCACCAGGTGTTTGCTGATGTAGCCGGCAATGAGGCTGTCCATTTGAGCTTTGTTGGCAGGGTGAATGATGTCCAGGGGAAGCTTGGACTCCTTTTTCAGCACATTCTCCAGGTCATCAGCAAAAATCCTGCAGCTGACCTGGACCTCGTTTTTAGCCTTTACATGTTCGATTTCTGTGACACTCACATAGAATGGGTGAAAGGCGAAAAAAGCCGGCAATAACCATTTATATAATATTAACCCCACTTGCCTAAAAAATTTTAAATATTAACAGTAACCTTGTATAATTACCAAAAATAGGAAATTGTGAGCACCGAATTCGGGATGTATTTTCAAATGGGCTGGCAGCATATTATTGCCTGGGATGGCTACGACCACATCCTGTTTATCATGGCCTTATCCGCTATCTATATGCTCCAGGACTGGAGAAAAGTCCTCGTACTCGTCACTGCCTTTACTATTGGTCATGCAATCACACTGGCATTAAGCATCACAAACGTCGTATATGTTCAAAGCAGTCTGATAGAACTGCTCATACCAATCACTATCTGGGTTACGGCTCTTTTCAACATGTTCAAAAAGGAGCTGTCTCCGCAAAAGGTTCAACTGAACTACCTTTTCGCATTGTTTTTCGGCCTCGTTCATGGCATGGCATTCTCCGCCTACCTGAAGAGTTTGATCGGGACACAGGAAAACATTCTGCTGCCTTTATTAGGCTTCAATCTGGGGTTGGAAGTAGGGCAGATAATGGTAGTAGTGGGTGTATTATTACTGGCCGGAATTATTGTAAATGTTACAGGTGTAAAGCGCAGAAACTGGAATATCTACCTCTCTGCAGCCATCTTTGGTGTAGCCGTCCTGATAACCATTGAAAGATGTAAAGAATTTATAACAAAATAGACAGGGACAACCAACTGTCATCAGGTTTTCTTATGAGAAAAAAAGCAATCAAATTGGCTCTGGCGGCTTGTTGTATCACTGCCGGTGCCAGCGCACAATCCTTAGCACCTACCGGCTCTAACCATGGCAACAAGTTTGAGCAATTAGGTACCATCCTCCAGACGCCTAACGAATACCGGTCTGCTTCCGGTGCACCAGGTCCTAAGTACTGGCAACAAAGAGCCGATTACGACATCTCCGCTACCCTGGACGATGACAAACAAAAGCTGACAGGAAAGGAGACCGTTACCTATTACAACAACTCTCCCGATCCGCTGACCTACATCTGGTTACAACTGGATGAAAATGAGCACAACCCTAAAAGCGATAATAACAGCTTCGACGGTAGCGCCATTAAATCCAAAATGACCATGAGAGATGTCAACCAGATCCTCGGCCCCCGCCCTGGCTTTGGTACCAACATCGTAAAGATCACCGACGAAAACGGGAAAGATATTCCTTACACCATCAACCAGACCATGCTGCGTATGGATCTGCCACAAACCCTGCAACCCGGCCAGAAGTTCCGGTTTAAAGTTGAGTGGTGGTACAACATCTCTGACCGTATGATCGAAGGCGGGCGTGGTGGTTATGAATACTTCTCCGAAGATAAAAACTACCTCTACACCATTACACAATGGTACCCTCGCCTCGCAGTATATTCTGACTTCCAGGGCTGGCAGAACCATCAGTTTACTGGTCGTGGGGAGTTCGCACTTACCTTTGGCAATTTCAAGGTGAGCATGAATGTACCTGCTGACCACATCGTAGGTGCTACCGGCGAATGCCAGAACTATAAAGAAGTACTGACAGCTGCACAATACCAGCGCTGGCAACAGGCACAGAGTGCAAAAGAACCCCTGGAAATCGTAACGCCTGACGAGATGAAGAATAACATGGCAAGTCATGCAACAGCCCGTAAAACCTGGGTATATAGCGCAGAAAACGTACGTGACTTTGCACTGGTATCTTCCCGCAGACTGGTATGGGATGCCATGGCTACCAATGTAGAAGGCAAGAAAGTAATGGCCATGTCTTATTATGGTCCTGAAGCCTATCCTCTATGGAAACGCTATTCTACCAAAGTAGTCGCAAATACCCTGAAGGTATATTCCAAACATACCATTCCATACCCTTACCCTGTAGCCATCTCTGTAGAAGCTGCCAATGGTATGGAATACCCGATGATCTGCTTTAACTACGGCCGTACCGAAAAAGACGGCACCTATTCCGAAGCAGTAAAAAACGGTATGATCGGTGTAATCACCCATGAAGTAGGTCACAACTTCTTCCCTATGATCGTGAACTCTGACGAAAGGCAGTGGACATGGATGGATGAAGGTCTGAATACTTTCTGCCAGTTCCTTGCTGAGCAGGAGTGGGATAATAACTTCCCTTCCAATCGTGGTCCTGCCTACAAGATTGCAGACTACATGCGTATGCCAAAGGATCAGTTGGAGCCGATCATGACTAACTCTGAAAATATTGAGCAATTTGGTCCTAATGCTTACGCAAAACCAAGTACAGCGCTGAATATCCTGCGCGAAACAGTAATGGGCCGCGAGCTGTTTGACTTTGCTTTCCGTGAATACGCACGTCGCTGGGCATTCAAGCATCCTACTCCGGCTGACTTTTTCCGTACCATGGAAGACGCTTCTGCAGTAGACCTGGACTGGTTCTGGAGAGGATGGTTCTATGGTATTGATCCTGTGGATATCTCTCTCGACAGCGTGAAAATGTTCCGCCTCGATACCAAAGATCCTCAGGTAGCAAAAGCTGAAGCCAAAGCGAAATATGACCGCAATGCAGACCACATATCCCGCGCCCGCAACAAGGCAGAAGGTATGAAATTCACTGCAGAACAGGATACCGCATTACAGGATTTCTATTACAAATGGAACCGCTTTAATGTCAGTGAAGAAGACAAGCAGGCATACGGTAACTACTATGCAGGCCTGAGCCCTGAAGAGAAAAGACTGTATGAAAGTAAGAAAAACTTCTACCAGGTTTCATTCTCCAATGTAGGTGGTCTGGTTATGCCACTGATCATTGAGTGGACATATGCTGACGGTACAAAGGAAACAGATCGTATTTCAGCCTATATCTGGAGACATGACGAGAACCATGTGACCAAGGTATTTGCAAAAGATAAGGAAGTAGTATCTATAAAACTGGATCCATTGAGAGAAACTGGTGATATAGATGAAGCAAATAATAGCTGGCCAAGAGCACTGACACCTACCAGGTTCGAGTTGTTCCGCAGCGAGCAGGCTGTAAGAGGGTCTTCTACAGGAGGTAACCCAATGCAGCAACAACACCGGTAATTGTTGTCACGCTTAATAATGAAGCGCTTTTGCCTTAGGCAAAAGCGCTTTTTTTGTTTTCACCCTTTTATAAATACTTAACAATTCGTTAAGGTATACTAAACAAATTGTTAAAACTCCTTTTAGATATTTGTACCCAATTATTAGAACACAGGGATTGTAGTAGCTAGCCGTAAAGAGAAGTCTAAATCATTTAAATCGCTTTATAGTAGTAATTCACATCAACTAAAAAACAGTTATGCCAAAAAGATGTAATGCATTCGCAAGGATGTTAATGGTAATGCTATTGTTACCCTTTTCCTCCTTCGCGCAAAAACTAATCACCGGCCATGTACTGGCTAAGTCAGACCAGACACCCATCCCCAGTGCGACGGTCATTGTAAAAGGCACAAAAAATGGAACAGTAACCAACGTAGATGGTGGTTTCTCAATCAAAGCTGAAAAAGGAGATGTATTATCAATTTCCGGTCTCGGTATCACCCCATCAGAATATACCATAAATGGTGACGACATCACAATTGCTGTAAATGCCAGCACCAAAGATCTCAATGAAGTGGTGGTAACAGCCACCGGGGTAAAGAAAGAGGTAAAACGCCTTGGATACGCTATCCAGGATGTAAAAGCCAATGACCTGACCCAGGCCCGCGAACCCAGTGTACTCAACTCACTGAAAGGTGCCGTAGCTGGTCTCTCTATCAATATCACCCCTGAAATAGGTCACTCTCCCAGCGTGGTAATGCGTGGAGAAGGTAGCCCGATGTATGTAATAGATGGGGTGCCTATGAGCTCTGATACTTACAACATCAATCCTGACGACATCGAAAGCTTTACTGTACTGAAAGGCCCAAGTGCTGCAGCCTTGTACGGTTTCAGAGGTAAATACGGTGTGATCATCATCAATACCAAAAAAGGTACTAAAAACAAACGCGGGTATACCGTAGATTTCAATAATAGTACACAATGGAATGGTGGCTTCATCGCACTGCCTAAATACCAGGATGACTATGGTGCAGGTGAATATGGTAAATATGCCTTTGGCGATGGCCAGGGTGGTGGTGTGAATGACTATGATTATGACATCTGGGGACCCAAACTGGATGGCCGCATGCTGCCACAATACGATGGTGAATACGATGCGAATACGACCTATACCACCGCTTTTGAAGATGGAACTTCTTTCCAGGGGCATATAAAACCTACCGCATGGACCGCCCGTGGTAAAAACAACCTGAAACGCTTCCTGCAAACAGGGATCCTCAATAGCACCAGCATCGCTGTTAGTTCTTCCACTGAAAAAGCAGACCTGCGTTTTTCTATGGGTAACAGCTACCAGAAAGGGATCGTTCCCAATACACAGCTGAACAACTTTAACGCTACTGCGAGCATCGGTTATAAATTTACAAAGCGATTCTCTATCAGTACTTACATCAACTATAGCCGCCAGTCTACTCCAAATATTCCGGATGTAAACTATGGCCCTAACAGTATCATTTACAATATGATCCTTTGGGGTGGTGCTGACTGGAGCGTAGACGATATGCGCGACTATTGGCAACCAGGTAAAGTAGGTATCCAGCAGAAATATGCGGAATACTACCGTTACAATAACCCCTGGTTTATGAGCTACGAATGGCTGAGAGGGCACTATGTAAATAACGTGAGCGGTTATGCAGCTTTGAATTATAATGTAAATACCAACATTGACCTGACCTTACGTCCAAGCTTAACGACTTACAATTTCACAAATACAGAGAAACTGCCTTACTCAGCTACCGTTTATGACAGACCTGAGCATAAAGGTGACTACCGCGTAGATAACCGTTCTCTCTTCGAATCAAACGTAGAGTTCCAGGCTAAGTACCACAGGAACGCTATTCTGGGTTTCCTCGATGTACAAGGTATGCTGGGAGGTAATGCCAGAAATTTCCGATTCAATTCTGAATTCACTACTACCAACTATCTGAATGTACCGGGTGTATATGCTTTCTCTAACTCACTCAATTCTGTACAGGCTTCTTCTTACAATGCTGAAATGCTGGTATTGAGTGGTTATTATTCATTGGATCTGGGTTATAAATCTTATGTAACAGCCAACATCACGGGGCGTTTCGATAAGTCTTCTACCTTGCCCGCACAGAACAATACTTACTTCTATCCTTCATTCAACCTGGCTACCGTGATCTCTGACTATGCGAAGCTGCCAAAAGCAATTTCCTTCCTGAAAGTCCGTGGTTCATTTGCCAGCAGTAAAGCAGGTGGTACGAAAGGTTTCTTTGCTCCCAATGTATCTAACCTGGCAGGTGGTGGTTATGGTTATACTTACCTGTCTCCATATGATGGTCCTGAATATGCCTTCTCTCAGGTATATGGGCTGAAGCCATATTATAATAATCAAAATAGTGCATCCTATACAGACATACTGGTAGGAAACGATATTAAAACTGCTGAACGTAAAGCCTACGAAGCAGGTTTGGATGTACGGTTCCTCGGGAACAGGTTAAGCCTGGATGTAACCCGTTATCGTTACACCGATGACCTGATCTTTACAGGTAATGTATCTGAATCTACAGGCTATTCACAGTTAACAAAGAACCAGGGTCGCACACAAAACGATGGTTGGGAAGTAACCCTGGGTGGTTCCCCGATTCGTAATAAGAATGGTCTGAACTGGGATGTAAATGTAAACTGGTTCAGGTTTGTAAGGAAATGGGTAGATAACCCAAGTGGTGACAACTGGTTACATAGCGGTACCCGTACAGACCTGGTATATGACAATGCATTTGTACGCACTGCTGATGGTAAACTGGTGATCGACAAGTCTTCAGGTTTATTACTGCGTTATACAGACCTCGGTGTAAATGCAAAAAAAGTATATGGTCACTCAGATCCTGACTGGCAATGGGGTATCACCAATACTTTCAGCTACAAGAGCTTCTCTTTCCGCTTCAGGTTCGATGGTATGGTTGGTGGTGTCGTACACGACTATGTACGCCAGAAATCACTGCAGGGTGGTCGCCATATTGAAAGTACCCAGGGTAAATTCGGTACGGCCCGTCCTGATGATGCTAAAGGTGCTACCGGTTTTTCCTATGTGGGCGATGGTGTCAACCTGACGGGTGGTACAATTCAGCTGGATCCGGTCACTGGCAGAATCGTCAACGAAAAAGAACTGACCATATCCCAGAATACTACCAAAACTTCAGTACAGCAGTATGTAACCAGGATGGCCTCCATCAATGACCTGGACAATATCAAAAAGACTTATGCCAAACTGAGAGAAGTAACACTGACTTACCGCCTGCCTTCCAATCTCTTTGGTGGCCGTTCTGTATTCCAGAATGCTTCAGTGTCTTTAGTAGGTCGTAACCTCTTGTATTTCTTCCCGGATCGTTATAAGGACATGGACGTAGACCAGTACACACAGGATAGCGGTTCCGGCCTGCAAACACCTACTACGCGCAGTTATGGTGTGAACCTGAATATTACTTTTTAATACCCGAACACAATGAGAAGATATCAACATATAATAATCATCGCATTGAGTTGTCTGATTATGACAGCTTGTAATAAAAAAATTGAAGACCTGCAGGCAAATCCAAATCAGCCGGGTAGTGTGACAGCAGAGCTACTGCTGGGCGCTGTGCTGACAGATATGTCAGGTACACAGGATAACGGCGCACTGGAAGGCTATGGCCCATGGGATGCTGTAGCACGCTGGAACCAATACTTCTGCCGTAACTACGAATATTATGGTGATAACCAGTATGGTTGGGCGAGCGGTAGTTTCGATAGCTACATCGTACTCAAAAATGTAGTACAGATGGAGAAGGAAGCAGCTTCCCGTGGCGCGGATTCTATCAATCCTTATGAATCTATCGGCAAGTTTGTACGTGCCTACTATTATTATAACATGACCTCCCTGATGGGTGATATTCCCCTGGATGGAGCTGTACAGGGTACAGGCAATCTCACTCCAGCCTATGCTGCGCAGAAAGATGTATTCAGCTTTGTGCTGAATACACTGGATACGGTGAATAATCACCTGACTCAGCTGATCAATAAAGGTGATAATACCATCTCCGGTTCTTCGCAGGATATTTACTACAAAGGTGATCTGGCCCAGTGGCGTAAACTGGCAAACAGCTTCAAACTCCGTGTGCTGATCAGCCTGAGTAATAAAGCATCTGACAATGAACTGAATGTTGTTTCTCAGTTTGCTACTATCATCAACAACCCTTCTACTTACCCGATCTTCACCTCTGTGGACGATGATTTCAAATTCACATACGTAGCGACCTACAACGTTTATCCACAAAGCCCTAACAACTTTGGTTCGGATGCACAGCGTTACAACATGGCAAATACTTATGTGCATAACCTGACAGTGCTGAATGATGCACGTGTATTTATCACCTGCGAGCCGGCATGGAATGTTATCGCTACCAAAGGTTATAGTGCGGTAGACTTCCGCTCATTTGTTGGAGCCAGTACAGGGGAGTCCATCGCAACTATGTATTCCGATGCGATCGCGGGTAATACCTCCCTGATCAATCGTAAGCGTTATTATGATACCTACACTGGTGAACCGGATGTATTGGTAGGCTACAAGGAGATGTGTTTCAACATCGCTGAGGCAATCAACAGGGGCTGGATCAGTGGCGATGCAGAGACCTGGTACAAAACAGGTATAACTGAGTCCATGAAGTTCTATGGTATCACTGCCGCACAAACCAGTTATACAGCCTATTTCCTGAAGTTTGGTAGTTCTTTGGGTGATTATACGGCGTATCCTTTTACGTTCGATTTAAGCACCTATTTAGCCCAATCCTCAGTGAAATATGCAGGTGCTGATGCCGGTTTAAGACAGATCCTTACTCAGAAGTACCTGGCCATGTTCCAGAACTCCGGTTGGGAAGCGTACTTTAACTACCGCAGAACAGGGGTACCGGTATTTGATGGGGGTACGGGTATTGGTAACAATGGTGTGATCCCTAAGAGATGGGGTTACCCAAGCACTGAACAGAACCTGAATGCATCGAACTGGAAAGCAGCATTAACTAACCAGGGATTGAGCAGTGATGATATCAATGGATCAATGTGGTTAATCAAATAAAAAAACAAAAGCCGGACCTGAACAGGTCCGGCTTGTTATTGCTGCTTTTTATAGCGGTATAGATGGCTATACAAATTTTATTTATCCCACCACACTTTCGTCATCAACGAATTGCTTCCCTGCCTTGCGATCGCCTCCTGGTAATTCGTTGCATTGCTTGCCGCCTCTGATGCGGGATATAACATCCTCCTCGGAATCTGCCCACCGGTCGCATTTCCCACGTAATTCACCGGGGTTAATGCCGGGTATCCGCTCCTCCTCCAGTTCGCCCATACTTCATACCAATCCAGCAGACTTGCCGCCCAATACTGCGTGTTGATCTGGTTGTAACCATCAGCATCATTATAAGGATGTGCTGCCAGGTAGGCCTGAATAGCGGTACTGCTGATGGCCGCTGACGCATCGTACTGCGCCAGCTGACCCATTGCAGCGCTCACCCCGTTAACATAATGTGTCGCAGCATCTGCTCCCACATTCCAGCCTCTTTTAGCGGCTTCTGCCAACAGCAGCTCTACCTGTGCATAAGTAATTAAAAATGTAGGTCCGTTCAGTTTCAGAAACACGTTCTTATTCAGTACGGAATATTTTTTCAGATCACCGGGGTAGTTAGGTGCCTTGCTGATATCTGTCGCACTGCCTTCCCCATTGGTGTCATAACCATTCGGCATGCCCAGCTGGTCTGCAGCTGCGGTACTCCCTGTAGCAGGTACAGTACCGATATAGGCCAGGCGGGGGTCGTTATTGGTTCTTAAGAAGTCAATAAAGGTGGTGCTTAAGCTGGCTTCACCTGCATTTGCAATGGCATTCCACTCGCCGGACAGGATGTTGCTGTTTCTGTTCACAGTAGTTCTGCCACCCGCTGCATCGTGCAGAATGTAGGCATTCTCACTATTGGCAGAGATGACACCACCTGCATAGGCTTTCTCTGTTACCTGCTGTGCTGTGGCCAGATCTACTTTTGTCAGTCGCATACCGATCCTCAGCATCAGTGAATAAGCCAGTTTCTTCCAGTTACTTACCACTACATCTGCCGTAGCACTACCTCCTTTGTTGTAAATGAGGTCTCCCTGTCCAGGTACAGCTTTGGAAGCACTCAGTGCTTTGGCCGCTTCGTCCAGTTCATTGACCATATCGGTGTAAATACTCTGCTGCGCATCGTACTTAGGTGCATAGTTCTGATTACTGTAACCGGCTCCTGCTTCGGAATAAGGAATATCGCCATATACATCCGTCAGGCGCTGAAAAATCATGACCCGGGCAATGCGTGCCATGTTGTACTGATTAGAATAATACTCGTCATTTTTTGTGAGACGTATTACGTCAGTAATGTATTTCACCTGGTCAGTATATGCTTTGTCAAACAAGGCATTGGACCATGCATCATTTTGCACATACTTATCACCCGCATACCAGCTTACGTTTGACAACTGTTGCATCATCATTGCACAATAGATGATGTTTACACGCCAGGTATCATAACTGTAATCACTGTTACCGGTGTATTCCAGCAGTGCACGGGTAAAGTTGTACTCAGGTACGCCTGTACTCTCACTGGATTTATTCTTATCTGTATTAATGCTTTCAAAGTTCTTGGTACAAGCTGGCAACAGCATTAAAGCAGGAAAAGAAATAGCAAGGATCTTTTTATATAGAGCGTTCATTGCAGCTGGTTTTAGAATTTAACATTCAGGTTAACGCCAAAGGATTTGCTTGTAGGCAGACCGGCATATTCAAGACCCTGCGCATTACTATTGCTATAGTTGGATTCAGGGTCAATGTTTGGTGTAGACTTCTTGAAGTAGAACAGGTTGCGCCCTACCAGCGATACGCTTACACCATGCAGTTTGTTGTGCAGGGCGGAGCTGCTGAAGTCGTAAGTCAGGCTCACAGAACGGAACTTAATGAAGTCAGTCTTGTACACATGCAGGGCTGAGATACTAGCCAGCTGGTTGTAGTAAGTCTGTGCATCAATAGTGGTTGTTACAGGAGCACCTGCATCATTTACACCAGTTACGCTGATGCCACCCTCACGGCCAGGCAGTGTTTCTTTCTGCAAACCATATTTATAGGCATTCGCATTTGTACCTGAGTAAATAGAGCCACCTGATTTGAAATCGATCAGGAAAGAGAGGTGGAATTGCTTATAAGCAAAATCATTACTCCATCCTCCGCTCCATGGTGCTACACCCGTTCCTGCACTCACCAGTGCATCTGTGCGCTGTGGCAGACCGGAAGCATTTACCACCAGGTTACCTTTTCCGTCTTTCTTATAATCGTATACCATAATCTGCGCATACGGTTTACCTACCACATGCTCTATGAAGGCTGATTCAGTGCGGGATTCACCATTCTCTACCACCATTTCGTTCTGACCCGGTGCCAGCTGGATCACCTTGTTTTTATTATTCGCAAGGTTCAATGTGGTGGTCCAGGTAAAGACACCGGATTTTACAGGACTGCCACCGATCATCACCTCGAAGCCTTTATTCTCAAGTTCACCCACATTCACGAGTGCACTGGAATAACCGGAACCTAATGATACAGTTGCGGTCACGATATCGTTCGTCGCTTTCTTGCTGTAGTAGCTGAAGTCACCAAACACATGATTGTTGAACAACTTGAACTCAGCACCTACCTCCAGTTCTTTTACCTTCAGTGGTTTCAGCGCTTTGTTAGGAATCTTGTTGTCAATATCCCCGATAGGTGCTCCGTTTACAGTAGCTCCCAAAGTGCTGTAGTACAGGGCTGTTTTATATTCATCCGCATCACCGCCTACCTGTGCATAACCGGCACGGAGTTTACCGAAGTTCAGCCAGTTAGCATGTAAGTTTTCAGAGAAAACGTAAGAGATGGTAGCAGATGGATAATTGTAGGAATTGTTTGCCATCGGCAGGGTACTGCTCCAGTCGTTACGATCTGTCAGGTTCAGATACAGGACGTTGCTGTACGCCAGTTCCAGTGCTCCATACACAGAGTGTACTTCTTTTTTGTACTCGATGAGTGTACTGTTTTTTGTACCTGCAGTAGATGGGTTGTACACAAATGGGAAAGCAAAGTTGGATGCGGTTACATCATTTACCTTATCATTCTTTTTCAGCAGGTTGGCACCGGCATTCAGATTCAGGCTGATTTTAGGCGTGATGTTTTTGTTCACACCAATCAGTACATCCGCATTCATTTCATTGAACTGCCTGTTACGCTCTAAGTCCAGGCTACCGGTAGGGCGGTAAGCAGTACCCCAGGGTGTAATAGAAGTTGCATTGAAGCCGAAGTAGTCATTGGCTACACGACCCTGGATGTACAACCAGGAAGTAGGTGAGTAGCGCAGGCTGGTCATCCCAATCACGCGGTCCTTCTTGGTGTTGTTCATAAAGCGGTAAGCGGCAAAGTAAGGATTGGTGCTGAACAGATCACTGCTAAACACGGTTTCATTACCCTGTGCATCGTAGCCCGGAGCCAGGAGGGAAGCCTTTACATTCGCCGGCAGGAAGGCAATAGCATAGTTACCATTACCGGGGGCATCGCTCAGGTTAGAGCGGTTGTTGGTTACTTCCTTGGCGTATGTAATGTTAGTCTGTCCGCTCCATTTCTCAGACAATTTGTAATTGAGGTCCAGGTTCACGTTGTCACGGATATACTCTGTGTTCGGGTAAATACCGTTGCTACGCAGGTCGCCGAGTGCTACACGATAAGTGGTTTTATCAGAGCCGCCAGCTACCGAGATGGTGTTGCTGAGCGTGTTGCCTGTTTTATAGAAGTCTTTCAAATGGTTACCTTGTTTGGAATAGGGATGTGTCTGACCGTCAAAGAGTGTGACAGCAGAGCCATCCAGTTTGGTTCCCCAGCTGGAGAGGCCACTATTGAGGGCAGAAGTTTTATCAGTAGGATGTGCCCCCATGATACCCTGTCCGTATACTTCCTGGAAGTCGAGGAAGTCGTTCAGCTTATCCACCGTGATGTTGCTGTTCAGTTCTACTGCCAGCTGACCGGCTTTACCAGATTTGGTGGTAATGAGGATCACCCCGTTTACCCCACGCTGGCCATAAAGGGCAGAAGCGGCCGCACCTTTCAGGATGGTCATATCTTCGATGTCATCAGGGTTGATGCTGGAGATCCCATCGCCCAGGTCAGCGCCACCCCACATGGTCGCAGAGCCCAGGTTAGCGTTGTTCATGGGGATACCATCTACTACATAGAGGGGCTGGTTGTTGCCACTCAGTGAGGAGTTACCTCTGATGGTCACGCGGGATGAGCCACCAGGGCCTGTGGAAGGCGGGGCACTGTTTACACCCGCTACACGTCCTTCCAGTGCATTGGCCACGCTGATTTCGCGGGCTTTGGTCATATCTGCACCCTGTACTTTGGATACAGCATAACCCTGACTGCGGGCTTCTCTGCGTATACCCAGTGCAGTTACTACCAGTTCGTTGAGACCTTTTACAGTTTCTTCCAGAACAATGCTGATGCTGTTGTCAGCACCTACCGTGATTTCCTTAGGGGTATAGCCAACGTAGGAAAATACCAGTACATCGCCCGTCCCCGCAGCGATGTGATAAGTTCCGCCTGCATCAGTTTTAGTCCCCTTGTTGCTATTTTTGAGAGTTACTGTCACACCGGGCAAAGGGTTGCCCTGAACGTCACGCACAATACCCGTAATGTCTCTCTGTTGCCTTGCAGCATACGTTAAAAGAGAAGGAGCCGCAACGGCTGTCTGAATGCCGTTTATGAACATGAGGCTCAGCACAATGCCTGCGGCACTGCATGCTTTTGACAAGCGTAGTGTACGTTTCATAGATACTGCCTTTAAAAATTGACCTAATGGATGTTGTTGTTTCCCATAGGAATGCCTGTGGATGTAGTACATCCATGCATTCCAGTTTACTGTTAGTGAGTTTGATTGTCGACTTTAGATTCTGGTTGATAAGCAGTATGACATAATCTTTTCAGCTATGGGCCCGTTTAGCAGAAAGGAAGTAATGTGATACGGTGCGCCGTTATGAGCGCATTTCACCTATACCATTGTGATGCTTTACTAACATGTTCAATACGTGATGCCCTGATTTGATTCCCCCTTAGTGTCTACAGGATTTTTTTCAGGTGCATAATGAGGTGTCGTGTGGAAATTAAAATAGTACCATCGTGTGAGAAAAAAATATTTCAGCTGCTTTCAATACATGAAAATTATATTGGGGTAGATGGCCTGTGGCGGGCATATTACTAATGAATATTAAGGTACATCCCACCACAACCTGGTCCCTCCATTATCTGGTCCCTTCAGGGTCGCTACAGCCCTGTTCACTCCTGCCTGGTTCGTAGTATACTCAAACTGTATAAATGGAATCCTCCTGATAAATGTCTCTGTCGGTATCTTCCCGCCACTATTGTTTACTACAATCGGGAATAACTTCGGATAACCTGTACGCCGGAACTCTGACCACGCCTCCTGCCCGTCAGGAAATACCGCGATCCATTTCTGTGTAATAATCCTTTCCAGCTTACAGGCAGCCGTTGCTGCAGGATCCCATTGAATGGTGATTGTACTCAGGGGGGAGTCTACATTATTCGCCGCATTCTGTGGATCAACATATCTCCTGGGTACGTAAGTACTATTATGTATATAATCATAATAAGCCGATGTTATACCATATTGCTGGAAGGACATATAAATTCCCAGTTCATAATTATTCTGTACATCGCTCGCACCTTTCCATCCATACAATCCGGCTTCTGCCTTTAGAAAATAGGCTTCAGCCGCTGTTAATAACTGGATCCGCGATGGCAGCAGTGCCAGTTTTGAAAAACCTGTATACATGCCTTTACCGGCTATGGCAATGCCGTTCCGGATACCATGATATACAGAATCCTTCGCATCCACCGACCTGAAGTAGTAAGGCAACCTGGGATCGTGATACCCTGTCAGGATAGATTCCATCGGCGCGCCCATCCTGATATCATTCCATGAATTACAGATCACATTTACCGGGTGCGTGGCAGGGCTGATATCAATATTAAAATTATCGGCGACAGCGCTGATCAGGCCATAGGGGTGGGAGAGTGCTGCTTCTCCTTCCTGCTGTGCTTTGATAGGATCTACCTTTGAAATCCGGATGGCCAGGCGTAGTCTTAGGGTATTGGCCAGTCTTACCCATTTGGTATAATCACCTTTGTACGACAGGTCAAAATCTGCGAATCGCCTGGTGCCTGTACTGTCTGCAAAATGAGTGAGTGTTGTAATTGCTGAATCCAGGTCTTTGAAGAAAGCAGTATAAGCTGCCTGCTGTGAATCGTAATCAATGCTATGATCATCATTGATCATGGCATAATGTGTATAAATCACCGGGCCATAGATATCACTGATGCGATGCATCGCGATTACCTTCAGCAGTTGCGCCCATGCGTAGAAGTCCTTGTACTTGCCCCTTGCATTATCCATCACGAATTTGCAGTTAGGCATCACGCTGCCATAGGCTGTCAGCCAGGCATCGTCATTCCAGCTGTCCAGCAGGTCATATGTCATATTGTTCCTGTTGTCCTGAAAGGGATTGGGTGTCATCATGTATCCGGAGAATACGTCACCCATCAGGTTCTGCTGTAATTGCGCTACGCTTACATCACTGCTGGATAGTATATTCAGCATGGATTGTGTAAGCGGATCTCCCAGCAGTTTAAAGTTTCCTTTCAGTTCATCGTCATACAGGTCATACGGATTCGTGTTAATCTCTTCAAATTTGCGTGTGCAGGCAGTAAGCAGCAAAACAGCCATACACACCAGAATCGTGTTACGCATAAAATCGTTTTAAAATGCAGCCTTCACATGTACGCCTATACTTCTTGTAGCCGATACCCCAAATACATCAATGCCCTGCAACCCATTTCCACTGCTCATAGCTACCTCGGGGTCAAACGGCGCATTCAGTTTAAAGAAGCACAGGTTCTTCCCCAGCAATCCTATCTGCAGGCGGTTGATGTACCTGCTTTTGACAGGTACTTCGTAAGTCAATGACAATTCCCTTAATCTTATATTGGTAGCATTATACATATACATTTCCCCGATGCCGGCTCTGCCCCCGATAGTAGAAAAGTACTTATGGGCATCATAAGGCACGGTAAGTGGAGTGCCGTTTTCATACACGGCATTCAACGCTACTCCGCCATTATCCCTGGCTTTGGCACTGCGCTCACTCACACCGTAGCTATCCAGTACGGAACTGGTCACGCTCATGACATCGCCTCCAAAGCGGCCGTCTATAAGGCAGTTGAATGTAAAGTGCCTGTATTCCAGGGTATTACTCCAGCCGCTGATCAATCGTGGATTAGGATTACCTACTTTCTTAAATACATTTCTTGTGACCAGGTTGCCCTGCTCATCTATCACATACTGGCCTTTCTCGTTTTTATACAGTTCCTTGTTGGTATAGATATCACCCCAGCTGCCGCCTTCCTTGATGAAGGAACCATACATGTTGGTGTTGAAGTCGGTGAGGATATAATAGTTGTCAGGACCGGCACCGGGAATGGTATTGCTACTCAGCTGAACGACCTTGTTACAGTTCACGGTACAGTTGATCGTCGTTGACCAGCGGATATTGGTATGTTGTACTGGTACGACAGTAAGCGTGGCCTCCACACCATTGTTCTGGATATTCCCCAGGTTCAGGTAGTAGTAGAGATAGCCGGAGCCTGAGGGGGCACGTACTTCCATGTATTGCTGGTAGTTGTTATTCTTATACCAGGTAAAGTCAAAACTGATCCTGTCTTTCAGTAACCTGATTTCAGTACCGGCTTCCAGCGAACGGTTATCTTCCGGCTTTAAGTAAATACCCGGATAAGGAGTGCGGGTGTTGAAGTTGACCCTGGATACACCGGCAGTAGTTTGCAGGATAAACCTTGCCGGTCTTGATGAATAAGGTGCAATATCATTGCCTGCTTTTGCATACGATAGCCGCACTTTTGCAAAACTGATGGCTTTGGGTAATTTAATCAGCTCACTGACGATGGTACTGATCCCCGAAGAATAATAGAAATAACCTTTGTCTTTGATAGGAGTAAAGGCAAAGGTGCTGCTCCAGTCATTACGACCGGTGAGGTCAAGGAAGATACTATTTTTGAAATGCACCTGTGCACTTCCAAAGATGGCCTGCAGTTGTTTTCGCTCTACACTCTGCTGTGCATCGAGTGCATTGGAAGCAATGTTTTTTACAGAGAATTTATTGGCTACAATCAGGCCTTCTGCAGCCGTTGCATTGGTGCTGATAAGACTTCGGTCATGCGCCCTGATATCTGTAATACTGGCTCCCAGCATGCCTTGCAGTTTCCAGGAAGGATCTACCTGTTTGGCGGCAGTGAGCATCATATCAGCATAAAATTGTTTGTTACTTTCTTTCTCCAGCGTATACCTGCCATTAGGCGGGGAGAGTACCTGCTGAGTACCGGCGTATGCTTTTAATTCATATTGATCATCACTCTTGTCAAAGTTGGTTCTGCCCTGTAGCGTGAGCCAGTCATTGAAGCGGTACCTGGCGGAGAGAGAAGCGAGACCTCTGTAACGGTTATCTTCCCGCTCGTCTCTTTTCTGGATCCAGTATGGATTCTGCTGATCATCCTGGCCGCTCCATCCCATGGCATTATTGATATTCCACCAGTTCTGCATGTACATATTCCGGGTATCGTCAAAGTATTCGTAGGCTTTATAACTGTTGAAATCAAGTCCTCTGGGAAATGTGTATAAACCGGTAAGCGGATTGTAGTATAAGCCGCTACCCGGTCTGTTTACGGCATATTGGGCAAGGAAGGAGATGTTTGCATCTACATGGAGTTTGTTCTCCATCAGGTCACTGGTGACGCGGATATTGAAATTATGTTTTTGCAGGCGGTTGATGGGCATGATGCCCCTGTTCATGGTATTCGAGTACGATATGTAGTATTGTGTTTTTTCAATACCACCACTGATCGAAAGGCCATTCATAGAAGTCAGGCCCGTATTGAAGAACGGTTTTACATGATCTTTTGCCTGTAAGGGGGCACCCCAGCTATCAGCTGAACCGGCCTGCTTATCGTCGCTATAAGAAGGTGTTGTTTGTCCATACCGGTATTGCAGTGATGGCAGGAGCAAAGGTGTTTCAGCAGTCAGGTCCGAAGATACTTCGATATGTCCTTTGCCTGAATAACCTTTTTTAGTCGTGATCATGATGACACCGTTAGCAGCCTGGCTGCCATACAATGCGGCTGCAGAAGCGCTTTTCAGTACGCTGATACTTTCAATATCATCAGGGTTCAGGTTCGAGATGCCATCTCCGCCATCGCGGCCCCCATTCCCGGTGATGCCTGACGATTCGCCCCAGATGTCAGTAGGTTGTGAGGGGGTGAAGTTGGCCATTGGTACACCGTCGATGATGTACAAAGGCTGGTTCTCGCGGGTGGATTTATTCCCTCTCAATACGACTCTTGCGGAGCCACCTATACCGGAAGCGCTGCGGTTGATCATCACGCCGGCTATTCTGCCGGAGAGGTTATTGATCACATTGGCATCTTTCACGGTAGAGATATCGTCACTATTGAGTAAGCCGGTAGAGTAGGGGAGTTCCTTATTGTTTTTTGGAATGCCGAGTGCAGTAACGATGAGTTCATTCAGGCCTTTGATATTTTCGGTGAGGGTGACATCGAGTTTGGAACCGGCTACAGGTATTAAGATTTCCCTGTTGATGTAACCAACAGACCGGAAGATCAGTACATCTGTCAGACCCGTGTTGATCGTGTAGTAACCTGCGTCATCTGTCTTCACACCTCTTGTAGTATTTTTAATCATTACGGTCACCCCGGGTAGTGGTGAGCCATGCATAGAGACGACACGGCCACTGATTTCTTTCTGCAACAGGGCAGGATGATGCAGCTGTACACTTTCAGGGGTTTCACGCTGCGTGCTGACAATTACATTTTCTCCCCTAAGCGTAAATTTATATCCTGTCAATGTGGATAACTGGTCCAGTACCTGTGTTAAAGAAAGGTTGTTACAATGGAGAGACACCCGCTGATCCACATCGATAGAGGCTTTATCATAGTGGAAACTAATGCGTTGCTTATTGGCAATGGCATCCATGATGTCCGTCACGGGCTTGTTGAGAAAGGAGAGGCTGATCTGGGCAATAGCTTTCCTGCCTGGTAATAGTGCTATTAACAGGAATATTACGACAATACATACTTTCATTAAGTATGATCTTCCCTTCATTTCAGCCCCGGTGATTTAAACATAGTAAGCAGCAATAAACATTTATGGGGCTACCCAAATACTACATGCAGGAATGCTCTGGGGAGCGGATTATAATAGCTGGGAACCTCCGTTTTACGGAAGGAACCTTTGTAATAGTATCAAAACGTGTTAGATGTTAAAAAGGAGCCTGGATAAAAAGTAATTAAGCGTATGGAGAATTCCCTGAAGGAAAATCTGCTACTGCTGTAACCGGGTTAACCCGGGGTCAAATTACTCCTGATGCAGTCTCGCCTGATTGTAGTGCCGGGGCTAACCCCATAAATTATTTCTTATTTTTTAAAATTACAGTGTCGCGCGCTTTTGACCATGACAGCGATTCGGTCAGGCAGATTGTTTCCAGCACATTTTGCAGGGTTTCCTGCCGGAAGCTACCGGTATAGGTCCATGCTTTCTTGTCACTTTGGTTGATAATAGTTACAGCAAAGGTATTTTCAATGGCGTTGCGCACCTGTTCATACGATGCATCTTTGAATACCAGGGTTCCCTGTTGCCATGCGGTGGCCTCCGGAGTGCTGAAGTTGGACCGGCTTACCTGCAGGCTTTGCAGGTCATAACTCAACTGTTCACTTGATTCGAGTACTACTGGCTTTTTGCCGCTGGCGGTCACTTGTACTTTACCACTCAGCAATGCCACGGTGATTTTCTGTTCGTTCCTGTAAGCGCGTATATTGAAAGAGGTGCCCAGTGCTGTGGTACTGAGGCCTCCGCTGTGTACGGTGAAATGATGTGCGGGGTCGGGGGCTACGTCAAAGTAGGCTTCTCCGTCTTCGAGATAGAGTTCACGACTTTCCCTGAAATGTACGGGGTACCTGAGCCGGCTGCCGGCATTGAGCACAACCGTGCTGCCGTCTTCCAGTTGCAGGTGTTCAGTCTTACCTTTTACGGTAGTGATGATATAGCATCCGTCAATAATTTCTTTATGGTTGTCAACTTTGGCAATGGGAGTCTGACCCGCAGGTATTGCGGAGCGGGTATAGTGCTGGAAAAACCAGCTGGCGGCAGCTACCAGCATAGTGATAGCGGCGGCGGCATAGAACCACGGGCGCATTGTACGCCGGCGGGGCATGTTGATTTTCTTTTGCAGTGCAGCGTGTACATCTGCGAGGTCCTGCTGGATGACAGTTTCTGGAATGTGTGTAACAGGCTGTTGTATCCCTTCAAACCACTCTTCTATCAACTGTTTTTCCCCGGCTGTGGACTGTTCTTCGTTATAACGTTCCAGTATTTTCTTTATCTGATCAAGGTTCACAGCGTTGTAATTTAAATAATGTCCTAATGTATCTATTGTTTGTCCCTAACGTTAGTGATGCTCTTAATGGTGTCGTTTCAAGTTGCAACAAGTACCATCACTTATAAAAAAAAGCGGCGGTCAGCAGCAACAAAACGATGTCTGTCCGGGCATGGTTGGTGCGCAGGATTTTTAACGCCTTGGTAATCTGGTTTTTAACCGTTTGCTGAGACAATCCCAGGCGGAGTGCAATCTGTTCCACCGTCTGGTGTTCCACCCTGCTCAGAATGAAGACTTCCTTCATTCTTTCAGGGAGCTGGTTGATGGTCTCAAATACATCTTCCGTGCGGGTTTTGCTATCCAGCAGTTCGGTAATACTGCCGGGTTGTACATCAAAGTGTTCGATGAGCTGTTGCAGGTATTTGCGATAAGTATTGTTCTTGCGGTAGATGTCTATGATCTTGTGACGGGCAGACTGGTAGAGGTACGATTTCAATGACTCATTGACACTCAGCGTCTGCCTTCTTTCCCAAAGGGAGGTAAAGAGTTCCTGTAATACATCCTTGCCTGCTTCGGCAGGTTCAATCTTACTCAGGATATAGAGGTATAATGGCTGGCTGTAACGTGCATAAATAGCGTTGAAAGCCATTGTGTTATCTTCCTGAAGTAATGAAAGTAATTGGGTGTCTGAGTAATTACTATACATGGATTACAGTCGTGACATAGATTTGGTTAAGGTCTTCAATGAGGGTAATATATGAGGGGAAATTACCACATTTATTGATAATACCAAAAAGCAGGAAGAAGCATTTTTCATTCATTGCTGGTTCATTTAAAAACAAACGCTTCTGCCGCAGGCAGAAGCGTTTGTTTTTGACTATAAGCAGTAGAAATATAAGGCTGTTTCCAATGAATTAAGCCTCTTTCAACCTCAATTCGTTTTTATATTCTTTTGGCGTTTTACCTACTATTTCCTTGAAAAACCTGTTAAAATTCGACAAGTTCTTAAATCCACATGAATAGGCAATCTCCGCTATAGACCAATCTTCTTCTGTCAGGCGTTTACATGCATGCCCTATCCTTACCTCGTTCAGGAACTGCACAAACGACTTCTTTGTTCTGTTCTTAAAGAAGCGGCAGAAAGACTGGGGAGAGAGGTTAGTAATACTTGCCACATCCTGCAAAGAGATCTCTTTGCTGAAGTTACTCATCACATACTTGAACACCTCATCGATCTTATGATTATCCTTCGCATTGAAAGCATGTGAATAACCTGTACTTGCCAGGTACTGCACATCCCTGGTTTCTGTCAATACCTTGAGAATGCTCAGCAATGAAATGATCCTTTCCAGTCCCTCTTTCTTTGGCAGCTGGAGGATCTGGTCCTTCAGCAGATCATAGGTAGGGCCTATAATCTTCATGCCGCGTTGCGCACGGTGAAATAAATCTGTTAATGCTTTTGTTTCCGGCAATCCATAGAATTTATCCCCGAAGATGTCTTTGGGGAAATAAATCACCACAGACCTTGCCTTCAGCGCTTCATTGTTCTTGTAATAGCTTTCATCATTGTACCATACATGCGGGATGTGTGGCCCCAGAAACACCATGTCACCTACATCAAAACTCTCAATGCTGTCGCCTACAATTCTTTTCCCGTTGCTTTCTGTAACGTATACCAGCTCACATTCCGGGTGAAAGTGGAATGGAGTATTGAAATAAGGATCACTTCTCTCAATGATCGTGATCTGATTGTCGGCAAACGCCCCCACTTTAATAAGAATGGGTTTCATGTAGTATAAGTTTAAGCTGTTTTTATTCTAGCTCCGTTGTGATGATGATTCGTCTTCTTGCCCCAGACAGGACATTATCTCCCGAAACAATTCAAATTATAATAGTAATATTCCATGACCATTTCCAAATGGATGTCGGTCTCCAATTTCATACCCCCTGACAGAAGTTTTTCTGTGAAAGTGCCAAATTATCAAATTTTGGTTAAAAAAGCATCATTTTTTAGTAAATATCATTTATTTCCTGTTGAAACGCCTTTCCGGGCGGTTTAACGGGCGATGAGAGGCATCCTTCCTGCCGGACAGTCTCTGCTGGAAATAATTTGGTCGTTTGCTACTAAGATTATAATTTTCTAAAGAATCAAACCAAATCTGAATCACGTGAAAGGAATATCGATTAAAGATATAGCCCAACAGGCCGGCGTTTCTCCCACCACCGTTTCTTTCGTTCTGAATGGTAAAGGAAAAGAAAAAAGGATCAGCGAGCAGGTAAGCAAACGTATTCTGAAAATCGCCGGCAAGCTAAAGTATAAACCTAACCAACTGGCACGTGGTTTACGCACTGGTAAAACCAAAACAATCGGGTTAATCGTAGAAGACATTGCTAATAATTTCTTTGCCAACGTAGCGAAAGTAGTGGAAGACGAGGCAGACAAGTACGGCTACAAAGTGCTCTTCGGCAGTACAGAAGATGATGAAGAAAAAGCACGTGGCCTGCTGGAAGTACTCCGTTACCGCCAGGTAGATGGCTACATTATCACGCCTACCCTTAATCTGGACAAAGACATTGCCACCCTGCAAAAGCCCGTGGTACTCATGGACCGTTATTTCCCGAATGTGAAGGACTCATCTTATGTGGTGGTAGACAACTACCAGGGTGCGATGACAGCCGTAGATCACCTGGTAGCCCAGGGGTATAAACACATTGGTATCATTACCACGACTTCCCACCAGATCCAGATGCAGCAACGCCTGGAAGGCTTTAATGCGGCCCTGAAAAAACATGGGCTGCCGGCAGGTAAGAATGTGATCAAACGCCTGCCTTTTGACCTGGATCGCCCGGGTTACACACAGGAGATCACTAAATACCTGCAGAACAACCGGGAACTGGATGCTGTATTCTTTGCGACCAACTACCTCGGCATTTGCGGCATAGAAAGCATTCGCTCCATAGGCTTACAGATAGGCACTGAACTGGGGATGGTGAGTTTTGACGACCACGACATCTTCCGCCTCCTAAGCCCCGCAGTGACCTGCGTAGCCCAGCCCGTAGAGGAGATTGGCCGCACATTGATCAGGATCCTTATGGAGGAGCTGGATGAGACTTCCGAAGCCCCCAGGCAGGTGGTATTGCCACTTGAATTGCGGGAGCGGGAATCATCCGTACCCAATAAGAAGTTAGTGAAATCGTGATGTAATCGTTTACGTAAAAGTCTTTCATTTTGTAATCGCTTTTGCCGCAGGCAAAAGCGATTTTTTTATCCCTGATAATAACCGGTTGCATAAATATAATTTGCTCATTATGAAAACTTTCTATAAGTTGCAAAGAATCACCTATGCACGGAACCTGTGAAAATGCTTAAAACCCATTTAACTGCTTTTTATACTCAGGAAATCATTTTTGTAAACGTCTATACCATGAAAAGAATGAAATACCTCTTGTCGCGTTACGGGTAATATTCCACTATTAATTTTTCGTAAAGTCCTGGAACAGGAATCAAATTATATTATGATTTCTTCAATTTGTGTTACTTTCTCCAATAGTATTTTCTCATGAAGGTGTGCTAATTTACCTGGATTAACAGTAAATGAATGATTAGATAAAAAAATGTTAAATCTTTTTTGTTTCTAAAAATTATTTGGGTAGTTTGGCGCTGTCAATTAAAAGAATGTAGAGAAAAACTATGGCATTTTGGAAGGGAAGAGTGTATTGAGGGACAATGGGGTGAAAATAACACCAGATAAAGAAGAAGATAAAATGGCCTATACCGATAATTGAGTCAATTAAAACGTAAACAACGACCAGCAGGAATGTACTAAAAATCAGCTACAATTCCGAAAAAAAGGTCCCAGGATTTAGAGAGAAAATAATATCACATTCAAGGAACACTAGCTTAATAGCTCCTAAAAAGAGGGGCCTGCCAACGCCATGCATTCCTGTATGTAATTACACTTGTGACTAAACACTTATCATACTTAAAATCTAACTAAAAGAAAGCTATGCGAAGATCTCTATTAGTAAGCACATTGCTTCTTTTGTTCTGCTGCTTAACTGCTCTGGCACAGAATAAAAAGGTAGTGTCCGGGACTGTTAAAGATGACAAAGGACAGGCTATTCCGGGAGTAACCATCCTGGAAAAAGGCACAAAGAACGGCACCTTGTCCGCTCCTGATGGTACCTTTAAAATTTCAGTTGCTCCCGAAGGCACTCTGGTTGTATCCTATTTAGGTTATACCACTCAGGAAGTTGCGGTAGGTGGTCAATCCACAATTAATGTTTCCCTGGTTACAGACAACAAGAATCTGGGCGAGGTGGTTGTAACTGCGATGGGTATTAAAAGGCAAGCCCGTTCCCTGGGTTATGCAGTTAGTACTGTAAGCGCAAAAGATCTTTCTCAGACCGGTTCTCCAAACTTTGCTTCTGCACTGTACGGTAAAGCCGCTGGTGTGAAGGTGAATGCTGCTCCAGGTGGTGCCTCTTCCGGTGTATCTATCCAGGTGAGAGGTATTTCTTCCTTCTCTGGTAACACACAGCCACTCTATGTTGTGGATGGTGTGCCTATCAGAAATATGGCTGATCCAACTAAAAGGGACTTTAATACTACCAACAACCGTATCGATGGTAACGGTGCACTGGATATTAACCCTGAAGACATTGAAAGTCTGACCATCCTGAAAGGTGCTTCTGCATCTGCACTGTATGGTTCTGAAGCGACTAACGGTGTGGTTGTAATCACTACCAAAAAAGGTACTAAAGGTAGAGGTTTAGGTGTTGATCTGAACTACTTATATACAGCTGAACAACTGGCTAACAGCCCTGACTATCAGAACGAATATGGTCCTGGTTATGCAGAAGCTTACATGGTGGGTATCAGCGGTGATGGTACTGGCTGGATCACTGAATCTGATGGATCTCAACACCCTTACTATGGTGCGTATGAGTCTTTCGGTCCTAAATTCGATGGCAGAACCGTTAAATATTGGGATGGTTCTACCCGTAAATACGTAGCCAACAAGAATAACTATCGTGACTTCTTCCAAACTGGTTACAACTCTCAGTTCAACGCTGCAATTTCTAATGCCAGCGAAAATGCTTCTTACCGTTTCTCATACACCCGTAATGATTATAAAGCTATCGTTCCAGGTTCTGACCTGAACAAGAATAACTTTAATCTGAATGCGACACTGAAACTGCATAAGAAAGTTACCTTAGACATCGTTTCTACTTACAATAACAACTTTACTCATAACCGTCCAAGCACATTGACAAATGTATTGAACTCTTATGGTGGTTTCTTCAGCCGTATGGATGATATGGATACCTACTATAACAAGTACAAAACTTCTAACGGTTATAAGTATGTTAAGTATAACAACAGTAGCTATGACCAGTCTGAGAAAATCATCTATCCTCTGAGAGCTACCCAGCTGATGGACTATATGTGGACACAGCTGCGTGACAACTACGATGAAAATCAGAACCGTTTCATCAACAGCGTAACTTTAAATTATTCTATCCTGGATAACCTGAAGTTCCGTGGTCGTATCGGTAATGACTTTACCAGCTGGAAAGCAAGTAATCAGGAGCATAATACCCAGCCTACTTACGTAGGAACCAGCGGTAAATTTGGTATCGAAACCAGAACCAACAACCTGCTGTACGGTGATGCGATGTTGAGCTATAATCCTAAGATCGGTAAAGACTGGGAACTGGGTATCTCTGGTGGTTTCACTGGTAGAAGACAAAACTTCCAGTACACTCAGAGCACTACCACTGTAGGTCTGGCAAGTGAAAACTGGTTCTCTCTGAATAACTCTGCAGGTACCCTGTATACACAGAGCACTCATGGCGAACAGGTAGACGTAGCTGGTTTCGGTATCGTAAACCTGAGCTACAAAGGTTGGTTGTATTTAGAAGGAACAGGTCGTGCGGAAAGAACTTCCACCCTGGCTGCTGACAGAAACAGTTATACTTACCCATCAGTAAATGCTGGTTTTGTATTCTCTGATGTACTGAAACTCCCATCCTGGTGGAACTACGGTAAACTGAGAGCTTCTTACGGTATCACAGGTAACCACCCTGTTATGTTCGTAGCTCCTGTGGCTTACAGCCAGTATGGTGTGACCCTGAATGGTCAGTACCTGGTTTATCAGCAGGCTTCAGGTAGCAGCTTCGGTAACGATAAGCTGAACTCTGAGAAGAAGAGAGAGTTTGAACTTGGTCTGGAAACAAGAATCATCGGTGGTAAAGTTGGTGTAGATCTGACTTACTACAACAACAAGATCTCTGATCAGATTATCGAAATCACAACTCCTCAGACAGCAGGTGCAACTTCACAGTATGTAAATGCTGGTGACCTGAGCAACTACGGTTTTGAAGGTGCAATCACTGCAACTCCAATTCAGAATAAGAATTTCCGTTGGGATACTCGTTTTAACTTCGCAATCAACCGCAACAAGCTGACTGCACTTCCTTCTTATCTGCCAAACCTGACAAATGACCTGGAAAGTGGTTATGTGATTGCAAAATCTGAAGTAGGAGATCCGCTGGGTAATATTTATGTACACCCACACAACACCGATGCTAATGGTAACTACAAAGTAGATAACAACGGTCTGTATACTTACAATACCGATGCTTATACTAAAGTAGGTAACATGATGCCTAAGATCGTTGGTGGTTTCTCAAATACCTTCTCTTACAAACAATTCTCCCTGGATGTGACCCTGGATTACCGTTTTGGTGGTAAACTGGTTTCTATTCCTTCTTACTACGCAGTTGGTGCTGGTATGTACAAGAGCACTCTCCAATACAGAGATGCAGCTCACGGTGGTATTGGTTACAACGTTGTTGATGAAGAATCAGCTAACTACGTAGCAGCTGCTGCTGGAACAACTGCTGAGCGTTACAATGGTATCATTCTGCCAGGTGTAACCGATGATAACGGTACTAAGAACACTAAAGTAACTTCTGCTGGTATTTACTATGATGCTAACTTCGGATGGCACACTGGTGACTACTCTCAGGCAGTATTCAAAAATAGCTATATAAAAGTGCGTGAAGTGGCGCTGACCTACAACATGCCTAAAGCAATCTATAGCAAATTACATTTCCAGGGTCTGCAGGTAGCTCTGATCGGACGTAACCTGTTCTACGTGTACAAATCCCTGCCTTATGGCCTGGATCCGGAAGTAGCAATCGGTTCAAGATGGATCGATCAAGGTATGAACAATGGTGGTATGGCTCCTACAAGAAGCCTTGGTGCTAGCGTTCGTGCTCGCTTCTAATGTATTTATCTGCTAAATGACCAAACAAAGAAAACTAATGAAAAAACTTCTTATAAACGCAGCGCTTCTGCTTTTACTGGTGGGTTCTTTCAGCTCTTGTAAGAAAAAAGCTGAAGAAGACTATCAAAACCCGGAACTGACTACTTCTGGCAATATCGGTAAGCTATTTGCCGGTATGTTCTTCAACAAAAGAATTCACCCATCTTACTGGGACTATTATACCATTCTGCAATCTTATTCCGGTGCTTACTCAGGCCTGGTTTCCCTGGTGCCTAGCAGTACTATGTACCAGACCACTTCCAGCTATACTGATGGCAGATGGACTGACTTCTACAATGGTTCTACAGGTACCGACTATAACTACAATGGTCCTGGTATTCTGAACAACTACCGTGAAATGCAGACTACCTACAACGGTCTGTCTACAGCTGATCAGGCAGATCAGGCAGTTTACATGAACCTGGCTAAGGTGATTGTAGCTGACCAGGCTGCTCAAATGGTGGATCTGTGGGGTGATATTCCTTTCTCTAAGGCAAACTCCCTGAACTCTTCCCGTCAGGTAGAATTCGCAGCTTACGATGATGCAGCTGCACTGTATGATACCCTGATTGCTAACCTGGATCAGGTTAATACTTTCCTGACTACTGCTACTGTAGCAGCAACAGAAAGTGGTAACCTGAAACTGTATGACAGAATCTACAGCGGTGATCTGACCCTGTGGCGTCGTTATGCTAACTCCCTGCGTCTGCGTCTCCTGATGCGTATCTCTAATGTGAGCGAATCTAAAGCACAGGCAGCAGTTACAACTATGTTGAACAATCCAGGCACTTATCCGTTGATCTCTTCTAACGATCAGAGCGCATTGCTGTGGGAAAGCCCGACCACTTTGGTAAGTGATCTGCTGAGTGCTTTCACCAGCTTCCCTTACGCTCCAAAGTTCCTGCTGGAAGATGTACTGGTTGCTAACAATGACCCTCGTACTAAAGTAATGTTCGATCCGGACACTGCTAACGGTTACAAAGGTTTCCCTTACAACGGTACCTCTACTGAATATAGCAATGGTGGTTACGCTTCTTTTGACTCTGCTACCTTCTTCTATAACTACAACGTTCCAGGTGTACTGTTCACCGCTGCTGAAGCTAGCTTCCTGCAGGCTGAAGCTTACGAAAGATGGGGCCTGGGAACTGCAGCTACTGCTTACACCGCAGGTCTGGATCAGTCAGTTGCTTTCTTCTACATGATGAACACGAAAGCATTCAACCGTTCAAACCAGTACAAATGGGCTACCCTGTCTGTAAATACAGACACTGTTGCACTGTGGAAAGCAGCTTCTGGTGTAGCTTACACCGGTACTACTACCGAAAAACTTGCGAAGATCTATACGCAGAAATGGGTGAATTTCTTCATCATGCAGGCAAACCAGGCATGGTCTGAATACAGAAGAACAGGTTATCCTGCTATTCAACTGCCAGTTTCTGCTGGTATCCAGGCTAATCCTCCTGTACGCTTCCTGTATCCTTCTAACGAATCACTGTATAACACTGCAAACTACAATGCAGTGAAATCTAAGGATACCCGCGACACTAAGATTTTCTGGGACGTTAACTGATAACGCTTAGATAAATTATACGCAAAGGCCCCGGCATCATTGCCGGGGCCTTTGCATTTTTACGAAAAAGTCAAAATATTATACATTTGAGAAAAAATTATCTATTTTGGGTAAATAAGTATGAAACGCCTATTCCTGTTCCTATGCCTGTCGATTGTCCTGTCATTCGCTGCTCACTCGCAGCGCATTACCTGGTATCAGCATATCGCTCCCATCATTCATACTAACTGCACTCCCTGTCACCGCCCGGACGAAGCCGGCCCTTTCTCCCTTATCACTTACGAAGATGTAGCCAAACGCGCCGCCATGGTGAAAAAAGTCACCCAAAGCCGTTACATGCCACCATGGAAAGCAGATCCACATTATGTAAGTTATTCCAACGAAAGACGCCTCACCGACGAAGAAATTGCCATGATCGCAGACTGGGCCGACCATAAAATGCCTCCTGGCAAAAATGACAAAGACAAACCTGATACCATCCTTACTTCCAAAGTCTCACGCCTGCCAGACCTGGAGCTGACTATGAATAAGGCCTTCATCATCAAAGGAGATAACGTAGAACGATTCGTCGTTTTCAAAATCCCCTTTGAAATACCTGACTCTATGAATGTGGAAGCCATCCGCTTCATCACCAATAACCGCAAACTCATTCACCACGCGAACTACGAAATTGATAACGTTCCTACAGAGAATCTCTACAATACAGCAGACTATGTCAACCTTACGGAAGAGGGAAATGGAAATACTGCACAGTACATTCCCTATCGCAAACACATGGTCTATTATGGCGGCTGGATTCCCGGTGCCTCCCATGAATCATATCCCCCCGGCCTTGGCTGGAAAATGCCTAAGAGAGGGATTATCCTGCTTACACTACACTTCGCACCACTTGGCAAAGAAGAGAAAAGCATCAGTGGTATCCAGCTTTATTTCACGAAAAATAAAGTAAAAAGAGAAATCCGTGCCGCCAGCATTGGCTCCGGTGGTGCCGGTGAAAAAGATATTGATCCCTTCTTCTACATTCCGGCCAACGTCGTGAAAACTTTCAGGGTCAAAGTAAGTGTGCCCGAAGACGAGTCAATATTGTATGTATGGCCACATATGCACTATATCGGCAAGATCTTCAGAGCTTACTGTATCACACCAGAAAAAGATACCATTCGCCTGGTATCCATTCCCGACTGGAATGTAGCCTGGCAGGAAATGTATTGGTTCCCGAAATTGAAAAAATTACCAAAAGGATCCACCATAGTTGTAGAAGGGACCTATGATAATACTGCAGAAAATCCATCTAATCCACACAGTCCTCCCCAGTTGATTTACAGTACCGGGGAAATGAAATCGACCGATGAAATGATGACACTCGTGATGATCTATTTGCCGTACGAAAATGGGGATGAAAAGATGGAAATTAAACGATGACATATATCATGAAAAAACACTATTGATATTGTGTAATTTACTACTGTCAACCAATGAGCCGTTATGTCTAAACTACTATTATTATCGCTGCTGATAACCGGCCTGTGCATGCAGTCGATAGGAAATCCACATGGTACTACCTTTCATGAAAAATTAAAGGATTATACAGGCAAAGCCTATGACATCAGGCCACAGGGAAAGATCGTGGTGTACCTGTTTCTCTCACCTGAATGTCCCTTGTGCAGGAACTATGCACCTATTGTAGAAAAGCTGTCAGAAAAGTATAAAAACGTACAGTTCTACGGCATCATCAGTGGCCGCACCTTTACCAAAGGGCAGGTCGGCGCATATGTAAAAGATTTCAATCTCAGCTTCCCCGTCCTCATGGATCCGGGTAAAGAGGTGGCCAATTCACTCAAAGCTACCGTCACACCTGAAGCACTGCTGGTAGGAAGTGATGGCATAGAATATTATCGCGGGTTGATAGATGATTGGGTAACAGGATTAGGTACCAAGCGTGCAAAAACCACGCAACTGTATCTGGACCAGTCTATCCAGAATCTTGTGGCTGGTGTGCCCATAGTAACAAAAACCACTCCGATAGGTTGTCTGATCAGTAATTATTAAAGTATGCGTGTTGTTATTACGGTAACGCTGATGTTGTCGTTATTTATTTATGAAAAGGGAAGGGCACAGGATATTACCTGGAATAAACATATTGCTCCCATTATTCATAGTAATTGTACACCTTGTCACAGGGCAGGAGAGGCAGCACCGTTTGCACTTGTTACCTATGATGATGTTGCCAAAAGAGCCAGCATGATCCAGCGGGTCACAGAAGCCAGGTATATGCCACCATGGAAACCAGACCCCCACTATGTGCAATATGCCAATGAAAGACGCTTGTCTGACGAAGACATTGCGATGATTGCCAACTGGGCTACTCATGATATGCCCCAAGGCAATGCTGCCGATGCAAAAGATACCCACAACTTTGTAGCTGGTACTGTCTATAACCGTGCACCTGACCTGGTATTAAAGATGAAGGATAGTTATCACCTGGAGGGGGATAATAAGGATCATTACATTGTATATAAGATCCCGTTTGAACTGGCGGATTCTATGAATGTGGAAGGGATAGAATTTATTACCAATAACCGGAAAGTGATTCACCATGCAAATTATGAAATAGATGATGTACCGGGGATGGATCTGTATAATACTGTGGATTATGTAGACCATGAAACCGAAACCGTCAAGTACTTTGAAAACTTTGTGCCTTATCGCAACCGGATCATGTACTTTGGCGGCTGGATACCTGGTGCTTCTATGGAGTCTTATCCGGAGCATGTTGGCTGGGTGATGCCGAAGAGAGGGGTGATATTACTGACCTTACATTATGCCCCATTAGGTAAAGCAGAAGATGTAATTGCGGGCGTACAGATCTGGACAACAAAAACAAAAATTACCAGGCGTATTAAAAATCAAAACCTGGGATCCGGTAGTACATCGCAGGAGCAAATCCAGCCTTACTTTTATCTGCCTCCTGATGTAGTGCGTACTTTTACATTGAATGTAAAAACCGAAGAAGATAAATCATTGCTGTATGTATGGCCGCATATGCACCTGCTTGGAAAAGTGTTCAAGGCATATATCATTAAGCCAAACAAAGACACGATTCCGCTTGTATATATTCCTGAATGGGATTTTAACTGGCAGGAGATTTATTGGTTCCCTAAGATGGTGAAGATTCCGAAAGGGTCTACGATTCACATAGAGGGCACTTACGATAACACGATCAATAATCCTTACAATCCCAATTTACCACCAGCATTGGTCATGCAAAATATGAACACAAAAGATGAGATGCTGACCTTGGTAATGGTGACCTTGCCTTATGAAGAGGGCGACGAAAACATCTCACTTAAGAAAAAATAAGCTGTTTTATACACTGCAATTGCGAAAGCCAGCCGCAGGCCCACCAAAGAAAAGCGCCTGTATCAAATGAGAGATACAGGCGCTTTGTTTCAGTTGCTTAATGTGACCAGGTGGCTTTTTATAAAATTCTCAGGACACATTTTTAGTGCTGATAACTCCTTTTCCGCCACTATAATAAATGTTTTATCTCACTCAGCTTGAGTAATGCCTCCACGGGTGTCAGCCTGTTGATATCCACATTTTCCAACATCTCCCGTATAGTTTTAAACGTATCGCTATGTGCATCAAAAATACTAAGCTGTACCTTCTGTGCAGGGGCACTGATATGCTTTACCTGCTCCTGCATCGGACCGCCGATCTGCTTCTCTTCCAGGTGTGCCAATACCTCGTTGGCTCTTTCGATCAGTTTGGGAGGCATGCCGGCCATTCTAGCCACGTGAATACCAAAACTATGTCTGCTGCCGCCCGGTGCCAGTTTCCTTAAGAAGATCACCTTATTGCCAGACTCCTTATTGGTAATATGGAAGTTTTTGATGCGTGCATGCTTGTTCTCCAGTTCATTCAGCTCATGATAGTGTGTGGCAAACAATGTCTTCGGTCTGGCCGAAGTCATATCATGCAGGTATTCCACGATACTCCATGCAATCGAGATCCCATCATAGGTACTGGTACCACGCCCGATCTCATCGAGGATCACCAGGCTACGGGGGGTAATATTGTTAATAATACTGGCCGTTTCGTTCATTTCCACCATGAAGGTAGATTCACCTCCACTCAGGTTGTCAGAAGCACCTACACGGGTAAAGATTTTATCTGTCAACCCGATCTCCGCTGCCGCCGCAGGTACAAAACTACCCATGTGTGCCATCAGGGTAATCAGGGCTGTCTGCCGCAGGAGGGCCGATTTACCACTCATGTTCGGACCTGTGAGGATAATGATCTGCTGCTTTTCCTTATCAAGCGTGATATCGTTCGCCACATAACTTTCTCCCGGGGGCAATCCTCTTTCAATCACGGGGTGGCGGCCTTCACGGATATCCAGGTGGAAACCATCGGTGATATGCGGGCGGCGATATTTAAACTGTACAGCATTGTTGGCAAAACTCAGCAGACAGTCTATTCTGGCCATTACCTGTGCATTCAGCTGGATCGGTTTGATGAAAGGCTGTAATGCAGATAAGAGTTCTTCGAACAACTGTGCTTCCAGCGCCAGGATCTTCTCTTCCGCACCTGTGATCTTCTCTTCGTATTCTTTCAGTTCAGGGGTGATATACCGTTCTGCATTCGCCAGGGTTTGCTTGCGGATCCAGGTTTCAGGTACTTTATTTTTGTGTGCATTGGTCACTTCGAGGTAGTAACCGAATACATTGTTGAATGCAATTTTCAGACTTGGGATTCCTGTGATCTCGGATTCTTTCTGCTGGATTTGTAACAGGTAATCCTTTCCGGAACGGGCTATCTTGCGCAGGTTATCCAGTTCCGTATGGATACCCATTTGTATCACCTCGCCTTTGCTCACAAGGATGGGTGGTGTCTCTGTCACTTCGCGCAGTATTCTGTCGAGGATTTCATTGCAGCCATCCATCGTCATCGCCAGTTGGGCAAGGTAGGGATGTGGTACTTTTTCCAGCAGACTTTTTACCCCGCATACCTGTTGCAATGCCTTTGCGAGGGACATTACTTCCCTGGGGTTGATCTTTTTCAAAGGGATCTTGGATACCAGTCTTTCCAGGTCACCCGTTTGTTTGAGGTGAAGGCTCAGGTTTTTCGCAAGGTCTGTTTCTTTGATAAAGTACTCGACTACATCCAGTCGTTCATTGATCTGGTTAATGTCGCGGAGCGGGAAGATGAGCCAGCGTTTCAGCAGTCGGGCACCCATTGGGCTGACGGTGGTATCGATGGTGGTAAGCAGGGTATTGCCGTTTTCCACACTGCTGCCTAAGAGTTCCAGGTTCCGGATGGTAAATCTGTCCATCCACAGGAAGTCGTCCTGCTCTATGCGCTGGATGTTGGTAATGTGCTGCAGGTGAGGATGTTCGGTATCCCGCAGGTAGTGCAGGGCGGCACCCGCAGCAATGATGGCATCGGTGAGACCATCTACTCCAAAGCCTTTCAGGCTATGTGTCTCAAATTGCTTAAGGAGTATTTCATGTGCATAAGTGGCGGTAAAGATCCACTCATCCATGGTGTATGTGTAAAACTTGGTACCAAAGTGCTGGCGAAAGTTTTTCTGTTGTTGTTTGGCGTAGAGTACTTCGGCAGGTTTGAAACTTTGCAGGAGCTTGTCGGCATATTCAATGGTACCTTGTGCTACAAAGAATTCTCCTGTGGAGATATCCAGGAATGCAACGCCGGCTGCATCATCGTGGAGATGAACAGCTGCCAGGAAGTTGTTGTTGGCATTTTCGAGGATCTTGTCATTCACGGCAACCCCGGGAGTCACCATTTCGGTAACGCCGCGTTTTACAATTCCTTTTACGGTTTTGGGATCTTCCAGCTGGTCGCAGACCGCTACGCGGTAACCTGCTTTTACCAGTTTGTGGAGGTATGTGTCCAGTGAATGGTGTGGAAAACCAGCCAGGTCTACGTAAGAGGCAGAGCCGTTTGCTCTTTTTGTCAGTACGATCCCCAATACTTTGGAGGCAATGACTGCGTCTTCATTAAAGGTTTCATAAAAATCGCCCACGCGGAACAAAAGCACGGCATCCGGGTAACGGGTTTTAATAGCCTTATGCTGTTGCATCAGTGGGGTTTCTTCCGATTTGCTTTTCGCCATTCGGCAAAAATATAGAAAATGTGCTTTATTTCCCGGATGCTGAAAGTGGCTTAATTCCTTCTTCGTACCTTTGCGCCATGCGAAAACTTAGCATGGACGAACTAGGCCGCAAGACAATTGAAGAATTCAGGGCCGCCGAAAAAACACCACTTGTATTGGTACTGGACAATGTCCGGAGCATGCACAATGTCGGCTCCGTATTCCGTACTGCCGATGCCTTTCTTACCCAGGGTATTATACTCTGTGGCTATACGCCTGTACCTCCCCACCGCGATATTCAGAAAACAGCCCTTGGTGCCACCGAAACGGTGCACTGGCAATATTATGCTACCACTACCGAAGCTGTAACTGCCTTAAAAGAAGCGGGTTACCGGGTGCTGGCCATCGAGCAGGCGGAAAATAGTGTAATGCTGGACCAGTTTCAGCCTGCAGGCGATCAGCCCCTGGCCCTGGTATTTGGCAATGAAGTATCTGGTGTGGATGGAGAAGTGATGAAGCTGGTGGATGGGTGTATTGAAATCCCTCAGCTGGGCATGAAACATTCTTTGAACATATCTGTTAGCACAGGTATCGTAGTTTGGGATATCTTTGTAAAGTTAAAAAAGTAACAGGAGATGATTACGACTGTAAATAAATACCTCTCGCTTGTAAAATTCAGCCATACCATATTTGCCATGCCATTTGCGCTGACGGGCTTCTTTATGGCCACTGCCCGGGCAGGCTATTCTTTCAGCTGGCAGCTGTTTGTACTGGTAGTTTTATGTATGGTATTTGCAAGAAGTGCGGCAATGGCGTTTAACCGCTGGCTGGATGTGGATATCGATAAGATCAACCCCCGTACCGCTAAACGTGAGATTCCGGCTGGTGTGATTACTAAAAACAATGCCCTGCTGTTTATCATTGTGAACTGCGCCTTGTTTATTGTCACCACCTACTTTATTAATACAATTTGCTTTATCCTCTCACCGGTTGCTCTGATTGTAGTGCTGGGGTATAGTTATACCAAACGCTTTACGGCGCTCTGCCATATGGTACTTGGCCTGGGATTATCACTGGCACCAATAGGCGCTTACCTGTCAGTAACAGGTCATTTTGCCGCTTTGCCGGTGTTGCTGTCCTGCCTGGTGCTCTGCTGGGTATCTGGTTTTGACATCATTTATTCCCTGCAGGATGAAGATTTTGACCGTTCTCAGGCCCTGAATTCCGTGCCCACCTGGTTAGGTAAGGCGGGTGCCCTGCATTTCTCCGAAGGCCTGCATGTGGTAGCGGGTGCGCTGGCTATCACCATTGGTTGGATGGGGCAGTTTCACTGGCTGTATGCTATTGGAGCAGCTGTATTTATTATAATGCTGATCTCCCAGCACCTGCTGGTAAAGCCTAATGACCTGAGTAAAGTAAATATTGCTTTCATGACCACGAATGGTATTGCCAGCGTGGTATTTGCCGTATTTGCGATTGCTGACATGTTATTTTTAGCGTAAATGGGTAGAATACTGGCGATAGATTACGGAAAAAAGCGAACCGGGCTGGCGGTGACGGATCCTTTGCAGATCATTGCAACGGGGCTGACAACAATCCCTTCTCAGACGCTGATACCGTATTTAAAGAAATACTTCGAAACCGAGCAGGTAGAGCTGATCCTGATAGGTGAACCAAAGAACCTGGATGGGAGTGATACAGATGCGACTGCCCTGGTAGCGGAGTGTGTGCGGATCCTGAAAAAGAACTTTCCGGCTATGCCGCTGAAGCAGGTGGATGAGCGCTTTACCTCTAAAATGGCGTTTCAGGCCATGATAGATAGCGGCCTGAAGAAGAAAGACAGACAAAATAAAGGACTGGTCGATGAGATCAGTGCCACGATTATATTACAGGAGTATCTTCGCTCCAAATAAGCCTTTCATTTGGGCTGGCCGCAGGCCAATGGCCCGGACAAAAAAATCGCTTTTGCCGCAGGCAAAAGCGATTTTTTTGTCATTTTCGTAACTTTGCACTTTTAAAACCATAGTATAGAATGATTTTACCCATCGTCGCCTACGGCCATCCGGTACTCCGCAAAATGTGTGAGGATATCACACCTGAATACCCAGATCTTGACAAGCTGATCGCAAATATGTGGGAGACTATGTATGCGTCCAGTGGTGTAGGCCTCGCAGCACCCCAGATTAACAGGCCCATCCGCCTGTTCGTAATAGATAGCGAACAAATTATCAATAACCTGGAAGAAGATGAAAAAGACGAATACCCTGGCGATGCCGGCGTAAAAAGGGTCTTCATCAATGCACATATTGTAGCTACCGGAGGTGAAGAATGGCCTTACAACGAAGGTTGTCTCAGCATCCCCAAGGTAAGGGAAGACGTATACCGGCCTGAAACCGTAACCATCCGTTACGTAGACGAGCATTTCCAGCCTCACGAAGATACTTTCACCGGCGTTACAGCCCGCGTTATATTCCACGAATACGACCATATAGATGGTAAGTTATTCATTGATCATCTGAAACCGCTTAAGCGCAGGATGATTAAAAGCAAGCTGGACGATATCTCCAAAGGAAAGATCAAGGTAGATTACAAAATGATATTTCATAAATAAAATGTGTGAAAATTTTGTAATGTTAGAAATCCCTATTATTTTAGTGCCTGCAAACTAATCAACTATAATTGGGAGCAGCACTTACATATACTGAAGCCGAACTGGTAACTGGATTAAAAGCCAGGAACGAAAAGTTTTTCGGTTACTTATATGACCATTATTCACCGGCATTGTATGGAATCGCCCTCAAAGTAGTGGTGGATGAATCACTCGCCGGAGATGTGTTGCAGGAAATCTTTCTCAAGATCTGGAGAGGTATAGACCGTTACGATACAGAAAAAGGTCGCCTGTTTACCTGGATGGTGAACATTGCCCGCAATACAGCTATCGATACCCTCCGCTCCAAAGGCCACAAGCTGGGCCAGAAAGTTCAGGAAATAGGAAACAATTCCCTTATAGTCGATCAACTGGCGGTACACCCGTCCGTTGATCATTTGGGATTGGCCAAAGTAGTGGAACAGTTGAACAAGGAACAGCGTGTTATCATAGACCTGGCTTATTACAAAGGTTGTACGCAGGAAGAAATCTCCAAAATTCTGGATATTCCCCTGGGTACGGTCAAGACCAGAATGCGTAATGCGATCATACAATTGCGGAATATTTTAAAACAGATGTAAGCAAGTGGATGTTCAACGTTACATATCATCCGGTATTATTGAAAACCATGTTATCGGTTTGGTCTCCGAAGCGGAAAGCCGCGAAATGGAGACTGCGATCCAACAGCATCCTGAAGTAAAGGCTGCTGTCGATGCTGTACAGCAGGACCTGGAAAAATACGTGATGATGTTGGCGAAGAAGCCACCTGTTAACCTGAAGAAACAAATCCTCGATAGGTTAAAAGAAAATACGGCTGTTGAAGAGCCACTTACTCCAATACCTCAACCCGTTGCAAGCGTCGAAGAAATTCCTGTAACCGACTATACACCAAAAGTTCCCGTTTCACCTTTAAGGATCTGGCAATATGCCGCCGCTGCCGCATTTACCTTGCTTGTAGCCAGTGCTGTCATGAACATTGCCTATTACACAAAATACAACGATACCCAAAGTCAATACGCCAGTCTCCAGGACAACCAGGCCAGTTTCGCCTCAGAAAAGGATTCCCTTTCGGCACAATTGCGCCATGCCCAGGAAGAACTGACCATGATGAAAGATCCTGCCTTTAAATGGATTAAAATGTTGGGTACGCCCAAACACCAGGGCATCGTAGCGACCATTTGCTGGGATCCGCAGTCAAAAGCCACCTATATACTCGCACAAAAACTTCCGGAACCACCACCAGATATGCAATACCAGCTCTGGGCCATCGTAAATGGCAAATGTATAGATGCAGGGGTGTTCGCTACAGGTGAACCCGCTAAGGCTATGCAGAAAGTCAAAGATGTGACCACAGCACAGGCATTTGCTGTTACCCTCGAAAAGAAAGGTGGTAGCCCAAGCCCTACACTAGACCAGATGTTCGTAGCAGGCAAAGTGGCTGGATGATTCTAAAAAGTCTCTTACGCTCTCATTTTCAATTATTCCGCAATAATTGCTATATTTCCTTTATTATTGCATTCCCTTTAACCATTAATTATTAATTGTATTTATTTGTAATCACATTCAGCTGTACCGGAACACGGGTACTTTTTCTGTAGCGTTTACGGCTATGATGTGGGAGCACTCGTGAAAAGTAATTTTTAACATAATTCTTTATTTGTTTTGGAATCCGCGTTCACATATACGGAATCTGAGCTGATCCAGGGCTTAAAGGCTAAAGACCAAAAGGTATTTAGCTACCTGTATGACCGTTATTCTCCGGCATTGTACGGTGTTGCGCTGAAAGTGCTCAACGACGAAAGCAATGCGAGTGATTGTCTGCAGGAAGTATTCATGAAAATCTGGCGAAACATTGACCGTTACGACGAAAGTAAGGGTCGTTTGTTTACCTGGATGTTGAATATTACCCGAAATACAGCCATCGACACACTTCGTTCTAAGGCACATAAAATGGATCAGAAAATCCAGGACATCGGAGATGACGTACATTTATATACAGGCAATTTAGCTGTACACCCTTCCGTTGACCATCTCGGACTCTCCAAGGTTCTGGAAAAACTGACAAAAGAACAACGTATCATCATTGACCTTGCATACTATAAAGGTTGCACCCAGGAAGAAATTTCCAGAGTGCTGGAAATCCCTTTGGGTACTGTCAAGACAAGGATGAGAAACGCAATCATTCAATTAAGAAATCTGTTAAAATTAGTTTAAGAAGTGAGTGCAACAAGTTACATATCTTCTGGGTTAATTGAAGCCTATGTAAGCGGGCTGGCTTCCTCCAGCGAAAGGGAGGAACTGGAGCTTGCCATGGCACAATATCCGGAGGTTGCTGCAGAATACCAAAGCTGCCAGCAGGATATGGAGCAATACATAATTTATCAATCTGTCACACCTCCTGCCACTTTAAAAGAAAGATTATTTACGCAGCTCGATACTGAGGAAACTGCACGTGCCAACGGTACTTACGTCGATGAAGATGCTATACCTGAAACGCCCGTACGTAAAGTTCTCGTCAGCAGCGCATGGCGCTGGATAGCTGCAGCAGCAATACTTTTACTGATAGGAAGTGTACTGTTGAATTATAACCAGTATACAAAATACAACGGTTTGCAACAGCGGTTCGAAGCCATGGCTGCGTCCAATTCTTCTATCGCCTCGGAGACCAATGTATACCGTACAAAACTGGAACAGGCAGAACAAAATCTGCACATTGTACAGGACCCTTCCATGAAAACGGTAAAGATGCCGGGTACTAAAACATTCCCGACGGCGCTTGCCACCGTATACTGGAACCAGACTTCCAAAGAAGTCTTCGTCATGGTTAATAATCTTCCTCAACCAACTTCCGATAAGCAATACCAGCTGTGGGCCATTGTAAATGGTAAACCCGTAGACATGGGTGTTTTTGAAACAGGCACCGATGCGAATCTGATGCAGAAAATGAAATCTGTCGACAACGCAGAGATGTTTGCCGTTACTTTGGAGAAAAAAGGCGGTAGCCCGGAACCAACTTTAGATCAGATGTACGTAGCCGGTAAGATATAATCCCACGGTATTTCGTAATTTGCAGCATGCGATTATTGTTGTTATTCACTGTTGCTTTCTTTATCAGTAACATTTCACGAGCCCAGGATACGGCCAACTATAGAGGTATGACTGTCAACCTTGATGAAGTCGTCGTTCAGGCCAAACGGGTCGGCTTTGATGTCAATAGCTTTATCAAAAGGGTAGAAACAGATACTACCTTCTACAGGGCTTTCCGGAACCTCCATCTTTTAGGTTATTCGGCAGACAACGATATCCGCATTTATGGCAAAAAAGGAAAGGTGGATGCCTTCCTGAAAAGCCAGACCCTGCAAACCATGCAGGGAACCTGCCGGACCATGAAAGTACTCCATGAAGAAACAGGTGGCGATTTCTATACCTCCAAAGGCGATTACAGGTACTACACCGCTGAACTGTATGCAAACTTCTTCTTTACCAAAGGAACAGTTTGTGCCAAAGCCAACGGGGAATCCATAGAACCGTCCAAAGGCAACCTGGCCAAACACAAAGCCCAGCTCAAACAACTTATCTTTAATCCCGGCCAACCTATCAAAGGGGTACCTATTGTAGGTGGGAAAGTAGCGATCTTCGACCCTGAAGTGATGCGCCTTTATGACTTCTCCATTACTTCTGAAGATTTCAATGGTGTACCTTGCTGGGTCTTTTCTGCTTTTGCAAAAAAGAACCTCGGGTATTTTGATAAGAATGATATCGTAATCAATGAACTGGTAACCTACTTCACGAAAGAAAACTTCGATATCGTAAACCGCAAATATTCACTCTCTTATAAGACAATGGTATTTGATTTCAATGTAAAGATGAATGTGCAGCTGGTGAAGAAACAGGACCTGCTGACACCGGTCCTGGTAACCTACGAAGGTACATGGGATGTGCCTTTTAAAAAGAGGGAAACGGCGATCTTTATAGCGAAGTTCCACGAGTTTACAAGATAAATGATCTGGCATACACCTGCTTATACAAAAAAGCCCCGTTCCACAGAACGGGGCTTTTCTATTGAAAGAATAAAATCGACTGCTTAATGTATCACTGTAATCGCTCCTGTTTTCCTCACATGCTCTCCTGACTTCTGCACCGTATATTCCATCACATACACATAAGTTCCTACTGGTACCCTGGTGCCGTTCTTTGAGCCTGTCCAGCCTATATCAGGATCCGTTGTATAGTAAATCTGTGCCCCCCAGCGGTCGTACACACTGATCGAGAAGCTCTGAAGCGGACATTTATATTTCGGCCGGAACAGGTCATTGTTCCCATCTCCGTTCGGACTAAAGCCACTCGGCAACCATACCTGGCAATCGCAATCCTTAAAGCCAACTTCGACCGAATCAATAGCCGTGCCGCAGGTATTTTGTGCTACCACGGCATAGATGCCCGCTGTGTTGACCTTGAAAACGGCTACCGTACTGCTGTCCTGCCATTTATAATTATTGCCCGCACCTTTGGGATACAGGGTATACACCTCGCCACTACACAATACAGTATCTCTGCCCAGGCTTACACGCAGTGTATCTTCAATCTGCACATGCACAGTATCGCTGCTTACACAGCGGCCTATCTGTGCACGCACATAATAGAACCCGGTTTTGGTCACATAATAGGTGGCCTGCTTACTGGTATCCTGCCAGCGGTAGGTACCGGTTCCAAAATCGGCGGTGAGTACCAGTTTTTCACCTTTACAGATGATAGTATCATTACCCAGGTTTACATTGCGGAGGGCATTGTAACGCACCCGGATGCTATCAATTACATTACAGGTATTGTTGATCGTAGCATAGCACCAGAGGTCTGCCGGACGGCTTGCGGAGACGGTAGGGGTAGTCGCCCCTGTACTCCACAGGTAAGCAGTGGCACCGCTGGTACTGCCATCGATGATCACCGTTTCGTCAGGACAAAGTAAAGTATCCGGACCCAGTGAGTATGGATGCTCAGTGCCACCGAATGCAATGCGGATACTGTCTATAAAAGTACCGCAACCCTTGGCATTTGCATTTACAATATAAGTGAAGGCGGCACGGGCGGTATCGCTGTGTACAATGATGTCAGGAGTCGTTTCGCCCGTATTCCAGGAGAAGGTACAGTTCTGGGCAGTTGCATCCAGCTGCAGGGTTTCACCCAGGCAAAGGATCACGTCATTGCCCAGTTCTATTTCCGGCTCGGGCGTGTAAAACACGTTCATGGAGTCGGGTACCAGGCAGCCGTTGATCTTTACCTTGTAGGTCTGCATAGTATCTACCACGATACTCTGACCGGTAGAACTATCCTGCCACAGGTAGGAGGCACCGGCTACATACGGAGCAGTCAGGGTGATGGTACTCCCTTCGCAGAGGGTAGAGTCGGTAGGCCCAAAGTCGTAAGGTACGGGGGCCACCACTGTAATGGTATTGGTAGAAATGTCTTCCACACCACTCCGGTAAGCTACCAGGGTGATGGTATAATCGCCAAGGGTATTGTAAAGATGCACCCCGTTGATGGCTTTGGAAGAGTCATATTTGCCGGATGCCGGATCACCATAGTACCACTTGACGGAGTCAATACCGTCACGGTCAGCAGTAGCGATAATAAAACGAATGCTATCGTTCTGGCAGGTGCTGTTATAGGTAAAGGGCGTAGACGCCTGCGCGGTGGTTGAACCGAGTAAAACGAGCAAAACCACTGGAATTAGGTATAGGTTTCTCATGCTTGGGACATGGGTAAGGCATAAAATTAAAAGAAATTCATGATATATGGTATTTTTTTAATGGAAACGTAAAAACTTCAGATCCTTAACATCGGGTTAGCAAACCTACCATATCATTATCCTATTTTTACTTTCGAGAGAGAAGTTAAGCAGCGTCCCATGCTGCTCAGGCATCCCGCTATGCGGGATGCCTTTTTAAAACAGCTAATCTTCCAGCGGTCTTGCAGAGATATACCTTCTCCACTTTTCTAACACCGCATTAAAATCTTCCGGCATTGGACTTTCAAAATGGACTGGCTTGCGGGTACGAGGGTGAATGAAGCCCAGCGTCTGCGCGTGAAGGGCATGCCTTGGCATCAGTTCAAAGCAGTTATCCACAAATTGCTTGTATTTATTGAAGACGGTGCCTTTCAGGATGCGGTCGCCGCCATAAGTATCGTCATTGAACAGGGAATGCCCGATATGCTGCATATGCACCCTGATCTGGTGGGTACGACCTGTTTCCAGGCGGCACTCAATGAGAGTCACATAGTTAAAGCGCTCCAGCACCTTGTAATGGGTAATGGCATCTTTACCATATTCTCCTTCAGGGTAAGCATCCATGATTTTTCTAAAGCGTTGATGGCGACCCACATGTGCTTCCACGGTTCCTTCATCTTCTTCAAAATCTCCCCATACCAGGGCGATATACCTTCTCTGTACGGTATGATCAAAGAATTGTTTGGCGAGGTCGTTCATCGCCTTTTCTGACTTGGCAATGACGAGGAGGCCGCTGGTGTTTTTATCGATACGGTGTACCAGGCCAAAACGGGGTATTTCCGGTTCAGTCACCTCGGTAGTCTGCCCACCCAGGTACCAGGCCAGCCCGTTTACAAGGGTACCGGTATAGTTGCCACAACCCGGATGTACGACCATCCCTGGTTGCTTATTGATGATCATGATGTCTTCATCCTCAAATACGATGTTCAGGTCCATTTGTTCCGGGATCACATCTGTATTCTCAGGATTTTTGGTTGTCATCACCACGATTTTATCGCCGGCTTTGACTTTATAGTTGGACTTAACAGGTTTGTCATTGACGATCACCCAACCTGATTCGCAGGCCTGTTGAATCTTGTTTCGGGTAGCACCTTCCACCCGGTTCATCAGGAACTTATCGATACGGAGAGGCTCTTGTCCCTTATCGGCAACAATATTCACACGCTCATACAGCTCTTCACTGCCTTCGCCGCTTTCCAGCTCATCATCCAGTTCAATTGGATCTTCAGTCATTTATTTCAAAAATTTATGCAAAGGTATGTCATTTTGGCCGCTTTTAGGGGCTGGCTCCTACATGGATATATTGCAGTCTTATAGATTACAGGGATATGAACTGGAGGTAAACCGGGAATGTCCCGCAGATATCCCGCCTCTTTTAGAATGCGGGTTATAGGCGGAATATATGCGGGTTATCTGCGGGATATCTGCGGGATATCTCCCTTTTCCAGGCGAATTGTCTTAGTACAGAAAAACCTTACAGTTGACGTATTGTATGCAGAATTAGCTTTACAGGTTGGAGCTTGGTTCAGCGAGCGCTTTACAGGTGTAAATTACACAAAGGAGAGACCTTTAGGGGCCTAGTCCTAATATAGGTTTACACTATGGTTCGTGGAAGAAGGCAACAAACATTTCAGTAACTTTGTATAGTTATGACCAACAGAACTATTCGGATCCAGGACCTGGGCGTGATTGAGTATCAACCAGCCTGGGATTACCAGGAGCAATTGCTACAGGAGAACGTAAGGATTAAGCAGGCAAAAGGCAGGGGAGAGATTCCTGCTGATGGCGAAGTAACAACGAATCATCTTCTCTTTTGTGAACATCCCCCTGTATACACCCTCGGTAAGAGCGGGCATATGGAAAACCTGCTGCTCAGCGAAGCGCAGCTGGCAGACAAGGGTATTACCTTCGTGCCCACCAACAGGGGAGGCGATATCACCTACCACGGTCCGGGGCAGGTAGTGGGTTACCCGATTCTGGATCTTGAACATTTTTTCACCGATATAGGCAAGTACCTCCGCTTACTGGAAGAAGTGGTGATCCGCACGCTGGCGGACTATGGAATCAAAGGAGACCGTTCTCCGGGCGAGACCGGCGTATGGCTGGATCCTGAGGATCCTAAAAAGGCCCGCAAGATCTGTGCAATGGGTGTGCGATGCAGTCGCTGGATCACCATGCATGGTTTTGCACTGAATGTGAATACCGATCTGAATTACTTCGGTAATATCATACCCTGTGGAATTGTGGATAAGAAAGTAGCGGCCATGCAGGAAGAGTTGGGCCGGGAAATACCCCTGGCGGAAGTGAAGGAGAAACTACTGAAACATTTTGCCGAAGTCTTTGAGGCTGAAATGCTTTAGTTATCATAAATTACTATAAATAAAAAGGAGCGCTTTAAGCGCTCCTTTTTTAATTTCTATAACTAAGTGGAATAAACACATTCCACTTTTCCAGCACTTTCCCGTCTTCAAGAATTTCGAAATTGAACCAACCGGCATGGAGGAAGATGGCTTTTTCCAGGATAAGGAAAGGCTCTTTTACCTCTTTGATGTCGAACAGGAAGGTTCCATCCGGTTCATAAAACTTCACAAAATATTTCTTATTCGGTGCGTCAGGCAGTTTGATATTCACATTGCCATCTGCAGTGGTGTAAATGTAATTGGAAGGATGCCATACGATCTTCTCCTCTTTTGGTGCTTCTTTTTCCTTCTCTTTTTCAGTGGCTTTACCCCCTACCGGCGGTGGTGCGGTGGTCGTAGCTACGCCGGCTGCTTTTGCGGCTGCAATAGCGGCTTTTACATCGGCAGCTGTCAGTTTCTCCCTGTCATTGATAGTGGAGTCCGGTACAGCCAATACTACTTTGGTAAAGAAATAACGGCCATTGTTGAATATGATACACATACGATAGTAGTTAGAGCCTGGCAAAGGCTTCCCATCATCGTACGAACACCTGATATCCCCGGGATTGCTGATATAACCAATGGTATTAAAGTTCAGGACACTGTCCAGCGAGCGCTGAACGCCGATCGATTTTACATCTCTGAAACCCGATATGAATTCAAGACGGATCTTTCCTGTCTGTATCAGGGCAGAAAACTCCGGAAATACCGGAGGATTTTTTTGTTGAGCCTGTACTGAAAATACTAATGCGGATAGTGCTACTACTGTGACAATAAAAATTCGCGACAACTGCTTCATAAATTCCTGATTCCTAAAACTACAATTAGCATCAAATATAGTAAACGCCTTTTTAAATATTCGTTAATATAGTAATATACCGGGCAGAAGGAGAAAGATATTTTTCTTTAATAATGTAATATCCCTGGTTTGAGTGAAAGATTTCCCTGTAATCCTCCTGAATGGATCAGTAAAACCCTGCTCCCGGCGGGGAATACACCAGATATCACTTCTTTTTTAAAGCCCTGTACCAGTTTCCCGGTATACACCACATCCAATGGGATGTGCGTTTCCGCGAAGAATTGGTTCATAAAAGCAACCAGGTCCGGCGTTACCTTTGCATACCCGCCCCCATGGTGCTCATGAACCAGGTTCCATTGCGCTGCATGTTCCTTTTTAAGCAGGCTTTCTACTTCTGCTGAGAGGTATTCCGCTCCTTTCAATACCACATATCCTCTCAACTGTTGCTGTGGCCCTGCACTGTTAATCAACCCTGCCAGGGTGGTACCGGTCCCTACGGCACAAATGATGTGTGTAAATGCCGAAACATCCCTGATGGCCAGGATCTCTTCACAGCCCTCTGCCCCCGCTGCATTATGTCCACCCTCGGGTACGATATAAGCATCGGGAAAAAGAGCTGTCCAGTCTGTTTTTTCCTTTTCTCTATACTGCGCTCTCGTCACAAAATGCAGATGCATGCCCTGCGCTTGTGCCAGCTGTAAAGTATGGCTTAAGGCGGGTGCTGCTTCACCTCTGACTACCGCTGTACAACGTATGCCTGATAAGTGGCAGGCTGCCGCTGTAGCTGCAAGGTGATTGGAGTAGGCTCCTCCAAAAGTCACAATATGATCCCTGCCCTGTGCCCTGGCGGCCGCAACATTACGTTGCAGTTTGAACCATTTATTGCCGGATACTGCTCCATGTAAAAGGTCTAAACGCAACATGGCTGCCTGTATTGTACCGGGCAGCCATGTTGGTGTGATATATTGTAACTGAATATTACTATAGTCAAACATTAATTGAACAGGCTATTGCGCAAATTTAATGCTTGTCCGCCTTTTGACAGCAGTACATTTATCCAGCCGATTTCGCCGTTATTGAAATACTGAATCCTGATTTTGTGATAACCTTTCTTCAGTCCGATTACGCCTACTTTTTCTGTGGTACTATGTACACCATCATTGTCTGCTACTACTTCATCGTCGATGTACAGCACAGCACCGTCATCTGAGAGCAGGTTGAAAGTATACATACCATCAGCATCTACTTTTACATAACCAGTATAAGTGATACCGAAATCCTTCTTTGCAGCCAGGAATGGACGCAGATCCAGGCCTGCGACGGTTCCTGAGCTATCCCCTTTCTCCGGCAGTTCTTTTGCCGTCTTAGGTACATTTTTATACACTGCTGAGAATCGTAATCCATTGCCGGCAGGTTTTACAGCGGCTGCTTCCCTGTAAGGTTTACGTGTATAGGTAGTGTTGTATACATTGCTCTTACGGCCAGTGGGTGTGACTTCGATGTATTGTAACACTACAGTTCCATTATCAGGTACATTGATAGTAAACGGCTGCGTATAGCGTTTACTGTTAGTATCAGGTCCACTGCCATCGATCGTGTAATAAATAGCGGCACCTTTCACGCCCGGGCTGAGTGTAACGGTTGTAGCTGCAGTGGAGATCAGGGTATCTTTCAGTTGTGCAGGTTCCGGGATTCTGAAGTTTACACCCTGCTTATCAATAGCTGCCAGCACTGCCGGTGCTTTCTTCTGGAAGCGGCTCCAGTCGCGCTTAGCAGCAGGAGACCAGGCTATTTCAGACAAAGCGAGTGCTCGTGGCCAGGTCATGTAATCTACATAGGTTTGATCCGGCATATATTCTGTCCAGATATTTGCCTGTACACCTTTGATATATTTCTGCTCTTCCCCATTCAGGGAAGGGGGTAATGGCTCGTAATTATACACGGTGTTTAGTGACAGGTAATTACCGATCCGGCTGGGTTCTGTGCCCTGCGGACTCTGGTAATAATCGAGATAGAGGTAGGTATTGGGAGACATGATCACATCATGTTTTTCCTTTGCAGCCGCAATCCCTCCTGCTTCTCCGCGCCAGCTCATCACTGTTGCATTAGGTGCCAAGCCACCTTCCAGGATTTCGTCCCAGCCGATGATGCTGCGTCCTTTGCTATTTACAAATTTCTCCATGCGCTGTATGAAATAACTCTGCAAAGCATGTTCATCTTTCAATCCCAGTTTCTGCATCAGTGCCTGTACCTGTGGAGATTCTTTCCAGCGGTCTTTCGGACATTCGTCACCGCCGATATGAATGTATTTACCAGGGAAGAGATCCATTACTTCAGTAAGTACATCTTCGAGGAAAGTAAATACGGAATCATTGGCAGGGTTCAGTACTTCCTTTGAGATGCCAAAGGTGGTCATGGTCTCGTATTGCCTGCCGTAGCCAAAGCTCGGAAACGCCGCCAGTACTGCCTGTGAGTGACCTGGCATTTCTATTTCAGGGATGATGGTGATATGCCTGTCGGCAGCATACTTTACAATATCCCTGATTTCATTTTGTGTATAGAATCCACCGTAAGGTTTACCATCATAAGTATTGCTGCGAGCGGCGTGGCCTACGACTGTTTCTTTACGCTGTGATGCGATCCTGGTGAGCTGCGGATATTTTTTAATTTCTATGCGCCAGCCCTGATCTTCTGTAAGGTGCCAGTGGAAGCGGTTAAACTTATACTGAGCCATCACATAGATGAACGTCTTTACATATTCAGGAGGAAAGAAATGACGGCCTACATCCAGCATCAGACCACGATAGGCAAAGCGGGGAGCGTCGGATATTTCCACACCTGGTACATGAATCGCTGCACTTTTTTCAGCAGGCAATAATTGTTGTAAAGTTTGCAGACCGTAGAACAGGCCGGCAGCATCACCTTTCAGTGCAATGGTGCCATTGTTTACAAACAGTGTATAAGCTTCAGGAGCGCCGCTTGTTTCTTTGATATCGATAACGGCGGTGGACTTAACTTTGGGTACTGGCTTGTCAGTAGTCTCTACCTTAAAGCCATATACACTTTGTAAAAATGCATTGAGTAAGCCGGCGGTGGTTTTAGCCGCCGTACCCTCATAATGAATGAGGGCATTTTCATTCAGCACAAAACTACCCGGCACACTTTGCAGTGATTTAGGTTCCGGGATGATCATGATGTCAGCTGTTTTCTTTTGAGCGGTACCATAGAGGCACAGCAGGGCTGATAGAGTTGACAGGATTAGTTTTTTCATACTATGTTATTTTTACTTCCGGCACTTTTGTGCATAGCACAATAAGCGGAAAGGGGTGATGGCCGCATGGTTTAGTTATTATTAGTAAGGAACCCACCTTTGCCCCTATACAGCTTTACAGGCTTGTCCAGTTGCAGGGCCAATACAGTCATATATTTATCCTGGGCATTCTCAGGTACGTCAATATACACAAGACCGGGCACACTACTCCAGGAAATTTTACCAACGATCTTATGAGACGGTTCAATGTCAGTACCTACTACATGAATATTTTTAATATTGTTTACCAAACCTTTTACCATAACAGACCCTGTTACTTTGCCCGGCAGGAAGAGGTAGAGGGTGGTGGAATCTTTAGAAAGGGTAGTAGGGCCGTAGAAGTGTCCCTGTGGGATCCCGCCAACGGTATTGAAGATGGCAGCTGCGTGCTTTTTGTTCCAGGCACCCAGTTCTTTCAGCACGTTCACTTCTTCGGCAGGAATGTGACCAGCGGCGTCAGGGCCGATATCCAGCAGCAGGTTACCCCCATTACTAATAGCATCAGCGAAGATGGTGATGATTTCATAAGGTGTTTTCCAGTTGGTATCGTCGGGATGATAACCCCAGTTACTATTAATAGTCATACATAGTTCCCACCAGTTGTAATGAGGGCGGGTCACGGGAAAGTTTTGTTCCGGTGTTTCGTAATCACCATAGCCCTGCAGGCGACCATTAATAATAGTGTTCGGGTTATGTGTGGTGAGCATGGTGCGCATTTTAGGAGCTTCCCACTCAGCAGCGCTGTGTTCCCAGTCGCCATCGAACCACCAGAGGTCAGGATTGAATTGAGTCATTACTTCTTTAAGTTGTCCTTCGTAGAAGTTGCGGAAGCGCTGCCAGCGTACGGTATCTGTAGCGGCGTTGTAGCGGGAGCTATCTTTCAGGAAGCCGGGATAGTCCGGATAACTCCAGTCTATCAACGAAAAGTAAGCACCACATTTAATACCTTCTTTGCGAAGGGCGGCATAGAAAGGAGTGAGTACATCTCTTTTGGCGGGTGTACTGTTCACCGCATCCAGCTTACTTAATTTGCTGTCCCACAGTGCTACCCCATCGTGGTGTTTAGTGGTGATCACGGCATATCGGGCACCTGATTCTTTGATCAGCGAAGCCCAGGCGACAGGGTCATAACTGGCGGCAGTAAAGCCTTTCAGCTGCGCCATGTAATCCTGATATGATATTTTTTTATTGTGGAAAGACCAGGATTCGTCTACCCCATTTACGGAATATATACCCCAGTGAATAAAGATTCCCAGCTTTGCATCGGAGAACCATTGCATCTTTTGAGCGATTTCTGAGGGAGGCACATGTTGTTGGGCAAAGGCATTGGCACATGACGCTAAGGCAATAGCAGCCTGCAAAAAGATTCGTTTCATACACGATTTAAAATTGATAATAATAATGTAATAGTCCGGGTTGGTATAGTGTTTGCTGTTCTCTTACCACCTACAGGCTAATATTACAGGTAACTCTAATGGCTAGAGCTACGAAAGTTGAGACACCTACTTTATTGAAAAAGAAAACGTGAAAATAGTTTTAATCAGTAAATTTAGTCCCTGGAATTTCGCCAATACACATAAAAAAATAATAAAAACAATCTAGTAAAGATGAAACCCACTTTATTGATTCTGGCAGCCGGTATGGCGAGCCGTTACGGTAGTTTAAAACAAATACAGCAGTTTGGTCCTAGCGGTGAGACTATTATCGACTACTCTATCTATGACGCGATCAGAGCAGGTTTCGGTAAGATTGTGTTTATTATCCGCAAGGATTTTGAAGCGGAATTCAGAGAGATTTTTGAACCGAAACTGAAAGGACGTGTAGAGACAGATTACGTGTACCAGGAGATGGATGCTTTCCTGGATGGATATCCTGTACCAGCGGATCGTACTAAACCGTGGGGTACTGCACACGCTGTATTGTGTGCTAAAAATGCAATCAACGAACCATTTGCAGTGATCAATGCTGATGACTTTTATGGTAAGGATTCATTTGAGAAAATGGCTAAATTCCTGGAAAGTTCCTGCAAACCCGACGTATACAGCGTAGTCGGTTATCAGTTGAGCAAGACCATTTCTGAGCATGGTTCCGTATCCCGCGGGGTATGCGCAGCAGATAGCAATGGCAACCTGGCGGAGATCAACGAGCGTACCAAGGTATATAAGGATGGCGACAAGATCGTGTATGAAGATGCTGATGGCAGCAAGCACGAACTGGCTCCTGAAACACCTGTATCAATGAACTTCTGGGGTTTCCACCAGAATGTATTTGAAATGAGCCAGGAGCTGTTTAAGGAATTCCTGCAGAAAGATGGGGATAAGCCTAAGTCTGAATTCTTCATTCCGATTGTAGTGGACAACTTCATTCAGAAGAAACTGGGTGTTGTAAATGTACTGCCTACTGCTGCGCAGTGGTTTGGTGTTACTTACAAGGAAGATGCGCCGGGCGTTCAGGCTAGTTTGTCAGCACTGGTTGAGGCAGGAGAATATCCTACCAATCTGTGGAAATAAACTATTACGGGTGTTAATTACCGTAAGTCGTTATACAATAATTCTGTTGGTTCTATAAAAAAAGTACAAAGAAAAGGGGTTAAATTTCAATATTTTCAAAAAGGCGAGATTTGTTTGCGAAATCACTAAATTTTTTGATTGTATTGTTTTTTATTTCAATCACCAATACTTTTGTACAGTTAAACAACAAAGCATTCCTCCCATGTGGGTAAATAAAGACAATAACAAGATTAATCACATCGTAGCGCAGCTCAATTGGGCTATTACGCTCGTTGTGATCGTCGTTGTCATTATTAGCCACCAATATGGAGGATAGGTAATTGTGTACAACCAAATCAAGATATACAGCCTTCCTCCACCCGAGGGAGGCTTTTTTTTGCGCCTGTTATTCACTAGATTTCTAATATCTGAATTATATGTATAGCTATTACAACGAGAACACCATCATTTACGTTGACGGGGAGTATGTTAAAGCCAGTGAGGCCAAAACCGACCTGTATGGTCAGTCATTACATTATGGATACGCTGTATTCGAAGGTATCAGAGCCTATAAGACTGCCAGCGGAGAAGTGAAGATCTTCAAGGCAGAAGAGCACTTTGATCGTTTCCGTCGCAGCTGTGAGTTAATTCACATGCCTTACAACTATACCAATGAAGAATTGATCACCGCTTGCTACAAGGTGCTGGAGCTGAACAACATGGAAGAAGCTTACATTCGTCCGCTCGCTTATTGCCCACCAAACATGACCCTGAAAGCTGCATCCGAAATGAACGTGATGATCTGTGCATGGGAATGGGGTGCTTACCTGGGTGAAAAGCTGCTGAAGGTAATGACCTCTTCTTACCAGCGTCCTAATCCGAAGGCATTCAAGATCGAATCCAAGTCGGCAGGTTTGTACATCAACTCTATCCTGGCTTCGCAGGAGGCTAAAACAAAAGGCTTTGACGAAGCATTGCTGCTGGATCTGGAAGGCTATGTAGCTGAAGGTCCGGGTGCTAATATCTTCTTCGAAAAAGATGGTAAGATCGTAACCCCACCTCCAGGTGCTATTCTGCCTGGTATTACCCGTGCTACAGTAATTGAACTGTGCCAGGAGCTGAATATTCCCCTGGAACAGCGCCTGTTCACTACCGACGAACTGAAAACTGCTGATTGTGCATTCTTCTGCGGTACTGCTGCTGAAGTAGTAGGTCTGGAATCACTGGATGGTCAGGCATTCGCTAAGCCCTGGGCACAGTCTCTGGGTAAAGTGTTGCAACAGGCTTATAAAGCAAGAGTACTGGAGAAGGAATTTGATCGTTCTTCAGTGAAGGTAGCGTAAGGGATAAAGGTGTTCAGAATATATAACTGAATCGTTTTCAGGATCTTTTCTGGAAATAAGGTTGTATTTGTATATAATTTAGAAATAAGAACATACCGGGTTGCACTATTGCCTGGTATACCCAATGAACACTGCTTCGCTTTGATATTCAATAGGAGAGTGGTCCGATGGCCGCCTGCCGTCAGACCACTCCCATTTTAGGAAGACCGCACTCGTATTATAAGATTTTTTTAATAGTTGGATTTTGGATTTTTGAGTTCACTTTATTCAATACCATAGCGGTTTTGAGACGAAAATGGACCTACTTGAAATCCGGCTGGATCCCCAAATGTCGGTTTGGAACTTGGCGTATATAGCCGCTTCTTTGTATCCTGCTTAATATGATATTCAACATTTGGGAACCGGTTGAATGAACGACTCCGGAACCCAGACAAACTTTTACTAAAAGATGGAATTGAACAAGTACAGCAAAACGCTCACTCAGGACCCTACACAGCCTGCAACCCAGGCACAGTTGTATGGTATAGGCTTAACAGAAGAGGACCTAAAGAAAGCACAGGTGGGCATTGCCAGCATGGGATATGATGGCAACACCTGTAATATGCACCTGAATGAACTGGCACAAGAGGTCAAGAAAGGGGTCTGGGCCAATGATCTGGTCGGACTCACATTCCATACCATAGGCGTCAGCGATGGTATGACCAATGGTACACCAGGTATGCGATACTCGCTTGTCAGCCGTGACGTGATTGCTGATTCCATCGAAACTGTAGTGGGTGGCCAATATTATGATGGCCTCATCACTGTACCTGGCTGTGATAAGAACATGCCGGGTTCCCTGATGGCTATGGGCCGTTTAAACCGTCCTGCTATCATGGTCTATGGTGGTTCTACCTCTCCTGGTCATTATAAAGGAAAGGACCTGAACATCATTTCCGCTTTTGAGGCACTTGGCCAGAAAATGGCGGGTAACCTGGACGATGTGGATTATAAAGGTATCATCATGAACTCCTGCCCGGGCGCTGGTGCCTGCGGTGGTATGTATACCGCTAATACGATGAGCTCCGCTATCGAAGCCATGGGTATGAGCCTTCCATATAGTTCTTCTACCCCTGCACAGAGCGAAGCAAAAAGAGAAGAATGTAGAACAGCAGGTAAATATATCCGCCTGTTGCTCGAAAAAGATATCAAGCCAAGGGACATTATGACCTTCAAGGCTTTTGAAAATGCCGCTGTAGTGATTATGGCGATGGGTGGTAGCACCAATGCTGTGCTGCACATGATCGCGATTGCAAAATCAGTAGGCGTGAAGTTTACCATCAATGATTTTCAGCGTATCAGCGACAGCACACCACTGATCGCCGACCTGAAACCAAGTGGTAAATACCTGATGGAAGACCTGCACAAAATCGGCGGTGTTCCGCTGGTAATGAAATACCTGCTGAAAGCTGGTTTGCTTCATGGTGATTGTATCACTGTAACCGGCAAGACCATTGCTGAAAACCTGGAGAGCGTTCCGGACCTGGATTTCGAAAGCCAGGACATCATCGTACCGGTAGAGAAGCCGCTGAAAGAATCTGGTCACATCCAGATCCTGTATGGCAACCTGGCAGAACTGGGTTCCGTGGCTAAGATCACCGGTAAGGAAGGTGAGTTTTTCCGTGGTCCTGCAAGGACATTTGATGGTGAATATGAACTGATCGCAGGGATCACCAGTGGCCGTGTAAAGAGCGGCGACGTAGTGGTGATCCGCAATGTAGGTCCTAAAGGTGCACCAGGTATGCCTGAGATGCTGAAACCTACCTCCGCCATCATGGGTGTGGGCCTGGGTAAGAGCGTAGCACTGATCACCGATGGCCGTTTCTCCGGTGGTACCCACGGTTTCGTGGTAGGTCATATCACCCCTGAAGCTGTAGAAGGTGGTTTGATCGGCCTGGTAGAAGACAATGATATTATTGAAATTGACGCAAAACATAACACCATTAAGCTGGAAGTAAGCGATGAAGAAATCGCTGCACGCCGCGCCAAATGGGTAAAACCTGCCCTGAAGGTAAATAGTGGAGTATTATATAAATACGCAAAACTCGTTTCAAATGCAACAGAAGGATGTGTTACCGATGAAGCCTGAGGCGGCTACTAAGCCAGCAGCGGCTACTGCGGAAAAACTACATATAACCGGTTCCGAAGCCGTGATCCGCTCGCTGATTGCAGAAGATGTGAAAACCATTTTCGGCTATCCAGGTGGGGCCATTATGCCCATTTATGATGCCCTTTACGATTTTCAGGATGAGGTCCATCACATATTAGTACGCCACGAACAGGGCGCTACCCATGCTGCGCAGGGGTATGCCCGTACCTCCGGTAAGGTGGGTGTGGTATTTGCCACTTCAGGCCCTGGTGCTACCAACCTGGTAACCGGTCTGGCAGATGCTTATATGGATTCTACCCCCATGGTATGCATCACCGGTCAGGTGGCTGCCCACCTGCTGGGTACCGATGCTTTCCAGGAAACTGACGTGATCGGGATTACCATTCCTATTACCAAATGGAATATCCAGGTAACCCGTGCGGAAGATATCCCAGGTGCTATCGCCAAAGCATTTTACATTGCTGCCAGCGGTCGTCCGGGTCCTGTACTGGTAGATATCACCAAGAATGCACAGGTAGCTAAGTTCGATTTTGAATATAGCAAGTGTGAATATATCCGCAGTTATCACCCTGTTCCAAAGCTGAACAACGAAGCGGTGAAATCTGCTGCTGCCCTGATCAACGAAGCTAAAAGACCTTATATCCTGTGCGGACATGGGGTACTGCTGGCAGGCGCTGAAAAGGAGCTGATAGCCCTGTCTGAAAAAGCAGGTATTCCTATCGCTTCTACACTGTTAGGTCTCTCTGCCGTACCGGTAGATCATCCTAACTATGTGGGCTTCCTGGGTATGCATGGTAACTATGCACCCAACATCAAAACCGATGAATGTGATGTTGTCATCGCAGTAGGTATGCGCTTTGACGACCGCGTAACCGGTGATGTGACTAAATACGTAAAACAGGCAAAGGTAATCCACATCGAAATCGATGCTGCTGAGATCAACAAAATTATCACGGCAGAAGTAGGTGTACATGCGGATGCTAAAACTGCATTGCAGGCGCTGTTGCCACTGGTGAAAGCAGCAAAACACGATGAGTGGATTGCCGGTTTCAGGGAGGCAGATAAGCAGGAAGAAGAGAAGGTAAACCGTCGTGAACTGTATCCTACAGAGGGTGCGCTGAAAATGGCGGAAGTAGTACGCCTCATCTCTGAGCGTACAGCAGGTAAAGCAGTACTGGTTACGGACGTAGGTCAGCACCAGATGATTGCTTCCCGTTACTATCGCTTCAAGGATCCTAATACCAATATCACCAGCGGTGGTATGGGTACCATGGGTTTCTCACTGCCGGCTGCAATGGGTGCCAAGATGGGTGCCCAGGAGAAAGAGGTAGTAGCAGTAATTGGGGATGGTTGTTTCCAGATGACCTTACAGGAATTAGGTACGATTTACCAGTCACAGATTGGTGTGAAGATCGTGATCCTGAACAACAACTTCCTGGGTATGGTGCGTCAGTGGCAGCAGCTGTTCCATGACAAGCGTTATTCTTCAACCGAAATGACGAATCCTGACTTCGTACAGATTGCGAAAGGTTTTTACATTCCGGGCAAGAAGGTAACTGACCGTGCTGATATTGTGGCGGCGATTGATGAAATGATCAGCCACGATGGTGCTTACCTGCTGGAGGTAGTCGTAGAGAAGGAAGACAACGTATTCCCTATGGTACCAGCTGGTGCTCCAATTGCTAACATCAGGCTCGAGTAGTAAACCTTTTAACAACGAAGAATTATTATGCAAAAAGAATATACAATCACGGTATATACAGAAGACAGGATCGGTATCACGAACCGTATCACTGTTATCTTTACACGCCGTCGTATCAATATCACCAGTCTCACTACCGCACCGACGGAGATCGAAGGTGTTTATAAGTTCATCATCACTGTACTTGCTGAAAGATCACTGCTGGATAAAGTAGTTGGTCAGATCGAGCGCCTGGTGGAAATACACCGTGCATTCGTACACGATGAAGATGAAGTAGTGTATCAGGAACTGGCATTGTATAAGATATCGACAAAAGCATTGAAGAACGGTAGCATCGAAAAGCTGATCCGTGAAAATGCGGCAAGGATCCTGACTATTACAGACGAATACTTTGTACTGGAGAAGACAGGTCACCAGGAGGAGCTGATAGCGCTGCAGGCGAAATTGGCACCTTATGGACTGATCGAATATTCCAAAAGCGGTCGCGTTGCAATCGTGAAATGGAGTCGTCGTTTCCATGATCATTTGAAAAATCTGTCTGAACAGGAAGCAGATGATCTGGCAGAAGTGGATTATACGCACGGACAGCCAGGTTCACATCAGGCAGAGAGTATCTAATAAACTATAATCAATTCTTTGAGGTTGTAGCAAAAGTAAAATTTCCGGGATTTTATCCGGATCCCTGATGGAGAGAATCTTCTTTAATTGAATTCTAAAAGCCATCAAATTACTTTTGATACAACCTCAATTCTTATCTCAATCACATGTCTCAGGTATTAACAAGTGTTAATCCGCTCAATATTCTCGATGCAGCGGTGAAGTTGAAGCCAGTGGTGAACAGAACACCCCTGACCTATAGTCCAACATTGTCACGCAGGTACAATGCTGATATTTATCTGAAAAGGGAAGACATGCAGATCGTACGCTCGTATAAACTGCGGGGGGCCTACAACAAGATCAGCAGTCTGGAAAAAGACCTGCTGGCCAAAGGTGTAACCTGTGCCAGTGCGGGCAACCATGCCCAGGGTGTAGCGTATGCATGTCGTCAGCTGGATATTAAAGGTGTAATTTTCATGCCGATTATTACCCCCAAGCAGAAGGTGAACCAGGTAAATATGTTTGGCGGAGATAATATTGAGATCAGACTGGTGGGAGATACATTTGATGATTGTGCTGCCGAAGCACAGGCATTTACCAAAGCACATGGTATGACATTCGTCGCTCCTTTTGACGATCCCAAGATCATAGAAGGACAGGGTACAGTAGCTGTAGAGGTACTGGAAGACCAGTCACATATCGATTATATTTTTGTACCTATCGGTGGGGGCGGACTTGCTGCCGGTGCCGGTACGTATTTTAAAACATACAGTCCGCATACGAAAGTGATCGGGGTAGAACCTAAGGGAGCTGCATCTATGACAGCTGCACTGGAAAAAGGTGAGCCTGTGACACTGGAAGAAATTGAGCGCTTTGTAGATGGTGCCGCCGTAAAGAGGGTAGGTACGCTGAATTTCGAAATCTGCAAAGATGTGCTGGACAAAATGCACACGGTAGCAGAAGGTAAGATCTGTACGACCATCCTGAAATTGTATAATGAAGATGCAATCGTGGTGGAACCTGCGGGTGCCCTGTCTATTGCAGCACTGGACGATTTTGCAAAAGAGATCGAAGGCAAAAAAGTAGTGTGTGTGGTGAGTGGTGGTAACAATGATATTGACCGCATGCAGGAGATCAAAGAAAGGTCATTGCTGTATGAGGGGCTTAAACATTACTTCATCATCCGCTTTGTACAGCGTCCTGGCGCACTGAAAGAATTTGTGAATCATGTGCTGGGTCCTGATGATGATATCACTAGATTTGAATTTATCCAGAAGCATAATAAAGAAACAGGTCCTGCCCTGATTGGTGTGGAGCTGAAAAAGAAGGAGGATTACGATATCCTGGTGGCAAACTTTAAGAAGTACGGTATACATTATACTGCACTGAATGAGGACGATAACTTATTTGGTTATTTAGTATAAGCGATCGCCACATAACTGGTAACAAGAAATTAACCTCCTGTATTACGCAGGAGGTTTTATTTTGCCCCTTTTAATTACATTTAGATAAATAATTCCGGAAGATGAGCAATCTCATGCGCGCAGCCCTGCTGCGGGAATTTGGCCCCGCCAGTAACCTGACTATCGAAAAAATACCGGTACCCCTGCCGGCTGCAGGTCAATTACTCATAAAAGTACGCGCCGCAGGTATCAACCCTGTTGATTATAAAACCCGTACAGGCAAAGGTCTGCCTGCCAAAGAACTGGAGCTTCCTGCCATCCTGGGATGGGATATAGCGGGAGAAGTGGTGAGTCTTGGAGAAGGTGTAAGCCGATTTGACAGAAATGAACGTGTGTTTGGAATGAGCAATTTCCCACATGCCGGCAATGCATATGCGGAATACGCAATAGTACAGGAGGATGAATTTGCCCTGATACCAGCTTCTGTAAGCAATGAGGTAGCTGCTGCAACACCACTGGCTGCACTGACTGCCTGGGAGGCACTGTTTGACCAGGGAGGTCTTAGTGCCGGACAAAAAATACTGATTCATGCAGCTGCCGGTGGTGTAGGCCATATAGCAGTACAACTGGCCAGGTGGAAGGGGGCGTATGTGGTGGGTACTGCTTCGCAGCAGAATCATGGTTTGCTGAAGGAACTGGGTGTGGATCTGGCACTGGACTATAAAGCACAGGATTTTGCTGCCGCCGTAAATGATATGGATGTAGTGCTGGATGGTATTGGTGGAGAGAACTCACTCCGCTCTATAGATGTATTGAAACCCGGAGGCGTGTTGATATGCCTGCCTTCCATGTATAAAGATGATCCGGCCATTCTTGCAAAAGCGGCTGCCAAAAATGTGCGGGTAAAGTGGATGGTGGTAAGTCCGTCAGGTGAGAGAATGGAGCAGGTGGCAGCCTTGCTGGCTAGTGGCGATCTGAAAGTAAAGGTGGATCAGACGTTCCCGCTGGAAGATGTGGGGAAAGCGCATGAAGCGGTGGAAACAGGTCATGTGAGCGGCAAGGTAGTGCTGGTGATCTAAAAGATATTTATATGCTCAGCTACTGGGAAAAACAATCTCTTCTTCAATACGATTACATAATAGCCGGCAGTGGTATCGTGGGTTTATCCACGGCGATCAGTCTGCGCGAAGCGCAGCCGCAGGCCCGTGTACTTGTATTGGAGAAGGGGGTGTTGCCCACGGGGGCGAGTACAAAGAATGCAGGTTTTGCCTGTATCGGAAGTTTGACCGAGTTGCTGGCGGATCTGCGGGATATGCCTGCTGATGATGTACTGGCCTTGCTGGAGTTAAGATGGAAGGGATTGCAGGCATTGCGGCATCGTATAGGCGATCAAAACATGGATTACAGGGAGAACGGGAGTTATGAGCTGATCGGAGAGCAGGAACTCCCGGCCTTGTCAGAAATTGATCGCATGAATGAGTTATTGCGGCCTTTGCTGGGTGGGAATGCATTTACGTATGTACCCAATGAATTTGGATTTAGTGCTGATTATGTAAAGGGGCTGATTCGGAATAATTATGAGGGAGAGCTGCATACGGGGAAGATGATGCGCAGGTTGATTGACCTGGCCTTGTTTTATGGTGTGGAGATAAAAACGGGTTGCACGATCAGTGAGATCATTGAAAAGGAAGACACCATACAGGTATTAGTGGGAGAATATGTTTTTGAGGCCAGGCAATTAGGTATTTGTACCAATGCTTTTACAAAAGACATCCTTCCTGAGCTGGATGTGGTGCCTGGCAGGGGGCAGGTATTGATTACCGATCTAATACCCGGGCTACCATTTAAGGGCATCTACCATATGGATGAAGGCTATTATTACTTCCGTGAGCTGGAGGGGCGTGTCCTCTTTGGGGGAGGTCGTAATATGGACTTTGCCGGAGAGCGAAGCACGGCTTTTGAATTAAATCCCAATATTCATACAGAACTGGAAAACCGTTTACGCCATATTATTTTGCCGGGTTTTTCGTTTAATATTGCTGACCGCTGGGCGGGCATCATGGCTTTTGGCCAGAACCGGCAGCCGGTAATCCGCCGTCATTCAGCCCGAATCGCGCTGGGCGTAAGAATGGGCGGTATGGGCGTTGCAATTGGAACGGCTATCGGGGCACAACTGGCCGATATCCTTATAAGAGAATAACCATGATCAACTCCACCCACTGAAATAATTTTTAAATGTAAATTTTACGTTTAATAAAAATGTTACTATATTGACCAACATTTATTTTATACCACGTTGATTTTATGCAAAAGAGTTTACAATTCCTCGATTATGTCGTCTTTTTGGTGTATTTCGCGATAGTTGCCGGTTACGGTATATATATCTACCAGAAAAAGAAACGAAAAACTACTGACTCCAAAGACTTTTTCCTGGCAGAAGGATCCCTCACATGGTGGGCCATTGGTGCTTCCCTGATTGCATCCAACATCTCCGCGGAGCAGTTTATTGGTATGGCCGGTTCCGGTTTTAATATAGGTTTGGCAATTTCCACTTACGAATGGATGGCGGCTGCTACCCTCATTATCGTAGCTGTGTTTTTCCTCCCTATTTATCTGAAAAACAAGATTTATACGATGCCGCAGTTCCTGCTGCGCAGGTATAATCAAACGGTGAGTACCATTATGGCGGTGTTTTGGTTGCTGCTTTATGTAGTGGTGAACCTGACTTCCATACTGTACCTGGGTGCCCTGGCGATCAACACCATTTCAGGAATTGACTTTAATGTTTGTATGATCCTGCTGGCTGTCTTCGCGGTGTTTATTACGCTGGGAGGTATGAAGGTGATTGGTTATACAGATGTCATCCAGGTGTTTTTCCTGATCCTGGGTGGTCTGGCTACTACTTACCTGGCCCTGAACCTGGTATCAGAGCACTTTGGGACAACTGGTGTATTAAATGGGTTCCACCTGATGACAGAACATGCCGGTGATCACTTCCATATGATCCTGGACAGAAAGGATCCTCATTACCTGGATCTGCCTGGGTTGTCTATCCTGGTAGGTGGTATGTGGATTGTAAATTTAAACTATTGGGGTTGTAACCAATATATTACGCAGCGTGCATTGGGTGCTGATCTGAAAACAGCGCGTTCCGGTCTGCTGTTTGCAGGTTTCCTGAAGCTCCTGATGCCACTGATCGTGGTAATACCTGGTATCGCTGCTTATGTATTGCACAGCCGCGGTTTGTTCCAGGCAGAGATGGTGAAGGGTGGTGAACTCAATCCTGACAATGCTTACCCGGTGTTGATGAACCTGTTGCCAATCGGTATGAAAGGGCTGGCTTTTGCTGCGCTGACTGCTGCGGTAGTAGCTTCCCTGGCTGGTAAGGCAAACAGTATTTCTACCATCTTTACACTGGATATCTACAAGGAACACTTTGCGAAGAATGCAGATGAAAAGCACGTGGTGCGTACTGGTAAAATTGTAGTGATCGTAGCCATGATCCTCGCCATTATCATCTCTCCGTTCCTGGGTATTGATAAGAAAGGCGGCTTCCAGTTTATACAGGAATACACTGGCTTCGTATCTCCGGGCATCTTTGCGATGTTCCTGCTGGGATTCTTCTGGAAACGTACTACTTCAGGAGCAGCCTTGTTTGCGATGATCGGTGGTTTTGCACTGTCTATCATCCTGAAGTTCCTGCCAGGTTGGGCTGATCTTTCCGGTTTGAGTGGCATCGGATTCTCCGTACCTGCAGCAAACGGTGTGTATGAAATTCCGTTCCTGGATCGTATGGGTATTGTATTCGTAGTGTGCGTGATTGCAATGATCCTGATTTCACTGGTTGCCCCTGCTAAGGTGAAGGTAGCTGGTGCTGAGGTAGTAGATGAGTCCAAAGGGCTGGAAGTGGATCCTTCTATGTTCAGGACTTCAATGCCATTTGCAATTACAGCGATTTTGATTTGTGGTATCCTGGTAGCATTATATACCATTTTCTGGTAAGAGATTTTTGATAAGAGGTTGTATCTATGATACAACCTCTTCTTTTTTATAAACCTGCAAGCGTTATGAGGTATACGATTGGTTATGATATCGGATCGTCTTCAGTGAAGGCAGCCCTGCTGGATACTGATACAGGCAAATGTGTGGCTACGGCGATCAGCCCTGCCCAGGAAATGCCTATGCATGCCCCGGTGGCGGGATGGGCAGAACAGGACCCTGAGATGTGGTGGCGGGAAGTTCAGCATGCGACAAAGCAATTACAACAAATTCACCCTTTTGAAGGATCGGCTGTAGCAGGGATAGGTATTGCCTATCAGATGCATGGGCTGGTATGTGTGGATAAGGACCAGCAGGTATTGCGTCCTGCAATTATCTGGTGCGATAGCAGGGCTGTTGAAATAGGAAATACGGCTTTTGAGAAGCTGGGTCCTAACTGGTGCCTGCAATATCTTTTAAACTCCCCCGGAAATTTTACAGCTTCTAAATTACGTTGGGTGCAGGAGCATGAACCTGGCATCTATGAGCGCATTGACAAGGTGATGCTCCCGGGCGATTTCATTGCTATGCGCCTGACGGGTGATGCAGCGACTACCATCTCCGGTTTGTCCGAAGGAATTTTCTGGGATTTCAGTATGCACCAGGTATCGCCGGTGTTGCTGAAACATTATGGTATCAGCGGGAAGCTGTTATCCAATGTAGTACCTACGTTTGGTGTACAGGGCAAGGTGACTGCGCAGGCAGCGGCTTTGCTGGGAATAGCAGCAGGTACGCCGGTTACTTACCGTGCGGGCGACCAGCCAAACAATGCTTTTTCACTGAATGTATTACAGCCTGGCGAAGCGGCGACTACCGCAGGTACTTCGGGTGTGGTATATGCAGTGCATGATCATATTGCATTTGATGAACAAAGCAGGGTAAATACTTTCGTACATGTGAATGATACGGCAGCAGCGCATCGTAATGGTGTGTTAATGTGCCTGAATGGTACAGGTATTCTGAACAGCTGGATGCGCAACCTGGTAGGCAAGCCATCTTACGAAGAGATGAATGCACTGGCAGCTGTGGCTCCTGTTGGTTCACGTGGGTTAAAGATCTACCCCTTTGGCAATGGGGCAGAGCGTATACTCGCGAATAAGGAAATTGGTGCGGAGTTCAAAGGCCTCAACTTCAATATTCATGGCAGGGAGCATATGCTGCGGGCGGCTCAGGAAGGAATTGTATTTGCGCTGAAATACGGTATGGATATTATGCAGGATATGGGATTGCAAATTAAGCGGGTAAGGGCAGGGCATGCGAATATGTTCCTGAGTCCCTTATTCAGAGAGGTATTTGCAAATACTGCCGATGTGGTGATTGAGTTGTACAATACGGATGGTGCACAGGGGGCTGCGAGAGCGGCGGGTGTAGGAGCAGGATTGTATGCGGTGGAAGATGCGTTTAAGGGTATGGAGTGCCTGGCTACGATAGAACCGGAGACGAATAGTGCATATAAAGGTATTTATGAGGAATGGGTAGAGGGTCTGAAGAGAATTATTTAGTTATTAACTGCTTTGGATTGTAATTCTACTCTTGAGGAATTGAATTTTACTTTCAAAGACACACACACATATATTACACGTTAGGATCAAAAAAAACATTGACAATGAGCATTACTTTAGGAAACAAGGAATACTTCAAAGGCATTGGTAAGATTGCCTATGAAGGTCCTCAGTCAAACAATCCATTTGCTTATAAATGGTATGATGAGAACAGAAAGATTGGTGGTAAAACCATGAAAGAACTCTTCCGCTTTGCGGTGTCTTACTGGCATACCTTCTGCGGAACTGGTGGCGACCCATTCGGTCCTGGTACCAAAGAATTTCCATGGCTCACCGCTCCGGATGCTGTGCAGAGTGCAAAAGACAAGATGGATGCAGCGTTTGAATTCATCACCAAACTGGGTCTTCCTTACTACTGCTTCCATGATGTGGACCTGGTAGACGAAGGGGCTAACATTGCTGAATATGAAAGCCGTATGCAGGCAATCGTAGAGTATGCAAAAGAAAAACAAAAAGCCAGTGGTGTAAAACTGCTCTGGGGTACAGCGAATGTATTCAGCAATCCCCGTTATATGAACGGTGCCAGCACTAATCCTGACTTTTCTGTAGTGGCGTACGCAGGTACACAGGTAAAGAACTCCATGGATGCAACCATTGCACTGGGTGGGGAAAACTATGTATTCTGGGGTGGCCGTGAAGGTTATATGACCCTGCTGAACACCAACATGAAGCGTGAGCAGGAACACCTGGCACGATTCCTTGGCATAGCGCGTGATTATGCACGTAAACAGGGTTTCAAAGGTACTTTCTTCATCGAGCCTAAACCTTGTGAGCCTACTAAACACCAGTACGATTACGATTCTGCAACTGTAATCGGTTTCCTCCGTCATTACGGTCTGGACAAGGATTTCAAACTGAATATCGAAGTTAACCACGCTACGCTGGCGGGACATACCTTCCAGCATGAACTGCAGGTAGCTGCCGATGCCGGTTTCCTGGGTAGTATTGATGCGAACCGTGGTGATTACCAGAATGGCTGGGATACTGACCAGTTCCCAATGAACCTGAATGACCTGATCGAAGCAATGCTGGTGATCCTGGAAGCTGGTGGATTTGCAGGTGGTGGTGTGAACTTTGATGCGAAAGCACGTCGTAACTCTACAGACCTGGAAGATCTCTTCCATGCACACATCGGTGGTATCGATACATTTGCCCGTGCTGCGATCGTTGCAGAAAAGATTCTGGAGCAGTCTCCTTACAAACAATTCCGTAAAGACCGTTATGCATCTTTCGACAGCGGTAAAGGAAAGGAATTCGAAGATGGAAAACTGACATTGGAAGATTTGCGCAGTTTTGCAATTGCTAACGGCGAACCAAAGATGATCAGTGGCAAACAGGAATGGTTAGAAAATATCATCAATCAGTATATCTGATAGTCATTTTATTTTTTACATGAATAGCTCCTGCCGCGTGGCAGGAGCTATTTTTTTTAAGTAGAAGCGCTGTATCGCTGTCAGTTTTAATTGCCCGCAAAGTTTGCGTAACTTGGAAGTATGTGCGGCCGGGGCGTGCAACACCTGGTCGGTAACGACACTATTGCAAACGTAAACTGATATAGCGCTATGTTTTCTATTCAATCTATCCATCAGGCAGGGTTCGATATCATTGCTCTCATAGATGGTGATACCGGCACACAGGCAGAAATCATCCCAGCACACAGTGCATTGTTGCATGCTTTCAAAATACCGCATGGCGAAGGTTTCCTGAACGTCATTGATAGTTATGAAAGCCTGGAAGATTATAAGGTAAACCTGCCTGAATATTACAAAAGCGCGAAACTGAGTCCTTTTGCATGCCGTATTCCTGCAGGTACTTACCGCTGGGAGGAGCAGGAATATACTATCGGGAAAACACTCTCTACGTCTGGCAGCGCCATTCATGGTTTGCTCTACGATGTACCGTTTGAGGTAGTCAGTAAGGAGGCCAGTGAAAAAGGTGCTGTGCTGACATTGCGCCATACTTATACAGGGAATGATGCGGGTTACCCTTTTCCTTATGACTGTGAAGTAAAATATCACCTGGAACCAGGCCAGCAGCTGCGGATCTCTACTTTTATACTGAATAATGCTGAAGTGGCGATTCCTGTCATGGATGGCTGGCATCCTTATTTTAGTACAGGAACTCCTGTCGATGAGCTGGAATTGCAATTTGCTTCGGAACAAATAGTAGAATTTAATGCGCAACTGATACCTACAGGCAATGTATTGCCCTATGACCGTTTCCTGGAAGCGCAAAGTCTGGCCGGAATACCGCTGGACAACAGTTTCCTGCTGGATTTCAGCAGGCATAGTGCCCTGGCCACCCTGCGGGATCCGCGGAAGCGGGTATTGATTCATTTTTTCCCTGAACCCTGTTATCCGATTTTACAGATTTATATCCCTGCTCACCGCAACAGTATTGCGATAGAGCACCTTACCGGTGCGCCAAATGCCTTTAATAACGGCATGGGGCTGGTGACCCTGGAACCGGGGGAAGAGAAGGTATTTAGTACAGCCATCACAGCAGTAGCCTATTGATAACTGGCATCCCCTCTGGCATAGTCTTTGGATTTTGTAAAGCATTGTTTCACCCAAAAAAGTTAATGTTATGGATACTTTACAAATTAAAGGTGCCTGGAACGAGATTAAGGGCAAGATAAAGCAACAATACGCAGACCTGACAGATGATGATCTGCTGTATGAAGAAGGACAGGAGGACCGTCTGATCGGAAAGATCCAGCAAAAGCTGGGCAAGAGCAGGGATGAAGTTATTAAAATGCTTAAATCTGTGTAAAATGGGAAGTCTCTTATATATCATTGCAGTAATACTTATTATCGGTTGGTTGTTAGGCTTCTTCGTATATTCCGCAGGTGGATTAATTCACATCCTGTTGGTGATAGCTATAATAGCCATTCTTTTACAGGTGATAAGAGGTGCCAGTTGAGTTATCTTGCTTTACTGTGGCAAAATAATCATGCAAAATCCTCCTGGCAACGGGGGGATTTTTTGTTTTTTTTAAGGAACTTGGTGGAATAAACAGAACAGATATATGAAACGATTGCCCTTATTGCTCCTGCTGGTACTTTGCAGTTTACTGGCAGAAAAGAGCCAGGCACAGGTTACCCTGACCGGTACGATTGTAGACAAGGAGAATGGATTGGTTTTACCATATGCTAGTATTACAAACAAGACCACCGGGCGAAGGTCCTATTCTGATAAGGGCGGTTTTTATAAGATATCAGCGAAAAAGGGTGACATGGTGGTGTTTGGTTTCCTGGGGTACAATCCGGATAGTCTGGTCGTGAGTGCGGAAACTGGTACTGAGACAAGGGAGATCCACCTGGTAGTAGAGAGCAGGCAATTGCATGGGGTAGAGGTGACCACGAAGTATACGCCTTACCAGCTGGACTCTATCAACAGGCGTGATCAGTTTGGGTATATCCTGGATAATCCCAACAAGCCGCTGGCAGGTGGCAGTACACCGGTAGGCGCAGGGATTGTATTTAGTCCGTTTACCAGGTATTCAAGAAAGGAGAAACAGAAGCGTGAGTTCAAGAAGATTTATGCGAAGGCGGAGAAAGATAAATACATCGATTCAAGGTATACACCATTATTTGTGAGCAGGGTAACGAGTTTGAAGGGGGATAGCCTGAAATTGTTTATGATGGAGAATTATCCGGATTACGATACCCTGAGGATGATGCCGACGGAAGACCTGATGTATTGGATTACGGATAAGTACAAGGCATGGAAGAAGAAGTAGGGTTATAAAGGAAAGAAATTTATAAAAACCCATAAAAGGGTCTTTGGGCTTTAAGTAACAAAGATCTTTTTATGGGTTTTATCATTACCAGCCTATGGTTTTATAAATAAAGAACGGCCACCCTGAATCCAGAGTGGCCGTTTTGGTTGCAGAGGCCAATAGAAAAAATATTTTATCAGTTGTATACTTTAACCATATATACGAAATCTTCCAGTTTTTTGATCTGCTCTACGCGGGTCAGGTTTTCCAGACGATTCTTGTGATTCCATTTACCCATTTTCTCTTTAGGCATTTCTTCCAGCAGGCGCTTCAGCTGTGCTGATTTCACTGCAAAGGCGATACCGTCGGCAGTAGTTTGTTTTCCTGTTACGATACCTACTATATCACCTTTTGCATCCATCAGTGGTGCACCACTGTTACCCGGATTTACAGGAATGGATACCTGGTAAGCGGCAGAGTCACCGTTGAAACCGGTTTGAGCGCTGATATAACCTTCTCCATAAACAATCTCATCACGGGGATACCCCAGTGTAAAGACCTTCTCGCCACGCAGGGCTTTCTGGAACTTTACGGAGTAAGGAATAGGCTGGCTTCTGAAGGTGCTGTCTGTAATCTTTAAGATGGCCAGATCGCTTGAAATGTCTTCGAATACGCTGGTAGCTTTGTAGGCTTCACCTTTTGTATTCTGGATATAGATAGAGTCTGCACCGGCTACTACGTGGTAGTTGGTAACCACATAACCATTATCGGTAATGGCAAAACCTGTGCCTCCGTAAGTGCCGGGGTTGGCAGGTACACGCTTCTTATTGTTGATATCGTTGATAAGGGCGTTCTGAGAGCGCTGTATATTGTTGAGCACTCTTCTTACATCCTCATATTGAGCGGTTGTTTTCTGCCTGTTTGCCTTCTGGATGAGGGCAATGGTAGTAAGTGAGGTAACGAGTGCGATACATGCTGCAGCAGCAACGTTTGTCAGCAGCCTTCTGCGGAAGGAGATGACTCTGGCCGGGGCAGGGGTAGCTGCATTGCGCAGCATGTCCATATCGAGGGAGGCATGGATCTGGTCCATTTTCTCCTGTAGCGCCAATCTGCGGCCGTAACTTTCCAGCTGTGCCGTAATGTGCTGATGGGCTTTCAACTGCTCATTTACTACCGGGTCGGACTGGCATAACTTTTCAAATGCAGCTTTTTCCTGCATATTCATGTCGCCTTCCAGATAGCGTTCAATGTCACGTATTAAATTTGAATCATTCATCGCCTGTAAACCACTTTGCGGGTCCTGTGCCGGGCCCTATAATTTATATTTATCAAAAAAGAGTTTCTTTAACCGCATCAGGCACTTATACTTCTGGTTCTTCGCATTTTCAGCGTTGGTGTACCCGAATTTCTCTGCAATATCCGCCATAGAGAGTTTCCTGATATAGTAATCTTCCAGGATGGTTTTGCAGGGTTCTCCCATGCTACCCATAGATTGCTCCATGATGCGGAACTGTTCGTCCTTTTTATCATGGTCTTCCATGTGGTTGTCTGCCGGTAATACTTCTTCAAGTTCGTCCGGCAGGGAGAGTTGCCAGCTGCCTGACTGGAGCTTTTTGAGCCAGAGGTGGCGGCAGATGGCGTATAAATAGGTCTTGAGCTTACTATATAGATCGAATTCACTTGTCTGTGCTTTCTCATACAGTACGATCATGGCCTCCTGGAAAAGATCTTTCGCATCATCCTCAGAACCCTTGTGCTGTAGTACCATCCTTAATACTGCTGGAAAATTTTCCACGTAGATGGTAGACAGCGCTTTATCGTCATTCCGGGTCAGTCCCAGTAATAATTCCCGATCCCTTTCTATGTTCAGATTATGCTTCACTTATTAATACTATTATATCGCTTTGGTAACCCAAAGTAGGGGAAAAAAAATAAGTTTTCAGCCAGATGTTAGATGCAGGCTGCAATCTTTTTTCATATAAACTTATAAATTATATAATTAAAAACCTTGCCCATAGGGTGTTTTATAGGAAAAAGAGATTTTTTTAAAAATATTTCTGAAAAGCTGGGTTACCTTTCTTCGAACCAGGTATAAAGAAGAAACAATATTTCAAAAAACCTAAAAAATAAAAAAATGAAGAACGCACTGAAAATTGGTTTCTTAGCTCTGGCTCTGGGTGTATTTGTAACTGCTTGTGGCGGTGGCGCTAGCGAATCTGCTACTGATTCAACTGCTGCTGCAACTACTCAGAACATTGATTCAGTTGCTAACGCTGCTAACGATTCAATCGCTGCTAAAGCTGATACCGCTAAGGCTGCTGTTGATTCAGTTGCTGCTGCTGCAAAAGATACTGCTGCTAAGCACTAATCTTTACCTGACAAAGCAAATAATAGCTTTTTATATACCGCTCTGCAACCGCAGGGCGGTTTTTTTTTACCTATTGGGGCAGCCAGGCCCTTCTTTTTGAATAAATCGTTGAAATTGTGCCTGTTTATTGAATAGAATATAATTTTTTACAAAAGTGCTTGGACAATTCAAATCCTGATGTATTTTTGTTGGGCAATTCAGCAAATTATGATACAGCAAACAACCTTTGGTTACTTTTATGGTTTCTACTTTTTCTGGTACCAGAATTAGGGAGGTCGTTTGTAGTACTTAAACATAAAAAGAAACTAACAAAAAGGCCTCCCGATAAGGGAGGCCTTCTTTTTTTCTAATAACTTGATCTATGTTACGTCGTTTCAGTCTTTACTTCTTTTACTTTTTTTACTTTTTCTTTTACGTCGTAAAGGCCGGGACTCTTTTGTAAAAAATGCACTAAACATATAACTGCACTTAAAAGGGTCCCGGCTCAACCGGGGCCCTTTTTCATTTTATCCGGTAGTTGTTGTAGCAACTATCAAACATAAACAAACCACAATAAGATGCACATCGCAATTCAGGGATTCGAAGGGTGTTTTCACCAAATAGCGGCACAAGGATACTATGGAAAGGATATAACGATCGAATGTTGTGCTTCATTCGCAGAATTGATTAAGAAAGTAAAAACGCAGGTAGCTGATGCGGGTGTGATGGCCATCGAAAATTCGATTGCCGGAAGTATTCTTCCAAACTACACGCTGCTGAAAAACTCAAATCTGCATGTGATAGGAGAGATCTACCTCCACATCAAGCAGCATCTGATGGCATTACCTGGTACCGCACTGGAAGATGTAAGGGAAGTACATTCCCATCACATGGCGCTCCTGCAGTGTACTGACTTCCTGGACAAGTATCCTGCTATGAAGCTGGTGGAAACTGAGGATACCGCCCTGAGTGCGAAGCATGTGGCTACAAAGAAACTGAAAACTACAGCGGCTATTGCCGGCAAGCTGGCTGCTGAAATTTATGGTCTGGAAATTATTGCACCAAACATCCACACCATCAAGAACAACTATACCCGCTTCCTGGTTATCTCTCCAAATGGTGTAGAGCCTGCGGAAGATGCCAACAAAGCATCTGTATACTTCCAGACGTCCAACGAATCTGGTACCCTGGCAAAAGTGCTGACACAGGTAGCAAATGCAGGTATTAACCTGAGCAAACTGCAGTCTTTCCCAATGCCTACCAAGGAATGGAATTATTATTTCCATGCCGATTTCGAATTCGAAGATCTGGCTACTTTCCAGAAAGGCATCAGCAAAATCACGCCGCTGACTGAACATCTGAAAGTGCTCGGCATCTACAAGAAAGGCAAAACATTATAATCCTATTTTTCAATCATACGATATGAACTTACAGGTAGCAAAAAGGCTGCAACAAACAGAAGAATACTACTTCTCCAAAAAGCTGAGAGAAATAGATGAAATGAACAGGGCTGGTGCCAAAGTGATTAACCTTGGCATTGGTAGTCCTGATCTGCCCCCGCATCCTTCTGTGATCGAGGCGCTGACTGAAAATGCTCATCGTCCTGATACGCACGCCTATCAAGGGTACAAAGGGATTCCGGCACTGCGCCAGGCAATGGCCGGCTGGTACCAGCGCTACTACAGCGTGGCCCTGGATCCTGAGAAAGAAGTACTGCCACTGATCGGTTCCAAAGAAGGCATCATGCACATCTGCATGACCTACCTGCAGGAAGGTGATGAGGCCCTGGTACCCAATCCGGGTTACCCCACTTACCGCTCCGCTGTGAACCTGAGTGGTGCTACTGTAAGAGACTATGACCTGGAAGAAAAAAATGGATGGTTGCCTGACCTGGATGCGCTGGCTAAAACTGATCTGAGCAAGGTAAAGCTGATGTGGGTAAACTACCCGCACATGCCGACCGGTGCCCGCTTCAACACGGCCTTTGCTGAAAAGCTGGTTAAATTTGCCAGTGAGCATAATATCCTCATCTGCCACGACAATCCTTACAGTTTTATCCTGAATGCACAGCCGCAAAGCCTGTTGCAGACCCCGGGAGCAAAGGATGTGGTGCTGGAACTGAACTCCCTCAGCAAATCGTCTAACATGGCGGGATGGCGCGTGGGGATGCTGGTAGGCAAACAGGAATGGATTAATGAAGTACTGCGCTTCAAGAGCAATATGGATTCCGGTATGTTCCAGCCATTGCAAATGGCCGCTGTAAAAGCACTGGAACTGGGGCCTGAGTGGTATGCTGAACTGAATGAGATTTATACAGGCCGCCGCAAAAAAGTATTTGAACTGCTGGAATTGCTGAACTGTACTTTCGATCGTGACCAGGTAGGTATGTTCGTATGGGCTAAGATACCTGCAGATGCAAAAGACGGATTTACAGTTACGGATGAAATTCTGCAGAAAGCACAGGTATTTATCACGCCGGGTGGGATCTTCGGTAGTAACGGGAACGGATATATAAGAGTGAGCCTTTGTAAAGATGAAAAAGTATTTGACGAGGTGCTGCAAAGGATCAGGGCAATTAAATAAACAGACAAACGTATGATCGTAACGATAGTAGGTACTGGTTTAATCGGTGGATCGCTGGCCATCAGCCTGAGATCAAAGGGGGTAGCCACCCACATCATCGGTGTGGACCAGAACGAAGACAACCTTAAAAAAGCGCAGGAGCTCAATATTATCGATGAGGGAGCAAGCCTGGAAGCAGCGATGCAGCGATCCAAAGTAGTGATACTGGCGATACCTGTAGATGGATTGCTGAAAGTGCTGCCTTCGATTCTTGACAACGCGGGGCCACAACAGGTGATTATGGATGTGGGCTCTACAAAAGAAAAGATCCTTGCACTCGTAGCCGGTCATCCCCACAGAGGTCGCTTTGTAGCTGCCCACCCGATGGCCGGCACGGAGTATTCCGGCCCTGAAGCAGCTATACCAAACCTGTTCACCAACAAAACCATGGTGCTGTGCGATGTGAAAAACAGTGATGAAGATGCCGTAGAAATTGTTGAAGATATGATAGACAAATTGCAGATGCGCCTCGTATATATGAATGCAGAAGAGCATGACCTGCATACTGCCTACGTATCGCACATCTCTCATATCACCTCCTTTGCCCTGGCGCTGACTGTACTGCAAAAGGAAAAGGAGCACGGACGCATCTTTGAACTGGCAAGCGGTGGTTTTGAATCTACCGTACGTCTGGCTAAAAGCTCCCCTGATATGTGGGTACCCATCTTTAAGCATAACCGTCATAATGTGCTGGATGTACTGGATGAACATATCCACCAGCTGCAACAGATGAAGGACCTGCTGGAGAATGAAGATTATGACGCTTTTTATAAACTGATCCAGAAATCAAATAAGATCAGGAAGATTCTGAAATAAGTAATCAATCGTTCGTGGGCTATAGTCGATGGCTCATAGTAACAAACCAATAATCAAATCAAACACTATGGACTATCGACTATAGTCTGTGGACTAAAAAACTACAACGATGGTATTAGCAAACATCCTCTCCAACACAAAGTTCTCTGATCCGGGCTCAGACAAGAAGCCGTTGATCATCTCCGGCCCTTGCAGTGCAGAAACTGAAGAGCAGGTAATTGAAACCGCACAGCGCCTGGCAAAGACAGGTAAAGTAGATGTACTGCGTGCTGGTATCTGGAAACCACGTACCCGTCCGGGATCTTTCGAAGGTATTGGTGTACAGGGGCTGCCATGGTTACAGAAAGCGAAAGCCCTGACTGGCCTGCCGGTAGCAGTGGAAGTAGCGACTAAACAACAGGTAGAAGAAGCGCTGGCACATGATGTAGACATTTTGTGGATTGGTGCACGTACCACTGTAAACCCCTTCTCAGTACAGGAAGTAGCTGATGCGCTGAAAGGTGTGGATACAACTGTATTGATCAAGAACCCAATCAACCCTGACCTGGAACTGTGGGTAGGTGCTGTAGAGCGTGTGCGTAACTCCGGTATCACCAAGATAGGCCTGATTCACCGTGGTTTCTCCAGCTATGGCAATACTGAATACCGTAATGCTCCAATGTGGCACCTGCCAATCGAAATGAAGCGTCGTATGCCTGAACTGCCAATCGTTTGTGACCCCAGCCACATCGGTGGTCGTCGTGACATTCTGCAGGAAATCGGTCAGGAAGCAATCGACCTGGATTACGATGGTCTGATGCTGGAATCTCACATCGATCCTGACAAAGCATGGAGCGATGCGAAACAACAGGTAACTCCTGAAAGACTGGCAGAAATTTTGGATGGTATCAAATGGCGCCACGAACGTACTGACGTAAAAGAATTCAACTCTGCACTGGATAAGCTGCGTGGTCAGATCAACCAGATCGATGATGAAATTCTGCTGCTGCTGGGTAACCGTATGAAGATTGCTGAGAAGATTGGTCTTTACAAGAAAGAAAACAACGTTACCATTCTGCAGACAAACCGCTGGAATGAAATCCTGGAACGTGGTATTGCAAAGGGTGATAAACTGGGTCTGACCAAAGATTTCATCCTGAAATACTTCGATGCAGTTCACCTGGAGTCCATCAACAGACAGAACAGAGTAATGAACGAAGGAAAATAGTGGCGTCCTGAGCAATCAGGCACAACCATAAATTATATATGAGAACATTATCTTACCAGTTCCAGCATAGTGCTACCAAATATTACCTGGGAGAAAGCCTCTACCAGCTGGGCAATTACGCCGATCCATCCCGTACCGTACTGGTAGTGGATGAGAATGTGGATAAACACCATGGAATGAAATTGCAGGGTTGGAGGAAGCTGGTGATTCCGGATGGAGAAGAGAATAAAAGTGAGGAAGTACTCGAACAGATTATTGATGGGCTCATAGAGCTGGAAGCTGACCGCAAGACGATGCTCGTAGGTATAGGTGGTGGCATGACTACGGATTTAACGGGTTATGCCGCCAGCATATACATGCGCGGGATGCGGGTAGGTTTTGTACCTACTACATTGCTCGCACAGGTAGATGCATCTATCGGAGGCAAGAATGGGATCAACCATGGTAAACATAAGAACATGCTGGGTACTACCAGGCAACCTGAGTTTATCCTGTTTGACTACTCACTGCCACTGACTATGCCTGACGAAGAATGGCATAATGGTTTTGCGGAGATTATCAAGTATGCCTGTATCCTGGATGCAAGTTTGTTCACTTACCTGGAAGAAAACCGGGATAAGGCCATGCAAAAGGATCCTGCCGTTCTGGAGTACCTGGTGGAACGCTCTGTGGAGCTGAAGACCAAGGTAGTACTGGAAGATGAATTTGAGCAGTCATCCCGCCGCTGGCTCAATTTCGGCCACACCCTGGGGCATGCAGTAGAAAAAATTGAGAACATCGCCCACGGTAAAGCCGTAGCTATCGGGATGGTGGCAGCTGCCAAGATCTCGGAAAAGTTATCTACTTTGCCGGTGGAGCAAACCAACCGGTTGATCAGGCTGATCAATGATTACCAGCTGCCGGTGACCCTTACTTCGAACAAGGAGGAGATGTATGATATCTTCAAACTGGATAAGAAGCGGGAAAAGGATGCGATCAATTTTGTGCTGCTGGAACAGGTAGGTAGCGCGCATACAAAGGCTGTACCGCTGGCAACGCTGAAGCAGTTGCTGGAGGAGCTATAAACAACCAAACACACACATGCAAGTAACAATATTACCCGGCAGCATCAATGGCACCGTAACAGCCAATCCTTCCAAAAGCGCTATGCAAAGGGCAGTAGCCGCAGCGTTGCTGAGCAATGGTAAAAGCATTATCCGGAATCCGGGTTTGAGCAATGACTGTCTCGCAGCACTGGATGTAGCCAGCAAACTGGGTGCAACTATCAACCGCCAGGAAGATTATATCGAGATCAGCAGCAATGGTATTCACCCGGTACAATCTGCCGGTAACGAAATCAATTGTGGAGAATCGGGTTTAGGTATCCGCATGTTTACCCCGATCGCTTCTCTTTCTCCACTACCTATTACCATCAATGGTCATGGTAGCCTGACCACCCGGCCGATGAACTTCTTCGAAGAAGTTTTACCACAGGTGGGTGTAAAGATCAGCACCCTCGAGGGCAAGCTACCTTTGCACATTCAGGGCCCCCTGCAGGCTAAGAATATCACGATCGATGGTTCACTCAGCTCACAGTTCTTAACAGGCTTGCTGATGGCCTTTGGTGCTGTTGCAGAGGATGTAACCATTACTGTGAAGGATCTGAAAAGTAAACCATATATCGCCCTTACCCTGCAGCTGATGCAGCAGTTTGGTGTACAGGTGAAAGAGGAAAACTTTGAGCGGTTCTCCTTTGGTAAGAAACAGGCATACAAAGCCGGAGAATATACTGTAGAAGGCGATTGGAGCGGTGCAGCGTTCCTGCTGGTAGCTGCTGCGGTAGCTGGTAAGGCAGAAGTACACCACCTCAATACACAGTCTGCACAATCTGATAAAGCGATTCTGGAAGCACTGGAAAAAGCAGGCGCTGGTCTGATGCCAGGTGTATTCACTGTGAATGTGGAAAAGCAGCAGTTGAAAGCGTTTGATTTCGATGCGACTGATTGTCCTGACCTGTTCCCTCCGCTCGTAGCGTTGGCAGCTAACTGCGAAGGCACTACGAAAATACTGGGCGTGAGCAGACTGGCACATAAGGAAAGTGACCGTGGTAAAACTTTACAGGAAGAATTTGGTAAACTGGGTATCAGCATTGAACTGCATGGCGATGAAATGCTGGTGCATGGAGGTACGGGTATCACAGGTGGTACCGTTCGCTCTCACAACGATCACAGGATTGCGATGGCATGTGCAGTAGCTGCACTGACGGCGAGTGGTCCGGTAGTGATTGAAGATGCGGAGGCGATTAATAAATCTTATCCTGAATTTTATGAACATTTGCAGAAGTTAGGCGGTGTGGTAAAAAAGGAAGGAGCCACCAGTCAGGTACATTAACACGACATTGATAAATCAGCATACTAATGAACAGTTTCGGTAGATTATTCCGGGTGAATGTTTTCGGTGAGTCGCATGGCGCTAGTGTAGGCGTGAATATTGACGGTGTACCGGCAGGTATTCCGCTGAAGCAGGAGGATTTCCTGCCAGATCTGGACAGGCGCAAGGCGGGCGCTAAAGGCACCACACCCCGTAAGGAAGATGATCTGCCTTACATAAAATCCGGCGTTTTCAATGACCATACTACTGGTGCGCCGATTACAATTTTGTTTGAAAACAACAATACCCGCAGTACTGACTATGAGAAGCTGCGTGAGTTTCCACGTCCTGGTCATGCGGACTTTGTAGCTACGCATAAATATGGTGGCTTTGAAGATTACCGTGGTGGTGGTCACTTCAGCGGCAGGCTCACACTGAACCTGGTAGCGGCAGGTGTAATTGCCAAGAAGATTCTGGGTGACAGCATTAAGGTCACTGCAACTTTGAAAGAAGTAGCGGGATTGCCTGATGCAGAAAAGGGACTGGAAGCGGCAATTGCAGCGAAAGACTCTGTAGGTGGTATTGTAGAATGCGTGGTAGAAGGCTTGCCTATTGGATTGGGAGAGCCATTCTTCGACTCGGTAGAATCTACTATTGCGCATGCGGTGTTTGCTATTCCTGCCATCAAAGGCATTGAGTTCGGTGCTGGTTTTGCAGCGGCGAAGATGAAAGGAATAGAACACAATGATGCGATCCTGGATGCAAGCGGAAAGACTGCTACCAACAATGCAGGAGGGGTAGTAGGAGGTATTACGAACGGGAATCCACTGGTATTCCGTGTAGCGGTAAAGCCAACTTCAAGCACGCCTAAGGAGCAGCATACCCTGAATATTAAGAGTGGACAGGTAGAGGCATTTAGTGTGAAGGGAAGACATGATCTGTGTATAGCGCTGAGAGTACCGGTGGTGCTGGAAGCAGTAGCCGCAATGGCGCTGGCAGACCTGATGATGATAGAGCAGCGAAGCCCGAGAATCTGGAAATAAGTTATTAATAAAAAGAGGTTGTATCAAAAGTAAAATGTCCCGGATTTTATTCGGGGATCTGACGGAGAGGATTTAATGTAATTCTCAATGCCTTCAGGTTACTTTTGATACAACCTCTTTTTTATTTATTATTTCTCGATGCCTAATAATTCAACATCAAAAATCAGTGCGCTGTTTGGTCCGATCTTCGGTCCTGCCTGGCGCTCACCGTAAGCCAGCTCAGAAGGAATAAACAACCTCCATTTGGAACCTACAGGCATCAGCTGCAGTGCTTCAGTCCAACCTTTAATTACTCCACCCACAGGGAAGGAGATTGGCTGACCTCTTTCTACAGAACTATCGAATACAGTACCGTCAATCAGTGTACCATGATAGTGTGTCTTCACCTTATCTGCGGCGGTAGGTTTTGGACCATCACCTTCTTTCAGAATCAGGTATTGTAAACCGCTAGGCAGTGCAACCACCCCTGGTTTAGTCTTATTCTCTGCCAGGAATTTTTCACCTGCTTCTTTGTTCTTTTGCATCTTTTCCGCTTTTATCTGTTGGAGATAATTACTAATACTCATATTTGCTGTTTCTTTTGCCAGTAAGGTAGTGTCCTTCAGTGCATCCTCGATGGCATGCTTCAGTACGTTCAGGTTCAGGCTGTCTAATCCCTGTGTCTTCAGGGTATTTCCGATATCCTGACCGAGGCCGTAGCTTACTGTATCGATTTTAGTTTGCAATAAAGGTGCCGCAGGAACAACAGTTTGCTCCTTGCCTTTGTTCTTTTTAGATTTTTTTTGCGCAAATCCATTCAGGGAAATGACGCCGAGTGCTCCCAGTAGAAGGGCTTTTTTGATCATAAAATAGTAGTTATCAATGGTAATGGACTTACGAAATTTACATATTTGAACGACCGCAAGTTAATTTTTATTTCAACACCGGCAATTCTATCGCTGACGGATGGCCCGCATCATGATAAATACGGATGGTCGCTTTTTTGAAGTCCTTGTCTGTAGCGTGATAGATATCTGTAAACACCTGTGGGTTACGATCTACCAGCGGGAACCAGCTGCTCTGTACCTGTACCATGATCCTGTGTCCTTTCTGGAATGTATGGGCTACATCAGGCAGGGTAAAATCCACGTTAGCAGGCGCATCCGGCGTGAAAGGAACTGGTTTTTCAAAGCTTTCCCTGTACTTGCCTCTCATTACTTCGCCTCTTACCAGCATTTCATAACCACCCATGGGATAGGTGGAAGAGGGTACCCGGTAATGTTCGCTTTGCGCCTTGTCTTCATATTTGAAATCGTAGGGGAATACATCGATCAGTTTTACTATAAAGTCAGCATCAGTACCGCTGGTGCTAACCACCAGTTTCGCTGTGAGCGGACCTGCCAGTGTGAGGTCTTCTTTCAGTACATCAGTTGAAAAAGTCACTACATCAGGACGGCGTTCAGCAAAACGCTGGTCATCTGTCATGTAATTGATAGTACGATAGAAATGCACATCCTGTGTGTAAGGAACCGGTTTTGCCGGATCGCTTACGTATTCGGAGAAGCTGCTGCCAGGTAGTGGTTTGGAGAAATCCAGTTTGCCATTGGCCTGCAGATAGATGGATTGTGGCTGTACATTGGCGGGAGGCCATTGATTGAACTTACGCCATTGGTTTTCGCCGGTAAAGAAAACGGTTGCTTCTGCAATGTCAGCAGCTGTTCCCTTGCCTTTGAGGTAGTAATTGAAGAAGGGTACTTCGATATGCTGCTGATAGTATTCAGAGGTGTTGCTACCGAAGTGCACATTGCCCAGGTGAGTACCGTCAGGACTTCCCCACTGGCCATGATACCAGGGGCCCATTACGATACGGTTGTTTGCATCAGGGCTCAGTTTTTCAATCGCCTTGTAGGTATTCCAGGCACCAAAACAATCTTCCGCATCGAAGATGCCGCCAACTTCCAGCATGGCCGGCTGAATACCTTTCAGGTATTGTCTTACATCTCTGGCTTTCCACCAGGCATCGTAGTCACCGTGATGCATGAGGTCATTCCAGAATGCAATGCTGTCTCCCATCAGTTTGGAGAAGTTGGAGAGTGCACCTGTTTTGAGATAGAATTCATAGTTGTCGTCAGTAGTGAAATAATCGAAACCTTTAGGGCCTACAGTGGTAGGTTTGGGTCTTGGCTGGCCGAAACTGGTATAGAAGGAGAAGGCATCTGCAACAAAGAATGCACCGTTGTGGTGAAAGTCATCGCCATGGTACCAGTCAGTCACCGGTGCCTGCGGGCTCACGGCCTTTAGGGCAGGGTGACCGCTCAAAGCTGCCATAGTACTGTAGAAACCAGGGTAAGAAGTACCGAATACACCTACTTTATTATTGTTGTTGGCGATGTTTTTCACCAGCCAGTCGATAGTGTCGTAAGTATCACTTGCTTCATCGATCTCGTTTTTGCCCTTTTTAGCGGGATTATAAGGACGAACATCCATGAAGGTACCTTCGCTCATCCAACGGCCCCGTACGTCCTGTATGACCATTATATAGCCTTCCCGGAGGTATGTATTGGTATACCTGGCATAGAAAGGTCTGAACTCTTTTTCTCCGTAGGGGGAACAGGAGTAGGGGGTACGTACCATCAGAAATGGGTGTTTTTCTGTATTGTCTTTTGGTATATAAATGGCTGTAAACAGTTTTACACCATCCCTCATGGGGATATATACTTCTTTTTTGGTGTAGTGTTCGTACATCCACAGTGAATCTGCATTGATAGCTTTCACCCTGGTGCTAAAGGCGATAACAATCGCAAACAGCCATAAGATCCGTTTCATAAGCATTATGTATTTTTCAGTAGTTCTTTTGTTTTCTTAGGCAGTGAATCTACTACCAGATTGTATGAATCTCTGATCCACTGATAGATCAGTTTATCAGAAATACCGGCATGTACATCGACTGTATTCCAGTGTTTCTTGTTCATGTGATAACCCGGCGAGACACCATCATAGCGTTCGCGCAGTTCAATAGCAATTTCGGGATCGCATTTGAGGTTAATGCTTTCGAAGCTATCGAGGCTGGTGAGTGTAAACATTTTTCCCATCACCTTGTACACAAGTGTTTCTTCACCAAAGGGAAACTCTTCGGTAACACCGGGCAGGGCGATGCAAAAATCACGAAACTGTTCAATATTCATAAGCCATTGAATCTAAGAGCGCCAAAGGTATAAAAAAACCGGGGCAGACAGTATACCTGTTGCCCCGGTTATGTATTCGGTTATCAGTCATTTTTTATAAAATATGTAATGAGCCGATACCAGTATTTGTAAAAATTGATAGCTACATGCAGTTGATATGGTTGGTATTGAAGATATCAGGCTTTGCTGATGTTGAGAATGATGCGGGAATAGCGTCCGTATATGATTTCTACTTCCTGTCCTGATTTAAAATCATCCAGCCTGCCCCGCATCCAGTAAAAGAGGCGTTTTCTTTTTCTTACACCTTCCTGTTTTACGATAAAGCTGGTCTGCATATCATTGTTACCCTGATACACATGTTCCAGGGGGACTTTGATTTGTCCTTTCTGGAGAAGGGTCAGGTCTTTTTTGATGGTAAAGTACCGTACATCAGTCACCTTGATCAGGGCAAAGACAAGTACGAGCACAAAGGAGAGTAACCATACCCAGAACCATGTGTTCCTGTAACTGAACATGGTGGCATCGATTTCTTCTTCGGAATACCTTCTCTTGAGAAAAAACTGAGGTACATATGCTGCGATGAGCACGAGCGTAAGGCCAATCAAAATGAACTTAAGGATTTGCCTTTTGTTCTTTTTCAACGCATCCTGAAGGAGGAAGATCTCCTCGATGGTCATAAAAGAGTAGTCCTGCATAGATAAGGGTTTTTCTAATTTCTAATATATGTAAAATTTTTCTAAATATAAGTAAGTCTTAATACGACAGAAAAGCACTTTTAGTATGTGTGTGAACAAAAAAATATTAGGTTTTTCTCTTTTATAAATAAAAAAACGGCTAAAAGCATTCGCTTTTAGCCGTTTGCGTATACGTTAATTATTTTCCTCTTAAGCTTCTGCTTCTGCGTAGGAACTTACGGGTTCGCAGGTACAAATCAGGTTTCTGTCACCATGTGTATTGTTTACACGGCTTACAGAAGGCCAGAACTTATTGAGTCTTACATATTCCAGCGGGTAAGCTGCCTGTTGGCGGCCGTAAGGGCGATTCCATTCTTCGGCAGTGATCACAAACTGGGTATGAGGTGCGTGCTTCAGTGGGTTGTTTGCTTTGTCTGCTTTACCTGTTTCAACAGCGCTGATTTCTGCACGGATAGCCAGCAGTGCATCGCAGAAGCGATCCAGTTCTGCTTTGTCCTCACTTTCAGTAGGTTCGATCATGATCGTACCTGGTACCGGGAAGCTCATGGTTGGTGCGTGGAAACCGTAGTCCATCAGGCGTTTTGCCACATCTTCCGCTTCTACACCGGCAGTTGCTTTGAATGGACGGAGGTCTACGATAAACTCGTGTGCACATGTGCCATTGCTGCCACTGTAAAGAATTTCGTATGATTTTTCCAGGCGTGCTTTCATGTAGTTGGCGTTCAGAATTGCATTTTCAGATGCTTTCTTCAGGCCTTCTGCACCCAGGAGACGAATGTATGCATAAGAGATGAGCAGGATGCTTGCAGAGCCATAAGGTGCTGCAGATACTGCATTTCCTGTTTTACCATCATTCAGGCTTACGTGACCAGGCAGGTAAGGAGCGAGGTGTTTAGCCACGCAGATCGGACCCATGCCAGGACCACCACCACCGTGAGGAATTGCAAATGTCTTGTGCAGGTTCAGGTGACAAACGTCGGCACCGATGAGGCCCGGAGCGGTTAAACCTACCTGAGCGTTCATATTGGCACCATCCATATATACCTGACCACCAAATTCATGTACGGTAGCGCAGATTTCTTTTACGCTTTCTTCGTAGATACCGTAAGTAGAAGGGTAGGTGATCATGATACCTGCCAGCTTATCTGCATACTGGGCAGCTTTAGCTTTCAGGTCAGTTACATCGATATAACCATTTTCCAGTGCTTTTACTACCACCACTTTAAAGCCGGCCATTACTGCGGAAGCAGGGTTGGTACCGTGAGCGGAGATAGGAATGAGCATTACATTACGGTGACCTTCATTTCTGCTTTCATGATATTTGCGGATAACGAGCAGACCAGCGTATTCACCCTGTGCTCCACTGTTTGGCTGCAGGCTGCAGGCATCAAAAGCAGTGATCCTGCAGAGGTATTCGCCCAGTTCATCAACGATCTGCTGGTAACCACCAGTCTGCGCTTTAGGTGCAAATGGGTGGATCCTGCTCCAGTGAGACCAGCTCAAAGGAATCATTTCTGTAGCAGCGTTCAGTTTCATGGTACAGCTACCCAGGGAGATCATGGAAGTGTTGAGAGAGAGGTCTTTATTTTCCAGCATCTTGATATAACGCATCATCTGGGACTCGCTGTGATGGCTGTTAAATACAGGATGTGTAAGGTATTCGGAAGTACGCACCAGTGCTGAAGGAACAGCGGTAGCGGTGAGGCTGTTGCTGTCTGCAGGAAGGCGGCCTGCATCGAAGATAGCGAGGATGTCATTCACATCCTGGATGGTGGTGGTTTCATCGAGAGAGATGATCACCTTGTCAGTACCGGGATAGAAGAAGTTGATTCCGGCACCTTCTGCTTTTGCCTTGATATCGGCTACTGCTTTTACAGATACTTCGAGGGTATCGAAATAGCTGGTAGCTGCGAGTGCATAACCTTTTGCCTGCAGGGCGGTACCCAGTGCAGTGGCGAGGATAGCTACGCGGGTAGCGATATTTTTCAGACCGGCAGGGCCATGGTATACAGCGTACATTGCAGCCATGTTAGCGAGCAATGCCTGGGCGGTACAGATATTGGAAGTTGCTTTTTCACGTTTGATGTGCTGTTCGCGGGTCTGCAGGGCCATGCGCAGTGCGCGGTTGCCCTGTGCATCCAGGCTTACGCCGATGATACGGCCCGGGATAGCGCGTTTGAACTCATCTTTTACAGCAAAGAAAGCAGCGTGCGGACCACCGAAACCTAATGGAACACCGAAGCGTTGTGCGGAACCCAGTGCTGCATCAGCGCCCAGTTCACCCGGAGAGGTGAGGATGGTGAGTGCCAGCAGGTCGGTAGCCATCGCTACATAAGCACCCGCAGTGTGTACCTTCTGGATAAAGTCCTGGTAGTCTTCTACAGCACCAATGCTGTTTGGATACTGAACCAATGCACCGAAATAGGTTTCATCAATCGCAGCAGTTTTATAGTCGCCGCTAACTACTTCGATATTCAGCGGAGTAGCACGGGTGATGATTACATCTTTGGTTTGAGCGAACACATTTACGTCCACAAAGAATTTAGGACGGGTCAGGTTGTCATGGTCCTTGTTCAGTGCGCTGAAGAACATGCTCATGGCTTCTGCAGCAGCTGTCGCCTCATCCAGCAGGGATGCATTGGCGATTGGAAGACCGGTAAGGTCGCTGACCATTGTCTGATAGTTCAGCAAGCTTTCCAGACGACCCTGGGAAATCTCTGCCTGATAGGGAGTATACTGGGTATACCATCCTGGATTCTCGAAGATGTTGCGCAGGATCACACTGGGTGTGATGGTGTCGTAATATCCCTGACCAATGTAGTTACGGAATACTTCGTTCCTGAGAGATACTTCTTTGAGATGACGGAGATAATCACTTTCACTCATTGCCGCGGGTACTGCCAGCGGGTGATTCATGCGGATTGCACCTGGTACTGTCTTGCTGATCAATGCTTCCAGCGAAGATACACCGATGGTCTCCAGCATGTGGTTGGTCTCTGTTTCGTTAGGTCCAATGTGCCGACCTACAAACTCATTTTGTTGTATATCAAAAAGATTCATGATGTGAAAGCAGGTATGATAATAAGAATGTGCAAAGGTATTCTGTTTTTTAGCAATGGCCAAACCTGCCACGGGCTTGTGGAAATTGTGGTGATAATTGTGCCTTGGATATCTCCGGGAATTGTCACATGATTGTCGTTCAAGGGAGAGTATTACCTTTGCAGCAAATGGATGCATTACTAAATAACTGGAAGCAGCGGGCAACTGAGCAGCAAAAAGCCAATAAGCAGTTTCTGCAGAAGCTACAGACCAAGAAGGGTAGGGGGGTGGAGAAACTATTGCCGGACCTGCATGAGGAGGCTTTCAGCCACATTGATTGTCTGCAGTGCGCGGGTTGTTGTAAATCGATCAGTCCCAGGTTCAAAACGCCTGATATCAAGCGCATTTCAAAATACCTGGGTATGCGGGAATCGGTGTTTATCGAGACGTACCTGCGCCTGGACGAAGATGGGGATTATGTGGTGAAGAGCAGTCCCTGTCCGTTTTTGGGGGCAGACAATTATTGCAGCATCTACGATGCAAGGCCTGGTGACTGTGAGAACTATCCTTATACAGATAGCTACGAGTTTGTGAAGCGGCCCAATACTACTTACCTGAACAGTACCATTTGTCCTGCGGTGTTCTATGTGCTGGAAAAGCTGCGGGATGTAGTGAAATAAATGAGAAAGAGGTTTATGCCTTCAGGTCCAGCTTACGCATAGCCGGCGAAATGATATAAGTGGTAATCACTACCCCGAGTGTGACGCAGCCACCAAACACGACAGATGGTACGAGGCCCATCATCCTGGCCATAAACCCGCTTTCAAAGGCACCCAGCTCATTGGAGGAACCTACGAACATAGAGCTTACAGCTGCCACACGACCCCGCATTTCATCGGGTGTTTTCAATTGCAGAATGGTCTGACGGATGATTACGCTGATTGCGTCGAGGGTGCCACTCAGCAATAATGCAAAGAAGGAAAGATAGAAGTTCTTCGACAAGCCGAAGATGATAATACAGATGCCGAAGCCGAAGACTGCTGCCAGCAGTTTGATACCTGGCTTGTGGACCAGTGGCTTGTAAGCCAGGATGAACATGGTAACCAGTGAACCTACCGCTACTGCAGAACGGAGTAACCCAAATTCCAGCGCACCGGCGTGCAGTACATCGGATGCAAACACCGGCAGCATGGCTACCGCCCCGCCAAACAATACTGCAAACATATCCAGGGCCATGGCATTCAGCACCACTTTTGTATTCCATACAAACCGCATCCCCTTCGTCAAACCATCCAGGAACGTTTCACCTTTGGCGGAGTATTGCACAGGCTTGGGTTTGATCATGATCAGGCTGAACAGGGGCAGTAAAAACACTGCTACCACCAGCAGCATAGACCAGTGTACTCCTATTGCATATACCAGCAGGCCCCCCAGTGCAGGACCAGCCATACTGCCTATCTGCCAGGCGCTGCTGGCCCAGGTAGAGGCGTTGGCATATAATGTACGGGGTACGATAAGACTTTGTAATGAGAAGTTGGCCGGGCTTACAAAGGCCCGGACGATGCCTCCCAGGAAAACCAGACCATAAATAGCCATCAGGATATGGTGGGTATCGTAACCTGCCACTGCCTTATCCCAGGTGAGGAAGAAGAGTCCTGAACCAATGATAACGTAAGCGATAACGCACCTGAGCAGGATACCTCTTTTCTCTCTCTTATCCACAATGTGCCCTGCAAAAGGAGCCAGCAATACAGCCGGGATGACCTCGGCAAGGCCTATCAGGCCAAGTGCAAAAGGATCATGGTTGGAGAGAAGGTTCACTTTCCATTCTATGATGATGAACTGCATTGTAAGGGCAAAGACAAGCGCGAATCGAATAATTAGATAGTAGTTAAATTCAGGAAGACGAAGCGAAGCGTAAGGGTCATTCTTAGTGTTAGCCGGATTATCCACGTAATCAGTTTTTTAAACCACTGCAAAAATATATAATTTGAATAAATGCCATAACTTAAAACTGATAAGCGGTATCGTTAAATTCAACCAGGAACCTTAATTTTATAAGATATTGGTCTGGTTTTAGTAGCAAATAACCGAAGTGAATGTGGCCGCCAGCTCCTTTAAAAATAGCGCCTATGCTACATTACCCTGTTTCTCAATCTTTTGTTAAAAGAAGACTGCCATTCTAGCACAATGGGCAATTTTATGCTATATTTGATGATGTTCAATTAGGATTTTCTATGAGAAGAATGAAAGTGATTATACCAGTTATGCTGATTACCATCTCGGTGGGCGTATTGGCTTTCAGCAAACTGCGTAAAGAAGACCCCCCTGGCAAAAATGAAGTAATCATTGGTCTGGTAGGGCAAATATTAAAAGACGGGCACTATCAGCCAAAGGCTATAGACGATAAATTTTCAAAGGAAGTCTTTGACAAGTTCCTCAAGAACCTTGACAGTGAAAAGAAATTCTTTCTGAAGAGTGATATCGAGAACCTCAAACCATTATCTACTCACATTGATAATGAACTGATGGGTGAACCCCTGGATTGTTTTAATGCAATCAATGACCTGATTAAGAAACGTGTCGCTGAAGCAGCAGCGCTCTATCCTGAAATCCTCGCCAAGCCTTTTGACTTCTCCAAAGAAGAAAAGGTAACCCTGGATCCTGATAAGGTCGACTATCCTGCTGATGAGGCAGCGCGTAAAGAAGCATGGCGTAAGGTGCTGAAATACCGTACCCTGGAAAAATATTCTGAACTGGTAGAAGCCCGCGATAAGCAGGATAAGAAAGATACAGCAAAGGCAAAGACCGATGCTCAACTGGAAGCCGATGCCCGTGCAAAGGTGAAACAGGTATACGATCGTTACTTCGACCGTTTGAAAAACAGACAGGATGACAATGAGCGCTTCAGCACGTATGTAAATAGCATTACCTCTACTATGGATCCGCATACTGACTTCTTCCCTCCTGATGAAAAGAGAGCGTTCGAAGAGCAGATGGCTGGTAAATTCTTCGGTATCGGTGCTCAGCTGCGTGAAGAAGATGGTAAGATCAAAATCGTTAGCATCGTAACAGGTAGCCCTAGCTGGAAAGAAGGTAACCTGAAAGCAAATGATGTGATCCTGAAAGTTGCCCAGGGCGACAAGGAGCCGCTGGACATCACCGGTTATGCGGTGGAGGATGCGGTAAAGGTGATCAGAGGTGAAAAAGGTACCGTGGTAAAGCTGACCGTGAAGAGTGTAGACGGTACGATCAAGGATGTTTCTATTGTACGTGATGAGATCGTACTGGACGAAACATTTGCAAAATCTGCAATAATCGGTGGTCAACATAAAATTGGTTACATCTACCTGCCTGAGTTCTATGCAGACTTCCAGGACAGAAACGGTGCACGTTGCTCCGAAGATGTAGCGAAAGAAATTGCGAAACTGAAAGCTGAAAATGTAGAAGGTATCATCCTCGACCTTCGCTTCAATGGTGGTGGTTCCCTGCAGGATGTAGTGCAGATGGCCGGCCTGTTCATTCCGGAAGGCCCGGTTGTACAGGTGAAGTCACGCAGCGGAGAGCCAATGGTACTGCGCGATCGTGACAAGAGTGTTCAGTATGGTGGTCCGCTGGCGATCATGGTAAATGAATACAGCGCTTCTGCTTCTGAAATTATGGCAGCTGCTATGCAGGATTACAAACGTGCGGTGATCATCGGCAGCACTTCTACTTATGGTAAGGGTACCGTACAGCGCATGTTCAGCCTGGATGAGTTCTATTCCAATAAGGAGTTGGGGCCACTGGGTGCTATTAAACTGACCCAGCAGAAGTTCTACCGTGCAAATGGTGGTTCTACCCAGCTGAAAGGTGTTGCTTCCGATATCGTACTGCCAGATCCATATTATGAGGTAGCAGAGCGTAAGGATAAAGATGCCCTGAACTGGGACGAAATTCCAAAGGCTAATTACACTCCCTGGGTGGATCCGGTGCCGGTAGCTGCGCTGAAAGCGAATAGCGAAAAACGCCTGGCTAGCAACGAAGCCTTCAGGACTATGAACGAAAACATTGCCACCCTGAAGAAAATGGACGCACAGGAAAGCTATTCTCTGAACTATCAGACTTATAAAACTGAGCAGAAGAATAATGCAAATGCCCTGAAGCGTTATGACTCAGTAAATGATAAAGTGAAGGACCTGGAAATCTCCAGCCTGAAAGTAGACCTGGACAAGATTGGAAATGATACTTCAAAACTGGCCCGTAATAAGGACTGGTTGAAGTTCAGACAGAAGGATATCTACCTGGATGAAGCCGTGAATGTGATGAATGATCTGATTGGAATGACTGCTTCCAAGGTGAATGGAAGGTTAGCGAATAAATAAGATTGATATTATCCGGCATAAAAAAAAAGCATCTGTCTCAGACAGATGCTTTTTTTTATGCCGAAGGGCGAAACTATTCTCCGCTGAGTAATCTGATCAGGTTCTTTAGTTCCTCCTGTTTATACATATCCTTATCATCCTGGAAGCACTTGGACAATTCTTCCAGCAGGAATTGGATAATCCTGGTATTTGACTGTGGTGTATAATAAGAGGGGGTAGGGGGGAGGGACATCCGCTTCAGGTAGTTTTCCACATCCTGATGGGAATAGATTTGTCCCTGAATGGGATCGATAAAGAAAAGGATCCTGTAGTCGTCCGGGCTGGCGGGTTCAGAAAAATCGTAGAAGCTGTCAAAATATGCGAGGATAAACTGCCTGGGGATATTCACTGCATACACCGGCAGGTCCAGCATGGCACAGAGGCTCTGGTAGACGATGCCATTGGTAAGCGGATTCCCTTTCTTGGATTCCAGCACCTGATTAATAAAAAACTGGTTCTTCCGCACATAGGCTACCTCTTCACCTTTAAGTCCAAAGTAGTTGTAGATCATGCTGTTCAGCACGTTGATCTGCTCCAGGGGGGTGAGGTAGTTATTGAGCTCCAGCCATATATTACGCTTGATTTTTTCGATTTCGTTGTGGACGGAATTGGCCTGCATATCAGGAAACTGATACCTGGCAACAAGGATAGCTCCCTGTAAAAGGTCGGGCACTTCAGCTTTATTCCATTGCGCAAGCGCCATCTGGAGGTCCATGTAGTGGACTCTGTGAATCAGTTGTTCGATCCTTTCCTGAATAGATTCATCTACAGTGTTTTCCCACAGGTTCTCCAGGTTGGGAATGATTTCTTTCCCAAACAATAAAATTTTGCTGGCGACGGTATCATATACCTCCTGGTCCGGATCGTCCAGGAGATGGAACAAAGCATTTATTTCTTTGGTCTCGTGCATAACAAATGTAAATGTGCCGATGTGCAAATATGCTAATCCCTGAATCATCCAAATGGTATAGGACGTAGTCTTTTTAGTAAAAGGACTACCTTATATACACATCGGCACATTCCTGTAATAGCACATTATTCGGCTTTTTTCTTTCTAGGAGGTGCTTTCTTCTTAGGAGGGTTGGCCTTCACATCTTCGATTATAGCTTTTGCTTCCTCCACTGTAATATCCGCAGCGGTATCGATCTTCTCCTTTGGTATCTTATAGTTTCTTAAGCCTTGTTTAATATACGGACCATAGGGGCCTTTGAGTATCTGGATTTTTTCTTTTTCAAATACTTTGATGGTGCGTTCATCTTTTGCAGTACGTTTTTCCACGATCAGCGGGGCTATTTCATCGAGTTCCACTGTGTAGGGGTCCATTTCCTTTTTCAGGGAATAGAATTTCTTGTCATGTGCTGCATATGGACCGAACCGGCCTATGTTCACGGTTACATCTTCGTCTTCAAATTTACCCAGATTGCGGGGAAGTTTGAACAGCTCCATTGCTTCCTCTAAAGTAATGGTTTCGATGCTTTGTGTTGCTTTTAATTTTGCGAAACGGGGCTTTTCCTCATCTTCCGCCTTTCCTATCTGAACCATTGGGCCATAACGTCCCATACGTGCTACGATAGGTTTGCCGGTAGATTCTTCAGTGCCCAGTTGTCTTTCTCCTTTTACCCTTTCAGCATTCTCCAGGGTGTTTTCCACATCCTTGTGGAAAGGAGTATAGAACTCGTTCAGCATTTTGTTCCAGATCTTCTTACCATGTGCCACTTCGTCAAACTCCTCTTCGATTTTGGCGGTAAAGCCGTAGTCCATGACATTTCCGAAGTATTGGCTCAGGAAGTCGGTTACAATCATACCCAGGTCTGTAGGGAACAGTTTGGATTTTTCGGCACCGGTATTTTCGGATTCTGTTACTTTAGTGAGTTTGTCTGATTTCAGCACGAGTATGCGGAAGTCTCTTTTCACACCTTCTTTATCACGTTTCTCCACATAGTTACGCTTCTGAATGGTGGTAATAGTTGGCGCGTAGGTAGATGGACGGCCTATGCCCAGTTCTTCCAGTTTCTTTACCAGGCTGGCTTCCGTATAGCGGGGAGCCGGGCGGGTAAAGCGTTCGGTTGCTTTCATTTCCTTCAGGTCCAGTACCTGTTTCAGTGCGAGTGGTGGCAGGGAACCATCCTGTTCGTCCTCTTCACTTTCATCTTCATCATCGCGACCTTCCATGTATACTTTCAGGAAACCATCAAATTTCAGTACTTCACCACTGGCGGTCAGCTCTTCGTGGTTGGTAGAGATATCGATTTTGGCGATTGTCTTTTCCAGTTCCGCATCGCTCATCTGGCTGGCGATGGTACGTTTCCAGATCAGTTCATACAGTTTACGGCTATCGCTGTCATCTATAGAAGCATTCTCCATATAGGTGGGGCGGATGGCTTCGTGCGCTTCCTGGGCGGACTCGTTCTTGTTTTTGAACTTGCGGTGCTGGTGGTAGCGCGCTCCGTAGTTAGTTGTAATCGCTTTCTGGATATCAGCCAACGCGGTATCTGACAGGTTGACTGAGTCAGTACGCATGTAGGTGATCTTACCACTTTCGTACAGTTTTTGTGCCAGCAGCATGGTTTTAGACACGCTATAGCCGAGTTTTCGGCTGGCTTCCTGCTGAAGGGTAGATGTAGTAAAGGGAGCGGCAGGAGATTTCTTGCCGGGTTTTACCTGAATATCTTTTACGGCGTAAGCTGCGCCGACGCATTGCTGTAGGAATTTCTCCGCATCTTCGGCGGTTTTGAAACGGGTTGGGCCTTCGGCTTTGAAGGTAATGTTTTTACCATTCAGGTCTTTGGCAATGAAGAAAGCCTCCACTTTAAAGCTGCTTACAGCAGTAAAGCCATTGATCTCTCTTTCCCTTTCCACGATTAGTCTTACGGCTACGGATTGAACACGGCCGGCAGAGAGGTGATTACGCATACTCATTTTACGCCAGAGCACCGGAGACAGCTCGAAACCTACGATCCTGTCCAGGATACGTCTGGCTTGCTGCGCATTGACCAGGTTCATGTTGAGCAGGCGGGGTTGTTGCACGGCTTTTTCAATGGCTGGCTTCGTAATCTCGTGGAATACAATACGTTTTGTTATTTCGGGGTCTAATCCCAATACTTCACACAAATGCCAGCTGATGGCTTCACCCTCACGGTCCTCATCCGTTGCTAACCAAACCTCGTCGGTTGACTTGGCTAACTTCTTCAGATCCTTTACAACTTTTTCCTTGTCGTCGGGGATTATATACTTAGGTTTGAAGTTATTGTTGATATCAATGCCCATATCATCCTTCTCCAGATCACGGATGTGACCAAAGCAGGAAATGACCTCGAAGTCCTTGCCCAGTATTTTTTCAATCGTCTTGGCTTTGGCCGGAGACTCAACAATTACTAGATTTTTTGCCATGAATGCCGTCTTTATGTGCTACTAGATACGTAAAATTCCGTATTAAATTGTATAACCCGCTTTAAGTTAGTGCCTCAAAATTTAGCGTTCCTCTTGGGCGGGAGGATAGCCAACTGATCAAAATGGGGCCATCCGATTTTTGCAAGTATATAAAAGAAGTGGTAGAATAAAAAATCAGTCTCTTTTAAAACATTGAATATAAATGTAATATTTTTGGGAAATCCATTAAAAATGAATGATTAACAGTTTAATGGTTAAATTGCTGGATAACAACGCTGAACGGAAGGGAAACGTGCTGTACCATATAATTGTATGAGCCCGGTAACCCATTTTGCCTTTTTATCTGACCGGTACACCATAATATATTAATAACCACTTTTACCCGATGAACATAGTAATTATTGGCGCGGGAAATATTGCGCATTGTTTCGGAACATTATTAAAAATACACGGGCACCAGATTTTGCAGGTAATCAGCCGGAGGAAGGAAAATGCACAGGCATTGGCAGAAACTTTGCACGCATCGGCCACCGACGACCTCCTGGATATCAATATGGAGGCTGACATTTATTTGCTGGCGGTGAGTGATGCCGCCCTTCCGGAACTGAACGAGGAGCTCCGCCTGGGTAAAAGGATTGTATTGCATACGGCAGGAGCCGTATCGCTGGATGCTATCAGGCGCATCTCTACCCATACCGGGGTGATGTATCCTTTACAATCAATCCGTAAGGAAGTAAAAAATTACCCTGCTATTCCCCTTTTGCTGGAAGCCAGCAATGACGAGGTGATGCGCAGGCTGCAATCTATAGCGCAGAGTATTTCGTCGCAGATTGAGATAGTGAGTTCGGAACAAAGGCTGCAATTGCACCTGGGTGCAGTGCTCTGTAATAATTTTACCAATCACCTGATTGTGCGTGCCAAGCAGTTTTGTGAGCAAAAGGGGTTGGATTTCAATCTTCTTCAACCCATTATCAGGGAAACTTTTGAAAGGCTTGAGAAGTTTGCCCCCGAAACGGTGCAGACCGGGCCAGCTGTGAGGAAAGATGAAGCAACCATGGCTAAACACCGGGCACTGATTCAGGATCAGCCACATCTGCAGGAAATATACAGGGTGATGTCGGACAGTATTTATGAATTCTATAATGCCTGACATCAAAAATCTATACTACTTTTGCGCAATACGATATTTTAATAAACGCAATGAACGTTTTATCTCTTTTTAAGCCCATCACCACTTTTGTGTTTGATGTAGATGGCGTGCTCACAGATGGTACCGTGCAATTATTACCGAACGGGGAGCAATCCCGCAGAATGAACATTAAAGATGGGTATGCTTTGCAGCTGGCTGTGAAGAAAGGTTACCGTATCGCCATCATTTCGGGTGGCAGGTCGGAAAGTGTGGTAAGCCGGCTACAGGGTTTAGGAATAAAAGATATATATACCGGTATTACTGATAAACAGGAAAAGCTGCAAGATTACGTATTCGAGAATGACCTGCAATGGGAGCAGGTCATTTTTATGGGAGATGATATCCCCGATTACCGTGCTATGCAGCTGGTAGGTCTGCCGGTATGTCCGGCCGATGCCGTACCTGAGATCAAAAGTATATCCCGTTATATCTCACCGGTAAATGGCGGCAATGGCTGCGTAAGGGAAGTCATCGAGAAAGTGCTAAAGCTTAACGGGCACTGGACGATCGACGAAGAAATAGCCAGCCGCTAAGTTATTTTTCCAATTAATTGATTATGAAGTTGCTGACAGCATTTTTTAGACTGGTACGGTATCCAAACCTTATATACATAGCCCTCACGCAATATTTACTGCAATACTGTGTAGTCGCTCCTATACTCCATTATAATGGTGTAGAACCTTCACTTTCCGTGGCATCTTTCTGCCTGTTGAGTTTATCCACAGTGCTGATTGCGGCAGCGGGGTATATTATTAATGACTATTTCGATATTAATATTGATATCATTAATAAGCCTGACAAGATGGTGTTGGACAAGGTGATCAACCGTCGTTGGGCTATGGCCTGGCACACCATTTTTAATCTCGCCGGGGTGAGCATCGGTTTTATTGCCGCATGGAAAATCGGCCAGATCTACCTGGGTTTTACGCAGGTATTGTGTTCGCTGCTGCTGTGGTTCTATTCTACTTCCTTCAAGCGTCAGGCGCTGATCGGAAATGTATTGATCTCATTGCTTACAGCGCTGGCTGTAGTGGTGGTAGGCTTTTATGAGAAACAAATTTATGAAAGCTTTGAAGCCATCATGTCTCCTGAGGGCAGAAAGCTGATTCAGATAATCGGGATCTATGCGGTATTTGCCTTTTTGATTTCGCTGGTAAGAGAGATCGTAAAAGACCTGGAAGATGTAATCGGTGACAGCAAAGATGGTTGCCGTACCATTCCAATTATTTGGGGGGTGGAGCCAGCGAAGAAGATCTGTTATGGATTACTCCTGGGATTGCAGGTACTTATTGTAGTGGTTGAGATAAGAGTTGCACTGATAGGTTGGTATATTGCTATTGCCTACCTGTTAATTTTTGTACAGGCCCCTTGTTTTTATATTTACTCTTTATTGAAAAAGGCGCACCTGCCAGAGCATTATCACAAAGTGAGCTCACTGGTAAAACTGGTGATGCTGTCAGGTATCCTGTCGATGGTCTTCTTTAAATTATTCCTCTGATGTATACAGGCAAACGTGTTATACTAGGGAGCCAGTCACCCCGGCGCAAGCAGCTGCTGGAGCAGGCGGGTATTCCCTTTGAAGTGAAAGTAGTGGATACTGCGGAAACTTTTCCTGCTGATATGCACATTCCTGATATTCCTGTGCATATAGCGCGCCAAAAGGCGGTAGCCGTAGCACCGTTGTGTAAGGCAGATGATATTATTATTACTGCCGATACGGTCGTAGTATTGGATGATATTATTATTGGTAAGCCAAAGGACAGGGAGGATGCGATTCGGATCCTGAGTGCACTCAGTGGCAGGGAGCATCGTGTAATTACGGGTGTAATCATTTTGAGAGATGGCAGGGAAGAAGCGTTTTCAAAAGAGACAGCGGTACACTTTAAGCCATTGACAACAGAGCAGATCACTTACTATGTGGACAACTTCAAGCCTTATGACAAAGCGGGTGCTTATGCGATCCAGGAATGGATTGGGGCAGTGGGCATTGACAGGATCGATGGCTGTTTTTATAACGTCATGGGATTACCTGTGAGCAATGTTGTAGAAAAGTTATAAATAATAAACGGTGCCCTGATCAGAGCAGGGACACCGTTTCATTTTGGTTGGTTAATACCTTTATACTTCCTATTAACGCAATTCCTATTCCAATACCAGCAGGTTCACATCCGGATTTTTCAGCCATTTGGCTTCTTTCAGTTTTTCCAGATTGATCACCCCAACAACGTAACGCCAGGTAGAGGATTCATATTTTTCAGAGATATTGTAGAAGTCTGGCAGATGTACCTGGTCGGCTGTACGATAGCGCAGGTAGATTTTTAACTGCACATCGTTTGTAAATGCCGGAGAGTTTGCCTGCTTTATCTTCTTATACTCGTATCTGTAATTGTAAGTCAGTGCAGATATATCGGACAGTACTGCGCTACCTGTAGCGGTTCCACCAGCGCCTTTTCCTACAAAGAACTGCTTGTCTGTAAATGCACTTTCGAGCAGGATTCCATTGTATTCATTGTATACATCATACAGCAGGTTGTGTTCTTTAACGAGGTGTGGTAATACAGATGCATTTACACTACCATTTTGTCTTCTGCAACCAGCGATGAGTTTTACTGTTGAGTTTCTTTGTTTCGCAAACTGGATGTCGAAATCATTCAGGCGATGAATACCAAAGTTGAATACTTCTTCAGGTTTTACGAATGTGCCGAAAGCGTGTAACAGTAGGATCACGATCTTGAATTTAGGATCGTAGCCTTCGATATCCAGGGTAGGATCAGTCTCTGCAAATCCCAGTTCCTGCGCTTTTTTAAGGGCTTCATCAAAGCCCTGGTTTTCTTCGAAGATCTTGGTCAGGATGTAATTCGTAGAACCGTTACAGATACCTTCAACGGCATTGAGCAGATCGTTGTCATAATACTCTTCCAGGTTGCGCACGATAGGAATACTTGCACAGCTGGATGCCTCGTAGAGGAAAGGTACTTTGTTTTCAACCTGCAGCTGATAGAGGGCCGGCAGGTTTTCAGCGATCATGCGTTTGCTGGCGCTTACTACTGCTTTACCATTGCGCAGGGCGGTGCTTACGATTTCGAAAGCGGCTTCGGTTTCGTTGATCAGTTCCACTACTACATCGATGGTAGGGTCCTGTAAGATATCGTTCTTGTCTGTTGTGAAATAGCTGGCATCGATTGGACGCGGCTTATTGGGGTCTTTGATACATATTTTCTTAATACGCGCATTGATACCTTTAGTTCTGTTCAATACTTCGTAAAGTCCTTGTCCCACACAACCAAATCCGAAAATACCCAGATTGATAATTTTGTTTTCCATGTTCAATACTTAGTGCTGCATTCAGTGTCCGTTGCAAAACGGTTTTGCGTTTATTGTAAAACTGTAATTTGTTTACCGGCAGGCAGGTTCAGTTTATCCAGTGCCTGTTTGAGATCGTTGATCAGGTCTTCTGCATCTTCGATACCTACGGAGAGGCGGATGCAGGAGTCCTGCAGACCTGTTTTTTTGCGGTGTTCTTCCGGAATATTCCGGTGTGTCATGGTAGCCGGGTGATCCAGCATACTCTTTACACCACCAAAGCTTTCGGCGAGTTTAAACAGCCGGGTGGCGTTCACTACTCTGATTGCATTCTTGATGTTGTCATTTTTGAGAGAGAAGCTCACGAGTGCACCGTATTGCTTTTGTTGTTTACGGGCGATGTGGTGGTTTTTGTGTGAAGCCAGTCCGGGATAAAATACTTTATCCACAGCAGGATGGGCAGAGAGCCATGTGGCGATGGCCATGGCATTGCTGCATTGCTTGTCGAGGCGCAGGCACAGGGTTTCAATGCCCCTGATGGTGAGCCATGCTTCGAACGGACTGAGTATACTGCCTGAAATATTCTGATTAAAGCGTAACTGGTCGGCGAGTGTTTTGGAATTGACGACTACCAGGCCTGCGATTACATCGGTATGACCTGCGAGATACTTGGTAGCACTGTGGATCACGATGTCTGCACCCAATGGAATGGGTTGTTGCAGTAGTGGTGTGCAGAGGGTATTGTCAACCACCAGCAGTACGTTGTGCTGCCTGGCAATCTTGCTGATTGATTTGATATCAGAAACACGTAGTGTAGGATTGGTGGGTGATTCCAGCCAGATCATCTTTGTATTTGGTGTGATAGCAGCCAATACTTTGTCGGTATTGCTGGTATCTACAAAGTTTGCTTTGATGCCAAAGCGTTCGAACATATGCTGGAACATCTGGAAGATACCGCCATAAGTATCTTCGACTGCCATGATTTCATCACCTGATTTCAACAGTTTCATTACTGCATCTATCGCAGCCATACCGCTGGCAAAGGCAAAACCTGCGTGGCCTTCTTCGAGGCTGCAGATGATGTTTTCCAGCACCTTGCGGGTAGGGTTGTTGGCCCTGGAGAATTCGAACCCTTTGTTGATGCCGGGTGATTCCTGTACGAAGGTAGAGGTCTGATAGATGGGAACGGAGATGGCCCCCGTTAATTCATCTACTGGGATACTGTGTAATAACTGTGTGGCTATTTTCAACGCAAAGCAATTATACGGTTATGAAACTTAGCGTTCAGAACAGATAACTACCCAAAACAAAAAAGGCTCTTCCGAAGTTGGAAGAGCCTTTTCAGTATATAAGTACGATGAAAATGTCAATCTCTGCCAACTTATCTATCTCCGGTTATGTGTATAACCGAAGCCGGAATTAGCACCTTTTCCTCGTTTGTTAAACAAGGTTGGTTGCTAAGGCATCGCAGGGCCAAGTCCCTCCGCCTTTCTGGATAAGTCATGTGTTAAAGAACTGGGTGCAAAGTTAATGGTAACTGCATCAGATTTCCAAAAAAAGAAAAATTTGGAAATCTGATTCAGGAAATGCTAAATTTATTAGTAAAGGAAGATGTATGACCATTGTTCAAATAGCCCCGCTCCTCACAGAGGAGCTGTTCCAATATATTTGGAAGCATCGTTTGTTTACCATTTCCAATTTACATACGATAGAAGGAGATGCTGTGCAGGTACTTCAACCGGGAGTACTAAACAGTAATGATGGTCCGGATTTCAGCAACGCCAGGTTGCGGATAGGCAATACAATCTGGGCAGGAAATGTTGAATTACATTTAAAAACGTCTGACTGGTTCAGGCATAATCATCAGCGCGATCTGCGTTATAGGAATGTTATACTGCACGTGGTGTTTGAAAACGATCTGGAGGAGAAGACGACGCAGGGAATTCCTGTTTTGGAGTTGCAGTCGGCGATTCCCAAAATGGTGCTGCACAGGTATGCAAAGCTGAAGCACTCAGGCGATTTTGTGCCCTGTGCGGGGAATGTGGCATCAGTGGAGCGGCTCACGTGGAGAAGCTGGAAAGATCGCCTGCTGGTGGAGCGGATGGAGAAGCGTGCTGACATGATGAAGGAATGGCTGAAAAAGAGTCATAATAATTGGGAAGAGTGTTGTTACTGGGCTATTGCCTATAGTTATGGGATGCCGGTAAACGGGGAGGCTTTTCTGAAGCTGGCGCAAAGTCTGCCTTATACAATGCTGATGCGGAATAAACATAATCTTACGCAGCTGGAAGCATTGTTATTTGGTCAGGCGGGTATGCTGGATGGGGTGTTTAATGATGAATACCCATTGGACTTGCAGGCAGAATATGCGTTTCTGAAGCGGAAATATCATTTGTTGTCCCTGTTGCCTCATCAGTGGAGGTGGTTGCGGATGCGGCCTTCATCTTTTCCTTCGGTAAGGCTGGCTAGTCTGGCAGTATTGTTACAGCAGGGGAGGGACCTCTTTGCCCGGCTGCTGGAGATAAAAGATCTGCAACATTTCCAGCAGGTATTGTTTGTACAGCCGGAAGGTTACTGGAAAGACCATTACAGGTTTGATACACCGGCCGTAATCATGCGCCGGCCGGGTATGCTGGTGACAAGGAATGTGATCATCAATAGTATCTTACCCCTGTTATATTTATATGGCAGGGAGAAGGGATTACCGGAATACCAGGAAAGGGCATTGGGTATGATGGAATCGCTGCCTGCGGAGGAAAACAATATAATGGAGGGTTGGAAAAAGGTCGGAATACAGGCCGGAGATGCTGCCGATTCCCAGGCATTGCTGCACCTGAAACAGTATTATTGCGAGGAAAAGCGCTGTTTGCAATGCGCTATAGGATGCAAATTACTTAAGACAGGGATCTCCCTGTAACCATTTTACTCCGAGTGCGTTATATCTAAGGGGAAACGCGGCCGGGGGATAAAAACAAATTTACACATGAAAGAAAAAACGTGTAGGTTTGTAACGATAAGTATACCAATATCACGCCCCTTACGTTTATTAGTAATGGTGGGCGATACAGTTAGACTCAGGATACTTTTGTTTGTAATTCGTGATGAGGCTGATCAATCATATTTTAAATTTACTCCCTTAACAAAAACAAATCTATACAGGTGAAAAAATTACACTTATTCTTGCTTTTATTGGTAGTGGCGGGTGGATTGAAGGCACAGGACAGTACCTCGTCGGTAAAGTCAGGAGTACAGCACAGGGAGCAGAAGAAGTCTAAGCCCGTTGCGACATTTAAAGCGCAGGAAGAATTGGAAAACGTGTATGAGCGTGAGTTTTCAGTAGGTGCCCGTCTTAATACTGACGGGTGGAGTGGCTTTCTTGAAAAGGGGTATCGCAGCAGCAGGACCAAGGTGACTTTCTTCCAGTTTGAATTTGCAGAAAAGAAAGATCCGAAGGAAGATAAGAAATCAGGTGCGATCAAAGGGGTAGATCAATACGGATTTGTATATTCTGAAAAACCTTATATCTATGGTAAGCAGAATAACTTTTACCAGGTGAAGATCGGTTTAGGTCAGCAAAGACTGATAGGTGGTAAGGCCAATAAAAATGGGGTGCTGGTGAATGCATTCTATTATGGTGGTCTTTCAATCGGGTTACTGAAACCTTACTATGTAAATGTACTTGACCCGGCAGATGGTGTAACCGTGAAGACCATTAAATATGGTGAGAGCATAGAGTATAACCAGGCATTCCTGGACAGGGATAAGATAATCGGAGGCGGCGGATTTGGGAAAGGCTGGGGAGAAGTATCTGTAGCACCCGGTGTACATGCCAAGACAGGGCTCCGTTTTGACTGGGCCAGGTTTAATGAAGTGGTGAGTGCGCTGGAGGTGGGTGTCAACGCTGAATATTACACTAAGGACGTAGCTATAATGGTTAATAATGATCCTAAGAAGTTCTTTTTCAATGCTTACATAGCTTTACAGTTTGGTAAGCGCTGGAATAAGAAGAAGTAAAAAATGAGAAATAATATAAAAAACGCTTTTGCCTGCTGGTAAAAGCGTTTTTTATTTAAGGTAGGGGGAAGGCCCCTTTTTTGTGAAGATTAGCGAATGGGAGGACATTGAGCCTGTCCCTATAATATGCTGGCTTAAAATCCCCCGAGAAGTACTATTTTTGTAATCTTAAAGAAAGGATCAGAGATGCAAGAACCAACACTCACGACCGCAACACCTTGCAGTACAGCACCTGATGCTGCACCTGCCCCCAGGATTAAAAAACCTGATTGGCTGCGTGTCAAATTACCGATAGGAGAAAACTACAAACAGGTCCGTAGCCTGGTAGATAACCATAAATTACATACCATCTGCGAAAGCGGAAACTGCCCTAACATGGGTGAGTGCTGGGGTGCCGGTACCTCTACCTTCATGATATTAGGAAATATCTGTACCCGTAGCTGCGGATTCTGTGCCGTAGCCACCGGCAGACCAGAAGCAGTAGATTGGGATGAGCCTCAGCGTGTAGCGGAAGCGATCTTCCTGATGAAGGTAAAACATGCGGTTATCACCTCTGTAGACAGGGATGAGCTGAAAGATGGCGGTTCCATAATCTGGGCCAATACCATCAAGGCTGTAAGGGCGCTGAACCCTGAGACGACTATGGAAACGCTGATTCCTGACTTCAGGGGCCAGTGGGAAAACCTGCAGCGCATCATCGATGTAGCACCTGAAATCGTGTCTCACAACCTGGAAACTGTAGAGCGCCTTACCAAGCAGGTGCGTATCCAGGCTAAATACCACAGAAGCCTCGAAGTAATTCGCCGTCTGAAGGATGGTGGCATGCGTACCAAGAGCGGTATCATGCTGGGTCTGGGTGAAACCAAAGAAGAGGTAATCCAGGCAATGCAGGATCTGTATGATAATGGTTGTGACGTAGTGACCCTGGGTCAGTATCTGCAGCCTACACCAAAGCATCTTCCTGTAATACGCTTTGTACACCCGGATGAGTTTGCAGAGTACAGAGAGATTGGTTATGCGATGGGCCTTGATTATGTAGAATCAGGACCATTGGTAAGATCCTCCTACCATGCAGAGAAGCATATCCACAGTGGTCGGCCTGCTAAGTAATTAATCTTATTTATTAAAATCCATCAGCGGTGATGGATTTTTTTATTTCCATCATATCTTCGCACTTCAATTGCGAATAGAAGTATTTTATAAAAATAGGGGTGCATTTGTATAACCAGTAGACCTCAGTTACTATCCAACAGATTCCTTAGGTAGCAAAATATTGACTATCTGATGATTAATAGAGATAGAAAATTTTAATTGAATAGTTATCTTCGCAACACATTTTTCGAATAGTTTCAGGGGAATAAGCGGATATTTCCCGGTATATGCCCGTATATACGACCAGTACCGCAGATTACACCTACATTACCTGTAACCTACCTGTTTGATTGTTAGTACATATTGATCTGTGCTTAAGCCGGGTATTGTGTGTCTATTAAAATCTTAATTAATTACTGCGCAAGCAAAGAACATATAGCATTATTGCTTTGTTCTACGATTGGTCTAAAGAAGAAACTGATTGTCAAAACCTTTTATGAAAAGAGTAATTTATCTGACCGCCATGTTGGGAGCGGGGCTTATAAGCACCTCCTCCTCTGCACAGCAGGTATCTGATTCCGTCATGCCAAAAGCGTCATTGCAGGATTGCATCCAGTACGCTTTGACCCACCAGCCAGCGGTGAAACAATCCCTGCTGGACCAGGAAATTGCGGAACATACCATCAAGAGCAAACTGGCTGACTGGTATCCCCAGCTGAATCTGGCCGCCGGCCTGAACCACTATCTGAAGTTGCAGACATCTTATTTTAATGGAGCTGCTATCACCACCGGTGTGGCTAATACCTCTTCTGCAGCCTTTACTTTAACGCAGAACATCTTTAACAGGGATGTATTGCTGGCCAGCAGAACGGCAAAAGTTGTACGCCAGCAAGCCGCACAAAATACCACCAGCAATCAGATTGACGTGGTATCCAACGTATCCAAGGCTTATTACGACATGTTGCTGACCAAAGCACAGGTTGCAGTACTGGATGAAGATATTGTGCGCCTGGAACGTAGCCTCAAAGATGCCTACAATCAATACCAGAGCGGTATTGTAGACAAAACAGACTACAAGAGAGCGACCATTTCCCTGAACAATGCCAAAGCGCAAAAGAAAACAGGAGAAGAATCACTGAAAGCCAAGAACGCACTGCTGAAGCAATATATGGGCTTCCCGGCCGATTCTGCACTGGATGTGAGATATGATACCATCCAGATGGCACAAAACGTACAGCTGGATACCAACACTACGGTTACTTACCAGAACAGGATTGAGTACCAGTTGCTGCAAACCCAGCGTTCATTGCTGGAGGCAGAACTGCGCTATAATAAGTGGAGTTATCTGCCTACTGTGTCAGCATCCGGCAGTTATACCTTTGCGTATTTCAATAAGGATTTCGGGAAGTTGTACAATAATAACTACCCTAACTCACTGGTTGGCCTGACCGTTTCCCTGCCGATCTTCCAGGGTTTCAAACGTACTCATAATATTAAGATTGCTGAGCTGAACATCAAGCGTACTGACTGGGATGTAGAGGCACTGAAGCAACAGATCAACACTCAATATACCCAGGCAATGGCTACTTACAAGAGTAATCTGAATGAATACTTTGTAATGCAGGAAAACGTGGAGCTGGCCAAAGAGGTATTTAACCTGATTGATCTGCAGTACAGGGAAGGAATAAAGACCTACCTGGAAGTGATCACTGCCCAGACAGACCTCCGTTCAGCAGAACTGAATTACTATAATGCCATGTACACTGTATTATCGAGCAAGATAGACCTGGAAGTGGCATTGGGTACATTAACACCATCAATTCAATAAATGATAAAACTGGCTGATTAAGAATAATCAGTCATTGAAAGGACAAATATTTTCAGATGAAAACAAAGCAACACATTCTCCTCATTGGCGCTACAGGTATGTTTTTTCTGGCTTCCTGTAAAGGTCCGGAACAAAAAGGTGCTATGGCGATGCCGGCAACTAAGGTAAATGTAACGGCTGCTACTATGGGACAGGCTATTTATTACGATAAATACCCGGCTTCAGTGGTGGCCCTGAACCAGGTGGAACTGCGTGCGCAGGTAAGCGGTTATATCACCGGTATCTTTTTTAAAGAAGGGGAGGTCGTGCAGAAAGGAAAAGCCCTGTATGAAATAGACCGTCGTAAATATGAAGCCGCTGTACGTCAGGCTGAAGCCAACCTGGCCAGTGCAAAGGCTACACTGGTGCGTGCACAGAAAGATGCAGACCGCTATCACCAACTGGCGAAACAGGATGCGATAGCACGCCAGACCCTGGATAATGCAGATGCAACCCTGGAAACCAGTCGTGCAAGCGTAGCTGCTGCCGAAGCAGCACTGCTCTCCGCCCGTACTGATCTGGATTACTCTGTTATTAAAGCCCCTTTCACTGGTCGTATCGGTATCTCTCAGGTAAAACTGGGTGCACAGATCAGCCAGGGAACTACACTGCTGAACACGATGTCCAGTGAGAATCCAATCGCTGTAGATTTCGTGGTGAGCGAAACCGATATTCCTCGCTTTTCAGCTATGCAGGGTAAGACCATTACTCCTGGTGACTCTACTTTCCGCCTCACATTGCCAGGTGGCACTGCATACTCTGAAAAAGGAAAGATCCTTGCTGTTGACCGCGGGGTAGACAACCAGACAGCTACTATCAAAGTACGTATCGAATTTGCTAATCCTAAGGATGAGCTGAAAGATGGTATGAGTGCGGTACTGCAGGTATTGAATGAGCAGAGTGGTGAAAACGTGATCATTCCTTACAGAGCTGTAGTAGAACAGATGGGTGAGTTCTTTGTATTCGTAGCGACAGACTCTCTGACTGCTGAACAGCGTAAGATTCACCTGGGTCCAAAACTAAGAGACCGTGTGGTAGTAACCGATGGTGTAAAAGCTGGAGAAGTGGTAGTAACCGATGGGTTCCAGCGTCTGCGTGATGGTGGTAAGATCGATACTTCCGGTGTTGCTCAACAACCACAGCAGGCTCCTGGCCAGGCTCCTAAAAAATAATAGTAAACAGTTTGAGTTTGAATCAATAGAAGAAGATCATGATTGCAAATACTTTTATACGCAGACCGGTCACCGCGATAGTAATTTCTGTCGTACTGGTGTTGGTAGGGATATTGGCGATGCTCAACCTGCCTATCGGTCAGTATCCTGAAATCTCACCTCCTACGGTGCAGGTTACAGGTACATATACCGGTGCGGATGCCCAGACCATTGAGCAGACGGTAGCCACGCCTGTGGAAGTACAGGTAAACGGTACACCTGGTATGACATACATGACCAGTAACAGTACGAACAGTGGTTCTATGAGCCTTACTGTAAACTTCGAAGTAGGTACTGATATCAACATTGCAGCGCTGGATGTACAGAACCGTGTTGGTATTGCTCAGCCAACCCTGCCTCAGGAAGTACAGCGTTTAGGTCTTACTGTAAGAAAGCGTAACCCCAGTATCCTGATGCTGGTGGCATTATACTCCCCGAACGGAACACATGATGTGACCTTCCTGGATAACTACACCAACATCTTTATTAAAGATGCCTTGCTCCGTGCAAAGGGTGTGGGTGATATCTTTACCCGTGCGGATGATTTCAGTATGCGTGTGTGGCTGAAGCCTGATAAGCTGGCCGAAATGAACGTATCTGCTGATGAGGTGAAAGCTGCCATCACAGAGCAGAATGCTCAGATCGCAGCGGGTTCTGTGGGTGCACCTCCACAAAAGACTGGTCAGACTTACGAATACAACATTTTCGTAAAAGGCCGTCTGGCAAATGCCGAGGAGTTTGGAAATATCGTTGTAAAGACCCAGCCTAACAATGGTGGTCTCGTGTACCTGAAAGATGTGGCACGTATAGAACTGGGTAAATTCAACTACACAGGTAACTCCTTTGTAGATGGTAAAAGGGCTTCTTACCTGCTGGTTTACCAGGCACCGGGCAGTAATGCAATCGAGACTGCTGAGAATGTGACCGCAGCTATGGAAGAGCTGAAAAAAGCTTTCCCTAAAGATGTAGATTACGTAGTACCATTCGAGTCAGTATCAGTGGTGAAGGTATCAATCCATGAGGTGGTTGAAACCTTGCTCGAAGCCCTGGTGCTGGTGGTAATTGTGGTGTTCCTCTTCCTGCAGAGCTGGAGAGCTACCATCATTCCGGTGCTGGCGATTCCGGTGTCGATCATTGCAACATTTATCTTCTTCATACCATTGGGCTTTACCATCAATACCCTGACCCTGTTCGGTTTCGTACTGGCAATCGGTATCGTGGTGGATGATGCCATCGTGGTGGTGGAGGCGGTCCAACATAATATGGACCATGAGCAGATGTCGCCGAAGGAAGCCACCCTGCAGGCTATGAAGGAGATCTCCGGTCCGGTTATCGCGATTGCGTTGATCCTTGCAGCGGTATTCGTACCAGTAGGATTTATCCCTGGTATCGTAGGTCGCCTGTACCAGCAATTTGCGATTACTATCGCGATCTCTGTACTGATCTCCGCCTTCATCGCGCTGTCTCTGACTCCGGCATTATGTACGCTGATTCTGCGTCCTATGCACCTGGATAAGGATTCAAAAGGTCTGAACAAATTATTCTACCGTTTCAATACCTGGTTTGGTCATTTGACCAGCCGTTATTCACTGGGCGTAAAGAAGAGTATCCGTTGGGCAAGATATGTCATGATCCTCCTGCTGTGTATTTGTGTGGGTGTGTTCATGCTATTCAGAACCAAGCCTACAGGGTTCATTCCTACAGAAGATGATGGCCGGTTGTATATCACATTCGACTTACCGGAATCTGCTTCTACAGAGCGTACCGTTGATGCACTGCATGGAATGATGAAGGCTTTGGACAGCGTGCCAGGTATTGGTCACTATGCAGCATTGGGTGGTTTGAACGTAATTAGCTTTGCGACCAAGTCAAACAGTGCGACCATCTTCGTACAGCTGAAACCATGGGATGACAGAAAGTCTAAGGAAACACAGATCCAGGCGATTGCGGCTAACATCCAGGCGAAACTCTCCCGCTGGAAACAGGCATCTGTTGTAGTCATTCAGCCACCGGCTATTCCGGGTCTGGGTAGTACCGCAGGTTTCTCCTTTATCCTGGAGCAGCGTAGTGGTGATCCTGATATCAAGGCGTTTGAAGGCGTATTACAGAAGTTTACAGCTGCTATCAACCAACGTAAGGAAATAGCAAGAGGCTTCTCTTTCTTCACTGCCCGTACACCAGGTTACCAGTTGGATATAGACCGTGAAAGAGCGAAGAAAATGGGGGTATCTATATCTTCTGTGGCGACTGCTTTGTCTACCTATATGGGTAGCTCCTATGTGAATGACTTCACCATCTATGGCCGTAACTTCCGTGTACTCACACAGGCTGATTCCAGCTATCGTGGTGATATCAAGGATCTGAACCAGATGTTTGTGAAGAATTCGAACGGAGATATGGTACCATTAAGTGCCGTCACTAATTATAGGGTGACTGAAACTGCGCCGGTAATTTCTCACTATAACCTGTTCCGTTCTGCGGAAATCAATGGTAGTCCTGCACCTGGATATAGTAGTGGTGATGCGATCAATGCATTGAAGGAAGTAGCTGCAGAAGTATTACCTGAAGGCTATGGCTATGAGTTCTCCGGTTTGAGCCGTGAGGAGTTGTTGTCCGGTAGTAAGACGGTATACATCTTTGCGTTGTCTATTGTGTTCGTATTCCTCTTCCTGGCGGCGTTGTACGAAAGCTGGTCTGTACCGTTTTCCGTACTGCTGGCGGTGCCGATTGGTGCGTTTGGTGCGATCCTGACGCTTACCTTCCTGCCAAAGATTAGTAATAACGTATACGCACAGATTGGTTTGATTACGTTGATTGGTCTGTCGGCGAAGAACGCGATCCTGATTGTGGAGTTTGCGAAGGAACGTGTGGATAGGGGTATGGAGCTGGTAACGGCGACTGTGGAAGCTGCAAAGCTGCGTCTGCGCCCGATTATCATGACCTCCCTGGCCTTCCTGTTGGGTATTCTGCCGCTTGTACTGGCTTCCGGTGCGGGTGCGGAATCACGTAAGACGATGGGTTGGACTGTATTGGGTGGTATGTTTACCGCTACCTTCCTGGCAATCTTTATTGTACCAGTGTTGTTTGTAACGATTACAAGACTGGCTTATGGGAAAGAGAAGCTGAAGGCGATGCAGGACAATTACAAGGTAATGCAGGATCATATGGATGTATAAACGAATAAGGTGGCCATTGGCCACCTTATTTCAAGCTTATAAAAAAGCCCGCTCAATTGAGCGGGCTTTAACATTTTACTTACCAACCACTTGTCTGTAGTATAGCAAAATGGCTAACAGGGACAGGGCAATCGAGGATAGAAAGAATATCAGGAATATTTTCCATCCTATATGAACAGTTATTTTGTCTTCCGGTGGCGCAACATCTCTATACACCTTACTTTGGGCACGGGATGACACACTTGCTTGCCTGGTTGCTTCTTCCAGCGCAATCCGCTGCATCAAAGCAGCTTTAATATGTGCGGGAGGCATCGGTGCATCCTTAAATGCGGCCCGCTCCATACGACGTTCTACTTCTTCCATTTCTGTATGTAATTCAGGAAAAATATTCAAATGGATTCGCAGGTCTTCTTCTTCTTCAAGAGTAGTAAACCCGAGAAAGTGTTTTTCGATTAGGCCATCTGATATGTAACGCTCGTATTCCATATACTTATTAAGGTTTTCTCTCAAGTTAACATGTCATCCATTCAAAGGATGGAGAATAAGCAATTTTCCACGGCTTTGCTAAGGTGATAAAAATGTCAGACAAAAAGTTGTCCAATTTAGTGAATTAAGAAAATCCTCAAAAATAATTCGAATTAAGGGCGCATTATCCCTGTTTTAGGTGTATATAAATGGTTTTAATGTGTTCCCCTAGTTATTTTTCTTCTTGAAAATGTTCCCGATCCCCTTTACCGCCTCTTTTCCAGCATTCTTCAATTCTTCGGTCTTATTAGTAGTAGTATTCGAAGAATCCTTCTTTCCTCCTAATAGCTGCTTGGTCAGCTCTTCTTTTGCCGCTTCTTTTACCGTAGTTACGGCATGGTTTTTAACTGATTGCAGTGTATCTTTTATCGCGGTCTTTACAGTATCCACTTTATTTTTGACTAAAGTAGCAGCCTGATCTTTCAGGTTATTCACTGTATTTCCAGCGGTTTCCTGCAAGTTAGTTTTATAAGTTGGTTTTAAGATATTTCCTCCCAATAAAACATTTAAATGAATACTGTCACTTACGTTTACGGGTATACCTTTTTTACTTGCCTGGGTGGCCAGGCTCGTAATCAGGGCATCTCCCTGCTTGCCGATTACGCTTCTTGGCAGGGTCATGAGCAGGGTGTAGTCCAGTGACTGATCAAAGCCGTGGGAGCCGCCGATCTGCATATGCATACCATTGAAGTTTACGGTAAATGGATTGATATTAACCCTTCCGTTTTCAAAGGAGAAGTATGTTTTCAGGTCTTTGAGCGACAGGTTTTTCAAGGCTGTCACGTTCAGTGTATTAGCCAGTTGGTCCACCACCCCAAATTTCTGTAATGCACCTTCCAGTACCAGCAGATTACCGTCTCCGTTCAAACTGCTGAGTACAGGCATCATATCCTTGCCCAGCTGACCTTTCAGGCTTAATTGAGAAGTTACCTTACCAGCTATAAACTGTGCAATCGGCATCAGTTTTTGTACGGTATTGAAAGACTTAAATGCCTGTTGGATATCTATCTGCTGTACATTGTACGCCATGCTGATATCTGGTGTATTTGGATTGGTCCTGGTGCTATAGCTACCATTTACCTCCATAGTACCCTGCATGGCATTGGCTTTCACCTGTTGCATGGTAACAGTCTGATCTTTTACAAGCAGCGCACCGGTTACATTGGTCAGGTCCAAGTTGTCATAATGCACCTTGTCGGCAGAGGCATTCAGGCTCAGGTCCAGATTAGCAGGTACCGCAAAAGGGGCACTCGGTGTATCCGTAGCTGTGGTAGCAGTAGTTTCGGTCCCCATCCATTTATTCAGGTCAATCTGGTCTGCTTTTACGGTCAGGTTACCATCCAGCGGTTCATTCTTAAATGCATAAGCCAGCATATTATTAACTGCACCATTGGCTTTAAAATTTGTACCCATGTACTGGCCATCGAATGATTCGACAGTTACGTTTTTCGGATTAAATTTCATGGAAAGGTTGTTCACCTTTACGCCATCAGGGTAGTCTTTGCTACGATAGAGGAGATTGGTCACCAGGATGCTGCCTGCTGCATAGAAGCGATCGTACTGTTGCTTTTCGATTGCGCTCATGTTGCCTTTTGCACTTACATCTGCATCTACAATACCGCTAAGGGCAGTACCGCCTTCCAGTTTTACAAACTGTGTTACTTTAGAAAGGTCGAGGCTACCTTTGGCAGCGCCATCTACGTACATGTCAGATACAGGTGTTTTTACCAGCAAGCGCAGGTCCAGGGGAGTATTGTCCATATCCAGGTGAGCAGATGGCATATCTACAACAGTGTGATCGGGCACCCCGTCGGGATTGTTGACCTTGAGGGCGATCTGAATATTCTTCACTGGTTTAGGCAGATCAGGATATTGGAAGTAACCATCTTTTACATTCAGGTTCAGGCCAAATGCAGGCATCTGGGTAGCACTGTATGTACCTTTTACATAACCATCGAATGATGCAGTACCAGAAGTTTTGATCTTGTCAAAATCTGTCATGAAAATAGCCGGTACCAGGGAAAGGATGTCCTTGAACTGGGTGGAAGGTGCTTTCATGCTCAGATCCATACCATAGGTGCTGTCATTAACCAATGTGAAAGAACCCTGTGCTGTGAGCTGGAGGTTATTCAGGCTGGCTTTTGCCTGTTGAATGGTGTAAGTGCTGGTTTTATTATCTACCTTAATGTCAGCATCCATTTTGGTGTGCGTACGCAGCAGGTAAGGAATGAGGCCATAACGGAAGGTAACCGCTTCAGCTTCAGTAGTGGTGGTGAGGGTAAAGAGGTCCTGCGTGAAATCCCCTTTTCCTGAGTGGTCAAGGTTTTCAATGATCAGGCCCATATCTCCCTGACGATCAGTATACTCGATATAAGCATCTTCAATTTTGTACTGTTGCAGGCTCATAGCAAACTTCGTTGCAGCAGTATCTGCAGGATTGATTTGGGCAGTATCAGGTTTGGTGATATCCCAGTTAGCCTTACCGTCTTTGTTGATGATGGCGTGGATGCGAGGTGCCTCGATATTGATGTTGTAGATATCGTAAGATTCACCCTTAATTACACTCATCAGGTTCAATGCCACATCGATTTTTTTCACCGAGATCAGCGTATCTCCGTTAAATGGTGCGCGGTTTACCACCTGCAGATCTTCCAGCGCCACAGCAAGGCGTGGAAAATGTCTGATCAGACTGATATCTACGTCTTTAAAGTCAACGTCCGCCTCCAACTGCTTATTCAGTTCAGTTTTTACGATGGACATAATCTTTCCCTTGAACAGGAAAGGAATGGCAATAGCTGCGGCTACTAATACGAGCAGCAGTATACCCGTTACTTTCAGGATCTTCTTTAACATGTGGCAGATATAGGTTTATATATTCCGATTGAAGATAACAAGTAAATGCCGTATTCTTCAAATTAGCTTATTTTTGCTCCTGAATTTTTATATCTAATTGATTATGACTCCTGAACGTAGAGAACGAATACTATCCGTACTGAATAGACGCCAGGCTGGCCTTACGGTAGTGCTGGAGAATATAGAGGACCCGCATAATATTGCTGCAATCATGCGTACCTGTGATGCTGTGGGAATCCAGGAGATTTTTACGGTGAATAACAAGCCGCCAAGGGTGAAGAAATGGGGGGCCAAAAGTTCCTCAAGTGCTAATAAATGGTTGACTCATCATAAATATACTGATGTACATGAATGTATTAAAGTGTTGAAGCAGCGGTATGATAAATTGATGACGACTCATCTTGCACATAATTCTGTGAGCCTGTATGATATTGATTTCAAAGAATCTGTTGCATTGGTGTTTGGAAATGAGCAGACGGGAGTATCGGAAGCATTCCTGGAAGCTGCGGATGGTAATTTTATTATTCCGCAAATGGGGATTATCCGGTCATTGAATGTATCTGTCGCCTGTGCGGTGAGTATTTATGAAGCTATGAGGCAGAAGACGCTTGCAGGGCATTATGATAAAAGAAGTTTGCCGGATGAACAGTACAACACCTTGTTAGAACAATGGGGATATGAAGAAGAATAAAAAAAAGCTGTTGCAGTCCGCAACAGCTTTTTATTTTATCTGAATTCTTTTAGATTAAGCACTACAAGTCACACATCCCTCTTCCATGGTGCATACTGCACCTTCAATGATCTCCACTTCATCTAATTTCGGGTCTACTTTCTTTTCACCTGCAGGTGCTGTTGCGGCAATCACAGGTTCCATATTCTGACCACCTTGTTTCTCTACCGTAAACTGTACTGCCTGGGCAGCGGCCTGTGTACGCAGGTAGTACATACCTGTCTTCAGACCTCTCTTCCACGCGTGGAAGTGCATAGATGTCAGCTTCGCAGCAGATGGTGTATCTACGAACAGGTTCAGTGACTGAGACTGGCAGATGAAAGCCCCACGATCAGCTGCCATATCGATGATAGTACGTTGTTTGATTTCCCAAACAGTTTTGTACAGTGCTTTGATATTAGCTGGTATCTCCTGGATATGCTGGATAGAGCCGTTTGCAGCAATGATTTTGTTCTTCATATCGTTGTCCCACAGGCCAAGTTCTACCAGATCTTTCAGCAGGTGTTTGTTTACCACTACAAATTCACCACTCAATACACGGCGGGTATAGATGTTGGAAGTATATGGTTCGAAACATTCGTTGTTACCCAGGATCTGGGAAGTAGATGCAGTCGGCATTGGTGCCAGCAACAGGGAGTTGCGGATACCATGTTTTTTGATCTCTGCTTTCAGTGAAGCCCAATCCCAGCGGCTGGAAGGTGATACGCCCCACATGTCAAACTGCAGGATACCTTTAGAGGCAGGAGAGCCAGGGAAGGTTTCGTAAGCGCCTTCTTTTATAGCCAGGTCTTTGGAAGCGGTGAGGCCTGCAAAGTAGATGGTTTCAAAGATATCTTTATTCAGCTGTTTAGCTTCTTCACTTTCAAATGGATAACGCATCAGGATGAAGGCATCTGCCAGCCCCTGTACACCCAGTCCGATAGGACGATGGCGCAGGTTGGAATTACGGGCCTGTTCAACCGGATAGAAGTTATGGTCGATGATACGATTCAGGTTGATAGCTACCTGGTAAGTGACATCAAACAAACGCTGATGATCAAATTTACCATCGATCACAAAGCGAGGCAGTGCCAGGGAAGCGAGGTTACAAACTGCAACTTCATTGGCATCTGTATACTCAATGATTTCTGTACACAGGTTCGAGCTCTTGATGGTACCCAGGTTCTGCTGATTCGACTTGCTGTTTGCAGCATCTTTATACAGCAGGTAAGGATTACCTGTTTCAATCTGTGCATCGAGAATAGCGAACCACAGGTCCTGTGCTTTCACTGTTTTGCGTGCGCGGTTTTCGCTTTCATATTGTGTATACAATTTCTCGAAAGCTTCGCCCCAGCATTCATGCAGTCCTGGTGCTTCATGAGGGCAGAACAGGCTCCAGTCGCCATTTTCTTCCACACGTTTCATGAACAGGTCTGGTACCCACAGTGCATAGAAGAGATCTCTTGCACGCATTTCTTCCTTACCGTGGTTCTTGCGCAGATCCAGGAATTCGAAGATGTCCGCATGCCATGGTTCCAGATATATAGCGAAAGCGCCTTTACGCTTACCACCACCCTGGTCTACATAGCGTGCAGTATCGTTGAACACACGCAGCATAGGAATGATACCATTGCTGGTACCGTTGGTACCGCTGATATAAGAACCTGTAGCGCGGATGTTGTGAATGCTCAGACCAATACCGCCTGCACTTTGCGAGATTTTTGCAGTTTGCTTAAGGGTATCATAAATCCCTTCGATACTATCGTCCTGCATGGTGAGGAGGAAGCAGCTGGACATCTGTGGCTTTGGCGTACCTGCATTGAACAGGGTAGGCGTAGCATGTGTGAACCAGCGTTCGCTCATCAGGTTATACGTTTTGATTGCCGCATCGATATCCTCTTTGTGTATACCGACTGCCACACGCATCAACATATGTTGTGGACGTTCTGCCACTTTTCCGTCTATCTTTAATAAGTAAGAACGTTCCAGTGTTTTGAAACCAAAGTAGTCGAATGCAAAATCGCGATCGTAAATTATATTGGAGTCCAGGACCTCTGCATTTTTGCTGATGATTTCCATTACATCATCAGAGATCAGTGGAGCGGGTTTACCGACTTTAGGATCGATATATTCATACAGCTTCCTCATAGTCTGGGAGAATGATTTCACTGTATTTTTATGGAGGTTACTTACTGCAATGCGTGAAGCCAGCAGTGCGTAATCCGGATGTTTTGTAGTAAGCGAAGCGGCTGTTTCTGCAGCCAGATTATCCAGCTCGGTCGTGTTTACACCATCATATAAACCTTGAATTACTTTCTTGGCAACGTCGATAGCATCTACATAATCCGCATTTAATCCATAACAAAGTTTTTCAACGCGGGCAGTAATCTTATCAAACTTTACCGCTTCTTTGCGGCCGTCGCGCTTAATTACAAACATGGTTAAATGAATTTAAAAGGTTAGTATTAATAGAATATGTGTGGGCAAAAAAATGTCAGCTTATAGCTTGCAATTATTATGCCTTTATACATGAATCCGGTAAATAATTAAAAATCTTCATCAAGGCTGAAAGTCTGTGTATCTTTTCCAGACATTACACCTGCTTTCTGATAATCACCCACGCGTTTTTCGAAGAAGTTGGTTTTCCCCTGGAGAGAAATCATCTCCATGAAATCAAACGGATTTGCAGTATTATATATTTTACTATAGCCTAATTCTGATAACCAGCGGTCCGCCACGAATTCAATGTATTCGGCCATCAGCTTACTGTTCATACCAATCAATGCAACAGGCAGCGCATCGATAATAAATTCTTTTTCAATTTCTACAGCGTTGGAAATAATCTGGTGAACCTGTTCTTCTGATAATTTTTGTTCCAGCATGCTATAGAGCAGACAAGCAAATTCACAATGCAGTCCCTCGTCACGGCTGATCAATTCATTGGAGAATGTAAGCCCAGGCATCAGCCCTCTTTTCTTGAGCCAGAAGATAGAACAGAAACTACCTGAAAAGAAGATTCCTTCTACTGCAGCAAATGCTACCAGGCGTTCAGCAAAGTTGCCATTCTCAATCCAGCGCAGCGCCCATTCTGCTTTTTTCTTTACAGCAGGTACTGTATCGATGGCATGGAACAGACGATCCTTTTCAGCCGGATCTTTTACATAAGTATCGATCAGTAATGCATAGGTTTCAGAGTGGATGTTTTCCATCATGATCTGAAAACCGTAGAAACAACGAGCTTCCGGTAACTGTACTTCACTCATGAAGTTCACAGCCAGGTTCTCATTTACAATGCCATCGCTGGCAGCAAAAAATGCAAGTACATGTGTAATAAAGTGACGTTCCCCATCATTCAGATTCGCCCAGTCTTTCAGGTCCCCACTCAGGTCAATTTCTTCCGCTGTCCAGAAACTGGCTTCGTGCTTTTTGTATTTTTCCCATACAGCCGGATAATTGATTGGCAGCAATACAAATCGATCCTTATTTTCCCTTAACAGGAGTTCATTCTCGTAGTTCATCACTCAATTAAATTTAATTATGGTTAACGTATATAGACATGCCAGGACATTACGGAAAGGAGACGTTCCCGCCAATTAATTGCATATGAACCCTTTTTTCTGTGATACCCTTTTTATAATACGTGTACGCTGGTTTGTTCAGGACTGGTGGATTGCGCTGGTAATGTTTTCTCGGGGCACAACTTCGCCATGAACTAATACAAATGTAATAATGATCTTCACTGGCTATATTTTAAGTTATTAACGGACTGTGGAAAACACATGTGGGTAATTAGAAAATGAAGCAGGACAGGGGAATTCACCGATGTTAAATCTATCCGCAATCGTTTTGCACATAGAAAATAATTTAGATATTATTTAGTTTTTTTTCCGGAAATCGGACTAAATTTTCACCAATTTTTTGTTAATTCCTTTACTACCAGTAGGATAAAAAAAATAATTTGTACAATATTAGCAGAAAGTATAATCATTCGTCATGCCGGCACCCGTTCTCTGTTTAAAAAATGTGATTAAAGCCTATGAGGATCACGTAGTTCTGAATATCCCCGAGCTCCAATTGGACTATGGAACCTATTGGTTATTAGGAGAAAATGGAGCCGGCAAGACTACAAGTATGAAGGTAATGGCTGCATTGATCCCCAGCCAGGGAGAAATCAGTGTGGAAAACGTGCAGGCTAAACAGCAACCTGTTCAATTCCGCCGACTTGTAAATTATGCTGAAGCAGAGCCTGTTTACCCCGGTTTTTTAACCGGAAAGGATCTGCTTGGTTTATACCTGAAAACCAAAGGGAAAGGCTATAGAGACCTGGATCAGATCATACATTTATTAGGAATTCACGAGTTTATCCACAGACCTGTAAGTGGCTACTCCAGTGGCATGTTGAAAAAGCTGTCACTGGTACTGGCATTTACAGGTATGCCCAAGGTGATTCTGCTGGATGAGCCCCTGATTACATTGGATGTACAAACAGTTCCTTTAATCAATAAGCTGGTGGAAGAATTCCATACACAATTCGGCGTTACTTTTATTATTAGTTCACATCAGCCAGTTTCGGGCAGTTCTATCCGCTTACAGGTACAGGATAAAAATATTGTAGCAGCTCATGGCGTTATCTAAAATATTTACAGGCAGCTTTTATGCAAAAAATGCGGCTATCTTTTTCCTGGTATTTTATTTCTTTTTCGGAATAGTGCCAGGTAATATGTTGCTTTCCTATCATCTGACTTTGATCCGGGGATTTACCGGTAATGTGGACTTCTTATGCCTGGTTTTGCTGGGATGGGCTGTATACAACGCAAAGTGTGTATTATTTATTTTAAAAACACTGAGTGCACGGGAATCGCTGTACCTGTATGCAACGCTGGGTGTACTGGAGGGAAGGGAAAAATGGAGTACCTGGTTTCGTATTCATTTCTCCCTGTACCTGCCGGCGCTGACATATAGTGCAGCTGCAGTATGTATCGCCTGGAATGATAAACATATAGGTGCCGTTGTTACTATTGTCCTGTTCCAGTTACTAATGTTAATTTTGCCGCTTTTTGTCTATGACCGGAAGATTAAAAATCCAGGTACTACATCGCTGTTTATCAGGTGGCAGCAAAAGCTGAATCGCTTATTCACAAAACCTTTATGGGCATATTACATTTATGAATTGCTGAATAATGGCAGTCGTTCATTGTTCATTACAAAAGGAGTGACAGGCCTTATCATCATCGCTACTTATTCTTTAATGGAACAGCCTTATGAACTGCGTTTTATGCTTGTAGGGTTATTGCTTGTATTACTGGCACATACAGTATTAGTATTTAATCACAGGCAATTCGATGATCTGAAATTATCCATGTCTATTCAACTTCCTTTGCCGCTATGGAAAAGATATGCACATACATTATTAGGTTACTTTGTGTTGTTATTACCTGAGTTTATTTTTCTTGTTGTAAGAACATACCAGGTAGCAGGCCCATTAGACCAGCTGTTATTTATTTCCCTGAGTGTATCAATGCTGGTCATGTGGCGAATGCTGCTGTATTTCCCAGGTCTGGACCAGGATAAATATTTCCGCTGGGTACTCATTTCAATAGTTGTTGCTTTGTTCATGATATTGGGGTATCTGTACTGGTACCTTGTAATTGGTTTACAGGTACTGGCATTTACAATATTTAGTTTACGATATTATAAGTACGAACCGCCCCTGGCAGAAGTACAATAGTCCTTCTCATTTTCTTAGAAAGTCTCTCATTTTGAGAGGCTTTTTTTATGCCTGGAAAGTTTACCTTTTCTTGTAATGCTTATCTGTGCGTTGTTTGGTGATTTCGTGCCAGAACCGGAACAATTTTCGGCTAATGTCGGGCATTGAATAAACTTATACAAAATGAACAACCTTTTAAGCGTACTTTTACTTGCATCTGTTCAAACATTCGCACAGGCACCTGATACTACCAAAGTGCCTTTTAGCGGAATGGATATGACTTGGCAAAACGGGAATGACAGAAGGGACCAACCCAACCTGCAGTCGAAGTATGTGACTGGCATCGTAATGCTGGATGTGAACTACACACATTCTTTCAACAATCCTAATGACAATACTGTAGTAGGTTCTACCGCACTGGCGCGTAACAATGAAGTGCAGGTATCCAGTGCTGCACTGGGTGGTGAATTTAATTATAATGGTGCCAGAGGCCGTATCATTACGCAATTCGGTACCCGCTCTATCGTTGTACCACGCAATGATTACAGTGTGTACAGAGGACAATATCAACTGTCAAATGCTTACAGGTATATCAGTGAAGCTTATGCAGGTTATCACTTTAACAAGTGGTATGGTATCAATGTGGATGCCGGTATGTTTATGTCTTATATAGGTTTGAACTCTTATTACCAGGTGGAAAACTGGGAATACCAGGCGAGCTTTACATCGGATAACACACCCTGGTTCTTCAATGGTGTGCGTGTACAGATCTTCCCCTCCAAACACCTGAAGATCGAACCCTGGCTGATCAATGGCTGGCAGAGCTATGGTAAGTTCAATGCTATGCCCGGAGTAGGTTTTAACATTACCTATGCACCGCATGATAATCTGAAACTGATTACAAACAACTATTATGGTGCTGATGCTGCTATGATTCCGGACCGTAAGCGTTTTCACTCAGACAACAGTGTGCTGTACAGATATTACAATAAACCAAATTCCAACGGAATTACAAAGATGGCTTTCTCTCTCACCGGTGATGTCGGTTTTGAAAAAGGTGGTGGGGTAAATGGATTTTCCAATGGCGACAGTACCAAAGGGCCGGCACAATATTTCTTAAGTGCCATGTTCTATAACCGTACCTGGTTTGCCCATGATCATTTTGCATGGACCATTGGTGGCGGTGTCATGAAAAACCCCGGCCGGTACCTGGTGCTGTATCCTACAGGTCAGGCAAGCCCATTGCCTAATCCGGCAGATCCTACTAAAACAGAAGGCGCTTATCCATTCTCTGCCAATCCCGGTGATCAGTTTGCCGCATGGGATTGCAGCACAAATCTGGACTGGATGCCAAATCAGAACCTGACTTTCAGAATCGAGTATGTGCACAGGCATGCGAACGTTCCTTACTTCGCTGGTAAAGGTGGGGTGACTTCACCTACTGGTTATACCACGACCCCCTTGCCGGCGGATTGGCGGCCAGACCTCGTGAAATCAGAAGACAGGATTATCTGTGCCATTTTATTCAGGCTGTAAATAATCGCTATACATGTAATCGAAATGCTGTAACTAACCTAAGAGAACGCAGATAAGGGTTGCCGAAAGGTGACCCTTATTGCATTTATACATGATAATTATTATTTCAAATTGAGTATATTCGTAACTCTGGTTCGTAAACCTGGGAGACCGATCAACCACTGTCTTTAATTGAGATTATCCATGGGCTTATTTTCAAGACTCTTTAGGAAGCGCAGCGAACTTGCTTCCAATGAACAACTACCTGTAGTACACATCCCTGATTCTGATGAGCGTATGAACTGGGCCATTGAAAAAGCCAGGGCTACGGTGCATCATTTCCAGGACAGCCTGTCAGAACCAACGCCTGAACAGCAATACTTCTCTGTAAAAGTACTGATTGATGACGGCACCAACCGGGAGCATATCTGGCTGACCACACCTAGCTTTGACGACGAAGGCAACCTGTATGGGGAAGTAGGCAATAAGCCGGTTTATGTCAATTCTGTAAACATTAATCAACGAATAGGTATCGATCCCCAATTTATAACTGACTGGATGATTATAGAAAACGGTCGCCTGATAGGCGGGTATACGATCCGTGCCATCCGCGAGGGATTGCCGGAACATGAGGTGGCTGATTTTGACAGGCAGGTAGGCTTATATATTGACGAAGGGGTCGACTATTTTGCGCATGATTTTACCACACCTGAAGGTGCTATTCTATGCCTGGAAGATGCCTATGACGAGCAGGATATTGAAAAAGCATTGTCCTGCAAAAATTTTAATGAAGAAGCAAAGCTGCTACTTAAGAAAATGAATGACAGGTTCAATAGCCCTGAAATAGTCGAGGCTACTGCCGAAGTACTCCGACTTTCTTTTATCAAAAACCTCGAAGAAAAAGGATTTCCTGTATTTCATAACCTCCTCAGGGCTTTTCCTGCCCGTACGAAAATCACAGAAAACTTATATCTCATTACAGAATATTGTATTTTCCCTGATGGTGGAAAAAGTCGCCAACAATTGTATACCTTCAGGGACGAGGATGGCTGGAAAGTGTTGAATGTAGCCGAGTAATAAACAAACATTTTTATGAAGCAGTTAATCCGATACAGTCTGTTATGTGTAGGACTGTTATCCACGTGTATGTCTACCGCCCAGCAGCTGCTCAATGTGGGCGTAGCAGGTCTCAGTCATGATCATGTGCACTTGCTCATGCATCAGTTTAAGGAAGGTAAGGTGCATATAGCCGGTATTGCCGAATCGGATACCGCGCTGGTAGCCAGGTACAAGAAGAGCTACCACCTGCCTGATTCTCTTTTTTATCCAAGTCTGAATGCCATGCTGGCAAAGGTGCATCCGGATGCTGTGCTGGGGTACAATCCTGTTGCAGAACATATCCTGGTAGTAGAAGCCTGTGCGCCCAAAGGTATTCCGGTAATGGTAGAAAAACCACTTGCCACTACGGTGGCGCAAGCCACGCGGATAGCAGCGCTGGCAGATAAGTACCACATACCTGTGCTCACCAACTACGAAACTACCTGGTATAGCACCAATCAGTATGTGTATGACCTGGTCAAAAAAGATGCTGTGGGGCCTGTAAGGAAAATGATCGTACATGACGGTCATGAGGGACCTATAGAAATCGGATGCAGCAAGGATTTTACGAACTGGCTCACAGATCCTGTTAAAAACGGGGGAGGGGCGATTGTTGATTTTGGTTGCTATGGTGCGAACCTGATGACCTGGCTCATGGATGGTAAGGCACCTGTTGCAGTGACAGCGGTAGCCCGGCATATCAAGCCATCGGTATATCCTAAGGTGGATGACGATGCTACTATATTACTTGAATATCCTGCTGCTACAGGCATCATCGAAGCCAGCTGGAACTGGCCTTTCAGCATCAAAGACTGGGAGGTGTTTGGTAAAAGCGGTTATCTGCATGCACTGAATGCAAATCAATTACAACAGAGGAAGAAGGATAATACAGAGGCACTCACCGTACCTGTGCCGGCTTATACGGACAACCTGACTTATCTGGCAGCGGTATTGAACGGCACCGTAAAACCGGGTAATGATCTTTCTTCGCTGAATAATAACCTGATTGTGGTAAAAATCCTGGAGGCAGCCAGAAAGTCTGCAAAGGAGGGAAAACGGATCACTCTATAAATAGGTTGTACCAAAAGTAAAATTTACAAAATTTAATGCAGGTCCCAGATGACAGGGTTTTCTTTATTGAATGCTACATACATCAAATTACTGTTGGTACAACCCCGGCCTCTAAGTTATGAAAAACTGCTACTTACTTCTAATACTGCTTTGCCAGTTTAGCTATGCACAACAAATAGATCCTGCTTTATTTGCTCATCCTCCCGCCAGCGCTGGTATCCGTTGCTGGTGGTGGTGGCTCAATGGCAATGTTACAAAGGAAAGCATTACGCTGGATCTGGAAGCTATGAAAGCCAAAGGATTGAGTGGTGCCTGTATTGTAGATGCAGGGGGGCAGGATCAGCGGGATAATGGGAATGTACCCGAAGGCCCCATGTTTGGGTCCCCTGCATGGGTGGCGTTATTTCAGCACGCAGTGCACGAAGCGCACAGGTTAGGACTGGAGTTAAGTATGAATATTCAGAGTGGCTGGAACTTGGGAGCACCGGATGTGACACCACAGGAATCGACAAAGCATATTACCTGGTCAGATACAATATTGGCGGGAAATAGCACCATCCAGGTGCAGTTGGCTACCCCTCCCCGGCGTGTAGGATTTTACAGGGATATTGCAGTACTGGCATTTCCCTGGAGAGATACTGCAGGTATTCATCCACTAAAAGACCTGCATAAGAAAGCGGCTTTTGAAGAAGCCGGTTTTTCCGCTGCAGATACCCGCTATTTATTAAAGAATGATGTAACTGGTAATGCGAATGCCAGGCACGGCGAAGTTCGTGATATCAGTCGCTATATGGATCATAACGGTCATTTGAAATGGAAAGCGCCTGCAGGCAAATGGGTGGTCATGCGTTTTGGTTATACCAACAATGGTGCGCACATTTCTACTGCAAGTGGCAAATGGCAGGGCCTTGTGATCGACTACATGAATGCCACTCATTTTGACAGGTATTGGAACTCCCATGTTAAACCGCTACTGGATAGTATTGGTGATGACGCAGGCACTACTTTACGTTATTTGCAGACGGACAGCTGGGAACTCGGAGGAATTAACTGGACTGAAAATTTCCGTAAAGAATTTCAGACCCGCAGAGGCTATGATCTGTTGCCTTACCTGCCTGTAGTAGCCGGAAAGATTATCGACAGTCCTGATTCCAGCAACCAGTTCCTGAATGATTTCAGGAAAACGATCGGAGACCTGGTAGCTGATTATCACTACAAGGTATTTAAAGAACATGCCGCAAAATATGGGATGGGTACAGGCCCTGAATGTTCCGGGCCGCACGTAGGCTTCTTTGATGGATTGAAAAACTATGGGCATAGTGATATTATGATGAGTGAATTCTGGTCACCTTCTGCTCACCGACCAGATCCGGATAGCCGTTTTTTTGTAAAACAGGCAGCAAGTGCAGCGCATATTTACAATAAAAAACTAGTAGGAGCCGAGGCATTTACCACCATAGGAAAACACTGGAACGATGTGATCTGGCGCGATATGAAAAGCTCTTTTGACCATGAAGTATGTGCTGGTCTGAACCTGGTATTCCTGCATACATTTACCTCCTCACCTGCATCCATGGGAGAACCGGGCCAGGAATATTTTGCAGGTACGCATTTTAACAGGCACATTACCTGGTGGCCCTTTGCTGAGGCATTCTTCAATTACATGGCCAGGGTTCAATACATGATGCAGCAGGGAAGATTTGTAGCAGATGTAGTTTATTATTATGGCGATCATGTACCGAACATTGCAAGGAATAAAGAAAGCGATCCTGCACATGTATTGCCTTATAACGACTATGATGTAATCAACGAAGAACAGCTGATGAAATTAGAACTGAAGAATGGAATGCTTGAATTACCCGGAGGTATGCGGTACAAAAAACTGGTGGTTCCTTCAGACTACAAATTGTCTGATGCAGTGCAGCAAAAAGTAAATTCATTACAAACAAATACAACTCTCACACCCGATTTTATTGGTAAAAACATTAACTGGATTCATCACCAGCAGGAGAATGTAGATTATTACTTTGTAAGTAACACCGCTGATACCGCCGTGAAATTGGATGTGAGTTTCAGGATCGCAGGCAGGCAACCGGAATGCTGGGATCCTGTAAGGGGAGAAGTTCGCCAAATTTCAACTTTCAGACAGCAGGAGGGTAGAACGGTCATCCCCCTGACTTTTGCGCCATATGGGTCTTATTTTGTTGTTTTTAGAAAGCCTGTTTCGGGCGATGGAAAAACAGGAACCAACAACTTTGTATTTATTCCCCTCGATACATTGCGAAATCCCTGGCAGGTGCAATTCAGGAATATGCCGGTCAAAACATTCACCAGGCTGGAAAGCTGGACCAACAATCAGGATTCCGCAGTGAAGTATTATTCAGGTGCTGCAACTTACCAACAGTCATTTGACTGGAATGGTAAAACAACTGATTCTTTATACCTCGATCTGGGAAAAATTGAAGACGTAGGTATTGCTAAGATCAATTTAAATGGAACAGATCTAGGCATTGTATGGACACCTCCATTCAGGGTACCTGTATCATTGAAAAAGGGGAAGAATGATCTGCAGATCACTGTCATTAACAGCTGGCGAAACCGGCTTGTCGGAGACCGGGGGCTAACCGATGCCCAGCGCGTGACACACACTAATATCTTTATCCGACCAGAATGGAATTTATTGCCTTCCGGTTTGCTAGGTCCGGTGCAGATCGGCCGCCTGGCTGAGCAATAGCGCAATTCATTAATTATTTTTTAAACAACACTCCACCATATTTGTTATATTTGACTTATTAGAAAAAAGCACAAGCCCCAAAACTCGATATACCAGAAAGATATTGTAAAACCACAACCCCAAAATTGAATGTTATGTCCATCACAGACATCATCTACACCGTAATTGCCGGTGGTCTCCTTGGTGCATTAGGCCAGGGAATACGAATTGCCGTAGGACTGAAAAAACTAAGTGATTCCAACGCACAGCAGGTAGCAACAGGTAATACGCCTGAGAAAATGGATACAGGCCGCCTCTGGGTAAGTATCTTCATCGGCTTTGTAGCTGGTGCCATTGGTATGATTATTAAAGGTGCCTCACTCAAAACCGCAGATGGTTACCAGACAGAAGCTATTGTAACTATTATTGCTATCGGCTACGCAGGCGCGGATTTCATTGAAGGTTTCTTCCAGACATACCTTAGCAAAGTAAAAGCTGCCGCCCCGGTCACCATCACTGCCACACCACCGGTGACTGTCTCAGTTGAACAAACAACATCTGCACCTGTCTCTGTAGACGAAGAACCAGAGCTGGTTGCAGATGAATACACCCCACAACATAATAATGCATTAGGATGAGTATCGTAACAAAATTTAGCCCCAACTTCACCGCAGGAAGAAAGAATTATACCCCATTTGCCATCGTTATCCACATCATGGATGGCACTCTCACCGGCACTGACAGCTGGTTTAGCAATCCTGCATCCAAAGTATCAGCCCACTACGGCGTAGGCCAGCAGGGCGAAGTGCATCAATACGTGAAGGAAACAGACAGTGCCTGGCATGCAGGCCGTGTGTACACACCTTCATGGTCGCTGATCAAAACTTCTAATGGTCAGTACATCAATCCAAATTATTACACCATCGGTATCGAACACGAAGGTAAAGGTGATACACCATGGTCTGATGCCATGTATGCCGCCAGCGCAGCCCTGATCCGAGATATTGCTGATCGCTGGCATATTCCGCTGGATAGGCAACATGTAATCGGACATCATGAAATTTATGGTGCTAAAACCTGTCCGGGTACAAAAGTAGATCTCAATAAACTGATCGCACTGGCCAATGGTAACCATACTACTCCCGTAAATAATGACGACGATGGCGACATCCCACAAAAAGTAAAAGTAACAGGTAAAGTCACTTCCCGGTCCAGACTCAATATCCGCTCTGCTCCGGATACCCATAAAGCTCCTGTCAATATCGTGGAACCAGGCATCCAGCTTGCATATGATGGGTATGTGAACAACGGTGAAAAGATCAATAACAACAGTAAATGGTACTACACTGAAGAAGGAAGCTGGTTCTGGAGTGGAGGTGTAAAGTAACCTGTTCAACCCCAAAAAAATAGTTATGGAAAAACTGTTAGACTTGTTAAAGTCTTTCGCAGGCTTTTTGTTTTATCATTACAAAGGATTGTATAATGAACTGAACAAAGCCCGGAATCATGTGCCCCTGCGGTATATGATTAGCGACTTTGTAAGTGTGCTCCGCAGCTGTGGTATGTTCGTCACCCTGCATATTGTAGCCTTACTGGTATTTACCGTATTGCCACAGGGCAGGGATGTATTGCTGATAGTCGTGGAAGAAATTGCCGTCCAGCATCATGTAGGTAATCTGCTTTGGTTGCTGGGCGGTGCTTTTATATGGAGTGTGGTATCGGAATATGGAAGCAGGTATGCCATCTATGTAACAGACCACTCCGGCAAAAGCCTCTCTGACGAAAGAGTACAATGGCGAAAAGCTGTGCAGAAAACCATTGCGCAGACTTCCCTGCTCATGCCTTATTTCATCCTGCTCTTAGGTTTCGTCATCAATTACATCGGTGAAAATACACTCACTGCCAATCAGCGCAACTGGGGCTTTGGCATCCCAATGGGTTGCATGCTGTTGTTAGTGAACCTGGTAGCAAGAGCCTATTTCCTGGATGATAAAAAAGAAGGTCCGGATGAGATCATTATGGATCCAAAATCAGGTGAACTGGTGTCTAAAAAGCCATCGGGAATAATGTCTTTCATGCGCCTGCCCAAACAGGAAATGGAATGGTGCAATAAGCTGATCGGCATTTATAATGACTATGTGTTTCAGTTGCGCAAGCCATCTAATTTCTCTGACAATATCAACGGGCGGTATGAAGATTTTACGGAGCAGTTTTTAAATCTGTCGCGGGCAGAGCAAAGCGAATTTCTGAAGGACCCGGGTAAAATGCCCCCTGAGACTATTGTACCCGCTTCGTTTGTACCATTTCCTACAGGTCTGATACAGGATGATAAACCAGATTCGATGTACAGATGGATCTACCGGATTCCATTGAAGTTTTATAAGCAACTACATCTTCAATTGAAGATTATCGCGCTCACCAGTCTCAGTATTTTCTTCATCGTAAGTGTACTGCCTATCCGGTATTATGAAAAGATTGGAGCTCCCGGTCTTGTCATCTTTGCATTTGCCTGCTGGATCGGTATTTATATCGGTTTGCTGTACGTGGATTATGCCTTGTTGCGAAGGAAACCTTTCTCATTGCGCATTACTTTGGTAGTCGTATTGATCTTTTCATCACTGCTGAATAATGATCATCCAGTACGCTATGACAGCGAAAGTAATTATGACCGCAGGCCATTGATGTCCTCACATTTTGATAATTGGTTTGAGCAATATAAAGCTGAAGGTGATCACCGGTATTTCTTTAGTTGGGTAAGAGATACAGCAGGACGGCCCATTCCTAAATATCCTGTGGTGTTTGTGTGTGCAGAAGGGGGCGCTTTAAGAACGGGGGCCTTTACTTCACTGATGCTGAGTTTTCTGCAGGAAAGCCTGGCGAATGCGCAGGATTCTGTTTATAAAAAATTACATCCTGACACTTTAAAAGGGGCCGATATTATTCAGCCGGTGGTGAGTCATCCCTTCAACTTCAAGCGTGCGATTTATGCTTATTCAGGTGTCTCCGGCGGAAGCCTGGGTATTGCATTTTTTAATGCCATGGCTTACCTCACACCAGATAGTTTACACAAAGTAGATTCGCTGACGAATATGACGGATCTGTTTTTCCAGCAGGACTATCTTTCTCCTGTAATTGGAAAGATGTTTTATGGTGATCTGATCAATCTGTTTTTACCATTCCAAATACCTGTTTTTGACAGGGCGGCAGCATTGGAAAAAGGCTGGGAGAGTGGCTATAGAAGAGTCGTAACCCCCGATGCGAGTAATATCTTTTCCGATAATTTCCAGAAATTATATTCCTCCAGAAACACATTGCCTGCCTTATTTATTAACACTACAGAAGTAGAAACAGGACTGCAATGCTGGATGACGAATGTTCGGCCTGACAGTACGATGCTCTTATCACAGCGAAGAGATCTTTTTAATAAAAAAATACGCGGAGGTATCCGTTACAGTACGGTCGTAAATTTCAGTACACGTTTCCCACTGTTCTCTCCCGGCGGAAATTTAAAGCAGGATGATGAGACCAAATACCACTATGTAGATGGTGGATATGTGGAAAACACTGGCACTGCTACCATGCTGGAAATATTGCAGACATTGAAATTAAAATCCAAAGCATTCAGAAATGGCGAAGTAGTGCCATTTGTATTTGTGCTCAACTTCAGTGATTCGAGAGAGGCGGATACCAAGAACCTGAGTTTTGGTAATGAGCTGAGTGAAATCCTGGCAGGTATTTACGATACCCGTGCGGGGCGCTCAGCGATGGCGATGGATGAGTTGCGTCATTATACAGAGGATGAACTGCATGGAAAAGTCATTCAGCTTTGTATTGGGAAGTCAGGTAGCCAGGTGCCATTGAACTGGGTATTATCCACAAATAGTCTGAATAACCTGAAGATGGATATCAAAGATAAATGGGAACACCGTGAGTTCAATGACCTGCGTAACCTTTATATCCTGAGTAAGGATGTGAAGTGGGATTATTAAATTCTTTTTTCTCTCTTTACAAATTTCCTTCTGATCACGTCCTGTACAGGGATACCTTCGATCTTGCTCTCCAGCCAGGAGATGATATCCAGGTACAGGAATGATCTTCTTTCGTAAGGGTTCTGCGATAGCTGTACAAGTTTCTCTTTCAGGTTAGCAAATGCACTTTTCAATGCCTTCGGATTCGCATAAATATTCTTACGAAGGAACTTTAATATTTCTTCCATCATTTGCCCAAGGTCTTTGTTCTTGGCAATGAAGTGATATACTGACTTAATCAGGTATTCTACGAGACTATAATTCTCCAGTTCATAGTGAGCAATGAGGTGCAGGATGCGTGCAAAACACTGTATATCTGCCCGGAGATTGCCAATACGCAGGTGAATGATTTTATTCAGGTATACAATCGCCTTGTTGTTATCTCCACTTCCAAAGTACAGACAGGCGATCTTATAATAAAAGAGTAAAACCCTGTGCTGGTCTACCTTGAGCTGGTGTTCAGCAATCTCCGCTTCCAGCTGGGGGATGATCACCAGTCCTTCACTGAATGTTCCTTCCAGAAAATATCTGTTAATCCGTGCCGTATACAGATACACAAATGCTGTGGTTTTGGTATTCTCATTGAAGGTTTCATTGTTGTCCGCAATGAATGTTTCCAATGTACCCAGATCACGGATAAACTTCACATGGTTACTGGTATAGAACTGTGCTGTGAGCAGGTTGTGCATGGCCTTGATGTACAGTTCTACGTCCGTCTTCTGCAGGGATGGATACAGGGTAAAGAGGTCTACCCATTTACGTGTATACCGGTAAAACATCACAAAGTCCTGCAGGATATAGTAATACCAGCTATAGGCCTGGTAAAGATGGATCTTTTCGTAAAAACTCATATCCTGGTGACAATTGGCAGGCAGTTCTTTTTCGAAGAACAATTTGACCATATTGGCATCCCGCTCATCCCGGGCATGGCCCAGTTTGAGGTAGAGTCCGTACATGCGGAGGGAGAGGGTAGAAAGTTTGCTGATATTGCTCAGTTTCTGCTCTATCACCCGGCTTTCTTCGCTCAGTTCATCGGCCCTGTTTTCCAGGCTGCGGGTAATATGCCTGCTTTCTATAAGTTTCTCAAATTCAATGATTTCGTAACTTAGCATTACTTCTTCCTGCTCTATGGCCATAGCTTTGGCTTTAGAAAGAAGCTTCAGGCTCTGGTTATAAAGTCCTTTGCTGTAGAGTACGCGGGCGTAATCCAGTTGTTCCCGCAGGTCTATCAGTGGGTCTTTTTGTTTGTAGAGCAGGCGGAGTGTGGTCAGCAACTGCTTGTACAGGTGAGCTTTCACGTTGCTCAGCTGTTGCTTTTTGATAGCGGGTATTTTCTTCAGGATCTGTTCTTCATCGTATTCTTTCAGTTTGTCCAGTGTGTTAAAAAGCTGAATGAATAAAACGTCTTCCTTAGAGTTATTTTTGTTAAAAGCAAGCTGGAAATTCCGTTTTTCTGCTTTGGTGAGCGTTTTTATCAGTATAAAGAGCGCATCATGCTGACTGTTGGACATCGTTTATAATATGTTATAATTGACTGACAATCAAACCACTAGTTCTCGTCAGGCTATGTTATATATCGTAATTAAAGCAAATTTAGCTATATGGTAATTAAGGTTTGCTATTAGATTTGAAGTTACAAACAAACAGGGAAGCACAAAATTAATGATTTCGCCTGGCTTGCACGAAGTAAAGTATGATACAAAATTTTATGTAACAAATTTGTGCAACAGGCTCATAAAAAGTAATTACGGAATGGGAAAAACATTAGTTGACAAGATCTGGGACAATCATATCGTGGTAAGCAAGCCTGGATTTCCGGATGTAGTGTACATCAACACACATTTTATCCACGAAGTTACCAGTCCACAGGCATTTGACGGATTGCGCAAAAGGGGCATTCCGGTATTCCGTACCGGCAAGACCCGTGCTACTGCGGACCACAACGTACCTACCATGGATCAGCACCTGCCTATCAAGGAAGCGCTGAGCCGTAAGCAGGTAGAAATGCTGACACAGAACACAGCAGAGTTTGGCGTAGAACTGTACGGTCTGGGCCATCCTTACCAGGGTATTGTTCACGTAATCGGCCCCGAGCTGGGTATCACCCTGCCAGGTATGACCATTGTGTGTGGTGATAGCCATACCAGCACTCACGGTGCCTTTGGTGCTATCGCTTTCGGTATTGGTACTTCCGAAGTGGAAATGGTGCTGGCAACCCAGTGTCTGCTCCAATACCGTCCAAAACGAATGAAAATTGAGGTAAATGGTCAGCTGAAAAAAGGAGTGGTATCCAAGGATATCATCCTGTACATCATCTCCAAAATCTCTGCATCCGGTGCTACCGGCTACTTTGTGGAGTTTGCCGGTGAGGCGATCCGCAGCCTGAGCATGGAAGCCCGTATGACCATCTGTAACATGAGTATCGAGATGGGGGCACGTGGAGGTTTGATTGCTCCTGACCAGACTACTTTCGACTATATCAAGGGCCGCGAGTTTGCGCCAAAAGGTGCAGACTGGGATAAAGCCCTGGCTTATTGGCAGACACTGTACTCCGATGCTGATGCTGAGTTTGACTCCGTTATCACCTTCGATGCTGCAGATATCGAACCAATGATCACTTACGGTACCAACCCGGGTATGGGTATTGGTGTAACCCAGCACATTCCATCCCTGGAACAGCTGGATGAGAAAGAAAAACCTTCCTTCAAAAAATCGCTGGATTATATGGGCCTCGAGGCTGGCAGCGGGCTGCTGGGCAAAAAGGTGGACTATGTATTCATCGGTAGCTGTACCAACAGCCGCATCGAAGACCTGCGTATGGTGGCTGAATTTGTAAAAGGTAAGCATAAGGCAGATGATGTAGTGGTTTGGATCGTACCAGGTTCCAAACAGGTAGAAGCGCAGGCGAAGAAAGAAGGTATCGACAAGGTATTTGAAGCTGCCGGTTTCCAGCTGCGTGAACCAGGGTGTTCTGCATGTCTGGGTATGAACGAAGATAAAGTTCCTGCCGGCATGTATTGCATCTCTACCTCCAACCGCAACTTTGAAGGCCGTCAGGGCCCCAATGCCCGCACCTTCCTGGCCAGCCCACTGTCAGCAGCAGCTGCAGCGATCACTGGTAAAGTAACAGATGTAAGAGAACTCGTATAAAAGTATTATCATGGCCTGGAACGCGGATTTATATAAAGAGAAGCACGCTTTTGTATTCAACTATGGCAACAGCGTAGTAGAATGGCTGCAGCCCAAAGCAGGGGAGAGCATTCTCGACCTGGGTTGTGGTACAGGCGAACTCACTGCTCAGATTGCTGAGAGTGGGGCTAAGGTAAAAGGGATAGATGCATCCGCCAGTATGATTGCCAGTGCAAAAAGTCATTTTCCGGCTATTGATTTTGAAGTAGCAGATGGTACTACTTTTTCCCTGAACCAGACTTTCGATGCGGTATTTTCCAATGCAACCCTGCACTGGATCCGCCAGAAAGAAAAAGTGTTGGACAGGATCTGGCATCACCTGAAGCCCGGTGGCAGACTGGTATTGGAGATGGGAGGAAAAGGCAATGTAGGCGATATTACAGGTGCACTGAGTAAAGCGATGGAAGAAAAGGGATATGAATTTAAACCTTTTTGGTATTTTCCATCCCCCGGTGAATATACTTCCCTGCTGGAAGAATATGGTTTCCGGGTAAACCAGCTGAACTACTTTGACCGTGAAACTGAGCTGGCTGATCCGGAGAATGGGATCGTAGAATGGCTGCAGATGTTTGGGGCACACTACCTCGAAGCAATACCTGAAGCAGACAGACTGCCTATTCTTAAAACAGCACAGGAAAGCCTGCGTGCCACCAACTTCCGCGATGGCAAATGGTATACTAAGTATGTAAGGTTGCGCGTGAAAGCAGAGAAAATTGCAGACGCACAATAATTTGTAAAACACGTAAATTTAAAGTCCTCTTTACGGAGGCGAAATATAATGAGTAAGAATTTTCAACAGTTGGAATCTACAGCAGTTCCTATTCCAATCGAAAACATTGATACTGACCAGATCATTCCGGCGCGCTTCCTGAAAGCGACTACCCGTGACGGTTTCGGGGAAAATCTGTTTCGCGACTGGCGCTTTGATGGCGACAACAAACCCAAAGCAGACTTCGTACTGAACAATCCTACTTACAGTGGGCAGGTACTGGTAGCTGGTAAGAACTTTGGTTGTGGTTCCAGCCGTGAGCACGCTGCATGGGCGATTGCTGACTATGGTTTCAAAGTAGTGATCAGCAGTTTCTTTGCTGATATCTTTAAGAACAATGCACTGAACAACTTCATCCTGCCAATCCAGGTAACTGATGCATTCCTCGACAAGATCTTCTCCGCAATAGAAAAGGATGCTAATGCGAAACTGGCTGTAGACCTGGAAAAACAGACCCTGAAGATCGTATCTACAGGTGAAGAAACCTCCTTCGACATCAATCCATACAAGAAAGCATGCCTGATTAATGGCTATGATGATATTGACTACCTGTTAAGCCTGCGTAAGGATATTGAAGCTTACGAAGCCACCCGGGAGTTTAATTTTTAACTTTTCGCTTTAACTCAACTAAACATTAAATGGGCGTAGACAAAAAAATACTGGTAATTCCGGGTGATGGTATCGGACAAGAAGTGACTACCTGGGGAAGGAAAGTGCTGGAAACAATAGCAACTAACTACAAGCACAACTTTACGTTTGAAGAAGGCATCATGGGACACGTAGCTATCGAAGCTACCGGCAACCCCCTGCCAGATGAAACACTGGATAAAGCACGCAAGAGTGATGCTATCCTTTTTGGCGCTATCGGACATGCCAAATATGACAATGATCCTACGCTGAAGGTACGTCCAGAACAGGGTTTACTGAAGATCCGTAAGGAACTGGGATTGTATGCAAACCTGCGTCCTATTAAGTTGTTTGATGAGCTGCTGGAAGCTTCCAGCATCAAGCCTGAAATCCTGCGTGGAGCAGATATCCTGTTCTTCCGCGAGCTGACCGGTGATGTTTACTTTGGTGAAAAGAAACGTACAGAAGACCGCAACACTGCTTCTGACCTGATGATCTATCATAAGTATGAAGTAGAACGCATTGCCCGCAAAGCATTTGAAGCAGCGCGCACCCGTCGTAAAAAACTGTGCTCTGTGGATAAAGCGAATGTACTGGAAGCAAGCCGTCTGTGGCGCGAAGTAGTACAGGCACTGGAAAAAGAATATACTGATGTAGAGGTAGAACATATGTTCATCGATAACGCTGCTATGCAATTGGTGAAGGATCCTAAGCGTTTCGACGTAGTGGTAACCGGCAACCTGTTTGGCGATATCCTGACAGATGAAGCTTCCCAGATCGCTGGTTCTATGGGTATGCTGGCTTCTGCTTCTGTAGGTGACAGCGTTGGCTTCTATGAGCCTATCCATGGTTCTGCACATGACATTGCAGGTAAAGGTATTGCCAACCCGCTGGCTTCTATCCTGTCTGCAGCATTGATGCTGGACATTTCTTTTGGTCTGAAAAATGAGTCTCTGCGTGTGATTAAGGCAGTGGAAGCTACCTTGAAACAAGGCTTCCGTACAATGGATATTGCTAACAAGCATACAGAAAACCATCTGGTGATGGGTACTGATGCGATGGGTGCCAAAGTACTGGAAAACTTAAGCTAATTTTTAAAAAACAATAACAAATCAACATAAGATGAGCGATAAAAATCGTGTATACGTCTTCGATACTACTCTCCGCGATGGTGAACAGGTGCCAGGCTGTCAGCTGACCACAGTTGAAAAGATCACTATAGCCAAGGAGCTGGAAGCGCTGGGAGTAGATGTTATTGAAGCCGGTTTCCCAATATCGAGCCCCGGCGATTTCCAGAGCGTAGTAGAAATATCGAAAGCTGTGAGTGAGCCGGTGATCTGTGCACTGACCCGTGCGAACACTATGGATATTGATGCTGCTGCCGAAGCCCTGCGTTTTGCAAAGCGTAAGCGTATTCATACAGGTATCGGTTCTTCCGATATGCACATTAAATATAAATTCAACAGTACCCGCGAAGAGATCCTGAAGCGTGCTGCTGATGCAGTAAAATATGCACGTAAATTCGTTGACGATGTAGAATTTTATGCAGAAGATGCAGGTCGTGCAGACAATGCATACCTCGCGCAGATGATCGAAGCGGTGATCGCTGCAGGTGCGACTGTTGTAAACATTCCTGATACGAATGGTTATTGTCTGCCTGACCAGTATGGCGCGAAGATCAAGTACCTGATGGATCATGTGTCAAACATTGATAAAGCAATTATCTCTGTACATTGTCACAATGACCTGGGTATGGCTACTGCCAACTCAATCGCAGGTGTGATCAACGGTGCACGCCAGGTAGAATGTACGATCAATGGTATTGGTGAGCGTGCAGGTAATACTTCCCTGGAAGAAGTAGCCATGATCCTGAAAACACACCATGCGCTGGGGTATCATACAGGCATTCAGTCTAAGAAACTGTATCATCTGAGCAACATGGTTGAAACTATGATGCGTATGCCGGTGCAGCCGAATAAGGCGATCATTGGCCGCAATGCATTTGCACATAGTTCCGGTATCCACCAGGATGGTGTGCTGAAGCATCGTGAAAACTATGAGATCCTGAATCCGGAGGATGTAGGTATCGAGTCCAATGCTATTATCCTGACTGCACGTAGTGGCCGTCATGCCCTGAAGCACCACCTGGAGCGCCTGGGTTATAAGCTGGATAAAGTAAATCTGGATGAGGTGTATCAGCGCTTCCTCGTCATGGCAGACAGCAAGAAAGAGATTTCTGATGCAGATCTGCTGGAACTGATGGGGAATGGCAATGATCAGAATTATACAGATGATAAGGCGATTAAGGTGACCTTGTTGCAGGTAGTATGTGGCGATCCGCTGCGCCCTATGGCGACAGTGAAGCTGAAGATCAATGGTGAGGAGAAGGAAGCCAGTTCTGCTGGTAATGGTCCGGTAGATGCGGCTATCAATGCGATCCATGAGATCATCAAAGATCAGATAGATATTGATGAGTTTAATATTCAGTCAATGAGAGGGGGTAGTAAGGATGTGAGTAAGGTAAATATGAGGGTGAAACATAATGGTCAGAGCTACTATGGATATGGTACTTCGACTGATATTGTGAATGCTTCTATGCATGCTTATGTGGATGCGCTGAATAAAATATACTAAACCCGTTTGCAAGTTTCTACGCTCAGCTCTGCTGAGCGTAGAAACTTGCAGGGCCAAAAACTATAAAAGGTTTGCGAAAGCAAACCTTTTATAGTTTTTGGAATTGTATATTCATAATTGGATATTCCTGTCCATCTTTTAAATAAAAATGCCACCATTCTGTAGTTAGATTTACAAACCCATGTTTTTCCATTACATCTCTGAGTAACTTCCGGTTGTTGGCTACCAAACTATCCTGCACCGGATACGCCTGATGTGCCTTTTCGGTAAAGTCATCGAAATCCGTCGGCATTGCCAAAGGCTTCCCTGTCTTCAGGTCACACAATGTAAGATCCACTGCTATCCCCCTGTTATGCCCCGACCCTTTGGCCGGATTCGCCGCATACCTTTCATCCGGTACTATCTCCCACATCTTTTCTGTGACACTAAATGGCCTGTACCCGTCATATACCAACAATCCTAATCCCCGCTGCTCCAACTCCTCCTGGACTTCTTTCAGCGCCTTTGCCGCTGGCAATTTCAAATAAGCAGCAGCTTTTGAATACAATACCTGGTGAGTAAAATTATTGGAAGTTGCATACCGGATATCCAGCCTGATATGTGGAATATACTTCGTGAGGTCAACTAACTGGTAAGGATTGCTTTGCCCTATAGCAAAATGGTACCATAAAATGAAGAAAATAGCAATAGTGTAATTGATTTTCAACCTTAATTTATTTAAAAAATTTAAAATATGGTAATAAAGTATAGAATACTGCTAAAAAAAGATAGATTTTCCCTTGTTAAAAAGGCTATTTTAGAACCCTTAAATTAAGGAAATTATGAACCTGTTTAGATTAGATAATAAAGTGGCAGTCATCACGGGTGGCGGAAGCGGAATTGGTCAGGCTATTGCAAAGGTATTTGGTGCCCAGGGTGCCAGTGTTCACATCATAGAGCTGAATGAAGACGGTGGTCGTCAGACAGCTGCAGACATCACTGCCGAAGGCGGTAAAGCTGCTGTATATGGCTGCAATGTAGCCAGGCAGTCGGAGGTAGTCGCCGTGATGGAAAAGATCACTGCTGCCGCAGGCCGCATCGACATCCTGGTAAACTGCGCCGGCATTGCTCACGTAGGCCGGCTGGACACCACTTCAGAAGAAGATTTGGACAGGGTATATAATGTGAATGTGAAAGGTACTTACAACTGTATGTACGCCGTAATCGGTCAGATGAAAGCTCAAAAGAGTGGTGTGATCCTCAACATCGCTTCCATTGCTTCCAGCGTAGGGATCCCTGACAGGTTCGCCTATTCTATGAGTAAGGGTGCTGTACTTACAATGACCCTTTCCGTGGCAAAAGATTTTATTAAGGACGGCATCCGGTGTAACTGCGTGTCTCCTGCACGTGTGCACACACCATTTGTAGACGGATTTATCGCTAAAAATTACCCTGGTAAAGAAGCTGAAATGTTTGAGAAACTCTCTCAGACACAACCAATTGGACGCATGGCCAGGCCGGTTGAAGTAGGTACCCTGGCATTATACCTGTGCTCAGACGAAGCAGGCTTTATTACCGGCTGTGATTATCCTTTGGATGGTGGATTTATAAAGCTTAATAATTAATTATAAGTAAAGAATTATGAAATAAGGCAAAAGGTATCTTATATTCGTAAATTCTAATTTGTAATTAATCAACCACAATTCCATTATTCATGAAATCTATTTGGTCAGTTATCATACCAGCCACAATCTTAATGTACGCTTGTGGCGGTAACGGTACTAAGGCTGGCGGTGACCAGCAGGGGTCAGACACATCAGCTGCGTTTCAACCAGCTACACCATCGGGTACGGTAGCAGTAGCTTTCCCGGCAGATGCGGATACGACTCGTATCTCTATCCATTTCGAAGCAGATGGACAGTCTTCAGACAAAACGTTTGAACTGCCACTGGCAAGAGACGTGGCCGAACAGGACCTGTATCGTGCCGTATGGGACAAGCCTAACAGCGTATATATTGGTGTGCTGAAGAGTGACCATAGCACCAGGTATTACCATGCCAGCGTTGACAACGGCACTGCAAAGATCAATCAGGTAGGTACTCCTCCTGAAGCAATCTGGCATTATGCTGAAGAAAAAGCTGGTTTGGGTACCATCAGCCTGGATATGAAAGCAGTTGATTCTTACGAGCAACAGTTACAATCCGGTACAATCATCGCTGACCTGATCGTGAAAAAACTGCCTGTTTCTACTCCTGATTCTGTAAAGATCTATGCAGAATACGGTGGTGCAAACAAAACTATTGGAATGGTAGTACCGGCAGAAGCAACTACAGGTATCGTGCATTCAGCATCTCATCCGGAGCAGGCGTTTCTGGTGCAGATTATGAACAAAAAGTACACGAACCTTGTGGAAATCAAAGTGGAAAATGGTCACCTGAAGATCAATACACTGAGATAAGTGTTTATAATAAAAAACAAAGTACAATTAACATATGAAACTGATACGATTTGGAGCACCGGGAGCTGAGAAGCCGGGAGTGGTAACCGAAGCCGGCATGTTTGATGTAAGCGCATTCGGTGAAGATTTTGGGGAGCAATTTCTGGCTACAGATGGCTTGAACCGTCTGGCTGCATGGTGGGCACAAAATGAAAAAAATTGTCCTTCCGTGCCTGCAGGTACCCGTCTGGGAAGTCCCATTACAAGGCCTTCCAAGATCATTTGCATTGGTCTGAACTACGCTGACCACGCAAAGGAAACCGGAGCAGCAATTCCTCAGGAACCAATCGTATTTTTCAAAAGTACCACAGCGCTGGTAGGCCCGAATGATGATGTAATCATTCCCCGCAACAGCGTAAAGACTGACTGGGAAGTGGAACTGGCAGTAGTAATTGGCAAAAAGGCCAGCTATGTGGAAGAGAAAGATGCGCTGGAATATATAGCAGGTTATGCGCTGCACAATGACTATAGCGAGCGTGAGTTCCAGCTGGAACGTGGCGGTCAGTGGGTAAAAGGTAAGAGCAACGATACCTTTGCACCGCTGGGCCCATGGCTGGTAACCAAAGAGGAAATTAAAGATATAGATAACCTGCGCCTGTGGTTAACGCTGAATGGTAAAACCATGCAGGATGGTACTACAGCCAACCTGATCTTTAAAATCCCGTTCCTTGTATCTTACCTGAGTCAGTTTATGACCCTGCTGCCAGGCGATGTTATCTCAACAGGTACACCTGCAGGCGTAGGTTTGGGAATGAAACCAAATGTATATGTTAAAGCTGGAGATGTGATTGAACTGGGCATTGACGGTCTGGGTACATCCAAACAAACAGCTGTTGCTTTCAAATAAGAATGCTGTAAGACATTTTAATGCGGTCAGACTGCTTTTGCCGTCTGACCGCTAAATTTTCCACTTACTGTATTTCTGACAATTATTCCCTTTAAACTTGTAATTTGCCAGGATATGAAAAGGCACTGTCTTGCGTTAGATTTGAAAAATGACCCGGTTTTGATCGCTGAGTACGAAGCGTATCACAAGGAGATATGGCCGGAGATCAAAAAGAGTATTTTAGACAGCGGTATTGTGAATATGGAAATATACCGTATCATGGACCGCCTGTTCATGATTATGGAAGTAGATGACAGCTTTTCATTCGAAAAGAAAAATGCTGCAGATGCTGCTAACCCCAAAGTACAGGAATGGGAAGCACTGATGTGGAAATACCAGCAGGCATTACCAGTGGCTAAGCCTGGAGAAAAATGGATATTTATGGAGAAGATCTTTGCATTGTAAGAAGAGACTACTACGATAGCGCATTTAGTTAGGAAGCAAACGTTATGAAAAATGATCATAGACGCTCACCAGCATTTTTGGCAATATCATCCTGTTAAGGATGCCTGGATCACTGATGATATGAAAGTGATTCAACAGGATTTTTTGCCGCAACACCTGCAACCGGTTTTGGCGCAAAACAATGTAGATGGCTGTGTCGCTGTACAGGCAGACCAGTCAGAAGTAGAAACTGATTTCCTGTTAGGTCTTGCTGCCAGACATGATTTTATTAAAGGCATTGTGGGTTGGATAGATCTGCGTGATGCAGATCTTGAATACAGGCTGGCACATTACAGCCAGTTTCCTGTGTTAAAGGGTTTCAGGCATATCGTTCAGGGCGAGCCTGATCCTGCATTTATAATCAGGGAAGACTTTTGCAGGGGCATACACCTCCTGTCCAAATATAACTTTACTTACGACATTCTGGTCTACCCGGTGCAATTGCCGGCTGTAGCTACGTTTGTACAGCGATTCCCGGATCACAGGCTGGTAATTGATCATCTGGCCAAACCTTATATCAAGACCGGGAATATTGACAACTGGGCAAAACAAATGCGGGCCATCGCGCAGCATCCGCATGTATATTGTAAACTCAGTGGTATGGTCACTGAAGCTGACTGGAACAACTGGGAACCGGCTCATTTTGCACCATTCCTGGATGTATGCCTGGAAGCATTCGGACCTGACCGACTACTATTTGGCTCCGACTGGCCTGTATGCCAGGTAGCAGGTAGTTATACACAGGTAAAAGGGATTGTGACTGATTATATCAGTCATTTATCAGCGGCAGAGCAGGCGAAGATAATGGGTGGAAATGCGATCGCATTTTATGGGCTCTGATACTAAACACACAACATTATTCAAAACAATATTTAAATCGTTCACATGGATCTGGGATTAAAGGATAAAGTATTTATTGTTACCGGTGGTGCAAAAGGAATAGGCGAAGCCATCTCCAAACTGATAGCAGCTGAAGGCGGTATTGCTGTAGTGGCTGGGAGAAATGCAGCTGATAATGATAAAACTGTAGCTGAGATCAAAGCTACCGGTGGCAAAGCTTTTGGCATAGCCGCTGAGTTGGGTAAAGTGGAAGATTGCAAAAAAGTAATTGACCTGGTAGTGGCAGAATATGGCCGCATCGATGGTCTTGTAAACAACGCCGGCGTGAATGACGGTGTTGGCCTGGAAAACGGCAGCCCTGAAAAATTCATGGCTTCTCTCCAAAAGAACCTTTCCCACTATTATAATCTCGCGCATTACGCGCTGCCTTACCTGAAAACAACTAAAGGCAGCATTTTAAATATCGGTTCTAAAGTAGCTGAAACCGGCCAGGGTAATACCAGTGGTTACGCTGCATCCAAAGGTGGGATCAATGCACTGACCCGTGAGTGGGCGGTAGAATTGCTGCCTTACAGCATCCGTGTAAATACGGTCATCCCTGCAGAAGTATGGACCCCACTTTATGCAAACTGGATCAATTCCTTACCTGATCCAAAGGAGAAACTGGCTGCTATCGTATCTAAAATTCCATTAGAGAAGAGAATGACCACCTCCGAAGAAATCGCTAATATGACGGTATTTTTATTGTCCGGCGTGTCGTCTCATACTACCGGCCAGATCATCTATGTCGATGGTGGTTATACCCACCTGGACAGATCTGTGAGCTAGTCTATTTTCTAATTTATTAAAATTTCCACAATGGCCGGAGCCGCAATGCCCTCTTCCACAGTTAAGGCAAACATCGATTCGAATAAGAGTTACCTGTTCCCGTTTATACTTGTAACAAGCCTGTTCTTTTTATGGGGATTTGCTTATGGGTTGCTCGACATTTTAAATAAGCATTTTCAGGATGTACTGGAAGTGACGAAAAGGAGGTCCACCCTCCTGCAGTTTGCTTATTTTGGCGCTTACTTCCTGATGGCGTTGCCGGCGGGTTTCTTCATGAATAAGTTTGGCTACAAGAAAGGTATCCTGCTGGGATTAGTGTTGTATGCCATAGGCGCGTTCCTGTTTTATCCTGCTGCGGGTGCACTTAGTTTCAACGGTTTTCTGGCGGCATTGTTTATCCTTGCCTGCGGACTGGCCTGTCTTGAAACTGCCGCAAACCCTTATGTAACCATATTAGGCAAAAGCGAAACTTCCGAGTTCCGTTTGAATTTGTCTCAGTGTTTTAATGGTGCTGGATCCTCATTAGGTGCTTACATCGGCGGACAGCTGTTCCTGGAAGATAAAACGGGTGTAGCGAATGCAGCAAAAGACCTGACGATTGTTCAGACGACTTATATTGTCATTGGTATCGTTGTGGTGCTGATTGCAATGTTTTTCTTCCGTACACCCTTGCCGGAGATCAGGGAAGATAAAGAACAAGGCAGCAATGCCGCTGCAAAGGTAAAACCATTATTCTCCCATTCTCATTTTGTATGGGGCATCATCACGCAGTTCTTTTATGTAGCTGCTCAGGTAGGAGTGGCTGCCTTATTCATTAACTATGTTACAGAATACTGGCATGGTACCACCAGCAAGCAGGCATCTTCATTGCTCGCAATAGGCCTGGGATTGTTCCTGGCCGGCAGATTTGTCGGTACGGCTATCATGCGGAAAATAAAGCCGAATAAGCTGCTGATGATCTACGCATTTATCAACATACTGCTTTGTATGCTGGTGATTGCCGGTCAGGGAGAGATCTCTGTATATGGTTTGATGGCTATTTTCTTCTTTATGTCTATTATGTTCCCTTCCATCTTTGCATTAGGTGTAAAAGATTTGGGTGTTCATACCAAGAGAGCTTCTTCGTTCCAAATCATGGCCATTGTGGGTGGTGCAATTGTACCTTATGTAATGGGTACAGTAGCTGATTTACAGTCAACTGCCATGGCTTATGCAATACCGATGATCTGCTTCGCGGTGGTGTTCTATTTTGGTGGTTGGGGCTACAAACAACGATGATTCTTATCATAAAATCTGTAAAACGGGTGTCTCATGAATAAATGATGCACCCGTTTTGTCTTGTAAGTATCCGGGTAGTTGTATCTCCGGTCTTATCTGCTAAGGTAAAAGAACAATACATTTGCCCCAATTACCCCTTGTTATCGAAAGACTCTTTTGAAGAATGATGATAATCATTAATTTTTTACTGTAAAAGTTGTTTGAAAATTGTTTATTCCATTACATTCGCATTAGCTATTTTGTTGCAACTAGCACAATAGTTCGTAAATATTAATAAGTAACCCTTATCCCAGATTGATGTGATCCTTTTCTATACCGATGTTCAGATGCTGCCAGGAATTGGACGTTTACCCATTATTAACTTCGGAAAAATACATATTCATGATTGAGTAATTAATAGTATGTAAGATGATTCTTTGAATAGAATCGGAACAATAATAATCTTATGTGGATGTATTAATCCCAATTTCAAATGCTGTGTAATCTTAACCCGCAGCATTATCGATTGTTCATGTTCTTCTTTATCTACAAGCTGGGATTAGGTTCCGAATAGGACTGTATTGTGTTGACCTATGAGAGCAAGGAGCTCCGATCTTTTAAATAAGGGGAGATCATTCACAATTCCATTTCACTATTGGGCTAGAGAAGACGGACGTAATTGAGTTAATAAATCCAGTTTGTTATCAGGATTGTCAAAAAAATATAAGATCAATAATAAAGTAAAAGGGGAACTAAAATTATAGTATGATTTCCTGTATCCATATACGTTTCCAAATTCACAATTCACCATTATCCCTTCGGTATCTATTTTCAATGGCAAAAGGGTTATGGATACGATCATTCAAAAGTTCAAGATTTAGACTTACACAATGATCAACATCGGGTTGAAAAAACTTGTAGAAGAAATGAATAAAATATTATTATGATAAATGAACAAGAAATCAATTCAATACTTAAGCAAGATGAAAATGCCTGTCTTGAGTATACTATCAAGAGAATTGCAGACTTTGAAAATGTTTGGGTGATTGAAGAAGATGATAAGTATACTACATAAGGTGATGATTCTGGAAGTAGAATAATACAAGGAGTTCGTTCCCAATTCAAAGAACCCTCATGTATATGATTCAAAAGAACGACTTGATGGAGGAAAACCCAATGGAGAAATAGGTATTTTCCCATATTAATTCAATAACAAACGAATAGATAAATGAATAAAATTAAGTTGATTTTGACATTTGTTGTAATTGTCGGAATTATTGTTGCTGCTCTTTATTGGATAGCTAATAATGCGAGTAAATCGAAATCAGATAAGCTAAACCTGATAAATAAAGGCTATGGCTACTCCAAAGGAATTATTGTACGGAAAAAGTCTTATAAAGGTCACAGTTTAGATGTAAAATATAAGATTGGAGGTAAGGAATATAATTATAGTGGTGGATGGGATAGTAATCCTCATAATTTAGAAGAAGGAGATTCCATTAGTTTTCGATATGCTATAGATGCTCCAGAGTTGATAGTGACAGAATTGGATAATGGATATTGAGTGTGAGCCGTGCAAATGCTCTAACAATTGCTGAAAATTCAGTATCACCGATCGGCTGAATTATTTCCTGCGGGGTTATCTGGAAAAGAAATTATTTATTTGTCGACAACTTTTCATAACTAATAGGATACCTGTTTGGGGAGTCTATATGGAAGATTATGGAAAAGCTCCTTTATTGAGTTATATTCTATTTCGGATATTTTGAAGATTAACCCTTACTACCAAATAGTATTGGATGGTGGTTTTTCAGGTGAGATAATTCAGATTGGCTCAAACGGGAGTGAGTCAGGATTTGGCATTAGAAAATCCACTGGCGATTATGTGGAGATTTCTTACTTAGTAATGTATGAAGAAAGATGACTAAAATACGTACATGTTTAGCGAATTGTTGGAATATTTAAGAGGGTTATTCCTTTCTGATGTTATCAATGTTCTTACACGACATTGCTTTGAAAGTACCTCCAGTCGTTTTGATTGGGGGTATTATAGAAAAGTGATGGAGAAAGTGGGAAGCTATAATCAAAGTCAAAATGGCGGTAACGGCTATAATGCAGGAGCTCCATATTATGGTGAACATACCTATTCAGGAAGTTATATATATTACGGATACTTTAACAACCTTTTTTCTAAGTAAGCAATGAGAGAAGTAAAAATGTTATTATTAGCGATGATTTTATATGGTTGTGTCCCTAGTTTTAAATCAGAGGAAAAAGATAGATTGTACTTAAAAGAAATAAGTAGTAATTCAATAAAGCTAAAATGGTTCTTTTATTCTACAGTCTCATCAGAAACCCCAGATTATATTACTATACAAAAAGGGTCGCAAATAGATACAATTTGTATTGCCAATAATGTAGCTGATTTAAAATTCCAGAATGATATAATCACTATTGGGTTTTATGGGAATCCTCAAAAATATACAGTGCCTATAGAGATTTCCCAGCAGGTAATGAGTTACGAAGTTATTATTGATACAACGTTTACAATAAAGTCACCCATACCCAGGAAATTTTATAAAAAAATCGAATAGATCATCATACAGGCGGCTGTCCAAAAGACGGGGCAGCCGCTATGCATTCTACTGTTTGATAAATATAATCATAAGTCGTAACAGATCCATTTTAAAAAAGTTGGCGATCAGAAATATAATATAGTAAATTGGAATAAGAGTTTTTAAATACACATCCACACCAGCACCGATGATAAAATTATACATAGGTTATATACTGGCTGCAGTTTTCAATTTTTATGTGATTATGCTTTATTATGGGGTATCAACAGGATTTGCTAACTATGCTCCAGTAGCAGCCCTATTAGGCGCTTTGGTATTGTTTTCAGGCGCTGCTCCAATAATTTTATATAAGACAAGAGTCGGGTTAATTGTAGGAATAATCGGTTGTTTATTAATACTACCTTTTAGTATTATGTTTCTAAAAAGCATTTTTGAAGATGAAATTTTTAATTGGAGGTTATTGTTGATTACTTTACCATCGATTCTTGTTTTTACCAGCATTTACTTTACTACAAAAAGTCTCTTTAATAAGAATGGTTTATTACCTGATATACAAGCTAATAAATTGATCAAGCTTTTATTGTTTTTTACTCCAATATTACTGCTCATCTTATATCTTATTTTTTATGGTCAATATTGGCATTGGAATATGTTCAGGATGTAATTCAAGTTTTTGGACTAATTATATTATAAACAACAAAGCGGCAGGTATTTGTTGTGATTTTGAGTGAGCTTTTACAGTATCGTTGTAAGTAATAACCATATCAAAAAGTAATAGATTTTTTCTTGCTCCTCCCCGGGTAATGCTTTAATATTTTCTATAATAAAAAGAGACACCCTCCTGTTTTTTTACCTACATTCGATCCATGAACCGGTTATTCCTATTCTTCTCCCTTCTGATCGGTAACACGGCGGTTTCACAGTCCGTCATCCTCACCTTTACCCACGAGGTGAACCATCAGCCTATGCGGGCAAACAAGGCTTACTATACTGCCCAGGGCGATACCTTTACCATTACCAAGTTCAAATACTATCTCAGTAATTTCTCATTTATCAGTGAAACAGAAGAAAACATCCGGCTCTCTCCCGAATACTTCCTGGTAAGTGAGGATAGTGCTGCCAGCAAAAAGGTCGTGCTCACAGGGCTCCCATTAGGGAGATATAAGGCAGTTTCTTTTATGATCGGGGTAGACAGCATCATGAACTGCACGGGGGCACAGAGCGGCGCCTTAGACCCCATTTATGGCATGTTCTGGACCTGGAACAGTGGTTACATCATGGCTAAGCTGGAAGGCACATCCCCTGCTTCCCGCGTACCGGACCATTCATTGCAGTTTCATATCGGGGGGTACAGGGGTGCACACCAGTCTCAGCGTATGGTGCGATTAAATGCTCCTTTCGTAGTGGCAGCAGAAAAGACTGCGGTAATTAACCTGGTCGCCGATGCCGCTACCTGGTTCAATGGCGCAACGCCCATCCGGTTTAGTGAAACATCGGGATTTATGACCCCGGGTACGATAGGCGACCGCATCGCAGATAATTACAGCCACATGTTTTCCGTTAAATCGAAATAATGAATCAAAAGGCGACATATGTAATCATGGCTTTCTGCCTGTTCCTGCTGGGAATTAGTCTCAGGGGGAGAGGGCCGGGACCAGGTGTCACCTATGTTACGCTCAAATGGCCTGATAGTCTCCCGAAGCCCGTGTATGACTTTTCTAAAAATCCGCTGACGAAGGAAGGGATTGCATTAGGCAGATACCTGTTCTACGATCCTAAGTTATCCCGCGATAGCTCTGTTTCCTGTGGATTCTGTCACCAGCAGTTTGCTGCATTCGGGCATTTTGACCATCCATTGGCACATGGTGTATATGGCAGGATGGGAACACGATCAGTGCCTACCTTATTCAACCTGATCTGGCAAAAAGACTTCATGTGGGATGGAGGAGTCAATCACCTGGACATACAACCTATGTCGCCCATTACAGCAGAGAATGAAATGGATATGCCATTGAATGAACTCATAGAGCGACTGAAATGCAATGAAAAATACCAGCAACTATTTAAAGCAGCTTATGGTACAGAAGAGGTGACAAGTCAGCGGATGTTCAAGGCGCTGGCACAGTTCATGGCGACCATGATCAGCTTTGACAGTAAGTACGACAGTGTAAAAAGGAAAGAACCGGGAGTTGCCTTTACAGCAGAAGAAGCAGGCGGCTACAGTACTTTTCAGCAGAAGTGTGCAGGTTGTCATAAAGAGCCTTTCTTTACTGATTTCAGTGCTCGGAACAATGGGCTTCCTTACAGTCCGAATATGAATGATATGGGCCGGATGCGCATTACAAACAATACGGGAGATTATATGAAATTTAAAGTGCCCTCTTTACGCAATATATTGGTGAGTGCCCCTTACATGCATGATGGCCGTTTCTTTGATATTTTCCAGGTCTTTGCCATGTATGATCATGGACAGGAAAAAGGGAGTACCGTTGATCCTTTAGTCCGCGGTATGCAACTGTCTCCAAAGGAACAACGGCAACTTTATATGTTTTTAAATACCCTTACGGATACACATTTCCTGAAGAATAAGGAATTCAGTGAAGTGATGATAGACGATTAATTACTTTTTCTTTCTCCTCCAGCAATCTGCTACATGGTCATCTACCATACCCGTTGCCTGCATAAACGCATAACAAATAGTAGACCCTACAAACTTAAATCCACGCTTGAGCAGATCTTTACTCATGGCATCAGAAATAGCTGTTTTAGCAGGTAATTCACTTAATGATTTGAAGTGATTAATGATTGGCTCTCCACCAACAAAACTCCAGATATATTTATCAAAACTGCCGAATTCTTTCTGCACTTCCAGGAATGCTTTCGCATTGAGCACAGTCCCGTTTATTTTTAACCGGTTACGGATAATACCGGCATCCGCCATGAGCGATTCGATCTTTTTATCGGTGTATTTAGCAATCTTCTTTGCATCCCAGTTATCGAATGCTTTGCGGTAGTTTTCTCTCTTGGTAAGCACAGTGTACCAGCTAAGTCCGGCCTGCGCACCTTCGAGATTGATCATTTCGAACAAGCGGGTATCGTCGTGTTGCGGAACACCCCATTCATTGTCGTGGTAGTCTTTGTAAAGCTGGTCTTTGTTAGACCAGGAGCAGCGGTTTGGTTCCATAGCCGCAATTTAAACAAAAAGGGGGCGACTCATAAATATTATGAGGCAAGTTTTATTTATTTCGTAAATACCGTTAGGTAAGTAGCACTTCTTTTACCGTTTCATTGCCCGGCAGGTCAACAGCCACGATGATCACTTTCCCGTTGGGAGGTAAGTGGTCTGTTTTATAATGCCAGTCCACCCCATTCCGTGCAGGTACAGCCTTTCCTCTTTCCAGTAAATTACCCTGGGCATCCATGACACGTACGCTTACTTCTGCCACCCTGAATTCATTTTTCGCTCTTACTATCACAGTGGTGTCTTCGAATTGGATATTTTGAATTTCGGGAGACTGATAGGCATCTTTCACGGCCATATTGTAAGCATTTTGCCCCGGGCCAGCCAGCGATTTGTAGTAAGCTTTTATTTCCGGGTCCTGTATGATCACTTTGGCATAAGCGGCGGCCACTTTCATTTTATACCGTGCTTCCAGCTGTTTTATTGTGGGTGGATACTTAGACGGACCACGTTTTTTCGCTATGATGATCTGTCCATTCCTTTCGTAAATCGTGATTTCATCGCCGAGTGAACCGGTAACGGCCTGTAGCAGTAAATTGTCTTTAACAAGTGCCATATAAGCAATTTTGGAGTTATTAATTGGGGTTATAAGATCAATTTACTGATTAGTTTGGTAATTCGGTGCTTCTTCGATACTAAATGAGTACTAATACATCACTTAATATTCACCTCAATATCCAATTGATATATAAGCGCCCTTTTAATGACCTTATGGTAACCTTATAGTGACCTTTGGGTAACGATATCACAGTATAAGAGTCTGAGCGTATAGGCCGAATAAGATTTTATTATGGATTTATAATCCCCAAAAAAGAACCGCCCCCATTGCTGATGCCTTAGGCATCAGCAATGGGGGCGGGCACAAATGGCCTGCGGCCAGCTTCTTAAATATGATATTTATAACCTACGCCAGCAATTTAATCAGCGCTTTCACCTTTTGCTTATACACCACCAGATCCTCCTGCGTCTGTTTTATAAAACTATTATCTTCCAGTTTCCCAACCACCGCATCCATCTCTGCTTCCGTTTCATACGTCATCTTCCTGAATGGATTCTCATAATCCTTTGCCCTGGATTTGTAAATACCTTCTGTCAATACTGCCTGGGTTTGAATAGATGCCTGCAGGCATTCAACGAAGAAATCAGCATTAAAATCAGCAATTGTTTTCTCCTGGATATACAGCAGTGATGCAATTGAATGCTGCAGTTTATCTGTCGCATATTGTTTGCCTATCTCCTGGTATTGCTCGTGCAGATCGGCCCAGCTACTGATTTTATTTTCACGGATACCTTCTTTCAATGCGTGTAGGGTAGATGCCGGCATGAGTTGTCCGCCTACATTATGCCAGGGTTCGCGTTGTGCGGTAAGTGCTATGTTGTGAATAGCCTCAAATGTTTTGATCTCATTTGTTTCTACAAACTGCATTACGTTTTTCACCGCATACAATACGATCAGTGCACGGAACAGCGGATAGGTTTTGTGTACTTTCAATAAGTGCACTTCACGATTGCTATTCTCCACACCTTTGACCAGGATCTTCAGCTTTGCTACATCACCTGGATGATTGAGCAACAGATCTTGTCCTTTCTGGCGGTAATTCATTTCCGTCAGCTCCTGGCAATCAGTTTCTGTATACAGGTACCATGCTTTGCCGGTAGCAGCTTCCATCAGTGCCATGGCATGAATCATTTCCTCTACACTATCAGGAGCCAGGTAATCGTATTCTATCAGCTGTGTCTTGTCAGTACGCTTGTCACGGTCCAGGTATTTCCAGGAATTGCGTGCCAGTGCATACATATTATGCAGGAACCAATAGCCTGTCATGATCTTCAGACAATTGTGCTGTTCATCATTAATCACGAGGCTGAACGGAAATGGAATATCCATCTCCTGCATATAATTTCCTTTGGCAATGAGGGTGAAGGTGGCAAAGCGGGAATTGTGTTTTAAACTTACGCAGAGTCCCGGCCAGAAGCCGCGTCCTGCTATGATTTCACCATCAGGACCTCTTGAGTTGTGGTTGGACCCGATGGTAGCACCGGCTGCCATATTGCTCTGTCCCATAATGAGGGCCGCACATAAAAAGGAGTTGTTATGGTGCTGCTCATGTGCCGGGAAGATGAGTGAATTCAATACTTCGCAGCAGGAGATGGTGGCATTGTTTCCCAGGTAAGAGTTGATCAGCCGCGCGCCATACTTTAGCTGTGAATGGGAAGCCATGATGAAGCGTACGGCTTTCACACCATAGAATACGCGGCATCCATAGCCTACGATACCATTCACCAGTTCACATCCTTCACCTATTTGAGTGGTTGCTTCTGCACTACTATTGATGGTAACATTTTTTATTTTATTCGCACCTTTCAGGTAAGCATCAGTGCCGATCATTACATCCTTGAGGATGCTAACATTCTTGATCACACAGCGGTCGCCTACCATACCATAGTAACCACGTTTCTTATCGAACTGTTGCTCGGTAAAGGATTTGAATTTATCCTGCAATGTCTTGTCGTCACGGTTACGTGTCCACAGCCATGCATCGCCGGGCAGCATGCCATCGAAGGGCATGATAGACCTGCCACCATTTTCGTTGCATAGCTCCAGCCAGATGCGAACGCTTTCAGGTTCGCCGTCTTTCACAATACCGTTCCCGAATTTAGCGTGACCGGTAGTGGCCATTTCATTTACATTACAGATCATCACTTCATTACCTATCAGGTAATGGGAGAGGAAGTTCACATTGTGCACGACTACATTGTCGCCGAAGTCGCAGGAAGAAATTGTACTGTTGTACAATCCCACAGGGAGCCTTAGGTTGTGGAACTCCAGGTAATAGGGTTCCAGTTTACCGATACGCACAAGACCAAAGAAATGGCAGTGCTTGACCAGTTGGGGATTGAAATCATTCGTAACAGAAATATTATTCCAATTGTCAGAAGTGTTGTCATTTCTAACAAGCGTCTCTATCTCCAGAGCAGATAGATGCCGGTAGATGTTGGACTTTCCCCATTGCTGATTACGGAGATAGTATTCATCTTTTCCTTCCGGCAGATAAGGCGCTGCTACAAAATTGTACCCCAGCTCAACGAGCGGTTTTTTCTGTATCAGGTTCATGTAAGCGTTTTGAGATTATTCAACAGTCACAGACTTGGCCAGATTTCTTGGCTTATCCACATCATATCCTTTCAGTACGCCGACGTGGTAGGCGAGCAGTTGTAAAGGAATTACAGAAACAATAGGAGCTACCAGTTCGTCAGCTTCCGGAACAGTGATCACATCGTCCGCCATAGCAGGAATGGTGAGGTCGCCTTCTGTCACTACAGCAATTACCTTGCCTTTGCGGGCTTTGATCTCCTGGATGTTGGATACTACTTTCTCATAATAGCTGTCGCGGGTGGCTACAAATACCACCGGCAGATTTTCGTCTACCAGGGCGATAGGGCCGTGTTTCATTTCGGCGGCAGGGTATCCTTCTGCGTGTATATAGGAGATCTCTTTCAGTTTAAGGGCACCTTCCAGTGCAACAGGGAAGTTATAACCACGACCCAGGTAGAGGAAGTCGCGGGCATCCTTGTATTTAGCTGCGATTTCTTTGATCTGTTCATTCAGTTGCAGGGCTGCAGCTACTTTTTCAGGAATGTGGTCCAGTTCATCGAGCAGGTGCTGGAAGCGCTGTTCGGTGATACTACCTTTCTCCATTGCTACTTTCAGACCTATCAGGCATAATACAGCCAGCTGGGCGGTAAATGCTTTGGTACTTGCCACCCCGATTTCAGGACCGGCATGTGTATAAGCACCTGCATCAGAAATACGGGCGATAGAAGAACCTACTACGTTACACACGCCTAAGATGGTAGCGCCTTTTTTCTTGGCGGCTTCTATGGCTACCAGGGTATCGGCAGTTTCGCCGGATTGTGATACTGCTATGATCACATCTCCTTCTCCTACCACCGGGTTGCGATAGCGGAATTCAGAAGCATATTCTACTTCTACAGGTATGCGGCACAGTTCTTCGATCATATATTCTGCTACCAGGCCTGCATGCCAGGAGGTACCGCAGGCAACGATGATGATGCGTTTAGCGCCTGCCAGCTGTGACAGGTGATCACGGATACCACCGATAGTGAGCGTTCCTTTTTTCGCATCCAGGCGGCCACGTAGGCTATCCAGGATGGTTTGTGGTTGTTCAAATACCTCTTTGAGCATGAAATGATCAAAGCCGCCTTTTTCAATAGCCGCCAGCTCGATATCCAGTTTCTGGATATAAGGCGTTTGTCTTTCGTTGGAGATATTTTTCAGGATCAGTTCATCAGCCTTGATAATGGCGATTTCGTAATCGTTTACATATACTACTTCTTTTGTATATTCTACGATAGGTGAAGCATCGGAAGCGAGGAAATGCTCGCCTTTGCCCACGCCTATTACCAGGGGGCTACCTTTACGTGCAGCGATCAGGGTATCGGGGTTGTCCTGGTCTACAATCACGATTACATAGGCCCCTACTACTCTTTTCAGGGCAATGCGCAGGGCTTCTTCCAGGCCACACTGATTGCTTTGCTGAATCTCTTCGATGAAGTGAATCAGTACTTCGGTATCGGTATCGCTGCTGAACTGATGTCCTTTGTTCAACAATTCCTGTTTCAGCTGGGTATAATTTTCAATGATCCCATTGTGAATCATGGCCAGCTTACCATTCCCTGAAGTATGGGGATGAGAGTTCCTGTCACATGGTTCGCCATGGGTTGCCCAGCGGGTATGCCCAATTGCAATGTGACTGCTTGTGTTCTTTCCGGTCAGGTAATCTTCCAGTTCGGATACTTTACCTTTTTTCTTATAGACCTTAAGGCCATCGTTCATTAGGGCAACTCCGGCACTGTCGTAGCCACGATATTCCAATCTTTTCAATCCTTTGAGAACGATGGGGTAGGCTTCTCGTTGGCCTATATAAGCGACTATTCCGCACATATTGTTTTTCAGTTTTTACATGGAGATGGGGTGCAATATGCCTAAAAAATGTGAAAATCATACAAATAAAGGGTAAGAAAGTTTAAATATAATCTAATGATCATGATATAGTTAAGGTCAGAAAGCGCTGCTTCTAATATGGCGAATGCCTGGAAAATGCGTAATTTGTCCCGGAAATTGAATAAGTTATCCTATGAGATATGTTGTAATATTACTGTTAAGCTGTATGGCATGCCAGCAGCCGTTAACTGAACGGCAGCCGGTACCTGTATCAGAAGACAGTACGTTCCTGACCGGTGTATTTTATCTCGTAAGGCATGCGCAGGAATGTGATTCTACTATGCTTACTGACAGCGGCTATGCGAAAGCAGGTGCCTTGTACCGGTTCCTGAAGGACTCCGGTGTACAACGTATATACATTACTCCTAACTCTTCTGCCAGGGAAACGGCAGAATCACTCAGAACTTATGCACAGATAGATACAGTAACTTATACGCCTGATTCTTCGGGAGAGGATTTGTTGTACGAAATTACCCGCAGAGAGGACTGGGGCAAGCGATTGTTGATAATAGGGCAACAAAAAACACTGGTGCCAGTGATTCGTTCATTGAAAGCAAAGGCACCAGTAGATTCCGTAAAAGAAACGGATTATAGCAGTTTATTTATTGTCCGGAAAAGCAGGGATACAGCCATGTGCAAGCGGATCCGCTATTAAAGCAGGGTTCCTTTCATCAGGGCAAAAGCCACAGAGAAATAAATCAGCAATCCTGTTACATCTACCAGTGTCGCCACAAAAGGTGCGGAAGAGGTAGCAGGGTCAGCGCCCAGCCTTTTCAGGATGAGGGGGAGCATAGAGCCGGAAAGGGTGCCCCATAATACTACGCCGACCAGTGAAATACCCACTGTAAGACCTACCAGTATAGAATGCTCTCCATAGCTATGGAAGAGGGAGTTCCAGAATACGATTCTGATAAAACCAATAATACCCAGTACACCACCCAGCAGCAGGCCGGATATGATCTCGCGGCGCATCACCCTCCACCAGTCAGTCAGGGTAATTTCACCCAGTGCCATGGCCTGGATAATAAGGGTAGAGGCCTGGGAGCCGCTGTTACCACCACTGGAAATGATCAGGGGAACAAATAATGCCAGTACGACTGCTTTGGCGATTTCGCCTTCGAAAAAGGCCATGGCAGTAGCAGTGAGCATTTCGCCTATAAAGAGGATCACCAGCCAGCCAATACGTTTCTTCACCAGCTTAAGCAGGGGGATATCCAGGTAAGGTTCATCCAGGGCTTCGGTACCACCAATCTTCTGGATATCTTCTGTGTGTTCTTCGTTTGCAATCCACAACATATCGTCGATGGTCACGATACCGAGCAGGATTCCTTCGTCATCGACTACCGGGAGCGCTACACGGTTTTCCATCCTGAAGATCTGGATGGCTTCTTCCTGTTCGTCATTCACATGCAGGGCTACGAAGCGGTCATCCATCAGGGTGTGCACCATGGTATCGGTAGCTACCAGCAGGAATTCCCTGATCCGGAAGTCGTCGATCAGCTTGCCCTTTTCATCCACCACATATATTACATCGATCGTTTCGCTATCCTTACCATATTCACGAATGAAGTCCAGTACCTGCTTCACGGACCATTCCTCCCGGACTGCGATGTAGTCAGGGGTCATGATACGGCCTACGCTGGTCTCATTATAACCCAGCAGGCTCAGGGTGATCTTGCGTTCCTCCGGGTCGAGGAGCTTGATCAGTTCTTTTACAACGTCGCTATGCAGTTCCCCCAGAAAGGAGGTACGGTCATCGGCAGGGAGCTCGTTCAGCAGCTCGGCTACTTTGGCAGCAGGCAATTCCCTGATTACATCTTCCTGGACATGGAATTCCAGGATTCTGAAAGCTGCCGCTGCCCGGCCTATGGACAAATTATTAATAATAATGCCCGCCTGCTCCGGCATTTCATGAATGAGTTCTGCTATATCAGTAATGAGCTGATCATCCAGGTACACTTTCAGTTCCTGGTAGCCTTGCTCGTTGATCAGCTGCTCGAATTTTTCCAGTAAAGCTTCATTTTCCATAGTCCAAAAGGCTGTCAGGTGGCGAAATTAAAGAAAGTTGACGTTGGAACATCACAATATCTCTGCCACATGCTTACGAATGTTGGCAGAAATAGTGTCCGTTGGCAGGTCATTGGCATCAAAACCAAACGGGTCCTCGATTTCCTCGGCAATCAGCTCAAGGCTGGCCAGTACATAGAAAATGAAAACGACTATGGGAATGATCAGGAAACCTACGGTAAATACATATCCAAAGGGTAAGGTCATTACATAGAAGAAAATGAACTTCTTTATAAATACGCTGTAGGAGAAGGGGATGGGGGTATTCCTGATCCGCTCACAGGCGCCGCATACATCAGTAAAGGCCTGCAGTTCATCATTCAGGATGATGAGTTGCTCGCCGGTGATCTGTTGCTTCCGGTACAGGTCATTGACATGTGCAATGATCTGACCAGCAATCTGATTGGGAACGTGCTTTTTTTCGTCTATCTCCATACCCGGACCCTGTTCCAGCTCTTCAGGGAGATATTTATTACGCAGGTGGTTTTTAAGGGCAAAGGCATAATTAGGGATCATGATCCTGAAGAAGTCCCTGGAGGCAGTATTGCTGGCTGGCACCATCGCGTTGAGCTTAAGGGCCAGGTTACGGCTGTTGTTCACCAGGGTGCCCCAGAGCCTGCGGCCTTCCCACCAGCGGTCGTAGGCTGTGTTTGTACGGAATACGAGGAGCAGGGAGATCACAAACCCCAGTACACTGTGAACAAAGACAATATTTTTCCATTCAGCTATGTCCGACAGGTGCAGGACCTTCAGCTCCAGCAGAGCAACCACAGCTGAGTAACAACCAATGGCAATGAACATGGGGAACAACTTGCGTACTGTGTCGGCCTTATGAATCCTGAATATAAAAGTAAACCAGGCCTTAGGATTGTAATCGATCATCTTTGAACGTTAGATTTCCGCAAACCTAAAATTTTTATGCCTGATTTTGATAACTTCTTCCTTTACCTTTACTTTACGAAGTTTTTACAGCTATATGATTAAACCATATTTATACGTCGAGAAGACAAAAGGCAAGGGCCGTGGGGTGTTTACGAAAGAAAGAATACCTGCCGGCACCAGAATAGAAACCTCGCCTGTACTCGTTTTATCTTATGATGACACAGAAATCGTAGATAAGACAAAGTTGCATAATTACATCTTTTTATGGGGAGTGCGTGAAACCCGTTCCTGCATAGCATTGGGTTTATGCTCCATCTACAATCACTCTTACGACCCCAATTGTATATACGAAATGGATTTTGAAGAAGAAACCATGAGTATCATTACCCGAAGGGAAATCAAGAAAGGAGAGGAGTTGCAGATCAATTATAATGGGGAACCATCCGACTCATCACCTGTTTGGTTCGATGTCAGGAAAAAATAATTAACATAAAAGGCTGTTGATCCCAATTAAAGGAATTGAGAAATTCCTTATACTTGTACCTAAATATATAAGTACTTATATAATTTACATGAGCTTCTATTCTTCTTTGGGCTTCCTGGTGTTTGGCAGCCGTTTACGGCGATTGAGTGAATACTTCCTGAGCGAGGTTAATAAGGTTTATGAACAGGCCGGGATCCCTTTTGAGGCCAGCTGGTTTCCGGTGTTTTACATACTAGGCAAAGAGCAGCCTATGCCCCTGATCGACATCGCTGCACAGCTGGAAGTAAGCCACTCAGCTATCAGTCAGCTGGTGACGGGCCTGAAAAAGAAAGGTTTGGTAAAGACCGCTCCCTGCCCGGATGATGGCCGCCGGCAACTGGTGATGCTAAGTAAGAAAGGTGAAGAAATGCTCCAACAGATTCAGCCAATATGGGAAGCCATTACCCAGGCTATGACCGATCTGGCGAATGAAAACAAAATGAGCAAACAGGTGTTGGAAGCAGTAACTGCTGTGGAAAACAGTGTGGAAGCAGAAGCTTTGTCCGCCAGGATTTTAAAAGCATTGAAATAACTATTTATAATGATACACCAATTCAAATACGGGGTAGATCAGCTCACTCCCGGTAAAGCCCTTGCCATTGCCGACGGGCATGTAAAAGGGATACTGGTGCCGGAAGTGGCTGATCGTATCGCTACCAGTTATGGTCACGTACAAACCATCGTCTCGCAGCATAGTACGGTATATGGTATCAATACCGGCTTTGGCCCCCTCTGCGATACCCGGATCAATGAAGAAGACACCCGGACCTTACAATACAATATCCTGCAAAGCCATAGTGTAGGTGTTGGCAATCCTATCCCGGTCACTATAGCCAGGGTAATGCTTATTACCAAGGTTCATGCACTGGCGCAGGGATACTCAGGTGTAGCACCTGCCACCCTGGAGCGCATTATCTGGATGATCGATGAACACATCACGCCTGTGGTACCTGAAAAAGGTTCTGTAGGTGCATCCGGAGACCTGGCTCCATTGTCACACCTGTTCCTGCCTTTGATCGGGTTAGGCGAAGTCTATTATAAAGGACAGCGACAAGCGGCAGCAGCTGTATTACAGGCGGAAGGTCTGGCACCTGTTGCCCTGGGCCCTAAAGAAGGATTAGCCCTCATTAATGGTACACAGTTCATACTCTCTTTTGCAGTAACGGCATTACAGCGACTGCACAATGCCCTGGAAACAGCGGATATTGTAGGTGCCTTATCACTGGAAGGTTTAATGGGTACTGCCCGTCCATTTGATCCCAGGATCCACGCTATCAGGCCTTTCCCGGGCAATCAGCTGGTAGCGCATCGTCTTAAAACAATGCTGGATGGTTCAGGCATCATGGCCGCACATGTGGATTGTGGCAGGGTACAGGACCCTTATTCCCTGCGTTGTATGCCTCAGGTACATGGAGCCTCACGTACTGCCTGGCTGCATTTGCTGGATCTGGTAACGATTGAACTGAATGCTGTAACTGATAACCCTATTATCTTTAGTGCAGACGATACTATCAGTGGTGGTAACTTTCATGGACAACCCCTGGCATTGCCACTGGACTATGCGACTGTAGCGGCTGCAGAACTGGGCAATATCTCAGATCGCCGTTGCTATATGATGATTGAAGGCAGGTATGGATTGCCTAAGTTATTGATTGAAGATGCGGGGTTGAACTCCGGTTTCATGATTCCGCAGTATACCACCGCAGCCCTGGTCACAGAAAATAAAACGCTGTGTTTCCCTGCCAGCGCTGATAGTGTACCTACTTCATTAGGCCAGGAAGACCATGTATCCATGGGGTCTATCAGTGGCCGTAAGCTGCACCAGGTAATAGATAATCTCGAATATATACTCGCTATAGAATTGCTGTATGCTGCACAGGCAGTGAATTTCAGACGACCACTTACATCGGGTCCGGTACTGGAAGCTGTGCATGCCTTTGTAAGAGAGACAGTGCCTTTTGCTGCAAAAGACCGCATTTTCGCTTACGACATCCAGCAGTTACATACACTCATACGCCAGCAATCTATTGTCAGGGTAGCCAATGAAACCGCCCTGGCAAATCATTTATCACTCAACGGTATTTATCATGACCAGTTTGGATTTTATTAAGCAATACGCAGCACATCCCCATTACAGGGCTCCTCATGGCCCTGAGCTGCATGCCCGCTCCTGGCAAACGGAAGCACCCCTGCGCATGCTCCTGAATAACCTGGATAGCGAAGTCGCCGAGAACCCCGACGAACTGGTGGTTTATGGCGGTATCGGGCAGGCTGCACGTAACCGGGAGGCTTTGCAAAAGATCATCGAAACCCTGCTTACACTGGATGAAGAACATTCACTGTTGGTTCAATCCGGTAAGCCGGTAGGCATAGTACGTACACATCCGCAGGCACCACGGGTGATGCTGGCTAATAGTAACCTGGTGCCCAAATGGGCTACCTGGGAGCATTTCAACGAACTGCGTGCAAAAGGTCTTATGATGTACGGACAGATGACTGCTGGTAGCTGGATCTACATTGGTACCCAGGGCATTCTGCAGGGAACCTATGAAACCTTTGTAGAATGTGGCCGTCAGCACTTTGGCGGCGACCTGAAAGGAAAGCTGCTGGTGACAGCCGGCATTGGTGGAATGGGGGGAGCACAGCCGCTGGCCGCTACCATGGCGGGTGCTGTGTTCTTAGGTGCAGACGTGGATGAAAGCAGGATCAGGAAGCGTATAGCCACCAAATACATTGATCGGATCACCCATTCTTATGAAGAAGCGATCAGCTGGGCCAGGGATGCGATGGCAAAAGGAGAAGCACTGTCTATCGGACTGGTGAGTGATGCAGGTGATATGCTGGAAAGATTATTGCAGGACCATATTGTTCCCGATATACTGACTGATCAGACTTCTGCACATGACCCTATCAATGGGTATGTACCGAATGGATTGACGCTGGCAGCTGCTGCGGAACTGCGTAAAAATGATCCGGCGGGGTACAAACAGCTGGCCTTGAAAAGCATGGCAAGGCACGTAGGGTTTATGCTTGAATTGCAGCGCAAAGGTGCTATTACTTTTGATTATGGTAATAACCTGCGCGAGTTCGCAAAAGAAGGAGGCGAGCCGAATGCTTTTGATTTTCCCGGATTTACACCTGCTTATATCAGGCCCTTATTCTGTGAGGGGAAAGGGCCTTTCAGATGGGTGGCATTGTCAGGAGATCCACAGGATATTTATACAACTGATCAGGCTTTGATGGAAGCATTTCCTGACAACAAACCTTTGATCAACTGGTTGAAAAAAGCACAGGAGAAAGTGGCCTTCCAGGGATTGCCTGCCAGGATATGCTGGCTGGGATTGGGAGAGCGTGAAAAGGCAGGCCTGATTTTTAATGAACTGGTACGCAGTGGAAAGGTGAAAGCCCCAATTGTAATAGGAAGAGATCACCTGGACTGTGGTTCAGTCGCTTCTCCCAATAGGGAAACGGAATCAATGAAAGATGGCTCCGATGCAGTATCCGACTGGACCTTGCTGAACCTGATGGCCAATACGGGTGGTGGCGCTACCTGGGTATCTTTCCATCATGGTGGCGGTGTAGGTATGGGGTATTCCCAACATGCAGGTATGGTGGTGCTGGCAGATGGTACTGACAGGGCCGCAGCCTGTTTGCAAAGAGTATTGTTCAATGATCCTGCATTAGGCATCTACAGACACGCAGATGCCGGTTATGAAAAAGCACAGGAAGTAGCCACTCAATTCGATTTGTACAGATGAAACTTATAGGACCATTTTCACAGATCATTCCCCTGACGGGTTTGCCTTTGAAGGGAGCCTTGCAGGATGCACAGCTCTCTGTCATTGAAGATGGAGGTGTGGTAACACACGAAGGAAAGATAGTTGCAGTCGGTGATTACAATGAACTGCGTAATGAGTATTCCCATGCACTGCCAGTTTTGATTTATGGCCCGGCGGTTTTACTGCCGGGCTTTATTGATTGCCACACGCATATCTGTTTTGATGGCAATCGTAACCGTGATTATGCCATGCGCATAGCGGGGAAAACATATCTTGAAATTGCCCGCGCAGGTGGAGGAATCTGGGATTCTGTCATGAAGACCAGGGCTGCAGACATTGAAACATTACGAATCAACACTGCTGAAAGAGCCAACAGGCATTTGCTGGAAGGAGTGACCACCATTGAAGTAAAAAGTGGATACGGCTTGTCTGTCGCAGAAGAAATAAAAATGCTCCAGGCTATCAGGCATGCTGGCGAGTATACAAAAGCAACGCTGATACCTACTTGTCTGGCTGCGCATATGATGCCGAAAGACTATACAGGCACCGATTATTTGCAGGATGTAGTGGAGAACTTATTACCTGTTATCAACTGCAAAAGAGTAGACATCTTCATAGAAGAAACAGCTTTTTCAGCGGAAGCAGCTTTACCGTATTTATTAAAAGCAAAAGAACTGGGTTTCTCGCTGACAGTGCATGCAGACCAGTTTAGCAGTGGTGGTTCTGCGGTGGCCATAGCAGCAGGCGCTTGTTCAGCAGATCACCTGGAAGCCAGTGATGCAGCAGATATAGCCAGGCTGGCGGCAGCTGATATTGTATCGGTGGTATTGCCGGGAGCATCTTTAGGATTAGGTATGCATTATGCTCCTGCGCGTAAATTGCTGGATGCAGGCGCTTGTGTGGCGATTGCGAGTGACTGGAACCCCGGTTCCGCACCCATGGGAGATCTGCTCCTGCAAGCGGCAGTGATGAGTGCTGCTGAAAAACTATCTACAGCCGAAGTATTGGCAGGCCTTACATTCAGGGCAGCGAGGGCTTTGCAGCTCACGAATGCCGGACAACTGGCAGCAGGTTTTGTTGCGGATATGCAGGTATATCCTACCAACGATTATAGAGACCTTTTGTATTATCAGGGAAAAATGAAACCTTCGCAGGTCTGGAAAGGAGGTGAAAAAATATGAAAGCATATTATCAACAACCGGTAGCATGGACCGGCAGAATAGATGGCAATGATGAGGAAGTGAGCCGCTGGCATCAGCGGGTGCAATGTGTAGATTTATCTTCGTCTTTGCCTGAGGGCAATGGAGTTGTATTATTAGGCTTTGCTGTAGATGAAGGGGTGCGTAGAAACAAAGGACGGGTAGGTGCTGCAGCAGGTCCCGCAGCATTAAGACAGGCCATGGGTAGTTTCCCTGTGCACTTCGATGGCATGTTGATGGACGGCGGTAATATCATCTGTCCTGATGAAAACCTGGAAGCTGCCCAACAGGCACTGAGTGGTGCGGTACAATTGATCAAACGTGCAGGTCATACTCCTTTATTATTAGGTGGCGGGCATGAGATCACTTACGGACATGCAACAGGTTTATATCAATCAATGCCAGGCGAGCGATTGGGCCTGATTAATTTCGATGCCCATTTCGACTTACGCCCTGAAGGCGTTAGCTCCGGCACTGGTTTCTGGCAGCTCTCACAGGAGCATGCTCCATTTCAATACCTGGCACTTGGCATCCAGCAACTGAGCAATACACAGCAACTCTTCAGGATAGCCGGAGAGCTGGATGCGCTCTATCTGGAAGCTGATACCTTTCATTTCCAGGATCGTATACTGTTGTCAGCAGCTGTCGCTGAGTTTATAAAAAAAGCAGACCAGTTATACCTCACCATAGACCTGGATGTTTTTGCCGCAGCATATGCCCCCGGTGTAAGTGCAACAGCGTTTAATGGAATTCGTCCGGATGGTTTGTTCTTAGAATGTTTTCGTACCATCCTGCAAAGTGGAAAACTAGCGGGAATGGACATAGCAGAATTGAATCCTTCTTTCGACATAGATCAACGTACCGCCAAACTGGGTGCTGCATTAATATTTGAAGCAGTGAGCTTTTTGTTAAGTGGGAAATAATATTATCTTTGGGATATCCCAAAAGATTAATTGTCATGAAGTTTCACACTTTATTAATGGCTGTCGCCATCACTGTAGCACCCGTGTTTGTGAGTGCACAACGTATTAAGCTCGTAGAAGGCAGTGTTTCCCCACTAAAAGGTATTACAGAACTAAATACCGAATTTACGTATGACAATGTAAAGGTAGGTGAGTTCAGTAACGAGGAGGATTACATCCACAAAAAGACGGAAGACTATAACAAGAAAGAAGCCGGCAGGGGTGATACCTGGGCTAAGTCATGGAAGAGTGACAGGGCTGAAAAATTCGAACCTAAATTCAATCAGTTATTTACTGATAACAGTGGTGGTATTAGCGCTGGCAAATATCCTTCTGCGAAGTACACGCTCATCTTCAAGACCAAATTTATAGAGCCGGGTTTCAATGTGGGTGTATGGAGAAAGAATGCATCTATGGATGGTGAAGCATGGATAGTGGAAACGGCTGATAAGAGTAAGGTGATCGCTAAGTTCACGGTAGATAAGGCACAGGGTCGTATTTTCGGCGGTTTTGACTTTGATACCGGATTGAGGATCCAGGAAGCTTATGCAGATGCTGCAAAGGCTTTGGCAAAGGCAATCAGAAAACAGTTGTAATAAGAAACAGTTGTAACAAAGAGAGGCGGGTGATTCACCCGCCTCTCTTTTTATTTAAAATACAATAGTTTTGTTACCATGAATAATGACTCTATCGTCAATATGTGCAATCACTGCTCTTGTTAACACCTGTCTTTCTATATCTCTACCCAACAAAATCAGGTCTGTTACCTCGTGTTTATGACTCACTCTTGCTACGTCCTGGTCGATGATGGGCCCTTCGTCCAGATCATTGGTTACATAGTGGGCGGTTGCACCTATTAGTTTTACGCCTCTGTTATAAGCGTTTCTATAAGGATTGGCACCTGCGAATGCCGGCAGGAAGCTATGGTGAATGTTGATGATGCGCCCCGGGAAAACGCTTACAAATTCAGGAGAGAGAATCTGCATATAACGTGCAAGCACGATGAAGTCAGCATTCGCTCTTCTGATCAGTTTAATCGCTTCCTGTTCCTGCAATGGCTTATTGCCTGCATCTACAGGCAGGTAGTGGAAGGGAATCCCGAAGTCTTCCACGAATTGTTTTAATTCCAGGTGATTGGAAATGACGAGTGGAATATCCACGGGCAATTCCCCGCTTCGCCAGCGCCAGAGCAATTCCATCAGGCAGTGGTCATAACGGGATACCATAATCACCATTTGTTTGCGACGATCTGGGTAGTCAATGCGCCATTCCATCTGGCGGGGGGCGGCAACTTTTTCCTGGAAGTCTTTTTCCAGTTGTTCTTTGGTGAAGGAAGGATTATCCAGCTGGAAAGACATGCGCATAAAAAAGAGTCCTTCTTTGGGATCCGTACTGTGCTGGCTGGCATCGAGGATATTAGCGCCACAGGCGTACAGGAACTGGGACACACCGGCCACGATACCAGGGCGGTCTGGACAGGAGATCAAAAGCCTGCCGGTTATATCAGTCTGCATAAAAATGAAATATATATTACTATGTAAAATACAAAAGGGAAAGGATTCTCCGGATTTTTTTCTGGCGGTCAATCAATCCCGAATTCTTATTCTATTTTTGGGCCTGCTAAGGGAAAATTATGAAGAAGATAGGATTAATGTCAGACACGCACAGTTATCTCCATCCCCAGGTCTTCAAATACTTTGAAAAAGTAGATGAGATCTGGCATGCCGGTGATATTGGTACCACATCCCTTGCGGATGAACTGGAAGCTTTCAAACCTTTCAGGGCGGTATATGGCAATATAGATGGCAGGGATCTGCAGCTGCGTTATCCGGAAAACCTGTTCTTCGAAGTGGAAGGAGTCAAAGTATTCATTACGCACATTGGAGGCTATCCAGGCAAATATGCCCCGGGAGTCAAAGACTTATTGTTGAAAAATTCCCCCAAACTGTTCATCTGCGGTCATTCGCACATTCTGAAAGTGATGCCGGACCCGGCTTTGCAACTATTACACATGAATCCGGGGGCATGCGGCCAGCAGGGCTGGCATAAGGTAAAAACTTTGTTGCGCTTCGATGTAAGCGAAGGAAATATCAGGAATCTGGAGGTGATAGAGTTGCCCAAATAGTACGGAAGCCGGCACTCGCACATTTTTTGCAAATCTTAGAGTTACTACAACTGTCAATAATGCGCAAAGGATACATATTAATATCCGTTTGTCTGTGTATGTTTCATTTCGCAAGGGGTCAACGTTCGTCTTTCATTAATAAGATAGGAGATTGGTTTCATACAGAAAATGATACTGCTTACATAGAGGATCATACAAAAGATTTGACAACACGACTTGTCGGGTCCAGAAAATATAACTTATACGACATCGTGGACCGTAAGCGGAAGACGGAGGTAATGTACCGCCCGAATACGCCATTTAACGTCGGTTTTGGTTTTAACTATAAGTTTATCGGTATCAATGTTGTTTTCAACCTTCCGGTTATCAACAGTACGGATAAGTATGGCAAGACGAAGGCACTGGATCTTCAGGCGCATTATTACCTGCGAAAACTGGTGGTAGATTTTTATGGGCAACGTTACAAAGGTTATTATATCGCCAACTCCCGTGGCCTGCTAAATGGTTTTGATGAGAAAGGCCCGCTTCCTGTGCGTCCTGATATCCGAAATTTGAATATAGGGATGAGTGTGGAATACGTCTTCAACGACAAGAAATTCTCCTATAGAGCGGCTTATTTGCAGAATGAATATCAAAAGAAGAGTGCAGGCTCGTTCCTGATCGGAGGAGAGCTGTTTACAGCCAGGATGAAGGGCGATTCTTCGTTGATTCCTCATAATATTACCAACCAGGATTTTATTGATGGTATTACCTACTCGGCCACCAGCATATTCAGCGCTGCTGCAAACGCCGGGTATGCTTATACATTTGTCTACAAACAACACTTCTTTCTTACTTTATCTCTCTCTGGTAGTTTCGGCGGTAATTACACCCGTTTATTCAGGGATGATGCCAATGACCTCCGTAAGTTTGGGGTCCAGCTGAACAATACTGTGCGGGCCTCTTTCGGCTATAATTCCAGTAAGTACTTTGCAGGCATTCACTATGTGAACCTGACTACACGTAGTCAGTCACCTATTGAACATTCCTGGCAGACCATTGGCGCTGGCAATTTCAGAATAAGTTTGGCAAGACGTTTTGGACTAAAGCGACAGCTTTTCTAATTCCTTCTTTATATTTTCCTTTGCCACAGCATCAAATCGCTCTCTAAAACCTTCCGTCTTGTAAATCGAGGGCTGGTCAAGGAAGTGTTGTAAGATCTTTTTCCTGCCGGGTATATATACTGCATCAGGGTAGATGCCGTATTCCTTGCGTATATTCTTAGCATAGGCCTGATACATTCGTTCAGGACCGCTCAGTATAAACAGGTCAAAGTCCAGGAAGCAATCCAGGTCTGAATCTTTGTGGGGATTCTGGTGCGATTTCGTAGCTCTGATGTATTCTGATACCAGGGCTATCTTCTCTGCGGGATAGCTGGTTTGCTCCAGGAATTGCGTGGCTACCAGTGCACTTCTCTCTTCATTATCAGCTCTCTGTACGTCATAAATGATATCATGGAAAAATACGGACAATTGCAGGGTTTCCAGATCCTGTACGAGGTGGTTATATTCTTCAATGAATACGAGTAATGTCTGAATATGATCCAGATTATGGTAATACCTGTGTGATTCACTGTAATGGGTTAGTATGGAATTAAAGCCTTCCTGTACCAGCAACGAGTCGTTGGTATAATTGCTTACGAGGCTTTCCCAGACATAAAATAGTGGATGGGATTTCATGGCCTAAATGTAGACAAAAAAAAGACTGACTTAATTCCTAAGTCAGTCTTTTATCATTACTAATGAAAGTCTCCTGATTATGCTTTCGCGAACTCAGCACGGATTACGTTCAGTGCACCACCTGCTTTGAACCACTCAATCTGTTGTTCATTGTAGGTATGGTTTACTGTGATCTCGTCCTGGCTGCCATCTTTGTGGTGGGCTACCACAGTCAATGGTTTACCAGGGGTAAAGGTAGTCAGACCAAGGATATCGAATGTATCGTCTTCCTGGATCTTATCGTAATCTTCTTTGTTAGCGAAGGTGAGGCCGAGCATACCCTGTTTCTTCAGGTTAGTTTCGTGGATACGTGCGAAGGACTTTACCAGGATTGCGCGAACGCCCAGGTGGCGTGGCTCCATAGCAGCGTGTTCGCGGCTGGAACCTTCACCGTAGTTTTCATCGCCCACTACGATTGAACCGATACCAGCAGCTTTGTAAGCACGCTGGGTAGCAGGTACAGCGCCATATTCGCCAGTCAGCTGGTTTTTGACGGTGTCAGATTTATCGTTGAATGCGTTGATCGCACCGATCAGCATGTTGTTGGAAATGTTGTCAAGGTGACCACGGAATTTCAACCATGGACCAGCCATAGAGATATGGTCGGTAGTACATTTACCTTTAGCCTTGATCAGCAGTTTCAGACCTTTCAGGTCAGTACCTTCCCATGCCGCGAAAGGAGCCAGCAGTTGCAGGCGATCGCTGGTAGGGGAAACCACTACCTGTACACCACTACCATCGGCAGCAGGGGCCTGGTAACCCGGATCATCTACTGCGAAGCCTTTTACCGGCAGTTCAAAACCACTTGGTTCATCCAGTTTCACTTCCTGGCCATCCTTGTTTTTCAGGGTGTCAGTCAGCGGGTTGAAGGTGAGGTCACCGGCAATAGCCAGGGCAGTTACGATTTCAGGAGAAGCTACGAAAGCGTGGGTACCTGCCAGACCATCATTTCTCTTCGCGAAGTTACGGTTGAAGGAAGTGATGATAGAGTTCTTACGGTTAGGATCATCGATGTGACGAGCCCATTGACCTATACAGGGACCGCAGGCATTAGCCAGTACTACGCCACCGATCTGGTTGAAGGTGTTCAGCAGGCCATCTCTTTCGATGGTGAAGCGAACCAGTTCAGAACCGGGGGTGATTGTATATTCAGATTTAACAGGCAGATTTTTGTCGATGGCTTGTTTAGCCAGGGAGGCTGCGCGGGAAATGTCTTCGTAAGAAGAGTTGGTACAGGAGCCGATCAGGGCTACTTCCAGTTTTTCAGGCCAGTTGTTTTCTTTCACTGCCTGGGCGAATTTGGAGATAGGCCATGCCAGATCCGGAGTGAACGGACCATTTACGTGTGGCTCCAGTTCGTCCAGGTTGATTTCGATCACCTGGTCGTAGTATTTGGTAGGGTCAGCGTATACCTCAGCATCCGGACGCAGTTGATCTTTCACACTGTCAGCCAGTGCGGCGATTTCGCTACGCTCAGTTGCCTGCAGGTAAGCAGCGATTTTGCTATCGTAGGCGAATACGGAGCAGGTAGCACCAATCTCAGCACCCATGTTACAGATAGTGCCTTTACCGGTAGCACTGATGCTGTCAGCACCTTCACCAAAGTATTCAACGATACAGCCGGTACCACCTTTTACGGTCAGTACGCCAGCTACTTTCAGGATAATATCTTTGGGGGAGGTCCATCCGCTCAGCTTACCAGTCAATTTTACACCGATCAGTTTAGGCATCTTCAGTTCCCATGCAAGACCAGCCATAACGTCTACCGCATCAGCACCGCCGACACCGATAGCCAGCATACCGAGACCACCCGCGTTTGGAGTATGGGAGTCAGTACCGATCATCAGACCACCCGGAAAAGCATAGTTTTCAAGTACTACCTGGTGGATAATACCAGCACCTGGTTTCCAGAAGCCGATACCATATTTATTGGAGATAGAGGAGAGGAATTCGTAAACTTCCTTATTGGTGTTGTTAGCAGTTGCCAGGTCAGCTTCTGCGCCTGTTTTAGCCTGAATGAGGTGGTCACAGTGTACAGTAGAAGGAACTGCTACTTTGGCACGCCCACAGGTCATAAACTGTAACAGGGCCATCTGTGCCGTGGCATCCTGCATCGCTACGCGATCGGGTGCAAACTCAACATAAGATTTACCTCTCTCATATGCGGACGTAGTCGGAGCATATAAGTGGGCATACAAAATCTTTTCTGACAGTGTGAGCGGGCGTCCTAACAGCTTACGGGTAGCTTCCACCTTACCCGGGAGTGCCGCATACACTTTTTTAATCATTTCGATATCAAACACCATGGAAAAAATATTTAAGACCAATTAAAAATGCACCGCAAAATTAACCATTTTAAGACAGTTAATAAAAGTTATGTACCCGATAAACCCCAAACATCAGGCCTTCATTCCAGGATGAATCCATTAATATGTTGTTAAATCACTGCTAATACACTGCAAGCGGCCTTTTCCGGAAAAATTGGCACTTGTTTTTCATATGAGTTTGTGATAAATTTGATATATGAATAGATTTAAAGATTTTGTGGAATGGCAGGCCTTCGGTGTGTGCACCGCGATAGGCAACAGGCTGGGAGTAGCGACTTCCCGCATCCGCTTGTTTTTTATCTATGTGTCTTTCCTGACGATGGGATCCCCAATCATTGTTTACCTGATCATGGCTTTTTGGGTCAACATGAAGAATTACATTCTCAATGCCAGAAGGAACCCCCTAAGGTATTTGTAACCACCACATTAAAACAAAATGGTCCCCTTGCTATAAGCATGGTTTAAGCGTGCTATAGTCCTTGTATTTACTGTATACAGGGCATTGACTACGCTTTACTTACAGGTAGACCAGTTAAATGTTCTTACAGGAAAAAGGCTGATCAACATCGCTATTGATCAGCCTTTATTTTCTTAATCAAGGTGGAAATTGGTCATTTCGTGATAGTGATTCTGTAACTGGTTTACAGTCAGCACACCCTTTATTTCCCGGTGCTCATCCCTGTAATCCAGGCGGGTTGCCTCACGGCCATCCAAATCATGAAACATTACGGAAAATGGTCCACGGACATAGATCCTGCGGTTGTCAGGGTCCGGGGAAATCTCTTCTTTGGTGAACTTCAGTTTGAGTAACTGTTCTTCGTTCAGTGGAATAGAATACACATCGGCCAGCTCATACCAGAATTCCTGTTCGCCTGTTTGCACACAAACCTGTTTGTCTTCACGATTTACTTCCAATACAAGGCCTTCATGTTTTTCGCCTTCATATTCCACTATAACAGTATCTCCTGCTTTTACATCATGTAAGTTGATCATTGTGTGGATATTTTTGGGTGTTATTAACTGAATTTACGAAAATTACCCAAAAATCAGACCGGCAGCAGGCCGCCATTTTACCTGAAAGAAAAACGCTCCTGCCAAAGGCAGAAGCGTTCTGAAAAAATTTATCTTACTACTTCTCTGATTCTTACCAGATCTTCCAGCAGTTTTTCCAGCAGATCCAGATGTAACATATTTGCACCATCAGATTTCGCACATTTAGGATCCGGATGTGTTTCGATGAACAAGCCATCGGCACCGGTTGCAATCGCTGCTTTCGCAATAGTGCTGATCAGCTTTGGATTACCACCTGTTACACCACTTGTCTGGTTAGGCTGTTGCAATGAGTGAGTACAATCCATGATCACAGGTACTCCATGCTCTTTCATGATAGGAATATTCCTATAGTCTACTACCAGGTCCTGGTATCCAAAGGTAGTACCACGTTCAGTCAGCATCACTTTATCATTACCTGCCTGTTTTACCTTTTCTACTGCAAACTTCATCGCTTCTCCACTTACAAACTGGCCTTTCTTTACATTCACCACCTTGCCTGTTTCTGCAGCCGCAATCAGGATATCTGTCTGGCGGCACAGGAATGCAGGAATCTGCAATACATCGGCATAAGCAGCAGCCATCGCAGCTTCTGCAGCAGAGTGAATATCGGTGGTCACAGGCAGATTGAAGGTCTGACCCACTTTCTGCAGCAGATCCAGTCCTTCCACGTCACCAATACCACTGAACGAATTGATACTGGTACGATTCGCCTTACGGTAAGATGCTTTGAAAATATAAGGTATCTGTAAACGTTCACAAATGCGGGAAACTTTTTCTGCAACATGCATCAGCAACGCTTCGTCTTCCACCACACATGGGCCGGCTATCAGGAAGAAATTCTCTGGATTATATCTTTCGTTAAAAAGAGCTTTCAAATGTGAAACAGACATGATTTTTGTATTTGAGAATGCAAAGGTAGGTTATTCTCAGGGATTACTCCGATTAGGAAGGAAGTGCTAATTGTCATGAATTTGTAAGCTGGCAAATATAAAAGCTTGCTGGGCCTATCTATGCTTTTAGCTACCTTCACAAATTGTTACCGCATTGTCATGCGATTTAGGGAGATGATCGTAATATTTGCGGAACCCAGTAATATTACGTTCTGAAAATTAATCACGAGTTAGCATGAAGAAAGACAAAATCCTGGTAATTGGTGCCTGTGGGCAGATCGGTGTTGAATTGACACTGGCGCTCAGGAAAATGTATGGCGATGCAAATGTAATTGCCTCTGACCTTCGGGAAGAACATGAATTACTGAAAGGTTCCGGACCCTATGTCTCTCTGGATGTGATGAACAAGGAAATGCTGCATGTACTGGTTATCCGTCACAACATTACCCAGATTTACCTGCTCGCAGCCATCCTCTCTGCTACCGGCGAAAAGAATCCGTTGCTGGCATGGCATATCAATATGGCCAGCCTGCTGAATGTACTGGATATTGCAAAAGAAGAAGGTATTGATAAGGTATACTGGCCTAGTTCCATTGCCGTATTCGGACCTGATTCACCTAAGGATAGCACTCCACAGCACACCATCATCGAGCCTACTACCATCTATGGTATCAGTAAGTTTGCCGGTGAACGCTGGTGTGAGTACTACCATCACCGTTATGGCGTAGATGTACGTAGTCTGCGCTATCCGGGTCTGATCAGCTATAAGTCTGCTCCGGGCGGTGGTACCACCGATTATGCAATCGAGATCTTCCACGAAGCGCTGGAAGAAAAGAAATATACCTGTTTCCTTTCAGAAGGAACTTACCTGCCGATGATGTATATGCCGGATGCGATCCGTGCAACCATTGAACTGATGGAAGCTGACAAGGAAAAGATCAAGGTTCGTTCTTCCTATAATTTAGGCGCGATGAGCTTTTCTCCGAAGGAAATCGCTGCTGAAATAAAGAAACATATTCCTGAGTTTACCATTGATTATGCGCCTGATTACAGGCAGGCAATTGCTGATGGATGGCCACAGAGTATCGATGATGAAAAAGCGAGAAATGACTGGGGCTGGAAGCCGGAATACTGCCTGGAGAAGATGACGACAGATATGCTGAAGAATCTGAAAGAAACCGTACAGTAGTAAGAGATTTGCTGGCAAGCACTCTACACCAGAATAATCGAAAAAAAAGGCCCGGTTCCGAAGGAAACCGGGCCTTTTCAATTACATTCAAAATCATTTATGCTACGAACCCAACTGCAACAGTTGAATTACTAAACTCATCGATCAGGATGAACGCACCATTTGCAGGATTCACGCTATAGGCATCTGCAAAAATCGGCGCAGCGGTTTTAATTGCAATCTTACCAATATCGTTCAGTCCCATTTCTTTTTTATCTTCTACCAGTTGGTTGGAAGTTACGTCTACCACTTCCAGTAATTGCTGCACTTTTGCCTTTACACGGTTAATACCGTGCTGCAGCAGGTAAGTCTTACCGGGAACCAGTTTTTGCTGATCCATCCAGCAGATGTTTGCAGTAATATCTTTCAGCAGGGCAGGGGCATTATCCACTTTAGCCAGCATGCTACCACGGCTTGTATCGATCTCTGTTTCCAGGGTGATCACCACGCTCTCGCGGGCCTGTGCTACCTCCAGTTGTTTTTCAAACTGTTCGATAGATTTGATTTTGCTGGTCTGCTGAGAAGGCAGGGAGATAATTTCATCGCCTACATTGAACTGACCGCTGGCTACTTTACCGGCAAAGCCACGGAAGTCGTGGAAGGCTTCAGTTCTCGGGCGGATCACTGACTGTACAGGGAAGCGTGCCGGATGGCTGCTGTCTGCATGGTCAAAGGTGATTTGTTCCAGGTAATCCAGCAGGGAGTCACCCTTGTACCAGCTGATCTTTTCAGATTTTCCGGCTACGTTCTCACCATAAAGGGAGGAGATCGGGATGAACTTGATGGAAGGTGCTTTAAAGCTGGCGCTGGCTACGAGAGCCTGGAAATCTTCAACGATCTGATTGAAGCGTGCTTCGCTGTATTCAACCAGGTCCATTTTATTCACACATACTACCAGGTAAGGGATGCGCAGCAGGCTGGCAATAAAGAAGTGCCTGTAAGTCTGCTCCACGATACCTTTACGGGCATCTATCAGGATCAGGGAAACCTGAGCGTTGGAAGCGCCGGTCACCATGTTCCTGGTATACTCAACGTGGCCCGGAGTATCAGCAATAATATATTTACGGTTAGGCGTAGAGAAATAGATATGCGCCACATCTATGGTGATACCTTGTTCTCTTTCAGCTACCAGGCCATCAGTGAGCAGGGACAGGTCAGTGAAGTCCAGGCCTTTGCGCTTGCTGGCTGCGTGCAACGCTTCCATTTTATCCTGTGGGATAGAGTTTGTATCATACAGCAGTCTACCTATCAAAGTGCTTTTACCGTCATCCACACTGCCGGATGTAGTTATACGTAAAACCTCCATTTATTGAAATTTCAGAATGTTAAGAGTAATTGTTTAGAAATAACCTGCCTGCTTACGTTTTTCCATAGCAGCTTCCGAGCGTTTATCATCGATACGGGCACCTCTTTCAGAGATTTTGGCTTCCAGTATCTCAGAGATGATATCTTCCAGTTTATCGGCTTCGGAAATCACAGCAGCGGTACATGTCATATCGCCTACGGTACGGAAACGTACTTTCTGGCGGAACGGTACTTCTTCATCTGTGGTATTCAGGAATGGAGAAGCTGGCCAGTACATTCCATCTCTTTCTATGATATCTCTTTCGTGAGAGAAATAGATAGAAGGTATTTCCAGTTTTTCTCTGCGGATATAGTTCCATACATCCAGCTCTGTCCAGTTGGAGATAGGGAATACACGAACGTTCTCGCCGATGTTGATTTTACCATTCAGCATGTCGAACAGTTCAGGACGTTGCATTTTAGCGTTCCATTGGCCGAATTCATCTCTTACAGAGAAGATTCTTTCCTTGGCACGGGCTTTTTCCTCATCACGGCGGGCACCACCTATACAAGCATCATACTTCATCTCTTCGATGGCATCCAGCAGGGTTACTGTTTGCAGCGCATTGCGGCTGGCATATTTTCCGGTTTCTTCCTGAACTTTTCCCTGGTTAATGCTATCCTGTACGTTTCTTACCACCAGTTCCAGGCCCAGGGATGCTACCAGCCAGTCACGGAATTGGATAGTTTCAGGGAAGTTATGCCCTGTGTCGATATGCAATAAAGGGAAAGGACACTTACCTGGGTAAAAAGCCTTCTGAGCCAGTCTTACGATGGTGATAGAATCTTTACCACCTGAGAATAAGATGGCTGGCCTTTCAAACTGAGCAGCCGTTTCACGTAAAATATAGATGGCCTCATCTTCCAATGCCTGCGGAAACTCCCACTGTATTTTATTACTCATATATCTTGGTTTAACTGCCCATCCGGAAAATGGGAACTTTTTACCGTAAAGAAATTTTAACTGAAAAATACACGTAATCCTTTATCCGTGCAAGCCACATTCTTTCTTGGAGATTTCCCACCACCAGCGACCGGCGCGTGGGTGTTCTCCTGGTTCAATGGCCCTGGTACAAGGTGCACAGCCAATGCTGATGAAACCCTGGTCATGGAGCTTATTATAAGGTACGTTGTTTGTTTTCAGGTAATCCAGCATCTGCTCAAATGTCCAGTTGATCAGGGGCTGGTATTTATATAACTGCCGGCTTTCGTCCCATTCGATGTCGTGGAGCGACTGGCGGTTTTCCGATTGCTCGGCACGCAGTCCTGTGATCCAGACTTTCACCCCCTGCAGTGCCCTGTTCAGCGGCACTACCTTGCGGATGTTACAGCATTCCTTGCGGTTTTCCACCGACTCGTAGAAGCTGTTGGGACCTTTCTCCTTAAGCAGTGTTTCCACGCTCGAGGTTTCAGGGAAGTAGACTTCAAAATCTTGCTTGTAACGGGCACGGGTCAGATCCATAAGGTCATATGTCTCCTGGAAGAGACGTCCCGTATCCAATGTGAAAACCCTTACAGGGATCTTGTGGCGCCAGATCATGTCCGCTATAACCTGATCTTCTTGTCCGAAGGAGGTGGAAAATGCCACGGCTCCCGGAAACTCTGCTGCCAGCCAGGCCATTGCTGCGGGTGCATCAAGGCCTTCAATTGCTTGTCTGATGTCTTTCATCTTAAATAATAAAAACTTCCTTAGCTTCTTACAGATTCAACAAAATTACATAAACTCTATAAAAAAGATAGACTTATTTTGATAAACTAAGCTTAAAAAAAAATCCCGCTACGGAACGTAGCGGGATTCAATTGATAATCAATTTCTTAGATGGTAACCTGTCTGGTTAATATATCCTTTAAAGTCTTATTTTCCAGGATTTTAAGGGAAGCGTCCCTTACCTTACTCATTACCTCATTGAGCCCGCATATTGCCTCATCTTTGCAATTCTCACATCGCTCATAGTAGTTCAGGCTCACGCATGGCAACAGGGCGATGGCCCCGTCCAGCAGGCGGATGATTTTAGCCAGGGCTATCTCCTTTGGCGGCTTCATCAGATAATAGCCACCGCCTTTACCCTTTTTACTTCCCAGAATACCGGCGTTTTTCAACTCCAGCAGAATGTTTTCCAGGAACTTAATGGATATATTTTTCTCCTGCGCAATCTCAGATATCAGGATCGGTCCTTTATCTTGGTTCTCTGCCAGGTGAATAAGTGCATGAAAAGCGTATTGTGTTTTTTTCGATAGCATACTTATACAAAGATAACCCCTTTTTATTTACTATAGGCTTAACACATCTTTCATACTGAACACTCCTTTTCTGCCCTGAATCCATTCAGCTGCAACAACGGCACCGGAGGCAAAACCTTCTCTGGAATGAGCGGTGTGCGTGATGGTGATGTCGTCGATAGGGGAGGTATAGTTGATGATATGTGTGCCCGGTGCCGGATCTATTCTTTTGGAAATGATAGACAGTTCTGTTGGAGCTGTAGTTTCGTTATTTACCCAGTTTTGCTTTCTGGTCACTTTTTCCAGTACCTGCTCCGCCAGGGAGATGGCTGTACCACTTGGTGCATCGCGCTTCTGGGTGTGATGGATTTCTTCCATCGTTACATTGTATTGTGGCTGTGGTGCCATCAGTTCGGCCAGGCGTTTATTCAGTTCGAAGAAGATGTTTACACCAATGCTGAAATTACTTGCATAGAGGAATGCCTGGTTTTTCTGGAGGCACAGGGCTGTAACCTCCGGCATTTTTTCCAGCCAGCCGGTGCTGCCGCAGATCACAGGTACATTCGCTTCAAAACACTTTAGGATATTATTGTAAGCAGTTTCTGGTCCCGTAAATTCAATAGCCACATCGGCATGCTGCAGGGTTTCCTTATTCAGGAGATCCTGGTTCTCTTTATCAATACGAGCTACGATCTCATGTCCTTTTGCAATGGCAATAGCTTCTATTGCCTTGCCCATTTTACCGTAACCAATTAACGCTATTTTCATCCTTTGTATGTTGATTGTATGTGTTTTACCATTTGGTAGGAGCGGCCATGGCCAGTGAATTCACAGACTTCTTTTTAGAGCCGCCCAGGTTGACTTTGAGGCAGAAGCCCAGTGCCTGGTTATTGATCACGGTGGGCGTGATTTTAAAACTCAGATCATCGCTCATATCAAAGTTTCGCAGGTGGGCAAATACGGTTGCATCTACGATATTCAGGCCATATGCCAATACGAATACGAGTACGGAATAATCCACATACTCCCTGTATCCGTCACGCAGGTATTTCAGGCCGGCATCACTGTACAGACCCACGTAGTCGTCTACGGTATCCGCATTGCCATCCATACGTATACGGTAGGCATCGCGGTAGGTTCTGTATTTGTTCATATTGAAGATATACGTACCGGTAGTGATCCCCAGTGCCGCATAAATGAGTGGCAGTTTCCAGTATTCCCTGTTGTAGATCTGCCCCAGACCTGGCAATACTGCTGAGTAGAGGGCTGCCTTGCGGGGGCTGTGAATGGGAGCTTGTACAATAGGTCCGGCAGAGTCTTTTTTAACGACTACTGAGGAATCCTTTTTTGTGATAAAAAGCTCGGCACTGTCTTTACGGTTATCCGGCTGTTGTTTTCTCAACCATTCTGCTTTGGTACTGTCCTGTGCATTTGCAGTAGTATGCAGTAAGCATAATACCGGCAAAGCCAGGAAACAAATGCGTAATAAAAAATGAAGTATGTTTCCGGACTTTTTAGCCACCGTATAAGTCTATTTTTTCTAATATACTATCCAGTTCTTCATCAGAGTAGAACTCGATCGTTACGCTTCCTTTTCCATTCTTATTTCTATCAAGTTTCACCTTTGTAGCAAAGTGGCTGGCCAGGTTATCTTCTATTTTCTGATAGGGAGGAGGTAATGTGCTCTTAGTTGGTTTTTTAACGTTGCCTTTATCGATATGGGAGGTTTTCCGCACCAGTTCTTCTGTCTGGCGTACGGAAAGGCCGTTTTGCATAATCTCATTGAAGATGAAAAGTTGTTTTTCCACATTTTCAACGGCGATCAGTGCGCGGGCATGACCCATACTGATTTGTCCGTTTCTTACGGCTACCTGGATGTCTGGCGGCAGTTTGAGGAGACGGATATAGTTGGTTACCGTACTTCTTTCTTTACCCATACGGTCGGCCACCTGTTCCTGGGTGAGCATCACCTCATCCATGAGGCGTTTGTAGCTCAAACCAATTTCAATGGCATTCAGATTTTCACGCTGTAAGTTTTCCAGCAGTGCCAGTTCCAGCAGTTCCTGGTCGTTTACCTGGCGGATGTAAGCAGGAATGTCTTTCAGACCTGCCATCCGGCTTGCGCGCAAACGGCGTTCACCTGCTATCAGCTGGTATTTTTTGGGCCCCAGTTTTGACACGGTAATCGGCTGGATTACGTCGTGCAAAGAAATGGACATACTCAGTTCCTGCAAAGCCTTCTCATCGAAGTCCCGGCGCGGCTGTTTCGGATTGATGTCAATCTGGTCCAGCGGAATGCGCTCGATACCAGTGGCCTGTGATACCACCTGCTCATTGAGCGCATTGGAGGTGTGCTTCAGGTCAGTATCAATGTTTGCCAGCAGCGAGCGGATACCTTTACCCAGCGCCTCTTTCTTATTAGGAGTGCCCTTACTCTGATTGCTCATTGTTGATTGCTAATATTTTATCTTCAAGGTTAATACGTGTGAAATTATTCTTCTGCAGTATTTCCTTGGCAAGGTTCAGGTAATTGATAGCCCCTGTACTTGCCGCGTCATACATGATTACGGATTTACCGAAACTAGGTGCTTCACCCAGTTTGGTATTACGGTGAATAATCGTATTGAACACGCTTTCTTCAAAATGTTGTTTCACTTCGTCCACTACCTGGTTGCTCAGGCGGAGGCGGCCATCATACATGGTCATGAGGATGCCCTCTATGGCCAGGCTGGTATTCAGGCGGCTCTGAACGATTTTTATTGTATTTAATAACTTGCCCAGACCTTCCAGCGCGAAGAACTCACACTGAACCGGGATGATCACAGAGTCGGATGCCACGAGGGCATTTACAGTGATCAGACCCAGGGAAGGGGAGCAGTCTACTATTACAAAGTCATATTCATCCCGTACACCATCTATTACCTGCTTCATCACCTGTTCCCTGTTCGGGTGGTTGATGAGCTCCAGTTCAGCACCTACCAGATCAATATGGGAGGCGAGTACCTTCAGGTTCGGGGTATCCGATTCCAGGATCACGTCTTTGGCCTGAACATCGTTTACCATACAGTCATATAAACTCTGCTGTATGTTGCGGAGGTCAAAACCCAAGCCAGTGGTGCTATTTGCCTGTGGGTCGGCATCCACCAGCAGTGTTTTGTACTCCAGCACTGCCAGGCTGCTTGCCAGGTTAATAGCGCTGGTAGTCTTTCCTACACCACCTTTTTGATTCGCGATTGCAATTACTCTTGCCATTGTTGATTAGGTATTTCTTAGGTTTACTATAGGATAATAAATAGGCCATGGCTAAAAGACAATCGTCATTTCCCATGTGTGTAATATATACTTATTCTTATAAATCGATAGTAGCTCCTATTGCGGGTAAAAGCAATTCCAAACCTGCCTGGGCAAACTGTTGTTTCGTCTTCTCCTGATCTATCTTAATATATCCAAATGTATCGTAGTGAATACCAACAATCCTTTTACAATCAATAAATTCCGCAGCGATAATCGCATCTTCTGCTCCCATTGTGAAGTTATCCCCAAGTGGCAACACCGCAAAATCTAATTTCGCCCAGCGGGGAATCAGCTGCATATCCATGGTAAGACCGGTATCACCTGAAAAGTAGAAGTTACCTTCTGCTGTGGTAAACACATATCCTACAGGGTTACCACCATAAGATCCGTCAGGCATAGAGCTGGTATGAGTAGCTACCACACACTTCACGGTACCAAAGTCAAAGTTCCATTTACCGCCAATGTTCATTGGGTGGCCTTTCTCCACGCCCTGTTTCTTAGTCCAACCCAGTACTTCAGGCACTGCAACTACAGTAGCCTGGGTACGTTTTGCCAAAGGAACGAGATCTGCAATATGATCCTCGTGACCATGTGACATAAATATATAGTCAGCTTCCAGTGTATTGACATCAATACCCCTGGCTAACTCGTTGTAAGTGATAAATGGATCAAATACAATCTTTTTACCCTTAATTTCTACCGCAAAACAGGAATGACCGTAAAATGTAAACTTCATATCTTTCTAAGTGTCTTTATGCCTTAACAATCAATTATTTAGAATACTCCAGTCCGCAAATTCAATGCCACTGTATTATTCCTCAACTGTTATGCCCTCATTACTAACTATAAATAACCCAAGTTCGACAAAAGTACAACGATTAAAGAAAATTCAGTGGAGGGGGTATATTTATTTATTCACAGGACTGCCTGCTTCCTATTGTTAATTTATTATTAATCAATTAATTGGATCAAATTGTTAAATGAAAGAGAAAAAACATAATGTTCCATGCAATATGTTCCACGCTCATTCGTCTACCTATTTTTACACAGGGTCGCACTATTTTTGTATTGTAAATGATTAGCGGAAAAAAGTTAAGCAGATGCGCACGGGATTAAACACATTTTTACTAGCTGGGCTACTATTTTTATTGGATTTATATGTATTTATGGCCATCAGGGCTGTATTTTATGGTGCGGCTGCCCGTATCAAAACTATCGCTTTCAGTACTTACTGGGTCATTTCAGCCCTGGTACTACTCCTGGTTCTATTGATGCCTTATATCCACTGGCAGGATTGGTCCAAACATGTCAAGGGCTATGTTCTCACCATTATTTTTGCAGTTGTTTTTGCCAAACTGCTGGTTGCTGTCTTCTTATTATTAGATGACCTGCGCAGAGGTGTCACCTGGGTGATTCAGCGGTTTACAACTCCACAGGCAGCGGATATGACCGTAAGAGGTATCTCCCGTTCCCGCTTCCTGACCCAGCTGGCATTGATCACCGGCGGCGGTATGTTCGCCACCTTTATATATGGTCTCTCCAATAAATATAATTATAAAGTCAGGCAGATGAAGCTTGCTTTCAAAAACCTGCCACCCGCTTTCAAAGGACTGAGAATATTACAACTCTCTGATATCCACTCCGGTAGCTTTGATAATTATGATGCTGTACGCAAGGGAGTGGAAATGATCAATGCACAAAAGGCTGATATCGTGCTGTTTACGGGTGACCTGGTGAATGAACTGGCGGAGGAGATGGACCAATACAAATCCCTGTTTAGCCAGATTAAAGCACCTATGGGCGTTTATTCTACATTGGGTAATCATGACTATGGCGATTATCACGCATGGCCCGACAAAGATGCCAGCGGTTTTAGTCATCAGCGTATGCAAAACCTGGAGGCCCTGAAACAGGTACATGCCGATATGGGCTGGCGGCTGATGATGAATGAACATGTGGTGCTGGAAAGAGCAGGACAGCAAATAGGCCTGCTGGGGATTGAGAACTGGAGTGCAATGGCCCGTTTCCCGAAATATGGCGACATGAAGAAAGCATATGAAGGCGCTGAAAAGCTGCCGTTTAAGATATTGATGTCCCACGACCCTACCCATTGGGATGCACAGGTAAGAACAGAATACCCGGATATAGATCTGATGCTGGCAGGACACACCCATGGTATGCAATTCGGCGTTGAAATTCCCGGATTCAAATGGAGTCCTTCCCGATTCGTCTTCAAAGAATGGGCAGGACTGTATCGTGAAGGAAATCAGCGCCTGTATGTAAACCGTGGCTTTGGTTTCCTCGGCTACCCTGGCCGGGTCGGGATCCTGCCTGAAATAACCGTCATTGAACTGGTATAGACAGTAATGTTAATTTATTTCGCTTATCTTGCAGCTAGTTAAACGCTTCGTGCATGCGCCGCTGCTTTTGTATTTTCTTATTTCTGTTTTGTAGTCAGGCTGTATGGAGCCAGTCCCTTGCCGAACTGGAAAAGCAACTTGACTCCTTGCTGAGAAAGCGGGAGAAAAGTGAATTGATAGTAGGTCTCGGATATGGTAACAACCCGGCTTACGGTAGTAAAGTGAACAATGGAGAACGGCCCGTGGTTATGAAAACCTTCCTTTCTCCCACCCTTGGATATTATCATAAAAGTGGTATCTATGGTACCGTCAGTAATTATTACCTGTTCAACTCATTGGGAACACCATGGTTTGAATGGGACTTTTCTGTTGGTTATGATTATTCCAAAAGCAAGCATTTTATGACTGGTATATCTTATACCAGGTATATCTTCGCCGATTCTGCTGACGTTCCGGCCACGCCTATTAATAATGAACTCTTTGCTTATTTCTATTACCGCGACTGGTGGATTCAGCCTGGGGTCAGCCTGGATTTTGGTTGGGGAAGTTGTACAGAAGCAACTGGTCCTAAGGGTCCTAATGGAGAACCGGCACTTACCCGAAATCTATCTGGCAATGACTTCAATGTCGTAGCAGCGGTGCGCCATCCATTTATATTTGTGGATGTACTGAAAAGAGATGATGCTTTCCTGCTTACCCCTTCGGTAGGCCTGACTATGGGGACCGCCCGTTATTACAGTAACTTACGTGCATTTCAATATATCTCCCGTTCACCATGGATGAAAGGAGATGCGCCACATGAAATATTTCACCCTGAAACGACCCGGAAGTCGGATACAGGATTCGAAATGAGGGCTTTGGATCTGACAATAAGTGCATCCTATATCGTGGGTAAATTCACCCTGGCACCATCCTATACCGTTTTCCAGCCATTCCAGGGTTCCGACAAAAAGCTGGTTAACTACTTCACAGCGCGTGTTGCCTATACATTAAAAAAATAATATTCACGTTTTCTTCACATTTTCATTAAATAAGAAATGTAGCATAGATTTTGCTCACATCGCTATGTTGGCGATAGGGGTATTTTTTGTGTGGCTCGTCTTTTATAATAGAAAAACCATTTATCCGTTTACTTAAAAACCTTGTTGAAAAAAAAACGCTATATGAAAAAACTGTTTTTCGCCGCAGCAGTACTGTGTGTGACTGCCTTCTCTTCTACAACTGTTAATGCCCAGTCCGGATTCTTGCATTTTGGTCTGAAAGGCGGTGCCAATCTGGGTAAACTGGATGGTAAAGGCTACAAAGATGGTTTTAACCTCGGCTACCACCTGGGTGGTTTCGCACAGGTAAACCTCACAAAAGGTTTCGGTGTACAGGGTGAATTGATTTTCTCCTCTACCCAGACTAAAACTACCAGCGACTTTAGTGAAGTATACAATACTGATAACCTGAGTGATAATGGGAAGAAGATTAAGCTGAACTACCTGAGCATCCCGATCCTGGCAAACTTCTCCCTGGGTAGCCCCCGTATCAAACTGCAGGTTGGTCCCCAGTTCAGTGCATTGGTTTCTGACAAGAACGTATTCAAAGCATCAAACGATGCCTTCAATGGTGGTGATGTTTCCGGCGTAGCAGGTCTGTGGATCCAGCTGCCGATCATCAATATCAGTGCGCGTTACATTGTAGGTTTCACCGATGTGAAGAAGATTGACGATGTAGCCAATACCGGCAACTGGAAGAATCAGGCGATTCAGCTGGGTGTTGGTGTGACACTGTAATCATATTTTGCTCAGGCAAACCTTAATAAAAACTCGCTTTTATCGCCAGGTAAAAGCGAGTTTTTATTTTAAACTTAGGTAAAACGGTATTATGTATATTTATAATAGAATACCCTTTTCTTTTTTCGTGGCATTAATCTTGACAATATACCTATGCTTAGAAAAAAGGCGAAAAGGATAGCCACAGGCTGACAAATTGGCTACTTTTTGTATTTAAATTACCGAGATGAATAGATTTTACTTAACGAATTCGGAAGAGGAAATGGAATTCATGCCAATTATCCCTCTGAATGAAGATGGGGAGGGGCAGGAAGAGGATAATATACCCGATGAGCTGGCACTCTTACCTTTGAGAAATACGGTACTTTTCCCTGGTGTGGTTTTGCCCATCACGGTTGGCAGAGATAAATCCATTAAGGCTGTAAACGATGCTTATCGTGGCGATAAGCTCATTGGCGTTGTCGCTCAGAAAGACAGCACTGTGGAAGATCCTATCATTGCCGATCTGGCAGAGGTAGGTACAGTAGCCCGTATCGTAAAACTGATCAAAATGCCTGATGGTGGTACTACTATCATCATTCAGGGACGTAAAAGATTTAAGATCAATGAGATCGTTGCTGAAGATCCATACTTCAAAGCACGTATAGATATATTGCAGGACGAAATCGTAACGGACGATCCTGAATTTGACGCATACATCTCTACTATCAAGGACCTGGCAGGACAAATTATACAGTTGTCCCCCAATCTGCCATCAGAAGCCAGCATCATTCTCAAGAATATTGAAAATGAATCTTTCCTTGTGCACTTCGTTTCTTCCAACCTGAACTGCGACCTGAAAGAGAAACAGCAATTGCTGGAAATCAATAACCTGCGCACCCGTGCAGAGCTCCTGCTCAAACTGTTGCAGGTTGAACTTCAGCTGGCAGAACTGAAAAACAAGATCACCAACAAAACAAAGGCGGATCTTGACAAGCAACAACGTGAATACTTCCTGCAGCAACAGCTCAAATCCATCAAGGAAGAATTGGGTGGCGACAGCAATGACCGTGAGGTAAAGGAGCTCCAGCGCAAAGCAGAGAAGAAAAAATGGACAGAAGCTGCCGGTGAACTTTTCCGCAAAGGAATTGAAAAGCTGGAGCGTATGCATCCCAGCACCCCGGATTATTCGGTGGTATATAACCACCTGGACCTGATGCTGGACCTGCCATGGCAGGAATATACCGAAGACAGCTACGACCTGAAAAAGGCGAAAAAGATACTGGACAATGATCATTATGGCATGGACAAAATCAAGGAGCGCATCCTCGAATACCTGGCTGTACTGAAGCTGAAAGGTGACATGAAGTCACCCATCCTCTGCTTCGTAGGCCCTCCGGGTATTGGTAAGACTTCTTTAGGTCGTTCCATCGCCAGCGCCATTGGCCGCAAATATGTGCGTCTCAGCCTGGGTGGTCTGCACGACGAAAGCGAGATCCGTGGTCACCGTAAAACGTACATCGGGGCGATGCCCGGCCGGATCCTGCAAAGCATCCGCAAGGTAAAGACTTCCAACCCCGTAATGATCCTGGACGAAATCGATAAGATTGGCAACGATCACCGTGGCGATCCTAGTTCCGCAATGCTGGAAGTACTGGATCCTGAGCAGAATGGCACCTTTTACGACAACTACCTGGAGCTGGAATATGATCTGAGCAAGGTCCTGTTCATCGCTACAGCAAATGATATCAATGCTATCAGTCCCGCGCTGCGTGACCGCCTGGAAATCATTGACCTGAGTGGTTATTCCATCGAGGAAAAAGTAGAAATTGCCAAGCGCCACCTGGTGCCCAAGCAGAAAGAAGCCCATGGCCTCAAGCAGCTGAAAATGAGGATCAGCAACAGTGTGCTGGACAGGATCATACAGGACTATACCCGCGAAAGTGGTGTACGTGAGCTGGACAGGCAAATGGCCTCCATCATGCGTTCCCTGGCGAAGGATGTGGCCCTGGAAGAAGAACTGCCAGACAGTCTGACCGAAGAACACGTAGAAGAAATATTGGGTAAGGCCCGTTATTCCAACGAAATATACAAGGTAGGTAATCCTCCTGGTGTGGCCGTAGGCCTTGCCTGGACATATGTAGGCGGGGATATCCTCTTTATCGAAAGCAGCCTCAGTGAAGGGAAAGGTGAACTGCAGCTGACCGGTAACCTGGGTAATGTGATGAAGGAATCTGCCAGCACCGCACTGAGCTACCTGCAGGCAAATGCACACCAGTTCAATATCAGTCCAAAGCTGTTCAGGGAGCGGAATATCCATATCCACGTACCTGAAGGTGCTGTTCCAAAGGATGGTCCAAGTGCAGGTATTACAATGCTGACCGCTTTAACTTCCGCATTCACAGGCAGAAAGGTGAAATCCTACCTGGCTATGACAGGCGAAATCACCCTCAGGGGACAGGTATTGCCGGTGGGAGGTATCAAAGAAAAAATACTGGCTGCCAAAAGGGCGGGGATTAAAGAAATCATCCTCTGTTGGCAGAATGAGAAAGATATCAAGGAAATTAATCCCGACTATATCAAAGGGGTGAAGTTCCATTTTGTCAAAGAAATGAACCAAGTGATCGATATAGCGTTATTAAAGAAGTAACAAGTCTATACCGGCCCTTTTCACAGTTGGGACCGGTAATGGATATATGTTGATTGTTTTAAGGGTTTAAAGTAAGGCCATCCTGCTCCCCGGCAGAATGGCCTTATTGTTTTTGTATATTTGTCAAAATGTACCGACTCATATTCCTATTCCTACTGATTACCCATTCCTCCGTTGCCCAGGTACTGGGAGGAAAAACCACCTTTGCATTCCTGGACCTTCCGGTATCACCGGCACAGACAGCACTGGGCAGCATCAATGTAAGCCAGCAGGGGAATGACATTGCATTGTCTACGCTCAATCCTGCCTTATTACGGCCGGATATGCATACCCATATGCAACTCAACTACACCAGTTATTTTGCGGACGTACTGTATGCACATGCACTTTTCGGCTATCATTCAGTCCACCTTCAGACCACCTTTGCAGGCGGTATTCAATATATAGATTACGGCGCTGTTACCCAGACGGATGCCAGCGGTAGTATTCAGGGGTCCTTCAGGCCAAGAGATCTGTCTATCCAGGTCACCGCTTCCCGCCAATACCTCGAGAGGTGGCACTATGGTGCTACTTTACAATTTGTACAATCCCGCTACCAGCAATATAATTCCTCGGGCCTGGTATTACACTTTGGGCTCACTTACGAAGACACTACTCACCATTGGCAGGCAGGTCTGCTGGCAAAGAATATGGGCTTACAGCTCAGTACTTATACGCCTGGCAACCAGGAACCCTTACCGTTTGATTTACAGGTGGGGATTTCCAAAAGATTGAATCAGCTGCCCTTGCAATTATCAGCTACCCTTCATCATATTTATCAATACGACGTACGTTATGCAGATCCCGGATTCCAGGAAAGCAGCTTAATCACCAACGGGGATACTGTAAAGACAAGCGGGCAGGCTGTAGATAAGATCTTCAGGCATTTTGTACTGGCCGCACATTGGGAAATCGGGCGATTTGTTACCCTGACGGCGGGTTATAATCATCTCAGGAGACAGGAATTATCAGATCCACAATTGAGAGGCCTGAGTGGATTTTCGGCTGGGGTAGGGGTGGTGACGAGGAAGATCCAGCTCCGTTATGCGAGGGCCTGGTATCAGCGCAGTGCTGCGCTGAACCAGTTCGGAATAAATTTGCCCCTGAAGGAATGGAGTTATTAGTAAACTACTCGGCTACCTTCAGTTGTCGCTTATACAATTGAATGGTGTTTTCCAGACCCAGATACAGCGCATCACATACTAATGCGTGACCGATGGATACCTCTTTCAGCTGCGGAATGTGCAGTTTGAAGAAGCGCAGGTTGTCCAGGTTCAGATCGTGTCCTGCATTAATATCCAGACCGATAGCAGTAGCAGCACGGGCTGTGTTTTTATAATCATTCAGCAGTTGGAAGTTCTGTTGTTGTGTCCTTGCATTGTTAAATTCTTCCGCATAAGGACCTGTGTATAATTCAATCCTGTCGGCACCGGCAGTTTTAGCTGCTTCTACTTTATCAGGTTCTGCATTCAGGAAAATAGAGACCCTGATACCAGCGGCTTTGAAAGTGCCGATTACTTCCTGCAGGAATGACTGGTTGGCGATAGTATCCCATCCGGTATTGGAAGTGATAGCATGGGGAGGATCCGGCACCAGCGTTACCTGTTCAGGCTTCACAGACAATACCAGGTCGATAAAGTCTTTTGATGGATAGCCTTCGATATTGAATTCTGTGGTTACTAATGGCTTCAGGTCCAATACATCCTGGTAACGGATATGACGTTCATCTGGTCTGGGGTGAACAGTGATGCCATCGGCACCAAAACGTTCGCAATCCTGTGCTACTTTCAAAATATCCGGGAGGTTACCACCTCTGGCATTGCGCAGGGTGGCAAACTTGTTAATATTTACGCTCAACTTTGTCATAATAACAAATGTAACGGTAAAGCCACTAAAAACAAAAAGGGGCTACCACTGGCAGCCCCTTTTTTATAGCACAATTGCGCCTATTAGTATCTGTAATAGTCAGGTTTGTATGGACCTTCTGCAGGAATGCTCAGGTATTCAGACTGAGTTGGTGTCAGTACATCCAGTTCAACACCGATTTTCTTCAGGTGCAGACGGGCAACTTTCTCATCCAGGTGCTTAGGCAGAACGTATACTTTGTTCTCATACTTGTCAGTATGCAGCCACAGTTCCAGCTGAGCCAGGGTCTGGTTGGTGAAGGAGTTACTCATCACGAAAGATGGGTGACCGGTAGCACAACCCAGGTTTACCAGGCGGCCTTCAGCCAGCAGGATGATGTCTTTACCATCGATAGTATATTTATCTACCTGAGGTTTGATTTCAACCTTGGTGTTACCGTAGTTCTTGTTCAGCCATGCAACGTCGATTTCGATGTCGAAGTGACCGATGTTGGATACGATACATTTGTCCTTCATCAGTTTGAAGTGCTCACCAGTGATGATGTCGCGGCAACCGGTAGTGGTTACGATGATATCAGCTTCTTTTACAGCATCAGACATTTTCTTCACTTCATAACCTTCCATAGCAGCCTGCAGTGCACAGATAGGATCGATTTCAGTTACGATCACACGGGCACCAGCGCCTCTCAGAGACTCAGCAGAACCCTTACCTACGTCACCGAAACCAGCTACAACAGCTACCTTACCGGCAATCATTACGTCAGTAGCACGACGGATCGCATCTACGCAGGATTCACGGCAACCATACTTGTTGTCAAATTTGGATTTGGTTACAGAGTCATTGATATTGATAGCAGGGATAGGCAAAGTACCTTTCTGCATACGCTCGTATAAACGGTGTACACCGGTAGTAGTCTCTTCGCTCAGACCTTTCACATGCTGGATCAGTTCAGTGTACTTGTCAAACACCATGTTTGTAAGGTCACCACCGTCATCCAGGATCATGTTCAGCGGACGATCAGCACCACCAAAGAACAGGGTCTGTTCAATACACCAGTCAAATTCCTGCTCATTCAGACCTTTCCATGCAAATACAGGTACACCTGCAGCAGCAACAGCAGCAGCAGCATGATCCTGGGTAGAAAAGATATTGCAGGAGCTCCAGCGTACTTCAGCACCCAGGTGTACCAGGGTTTCGATCAGCACAGCTGTCTGGATAGTCATATGTAAGCAACCAGCAATACGCGCACCTGCCAGTGGCTTGCTGTTACCATATTCTTCTCTCAGCGACATCAGACCTGGCATTTCAGCTTCCGCCAGCTCGATTTCTTTACGTCCCCACTCTGCCAGAGACATATCCTTTACTTTATAAGGAAGAGCAAAGTCAATGTTAGATTTAGCTATTGTAGACATTATTACTAGTTTTTTGCAAATCTAAATTTATTTTATGGGTAAAAACAATGCATTTGTTCTTTTTTTATTGTTGAAAACAGAACAGGTGTTTTTTTAAGCCAATTTTAGAGTCGCGATAAAATACTATCAGCTTCCCCTTAAAATAGTGGAATGTGGATAAATATGTGAATTCGCAATCATCTGATCCTGAGTTGCCCTGAGTAGTTATCCCCATTTACGGTACTGACATATTAACAATTTATATAAAATATTTTGTGTAAATATGGAATATTGAATATGTTTGTATTTCGATATATTAAGGTTATCTTATAGCGCAGTGTGATGTACAGTGAATGGTTAATTATAGGCCTCCGGTGAATCAGCATAGTGTCCCAATCCCTCACTTCCTACAATACTGTTGCAGGTAACGTTTTCATTACCATGCCTTTTTGCATTTTTCGTGAGGGCTTTAGCCATTTCTCTAATGGTTAAAACATGGCTGATTAAAGAAATTAGATGGATTATAGAACTTTACACGCTTTACTATGTTCAAGCTTCCCAATTCTGTGAAATGGAATGCAACTACTACACCCCGGAAAGTGTCGCATACACTTAAAAGGATGTTCTTTGCAGTACTGTTGTTATTGTTATGCAGTCAGAGTCAGGTTATCGCGCAGACTGTAAAGGCTACTATCAATCCCACCGGAGGTGCCAGCGGCACCAAGGATCTTAAGATTGATATCTACACCGATGGTAGTATCGTGGTGACCCGCAATGGTCTCACCGAAACCTACAACCGGGCAGACAGCTCTCTTGGTATGAGGGCTTTTTTCGATTTTAAGAACCTGTCTCACATGGCAGACAGAACTACCCCTCAGACCCCCAGTAGTTGTTACATTTCCCCTATATCTGGTTCAGGTTCTTATGCCGATCCTTATAAAATTCATGTAGTAGGTACTGTACTCGATCCTTATTATAAATATCCAACTGGTCAGACGGGTACCGTCACTTGTATTATTACCTATGTGAAAAATACAAGCTACTTCTTCCTGGACTATGTGATGCACATGCCGCAGGTAAGTACCAATGACTTTACCAGCGTACTGTTTTACCTTTCTGAACAGGTGGTAATGGGACCTAATGCAACCGCTGATCCGGACGAAGCCAGTAAATGTGGCTATGGATTTATCAATAGTGATACCACTACCATCGGTATCTACAGGGATGCCGCCTGTTCTGAAACAGCAGAATCACCCCGTAGCCATGTGTATCGCATGTACAGAAAATTCAAATCCTTTGAAGCATCTATCCCGGAGAACCGTTTCTACCTGGATGATGATGGATTGTACCCGCACAACGTAATTGCTGATGGTGTGGATGGTCGTGGCCGTTCTATGGGTATTATGCGTACCATGCCTATTTATGATAACAACTTTACGGCGACTCCTGTGAACTACAGGACTTTCCGTGTATTATCCGGTTATGGTACCACCAAAAATGAATTCGATACTGTTGCCGCATTAGTAGACTCTATTCCCGTCACGGGATGGGGCAATGTGTCGGTACAGTTCTCGAGTGCCACCCTGTCTACTACTGAAGGTAGTGCAGCACAGGGCGAACATATTGATTCAAGCGTAACCCTAAAAGTTTCCGGTGGCAAACTCAATGCCCCGGTTTATGTTTTATTGCAGTATGATCCGGCTTATAGTTATGCGCATCCGGCAGTTGTGGGTACAGACTTTACACTGCCGGAACAGGGAGTATTGATTCCTGCAGGTGACTATACCACCGCTAAAACTATTAAGATCCCGAATCTTCATATTATAGGTAACGACAAATTGGAATACAGCCGTACCCTCCGCCTCAAACTGGCGGCCACCTGTACGGACCTGATCACCATCTCAGGTACCTCCCAGTGTGATTTCACCATCGTGGATGATGAGGCCCGTGGTATGACCCTCACCATGGATAGTACCGCTATCCTGGAAGGTAACTCTACCAAGGCAAGGGTGAAAATGACTTCTACCTCTCCTGAAGATGTAGTGATTACTTTCTCTACCCATGCATCTTCTACTGCAGGGGATACAGATTATGTAGTGCCAACTTCTATTACCATCCCGGCAAACAGTACTTACAGCCCTGACTTTACCATCAGCGCCAAGTCTGATAAAGTGTTGGAAAATACAGAGAACCTGGTATTACAATTCAAGGGCACTGTTCTGGGTATTAACGTAACTGGCCAGACAAGTCTTACCATCAATGATAGTACTTACTTCAATCCTGCATATGCCAAGATCGTATCCAGTTATGTAAATCCATCCTCGATCAACCCGATAACGGAAGGATACGAAGGCTATGTTCGGTTCCAGCTGCCGGATGGTGTAAGTACAGAAGTACCTATTACTGTCAACGTAGATTTTGATTATTCCAAATCAACTGCGAGTGATGGTGATGACTTCGATTTCTGGTATTATAATGGTCCGGTGACCATTCCAAAACTGGGAACTGGTGCGAACATCTATATTATTGCATACGCCGATGGTTTACTCGAAGGACCTACTCCCGAAACCATTGTGCTGGATGTAACTTCAGTGGACAATGTGGGCGCTGGCCGTTCTTATCCTTATAAGGGCGATACCCTGAAAATTAAGGATGGCGACTACGATTCAAGTATGTCAATGATCGTAACGGCTTCACCTGCTTCCATACTGGAAGGCACCAGCAGTACAGTGACAGTAACCTTACCGAATGGACTCAAGGCAGGATCTGCTATGACTATCCCGGTTGCAAGGAGTGTTTCATCCAAAGCAATCGCTTCAGATGCAACCATGTCTCTCAGCACCCTTACCATCGCTAAGAATAAGACAAATGCCACTTTAACTGTAAAAGCACTGAAAGACAGTCTGCTGGAAAATGATGAATCCTATTATGTAGTCGCTTCTCCTGCAGGTTATATCAAAGACTCCTGTCTGATCACCATCAGGGATACAACAGGATTAATCGCTGGCAATAAAGTGCTGAACCTGGTCATGAACACCCCTTCTCTCAAAGAAGGAAACAGTTCCAATCTTACCCTGGCATTTGCCAAGGCTGGAATCATGGCCGGCGATTCACTGGCGATAGTACTGACACCGGATGGTACTTCCGTAGCTGCTCCATCTGATTATTACATCGGTGCAGCGAACACCATTTACATGCCACCTAATACTAACAGTAAGACGGTGACAAATGGCTTTAGCGCACTGACTGACAATATCCTGGAGAATACAGAAGCGTTTAAATTAAATGCATCCACTACTTCAGTTTCAGGTCTGACTATCAACTCCATCTCCGGTTCTATCACAGATGCGACCAGCGACAATGCTGCCAACAGGATTGTCTCTATCACACCAGGTGCTACTGAAATGGAAGAAGGTAGTACTTACACTTATACATTCAGCCTGCCTGCAGGTATTACTACCGAAGTGCCGATTACCATTACACCATCGATCCTGACTGGTTCTACTGCAGATGCTTCAGACTTCACACTGGACTCTGCAACCATCACACTCGATGCTAATCATCCTACTTCAAATGCAACAGCAATCAACATAGTTCAGGATAATATCCTGGAAAGCAATGAGCAGCTGATCCTGGGCGGTACAGCATCAACAGCACTGACAGCAGGTGTTACCGTAAACCAGGCAGCTACAGTAACCATCAAGGATAAAACTGAATTAGGGAGTTTTACGCTCAGCACAGATCGTAATGATATCGTAGAAGGTGGTGCAGGAGCATACATCACGATCTCTTTGCCAGGCACACCACCTGCGCCATTGACACTCACGCTGAGCCGCGGCAATAGTTCGCAGGCAAGCAGTGGATACGCTGGATTGCCGCAGACGGTGACGATGACCACCAGTTCAGTCACAATCCCGGTTCCGGTATCAGCGCTGACTGATAATATAATTGGAGATAATGAAACGCTGGTAGTATTAGTAGAAGCAGCAGGTTACCCAAGTGATTCTGTGACACTGAACATGGTGGACGTTACTGCTGATGATCCTGCAAATATGAAAATTACCCTCACTCCGGAACCTGCATCACAAGGTGATCATGTGGAAGAAGGTAATACATATACAGTAAGAGCAAGCTTCCCGGCTGGTATCAAGCTGTATACACCGGTAACACTGAATGTAACAGCGAGCAACCTCTCCGTAGCAGGTACCGGCGATTATACCGGTGTACCAACTACAGTAACAATCGATACCAGCGGTTATGGTGACTTTGTAATCACTGCCAAAGCTGATTATATCATCGAAGGTTCCGAAATGCTGAGAATATTAGGTAACACACCTGGTATGAGCAATGTAAGTGTAGATAGCCTGGATCTTTATATTGATGATGCACTCACCAGCACACAGCTGCAGATGATCATCGATTCCAGCAGCATTCACAAAGGCAGCACTACCAAAGTAAGGATCGGATTTGTAAACAGCGGTATGACTTCAGCCAGCGATATCATCATCACAGTAATACCTGATGTATCGTCTACTGCGGATACCACAAACTATACAGGTCTTCCAAGATTTGTAACACTGCCGAAAGACTCTAACTATGTCACCTTCTTCCTGAATATACCTAACAATTACAAAATAGAAGGGCCTACTGTATTACAGTTTACAGACAGTGCAGCCGGATACTCATTTGCATCTATCGCACCGCTGAATATCCTGGATCCGGAAGGTCAGGCAATCACCTTAGAGAAAGTGACAGATGCGGGAGAACCAGCTACAGATGGTGCTTTCAAAGTAGTGATGCCAGCAGTATCTACTACCGATGTAAGTGTTACTATGACAGCTACCTATGCCGGAACAAATATTAAGGATGTACAGACTACTGTGATTATTCCGGCCGGCAGTCTTTCAGTAACAATACCGGTATATATTATAGATGACATCATCCTCCAGGGTAACCTGGTATTGCAGGTAAAGCTCACGGGTGCTACAACAGAACAGGGTGGTACTACCAAGAGCATGTATGTGAGCGGCGGTACTATGTACATGAACGTATTCGATGATGAAAGCAGTGATTCCGGCGTGCAGGCAGAAGCCCGTACAATGGTGATCGAACGGATGGCCGATGCATATCAGCCATCTACAAGCGGTCAGTTCCGCGTACGATTCAACGACTCTACACTGGTAGCTACACAGGATGTAACAGCTGCTTATACGGTAACCGGTACAGCCATCGCTGGTACAGACTACATAGCGCTGAGTGGTAGTGTTGTGATCCCTGCGGGTTCCAGCATGGCGACATTCGATGTGGTGCCTGCAGGTCTGCTGACAGCTGGTCCGACCAAGAGTGTAACCGCTTCACTGACTGGTGTAACTTCCAGCATTCCGCTGGTGACATGGCCGGTTAGTACGAGCAGTGGTATTTCAACGGTGAACATTTTTAATAATAATGTAGACACCCCACAGGTCAACCTGTTCGCCTCTACCAGCACGATTGTGGAAGGTGACTCTGTGAAATTCTTTGTAAGAACTACGAAGTCTATCAACTTAGACCTGCCCATTACAGTAGCTGTAACGAACGATGTATACAGGACTGTTACAATTCATAATGGAACAGTGTCTGGCAACAAGGTGATCGTTACCATGCCTGCCGGTGCACAGGAAACATATTTCACAGTTGTGGTGGATGACAATGAACTGAATGATGATGACGGATGGTTACAGGCAAGTGTACAGGCATACGATCCGCTGAGCAGTGGCCCTGCTTATTACGTAGGTCTTGCAAGTGAGATTAAGAATACAGTGACTGACAATGACACGTTGAGGATAGGATTCAGTCAGAGCCAGTTCTCAGTAGTAGTGCCGTTCGATACAACAGGCATGCCGCTTCCGTTTGAATTAAAAATGAATCGTGCCAGCTCCCGTATCATCACTATTTACTATGAGTTCTACGAACCGGGAAGTGGTGAACTGCTGGCAGGTACAACAGTGGCAACTGCAGGTAAGGATTATGATGCTTCTGTAACACCGTTGCTTATTATGCCAAATACCAGCAGCACATCAATTCCTGTACTGGTAAACAGCGTGGAAAAGAACAAGATGTTTGGTATGCGCTTACTCAGAGCTACCGTATCATCCACTCAGAATATTCCAATCCTCGATTCACTGAGCACCGCTACTGGCCTGATTGAAATCTGTATGGATTGTGATTATGATGGTGACGGGGTACCTGATTATGTAGAGCGTTTCATTACTGATGGCAGATGGAAGGATAATAATAATGGTAACCTGCGTGTGCATCCTGCAATGTCTCCGAACGGCGATGGCTTGGGTAACGATGCGATGTACATTGAAAATATTGATGCATATCCTGATAATGAAGTAACAGTATTCAACCGTTGGGGTGGTACTGTATTTACAACGAAAGGCTATAATAACAGTTCTAACAATTTCAACGGTAAGGCGAATACAGGCAGTGCTAAAAATCAGGATGTTCCGGATGGTTCTTATTTCTTCATTATCCATGCGACAGATGCAACAGGTAAGAAGATCAAATACACCGGATTCCTTGTCATAAAGAGATCATAAGAAAACCAGACAATGGAGGCATTAGCTTCCATTGTCTGTAATCCTTACATATGAAGAAAGTAATAATTACGCTGTTTGTCTTAATTGCATGTTATCTGCCTTCAAAGGCACAACAGGATCCTATCTATTCCCAGTATATGTTCAATGGCCTGGCCATTAATCCTGCCTATGCAAGTTTGGATGAGTCAGCCAGGTTAACTGTAGATGGCCGTAATCAATGGGTGGGTGTAGACGGAGCCCCTAAAACTGCTACATTTTCATTTTATTCACCACTCAATGAAAGGGGAACTACATTGGGATTTTCTGCTATGAGGGAAAGCATCACAGTAGATACCCGTACAGATTTAAACCTCTTTGCATCACAGAAGGTAAACCTCACCGAGGAGTTGCACCTGGCAATGGGCCTGATAGTCGGCATGTCGCAGTACAAAGAGAATAATAATTCGCTCACGACAACTGATCCTACTTTTGCAAGCAACCTGAGTTACATGAAGACAAATGTTGGCTTCGGATTTGCATTATTTACAGAGAGATTTTATTTAGGTTTAGGTGCGCCGATGTTCAAGAGTTTTGATCTTGGAAAGAGTGTGAACAGGATTGTGTCAAAACCGCATTATTACATGCAGGCAGCCTATGTATTTGATATCAACGATGATCTGAAATTCAAGCCTACTTTATTGCTGAGAGATGTAAAAGGAGCAGGACTGAGTTATGATTTCAATGCCAGCGTACTCTTGAGAGAACTGGTGTGGCTGGGTGCCTCCTGGAGATCAGAGAAGACGGTGACAGGTATGGTAGGAGTGAGGATTACACCTCAATTGGAAATGGGATATTCATACGATACACCTACAAATTCGAATTTAAAGGGAGCACAGTCAGTATCACATGAACTGATGATCAGCTATAGATTCGGATGGAGTAGCGATCACGAAATTTTACCCCGACTTTTTTAGTCTATTAACCGAAACGCCCTACGGGGTCATCAGTTCCCGCACCAAAAGTGCGGGAATTTTATTTTCTATCTGGTTGATTTTTAATCGGTAATAAAAAGCTAGAAAAAAAATAAAAAAATAAATCTCAAAGAAAATCCGTGTTTAAACATTTATCGTATGTATCTTCATAGCGGTGAAAGTTCAGCATCACTCTGGCTGGACAACACCTAAAGATTTTAATTAGAAAAGTTGTGTCTTTTAATGGTTAACTTGGGAAACAGCCTGGTATTTTTACCAGGCTGGATTTTTTTATAGCACTTTCCTCATCACGTAATCATTCATCCAGTAGCCATTTCCAATGTCAATATCTTTCTCTTCAAATACTTCGAAGCCGATTTTCTCATAGAAGGATTTCGCCTTGTTATACCTGTTTACATTCAGTTCAAGCACATTTGCACCGGCGGCTTTTACCTGGTCAATGACAGCATTGAGCAATAGTTTTCCTGCACCTTTTCCCTGGTAATCCGGGTGGAGGTATATTTTGTTCAGCTTGTAAATACCAGTCTCTTCTTTCGGGCTATAGCCGGCGAAGCCGATAGCGCTTTCTCCATCCCATATCAGCAGAAAAGTATGATCCGAATTAAGTTGCCTGCTTAGTTCTTCTGTATTATACATCATGGCTATCATATAGTCCAGTTGCTCCTGACTAAGGATAGACAGGTAGGTAGCCGGCCAGATCTGATTGGTCAGTTCCTGTATAAGTGGAATATGCTGTATGCCTGCCTGTGTAATCTGGTACATCATTTATTTTTTATTTCTTCAATCACCTGTAGCAGTTTTGCTTTGGGAGTAAAGCCGCGGGCTATCAGATAAAGTTGTTCGTCTTTTTCGAGGATAGCGGCCGGGAAACCGGTGATGCCCCATTGCTGTACGATATTGAATTCCTGCTGCGTTGCATATTTGTTGTCATCTTCCTTCATATTGTTCAGGAAGGCCTGTACCGGAATATCGTATTTTTCCAGGATGGGGATGTAGGTGTCAATATCATTGAGGCTCTTGCCTTCAAAGTTGAGTGCTACCTGCAGATCATGTGCAAAATTTACTGCATTTTCCGGCTGGTATTGTTTGAATACGGTCAGTGCGATACTTGGTTTTTCAGAATCCATGATATCGTCTGAGCGGAGGTATTCGTTCAGGAATGGATCACCAAATGTGATACCAGTAGTATTTTCGACCTGTTTGTGAGCTTCCTTGATGTAGTTGTACATAGCGGAGGCAGGGCGGCGGTTGGCACTTAATAACATGCCGCCAGACAGTATTTCTACTGAGATTTCTCCTTTCAATTGCTCCTGGATCTCCTGGATCACGGGCGTAAAACCATAACACCATCCGCAGATGGGATCATAGATATAAATCAGTTTCATTGTTCGTTATTTTTTCCTGTTGTGGATATATTTCTCTAAAGCTTCTTTCGAATAGCTACTCAGATTACCTTCGGCAGTTAAACCTCCTTTGCGGGCGGCTAAAGTACCGTAGTAGACATCTTTGTAACCTTCTATGCTGTGGGCATCGGGATCAATGGAAAGCAGTACACCTTTTTTACGGGCATAAGGAATCCATTCCCAGTCAATGTCCAGCCGGCGGGGATGTGCATTCAGTTCAATGACAACATTGTGTTCGGCACAGGCATCTATGATACGGCGGTGATCTACAGGATAACCGTTACGGCTCAGCAGGAGTCGTCCGGTCATGTGGCCTAAAATGGTAGTATATGGATTTTCGATCGCTTTCAGCAGTCGGCTCATGGCTTTCTCTTCACTCATTTTAAGATTGGAGTGAACGGAAGCAATAACGAGATCGAAAGATGCGAGTACTTCATCCGGGTAATCGAGGTTACCGTCATTGAGAATATCTGCTTCAATGCTCTTGAAAATGCGGAAAGGAGCGAGTTGTTGATTGAGAGCATCGATCTGTGCATGCTGTTCAGCAATGCGCTCAATACTGAGTCCGTTTGCATAAAATGCAGAGCGGGAGTGGTCGCTGATCACGAGGTATTCAAAGCCTTGTGCTTTGGCAGCGAGTGCCATTTCTTCCAGGCTGTATTGACCATCACTCCAGGTGGAGTGGGAGTGGATGATGCCTTTGATATCCTGTGGTGTGATCAGTTCAGGAAGCTGCTGTACATCCAGCATGCTGCCGTCGTTGCGAAGGCAGGGTGGGAGGTAGGGCAGGTTTGCCTGTGAGAAGATTTTTTCTTCTGTAGCACCGGGTGTGAGACCGGCAGCACCGCCAGCGACAAAGAAGCTTTCGATGAAAGCGGGTGTGGCGGTGGTCAGGAAGAGTGATTTGCCAAAATCGTCGATAGCGGCGGGATAGACCCTGACCTTAACTTTTTGTGCGTGCTGGAACAGCAGGGAGTTAGGTGTTTCTTCGATGAAACTGAGCATGTTTAATTTCTCCTGAATGTATTCAGGAGCAGCATCTGCAACCAGTTCAATTTCATCGATGATGATTTCCTGTCTCCTTATTTGTCCGGTGAGTGACACGGAAGCAGGAGCGAGGAGTGTTTGTATTTCTTTTTCCAGTTCATTGGCCAGTACTTCCACTTCGGCGAAGAGGTAGCGGTTGCGGTTACTGAAATAGAATTCGATGCTTTGTTTTACGCTATCCTGTGTTTTCTGGCCGAAGCCTTTCAGGAGCATGAGGCGGTTTTCATTGCAGGCGTAAAGGAGTTCGCCGAGGGATTCTACTTCCAGGTCTTTCCAAATGGAAGCGATTTTTTTTGGTCCCAGGCCTTTGATTTTCATCATTTCAAGGATGCCGGAGGGAGTTTTTTCGATATAGGTATCGAGCAGGCTCCATTGTTCTGTTTGCAGCATTTCCCGGATGCTCTTGCTGATGGATTCACCGATCCCTTTGATTTTGGCGATTTCCTCAGTGGGCATATCCTGCAGGGGAATACTGAGCTTTTCTACAGTAAAGGCTGCATTGGCGAATGACTTTGCTTTGAAGCTGTTTTCCCCATGGATGTCCATGAGTTTGGACAGCAACGAGAAGTTGTCGGCGATTGTGCTGTTATCCGGCATAATTTGATTTGAACTGCGAATTTCGGTTTTTTAGAAATGGAATTGGTCCCTTTTTTAAGTGTTTTAGGCCTTGGAAATCACTCCTTTAGGGGAAAGGGCGCTTGTTTCAAAAAGAAAAATGAAATCTTTCTTTGCTGTTGTAGGCCATTAAAAAGGAATATTGATCCCTATATAAAACACGAAAGGTCCTGGTTATTCACCAGAACCTTTATTTCACAGTGTGTAAAATCGTTCTTATGCTTCAGTTGAAGGAGCATCGGTCTGTGGTGCCACTGGAGCAACCACTTTCTTCTTAGCAGCAGCCTTCTTCTTAGGAGCAGCTTTCTTAGCAGCAGCCTTTTTAGGAGCAGCTTTCTTAGCAGCAGCTTTTTTAGGAGCAGCTTTCTTAGCAGCAGCCTTTTTAGGAGCAGCTTTCTTAGCAGCAGCTTTTTTAGGAGCAGCTTTCTTAGCAGCAGCCTTTTTAGGAGCAGCTTTCTTAGCAGCAGCTTTTTTAGGAGCAGCTTTCTTAGCAGCAGCCTTTTTAGGAGCAGCTTTCTTAGCAGCAGCTTTTTTAGGAGCAGCTTTCTTAGCAGCAGCCTTTTTAGGAGCAGCTTTCTTAGCAGCAGCTTTTTTAGGAGCAGCTTTCTTAGCAGTTGCTTTTTTAGCAGCAGCTTTCTTAGGAGCAGCTTTCTTAGCGGTTGCTTTCTTAGCAGCAGCTTTTTTAGGAGCGGCTTTCTTAGCAGCAGCTTTTTTAGGAGCAGCTTTCTTAGCAGTTGCTTTCTTAGCAGCAGCTTTTTTAGGAGCGGCTTTCTTAGCAGTTGCCTTCTTTGCAGCTGCTTTTTTAGGAGCAGCTTTTTTAGCCGCTTTTTTAATTGTTGCCATTGTTTTTTGAATTTTGGGTTAGTAATTAAAATTGGGTATTAAAAAAAACTTTATGGCAAACACTGCGCCAAGCTTACGCCTGGGCAGTGGTGTCAAATGATTTTACAGAAACGATGGTTCTGTTCTCGCGTCCTTTTCTGAACTCAACAACACCATCAGCTACCGCGAAAATGGTAAAATCTCTACCAATTCCAACGTTAGCACCTGGGTGGTAAACAGTACCGCGCTGACGAACGATGATGTTGCCAGATACAGCAGGTTGACCACCAAATATTTTTACTCCCAGCCTTTTGCTTTGAGAGTCACGGCCATTCTTTACACTACCTTCACCTTTTTTATGTGCCATTTCTATGTAAGTTTAAAACTTTAATTAATTAAGCAATTTCTGAAATACGGATCTTCGTAAAGTGAGTACGGTGACCAACTTTCTTTCTGAAACCTTTTCTACGTTTCATTTTGAAAGCAATAACCTTATCTCCCTGAACGTGGCTCAGGATTTCTGCTTTAACTACTGATTTTACATCAGTACCAACGGTCAGCGCGCCGCCATTATCTATTAACAGCACTTCAGAGAACTGCACTTTATCTCCGATATTTCCCTGCAACTGCTGTACAAAGATTTCTTGGTCTTTTTGTACTTTGAATTGCTGACCTGCGATTTTTACAACTGCAAACATAGTGATCCAAAAATAATTTCCTGCAAAAGTAGGATTTGTTTTTAAATTGACAAAGTTTTCTCCATATTTAAAATGCGTTTGCCCCCAAGGCATACGTTTTTAAAGGAGAATACTATACATTTTCAAAGATACGTAGTTTATTTTAATATAGTTTGTTATTATATGTAAGTTCCACGATCCACTATGCACAACATTACCTTAAAAGTCACACTCATAGCTGATTTAGCTATTATTCAAACATAAAAGGCATCAACAAAAAAACTGCTTCAACGCAGTTCATTCCATTCCTTTTATAACAATTTTTATTTTATACATTTGTCCTTTCACATATTCTAAAATAATGGGCATGAAGCTTAAATCACTGCTTGCCAAACCATTTGCTTCCATTGTAGCCAACAGGATCAGGAAGGAGATGCAGAGGGCGGTAGAAGACCAGGAAGCTATCCTGGAGGAGTTGATTAAAACAGGCAGGAAGACCGAATTTGGAAAAGACCACCACTTTGACAATATCCATTCCTATAATGATTTCAGACAGGCAGTACCTATCAGAGATTATGAACAGTTTAAGCCTTACATTAATAAAATTAAGGAAGGTAAACAGAACATCCTCTGGAAAGGCTTGCCCATCTACCTTGCCAAAACCTCTGGAACTACCAGTGGGGTAAAGTATATTCCAATCACCAAGGAATCTATCTCTAATCATATCGATACAGCCAGGAATGCCCTGCTCAACTACATGGCGGAAACTGGTCATACTGATTTTGCCGATGGTAAACTCATCTTTCTCTCCGGTTCTCCCGTGCTGGAAAGGGTAGGGGGTATTCCATATGGCCGCCTCAGTGGTATCGTTAATCACCACGTGCCCCGCTACCTGCGCACCAATCAGCTGCCCACTTACGAAACGAACTGTATCGAGGACTGGGAAACCAAGCTGGATAAGATAGTAGACGAAACCATCAATCAGGATATGACCCTCATCTCCGGTATTCCACCATGGATGCAGATGTATTTCGACAGGTTGATAGAACGTAGCGGCAAGCCGGTAGGAGAGCTGTTTAAGAACCTCAATGTACTTGTATACGGTGGTGTGAACTTCGAACCTTACCGTGCAAAACTCATGGCATCAGTAGGTCGTCCGATCAATACTATCGAGACTTTCCCTGCATCAGAAGGTTTCTTTGCCTTCCAGGATACGCAGGAGCACAAAGGACTTTTGCTGAATACCAACTCAGGTATTTTCTACGAATTCATACCTGCCAATGAAATCTTCAATGAGAATCCTACCCGTCTTTCCCTGAAAGATGTGGAAGTCGGTGTCAACTACGCCCTCGTAGTAAGCACCAATGCAGGCCTGTGGGGCTACAACATTGGCGATACGGTGAAATTTGTATCCACTAATCCTTACCGCCTGCTGGTAACGGGCCGTATCAAGCATTTCATTTCCGCATTCGGTGAACACGTAATCGGGGAAGAAGTAGAATACAGCCTGATGAGCGTAGCGAAGGAAGATAATTTACAGATCACGGAGTTTACCGTAGCACCTATGGTGAGTCCTGCAGCGGGTGAACTGCCTTACCACGAGTGGTTTGTGGAGTTTGAAAATCCCCCGGCAGACCTTAGTGCCTTTGCAAAAAGGGTAGATGACAAACTCCGTAAAAAGAATATTTATTACGACGACCTGCTTACCGGCAACATTCTGCAACCATTAAAGATCAGAACAGTGAAGAAACAGGGCTTCATCGATTATATGAAGTCAGTAGGTAAACTGGGAGGTCAGAACAAAGTTCCAAGATTGAGCAACGACAGAGCATTGGCAGACGAGCTGATGAATTACCTGGCATAAAGCAGGAGTAATGTCGGACGACTCATGTCCGCATTTCTTGTAATTCCCTTATTATTGCAACAATGAGTAAGAAAAATATAGCCATTTTTGGCTCCACAGGATCAATTGGTATACAGGCGCTGGAGGTAATCGAGGCGCATCCTGATAAGTTCAGTGTCGAAGTATTGACCGCTGGTGTCAATGCTGATCTGCTCATAGAACAGGCCCTCAAGTTCAGACCGAATGCTGTAGTCATCGCTGATGAATCAAAATACGAAAGCGTAAAGGAAGTACTTTTTGACAAAGGTATCAAGGTATTTGCCGGTGCCAAAGCCATGGTAGAAGTAGCTTCCTGGAGCTCCATCGATATGATGCTGGCTGCCATTATGGGCTTTGCCGGTCTGGCACCCACCCTGGCGGCTATTGAACAGGGTACCCCTATTGCCCTGGCGAACAAGGAAACCCTTGTAGTAGCCGGCGATATCGTAATGGGTGCTGCCAGAAAAAGAAATGTACCTGTAATACCGGTAGATTCTGAGCATTCGGCTATCTTCCAGTGTATGATGGGCGAGTCTTCTGCCAAAGTGGAGAAGATGATTCTCACCGCTTCCGGCGGCCCGTTCCTGGGCAAGAAAACCAACTTCCTCATCAATGTGAAAAAGGACCACGCTCTTCAGCATCCTAACTGGCGCATGGGGCCGAAGATCACGATTGACAGTGCGACCCTGATGAACAAGGGCCTGGAAATGATCGAGGCCCGCTGGTTGTTCAATATCGATCCGGACAAGATCGAGGTCGTGATTCACCCGCAATCCATCATTCACTCCCTGGTACAATTTGTAGATGGCAGCATGAAAGCCCAGATGGGCCTGCCTGATATGAAACTGCCTATTCAGTTTGCATTAGGCTATCCTGAAAGACTGGCGAACGATTTTCCTCGTTTTTCTTTCAGAAACTATTCTAACCTCACATTCGAACAACCTGATACCAAGACCTTCCGCAACCTGGGCATCGCTATCGAGGCGATGATGAAGGGCGGTAATGCGGCTTGTGTAATGAATGCGGCAAACGAAGAAGTAGTACATGCATTCCTGAAAAACCGTATTGGCTTCCTGCAGATGACGGATGTAATAGAAGAAATCATGGGCAAAGTACCGTTCATCGAGCGCCCAACCCTGCATGACTACTATGAAAGTGACCTGGCTGCAAGGGAACATGCGAACAATATGATCAACGCTATCATAATTTAAGAACTTTATAACATGTAATAGCTGCATAATCGCAGTTATACCGGCTATCTTTGCCATTCCTGTTATAGAGAAAAAACAACATATATTTACTGTATACATGACAACAGCACAAATATTGATAAAAGCCGCGCAGTTGATACTGTCACTATCTATCCTGGTAGTATTGCATGAACTCGGGCACTTTATCCCTGCAAAACTGTTTAAGACGCGCGTAGAGAAATTTTATCTCTTTTTTGACCCCTGGTTTTCATTATTCAAATTCAGGAAAGGTGAGACAGAGTATGGAATAGGTTGGTTACCCCTGGGTGGTTATGTTAAGATCTCCGGTATGGTAGACGAAAGCATGGACCGCGAACAGCTGGCGAAGCCACCGGAGGATTGGGAGTTCCGTTCCAAGAAAGCGTGGCAGCGCCTCATCATCATGATTGGTGGTGTAACTGTGAACCTGATCTTAGGTTTTCTCATCTATTCCATGATACTGTGGCATTGGGGTGAAACCTACCTGCCTACGGCAAATACGACTTATGGGATCGCAACAGATTCCCTGGCCCAATCTATTGGGCTCAGGGATGGAGATATGATCCTGGGCGTGGAAAACCAGCCTGTGGAGAACTTCAAGGCGGTTCCTGGACAGATTATTTTGCGCCAGGCAAAAACGATCCAGATCTCCCGCGAGGGACAGAAAATGGATATCGCAATACCAGATGGTGTTGTAGGTAAGATGATCAAGTACAAGCTATCCCTGGTGGATGTGAGAGTGCCTTTCCTGGTAGATACAATCGCCGCTAAATCGGCTGCTGATAGCGCCGGGATCCGTAAAGGTGATCAGTTATTGACACTGAACGGACAGCCTGCTTATTATTACCATGAATTCAAGAATGAAATAGTAAAAGATAGGAACAAAGTGGTACCATTGCAGGTGTTGCGTGGTGGAGATACAGTGAATCTGACAGTACATGTACCGGAAACTGCTGTGTTAGGTTTTAATGTAAACGTAGAAAAGATGTTTACATTCTCCGTGAAGCATTTTACCTTCTTCGAAGCGATTCCGGCAGGGTTTAAAAAATGTATCAAGACACTGGTAGATTATGTTCAGCAGCTGCGTTTGATCTTTGTATCGAAAGAGGTGAAGGCGAGTGAATCATTGGGTGGTTTTATGACGATTGCGAACCTGTTTCCTGGTGCATGGGATTGGATGGCGTTTTGGGAGATGACGGCTTTATTGTCTATCATCCTGGCGTTTATGAACATTCTGCCGATTCCTGCGTTAGATGGGGGACATGTGTTGTTCCTGATTTATGAGATGGTGACAGGACGTAAGCCGAGTGAGAAGTTTTTGGAGTATGCACAGATAGTGGGGATGGTGATATTGTTTGGGTTGCTGTTGTATGCGAATGGCTTGGATATTTACAGGCGTATATTTGGGAAGTAAGTATAAATTTAAATTTTGAAGAAGGAAGAGGTCGGAAGGCTTCTTCCTTCTTTGTTTTAGATCATCTTTGTTCCAGTTCATGGATGCGTTGTTCCAGGGTTTCTATGCGCTTGTTAAGGGCCATAAACCGCAGGCTTAGCTTTTGCTCCATGGACCTGAGTGCGCCGAGCACTATGGTAAATTGTGAATTTGACATATTGTATCCTTCCATTTACCCCAATTTACTCAATTCTTGCTGGTCTTCCAATTTTATGCCTTATAATTTATTGAAAATCATATGGTTATTGAAACGATCCTCCCCCGATCAATCCAATAATGTATGAATTGTATTTTTTTTAAAATCCCATCCATATTGTGTTGGATTTTCCAATTAACAACGGAATTACCCATTTCTGTAGTCCTTTGAGCGAATGCCATTGGCCCTACAAGTCCGATATAATTCAAATTACAGCACTCCTAAATGCGCTACATTTTATTTATATCTAAAATCTTCCTATCTTTGTAAGCTGCGAAAGCAAACCAGGGGCTGCCCGGTTTTGACAGCATAGGTCTTTGAAAGTGTAAGCATGTCGTGCGTTGGATAATTAGCACGTAAATCTGAATACCCAAACTCTAAATGGCGAATCTAACTACGCCATGGCTGCCTAATCAGAGATTAGACACCCATTATAGCCGCCGCACGCAGGCCGTTTACTCCTGCAGCCGCCGCCGAATCAAAACTATGTAAAATAGGTACTCATGGTTTCTGTGAGTGAGTGCTGAAACAACAACGGATAAGGACAAGGTTGGTTAGTTTTGCCCCTGCCGTGTCTCGAAAAAATAATGCATAAATAAGCATGTAGAAGCCTTTCGGAGGATGTGTTTGGACGCGGGTTCGATTCCCGCCAGCTCCACAAAAATTATCAAAGCTAAAAAGGATGGTAAAAATTACCATTCTTACAGTTAAAAGCTTTATTAGCCTGCATTTGAAAAGATGCAGGCTTTTTTGTTTTTATACAAATACTCGCCAAATCTTCCATTACCGCTTAAAAAGAAAGCCTTAATGGTGTTGTTGATCAATAAGACAACAAGTGAATTTATCAAACTTTAGGATTTAGAAAAGGGCCCTTTAAAGGCCCTGTCGATGTTGTATATTAAATTAATATTCTAACACTATTACCCTCCTCCGGACCTAACTATACATGCTTTGCAAAAATTCCTTTAATCCAACCGGACTCCTGCCTAGTAATTTTCTCACATCACTTTTATTAGTATCAAATTCTCCCTTAGCAATCGCTCCACAAAACCTCGCAATGTACGCTACATCATCCTCAGAAGCACCCATCTGTATAAGCCGCGCAATATATGAACTTAGCTCCGGTTGGTGATAAGCTATTGTTTTTCCGGTAATGTCCGATAATAGCTCAGCAATCTCCGCGAAGGAGAAAGCAGTTTCTGCAGCGATGACATATTCCTTATTTTCGTGACCCGGAGTTGTCAGTACAACCGCTAAAGCTTCAGCCATTTCTGTTATTGGCAAGAAAGGCGTTTTGCCGTCTCCGGCAGGAGTAGAAATTCCATTATTTAATATGTCCTTTCCAGCAAGAAAGGGAATCATGTCAGCATACATGGTATTATCCATTAAAGTATAAGGAATGCCTGCTTGTTTTAAATAATCAGCTGTGTATGCATGATATTGAACCTCTTCACCCATTATACTTTGTTGCAAATTTTTCATGTCAAAGCTCGTATAAATCATATGGCCAACACCAGTTTCTTTGGCTGCATTGATCGCGTTTTTGTGCTGCTCAAATCTTTTGCTTATATCTGATGAAGAAGATATAAGCAGCAGCTTATCCACACCTTGGAAAGCACTCTTTAAAGACTCATAATCCTGATAGTCGCCAATTTTTATATGAAGTCCTTTTGATTTTAATTCTGCTGACTTGCTTTCATCTCTTACTAATGCAGTAATATCGTTTGGAGCTATACCTCTGTTTAATAATGAATTTATTGTGGCTTTACCTAAATTCCCTGTTGCACCGGTTACTAAGATCATATTTTTTGTCTTTAGATTAATTACATTTGGTATGTAAACATACAAATATCGATTTTGAAAAGTTACCCTTGCATTAGGTAACGAGACAAATAGTGGTAACCTAAAAGTGACTAATGGAAAATGAATTAGACCATGCTGACTGTCCTGTTACAGCAACGATAGCCCTGTTTGGAGGGCGGTGGAAGTTGTTGATTTTATATGTGCTGTCCAGGAATACCAGGCGTTTTGGCGAGATCCAGGTTAGGATCCCTGCTATTTCAAAAAAGGTGTTAACCGAACAATTGAGAGAGCTTGAAGCTGATGGCTTAATCAGCAGGAAAGAGTACAAGGAGCTTCCTCCCCGTGTAGAGTATGCACTCACTGATTTTGGAAAAAGCCTGTGCCCTTTGTTAATTGATATAGCAGCCTGGAAAAGAAAAAATATTGGATAATCTAACCAATATGCCCATTTTCATCACAATACGGTAAAGAGAAATCCTGGATTGGAAGACCTGCTGGAAACTTAGTTTGATCTCCAGGCAAACGATCATTGACTATGGAAGGATTTTGAAAATGGCCTTTCAAATACGATCACCTAACAATATCAGACACTCCATTACTATACAGATGTCATGTCGGACCACTTTCACCCTGGTGAAGGATACGGACTGTTGAACAACCATTAAAATACTTTCCTTTTTTATCTATTATTCCTTGAACCGTAAAAGAAAAGTGTTTTAATGGTTGCTCAATAGCCAGGAGTTATATTCCAAATCCTTCAAGTGCACAGATTGTTGCATTGCCTTCGTTAGCATTGCTCCTTTTAATGTCCTTATCTGATCACCTCCCATTTCTTTACCTGGAACCGGCTGCCTTTAAAACCACCAGTTTTCATGACCGTACCTTTCCCATTCTGATAGCTTAAATTCAGGATGTTGTATTTCCCTTTTTCAAAGTCAAACGTAACGCCGTCATCTTCAAATAAAGAAAAAGTCTCCGCCTGCTCACCATACACATAGCAGGTCAACTCGAACCGTGTGTCTGGACTAATGTACTCTACTGGTCGGGCCAAAGGTAATATTGTACCTTCTTTAATAAAGATTGGCAAATCAGTATAACCAGTCTTGATAACATATTCCTGACCGCCCGCATATTTTTTCCGGGTGTTAAAGTCATACCAGTTACCTGCCGGAAGATACACCTTTCGCTCATCACTCTCTGCTGTAAGCGGAGCCGCCAGCATTCCCTGTCCGATCATATATTCATCGTCAATATTGAAAACTTTCGGATCATCCGGATAATCGACTACCAGGGCCCTGAACGGTGGAATACCTTTTAAATGGTAATCGGCAAATGCACTATAAAGATAGGGCACCAGGCTCATTCTGAAATTAAGGAGTTTACGTACATCTGCTTCTACGGCTTTCGCGTTCTCCATAAACTCATTCTTATTATTTTTATCGATATTGATCTGCAGCCATGGCGGATTTTGCAGGTACCAGGAATTATAAAGTGTCTGAGCAGAAAGTACCGCTGTCTGACTCCGGCGCATCAGGTCCGCGATCGACCTGGATTCCCTTACCTCAGGTGACCACATTAGTCCTGAAAAACCGGAATTTATGATCATTTGAATGTATTCATGATGATCATAAGTGTCACTGTAAAGCGATGCCGGGTAAGAAGAAGCAAATGCATTGGAAGCACGCACATCCAGAAAGGTTCGGGTATTAAGTTCTTTATAAATGTTATAAACGGCTTTCTGGTAAACAATGCCGAATACCTGGTGCATTTGCTCGCCGTCGATCCCTGAGGGAAAACGACTGTGCTCAGGGAAGCTCCAGGTAGCATTTCCCATGGTAAGGTTAGAATTATCACACTCATCCATTTTAAATCCTGATATACCTTTGAGAACGAAGGTCTCCTTATGATAGTTGGCAAATAATTTACTGGCCGAAGTATCAACAAAATCAGGTACCAGGCCATTCCAGACCAGGTAATTACCTGACTTGTTCTGCAAGGGTGCATATAGCGGTGACTTAGGATTTACGAAGGCATGTTCCCACAAATTAATATGATATCCTTTTGATCTCATAGTGTCTATGAACTGATCGTGTGTAGGGAAAAAATCTTTATTCCATACATAAGAACAGGAGTAGGCAGCAGTCTGCCATTTCGGTTCCAGTCCCAGTACATCGCAGGGAATATCATTCGCCCGGAAATACTCCGCCATTTTACCCACCTGTTGTTGGTTAAAGTCTGCTTTTACACGATATTTAATGCCTAGTCCCCACATGGCCGGTAAAGCTCCGCCGCCTGAAAAAAGGTTGTAGCGCTGTAACACATTGAGCAGCTCAGGCCCTTCAAATACATACACTTCAACGCCCTGCACCCCGGGAACATCCACAGCAACATAGCCAGAGGCCGGACTTTCATTTTTATAAAGTTCCGCCACCGAATTACCGCTTTTGCCATCACTCAGCTTAATGGCACCTGTGTTTTTGGCGGTGCTGCCACAGTAAAATGTAGCATAGTGGGATGTATTAACGAGGATGCCGTAACCTTTGTTAGACACATAGAATGGCATGGGTGCATGGGTATATCCCAGGTCGTGGGAGGGATTGTCGTTGACGATTGGTTTTTTCCTGAGCCCTTTCTGGTTGAAGGAACCCATTTGCAGACCGAATCCATACAGTTGCTCCTGCTTGTCTAAGGGAATCTCTACCAGAACACCACGTTCTGTAATATCTATCCTGATATCCTGGATGTTGAAAGGTAGCTTGCCTTCAGGCAGTTTGCCCATGGCAGCTGTCATCGGTTTTTCATTGCAGAAGTAATATGGGGAAAATTGCTCGGGCTTGCCAGAAGTCAGTTTAATTACACCTGGTGCCACCCTTGTGATCTCTGCAGTTGGCTGGGCAAAAGTAAAAAAGACCCTGCCATGAAGAAAGAACAGTATTAATATAATCCGATTTACAAATTTCATAACTAAATATACAATTGCATTTTAAACCTCACTATCCCAAATCACTTGAACGGTTAAATCCCGTATACTTTTAAAATAATAAGGGACGCTTTTTAAGCGGAAAGCGCCCCATATTTTCAAAACGTTTTCGCTCATTGTCTCTTTAAAAAAACGGATAATGGCCGGGTGCAATTACAGGATGCTTCCCTTCAATTGCACAGTGTTTAGTCCTCATTATCGTATGAAGGTGGCGCGGCCTGAGTCCCCCAGTTCTTATCGGGTACGGCTGATAAAGTGAAGGCAAGCTCACCACCGTTCCGGATACTGCTCCATGGTATCCAGGTTCCATCCAAAGGTCTGCCATTTAGCTTTAAAGAAGTGATATACTTTTTGTCAGCATCGCCACCTCGTATAGCCAGGGTCTGTCCTGTTCCCAGATGAATGTTTATAGTAGAAAAGATGGGGCTGTTGACGGAAAATCCCCCAACTCCCGGAACCATGGGATACAAACCAATGTCAGCAAAAACATACCAGGCACCCATCGCGCCAAGATCATCATTCCCAGGCAGACCATTATCGCGATTGCTATATTGTTCATTAAGGATCCGTCGGACTGTCTCCTGAGTTTTATAAGGTACACTAATCCAGTTATACACCCAGGGAACCTGGAAATCGGGCTCATTTCCAGCAGCAAACCATTCCTGGTTGTAGCTTGCATTAAGCTGGCTGAAGAATTCATCAAGCCGCTGTTCTGCTTTTGCTTTTCCGCCTGACACTGTGATCAGACCATCCAGGTTATAAGGAACCATCCAGAAATAATTCTTATAGCTGGCTTCGCGCCAGTCTTCATCATACTTTTTCCATGATCCGTCATTATTACGGGACTGAAGCCAGCCGGAAGATGGGTTATACAGGTTTTTCCAGGCCTGTGCTCTTTTCAGGTACCTGCGCCAAAGCGTACTGTCCTTAAACGCCTCCAGGGCAAAACGACCAATGGCAAAATCTGCAGAAGTATATTCAAGCATCATCGAAGCGTGCATATATCCTTTTCCAAGATACTGCTCCAGGAAAGGGCGCGTGAGAATATTCTGTGATTTCGTTCCCGGCACCTCAGCTCCCCTTCGCATAATTTCCAGCGCTTTCTTTGAATCAAAATCCGTTGCCCCGAATGCATAGGCATTGGCAACCAGTATAGAAGTGGGGTCGCCCTGCATGATGCCCGTTTCAGTGTCTCCCATGATCCAGCGGGCAAAGCCTCCGCCTGACTGCTCTGCAAATACCAGCTGGGAAGAAACCATCTCCGACATTTCCTTTGGAGCCAGTATACTGATCAGTTGCCCCTGGGTCCGATAGGTGTCCCAGTTGCTGAACGACGTGTAATAATCACCCCGTTCCGCCTTATGTACTTTATGGTCTGCACCTGTGTATTCGCCGTTTACATCATTAAAAACATTCGGATGGCCAAAAGAATGGTACAGATGGGTATAAAATTGGGTAAGCTGCTCAGTATTTCCACTGCTGACTTCTATTTTTCCCAGGTATTTATTCCAGGCAGCTGCCGTTTCCTGCTTTACCTTGTCAAAGGACCACCCGGGATTTTCAGTTGCAAGGTTCTGTTTTGCATTTTCAAGGGACACATAGGAAATGCCGAATTTATACCCTACGGGTTTCCCTGAAGAAATATCAAAAGTAAAATAAGCACCGGAATTCTCCCCTGCTGCTGACTTTGAAGAAGGTTCAAAAGCCTTACCTTTCCATGTTCCTGACGCAGTGGGACGAGCATCGAATTCAGCCACAAAGTATACCTTCAGGGAAGATGGTGAGCCGCAGAAAGAACCTGTATTTGCATACCCTTCACATTTTCCGGGACCGGTTATCCTGATCTGCGCATCTGTTATTTTCGTCGAATTAATTCCCGACCCAATTATCACCGTTATTTTTTTCTCAGAGGGTAGGCAGCTAATCCTTGCCATACCTGTTCTTTTGGTGACGGTAAGCTCACAATCAATTTTCTCTTTTACCTTCACCTTATAATACCCTGCAATCGCTTTGTTAACCTGGTAGCGGGGATCCAGGTGCTCCATTGAATCGGGTGAAGCTTTAAGTTCCCCCGGCAAGGGCAGCATGGGAAAATTTCCCAGGTGTTCACAACCAGCTCCGCTGAGCTGATTGACAACAAAGCCTTTGTGTTCCGTAAAAAATGTAGGAGTAAACTGTACCATTCCAAAGGGATACATAGCACCTGGAAAGGTGTACCCTGCCTCAAGATAACGCTCCTGAATACCGTGACCTTTCCCTTTCGAACCAATAAGGGTGTTTACTTTTTCTGCGTAATTTATCCCGCTGCTTGTCTGCGCTATCAGGTGCCTGCACTGAAAGCAGAAAAGAAATACGATAATGAGCCTGATACTTCTTACCTGAATACCATTCATTTCAAATACCATTATTTTATAGGTTAAATGATTAAGGTTATTCACGACCCGTGGATAGTCGGAATATTTGCGATCTTAATAGTGTAAAATATTATTTACAAAAACAATGATTTTAATAAATAATGTTTTGCACGCTTGCAGATTTACAATGGTTGAATCTCAGCGCATCACCTAAAACCATCCGTAAGTAAATGAATAAACAGCATCAATGCCAGCAGGAGTAATCTGATTTTCCTACCCTCAAATTAAAGAATGAATTCCCCAGGCAAATGATCCCGATTTTATAAAATAAAAAAAAGACCGTCTCTCTTCAAAGACGGTCTAATTACATTGTAAGGTAACAATCAAGCAAAGTACAAGGTGCGCTACCATTGCGCCATTCCGCATTTTACCGCGAAAGCAGGACTCGAACCTGCAACCACCCGATCCATAGCCGAAGTAACTCTACTCTACGACACTTACAAATACTGCCAGTATGCCTCCCCTAAGGGGCGATGTATTTCCTTCTTACGGCACCTGAATATTGTAAAAATAAAACCGGGTAAAAAACCGAAAAGGCACTTACGATGGCGCTTGTCATCCAACACTCCTTTCGAAGCCCGAACTATGTACCAGCATTCCACCTTAACCCGAAGAAATCCTTCTCTACGACACCGGGATTATTTATTGTTTCCGTAACAATACAAAGATATCAGCACATGTGCGCAGTTTTTCTGCGCAGTTAAATATTTCTTTTCAAACAGTTGAATGATTTTCTAAAAATAACTGATCATCTTACCCCAAACAGTTGGATGCTGTTCCAAAACAATTCCCCAATCCAATTCCCAATTCAATTCCCCAAAACCAATTTACTCCTCATTATCAATCATTTGGCATGTTTTTTAATGTCCTTTATACTAATCATAAAATTTTAATCACATGAAACATTCGAAAACCTTGCTTCTCTCCGTAGCCGTAGCTACCTCCATCTCTTTCTTTGCCTGCAAAGGAAAAAACAACACTACCTCCACTACTGACACTGCTGCGACCATCGCTCCCGAGGCTACCGATACTGCTCTCACGCCACCACCACCTCCACCCGCAGAAGCCGCTGCCGACGACTCTTTGACCACCAAAGCCAATGATGCCATCAAAGACTACCCTGGTGTGTCAGCCAGCGTTAGCAATGGCGAAGTCACCCTCACCGGTGAAATCTCAAAAGCCAAACTGCCAAAACTCTTACAGGCTGTGAACGCTACAAATCCTAAAAAGGTAAACAATCAGCTCACCATTAAATAAGCTCCCATGGCTTTACAGGACAAATACAAAGAATTGATTGATGCCGCCAAAGCCGCTGGTGTAAACGATTTGAAAGTAACAGAACAGAATAATGTGCTCCATATCGACGGCACCGCATCCAGTGGTCAGGTCAAAGATAATCTCTGGGCCATCTATGGCAAGATAGACCCGGACTACCGCGCAGGCGATCTCATCCTCAATATCGATGCCTCCGCCGCTGCCGGTACTAAAGCGAAAGTAATTACGCAATCATCTAATCTGAATATTCGCAAAGGCCCCGGTACAGACCAGGAAATCTTAGGCAAAGCTGCCCATGGCGAAATCATCACCGTCATCAGCAAACCTAATGACCAATGGAGCCTTGTAAGAACTGATAAAGGCGTAGAAGGGTATGCCTATTCACAATATCTCGAACAGGCATAATATCAACTTATGGAGGTTGTATCAAAAGTAAATGGTCCTGATTTTAATCGGGCACCTGATGGGAAAAATCAATTCTCAATGCTTTCAGATTGCTTTTGATACAGCCTCCATATGCTATCCGGGTACTGGTCTGCCACCAGTGCACCGAGGTGTTGTTTATATGGCCAGGTAGCCATTTCCTCTTTGATGTCATTGGCTGGAACCAATACGGTAAAGACTAAAACAACCATAATCTGTACGCACCCCCAATGTCCTATTGTCTATAAACCTGACCTGCGCCGTCTTAACACAATGCTGTAACGGAAATTCATACAGGAAGCTCCTGTTTACAAAATCAAACACATACCCACGTGTACGCTGCGTACAAACCAGCAAGGAATTCTCTTCATTCAAACAACAATCACTCACATCCTTTGAATACCCAGGTATCTGCAATCCTTCCAGGCTCACTTCTTCCCCGGTCGCCAGCTCAAAAAAACGTATACCACCATACAATTCATGAACAAGAATAAGACTGCTATCCCTCGTCCACAACAATTTTTTCGCTATTTTAAAATCTCCTTTTAGAATAGTTACCAAACTATCATCCACTGTATTGATGAGTTGAATTTCCCCCACTTTGTTATGTAATGCCAACACTTGCCCATCCGGCGAAAGACTGGCACAGACCGGAAGAGAACCATTGACAAAATTTAGCTCCAGGGGAAATTTTTTATTATTGATATAATAAGCGGGATGTGTCGCATACGCCCATGTATTACCACCTACCGTAGCAAAACTGCCCGGCTTATCCAATGTATGTGTCAATGCTGTAAACGATGCCTGCTCAAAATCATATTGATAAATATAATGATCCAGGTCCAGCAGCAGCATATTCCGTTGCGCATCATAGCAGATCTCCCATGCCAGTAAACGGGGTAAAGTCAGCACTTCCGCAATATTCCCATCCGCAGTAATGCGTAATAGCTCATCCCTGACCTCATCTCCGGGCCGGTATACATAGATTCCATGTGGAGTGCCTGCAAACGATAAACAGCCCGTATACCCCTTTCCTGTATAAATATGTAATAAAGGATGCCCTAAAGCTGCTGCAGGCGCTTTCATCACAGCACCTTTCTTTAGCAGTTCCCATTCCTTTTTTAATAATTGTGTGATCGCTTCTTTGTGATCTGCAAAGGACTTACTGGTCGTCTTTACTTTACCGTCAGTATTCGTCTCCGTAGTCAATGTTGTTTCCTCGCAGGAGAGCGTTATTGATTTCCCGCCTTTGTCATCAAATAACTGGTGTAGCATAATAAAAATTTATAACTTTAATACCTCCTAAATCATAGCAAAAAATGACCCAACCCGCTTATGTATTATTCATTGTAGCATTTGCCATTTCATTCATCACACCTTGCAAAGCACAATATATCTACACGGAAAGAGATTTTAATAGTGATACCCTCTCAACAGCGCAGGTAGACCTTATCATTAAAAATACAAAACAACACAGCATCATAGGTCTCGGCGAAGCCGATCATCTAAAAGGTACTTTTTACAGGATTAAGTCCCAGTTAGTACGTGAACTGATTCTCCAAAATGATTTTGATCTGCTGCTCTTTGAAGCAGACATGAATACCTGTCTTCAACTCAACAAATATGTAAAAGGCAACACTACGATTCATCTCAACCAATTGCTGACCGAAATGAATGCCACTAACAATTATATCCTGCATAATGTATACAACACTCCTGAAATAGTCGCGCTGCTAAACTGGATCAAAGCATACAACACCTTACACAATAATAAAATTTCCATTGCCGGCATGGACTTCCAGCATCCGCAGAACCTGGCAAACGTGATCAAAGATTACCTGCCACAAGCCTTACAAAGCGAGCTCGCCGATGCAGTCAATATATACAGCAAATACTATCGCGATTATATGGACTACAAACACATCTTCCGTATTTACACTGTAGACAGCCTTAAAAAAGAAGCTGCCAACGCAGCAGGGAAAGTACAACACATCAGCAATTACCTTAGCAAAAACGAAGACAGATACTTACAGGCTAACCTGGCTTCTCTTGTATGTATGTCGGGCTTCTTCACAGATCCCAACGGTGTTGTATATCGGGATACGACTATGTTTAATAATTTATGTTTGCAGATATCCACGCATAAAGCTATGATATGGGCTGCCGCGCAACATTTGCAGGAAAGCAATACTTTCGGCAACCAACACTGGATGGGGGCATATATCCGCCATAAATGGAACCAGCAATACTGTAATATAGGTATTTATGGACCGCTTGATTGTCTGCCGGCACCTGAAAAAGATAACAGGATAGGCTTAGAACTGCTGGTCAAAAATGCAGACAGCAACTGCCTGCCAAATAACAATGAGAGCATCATCATCAGCGTAAAAGCAAAGGTAATTCCTTACGCCACTGTACTATAAAAAAAAGGTTGTTCGGCGAGGAACAACCTTTTTTAAGATCTTTAATCCATGGGGCCATACCAGATCATCGCCCGCTTTGCATAGGCATCTTTATACACCTTCTTCACATCTGCCAGCTGCTTTTCCGCTGCTGCTCCACTCACATCTGTTATCCCTGCTACCACGATATAAAATCCTTTTGCGAAGCCCTTATAAGCATCAGAATATTCTACAGAAATATAATCGTCATTATCCGCATTTCCATCTCCTCTCGCGGGATAATAAGGAAAATCTTTTTCATCGCTTTCACCTGTTTTGCAGCGTGATTCAGGCCATGTCAGTCCTGTTTTTGCATCCGGCACCAATTCCCGCAAATCAAGTTTCTTCCCCAGTTGCTTTGACGCATCTTTTGCAGCTTTCAATGCCTCGTCATAACTTTTTGTACTTCTAATTATAATGATTTGCTTGGGGACTTCAGTATTCCATTTTTTTTGAGCAAAGCCATTTAACGAACAAATAAGGATAAATAAAATCGAAAGGGTTGTTTTCATTACAAAATATGGATTTTTAAAATATCCGTGAATATATAATAAATATCGGAGATGGCCCCTTTATTGTGGTACACCCAATATGGAGAATAGAAACATCATCGTCATAGGTGCCTCGGCAGGAGGGTTCGAAGCCATTAAGCAACTGATCAACGACCTTCCTGCCGACCTCGATGCAGCAATCTTCATCGTATGGCATATGTCACCCGATGTTCGTGGTATACTCCCACATGTTATCAATAAAATGGGCAGGCTCAAGGCTTCACATGCAATAGATAAAGAGAAGTTCATCAACAGGCATGTGTATGTTGCTCCTCCGGATCATCATTTATTAATTGAAGACGACAGGGTCCGGGTCACCCGCGGACCCAAAGAAAACCGGTTCCGCCCGGCGATTGATCCCCTGTTTCGCTCTGCGGCATTTAGCTACGCATCACGTGTAATAGGGGTGATACTGTCTGGTGCGCTGGACGATGGCGTTGCCGGGTTATGGGCTATCAAACAACAGGGAGGTTTAGCGGTAGTACAGGACCCCCTTGATGCAGAAGTATCATCAATGCCTGCCAATGCAATCAATGCTGTAAGAGTAAACCATATAGTACCTATAAAAGATATGGGTGCCCTGCTTACTAAACTCGTTCAGGAACAGGCACCCGCACCAACTTCCGGCGAAAATATTGATCACGAAAGAACCGTCATGGAGGTACGTCTTGCTATGAACGAAAAATTATCAAAAAAAGAAATTTTCGAATACGGCGAACTTACACCATACACCTGCCCGGAATGCCACGGTGTACTAACCGCCCTGCGGGAAGGAGACCGTATTCGTTTTCGTTGCCACACAGGTCACGCATTTTCAGCTGATAGTCTGTTGGCCGGTATTACCGGTTATGTGGAAGAAACTTTGTGGAATACCCTGCGTAGCGTGCAGGAGAGTATCCTGCTCCTCAATCATATGGGCGATCATTTTGCAGAAGCCAATCAACCCAAAGTTGCGGCCATGTATTTCAAAAAAGCTGCAGATGCTGCCCGCCTGGCAGATGTAATCCGACAGGCAACATTCAATCATGAACAACTGAATACAGATAATATCAGGGACCAGGCCAACGAACAGCCGAATTAAAATTCAGGCAAAATGTTAACTTACAGCATCTTTCGCAATTAGATAGATATTCATGAAAGAAGAACAATCCTTGCCGGAAAATAGCATGCTCGCTGGAAGACCAGATAAAGGGGATCTTTTGGTAGTAGGTATCGGCGCATCCGCAGGAGGCGTGCAGGCACTGCGTATATTTTTTGAGAATGTACCAGCTAACCCGGGTATGGCCTACGTAGTGATCCTGCATTTATCACCTGACTATGATAGCAAGCTTGCCGAAGTAATACAACAGGTGACTTCTTTAAAGGTAACCCGGGTAGAAGAAAGAACCCTGGTGGAGATGAATCATGTATATGTAGTACCTCCCAGTCAACACCTGCTGATGGCTGATGGATATATCCTGGTGGCTGAGAATGCAAACATGGAAGAAAGACGGGCACCGGTAGATATTTTTTTCAGAACAATGGCCAATTCTCTCGGACCCCGCGCTGTATGTGTGATCCTATCCGGTACTGGGGCCAATGGCTCCATGGGATTGCGCCGTGTAAAAGAAAGTGGAGGTGCAGTCTTTGTACAAAACCCCCGCGAGGCAGAATTCAATGAAATGCCCCGCAATGCCATCGCTACTGAATTGGTCGACGATGTACTGCCAGTAGCAGAGATTCCCGGTAAAATCATTGCTTATAAACTGAACATTGGCTCTGTGGAAATTCCCCTGGATAGGGAAAATCGTGCAGAAGAGCAACAGCATGCATTACGTAAAGTCTTTACACACCTTCGTCTGCGTACCGGGCATGATTTCTCTAATTACAAACGTCCCACCTTACTACGTCGGATAGAACGCCGGATCAATGTCCGTAACCTCAACGGATTAAAAGAATATGCAGTGTATTTACAGCATAACCCGGATGAAGTGACCTCATTGCTCAAAGACCTCCTGATATCTGTCACAAATTTCTTTCGTGACAAAAAGGCTTTCGAGGCGCTTGAAAATGATGTAGTCTCAACAATATTGCAATCAAAAAATGCAGAAGACCAGGTAAGGATCTGGATTGCCGGATGTGCTACCGGCGAAGAAGCATATTCCCTGGCAATACTGTTCGCCGAGAAAACACTGGGCGTAATAGATGCACCTAAAATACAGATCTTTGCGACTGATATAGATGATGCTGCTATCGGAATAGCACGCGAAGGTTATTATACCATCAACGATGCTGCCGATATCTCCTCTGAACGTTTACGCCGGTTCTTCAATAAAGAAGATGATGGCTACCGTATCAGGCGCGAAATAAGAGAAATGATCCTTTTCGCCAACCATAACATCCTGAAGGATCCGCCCTTCTCTCATCTGGACCTGGTATCCTGCAGAAATGTATTGATCTACCTGAACCATACCGCACAGGAACGCGTGATGGAAACATTCCATTTTTCACTCAAACCAGGTGGTTTCCTGTTCCTCGGTTTGTCTGAATCAGCCGAAAGTACCAGTGACCTTTACATTACATCAAACCGGGAATATCATATTTTCCAGTCCCGCCAGATCAAATACAGCAGCTACCCTGTCCCAGAGTCCGTTCCTAATTTTAAATTCCCTGAACCGATCAATTTCTCCCCTGCAGCACCGCAGGAAAATCGTAGCCGCGAACGTATAGGAATGGGCGATTTGCATCAGCGGCTCCTGGAAGAATATGCTCCCCCTTCACTGGTGATCAATGAGGAATTTGATATCCTTCATTTGTCAGAACGTGTTGTCAAATACCTGCAGATGACAGGAGGGGAACTATCCCAGAACCTGTTAAAGTTAATCAGGCAGGATATCCGCCTGGATCTGCGTTCAGCACTTTATCAGGCAGTTCAGCGTCAAACTTCCGTAGAAGCCAGAGGCCTGACTGTTGACATCAATGGACAGAAAGAATCACTTAATATACATATCCGCCCTGTGTTCCGCAAAGGAGACCATGCAAACGGATTAATCCTGGTCATCTTTGAAAGGGGCGCAAATGAAGTACCTGATCAGGAAGTCATCGTCTCCTCCGACGAACCGGTTGCACGTCAGCTGGAAGATGAACTGATACGCCTGAAAGCACAACTGCGCGCCTCCGTTGAGCAGCACGAATTTCAGCAGGAAGAATTGAAAGCTTCTAATGAAGAACTTCAGGCTATGAACGAAGAATTACGTTCTGCTGCTGAAGAACTGGAGACCAGTAAGGAAGAACTGCAATCCATCAATGAGGAATTACGTACAGTCAACCAGGAGCTGAAAGTGAAGGTAGAAGAAACGACCATAGCCAGCAATAACCTGCAAAACCTGATTAACTCTGCCGAAATAGGCACCATCTTTTTGGATCGCAGTTTCAGGGTCGTATTATTTACCCCGCCGGCAAGGACTGTTTTCAACCTCATCCCTAATGATATCGGCAGGCCTTTATCGGATATTACCAACAAACTTTCTGATCCAAATATTATCAGTGATGCTGTAGTCGTGCTGGATAAATTACAAACCGTAGAGCGGGAAGTGATTGCAGTAGATGGGCGTGTATTTTTAATGCGCTTATTACCCTATCGTACCGAAGAGGATCGTATTAATGGGGTAGTGATCACTTTTGTTGACATGACCCAGCACAAGAAGGCAGAAGCAGTGCTAAGAGAAAATGAAGTCTGGATCAACGGGCAGAAAGAAGCCTTTCAGGCAGCTATGAATGGACAGCCCCTGTCATCTTCACTGGCAGCCCTTGTCCGCACAGTGGTCGCCCAAACAAAGAATGAAGCCAGGGATGCTTTTTTCAGGGTATCATCAGATTATAAAACACTGCATCATATCGTAGGCATGTCTGAAGAATATGCACGCGACGTAGATGGATTTAAAGTAGGTGCCGATTCAACAGCCTGTGGACTGGCCATGCATAACTTGGAGCCCGTGATCACCCCTGACGTGGAACAGGAAGCTCACTGGATCCCGTTTATTTCACTTGCCCGTAAACATGGATACAGGGCCTGCTGGTCCTTCCCCCTGAAAACACTCGGCGGTCCCGTAGTCGGTACCTTAGCAGTATATTTTCCTACTGTCCGTGAACCATTGCCGCGTGAGCTGGAACTTGCAGGCATCATCACACATGCTGCCGCCATCATCATTTCCCGGCATACTGAGTTGACAGAACGTGCACAGGCAGAAGCAGCCCTGCGCCAGAGTGAAGAACGATATAAGGCAATTGTCAACCAGGCTACTGCAGGTATTTGCAGAACCATGCTGGATGGAAAACTGACCTTTGTCAATAAGAAACTATGCGAGATGCTGGGTTATCCGGAAGGGGAACTGATTGGTAAAACAATCTGGGACCTTGCACATCCTGATGACCTGGAAGAGTACAGGAAAATGTTCAAAAGGCTGGAATCCACCGCAGAGCCTTTTGGAACAGAAAAGAGACTGATCCGGTATGATAATAATGCTATCTGGGTGAATATAAGCATGGCTCCAATCCGGGACTTTACGGGAAAGCCGGAATCAACAGCAGCAGTCATCATCGACATCACGGAAAGAAAACAGGCGGAAGAAGCCTTGCAAAGCAGTGAACAACAACTGAAAGTCCTGCTTCGGCAGAAAGATGATTTCATTGGTGTAGCCAGCCATGAACTGAAAACACCGGTAACGAGTATGAAGGTCTATGCGGAGATCGTTCATGAAAAATTAATTGAGAGCGGGAATACGGAAGATGCTGAATTGCTGGGCAGACTTAACACGCAAATAGACCGCCTTACTCACCTGATCAATGATCTGCTGGATACTACCAGGATTTCTGAAGGCAGGATGAGTTTTACTTTTGCACCGATGAATATAAATGATGTGGTCAGGGAAAGGGTGGAAGAAATGAGCAGAGTTACAAGCCATTACCTGGATCTCCAGGTCGGGGAATTGCCTGAAGTTAATGCCGATCAGGAGCGTATCGGGCAGGTAGTAACCAATCTGTTGTCCAATGCTATTAAGTATTCACCTGAAAAGTCGGGTATAGTAATCAGAACAGAGAGGGTAGAGGAGGGAATCAGGGTAAGTGTAAAGGATATGGGACTGGGTATCCCGGTAGGGGAGCAGCAGAAAATATTTGATCGGTTTTATCGTGTTACGACCAGCAACCTGGATACCTATCCGGGAGTTGGGTTAGGGTTGTATATTTCTGCGCAGATTATCAACAGGCACCAGGGAAGTATTGCCGTGCAGAGTGAAGAAGGACGTGGGTCTACTTTCTCTTTTATTTTGCCGGTGTAGTTAACCGGGCTGGGCTATTTATTGCAAAAAATTTTAAAAGCTGCCTTATAATAGGCAGCTTTTTCTTACCTTGAAATGCATATTCGTACTGACGACTTTGAATGATAATCAATTGTCATGTTCAATACCCTAAAATCCCATATATCGATTCCATTATGGCAAACTATCAAAATCCCGATAAGGATGTGATCGATGTCAACAGCATGGTTAATCCTGACGACCTGCGAATCCCATCCCAGAATCACCTGCCCGGACCGGAACAGGAGCCGGCATACCTGGAAGATATTAAACTGGGCAAAAAATACCAGACACGACTCAATCTCAGCCCGGACGAAATCACATGGCTCAATTCATTCTATTGCTTCCGCAATGCATTTAACAGTATTGAAGGATGTGAAATCGCAATTGTCAAACTATTCCTGCTCACAGTCAAGTCGCTTAACAAACGCCTGAAGACGGAGGGAAGTAGCCTGGAACAGGAAATATCGCGCATCCGTGAAAAGTCCTTACAGTCCCCGGAATACTTCATGGGCTACGACAATACCTACATCCAGCAGGCCGCTGAGGCAGAGGCCTTTTATACCATTTATAAAAAGGCGGAAGCCATGGTAAGAGCTGCCTGGGGCCATAAGCGGAAGATCTCCGCAGAGTATACCAGCTACAGCACAGCCGCCAAAGACCAGTTTAACAGTAAATTAGGCCCCCTTGTAGATGAAATCGTTGCCTATCTGCAGCCGACCATCGGGCAAACGGATGAACAGATAGAACTGGAGCTGAATGCCGCTACCACTACCCGCTGGAAAGATAAAATGGAGGAGATCACAGCCTCCTATTCTAAGGACACAACTGTAAAAGCGCTCTACCACCTTGGCAGTCAGAACCTGCGTAATCCTGCCCGGGAGAATATTTATTACGAAGCTGCACGTTTCATGGCTGCTTATGACAAGCCGGAAACGCTGAAGCTATACCTTCATTACATTTACCACGACCTGAAGTCGTCAAAGTTCGATCAGAAAGAGCTTAATAAATCTCTTCAGAAAAAACTCTTTACCGATCAATCCCAGTTGGCAGAGTTCCAGGCCATCGTAAACGAATTAATCAAAGACCAGAACTTGTTGAAGGCTACCATGAAGGTAGATACAATTTGCCTGCCTAAACGCCGGATAATAGAACTGGACCACAACCAGATTCAGGCGGTCACAGACGCACATAGCATCACTGTCGAGACCTTAAATGGTTACCTTCAGGAAGAAGAAGTCATTATCATCCCCGAACCTGTTAAGGAACCTATTCAGCAATCAGCTGCCCCCTTAAGCCCTTTGCAGGTCGAATTCCTGCGGCTGTTCCCCGATGACTACCAGCTAAGTGCCAGCGCTGTAGAGGCATTTGCATTGGGCAAAGGTTTGTTTAAAAACCAGTTGCTCGACAGTATCAACGAAGCCTGCTACGAAGTACTGGATGATGTGCTCATCGAAGAAGATGACGATCAGTACACAATCAACATTAATTACTACACTCAAATATTTTCCTAAATGTCCTTAAATATTAAGCCTAAAGAAGTAACCGCAATCATTAATTCCTTATTAGGAGGCGTGGTGCCAAAGATTGGCGTACAGCATATTACCGTTGGCCGTTCAGCAGAAGTGGATGCTTTCCTGCATGCATTGGAGGATGTGAAGAATGGTCATAGCATCGTGAAATTCTGGATCGGCGATTTTGGATCAGGTAAGTCGTTCATGATGCATTTGCTGAATACCGTTGCCCTGAAGCAGAAGTTCGTAGTTTCAAATGCAGACTTTACTCCGGACAACCGCCTGTATTCAACTGATGGTAAGGCGGTGGTATTATACTCCGCCATCATGGATAACATTGCGATCCAGACGAAGCCCGAGGGGGGGGCACTGCCTACCCTGCTGGATAAATGGATCGAGCAGATCATGATCAATACTGCCCAGGAAAATGGAATCTCTCCGACTGAAATCAGGAATGAACAATATATAGAACTGATACAGCGGAATATTTTAAAGACGGTGAATGAAGTGACCGAAGTCGGGGCCTTTGATTTTGCGCATGTGATCATGAAGTACTATGAAGGTTTTATTAAGCACGATGAACTGCTGAGAAGGAATGCATTGAAATGGTTGAAGGGAGAATATAAGACTAAAACTGAAGCGAAGCAGGATTTGGGGGTTCGGGAAATTATCAATGACCTGAACTATTATGATATGCTGAAGAACTTCACAAAGCTATTTGTAAGTATTGGGTATAGCGGGTTTATGATCAACCTGGACGAGGCGATTAATTTGTATAAGATCGCTACAGCTGCGATGAGGGAGAAGAATTATGAGAAGATTCTTTCTATTTACAATGATTGTTTTCAGGGTAAAGTGAGCAACCTGTTTATCAACTTTGCTGGTACAGGGGAGTTTCTGGAAAACCCAAGAAGAGGCTTATTCAGTTACCAGGCATTAAAATCAAGGTTAGAGACAAATAAGTTTGAGAACCTGGCAGTGCGTGATTTTGCGCAACCTGTAATCAGGTTGATGCCATTGAACAATAATGAAATATTCGTATTGCTAAAGAAGCTGAAGGCCGTGTTTGAATTGAATTACAACATCACGATAGATGTAAATGATGAAGATGTTCGCTTGTTTATGGAGGAGCTTTATAATAAACCGGGGGCACATGAATTCCTGACACCACGCGAGGTGATCCGTGATTTCCTGAATGTACTGAGCATAATTCGCCAGAATCCTGGTGTCAACAAGCAGCAGTTGTTCGGTGATATCCAGGTGAAGGATGAACGGCCAAATGAAACCCTATTAGCTGATATAGAAGAATTATAACCGTGTACGAGCTATTATCAGAACCTATACGCAGGTATGTAAGAGAAAAGAAGTGGGATAGTTTACGTCCTATTCAATCTGCTTCCATCCAAAAGGTAATGCAGTCTGAAGATAATCTCATTCTTGCTTCACGTACGGCTTCCGGTAAGACTGAAGCCGCATTTTTGCCGATTCTGTCCCGCGTAAATTTTAATGATCCGGGTGTACAGGTATTGTATATTTCTCCTTTAATCGCGTTGATAAATGACCAATTTATCCGCGTGCAGGAATTATGTGAACACCTGGATGTACCCGTGACCAAGTGGCATGGTGAAGCGAGTCAGACTTTAAAAAACAAGCTGGTGAGTGATCCCAGGGGAGTAGTGTTAATTACTCCTGAGTCGATAGAGGCAATGCTGGTGAATTCGGAGTATAAAGCAAAAGGGCTTTTTAGTAACCTGAAGTTTATAGTAATTGATGAGATTCATGCATTCCTTGGTACTGATCGTGGTAAGCAATTGCAGTCATTGATTTTCCGCTTACGGCAGTTTAATACCGGCAATGTTCGGGTAATTGGATTGTCTGCAACGATTGGCAGTTTTGAGCAGGCAAAGGAAATGGTAGGTCCGGTGGACAGTACAAGGATCTTGCGGGATACTACCGGCAAGGAAATAGAAACAGAATTTAAATACTTTGAACAGGGCAATCTTACAGAATTGCCACTCGCCTTGCTTAAAGATCTTTACCTGAGTGTATGCAATAGTAAGGTACTCATATTCCCGAATGCCAGGGGTACTGCGGAGGAAGTAGCCGTAAAACTGCATAAGATTTCACAGAAGGTAGGGGGCCATCCCTATTACTTCTCTCATCACTCTTCTGTTCATAAAGAGTTGCGGGAATACATTGAGGCATTTGCTAAAAATAATGTTCGCTATCCGTTTGCCATTGCCTGTACCTCTACCTTAGAATTAGGTATAGACATCGGGTCTGTTGACAGGGTTGTACAGATAAATGCTACCCATTCAATTGCCGGATTAATTCAGCGGATTGGACGAAGTGGCAGACGAAATGATGAAACAAGTAAGTTGTCATTATACGCAACTGACCCATGGAACCTTCTGCAGGGGATTGCCTGTATCACCTTATTTAAAAGGGAAGGGTTTGTAGAGCCGATTGAATATACCGAAAAGCCTTATGATATATTCCTTCACCAGGCATTGGCACAGGTGCGCCAGGTTTCGGAATGTACGCAGGAAGAGTTGATTCATAAATTATCTATCAATTCTTCATTTAAATTCATTCCGCCAGATGAGATGAAAGAAATTGTAACACATCTGCAACAAACAGACCTGCTGGAATTGATTGGCGGGAAATTGATCATTGGTGTAGAAGGAGAGAAGATTGTAAATACGAAGGACTTTTATAGTGTATTCCAGACCGAACCTTTATTTAAAGTACAGGTACAGGATAAGCCGATAGGGGAAATCCCTTATTCATACCTGACAAAGGTGGATCAGAATATTTTACTGGCAGCCAGGATCTGGAAAATTATAGATATAGATATCCGTGCAAAAAGGATTACTGTTATTCCGGCAATGGATGGGAAAAAACCGGTATTTTCCGGCTTCGGAGGTGAAGTGCATCCAAAGATCAGGCAGGAAATGCTTAGATTATTGATTACAGATGCTGAAATGCCTCCTATGAGTGAAGATGCAGCTGAAGCGATCCGCCAGTTAAAACTTGAATTTGAACATTATAAAATAGAAGATTTCGAGGTTGATCGTCCTTTGAGGGTACAGGTGAAAGATATGTATTGGTATTCTTTTCATGGTACAAGGGTCAATGGTAGTCTCTCTTTTTTATTTGACGTTGCTGGCATTACGCATGAAAGGTGGGATTTAGAAAGTAAATTCAAATTTGATGCAGGTGATTTTGAATTAATTATTCAAAAAGCAATGAAGGCCTACGATGTGCTCGAACCTTATTTGGTAAGTGCTGTTGAGAAGGATCCTGCACTTCTTTCATTTTCAAAATTTGGCGCTTACCTACCCCTTAAATATCAGGTGCATTTAGTAAGAGACAAGCGTTTTGACTTTGCAGGAGCTATGGACTTCCTTTCTACCGCTCATACTTCCTCCATCCACACACACACCAACAGCTAACTATCTCCCGCCAGCGGGTCCAGGACAACTATCTCCCGACCCGCTGACTACCATCATTCCTCCCCCCAAATATTCTCCCTACCTTCCCGCCTTACTAGAATTTCCGCGTCAAATCATGAATTACAGAGTTCTCAACATTTTCCTGCTTTTCCTCTCCCTCTCTGCCCGGTCTCAAAATCCTGTCGCCAACCCGGCCTCACAAGTGACCACAGGCAATGCCCGCTTTACCGTTCTCACGCCCAGCCTCATCCGCATGGAATGGAATGAAAAAGCCGCCTTTGAGGACAAAGCCTCCCTCGTTTTTATCAACAGAAACCTCCCTGTCACCCCCTTCCAAAAAAAGGACGCAGGTGAATTTCTCGAAATAAAAACCACCCATCTTACCCTGCGTTACAAAAAGAACACAGGCAAATTTTCAAAAGACAACCTGAAGATCACCCTCACCCTCAACGGTCGCAAAGTAGACTGGGTGCCCGGCCTCAAAGATTCCCTGAATCTCAAAGGCACCACCCGTACCCTCGACCAGACCGATGGTGATGCCAAACTCGAAGACGGCCTCATCTCCCGCAGCGGCTGGACCCTGGTCGATGATTCCAGGCAACTCCTCTTCGATGGCGATAAAGACTGGAACTGGGCCACTGCCAGAAGTGAAGGTGATACCCAGGACTGGTACTTCTTCGGCTACGGCCACGAGTATAAAAAAGCCTTATACGATTATACCCGTGTGGCAGGTAAAATACCTATGCCGCCTAAGTACGCATTCGGCTACTGGTGGTCACGTTACTGGACATATTCTGACAATGAACTCAGAAGCCTCCTCAACGATTTCAACACCTACAATATCCCCATCGATGTGCTGATCATCGATATGGACTGGCACTACACCTGGGGACTGAATCGTGATTGGAAAAGAGATATGATGGGCGAACCTACAGGATGGACTGGCTATACCTGGAATAAAAACCTCTTCCCAGAGCCTGAAGCATTCCTCACATGGGCGCATCAACGTGGTGTGAAAACCGCGCTGAACCTGCACCCTGCCTCAGGTATTGCTCCCATGGAAGCACAATACAATGCTTTTGCCAAAGCCTACGACTTCGATACCACCGGCCAGAAGAACATCCCTTTCAAAATAGAAGATAAAAAATGGACAAAGATCTACTTCGACAGTGTCCTGCATCCCATAGAAAAACAAGGCATTGACTTCTGGTGGCTCGACTGGCAACAATGGCTGGAAAACCGCAACCTGAAAGGCCTGAGCAATACATGGTGGTTGAACTATACTTTCTTCACCGACAAGCAGAGAGAAGGTGGTCGCCCACTTTTATTCCACCGCTGGGGGGGCTTAGGCAATCACCGTTATCAAATCGGTTTCTCCGGCGATAGCCGCAGCACCTGGGCCGGACTTGCTTATCAACCCTACTTTACCGCTACCGCAAGTAATGTAGGCTATGGCTACTGGAGTCACGATATTGGTGGCCACGTAGCTGACAATCCTGATCCTGAACTGTACCTCCGCTGGATCCAGTACGGTACCTTCAGCCCCATCTTCAGAACCCACTGTTCAAAGAGTGCATTCAATGAACGCAGGATCTGGAAATTCCCTGAACACTACAAGATGATGCTCAAAGCATACCAGCTCAGGTATATGCTGAATCCCTACATCTATACCGCCTCTCACGAAGCATTTGATTCAGGGGTATCTATCTGCCGTCCTATGTACTATGACTATCCTGAGGCACCGGAAGCTTACACGACAAAAGAACAGTACATGTTTGGCGATGATATGATTGTGGCTCCAATTACTGCAAAGGCAGATTCTCTCACACATCTTTCAAACAAGAAAGTATGGTTGCCTGCCGGTCAGTGGTTTGATTATTTCTCCGGCTCCCTCACAACAGGGAACAGGTTTGTAGAAAATACATATACACTGGACCAGGTACCTGTATTCATCAAAGGAGGCAGTATCATTCCTATGTACGGGAATATCAAAAACCTGCAAAGGCAACCTGATACATTGGTGCTGGCCGTGATCCCTGGTGGTAGCGGTGCTACAAAGTTGTATGAAGATGATGGTAACTCTGAAGAATATAAAGACAAGGGTTATAGCATCACTCCTGTGAAAAATGTAGTCGCTGCCGATGGTGCGATGACGCTTACCATCTCTCCACGGGAAGGCGCTTACAAAGGCATGCCTGCTGCCAGAAGTTACGAGATCAGGTATCCTTCCATCTATCCGCCTTCCGCTATCACCGTGAATGGTCAGCCGGCTACCTGGAAATATACTGCTGATGGATTGACGGCGATTGTAAGTATCCCTGCTACTTCCTGTGCACAACAGGTAGAAGTGAAAGTATTGCCAAATGCAGCAGGCAAAGGAAAGGAAAACCTTCTCTACCAGGCGGCAGTGATCCTGTCCCGCTTGCCACAGTCAACAGAAGAGATGAAGTATGAGACAGCCCGGATCGATTGGGTAGCGAATACATCTGATTGTATCCTGTCATTATCTAATATTTCTTCCATCATTCAATATCATCCGGAGCAAACGGTATCATTGATTGAGAAATTGAATAATGAAATTATTCCTTGTATTCAAACAATGAAAAATTATCCGGGGGTGGATGCAAATACACTCAGAAAGATAACAGCGCCGTTGGAGCCAAAGAAATAGTTTTTAAATAGACGAGTCAATAAAGTAAAGGGGTTCATGATGTCATTCATGAGCCTCTTTTATTTTTTAAAACATATTGCCTATCTTTTGAAAAAATAGATTGTCAAATGCCTCAGTTCACCTTGCCCTACTTTGGATCCATTGATTCCGGCGCACTGGAAAATAATTATGAAACAGAAATTCGTATTGCCGGCTACGATATCAGCCTTGACCTGAACTTCTCAGGAAAAAGCATCGAACCATCCAGTTTGTCAATCCTGAATAAATATCTTGATAATCTCGAAGATCACCTGTTAAAAACAAGAGAATTTATCAGTGAGAATTATGCAGATGAAGATGCAGCAGATGGGGTACGTTTCTATTTTGAATTTCACAAAGAAGAAGCCGGAATAGAAGAGCTGGGCATAAATGAAACAGGGGATGCGGATGAGCAGTTGTTAAATAAAATTCATCCTGTCAGAATAGGGCTTTACCCGGATAGCCACCAGTTTGCAGTATATGATTATACCTTCGGAAAAGACTTTACCAATTATGTACTCGTTATTAATACTGACGAAGATGGTGACCTTACCTACATCACAGTCGAGAGTTAAAATGGAAAGAGGTAGTATTAAAACTTTACTTTTATACAACCTCTTTTCCAATTATTTTGCTGTCAGCGCCGTTCCTTCAAACACAATTCCATCCCATCCATGCTGCATAAATTGCCTGATATTTTGATGATCTGTAGCATCGGGATGATTCAACACTGCCTGGTAATGCTCGGCGAACAATAACAGGGTCTCTTCCTTACTCCATCCATTCAACTTTGCAAATGCAAACACTTTCGCACTACCCTGATTCTGTGTCGCTTCATTATAGGCATCCCCGTTCTTAAAAGCCGTAGGCTGATGTGTATAAGCTGCTTCAATAAATTCAATCACCTCTTTAAATGAAATTGAATTTTCTTTTAATTTATTCAATAATGGTTCTTTCATACCCCCAAAAATATAAATTTCCGCAATAACAAAGGCAGGTGCCCATCTGCTTAACCAACATCTCTGGATAATATAAATTGGGAAAAGTATCATTTTCGTCTATGGAGCCAGCAATACTTTTATTATATTTAACGCCATGCCAATATTATAATCTTGAAATTATGAAAAACGGTCTCAACGGAGTCGCACTCATTGCAACCATGCTTTGTTGCTCTCTTCAACCACACAACCTGTATGCCCAATCAAATGAATGGTTGGACCCAAATGTCAATGCGGTCAACCGTTTGCCAATGCATACGAACTTTTTTGCCTATGAGAATGAAAGTCTTGCCAGACAAGGTGTGAAAGAAAACTCATCGAATTTCCTTACCCTGAACGGCTATTGGAAATTCAACTGGGTGCCTGATGCAGATGCACGTCCGACAGACTTTTTCAGGCAGGGCTTTAATGACAAGGGATGGAAGGAAATACCTGTACCGGGAATCTGGGAATTGAATGGTTATGGTGATCCGATGTATACTAACATCGAATATCCCTGGCATTTTCAGGCACCTCTGAATCCCCCCATTGTTCCTGCGGAAAAAAACCATGTAGGCTCTTACCGTAAGGAAATTAAAGTTCCCGCTTCATGGTCAGGCCGGCAAATTATCGCTCATTTTGGCTCTGTCACTTCCAATATGTACCTGTGGGTAAATGGCCAATATGTAGGCTATAGTGAAGATAGCAAGCTGGAAGCCGAGTTTGACCTGACTAAATACCTGAAGCCAGGTCAGTCTAACCTGATTGCATTCCAGGCATTTCGCTGGTGTGACGGTAGCTACCTGGAAGACCAGGATTTCTGGCGCCTCTCAGGTGTAGGACGGGATTGTTACCTCTATGCAAGAAATGCAGTACATGTGGAGGATGTCAGGGTGACACCTGAATTGGATGAACAATACAAGGATGCCAACCTGCTTGTGAACCTGCAATTAAAAGGCGACGCAACGGTGGATATTCAGCTCTTTGATAAACAGGGTAAGCTGGTGACGGCTACACAGGCAAAAGGTACTGGCACCCAAAAGGCATCGCTGAAAGTAAGCGCTCCTGAAAAATGGTCAGCCGAAAATCCTTACCTGTACCAGCTCTTTGTGACAGTAAAAAATAAAGATAAAGTAGCAGAAGTCATCCGCCAGCAGGTCGGCTTCCGCAAAGTGGAGATCAAAAATGCACAGTTGCTGGTCAATGGTCAGCCGGTGTTGATAAAAGGGGTGAATCGCCATGAAATGGATCCGGATTTTGGCTACGTAGTATCCAGGGAACGTATGCTGGAAGATATCCGGCTGATGAAAGAACTGAATGTAAATGCTGTGCGTACCTGTCACTATCCGGACGATAACCTGTGGTATGAACTCTGCGACCAGTACGGAATTTACATGGTGGCTGAAGCAAACGTGGAATCTCACGGGATGGGATATGACGAAAAAACGCTGGCTAAGAATCCAGCTTATGCCAAAGCTCACCTGGAACGCAATGAACGCAATGTACAGCGTAACTATAACCATCCTGCGGTGATCATCTGGTCATTGGGTAATGAGGCAGGTTTTGGTCCTAACTTCGAAGCGTGTTATAAATGGATCAAAGCAGAAGACAAAACCCGTCCGGTACAGTTCGAACAGGCAGGTACCAACGATTTTACAGATATCTATTGCCCCATGTATTTATCTCCTGCAGCATCTGAAAAGTACAGCCAGGGAAATATCAACAAACCGCTTATCCAGTGTGAATATGCGCACGCAATGGGTAATTCGGATGGAAACTTTAAAGAATACTGGGACCTGGTGCGTAAGTATCCAAAATACCAGGGTGGATTTATCTGGGATTGGGTAGATCAGTCCCTGCATATGAAAGATGCGGAGGGACGGATGTTTTATGCTTACGGAGGTGACTTCAATAAATACGATCCTTCTGATAATAACTTCCTTGACAATGGTTTGATTTCCCCGGACAGAAGACCAAATCCACATGCATATGAAGTAGGATATTTCTATCAGAATATCTGGGTAACGCCGGCAGATCTCAGCCAGGGTAAGGTGACTATTTACAATGAGAATTTCTTCCGTAACCTGGATAACTATTATGCAGAATGGGAACTGCTGGCAGATGGTGAGAAGATCCAATCCGGCTTGTTGTCAGATATTGATGTGCCGGCACACCAGAAAAAAGAATATAAGCTCGATTACGAAATACCTGCAGGAAAAGAAGTGCTGCTGAATATCAGCTTTAAATTGAAAAAAGCTGAAACCCTGCTGCCTGCCGGGTTTACAGTGGCAACGAACCAGCTGAATGTTTCTGGATATACTTTCAGTAACACCATTGCAGCGAATGTACTTGCAGATTCTTTGCATGTACAGGATAACGATGAAAATTACCTCATCATTAAAAACAATAAGATAAATATCGAGTTCAATAAGCATAATGGTTTCCTGAGTCAGTATATCGTAGCAGGACAGGCGATGATGAAAGAAGGTACCTACCTGTCACCCAATTTCTGGCGTGCACCTACAGACAATGATATGGGAGCAGGTCTGCAACACAGGTACCGTGTATGGAAAAATCCTGAATTGAAACTGACTGCATTTAATAGTCAGACTACAAATGGAATTATTACTATCCGGGCTGCTTACGATATGCCTGCGGTATCAGGAAAACTGTCACTGACCTACGAGATTACCAATGAAGGTGAAATCAGGGTGACACAGGACCTGAGCGCAGATAAGACCGCAAAGGTATCTGACATGTTCCGTTTTGGTATGCAACTACAAATGCCGAAAAATGCAGACCATATCAGGTATTATGGTCGTGGCCCCGGAGAAAATTATATTGACAGGAACAATGCAGCCAAACTGGGTATTTATTCCCAGACGGTTGATCAGCAGTTCTATCCTTATATTCGTCCGCAGGAAACAGGTACTAAAACAGATGTACGGTGGTGGAACCAGATGACAACAGGCGGTAACGGATTGCGTTTTACAAGCGATACCAGTTTCTCTATTTCCGCTTTGCACTTTACTATTGGTACATTGGATGAGGGTGATAGAAAACATCAGCGTCACAGCGAATTATTACAACAGGACCCACTCACAAATGTATGTATAGATAAAGCGCAGATGGGATTAGGTGGTATAGATAGCTGGGGACAGCTGCCGCTTGAAAAATACCGCTTACATTACCAGGACTATCACTTTACATTTACGATCACGCCAATCAAAAATGGCTTTTAAAAATAAAAGGGTGGAGCTAAGCTCCACCCTTTTATTTTGCATATTTCACCAGCTTGGTGCATCCGGTTCCATCCGTTACAGCGGAGTTTTTTGCAGAAAGTATTTCAGCAGCAACCGGAGGAGAATGCTGTCATAGCAGTGAATAATTTATTGGCCACTACACCTATAGCGCAGCTCAGAAGAGCGATGATCCTTAAAATAGGGGTGGAGTATAAGGTGGATGTGAATCGTATGTTTCCCTTGAATATGGAGGAGTTTTATGCGGCGTATCTGAATTTTATATTAAGGAGAGATCAGATCGGGTATGAGGGGGATGCGAATCTCGATCGCCTGCAGGATGTGCCTGGGATTGAAAAATGATATTGTGCAATGCCTGCATGAAAAGGTGGGGAAGATCTGGTATGAGAAGGCATTGAAGAAGTGTTTGAAAAATGGGGTGTATTCTCCTGGGGAGGAGAAGGCAATGGCGAGCCTTGCCCGCCATTTGAGATTGCCTGAGGAGATTACCAGCGCGGTGCGGAGGCGGTTAATGAATTAGGGAGTTGAGGAAGGTGTTGCATTTTTCAATGCGGTCTTCCAGGTCGAGGCCATCAGCGTTCTGAGTAATTTTGTAAATACCATCGTCAGTAAATTGCTCATTCCCTTTGATTATTTCCTGTAAATAAGCAGCAGAGAGATCATCTGCCGCTTTAAAACGGAATCCGTTATTCACATTCCTGATCTCGAAAATCACCTGGCCATTCGAAAACACTAATGGTGCATCGTAGTTTTCCAGCTTACAGTTTTCATTCCTGAATGATAGTTCTAAGAGAAATGGACTCCAGTGACGGCCTATATAATTAGTCCTGAATAACATGACGGCTTCATACGGTTTATTTTTAAAATCCTGCCACCAATAATAACCATCTGTTGAACTGCCATTCCATGTTGAGAAATTCGGATGCTTTAAGTAGTAATAGAAAATGTCTTTAGGCCGGTCCGCATCCTGTACAAATTGGTCCAGGTATTCCTGGAGAATAATTTCATTGGTAATAGCAGGGTTGTACCGGAATTTATCCAGGTATGCTTTCAGAATTTTCTTAGTATGCTCAAACCCCTTCCTGTTTGCACTTTCATTGAAGATCTCTCTCCATACGATAATACTCGTATTGCCAAACCTTCTCATGTATTGTCCATATTCCTGTGTATAATTGCCGAAAGTTAATAGCGCCTTACTAATACCGAAGTAATCAAATTTCTCTATAAAGATCTGGTTAAACAAATCCCCGTAAATCTTTAACTCCGCGTCAAAATCAAAGATGCCAATATTTCCTCTCAGTAAAGTATGATCTTCCAGGTGATAGACTATTTCTTTCAGGTCGGGATACTTTGCTATCAGCTCTTTTTTCTTCTTTTCTTCCTCTATTTGTCTTTTGGAAAAAGAAAGATCATCTTCAGCAATCAAGCCCTCCACCAATTTATCCATGGTTGCATAGAGCACTTTTAGGTTACTGATTTTTACAAAACTATCAGATGCAAATTCTAAATGATTCCTAAGTGTTCTATAGAATTCAGCAGGTACGGTTTTCTGGTTTAAATGGATATGAATAAAAGTATATAGGATTAATTGTTCTCTAAGCACAAAGGTATCTGTCATATAGTTAACAGCGCATTTCTCAAACAGGTTAATTTTTGCGTTGATATAAAATAACCTCACTTTTGATGGATGGAAATCGGCAGCTTCTGTGTAAAAATAGTCCGTCCATACCTGCCCTGGTTTTCTTTGCAGGTCTTCAAATAAATTGAGGCAGGCAAAAAGAAATTGAATATTGTCTTCTCTTCCTTTATATACCTTATTTATTGTTGTAATCCAGTCTTCCTTTACATCCAGCTGAATTTCCTGTTGTGTCGTTAAGATATGCGTTAGGTACCAGAAGAAATTCAAAAATCCATTATCCACATCTTTCGCAAGATCAGTTATCTTTTCATTATTCTTAAAAATATTCCAGAATAGATCAGACCATTCTTTATCCACAGCGATATTGAATACCCCCGCATTTTTACTATCCAGTATTTCTGAAAACTTAGACTTAAAATGCTCAAAATCGGTCAGCTCTTTTCCTCTTGCATTCATTTTAATATACAAGTCATCAGGCAAACCCAGGTCATCCATAGGTAATATATGGAAGATCAGCCTGGGATGATCACCCGCCAGTTGCTCCCAGACCCTATTTGGGAGTGTTTGAAAGCTTTTTTCGATCTCCTTTAGCATAACTAACATCGCATTGATGGTAGGATCGTTTTGCCATGAAGCAAAGAACCAGGACTGGTTCATGATTTCTTCATCTATAGAATCAAAACCTCCTTTCGCTTTAAATGAAACAAGTCTCTGACAGAATTCCCTGGAACTTTTCCTGGTGGCATAAGAGAACTTTTCCAATAGCTGTTCACTTATCTTCTCTTTTTGTGCCACATACCAATGAATGAGGAATAAAGTAGTGAGTCGCTGCTGCCCATCCAGCGGATAAAAAAAGAGCTGATCCTGATCCTGCCCTGTATAACCATAAATAAAGTCGAGCTCCAGTGGGCGTAAGGAAGCATCAGTGAGTACCTGTACAATCGCGTCTAAAAATCGTCCTCTTATCTGTGGAATTTTACCTGTATTTCTTCCCTGTGCATAATCTCTTTGTATAGGGGGAATGACTATTTTATATTCCTTTAATAATTGCAGGAGGCTGTTAGTTTGCATTTTCCTTCATGTGGGTCTTGGGTAAATAATCTTTAAGCATGCCAGTCAGAGCGTCGATGTACGCAGTTCTGTCCAATTCAGACCAATAGAAATAGTCAGTATTGATACCTTTGTCATTATAGTATTTCATAAATACTCTCCTGGTACAAACCGGTATGAAGGAACCATCCTTATCTAACTCAATGATCGCTCTTCTCTTTATTTCAAATACCCCGTTGCTAAGGCTTGCATTGTCTTCCTGGCATAACAGGGCTAGATTTCCAATGCCTTCGCAGCCCTTATCCATGCTTTCCGGGTCCAGGGTAAGCAGGTCATTGACGCGCTTAAATAAGTCATCGAATCTCACCCATGTCAAATCATCAGTATGGTTCCATTTGCTAATCTGGTCCAGCAATTCCTGCACATCTTTGTCCATCTTGTCCTGGAATTTTTCTTTCAGTAATTGTTGATGCAGGTCCAGCCATTTCATCCATGGATCTTTTTTATTCCTGTCAAAGTTCTCTGAGTTTCGTGCATGTATATGTTCTATACTCCAGGAGTTATCTTTATGCCATTTGAAAGGATAGAATTCTGCATCAGTCTTTCTGTTGGTCTCAACATTAAAGAGTAAGAGGATATTGAAAATCTCGTTATAATGAGTTTCATACCTTAGCTCCAGTAAATCTACCTTCACAGATGCGCTTATATAGGCGTTGATTTTCTCATGGAATGCATTTTTAGGTGTTTCCATAGCGGCCATTACCAAATGATTCAGTTGTATCCCACTGTAACCAGGTATTTTTCTTGCAGCTACCAGATAACCTATTTTATGATAATAGTCTTTGTCCAGGTACCATTCGGAAACAGTATAGTAGAAATCTTCAATCTTTTTCCAGAGTGCTAAAGTACCGGTCGCCTGCTGTTTTTTTATAAGGAATAAGAAAGTAAACAAAGGGTCTTTTTCATCATCCTTTTTTTCTGAAATCAAATCAAGGATCAGCTCTATCTTCGTCTCATACGCTGCCCTGTTCTTATTCGTAATAAAAGACCAGAATTTATTGTCGGGTTCATTCAGCCTATGTTCAATCTCATCCCAGAGAATCGCAATCTCTATCTGCTTTATCTTAGCTTCTTCCCTTGCTGTTCCCTTAAAACTTTCAGATGATAAAAAGAGTGCTTTCGTCAGTTCTGCATTCGTCAGCGGAATTTTTCCCAGGTTCAATCGCTCAAATAATTCCTGGCTGTTTACATGCGAAGCTACGTGGTACCAGATTACTTTAGACTGACGGAGGAATTTCGATTCAAAGCTATCTCTGTCAAGGTTGGTCTTATCAGCCTCCCAGCTCCTGATGGCCTGGTAGGCACTACTGATATAATAGAAGTCAATATTGCCCTTGTCAATATCCACATCATTATTCGTATTCACTCTGATGTTATGCAGGAAATTCACACATTGGGTTCTCGTCTCATAAAAGAGTTCAAAAGATACATTGCTATCTTCTTTGGACCAACGTTCCTTTATATATCGAAGGATTAAATAAATAGTCGTGAGTCTTTGTTGTCCGTCGACTACCTCGTACCAGTCTCCATCTAGTTCATACCTGCCTTTGGTGTCAGCATCCAGTAGTTTTATGACCACCGGCTGAAGACAATAAAATGTTTTCCTGTTTTGCCCTTCAGGCCTGAAACTGTCAATATCTTCCAGTAATTGTTGAACCTGTAATTTCGTCCATCGATAGCCTCTCTGGTAGTGTGGAATAAAGAACTTTTTGCCGGATAAGTCTCCAATTGGTAAGGGGATTAAATTTTCCATCGTTAAATCTTATTCATTTTATTTATCTATCTGGCCCCGCCATAACAATGCAATATGCTGTTGAGTAAATAAAGATATGCGTAAAATTTCACCCACCCCGTCCCCCCTCTTTTTTTTCTTCCATTTATTTCCTATTTTTCAATAAGCACAACACTCAACCTAAATCTCTTATGAACATTAAATCAGCCCTACAGGCACTCCTTTGTTTGACTGCCATGCATGTCAGTTATGGCCAAAAGAAACCCATCGCCGTCACCGACATGCTCAAAATAAAAAGAGCATCCGATGTGAAGTTCAGCCCCGACGGGAAACACGCTGTCTACTCCGTGACCAGCATCATCCCCGATACTGCAAAGAAAAAGGACTACACCTACCTCCGCCAGCTCTACATCACAGACCTGTCAGGCAAGGCTCAGTTACTCGACACAGGTGCTACCTCTTCACCTGCATATAATCCATCAGGCAACAGCATCGCTTTTATCAGGCCCGTCAAAGGTAAACCCCAGATCTTCCTGTATTACACCGCCAACGGCAAGGTCCGCCAGCTGACAGACTTTTCCTATGGCTGTAGCGAGCCGGTTTGGAGTCCGGATGGAAAGCAACTGGTATTCACCACCGACATTACCCTGCAGGAACTGGTCAATGACAAGGTACTGAACCCCGGCAGGATGGTGCCTTCCTGGAATGATGGTGCACCCGGTTTTACCCATAACCAGGACCTGCTGACAGATACAACCAATCCTGACCCCGATGGCGATCTGAGGGCCATCAGGGCTTACCTGTATGATAATGCAAAGGATAAAAAGGCCAAGGTCATTACCCATTCCAAATTCCAGGCAGAGACCTATGTCAATCCTGAGGTGAACCTCTCTCACATCTTTATCACAGATACAGCTGTGGGATCTACTCCAAGGGAATTGACGCATGGCTTCTTTTCCTACCACAATCCCGCCTTCGCCGGCAATGACAAGATCCTCGTTTCACTCTATATGAACCCACGCCAGCACCCGGACGATACAAAGGAAGCGGAGATCTACGCTGTGGGTACCGATGGTAATAACCTGACCCGGTTAATGTATGCAAAAGATTCCTCCTACTTCCTGGAAGCAGTTTCCCCCTCCGGAAAATGGCTGGTCTTCCAGCGTGCCAGTGAAAAGCAGATTGATGTAGGGGAGATGCTCATTTGTCCCCTGGCAACCCTGGCATCGCCGGTTCGGGTGCCCGTAGACCGGATCAAGGGGAAGACCAAATTCTCCGCCGATGAAAAGACGATCTATTTTACTGCCGTGAATAACGGGGGTACCAGTTTATACAAGGCCGATGTGAAAACAGGGAAGGCGGAAAAACTAACGTCTGAAGATGAAGGAATCAGTGAATTTGATATCAGCGGCAACCAGCTGATCTTCCCAAAGACCTGGATTCAGAATCCATCGGAGATTTTCGTGTCAGACCTGAATGTGAAAGCGCCTAAGATGATCACCCAGCTTAATACTGGATGGCTGAGCGAACGGGAATTGTCTATCCCGCAGAAGTTCACATTCACGAACAACCTGGGTTTGACCGTGGAGTACTGGGTGATGAAACCTGTAAACTTTGATCCTGCAAAAAAATACCCTGTATTACTGGACATGCATGGTGGCCCTTCTGCCATGTGGGGACCAGGAGAGCCCAGCATGTGGCATGAGTTCCAGTTCTTCTGTGGAAAAGGCTTTGGCGTAGTATATTGTAATCCCAGGGGCTCCGGTGGATATGGCAACCAGTTCCTGCGGGCCAATTATCGTGACTGGGGTGTAGGGCCATCCAGCGATGTATTGACTGCTCTTACAAAGGCAGAGGCACAGGGATGGATAGATACGACAAAGCGGTTTTTGAGTGGTGGATCCTATGCAGGTTATCTGACAGCATGGATAGTAGGGCATGATCATCGGTTCAGGGCGGCCAGCTGTCAGCGTGGGGTATATGATTTCAAGACGTTTTTTGGAGAAGGCAATGCGGGCAAGATGCTGGAGAATTATTTCGGCGGCTTCCCTTATGTGGATAGTGTGAAGGGAGTGCTGGAAGAGCAATCACCGATTAACTATGTAAAAGATATAACTACACCCCTGTTGATCTTCCATGGAGAAAGTGATTTGAGGACCGGGGTATCACAAAGTGAGATGCTGTTTAAAAGCCTGAATACCCTGGGTAAGCCGGTGGAGTATGTAAGGCATCCGGGTGCAAGTCATGAACTGGTGAGGAGTGGGGATAACAGGCAGCGGATAGACCAGATGTTGAGGACCTATGAGTTCTTTAGTAGATTTTTGTAATCACCATATGAGTTGCGGATGCGTTGCGTCCGCAACTCATAATATACTAATTGAGAATGCTAAGTTATTTCCTAAGGTCCAACTTTAGTCTCTCTCAGGGAGACCTTGACAAAATTTCTTCTTTCTTCAGCCCCTTTTCACTCCACAAAACTCACCACTTCCTGCATTCCGGTGATCAGGTCAATTCGATCCTTTTCGTCTCTTCCGGCGTGCTCCGCACACACTGGTACGATGACGCAGGTAACGACATTACCAACCACTTCTTTCATGAATCCCAATTCCTCGTTCCCCTGGAAAGCTATCTTTATGGCAAACCTTCTCCGGTCAGTATACAGGCGATCACGGATTGTGAATTGCTGCTGTTGTCCTTGGAAAATGAAAAGACGCTGGCGAAGGAATTGCCTTCCTGGATGAATATCTTCAATAAGATTATGCAGGTCTCACTGGCCAAAAAGATCGCAGAGAAAAATCAATTGAAAGGACTGCATACCAAAGAACGCTACCAGCAGTTTTTTCAAACCCATGCTGATATCGCACTTCGTACTCCTTTGCACTACATTGCTTCTTATCTTGATTTTAGCTCATAGGCCACTAACTAATCCATTGCGCTCTATATCCATTTGCACTACATTTCTTATTAACCCGCTAACCAGCACATTTTTTGCTACAAATATTACATGAATAAAAACCTCTCCCTGGTCTTTGCATACCAGCTTATTCTATTCCTCGAATCTATGGTACTCGTTACCGCAATAGAAGGATATAAATCCGATGTATTTACAGCGGTGCTTCGTTTCAATCTCCTCTACCTGCCTATAGGAGGAGTCTTAAATTATGGAGCCTGGTGCTTATTGCAATCACTATTCAAAGAGAACAGGATGCTGCTGCAGGGCACTCATATCATTGTGGTCCTATTATTGCTGAACTTTATTATTTATTTCACCCATCATGAATGGTTGCTGCAGCACAAGTCGATGGCTATAATCGTATATCTGTTAGTCGCGGATTGTTATATTTTAGCGGTACTGCTGACCAGGAAGATGATGCGGCAGCCTAAAAAAATACAGCATGAATAATGAACTGAGAAAAGGTAATACCAGTGATCATCTTGCTAATGAACGAACCCTCCTTGCCTGGGTAAGAACCGGTATCGGCATCATGGCCTTTGGATTTGTAGTTGTAAAGTTCTCGCTGTTTGTGAAACAGATCAGTTTGGCGCTGGGCAAACCTAATACAGTACATCAATATGGGTATTCTGCGCCTATCGGGATTTTGATGGTCATCACAGGGGCATTGAGTTTATTATTATCATTGGTGCGGTATAAAAGAACAACGCAACAAATCAACAATAACAGTTACCAGCATTCACCTGTTTTTTTATATGTACTGGTCATCACATTAATGATAGCGAGTATCTTCCTGATTGCGTATTTAGTAGAAAGTACCTGATCCGCACCGGGGTAAAACAAAAAAAAGACTGCCTGAGCAGGCAGCCTTTCCTTTTCGATCTTATCTAAACACTTAAAACTTATACGCAAAACTAGCTGCCAATCTTCTTGGCATCTGCTTTTCTACAGTCGTCCATCCTGAGAAGTACTCCTTGTTAGCCAGGTTATCCAGCTTCAATGCCAGGCGATACTTAGGTGCATTATAAAACAGGGTCGCATTCATAATCACATAAGAAGGCAAAGTAAACCTACCGGTCCTTGTATCATTCGTAATAACATTATCACTTGCATAGTTACCACCAAAACCAGCACCCAGGCCTTTCAGATCTCCCTGTACAAATGTATAACTTGCCCACAGGTTCACCAGTGTATTAGGACCCGCAGATACCGGCCTTAAACCTTCCTGGTAATAATAAGACTTCGTCAGTTTGCTGTCATTATAGCTATAACCCGCAATGATATTCAATCCTGGCAATGGATTCGCTGCCAGTTCCAGCTCCACACCCTTACTCACCTGCGTACCATTCTGTACAGTCACGTTATAAGAAGTATCACCTACAGTCACCGTCTGCTGAACAGAGTTGTTAGTAACAGAAATATCATAGTAGCTCGCTGTAAAGCCCAGCTTGTGATCCAGCACATCCATTTTCACACCACCTTCCCACTGATTGGCCTGTTGTGGTTTCAGCACATCAGGATAACCTGGCAGACTATAGTTATTAACCGGGGCTACGTTTTTGAAACCATTCATATAGTTAGCAAACACACTTACCTGGTCTTTCACTACCTGGTACACAACACCAAATTTAGGAGATACTCCTGTCTGGCCATATTTACCACTAGTCACACCCGTTAGGTAGTTAGTGCTACCTTTGCTTTCAAAACGGTCTACACGTACACTCGCCATTACCAGCAAGGCATCTGTAATGTTGAACACATCAGACACATAAGCACTGTATACCTGTGCACTATTACCGTTCTTGCTACCGGTTGTTCCGGCCAGTTTCGCATCTACACTTGCCCTGCTCAGGGTGCCATAGCTGGCATCTTTAGGATTGGTGACATCCACGATATCGAACCTGGGAGATGCACTGTTATTGTTAGTCGTACTCTGGTCGTTGAAGTCCAGACCGAATACTACGCGGTTACGCATACCAGCGATCCTGAAATCGCCAATGAAGTTCTGCTGGATATCGGTAGTAACTGTAGTTGAGTTCTGGAGATATGCGAAACGGCTGGCCAGTGAATCACTTGGTGCTACCACTCCCTGGTCCAGGAACATTACGTAAGAATAATAACCATCGCTCTTACGGGAACTTCTTGACAGGTTCGTTTGTGAAGTCCAGTTATTAGAGAGCTTATAATTTGCCTGACCATAGAAATTTACGGTAGGGTTCTTATAAGTCAGGTCATTGGAAGTATAGGATTTATTGAAGTCCATATGCAGTTCTTCCGGTGTATTCGCTTTCAGCTTACGGCTACGGTTCAGGAACAGCATCATGGTATTGGTGGCTTCACTGTTATAAATCTCTGCATTGATCAGGAATGACAGGCGCTCATTCGCTTTGAATGCCAGGCTGGGGGCAACGAAGAAAGATTTTTTGAAACCCGCATCCTGGAAACTACCTTCTGTATGGTAAGCTGCATTCACACGCAGGATCGCAGATTTATCATCATTCAGCGGCGCATTTACATCAGCAGTAAAACGGCTCAGGCCATAACCACCGATTGTATAAGCTACCTCGCCACCAAAATGATCGTAAGGACGCTTGGTCACAATGTTCAACAGACCGCCAAATGAAATATAGCTGCTGCCAAACAAAGTACCGCTGGGGCCTTTGATCACCTCAATTCTTTCTACATTGGCAGGATCAATACCACCATTGGTCAGGCCCGGTACACCATTGATCATAGTCGGCTGTATGGAGAAACCCCTGATAGAGAAGTAACCTGCGCCATCGTTCGGGCGGCCGGTAGATGACCATAATTTGGTCAGGCCCGGGGTGTTCTTCAACGCATCGTCGAAGTTGGTGACTACCTGCTCTTTCAGCAGATCTTTGGAGATGGAGCTATAGACCTGTGGATTTTCCAGGTTTTTGATAGGCAAACGTGCTATCTGATCAGATTCCTTTTTACCAAATTTCGCACGACCGGTAGCAATTTCTACCTCCTGCAGCTGGGTGTCGGAAACTTCCAGGGTCAGATTGACCTGGGCGGTACTATTTTCAATAACTGTAACAGTCTCCTCTTTCGTACCATAACCTACCAGTCTCACCTGTAAGGTGTAATTACCCGGTTTAACATGATTTATTATGAAAGTACCGTCATCTTCAGTCACAGTAGAACGCTTAGTGCCTTTTAGCACTACCGTCACCAGGCCGGCTGGCCTGCCGTCAGTTGTGGTAATTTTTCCTTTAATGGTGCCGTTTCCATCCAGGTCGTTGGCCGATAAAATGCCGGTACATAATAATAAGAACGTCGAAATTAGTAATAGAATGGATCTCATCGCTGTATAAGTTTGCGCCGCAAAGGTGGAAACTTATCAGTTAAGGCATTTTAACATTTGGGAATTATGTTTACGCTATCCGGAAAAAAACCGTTGATAACCAGTCCAGATTTTTATAAAGTATTAAATTCTGGCCTTATTTAAAATCTTTTAAGGACTTTTTAATAATCACCGTGTAAGCACCTACGGTACTGTATTCCCCCGTGTAAACCTGCATTTACTGCTTGCCGCTCATCACAGCCAGCTTTGTATGTATAATATAACTTATCTATTTTGCGCCCCGGATGAAGAAGCTAATAAGGATATTTCTTTCACTCTGTATCCTGATACTCACCGGGTATAGTCACCTGAAGGCCACCACGCCACGGGACCATGTCTCGACGTCGGCCAGCAGGATGCTTATGCTTATTGAACAGGAGGACGGTGTATTGAACATCCGCAATCATCCACGGAGTTTCGAGCGCTTAAATTTAAGATTCACTGAGACTGATAATGAGGATGATACCGATGAGATGTCAGGTTTTAAAAAGCATCTCACCATCGGTAATAACTTTACCACTGTTTTTTCCCCACCCGCTCCCGATTACCACCACCCGTATTTTCTTTCCAATTCATATCCTGCCAACAGTACTGCCCAGTGTCTTTATATAAGGCACGGTGTACTACGTATCTGATATATTTTTCCAACCAGTGTTTTTTTATTGCTTAGAACTTCCACGTCCACAGGATACGGAGGTTTATTGTCATTCGCACACCACTTAAAAAAATAGAATCGCATCCTTATTATGAAGAGAAGTTCAATGCTCGTCGTGGGCTTGTTTGCACTGTTGTGTTTTGCAAGCTGTAAATCATCAAAGAAAGAGGAAGAAAAGGAAGGGGAAACCAAATACCTCGTTACCACTCCTGTTAAAATGGACACCTCTGTTACCAAAGAATATGTATCCCAGATACGTTCTTTCCGTAACATCGAACTCAGGGCGCAGGAGAAAGGCTACCTGCAAAACATCTATGTAGATGAAGGCCAGTTTGTAAAAGAAGGCCAGCTCCTGTTCAAGATTATGCCTAAAGTGTATGAAGCAGAACTCGAAAAAGCCCAGGCGGAAGCCCAGGCAGCAGAGATCGAACTGCAGAACACCAAGTCCCTCGCCGACAAAAACGTCGTATCAAAAAATGAACTGGCAATGGCACAGGCCAACCTGGCTAAAGCTAAAGCCGAACTGTCCCTGGCCAAAGTACACCTGGCATTTACCGACATCAAAGCTCCTTTTGATGGTATCATCGACCGCCTGCCACTGAAACTGGGTAGCCTGGTGGACGAAGGTGAACTGCTCACCAGCCTTTCTGACAACCGCCAGATGTACGTATACTTCAACGTATCTGAACCTGAATACCTGAACTATGAAGAAGGGGTGAAAGAGAAAAAAGGTAAGATGCCTGTAAACCTGCTCATGGCTAACAGCGAAGTGTTCAAACATACCGGCAACGTGGAAACGATCGAAAGTGAGTTTAACAACGAAACCGGGAACATCGCTTTCCGTGCTACTTTCCCTAATCCTGAAGGCCTGCTCAGGCACGGTGAAACCGGTAAAGTGCAGATGGTCGTACCGCTGAAAAATGCCATTGTGATTCCGCAGAAAGCAACCTTCGAAATCCAGGATAAGCACTATGTATTTATCGTAGACAAAGATAGCAGGGTGAAATCAACAGAGATCACTGTAGCAGCAGAAATGCCTGACCTGTTTGTAGTAGGAGACGGACTTTCCGATACTGACAAAATACTGCTCGAAGGCGTGCAGAAGGTGAGAGACAATGACAAGATCACCTACGAGTTTGAGGAACCAGCTAAAGTAATCTCGCATCTGAGACTGAAGGCTGAATAGTCTAAGTATCCAAAAAGTATTTAAATGTTCAGTAATATTCTTAAAAGGCCCGTCCTTTCAATTATCATATCCGTCCTAATTGTCTTTTTAGGAATATTGGGTATCACCCAGCTCCCCATCACGCAGTTCCCTGCCATCTCGCCCGTGACCGTAAAGGTTTCCGCAGAGTACCCGGGTGCGAATGGTGAGCTGTTGGTAAAAACTGTAATCATCCCGCTGGAAAGAGCGATCAACGGTGTACCCGGCATGAAGTACATGACTTCTGATGCTACCAACACCGGTGAGGCAAACATCCAGATTATCTTTGACCTGGGTACCGATCCAAACACGGCATCCCTGAACGTACAGAACCGTATAGCCAAGGTGCTGAATAAGCTCCCGCCACTGGTGATCCGTGAAGGTCTGCTCACCTCCCTCGAGCAGCCTGCGATGTTGATGTACCTGAACCTCTATTCAAAAGATCCGAAAACGGATGAAAGGTTCCTGTACAACTTTGCCGATATCAATATCATGCCCGAGCTCACCCGTTTGCAGGGTGTAGGTAGTGCACGTATACTTGGTACCCGTGAGTACTCCATGCGTATCTGGCTGAAGCCTGACCGTATGCTGGCGTATAAGATCTCCTCCCAGGAAGTCATGGAAGCATTGGGCAACCAGTCCCTCGAAGCTTCTCCTGGTAAAACCGGTGAAAGCTCCGGTAAGAGATCCCAGGCATTTGAGTATGTAATGAAATACTCCGGGCGTTTCAGTACCAAAGAAGAGTATGAAAATATCATCCTGCGTGCCAATCCGAATGGTGAATTACTACGTCTGAAAGATGTGGCTGATATTGAATTCGGTAGCTTGTTCTACGATATCTATTCCAACCTGAATGGCAGACCTTCTGCCGCGATCGTGGTAAAACAGCTGTATGGTAGTAACGCGAGCAAGGTGATCGAAGAGGTGAAAGAGAAACTGCAGGAGCTGAAGAAAACCACCTTCCCTCCGGGAATGGATTATGCCATCAGTTATGACGTATCCAAATTCCTCGATGCCTCTATCGAAAAGGTAATCCACACGCTGGTAGAAGCGTTTGTGCTGGTAGGTATCGTAGTATTCGTCTTCCTCGGCGACTGGCGCTCTACGTTGATCCCTACACTGGCTGTACCTGTATCGCTGATAGGTACCTTCATTTTCATGGGTATATTTGGCCTGACCATGAACATGATCACGCTCTTCGCACTGGTACTGGCTATCGGTATCGTGGTGGACAACGCGATTGTGGTAATGGAGGCCGTGCATGCCAAGATGGAAGAAGAACATCTTTCACCATACATGGCTACCAAGAAAGTGGTGCATGAGATTGCGGGTGCGGTTATCGCGATCACCTTCCTGATGGTGGCCGTATTCGTGCCGGTGGCATTCATGACAGGTCCTGTGGGTGTGTTCTACAGGCAGTTCGCGATCACCATGGCGGTATCTATCGTGATCTCCGGTGTGGTGGCATTGACACTGACACCGGCATTGTGTGCCATGATCCTGAAGAACAATCATGGCCAGCCGAAGAAGAAAAACCTGATGACCAAAGGTCTCGATGCCTTCAACAGGAGCTTCGAAAGACTCACCGGCCGTTATACCGGTTTACTGAGGAAGATCGTAAATGTACGTACCGTGACCTGGGGTATGCTGATAGGCTTCTGTCTGCTCACCTGGGGGATCAGTACCACCCTGCAATCCGGTTTTATCCCTGCAGAAGACCAGGGTATGATCTACGGTATCATCCAGGCTCCTCCAGGTTCATCACTGGAAAGAACCAACGAAATTGCAGAACGCTTACAGAAGATCGCGGAGAAAATCGATGGTATCAGTTCCGTATCTGCACTCGCCGGTTATGAGATCCTGACGGAAGGAACCGGTTCCAACGCAGGTACCTGCCTGATCAACCTGAAGGACTGGTCCGAACGTAAGCAATCAGCAGAAGAGATCATCCGTGAACTGGAAGAAAAAGCCAAAGATATTCCGGGTGCTACGATCGAGTTCTTCCAGCCACCAGCCGTACCTGGTTATGGTGCTGCCGGCGGTCTCGATTTACGCCTGCTCGATAAGACCGGTACTGCCGACTATAAGAAGTTTGAAAAGGTGAACAAGGACTTCGTAGATGCATTGCAGAAGCGTAAGGAACTGACATCTATCTTCTCATTCTATAGCGCATCTTATCCACAGTACATGCTGAAGATTGACAACGATGTGGCGCAACAGAAAGGGGTGACGATCGAGAATGCCATGACCACCATATCAACATTGGTTGGTAGTAACTACGAAACCAGTTTTATCCGTTACGGTCGTTTGTATAAAGTGATGGTGCAGGCAGCACCGCAGTACAGGGCATTGCCTGAGGATATCCTGAAACTGTATGTGAAGAATGATAAAGATGAAATGGTACCGATGTCTGCATTCATGAAGATGGACAAATTCTATGGACTGAATGAGATCACCCGCTATAATATGTTTACATCATCTGCCATCAAGGGTGCACCGGCACCGGGTTACAGTAGTGGAGACGCGATCAAAGCTATCCAGGAAGTAGCGGCAGAGACATTGCCGAGAGGCTATGGTATTGACTGGGGTGGTATGACGAAGGATGAGGTAGGCCGTGGTAATGAAGCGATCTATATCTTCCTCATCTGTCTGATCTTCGTATACATGGTACTGGCTGCGCAGTATGAAAGTTTCATGCTGCCATTTGCGGTGATCCTGTCACTGCCTGCGGGTGTATTTGGTTCCTTCCTGTTAGTGAAATTAATGGGCCTGGAAAACAATATCTATGCACAGGTAGGTCTGGTGATGTTGATTGGTCTGTTAGGTAAGAACGCGGTACTGATCGTGGAGTTTGCGGTGCAGCGGCATCGTGCGGGGGATACGGTATTTAATGCAGCGATCGAAGGTGCAAGAACGCGTTTCCGCCCGATCCTCATGACCTCCTTTGCATTCATTGCAGGTCTGATTCCGCTGGTGTATGCTACTGGTCCGGGTGCGATCGGTAACCGTACGATTGGTACGGCGGCTGCCGGCGGTATGTTGTTTGGTACTGTATTCGGTGTAATCGTAGTACCAGGGCTGTACCTCATCTTCGGCAAGATTGCAGAGAAACGGAAGCTGTTGAAGAATGAAGAAGAGAATCCATTAACTGAAGAATTTGACCACAATGTTTAAGAGAAAGATATACCATTGCTTAGGGATCGCCTGTCTCTCGCTGACGTATTCAGCGTGTAAAATCCCGGCTATAGTTGACAAACAGGAAAACAAAAACCTTCCTGCGAATTTCAGCAACGCGCAGGATTCTACGAACACTGCCAGGGTGAAGTGGAAGGAGTATTTCACAGATCCTTACCTGGCGGCATTGATCGATACGGCATTGCAGAACAACCAGGAGCTGAACATCACCCTGCAGGAGATTGAGATTGCCAATAATGAGGTGCGTGCTGCGAAAGGGGAGTATCTGCCATCAGTAGGAGTGAAAGTAGGTGCGGATGTGGATAAGGTAGGTAAGTATACCAACATCGGTGCGATGGAAGAGCATACGGAGATCCGTGAAGGGCATTCCATGCCGGATCCGGTGCCTAATTTATTACTGGGATTGTATGCTAACTGGGAAGTGGATATCTGGCACAAGTTGCACAACCAGAAGAAGGCGGCGGTAGTACGCTACCTGGCAAGTGTAGAGGGTAAAAACTTCGTGGTGACAAACCTGATAGCTGAGATTGCGAATTCTTATTATGAGTTGCTGGCGCTGGATAACCAGCTGGAAATTGTGCAGCAGAATATCAAGATTCAGACGGATGCACTGGAGATAGTGAAATTGCAGAAAGAGGCGGCGAAGACAACGGAGCTGGCCGTACGTAAATTTGAGGCAGAGGTGTTGAATACGCAGAGTTTGCAGTATGATATCAGGCAGCAGATTACGGAGACGGAGAATAAGATCAACTTTTTGTTAGGTCGTTATCCACAGCCAATTGCGAGAAATACACAGGGCTTTAATGAGCAGGTACCGGCCATGGTGCATGCAGGGATACCGGCAGACCTTTTGTCTAACCGTCCTGATATCAGGCAGGCGGAGTTGGAGCTGGCTGCAGCAAGACTGGATATCAAGGTGGCAAAGGCGAGGTTCTATCCTTCACTGGGACTTTCCGGTTGGATAGGATATGAGGCGTATAGTCCTACTTACCTGTTCTCTACGCCGGCTTCGCTGATGTATTCCCTGGCTGGTGACCTGGTGGCACCGCTGGTGAACAGGAATGCGATCAAGGCTACTTACCTGACGGCTAGTGCCAAGCAGATCCAGGCGGTGTACAACTACCAGAAGACGGTGTTGAATGCTTATAGGGAGGTGACTAACCAGTTGTCGAAAATTGGCAACCTGGAGAAGAGTTATGAGTTGAAATCAAAAGAAGTGGATGCGCTGACGCAGAGTATAGATATTTCTAATGACCTGTTTAAGTCATCCAGAGCGGAATATTTAGAGGTATTAATGACCCAGCGTGATGCACTGGAGTCAAAGTTTGAGCTGATCGAAACTAAGAAGCAGCAGATGAATGCAGTGGTGAATATTTACCAGGCATTGGGAGGCGGCTGGAATTGATCGCGGTTTTAATTTTTACGAGGTGAAGGGCCGGGGATTTATTCCCCGGCCTTTTTGTGTTTACCTACCTGATAATGCGTTGAATATTTTGGAGTGCAGTGATTATGGGACTTATTTAACGCAAAGATTGCATAGAATAAGTAGCATCTTTAGTCGGATGGACCGAAATATAGCAGGCATTGCCTTTAAGTCGCAATCACCCTTCATATTGTCGTTTTACCCCTCCATATCATCAAAAACACTGCCCTACATTTGTTTAACAAACTATTCGTTATGCGCAAGTTAATGATGAAAATGTCCGTCTCACTGGACGGTTTCGTATGCGACCTTAATGGTGCATCCAACTGGATCTTCAAATCTTCAGATGAGACTTCCAGGGCCTGGGCTGTTGAAAAAAGCTGGGAGGCCGGTTTGATTATCATGGGTAGAAAATCATTTGAGATGATGGCGGCTTACTGGCCGGAAGCAAGCGGTCCTTTTGCAGCACCGATGAATGAAATACCTAAGGCAGTATTTACACAAAAGGGATTTGATCCCCGGAATGTATCTGCAGGCATAGAAAACTCCTGGACACAGGCACAGGTTTGCGATGGCGATCTTGTGGAAGAAATTATGAAACTTAAATCACAACCGGGAAAGCCGATTACAGCGATTGGTGGGGCCGGATTTATGCGGAACCTCATTGCTGCCGGGTTGGTAGATGAATACCATTTGGCCATTCATCCGCTACTGCTGGGCACAGGATTCCCTATCTTCAATGGTGTCACAGCAGAGACAGACCTGAAGTTAGTAGAAGCAAAGGCGTTTCCCGGAGGAATTGTTGCACATACTTATCAGAAATAGAGAGACTTTAAATCAGTACCTGCAGGTTACTCTAACTTTACTGCCAGTCATTTCCCTGCCAGCTTACTCCAACAGTATCTGCCGCTCCCTCGTATTCCCCGGCAAGTCTTCTACAACAGCTTTGATCTTCCCTTTTTTGGGAAGATGACCCACCTTATACTCCCAATCTACCCCATTTCTCGCCGGTATCGCCTTGCCACTTTCCACTATCTTCCCTTCCTTGTCATATACGTACACTTTTACCTCTGCGACCCTGAACTCATTTTTTGTACTCACGGTCACTGTGCTGTCTTCCAATGTAAGATTCTGAATTTCAGGCAAATGAAAAGCATCCTTCACCGCCATGTTATAGGCATTCTGGCCCGGGCCGGCCTTAGACTGGTAGTAAGCTTTGAGCTCAGGATCCAGTAGCATCACCTTTGCATAGGCACTCGCCACGGTCATTTTATATCTCACTTCCAGTTGTTTCTGAGTAGGAGGTTTCTTTGAGGGACCGCGTTTTTGGGCCATGATAATCCGGCCGTTCCGCTCGTAGATTGTGACCTGGTCACCGATGGTGCCGTTCACGAACTGAAGTAACATATTGCCTTCTACAATGGCCATATACAATCATTTAGGGGTTAAAAAATCTTCTATCTAATATACAGCTTCTGAGCGATAAGATTACCAATTAGACAAGATAATATCACTAAATTATCATCTCATTATCGATTGGATAATGAAGTGACCAATTGGTATCCTTTGGGTGCTAATAAAATGATAGTATCTTATTATAGCTTCGTGCTTACTACCTGTTCATCGGAGGTAATTTTGATTAAGTGAAATGAATCCCTAAATGGGTTAATTTTAAAGCGAATAATGCTCGCCCCTTAAAACATAGAATGACTATGATCGCCCGTGAAACAGGACAATTTTATGGCCAGACCAATCATTGTTTCCAGCAAAATGGCCTTACCCTCACCGACACGGAATATACCCTGCCGGAAGTAGACTGGCATTACCATGAAAATGCGTATTTCACCTTCATTCTACAGGGACGGGTTATAGAAGGCAATAAGAAAGAAGTCTATCACTGTGGGGCAGGAGACCTGCTTTTTCACCACTGGCAGGATGCCCATTACAATATCAAACCTCCCGGTTTTACCCGCGGTTTTCACATTGAAATCAATCCGGCCTGGTTTGCACAATACGACCTGCCACACAACCTGATTGAAGGCAGCGTACGACTCAAAGATCCCCGCCTGAAACTCCAGATGTACCGGATCTTCAAAGAGAGCAAGGTGCAGGATTGCAAGGCAGCTATTGACACCCTGTTGATAGAATTATTCAATCATGAAACCGTAAAAGACGAACAGCTCCCGCCATGGGCGCGGAAATTAAATGAGTTACTACACGATGATAAAGAAAGCCATCTCTACACCTTAAAAGAACTGGCTACTGCCGTTTCAGTACACCCCGTACATTTATCAAGAACATTCCCTTTATACTTCAATGCCCGCCTTAGTGACTACCAGCGGCAACTGAAACTGCAAAAAGCCCTGAGCCTCCTGGGCGATAAAAACCAGACCTTGTCGGCTATTGCTGCCAGCTGCGGATTTTCCGACCAAAGCCATTTCATCCGTCAGTTTAAACAAGTGCAGAAAATGACCCCGCTGGCTTATCGCAAAATGTTAACAGGATTCTATTTTTAAAAATTCCCACCCTATAAATTTGAGTATGAAAAGACATGTGCTCATTATTATGTTATTAATAACTGGTCAGACCTATGCCCAGTCTATTACCTTCAAAGGCGATTCCATTTTCACGAATAAATCAAATTTATCAATCACTGTCTCACTCCAACAGCCCCTGATTGATTATTTAAAACAACTCGCCCCTAACCAGGATTCGCTCGAAAAAAAGGGTAACTACCAGTTCTCTTTTTACATAGACAATCACCTGATTTATCATACCGAATTATGGCCGGGATACCCTGACCCCAATGAGCAAAGCTGGTCTAAGCCACTCATCGATTACAATCATGAAGGAGCTTACTGGAGCCAGTTTGCCTGGTATCGTTTTATGAAAAATGGGGGAGACAGTGCACTCACTGAAGGACCACATACTTTAAAAATCGAATTGCGCCCTTATGTAAAAGCACCTGATTTGAACATAGGGGAGATCATTGCCGAAGGGCAGTTTCATTTAAATGTAAAGCGTACTGGCTCCGCTACCCCATTGCCATTGGCAAAAGTATTGCCTTACAAAGACCTGCCTGTCTCACACGAGTATTTCGATACCACCAGGATCATGCAATTAAAAGGAGAGATCGAAGCGGGCGTATTCCGGCACATCACCAGCGTAGTCGCTATCAAAAATAACAAGATCCTGTTCGAAGAATATTTTGACAACAGCGGCCGGGATAGCCTGCACGATGTACGGTCTGTAGGCAAAACATTCGCCGCGGCATTGACAGGTTTAGCTATTCGTGACGGATACCTGAAATCAGAAAATCAAAGCCTGGGAGAGTTTTATCATCTGCCTCAGGAGAAAGCCGCTATTACTTTAAAACAACTCCTTACCATGAGCGCACCCTTTGATGGTGATGACAATGATGAACACTCACCAGGTAATGAAGAGAACATGTACCCCACTGATAACTGGGTGGATTTCACCCTGAACCTACCTGTAGATACAAACAAGTACCATGGCCAATGGCATTACTTCACCGCAGGTGTCATGCTTTTGGGTAGTACACTCGACAAAATCATACCCGGAGGATTGGAGAAATATGCAGATAAAAATCTCTTTGCGCCGCTGCACATTACCAATTATCAATGGCAGTATACACCACAGCATGCACCCAATACCGCCGGCGGTATCCGCCTGAAGAGTCTTGATTTTGCGAAGTTTGGATTGTGCTACGCGAATAAAAAGATTATCCCGGCAAAATGGGTGGAGAAAAGTCTTTCGCATCAACTACCTATCACTGGCAGAAAAGATGAATATTATGGCTACTTATTCTGGAATAAAAAATATGGTCAGTATGAAACTTACTATTGCTCCGGCAATGGAGGCAATAAGATCTTTATCTTCAAAGACCTGGTCATTGTAATCACGGCTACAGCGTATAATATGCCTTATGCACACGGACAGGTGGATAAGATGATGGAGCATTACATCCTGCCTGCAATTTATTAAAAACAAAAACGAGGTTTTATCAAAAGCATTTTTTGATAAAACCTCGTTCATACTTCATTTTTGCCGCTCTTAATATCCGCCTGATTCCATTTTTCTTTCAACAGTCACCTTTGCTTACATGAACCCGGAAAGGGCTTATAGCCGGTTGCATTAAATTCAAATTGATACACCGTCAATACATATTAAATGTAATTTAATCTAAATATTATTTTACTTTTGTCCGGAGGGGGCCGCCAACATTTAGGAGCAACACTACAACCCTGAATCTTAATCAGATAGCTAATGTCTAAACCAACGAGCCTATGCCTATGGCTGATCATTGCATTGTTTCCTGTGCAAGCCGCTTATGCTTTCAACCGTATTTACGTCAACGTAAACAATCCTATACCTGGTACCGGGAGTAGCTGGGCGACGGCGTACAATGACCTGGCCACCGCATTAGCTGCGGGAAATCAGGCAGATACATTCTGGGTAGCGCAGGGTACCTACCTGCCGACTACTACGGGCGACAGAACGATTGCATTTGCACCCAAACCATCCCAGGTGATTTATGGAGGATTCAATGGAACAGAAGTACTGCTTTCGCAGCGAAACTGGAAAACCAATGTGACGATCCTGAGTGGGGATATCGGGACTGCCGGGATAGCAAGCGATAATTCATACAACGTGGTTCGGATCATCAACGCAACGGTAGACGGTGTGACGATCAGGGACGGGCAGGCAGATGATGGCTTTCCTGCGCTGACGGCAAACCAGTTTAATACCGGTGCCGGTATGTGCCTGTATGCGGATGCGGCAGCACCAACAGTGGCAGCGACGGTGGTGAATTGTACGTTTACAAACAACTATGCGATCTATGGTGCGGGACTGGGAATCCTGGGAGTCGCTTCAGGTACTACCCAACCATACCTGGCAAGCAAGGTGTCTAAATGTATTTTTATCGGCAACACGGCCCATACAGCGGGTGGTGGTATTGCAGTTTCCTACCAGGGTGCATGCTGGGGGAATGATTATACGGACAATAGCATTTTCATTGGCAATAAGGCAAGTTCCGGGCATGGTTCAGTGATTGCAAATATCCTGGATGGAACAACTACCCAACACAGACCATGGATGGATAACGTGGTGTTCTGGGATAATGGGGAAGACCTGGCATATAATGCGCTTACGAATGGCGCAACAGGTAGCCCGTATATAGAATTCGCAATCATCTGGAGACCTGGCGCGAAGTATGCAGCATCCAACTTTAGTGATGCAAATATCACCTGGCATGACAGCGATATTTATGTGGATGATGCGAATTTACCTGCTTCGAATATTAATAGTGATCCGCAATTTGTAGATGGACCTAATTATGATTTTCATGTAGCAGCCTGTTCTCCTGTGATTGATGCAACCATCCTTCCTGCAGTAGGGAGCAGTACAACAGATTATGATGGTAATCCACGCGTGGTGAAGACGGTGGATATGGGAATTTATGAATCTACAAAGACGATATCAGCAGCGCCAACGGTGGCGATACAATCCTTTTGTCAGAATACAACTGCAACGCCACTGGTAGCTACGGGCGATAACCTGCTTTGGTATACGGCTTCAAGCGGCGGCACAGGATCTGCAACAGCACCTACACCGCTTACCACTTCTACAGGGACTACTTATTACTATGTGACACAAACGGTGGCCGGAGCATGTGAGAGTGCCCGTTCGCCTCTGCAGGTGACGGTAAGTCCCGGATCTGCAGCACCCATAGTATCAGATGTAGTGTATTGTATAGGTGCCACAGCAACACCGTTGACGGCTACAGGAGTGAACCTGACCTGGTATTTATATGCATCAGGTGGTAGTGGCAGTACTATTGCACCTACACCCAATACAAGTGTGAATGGTACAACTTATTACTATGTGACACAAACTGAAACAGGAAGCTGTGAAAGTGCGCGTACACCTATAAAGGTAACGGTGACGAATAACCCACCGTTGCCGGTAGTTTCGGATGTGAGGTATTGTGAGGGTGCCACGCCAGCAGCACTGACAGCGACTGGTACCAACCTGATGTGGTATACATCAGCAACTGGTGGAATTGGTACTGCTACAGCCCCTACGCCATCTACGGCGGTGAACGGTTCAACTACTTACTATGTAACACAGAATACGGGATGTGAGAGTGAACGTGCAGCCCTGACCGTGACTATAGGCAGCCAGGCGACACCTCCTGTTACCCATGATCTGACTTATTGCCAGCATGCGGCAGTGGGTATGCTCTCCGCCTCAGGCACAAATCTACTTTGGTATACAACGGCTACAGGCGGTACAGGTACTGCTACAGCGCCGGTGCCCCAGACTTCAGCTACGGGTGCCACCGTTTATTACGTGACACAGCAGGATGCAGGAGGATGTGAGAGTGAGCGTGCAACCCTGACCGTAACAGTAAATGCACAGCCGGCAGCACCGGTAGTTGCAGATATAGATTATTGCTTGAATGAAGTCGTACCGCCTTTGACAGCTACGGGTACTTCGTTGCAGTGGTATACATCTGCGGCAGGTGGTACGGGTACCGCCAATGCGCCGATCCCTGTTACATTGAGCACGGGATCCACGACTTATTATGTAACGCAGAATACGGGTTGTGAGAGCGATCGTGCAGCATTGACTGTGACAATCAATACCGCGGCCTCACCGGTGGTAGCGCCATTGACGCTATGCCAGTATGCGACAGCTGAGGCATTGGAGGCAACAGGTACTTCATTGTTGTGGTATACATCGGCAACTGGTGGTACGGGTTCAGCTACAGCACCAGTACCGTCTACGCTGGTAACGGGAACGACCACCTATTATGTGAGTCAGACGGATGGTTGTGAGAGTGCGAGGGCACCCATGACGGTGACGGTGGTGAAGAGCCCGCAGGCAGATTTTACAACCAGTGGAGGTTGTGCGGGTACGCCGATGAAGGTTACCCTGATACCTGATGGATCAGCTACAGCAATTTATACCTGGAACTTCTATAATGCGATTGATGTAACGGGGAATGATCCGGGGCCTTATGAGGTGATGTGGAGAGATCCGGGGGATTATACGGTGAAATTGACAATTTATGACGGGGCTTGTGAATCGAAGGTAGAGAAAGTGGTGACAGTAGGATTGGCACCGGAGGTTTCGGTAACTCCGGCCATGGGAAGTTATTGTATTAATGATACGGTGACATTGAGAGCCACGGGAGCAGAGACGTATGAGTGGAGTCCGGCTACGTATTTATCATCGGAGAAGGGGAATCATGTAACGGCGACATTCAGGGGAGATATCAGTTATACAGTGAAGGGTACGGATGCAGGTGGTTGTGTGGGTACTGCGGAGGTGTACCTGGGATTGAGTGCGGATTGTAAGATCTATTATATTTTGCCTACGGCATTTTCACCGAACGGGGATGGATTGAATGATGTGTTTAGGGTGAAGACATCGGACATACCGGTGGCGTTTATGATGAGGGTGTTTAACAGGTTGGGGCAGTTAGTGTTTGAAACGCATGACATCAGTGAGGGCTGGAGTGGATTGCAAAAAGGGCAGGAGGCACCCCTGGGTGCGTATGTGTATATGATTAGCGCGGTGACATCGGAAGGGAAGCATGTGGAGCAGAGTGGTAGTGTGGTGGTGACGAGATAAGGTCAGCAAAAAGGCGCTCTTACCGAAGGTAAGAGCGCCTTTTTGCACTATTTATTATTCGTAGGACTATACCCATATTGCTTTTTAAAAGCAAAAGAGAAATGCGACAGGTTCTCAAACCCCGCATCCAGATATACATCCGTCACCTTCTTCTTTTGAACAAAAATCTGGTAATGTGCCAGCGCCAATCTCTTTTGCGTCAGCCATTTCCCGGGAGTCGTCTGATAAATGTGTTTAAAATCTTTCTTAAAAGTAGTCAGGCTTCTGCCTGTGAGATACCCGAATTTTTCCAGGGGTAGATTATACATATAATGCTGCTCCATATATTCCCCCAGATCAATCTTTCCTGGTTCATCAAAAGTGGCCAGCACTTCACTCGTTGGCTGATATACTTTTTTCAGAATCGTCATTGTTTCGTCTATCTTAATTGCTGCGAGATCCGCCGGTAACTCCTCATGCATGTCAAAATAAGGCAGCAGAGAACTGAACAGGCTTTCTAACAATGGATGCGGCGCGATGGTGAGGTGACCGCTATGTTTCTTTCCTGTATTCGGTTCAAAATGTTTTCTTATTTGCTCTTCGGGAAATAGAATGGAGATAGATTTGAAAGGCTTTTCATTCACAGGGTACTTGCTAAGCCGGCAGAGGTAATTGCGGGGAATGAGTACGGTATCCCCGCTATGATAGACTTTTTCTGCAGTGCCATTGTGTACCCGAAGCTCCCCATCAAAGACATGCAGCAAGGCGTGTTGTGACAGGATTACTTCACGGCTGTAATGCGTCTGTTTTGAGCAGGACAGAAATATGTTGCCTTTGATGGGGGCTCCCTGATATTCCATGTTTTAATATTTACCGGGTGTCATTTGTTGAAAAGCGGGCAGTGGCGAAGCTTTTAAACCATTGATCTCAATACCACCGTGTAGAAAACTGCGGCTATACTCTTTATAATTTGTTACAAAGGTAGGAGCTGGCTTTGAAATAGCGTCTAATTCATCCATTTCCTGCTGTGTTAAGTTTACTTCCAGGGCAGCCATGTTTTGTTTTAACTGATCCGGCTTTCTTACACCCAGGATGATAGAGGTGGTAGCTTGTTTATGCAGCACCCAGGCGAGGGCTACGGCAGCAGGACTCGTGTTATGAACGGCTGCAATGTCTTTTACCTTTTCAATGACCCTGATTTCTTTTTCACTGAGCTGGTAAGCGCCCCCCATGCGGCTATCGCCACTTTGGTTACCTGCCTGGTATTTCCCTGAGAGGATACCACCTTTGAGAGGAGACCATGGGGTGATACCTAAACCTAATTCGGCGGCCATAGGAACCAGTTCATCTTCAATACTTCTTTCTAAGAGCGAGTATTCAATTTGCAGGCCGATGAAGGGAGTCCAGTCTTTGAGAAGGGCAGTGGTTTGTGCCTGCGCGATCTTCCATGCGGGGGCGTAACTGACACCAATGTAACGGACTTTTCCACTGGATACGAGGTTGTGCAGGGTACGCATGGTTTCTTCAAAAGGCGTGGTCCAGTCCCATTGATGAACCCATAGCAGGTCGATGTAATCTGTCTGTAATCTCCTGAGGGATTCATGGACATTGTAGAGGATGGAATGGGTGCTGCCACCGCCGGCATTTGGATTGCCGGGGAGGGTATTGGCGCTGCATTTGGTACCAATTACAATACGATTGCGTTGGGATGGATATCTGCCGATGGTATCGCCGATTATTTTTTCGGAGTGGCCATTGGTATAGATGTTGGCGGTGTCGATGAAGTTGCCGCCGAGGTCGATGTATTGGTGAATGAGTTGGGCAGCGGTGGTTTCGTCTGCGCCCCAGTTCCAGTCGTCACCGAGGGTCATACCTCCCAGGCAGAGAGGGCTTACTTTGAGGCCGGAATGGCCGAGTGTTCTGAAAGAATCGAGTTGCATATGCGTAAATTTGTAGGACAAAATTAGCGGCGATATGCGCGGGATGTTTTGTTTAAAGGGCGGAATTGGTTTGTTTAAAAGGCGGGGTATTTGAAGGGGGGAAATGCAGTCATCCTAAACATCTATCTCTTCAGAAGGGTCCCAGAAGATCGTTCTGAAATTCACCACCTTATCATTCTTCACTTCCACCCCTTCTTTCTCCAGCAACTTCTTCCTGTTGGCAATCCCCCTGGGATCACCGGTCAGTTGTCCCTGGCTGTTCACAACCCGCTGAAAAGGAACAGGTGGTTTTTCCCCATCTATCAATCCCATCGCCCTGCCTACCATGCGGGAAAGGTTCCCTTTGCCAAGGGCTTTGGCGATAGCGCCATAAGAGGTGACACGGCCTTTGGGAATGGAGCGGGCGATGTCGAAGACAAGTTTATTGAAGTCCGGATCGTTTTGCATTTTTCAAATGTAGGAAACCTTTTAGGTTTTTTGAAATTCCTTCATAAACAATGGTGTTGCAAACAACCATTCAGCTAATCATTCAATAAAAATCAAGATTGTTTTTTCCAATCAGTTTTTTAATTGTAAATTATACAATTAATTCTCACGTTTATGAAAACCAAATTAACCCTCATTGCGAGCGCAATGCTAGCTTTTGCCTGCAATAAAGAACAGGCAGATCTGTCATCACTCCAATTGTCCAATTCTACTGCTATAGCAGCCGTCGCCGTCAGCTCCGGTGATTTTAAGGGTGTGAACTGGGCGGATAGCAGGGATAACTTTGCCGATGATGCGTTGATCCTTTCGGGCACGGTATCAACAGATACCTATGCGAGTATGCAAACAAAGGCGGACTACATCCTGAATGGTTTTATTGCCGCCGGTGCCAACACCGTGCGACTGCCAGTGAATCCATCCACAGTGATCAGTTCTTTCTGGTCCACTTACAAAGGCGCTATCGACAAAGCAAGTTCCAAAAACATGAAGGTGCTGCTGGGCTATTGGGAGGGCTCATCTTCCCGCGATGGCCTTATTGACAACACGACTACTTTCTGGCAGATGTGGGACACGATTGTGGCGAATTACAAATCGAACACGCTGGTGTATTTTGAGTGCTTCAATGAGCCGCATGGATATAGTGCCACGGATCTGAAAACACTCTACAATACGTTTATCACCCGCTATCCGGGTGTGCCCAAAAACAGGTTTGTATTAGATGGTACAGGGTATTCCTCCGGTGTGAATACGATTGGTGCAGATACACGTTTTGATAGTTGTCTCCTGTCATTCCATGATTACACCTGGTTTGAAACCAGCAAGACTACGACTGCTGACTGGGAGCAACCCGTGAAGTCATTGACCTATCCTACAAGAACTATTGTTACAGAGTTTGGAACTGTGATGACGGATGGAACAAATTATACAGGGGCACCAGGTTCGAATGTGAATAACACCTATTTGCAGGGAATGACAAATTCACTCCATGATCTGGGTGTAGGTTGTGTGTACTGGCCTGGATTGAGAACAGGGGATACGTATAGCATGTTTACATCTACGGGGTCTGCATTGACGACTAATAATACTTCTGGTTTGACCAGGTTAAAATATGCGTGGGGTACGGGTACGATTACGCCGCCGTACGCTTCGTTTACAGCAGGTACCTATTACAAAGTAATCAATAAGAACAGTGGGAAATCATTGGAAGTGTATAATCAGTCTACTGCGAATAGTGCTGCTATTGATCAGTGGGATTATTGGGGAGGTGCAAACCAGCAGTGGACATTTAATGCGTTGGGAAGTAATTATCAGTCGGTGATTAACAGGAATAGTGCAAAGGCCCTGGATGTGAATGGTGCATCTACGACAGCTGGTGCCGGGATTATTCAGTATGATTATGCTGGTGGTGCAAATCAGCAGTGGCAGGTAATTGATATTGGGTTTGGGTATTATAAAATACTGAACAGGAATAGTGGCTTTGCGTTGGATGTGAATGGAGGTTCGGCTACGAATGGGGCAGGTGTGATACAGTGGAATTGGAATAGTGGCACGAATCAGCAATGGCAGATAACGGCGTTGTAGAAAAAAAATAGAAAGATGAGGTTGTATTAAAAGTAATTTGATGGCATGTAGAATTTTATAAAAGGAATTTTCTGCATCATGCATCCATATTAAATTTCGGAATTTTACTTTTACTACAGCCTCATCTTATGCTTGCTAAATAATTAGAATTTTATTTTTCGCATTCGCGGCCATATAGTTTTACCCACTTTCCCAGGCGTTTTATTTTCTCCTTTTTAAACTGTCCCGGCAGCATTCTCCACTTCCAGTTTTTATCACTACCGGAGGGATGATTCATCCGTGCATTGGCTGGTAGTTCCAACACATCCTGCATGGGTATAATCACGATATCAGCTACTGAAGCATAGGCGATCCTGCTCAGGATACGGGCTGCCTTTTTGCCTGTTACTTTAATGCCTGTATACTGCCGGAGATTCTCCCTTGTTTTGCGATCTGCATCTTCTTCATACCATCCGCGGGTAGTGTTATTATCATGGGTACCTGTTACGGCAACAATATTGGTAATGAAATGATGGGGAGCATGGTCAGTCTGTGGCAGGTCTTCACCAAAACCAAATTGTAAAACCCGCATGCCTTTTAAATTAAATTCTTCCTGCAGGGCTCTTACCGGTTCATCGATGGTACCCAGGTCTTCTGCAATGAAAGGCATGTCGGGAAATAATTTTTGAAACTCCTTAAACAGATCTGCAGCGGGGCCTGGTTTCCATTGTCCATTCACAGCCGTAGTTTCACCTGCGGGAATTTCCCAATAGGCGGAGAAAGCACGAAAGTGATCGAGCCGGATCAGGTCGAACCGGGACAGGTTGCGTTGCATTCTGCGGATCCACCAGCTGTAATTGTCCGCCTTAAGGGCTTCCCAGTTGTAGACAGGTACATTCCAGCATTGCCCGGTTTCACTGAAATAATCAGGGGGAACACCACCAATGCCATTGAGATTGAAGAATGTGGGATTGGCCTTTACATCGACCGCGTCGCCATGCATGTAGAAGGGAAGATCACCGAAGAGGAGAATGCCTTTTTCATTGCAATAAGTTTTGAGTGCGGACCATTGCTGGTCGAATTTAAACTGGTACCATTTCTCTCTTGGGTTATCAGTGAATTCGTTGAGCCAGTGGGCCTCCTGCTGGCAATAGCTTTCAAATGCTGCCTGATCTGCTGACTGCACAAAATTCAGGTAGGCGATTTCGAGGAGCGCCAGTTTAATGGGAATGGCTTTTTCAAAATCGGCTTTGTCGGAAATGGGCAGCTTACACTTGTTGAGTTGGGCGGCAGATAATAACCCTTCATCAGCCAGTAATTCCGGGCTAATCAATATGGGTTCACCAGCCATACTGCTGATAGGGCTGTATGGTGATAAGTGTTGCGGATGCAGGGGATTGATGGGTAATACCTGCCAGTAGCGTTGTTTAGCAAGTTGTAGCTGATCAGCAAAGTGATAAGCGGATGGCCCTAAATCGCCGGAGCCAAAAGGCCCGGGTAAAGAAGTGATATGAAGAAGTATACCGGCGCTGCGTTTTGATAGAGTTGTCATATGCGCATGTACAGCTACTTCTGTGCCAGTCCGGTGAAGGATAGAATGATTTAATGGTGAGGCTGAGCCAAAGCGTTTAAGCACGCACATCTCCGTGACAAGGCTAAGAGAAGCCTGTCATCCTTTGTGTTGGTGAGCCCGATTTTATCTGGTGTAAATGATTTTTACCAGGTAGGAAAGGAATCAATGCCCTTACCTGCTAAAACCACCTGGATCGAATTGGTACCTGAATAACGTGAACCCTAAAAAACTATTTCGTATAAATCGCCGGATCAAACTTATACAGGTGTGGGGCTTTATGCGCACCTCCTGTCTTTGCCTCCCCTTGTTTAATCAGGATATTTTCCTTCATAATCTTCCTGTAGAAATTCCCCCTGTTAAACTTCTGATTCATAATCTTCTCGTAGAGGGCTTGCAGTTGTGGCAGGGTGAAGATCTCCGGCAGCAGGTTATAACCAATCGGTTTATGATACAGCTGATCCCGTAACTTTTCCAGTGCCTTTTCGATGATCTGTTTATGATCCATCACCATTTCGGGCAATTCGTATACAGGCATCCATTCGCAGGCATCGCTGAACATATCAGGTACCGGTGTAACCTGTGACTGGTCAATAACTGCATAGTAGCCGATCGTTACAAAACGCATCTTATGCCAGAGGTTGTCATCATATTCGACAAAGTAATCCTGCGAACGGTTTGGTTCACCAAACACGCCAAACACTTCCAGAAACACTTTCTCAGCACCACTTCGTTCGAAGAGGATCCGCTTGGCAGCGTCGTCAATCGATTCCGTTTTTTGAATATAACCCCCGGGGAGAATCCAGCCATTATCTCCTTTCATTTTTGCCAGCAGTACATTGAAACTGCCCTGGTGATAGCCAAATACCACGCAGTCGACAGATAGGTGAGGTAGGGCATTTTTCCATAACGCCTCGCTGGCTTTTTCAATATCAGTATTCCGCATACGACAAAGATAAATAGATTTAACATTAGTGATGATTTTGCCCGGGGAATTGACTGATTCCCGTTCTCATGGCTGGGAAACTTATATGATTTTGAAAGTTTTTGTCGCTTTTTTTGACAAAATTGATTCAGATAGCCGTATGTTTGTGTTTTGCCAAACTTTAATTAAGAAACGTAAGTCCGGGTTATGAACAATCATAAGAAAGGAAACAATGCAATTCCACTGATCACGATCACGTTATTGTTTTTTATGTGGGGATTTATCACGTGTATGAACGATATTTTGATCCCTTACCTGAAAGAGTTGTTCCAGCTCACCTTCTTCAAATCGATGCTGGTTCAGTTTGCGTTTTTCGGCGCGTATTTTATCGGTTCGCTGATCTATTTCATTATTTCCTATTACAACGGGGACCCTGTTAACAAAGTAGGGTACAAGAAGGGGATAATCTTTGGTATTATCCTGTCAGCGCTGGGTTGCGTATTATTCCTGCCAGCTGCTACATATGGTGTGTATGGTTTGTTCCTGAGTGCATTGTTTGTGCTGGGATTGGGCTTTACAGTATTGCAGATTACCGCGAATGCCTATGTGTCACTGCTGGGGCCGGAAGATACAGCTTCCAGCAGGTTGAACCTCACACAGGCGTTTAACTCATTTGGTACTACGATAGCGCCTATATTAGGCGGACACCTGATCTTTGAATTGTTTAAGGATCCAAATGGTGGTTTCAGTGCTGCTGCAACAAGAATTCCTTACCTCATCTTTGCAGGCATCCTCATGCTGGTAGCGCTGCTGATCTGGCGTGTAAAACTGCCTAATTTCGCACAGGATGCTGAAAATCAGCCGAAGGGACTGGGTGTTTTACAGTTCCCGCAGCTGAAAAGAGGTATTCTTTCTATTTTTTGTTATGTAGGTGGTGAAGTAGCCGTAGGTAGCTTTATGATTAGCTTCCTGGGTCTGCAGGATATCGCTGGTTTGCAGGAAGGTGAAGCCAAGAAATACCTGGCAATTTACTGGGGTGGTGCAATGATAGGCCGTTTTGTTGGAGCTATTTCCCTGAGCCATTCTATGAGTCAGGCCAGGAAGGCGGCTTATATGCTGGTGACAGCGCTGGCTGTATTTGTGGTGATCTACCTGCTGGTAGGTATGCCGTTTGAACAAATCAGTTTCTTCCTGATCTTCATTGCACTGAACTTTGTGGGATTCCTGGTCGGTCGTTCTGCTCCGGCCCGTACCCTGGTTATTTTCTCCCTGATCAATATGTTCCTGTTGGCGAGCGCGATCATTAACAAGGGTGAGATTGCGATGTTCAGCATTGTGGGTATTGGTATTTTCAACTCTATCATGTTCTCCAACATCTATACACTGGCGATTGCCAAGCTGGGTACTTATACCAGCCAGGGTTCATCTCTGCTGGTAATGGCCATTCTGGGCGGCGCGATTATGCCTGTAATACAGGGTGCACTGGCCGATGAAATTGGTGTGCAACATGCGTTGATTGTTCCATTGATCTGTTATGCAGTGATCCTGAATTTCGGTTTCTATTGTATGAAGCGGTTTAAGAACCTGGAAATGACATCGGTGAAGTCAGGGCACTAGTGCCTGGATGGAAGTGAGCATCGTGGACAAATTGGTTAAGAAAAAACGGCAATAGCCAGGTTATTAAGATATAAAAAAGCGTCCCTCGTTCTGAGGGGCGCTTTTTTTATGATGATGCAGTTGCTGCAAGGTATAATAGATAATCCCAAACATTCCTCCAAAGCCTATACTAAACGCCCAGGCCCCCAAATGATTATACGGCTTAAGCACATGTCCTGCCATTGTAAAAAGCAAGGCTTCCGGATTCGTCACCGCATCCCAGCTATTAAACCGCAAATAACGGCCTATATACACGCCATATCCACACAATACAAAACTCACCAGCACGATCACTTTTACCCATGGTCCTTTCAGGTGCCGTACCAGGAAATGCTCCACCTGCATCAATGAGATAATCCCTAACAAGAGCCCATTCCAGGCAGCAGATGATACAATGAGCAGGTCATACCATAAGGGGACCGGCGGCCTTTCACTAAAGTGAAAAAGATCCGTGATCATATAAGGTGCATTGGGGAAAAACATCAGCCAGCAAGCCAGTATCATTATCGTACGCAGGTTGATTCCTGATAATTTGTCCAGTTTACGACTAAAAAATAAAGGCAAGACCCCTAAAAATGTATTCCAGATATAAAACAGGTAAAAATAATCATGATAACGGAGTACACGTACCAATAACAGTGTCATCGTAAAGGCGATGGCCAAAGTCAGCATTTTTTCCAGCGGGGAGATTCTTTTCAACATAATGGTCAGGCTTTTCATAAAATCAATTTACTGTTTTTGGCTGCAATGATGGCGCATAGGTAAAGCGGGGATGCGGTATGGGGGAACTTACCCTGGCAATCGTTTTATGATATTTATAGGTCATTTTATCAATAAATGAGCTGAAGGTATTACCACCGGCTTTGAAGAGTTTGCGATGGCCAAACCATACTACCAATGCGATAGAAAAGAAGGCAAGCTGGTAAAAGAAGCGCCAGAAGGGGCGGAAAAGCACGAATTTTTCCCTGAAAAGGATAAAAAGGCGCTCTGCCTGGAATTCAATATGCGGGGCTTCGTCAACCAGGATATCAGTGCAGATCTGTTTGAGCAGGGTACAATTGCTGGCATCTTTGAGAGACTGGTAGAAGATCTGGGCGGCGCTCTCTACCGTGAGTACGGTAAGTGTCCAGAAGTCCATACTGGTATTGAAATAGCGGCATTTTCTGAACAGGGTATCGCCCCAGTCAGATTTTACCCGGGGTTGATGAATCGCATCGAGGTAGCGACCGAGATTGTTGCCATGCTTTTGTTCTTCTTTGATGAAGAGTTGCACAGCAGTGATATAAGCAGGATCCTTGATCCGGTTCGCATAGCTGGTGGCTGTGCGTAGCAGGTGACTGCCATCAGAGGTTTCTCCCAGTTGCCAGGCCTGGAGCGAGCGGAGGATGGGGACGAGTTCTTCAGGGGTGATACTGGGGGGAATGGACCAGTCGATCCTGTGTTTGGTGGCATTTAGCTCAAAATGAGCGATCCATTGGGTACTTGTTTTCATATACTGAAAGTGCTTTGCAATACAAAGTAAATAAAAATTATTTTTAGCGGGCAAAAAAAATCGCTTCTACCAGTGGCAGAAGCGATCTTTTTGCAGGGTAGATGTCCTGCGGCAGGCCTTTTCAACGAAAAGTTAATTATTTGCTGGCCTGATCCAGCAGTTCCAGATCTGCAGCATCCAGCTGTAGGGCAGGAGCAGCTACCAGGGTATCCAGCTGGCGCTGACTCGTAGCGCTCACCACCGGCGCTGCGATAGTTGGTTGCGCCAGCAACCATGCCAGGGCAACTGTTGCAGGTTTAGTGTTATGTTTAGCAGCTACTTTATCCAATGCATTTAATACACCAATACCTTTTTCGTTCAGGTATTTTCTGACACCTTCACCACGCACACTCTTCTTCAAATCTTCTTCTGAGCGGTACTTCCCTGTCAGGAACCCCGCTGCCAGTGACCAGTAGGGCATCACACTCAATCCATATTGCTTTGCTATCGGTTGGTATTTCGTTTCAAAGTTCTCCCGCTCCAGCAGGTTATAATGCGGCTGCAAAGCCTGGTAACGGGGCAGACCTTTTTCCTCCGCCAGCTTCAGGGACTCGGTCAGGCGCTCCGGAGTTAAGTTGGAAGCAGCTATGTGCCTCACCTTACCCGCCTTAATAATCTCATCATAAGCTGATAATGTTTCTTCCACAGGTGTCACATTATCATCAAAGTGGGTATAGTACAGATCGATATGATCTGTCTGTAAACGCTGCAGTGACTCATCTACTGATTTCAGGATGTGTGCCCTGCTCACATCTTCTTTATGTTCTCTGTTCTGGGCACCCACTTTGGTCGCCAGGATGATCTGGTCACGGTTTCCACGGGCTTTCATCCATTTGCCAATGATCGTTTCTGATTCGCCACCTTTATTGCCGGCCGCCCACCATGAATAAGTGTCCGCAGTATCAATAAAGTTAAAGCCGGCATGGACGAAAGCATCCAGTATTTCAAATGATTGTTTTTCGTCCAGCGTCCATCCGAATACATTACCGCCAAAGTTGACAGGGGCTACCTGTAAATCTGTTTTACCTATTGTAATCTTTTTCATCTGTCATCAATTTGAGTGTGTAAAATTACCCCTAATGGCAATCGCAGGGTTTGTAAAATGGGGGCAATTAGTTGTAGATTTCTTTTACTTTTGTTCATTATGAGTTTTTTAACAGTAACAGGGATTCGTACACAGGTGAATGGCGAATGGGTATTGAAGGGTATTGATTTTTCGCAGGAAAAGCACCAGCAGATTGCAATTGTGGGTGCTTCCGGTTCCGGGAAAAGTACCTTACTGAAGATTGTAGCCGGGTTGATGCAAACTGACGAAGGAGAAGTACGATTTGAGGACAAGCGGGTAAAAGGCCCTCTCGAAAGACTGCTTCCTGGTGAACCCGGCATCGCTTACCTGAGTCAGCATTATGAACTGCGACTGAACTACCGGGTGGAAGAAGTACTGGAATATGCGAATAAGATGACGGAGGAAGAAGCCGCTGAACTCTATCGCATATGCAGGATCGATCACCTGATGAAAAGAAAAACCGACCAGCTCTCCGGCGGAGAAAAACAACGTGTGGCTATGGCCCGTTTGTTAATCGGCAACCCCAGGTTATTCCTGCTGGATGAACCTTTCTCTAACCTGGACTATTCACATAAGCAGATGCTGAAAACAGTGATTAAGGATATCGGGGAGAAACTCGATCTTACCTGTCTGCTGGTATCACATGATCCACAGGATACCTTGTCCTGGGCAGATGAAATCCTGGTGATAAAAGATGGAGAGATCGTGCAAAAAGGTACGCCGATTGATGTATATAATCATCCTGTGGATGAATATACGGCTGGTTTATTTGGCCCTTATAACCTGGTGGAAGCGAAGGTGCTGGAACTGACAGGTGAAAAGAAGGTATTTGTCCGTCCGGAGAATTTATACTTTGGATATAAAGCAGGTATCAAAGGCCTTGTAGAAGAAGTAAACTATATGGGGAGTGCATATGAGATTCGTGTAAAGTTGCCCGGTGGCACTGTGCTGGTAAGGGCTGTGGATGTAACACCATTACCTAAAAAAGGAAATACTGTATATATAGCTATTAAACCTGATAGTATATGGCATCTGTAGACAAGTTTAACTCTAAGGAAAGATTTTCAGACAGGGTAGACAACTATAAGAAATACCGGCCTGGCTATCCTGATGCTTTAATTGAATTTTTGAATACAAAGGCTGGACTGAGCAGTGATGCTGCGGTGGCTGATATTGGTTCAGGTACAGGTATCCTCACGGAATTATTATTAAAGAAAGGATGGACTGTGTATGCTATAGAGCCGAATGCGAAGATGCGTGAAGCTGCAGAAGCGCAATTGAATGAGTATCCCAATTTTTCATCTCTCAATGGTTCGGGTGAAGCCACTGGTTTACCTGATCAGTCGGTACAACTCATTACCGTTGCGCAGGCATTTCACTGGATAGATCCTGTTGTAGCGAGAAAGGAATTTGACCGTATTTTATTACCTGGTGGTCACATTGCCCTGTTGTGGAATCTGCGTACACTGGACTCAACTTTTGATAAGGGGTATGAAGAGCTGAAGGCAAAATATGGTACGGATTATCATGAAATCCGAAAGGCACATGAGCCGGAATTAACTGAATTTTTTGCGCCGGCAGAGATGGAAGTGCATTACTTCAGGCATAGCCAGCAGCTTGACTTTGAAGGTTTGCTTGGACAGGTATTGAGTTCTTCATATATGCCGCAACCCGGGCAGAAAAATTATGAGGAGATGATGGAGGCGCTCAGGGATTTGTTTGAAACGAATCAGCGCGATGGGGAGGTGACGATTACTTATGATACGAAGTTGTACATTAATAAATAGGACGTGTTCTAAAAAGAGCCTGCCGCAGGAGAGCCTGCAGCAGGCATTGCATCTTTTAACGCTCTTCTTTTAAAGACCAGCCGGTCTTTAATCCAATTACAAAAATTACCAGCAGTGATTCACCGGCTGCCAGCAATATATCGCCTGGCACTCTTAACCAGCGCAGTGTCTGCATAGTATCAGTATGCATAAACTCCGCAGATCTGGCATACCAGTAACCATGTTGTATGGAGGCGATTGCCTGCAGGATGCCCATCGGGAGCATGCTTATAGTCACCATAACGAGCAGGCCTATATTAGTGAGCCAGAAAGACCATCCCAGCAGCTGATCATTCCATTGCCTGTCAGGATACAAACCTCTCAGTACAAACAGCATCAGGCCGATACCCAGTATCCCATACACACCAAACAACGCAGCGTGGCCATGTACAGCGGTTGTATTCAGGCCCTGGATATAATACAGTGCGATAGGAGGGTTGATGGCAAAACCAAAGATCCCGGCACCGAGAAAGTTCCAGAAGCACATGGCTACCAGGCAGTAGATCGGCCATTTATAAGCCTTGATCCATGGGGTAGACTTACTCAGTGTATAGTTATGATACGCTTCGTAGCCAATCACCACCAGTGGTACTATTTCCAGTGCGCTGAAAGTAGCGCCCAATGCCAGCACAGAAATGGGTGTGGCACTGAAGTACAGGTGATGGAATGTACCAATGATGCCGCCGAAGAGGAAGATGATGGTAGAGAAAAGTACTGCAGTGGTAGCAGATCTGATTTGTAATAATCCCAGGCGGCAGAAAAGGAAAGCTCCCACCACTGTGGCAAACACTTCAAAGAAGCCTTCTACCCACAGATGCACTACCCACCAGCGCCAGTACTCAGCAACGGCCATGTGTGTCTGCCTGCCATACATCAATCCTGCGGCATAGAACACGGCGATTGCAATAGACGCAATGACGAACAGGGTGAGGAGGTGGCGGCTTTCATCTTTTTTCCGCAATGCAGGCAACAGTGCTCTCAACATCAATACCAGCCAGATCACGAGTCCTGCGAGCAGCAGTATCTGCCATATTCTTCCCAGTTCAATATATTCATACCCCTGGTGGCCCCAGAGGAAATTGTCTACCAGTCCGAGTTTCTGCATAACACCCATCCATTGACCGATGAGGGAACCTACCACTACTATGAGCAATGCACCAAATAAGATATTTACACCCAGGCGCTGGAACTTAGGCTCATAGCCGGATACAGCAGGTGCAATGTAGAGTCCTGTAGCGAGCCAGGAGGTAGCGATCCAGAAGATGGCCAGCTGTACGTGCCAGCTACGGGATACGGAAGCTGGCAGGAATTTATCTAAGGGTAATCCATAGAATGCGTTTCCTTCCACGCCATAGTGAGCCGTGATTACACCTGCCAGCATCTGTACAATGATGAGGGCACTCACAATCCAGAAGTACTTTAAGGTAGCCTTCATAGATGGTGTAATCACGGTATGGCGCAGGGGATCTTCATCAGGCAGGATAGCAGGTGTTTCTTCTGCGTTGCGTGCATGGTATAATATGAGCAGTGCAGTACATGCCAGTAAAAGTAACACACTGAATCCTGACCAGAGGTGCAGGGAGGAAGAAGGGACATTGCCCACTGTTTCGTCGCCGGGCCAGTTGTTCGTATAGCTCACTGTTCCACCGGGACGTTCAGTAATACAAACCCAGGTAGACCATGCGAAGAATGCATTCATCTTACGCATGCGCTCAGGGTCTTTAATTGTATTTCCCGGAATAGCATATTGTTCGCGGAGTTTAGCGAAGGCAGGATCGCCTTCCAGCATGAACAGGTGAGCATAGTAAGTAGAGAGTTCATTGAACGCTGCTACTCTTGCAGGTGCAAATACGATGGTGTTGGCCGCAGCATCGAATGTGTTTTTACGGATAATTTTTTTGAGTCGTTGCAGGTACATTGCCTGAATATCATCAGGCTGTTGTGCATAATCTTTTTGGTCTGCAGCTGCGAGTGCATTCAGCATGATGCTTGATTCCCTGTGCAGGTAGTCTGCCGTCCAGTCGGGGGCAATATAGCTGCCATGGCCCCAGATGCTGCCTACGGTTTGTCCGCCGATGGATTGCCATACGTTTTGTCCGTCGCGGATATCCTGTCCGGTGAAGAGTATGTTGCCTGATTCGTCGGTGACTTTATCCGGTATTGGAGGAAGCTGGTGATAAATGTCTCTGCCGAACCAGATTAATACGGCAAAGCTGGATAGTAAGACCATGGCAAGGCCTATCCATAGTTTTCGTACGGTCATTTTAGTGAATTTAGGTAAGAGGAGATTTAAATTTATGCCGGGCGGTTTACAACATGTTGCATGACGGCCGATATTTTTAGTGCCCTGTTTTTGGCTGCCTGTGCGGTTTCGCCGGCGAACAGGTCATCGATGGTTTTATTAAAGATGGAAAGCCAGGCGTTGAAGTGCACAGTATCGATAGCCATACCACGGTGTACACTCATCGGATCGCCCTCATACGTTTTGGTATAGAGCAGGAGTGTACTCCAGAAGTTACATAGTTTCTGCAGGTGCGTATCCCAGTCTTTGATGCGGGAGTTGAAGATAGGTCCGATAGTATCGTCTTCTCTTACCCTGGCATAAAATGTATGCACCATGAGTTTTATGTCTTCTTCGGTAGTGATATCGGTTAGCATAATTTAATACCTTTTTGTCTTTTATTAGAATAAAAAAAATGTCAGCGTTTCAGGAATCCAATGTCTTTACTGAGTTTTTCGTGAAACTCGTCCAGTTTGGTGTTGTTCAGCATCTGCGACATGTCTTCCCTGATTTTCTTGAATTCGTGGTGGATAGGGCAGGGCTTGGTTTCCGAGCAGTAATCCAGGCCGAGTCCGCAGCCGGAGAAGATTTTGTCGCCGTCGATGGCTTTTACAATATCGGCGATGGAGCATTGAAGGGCTTTTTCATCCAGGTAAAAGCCCCCGGTGGGGCCTTTGAAGGAGAGTAAGAGGCCTTTTCTGGTAAGTTCCTGCAGGATCTTGGCAATGAAATATTCAGGGGAGTTAATACCCGCAGCAATGTCCTTTACGCCCACTTTAATGTCGTTTTTGGACTGTTGTGCAATGTAGATCATTGCCCTGATGCCGTATTCGCAGGTTTTTGAAAACATAGGGCAAAGATAGGGGGAAATAATAAAAGACAAAAAAGTATTTTATTCCCTGGTGTTGTCTTTTGAATTATTCCGGGATTTTACGGTCAATGAGCTTCGCTAGGTGCCTATAGGCAATATGGAGTAATTGGAGAGGAATTAAAAGGAATGATATGGCTCTAAATAGGGAATTTCATTTTTGGTAGCGTATGCCGTATTTTTAAGTGTAGCATTTACAATCAATTCCATGTTATATAGACTATTGTTATCCTGTTTGTTAGTTTTATCTTTTGCCGCCAATGCCCAGTTGGTGTGGAAGTCCCAGAGCCGGCATGCCGGGGAATCCATGCCTTGCGGTGGCGGAGATATTGGTTTGAATGTGTGGGTGGAGAAGGGCGATCTCCTGTTTTATCTGTCACGTAGCGGCACCTTTGATGAGAATAATGCGATGTTAAAGTTGGGACGGGTACGCATTCGGGTAGAAGGGCATCCTTTTGACAAAGGGGATTTCCGGCAGGAACTGCATTTACAGGATGGGAGCGTGATTGTAAGTGGGGGTGGGGTACGTTTTGTATTGTGGGTGGATGTATTTCATCCCCTGGTGCATGTGAGTATGGAGAGTAAGACAGCGGTGCGGATGAGTGCTGTATATGAAACCTGGAGATATGAGGATCATGTGATCACGGATCCGGTGGAGTGCAGGGCAAATTCATATAAGGTCTTGCAGGATTTCCCCCTGCTTACTTATAAGGATGCTGTATCTTTTGTAGGGGACGGAGTGGTTTTTTACCATCGCAACAGGGCAGATATAGAGGATATCTTTGATTATACGGTGAGAATGGAAGGCATGTCTTCCGTGAAGGACCAGTTATATAATCCTATCCGCCATAATACTTTTGGCGGTGCGATGGTAGGAAAGGGAATGATAGCTGGAGGAAATACGGAGGGGCAGTATGCTGATACAAAATACCGTGGCTGGGAGTTGAAAACGGCTAAGCCGGAAAAGTCACAGGAGATTATAATTGGACTGCATGTAGCACAGACAAGTACACTGGAGGAATGGGAGAATGGGCTGGGGGCTTTGGTAAAAATCCCGGCGCATACACCGAAGCCGGTATCGGTTGAATTATCGGCTGATCCTTCAGCAGCGCGGCGGCGCAGCATTCAATGGTGGAAGCAATTCCGGGAGCGTAGTTATGTTCGCTGTGATTCCCTGGGCGCTAACTACGAACTATTCCGATATCAGCTCGCCTGCAATGCATATGGAGAATGGCCCACAAAATTTAATGGTGGCTTATTCACTTTTGATCCCTGCTATGTAGATAGTACAAAACATTTCTCACCTGATTTCAGGGCATGGGGTGGGGGTACGATGACTGCGCAAAACCAGCGGCTCGTGTACTATCCTATGTTGAAAAATGGAGATGGGGATATGCTGAAAGGACAATTTGATTTTTATCTGCGTATGCTGCATAATGCATCATTGCGGAGCCGGGTCTACTGGAATCATGGAGGTGCCTGCTTTACGGAGCAGATAGAAAATTTTGGTCTGCCGAATATCACGGAATATCATCCTAAACGCCCTGCAGGTACTGATCCTGGTGTAGAGTACAATAAGTGGCTGGAATATGAATGGGAAACGGTATTTGAGTTTTGCCTGATGATGTTGGATCAGCAGCGATATGGGGGGGGGAGTATTCAGCAGTATCTTCCATTTATAGATAGTTGCCTGTCTTTTTATGAGGCGCATTATCATCAGTTTGATGCCCGGGGGCATTATATTTTTTATCCTACGTCGGCTGCAGAGACCTATAAGCTGACGTATAATTCCACGACTGTGATTGCAGCTATGCAGACGATTTTGCAAAGGCTCAAACAGGTAACTGCTAATCCACGATGGGATACTATGCTTGCACATCTACCGCCTGTTCCGCTAGGCGAATACGAAGGTCATACTACCATCTTACCCGCAGAGAAATGGGAGCGTATCCAAAACAGGGAAACGCCACAACTGTATCCTGTATTTCCCTGGGGGATTTATGGCATTGGCAAACCGGGGCTGGATACTGCTATCAATACCTACAAATACGATCCACAAGCTGTGGCGCAATGGGATTATGTGGGTTGGAAACAGTATTCCATCTTTGCTGCCAGGCTTGGGCTGACAGCAGATGCCGCGAGATTAAGTGTACTGAAATTCAAAGATGGGCCTCATCGTTTTCCTGCATTCTGGGGACCTGGTTTTGACTGGACACCGGACCACAACTGGGGTGGATCGGCTATGGTAGGGGTACAGGAAATGCTGTTACAAACGGATGACCGAAAGATCTATTTACTGCCTGCATGGCCTGCAAACTGGGATGTCTCCTTCAAATTGCATGCACCTTATGAAACGACAGTGGAGGGGGTGGTAAAGGGAGGAAAATTGATTTCCCTGAAAGTGCATCCTGCAGCAAGGGCAAAAGACGTGATATATCCAAACCGGGGTGGCATATGATTTGATTTAACTCAGTTATCCCCAAATGGATAGCACTGATATGCAAAACGGTACCATGATCCAGTATTTCCACTGGTATACTCCCGCAGATGGCAGTTTATGGAATGAAGTGAAGAAGAATGCCAAAGCCCTGGCAGCGATGGGCATCAATGCCGTATGGCTACCCCCGGCTTATAAAGGGGCAGATGGCCCGAATAGCCATGGCTATGATGTTTACGATATGTACGACCTGGGTGAGTTTGATCAGAAAGGCTCTGTGCGCACCCGATTCGGTACAAAAGACGAATACCTGGCGGCTGCAAAAGCTATTAAGGAGGCAGGTATGCAGCTTTACGTGGATGTGGTGGCCAATCACCTGATAGGGGCCGATGAAACGGAGAAAATCACCGTACGCAAAGTAGACCCGGAAAATAGGAATGAGTTCATTTCAGAGCCATATGAGATAGAGGCTTACACTAAATTCACCTTTCCCGGCAGGAAAGGGAAATATTCACAGTTTGTATGGGATCACCGTTGTTTTACGGGTATTGACTACGCGGCGGATACGCAGGAGACGGGAATCTTTACCATCCAGAACGAATATGGCGAAGGATGGGAAGAAGTGGTGGATGATGAAAAAGGCAATTTCGATTACCTGATGGGGGCGGATGTGGAATTCAGGAACCCTGAAGTGAGAGAGGAGTTCAGAAGATGGGGAGAATGGTATTATAATACGGTGAAATTTGATGGTTTCAGACTGGATGCGGTGAAGCATATTACGCCTCATTTTTTCAGGGAATGGCTGGAGCATATGCGGGCGCATACAGGCCGTGAAATGTTTGCAGTAGGGGAGTATTGGGCACCCGGACAGTTAGATTTGTTACTGAAATATATAGATGCGACAGAGGGAAAGATGTCATTGTTTGATTCTTCGCTTCATCATAACCTCCATAGCGCGTCAAAAGGTGGAAAGGACTATGACCTGAGTAAGATTCTGGACGATACTCTGGTATCCGCTAAGCCTTTCCTGGCAGTGACGGTAGCCGGGAATCATGATACGCAGCCTTTGCAGGCCCTGGAGGCACCGCTGGATGACTGGTTTAAGCCGCTGGCTTATGCATTGATCCTGCTGAGGGAACATGGGTATCCATGCGTGTTTTATGCAGATTTATATGGAGCGGAATACACGGATAAGGATAGGGAAGGGAATGACTGTCATATCCTGATTGCGCCTGTTTTAGGGCTGGATAAATTGATTTCAGCACGGGATAAGTATGCTTATGGCGTGCAGCGGGATTATTTCGATCATCCGAATTGTGTTGGCTGGACCCGGGAAGGAGATGAGGACCATGCAGGTTCCGGATGTGCGGTGGTAATGAGTAATGGAGAGGAGGGGAATAAGCATATGGAGATCGGGAAGCGGCATGCGGGGAAAAAGTTCAGGGATATAACGGGGAGCAGGGAGGAAGAGATTACGGTGAATGAAGAGGGCTGGGCGGAGTTTACGTGTGGGGCGGGGTCTGTGGCGGTGTGGGCGGAAGCTTGACGGAGAGCAGTTTTATGGATAGCTGGTTTTATGGATAGAAGGTTTTAGCCCTTGGTTAAAACCTTCTATCTTTATGCACTCTAAACCTGAATTATGACCAAAATCCTTTGTCTCTCTTTGGCGCTGTCATGCAGCATACTCAGCCAATTAAAAGCACAGAATAAAGAATTTAAAAATGATGCGCCGGTATCACCCAGCCGGATTCTGAAAATTGATTCTGCTGTAGTCACCCATCATGAAGTTACTATCAAGGGGCAGCGCGTACCTTACTCTGCTTCAGCCGGCAGTATGCCCATCTGGGATGAAGATGGCCGTCCGGTAGCAGGAGTGTTCTACACTTATTATGAAAGAGAGGATATCAAGGATAAATCAAACCGCCCGTTGGTGGTCTCTTTCAATGGTGGTCCAGGTACACCTTCTGTTTGGATGGAAATAGGCTATACCGGTCCCCGTTTGCTCAACATAGATGATGAAGGTTATCCTGTACAGCCTTTTGGTATGCGGGACAATCCCAACTCTATCCTGGATGTGGCGGACATTGTATACGTAGATCCGGTAAATACGGGTTATTCCCGTCCTGTGAGCAAGGATGTACCAGGTTCCCGCTTTTATGGCGTGAATGCAGATATTAAGTACCTCGCAGAGTGGATCAATACTTTCGTGACCCGCAAAGGTCGCTGGGCATCTCCTAAATTCCTGATCGGGGAGAGCTATGGTACCACCCGTGTATCCGGTTTAGCGCTGGAGCTGCAGGATGAACAGTGGATGTACCTGAATGGGGTGATCCTGGTATCACCTACTGACCTGGGTATTGAACGGAGTGGCCCGCTGGATCAGGCACTGAGTCTGCCTTACTATGCAGCTACTGCCTGGTATCACAAAAAACTTCCTGCTGATCTGCAGTCAAAAGACCTGAATGATGTATTGCCGGAAGTAGAAAACTTTACCATCAACGAACTGGTACCTGCTATTTCCAAAGGAGGTTCCCTGGACGATGCGCAGCGCAAGGCACTGGCTCAACGTATGAGCCGCTACAGTGGTTTATCTGCACAGGTGTATTTAGAAAATAACCTCGTGGTTCCTTATAATTTATTCTGGAAAGAACTGCTGCGCGATCAGGGTTATACAATTGGTCGCCTGGATTCAAGATATAAAGGGCTGGATAAGCAAACTGCTGGTAACAGGCCTGATTATAATGCGGAACTGACTGCATGGTTACAGGCTTTTACTCCGGCGATCAACATTTACCTGCGTGATGAATTGGAATATAAAACTGACCTGAAGTATAACATGTTCGGACAGGTATGGCCATGGGATAGTCAGAATAACAAGACTGGTGAAAACCTGCGCCAGGCTATTGCACAGAACCCGTTCCTGCACCTGCTGGTACAATCCGGTTACTATGATGGTGCCTGTGATTACTTCAATGCAAAGTATAGCATCTGGCAAATGGATCCGGGTGGTAAGCTGAAAAGCCGCATCAAATGGGAAGGTTACAGAAGTGGTCATATGATGTACCTGCGCAAGGATGATCTGGCTACTGCGACTGAGAACCTGAGGAAGTTTATTAAAGAGGCGACACCTGCCAAGGGTACGCCGGCGAAATATGAATAAAATTGCAGGAGGTTGTCTTACAGGTAAAATGCTGCCTGGTTTTATCCGGGTACCTGATGTAAGGAAATGCTGAATAGACGAATTCCGGTAACTTCAGTTTTACTTTTAAGATAACCTCTTCTTTTTATAGCACTATGGAAAGACTGCTACAACATGTACAACGCTATGTAGAATTGGACAGCGAAGAACAGGAGCTGTTGCTTGCCTGCATGCGGTATGAAGAAGTGCAAAAGAAATCACATTTGCTGAAACAGGGAAAGATCTGTACGGCAAGATATTTTGTGACGAAGGGATTGTTGCGCCAGTATATCATCGGTGAAAACGGGGCAGAGCAGATTACGCATTTTGCACTGGAAAACTGGTGGATAGCGGATTATGATAGTCTGGACAGGCAGCAACCTTCGGAGTTCTCTATCCAGGCAGTAGAGCCATCCGAATTGCTGGTGCTGGACAAAAGTATGGAGGAAGAATTGTTTCGGAGGGTGCCGAAAATGGAGCGCTATTTCAGGCTGGTATTACAGCGGTCTTACGCCGCATCGATGATGCGGATCAAGTATATTTTTACTACGAGTGGTGAAGAACGATATAATCATTTTAATAGTTTGTTTCCTGAATTTATACAGCGGATTCCTCAATATATGTTAGCTTCTTACCTGGGTTTCAGTGCTGAGTTTCTAAGTAAAATAAGGGCTAAGAAATCTTGAACTAGTTCAAGATTTTCAGGGGTAATTCTGTTGCAACTTTGTGTCAACAACAAAAACACAAAGACATGCAAAACAGAATTAACCTTGGACAGGTAGAACCCGAAGCGTATAAAGTAATGATGGCGTTTGAGAAGTACGTACATGGTACCAGACTGACCCCTATTCAACGTGAATTAATTAAAATCAGGGCTTCACAGATCAATGGTTGTGCATATTGCCTGGATATGCATACAAAAGATGCACGTAAGCTGGGCGAGACAGAGCAAAGGATTTATACTTTGTCTGCCTGGAGAGAAACGCCATTCTTTACAGCAGAAGAAAGAGCGATACTGGCGCTGGTAGAAGAGGTAACGGAGATCAGCAAAGGGCATGTGAAGGATGAGACGTATGCAGCGGCAGCGAAGGTATTGGATGAACAGACGATTGCGCAGGTGATTATGGCAACGATTGTGATCAATAGCTGGAACCGGATTGGGATTTCTACGAATATGCAGCCGGAATAGCATATACTGAATTCGTATGAGTAAAAAAATGTGACAGGGAGCTACAGCCAGCTATTCAGGCAGGATAGGAAAGAGGAAATATCAAAAGTAATCTGAAGGGCTTTTGATATTTCCTCTTTTATTTATTTCCCGAGTTGCCGGATCAAGAATTCAGCGGCAGCTTTATTTACTTTGAGTTCATTGCTATATTTCATCCAGTGATGTGTATCATCAGGAATACTCAGCGTTTCATAATTCACGCCTTTTTTTTCCAGGCGATTGATCAGGTCTATGCTTTGGTTAAAATTTACATTCCTGTCATCATCGGCATGAATTAATAACACCGGCGAAGTCCATGTATCAACATAGGCTACGGGAGAGGAGAGAAGGGCGACTTTCTCTGCAGTATCAGCGTCTGGTGCAGGGGGTGTAGCAGGCGGCGCAGCAAATTGTGACCGGTTATGTACTCCATGAATATCTACTCCTGCAGCAAATAAGCGGGAGTCTCTGCCCAGTGCATGTGCGGTCAGGAATCCGCCATAGGAACCACCATAAATACCAATTCGCTTTGGATCTACCTGTGATTGTGCAGCGAGCCATTCGCCTGCTGCTTTTACATCCTGGTATTCTGAGGCACCCAATACACCTGCATTGGCAGGTTTGTGAAACTCATAGCCATAGCCGATACCCAGGCGGTAATTGATAGCCAGTACAATGAAACCGTTATCTACGAGGTATTGATTTAAAGCGTAGTCAATAGAATAATAATCCATCCAGTGCCAGCCTAAGACCATCTGGCGTTGTGGGCCGCCATGTACATAAACGATGGCAGGTTTTTTAGCAGGGCCGCCGGCAGGTTGGTATAATTGAGCATGAACGGGTGTACCATCCGGTGCTTTGAAGATGACCTGGGTAGGGGTGATTAATTTAGCGGCAGGGAAATCTTTAGGCAGGAGAGATGCGCTGATCAGCGAAGGCTTTCCTTTTCCAAAAGGCATCTTTGCTGTGAGCAGAGGCTGCTGGGCGGTAGCCGTGAATAGGATGATGTTTTGACCATCACCGGTCACCACCGGGTAAGTTTCGATGCCATCACCGGTGGTCAGCATTTCCATGGCTGCTTTGTCAACAGGAACGCGGGCAATATGTCGCCTGTCAATATCCTGTGGAGAGGGGCCGTTATTGGCGCTGAACACCAGCCATTTTTTATCGGCAGTGAGTGAGATCTGTTCACACATAAAATTGCCTGGTGTGAGCAGTAATGGTGTACCGCCTTTACCTGGTATGGAGTAGAGGTGTGGCCATCCATCGTGATAAGAAAGAAAGGTTACACTGTTGTTAGCACCCCAGTGCAGGTTTGTAGCACCATCAGTTGTAGGGATAGAGCCACTTAATGTGGCTGGTGCTTTCCACAGTAATGTAGAATTGCCCTCGCTGATGTTTGCTACTCTTATTTCCCAGGGTTTATGGCGGCGGGCGAGAATAGAATCCGGTGCTCCGCCTGTACCGGGTGTACGGACAAAGGCGATCTGTGTTCCATCTGGCGACCAGCGGGGAGAATTATCCTGTGCGAAACCCGGGGAAATCCACTGGATAGGTGCGGTAGCACTGGTATATACACCAATGAAGCTATGCCCGTTGCGATCGGATACAAAAGCGATTTTGCTACCATCGGGCGACCATTCCAGGGAGCTGCTGTTGCCTTTGATACTGAATAGTACGCGGGGGGGAGCGGAGCCATCGATAGCGATGATGTAGGCCTGACCGCCTTTGATAAAGGCGACGCTATCGCCATGTGGGGATACAGCTGGATAATCTCCTTCGGACAATACTTTGGCAGTGCCGCCTTCAAAGGGAACGGACCAGATTTCAGTTTTAGGAGGGATGGGGTCGTGTGTGGGGTTGACGGGGGTAAAACCGTCTTTGCCGCTATGATCGCCGCCCCGGGTATACACGACCCATTTACCGTTGTCGGATATGGAAAGGCTGGTGATTTCCTGTCCATCATCCTGTGTATAATTACTGAGTTTGCGGGGAGAGAAATCGGGTCCGGTGGCCACATAAACGTTTCTTTTTCCCTGTTCGTTCACTGCCCATGCTACTTTAGATCCCTGTGCGGCAGGGGTGAGTTCAGAAGGGAATGGATAACCGGTGATGGCTTCCATGGAGTAATGCTGGCCATAGGTCATGGAGGCGAAGCATAGATAAAAAGCTGTTAGTAAAGATGGTTTGCGCATGCATTATCTGGTTTACAATGGTGGGAAGGATGGTGGTGGGGCTAAGATAATGTCAATTTTTAAAAAATGCAGCTAAACATCGCTGACGCGTGAACCATCAGCGATGTTTAGTTGTGGACCTGCATTAGATTAAGCAAAAACCAATTTCTGTGGAATTAAGATTTTTGTTGCTGGATAATGTTCCTGATCACGAATTCGGTGAGTGCGTTACGGCCGGAAACGCCCAGTTTACCGGCAATTCTGTAGCGGTGGTTCTCGATTGTGCGGATAGACACGCCCAGTTCATCTGCCATTTGCCGGGTACTTTTACCTTCAGCGATCATTTTGATGATTCTGTTTTCTGCCTTACCCAATCTGTGATACAGTGTTTGTTGAGCAGTGTTGGGATTAGCCAGTGAGACGGTGCTGGTTTCTTCAGGAGGTCTTACGTGGTTAAACTTAGCGAAGCGGCCCAGGCGGGAGCGGATACTCAGGAGCAGGTCCCGTTTTCTGAAGGGTCTGGCCAGGTAATCGTCGGCACCGAGGTTCATGGCCATACGCATCTCCTGCCGGTTGTCCCGCAAGCTGATGAATATGAGCGGGATGTGATCATAAGCCGGATCATTTCTGAGGGCCATGATAAAATGGTGGCCTCCGGTACCGCGTAAGTGGGCACCGCAAATGATAAGGTCGGGTTGATGTTGTTGACAGATGATGATCCCTTCTTCCTCTGACGCGGCTGTGTATGTGTCATATGATTGTGATACAAGTAACTGACGCGTTTGTCTTACAAATACCTGGTCTTCATCTACAAGTAATATTTTATAGACTGCAGTGTTCATTAGAAAAGTTGATATACAGGTATGAAAAATTTAGCAGGCGCAACGTTCAAAGTGTTGCCTGCTCATGCCTGGGTAAATAAATGGGGACAGGAACTGAGTCTTGATAGCGCATAACGCCCGAAAAAAACGGTGTAATCGTGTACATCTTTTACTTGGTTAATATTAAGATTTTTACCTCCGGTGATATACAAATAGAAACGGGCTTTTTTAGGGCCTGTTAAGATCTGCCTCCATCAGTTGATATAGTCAGGTTTTTTTCTAAAAGATATGGGAGTGGTCTTTCTTCTGCGTAAATATGTATGAAATAACGGGTGTGGCTTCAAGGAATACTATTGCATACCAGTAAAATAAGCGCTAGTACTCAAAAATAGATGTGCTGATACCTCATTTTAAACAACGGCGAAACGAAAAGGATTTTCGCTTTCAGCTTGATTTAACAACTTTGCCGGGCTCTCAAACTAAGCACATCAATATCCTTATAACCACTTACCGGCCTGGTCTACTATAAGTACGCCAGGCTTTATTTTATATGTAACCTTCCTCATCATCGTGTTGGCTACGGGATGATAGCCTTTGTCTACAGTACAGAAATTAGACCATTTGCTTATAAACCAAATCATTACCTAATAAGCGGGCCACAAATGCATTAGTAAATATACTAATTTTTAAAGTTCTCAGCTGATGATCTGTAATTATAAAAACATGTTAAAATAGCATCATATTATAAAATCCATTTCTTTTGAAATCCCCCTCTTTAAAAAAAAGTTATCCACATTGTACGCATTTCCTAAAGCTGCAATTTGGGCAAAAATATGCCCGGAAAACTGATTTCAACTTACTCTAATGGCTATCCGAAAAAGCATAGAGCGGAACATATTAAAATTTCCAGCAATCCTTTGCGGGGAGTACTTATTGGGCGGAAAGGTGATGGTGAGTACTACTCATTATTTGTAAATATTGATCTGATTTTTAGGAGGAGGGCACCTGGTATGAGGAGGGAATAAATCTGTAATAGTTTGATTTATAATAACCAAATGGGGGTATTAATGAGGCATTAATTTTCTAAAAAATATTGTTTTATCAATAAATATAGATATTTTTATATTCGAATTAACTATATCCTTGACAATCGGGAATTTATAGTCAAAAAACCATAACCAATGATAAACGCTGCATTATATCAGATCTGGACCGCTCTGAACGAGTTGCTGAGGGCGCCATCTTACCGCCTCAGACCTGTGCGGGTATATTATATATATAATAAGGAGAGGGAGCAACGTCGGTTCATGTAACTGAGCAATTCATTGGGACAAAGTATTCGAAACTTACCACTAGTTTATAGTAATCCTATGCCTATGCGCAAACATTACAATTCCGCTCGTTTTACCCTGCCGGTTTACAGGCAGCAGCGAGTAGGCCTGATTCACACTGGCGCCAAGAAAATCACAGATTATTGTCTGGCTCTGTTCCTGCTTTTTGCAGGTCTGGCCTGGATGCCGGCCAGTGCGGCTACTATAGTAAATAATGCTGACCACCCCACAGCAGGTACTGTTTCCACCTGGATAACTGCCACCCCAAGCGGAACGCCAACAGGATCTGGTGGAACCTATGCAAGTGGTAACAACATCATTTACACTATTTATGTACAGAACACCGGTTCTACTGCCCTCACGAATGTGACTGTAGTGGACACCCTGCCTGCGAACACTTCATTTTATGGTGCGAGCGGCGGTATGGTACCGGATGCGAATGGCAAGATTACCTGGACGATCGCAAACATCGCTGCAGGGGGTACAGGCTTTGTAAACTTTACAGTGACTGTAGGCTCAAATCTTACCGGTGTGGCATACATTAATAATACTGCCTACGTAGATGTAAATGATGGAAATGGCCTGCAGCCTACTCCAGGTATGCAGAATGGTACTTATACTTCCTGGCCGGCGGTTGCCTCCCCGGTGGATAACGGTGCCAACTCTGTAGCATGGCTCAGTGTTAGTTCTTCCGGTTCATCTGGTTCAGCTACTGCGGGGGATGTACTGACTTACACAGTACACATCCGTAACACAGGTACTGTAGATCTGGCCAACCTGGTTATCTATGCTTATGTACCGGCTTATACCACCTTTATTGATGGTGACAACTCTGTGACCGCCGATGGAACGGGGCTGATCACCTGGACAATTCCAAACCTGAATGTCAATAGTGCGGATGTGACCAGGGCGTATCGCGTAAAGGTATCTACTGACCTTACCGGGGCTTCTGCAATTACCAACACTGCTTATGTTGATAATCAGAATGGTAAAGGCAAGATAGCTACCTATCCATCCGTAACTGGTGATGCCAGCAATCCGAATACTGCTTCCAACCTGGGTAATTCTACTTCAATAGCTATCTCCAGCTCATCAAGTTTCGAAACATGGATGATTGTACTGAATGAAAACGGCAGCACTTATGTCAACTCCAGCGATGTACTGACATATTATATATACACACGCAACACGGGTAGTGTGACCATTCCAAAATTACAGATCAACGTAGTAGTACCAACCGGTACCACTTACACACAGGGTTATGATGGTGCTACGCACCCATTGAACACTGAAGTGCAGACTGTATACTGGACTGTGCAGAACCTGGTAGCCGGTGCGATCAGTACTGTACGCTACACAGTGACGGCCGATGAGGATCTGACTCAGATTCCTTCAATTACAAGTACTGCAACAGTCAACAACGGTGATACCATCAAGAATACAATGAACTGTGACCCTAATGAAAGTGGTTGTGAAGGGAAAACAATTACAAGTATTTCTGTACAGGGTGGTAAGCCTGGTCTGTTTGTAAGTAATGTGGTTACGCCAAACAATGACGGTAAGAATGACTATTTCTATATCAGAAATCTTGATGAATATCCGGGTTCCAGGCTGTATATCTTCAATCGCTGGGGAGCTCAGATCTATTACTCCAATAACTATCAGAACGACTGGAAAGGAACAGGACTCGCAGAAGGGACATATTTCTATAAAGTTGAATTACACAACCCCGCTTCCAGTACTGGTGGAGTTGATACATATACCACCTACAAGGGCTGGGTCATGATTATTAGATAATTGAATGAACTGTATTTCTAAAAGTGCAAATATGTACACAAGAAAAAATTGGTTTACTGTAGTATTATTACTTTGTCTGGGAGCAGGCGCCAAGGCACAACAAAGTGTTCAGTTCAGCCAGTATATCTTTAATGGCCTGTCAGTAAACCCTGCGTACGCTGGTTATAAAGATGTAATGTACCTGAATGCAACCTTCCGCGATCAGTGGAGTGGTTACCCTGGTGCACCTAAAACAGGAATGGTATCGCTGGATGGTCCGCTGAAGCGTCCGAACAGAGATGCAAACGTAGGTTTGGGTGTACAGGCTATGATGGATAAATTAGGCCCTCAGAGCGCTATTTCCATCTACGGATCTTATTCTTACCGTATCCGTCTCGATGATGAAGATACCAAGCGTATCTGCTTCGGTATCGGTGTTGGTGCTACCCAGTATGGTCTGGATGGTACTCAGCTCGAATACCTGGATGCCGGTGACCGTATCGTACCTGATGGTACTGCAAAGGAAACAACTCCTGATGCACGCGTAGGTATCTACTATTATTCTCCTACCTTTTATTTCGGTGTATCCGCACTGGATCTGTTTTCCAAATTTACCAGCAGTGGTTATAAATGGAGAGGCTATACATACGAGAGCATTCGCAGAAGACAGTCTATTTACCTGACTGCAGGCTATATGTATAGTTTGTCTGAGCAGGTATCACTGAAACCATCTGTGATGTTTAAGAGTGACTTCGCAGGTCCTGCAGGTTTAGACCTGAATCTGATGATGTACATCGATAATCTGCTGTGGATCGGCGGATCTTACAGAACCAACGTAGGCGTATTTACAAACAAAGCGATTACTTCTGCTACTCCGGTAGAATCTTCCAATGCTGCAAGTGCTATATTAGAGTACTACATTACGAGCAAATACCGCATCGGCTATTCCTATGATATGACTTTAAATAAACTGGCTGGCATGCAAAGCGGCAGCCACGAAATTTCAATCGGCATTCTATTTAATTCTAAGCAATACAGTACTTCCAATCCCCGGTATTTTTAATCTTAAGATCATCGAATTAATATGCTACGTTGTTACGCAATTTTATTATGCACACTTTTGGTCGTCCCTGCCGCACTCTTTGGGCAGGAATCAAAGAGTGTGCGTGAGTTGGCTGACGAGGCTTACGACAGGCAGGAATTTGCCACAGCCGGGTCCTTATATTCGAAACTGGCAAATAAGCAACGTAATAAGTCTAATGTCGAGTTGCTGCAAAAAATTTCAATGTGCTACCGTGAGGTAGGCTACTATGAAGAAGCCGCCAACTGGTTCAAAAAGCTCGATGCACTACCTAACTGTCCTAACGTTGCACATCTTTTATATGGAGAGACACTAAAGAACCTGCAAAAATATGAGCAGGCAAAAGTACAGATAGCAAAATTTGTCACCACCAAGCCAGATAGCCTACGATTAAAAAATATAATGATGGCAGGCTGTGATAGCGCCATCATGTGGAAAGCTGATCGTGTCGATATGGCGATGGAAGATATTAAAGAATTGAGCTCCTCCGGCTCCGACTATGTAAGCGGGGTAACCCGGCAGGGGCTTTTGCTTGTATCAAACGGTTACCGGAAAATGGCGATCTCCAATGCCCCGGAAAAAACACCACAAATTGATACACGCACAGGGCAGCCTTATTTTAAAGCATACCTCTTTAAGCAGTATGCACAGGGTGTTGCCAATACCTATGTGGAAGAAATTTTACCGGAACTGCTGGGCAAGGTACCTTACCACGTTGGCCCTGTATGTTTTAATCCAAGAGAGGATACTGTTTATGTAACACTGAACTCCTGGCAGCAGGATATAGCGAACAAAACAAAGCGTGGGCCAGTAAATGGTGAGCGTGTAATGATCGTGTTCTGGTCTTACAAAACAGGCGATACCTGGGCTCCGCTGGAACCGCTGAAAGAAATTAACGCTCCAGGTTTTTCTTCCGGTCACGTAGCGCTGAGCCGCGATGGTCAGCTGATGTATTTCACTTCTGACAGGAAAGGTAGTGTGGGTGGAATGGATATCTGGTATAGTGAAAAACAAAAGAATGGTAAATGGGGCAAGCCTAAAAACTGTGGTCCTATCCTCAATACACCTTTTGACGAAGCATTCCCTACCTACAATGAGGCAGGCATGTTATATTTCTCCAGTAAAGGGCATCCCGGTATGGGAGGTTTCGACATCTACCGGGCAACCGGTGTAGGGAGCAACTGGACCAAGCTGCAGAACCTGCGCTGGCCGTTCAACTCCGGTGGCGACGACCTGGGTTTCATCATGAAAGCGAATATGTATGAGGGGTACTTTGCTTCTAACCGTCCTGGTGGTGGTGGTAGTGATGATATCTACCGCTTCATGGATACCCACTTTGCTGAGCGCTTCAACAATGAAGGTGGTATGGCTCCATACCAGGCACCAGCCCCGGGTTCAGAACCGGCACCAGTGGTACTGGCTGCGGCAGATCCGGTAGTAAAGCCTGAAGATGTAAAGACTGAGACGAAGAAGGATAGCAAGAAAGAATCAAAGAAGGAAACTCCTATAGAAGATAAAAAGAAGGACGCTCCAAAAGAAGAAAAGGAGAAACCTTCCAAACATAGCAGAGGAGATAAAGGAAAATCAACAGCTGTGGTACCAGTACCAGTGCCTGTTCCGGTTCCTTCCACTCCAACACCTGCACCAACCGTTTCAACGCCTCCTGCTAAGGAAGAACCAGTAGTAACCAGTCCTATGCAACCGGTAACTGTTCCATATACTGAGCCTACTGTTACGCATGCTGAGCCTGCTCCTGCACCAGCAGAACCAGTGAAGGAAGAGCCAAAGAAAACAGAAACCAGGAAACCAGGTCCAAGACAGTCAACGCCTAAGCGTCCGGTAAGACCAGAGCCAAAAGCAACACTGCCTGAGCCTAAGCCAGAGCCTGTTACACCGGTTGCAGAACCGGTACCAACTCCGGCACCAGTTCCAACATCAACACCAGCAGCGGAAGAAGAACAGCCTTTCACTGAAATGGATAACGCGATTATCGATAAGCTGGAAAAACTGATGTTCTTCTACGATTACAACAGTGCTATCCTGACTACCAAGTCAAGGGATATGCTGGATAGGGTAGCAGTAGTATTGAACCAGTTCCCAGCCTGGAAGCTGAAGATCACTTCTTATACTGATAACCGTGGATCTGATGCCTATAATAAGGACTTGTCTGCAATGAGATGTTATGCGGTGATTGACTACCTGATTAAGAAAGGTGTGGCGAGCAGCAGGTTGTATTATGAAAACATTGGTAAAGATCCGAACGATCCTTGTAAGGGTTCAAACTGTACGGAAGAACAGTATAAGTTCAGCAGACGTACCATGTTGAAAATCATTCGTAAGAATTAAGATAGACATAAAGGAGAGAATCCCCGCCGGCACCTGCCGGCGGGGATTTTTATTTTTTTTAAGATTCTGATAGTACCTTTTCTCCCATCGCCCGACTCCTATATAGTGACTTTATTTATAACCATATTCATTAAGAGAAGATATTATATCAGGCTAAAGTAGACTGCTTCACCTACCTAACCAGGTATAATCATCGAAAACAATTTTTCTATTCTGTGAAACACCGGCTTTATTGCCCTATTATTACAGTACCCGAAAAACCTTGAAAACCCGGCCTGTAATTACAATAAAGCATATCCGTCAGAGAGTCAGACGTGTGCCTATACCCGCTACTGCCATTTCAGCCCGGGTGGATCCCTCCCACCAGAGAGCGCAAGCAGGTAGATAATGTGAGTGGCGCAGTCCTATCCATATCGTCTACAAAAATCCAGCGATAATGAAAGTAAACTTTACCTTTCGTAATGCATGGCTATGCACCTATGCAAGACATGCAATTCTTTTCCTTCTGCTCATAACCGGCCTCGGTAAGGCCAGGGCCCAGGTAAGCCCTTCAGTAACCGCGACTACCAAGAACCACAAGAAACAGGTGATAGGTTATATCACCCAGTGGGATGCATGGAAAGACGTATCAGGTATTGTTCCCAAAGGTGGCTACAACCAACTGAATGTGGACTATTCCCAATACACCATCCTCAACTTCTCCTTTTTTGGAGTGGCAAAAGATGGTTCTCTCCACAGCGGTGACTTCCGCAACAAGAACATTTATCAGGTTGGTGCCGTACAGGAACCTGCCGCTTTGATAAATGAGGATATTTACAGCAGCTGGGATCTGTACCTCCTTAAAGGAGAACTGGACGCACCGCTTTATTATATCACAGATGGCAGCTATGCCTATTCACTGGGATACCGTAACTCAGGTGCCGGCTGGACTAACGTGAACACAGGTGCATCCGGTAGTTTCCCGTTAAGCGTTCCTAAACAGGGTGGTGCTCCCGGCCTGATCGATCTTTGCCATCAGAAAGGCATCAAATGTATGGCCTCTATCGGTGGCTGGAGTATGTGTAAACACTATCCTTCTACTGCCGCTAATGCGACCATGCGTGCTAAATTCGTAGCCAACTGTGTTGACCTGATCAACATGGGTTTTGACGGTATCGACTTCGACTGGGAATATCCTAATGGACCTGGTATGAACATCGAGAACTACAGCCAGGCTGACTATGCCAACTTCGCTACTCTTGTAGAAGCAGTGAGAGCGGCTATCGGCAGCAGCAAACTGATCACTGCAGCTTTCTCCGCTGTTCCTTCCAAATTGTCAGGTTTCGACTGGACTCGCCTGAACAAATCTATGGATTACTTCAACCTGATGACATATGACTATAATGGTGGCTGGTCAAACATCGCCGGACACAATGCTCCTTTGTATGATTATCCGGGGGCTGAGTATTCAGGATTCTCTATCGATGCGACTGTGAAAGGTGTGAAAGCACTGGGTGTGAACATGGCTAAAGTGAACATCGGTGCGCCGTTCTACGGCCGTGGTGTAGTATGTACCGGTACAGCTGCGCTGAATGGTGCTACTTCCAAACGTGCTGAAACCGTACAACCGGATGGTCCTATCTCCACCTGCGCTGACTATACCAACTGGGCGCTGAACCTTTGGGATGGTACTCCCAATTACAGCTACATCCTGCAGCAAACCGGCTCCGGCTCTGGTTGGACTGACCACTGGGATGACAATGCCAAGGTGCCTTATATGACTAAAGGCAATTACTTCCTGAGCTATGACAACGAAAAGTCTATTGGCCTGAAAGCCCAATACATCAATGACAATGGCCTGGCAGGTGTGATCGTATGGCAGGTATTCGGCGACATGCTGAATATGACCAGCAGTACTACGCCTAAGGGCAAACTGATTTATTGTCCTGCTACTACCTCTCCGCTGGTAAATAAACTGAACGCTGTATTTGCAAATGGTACGGGTACTACTAACCAGTCACCAACTGTGAACATCACTTCTCCTGCCGGTGGCGCTTCGTATACTGCCGGTGGATCTATCACTATTACAGCTACTGCTGCTGATGCCGATGGATCTGTGAGCAAAGTGGCATTCTATAACGGTGCTACGCTGTTAAGTACTGTTACTGCTGCTCCATATACTTATACCTGGAGCAATGTAAGTGCAGGTAGCTATTCCATCACTGCCGTTGCTACCGACAATGCTGGTGCTACCACCACTTCTGCCGCAGTAGCCCTAACTGTTAAGACAACTTCTTCTGACAACTCTTCAGGCAAAGTGCTGGTAGGTTACTGGCATGACTGGAACCTGGCTTCTGCACCATACATCCGTCTGAAAGATGTTGATTCCAGATATAATGTAATTGAAGTTGCATTTGCTACTACAGGTAGTGACTACGCTACAGTAAGTTTCACTCCTGATGCAAGTCTTACTTCTGAAAGTGAAATCAAATCTGACATTGCTACTTTACAGGCACAGGGTAGAAAGGTTTTACTGTCTATCGGCGGTGAAAATGGTACCCTGTTGCTGTCTTCTGCTACAGCTAAAGCCAGCTTCATTTCCAGCATGAAAGCTGTGTTAGACAAATACAACTTCGATGGTTTCGACCTGGATATCGAAGGTGGTACTTCCCTCCAGCTGGATAATGGTGATAATAATTTTACTGCGCCTACTACTGCTAAAGTGGTAAACCTGATCGCTGCATGTAAAGAGATTATTTCTTACCGTACGGCACAGGGTAAAAACTGTCTGCTGACCATGGCACCTGAAACATATTATGTGCAGACTGCCTACGGTGCTACCTATTCTCCACTGGTAGGTGCTTACCTGCCTATCATTTATGGTCTGAAAGATCAGCTGTCCTGGATTCAGCCACAGCTGTACAACACCGGTTCAGTAACTGCCCTGGATAATAAAGTATACAGCTCTGCTACAGCTGACTTTATCGTATCTATGACAGAAATGCTGATGACTGGTTTCCCGGTTGCCGGTACCAGCCAGACATTCCCTGCATTGCGTCCTGACCAGGTAGCCTTCGGTCTGCCAGCGGCTCCGGGTGCAGCAGGTAGCGGTTATACAGCACCAGCTGCGGTGTTGAAAGCGCTGAATTATTTAGTAAAGGGTCAGTCCTATGGTGGTACTTATACCTTACGCAACAGCGCTGGTTATTCCGGTCTGCGTGGTATCATGACCTGGTCTATCAACTGGGATGCGGTGAATAACAAAGAATTCGCCAGCAATTATTATCCATTCTTCTTTGGTTCTACCGGTGGTAATCAGTCACCATCTGTGAGCATCACTTCTCCTGCTGCGAATGCTTCATTTACAGCACCGGCTTCTGTGACTATCACAGCTTCTGCTACTGATTCCGATGGTTCAATAGCCAAGGTAGAATTCTACAACGGTTCTACACTGTTGGGTACATCTACTACCAGTCCCTATACCTATACATGGAATAGTGTGGCAGCAGGCAGCTATTCTCTGACGGCAAAGGCGACAGACAACGCCGGTGCAACAACGACTTCTGCTGCTGTTTCAGTTGTAGTAACAAGTAGCACAGGTGGCGGTACTTGCGACGGTATCGCTGCCTGGACTGCTACCGGTATCTACACCGGTGGTACCAAGGTGGTGTACAACAGTAAAATTTACACTGCTAAATGGTGGACACAGGGCGAACAGCCTGATACGCACGTTGGCGATAGCCAGGTATGGACATATACAGGTGATTGTTCCGGCGGTGGTAACACCGGTGGTGGTGCTGCTCCAACGGTAAGCATCTCTTCTCCATCTGCAGGTGCTTCATTTACTGCCCCTGCTTCTGTATCTATCACTGCTGCTGCATCTGATGCTGATGGCACTATCGCGGGCGTAGCATTCTACAACGGTTCGACGCTGCTGGGTACGGTGACTGCTTCACCTTATACTTACAGCTGGACCAACGTAGCTGCGGGTACTTATTCTCTGACAGCAAAAGCGACTGACAACAGTGGCAATTCCACTACCAGCGCTGCTGTTAACATCACTGTAAGCGGTTCTACCAGCACCGGCAACTGTGCAGGTGTCGCTACTTACCAGCCTTATCCTTCTGTGTATAATGCAGGTGATAAAGTAGTATACAACGGTTACCTGTATGTAAGCCTTGCAAATAGCCTGTACAATGTGACTCCGGGTACTGCTGACTACTGGTGGCAACCACTGGGTGCTTGTACTGCTTCTGCTGCGAGAACTACCAATACAACTGTAGTTGCGGCTGAAACAACTGCCAAAGACCAGATCCTCGTGTTCCCTAACCCTGTAACAGGAAATAACCTGCAGGTAAGCTTAACTGCTGCTGCCGGCGAAAAAATCTGGGTGGAACTGTGGAACATCAATGGCAGCACCCCGGTAATCAGGAAAGAATATGTGGCTGGTGCCAAAGGAGCACAGGTGATTACACTGGATGTAAGCCGTTTGCCCCAGGGTACATGGATCCTGAAAACATCCAATGCGAAAACCGGTCGCAATGGTGCTGCGAAAGTGATTAAAATGTAATTAACTGAGCGGACACGCTCCATCTATCCTTTTAATAAGTTAGGAACTGCGGGTGATTAAAAACCCGTAGTTCCTAATTCTGGTTTTTGAAAAATTACCGCAGTAAGATTTTTTACTTTTCCCTCACCGCAGGAACCGCCCCCGAAGCGGGGCGGTCTCCGATGCGGCTTTTTTTCACGTTTTAAAACTGAACTTGCATGAGCTAAACCTTTACACTCCTACCATTTTATTCTTCATTTTTTTCCACGTTGATTCTCATTGATCAGGTAGTGCATCCTTGTTATTTCATTAAAGACCCTTCTGAGTCAGGAATTTGCCTTTGGCTGGCCTGGCGGAAAATAAACAGATACCACTACCATTTACTAACAGGCTAAAATCATTCATTATGAATGCTAAGAACTGTATCGTACTGCTGCTTGTAGCGCTATTGGGTCACTCTTCGCTCTTTGCTCAATCAGGTATTTATGCTGGTGGACCTGTATATAAAAACAGAAACTACTCCATCAGTGAACTCAAAAATTCAGGTTTTACATATGTAGTGGTATGGACCATACATATCGATGCCAGCGGCAACTTTAACTTCAATGCCGAATTCCCCTTAGTGCAAAACGGATCATATATAGGTGCCAGTACCTACCCCAATTTTGCAAATGATATTGCCCTGCTCAAGTCAGCTCCGACTACTATCAACAGGGTAGAGTTTTGTATCAGCGCATGGGGTTCCGGCACCTTTGCGAACATTAAAAACCTGATCGCGTCACAGGGTACCGGTAGTACCAGCATCCTGTACAAAAATTTCCAGGCACTGAAAAATGCCATTCCTGCCGTAGATGCCATTGCTTTTGACGATGAAAGCACTTATGATGTAAGTTCCTCCACAGCCCTGGCCCTAATGTTAGGTAACCTGGGATATAAGGTAACGCTGGTACCATATATTAATGCCGGTTACTGGACCAGCGTAGCTACTAATACAAACAATCAGCTGGCCGGCACCGTTACCCGGGTAGACCTGCAATGTTATTCCGGTGGGGCAGGCAACAGCCCCTGCAGTAGTAGCTGGAACTTCGGCGCTATTCCTGTTTATGCAGGTTTGTGGGATGCAGAAAAATCTACTTCACAGGTGACCAGCACATTGAATGGATGGAAGAGCAGTTGTAGCAGTAAACTGGGTGGAGGTTTCATCTGGTTGTACGATGATATTGACAATTCAGGTGCTACTGCCAGTTATGCCACTGCAGTGAATAGTGTGTTTGGTGGTGGTAGTAAGAATACAGCCGCCGCTACTTTTTATAAGGATTGCAATTATAGTGGTTTGGGTATTAGTCTGCCAACAGGCAATTATACCCTTGCCCAATTATTATCACATGGCATCCTGAACGATGATATTTCTTCTATACAGGTGAACAGCGGGTATCAGACGACTGTGTATGCAAATGATAATTATGGTGGTAGTTCCCTGCTGGTGAATGCAAATAATAGCTGCCTGGTAAATAACAGCTTTAATGACCTCATCAGTTCATTGAAAATCTCTTCTGCTACCCCTGCCACTACCACTAAAATCCAGGCCGAAAATTATAGTTCTATGGCTGGTGTGCAGACCGAAAGCACAACTGATACGGACGGTGGTTTAAGTGTAGGATATATAGATACCGGCGACTGGATGGCGTATTCCAATATTACGATTCCGGCTACCGGCACTTATCGCATAGATTATCGCGTGGCCAGTGAATCAACAGGTGGGCAGCTATCCCTGGACCTCAATGGAGGCACTACTATACTGGGATACCAGACCGTACCAATAACGGGCGGCTGGCAAACCTGGCAGACTGTATCCCAGACTGTAAGTATCACTGCCGGTACTTATGCCTTCGGGATCTATGCCCAATCAGGTGGCTGGAACCTGAACTGGTGGAGCATCACACCTGTATCAACTGCAAGAGTAGCCGCTTCAGCATCTGTAACACCCACGGCATTTAAGATCTATCCAAACCCTGCCCGGCAGGAATTAAAAATCAATGCAGACATCAGGGATGCACTGGTACAGATCTATGATATGTCCGGGCACCAGGTCATGATTGTAAAGCCTGCAAGCAATACGATTAATATCTCTCAGTTGACACCCGGAACTTATACACTGGTGTTTACAAAAGATGGTAATCGTACTACCCGTCAATTTATCAAACATTAATTTTTTCACTCCCTCAAAATAAACCATATGCAAACAAACAAATGGATAAGGGCTGCATTCCTCAGTATTGCAACCCTTATCTTCTCTTCACAGGCATTCTCGCAGTTCAAAGTGGTGGGATATATGCCTTCATGGTCTGGTGATGTGAATGCTATACAGTATAGCAAACTAACGCACATCAACTATGCTTTTTTACTGCCTACCGCAACAGGTGGTCTGCAGGCTATAGAGAATGCTTCAAAGCTTTCCAGTCTTGTATCTCTCGCCCATGCAAACGGAAAGAAAGTACTGATAGCAGTAGGTGGCTGGAACAATGGTGATGACAGTGGTTTTGAATCCATTGCGGCAAACAGTGGTTACCGTACCACGTTCGTAAACAATCTGCTTGGTTTCGTAAACCAATACGGTCTGGACGGTGTGGATATTGACTGGGAATATCCTGATGCGGGCGCTTCTGCGAACAACTATGTATCGCTCATGACCCAGCTGTCTACAGCGCTGCATAACCAGGGTAAACTGCTGACTGCTGCCGTAGTAGGTACAGGTGGAGAGAGTATTCTGAGCAGCGTATTTGCACAGGTAGATTTCCTGAACATCATGGCCTATGATTATAACAACTACGATCACTCTACTTATTCTTATGCATCACAGGCTATCACATACTGGAAGGGCAGGGGCCTGGCTGCCGGCAAGGCTATTCTGGGTGTACCGTTTTACGGTCGTCCTTCCTGGGAAACTTATGCAGCGCTGATAGCAAGAGGGGCTGATCCATACAGCGATACGTATAGTGGCGTTGGTTACAATGGTATCAATACGATCAAAGCTAAAACCGACCTGGCTTACAATTCAGGTGGCGGTATTATGATCTGGGAACTGTCAGGTGATGCAACAGGAACCTATTCACTCGTATCGGCTATTGCTACTGAACTGGCATTCTTGCAGGGTAATACCGGCGGTGGCACTTCTACAACTATACAGGCCGAGAATTATACATCTATGTCAGGTGTACAGACGGAAACTACTACTGATTCAGGTGGTGGTCTGAATGTAGGATACATTGATACCGGCGACTGGATGGCTTATGCTAATATTAATTTTCCTACTTCCGGCACTTACAAAGTTGAATACCGTGTAGCTTCCCTCAGCGGTGGTGGTCGTCTTTCACTGGACCTGAATGCAGGATCAACGGTATTGGGCTACCTGGATGTACCATCTACCGGAGGCTGGCAGACATGGACCACTATTTCACACAATGTGAGCGTTACAGCGGGTACCTATGCACTGGGCATATATGCACAGGCAGGCGGCTGGAACCTGAACTGGATTAAGATTACCAAAGTATCTTCAGCTGCGAAATCAGCAGCAGGCACAACTACCATAACCGCTGCAGATACGCATGAGAGCAGCGTGATTATATACCCTAATCCTGTAGCAAGCGATCTGCACCTGAGGGGTGAGTACACCCAACCAGGTGGTTACCTCACTGTTTACGACCTGAATGGCAAGCAGGTACTAAATGTAAAGAGTGGGGTACAGCAGATCGCAGTAGCCGGATTACCAACCGGTACTTACCTGTTAACCTATACAAAAGGTGAAAAGCGAATCACTCAAAAGTTTGTAAAACAATAAGGCTTTAGATATACCATATCGTTTTTTTATTAACCATTTAAAACCAAAACCCTCAATTATGATTCGATCCTTGAAATTCCCTCTATTGTTAACCGCCATGCTGGCGCTGACAGGTAGCGCAGCTATGGCACAAAACTGGCAACTGGTATGGGCCGACGAGTTCACCAGCAGCATTGGCCCTGACTGGGTATTTGAGACAGGTGCCGGCGGCTGGGGCAACAACGAGCTGGAATACTACCGGGCAGAGAATGCCAGTATCGAGAATGGACAACTGGTAATCACCGCAAAAAACGAGAGCTACGGCGGTGCCAGTTACACTTCCACCCGTATGAAGACTCAGGGCAAAAAATCATGGACATACGGCAAAATTGAAGCCCGTATTGCAATGCCCTCATTTTCCGGTTCATGGCCTGCATTCTGGATGCTGGGCGACAACATCGGTTCTGTAGGCTGGCCAGCCTGCGGTGAGATCGATATCATGGAGCACATCAACACAGATCCCAACGTGTACGGTACTGTACACTGGGTAGGTACGAATGGTGGCCAGGCTGACTATGGCAGCAATACACCTGTGTCCGTGACCGGTTACCACGTTTATTCCATCGAATGGACCCCTACTTATATTAAGTGGTTCGTAGATGGTGCTCAGTACAATGAAATCAACATCGCTAACAATGTAGGCAGCACTGAAGAATTCCAGAAGGCATTCTTCATTATCCTGAACTTCGCTGTTGGCGGTAACTGGCCAGGTTTCACCATCAATAACGCTGCATTCCCTGCTAAAATGTATGTGGATTATGTAAGAGTATATCAAGATGGTGGTGGTACCAGCACATTTACAAAACAGGTAGAAGCAGAATCTTACAGCTCTATGTCTGGTGTACAAACAGAAACCACTACCGATACCAATGGTGGTTCAAATGTTGGTTACATCGACACTGGCGATTGGATGGCTTACAACAGCATTACCATTCCTACTACCGGTACTTACAAAATTGAATACCGTGTAGCTTCCCAGAGTGGTGGTGGTCGTCTCTCCCTTGACCTGAATGCAGGTTCTACCATATTAGGTTACCTGGATATTCCGTCTACAGGTGGCTGGCAGAACTGGACTACGGTTTCCCATACCGTAACTATCAATGCCGGTACTTACAACTTCGGTATTTACGCCCAATCCGGAGGCTGGAATCTGAACTGGTTCAAGATTACAAAATTGTAAAAGAGCATTTGTTTAATCTATCAACGTAAACCCTTATGAGCACAATTGTAAAATTTCTATCTGGCGCAACCATGCTGATGATGTCGGCGGCACTTGCTTTCGGGCAACAACAACCTTATCGCTTAGGTTCACCTGCGGGCCTTCGCGACGATATCAGAGCACAGGCAAAATCTTCTAATGCACGTCTGACCAGCGCTGCAGAGTTAAAAGTAGGTCCTAATACTGTATTGACCGGTAAAGTAAACGCCCGCCGTACAGATAACAAAACAGAGGAATTTGTAGCGGGTGAAATCGATGGCGTAGCTGGTTCTTCCTTCTACCTGGAAGTAAAAGGTGAAGAGGTACGTGGTTTCGTTATTCTTCGCAAAACCAAAACCAGTTATAAATATTATACAGAAAACGGAACCGCCTATGTGAAACAGGTACCACTGGATTCAGTACTTTGTACTGATTACACACCGGCACCTGCTCCCCAGGGAAATGCTAAGGTGGCATCTACTCCTGCTACCAGCAGTGTTGCTGCGCTGGGTTCACTGCAAAGTTTACCAAACGCAAATGGTGTAGTCCTGCTGGATTTTGATGGTCAGGTTGTAACCAGTTCTTACTGGAACAATGGTGTGACCATCAATGCGGCTCCTGCAAACCTGAGCGAAGCTGAACAGCTGGAAGTATGGGAACTGGTAAGTGAGGATTACCGTCCATTCCAGCTGAACATTACCAATGATGAAGCAGTGTACAATTCATATCCTGCTAACAGAAGAATGCGTTGCATTTTCACACCAACCAATACTGCTGCTCCTGGTAGTGGCGGCGTAGCTTACATCGGTTCTTTCAACTGGGGTAATGAAACGCCATGCTGGGTATTCAACGGTGGTGTAAAAGGTGCCGGTGATGCAGCTTCACACGAAGTAGGCCATACATTTGGCCTTGGGCATGATGGCCGTACTAATCCATCTGAAGGTTACTACCTGGGTAATGGAACCTGGGCACCAATCATGGGTGCCGGTTACTATGTACCGGTTTGCCAGTGGAGCAAGGGTGAATACCAGTATGCGAACAACACGGAGGATGATCTGGCTAAGATTTCCAGCGCTACCTATGGTGTGGGTTACAGAACAGATGATTATGGTGGTACAATTGCTACTGCTTCTTCACTGGGTGTAAGTACCAGCGGTGCTGTAAACAAGAGTGGTGTAATAGAGCGTACCGGCGATCAGGACTTCTTCTCTTTCACTACAGGTGGGGGAGCATTGTCTCTGAGCATTGCGACACCTACCCGTCAGCCTAACCTCGATATCCTGGCTACCTTGTACAATAGTAGCGGAAGCGTAGTAGCTACCGGCAACCCTGCTGGTTTGCCAGCTACCCTGAGTACCACACTTGCTGCCGGTACTTATTATTTATCTATCACAGGTACAGGCTACCTGGATCCGGCTACTACCGGCTACTCCAATTATGGATCACTGGGTAGTTACCAGATCACGGGTACAGTGTCTACGCCATCATCTGCTGCAGCTACTATTTACAAGGATTGTAACTATAACGGTTATGCGATCAACCTGGGTGTAGGTAGCTACAACATGGCTGACCTGATTGCATTGGGTGCGGCTAATGACGACGTTTCTTCTATGAAGATAGCGAGCGGTTACGAAGTGATCCTGTATAAAGATATCAACTTCTCCGGCGATGCATATCTGTTCAGGGGCGACTGGTCCTGCCTGGTATCTGTAGGTCTGTCTGACGGTTCTACAGTAAACCTGAATGACTGGACCACATCCCTGATCGTACGGGCTTCAACGGCATCAGCTGCCCGTACCACTGCAGCGCCTGCTGCTTCTGCAGAGAAAGTACAGGAGGGAGTAACGGAAGAGGCTAAACTGGAAACTACACTCACAGTAACGCCTAACCCAACAGCTAACGAAGTACAGGTGAAAGGTCCGTCTAAAGATGGCTACCTGTATGTAAGCATCTATACGCTGGATGGCAAGACTATCGTAGCGCCAAAACGTATTGTGAGCGGCGACAAGATAGACTTGTCCAGGACAGCTCCGGGTATTTATCTTGTAAGAGTGTTCAATGGTCAGGAAACAACAACAAGAAAGATTGTAAAATACTGATGATGAATTGCTAAGCAAAAAAGGCCTGGGAAGCAGTTACAGCGTGGCTGCGTTGTGACCAGCAAACCCTGCCAATAGTAAAACCACCGGTTACATTTGTTAACTGGTGGTTTTGCTTTTTAATACGTACATTACTTTGCATCGATATTCCAAGGGCAAATACATTCCAAATAGTTTTAATTTAATTTTTTATTATAAAATAGTGCACAATAAAAAGAAATGTTACTATTTTATCTGTCGGATTGATGGAGCCATTGTATTGAAACCCGGACCCATTTAAACAGCCATATAACTTGTATTATAAAAACACGAGTTATATAAATGTCGTGATATGAATACACAAGATGCCGAGTTAGTAGTATTGTTACAACAGGACGATGTTAGTGCTTTTGATTCGCTGTACTGGAAATATCACCAGGCAGTGTACCGTAACATTTTCAAGTTTGTAAAGGAACCAATTGGAACTGAGGATATTCTCCAGGAGGTATTTACCAAGTTGTGGGAGAAGAGAAAGGAAATTAATGCTACCCAATCGGTGGCCGGATGGTTATTTGTAATCAGTTTTAATTTATCGGTAGATTATGTAAGGCGCAAACTGCGCGAGCAAACCATTCACAAGGAGCTTTATAATATAAATCCGGACGAGGATTTAGGACTGGATAATAATAATGTGTATGAAGAGCAGTATCAATTGCTCGAAGAGGCGATTGCACAGCTTTCTCCCAAGAAAAGAAAGATCGTAACCATGTGCAAACTGGAAGGGAAGACCTATGATGAGGTGGCGGCAGAGATGAATATTTCCCGGAATACGGTGAAGGAACATCTGTCTATAGCTATGGCTAAACTCAATGAATATATTCAAAAAAACAAAGAACATAAATACATAGTGTTATTCCTCCTATTCCTGAATTATCACGACTAGGATGAGCTTTACACTGTTCTGACCGGGCTCTCTTTACAGGAGGGCCTGTTTTTTTTCGTATATACCTGCATAAAGAGGTACCGTTATTCCTGCAATTTACAACTGTATCTTTTCACAAATCTTTTTACCCAACATATTAGTATTAAGAATATGTAAATTTTTTTCCAAAACAACCCACCCACAATTACCACCTCTGCGTATTTAGTATAAATAAGCAATCAAAATAGTGCAGAACAGGAAGGAATACCTCAAACATCTGTTGCATAATAGAGACTGGACACAGGAAGACAGAGCGTGGTTACTGCAATATTTGGATGAAAAAGATCTTACGGAATTACAGGAACTAGCCGCGGAGGAATTCAATGCGGACCTGTTTACAGCCGAACCGGTACTGGCCAGGGAGGACTCTGAGAGGATATTGAGAAATATCCATCAGCGCATCACGGCAAAGCCACAACTACAGCCTATAGTAAGAAGACTATGGTGGAAGGTAGCGGCAGCGGCAATGCTGGTACTGGCAGCAGGGATAGGATACTACGAGGTATCACATCCGCCCGTAAAGGAATTGATTGTATTATCAGGGATGCAACGAAAGCAAGTGACGTTGCCGGATGGATCGAAGGTGTTCATGGAACCCCGGTCCTCATTAAAATATAAAGGAGATTATGGTAAGGCGAAGCGCGAAGTAGTATTGTCAGGAGAGGCGCTGTTCGATGTACAGCACGACAATGCTCATCCTTTCGTCGTTGCGTCGCCGTTAATAAACACACGGGTGCTGGGGACTTCTTTTAATATAGAAGCCAGGGATCCCCGGGAAGCAAAAGTGGTGGTTTTGACAGGAATGGTACAGGTACAGGCTATAGATGGAAATAGTAAAGATGGTCAGGAAGTCATCCTCACCGCCAATAAAAGGGCCGTTTACAACAAAACTACCGACCAACTGCAAATGTCAGAAGCTTCCGATGATGCGAGATTTTATTTACAGAAGCAACAGGGCCGATTTATGTACGACGGCACTGAATTGATGAAAGTGGTTAACGACCTGCAAAGGTATTACAATATTAATGTTACAGTAGACAAACGCTTACAGCATTGCGCCTTTTATGGTGATTTCAATACTATTGATGAACCGGAGAAAGCCCTGAACGTAATTGCTTTATCGTTGAACGCCAGGATCAAAAAAGACAGCACCGGAAACGGATTCACCATCAGTGGAGGTAGCTGTCAGTAGAAAAAAAACGAAATCGGAAAAAGAGACACAAACAGTTAACCGAGACAACCTTATGAGAGGATAGAACTAGCATTTTTGTACTGTGAAGGTGCGCCTTGCCGGGGTTAGTACGCAACCCTGCTACAGGCTGGCCACCTGACCCTGTACTGCATGATTACAATCGGCCTATTGTGATCGCTGTGAAACCCAATAGAGGTTAGCCATTTTACTGTGAAAAGCAAACATTGCAACAACCAAAATGAATCGCAAAAACATGACGAAATCTAAACGCACGCCGTCCGGGTAACCATTTTCGAAAAATCGGTTAATCCACTGAAAAAACTATGTCCTGCACCGCAGCAGGTGCGCTATTGCCCTGGCTTCACAAGAGCCGGAATGGGCATTCTATTTCCTGAAACGCACAAAACAATTTATGACCAATGCTTAAAAAGGCGACCCTATTCCTTCAACTAACCGTGTTGGTGTCACTGTTATCCATACACGCTTCCGGTTTTGGTATACAGGATGCACTTGAAAAGAAAATATCCCTTGAGTTAAAAGATGTGTTGCTAAAAGAAGCATTGGACAAGATCGGGAATCTCGCTGACGTATCATTTATATACGCCGGCAACTCTGTCACCGCCATCGACAAGGTCGATGTGAATGCTCATAATGAGAAGGTAGGAACGCTCCTCAATAGATTATTAAAACCTTATTCTCTGTCGTATACCGTATTGTATGATCGTATCATCATCCGCCAGGCAGAAAAGAAGATTAATTCAAGTGTAACCAGCACAGGCCATGCCGTGGCCTTCCGCACACAAGACATTAAAGGTGTCGTGCTCACCGCTAACAACGAACCACTGCCAGGTGTAGCAGTAATGATTAAAGGGACAACCAGGGGGACTACTACCAATGATAAAGGTGTGTTCGAGCTGAAAAATATTCCGGCTAATGCCGTTCTCGTCATCAATCTCACTGGCTACGAATCCCAAGAGATTGCCATGGCCACTTTCAAAGGAGACATGTTGACCGTTCTTCTGAAAGAAAAAACAACCAAGCTACAGGAGGTAGTTGTAACCGGGTTTCAAAACATTGATAAAAATAAGTTTTCTGGTGCTGCTACCCGTATTAAAATGGAGGACGCAAAGATAGATGGGATGCCCGATGTAAGCCGTATGCTGGAAGGTCGTGTAGCCGGTGTATCTATTCAAAACGTATCCAGCACTTTTGGTTCTGCTCCCAAGATCCGTGTACGTGGTGCTACCTCTATCAATGGTGACAACAAACCTTTGTGGGTGGTAGACGGGGTCGTGCTGGAAGATGTGGTAAACATCAGTAATGATCAGCTCTCCAGTGGCGACCCTACCACATTGATGGGGTCTTCTGTAGCAGGTCTGAACCCCAACGATATTGAAAGCTTCGATATCCTCAAAGATGCTGCTGCTACTGCGCTGTATGGTGCCCGTGCAATGAACGGGGTGGTAGTGATCACCACGAAGAAAGGTAGGGTAGGTAAGCCAAATGTCGTATACAGCGGCAACTTCAGCACACAGCTGAAACCCAACTATGGTAATTATAATATCATGAACTCAGCCCAGCAGATGTCAGTACTGGCAGAGCTGGAACGCAAAGGTGCGCTGACTTCAGATATCCTTTCCCGTGCTGATAACGGGGTTTATGGAAAGATGTATGAGCAGCTGAATGCAGATGAAAACGGCAACTTTCCCTTAGAAAACACCCCGGAGGCAAAGCGGCAGTTCCTGCTGAGATATGCTTCTGCCAATACTGACTGGTTCAACATCCTGTTCCGCACCAGCTTTATCCAGGAGCACTCCCTCAGTATTTCCTCCGGTACAGACAAGTCTCAGTCCTATTTCTCCACCAGCTATTATCACGATAATGGCTGGACAGTAGCCGACAGGGTAAGCCGGTACACACTCAACTTCCGGAACAACTATAAGTTGTCCGAAAAGGTTTCGGCCGGCTTCTCTGTCTTAGGCTCCGTACGTCAGCAAAAAGCACCCGGTGCCCTGAGCCGTACCAGCAACCCTGTGGAAGGCCAATACGACCGCGACTTTGATATCAATCCATTCAGCTATGCACTGAACACCAGCCGTACGCTGACTGCCTTTGACGAAAGTGGTAAAAGGGAATACTTCAGAAGAAACTTTGCACCCTTCAACATTCTCACTGAAGTAGAAAACAATTACCTCAAAATAAACATGATGGACCTTCGCCTGCAGGGAGACTTCTCCTGGAAGCTCGCGAAGAACCTTCGCTATGAACTGGTAGGTGCACTGCGCTATGTGAAGTCCTCACGTGAACACCAGATCACGGAGAACAGTAATATGGCCAATGCTTACCGTGCAAATGGTAACTCTACTATCGCAGAGAACAATAAGTTCCTCTACCGTGACCCGGACAACCCTGATGCATTGCCACAGGTAGTACTGCCATATGGTGGTTTCTACAACCGTACGGAAGACCTGCTTGTGAACTACGATTTCCGTAACAGTTTGAACTACTCCCTCAATGTAGCAGACAGGCATAACCTGAACGTACTGGTAGGGCAGCAGGTAAAGTATGCTGACAGACAGAACTCATCGAACACCGGTTATGGTTACCAGTATGAGAATGGTGGTGTGGCGTTCACAGATCCCCGCATCCTGAAACAGACCATCGAAAGCAATTTTCCGTACTATGGTATGAGCCAGGACTATGACCGCTTTGCAGCATTTTACGCCACTGCTACTTATGCTTTCAAGGAGAAGTATAACCTGACAGGAACTACCCGCTACGACGGTTCGAACAAACTGGGTCGTTCTAAAAATGCACGCTGGCTGCCTACCTGGAGTATATCGGGTAGCTGGAACATCGACAAGGAAGCATTTATGAAACCAGCCAGCTGGGTAGATTACCTTGCATTGCGCGCCAGCTATGGCCTCACTGCCAGTATGGGACCCGCTACCAACTCCAATATTGTTTACCAGACCGTCAATACAAACCGTGGTCACCTCGACGAAGTAGAATCTGTGATCAAGATTGCGCACCTGCAGAATGATGACCTCACCTGGGAGAAGATGTATACCACTAACATCGGACTGGATGGTACCTTCTTTGACAGACGACTCAACTTCACTGTAGATGCATACACCAAAAAGAGCTTTGACCTGATCAGCCTGATCAAGACATCAGGTATAGGTGGTGAACTGTACAAGGCCGCCAACTATGCGGATATGAATTCAAAGGGTATAGAAATACTGGTAGGTGGTGATATCGTGCGCAGGAAAGACTGGGGCTGGAAAGCGAATGTAACCTTCGGATACAATACCAACAGGATCACCAATGCCAAGAACATCCCTTCCATTTTTGACCTGGTAGTGCCTGAGGGAGGTAATAAAGAAGGATATCCTGTAAGAGGGTTGTTCTCTATTAAATACGAAGGGCTGGATCCAAAGAATGGTTATCCCCTCTTCCTGAACCAGGATGGTCAGCTAAGCCGCGATGTTTACCTGCAGGACCTGAATACCTCTCACCTCGTATACCAGGGACCGGTAGATCCCCCTGCCAATGGTGGTCTGTCCAATACTTTCCATTACAAGAATTTATCCCTGAATGTATTTGTCACTTATCAATGGGGCAACAAGATCAGGTTATACCCTGCTTTCAAAACAGCGTATTCTGATCTGGACGCGATGCCTAAGGAGTTTTATGACCGTTGGGTAATGCCTGGAGACGAGGCCGTGACAAGAACACCTTCTATACTCGATGCGCTGGAGCAAAATGTGATCTACGGCACTTACCCATATAACAACTATAACTATTCGACCGACAGAGTGGCCAAAGGAGATATGATCCGCCTGAAGACAGTTTCCCTCACTTATCAGCTGCCGCAGCACCTAATCAGGAAAGGCGGGTTTAGCAATGTATCCGTAACTGCTGCTGCCATCAACCCATGGCTGATTTATTCAGACAGTAAGCTGAGAGGACAGGATCCTGAATTCTTCAACACCGGAGGTGTAGCACAGCCTATCCAAAAGCAATTCACACTTTCATTAAAAGTAGGACTCTAAAAAGAAGAAGACTAACATGAAAAATTTTACACGGGTATCATTGATCAGTCTGGGCCTGCTTGCTATGAGTAGCTGCAGTAAATATCTGGACCAATCTCCTGATAGTACCTGGACAGAATTAAATACACCGCAAAAGGTATCTCAGTTATTAGGTACTGCTTATCCGCAGGCCAATTATATCGTGTTTTGTGAAGCGATGTCTGACAATGTAACAGACAAAGGTGCCGGGGTTGTAGAAAGGACAAATGAAGATCCATATTTCTTCAATGATGTAAACGACATCAAAGAAGATTCTCCTGAGTGGTACTGGACAGCATGCTACAAAGCCATAGCTGCCTGTAACAATGCACTCAAGGCCTGTGAGAACGCTGCTGATACCACCCAGTATCAGGCACAAAAAGGAGAGGCGTTGGTAGCAAGGGCTTATGCTCACTTTATGCTGGTGACCTTCTTCTCCAGATTTTATAATCCTGCCACTGCAGCTACTGATCCGGGTATCCCTTATGTAACGGAGCCTGAGACAATAGTATTCAAGCAATACAACCGTGGCACGGTTGCCGGAGTGTATGACAATATAGAGAGAGATTTACTGGCCGGCATCCCGCTGATTAACGATGAAAAATACCAGGTTCCTCATTACCACTTCAATAAATCGGCGGCTTATGCCTTTGCTACCAGGTTTTACCTGTTCAAAAAAGATTATGCAAAGGTGGTGGAGTTTGCCAACAAGACATTCCCTAATAACGACCTGGCCAGTTACATGCGCCCATGGAATACGACCTACAGAACAATGACCCCGTCTGTACTGTGGGAAACTTATGCCAGGGCTACTGAAAAATGTAACCTGCTGCTGGTAGAGACCCAGTCAGTGTACGGCAGGAATGTAGCACAATACCGCTTCGGTATGGACAACTACATAGAAACTTCCATTCTGGGAGATAACGTGACCGGTGGCAACTACACCTATCCAATATATTACTATGGTACCCGCGATTACTTCGTACCAAAGCTGACTGAATACTTTGTAAAGGCATCTGTGAATGCAACGATTGGTGATCCTTATGTAATGGTGCCACTGTTTACCACCGAAGAAGTATTGTTCAACAGGGCAGAGGCGAATCTTTACCTGGGCAATACCGCCGATGTGCTTTCTGATCTGAATCTCTTTGCCAGCAAGCGCATTGTAAACTACGATGCGACTAAGCATGATGTAAGTATTGCCAAAGCCCAGACTTACTATAACACCTCCAATAGTAAGAACGCCCTGCTGAATACAATACTTGATTTCAAGAGAGCAGAATTCATCCAGGAAGGACACCGCTGGTTCGATCTACAGCGGTATGGCATCACCGTAACCCACTACGATATCTATGGTAATAAGACTACGGTAGCTGCTGACGATAACCGTCGTGTATTGCAAATACCATTGTCTGCCCAGACAGCAGGCCTCGCTTTAAATCCCAGATAACAACCAAAAAATATTTCGCATATATGAAACCGTTAAACGCATTCTTTTTCTTCCTGCTGGTGATCGCACTGGCGGCGTGTTCAAAAGAAAACGATGATCTAAGTGGTGTGCAAGACATCCCCGGCCTGGGTGGCGACACCTGGGTCGAGGGTTCTTTAGACAAATGGCTGCATGATTCCCTCACCGTGCCTTACAATATAGAGGTGAAGTACAAATGGGACCAGTTTGAATTTGATGTGACCAAAACACTGGTACCACCTAAAGAAGAAGTGGTGATCCCGGCTATGCAGGCAATTATGAAGGTATGGATAGATAATTATATAAAATATGCCGGAGAACTTTTCTTCAAGAAGTATTCTCCCAAATTTTTCATCCTATCAGGTAGTGCCAGCTGGAATGACAATGGTACCATCACCCTGGGTACTGCCGAAGGTGGCCGTAAGGTAGTGATGTACCTGCTCAATGAATTCCGTACCAAGGGAATGGATGGCTACCAGCCACGGGATACTGCCAATGTAAAGCAGATCTTTCACGTAATAGAGCACGAATTTGGGCACATCCTCCACCAGAATATTATGTATCCGACCGAGTTCAAAAAGATCAGTGTAGGGCTTTATACGGCCAACTGGAATAATATCTACGATGCTGATGCGCACCAGGATGGTTTTGTGACCGCCTATGCCATGAGCAGTGAAAATGAGGATTTCGTAGAAATGATCTCTACTATGCTGATAGAAGGGAAGGAAGGATTTGACAGGATCGTGAACAGTGTGCAGGACAAAACCAGTGATAACGGTACCACCCAGGCACAGGCAGTAGCTGCCCTGAGACAGAAAGAAGCGATGGTGGTGAACTATTACAAGTCCGCTTACGATGTAGACTTCTACGCATTGCAGAAAGCAACCAGAGATAGTATTAACGCACTTTTTTATTGATGCGCACCAAAATCTAAATGCATTATGAGAACAAATTTATCTCTCTATATTTTACTTACTGCGTTATTATTTGCCGCCTGTAAAAAGGAGGATGATAATGTATTTAAACAATCGCCTGATGACAGGATTAATGAAGTACTTAGTACTTACAGTAATGCGCTTACCAGCGCCGAATACGGGTGGAAAGGGATTGTATATCCCTCGGCTGTATCCACAGTACCTTTTAGTTTTTATTTTAAGTTCGATACGGCGAACCGTGTGCAGATGTATTCCGACTGGGACTCATCTACGCTTAACAACATGCGTGAAAGCAGCTATCGCCTGAAGGCACTGCAGCAACCGTGTTTACTATTTGATACCTACAGTTACATTCATATACTCTGCGATCCCGATGCCAGCATCAACGGCGGTTATTATGGCGGCGGTCTGCTGTCCGATTTTGAGTTCATTCTGGACGGCATGAGCAGCAATGGTGATACTATTAAACTTACAGGACGCCAGCACGCCACTAAGGCGGTGCTCGTCAAAGCTACCTCCAAAGAGGCACAGGATTATTACGATAGAAAACGGAACCGGGACTTCGACTATTCTTCCCGGTTTCTTACTTATTTTAAAAAGCTGCACACCGGTAAAGGTGATTATGACATCTACATTAACCAGAGCTTTAAAAGCATTAAGATTGTAAATGCCAACGTAAAATTCAGTGCCGGTTATTATTTAACACCCCTCGGCGTTTCTTTCGATAAACCATTTACGGATGCGGGGGAAACCATTTATGGATTTGAAGATGTGTCCTGGTCTGCAGACAATCAGGTCATGAGTCTCAAGGTGAATGGCAGAGCAGCTACCATCACCAGTGACAAGAAGCCCTATATCGTAGACAGTACTGCCGGCCCCCGCTGGTACAATACTGCCCTGAATGCGGCGACCTACTACATCACGCCTTTGGGCTTTCATGTAGACGGTCAGGATGATTATTACAATTTCGCATCCATTCCGGGATTTGCCTACCTCTTTTATTATCCAAATTTCGGACAGAGCGGATATGACTTCAATGGGCTCATGGAGGATTCTTACTATGGCCCGGCTTTTAAGGCAAAGTTCAACGCTTCCGGGATTACCACATTCACCTACGGAGGCACTTTCTATACGATCCCTGACTATAGCACCACCGCCATATCTAACATCGTCACCAGGTTCACAGAGAGCACCGGTTACTACTTTGTGCAGACCAGTGACTACAATACCTATGATATGGTGAATGTAAAAGATGCCCGTAGCTGGATCAGCTGGCAATTATACTAATCCATTAACCCCTCTAAATAATAGAAAAAGAGAACCATATGAGAACCAAGCCTGTTTCTGTACGCCTCGGGGCTGTCTTATACCTGTTATTGTTGTTGCTGCCGGCCATTGGCTTGCGTGCACAGACTGATATTACTATCGGTCTGGGCAACGGCAGCAACTCTACGACAACTTATCCTTGTCCTATTCAAGACTGGTATCAGGCTACCCGGGCCCAATATCTTTATCGAGCTTCAGAATTGACGGCCAAAGGCATGGGCCCCGGTATGATCAATGCTGTTAAATTCAATGCCACCTCCGTAGGAAGCGATGTAGACGGAGCAGAACAATATGCTATCAAGATAGTTGGTACTACTGTTGCCTCACTATCTGATTCATATTATGAGCCTGTAGGCAATAACTTCTTCGGACCAGTGGATTATCTGCCAGTGGTCGGGATTAACTCCTTTCCCATTCCTTCCGGATTTTTCTGGAATGGTACGGACAACATCCTGATAGAGGTTTGTGGTGGCGCGGCATCCTATACACATAATCCCGTATTCCCTTACACAACAGGTCTTGCGTTCAACGGATCTCATACCTATTACCAGGATGCGGGTACCAGTCTTTGTGGCACCAACCAGGTGAACTCCGCATCGACTACCCGTCCCGATATCATTTTCAACTGGACTCCTGCAGCTGCATGTACCGGCACTCCCACCGCCGGTACAGCAGCCAGCAGTGCTTCCAGCGTATGTCTGAACGAAAGCTTTACACTTTCTCTCAGCGGTACTACAGTTGCTTCCGGTCTTAAATACCAGTGGCAAAAATCTACTGACAATAGCACCTGGACAAACATTCCAAATGATACATTGTCATCACTTACTACCACGCAGACTGCATCCACATATTATCGTTGTGTGGTTACCTGTACTGCCAGCAGTAGTTCGGCGAACTCTACGAGCGTACAGGTTACAAGTCCGTCCTTAGTACACGGTACCTTCACTATCAATAAAGCATTGCCTACCGGTGCCGGCAACTTTGCCTCCTTCAATGACGCATACAATTATATCAAATGCGGTATTGACGGAGCCGTTGTATTCAATGTGGCCGCAAATGCTGCTACTGCTTACAATGAGCAGCTGATCATGATACCGGTACCCGGTGCATCGGCTACCAATACCGTTACCTTCAACGGGAATAATGATACGATCGCTTTCCTGAGCACGGCAAGTGCTGAAAGGGCTGTGATCAAACTGAATGGCGCAGATTATATCACTTTCAATGATCTCGTGATTCAGGCCAAAGGCAGTTCCTCCAGCCAATACGGCTTTGGTGTACAATTGCTCAATAATGCGGATTACAACACCATCAATAATTGTAAAATCCTCATCAACACGACTTCTACCTCCAGTGATTATGCAGGTATCGTCGTGAGTGCTTCTGCCACCTCTGCTACCGGTAGTGGTGACACCAACTCTGATAATAACACTTTCAGCAATAATACCATCATAGGCGGTTATTACAGTATTACACTGGTAGCCAGCTCTACGACCTCCAATGCAGGCAATAAGATTATCAACAACAAGCTCCTGGATTTCTACTACTACGGTATGTACATTTCTGGATCCTACAACCTGACATTTGAGAAAAATACCATCAGCCGTCCTTCACGTACTTCTGTAGATAATTTCTACGGTATCTATGTGACGAACCTGAGTACGAAATTAAACATCAATGCAAACAGGATCACGAATCCATTTGGCGGTAGCCCCGCCAGCACCAGCACTTTCTACGGTATTTACTTTACAAGTGTAGATGCCCTGAATACGCTGGAAAACATAGTAAGCAATAACCTGATCTACAACCTCACCGGTAGTGGTTCTGTGTATGCTTTCTACAACAGTTCTTCAGACAACGTATACTATTATCACAATACACTTTCACTGGATGGATCTGCTACCCCAGGCAGCTCTTATGTAACCAGGGGTTTCTACCAGACTACCCAGGCGGCAGGTATTTACCTGAGAGATAACATGATCACCATTAATCGTGGTGGACAGAACGTGAAGCATGGTCTCTACTTCAGTACCACATCCAGTGATATCGTATCTAATTACAACAATATCTACCTGGCTCCGGCTGCAACGAGTGCCTTCACCGGTTATTATGCTGCCAACAGGACCACACTGACTGACTGGCAAACGGCTTCTTCACAGGATGCCAATTCCCTGGCAGCAAATCCTATCTACAAGGACAGCACCAATGGCAACTATGCACCCAGCAGCCAGACGGTGAATGACAGAGGTTTCCCTGTAGGCATCGTAGCAGATATCAACAGCGCTGCCCGTAGTACTTCTACGCCTGATATGGGTGCCTATGAATTCACTCCTGATCCTTGTACCGCACCACCGGTAGCTGGTACTGCTACTGTAAACAAGAACCCGGTATGTGTGGGCACGAATGTAGGTTTAGGTCTTACCGGCAATAGTAATGGTCTCACTCAAACTTACCAGTGGCAATATTCTACCACTGCTACAGGACCATGGACAAACCTGGGTACGCCACTCAATTACCCTGATACTGTAATTGTATCTACGGCTACCTTGTACTACCGTGCAGCAGTAACCTGTAGCGGCAGCACTGCTTATGCTACGCCTGTATTGCTGACGGTGAACCCTGCACTACCTCCGAATATCTATACGGTAGATAAGACATTGCCAGCCAGTGCGACCAACTATCCAAGCTTTGCAGCGGTAAAAGCTGCCCTGGAATGTGGTATCACAGGTCCGGTAGTTTTCAACGTGGTAGCAGGCCGTACACCTTATGAAGAACAGTTCAGCCTGGATTCTGTAAGAGGTACTTCTGCAATCAATACCATCACCTTCCTGGGTAATGGTAATACTATTCACTATAGTTCCAATACCACCGATGAACGTGCGGTAATTAAACTGAAGCACACAGACCACATCATCTTTGATAGTCTGAACATAGATGCAACCGGTACGGGTTCCTATGGTTACGGTGTACAGTTCATAGACCATGCAGACAGCAACGTTGTGAAGCATTGTAACATCATTACCAATACAACTGATGGATTTAATACCGATTATGCAGGTGTGGTGATCAATGAAGCAGATGATGATGCAACCAGTAACGGTGCTACCCGTTGTACCGGAAACGTGATTGACAGTAATACCGTGACAGGTGGTTTCTACAGTATAACAATAGTAGGTGGAAACAGTGATCCTGTTTACAATACGACTGTTAGGAACAATATACTGCAGGATTTCTACTACTATGGCTTCTACCTGGAATATACTTCCGGTACGCTGCTGAAGGGTAATACCATCCAGCGACCTACCCGTACCAATGTTGGTTACTATTATGGATTGTATGCTTATGGTGAGAACACTAACCTGAATGTACTGGAAAATAAATTTACCAATCCATTCGGTGGTGCATTGACCTCTACCAATTACTTCTATGGTATCTACTTCAGCAGTGTGTCATCCAATGTAAATACACCAATACTGGTAGCGAACAATATAATGTACAAAACCACTGGTGCGGGCGAGCAGTATGCTATTTACAACTACAACTCTCCAGGCATCAATTACTACCACAATACCATCTCCCTGGATAATACCGGTGGTAGCTCTTCTTATTATTCAAGAGGCTACTATCAGTCCAGCACTACTACTGGTATTAATTTCAAGAATAACATCATTACGATCAATAACACCGGTGCAAACTATAAATATGCAGTCTACCTGTCATCCACCGGTACCGAGTTCTTTGCTGACCATAACGACTACTTTGTAGCGGGTGGTGGCAACAATAAATATATCGGTTACAGCAGCAGCGACCAGGCCACCCTGGCAGACTGGAAGGCTGCTACCGGTCAGGATGCCGCTACCATCAGTATAGACCCTATCTATGCCGATGCGCCAAATGGTAATCTCACTCCTGTGATCTATCCGCTGGATAATACCGGTATCCCATTAGGTATTACCAACGATATCGTGCACAAAACAAGGAGTACGACTACGCCTGATATCGGTGCCTATGAAATAGACATCGTACCATGTGTGTCTCCATTGAACCCTGGCACTGCAGTCGTAACACCAAACAGTAATATCTGTATGGGTACGCAGATTGCACTCGATCTGACAAACAATACACCGGGTGGCCGCATGACCTACCAATGGCAGGCTTCTTATAGCGCCAATGGTCCATGGATCAATGTATCTGATACTCTCTATGTATCTCAGTACAAGATGGAACTGGGCATGCTCAATTACTTCCGTTGTAAGATCGTGTGCTCCGGTACCGATAGTGCATTCTCCACAGTGGCCTTCGTGAATATGAATGCTCCGCTTGTGAAAGGATTATATACCATCAATCCTACAGGTACAGGCAACCGCAACTTCACTTCCTTCCAGCAGGCGGTAACAGCGCTGGAATGTGGTATCGCAGGCTGGGTCATCTTCGATGTAGTACCTGGTACCTACACAGAACAGATCCGCATGCACAAGATCCCAGGTGCATCTGATACCAGCCGTGTCACCTTCCGGAGTCAGAATGGCGACCCTGGATCTGTAGTATTGACGAAAGCCCCTACTGCAGCTGCTAATTATGTATTGAAACTGGATAGCGCAAGCTATGTGACTTATAAGAATATTACCATTAAAGCAACCGGCTCTACCTATGGAAGAGTGGTGGAACTGGCGGGTACTACTGCCTATGATAGTCTGCTCACCAACGTCATCACCATGCCGTCTACTACCAGCAACAGTACCAATATGGTAGGTGTCTATGCCAACAGCTTTAAAGGAAACAATAATGCAATTGTTGGAAATACCATCCTGAACGGTGCAAGTGGTATCTACTTCACAGGTGCAGGATCGAGCGAACAGGCATCGTCTATCGTGATAGACAGCAACATGGTGGCTGGTGCATATGTAAATGGTATCTATAGCTCTTATGTAGATCACATCGTGATTACCCGGAACAATGTGCTGATGAATGCTCCCCTGGCCAGCTCTTCATACGGGATCTATAATTACTATGATGATGGTGCGTTCAAGACAAATCACAACACTGTAACTATCAGCAATGCCACTACCACTACCTACGGTATCTATACCTACAGCTGTGATGCATCGCAGGCAGATACCGCACAGATGGATGGTAACAGGATCATTGCTGTCACAGGTAATACCGGTTCTATGTACGGTCTGTACAACCAGTATTCTACTTATGTGAATAACGTGAACAACGTGATCAACATCGCTACCTCAGGTAACAATTCCTATGGCTTATACAGCAGCAGTGATGCGAATAGCGTGTACTACAACAATACTGTGCAGAGTGCCGCTACTTCATCCAACAACAACATTGCCGCTTACCTGGGTCACGCTTCTGCAGGTTATAGCAATGTCTTCTACAGAAATAATATCTTCTCTCATACTGGTGGCGGTTATGCCATGTATGTAACCAGTGTGGGCTATCACAATAGTGATTACAATACACTGTATACTTCAGGTACAAACCTGGTCAGGAACTCCAATACCGGTGTAAACTATACATCGCTGAATGACTTTGTGACAGCTGCTGACCAGGATGTACACTCCATCGTTTACAAACCTGCATTCCTGGCTGGTAACAACAACCTGCTGCCGGATCTGAATAACCCTGAAGTATGGGCGATTCATGGCCGTGGTGTACAGGTAAGAGGCAATGCACACGATATAAACGGTGCATACCGTCCGCAAACCCTGGCAGAAGGTGTGCCTGATATGGGTGCTTATGAGTTCCTGCCAGCTGTAGATCCGGTGTTGTTAACACCGGTGCCTGCGGCACCATCTCCTGGTATTACCCAGACATTCATGTTCGGTACAGATACCGTTGCGAAAGTGACCTGGGCAGCTTCAGGTGCAGTACCAACTTCCCTGACACTGAAACGCTACTCAGGGATGAAACCACCAAACCTGGATCCTGCACAGGAATTCATGTACTTCTATACCGACATTGATGCAAGTGGCGCGTACAGCAATTTCGATTTCAAACAATACTATGTGCCTTCATGGCAGGGTACATTTGCAGATGAAAAGACAATTCACCTGGGCCGTACCAATAATGACTCAGCCTGGATTGTGAATGACAGCAGTAAGATCGATACTGACTTCAAGATCATCTCTGAAAACCAGTTATCATACCTCGACAGGTATACCGGTCTCAAAGGCAGTCAGCCTGATGTACCGAACTTCCCTGCGCTGCCGGATAGTTCCAACAGGGGTACCCGCTTCTGGGTGGGCTATGGCCACCAGTACTATATGAATGTGGATAACTCACAGAACATGGTGCTGTACCTGAGTGCACAACAACCTGCACATGTGGTGGTGAAGATCCATGGTACCAGTTACAGGAAAGAATATACGGTAGCAGCCAACTCTGTACTGGCTACCGATGTCATTCCTAAATCAGGATTGAGCGATGCCCGTCTCTTAGGCGAAGGTCTCTATGAACAGGGCATCAGTATCGAAAGTGACGTGCCTATCGTAGCCTATGCACACATCTATAGCGATGCTTCTTCCGGTGCAACCATGCTGTTGCCTGTAGGAACATACGGCTATGAATACTATGCGCTGACCTCCCGCCAGAACTATAGTAATACTTCTTATTCCTGGTTCTACATCATTGCAGATAATGATAATACCGTAGTTGAGATCACCCCTTCCGTGCCTACACTGGCGGGGAAACCAGCCAAGGTACCATTTACTGTCACCCTGAATAAGGGCCAGGTGTACCAGGTACTGGGTGCGATTATAAGTGGATCGGAAGGATATGACCTGTCTGGTAGTAAAGTGAGATCCATCACCAACTCAGCTGGTAAATGTTATCCTGTAGCTGTCTTCTCTGGTAACAGCCGCACTACGTTAGGTTGTGACGGTTCATTGGGCAGCTCTGGTGATAATGCCATCCAGCAAAACTTCCCGTCACAGGCATGGGGTATGCACTATCTCACAGCACCTACTTCCAGCTCTGATGATGCGGCTACACTCAGTACGAACATCTTCCGTGTAATGGTAAAAGACACCAGCACTGTAGTGAAACTGAATAATGTGCCGCTGACAGGTTTGATCAATGGCCGCTATTACCAGTACCAGAGCAACACAGCCGATTACCTGGAATCTAACCAGCCGATCATGGTGGCTCAGTACATGGCATCAGAAGAAGCATGTCCGAATACCGGTTCAATGGGTGATCCTGAAATGTTCTATATCAGTCCGCTGGAACAGGGTATTAATACTGTAGGCCTGTATCGCAACGTATTGCAGGCGATAGAGGTGAATTACCTCACGGTAATCATTCCAACAGGTGGTTTACCATCTCTGCTGATCGATAACAGTAACCTCTTCGACTATACTTATGCTCATCCTAATAAACCAGGATATACTGTAGTAGTGAAGAGATGGTCTGCAGCATCTGCACAGTGTATCGTAACCAGTGATTCTGCCTTTACTGCAGTGACCTATGGTATGGGTAGTGTGGAAAGCTATGGTTTCAATGCCGGTACGCTGGTAAGAAACCTGAATGCGACTACTTCTTTCAACAATAACTATGGTACCGGTTCCAGCTCTAATTATACCTGTGCCGGAACACCATTCCACTTCACGGCCATGCTGCCTATTAAACCAGTGTCCATTACATGGGAACTGAGCCAGGTAAGCAACCTGTTGCCTGCAGGTGATGTAACTCAAACCAACCCTGTAGCACTGGATAGCATCGTAGCCAATGGCAAGACTTATTATAAATATGATCTGACAGGTGATTACATGTTCACCTCACCAGGTACTTATTATATCCCGATGAAGATGCAGCATCCTGAAATTGAAAGCTGTGACAACACCTCCGAAGTGATGCTCACCATCAAGGTAATCAGGAAACCAGTTGTGGATTACAGTGTGGATTACTCTGGTTGTGTGGCTGACATTGCTGAGCTGACCGGTAGTGTGACTACTGAAAACAATGCAGCAATCAATACCTGGAAATGGAATTTCGCAGATGGTACTACAGCCGCTACACAAAAGGTGACCAGGCAATATCCTGCTGCCGGTACCTATGTAGAAGAGCTGCACATCATCACTTCTGAAGGTTGTATCGGTGATACTACGAAAGAAGTGGTAGCGAACGAACCTACTGCGGCGAAACTCGTAACCGACAGCTTTACTGTATGCTACAACTCATCTGTCACCTTCACGGTGAAAGATCCGGAAGCCGGTGTAACCTATAGCTGGTTCAATGCCAGGACAGGGGGTGCACGGCTGGATACAGGCAACACCTTTACCATCAATCCGGTGACCACGCCTGGTATCTATTATGTAGAAGCGATGAAGAACGGTTGTGTGAGCACATCCCGCACTGCAGCGAAGGTGACCGTACTGCCACAGCTGACAGCTCCGGTGGTAGAAGTAGACAGTATCGGTGTAAACACCATCCGCTTCAAATGGAATGCAATACCTGGTGCTACCGGTTACGAAGTAAGTACCGACAATGGTAATACCTGGTCTGATCCTTCTTCTGGTCCGCAGGGTACTGAACATGTAGTGACAGGATTGAGGCCTGTGCAGGAGGTGACGCTGATCGTGAAAGTGAAAGGCTGTGAAGACAAGCTCTCCGATCCGGTATCAGCCATCACGCTGACCGATGGTATCTACATTCCAAATGCATTCTCTCCAAATGGCGATGGCCTGAACGATGTGCTGAAAGTATATGGTGCTGTGATCCGTGAAGTACACTTTATGGTCTTCAACCAGTGGGGTGAGAAGGTGTTTGAATCAAATGACCAGCAAATAGGCTGGGATGGTTTCTACAAGAGTAAGGCACAGCCTTCAGGTGTATACATCTATGTTGTAAAACTGAAACTGATTGATGGTAGTGCGGTAGATCGTAAGGGTTCAGTAAACCTGATCAGGTAAGCCTAATAAAATAGTTATCCCATGAAGTATCCTTTTTTAAATTATACTGCTTGCTATTGCTCTCCACCTACGGGTGGGGGCAACAGCGGCAGCATGCAAAAGTCCTTGTGGCTCACAGTTCTCTCGTTGTTCATCCTCGTATTATCAGGTCATGCACAGAACCTCTCCAACAGGGGAACTGAGTTCTGGACAGCCTACGGTCACCATGAGTTCATGGAGCCAGGCTGGACCAACTCGCAGGAGATGGTGTTGTACCTGAGTGCAGAGCAACCCGCTGTAGTAACAGTGTCTGTAGATAGCCTTGGCTGGAGCCGGACTTACTCTATCCCTGCCAATACAGTTATAGCCAGTGATTTTATCCCGAAAGGCGGTACCTACGATGCGCGTTTGTATTCAGTACCTCCAGCTTTTGGTGGTACAGGTGGTGAAGGTATTTTCAGGTACAAGGGCATCCATATTGTGAGCAATGTACCTATCGTAGCCTATGCACATATATTTGGTTCTACTTCTTCCGGTGCGACTACTTTATTGCCGGTGAATACCTGGGGATATTACTATGTATCGCTGAACAGTGAGCAGGACTATCAGCCCGACTGTTTCTCCTGGATGTATGTGATCGCGAGTCATGATAGTACTGTAGTAGAAATTACTCCTTCTGCACTGACCCGTACCGGATTTCCTGCGAATGTGCCTTTTACGGTCACATTGAATAAAGGACAGATCTACCAGGTGGTAGGTAGTACCAGTGGCAGCTCAGGGCCTGAATTAACAGGAACGAAGGTACGTTCTGTTGCAAATTCAAGTGATACCTGTTATCCGATTGCCGTATTCTCCGGGAGCAGCCGTACTGCGATCAATTGTACACCTGGCGGCAGTGGTAGTGGTGATAACAATATGCAGCAGGTGTTCCCTTCCCAGGCATGGGGTAAACGCTACCTGCTGGCACCTACCAGTACGGACCTTTCCCCATCTACTTTTATGACGAACGTCTACAAAGTGCTGGTGAAGGACCCGGCTACAGTAGTGAAAAGGAATGGTGTGGTACTGACGGGGCTGATTGCAAACAGCTATTATCGTTTTACCAGTGCCACAGCTGATTATATAGAATCCGACAAGCCGGTGATGGTTGCACAGTTTATGTCATCTTCCGGCGGATGCCCCAATACCAGTGGAAATGGGGACCCGGAAATGGTGTACCTCAGCCCGATCGAACAGGCTATTAAAAATATCGGCTTCTATCGCAATACAAGGGAGGTAATTGTGACGAATTATCTCACGCTGATTATCCCTACTATGGGTACGCAGACATTGAAAATAGATGGGCTTAATAATAACTGGAACTATACTTATGCACATCCTAACCTGCCGGGATATTCAGTCGTAATCAAACGCTGGCCGGCTGCACAGGCACAATGCCTGGTATCCAGCGACTCTGCCTTCACTGCAGTTACGTATGGTCTGGGCGGCGCAGAAAGCTATGGCTACAATGCCGGTACCCTCATCAATAACCTGAATGCTGTAGGTACTATTCACAACCAGTATGATACAGCCAAAACAAAGAATGAATTTACCTGTACCAATACACCTGTAGAACTTTCTGTATTGCTGGCTTATCATCCTACAAAGATGGTGTGGCAGATCAGTCAGCTGGGTAGTGTGATTGCGCCCAATAGTGACGTAGTGGTGATGAACCCTGTCAGCACAGGCCAGGAAATTGTGAATGGGGTGCCTTATTACAAATACACTTTGCCTGGTACTTACCAGTTTAATACTACTGGCACTTACGATATCACGATTACAAACACCAATCCTGAGATTGAAAAATGTGATCACACTGAACAGGTGAAAATTTCAGTAACTGTAAAGAAGAAACCTTCTGCTAAGTTCTCTTATACACATACCGGTTGTACAAAAGACTCCGTCTACTTTACAGGTGATACCAGTGCAAACGGCTATGATGTGAATCGCTGGAAATGGACCTTCCCCGGGCCGGCAGTGGATAGTGGTCAGCATGTGATACATGCTTTTGCAGCCGGTCAGCAAAATATCCAGCTGAATGTGATTACTGAAGAAGGGTGTGTGGCGGATACCACGGCCAGTATTACCATCTATCCGAGACCTACTGCGGACTTTACTACCAGTGTACAAAATGTATGTGAAGGTGGTGATGTGACCCTTACCGATCAGTCAACTTTTGCAGGTAGCGGTCCTATCGTAGGCTGGTACTGGGATGGTGACAATGGCACTGTCAACAACAATACGACGAATGCCAGCCAGGCAGAACACTATGATGCATACGGCACTTATAATATAAAACATGTAGTAAAGGTGAGTGATCTCTGTGTGAGCGATACCGTAACGAAAGCTGTAACGGTCTATGCAAAACCGGTTCCTTCCTTTACCTACCCTGACAACTGTCTGGCTGTGGACGGCATTGTACAATTCACAAGTACCACAACATCCCCTGATGCGCAAACACTGGGTGCCTATACCTGGGATTTCGGAGATGCAGCTGCCACACCAGGGAATCCCAATACCAGTACAGATGCCAACCCGCAGCATACATATACTTCATTTGGCACTTATACGATCAAATACAGTGCGACCACTGTAAATGGTTGTACAAAAGATACCACTGTTACTGCGGTCTTCAAACTGAAACCGAAACTCACTTACACCAAACTGGATTCTATCTGTGTAAACCAGAAAGGAACAATCGATGTGGCAAAAGCTGCGGTGACCAATGGTGTAACAGGTACAGGTGTGTATAAGGGTCCCGGTACCAGCACTTCAGGTGTTTTCAATCCGGCTACAGCAGGTGCAGGTACACACACTATCTGGTATGTGTTCACTACCGGCAGTGGTTGTATCGATTCTATCTCAACTACTATCAAGGTGAATCCAAAACCAGCTGCTGCTTTCACAGCAAATGATGTATGTCTTGGCGCACCGGTAGTAATCAGTGATCAGTCAACCATCCCGACAGGCAACATCATATCCTGGAACTGGAACTTCGGTGATGGTAACAGCGAAACACATACTGATAATACAACCTTCAACAAAACATACACTGTCTGGAAGAGCTACACTGTGAAACTGGTAGCGGTGAGCGATAATGGTTGCACGAGCGATACCGCTACCGGCACAGTGGCTGTACATCCTAACCCATCGACTGATTTTACATTGCCTGCGCATATCTGTATGCCGGAAGGTATTGCTGAATTCACCAATAACTCTTCTACGCCTGATAAATCAGCTATGAGCTATCAGTGGAACTTCGGTGATGGCACTGCCACCAGTACCACGGCTTCGCCTACGCATGTGTATCAGCAGGCAGGCAGCTATACGGTGACGCTGACCACTAGTACTAAGTTTGGTTGCAGCAGTACGAAAGACAAGGTGCTGAGTGCCTTCTTTACCCAACCGGTGGCTCAGTTCTCCGTATCGCCTGATACGCTTTGCCAGGGTACCGAAAGTATATTCACCGATCAGAGTACAGATGCCAGTGATAACATCACTACCTGGAGCTGGACCTTCGGCGATGGTAGTAGTTCTACCAGCCGTAACCCGATCAAGGAATATAGTATGCCGGGCGAATATACGGTACAACTCACCGTGACAAACGGTGCAGGTTGTATATCGACTCCGGTAAGCAGCCAGGTAGTAGTATACCTGCAACCTGTGATCGATGCCGGCGATGACTTCGTAGTACCACAGGGTACTCTCATTCAATTCAACGCGACTGCCAATGATAGCACCCAACTGGTCTTCCGCTGGTCACCGGGTGAAGGGCTGTCATCCGCGAATGCGCTGAACCCATGGCTGGTAGCAATGGCAGACCAGGTCTATACACTTACTGCTATCGGCAAAGGTAGTTGTGGTGCACAGGATCAAATGGCTGTAAAAGTGCTGAAGCCTGTGAAAATACCGAATGCTTTCTCGCCAAACGGAGATGGTATGAATGATCGCTGGGTGATTACTAACCTCGCCGATTATCCTGGTGCCAGTATAGAAGTATTCAACAGGTACGGGCAAAGGGTCTACTATTCTGTCGGCTATGAAACGCCATGGGATGGTATGTGGAAGGGCAAGCTGCTGCCGCTGGCGACATACTATTACATCATCAAACTGAAAAACGGGTTCGCACCTCTCACCGGGTACGTCACGATACTTCAATAAGCAAATAATAACTCGCAATGAAAAATTTCATCACCTTCATCCTGCTTTGCCCGCTGTTGTTTGTAATGGCTGATAAGGCAAATGCGCAAACTGATCCGCATTTCTCCCAGTACTATGTGTATCCCTCCTGGCTGAACCCCGCACTGACTGGTGCTTTTGACGGCGACTACAGGGTATCGGCCATTTACCGTACCCAGTGGGGCAATATCAGCAGTCCCTTTTCGACTTATGGTGTGGCAGGTGATATTACCACCAATAAACAATTCAATGTTGGTGCCAGTGTATTGAATCAATCCGCTGGTGATGGTGGATATAACTATACAACCGGTTATGCCAGTGCCTCCTATACTGGTGTGAAACTGGGTGCCAGTCAGAATCACAGGCTGGTGTTCGGGATCCAGGCGGGCATTATTCAGCGCCGTTTCGATGCTTCCAAACTCACTTTTGGTGACCAGTGGAACCCGGTGACTGGCTATAATCCCGGTACACCCAGTGCAGAGGTATTGGGCAGAACATCTGCAACCTCATTCGATGCTGGTGCCGGTGTATTGTATTACGATGCAGAGCCGGGCAAGAAATACAACATCTTCGGTGGTTTCAGTGTGAGTCACCTGACACGACCTACAGACCAGTTTAGTGCCAGTGGCGATGCGCGTTTCCCTATGCGCTTTACAGGTCATGCGGGTGTGAAGATCGCAGTCAATGAAACCTTCAGCATCACACCAAATTTATTGTACCTGCACCAGGGTAATGCAGAAGAGAAAATGATAGGTGCCTACGGACAGATGTATGTAACACCGACTGTCGATTTCCTGCTGGGTGTGAACTATCGTTTCAAGGATGCCATCGCTCCTCATGCAGGCTTTACCTATGGCGGCTTTACCCTCGGTGCCAGCTATGACATCAATACATCTGATCTGGGCAAGATAGCAAGAGGCGCTAACAGCTTCGAAATTTCGCTGACCTGGATAGGCAGAAAACTCTTTAAAACCCCTGAAGTAGAATTTGTGTGCCCACGTCTCTAAAATCTAATAAAGAACTATGAAAAAGATCTTATTCACAGCAGCACTGTTAGGTGCAGTAATGGCAGGCAAAGCACAATTTGCTTACAATTATCTCAAGGCTGCTGACTATTATTTCAGGAACGCGGACTATAATTCTGCTGCACAGTATTATGAAAAATACCTGGCAGGTAACCGTTCCATCGTCAGCAATGCCGTATATAAACCATACAACACACAACAGGTAGCAAGCAAAAAGCAATTGCCTGTAAGTTCCGAGCACCAGGCTATCTATAAGCTGGCAGAGAGCTACCGCTTGCTGAATGATTACAGCAAAGCAGTACCCTGGTATGCAGAAGCTATGGAGTTTGAAAAATCAGAATATCCCTTAGCTCCTTATTACTATGCAGTATCGCTCCGTGCGCTGAGCCGCTATGACCTGGCTGAAAAAGCATTCGCTTATTTTCTCGATACCTACCAGGCAGAAGATAAATACCGTGATGATGCAAAGCGTGAACAACAGAACCTGCATTTCATCATCGTACAACTGGCTCGTCCTGATCTCTCTTTATATACAATTGAGAAAGGGAATACGACACTGAATCCTGAAGGTGCAAACTATGCTCCTGTATGGTTAGGAGATACACTGCTGTTATTTACCTCTACCAGGCCTGATAATGGTGCTGCAAAGAACCATGTATTTACCAACAGGGTGTATGGTGCCAGGTTTAGTGGTGCAGTGCCAGACAGTATTTCGAGGTATGCATTACCGCAGCCTAAGAATGAAGAGCAGGGTGTGATCAGCATTACTCCTGATGGCAATACACTCTTCCTGACCAGGTGGATAAAGAACAAGAAGGCGGCCATTTATAGCAGTCATAAAAATGGTGATACCTGGGGCGAACCTGTATTGCTGGATACGATTGTGAATGCAGCTGGTTTTAGTGCACAGCAGCCATTTGTAACGGCTGATGGTAAGCGCCTCTTATATGCCAGTGACAGACCGGGTGGTGAAGGAGGACTGGACATCTGGGAAGCGCAACTGAATGGTGATGGCACGCCTTTTTTTACAAAGAATTTAGGTCCGGTAGTGAATACTGCTGCAAACGAACAGGCACCTTATTACCATGCGCCATCAGGTTTATTGGTCTTCTCTACAGATGGGAGAGTAGGCATGGGTGGTTATGATTTCTTCTATACAAAAGACAGTGCAGGCAGCTATACTACACCCGTAAATTTCGGTTACCCGGTGAACTCTGTAAAGGATGACCTGTACTTCACCAGCAAGGGTAGTAAAGACAATATCCTGGAAGCGGTATGGTTATCATCAGATCGCTCTGCCAGCTGTTGCCTGGAATTGTTTACCCTGAACAAGCGTGTGCCACCACCGCCGCCCCCACCACCAGTACCTGAAACTCCTGTAGCTGTAGCGCCACCACCTGCTGAGGTACCTGTAGTGCTGGACAATGTATACTACGATTTCAGCCAGTCATATCTGCAACCGGCCTCTTATCCAGCATTGGATAAACTGGTGGCTATGCTGCAGGCACATCCTGAAGTAAAGATAGAGTTGAGCGCACACACAGATAGCAAAGGTTCGGATGAGCTGAATCAGAAATTGTCCGAAGCACGTGCGAAGAGTTGTGTGGATTATCTCGTGAGCAAGGGAGTTGCGGCAGAACGTCTTACCTGGAAGGGATATGCGGCTACAATGCCGATAGCGCCTAATACCAATGCTGATGGATCTGATAATCCGGAAGGCAGGGCCAGGAACAGAAGGACGGAATTCAAAGTGATTAAATAGTAAACTATGAAAAGATTACCACTGCTGTTGTTGCTGCTGGCCTGGTCAGCCGGCAGCTATGCACAGCAACAACCGCATTACACCCAGTATGTTCTCAATACGTTTATCATCAACCCTGCTGTGGCAGGGATTGAGAACTACTGGGATGTAAAGGCGAGCCATCGCCATCAGTGGACAGGATTGAATGGTGCGCCGGTTACTTCTTACCTCACCATACACGGGCCTTTGCGCAAGAGTGATTATCCTGAAGCGAGTATCACAGGTTTGACACCTCCGGGTGAAAATCCAAGAGGCAGGGCGTACTGGCAGCAGTATACCACGCCGCCTGCACATGCGGGTGTAGGCCTGACCATTCTGAATGATAAAACAGGTCCGCTGAACAGGTTTTCTATCACAGGTACCTACGCACATCATATTCCAATTTCGGCACGTACCAGTGTGAGTGCGGGAATTTCAGTCGGTATGCAGCAGATGTCGCTGGATGCATCGAAACTGGATTTTGAGCAGGCAGGTGATCCGGTGATAGCAGCAAGTACACTGCTGAATAAGTGGAGGCCGGAAGTGAATGCGGGGATAATGTTGTACAGCAGTAGTTATTACATCAGTGCTGCAGTGCAGAATATCATTCCACAGGGAATAGCGTATGATAATGGAAAAGTGGTAGGTGATTCTTTGTACAGGGGCAAACTGGTTCCACATTTATTTGTTTCCGGCGGATACCGGGCATTTATCAATGATGACCTGAGTGTGTTGCCTTCTGTGATGGTGAGGATGATAACGGCGGCACCTGTGAGTTTTGATCTGAATGCGAAGTTTCAATATAGAGACAGGATGTGGGTAGGAGCTTCATATCGCATACAGGATGGGTATGCAGCTATGTTGGGATTGAACATTAATTCAACGATCAATATCGGGTATTCGTATGATTATACGACATCGTCATTGAATACGGTGAGTAAGGGGACACATGAGATATTGATTGGGTTCTTAATAGGAAACAGGTATGGAGATCTGTGTCCGCGTAATTTCTAAAAAAAATCAGTTAGGCCGCCGGCAGGTTCAGGCCCTTGACCCATGTTCGCAAAGCGAACGATTATATGCAAACTAAGATGGAGATAAAAATTATTTAAAAACAATTCTATCAAAAACAAACAATCAAAATTTAAATTATGAAAAAGGTTTTCGGTTATTTATTCGTGGCATGTATGTTCTCCCTTACCCTTGGAATGACTTCTTGTAAGAAAGGTGATACAGGTCCTGCAGGTCCTCAGGGTGAGAAAGGCGACTCAGGGGTAGCCGGTAATGCAGGTATAATTTATTCCGAATGGGCTGATGCAACTTTCGGCCTGGCATCTGACGGTGCTACTTACTTTGTAGATATTGATGCGCCAAAGATCACATCCAGCATCCTGAATAGCGGCGATGTAAAAGTATATACACAATACTATTCCAGCGCCGGCGAACTGGTGGTAATGCCATTACCATACTTTGATGGCAGCTTCATTCTCAATGTATCCATCTTTGCTGGTGGCTTTGAAATTTACAGCAATGCAGATTTCAGCTCATATACTGACGATAGTGGAAACAGGGCTTTCCAATACAGATATGTAATCATTCCTGGCGGCCAGGCTGCTGCACGCAAAGCTGGTATCGACTGGAACAATTACGAACAGGTAAAAGCTTACCTGCATCTTAAGAACTAGTTTACTAATGACCATCTCCATCAAAACCACAAGTAACAGGGCTGCTTTATCGAGAGCGGCCAATTTTTTCAACATCTAATAATCATACCATGAAAAGATATAGTGAATTGACAGATGAAGAATTAATAAAACTCTACAGATCGGGAGACGATAGTGCTTTCTCGGTACTGGTATACAGGCATAAAAACAGGATCTTTACGACCATTATGCTGTTAGTAAAAGACCGTCACCTGGCAGAAGATATCTTCCAGGATGTATTTATCAAAATTATCAATGCGCTCAATGAAGGCCATTACCTGGACAACAGCCGCTTCATTGCCTGGGCGGTGAGAATTGCACACAACTGCTGTATCAGCCATTTCCGTAAGAAGAATGCACGGCCTTCTTTTGCGCTCATCTACAATGATGACATTACCAGTGGTGATAACCGGATGGACCCAAGCCAGGAGCAGCTGATCATTACCAGGGAAACCAATACCGCAGTACAGGCACTGATGGATCGCCTGCCTGAAACACAGCGGGAAGCACTGATCCTGCGTTACTATGCAGATCTGAGTTTTAAGGAGATTGCCCAAACTGTCAATGTAGGCATCAACACCGCTTTGGGAAGGGTTCGTTATGCCATCATCAACATGCGGAAACTGATGGAGCGTGAGGCCGTGGAAGCAGTATTTTAACCAACACTATACGTTCAGACGCGCACCTTTGACAGCAGGTTGCTTACTAGGCTCGCAGGGAAGTTCTACATAAAAGGTTGTTTCCTTGCCAGGCACACTCTCAAACCACAGATGCCCATTGTGCATTTCTGCAATTTTTCTGGAGATGGATAACCCCAGTCCGAAGGACTGTTCACCGGCTGTACCCGGTCTTCCAGCAGAAGTATGCATCTCAAAGATCTTTTCCTTTAATTCCGGCGGAATACCAATGCCTTTATCCTTGATCATAATGGTAAAGGTATTGTCTGTCCGGGTAGCACTGATACTGATTACTGACTTCTCCTGACTGAACTTGATCGCATTGTCGATCAGGTTGGTAAAGAGCTGCCAGATCTTATCCCTGTCAAGATTTGCTATACCTGCGGGAATGCGGCCTACCCTGATACGTTGTCTCTTCTGCTGTGCTTTGAACTGTAGCAGATTGATACATTCCATTAAAAGGAGGGGGAGGTCTGTCAGTTCCGTTTTTAAACCGGATAGTTGTCCTTTATTTTTATTTTCCAGTAGCTGGTTGATGATTTCAAATGCCTGGTTGCCTGCGTTGGCAATCATTTGGTACATGGCCTTACGCTGTGCGGGATCAAATTCCTCACTGTCCAGCAGCAGGCCTGCAATAGCGCCGATATTGCCCACCGGGTTTTTCAGGTCATGAATGATCACTTTGAGCAGGGCTGCATTTTCCTGGTCCCTGCTTTCCAGGTTGCGCAGGGCAGTTGTGAGCCTGTCGTTCTGTATGCCTACCAGCCGCAGGTTCTGTTTGGATCGCAGCCAGGTTCGCCAGATCAGGAAGGAAATAGCGATGACCGATGCCAGGAAGAGTGTGGTAATGACCAGGAAAATCGTTTTCAGGCGATCATCATTCTTCAATGCAATGATCTCCTGCTGGCGGGCAACATTATCAAATTCCCTGCTGATATCTGCTTCGTGAATTTTCCGGTTGCGGTTATCCAGCGAATCTTTGATGTAAGTATATTCTTTCAGGAAAGCATATGCTTTATCCGGTTGATGAGTTTTCGCATACCAGGTTTCTTCTGATTTGAGCCATCTGAGGCGCAGCTCCCTGTCGGGCATTGCGATTGAATCCAGTGCTGATTTTATTTTTTTCAGTAAGCCGAATGCTTCGGGCATCCGGTTAGTATTGATATAGAGGTTAGCGAGCCGGAGTTGTGTATAATAGGCATCTTCATTGGCATAACCAGGCTGGTTATTAATGCGGATACTTTCCAGCAGCAGTGGTTCAACACTGGCGGTATCTCCTTTTTTTAGGTACATGAACGACTGGTTGCCGTATACAATACCTTTTGCCATGGCCACATAGCGCCGCTGGTTGGCCACCGTGTTGAATCTGGCTTCATTGGCATTGATATAACTGAGTGCTTTCTGAAAGTATACACCGGCACTGTCATAGTTACCTGCACGATCAAAAGCAAGAGCGATATTATCAATATTTTCCTGGATAAACGAGAAAGCTGCAAAATCCTGGGTGCCACAAATAAGGCGCAATTGTGTGGCCAGTTTGAAATTCCTGGCAGCTTCAGTGAACTTATCCTGCCTGTAACAGATCATGCCCAGCTGATTGTAATAATCAGCCAGGAAAGCAGTGTCATGAGTAGTTTCACCTATTTGCTTTGCCTTGTAATAATATTCGAATGCTTCAGTCAGCCGTTTCTGTGCAACCAATACATCCCCTTTATTCAAAAGTGCATTGACATAAGACTTTGTATACTTTTTATGGCCAGCGAGATCTTTCAATATGTACAGCATGCTGTCACAATAGATCAGGCTTTTTGAGTAATCTTTGTCATAATAATACCCTTTTTTGAACAGGTATTTACGGTACAGATCGCCGGGGCCTGCATGTTGGAAATGAATGTATACAGAATCCAAATAACGTAGCCCTCTTTCCCTGTCCGGATTCGTACCCAGACTGTCAGCGTGGTTAATGACTGCCTCGAAAAATTTTGGATGATCAACGCTGTCCTGTTGACCGGGGTTACAGGCAATACATTCTATAAGCATGCACACAAACAACACATACCAGAACACTCGCCAGCGGGATAATTCTTTTATACTACAAATAAACATTACATCTTATAACGTTAATAATCGCTAAAGTATTTTTTAGCAAAACATATTGTAACAGGTACTGGTATTGTCCACCGTAGTGTAAGTTAAAGCGTTTTTTGCACTATGTATAACAGGGTGGGAAAAATTACATGTAAGTGGTATTTTGATATAAGGATACTTCTTCAATTAATAGGGAAATTTAATGCGATTAGATTTCAGGTGATGCGGTGTATGGGGGATAGAAAAAACTGAGGACCACCTTCGTGATCCTCAGCCATCCATTTATTGTTTCTTTTCCAACAGTTTGAAGAACTGATCCAGTTGCGGCAGAATCACAATCCTTGTTCTACGGTTGGCAGCCCGTCCTTCCGGTGTATCGTTAGATGCTACAGGAATATATTCGCTGCGACCTGCAGCTGTAATACGTGCCGGGTTGATGCCATAATCGTTTTGTAATACACGGGTTACAGCAGTTGCTCTCTTCACACTCAGATCCCAGTTGTCCAGCAGTACACCTTTCTTGTATGGGTTGGTATCGGTATGACCCTCTACGAGAAACTCGATATTAGGCTGGTTGTTCAGCACCTTTGCCACTTTACCCAGCACTTCTTTTGCACGGTTGGTAATGTCATAGCTACCACTTTCAAACAGCAGTTTATCAGAGATATCTATGTAAACCACGCCCTTGTCAACTTTGATGTTGATATCCTGGTCATTCAGGTCGCCAATTGCTCCTTTCAGGTTCATGACCAGGGCCATGTTGAGGGAGTCTTTTTTGGCAATCGCTGATTGCAGATCCTGGATGTAGGCATCTTTCGCGCCGATATTATCCAATGATTTCTTGATACTTTCAGCCTGTGAATTACTGATCACAGACAGATTTTTCAGCTGATCAAGCAGTTCGTTGTTGTTCTTTTTCAATCCTTCTGTACGTTCTTCCGCTACGTTTCTGCGATGTTCAAAAGCAGCAGTGGAATCACGAAGATTACGCTGGCAATCCTGTAATTGTCCCTGCAGTGCTGCATATTTCTCACTCAGAGAAACATAGCGTGCTTCCGAAGCTTTATACTTCTTCGTACCGACACAGGAAAACAATAATACAGGCAACGATACTGCCAATGATATGATCCTTAGTTTCATATGAATTGTATTTTAATTAAATGACTCTCTGGTTTGTACCTGTACAGTGCTGATATTCCAAAACCTTGCCACAATCTCTTTTGGCGGGGTGAACCATACCTGTAAATTTGTTAAAATGCTGAGATTGATGAGAATTTCACTAATCATGATAGTTCTTTATCAGGTAGTGTACAGTGCGCAAAGCTTATATTATATTGGATTTTATTTACCACGTATAGGTCTCATATGAAGCAATTAATCTTTTCCCGCTTACTGGCAGGGTTACTGTTTTTGTCACCAGCCATTTTAAGCGCACAATCAAAATCATTATCCACACTGCAGCAACAATTTGTTGACCTGAGGTTTGGTATGTTCATTCACTTTAACATTCCGACATTCATGGACCAGGACTGGCCTGATCCTGAAACACCGGCTACTGCTTTCAATCCGACTAAACTCGATTGCAACCAGTGGGCCAACACCGCCAAAGCAGCGAATATGTCCTACGGCTGCCTGACCACCAAGCACCATAGCGGTTTCTGTATCTGGAACACGAAGACAACGGATTATAATGTTATGAATAGTCCACTGAAACGTGATGTCGTTAAAGAATACGTCACCGCATTCAGGGCAAAAGGACTGAAAGTAATGCTGTACTATTCTATCCTGGATACACATCATAAAATTCGTCCGCATGGCATTACCCAAAAGGATATTGAAATGATCAAAGCACAGCTCACAGAATTACTGACCAATTACGGTGAGATCACTGCTTTGATTATCGATGGCTGGGATGCACCCTGGTCACGCATTTCTTACGAAGACGTACCATTTGATGACATCTATCACCTGGTAAAGACATTGCAGCCTAACTGTCTGCTCATGGACCTGAATGCAGCGAAGTATCCGACAGATGCACTCTTCTACACAGATATCAAATCTTACGAACAGGGTGCCGGGCAGCATATCTCAAAGGAAAGTAATCAACTGCCTGCATTGTCCTGTTTACCAATTAACCAGAACTGGTTCTGGAAAACAAGTTTCCCAACTACACCTGTGAAAGATCCGGTGAAACTGGTAAATGACAACCTGGTACAGTTGAATAAAGCCTGGTGCAATTTCATCCTGAACGTAGCTCCAAACCGTGAAGGGCTGATTGATGATAATGCCGTAGCTGCCTTAGCACAAATGGGTAAGATGTGGAAACCGGCAGGTCCCCTGCCTGCCCTGCCTAAAGGAGAAGCACCGATCACTGCACAGAACTTTGCAAAGTATAAGTATAGCAATTCCAGCTGGAGTGATGATATGAATATCATGGACTTTGCAAATGATGATAATTTCCGTACCAGCTGGCAGTCAAATCCAATGGTAAAACAACCCTGGTATCAAGTGGATTTTGATCGTGAAAAGGATTTTAATATGGTGACAATTGTTGAAGATGGAGATCATATTAAGAAGTATAAACTGGAGTACAACGATGGTGGTGTATGGAAACCATTACCCGGCGGAGTACAACAGGGACGTGTCAGGATCCATCGCTTTGATCGTGTGAGAGGAGGGAAGGTGAGAATACAAATTGAAGAAAGTAATGCAGCACCGGCCATAGCAGAATTCGGTGTATACAACGAAAGAAAATAAATAGAAAACGCTTTTGCCCCAGGCAAAAGCGTTTTTGTTTGTACCCTAAGTTAAAAAAAACATAAAATAAATTACCTACCAATTTGGTAGACTTTGTATATTTGCCCCCGATTCGCTACTACTGCCACCAACTGTAGTACAACCAAACCCGCTGCTACCACCAATAGTAGTACTCCTTTTTTTACTTGCAATTTTAATTGCTGCTATCGCCAACTATAGCAGTCACCATGCTTTTTACTTAATTAAACCGACTTCGAGATGCAAAAACAAGGAAGGCGCGGAATGGCTATAATATTGCCATACCTGAGCTGTGTATTGATCCTGCTCAGCTGCTTACAATCCATTGCAGCCACTATCCCTATTTCCGGTAAAGTGACAGATGAAAAAGGACAAGCGCTACCCGGTGTCAGCGTTCAGCTCAAAGGTACCAGTACAGGAACTTCTACCGGCACTGACGGTACCTTCACAATCAATGTACCCGACCAGTATGCAGTACTGGTTTTCTCTTATGTAGGCTATGGCAGGCAGGAAGTACCTGTTGCCGGCCAGAAGCATCTCAACGTAAAACTCGCCTCTTCTGAGAGTGCACTGAGTGAAGTCGTTGTGGTAGGATATGGTACCCAGCAAAAAGGTAATATCCTCGGTGCTGTTACTACTATGCCTACCGGCAACCTGATCGAAAAACCATTGGGGAGAGTAGAACAGGCACTGATAGGACAAATGCCCGGTGTACAGGTAAAACAGCAGACAGGTATGCCCGGTCAGGGCCTCAGCATTACTGTACGTGGTGGTGGATCTGTTACCGCAGGTACAGAACCCTTATACGTAGTAGATGGGTTCCCGTTAGACGTGGTGAGCAATAATGGCTCGGGTGGTTTTACAGCCAGTCCGCTGAATAACCTGAACCCGAATGATATCGAAAGTATCCAGGTATTGAAAGATGCTGCTGCCGGTGCTATCTATGGCTCCCGTGCGGCAAATGGTGTAGTAATCATCACCACCAAAAGAGGGCAGTCAGGTAAAGCGAAAATCGCTTTCAATGCAACTACCGGTATAAGTAAGATCCAACGCAAAACGGATCTGCTCAGTGCAGATGAATGGGTGAAAATGGCAACGGAAGTAGCAAATACCAACTGGGTGGCTTCGGGTTCCGGCAGAACTGCTTCACAAACGAATGCAGAACGTGCTGCCCTCTTAGGCCTTGCCAGTGGCACTGTAAACACCTCGTATATGACGGATGACCGCTGGGCTGAACCAGGTCATCCTGGTCTTACCTACCTTGACTGGCAGGACGAGATTTTCAGAACTGCACCTTTCGGTAACTACGAAGTGGCTGCCAGTGGTGGTACTGACAATGTACATTATTTTATCTCCGGCAATTACCTAAACCAGGATGGTACCGTTATCAATTCTTCTTACAGGAATTATGGTGCCAGAGCAAATGTGGAAGCAAATGTAGGCAGGCATGTTAAGGTAGGTCTGAACCTCGCTCCAAGCTATTCTGAAAACCATGCACCTGATGCGGAAGGAAAGGATAACCAGGTAATGAAAGCCCTGCAAATGGTGCCTGTAGTGGAATCTACTGCCGGTAATATGACAGGTGCAGGTGGCCGCGCTACCTATACCTGGGCAAGTCCAAAACTGATCAGTCCCTATGCTTACCTGAAGGAAGTAACCAGCCTGGTGAAAACAACACGCCTGCTGGGATCTATGTATGGTCAGTATGAGATTATTCCGGGCCTGGTGCTGAAATCAACTGTGAACCTGGACCAGATGAACCTCACTACCAAAAGATATATTCCTGACGATGTAGTGGTAGGTGCTGCAACAGAACTGGTTACCAACCCGGGTAAGAATGCTTCCGGTTCCTACGGCGGCTATATCAAACAAAACTTCATCAACGAAAATACCCTTACCTATTCCAAAACCCTCGCAGGGAAACACAATATCTCCGCAGTATTGGGTGAGTCATTCAATAAGGTTCACTACGAAAACTTCAGCATTGCCACTGCAGGTGGGTATGCCAACGATATTATTCAGACACTGAACAATGCCATTCCGAATAGTGCAGGCGTTACTACCACCGGTTCTACTGCCGAAAGCAACAACACACTGTATTCCTGGTTTGGAAGGGTACAATATGATTACGCCGGCAAATACCTGGTGACAGCAAGTTTGAGAAAAGATGCCTCTTCCAGGTTCGGTGCGGATAGCCGTTGGGGTACATTCCCTTCCGCATCCGTCGGATGGCGCTTGTCAGAAGAACCATTCCTGAAGAGCGTGCACTTTATCAATGACCTGAAAGTACGTGTAAGCTGGGGTAAATCAGGTAATAACAACATCGGTGATTATGGTTCTATTCCTACGCTTACCAGCGCAACTTACAGCTTTGGCGGTAACAGTGCGACGGCTGCTACCGGTCAGGTAGTGGCAGGCCTGGCAAATCCTAACCTGAAATGGGAAACCTCTTCTACCTGGAATGCTGGTATCGATGGTAGCTTCCTGCGCAGCCGCCTCAATGTAATCGTGGATGTATACAGAAAGAAAAATACAGACCTGTTGCTGAACCTGCCTGTAGTAGGTGCAAGTGGTTTTACCACCAGTCTGCAGAACATTGGTGCCGTACAGAACCAGGGTCTTGAAATTGGTGTGAACAGTGTGAACGTTCGCCTGAAAGACTTTGAATGGTCTACCAATGCGAATATTGCCTTCAATCAGAATAAGGTATTGGAACTCGGTCCTGATGGCGCACCTATTGAAATATCCTCTGCCTACAGTGGCAGCAACGCCCCTTACCTGCTGAAAAAAGGTCTGCCATTGTTCAGCTACTATGTAACCAAGGTGAATGGCCTGCTCACGCAGGCAGATATCGATAATGCGAAAGTAGCAAGAGTATCTAAGGAAAGAGTGGGCGATGCCAAATACTACGATGCCAATGGTGATGGTTCCATTACCTCTGCAGACAGGGTGGTATATGGTCAGCCAACACCCAAATATACCTGGGGTATCACCAATACTTTTAAGTATAAAGATTTCGACCTGGGTGTTACGATTTATGGCCAGCATGGTGGTTCTATCCTTTCTTACCTGGGCAGGGCTATCGACTTCTCCGGTAGTACGACTGCAAATACCCTGGGCGTATGGAGAGACAGGTATACTGATGCGAACCAGAACTTCAGCGCACCCCGTGGTAAAGCCGCTTCTACTTATACTGTACCTAACGTGACTTCTGACTGGATCTACAGCTCTGATTTCTGGCGTATCCAGAACATCACATTAGGGTACAACCTGAAACACATTCTCAGAACCAATGCTATCGGCGGTGCCCGTATCACTGCTTCATTACAGAACTGGTTTGGGCACGATAAGTATAAAGGTGGTGCAAACCCTGAGGCGCAGAATACCAATACCAGTGGTAACAGCAGCTATGCATTGCCAGGCGATTATGGTGCAGTGCCTTTGAGCAAATCTGCAGTTATTGGTCTGAATGTCACCTTCTAATTTTAAAAGTAAAACGATGAAATCAGGATATATTTTTCTATTGGGGCTGCTATTTGCATCCTGCTCCAAACAGCTGGATCAGACACCGGTATCCAATTCAACTACGACGAATTTCTATGCCACCCAGAACGATTTTGTACAGGCAGTGAATGGGGTTTACTCAGGACTGAAGAACTATCCATCTATGGCCCTGTGGCTGGGTGAAATGCGCAGTGATAATATCAATGCCATCTCCGATGGTAACCGTGACTGGCAGGGAATCAATGATATGTCTCCCGATATTACAGCAGTCACATTTATCACAAGCGCATGGCAGAATAATTACAATGGCATCTTCAATGCAAACAGTGCCCTGGATGCACTGGCGAACAAAGGGAGTATTGTCACAGATACCACCCTGCGTGCACGACTGACTGCCGAATGTCACTACCTGAGGGCGTTTTATTATTTCGAGCTGGTGAAGTTATTCGGGAAAGTGCCTTTGATCACGACCCCGATGACATCTGCAGAAGCAGGCAAGGTAGCGAGAACAGCTGTTTCCCAGGTATATGATACCATCATCTCCGACCTCACATATGCGGGTGCACACTTACCCACCGCCTATACCGGTTCAAATGTAGGCAGGGCGACTGCTTATGCAGCCAAAGGCTTGCTGGGACAGGTGTACCTGACACGTTCCGGTCCTGACTACGGCATCAGTGGTCCGGGTTTAAACAGTGGTGAATATGATAAGGCACTGGCTTTGTTCAATGAAATCATCGCGAGTGGTGCTTATTCATTTTTGAACAGTTACCCCGATATCTTCTCTTATACCAATGAGAATAATGCAGAAGTGATCTTTGATGTGCAATACATGAGCAGCAACAATGGAGCAGGTTTCCCGAGTTATCTCGTACCGGTGGCTTACTGGACTGGTTTAGGACTGTCCAATTCCTATGGTAATGGGTATGGCGCGAGCAACTTTGCGGTGACCAGCAATCTCAAAACTTCTTATGGCAATACTGATACACGCAAAGCATTCAATATTGCTACGACCTATACAGCAGGTCCTTTTATTAAGAAATATATCAATACGACTTACAAGGGTACCAGTGGTACTGACTGGCCGATTAACTTCATCGTACTGCGATATACTGATGTGCTGATGATGAAGGCAGAATGTATCCTGCATGGCGCTTCCGGCTCGCAGGCGGATGTGGATGCCATTGTGAACAAGGTGAGAGAAAGAGCTGGTTTGAGTGATATCTCCAATGTAACTATTGAACAATTGATGGAAGAACGCAGGAAGGAGTTCCTGGGCGAAGGCCTGAGATGGAACGACCTGGTACGCGAAGGTATGGCGGTGACTACAATGAATGCCTGGATTGCTGCGGATGGGGTGACGAATGTGGAAACGGTGGTGCCTGCCTATGTGCTTTACCCGGTACCATCTGCGGAAATCTCTGCAAGTGGAGGTCTGTATGAGCAGAATACAGGGTATTAAGATCCTGTGCTTCTTTAATATCAAAAGGGTACTAATACATCACCAAAAGGTCACCTCAATATCGATTCGATATACAGGTGACCTTTTGGTGTACTTATGGTGACCTTATAATGTACTGATTGTATTAATGCCGGACTCTTGAAATTATTACGAGGGGTCCTTTTACTTTTCCTTGTTATAGAAATGAAAAACCTGCTGGAAGTTTAAAAAGTAGATTTTACTTTTATAGCATGCTAACTGAACAAGCTGCGATCGAACTACAGGAAAACCTTCGCGAACAACTGATTCTCAGAGATCAGTTACCAACAGATCTACAACTCATAGCTGGCGTGGATGTAGAATATGATAAAGAATCCGACCTGATAGCCGGTGCTATTGCTGTACTGGACTTTCACACACTTGAAGTAAAAGCACTTGCTACCCATGTTATGCATGTGACTTTCCCCTACATCCCGGGTTTATTTTCTTTCAGGGAAATGCCGGTCTTACTGGAGGCCTGGAAAAAACTGGCGCTACACCCTGATCTTATTGTCTGTGATGGCCATGGATTGGCTCATCCGAGGCGATTTGGGCTGGCTTGTCACCTCGGAATAGTACTGGACATTCCAACATTAGGATGCGGAAAAACGCGCCTGTTTGGCGATTATGAGCCATTGGCCGAAGCACGTGGCAGTATCGCTCCCTTACTGGCAGAAGATAATAAGGAGCAGGTGGGCAATGTATTGCGTACACAGGCGGGTATCAACCCCGTATTCGTATCGCCGGGGCATAAGATCAGTATTGATACAGCTACAGAAATAGTGTTGAAAATGGCGGCTGAATATCGCCTGCCGGAGACGACCCGCAAGGCGGATCATTATGGGAGGGAAGCCATGATTGCGTATAAGGCGAATGGGCAATAACTATTCTTCTTCGATATAGATTTCATCCCGGTTGCGATAGGAATATTTCAGGTTGAGGGTAGAAGTAATTACTTCCAGCATATAGTCAAGCGGTTTGTTTTCAAACACGCTGGAAATTCTCAGGTCTGCCATAGCGGGGTCCTGCAATACGATCTTTTTATGATAAGCCATGGAAAGCCTTTCGAGAATGCTGCCCAGTGAGTTGTTGTCAAAAGTAAAGTGGTAGTTTTCCAGTACCAGTGCACCTGCTTTATAATAGCCCATTTGTCCGGCAGCGACCGTGATGTCTTTACCGGCTTTATCCATCCTCACCTTTCCGCTACTCACCTGAACTATAACCAGTGAATCGCTTTCTTCTACGTGAAAGGCGGTGCCCAGGACTGTAATCTGCACAGGGCCTGCCTGCACGATGAATGGTTTTTCAGGATCAGACTTTACATCAAAATCACCATTTCCTTTCAGTTGGATAGTCCGGTTGGTATAGCTGATGGTGCTGCCTGGTGTTACTTTGGCTACGGAACCATCCGGCAATGTCTGGGTGACCGTTTGCTGGGTGGCAGCGATGGTCATGGTCACCGGTTTACGTTGTTGCAACCATATCAGGACGACGGCGGTAAGCAGTGCTGCAGCAGCTGCTGCCCAGGGCAGTACACGTATTTTTTGAGGGCGTTTGGCATTTGTTTGTTGCCATATGGCCTGTAAGTCTGGTTTTATATAGGGATGTGCACTGGTCATCTGCCATGCATCCCAACTGGCGTGGAAAAGACTGGCATTGTCCGCATGGCTGTTCTTCCAATCATCAATTGCCATTGCTTCCTCCGGGAGGGCCTCTCCGGCGAAGTATTTAGACAGCAGCTCGTCGGTGATTTGAATATTTGCCATAATCAGTGAAAGAATTTTTGAATGTCAGACAATAAACGAAATGAGATCAGGAGCCAGAAATACGTTCTGTCTGACAACATAGTTCGTAAGGTACGGAGTGCTCTGCCCATGTGTGCTTCAACTGTTTTAACGGAGATGTCAAGTTCTTTTGCAATTTCAGGGTAGGTCTTTTCTTCAAACCTGCTCTTATAGAATACCTCCCTGCATTTATCCGGCAAGGTATCCATGGCTGATAAAACTTCCTGTTTCAGTGCGCGGACGGAGAGCTGCTCTTCATTGTCCAGGGTCGCGTGTTCCTGCCCGCTCGCAAACTGATGATAATGCCGCTGCCGGGTTTGCCGGCTCTTGATCCTGTTCAGACAGTGATTATGTGTGGTGGTATAGAGATAAGCCCTTACTGACTGTGTGATAGTGAGCGTTTCTTTCTTCTCCCACAGGTGCATAAAGATCTGTTGCACCACATCTTTAGCTTCCTCACTATCGTTCAGCAGCGTATAGGCATAGCGATGCAATGCTTCGAAATATTCGAAGAAATATTGCTCTATAGCATTATTATCTGATAGTTTTTCTTTCACGAATGCCCAAAGGTAGACAACCGGAAATTACAAACACCCTTACAGGGGAAATTATTTTTGATAAATCCTTTCTTCAGGCAGCATGGCTTTGGCGGTTTCCAGGTCTTTGGCCTGTACGAGTGCATGAATGGCATGGCAACCCTCTTTTGCCCAGTCCCTGGGAAATATTAATCAGCGGGAAGCCGCTATCAGCTTTATGGAATATGTGCAGGATGGTAAACCAGACAGGGCAGCTACTTTACCGGATCCGGGCAAAGTGAAGTACGATGATCACCTGAAGTCGGGGATGAAGATAACGGCCGAAAGCATCAGGGAGGTAGCAGAGATGACGATTCCGGCCATCACAGCCATGAAGACGGATAGTACCGTGTTTTTCAGGTGCAGGTATTATTCGCCAAAGGATAAATTCCCCGGCTATTACCAGGTGGATATACAGTTTGACGATGAAAAGTCATTAAAAATCAGCAAACTGATATTTTATGACCGGGCTACCCTGGTGAAAATGCAGTCCGGGAAAACTGAATAAAGAGAAAAGGAGTCTCTTTTTGAACTTAAAATAAAATTGATATAATGCCAGAATGGGAATCACTATAATGATTCCCATTTTTTTTATATTTTTCATTCAATGAAACAGCGCTTACTTTCCTTAGACTTTTTTCGCGGCGTTACCGTAGCCGGAATGATCCTCGTGAATAATCCTGGCGACTGGGGCCATATCTACGCCCCCCTGGAGCACTCAAAATGGAATGGCTGCACGCCTACGGACCTGGTATTTCCCTTCTTCCTTTTTATGGTGGGTGTGGCAGTATCTTTTGCCCTTAGCAGCAGGCGGGAAGACCCAACGCTACATAAATCACTCATCCTCCACATATTTCGCCGTGCGGCCATCATATTTGGCATCGGCCTGGCTTTTGGACTCATACCTAAGTTTGACTTTGCACACGTTCGTATACCCGGTGTATTGGCCAGGATTGCGGTCGTTTACCTCATCATCTCCCTCCTGTATCTGAAGACCGGCAGCAAAACCCGCATCTGGATCTGCGCCGGCCTGCTGCTTGTATACTACCTGCTCATGACCCTTGTACCTGTACCAGGAGTGGGCTATCCCAACCTGGAGCCGGAAACCAACCTGGGTGCATGGCTGGACAGAACCATTCTCACGCCTGATCATCTCTGGAAATCATCCCGGACCTGGGACCCGGAGGGCATCCTGAGCACCCTGCCGGCGATCGGTACCGGTTTATTAGGAATCATGGTGGGCGATTGGGTAAGGCGGAAAGATACACCTGAAGCAGAAAAAGTAGCCTGGTTATTTGCAGCTGGATTTATCGCTGTACTGGCAGGATTGATATGGGATGGCTTTTTCCCTATCAACAAACAATTGTGGACCAGTTCCTTTGTCCTGTTTACGGCTGGCCTGGCCAGCATGGGCCTGGCATTGTGTTACTGGCTGATAGATGTACAGGGCTATAAAAAAGGTACGGCACCCTTTGTGGCCTTCGGGCGTAACGCGATTACGGCTTATGTATTGTCCGGCCTGGTACCACGTATACACAGTATCCCATCCTCCCTGTTCATGCCTTTGTTGTCACCGCTGAATGCCTCATTGGCAGCGGCTATCACACTGGTACTACTCATGCTCATACCTGTATGGATTATGTACAAGCGAAATATTATCGTGAAGATTTGACCAGTTTTTTGTATTATTAAGCGTCTTCCAAAATCAACTGCCCATGCAATCGGAGAGTCACGTATTATGGTGGAATGCGTTTAAACAGGGCGACTGGGATGCTTTTACCGCTCTCTATGGAGAGTTTTACGAACTATTGAACAACTATGGCCGAAAGTTCACGCGCGATGAGGACCTCATTCATGACGTAGTGCACGATCTTTTTGTTAGAATATGGACCACGCGTCAACGTCTGGGTCAACCTGTATCTGTAAAAAATTATTTGTACAAGGCATTCCGTTCTACCTTATTCCGCAAAATCCAGTCTCTGTCCAGGTTTGTGGAATTGGATGGAGAAGGGGGCGGCTTTACTGTCAACTTTATTCCTGATGCCTCTTTCAGGCAGGAAGAACAGGAACTGCGAAAGCAGGTAATAGAAATGGTGAACACACTACCTGCCAGGCAGCAGGAAATTATCTTCCTGCGTTTTTATGAAGGTATGTCCTACGAAGAGATCTCTGTCATTATGGACATCAATATGAGTTCCACGTATAAATTATTATATAAAGCCCTCGATAACCTGCAAAAGGCCTCCAACAAACAAACCTGGCTGCTGATCGGCTGCCTTTTTTTCCTCCTGAAAAATTTTTCAAAAAAAATTCCGATTCCGGAGGGATAATTTTCACTATGTCATGTATAATACCAATAAACAGGGGATAGCGTGATGAACAATGATAAATATTTAAAGTATTCACTACAGGATTTTTTGGACGATGATGCTTTCATTAAGTGGGTGTCAGGTAAGGAGCAAGACCCTGTAGCAGCACAATTCTGGAGCGAATACCCTGTACTGTATCCTGCAGCAGCTGCCAACTTTGAGTTTGCTGTCACTGTGATCCGTTCCTACCGGTCACAGGAGTTCTGGGACAATAAAGATAGCAAAGCCCGTGTACTCGAAAGGATCACGGCTACTATAGCAATACAGGATGCACGGCCTGTACGTATGCGTTGGTTGAACAACTGGATGCGTGCAGCAGCAGTGGCTCTTGTCATCAGCGCCGGAGTTTATATGATTGTGAACCATTACTTCCGGCCACAAATGGAGCAGATAGCAACTGGTTATGGAGAAATGAGAACAGTGACCTTGCCAGACCACAGCACCGTAACACTCAATGCATCTTCTGCCATCTCATTCAATGAAGAATGGAGCGATAAAAAAGCAAGGGAAGTATGGATAGAAGGTGAAGCCTATTTCGATGTAAAGCATATCAACCGAACCGGCCCCGGCCAGCAATTTATAGTACATAGCAATGGCATTAGTATAGAAGTACTCGGTACATCCTTCAATGTAAGAAGCCGTCATGGCCGAACCAAAGTCGGACTGATTACCGGTAAGATTAAAGTAGATTATAATAAGGATCGCTCGCTCGTCATGTTGCCCGGTGACTATGTGGAATACGCAAACAACCAACTGTCAGTAACAAGGAAATTAGATAAGCCCGAGAAGATTAAGCGCTGGACCGAGATACAGCTTACGTTTACAGATGCCACTTTAGGTGAGATCATAGAAACACTGCAGGACAACTATGGCTATACCGTAAAAGTAGCTGATGCCTCACTCCGGAAGTTAATGATTGAAGGAGATATTAACGTAACGAATGTCGAAGAACTCTTAACCGTAATTACCACTACGCTAAACGTAAAAATCGATCAACCTTCCAAAAAGGAACTGGTCATCACATCAGGAAAGTAAAGGGAGTACGCGAAGGAAGCGCGTATAAACAGTACACGTAAAAAAAAACTAATGAACATCTTAAACCAAAATCTACTTTTGGGGCTGCTTTCCTGTGCCCTGCTACCAGGTATTGCTGCACCTGTCAGCGCACAGACGCCCGCGATGTATGCTTCCATGAGGCAGACAGATAATATCCCACACCATAAGGCAGGAACAATGTCACTTAAAGATGCATTGGTAAGGCTGAAAAAGCTGCAAAATATCCGTTTCGCATACAGGGAGGGACTGCTGGACGGTAAAATGGTCCCTGCGGACCTCGTAGACAGAGCAGAAACAATGGAGGCAGAAGCTGCCTTAAAATTATTACTGTCAGATTTCGCACTCGCTTATATGCGTGTCAACAAGACACAGTATTCTATTTATACCAGTGAAGCAAATGCGACTATTCTTAATTATAATTCACTCTTTGCCGATAAACTCAAAGGTAAAATTACCGGTCCTGATGGCGCTCCTGTACCAGGTGCCACTATCTCTGTAAAAGGTAATCCTTCTCTCGTAACTGTTGCCAATGATAAAGGAGAATTCGAACTCAATCTGAAAGATGCTGCACTACCTGTAGTTTTGGTTGTTTCATCCATTGGATTTGACAAACAGGAGATCACTGTAAACAGTGCCGCGGATGTTGTGAGCGTGAAACTGGCTGAATCCAATAAGGCACTTTCTGAAGTTGTAGTGACCGCATTGGGTATCAAAAAGGATAAGAAAGCACTGGCATATGCCGTCACCGAAGTAAAGGGTAGCGATTTTACGCAGGCCCGCGAGGTGAATGTAGCCAATGCACTGACGGGTAAAATTGCAGGCGTGAACGCCACCAGCCTGGCTAGCGGCCCTGGTGGTTCCAGCCGTGTGATCATCCGTGGTAACACCTCCCTTAATGGTGATAACCAACCCCTGTATGTGGTAAATGGTATGCCGATCGACAACACGACTCCAGGTGGTAGCCCTACTACCGGTGGGGGTGGTCAGAACGTAGACCGTGGCGATGGTATCGGTGGTATCAACCCTGATGATATCGAAACCATCAGCGTGCTGAAAGGTGGTACTGCTGCGGCCCTTTACGGCTCCCGTGCAGCCAATGGCGTTATCCTCATCACCACCAAGAAAGGGCGTTCCCGCAAAGGTATCGGGGTAGACTACAACACCACTTTCACCGCAGAGACACCCTCTGTATATCCTGACTGGCAATATGAATATGGCCAGGGTGATGGCGGCGTAAAACCTTCGTCACAATCACAGGCGGTGACCTGGGGCCGCCGTAGCTGGGGTGCGAAAATGGATGGCCAGAACTACATCGCTTTCGATGGTAAGGAACATCCCTATTCCCCACAAAAGAATAATATTAAGAACTTCTACCGTACAGGTTCTACCTATACAAACACCGTTGCTTTTAACGGTGGTAATGAATCACTGAATTTCCGCTTCTCGCTGTCCAATACCAACAGTAAAAGTATCGTTCCAAATTCCAAGTTCGACAAGAAAATTGCGAACCTGAACCTGAATGCTACATTGGGTAAAAGACTGAGCATAGAAGCTATAGCGCAATACAATGTAGAGAATGCCACAAACCGTTCCAGTTCCGGGGATGCCACCGGCAACCCCAACTGGGGCGTATACATGATCGCAAATACAGTAGACATCCGCTCCCTGGATCCGGGTTATGATGCAACAGGTCGTGAAATACAGTGGAATGAAACAGCTTATGCTTCCAACCCTTATTTCGTAGTGAACCGCTTTAAGAACAATGATACCAAGAACCGTTTCATTGGTCAGGCAAGCGTGAAATACGATCTCATGAAAAACCTGTATGTGAAAGCAAATGTGAGCCGTGACTTCTTTAACTACGATTATGTAGGTATCATTCCTACCGGTACTGTATATACTACAGGAGCGGCGGGTGAGTACAGCGGCCTGAGAAACGCAGTGTCAGAAACCAACTCTATGCTGACTGCCAACTACAATACCAAACTGGCTGGAACGATTGGTTTGAATGTACTGGCGGGTACCAACGCACGCCGTTACAAATCAAACCAGACTGCCATCACAGGTACACAGTTCATCATCCCGTTCTTCTATAGCTATACCAACTTAAGTACCGTTACTACTACGCCAACAAGAAATAATGTAGCGACCAACTCTGTATTCGGAGCAATTGATCTGGATTACAAATCTGTGCTGTTCCTGAACTTCAGCAGCCGTCAGGACTGGTTCTCTACCCTGAGTCCTCAGAATAACCACATTTTTTATCCTGCTGTAGGTACCAGCTTCATTATCTCCGATGCGATTCAGTTACCTAAAGCCATAAGCTATGCCAAAGCACGTGCCTCATGGGCACAAGTGGGCGGTGCTACACCTGACCCATACATCTTAAACCAGAGCTACACCATGGTACAGGGCGGACATGAAGGGCAGCCTGTTCAGACGGTTACCCAGTCCGGCGGTGTAAACCTCGTGACGAATTCCAGCCTGAAGCCACTCACCTCTACTACCTACGAAGCAGGTCTGGAAGCTCAATTCCTGCATAACCGTATCGGTTTTGACATCACTTACTATAGCAAGCAAACGACCAACGACATTGTTAGTACCGCTATCTCTACTGCTTCCGGTTATAACAATGCGCTGCTGAACGTAGGTAAATTGTCCAACAAAGGGATTGAAGTACTCCTGACAGGTACGCCTGTAAAATCTAAAAACTTCACCTGGAATGTGAGCTACAATATGGCTTACAACAAGAGCGAAGTAGAACAGCTGGCAGCAGGTCTGACCACCTTACAGATGGCGACCAGCGTAGGTAGCTGGGCATTCGTACACAACTCCGTAGGTCGCCCCTATGGCGTGATCATGGGGTATTCAGTAGCGAAAAATGAGAAGGGTGAAACCATCTATAACAGTGCTACCGGCTACGAACAAAAGAGTGCATTGAAATATTTAGGCAATGGTGTACCGCCACTGACGATGGGTTTCAGCAATACCTTCAACTACAAACGCCTGTCACTCGACATCCTTGTTGACGGCAAATTCGGTAACAAAGTATTCTCTGTAATGGACGTATACGCTACCCGTTTCGGTCTGCACAAGAAGACCCTGGCTGGTCGTGAAAACGGACTCGCACTGAGTGGCGTAGATCAGAATGGAAATCCTTACACGAACACCATTCCCGTATCGAACCTGCGTCTTTACTACGACAATACCAAGAACTACACTGATCAGTTCATGTACGATGGAAGTTTTGTAAAACTGCGCCAGGTAGTACTGAGCTACCAGATTCCTGTACAAAGGCTGAAGATCTTACAGAGCGCTTCCCTGTCTTTCGTAGCACGTAACCTGCTTACCCTGTACAAGAATACGGACAACTTTGATCCGGAATCCAGCTACACTAACAGTAATGCACAGGGCTTTGAAGCGTTTGGTATTCCACGCACCAGGAGCTTTGGTCTGAACCTGATGGCTAAATTCTAATTGTTCATGTTACACACTCGAATTATGAAAATGCGTTTTAACTTCCTGATATATACAGCCATAGCAGCTACCTTAACGGTCCAGTCATGTGACAAAGGCTTTGAAGAAATGAATGTAAACCCGGATGCTTCTACTACTGTAGTACCGGAATATATGTTCAGCAAATCATTGCTGGATGCGCTGAACAATAGCTGGTTTGCTACCGATGCACTGGCTTGCGGTGGCTCCATGCAGCAGTTCGCCACTTACAAGGATGTACCGGGTATAGGGGACAAATATTATTTTCAGCAGGGTACTTATCCCTATGATTTTTTTACTACCGGTTATCCCGGCGCTGTGAATGAAATAGCCACAGTGATCAACGCACTTGATACATCAGAAACCAACAAACTTTCTATTGCCCGTATCTGGCGTGTATTCATCATGAGCCGCATGACGGATATCTATGGTGATATTCCTTATTCTGAAGCTGCGAAGGGATATACTTCGAACAACTTCACACCGAAGTACGATGCGCAGCAGGCAATCTATGCTGACATGCTGAAGGAACTGGATGAATCTGCAACTGCACTCGATGCATCCAAGCCAACTTTTGGTGCCGGTGATTATATCTACGCAGGCAATGTGACCAGGTGGAAGAAATTTGCTTACTCACTCATGCTGCGCCTGGGTATGCGTATGTCAAAAGCAGATGCTGCATCTGCTCAGACATGGGTGCAGAAAGCAATTGCAGGTGGTGTGATCACTGATGATGCAGACATTGCTACCATGAAGTATACAGATGGTACAGCGCTGAACAGAAATCCAAAGGCGGCTGCACTGCTCTCGAACGACTACGCCGTAGCCGATGGTAAGAGTAATACAGAAGGTGGTAAACTGGCACAGACCTTCATCAATATGCTGAAGAATAATAATGATCCGCGCCTGAACGTAATAGCCATTGTATGGAATAATGGTAAGGCCGATACAAGTACCGCTTTACAGTCAGGTATGCCCAATGGCCTGCTGCTGAAGCCTGATAATTTTGCTTCTTACTCAGAACCAAATCCTGCTACTATTTTACAATATACCGCACCTATCATCGTGATGAGTGCTGCAGAAGTAAATCTCTACCTGGCAGAAGCAGCTGTAAGAGGCTGGTATACCGGTACTGCGGCAACGCTGTTTGCAAATGCCATCGGTGCTTCTATGCGCAACTGGGCACAGTTTGGTGCTGCCGGTGTCATTGCTGAAAGCAGGATCACCGCTTACCAGGCTACACATGTACTGGCTGGTACGACTGCACAACAGCTGGAAATGATCGGCAATGAGTTCTATGTATCACTCTTCCTCGATGAGCAGCAGATTCATGCTAACTGGCGTCGTCTGGGTTATCCTGCACTGACACCGGTGAACATCTCCGGGAACATTACTGGTGGTACTATTCCCCGCCGCCTGCTGTATCCACCTTCAGAAGAGAGTGTAAATGCTGCAAGCTTACAGGAAGCAGTAGACAGGCAGGGAGCAAACCTTATGACAACCCGCGTATGGTGGGATAAAGAATAATCCTCTCAAATTTTCTATCATGCAAAACCAAAGAAGATCAGTATTAAAGAAGATGTTGGCTGCGGCAGCCGGATTCACCGGTATCAGTGCTGTTGCAAAAGCTGCCGGCGCTACGCTGCCTGCCACCACTGAAAACGGAAATGTAGTTTATGATCAGGAAGTACCTTTATTCTCCAGTTTCAAAGTACATGGCAACACGGTATACATTGCAGGTATCGGTGCCCACTTTGAAGGCGATATCAAGGCACATACAGATCATGTGCTGAAGGAAATGGAAGCACAGTTAAAAAAGGCAGGTTCTTCGATGGACAAGGTATTGAAGGTAAGCGTATTCCTGCATGACCTGAACGATTATAAGGCCATGAACGAGGTATTCAGAGGCCGTTTTGGACCTAATCCTCCGGTAAGAACTACCGTGGCTGTATATGGAGGAGTACCGGGAGACTCTCTTGTAGAGATGGATTGTATTGCATCTCTATAACAATAGTTCCCCCTTCTCTACGGAGGTTGTATCAAAGTATACAACCTCTTCTTTCTTCCTCACGTTTTTATTTTACGACTCATGAACCGCAGAGACTTATTGAAAAATATGTCTGTGATCCCTGTATTCGGGGCTTTCGCAGGCAGCGCTAATATATTGCCATTAACGGACGCAGCAACTACTGCTGTGGCCAAAGACTATTTCAAAGAACTGGGTATTCGCACCTTCATCAATGCCGCTGGTACTTATACCGCAATGACGGGGTCGCTCATGCGACCTGAGGTAATGAATGCCATTAACTATGCTTCTAAAGATTTTGTATTGCTCGATGAGCTGCAGGACAAGGTAGGCGAACGCATTGCACAATTACTGAAATGTGAATATGCAACGGTAACTTCCGGTTGTGCATCGGCCATGACCCTGGGTGCAGCAGGTGTGCTCACCGGCATGGATGAGAAGAAAGTCGCCCAGCTGCCTCACCTGGAAGGAACAGGTATGAAGACGGAGGTGATCATCCAGCGTAAGCATGATATTGCTTATGCACATGCATTGAAAAATACAGGTTTAAAGATCGTGTATACTGATACAAAGGAAGACCTGGTCAATGCAATCTCTGACAAGACTGCACTGATGTACTTTCTGAACGCCAACAACTTTGACGGTCCTGTACAGGTAGAAGAATTCCTGAAGATAGCACAGGCGCACAATATTCCTACTATGATAGATTGTGCGGCAGATGTACCTCCCGTGGAAAACCTGTGGAAGTATACGAACATGGGGTATGACCTGGTCTGCTTCTCCGGTGGTAAAGGCATCCGTGGTCCGCAGAGTGCGGGCCTGCTGCTGGGCAGAAAGAAATACATTCAGGCGGCAAGGCTCAGTGCACCTCCAAGAGGGAATACTATTGGCCGTGGTCTGAAAGTAAACAAAGAAGAAATACTCGGTATGCTGATAGCACTGGAAACCTATCTGGCTACTGACCATGATAAAGAATGGAAGATGTGGGAAGCGCAGATCAAACTGATTGGAGATGCAGCAACTTCGGTAGGGGGTGTGACGACCACCGTGAAAGTGCCGGCTATCGCCAATCATGTACCTACCCTGCATGTAGCCTGGGATGCAAAGAAGATTCCTGCTACGGCAGCCGAATTAAAAGAGAAATTAAGAAGTGGTTCTCCTTCTATTGAGGTAGCAGACGGGGAAAACCAGCATGCCATTGCCATTACTACATGGATGCTGGTACCCGGACAGGAAAAGATAGTAGCTGCGGCACTCAAAAAAGCGCTGACAGAAAAGGCACTTACGGAAACGCATGGTTGATAAATTGGAGTGTGTTTAGTCACCGCAGGGAGTCTTTGGGGCTCCCTGTTAATTTTTACTACAGGTCTTAACATTAAAGTAACGGCATATGAGGTTCTTACTATTACTCATGCTGGCTGGGAGTGCATTGCATGCACAACAATACAGCCTCCTCATAAAAAACGGGCACGTCATTGACCCGAGAAATCATATTGATGCAGTCATGGATATCGCACTCAGGGACGATACCATTGCAAAGGTAGCATCACACATAGATGCCACGAAAGCCACCATGGTCATAGATGCAAAAGGACTCTATGTGACACCGGGGCTTATCGATCTTCACACACATAATTTTATCGGGACCACGCCTAACAGGTATCTGAACAACAGTTACAGTGCTGTAGCACCGGATGGTTTTACATTCCGTTGTGGTGTGACTACCGTAGTAGATGCAGGCAGTTCGGGATGGCGCAGCTTTGAAACATTCCTGGATCAGACGATCCGTCATTCGCAGACGCGGGTGCTGGCATTCTTAAATATTGTAGGTGGTGGTATGCGGGGCGGTGCCTATGAACAGGATACGAATGATATGGATGCGAAGATGACGGCACTGACCATTCGCCAGTATAAAAAATACCTGGTAGGTATCAAGGTGGCACACTTTGAAGGTGCGGAATGGACACCGGTAGACAGGGCCGTACAGGCAGGGGAGATGACGGGTACACCGGTGATGATTGATTTTGGGGGCAGTAACCCGCCCTTACCGCTGAATGAACTATTTGAAAAACACCTGCGACCCGGAGATATCTTTACACATGTATATGCGAATGTAAAAGGTCGTATGCCTGTAGTGGATGAAAATGGAAAAGTACCTGATTATATCTGGGCAGCGCGTAAAAAAGGAATTCTCTTTGACGTAGGTCACGGAGGTACCAGTTTCTCCTACAAGATTGCAATGCCGGCTATGAAAGCTGGTTTCCTGCCGAATACCATCAGTACGGATATTCACACCGGCAGTATGAATGCGGCGATGAAGGACCTGCTGAATGTGATGTCGAAAATGTTGGCAATGGGCATGAATTTTCCGGCACTGATCAGGGCAACGACAGATGATGCGGCAAAAGCTATTCACCATGAAGAACTGGGAAGCCTGTCAGAAAATACTGTGGCGGACATTGCGATCTTAAGATTGGAGAAGGGGCAGTTTGGCTTTGCAGATCCTATGGGCGTAAAACTGAAGGGAACAGAGCGTATAGCCTGTGAGTTGACAATCCGTGCGGGCAAAGTCGTTTACGACCTGAATGGGCTGGCGGATAGTATTTCAGTACAAACCGAAAATTAAAATATGAAACTGTTTTTTTTGATTCCACTCTGCCTGCTGGGATATCTGCACCTGGCAGCACAGACCATATCTAAAGAGGAACTGATTTTATTAACGGCCGACTGGAAAGGTGAACGCTTTCCGGACGGCCGGCCCCGTATTCCGGATGCGGTGATTACACAGGCGAAAGAAGTAGGCCTGGATGATGTATGGACTATATTGGAAGGGGAAGGCTATCATTGCCAGTTCGAAGGAGGGTTTAAGATGATTCATCCGGATAGTGTGATTGCAGGGAGGGCTGTGACGGCAATGTTTATTCCTGCGAGACCCGACGTAGAGCAGCACCTGAAGGAACGCGGGCAGCAGAAAGGCTGGAAGGGAAATACCAATTCATGGCCGATACAGCAACTGACAAAAGGAGATGTATATGTGGCGGATGGCTTTGGAAAAATTGCCGATGGTACCCTCATTGGTTCTACGCTGGGTAATGCTATCTTTGCCCGCACAGGGAATGGTGTAGTCTTCAATGCATCGGCGCGCGACCTGGAAGGGCTGGAAGAAATACCCGGCTTTAATGCACTGGTAAGAGACTGGGATCCGTCGTTTTTAAAAAATGTCATGTTGTCCGGTATGAATGTACCGATTCGTATGGGGAAAGCGGTAGTGCTGCCCGGTGACCTGGTATTGACTTCCAAAGAAGGTGTCATCTTTGTACCGGCACACCTGGCAGAAAAAGTAATAGGTATTGCAGCATTTATACAAGTGAAAGATGCATTTAGTTTTGAGATGCTGAAGGCGGGAAAATATACGCCCGGTGAACTGGATAACAACTGGACAGATGCAATCAGGCAGGCTTTCCTGGATTGGCAGCACAAGCAGGTAGGTAAGTTACCTATGACCAGACAGGAGCTGGACAAAATGTTAGAAAAACGCACATGGTAAAAATAAATATCCACTTATGAATCATCTGGGCCCTTATATTATTGGTTTTTGGATCCTGTTGGCAATATTATTTTCCAGAAAACCACAGACCCGCGGTTATGTATACACGTTAATGATTTTTGCCGCTGTAACAACTTCGCTATACTATCCGCAATATTTTACCCACATTGGGGATTATGACCTGGCAAAGCTGATTACTCCATTATTACAGATCATCATGTTTGGTATGGGAACAGCGATGAGTCTGGGAGATTTTTATGGTGTGATCAAAATGCCGATGGGGGTATTGACGGGAGTACTCTGTCATTTTACGATTATGCCTTTCATTGGCTGGGGGCTTGCGCATTTGTTTGGATTTCCGCCTGAGATAGCTGCGGGCGTGGTATTGGTTGGCACTGTGCCTTGTGGGATGGCTTCCAATGTGATCTCTTACCTGGCGAAGGCGAACATAGCATTGTCTGTGACGCTGACTGCTATTTCAACAATGCTGGCACCTTTTGTAACGCCTTTGCTCATGCGTTGGTTAGCAGGTAGTTATATCGATATCAGTGTGACGCATATGATGTGGGATATTTTTAAGCTGGTGATCCTGCCGGTGGCAGCGGGTTTGATCTTTAATCATTTCCTGAGTGGGAGGGCGAAATGGCTGGACGATATTATGCCGAAGATCTCTATGACAGCCATTGGGCTGATCATTGTGATCATTACTGCACATGGGAGGGATAGCCTGCTGGACGTGGGATTGTTGCTCATATTGAGTTCGCTTATTCATAATTTATCGGGGTATGGACTGGGATATTGGTTATGTAGGCTGATCAGGATGAAAGAACAGGATTGCAGGACGATTGCGATAGAGGTGGGGATGCAGAATAGCGGGCTGGCATCGGCGATCGCCAAGAGTATGGGCAAGATAGCGACGGTGGGGCTGGCACCTGCAGTGTTTGGTCCCCTGATGAATGTGACGGGGTCTTTGCTGGCAAGCTGGTGGCACAGGCATCCGCCGGAGGAGCAGGCATGATTTTAAAAAAATAGCCCGGGAGTTAAATATTAGTCTGAAGAATAAATGAAAAATAAGGAAGAGATAACGTGGAGGAGCCGTACTACCGTAAGCAGTACGGCTCAAGTTTTATCATACAAGACACCTTTCGGCATCACGTGGTGGAATCTATAATAAAGACAAACGGGGAATGAGAGGCAAAAGATAATAACTAAAAGCGAAAAAAGTATGCCTTTAGGCGAAATTTTTATAAATAATCTCCAGTCATCTTTCTTTTGTCCTGTTAATTTGATAAATTAGAGACTAAGCAGGTCTCAAAAACGAGGCCGGAATCCACATTCATCAATCAAAACCACGTATATGACTTCTCCCTCTCATCGTCGGGAATTCCTTCGTCAAATGGCATTATACACAATGGGTGCCGGTATGGTTCCAGGTCTCCTTGCAGCTTGTAATAATGGTCAGTCAACAAAAGAATCAGATTCAAAGGATTCTACTGCCGCCACCAAAGCCGAAGCGCTGGGTACGGCCAGGTCCCTCTTCTTTAAAATCTCCCTGGCTGAATGGTCCTTTCACCGGGCATTATTTGCCAACCAGATGAGCCATTTGGATTTTCCTGTAAAAGCAAAAAAGGATTTCGGAATAGAGGCAGTTGAATATGTTAACCAGTTTTTCAAAGATAAGGCGAATGACAAAGGTTACCTGGCTGATCTGAAAAAACGCTGTAGTGACAATGGTGTGAGGAGCGTTCTGATCATGTGTGATGGAGAAGGTGAGATGGGCGATCAGGATGCAAAGAAACGCCTCCAGGCAGTAGAGAATCATTACAAGTGGGTAGAGGCCGCAGAATACCTGGGTTGTCACGCCATCCGTGTAAACGCTGCCGGTGAAGGGAAGCCGGAGGAGGTAGCCAAAAGGGTGGTAGAATCCCTGACTAAATTATCAGAATTCGCAAGTACGCACAATATCAATGTCATCGTAGAAAACCATGGCGGCATTTCCTCTAATGGTAAGTGGCTGTCTGGTGTCATGAAAACCATCAACCGCTCTAACTGCGGTACCCTCCCTGACTTTGGCAATTTCTGCCTGAACAGAACCAAACCCGAAGCGAACACGCCTGAGGCCTGGGCAAAAACAAAATGCCTGGAAGAGTATGATCGCTATGAGGGAGTAACCGAACTAATGCCCTTTGCAAAAGGCGTGAGTGCCAAGACCTATGATTTCGATGCAAATGGCAACTGCGTAGAAACAGACTATCATAAAATGCTGAAGATCGTGAAAGAGGCCGGTTATACAGGTCATATCGGTATAGAGTTCGAGGGCAACCAATTGTCCGAAGACGAGGGAGTGAAAAAAACATTAGCACTCCTGAAGAAAGTGGGAGAGGAACTTAGCTAAGTTCCTCCCTTTTTACTTTTTCTTATCATTTATCCATTATATTTGGAATGATAATTTTATAATATCTTAGTAGTCGGTTTTTACCTCTCTCTTTCGTCCGCCGTTTAGCAGTTCATCCCGAAAATCTTTGTCAGCAACTTTAAGTTTGTAGCACAACTTCCCTTAATGGATAAGTTAATTTTATTCGGAGTCCTGGCAAGTACGATGTTTATCCTTGCCTTTTATATCGATAAGCTGATATCCTTCTTTGAGGATATAGGCGAAAATGAGGTGTTGGAAGTAGGTTATGGAACCTGTATCAAAGGAGGATTCCCTGTCGCATCAGCTTCTCCGGAAGCGCCGGAACTGTTGATTGGTATTCACAGGAATGTGGATAACCAGTACGTGTATCTCTATCCCAATCCCAGGGACCCTTTTCTGGCAGGGTATTTTGTACAGGTTGTGGGCACACGCCTGCTGTACAAGATCGGGAACTATGGGGATGATGCTATTGTCATAGGAATTCCTGAAAAGCTGCAGGGAAAGCAGTTTACCCTGCAATATGCCGCTTATGATACCATGGACCGGGTGAGTAATAAGATCACGGTAGTGGTTGATGCGGTGGAGCTAACTGCGGATGATATGGCGGATACCTGGACGCTGGACTGGATGCAGGAGAACTGATCCTGGTTGCAGTTCAATGAAACAGGGCTCTTTTTGCATGTCCGATGCAGGAGGCTTGTGACACACCCGAATGAAAAGAAAACTCATACTCAGATCAATCCCTGTTTATAATTTCAAAAGCATTTCAGAAAGCTGGAAGGCCCTGTCAAGGATCACTAACACAATTCCTACGCCTATTACCACCATTAACTCAACTGTCATTTTTTTCACAACACCTTTATCCTGGATATTTTTCCAGACAATCGGCAGGTTGATTACCGCACTTGCCAGCGAAGATAAGATCGCGACATTCCCTGCCAGGGCAGGGCTGATCCTGTTATGCATAGCCATGGTAGCTGCTGCAGCTGTGGTACTGGCACTACTCACCAATCCCCCGAACACCCCGGTGGCAAGTAAACCATAGCTACCAAATACCCTTGTCAGTAAGGTGCCTCCTACCTGGATCATGATAAACAGTAAGCCAAACCACAACACTTTTGGCAATGAAATAGGAGAGGCAAGTTTTAAGGTACCTTCATCATCTGAGATTTTGGATTCATGAAATTTTTCTCTCCAGATAAAAAGTCCTGCTATGATAGACATAGCCAGTAATGGAATCAGGGTAGAAGACAGGGAGGCCGGAGAAAACAAAGTAGCGATCACCAGGTTGCGGACAAACATGGCGATGGTAGTCAGCATACAAAGCGTCGTCATTTTGGAAGTCAGACCAGATGTCTGCACCCGCGAACTCACTTCAGCCACTGTAGCGCTACTGTTCACCAGGCCGCCAAATACAGCACCCAGGTACAATCCACTGGTACTGAAAACCCTTAGGCATACATAGTTGACAAAACCGATTCCGGCTATGGCAATGACGCTGAGCCAGGCATCGCTGGGATTAAACAGTTCCCAGCGGTCAATATATTTATCCGGGAGTATAGGGTAGATGACAAAACCAATCAGGCCCAGCAGGATGGCACTCCGGATTTCTGAAGGTAGCAGGCCACCGGCAAATTTATTCAGTTCTGATTTCCAGGCGAGCAGCATGGTCATTACAATAGCCCCTGCCACCGGCGTGAAGATATGCCCCAGGCCTACCAGGACACCCAATACACAGTTGACGATGAGGGCAGCAGAGGTGGTGATTTCAACCTGTTTCTCTGCCAGCAGACTCCGGGCATTGATGGCAATCACCAGCAGGAATACGCCGATCATTGCAATCACTATAAACTGCTCGCTGATCACAGCACTCAGCATACCCAACAATGCAACGATAGAGAATGTACGAATGCCGGCCTCCTTTTGTGACCATTTTCGTTCCATTCCTACCAGCATTCCAATACCTATGGCTACTGCCATTTTCAATGCTATCGGGGTAGCATCCAGGTGCGCGATTTCATTCATGGGTTAAAAACCTTTTTTAATTGACTAATTCACTTTTACCTTCACCCTATCTCCCTTGAACTGATAAGTGAAACGCATTTTATCCCGGAGGGTATTTAATACCTGATCCAATGACTGATTTGGAAATTCTCCATTCACATTGCCCAGTTCAGACACATTGCCCTCTACATAAATCTCCGTACCATACCATTCTTCCAGTGTATGCATTGCATTCATAAAGGGTACATTGGCAAAACTCAGTTCCCCTTTCAGCCAGCGCTCCAGTTCTGCCGGCTGGTAAGTTTCCTTTTCCATCAGATCGATCTCTTTATTTGCCAGCACCATATTGCCAATACCCAGTGTTTCCGACTGGTTATCGGTAGTGGAATGGTAAGACTTGGCTGCCAGTACGGTGCCGCTGCCCAGGTAAGCAGTAGCTCCCTGTTGTACTTCGAAGCAGCGGATCCTGAAGGCAGCAGGAGCAGTATTGGTAATCGTGAGAATATTGGTCACCACCTTCAGGTTATGCCGTGTATTGAACCAGGCTTCCCCATCCAGCAGTAAAGTATGAGTCTGTGCATAATTGTCAGGCACCAGCACCGTCGATTTCCCGTTCAGCAGTACTTCAGTACTATCCGGCAAAGTAAAGCGTGTACGGGCTCCCTGTGTACCGGTATGTGGTGTATAATTCACCTGCGGTTCCCTGAACGATGCCAGGGCAGGCTTCTTTCCCCCTTTAAAATACCACATGGCGGTTGTGGTGCCACATAAAATAACAACGATAATGATATACAGCCACTTGCTGGACTTTGTGTTTGAAGGCACTGGGAATTTTGATTTTGTTGAAGGTATAAAAATAAAGAAAAAATTATAGGGCGTATCCCCAATAGGATCAAATAAAAAATGATCCTTTATTGTCAATTTATTTAATTAAAACTTCACTTGATTTGATATTATCTAAACCTGACCAGGAGCAGGAAGCCCCCTTTGTTAATGATGTTGGGTGGCACCTTAACTTTGCGCCCCATGGAAAAGCAGCAACCTTTGTCATTTGAGAATACCGCTATCGCCTTTGAATCCAGAACGGATAAAGCATTGAAAAAAGCTGATTTCCTGTTTAGTAACATTGGCAAGCCCTGGCTGGTAAAGCTGGGAGCAGCCCTTACGCCCTTAGCCTTTAAGATGCACCTGCCCATCAAGGGCCTGATTAAAACAACCATTTTCGACCAGTTCTGCGGCGGGGAAAACCTGGAAGAAGCGGCCCGTACCGCTGAAACGCTGGATAAATACCATGTAGGCGTAGCACTGGATTATGGTGTAGAAGCGATGGAAGGGGAGGAGAACTATGACCACGCGGTACCGGAATTCATCCGGGCCATCGAATATGCCGGTAACAAGGCCAGCATTCCATTCATTGCCATCAAGGTCACCGGCTTTGCCCGTATTTCCCTGCTGGAAAAAATGCATGCCGGCGAAACCCTCAGTGCTGAAGAAAAAGCGGAGTTCGACAGGGTGACTAAGCGGATCCAGACCATTGCTGCGACTGCTGCCAAATACAGCAAAGGGCTGCTGATTGATGCGGAAGAGAGCTGGCTCCAACAGCCGGTAGACGACCTGGCCGATATGCTGATGGCACAGTTCAACAAAGAAAACGTAATCATTTTCAATACTTTCCAGTTGTATCGTCACGATCGCCTGGAGTTTTTAAAAGCCTCTTTCCTGAAAGCACAGCAACAGGGCTACCTGCTGGGTGCTAAACTGGTAAGAGGGGCTTATATGGAAAAGGAGCGTAAACGCGCCGAAGAAATGGGATATCCATCCCCTATCCAACCAAACAAAGCAGCTACCGATGCTGATTACAACGCTGCGGTAGCATTCTGCATGCAACACCTCGATCAACTGGCTGTTTTCATTGGTACACACAATGAAGACAGTAGTATGCTGGGGGCCCGGCTGCTGGAACAACAAAATCTGCCTCACCAACACCCACATGTCAGCTTCTCCCAATTATATGGAATGAGCGACAACATCACCTTTAACCTGGCACATGCTGGTTACCGTGTATCCAAGTACCTGCCTTATGGACCTGTAAAGGATGTAATGCCCTACCTGATCCGCCGTGCACAGGAAAATACTTCCATCTCCGGACAAATGGGCCGTGAGTTGGGATTGCTGCGCAGGGAAATGAAAAGAAGGGGCTTGTAGGGAGAAGGATCCTTTTTCCTTACTTTTGCGAAATGGAACAATACCTCAACTTACTCCAACATATCCTGGACCAGGGGGCTGTAAAAACCGACCGTACTGGTACAGGCACTATCAGCTGCTTTGGAGCTCAGTTACGTTTTAATCTGCAGGAAGGCTTTCCACTGGTCACTACCAAGAAGCTGCACCTGAAATCCATTATTTACGAACTGCTCTGGTTCCTGAAGGGCGATACGAATATTAAATACCTGAAAGACAATGGCGTAAGGATCTGGGATGAATGGGCCAACGAAAACGGCGATCTCGGTCCTGTATATGGTAAACAATGGCGTAGCTGGGAAACCAAAGACGGCAAAGTCATTGACCAGATCGCGGATGCTATCAATACCATCAAAAAGAACCCTGACTCCCGCCGTATCATTGTAACAGCATGGAATCCAGCCGATCTGCCAGCGATGGCGCTCAGTCCCTGCCACTGCCTGTTCCAGTTTTATGTAGCAGATGGCCGCCTCAGTTGCCAGCTCTACCAGCGTAGTGCGGATGTGTTCCTGGGCGTACCTTTCAACATCGCTTCCTATGCGCTGCTCACCATGATGATCGCGCAGGTTTGTGACCTGGAACCGGGCGATTTTGTACATACATTTGGCGACGTACACCTGTACAGCAATCATATAGAACAGGCAAAGCTGCAGCTGAGCCGTACTCCTTACCCACTGCCGCAGATGAAGATCAATCCTGAAAAGAAGGATATATTTTCCTTTGAGTATGAAGATTTCGAGCTGGTAAATTACCAGTTCCATCCGCATATCAAAGCGCCGGTAGCTGTCTAAGTAATTCCTCTTAATTTAAAATTTCTGCATGGTTTCTATCATCGTTGCTGCATCTGAAAATAATGTAATCGGTATTCATAATCATCTGCCATGGCACCTGCCGGTGGATATGAAATATTTCAAGGATACGACAATGGGGAAACCAATTGTCATGGGTCGTAAATCATTTGAAGAGTTAGGGAAAGTGCTGCCAGGCAGACCTAATATCATGATCACCCGTCAGCCGGATTATACCAGTCCCGGATTGATTGTAGTTCCTTCCCTGGAAGCGGGTATCGAAAAGGCGAAGACCTTTGGTACGGAGGAAGTGTTTGTGACAGGAGGTGGGGAGATCTTCAAAATGGCTATTGAAAAGGAAATTGTGGATAGGATCTACCTGACCAGGGTGCATGCGGAAGTGGAAGGAGATACGTATTTTCCTGCTTTTGACCAGACAAAGTGGGAGAAGGTGAAGGATGAGAAGTATGAGAAAGATGAGCGACACAAGTACTCAATGAGTTTCCAGGTATGGGAATTTAAGAAATAATAAGGCCCTTACGGCGTAACAAAAAAGCGCTTGTACCATCGGTACAAGCGCTTTTTGTTTTAATTATCTGAAGATCACCGTCCCCAATCCATTCGTCAACTCATTCTCCAGTTGCTTCAGGTGTTTATGCATTTTTATACAATTGATCTGCGCCTCAAAATCTGTCGATCGCTCCATCTCCTGCTGGTTTTCGATGATCATCTTTCTTATCTTCCGGAGCATGAGATAGTTCGTCGTAGAGATGGTATCTTTCAGGTAAGCATTATCACCATACACCGTATCAATCTCAAATTCCTCTTTCCATTTCGGACTCAGCTCTGCTTCTTTATCTTCCATGATCTGTACCACCAGTGCAGTTACATCGTGATCGCTATGATAGAGGAACCATTTTTTATCGGGCAGATTATCTTCATCATACATCTGTTTATATTCCCTGAGTATGCGTTTCACAATTTCATTATCCGCCAGTGATTCGAAATCATAAGGCAGGTGGAAAATATAATCAGCAACCGTATTCTGATCTTCTTCACTGAACGGTTTATCTCCAAAGCGGAGCAGTATTTTTACGAGTTCTCTTTCCTGTCTTTCATCAGGATTAAAGAAGTTGTCCGCCACGACACCGCCATTTTCCATGGCTTCCATGGCGGCAATGGCCTCCGGCGACAAATCATCGTCATGTGGAGGGGCATTCTTCTCCTGGTCCCTGTTAAACTGTTGTTCTTTCTTCTGAAATTTCTCCCTGATGAATTTATTGACCAGGTTGATCAGGCCCTGTTCATCAATTTTCAGCACCTGGCTACACTGGCGGATGTAATCCTGTTGCCGGGTAAAGTCTTCCGTCTTATCAATCTTGGCAATGGTTTCCGCGATTTCATTTACCAGCTGTGATTTTTTGGTAGTATCGTTACCAGCATCCTGCATGGATATCTGCAGTTTAAACAGGATGAAGTCCTGTTTATTATCTGCAATGAACTGGCGGAAGGCTTCTGCGCCTATTTTTTGTACATAGCTATCCGGGTCTTCTTTATCCGGGATTAGTACCAGCTTCACGTTCAACCCTTCTTCAATCGCCATATCGAGGCCGCGCAATGCAGCCTTTACACCGGCATTGTCACCATCGAAGAGGATGGTCAGGTTGTTCGTGTATTTCTTGATGAGGCGAAGCTGGTGTTGTGTAAGGGAGGTACCGCTGGAGGCCACCACATTCTCAATCCCCGCCTGGTGCAGGGAGATCACGTCGGTATACCCTTCTACCAGCAGACATTCATTCAGTTTGTCGATAGAATGGCGGGCGAAGTAGGTACCATACAAGACCCTGTTTTTAACATAGATCTCGTTTTCCGGCGAGTTAACGTATTTGGGTGCACGGTCGTTTTTGACGAGGATACGGGCCCCAAATCCCAGTACTTTCCCGCTCTGGTTGTGGATAGGGAATACCACGCGGCCCCTGTAGTTATCCCCGGGTTGTTCATTCCGGATGGTAACGAGACCTGTTTTTTGCAGGTATTCCAGGTTATATCCTTTGGCGAGGGCAGTTTTTGTAAAGGCATCCCATGCATTTAGGCTGTAACCCAGCTGGAACTTGCGGATGGTTTCCTGTGTGAAACCTCTTTCCTCGAAGTAGCTGAGGCCTACGTTCTGGCCTTCTTCCGTATTAAAGAGGGTATTGGAAAAGTATTCTCTTGCGAAGTTGTTGATGATATAAAGGCTATCAGCCAGCTGCTGCTGTTGCTTTACTTCGGCGCTGACTTCCGTCTCTTCTACGGTGACATCATAGCGCTGGGCGAGCCATCGGAGGGCTTCCACATAGGAGTATTTTTCATGCTCCATGAGGAATTTGATGGCGTTTCCGCTGGCACCGCAACCGAAGCATTTGTAGATTTCCTTGCTGGGGGTGACAGTAAAAGAGGGGCTTTTTTCGTTGTGAAAAGGGCAGAGGCCAAGGTAGTTGGCTCCCCTCTTTTTCAGTTTAACGAAATTGCCGACGATCTCTACAATGTCAATGCGGGCGAGGATCTGTTGTATGGTTTGTTGCGATATCACGGCGTAAAGTTAGGGTATTTAGGGGAATGGGGGGCGCTTGCTGGCATAGCCGGAGTAATTCCTTTATAATCAACCCCAATTACCCCTTCCTGATAAAAAAATACCTGTAATGGGTAATTTTACATTTAATTAAGTTCCATAACCGGCCTAATTTTATCTATCTCGGAATGGAATCAATAATCAACAACGATCAAATTCTGGCCACGCGTCTGAAGAACGGCGACCACTCCGCATTTGAGGAATTGTATGCTACATATCACCAGTTACTGTACAGTGTGGCATTCAAATACTTGAAGAGCGCAGCAGTTGCTGAAGATGCTGTTCACGAAACTTTCGTCAGACTGTGGACCCACAGAGACAGACTGGATCCGTTGCAGGGCGTGCGCAATTACCTGTTCAAAACCCTTAAATTCCATATCCTGAACCTCATCAGAAACAACAAGCGTATGCTTGTCAAGAACTATGAGATTTCTTACAATGCAGGCGAAATTCACCAGGAAACTGAGTCCGCCATTATTTTCAATGATTATAAAAAGGTAGTAGATACGGCGATCAACAGCCTCTCTGCCCAAAAGAAGCATATCTTTAAAATGAAATCAGAAGAGGGCCTTTCCAACGAGGAAGTCGCCCAGCGCTTAGGTCTGAGTATCAACACTGTTAAATTCCAGTATTCACAAGCCAGCAAAGCTCTTAAATCTGTATTGAAGGTTATTTTTCTCCTCTCTGTAATCGTCTGCAAAGTTTTTTTTTCTTAGGTATAATACTTTCTTAATCTTCAGGTGTAGTACTATATATGAAGCCGCTTATCGACCAGCATCTTTTACAAAAATTCAGACAGGACCAGTGTACACCCGAAGAATACAGGATTGTACTGGAATGGTTCTCCACGGATGATGGTAAAAAATACCTGGAGGAATCGATTATGCGTGACCTGGAGGAAGAAAAAGGAAGTGATGTCACTGCGCCACCGGCCATGTTTGAGAACGTGATGAACACGATCACAGGCCAGCCCCGTCGCCGCCGCATCCATACTTTGCTGAGAGTAGCCGCTGTCGCCGCTGGGTTGATAGTGACCACCTATGCCGGAGTAGCCCTTTTTCATTATCAACAGTTGAAAGTAATTCATACAGCTTATGGAGAACTGCGTACCGTCGTATTACCGGATCAATCGGTAATTACCCTGAATGCCAACAGTACTTTACGCTATTATGATAATTGGAAACACGCGAAAAACAGGGAAGTGTGGATAGAAGGGGAAGCCTGGTTCTCCGTTCACTCAACACCCGTTCCACGTCCTTTTCTGGTCAATACAGCCAGCAAAATGCAGGTAGAAGTACTGGGAACGACCTTCAATCTCATCGACAGGCATGGTCGTATGCAGGTAGTGCTCAGTTCCGGTAAAGTTCGTCTGCACAGCAGCAAAGAACCTGAAAAGGCAATCGTTATGCAGCCAGGGGACCTGGTTGAATTCAAACAGCAACAGCAGACGGTGCAAAGGAAGCATACAGATACGTTGACTTATACTTCCTGGACCAAGCGAAACCTCCATTTTGAAAATGCCACTTTCGCACAACTGGCACAGCAACTGGAAGATACCTATGGAGTGACAGTAGAGATCAGGGACTCCTCTCTGTTACGCCAGCAGTTTACCGGCACTGTACCCGGTCAGCAAATGGATATGTTGCTGGAAGGATTATCGGAACTATTTCATGTAAAGATTACAAAGGAAAACAACACAGTAGTAATAGAGAAAGAGAAGTAAAAACAACCAATGCCGTAAGAGATGTATGTTGGTGTACAACAGCATGCACAGTAACAGCGCTTTAATTTCATTTTATGCTTAAAGGCCGTAGCACTATTCGCTCAATAGCGGAGCAGGACTTCCTATGACTTTTAGGTAAAGTAACACAAACCACACTCACATGAACAAGTTCGTTAGTGCCTTTATGGCGGCTATGGGCATGGCATGTTTAAATAACATGCCTGCCAGTGCCCAGGACCTGGCTATGCTGGCGAAATCCGGCACTGCACCCTTCGAAAGAACGCAGACAAAATCGCTGAAGACAGTTCTGGACAGACTGGAGCTCAAGTACAATGTGCATTTCATGTACAAAAGTAAGCTGGCCAAATTGCAGTTGTCGAACGTAGAGGAAAGCACCAATTCTATCGAAGAGGAACTGAAATCTATCACCGTTCCAAATAAACTGCGTTATAAAAAACTCGGAGAAGGTTTCTATATCATCTTTGCACAGGATGATGAACCGGCTACGCCTACTACTTCCAATGGCGAATTAAATACAATCACTTCTTCCTCCATCGCTCCTGAAGCTATCACTGCTGCTGCACTGAGAGCCATTCCTGTTTCAGGTGTGGTTACCGACGATAAAGGACAACCTATTCCCGGTGTAACCGTTATCGTAAAAGGTACTACTACCGGTACGACTACCGATGTAAATGGTGCATGGAAACTGAATGTACCTGATGCAAATGCGGTACTGGAATTTTCCTTTATCGGGTATGTAAAACAGGAAGTGCCTGTGAACGGCACCACTAACTTTTCTATCAAACTTGCTTCAGATGTAACAAGTATGTCCGAAGTAGTGGTAGTAGGTTATGGTACCCAGAAAAAGGTAAACCTCACAGGTGCTGTGACAGCCATCGATGGTAAGGAAATCAGCGCGAAGCCTGTAGGCCAGGTATCTACTGCACTGCAGGGGGTGGCTCCTGGTGTAACCGTTACTACAGCTTCCGGCCAGCCGGGTGTAGACCAGGGTACTATCAGGATTCGTGGTGTCGGTACCCTGAACAATACCGATCCTTTGGTATTGGTAGATGGTGTACAGATGAGCATGAACGATGTAGATGCCAATGATATCGCTACCTATTCTGTTCTGAAAGACGCTGCTGCCGCTGCCATCTATGGTGTACGCGCTGCAAATGGTGTTATCCTCATTACTACCAAAAGAGGGAGTACCGGCAAAGCAAAAGTGACTTATTCCAACTATTTCGGCTGGCAGAATCCTGCACGCCTTGCAAAGTATGTTGGTGCACAGGATTTCATGAAACTGGTAAACCAGACAGCCCTCAACAGTGGTGGTGCTGCGGTTTATTCTGATACCCAGATCTCCGCCTATAATGATCCTAACCGTGATACAGATCTTTACCCTGACAACTACTGGCTGAAGAAAATTCTGACCGGTAGCGGGTTTCAACAGGAACATAGCCTGGGTGTAGCAGGTGGTTCCGAGAATGTGAAATACCATTTCTCCGCTAACTATTTCGATCAGAAAGGTTTGATTCAGAACATGGACTTCAACAGGATTACTGTTCGTCTGAACACAGATATCAATGTGACAAAGAAACTGACTTTCAGTGCAGACATCTCTGCCCGCCTGAATGACAGGAACGAACCACAGGGTGTATCCGGTTCCGCATGGTACCAGTTTGGCCAGGGAGCTGTGATCAACCCGCTCACCGTAAACAAATATAAAGATGGTACCTGGGGTATTGTAAGAGGTGGTCAAAACCCTATCCGCTTACAGGAAGAAGGTGGTTTGTACAATTACAAGAGTAACCTGTTCTCCGGCAACTTCAAAGGTATTTATGACCTGGCAAAAGGTCTGAAACTGACAGGTACCGCAGCAGTCAACTACCAATCTGATTTCAACTCACTCCGTGACAAGACGCTGAATTATTATACTGATCATCCTACTAATTCCACTATCCTGCAGCTGGGCCAGGATGACCTGAGCAAAGAAGCACAGGGTTACTGGTTCAGGAACTTCCAGGCATTAGCTGAATACACCAAACAATTAGGTAAACATTCCTTCAAACTGTTAGGCGGTGCCTCTCAGCTGAATGAAACAACCGACTACCTGTACGGTTTCAGAAAAAATCTTGCTACCGGTACCACACAGTTAAATGGTGGTGATCAGGCCAGCCAGAGCAACAAAGGTTATGCAATGGAATATAACCTGGTATCTTTCTTTGGCAGGTTAAACTATAATTACGATGAGAAATACCTCTTCGAAGCGAACATCCGTCGTGATGGATCCTCCCGCTTCCCGGAAGGTCAGAAGTGGGGCACCTTCCCTTCCTTCTCACTGGGCTGGAGAGTATCTCAGGAATCATTTATGCAGGATGTAAACTGGCTGAATGACCTGAAAGTACGTGGATCATGGGGTCAGTTAGGTAATGACAGGGTGATTGTAAGTGATGATCCTACTTCTTTCAACTATCCTTACCAGACTACTTACAGCTATGGTAGCTATCCTTTTGGAGGAGTGCTGAATCCAACTGCGGGGATCACTATTTATCCAAACAGTGGATTGACATGGGAAACTTCTACCATGACTGATATCGGTCTGGATGCGACTGTGCTGAAGGTATTCGATGTAACTTTTGACTGGTATAACAGGACTACAAAGAACATTCTTATGACACTGCCTATCCCGTCTTCTGTAGGTCTGGGGGCTTCTGCAATGAATGCTGCCAAAGTACAGAACCTTGGATGGGAACTGGGTCTCAACTATCATAATACAATTGGAGACAAAGGATTTAAATACAATGTTGGTTTCAACATCTCTGATGTGAAAAACAAGATCCTGGATGTAAAAGGTACAGACCAGATCAGTGCCAATACCAACAGCATTTACACTGGGTACGTTACGGGTCAGCCAATCAACGCGCTGTATGGTTATAAATCAGAAGGCATCTTCCAGACAGCAGAACAGGTAGCAGGCCATGCCAAACAAACCGTTGGTACTACCGGCCCCGGTGACCTGATGTACAAAGATATCAATGGTGATGGTACCATCACACAGGCCCTGGATAGCAAAGGTGGTGATATGGTTTATCTTGGAAACACTATGCCCCGCTTTACCTATGGTTTCAACCTGGGTGCTTCTTACAGGCACTTCGATTTCTCTGCATTCTTCCAGGGTGTAGGTAAGGTTGATATCATGACCATGCCGATTGAAAGGGCACCTATCAGTAACGATGGTAACTTCAGGGAAGAACACCTGGATAGCTGGTCTACAACCAACACCGGTGCTGCTTTCCCAAGATTGCTGACAACTACACAGAACTACCAGGCTTCTTCCTTCTGGGTAAGAAGTGGTGCCTACCTGCGCCTGAAGAACGTACAGCTGGGATATTCCCTGCCATCAAACATCCTGGGCAAGTCAGGATTTGACAGAGTGCGTGTGTATGTAAGTGGTGCTAACCTCCTTACTTTCTCTTCACTGCCTAATGATATAGATCCGGAATCTCCAAACGACAGCAGGTATTACCCACAGGTGAAGACCTTCACTTTCGGATTAAATGTGTCATTCTAAACTTAGTAAGCCATGAAGAAATTATCGATCTTAATAATGCTGGGTGGAATCGCATTTGCCGGTTGTAATAAGCAACTGGATGATCAGCCACAATCCAGTACCAGCCAGGCAACTTACTGGGCGACTGCCACAGATGCCACCAATGCTGTAAACAATTGTTATACACGTCTGGGTGATGTGGATAACCGCATCTTCATTTCCTGTGCTACAGATGATAGTTACAGCTGGAGCGACTGGCCTAGTGATGTAAGGCTGGTGGGCAACGGTAGTGGTTCTATCAGTACAGGTACCTTTGCCAACTTCTGGAGCAATTTATACCACATGATTGCCACCTGTAATGATGTGACGGATAATATTGACAGGGTGAATATGGATGCTGACCTGAAAGCACGTCTGAAAAGCGAAGCACGTTTTATCAGGGCGTATTCCTATCAGCAGCTGATCGGGCTGTATGGCGACGTTGTGTTCAGAGACCATACGCCATCAGCATCTGAATTCACCCAGGCACGTACACCCCGTGCTACGGTAGCGAAATGGATCGTAGATGAAATGGATGCCATTGCACCGTTACTGCCTGTCTCCTATGGTTCTACTGATCAGGGTAGAATTACCCGTGGTGCTGCATTGGCACTGAAAGCACGTACACTGCTCTACGAAGGCGATTATGCAAATGCTGCTACTGCTGCTAAAGCAGTAATGGACCTGGGTTACTACCAGATTGATGCGAACTACAACAGCCTGTTCAACGGTACAAACAAGAATAGCCTGGAACTGATCCTGACAGCAGGTTATGTGAAGACGACCAAAGCAAATGCAATAGCTACCTGGGTGGGTGGTCCTTCAATGGGGGGCTGGTCACAGGTAGTACCTTTGCAATCCCTCGTAGATGCGTTTGAATGTACCGATGGTTTGCCTATCGATCAGTCTCCGCTCTATGATCCAGCGAATCCTTTCAAAAATCGTGACCCACGTTTGAGAAAGGTGGTGGTAACTCCAGGAGATACCCTGAATGGTGTAGTGATTGATGTAACCAATAAGAGTGGCCTGGATGCCCTGGGTAAAAACAATGCTTCATTCACTGGTTATTATTACAAGAAATATGTGCCTGCTGATATTAATGGTAACTGGGATAGTAACTCTTACAATGACATGGTGCTGATGCGTTATGCAGAGGTGCTGCTGACGTATGCAGAAGCAAAAATTGAGTTGAACCAGATCGACCAGTCAGTGTATGATGCGATCAACCTGGTAAGACAGCGTCCGGGAGTAGGGATGCCTGCTGTAACTGCAGCTACTGCGCCTACACAGGAAGCACTGAGACAGTTGGTACGTCGTGAAAGACATGTGGAGTTCCCAATGGAAGATAACCGCATTTTCGACATCCGTCGCTGGAAAATAGCTGAGAATGTAATGCCGGGAGTAGCACATGGTATCCTGAACAATTATGATGCAAGCCGTTCTGATTACGGTAGTCATGTAGTGATTGAAACCAGGAACTTTACCAATCCACGTGATTATCTCTGGCCAGTTCCTCAGTCTGAAATTTCTGTGAATTCGGCAGCATTGCCCAATAACACAGGATGGTGATTTAGTCAATCCCCCGCCAATACTAAAAAAGCTCCTGCATATGCAGGAGCTTTTTTAGTATTTGTGTAGCCCACTAGTTAAAGGCATGTTAATATCTCCAACATAAAGTAACTTGCGGCCCCTATATTTCGCTTTACTTAAAAATCTTTATGCCTACCCGACTGTTATTCTGTACCTTGTTCGGGGGACTGTTACTATTAAATGCCTGTAGGTCGGAGAATGAATGGGACACCAGTTCGACCCCCTACGAACCCGTTTATAATGCAGACCCCAGCACAAAGCATGTTCGTTTCCTAGCTCCCCGTTCCACCCTTAACGGTGGAAATCTTTACACCTCCGGCGATTATGTACTGGAAGAAGAAAAAGACGCCGGTTTACATGTCATCTCTTACCAGGATCCTGCTCATCCCAAGAAACTGGCTTTCATCAGCATTCCCGGTTTCCGCGCTGCTGCTATCAAAGGCGACTACCTGTACGTCAGTAACTACGACGATCTTGTCACCATTCGCCTGAACAGTTTCACTACCATGCAGGAAGCAGGCAGGATTTCACAGGCATGGCACCTGGACGATTATCCTCCCTTCACCGGTGTACTCTTTGAATGCGCCGACACGACCAAAGGCACTATCGTTGCCTGGAAACTTAGTGAAGACCTTTCCGGAACCTCTGTAAAATGCCGTAGATAATGAAGAAAATTTACATACGCTATCTGTTCTTACTGTCAGCCCCCTTATTGATGTCTACTTCTACTCCTGTCAGCGTACGTTATGTAGCACCTTACAAAACGGTGGCACAGGCAGGCATCATCATCGATGGCAATAACCTGTTTATTGCCGATAATGCCGATTTAGTCAGTTACGACATTTCCCAACCTGCTACTCCTGCAGAAAAAGATCGTCAGCATCTGAGCGCAGGGATAGATTCTTTATACATGTATCATCAAAATCTCGTGGTATGCCGTGACAATTTTTATGGCACAGATGTATTTGATGTGTCTTCGGGAGCTTTCAACAGTTCAGGCATCTATTGGCCATGGGGGAGTTGTAATAAAGTCGCCTTATATGGTGATAAAGCATTCGTCACTGATAAACCAGGTTATTCCTGTACCGGCGAAAATCCTGATAACAGTGTGCGGATCTACAACATAAACACTACTGCTACCCCTGAATTGGCAGGTAGTATTTACATGGAAAATGTATCCGGCATGGTAGCAACAGAAAATACCCTTTATGTATCCAATGAGAAAGATGGATTAGTCGTAGTGGATATACCCGGCAATACTGTGAAAACTTCGTTTCCCGCCAGGGCCTGTTATCAGTTACAAATTGCCGGCACCAGGCTGTATGCCCGGACAAAAAGCACACTGGATTGCTATGACATCAGCAATCCTCAAAAACCTGTATTGATTTCACAGTTTCCAAACTGATTCAAAGCATGAAACAATTATACTTTATTTTTTTGCTGACGGGTTGCATGATGGTAGCCAGGGCACAATCATCTTTGAAGGGGATGCGCATTTTCGTGAACGTACCTTCATTTACAGAATTTGATGGTGGGCCGGCGCTGGGACTGGAGTACCGAATCAAAAATAATATCAGCGTAGCACTGGAAGGGCAGTGGATCTTATACGATGCAAACGATTGGGACGCAGAAAGTCATGGTTTCCGATTTACACCGGAGATAAAGTTCTTTCTCCCCGGCAGAAAGCATCGTTATAAATGGTTTTTTGCTGCGCAGGCTTTATATAAACAGGTGAATTCATTTGAAGACTACATCATCCCGCATTATGAAGATAATGAACAGGTATACGAGGAACTGAGAACTTTTGAGAAGCAAAAGCAGGTGTTTGCTTTTGGAGGGCGTTTTGGCGTGCAATCCAATTTTGGGGGAAAGAAAGAGAAATTCTTTGTGGAGCTCTCTGTGGGATCAGGGTTCAGATGGAAAGGGACACATTTCATTCAGCGTCCACCTGAGGGGAGTATGAAGCGCGGACGTAAGCCCTTGTTTGATACAGAGGGCTGGCTGCCGGATGTGCCATTTAAAGTAAGATTCGGATATCGTTTATAATCACAGATTGTTTAGAATATGAAGAGAACATTACTCATTTATATAACCCTCATGTTTGCATTGGAAGGTAGGTCACAGGACATTGGCCTGAACCCGGAGAAGTCAATAAGACGAACAAAGGCAGAATTGATTCGTAAAGAAAAGTTGAGGAAGAAATATATCAAAGATCAGGCACGGAACTCAAGGCCTCCATCTCCCAGTGAGCCTGGGCTGACTGTGGGTACGAACTTCCTTTCATTGGCAGAGGAAGATGCAGGACCATCATTGTGGGTGGAATACAGGTTTTCAAAACACCTGGAAGTGGGATTACAGGGGAGCTGGGTGCTTTATACCGGTTCAGACGATTTTCCGCATTATGGTTTTCGTTTTCAACCGGACCTGAAATATTATATCCTGCCCAGGCACCATAAGATCATGCCTTTTGTAGGAGTGGGAGCTTTGTTTACACAAGTGCATTACAAGGCATATACATCACTGCCGGATGATGGGATGGCAGGAGGACCGAGTTTTACAGCTGCGAAAACGACGGTAGAGAATAAGCGGATGCTGGGGTATGCGTTCATTTTTGGGTTTAAGAAATACCTGGATAGGGAAAGGCACCGCCTGGCGTTGGAGGTGTATATGGGAGTAGGGGGGAAGTGGAAGCGTTTTCCGGGTCGTTCGGCTGAACGGACGGCTTTCCTGGCAAATAGGAGAAATGATCCAAATGTCCCGACTGATTTCGGGTTCTCTTATAAATATGGGTATATGTACCCGAACCAGTATGCGTATCTGCCGGTTTGTGTGAAGTTGGGGTATAGGTTTTGACGGCTTATAATTAATGGATGGGTATGTATTGCTTTTGGGATTAAATGTGAAATGATCTACTCTTTCGAATCGTTCCGGTTTTGGATACCGTTGCCGATTCCGTTATATTTGGTTGATAGTCACCAAATCAATCTTAAAGAATTCACGGAATGAAAGAAGTATTTATTGTCGCCGCTGTGCGTACCCCAATCGGCTCGTTTAATGGCGCTTTGTCGACCCTGCCAGCTACCCGGATGGGAGCAATTGTAATCAAAGCCGCCCTGGAACAGGCGGGTGTTGCAGCGAGTGCTGTCAATGAAGTATTTATGGGCAATGTACTCAGTGCCAACCTGGGACAGGCACCAGCCAACCAGGCGAGTATCTATGCCGGACTGCCGGATACCGTGCCTTGTACCACTGTAAATAAGGTCTGTGCCTCGGGCATGAAATCTATTATGCTGGGAGCGCAGAGCATCCTGCTGGGAGATAATGATGTGGTCGTGGCTGGTGGCATGGAGAATATGAGTGCCGTACCTTATTACCTGGATAAGGCAAGAAACGGATACAAACTCGGTCATGGTACACTGTCGGACGGTATTATCCGGGATGGCCTCTGGGATCCATACAAGGACTTTCACATGGGCAATGCAGCTGAGATCTGCGCCACTGAATATAAAATATCGCGGGAGGAACAGGATGAATATGCCTCGCGGAGTTATAAACGAGCGGCAGCCGCCTTTGAGAAAGGATATTTTAAAAATGAGATCGTACCAGTAGAAATCCCCGGAAAAACAGTCGTTACAGTCGCCGAAGATGAAGATTATAAAAAGGTTAACTTCGAAAAGATCCCAACACTCAAACCCACATTCCAGAAAGACGGTACTATTACAGCTGCAAATGCTTCCAACATCAACGATGGGGCTGCCGCAGTCGTTTTGGTCAGCGGTGAGAAGCTGAAAGAACTGGGTTTGAAGCCATTGGCAAAGATCATCAGTTTTGCAGATGCCTCTCAGGCCCCCGAATGGTTTACCACTACGCCTGTGAAAGCGGTGAACAATGCCCTGAAGAAAGCGGGAATGAGCATCGATCAGATGGATTTTGCGGAAATCAATGAAGCATTTTCCTGTGTGCCGATTGCAAATCAGCGGGACCTGGGCCTGGATATGGAGAAGGTGAATGTGTGGGGTGGGGCAGTAGCCCTGGGGCATCCGATCGGTTGTAGCGGAGCGAGGATTGTAGTGACGCTGAATTCAATACTGCATCAGAATAATGCAAGATATGGAGTGGCGGGGATTTGTAACGGAGGCGGAGGAGCGAGTGCCATTATCATCGAAAGAGTCTAAAAAAAAGAGGTTGTATCAAAAGTAATAGGATGGAATTTAGCATTCAATAAAAGAAAATTCTCTCCATCAGGTTCCCGGATAAATCCGGGAAATTACTTTTGCTACAACCTCTTATCTATATAAGCTTAAGGTCGTATCCAGTTTTGCCCCTTTCCCGGTTTCTTCCACCATATTCAATCGGAGCCATACGCTATCCTTTCCTCTTTTTTCCATCTTTACCGCCAGGATATTCTTTTCCGGCATAATCACATCACTGGTAATCTTTTCGAATAAATAATATTTATCCTGTACCAGGCTAAAAGTAGGATGCCTGTCTATGATATCTATAGTCTTGGTTTGCAGGGCAAAGTCATCATCTATCCGGTACCTTTCCAGTTTTGCGTCCGACAGGAGTCCCAACCCCATAATTACTGCCAGGGTACGTAAAGGAGGCAGGAGCAGGCCTGCTGCCAGTACGAAGGGGAAGCAATAGAATGCTGCCAGGTAAACTCTTTTTCCGGTCACCTCTGGTTGGGTAAGGCCGTATAAAATGATGGCAGAACCTGCGTAAAAGGTGAAGAAGACTCTTTCGGTGTAAGTGCCTTTAAACCCATAGCCGGCAATGAGGAGGATCACGCAGAGTACGGAGAAAAAGAGCATGGAGAGGTGGAAATACCACATCAGCTGGGTGATGACAGGTGCTTTCACCTTTTTGATCTTGCAGGAGATGGCTGCAAGGAAGCAGATAGATAGGACAGTTAAGGTAAACATAGGTAAGGATATTCGCAGCTAATATATATAATATATATGTATTATTTAAATAGAAAAGCTTGTGAGCCACCGAAGCAGGCAGCTATCAATTTATCTTTGCTTTTTTCACCATTAAACAATAATTTTGCCCCTGCCTTTGAGAAAAACAAAGGCAATCATCTTTCAAACTTTAAGAGTAACAGCATGCGTCAGATAGCTTTCAGACAAGCCTTACGAGAAGCCTTACAGGAAGAAATGCGCCGTGACGAGCGGGTTTTCCTGATGGGAGAGGAAGTAGCCGAATACAATGGTGCCTATAAAGTTAGCCAGGGAATGCTGGATGAATTTGGGGCAAAAAGAGTGATAGATACCCCTATTGCCGAGCTGGGTTTTACTGCAATCGGAGTAGGTGCTGCTCAGAACGGGCTTCGTCCGGTTCTGGAATTCATGACCTGGAACTTCGCCGTACTGGCCCTGGACCAGATCCTGAATACTGCTTCTAAAATGCTCGCTATGAGTGGTGGACAGGTAGGTTGCCCGATCGTATTCCGCGGCCCTAACGGTTCTGCTGGTCAGCTGGGTGCTCAGCACTCCACTGCTTTTGAAAGCTACTATGCAAATATCCCAGGTTTAAAAGTTATCTCTGTTTCCAACCCATACGATGCTAAAGGTCTGTTGAAAGCGGCTATCCGTGACAATGATCCGGTTGTGTTCATGGAGAGCGAGCAGATGTATGGTGATATGGGTGAAGTACCTGAAGAAGAGTACATCATTCCTATTGGTAAAGCTGATATCAAACGCGCTGGTAGAGACGTTACCATCGTATCTTTCAATAAAATGATGAAGGTTGCACTGGGTGCAGCTGAAGAACTGGCTAAAGAAGGTATCGAGGCAGAAGTAATTGACCTCCGTACTATTCGCCCGCTGGACTGGTTCACCATCCTGGAGTCTGTTAAGAAGACTAACCGCCTGGTGATCGTTGAAGAACAGTGGCCATTCTCCAGCATTTCTTCCGAGATCTCTTACAGAATCCAGAAGGAAGGTTTCGACTACCTGGATGCTCCTATTCGTCGTATTACTGCTGCTGATGCGCCTATGCACTATGCACCAAACCTGGTGAAAGCATATCTGCCTGATGTGGAAAGAACAGTAAAACTGGTGAAAGAAGTAATGTACATGAAGAAGTAATTATTTCAGGGAAATAGAAAAAGCCGTCTCAATAGAGGCGGCTTTTTTATTTTAAACCAAATTGTCAGATTGTTTTCAACCGGATAAATCAGTCCGAATGAATTAGTTTTTAAACCTAATGATCATCCGAACAAATCTGAAGACAAATACCTGTCTCCTCTATCACATATTATACACACGATCACCCCTTTATCCAACTCCCTCGACAATCTCTCAGCTGCAGACACCGCACCACCACTACTCATCCCACAGAAGACTCCTTCTTCCTTCGCCAGTCTCCTCGTCATGATCTTCGCCTCTTCCTCCGCTATATCCATAATCCTGTCTACCCGCTGGCGATCAAAAATCTTCGGCAGGTAAGCCTCCGGCCATTTACGGATGCCGGGAATTTTCGACCCGTCTGTAGGCTGACAACCCACTATCTGCACGGCTTCATTCACTTCTTTCAGGTATTTGGAAACTCCCATAATCGTACCCGTAGTACCCATAGCACTCACAAAGTGCGTCACAGTACCCTCTGTATCTCTCCAGATCTCAGGTCCGGTAGTCTTGTAGTGCATACCATAGTTATCCGGGTTGCCGAACTGGTTGAGCATATGATACCCGCCCTTGGCCACCTGGGCATTGGCATAATCAATAGACCCTTCCATAGACTGCTCCTTAGGAGTGAGAATCACTTTTGCACCAAAGGCTTCCATGGTCAGTACCCTTTCCCTGGTAGCATCTTCCGGCATTACCAGTTCTATCTCTACGCCAAACAGGCTGGCGATCATGGCCAGTGCAATACCGGTATTGCCGCTGGTCGCTTCTATCAGTTTAATTCCGGGTTTCAGTTCTCCTCTGTCCAGTGCGCCTTTGATCATGCCATAAGCCGCCCTGTCTTTCACACTACCTCCCGGGTTGGTGCCTTCCAGCTTTGCCAGAATGGTCACATTCGGATTGGCGCTGATGTTTTTCAGCGTAACCATAGGCGTGTTGCCTACCAATTCCAAAATTCCTTTTCCTTGCATCAGTTATATTGTTTTATCACACGTTCACTGTGTTCATACTCCCGTCTGCCTTGTAGTAGATCCTGCTGAAAGGCTCTGTACTCTTGATCAGCCATACATTACCACCGATAATGCTGTGATGGCCTACTACGGTATCCCCGCCCAGGATGGTAGCGCCGGCATAGATTACTACGTGGTCTTCGATCGTCGGGTGCCTTTTGCTCCTGGCCATATCCTTATCCACACTCAGGGCACCCAGTGTGACACCCTGGTAGAGTTTTACATGTGCACCGATTTCGGTGGTTTCACCAATTACGATCCCTGTTCCATGGTCCATGCAAAAGTAGGGAGCGATGACTGCAGCAGGATGTATGTCGATGCCGGTACGGCTATGGGCCTGCTCAGTAATCATACGGGGCAGGAGAGGGACGTGAAGTCGCTGTAAAGCATGAGCTACCCGGTAAAATGCAATTGCATAAAAACCGGGATAGGCCCTGATCACCTCATAAAGGCAGGTGGCTGCGGGGTCTCCCTGCAGCAAGGCTTCTGCATCCTTATTCAGTGCATCATAAATATCTGGTGCCTGGGCCATGAACTGCTGGCTCAGCTTAGCAGCATCACCCGGCAACTGTGTTTGCATGGGTTGTAAGAGGTGTTGCAATTCATTTTGCAACATGTGCGCGTATTCTTCCAGCAACACGAGATCAGGCATCACCTTTCCCTGGTATTCGGGGAATAACCAATTGATAAAATTATTCGCAAAATCGTTTACCGCACTGGTCGAGGGATAGGCAGTTGCAGCAGCCTGCTGGTGCCTCCTTCTTAATTCTTCTAAAAGTTGTTGCATATGCAAGTGAATTACAGGCCTATAGTGAATCTTCCTATTTCCTGAAATTACGGAAAAGTCCATAAAAGTAGTAGATAAATATCATTTGGTAGTGCATAGCTTTCATTTTCCTGTCAAAAGATCCCCCGAAATGCGATTTGTTACCCAATCCTTTTTTATATTATTTTTGCCTGTTGTTCACTAAAACCAAGATATGGCCAACATTCTGATAATCGATGACGAAAAGAGTATCCGCAAAACACTGTCGGAGATCTTAAGCTATGAGGGCTACAAAGTAGACGAAGCTGCGGATGGTGCTGAAGGCTTTAAGATGTTTAAAGACAAGCAGTACGATGCAGTGCTTTGTGATATTAAAATGCCCAAGATGGATGGGCTGGAATTTCTGGAAAAAGCCAAAGAAGCCAATCCGGATGTTCCCATTGTGATGGTGTCAGGCCATGGCAATATCGATACAGCGGTAGAAGCCGTAAAAAAGGGAGCATATGATTATATCTCCAAACCACCGGATCTGAACAGGTTGTTAGTCACCCTGCGCAATGCGATGGACAAGAGTACCCTTGTGGCAGAAACCAAGGTGCTCCGCCGCAAAGTGAACAGAACCCAGGAAATGATCGGCCAGTCAGCTCCTATCCTCAAGATCAAGGAAACCATCGAAAAGGTGGCACCTACCGATGCCCGTGTACTGGTAACAGGTGAAAACGGGGTGGGTAAGGAACTGGTAGCCCGCTGGCTCCATGAGCGCAGCCACCGTGCAGCTGGTCCTATCGTAGAAGTAAACTGCGCTGCTATACCCAGCGAACTGATAGAAAGTGAGCTCTTTGGTCATGAAAAAGGCTCCTTCACCTCTGCCGTAAAACAACGTATTGGTAAATTCGAACAGGCGAACGGCGGTACCCTCTTCCTCGATGAAATTGGCGATATGAGCCTCAGCGCACAGGCCAAGGTACTCCGTGCCCTTCAGGAAGGCAAGATCACCCGGGTGGGTGGCGATAAGGAAATCAGCGTGGATGTGCGTGTGGTAGCCGCTACCAACAAAGACCTGCTGAAAGAGGTGGAAGACAAAAACTTCCGTCTTGACCTCTATCACCGTCTCAGCGTGATCCTGATTCACGTTCCTTCGCTGAACGATCGTCGTGACGATATCCCTGCCCTGGTAGAACATTTCCTGGAAAGTGCCTGCCAGGAGTACGGTATGGCGAAAAAAGGTATTGAGAAGGATGCTATGAAAGCGCTGCAGAACCACAACTGGTCCGGTAATATCCGTGAACTGGGCAACGTGGTAGCACGACTCGTCATCCTGTCAGGCAAGACCATCACCACCGAAGACGTGGTAGACTACGTCGTACCTGCGAGAGATAAGAAGAAAGTGAATGCCTGATCATATTTAAGAAAACGCTCCTGCCCAGGGTGGGAGCGTTTTTCCCAATTGTTATTCCCATGGCAAAACACCTATACTTGCTTAGTGGTATGGGCTCCGATGAACGGGTGTTTCAAAACATTACTTTCCCGGATCAGTATACGCTCCATTTCATTCCCTGGCTTACCCCATTGCCGGATGAACCCCTTGCCGGTTACGCTTCCCGCATGACAGCCCACATTCCAGCCGATGAAGATATCACCCTGGTAGGTGTATCTATGGGCGGCATCCTCTCAATAGAAATAGCCCGGCAGCGCCCGGTGAGCAAGGTAATCCTGATCAGCAGCATCAAGACCAGCGCTGAGCGTCCAGTCTATTTTAACCTGGTTCGCCGTACCCGCCTGCTGGCACTACTGGCTTTGCCGGATGCCATCCTGTTTGGAAAGCACCGCAACCTGATCATTCCTTTCTTTTTGAAGGCCGAATCGCCGGCAGAGAAGGAATTACTCCTGGATTATGTGAAGAATACTGATTTTGTGTACCTCCGCTGGGCAATCAGGGTCCTGATCGGCTGGGAAAACGAAACGGTGCCCTCCCCACTGGTGCACATCCATGGTGGGAAAGACCTTACTTTACCCATCCATACCGTCAAGGCGGATTATGTGATTCCCGACGGAGGCCACTTTATGGTCTACAACAGGGCGAAGGAAATCAGCGCCATACTAAAAAACGAGCTGAACTAAACAAGGTTAAAATATTTTAAGAAAACTTTTATCTGTTATTCAGTAGCTTGCAAACGACAGAATATTATATTTGTAAAATTAACTATCTTAAACACCATCTGAATGAACCTGGCTTTTTGGAAAAAGAATAACGAGGGTCAGCCAAAGAAGAAAAAATCTGCCGTAAGAGAGTGGTTTGATGCAGCCATATTCGCCATCATCGCTGCTACTTTGATCCGCACTTTTATTTTTGAGGCATACACTATTCCTACCCCGTCTATGGAAAAAACTTTGCTGGTGAACGATTTCCTGTTCGTAAGCAAAATCAGTTACGGCCCCCGTATCCCAATGACGCCGCTGGCAGTACCTTTCACACATCATACCCTGCCTTTTACAAAATATTCCAAAGCCTATTCTGAAGCAGTACATTGGAAATACAGACGTTTACCTGGTTTCTCGGATGTAAAGCGCTATGATGTAGTGGTGTTCAACTTCCCGGAAGGTGATACTGTGGCCCTGGAAAACCAGGACCAGAGCTACTACCAGATGGTGCGTGCTTTTGGCCGTGATGCAGTGTGGGAGCAGAACCATGTGATTTCCCGCCCGGTAGATAAAAGAGAGAACTATATTAAGAGATGTATGGGTGTTGCAGGTGATACCCTTTCTATAAAAGATGGTGTTGTATTCATCAACGGGCAACAGGCTCCTATTCCACCGGAGAGCGAGCGCCGTTACTGGGTAACTACTACAGGCGATGCCCTGAACCCTTCCCGCCTGGATGAAATGGACATCGATCCCGGTACTGACGGCCCTTATGATTCTGCTAAGTACAGGTATAACCTGACTCCGGCAGCAGCAGCAACCCTCAAGTCCTGGCCGGTAGTGAAAAACCTCACGCCATTTGTAAATCCAAGTGCTGAAGAAGTAGCTGTGTTCCCGCACGATACTGCACACTATCATTGGACAGAACACAATTTCGGGCCGATGTACATCCCTAAAAAAGGGGTAACAGTGAAGATAGATGCTTCTAATATTGCTTTCTACGATCGTATTATCAGCGTGTACGAAGGCAACAAACTGGAAATTAACAACGGTCAGATCTCTATCAACGGTAAACCGGCTGACTCCTACACATTCAAGATGAACTACTACTGGATGATGGGAGATAACCGCGATAACTCACTGGACTCCCGTTACTGGGGTTTCGTTCCGGAAGATCATATCGTAGGTAAGGCATGGTTGATCTGGATGAGTTATGGTAAAGGCAGTATTCGCTGGAGCCGCCTGTTCCGCACGATCAAATAAGCAAACAGACCTTATAAATATCAAAAAAGCTATTGTCTTCGGACAATAGCTTTTTTGTTTCAGCAGCTTTTCTGTCATTGATTTCCTTCAGTTCGTCAGTTCTTTTTTCCCGCCTCACATGGCTCCCCTTTCTTTGTGTTATAAAATCAATGACACATGAAAGCCTTCTTCCTTTGTTGTTTTTGTCTCATCAGCACGCAACTTTTCGCACAGGTAGCCGATACCAGTGCCCTGTATAAAGCTATCAAAACCGGGGATAGCCTCATCTTCGATATCGGTTTTAATACCTGTAACCTTGCCCCCTACAATGATATTGTTGCAGATGATTTCCGGTTTTTTCATGATAAAGGTGGTATTACCTCCGGCAAAGCCGCCTTTATTGAAAGCATGCAAACCGGCATCTGCAAGCAGGAGTATAAAATGGAAAGGTTATTAATCCCCGGTTCGCTCCAGGTGTTTCCCTTAGAGAAAAATGGCGTGCTATATGGGGCCATTGAAAATGGTGACCATGCTTTTTATATGACGGAGAAGGGCAAGGAACGTCACCAGGCAGGTGTAGCAAGATTTACGATTGTCTGGTTATTAGTCGATGGAAAATGGAAAGCAAGCGAAGCATTGAGCTATGATCACCGGGCCAAATAGCGCCCCGGCGGCCTTTCATCCATTCTGAAAATTCCAATTAACAACAATAATCACCCTTTCCTGCAAACCTTTGAGCGAAGTCCATTTACCATACAACCCGGTATCATTCAAACTACAACACGGCCGAAAAATGCGGATGCCAAAGGCAGAAGCATTTTTTTCGTAATTTCAGGCATGACGACGCAACAATTTACATTTGAATACACCTCTTTTTCAGATATCAGCGAACTGACACCTGCAGATCAGCAACTGCTGAGTGCCGCCCGCAAAGTGACTGAGCAAGCCTATGCACCTTATTCCAATTTCTTTGTAGGCGCTGTAATCCATTTAGAAAACGGGGAAACAGTGAAAGGAACTAACCAGGAAAACGCTTCTTTCCCTGTAGGCATCTGTGCGGAAAGAACAGCTTTATCTGCGGCCAGTTCCCTCTACCCTGGTGTAGCCATCGATACAATTGCTGTGAGCTACAACAATCATAACGGAGGGAAAAACGATGCCCCCATTTCCCCCTGTGGAATCTGCCGGCAGACCATCACCGAATATGAAAACAGGCAAAATACCCCCATTCGCATCATCATGAGCGGGCAGAGCGGAAAAGTTTACATCTTACAGACAGCCAAACACCTGCTGCCATTCGGATTCACAGCAGAAGATATGGAGTAGAGAGAATTTGATTATCTTTACGGTCTACTCAAACCTATGTTGTATATCCGTATCCTATGTATGCTAATACTGGCTGTGCTTACTGTGCACACTGCTTACAGCCGCACACGTTATAGAATGATTCCATGCCAGGGGGAACTCAATCCAATATGTCCTGCTATCATGTATTATAATAGTGAATCTCCGGGAGGAGACAGCTCCTACCTGCATGCTATCAAAGCAGCTATAGAAAAGGAACCTAAGGAGCCACTCTTTTATTATGCATTAGGTGTTATTTACTTTAATAACCGCCAGTTTGCTGAGTCGGCAGCTGCATTTGAAGAAGCAGGAGAAAAAGGATATAAGCGGGATGCTGATTACTACCTGCACCTGGGTACTGCCTGCCTGCAATCCAAACAATACAACAAGGGGATTCATCACCTGAATCATTGTCTGAACCTGCGTCCAAATGATACCGTGGCTCTGCAGACTATTGCGCAGGCTTATTACCAGCAGCAGGATTACAAACAAGCCATCATTTACTGGGAGCAATTGTTGCGCATTCAGCCAAAGAATGCATTTGCCATGTTCATGCTTGGCAAATCTTATATGGAACACGGTGATAAGAAGAAGGGGGAAGAGTGGTGTGAGCAGGCAACTGCAGACTTATAAATACATACAGCTGAATAAAAAACGGAGGCTGCTTTTTAAAAAGCAGCCTCCGTTTTTAGTATAATATGATTACATTCTCTCAGGTACATTTATACCTAACAGTTTCATTGCCGCAGTAATAGTATTAGCCGTCAGCATAATGATCTGCGTACGCAGTTTCTGCTTTTCAGGCGATTCCGCATTTCTTACCGCGTATGTATATACGCCATCTTCTTTCGCAGCATAGAAGCTGTTGAACGTCTGGGTCAGTTTATATACATAGTTAGCAATGACAGATGGACTCATTTCCTTTGCCGCTTCTTCCAACACAGTATCATACTGCTCATTCAGCAGGATCAGCTCTTTCTCCAGTGGCAACAGGCTGCCCTTATGACAGTAGCCTTCCAGCTTTGTGACATCAGGCTGTAAGTCGCGGAGTATTGATTTGATACGTGCATGGCCATATTGAACGAAAGCACCGGTAAAGCCATGGAGATCGATAGATTCCTTTGGATCGAAGACCATTTTCTTCTTAGGATCCACACGCAGCAGGAAGAATTTCAGACCACCCAGGCCAATCATTTCATACAGTGCATCCATCTCATCATCACTCAGGTCTTTCAGTTTTTCTGAATCAGTATTTTCCTTTGCTGTCACAATCATTTCATCGATCAGGTCATCTGCATCTACTACGGTACCTTCACGGCTTTTCATACGGCCATGGGGCAATTCAACCATGCCGTAAGACAGGTGGAAGATGCCATCGGCACCCGGTTCCTGCATTTTTTGCAGGATCAGTTGCAGTACTTTGAAGTGATAATTCTGCTCATCGGCTACCACATATACGCTACGGTCCATGTGGAAGTCTTCGTACTTGAGACGGGCAGTGCCCAGGTCCTGTGTGATATATACAGAGGTACCATCGCCACGCAGCAGGAGTTTTTCATCCAGGCCGTCAGCGGTGAGGTCAATCCAAACGGAGTTGTCTTCTTTTTTGAATAAAACGCCTTTGCGAAGGCCGTCTTCTACGAGATCTTTACCTAAGAGGTAGGTATTGCTCTCATAGTACATCTTATCGAAGTTGATGCCGAGGCGTTTGTAAGTCTGCTCAAAGCCTTCGTACACCCAGCCATTCATAGTACTCCAGAGAGCGCGTACTTCAGGATTACCGGCTTCCCACTGTTGCAGCATGATCTTAGCCTGCTGCATGATCTCTGTTTGTTTCCTGGCCAGTTCCCTGATGTCATCGAGGATCTTTTTGGACTTTTCAGCATCGGCCTTTACTTCAGGTTTTTGGGAGGCCGTGACCAGTTTCTGTACTTTGTCGAGGTCCTCGCCGCTGAAGTCTCTGAAATCATTTTCCAGCGCCCTTGTCATGATAGGTGCTGTCTGTTCTTTCAGGATGGTTTCGAACTTCACGTAGTAATCGCCTACCAGGTGATCACCTTTAATACCGGTGCTTTGCGGGGTATCGCCATGGGCAAAGATCTGCCATGCGAGCATGGATTTACAGATATGAATACCCCTGTCATTGACAAGGTTTGCCTTGATGACTTCATAACCATTGGCTTTCAGTATTTCGGATACGGAGTAACCGAGGAAGTTATTGCGGAGGTGACCCAGGTGAAGTGGTTTGTTGGTGTTAGGGGAGGAGTACTCCACCATTACCTTCTGGCCATTAGCTGGTTTTCTGCCAATATTTCTGTTGTTGAAGCGCTGTTGCAGGTCCTGTACCCAGTACTTTTCAGCAATGGACAGGTTTAGAAACCCCTTGATGACATTATAGCCAGCAATCAGGTCTGGGAAATTTGCCACCAGGTAGGTTCCCAGTTTATCGGCAGTATCTTCCGGTTTCAGTCGGCTGAATTTGGTGAAAGGGAACACGAGGATAGTGTATTCTCCTTCAAACTCAGGTTTGGTAGAATTGATAGCGATATCCTGTGCAGGAACATCCTGGTCAAACAGGGCCTTGATGGCGGTGGCCGCAGCCGTTTTAATATTTAATACTACACTCATGCTGAAACATTGTTGCGAACGGCAAAGGTAAAATAAAAAACGCTCCCACCTCAGATGGGAGCGTTTTCTATAAAAATTAGCATTGTACTTATAACTTAAACTTCTTATTGAAGGTATAGGTCAGACCTATGCTCGCTACACTGTTCTTGTGGGCTTCAGTAGCATTCTTGTAAGCATCTGTCAGCCCAAACATATAGCGGGCGGTAACACCTACGCCGATAGGGAACTGGTAGCCCAGGCCGAATCCTACGCCAAAATCAGCAGTTGACATATCATCTTTGATATCAACGGTTACTTTGCCTGCTTTTGCCTTGGCGGATGCCAGGAAACCTACCTGAGGACCTGCTTCCAGGAAGAACTCCTCTACCAGGTGTACCTGGAACATCACCGGGATGTTGATATAACCCAGTTTGGTAGTATACTTATTATCGAAAGCGTCCCTGTAGTAATATCCCTGGCCGGAGTACAGCAGTTCCGGCTGAATGGCAAACATGTCATTGAGCGCAAAATTGGCAAAACCACCTGCGTAAATGGATGCCCTGGTGTGGGAATCATCGATGTTTGTCAGTTTGGCAACGTTTAAACCGCCTTTCACGCCAAAAGTGAGGGTTTGTGCTTTGGCTCCTACAGCAGCGCAGGCTACCAGCAGTACAGCGAGGATAGATTTTTTCATAATATAAGGTCAAATTTTCGCTTCAAAGTCAAATATTATGCCGAACCTTTATGGGTAAGGCCCTCCACGATACTGACAACCTCGACTGACATAATTTCATGTTATATCCCATTGGCATAAAGATTGACTTATAGCGGATAGAAGACAATCTATCTACAACTACAATCGAGAATTATATAAACTATGGGAAAGATAATAGGTATCGACTTAGGAACTACCAACTCTTGCGTTGCCGTAATGGAAGGTAACGAGCCGGTAGTAATCGCAAATGATGAAGGTCGTAGGACGACCCCTTCTGTGGTGGCGTTTTTGAAGAATGGGGAAAGAAAAGTAGGTGACCCAGCAAAACGTCAGGCTATCACAAACCCCGTTAACACCATCATGTCAGTGAAGCGTTTTATGGGACGCCACTTTGACGAAGTGTCTAATGAAATTCCTCACTGGAGTTATAAAGTAGCCAGAGGTGAAAACAATACTACCCGTATTGACATCGACGGTAGATTATATACACCGCAGGAGATCTCTGCAATGATTCTTCAGAAAATGAAGAAAACTGCTGAAGACTACCTGGGTCAGGAAGTAAACGAAGCAGTTATCACTGTTCCTGCTTACTTTAATGACGCACAGCGTCAGGCTACAAAAGAGGCTGGTGAAATCGCTGGTCTGAATGTACGCCGTATCATCAACGAACCTACCGCAGCTGCACTGGCTTACGGTATGGACAAGAAACACCAGGATAGCAAAATCGCTGTATTCGACTTAGGTGGTGGTACGTTCGACGTATCCGTACTGGAGCTGGGTGATGGCGTATTTGAAGTAAAATCTACCAACGGTGATACTCACCTGGGTGGTGATGACTTCGATAAAGTGATCATGGACTGGCTGGCTGAAGAGTTCAAGAAGGACGAAGCGGTTGACCTGCACAAAGATCCAATGGCATGGCAGCGTCTGAAAGAAGCAGCAGAGAAAGCGAAGATCGAACTCTCTTCTTCTCAGGAAACTGAAATCAACCTGCCTTATATCACCGCTGTTGACGGCGTGCCTAAACACATGGTGAAGAAACTGACCCGTGCTAAATTCGAGCAGCTGAGCGACAGCCTGGTGGAAAGAACACTGGAACCTTGCCGTAAAGCACTGAAAGATGCAGGTATGGGTGCTTCTGAAATCGATGAGGTAATCCTGGTAGGTGGTTCTACCCGTATTCCTAAGATCCAGGAAGTGGTTGAGAAATTCTTTGGTAAGAAACCAAACAGAGGTGTGAACCCTGACGAAGTAGTAGCAATTGGTGCTGCTATCCAGGGTGGTGTACTGACCGGTGAAGTAAAAGATGTACTGCTGCTGGACGTAACTCCACTGTCTCTCGGTATCGAAACAATGGGTGGTGTAATGACCAAACTGATCGAGTCTAACACAACTATTCCAAGCAAGAAATCTGAAACCTTCTCTACCGCAGCTGATAACCAGCCTAGCGTTGAAATCCACATCCTGCAGGGTGAGCGTCCAATGGCTAACCAAAACCGTACACTGGGCCGTTTCATTCTGAGCGATATTCCACCTGCTCCACGCGGTGTGCCTCAGATCGAAGTAACCTTCGACATCGATGCAAACGGTATCCTGCACGTAACTGCGAAAGATAAAGGAACTGGTAAGAGCCAGAACATCCGTATCGAAGCAGGTAGCGGCTTGAGCAAGGAAGAAATCGAAAAGATGAAGGCTGAAGCGAAAGCGAATGAGTCTACAGATAAAGAAGCACGCGAAAAGATCGAGAAACTGAACCAGGCAGACAGCCTGATCTTCCAGACAGAAAAACAACTGAAGGAATACGGTGACAAGATCTCTGCTGATAAAAAAGCGCCGATCGAAGCGGCACTGGCTAAGCTGAAAGAAGCGCACAAAACTCAGGAAGTTACAGCTGTAGATGCAGCAGTTGCTGAACTGAACGGTGCATGGACTGCAGCAAGTGAAGAAATGTACAAAGCTACTCAGGATGCTCAGGGCGGCGCACAAGGCGGCCAGGGAGCACCTCAGGGCAGTGCAGCAGGTAACGACGGTGTAACCGATGCAGAATTCGAAGAAGTGAAATAAGCTTCCATCAAATAGTTAAAAGAGGATGTATCATAACAATGGTACATCCTCTTTTTTTTGGGCTTTTTTATAAAATACAATACCAGTTTTATTATATTTATATCCTATGCAATTGACACTACATCCTTTCGAATTAAAGTTCAGATATACATTCACGATTTCGCGCAAGTCCAAAGATGTACAACCCTTACTGGTCGTAGCACTTGAACAGGATGGTTTTAGTGGTCTGGGGGAAACTGCTGATAATGCCTATTATCACATCACCGTACCCAAACTCATGGAAGATATCAACGCTCACCGTGCCCTTATAGAAAACTATCATCTCACTACTCCTGAAGCATTCTGGGAAACTATGTATCCACTGCTGAAAGATAATCTCTTTGCACTCTGTGCACTGGACCTGGCAGCACATGACCTGTATGCTAAAATGCAGGGGAAGAAGCTGTATGAAGTGTGGGGACTGGACATTTCTCATAACCCAATGACGGATTATACAATCGGGATCGATACGGTGGAGAACATGGTGAAGAAGCTGGAAGAATTTCCCTGGCCGATCTATAAGATCAAGCTGGGTACAAAGGATGACATTGCTATCATAAAAGAATTACGCAGGCATACAAATGCCACCTTCAGGGTCGATGCAAACTGTGCCTGGGGAGTGGAAGAAACCTTGCGAAACGCAGCTGCCTTCGCGGAACTGGGCGTAGAGTTTATAGAACAACCCATGCCTGCTGAAAACAGGGAAGGGATGAAAGAGGTGTTTGCAAAATCCGCATTGCCACTGATTGCTGATGAAAGCTGTATTACCGAATCGGATGTAGCCGCCTGCAAAGGCCTGTTTCATGGCATCAATATTAAGCTTACCAAGTGCGGGGGCATCACGCCTGCCCGCAGGATGATCGCTGAAGCAAGGCAACTGGGATTGAAATTGATGACGGGGAGCATGAATGAAAGTACAGTAGGTACATCGGCAGTAGCTCACCTGTTGCCTTACCTGGATTATGTGGATATGGATGGTCCCTTGTTACTGGCGGAAGATGTGGCGGATGGCGTAAAGATCGTAGATGGGAAAATCTACTATGCCGACAGGCCCGGTACAGGTGCAATCCTGAAATAAAACGTTATGAAATATACAGTAACCCTTGTTCTGTTGCTGTGCTGCTCCATCCTTTTGCAGGCACAGCAGATAGCCCGTTTTACAGTAAAAGCAGGAGCTTATCCCTGCGCGGATTTACCCCTTCATTGTGCTTTCGATACTTTGGTAGATGCAGAGGAATTACAGCTGGTAGAGCTGAAGGGAAATGAACGCATTCAAAGGCCATTTCAGCTCGAACCCGGGAATATCTGGATACTGCTGGAAGGGAATACCCGGGCAGGAGAAACAAGGGTATTTGAGCTGGAAGAGAAGGCACGCCAGCCAAAATTGACAATAAATGCCATGTGGGTGATGCCTGATAGCACAGATGGATTGATTATCACCGATTTTGGCAAAGCCCGTTTAAAATACCATGCGTCAGTGATGAAAGCACCTCCGGGTGTAGATAGTATTTATCAGCGCAGTGGATTTATCCACCCTTTATATGCCCCTAACGGGCAGGTGCTGACCAATATTCAGCCGAAAGATCATTATCATCATTACGGCATCTGGAACCCCTGGACACATACGAAAACCGGGGGGAAAGAAGTAGACTTCTGGAATCTGCAGAAAAGGGAAGGTCGCGTGGAATTCGTAAGTTTTGTAAGTAAAACCATGGGCAATGTATATGGTGGTTTCAAGGCTTTACAGGCCCATATAGCAGGGTCGGACAAGGTCATGGATGAACTGCTGGATGTAAAAGTATATCACAGCGGTTCAGATACTACCCGCTATACATGGGACTATACTTCTACCCTGAACTGTGCCACCCCTGATGGCATCACAATGCTGCAATACAGGTATGGCGGCGGATTTGGTTTACGTGCTACTGCGGAATGGAAGGGTGATAACACCACATTGATCACCGATGCCGGTACCACCCGGAATAATACAGACAGTACCCGTGCCCGCTGGGTAAAGATTACGGGCAATACAGCCAAAGGCCGTTCTGGCATGTTAATCCTCTGTGCACCTGACAATTTTGACGCACCGCAACCTTTGCGTATTTGGGACGATAAAGCAGAACATGGAGAACTGATGTTGAATTATAGTCCGACGAAGATGAAGGAATGGCGATTAAATTACGGCAGGGAATACAGGCAACGTTATCGTGTAGTGGTGTTTGATAATGATCTGTCAGTTGCAGAAGCAGAAGCTGCGTGGCAGGCATATGCGCATCCGCCCGGGATTACCTGCGTCTTACTTCCCGGTAAGCAATAATAGCGTTAAAGAGGCCCACAAAACCCATGAGCAGCAGGATGACGATGAGGCCCCACTGACCGGTAGCCCGGTATATGAATCGTTCTATCCTGGAAAGCTGGTTAAAGCTCCCTGCATCGAAATTATGGTAAAACTGCATGTACCGCAAGAAAGCAAAACCAAATCCAACGAGGGTAAGGAGGGTCGTCCAGACGACAGTGGTCCAGGTGGAGACATCTTCATCATGACGTTTTGTAGACATGATAGTAATATACATAAAAAAAGCTTTTGCCGGAAGACAAAAGCTTTTTTAACTGTTCTAATATCTAAGATTTTAAATTGCGATAGCGTGTTCCTGTTCCTGGCTGGCTGCTTCCAAAGCTTCCAGTAAGGCTTCTTTTGCAAACGGCTGGTCAAACCACTTATCTACACTGGCATACACAATCTTCAGAGAAGGGGTAAGTACGTAGATACCCGGAACCGGTACGTCTGCTTCAATGCCTGCTACTCTGTCCCAGATAGGATCGGTGCTAGCATACAAACCTGCTTTCTTTGCAATACCATTGTACTGGTCAAAGATGGTAGCAAATGGCAGCTGGTATTGCGCGGTTGCGTTTTCGAAAGTTTGTTTATCATCAGTAGTTGCTACCAGCAGCTGACCACCCAGTACACGGATATCAGCATATACTTCCTGCAGTTTTTCCAGCAGGGTATTACCATAATTATTCCAGTGAATAGAGTGAAACGCCAGTACCAGCGGACGGTCTATCACCTGTGTAACAGGCAGGGAACCATTCAGTGTTTTGAGCGTATCAGAAGTAGCAATGATGTTCTTTTTATGTATATGGAAGGTAGGTAAATGCTCACCTGCCTGTAATGGATTGATCGGTGTTCTGTCCTGACTTCTTTTAGGAAAAAATTCAACTTCAAATTCAGGAGCGATATCAGCGTATCTATATAAATTATTATTGTTAGTGGCCATGGTAGTAAGGTTGATTTGATTTGTTAATGGTAGTTCGATTTTTAAGAAACGGAATAAAAGGCTAGGGTCACATGCACATACAACAGCAGGCACCTGGGGTTGTAGAACAAAATTGGCCATTGAATTTTTCTGATGTTGTCTTGTTAGGCATGTGATAAATTTTTAGATGATTGCCTGTTATTAACAACACAAAGATAAGGGAATTATTATTACTCTACCAACTTTGTAGGGTAATATTTTTTAAGATTGATTATCAGTTGCTTAAGTTGGATATTTCCAGGGGGAGGGGCATCGGAGCCCGGTTTTTCCGGATATTATCCACGTCAGTTTTCCATTCCGGGCCAAATAAACGGTTCATTTTTGCATCTATTTCATGGACGATACTGGTCTGCTTATTGGAGAAGGCATAATTATAGTAATCCCGGAGGATATAGATATAGATAGAGGCGCTGACTTCGTCATCGGATAAACTGAGACCTGCTTTATATCCTTTTTCAAGTACATCGTAATAGCGGCCTGCATCTTTTCGTCTGCACAATTCTGCTGCCTGGTACCATGCATTCAGCGCTGCGGTCTGCATGTGTTGTTGTTCTGCAAATTCGGCCTGTTGTATATAGAGAGGAATGGCTTCGGAGAATCGTCTTCGGATCTGTGCATAGGCTGCCTGGTAGCCGTAGAACTGTATGACCAGTGGCAGGCAGGCGGGATCATTCTGTGTCATTCCTTGTTTGGCAATGCGTAAACCTCTTTCTAATAATTGTGGGATCTGTGGTTCACGTTTATAATGAAAGAGCAGGCCTGCGTACATAATATGCGCGGTGGCAAAGAGGCCTTTGTTGCCGCTTCGTTGTGTACAGTCTAATGCCTGCTGGCCCCATCTGTGTAAGCGTTTCAGGTCTTTGTCCTTTAATGCATTCCCCATTTCAAACACACATTTCCGCAGCATGATTTCGGGATTGTTTGGATCGCCTTGTCCTGCCAGTTTCTGGATAGCATCTGATAAATTCATAGGTACATGCAGGTTACAGATCATGCCCGGGAATTGCTTATCTGCAATAGCGAATTGTTCTTTGCCTACATGGTCAATTAACATGATCTTTACACCTTGAGGCATGCCTTTTTTTAATAAGGTGATGATCCAGTTTTTTAAGTGAAGAGTATTGCTTACTTGTCTTGGAATGAGTGCGAGCACTAAGTCTTTTGACAAAGCAGTACGAAATGAACCCAGCATAGAAAGAAACGCTTCATCCCGTTGGTGGGTGTCAGTGCTGCGCCATGGCTGTGGATCCCATTTAAAATCTGCCTGTGCAATAATCTCTTCACTTTTATCATATTCCGCCAGCCAGTCTTTCATTAATGCAGCGCTAAAAGTATCATTGTCTTCGAAATCAGTGAGCTGCGTTACAAACACTTCCGGCAATCTTCCGTGTTGTGTCGATTCCAGTTTACAAAAGCCTTCATATACCCGCGATTCTTCGGGTTTGATCAGTACGCGTACAAAATGTAGGTTTGGATTGCCGGATACCTTTTCCATCCAGGCCTGCTGGATTTTCATGACCAGTTGGGCAATCGGATTATGTTCATTCATGCTACTTTATTGTTTCCCTTTCAACACTCATGGCTGATTCCAAATACCGGAAGCCTGCAGTAGCAGCACATTCAAATGACTTTTGATATAGCTTCATCTCATCCACTTTAAGCCTGTGGCCATGGATTCTGGAAGGTAGAGCTACCGAGCTGTAGTTCTCTGGCGGAGAGTACAAGTTTTACCTGCATGGGAATTTCACCACTGGCTTTGAAGTGCTCAAAATATTCTACACAGTAAGCATCGGTAAATTTAAGCTCTTTCATTTTGGACATAGCATCGCGGCGATAGAAGATAATACTGCCACTCTTGGTTTGCGTATTAGAGATCATCCAGTCAAACAGATTGGTGTCGCCGTCTGATTCAAGCAATACAGTCAAAGATCCCCCGATAGGGCGGGCGGCGGGTTTACCATTATGATCTGTGTGTTGGGTAAAAGAATACTGACAGTCCAGTACATTGATTTCTTCTCCGTCTAATCGCATTACTGCTTTGAATGACATACCTTGAAGGTTTTGTTTTAACAATAAATTTATGGTGCAGCAAATGAATTGGGGTTATATCAATTTCAGATGCCGGATTAACGCTCTAAGTAAATATGGTCAGCACGAAAATAAATATTCTGGTAGATATTGGGAATTTTTTTTGTTCGAATGTTCTTCAAATGCTGCAAGGGGATTGTTCGACTGTTCTTCGACTGTTCTTCGACTGTTCTTCGACCGTTCTTCGACGCTTCTTCGACCGTTCTTCGACGCTTCTTCGACGCTAGTTCGACGCTTCTTCGATTAAAATTACTTTTCAAATGCGGCTTAATAAAATAAAAAATTAATGCTTATCGTTTAATGATTAATTTTAAAATGATAAATAAATTGAATTTAAATTTACGTTGCATTGTGATTAAATCTGATTGAATTGTAGTCGTTTAACTATTACCGTAATGAATATAACTATATGGTAGGTCCTTTTACCGTTCCAACAGTAAACAGGAAAACCTTAATGATTAACCGCTTATTAAATAATTTATATACATTTTCGCGTATCTTTACCGCGAAATAATGACCCAAAACAGTATTAACCCTTGATCGGATAATATTTTTAGAAAAACCTTAGATCATCCAAATGACCCTGGCTACTTATACAATTCAAGCTCCGGAGGTGCAGGCTGCCATACGTATTGCCCAGGCCCTGGCCAAAGAACATCAGCATGTGCAATATACTCCTGCACACCTTTTACTGGCATGTTTGCACAAAGAATTGAATCTCACTGCAGCCTTGCAGGCAATGGGGATTGATGTCTATTACCTCGAAGAATGGGCTGAAGTGAGACTGGACGGATTACCCAAAGGGTCCCGGATTCCGGACGAACCTGAGGCTGATGAGAATGCCGCCAACGTATTGCAGGAAGCTGATGCTATCAGGCTTGAATACGATATGGATCTGGCAGATGCCTGGTGCCTCCTGGTAGCTATCAGTACCCCCGGTGTAGGTTTTACATTCGAACAACTCAAATCATTTCCGGTACAGCGTACACAGCTGCTTACTCATTTCATTAAAGATGTGCCGCAGCCTAACCTGAACGGCATTCCAAAAACAGCTGCTGCCGGGAAACTGAAATACATTTATCGCCTCACTGATCCACAGTTCCTGCAAATGAAGCATGCGCTTGCAGGCAGGGATGCAGAAGTACGTACCATGCAGGAAATCCTTTCCCGTAAAGGCCGTTCCAGCATTCTCCTGATCGGTGAAGGTGGTGTGGGCAAGACTTCTATGGCAGAAGCCCTCGCAAGGGCGATCGTGCAAAAACAAGTCCCTGCACAGTTACAGCATACTGATATTTATGCACTCGACTATGGCGCATTCATAGCCGGCGCTGCTTATAAGAACGAACTGGAAGACAGGCTACAGCAAATTATCGCTCATTTACAGGAGCGAGGTCGTCATGTATTATTCATTGACAACCTGCATACCTTGCTGGACAAGCAGCCCGGCTCTGCAGGCGGGATGGGCAATGTGCTCAAAGCCGCTATCGGAAAGGGTGAAATTATTGTCATTGGTACCTGTACACCTGAGGGTTTCCGCAAAATGATAGAACCGGATAGCCTGTTGCGTCATTGTTTTGAGACCATGAACTTAGCAGAACCAGATGAATCGCTGGCAGCAAGAATGATCAAAGCAGTCATTCCTGATTATGAAAGTTATTACAACCTGACTGTGGATAACGAGGTGATTACTGAAGCGATCCGCCTTTCCCGCCGTTATCTGAAAGAACGTAGCCTGCCGGATAGTGCAATCAATTTGCTGGATCGTACCCTGGCTGCCATCCGGACTACAGCGGATACCGGAAAACAGGTAGTGTCCGATTTGCGGAAGCAGTTTGAAGCGATTGAAGAGGACCGTACTGAACTTCTCTGGTGGTACCAGCAATGTATGCAGCGACTGAGTGCTTTGCTGACTACAAGACTGCATATTGAACAGGAGGTAACGAAGATTGAAGATGTTGCCACTTTAAAGGCCGTTTTAGGCGATATCCTGGCCCAACTCGATACTTATGTCACGGAAGTCCACAATGCGGTTAAAACCGTGGATTTGGCTACCATGATTGCCGAAAGTACCGGTATTCCACTTGGGAAGATCCAAAGTAGTGAGCGTGAGCGACTTGTGAACATGGATGTAGAATTGCGCAAGCGGGTAGTAGGCCAGGATCATGCCCTGAAAACGGTATCCGAGGCGATTCTCGAATCCCGTTCCGGGCTGAGCCGGCCGGGGCAGCCTATCGGCTCTTTCTTCTTCCTTGGCCCTACAGGCACCGGGAAGACCGAACTGGCCAAATCTTTGGCAAATTTTTTGTTCCAGGATGAGAGAAGCATGATCCGGTTTGATATGTCTGAATTTAAAGAAGAACATTCAGCCGCATTGTTGTATGGAGCCCCTCCGGGTTATGTTGGTTACGAAGAAGGTGGTCTGCTGGTTAACAAAATCCGTCAGCAACCCTATGCTGTTGTACTGTTTGACGAAATTGAAAAGGCCCACCCTTCTGTATTCGATATATTTTTACAGATCATGGATGAAGGTAAATTGCATGACCGTCTTGGTAAAACAGGCGATTTCTCCAATGCCCTTATCCTGTTCACATCCAATATAGGCAGTGAAATCATTGCCAGTTCTTTCCGCCAGGGCATCATCCCTCCATCACAACAACTGATGGAAATTATGGCAAAGAATTTCCGACCTGAATTCTTAGGCCGACTGACCGAAATAGTGCCGTTTGGACCCATACAGGCAGAAAATGTAGTAAAGATATTTGACATCCACTTGCAACACCTGCTGCAATTGCTGAAGCAACAGCAAATTGAACTGGAAGTGTCTGTCGCAGCAAAAGAACAGCTGGCCGCAGAAGGATATTCCCCACAGTACGGAGCAAGACCGCTGAAAGAAGTGATTCGTGCCAAACTGCGGAAGCCGCTTTCAAAAATGATCATAGAAGGGAGTTTACAACCACACCGGCAGGTAGCATTGGATGTGGATGGAAATGGTGGATTAGTCTGGGATATTCGTTAACTTAGAATGTAGAACCATAGCGCATTTATTGTAGTAAAAACCATTTATTATGAATGATAATTACGGAATTGGCGGCACCGAGGTGAAGCTCGACGCCAATGAGGCCATTGTTGAAATCTCCCACAACCGGACCCTGTTTGCTGAAAAGTTGACCCAGCAAACCCCTGTTAAACCAGAGATAGTACAGGGATTAACGTCTGTGGAAGATGTGTTTGAGCATTACAAACCCACTGTAAACATGCTCTTTCATGATGCCGAAGGCCGTACCATACCCGAAAACCTGGAATTTCATAACCTGGGTGATTTTGGCGTGAAAGGTATTACCGCCCAAAGCCAATTCCTGAACGATCTCGCTACCGAGAAAGAACAGTATCTCAGGATCATGAAACACCTGAAAACAAACAAGATCCTGAAAGCCGCACTGGCAGACCCTTCCGCCAGAGAAGCTTTACTCGGTTCTATCAGACAGCTGCTCGCCGATCTGAAAAAGTAGTTCGTACCATTTAATTCTTACCCATGACAGAATTACAAAAACAACAGGGGGGACAGCAGGAAGAACAACTGCAAACCGCGCCCGGACAAAAGCAATCCGCATCATTACAGGAAAATCTTGATATACTGGCCAAATACGGTGGATTCGATCTGCTGGAAGGCACCATTGAAGGCGTACAAAACCTGAACCCCGAACGTAAAGCCCGCCGCAATATCTTCCTGACCGAAAGCTCCAAAAAAGGAGAAAGAGAATACCTGAAAAAAACACTGGAACTCTGGGAGAAAGTGCTCACCGAAGCACAGGACCTTCCGGATATGGTGACCTACTGTACTGAACATTCCGAACAGGCTGGCAATGTACTCACCCATAACCTGGCCGAAGCTGTAGAAGCTACCAGGGAACTGGAACAGTCCTACCGCAACGTCGCCCTGTTCTTTAAAAATACTGAGTCCGACAAGGTGAAGAATATTTCCTTCATCAATGTGGAAGCTGATCAGATCAAAGACCTGGATAATACCCGTTTCATCGATGCCATTCATCAGGAACTGGTGCAGAACTACGATCGCCTTGACCTGCGTGATAACTATAGCCTCCTGGTGCTGCCCGGTTACCTGGGCTCCAACAAGGTGCTGGAGAAATGGGCGAAGATCGCCTACGAAAACAAAGCCATGCTGGTGACAGACTTCTCTCACCTGGATGCACCAGACGACGTGATGGAAATGTTTGAACTGGCCAACCTGACTGGTGGCGAGATTCATCGTTCCAATGTGATCATGACCGCCAACTGGCTCGTAGGCCGTGGCAAGTTTGACGAGATCAATGAACAGGACAATCTTTACGTTCCCCCTTCCGGCGCACTGGCAGGTAAGATCTATAAAACACTCATGTCGCAGGTAACCGCCGGTAAAAAATTCGGTGGTATCAACGAAGTAGATGGCGTGAAATTCGAACTGAAGAAAAGTGAAATTGCCAGCCTCGAAAAAATGGGCCTCATCCCCATGGTTAAAGAATACGGCAAGGTAATGGCCTTCAGTGCAAAAACTTTGTTCAATGGAGATAATATTGGTCTGCAAACCTATTCTGTAGTTCGTGTATTTGACTACGTGACCAAGGTACTGATGGACTTCCTGAACCGCCGTGCATTTGAAAACTTTAATGCCAATACCCGCAAGGACCTGATGAAACAAATCATCCGCTTCCTGGATAGTATCACGGGACCGGATAAACTGATTGAAGATTTCAACATCCGTCGCTTCGAACAGGATGCTTTACAGAAAGATCGTATTCACCTCGATATACACCTGAAACCATACTTCCCTGCCAAGAACTTCCTGATCAAAATGGATGGTCACAAAGGGGAAGATGCTAACGAATGGAATACTGAATATGAGCAGGACAAAGCATAAAATGATTCCCGGCGATTTAACTTATTGATGATAAACAAACTGTAGTTCCCCCTCCTGGAGGGGGAGCCTGTTTTTTAAGCCGTGAGCATTTTTTGTAAACATAAAAACAAAAGCAAGGAAAAAGACCGATGAAGCAATTGCTATTAGGCGTTTTCTGTGTTTGCTTATTATCCTGGAGCAATGCTTCAGGGCAAACGCAACCAGACAGTATTATCACGACGAAAGGCGCCGTCACCCTTATTACCTGTGGATCATCCATCAGCACATTTCAAATTGGCGATGGAAAAAATTCAGATTACGACTATCGCATCGTAGATGGAAATGTCGTATTTATCCGGCCGGTAGTGGCAAATCCAAGACCGACCAATCTGGTAATCAGGGAGGGAGACAATATTTTTTACATGATCCTGGCCTACAGGGAAAAGGTTGAACTGTCAAAACTCAAGTACAACCTGTCTGGCAATGCAGCAGCATCCAGGCCTGCCACTGGTGGCACAGGTAATGCAGGTGGTACTTCAACCGGTGCTAACACTTCTGCCGAGCCGGCAGCTGATGATAACGCCCCGGTACCGGATATTGATACCGTGACGGTAAGTAATATCGCAGCTGACTTTATAAAACAACGCAAAGTGCAGCGTCAGTATGAAACCACCTCAGAAGATATTACGGTGACCTTTTCGCAGGCGATGAGTCTGAATAACCTGATGTATTTGTGTTTCAGGATTAAGAACCAAAGCGGTACTCCTTACCAGGTCGGGAAAATAACGATCATGCATAAGGTACATACCGATACCACCACACTGCATCATCTGCCCATTGCGTACAAAAAAGGACCCTCCTTTTTTGGCGGACGGGATGAAGAAAACGTAGTGTTTGTAACACCTGCACCTGTATTGAAGAAGGCAGATGAACTTATCTTCATCATGTACAATGCAGCAACTAAAAACCAGATCGTTCTTTACGTGCCAATGGCAGGACTGCCAAAATATATGGTCACTAAATGATCAAACGCTATCTCCATATCATCCTTATTTGTGCCTGTTGTATGATAACAGGAGGGCTATCTGCGCAGCAGGTCGCCTTTTGCGGGGAATCTGTGCCTATGGAGCGGGACTTTGTAAATTACCGCCTGATGGATGTGATCAAGGGCCATCTCCGTCACCGTAATTTTCTGCCGGCTTTGAAGGCCAGGTCAGAACAGTATTTTCCGCTCATCGTGCCCATCTTACAGCAATACCATATACCGGAAGATTTTAAATACTTACCTATTGTGGAAAGTGGCTTTACAAATGCCACTTCCGTCGTAGGGGCACAGGGGGTATGGCAACTGATGCCGGCCACCGCTACTACTTTGGGACTGGACGTAAGTGATTCAAATGATGAGCGGAATGAGCTGCTGAAATCTACACATGCAGCCTGTAAATACCTTGTACAACTCTACAATCAGTTACACTCCTGGACCCTGGCAGCTGCCGCTTACAATTGTGGCCCCGGCAACATTTCCCGCAATATCCGCAAGCAGGGCAGCAGCGATTATTACCAGCTGATGCTGAACAGCGAAACCGCACAGTATATCTACAAAATTATTGCGATCAAGCAATTGTTTGAGTTCCCTGAATTGTACATCCCGGAATTTGGTTACAATGTGTTCAATAAAACAACGGTGAATGCATCCGTCTTTAATTCCGGACCTTCCATAGAATCGGACAAACGGTTTAGAAGTATCAAAATCAATATCGGTGCTAAATCGGAGAAGGCGACAGTGACGACACTGGCAGCTAAGATGCAGAGCAGTAAAAGCTTTGAGGATGGGCAGCTGGTAAGCATCCTGTTGCTGGATGATCTGCAGGCAAATGGTGTATATATCCGGAAACAGACAAAACTTTCGGGGAGGGGATGGCTGGTGAGTAACCGGATTTACGTAGATCTCGGGTTTGGAAATATGGTGGTGCTATGTGATGCGGGAGGCAAAAAAGGAGTAACACCCGAGACGCTCAAAACAGGAGGAGAGGTACGCTTACAGAAAATATAAGCCGGAATTTTTTTAAGAAGCCGCCCATACAGGCGGCTTCTTTATTACATCAATACTTCATTCATGAATATTCTATACGGATAATTGTTTGTGCCATTCTCCTTCAGTTGCTGCAACATCTCATCTTTCATATACAGCAAACTTCCTTCCGCATACAGGTTCGCTGGTTTCGATAGCGTGATCTTAATATCCAGCGTCCTGCTATAGCCTTCTGATGCACCGGGTCTTACAGACACCCCTTTCACAATGCTCACTTCTCTCAGCTCTTTTCCCATCACAAACCGCACCATTGCCTTGATATCCTCCGGTGTCACAATCCTGTTGCGTGTCAGCAGGTGATACCTGTACAGGTTGATCTTTTCATCGATACTCAACCTGTCTTTACCGCCCTGTGTATTCGACAGCATGGTGATGGAGTTAGGCTGTAACTGTACGCTGCCATACTCCTGTAGTTTGCTGCCCATACGGATATTATTCGCAGTGCTGCCATTCGTTGTATAGAACTCTAAGAACAGGTAGTCCGCATTTTCTTTTGGCTTGATCATGAGGTAAGGAATATTCCCCCTGTTGGCCGTAGGTTGTAACTGTTCTTCCAGGGAAGCGATCAACTGGTGGAGTTCGCGCATCCTGCTGGCTACATAGTCATTGCGTACTTCTTCAAAGAGGGAGCTTTCATCCCTGATTACTTCAATCAGGTAGGCAATGATTTCCTTTGCCTCCCGGGAGTCGAACCGACCGATACCACTGCTCCTGATCACAAGCTCCCCTTCCTGCATCTCACCACTGGTCGTGAAGTTGCGTACATGGTAATCGGTGCCTGCCACATCGTACACGCGCTTCACATCAAAGTAGATATCATTGGTGTGGAGTGGCATAATGTTCAGGTACTTGTTGAGTCGCTGTGATTGTTCGTTCAGTTTCTTATTGATGACCGGGAAGCAGTTAATGCTGCAAAAGAGGTCTTCCAGCAGGGAATGACGGATCGTCTCCGGGAATTCAATCCTGAGCCACACGATCTCCTGCTGCAACCTGCTGCTACCCTGGCCAAATACATGGTGCAGGGCCGGGGGAAAGGGCATCGCAGCTGGTAAAGGTTCCGTGCTGGTGATGGTCAGGAAATGCTGTTTGAATCTTTGCAGCACCTGCTGACTATAGCGGGTATTTGTATCGAAGGCTGGTTGCATGATGGCTTCCAGGTCTTCTTCAGCGGTACTCTTGCTATGGGTATAGCCACTTTTAACCTGCAGGGGAGTTTCACCTACATAAAATTTAGCCAGTGGCAGGTAATGATAGAACATTTCCTGCAGGTGTACGTTGCGAAGGTCAAAGAAAAATGAGAGCCCTTCTGCGGAGGTATGTGCTCCTTCCATACTTAGCCCCAACCAAAGATGATTAGGCGGCGTATCGGCCTGTAAATTGCCCTGGAGCACCTGTTCTTTGAACCAATGGTCCCTGGTCTCAAATAGTTTACCGCCAATCACGCTATATTTTACCTGTCCGCGGAACAGGCGATGATGTGTAAGGGGCATGAAAAAGAGGTCCTGGCTATTGAAGCCGTTCCTCAGTGAATAAAAAAACTGGTGGTCAGGTGTCAGTGCTGCTGTACGTTCATTACAGCTGGCATGGAGGATCCCGTAGGCTGGCTGGCTGCTGGTGATGGGTTCAGGCATCATGATCTGGGCCAGTCGTTCTACCAGTCTTGCGTGGGATACCTCGGCTTCGCCTGAGATTTTTTCCAGTTCGCTGGCACAGGCTTCCAGTAATAATTGTACAATGGGATCAAAGGAGGTTTCTACCTCTGCATCAGGGTATCCCCACAGCCTGGCGGCTGTTTTAAGCATCCGGTCTTTGATTCGTTCTTTTTGCTCTTTAGCCAAGGGTTAAGGGTTTAAATTTAATCATTAATTACAGCGAATTTATTTCCCCGCCGGAAGTGTAATTTCTCCTGGAAAAATTTCTATGGTTGCAGAGCAATCATTAAATTTTCCGCTGACGCTAATCGTATGACAATGGACTTACGTAAAAGAAACTGCTATAATGGAACTCCGTCTTATTCCTTGCCAATACCCCCGTCACTGTCACCTTTATCTTCTTCTTCACTTTCTTTGCACTAATGCCCATCAACTCTTCCTGGCTGATCTGCGCCACAACTCTTGTCTGCGTCAGTCTTTTCTCATACCTGTTGATAGAAGCCCTGATTGACAATTCTACCTGTTCCTTCACTTCATTGTTCGAAGCCCTGATATCGAAATCGCTGTCCCACAACTGGCAACCATACTGGGGATCGTCTTTATTCTCCCCCAGTACGGTTGTGATTAACAACTGAATATGTTGTCCTACTGATTCTTCCAGGTTTACATCCGGCAAATCCTGCTTCTGCAAAATTCTGGAGAAGTCCATCGGTAATTTATAATACTGCTGTTTCATTTTTTAATGATTAAAAAATGCCTAAGAATTTCTTGTCATAGCGCACACGTATTTCTTTCACGCAGCCGTTTTGATCTTTGATCAGGTTTACGACTTCGATCTTAAATCTTCTCTTACCGCGAATGCGTGAGCAGAAGTGACTGAAAGTATCAGTATCCTTATCATTCAGCAATACTCTTGCATTGATGTTTTCACAAAGGTATGCTGAGAAGTCACTGGCGTTCTTCTGTTTATCCACTACCTGGCTCAGCATGAATTTGAATTCATCGTCTGATACGGAAGGCACTTTAGGCTTCTCTGGTACTGCCGGTACCGGTGTCGGTTCAGGTGTTTTGTTCTCTTCAGGGAACGGCATTGGCGTAAAGTCAGGCACCTGGTGATTGCTTTGTGCAGGGAACACCATGATATGTTTGGTCACCATCTTGCTGCTGTCGCCATTGATAATGAGTGACAAAATGCGTTCACCGGGCGAGGAGAAGGTGTAAGTGACAGCACGGCCACTGTGCACTTCAGCGCCTCTTTGCAGCAGCTGCCATTGCCATGTACGGGCATTTGAAGTACTATTGGTGAATGTAACAGGACGGCCAGCCAGCACTTCTTCCGGACCATCGATAGTGGGGTAGAGGTCGGCTGCAGGTGCTGGTGTGTTATCTGCTAAAGCATTGATAATAATTACCTCCTGGTGCCAGGTACACTTGCCATGTGACAAGGTAACCATATAAGTGCCAGCCTTGGTAAAAGCATGGTAAACCTGCAGCCCCGAAGTGGTGGCTGTAGAATCACCAAAATCCCAGGTGAGCCCGCTGTTGTCGGCTGCAGTAGTAGCAGCCTTGAAGGTGATCACTTCTCCTGTACTGAAAGAAGTGTGTTTGCCTGCATTGTTCCGGCTTGCCAGCTCGATGCTTATCTGGCTGCAATCTTCACGGCCGGTCACCTGGAAAGCCAGTATGATAATACTGATGCCAAGTAATGCAAGGAATGTGTACAGTACCATTGGGTCGATATGGTTTGTTATCTTGCTGAATGGTCTATACGTAGTAACTTTTCGCTCGTTTGCGGACTTTCTTGGGGTCATAGGTTTCTCGTATTTCTGCAATTTTAAATATTTTTTTAGAGAAATTAATAAACTACCTACATTCGTAGTTGAAATTTTAACATTTGAATCCGTGAAATCTGGTGATATTTGTTAGTATGTAACCCTGAAAAATTAGAGATCAAGAAAAACCTAAATTAACCCGTATGGTAAATAATGCCCAAAAAGCCGCGGTGCTGGAAGAAGTGATAGACCATATCAGCAAATTGCATTATGATGTTCGTGCCGAAGTAGTAGTGGGGGAGTTGTTGGATAATCATGTGCGTGCCGAAGAAATTGCTGTACAAAATCAAAACGTTTTTGTACGGTCTTTCAATAAAGATATTTTAGATGCTCAACTGGATGATTCGCAACCTTATCATCCGTTTATTTCGCTTACACTTTCCCGTGATGGGCTGTACGATCGTTTGCCGGAGGGTATTTTCCACCAGTTCACACCCCAGCAGCAACAGCGTTCTGTCAGGGAAATGGTCCTTAATTACAAACGTCAGCAGAAAGAACAACAGGAAGCCAGGAAATTTTTCCGCCCGCTTGAAAATGAATTCTTTCTGCAAAGAGTTTTCCTGGAGCAAAAAGAAAAACATTTACTCTTTGATGCATTTGGAAAAGATGCAGATGAATTATTCCTGTCTTTCTGGGGTATCAGACCTGACCTGCCAAAAACAGCCCTTAAAAAACTGGTTAAATTGTTGCCATACATTTATCGCATAGCTGGCAACCTGCCGCTGGTACAGCTGTACCTGAAGGCGATCCTGGATGAGCCGGTTAAGATTGTGCAGGAAGATACACCTACAGCTGTGGAGACAGGTAGTGCAGTACCCCTGGGAGATTCAAGGCTGGGGCTGGACTCAATGACCGGCGACCTTTTCTTTACCGATATGCCTGTCTGGAAAATTACCATTGGCCCTTTGCAACAGCACAGGGTACACGACTTTCTTCCCTGGCAGCCTTATGGCAAATTGTTAGAGACCTGTATTGGTTTCCTGGTTCCGGCAGATGTAGAAGTGGAGACAATCCTGGAACCCCACCCTGATGAACGCCGCGTCTTTATGGCTGATTCTCAGGAAAAAGAGGGATTGGGGGGCTATAATTTTTACCTGTGAGCATTAAATGGAACTATTTTTGCATGTTATATACCCTTAAGGTATGATTCCGGGCCCAACGGAGTATTCCAACCCCAGATCATCCAACAGGTTTAACCCTTTCCGAGGAAATAAACTATGATACTAAAAGCTAAGATTTACATTGTACTGGCGGCATTTATGGCTATCGGCTCCCTGATAGTGGGCCTGCTGAGCCGTTATATTAAAAACTTTTCCCTATATAAGAAAAAGGCACTCTGGTACCTCGCTATTATGGTACTTGTTTTTGCTGTGATCAGTTCCATTCCCTTCCTCTTTACACACCAGAATTCTATGAGCCAGTATATCTTCTACGAAGTATGGTTCCTGGGCCTGGGCGTAGTACATTGTAACCTCATGTATACCCGCTTCTGGGGCAGTGATGATTCCTTTGGATCAGAGCTGGCATTCATTGTAGCCATCTGGTTGTTTGGTGGAATCGGGTTCATTCTTATCCAGCACCTGTTTGCAAAAGGAGAATTCTCATTTTACCCCTTACTCACCTGTATGTTCGCATTTGCATTGCCTACATTTGTGTACAAGACCTTTGAGAAAATGATGGCGATTCCTGCCAAGATATTCAAGTGGTGGCAATATCCTGCTTACCAGGAACTGCCGGAAGTGAACGAAGATGATATGCGTGACCTGATCGTAATCGGGTTCGAACTGGAAAAGAAAGTGACTGATCATGACCGCACCTATTTCCGCGCACGTACACCGATCAAGATGGACCTCGGCGACCTCTTCTATCATTTTATCAATGACTACAACGACCGTTATCCCAATACGCCGATTGACGTAGTGGATGCAAACGGACAACCATATGGCTGGGTATTCCACCTGAAATCAAAATGGGCGTTTACCGCCAAAACCCTCGACCCTGACAAGCCCGTATTCATGAATGGTATGCAGGAAAACAGCGTCATTATTTGTAACCGAATTATTATCAATTAATCCCTACATTTTAAAATTATTCATCCATGGCAGAACCGCTCAAATATTTTCCCGTCAACTGGGTTGATGGTATGAAGATAAAGAAGCAGCATTTCGTTGAAACAGAAAACGCAATGCTGGATCAGATAAGGGATGCTATTTCCAGCGGATTGCATGCGCAGAACTACGGATTGCTGCCTGCAAAAGCAGAAAGTAAAGAATCATTACGCTGCTGGTTTGTAACCGACAATCAGCAGCAATGGAGAATCAAGCTCACTGAATGTCGTGCCGTTACTCCCGGTGGTGCAAGAATTGAGATCCCCGAACATACTGTACACTCGCTGAAATATGCGACTACCTTTCCGGAAGCTACATTTAACTGGGATCCACAACACTCAGAAAGTGCATATTATATTCTCATACAGATCAACCCATTCGATCGTCAGCCAAGCGGCGAACCCTTGCTGCATGAAGATCCGCCAAGGTTGCCCTATGCTACACCAGAATATCATTTGTATGTAACACCTGCTTCCCAGTTACCACAGGGGCAGCTGGGTAGTTACCAGATGATCCTGGGGCGTATCAATGTCATAGATGGTCGTCCGCAAATGGATGATGATTACATACCGCCATGTACCATGGTGTATGCACATCCTTCGCTGGCAGACCTGCACCAGGAGCTGGATCAGTTCCTCGGCCAACTGGAACTCTATGGCGTACACATTGTACAGAAAGTCTATTCACGCAATCAGAATAATGACCTGGCACAGGTAGTATTGTACATCACAGAAAGATTAGTACAATACCTGAGCACAAGGATCTCCCAGTTCCGCTGGTTAGGTATTTATCAGACACCTGCCGCTATGCTGGAAGTGATAGCCGGCCTGGCACGTACCATGAAGAATGCGATCGATCAGCGTGCGAGTGCAGGGAAAGAAGAGTTGCTGAATTACTTTTCAGAATGGTGCGAACTGAAACAGGGAGAACTGGAAACGCTGATGGTAAATTGTGCAAATATCCGTTATAAACACACAGATGTAAGAGAGTGCCTGCAACCTATGATTCCTTTTGTACGCGCGATAAACAAGTTGTTCGAAAGCCTGAGCAGACTGGATTATATCGGTCGTAAGATGGATAGTGGCATCTTCGTAAAAGAAGAATCAGCAGAAGATGCGGAATACATTCGCAAGCATAAAACCAAGAAGTGGTTTTTCACAGATTGATCATCATTTTCAACTCAATTTAATATCACATGCGTGTACTGAACAAACAGGAAAGATTATCCGCTTTTTTATGGTTCCTGTTATTTTTTATCGTTACAGTAGGGCTGTTTGTCCTGGCCATATTTTTCAACTTCCAGGTGCCAAGCCGCGAGAATGCAGAGCTGCGTAAGGAGCTGGCTACATTCCGCCAGGAGCAGGCATTTCAGGGAGAGTTTCTGGCAAAGCTGGAGAGAGTGAGAAACAATCTTGACTCCATCAACCTGCCCAACCAGAATGCAAATTATATGGATCAGGTGATAGCACAGGACCTGGTGAGTATGCGTAACTCTATACCTAAGGATGCGGTCAGTCATTATGGTTTGTATGCAAACATCATACAGAACTGTCTTTTGCTGCAACAAAGTAAACAGCAATTACGTGGATTATCCAATGCACAACAGAGCATCGCGGAGCTGAAAGAGAAGATCAATGATCTGAACAAAGAACTTGAAAATGCACGGAGTGAGCTGGACTACAACAGGCAGTTAATGAGAAGCAGGTAATTGTTTTATACATATCATTAATGATAAATGATTAAAATTATAATTTGTTAAAGTAAGGTTTTAAGGCTGGTCAGGCTTGGCTATCCAAAGAATTATTTTTAATTTTGAGCATCATAAATAGATAAATAAATAAATAGCCCTTAATTGTTAATTCTTTATTGTAAACCTTAAACATTTAACCCATGTCATTCAAATCCGTGTTTGAAGTAGCAGGAAAACAGATGGTTGTTAAACACTGTAGCTACGACCTCACCCAAGAAGTAGATGCAACTGGTCGCCCTTCAGCAATTACCCGCGGTGGCCGCATCAGATTAACAGTAGAATCTAATGGTGATACCGATTTGTTTGAATGGATGGTAAACAACTTCGAAAGGAAGGATGGTACTATCACATTCTACAAAAGAGATTCTGATGCTAAACTGAAATCACTCAACTTCAAGGAAGGATACCTGGTAAAGTTCGAAGAAACCTTCGATGCTGACAACCAGAATCCAATGATGGTTTCATTCACTATCTCTGCCCGTGAAATTGCCATGGGTAATGCTTCCCATATTAATGAATGGGTAAAGTAGTGGTATGATTTGCTAAAGAAAATTATGCCCTTTTTAGAGGCCCCTCTGCTGGCGCGGAGGGGCTTATATATTTTATTCACGTCTGCTCTCAACAGTATACACAAAACTATCCGCCTTATAATATCCCAGGTTATATTCAAGCGGCAAATCATTCTTATCATACACAAACCTTCTTCTGAACAATACCGGGCTCCCCGCATCAATTTCTAATTTCCCCGCCAGGAATTTATCTGCTGCTCTCGCACTTACTTCTTCTTTTGACAGCACTGCTATCACTCCATAATCCTTATCCAGGATATCATACAGCTGCCGCTTAAAATCCTCCTCACCCGTCAACCCAATTCTCGGATGAAACCATGAAATAAAATAAACAAAAGGTCCCTCCGGTGTCCCTCTCAATCTCTCTAGTTTCAAAATCTTTTGCGTAGCAGCAATACCAAAAAATTCCGCCGTATCACTATCGGGCAATACCCAGGTTACATGCAATTCGAAATTCCGCACTTTTAAGCCCCTTGCCTGCATTTCCTGTGTAAAGCAGATCCAGTTCTTCGCCTTTGAACTGATCCGCTCTAATTCCGCCACTTTTGTGCCCACACCCTTCTTTCGAACCAGCAATCCCTCATACACGAGTTTATTCAGCGCCTGCCTCAAAGTAGACCTGGATATCGCCAGTTGCTTCGCCAGCTCTACTTCATTCGGCAAAAACTGCCCGCCCGCATACTTCGGATCCCTGATCATATTCCGCAAAAGCTGCTCTGCCTGTATATGTAAAGGGACCGGATTCTGATGGTCGATACTCATTTTCATCTGCCAAAATTAATCATTATGTTTGCATGTATATACATACTATGATAAAAAAGGTCTTCTTCTTCGCTTATTTCATGCTTTTTACCCTGCCGGCCATTGCACAGCAAAAAGCACTCGCTGCCAGAATACTGGCGGATCAGCGCCTGGATACGATCCAGGCAAGAGCACTACAACTCCTCACAGGTTTCACCGCAGGCGCCAGCTATGGAGAAGTCTGGATCAGGGACTTCAACACCTTTATCAAGGGCTCCCTGGTCGTTCACGACAAGGAAAAAGTAAAAGAAATGCTCCTCCTGTTTTTCCACATGCAGGGCAGGGATGGGAACATTGTAGATGGTATGATTCCCAAACAAAAAGCACAGGCAGGCTATGATTACATCTACTCTGACCTCGCTCCTGAATGGGCTGCCCACAAAAACACGGTGGAAACAGACCAGGAATCCTCCCTGGTACAGGCAGTATACAAATATGTCAGGCATAGCGGCGATACAGGCATCCTGCACACCGTGATTGACCACCAGACCGTGTTGCAACGCCTGGCTGCTGCGCTGCAATATGTACACAATGCACGCTGGTCATCCCGGTATAATTTGGTGACAGGGGCAACTACTATTGACTGGGGAGACGTACAGCCTGAAAAGGGTTGGGGAGTAGTGATCAATGACCATACAAAGTGGTCAATCGATATTTATGACAATGCGATGTACGCTATTGCACTCAAAGAATATGCTGAACTGTCAGGAGATGCCGCTACTTACCTCCCCCTCTATAATGAACTGAAAAATAACGTACGCAAATATCTCTGGCAAGCAGGCAAAAACAAATACCTGCCACATCTCTACCTGGATGGCAGCCCTTTTTCTCCGGACTTTAAAGAGGATGAAATTCTTTACACCGGGGGTTCTGTCTGCGCCATTCTAGCTGGTTTCCACACCACCAGGGAGATCAAAAGTATCAACCGGCAAATGCTGGCTGCTGCGGCCAAAGAGAAATATGCTACCATCGGTATCACCGTTTATCCACCATATCCTGAAAAGGAGTTTCCTAACATGAAACCCTATGTTTACCAGAACGCCGGTGACTGGACCTGGTTTGGGGGCAGAATGATCCAGGCCCTTACTGAACAGGGAATGGTAAAAGAAGCCTATGAAGAACTTGGTCCGATGCTGGACCGCGCGCTCAGCCATCATGGCTTTTATGAGTGGTATGATGTGCAGACAGGTGCACCAAAAGGATCTGGGGATTTCAGGGGAGAAGCTGGGGTATTGTATGATGCCATTACGCTGCTGAAGGATTGGGCCAGGAGACATTAATAATAAAGGCATGTCTATATGTACAAACATATAAACATGCCTTTTATTTCAGTTAAATCAGTTCACAGGTACATTCACCTCCATCTTAATAATATCATCCACTTTACCCCCCGGTGTACCTACACCAAAATCACTTCTGTTCACATCAAATTTCCCTGTAAAAGTACCGCCATTCCCCGCTTTTGTAAATGTAAACGGAATTGAAAACGGCTTCTTCACACCATGCATGGTCAATTCTCCTTTTGCAATATATCCACTACCTGATTTTGTAATCTCTGTAGATGTAAATGTAATAGCCGGATACTTCTTCGCATCCAGCCACTTATCACCTTTTGCATGTGTATTCTTCAAACCATTACCCGTATTGATACTGGATACGTCAATCGTTACATCAAATTTAGAAGTATTCAGATGTTGCTCATCGAATACAATCTTCCCTTTTAAGTCCTTAAAAATACCATTGGCACCTGAAGCCGAAAACTTAACAGCATAGCCGGCGGCAATTTTATAATCAGGTCCTGAGAGAACCGTAAATGCTGACGCTACTAAAATAATGAGGGCTGTGACAGGAAGGAGGAGTTTTTTCATTGTGCTTGAATATTTAGTCTAAATGTATGCGAAAAAAGAAAGGTTTTGCTTACTGGCAAAACCTTTCAAATATTTTAAGTCTTTCTTAACTTCAGCGACTGTACAAAGTGATGATTTCCTTTCTCCAGTATCAAGCTTGCTCTGAACCTCGTCGGCAATATATTCTGCAACAGGTTGGGTTTATTAATTTCGTTCCAGATCTTCCTGGCTATCTCCTCTGATTCTGCATCCGTCAAATGTGCATATCGGTGAAAATAAGATTCCGGATTAGAAAACGCCGTTGTTCTCAGTGATTTGAATCGCTCTATATACCACTGCTCCAAATCTTTATCTTCCGCATCCACAAATATAGAAAAGTCAAAGAAGTCAGATACGAAGATACTTGGCTCCGGCGAACCCTGTGGCCTTGGTCGCACCTGCAATACATTCACACCCTCCACGATCACGATATCCGGTGATTCCACCCACTGCATTTCATTCGCCAGCACATCATATTCAAGATGACTATACAGTGGTGCTGCCACCTTTTCTTTGCCTGACTTTAAGTTCGCCAGGAACTGTACTAATCTCCTGATATCATAACTCTCCGGAAAACCTTTCCTGTTCATGATCCCCCGCTGTTCCAATATCCTGTTGGGATACAGGAACCCATCAGTAGTTACCAACGCTACTCTCGGATGATTGGGCCAGGCAGCCAGCAATCTTTGCAATACACGCGCCGTCGTACTTTTTCCAACCGCTACACTACCTGCAATTCCGATGATATAGGGCACCTTGGTCACCTTGCTACCCAGGAAGGTATTTGTTGTAGCATGCAGTTCCTGCGCAGCTGTTACGTACAGGTTTAGCAGGCGTGACAGCGGCACGTAGATTTGTGTAACTTCTTCCTTTGTTAGCGGCTCATTTAACCCATGCAACTTATCCAGATCTTTGATCAGGTGTTCCGTGGGTTCATCACTTTTATTTGCCCATTCTTCACGGGCAATAGTGATATAGGGAGCGTAGTTATTCCGTGTCATTTAGTTTAGATGCTGTTGACCTGTTGATTCGATTCCGTTGTTTCAGGGTGCTAAGCTATGTAAACCGTTTTAACATTCAAAAATTCATGTGTGCCCTCCAGGGAAAGTTCCCTGCCATATCCCGATTGTTTTACGCCACCAAAGGGCAGCCGGGCATCTGATCGCACCATGGCATTGATAAATACATTGCCGCTTTCTATCTGTGTAGCCAGTTTTCTTGCTTTGTCGGGATCGCTGGTCCAGATGGATGATCCGAGTCCATAAGGTGTCTGGTTTGCCAGGGCAATTGCATGCTGTTCATTTTCAGCGTTAATGATGACTGCCAGTGGACCGAATGTTTCTTCGTCAAAGGCCGTCATACCTGGTTGTACGCCGCTGAGCAGGGTAGGGGCAAAGTTTGCTCCGGAACGCTGCCCGCCGGTGATCAGTTTCGCACCCTGTTCGATTGACTGATGTAACTGATGTCCTAACTCCGTTGCCAGGTCCGGACGAGCCATTGGCCCCATGTCAGTGGTCTGCAAGTTAGGATCTCCCTGGCTCATTTGCTGTATGAGTGTCGTCACCCGTTCCGTAAATTCGTCAGCTATTGCCTGGTCTACAATCCAGCGCTTTGCAGCAATGCAGGACTGACCGGCGTTCTGAAAACGGGCCTTCACAGCAGTACGTGCAGCCTCCTCCAGGTTCGCATCTTTCAGCACGATGAAGGGATCGCTGCCCCCCAGTTCCAATACCGTCTTCTTAATGTATTTTCCTGCCAGCCCTGCTACGCTCATACCCGCAGCAGTACTTCCCGTCAGGGTCACACCCTGTACACGATGGTCGGCAATCAATGGTTCTATATGTTTTGAATTCACCAGTACGGTTTGAAACACACCTTCCGGGAAACCCGCCTCCAGGAAGGCCCGCTCCATAGCTAGTGCACAACCGCTTACATTGCTGGCATGCTTGAGGATGCCTGCATTACCGGCAAGAATGTTTGGAATGGCAAAACGAAATACCTGCCAGTAAGGAAAATTCCAGGGCATGATAGCCAGGATGATTCCTTTCGCTTCGTAGGAGATATAACTCTGCTGCGCATCGGATGGAATGACCTTTGGTGCCAGCATACTACTGATATGTTCAACATAGTATTCGGCAGAAGTTGCACATTTCAATACCTCTGCCTTTGCTTCCTTCAGTGTTTTCCCCATTTCCCCGGTGATGATCGCAGCGTGTTCATCTGCTTTCTCTTTCAGCAGGTCTGCAAGCTGTTGCATCCACTTGCAACGCTGCTCCAGCGAAGTTTGTTTCAATGCCCGATGTGCCTGATGCCCTTTCGCTAATCTTTGTTCCAGTTCTGATGGTGTGTGCGCTGTATATTCAGCAATGGTTTCCTGTGTGTATGGATTAATACTCTTGAAGGTACTCATGTGAATAAAGTTTTGATTCCCTGAGGTGTAAAAGTAAGGATTATAATTTCCTGAACTGGTCAGGTGTACAATTATAATACCGTGTAAAACTATTCACGAAAGCAGCTTCATGATTGTAACCAGTTTCCCTGGCAATCACTGCCAGATCTGCACCTGTTGTTGTCAACAGGCCTGCTGCTTTTTCCAGCCTCCACAGGATCACGAATGCTTCCACACTTGTACCATACAAATAACTGAAACCATCCTGTAATTTCTCTAAAGTGATGTCAAAGAGCTGGCATAATTCTGAAGTGCGAATACCGGTAGTATGCGCCTTGATATAAGCCTTCACATTATCAATGCTATTCACATCTTTATTAGTGAGTGGTTGATATTCTACGGGTTCTTTTTGCAGCTGTGCAAAGAAATGTATCAGTAACAATTCACATTGCTTGCCTATATACCTGCTGCGTGCAAAATCATTACATCCCATAGGATTGCGGATCTGCTCAAGCAGTAATGTACCATATGCATCCAGTGGTACAGGATTCATATTGATCACACCACCCCGTAGATTGTCTGCAATAGCAGGCAGGATGCATGTTTCAAGAAAGGTATTGTCCATCAGTGAAGGAAGTATAGCTTCACTAAACCCGATGTTAAAAAAGCAATGTGTACCCGGGTGTATGGTCACCGCTTTTTCTTCGTGGGTGACATAAAACAAATTCAGGTCTCCCTGCTGCACATGTTCAGAGATGCCACCCCGCATTGTGGAATACACACTCAGTGAGCTAAGGGTAACTCCTAAATGTAAACCGGGTACTTCTACATGGGGATGAATTTCTGTAACCTGGGAAGTGATAGCATGATGTTGCCATACCCTGAATGGAGGAGCTTCCAGCAATTGCTTAAATACAAATACACGGGCATTGCCGTATACCGTTCTTCTTGCATGGGGAACGATGTAGGAATGCATAATTTCGGGGACATTTTCTACCTGGACAAAGTCGGCGAAAATTTGTTGTTCTGCCTGTCTGATTAAATTCATATCAGATATAAGTCGGCTTACCTTATCCCTTGGTACTCAAAATGCTTATAAATAAGTGTAGTACATCCCTGTCATTTTCTTTCAAAAATCACCTGAATCCCCGGCTGACAGCATTATTAAATCCAAACTATACAGCTACCTATTTTAGTGAGTAATATTATTATGACCCAAAATGATTATATTTAATCATACCCAAACCTGTAAATATGTCAACCAAAATCGTGTATTGTCTGGCAGTGCTATGCCTTTGCCTGACTGTAGCCAGCGCACAACAAAAAGTAACCGGAAAAGTCACAGATGCCACCACTGGCGCACCGTTAGAAGGAATCACTGTAAGGGTCAAACTCAGTAGCTCCGGCTCCCTGACCAACAAGTCCGGGGAATATACCATCGAGGCCAAAGCCAGCGATGTGCTGGAAATCAGTGCCATCGGTTTTAATCCCCAGGCCGTTTCGGTCAATGGCCGGTCCGTGGTCGACGTAAAACTTGTCTCCGCCGTCTCGGAACTGAACCAGGTCGTGCTCGTCGGAAGCCGGGGAACAGGTAGGGCCAGAACGGAAACCCCTGTACCAGTTGATGTGATCCCCATTGCCCAGGCAGCCCTGCCCACCGCCAAAACAGACCTGACTGCAGTGCTCAATATGGCCGCCCCCTCCCTGAACTACAACAAGCAAAGCGGGAGCGATGGCGCAGATATGATTGACCTGGCCACCCTCAGGGGCCTGGGACCTGACCAGACCCTGGTACTGGTAAATGGTAAAAGACGGCACCAGACTGCCTTCGTAGCCGTTTATGGCACCCGTGGCCGTGGTAATTCAGGTACCGATCTCAATGCCATCCCCGAAGCCGCTATCGACAGGGTCGAAATCCTTCGCGACGGGGCCTCTGCCCAATATGGCTCCGATGCCATTGCAGGGGTAATCAACATTATCCTCAAAAAAGATGTGAACCACCTCAATGTGACTGCAGGCTATGCTGGTTATTACGACCATAAGTACAATACCTGGTTTGGCCGCAAGCAGTCCCAATATCAATACGGCGTACCTATCGATGGTAATACCGGTACCCTTGGCCTCAGTTATGGCCTTCCATTAGGTAAAAACGGCGGTTTCCTGAACTTCTCGGGCAACTTCCTCATGCAGGGTAAAACCTACAGGCAGAACCTGGATACGAACCTGAATCACAAAGATGGTTTGCCTGTCAACAGTGTGAGAAGAGGGGCCGGCGATGGCTCCCGTGTAAATGGGGGTGGAATGATCAACATGGAAGTACCTTTTGGTACGGGAAAGACCACCCTGTATGCCTTTGGCGGCTATAACTATAAGAGTTCCGATGCCTTCGCCTATTCACGCTCTTTTGCCGGGCACCCGGACCGTTTTCCTACTGACGACAATGGCAACCTGATCTTCTATAAAGATATTATGTATGCCGTACCTGGTGATACCATTTTCGATCCTCATATCCAGACCCATGTCAGCGATCTCTCTGCTGCTGTGGGCGTAAAGGGCGAATTTGGAGAAGGCTGGACCTGGGATGTGAGTAATACCCTGGGCAGGAATAATTTTCATTTCTTTGGCGACAAGACTTTCAACGCTTCCATGGGAGCAAATACGCCCACGCACTTCGATGATGGTGGCTTCTCGTTCTTACAGAACACCACGAATGCCACCTTCACAAAAGCGATTAATACCCTGAACCTTGCCTTCGGCGCAGAATACCGCTATGAAAGGTATAGCATCTATGCAGGTCAGGAAGCCTCATACACCAATTACGATCCTACTTTCTATAAAGCCACCGGTTCACAGGGTTTCCCCGGCTATCGCCCCAGTGATGAAGTGGCGGCCAATCGCAGCAACATAGCAGCTTATGTAGATGCTGAATGGGATGTAACAAATAAATGGCTGGTAGGTGCTGCTGTCAGGGGGGAAAATTACTCCGACTTCGGTTTCACCACCAATTTCAAACTGGCTACCCGTTACAAACTCACAGACAACTTCAATATCCGGGGTTCTGTCAGCACTGGTTTCAGGGCACCTTCCCTGCAACAGATCAACTACAGTTCCCAGTACACCAATGTACAGGGAGGCACCATTACCGAAGTAAAGATCGCGCCTAACTACAATGCCATTACAAGAGCAGCAGGCATCCCTGATCTGAAGCAGGAAAAATCTGTCAATGCAAGTCTTGGTTTTACCTGGAAACCATTGCCAGTGCTGACGGTGACGGTAGACGGATATTATGTAAAAGTAAAAGACCGTATCGTGCTCTCCGGTCAGTTCAGTGCCAGCGATACAACCCTTGATGAAGAAGTATATAATACCCTGAACTCGCTGCACATCGACAATGCACAGTTCTTTGCCAATGCTGTGAATACGACCAACTACGGTGTGGATATCGTGGTGGATTACAACAAACGCTGGAGCAATCAGCATTTCCGCGGTTTATTCACCGGCAATATCCAGCATATGAATATTGACCAGATCAATGTACCTGCTAAGTTAAATGACACTTATGTACATCGTCAGTCCTTCTTTAGCGACCGTGAGCAGCGGTTTGTAAAAGCTTCAGCACCGCCGGTGAAAATGGGATTGAACCTGGAATATGGAATTAATAAAATCAGCTTTGGCTCGCACCTCACCTACTTTGGTAAGGTCGAATTGTTTGGCTATGGCTATTCCGGAGATTTATCAGGTACAGGCATCAATCCAATTGTAGAACTGGATGAAGGGGGGAAGACGGTGCCTGAACTGTTTGTATACAAAGGAAAAGTAGTGACGGACTTATATGCGAGTTATAAATTCAACAGACACATTAACTGGTTTATAGGTGTGGATAATGTATTTAATGTACATCCGGATTTAGGTTATGTGCAGGGGGCGAAGTTATCGGCTTTCGATGGAGAAGCAGGCGGGGCCTGGGATCCGGTGCAGATGGGTGTGAATGGTATGAGATTGTTTACCCGGATAGTATTGGATTTCTAAACTGCTCCTAAAACAAGAACGGCCCCCGGTAGCGGGAGCCGTTCTTTTATAATTTAAAAGGAGCTTACAGCACCTTAGAAACTTTGATAGTGTTTGTTGGCAGGTGTTCTGCTACCGGAGTAGAACCAGTGTTTACAACGATATCATCAGTTTTCAGGTATCCTTTATCTTTCAGGATGCTGATCTGATCTTTGATGATGTTGTCCAGGCCGATTTCTTCATTGTAGTAGAATGCACGTACACCCCAGCTCAGGCTCAGCTGATTCACCAAAGTCTTTTCTTTAGTAAATACGAACAGCGGAGAGCGTGGACGGTAGCTGCTCAGCATAAAGCCGGTGTAACCGCTCTGGGTCATACCAACCAGTGCATTCGCTTCCAGGTCTTCAGCCATTTTACAAGCGTTGTAGCAAAGTGCATCGCTGAGGAAGGTTGGAGAGTGACGGTGAGGGATCAGGTTACGGTTGTAGATGATTTCTTCTTTCTCAACTTCACCGATGATCTTACGCATAGTCTGGATAACCAGTTCCGGGAACTGACCAGTTGCAGTTTCACCGCTCAGCATCACGGCATCAGCACCTTCCAGTACCGCGTTAGCTACGTCAGTGATTTCGCTACGGTTAGGGCGGGTACGGTCGATCATGGATTCCATCATCTGGGTAGCCACGATAACCGGCTTAGCACGGTGAATACATTTACGGATAATATCTTTCTGGATCATTGGGATCTGCTCTACCGGCAGTTCCACACCCAGGTCACCACGAGCGATCATTACGCCGTCGCTTTCCCAGATGATTTCTTTCAGATTTGCGATAGCCTCTGGCTTTTCGATCTTAGAGATAACTTTGATCTTAGAGTTACGTTCTTTCAGGCGTTTACGGATCAGTTGCAGGTCAGCAGCATCTCTTACAAATGACAGGGCCACCCAGTCACAGTTGTGGTCGATAATGAATTCCAGGTCTTCTACATCTTTTGGAGTCAGCGCTGGCAGAGATACTTTGGTATCCGGCAGGTTGAAACCTTTCTTTGAAGACAGAACGCCTGGCAGGGTAACTTCAGCTTTGATTTCACCTGCAGCAGTGATTTCTCTTACTACAGTTTCGATCTTACCGTCATCCAGCAGGATTTTCTGGCCTGGTTTTACATCTTTATGCAGGTCTGCATAAGATACATATATTCTCTCTGCGGTACCAACTACTTTCTCATTTACGAAAGTCAGGATTTGACCTGGAGTCAGCGGCAGAGCATTGTTAGCGATTTCACCTACGCGCAGTTTAGGACCTTGCAAGTCAGCCAGGATGGCCACGTTGAAAGATTCAGTTTCGTTAATGCGGCGGATATGCTCGATAATGCGCAGCTTGTCTTCGTGAGAGCCATGTGAAAAGTTCAGGCGGAACACATTTACGCCGGCTTTTACCAGGGCCAGTAATTTTTCGTAAGTGTCGCATGCCGGTCCTACTGTGGCAACTATCTTCGTTTTGTGTTTAGATATATCTTGTGTACTCATAGCTCTTATTTTAACTCGCAAGTATTTTTACAATTTTAAACCATTCCGGATCGATATGCTCTTTGGCTTTGATGGCCTGTTCCAGAGGGGTATATTGGATTTTGTTGTTTACAATTCCTACCATAACATTGGAAGTGCCATTCAACAGCGCATCTACAGCAGCATAACCCATACGGCTGGCCAGGATACGGTCCTGACAGGTTGGGCTACCACCACGTTGAATATGTCCGAGGATGGTTACGCGGGTATCCAGTTGAGGGCATTGTTCCTTAATCTGGCGTGCCACCGCTTCTGCACCACCAGCAGCAGAACCTTCTGCTACTACGATGATGTTTACTAATTTCTTGCGGCGTTCGTTAGCCTGCAGTTCTAAGATAATGTCCTGTACATCAATAGTGTGCTCAGGAGTCATAATGTGCTCAGCACCAGTGGAAATACCACTATGGAGGGCAATATAACCAGCATCACGCCCCATCACTTCTATGATAAATAAACGGTCGTGGGCATCAGCAGTATCACGGATTTTGTCAATCGCATCCACCGCAGTGTTCACAGCAGTATCAAATCCGATGGTAAAATCTGAACCGGCAATGTCTTTGTCAATTGTACCTGGCAGGCCAATGCATGGAATGTCAAATTCCTGGCTCAACTTGTACGCACCATTGAAAGAACCATCACCCCCGATCACCACAATACCATCGATGTTGTGTTTCTTTAAATTTTCGTAGGCTTTCTTACGGCCTTCGGCTTCGTAAAACTCTTTACAACGGGCCGTTTTTAAGATTGTACCACCGCGCTGTATAATGTTGGCAACAGATTTAGACTCCAAAGGAAAGATTTCGTTCTTCAACATTCCCCTGTAACCATACATGACACCAAAAACATTCAGCTGATTGTAAATTCCCGTTCTTACAACCGCACGAACGGCAGCATTCATGCCCGGCGCGTCTCCGCCTGATGTAAGGACCGCAATGTTGTTAACTTTTTTCATAGTTATGTTATATTTCCCTCTCTACGTTGTTTTATGTGGGAATTCCCCGACGTTGAATCTGTGATGCCCAGTTTATACCCCAAATGTGTCATAGTGGTATACCCCGAAAATTCTAACAATCTCTTTCCGCAAGTCAGCTTCTTTTCCTGATTATCACATTCCTTATGCATAAATTGCCGGAAAAATATTTAATTGGCGCACAAAAATAACATTTTGGATATTCTTTCTAATAGTATTCTGATGAATTAAAGAAAATTTTCAATTTCAGTTAACCAATAGAGTATTTTTTTAAAAAAATATACATATGTATAATTTAAATGCAATAATGCAACGTCTACCTGCTTTTATTTTTACTTTTATTAATTCCTCATTGCTTCTTACCACTATGTCTACAGCGCAAGCGCAATCACAACAGCCAGGCATTGTTTATCCGCAAACACGGAAGACCGAAGTCACAGATAACTACCATGGTACTACTATCGCTGACCCTTACCGCTGGCTGGAGGATGATAATAGTCCTGAAACCAGGGAATGGGTGAAGGAACAAAATACACTTACCCAGAATTATCTTGCAAAGATACCTTTCCGCGACTCGATAAAAAATCGTCTGGAAGTGTTATGGAATTATCCAAAAACTGGTGCACCGGATCATAGAGGTAACTATTTATACTTCTATAAAAACGATGGTTTGCAAAACCAGGCTGTACTGTACCGGCAGTTGACTACCCCCGGTGCGAGCCCCGAAGTCTTCATCGACCCCAATAAATTGTCTGCCGATGGTACAACAGCTTTAGGCACCGTACAGTTTTCGAAAGACGGGAAATATGCCGCCTACGTGATTTCAAAGGCTGGTTCTGACTGGCAGCAGGCCCATGTAATGGACGTAGCTACCAAAACTTTGCTCCCCGATAGCCTGAACTGGCTCAAATTCACCGGTCTTTCCTGGAGAGGAGATGGTTTTTACTACAGCCGCTATGACGAACCCACCGAAGCCAGCAAACTCTCCAAAAAGAACGAATTCCATAAAATTTACTATCACAAGGTAGGGACTTCTCAGGATAAGGATATACTGATTCACGCTGATTCAGATCACCCACTTCGCAATTTTTCAGCAAGTATGACAGAGGATGAACGTTTCCTGCTCCTGAACGCGTCAGAAGGGACTTCCGGCAATGAGATATGGTTTTGGGACATGAAAAATCCTGACCAAAAGGAGTTTAAATTGCTGATAAAAGGCTTCGATTATGAGCCAAACGTAATAGACAATGACGGCGATAAGCTGCTCGTGATCACCAACGAGGGCGCTCCTAATTACAAAGTTGAGCTGATCGATACCAAAAATCCCCAGGGACCACGCAAACTGATCATTCCCGAGCGCAAAGAAACCCTCGTACACGTTGGTACCGGTGGTGGAAAACTGTTCGCCGTATACCTGCAGGATGCTGCTAACCGCGTATACCAGTTAGATTATGCCGGTCACCTGGAAAGGGAAATCAAACTCCCCGGCATCGGTTCCGCCAGTGGATTCGGGGGTAAAAAAGAAGACAAGGAATTCTATTACACCTTTAATTCATATGTGACACCGGCACTGGTCTATAAATATGAAATAACTGGTGGTAAGTCTTCCATCTATTTCAAACCTGAACTGAAATTCGACCCTTCCCTGTACGAAACCAAACAGGTCTTTTTTAATAGTAAAGATGGTACCCGCATTCCAATGTTCCTGTCTTATAAGAAAGGGATCAAACTGAATGGCAACAATCCTGTTTTCCTGTATGGTTATGGCGGTTTCAATATCCCGCTCACACCTTCTTTCAGTGTATCCAATCTGTTCTTTATGGAGCAGGGCGGCATCTTTGCACAGGTAACCCTGCGTGGTGGTGCGGAGTATGGCGAGGAATGGCACAAAGCAGGTATGTTCGAAAAGAAACAGAATGTATTTGACGACTTTATCGGTGCAGCTGAGTTTTTGATCAAAGAAAAATATACCAATACCTCCAAACTGGCAGTGCATGGCCGTTCTAATGGTGGTCTGCTCATAGGTGCAGTCATGACACAACGCCCGGATCTGTTCAAGGTAGCGATACCCACAGTAGGGGTGCTGGATATGCTGCGTTACCAGCACTTCACAATCGGATGGGCATGGGGTGTGGAATACGGTACCAGCGATAAGGAAGATCAGTTCAGATACCTGATTAAATACTCACCATTGCACAACCTGAAGCCGGGCACCTCTTACCCCGCTACCATGGTCACTACAGGCGATCATGACGACAGGGTAGTGCCAGCACACTCATTCAAATTTGCAGCTACACTGCAGGCGGATAATGCAGGGCCTAACCCAACGCTTATACGTATCGATACCCAGGCCGGCCACGGTGCCGGTAAGCCAACGGGCAAGCTGATAGAAGAGTCTGCGGATATCTGGGCCTTTGTAATGTATAATTTAGGTATGCATTTTAAAAAAATAGATTAATTGCTTTTTCAAGCCCTTTGCAGGGCTTCGCAGCTCTCAATAACGCTGATGCCGCAGGCATCAGCGTTTTTTTTTAACCAAACTCTTTTCTTCGTAATTTTAGCAAAAGGCATAATTATGAAGGTATTAATCACAGGCAGTAACGGATTATTGGGCCAGCACCTCATCCCCCTCTTTTTACAGGATTCCCGCTACGAAGTCATCGCTACCGGCAGGGGCGCTAATCGCCTCCCTCACCAGGATGGTTACCGCTATGAGCCGGCAAACCTCAGGGACTCCTCCAGCGTTAATCAGTTACTACAGAAGCATCAGCCAGATATCGTGATCCACGCGGCTGCCATGACCCAGGTAGACGACTGCGAAAGAAATAAAGATGCCTGTTGGGACTGTAATGTCAATGCGACCCGTTACCTCATCCAGGCCGCTGAAAAAAGTAAGAGCTTCTTCATTTTCCTCTCCACTGACTTTGTATTTGATGGCTTACAGGGCCCTTATGCAGAAGATGATGCCGTAAACCCCCTCAGCTATTACGGAGCTACCAAAGTAGCGGCAGAAAGGCTTGTCCAGAACAGCCACCTGTCCTGGTCCATCGTGCGTACAGTATTGGTATACGGCGTAGCTGCAGACCCTAAGCGCAGTAATATCATCACCTGGGTAAAAACGAATCTGGAACAGGGAAAGAAACTGAAAGTGGTAGATGACCAATGGCGTACACCGACCCTGGTGCAGGATCTGGCCGCAGGTTGCAAACTGGTAGCCGATAAGAAGGCGACAGGTATCTTCCACATCTCAGGTAGTGAAACCCTTACCCCTTATCAAATGGCCGTTCAGACAGCCGGTTACTTCCAGTTGAACCCTCAATTGTTGGAGAAAGTAGATGCCAAAACCTTTACTCAGCCGGCTAAACGCCCCGCCAGGACAGGCTTCGTGATCAATAAAGCTGTACAGGAACTGGGCTATCAGCCGCACAGTTTTGAAGAGGGATTACAGATAGTTGCAAAAGAAATTTAGGCCCCTAGTAGACAATTCGACGTTTAGGTACCCCAAAGAATTTCTGGATAGAGTCGTTTGCCTTCGTTGTATCAGCCAATGGGGCTGTGACAGGCACTAACAAGCGGTAAAAACTGGTATCGTTAGCATCAGCTTGCAGCGTTACGTACTCCCTGCCGTTTTTATGATGAAAGTTCAGTTTTTTGGTCGCATCCCTGAGGTTGTGATATTCACCAACCACCACATAATAGGTTTTTTCAGAAGGCGTAGTAGCAGATGCCGCTGCCTGTTGCAGACTGCTGTCTGAGCGGGTAGTGGAATCCTGCACCTTCATGCTATCTGCCGCCGCAGGAGTGCTCCGGTCTGCCGAGATCACCGGCTCCTGGTTGCGTTGCTGGCTGGAAACCAGCCACCATATCAGGCCTGCTGCCAGCACAGCAGCCACAGGTACCGCGACCCACCACCAGCGGAAGGAAGATCCCTGCTCCTCCGGGTAAGGAGGATAATCTGTATTGGCAGTATACTCAGCATTCGGCTTTGCATTTTCAGAGGAAGCAGATAAATGGTTGACCACCTGGTTGTTCACAAACTCCTTGTCGCCAATGGTCACACGGTGACTGACATCCGTTCTGATCACAGGCTGCACCATCAGGGTTTCCAGCTCAATAGGCAGGTATTCTGCAATGAAGGTAATCTGGCCCGCTACATCAGCTTTCAGTTGTCCTACGCCCGGAATGGCGAAGGTCTGACCCGATTTTAGCAGTGTATGCACCTCTGCCACATATTTCTCCATCTTCATCCGGGCAATGTTATCGACCAGATGCTCTCTCTGGGAAATCCATTTCACCAGTTGCTCTTCATCTCCCCATATATCCTCAAACCGGATCACCTCCTGTGGAGGTTCCAGAGTTTTAGTTGTCACATTATAACGCGCTGGAATATGTTGCACCGAAAAGATGCCTGTTTTGGGGAGAATACAAGGTTCCTTCCGGAACAAAGTGTCCTGTATGTATTGCTGTAGTACCAATGTTTATAAAAATATTCCTTAGTAAAATGACTCTCCATCAATAAATATGCCTGTGTTTGCTATCCTTCCCGTGTGAGAAGGATAGCCTCACAGAATGCAATGGTACGATTTTAAAATTTAACCATTACACCACCTACTACATTGAAACCGTAGGTGTTGTAACCGTACCAGCGCTGATAGCGGGTATTGAAGATATTATTGGTGTTCACCCACAGGTTGAAGTTCTTGCCAATGTCATAGCTGGCCCCGGCATTCAGGTCCCAACCGCTCTTGGTCTTCCGGAAATCGCCGTTTGCCAGGTAGTAGCTGCTACCCAGGAAGAATGCGTTTGCATTCAGGTGCAGTTTTCTGGCCAGGGTATAAGTTGCAAAAGCCTCGGTCTGGAATGGTACCAGTCCCCATGGTTTCACCTCAGTTTTCTGCTTGGTATAATTGAACCAGTCTACAGTAAAGCGCAGCTGGAACTTCTCTTCCTGGATATAACCCACTTCTGCATGCAGGTTGAAAGCACGCAGTTCAGTTTCATTCCTGGTGTAGAAAGTCTTACCGTCCAGGCTATCATTTACAAACAGCGGCATGTTGTACCAGGTCACTGCTGCAAACTTGGTGTTGTAGTTGAAGTGACTACCCAGGGTACCTTTGATACCTGTGTATTTCTCTTCTACACGGGTATTCAGGATACCGCTGTTATAGCTGGTGAAGAACGGATTGGTATTGGTCATGTTGCGGTAGCTGTTCTTATTGATATAAGAGATCCAGCCACTGCTCAGGATGACTTTCTTATAAATGATGTGCGATTCGTTCACGATGTCCGGCAGCAGGTAAAATTTACTGTTGGTCCAGGTTGGATTCACGCCCGCATGCAGTACAAATCTTGGTTTGATGATCTCCAGTGCAGGGTGAATAGCAACTACGTTATTGTTAAACTGTGCACTATCCTTTGCTTTGAAAGAGGAGAGGTCAAAGAGTCCTTCCACACGCAGGAAGATATCTTCGAACAATTGCTTGCTCACAGGTGCTTTCAGGATCACTGTTGGTTCCTTACGGTTGTAGGCATCGCTGTAGTAAATGAATTTTGCAGAAGGCTGGAACATAAATGCCCAGTCATTCTGAGGCCTGTTCTTCACGCCCACCTGTGCGGTGAACTGGTTGAAGGCCTGCTTTACTTCGCTCTTGCTATAGTCGTATGCTGCATGATCATATCCATAATAATGCAGCTGGTTGCGGTCGTAACCTACGCTACCGTTGATCTCCAGGATAGGGGAGTAATAAGTACCGGATGCCAGTACATTGAGTGTGCTGTAATCCTGGTTCTTGATGCTCCCTTTGGAAGAGGTGTAGTTACCATAGATCCCGAAATTGTATTTATCCTGTCTGCCACTACCAAAACCTGCCTGGATGAGCGGGGTGCTCAGGTTACCATAACCGGCTTTGATAAAGTTGTTCTGCAGGGTTGCCAGTGTATCCTTACCCAGGGCCAGTGGTTTCAGGGGCACTGGCTGATAGAGGAAGGAAAGGTTCAGTGCAGGCACCTGGTACTGGTATTTAGGACGCGTGGTATCCGAAGCCGGCAGGGAAGCTGTCAGGTTCAGTTTAGCCGCATCCCGCAGTTTCGGGCGGTAATTTGAGATGATATCAATCGTTTCCTGTTTCAGGTTTTTGTCCTGGGCAATACCCTGCTGTGCCAGCATTACTGCACCTGTAACTGTTAAAACCCGTTGAATATGTTTGATATATGCGTTCATGCTATGGTCGTAGTTCGTAATTATTTATTGGATTTGATCTTTGATGCAGCTTTCTCTTCAGCCTCAGTCTTCGCCAGTTTATCTTTTGCTTCCGCTTTCAGCTCCGCAATAGAGCTGTTTTCGGCAATACTCTGGTAGGTCGCCTTGGCATTGAAATAGTCTTTCTGACGGGCGTAGATATCACCCAGCAGGATGTAGGATTTAGCTACCCACATTTCATAACCCGGCGTATTTTTAATTACATCAAAGCCTGCTTTTTCAGCAGCAGCCAGGTCGTTTTTAGCAAACAGGCAAACCGCAATATTGTATCGTGCTTCAGCACCGGTTTCTGATTTTGTCAGCCCGGCAGCTATTTTCAGTTCCTTCATCGCTTCGTCGTACTGACCTTGTTCCTGCTGAGATCTACCCAGGTAGAAATGACCAATGATCTGATCATCAGTACTGATATTGGAGCTGGACAGCAGTACTTCGGAATAGTTACCTACTTCATCCCAGTGTTTCAGCTGGTAGTTGGTGCGGATCAGGCCTCTGGTAGCAGTGAAGGTATTTTCCTTGGTGGTAGAGAGGTCCTGGAGCTGCAGGTAATAAGTACGTGCTTTCTCATAGTTTTTGGCCTGGTAGTAGTTGATATTGGCAGCCTGCAGTGCAGCACGTTCTGCATAGAGACTCGCATTTTTAGACAATACAAACTCGTAACCAGGTAAAGCGCCGTTGTAATCTTTGTTATTATAAGCGCACTCTGATTTGTAGAATTGTGCAGGCAGAATGAACTGACCCTCAGGGTAGCGCTGGATGTAGCTGTTGAAAGCAGCAGTAGCTCCTGTGCAATCGCCGGTACTGAATTTGGCTTCAGCAGCAGCATATGCCAGGGAGTCTTCTGCATTTGTAGAGATAGTATGACCGGTAGATTTCAGTAATGCGATGTAAGCATCGGGTTTACCCTGACCTACATAGATATCTTTGATGCTGGCCAGTGCGGTATTTGCTTCAGGAGAGTTTGGATACTTCTCTACTACCTGGCGATAATAGGAGAGTGCTTTGCCTTCATCATCCCTGTTGAAGTAGCAAAGGCCCAGTTTCAGCAATGCTCTTGGCGCGTTCGGACCATTCGGTTGTTTGTTCAGCACATTCTCCAGGTAAGGAATGGCTTCGGTGTATTTTTCTTCAGCCAGGTAAGTATTGGCGATCTCCAGGTCAGCATCATTACCAAAGCCGGAAGTAGGAAATTTATCACCCAGGTTTTTCAGCAGGGCCACTTTTTCATTGGTCTTACCCTGGATCCCCAGGATAATACTTTTCTGGTAGGTAGCGTAGTCAGAACCTGGCTGGTTGCCTGAGATGATGCGGTCATACAGTGTCAGTGCCTTTGTATAATCTTTCAGCATGTAGTAACAGTCGGCGGCACGCAGGGTGGCATCGTTGGTGATGCGGGCTGCATTCGGGCCACTGGTACGTTGTGCAGCTTCGAAATGCTTGAGGGCATTGGTGTAATCTTCTCTTTTGAGCAGGGCATAACCCATGTTGTAGCTCGCAGTCTGAGGATTTGCTTCACCGGAAGAAGGTGCACTGCTGGTCAGATAAGTGTTCAGGTGATTGATGGCACCATCAGTATTGTTCTGGCGCATAGCAATTTCTGCTTTCCAGAAGTGAGCCAGTTGAACGGTATTGTTATCGTAAGCGTTTTTGATAGCGATGTCCAGCAGTTTGTCTGCATCCTGCAGTTGCTGGTCGTTGATCAGTTCTACAGCGCGGCCGTAAGCGATCTTCTGATATGCTTTCAGTACAGTAGGATTCTTGTCGGGAATCTGATCTACGACAGCCATTGCATCCTTATAGTTATTAGTGTTGAGGAATGCGCTGACCAGTACTTCTCTTGCTTCGTTTTTGTAAGCAGAATTAGGATAAGTGCTCAGGAAGCTGGTGAGTTCAGAGATAGCCACGTCACCATAACCCAGTTCGTAGGAGAGCTTACCGTAGTTAAAGCGGGAGATCTCCTGCTGACCAGGGTTTGCACTGTTGCGTGCACAGAAGGCGAAGGCATTACGTGCGTTTGCTTTCTGACCTGTTTTCAGGTAACAATCACCCAGCAGGTACATGGAGTTCTGACCCAGAGAGTCTTTCTCGCTGCTCAGTTGTTTGAAACCATTGATGGCTTTTGCGTAGTTACCTGTCTGGTAGTAGCTGTAAGACAGCTGGTAGATGTCTTCTTTACGTACTTCTTCAGCATTGTCCTGGTATTCCTGGAGGTAAGGCAGTGCTTTCGCGTAATTACCTTTTTCGAAGTAAGTCTGACCCAATAACTGTTTCAGTTCAGCTTCGTAATATTGGCCACCTGCATTTATAAGTGGTTCAACATAGGAGATCACCTGGTCAGGTTTACGCTGGAAGTAATAAATTTCGGCGATATAATAAGGTACGACAGTGCTGTATTTAGGTTCTTTCACTACACGCTGAAAACTGGTGAGTGCTTCAGCATACTGGTGGTTGTAGTAGGCAATGAAACCGTAGTAGTAGTTTGCCGGGATGTAATATTTACCAGGCAGTTCCTTGATAGATTGAAACAGGGGTTGTGCCTTTTTGAAGTCTTTAACGTTGAAATAGCAGTAGGCCAGTTCGAACTTAGCTTCTGCAATCTCGTGGTTGGACAGGTTTTCGATGCTGGCTTTTTCGTACAGGGGAATAGCTTCTTTCAGTTTGTTCTGGTGGAAGTAGTATTTAGCCAGTTGATAGCTGACCAGTTCTTCCCTTGCATTGTTATTATAGGTAGCGAGGTATTCCAGGGCTGCTTTTTCAGCGCTTGCGTTGCCCAGTTTGAGGGCGCAGACGGTGTAATAGTATTGAGCGTCAGTCTTTACGAGGCTACGGCTGGTCTCCTGGAAATAACCAATATTATCAAGTGTTTGCTTGAACAATTGCATGGCCACGGCGTATTTTTCCTGTTGGAAAAGTTGCTGGGCATCTTTGAAGACTTTATCCGGCTCCGTGTAGATGCGGGTTTGCTGGGCATTAGCGACCGAAGTAGCCAGGATACAGCAGGTAGCCAGATAGAGAAACAATTGTCCGGGAACAAGAAACTTTTTTATGAATTGCATGCTTTTAACCTGTTATTAACTTTAATATGCGTTTTAAACGAATCCTTTACAGTTATTATTTTCTGTTCAGGATCAATAAATAATGCTTTCAGGGAAACTAAAACAGGGACAAATATAGTTATTGCTTTCAATTAATAGATTGCGCAAGCCATGCAGCTCACAACATGGAATAGTGTACTTCTCTACAGAATTAATAGCCTTTTCCCCTCCTCACATCTTTTGCCGATGGCAAATGCAATCCCCCCTAAAATCATACACTATCAAAAAATCAAAGATTTATATTTGTGCAAAGATCAAACCATTTTTGACATATGAGCAAACTGTTTTCTTCTAAAGCATCCAATGGTGCTATCAATTTCTCCCTGTTATTGCTTCGTGTGGCCTTTGGAGGCCTTCTGCTCTGGAATCATGGCCTTGCCAAATTAAAGGGTTTTTCAGCTATGAAGGACTCATTTCCGGATCCATTGCACATAGGTCATCCTATTTCATTGGGATTGGCAGTATTTGCAGAAGTATTTTGTGCAGGACTGGTAATTATAGGGCTGGTTACCCGCTTAGCGGCTGTGCCTGTGATAGTTACGATGGGTGTGGCGTTGTTTTTGATTCATGGACACCAGGGATTGAAGGAACAGGAACCTGCGATCTTATATTTGGTACCTTTCCTGGTGATTTTGTTTGCAGGCCCGGGTAAAGTGAGTCTGGACAGTGCGATTGGGAGATAATGGTGATTGCCTGCCTTGCCTGAGGCAGGGGGTGACTCAGAATCAGGAGATGAGTCTAAACAAGATAATGGAAGAAAAGACAGTGAACAATTGTGTTTGATTCGTATAAGCAGCAAATAAACATTGTAAATGAGAAAGTTAAGGCAAGAGATATGTTCATAGAAACAACACACATCAGGGTTCGATATGGAGAGACAGACCAGATGGGCTACCTTTATTACGGAAATTATGCTTTATATTATGAAGTAGGGCGTGCGGAAGCCATCCGTAACCTGGGATTTACATATGCCCAGCTTGAAAAGGAAGGTGTAATCATGCCGGTAGCAGAGTTAAATGTTAAATACATACGGCCGGCCTACTATGATGACCTGATAACCGTAAAGACTATACTGAAAGAGATGCCGGTCGATCACAAGATCCGCTTCCACTCAGAATTGTACAACGAGAAAGGGGAGTTGCTGAATGTAGGTGTAACGACCCTCGTATTTTTACATGCAGATACCAAACTGAAATATGGCCTGCCTCCGCAGATGCGGGAGGCTTTAGCGCCTTTTTTTGAATAGCCTGTAATAATATTAATACTATGGAAGGGCAAAAGGTAGTAGCCAGTATCATCACCATTGGCGATGAATTACTGATCGGACAGACGATAGATACTAATTCGGCGTGGATGGCCCAGCAGCTCAATGCGATGGGTATATGGGTACACCGCCGTGTCGCGATTGGCGACGTAAAGGAAGCCATCGTAAAGGCATTGGACGATGAGAGTGCATTGTCGCCTATTATATTGATCACGGGAGGTCTTGGCCCCACCGCGGATGATATTACCAAACCTACGCTGGCAGAATATTTTGGAGGCACGCTGGTGAGGGACGAAGCTACTTTTAAACAGGTAATGGAGTTCTTTGAAAGCCGCGGATTGCCTCCATTGCAACGTAATATGGACCAGGCGCTGGTGCCGGATGTATGTACCGTATTACATAATAAGAGAGGTACGGCACCGGGTATGTGGTTTGAAAAGGATGGAAAAGTGTTTGTATCCATGCCGGGTGTGCCATTTGAGATGAAGGGCCTGATGGAGGATCATGTGTTGCCACGCCTGAAGGAGCATTTCCAGACACCGGTTGTTGTGCATCAGACATTGATCATTGCAGGTATGGGAGAGTCCTTTGTAGCAGAGCGGCTGGTGGATTTCGAAGCACAGTTGCCTGCGAATATCAAACTGGCATACCTGCCATCACTGGGTACGATCAAATTACGGCTCACAGCGCATGGGCAGGATAAATTATCAACGGCGGCATCACTGTCTATGCAGTTTCACAAGCTGAAAGATATCCTGGCGGACATAGTGGTGGCGGATCAGGACCAGCCGATTGCGGAGGTCATAGGTCAGCTGTTGCTGGCAAAAGGGAAAACAGTGGGTACGGCGGAGAGCTGTACAGGTGGATTTATAGCGCATAGTATGACATTGGTACCGGGCAGTTCTGCGTGGTACAAAGGCAGTGTGGTGAGCTATGCGAATGAAATCAAAACCCGTATGCTGGGTGTGAAGCCGGAGACACTGGCAGCGCATGGTGCCGTAAGTGAGGCGGTGGTGAAGGAAATGGTACGGGGAGCGCTGGGGCATTTGCAGACGGATTATGTGATAGCTGTATCCGGAATCATGGGGCCGGATGGCGGTACGCCGGAGAAGCCTGTGGGAACGGTATGGGTAGGAGTAGGGAATGCGACGGAGACGGTGGCTGTGAAATTTCAGTTAAGGTATGATAGGTATCTGAATATACAGATGACAGCCGCATATGCGATGAATGAGTTGCGGAAGATCATTTAATAAAATGATGTTCATCAGAATAGCTGCAAGCTGCTTCCCTGTTCCTGATTATTAGTATTTAATTCATACTTTTGTTTTCTATCAAATAGTTAAACGCAATCTTATGGCCATTGTAGAACTGGTAATGCCCAAGATGGGAGAAAGTATTATGGAAGCCACCATATTACGCTGGCATAAAAAACCGGGAGATCAGGTGAAATCTGATGAAACCATCCTGGAAATTGCCACTGATAAGGTAGACAGCGAAGTACCTTCTATCGCCGATGGCGAAATTACCGAGATACTCTACGCAGAAAATGATGTAGTTCCGGTAGGTGCTGTGATAGCACGTATCAACACAAAAGTGGAAGCAGCAGCATCTGCGCCTGCTACAGCTCCTGAAGCCCCTGTACAGCAACAGCAACAGGCGGAAGTGGAGGTGGTAAAACCACAGGTGGAAGTACATGAGCCACAGTTTACAACGGCTGCTGGCCCTCGCTTTTATTCTCCGCTGGTGCTCACGATCGCACAACAGGAGGGTATTGGTTTTGCCGAACTGGAGAAGATCCCAGGTACAGGTAATGAGGGTCGTGTGACGAAGAAAGATATACTCAACTACGTCGAATCCAAGGCGAAAGGGGTTGTACCAACCGCTACCCCGATGCCAGCCAGGGCGGCAGAAGCGCCGGTAGCACAGGTACAGGCACAGTCAGCGCCTCAACAACAGGCAGCACAACCACAGTCAGCACCTCAATCACAGTCAGCATCACAGGCACCCGCTCAGCCACAAACACAGGCGCAGTCATCCGCTCCTCAGGTGCAGGTGCCGGTTCAGCCACAGACAGCCGCTACTTCCAATGGTCAGACAGTATCTTACAGTGGTGCTGCAGAGATCATTGAAATGGATCGTATGCGTAAGCTGATTGCTGATCATATGATAAAAAGTGTGCAAACCAACGCACATGTCACCAGTTTTGCTGAAGCGGATGTAACGAATATCGTAAGATGGAGAGAGCAGGAAAAGAAGGTCTTTGAAAAGAGAGAAGGAGAGAAGATCACCTTCACACCGCTTTTCATTGAAGCATTGGTGAAATGTCTTAAGAAGTATCCTTTATTGAATAGCTCCCTGGAAGGAGATAAGATCATCATCAAGAGAGATATCAATGTGGGGATGGCGGCTGCACTGCCTACGGGTAACCTGATCGTTCCGGTGATCAGGAATGCAGACCAACTGAACCTGGTAGGCCTGACTAAACAGGTAAATTACCTGGCGAACGCTGCACGTAATAATAAACTGAGGCCGGAAGATACCCAGAATGGCACCATTACCTTAACGAATGTGGGTAATTTCGGTAGCCTGGCGGGTACGCCTATTATTAATATGCCGCAGGTAGCGATCCTGGCGGTAGGTACTATAAAGAAGCGCCCGGTTGTGATCGAAACAGAACATGGGGACACGATTGCAATCCGTCATATGATGTACCTGTCTATGTCTTATGATCACAGGATTATTGACGGGGCGCTGGGATCAACGTTCCTGAGTGCAGTGGTGCATGAGTTGGAGCATTTTGATGTGCATAGAGAATACTAGTAGAAATTAGAGAATATTAGTAGAAAAAATTAATAGGATTTGTTGCGGCTTCAATTGCCCGCCGTTGGCAAACCTTTTTAACAAATGGCGCTTTCACAATGAGTGGAGGCGCTTTTTTGTTGGGTTGAGTGGGAGGGAAATGCGCTCTTTCAGGTGTGGTTCGGTGCAAAAAAAAGCAAACCCGCTTTCCGACAGGAAAGCGGGTTTGCTTTTTTTAAGCCCCAATAAGTTTACTTTTTAAGCCCAATAAGTTTTCCTTTAAGCCAATAAAAAAGCCCCCAATTTGATTGGGAGCCTTTTAATTTCTTGACCGAAAAAAGCTTTGGGCCAACAGAATAATTAATAACGGCCACGGCCACCGCCGCCACCATATCCGCCACCACCGCGGTTTCCACCAAATCCACCACCTCTTGAATTATTATTCGGTTGTTTAGGTCTTGCTTCGTTAACCATCAGTTGTTTGCCTTCGATTTCAGTACCGTTCAAACTATCCATAGCCTTGCTACCTTCTTCCTGGTTTGGCATTTCCACAAAACCAAAACCGCGTGAACGGCCAGTCTCATGGTCCTTGATAATTTTTGCAGAAGTTACCTCGCCAAATTCGCTGAATATCTGGTGAAGGTCCGCATCGTTCAACCTGTAGTGCAGGTTGGCTACGTAAATGTTCATGACTAAAAAATTAAAAAAATGAAAAATAATACTGAAGTTAAAGAAATAAGTTCAATAAATGCGTCAGCCCCAAAAATTATTTCCCGTTAAGACTTTTTAGGGGTCAATCTGAGCCTCAAATCCCCACGGATAGCACCAAAATGGGGGATGGAATATGCGCTTTTTTTTGTAAATTAAGTGTGATAATCCATTAAATTTTGTTTAATATGAAGAGTCTGAGCGAAACCTGGTTTGCCGACGGTTATATTGATTTTGAGTCGAAAAAGTACTCTTTGCTGGCTTATCTTCAACAAATCAACCGTTATTTTAATGAAAACAAGCTGTATCCGCAGCTGGGGGACCTTATCTTTCACTACAACAATCTGGTCTCTTTCCGGGACAACAAGCAGTACCTGCAACAGCAGTTCCCTAAGAGACTGACAGCAGTGAATATGGAGCGTCTTCAGTTATTGTATGAGCAGATCATTGCGGATGATGAGCTGATGAAAGAGCTGGAAAATATTATTCAGTTCGCCATGTTTAAAATGAACCATGCGATTAAGGATGGGACGGAAATTTATGAGTTCGTGGAGGATAGTCTCACTATTTCGCCGGTGGGGCTCATTCCGCTGGATTCCCAGGAAGGGTATTTCTTTTTGTGTGATGGGCGGCAACGGGAGACTTTGGTATATGAGTACCGGTTAAGCATCTTTGAGCGGCATGATGAGAAGTATAGGGGAATTCATACTGAGTACCTGGAGTCTTTTGCGAAAGACCTGGTGCATTCCTGTGAGCATATTAAAACGACCCTGATCAGGAAACGGAAGAAACTTCCGAACCCGGCGGTGTATAGAGTGGATACGAAGCTGGCGTTTCCGGTGAATGAGACGCTATTGCCGATAGCAAAGCGGAGTCTGGTGAAGTATATTGCCAATCATGCAGCATAATATTGCGGTTTTGGTTCGATTTTGGGAAATGCGAAACGAACCAAAACTGCCCTTTTAAAGCTGTTTTCTTGCTCGATTTTGGGAAATGCGAAACGAACCAAAACCGCCCTTTTAAAGCTGTTTTCTTGCTCGTTTTGGGAAACGCAAAACGAACTAAAACAGCCCTTTCAAATCTGTTTTCTTGCTCGTTTTGGGAAACGCGAAACGAACTAAATCGTCCTTGCAAAAGCGGCGCTTTTTACTAATTAAGTAAAGGCATTTTCGTGCCCCCAAACTCCACCACCAACTCATGATCATCCAACCATGGTTTATAATATTCCTTCAGTATCTTCACAATCTTCTCCTTACTCTGATTCGCGTACAACTTATTCCCTTCCAGCTGCGCCCTTGATTCTCTATACAATTTCTTCTGCACATCCGTATACGTCTCATCATCCGAAAACAACAACATTCCCTTTCTATTCGCCGTCTCCATCTTATCCACTCTCAACTCATAACTCAGCAATTTAGGCTCCGGTAAACTCACTACTATTTTCTTATCAGAAACATCTACCTTAAAGCTTTGACTATCTACATCAATTCCATACTTCGCCACATAAGGGATCGTTACCCAGATCGTATTCTCCACAAAGGCTTTCTTCATATTATTCATCCAGCTACCATCGTTCTCCACGTTACTCCGTTTAATGGTAGCATTGCCTTGTACCTCCAGACTCGCCAGCTCTGCAATATCTTTTACAATCATGCTGTTCGACAAAATCTCCTGGTTTACATTCTTACTCCCAAACTGCTTGCCCAGCCAAAAGAGTAATAGTGCAAAGCCTACCAGTATTAAGAAACGTAAAAATCTTTTCATATTGGCAATCATAAATTATGTGCTTAATTAGTAATAACCAGGCATCAGTTATCTGGTTAATTCGATAATAACCAGGCATTAACTATCTGGTTAATTCCCTAACAATTCTGAACGCTTTTATCAGGTCAATTTCTCTCAATCATTTCATGCCGGCTTAAACGATCCTTTCCCTCTTATCATTCCAGCCTGATTTAAACGATCCTTTCTCTCATATCATTCCAGCCTGATTTAAAGGATCCCTTCTCTCTTACCATTCCTCCCTTACTTAAAAGCTCAATTCTCCCTAATCACTCCAAGCCTTCCTATCTCGTCAATTCCCCAATAATCCCCGCATGCGCCGGATACTCCTTCTGCAACACCCCTCTATCCCCCAACTCGAAATCCGCAAAATCAAATCCCGGTGCCACCGTACACCCCACCAACGTATACCCATCTTCCACTTCCACCCTCGATGCAAACCAACTCCCCGCCGAAATCACCAACTGTGGCCGCTCGCCCAGATGCACATGCTTACCCAGCTGATGCACTACCAGCGCACCCTCCGGCTTTATCTCATAAATCGTCAGCGTATACCCATCATAAAAATGCCACATCTCATCCGCCGCAATCCTGTGAAAAGCAGAAAAATCACCATACTCCAGCAAGAAGTAAATTCCTGTCGACGCATTGCGCTCCCCCTTAAAAGCAGATGGCAATACCGATGTCGGTACTTTCAAAGCCGCCCGGTACGTTTCCCGGAATGAGCCGCCTTCCACATGAGATGTTAATTGCAAATGTTCACGCCAGTATTCAGCGCTATGGTTATGGTTGAGTATCATATAGATCAGAATGAGATACAAAGAAAGCAAAAAAGGTGCCTCGATGAGGACACCTTTTTCATTGTATAGTAAAAATTATCTGCGCTTGAACAACTTTACGCCACCGCCATCGTCTGTGACACCGGCATCCTCGCTATCGTAGACTCAGACCCCTTAAAAAACTGAAAATCCTGATTAAACAAATCCTGGCTATAATTCTCACTCTTCGTAATAAACGACTGCCACTGCTCCACATTCATCTGCTGCATATGCCTCATCGCATCTCTAAACCTCAGCATCCTCGCATACAACTGCGGGGTTATCCCTATCACCTCCATAAACTTACGCTCCAGCGTAGGCCTTGAAATCTTAAACTTACGCACCAGGCGCTCAATATTCACATGCCCCTGGTGACGCAGCATATAATCCGCCACCTCATCCATCTGCTTCAATGAATGCTCCTGCGTCATCATCATATCCATGAATACTTTATCCAGACTCGCATCCAGCTGCATATAATCAGTAGTCGCATTAATCGCATCTACCAGGTGCTGCCACTGCCCATTATCCTGCTTCAGCAAATCACGATAATAATTGTTAAAAGCAGACATGTTCAAACCTGCCAGTTTATAACAACCATACGCATTCAGCTGTACCACAGTCATCTTTACCGGACCCTGTACCTTAATCGTATGATGACAGGTAAAATGTCCTACCACAGCAGCTTCAGGCAAGGCAAACGCTGCATGTTGCTCAGGCTGAAAAGTGACCTCACCTTCCTGCAGGAAAACCATGTACAGGTCTCCTAAAGAAAATAAATTCTGAGGAAGATGGAGCAAACCATCATTAGCATTCTGTAAATGATAATAATGTTTTACATAAGGGGCAAGCGATGCTGCCGGAGAATAGATACGGAAGTTCATAGGATCAGCATTAGGTGGTTAGTTCGGTTACTTCACATTCCAATCAGGGTCTCATTTCTGATACAAACATAGATATTAGAAAGTATATAAAAAAAATTAATTTGAGTAGCCTGAAGCACAATGCTTTATAAACGTAAAATCCAATCAAAAGCAATAAGGGCCGCAATTTGCGGCCCTTATTGTACAAGATTTTTATCCCTGAATTCAGCTAGTTTTTCTCCGGATCCCATCCCCAATTCCTTCCCTTATCCAATGCAGGCACCCCCTTCGAAATCCACTCCGGAGCCGCAGCCCCCTTCAGGAAATGATCGAAAAACTGCTGCTCACGACGTGAGATATCCTTCCTGTTCTGCCGCTGCATCAGGTTATGCGCCTCATTATTATAATTCAGCATCCATACAGGTTTCCCCAGCCTGCGCAAACCTGTAAACAGCTCTATCCCCTGGTACCAGGGCACTGCACCATCCGCGTCATTTGCCATAATCGCCAGCGGTGTCTGCACATTCGGCAAATGGAACAAAGGAGAATTCTCTATATACAACTCCGGCTTCTCCCACAAGGTAGCCCCAATACGACTCTGCGACCGCTCATACTGAAACTGCCTGTTCATACCACTTTCCCACCTGATACCACCATAAGCACTCGTCATATTTGCCACCGGCGCACCTGCCCAGGCTGCACTAAACAAGTTAGTTGCAGTAATGAGATACGCTACCTGGTAACCTCCCCAGCTCTGACCCTGGATCCCCATCTTCGTACTATCCGCCCATGGATGAGCCGCCAATGCACGCGCACCACTCACCACATAATCATACGCACTCTTACCCGGATGCCCGTTCACATAATGAATATCAGGTACCAACACCAGGTAACCCCTGCTCACAAAGAATGAAATATTCAACCGGGAAGGAGTCGGTGCTGGTGGTATATACCAATACAATTGCTCTGACAGTTTCTCATAAAAATACATCAGCACCGGATATGATTTCGTGCTGTCAAAATCTTCCGGTTTATACAGGATCCCTTCTGCAGGCTGGCCATTATAAGCCGTCCACTTAAAGAGTGAGGCTGTACCCCAGTTATACTCCGCCTGCTGTGGATTGAGATGACTCAGCTGCACTGCATGAGGAATATCATTACCACCATATACATCCGGAGATTGCTGATAATTTTCCCTGGAATACAAATAGTAATTCGCTGCTTCTGCCTTCACCAGTTTAGTATAGTTGTAAGGTCCCATCACCACAGGTTTCAGGTTACTCTTTGTACTTTCTGTGGTGTAATAACCATTCTCTTTTGTAATCTCATTGAAGGTTTGCAACACCAGCTGCTGGCCTGCTTTCAGAAAGCGCTCGTCTTTAGACAATTTCACATAGCGGAACACCAGGTGTTGCTGTCTGCCTACTCCACCTGTTATCATTACAGGTGCCTGCTTGCCGGAAGGATCTACTTTCCATATATCATAACGGTCATAGATATACACTGCCGCATCTTTTTCAAGCCATGCTGCAATGCCGTAATTACCCGGTGTTTCCGGCTGATCATCTTCTTCATCGTATACCTGAACCGGAATGTTTGCCGTGATATTGCGGGTAGTACCTGTAGCAGTTTCGTAAGTGAAATAATGCTTCCGATGCAGATCATACCAGATCACATATTTCCCATCAGGAGAAATGTAAGAGGTACTATCCAGGTCTTTGATGATCAATTTACGTGACGCATCGGTAATACGCAGCAGGTAAGATGTCTTCAAGGTGCCGCCGGTCCATTGCATCGCCACTCGCTGGCCTTTATCCGTGTAGGCGATTGCATAGTCACTGTTACCTTCATCTGCAATCACCACATTTTCCACATCTTTATCTGCCAGCTGCAATACTTTTTTATTGTCAGGGAAATAAGCAGCGAGATAATTCTTTTGCTGATCTTTTTCCAGGTTCTTTAATTGCATGGGTTGCAGGTAATCATCGAGATAATTCCACACATCCACTTTCGCTACTTCGAAATCTACGATGTTTGTATCCTTTGCTGGCGGAACAGGGGCAGATCCAAAGAATAATCTTTCTCCATTTCTGCTGAACCATACTTTCCCGTTCTGGCTTACAGACCAGCCGGCAGGAAAGGCTTTGGTGTTTTTATCTGCTACGATACTACCTGTATCCTGACCTGCCCTGAAGTAATATAATTCATAAAACTGCTGCAGCGCTTTTGCACTGTCTCTCGTATTTACCCAGGCAGCCTGTTTACCTGCATCATCAAATGCCAGTTGCGTTCTGTTACCAAAACCTCTGCTCAGCGTATCTGCTTTTCTGGATGCTACATCCCAGCGCAGCAAGGCATCGCGTGTAGTAGAATCTTTTTTGTCAGCCACCAGTTCTACCAGCAGGTAATTGCCGGTTTTACTGATTACATAATCCTGCACGTTTTTAATCGTATCCTGTTGTTGCCTGTTGAGTGATACAATAACGAGGTTGCCGCTGCTTGTATCTGCCTGCGGTTTTTCCAGCAGGTAAGCCAGCAGGCCACTTCCTTTTTCCGGTGTTTTAAAACTGCGGATGGTCCCTGTTTTATACACGGTATCAGCACCCGGATATAAGATCCCCAGCGAATCTTTCGGCATCTCTGCCGGTTTTTTCTTTTTAATTTTTGCCTGTCTTACAGCTGCAAAAGTGGGTTTAATAGCGAAGACCACATAACGGTTGTCCTCCGTGATCAGCGGCGAGCTGCCACGTGGTACCGAAATCTGTTTCTTTGATTTTGTGTCATAAATCACCAGGGAAGCATCGCCCTCCTGTGGTGTAATGGTGTATGCAACTAACTGCCCGTTGTTGCTGATGACTTTGGTGCCAATGCTTTGCCAGCTATCATACACACTATGGTCAAGTGGTTTTTTTGCTGGCTGTTGGGCATAGGTGAGGAGAGAAATGCCGGATAGAACGGCTGTAACCATTATTTTTTTCATAAGACTGGCAATTTAAAAAAAATACATTTTGGCAAACCGGCAAAATGTATGAAAGGTCAATTTTCAAATAATAGTATTTTATCCCAATTGCCGCTTTCTGCGTGAATCAACAAACATATTTGCATAAATCCCCCAAAAAAATGCAGGAATATGCGGTTTTTATCCTTTTTTTTATTTGTTTTATGCTACAGGGAAGTAAACCCATTATGTGAGAATTTTTATCAACCAGCTTTAACTATTGAACTTAACATTTCATCTGAGCCATAGTAGATAGTTGATCGTAAACATAGCACTATGTAGCTACAGGGTATTCATTTATTGGGGTAAACAAATACCACACAGTTCATACTGGTTTATTAAAACTGCGCCCGCTGGCGCTGCAGGGATGCTTTTGCCTATTTATTCATAAAATCAATGCTATGCGAAAATTTGCCGGAATGATGATAGTCCTGCTGCTATCCTCATTATTACAGTCATTTGGCCAGACGGCACCGGTAACAGGTACCGTGTTGGCAGAAGACGGGAAGACCCCATTGATTGGTGTAACCGTAGTCAACGCGGCCACCAAAAAGGGAGCACAAACCGATGCCAGCGGTCACTTCAGCATCGCCGCTGAAAAAGGACAGCAACTCGTCTTTTCCTACATCGGTTACGGCGTAGTAAAAGTAAATGCCAGCGATGCTACCAGAATCATCATGAAGCCGAGCAATGGTGAACTCGGCGAAGTCGTAGTCACCGCTATGGACATCAAGCGTAATGCCCGTGAACTCGGTTACTCCGTGCAACGTGTAAGCGGTGATGAAATTGCCGCCACACAGCGCGAGAACTTTGTGAATGCTTTACAGGGTAGGGTAGCAGGTGTCACCATCACACCTACCACCGGCCAGGCAGGTTCCGGCTCCTCTATCGTACTCAGAGGCTTTAACTCCCTCTCCCTGAGCAACCAGCCACTCTTTGTAGTAGATGGGATCATCGTTGACAACCAAACCCTGAACCAAACCTCCAATGGCGGTGCAGGTATCGGTCTCGTCTCTGACATGGCAAATAAAAACAGTGATTACACCAACCGTGCGGCAGACATCAACCCTGCAGACATTGCCAGCATCACCGTGCTGAAAGGCCCCGAAGCCACTGCACTGTACGGTAGCCAGGCCAGCTCCGGTGCCATCGTAATCACTACCAAAAGAAGCAAAGGAAAAGGCATCCACGTAAGCTATGACAATAGTTTCCGTACACAGAAAATTACCCGCTTCAATAAAGTGACCAATGCCTACAACACAGGTACTGATGGTGTGTATACCTCCATCTTCCAGTCAGGTAGCGGTACCTTTTTCGGCCCTAAATACAGCGATACCACCAAACTGTATGATAACGTGCACAACTTTTTCAGAACTGGTTTTACACAAAGCCATAACCTCGGTGTTGACTTTGGCGTGAAGAATTCCGGCTTCCGTTTCTCTGCATCCTACATCAACCAGGATGGTGTGATCCCTAACAATAATTATAAGAAACTAAACCTGCGCTTATCCAACTCCACCAAAATTGGTAAGTATGTAGAAATCACGCCCAGCTTCTCTGTCATCAACAGTGTGAACAACAAACCACTGCGAGGTGCCGGCGGTTACCTGCTGGATTTATATCTCTGGCCTACAGATCATGATATTCATGACTGGCAGGATTCTACAGGCGGCAAAGCCACACTCGTAACCGGCAACTCTCCAAACGCAGAAGTGGACAACCCTGTTTTCAGCGTGCAACGCAACCTCAGTCAGGATAAAAACAACCGTTACATTGCCACCCTTGGTATCAACATTAATCCTTTCCCATGGCTGTCCCTCGCAGGCCGCTTTGGTTACGACGCTTATCATACAGACGGTTATATGTTGTACAATCCTGACTCCTACAACGTTACCGCTGCTCAGAATGGCGCATTGGAAAACTACTACCTGAAATACTGGAGTTATAACCACACCATCACAGCTACTGCTACCAAAACATATAAGAAGTTCAACGGTCGCTTAATGCTCGGTACCATGTGGCAGGATAATGAAACAGGTATGTATGCAGTAAGAGGTACCAACCTCACAGACCCTATGGGCACAGACAGCAGCAATACAGATCCTACTACCCGTACCCGCCTGCTCAGGAATGCAAAAGGTGAGTACAACATGAGCATCAACAGGAATATTGCCTACTTTGGCGAAGTAGCTATCGGTTACAATGACTATGCTTTCGTGAGCTTTACACAGCGCTTCGAAACTACCAGCATCATGCCTGCTGCCTCCCGAAATTATAACTACCCAGGTATCAGCGCCAGCTTCATTCCAAGCGAATTGATCCCGGGTATGAAAGAAAGCAAAGTGCTGAGCTACTGGAAACTCCGTGCTTCCATGGCAAGTACTGCACGCCTCTCTGATCCATACGCCAATCAGTCTGTATTTGTAAATAACCTGGCCAGTGGTGGTGGATACTCTTATGGGTATACGAATGCAAATCCTAACCTGAAACCGGAAAGACAAAAGACCTATGAAATAGGTACAGAGTTCAGAATGTTCGACGGCAGAATCAATGCTGAAGTATCTTACTACAACACATTGGTGAAAGACCAGATAGCACAGGGGTTCCGCGCCAGCTATGCAACAGGTTTTATCCTCAATACCATGAACGCAGCTTCTACCCGCAATAAGGGTATTGAAGCGATGATCAGCGCTTCGCCTATACGTAAAAAAGACTTTGGCTGGGACCTGACCCTGAACTTTAACAAGATGTGGAACGAGGTGCTCTCCATACCATCCACACTCACTGAATACTACATTGCAGATACCTGGGTCTATGGTAATGCAAGAGGTGGTTTGCTGAAAGGCGGTTCTACCACTACTATCACAGGGTATCACTATTCACGCAACAACAAGGGCGCTATCCTCATCAACCCGCTGACTGGTCTGCCTGTCATCGATGCAACCTTTGGTGTGATCGGCGATCGTAATCCTGACTTTACACTGGGTATCAATAATACCCTGCGCTATAAGAAATGGTCACTGAGTTTCCTCTGGGACCTGAAAGTAGGCGGCGATGTATTTGATGCAACTGATATGTACCTGACCGTACAGGGTAAGGGTATCAAAACTGCTGACAGAGAAACTGCCCGCGTAATCAAAGGTGTGCTGAACGATGGCTTGCAGAACACAGAAAAACCTACAGAAAACAATATCGTAGTACTCCCTTATCGCCAGCAGGCTTATTACACCAATATGCCTGAGGAAGAATTTCTCCAGAAAGATGTGAACTGGTTCCGCCTCAGAGACCTGACCATCAGCTACAACTTCGGCAAGTGGAAAAAGATCAGCAATATCGGTGCATTCGCCACCTTCAATGACCTGGTCCTGATTACCAACTACAGGGGCGCAGACCCTGTGAGCAATGGTAATACTTCGGCGAACAAAGGCGTAGGTGGTTTCGGATTTGATTATGGTAACCTGCCTGCTCCGGTGAGTGCCAACTTTGGTTTAAGGGTTTCATTTTAATTAAAAAACTACAGGTATGACTAAGAATAAATTGTTGAAATATGCCTGCTTCGGCACTATCATAGCGATGCTGGGTACAGGGTGTAAGAAGCTGATAGATGATGCCTACACCAATCCCAATGCGGATGTGGAACAACCGATCGAAACATTACTGCCCAATATGATCTCTAACCTGGTAAACAGTTATACCGCCAATGGTACCAACTATGGCACCGTGGTAGATAACTATTATACCGGTCGATATATCCAATACTGGTGTGCAAATGCCAATGGCAACCAGTACGACAAAATGGGTGGTGCAACAGGTTCCAGCGATATCATGGGCAACCTGTGGGCAGCCCACTACTATGGCATGGGGCAAAACCTGAACAAGGTAGTGCAGTGGGGTATTGAGCAGAAGAAATGGGACTATGTGGGTGTTGCCTATGCACTGCGTGCCTGGGGATGGCTCAGTCTCACAGATCAATATGGTGAAGTAGTATTGAAAGAAGCCTTCAACACCAGCCAGGATCAGTTTGATTATGATTCACAGGCAGAAGTATATGATACCGTGCGTGCCGTTGCGTTCCGGGCACTGACATATTTAAATATGACCGGTGATAATGTAAGCGCTGCCAACCTTGCCAAGGGCGATGCATACCTCTTTAACGGGGATGTAAATAAGTGGAAGAAATTTGTATACGGTGTGCTTGCACGTTCTTACAATCACCTTTCCAACAAAGCTACTTACCAGCCTGATTCAGTGATCAAGTATGCGGACCTGGCCATGAGCACCAACGAGGACAACGCTATCTACAGGGTAGAAAATGCAACTACCAGTGCTACTAAAAACTACTTTGGTCCTTTCCGTGCAAACATTGGTTCGCTTGTACAGGGTGAATACATTGCCAACCTGGAAAGTGGTAACAACACTGTTTTTCCTGTTGCCGATCCCCGTGCTTACTACCTGCTTCGTGAAAACTTCAATGGTACATTCAAAGGTATCCGGCCTAACTATGGTGCTACCGGTAGTACTGGTCTGGATACTGCCGATCTGCCCCGCAACTATTGGGGTGGCCAGTATAGTTCTTCCAAATCACTGAATCCCCGTTACCTCTATGCGGACGATTCTCCATGGCCGGTGATGACGGCCACTGAAATGCAATTTATGAAAGCAGAGGCAGCCTATCGTAAAGGGGATAAGGCTACTGCTTTAACGGCCTATACCAACGCAATCTCCCTCAGCATGGATATGATGTATAATTATCCAACCAACATTCCTGCCGGCAAGGAAATGACGGCTACTGCCAAAGCTGCATATATGGCCAATCCCAGCGTGGTACCTACCAGTGCGAACCTTACCCTTACACATATTATGCTGCAGAAATACATCGCTTTGTATTGCTTTGGTGTAAATGAAACCTGGGTAGATATGCGTCGTTTCCACTACACAGACCTGGATCCCGTGACAGGTGCACAGGTGTATGCAGGATGGACACCTCTCAGCGCTGCTGACCTGTTTCTTAACAACAACCAGAAACTGGCTTACCGTTGTCGCCCAAGGTACAATTCAGAGTACCTGTACAACATTCCTGCACTGACAGCATTGGGTGCTTTGGAACTGGATTATCACACGAAGGAATGCTGGTTTTCACAAAAATAAAAATATTCGATATGCGTAGATTCATATTAGCAGGTATGGCCTTACTGATGGGGGTAACAGCCTGTAAAAAAGAATTCACGATTCATGCTACTGAAGAAGGCACAGGTGGAAAAGCGTATCTGAAAATAGTGCATGCATCAACGAACCTGGATACATTCAACCTGTATGTAGGAGGTACAAAAGTGAACGGGGCGGCTATTACGTACAATGGCATTTATCCGGTATCCGGGGTCAATTCTTATCTGACGATTGATCCGGGTACACAAACAGTGGAGTTGTTTAAACCGGGTACTTTGGTAGGCGATTCAATCAGTTTACAAAGTTTCAGTGATAATTTCGAGGCGGGTAAATATTATACTTTTATTCTGACCAGTGCAGGGCAGCTCTTTACTGAAGATGCGTTTCCAAAACCTGATACCGGGGTAATAGCCGTACGCTTTATTCACACAGTATTAAACGATACGACCGGCAAAACCGTCGATCTGTATTCAGCAAAACATGGCGTGGTGGCAACAGGATTGAACCCCGGTGACCTGAGTGATTACAAGACGATTCCTTACAATGTAAACGTGAAGGATACACTCTATGTGACCCGTTCAGCAGCAGCAGGTACACCATTGTCAGGCAGGGCTGTTTTTGCTACCATGGCACTGACAACAGGTAATATCGCTAACCTTACGGTACAGCGTAGTTACACGGTAATTTTCAAAGGTAGTATATCAGTCACTTCCGGCACAAAGGCACGTGGTCTGATTGGATATGTACATTATTAAAAATAAAAAGGGCGCTTCTGAGAAGCGCCCTTTTTTAAAAAATTTATATTGTTTTCGCCACTCTCCGCATCTGCAGAAACACCGAAAGAATAATACACCCCAACCCCGCATAAAAAGCCCAACTCAACTGCTTATTCTCCTGGAACAACACAAAGGCAATAATAATACTATAAACAGGTTCTAAATTAAACGTCAGATTCGTTGTAAAAGAACTTACCTTCTTCAAAGCAGCCATCAGCAACATATACATACACACTGTACAAGCCCAGCTCAGGATCAGCAAATAGATAAAATCCTTTGTAGAAGGCAGCAGGAAATGCTGATTCACCAAATCCAGGTACATCGGCATAAACAGTGATAATACCACAAATCCTACCAATAACTCGTAAAAGGTAATAGAAGGAGAATCGTAATGCGCCAGCAACTTCTTATTCACAATGGTAAACAAGGCCGCAAAAACAGACGACACAATCCCCATAATAATCCCCGTATGATACTGCGAATCAAAATGGAAGATCATCACGATCCCCGCCAGGGTAATCCCGCTCAGCAATAACTCCCTCGCATCAAATTTCCTGCGGTTAATAAGCGGATCCAATATCGCTGTAAACAAACTTGTCAATGAAAAACAGACCACCCCGATACTGACATTGGAGTACTTTATACTCCCATAAAAGAAAAGCCAGTGCATAGCAATCACCACACCATTCAATCCAATAGGTACTAACTGTTTCCACGACAGTCGCGACAACATTCCTTTCCAGCGAAATATAATAAACAGAGAAATGACAGTGAATAATAGTCGGTACCAAACGAGCAATCCTTCATTGAGGGAAATCAGTTTTCCCAGGATGCCTGTAAAACCTGCCAGGAAGACTGACAGGTGTAATTGCAGCAAAGGTTTTTTCATTTTTGTATCAGTCCGCTGCCAAAATGCTGTGACAGCGATATCAGCATGCTCTATTGTTCCTGTTCCTGTAACTGTTCGTTCCGCACTCTTCTCTCATACTTCCTGAACAGGCTCTCCCATTGAATCTTGAGTACTCCCCACACACCTTCTTTAATAATCCCCTTACTCATCTTGGAGTATCCTTCTTTCCGATCTATAAAGGTGATAGGCACTTCCTTCACCTTAAAGCCCAGTTTCCAGGCAGTGAATTTCATTTCTATCTGGAATGCATATCCTACGAAGCGGATCGCATCCAGGTTGATGGCTTCCAGTACCTGTCTCTTGTAACACACGAATCCGGCAGTAGCGTCTTTCACACGCATCCAGGTCACGAAACGTACGTATACAGAAGCGCCGTAGGAGAGGACAGCCCTATCCCATGGCCAGTTTTCTGTTCTGCCACCTTTTACATAGCGGGAGCCTACGGCTACATCCCCTCCTTCTTTTGCACAGGCATTGTATAGCCTGGGCAGGTCTTTAGGGTTGTGTGAAAAGTCCGCATCCATCTCAAAGATGTACTGGTATCCTTTTTCCAGCGCCCACTTAAACCCATGAATATAGGCAGTACCGAGCCCCTGCTTTCCGCTTCTCTCCGAAAGGAAGAGTTCCCCCGGGTGTTGCTTCTGCAAGGACTTTACTATATTCCCGGTTCCATCCGGCGACCCATCGTCAACGATCAGAATGTGAAAGTCTTCCTGCAGTGTGAATACCGCGTCAATGATCTTTCTTATATTATCCTTCTCGTTGTAGGTCGGAATGATGACAAGCTTTTCCAATCAGCTAAGTGTTGTTTTAGGACTGCGAAATTATAATAATCGGGAAATATGTTCCCTATTTTATAAACATTAAATCTTTTTTAACATCATACTATGGTAGATGTCTGTGAGTTTTTGCTTGGTATTCAATGGAAAATCGGCCTTCATCATCCAGTCATAATATTGAGGCTCAATCTTCAGCACTTCTCTGACAGCCCTGCCTTTGTATTTACCGAAGTTGAAAGTTTCCACGCCGTTCTGCATGATCATGCGGCGGGCGAAGTCAACATATTCTTCTTCTTTAGTAAATTCCGCAAGGTGTTCTACTTCTGATTGTAACTGTTCGTAACGGTCGAGCTGGGCTTCCAGGATCTCGTAAGTAGCAAGTGCATCGGCTTCCGCGCTATGTGCATTCTCCAGGTTCTTATCGCAGTAGAATTTGTAGGCCGCGCTGAGGGTACGTTTCTCCATCAGGTGGAAAATCTTCTGTACATCGATGAATTTACGTCCTTTAACGTCGAATTCCAGTCCGGTACGGAGGAATTCTTCTACCAGCAGCGGTATGTCGAAACGGTTTGAGTTATATCCGGCTATATCGCAATTGTCCATGAACTGTCTCAGTTCATTTGCAGCTTGTTTAAAAGTAGGGCAATCCTTCACATCTTCATCACTGATGCCATGAATGGCGGTGGTAGCTGGAGGGATTGGCATGCCTGGGTTGATGCGTTTGGTTTTTTGCTGAATGCTCTTATCGGGCATTACTTTAATGATCGCAATCTCGATAATACGGTCTGTGGCCACGTTGGTACCGGTTGTCTCAAGGTCAATAACGGCCAGGGGCCTTTTAAGTTGCAATGATGGCATGACTGATTTTTATAAATACTTTGTGAGCGAAGGTACGTTCATTCCTTCATAATCTCCTGAACTCATCAGGAGGAGGTTTGCATTCTGGTAATTTTGTGCATCCAGAAATGCCTGCAGGTGCTCTCTGTTATTAAATACCTGGAGATCATTTCTGCCAAATCCCTGTGCGATGCCTTCCGGCTGCAGGTCTGGCATACGCTTGATTTCCAGTGCGTGACGGCTATAGAATACGGCAGGAATATCTGCCTTGTCCATCGCACCCTGGTACTGCACCATAAAGGCGGCATTCAGGCTGCTGTAAGTATGTAATTCCAGTACTGCAATCAGCGTACGGGAAGGATATTGCTCTTTCAGGGCTTCTATTGTAGCCTTTACCTTGGACGGTGCATGGGCAAAATCGCGGTAAATAGCGCAATGGTCATTTTTACCTACCAGTTCCAGGCGTTTCGCAGCGCCCTTAAAGGTAGCGATAGCAGATAGAAACGTGGTATCATCTACACCCAGTTCATTGCAAACCAGTCGGGCAGCATGCATATTCAGCAGGTTATGGTCGCCGAATACCTCCATTGCCTTCGTTTCGCCACCAAAGGTGACACTGGTGATACCATTGCTGATAGTATGCGCAGGAACACCATAAGGCAGCAGTTTCAGGTGAGCGCCTTCGGCATTCACGAGTTTTACCAGCTCAGGATCAGTTTCATTATAGATCAGGGTGGCACCCGTTTCCATGGTCCTGATGAAGATGACAAATTGTTCCAGGTAAATCTCGTAAGTGGGGAACACGTTGATATGATCCCAGGCAATACCGGTTAAAACGGCAATCTGCGGGTGGAGGAAATGAAACTTAGGCCGCTTTTCAATCACAGAGGCAGGATATTCATCCGCTTCCATGACAATAGTGGGTGCATTGGTAATATTTACGGATTGTGCAAAACCGGCCAGGCGGGCACCGACCAGGTAGTCGAAATCCTTGCCTGCCTGTTGTAACACATGCATAATCATAGCAGTTGTGGTCGTTTTACCATGACTGCCACCGACAGCGACACGTTTTTTCTGCAGGCTCTCCTGGTAAATATATTCGGGGAACGAGTAGATTTTAAGATTTAATTCCCTGGCTTTCAGGAGTTCAGGGTTGTCCCCACGGGCGTGCATACCAAGAATGACAGCATCCAGATCGGGGCTGATACGGGAATCATCCCAACCCATAGTGGCAGGCAAAATCCCTGCCTGGCGCAGGTTGCTGAGAGCCGGCTCGAAAATCTCGTCGTCGCTCCCGGTCACCTGGTAACCTTTCAACTTCAGCGCAATTGCCAGCTGGTGCATCACGCTGCCACCTATAGCAATAAAATGTACTTTTGTCATATGCAATAAAACAGTTGCCGGTATTTTGCGTTATATTTATGTGAAACGGGAAAAAGGACTGATATTATCAATAAATTTTTTAATATAAATTTTATATTTGCAAAGTAACGTCAAAAAATGGCGATTAAAAAAGTGATATCACCTTTCCCTATGAAATTTCATTTACCACTTAAACATCCCTTTATGCAAGTATCATTCAAAGTTTTGGGCGGCGCAGCGCTTATTTGTATCTTTGCTACTTTATTCACATCGTGTGCGTCTCAAAACAAATTAGGCTGTCCGATGAAGATAGGCAAGGTGAGCCATGCGGCAAACAGCAAAGATTGTTAATGAACTGGATACCTTTAACTACTGAAGATCAGTTAGAAACCATCAAGGAAACATCTGAAACGGGAACCGTCGTTATTTTTAAGCACAGCACCCGCTGTTCCATCAGTGCGGTAGCAAAGTCGAGGCTCGACAGAGCTGAAGCGCCTGAAAATATGACCTTCTATTATCTGGACCTTATTAAGTATCGGAAAATATCAGATGAAATTGCAGCGACTTTTGGTGTAGAGCATGAATCTCCCCAGGTGTTGCTGATTAAAAATGGAAAGTGTGTGTATGATGAGAGCCATAGTGCCATAATAATGGATGAGCTGGTATCACATGCAAATTAAGACCATTAGCTTACAGCTATTTATTCCAAAGAAATTAGTACCGGCCATCAGGCCGGTATTTTTTTTATCCAGGGGGAAAAACACCTGTTAGTGCAGGCTAATAATAAGTGGCTTCGTTTTTTAACTAGATTTGTACGCATGAAACACCGTATAGTTGTAGCAGTTACCGGGGCCAGCGGGGCCATTTACGCACGTCAGTTGTTGCAAAAGCTGGAAAAAGCGGCAGCACAGACAGAGCAGGTTGCCATAGTGATGACGGAAAATGCCAAAACGGTGTGGGCGACGGAGCTGGGCACGGACGATTACAAGGATTTGCCCTTTAAGACCTATACCCAGCAGGATTTCATGGCTCCCTTTGCCAGCGGATCCGGCAGGTATGACACCATGGTGATATGCCCCTGTTCCATGGGAACCCTGGGGCGTATAGCCGGAGGGATCAGCAATGACCTCATAACCCGTGCTGCCGATGTGGTGCTGAAGGAACGTCGTAAACTGATTTGCGTGGTGAGGGAAACACCTTACAATGTGATTCATATTAAGAACATGCTCACCGTGACAGAGGCGGGCGGGATCATTTGTCCGGCTACCCCATCTTTCTATAGTGTGCCAAAGAATATGGAAGAAGTAGCAGCTACCGTGGTAGACAGGGTGCTTGACCTGATCGGGATCCAGCAGGAGACTTATAGATGGGGACAAGAATAAATTAGTAATTTGTACCAATGAAAATAGCAATCATTAATGGCCCTAACCTGAATTTATTGGGTAAAAGAGAGCCGGGGATCTACGGAAATGAACCTTTTGAAGATTATTTCCTGAAGCTGAAGCAGTTATTTGCGGATGTGGAGCTGGAATATTTTCAGAATAATTCCGAGGGGAATATCATCGATATTTTACATGAGATAGGGTTTACTTATGATGGGATCCTGTTGAATGCGGGTGCGTATACCCACTATTCAATAGCTATCAGGGATGCGATTGCGGCGATTAAAACACCGGTATTGGAAATACACATCAGTAATGTGCATGCAAGAGAGGAGTTCAGGCATAAGTCGGTGATAGCGCCGGTGTGTAAAGGGACGATTGCAGGCCTGGGGATGAAGGGGTATGCGCTTGGAATAAATTATTTCTTATAGATAATTACCAGCTAATAAAAAAATGGGCTTTTACCGGAGTAAAAGCCCATTTTTTTATTAGCTGGATTAATCTCTTTATCAGAAGATCGCTTCCTGGATTTCCTGGTTCTTAAATGCCTCTCTCGGCTTCAATCCCAGCAACTCAAACATCATATGATCCTCTTCAAATGACGGATTCGCAGTCGTCAGCAACTTCTCTCCCGTAAATATAGAATTCGCACCCGCCATAAAACACAGCGCCTGCTCAGACATACTCATCTCCGCACGACCCGCACTCAAACGTACCATCGCCTTCGGCATCAGGATACGTGTAGTGGCAATCATCCTTACCATGTCCCAAAACTGCACTTTCGGCATATTTTCCAATGGCGTACCTTTCACCCTCGTCAATGCATTAATAGGCACAGAATCCGGATGCACAGGCAGATTGCTCAGCGTATGGAGCATACCAATGCGGTCCTCGTGACTCTCACCCAGACCAATGATACCACCACAGCAAACACTCACACCCGCTTTACGTACATTATCCAAAGTCTTCAGCCTGTCGTCATAAGTCCTGGTCGTAATAATCTGCTCATAATACTCACCAGAAGTATCCAGGTTGTGGTTGTAGGCATATAAGCCCGCATCCGCCAGTTTCTGCGCCTGTTCTTCCGTAAGCATACCGAGCGTACAGCATACTTCCATTCCCATTTCATTTACACCTTTCACCATATCAAGTACACGGTCGAAGTCGCGGTTATCACGCACCTCTCTCCATGCAGCCCCCATACAGAAACGGGTAGAACCAGCATCACGCGCCTTCTGCGCATAAGCCAGCACCGCATCCTTCTGCATCAGGCCATGTACTTTAATGTCGGTATTATAGCGCGCTGCCTGAGGGCAGTAAGCACAGTCTTCGGTACAACCACCGGTTTTGATGGAGAGCAAAGTACAAACCTGTACTTCTGCCGTATCCTGCGTCTGCCTGTGAACAGATGCCGCACGGAAAACCAGCTCCAGTAAGGGCGTATTGTAGATCTCTTTTATTTCTTCAATAGACCAGTCGTGACGGATCTGCACATCTTGCATAATAATGTAATTTGAGAAGCAAATCTATACATTTAATCCATACTGCCAAATAACGGAGTATGAATGGATTAGGTGTCTAAACACCTAATTACAGGTATAGAAAGTTTGTTTTTGGTGTAATGTTGAGTAAGGTATTGTAAATCAATAGAATAGTATTCTCAATATCGTCTTTCTTCACCATTTCTACCGTGGTATGCATATAGCGCAGCGGTAAGCTGATCAAAGCTGACGGGGTTCCGTCATTTGCATACGCAAATGCATCAGTATCAGTACCTGTACTGCGGCTTACTGCATGCAGCTGGTGAGGAATATCATTTTTCTTCGCTGTCTTAATGATCAGGTCACGCAGAATGTTGTGCACCGCCGGACCATAAGTAATGCTTGGACCAGACCCACACCTGATTTCACCTTCTATGTTCTTGTTGATCATAGGGGTGGTGGTATCGTGTGTAACGTCCGTAATGATCGCAACATTCGGCTTGATGCGTTTTGCAATCATCTCAGCACCTCTCAGACCCACTTCTTCCTGTACCGCATTCACGATGTACAGGCCGAAAGGCAGCTCCTGCTTCTTTTCTTTCAGCATACGTGCCACTTCCGCAATCATAAAACCACCAATACGGTTGTCGATCGCACGGCATACATAATAATCGTGGGACAGCTCTTCGAATCCATCTTCGAAAGTTACCACACAACCTACATGAATACCCAGTTCTTCTACTTCCTTACGGCTGCGTGCACCACAATCCAGGAAGATGTTGTCAACTTTCGGTTGTGGCTCTTTACCTTCTGTGCTACGCATACGGGTGTGAATAGCCGGCCATCCGAACACTGCCTTTACCGGGCCGTTCTCTGTATGAATATTCACTCTCTTCGATGGTGCAATCTGCTGATCAGAACCACCATTACGGATCACATAAATCAGACCTTCAGGTGAAATATAATTTACAAACCAGGAAATTTCGTCCGCATGTGCTTCAATCACCACTTTGAATGGTGCTTTGGGATTGATTACTCCCACCGCAGAACCATATGCATCTACAAAGTACTCATCTATGTAAGGCTTCAGGTATTCCAGCCACAGTTTCTGTCCTTCCTTCTCAAAACCAGTAGGGGAGGGATTATTCAGGTAATTCCGCAGGAACGTAAGCGCGTCCTTGCTTAATACGGACTTTTGCTTTTTTGACATGCTGTTAATGTAATTTATGGAACAAAAGTAAGAAAAAGCTATTAGGTGTATAGACCTTAATTATCAGGCAACCACGGCTATATAATGTAAAAAGGCTGATAACATGACCAGCCCATCCAGCACAAAGTAGTAGTAATAATCAGATCTCGTATTGAGTGTATATTTTGTTAAAACCGCCGTGATGACGATTGGTATCAGCAGATAAAATGTAATGATATCCCGGCATACGAGCAATGCAAAACCTGCAGCAAACAGCAATGAGAAGAAGTATAAGCGCATCATCCCTGGTATACTCAGCCATGTAATGAGCGATCGGATCCCTTCCTTTTTATCTGACTCCAGATCACGGTGATCGAAGAGTATACACAATGCATATATGATAAAGAACCTGTGCACAATGTAAAACACTGCCTGTGTTGTAAAATGACCACCACTCAGCAACACAGGCAGTACATTCGTAACGTATACCCATACGGCAGTAAGAAAGATTGTTTTACCAATGGCAATCCTGCGAAGCCAGGTGAAAGGAGGGAAGGGGATCTTAGGTGCTGAATACAGGAAGGTCAGAAAGGCCGCTCCACTTAATTCCAGCCAGTATGCCTTCAGATCCCGGAAGTAGATTGCCGCACCGATTAACCCGATAATGGTGAAGACCAGCTGCAGGTTCTTATGTCTTACGCCCCACTGCAGGCGGGGAGAACCGGAGTAAGCTGCAGGTGTAAGATACCAGTGAAAATTGTAACTGCAGATCGTCGAAAAAAAGGCGAATTTATAATAGTCGAAATTGACAGGATGTAAATTCAATATAGTGTTCGTTTGCCATATCAGTAATATGGCACAGAGCGAGACGTAGACCGACGAGAATAATAAAAAGTTAGTAAATGCCCTGAACATAGTGAGATGCAATTTACGGCAATTACAAAGGAATATTGCCGTGCTTTTTGCGGGGCAGCGTCACCACTTTATTTTCAAGCATGGCATATCCCCTGATCAGCTTAATCCTTGCCTGATCAGGCACAATTACTTCATCTATAAATCCCTTCTCTGCCGCTAAATAGGGATTGGCATACCGTTCTGTATATTCAGCTACCAGTTCATTCATTCTTGCTTCCGGATCTGGTGCTGTATCAATCTCTCTTTTATAAATAATCTCTACTGCACCTTTAGGTCCCATCACTGCAATTTCTGCCTGTGGAAAAGCAAAGTTGAGGTCGGCCCCGATATGCTTTGAGTTCATCACACAATAAGCACCGCCATAGGCTTTGCGGGTCGTCACAGTTATCTTCGGTACGGTGGCTTCACTCAGTGCAAAGAGCAATTTTGCGCCATTGGTAATGATGCCATTCCATTCCTGGTCCGTTCCCGGCAGGAAGCCCGGTACGTCTACCAATACCAGCAGTGGTACATTAAATGCATCGCAGAAACGGGTAAAGCGTGCACCTTTTACAGAGGCTTTAATATCCAGAACACCTGCCAGGTGTGCCGGCTGATTGGCTACTATACCAATACTCCTGCCTGCGATACGGGCAAAACCAACAATGATATTCTCTGCATAATTTGCATGTACTTCGAAGAAACTATCCGTATCTGTCAACTGTGCTATCACTTCCTTCATATCATAAGGCTGGTTGCTGTTCGCCGGAATAATTGTATTCAGCGATGCTCTTTGTTCATCTGCCGGTGTATAAGGGTACTTCGGGGCATCTTCCTCACAGTTCTGCGGTATATAGCTCAGTAACTGCCTGATGTTTTGAATGCATTCCACTTCATTTGCACAGCTAAAATGTGTAACCCCGCTCCTGGTAGCATGGGTATGGGCACCTCCCAGTTCTTCGGAAGTCACTTCTTCGTGGGTAACGGTTTTTACCACATTGGGCCCGGTCACAAACATATATGAGCTCTGCTCTACCATCAGGATAAAATCGGTGATAGCAGGGGAGTAAACAGCCCCACCTGCACAGGGACCCATGATTGCGGAGATCTGGGGGATCACTCCGGAGGCCCGTGTATTGCGGTAAAAGATATCAGCATAGCCGCCCAGGCTTACTACGCCTTCCTGTATGCGTGCGCCCCCACTATCGTTCAGGCCGATAACGGGTGCGCCGTTCTGCATAGCCAGGTCCATGATCTTACAGATCTTGCGGGCATGAGGTTCAGAAAGACTACCGCCATACACCGTAAAATCCTGTGAGAAAACATAGACGAGACGGCTATTGATAGTGCCAAAACCGGTGACTACGCCATCGCCGGGAAATTGCTCCTGGTCGGTGGTCATGCCACGGTTACGATTATGTACAAACATGTCCAGTTCTTCAAAAGAACCTTCGTCCATGAGTAATTGCAATCTTTCACGAGCTGTCAGTTTTCCTTTTTTATGCTGCGAGGCAATGCGGGCTTCGCCTCCGCCGAGCATAGCTTCGGCTATTCTGTTTTGGAGTTCCGTGGTCTTATCCATTGTATCTAGGTGTTAAATAACGCGCGAACACTAAATATCGGGGAAAAAAACATAAAAAAACGCTTTTGCCAGCGGCAAAAGCGTTTTTTATAAAAAGGTATCTTAGGGTAAATAATTTATTGGTAGACCACTTGCACTTTGGGAGTGGCGATGGTATCACTGTTATTGCCAGCATCGTCCTTAATGAAGACCAGGTAGTGCACGCTATCCTTTTCAACCGGGTTATCACCAATTTGCGGGAAGTCCGTTGAGATCAGGTGAAGAATCACTTCTGCTGTCAGCTTGCTGCCTTTGTGGGCATCCAGGCTTGGCATCGGGCGGGATTCAAAAGCAGTATCCAGTGGTTTTACGTCGTAGATGGCGGCGAAATTGAAAGTATTTTCAATGTCCCCGTCTCCGTCGCTTACATCAAATGTAATGTCCATACCTGAATTGGATAAAACAGGGGAAGAAGAATAAGATTTAAATGCGATCACCGGTTTGGTGCCCATTGAGTCTTTTTTACAGGCTCCAATGGCCAGTAAAGAAAAGAGGGATAAAAAAGCTATTTTCTTCATATAACAAACCTACATTATTTTTTTAACTCTATCTAATAAACGAACCCCGGGGGAGTGTTGCAGTTGAATTTCCTTTCGGGCAGGAAAATGAAATTGTGACACCCCTGATCCTAATAACGTTGAATTCGCATTTTTTGTTACGTCTTTCCCCCTAACTTTGTACGGTTTTACTAATCAGTGTTTATGAGTGGCATTTCTACAGCAGCAATATTTTCTTCAGACGGGTCGGACCTGGAAACATTGTCCCTTGAGACCTTTCGTTTTCAGTATCGTGAAAATGCATTATATCGTGCTTACACAGATGCCCTGCGTATCCAGCCGGACAAGGTCCGTTCCCTGGCGCAGATACCTTTCCTCCCTATCCAGTTTTTCAAAACCCATCAGATCACCTGCGGCAATTTTGAGCCCCAGCTGGTATTTGAAAGCAGTGGTACTACCCAGACCATCAATAGCCGGCACCTGGTAAAGGAGGCGGCTATCTATGAGCAAAGTTTTCTTACGGCTTTTGAGCGTTTTTATGGCCCTGTTACAGACTTTGTAGTAGTCGGCCTGTTACCTTCCTACCTGGAGAGACAGCATTCCAGTCTCGTCTACATGGTGCAGGACATGGTGCAGCGCAGTGGTCATCCGGCCAGCGGTTTTTACCTGTATGAACATGACAAGCTCTACCACCAGCTGCTGGAATTGGAAGCCCGTGGGCAGAAAACCCTGCTGATCGGGGTTACCTTCGGCCTCCTGGACTTTGCAGAGCAATACGCGCTGCAGCTCAAAAATACCATCGTCATGGAAACCGGCGGTATGAAAGGCAGGAGAGAAGAATGGACCCGCGACCAGGTGCATGGTTTCCTGAAGGAAAGGCTGGGTTGCAGCCATATTCATGCAGAATACGGCATGACTGAGTTACTCAGCCAGGCCTATAGCTATGGCCAGGGCTTATTCAATACCCCACCATGGATGAAGGTACTGGTCAGGGACGAAAATGACCCATTCCAGCTCTATACTGAAAAAGCGGCCGGTGTGATCAATGTAGTAGACCTTGCTAATGTGTATTCCTGTTCTTTCATTGCCACTGAAGACATAGGTCGCTTACATGAGCATGGTACTTTCGAAGTATTGGGCAGGCTTGATAATTCTGCTTTACGGGGATGTAGTCTGATGGTAAGTTAAGTAGTGAGCAATTGCGCTTTCTTCAATAATGCTGCTGTTCCTTGCGTCAGGAGTTCCTGCATATATGGGAAACTCTCGTGGTCCATTCCAAATTTTTTCATGAGGTACCGGTCTATAAATGTGGTTGAGGGATGTTGTGATGCTACCTGGGATAAAAACTCCTTGAAATCGTCCAGTTCATGGCCTGGTAAAAGAGTTAAGGCTATCTTCTGCTGTGTGGGCGAAGCGCCGGTATATTCCAGGATTTCCAATGCCCGCCTGCACATGTAGGGCGAGAAGACATCATCGTTGGCCGACAAAAAGTCCAGGCAAAAATACTCCACTACAAAATCTTCAAAAATTCCTGCGCTCAGCTGGTCTTCGTCTATGCTGTACCAGCGTGCCCATTCCATGAATTCCTGCAGTGTAATTTCTTCCGCCAGCAGGGCGTTGAGGTGGTGTATCAGGCCTTTGCGCGTAGGGACTGTGTCCGCATCATAATTGATGTGGGCGACGATGTCTGTATAAAAGTCTTCATTCATTTCCCTGGCGACAGTAATAAGCAGATAAGTGACATCGCTTGGATCGATGCTGGTTAAATGTAATACGTCTGCAGTCTCGGATATGATTTCAGGTCGTGTTTTGGTACCCTGTAACCATGATTTGATCAGGGAAATGAAGTAAGTGCTTGTGATGAAATGTGTCTGTTTCTTCATACTTACTTACGGGCCTGGCATAGGTGCCACTGCTTGCAATATATTGAAAATAAGGGGAAGGAAAAAGTTAAGAATTCTCTTTTCGGTGCTTAAAGCTGTTTTCCGGGAACAAACATTGTAAACTTCTAAAAGGATTAATGAACCGTGGTGTAAACCTATCTTAGGACCAGCCCCCTTTGTTTGTCCTCAAAATGGAAGAAAGAAACAAAGTAATGAGTAATTTACACCTGTAAAGCGCTCGCTGAACCAAGCTCCAACCTGTAAAGCTAATTCTGCATACAATACGTCAACTGTAAGGTTTTTCGTACTAAGACAATGTGCTTTCTAAGGGAGATATTCCGCAGATAACCCGCAGATAACCCGCATATAACCCGCCAATAACCCGCATTCTAAAAGAGGCGGGATACCTGCGGGTTATCTACGGAATATTTGCGTGTCAGAAATATTTTTCACATGACTCAGCCCGCTATTTTTCCCCTGAAATCTACCTCCTTATTAGAATATTACTTAAATAAGGGAGGTGATCATCAACCTCGTCAATACAAGAAAATCATTTATTAACATATAGCGTATTTAAATATATTGTATCTTTGTTTCACCTGAGAATGCAATAAGCCAATAACCTTATAAAGGATGCAGAGATTGGGAACACCAAGCCCCCGGTCTGCCTTCGTCCTGACCTATGAAAATGAATCATTCCATGCTCCAATACTTCGGGCATAGAGTGTTGTTGGCTTTTCATCCCGTGATCTAAAAAAATATCCTATGTCGTTGCCTGTATTTGCAAGAATACGGGTACTGCACCGCCATGGCTATATGGCGCGTGTAATAACCCGTATTTTATGTGTCATAACAGTGAATGTTTGTCTGCATCAATATGCCTGTGCCCAGGTAATTGAGCTAAGCAACCCGTCTATGGAAGGAAATATTGGAAGGGATAGTGTGCCCGACGGCTGGATAGCAGCCTCCAACACGCCCGATGTACTCCCTGGTCCGCTCAATATTTATAAGCGGCCGGCTGATGGTAAGTCTTATGCCGGTCTGCATAGCGGGCCTGCATACAGGGAAGGTTTAGCCCAGCTGCTGGCTGCTCCTCTTGAAAAGGGACTGGCTTATGCTATTTCCGTAGACCTGGCTTATTCACCCAGGTACCTGCAGGCAGCGTGTAACGGAAACCTGACCATTTATGGCGGCAATAGTCCGAAGGATACCGCACAGCGACTATGGTCGTCCGGGCCTTTTACGGATACTACCTGGAGGCGTTTTTATGCAATACTCGAACCCACTGCCACCTATACATACATTTCGATCTGGGCGGATCCTTATGAGTCCTGTAGTGTAAGTAATATAGGTACAGCGGTACTGATCGATAATTTCTCCAATATCCGCCAGGTGATCAAAACTACGCTTTCGGCTACACCGAGTTGTAACAATGCCAGTACTGGTACAATACAGGTAACTCCTGTAGACTATCATACTACTTATACTTATCTCTGGATGCCGGGCAATTATACGACTGCAAAAGTGGACCGGGTGCCACCCGGTGAATACACTGTAGTGGTCACTGCGGCAAATGGTGCAACAGGTGGGGGTACTGTCACGGTAGGTGTATCCAGTCTTACAACTACACTCACCACCATACCTGCTACATGTGCGGGTAGTCACAATGCAGAAATTCATGTAGCTGTTACGGGAGGTATGCCGCCTTATCGCTTTGTGCTGGATGATCATACTGCAGTCAAAGATTCAGTATTCAAAGGCCTGGATGAAGGCCGCTACCAGGTCTATGTGAGAGATGAACAGGTATGTACCGATACGCTGACTGCATTGTTGCGGGATCCTGAACCACTGTCGCTGAAGCAGGTAGAAATAAAGCCCTGTAGTTGCAGTGAAACGCAGGATGGAAAGGTAGTCTTACAAATAGAAGGGGGTACTCAGCCCTATAAATATCATATTGACAACGAGGCCTGGCAAACTGATAGTATCCTTTCCTCATTGAAGGCTGGTCATTATATCTTTGAAGTAGCGGATACCAATGGTTGTACGATTAGCGGGAGTGCCAACATTAACTCTCCGTTTAAAAACTGCCTGGTCGTGATGCCTACGGCATTTAGTCCAAATGGGGATGGAAACAATGATTTGTTAAAACCTAAAGTATTCGATGCGTTGACCAATTATGAACTGAGTGTGTACAATCGCTGGGGCGGACTGGTATTCCGCAGCCGGGATCCGCAGGCGGGCTGGGATGGCTATGTAAAAGGAGTCATACAGGATCAGCAGGCATTTATTTATGTCTGCAGTTTCAATGACAGGAACAATGAGCGTATGGAGCTCAGAGGTTCAGTGGTGCTGCTCCGCTAGTCTGGAGTAGTTGCTGGATATTCGCATTCAGATTGGCAAACAGGAAAGGTTTGTTGATGTAGGCTGCTGCGCCTTTTGCCAGGGCGAGGTTCACTTCTTCTGTTGCTGATCTTGCGCTGAGGATGATGACAGGAATATAACGCAGTTGTTCGTGTGCCTGAAATGCTTCCAGTAGCTGGTACCCGTTCAGTACCGGCATGTAGATATCACTGATCACCAGGTGGGGCAGGTGTTCTGTGGCCAGATGAATGCCTTCTTCCCCGTTTGCCGCGGTAATAACCTGGTATTGGTGAAGCTCCAGCAGGCTTTGTAATGTATCTCTCAAACCTGTTTTATCTTCTATTAATAAAATGGTATGTTGCATAGCTTTTCTCTATAGAGAATCCGAATGATATAGAAAGGAAAGGGTGAATGTACTGCCTTCACCAGCTATACTATCTACAGTAATAGTGCCATTATTTTCCTGTACAAAAGTTTTAACAATTGATAGCCCTAACCCGGTACCTGCAATCTCATTGACATTACTGGCCCTGAAGAAGGGTTGAAATAATTGCGGGAGGTCTGCTTCAGGAATTCCGATACCGTCATCAATGACACGGATCACTACCTGGTGTTCTTCAAAATCCACTTTTACCAGCGGTGCCTTTTCTCTTGAAAATTTGAAGGCATTACCTACGAGATTCATAAAAATCCTGTTCAGTTGATTGTGGTCAGCATATATACCCTGTGGGATACCGGTGACAAGGAGTTCGAAGGTCCGGGTATCTTCGGGATCTGCATAGTAATTGGACCGCAAGGTGGTGAGCAGGTGAACCACGTCAATAACTTGTTTTTTCAATGACATCCGACCAGACATGATGCTGTTGATAGTGAGCATATCGTCAAGCATACTATTGAGTCTGAAAATTTCAGTCGTTATACGTGACAGATTTTTCTCATAGAATGCGTCCATCTGTTGACTGCTGTGTAGTCTGGCTGCTAATAATTCCACCGCAGCTGATATGGCGGTCAGCGGCGTTTTAAATTCATGCGATGTAATAGCAATGATATTGCTTGCGTTATTCAATAAATTCACTGCGTCCTGTGATGCAGTCGTCTCTCCATTTTTCATGTGACTACGGTTAACGTCTATTTTTGAAATTGTGGTATGCACGACTTGTAGAAAATTGTTCACATAGTAAATAAACTAATGTTACTCATGGGTATTGTATAGCTGGTCTTTCAATTAAGATGGACAAGATAGTCATTAAGTATTTAATTATAAAGGTGAAATTCTCTCGTAAAATGATTAATTTTAAATTACCATTAAAATATAAGTGAACAATTTTTTTGCCAGGATGTTAACCAAAGTAGACACATAGAATTTTTTGCAATAGTAACATTGAAACAGTGAGGGATTAACCATAATATGTAAGGCTCTGCTCGGTGATTAATTAAAATTTCATACCCGTCCCGGCTTTTCTGGAATCATTTTTGTTTGAAAGGAGTTAGTAATAATTTTAGGAAAGACCATATCATATTGGAAAAAAAACCAAGTTAATTAAGCACCTATGATCAACATCGGAATTATAGAGGATAACTATTTTCAATTGAATAACTATCGGGAGTTTCTCGAGGATTTTCAGGAGTGTAAGGTTGTCTTTGCATGCAAATCGATGGAGGAGTTCAGAGAGCTCTCCTTCAAAGAGGTAGATGTTAATGTCATCCTTTTAGACATTTCCCTGCCCGGAGAATCAGGTATACAAGGTATGCAGGAACTGCGTCGTGTATATCCTGAAGCGAAGATCATTGTCCTTTCCGGGCATGATGGTAAGCATTATGTAATAGAGTCGATTCGTAATGGTGCGAACGGATATATCATTAAGACAAGTCGTCTGATGGAAATTTATCATTCAATATTAGATGCCATCAGCGAGGGAGGGACCTTATCGCCAAAAGCCGCGCACTTGTTGATCAACCATATAAATAAGGATCCATTAGAAGATGTGAGGCACAAGCTCACCAAGCGGGAATATGAGTTACTGGCATTGCTCAAAGAAGGTTACTCATATAAGGAAATGGCAGACAAATTATTTGTTACTGTCTTTACTGTCAACCAACATCTCAAGAAAGTATATCAAAAGCTAAATGTTGCTACAAAATCCGAATTGATCTCAAAAATCTGGTCGAATAGTTTGTGTACAGCCTTATTATTTGTGGGTTTTGCAGGATTTTATTCAAATCAGTTTTTCGGATTATGAAACGTGTTGCATGCGTAAGCACTACTATCTTTAGTAGACACGTTTGTGTGAATACTGCGATTTATACTCTAGTAAGTAATAGTGTCAGAGGGCTTGATAAACTAATATTGTAATACGGAAAGCGCGGAAGAAAAACCTAAATAATAATAATTGGAACAATGTCTTTAAGTAAGGATTATTTAACCCGAATCGTTTTTCCGGTCCTTATCTGCTGTTTCTTTATGTCTTGTGTTAGTACGAAGCAATCAGTGTATTTTCACGATTTGCCAGATACTGTATTGGCACCCATACAAGGAAATTTTGAGCCGGTAATACAGAAAAATGACATTCTGCAAATCACGGTTAGTTCAATGAACGCGGAGGATGCAGTAATCTACAACACGCCTAGCATGGCCGCTGTGGGAGGGGCTGCAAGCAGTGGTCCCCAGGCAACAGGATTTTTAGTTGATGACTCGGGATACATACAGTATCCTGTATTAGGCCAGGTAAAGGTTACAGGTCTTACCAAGGCTCAGCTGACAAAAAAGATACGGGATCAGCTAACAGAGCGGAAGCTCCTTGTAGATCCGGTAGTCAGCGTACGGTTTCTGAATTATCGTATAACCGTAATCGGTGAAGTGGCCAGACCGCAGGTAGTGAACGTCAGCAATGACAGGGTCACTGTGCTGGAGGCACTGGGACTGGCCGGCGACATTACAGCATTCGGTAAGAAAGAAAACGTGATGCTTATACGCGAAAGTGACGATGGAACAAGAACAGTAAAGCGGCTTAATCTGAATGACAGATCGCTGTTATCATCGCCTTATTATTACCTGCGTTCTAATGATATTGTTTATGTAGAGCCTACCAAGGCGAAGGTGGCCAGTACAAACACCACCAGACAGGTATTGCCGATTATCATTAGTAGTATATCACTGCTGGTAATTATTTTAGACAGGTTAGTAATTAATTAGAGACACTGCTATTGATTTATTGAGAAACCATGCAACCAGATTATACAGGTCTTGCTAAGTGTCATGCTTATTACTAATCCCAATCTTTTAAACTCTTTGGCGGAATTACATGCAAAGAAAGAAAACCGATATCCGTAAGCAGCAGGAGGATCAGACCGATCTGCTGGAACTGCTCAGAAGCCGTTATCAGCCTTATTGGCCATTATTCGTACTCGCTGGTCTGATTGCTTTTGCAGGTGCATTTGTATACCTGCGTTACGCTACTCCTGTATATAGGATTACTGCTTCTCTGCTCATAAAAGATGATGCAAAGGGCATGGATGGCTCTGTGCTTTCTTCGCTGGACCTCTTTGGCTCCGGTAAGCAAATAGACAATGAAATTGAAATCCTGAAATCCAAAACACTGGCCAGACAAGTAATTCAACACTTAAACCTGTATGGCGAAATTGTGGAAGATGGCAAGATCAGAGATGTTGTAGTCTATCAGCAGACACCTGTCAGAATGGTGTTCCTGGAACCTGATCACGTAGCTCCGCTTGAGAACAGAAAACTGCCGCTCAAAGTAAATGAGGCGACTCAGCAGGTGACTATAGGTAACAATACTTATCACCTGCATGATACCGTTCAAACCCAATGGGGGCGTATGGTTTTCCTGCCTGGCAACGTGACGGATAATGGTAAACACAATTATTTTGTACACATCTCCGGCGATAAAGTACTTACTTTACAAATGATCGCCAACCTGAAGGTAGGTCAGGCAAATAAACAAGCCAATGTAATCAGCCTCGAATACAATGATGTGGTGCCAGCCAGAGGTGAAGCCGTGCTGAATGAACTGATGAAAGTATACGATGCAGCTGCCATCGATGATAAGAACAGAATGAGCGCCAAAACTATGGCATTCGTGGAAGAACGCCTTCGTATCGTTACCAATGAACTGGGTCAGGTAGAAGGTGAAATCGAAAAGTTCAAAACGAATGAAGGTTTGGTAGACATCGGCGAACAAAGCAAAATGTTCCTCGAAAATGTAAAAGACAACGACACAAAACTGACAGAAACAAATATGCAGTTGTCAGTATTACAATCGATAGAAGATTATGTAAAAGGTAGAAAGGAAGATGAGAACATGGTGCCTGCTACTTTGGGTCTTACAGATCCTGTCTTGCTGGAACTCGTAAACCGTCTTTCCGAAACCGAAATGCAGCTGACCAGACTGAAGAAAACAACGGGTGAAAACAGCCCGCTGTTAGCCAGCCTGGCAGATCAGAAAAAGAAGCTGGCTCCAGCCATCCTGGAGAACATCCGCAGCCTTCGTGCAAACCTGGAAGCAGGCAGGCAAAAGCTGATGGTGGATAATGCAAAGTATAGCAGCATCCTCAGGACCGTTCCCAGCAAAGAAAGAGCCCTTCTGTCTATCAGCCGTCAGCAGGCCATTAAGAACAACATTTACACCTTCCTCCTGGAAAAGAGAGAAGAAACAGCCCTGCAATATGCAGCAGCTATTTCAGACAGCCGTATCGTAGATGCAGCAGAAGCCGATTCTTTCCCATTCAGTCCCAGAAGGTCTATGATACTCGGTCTCGCAGTATTGGGAGGTCTGGCGGCAGTTGCCGGATTTATTTCCATCAAGGATATGTTCAACAGGGAAGTATTGTTCCGTGCTGACATTGAAAAGGCTACTACAGCACCCATACTGGCAGAAATCATGCAGGACGACAAAGCCCATCCGATTGCCATCACCGATGGTCGTCGTACAGCAGTAGCGGAACAATTCCGTGCGTTGCGTACCTCCCTCAGCTATATTGGCATTAATGGGGCAAATAAGACCATTATGGTCACTTCTTCCATCTCAGGTGAGGGTAAGAGCTTTATTGCCATTAACCTGGCTATAAGCCTCTCTTTGATGAAAAAGAAGGTGGTGCTGCTGGAGTTTGACCTGCGCAAGCCCAAGGTAAGTAAAATGCTGGATGTGCCACATACACCTGGTATCAGTAATTACCTGATTGGTCAGGCAGTTCTCGGTGAGATCCTGAAGAAACCAATTGAAGGGAACGAGTATTTCCATCTGCTTTCAGCCGGCGTGATTCCGCCAAACCCAACGGAGCTGATCCTGAATGGCAGACTGGAACAGTTATTAGCATCGCTTAGTGCCACTTTTGATTATATCATTCTTGATACTGCACCGGTAGGTCCGGTTACAGATGCCCGCCTGCTGGCACCATTTACAGATGCAACCCTGTATGTGGTACGCCATCAGCGCACGCCTAAGTTCCATCTCCGCATGATCGACGAATTATATCACACGCAGGAACTTGGGAAACTGAATATTGTATTCAACGGTATCAAAATGCGGGGTATACCAGGTTATTCCTACGGTTACGGCAATGGCTACGGCTATGGCAACGGCAATGGATATGGCTATGGGTATACGGACGAACATCAGAACGGTTCTACCAGTAAAAAAGGATTAACCCGCTTATTTAAATAAACGGGTTATACAGCACAAGGTTCTGATTCTGCCATTCAACATTTACTGAAACGCAAAAGACACTCATGGGACTGAGGAGGCGAAGCTATGCCTCCAGGTCAGCCACCATGCCCGCCGCTTGTCTTTGTAAATTCCACCAACACAGTCTCGATTTTTTAACCGTTAAAACCATTCCCATGGAACAGAATCTGAACTCCTGGTATGCAGTGTATACCAAGCCCAGATGGGAGAAGAAAGTCGCAGAATCGCTGATTCGTAAGCAGGTCGAAACTTATTGTCCTATCAACCGCGTCACACATCAGTGGAGCGATCGTAAGAAAGTAATTGAAGAACCCCTGTTTAAATCTTACGTGTTTGTGCGTATTCCCGAGAACATGAAAACAACCGTGCGGGAAACGGCAGGTATTGTCAATTTTGTTTACTGGCTGGGTAAGCCCGCTTGTATTCCAGAGCATGAAATTGACCTGATCAAGCGTTTCCTGCATGAATATGACAATGTGGAAGTAGAAAGTTTCCCGATTCACCAGAATGACATGATCCAGATTACTGCAGGCCCGCTCATGCATCAGCGTGGCAGGGTAGTAGAAGCCGGAAAAAATACGGTGAAAGCTGTTTTGTACAGCATGGGATTTGCACTCACCGCTACTGTTAAGAAAAGCGAACTGGTCCTTCTCAACAGCAATCAATACAGGCAACAGCCTTCTAACGTTTCGCTTTAACCCGCTTTTCCATGCAACATATACTCCTTTGTGGCGGATCTGGAACCCGCCTCTGGCCGCTGTCTAACAAACAGACGCCTAAACAACTGCTGCCTTTATTTGACGGTCAGAGCTTATTACAGCTGACCTGGCAGCGAAATGCGTTTGCCTGCGACAGCGTGCTGGCCATTGTAAATGAACAACAGGTCAACACAGTAGTAGATCAGCTGCACAGCTCCGGTGCAGTGCATGCCCGCTGGATTGCTGAACCTGTAGGTAGAAATACCGCCGCTGCCATTGCTTTAGCTGCTTTCATTGCTGATCCGGAAACAATCCTCCTCATTACACCAGCAGATCACCTTATTGGTACGCCAGACATCTATGCCCAGACTATTTTCCAGGCTGAGAAAATGGCGGCAGATAATCATCTCGTTACTATCGGTTTGCAGCCCGCCTATCCTGAAACAGGCTATGGGTACATCCAGTATGAGGGCTACGACGTAGTACGCTTTACCGAGAAACCGGACCTCGTCACTGCCGAAGCAATGCTCAACAGCGGAGACTACCTCTGGAACAGCGGTATCTTCTGCGGCAAAGCAGGGGTATTGCTCGGTCAGCTGGAACAATATGCACCTGCTATCTACACGGCCGCCGCTATTGCTGCTGACGAATACCTGGAATCAGGACGTATTCAGCCGTCTACCATGGAAGCCATTCCTGCAGATAGTATTGACTATGCCGTATTAGAGAAAAGCAGCATTGTAAAAGTTGTACCCAGTACAATGGAATGGAGTGATGTAGGTGGCTACGAAGCACTGGCCGAAGCACTTGCCAAACATTACCAGTACAGCAACAACCAGGCTGTCTTTATCCAGAGTGACCCTGTGAACAGCATGGTACTGGGCAAAGATAAACTGGTGGCACTGGTAGGTGTGGAGAATGTAGTAGTGGTCAACACACCTGAAGCCTTACTCATTTTACAAAAAGGGAAAGGACAGGAAGTGAAGCAGCTGCACCAATGGGTAAAAGAAAACAGACCGGAATTACTTTAAACTATCAACTATGCAACTGAATGATAAAATTTATATAGCAGGTCACCGCGGCATGGTAGGCGGTGCCATTAAAAGAAGACTGCAAACTTTAGGTTATAATAACCTGCTCACACGCAGTTCCGTTGACCTGGACTTACGTAACCAGGCAGCTGTAGACGAGTTCTTTGCCAGCGAACAACCTGATTACGTATTCCTGGCTGCTGCTAAAGTAGGCGGCATCTATGCCAACAATACTTACCGTGCAGAATTCCTGTACGATAACCTGATGATGGAAGCCAACATCATTCACGCTGCTTACAAACACGGTGTAAAAAAACTGATGTTCCTGGGTAGCTCCTGCATCTATCCGAAGATGGCCCCCCAGCCACTTACAGAGGATAGTCTGCTGACAGGGCCACTGGAAATAACCAATGAGCCTTACGCCATTGCCAAAATTGCGGGTATCAAGCTTTGCGAAGCATACCGTGATCAATACGGTTGCAACTTTATAAGTGTCATGCCAACAAACCTCTACGGTATCGGCGATAATTATCATCCTGAAAATTCACATGTATTACCTGCACTGATCCGCCGCTTCCATGAAGCAAAAGAAGCGGGCAAACCCAGTGTAGCCGTATGGGGTAGTGGTACTCCCCGCCGTGAGTTTTTGTTTGCCGACGACCTGGCTGCCGCCTGTGTATACCTGATGCTGCATTATGATGGCAAAGAACTGGTAAACATTGGCACCGGCGAAGACCTGAGCATCAAAGAACTGGCTGAAACGGTGAAGGATGTGGTTTGCTATGACGGCAAAATTGTATTTGACGCATCAAAACCTGATGGCACTCCACGTAAACTGATGGATGTTTCCAAACTGCATAGCCTGGGATGGAAACACACGACTGAATTGAAAGAAGGATTAGTACAAGCGTATGCGGATTTCCTGAAGAAACGTCATATGGCCGTAAGCTGAGTTTTTTTATTGCTCACAATGATAATCAAGTAAACTGATGAAAGTAATTGTTATTGGTACCGGCTACGTCGGTTTGGTGACAGGCGCATGCCTGGCTGAGGTAGGAACAGAAGTGGTATGTGTGGATGTGAATGAAACAAAGATCAGGAACCTGGAGCGCGGTATTCTTCCCATCTATGAACCCGGACTGGAAGAAATCGTGACCCGCAATGCCGCCAATGGCAGACTGTCTTTCAGTACTGACCTGGCAGCCGTGATCCCTGGTGCAGCTGTCGCATTTATTGCGGTAGGTACACCTCCGGGCGAAGATGGTAGTGCAGATCTGCAATATGTATTGCAGGTAGCGAAAGAGATCGGGCAGTCTATGACTGACTACCTGGTAGTGGTGACTAAATCAACTGTACCTGTAGGTACTGCGGTGAAAGTAAACAGGGAGATTAAACAGGCCCTGCAACACCGCGACACACTCCTTGATTATGATGTGGCTTCTAATCCTGAGTTCCTGAAAGAAGGCGCTGCAGTGCAGGATTTTCTGAAACCTGACAGGATTGTGGTAGGTGTGAATAGTGATAGAAGCAAAGAGGTGCTGGAACAATTGTACAGACCATTTTTGCTGAATGGAAGGCCGATTATTTTCATGGACATCGCATCTGCAGAAATGACGAAGTATGCAGCGAATGCGATGCTGGCAACGAAGATTTCTTTTATCAATGATATTGCCAACCTCTGTGACCTTGTGGGCGCAGATGTAAATATGGTGCGTAAAGGGATTGGCTCCGATGCACGTATTGGTACCAGCTTTATTTATCCAGGTATTGGATATGGCGGTAGCTGTTTCCCTAAAGATGTGAAGGCACTGGTGAAAACCGGTAAAGAATACGGGCACACATTGCGCATTCTGGAAGCCGTAGAAGCTGTGAATAATGATCAGAAACTGGTGCTGTTTGATAAGATCATGCATCACTATGAGGGAGAATTGAATGGCGTAACGTTTGGGATCTGGGGATTGTCATTTAAGCCGGGTACGGATGACATGCGGGAAGCCGCAAGCCTGGTATTGATCAATGCTTTGCTGGAAGCCGGCGCAGTAGTAAGGGTGTTTGACCCGGTGGCGATGGAAGAGGCGAAAAAGACTTTGGGAGATACCGTGGTATGGTGCGAAGATATGTATCACGCGGTGGAAGGTGTGGATGCGGTAGCGCTGGTGACTGAATGGAATGATTTCAGGTTGCCGGATTGGAGCAGGATGAAGGGGATCGTGGTGTTTGATGGAAGGAATATTTATGATCTGCCGTATTTGAAGAAGAAGGGGATAGTGGCCTATGGTATAGGTACAGCGCAGCCTTCTACGATAGAATTTATTTCAAAATAAAGAGAATTTGCATTTGTTCCATAAAGCGGAAGCCTCCGGCAGTTTTTGGAAATGCAGTAAGATAAATTTTTAAAACTTTTTAAAACTGTATAATATGAAAGTGGCCTTAATAACCGGTGTTAACGGACAAGACGGTGCCTACCTGTCAGAACTTTTATTAGAAAAAGGATACATGGTTCATGGTATTAAACGCCGTGCCTCCCTGATCAATACCGATAGAATCGACCACCTCTATCAAGACCCCCACGACCCAAATGTGCGTTTCAAACTTCACTACGGTGACATGACCGATAGCACCAACCTGATCCGCATCATCCAGGAAACACAACCTGATGAGATCTATAACCTGGCTGCGATGAGTCATGTAAAAGTAAGCTTTGACACACCTGAATATACTGCCAATGCTGACGGTATCGGTACCCTTCGCATTCTCGAAGCTCTCCGCATCCTGAAACTGGACAAAAAGACCCGCGTGTACCAGGCCAGCACCTCAGAACTCTATGGTCTGGTGCAGGAAGTACCTCAGCGTGAAAGCACGCCATTCTACCCACGCAGTCCATATGCAGTTGCCAAACTGTATGCTTACTGGATCACTGTCAACTATCGTGAAGCTTACGGCATGTTCGCCTGCAATGGCATCCTCTTCAACCATGAAAGTCCACTGCGCGGTGAAACTTTCGTAACCCGCAAAATCACCCGTGGTGTAGCAGCCATTGCCCTGGGCTTACAGGATAAACTGTACCTCGGTAACCTGGATGCACGCCGTGACTGGGGCCATGCAAAGGATTATGTAGAGGCCATGTGGAGAATTCTCCAGCAGGATACTGCAGAAGACTATGTGATTGCAACTGGTATCACTACCCCGGTACGCGACTTCGTAAGAATGGCATTTGATGAACTGGGTATCGAACTGGCCTTCACCGGCAAGGGTGAAAACGAGGTAGCGATTGTGACTGCCTGCCGTAACAAGGAATTTGTACTGCCTATCGGTAAAGAAGTAGTAGCAGTAGATCCTGCATACTTCCGTCCTACAGAAGTAGAACTGCTGATCGGTGATCCTACCAAGGCACAGACAAAACTGGACTGGCAGCCTAAATACGACCTGCCTGAACTGGTGAAAGAAATGGTAGCGGCAGATGTTGAGCTGTTCCGTAAAGAGTCTGTTGCACAATTTGAACATCTCATCGGTTAATCAATAAATATGGCGAAGCTATTACCGGTTAAGACTAATCTTTCCTTTCTCGACGGCCTTCGTGGGCTGGCAGCCCTGTACGTAGCTACAGGGCATGCCCGCTGGCTGCTGTGGGAGGGCGGAGAAAGTTTCAGGCAGGCGGGAGATTCGTATGGTGTGATCGGCAAAGCATTTGCATTAGGTATGTCCATGTTCAAATTCGGGCATGAGATGGTACTATTCTTCTTCGTGCTTTCTGGTTTTGTGATCCATCTTAAGTATGCGTTACAGTTAGCTAAAGGTCCGGACACACATTTCACCTTCGGTGCTTACTTTATGAAGCGCCTGAAGCGCATTATGCCACCTTACCTTTTTGCCTTTCTGCTTACGATCGTATGTGATAGCCTCGTGGCACATTACCAGTTTTCTATTTACACGCATACTACACCTTTGCCACTTGTCAATCAGAATATCACCTTTCATCATTCATGGGCATCCCTGATCGGGAATATCTTTTTTCTCCAGGATGCTTATGTGCCGGTGTTTGGTTCCAATGGTAGTATATGGTCACTGAAATACGAATGGTATTTCTATATGCTGTATCCTATCCTGCTGTTGACTAACAAGAAGTTTCCAAAGCTGACAATCCTTGGTGTGGCCGCCATTTTTGGGCTCTATGTAGCGGGCTTTCATACCGGGTTCATACTTTTCGATCAGGTAGTAGCGTGTTTATTCTCCTGGTGGGTAGGTGCATTCATTGCAGATATCTATACAGGCAGGGTAAAGGTAAACCGCTGGCTGATCTATCCACTGATGGTGATCGTACCATTGATCCCATTCATTCATACTTCCGGTCTCCCCACGCTGGTAAAAGATCAGATCGTGGCCTTTGGTTTCAGCGGACTGCTGCTGTTACTGTTGGATTACCGTGAGCGAAAAGCAGTGCAGGGCTTGGGCCGCCTGAAATGGCTGGGCGATTGCTCGTATACATTGTACCTGATTCATGCGCCCATATTGATTTTAGCAAACGGAATACTATTGCGTGTAAATCATAACCAGATGCCAAGAACATTTGTATTTGTATGGCTGGCAGTTGCCTTTGTTGTGCTGCTTGCGTATGCATTACACTTCATCCTTGAAAAACCATTTACTTCAACAGCCAAGCGCGTACCATTAAGCCATCCGGAGGTTATACCGGCGATGGTAAAATAAATAACTATCTGTATGAAAATTTTAGTTGAAAACTCGACCTGGAATAATATAGGTGACGGGTTTTACCAGAGTGCACTTTTCGTGTTGATTAAAAAATTATATCCGGAAGCCAATGTATTAATGGAAGAAGGGCCCATCTTCAGAGCATTTCGCCCGAAGAGTGAATGGCAAAAAAAGAATGCTCTTCATCTGATGGATTATCAATCTGCCGATTTGCATATTTTCTCCGGTCCTATGATTCGCCAGATACTGACGAATTATAAAGACAAGATCAAACAGATCAAAGAAAGAGGTGAGCAGTATGCACTGATCAGTGCCTCCAGCGCCGGGATCTCTGATTCTTTGCGTATTGAGACCGGGGAGTTTTTTCAAAAGTACCAGCCTTTGTTCTTATCATCCCGTGACCAGGATACTTACCTGAAGTTCAAGGATTATGTAAAGAACTCATACAACGGTATCTGTACTGCCTTCCTGGTAAACAAGATGCTGCCTGTGGATCAACTGGATAATAATTTCAAGTTCTTCATCAGTAGTTTCTACAGGGAGCTGGAGCCGGTGTACAAAGTGAATGGTGAAGTGGAAATTAAGAACGTAGAGCTGGATCGTAAAAAGACCTTCTTCGGACTCAGTCATCGTTTTAGCCGTCACCTGAACCGTTTCCGCCCTGTGCAGGATGGTGTGAACGGATATAAGATTGTAAGGGTCAACCAGGAAGTGTCCACGAAGTTTAACCATATCAATTTTGCATTGCCTAATTCGTTTTTGAGTTTCAATCTCCTTTCTTATCTGGCATTGTATAAATCAGCAGACTTCACGGTATCAGACAGGGTTCATTCCTGTGCAGTGAGTCTTGCTTTTGGCAAACCTGCCCGTTTGTTTACCAACAGCCCAAGGGCAGGGATCTTCAACAGACTTGGCTTTGACCATAAAAAGGATAATGGCATTATGTATCCAAATCTTGAAATCATCGATACAGAAGCGGAGAAATTATCTTCATTCATTAAGTCATCTTATTAGTTTTGAGCAAAAAGAATCTTTCCGGATCGCATGTATTTAACAGCATCAGCTGGATGTTGATGCAAACAGGTGCTACAAAGTTAACTTCCATCTTAGGACAGATTATACTGGCGTGGTTATTGGAGCCTGCGCAGTTTGGTCTTATCAGCCTGGTGTATACCGTTACCAGTATTGGTCTGATCATTCAGCAGTTTGGACTGAACGATGTATTGATCAGAAGGCAGAGAGCCTTTCATAACTGGCTTCCCTTATCTTTTGGTATCTCATGGGTATTCGGATTTATCTCCTGTATCTTTTTGCTGGTGCTGGGTTATGCAGGAAGCCTGATGTATAAGGATCATAACATTTTCATCCTCGTGGCCTTCTATGCACTGACCACCCCGATGGATGCACTGAGTGTGATTCCACTGACCAAGCTGCGTATAGAGTTAGATTTCAAAACGCTCTCTGTGATCCGCATCATGGAGACGGTGCTCACCATGTTTATGACGGTAGCACTGGCATATATGGGCTTTGGCGTGTACAGCTTTGTGATACCACCATTGATTGTATCAGCAGTTTCACTGATTGTCAAATATCGTGTTACGCATCTGAAGATTCATTTTAATCTGCACCTGCGCCGCTGGAAATACCTTACCGTAAGCAGCTCCTGGTCGCTGGTACATTCTATTGTACAGCGTATCATGGACCAGGCAGATTACATCGTGCTGGGTTTGTGGGTGAGCAAGACGATTGTAGGTATTTATTATATGGCCTTCAGCTTGTCTATCCAGGTAATTGGTTTTGTGGCGAACAACCTGCCGAGTGTATTGTTTCCCAGCCTGGCATCCATCAAGGATAGTCAGCGTGCAAAAGATATGTTTAAAAAGAGTGTGACCTATCTCTCCGTATTTGGTGCGGCATTTGCTATCTGGCAGGGTGCTACCGCCTATTGGATCGTACGTGTGTTCCTGTCTGCAAAGTGGGTGCAGACTACGGCGCTGGTAGAAATACTTTCAGTAGGAATGGCTTTCCGTGCAGTAGCATGGTTATGGTCCACACCATATAGATTGAAAGGGAAGTTTGCCGATATGGCTAAACAGTCTTTTTATTCGCTGATCTTTATGGTGATCCTGATAGTAGCAGCTACATTACCATGGGGTGTGTATGGCACAGCAGCAGCTGTATCATTCTACTACTTAGTGATCAGCCCCATTTGGTTATACAATGGATTTAAGCTGCTGGGTGGTACCTGGAAGGAAACGCTGCAGGTGTTTGTGATACCCATTCCATTAGCAATGCTTTGCTATGGCAGCTGCTGGTACTTCTTCCGTTTTCTTTACCTGGGTGCCAATCCCATTACGGCCATGGTCCTGATTTCAACAATTGGTTCAGGCTTATATGTAGGCGGCATTTACCTGGCTATGCCTGATACATTCGCTGAGATTAAAAGATTACTGTTAGAGAAATTTCCCGTCGCCAACGGAGTTAAACGCTTGCTCACAAGGAACTAAGTTAACTATGAAAAGTATTATTTCTACAGGACAAGGCAGACTACACCTGATACAGTCCGCCATTGCCATCAAAGAGCAGGGGGTAGATGTGGAAGTGATTACGGGTTGGGTACCCGGCAAGCACTTTCCTGACAAATTCATTAATGCCATGGGGAAGCTGGTAGGCCGGAGCAATCTGGCTTACGGCTTGCGCAAGCGCTCTCCAAAAGGATTTCCAAGAGAGCAGATCCGCACATGCAGCTTCTCAGAATTTTACATACAGTTTCTTTTTATCCTGACCGGAAAGAAGGTTTTAACGAGAGATAAAGCGGCAAGAATGGGATGGAAAGCGTTTGGTACTGAATCGAGAAAGTACATCCGCAACAGCCAGATCTTTCATGTACGCAGTGGTGCAGGCCGCGCTGGTGCTATTGAGAAAGCACGTGCACAAGGCATGAAGATAGTGGTAGACCACAGCATTGCACACCCCAGTGAGATCAAAAGACAGCTGGACAAGCTCCTGAGTGATAGTAAAGATTCAAAATTCATCAATATCTCCGATGGCTTCTGGAACAATGTACTGAAAGATTGCGAAGAGGCAGATGTGGTGCTGGTGAATTCAGACTATGTGAAAGACACTTTTGTGGCACAGGGTTTTGCTGCTGATAAGATCAAAGTGATTCACCTGGGTATCGATGAGAGCTTTCATTCACTGAAACAATCTTATGAATCAGGCACCATACGCCTGGTGTTCACCGGCAACTTCGGCGTACGCAAAGGGGCTCACCTGATCGTAGCGGCGATCGAACAACTGCTAAAAAAAGATTTCCCATTCACACTCGATGTGATCGGCAATGTATCGAACGAATTCGCTATTCCCGACTGGTTCAGGAATCATCCGGGTATCACCCTGCATGGTTCCATGCCACAGGATCAGCTGAAGACATTTCTCGCTAAAAGCGATTTGTATATTTTCCCCACATATGTAGAGGGCGCTGCCCAATCTGTGAAGGAAGCAATGGCAGCAGGCCTGCCTGTGATCACCACTGTAAATAGCGGGGCACCGGTCACACACATGGAAAATGGTTTTTTGATACCCGATGATAATGCCGAAGCACTGGCAGCGGCTATTGAGCAACTGAGCGCAGACCCGGCACTGAGAAAGGAAATGGGACTCAAAGCTGCAGAGACGATCCGCACAGGACATACCTGGGAACGATATGCACAGGAAGTAACTGAACTCTACAAAAGCATGATCAACGCATGAATTTATCCAGGAACAAATCGAATATAAAGATCGTATTGTACTCTCTGCTCAGTTCTGTGCAGATGTCGTTTGTCGGTACGCTTATTATGAGTGAAGTATATGCAGGTCTCAACTCATTGAATTTTGGGCGTATCAGACAACTGTACCGCAACAATCCTGATGTGAAGAAGGTGCAAAGAGCGATGTTTATATTCCTTGTGGTACAGGTGCTGAGCGATGTGATCAACAACAACAGCATGAACAACATGCTGAGGGGTTGGGCAGCCATTGGGGTATCACTGGTGGTTTTCACCTTTATGTTCAGGATGTTTGACGATACACCCCGGATCATTCTCGCCTTCATGTGTGCGGAGGTGGTTCGCCTGATTCTCTTTGGCAGTTCGAACCTGGAGCAGGATACCTCTTCGATGATGGAGGACTATTCGCTCTTTAAGTTCAGGATTGCCCCTATTACGAACAATGTTATTTTACTGATCACTTTTTATACATATAATAAGCGAAAGGATATGCTCACGGTGGGCATCATCATGCTCTATGGCCTTGCCAATGTGGCGCTGGACTTTCGCTCCAACGGGATGTTCTTTCTCTTTAGTGGCCTGATCATCCACTTCCGCAGGGTGCTCATGAACATGACCCTTGCAAGAAAGATCGGCCTGACCATTTTTGTGGGCATCCTTTTCCAGATCCTTTATATGTTTTATGTAAACGCGGTATTATCCGGTGAATTTGGAGGAAAGCATGCGGGCGATCAGCTATCGGAAGCAGGTAATCCTTACAACCCGTTTTCACTGATCGGGCAGGGACGCGGTGAATTCTTTGTAGCCATCGAAGCGGTGAAAGATGCCCCCTGGTTAGGTCATGGCTCCTGGGCCGTAGATGAGAATAACCATTACCGCAGTCTTATGTTCAAGGACCTCGACAAGGACAAAAGCCGCCTGCTGGCATTGAATAACAGTGGGGTGATACCCAGTCACTCTATCCTGTTAGGATCCTGGGTATACGGAGGAATCATTGCAGCCGGCTGTATGTTCTTCATCTTCTTCCTCACCATGAAACGAGGCTTCTCGCTCATGATGGATGAACGGGCGATGGAGACACCTTACTATCCGATCCTTGTATTTTTTACGATAGAGTTACTCTGGATATTCCCATTTTCACCTTTGCCACATATCCGAAGTACGCTGCCACTCACGATCGCATTTATACTTACCATTTACCATTCATTAAAAAATGACGAATACGATGAAGAAGAAGATCTGCTTCCTGACAACGGGGGATATCACGACGATAGCTACTATGAAGCGCGCCCTGGGAATGGCCAATCCGCTCGCTGACCTGGGATGGGAAGTATCCATTATCGCGATGGACTGTGCAGAGAACAGGGAAAGAGCCGGCATCGAATGCGGACCTGATGTAGCTGTATATTATTACAAGCCAGCCAACATGAACGGTGAGGTAGAACAAAAGATCATGCTGCTGAAAGAAATTCGTCCTGACTATATTTATTTCTGCTCTTTTGGATTCCGTAACTGGATCAGGAAGAGTGCGCTGGGCTTCAATCCACAGATGGTGATTGAGCACTCTGAATTGCAATCAGGGATCCCTGATAACAAAGGTTTGAAAAAGATCATGGCGCACTTTATTGAATCACTCTCTGTAGTGTATGCAGATAAACTGATTTGCGCCAGCCGATACCTGGAAACTTTCTATCGTAAGAAGTCTAAGCAATTTTTGCGTCGCAATATGTCTGTATTGTATTCTCCATATGCTTACAGTACTGAAGTGATCGATGCTCCAAGGCTACACCTGGAAGAGCTGCAGGCAAAGTATGCAGGGAAGACAGTGCTGATCTATATGGGCACGATGACCCGGAACTATGGCCTGTTCACCATGATAGATGCGGTCAAAGCAGCGGTGAAGGAAACACCTGATATCAAATTGTTATTGTTGGGCAGGGGCCGGCACCTGGATGAAGCAAAGGCCTATGTCACTGCCAATGGCCTGGATGCATATATTGAGTTCCTGGGTTATGCGCCTGAAACGATGCTGAGTTCTTATTTTGAACTGGCAGATGCATTCATCTCACCATTAAATGATACGGTACAGGATTGGGCGCGTTGTCCCAGCAAGATCTACATGTACATACCTTTTCATAAACCGGTATTCACCTGCAATATTGGTGAGCCGAAAGAAATATTTGGGAACGAAGGGTACTATTTCGACAACTCCCGGCCAGATTCACTGGCTGAGTTGATTACGGGGCTTGTCCGGCAGCAGCTGGAGCGTGTGCCATTGGACGTTACGGCGCATAGCTGGACAACCCGTTCCCGTGAATTTTCCAACTGGATACTACAAAAAGAACCGATGTATGCATAAAGCTGTTTTACTTTCTAAGGGAGAAGGAAACTTTTATTTCGGTTTCCATGATCTGGTCGCATGGAATTATGCCGGCGATAAATTACTCGCATTAAGAATCGATGATATGCTGACACCGCCCAATCCTGATGTACCCTGTGATATCGGGTACCTGGACAAAGAAGGACGGTATCATAAAATGGGAGAGACTTATGCATACAATTATCCACAGGGTGCACGCCAGCAGTGGATTGGTAAATCAGACCTCTTCATTGTAAATGATAAAATTAATCATGCATGGCGTTCTAAGATCTATAATACAAAAACAGGTGAATGTACGCCGCTCGAATTTCCTACCCATGTGATTACAGATGATGGGTGGGCCTTTGGTCTGGACTATGCGCGCCTGTTCAGGGTAGGTGGATATGGTTACACAGGTTTGCCGGATGCATATGCGGCTGAAGATGCGCCTGCCAGCTCTGGTATTGTAAAGCACAATGTATACACTGGTGAAGAGGAAATGATTATCTCTGTAGCAGAGGTAGCCAACTACCAGATGAATGCGAACCTGGGGAATAACCATTATTTCACGCACCTGTTGCTGAATCCTTCACAGAAAAGAGTCGCGTTTTTACATCGTTATAAACTGAAAGATGGTGGTGAGACTACCCGCCTGATGACGATCAATACAGATGGTTCCGAACTGCATTGCCTGGCAAGCGGTTTCCTGAGCCACTTTGACTGGCAGGATGACAATCACATTGCCATTTGGGGACGTACAGGTAGTAGTGTGGAGAAACTGCGCAGCTCATTGTTGTATCGTATGCTGCCCACTGGCCTGGTTGGAAAAGGCAAGAAGATCATCAAAAAATTATTGTATAAGCCCAAACCAGGAGTGAACAGTAATCCGGGCTTCAACTGGTTGTTGTTCACCGATGCGGAAGGGGCACCTTATTCATTGCTGGCAAAGGATGTGATCACTGAAGATGGGCACCCGATGTTCTGCCCGGCAAACAGGGATTGGATGATCTGTGATACTTATCCCAACAGTGAAGGTATCCGCACCTTGTTCTTATTCCAATACAGTACACAGCGCCGTGTAGATCTGGGCACCTATAAGATGCTGGATCAGCAGCCTGACCTCGATAAATCTATGCCATTTTTACAAGGTGTGGACAAGGCGGTGTTGAAAGCATTCTCGCCTCAGCAGATGGCTTTCACCCGCAGTGGTCTGCACTGTGACCTGCACCCGAGATGGAAGGCAGACGGTACCATGGTAGCGTTCGATTCTATCCACGAAGGCAGCAGACAGATTTATGGATTCGATGTAAGTGATATTATTAAATCAAAAGACACAACCCCTGCTCATGAACGACAGGCAGCACATTACGGGGTTTGATTTTATTAGACCTATTGCCGCTTTTAGTGTTGTATGGATCCATGGCTGTGCCGGCAGTATCTGGACTAGGAAATTGAACCCTTTGAATAGTTATGCGGTACCGGTATTTATCGCGATTTCAATGTTCCTCTTTGCGTGGCAGATCATCGGTAAGGGGCGCAGGAACTTTAGAGAAATGCTGGTGACCCGTATCCAGCGGCTGATGATCCCCTTCTTTTTGTGGACACTGATTTACCTGGCAATAAGATTGTTCAAAGCAAGGTTTGTACACGAGCCTTTTGAAATGAAGTGGATAGAGACGTTCGTGTTCAAAGGCAGTTCTTACCAGCTATGGTACCTGCCCAACCTTTTCTACCTGAGCATCCTGTTCTTTCCCTTATTGAACGTGGCGGTAAGAAACAGGAAGACGGCGAATGTGGTGATTTATTTCATCGTGCTTATCGCTGCTGTCGTTCTGTGGTATACACCAGCGGATATTAAACAGGCGGATTGGTTTACACGGCACATCCTGCTGTATTTCGTGCCTTCACTTATCTCTGCATCTATCGGGATGTTGTTTTACATCAACTATGAAAAAGTGAAAGAGAAGTATGGTACGAGCTTACAGGTCCTGGTACCGGTATGGGCACTGGCGCTGTTTTTTGCACAGCTGTTGATACCGCATGTATTGACAGGATTAGCTTTTGTGGCGGTACTGTTTCCATTGCTCTTATTCCAGTTGAATGGCAGTTACCTGGGTATGAAGGCACTGTCCAGGAATTCAATGGGCATTTACCTTGTACACGGTGTATTCCTGGAAGGAATTAAAACAGGTATGCAGCTGATCCATCACCCTGTACAGGGACTGGCGCTGACACTGGGATCCATTATCGTGACTTACCTGCTCAGTTTTGGGGTGTCTGAAATTCTATCCAGGAATGACATACTGCGAAAGTACCTGATGGGCAATTAAACTTTTATTATGATCGCAATTTTGCAACCATATATACCTCACTACAGGGAGGAGTTTTTCAACATGCTGAAGGAGCAGTTGCCAATGGACCTGTATTGTTATGAGAAGCAGGCCGACATCGGCAAGGATCATTTCAAAGGGGCCAATACAGGCATCATTCCGTTATCTGCGATTGTGAAAGGACCTTTTGTTTTCTACAACCCGTTTACGTTGCTGAACAGGAAGTACAATGTGCTGGTATTGATGCTGAATTTTGGTCACCTGAGCACCTGGCTGATCCTGCTTATGAAACCTTTCATTAAACAAAAGATTGTGCTATGGGGCCATGGTATTTCTGTAAAGCGATATGTAAAGGAAGAAAAGAAGCCGCATTTTTTATTGCGCTGGATGATCGCTTTATCAGATGGTGTGTGGTTTTACACAAAGAAAGAACTGGACGTGTGGAAAACCTTTATGCCTAAGCTGAACGGACATGCACTGAACAATACTATCTCTGGCGTAGATGCGATCCTTGAGCTGGATATGCCGGATAAGCAGGCGCTGAGAGAAAAATATGGTATTGCACAGCAAAGAGTGCTCATCTACTGTGCAAGATTCAATGAGCCGGGCAGGAGAGTGGATCTGCTGGTAGAACTGATTGAAACATTGTCACCCGAAGGATTTGCATTTGTGATTATTGGCGATGGCAGACTGAAACCTGATTTTTCTGCTTATCCACATGTTAAAGACTTTGGTGCATTGTATGACAGAAAGGTGAAGGATGAGTTGTTCAGCATGGCAGATATTTATTTTCAGCCGGGATGGGTAGGCTTATCAATCGTGGAAGCGATGTCTTACGGTAAGCCGGTGTTTACATTCAAACGTTCCGAATCGATTTTACAATGTGTGGAATATAGTTATATCAGGCATGGTCACAATGGAATGATCTTCGACAGCATGCGGGACTGTGTGGATGCCTTGTCGCTGACTACAGAAAAAGAGATTGGCAGGATGGGCGAGAATGCCCGTGCTTATGTAAAACAGGAATTAACCATGGACACAATGGCGGATAATGCCCTGACAGCAATCCGACATATTTCTTCACCCAAGCCGGTTCTACATGAAGACACAAAATAAGTTATGGCCACTGGAGGTCTGCAGGGGATTGGCAGCTTTGTACGTGGTGATGCACCACTCCAGGGAGTTGTTGCCAGCTGCGATACGGCCATTGTTGTTGTTCGGCCAGGAGGCAGTGATCCTGTTTTTCCTGCTCAGTGGTTTTGTGATTCATTACAACTACAGTACGAAGTCTGCATTTGACAGGAAGGATTTTCTCTGGAAACGCTTTGTACGCATCTATCCAATTTTCATCGTGGTCATGATATTGAGTGTAGGAATTGATTATGCCATTGGTACTGCCGATGCACATACTGACCTGGCCAGTTTTGGGTACAACCTGCTGGGATTACAGGATTCACAGTTGCAGAAGCCGGGTATAGGTTATGCTACATTTGGCGATAATGATCCTTTATGGAGCCTGGGCTATGAAGTATGGTTTTACCTTTTTTATGCTATCACGGGGGCTGCACAATTCAACAGGAATTTATTGGCAGTAACAATCCTCTCGGTGGTGTCAGCTTTGGTCTTTTCTTTTTTTCCCAACAAGGCTTGTCTTACAATATTATACCTGCCTATCTGGTGGCTGGGGGCTGCGCTGGCGGAGGCTTCACTTTCAAACAGGTATGCACCTTTCTGGAAAGGGATGGGCAGTTTGCTGATTACGCTGGCGGCATATGTAGCAGCGAGTTATCCTGCTATCAGGGCCAGTCACAGCACTATAGGCTTACATCCTTTTATTGAGATCAGGCATTTTATAGCGGCCATTGGTTTTGCGGTGGTATGGATGTTGGCAGCGCGCTTTGTGCCGGCGGAGAAATTCAGGTGGATGGAACCACTATCCTTTTTAGCACCTGTCTCCTACGGTATCTACATTGTGCATGTGCCCCTGTTGCGATTTGTGAAGCACTACATGGGGCCAGGTGCGCTGACATGGATCTGTTTTGCAGCATTGACTTTATTGATGGCTTATCTCCTGGAGATACATTTTCAGAAAAGAGTGGCTATGCCCTTATTGATTAAAAAACGTAAGAAAGCAGCGGTCACCATGCCGGTGATCAGCGCAAAAGCATCATAATGAAAATCTTATTTATTGTTCCTTCTTACAAGCCGGCTTTTATATACGGCGGGCCAATTGTAGTGATAGCCAGGTTGGCTGAGAGACTGGTGCGCCTTGGGCATGAGGTGACCGTGTATAGCACGACAGCAAACGGTCACCAGGAGCTTGAAGTACCTGTGAAGACACCTGTACAGGTTGATGGGGTAACGGTGTACTACTTTCCAAGAATTACAGGTGATCATACACATGTATCTCCTGCTTTGTGGAAGCATACGTGGAAGACGGCCAAATCATTTGACGTAGTGCATATTCATTCATGGTGGAGTTTCCTGGTATTAGGTGCTTCGCTCATGTGCAGGTTGCGAGGCATCAAACCGGTACTTTCTCCGCACGGCATGTTCTGCGATTATGTGCTGACAGCGAAGAACCAGGCAAAGAAGAAAGTACTGCACAATGTAATTGGGAAGAGTTTGCTGAAGCATACTTACCTGCATACCTCTTCTCCGATGGAGTGGAATGAATGTTTGCGCATCAATAATGGCTGGCAGGGTGCAAAGATCTTTAACCTGGTAGACCTGCCGGTAGCAGAATATCCCCGCCGGGAAAATGAGGTGTTTACCATCAGTTTTCTCTCCCGTGTGGACCCTAAGAAGGGCCTGGATATCCTGCTCTTTGCTTTATCAAAAGTGAGTTTCAAATACAAACTGCAGATAGCTGGTTCCGGTGAAGAAGCGTATGTAGCGGAGCTGAAGACAATTGTATCGACGCTGCATATGGAAGAGCATGTAGAGTGGGTGGGCTGGAAGAATTCAGAAACGAAGTTCCCTTTCCTGGCCAATACAGATCTGTTCGCACTCACTTCTCACAATGAAAACTTTGCCATCGTGGTGATTGAGTCACTGTATGTGGGTACGCCTGTATTGATCAGTAACAATGTCGGATTATCGGGGTATGTGGAACAAAACAGGCTGGGATGGATTACAGGTATCGAAGATATAGAAGAGGTAAGAGCGAAACTGACGATGGCTTACAATGATAAGCTGGAGCGTAACCGCATCACTGCTACAGCAAGAGAGATCATCCTCAGGGATTTCAATGAGAACAAGCTGGCAGGGGATTACGTCACATTGTATCAAAGTTCAGGAACAGCGAAAAAGGTTATATAATATGGATCTGGCAGTCATTATTCTTACATACAACGAAGAGAAACATATTGGCCGCTGCCTGGAAAGTATGCGGCGGGTATCGGATGAGATTTATATCGTAGACGCATTTTCTACGGATGAGACTGTGGCGATTGCAGAGAGTTATGGTGCAAAGGTGTTCCAGCATAAATGGGTGAATTATGCACAGCAGTTTCAATGGGGACTGGATAACTGTGGTATCAAAGCTCCCTGGGTAATGCGTATGGACTCAGACGAATACCTGGAGCCTGGATTGATCCGGGAAATCAATCATAAGGTACATCAACTGCCTGCTGACGTGAGTGGTGTTTACATCCGCAGAAAGGTATTGTTCAAAGGCAAGTGGATTAAGCATGGTGGTTTTTATCCGCACAACCTGCTGCGCATCTGGCGGAATGGTGTAGGGAGTATTGAGCAGCGCTGGATGGATGAGCATATCGTATTGTCGCAGGGTAAGACGGTGCAGTTCAAAGAGCATATAGTGGATTACAACCTGAATGCGATACACTGGTGGGTAAACAAGCATAATAACTATGCGATCCGTGAAATGGTAGACCTGCTGAATATTAAATACCGCTTGCTGGATGCCGATAAGCGATTGCTGGAGATGGAGAGTACACAGGCTAAGAGAAAACGTTTTCTGAAAGAGCGGGTTTATTCTTCTTTATCGCCTGGTATGCGGGCATCCTTTTACTTCCTGTACAGATATGTGTTGAGGTTTGGTTTTATGGACGGGTATCATGGATTTGTGTTTCACTTTATGCAGGGATATTGGTATCGTTTACTGGTAGATGTGAACCTGGAAGAGTTTGAGCGGAAGCTGAACGGGGATAAGGGGAAGGAGAAGATGCTTGCGGTGTTGAAGGAGGATTACAATATCGTGCTCAATTGATGTGGATGAGGAAGAAGATTCTTTATAGTGTAGGTTATTTCGTGCTGTTGTTTTATATCGTGTTCTGGGCACCGTGGAGAAAGGGGGTGAAATTGTCAGAAGCAGAGCGGTTAAGACTGCATCCGATCGTAGATAGTGTGAAGGAGCTGTTTAATAATCATGGGGCAAAGTGGTGGGTGCATGCTTTCTATTTCTGCAGCAATTTATTTGGCAATATCATTATGTTCCTGCCTTTTTCCTTTGTGATGATGTGGGTATTCAATATGACGAATGTGATAAAGATTGCCATACTGGCCTGTTTGTTAAGCCTTGCCATTGAAGTAACACAATATTATACGGGAACAGGCGTAGCTGATGTCGACGATGTATTGCTCAATACGACAGGCGCTATTGTTGGAGTTTATTTATGCCGCTTTTTTCAAAACCATTATAAATATTTCATACACCGATGAACACCGATCTATCCAGGTTTAACACAGGTAACTATGCAGCCGGACCCAAGTGGAAAATCGGATTATGGTACCTGGTTAACTATTATGTTTTTAACAGTGCTTTACCATGGCCCTATGGTTTTAAGCGGAGGCTGTTGCGCACATTTGGCGCGAAGGTGGGCAAGGGTCTTGTGATCAAGACTAAAGTAAGAATCAAATACCCGTGGCGCTTATCGATCGGCGATCATTGCTGGATTGGGGAGAGTGTGTGGATCGATAACCTGGATGATGTATACATTGGCGATCATGTGTGTATATCACAGGGCGCGATGTTGCTGACAGGTAATCACGATTACAAGCGCAGTGATTTTCCTTACAGGCTGGGTGGCATCAGAATAGAAGACGGGGTGTGGATTGGTGCACAGTCAGTCGTTTGTCCGGGTATTGTATGCGGCTCCCATGCTGTGCTGACGGTGAAGTCAGTAGCAGCAAAAGATATGGAAGCCTGGAGTATATATGCAGGGAATCCTGCCATTTCAGTACGTAAAAGAGAGATACTAGCATAGTTATGTCCAAGCGAATATTACTCATAGGCGGGAATTTTTCACCGGAACCTACCGGGATAGGGAAATACAATGGTGAGATGATGAAATGGCTGGCAGAGAATGGATATGATTGTACAGTGATTACCAGCTATCCTTATTATCCGGAGTGGAAGGTACAGCCTCCTTATGACAAAAAGAAGAACTGGTATACCAAAGAAAAAGAAGGTAACCTCACGGTATACAGGTGTCCGCAGTACGTGCCGGCAAAGCCTACGGGCAAGACACGCATTATGCTGGACTTTTCATTTGCGGTGTCTGCATTCTTCAGGTTGCTGACATTGCTGCCCCGGAAAAAGTATGATGTGGTGATAACGGTGGTGCCGCCTTTCCACCTGGGATTGCTGGCAGTGATCTACAAGAAACTGAGGGGAGCAAAAGTGTTCTATCATATACAGGATATGCAGATAGAGGCAGCGAGAGACCTGAAGATGATTTCATCGCCGAAGCTGATCAATATACTCTTCAAATTGGAGCGCTACATTTTCAGGCAGGCGGATATGGTAGGCAGTATTTCTGATGGTATGATGAAGAAGATCCAGGAGAAGGCGAAGAAGGAAATTTTCTTTTTCCCGAACTGGGTGGATGTGAATAAGTTTCATCCTATTGAAGAACGCCTGTTGTTGAAAACAGAATATGGATTTGCGGCCACAGACAAGATCGTGTTGTATTCAGGGGCAATCGGGGAGAAGCAGGGGCTGGAATCTATTTTGCTGGCGGCGCAGGCACTGAAAGAAGACAGGCACCTGAAGTTCCTGATCTGCGGATCCGGACCTTATAAAGAGCGCCTGGTAGCGCAGGCACAGGAGATGCAACTGGAGAATGTGATCTTTTTTCCTTTGCAGCCATTTGAGCGCTTTAATCACTTTTTGAATATGGCTGATGTGCACCTGGTCATCCAGAAAGCGAATGCGAGTGACCTGGTGATGCCGAGCAAGCTCACAACCATTTTAGCGGTGGGGGGCCTGGCATTGATTACCGCAAATAGTGGTACAAGCCTGCATGACCTGGTGAGTACGCATAATATGGGAATCCTGGTGGATGCAGAAAACCAGCAGGCACTCAACGAAGGCATCCTGCGGTCGGTAAATGGAGATGTGAGAGCAATAGCGGGAAATGGGAGAGCATATGCAGAGAATTATTTGTCAGTGAGCAGGATTATGGGTCGATTTGAAGAACATGTAGTAGTAGGATAAAACTTATTTTTATGTTAAACCGTTATTTAAAAATATGCAGCATTCAGATCCTGATTATGGATTTCTTTTGCCTGAATGCCTTTTTCTTTTTTGTTTCCTACTGGTTACAGCAAAAAGAAGTACCAGTACACCTGGATAGAGACACTTTTTTACTTGCTTCAAATATTGCGTGGGTTATTGCGTTGTATACTACGGGTATTTATTTCATGAGTCAGCAGATGTCTTATGAGAGAATTGCCCGGAAAACGATACAGGGCATCCTGCTATACCTGCTTTTAATATTGTTGTTTGTATTTCTGAATAAAGAGGCCTATAACCGGATCTTCATCATTACGTATTGTACGCTTTTCCTCATTATCGTGCTGGCAGACAGGCTTTTCTTTTATATGCTGACGCATTATTTGCTGCAGCGCAAAGAAATAGAGCGGAAAGTGGTTATTGTGGGCTATAACGACCTTTCGAAGCAATTGGTAGATAACCTGCTGGGCAGAAAGAGTAACCTCCGTTTTGAGGGTTATTTTGAAGAATACAGCAATGTGCATGAATTGTCGTATTACCCCGTGATCGGTAACCTGCAGGAGTGTATCAATTATGCACAGTCAAATAACATCAGGGAGATCTATTCCACTTTATCGCCGGAGCAGTTTCCTTACCTGTATACGCTGGCACATGAGGCGGAGAAACATTTCATCCGTTTTCGTTTTGTACCAGACTTCAGGATGTTTGTAAACAGGCAGATTTATGTTGATTACCTGGATGACATTCCAATCATTTCACTGCGATCAGAACCGCTGGATGATATTGCGAACAGGATCAGGAAGCGTTTCTTCGACCTGGTGTTTAGCCTGGGTGTTACGATCTTTTTACTGAGCTGGCTGATACCTTTGCTGGCGCTGCTGGTGAAGCTGGAGAGCAGGGGACCTGTATTCTTTATACAGCACAGAACCGGTCGTAATAACAAGACGTTCCGCTGTCTGAAATTCAGGAGTATGTATGTGAACAATGATGCGAACAGTAAGCAGGCGACCAGGAATGATAAGCGATTTACCAGGCTGGGAAAATTCATGAGAAAGACAAACCTGGATGAGATGCCGCAATTTTTGAATGTGTTGTGGGGCGATATGTCGATAGTAGGGCCGAGGCCGCATATGCTGAAACATACGGAAGAATTTTCTGCGATTATTCAGAAGTATATGATCAGGCATTTCTTAAAACCGGGTATTACGGGCTGGGCACAGGTAAATGGATACAGGGGTGAGATTACGGATGATCTGCACCTGGCGAAGAGGATAGAGCATGATATCTGGTATATGGAAAACTGGTCAGTGTATTTGGATCTGAAGATCATTTTCCTGACGGTATTTAATACAATCAGAGGTGATAAAAATGCATTTTAACTTTTTTTTAAATATAGTGAAAGGTAGTTTGGTTGTATAGATATTATAGCGGACATGCTTAATCTTGAGAAAAAACATCAGATTGGCCATATTTTACTGATATAAGTAATAATGTTAATAGAAAACAACAGGCATTAAGTGTTAGTTTTACACTCCGGCATCATTGTTAAGCCGACAACCAACTTTAGGGAGCCTGTAAACAGCGTAGTAAATGAAAACTTCTGTGTCAGTATATAATTTCCTTGAGGACAACCGGCTTATAGAGGATATCTTTCATGAACTGAAATCCATTGTAGCGAGTATTCTTTCCAGCGTAGAGCTGATAGCGTTATATGATGGAAAATCGGTAGAAGGAAGGATCACCCGTCAGACGGAGGCCATCAAATCGCAGGTAATCGAGTTGGACTTTCAATTGCAAAATGTGCGTATAGTACAATATATGCTAAACAAGAGTTTTGCGTTTAATAGAAAGCAGACGAGCCTGCACTTGTTTTTAAACCAGTTAATCCGGGATGAACCGTATGGTAAGGTATTGCACGCCGTCACAGAGTTGCCCGCTGTAAAGAAAGTGATTGATGCATATATCGATGAGTTTGTGATCCGTCAGCTCGTATTGAATCTTTATTTCTGGATGAACCGACATTCTACAAGTCATCAGTTACCTAAGCTCATATTTAGTTTTGAAGAAAGCTATTTTGAAATCAGGGGTAATTTCTATGCGAACTATTTCAGGGATACTGATAATGAATTGCTCAATCAGCCGGTGTGTTACCTGATGTCTTATATGGCGGCATTGCATGAGGGAAGTCTGGATCTGGTGATGGAGCCGGGGAAGAATGTGAGTGTGGTGGTGAGGATACCGTATAAGGCAGGAGGATTGAGGTAAAGAATTTTTTAATGAAGTCTCTTAGAAACAATAAGATAAGGTTAAAACAAAGGGGATATATCCATATCCCCTATTTTATTCCTAAACAAAAACGCTTTTGCCATCCGGCAAAAGCGTTTTTGTTTTATTTCAGTTCGAGGACATTGTTGGCCCATGATCTCACCTGTTCCAGCATTTCAGGATCATCCGCCAGTTTCTTACCATAAGACGGAATCATCTGCAGCAATTTATTCCTCCATGCCTCTGTGGCTAATTCTTTTTTGAAGCACCTGTTCAGCAACTCCAGCATGATAGACACTGCTGTACTTGCACCTGGACTTGCTCCCAGCAGTGCGGCAATGCTACCATCCGCTGCACTCACTACTTCAGTACCAAACTCCAGGATACCTCCATGCTCTGGATCTTTCTTAATTACCTGCACACGTTGCCCGGCTACTTCCAGTTCCCAGTCTTCCATCTTCGCCTCAGGCAGGAAATCCTGTAAAGCCTGCAATCTTTCTTCCGGCGACTGACGTACCTGATCGATCAGGTATTTGGTTAATGGAAGGTTATCGAGACCTGCCGCCAGCATGGGGCGGATATTATTGAACTTGATAGAGCGTGGCAGGTCCAGCCAGGAACCTTTTTTCAGGAACTTGGTGGAAAAGCCTGCGTAAGGTCCAAACAGCAATGCTTTCTTACCATCGATCATACGGGTATCGAGGTGAGGCACAGACATTGGAGGTGCACCTACAGAAGCTTTACCATATACCTTTGCTGCGTGTTTTTCTACGATTGCCTGGTTTTTACAAACCAGCCACTGACCACTTACAGGGAATCCACCGAAACCTTTACCTTCAGGGATGTCAGATTTTTCGAGCAGTGGGAGTGAGCCACCGCCAGCACCGATGAATACAAATTTCGCCTGTAATGTTCTTTTTTTACCATTTTTCAGGTCTTTCACTTTCAGTCTCCACTTACCATCTTCGCTCTGGTCCAGGTCTTTCACTTCGTGTTCGAGGTGAAGGTGAACACCGGGTTGTTGTTGCAGATAAGCGATGAGAGAGCGGGTGAGGGCACCGAAGTTGATGTCAGTACCAGCATCCATACGGGTAGCTGCTACTTTTTCGTTAGGGTCACGGCCTTCCATTACCAGTGGGATCCATTTTTTGATCACCTCAGGGTCTTCGGAAAATTCCATGCCTTTGAAGAGATTATTGGCGGAAAGCGCCTGTTGGCGTTTCCTGAGATATTCTACGTTTTTCTCTCCCCATACAAAGCTCATGTGAGGAACGCCTTGTATAAAGTTGCCCGGCGAGTTTACGCAGCCTGCCTGTACGAGGAATGACCAGAATTCTTTTGAGATTTCAAAAGATTCTGCAATCTTAATCGCTTTTCCGATGTCGATAGATCCATCCTGCTTTTCCGGAGTGTAGTTCAGCTCACAGAAAGCAGAATGGCCTGTACCAGCATTGTTCCAGGCATCCGAGCTTTCTCCGGCGATCACGTCCAGTCGTTCGAAGATTTCTATTGTCAGCTCCGGTTGTAATTCTTTCAGCAATACGCCTAGCGTTGCACTCATTATGCCTGCACCGATCAATACGATGTCAGGCGCCGATTTAGGAGACATATTATTTTTTTTACGCGATTTGCAGCGCAAAAATAATACTTAATGATCGGATTTTGTAGTGAATTCACCGTTTTTTGCCTCTTTTTATAAGGCCAAAAGGATGAGAATGGTGTGTAAGGTAGTGGGGGAGGGTGTATGGTAAAAATGCAAATGTATTGTTAAAGCGGTTTTTAGTCACGAGGGGGAAGCAGTGCAGGGCGAAATCAGGCTGTTAGTGCAGAATAGGCTATTTTGTTAAATGCCCTGGCAGGCCCTTCACACAGCGGGCACCGGTAGTGATCTGATATGTGCGCAAAGGGGGTATCGGGTGTGATGTCCTGTGCAGGATCACCTGCCTGTTCATCATAGATACTCAGGCATGCAGGACACTGATACACATATTTCTCTACAGGTGGTACAGGAGCCGTATGTGCTGCAACGTAACCCGGCAGCGGATCATCTGTATTATGCCTTTCATAAAAGTACTTGCAGAGCGAGGTGATATATGGTCCCAGGTGTTCTTTGGCTACACCGGAGCGATAATTGATCAGGGTGCCTGAATTGGGATTGAAGTCCGGTGTATAGCTGATATCATAACGCAGCTGCCCTTTCAGTGCTGTCTTGTACTTTGCCTCCTGCTGTGTGATAACGATGCCGCCAAAGCAGTGATGACCAACGCTGAAGCAAAGCCCGTATGTACGTACATCCGCACTATCAAAGTACCTGATGATGTGACGTTTGAGTACCAAAGCATCTTCATTGTTGTCGGGGATCTGCCAGTTCAGTTCATTGGCTGCATGTCTTACATTGATACCATACTTCCCTAAAAGATAATCCCAGAGCGGGCGGTGTTCCTGCTCAATGTTCCTGATGATCAGGGATTTCCAGGGAGTAGCATAGAGCTGTCCCGTCTTTGTTTCAAGACAGATATGACAGAGTCCTTTCAAAAATGAGACAGGAAAATATTCATTGCGGCGATAAATGCCCAGCCAGTAGTACTGATCGTACTTATTAAAACCCTCGTAATAAGGCAGGTGAAAATCAGGTAGTTTCAGGTCTTTATCTACCGGAACACCGGTAATGGGTTCATTGTTCAGCAGTTGTGCTTCCAGTTGTCTGCTCAATTCACCGATATGATTGGTATAAAGTTGCTCCGGCCATGCAAAGAGCTGGTTGCTCTGTGGGTAGCGGATAACGAGATGCCAGTAATTAGGCTGTGCGCCTGCAATCCAGTTCAGATGGCCGGTAAAGAAGGGCGTAAAGGTATTCCTGCTGTCACATACATTGATCTTGAGTTTTGGTGCATAGTTCAGCATTTCAAACACGTCTTTATAGATGCCTTCAGAAAGCCAGCTATTGGAAATGAAGATCCCGGTGGCCGGATAGGAACTGATTATATTAGGTGTCGTGCTGACATGATCTGCGAATAATGGGGCTGTTCCGGAGGAGACTTCAATGATCAGTTGTTGCCGTTGACCGAAGCGTACTTCAGAAATTTTTGCAGTTTCCGCGATCTCTAAGATAGACAGGAGGTGACCCGGAGAGATAATACCTCCAGGAAAATTGATCTGTATGGATTGTGTTTTCTTTAGCATGGCTGTAATACCTTTTCGAGAATTGCTTTTACTTCCGGTCTGCAGCTACCACAGCCGGTACCCGCACCTGTGGCCTGACAGATCCCTTCCAGGGTATGTATTCCTTCTTTGATCTTCTCCTTTATATTGCCTTCTCCCACACTGCCACAGCTACAAATGAGTTTTCCGATCACAGGTGTTGCCTTCCTGTTCGACCGCAGCAAGGCTAATCGCTTCTCTGACAATTCTGTTTTGTTGGCAATCAGGTCTCTGAACTCCAGGAATTCCGATTTGTCACCTATTAATATGGCACCAATGAGGCGGTCATTGTGAATGACACACTTCTTATAATAACGCTTTGATTTATCGATGAACACTACTTCTTCATAAGCAGGATCATTAGGTGTTTCCACTGTACCCATAGCGCAAAGGTCAGTACCATGCATCTTCAGGATGTTCATAAAGAGTGAACCCTGGTAGTAAGTGCTGATATCACCACTGAGGAATTTGGCTACTACAGCGGCCTGTTGTTCGGCCGCGGCAGTGATACCATAGAGTGTACCTTTGAACTCTGCGATTTCACCGATAGCAAATACATCAGGATCACTGGTTTGCATGTAATCATTCACGATTACTCCCCGGTTGCAGTTAAGCTGCGAAGCCTGCGCCAGTTCTATGTTTGGAGAAGTACCGATGGACAGTACTACTGCCTGGCAGGGTACATGCCGGCCACTTTTTAAGCGGATGCCATCTAAGTGCCGGATACCTGTAAAGCGTTCTATCTCATCATTGTACAGGATTTCTATTCCCCTGTCAGTGAGCTCTTCGTACAATAACTGGCTACCCAGTTTATCCAGTTGAGCCGACATGAGGCGGGATGTACGTTGTAAGACACCTACTTCCATCCCGATCTCCCTGAGGGAGGCGGCGAGTTCTATTCCTAAGAGGCCACCGCCGGCTATCATCACTTTGCCTTTTGCAGGATCTATGTGTTTTATGAAGGCATCGGCATCCATCCGGTTACGCATGGTAAACACGCCGGGCAGGGGTGGTACACCTTTGAGCATGGCTGCCCTTGAACCCATGGCCAGGATGAGGATGTCATACTGGTGTTCATTGCCCAGGCTATCTGTGACGGTTTTGTTCCTGCGATCTATATCGACGATACTGATACCTCTGAGCAGGTTGACATTTAATTCTGCTTCTTCCTCATCTGTCATCTTCACCAGTTGCTGCCATTGCTGGGTACCACTGATATAGTCAGGTAGCATCACCCTGTTATAGAAGGGAAGATTTTCTTTGCTGAATACAGTGATGTCGTCTGTAGTATTGAGTGCGCGGTAGGATTTTACAAATCCGCAGGCACCGGCTCCCGCACCAATGATAATGATGCGCTGTGCAGGCTTTTGAAAGCGTCGTACCTGCACAGCACTGTATTTAAGGTCAGGTTGTTTTGAAATAGGATCTACCAGTGTATGTGTCAGGTTGTTTGCCCTGTTCAGATCACTGTTCAGCGTTTTGCCCCAGTGCATGGGGAGGAAGACAACACCTTTCTTAATATTGGTACTGAGCTGTGCTTTCACACGTACGTTGCCGTTAGCATTGAAAATCTCAACGATGTCATCTGCTTTGATGTCTCTTTCTTCCGCATCGTCAGGATGAATTTCCAGCAATGGGGCAGGAATATGTTGTTTCAGTTTGCTCACTTTCCCCGTCTTACTCATGGTATGCCACTGATCGCGGATGCGGCCCGTGGTAAGAATAAGTGGCAGCTCCGGATCAGGAGGAGTAGAATTATTACCATCCGGGAAGGAGTGAATTACGGCCTTGCCGGTTTGGGTATAGAAGGTCTGGTCTGTGAAAAGACGTGGGGTACCATCGCCTGTTGCTCCCTGTGGATAAGGCCATTGTACGGTACGTTTCTCCTGTAAGGTGGTATAGTTCAGGCCACTTACATCGATGTTGGTGCCGGCGGTAAGGCGGCAATGTTCAGCATAGATGGCGGCTGCATTTTCGTAGTCAAAGCCATGGAAGCCCATTTTGCGTGCAAAGCGACAGATGATCTCTGCATCAGGCAATGCTTCGCCAGGGGGCGTGGTCAGTTTTTGCAGGTAACTGATGCGACGTTCTGCATTCGTCATCGTGCCTTCCTTTTCCGTCCAGGCTGCGGCAGGAAGAATGACGTCTGCATATTGCAGGGTCTCGGGACGATTGGATATTTCCTGTACCACTACAAACTTTGCTTTCTTTAATGCCGCTTCTGCAAGGCGTGCATCCGGTAAGCTGACGAGCGGATTGGTGCACATGATCCAGATGGCTTTCAATTTGCCATCGTTGAGGGCAGTGAACATTTCTGTCGCCGTGAGGCCGGGTTTTTCGGAGAGGGGCACACCTCCCCAGAATTCCTGTACTTCTTTACGATGAGCGGGATTGTCCAATACACGATGTGCAGGCAGCAGGTTGGACAGGCCGCCTACTTCGCGGCCACCCATGGCATTGGGTTGACCAGTGAGTGAGAATGGTCCAGCACCGGGTTTGCCTATTTGTCCTGTGATGAGGTGCAGATTGATCAGGCTCAGGTTTTTCCTTACACCTACTACGCTTTGATTGAGGCCCATGGTCCAGAGGGTCATGAATCCTGAGGCATTGCCAATTAAGGAGGCAGCTTCGCAGATGGCTGCTTCCGGTATATCACAGATCTCAGCAGCACTGGCAATGCTGCGTTCCATCACTATCTCCCTGTATTGCTGAAAACCATCGGTGTGATCGCGGATGAATAATGGATCGATATGGCCCTGTTCAATTAAGATGCGACCAATGGCATGATGTAATACGATATCTGTACCCGGGTGAATCTGCAAATGCAGGTCTGCTGTGGCGCAACTTTGTGTAACGCGGGGATCGCTGACGATGATCTTTAAATCGGGATTGGCGGCTTTTGCAGCCTCCACCCGCCGCCAGAGAATAGGGTGGCACCAGGCAGGATTGGCACCTGCTACGAAAATACAATCAGCGAGTTCAAGGTCATCGTAGGCACCGGGTACACTGTCTTCGCCCAGGGCCAGTTTGTAAGCGGCAACTGCACTGCTCATACAGAGCCGGGAATTGGTATCTATGTTATTGCTACCGATGAAGCCCTTGATGAGTTTATTGACTACATAGTATTCTTCGGTAAGGCATTGCCCGGATGCGTAGAAAGCTACTGCATCCGGGCCATATTGCTGAATGATTTGTGTAAACACAGCCGCGGTGCGGTCCAGGGCCTGATCCCAGGAAACGCGTTGCCTGGGTAAGTGGCGGTTGTAGCGCATTTCAGGATAATACAACCTATCGCTGGTGTCCATTACGGTATAGTGCAGGTTCATTCCTTTGGAGCAGAGCATGCCCCTGTTTACAGGATGATCCTTATCGCCTTCTACCTGGATTTTTCCCTGACGGTCCTGATGCACGACAATGCCGCATCCTACTCCGCAATAGCAACAGGTTGTTTTATAGGAAGCCATGATTTCGCCGGTTTACTGATGAATCTTGTGAGCATCACGATGAGCGAGACACCGATTACGATGTAGCCGATATAAGTGAATGCCTGTACATATGTGATAGACTCAGACTTAAAGAGGAAGCCAAAGAGCATTCCACCCAGGTTACCGCCTGCACCTACGATGCCGCTCACCAGTCCGATATTCTTATTATTGATGAAGGGTACGATGCCGTAAGTAGCGCCATTGGCCATCTTGAGGAAGAGTGCAAAGCTGAGCATGGAGATGATAGCCAGTGTGAGATTGCCTGCCTGTGCGAAGAACAGCAGGCCGATACCTTCGAGTAATAATACGATGGCGAGCAGGCGGCCTTTTCCTTTCAGTCCGAAGCGGGCACCTACCTTATCCGAAACGATCCCCCCCATGGCACGGGCAAAGAGATTCATGAATCCGAATACGCCCGCCCAAAAGCCTGCACTGCTTTGTGATAAGTGGAAAGTATCTACAAAGTGAAGTGATGCGACATTGTCGAAGGTGATCTCCATACCAAAGCACATAGCGTATGCAAGTGTTAATGCCCAGATGCGCCAGTCGGCAAGAATGGTATAATCTGTTTTGGTTTTACCGGCGTGATGATCTATTTCATCGAAGTTACCGTTTGGAGTATCTTTTGTAAAGCGGGCATACAGGAATGCTACGATCAGCATCATGATGCCGGGAATGATCATTGCATAGCGCCATGCTTCAGACTTAGTAAACCCAAAGCCTACTATGGTTGCAAAAATAACAGGCATTACCATGTTGGTGACACCACCACCCAGGTTACCCCAGCCGCCGGTTACTGCATTGGCAGTGCCTTTGATATTGGCGGCAAACATCATGGAGGTATGATATTGTGTCACTACAAAGGAAGCGCCTATTACGCTGATGGCTAAGCGGAAAAGTAAGAAGGTGGTATAGTCCCGGCTCAGGCCCACGAGAAAAACAGGCAGTGAACCTGCGATCAGCAACCGGATAGCTGTCTTTCTGGGCCCCCATGTATCGCAAAGCCTACCGATGATCAGGCGGGCCAGGATGGTTCCTGACACAGATGCAATGATGATATTGCCTACCTGTCCCTTGGAGAGGCCGAGGTCTTCACGAATGGTGGGCATGAGCGGTGCAAGGCCGAACCAGCCGAAGAAGCAAACAAAGAACATGAGCCAGGTAATGTGAAAGGTGCGCATGTTAATGCTATTCAAAGAGAATAGCGGAAGAGTCGTGAGCTGGTTGTTTTGCGACATAGTGCAATGAGTTTTTTTGGTTGAGTAATGGCATGGCGATACCGTATCCGGATAAATCGGATAATTTTTCTTTTGATTCAATCTTATTATTCGAAAACGGCTGTCTTAATCCTTTACCTGAAAATAAAATCCGGTTTGATGATGATCATTAAGTAAGCCCAGTTACTATTGCTTTTAGCATTTGCAACATTCTTAACGCCTGCGGATGTTAATGCATTGGTGCTCCAGAAGTGGCTATAGCCGGCTTCGAAGCTGACTACTTTTGTCAGGGCAAGGTTGCCTACGATATCCAGTTCTTCCCCAAAACGGCGGGTATCGTACCCTGGAATTTCACTGCTGGCGAGAAATTCATGCAGATCGCCGGTGAGTGTCCATTTTGTATTGGGTTTGTATTTTGTTTTGATATAGTAGTCCTGCAGGCCCCGGTTGCCGAAAGGACTGCCTACATAGAAGTAGTCCATATAGCCCCAGTATTTATGTGGGGTACCATACAGGAAGTCGAAGGCATTGCTGGTTTTGCCATCGGAGGAGGTACCCCCTGTGGCGAAGTCTGCACCTGCGCCGGCGCTGAATGGTTTGGATACCTGGTACATAAAGTTTGCATTCAGGGTGGCTGCATTCAGTTTCAGACCGGTTGCGCCTTTGCCAAACTGATAGTAGCCGGAGGCAGATACTGTCCACTTATCAAAAGTGTTGGTATAAAACAGCCCGGTGGTCATACGGGTGTATGTAGCCTGTTCATATACCTTGGTAGCTACACCATTCACAGTATCGGTGTGATACTTTGAGAACTGGTCGGCGAAGAAGAGGAATGACATATTACCCTTCTTAAATTTTTTGCCGGCATAGAGGAATTCCATGGCTTTGTACATGGTACCTGCATTGGTAGTTGCGGTGTAATTGCCCGGAGGGGTTTCATTATAGATTGTGCCGGTGGTGTTTTCCCTGTTCTGATTAAAGCCGCCTCCCAGGTGTAACTGGAAAGGGCCTGTTTCGTACTTCAGGATGGCAGCATCGTGGCGACGGCCTTGTTGCAGCCAGTCCAGGTTACCCAGTAGACGCATATCGTCATATGCAATTTCCTGTCGGCCGACTTTCAGGTTCAGGGCTTTGTTTTTGTACACGGTATCGAGGAGCATAACTTCTGCCCAGGCTTCGTGTACCATCAGGCCATTGAGATCCTGTGTCGTTGTCCTGTTAATCAGAGATACGTCCTGCCCCCATACCCTCACATCCTGGATAGTAGCACCCAGTTTGAAGCGGTAACCGGTGAACCCGGCCATAAGGCGGGTACGCTGGGATGTAAATACGGCGGGATTCGATCCCTTTGGAAGAGGAGCTCCTTGTCCATCACGGTACTCAGTACGAGTCCTTAATTGTGCTCCGATAGAAAACTGCGCATCAACATTGAGGTAGGAGATTGCGCTCAGCAAAATGGAGAATGCTCCGGTGCGGAACAGTAGCTTCATAAATTCTGGTTGAGTGGTGTTAGTTACGATTGTTTCACTGTAATCATTCAGTACATGACAGGTACAATCGTAATTTACATGATCGCCACCGGATTATATAATCCTATATATACTTTATTTTCTATCACTTTCACCGGGTAAGTCGTAATGCTGCATTCATGCTCGTCTGTGAGACAGCGGCCGTCTTTCAGTGAGAATGTCTTCTTATGAAAAGGGCAGGCAACTTTCGGTTCTCCTTCCTGGGTGCCGGTCATACCCCGGCTCAGGGCCATCTGCTGGCGGTGTGGGCAAAGGTTCTGGGTGGCATACCATTCGTTTCTGCGGGCAAAGTAAAACAGGGCAACCTGTTCATCGCCCAGTTTTACACATACTCCACCATTAGGAGGCACGTCTGTGGTATGGCAGGCAAGTACCCATTCTTTCTGGGTGTCGGTAGTTACTTCCATTCGGCAGCTTTTTTTTGTTCTCTGAGATGATCGAATTTTACGGTAGGGTCTTTTTCGCCGGGAGCGTTCACGAAGTGATTGAATCGCTTGCGCAGTTCGGGATTGTCAACTACCTCTTTCCATTCGCATTTATATCTGTCTACGAGTGATTGCATTTCTGCTTCCAGCTCATTGGCGATACCCAGGCTATCGTTTACGACTACGTTGCGGAGGTAGGTGATACCGCCATCCAGTTTGTTGAGCCATGTAGCGGTACGGGTGAGGGGATCGGCCGTTTTAATATAGAACATGAGGAAGCGGTCAATGTAGCGGATGCAGGTTTCACTATCCAGGTCTGAAGCGAGCAGGATGGCATGCTGTGGTTTGGAACCACCATTTCCCCCTACATACAGGTTCCAGCCTTTTTCTGTCGCGATGATGCCAAAGTCTTTGCTCTGGGCTTCTGCACATTCACGGATACAGCCTGAAACGGCTGATTTAATCTTGTGAGGTGCACGCAAACCACGGTAACGTTCTTCGATCTGAATGGCAAAGCTTACGCTATCGTGCAGACCAAAACGGCACCAGGTAGAACCTACACAACTTTTCACAGTGCGGAGTGCTTTGCCGTACGCATGGCCGCTCTCGAAGCCCGCAGCGATCAATTCTTCCCAAATGGAAGGCAGATCGCTGAGGTGAGCTCCGAAGAGGTCTATACGCTGACCACCGGTGATTTTGGTGTAGAGATTGTATTTAAGGGCCACCTGTGCGATGACCAGTAATTTAGCAGGGGTAATTTCGCCTCCCGGGATACGGGGTACTACGGAATAGGTGCCGCCTTTCTGGATATTGGCCAGGAAGCGGTCGTTGGAATCCTGTACGGTGTCATTGCCTTTGTCGAGAATGAGTTCGTTCCAGAGACTGGCGAGGATAGAGGCGACTACGGGTTTGCAGGTTTCGCAGCCATCGCCCTGACCGTAGGTATCCAGGACCTCGTCGAAGGTATACAGTTGTTTTACTTTGATGAGGTCATATAATTCCTGGCGGGAATAATGGAAGTGTTCACAGAGTACGTTGCGGATGTATTTGCCCTGTGCTTTCATGGTAGAGGTGATCAGGTCTTTGACCATGGGAACACAACCACCACAGCAGGTACCGGCTTTGGTACATTTCTTTACATCATTGAGAGATTCATGGCCTGCTTCCACTGCCTGGCAGATGGCTGCTTTGGTAACGCTTTCGCAACTGCAGATGATGGCATCGTCCGGCAGGCCTAATACCCCGGGACCTGCCTCTGTGGCACCTCCGCGGGCACCGAGCAGCACATCTTCCGGATTTGGGGGCAGTATTACTTTGTTCTTAGCGGTTTGCAGCAGCATATTGTAAGCTTCTGCTTCGCCAACGAGGATACCGCCTATGAGGGTCTTACCATCGTCAGAGACATTAATACGTTTGTAGATACCTTTCATGGTGTCTTCATATACAATAGGGCGGCCGGTGAAGGGATCACCGAAGCTGGCTACGTCAACGCCGATGAGTTTGAGTTTGGTGCTCATGTCGTAGCCGGTGAAAGATTTATCGCCACTGCTAAGATTGGTAGCAACAACTTCCGCCATTTCGTAACCGGGGGCTACGAGGCCATAGACCATACCATTATGCAGGGCACATTCACCAATGGCAAAGATGGCCGGATCGGTGGTTTGCAGGTGGTCGTTTACTACGATACCTCCCCGGTGACCGGTATCCAGGCCGCAGAGTTTTGCAAGTTCATCTCTGGGTTTAATACCAGCTGAAATAACGAGCATGTCGGCTTCAAGGACGGAGTCGTCAGCAAATTGTAATCCTGTAATGGTGTCGTCACCTAATATAATAGAGGTGTTCTTATTGGTATGAATTTCCAGGCCGAGTTGGTTGAGTTTGGACTGAAGGATGCGTGAACCGGCATCATCGATCTGGCGGGGCATAAGCCGGGGGGCAAATTCGATGACGTGGGTATCGGGGATACCGAGGTCCAGGAGGGCTTTGGCAGCTTCCAGGCCCAGGAGACCACCACCTATAACTACACCACGTTTTGCTTTGGGAGCGTAATCGCGCATGAGTTCCAGGTCTTCGATGGTACGGTAAATGAATACGCCTTTTTTGTCAACGCCGGGAATGGGGGGAACAAAAGCGGCTGAACCTGTGGCAAATATGAGATAATCATAGGATTCGTTGATACCTTTGTAGGAATGAACGGTTTTATTTTCACGGTCGATATGTTGGACAGGGTCTCCTAAATGCAGGCGAATATTATTTTCGCTGTACCAGGAGGCGGGAGCGAGGAGGAGGTCGTCCGCAGTTTTGCCTGCGAAGAATTCGCTCAGGTGCACCCGGTCGTAAGCGGGGCGGGGCTCTTCGCCAAATATCGTGATCTGAGGTGGTGTAGCGTGGGTCTTGGAGAGGATCTTCTCACAAAACTTATAGCTTACCATTCCGTTGCCAATGATTACTATTTTCATGGTTGATAAGAAGCAGAAGGTTGTTTATGATAAAATATTTAATATGATTGCTTTTTCCTGATTGAGCGCTGAAATTCTTCCTTTTTCTATGATTTGCATCATGAAATTAAGAATAATGATTGTATTTTTATAGTGATTGTTATGATTTATATCACATATAATTATTTGTAATATTAATTAAGTATGGCAAAATTATCCCTTGTAGGTGCTGGGCCGGGTGATCCGGAGTTGATTACGCTAAAGGCTATTAATGTATTAAAGAGGGCGGATGTCATTCTTTATGATGCGTTGGTAAATGAGGAATTGTTGGGTTATGCCCGGCCGGGGGCGGTATTGAAGTTTGTAGGTAAGCGGTACGGGTGCCATTCTCTGTCTCAGCAGGAAATCAATCACCTGATTGTAGAATATGCTTTTAGTCATGGGCATGTGGTGAGGTTGAAAGGGGGGGATCCGTTTGTATTTGGCCGTGCAGGGGAGGAGATTGCAGCTGCTAATGCAGCAGGGATACAGGTGGAGGTGATTCCGGGCATTTCCAGTGCCCTGGCAGCGGCGGAGTCCCAGATGATTCCATTGACCAGCAGGGGGGTGACAGAAAGTTTCTGGGTAACGACCGGTACAACGCTAACGGGGGATATTTCGGGGGATATTGAACTGGCGGCCCGTTCTACGGCTACTGTCATTATATTAATGGCCATGAGCAAACTGGAAGCGATTATGGAGATCTTTGCCAGGCACGGGAAAAAGGATCTGCCGGTAGCTATTATCCAGGAGGCTACTACCGGGAGGGATAAGATGGTAGTTGGCACGGTGACTGACATCTATTATAAGTCACAACACGAAGGAATGGCAAATCCTGCTGTGATAGTAGTGGGAGAAGTAGTACGTTTGCGTAATATAGCTGCCGAAGTGCAGGCATTGATCAAAAAAAAGAGCAATGAAGAAAGATAAATCAGGTTGCGACTTAAGCACCTGTATGTTCTGCCGGCTTTGTGTACCCGAATGGAGACCTGCTATACAGGCACACAAGCAAACCTATACTGTTAAAAAAGGCGGGTTGTTATTTAAGGAGGGAGACCCGGTACAGGGTATTTTCTTTTTATTTAGTGGTTCGGTAAAGGTGCATAAGCACTGGGGAGAGGAGAAGGAATTGATTGTGCGTTTTGCCCGCAGGGGAGATATTGTAGGGCACAGGGGAGTGGGGAGCACCCAGTTATATCCCGTATCAGCCACGGCTTTGGAGCCAGTGGAAGTTTGTTTTATTCCCCTTGAATTTTTCCAGGCCTCACTGAAGGTGAATCATGAATTCCTGTATGCGATGATGCTCTTTTATGCCACGGAGTTACAGGATTCTGAGCAGAAGATGCGGAACCTGGTGAATATGCCGGTGAAGGGAAGGGTGGCGTATGCCTTATTATTATTGGCAGAGAAGTTTGGGCAGGATGCTGAGGGAAATATAGACCTGATTCTGAGCAGGCAGGACCTGGCATCTTATACAGGTACGACGTATGAAACGGCTTTCAGGGTGATGAGTGAACTGATCCAGGAGCAGGCTATCGCTGTATCCGGCAAGAGCATAGCGGTGACAGATACAGCGAAGTTGCAGGTATATTCCCAGTTACAATAGTTTGTATTCGGCAGCGAGTTTTACAACCGAGGTGGTATTGTTCACACCGAACTTTTCCATCAGGTTCTTGCGATGGCTTTCTACAGTATGGGTACTGATAAATAATTGTTCTGCTATCTGGATAGTGGTGAGGCCTTTGCCGATGAGCTGGAGGATTTCCTTTTCGCGGCGGGTAATGCGGGGGATGGCTTTGAGCAGGTCCTGGTCAGCACTTTTGAGTGCTTCGCGGGTACTGGTACAAAGGTATTCTTCTCCATCCATCACGGTGTTGATGGCTTTGATAATTTCATTGCCCAGTGCATTTTTCAATACATACCCACTGGCTCCGTTCTGGAGCATGCTGTGAATAACAGGTTGCTCATCGTGCACGCTAAGGGCAATGATCTTGATATCCTCGTATTTCTTTTTAATTTCAGTGGTCAGGTTTATGCCACTTACATCCGGGAGGTTTACATCCATGAGGATGACATCCGGGTGATCTTTTTCTTCTAATGCCTGTAGTACGCTTTTCCCATTGCCATAATCCCCGATCACATTAATGGTCAGGTCGGTACGCAGTATGTTCTTCAGTCCTTCCACCATTATGGGGTGGTCTTCTACAACTATAACCTTTATCATGCATCATTTTTTTCGCTTGTTGCACATTCGATTGTGATGGTGGTTCCTGTTCCTATTTCTGATTGAATTTCCATTTTTCCACCGAGGAAGTCTACACGGGCCTGGATATTGGCGAGGCCGGCGCCTTTCAGTTTATTTCCCTGCGAGGTATCAAAGCCTGCGCCGTCATCTTCAATGGTCAGGAAGATGGTGTTGTCAGTTTGTTGCAGCAGTACGAGGATCTGGGAGGCATTGGCATGCTTGATGGCATTGTTTACCAGCTCCTGCATAATTCTGTACAGTACTACCTGGCGGGTATGTTTCATACTATCTGTATGGAAGTTGTATACCTGGCAGACGATATTATTTACGCCGGTCTTTTTGAGGCCACGGCAGTACTCTAAGGTTGCTTCACCCAGTCCATATTTAATGAGTATTTCAGGCATCATGCTGCGGGCAATGCGGCGAAGCTCATCCATGGCACCATCCAGTCGCTGGAGTGTATTGTTTACCTTATCATGTTTGATCTCAAGATCATCGATGGTTGGAATGGTAGATAGCTCAAGTTTGATACCAGATAATAATCCACCTAAACCATCGTGCAGGTCTCTGGCCAGGCGGGTACGTTCCTGTTCCTGGCCTTCCAGCATGGCGCTCAAAAGGGAGATGTGGTGTTCCTGGCGGATGCGGTCTACTTCGAACTGGTGCAGTTGTTCCTGTTGTGTGAGCAGCTTGCGGCCGTTGCGGTAGAAGAGATAACTCAATCCTGCAACTACCAGCAGGGAGATCATGATCACGATCATCAGGGAAATGAGCAACCTGTTTTTCTGCAGGGCAAATTCCTGTCTTTCGTTTTCATGTTGCAATTGCAGGATGCGTCTTTCTTTTTCCGATGTCTGGAACTGTGTTTCGAGTTCGTGCAGTTTGGATGTCACTTCCTGTTCCTGCATACTGTCTGAAAGGGTAATATATTGTCGCAGGAAGCGGTATCCCTGGTCTGAGTTACTTTGTTTGTAGGCAATATCGGCCATGAGGTCGAGTGCCGGCATGTGCAGGGGATAATCCCTGAGGGAGGATGCCAGTGCAGTATATTCATTCATGAATGACATGGCAATATCATACTGGCCAAGGCGGTTATGTAGTTTTGCCAGGGAATAGAGGTTCTGGCAAATGGTGGTATTATCCTGATAACGGCGGGCGATGGACAAACCACTATTGAACATCATGGTAGCATGTACGTACATCTGGTGCTTCTGATCCAGTTGTCCCTGGTAGTCGAACCAGGAAGCCCAAAGGATCGAAGAGTCCCCCGGCATGGAGTCCAGTTTCTTTTTGGCATCGGAGAGGTGCTGCTGCATTTGCTGCAGGCTATCGAGGTAGAACATACAGCTGGAAAGGTTCAGGTGCCGGCTGATGATGTCTTCTGTGAACGCTGCGGAGTCGGCGTATGTTTCCAGGCTCTTGTTATAATATGTAGTAGCGGTTTTGTACTGTGCCTTATTAAAGAAGATATCGCCCAGGCTCTGGTAGGTAGCTCCCAGGATTTTTGGTTCATTGAGCTGTTCGAGAACGGGGATGGCTTTCAGGTATTCTTCTACCTGGAGCTGGGCATAGCCTTTGTCGCCCATGACCATGGCGAGATTTATCCGTGTCATGGCCATGAGCTTGCGGCTTTCCCTGGCGGTGTCCTTTTTGAGGGCCTCTTTGGCCAGGATCAGGTACTTCTCTGCCTCCTGGGGATCGTGGTAGGTTCGGTACCATTCACCCAGGGCAAGATGAGCACTGGCGATTCCGAGTTTGTTGTCCCGTTTTTCTTCCAGTTTCAGTGCCTGTTGTATGTAAGAGAAGGCTAAAGCGCTGTCGGTGGTCTGCAATTTTTTTGCAAGCCGGAGGAATAATTCTACCCTTGAAGCTTCGTCGGGGACCCTCCGGATAGCGTTTTGGAGACTGTCCAGGTACGTCGATTTGGACCTGGAGCAGCTTGTGATGAATACGCTGTTGGCAATTAACAGCATGATAATGAGTATGCTTAATACCCGCCTGAAAGTAAATAATGTTCCCATCCGGATGGAAATATATAAAATATTTTATAAATATAGCTACTTGGTTGAGATTATTGGATTTAGATTGTTTTTAATATGATCAGGTAAGAAAACCCCTGTTTTCCGGGATTTTTTTCCGGGAGAACAGACTGTACTTTTGTGATGTCGAAAGGGAAATGTGAAAACGAAATAAGCCGGAAGGCTACAACAATGACGATAAACTAATCAAAAATATTCACGAGGCCATAGATTTTATTGAACAAACCCCAGAGATGACAAGGCAGCGGGATTCGTACACCCGCTGCCTGTATTTACAAAACGATCTTCTCTTTATATTATTGTTCCCACAACCATTTTATATATCAATATTCTGAGCTGACCTAAGGACCTGGACCACTTTTAGTGGTGATAGTGTCCTGTTTTTATATCAGGATTATACCTGACAAAGAATACGAGCCAGATGGTTCTGGAAATACGTTGAATAGGGGGCTGGAGAATAACCAGTAAGATAGCATTGACACCCAGCCACCAGAATACACTGCTATCATAGAGTGAGAAACCAAGGAGCACCCACCAGGCTACAAAGGTGGCCACACTGAAGGCTACGGTGAGAGCATAGCTTACATAGCCGGTACCAAAATAAAACCCGATTTCCCTTTGCAGATCTTCTCCACATACGGGGCATCTTTCGTTCATTTCTGTATAGTGCTTCAGATCATATGCATTGTCCGTCTTAAAAAGTTTTCCTTTCCGGCAGGCGGGACATCTGTTTTTCCAGATACTCAGGAAGAGGTTGGGCCGTTTTTCGATTTTTTCTGCACACATATTATTGAGTAATGAATTTCTTTCTGAATTCTTCGGGAGTGATTCCCTCATAATTTCTGAAGAAACGGGTGAAGTAAGAGTTGTCTTTAAAGTTGAGATCGTACGCGATTTCGAGAATACTCATATCTGCATTGGTTAGCAGTCGTTTAGCTTCCAGGAGGATCCTGTCACGAATCACATCACCGGCGGTTTTACCCAGCAATTCTCTGCACAATGCATTGAGGTGGTTGGGCGTTATGTACAGCATAGCGGCATAATCTTTTGGCAGTCTTTTAGTACGGAAGTACTGATTAATAAGCTGTTGGAAGTTGCGCAGCTGCATAGAAGTATGTCCTGTCAGGGCAGCGGTTCCCGGCCTGGTGGTATGGCGCTCTACAGTAATGAAGAGCTCCAGCAGCCGCAGGCAGATCATGTCTATATTGAGCTGGGGATGCTGATTCGCTTCCCGCAGCAGTCTTTCGAACAGTTCGGTTACTTCAGCATGGATGTAAGCAGGGAGCTGGCAAACGGATTGCTGGCTGTTGCCACTGAAGAAGCTGAACTGGTCCAGGTAATTCGGATTGAGCAGGAAGGAACGGAAGAAGTCGGCGGCGAAGTGAATGATATATCCGTCGGTACGGCTTTTAAAGTCCCAGCTGTGTACCTGGCCTGGTGCCATGAAGTAGATCTGAAAAGGCTGTACATCGAATTTGACAAAGTCGATGGTATGGGATCCGCTACCTTTTGTGAACATCACCAGGTGATAGAAGGCATGCCTGTGCGGATGATGCCTTGCCTGGTAGTGTTTGTCGAGGTAACCGGCAAAGTCTTCAACCATGAGGTGCAACGGTTGCCCGTTTTTGTCTATGGTACAGACATCATAAACCGGTATTGTAGCGCGAGCCATTGTGCTGATTGTTATTGATTGTACAAAATTACCGGATTTTATGAGTATCTGATGGTAGAATAAGGGGCTATTGTGGCACTTTTTACTGATTCGGTAAATGATGGGGGTAAAAAGCGCCGGGAAGCGTCTTATATACATATAAAATATTTTTATTTTATAGGGTTCTGGTTAATTTTGCGGAAATCTATCAAACAAGTCTCAACCTACATCATTAAAGAAGCATGAAGACACGGAAACGTATTTTTCGTATCCTGTATATCGTATTAGGGTCTATGCTGGCATTATTAGGGATCGCCTCTCTTATTTTGTATACTCAGCAGGAACGATTGACACAGATGGCATTGCGGGAACTGAATAAGCAGTTGCCCGGTGATCTCGTAGTGGGTGGGAGTAACATCGCCCCATTTGAAAATTTTCCTTACGTATCTATCGGACTGAAGGATGTAACATTTTATGCTAATAAACAGCATACGGGTAAGCCTTTGTACAAGGTTGAAAGATTGTTTGTCGGATTTAGTCTGCCGGATGTCATTCGTCAGAAATTTAATATTAAAGCCCTTGTGGTAAAGAATGGCTACCTGCACCTGGTGAAAGAGCAGAACGGGAAGATCGATATTGTGGAGGCTAACCGTATTCAGTCAGATTCTTCCGCAACTGTAGCAGCGGAATCTTCACCAATGAACCTGGACATCAAGAAGATTATTCTGAGAAACCTGGACATCTCGTATACCGATAAGGTGATGGGATCACACGTTGCTACGCATATCGACAAGATCAAAACATCGTTCAAAATGGAAGGTGACCTGATCGATGCTACAATGGAAGGCAAGCAGGTAGTAGATTATATTACCCCCGGCGATACGGTGCTATTCAGGCGAAAAAATATTGAGACCAACCTGAAACTGAGTTATGATAGTAAAAAGCAGTTGCTGAACCTCCCTGTAGGCAAACTGAAACTGGAACAGGCGAGCTTTAATGTAACCGGTTCCCTGGACATGTCTCATGGCAACCTGGTAGATATAAAGCTGGAAGGCGACAAGCCGGATATCAACCTCTTATTGTCCTTTGCGCCTGCCAGTGTAACGGAACAGCTGAATCATTTTAAATACGATGGCCGGATTTCTTTTAAGGGGATTATGAAGGGAAAACTGGGAGATGGTGAAATGCCATTTATCGCTGTCAACTTCGGTTGTGAAAATGCTTACTTCCTGAATCCGGATGCTAATAAGAAAGTAGACAGTCTGAGTTTTAAAGGATATTATACCAATGGTAAAGAACATTCCCTTAAGACATCAGAACTGCATATTCTGAATATGAGTGCGTTGCCTGAAAAGGGTGTTTTCAAGGGCAACTTTGTGATGCGCGACTTTACAGATCCTAAGATTGTGATGCAGGTGAATTCAGAACTGGAGCTGGAGTTCATCGGCGCTTTCCTGGGAATCAAAGACCTGCAAAAAGTAACAGGGCACATCAGCCTGAACATGAACTTCAGGGAGCTGGTAGATATGCAACTACCGGAAGCGTCACTGGGTAAACTGAAAGAAGGTATTCAGAGTGAACTGACGGTGAGTAACCTGACTTTCCGGATTCCTGGTTATCCGCATATGGTGCGTAATATGAACCTGCATGCAAATATGAAGAATGGGATGGTGACCCTGGACAGCCTGGCATTGCGTGTGGGGCAATCTGATATTATGCTGAGTGGTTCTCTGAGCGATCTGCCTGCGGTATTCCATAAGCACCAGCAACCTGTGAAGGTGACGTTTAATGTGCATAGTAAAAAGATATTGATGAGTGATGTGCTGGCCTTTGATTCTGCTAAAGCAGGAAAGGCAAAAGAAGAGATCAATGGCTTTAACATTGCATTGTCCCTGGAGACATCTGTGAACCAGTTGCTGCATCCGGATCCATTACCAAAAGGTACTTTCAGGATGGAAAAACTAAATGCAGCATTTAAATACTATCCGCATGCATTTCATGATTTTGGTACTGAAGTGGCCATCAATGACACTGCCCTGCTGATGCGTAATTTTGGTGGACTGATAGATAGTACGGATCTGAAACTGAGTGCGAGAGTAATTAATTACCAGTTGTGGTTTGATAAGGTGAAGAGGGGTAAGACCCAGATTGCATTTGACCTGAAATCACAGCACCTGGCTATGAATGACCTGCTGGGGAAAATCAGCAAAAACTATGTGCCAAAAGATTATCAGCATGAGGTAGCCAGTAATCTCTGGCTTCGGGCCAAGTGTGATATGAAGTACGATTCAATCTTCAAATTCGCCAAACTGCATATTGCGAATATATCCGGGTCATTGAAAGTACACCCGATCCAGCTGGAGAAAATCAATGGTACGATTATGTACGGTAATAACCGTTTTGTGCGCATTGATACGCTGACAGGTAAGATTGGTAACAGTGACTTTGATATCAGTGGCCGGCTGTTTTATGGAAAGGATACTACGCTGAAGAGGAAACCGAACTTCCTGACATTCAAATCTGAAAAACTGGATGTGGACCAGCTGACGAATTATAAATTCTCAGGTGTGGAGGAGGAAGATGATAAGCCATTGGTAGCACCTGCCATGGTGAGAAATACGGTGACGGATTCTATTCATAAAAGTGCGTTCAACATATTTAACGTACCATTTACTGATATTACAGTGGATGCGGCAGTAGGAAGAGTGAAGTACCATCATTTGTGGATAAAGGACTTTACGACGAAGATGCGCATGCAGCAAAATCATCACCTGTATATTGATACACTGGGAATGCATATTGCAGAAGGTACTATTGGTCTGAGAGGACATTTTGATGGTTCTGACCCGGCAAAGATTATGTTCAGAAGCAGGACCCGGTTCAATGATGTGAATATTGAAAAGATGATGTTGAAGCTGGATTACTTTGGGCAGGACTATGTGATTAATAAGAATGTGAAGGGAAGGTTGTTTGGACAGGTAAGGTGTCGTGTGCTGATGCATCCTGATCTGACACCAAGACTGGAAGACTCGGAGGCTACGCTGGATGTGGATATCAGGAATGGTAGTCTGGTGAATTTTACGCCTATGCAGGCAATGGCGAGTTATTTTAAAGATAAGAATCTGAACAAGATTAACTTTGATACGTTGAGGAATAAGCTGACCCTGAAGAACGGGGTACTTGAAATTCCGAACATGAATATCAACTCATCACTTGGGTTTATAGAAATATCAGGTAAGCAGGGATTGGATTTCAGTATGGAATATTACCTGAGAGTGCCGATGAAGGTGGTGACGAGTGCAGGATGGCAGGGTTTGTTTGGCAGGAAGAAAGAAGAGGTAAATCCGGACCAGGAAGATGCGATTGAGTATAGGGATAAAAACAAGACAATCCGGTTTATGAATATCAAAGTGACAGGTACGCCGGATAAGTTTAAAGTCGGATTAGGGAAGGCGAAAAAAGCTTAACTATGATGAAGGCAATTATAATACTTATACTTTTTTGTAGTACGGTGCAGGCACAGCGATTTCGCGTGCTTGCGCTGGCAGAGAACGGGGGGCATCATATTGCTTACAGTAAGAGAGCAAAGGTGTGGTTGGATCAGTTGGCGAAGGATAGCAATTTTGTGATCGATTATATCCGGAACACGGATCAGATTGATGCGGGGTTCCTGTCGAAGTACCAGTTATTTATCCAGCTGGATTATGCCCCTTATGCCTGGAAGCCGGCGGCAGTAAAGGCATTTGAAGCCTATATTACGGAAGGAAAGGGCGGCTGGATTGGTTTTCATCATGCTACATTATTGGGCGAGTTTGATGGTTATCCTATGTGGGATTGGTTTCATCAGTTTATGGGCAACATCAGGTGGAAAGATTACATTCCTGATTTTGCAGATGGAGAAGTAGTGGTGGAGGACGGGAAGCATCCCGTAATGAGGGGAGTGCCCGATTCATTTCTGGTGAAGAAAGAAGAATGGTATTCCTACGATAGAAGTCCGCGACCGGATGTGCATGTATTGGCTCATGTGAATACGATTTTGAAGGGGGATCATCCGGTGATCTGGACGAACCCTGGGGTGAAAGCCCGGAATGTATACATATTTATGGGGCATGCGCCTGAATTGTTTGATAACCCGAACTATGTTTTATTATTCAGGAATGCGATCAGCTGGGCTTCCGGAAAATAAATTCCATTTTTGAGCAGGTGGTATTTTTGAATTGTTATAGCTTGCTGTTTTTAACCCGTTCCACAATGACGCAACAACTACCTGCTTTTTTAAGTGCTGATGCACAGACTTCATTTACCTCCGGTGATTTTTATTTACGGCCATTGGTGCTGGATACAGATATTACATTGATCCATGATTGGGTGAACAGGGATTATGCCGTGTACTGGCAATTGCAGAACAGTACGGTGGAGCAGGTGAGGAAGATGTATGCTGAGCTGATTGCTTTGCCGCATGTGCAGCCTTTCCTGGGATTTTATAATGACAAGCCTGCTTTTCTTGTGGAGTTTTACAAAGCGCAGGAGGATAGGATAGGAGAATACTATGATGCGCTGCCGGGTGATTATGGGTTTCATATCCTGATGGCACCTGTGGAAAAGCGGATTCCTGATTTTACATTCCAGGTATTCCAGGTGATCATGTCGTTTTTGTTCAGTGATGCAAGGGTAGAGCGATTAATAGTAGAACCTGATGCGAGGAATGAGAAGATTCATGTGTTGAATAAGCGAGCGGGGTTCGAATACCAGGGTTTGATAGAATTGCCGGAGAAGACGGCACACCTGGCATTTTGTAAGAGAAAAGAACAGGCAGTTTCCTGATAGAAACTGCCTGTGAAAATATATTAGTTCCTTGTTGCGCGACCGCTGTTACGGCCACCGCTGTTGCCGCCAGATCTGTTTCCACCAAATCCGCCTCCGGATTGTCTGGTACCACCACCATTGTTTACTCTGCCAGGGCTATAGTTACCGCCATAGCCTCTGCTGCCACCATTGTAGCTTCTGTCGCCACCGTTGTAACCAGATCTGCCACCGGTATTAACTCTGTCTGGTGCATAATTTCTGCCACCATTGTTATATGTCCTGTTTGGTGCGTAGTAGTTACCACCTCTGTTGCCATAGTTAGTTTGACGATAACCGTTACGGTATTCATGGCGGCTGTTGCGGTAGTTATTTACAACTACTCTGTTACGCTGAATTACTGTAACAGAAGTCACCCGGGTAGGGCGGTACATAATGCGGGCAGGCTGAATTCTGCGGGTAGGTACCACTACGTAGCGGGTGTTGTAATGTACGCAGTATGGGCGGTATACATAATAGGGCATTGGGCGCCATGGATGCCACCATACGGGGTGAGCCACCCAGGTAAATGGGGAAACCCATACGGTATAGGCTGGTGCATATACATAGCGAACACAGGGCCAGAACCATACGTTCACGATGATTCCTTCAGGACCTGATACAGAGGGGCCGTGGGTAGCCGGGCTATAGTTAAAAGCGCTTTCAGCTTCAGGTAATGGTTCGGCTATGGTGGATTCACCGTAGATATCGTCATCACCTTCTATCTGGATGACCGCATTTTCTTCCGCTGTTTTCTGGAGGGAGATTACGGCTACGTCCTGGCTTTCGCTGGAAGAAACCAGGGCTTGCAGTACGAAAATCTGTACATCATCCTGTTTTTTGCTTGTAACACGTATATAATCAATTTGTCCGTCTCCATTCAGGTCGAGGTTATTTACTTTATTATCCTGTGTGTTTAATAATTTTTCGAATTCTTCGGGTGATCCTGCTTTTTTAAATAAGTCCAAAGCTCCCTGTAAGCTGAAATTGTCCCCGGGCAAACCGGTAGAATCTGCTTCCTGATCCTGTGCGCTGGCAGTAACTGCTATAGAGAAGCATAGGAGCAGTGCAGAGATGGTTTTTGAAAGGTTCATACGATATATTTTAGATCGTTAGGCAAGTGAATTTACAAATAGTTTAATTATATTATATAAAAACTGTGCCAATTGGATGGGGCTGGCCATTTTAGGAGATAACTAGTTGATAATTAAAGGGGAAAATCTAAAACGTATAAATAATTTTTGTTTGTCTATCTGATTGTATTTCTTGATGATTTAGATTTTTTTTTGATTTTATTACGGTTTTTTTCCTAATTTGGTGCCGTCAATCATAGGGTCCGGGCTACCGGACAGACTACTTAAACCGCAACTCGCATACTGTTTTTGGGCCACCAAATTAGGACATTGTTTGAATATATTAGTCACCATTTTGTTTTCAAACATAGTTAAATATTAACTGTTTACGATTTTTCGTGAACTGTGCTTAAACCGCAACTCGCATACTGCTTTTGGACCTTTTTTTAACGCTGCATTCAGTGGTGTGATGCTGGCTTATTAGCCTGTTGTCACAGGTATTAAATACTGTCAATTATGATCTGAAAAAGGTGCAGGTCATAAAACACGGTATCTGAAATTGCACAGGTATCGTGTTATAACAACCGATTTAGAGCAAAAAAGATGAGTAAAATGTTACGTGCGAAGATGGCGGGAAATGCCCGGGTAGAAAGTGCAAAAGAGAGAGGCATCTGGCCTTATTTCCGACCAATCTCTTCCGGTCAGGACACAGAGGTGGAAATTGAGGGCAAGAAAGTACTGATGTTTGGATCCAACTCCTATTTAGGGTTGACAAACCATCCTCAGGTGATAGCAGCTGCTGTCAGAGCTACAGAAAAATACGGAACCGGCTGTGCCGGGTCTCGTTTTTTGAATGGAACGCTGGATTTACATCTGGAATTGGAAGCGCGGCTGGCGAAGTTTGTCGGTAAGGAGAATGCGATCGTGTTCAGCACTGGTTTTCAGGCTAACCTGGGAGCATTATCCAGTCTGACGGGTCGCAATGATTACATCCTGCTGGATGAACTGGATCATGCTTCTATTATTGATGGTAGCCGTTTATCCTTCTCCAAGGTAGTGAAGTACAAGCACAATGATATGGACAGCCTTGAAGCGAAGCTCCAGGCATTGCCATCAACAGCTGTGCGACTGATTGCCGTGGATGGGGTTTTCAGCATGGAAGGCGATCTGGCTAAGCTGCCTGATATCGTATCTCTTGCTGATACCTATGGTGCGAATATCATGGTAGACGATGCACATGGTCTGGGAATACTGGGTATCAATGGTACCGGTACGGCATCTCACTTTGGTCTGACTGACAAGGTAGACGTGATAATGGGTACTTTCAGTAAGTCCTTTGCATCTCTGGGTGGATTTATAGCAGCGGACAATACCATTATTGAGTACCTGAAACACACTGCCCGCGCACTCATCTTCAGTGCAAGCATGACCCCGGCTGCCGTGGCAAGTGTGCTGGCTACCCTGGACATTATTGAATCAGAACCTGAGCATATCAAGAGACTGTGGGATAATACCGAGTATGCCCGCAAGCTGCTGGAAGAAGCAGGTTTTGATACAGGTGAGGTTTCTGAAACCCCCATCATCCCAATTTACATCCGTAATGAAGAAGGGGTGTTCAGTATTACTAAAAGGCTGCAGGAATTAGGGATTTTCGTGAATCCTGTGGTACCGCCTGCTGTTCCTCCTGATGCTACCCTGATCCGTTTCTCTCTGATGGCGACACATACTTTCGCCCAGATTGAGCATGCGGTAGAAATGCTGAAAAAAGCATTTAAAGAAGAGGGCATCGCCTTAAAAGAAAAACAGAACGGGAACATAGTGCTGCAATAACGCCTGTAACACATAAAGCAAATAATAATGGACACTATACAGACACCTTCCGTTTCAACCACAACTGTCACTGTAGTCAGAGGAAGTGCTCCTGTTATTGAACAGGTGAGCACCAAACATCAAATGAAGTTATTCATTGACTTTCCGCATGACCTATACAGCAATGATCCGCTATACGTGCCCGAGTTGTTTATAGCACAACGCGACCTTTTAACACCGGGCAAACATCCTTTCCACGAACATTCACAAATACAACTGTTTCTCGCTTTTCGTGACAAAAAAGTAGTAGGCCGTATTGCGGCTATTAACAATCGCAATCATAACGCGTTCAATGGCACCAACGATGGTTTCTTTGGCTTTTTTGAGTGTATACCTGATGTGACAGTGAGCAATGCGCTGTTTAATACAGCTGCAGAATGGTTAAAAAAGCAGGGATTATCCACCATCATCGGACCAGTGAATTTCTCTACCAATGAAACCTGTGGTTTGCTTGTAGAAGGATTCGACAGTTCACCTGTAGTAATGATGCCTTACAACCGTCCTTATTACATAGAGCTGATCAAGGCTGCTGAGATGAAGGAGAATGTGACACTGATCGCATGGCAGGTAACGGCCGATGCGGTGGAAGACAAGCCACTGCGTATGATGCAGATGCTGGAGAACAGGCTTGCGCAGCGAAATATAGTGGTGCGCAAAATAAACCTGAAGAAGTTTGATGAGGAGGTGGTGAAGATCAGAGAAATCTATAATAAAGCGTGGGACAAGAACCTGGGATTTGTTCCCATGACGGACAATGAATTTGCGTATCTGGCAAAGGACTTGAAAATGATACTGGATCCTGATTTTTGTATCGTGGCAGAAAAGGATGGAAAGGCAATTGGTTTTGCCTTGTGTATACCTGATCTGAACCAGGTGTTGATCAAGATCCGCAAAGGACGATTATTACCTACCGGTATTTTTAAACTGCTGCTGGGTAAAAGTAAGATCAAAGGTGTGCGTGTACTGGCCCTGGGTGTACTGGAGCCATTCCGCAAGCTGGGTGTAGAGGCAGTATTCTATGGCCAGATCATCAGAGACTGCCGTAAGAAAGGTATCAATGTGGCGGAAGCCTCCTGGATCCTTGAACACAATGACCTTATGAACAGTGCGATCCAGGCTGTAAATGGGGTACCATACAAGCGATACAGGATTTACGAGAAAGCGATATGAGGAAAGTATTGATAACAGGTGCAAGCGGATTTCTGGGATTCCATTTAATTGAGGCCGCTTTGGCAGCAGGAATGGAAGTGCATGCAGGAGTAAGGCCCTCCAGCGATGTTGCGCATTTACAACATTTGGAGATCTCTTTCGTGAACCTCGATTTCCGTGATGTACCTGGCATGGCAGCCTTGCTACAGAAGCAGCAATACAGTGATATTATTCATGCTGCAGGTGCCACCCGTGCAAAAAATGAGGCAGCTTTCAACGAGATTAATGCAGGGTATACTGACAATCTTCTGAAAGCGATCGTACAATCAGGTATTAAACTGAACAGGTTTGTGTATTTCAGTAGTCTGGCAGCAGTAGGGCCTAAGGCTTATGAAGCAAAATGGCCGGAGCAGGATGAGGTGTCACCAGCACCAGTGACCTTGTATGGCAAGAGTAAGCTGCTGGCGGAGCAACTGCTGAAGCAATATGCCCAGATCCCCTGGGTAGTGTTGCGTCCTACGGCCATTTATGGCCCCCGGGACAAGGACCTGTTCGTTTTGTTCAAAACTTATGGTTGGCGATTGGAGCCGTATATGGGAAAAGGGCCCCAGCAGTTGAGTTTTGTTTATGTAAAAGATGTGGCACAGGCTGCCATTCGCGCATTAAACGGACAATTTATACATACCTGTTATGATGTTTCGGACGGAAATAGTTATGACCGTTATGCATTAGCCAAAGTGACGAAAGGTTTGTTAGGCATCAGGACATTACGTATTCACATGCCATTAACATTGATCCGGTGGATAGCCGGAATAGCCGAGGCAACAAGTAAGGGCATGCCGTTGTTAAATAGGGACCGGTTAAATGAGTTAACTGCCCAAAACTGGAATTGCAATATAATACGTATACAAAAGGAACTTGGATACCAACCTGACTTCACACTTGAAAAAGGAATGAGGGAGACCCTGGATTGGTATACCGGGAACCACTGGTTATAACAAACGTTCACTAATTGAAAAACAAAGAGGCAAAAGATTTTATGAAACATCAAATTAAAGAAGCAAATGGGAAGCTGGGAGTACTGATGCCAGGCCTTGGCGCGGTAGCGACCACTTTCATAGCAGGAGTCTTATCTGTGACCAAGGGCTTTTCCAAGCCAATCGGATCAGTGACTCAAATGGGACATATTCGTCTGGGTAAGAGAACAGACAATAAGAATCCACTGATCAAAGATTTTGTTCCCCTTGCAAAACTGGAAGACATTGTATTCGGCGGCTGGGATGTATATGAAGATAACGTGTATACAGCGGCGGTAAAAGCTGAAGTACTGGATAGGTTTCAGATAGAAGCAATAAAGCCTGAATTGGAAGCTATTATTCCCATGAAGGCGGCTTTTGACAAAAACTTTGTTAAAAATCTGGATGGTACGCATGTAAAGGATTTCAAGACGCGTTATGATCTGGCGCAGATGGTGATGGAGGATATCAAAACCTTCCAGGAGGAAAATAAGGTAGATCGTGTAGTAATGGTGTGGTGTGGGTCTACCGAAATTTACCATGAAGCAGCAGACGTACACAACTCACTGGCAGCTTTTGAGCAGGGTTTAAGAGAAAATGACGAGCGAATTGCCCCAAGTATGATTTATGCTTATGCGGCACTGAAGCTGGGCGTACCATTTGCAAACGGTGCACCGAACCTGACATGTGATATTCCGGCATTGGTTGAGCTGGCTCACCAGACAAAAACACCAATTGCGGGTAAAGATTTCAAGACCGGTCAGACCCTGATGAAGACAATTCTGGCTCCGGGCCTGCAGGCGAGAGCCCTGGGTATGGAAGGCTGGTTCAGCACAAATATCCTTGGAAACCGCGATGGATGGGTGTTAGACGACCCTGACAACTTCAAAACCAAGGAAGTTTCCAAGCTTGGCGTTTTAGAAGATATTTTAAGTCCGGAAGAATATCCTGATCTTTACGGTGACCTTTACCACAAAATCCGTATTAACTATTATCCGCCGCGCAAGGATAATAAGGAAAGCTGGGATAACATCGACATCTTCGGCTGGTTAGGGTATAAAATGCAGATAAAAGTAAACTTCCTGTGCCGTGATTCAATTCTGGCCGCACCGATTGTACTGGACCTCGCATTATTTATTGACTTTGCAAAGCGTGCAGGCATGAGCGGCATACAGGAATGGCTTTCATTCTACCTGAAATCTCCTCAAACTGCTCCTGGCTTACGTCCTGAACATGATATTTTCAAGCAGCTTATCAAGCTGCAAAATACCTTGCGCTACCTGATGGGTGAGGATCTGATCACGCATCTGGGACTGGACTATTACGAAGGAATTTTTGATACTGAATGATAAGAATACACAAATTAATTGCTACCAGCCTGGGCATAGGTTACATAGGCAAGGGCGGAGGAACGGTTGCAGCTGCAGTCGCCGCACTGGTTTGGTACCTTGTACTGGCTGGGAGCAATCCTGCCAACTTTGGGCCATTACTAATTACTGTAGTTATTACATTACTGGGCATCTGGTCTGGTACGGAAGTAGAGCCCTACTGGGGCAAAGACGACAAGAAAGTTGTCATCGATGAGGTAGCCGGGATGATGATAAGTGTGCTTTTTGTACCTGTCACTCCGGCATACATATTGGCGGGATTGGTTTTATTTCGTTTTTTTGATATAGTAAAACCTTTATATATCAGGCGCACAGAGGCTCTTCCCGGTGGTGTAGGCGTAATGATGGACGATATTGTAGCAGGTATCTATTCCAATTTATTGTTGCAACTAGTGATTCATTTGATTTAGAGTTATTGGGTACGCGTTTTGCAGAATTGTAAACCATATGCGTTTTATTAAAGCACAAGCTTCGGCACTGGTAGCGACCGGAGTTCAATTTTCGGTATCCTTTCTATTATTATATATATGGGAAGGGTATGGTGTAGCTGCCAATGTGACAGGAGTGGCCTGTGGCGGTATTACCAACTTCATGATTAACAGGAAGTGGGTTTACCAAAAGGGGAACGACACATGGAACTGGCAAGCCATTAAATATATCATTGTCTGGTTCGGAAACCTGATAGTCAATACTACCTGCTTTTGGGTATTGACGAATTATACCGCTATCGATCAGCGAGTGGCTGTGGTTATGGCATCGGTTATCACCGCCGTTGGGTATAACTATGGAATGCAAAAGCGGTTTGTTTTTAAATGATTTTGGTTAATGAATGGATTTAAAAATATAGTATCCGGAATTCTTTTACTGCTCGTCTCTGGCTTTAGTTCGGTTATCGCACAAACGACCACCACCGTTAAAGGTACTGTTACGGATAGCCGTACAGGGGCACCCTTACCTTTTGTTAACGTATTTATTCCGGGCACTTCAATAGGCACTGGCACTGATGCTGATGGTAAATATCAGCTGGAGGTTTCTATCACAAGAGATAGTATTCGTTTTGCTTACATGGGGTATAAGAACATCACCAGAAAGATCAATCCTGGTGTGGTTCAGACCATCAATATTCAATTGGAAAGTACGGCCAAGACGCTGAACGAGATTGTCATTAAAAAGAAAAAAGAGCGTTATCGTAACAAGGATAACCCGGCTGTGGAGCTGATCCGCCTCGTGATCGAGAACAGGGATAAAAACCGTATGACCCATTATGACTATGCACAATACAACCAGTACGAAAAACTGGAGTTTGCGCTGAGTAACCTCTCTGAAAAGATTAGCAACGGTCGATTGACCCGTAAGTATAAATTCATTTTTGAGAACCAGGACACTACCAAGTTTGCAGGCAAATCTATTCTGCCTATCTACCTGGAGGAAAAACTGGCCGATGTTTACTATCGCCGCGACCCGGAGAAGAAAAAGACGATTGTGACAGGCGATAAGAAAGTGAGCTTTGAAAACTTTATCGATAACAGGGGCCTGAGCCAATATCTGAACCATATCTACCAGGATGTGGATATCTATGATAACCAGATGATGCTGTTCACGAACCAGTTTCTGAGTCCGATAGCTAACTCTGCGCCTACTTTCTATAAATTCTATATTGCTGATACCATTGTGGCGCCGGATAGCACCAGGTTGATCAAACTTGAATTCTATCCCCGCAATAAAAGTGACCTGCTGCTGGAAGGTGAACTGTTCATTACCCTGGATGGTAACTATGCTGTACAGAAAGCAGATATGACAGCAAACAAGGAAATTAACCTGAACTGGGTAAGAGATTTCCACCTGTATTTTGATTTTGAAAAGACTCCCGACGGTCGTTACTATACCAACAAGCAAACGCTGATGGCGGACTTCGGGATTTTCAAAGGCAGTAGCGGGATCTATGGTGAGCGTACCGTATCAATCAAGGATATGGCGATCAACCAGCCAAAGCCTGCAGAGTTCTATAATGGTGCTTCTGTTGTGGAAGATGAGAAAACGGTGCAGCATGGAGAAGACTTCTGGGTTCAGAACAGGCATGATTCCCTGTCAACGGCGGAATCAAAAGTATATTCCAATATCGACAGCCTGCAGCACATGAAATCTTTCAAGCGTACAGCTGACCTCCTTACGCTGTTGCTGGCCGGTTACAAGCAGGCAGGTCCTTATTTTGAAATAGGTCCGGTAAATACATTCTATAGCTTCAACCCGGTAGAAGGATTTCGCCCCCGTCTTGGTGGCAGATCTACTCCAAGGCTGAGCAAGAGCATCTATGTTGAAGGTTATGGGGCATATGGTTTAAAGGATGAGAAATGGAAATACTACTTCGGCGGTGCATATGCCTTTAACCATAAGTCTATTTATGACTGGCCTGTAGTAGCCCTGAAGGCAAACTATCAGCATGAAACCAAGATTCCGGGCCAGGAATTGCAGTTCGTTCAGGAAGACAACTTCCTGCTGTCTTTCAAACGTGGTAATAACGATAAGTGGCTGTATAACAAGATCTTTAACCTGACTTTTATTCAGGAGTTCACCAACCACTTCAGTTACCAGGTAGGATTTAAACATTGGATCCAGACACCAGCTGGTAGTCTGGCATATTATAAAGGAACAGAACCGAATACACCTGTTACCGAATTGACGACGGCAGAGTTTAGTACGGAACTGCGCTGGGCTCCTAACGAAAAGTTCTACCAGGGTAAGAGTTTCCGTATTCCGCTGCCAAATAAATATCCCATCTTCACCCTGAGAGGTATAGCAGGCGTGAAAGGAATTGCAAACAGCCAATACAACTACCAGAACCTGACACTAAATGTTTACAAGATGTGTTACCTGGGAGTGCTGGGATTTAGCGAAGTCGTACTGGAAGGTGGCAATATTTTCGGCAGTCACCTGCCTTATCCATTGTTGACCATCCATAGAGCGAACCAGACCTATGCTTACCAGTTGGAAAGTTACAACCTCATGAACTTCCTGGAGTTTGTGAGTGATCACTATATAGGATTAAACATTGACCATAACTTTAATGGTTTTATCTTTAACAAAGTTCCGCTGTTGAAGAAATTGAAATGGCGTGAGGTACTGGCTGGTAAGATTATATATGGTGGTTTACGTCAGGAAAATAATCCTGCCAACAATCCTGACCTGATTCAGTTTTCAAAATATACTGACGGTTCATCATTTACATACACACTGGGCAGAGAACCTTATATAGAGGGTAGTGTGGGCATTTCTAACATTTTTAAACTGGTGCGTGTGGACCTTGTAAGAAGGTTTACTTATCTGGACAATCCTGGCGTATCTAACTGGGGTATCAGAACACGTGTACGGTTCGATTTTTAACAGTGAGGTTAAAAAGTCTGAGTATGAAAAAGTCATTGAGAGACAAGTTACAGCAACTGATCTATTTGATTATCAATCCAATTGTGAAAGGATTGATCAAAATAGGCTTTACGCCTAATATAGTGACCCTGGTAGGGTTCCTGTTGAACATTGGCGTGGTGGTCATCTTTGTGACCGGCGTGCAAAAAGGCAACAGGGGAGACCTGTCGTATGTAGGATGGGCCGGTGCACTGACGCTCTTTGCAGGTCTGTTTGATATGCTGGACGGCCAGGTCGCCAGACTGGGTAATATGGGTTCCAGGTTTGGTGCATTCTTCGATTCCGTTCTGGATAGATATAGCGAGATGGTGCTGTTCCTGGGTATTTGTTACTACCTGGTAGGCCATCATTATTTCCTGAGTTCCATGGCCGCATTTGTAGCTATGATCGGTTCTATGATGGTGAGCTATACCCGTGCCAGGGCAGAAGGCCTGGGCATAGAGTGTAAGGGTGGCCTGATGCAACGTCCGGAACGTATCGTAGTGATCTCAGTTTCAGCTATCGCCTGCGGTATTGCCTCTCATTTTATCGGGGGCGATTACAAACTGTTTGTACCAGGAATTCCTTTCCATATTTTTGAAACCATTTCTATCTTTACATTCCCGCTGTTTATTATGGCGGTCATGACGAACATTACTGCTATCGGCAGAATGCGCGATGCAAAAGTAGCGCTGGACAAACAGGACCAGGTAACCAGGGTGATCAGAGGTGCAGCAACTACTGTAAAGGTATTACTGGTAGCTGCCATCGTAATTTTGCCAACCATGGCCTTTACCTCCGGTGAACCTAACTTTCCTGTGCCAAATGTGCCCAGACAGTTATTCTATATCCAGCGTACACCAAACAGCAATACGATTGTATATGATCTGAATATCGTTAATGGTAAACTGGATGCAGATGAACCGGTAAATGTTTACTGGATTCGCTATGCAGATGGAGGGGAGAAGAAGCCACTGAACTTCATACAGCGTAAATTTGCATACGGAATCAAAGTGAAGGACCTGGGACAGGGGAAATATGAATTACATTCCGTAGCTTATGCCAAAAAGGACCTGTACCTGATGAAAGCTGCCGGGCAATCTGACTACCATGTGTATGCAAAGATTGGTAATTCCATGGCTGTACTGGACCGTATTTACATTGAGATCGATGGTGGTACATTCTGGCATCCGAATGTGCTGTACATTGAGCTGAAAGGTAAAGACATGGCCACCGGTAAGGAAGTAAAGGAGCAGATCAAACCTTAAGGCAGTAAACACCACACATATAATAGATTTAGAGTGATGAAAAAGCAATATGTTTCCAATTCAACGGAGTCGGTACCCATGTTTAAGAATGGGCTTCTGGAGGCATTATCCAAGGTACATTTCAGTGTGCCACTGATCCTGTATATTCCAGTGATCAGTTATGTATGTTATTATGGATTGACGCATACAGATGCAGGCGTTACGGTGTTCCTGTTATCAGCATTGGGAGGTCTGTTTTTCTGGACTTTGACGGAGTATGTATTACACAGATTTGTATTTCACTTTGTGCCCAAATCCAAATGGGGACTGAGGTTACATTTTATATTTCATGGTGTGCATCATGATTATCCAAACGATGCATTGCGACTGGTATTGCCACCTTCGGTGAGCGTGCCATTGGCGTTGGGATTTTTCTACCTGTTCAGGGCAATCATCCCTGTCAACTACCTGTATGGTTTCTTTGCCGGGTTCATGACGGGATACCTTTTCTACGATATTTCCCACTACGCATTACACCATCTGAATTTTAAGAACTCCTTCTGGAAGAAGCTGAAAAAGCACCATATGAAACACCATTATCAAAATGCTGATAAAGGTTATGGTGTGAGTTCCGCTATATGGGATCGGGTGTTCGGATCAGATTTTCCTCAAAAAGAAGAACATCAATAAGGGAAGTGGAGACGAACAACAAGACACTCTTCGGACGAAAAGACATCATATTTACTACACTTGCAAGTATAGCCTACCTGTTACTTTCTGCCCTCCTGGTTGGCTTCAAAACCGACCAGGTGTGGCTGATTGCCATATTCAACGGTTGTTATTATGGCTCCTGGATCAGTCGTAGGTTCATTATAGGATTTTCCATTTTTTTAGTTTACTGGATCATATTCGACTATATGAAGGCCGCGCCGAACTACATGTTCTTTAAGGTGCATATAGCGGATATCTATGAATTTGAAAAGCATCTGTTTGGTATTCATGAAGGCGCTAAAATACTGACCCCAAATGAATACTGGCTCACTCATTCACAGTCCTGGATCGATGTGATGACGGGAATCTTCTACCTGTGCTGGGTACCGGTGCCACTGATGTTTGCCGTATATTTATTTACTACAGACAGGCTGGCGCTCCTGCATTTTGCTGCTACCTTCTTTTTTGTAAACCTGTTGGGTTTTGTAATCTATTATACTTTCCCGGCTGCGCCACCATGGTATGTACAGATCCATGGATTTGAGTTTATACCAAATACACCAGGCAATACAGCGGGGCTGGCACGTTTTGATGCCTACTTTCACGCAAATATTTTCCATTCTATTTACAGCAAAGGCTCGAATGTATTTGCAGCTATGCCTTCATTGCATTCTGCTTACCCATTGATCGTGCTGTATTATTCCAGGCACCATGTAAACCGTTTCTTCCAGCTTGTATTTGCAACTGTAACGGTGGGTATCTGGTTCGCTGCGGTATACCTGAGTCATCACTATGTAGTGGATGTAATAGCAGGTATTACCACTGCTACTGTTGGTATCTTCATTTACAGGAAGTTCCTGATGAAGGCAAAGTTCTATGACAGGGGCATACAGTGGTTATACAGTTTCGTACGTGGGTAATTTGCGGAGCAACTCATCTACTTCATTTCCATATTTACGGTCGAAATAATAGCGCTTGGCTGTAAGGAGCATGTCCCTGGCGGCCGCGATATTCTTTTGTTTGGTGTACAGTATGCCCAGATTCCTGTAAGCATATGCATTGCCTTTGTTGTATTGCAATGACCTGTACATCAGTTCTTCCGCCTGTACGGGATGACCCAGGCGCATAAGCACATAGCCTTTGTTGTTATACGCAAAAGCACAGGATTCATCGTAGGCGATCGCCTGGTCGAAATAAGAAATTGCTTCGACAAAAAGCTGCATGTGTATGCAGGTAAAGCCAAGACTGTTCAGCAGTTCAGAAGATCCCGGATTGAGGGAAAGTGCATAACTATAGAGTTGCAGGGCACGATGGTGATTCCCCATTTCACTATAACAATGTGCTATTTCGGCAATGACACCTGTATGTGCACTATGTTTTTCCAATACCTTCTCGTAGTAAGGAAGCGCCTGTACAAAGTTGCGCTCTGCCCTGTAAGATACCCCTGTTAACCAAAGCGTATTTACATGCTCCGGGTCTATGTGCAGGATGTACTGGCAGAGGGTACGACACTTTTTACCTTCGTTGTATTGCAGGCAGGATTGTGCTTCCCTGAAGTATTTCTCAATAATTTGTTTCTTCTTTTTTGCGCTGTACAGCCAGTGGAGGAAAGGGTAGTACCTGGCCATAAAAGGCAGCCTGATACCCGGCGTGTGCAGGGGAATATCCTCCTGTATATTTCTTTCTGTCTTAATAATGTCTATGTACGAGGCATATACAATGCCCAGGGATTGCAACTTATATTGACAGCGGTTTTCTATCGTTAAAATGGAGAGAATGATGTGCTGGGGGCTTAAATGCTTGTCACCCAGTCTTTTCTGGTAATAAACGGCATTTTCCAGCATCCTTTCCGCTTCTGCGGTAAGGGGAAGGGTATCCTTATTCGGTTTTTCTCCTCCCTTTTCCCAGGAGAGGGATTTGAGCCAGAAGATCATTTTTTCGCGGTCGGGGGTATCGATGGCGATATCACTGGTGCAGGTTTCGAGAATGCCTAATAGGAGCAGTTGACTATCAATGTAATAGAGATTCCGTTCCAGAGAAAAGTTCCTGGCATAGGCAAACACGGCTGATAATTCATAGGACGGCGCAAGCATTCATTCAACTTTGAGTACATATCAAATTTAAAATAAATGAGGCATATTACGAACCGCTTTATAATTGCAGCAAACCGTACTTATATAAGGTATTGACAGGCTTATTGTCCCAGAACAATTCGAAGTCTTCCAGCCCGGCAGCTGTATAGTTGTCCATCACTTCCTTCAATGTATAGGTCTTGCTGTTGCGAACGGATAATTGTTCGAGCATACCCGCCAGCCACTGACCTTTATCCGGTTCTATGCTGATGGTATGTTTATCTTTCTTACTCTGAAAAGTAAGGAGTGCTACTTCCCAGGTAGCACCTTTCTTGGATTTGGTAACCGTTTCTACTGAGGGAGTTCTTCCCAGCCAGACTACTTTTGCTGTAGGTTTTGCAGAAGCAAGTTCTCCCTCTTCAAGTGATTTTTGGATATAGTCAGGGGCTACCCTGGTTTTGGGTACTTTAAAATCAAACCACTTCTGCAGTGGATCGTTCAGACAAATGCCATGCATGAAGTTCAGGAGAGATTTCTTCAGGCCATAGCTGAAGGTCTCATGTTCTGCCCCTGTATCGTCTATGTGAATGATATCGTTGTTGGCAAAGGAACCAATTACATCGCTTTCCTTTTTTACATTGTATTTCTCAGGTTCCAACCCTACAGGGCTATGTGCTGTCATAGTGAACTGGTGCCAGAAAGCAGATTGTAAGATCCCCGCCTGGAACATCTGGCGTACCATTTCCAGTGAATCAATGGTTTCCTGTGCTGTTTGTGTAGGAAAACCGTACATCAGGTAGGCATGTACCATCACGCCCGCTTCAGTAAAGTGTTTATTTACCTGCGCTACCTGGGCGACTGTAATACCTTTCTGAATGAGTGCGAGCAACCTGTCAGAGGCTACTTCCAGGCCACCGGATACTGCAATCAAACCACTCTCTTTAAGCAATTGACACAGGTCACGGGTAAAACTCTTCTCAAAGCGGATATTCGTCCACCAGCTTACGTTCAGTTTTCTTTTGATGATCTCCAGTGCCAGTGCGCGCATGAGTGCAGGTGGTGCTGCTTCGTCTACAAAGTGGAAACCATTCTGCCCTGTCTGCGCAATGATCTCTTCCATACGATCACACAGCAGTGCCGCAGCAATAGGTTCATATACACGGATATAATCGAGAGAAATATCGCAGAACGTACACTTGCCCCAATAGCAGCCATGGGCCATGGTAAGTTTATTCCAGCGACCATCGCTCCACATACGGTGCATGGGATTGACTACTTCGATCGCAGAGATATATTTATCTAACAGTAAGTCGCTGTAATCAGGCGTGCCTACCTGTGATTGTTTGTAATCTTTACAGCTGGCATTGTTGATATAAGTGACCTTGTCATCCACCAGGGTGAAGGTGCGCTTCAGCTCAGTACCGGGTGTGCCGTTGATGTGGGAAATGAGTTGTTCTATAGGAGCTTCTCCATCGTCCAGGGAGATAAAGTCGTAAAATTCAAATACTCTTGGATCGGAGAGGGAGCGGAGTTCTGTATTGGCAAAGCCACCGCCCATTGCCACTTTTACCTGCGGGTAATGTTGCTTTACCCATTGTCCGCAGCGGAGGCTGGTGTACAGGTTGCCCGGGAAGGGAACGGATATGGCCACCAATTGTGGCTGTTCCCTTTCCATATGCCTGCTGAGGATATCGATCAGGATATGATCGATGTAAGTATATTCCTGCTGAAGGGCGGTGTAGAGTTCGTCAAAGCTATTCGCCGATCGGCCGAGTTTTTCCGCATAACGGCTAAAGCCAAAGTGCTCATCCACACATTCCATGATGAGATCGGAGAGGTCTTCCAGGTACAGGGTAGCCAGGTGTTTGGCTTTGTCCTGGTTACCCATGGAGCCAAATGCCCAGTCCAGGTCTTCCAGTTGGGAGAACCGGCCGGCTTCAGGGAGGAAATCCCTTTTGCACACCCGGTGGGCGATGGTAGGGTTCTTACCTTGCAGAAAAGCAACTACTTCATCAATTGTCATGATGTAATCGTCCTGCAGGGCAATGATGCGGCTGATATTTTCTGAATGAGGAACTTCCTGCTGGTTGATATGGGCAAAAAGCTTTTCCAGACCTTCTTTTGAGAATAAGGCCAGGGTTACTTCTATGCCAAGGTCAGCTTGAAAGGAGGAAATCCCCTTTGTATTCAGGAAGCCTTTCAGATAAGCTGTGGCCGGGTATGGCGTATTCAGCTGTGTGAAAGGTGGTGTAATCAGAAAAACAGCACTCATTTGAGTGCGAAATTAGGGAAACCGGGGGAAAAAACGCTGCTACCAGCAGATAGCAGCGTTTGAAGGGCTTATTGCAATGCCCTGACTACTTTGTTCGTGTAGGAAGAAACCACATTTCCTGCGTACACCATGATGCCTGCCTTAACACCTTATGCTACTTTGAAGTGTGTGACAGCTTCAGTGTCAGGAGCTTTTACAGGTTGTGTGTCTTTTTACAGGCAACAACGACTACGGACGCTGCTACTGTATACAGTAAATGTTTCTTAAACGAAGTAATCCGGGGTTATTACTGGTTGTCAACTTTTGCTTCAATAGTTGCCTGTATGGTGGTAGAAACAGCAGAAAGCAGGTCATAACCGGTGGCAGATTCAATCGCATCTACACTGGTACGATAGCTCTTCCAGTCACTGCCAATTGAGTTGTTATTCGGTGTATTAATTGCAATCACTCTGGTAGAGGTGGTGATACGACTCAGGTCGCCATTACCATTGGAAAGTACAACCACCACTTTCCAGATATTGCCTGGTACAGTTACATGAACGCCATCGATGGTGGAGACAGTTCCATTACTACCCGTGCCGCCTGTACCATAGCTACCCATGATGATGTAGCACTCGTTGCCGGCACTTACAAGGGTTCTGATGTAAGATTCAAAACCTTCCCAGGTTACCTGGTTATTGTTAGGTGCCTGAGGAATCATGTTCGTCATCAGGAAGGTCGAAGAGTTAGCAGCAACAGAAGATGTTCTGTCGCCGGAAGGGCAGTTGTGCCCACGATCAAAACCACTGCCTGAATAGCTGGTAGCATCTACCTGGTACCAGCCGGAAGGCAATGCTGTATTGGCACGAAAATCATCCTGCCTGGAGGTGCTGCCAATATCAGCGCTGTTCAGGTGCCAGCTCACCCAGTTAGGCGTACCTCTTACACTGTTGTAAGATTCAATGTAGTAGGTAGCATTGTAGAGATAGTTGGTGGTGTAGACGGAGCTGGCTACGGCACCACTTGGATTCCCTAACAGCAGGTGACTGTTATCGCCGGTAGTACCTGTGCCGCCACCGCCAGTGGATGAACCGGTTGTAACAACAACATCGTCGATGTTGATTCTGTTAGTACCGCCCGATGCCTTGCGGATAGAGAGGCGGTAACTGCCGGTTACATTTACGGTGAAGGTAGCAGTAGAGAGGGTAGTGGAAGAGCTGGTAACTGTGCTGCCTACCTGTGAATAAGAACTGCCACCGTTGGTAGAGATCCAGAGTTGCCATGTACTGCTGCCATCGGAGCCGAATACGGCGTGTGCAATGGTAATAGTAGTAGCTCCGCCGGTAGCATCGAAGTTCATAGTGAGAGAACCTGTATTCCGGATACGGGCAGACTGAGAACCATTCTTAGCATCAGTAGAGAGGATGCCAATAAGGGCATCATCAAAGCTCCAGCTACCACTGCTAAGTGTAACGTTGCCTGTTGCATAGGCTGTTTTAGTGCCAGACTCGAAAGACTCGCTTAAGGTAGTAGTGGTAGCTGCGGTAGTGGCGGCTACAGTCTTGTCCTTGTTAGCGATCGGTGTGGGTGCTTGGTCTTTCCGACAGGATACGACGATAAGTGCTGCTGCTATAATGTATAGCAGGCGTGACGACAGATGGGCTTTCATTACGTTGGGTTTTTATGAGGGTTTTACCAAACTGGAAATTTACGGTATTTAGCGGGGAGCAGCTATTGGAAGAAGGGTTATTATTTTGTTACTAAAAATATTACTAACAATAGGGGGATGCGAAAGGCATCCCCCTATTGGCACTTGTTAATGGTTTCTTCTGTTATTCCTGTTTTGTTGTAGCGTAGCAGCACGGTTATTCCTGTTGGTAGAGCGGTCAGCCTGTCTGTTAGCACTATTCGTTGCCGCTGTTTGTTTCGCTTCTTCCCTGGTGACTACACCATCAGCAGCTGTAGCCTGTCTATTCGCACTGTTTTGGGTGCGGGTCGCCTGCCTGTTTGTAGCGTTCTGGGTAGCTGTTGCCTGCCTGTTAGCACGGTTCGTCTGGGGTACAGTTTGTGCAATAGCAAAAGAGCTGATGAACATCGAAAGCAGAATAATGGTGTTTTTCATGGCTTTTATTTTTTAGCTGCTGTAAAGATCAGGGATGCAACGAAAACAGCGGCGCAGCTTTCAGGTGAAGTGTCAAAAAAAGGAGGCGAACTCTCTTGCAAAAGATGCAAAATCCCGCGCAGGATTGCCAGTCAGTTCCTCAATAACTGAACTTACAGCTGCCGCTTCTCCTCTTGCATAGTGCGCATAATCTTCCAGCAAGCCATCTGCCTGCCATTCAGGAAAACCAGCCTGTATCAATGCAGGGCGCATAGTTGCTGCAGGTACATCTACAAAGGAAATTGACTTCCCTGTAGCCTCGGATAAAAACTGTGCAATTTGTGCATGTGTAATGGCTGCCGGACCTGTTAAATCATACACTTTATTTTCATGATCCGGCTGCGATAAAGCTATCGCTGCTACTGTTGCAATGTCCCTGACATCTACCAGGCTTACCGGTGCATCACCAATGGATGCATAAAACTGATGTGTATGTTTGATTAGATCAGCAAAACCCAATAAACCCTGCATAAATAAGTTAGGCCTTAAAAAAGTGTAGGCCATACCGGATTGAATAATCTTTTCTTCAATAGCAGCATGATAACGCATGAACCGAACAGGGGAGTTTTTCTCTGCCGCAAACTGGGAAAGCTTAACGATATGTTTGACACCTGCTGCAGCCGCAGCATCTACAAAATTACTTTGTAACTGTTCCGCTTCTTCAGATGAGTTGGTTAATAGGAACGCTTTTTCCACTCCCTGTAAGGCCTTTATCAGACTATCCTTATCACTCATATCGCCAATAAGGGTGTCAGCACCTGGTATATGTTTAGGTGATCTTACCAGTGCACGAAATGCAGTTCCCTGTGCAGCCAGTTGTTTTGCGAGTGCTGTACCAATGTTGCCGGTAGCGCCTGTAATGAGAATCATAATGTTTGTATTTTTATGACTCAAAATTCTCACTTTCACAGGAGCGGGTATTGTAAGAAAACGAAATTTCAGGTGGGATTTTAACAGCTTCACAGGGAAAATCAACAGCAAACCTTTCACCTTCATGTACCTTCGGTCTATGAGCAAGATATTCATCACATTACTATGCCTGTATAGTACTATCGCCTATGGGCAACAATACGATTTCTCCGCTGTCGATAAATATATCGAAGACCACGCGGGTGTATATGATAATGGTGTGGCTGTATTGGTCACCCAAAATGGAAAGGTGATTTATAAAAAGGAATCAGGCCTGGGGGTGGATGATAAAAGACTCGTAGCTTCCTGTTCCAAATGGTTATCAGGTGCTGTAATCATGTCTTTGGTAGATGAAGGAAAATTATCCTTAACAGACACCATTGGAAAATTCCTGCCCATTTTTTCCCAATATCACAAAGGTAATATCACCATTCGCCAGCTCTTCTCGCATACTTCCGGCTTTCCTGGCAACAGCCCGGGGCGTTATGAATCCTCCGCTTTTATGACACTCGAATCAGCAGTCGATTCCATTGCTGTATACACAGACATGATCAATCCTCCGGGTACAAAATTTAATTACGGCGGTGTGAGTATGCAGGTAGCTGGTAGAATTGCTGAAATGGTATCCGGCAAATCCTGGCAGGCATTATTTAATGAAAAGATCGGGAAGCCCTGCGATATGAATGCGAATTATATTATTATGAGCTTTCGAAATCCAATGATTGCCGGAGGTGTCAGAACATCCGCTACCGACTACATACACTTCCTGGAAATGATTGTGAACAAAGGTGTCTATAAAAATAAGAGAGTCTTAAGCGAAGCAGCTATCGCTACCATGCTACAGGATCAAACCAATGGTGCAGCCATAGAAAACACACCTTATCCCAGAAATCCTTTTTCTCCACAACCTGATAAACCGGTTCGTTATGGTATCGGCAACTGGATTGATGTAGTGAGTCCTGATGGGAAGATACTTGAAACAAGCAGTCCCGGTGCCTTTGGTACACATCCCTGGCAAGACGAGGTACACCATGTAGCCGGTATCATCTTCACCAGGACAGAATTAAAAAAGAGCGCCCTTGTAAGTTTAGAAATCCGCAAGATGATCAGGGATATCCTGGATAAGAAGCCTTAACAATTTCTTAATATTAAAGGTGTTTCTTTGCCATCAGTATGCGTATTTTCTTATTGTGCTTATTATTGGCAGTGAATAGTGCATTTGCACAGGAGGCAGATCAATCGGAACAGACTACGCCCGAATTTCCCGACTCCGCCTTTTTGAAATTGAAGGAAGTTTATAGTAAATCTATTGAAGAAAAAGATCATGTCACCACTGGTGTATCACTTCAAAAGATGGGTAATATCTGTTATTACCTCGGCAATTATCCACAGGCATTAGAATATCATCTCAAGGCTGACAAAATTTTCCGGGAACAAAACCGGAAAGACCTGCTTGCGGCCAACCTGAATGATATGGGCATCTTATATTATTATAACAGGCAGAGTTCCATCGCCCGCAAACAATATAATGAGGCCTTATTAATATATAAGCAAAGCGGAGATGGGGAAGGCCTTGCTATGACCTATGGTAAAATAGGCCACTTATACGAGAAAAGCGCTAAGTATGACAGCGCCTTTGCCTACCAGCGAAAGGCATTGTCCCAATACAGCAGCCTTGCCAAGAAGCAGGGTATGGCCAAGATCTTCGAAAACATAGGCAGCATCTACGAAGACCTCTCAAATTTCGATTCTGCATATTATTACTATAGTCATGCGTATGAACTTTATGAACAGGATCGGGAAAATGTAGCCAGCATAGAAGTCTTAAACAACCTGGGCGACATTTTCCGTAAAACAGGCCGATACAATGAAGCCCTTTTACGTACCCGCCAGGCATTGCTGCTGGCAGAAAAAACCAATGACCTCTATGAAAAAGGGGCTGCCTACAGGGATTTAGGTAAGACCTACGCCCTCATGCAGCAGAAAGACAGTGCCTATTTATACGCTGAACTCTCCCGCAAGGCAACTATAGATATCTATTCCCTGGAAAATAACCGGCAGACCGCATTTCTCAGTGTCTTATTCGATATTAATAAAAAGGATGCTGAGATCATTGGGCTGGAACATACCAGGGATATTCACATTATCGTCACCATTGCTACTATTATCGTCATTATATTATTATTGGTATTAGGCCGGGTGATCCTGAGCCGGCAACGCCTGATGCACGCCTCCCAGCAGAAACTGATGCAGACGGCCCTGGAAAATAAGGAGCTACAGGAGGATAAATTAAAACAGGAACTGGAGATAAAAGGAAAGGAACTGGCTTCCAATACCCTCCACATGATCCAGAAAAACCAGCTACTGGAAGAACTGAAGGGGAAACTGGAGTTGATGGCCAGAGATGACAGGCGTGACCAGAAGAAACAAATCCAACAGGTACTCCAACAAATCAATGTAAGTTTTAATCACGACGAATATTGGAATGAATTCCGGGATGTATTTGAACAGATCCACCAGGATTTCTTTGCCAACCTCCGGAAGAAAAAAGAAGATCTTAGTTACAATGACGTGCGTTTAGCTGCCCTGATCAAACTCAATATGAACTCAAAAGATATGGCCACTTTGCTGGCAATATCCCAGGATAGTTTGAGAGTGGCCCGTTACAGATTGCGTAAAAAGTTGGGTTTAGATGAGGGTGAAAGCCTGTCAGCTTTCATTCATTCTCTTTAAAAAGGGACTTATTTAAAAGTATTCTTCTAAATAGAGTTTATTTCAAACATCTAAATCTGCTACACTCCTGCGTACGGTAACAATTTGTTAATGTACAATGTAACGATTGATTTTCAGTAGTTTAACACACCTTGTTGCTGTCTTGTATACGCTCCTGTTAACGCTGTTACATTTTGTTTACGCCTGTTTTTCGGTTTCAAATATGCCTTTTTCCAACTTGCAGCAGCTTTTAAAACTGCTACAATGAAGCGACAATTCTTTCTTTTTATCATGCTGAATGTTGGGACACTTTCAGCTTTTTCTCAAAAGGTCAACCTGAGCGGTCAGGTTATTGACCAACTTTCCGGCGACCCTTTATCAGGTGCCAGCATCACCATCGAAGCCGAAGGAAAACAACAATCTGTAGTTTCCGGCCTGAATGGCTCCTTCATTTTTAGAAACCTTCCTGGAGGTACTTACCCTGTACATGTAAAATATGTAGGATATAAACATTTCTCAGGCACCCTATCAACCGGTGCGCCGCTGAAAGTAGCTTTGGAAAAAGAAGAACGCTCGCTCCATGCCGTAGACATCTCCGGCAGGCATGATAAAACGACTGCCGCTTCCGCAATTCAGGCCGACAGAAGGGCCAACGTTGTGATGAACTCCGTTGCTGCCAGAACTATCGAAATCTCTCCTGACCTGTCCGTAGCCAACGTTTCTCAGCGTATTTCAGGCGTTTCCCTGGAAAGAAGCACCAATGGTGAAGGTCAGTACCCAATCATCAGGGGGATGGACAAACGTTATATTTACACCCTCGTAAATGGTATCAAGATCCCCAGCCCTGACAATAAAAACCGTTATGTACCACTGGATATCTTCCCTGCTGACCTCCTGGACAGACTGGAAGTAATCAAATCCCTCACACCCGACAGGGAAGGTGATGCAATTGGCGGTGCTATCAATATGGTGATGAAAGATGCACCTAATCAACTCAGCATCCGCGCAAATGCAGCTGTGGGGTATGCTGATAAATTCGCTCACCAGGACTTCACCACCTTCGATCACAGTGCAAGCCAGGACCGTTCTCCAAGAGCTACCAATGCTGCAGGCTACCAGGCTACCATGAAGGACTTCCCTAACAATGCTTTCACTTACAATACCAAACATAACCCAATCAATACCCTCTTCAATCTCTCTGCCGGTGGTCGGGTATGGAAAGATAAACTGGGGATCATCGTAGCAGGAAGCTACCAGAATAACTACCGTAATGTAAATGCTGTATTCTTCGATACTGAAACAGACATGAACAATGGCGATGCGAAAGTAACCAGCATCGAATCCAGGAATTACTCCATCCAGCAGCAACGTAGTGGCATGCATACCAAATTTGACCTGAAACTGAATGATAAGAACCAGGTCAAATTGTATGTAGGCTATATGAACCTGGCTAAGAATGAATTCAGAAGCAAGTCAGACACCAACCTGATCCTGGGCCGTACCGGCGAGGGAACCGGCCGTATCAGCAACAGCTACCGTACTTACCACGACGTACAGCAGATCTTCAACACCACGCTGAGTGGTAACCACGAGATCGCTCCACGCCTGCATATGGATTGGTCAGCTGTATTCAGCAAGGCAGCCGACAACAGGCCTGACGAAGCGACCCTGAGTCTCACCACCGGTGTAAGCAAAGATGCTACTACCGGTGCATTGGTACAGGCTCCTCTTTACCTGGATGGTACTTCTACCCGCGAGTTCACCCGCAACTCAGATCAGGACAAAGCAGGCTACCTGAACTTCACTTATAAAACAGATCTCGCAGATGCAAAGGTGGACTGGTCTGTAGGTGGTATGTACCGCAACAAAACCAGGACCAGCACTTATGATGAATACACACTGCGCCCTACCGATCCAAGCACACAGACTTACGACGGTAATATCAACCACAACAATTTCACAGTCTTCAATGGCGAAGGTACTGCTACCAATGCACTGAACTATGACGCTACTGAAAATGTAGGTGCTGCTTATGCAATGGCAAAGATCACCTGGCGCAAATTAGAACTGACAGGTGGTGCACGGTATGAGCACACAGACCTGAGCTGGAACAGTGCAGTGCCTAAAACAGTTTCCGGCAAAACCGGCGCTATCAATTATTATGATGTGTTGCCAAGCGGCCTGCTGAAGTATACTATCGACAAACACCAGGCACTCCGCTTATCTTATTATTCTGCTATCAGCCGGCCTAACTTCTATGAAGTCATCCCTCATACAGGTGGTGATCCCGATGCCGACTACCAGGAGAAAGGAAATGCTAACCTGAAGAGAACGACTGCTGACAACTTCGATCTCCGTTACGAATATTATCCGCATGGACTGGACCAGGTACTGGCAGGTGTATTCTACAAGAGACTGAACAATCCTATTGAGTATGCGCTGGAGAATGTGGGTACCAATGTATACTACATGCCGGACAATTTTGGTAAAGCCAGTAACTACGGTTTCGAACTGGATGTAACCAAATACCTGCGCAGGTTTGGGGTAAGAGCAAACTATACTTATACTCACTCAGCCATTACTACTGCTAAAACTTTATACTACAGCACCGGCACAGGTACATCCCAGAAGCAGGTGGATCAGACACGACCATTGCAGGGGCAGTCTGCACATGTGGCAAATGTATCACTCCTGTTCAAGGATGACAATAAACTGGGTCTGAATGCGCAACTGGCATTGGGTTATACCAGCCGAAGAATCAACACCGTATCTCAGTTCCTGAACAACGATATCTGGCAAAAAGGTTTTGCACAAATGGACTTCTCCATCGAAAAGAGCTTCTGCAAGCGTTTCGCCGTGTATGCCAAGGTGAACAACATCCTGAACACACCTTATGAACTGGAGATCAGGCAGCCTTATACTGCAAGCGGTATTACAGGTAGTGTGCCTCACCAGACACTGGGCAGGAACACATTCGTTCGCAAAGATACCTATGGCGCTAACTACCTGCTGGGTGTAAAATTCAAATTATAAGAACAACAAAATCCGACTACCATGCAAACTAAAAATATATTGCTGTTAGGTTTACTGGGACTCGCTTTCAGTGCCTGTCATAAAGAAGAATCCGTAAAGGTATCTACAGCTGCAGTAACTGTAGGCCAGACCATTACCTCCGATACATTGTCCGGTTCTGTAAAAGGTACACTGCAATCCGGCCATACTTATTATTTCAGCGCTGATATTACCATCAATGCCGGTGATACCCTGCTGATGCAGGAAGGAACCAGGCTGATTGCCCTCGGTAATGGTAAAACCACTGCCACCAGCCCTCAGATCACTAATAATGGTACCTTCATCAGCCTGGGTACACAGGACAAAAATAATTTCATCACAGTACCGGATAGTCTCCGCACTACATCAAATATCGGTGCGGGTTTCTGGGGTGGTATCCAGTGTGGAGAGAGTAGTGGTGATGTGATCATTAAATGGACCCACATGGAGTTTGCCGGTGGCCCTGCCGGTGATGCGGCTGACCCTGCAGTGTTTGCTGCTGGCGATCCGCGCAATTTCCTGAGCTATACCAATATCAATGGCCATGTGATTGTAGAAGATTCATGGTTCTATGGCAGTACAGATGATGGGATCCGTATCCTGCATGGTAATATCAGTTTTATGCGCAATACCTTCGAAGCCTGTGGTAAAGCGGGTGGTGAGTCGCTGAACATGAAAGCAGGTACCGTAGGTGATGTCGCCTACAATGTATCAATCGGCGCTGCTACCAACTCATTCAAAGTTTCTAATAGTGGTGGTGCCACAGTTCAGACAAATGTGTATGTTTACAACAATACTATCCTGAATGGAGGTATGCGCCAGGTGAAGTCAGGTCGTGGTGGTTCTATCAACTATGAAAAAGGTGCGCAGGGTAAGGTCTATAACAACATTATCGTAAATTGTCGCTTTGGCCTGAGAATTACTTCAGATGCAGATACTACACACATTGCGTATAATAACCAGTATTATTATGCCAATGCAGATTACATGATCAAACAGTTCAGGTCAACAGATGGTGTAGGCAGGGCAGCAAGTGCAGACATCAGCAGTGCATCAGTAAAAGATAAGAATCCGATCTTTGGTTCTTACGATGTTGACCAGTTTGATTTCTCTACAGTGACCCCGCCACTGGATATCTCAAAGATGCCATTGACCATCATCACTGCGCAGTCTTATAACTGGACATTATTGCCAGGTTCTCCAGGTCTGAGAAAGGGTGACGCAGATAGTTTCCAGGCACAGGCAAAGGTAACAAGCGGCGGTACATATGGTGCTACTATTCTTCAACCGGGTGTGGATATGGGGGCTTATCAGTCTGATGGTACCGGCAACCAGCACTATTCTTCCAGTTTAGCTTCTAAATAATGAGCATGTATAAGATCGTATTCTTTTTATTGTTGAGTGTGACCGCTGTAGGGCAGAATTATACAGGAACGAAAACCCCTTATCCGTTTAAGCAGGCAGATTATACACCTGTGCCAAAAGGATTCAGCGCTGCATATGTGAACTATACAGGCAGACATGGTGCACGATTCATGACGAAAGCAGGAAGTGATGTAAAGTTGCTGGCATTACTGAATAAGTCGCAACTGACAGCCCTGGGAGATAGTATCAAAGTTATGACTGCACACTTCCTGGAAATAGAAAAAGACAATTACGAAAATATCAGTTTACTGGGCGATGCAGAACAGCATGCAATAGGCTCGCGTTTACGCGAAAGACAAGCAAGTGCTTTTAAAGGCCGTGGCCTGTCAATTGCAGTAACGCATAAGAAAAGAACAAGGCAGAGTGCAGATGGTTTCCTGAAAGCATTTGCAGATTACAAAGGAAAGAAGGAGTTTAAAATAGTGCAGGACACAAATGAAAATGTACTGCGGTTTTATGATCTCTCGCCGGCGTATGAGGCATATAAAGATGGGAAGGTCATCGCCATAAGAGTGGATTCATTGCGAAATGATCCGCGTAGCCAGAAGATCGCATCTGATATCAGTAAAAGATTATTTAAAACAACCTTACCTGAAAAAGATCAGGCAGCGGTAGCTGAATGGCTGTATGACCTCTACAGCATCCAGTTCTCCCTGGTCATGGAAATGCAGCAAGCCAATGTGCATTTTGATTTCGGAAAAGCTTTTACAAAGGAAGACCTGCAATGGCTGGATAAAATAAACAGTGCCGCTGATTTCCTGGAGAAAGGTGCAGGCCTGGATACCTTAGGTATACAATCAAGGATCGCAGCTCCGCTGTTATTGGACCTGGTTACTTCAACTGATGCCCTCATCAGAGGAAAGTTGAAAAAAGATGCGGTACTAAGGTTCTCGCATGCAGAAGCGATTGCTCCATTGGCGACTCTCATGGGTATTCCTGAAGCAAGCATGCCATCCGCCAGTATTTATGATTATGATAAGTACTGGAAAGCAGAGAATATCATTCCTTTGAGTGCAAATATCCAGTGGGTTATTTATAGCAATGGGAAACAATTCCTCATCAAAGTTCTGTTGAATGAAAGAGAAGTGGCCCTGCCGGTAAAAACTACTAACTACCCCTACTATAAATGGGAAGAGGTGAAAACTTATTACTTATCTAAATTGAAAAAGATAGGAGTGAAGCCAGGTGACGATATGCATAAATACCTGTTAAATGTAAAATAAGCGTTCGCACTTAAACCCGCGACAAAAAATGCTTCTGCCACAGGTGGAAGCATTTTTTTTGTTATTTAAATTCAATTCCTATATTTGTGTAATAATTACATTATTATCTACCTATGACCTAGTCATGTGATAACCCATTAATAACAATTTAGAGGACAATATAATATATGAAACGACATCTATCTGCCACTGTATCACTATTGTTATGGACTTTGTTTGTCAACGCCCAGGATAAGGATACAATAACCCAAAAGAAACTGGATGAGGTAGTCATCTACAAGGCCAATACTATCACGCCCGTTACCTATCAAAACCTGGATATGAAAGTCATTGACCAGAAAAACACCGGTCAGGAACCTTCATTCCTCCTCTCAGAAACTCCTTCCATCACTGTATATTCTGATGCCGGCTCCTACCAGGGCTATTCCTATTACAGGATGCGTGGTATGGACCAAACCCGTATCAATACCACCCTCGATGGCATGCCGCTGAATGAACCGGAAGACCAGGGGGCTTATTTCTCCAACTACCCTGACATCCTTAACTCTGTCAGCAATATCCAGATCCAGCGCGGGGTAGGTACATCCAAGAACGGGGCTGCCAGCTATGCCGGCAGTGTTCAGCTCTTTTCGCCGGATCTCCATGATACTGCAAAGGTGACTATCGGTGGCGGCTATGGGTCTTACAACAGCTATCGCCTCTTTGGAGAATACCAGACCGGTATTAAGCATCACAAAGCCCTCTATGTACGTGCATCGAAAGTCTACACAGATGGGTATAAATACCATGCTGCCAATAACTCCCAATCCATCTTTGTGAGTGGTGGATTATTCTATGATAAAAGTACCTGGAAGCTCAATATTATGGCTGGTCATCAAAAGAACGACATGGCCTGGCTGGGTGTCGCTGACACACTCATTGCAAAAGACAGAAGAACAAATGCTAATCTTCCCGATGAAAAAGATCACTTCTTCCAGGGCCTGGTGCAGTTACAAAATATCTGGCAGCCTGCTGCTCACGCAACTATCAGCTCCAGTGTATACTATACTTACCTGAAAGGTGGTTATGGCTTTGATGTCAACAACTATATAGGCCTTCCATCAGAAGGCTACCTGTTTGATTATAATTTCCAGTCACACTTTGTAGGTTTATTCAGTAACTATACCTTGTCAAAAGATCATTTTAAATGGACTACCGGCATTCATGGTAATCTTTACAACCGTCGCCATTTGGGAACTGACAATGTAGAGGGAGAACTCTATCGCAACAAGGGATATAAGAATGAATTAAGTGCTTTCAGCAAGATAGAATATTACCTGAACCGCTTCACCCTGTATGCTGATCTGCAATACAGATGGACTACCTTCGATTACAAAGGCAGCGTACCATTCAACGAAATGCACTGGCAATTCCTTAATCCCAAAGCGGGTGTAAACTTCGCTGTGAATAACTACACCAGCCTGTATTACAGCATTGGCCGCACTGGTCGTGAACCAACCAGAAACGATTTATTCGCTGGTAATGACGACCTGCCTGCTAACAGTACTTTTAATCAACAGGCAGAATCTGTTGTAGACCAGGAGCTGGGCATCAGGGTCAATCATAAACGATTCAACTTCCAGTTGAACGGCTACTATATGAACTTCAGCAATGAAATCGTATTGAATGGCAAGATTGGTCCGAATGGTTTACTGCTCACAGACAATGTAAAGAGCAGCTACAGAACAGGTATAGAACTCAACGCTGATTACCGGTGCCACGCTTTCCGCTTCAGTAACAACAGCTCTTTCAATCACAGCCGTATTAAAGAAAAGAGTACCACATTCAGTCCCATTCTTACTCCCCGGTTCATTATTAACCAGGAAGTAGGATACCAGTACCGGAAACTTGGACTGGCAGTATCCGGCAGGTACCAGGATCGGTCTTACCTGGACTTCGCTAATACCAATACTATCAAAGGCTACGTTTTAGTGAATGCCAGGGCAGAATATACCCTGGGTGGCTGTACGCTTAGCTTCTTTGTGAACAATATTACCGGCGCTAAGTATTACAACAATGGTTATGTAGAAGCAGACGGTACCCGTAAATTATTTGTGCAGGCACCGGCTAATGTGTATGCAGCCTTTAAATACAGCTTTTGATGAACTACCTGGATATCAACCATATTGCTTTTACCATAATGGGGTACCCGCTCAGTTATATCGAACTGTTGGGCACCCTGTCCGGCCTTATCTCCGTTTATTATGCCTCCAGGGGGAATGTGCTCACATGGCCCACCGGCATTATCAACGAGACAGCATTGGCTATCTTATTTTACCAGGTGCAATTGTATGCAGATATGTTGCTGCAGGTATTCTTTTTTGCAGTCACTATTTTCGGATGGTACCACTGGAAGAGTAATAAGGCGGACGTACCCATCACAAGACTCAGTACAAGCACCCGGCAATGGTATATCTTCAGTCTGCTGGCCGGAACCTTATTGTTAGGAACATGTATCAGGAACCTGCCTCATTGGCTGCCTGCATATTTCCCGCATCCGGCGGCTTATCCATATGTAGATTCTTTTGTAACAGTAGCAAGCATCCTGGCAACAATATTGCTCGCAAAGAAACAACTGGAAAACTGGATCTGCTGGATAATCGTAGATGTAATTAGTGTAGGACTATACCTGGTCAAAGGAATTAATTTTTTGTCAATAGAATATGTCATCTTTTTAGGACTCGCATCCTGGGGATTGTGGCAGTGGCATAAAAAATTGAGGTATGCGTAAAGCATTTGTATTTGGGAAGTATATGCCTTTTCACAAAGGTCATGAGGCAATGATCCGATTTGCCCTCACAAAATGTGATTTCCTGTCAGTATTGATTTGTGTCAGTGACCAGGAAACCATGCCGGCTGTGTTGAGAAAATCCTGGCTGGATGAAACATTCAGACAGGAACAACGGGTAGAAATCCTGACTTATCATTATGATGAAAAGATCCTTCCCAGCACTTCAGTAACTTCCGCAAGTGTATCCGAAGTATGGGCAGCAGCTTTCAAAGAATTATTCGCTGATTACAGCATCCTGGTTACCTCAGAACCTTATGGTGAACTGGTGGCAGGTTTCATGGGCATTCAGCACATTCCCTTTGATCCTGAAAGAAAACGCTTTCCGGTTTCTGCTACCATGGTGAGGAATAACCTGGACCTGGCATGGCCTTACCTGCCTGACAGTGTAAAAGCAACTATGATGAGAAAAGTGGTGATCTTAGGTACGGAATCCACCGGTAAGACCACCCTCACCGGCAGACTGGCCAGGTACTTCAACGCAGTGGCAGTAATGGAAGCCGGCCGTAATATAGTAGAAGACTCCAACGATTTCAGCATGGATGATCTGTATACTATTGCCACTGCACATGCCCGGAATATACAGGCTGCTGATGCTCCCTTAATCATCGTAGATACAGACATTCATATTACCATTTCTTATGGGGAATATGCATTCGGACAAACAATGCAGGTCGAAGAAAATACCTTCGCAATAAATAAAGCAGATCTCTATTTGTACCTGGATAATGATGTACCCTTTGTGCAGGATGGCACCCGTATGAATGAAGCGGCAAGAAATGAACTGGATCTTTCACACAGGAATGTGCTGGAAAAATATGGCGTTAATTATGAACTGATCAGTGGTGATTGGGAAGAACGGTTTGAGCAGGCTGTAGCATTAATAAATCGCCTTGTAAACTTTCGTTCACAAGGCGCAAACTTTTCAAGCGTCACACACAGTTAATAGAACAAACTGTGGGGCAGATGTGACCGCAACTGGAATTACTGGTGGCATCTTTTACATTGTTGTTTCCTTTAGCTTGATTGTCAGTGGCTAAGCGGGAGATTTTAAGCTTGCCCAGCCGGAGTTTTTTTGAATGGTTCTTTTTCATAAAATAATGGATATTTTGATATACAGAAGATAATGCATTTTCACATGAATAACAAAAGGGCCGGCTTATGAAGCCGGCCCTTTTGTTATTTTAATAAGCTATTGCTACCTTCACGCCATCCGGGCTGTTCGGGAACTTCAATAACAAAGTTTTCGAGCCCTTGTCCCAGGCATATTCAATACCTTCCGTTACTTTCACAGGTTTCACAGGCAGTGATACCCGCATTACATTGTTCGTCAGTAAAGGCCCTGTCGCTGTAAATGAAAATTTTCTGCCTGCATTGTTGACCGCAGTTACCCGTGCCGCTGCACACAACACCGCAGGCTTGCCCAGGGGCTTTCTGTTTAAAGCGTACAAATAAGCCTGTTCTCCGGGCCGAATCACTTTTTGACTAAGTACTGGCAGGGAGGGATCAAAGAGGTCAATGACGGGCTCCTTAATCGTTAAAGCAGTCGTGTCTGCATGTTCATCCATCACCGCTGCAATGGTAAATGGTCCTCTTTCCAGGTAGAAACTATTTTTCATCTTCCAGTTCTTACCGCCACTGCGTACATAGGCCTCTTTGATCAGGTCAACAAAAGCCTGATCCTGCCCGGCTTCCATTACCTGTTCCTTCGGATCTTTTCTTACCACGTAAACAGTACCACGACCTACTGGATGCGCTATTCCGGTTGTAGCCTTAATTCCTAACTGCTTAAATAAGTCCTCTGATGCTGCCTTATAATGATTCCCCTTCGTATTCCACCATTCCTGTACTTCCTGAAAGGGATCATCATCTCTGCCTTCATATACCAACACTCCCCCTTTACGCACCCAGGCTGCCAGCTGCTCATGCACAGTTGCCGCAAATGGCTTCATGTCTGCATAGCTCATGATCAATACTCTGATGTCCTTCAGTGCATCCGCAAAACCCAGGTTCTCCATATGTATCGTCTGCACAGGAATGCCACGCTTCAGTAAAGGCAAGACCATGCCATACCAATTGGATAATTGCGGATCTTCATATCCCTTGTGTGTAGGGAAACGCTGGAACATAATACTGTTACCCAGCAGGATGCCAATGCCCTGTGTACCGGAAACCTTATTATCCGAAAGCGGCATATCGTTCAGTGAGTTCACCATCACCTGCATCTGCGTGGCATACGCCGGCGAAATAGGCTGGGCCTCATCAGATCCCTCCATCTTGAATTTACCCAGGTAAATCCTGTTGGGCCATGGCATCACCTCATACTTATCCACTTTCGGATAGAGCAACTTCGCCGTAAAGGTAGCCTGGTAATTCACTTTATAATCATCCCAGGACCGAACCCCATCTTCAATCGGATCTGTCAGAAAATATACCTGTTTTTTCGTAGGTGCGATCATGCTATACAAGGTGTTATATTCCAGGTAGGCATTCTCAAACACTCTTTCCTTTCGCACACCGTTGAAATAATTCGGTACCCTCGAAGTGCCCGTCCATACCTGTGCAATATATCCATCCATGCCTGGTAACTGTGCCAGGCTGGCTTCCGGACTCACAATATGCCAGGATGCATAGTTCAGTAATGAATGCGTAGGCACAAAGCAACGCACCTTCCCTTTGCTATAATCTTTTACATAGACAAATACCTCCTTCAGTGCATGAAAGAACATTTGATACTTCAGTTTTGAAGACAGGTAAGTAGCTTCCGCCGTAGAATCCTGTGGCATCCATTTAAACCCGTAGTAATCCTGCCATGCTTTCTTAAACGGCGCTTCATATCCACCAAAGGCCCAGAACTCCGGTTCTTCCAGGTAAACAGCAGTTACACCTTCATCAATTGCTTTCTTTACATGCGATTTGATGTAATTGATGTAGGTCTCCGTTGGCACAATATAAGGTACTTCCGGACCATGCCAGATGATGTTTCCACTCACATCTTTCTGCCCTTCTTCATAATGCGTTTTGCCATCAAAATTCCCCTTGAAATAATCCTGGTATTCCCCCCATGCAATACCCGTCATAAACTGAATTGTGTACCCTTTCTCTTTCCACGACTGTGCACGTGTATGAAAAGTGCTATCCATACCATACATAATAGCTACATCTGCCCGTACATCGTACTCCGGCCGCCATTTCTCTGCAATCTGGAAGGAGGTTTTTTCTTTTTGTCCAAAAGCCGGCATTGCCAATAATAGCAAAGCAGCGAGGAAGCTGTTCCTTGTATTCATTGTTCCTGATAATGAAAGTTGAGACCCTGTTAAATAAATTATACAGACAAAATAGAAATAAATAATAAAAAAAACGCCATTCTTTTACCAGCGGTAAAAGAATGGCGCACAAAATAAAACAACAACAGCTATGCGTTAGGGCACTTTTGTGAAACAGAGAAGCCCACCGCTTTCACACCATACCATGGGAATTGTGTACTACTGTTCAGGATCACCCTTGTCTGTGCTGAAATGCTCAACGCATATCCGCAGGTATCCATCACTTTCACATCCAGCGACCATGGTAAATTAGTATCACCATTATCCCCAATACTATTATAGTAGTGATTCAGCGGTGCCGGTAAAGCGCCATTGGTGTGAGAAGAGGGCTGCAGGCTAAAATCCCAGTTCGCAAAGTAAGGATGCGTAGCACGCAGCTCCCCATTGATCATGTGATTTGCATCTGTCTTGTCATAGCAATGGCAATCGCCACCCGTGATGACCAGGTCAATTGATTTACTTACATCCAGCGATGTATTCGCTGTAGGACTAATCGTCATTGGCTCATTGCAGATCACCACGGAGAAGGTGTCAGGATACACGATTGTCCCGTTAGCATCGTAATGCGAAAACCGGATGGTATAGTTACCATCGGCCAGGCCACCAGTGCTCCAGCCGGCGAGGTAATTGTATTCATTGTAAATACCCAATGCCGGATTAGCCTTGTAAATAAACCAGCCATCCGCAGGGTTCTGTGCATCAGCATATTCCAGGTTTGGATCCGGGTTGAAATCGATCATTGCAAAGCTTTCAGCAGTAGAAACAGGTGCATAAGTGCTGTCGTCCGCACCATATTTCTTATACTCGATCTTATATTTGATCTCACCATTGAAACCATTCCGGTTGATGATGCCATGGAAACTTACCCATCCGCCATAAGGACGGTTATTGTCCCGGGTAGGAGAGGAAGATGCATTTACAAGGAAGCTCACCGTATCGATCGCATCGCGGTCTACACCACCCACCAGCGTCAGCTCACCTTCTACATGTGCAGCCTGACTTGGACGGATTTGTACCACCGCATCTACCCTGTTGCCCCAGGTATTCAGTGCATTCGGATTCGTAGTAGACGGGAGAGAAGACCATGACAGTACCGCGCGTACCCTGATAATATTCGGGCTCGTGCAGCTCCTGATATGTTTGCTCAGGTTAATAGGCAGGTCTACATTGTAATATAGACCCTCTTCAGGAATGTTGCTGATATCGTGTACGGTTACACTGGATGTACCCAGGTATTGGGTAAAGGTGCCATTGTTATCCCAGTCAGCCCAGAAAGCGACGTGTTCCTGCGAACCTGCATGACACATGTCCCCGCTGAAACCGCTGTTCTTTTTGATCTTAATGACAGCTCCCAGTGTATCCTGTGCCGTATTCAAGCCTACACAGGTTACTTCTTCAAAGGTCACATCCGCCTGTCCTACAGGTTGCAGAATGAGCTTGGAGATTGCACTGATATCGACTTTGAGTTTTGAAATGTCTGCAAGGTTATAAGCCCCGACAGCTTTATAGAATTTGGTTCCATTACTGAGCTTTGCGGCTACGGTCGGGTAAAATGTACGGTGATCGGGTACCTGGGCACGCTGGTAGCTGGTATACAGTTGCTCTAAAGGTGGCACAGCGGCTACAGGTGGTAAATCAACTTTTGCCTGCAGGTCAATATTCGCCAGAAAGTCCGGTTTCTCCTTCACATTCAGGAGTGTGAAGATATCATTCCAGATAATGAACTTTTTGCGTGGCAGTTGAATATGCACATCCTTTACATTGCCATAAAATGGAATAGCATTCGGGTCAGCAGCAGGAATGCTGTTCCATGATAACACTGCTCTTACAGTTGGAATTACGGCCTGGTTGCATGAAAGGAAGCGGCGGTATTTCTCATCATTGATGTACAGGAAGGTCATGTACTTAAGCGGGTGCTGGGGGCCTGCAGGTGCTTCGGAGATATCAGCTACCTTGAAGCTGGTGTATCCCATATCCTGGAAACCACTTCCGTCTTTGAAGTCTACAAAAAAGCGTACATATTCTTTAGAACCGTTGCTACACAGGCCGCCGCTGTAGCCGCCGGATTGCTTGATGCTTACAATCGCCTCCAGCTTGCCTTTGGAAGGATTGTAGCCTACACAGGAAATCTCTTCCCAGGTAGTAATGCTGTTGGTGATAGCAGCCTTTGAAATGAACGACTGCAATAAGAAGGTCTGACGGGTAAAGAGTTGCTCCGCTGACAGACCGGGAATCTTCAGATTTTCCATGACGTTTTTTTTGGGGTGACTAAACTTATATCGTTGTGGTGATACAAAGTTAGAATGCCCCAAAAAATTCGCCTAGCGTATTAATACGTGATTTGAACAGGTACTTATGCCATATATTCCCAGGCGCTCTGGTAGGCATCTTTCCCTTCTGCATATGCAATGAAGTCCGCATAAAACGGCAGCTGGGAGAGCGTAGCACTATCACCAATCACCACCAGTTTCTTCCTGGCCCTGGTCATGGCTACATTCATACGCCTGATGTCTGAGAGGAAACCGATCTTGCTGTCACTATTACTTCTTGTCATACTGATATACACAATATCTCTTTCCTGGCCCTGGAAGCTATCGATTGTATTTACTGTGATCCTGTCTCCGAAAGGCTGTAGCTCCGGTGAATGCTGCAATTGTTCTTTCAACAGTTGGATCTGTTGTTTATAGGGAGAGATAATTGCAATACTGGGGAAATCCGCAGGTTTGTAATGAGTGTTCAATGTATCTACAAACTGAGAGAGGTGTTTAAAGAGGAACGCAGCTTCTTCCGGATTCGTTGTACTGGTACCCTCCGTCTGTTCATCAAATCCGCAGCCTGCTGTATCCACAAAAGATAGTGGACTGTCTGCAGAAAAAAGGAGATGTGAAGCGACAGAAGCATGTGCTTTCAGTTTATCCTGGTAGAAGATCGAAGAGGAATACCCCATAATGGTTGCATGCATCCGGTACTGTTCTTCCAGCAATACTACCGCTGCCGGATGTAATTCCGTACACTTCTCCAGCAATGTATGTGCAAGACCGTTACGCGCTGCTTCATCAGATTTAATAGTAGGGGAGAGCTGGCAATGATCACCCGCCAGTACTACCTTTTCTGCTTTCAGGATGGGAATCCAGCAGGCGGGTTCCAGTGCCTGCCCGGCTTCGTCTATCACTACAGTATGGTACTTCAGCTGCTTTACGGTATAGTGATTGGCACCTACTAAAGTGGCTGTGATCACCTGTGCCTTATTAATGAGATCTTCAGCAATATAGGACTCGGTGTTTTCCACAGCTTTCATAATATTACGGGCTTCATCAAAGAGGGCTTTGCGTTGTTCGCGTTCCGTCTTTCCAAAATTCCGCTTGTATTTATGTGCCATGTCCCTGAACTCGTTCGCCTGCTTGCGCAGCCGTTTCACCTCTTTCATGCTGTTATGTTCAGCCATTTTACTATCGAGGGTGAGGGACATGAGCTTTTCAGATACTCTTGCCGGGTTTCCCACGCGTAATACGTTCATCCCTTCATCGCTGAGTTTTTCGCTCAGCAGGTCTACCGCGGTATTGCTGGGGGCAACCACCAGGATCTGTTTACGATCCTGCGCATACAGGGCCTTAATGGCCTGGACCAGGGTAGTGGTTTTACCGGTACCGGGAGGGCCATGCACAATAGCCAGTTCATTGGCAGCCAGGATCCTGTTTACCGCCTCCTGCTGGGAGGCATTCAGCCTGGGATGTGTAAACCGGGGCAGCTCATTATTAAAGGTAGGTGCCTTTTGGCCTGTGAGAATTTGTACCAGTAGATTTTTTTCAGCCCCTGATGCCTGTTTTAAGGCATTTTGCATCTCTTCGTAGCTGTTGTCGTCAAATGACAGGTCAATGCCTAATTTGCCGTCATTTGCCCATTCGGGCAGCTCATCGGTGCGTAAGGTGATTTTCAGGCGGTTACCGCTCTGGTAAGAAACGGTACCTTCTATATTATCCTTTTTAGGATCGTGGTTGGAGAACAGCACGGCAGATACACCAAAGCGCAACTGATGTGATATGTCCTGGTGGGTGGTTCGCTCTACTTCAACGGTCAGGTAGTCGCCGCGGCTCATTTCCGTGCCCCTGATGGCTATAGGATACCAGGTAAGGCCGTTGGCACGGCGTTCGGCTACAGATGTCTTTTCTGTGAGTGATATATACGACTGGCGATCTTCTTCTCTTTCAATCTTCAGCAGATCCAGCAGCTTTTTAAAATAATCCATGGGCGCAAAGGTACGCCTTTCAGGGATTACATACCGCGCTCAGGCGACTCGATCACCGACAGAATATTGCCTGCGGGATCCTCAAACCAGGCGATCAATGGTCCGCCTCCCCTGAAAATACCTTTTTCATCCGTTTCGATTTCACCGCCGTATTGAATAAAGCGGATGCCTTTACTGCTCAGCTCATCTACAGCCTGATCAATATTGTCCACGGGGAAATTCAATACTGTATAGGAAGCAGGAGAATGGGTGGGCTTAGGGTAAACCAATATTTTCGAATCTTTGTTAATGTGTAGCTCCATTACACCCATAGGACCATCGGTCACTTCCATACCCAGTTTATCCTGGTAGAATGATTTCGCTTTCTTGATATCATTTACAGAAAATCCACTGAAGGCTTTGTTGGTGAGTATCATAACCATGGGGTTTTGTTGAACTGACAATTTAAGCATATTCCGCCACAGGACCATACAGCAGCCGCTGCAATAAATATCTGAAAATTTAATAAGTTTGTTGAAAACTAACCTACAGACCCGCATGGAAACAAATGTACTTGTACCCACTCTGGCAACCCATCTTGCGACCGCTATTCAATCGTTTGATTTTGAAGTCCCCCAAAGCCTTACAATCGAAGCTGTAAACGACACTGTTCATTTGCGGGAAATTGAGCTTGAAATTGTTTGTGACGTATTAGGCGAACAAGACCATGGCAATGATGTAAAAGTATATCATCTGGCCTTTATGATCCGCCTTAAGGGAGACAATATCATGTATGAAGAAATGGCCGCCATCGGCACCGACCCCGAAGAATCTATGTCTCAGGGTGCTTACACTTTCTTCAGGGGGTTCCTCACTGGTTTCTTCCAATGCCTGCTGGGTTACTACGAACCTGTCTATGAGCTCAAAAGCCCCACAGGCGATGAGTTTCATCTCAACTACAGTCATCTGCAGGCACAGGGCGCCTTTATGGATGATATGGAAGAACTCCAGGACAACACTTTCCCCGACATTCTCTATCCCGCTATCAAAGAAGTCTTTGAAAGAGAGATCACAGCACCCGATCATGATTACAAAGATTTCTACTGGATCAAAATTTATCTGAGCAGACAACCCAACGGTAAATTCATAGGTGAATGTCGCTTCGACAACAATATCTGGGATTATGCACTCAATGAACTCATTGAGTATGATTACAAACTATGGAAAGAAACAGACCGTTTCCTGGGCAAGAAACAATTCATTTTTATTCGCAGATGCCCTAAATAAATTGGTGAATTTCTTTTAAAACTGGTGTGGTTTGTGTGGTTTACGCAACAAAATTTAAGTATATGTGGTTGCGACCCAAACCAGCATTAAACCAGACTGATGTACATAAAGGACTCCGCATGGTAATAGCGGATGGTTTGGCGGCAGAAGCAATGACTACGCTCACAGGTGGTGCATTTCTAACAGCCATGGCTTTGCTGATGGGGGCTTCCAACCTGTTAATCGGCATCATCAGTGCCTTACCGGCCTTTACGAATATTTTCCAGCTGTTATCTATCTGGCTTGTACGGCGTTTCAATAATCGCAGGCTCATTTGTGTAGTCTGTTCATTATTTGCCCGTGTGAGTTTGTTGGTAATTGGAGCAAGCATTCTCCTGGCAGAGAGGTCCTTAACGACTATGATCGTCTTTCTCTTTTTTTATTATTTCTTTGGTTCCATAGCCGGCCCCAGCTGGAATGCCTGGATGAAGGACCTGGTACCCGAGGATTCACTGGGTACTTACTTTGCCAAAAGAACCAGTTACCTGCAAATGTTGAATGTAATCCTTAGCCTGGTATGCGCCGGATTAATTGATGTGATCCGCACCCGGCATGTGGAATTTGAACTGGATACCTATGCAATCATGTTTGTATCAGCTGGAATCTTTGGAATAATAGGAGCCGTTTTCCTGGCGCGGACACCGGAACAGCAATCTTATTTGTCAAGGGAGAATATGTTTAAGCTTTTCAGCCGGCCACTGAAGGATAGTAACTTTGTACATATGCTCATCTTTCATTCCTTCTGGGTATTTGCCTTGAATATTGCCACACCGTTCTTTACAGTGTATATGATGAAAGGTTTAGGCTTATCGATCTCTTATGTAATTGGATTGAGTGTGATCAGTCTGCTCTGCAATGTATTTTCTGTAAGAGTCTGGGGCTTCTTTTCTGACAGGTATAGCAATAAAACCATACTCGCCCTCGCTTGCCCATTATATGTAGCTTGTGTAATAGCCTGGTGTTTTGTGGGGATCTGGTCAGCACTGTGGCCTAATCTCATATTGTTGCTGGGTATTCACATCTTTACAGGATTGTCCTTGTCAGGAATCAATTTAGCACTGGTGAATATTGGTCTCAAACTGGCCCCGAAAGAGTATGCAATCGTATACCTGTCTACACAAAATATGGTCACTGCTGTGTTCTCTTCTATCTCTCCACTGGTAGGCGGCTTACTGGCAGATTACTTTACAAGCCGTACCTTGAAGATAGATGCCTTATGGACCGGACCTCATACCCGTAAACTCTTTCACCTGATCAATCTGAATGAATGGACGTTTTTATTTCTGATCAGTGCGGTGCTGTTGTTTGTAGCGGTAGAACTGTTGGTACAGGTCAGGGAAACTGGAGAAGTAGATAAGGAAATGGCGAAACGTGTCATGCGAAGCAGTATTAAAAACAATCTTCGGGATTACTTCCTGATAGGAAATATGATCACCTTGCATGAACAATTGTGGGGTATATTAAAGCGGATACAGCAAAAAAGGAACGCAAAAAAAACAGGCAGTGTCGTCTGATACTGCCTGTTTGCTGTTTGTTAAAATGCCACTGTTATTTAAGTGGTTTTTGCTGCGGTTGTAAAGTATTGTCTCTGTCGTTTCTGTTCGAGTCCGCAGTCTTTCTTTCATTTTTTTCACCTTCCTGCATTCTTCTGCGTCTCTGATCATCAAAGGCCTTTTGCCTGTTTTGTTGATCCTGGGAAGGATGTTGATCATTTGACTTTTTCATAAAATGAAGTTTTAGTGAATAGTAATGAAAGCACAAATACAAGGCCAGAATGCTTTCTGGCGGCTTCATCAGCGTTTATTTAAGGGGCTGGTCCGATGTGCGCATCGTATTGGACCCCGTTCTGTTATCATCATCAGTTCCCTTATTCTGGGAGCCGGTGTCTGCAGCATTAGTGATATCCTGTTTGCCGCCTTTCCTGCCCTCAGGGCCCCATTCAATATTTTCGGCCTCATCATCAGAAATATTATTTTCTTCCAGATCAGCTTCATCCAGGACTGGTGATCCATCATCTTCTTCATCGTCAGCTACAGAAGAATCATTTTCATCATCAGCTACAGAAGAATCATTGTCGCCTTCCTGTGTAGTTTTCCCTCTTTGATCATCAAAAGCCTGTTCATTTTTGTCTTCAACAGGGTTTTCCAATTGGTCTTTTTTGTTTTGCATAAAATAGAATTTTTAAAGGGTGAATGTTTTATAAACAATAGTGCAAACATGGTTCCATGCCCTAATTACCTTTTTTATAAAGCGTTTCTGTGAGTTATTTCCCCGCATACCGAAGTGAAAACAACTTCCTGCTGTGTAAATGGCATGGCCTTATTCTTGTTGCTAAAAAAGAAAACGAATGTTATGGCAAACAAGACAAAAATTACAAGCGATATACAGGATTCCAAGCGCGATCAGGAACGCATGAAACCAGAAACAACTATCGTAGATCTGCCTGAAGTGAGTGATATTCCCGGCCAGGAGAATGTAGAACCATTGCCTCCGGGCACAGGTCGTGTGCCGACAGCAGCCTCTGATGATGAAGAAGGATATGGTGTGCTCGACGACCTGAATGGCAGTCCACAGGATGCAATAGAAACAGACGATGAACAGCTGATCACTGATGAAAGCAGCAATGTATCCCGCCAGGAAAGACAGGATTTATACGAAAGTGCTAATGTGACTCCGGGCGATGAAGGCGCAAGAGATCTGAAACGTGCGCAGTTAAATAATGTAGATGATGAAGGTGAATTCCTGGAGGAGAAATCCAGCCATTTATCCGGCGAAGACCTGGATGTACCCGGTAGCGAATTGGATGACGACAATGAAAGCCAGGGTGCAGAAGATGAAGAAAATAATCCTTACAGCGTAGGTGGTGACCGTAATGAATTATAATATGAAGCATACATCTCTTGATAAAGAAAAAGTGCAGGTAGATTTCACATCAATGAATCTACCTGCTACTGTCCTCAATTTTCGTCCTGAGGTTTATACTGACGGCGATATGTTTTATTGCGTAATAGGGGCTGGTACAGAACAGGCTATATATGGAGAGGGCAATACAGTAGAAGCAGCCTTATTAAATTGGGAAAAAGCTTATCATGAACGCTCAGGAAAATAACTCCTGTTCGTCTGTATAATACGTTTTCCTGGAACCCACTTTATGCTTCCGGATAGCATATCCGCCAGGGCTTTCTTCTTTTTTCGCATGATGCACTTTCATAAAGTCTCTGTATTCACCGCTGATAAGATTTTTATCGTGTTTGAGAATCTGTTTAATGCCGTCCTTCAGTACTTTTTTAATACTGCTGGCGAGCACTTTTATTTGCGTGCCGGGAATCTTATTGGCCACAGAGAAGGGCGAAATACGTGCATGGTATAAGATCTCATCTGTGTAGGCGTTCCCGAGACCCCGGATCAGGTCCTGGTCCATCAACACCTCTTTAATGGCTTTTTTCGAGGAGGCGAAAGTCTCTTTCAGGAATTTGGTATTGACCTGTTTGGACATGGCATCAGGTACCTCACTCTCTTCAGGATTGAGCGTTACTGTCGCCTGCCCCTGGAAGTCAGTCATCGCCAGGCCACTGCCATCCGTGAATTGCAATGCGATAATCGTCCATTTGGGAAAATCCTTTCCCTCAAAGAGAGCAGGTTCTCCATGAAGCATCAGGTGCCAACCCAGTTTATTTTTATTGCTGAAAGCAAGTCGTAACTGTTTTCCTTCACGATAAATCTCCGTGAGTTTTTGTTTTTCAATCTGCTTCTTTAAAGCGGCGACTGTCGTTTTTAGTTTTTTGGGGTAGGGTACTTCCAGCTTCTTTACCACTTTCCCTTTGAGCATTTTCGTAAGGTTCATACTGAACACTTCGAGGTCTGGTATTTCAGGCATAACAATGAAGATTTATTCACGCTTAAAATTAATATATCATGAGCAGCTTATCAAATACAACTACTGATCACGAAACGATCAGGCAATGGGTAGAGGAACGAAAGGGCAAACCTGCACAGGTAGAAGGCACCGGCAACAAGAAGGAACCGGGCGTTCTGCGAATCGATTTCCCGGGAAATGATTCCGGGCGGCTACAGGAAATCTCCTGGGAACAATTCTTTGAAAAGTTTGATGAAGAAAGTCTCGCGTTTCTTTACCAGGAGAAAACAGCAGACGGCGAAGTTAGTTATTTCAACAAGTTAATCAGCAGAGAAAACGAAAGTAAATGAATAAAAGGGAGGCAGGTCCTCCCTTTTTAATTACTGCCCCGGCGAAGAATTTCAGGCGATCTGTACATTTGCTTTACTTGTTCCCATGGTTCCTATAAATGGGGAACATCTTTCTCATCCGCCCGCAAACCCCCGCCCACTGCGAGACACTTTCACCGGAATAAACGCTTGTTCCCCGTACGTTTCCTTATTCATTGAGTACTATTGGTTTACTTCTTGTTATTATTAGTGAAAGGCACTATTACTATCCGACGAACATTCCACCTGTATGCTTGGCTCTGATCCATCAATGACGCGCGACAAATATTCACTCACTATAAAATCAAATTTCTGTTTGTATGATGACCCGGGTTGGAAATGAAACCAGATTGAAAATCTTTACATGGCATATTCACGGAAGCTATTTGTATTATCTATCACAAGGGAACTATGATATATATATCCCGGTAAATGATGAGCGAACACCCGGTTATTATGGTCGTGGGAGGACATTTCCTTTTGGAAGTAATGTAATAGAAATTCCTGCTGATATGGTGAAGAGTTATGACTTTGATGTCATCATGTATCAGTCAGTAAAGAATTATCTCGTAGACCAATACGAGATTCTGACACCTACACAGCGCAGGCTTCCCAGAGTATATCTGGAGCACAATACGCCGCTCAAAAGCCCTTTTGGCACCCGCCATACGGTAAATGACCGTCGTATTTGCCTGGTACATGTCACCCACTATAATCGACTGATGTGGGATAATAACCGTACGCCTGTTACAGTAATAGAACATGGTGTCACAGATTCAAATATTCCTTATACAGGAGAACTGGACAAAGGTGTAACCATCATCAATCACCTGCCTCAAAGAGGTCGTGCACTGGGCTGGGATGTATTCCAGCAGGTAACCAGGCAGGTGCCTGTGGATCTTGCAGGCATGGGCAATGAGGCTGTGGGCGGAGCTGAGGTACTACACCCGCAGCTGCCTGCATTCAGAGGGAAATACCGTTACTTTTTCCATCCGGTACGCCATACCAGTTTAGGATTGGCCGTATGCGAAGCCATGATGCAGGGATTGCCTGTAATTGGCCTGGCTACCACTGAACTGGTGACCGTGATTGAAAATGGCGTGAATGGCTGGATTCACACTGATATCGACTTCCTGATTGATAAAATGAAACTGCTGATGAATGATCCCGAACTGGCTGCTCAAATGGGTAAAGCTGCAAGGGAAACCGCTCTCAGACGCTTTAACATAGACCGCTTCACAGCGGATTGGGAAAACCTTTTCAATGCTGTCTGTGCCAATGTACCAGGACAGCCTTTCAATGCAGATACCTGCAATGCGAATGTAAGCGGAAAAGAAAAAATCATGTAGAATATGAAAAAGAGGATTGCATTTATTAGTGAACACGCTTCTCCCCTGGTCACCCCGGGGAGCGTGGATGCCGGCGGGCAGAATGTGTATGTAGGAGAACTGGCAAAACAATTATCCCGTATGGGATATGCAGTAGATGTATTTACACGCCGCGAGAACCCTGATCTGCCCGCTGTCACAATGTGGATGGAGGAGGTAAGGGTTATCCAGATAGATGCAGGCCCGGCAAAGGTGGTCGCCAAAGAAGAACTATTACCTTATATGGCGGCATTCAGAGAAGAAATGATCAGTTTCATGGAAGAGGAGCAAACAGCTTATCATCTTGTACATGCAAATTTCTTTATGTCTGCACTTGTGGCCATGGAGCTGAAACAATTGCTGGGCATTCCTTTCGTGGTCACCTTTCACGCCCTGGGACATGTACGTAAAATCTACCAGGGCGATAAGGACCGCTTCCCGCCTGAACGTACCGACATTGAAACTGAAGTGATCTTACAAGCCAACCAGATCATTGCTGAATGTCCACAGGATAAGGAAGACCTCATTAATTATTATAAGGCACCCGTCCATAAGATTACCATCATTCCTTGCGGCGTTAACCTGGATGAGGTGTATGCTGTAGATAAAGAAAAAGCAAGAGAGATTTTAAAACTGCCTAAAAATGAAAAGATCATTTTACAACTGGGCAGAATGGTGCCACGAAAAGGTGTGGATAACGTGATCAGGGCAATGGCACAGTTGAAGATGCCGGATGTAAAACTCATCATAGTAGGCAGCAATGTACCTGCTTCGTCAGGAGACGTAGATTATGAACTGGAAAGACTGCGTACCCTGGCCAATGAACTGAAGGTAGGGGCACAGGTCATCTTTGCCGGCCAGCGAAGCCGCCATGAATTGAAACACTATTATTCTGCTGCAGACCTGTTTATTACCACTCCCTGGTATGAACCCTTTGGTATTACACCGCTGGAGTCTATGGCATGTGGCACACCGGTGATAGGCAGTGATGTAGGTGGCATTAAATACAGTGTGGCAGATGGAAGAACCGGTTTACTGGTGCCGCCTGAAGATCCTGTATCATTGGCAGCGGCTATCTTTAAACTGCTGCAGGATGATAGCCTGCGTCAGGAAATGGGGAGCAATGCAATCAAACGGATCCATGCATTGTTTACATGGGAATGTGTGGCCCGCAAAATGAAATACCTGTACCAGCAGGTTATCAACGAAGCTTACTATGAGAAAAGCCATATTTATTGATAAAGATGGTACGCTGATAAAAGATGTTCCTTACAATGTAGATCCTGGGTTGATAGTACTGGAACCATATGCCGGAAAGGCCATGCAGCTTTTCCAGGAGCAGGGTTACATGCTGGTAGTTATTACAAATCAGTCAGGCATTGCAAGGGGATACTTCAGAGAAGAGCAATTAGAGGGCGTTCAACAAAAGATCAATGCATTGTTAGGTGAATACAAGGTACTACTCGATGGATTTTTCTATTGCCCGCATCATCCTGAGGGAACCATTTTTCCATATGCCATCAACTGTAATTGCCGCAAACCAAATCCTGGTATGCTGCTGACAGCTGCTGAGCAATTGGGCATTGATTTAAAACAATCATGGATGATCGGCGACATCCTCCATGATGTAGAAGCCGGCAATCAGGCTGGGTGTCGCTCATTACTGATCAATAACGGGCATGAAACGGAGTGGAAAATTAATCCTCAACGCCAGCCTGTATACGTTGCCAGTGATCTGCTCGATGCCGCACAATTTATTACTAAAGTTAATCAACATGACCCAACAATTTCATTCACTGGTAAATAATCTGCATCAGCCTTCTGTTCTGGTAATTGGTGACCTGATACTGGATACCTACCTTCGGGGAGCCAGTACAAGATTAACCCCGGAAGCACCGGTACCGGTTGTTAATATTACCTCCCACACCTGTGTGCCTGGTGGCGCAGCCAACACAGCAATCAATTTAAGATACCTGGGAGCAGCGGTTACATTTGCAGCCATAGTAGGTGAGGATACTGCCGGGAAAGAGGCGCAGGCTTTACTCTCCAAAGAAGGAATTCATACTTACCTGATTAATTGCAATAGCCGGAATACAATCGTAAAGACCAGGGTGATAGCAGGCAGCCAGTTGCTTACCAGGTATGACGAAGGTACTGAGATACCTGTGCCTGATGGTTGTGAAGAAAAGCTGATTGCTTTCCTGGAGGATACCTTTGACCACTACGATGCCATCGTGATCGCTGATTACAATAAAGGAGTGGTCACTCCCGGTATTATTACTGCACTGGAAAGGCTGAATGCTGAGAGAAAGAAATTTATTGCTGTAGATGCAAAGCGACTGGACCTGTACAGGCAATTACGGCCTTCACTGGTGAAACCGAATTACCACGAGATCATGCAGCTCCTCCAATTGCCTGAGAAATCGTCTTACCGTGCTGCACAACTGCGGGATATGGGAGGCGCTATCAGCCGTCTTACCGGGGCAGAAGTAGTGGCATTGACACTGGATGCAGAAGGTGCGCTGATTTTTAATAAGGGTGAAATAGTCTGTCATACACCTGCTTACCCGGTTTCACAATTGAACGTATCCGGTGCTGGTGATACCTATATCAGTGCCTTCACAATGTCCTGCCTGTCAGGCATGGAGCTATGCGATGCTGCGGAAATGGCTGCCGCCGCCGCAGCTATTGTGATCAACAAGGATGATACAGCATACTGCGCCAGAGGTGAGCTGATAGCCTTCTTCTCCATGCACAATAAATACCTGGATAGTACTGCACAGCTCAAAGAAGTATGTGCCGTATACAAGGCGCAGGGCAAGCGTATCGTATTTACCAATGGTTGTTTCGATATCCTGCATAGTGGTCATGTGAGTTACCTGACCCGTGCCCGGGAATTAGGAGATATCCTCATCGTGGGTATCAATAACGATGAAAGCATCAAACGCCTAAAGGGGAGCACAAGACCCATCAATCAACTCCAGGATAGAATGGAAGTGTTAGGCGGGCTGGGTGCTGTGAATCATATTATCGCTTTTGGTAAACCAGGTGATGATACCCCGATAGAACTGATCAGGACCATTGCTCCTGATGTGTTTACCAAAGGTGGAGATTATACCCGTGAAGGATTGCCTGAAGCTGAAGTGGTAGAAGAACTCGGTGGCGTGGTGACCATACTCCCGGTTGTTCCTGACAGATCTACAACCTCATTGATTCGACGGATCCATACATCCCCGGTATTAAAAGTGGCACAAGGATGAAAGAAAATACGACTCCACACCGGCAATGGGCCGGTTGTAAACGCATATTGGTAGTAAGACCTGATAACATGGGTGATCTGCTCATGAGCGCACCTGCCATCAGGGCACTGAAACAGACATTTGACTGTGAGATCACCGTATTGACTTCCTCAAGAGGCGCACTGATAGCAGATAGTATTCCTGAAATAGATGATACCATTGTCTTTGATGCCCCCTGGGTAAAGACAACATCTACTGACGATTATAATGAAATCATCACGTTGCTGAGAAATGAAGAATTTGATGGTGCCGTGATATTCACCGTCTATAGTCAGAATCCCTTACCTTCCGCCATGATGGTATACCAGGCAGGAATCCCTTTGCGTCTCGCTTATTGCAGGGAGAATCCTTACGGTTTGCTCACACATTGGGAGCCTGATAAGGAGCCTTATGATTACATTCGTCACCAGGTAAGGCGTGACCTGGACCTGGTGAGCAGTATCGGTGCCTTTACAGCTGATGAACAATTAAAACTGGAAGTTGATGAATCTTTATGGCCGGTGATCCGGACAAAAATGTCAGCCGCCGGATTGGACCTGGAAAAGCCATGGATCATTTTGCATCCGGATGTATCCGAGGAAAAGCGATTGTACCCGGTAGCGGAATGGGTGGCGGCGGTCGAGAAATTGTCAGCTACGCTGAACTGTCAGTTTTTGCTCACAGGCTTACAGCCGAATGAAGCACTCATACAGGCATTGGAAAGCTACCCGGTTTATTCACTGACAGGACAACTGGATATCTACGAACTTATTACACTGGTCAGTCATGCAAGACTGGTTATTGCTGTCAATACCGGCATTATTCATATTGCAGCGGCCACCGATACCTCCGTACTGGTGATTTATGCACTTACCAATCCACAGCATACACCATGGAATGTGCACAGCAAGGTATTGTATTTTGATATACCGGAAAAACTGAGGAGCAGAAACGAAGTGGTTCGATATGCTTATCACATCTCCGCACAAAAGATGCTGCCCCCAGCTACACCGGAATCTATTGCAATATCGGCCGCCGCGCTGTTTGAGCAAGCAGATGTTCACTCCAGTTCTGTACGCGGTCATAATGCTGCTCTCTTGTCCAATCAATAGTATAATGCAATTGTTTGTTCAATGGTCCCCAGCGATCAGGTTCCCCATCCATACTGATGACAATACTTGGTGTCTGCAATGCAGCCGCAATGTGTGAAACACCTGTACAGTTTGAAAATAGGGCACGGGCATGTTTTATCATGACAGCCAGACTGCCCAATGTTGTAATTCCCGCCGCATTGATGGCTGTATACTGCATCTGTGAGGCTACCTCCATAGTGAGCGGAATTTCTTCCTTTGTACCGGTCAATACAATCTGCCAGCCTAAAGAAGCAAAGTGATCTGCTAGCGAAGCAAATAATTCAGTAGGCCATTGCCGCCAACTTCCCCTTGATCCGGGGTGAATACAAATGTATTCTCCCGGTGTCAGGGGCAATTGCAATTGCTCAAACTCATCTTTGTCCTGCGGGGTAATCGGAAACTCCAGCTCCTTACCCTGGGAGGGAATTCCCAAATGATTCATCAATAACAAATGTCTTTCAATTTCGTTGACATGGTCCGGGTATTCCAGGAATAATGCCGGATCAGGGCAATAATCTTCCCTGCGCCAGTAACCAGCTGTATAGCGGCCATTGAACAGGGTGAGCATAGGATTTACAATAGACCCGTTTCCCTGCATTTGCAATACCAGGTCAAACTGCTCCTGTTGCATAGCCTTTAGAAACGCAGGGAAACCCTTTAAATCAGGTTCCTGCTCCGGTAAGCCTGGATATCCCGGGAACTCAATAAAGGCATCAAAATAGCCTGGAAACCTTGTTAATAAGGATTCCTCCCAGGGTAATCCCAGCAATGTAATATGTGCATCAGGGTAAACGGTGCGCAAAGCACGGATAGCCGGAATGGCGCAAAGCATATCACCCAGCTGTAATGCCCGGAAGATGGCAATTTTCTGAAGGTTACCTGCAAAGTTCATAAGCATGTATATTAAAGGAAAAATACCCTGTACCGCCATGCGCCGTACAGGCTCCAATAGATAGCCACAAATGGAATAGCCATGGATGTGATAATCATCTCTAAAACATGACTGCGCCGCCGGGTAGTGTCTGATAAGCGTTTTGAAATAAACATCCCTACCATAACTATCCAGCTTAACAGGCAAAGGCTGACAAGTAGCATTAGTCCTTCGGCAAGGCAGATGGCTGCCAGCACAATCATCGCAATCATTGCATAATAATTCCAGGCCGGCCTCGGCTGAATTTTGCGCCTGTACATGCCCGGGAATTTTTTGTAGAGCAGTGCATTGTACATATTCTTCTTCTGCTCCCTGATGCTCACGCCCCATTCTGCCTTACGTACGGGATGTACAACGATAGCATCCAGAATTTTTAGAACGGGTACTTTTAGGGCCAGTAACCTGAATTCAAGATCACTGTCTTCCCGCCACGCAATAGAAAACCTTTCATCAAAACCATTAAGTGCAGTCAACACATCTTTCGTAACGGCACAGTTGGCCGTTACGAAATCAGCGGTGGCCAGGCGGGCAGTATTCCGTTCATAATCTGTAGGTTCTTTGGGAATGGGTACAATCACTTTTCCTGTAAAGGCCATTGGTTTTACGCCATCCCAGGCACTGAGAAAGCCACTTAACCAACGGCTATCCGGCAAAGTATCGTCATCTGTAAATGCCACCAACGGTGCTACAGCTGCTTTCCAGCCTTTATTGCGAGCCGCTGCCGGCCCTTTTTTCCTGTTCAGTGGAATGTATCGCAGGTCCAGTAAGCCTTTCTGGTACCAGTCATCTATTACAGTACGGGTCGCTACATCCGGGCCATCGCTGACTACGATTACCTCAAAATCAGCTTTGTCGAGGTCCTGCCTTGACAAAGCTGCCAGGCATGCCGATAACAATTGCGGGCGCCTGTATGTTGGGATAACAACTGAAATCTTCATGTTTTATTTTTGTTTTTCCACCAGGAATGATCCGATTACCAATGCATCAAAAGGTGAAGACCAGAAGCATTCAATAGCATCGCGTGGTGTGCATACAATGGGTTTTCCTAAAGTATTGAACGAAGTATTGATTAACACAGGCACGCCTGTTTTTTTGTAAAATGCTTCCAGCAGGTTGTAGTATTTCTCGTGCTGTTCTCTGTTGACTGTCTGAATCCTCGCTGTTCCGTCTACGTGAGTCACCGCAGGAATCATACCTCTTTTTTCTTCTTTCACTTCATATACGAACAACATGAATGGAGAATACGAAGCGCCTTCAAACCACTCAGCTGCCTTATCTTCCATCACCACGGGGGCTACGGGCCTGAAATCTTCCCTGTCTTTTACCTCGTTGAGCCTGGCCTGCATGTCTGCATGCAGGGGAGATGCCAGTATAGATCGGCTCCCCAATGCCCGTGGACCAAATTCCATTCTGCCCTGGAACCAACCGATGATTTTATCCTCAATCAGTAAGTCAGCCGTCTCTTCTGCTATGTTCGTCATCTTACGATAAGGGGTCTTGGTCCATTTCAGGAAGGACTCAATTTCATCGTCACCATATTCCGGCCCCCAGTAAGCATGATCCATTGTAAAATCCTTCCTGGTGCTTTTCCTTTCAGTCGCATCTACCCACATAGCTGCACCCAGTGCTGTGCCTGCATCTCCTGCAGCAGGTTGTACCCAGATGTTTTTAAACAAACCGGCATCTCTCAGTTTGGCATTCAGCACACAGTTGAGCGCTACACCTCCTGCAAAGCAAAGATTCTCTGCCCCTGTTTCACTTTTCAGCCAGCTGGCCAGCTCCAGTACCGATTCCTGCAAAACCTGCTGTAAAGAATATGCAATATTGAAATGATGATCTGTGAATGGATCTCCTTTTTTTCTTGCAGGGCCAAGTAACTCCACCATATAATCATCATTGATAGTATAAATTCCATTATCACTCATATTGATCATGGAGCGGAATGCATTGGTGAATACAGGCTTGCCATAAGAAGCAAGTGCCATCACCTTGTATTCGTCGGAAGAATGCAGGAAACCCAGGTGGGAAGTCACTTTTTCGTATAGCAGTCCCAGGGAATGCGGCATGTCTACCTGGCTGATTCTCCGCAGATCGTTGCCACTGCCCATACTAAAAGTAGTAGTGGCTTTTTCACCCCGGCCATCCACTGTGAGCACAGCCGCTTCCATGTATGGAGAGGGCAGGAACGCACTACTCGCATGACTGAGATGGTGTTCGATAAAATGCCAGCGTTCCTTTGTCATCTCAGCCTCCCTGAATCTTTCCTGCAGGTGATGTGGATAACCATCAATCAATTGGCCGGGAGCATTGATAATGGAGGAGAGGAATAAAGGATCCCATGGTGATAACCATTTCTCAGGCATTAATCTTTTCGTAGGGTCCAAAGGTAATTCCACTTTCTGCTGGATCACATCGTTCGGGTCCATCAACAAATAAGGGTCAAATGAATAAGCAATATGGTCTACATCACGTAAATGAATATTGGCAGTTTTCAGGCAATAATCAATTGCGTGAAACGGTAATTCATATGCAGAGAAGGGAATGGGTCTTTTCCCATGTTTAACATGTGTAAAGCGTTCGTCTTCTGCAGCTGCCAATAGTTGACCGTCTTTGAGAATGCAGGCAGCGGAATCATGAAAGGCTGCATTAATGCCCAGCGTGTACATAAGCAATATTTTTTTGTGTCAGGGGTAGCAGCACAAATACCTTGCAGAATGCAAAAAGCACAGCCATGCTGTGCTTTAACTGTTCAGCGAATTGGCACCGTGTGAGTTATTTACCCATACACAGCATGCTTGCCTACATACCCGGCAGTTTAATGCCGTTGTCGCGCAAAGTATGGATCACCCTGGCGTTCAGATCAAATTTAGTTTCATCAAATTCTTCCTGGGTGGTCCACGCATAGATCATGATATGCCATCCATCTGGTTCCAGGTTCGATACAATGGCTTCTGGTTTTGGATCATTGTGCACATTGGGCGTTTCTGTTGCCACTTTCAATACAATCGGCTTTACCTGATCAGGTGGATAAGCGTAGCTAAGTTTAAGATCTATTTCAATGCGGCGGGTTTCAGTGCTGCTATGATTGATAATTACTTCATTGGACAATTTGGAATTAGGAATAATCACAGCCCTGTTGTCAGTCGTAATAATAATGGTGTTGAATAATTGTATAGAACTTACTATGCCGGTCTGGCCCTGTGCCATGATTGTATCACCTGCCTTATAAGGTTTGAGTAACAGGATTATAATACCGCTGGTAAAGTTTTGTAAAGTACCGGAAAGTGCCAGGCCAGCGGCAACACCGATAGATCCTACTAAGGCGGCAAAGATGGTCATACGGATATCGAGCATCTGCATTACGCCTAATAAGAGGAAGACCTGTAATGTTGTTGTGATTAGACCGGTTAAAAAGGGGCGTAAAGTCGTGTCTTCACGGTGCTTCATTAAGGTCTTTAACAACCATTTCTTAACTACGTGAATAACCCATTGTCCTGCTAATAAAACGAACAATGCAAGAGCTATTCTGGGTCCGTAGAGAACGATCCAATGGTAAGCGTTCTGAAGCATTTTGTCCATCATAATAAAACCTTTTTTAATGAACACTATATGAAATATCATACCAGTCTTAGCAATCACGTGGCCTCATCTTTGTATTTCCCTGTGTATAAAACCTAAATTATGGAACCTGTTAATGTAGAGAACAGAAATAAATATGCGCTGATAACAGGCGCTACCAGTGGGATTGGATTTGAGTTGGCTAAATGTTTTGCAAAGGATAGTTACAACCTGATCCTGGTCGCACGTAATGAAGATCGCTTAAATGAAGTGACGAATGAGTTGAAGAAAAATTTCTCGGTAGAGGTAACACCTATTGCGAAGAATTTATTTGCACCCGGATCTGCGGAAGAAATCTACGAAGAAACAAGAAAAATGGGGATTACTGTGGATGTATTGGTCAATGATGCCGGACAGGGCGAATGGGGCCCATTCATTGATACCAGCCTGGAGCGTGACCTGGATATCATTCACCTGAATATAATCGGCCTGCTGTCACTCACGAAATTATTCCTGCGTGACATGGTGCGCCGCAACGAAGGGAAGATTCTGCAGGTGGGGTCAGAGGCTGGAACAACGCCAATGCCGTTGTTGTCAGTATATGCTGCGACCAAAGCATTTGTCCTCTCATTCAGTGCTGCACTGGCTGAGGAGTTGCGTGATACAAATATTACTATTACCGCTTTATTGCCGGGAGCTACAGATACGGACTTCTTCCACAAAGCAGGGCAGGAGGATACTGTCACTTACAGGGAATCCGAACTGGCTTCACCGGAGGTGGTGGCGAAGGATGGTTATGAGGCATTGATGAAAGGGGAGCGTAAAATTATCTCTGGTAATAAGACTAAATTGCATGTATGGATGAATGATCTGTTAGGATCGAAAATGTCTGCCTCAAATGCCCGCAAGCTGAATGAGCCGAGTCATAATACGGCAGGAGAGAAGTTGCCACAGCACGAGGCTTCCCTGAATGAAAGGGAATATATTTCGCAGCAGAGTGGCGAGCGGGATGGTGATTTGATCACTGGTCGTAAGTATAAGGACAGGCCGGATCCTGATTCAAATGAGCCTGTGCTCACAAAAGAAAATCTGCCCGATGCGACAAATGAGTCCAGTGGAAAGGTAGGTTCAGGACAAAGACAAGATTCAAATTAATATGATAAAAAAGGATTTTCCTGTTGAAGATGTAAGACGGTTCCTGGAGCCAACGCCCACAGTCCTCGTCACATCTGCTTACAAAGATAAACAGAATATTATGACCATGGGATGGTACACCGTCATGGAATTTGTACCATCCCTCATTGGTTGTATGATTACAGGAAGTAATTACAGTTTCGGTCTGATTACTAAAAGCAGAGAATGCGTTATTAATATCCCTTCTTCAGACCTTGCGAAAAAAGTAGTTGCAGTAGGAAATTGCAGCGGTGCTGACACAGATAAATTTACAAGCATCGGCTTCACAGCGGAGCCTGCCAGTATAGTGAAAGCGCCTTTGCTCAAAGAATGTTTTGCCAGTTTTGAATGTAAGATCCACGACTCTAAGCTCATCAATGCTTACAACTTTTTCATTTTCGAAGTAGTCAGGGCGCACGTAGCCTCCCGGCCTAAATTCCCTGAAACCATTGCCTATAGGGGAGACAGTCAGTTTGTGCTCTCGGGGAAAAATATCAGGATCCACTCAGATAAGTAGCATATTCATCACCTGCCACAGGTGCTGGCATTGGTCCAGGTCTTTCACCGGGGAGAGTTGCAACATGCCTGTACGGATATGATTTACCATTTTCAGATCCGGATGAGTCAAGCCCGGATGGCATACCATACAGGCAATCGCCGTTTTTAAGATAGGCGCTTTTACCCGCATGCTTTCAGGTGAATATCTTGCGGGGTGCAGGTGAATATATTGCCCGGGTACATTACCTGCCAGTAGGATCCACCGGGAGGTATCAGATAATGTAATCTCTTTGTATTCCCCTTTCAGCCATGCCAGGTAGCCAGCTTCATCTGCTACAGGGATATGGGTGAGAACGGCTTCAAACAATCCTTCCAGCGATAAAGATCCATAATAAATATCCATCTGTGAATTCCCCAGTTTCTTCAATAAACCCGGCAAAGTGGCTGGTGTCGCTATTTTAATCTGCTGGTGAATAAAGCCTCTGTGGTGTTTAAGGGCATTGAACAGGATGTTTGATGATGCGGGCATGCTGCGAATTTACTGGAATCCCCGAAAAAATCGGCTAACTTTGCGGCCCGCGCACAATTATTAAACCACCATAATGGCTTACCTGAATTTATTTGACTTTAAACAAAAAGTTGATTATAAGAATGAAATCCTGGCCGGACTCACTGTAGCCATGACCATGATTCCTGAATCCCTGTCCTTTGCCATCTTAGCAGGTTTCTCACCATTAACAGGCTTATATGCTGCCTTTATTATGGGATTAGTGACAGCGGTATCAGGCGGCCGTCCCGGCATGGTTTCCGGTGGGGCCGGGGCTACAGTAGTCGTACTCATTACCCTGATGCAATCACACGGTGTTGAGTATGTATTTGCTGCTGTTATGCTGGCGGGAATCTTACAGATCCTGGTCGGCTTGTTCAGATTAGGAAAATTTATTAAGCTGGTTCCTCAGCCGGTCATGTATGGATTTGTGAATGGATTAGCGATTATCATCTTCACTGCCCAGTTACAGCAGTTTAAATCAGCAAGTGGGGAATGGCTGTCAGGGTCGCCATTGTATATTATGCTGGGCTTAGTGTTATTAACTATTGCAATCGTCTTTTTCTTCTCAAAATTGACAAAGGCTGTACCTGCATCCCTCGTTGCAATTATCATTGTATTTGCCCTGGTAGTAGGTTTCGGCATCCCTACTAAAACAGTAAAAGATATCGCAGCACTCAGTGGTGGTTTTCCTCCATTCCATATCCCTGCTATCTCCTGGACATTCGAAACCCTGCAACTCATCTTTCCTTATTCATTGGTAATGGCAGGTGTAGGTTTGGTTGAATCCCTGCTTACATTAAATGTGGTAGATGAAATCACCGGTACCAGGGGGCGAAGCAATAAAGAATGTATTGCCCAGGGGAGTGCGAATGTCTTAAATGGGTTCTTCACCGGAATGGGTGGATGTGCAATGATCGCGCAAACCTTTGTGAATCTCTCCGCCGGATCCAGGGCGCGTCTGTCAGGTATCATAGCAGCTATTACCATTTTAATGGTCATCTTATTCGGTGCGCCGCTTATTGAAAGAGTACCTATGGCTGCCTTAGTAGGAGTAATGATGATGGTGGCTATTGGCACCTTTGAGTGGATCAGTCTTCGCATTATCAATAAAATGCCCCGTCACGATGTCGTTATTGGTATTCTCGTAGCAGCTATCACTGTATGGCTGCACAACCTGGCCCTGGCAGTACTTGCCGGTGTAGTGATTTCTGCCCTCGTATTCGCATGGGAGAGTGCACACAAATTGCAGGTAAAGAATTATACAGATGCGCAGGGTATTAAGCACTATGAAGTAAATGGGCCTTTATTTTTTGGTGCCATTGCTGACTTCAATACCAGCTTTGATATAGAAACCGATCCTGAAGAGGTGATCATTGATTTTAAAAATAGCCGTGTCACCGATATGAGTGCTATCCAGGCATTGGATAAACTGACAGAAAGATATAAGCAATCGGGGAAGAAATTACAGCTCCGCCATCTGAGCGATGATTGTATAGCAAAGCTCACGCATGCAGAAGGGGTGATTGATGTAAACATCATCTAAAACGAAAATTAAAAAGCAAACCATACCGCGGCAGCGGCGCGGTTGTTTTTTGTGAAAATTGTATCTTCATCCTATGAAAAAGATATTTGTATTTCTCCTGTTACCCTTTGCCGTGCATGCGCAAAATACCAGTGCATTGAAAATAGACGCTTATATGCGTGCCCTGTCCAAAATTGCTCATTTCAGCGGGACTGTTTTAGTCGGACAGAAAGGCAAAATCGTTTATAGCAATGCCTTTGGCGAAGCTGATAGAGAATGGCATGTGAAAAACACCTTGTCTGGCAAGTACAGGATTGGTTCTATCACCAAGCAGTTCACAGCTGCCTGTATCCTTCACCTGGAAGAGCAGGGCAAGTTGAGCCTTGATGACAAGCTGAGTAAATATATTCCTGATTATCCACAGGGTGATAAGGTCACAATTCATATGCTGCTCAATCAGACGACAGGTATCCCTGACTATACAGCCCTGCCTGAGACAGACCTTCACTCGGAGGTACTGGATGTGGCACCCGCTGATTTTATCAGGAGTTTCCAGAATCAGCCTTATTTATTTGCACCTGGTACACAGTGGGCATATAGTAATTCCAACTACTTCCTGTTGGGGTATATCATAGAAAAGATAACAGGACAGCCCTTTGCTGACTACCTGAAAGTAATTACCGACAAAGCGGGTTTGAAGAACACCGGTATGGATCGTCCGGATACGATCCTGCCTTATCGCACGCATGGTTATGCTGAGGGCTATAATATACCGTTCTATACAATGTCCGGTCCTTATGCTGCCGGTGGAATGTATTCTACGGCAGAAGATCTGCTGGCATGGGACAAGGCATTGCTGGGTAATAAAGTACTGTCTGAAGCATCTACAAAGAAGATGACTACAGCCTATATGGGTAATTATGGTTATGCCTTGTTTGTAGATAGTCTGGATACACATCCCAGGATCTGGCATACCGGAGGTATTCCGGGTTTTCGTTCGGTGATCAGCTGGTATAAGGATGGCGATTTCTATGTGATCGTATTGTCTAACAACGAATCGAATGCACAGTATGCAGGGGCAGCACTGGCTGGTATTATGCTGAATATGCCTGTCGTAAATCCTTATATTCACCAGCGGGCTTCCATTAATAATGCAGTGATTGACAATTATGTGGGTGCTTATTGTGGAAAGACGTGTTTAGAACTGATCAGGAAAGAAGGTAAGTTATACCGCAAAGGAAATGGGATTGATGATATAGAACTGATTCCGGAATCTGAAAAGAAATTCTATTATAGCGATGGTACAGACAGGCAGGTAGAGTTTATAACAGATGGAACAGGGAAAGCGGTAAAAGCATACATGATAACAGGAGGCTTGAAAATACCATTAGAAAGACAATCTGGTTGATAATAAAAATCCCCGCTTGCATCAAGCGGGGATTTTTTTATTTCTTTATTAAAGTTGGCTGGATTAATTCCTTCCAGATCTTATACCCATCCTTATTCAGGTGCAGCATATCGCTCTGAAAAATCTCCGGTCTTGAATTTCCGTCTTTTGTCAGCATGGGTGTAAATACGTCGACCCAGGTGATCTTATGCTGTGTTTCCAGGTATTCTTTAATCAGGCTGTTTGCATCCTGCACGGTTTGTCTGTATTTATCGCGGGAGGGACTTGGCTTGATGGAGATATAAGTAATCGGTGTTTCGGGCAGACGTTCCCTGATGCCGGTGATCAATTTTTTCGTACGCTCGAGTACGGTATCTGGAGTCGCCCCATCCGGAATATCGTTTTCACCTACATACAATACGATCTCTCTGGGATGGTAGGGAAACACGATATCGTTGAGGTAAAAAATAATATCATTCACCTTTGCACCGCCAATTCCCCTGTTCATAACATCGTAGGATGCAAAGGTCCTTTCCATATCTTCCCATTTACGGATAGAAGAACTACCTACAAAGAGAATGGGGTTTGCAGGAGGGGCGTACATTTGATCATAGTGCTTAATAGTCTGTACATCATCCCAGAAAGGGGGTTTGTCCTGCGCCTGGCTGACCTGTAAAATGGTTATGCTGATCAGCAGGAGAAGCATGGCTTTCTTCATAACATTCGATTTTATAGCTCCAAAATAAAAATTCTACACGGATAGCAGTACCGCAACATAATGACAGATGGCGGCTGCGAGCACAAAGGTATGCCATATGGCGTGGGTATAGGCAGCTTTTTCCTTCATGTAAAAATATACACCGATAGAATATAGTACGCCGCCTATCGCGATCATGATGATCACCGGCAGGGGCAGGTAGGAGAAAAATGTTTTGCCGCCGACGATCATGATCCATCCCATAATAAGATAGATGATCGTACTCAGTACATTGAAGCGGCCGGTAAAGAAGGATTTAAACACGACACCTACAGCGGTGAGTCCCCACAAAATGCAGAGTAGTGAGATGCCGAAGGCATTGTTCATAAACACCAGCAGGAAGGGGGTGTAGGTACCAGCAATAAGGAAATAGATGCTAATGTGATCGAGTACTACGAATAGTTTTTTGACCTGTTGGTCTTGGGCCAGGTGGTATACGGTAGAGCAGGTGAATAGGAGAATGAAGCAGAAGCTGTAAATGCCGGCACCTACAATACCGGGGGTATTTCCATGGGTGGCGGCAATACCGGTAAGAACGGGGAGGGCGCTCAGCCCAAAGAGGATGCCTACGGCGTGAATGATGCCGTGTATGATCTCCTGTTTGCGGTTGTAAAATGAGTCTAATACAATCATTGGTTAATCTTTTTCGTCAGGATGCAAAATTAAAAAGAATAGCCTGGAGCTAATGTTAAACAACAGTCAAAAAACTGGGGTGTTTCGAGAATGATTCGTAGATAAGCCGTAGATATCCCGCCTCTTTTAGAATGCGGGTTATTGGCGGAATATCTGCGGGTTATCTGCGGGTTATCTGCGGAATATCTCCCTTAGAAGGCAGGGTGTCTTAGTACAGAAAAACCTTACAGTTGACGTATTGTATGCAGAATTAGCTTTACAGGTTGGAGCTTGGTTCAGCGAGCGCTTTACAGGTGTAAATTACTCATTACTTTGTTTCTTTTCTTCCATTTTGAGGACAAAGCGCCCTTTTTGGTATGTGCCTCATTGGGTGTCAGGTAGTTACAACTCATGTGCGGTCTGACACGGTTATAATAATCAATGGCCTTGCTAACGGCATTAAGCGCCTCTCCGTAGGTCTTAGTACAGAAAAACCTTACAGTTGACGTATGGTCTGGTCCTAAGGTAGGTTTACACTATGGTTAATTAATCCTGTTTGAAGTTTACCATGTTTGCCCTGACCGGCATCAATGGGAAAGGATTGCAGTACCGGCCGGGTATAAAATGGGATTTATGCTTTCAGCAGACTTAAATCAGGCTGTGCGTATTTATACACTTTGAAGTAGATGGTGGTGTTGGTTTGGTATACACCCTCGATTTCTGACAATTGATTCACAAACTGTACTAAATGGTCATTATCCCTGCACATGACATTTACCTCCAGGTCATAGGCTCCTGAGGTCATGGCCAGGAAACTTACTTCCGGAAGCCTGGCAATCTGTTTCGCCACCTGTTCTTTGAAGGTGGCCGGCCGGATATAGACGGCGATATGCGCATAAGATCTGAACCCTACCTTATCAGGATCTACCCTGCCGATGATGCTGATGGTACCATCTTCAATGAGGCGGTTAAACCGGGTCCTGACAGTGCCGATGGAGACATTGAGCTTTTCCGCAATTACGGTAAATGACACCCTGCCATCCTGTTGTAAATGCGATAAGATGGAAAAATCAAGATCGTCGAGTTGGGCAGGAACGTTTTCTGGTAGTTTATGCTTCGCCATATAGAGGGTTGAAAGACAAAAATGCAGAAATTTCAGAAAGTATGTAATAAATGTACATTTTTTTTAGTAAATTGATAGTATCGTATTAAAATTGTCAGTGGCAAAAGATCCACTCACAAATCATCACCCAAATACCCCAGACATGAAATACGACCAATTGCAGAATTTTGTAGGCGGAAGTTTTACCAAAATCGCTTCCGATCGTACTATTCCCGTCATCTCTCCCGTTGACGGCACATTGTTGACAGAAATGCCTTGTTCCACAGCTGCAGATCTGGACCTTGCCGTACAGGCGGCAAAAAAGGCTTTTCCTGCCTGGAGCCGTACACCTGTTAAGGAAAGGGTACAGGTTTTTTTCAGGTACAAATTCCTGTTGGAGCAAAACCTGGAAACACTGGCCGGTATGATCAGTGCAGAAAACGGGAAGACCTATGCCGAAGCGGTACAGGAGGTAGAAAAATGTATAGAACTAACGGAGTTTGCCACCTCGCTGCCACAGCTTATTACAGGCGAGGTACTGGAAGTATCCAGTGGGGTGGAGTGTCGTACAGCTCATGTACCTATTGGGGTAGTGGCATCGGTAGTTCCATTCAATTTTCCCGCGATGGTGCCTAACTGGACGATTCCCAATGCCCTTACGCTGGGCAATTGTATGATCATGAAACCATCTGAAAAGGTGCCTTTAAGTGTCGGCCTGCTTGCCACATTATTGAAAGAAGCCGGACTGCCGGATGGTGTATTTAACATCGTAAACGGTGACAGTGAGATCGTGAATGCGATCTGTGATCATCCTGACATAGAAGCGGTTTCTTTTGTCGGTTCTACTAAAGTGGCAAAGGTGGTGTACCGGCGGGCTACGCAAAATCTGAAGCGCTGCCTGGCACTGGGTGGGGCCAAGAATCACCTGCTGGTATTGCCGGATGCAAAGCCGGATATGACGGCACAAAATATAGCTGCGTCTATGAGTGGCTGTGCGGGACAACGATGTATGGCGGCATCGGCCATGGTGGGGGTAGGAGATGTGGACCACATTGTAGCGCGGCTTTGTGAGGAGGCAAAGAAAATTGTTCCCGGGAAAAATTTGGGAGCAGTGATCAATAAAGATGCAAAAATAAGAATAGAACAGTATATTACAGAAGCAGAGAAGAATGGTGCCCGCATCTTAGTTGATGGCAGAGGTGCAGCAGTACCGGGCAAGGAAAACGGTACTTACGTAGGACCCACGATAATTGATTATGTTACCCCGGACATGTCTGTAGCGAAGGAAGAAATATTTGGACCTGTGATTAGTATACTTCGCACTTCCACCGTAGATGAAGCACTTGATATAGAAAATGCAAGCCCTTATGGCAATGCCGCGTCTGTGTTTACGCAGAACGGGAGTATGGCCCGTTATGTGGCGGAGAGGGCGAGTGCAGGGATGATTGGGGTGAATGTAGGGGTGCCTGTGCCACGGGAGCCGTTTTCATTTGGCGGGTGGAATGAGAGTAAGTTTGGAGTGGGGGATATAACGGGGAAGAGTGCGATTGAATTCTGGACTAAGTTGAAGAAGAGTACGACTAAATGGAATCCGGAGGAAGGGGTGAATTGGATGAGTTAGGAGGATTGAATAGGTTAGGATACATGAGTTATATAAGCCTTTATTTGGCAGGAAGCACAACCAAAATTAACATTGAAGGTGAAGGAAGTAGTGAATTGGATGCGTTAGAATAACTATATAGGTATGGTAAATGAATAAGCTTCCGATTAGGTATTATCAGGCAGGAAGCACAACCAAAATTAAGCATTGAAGCCGAAGGAAGTGGTGAATTGGATGCGTTAAATAAGTATTCATCAGTATGACCAAATAAAAACCGGAAGCAGGGATTAATAAATAGTAATCATCAGTACGACCAAATAAAAACCGGAAGCAGGAAATAATAAATAGTATTCATCAATACGACCAAATAAAAACCGGAAGCAGGAATTAAAAGCATCAGCCAGGAGTATTTCAAATCTGATAAAAATAATTGTATGTCAGCAATTGTTGACCTGTCAACTGCCCAGGAGATTATCCAGGATAACCTCGACTACACCCTATTTTCGTGGAGCAGGCAAAAGGGCCTGCAGCCCATAGCCATAAAGCACGCGGAGGGCATCTATTTGTATGATTATGATGACAAAAGATATCTGGATTTCTCTTCCGGATTGATGAATGTAAATATCGGACATGGCAATCAGCGGGTCACGGAAGCGGTGATGCGGCAGATGCAGGCAGTGAGTTATGTGACACCTGGTTGTGTGACGGAGGCGAGGGGAGAGTTGGGGAAGAAACTGGCGGCTATCTCCCCGGGCAATTTAACGAAAACATTGTTTACAGTTTGTGGAGCGAGTGCGATTGAAAATGCAGTGAAACTGGCAAGGCTCTATACGGGCAGGCATAAGATAATAACACGTTACCGTGCATTTCATGGAGCCTCCTATGTGGCTATGAGTGCTGGTGGAGACCCAAGGAAACTGGCAGTAGATGCACAACAGGCACCGAATTTTGTACATGTGGAAGATCCTTATTGTTATAGGTGTCCATGGGGTAAGGAAATAAGGAGCTGTTCACGGGAGTGTGTGAGCCATGTAGAACGGGTAATAGAATTTGAGGGGCCGGAGAATGTAGCAGCCATATTGATGGAAGGGGAGAGTGGGAGTTCTGGTTGTATAAAATATCCGCCTGATTATTTGCAGAAGATCAGGGCGCTTTGTGATAAACATGGAATTTTGTTGATTGCCGACGAAGTGATGAGTGGATTTGGCAGAACGGGGAAATGGTTTGCCTGTGATGTGCATGGTGTCGTACCTGATATGATTGCGACAGCGAAAGGGATAACGGCGGGTTATTTACCCCTGGGAGCCCTGATCGTGAGTGATAAGATAGCGGCGCATTTTGATGAAAGAACATTGTGGCTGGGTTTGACCTATTCAGCACATCCGGTATGTTGTGCAGCGGGAGTGGAAGTGTTGAAGATCTATGAGGATGAGCAGTTGATTGAGAATTCGGCGAGGATGGGGGAATATGTGACAGTGCGTGTGGAGGAGATGAAGGCCCTGCATCCTTGTATCGGAGACTTCAGAACGACGGGATTGTTGGGATGTATAGAGCTGGTGAAAAATAGGGAGACGAAGGAGCCGATGGCACCTTTTAATGCGAAACCGGAGGAGATGGTGGTGATGAATAAGGTGGCGGCACGGATAAAGCAGTTGGGCATGTATGCGTTTGTGAGATGGAACTATGTGTTTATAGCGCCGCCATTGAGCATCACGAGGGAGCAAATGGATGAGGGCCTGGCGATTATTGACGATGCGTTGGGGATAGCGGACGAGTATGTGAATTGACACTAACTTTTAATAATATGCCTACCAATTTGTACAGTGAAGACCTGGCACCCGTACCTGCCGGCAGCAGGACCTGGAATACCTGGAATTACGCAGCACTCTGGATTAGTATGAGCCTGTGCATTCCAACCTACATGCTTGCCAGTTCGCTGATAGAAGGTGGTATGAACTGGTGGCAGGCCATCCTGACCATCTTCGCGGGCAATACAGTCGTATTGATCCCTATGATCCTAAATGGTCATGCAGGTACCAAATATGGTATTCCATTTCCTGTATTTGCCCGCGCCAGCTTTGGTACCAAAGGAGCCAATGTTCCTGCGTTATTAAGAGCAATTGTAGCCTGCGGCTGGTTCGGCATTCAAACATGGATAGGCGGATTTGCTATCTACCAGATGTTACGCCTCTGGATCCCTGCCCTGGAACAATTACCTGCCGTATTCCCTGCATCGTGGGGATTGGCGACAGGTCCGGCGATCTGCTTTATTCTTTTCTGGTGCCTGAATATGTATGTCGTGTACTTAGGCATCGACAGCATAAAAAAGCTGTTAGTGTTCAAAGCGATTTTTTTACCGGTCGCAGCATTGGCACTATTATACTGGGCCATCCATGCCGTGAGTGGCGGACTGGGACCTATCCTCACACAGCCATCGAAGTTTACAAGTGCCGCCGCATTCTGGGCTTTCTTTATTCCCGGGTTGACGGGGATGGTAGGATTCTGGGCTACACTGTCCTTGAACATCCCTGATTTTACAAGATATGCGCATAGTCAGCAGGCACAGGTAAAGGGACAGGCTTTGGGCTTACCGACATCCATGACATTGTTTTCCTTCATTGGTGTGGTGGTTACATCTGCTACAACCATTGTATATGGTACCACGATCTGGGATCCGGTGGTACTGGCTGGAAAGTTTGATAATAAAATACTGGTGAGCATTGCTATGATAGCCGTAGCGATTTCCACACTGGCTACAAACATTGCAGCGAATATTGTGAGTCCTGCCAATGACTTTGCACACCTGAATCCTGCAAAGATCAGTTTCCGGACGGGAGGTTTTATAACAGGGGTAATAGGCATACTTATTTTCCCATGGAAACTGGTGGCTGATCCCAGTGGGTATATCTTTACCTGGTTGGTGGGGTATTCAAGTTTATTAGGCCCGGTAGGAGGTATAATGATCGCTGATTATTACATTTTACGCAGGCAGCAGCTGGAGTTGGATGAATTGTATCAGCATGATGGCAGGTATAGTTATACGAATGGGTATAACAGGTATGCTGTACTGGCATTGCTATTGGGTATTGCGCCGAATATTCCTGGTTTCCTGGCAACGATCCATGTGATAGCTGCTGATGCATTGCCTGGGTGGATAATGGGGATGTATAGTTATGCATGGTTTGTAGGGTTTTTTGTTTCGGGGATTGGGTATACACTGCTGATGCGATCAGTAAAATCGGTAGAGTATGCGACGGCTGATTAAGGGGAAAAGGCATTAAGTCTGGCGCTTGGTTTGTGCCTTAAACGCATATTATTACGATCAAATAAGTCTATCGGGTATTTGACGGCTGATTAAAGAGGAAGGTATTAGGTCCGGCGCTTGGTTTGAGCATTGTACACACGTTGATAGGATCAAATAAGTCTATTGAGTATTTTATGGCTGATTAAAGAGAAAAGTATTAGGTCCTACGCTTGGTTGGGTATTGAGCACACGTTGATAAGATCAAATAAGTCTATTGAGTATTTGACGGCTGATTAGTGAGGAAGGCATTAAGTCCGGCGCTCGGTTTGAGCATTGTACACTCGCTGATAAGATCAATAAAATCTATCGAATATGTCACTGCTGATTAAAAACGGAAGAATCATTACAGCTGCGGATGATTACGTAGCTGATATTTTTATAGAAGGAGAATCCATTACCGCCATTGGCAAAAACCTACCAATCACCGCCACCCGGGAAATAGATGCCAGCGGCAAACTAATCTTCCCAGGCGGTATTGACCCCCACGTCCACCTTGCGATGCCATTCATGGGTACTTTTTCCAGCGATACCCATGAAACAGGTACCCGTGCCGCTTTATTCGGCGGCACCACTACTGTGATAGATTTTGTATTGCAAACGCAAGGTCATTCCCTGAAAGAAGCCCTAGACGACTGGAATAGCCGTGCGCGCGGCACCGCTGTAGGGGACTACAGTTTTCATATGGCAGTCACTGATTTTAATGAAAACACAAAAGCTGAAATAAAAACCATGATAGAGGAAGAAGGCATTACCTCCTTCAAAACATTCATGGCTTACAAAGGTGCATTGATGATAGACGACAGGCAGATGGTGGCACTTATGCAGGAAGTGAAAAAGCATGGAGGTATGGTGACTGTACACGCCACGAATGGAGATATGATAGATTACCTCGTCGCCCAGAACAAAGCCAGTGGTAATTTATCTCCACGGTACCATTACATCTCCCAACCTGAAGTTACAGAAGCAGAGGCCTCTGGCCGCTTTGCAGATATCTCCAATTATACAGGTTGTCCTGGCTATATAGTTCATCTTACCTGTGAAGGTGCATTAAATGCAGTGCGCAATGCGACCCGGCGCAACCAGCATGTATTCGTAGAAACCTGTATTCAGTATTTGCTCCTGGACAGGTCTTATTATGAAAGGGGATTTGAAAGTGCGAAATGGGTAATGAGTCCGCCCTTGAGAGAACCGAAGGATCAGGATACGCTTTGGGCCGGGATCAATCAGGGATTGGTCAATGTAGTGGCAACAGATCATTGTCCGTTTATGTGGGAGCAGAAGTTAATGGGGAAGGATGATTTTTCGAAAATTCCGAATGGGCATCCGGCTATAGAGAACAGGATGGAATTACTATATAGTGAAGGGGTGCATGAAAAGAAGATTACGCTCAATAAATTTGTAGAAGTAGCTTGTACAAACCCGGCTAAGATCTTTGGAATGTTTCCCCGCAAAGGAACCATTGGAATAGGAAGTGATGCGGACCTTGTGATTTTTGATCCAAATGAAGAACATGTGTTGTCGGTGAGTAGCCATCATATGAATGTGGATTATTCTGCTTATGAAGGGTGGCCGGTAACAGGTAAGGTGAAGATGGTGCTGTTGCGGGGGCAGGTGGCGATAGAGAATGGGGAGTGTTTGTTGCAGAAAGGAGCAGGACAGTTTATACGCAGGAATAAAGTGAAGGGGATTATTTAAGGAGTAGCAAAAAGCAATAGTCAGTTTATAGGCAGGAATAAGGTGAAGGGATTAATTAAGGAAGAGCGAAAGCAATAGTTAGTTTATACGCAGGAATAAAGTGAAGGGGATTATTTAAGGAGTAGCAAAAAGCAATAGTCGGTTTATACGCAGGAATAAAATGGAAGGGATTATTTAAGGAAGAGCAAAAGCAACAGGTAGTTTATACGCATTATACAATCCCAATTAAGCAAAATTCAAAAAGCAAATAATTTCCTGCAATAAAACTTTACCCTCTTATTAATTAAGATCAAATTAATAATCAATTTGTCCAACCCCAACAATTCAAAAGCATTACCATTTTTTAAACCAAAATCATACAATCCCATGTCACGCATTATTAAATCAGGGTTAATCCAGATGAGTCTACCAAAAACAGAAGGTGAAGGAACAATTGAAGAAATCAAAGAAGCCATGTTTCAAAAACATGTGCCATTGATTGAGACAGCAGGTGAACAGGGAGTACAGATCCTTTGTCTGCAGGAAATTTTCAACACCCCTTATTTCTGCCCTGGTCAGAACGCTGACTGGTATCAATCAGCAGAACCCGTACCTGGCCCCACTACAGAACGTATAGCAGTATACGCGGCTAAATATAATATGGTAATCATTGTACCTGTGTATGAAAAAGAACAGGCAGGTGTTTTATACAATACCGCAGCTATTATTGATGCAGATGGGAAATACCTGGGAAAATATAGAAAGAACCATATACCCCATACTTCCGGTTTCTGGGAGAAGTTTTTCTTTAAGCCTGGTAACCTGGGATACCCTGTGTTTCAGACCCGTTATGCAAAGGTGGGCATTTACATCTGTTATGACCGGCATTTTCCGGACGGCGCGCGGGTATTGGGATTGAATGGAGCAGAGATTGTGTATAATCCTTCTGCAACAGTAGCCGGACTTTCCCAGTATCTCTGGAAACTGGAGCAACCCGCTCATGCGGCTGCCAATGGGTATTTCATGGGATGTATAAATAGAGTTGGGGAAGAGAAGCCCTGGAATTTAGGAAAGTTTTATGGTTCTTCTTATTTCGTAGATCCGAGGGGACAGATTTTTGCGCAGGCTTCCGAGGATAAAGATGAGTTGCTGGTGGCGGAGTTTGATTTGGGTATGATAGATGAAGTGCGGAGCGTATGGCAGTTTTTCAGGGATAGGAGACCGGAGACTTATGGGAAGCTAACAGAGTTGTAGAATAATTAGGGCTTGCGATTTGATCTGAGACATAAGGAAGCAAAGAGCTTTGTAGGATATTACGGCTTTACCAATTGATCTGAGACATAGGGAATAGGACAGCGTTGTGGTAAAATTGCGGTTATTGCGATTTGATCTGAGACATAGGGAAGCTAAGAGCTTTGTAGGATATACGGCTTTAACATTTGATCTGAGACATAGGGAAGCTAAGAGCTTTGTAGGATATACGGCTTTAACATTTGATCTGAGACATTAAGGAAGCTAAGAGCTTTGTAGGATAATACGGCTTACCAATTGATCTGAGACATAAGGAAGCTAAGAGCGTTGTAGGATATACGGCTTTAACATTTGATCTGAGACATAAGGAAGCTAACAGCGTTGTAGGATAATACGGCTTTACCAATTGATCTGAGACATAAGGATGCTTTCAGCACTATCAGTTGCTTTATTATCTTTTTAAAAATAGCAACCAAAGCAAGCCTCCTTTTATAGAAAACATAAATTATTATTATGGCCCTTCGTAATAACAGGTTGACAAGCGAGGAATACGATAAGCACTTCAGCGACATCCATCCTCCATTCGAAACACACAACGCAGCACTGGTCGAAGCGAATCGTTGCCTGTTTTGCTATGATGCGCCTTGCACCAAAAGCTGCCCAACCAGCATCAATGTACCAAAATTCATTAAACAGATTACGACCGAAAACCTGAAAGGAGCCGCCTACACCATCTTCTCTGCCAACATCATGGGTGGAGGCTGTTCCAAAGTATGCCCCGTAGAAAAACTATGCGAAGGTGCCTGCGTATACAATCTCATGGAAGAAGCGCCTATCCCTATTGCTAAATTACAACGATATGCCACCGAACGTGCCATTCATGAAAAGTGGCCATTATTCACAAGAAAACCTTCCAATGGGAAGAAAGTTGCGGTGATTGGTGCCGGACCAGCAGGATTAAGTTGCGCACATGCATTATCAAGAGAAGGAGTAGATGTCACCATTTATGAAAAAGAAAACAAAGGTGGTGGATTAATGACATACGGCATTGCGGCTTATAAAGTGACACCGCAGTTTTGCCAGGAAGAAGTGGATTACATTACTTCATTAGGAGGAATAAATGTATTGTACAATATGCAGCTGGGTAAGGATGTAGTATTGGAAACATTGCAACAGGAATACGATGCTGTATACCTGGCATATGGCGTTGGCCTGGCCAGGCAGTTATCAATCTCCGGAGAGCAGTTGGAGGGCGTGGTAGATGCAATTCGCTTCATCTATGAAATCCGGACAAAAGGCTATCCTGAAGTCCCCGTGGGAGAATCTGTGGCAGTGATTGGTATGGGAATGACCGCTATTGATGCCGCTACGCAGGCAAAGCGATTAGGTGCAAAAGAGGTGACGCTGGTATACAGGAGAACGGAAGCGGAAATGCCTTGTACAACAGCTGAACTGGATATTGCCAAACTGGATGGATGTAATATTATCTGGCTGGCTGCCCCAAAGGAGATAACAGGGGAGGGCGGGCAGGTGAAGAAGTTGGTGTGTGAGGTGATGAGGTTAGATGAGAAAAAGTCGCCAGTTGGAACGGGAGAGTTGATAACACTGAATGTGGATATGGTAATCAAGGCGACAGGACAGTTGCCGTATACAATGGCTTCGCCGAAAATAGATAATGATCATGGAAGGGTGTTGATCAATGATCATTCAGCGACTAGTTTGCCTGGTGTGTTTGCAGGTGGGGATTGTGTGAATGGGGGGAAGGAAGTGGTAGATGCGGTGCAGGCCGGCAAGGATGGGGCAAAGGCGATATTGGAATTTTTGTTCAGGGAATAATGGATATTGTTAGAATGGATACTGTTTCATCCGATTAGGAATGATAATGAGAGAGAGATGAATTGTTAATTAAATGACAGCTGGTGAGAGATGAATTGTTTAAGAAATGATAGCGGGTGAAAGATGAATTGTTTAAGAAAAGATAGTAACTGAGAGATGAATTGTTTAAGAAATGATAACGAGTGAGAGATGAATTGCTTAAGAAAAGATAGTAACTGAGAAGATAAATTGTTCAATGAATAATGACAAGTGATAAGATAATTGTTTAAGAAAAGATAGTAACTGAGAGATGAATTGTTTAAGAAATGATAACGAGTGAGAGATGAATTGCTTAAGAAAAGATAGTAACTGAGAAGATAAATTGTTCAATGAATAATGACAAGTGATAAGATAATTGTTTAAGAAAAGATAGTAACTGAGAGATGAATTGTTTAAGAAATGATAACGAGTGAGAGATGAATTGCTTAAGAAAAGATAGTAACTGAGAAGATAAATTGTTCAATGAATAATGACAAGTGATAAGATAATTTCTTAAGAAAAGATAGTAACTGAGAGATGAATTGTTTAAGAAATGATAGCGAGTGAGAGACGAATTGCTTAAGAAAAGATAGTAACTGAGAAGATAATTGTTCAAGGAATAATAACAAGTGATAAGATAATTGCTTAAGAAAAGATAGTAACTGAGAAGATAAATTGTTCAAGAAATAATAATAAGTGATAAGATAATTGCTTAAGAAATGATAGTTAGTGAGAGATGAATTGTTTAAGAAATGATAGCGAGTGAGAGATGAATTGCTTAGGAAAAGATAGTAACTGAGAAGATAAATTGTTCAATGAATAATAACAAGTGATAAGATAATTGCTTAAGAAACGATAGCACCTGAGAGATAAATTGTTTAAGAAATAATAACAACTGAGAAATGAATTTTGGTTTAACCGTTTAAAGAATTACTGCTTTTAAAACACAAACTATTCTTCCACCCATTTTCAAATATAATTTATGGCAGACCTTTCCACCAATTTCTTAGGCATCAAATCCCCCAACCCCTTCTGGTTGGCCAGCGCGCCACCTACCGATAAACAAGTCAACGTTCTCCGGGCATTCGAAGCCGGCTGGGGTGGCGTAGTCTGGAAAACCCTGGGCAGCCAGGTCAAAAATGTCTCTTCCAGATACTCTTCTATAGACTATAACGGTTACCGTGTAATGGGCCTCAACAATATTGAACTAATCAGCGATCGCCCCTTAGACATCAATCTAAAAGAAATTAAAGAATGTGTCCGCCTCTTCCCCGACAGGGCCATGATCGTATCCCTGATGGCTGATAATAACCGGGAAAGCTGGCATGAACTCATCAAAAAAGTAGAAGACACCGGTGCCCATGGATTAGAACTGAATTTCGGCTGTCCTCATGGAATGACCGAACGAGGTATGGGAGCAGCAGTGGGACAGGACCCCGATATAGCAAAAATGGTAGTAGAGTGGGTAATGGAAGCAGCCCGCATACCTGTGATCACCAAACTCACCCCCAATGTTCATTCTGTAGTTCCCACAGGAAAAGCTGCTGTAGCAGGCGGTACAAATGCATTGTCACTGATCAATACCATTCAGTCAGTAACAGGGGTAGACTTAGACACCTTTGTACCCAACCCCAATGTAGGCGGCAAATCTACTTTCGGTGGTTATTGTGGCCCGGCGGTGAAGCCAATAGCATTGAAGTTTTTAACGACCATCAGCCAGGATCCAATTACTTCTCAGGTGCCGGTGTCTGGTATTGGTGGGATCAGTACCTGGCGGGATGCAGTTGAATTCATGTTATTAGGCGCAAGCAGTTTGCAGGTATGTACCGCCGCTATGCGGTATGGGTTTAGGATTATCGAAGACTTCTGTGAAGGACTGAATAACTGGATGGATGAGAAAGGATTTGCGACGATTTATGATTTCATTGGCAAGTCGGTACCTACATTGACGCATTGGGAAGAGCTGGATATTAATTATCATATAGTCGCGAATATCAACCAGGATAAGTGTATTCATTGCGGATTGTGCTACATCAGTTGTGAAGATGGTTCGCATCAGGCAATTAGCTTATCTTATGGCAAGCCGTATAATACGTATGCGATTAAGGAGGATGAATGTGTGGGGTGTAACCTGTGTAAGTTGGTATGTCCGGTGGATAATTGTATTACGATGAAAGAGCAGCGCCAGGGCGATGAATACCTGAACTGGAAAGAGTTTCAGCGGCGGGGACTGCCTTTGAATGATCATTAGGGAATAATTCAGGCGGGACAAAGTTTCCTGAAACTGGCAGGTTTTAATTTTAGTGATAAACAATTTTACCCGAAGCAGATACCGGATTACGTTCCACCTGCAAAAATCCGCCGCGTCGCTACCTCAAAAACAACCGGCCTGCCTCTTCCCCAAATCCGTCGCATCGCCACCTCAAAAACAACCGGCCAGCCTCTTCCAAAAATCCGCCGCATCGCCACCTCAAAAACAACCGGCCTGCTATTTCCAAAAATCCGTCGCATCGTAACCTCAAAAACAACAGGATTGCCATTTCCAAAATCCGCCGTATCGCCATCTCAAAAACAACAAGCCTGCCTCTTCCAAAAATCCGCCGCATCGTAACCTCAAAAACAACAGGATTGCCATTTCCAAAATCCGCCGCATCGCCACCTCAAAAACAACCGGGCTGCCTTTTCCAAAAATCCGTCGCATCGCCACCTTAAAAACAACAGGATTGCCATTTCCCAAAATCTGCCGTATCGCTACTCAAAACAACAGGTCTGCTATTTCCAAAAATCCGTCGCATCGTAACCTCAAAAACAACAGGATTGCCATTTCCAAAAATCTGCCGCATCCCCACCTCAAAACCAAGTCCTTTCCTTTTCCCTAATCGCCCAACTCCTTATCTAACCCCCAAATCCCTGCCGCTCAATTAATCAATTAATTAACTGCATGCAGCCGCTCGTCATGAAAGAATTGTGAAATTAGCTTTTGAACGATTACATTTGTTTGACATCAGAATATGGAAAACTGCCACGAGCATGATACCTGGTCCAATTAAGGAAATGACCTATGTGAATGACGGTGTATAACCATGCTAGTGAATAAAAACTTTGTGCGAGCGTTTAACCTGATACGTGATTATTTATGGGCAAATTCCACAACAGGATTTTATCCTGGGTCCTGGTCCAACATATAATTCTGATCTAACATATAATTCTGATCTAACAGATAATTCTGATCTGACAAATAATCTCAACTGGTACTTTTAAAATGTGAATATGCATAGAAAAAAGTTAATCTTTAGTACAGCGACTGTTTATGCCAGCGCTATTCTGTTGTTTACACTTGGCAGCTTTAAAAAGGCCACCCCTCCCGGCAAAAAGACAAGACCGAATATCGTAGTGATCCTTGCCGATGATATGGGTTTCTCGGATCTGGGTTGTTATGGTGGTGAAATCAATACACCGAATATCAACTACCTAGCGGAAAATGGTATCAGGTATACACAGTTTTATAACACATCGCGTTGTTGTCCTACCAGGGCTTCGCTGCTTACAGGTTTATACAATCATCAGGCAGGCATTGGTAAGATGACGGATGCGGAAGACGAGCCTGGCTACCTGGGACACATTACTGAGAATGCAGTCACACTCGCTGAAGTACTGAAATCAGCAGGTTATCATACCGCGATGTCTGGTAAATGGCATGTATCCAATACCAATGGTCAGCCTGATCCAAAGGAGCAACTGAACTGGCTGAATCACCATACTACCTATCCAACTTTTTCACCGATTGAGCAGTATCCTACCAGCAGAGGCTTTGAGAAGTTTTTTGGGACCATCTGGGGGGTAGTGGATTTCTATGATCCCTTTAGCCTGGTGAGTGGTACGACACCAATCAAAGAAGTTCCTAAAAACTACTATCATACTGACGCGATTGCAGATACTGCCGTGGCATACATCAAAGGGTATGCAAATGATGACAAACCTTTCTTCCTGTATGTAGCAGAAAATGCACCTCACTGGCCATTGCATGCATTGCCGGAGGATATTGCCAGGTATAAGGATACTTATAAAGGAGGATGGGAGGCGATACGTGAAGCCCGCTATAAGAAGATGGTACAACTGGGCCTGATCGATTCATCAACGACCAGACTATCTCCACGGTTTAAAGATGAGCAGAGCTGGGAGGCTAATCCTGATAAGGAATGGGATGCGGCAGCAATGGCAACCCATGCGGCCATGATTGACAGGATGGATCAGGGTATTGGCAGAATTATTAAAGCCCTGAAGGAGACAAACCAGCTGGATAATACTTTGATTGTGTTCCTGAGTGATAATGGTGCAAGTGCGGAGATCTGTAATCACTATGGTCCGGGGTTTGACAGACCAAATGAAACGCGTGATGGCAGGAAGATTGAGTATGCGGATAAGAAGGCGATGCCGGGTCCGGAGACCACGTATTATAGTATTGGTCCACGTTGGGCAAATGTTGCGAATACCCCTTACCGTTATTGGAAAGCGGAATCATTTGAAGGGGGCATCCATACACCGATGATTGCTTTCTGGCCTAAAGGGATTACTGCCAAGAAAGGTGGGTATAGCAAGCAGGTAGGGCATGTGATGGACTTTATGAATACTTTCATTGAACTGGCGGGTGCGAAGTATCCTTCCAGTTATAATGGACACGCCATTCAGGCAAGTAGTGGGGTGAGCCTGGTACCTTCATTTAAAGGCAAGGTGGTGACAGGACATGAGGAATTGTTCAATGAACATTTTGGAGCGAGGTACGCAAGAGTAGGCAACTGGAAGCTGGTGTCAGAAAGCAATGATAGTACCTGGCACTTGTTTAACCTGGCAGTGGATAAGAGTGAGGTGCATGACCTGGCGGCACAGGAACCTGTGAAAGTGAAGGAGTTGGAGGGATTGTGGAGAGAATGGGCCGGAACGCATAGCGTGTTTCCGAAGCCGGAGAAGAAAAGGAAATAAACGTGTGCCTTGGAAGAAAGGGAAATAAACGTGTGCCTTGGAAGAAAGGGAAATAAACGTGTGCCTTGGAAGAAAGGGACATAAACGTGTGCCTTAGAAGAAAGGGAATAAACGTGTGCCAGCTTTATAGCTGCTCTTCTTTTCAAAATAACAAATACGCAATCAAGGCTCCCGTCAAAGTATTTAAAAAGTTCACAACATTATTCCCAATTATACCCCTCCTTTCCAGCGTAGCTCCCAATAGGGAATCAATCACATTTCCACCCACGCCCGCTAAAGTAATGATCCACAAACTCCTGTCCCACATATAAATCGCAGCAATAATAAACGCTCCTGTTGCTCCTATCAACGTTCCTTCAATACTAATTACCCCATCCAGCCCTTTAGGCTCTTTCCTGAATGTCAAAATATTAAACGTTCGCTTCCCATATACCATTCCCAGCTCAGAAGACAAGGTATCTGCTATCGCCGCCGCCAGTGAACCCGCTATCATCAAGGTATACAAAGACGTATGATTATAATCGATCATGGCAATCACCGCGATAATCGTCGCCACCCCGCCATTAGCAAATACCTGGAAAGCATCCCGCTGCTCGCCATGTGCTTTCCCTTTCAATGCCCTGCCATGCCGTGTTGCTAATACAGACAACACGAAGAATGTAAACAACTGCAACTCACCTACATACCCCGCACCCGCAAAAATAAACCAGCCTACCACAATCGCCGCTACCCCGGCTGCCGGGGTCAGTTTCTTTATAATGACACACAGCACCGCTATGATAATCAGCGCTGTCAGTATAATAATCGTATTAAATAATGACGGAAACAACATAGCCCACAAAGGTAGCTCATTCCTTTGGTGGCGTATCAATTTTCATTGCGCTTTCAATAAGCACTCCCATCCTCCGCAATTGCCTGCGGCCAGACTAATTATATTCAATTTGATACAAACAGCTTCTTTTTTTTATCAGATATATAAAATAATAATACTATATTTGCGGCCGGATTAATCCCAATCTGCTTATACCCGAGGACAATAATTCAATATAAACCTTACCTATGATCAATTTTCGAACAGCCAAATTCTGGCTGCCCCTCATTTTGTTGTTAACTGTTGCTACATGGACAATCGCTCAGGACGGAGAACAAACCAAATCCGACATCGTCTTCAAAATGCTTGACTATGATGCAAGATTCAGAATGATCTTTGCCTACTCCGACCCGGAAAGCCGTACCTATCTTGCGAATACCGCTAAGTCTCAGTACCTGGAATTCAAGCAACTGGTGGAACCTAACATGGCCTTCTTCCTGAGTAATGAGAAGGACAAAATTAAGGAAGCGATAAAGATGACTGATAAAATCCTGTTGAATGACGAGGTTTTTAACACGCTCAACACGCCTGATTATCGCAATCCCTCTAAACCTGACAAAGGCGAAAAACTGGAAGACAGATGGATTGACATCCACAAAGCTATTCAGTATGTACTCATCAAGGACATGGTGGTAAGAGCCAACTTTAAAATCTACGTCCGCTTCTCTGAATTTGCTGTAGCTGCTGATGTTGAAAAGAAAGGCCCGGCCTCCAGCCGTCACTATGCAGATAGTCTGCTGAAGACTGCCGCCGCTGAACTGCTGCCTTACTATTACGCCCTGCAGGATGGTAACAACGAAGAGTCAAGAGTGGCTATCAAAACATTGATTGACAACTACAAAACACGTACTGGCGACCTGTATGCACAAACACTCGCGTTGTACGAAAGACCTAACACCCTGCTGGTATCTCCTGAAGGCCAGAAAGACGACCTGCAGCTGAAATCAAAGTATGCTTCCAGCAAGGTATGGCAGGATGGTCTGATCAGGGAAATGCCTGAAACAGAGAAATTCTCTATCATGACCGTGCCTAATGACAGGCCTGACCTGCACAACAGCATTTACATCTTTGGTAAATACATGCGTGCTAAAAAAGGTGAAACGCCTGACATCACTTTCAGAATCGTTTCCCCGGGCCTTACAGGCGTTGATTTTGGCAGGATGCGCAAAGTGCCGCTGGGTAATGACAGATATGGTTACCTCTCCACTATCACCTACTATTGCCCTATTAAAATCGAAGTGGTTAATAAAGCCGGTGAAATCGAAAAGACGCTCATCGTAATTGATGAAACACAGGAATTCCACCAGGAATTTCATGAGAATTATGTTCGTCCTAATCCAAATTACGATGGCGTGATTCCATTCCGCAACGATACACTGTATTACGAAGCGCTGGACAAATTCAGGAGTAATGTGATCAACCGCCTGTACAATGAGCGTTTCAGCAGCATGACGACTGCAATGGCGAGCTGGCTGAATGATGCGTATGGTTATTATAAAGTACCCAATAGTTTCTACTACCTGTATGATGTAAAAAATCCTGAAAATGGTTTCCAGGAAATCAAAGCACTGGTAGATAGTACTGACTATGCCATCGAGCACCTGGAGAGCCAGGAACAGTCACTCGCCAACAAAGCTGTACTGGCAAGAATGGTAGATAAATACCAGGAAATCTTACAACGCCCCGGCATCAGCCAGAATGTAAAGGACCTGTGTGCGAGGAATTCTGTGACAGCTGCATTGCTGTCTGACCAGGTATCCCGTGCATTGTACCTGCTGGACAGGTGTAAAGCCATCAATCCAAAAGATAGTTATGTAAGACCTATGAACTTATCTTCTTTCATGTTCCGTACATTGTTTGACGATAAGAATCAGAAAGTGGTGAAACTGCCGCCGCGTTCTGAGCTGTGGAAGTACTAAGCTGATTAAATAATTATACGAGGTTGTATCAAAAGTATGTTGAAGGAATTCATCCGGATCATTTTACTTTTTGGTACAACCTCATTTATTTTGGTACAACCCTCTTTTTACTTTTTGGTACACTCTCTTTTTATTTTTGATACATCCTCTTTTTATTTATGGCATAGTATTTACGGCAGCCTTACTATGACTACTTTAGATAATCCTGTCTGGCATGCATTGCAGACAGTACACCGCACATTAGCACAGGGAACAGCAAGCGTACAACGATACAAAGCAGGTGTATTGCAGGTGATGGGGGCCGAACATCCGGAGACCGCACCTTACAATGAATTGCTTGACTGGCTTACTGTAGGAGAGAAGATGTTCACCGTCGGAGATGTACCGGTATTGCCTGATAACTGGAGATACATCATGCAGGTGGATTGTTTGCAGATGATATGCGGGCAAAAAGCAGATGTGCCCAATACTGACGTAGTTAAATTGGAAGATAAGAACCTGGCTGACATGTTGACACTGATCAACATTTCTTTACCTGGTTTTTTTCATGAACAGACACCATTGCTGGGAGATTATTTCGGTATTTTCCAGGAAGGCCGCTTAGTGGCGATGGCCGGAGAAAGGATGCGATTGCAGGGGTATACAGAGGTAAGTGCGGTGGCTACTCATCCGGAATTTACAGGCAGAGGATATGCACAGCAACTGGTCGCACATGTGGTGGCAAAGAACCTGGATGCCGGGATTATACCTTTCCTGCATGTAACGGCTACTAATGAGCGGGCAGTGAAGGTGTATGAGAAACTGGGATTTAAAACCAGGAGAAGGGTTTCTTTTACCCAGTTTGAACTGCTATCGAAGGTAGTGTTGTAGCCTGAAGTTATTTTCCTTTTTAAGTTCCAGTGCTATTTCCCTTAGAAATAATTTCCTGTCTAAGTGCTGGTGCCATTTCCCTTTGAATTAATTTCCTATCCAAATTTTAGTGCTATTCCCTTTGAAATGTGTAATTTTGGGCATGGCACAGTCAAATTACGAGTTACTGAGATTCGAGCAGATCGGGGGCTCCTTCCGCGTTGCTGCTACAGGAGAGAACAATTGCAGCCTGTCTTCTTACAACAGGCGTGATTTCTATAAGATTTCCCTCATCCTGTCGGGGGGAGGAGAGCTGTTCTACGCCAACAGGAACATTAAATTTGACCAGCCAGCCCTCATCTTCACGAACCCCATGGTGCCTTATAGCTGGGCGGATAACCCGGAAATAAATGTAACCGGCTATTTCTGCGTATTTACAGAGTCTTTCCTGCTGGAAGGCGGAAGGATGGAAAGCCTCAAGGATTCCAGTTTGTTCAAACCGGGCGGAGATCCCCTCTATTTATTAAACCCTGCACAAACTGAATACCTGAAAGGTATTTTTATGCGCATGCGGGAGGAAGCAGACAGCGAATACATTTATAAACATGAACTGATCCGGAACCAGGTTCAACTCATTATCCATGAGGCAATTAAGATGGAGCCGGCAGTGGCCTATGCCGCGCCTAAAAATGCGGCCAGCAGGATCACCCAGTTATTCCTGACCCTGCTGGAAAGACAATTCCCGGTTGATCCACCTCAGTTTACCTTACAATTTAAGAAGGCCGGGGAATATGCCGACCAGCTGGCTGTACATGTCAATCACCTGAATGCCGCCGTACAGGAAATAACCGGTAAGTCTACCACCACGCATATTAACGAGCGGATCCTGGCAGAAGCAAAGTCGCTCCTGAAGCACACAGATATGAGTGTAGCGGATATAGCCTATAGCCTGGGATTTGAATACGCCTCTTATTTCAACAGCTTTTTCAGGAAACATGCAGGCATTACACCGCTGGCCGCCCGCAAGGAAGTAAAAATTTAAAAGAAGGCCTTTTAATTCTCCAGGAAGGTGAAACTTTAAATTATTCCTTTGAAAAGTATAATTTCCTACCGGCTACCTGTTCTACTTTTGCTGTCATAAAACAAATATATATGGCAATCAAAAGAGTAAAATTAGGTACCCAGGGACTGGAAGTACCCGTAGAAGGGCTGGGTTGCATGGGCATGACTGCTATTGGTGGTACTGACATCTATGGCAAGGCCGACGAATCCGAAGCTATCGCTACTATACACCGTGCACTGGAACTCGGTATTAACTGGCTGGATACCGCAGATGCTTATGGACCATTATTAAATGAACGATTAGTCGCAAAGGCGATCAAAGGCAACCGCGAAAAATACACCCTCGCTACCAAATTCGGTTTCTACATTGACGACAATGAGCAAATGGAATGGAGTGTGATCAACGGCCGCCCTGAATATGTGCGCAAGGCCATCGAACGCTCCCTCAAAAACCTCGGCACTGACTATATAGACCTCTATTATTTACATCGTGCAGATCCTAATGTACCTATCGAAGATACCGTAGGTGCCATGAGTGACCTGGTAAAAGAAGGAAAGGTAAAATACCTGGGTCTCTCCGAAGTATCTCCTGAAACCCTTCGCAAAGCACACGCAGTACATCCTATTTCAGCATTACAGACCGAATATTCCCTTTTTGAGAGAGAAGTGGAGTCTAATGGTGTGCTGGATACAACCAGGGAATTAGGGATTGGTTTTGTGGCTTATTCACCATTGGGCAGAGGCTTCATTACCGGTGAATTAAAAAGTCCGGATGATTTCCCGGCTGATGATTTCAGGAGGTACATTCCCCGTTTCCAGGGAGAGAATTTTTATAAGAATCTGGAGTTGGTACAAGCTGTCCGGGACCTTGCCGCTGCAAAGGACCTGACTCCTTCACAGCTGGCAATGGCATGGGTATTCTCTAAAGGCGTGACCGCTATTCCGGGTACAAAACGTGTTAAATATATTGAACAAAATGCTGCTGCTGCGGAAGTAACATTATCACCAGCAGAAATCACACAGCTGGAATCATTCGGGGTGGCTGTGGGCAACCGTTACGATTCGCACAGTATGAATATGCTGAATCATTAAAAAGTAGCATGCGTCGCCTTCAGGTACAGGCGCATGCTCCTGGCTTCTTCTTTTGCCCATACGTCATACTCCTCAATGGCCCGTAGCCTGGCCGCTTCTGTGATATAACCATCGGCTACCAGTTGATTGCCTCTTGTCTCTGCCACTTTTTTCCAGAGACTGATGTGGGTATCAAACCCTTCCATGCCGCGCTCTGCATATTCATCCTGTTGTTCGACGGTCATCTTTAAGGCCTTCACATGTACCAGGTCTATTACATGATCAGCAATCGCATTATCCATGCCTGCATCTGCCCGCCATTTCAGGAAAGCAGCATAGAAGTCGAGCATAGATTGAGGCGGGGCCGGATCCCAGCGAATGGCTTCGTGATTATAATCGAGTACGCAAAGCAGGCCTCCGGGTTTGAGCAGGGAGACCATCTTATTGATTACATCCCGGGGCTGAGCAATCCATTGCAGGGTGCGGGCGGTCGTAATAATGTCGAATTTCTCATTTGGGTTGTAGTCCATGATGTCACCAACTATGAATGTAACGCCGCCCGGGTTTACTTTGGCCAGGCTAATGAGTGCTTCGCTTCTGTCTAAGCCAGTTACTTTCCCGGCATATTTTGCAATACCTTTTGTAATGGTACCACTGCCACAACCTACATCTAGTACGGAATGTCCGGGTTTTAAAACAGCTAAGAGGTTCGCGTTGGCATTTTCTATTGTGCGTGTATCAAGCACGGATGCAGTGCCCTCGGGCATAGCGGCACGTTCATAAGAGGTGGATGTTTTCATATTTTAAATATAAAAAAAATCGCCGTCATCTGGTACCCATACCTTTTGATTGGGGAAGGCAGCCTTTATTTGCTCCCGGCTTTGCCTGGAATGGTTGACAGCTTCGAGATGGACGATGATAAGTGTCGCCGCTGGTGCATAGGCGCTTACCTTCCTGATGTCGTCAATGCTCATGACGATGGGGTCACCTTTTACAAATTGTGCTGCGCCCCCATTGAGCACGATATGTTTGGGCTGGTATTGATCAATCGCGTTTTGTACATCACTGCACCAGATTGTATCCCCGGCAATGTACAGGTCATTGATCACATAGCCGGATACCTTGCCCATCAGGGCACCTATTTCACCTGTGCCATGCTGGCCGCTGGTTCTGCTGATACTGATGCCCTGCCAGGTAATATTATTTTCAATTGGCGTAATGTTCGTAAACCCTGCCTCCCGGATCTTATCTTCATCACCTGCCTGGCAGAAAAGGGGGATCGCTTTTGGCAGCAATTCTCTCGCTACAGGATCCCAGTGGTCATTATGAAGGTGTGTCAGTAACACGGCATCGATATCTTTGATCAATTCCTGCGGATCTACGGGCAGGTCTACCAGTGGATTACGGAGCCCGTTATCTGTCATTATAATCGTATCATAGGCACCTTTGGGCCCCAGCATGGGATCAATCAGGATTTGTTTGTCATTTACAGTCAGCACCTGCGTTGCATTGCGCAGCAATTGTAACTTCATGGTAATTAATTTAATTTTGACAGGACGAAGGTCAGCGGAATTTGTAAAAAACGAATGAAGTTGACAGAAAGGTAACCAGTATACTTTTTTGTAACCATGAATTATACGGAGTTTAAACATTGCGGTCTGAATGTGGCACTGGAGGTGCTGTCGGGGAAATGGAAACCGATTATCCTGTTTCATTTATTTCACCAGCAGGAGATCCGGTTCACGGATTTATGGCGCAACATTCCGAAGGTGGCCAAGAAGGTCCTCCTGGAACACCTGAAGCAAATGGAGGCGGATGGATTGATTGTGCGGGAGGAAAGACAGGTTTTTCCTCCTGAAGTGTATTACCGTATTTCTGAAAAGGGGAAGGCGCTTGGTCCTGCACTGGCAGCACTGGAAAACTGGGCCAATGAGCACGCTTCTGCACAGGTGCAGGAATTAAGAGATAAAAAGAAAGTGGCTAATGGCCAGCGCTAAGCGGGAACATTTTGTTATTCCAGCCTTAATATGGAAGATATTTAACGTTCCGCCTGAAGTTGATTTTTCAGATAGTAAATGATCACCCCCAGCAGGGTAACGCCCAGACCTGCCATCATCATAGTACCGCCGGTAGAAATAAAGATGCCTACCCAGATAAGGATCGCAAGTAGGACTGGTACCGGGTAGAAAGGCATTCTCCACTGCATAAAGTTCCTGCCTTTGCGCTTACTCAGTGCCAGTAAGCCAACCGCCTGCCCGATAAACTGGATCATGATACGCATAGCCAGGATGGCGCTGATTACTTCTTTCAGTTTGAAGAACATACTGAACACAAAGGCTACCGCACCGAGTACCAGCAAGGAAATATAGGGAAAGTTCTTGGTAGGATGTAGCTGTGCAAACACTTTAAAGAAAGCCCCATCTTTTGCAGCTGCATAAGGAATACGGCTATACCCCAGGGTGGCAGAAAACACAGATGCAAAAGCAATCCAAAGGATCAATACAGTGGCAATCATGGCCGCAGTAGGACCTGCCAGTTGCTGAATGAATTCACTGATTACGAAATTGCTTTTCTCGATCTGTTCTAAAGGTAATACTGAAGCCACGCTGATATTCATACAGAGGTACAATACCGCAATACCCGCAATAGAGATGAACATACTACGGGGAATATTCCTTTGTGGGGCAATGATTTCGCCACCCAGATGACAGACGTTGTAATAGCCCAGGTAACTGTATACAGACTTCACACTGGCTGCGCCCAGGGCTGCTGCAAATGCCATGTTGAGCTCCAGACCATCATTGATATGTTTGATCGGTTCTAAGAAATGTCCCTGTGCCACGCCACCACTTATGATCCAGACCATGGTTACCAGTACGCCTATCCACAGGGTGACACTGATCTTGCCAATGGTTTCAATATTCCTGTAAAGAAGGAATACAATAAGTATGATGACAGCACCGCTTACGGCCTTGGTTTCCCAAAAGCCCAGGGGATAGAGGAACATTGTGTATTGTGCAAAACCAATGGCGGCGGAAGCTATGACCAGTGGTGCCTGGATCATGGTTTGCCATACGAAGAGAAAACTCATCAGTTTGCCCGTACGGGGACCGAAACTTTCTTTCAGGAAATTGTAGCTACCACCGGCAGCAGGGAAGGTGGTACCGAGTTCACTCCAGACCATTGCATCGATGAAGGAGAGGAGTGCGCCGGCGATCCATGCGTAGAGGAACCAGGGACCATGCATAATTTCTGCGACTACGCTCAGTACAACAAAAGGACCGATGCCGACCATGTCGGTCATATTAATGGCTGTTGCTTGCAGTAAGGTAAGGTGACGGGAGAGTTGAGACTGACTCATATATACGTAAAAGTAAAGATTTTATCTCACTTTTAATAGCAGAGGGTTTCCGGCAGCAGGGAGAAGGATTGTCAAATACCGGGAAACAATGTACCGTGTGGTGTTGGCTGCAACCCTTCACAGATCCTGGTCAGGTATTCTTCTGCCACTCTCACATAATGTTTTTGTTTGGCAGCTGTGATCTTCAGCATTGCCAGGCGTGGATTATTTTTAATCAGCTCATGATGTACATGCATGAACCGCCAGAACAGGGCATCCCAGATCTCACACCAGGGGCCCCGCTTGTAGTCACTCATTTTCAGGATGTAATTGGAAGAGGAGATATAAGGCTTGGTACTCATCAGGCCTCCGTCGGCAAACTGGCTCATACCATATACATTTGGTACCATCACCCAGTCATACGAATCAATGAAGTGCTCCATGAACCACCGGTACACTTCGTCCGGATCAAACTCACAGAGCAACATGAAATTCCCCAGCACCATCAATCGTTCAATATGATGTACATAGGCAGTGTCCTGTAAGCTCCGGATGATGTTGTCGATCGGTGGAATACCCGTTTCGCCTGTATAAAAGCAGGCAGGAATTTTCCGGGTAAAGCCAAAGAAATTAGTGGTGCGTTGTTTTACACCTTCTTTAGTATATACTGCCCGCATGAATTCACGCCAGCCAATCACCTGCCTGATAAAGCCTTCAAGGGCGTTGATGGGTATACGATGCCGGCTGCCATAACTGATAGCTTTTTTAATAATCGTTTCGGGAGAGAGTAATCCTATATTAAGAGAAGAGGATAAGATAGAGTGAAAGAGGAAATGTTCTTTCTTTACAATCGCATCCTGGTATTCTCCAAAATGCGCCAGTTTTTCCCTGAGGAAAAAAATCAGCATCCGTTCTGCCTGCCGGTGTGTAACCGGGTAATTGAATCGGGTAATATTTCCCCTGTTACTACCAAAATGCTTTCGCACATAATGTGCGGCGGCTTCAAAATTATCATAGTGGAAAATGGGCATGGGAGGCACTGCTATGTTTGCGGGCATCTTCTTCCTGTTTTCCATATCAAAACTCCATTTACCACCTGCAGGGCGATTCCCATCCATGAGCAATTGCAATCGCTTCCTTTCAGATTTATAATAGGAAGCCATGAAGTATTTATGGTTCTTTTCGAAGTAAGAGAGGTCGCCAATAAAGTTAGGAGAAGCGCAGCGCCGGAGGGTGATATTGAATTGCGCTGCATACCGTTTAATCCTTCTTTCCAGCAGGTAGTCGGTAGTATCGATATAATGAATGGTAGTGACATGATGGGCAGCCAGGTATTCAAACAGGTACCTTGTCTGTGCCTTTTTATCCTGCGCCTCTATATAATGTACTGTATGCCCGCCAGCTTTGAGCCGGCCGGCATAGTACTGCATAGATGCCCTGTGCAGCAGTAGCTTTTGCTGGTGAAAGTTGTACTGGTTAAAGTACAGTTCGTCTTCTACCACATAAACATGCGGGGGCAGGTGGCAATAGTGCTTATATAACTGGTGCGGATATATGAGGCCGATTTCCATCTAGTCAGGAAGGGCGGTCTTTTGTGTTTCTGATCAGTCCCATACCTGAGAAGAAAAATACCATACCCAGCAGCGTGTAGATGACAATCATTTTTACACTTCTGGTGCCACCGCCGGCATTAACGAAGTTAACCGCGGCCATTACTAATCCAAGGGCGCCTAATATGGTGAATACAACGCCCAGTACGCGCTTTTCCATAACGATTAAGTTTTACTAAGGAAGATTACAAATAATATGCCGCTGCGGCTGGCGCATCAGGTTGGATTTGGTATTTTTATATTATGAATGATTTTAACCAGATAAAGGCTGCGGTATTCAGTTTTCAGCCACTTGACGATGCAGAATGGGCGGACTTTTCGCAGACCCTGCACCTCAAATCGTATAAAAAAGGTGACTTCCTGATCCGGGATGGGGAAGTGGAAAATCAGATCTATTTTTTAAACACCGGTGCTACGCGGCACTACTTTATAAGGGATGGCAAGGAATTTACGGTTGATTTCCAGTTTGCCGGGGATTTTGTGACCGCTTATTATTCTCTTATTACGAGGGAGCCCAGTACCGTATTTGTGGAAATATTGGAGGAGACGACTGCTGTAATGATTAATTACCAGGAATTGCAGTCTTTGTATGCGCGCTCTCATCATGGAGAGCGGATAGGCCGCCTCATGGCTGAGTACCAGTATGTAAAACGGCTGAGGCGGGAAATGGACCTTTTGTCGCGCACTGCGGAAGAGCGATATGCCGGTTTATTGCAACGCGCACCAAAACTGGTGAGTAATATTTCTGTCAAGCATTTATCTTCTTACCTGGGTATACAGCCTGAAAGTTTAAGCCGGATCAGGAAGCAGCTGATGGGAAACTAACATACATCATTTTCGTTCAAATGCGGATTGCTCAAATTTGTATTATGAAACCTTTGATAGTATTAATAGTTAGTTTTCTCTTATCGCTGGCGATAGCCCGCTTATCTTTGGGCAAGTGGCAACTGGTATTTGCAGGTAATGTTGCAATGTGCTGTATGCTGATGCTGACGGCGATCGGACATTTTAAATTTACGGAGGGAATGGTCATGATGATACCACCCATTATTCCGTTTAAGACGGCAGTGGTATATGTGAGTGGCATTGTGGAAGTAATTTTGGGGCTGATGCTTTTGCTGCCTTCGCTGAGGAATGTTGCCGGCAACCTGTTGCTTATCCTGTTCATCGTTTTATTGCCTGCGAATATTTATGCAGCGATGACGAAGCTGAATATGGAAATGGCGAACCATGAAGGACCGGGTTATGAATATTTGTACTTCAGGGTGCCTTTGCAATTGTTGTTTATAGTATGGGTGGTTTATTTTTCTACGGGTTGGTTTCGGAGTTGCTAATCATGTTAACAAGGGTAGTTTAGGCCCATTCGTAATTGAATATTAAGTTAATAATAAAATTAACATATGCCTTATTATTAATTATTTATATATTTACCGAATGAATTACTCCCTAACCTATTTAAAGCTGACTATTTGTGGCCTGGTTTTATGTGCTTCAATATCAAATGGTTATGCGCAACAGTATAAGTCATTAGATGGGTCTACTCTAATTAGAAAGGAGAAAGAAAGAAGTCGTGTAAAGACAATCACCGTATTAAATAAGGATAGTTCTGCCCTGAAGGAAGGATATTATGTAACTGAATGGCCAGACCAGAGCCGTTTTTACTTCTATGTGGATAGCAATGGCAATCTGGACAGAACTGCCAGGAAGATATTCAGTAACGAACAGTCATTCCTGATGATTACCATGGAGTTGCGCGATAGCAAACTAAATGGAAAGCGCCAGGTATTTGATAATAAGATCATGATTTCTGAAGCGGACTTCAAAGACGGCTTTATTCAGAAAGAAAAAGTATTTAAGAACAAATCGCTGATCAGGGAGAATTTCTATACCCAGGACGGGAGCCTGGATAGCACGAGAGAATATGAGCAGGGGACCCTGGAATATACTTACAAGGAACTGGGCAATGGTGCCAACCTGCGGAGAAGTTTCTTCCCCGACGGAAAGTTGCAGGAATGGAAGCAGGTAGACCTGATGCAGAAAGTGATGGTGACAAGAGAATTCGATCCGAATGGCCGCTTGTTGCAGGAAGAATATGTAAAGGGAAAGGATTCTGTGATCACCAGGAAGTTTTATCCGAATGGCCTGGTGAGTACCCTGCATGAAATGGGACAAAGCCAGGGATATGTGAAGGAGTATGATGAGAAAGGGAAGTTGATCAGTGAGAAGCTGATAGAGCATACTGCCATGGCGGCAGCGCCTGTAGAGATGAAGATGGCATCGGACAACAAAGGAATTACGACAGAACAGTAAAGAAAATACTATTAAGATCTAAAGCGCTTTTGCCATTGGTAAAAGCGCTTTTTCTTTTTAGATAAGGAGAATTAAATTGTGCACAATTAATTTTATTTGGAAATTAATTGTGCACAATTTAATTTTGATAAATCAAATGAGATGAAATGAATATGCTGAAACTGGAAAATCAGGTTTGTTTTCCGCTGTACGCGGCCTCCAGGCAGATCACTGCCCTCTACCGGCCATTGCTGGAGGAGCTTGACCTGACTTATCCTCAGTACCTGGTGATGATGGTCCTCTGGGAGCACAGCGTGATGACGGTGAAGGAACTGGGCGAATTGCTGTACCTGGACAGTGGTACACTGACCCCATTGCTGAAACGAATGGAAGAAAAGGGGTTGGTGAAGCGTACAAGGGATGAACAGGATGAACGGGTGGTCAACATTGCTCTCAGTGCGGCAGGCAGGAAGCTGGAGAAGAGTGCAGAAAAGATCCCGGCACAGCTGGCATGTGAAATGGATATGAATGAAAAGGAACTGAAACAGCTGCGGGCTACACTACATAAATTATTACAAAAAGTAGGACACATTTAAAATATTAAATCATGGAACAAGCTTTGTATTCAACCGAGGTAACAGTAACAGGTGGCAGGAATGGTCATGTAAAATCTACTGATGGATTACTTGAACTGGATGTAAGGATCCCAAAAGAAATGGGCGGTCCTGGTGGTGCTACCAATCCTGAGCAACTTTTTGCAGCTGGTTATGCTGCGTGTTTTGACAGTGCGCTGAACCTCATGATCAGGAATTCAAAAGTACAAACCGGTACTTCTACTGTGACTGCAAAAGTAGGTCTGAAAAAAGAAGGTGTAGGTTTTGCTTTGTTTGTGGAATTGAGTGTGAATATCCCGGGTGTGGAGGTAGAACAGGCAAAAGAGTTGGTAGAAAGGGCGCATGAGGTTTGTCCCTACTCTAATGCAACGAGAGGCAATATTAATGTCACATTCCATGTGACGGCTGAAGGTGAATAAATTTGAAAAGGCTTGCAGGTTTCCTGCAGGCCTTTTTTCTGGTAGGGATTTTAAACATGAGTGCCGGGGGAATCAGGATCGCTATCGTTGCAGGCAAAACCGGATTATCGGGTCATGAGATCGTGCAGGGTGGGTGATGCTGTACATCATCATTCCTGCATTTCCTGCCGGGTGCTACGCATATTCTTGCCGGTGTATTTTTTCATCACCTTATTAAGGTGGCTGCTATCGGTAAATCCCAGGTCGAGTGCGATCTCCAGGAAGGGTGCCGTGGTGTATTTAGCCCTGGATGCGGCAATCCTGATTTTGGAACGGAGAATGTATTCCTGAAACGTCTCATCTGCATTCCTGGAAAAGTATTCACTGAAGTAGGTAGCGGGAATATGGAATTGTGCGGCCAGGTGTTTGACTGTAATCTTATCAGGGTCCAGCAGGTTGTAATTGATGTACTCAATGAGATGGGTAAAGCGCCTGTCTTTGTAAGACCGGGTGCTTTGTATTTTCTTTTGAATATTTCTGCTGATGAGGGCGAGGATGGAAACGAGGGTATTGCGGATGATAGAAGGACCGCAGCTTTCATGCTTATTGTACTCGTACTGGATAATGTCGAGGAACCTTATTAGCTGGACCTTATCATCCGGATCCGTGACGAGTTCACCAGGCAGGTAATCATGATTGGCAAGTATGAAGTTGATCCGGTTGATCCATTGTGTATAATCGATGATGCCCGGGGCAAAATAGTGTGTAGTGAAACGGATGAAGAGAAATGTAGTTTTCTCCTCAATGTCGTAAGCATGACATTTGGCCGCGGGCAGCAGGAAGACTTGTCCTGGTTGATAAGGCGTAGGCAGATGATTGGCGATATGCTGACCATGTCCCTTGAGGATGTACACTAATTCGAAGAAATTGTTTTTCCGGTTCCTCTCCGTCCACTGTGTGCACTCCAGTATTTCAATGGAGAAGTTGTCTTTAATATGCTCCATATTACAAATGTAAGCATCCTGGTTGGATACTGCTTTATCCTGTTTATTTACTGAACCCTGAAATCGTGAGCCTGTAGTTTTGCTTTTAAAAAAAGATGGATTACAAACAGATTGCGCAGCAAACGGTAGGACATTTATACAAGGCGCATAGCAGCATACGTACATCAGGTATTGATCCTTTACTGATTGCATTGGTAGAATTGCGGGTATCCCAGATCAATGGTTGTGCATATTGTTGTCATTTCCACGCGGGGGAACTGCGGGAGATGGGAATGCCGGCAGCAATAGTAGATCAGATACCGGGTTTCCGGCATTCAAAGGATTTCAGTCTTCAACAAAGATTGGTATTGCAATATGCGGAAGATGTAGTTGGCTTAAAGGGGGATGTGCAATTGCTGTCAGCGCATTTTTCAGAAAGAGAAATTGTGGAGCTGACAGCCAGTATAGCTTTGATGGGGGCTTTGAATAGATTGAGAATGATATTGGCAGACAAATAAAAATGACATGAGGTTGTATCAAAAATAATCTGAAGGCATTGAGAACTACATCAACAAAAATCCTCTTCATCAGGTACCGGGATTAATTCCTGGTATGTTACTTTTGATACAACCCCATAAATTATTTAGTTATAAGATTATTGCTTCAGGAATTTCCGGAGGATTTGTTTCATCTGATCCGGCGATACCTGTTTCGTCTAATTGAGTCCGATCTGTTTCGTCTAATTCAGGATGGAAGATTTCCACCAGGAAGAAGTAAGACAGTACGCCGGCCATGGTTGAAACAAATACGGACCTTTCGGATACAGACAGTGCAAGAATCTGTGTGCATGCGCCCAGGCAGCCAAGTACGACCAGGCTGATAATGGCGGATTTGCCTTTGTCCAGGAAAAAATAATTGATCAGTTTTGCAAACATAAGGAGTAGTAAAACAGCAGTAGCGGCTGAGGGCCGGTAGTTATTATACTGGTAAGCACCATATAAATTCCAGATGGCAAACAGTACGCCTAAGATAATAATGAAATTGTTGATCCCTCCTTCATGCTTAGCGAGGTAGAAGGCAGCATTCTCACTTTTTGTAGTGTGTACCTGCGGTTTTTGGGAAAAGATCATCCATACAATGATATTCAGCACCGGGATATAATGTAAGAAGTATAACCAGCCATTGTGGTTGGCAATGGTATTCATTCTGCTGATAACAATATTCCTGGTCAGGCTGGCTGTGATATAGAAAATACTGACCTCCATGACGAAGTGAATCACCCTGGTGAGGATGACATGGGAGCTGAAACCGTCATAGGGATTTGTAAGAGCCTTCATAAAAGCGGCTGACTCATATATGATCACCCAGCAGGAAAAGGCTACCAGCGCATATAAGAACCGGTATTCCTGGCCACTGATCACCTGAATTTTCGAATTGAGGATATTTTTATAATCCTTTTCATTGAAGTAGTTTTCAGCCAGGTAGATCCAGCCATAGATCAGGAATGGCAGGAATAAGTCCGCTATGATATCTGTTATCCTGAACGTCTCGAAACGGAAGTAGTTGAGCGGGTTGGCAGGGGCATCCGTTGTATAATAGATCATAAGGCCGGCTACCAAACCGATCTGCCTGTAATTCTTTTTTCCTGCGATATAGCATAAGCCTATTATCTGCACACATGTCCAGATAATGTTAATCATGACAGTGTCGATGAATGGTGGCAGGAAAGAAGACATTTGATTGGTAAATACTTTTATTTTAAGGTTTAGGACAATGAAAGGCAGCACGGTAAAGAGGACTTTTCTATAGTCTTTGCGAATGATGTGTTCCCAGCTGTAGGCAATGGACCATTTAAGTGTGAGAATGATAAAAGGGATGGAGAAGGCATCTCGTCTTACAAAGTCATAAAATGATTCATTCGGGTATACAAAAAAGCAGGAGATAAGGCCTAAAATGGCAATGATGATCCCCGGCATCCAAAGGCTTTTCAATGTAAGTCTTTGGCGGTCAGAAAAGTAGTTTGTTAGTTCCATAGATAGGTAGGGTCGGTTAAGAGGTTTATTTAAAAGAGCGTCCCGAACAAATGTATATATTAATTTGTATATGTGATAGGGTGGCTGATTGATTTAACTGGTCATTGTGGATCAGTTGTATTATTAATTTGAATTTCCTTTTTCAAAAAGAAGCTGAACCTGCAGTGAGCCTGGTTAATCCGAAGTAATGCGCTGTGATGGCTTGCCGATCATGGAGAGATGAGGGATTTTTCGTATATTCATCGCTTACCAAATGAACAACTGAATGGATACATTTACAATCATTGCGGCCTTGATCACTATCAGTGCGTTGATTTCATACCTTAATCTCAGATTCATCAAACTGCCTGGTGCTATTGGTGTAATGTTTGTCTCTATCCTGCTCTCGATTTTTATACTGGTGACAGGTAAGGCTTTTCCTACTGCTTTCAATTTTATACGTGAGCTGACACGCAGCATTGATTTTACAAAGACGTTGCTGGATATCATGTTGGCCTTCCTTTTATTTGCCAGTGCATTTCATTTTGAATATAAGAAATTACAGGAGCAGAAGCGGCCGGTGCTGGTGTTGAGTACAATTGGAGTGGTCGGTTCTACAATCATTTTTGGATTGCTGCTGGATATTACGACAACTTTGCTGGGCATAGATCTGCCACTTGTATATTGCTTTCTGTTTGGTGCATTGATTTCGCCCACAGACCCTGTCGCGGTGATGTCTGTATTGAAGAAGTCGAGAATTCCCAATTCACTGGAGACGATCATTTCAGGTGAGTCATTACTGAATGATGGGGTGGGTCTGATCCTCTTTGTCACTATTGGTGAAGTCGCTGCACAGGAGGCTACTTTCTCTGTGTCGCATGCGCTGGAATTGTTTGCCAAAGAAGTATTTGGGGGCCTGGCATTGGGTGCGGCAACTGCTATTGTAACAGGTTATCTCACCAGGAAGATCCAGGAATTCCAGACAGCGGTGCTGGTATCTATTTCTATGGTGATGATGATTTCAATATTGGGAGGTTTGTTGCATGTGTCTATACCATTGGCAGCGGTAGCAGCTGGTTTGATCCTGGGGAGTTCTTCTATTGGTGCCAAGAGTAATAAGGAGTTGCAGGATTACCTGCATCGCTTCTGGGAATTGATAGATGAATTGCTCAATATTATCCTGTTTGTAATGATTGGTTTGCAGATTGTGGTGATGCCATTTATCGGTCACTACTGGTTTATTGGCCTGGTAGCGGTATTGTTTGTGCTGATAGCAAGAGGGGTGAGTATTGCAGTGCCTTCCATGGTCATGCGGAGATCGCTGAAGACGAATTTCAATAACACGGCTATCCTGGTATGGGCCGGATTGAGGGGAGGGATCTCTGTGGCATTGGCGCTTTCGCTGCCGGAGTCACCTTATAAACGACTGATTTTATCCGCCAGTTATATCATCGTAGTCTTCTCGGTGATTGTGCAGGGGTTGACGCTGAATAAAGTGGTGAACAGGTTTGTGAAGTAATTCTTCCCTGTTTTTGAGCCATTGAAATTGTTCTGCTGTATCGGGTACTTTTAAACCACGAATGTGGCTGATGTGGGAGATGATTTCAATAGCTTTTTGTTGATGGAAAAGTAGAAGGCTTGCTGCGATTATAGTGGAACGGCCAATGCCCATGCGACAGTGAATAAGGACCTTTGTTTTTAGTTGTGAGAGTGTATGAATGAATTCCTCTGTTTGCCGGCTTTGGGCGGGCAGTGATCTGTCAGGAATAGGGAAATGGATAAACTGGATAGCATGTTTTTCGCAGAGTTGTTTTTCCTGTCTTAAACCTAGTTCTGTTATTTCATGTTGTTCAAGTAAGGAGACGATTACACTGGCTCCCTGTTTTTTGAAAGCAATGATTTCATCTTCCAACCATTCATTGCCACGGGGCCTTGGCATGATGCCGATAGTTTTAGTAATCCAGTAAATTTTTGTTGACATTTGATTTAAATTTAGATGAGTATAGTAAGTATAGCATTGGTTACTTCGCAACTGCGCAGGTACAGCACGCTACAACAAGTTTATAGGGTGCTGCGCCGTTTTCTTTACTTACAGATTGAGTGCATTATTGACGCGGATCAAAACGATTTGGAAATCAGGGAAGAGAATGGCGGTATATGATAAATGGTGAACTGATATGGGGAAAATAGAGAGAGCGGGTGGTTAATTTTTATCCGGTGCCTGCCAGCATTTCCTGGCTTCTTTACTCATCAGGTATTCATGACTATAAAACCCGGAGATGTATTCCTTTTGCAAAAAAGGTTGCTGCAGCAGATCTGTAAGCACTGCTTCGGTAAAGGTAGTAATTCCATTGGTAATAATATAATCCGCAATCCTACTCGTGTAAAAGAGCGTAATCGTTTCATGATAGCCCGATTCACCCGTGTTTTGTCCTCCCACACTTTCATTATATCTTTTAATCCCATTCCTGATTTTGCTGACCGCCTCCGGCAAGGGGTACTTGACACAATACCAGAGCGCCATCACAAAATGGTTTTCATGTGTCCATTCCGCTTTCGGCAATGTACAGTTCTCAAATTGTTCAATCAGGGTCATATTTTGGCGTTTATTTCTTCTTTATAACTACTGAGGATGATGGTCGTACTGGTACGGGAAATGCCCTTAATCGCCTTTATTTTGCCCACCAGCAGCTGTTCCAGTGCTGCTGTATCCTGCACCAGTACTTTCAGCAGCAGGTCGGAATCCCCCGCTACATGATGGCATTCCATCACTTCTTCCATCGCAACCAGCTGATCTTTTACTGTTGTGTTCTTTGTATGATCGATCCACACATTGATATAAGCCATCAGGCGTAGTGACAACTGCTCCCTGTTTACCTTGATGGTATAGCGATCGATGATCCCGGAACGGTCGAGTTTTCGCAATCTCTCTGTCACCGCCGGCAGGGAAAGAGAGATTTTTCTGGCGATGTCCGCGCCCGTAATCCGGGAGTTTTGTATGAGCAGCCGGAGGATTTTGCTATCGTAAGCGTCCATGATTTATAATTGTAGGACAAAGGTAGCAAAGGCCTTATTTAATTTGTCAATTTAGGGATTATTAGAGCGGGAATTAATTATACAGCAGGGATGCCTTAATATCAGCTGGCTATGCTTGCGGGAATTCCCTTTGCGTAAGTGGTTGGCTTGAAATTAAAGCGTTTATTAAACTTACTGCTATCGAAGATATAATCGCGGTCGTATTGGTAAGACATTTCCCTGATTTCTTTCACTATTGGTACAAAGATGCCCATCAGTCCCATTACAAACTTTGAGAGAATATAATATTTCGGTTTCACCTGCATTTCGGCCGCTATTTTTTCAATAAATTCTTTACCTGTCAGCTTTTCATCGGAAGTAGGCAGATGCCATACTTCTCCGTAGGCATCGGGAGTATTGCCTAAGATGGCTGTGCCGATGGCCGCATCCGGGGTATAGGTGAAGGTGTGTATTTTGTGTGCATTGCGCTGCCAGTAAGCGCTTTTCCCTTTTTTGAACTCCCCTTGCACCGTGATGGAGAGCATCCCGTTTTTCACATCAGGACCATAGAAATCCGCGCTTCTCGCGATCAGCGCTTTCAGGCCTTTCTGTTGTATCGCCTGGAGAATCATGTTGTGTAATGCTGCCCTAACCTTTCCTTTTTTGCTGGAAGGGGCGATAATGGAGTTTTCGGTCATGTGAGGAATTTCGCTTTCAGCATACATGTATACATTGTCGAGGAATACCAGTTTTGCATTGTGTTTCAGGCAGGCATCGATCACGTTTTTCATGATTACCGGCCAGTCGCGCCTCCATACTTTAATATTGTATTCCAGGCCAACAGTGAGGTATACCACTTCGGAACCGGCTACGGCGCGGTCTACATCTGCAGCCAGGGTCAGATTGGCAGGGAATAATTCATCGTCGCCATTTACCTGTACAGGTTTGCGGGCTACGAGGCGGATTTTGTCCGTATAAGATTTCAGTTCTTTTGCCAGTGGGGTACCGATGGCACCACCAGATCCAAGGATTGTTTGCATGTCCATTTGTTTTATGCAAATGTATCCCCGGGGGGAGCTTAAAAATAATGATCCGGGTTAAGGTTTTTTAGCCGGAATCATCCTTTTTCTGATCCGGCTCAGGCTTTCCGGTGCAATGCCCAGATACTGAGCAATATAGCGCTGGGGAACGCGCTGCATAATTTCAGGCTTTTCTTCCAGCAGGTCCAGGAATTGCTTTTCCGGGGTGGAAGATAGGAGGGCTTTGGTACGGCGGATGCTGGCGGCAGCAATACGCTCTATCAGGATGTAAAAGAAGTCTGCCATGGCCCTGGATTCCCGCATTAATGGCACCAGGTCGGAGCAGGAGATGGTAAGGGTGGTAGCGGGGGTGAGCGTCTTGATACTGGAAGGAGACACTGTTTTTTTAGAAAAGCTCTCCAGGTCAGTTACGAACTCATTCTCGAAGGTAAAATTGCAGGTCCGCTCATTGCCGGCTTCATCTATATAAAACTGGTGCAAGGTGCCTTCCGTTACAAAAAATAACTCATGGGCCACTTCTCCGGCATGGAGTAAGGTCACATTCCGTTTGAAATGTTGTTCTTTGAAGTAAGAAAGGATGTAGGCGGCTTCATCATCCGGCATCACTACATCCTTTCTGAAAATCGAAATCAATTCGTTTGACATAAATTATTGTTTCCTGAACTCTTTTTCCTGTATCTCCGGCTATTTACCCTCATTTCAGGACAAGCCCTGATCAAAAATACGGGTGGGTACGGATTCAAGATAGCAAAAATAAAGAAGGTATTATTGCTTCTTCAGGGCTTCCTGTTGCCTGATGCTTTCTTTATGAATTGCTTCGTATAGAGATCTGATAAATTCTTCCGAAAGACCTTCAGCTTTACCAGCTTCTATGGCTTTTTGCAATACCTCATTGAAGCGATTGGATTGCAGCACTTCCATATGGTGTGCCTGCTTGTAAATACCAATTGCGCGGGCCGCCTCCATTCTTTCGCCCAGCAGGTGAACAATTTCTTTGTCTAACTGGTTAATTTTTGCCCTGTTAGCACTTAAAGTGTCCTGTTGTTGCGCTTTTGCACCAAACAGGCCCATTGCGAGTAAAACTGTTGAGAAAATCCGTTTTTTCATAATAAATTGCTGGTATTTTTCAATGGTTACCCTGTAAATATAACCTAAAAGGGAAAAGGTGTTTTATTGTTAATTAGAATTTAATCCAAACTACAACACTACCAGGGAAAGTCTTTTTTATTAAGGTCAAATTTACGAAATGAGTGATACGGTGTTTTTTCACAGAGATAGTTATTGTAAAATAGAGCTTGTACCCGAACAAAGCGCTTATAATGTTGGGAAGGACATTGCAGCATTAAAATTACCCACCAAAGAAGTAGAATCTTTGTTAGCTAAACATGCGCTTGTTTTTTTCCCGGTAGTCAATACCGGGACTTCGGATCATACTACCATTAAAGAGGATACAGTTGCATATGGCTTTGAGATGTTCGGATTATTTGTTGAATCAAAGCAGTCAGTGGTAACAAAATTATGGTTAGGTTTTTCTGTTATATTCCCATCTACCAATAGTTGCAATAACCTGTTAAAGGTATTGCAACTGATTGGCAGGGAGTATCAGCTGATTTTAATAGACAGGGATAATGACCTGAGTGTCAGGTTGCAGGAAAGCAACGAGCTAGAGGAGTATTTAGTTGAAACCTTTGGGTTTAAATTGTAGAGCAAGCAGGCGTATCAGGAATCCGGCAACAACATATCAAATATTATCTTTACCTGCTTTTTATGGTACTTATGCCCTGATTCCAAAGGAACTCCTATCTTATCCACATGTAATTGTAACCAACTAATAAACATTCTTTCCGGCCAGTTCAATATCTCCGACAGTTCTTTAATACTATAAGCTTTTACAGGTGCCGGATATTTTGGGTTGTACATACTATTCTGTTTTTTAGGATCGGCTATATTGCTTGGGCTTCATACCTATATGTTCCTGGAATACTCTTGAAAAATGACTCAGGTTAGTAAATCCCATCTGGTATCCTACATCCGATACCGACAGGCTTCCCTCTTTTAACAACAATGCCGCTTTTTTCATTCTGAATTCCTGGTAATAACTAAAGATACTCTTTCCAAATATTTGTTTAAATAATGACTTCAATTTTGTCGGACTCATATTTGCTGCCAGGGCTAAATCATTAATAAGAGGCGGCGTGTCCAGGTGGTCCAGCATCTCTTCCTTGATCCTGTAAATCGTTTCAAGATCCCGGCTATTCAATGCATACAAATGCGTTTTCTCCCGCTTCTCCAGCTCCATCAATAACCTGCACACCAGTTCTTCCGCCTTTATCCGAAGGAAAAATATTTTAAACGTCTCCTGTATAGATTCAGATACGATCTCATTGACTATTTCCTGCAAAGACGGGTAGATGATCTGCTCAAAGAATAAAGGCTGCGTATTCTCCAATAAACTTTGCAATACCGGGGATTTCTCTGACTGGTCAAACAAACTTTTTAAATAGTTTGAATCGACTTCTATATTAATGGTCGACGTGTTGGTATGAATAGGAATAACAGGATCCACATTCATACTGGTAGTGGTGATTAATACCGCAGGTTGTTTCTCCGACTGGTCAAAGATATGTTGAAACTTAAAAAGAATCATTTTCTTGGGAGTATTCACTTCAGGATTATCGATGACCAGGTTTTCCTTCAGTTCATAATTCATGATCATCATCCGGATCTGTTCATTGAAGATATACCTGGTCACATACCCCTTGCCAAACTGTGGAGGAATGACTAGTTTCCTGTTCTTTACAACAGTGCCAAATTGTTGGGCCAGTAAATGTAATACCTCCATACGGAATGTCTGATATGACTATTTTTAGGTCAAATGTAACTATTTTGTCTATAATGGATGCCGGAACTTTGTGTTATGAAAACAGCAATTCTCGGTGCAGGCCCCGTTGGCCTGACAATGGCCGTCCTGCTTCAGCAAAGCGGCATAGACGTGCGCGTCTACGAAAGAGACAAAGATCCACAGGCAAGAATCTGGGGTGGTACCCTGGATCTTCATGAAAGCACCGGGCAACGTGCCCTTGCCAAAGCCGGCTTACTGGACAGGTACTTTGCTATGGCCCATCCTATGGGCAGGACCCTTACTGATGAACAGGCCAATGTGATCTTTTCTGTAAAACCCCATTACGACGCACCTGAAATAAACAGGAATGATCTCAGGAAAATCCTGCTTGAGGGGCTGCAGGCAAATACCGTTCTCTGGGATAGAAAATTTACCCGTCTTGAACCACAAAACGGACAGTGGCTCCTGCATTTCGATAATGGTACTACAACTACTGCCGACCTGGTGATTGGTGCAAATGGTGGGATGTCCAATGCCCGGCAATACATCACCGATGCCATTGTTGAAAATACCGGCAGCTACATTATCCAGGGCGAAGTATACCAACCTGAAGTAAAATGCAAGGCATTTTATGAGCTGTGTAATCATGCTATTTTAATGACCGCTGCCGAAGGCAGGCAGGTAGTCGCCAATCCCCGTAATAACGGTGCCCTGACATACAATGTTATTAGCAGTGACATCCCTGCATTAGACTTTCACAATACACAAAGCGTGATTGAGTGGCTGACCAGCATATTCTCTCACTGGCATCCATGCTACAGCGAATTATTTCGTGCCAGCTCTTTCTTCGCAGGTCTGCCTACCCGGAAGATTTCACTGGAAATTCCCTGGAAGACCCATCGCCCCCTGCCCATTACACTCATAGGAGATGCTGCTCACCTGATGCCGCCATTTGCAGGTCAGGGTGTGAATACCGGATTGATGGATGCGCTTATCTTATCTGAAAACCTGGTCAGCAATAAGTTTGCAAGCATCTCCGCTGCTATCAGTGACTACGAACAACAGATGTTCGTCTACGCCAGGGCAGCACAGGCAGAGACCCGGCAAAATGAACTGGCTATGCAGGACCCCGCTTTCTCTTTCAAAAAACGTTTTGAATGAGAATAAGGTTATTGATCCTGTTAGGGATCGTCGGGATGAATGCAGTGGGTATGTCCATCGTATTACCATTACTCCCTTTCCTGGTAGGGAAGTATTTACCGCCACAGCAGGTGGTAGTAGGTATGAGCGCTCTTATGTCAGTGTTTGCTGTATGTACATTTATTGCATCGCCAATCCTGGGCGCATTGAGCGACCGTTATGGCAGAAGAAAGATCCTGATCCTTAGTTTATTGGGCTCTGTGTCCGGTTATATATTATTTGGCATAGGAGGGGCATTATGGGTGCTTTTCCTGGGTCGTATTATCGACGGCCTCACTGCCGGTAATATCAGCACTTTATTTGCCTATGTCTCAGATTCCACCATGCCTGAAGAACGTACAAAATGGTTTGGATATATGGGCGCTGTCATGGGCATAGGTTTGCTGGCCGGACCTGCATTGGGTGGTTTGCTGGGAGCTGTATCATTGTCATTGCCATTTTTTGTGACAGCAGGTATTATCTTTCTTTCTGTAATAGCTGTTTATTTCTGGCTGCCCGAATCATTGCCACAGGTAAAGCGTAGCCAGCCTGACTTCAATATCATCGCTCATTTAAAAAGCTTTAAAGACATAAGCTTACTTTTTGTATCAGGCGCTTTATTTTTCTCAGGACTTGAAATCTTCCAGTTTAATTTTACCATTTTCCTGAAAGATCTTTTCAAATGGGGACCTGCATACATCGGTGCCTTATTAACACTCGCAGGTGCCTGTGATATCCTGTCACGTGCCCTCTTATTGCCCTACCTGCTCAGGCGTTTCCATGAAAGCACGACAGGTATGATTGGATTGGTGGCACTGGCTGGCGGTCTTGCATTGATAGTAGTCAGCGCTTTAATGTCCTCAGTGGTATTAATTGTGCTTGCTGTAATATGCATCCTCGGGGGCGAAGGTCTCTTTGATCCCGTCTACAATAGCCGGCTCTCCCAGTCAGTAGATGAAAGTAAGCAGGGCAAATTACAAGGTGTAAACCAGAGTCTTCAATCCTTCACCAGGGTGCTGGTACCATTAGGTGCCGCCACTGTTTATTACTATAGTCCGGGGGCGCTATATATCATAGCCAGCCTTATTATCATCCTTTCAATAATCATCTATGAAAAAAGTGTTAGTCACCGGGGCCACCGGTAATGTAGGCAGTCGTTTTGTACCCCGCCTGCTCGCAATGGGGTATGATGTACGTATCCTGGTACGTCATGCCATTGCATCAGCAGCTGAAGTTGTGATCGGCGATTTAAATGATGCAGGTACTTTACCTGCTGCTGTAGCAGGTGTAGATGCTGTTATTCACATTGCCGCTGCTTACGATCCTGTAAATGATACTAATTTCTCAGCAAGCCTGTCTCTGGCCCATGCTGCTATTGCCGCAGGCGTACAGCGATTTATCTTCGTGAGCACAGCCAGGGTGTACCGGCCTGATTACGGTCGTCCTGCCAGGGAAGATGACAGACTGGCTACACATGAAGACAATGCCTACTTCGCCGGCAAAATTGCTACGGAGCGGGCACTGCTTTCCCTGGAGATAGATACCCGTATCTTACGTTTAGGTTTTGTATATGGTGATGGGGATGATCACCTGGCAAGAATGAAAGGCATTTTTCATCCCGATGCAAAATTGCACATGATCCATCATAAGGATGTAGCACAGGCGCTCATAGTGCTTTTAAACACGGATGGCCTCAATGGAGAGATCTTTAACCTGGGAGATGATGCGCCTGTTAGTTTCAAAGAACTGGGTTTGTCTACCCCGGCCACTGAGCCATTGAGGTATCCTTTCGAAGGGATAATGGATACCTCAAAGCTCCGCGACAGGACCGGATTCCGGCTCCTGGTTCCGACTTATCAAAAGGAATAATTATACCCTAAGGTGGCTGTCAGGCTACCCATCGTACCCTTGCTACTCCACTTGGTCTGATGAACTGCATTCATATTCAGGTTATGTTTTTTCTTCAACATATACCCTGCATTCATACGCAGGTTCAATACCTGTCCCTGTTGCTGGCCGTTATTTGCACTTTGGTTGTAAGAGCTGGTAAAGCCTGCCGTCACCTTCCTGTTAAACAGCCTTGCATTCACGCCCAGCGTAGGGCCAAGTGTGAGAAAATCGTCTCTGCCAATGGTATTATAACTCAGGTTGAATGCTGCCATAAAGCTGATCTGCTTTGGTATCAGCAACAGTGTATAGCCGGTGCTGGAATTGTAAAAGCGTGATCCATTGCCTTTATAGAGCACATCGTTCTGTATATCTGCCGCATCCTGAATACTTAAGTTCACATTGATATTATGTGCTTTTTTCTTATTGTTTTTAAGCATATAAGACAGTGTCAGTGCTGCACTCTGGGAGATCTGTTTGAAGTTCAGCGTATCCATATATTCATACGGATTGGTCTGGTTGATCTGTTCAAATTGTGGTTTTATATGCGTGTAAGTCTGGAAATTTGAGTAGTTGAAATTCGCATTCCACCTGTCATTCGGCCTGAAAGCGGCATTGACAGCACTTACCATGCGGAAGGTGGACCCGGCTTTTACATGGTTCAGGTCATCCCGCTGATAACCCACATTGCCGGATAAAGTTAGTTTATCATGCAGCATAGGCTGTGATAAATTTACCGTAATGTTTTCCAGGTCATTATTCATATAGTAAGCTCCCAGTGTCTGGTAGCCGGGGTCTATGCGCTCATAACCAAAGCCCAGTACACTCTTATGTATGGCATAGTTCATACCTAATCTGATTGCCTTATAGTATTGTGTATTTCTCGCATCGTACATAAATACGCTTTCCAGCAGGTTATAACTACCACCGCCTTTGGGCGTACGATTATAGTCACGCTTATCCAGTTTCAATGCACTATTGGCGTATTCCACTGTAAATTCCATTCCTTTCGTAGGCCGGGCAATAGCGCCTACGCTGAAAGCCAGGTCTTCCTTCGGATAGATGCCAAGGGTATCCGGCAGGTATTGCAGGGGATCTTTGGAATCCCAGGCCTTAATGAAACTGGCATACAGTGTGTAATCACGTTGAATCAAAGATAGTTTGGCACCATATGCCATGCGCTTGTAAGTTGGTAAGATACTTTTATTGGTGCTGTCATAATTAACAGCGCGCAGCAGCCTTCCATACATCACACTGATAGCCCAACCTGGTTCCGGGGCAATATCCAGTCCTATACCGGTGAACTGATGCCCGTTCAGTGTATAAGGAGAGAAGGTCATGGCTACATCTCCAATATGCGCTGTCACGCCCTTATAACCAGGGTGCAGACTCAGCCTGTTAGGCATAGTAGGGTAGGAGTATCCGGCTCCTGCATTGGTGAGGTTAAATGAAAACGGGAGGTTAATCCGGCCGAGAATATTTGTATTCACATTACCATTCAGGTACCAACTAAACGGTTGCCGGCCGGCACCACTACCACTGCTGAATACTGAGCTGGCACTCACGCCGCCGTTTACTTTGAGGGGTTTGCCGGTACCAAACAGGTCCCTGATATGTTCCATATCTATCTGCTGTCCTACAGATAGTAAAGGTAACAGTATAGTTATTGTGCACAGGTATAGGATGCGGGTTCTATTCATATTTCTGTACTTTAATATCTGCCACTATATAGGCTGTGCTACCTTCCAGCACATAATCCTTTATCTTAATGGCACCTTTACGGCCATCTGCCGTTTGAAATAATATAATCCGGGGTAATACTGCCTGATCAAACTGCCATCCCCCACTGGCTGCTGTGGGTATTTGCAGTGCCTGCAAAGGCGCATCGTTCTGCATGTTGTCAAAATCACTTTCACTGAATGATATACCACAATTACATGACTCCTGTTTATTGATAAACCGGGTCACGGTAGCCCCGGGTATAGCAGGGAAAGTATAGCTGGCAGCAGAATCGGGAGATATAAATTTGTTGTAGGTAAAGGTGCGGTTCAGCCCGAAGAAGACGAGGTCTATCTCTTTGCCATCATTTGCCAGGTCATCGCCTTTACGGTATACTTTCCGCAACCGGGTTGAATAGAAGCAACCAATGTCTGCATGTGCTGTACTGATACCCAGTTTTATGTTGGTGATCGTACGCAGACCGGAATTGGGCCTGACGGTAATCGTCTTGCTCACCGTTTGTGTTTCCTTGCCATTGTTATTTGTCAATGTAATGGTATAGGTGCCGGGATCCTTAAAGAAAACAGTATTGGCACTTGTGGTATCGCTGGCAAGTACGCCACCTGCACTCTCCCATTGTTGGGATAGATAACTGACGCTTTTACCTGTCAGCACTGCTGTGAGTGGGGCTTCATAGTCGTCATCGAAAGGGCCGGGTGCTACCGCAAAATCAGTATGTAATGGTGGCTTTACAGTAATCGTTTTGCTGGCAGTGAATTTCTGTCCGCCATTACTTACCTCCAGGGTGATCAGGTGAGGACCTGGGGTAGTAAAGGTAACAAGTGGTGCCTGCTCAGTATTGGCACTGGCCGGGTTAGCATCCTGGAAAGTCCAGTTATAGCTGCTGGCACCAGTTGTACGGTTGGTGACCTTTACCTGTACGGGTGAAAAATCGTTGACCAGAATGTCTGCATCAAAAGAGACCTGTACGGCGCTATCCAGTTCCAGTACAATCGTCTTGCTGTCACGGGTGTCTGCATTCCAGGCTTCCAGTGTGATCTTATGGGCACCTGCCTGTGCAAAGCGTATGCTGCCCGGGTTCTCGTAATCGGATGTTGCAGGTTCCCCACCTTCAAAGCTCCATTTGAAATTTGTAGCCCCTGTACAGCGATTCGTGATACTTACAGTGATCGGCACTGTGTGGGAAGTATCGGCCAGTGAATAACTGAAGTCTACAGTAAGCGGCCTGTTTATTTCCTTGTAACAGGCCGCCAGCAGTAGTAAAATTAGGATATAGGAGATAAATCTGGTCATCATATTTAAAGTCCTTCTGCTCTTACAAAATCAGTAAATGTGTTTGTGTACTGGACGATGTCGTCTAAACTTTCAACCATGTAAACAGGTGGATTTTCGTTTCCATCGCATATGAAATAAAGCACGGTACCCTGCCATTGGCCAAAGAAGAACATGCCTGGTGCTATTTTGAATTGATGGCTATGTTCGGTGTTGACCATGTCAAATTCGATCGTTGCTGCATTTTGTTCCACTTCATCAATCGTGGTATAAAATCCTTCCAGCAGGCCCCCTGTATTTTTCCCAAACAGGCGTAAGTACTCTTTATAGGCTGCAGGGAGTCGTAGCTGGTGCTTTTGCTCCAGCTGTATAATCTCCTCTTCTGTACAGCCCCTGGCTTTACTTAAGCGAGGCAAATAGTTTTTTATAAAATCTAAATAGGCCATGCTTAGTAATTAATTTTTTTAGTAGTAATCACATGTAGCTTCACGTTCGGGAACATCTGAACAAACTGCGCCATTACATAGGAGCAGGAAGGACAAGGGATGAGGTCTGTGTACATTGTAAGGTCCTCTACTATGTTTGGATATTTACCGCCCTTTACTGCATGTTGTTTGTAGGCATAATATTCCAGGGCGATGATATCTGTATCCCATTTTCTCGTTTGAGTTCTTGGAGTGAAGACCCTGTTGGCATCATTATCCATTAAAGTGTAAAAAGACTCAGGAATAAATGTTTTAGCCATTGCCTTATTATATGCTTTCCCACTCGCTACCAGGAATTCATCCCAGGGATAGATCACCCGTGCCAGGTTTCTTGTAGCACCAATATTATACCCTCCTTCAGACTCCCGTTTTCTCCAGTTTGCCACCTTGGTATCCCATTCCTTATCAGCTACATCCATTGTTTGAACGGTCGCTGTCGGGTTATTAAGGTAGAAGTACCTGAAGCCCTGGAAGCCTTGTTCGCCCTTGATCTCCAGGAACATTCCATCAATGTCTGTCTTCCGGCTGTTCCGGGTAGATTTTGACATCAGGCCATCGTTTAGTAGCCCTATTTCCAGGCTGCTAAGCGGTTCGTTGATATACAGGAAGTTTGCGTCTGTATATACCAGTGGATCCTGAGCAGCATCACCACACCAGTAAGCAACGGCATCAACCAGGTTCTTGAATGGCTCCATTAATGCTTCTCCTTTCGCGATATCCTTAATCGAGATAGTTGCATCAATTCCACTGGCATGCTCAAACACTTTCAGGAATTTTTTCCCTCCATCAGATGTGTTCAACCACTGTTTTAATTGCGGCGCACTGGTGACCGTTGTTCCTATTGTATTAAGCTCCTGCCCGATTTTTAAAATATCATTGGCTTTCTGGACCAGACTGCCTTTAGGGTTGAATTTGAAGTTGTATTCCCCTCTGGCAAAGGATATTACTTTGAAAATAAATTGAACATTATCCAGCCTCCTTTGTGTAATGGTCTTGTCTATATTATAGTATAGCAGTAACGCCGGTATAACTATTCTTCTGTTTTTAAAAGCGCTTTCCTCCCCGTTGATCATAAATTTGATGGGGAGATCGGTCTCCGGAATAATGCCGATAAAGTCAAATGGCATTAACTCCTTTTTAAAAGGAATACTCGCGAAGAGGTTGTCGGGGAGAATGTTACTGCAGAGCGCAAAGTCACTACTACCATTATAGTCGAAAATAATGGTATTGTCGGCCTTGTGAGACCCCTTGATATTCTTTGAATATTGCTGAGTCGCAGTAGGATCATAAGGGATCCAGCCACAGGGCTTGTCATCGTTTTGTTCGTGGTATAACAGTATTCGATCTGAATACTCCTCATAGGCAAATTGACAGAGCAGGTATACCAGTGCTGTATAATTCGGCCTTCCGGATAAATCAGGAGGGATAGGTATTTTCATTTTTGTTGTCCACTCCACGATGTCCATCACATATGGAAGCGCATCTGCTGTACTCAGATCATCTGATCCTGCAAGCAATTTGAATAATACCCCATTATTGGAACCTAGGTACTCCAGTAATGCCAGGCGTTGTTCCTGGGGTGTACTGGCAACAATATCTAAAATGAGATTCTCGCAGAAATTGGTGCTAAGCCATTGGCTGCTACCATCTCCACAGAAAAACTTCTCGCTCATTTTCTGGAGCAAACAGGTACGTGTGCTCAGTGGCAGATCTACCAGGCTTCCTGCAATAGACGTTGAAGAATTTGGAAGTGGCTCCTTGTATAATACCTCCAGTCGTGCAATCAGATCTTTATCGTTTACACAATCAGCATTCGGTATTGCACTCCCTGATTTTGCAGCAAAGAATGTAAACACATTCCTGATCATCTGCACGAAATAGTCGGATCTGGTTACAATATTGCCTGTGGTGGTAGCAGGATTGTCATTGACCTGGTGCGCAGTATTGTAGGTGAAAAAATCTGAAATGACACTGGCATCTATATCTGTGCTGTGTGAACATCCACTTAATACAAAGGCAGTAGGGAACGGAGGGCCATGCTCAATACTGATCTTAGGGCCGACTCCCGTTGTTCCCTGGCTAACGATCGTTAGCGGTTGCTGATTGATGTAAAAATTGAAGAGGTAAAAAACAATAAACTTTGGCTTATTCTGTGCCTTGCTGAATTCTATATTTTCTATGGGCTCTCCGACCTGCTTCAGGATTGCATTGATTACCCCATTTTCCCGTGGTGAAAAGCTATCGGATGTTTTGTCTTCTTTTACCGTTTTCGAAAAGGATTCTGTTTTCACTTTCGCCCAGTCATAGTCACCTTCTTCTGCATCCAGGTTTTTATAATTGTAGATGCCTGAGATCACGAAGTAGATCTGGTAATCCTTGTAGGGTGTATTTTCCAGGTAGGTTTTCCTGAGCAGGCGAATCCAGTCATTGATCAGGAATCCTTCTCTAACTCCGTCTTTATCCAGGGTGCGATCCAGAAAATAGGAAAGGTTTTCCGGCCAGCCCCTGTCTATCCAAAACTTCCTGGCACTATTACTTCTGAAATATTTAAAGAAATAATCAGGTTCTTTACCATCATCCGTCACCACATAATTCTCCTCCGCCTCCCTGCCTTCCTTCGCCAGTCGCTGATTCTCCTGGATCCGTGCAAACAGGTGCTCCCTGATAGCTGCTGCCTTTTTATTTACCAGACTATCATCCCCGGGCTTAGCACTTGCACCAAGCGCTAAGCCCGTAAGGAAAATAAAAAGTACTGTTATTTTAAAAATGACCTGTTTCATTATTTCGTAAGTTGATCTGAATTAAGAATGATTGTAAGCTGGTCGATCATTGTTTTCTTCACCGTTTCTATCAGTTCTGCATCTGTCTTGCCGTTCATTTTATCCGTCATAATGGTCTTCAGCATGCTGGTACCATTCAGCGCCTTATCTTCAGCCAGGTATTGTGAAATGGCATCCGGTGTTTGATAGAACTTCTGTATAGCAGCCACCAGTTTAAATGCTTTTACACTACCTGCAGCAATGCTGTATTTTCCTGTCACTTCATTGAACTGTTTCATCTCATCTGTGATTTCCCCCTCAGACAAGGTCACCTGTTCTATGGTGCCTATTATAAAATTATCGGAGCCGGCTCCTGTTTGTTTCAGTCCCTGTTTATCATAGATGGCCTGTTGCATGGCAGTCGTCTGCGATTGCAGATCGGTAGATTTATCCAGGTCCTTACTATCATCTTTCAGTGCTTTGATGGCACTTACAAATATGTTGGCCACCGACTTCACCAGTTTATCCTTTTCTTCATTCACTGCTGCTACTTCTTTCTTCGCTTCCTCAAATTTTTGTTTCGCAGCATCTACCTTTTCCTGTGCAGCTGCTTTCTCCTCCGGGGTCTTTGCTTCACTTAATTCTTTTTGTGCTGCATCATACTCCTGTTTGGCTCCCACCAGCTTATCCGCCGCCTGGTCCATGCGTGTTTTCAATGCATCCGGCAGCTCTTCTTCCGCCAGTTTTTTGATCTGCTCTGCCATAGCCTGAATGGTCAGGTAGTCCGCATCCAGGGAAAGATGCGCCAGGTCATTGATCACACTGGCCAGGTTGGAAAGGGCCTGGGCTACAGTATCCACACTCACTACCTGCGGTGCATTCGGATCAAATGTGGTCATCAGCATTCCACTCATCAGTTGCTTGCTGGTATTTACCTGTATATTGTCGAAGGTCACTTTCACACGGTTATAACCCAGGAATGGAATAGTGATATAGCCTGTACCAGAGTAGGAATTTCCACTGCTCTTCAAAGAGGTGAAGCGCACGGGGAAATCGCCAGCCATGATCTGGTCATCGGCCTTCAGTGTTTTTAGGACCGTATCATTGGCCAGCTTAATATTTGACAGGAGACCACAGGAACCACTATCGATAGGTTTTGCCGGCATCTCAAAAGCCTGGGCTTCTCCCAGTGTCACACTTCCCAGGCTACAGGAACCACCTACACGGTATTCGTATTTATGCCCCGGTACCGCATCGCGGATGATGGCCTGCGTTTCCGTACTTCTTATATTGAACCATTCCGCTTTGTTATTATCCTGTTCCCTGTATTGTACCTGGTATTCAAACATTTTTGGTTGTGGTGCCCAGGTGATGGTGGCTTCTCCATTGGCTACAGTAGCTGCCACCTGCTGGGGAGGCTGGCAATCCTGCTGTAAGCTGAAGTAATAGATCTCGCTATAACCATTGTTGGTAAACACATCAAATACATCCAGTCCCTGTTTGGCAATAGCGCGGATCCGCCAGCCATATCGCTTGCCCGGTAACAAGGGCGGCTCTGCCGGTCCATATAATAAAGTAGTGGCAGTAGTGGTGGTCTGGTAAAGGGGAGGCATTGTACCATAAGCCGCCTCGGGCAGTATGGTGGTATCCCACAGCTCTACCATCGTAAATTCATATTCTGTGAAGAAAGCGGCATTTGGACTTCCCAGATGTCTCGGTGTCCAGTTGAACACAATATTCAGCGGTTCGCTGAATGCAATGGCTTCTCCCTTGCGTGGCAGGTTCAGCAAAGGGGGATCGCTGCTGCTGATCCATACAGACGGTGAGCAACTTTGTTTGTCATTGCTGATCTGTCGTCCACTGCTTGTTTCAATTACGTCTATACAAAAGGAGTAGAAGCCATCCGGCAATTTCCCGCTCTGCATCAGCTGGGATTGCGTCATGCCGGAGACTTCCAGGTTGTTCACATTAAAATAAGATGTGAGGTCATTCAGTGACAATTGTACCGGTACCCCGGCATCCAGCTGAATAACAGGATATGAACCGTAGTCACTGTTGCGCAGTGCGACAGTCGTTCCTTTAATACTCAGCCTGAGGCGAACAGAAAGCGTAGGCTGTTGCAGGTCGGTATTCAGCAGTGTCACGATCATCCTGGCCGATGTACCCGTGTAGAGGTTCGCCAGCATGGGTGATACTGGTTGCAGGGTTTGCACCTGCACCCTTACCGGGTATTGTTGCGCGCTTAAAGGTTGGCATATTATGCTGAATAATATGCCAACTGTTATTTGAATAATTCGTTTCGCTGTCAACGGTAGCTTCTTTATTGTGTGATAATGATCTTCCTGATTGCAGTGCCCAATGGTGTTTCGAGCAGCAGTACATATGTACCGGCAGTGATATTGAGCTGATACGGAAGGTTGAACTCCGAAGCCGCACTTTCCTTCCTGTCATTCACCAGCTGATTGCTGATGATGTTGAACATGCGTAACCTGATCTCTGCTGCTTTATTCAAGGTAACGTGTACATTGAACTGACCACTGTTTGGATTAGGCATTACTTCGAATGTGCCGATGAAAGGCTCCTGTGCACCACCGGGAACCGGTAATGACTCCGCATCCAGTACTGCAATATCCTTGGCATAGGCGCTTTCACATTCACCGGTGTAAGAATGGAGTGTGATGTGGTAGATGCCTGTATCTGCAAAGCGAAGCTCAGTGAGCAGTGCCGTATTCTGCAACACCGTCACATTCGGATCATCAGGTATTTCCCATTCCGTACGTTCGGGCAGCGGAGAACTGATATTGATCAGGGACACAGTCTCATTACGGAATACCTGTGTAGAGACGACAAATGATGCTGCTATATCAGTCTGCACCTGTTGAATACGAACGGTATCACGGCCTGTACAACCTTTGCCATCCGTCACTTCCACCCAATACAGTCCACTGTTGCTCACTTTCACCTGTGCAGTGCTTGCCTGGAAGGCAGGATCGCCACCCCAGGTATAGCTGGCTACAGGATCTGCAATCGTGGCATTGATTGTATATAGCTGGCTGTTGCAAAGGGTTTTGTCTGCACCCAGCTGCACCTTTAATGGCGCTGGATCCGGGAGATTAAATGTCTGTACCCGCTTACAATTATTGTTGTCCTGGATAGTCAGTTTGTATTGACCGGCACAGAGCTGATCTATCCTGCTGGCAGTACTGCCATTACTCCATTCATAGGTATAAGGAGGAATGCCACCGCTTACCTGAGTATTGATGGCACCATCACAGCTGCCTGCACAGATTGGCGGGATAATACCAGCGTCAATCACGATACCGTTTGGTATAAATACCGCTGCATTGTTTTGTGCCTGGCAACCGCGGCTATCCTTTACAAATACGAGGTAAGATCCTTCCGTTAAATTGCTGATTACAGGGGTAGTGGCACCGTTTGTCCATTCATAAGTATAAGGAGCGGTACCACCACTTACTGTAGTGTTGACTTCACCATCCTGTCCGCTGGCACAGGTCACCGGACTCGTGGCTAGTTGTACCTGCAGTTGATCGGGTTCAGCAAGTGGGAATGGAGCAGATGATTTATGAATATTATTGGCATCAGTAATGATGATCGTATAAGTACCGGCGGTTAATCCGCTGCCGGTAGATGTGGTCTGGCCGATTGCATTACCTTCTTTGTACCATGCAAAGGTATAGGGAGGTACGCCGCCGCTAAAGCTGCTGCTCAATACACCATCAGCGTCGCCCTTGCAGGATACAAAGTGTTGTTCACTGATGCTGATGACTAAGGGGGGAGGTTCCGCCAGTGTAAAGCTGGCAGTTACCGTACAACTCTTCATATTTATAGCAGGACCTGTATAGTTGGCATCTGTAATAGTCACGGTATAATCTCCTGCAGGTATACCCGAAAGCACATTCTCATAACCGGCTGTCACTACCTGGCCTGTGCCACTGCCGAGTGGCGTACCGTTGGCTTTCTGCCAGCTTACATTGTAGGTGCCGTCTGCATGGGCAGTACCGCCCTGCAGCAGGATCTTAATACTACCATCTGAATAACCATTTGCCAAAGGCAGTGTCATTACAGGTTGAACGATGGCCAGTGGGGCCGCCGGCTGTGCGATGCTTGCAGTGCCGGATAAAGTACAGCCATGATAATCTGTAAGCGCTACAGTATAAGGACCTGCATGTAAACCACTGTTAAGAATAGTTTGAGGACCATTACTCCACTGGTATACATAAGGAATTGTACCGCCGCTTACCAGGGCTTCCAGCACCCCATTAGAGGCATCGTAGCAGGTAGCTGCCGTATTGTTAAATTGTACCTGCAAAGGGGGAGGATCAATCAGATCGATACCTGCAGAAAGTACTGTAATCATATTCGCATCTTTGGCCTTCACCAGATACTTTCCTGCAGGTAAGCCTGCCGCTGTTTCATCCGTTTGTCCGATAGCTACATTGGTACCATTCAGGACCTGGTACCATTCATACGTATAGTAAGGGGGATTTTTATAAGGCACCCCGCCATTCACAACAGCCGTGAGTTGACCATCACTCTTTCCGTTACAGCTGACGCTATCTTTGATCTGGATGCCTGCCACCAGCAATGGTGGTTGTTTCAATGTAAAGGTATTGCTAAGCACACAGCCTTGGCGTGTATCAGCTGCATTGTAATTGGCATCAGTTACTGTCAGGATATAATCACCATCCGGCTGATTACTGATAGTCGTACCATTGTTAACATTGGTAGGTGTCAATACGGTACCATCTGCCTTTTTCCATGCTATATTATAAGGTGGTGTGCCTCCTTTCAGGTAGGCAGTGATACTGCCATCAGTATACCCGTATGCGGTAGGGTGGGTGATGGATATGGCATCAATACCCAGCGGTGCATCCGGTTGTTTAAGACTGACACCGGTTTCTGTATCACCTGAGCTTAATTTGCCCGGACATCCATTCTGGTCTTTTACCTGTACGAGGTAGTCGCCAACAGGCAAGCCGGAGATAATACCGGTATTTGCAGTAAATGCTTTTGTCAGATAAGTGTTGTCTGCAACAGCTTTATACAAGGCTATATAGCCACCGGCACCACCATTGGCACTGAGATTGATTGCACCATCACTACCACCAAAACATTTTACATCAACCGGAACAGGTGTTGTAAAGGTTACCTGCGTTGGCTCAGTGAGGGTAAAAGTTGTAGGACTCACACCATCGATAGACGTAGCCCGGCCATTATATGCACCCGTTACTGTGATCTGGTACCTGCTGGCACTCAGGGTACCGTATGGCCAGGTATAAGTGCCATCTGCTGCAATCACCGCATTGATATCATTATGTACCGTACCGCCTGTGCCTACTGCCAGGTCTTTTACTTCTACATTCAATGTTTCGCCGGGGTATAACTGCCTGTCAAATGTGAGCTTAAAACCACCATCATTCGTACCGGTGCAGGAAATGTTTTTAGGTGTCATACTCACAATACGGGGGGTAGATAAGCGGTAATCCAGCGTGACGGTGGCTGATTCACGGTCGGGCGCACAGATCGGGAACATCTTTACCCTGATCAGTTTATTGAGATATTGTAAATAGTTGGCTCCAAAAAGACTGTTGCCTGAAATGACGAGTGGATTCACACCACCCTTATAGTTTGTCCAGGAAGCACCGTCATCTGTACTATAAGCCCATACATATTGACTGGTAGCAATCCCCGAAGGCCCGGTGAGTGTAATGTCAGAATTGGTGGGGAGTATATTGGAACCTGCTACAGGTCCATATACCAGTTGATTCATCACCTTTTTATAAGATACCTTGATATTGCTGTTGTTGCCGAGTGAGGAGAAGACCCCGGAATATACCTGGTCGGGCATATCAGGAACTGTATTGACAGGAAGGTCCAGCACTTTCTGTACACCTGTACCATTGATTCTCGTATAACTGGAGATATGTATTGTAGAAATCGTTTTACCTGTGCTGTTGATCGCATTGAAGGTTTTATTGATGGTAGTGTTGCCTGAGGTATTCGGCGCAGTCCATATAAAAGCATATAACTGGTCAGAACTACCATCTGTATAATATGCAGTGATGTCATAATCCATATTCGAATTATTCGGATAGACCTCATTGGTAGTGATTTCTAAATTATACACATTGGAGACCGGCTTAATGGTCACATGAATATTGGACTCCTGGTTGTACCCTGCAAACAAATTACCAACGTTGATATCATAACAGTCAAGAGTGCCCGGCAGGGAATAGTCAGTTTCTTTTGATTCCGCCGTATTGTTACAGGATCGTTTTCGTTTCCCATATGTGGCAATACCTGTAATAGGATTATCTTTTGAATAGACAATGGTCTTGGTGGGATAATTCCACACCACACCGTCCCTGATACCATCCAGGGATCCGGAGGCCATTACCCTTGAACCAGTTGGGAATAATGCATACAGCTCAAATAGACTACCACAGGTAGCTTCATCACCGAAGCCCATGATGGCGTAATCGAGGGTCATCTGGAATAAAGCAGTGTTTTGCGCACGGACTTTTCCTGTAAGGAAAAGGAGGGGAAGGCATAACAACAACAGCATTCTTTTTATCATAGGTCAATAGCTTGTTTTAATTTTTTTGAGGGGGCCGCTCAGACCGTTTTTGTTTACAGCCCGAACGCCATATTCGTATTCAGTATTAATCTTCAGGGATTTATCCACTACTGTTTTCACATTTGCAGGTACCACCATCCACAGGCTCAGTGGTTGTCCGCTGGCACCTTTATACAACTGGTATTCGTTGATCTCTGCGTTATTGGCTTTCCAGGATACTTCAATGTAACGCTGCTCCCTGTTCATATATACATCCAGCGCTTTAATTCCAAGACTATTGGGATCGGCAGGTATTGTGACGGTAATAGGTTGTGTGGGAGGTGATTCCAGTCCGCTGCTATCTTTGGCCAGTAGTATATAAGTGTAGGTTTGTCCCCTATCAGCCAGTTTATCAGCATAATATTGTGTACCGTCATGGAATGCCTGCAGCAATACCCATTTCTGGCTGGTATCAGCCCTGGCTTTCCTGTATAGTAAATGTGCAGCTACATCTGCATCTCTGCTGTTCACCCAGGACAGTTTCACCTGCCCGTCTTCTACCTTATAAGCGCTGAAGAGCGGGGCGGTAGGAGGGATTACATCCGGTTTCTTCAATTCAAGGATGGCTGAGTAAGCGGATTGATTATATCTCTTATCAAGGGCCGCAACAGCATAATACATCTTGCTGTTGAGCGATTTAACAGGAACTGTATCTTTAAAAATAGTCTGCTTGTGTACAGCGTCGACCAGCGGAGACAGTTCTTCATTTGGTCTGCCGGCGCGGAATACTTTGTAGCCCAGCATATCTTTTTCAGTATTCGCTTTCCAGCTCAGTGTCACGATACCATTGCTGTCAATATTCCCTGCCAGTTCTACAGGGGGCGCTGGCGGTATTGAATCTACAGGTTGAACCAATACAGGGAATGATGTCGTTGATTCACCTTCTTTCGCTACCGCCGTGATGGTAAAATAATTGGAAGGAAATAACTGGTCATATTGTAAACTGCGCTGCTCAGGTGTAATATTGCTGACTACCGTTTTATAAGGTCCGTTTTCACGTTCTGCCTGGTTCAGCACAAAGCCTTTGATGAATGCATTACCAGCTGTTTCAAAATCCCAGGTCAGTGTCATTTTCCCCTGCGCATTGATCTGGTTGGTCCTGATGTTGGGTACATAGATCAGTACATTTCTGCCCTTACCAATAGCAGGTTTGGATGGAGGTCCCTTTTCACCAAAGGCAGAAATACCCCTTACCCTGAACTGGTATACTGTGGTATTGTCTTCCAGCGAATCGATGAAATACATTCTTGGGGATGCCTTCCCTTCTTTCTCATTCAGGTTCGTAACCGGCAGGGAACGGGCTGGTGTAAAGGTCTTACCACCATCTTTGGAATGCTCCACGATCCAGGAGGTATAGTAGTTTTTCAGCAGACTGTAATCCCAGCTAAGCATGACCTGTTTATCGCCGAATACCGCCCCAATATCACCCGGTACGGGGAGTGGCGCATAATCCTGGATGCCGATGAATACACCGCCAGAATCTATCCCTGTTTGTGGTGCGAGGGCTTTAACACGGTACAGGTATTTTTCGTTCGGGCGGGCATCTTTATCTTCCCAGCCCCAGCCTGCCATCACGGCGGCATCAAAACTATTGTCTGCCGCATAGAGGGAGAGTGAGAAGCGTTGTTCCTGCTCTGCTGATTGTGCCATGATGGCTGCTACCCCTTTTCCACTGCCACCGCTTACCTCGAAATCCTTGCCGTACAATGCCTGTGCAATGATGGCAGCATATTGATCATGCTGTACAATCGTCTCCCATTCGTTTAATGGTTTTGGCCTTAGCGGACTGCTATTGAGTACCCTGGCTTCCGGTGAGGGTAATATTTTGCCATCCCTGACAACTGTGTAGCGGGTAAGTTCAAATCCGTATTGATTGCCGAGTTTCCATGCGCGGGAGGTATTCATGCCCCAGCGTATCAGGATGCTGTGTTGGCGCGCACTCCCCGTAACCGCTACCCGGGAGCTGTCTTTACGTTGTGCCTGAAGTGGTATGACAGCCGTTAATAATATTAATATCAGCAGTAGGCGTATAGTATACATTAGAGAACCGAGGTTTTAAAAGGATTTTGATATTCGAAGACCGCACTGCTGGTTTTCGTTCCGTCAGGCAATACATACTGGTATTTTACTTTGTAGGTGCCGAACCGCATAAAAGGGAAATGCCCGTTTATGAGGTAGCTGTATTTTGCTGCATCAGGTTTGCCCAGGAACTTATTCACTACTTTGAATTGTAATTCGACAAAGTCCTGTTTGTAGATCAGTGGCAGATCGTAGATATAAGGTAAGCGTGTTTTGATCCAGCTGGTCACCTTGCCGGTGGATGCTTCCGCAAGGTAGGTGGGTGTCAGGATCAGGGCTTTGCCTGGTGGAATACCTAATTCATCGGTATTGCGGCCGGTGATGAAGAGTGTGCTGTCAATCGGATAGTTGGCGTACAACAGTGGATTGATATCACTTGTATAATATGCATCGTCCAGTACTGCCTCTACATTGACCAGGGGTTTATATCCTGAATAAGTTGTACCTGTCATCTCTGCTACTTCAAAACCTTCGTATTCTCCTACATCAGCCAGCAGTCTTATTACATCTGTAGATACAGTTTCGCCCACACCTTCTTTCAGATGCAGGGATTGCATCTTTGCAGCAAAGGTGCTGAACTGGCTGCTATGGAATCCATAGTGCAGCAGGGACTTGGTCACATCGCCCCTGGAAACTGTTTGTGCCTGGTTGTTGGCTACTGAGTAGCTACCATCTTCACCTGCGCTCTGTTCCTGCTGATAAGGCTGTACTTCATCTGTGCTTTGTGCACCCGGGGGACTGGCGATGATATCGAATGTGTAATTGGTATTCGCCTGTAATCCCGCTGGTGAAAAATGAATAATCTGTGCAACAGAATCATAGCTCATATCTGTTTTGGTCACAGTACCCGCTGCATCTTTGAAGCTGATCGAGTATTTCCATTTTGCATCAAAGAGGTAGGATTGACCCATACTCAGGTTAATGATCCCTTTGTCGGATTCATCTTTGTAATAATATTGCTGGTTCACTACCGGGTATGCATATGCGATGTTCTGGAGTGGGATATAATCAGGTGCAGTGCCGGTAGTGAAGTCAACAGAATCTGTTTCTTCACCAGGTTTGCCATCTACATAGGTGGTTTGCCAGTTGCCATCGTCCATTAGTTCTTCGAAGGTCACTTTCACCCTTGCGGTCAATGGTTTTTGAGAAGGGAGGATCTCTTTGGAATAGAAGGATACCCCGTCATTATTGCTGTTCCATTCCAGTCTGCCGGCAATAGGCTGGCCATGGTCAGTAACGGTGAAGGAAGCAAGTCGTGCCCTGTAAGTTTTAGAACCCTTATCATTTTCTACTTCGAATGGCTGCCCTATGCGCATATTAAAGGCGGCCTGCGGTGCGGAGAATACATCTACCCCACTGGCATTGGCCGATGGCCTGATGTCCGAAATGATCTTCACATCTACCGGGCTATTATCTCCGGTTACAATTTCACATTCACTACCGATCACGACTTTCATACGCATATTCCCTTTCACAAGGCCGTTCAGCACACTGAATTTTACAGCCATATAACCTCTTAACCAGGTGGGGTTAGGCAGCTTGGCCTGCATGAGCATGGCTGCTGCACCTGATATGAGTGGTACCCTGGCCTTGATGAATTTAAGGTTTACTTTCACGCCCAGTTCACCCTGCAGGTATACATAAGCCTGTCCATTTGCATACCAGCCATCGATGCCTATCTTCTCTGTGCTGCCTACGCAATGGGCATCCCCATAATCTTTCAGCATGATGTCGAAGCCAACACCTGCTTTGAAGTTGGCGTAGAGGATGAGGAAACTGATATCACCTGTTTCCACTGTGAGGCTGGCTCCAAATGCAAAGCCACGCCCTTCGCCCAGTGCATTTGCATCGCGCATGTAATCGAGTTCTTCCATCGCTACACCAAGAATGTCTGCCACCTCCTGCGGTGGTGGGGGAGATGCTGGTATTTTATCACCTACCATCAGGTAGTTGCCCGATTTAATAGAAAGGCCGCCAATAGACAGTTTAGTACCTAAGCGATTGGTAGGTGTACCCATATGCAGGTACCATTCACTGGGGGAGATATGCAATACAGCCCATCCTGCTCGGTTGTCGCTGGCATTGCCTGTCATCATTCCATTGGCTACGTTCATGAACATGTCGAAGTTGCCATGCAGTGTGGAAGTGACAAAATCATATTGAATACCTATATAAGCAGTGATGCCTACTTCGGCAGATAGATTCTTATCGCTGGATAATGCGGCGGCTGCCCCCGAAGGATCAGAGACCTTCAGGTCTTCGAGTTTTTGACCTGTAGATCCCAGGCTGGCAATGGCTTTTTGTTCCTGCTCCTGTATTTTTGCAAACTGTGCACTTACCTGTTGGGTAATGTTGCCCATTGGTATAGTGGCCAGTACTTTCGCATATCCATAGAGTCCCATGAAGTTGATACCGCCATTGCGGTTAAATGCGACCTCAAATGAGACCTCGCCATGTACCACCTCATCCTTCACCATATCGAACAATACAGCGGCTTTAATGCCCAATCCTGCCGCAGAATCAGGTACGTATCGTACACCGGTAGGAGAAGCGATTGTATCGATTCCTTCTTTTTTCATGCGGTAATAAGCACCGCCGCCAAAGCCGGAAATTTCAAGTGGTGGTGCTACTGCAATACCTGGTTTAAATTCAGCCTTCCCATCTACATACCAATACCGGAAGGATTTACAGCCAAACATGGCACGGGTTTTTACCTTGATTTTTCCACTCATGAAATCGGCATTCACTTCTCCGCTCACCGCATCGCCATACACGGCATCATTATCATACACTACCAGTGAACCGGATATTTTAAAGGCATCACTCAATTCCGCATTCAGGGAAATTGAATCCAGTTTTACCTTTTGGAATTTCCAGGTCTGGAGTCCCTTGGTATTGTCGAACTTTCCTACCAGTGAGAAGTGGGTGTTGCCGCCAAACTTTCCTTCCATCAGGTTGAAGCGTACACCAATATTGAGGTTAGCGCTGCTATCTTTGGTCTGAAGAGAAATTTCATTGATTGCCACAGGGAAGTTCGAAATGGTATTCATATCGTTGTAACCAAAGTAATCTGCGGTGAGATAAGGTGCTTTGGTTTGCAGATGCAATCCCTGGAAGGTGATACCTTTGAACTTTGCGATGGGATTACCATTATCATCCTGTTTTAGTGAAGATGCCAGGATCAGGGCACCATTCAGCATGGCTTCGGGTTCAAAGTGACCGTCTGCCAATTTGAGTTGTACCCATGAATTCGGATTGATCTGTGCTTTGGCGCGCCATACCATAAAGTCAAGCGTATCTATATTACTCAGCTTAAGTATATATTCATTGTCGGCGGTAATTACGGCAGAATAGGCGAGTGGTGAACCAGTCATAGGCAGGCCCAGCATGCCGTTGAAAGCTGCGCCTGTCAGGTGATTGGCTTCGAGGTCTATATCAAAGTGATCTACTGAAAAACGCCATCCGGCGGCGCTGCCATCCGGCAATATATTGTTGCCGAAAAAGTTGCCGGAGATGCCATTGTTGTCGATGATCATATTTTTGCCACCAAAAGAAACGCGTTTGTCTGTTTGATTCCGCCATACAAACTGCTTTGGCAATGTAATTTCCAGGTCCGAGACGTATACACCTCTCCATATATTCGGATCTTCGGCGGACATATAGCGCTGCTGGTAATCCGAGGGATAGGTAATGTCCGGCGAGTTACGGATATCGCTGCCATCGTACACTGCTTTCCCGATCTTAAAACCTACGCCATGCAGGGGTGTGACTTCAAACGCGGGTAATTCAACACTTACAAGAATATCATTCCAGTCACGCACCACGGTATTGAAAGATGCTTTTACCTGTGCAGTAGAGTCTGTATTCCTTTCTCCATTTGCCTTCAGGGGCACGAGCATGCTGCGGGGAAACAGGAGGTCGGCACTCAGGCCCAGTTCTTTGAAACCATTACAATCAATGGTGATATAGGTTTGGTCAAGGCCCTGACCGGTGCTCATATTCATGCCACCTTTCAGGATCAGGGCAGCAGTGCCACCGCTTAGTTTTATGGGGATGTTTCCAAGCAGGACCAGTTTGGCATCGCCTATAATCCCGCCTTTATAGGAGAGTTTCAATCCTTTCAGTCCAAAGAAAATTTCCTTTGGCTCCTGTGGAATCTGCACTTTCGCATATACTGTGAGTTCCGCATAGGTAGGATAGAACATGGCGTTACTGACAGCGATGGTCACTGTGGTGTTGCCAACGGTCTTATAAAGCCCTATGGGCAGCTCATTCAGATCGTCCGGGGAGATGGTGGAAGTATAGCGGTTATTCTTGTCTATCTTCTCAAATTCGGCCTTGGCTATATCCCGGTACACATGCGCATTGCTGTCCGTATCATAGATATGCTGCAGGCCAGCATCCGAGAATAGTCCCGATTCCGGTGCCAGGAGCCGTTGCTCTATTTCAGGAAAACTACGTGTTTCCAGCATACCGGCATTCAGGGAATTTGTCCTGATGTAATCGCTGTCCGCCGCAAAGAGGGTAGTAGATTGTCCGGCAATAAATAGTAATAACAGCCTAAAGTAATAGCAATAGGTTCTCTTGAGGTAAGGTTTTACCATAAATGTATTGATATAATAGGTATAGGGTATTCGGGGCTATTCAGGTTACGACGATCAATAACTACAATGTACAACAGGTAAATTCAATATACACAAACTGTCCTGGATGAAACTGAACGTAATATTAGTAAAATTTTAACATTGCAAAAATAATTTATTTGTGTCTGAGGGGTAGAGAATTTATTATGCGATCAAAATCAATTTGATGAATAATCAGAAGCTCAGGAATTTCTTGTCCAACTGTAACCTTCTTTTCATCAGAACCGTTTAACATTCGACAACACCCACGATCTATTCAGACTTGTAGCCGTAGCCGGGACAATCATTATCTCTTAAAACTCTAATGGAATGAAGCTTTCCAAATCACTCCTCAGCGCCATTATGATCGGCATCGCCGTTCAGACAACCGTCGTTTCATGCTCGAAAGACGAACAGGTGAAACCAAAGAAAACCGATCAGGCAAACAAACAAAATGAGTCTAAACCAGACGAGAACCTGGGCAACTGCCCTGCTTGTGGAATGGGTTGATTAATGTAAACTGATATTTAAACGGTGCCTGAAATACTTTCTGCTGTAGCCTGTAACCTGGATGCAAATATCCTTGCTGCCTGCCTGCCCCTGATGGAAGAATCCCGGGTAGAAGCCATAGAATGGTCATTCGATGCCTTATATAAAGTGAAGCAAGTACCTGACTGGTTCAGGGAACTTTTGACCGCTTTCAGCGATGAAAATCGCCTGATAGGTCATGGGGTTTTCTTTTCTCTCTTCTCAGGAAAATGGCTGCCTGAACAGCAAGCATGGCTTGATCATCTAAAGCATACATCGACGGAGTTCTCCTTTGATCACATCACGGAGCACTTTGGCTTTATGACGGGCAAGGATTTTCATCATGGTGCACCTTTAAATATCCCTTATTCCGCTGCCACGCTCAGCATTGGCAGAGACAGGCTCAAAAGAATCTACAATGCCTGTGGACGGCCTGTAGGCCTGGAAAACCTGGCCTTTTCCTATTCGCTGGACGAAGTAAAACGGCATGGTGCCTTCCTGGACCAGCTGCTTGCACCCGTCAATGGTTTTATTATTTTGGATTTACATAACCTCTATTGTCAGCTCAGGAACTTTGATCTGGCCTTCGACGACCTGATCAGCCTGTACCCGCTGGATAAAGTGCGTGAGATCCACATCTCCGGCGGTAGCTGGGACGATTCTGCCGCATCTCCCGATCGTAGTATCAGGAGAGATACGCACGATGAAGCCGTGCCGCCGGAGGTCTTTCAACTGCTTGAATGGACCCTGCCTAAATGCCCGCATCTGAAATATGTGGTGCTGGAACAACTGGGTAATGGCCTTGTTTCCCAGGAAAGCAAGGCTGCTTTTTACAATGATTTCCTGCACATGCAGGAAATAGTTTCCCAAAGCAATAATAAATACAGCGACAATTCTTTCCTCCCCTTACTCCCTACTACAACTGGCCCTGCTGTAGAAGACCTTGCATTATACCAGCAACAACTGGAACTATCTGCTATTTTGGAAACCGCAGCTTCGTATGATTCGGCCATGCATTTGCTGGCGCAATCTTCACTGGCCAACTCGGATTGGAGAATCGAACAATGGGAACCCTATATGATAGAAACAGCAGTTAAAATTGCCGGGAAGTGGAAGAAATGAAATTTGTTTTTATATTTATGCTATGTCCACGTTAAATTCCATTTCTGCATTGAAAGAAGGCGATCCTTCTGTTTTCAGTGACATCTTCCACGAGTTTCACAAGAAGGTCTATTTTTACGTGCTCTCTAAAACTCATTCCCCTTACATCGCCGAAGAAACCACACAGATCACCTTTATTAAGTTATGGAATTACAGGGAACAGCTGGACGAATCCGAGCTGGTGGACAAATTAATCTTCCGTATTGCCAAAGCTACATTCATTGATTTGCTTCGTAAGGAAGCTGTAAAAGAACGTTTCCTTCAACAGGAATCTCCTGCAAAAACCGATGACCCAAACACACTGGAAACCATTGCATCGAAAGAACTTTTATCGAGAGTCAGACAAGTCGTGGAGGAAATGCCGCCCATGAGAAGAAAAGTATTTGAATTAAGCAGGTACGAATTTAAAACCTATAAAGAGATTGCAGCACAACTCTCGCTATCTGTAAAAACTGTAGAAAATCATATGTCGCTAGCACTCAGTTATTTAAGAGAACTACTGCTCTTCCTCCTCCTTTTACTTTACCTCTGCTAAAAAAAATAACCCGGGCTATTAGGGGTAGGCCCTTTTTCAAACGATATTATTTCAAAGCGCCATTATTTAACTGGAACTGATGCAAAGGGAATTGATCGACAAATATTTCAGAAATGAATGCTCTGAAGAAGAAAAGAAGCAGGTAAAGGAATATTTATGGAATAATCCCGGGGAATGGAATAAGTATGTAAATGAAGCCGACTGGGATAATTTTATAACAAATGATGAACTGGATCCCGGTTTAACTGAGCAGCTGTACGCACAGGTAAGTGAACAAACTTTTAAAAAGCGCCGCAAAGGAAGGATCTACTGGATGGCAGCGGCAGCTGTAGCCGCATTGCTCATCGGAACAGTCTGGAGTTATTTAGTGGTCAGTCATACAGGCTTTTCCAAAGCAGGACTGGATGCATACACTGCCGGCAAGCTGGCCGAAACAGCCAATGGATCGGATACCACCATGCGGTTGATACTGGATGATGGCTCCCTTGTGCTGCTTTCTCCACATAGCAGCATTCGTTATCATGAGCCATTCGCCAGCGGAAAGAGCAGGGTGATTTACCTGGAAGGAAAAGCCTTTTTTGAGGTAAGCACAGATCACAACAGACCGTTTCTCGTACATGCCGACAGGCTGGTTACTACTGTATTAGGAACCGCCTTCACGATAGAAGCATTCAATGAAAGCAGCTTTGTAAAAGTGAAGTTACATAATGGCAAAGTTCAGGTAGCACCCATTAATACCGTTCATGAAAAATGGAATGAAAAAGAAATATTAAAACCCGGTGATGAACTGACCTATGATAAAGGGACAATGCTGGCGAGTGTGAAACGATACATCCAGGTAGAGAAACTAGTCAAGGCAGGACCTGTTGATCTTAAAAACAGCAACATTCGCAGGCCTGATATTTATACATTTGATATCTCACCACTCTCAGATGTATTCGACCAGCTCAGCGTCTATTACCAGGTAGATATTTATTATTATCCTTCCGATATACAGGACAAGTATTTTTCCGGGAAGATGCGTAAATCTGACACCTTAGAAACTATTCTGAATGATATAGGATTATTGAACCACCTAAAGATTATAAAAGAGGAGCAACACTACATTATTCGTAAGAAAAACTAGCCAAACTATAAATATGAAAACTAGCAACAATCGTTGATCCAATCAGCGAAGGGACTTTATTTGTCTAACTAATTACAGCAGATAAAAAATGAAAAAACTAAATTCCACGTTCGCCGTGCTCTGCATAGCGGTCATTTACAGCTTTGTCCCATTATTACTCATTGCCCAACCAAATCAGGGACGCTCGGATGTTACCGGTATAGTAAAAAGCGAGCAGACAGGGGAAGCACTCTGGGGTGTAAGCGTAACAGTTAAAAACGCAGCAAACAATTTCACTGCTTCCGTACAGACAGACAGCACAGGCCTTTTTACATTTAGCAGACTACCCGCAGGCCCGGGATATACTTTCACCTTTTCATTTATTGGGTACGAGCCGCAAACACTTTCCGGGTATAACCTGAAAGGAGGTGCAGACTTCTCTTTGAGAGTAGACCTTCACTACGCAGAACAGAAAATAAACGAAGTAGTGGTAGTAGGCTATGGCTCTATGCAGAAAAAAGACCTGACAGGGTCCATCAGCCAACTCAAAACCGCAAAACTGGAAAAGGAAAGTCCCCGCTCCATACAGGACTTACTGCGCAGTGGAGTGCCGGGCCTGATCATCGGGCAAAGTGCCTCTGCAAAAGGAGGAGGCGATATCCAGGTGAGAGGACAACGTTCCTTAAAAGCCAGTAATGATCCCCTCATCGTATTGGATGGTGTAATCTTTTTCGGTGAACTTTCTGAAATCAATCCACAGGACGTAGAGCACTTTGATGTATTGAAAGATGCTTCTGCAGCAGCAATTTACGGTGCCAAATCGGCCAATGGTGTCATTATCATCACCACTAAAAAAGGTGCTTCTGAAAAACCTACCATCCGCTTTGATGCCAGCACAGGTATCGCCACCTTAGGTAAATCAAGGCATGTATATGATGCCCCCGGTTACCTGCAATACCGTTCTGATTTGTTTAATAGTACCACCAGGTGGGAGACCCCTGCAAAGTACATGAAACCTACACAGGAGAACCTGGATAAATACGGTATCAGCCTGGATGACTGGAAAGCATATGATGCCATCACCGGCACACCGGAAGAGATCTGGTTGCTGCGCCTGGGACTCTTTGACAAAGAACTCGCCAACTATAAAAAAGGCCGTACCTACGACTGGTTCAAAGGTTCCTTTCAGCATGGTGTACAACAGAATTATAATGTGAGCTTTTCCGGCAGAAGCAAAGATGCGCTCAACTATTATTTCTCTTTAGGCTACCTGAACAATGAAGGGATTATCGTAGGCGATAAATACCGTGCGTACAGGGCTAACATCAAGTTAGACGGAAAGGTGAATAAATGGATGCACACAGGATTGAACATCAATTTCCAGGACCGCTCAGATGGTAACCTGGCCGTGGACTGGGAAGGCCAGATCATCCAGAACTCTCCCTTTTCAAATCCTTATGACACGCTCGGCAGACTGGATGGACAGCCAATGGGTGCCAGTGTGAACCAGGGTAAGAACTCCCTGTATGATAACTCCTACAAGGAACTGGAAAAAGGATTTACTGTTCTGAATACGACCTTATACCAGACCATCAAACTGCCTTTTAATATCACCTATCAGCTGAACTTCTCACCCAGAATGCAGTGGTTTTACAACAGGTACCATGAATCACAGAATAATCCATTGTGGACAGATAATGGAAAGGTGATCAGGGAGAACACGAAGAACTTCGACTGGCAGATAGATAATATCATTACCTGGGATTACAGGTTTGCACAAAAGCATGCAGTAAAGGTGACACTCCTGCAGAATGCAGAAGAACACAGATCCTGGAATGAAGCGATCACCGCAACGGATTTCACGCCTACAGATGCATTGGGCTTTCATAACCTGGGTGCTGCGAATCCGCTGAAGACGACCGTGAGCAGCAACGATACCCACAGCACCGGCGATGCATTGATGGCACGTTTATTCTATTCTTACGATAACCGCTATATGCTCACCGCTTCCATACGCAGAGATGGTTATTCTGCATTTGGTGCTTCCAATCCAAGAGCTACTTTCCCTTCACTGGCGGTTGCCTGGAGTTTTGCAAATGAAAGCTTTTTCCACTGGACACCGATGAGCACAGGTAAACTGCGCCTGTCATGGGGTATGAATGGCAACCGCTCCATCGGTATTTACCAGGCATTGTCTAACCTGACCACAGGTGCGGGCAGGTATCCTTATGTAACAAGTAATGGCACCGTGTATGAATTATCTCAGCTCTATGTAGACCGCATGGCGAACTATGACCTGAAATGGGAAGCTACATCTGCATGGAACATAGGCCTGGATTTTGGCTTCTTTGACAATAAGCTGACCGGCAATATCGAAGCTTACTATATGCCTACCACAGACCTGTTGATGGATCAGACCCTGCCGGACTTTACCGGCTTCAGCACCGTCACCACCAACCTGGGTGAAGTGGTGAATAAAGGTTTTGAACTGGGACTGACTGCGCAGACCATGAGTCGCAAAAACTTTGAATGGAATACCACCTTCGGTGTTTCTATGAACAGGAACCAGGTAAAACATCTCTACTATACCTATGAGGATCAGCTGGATGGAAACGGCAATATCGTGGGCTCTAAAGAAATCGATGATCTTAAAAACGGTTGGTTCATCGGCCATGATATTGCTTCCATCTGGACTTATAATGTACAGGGCATCTGGCAGGAAAAAGAGCGGGACCAGGCCGCTAAATACGGGGAGATCCCCGGGGATGTGAAAGTAGAAGATGTAAACCAGGACGGTAAGTATACCAATGAGGATAAGCAATTCCAGGGTATGACTACGCCACGCTTCCGGTTTACATTGCGCAATGATTTCACCCTGTTTAAGAACATCGACTTCTCCTTCAACGTCTATTCCAACTGGGGGCATAAAGCACTTTCCACAGATTACCTGAATAACGTAGGTGCACAAACTGACAGGCAGAATGCTTATGTGAGGAAATACTGGACACCGGACAATCCTTCCAATACATATGCAAGACTGAATTCTACAAATGTGCAGAACATTTCACCTTCCCGCGTGATTGATAAGTCATATATCCGGCTGGACAACGTATCCATTTCCTACACACTCCCGGCCCGTTTAATCAGGAGAATAGATATGGCGCAGCTGAAAGTATATGCAGGGGTACGAAACGTCGCTGTATGGGCTAAAAACTGGGAATACTGGGATCCTGAAACCACTTCACTGATGCCCCGTTATTATACAATAGGTGCGACTGCCTCATTTTAATGTTTCAAACTGAACTGATATGAAGAGCTATATAACTATTATTCTGCTGGCATTGATGACATTCGTGCCTACCAGCTGTAAGAAAGATTTCCTCAATCCGGATCCGCTTTCGTTCTACGAACCTGCTGTGACTTTCACCACCAAAGAAGGTTTGCAGGCAGCGATCACCAGTTGTAACAGGAACCTGACCTACGTGTGGACAGGAGAGGGCTGTCCCCTGCTGACAGATTTGCTTTTTTCAGATGTTGCAATCGATGGTACTACAGACAAATCAGGGCCTGCGCAGGATCTGAATGCCATGATTACCCCTACATCGAACAACAATGATATCAATACGAACAAGATCAACTGGTTTTGGTTCGAGGGATATAAAGGGGTGAAATATGCCAATACTATTATTTCAAACCTCCCCCGGGTAAAAGGCTTGGATACTACCCTGCGTGACCAGATGATGGGCATGGCTTATTTCCATCGCACCTTCCGGTATATGTGGCTGATCTTTGATTTTGGAGACATCCCGTTTCTGACGAAGGAGATCACGAGTACCAAGTTCAATTTCCGTTCTACGAAAAGAAGCGTGATCCTGCAGCAGCTGGTGGCTGACATGGAGTTTGCCGTAAAGCATGTACCTGCTGCGGGCGATTATGGTATGGTGACTAAAGGTGCCTGCCAGCAATTGCTGATCAAGTGTTATCTGGCAAGCAATGAATTTGACAAGGCGATCAATGTAGCGAATGACCTGATTAATACAGAAGGTTATTCATTGATGACAGCGCCTTTTGGCACCTTTGTAAACCCGATGCCGGCTGTGCACAATATCACCAGGAATGTGATATGGGACCTGCATCGTGGCGTAAATAAATCAATTGCTGCGAATAAGGAGACCATTTTTAACATCATCAGCAGGGAAGACCTGATCAACAGCCGGCAGGATATGGTCACCATGAGAAATGCAGTGCCTTTTTACTCAGGTTCTGGCAATCAGCTGATCAGCACCCCTTCCGGTAAACCGGGACTGAGTGCCAGTTATTCAGCTACAAAAGATAAAATAGATCTCCGTAAAACCTACGGCAGGGGCATTGCTAAAACAAGACCTACCTGGTATAGCCGTTTTACTATCTGGACAGATACGAGTGATCTGCGTCATAGCAGGAGTACGGGCAACTGGATGAACATGGAGGATATGGTGTATAACAATCCTAATTTGCTGAGCAGCGGTGATCCCTATTACGGCAAGCATGTGCAGCTCTATAACGATGCCGGCAAACTGTTGGTGACGGATACTATAAGGACCTATTTTGACTGGCCGCATTACAAACTCTGGGTAGAGACGCCCAGGAATGAAACGATTGATAACTATAACGGAGGTGCCAGTGACTGGTATATTTATCGCCTGGCAGAAACTTATTTGCTGCGTGCAGAGGCCTATTTCTGGAAAGGGAACCTGGCTGCCGCAGCTGAAGATGTGAATGTGGTTCGTCGTCGTGCACATTGCACACAGATGTACAGTGCCGGAGATATGAACATGGGTGTCATACTTGATGAAAGGGCCCGCGAGTTGTACTACGAAGAGATGCGGCATGTGGAGTTAAGCCGCATCTCTTACATCTTTGCCCGCACTCACCAGTCAGATGAATTCGGGAAATCTTATACAGAAGAGAATCTCTCCGTGAGCAGCTACTGGTATGAGCGATTGACTAGGTACAATAACTTTTATAACAAGGGCGTGAAAACGACCTATGGCACCGTGTTTACAGCCAGTCCTTACCACATCTTATGGCCGGTACCGCAGTCAGACATAGATGCAAACAGAGAAGGCCGCCTGAATCAGAATTATGGTTATTCAGGATATGAGAAGAATGAGCCCCCGATAGATAACCTGGAAGATGCAATTAAGGCACAGGAGTAGCAATTTAAGCACAGAGCGCTTGTGTCAAAAAGTAAGGCTCAGGATCCTCAGATTACTTTTTGATACAAGCGCTTTATTATTCATAGTTAATCCGGTTCCACATACAAACACCTGTAATTTTATGCCTGTTCCTGCCGGCTGCCTGTACTAAAGTGGACGGTCTCCATACGTATGCAGATGAATTAATCCTCGAAACAACCTTTACAAATCCCTTTTTTCAACGCTTTGCACCCTTGGCAGCAGCTATTTTATTTTTAATGTAAGTGATCTCATCAGCGCCCAGTACATCTTTTTTAACAAGATAACCCTCACGGGTAGATGATTTTAGTACCAGGAAGCCGGCTATTTCCTTTACCTCCCTGATATGTGACCATGCGAGGTCGCTTTTAAAATCTTCTCCCTGTATATGTACACCTGCATCATCAAACTCATAGAGCAGTTCCTGTTTCAGGAATGCATTCCTCATGCGCGTTAAAATAATTAAGCCAGTCATTATCAGTGGATAAAAGAGTAATACCACGGCATATGGGAGTGAAAAATAAAGGCCTTTATTATAATAGTCGATGATCCCGTAAGCTACCAATGCCGGCATGGTGAGCGAGTAAAGCCCGGCAGTAGCAAGGATAATGGTCATCGGTTTCCTGTAATAAGACGTAATCAGAAACCTGGCATACTCGAGCGGAGTGATCTTGAAACTAATGGATAGTAGGCTCTTCATACGGCATTGAATAAGTGCTGATTTTGACTCAATATACTCAAATTATATAATATCGTTCAGGCGGGCGCTACCATTCATTTCTTGTAAAAGAAATGTCAGATATCATGTGTTTTCATGATTTTTATCCTATTTCGTTTTGTCTTTTTTAGCTTTCGTCGTAATTTCGCGGCCGAATTTTCGAATAATTATCAAAGATCCCAACAGAGAAATGAGTGACAGGTTCTACTTTAGAGTCATTGGCCTTTTTATTTTATTGAATGCCACTTTATTAGGATTAAAAGCATGGTTGTTAGACAATGGAGTGCATCATAATGTATTACTATTTGGCAATCTTGCTTTAGCTGCCCTTTCAGCATTTACCTACAACATGAGCCGTAAAGGGGTACAAGCCGATAGCAACAGTGTATTTATGCTTCGGGTATACGGTGCAATGATCAGCAGAATGATGCTTTGCCTGGCCGGTATTACAATTTATGCCGTTGTCAACAGAGCACATACAAGCAGAATTACAATTTTTATACTGATGGGCTTTTATGCTGTTTACGCTATTTGCGAGAACATCAGTCTGCAAAAGATTACCAGACAGAGAAATCAAGGTTCTGTGAATCAGGAGGCTTTATAAAAGCATTAGCTGTACACCTGCCTGAACATTGGTTGGGGCAGGTGATAGCCTATCTTTAACCCTTACACGTTTTTGCCGGTCCAGAAGACTTCCCTTTTACAGACAGGTGGTATATTATTAAAAAGGCCGGCATCACTCCCGACCTTTTTGGATTTTTTATTTTAAGGATACATATCCTGTTTCTTCTACTTCTTTTTGTCCTGCGTCGGAAAGCAGGTAATCTACAAACGTCTTTACCTTTGCTGCATTGCTATTCTGATAAATGAAGAACAGTGGACGTGCGAGCGGATAAGTTTTTGTTTTCACATGTTTGATATCAGGCGCTACATAGGTTTTGCCATCGAAGCTGACAGGCAGTGCTTTTACTTTGTCATTGATAAAGGCCAGGCCTACATAACCGATAGCACCCTCAGTCGTACTTACTTTATTGATGACAGATCCGTTTGTATGCTGGTACATGGCTAATGCAGTGAATGCTTTCGTTTTCATCACCGCCTCTTTGAAGAAGCCATAGGTACCTGAACTGCTCTCTCTTGAAATGATCATGATTTTTATATCCTTACCACCAAGTTGTTTCCAGTTGTTCACTTCCCCGGAGAATACTTTTTCGAGCTGGTCCCTGGTAATCTTGTCAACGCCAATACCGGGATGTACGACTACAGCCAGGGCATCGTCAGCAATCTTTACTTCGGTAATGGGGTGGTTACTTTCCTGGAATTTCCGGCGTTCCTCATCGTTCATATCGCGTGATGACATGGCGATGTCGGTCATACTTTTCTCCAGGTCTGCAATTCCGACACTACTGCCACCTTCGGTAATTTCAATATCGAAACTGTCATTTTGTTTACGGAAGTATCCGGCTACTTTTTGCGCCAGGGGAGCAATGGTTGTACTGCCTGACAAGTGGATCACATGAACATTGGCGGTAGCAGGTTTTATTTTCAGGCTATCAGCAGCTGCCTGGTGCTTACTTTCATGGTTACTGTTACAGGCGCTCCAGAGGGCGGTGCCCATCATAAGCAGGGTGATTTTTTTCATCTATATTCTATGTTTCGTTTACTTTCAGTCCACTTTAGGGACGCAAGGTAGATACGAAAGGTAGAAGAGAGAAAAAATATATATGAATATTTGGTTAAGTCTTGCTGAAGATACTATGTTGCATAATAAGGCGAGGTGTTAGCACCAGGGTCTCTCTTTTCCTAGTAGGCCGATACTGCCTTTTTTTCTTCCACCACGGCATTCTTCAGCGGTTTCACCATGTGCAGCACATTCTCCAGGATCTCATGAGCTGCCAGAATCTCATCCTTTTTATTAGATACGCTTTCGATATTGAACCCGACAGGCAGGTTTTTGGCAGTCGCGTAATTGAGGATTTCCCCGGCGATATTAGTGGCTGTATGAATGGAGGATTGCAGGATATCTTTTGAATATTTCAGGTCATTGTATACCCACTTCGGCACTTCAATGCCCAGCCATTCCATGAACTGCAGTGTTTTCAGGGAGCCGCATGGTGTGAGGGTAAAGATCACCGGCACTGGTTGGGTATCATTGCTCAGGGCGTGGTAATGGTAGTCGGACATTACATTCTTGGTCTCATTGATATTATAAATACACTGAGATACAAAGAAATTACACCCGTTCTGCATTTTGCTGAACATTCTCAGGTGTTCATCGCCTTTCCTGGTGTGGCGTTCGGGGATGGTGACCCCGCCAAGCAGGATGTCCGGGCCCATTTCCTTTTTTACCTGGTAGGCATCGGAGAGGGAGAAGTTGGTGGCCTGTACCTGTTGCTGGGAAGATGCACCTATAAATACGGTGGCTTCCAGGTCAGTGTTCTGTGACAGCCAGTCGGCAAACATCTCTTTGGTATGGTTGGCGATGCTCTTATAGATGATCTTAGGTACCCGCAGATTGGTGAGCAGGTCTTTGCTGTATACCTCAGGTGAAATGGTGGGAATAAACGAGAAGGGGCGCTCCTTTTCAGTTCTAAGTGCTTCATCCTGAATATCGTAGAGGATCAGGCCATCGATATCAAGGTGTTGTAAACGCTCGATCTGATTGTTGGCAATGACTGCAACTTTTTCACTTTCAGTAGTGATTTTTGGAGGTGTAAGGCTGTAGAATACAATACCTGATTTTCCCGCTGTTATCTTATGTTGTAAAGTCCCTTTCACGTTGATAGTATACTTTTGTTCTCCTATTTTTCTGGAAAGTAGAGAGATTTTATGTAAATATACTAGGAAAGTGGGTTTTTTTAGAAATTTTATTGATTTATAGAAAAGATTTATAATGAGTTGAGGACCAGGGTATACAATAACTATTGGCTGTGAAGTAAGCGAAACATAAATAAATGAAAAGTAAAAAGAAGCTGTCTCGTAAATAATTATGATGGCTTCTTTTTATTTTTAAAGGGTAAATGATATGCCAATTAAAGACCCCGGATTATGTTAGTGCTAAAAATGTTAATGGCCCTTATCTTAACTGCTCATACTCCTCCTGCCCAGGATCAGCATAAGTCTTCTGCTACTATTATCCTTGGAGACAAGGACCTGCATTTAGTATCAGAGGATAAATTCGCAATTGAAATAGCCATCACCAACACGGAAAAATTGCAAATGCTGATTGACAGTGGGAACCCTGTCATTTTGCTTATATTGGGTAAGAAGAAGTATGTTGCCAAACCGCAATTTATTCTCAGTTCAGCCCTTCCCGCAAAATGTGATTTATTTTATGTGGTGGATACCGACGAAAGAAATTACCTGAGGATTGATTCCAACAGGATGACTTTCCACAAAATAAAAGCGCTCACACTCCACTGAGGAATATGAGCGCTTTTATTTTTATACTACTAATTTTACCTGTCATAAATCAAGGCTAATACCATCAGCACAACAGGCAATATCATTGCCAGTCTTACCCACAATTTCGATGGCATCAACTTCTCCCCGATATAATCTTTTACCTTGGCCAGCACCTGGCTTTTAATCTTCGCAGGCTCCGCTTTCCAGTCAATATCATCCAGGTTCACCTGCTTCAGTAAATAATTCAATAAACGCTTTTGCAACTTAGTCGTACTACCGTCTTTCTTTACTTCCAGTTTCAACTCCTTTACCGACTCCTTCCTGAGTGTTGCAGCTGAAGATCCTTTCCGCTCAGCTATCCGCTGGATTACCTTATCCACATATACACTGATCTTTTCAATAAAAAAATCCCCCAGTTTATTGTCCCAAACAAGGAAGATTGATTTCTTCAATGTATAGCCTGAAGCTAAAGCAGGAAACAATGCAAAGCCCGCAATTGAAAGTACAAGCAGGCACATTGACCAGAAGGCAACGGTAAACAATACTAATATAGCCAGCAGGGCACCGATACCGCCAGCCCTGGCACCGGCATAACCAGGTCCCGGCTGGTGGCCGATAAGATAAATGGAAATAATCAACCCGATAATGGAAATGATAATACCGGGGATAACGATACTCAGCCATGCTAAAGCAGAACGTGTGGCAATTTTTGTAAACAGGGTTAGGTTTGTTTTCATGCTTAAAAGGTATAAATCAAGGTTAAAACAAGCTGCATATAGTATAGGCATCGTCGTTTACGGGCATAAATATACGCATAAAAAAAGAGGTAGTATCAAAAAGTAATTGGAAGGCATTGAGAATTACATCAACAAAAATTCTCTCCTTCATGTACCCGGGTAAAATACCGGAACATTACTTTTGATAAAACCTCTTTTCAAAATATGATATCATCATCCCGGTATCTTCTCAAACTTATCCGCCAGCTGCGGCGCTCCTTTCTTCATCATGACTGTAATTACCTGGTGCATCCACATCAGGCATCCACATGACAGCAAGCACACAAACATCCATGAACTCGTCCACAATCCTGTCAGGTTCAGCAAGTATCCAAACAGTATTGGCCCTACGAAACCTCCCAGTCCACCAATCATGCCAACCATACCCCCTACAGCACCAATCTCTTTAGGGAAATATTCCGGTATATGTTTAAAGACCGCCGCAGTACCAATACCCCAGCAGGCACCTATTAAGATAATGATCACTACAAATACCCACATATTTGCCTTGAAAAAGATCATCGTCGTTCCTTGCGCCAGGAGTTGTTTTTTCGTCACCTTATCACCCACCTTCACCATTGGTTCCTGCCACACATCTTTAGCTGGCAGGATCATCACCCTCCTGTCTACATGATCAAATTTATGACTCTTCGTTACGATGGGATAGACTTTACTGTCTACCTGGATCAGGGAATCTGACACCTGTGTCACCGTACCTGCCTGTATAGCCATAATGCCTGTACCCGGGGAGTAGATCTGCATTCTTGGTATGATCAGCAAAAAACTTAACACAACAGAACTGCATAAAACCCAGTACATAATGCGGCGTGCGCCATATAAATCAGACAGCCATCCACCTACGGCCCTGAATACGCCAACGGGTAGACTAAAGCAGGATGCCAGGAAACCAGCGGTGATCAGGTTAACATTGTATGCATTAACAAAATAAGGTAGCAACCACTGTGAGAAAGTCACAAAACAGCCAAACACCAAAAAGTAATATAAGCCAAAGCGCCACACCCGGATATTTTTTAAAGGCTGCAATAACTTAAGCAGGGTCTTGTCTGATGCCTCCGGCTTCTTATTAATAGTGAATAAGAAAAAGAGGATACCCACTACGGCCAGGACTACTGCATAAATAATAGGCAGGTGCCGCCAGCCCTCCGGGTTAGCCCCATTGCTGGTCAGTTTCTTCAATAATGAAGGTGCTAAGAGGGTGGTGAGCGCAGATCCAGTCAACCCAAATCCAAATAAACCCAATGCCCTTCCCTGCCAGTTTTTCGGATACCAGACTGATGTAAACCCAACGCCTATTGAAAAACTGGTTCCCAACAGGCCAAAGAAAAAGCTCAGGACCAGAAAAGTACTGTAACTATTGGCCTGGGATAAGAGAAACATCGGTATCGAACAGCCGATCAATAAAATAGTGAACATCCACTTGCCCCCAACTACATCGGTAAGCATACCAACCGGCAAGCGCATCACGGAACCTGTCAGCACCGGTATACCTAAGAGCCAGCCAACATCCACAAGGTTCCAGTTAAAGATGCCGTTATCGACAAGATAGGTCACCAGGACACCATTCAGCATCCAGCCTGCAAAGGAAACCAGGAAGCCCAGGGTATTGAAGAATAACATACGATGTGCAGTGGATAAAGATGTGTTATTCATAAATTAAAGTTTAACAACAAATAGTTTTTCCAGCATTGAAATTGAGGGATAGGTTTTGTGATGTGGAATATAAAATTATTCATTAAATTACTATAAAATAGCACAGAACGTATGATTTGTATCATGTTTTTAAGTAGAGATTTTTACCCAACTTTATTACCATGAGATTTCAACTCAATAAGAAAGCATTTTTCATTGCATTATGTTGTTGTATCGTCACTGTGATGTTAGTATTTTATGGTTCGAGGAAACTGCAAAATTTTGATGCTGCTTTAATAGCCTACCTGTTCGGTACCGTCTTTGCCCTCTTCGGCATCATCTACCGTTACTGTATCTGGCTACAGCGACCCCCTACCTGGATGTACTTTAGAAGGGGCTGGCAACTTCTCTTTTCAAAAAGCTTTGTTGAATATGCAGGCTTATCGGTGCAAAAACTGGTACGCAATATTGCCTTCCAGCGATTTATCTATCCCCGTGGCAAGACCCGCTGGTGGGGACATTTTATGCTTGCTACCGGCTGTATGCTTGCTTTCTGTGTCACCATTCCTTTAACGCTTGGCTGGATCCATTTTACAATGAACCCTACCGATACAAGCTTATATGAAGCTCATCTGTTTGGCTTTAAGGTAATGGAGTTTAAGCTGGGTTCCTGGATGGCGTTTTTCATCTTCCATATCCTGAACTGGTGCTCCTGGCTTGTAATAGCCGGTTGCCTGTTGTTTATGCGCCGCCGCCTGACTCATGCGGGGCTCATTGCCTCCCAGACCTTTGAGGGCGACTGGCTCCCTTTAGTCCTGCTAATGGCGATTTCAGTGACAGGTTTGGGACTGACCTACGATTATGAATTTCTGAAAGGAAAGACGTATGAGTTTATGGCGGTCACGCATGCTGTAACAGTAATCCTCTTTTTAATATGGATTCCATTTGGGAAGTTCTTTCATATCATTCAACGACCTGCACAGATCGGCGCTCATTTATACAGGAAAGAAGGAGAAAAGAGGGGCATGGCTATATGCCCGCATACCCATAAAGCCTTTGCTACTCAAATGCATGTGGATGACCTTAAAATAGTCACAAAAGAACTGGGTTTTGACTTCACGCTGGAAGACGGGACTTCTCACCTGGATCTGAGTCCTGAAGGCAAAAGGGCCGCCCTTGCAAAGGCACACCTGAAAGCAAGGGAAGCTACGGGAAAGTTCTTTGGGTAGACTTTTGGAGACTGGTTACTTAGTAGGCTATTTAAGTGAATGAAGTCCCGAAAAGCATCTGATTTTTAGATGAATGAATTTCCTGAATGAACCCATTCCTCCAACTGGATGAATTCAATGAATGAGCGCAATTCCCGGTATATACCTATTTCTTTTAAACAAACCTATTAAACAGATACCATGGCGAAATTACCAGTCGATGCGGAAAAGATCATAGCGCAATTCGGCCCTCACCTGAACTTCGCTCCGCAGGAAGGTTACATTGGCAGAGATGAACCCGACAAAGTAGTAGAAACACATTGCTGCTTCTGTGGTATGCAATGTGGCATTAAGTTATTGGTCAAAAACAATAAGGTAGTAGGCTTTGATCCCTGGATGGAGTTCCCTTTCAACGAAGGAAGACTATGTCCTAAAGGAGTACAGCGATATCTGCAAAACAACCATCCTGACCGCCTGCTGGAGCCCTTGCAAAGGGTAGAAGGCGAGGGCTTTAAACCTGTCAGCTGGGAAGATTCAATGGATAAAACCGTTGCTGAGATCCAACGTATTCAGCAGACATATGGCAACGATGCATTTGCCATGCTTTCGGGCGTATCTATTACCAACGAAAAGAGTTATCTCGTAGGCAAGTTCGCCCGCGTGGCACTCAAAACCCGTAACCTCGATTACAATGGCCGCCTTTGTATGGTCAGCGCCGGTGCCGGCAATAAAAAGGCGTTCGGGTTGGATCGTGGTTCCAATAATTATTCTGACCTCGCCAACGCAGAAGTGATCTTAGTGGCGGGCGCAAATGTGAGCGAAACCTTTCCTACACTCACTTATTGGATCTGGCAGGCGAGAGACAATGGTGCCAAACTGATCGTAGTAGATCCAAGAGTGATACCACTGGCCCGTACTGCAGATCTGCATTTAGATATCCGGCCGGGTACGGACTCTGCCCTCTATGGTGCCATGCTGAATTATATGGTTGAAAAAGACCTGCTCGATCATGATTTCATCAATGAACATACTACTGGTTTCCAGCAAACCATCGATGCTGTAAAAGACTATTCACTGGAATGGGCGGAACAGGTAACGGGTATTGCCAAAGAAAAGATTGCATTAGCCGCCGAATGGTGGGGCAAGGCAGCGACCAGTTTCCTCCTGCATGCCAGGGGGATTGAACATCACTCCAAAGGAGTCGATAACGTACTGGGCTGCATCAACCTCGTACTGGCCACAGGCAGAATAGGTAAACCTTATTGTGGGTACGCCACCATCACAGGACAGGGAAATGGACAGGGGGGCAGGGAGCATGGCCACAAATGTGATCAGTTGCCGGGCAACCGTGATATCAATAACCCCGCACATCGTAAATACATTTCGGAAGTATGGGGCATTGACGAGAAAGACATGCCGGGAGCCGGTTATACTGCTTACGAACTCGTAGAAGCTATTCACAGGGGAGAGGTAAAGGGACTGATCTCACTCTGCTTCAATCCACTGGTATCATTACCTAATAATAACTATGTACGCGAGGCATTGGAGAAACTGGAATTCTATGCTACCATAGACTTTTTCCTGAATGAAACAGCCCGCCATGCAGACATTATCTTCCCCGGTTCACTACAGGAAGAAGAGGAGGGAACCGTGACTACTGCCGAAGGCAGAGTAACGCGTATACGCCAGGCCGTTACCCCCCCGGGGCAAGCCCGTACAGATACTTCTATCATCCTTGAACTGGCTGCGCGGTTGGGGGCAGGTGATAAATTCAGTTATAGCAGCAGTGAAGATATCTTCAATGAACTGAGAGTGGCTTCCAAAGGAGGAACAGCGGATTACTATGGTATCACTTACGAAAAGATAGAAGCAAATATGGGCGTGTTCTGGCCATGTCCTTCGCTGGATCATCCCGGTACACCCAGGTTATGGGAAGATCGGAAGTTTGCAACAGCGGACGGCAAGGCGCATTTCAACCCGGTGGTGTATAAAGACCCGGGTGAAGTGGTAGATGAAGAATACCCGGTTGTGCTTACAACAGGCAGGGTAGTATCTCAATACCTGAGTGGTACCCAGACACGGCGAATTGGAAAACTGGTGAATCAGTACCCTGAACCGCTGCTGGAAATACATCCGGAGTTAGCTGCCAGGTACGGCATTACACAGCGTGAACTGGTACGTGTGGTCACAAGGAGAGGGGAGGCAGAGTTTCCTGCAAATATCGTGGAAACTATCCGTAAGGATACGGTCTTTGTGCCCTATCACTGGCCGGGTCGTAAATCAGCTAACCAACTGACCACGGGAACACTGGATCCTATTTCTAAGATCCCTGAATTTAAAGTGTGTGCGTGCAAACTGGTGCCCCTGAGAAAGGAAGCCCCGTTGCCACAGGACGCGCATGCTTATGATAGTATTTAATCGTAAAAAAGATCGCATGACATCGTATTACAAAACCGAAATGGAATTTTTTGTGGATATGCAGCGGTGTATAGGATGCAAGGCTTGTGAAGCGGCATGTGCAGAATGTGAGACCAATGGACAGCAGTCTATGATCCATGTGAATTATGTGGAGCGGGCAGTGACGATACAAACCACGGTGCAGGTATGTATGCATTGTGATGATCCCGTATGTGCCAATGTGTGTCCGGCAGATGCTATCAGTAAGGATGAATTTGGCGTGGTACATACAGCGAATACGGCAAGGTGTATTGGGTGTTCGAATTGTGTGATGGCTTGTCCGTTTGGGGTGCCGTTTAAGGAGGAGAGTTATGATATGATGATGAAATGCAACATGTGTTATGACCGGACCAGTGCGGGTAAAAAGCCGATGTGTGCGACAGTGTGTCCAAGTCAGGCTTTGTATTATGGAACGAGGGAGGAGATGCGGAGGATGCGGCCGAATAGTGTGCCGGTAAATACATTTCAGTTTGGTAAGCTGGAGGTGAAGACGAAGGTGAATATTATGATGCCTAAGGGCGCTACGATGCTAAAGGTGGATTAGCCGGAGTGAATATTCCAGGCTGCCTGCATGCTAAAGGCAAACAATCTATAATTAAAAAACTATGAACGAGAAAATCCCGGATTGGAAAAACGACTTCCCAATCAGTCAGGCAGAAACAACAGACGTGACCCGCCGGCAGTTTGCAAAATTCCTTTGCCTGGTATCTGGTGGCCTGGCAACAGGTAGCGCATTTGTTGCCGCAAAATCAGCTTTATTCCCGGAGAAAAAAGTAAGCGGTTCACACCGGGTATGTAATAAAAATGATGTGCCGGTGGGTGGCACACGGCCATTTGTACTGGAAGGCAGTACAACACCTTATATCCTGATTCATTTGGAGAATGGGGAGTTCAAAGCTTATGAGCAGAAATGCACACATTTATCCTGTGCGGTATTTTATAAGCCTGGTACAGGAAAATTGGAATGCCCTTGTCACAATGGATGGTTCGATGCGATGACGGGAGAAGTGGTGCAGGGCCCTCCGCCAAGGCCACTGCCTAAACTGGAAGTAGAGGTGAAAGGAGAGGATATTTTTGTAACGGGGGCTTAAAAATAATATGCTATGAGTACATTTCGAAGGGCGCAAAGTCAGGCCCATCCAAATAAGACCAGTACCCTTATGCTGGCGATTATTATGTTGCTGATTTTGAATGTGACGATTCAGATCTGGTTGTTGTATAATGGGTTGAATAATGCGTTGGATCATAACCCGGGGATTGCTATACCGGCGTTTGTCGGGTCGTTTTTTATCTTTTTGATTAATTGTGGGTTGTTGTATTATTTGCCCAAGGGTAGGAAACAATAAATTATTACTGGTCAGCCAGGCTACCTTGCAGACATTGGCCAGAACCTGTGCTCCTTATCCAGGAAGATGATGAAAAACACATCGTCTTCAATATATCCGGCTACCACTTCTTTGCTATTCTGGGTGATGTGCATGACTGCCCATATATCAGCATTAATATGTTTGGGCTGTTTAAATTCAGAATTTGGGGGATAACCAACTTTAGTATACCTCTTGATACAACCATTTTGCAATGCTTCCTGGCAGCTGAATTGAGATACAAATCTCATGCGCTCATACAACAGAGAAAGCAATCCTTCCTCTTCCCATTCTTTAGAAGTTTGACCTGGCTCAACATGAGGAAGTACTTCTTTCAGACTAAAAGTTATAGTACGTCCTTTTTTCTCTTTTGCTGACCTGGTACCTTGTTCTCTTTGATATGCAGGTATTTTTTTACTCCCCTTTGCTCCCATATAAAAGATCTTTTATCTTCTTTGTGAGTTCTACCGTATCCGCCCCTCCAAAAACATTATTGAGATATTTGGCGGCAAAATCAGAAGTATTACGCACAACATCGGAACTGAATTCTGACATGGAGTACAATTCAGAAGCGCCAAACTGGTTTTTCTCAACAAACCAGATCTGATCCCTGCGTAAAAGTTTTTTGTCTAATAGTGTCACATCCTGTGCTGTGAAAATAATCTGAGCATTTTTTAAATTAACTTCCTGAAATAAGGTTAACAATTTACGGGTAAGATTAGGATGTAATTTTGAATCAAACTCGTCTACAAATAAAACCCCTCCATTGTGTAAAGTGAAATATATAGGGCCGAGTAATCCTATTAACTTCCTTGTACCTACCGATTCAATATCCGCTTCAAATGGTATTGCATCCACTAAGAGATTATTCTCATCATATCTTTTATGGTAAGTAACCACCTCCCCATCCTTTTCACCGGCTTCGATATTCGAAATTTCCAGGTACCTAAGAATGGCAGCAGCCAATAATTTGAAATTCTGATCGCGGCTGAGAAGTGTGGCAGTATGTTCAACACGATCATTTAAACCATTTATCCCGATTGCATTTTGAAGCCAACCCAGGACATGTTTGGATACGGGTTGATTGTATTGTGCTAAATGCGACAAAAGGAGCACATTCTCATTAACTTCCTCTTTATACTTCTGTGCCTCTGCAAATGACTCTTTATTAACCTCAAATTCCTGGAGGTCCCTGTTAAATAAAAGTATCTCCCGCTCTTGTTTCCGGTAAAGCCATTCTTTTTTTATAATATAACCGAAAATTTCAAATCCATACCTATAAATAAACTGATCATGTATGAAAGAAATTTCAAACATTGAATTTTCTTTCATTGAAGCAGTGTTCAGCCGGAACTGATTAAATTGTCGTCTTCTCTCATTCTCCTTTGCTAAGGAATCCCTGAATGAGTTGAAAATAATGTGATGAAACAAACCAAAAGCAGCGATAAAATTACTCTTGCCACTACCATTTGCACCATATATTGCAGCAGTTTTGAGCAGATCAAATCCACGATCGGTAGCGATTATATTTGTATCAGTAAGTTCTTTAAATGACTTTACGGCAGTCATTAAAATTCTGGCTTCTTCTTTAAATGAAAAGACATTTTTGAACTTGAATTCTATTAGCATATTACCATCACTTATTACACCCTAAGGTACTTGTTATTTTTATAATTTACCAATTATTGGTAAAAATATAAAATAATGACCCTTTGCTCTTAGCTCCTAAAAACCAAAAGCCGGAAACATTTATCCCCGGCTTCTCAATCTCTAGGCTCCCGCCGGCATCCTCAATTCGATGTCTGCTCTGTGCTTATTTGCAACAGCAGGTTCAATGACTGTGTAGCTATTGTATCATCATTATCATTGTTTGCCCTGTCAGTCAATAACTGTTTATGCACTGCAAGCGCTTTAGCAAGTTGGGTGTACAGGTCCGCGTAATCATGGATCCTGGGCAGAGACACCACTTCATACAGGAACTGCAGCAAACGGGTTTGGATCAGTGGTGATCCTGCATAATGAGGCAGCACTGTTGCCACAATCTCCCCAACCTTATAAGTAGACGCATACACGCTATCCTGATGCTCAATCTGCATCCAGATATCTCCCAGGCAGGCATCCGCTATTTCCTTATCGTCTGACAGCAGGCCATTTATATATTTAGGCAGATGTTTACTACCACCCATTGCTGCATCAATTTCAGTCCAGTCAGTTTTATCCAGCTCATGCTGTAAATAGTCAGGTACAGGTAAGTTGGCAACCTTTTGATCAATCACCTCACCGGTATACCTGATGATGAACTTCTCCTTTATCAGCTCCCATTCATGTGCTGTCGTCTCTGTATTCAGGTCAAAAGTCAGGAAGATCTGCCAGCCGATAAATTCATTATAATCCGCTTCTTCAGGCACGGGAAATGTCAGGGCAAGCTGTCCATCCTGCTCATACAAATGCCAGTTACCCGTACCATCTCCATTGGACTGGTAATCGATGAGCACTGTACCATCAGGATAATAATAATGTACACTCAGGGGCGCTTTGGAATGATCTGCTGTCTGGATACTTTCAAAAACAAGGGTATCGTTATAGAATCTCTTTTTATGCAGTCCCGTTCCCATATCTTCATTACGCACCGTATACAGTAGTTTCCCTGCCTTGTCAAAGAAGGTATGTGTCTCATCACGGTGCCCATTCGTATACAGCACGTTTTCCTGTACAGCCGCAGGCTCCAGGTCATTATAGTAGAAGCTTTTCAGCAACTGACCATCCGGTCCTTTTTTATTCGATAACCAGAGTTTTCCGTTACTGAATTTATATTCTTCCACCTGTTCACCTGTAGCAGGATCATATACCAGGCGGGATGCCTGCAGTCCTTTCGGATTCCACTCATCATATTGCCCTACATACCTGCGTATGCGGGTATCTACCTGTCCCATGATCCAACGTCCTGAGTTGTCGCTATAATGCGCACGCCCGGGTACACCTGCAGGTCGCTCCGGCATTGGTTTACCAGTAGCGGTTACAGGCTGATGTTCTTTGTCAAAAAAACGCTGTGCATGATAGATTCTTTCTTTCTCATAATCAAATTCCACGATCCATACATTGGGGGCTCCTGCCGGAAATGGCTCTGTTGTTGCCTGTTCACTCCTGATCCAGCGATATGTACCCAGCCAGGTATCATTGCCATACCAGTTGCCTTCCTGTGCAATTGTACCATCCGGATGGAAACGTTTAAAGATAAAAGGGGGATTACCTTCCTTATAATCGACGGTGCCGCAAAGGTGTCCGTCTAAATGCCATGATTGCCAGATGCCGGTTTTTACACCTGTTGCATTATATTGTCCAAGGTCCCATTGATTGTCTTCTGTATTCCACTGCGCAGCGGCAGGTACTGTGTCGGGTTTTGTCATTTTATTAGTTTAGGGTCGCGATAAAGATATAGTAAGTATTTGATATATTATAGCCAGTGAAAAACAAACCGGAGAATGACGATCTCCGGCCTGTTTTTTTTAAAGGGAAAAATAAGGCCGGATAACTTTAAAGTCTCCGGCCTTTTTATCTGATTGGTTAGCGGGCAAAACAACAGTAAACACAATACCCTGGTCAATCTCACTTTCTACATGTACGGTTCCTTTGTGGTGCATTTAATCGATCATTGGATGCAGTGATACTGGCGTATGCACCTTGGCGTTAACCTGTTTGCCAGTACTATTTTCAGGGCGTAGATAAAGATTCCGCATTGGCGATGAATGGCGCTGAGTGGTAGAATTGCTGATCATTCAATTGCATAGTCAGGAATTTCCCCAGACTGGTCGCACTGATTTTATTGCCAGGGCAATCTGTAAGACTGCTGATCACTGCTGGTGCTTCATGCGTCAGTTCAATAAGCGGCAGGCGGATCAGCGTCCAGTCCAACGAAGAATTTCGCAGCAATTCATATTCATGTTGTTTATCGCTGGTAGTTTGCGGGTAATGGGTATACATCCAATCCGTGGCCTGTGCGACCCAGGGGCTTTTCTGATCTGTCATAGTATTCACACTTAGCCCGGTAGTGAGGATATAGCGACGAATGCCTTCCTCCTGCATGGCCTGGATGACATTGGCAGTGGCTGTGCTGAATATGGGCAGGTCATTTCCCCGCTGTCCAATAGTACTGATGACGGCATCAGCTCCTTTTACCAGCTGGCGGACAGCATTGAGATCCCTGGCATCTCCCTGCACAACCGTGATGGTGGGGGCAGGGGGATATTCCTGGCGGATCAGCATCCGGATGGCAAAGTGTTGTTGCAGGAGTTGTTGAACGAGGTATTGGCCGGATTTACCGGTGCCGCCGAGAAGGGCGATCGTAGTGTATGGTTTCATGAAACTTGTTGATATATTGATAAAAGATGACCGGCCTACCGGGATGGTAAGCAAAAATGGGCGGAGTAGCCCCATGGCATATTATCAACAAGTGCGTTTAATAGGCTAAAGATAGGGGAAAACCGGGGCATTATTCTTTTCGCCCCTTCTTTTTCTGTTCAAACTTTTCAATGTATTCGTTCAGCAGGGAGAGTTGCTTGTCGTCCAACTTCCCTTCTTTGCGAACAGTGGTAGCGAGTTCATGTTCAGCAGCATTTGCGATTTTTCCTTTTTTAAGGATTTTCTCAATAGGGTTGATGCGGACTACTTCGGCAGAAAGGCCGTTTTGCTCCACCTGTTCCCAGAAATAGTCAACATGTTTCCCTGTGCTTTCCTGGAACATGTTAAGAATGTTGTTTTTGGTGATTTTTAGGCTCGCTGCGGTCCTGAACTGGGCTGGCGGATTCAGGATATCTTCTTTCATCTCCTTGTTAAATTTGATGGTATGGCTGATGTTTTGAGGGGTCCAGCCGTCAGGTGGGAATTTTTCGATAGCAGCTATGATCAGGTCAAAAATGGGTGCTATTTTCTGTGCTTCTGAATCGTAATTAAATGACATTAACTATTATTTAGATTGTTTTTCAAAGGTTCCGATGCATTCACGGTTCACCGGTTAGGAGTGCGAAAGATAATCCGGTTTTTTTAAACTGCTTTAAAAAGAAATCCACCATGGGACCAGGGTCATCCGCATACCTGATTGTAAATCAGGAATATGTTGCTTTTTATAAGAATTTGTTACCGCACTTGATACAAGCCTAATTCAGTGAAATTCAAAAAGTTATTTTTTTTGATGCGGGAGGAGAAGGATCAGAGAGGCTCTTTTCTCTATGCTTCTTCGATACTATAAGGGCATTATAAGGTCACTATAAGGGCACCTTAATATCCAATCGATATTGAAGTGCCCTTATAGTGTCGAATTAGTGATGATTTAGTGTTAAAGAAGCACTATGTTTTGGATGGAATGATTAAATTGCTGGTATAACCCCAAAATTGTTTTGTTATGGCTTTAGTAAAAGGTAATATCCTACTTGAACATGTCCGCGGTTCGCTGGGCGATGAAATCACAATTTACGAACGCAATGGGCGGATAATAATAGCCAAAAAGCGCGGACCGTCTAATAAGAAGCCTACGGAGAAGCAGCTGGAGGCAAGGTATAAGATGAAGGTGGCGGCAGCCTATGCCATTGAGATCCTGAAGGATCCGGAGCTGGAGGCGTATTATAAGTCGAAAGCGGGGCCGGGGCAGAATGCTTATAACATGGCTGTGAAGGATGCATATCATTCTCCCGAGGTGCAGGGGATCCGGTTTGAGGAGACAACGGTGGTGGTGACGGCGAAAAATGAGTTCAGGGTAGCGGAGGTAGAGGTAAGGCTGTATGATGCGGCAGAAATCCAGGTGGAGAGAGGAAAGGCAGTACTGGGCAGAAATGGGGTGGATTGGTATTACAAGGCGGCGCATTGGCCGGCAGGGGGGAAGGTGATCATAGAAGTGGTGGATTTGCCGGGGAATGGGACGCTGAGGGAGCTGAGGGTGGAGTGAAATTTCTCTTATTAACCACGCGTTAGCTGGCAGGAGCTGGCAGAAGGTTATTTTTGAAAGAATCGTTTCTTTCAGGTAAAAAACTGCTGCAGGTATGTCGAATTATTTATCATATGCCCATGAAGAGGGATTATTGAATTTGCGTTTTAACGTAAATACGGATCTGAATGGTGCGAAAGAGTGGGATGAGTTGATTGCAAGGGTCCTGCGATTATTTTCATTGGGAGAAAGGAATGTAGGAATTGAGCAGGAACTGAGACAATTAACCCTGGATGAACTCTTTGAATTAAGCCCTGGTGTTGGTGCTGTACAACCTGAAGGCTGGTATGCGGAAAGGTCTACGGAAGAACTGATCCTCATGCTGCTCCTCGCGCGACTGAAATCAAACTATCCTACTATTCCTGTAAATAAATGTCCCAGGTTATTCATCTCGCATCAACGGGCGGATAAAAATTATGCATTGAGAATAGCCCGATTGGCGAATAAAAACAAATTTGCATTTTGGGTGGATGTACTGGATCCAGTGCTTGGCAGTTTACCGGCAATCAATAACAAAAGTACATCTTACCAGTTGCTGATTGCATGTATCATTGAAATGGCGTTGATCAATTGTACCCATGTGATTGCATGTATGACCATTGATGCCGGGAAATCGAGGTGGGTGCCTTATGAATATGGGAGGGTACGTGTGTTGCCCGGGGCATCGGGGAATACGGCTGCCTGGTTGCATCCTGATTTTCCGGCGGCGGATTTTCAGGAGTATATGCTATTGGGAGAGTCTATGAGAAAGGAGAAGGAGATAGAGAATTGGTTAGTGAAGGAGTGGCAGTTGGCGGGGATGATCCATTGTAATGGCCAGGGTGGGGATCAGCTGCTGCTGGAGGAGATGGATGTATTACCTGAAAAAACGACTGCGCAGTTAGCGCAGGATAAGCAATGGCTAAATAACTTTTTTGATAGCGGATTGCCTACACCACGTGCGCTTAAAAAGATAAAGATCATTTTTAAGAAGAACCCTGGTCGTGAGTGAAACATAAGCAGCGTCTCCCCACTGAGACGCTACCTCGTTACCATACCTTCCACCACGGCTTCTCCTCAGCCGGCACCTCATTAATATTACCCTCTGTCTCCATCTTATTCGGATAAAAATGTATAGCAAAACTCTCGTCCGTTTCCCTCACCACTCCCTTGAAGGTCCTACCGTCCCGCTCATACACCTTACCTTTATCAAAATCCGCCATTTTCCAGTTTTTCGAACCTGACTTCATCTGGTCAATATAATGCTGAAAATCCTGATTAATCTCCGTCTGCGTCCTGGGATGACTCACAATCGTCTCCTTCGGCATGGTAGAACTCAACATCTTATACCCGGCATTGATCATGATATCAAAATACCACTCATTCGTCAGTTCTATGGCCGCCGTCGTAAGGGTATCTATAAGCGGCAAAACAGGATCGCTGAATTTTGTCTGCCTGTCTACCTTCAACCTTAGCCCTGTTGACTTAGCCCAATCCGCGCCTTCACCTGTCTCTCCATTCCTGGATACCCCATAAAAGGCAATGACATATTCCAGGTCACCGTTAGGTGTCGCCTCTTCATACATAACAGGTGCTTCCAGGACCTGGTCAGGGATCATTGCAAGCAAGGGATCAAAGAACCTTGGATCATTAAAAAAGCTCATGCCTGAAGTCCGGATCTGCGGCAATCCGCCAACACCATACCTGCAGGTAGTGCCGTTTTTATAGATTTTCATATAAAGGGCATCCTGCCCGCCTGAAGAAACTTTGATGAGGATGAGTTCTACTTCTTGTTTTGTCATGTTGATACATTGTATAGGGACTTGTAATATAGTGGATTATTTTCATGTGTTATAGGCTCACCAAAAGATGTGGGGATTTTAATATTTTCAAGATAGACCAGCTTTCGGTCAGCAATTCCTAAGCCATTGACCCTGTGCAAGTTGATCAGGAAGCTTCAAAAAGATGTTTTCTTTCCCTGGTATGGGGGTGTTGTTAGCCAGGAATCATCCCGGTACAATTACAGTCACACAAAGCCGCCTACTTTTTACCAGAATTCCCTGTAATTTTATCCGGGCATAAAGGCCTTTTATTTCCATGGAAGTCTACATTAACCGGCACCATTTACTGAAAGAAATTGACTATCCGGCCCGATATAAACCCAGGCACCTTTTCAGAACTGCTGCTATCATTTTCGGGATGCTCCTGCTGTTCCTATTGGTGTTTGAGCCATTTGGTGTGTATACACCGGAGCATAAAATGAATTACTTCTTCATATGTGCGCTGCACGCCCTGTCGCCGGCGCTGATCGTATATATTTACTTTCAAACCCTTTACCATTTCAGCGCCGGCAAAAGCTGGACATTACTTACAGAATACCGGCACATCCTGATTATGCTGCTGATAATAGGTGTCGCCAGTTTCCTGATGCGGGACCTCATTTACCAGAATGCCCTCAACTGGTCCATCCATTATTTTTTGGTGGAAATCCGGAACTGCCTGGTAAGTGGCATCTTCTTTTATTTCATTTTGCGACTAGCCGGATTTTATTATGAATCTAAAAAGGGAGATCCCTTCGTTCTTCAGTTTACCCCTTTGAAAGCTGGGGGTACTGCATCCCGGATCTTTATCCGGACACAGGTCAAACAGGACGATTTTAGCCTGGATATCAATCATTTACTTTTTGCAAAGGCTGATGGGAACTACATTCAACTGACCACCATTGATAATGAGCAGGTTAATACTGAACTGAAACGGATTTCCCTGACCCGCTTTGAATCCCAGTTATCAGCTTATCCACAGTTCTTCCGTTGTCACCGTACCAGTTTAGTCAACATCCTGCATATAGAAAAAGTATCCGGCAACTCCCAGGGATACCTGCTGGCATTTAATAACACTGAATCCACGGTACCGGTTTCAAGGGCACAGCTGCAAAATTTCAACAGCCGCTGTGAGGAATTACGGACAAAGCTTGTTGCCCGTCACAATCCTTAGTTACCGGTAACATTCGCTATGGTAAAGCGTTTTGCAGTTGTAGTTTTGTGATATTGATTATTTTAACACAAGACAACTGATTTAATTATGCCGTCTTTATCCGGGGAAAAAAAGCTTTTTTACATTGATAACATCAGGATATTGCTGACCGTCCTGGTTATCCTGCATCACACGGTCATTACTTACAGTGGTACGGGTGGCTGGTATTATATAGAAAGCAGTTCCATCAAAGCAGCCATTATGCCCATGCTGCTGTTTGTATGTATTAACCAGTCCTTTTTTATGGGGTTCTTTTTCCTGCTGGCAGCATACTTCACTGTTGGTTCTTTAGAACGGAAAGGTCCCCGCAAATTTATAGCGGACCGGCTGCTTCGCTTAGGTGTTCCGCTATTGTTTTATTCTATAGTTCTCTCTCCATTATATAGCTACCTCGTATATTATTTTGCACAGGAACATCATATTAGCATCCTGCAATACCTGGGTGGCTATCACAGCTGGGTCAGTTTTGGGGTGATGTGGTTTGTGGCTGCATTATTAGACTTTACATTGATATATGTGGCAGGCAGCAGGTTTTTTAAAACGCCATATGTACAGGTACCTGGTACAGGTGTCATTTTGATCTTTGCGTTGGTGCTGGGGGTATTCAGTTTCCTGACCCGGATTATTTTTCCGGTGGGCTGGGAACTGGAACCAGTGGGCTTCCAGTTAGGGCATTTCCCCCAATATATCGCTTTGTTTATCGTGGGCATCGTGGCTTTCCGGAATAACTGGTTTGAACAGTTATCTGATCGTACTGGTAAACAGTTGACGTGGTCAGCCTGTATTTGCCTGCTGTGCTTCCCGGTATTTATACTTATCAGGAATAAACTACAGGTACCCGCTGAGTGGTTTTCAGGGGGATTTCATTGGGAGTCACTCTTGTATGCGGTATGGGAACAATGGATAGGGATTTCTATCCTGACGGCCTTATTGGTGCATGGCAGAAAGTTCTGGAATGGAAAATCAAACCGGCTCCGGGGCTTATCCCGTTCCGCTTTTGCAGTCTATATTTTCCATCCCCTGGTAGTGATATCACTGTCAATGGCTGTTAGAAACCTGGCCATTGACCCTGCCTATAAATTCCTGCTGATCGCACCCTTTACAGTGGCAGGTAGTTTTTTACTGGGCGCTTTGATTGTAAGAATCCCTCTTGTGAAAAGAATTATTTAGCGTTCATTCTTTTCATTAGCGCTGCTTCAAACTCATAAAATGCTTTATCCAATTGCTGCAATTTCTGCTCTTTCAATGCTGGTGGTAAAAAGCTATAAACAATACTGTTTCTGACCAGGGCTTTGATCTCCACATACCGCAGCGATGGATACCGGGTGGCTAATAATACATATTGTTCTGTTAAATCAGTACGTAACACCGCCGGATCATCTGTGCTGATTACAAGCGGTACATGATGTGTATAATACATGAGCAGGGGATGAGCTTCATTCTTCACATGTAAGATAAATTCATTGCTGCTTAAGTTGATCTCTACTGCGACTTTACGCTGTGCCATCGTATCCAGGAGCTGCAGGCATTGCGCCTCATGGGAGATATCCACACCGTGGCCAATGCGTTGGGCACCTGCTATCATCACTGCCTGACTAATATGATAACGAAGCAGTTCAGGGCGTACCATACCTGCAGCCAGTTCGCCGGCATGCAGGGAATACCTGACCTGCGGATAGTGCCGGTGCAGGTGAGCAAGCATCATCATATGCAGCGTATAATCCCGCATAGAGACTTCGCCGTCTTCCGGTGAAACCAGGTTCACGCCTACAATCAGTGAATCCATACTTGCTGCCTGAAAGGCAGTGAGCAGTTTCCTGTACACGCTGATAGGTGAAGCATTCCTGTTGGCCGACAACTGGTAACGTAGTGTGAATACGCTGTCGTCAACAGCAGCCTGTTGGTGAATCAGGTCCTGTCTACGGCAGAATTTTGCAACAGCATTGGTGATGCCGTTTTTAATCAGCGCCGCATATACTTTTTCGAGGGTATCGCTGACAGCTGCACTGTCTGATAAGCGGGCCCCGGTCATTGACTTTTCCCACATGGCAGCTGCGGATAGGCGGATAGCCGTATCCGGTGCTCCCATGATTGTTTCAATATAAGATACGTTTTCTGCAATGGCTCTTTGTTTGAATTCCTGCAAACCCCGGGGGATGTCGTAGCTTGCTACCGGAGAAAAACCAGCAAAGGTGGAAAAGAAATGCTGATCGCCCGGGCCGGAAAGTTCATTGTAATCCTTGACAGAAATCTTACGTAAATAGGCCTGTTTAAGCGAGTCTGAACCCAGCTCAGAGAGATGTTTCCAGGGAGCTTTGTGTTGGGCACCTGCTGTATCCGTCATTAATGTATGTGGGTTGATCCAGCCATTGCTTTCTGTTAAGATAGCCCAGTAAGTTTCCCCATAGATGGCACCTGAGTAATGATGATGCAGATCTCCTCCTTTGGGCATGGCTGTAAAGAATGCAGTCAGCATAGGAGGATTATTTCTTATCTGCTCAAAGTATTCATTTACCTCTTCGGTAGTGCGATATTGCTGAGGGAGTTCGGTGAATGCCAGGATAGCCAAAAACAGTAATAACAGTAGGTGATACTTATGTAAAGTTTTCATTTCAAAGGGGGTAGATTGCTGCTAAGGTAGTTTAAATAAAGTAACACCGGAAAAACTAACCTGGACCGCGGAGTTCATGTAGTGGTTACTTCCAGGAATATGGGCAGTCTCAATGAATTTTGAATAAATGTCATCAAACTACTTTTGGTACAAGCTCTTATTTTGTATTATTTTGAAGGTGGTCTCACCTGTGTACCCCAGGTACCCGGTTTATCCCCCATTTCCAAAACCAGTTCGCCTCCGTTTACAATGTCCTGGTGCTCCAGCCAGGATTTATCATAGTTTACACCATTCAGCTTCGCTGACTGAATGTAGCTGTTCTTTTTTGAAAGATGATGTGCCACAATAGCGAAGTCCTTCCCGTTTTCCTGGTGAATCACTGTCTTACTAAAATAGGGAGCATTGATCAGGTAATAGGACTGACCTGCATTTGGAAATAATCCCATCATATGAAAATCCAGCCAGGAAGACATGGCACCGGAATCATCATTCCCGGGTAAACCGGCGGCAGAGGTATTGTAACTGCTATCGATAATTTGATGGATCCTGGTAGAACTCAGATCTGGTCTGCCTATCCAGTGGTAGAGGTTAGGTGTGAGGAATGAAGGCTCATTGGAAACGTTATAGTATTTCTTCATAAAGAAAGTATCCAGTCTTTTCCTGAAAGCGTCCTCACCGCCACTTTTCCTAATCAGGGTTTTTACATCATGAGGTACATACAGGGAGTATTCCCATGAACTGGCTTCATAGAAGAAGGCGCACCACCAGCATACACAGTTTGGATAGTCTACAGCCAGGGGATTGTATTGCATCTGTTTGACAGGGGCATTCAGCACAATACAATCAATGGTATCTACCCATCTGCCATTGGGATCTTTTGGAAGTATAAACCCATTGGCCCCATGATCGTCATAGGGTCTCCATAAGTTCTGCCAGTTATCAGACTGCTTTATGAACCTGTCGTACAGGCGATCCAGCTGCAGACCTTTTGCCAGGGTAGCAATACAATAATCATTATACGCATATTCCACGGTACGGGTACCGGCCCTGGGAAAGCGGGTGGACACATAGCCCAGGGTATTGTAGTCAGCCAATCCTCCCCGGCCTTCTTTTTCTTCAATGCCACCGGGCGGTACGTCGGCGTTTTTTAGCATAGCCTGTAAGCCCTGGTTGTAATCAATACCCTGTAATCCTTTTACATAGGCATCTGCAATGAGCACGTCTGCATTGGAGCCTCCCTGTGTACGGCCGTTGTAGTTACCACTACGGGCATCAGGCATATATCCATCCCGGTGATAGATATTGAGCAGGGAATTGACAATGCTCACTTCTCTTGAGGGACTGATGAGTGTAAGTAAGGGATTGGAGGAGCGGAAGGTATCCCAGATAGCATAGAAATCATCATAATAAGGCTCATCAGAGATCCATAAAGGATTCTCCCAGCTTCTGTCAACAGGCATCAGCATGGTATGATAGAGGCCTGTATAGAACATAATCTTTTGTTCCTGAGTGGCGGTGTTATCAATTTCTATCCTGTTTAACAGTTGCTCCCATTTCTGCTGCGTCGATTGCAGTACTTTGTTAAACTGAAAATCAGCTATTTCCTGGTCAAGATTATACCGGGCTTTCTCTGTGCTGATAAATGAAATGCCGATTTTTAGCTGGATGGTATCTCCGGCAGTATTATCAAAGTAAGCGATGGCACCCGTTTTGTCGCCTGAGTCGAATTGGGTATTTTTTCCAGGGAATAATTGTTTGTTCTTCCAGGTAGAAAAGTGATTAAAAGGATGGTCAAAGACTGCGCAGAAATATACTGTATAGGCCATACCGTTATTCCAGCCTCCCCGGATGCGGGTGTATCCCCTGATTTCATTATTGCTTACTACGGTCACTTCAGATCCGACAAACTGCTGTGCTTCACGGGCATCTGGGTCGGGTTTAACCGGTTCGCCCAGGAAGAAGCCGGCATCTACTTTCACTGCCTTGTTACCTTTTTGGGAGAATACAAAGCGGTAAAAGGAGGCTCTGTCTGCCGTAGTCAGTTCTGCTTTGATCTTCCATTTCTCCAGCATGATGCTGTAGTATCCTGCTTTCGCGATCTCTTCACCCCTGGCGGATTCCTGGTAGATGGAGTCAAAGTCGCCCGAGAAGGGCATGACCTGTATATTCCCATATTTGGGGCCGCCGCCGGTACCGCTGACGTGTGTCTGGCTGAATCCCAGGAGGGGTACTTTCTTATCAGCATTGTAACCGCTGTTGCTATGTCCTTTACAATCCGGACCTGGTTTGACCATTCCGAAGGGGGCAGATGGACCTACAAAGATATGTCCATCACCACCTGCACCAATGAAAGGGTCCACGGAGGAATAGCGTGGTGCCTGTGCTGATGTATATTGAAAAAATGCAGCAATGACTGCAAATGAGAGTAAAATCCGCCTCATAACGTATATTTTTTGCTTCGGAAGGGCATAATTATGGTCTTGCCGTAAAGGAAGCCCTGTACAAGATAGGGTGGTCTTTTCTTTTTTTCTAACAGGAGGGGAATAATTTTGCTGGTCTTATCCGGGGGAATATTCAAGGGGCAAACGAAAGTCTGCCTTTGGACTGACGAGAAACATAGATATTACTAATATTTACCATTAGGTTAGTGACTTACTAACATTAAAGAACTATGAAATTATGCTATTACCTGGCCATTTCCATGTTATGTTTTACTGCCTGTAACAGTAGCCAGAGCAAGACACCTGTTAAGAAAGACGGGCTTGTCATCACAGACAAACAATTAGGAACTACTTCCTTGTGTAATATCGGGGAAGTGATAAAAGCACTTACACCTGCCAGGGTGGATACCAGCAGTACGGATTATGAAAAAGGGAAGTGGTATTATGTAAAGGCTGTATTGAAGGATAGTTCTTACCTGCTGTTGGAGACATCCGATCTCAGTTCTGGTAAGGTGATGCGTTTATCAACCAATTCAGCTAAAGTAATTACGACGAGCGGGTATGCAGTTGGTACAACAATTGGCGACCTGTTTGAGAAGAATGAAGAGGTGTTGGTGAAAAAGGAGTATAGCAAGATTTTCTTCAAAATTAAAAAGGACAATGTATCACTTCAGGCGGATGAAAGGTTCTTCCAGGATTTGCCTGCGGAATTGACTTTTGATGCATTTAAGAAATACAGGCAGGTGCCTTTGACATTGCTGGTAGTGACACCGGTTTGTCAGTAATCTTTTTTTGAAGGCCGGGGATTAAAATCTCCGGCTTTTAGCAGATAAACATTAGATAATTATTGGGAGATGCTTCCAGTTACAGATTTCATTGGGTAATTTGCCGCTGAATTTATACCCGTGAAATAAAAATTAATTTAATGTTACTTAAGACATCAACCCTGATTGTTAGCCTTGCATTGGTGACAGTCTACGTAAACGCTCAGACCAATACTTTCCCTGCCAGCGGAAATGCAGGTATTGGTACAATTTCTCCCGCTGCTAAACTGGAAATATCCGATAGTTCTTCCAGTTCAACATCCATTCTTCAATTTTCACAAAAAAGGGATGTACTGGGTACGGTGGGTGCCCTGAAATTTAACGTGTCCGGTACGGAAGTAGGCAGGATAGAATCAGAGAGAATGGTGTCAGGCAACCGCCTGAGTGCCATGAAATTCTTTGTACGGACGGATAGTGGTACCGTTGAGGCAATGCGGCTTTCTCACACAGGGATGCTGGGTTTGGGTGTGAGCAGTCCATCTGCCAGATTCCAGGTAAACACGCCACAGGGTACAGTAATTGCGAAATTCACCCAAACGAATTTGGCAGAGAGTTTAGGATATTTGCAGATAGAAAATGGTACCCAGATTGGAGGCGCTTATATCCCGGCAATACATGGGAAAAGCTATGCTACGACGAGACCATATGGGTTGATGATGATCGGGGAGGCTGAGGATCTTACGCCAACGGCTGCTGATACGGTGGCTGGTGCGATTGTATTGGATGGCAGGTCTAAGAATAGTTCCAGGCTTAGCACCAACAATATTTTCATGGTAAATAGTTATGGGAATAACCTGATGGCAGTAAAGGGGGATGGGAGTGTTGGGATAGGCACTGTCAATACAAAAGGATATAAGCTTGCGGTGAACGGTAGTATGATAGCGACGAAGATGACGGTCAAAAATTTTGGTAGCTGGCCTGATTTTGTATTTGAGAAGGATTATGAGTTAGCTTCGCTGACTGAGGTGGAGCGTTTTGTGAAAGAGAACAAACATTTGCCGGGGATGCCAACGGCGGCAGAGGTGGCGGAGAAAGGTGTGGATGTGGGAGCGATCAATCAGAAATTGTTACAGAAAGTGGAGGAGCTGACTTTGTATATAATAGAGCAGCAGAAAATGATCCGGGAGCTGCAGGAAATGATGAAGAAAAATTAAGGATAAAGCGAAGGCCATGGCTTTCGCTTTGTTGTTTTATAAGTAGCCGGGGAGTATAAAAAATACAAACTAGTTTGTATTGCTATTGGTATATAAATTCGGGAACTTTGTAGGCACTGATTCTTTTGAAGCCCCCATTTACTTACGATTATTTACCCCATAACGAATTACTATGTTTCTAGCGATTTGTATTTGCCTGGCCATTAATTTATTCAGCACTATTTCTTTTTATAAGAAAAGAGAAAAGCTGCTGGAAATTGCAGATGCAGTGACTGAGCCAGAGGAGCAGGTCGCATTGCGGCGGTCGGCGAATAATCAAATCTGGCGGATCGTCCTGTTTGGAATTGCGACGCTGATATCTTTTTTTAGTTTATTGATGGTGTTATCTGTAAAATCCAGGGTACAATGAGCCCGGGATTTTATCTGCTTTATTCGGGTATTACGCTCTTGATTGTAGTAGGAGCCCTGATGCGGAAGCGTTGTAATCGGGGGATGCTGCCCACGACTCATACGGATAGGGAAGGATATAAAAAGATTCTCTATTTAAGGTCTTTCTTATTTGATGGCAAGGGGATTCAGGCAGGGGGCCTGGATGTATTTCAACATTTAAATCTCTGGCCTGTAGAATTGGAGTTAGCCAATATTTTATTGCGTTTGAAGGCGCATCTGGTAACCATAGGAAAACCCCATGAGGAGATTCCTGAGATCGGGTTTGACCGCAGGTATTTTGATGATGACCAGTGGAAGCCTGCAGTATTGGATTACATGGAGCAAAGTGTATTGATCATTTACAGGCCGGATAGTTCTGATTCCTTGCTTTGGGAGCTGGAACAGATTTTAGAGAAAGGATATGCAGGGAAAACCCTGATATGGGCCGATATGGGTTATGGCACTGATTATACACTGAACAAGGTGCGGTATAATATATTTGCGAGGAAGGCAGTGGAGAAGTGTGGATTAAAACTACCGGAATATAACAGGTGGAAGACCTGGATTGCCCTGGATGAAAATGAGGCCTGGCATGGTTATACATTGATTTCTTCCACACCTGCATATAAGGCTACCGTACAGCAGTTAGCTACCGGTTCTTAAATTTATGCGTTGGGCTGATGGATGTCAATTCCCTCAAAGCATCCGTTGCAATCCACCTGGCAGCTTTACTCTCCTGCAATAAAATACGTTCTGCACATTGTATGGCTAATGGATGCAGGGTGTGGTTGCGCTTACCTATCTGGCGTAATGCCCAGTTAACAGCTTTCTTTACAAAGTTCCGATGATCCCATGCCTCCCGTTCTATGACCGGGAAGAATTGGGTAAATGTTTTATCTCCCGATTTTTTATCATGCACAGCTAATGTAGCCATGAGCACAAAGCCGGCGCGTTTTACAAATTCTTCCTCATGCCTGCTGAACTCCATGGCTTTCTCTATAGCGAAAGGAGTGCGGTCAAACAGGTTGCCGCAGGTCTGGTCGCATACATCCCAGCTGCTAAAATCCTTTGTCCAGCTATCGATTAACTCAGGGGTAACCAGTTTGGGATCGGCAATCAGGGATGCGAGGATCCTGGCCTCGTGTATTTGGGTATCCCATAAGCGGAGGGCCAGTTCATGGTTTTTTTTAATGAGTTTGGCGAGTTTCCTGACTTCGGGGATTTTAACGCCCAGGGCTTTTTCATTGTCAATTCCGAAACGCCGCATGCCTGCATGATGGGTAGGATCAGCAGCTTCTTTGAGCAGGTCTATGATTTCGGAGGTGTCCATGTGATCAGGTTGAGCAGGATTTGCTGCTAAAAGTACTCAATTCTCTTTTTATATGCTCTTTCACTTTTTATTTCATCTCTGCATTCCAACCGCTTCCTGGCGGGCCTGCAGGGATGCTGGGAAGAGTACAGTCAATGGCTTAAAAACCCCGCAGGCTTGCAAGCAAGGGACTGCGGGGCTGTAACCGCTACGTTACAATTCTTTTGTCTCGGCCAGTTTTGCGTCGCGGGTATTCTTTTGAACGGCAATGGCGGCAAACATGCTCAGGCAGAATGCCATGGCATAAAAGCCTTTCTCACTCAGGGCCATATTTGCATTCCAGAGACCGATTGTGAGCAGTAACATGGCAGCAATGGTGGCAAACCAACTGATGCCGTAATAAAGGTCTGTAACAGCGATTCCTTCAGCCCTGTCCCTGACGCTTTTTTGCACGGAGACGACAGAGAACATGCCGAATAAGAGGATGGTGAGATAGTAACCTTTTTCGTTTAGCTGCATGCTGGCATTCCATAATCCAATGCAATAGCTTACGCAGCCTATTAATAAGGCAAACCAGGAAGCTCCTATAAATGCCCCGGTAGGTTTGAAGGGATGCCTGGTGCTTTCACCACGTTTTATGTTAGATAAGTTTTCTTCAGTTCTGTTTTGTAGCGGTTCCATATTCTTTTGTTTGTGTGATTAATATGAAACAAATGTCGGCCGGAAAAGAGATTCAAAAAAGGTAAAATGCCTAATTAACTGACGATATAATTTGACCGGTTTTGTACCTTTGTGTTACATTTTACTTGTATGAAAGATGCGCTCCTGGACCTGGTTAACCTGCTTAATAATATTGAAAAACAACAATTTAGGCAATTTTTACAACGGAAGAACAAGCGGTCCGATGTGAAAAATATCGTATTATTTGATTTAATTGAAACTGACGATATAAAAGGGCTAAACAGGCTTTATGAATCCGAGGTAAATAAGGATGCCTATCATGCTTTGCGTAAAAGATTGCAGGATAGTCTGTTGCTGTTCTTATCCCGGAAAACCTTTGAAAGCACGCATTCTGACACTTACGATGCGCTACGCCTGCTGGTGGTGAGCAGGTTTTTGTTAGAAAATGATGTGGTCAGGGTGGCATTTAAATGCCTGGATAAGGCAGAGCGACTGGCCGAAGAGTCGGAGCAGTTTAATTTGTTGAATGAGCTTTTGTTGTTAAAGTTACAATATTCGCATCTGCCGGGGGCTGAGGATCTCGAAGTATTGACAGGCCGATTCCTGCTAAACCAGGCGCAAATGCAGCGTGAAGCCAAGCTGAATATGGCGTATGCTTATTTGAGGCAGGAACTGCAGGCGATCCACCTGAAAGGGAAGATTGTAAATCTGAGCTCCCTGATGATAAGGACCATCCGGAAATACAAGATTGCGGCTGATGAACTCATGACTTACAAGTCCATTTACCAGATCCTTTTCCTGGCGAATGAATATGCGGCCATCCAGCAGAATTACGGATTAATAACGCGCTATATTAATCGTACGAACCGGTTTATACAGGAGCAGGGGCATAAGAAACAGGCTAACCTGTATTACCACATCTCCATTTTATATTTGTTGGCTAACTTTCACCTGAGGCGGAAGGATTTTGCAAAGAGTACCGCATATCTTCAGGAAATGATGGAGTTGATGCTGACGGATAGCCGGTATCATGCACTGTTTTATTTACGTCACCAGTTACTTGCTGCACTCAATTTGTTCTTTACGGGTTTTGCGGATGAGGCGATTTCGATGGTGCAGGAATCGCTGGGGAATGCGAAGCCAACGGCAAAGCCGGAGGATGTGGAGGATTTACGGATCTGCCTGACAATGTTTTTAGCGTTGTGTAATGATAAGCGATGTTTAAAGCAGCTGGCTTTGTTGACACGTACGGATGCCTGGTATGAAAAGAAGATGGGGATGTTGTGGACAATTCGAAAGAACCTGATGGAGATTTTGGTGCATGCGCAGTTTTCTAACATTGAGCTTGCTTTGTCCAGGTTAAGTAGTTTTAAACGGCGTTATAAGAAGTATCTGCAGCAGACTTCAGAGGAGCGGGTATTACTATACCTGAAGTTGTTTGAAAAGTATTTGCAAAAGCCTGATGTGGTTTTTGAAATTGGGTACCAAAAGGCGGTTTGGGATATGGTGGATCATGATATCTTTTCATTGAGTTTTATTGGATGGTTGATAGCGAAGTGGGAGAGGAAGACGGCGTATGCAATTGTGTTGGAGCTGATAGGGAAATAAATGAGGTTGTATCAAAAGTAATTGGATGGCTTGGCATTCAATAAGGCACTCCTCTCCATCATTGATCCGGATTACATTCCCGGAAATTTACTTTTGATACAACCCCATCATCTTAGACTTCACGCACGAATTCCTTGATCAGCGCAGCTACCTTTTCGGGAGCCTGCAGCATAGAGAGGTGTCCTGCACCAGGAATTACTACCATCCTGGCATTTGCTATTCTGGCTACTACATCTTCCGCCAGTCTTGCGGGAGGATCTACTTTATCATTGCCTCCGGCAATCACCAATGTTGGTATCTTAATGCCAGATAATCCGGCGGAAACATCTTCGTTCATTGCTTTGCCTGGCCACGCCGTAAGGGAAGCTGTATTGTGCTGTTGCATGTCTTCAACAACCACCCTCCTCAAATCAGGAGACAGATCTGGGGCTTCGAATACATGATCGATGGTAAATTGAATGTTATCAATACTGGTATATGCCTGCAGCATACCTTTCACCATTTCATCCGGCAATAGGGTGGGCACTGCTGGCGATGGCGCCACCAGGATGAGCTTTTTTAATGCTTCCGGTTTTTGGGCAGCAATGGCCTGGGCAATTTTCCCGCCCATGGAGTGGCCTGCTAAGATGTAATTGTCCAGTTGCAGTTCCTGGATAAGTAATAAGACATCCTCTGCCATAGATGAAATATCGTAGCCTGTTTGTGGCTTATCAGAGGCACCCCATCCACGGAGGTCGATCCGGATACAGTGGTAATCTGCTTTTAACAGGTGAGTGACTGGCTCCCATGTCCTGGAAGAACCTCCCCAAAAATGTAAGAATATAATAGCGGGATTTCTTTCTCCATCCTGTCTTACAAATAATTTAACATCGTTGACCTGGTAATACATATTGATCTGTTTTTTTATTGACAGCTCAAAGGTCCTGATACTGGTATAGGTAGGAAAGGTATAAAATTCCCATTCGATGGTAAATTATTGCCCTTTGCCCGGATAATGGTGTTTGCGGAAGTTGGCAGGTGTTTCACCGGTGTGTTTACGGAAGAACTTTGCAAAGTTAGTCGGATCCAGGAAGCCCAGGGTATATCCGATGTTTTTCCCGGCTTCTTTTTCATAGATAAGTAAGCGTTTGGCTTCGAGCAGCACTCTTTCGTTTATTAATTGTTTGGGTGTTTTCCCGGAAAGTTTTTCTGTCGCATGGGCGAGGACTTTCCCGGATATATTAAGCTGGTTTGCGTAGAAGGTAACGGGTGCTTGTTTTCTGAAATGAGTTTCCAGGAGTGTTCTGAACTGATAAAAGATTTCCTGATGGGGGCTGGTACCATCTTCCGGTGGCAGGCCTGCATGTAATTCCCGTTCGGCCTGTAGCAAGAAATTGGAGAGGTGATTTTTCAGGAGCAGTGGCTGGTGTTTATCACCAGGAGTGGTGCATTCCCGTTCAATCATATGCCAATACTCTTTTAATTGGGAAGAAGCTTTTAGAATGCAATGTTTACTGCTATCAAAGGTGGTAAATAGCGGTGTCCTGAATAGGAATTGTGGATTTTCACCGAGGGATGCATCCGTAAAGAGTAATACTTTTGATTTGAAGGAGGTGGTCTGGTCAAAGAATTGTATACGGTCTTTTGCTACAAAAAGAAAGCTATCGGGAGAGATGGTTATGGGTACAAAATCGATCAAATGGGTGGGCATGCCATCAATCACCCATAATACGCAATAAAAAGAGGCGCGGTGAGGAGTGGTGAGGTGGAGGCTTTCTTCAATGTAGCGTTTATTAACCGGTATGATTTCAATACCGATGGGCAGTTTGTTGTCGAATTGGAGGCTTTTTATTTTCTTTGAAGCGGCCATTTATGGGGAGCGTTCTGATTGGGGCAAATTTAAGTATTTTACAGAGGGAGGAGTACATTTCTTATTTTAAATAACATTTTATGAAACGGCTATACCTGATTCTATTTCTGTTTATTGCTTATTTCCATGTATTAGCGCAATCAAAGGATATTTTTAAAGTGCAGCAAACTGTTATAAAAGAAAACAATGGTGGGCGGTTTAAGAGCGCAAATCCAAATTTCTATGAAGATGAGGATTATGTAGTACAGAAAACGTGCATGGGGGAATTTGGAGGGATTGTTATTTTTAAGAACAAAAAAACGGGAATAGCATATTATTGCGGTGCGACCTGCCCTGTTATCGTGAACAAAATGAATGGCAAATATATTGTTAGTAATACCCTTTTACACCTGAGTGGATTTTCGGAAGTAATCCAGATTGATAATCCGGCAGCTTTGCAGGTTTTAAAACCAGGTAAACCAACAATCGGGAAGGGGGGAAATATTGAGGCGGGCTCCACTAAAGGTCGTAAGCAGGTCCTGGATACTATGGGAGTATTAATATTGGTAAGTTTTCCATATGAAGGGGAATTATACCATATTACTACGGACTTTAAGAATACCTATATTTCAAAAATTGAAGGGAATAAGTTTGTTAATATTGGCCTGGTTGCTAATGAAAGTTTTTGGTCTTATAGGGCTGAAGTTATTCAGACAAAAGAGAATCATTACGTTATTTTCTTCGGAAATAATAAGGGCTACCTGGATATATTTGGTGATCAGATTGGGGTAGTCAGGTATCAATAATTTGCAGTGAACTAATAAAGGAAAACCTTATACTAAAAAGAAGGGTGTTGGACAGCTCCAAAAATAGTGTGATGAATGATGAGAATCATTAATTGTCCATAAGATTGTGGAGAATGATGCTTGCCCGCACTGATATAAATCCCTGATGCGTTTTCTTTAATCTACTTATATTAAGCCCTGCTTAACTATCGCTTAATTATAAAACCCATACCCAAATGAGATTACTGATATGCTTTTTATTTTGCTTAGGCAGTATAACAGCTAAGGGGCAGAATCTTTTACCTTTATTATGGAAGATTAGTTTTAGAGATACCACTGTTGGCAAACCGGATACAGCTGTAAACCTGCATGCGATGCAGGTGAATCTACTTGAATCGTGGGAGCGGCAGGGGTATTTTAGCAGACAGGGGACCTGTAAGTTATATACTGATTTTGAGGTGCCGGTGGAGTGGATGGATAGTGTTTTTTGTTTGCAGATAGGCTTACAGTGTGATGTTAAAAGTGTGTACGTAAACGGTATATGGGTAGCCGGTAATTTAGCTAACCAGTTTTGGACTAACAGGCTTGCAGTACATAAGGTGAATCTTACAAAGCGGGAGTTGCTGCCTGGACGGCGGAACAGGATTACGATAATAGCGGATAAGCTGTCATATACCGGGGGGAAGAGTTACAATCGTTGTATACTAACGAAAGGTGATAGGGAACTGAGGGAAGAGCTGGTTATAATGCTTGATAAGAGTGATCATGTTTATACGGATAAATTGCCTGCGCTTTCTATCCGCAGTGTGAGTGAAGGGAAAGTAGACATTTTTGTAATAAATGATTATCACGATACATTGTATAAAAAGCAATTGTTGTTAGAGCAGGGAGTGAAGCTTGTTAAACTTCCTGTAAGTAAACCGGGATTTTATAAATGTGTGCTTATTCAAAAGGGGAGTGGCTACAGTGGAGATGTTCAATGGTTTGCTGTAAAACCGGAGGCTATAAGGGCGGCTACCAGGGAGCCGGTAGGATTTAAAGAATATTGGCGGCATTCATTAGGGGAGTTGAACGGTGTTGTCCCTGATTTTAGCATAGTGAAGAATGATAGCCTGAGTAGCGGGCAGCGGGATGCTTATATAATCAGTTTTAGGTCTGTAGGGAATGTGGTCATCAGGGGATATTATTTTGTGCCGTCAAAACCAGGCAGGTATCCGGCTATTCTTCACTTGCCGGGTTATGGATATGGATTTGAAAACCTGCAGGGGTTTATGGATAGTAAGGAGGATGTGGCTGAACTAGCGTTATGTGTGCGGGGGCATGGAATAAGTGCGGATGTGTTTAATCCGGGTTTCGATATTCCTGGGATATGGGGCTATAAGTTATATGATAAGGAGGAAATAGCGTATCGTTCCATTTACCTGGATTGTGTGAGGGCTGTACAGTTTTTGTGTCATCGGCCGGAGATAGATTCGAACCGGATCGGGGTGATGGGAGGTAGTCAGGGTGGGGGACTGACGCTGGCTACGGCGGGCTTGCTACCTGAAAAGCTGAAGGCGTGTGCTTATTTTGATCCTTTTCCCTGTGATATCCGTGATCAGATCAGGGTGAGGAAGATATGTGTGGAGGAGTTGCAGGCTTATCTGAAGTATTATAATCATCCTTGTTCATTTGAGAAAGCGTTGGAGGTGCAGGACTTAATTGATGTGAAGAATTTTGCCGGGTTGATCAGGGCGAAGACGTTTTATGCGACCGGGTTGATGGATGATGATTGTCCTTCGAGGGTGGGGTTTGGTGCTTATAATGAGATGAAGACAGAGAAGGAGTACAGGGTCTATCCTGGGGATAGTCATTTGGCGGAGTCGGGGATATATGGGGAACTGAGAAGGTTTTTGAAGAGGGAGTTGGGATTTTGAATTTAGTTATTATTAAATTACCAGTTCTTCTGTATCATTACCATTTCCTTAACATTAAAAAGATTACCTTCACCATATTACTTCACTGGCATGTGTTTCATATTTCCATCTATCTAGCAACATATTTGAGATTTATTTCCCGCGCCTTATAAGCAACTTCAAATATGGTTATTTTTATTTTTTTCATTTCAATCTGGTACCTGTCATTGTTTTCTCAAACCTTTTTCCAGCATAGGTATGCTGCGCATGGTTCTTTTACAATGAGCAAAGCATGGGAACGGTTCTTTTTTATTGTTACATATATTACGCAGGGATCATCATATATGAGTCCCAGGGCCTATGGTATCATGCATAGGTTGCATCATGCACATACAGATACACCCCTTGATCCTCATTCTCCATCAAATTCGGATAATATTTTTGCAATGATGTGGCATACAAGAACGGTGTATCAGAATATTTTGCATCAAAAAATAGATATAGAGGATCGTTATACCAGGAATCTTCCTTCCTGGGAGAAGTTTGATCGTTTTGCAAACAGCGGGTTTTCAAGATTGATGTGGGTAGCATTATATATCCTGTTCTTTGCAATTTTTGCGACAACCCCATGGCAATATTTGCTTCTGCCAATTGTCATTTCAATGGGAGCTTTTCATGGTGCGATTGTTAACTGGTTTGCGCATAAGTATGGGTATATCAATTTTAAGTTAAAGAATACTTCCATGAATTTATTGTTTGTGGATGTATTGATGTTAGGAGAGTCTTACCACAATAATCACCACAAGCGTCCGGCTTCTGTTAATTTTGGCTGTCGCTGGTTTGAAATTGATCCTATATATTATGCGATTCGTTTACTGGCATATTTGAAGATCGTCAGGATAGTGAAAGTACCAGCTTAAGGTAAGCTTTATTGAAAAACAGGATTTTGTTTGAGAACATGTTCACAAAACAAAATCCTGTTTCATCAGAATAATTCAGGTGCAATTCAGTGTTTTTCCTGGTGCATAGATTGTATTTCTATTGATTAAAGATTTTATCTTTCAGGCAGTGGGGAATGGTTGGGGCAAAAATGATATGTTCGTGCGGAAATTTGCCATTTTAAAAATAAAAAAACCGGTAAAATAATATTTAAGTTTAAATATCATTCTATCGGATGCTTGAATTTGGAAATGTTTGTATTTCCAGATTTTGGTTCTTAATTATTAGAACTCCTTCTTTTTTTAACAGATGTTGCAAAGTAACCCTTGGCATTTTTATCCAGGATATATACAACAGATTCATGTTCTTTCACCGATTCTAATAAATCGTTTATATGGAAGAATATTCTATCATTGGACTTGTCATCAGTAATAAATCCAAATCCTTTAGCCTGGTTGAAAAACGTGATTTTCCCATTTCTGGTTAGATCTTCTGTAGGTTTGGATGTCGTATCAATGCGAATATCCTTTGAATCAATTTCAACCTTCCTGGATTCTTTAGGTGGTGTTGAGCTGAGATTACCATTTTCATCAACATATGCTAACATATCATCAAGACCTTTACCTTTATTATTATTGATCTTCCGATTTTTCGCTTTTTGTGCCTTATCCTCTTTTAATTTAGCTTTCTTACTTCTGAATTCTTTCTTCGAAGAAGTTTCTCCCATAGTTTCTGATTTTATTGAAGTTCCATAATTTATTAATTTATGTATCCAGGGTCATCATCCTTTTGGTACAAAGAAAATATAGCATTTATAATAGCAGGCATCCAAATGCTTTACTTTCATAATTGGATTAACATTTCAGCACTTATTCTTTTCAAAAGGAAAATGAATTGCCAGTTACAATGGAACGTATACTGTTTAAATTTGGCTTCCTACTTTATAGCGTGTCATATTGACGAGCAGTAGGATAAAGAAGAGAGATTCGTTCAGACTTCTGATACCTTTTTTGTAAGACCATCACCCGGCATCTTAAATAATGCAAACATTTATTTAAGGATGAAATTTATTCTCATGTAAAAGTTAGCCCGGATGTGTGATGATAAGATACGCTATCAGGCACAAATAATACTATAGGAATAAAGCATGGCTTTAAATAGTGAGAGATTGATTCAGGAGATGAATTTAGTGTGCTCAGCTCATTTATAATAAGTACTGCCAAATAACCTTTCGTAATTGTTGCATGAAGTAGTATCAGGGAATTTACTTACGGGAAAAGGGAAACGGTAACTTTTCCCGTAAGTATTTTATTCCAGTTACCAACGGTCATTGTAAGCAGTTCTGGCAGGCTTTTCCTCTCTGGGTTTAGCTTGACTGACTGCAATTGTTTTCCCATCAATTAATGAACCGTTCATTTCTTTGATGGCTCTTTCAGCTTCGGTATCATCTGGCATGTTAACAAAGCCAAAGCCTCTGCTCCGATTGGTGAATTTATCAACAATGACATTTGCTGAGCCTACAATACCATATTTGGAAAAATGGTTGTTAAGGTCCTCTTTAACGACAAAAGGACTCAGATTGGACACATAGATATCCATAGTATATAATTATTTATTTGTAAAAGATTGAATGAGGTAACGCCGGAGGTAAAAAAGAAGGCTGTAAAGGAAACTAGGTTACTTTTGCCGTAAACTCAAACTATATTCACAATAAAGGTATGGCTTATTCATTACTCTACCTAATAAATTAATTATTCACTAATATTTATATGTGGATGTCTCTGTTGAAGCAACCAGCGCTTTTGTTTTTCTTTTTGTACCATACATCAATGATTTTGAAAAATCTTCGAATCAACTTCTATGGCAATGCCGGATATGTATCATCTCCGCTTAGGGCAATTATACTTCTCTTTTAAATATTTTAAAGACATAGTAAGGGGAAAATAATTTTTTTTAAAACGAGTAGGGGTAAAATTTTTATAGCGTGTTTTTACTGGTATAAACAATAAATACCCAGCATGAATATCAAATCGTATCAACACAGCTGTGTCCCGGGGATAATAAAGGGGGTAGTGCTATTTATATCTTTCAGCACTTAAAACCACCATGCACCGGACAGCGCATCCGGTTCACTTCCAAAAGACGGTCGGCAGTTATGTAGCGAATAATGCGGTTGTCTTTAGCAAGATCGGTAGCATGATGGTTTCAGATATTTTTTCCGGCGAATCTGCTTACATTGACCATGTTTAATGAATTAATAATAAAGAAATGGACGATTTGTTCATCGACAACGAGGCCGTTTTTGAGCAACTGTTCAAAAAGTATTTCAGGGAGTTGCATGCCTATGCTTTCTCTTTATTGAAGGATTGGGATGTTGCGGAAGAAATTGTGCAAGCCATGTTTCTTAAGCTATGGGAAAGGGATGAGGCTGTACAGGTCAGGCCTGCAATTAAATCTTATTTATATAAATCAGTTTACCATAGTTGCCTCAATTATATAAGGGGGCAAAAGGTTCAGCTTAAATACCAAACTACAACTGTTATTTCCATAAAAAAGCAAACCGATGATACTGCTCAAAAAATAAATATGAGCGAGTTGGAGTTGCATTTACATAGAGCTTTAAGCAAATTGCCAGAAAAATGCCGGGCCATATTTCAGCTGAGTCGTTTCGAGGAATTAAAATACCAGGATATCGCTAAGCAATTGAACATTTCTATAAAGACGGTTGAAACACAAATGAGCAAGGCATTAAAGATATTGAGAAGAGAATTAAAGGAATTTTTACCAGTTATTACACTAATGCTATTTAATATTTTCCGGTCATGAAACAGCATATGAGCGAAGAACTATTGATCAGGTACTTGCTTGGCGAAGGAAGTCCTGACGAAATATTTGAAGTTGAGGCCTGGGCAGCTAGCCATAGCGCTAATGCCAAAAAACTAGATGAAATAAGCCGCATCCTTGAAACGAGCAAACGCCTGGCGCAGTTTAGTCCTGTGGATGAAAGGGAAGCATGGGTAAGATTTAAAAGTAAAAGGGGGCCTGTACTCAATCAACCAGTCGAGCTTCTCCCGGAGCAGGTATATTCAAAATGGTTCAGTATAGCTGCCGCCGTACTCCTATTAATAGGAGCAGGAACGCTTACTTATTTATTTAGCCGTAAAAGTGGTTCATCTGTTGATTGGGTGACCCTGAGGGCTGACAACCAGGTACGGGTAGATACTTTGCCTGATGGGTCTATCGTACATATCAATAAAAAGTCGACAATTGCCTATCCTGGTAATTTCACTTCAAAACGGGAGGTCAAACTTACCGGTGAGGCATTCTTTAACGTTAAACATGATGATGCGGTTCCATTTACTGTACAGGTGGAAGATGTTAGTGTACGGGACATAGGTACTACTTTTAACATAAAGAACAGGGGGCATCATATCGAGGTGATTGTGGGGAGCGGGATTGTGAAAGTAATTAAGAATGAAGCTACAGTACAGCTAAGTGCGCAGCAGATGGTAAGTATCAATATGGGTGATAAAGGTTTGAAGGTGCAGAGGAACAGTAATGAACTGTATAATTACTATACGAGCAATAACTTCTCCGCCAACAAAACGCCATTATGGCGATTGGTAGATGTATTGAACGAAGCTTATGGCGCTGATATTAAAATTGAGAATGAAGCTTTGCGTAACACACCTATTACGGTTAACATCAGGCTCCAGGATTCGCTGGAAAATATATTGAACGTGATCGGACTGACTACACCTCATATGCAGGTGCAAAAGTCAGGAGGTACTTATATTATAAAATAATAGTACCGCTTTAAAACCAGCGAAACAATATACCGCCTGTAATACCAACATATGTCGTATTGATCTGTGCGTTTGTAAAAGATCTTTTCAAAATCCAGCCATTGGTTATAAATCCGGCATTCTTATCAGCCGATGCCATAATGATATATGGTCCGGCAAATAAGCCCCAATGTTTATTTAACTTATAACCTGGAAGCAGCCTGATGGAACTGGCGTGATAATTTTGGTTGAGCGTTGTAATATATTCAGTTTTTAAGGTAAACCTATTGTCGTTGATAATGTGAGCTCCGATTCCTACATTGAGCAAGTATTGTTTTTTTTCAGGGGAAGACTGATAGCCCAAACCAATTAATCCATATAATACCCTGCCGCCGGAACGAAAATCGGCATGGGTGAAAAAGGATTCATCAATACTTATTCCTATGCTTTTTTCTCCATTTTTAATAATATTGATAATGCCAAGAGAAAAGTCACTGGTATCCGCGAAGTTGATAAGGCCAACCTGGAAACCTCTTACTTTTTTGGCGATGTTTAAAAGACCGCCAGCCTGTAAGGCAGAAACATATCCACTTTTATTTATCAATCCGGCGATTTGAATCTTGCTGCTATCCCTGGCAATATTGGTGAGTCCGGCCATTGTAAGTCCCTTACTGCTGACAGTGGTATTGATTAGTCCGGCGATATGTACGCCATTTGCCCTTTGGCTTATATTAGCCAGGCTGGCCATTTGCAATCCGCTGTCAAAATAAGACGTTTTATTTGCTAATCCTGCGAGCTGCAACCCACTGATATGGTTTAACACGCGGTTATAAACACCTGCAAATTGTACACCTCTGGCACTGCCGCCGACAAAATTAAAAACGCCTGCCATCTGCGTAGAACGCATATCTTTTCGATTGATATTAAAAAGACCTGCCAGTTCAAGGCCGTCTATTCCGGCGGTATAACCGCCTAGTAAGTTTAAGGACAAATGATCAATCACCTGGCTGTTATACAACCCGTGGGTGCTAAGGCCGGGGGTAAGGGAAATCTGGTAAGGGCTGTAAGCAAAAAAGTTGCCGAGGTTTAATCCTTGCAGTAGTTGTTTTGAGCTGATGAAAATGCGTGCGAACCGGTTATGTTCTACATCGTTGCCTGGGATATTGTCCGGGTAGTATTTATAATTTTTGATGGCGCTTTTTTCATTGACAATAATATCAGGCAGAATATATGTTGAAGTATCGCGATAATCTTCTTTACTTACCGTAATTAATATAGGTCCGATATGATTTTTTAATTTCAGTTCAAAATATCCCTGGTCGTCAGTAAATGTTGATAACAGTTGATTTCTCTCGTATACACTGGCCTGCATGATTGCTTTTGCATCGGCAACATCACTTACATTCCCTTTTATGATGGTTTTTGCCCCGTTTTTGTAAGCTTCGGCAATAATGAATAATTTACGGGGCGCGAATCTGAGTACTACATATCCCGGAACTTCTTTAAACTCATAATTCTCTCCCAGTATTTTTTCCAGTAAATCCAACAGGGGGCCGCTGTAAGCGGGTAAAGATACCAGGCTGTCTGCAGGAATTATTTTATTATTATAAGCAAAGGAGAAGTTCTGTTTATCGGAGATCTTTTCCAGCAGGTGTGCGACCGGCACTTGCTTTTGCTCCTCTATAGTAACTCCTTTCATCAGGTTGTTTTGCGCTGATAATGGGAGATAAGCAATTATGAAAATTAAAAAGGTATTTAATGATCTTTTTTTGCAGATGCTCATCAAGTATGTCATATTTTTTAATCTGAACCATATTCTAACCAGGATAGGCTGCACCTTATAACACCTATAAGGCCTTTTACCCTTACTTCATTTATGTTTTTTTTAGATTTAAAGGTGGTATTGAGGTAAGGGACAGTAATGTTCTGGCATCACGTTTTTAAAAGGAAGCTAAGATTTGCCACTCCATTTCTTTGGCTTCATGCCCATGTGTTTTTCAAATAGTCGCCCGAAATAACTGAGATTACTAAATCCAAGACGGTAACCGACTTCGGAAACTGATAGCTTTTCATCTTTCAGCAATCTCGCCGCCTCTAATATGCGGATATGTTGATGATAGTCAAAAAGACCTTTACCAAATACCTGTACAAATAGTTTACGAAGTTTTTGCTCGTTCATGCCACTTAACTTTACCAGTTGCGGGATGGGTATTGATTGCTGCAAAGAGTTGGCCATTGCATTCCTGACTTTGTAAATACCATCGATCTCAATTACATTCATTTGCTGATATGAAATAGCTGCTCTTCTGGATAGATTTCTAAATAGATAATAAATCATCCCCATGCATTTGTGTTTATAAAAGAAATCCGGCAACAAAATCGATTCATTAACGCTTAATACTTCATCAACCAGCGTCGCAATTTCAGGCGACATAAATTCTTCGATCCAGAAAGTTCGTTCGAGGTCAAAAAGATAATGGAACCTTGCTTCGTCCTTACCAAGAAATTGTTTCAAAAAATTCATGTCAATAAGAATGGTGATCTGTCTCAACTGCACTTCTTTCGAAAAGCTCACGGTACTTGCCAGGTGTAAGGGTGAAATACGCACATGTGCCCGTTCATGCTGAAGACCATCATTGGTGCCAGCTCCCCTGTCATCAAAGACGTTCTGGAATGAAATCAATAATCCATTTTTAATAATTGTAATGGGATTGCGTTCAAAACTAAAATCCTCTTTTGCTAATACAGAGCGAATCATAATTAACATATCCGGTAAGAGATCTATTACCTGAATTTTACGTAAACCCAGCCTGTCCAGTGCAGCCGTGCTCATGTTAAGCGGCATGCCAATCCTGGAAGCAAGGCTAAACATTAGTTCTTTGGGACTCTCCTGCTTCATTTTAGTGGACTATTTTTACTCGTTATCGGGCTATTTTATGCATGAAGCTATAAATACTTTTGTGTAAAACAAACCAGGAAAAATGAAAAAACGGATTATTATTTCAGGAGGTGGTATTGCAGGACTCACAGCGGCAAAGTTGCTACATAGTATGGGGCATGAAATCATTATTATAGAAAAGAGTAAGCAGTTCAATAAATCTGGATTTCTGGTCTCACTTAAAAGCTTTGGTGTTGAAATTATGGATGAACTTGGGCTCAAGAGCCAGTTGATAGCGCAATCAACACCATCTGAACACATGCATTGGCTCGATTCAAATGGGGACATGATCCGAAATATCAGCTATAAAGAGGTCAACAAGAATACCAGCCAGTCAGTCTTAATTACCCGTGGTGGATTGCATGATGTACTATATAAAGATATAAGCGGCAAGGTTGAAATCTTATTTGACACTACGATTGAGCACATGCAGCAGGATGGAGGAAAGGTGCACATTAAACTTTCCGGTGGTGCCACAGCAATTGCTGATATGGTCATAGTATCAGAAGGACTGCGTTCCGTAACAAGGGCAAGGCACTTTCCAGAAAGCCAACTGGAAGACTTTAACTTGTTATACATGGGCGGCAGACTTATGGGGAAAAATTCCTATAGTTTAGGTGTAATCAGCACCTACTTAGATGTTGACAGAATGCTCTCTATTTATCCTATCAGCAGCAATGAGATTGCCATTCAATGTTATATTCATACAACTGAGGAGCTTTCGAAGGTACATTCCAATATTACAGCCATGCTGAGAGACCACTTTAAATCGTACAGTGCTGAGGTGCGGCATTTAATTGATGCGATCACTGAGAGTGGGCAAACATTTGTAGACAAAATGGGAATGGTACATGCACCAGATCTTTTCAGGGGTAATATCGTTTTATTGGGGGATGCTGGTTATTGCCCTACAGCAATGTCGGGTATGGGAGCCTCTCTGTCGATATATGGTGCGAAGGCATTAGCTCATTTTCTTTCGGAGTCAGCCAATGACATTTCAACGGCATTGGTTAAATATGATAGGCTAATGAAGCCGATCATTAAAAAATTCCAGGAAAATGCGAGGAACAATGCCCGCTCATTTATACCCGGAAGTGAAGCCGATCTTTCAAGGTTCTCACATCTATTTAAAACTGCATCAGATGACGAGGTTAGCAGGATGATGACAGATCAGCTTGTTCTGACAGCAGAACAAAAGAAATTCATCATAAAATAATTCGTGGGGGTTCTTTGGAATTCATATGACCTTGCCAGGGCCAAACTTTTTTTTACTCCAGAATGATTAATAATATAAAAGAATTAATACAAGTGCGCAGTCTTTTGCGCACTTAAACCAGTTATAATAGCTCCCCATGTCCCAAAATGTATAATTAATGTCCTTTGAGACAAAAGATCCCCTTGCTAATTTTGTGTCATGGATGTTAGTAAAAACAAGGGAATTGCAGCAGACCAGAAGAAACTGGTAGTAATTGTGGCGATGACCAGGTATATGCTGCTGGATTTTACCGGACCTGCAGATGTGTTTACCAACGCTGACAGATTTTTACAGGCTACGGGCACCAACAATGGTTATGAGGTAAAAGTGGTAGCGCCCACCTATGATAAAAGAGTGACTACATCTGCTGGTGTTGAAGTCAATTGTCAGTATTGTGCAATGGATATAAAGCCACCAATTGACACCCTGATTATCGCGGGTGATGACTATTGGGAAATCATGGCTTCAGAGCTGGAGCCATTTTACGCGTGGTTATCCGGTATAAATGAACAGAACACCCGTCGCATAGGATCTGTCTGTGCCGGAGCTTTTGCCTTGGCAAAAGCAGGCCTGCTGAATGGTCGCAAGGCGACCACACATTGGGAAGTTTCAGAAAAACTGAAAGCACAGTACCCGTCGATAAAGGTACACAGCAATGCATTCTTTATGCAGGATGGCTATATATATACGTCGGCAGGTGTGTCTTCCGGGATAGATCTTTCATTGGCACTTGTTGAAGAAGATTATGGAAAGGAGATTGCTGTAAGGGTGGCGCGACAATTAGTATTTTACCTGAGAAGGCCGGGCGTACAGGCACAATTCGGAAACCTGCTTCCTGTTTATGACAACACCAGCATTGGGCACAAACTAAAACTTTGGCTTAATGAACGGCTTCATGAACCTGTAGATCTCAGTAAGATTGCGGAGCACTTTAACATGAGTGTCCGTAACCTGACGCGGGTATTGCAAAAGCATGCAGGGATGCCTCCGGCGAAATTTATAGAAAAGCTCAGGGTGGAGAAAGCCCGTGTATATCTTGAAGATACAGATTTGTCATTGGAAAGGATTGCTGAGCAGTGTGGATTAGGCAACCTGGTAACTATGCGACGGATATTTCTGCGACAACTTGCGATTACTCCTTCAGATTACCGCAACGCTTTCCGGACTTCGCTTAAAGACACCGGAGATCAGGGGCTGTTTCCTGTTTCATACCCAGCTTAAGTTATCTTTATTAGTGACAAGCGCCGCTTGTGATTGATATGCACAGTAAACTGTGGGTACAGGATATTATTTGCCTTCCGTTTTGTTTCTAAAATAAAATCCCGATACATGTATTTCGCTTTGTTAGTGTTGCATTCGCTGCTACGGTGGCTAATGCTGGGAAGTCTTTGCTATGCCATTTACACCGCTTTGCGTGGTGTCACCCAAAGGCTGCCTTTTACCCAAAAAGCTAATGCTATCCGTCACTGGACGACGACATTTACCCATATTCAATTGGTGATTGGAATGGCACTTTATATTCAGAGCCCGTTGGTAAATGTTAAGGTGGCCGGTATGCAGGTGGAGTCTTTTAACGAGTATACTTATTTCAAATACGTTCACATATCTCTTATGATTCTTGCCGTTGTTTTAATAACAATCGGATCGGCAAGAGCAAAGAGAGTTGCAGCGGACCAGGAAAAGTATAAGATGATGTTAACATGGTTTCTTATAGCGTTAGTCATCCTGTTAATTGCTATTCCATGGCCATTTTCTCCACTTGCGCAACGGCCATGGCTGAGATTATTCTAAAGATCTTACCGGGCTGCTGGTTAAATGTGAAAACTCATTCTACGTTGACAGGCACCTGCAAAGAAAAGAAGTTGAAGCAATATCAAAAAATGAATAAATGAAACCACATTGGTTAAAGCGAATAGTGCTGACGGCAGCTGTATTAATGGTCAGCATATATTATGTACAAGCGCAGTCAAAGGGGAGTGCTTTCTTTGCGATGAATTCAATTGCCGGCTTATGGACATTCTGTTTACTACTCATGGGGGTAATACTGCTATCAGCTTTGAGTATGAAGTATCGTTTGAAAAACCTGATCAGATCCTTACGGGCACGGCATCAAAAGCCACAGCTTGAAAACGTTGCAGCTTATATTCGCCAATTAAACAGCCATCAGCTGACTGCATTATTGCGGATTAAACAGCATACCAAAGTGAAAATGCTGATATGGGTTGCACTGGGATGTAGTTTGTCTGCAAAAGCGCTGGATGCCAAACCCACGAGATTAATGAATCAGACAGGCATTCTCATTACGATCATATTGATATTGATTCCGGTGTTGGTTGGCATTGCGCTGATGATTTTCAAGTTAAGAAGAGTAATTGGTAATTACCATCGTAAAGTTTATCAGGAGGAGTCAGGCCTGCTGGCAACTTACCTTGATGAGATGAATGATGCGGAGATGCTAAATGAATTGTTACAACGTAAAGCCGCACTCGATTATTCACTTAACCACGATGAACTGGCGGGTACTGTGGCTGCGGAAGATAACAAGGGTTTGTTAAATGAAATTAGTAATGAGAATAATGTCAATTTTATAACACGCAAAAAAGCTTCTTCGTCACGTCCACCTGTTGATCCTGCACTGGGGAAACTCATACTTTGGTTCCTGGGGACTGCGACCTTCTGGCTTTTGTTTGGTACTACTGTAGGTGAGTATGTCGGAATAAAATTTGTCAGCCCTGACGTAGATCATTTAAGCTGGTTGAGTTTTGGACGGTTACGGCCGGTGCATACGAATGCTGTTTTCTGGGGATGGGCATCCCTGGCCATGCTAGGTTTAGGGCACTATATTGTTCCCCGGGTAAGTAATACTTCAATCGCCAGTCTGAAAAGGGGCTGGTATACGCTCATACTTGTAAACGCAGCTGTAGTATTGGGGACTATATGCCTAATGGCAGGTATCAATAACGCTGGCGGAGAATACAGGGAATATATATGGCCGGTGATGGCATTGTTTGCCACGGGTCTGTGTATTACGCTTGCCAACTTTATCCAGACTATTGCCAGACGGACATCTAAAGAAATTTACATATCCAACTGGTATATTGTTTCAGCTGTCATATTTGCAATCGTCATTGTATTGGTGGCATATTCACCTTTCTGGCAGGATGGTCTTGGTGAGACGATTGTTCAGGGTTATTATATGCACCAGGGGGTTGGAATGTGGTTTATGCTTTTTATGCTGGGGGTTACCTATTACTTCCTGCCACAACAACTCAACCGTCCCATCTATTCCTATAGCCTGGGTATACTGGCTTTCTGGTCCCAGATAGTTTTCTATACGGTAATCGGTACACATCACTTTGTGTTCAGTTCCATACCCTGGTGGCTGCAGACAGTAGCCATTGTCGGTAGTGTGGGGATGCTAATCCCGGTAACATCAGGGACTACCAACTTTTTTATGACCTTCCGCAACGGATGGCATAAACTGGCCGGCAGTTATACGCTTCCTTTTTTCCTGGTAGGATTGGTATTTTATTTCACCGGTTCCATGCAGGGCACTGCTGAGGCATTCCGTTATACCAATCTGATATGGCATTTTACGGACTTCACAGTCGCACATTCACACATCACTATGTATGGTATCATCACGTTTTTGTTGTGGGCGGCTATTTATACAGTTGTACCGGTATTAACAGGTAAGGAACCACCGCAAATCACTGTGGGGATCCACTTCTGGGTAGCGCTGATGGGGCTGTTATTTTATACCATCCCATTGATGTATGGGGCAACTTACAGGGGAATTATGTGGCAATCCGGTAAACCGTTTATAGATAGTGTGGTATTTATGGCACCGTACTGGCTTTGGCGTGCAATAGGTGGTAGTCTTATGTGGGCATCCCACATTGTGTTTGCCTATAACATGTATAAAATGTCGCTGGCGACTGCGGCCCCCGATATAAAAGAAGCGGCTTTAAAAAAATTAAGTGAGCAGTATTTAAAGGGCTCCGTTTCATCTCCGATTCAATAAACGCTATGGAACTGTTCGATAATCATAAGACACTATACAGCACTGCATTGGGATTATTTTTAATACTCACCCTGGGAGTGGCCATATTACCTGCTATCTCCAATGAACAAAATAATGCTCCGTTACCAGACGCACCGGCGCTTAGCGAAGACGCTGTAAAAGGAAAGGCTTTGTTTATAGCCAATGGATGTGTGGCATGTCATACGCAACAGGTACGTAATGTAGAAATGGACAAAATATGGGGTGAGCGCCCTGGCATTGCCGCCGATTATGCAGACGATCATCGTACGGATTTGCTTCGTAACACGGCCACATTAATGGGAACAGAGCGTACAGGACCAGATCTCACTAATGTGGGTAAGCGTCAGCCCTCGCGCGACTGGCAACTCGTACATCTTTTTAATCCCAGAACGGTCGTTGAGCAATCGATCATGCCAGCTTACACCTGGTTGTTTGACATCAAAGATTCAGTGCAGGAGGGGGATGTAGTAGTAAATGTACCGGAAGCATTTCTTGCCTCACCACATCAGAAAGTAGTTGCTTCCAGGGAAGCCTTGCAATTGGTAGCCTATCTGCAATCCTTAAAGCAGGTGAAACTACCGGACGAAAAAAGCCCGCTGTTTCTCTATAAACGTGAAAAGCCGGCTGACAACAATGGTGGTGCTCCGGCGACACTCAACGGCGCGGAATTATATGCAAACAATTGCCAGAGTTGCCATCAACCTAACGGTGAAGGACTAAAGGGAGCTTTTCCGCCATTAAAAGGGAGCAAAATAGTCTTAAATGATGATCCGGAGTTAATGGTAGATATTATTATGAATGGCTATAGTGGCAGGGTGCAGGAAGGATTTGGGGAAATGCCTGCTGTGGGTACGCTGAATAAATTAAGTGCCGGCGAAATAGCGGCGATTATGAACCACGAAAGAAGTTCGTGGGGAAATAATAGCCGGAAAGTAACGGAAGAGGAAGTTAAAACGATCATGGATAAGGTAAAAAAGTAATGATACTAATATGAAAAGAATTTTCCTTTTGATACTATGGCTCTTTTCCGCTTACGTGACATCTGCATGTCCGGCATGCGAAAAACAACAGCCTAAATTATTGCGGGGAATCACCCACGGCACGGGACCTGATAGTCAATGGGATTATGTGATTATTGTAGTTACCGTGGTATTTGTAATAATAACCTTGTTTTTGTCTGTAAAATGGTTGATTCGACCTAATGAGTCAATGCAGAACCATATTAAAACGAGTATAATAAATCATTGATCATATGAAAGATCATAGTACCGTCTTCATCTTTATCGATGATGACAAAACGCCGGCAGCGTATTTACAGACACCCGTCCAATTTAAACTTGATACGAATAAACTAACTGATGGTATGCATACCCTGAAAATTGTGAGTAAGGATCCTGCCGGTAAAGAAGGAATAAGGGTGATACCCTTTGAAGTACGCAACGGCCCCGCCGTAGCTGTAGAGGGAATTAAGGAAAATGCCGTCGTTGATGGTATAGTGCCTCTGATGATAAATGCTTATGGAAAAGGAGATCAGCGATCTTTTGTCATCACGGGGAGTGAAACTCCCCAAAGTATTCCATTCTGGATATATGTGCTGATCATCAGCTTCTGTGCCTGGGCAGTATATTATCTGGTTAGTTCTGTTGCTATAAAGCTTGTGTGAAGAAAGATGGCATGGTTAAGTCACACCGTGGTTAAATCATGGTCTAAGAATGATAGATAAGTTGATTGACTCAGCCCGAAACCGGGCAGGTTTCCCTGCCTGGTGCTATCTTCTTTTTTGAACAGCAGACATTGGGTGCTTGCTGTGATCGCCAGCAAACGAAATATTCAAGTAATAGACGAGCTATGAATAAGTGTTTTTTGATAATCGCTATAACAGTACTAATGATCATTTCAGCGGTGGGTTGTAGTAATAAAGGTGCGCAAGGTACGCTGGTACCTTTATCAATAGAGTTTGATAATATAGCCGGGGAACAAAACCTGCAATTAGGTACAGGAGTTTACAGAAATGCCGAAGGAGAGACTTACTCGGTAGATTTTCTTCAGTACTATATCAGTAACATCAGCCTGACCCGTACAGATGGATTTACATATACTGTTCCGCAGGATAGCAGTTATTTTTTAATCAGGGAAGAGGACCCAAAAACACGTTTTGCGAACGTAAAGGTTCCGGAAGGAGAGTACAGCAGGTTGACATTTATGGTGGGCGTTGACAGTCTGCGCAATACCATGGATATCAGCAAGAGAACAGGCGTGTTGGACCCGGCAGGAGGCATGGAAGGCATGTACTGGGAATGGAATAGTGGTTATATCTTTTTCAGGATGGAAGGCACTTCCTTTGCTGTGCCAGCCACTATTGATGCTAAACAGCGATTTCGTTTTCACATTGGTGGATTTGGCGGGATCTCTGCGCCTACCATCAACAACATCAAAACAATCAGTATAGATCTTACGGCAGGGGGGACAGCTCTCGTTAAAAAAGGTGCGCATAGCAATATCCATCTGATGGTCGATATTATGAAAGTCTTTGACGGACCATCACAGGTGCGGTTAAAGGATCATTCGCAGGTGATGTTCAGTGACTATAGTGCCAGCATAGCTAAGAACTATTCCACTATGTTCAGGCATGATCACACAGAAAATTGATCTGATGTGCAACGTATGTAGTGTATGTATCGCTTTCTTAATGATATTGTTGTTGGGATGTGGGGCTGGTAATAAAGAGGGGCAGTTTCATCCTTTCGTGATACCTGCAAATTTTCCTCCTCCCTCATACCGCTTTAAGGATAATAAGATCACACAGGCAGGCTTTACATTGGGCAGGAAACTGTTTTATGATCCAAGGTTATCCAGGAACAACACTATTAGTTGTGGCAGCTGTCATATCCAGTCTGCTGCTTTTACCCAACATGGACATGACGTTAGTCATGGTATTGATGATCGCCTGGGTACCAGGAATTCACCGCCTATTATGAATCTGGCCTGGTCGGCTACATTGATGTGGGATGGTGGTATTTCTGATCTTGACCTGCAGCCGCTGGCACCTATCTCTAACCATGTAGAAATGGATGATAATATGGAGAATATCATCCGGAAAATTAGAAGTGATCCGGAGTATCCAGGGTTATTCAAAAAGGCGTACAGAACAGATGATATTACAACTACACGTGTCTTAAAAGCATTGTCGCAGTTTATGCTTATGTGTGTAAGCAGTCATTCGAAATACGACAGTGTTATGCGTAAAGAGGGCGGTGTGACATTCAATGTTGACGAGCAGGATGGATATTTTATTTATCAGCAGAAGTGTGCTGCATGTCATGCAGAACCTTTATTCACCGACTTGTCATTCAGGAATATTGGTTTGAGGGTTACTGCTGTAAAAGATCCGGGCAGATACGCCGTTACACTGAAGTCTTCAGATCGGTACAAGTTCAGAGTGCCCAGCCTGCGTAACCTTGCCTATACGGCTCCTTATATGCATGATGGGAGGTATCTGACAATAACAGCTGTATTGAATCACTATACAGATTTAGTACAACTAATACGGGGGATCGATCCCCTGCTTATACGAAAAGGCAGACCAGGGATAACAATGACCCAGGAAGATAAAAGAAAACTGGTTGCTTTTTTAAATACGCTCAACGATCAGCAATTCGTGAGAGACCCACTGCTTTCACCACAATAATCCTGGCCCTGAATAAGCACAGAAAGGACCGTATTGTATCATCTGCAGCAGATATGTTTTCTTTTAGAAAAATAACTATGAATACACCTGGCTGACTGCATTATTGTTAGTTGTCCGGAAAATAGATAATAGCCGGTTTGAAATGTGTGTACAGGTATTTACAAATAAGGTATTAGAAATTGATTATGTTAAAGAAGATCTTTTTTTCGACCAGGACAATGGGGGTGTTGCTGATTGTATTTGCCTTTGCAATGGCATGGGCGACATTCATCGAAAATGATTTCGGTACGCCGGCAGCAAAAGAGCTTGTGTATAACTCCTGGTGGTTCGAACTGGTGATGATCATGTTGGTGGCTAACTTCCTGGGCAATATTGTGAGATATAAGCTTTATAAAAAAGCTAAATGGCCATTGCTGGTTTTTCATATCGCCTTTTTATTCATCTTTCTGGGTGGTGCTATCACCCGGTATCTGAGCTTTGAAGGTACTATGCATATCCGGGAAGGTCAGATGGAAAATAGGATTATTTCAGAGGCAACTTTTTTTAAGGTGCAGATATCCAGGCAGAATCAGACACAGGAGTATCCCCTTGAAAAAGCGACATTTCTTCCTGCGAATATACCGGGTTTCTTCCGCCTGTTTCGGCAACCTTTTAAAGCGGCTTATGACTTTTACGGTGAGAAAGTTCAGGTGAATATGCTGCATTTCATCCCGAGAGCACAGGATTCTGTGATGACAGATACCGGTGCGGCAATGGTTTTGCACCTGGTCACGATCGAAGACGGCATGCGTAAGAATATTTATATACCAGCTGGAGAGACCAGGTCTTTACAGGGAGTGGATATTGGGTTTGGAAAAGCTGTGCCTGATGGGGTAGAAATTGATATTGAGAGAGGAAGTTTATATATCAGGTCGGCGCTGGCTGCACAGTATCGTGTGATGGCTACGGGACAGATTGATTCCATCGGCATGGCCGGTGAAAAAGACGCTTTTCAGCTACGTGCCTTGTATAATTTTAGTACGGGACTGCTATTGGTTGTGCCCGAAATGCCACGTAGAGGCAGGCTGGTTTATTATGAAGGAGACCTGAAAAAAAATGCGTCTGATCCTGACCTGGTAGTAATGGAAATTGCTACAGCAGAAGGTCGGGACACTGTTTCATTTTATGGTGGCAAAGGATTTACCGGTTTTCAATCAAGCGTTATGTTGGGGAATATAAAGATCGACATGGGATATGGGTCCAGGTATTATAATACGCCGTTCTATATTCACCTGGATCAATTTGAGCTTGGGAAGTACCCTGGTAGTAATGCGCCTTCTTCTTTTTCGTCGCGGGTTACGGTCAGCGATGCCGGCGGGGTGATGCCTTATAACATCTACATGAATCATACACTTGATTATGGAGGATTCCGCTTTTTCCAGAGCAGTTATGATGCCGATGAAAAGGGGACTATATTATCTGTCAATCACGATGTGACGGGTACAAAACTGACCTATATCGGCTATGTAATGTTGTTTGCGGGTATGTTCTTTACCCTGTTCTGGAGGGGGACACGGTTTCAGATTTTACGGCAACAATTAGGGGCTGCCTCTTCGAAAAAAGGATTTACGGTACTTGTGATTGCCCTGTTATGTGGTACATCCGGGTACGCACAGAAGGTGCCGCAAAATGTACCGGACAGGGCGCACGCTGCCGCCTTTGGATACCTGCCGGTACAGAATATTGATGGCCGGATCGAACCTGCGAACACCCTGGCGCTGGAAATACTTAGAAAGCTTTACCGTCATGACAGCTATCATACATTTGATGCAAACCAATTCTTATTGGCTGTAAGCACTAATCCTGCAGAATGGTTGAATGTGCCCCTGATAAAAGTGAATGACCGGGGTGGGAAGGCGCTTCTCAGCCGTGTTAAAGCCAATGCGGAAGGGTTGACGACCATTATGAATCTGTTGACATTGGATACAGCAGGTGATGCACACTTTTTACTGGAGCCGGAGTATAATAGCGCGTTTGCCAAAAGGGCAGCTGAGCAGGATAATTATGATAAGGAAGTCATTGAGCTTAATGATAAAATGCAGGTTGTTCAAATGTTATTAAGTGGAATGTACCTGCGGATTTTGCCCTTACGTGGGGACAGTAACAACACCTGGGTATCATTAAGTCTGATGCAGGTGCCACAGAACAGGGGAGAGGAGTTAGTGATGGCCTACTTTCAGTCGATACAACATGCGCGCAGAAATGGTAATTGGAGTAAAGCTGACCAGTTGTTAGCACAGCTCAAATCATTGCAGCGGTCAGAGGGTGCCTCCGTAATTCCCTCTCAGGCAAAGCTTAATTGGGAAGTCAGGTTTAACTCCTGGAACTTGTTTTTCAGGCTTATGCTTTCATATGCAGTAATCGGATCCATACTGTTTTGTATATCGTTTGTTGCTATGTTTAACAGCAGCAAGGTGTTGAAGTACCTTATCCGGGGGCTGATATCAATATTAGTGATGTCCGCTCTATTGCAGGCATTTGGTTTGGTTGTGCGATGGTATATCTCGGGTCATGCGCCCTGGAGCAATGGTTATGAAGCCGTCATGTTTATCAGTCTTATCGGCCTTGTGTCGGGACTGCTTTTGTACCGGAATGGTAATTCTTATATTCCGGCTGCCGGGGCGCTGATTGCAGTTATTTTAATGGGATTTGCTCATGGTGGCGCTCAAATGAATCCACAGATAACGCCACTTGTACCTGTTCTTAAATCTTACTGGTTGATGATCCATGTGGCTATCATTACTGCCAGCTACGGATTCCTGGGTCTGAGTGCATTACTGGGTATGTTTGTATTGCTGCTGCATATTGTCAATAATTCTGCAAGGAGGTTCTTTATAGAAAAGCCATTGCGGGAACTTACAATTGTCAATGAGTTGTCAATGATCATCGGGATATTTATGCTTACATGCGGCACGTTTTTAGGCGGTATGTGGGCCAATGAAAGTTGGGGGCGTTACTGGAGTTGGGACCCAAAGGAAACCTGGGCCTTTATATCTGTAATAGTATATGCGTTTGTGCTTCACGTACGACTTATACCCGGCATGCAAAGTAAATTCCTGTTCAGTTTCCTGTCTGTGGTATCATTTTCAACAGTGATCATGACATACTTTGGTGTAAACTATTATCTATCGGGGTTGCATTCCTACGCAAAAGGGGACCCGATGCCAATACCTTCCTGGATATATATATCGATAGTAACAGTAGGAATTGTGTCCCTGGCAGCTTTGTTCAGGTATCGGAAATTAAGTCGTGTAATGGGAAGTATGCAAAGAGATACTACCGTTTAAAAATTTAAATTAAATAATAGACAATATGAGAAAACTTTTCATCATGGTAATGTGCCTTGCCGGTACAGCATCGTTTGCACAAAGCCGCAACGGAAAAATGGATGCAAAACAGTTTGTGACAGCAAATAGAAATCCGAATGCGATTGCCGACTATAAAGCCATCACAGCAGTCATAGACGGTTATGTGGAAGGGCTGCGTCTGGGTGATGTAGCGAAATTAAAAAAGGCATTTCATAAGGATGCAATTATGTACGGATTCATGAGCGCCGGTACTTTGGAAGGAAGTGTTGATAACCTGTATAACTTTGTCGCCCAACATGGACCGGCTTCAGGTATTACATCATATGTGAGTATATTACACAAAACAGCTAATACGGCAATGGTGCTTGTTGAACTGGAAGGTGTTTCACCTACTGAAAACTCTACAGACTATCTCTCATTAATGTATAAAGATGGTGAGTGGAAGATTATTTCTAAAGTTTTTCATCTTTGGGCAAAGTAGTCTAATGGAAGAGAATAAGTCTTAGCAAATTCCGTGGAGTAGAAGGTAGTTATGACAGAGCTGGGTTTAAAGCAAACATAGGTGATATAAAGCAAGGAAAGGTCGGAGATATCTCCGACCTTTCCGCCTTTGTGCCCGGAAGAGGTTTATTTTCGAACTAAACATTGATGATAATATAGATTTTAATCCGGACTAATCGTCGTTAGTCGATAAAATAAAAGGCAGAGAACTTTTTCCTGTGATTGAAAGCATCCTCGGGTGGAGCCATAAAAATTCACATTTGCGAGACAGGGTCAGCAAGTGTGGAAATCAGTGCTATGAACTGGTCACTGTTTGAGATAATAGCTATACACATTTTTATGTTAAGCAGGCAGAGGATATACGCCATTGGTCGCAATAATGAAGTTCACAACGAGGTAAGGCATCATGTTTTGATGTGCCTGACTATTGCCGGTATTACCGATAGCATTTGCTCCCAGCGTGGCATTCGGTGTAGTTGGTCCTCCTGACGGTAAAGGCAAAGTTGTATACAGGTTTACATCCGGATAAGGAGGTGTTACTGTGCTGTTATTACCGTTTGAGGCCGCCAGCATTTTGTTGGCTGGTGAACTGCTGGTAGCAGGAGTGTTTAAACCTTTTAGGGTGTGTGTATGTGGTGGAAGTTCAGTTGGAGTGAGTGTTACCGCGGTAGCACCACCGCTGGCTGCCAGCACATAATTACCCGTGCCTCCCTGCGAACTGATGATACCGGCACCTATTGGCAATTTCACTTGCAGATCGGGGAGCTTGAAGTTGGTAACACCGTCTCCGCCATATGTTACCCCCAACAGGGAGTACAATGCTTCATTCCCGCTAATTGGCAATGTAGCTCCGTTGCATAGTGCCCAGTCCTGAGGTGCATAATTGCCTGCAAATGCGCGGATCTCTCCTATATAATAATCCATATTATCAGTTTTAAACGTTTAATAAAAGCTATATACTGCGTGAAGGCCAGAGTCCTTCAGATGCGATACAATAATTCGTGACGAGGTAAGGCATCCTGTTTTCATGCGGTGCTCCGGCTCCTGTGCTGGTTATTACATCCGGGAAGTCTACAGTAGGGGTGGCTGCAGGCGCATAGAGGTTGACCTGTGCTGTGTTTTTTGATGTTTGTGTGCTGCTGGCGGGTACATTTGGATTTCCCAGGTAATTATTGTTTGGCCCTCCAATGTTATAAACATTGCTGCCATACATCATATGATTATGTGGAGGAATAGTATTGGGATCAGTAAGGGCTACAGTTTCTGTACCACCGAATTGTCCTAAAGGAAAGTTTTGACCTCTTGCACTGGGTCCATAACCAACAATCGTACGACCATTGAGATTAGGTAATTTGAATGTAGTGGAACCATTTCCTCCATATGTTTGTCCCAGTAAAGCAGCCAGTGCCTGATGACCGTTTACCGATAATTCCTGCCCGTTACAAGGCAGCCATCCCGAAGGTATTCTGGAGTAGGGGAAGTTGCGGATTTCGCCAAGGTAATTGTCCATAGTAGTGTTTTTGAGCTGAGATTAAAACTTTGGTTTTTAATTGACTTTGATGGGGAAAGCACCATTCACACAGATGCAATAGTTAAGTGTTAGGTAAGGAGACACATTCGAGTGTGGGGTAACGGATGTTGTCTGAGGGTTAAAACTAATCGTTTGCGGCGCAAACGGCACATTCAGGTCGACAGTGTTTGAATAGGCTATAATACCTTTACTGGTACCAAGCGCATAAGCATTGGTTAAATAAACAGTAGGGCCGGGTTGTGACTGAGCGCCTCCCGTTTGCCCGTTAGCGGTACGTGTTACTCCCTTCAGCTGGTGATTATGTGCAGCTATGTTATTGGAAGTAAGGGTAACCGTGTCAGCACCTCCGGAAGCGCCTACCACATTAAACCCGCTTACTGCCGGGTTCTTTCCAAGCAGTGTGATCCCACGTAGATCCGGTACTTTAAAATTCTGCCCCGGGGTGCCTCCGTAATAGTTGCCTATCACTGCATATAAGGCCTGCTGGGAAAAGACTGAATAAGTAGAGCCGTCACAGGACAACCAGCCTTCAGGCGTGTAACCAAAGGAGAAAGCTCTGATTTCACCGATAAAACCATCCATAATTTTAAATTTTTGTGAATAATAGAATGTGTATGGAATAAAAATTCAACCTCCCATTCCTGTTATTTAGCATGAGGAAGGGGTTAAATGGAGTTAATGCTGTAGATTTTAAACGTTTACAAAACAGTATTTGCAATTCATCAACATGGAATTACCTGCCAGACTAAGCTGGACATTCGTTGTGCCTGCATAATAGACAATCAGGATAAGGTGGAATAAATGTTCATGGAACTAATATTTAATTGTACGTAATTATAGATAAGGTTGCCCTGCAGTAGGAAATATTACTCCTTCACCAGCAAGTTTTGGGGCCAATCCTGGGTTATTTGTTGCACCCAGTTAAGTCATTTCAAAGGTTTAATGAAATTTTTTTTTATTATAATCCGTTCTTTTTTTTCGTTTATATCTTCGTGTCTTTGATGTTTCTAAATTAAGGAAAAATTAAATCAAAATCGCTTTTCTCTATAAATGATTAACATTATGTGCTTGAAAATAGGACAATTATGGGTTCTTTTTATCAAGTGCCAGTGTTTATAGGGCCACGAATTTTTATCTTTAAAAGTGTCAGTCCCTTATTTTATCCCTCACAGATTTAGTTTCGGTTTGAACCAAAAATGTCATTCTCTTTTATTGGTATCCTGCCTTTGCACTGGTATAAATACAAAAACCTGGGAGTTTCTTTTTTACACAGGGAATTAAATGGTGATAGCGTGTTTTGATCAGGGAGGTTTTATTAATGTTATATGCTACTCTTACTCCGTCGTCAGGCTTTTTACCGGATTGGCAATTGCTGCTTTAATGGATTGAAAGCTTATGGTCATTAACGTTATCGCCAACGCTCCAATTCCTGATAGCAAGAAAATCTGCCAGGGGATATTGGTTCTATAGTTATAATTCTGCAGCCAGTTGTGCATTAAATAATAGGCGACGGGTACAGCAATCATTATGGCAACGATTACTAGTACGATAAATTCTTTTGACAATAATCCCCATACATTAATGGCAGATGCGCCCAGCACTTTACGTATGCCTATTTCTTTAGTTCGCTGTTCGGCCATAAAAGATGCCATGCCGTATAAGCCAAGGGCGCTAATTAAAACTGCCAAAGCCGAAAATAGGCCTGCCAGCTTTCCTATTCGTTCTTCATTGGAAAATTTTTCTGCAAAATCATCGCTTACAAAGGTGTATTCAAAGGGGGCAGTGGTAATATATTTTTTAAAAATTTCGCCGGTTTGTTCAATAGCTACATGTGCACTTTTATTGGCCTTGAGTTTAATAAAGATAAAGTTGGCTTTGCCGCCTTTATCAAAAAAATAGAACGTTTGCTGCACAGGTTCATAAGCAGATTCCGTAACAATATCTTTTACAACACCTACAATTTGATAGGTAGCCTGCGTACTGTCATTTTTGGTGATAAGAGCACCTACGGGATTTTTTAAACCCATGTATTTTACAGCAGATTCGTTAATAATAAGTCCGGAGGAATCGGAAGGAAATGCTGATGAAAAATTTCTTCCCTGTACAATTTGCCAGTTGATGGTTTTACCAAAATCGGGTGATACGAAATACTTTACAAAATCCTGATTTAGGTCGGGGTTTTTCCCCTGCCAGGTATATCCTCCCGTTGTAAACCACGAACGTGTGAGGGGGCTTGATGAAGTGGCTACAGTTTCTGCAATGCCTTTACCCATCAATTCAGTTTTAATAGCATTATAGTTTTTCCCAAAATCTTCAGTGGTCATCGGGATGCTAATCAAAGCATTTCTGCTATAACCAATGGGTCTGTTTTGTGCATATGTTATTTGCTTATACACTACAATAGTTCCAATGATTAAAATTAGTGAAATAGCAAACTGCATTACAATTAATGCTTTCCTTGGGATGGATGCATGACGTGTTGCGCGAAAGTTTCCTTTCAATATTTTTATGGGATTAAAAGATGACAGGTATAACGCAGGATAGCTACCTGAAATAATGCCTGTAATAAAGATGAATAGAATACCTGTCAACCAGAAGTAAGCATTTGTCCATGGAATATTCATTTGCTTGTTGGCAAGTTTGTTAAACCAGGGTAGCGCAATGGCGGCAAACAATAAGGCAAATCCAAATGCAATTGTAACTACTAATATTGATTCCAGATAAAATTGCTCTATTAGCATTTTTCGTGCGGAGCCCACGGCTTTGCGAATGCCTACTTCTTTTGCGCGTTTTTCACTTTTTGCTGTTGCGAGGTTCATAAAGTTGATACAGGCTAACAGCAGCACAAATATACCGATAATTCCAAACATCCATACATATACAATCTGGCCGCCTGAAGCAACGCCATTTTCCCAATTGTTATGTAAATGCCAGTTACGCATGGGTGTGAGGAATATTTTGGAATGATTTTTTTTATCCTCTTCGTCAGTTTTATTGTATTTAATATTAGCGATTTTCTTATTAACGCTATTGATATTTACGTTATTCGCAAGCTGAATAAAAGTTTGGAAGGAATTATCTGTCCAGTCGTTTTGAATTTTTTTCACCCATATTTTGGAAGCATACAAATTCCAGGAGGCAATAAAGTTCAATTTCTTAAACTCTGTATTTTGTGGTATATCTTCAAACACACCAGCCACGTTTACATCCATTTCGTTGTCAATTTTCAACTGGCGGTTCATCGGATTTTCATTGCCAAATAAAGCTTTGGCTGCTGAGGCAGAGAGCAGGATATCGTTGGGCTGGCCCAGACTGCCATACTTGCCATACAGCATTTTTAAGGAGAGCATCTCATCAGCACCTTGGTCCATAAACATACCCGATTGTGTCAGGCTTTTTAAACCAAAATTTAGAATATGATCGCCCTGCCAGGAGCTCATAATTACATGCTTAAAATCGCTGCTATACTCTGTTTGTAAAGCTTTACCCAATGGAAAAGGAATAGCATCCTGGGTATATATTTTTCCTTCAAAGGTTTGATTTTGTTTAATCCTGGCAATGCTGTTGTAATTTTTGAAATAAGTATTGTATGATGTTTCGTCATACACCCAAAAAGCAATTAGCATAACAACAGTAATACCTACTGCAAGCCCGATTATATTTATGAATGAATGGACTTTGTTTCTTTTAAGGCTACGCCATGCGGTTTTGAGATAATTTTTGAACATATTTCAATCTATGTGGTGTAAAAATAACTCGCGAAGAGAATGCCATTAATTTAATGGTTGATAATCAATGTGTTAATAGGTTTTGTGTTTGGTAGGGTGTTCGGTTTTGATACAACAAGTGTGCGGTTTTATTACAGTAAATCAAATTGCATGTCATGGATCTATCAGAAGGATCAATGGGAATGGAGGTTTGGAAGGAGGTTATGTTGGAAAAGCATGACAATATCTGTTTGTCAATAATAGTGGTATAGCGTGTTAAAACCTGTGATTTATTGATAAATACAAAATGCTTTGTAAACCAATTTATTATGGGGCCATTGCCTGCCCGGTAGCGGTAGGTTTTCGAATCAAATTATACTGGTAATTAATAGATTAAGATCGATTGATCCTATAAAAGCTTAACCGAGATGCTTGCCCGGAAATCTCAGATTTCACCACTTGTGGGCAAATGTCAAAATGGAAGAATTGAATTTTTCAGTTTTTATTATTAACTGTTGATCAAGCCAGATTGAGGTGAATGCAAAGTAGCATCACAAAACGTAAAATGAAAAATAACGATCGGAAATCAATTATTGCATTTATTCCCGATTAGGATGAAAGTAATCTCGCATTCACCAGTTCAAAAAATTCTTTTTTATATGCTTCTCCTATAACAATTGGCTTGGTTTCGTTCAGTATCCGGACCATATTACCTTCTATAGCAGTAAGATGACTGAGTGATATAATAAACGATTTATGTATGCGTACGAAACCCATCCTGGAAAGGTGTTCAGCAAGTTCTTTCAATTTAAGGTAGGCGGTGATCTTCCGGTGGTCGTCCATCTGGATGACAACATAATTACCCAGCCCTTCAATATATGTGATCCTGCGCGAATCGATCTTCAGTAATTTACCTTTTTGTTCTGTTTTTACAAATACGTAATTATCCTGGTCATTTTTTAATTGGGTGGAATTGTGAAATGTCCACAAACGATTAACAGCTTTCAGAAACCGGATAAAAGCTATCGGTTTTAACAGATAGTCCACAACGGCATGTTCAAAGCCTTCCAGTGCATATTCTTTGTAGGCCGTTGTCATGATTATATAGGTGTCCTTACCGATGAGTTTTAGTATTTCTATACCGGTCAGATTTGGCATCTGAACATCCAGAAAAATAAGTCTTGGTCGTAAATCTGTAATCATTGTCAGACCTCTTACCGGATCTGTGGTAGTACCGACTAGACGTAGGAAATGTACCTGATCGATATGTTCTTTAAGAAGATCAATGGCATGCTGCTCGTCATCTATAATGATACAATCTATCATATGTTCCAGTTTATTTTTAACGATACGCTAAAGAATTGTTCCTCGTCCTGCAACATGAAACTGCAACGGTGTCCATATGTGAGGCTGAGTTGCTGGCTTATATTCTGAAGGCCCACTCCATTAGACAACTCTTTAATACCTTTTCCTTTTTTATTCCTGATGTAAAATGAGAATTCGTTTACATGAGTATACACTTTTATCTGCATAGGATGAGCGGCGTTGTGCAGATCGCCATGTTTAAAAGCATTTTCCACCAGGGTAATCAGCACCAGCGGAATTATCCTGATAGACTGGTCATCGATCTGTTCTTCATAATGAATATACAACTGCCGGTTATGGCGGCGCTGGTTAATTTCAATAACATTTTTCGCATGCTCTAACTCATCCATAATACTTACCTGCCCGTCCATTGCATCGCTTTTACCTAATGCATACCTCATAATATTCGCGAGTATCAGTATCGAATCGGCAGTTTCCTTATCCAGTTTAATAACTTTTCCATAAATGAAACTTAACGAATTAAATAGAAAATGAGGATTGATCTGGTGTTTTAATGCACTGAGTTCTGCTTCTGTTCTTTGTTTTTCCAGCATGATTCGTTCTTTGCCTTTTCTTATCCATTCCACATACAGCGCTATTGAAAAACTTGTTATAATGTTAAATATATATACTATCAGCAATAGCCAGCTCATTGTGTTCAGCGATAAGGATGTTTTGGTAGAAACAACATTATTGTCCCGCTGAATTAAAAAGTAACCATAGTTCAATATAAATTTGATGAGAAAAAGCAGCATTGTGATCATTAGTAAGTAGCGGTACTTACGCTCCTTATGCATGGCGGGAATGATCACTTCAAATATCAATATGTAATGAGTAATAACAGATTCTACTAAAAAAAGCAATATATTCCACGGACTGGTAAATTCTTTAGTGGTCCGACCGGGATCAACTACATACCAAAGGAAGAAGAAAGTGCTATATAAGAATAAGGAAAATAATGCCAGTAAAAGCAATCGCCTGTAATTTACTTTTACAAAGGTAGTCAACATCTGTGAAGGATTTATAAAGGAGGATTGCGCAAGTAAGCTTACGCAATCCTTTATAGGTTTACTGAATGTACTTAATAAAGGTTGCAATTATTTTTGTTTCTTTAATATCCCTCGTTTGAGAGGATGAATTGGCGATAACCTTATCTTTCTTCGTTTTACTTGCAATGGCTGTGCCATTTTGTTGGGTAACGACCACATCTTCTGTGAGTGTCATAATTACGCCATCAGCTCCTTTGGATTTACCCATCTCGATCACTTTTTGCTGAGTGGATTCTATTGAACCAAATCCCTTATCTAGGGTGGTAGATCCCATGGTGGTATATTGCTTCCTGATGTCAGCCTTGTCGAGATATACGTCAACATTTGAAGTTGGTGGATAAGTGTTCCCAAAATAAGATGGCTTGGCACATGCAGTCATGAAAGCAATAAGCAGTATTCCAAATAACCGGATGAATGTTTCTTTTTTCATTTTAGAAGTTTTTAAATTTACCAATTGCTGATTTCGCTATGTTGGTGCGAAATCATGAGCAAATTTATCCTGACACACTAACGGCTAAAACTTTCTTATTTGAAATAGCATTTGCTGTATGTAAACATGGGCAATTTTGCCATTCAACTATAAATTTCAAAATTATTCTGGTCTGTTCAAATTAGGATTATTTAAGAAAATACAACATCCCTTGTGATAGGACGACGAATGGAATTATTGCAACTATCGTTATAATTGGATAAGTTTGTTGGAGTTCATTGATATTTAGCGAGGACATCTTGCATCCTTATGAGGAATGTAGTCCGGTCGGATTTGTAATTGGTATGAAGCCTTTATCTGTTATTTATGCATCGCGCGAATAGAGACAAAGAGTAGTGCTATTGTTTACAGGATATTCTGCCATCCATAAAAGTATCAACTATCATTATGCTTATGAGAAGTATTTCGCCATTGTGCGAGTAAGGAGGAGGCTTTCAAAAGGCTGGCATTATGGTATAATGGTGACGAAGAAGCAGGCCTGCCGTTGTTTTAAGCCGGTGGCAGCACTATCCGGCATTATTGCCTGGCATTCTCAACTTGTTTGGCAACAACGCTAATAATACAGCCGAAGAGTCCTTTAATGCGAAGATCGAAGTGTTAAAAATGACAGCGGGAGGAATGCAGAGTTCTTTCTGTTCAGGTTATTTAAAATTTATGTTTGGCACAAATTGCCATATTTAAATATAGGAAGAGTTGATAAAATGTTGGTTAACAATACAATGATTTTTATACAAAAAAAGAGGGTGCTTCATTTATTATGAAACAACCTCCTCCCATTATAAAAAGATTGAGTTACCATATGCTCATACCCGTTGTATCATTATCATAAAAATCACGATCAGTAGTAACTCTGTAAATGACAGCCGCTAAATGAGGATCCTCCGTTTTACGGAACATCGCATAGCGCCATGTATTGGATTTTGTAACCAGCAGACCAGCGTTCTTTTCAACAATGTATGTAGACTCTCCATCTGTTAAGCCTTTGTTCATAATGAGCTTGCTCACCTTATACCAGGTACCATTTTCCTCATATGCATTCTCTTTTTCCACATACATGGTGCCGCTATCAAAACTGTTTTTGTATAGCCATTTTTGCTGTACTGAGTCATATAACAGCGTAAAAGACTCCCTGGTACTGGTACAGCTATACAGCATATTTTCCCGGTGAAGGCCGAACTTCAACACTGTCACTGAATCTTTATATGTCCAGAAAAATGAGACAGAATCTACCTTCATTTTTGGATCTGATTTTACATTGGTCCTTTCCATACAAGCGGCTAAGGAAACCATTAAGAGAATTAATAATAACTTCATGCTTTTAATTTATGAAATCCTGAATTTTATATTAATAAATTGTAGAATAGTTTCATTTTTATGAAGGGAATTTTTAATTCGATCCTGGGGGTCCGGCAGCCAGTGCTTTGTATGAGCGGGATCATTTTAGAAATCAAAACCTTCCTTGCACCATTCCAATTTCTTTATTTTTCATCAAACCCAAATGCTGGTAAGGTGCCTTATCCATTTTCCCTTTTGCCGCAAGAGCCTCCGGTCAAATCTTACATGCTGCGTCTCATATAATATTGCCTCTGCATTCTCAAATCCAACATTTGTTCCATTATCATTCATTCTTCAAAAAGCTGAGACTTGACTTAGGATCCACTCGCCCCTGAGCCAGATGCTGAACACCATTATATGTTACCTCATCCTTCATCTCTTTCTTTTTTCCAGTCGTTTTATCACCCAGGTATGCTTTCGTATTCCTACTTCTATACCTGAGATCTAATGCTGTAAAAGTTACATTGATCCTTGCAAACTTTTCTTCAGCTCCAGATAATTTCTTAAATGCCTGCCCTTGCATAGAAACGGCCCAGATCTTATAGGCGGCTTCCCCCCAGAACTTACTCTTCAGGATATCCGCAGCAAAATAGTATCTCATTTCGTATCGGCATACCTTATAGGATTATTATCCATTGCCGGATAAGGGCTGATCATATCTGAAGGTTTGGGGGCTACCTGCCGTATCAATCACCGCTGGCAGGTTTGGGAGGAAGAAAATATTGCGATAGGTCAGGCCAAACGACAAGGGTGTGCTTATCAAGCTGATATTTTGCACAGTGGAGATAGTGCTAAACAACTCCTGGTACGAAACCGTTACTTGTTATTTAAGTACCCTGGAGCATAGACATGTGAACAGAGATAAAGAGAAGAACTGTTGTTTGCCAGATGTACCATCATTCATAATGGGTATCAGATATCATTACGTTTAGGAGAAGTTTTCCGTCATTCTACGAGTAAAGAACATGCCTACAACGATGTGGAGGAGGCAGGCCTGCCTTCATTTAAAACCCTTACCAGAACTATCCAGCATCATTATCTGGGCATTCTCAACTTTTTAAACAACAGAGCTACCAATGCAGCCGCTGAGTCTGTTTAATGCGAAGATCAAAGCGTTTAGAAATGCGATGAGAGGGGTAAGAGACGTAGAATTCTTTCTGTTCAGGTTATCTAAAATCTATGCTTAACGAACAAATCCCCCAGAGATTCAACTTGATACCTATGATTGACCCGCGACATGAAAATGACAAGCGTAAAAAGAGAAAGGTTGATAACCTTTTGATTATCAACCTTTCCAAGTGCCCAGTAGCGGTAAATTCTCGAACCAATTGATGTTGATTATTAATAAGCTGTATGAATAAGGCCATTGAAAATCTTGAAGAGTATCTGATACTAATCTTACATGAAATAAAAGCTACATGCTTCGGTAAATAAAGTTAAACAATTTCTTTCCCATGATGTTTTACTGTTTGCAGAGGGCATGCTTGCCTCAGAAATATTATATTTTCGATCACAAACGAACTAAACCTAATGAAACCAGATTGCCTATTCCTACTGCTGTTCCTTTTGCCTGCGCTTTTTATTTTTTTCTGGATTGCCGGCATTTTCAGAAAAAGAGACACTAATAATAACCAGGTGTTGCCTATTAAAGAAATAAAAACAGAGACCGAATATTTTGATCTTTTCAAGGAAAGCAAACTAGAGGATATCTTAAAGGAAGTTTACAATGCCAGACGCTTCGAAATTGATATGTACTGGAAAAGAACCAATTACTACTGGACGATGTTGGTTGCTGTATTTGCTGGATATTTTGTAGCCTTTTCCAATTTGAATAGCTCGAATGAACAGGGCTTGAAGGTCGTTTTCTTTTTAAACTGCTTTGGGATCATTTTTTCGACAAGTTGGTACTTGGTAAACCGTGGTAGTAAATACTGGCAAATGAACTGGGAAAAGCACGCTGAAATACTTGAAGGAAAAGTATATGGTCATCTATATAAAACTAATGTCAGTCAGGGATATTATTTTAAATTCAAAAAATTTACGAACTTGACATCACCTTATCCTTATAGTGTAACAAAAATTAATCAGGTGCTTAACTTCTTTGTAATCATTATGTGGTTATCATTGCTCTATTATACCGCAACCAATTATTTAGTTATTGGCGTTGAAAGTTTTGGTTCCTTCTATTCTATAGTCGGATACGTAACTATTCTTGCTGTTGCTGCCCTTGTCCTGTTAACTTTAACAGGAAAGGAAAGTATATTCTCAAAATCACAAGACGAGACCCACCTTTTATTTACGCGTAGAGGAATCACTAAAGATTCCTCAGTATAGGTGAACTTACAGATATAAAAACAAATTTAACATCAGGCATGAGATATTTGTATACTTGGCATTTTTATTACTTATAAATATACCCATATAAGCTCAGCACGAGTGTATACCAAAGAATTTAAAACAAGCAATACACTTCCTAGACAAGGACTGTCCTGAAAGTTTAAAACCGACCATTAAAGAAACGGCATTTAAAGATCTTAAGAAATTGATTTATCCCTGGGGTGGAACTTATAAAACAATAATAAAGCTTATAAAAAGTCTCAGTAGGTATATGAAAAACTGAAAATCAACACGATTATCCTCAAACCCGAGACGTTTGTAGAATATCACAAGCAATACTTACAGATTGATAGCTTGGAGAAACATCTTCCTCTATTTCATTATCTCTTGACTTCGGATTACTACGAAGAAAATGTCGATGAAGGAAGAATTTATCAAACCTTTTACCTTCCCTATTTTATATTTGATTATTTTAATAAAATAAATATAATGGTTGCGGCGGATAAAAGTTATATAGTTGTAATGTTATCCCGTAGTAAGCCTACCAATAACGGTCGTATCCTGTATATAGAAATTCAAATACTGCATCAAAAAATTAATCAATTGTTTGGAAGATATTGACGATCTGGGTTTATTTAATAGGTCAGAAATTGAAGAAGGCAGTTGGAAAGGTCGCAAATGGCAGCATCGGGGTTACGAGTATTCGCTCAAAATAACTAATGGCTATACAGTTATACATGGATTTAAGCTCATTAATAGCATCAAAATAATTATTGGCCCATGGAGCCTACTTATGCTGACATAACCGACCTTCAAAATCGGGTACAGGGCAGGACCGATTCTACAGCAGTAATCACTGGCATCTTCGTATATCTGCTGGCCGGAATTCCTGGGCCGGTTCCGGGAAATTAGGGTTCTTACAGAGTTCAATGGAATCACCTGTAGCCACTCGATACTCATCTGATCCATATGAAATGTTTACTATTAGTGATTCAATAAATACGATCTGCTGCCGAAACAGTTATCTATCCACATTTCATCGCTTCTGTCGTTGCTGATTGGTCCGATGTTTAAAAGTTGCAGATCTTATGGTCAACAAAAGCTATCTAAAATTGTCTTATCTATTTGGAATACTCACTTCGAGTTAATGCAATTTTGAGAAAACATGAGATTGAGCTAATTTGTTGCAGCAGTAAATTATCCAGTAAACTACTAAGGAGAATATGATAAAAGGATCAGTTAGAACTTTTGACTTCAGGTTTGGAGACGATTTCGTAAGTTTTTTAGAACTAGTCGGTAGAGCCTCGGTCACGCTGGAGGCCTTGGTGGCAAAAGTTGATGGTGAGGATGTGACTTCGGAGGTCATACGGTTTAACTACCAGGATAGCGTTACCAAATATAAACAGCGCCTCCAGAATACTATGTACAAAGCGATCCAGTCCTTAGAAGGGATGGTCGACGAAGTATACTTGAAGCTGGAAAAACTAAGATTCTTGGCGCATTTTTTAGTGGAGATTGAAGCTTGCCAACGACAACTAATCACGCAATCGACTGGACTCTATTGTCATAAGCAATTCTCATTTTCTAACATTTCGGAAGGAGATGAGCTGAATAAAATAATCAAAACAGAACAGGATTTTCAGGAGCATTTCTACTGGATGGATCATTATCTGGTGAAAATGTATGCATTCTTGTTACTCTTAAAGGAAGGTATCGAATCGACCAATCAGGCAGACTTTAGAGTGCCCCCCACAATGAAACCTGATCCTGACGAATCTTCGCAGGACAAGCCATTTGAATACTTCGATTATCTTTTTTTTCGCAATGGGATTACTAAGCTAAGGCAAGCCTTCATGCCTTCCGCAGACGACTACTTCCACGTAACCGAACTTGCCTGGGACAAAGAGACCGAGACGACTATATATTGGGAGCAAGATTCCGAAACTGGAGATTGGACACAACATAAATCCAGGTTTGGTGACAAACTTTTTTCTGTGATGTACTCCCAATATCAGCAAAGCCGATCGTTGATTGATGATCGTATAAGTGTATGCCTTAACCATTCGGAGGCGGAATTTTACGTAAATAGGTGTCTGGAACATCTAAAATATTTCCTAAAAAAAATACCCCAGCATAAAGACTATGAGAAGTATGACTTCCTGGAGAGATTCGCTCGTAGTATGATAAAATATCTGTTGGAGAGATATAATGTCTTTTGTGGTAAGCCTGACGAAATTATTGAAGCCGTTTTGAAAGACAGCCCACTTCTACCGGCCGCCGACACTCCGTTTGTGCAAGCACTACCATTGCCTAATATACAAGTATTCCAAGTAGTAGGAATTCCCTTGGAACGGTTTGTAGCAATCTTCTCCTCGCATTTGAAAGGTATATGCATCTCTCAGGAAACCTCCTTGGAGATCTTAGCCAGTGCGTTCAGCGGAAAGAGCTGCGAAACACCCCTGAGAATTAGATGGACTTGTACAGCACGTAGTAAGACAGTGAATAAGCAACCGCTTTTTTATCTATTCAAACAATTGTGCGACAAGGGACTGATCGACCCTCAGAATTTGCAGTCTGATTTCCTGAAGCGACTGCATTTTGTTTTTGTCGATGCGGATGATCGCCCACTTAATAATCTGCCAGTGAGTTACTCGACGACCACGAAACATCGAAAAACGGAGGACCAGTATCGCATCGCCATCGACAAAATGATTATTTCGATGTTGGCGGTGAAATCGGGTAAAACTGATGCTTAACCTTAATCAAAAGCTTAACTTTTGATGCGTTAAGCTATTTTGTTTTAAAGCGTAGTTTGTTGAAAATTAATATAGTGTATTAGGTTAGGCCGTTAAGCTATGTTGTTAAGCTATTTTTGTTGATTCATGTTTTGACCATATTGCAGTGGAGTCGGAAGCCGGTCAGTACATATTGTACTGGATCGTCTGATGGCATAAAACGACTAAATATGATAAGAAATGAGAAGCTCCAAGAAGGAGCATGGTTTACGATGGCTCAGACCGCGAAAAAAATTGGAAAAACGGGTAGAAACAAGCTTTACAAACTGCTAAGGGAGAAAGGTATAATTATGAAAAATAACGAGCCCTATCAATGCTACTGTGACACTGGGTATTTCAAGATGCAGTTTACTCCTAAATACAACAAAAGAGGGTTATTCATTACAGCATTTCCCTCCGTCTTGGTGTCAGAGGCGGGAGTTGAATTTATTGAGGCCCTTTTAAAGGAAATGGAGCCTGACAACGTTTAAAGATCCAATGAGTGAAAAATAAGGGCCATACGCCTAGGCGCCGGGACAGATGGCCTTTCCTTTCATTTCTTAATTACACTAAAAGGAGATTTTGGCAATGAAAGTTAAATTGGATTTGCAACAAGAAAATAGACATTTAGTCAAGCAGCTTGTTTGATGAAAGAATTTCCAAATTGCTCAGGTGCCATATATTCCAGCCGGGAATGTATTCTCCTGCAATTATACCAAATTTCTATAAACTCAAATATCTCTCTTCTGGTGACTTCAAATGAATCGTAAATTATATTAAATCCTGTTTCTGACTTGAGAATCTTGAACAAGTTTTCACATACACTGTTATCTCAGCAATTCCCTTTACGGCTCATACTTTGCTTTGCCTTATTTGACCTGCTTTGAATAACATCCTGAATTCTTGACAGGGTACCATAAGAAGTATCCATACTTGCTGAAGGGGCTTAATATGGACAGAAACAACTTTGTTTGGATCATGGATATCACTTACATTCCGTTGGCAAAAGGTTTTATGTACCTGTGTGCGATTATAGACTGGCATAGCCGGTATCTGTTATCCTGGACGCTAAGTAATACAATGACTGTTGATTTCTGCCTGGAAGCTTTTCAAAAGGCCCTTTCCACGTATGGCGCACCTGAAATCTTAAATACAGATCAGGGAAGCCAGTTAACCAGTGAGGAATTCACCTCAGCAGTATTAAATATTGAGATGACAATCAGCATGGATGGTGTCAGAAGAGCTACGGACAATATTTGTATTGAGAGGTTTTGGCGTAGCATCAAATACGAAAACATCTATCTCAATGCTTACGACAGTACGCTGGAATTATACAAAGGAATTCACAGCTATGTGGAATTCTATAATTGGGAAAGAAAACATCAAGGCCTTGGATATGTTACTCTTGCTGATGTTTATGCCGCTGCTGATAGGTTATCCACATATTCACAGCTATTCACAAAGAGAAAAAAACTAACAAAAAAAGAGAAACTTTATAATAGTAGTAATAGATTGATTCATTAAATAATAACCCACCTATTGCTGTCTAATAAAAGGGGAGTACCTAAGTTATATCCCCTCCTACTGAGCAAAAAGGAATTATCCTGTCTGGAAACGGAACTCAATACCCAGTGAATTCCAAAGTGTCTCCGCCCTTTAGTTATGCACATTTTACTTGACAAAAGATAAAATATCGCCGGGAGTTTTTTAACTTAGAATAGACACAGGTACAGAAAGAAAGGCCGTCACTAAGTGTACAGCTGATGTGCTCTGATTATAGAAACCAAGTGATAACAAGCTGAATAAAGAAAAGAAATGTCGAAGAAGAGATTATTAATGATTGGGATCAATGATTATCCTTCGGGCAAATATGGCAAACTATATAATACGGATGTTGACATTGTAAACCTGCAAGCTGCCCTGAAACCATTCGGTTATGATAATCCGGTGATTTTAAAGGATGGGGAGGCTACTAGGGCAGGTATTTTACAGGCACTGGAGACATTGCAGAAAGAAAGCCAGATGGAGGATGATATTGTCATACTTTTTGCAGGCCATGGCGAACTGAATATGGTGAGTCAGAAAATGGACTTTATCACGCATGATTACAATGACGGGCCTCACCAACTTATTACCGGCGATGAAATGGCTAGCTATATTGACGGCATGGGGGCCGCCAATATCCTTCTCTTTGCAGACTGCTGCTTCTCCGGTTCACTTCATGTGAGATTAAACTCGGTTGCAAGCTTTAATCCATACGCCACTCCCGGACTTTACTCCAGGTGGATATTGAGTTCCGGTGGAGAAGAAAATGTCACAGACGGAAAAAAGGGACAAGGCAGCCCTACCGTTGTGGCATTTGCGAAAACCTTGAAATCCGCTGACAAAATCGATGTTATTGAACTGCACTATCATATTGCTAGCATACTCAAAGGCAACGGGTACAAACAACAGCCGCAGCTGAAGCCACTAGCAGTAAAGTCACATAAAGATGGACTGTTTGAGTTTTACAGAGATCCCAATCAGCAACCTTCTGTTCTCACCGCTGAATTGCAGGCAAAAAAAGGAAGCCCGGGTGATGTTTATCTGACACGGTCAGTCATTGAATATGGTAAAGACACTGACCCTCTGGCAGTGTTTTTCGATTCCCCTCTAAGGGTAAACTTCACCCAGGTTGTGATCGATAACCAGGTAGTTACTCTGCTGGCTACCTCAGGTAGCGGAAAAACATTTGAAGTAAATCATGTTCAAAAGGATTTATGGGCGGACGGTCGTTTCCTTCCAATGGAAGTCTCCTTGGTAAACTACACTGGTCAGGACATAGATCAGATACTTCCGGATTATTGGCAGAATTTCCCGGCTGAGAGACTGGTTGTAATGTTTGAAGGGTTGGATGACGTCAGTAGTCAACATCTTCAAACAGCAGAAAACAAGATCAATGCGTTTATTGCAGCTAACCCTACTATGAAAGTGGTTGTCACCTGCAGAACCAACTTTTATAAACTCCCTGTTAATGGGGTAGGCGGTACCATTACTAATGCAAAGGTTTATTTTCTGGATGATATTGATCAACAGGTAATAGAGGATTATGTGAACAAACTAATACCCGGCGACAACGGGCGGTTCATGCAGGCACTTAATGACAGCGAGTTTCAGGACATCGCGGGGAAGGCATATTTTCTTAAGATGCTGCTTGCGTTTTACGAAAAGAATAAGCATCTGGCTGTCGGCAGATCGGAGCTTCTTCACCTCACAATTACGGATGCAATTGAGCAGAACGTGGAAAAGTATAAAAACACCACCCCACTTACGCTTGTTCCGGCGAAAATACACCTGTTGTTGAAAAAGCTGGCCATGTTAATGGCAAGACTCGGCACGAAAGTCCTTTCTGAAGAACAAGTGGTGCAAATCCTGCAACAGTCAGCTGATGATGAAGAAATGCTACGTTATTTACCCTTCCTGCAATTTGACTCCCAGACCCGAACCTGGAAGTTCGATCACAATAACATTCAGGAGATATTGACAGCGCAGGTGCTGGCAGATTCTACTGTATTAAAAATAATACAGATCATAGCTGTAAAGCATGTGCTTACGGTTGATCAATACTGGATAAATACGCTCTCTTTTCTTATAACCATACTATCAGAAGAAAAAAAGGCTCAACTGCTGGATTGGCTGGTGAATAATGATCCCGCTGCAATGATACGTTTTGAACGGGATCGCGTGGATGAATCAATACGTACAGACGTCGCTGTGTGTCTGTTTGAATTTTTCCGTAAAAGAGGTGTCTGGATGTCGTCCCGCCGCTATAATGACAAAGAGTTTGCCCGGTTCTCAGAAACCAGAGGTTTCACTAGATACCTTCTGGACATTTTAGTTGCGCAGAAAGACTCAGAGAGTGTATACAGCAGTGTATTGAGGGTGATCAAATATATTAGCCCTCAAGGTATCTCACCTTTTCTGAGTGAGCTGAAAGGGATTCTTTTAGATATGTTGAAGAACGCCGAGGGAAATCCTGGATATGTCCACCAGATCATGTCTGTTATTGGGAGGCTGTACGGTTCCTCTGATCTTCCATTTGTTGATCAGTGTATATCCCTATACAAGGACAGAAACAATGAAGATATCCGGGCAGGGCTGTACAAGTTGATTATTGCAAGTAATACTTCTGATAAATATATTTCCGTATTGTTGGATGGCATTGATTTTGAAAGGCTTATCGGGCCAAATGAACGCAGTGGTACTACCCTGATGGATGAAGGGAGCAACCTGGTACGGGCGATTTCGGCGTTATCAACGCCGGCTGCCATTAAAGAGTTTCTCGCCTATTACAGCAAAAAACCACATAACGGAATTTTGTACAAGGATGATAAAATCAGAGTTCTTACGGCATTAACTGAAACCGCGGCTTCGCTCTACGCAAAAGATCCGACTTTCTTCAATGTCATAATGGATATGATCAGCCAGTCAAAGTTTGGTCTGCATGTTCGGGATGACCGATATTATCTCACATTCTTTGAAAAAACAGGAACGGTATTACAGGCTATCCTGATGATGCTGAGCGATCCGACTGCGACATCGTATATGAAAAAAGAGTTTGCTGAGTTAATGATCACTGAAGCTGTTGTGCTGGAGCTGCAAAGTGAATATAACAATGGCAGGGTTTCCAGTACAGAAATCAAGGAGCTTTATGAGATGCTGAAATTCCAAACTATGGGCCGTGCAAAAACCGACGGACAGCTGGCTTTGGAGAGGATGTTTGCGGGAGATAGTTCACTCGGTCTTGTAGTAGAGAAAGCAGTCACAACTGTCTCCCCGGAACAACATTTTCAAAAGCTGATTCAACAGCTATTTGATTTTGTTACGTTGAAGGCTGAAATCAAATCGATCTTTGGGTTAGAAAATGGCAAAATATTATCACGTTATGAACTGCGCACCCGGATTCAGGGAATGGAAAGATTGTCTCCGCTGACATATAAGGTATTCAACCACCTGACTTATTCCGGTCCACTGCCTACGGCAGAACAGGCACTAGACTGGATTGAGAACAGCAATGCTTTCAAGCAGCTGTTTCTAAAGCTTATTTATGAATGTTCTCAAGGTTATCACATTGAAAGCAGAAAGTTCAGTGCAGAAGAGCTCCAAACAATAACTGAGTACAGTATAGCAGTCGCCGTTAAAGAGCATATCCAGGAGAATTTGTTGCAACATTGGGATTTGCTTAAGCCTATCGCCTGGTTCGCACAACACCTGCCGGTATCTTTTCCGGAAGAGTTATTGCTGGCACTTACAATAGATCCTGAAACAGGTACATTCCAGGTACAGAATGGTGTTATTGAATTTATCGCGGAAAAATTGGGAGCCAGTAAACTGAAGGCCCGCATAATTGACAATGTAAACAATACAGAACTGCCTCATAGCTTTTGGGTCCCAAGTGCGGTATATGCAGTCAAGCAGAATATTATGGAAGTATTTCCGGCAATAAAGGCACGGTATATCAACGCGGAAGAAAAAATAAATTTTTCCTTTGAGTTCTTGAATTATTTTGCTAGTGAGACAAAGGATCTCGAATTAATTCGTGATATTATGATGAACGCCAAGGATGTAACAGTGCGTCTGGGAGCCATTGACGCTTACAGAAAGAACACCCCGGATCCTGCAGCTTTCATTGAATATCTGAAACCATTGTTATTGGATGCTACCTGGGGAGAGGAGGAACGTCTGACAATAGCAGGTCATCTGACCGCCCTGAATTCAGTGGAAGGCGTTCAATATCTCGCCGCCTATATCATTGCAAACCCCGGGGAGTCGAATTTACATATTCAGGGACTGCCAAAACTTACGAACTGTGATGCGTTACCGGAATTGTTTAAGCTGATCACATTGGGTAGAACATGTCAAGCCAATGACTACCGGCAGAGATATCTGGTTCAGCAGGCCACTGATGGAATCTACAACATAGGTATTCAGTCTACTGAAAATTATGACAAGACAGTAAAAGCCATTGAGGGATACCTCGCCACCAACACTGGTCAGATAACGGAGATCAACTTCCTGTATCTCCTCATTGATAATCTTAAAGATGCTCAGACAAACGGGCCAGCGAAATTTACCCTCAAGGAATTCGAGGATGATTTTTGGGATTATACATTTACATCAAAATGAAAATGCTTATCTAAGGCTTGCTTATTATGATTCTTTTCAGTCTGGTTCTTCGGTTTGGTATAAGTAAATACTCCTATAGCGGGTCGCTGTCCGGGAAGCCGGCCATAGTCATAATAATAGATCCTTTATCTTTCGTCCTGTTTAGGTAAGATCCTATTTTCATATCGTTGCGGCTTTTGGGTTATAGGATACTGTGAACAATGGGTATGCCGTGCCATAGATATAAGGCGATCTATTTATCGTTTTAAGGGTGGCGTTAAAGAATGCGGATATAAGTGGAAATAATAGTGGAAAAAGAATTTTTCGAAATTTTTCCTGAACAGCTGTCAGGGCTGCCAGTTTTACCTTTCTAATTCTGCCATTTAGGGAAGGGTAGGCAATAGATCGATTAGAAGAATCCCAGGAATTTTGTTTTTGCCAATTCCACCAGGAAAAGGTGTGAGTATTAGGACAATTTCTGCTTGTCAATTGCTTGTCAATATAGTGGTAGAATGCGTTAAAACCTATGAATTATTGACAAGCATAAATTAAAAATGGCCCTGTAAATCAATTGATTACAGAGCCATTTTGTGCCCAGAACTGGATTCGAACCAGCACACCCTTGCGAGCGCTGCGACCTGAACACAGTGCGTCTACCAATTTCGCCATCTGGGCAACTGATTACCGTGTTAGGGGATGCAAATGTACGCACTTTTTCAATACCTCCAAATTTCTCCCTAAATATTTTCTGGAATCAGCAACGCCACTGGAAACTTCTTAAACAACAAATCCGCTTCTATCGCGCCTTTCCCCTCAATCTCCTCCTCCGTAAAAATATTTTTCCAACGCACCGGAGCCCCCGTAGGCAATAACACCGAAGCCGTTACCGGCTGCTGATCAGGTAAGGGAATCACCACTACCGCCCATTCCTGCTTATACACCCTTGCATATGCCAACACATTCGTACCACTCGTCTGTAAAGGCAGATAATCCCCTTCCAAAAACAAATTCGGATAATGCTTCCGGCAATGCAATGCCTTCCAGGTCAGGTAAAGCTTCTCTGCCCCCTGCTTCTTATGAGCTTCCAGGTATTCAAATAGTGCCGGACCGGAAATACCAGATATATCTTTTAGTAACTGAGAGCGAACACTATAATCCACCGCCCTTCTGTTATCCGGGTCTACAAAGCTGTAATCCCACAGCTCAGTCCCCTGGTAAGTATCCGGAATCCCTGGAGCAGTGAGTTTAACCAACGTCTGTACTAATGAACCCACATAAGCATAACTATCCAGTTTTTCAATAAAGGGGAGGAGCGTTTCTAAAAACGGCCCTGACTGCAAAATCCTCGAAATGAAATCTGTCACCTTTTTTTCATATTCTTCGTCCGGCGAAGACCAACTCGAATTTACCTTTCCTTCCCGCAAGGCCTTGGTCATATATTGCTGTAACCGCTCAATGAACTCAGGTGACATCTCACTGGAACCTGAATAACCGGAACCTGAATTCCCGCTTCCCGCATACCCACTGATTATACTCTGATAAATAAAATACTCATCATTCAACTTTATCCCTGGCTGATTCATCTCCCGCCATTTCCCAATCAATTCCTTCCACTCCTCCGTAAATAATGATAACATATTCAACCTGATCCTCCCATCTTCTCCTCTCTTAGTATCATGTGTAGCTGTCGTATTCAACGAATGCGGAGTCTGCTGCTGCCTGACAATCATCAACTGGTGAAAATTGACCGGAACTGTCGCCGGACTATCCCCCACCTCATTAAACGACAGCAACGCATTATACACGTAGAACGTAGTATCTTCCACACCCTTCGCCGTCAATGGCCCCGTAAACTGCATCAGCCGCATTAAAAACGGCAATTTATTCTCCTCCCACCACTGCTCTAATAACAATATAGCCGGTTCCGCAGACCTGTTCAATGACCGCATCCGCGCAAATGTAGCCACTACCAACTCATCTACGGCTGTGTCCCCCGGTCCCGGGTACAAACGATACACCGGCAAACAAACCATAAACAAGCCAATCGCCTCCTTCAATAAATCCCTGTTAACCCTCGCATCCGCCAATTTAAGCGTATAACACAAGCGAACCAGGTTCTCCCATTCACCACCCATATGCCGCTCCAAAATCAGCCTCTTTTTCTCTAATACAATGTCCTCATAAGAAGCCATTCCCGATGATGAATTGGAACCACCTTCTGATGCCAGCAAGGAATCATAAAACTCTTTCAACTCCAACAGGCCCTTCTGATAAGTTATCAAATGATTCACGAAAGACAAAAACTCATACCCACTCGTTCCCTGCAAAGCCCATTTATAAGGCAAACTTTCCTGCGCTTCCAAAATCTTCTCCGCTATGATATAACAATTACGCCCAAACAACTGCCGCAACCGCTCTATATAAGTCTCCGGATCCTGCAAACCGTCTATATGGTCAATCCTCAATCCCTGCACCAGGCCCTCTCTATACAAGGTATGCAAAAAGGTATGATACTCATTAAACACTTCCTGCGTCTCCATCCTCAATGTTATCAACTCATTCACTGTAAAGAACCGCCTGTAATTGATCGCCTTATCTGCATCACTCCAGCAGGTTAGCTGGTAATCCTGTCTGGCTAATACCTTCGTCAATAACTCAGTATTGTTATTGACCTTATCCACTAATGCCTGCAGGATCCCCAAATCTTTTACTGCCGCCATCAGCTCCCGTTTCTGACTCGTCCAGTCATCCAATGATGTTCCCGCCGTAGCCCGCTGATACAAAGAAGCAAACAACTTCGTTACCGGCAATGCATCACTATCCACCAATTGATCGCTGATCAACTCATACGCCGTCACCGAAAGCGGAAAGACCTGCTGGTAATAGTTGATTGTAAACCCCGAAGGGGTGATCCCTAATTTAATCTCATGATCGCCAATACACGAGGCTAATGGCTTGCCCAGCACTGGTGCCATCAACTTTCCTGCAAAATCAGGATGATGCCAGTCTATATCAAAATAATAGTAATAAGGTGACAAAGGCCCCCGCTCCATCACGTCATACAATCGCGTATTCTCAGCATGAAACGCCATGTGATTCGGCACAATATCCTGCAACCAGGTCATATCACGCTGCTGTAATAACTGATGAATTTCCCGCAATTCATCGATCGTTCCAATCTCGGGATTGATCATATGCGGGTTAGTAACATCATACCCATGCTGACTACCAGGCGTTGCCTTAAAAATGGGCGATGCATAAATGGTCGAGATGCCCAGTGTATGTAAATAAGGGATAATCTCTTTCAGTTGCTTAAATGTAAACCCCGCATGAAACTGTATGCGATATGTAGCGGTCGGCGGATTATACGATTTCATATATAATGGCTGAGTATGGTTGTAAAGTAATAGCAGTACCCTCTGCAACTTCATCCGGCGCAGTCGGGCCGGGGCCCTGCCAGATAGCTACTGATGAATCAAACTTTTTATGTAACAAATGAGGACGGTTATGCAGAAACACCGCCTGCTGATCACTGCAATTGAACAGGAGCAGCAAACGATCATCATTACCCGCGCGTTCGACTGATAATATAACATCTCCGGGCTGCGGCATGTTCACCCAGATATTATCTCTTTCTGTATTCAACAAAGCTCTTCTTGTCTTGCGCAAGGCTATCAGGTACCGGTAATATTCCAGCAGAGGCCCGGGTGTCGGCCAGGAGAGTATTGACTGGTCAAACGTTTTGCCCGATTGCGGATCCGGGACATCACCCGCCCATGAAAATGCCTTAAATTCATTCTTTCGTCCCTCACTCACTGCCTTAGACAACTCTTCGTCTCCATGACTCGTGAAATAAAGAAATGGTCGTGTCTCCCCATATTCTTCTCCCATAAACAACATCGGCGTATGCGGAGATAACAACAACATCGCTGCCGCCAGTTTATTGGCCTCCATCGGCAACTGTGCCGCCAGCCGGTCTCCCAGCATTCTATTGCCTACCTGATCATGGTTTTGTGTAAACACAATAAACTTGTCATAGGAAAGATTATGGGGTGGCACTCCGAACTTCCGCTTCCTGTGCTGCGAATACTGTCCTGTATACACGTAGCTGTCTCTCCATGCCTTCGCCAGCGAAGGCAGTCCATCAAAATCTTCATAATATCCGTCCTTCTCTTTCGTCAGCACCACATGCAATGCATGATGAAACTCATCCACCCATTGCCCATGCATACCGTAACCACCCTTGTCAGGCTGCGTGATATACCTTGGATTGTTGAAATCTATTTCTGCTATAAGAATTTTCTTCCTGCCTGTGGCATGCGAAAGTGTATTCACCGCCTCAGCCAGTTCTTCGGTAAAGTGCTTCGCACTACTATCCCAGATGGCATGCACTGCATCCAGCCTTAATCCGTCGATGTGATATTCCTCCAGCCACATCAGTGCATTCCGTATGTAGTAAGCTCTCACTGCATCAGAATGCGCATCGTCAAAGTTGATCGCCGCACCCCAGGGTGTTTTATATTTATCTGTATACCAGGGTCCAAAGTCCGAAAAATAAGCGCCCTCTGGTCCCAGGTGATTATATACTACATCAAGTATCACAGCAATGCCATATTGGTGTGCTGCGTTTACAAGTGCCTTCAGCTCATTGGGAGTACCATAAGTATTATGTACTGCAAAAGGATATACACCGTCATAACCCCAGTTCCGATGACCGGGGAACTGAGCAATGGGCATGATTTCGATGGCATTAATACCCAGTGCGCGGAGATAATTGAGTTTAGATAAGATGCCTTTAAAATTCTGCAATGCTGTAAATGTACCCGTGTGAATTTCGTAAATGATCATTTCATGCAGATCAAGGCCTTTCCATGTTTCATCGGACCATTTGAAGTTATCCCCTACCAATGCAGATGGACCATGCACACCTTCCGGCTGATATCGTGATGCAGGATCAGGCCGTTCCAGCTTACCATCCAGCAAATAATTGTAAGTCATACCCGGCGAAGCGTCAGGCACCGTTACATGCCAATAGCCTTCTTCATTCTTCTGCATGGGAATTATGGCGGGCTCCGGTGCTTTTACCAGCAATGAAACGGATTCTCTGAAGGGAGCCCAAACACAAAATAGTCCGGTTCCATTATCAAGAATGGTAGATCCGGTAAATGTATATTCTGTTTTCAATTAATTCAGTTTTAACCTTTTACCGAGAATATTATGCCAGCGGGTTTAGAGCCATTTTCGGTGTTTTATTTCTACAGTATGACCGGCTTAAAAATTGCACGTTACAAACAAAAAAAAATTATGTGGTGGAAGGAAAGTATCATTTATCAAATATATCCCCGCAGCTTCAAAGATAGCAATGGCGATGGAATCGGCGATCTGGCTGGCATTATATCGAAACTCGATTACCTGGAAAGCCTGGGCATAGACACCGTCTGGCTCAACCCCATTTTCGGCTCTCCCAATGATGACAACGGGTATGATATCAGCAACTACTACGATATCATGACCGAGTACGGCACCATGAAAGAGTTCGATATGTTACTTCAGGGATTGCATCAACGCAATATTAAACTGCTGCTGGACCTGGTTGTGAACCATACCAGCGATGAACACCCCTGGTTCCAGGGTGCCCGCCAGTCAAGGGAAAACCCTTATTATAACTATTATCACTGGTGGCCTGCTGAAAAAGGTAAACCACCTTTCCGCTATAGTCATTTCGATCCATCCGGCCAGGCATGGACTTACAATAAAGCAACCGATAGCTATTACCTGCATTACTTCTCTGCAAAGATGCCTGACCTGAACTGGGAAAATCCACAGGTGCGAAAAGAAGTATACGATATCATGCGCTTTTGGATCAATAAGGGTGTGGATGGATTCAGACTGGATGCTATTTGTTATATCAGCAAAGACACCAGCTGGCCGGAAATTGAAACACATGACTGGGGAGCCTATTACGCACATGGGCCACATCTGCATGATTATCTGCAGGAGATGAACAGGGAAGTGCTGGAAAATACGAATATCACCACGCTGGCCGAAGCAGCAGGCATCACCATCAATGAAGCGTTACATTTCGTGGAAGAAAACAGGAAGGAACTCCACATGCTTTACCACTTTGAAGGCATGCACCTTGGCTATCTCAAAGATGCCTACAAAAGACCCGACCCCAAAGGCATTGACCTTGTAGAATTAAAACGCCTGTATACAAGCTGGGATAAAATATATGAAACCGGTGGCTGGGGCACCATTTACCTCACCAATCATGACCAACCCAGAATGGTGAGCCGCTGGGGCAGTGATATTGAAACTTACAGGGAAGTATCTGCAAAGATGCTGATTACTTTTCTCCTCACCATGCGGGCAACTCCCATCTTTTACAACGGCGATGAAATCGGTATGACGAACATCCGTTTTGAAAGTATTGATGATTATAAAGACATCGATACCATCAATATGTACAAATACCTGCAAAGCAAAGGGGAGGACACTGCCCGTTTTCTCCTGGATCAGCAAATGGCGGCCAGAGACAACAGCCGCACACCTTTCCAATGGGATACCAGTACCAATGCCGGTTTCACCGAAGGTAAGCCCTGGATCAAAGTGAATGAAAATTATACCCTCATCAACGAAGCTGCGCAGGAAAAAGACGATCGTTCTATTCTTCAGTTCTTCAAACAGGTCGTATTGCTGCGTAAACACCAGCCTGTATTGGTTTATGGCAGGTATCAATTATATGATGCGGCCCATCCACAGGTCTACACGTATACGCGCACACTGAACGGGACCATGTTCCTGATCGTACTTAATTTTTCGAAGGAAACCGTAGTATACAAACTGCCATTCCTGGTGGACGCGGATATAGAGCCGCTCGTAAATAATATGCTGACTTTTGAGCTGGAAGGAGGGAATCTGAACCTGGCACCCTATCAGGCCCTGATCTTCGGACCTTTGCCACCAGTCATGCCAACAGCTGCCGCTGCGGAAGAAAAAGCTGAAGTACTTCCATTGGAGGAGGAAACTATTTAAACAAACATAAGGGATGTTCTATGCCAAGGAGCATTATATTATCTGAAAATTTCATTCCCAGTTTTTCCAGGAGAGCAACAGAATTTTTATTGTCGGCCCGTGCAATGGCTACGATATGCGGCAACCGGAGGGTATTGTATCCATAATCCAACACTGCCTTCGTAGCTTCGTAGGCGTATCCCTGCCCGGTATATTCGGGTAGCAGGGCGAAGCCTACATCCACATGCTCCAGGCCATCTCTTTTGATCAATCCACTCATCCCAATAGGCACATTGGTGCCTTTCAATGCCACGAGATAAAGTCCGAATTCCCGCTGTGCATAACTCGCCAGCGGGCCATTGGTCAGGTAGAGCTGCGCATCGGCCACAGTGTGGATATTCCTGTCGCCAAGGAACTCAATCCAATTTGGAGAATTGAGCAAGGTCATAATAAAGGGAGCGTCGTCAAGGGTAAACTTGCGAACAATCAGCCGTTCAGTTTCGCAGATTAACATAGTTGAGCTGGGTTTTGCTAATTATTTCATTATTTTTGGCAATTGTCACGTATTGAAAGCTAATTGCCAACTTATTTTATAAACAGGTCTAAAATTATGTGAATTGAAGAAGAATTGCACAGTTTCAACGTTATTTTCAACTATTATCCTCGCCTCCAGCCTATTTTCACAGGCAGGCCATGCTCAGGATAAATCTCTTACCCGGTACGTCAATCCCTACATCGGTTCGCAGGGCCATGGACACGTCTTTGTAGGTGCGAATGTACCTTATGGTGCAGTGCAGCTCGGCCCCAGTCAGACGATGCAGAGCTGGGATCAGTTCAATGGATGGGATTGGTGTAGCGGTTATAATTACATCAGTGAAGATATTCTTGGTTTTACACATACACACCTGAGTGGTACCGGTATCGGGGATCTGAATGACCTGATGATCGTTCCTGCCAGTGGCCACCTGGAATTACAGCCCGCTCACCGCCTGGATATGAGCACTGGTTACGGTTCCAATTTCAGGAGAGCCAACGAAGTAGTAAAACCCGGTTATTATGCTACTTACCTGGACAAATACAAGGTAAAAGCAGAACTGACTGCCACTACCAGAGTTGGTTTCCATCACTACCATTTCGACAATGCTGATAGCGCTCACCTGTTGATTGACCTGGAATTCAGCATGTGCTGGGATGCTCCGGTAGAGACGACTATCAAAAAGATAAATGATACGACTTTTGTAGGTTACCGTTTCTCCAAAGGATGGGCAAATGATCAGCGCCTCTTCTTTGCGATCAAAACTTCGCAACCTATCACACAGCTGAACCTCTTCAATCTCAACGACGCTGTGGCAGGTACGAAGGCAACAGGCAAAGGTGTTAAAGCCGCTATGTACTTTAACGCCGCCAGCCATCCTGACCTCTATCTGAAAGTAGGTATTTCTCCGGTGAGTGAAGAAAATGCACTGGGCAACATCGCCGCTGAGGTACCGGGATGGGATTTCGAAAAAGTAAAAGCTGATGCTGATCTGGCATGGAATAAAGATCTGAACAAGATCGATTTCACTGCGGACGATGCAACGAAGACAACCTTCTACACAGCACTCTATCATAGTCATTTCTTCCCGGCAGTGTTCAATGACCACAATGGAGATTATCGTGGTACTGACAAGAAAGTGTATACCAATCAGAAATTTACCAACTATACCGTGATGTCCCTCTGGGATACCTACCGCGGTCTGCATCCCCTGATGTCCGTGATCGATCCTACCCTGGTAAAGGACATGGTACATTCTATGCTGATGGTGTACAAACAACAGGGCCGCCTGCCGGTTTGGCCGCTGGAAGGTTGTGAAACCGATTGTATGATTGGTAACCCGGCTATCCCGGTGATTGCTGATGCTTATATGAAAGGACTGCTGGACCCTGCGGATGTAGCCCTCGCTTACGAAGCGGTAAGAAGCACTGCTATGAGGAAAACAGGTGGTCTGCAGTTTGTACAGGATTTAAAATACATCCCTGCTGATAGCATGACCATCGAGTCTGTGGCATGGGGACTGGAATATGCCATCGCTGATTATGGCGTGGCACAGATGGCAAAGAAACTTGGTAAAACCAAAGATGCCGCTTACTTCACCAGCAGAGCTGCTTTGTATAAACAATATTGGGATGCATCCAGAGGTCACTTCGTAGGCCGGCTGGCAGATGGCAGTTTCAGGAAAGAATTCGATCCCCTGGAAGCTAAGCACCGTTCCAATGACTATTGCGAAGGTAATGGCTGGCAATACACCTGGCTGGTACCGCAGGATGCTAAAGGACTGGTAAACCTGTTCGGCGAAAAGAAATTCCAGACCTCACTGGATTCTTTCTTCCATATGTCTTCCTCACTGGGCCAGGGTAGTTCTCCTGACATCTCCGGTATGATTGGCCAGTATGCACAGGGTAATGAGCCTAGTCATCACGTTGCTTACCTGTATGCTGTGATCGGTCAGCCATGGAAAACCGCAGATATCGTGAGAGAATCAATGGATAAGTACTATACTAATAAGCCTGATGGTTTGTGTGGAAATGAAGATGCAGGTCAGATGAGTGCATGGTATGTATTGTCTGCAATGGGCTTCTATCCAATGAACCCTATGAACGGTACTTTTGTATTTGGTTCCCCACTGATGGACCAGGCAGTGATCAGGTTAGCCGGTAATAAGCAATTCAGGATCGTTGTAAAAGACAATAGCAAAGAGAATAAATATATTCAGAAAGTGGTGCTGAATGGGGTTGTGTACAACAAATCTTATTTCCTGTACAAGGATGTGATGAAAGGGGGTAAAATGGAAATTTATATGGGTAGCAAGCCTTCAGCAACCTTTGGTGTGAAGCAGGCTGACAGACCTATCTGATAATAATAATTCCTGATTTTAAAAACGCTTTTGCCATTGGCAAAAGCGTTTTTATTTAAATTTAACTTATGATAAAATTCAAAGCCACTATTAAGAAATTCGAGAAAATGGGAGAGAAGACGGGATGGTCGTATATCGAAATCCCTCTTGAACTCTCACAGCAATTGAAACCCGGATTCAAACAATCCTTCAGGGTAAAAGGCAAGCTCGATAAATTTGAAATAGCAGGTGTTGCACTGACCCCTATGGGCGAAGGGCATTTTATCATGTCATTGAATGCCGATCTCCGAAAAGGTATTGGCAAGCGTGCCGGCGCAGAACTACAGGTACAGATCCAGGTAGATGATAACCCTAATCCCGTGAGCTCACCGGAATTTATGGAATGCCTGGCGGATGAACCGGAGGCATTAGGCTTTTTCAATACCCTCCCCAAAGGACACCAGAATTATTTCATGAAATGGATTGAAAGCGCCAAAACAGCCCCTACCAAAACAAAGCGAATTGCGATGGCCGTAACAGCACTTGCCAGGAAGATGGGCTATCCCGAAATGATCAGGGCAAATAAGAATGTCAGCTAACTGCGCTCACAGGCAGGATTTCAGCATTCGCTTCTACCTCCACGGTGTCATGCAGTTTATGCATTTCCAAAACAGTGCCCTTGGCTGTCTCCCTGTACATAGGTACGAATTTATGGTTGTAAATGATTTCATGAAAGGTGTAGGAAGTCCTTTGCTGCACCACATTTGAATAAATATCATTAAAACCTTTGATCAGTACATACAATTCCAGGTCCGCAACCTTAATGTCTTCCGCCGTAAAACCCAGTAAGGGGCTTTGCTCATCTATTACATGTACTACCGTCCAGTTCATAGGCAGACTTTGAATCTTATGCCTTTCCAGGGGCAGTTCATAATAGCGATAGGTTTGTTTGCCGTCTTCATGGATTTGCATAGCTGCATTCACCTGTACGGTGACATCGGTAAGCGTGTGGCCATCTTTGTAGCAGGCAAAGCGGAACATGAGGGCATTGCGGCCCCTGAACGGGGTAATGAGCGCCTTGTCACTAAAGGCCAGGTAAGCCTTGGGACGGGCAAACCGGCCATAAATCAGCCCCGTTATCACTGCAAATGAGAGAAAACCACTCATGGCCTCAATAGAAGCCAGGAAATTTGCCCCGTCACCTACCGGGTTGACACGGCCATATCCCACCGTCGTAAAGGTCTCAGTACTGAAATAATAGACTTCTTTAAAAATCCCCCAGGCCGTATGGGAACTGATTCCCTGCAATTCCCCGGCCCCGATCAGCAGGTAAATACTGGTGTAAATGAGATTGACAAGGATAAAGGCCCCCACTATCACCAGCACAAAAGCCCAGATAGGCAGGCTAAGCATAATGTGAAAAAGGGAGTACCGGTCCCAGAGGCGATTGCCTTCTTTGCGGAGATTGAAACTGCCGTCTTTATTGATAAACCGTTCTCCATAGCTACTGATGGTAGCGCTGAACCCGGTATCTTCATTTGTTTTCGAGAAAGGATTGATATGTTTGAGTAAAGCCATAAACCTGCGTTTGACCACAAATCTACTTACCTTTGCGATTATCCAAATATTATATTACATGTATAAGGTAGGTGAATTTAACCTTTTAAGAGTCAAGAAGGAGAGTGAGTACGGCCTGTTCCTGGACGGCGTGGAGCAGGAAATACTGATGCCAAAACGTTTTGTACCGGAAGGGGCAAAGCGGGGAGATGAGCTCAGGGTGTTTATTTATCATGATTCGGAAAATCGTCTTACGGCGACTAACCAGGAACCTTATGGTGTAGTGGGTGATATTGTGAACCTGAAGTGTACAGGGGTGACCGAGCAGGGAGCTTTCCTGGACTGGGGATTGATGAAAGATTTGTTTGTGCCGGCAAGTAAGCAGCTGACCAGGATGGTGAAGGGACAGGACTACCTGGTGAAGATCTACCTGGATGAAAGAACGGGTAGGGTAGCAGCTACGGAGAAACTGGACCCCTACCTGAGTAATGAGGAGCTGACTGTGAAAGAGCAGGATCCTGTAGAACTGATTATCTATAGAAGAACGGATCTGGGATTTGTATGTATTGTGAATCAGAAACATACAGGCCTGTTGCACTATGGAGATGTGTTCGGGACCGTGGATATCGGGGATAAACTGAAGGGATTTGTGAAAGCGGTGAAGGATGAGAATAAGCTGGATGTGTCCGCGGGTGAAATGGGGTATAAGAGAGTGGAGAATGAGGGCGAGAAGATAATGAGGTTACTGAAGGAAAATGACGGGTATTTGCCTTATCATGACAAATCAGATCCAGAGGAGATTTATGCCTTCTTCAGTATGAGTAAGAAGACTTTTAAGATGACAACCGGTAGTTTGTACAAAGCGAGAAAGATTGAGTTTACGAAAACAGGCATCAAACTAATTGAAGAATAAAGTGTTATAAGCCGGGTCACCCAGTGATCCGGCTTTTTTTATATTAAATAATTTTCATGTCTGGCTGGTACTATTTTATGCCCCAAACGACTTCCCTTTTTTACTAAGCGCTGTACCATTTTTTATTCAAAAAACCATTTTAACAAACCCTCTATGATGATCCATTACAAAAACCGGTTGTACGGGCTAATCCGCCGCGTACAGCAATCCTTTCTCATTATCGGCTGTCTGTTAGCATGTCTGAAGCTGACACCCGCCAACGCCCAACTTTCACGTCTCCACGCCGATGGTAAACGTATCGTCAATGCTTCCGGACAGGAAGTCATCCTGAAAGGAGTAGGCCTTGGTGCCTGGCTAATCCAGGAAGGATATATGATGAAAGAAGGCGGCGATGGCCCCCAGTGGTCCGTCAAGAAATACCTTTACGACCAGGGGCAGTCTGATGCCCAGGTAGAGGCCTTCTACCAAAGCTGGCGTAACAATTTTATCACCAAAGCCGACATTGACTACATTGCCTCTCTCGGTTTCAACTGTGTGCGCCTGCCCATGCACTATGAGCTCTTTCTCACCACTGCCCAGCGGGCGGAAAGGCTGAAAGTGATTCATGCCAATGCCAGCGCAAGTGCAGTCTCCACCTACATCAGTGCCCTCACAACATGGTATAACAATAATACCCTGTTCACTGATACCAACACCGAGGGTTTCCGCCTGGCCGATAGTCTGCTGAAATGGACGGCGGCGAACAACATGTACGTGATTTTAGACCTCCACGCCGCACCCGGTTCCCAGGGTATGGACCACAACATCAACGATGGTTTTGTGGGCAATGACCTGTACAACCAGGCCATTTACGGTAATATGACCGTTCGTTTATGGCAGGCGCTTTCCCGTCATTATATCAACAATGACGGAGTAGCTTTTTATGACCTGATCAATGAACCACACAAGGTGCCCAGTAATACCACTGTGCATGACATCTTTGAAAGACTGATCAATGCCGTCCGTGCAGAAGGTGATACCCACCTGCTGATGGTAGAAGGAAACGGCTATGGTAACAATTACGGAAGTATGCAGCCGTATACCTTTACCAATCCTACTAACCTGGTATACAATTCCCACCGCTACTGGAATTCTACAGATGTAACGGTAGGTAACAGCGATCCTAACCAGATCTCTGACCTGGCCAATATTGTTGCCTGGAGAAATACCTACAATGTACCGGTATGGGTAGGGGAAACAGGTGAAAACAGCAATGACTGGCTCTCTGCCAATATCGCCGCCATGAATAGTATTGGTGTCGGCTGGTGTCACTGGACTTACAAGCGACTCACAGCCGGAGAAAACGCTGCACTGCTGCGGCTCACAGGCCCTTCCGTATTGGATGGTGCCGGCAATATGAGTGCTGTACTGAACAACATCAAGTTCGCTAATAATATCAAAAACACAAACACGATTGCCGCCGTAGCACCCGGACAAGCCGCCAACGGGCCTGTAGGCAAAACGATCTGGCTGAAAGGCTTTAATGGCAAATATGTGAGTTCCAGGGGAGGCAGCGGGGCAATGTGGTGTGATAGTAACTCGGTAGGAACCTACAATAAATTCTACGTAGTAGATGCCGGGAATGGCAAAATAGCATTAAGGAACAGCGCGCTGTTTGTCTCCTCCGAAAACGGTACTCAGGCTATTACGTGTAACCGCAATGTATACCAGGGATGGGAGAAGTTTGACTGGATCGTGAATCCAGATGGAACCATCTTTCTAAAAAGTAGCAATGGCTTATACGTTTCCTCTGAGAATGGTACACAGGCCATGACCTGCAACAGAACCAGCGCCAGTGGCTGGGAAGCCTTCACCTGGGGAGAAGTGACCAATACAGCGCCCATAGGTCAGACCATCTGGTTGCAGGGAAATAACGGTCAGTATGTGAGCTCAAAAGGCAATGTAAATCCGATGTATTGTAATGCGACAGCGGTACAAAGCTGGAATCAGTTTCTGGTCGGCGATGGTGGAAATGGCAAAATCACCTTGAGTAATGGTGGCTTCTTTGTCTCCTCTGAAAATGGTACGCAGTCTATGACTTGCAACCGGACCACCGCGCAGGACTGGGAGAAATTTGACTGGATTGTAAATGACAATGGTACTGTATCGTTGAGGAGTAGCAATGCACTGTATGTGTCTTCAGAGAATGGTGCGGCAGAGATGACCTGTAGCAGGACCTATCCGCAGGGATGGGAGCAGTTTAAGTTTGGAATTGTACCGGCTACGGCGGCACGTAAGGCGGCTGTAACGGATGATGTGACGGTGCATTCGGAAAGTGGTGTGCTGGTATATCCCAATCCCGTAGCCAAAGGAGGCACCCTGGCTATTCATTTAAAAAATTATGATGCTAAGTTTCCATTACAGGTAGCACTGGTCGATGTCAACCAAAAGGTTATTGTTTACCGGAAAGAAAATGCCGGTAAAGTGAGCATCGCTACGGGCAATGTAGCAGCTGGTTTTTATGTGTTGAAGATTACCCACGGTAACAAAACCTATACGCAAAAAGTATTAATCCAATAATCCTATGCAATCATTATACCGCAGGAGTCTTTGTCTCATGGCAATCCTCCTCACCCTTACCTTACACGCCATTTCACAATTCAAAGTGATTGGCTATTTCCCTAACTGGGAAGGTTCAGTCAGCGCTATTCAATACAGCAAACTGACACATATCAATTACGCTTTCCTGATCCCTAATTCAGATGGTAGCCTGCAGGCACCTGACGATCCTGCCAGGCTCAGAAGCCTGGTCACAGCTGCTCATGCCGCAGGGGTAAAAGTCATCATCTCCGTAGGTGGTGGCGGCGGAGATGTGGGTTTCCGTACTTTCTCACTTACCGCCAGTGGCAGAACCACCTTTGTAAACAATATGGTGAACTTCTGTAACACCTATAACCTGGATGGGGTAGACCTGGACTGGGAATACCCTAATGCAGGCACGCAGGCCAGCGCATTTGTGACTTTAATGTCTCAGCTGGCCACTGCTATGCATGCCAATGGCCGTGTGGCTACAGCGGCTGTAATAGGTGATTATGGTGATGATAGTTTTCTAAGTACCTTATTCCCTGTTGCAGACTGGCTCAACATCATGGCGTATGATGATAACCCTCCGGATCACTCCACCTACAACCTGGCCGTTCAGTGCCTGAATTACTGGTTAGGTCGTGGATTACCAAAAGAAAAAGCAGTACTGGGTGTACCCTTCTATGGCCGCCGCGACTGGAGTGGCGATTACGGCTTTGCCACGCTCCTGGGCATGGGAGCCGATCCTTATGCTGACCGCTATGGAGATATTGGCTATAATGGCATTACAACCATCAAAAACAAGACTTCCTTAGCCCTCAGCCAGGCAGCCGGTATCATGATCTGGGAGATTGCCCAGGATGCCACTGGCACCTACTCTTTATTGTCCGCTATCAAAGATGTAGTCAATAATGGCAATACGACCACTGCCCCTATTGGCAAAACCATCTGGCTCAAAGGAAATAATAGTCAGTATGTGAGCTCAAAAGGTAATGTGAACCCGATGTATTGCAACGCTACTGCAGTAGCCGGCTGGAACCAGTTCCTGGTAGGCGATGGCGGTAATGGAAAAATTACATTAAGCAATGGTGGCTATTTTGTATCTTCTGAAAACGGGGAGCAGGCCATGAACTGTAACCGAACCGTGGCGGACGACTGGGAGAAATTTGACTGGATTCAAAATGCGGATGGTACGGTTTCTTTACGTGGAAATAACGGTTTGTATGTCTCCTCAGAAGATGGAGCTGCTGCTATGACCTGCAACCGCACTACGGCCCAGGGCTGGGAAACGTTCTCCTGGGCAGAGATATCTGCTGCGAGAATTGCTGCAAGTCAGGATAGTGTGGTAAGTTTGAAAACTGAAACCGGCCTGGTAGTATATCCTAACCCGGTCAGCAAGGGAAGCGAACTGACGATAAATGTTGCCGGCTATGACGGAAAAAGCCCCTTGCAGGTAACAGTTAAAGATCTCTATCAACGAACTTTACTCTATAAGAAAGCGGGAACTGCCCGCGTTAGTATTTCCACTGGTAACCTGGTCCCCGGGATGTATGTAGTCGTGATCACCTATGGCAATCAGATTTTTACTAAACAGGTCCTGATACTGTAAAACGTATCCTTACAGGACCGGTCATTGCGCATATGACCGGTCCTGTGTTTCCACGATTTTTTATCACCCCCTTATAAACAATAACCATGAAAAGAAAAGTACTGTATGCGCTTTTATTGATGGGCTGCTCAGCCTTCAACCGGGTAGATGCACAGACGCCACCTGCTACCTGGCAGGAACACTGGTTTGAGCACAATCAATTGTTGACTAGGAAATTCTATGACAACGACGTGGCTGTCTACTACGACAATGACGTAAGTACTTCCGTTACCTGGCCCTATCAGTACATGGGCGATGTATGGCGGTACACCAAAAAAACCTATGGCTGGTTTGGCGCTGATCCGCACTTGTTTGTTGTAATGCATACCAACAAGTACAGTGGGGGGCACCCTTCCGGCTATTTCGATGCCAGCCATGACAACCGCGATGTGGCGGATGTAGGTCCTGGTCCATGGACAAGCGCCAGCGGTGGCGATCATGACCTGCTTACCCACGAAGTAGGTCACATTGTAGAAGGCGATTCCAAGAATGCACACAACTCACCTGCCTTCGGGATCTGGGGAGACAGCAAGTGGGCGGAAATCTACATCTACGACGTTTACCAGGGACTTGGTATGACCAGCGATGCCGCCCGGGTGTATACCACTTTTACCAATACTACGGACAATTTCCCGGTTACTGGTACACATTGGTTCCGCGACTGGTTCTATCCTATTTACAGCCAGTATGGCGGTAGCAAAGTACTGAACAGGTATTTTGTATTATTATCTTCTTATTTTCCCAGGAGTGGCAGCGACTACGCCCGTTCCCTGAACATGGGTGAGTTCATTCACTTCTGGAGCGCAGCAGCAGGGGTAAGTCTGAAATCACAGGCTACCACCGCATTTGGCTGGAATTCCACGTACGAAAGTCAATTCAACCAGGCACAGCTTGATTTCCCGATCACTTATGCACCAGTCACTATCGCTGCATATATGTACCAGGATATCAACTATGGTGGTTATGGTATCTCATTGCCTGTTGGTAGCTACAACCTGACTGCGCTGAAAGCATATGGTGCTATCAATGACGACATTACTTCTGTAAAAGTCACTCCTGGTTACAAGGTGACTTTATATGCAAATGACAATTTCTCCGGTGCCTCCCTGGTACTCACTTCCGATGTATCCTTGCTGGATGTAAGCACCTGGAATGACAAGGTAAGCTCCGCAAAGGTAGAAGCGGTAACTGCCGCAGCTGCTGAAAAAGAGAGTGCAGATCTGACTGTGTATCCTAACCCTGTATTGAAAGGCGGTACTCTGACCGTCAATGTGGGTAAATACGATGGTAAGGAACCAGTATATGTATCTGTGATAGATGTGAACAAGAAGGTAGTGGCAGAAAGGAAAGACAATGCCGCACGCATTGCCCTGGAGGTAAGAGATTTACCTGCCGGCGTGTATGTGGTAGTGGTGACGAATGGCAGAAAGAGCTACACGAAGAAGATTGTAATTCAGTAGAAAACAAAAAAGAAAGCATCTCAATGGAGATGCTTTCTTTTTTTGACGCTTTGTCCAGTCTGTTGTTTCTTAAATCCTTACCAGTGGTTCCCGATGGTTTCCGTTTATTGGTTTTTTGCCTGTTGAGTAGTACTTCCTTTGTAATTATCTTAACCTATCGGATCCTTTCTAATTATTTACTATCCTTCTGTAATGTAGTTTTCTTTATATCCTGACCATCCCTGTTTTCTTCAGTCGCAGTCGCTACAATCAGGTCGCCCGTTTTCAGATCTCCGAATACTTCAGTCCTGCCATCCACTTCTCTACCTGTAGATACAGGTACATGCACTGCCTTGTTATTTTCTACTTTCACTACGAATACCCCTGTTGTAGAATTCACTACTGCTGTCTTAGGCAGAATGAAAGCACTATCCGCAGTATTCATCGGAATGTTTACTTCAGCAATCATACCTGGCAGCAGTTTCTTATCATTATTAGTCACATCCATTTCTATACGCTGAGAACGCAGCCGTGCATCCAGTGCACCTGCCAGGCGGTTAACCTTAGCAGTGAACTGTTTGCCCTGGTATGCTTTTACCGTGAAGTTTACTTCACTATTGTTAGCCAGGTAGCTGGTGTAGGATTCAGGTACAGAGATCACCAGACGCAGTTTGTGTTGTTCCTGCAGGGTAACGATAGGCAGTTCAGAACCTTTACCGGTCGGGCCTACATACGCACCTGCACTCACATTACGTGCAGTGATAATACCACTGAATGGAGCGCGGATCTCCAGGTAGTTCCTGGTATCACTTACTTCCCTGTAAGAAGATTTCGCTGCTTCCAGGTTGGCCAAATCAGAATTCATCTTAGCCTTTGCCTGGTCCAGGTCGTTTTTAGAAACGGTACCGGGCGTAAGACTGGTGGTGTATAAACGATCGTAGTTTGCCTTGCTGGCTACATAGATCGCTTCCTGTGATTTGAGCCTGGATTCAGCCGCATTCAGCTGAGCGGTCAGCTCCGGTGCTTCCATGGTCACCAGCAGATCGCCGGTGTTTACTTCAGATCCTACGTCCACGTTCAGCTTCTTTACAAAGCTGCTTACCTTGGCGTAGATGTCCACCTGCTGGAAGGCGATCAGTTCACCAGGCAGTTTCAGGGAAGAGGATAACTTCCCTTTCTGTGCAGCAACAACCGGTGTAGCCGGCACTTCAGTCGCAGCGCTTTCTTTTTCTGATTCACCTTTTGTGTGTCCGCAGCTGTTCAGGAGCAGCATGGCGGGTACGCTGCACAGTAATATTGTATTGGATATTAATCTATTCTTTTTCATATGACTATTCATACAAGGATGGTACATAGTTTTTACTTTCTTTATCTTCCGGATCCAGGGATACGGACTTGGTGCTGGCTTTACCCTGTGCCCATGAGAATACCAGTGGCAGTAAGAAGAGGGTACTAAAGGTGGAGGCAATCAGACCACCGATTACCGCACGACCCAACGGAGATGTCTGGTCACCGGTTTCACCCAGGCCACTTGCCATTGGGATCATACCAGCTACCATCGCAAGACTCGTCATCAGGATCGGACGGAGACGCAATGCGACAGCTTCTTTTGCAGAGACGATCGCATCACCGTTATGACGGCGTAACTGCTCTGCATTCGTCACCATCAGCACCGCATTGGAGATCGATACGCCCACGGACATGATGATACCCATATAAGACTGGAGGTTCAGGGTAGAACCCGTCAATATAAGGAGGGTGAGTGAACCTAACAATACCGCAGGTACGGAAGCAAGTACTACCGCCGATACCTTGAAGGACTGGAAGTTGGCCGCCAGCATCAGGAAGATCACGATGATCGCTACTACCAGACCACTCTGTAAGCTATCCAGTGTATCTGTCAGTGTAGAAGTCAGACCTACCAGGTCCACAGTCAGACCACGCGGCATTTCACCAAGCGATTTGATAGCTTTGTTTACTGCTGTCGTAGCTGTACCAAGGTCAATGTTATTGAGGTTGGCAGTGACTGACAGGGTTGGCATTGCACCAAGGTTATCTGCTTCACCCAGCGTGGTGTCAGGTGTGATGGTCGCTACATCACCCAGTACCGGCCGCGCACTGTTTGGCAGTAAAGGTAATTCCTCGATTGAATGAATGTCTGTCATTTTATTTTCCGGGATCTCCACCTGTACGTTGTAGCTCAGGTTCTGCTTTTCATCCACCCATACATTTTTCTCAGTATAGCGGGACGATGAAGTGGAAGCGGTGATCGTACGGGAGATGGTCGCCAGGTCAATACCCAGCTGGGCAGCCCTTAAACGGTCGATCTCGATTTTCAGCGAAGGATACTTGGTAGATTGTCCCAGCTGTACGTCGCGGAGGAAAGGAATCTCTTTCAGTTTCGCGATCATTTTATTAGCATATTGCTCCGCCTGTTTCCTGTTTCTGCCGGAGAACCTTACCTCGATTGGCGTAGGTGAACCCTGGCTCAGGATTTTTTCAGTCAGTTCAATTGGCTCAAAGGATGGCCTCACATCGGGTTCCACTTCTTTCAGTTTTGCCCTGATCTTATCTTTCAGCTCGTCAATGTTTGTTTTATATTCTTCTTTCAGGGCTACCTGAATAACTGCTTCCTGCGGACCTGCCATCCAGAGATAGATAGGGGCCGTAGAGAACAGACCCGGGTGCTGACCGATATAAGCAGAAGTGATAGATACATTTTCCGGTCCAACCAGATCCCTGATCGTATTAATTGCTTTCAGTGTTTTTGCTTCCGTTACTTCGGCACGGGTACCATCCGGTGCACGCAGGCGAAGCTGGAACTGACCACCGTTGCTATGTGGCAATACGTCACGGCCAATGTGGTTCAGAAGCAAAACTACCAGCCCCATACCACCAATAATATAAATGGTTACGATGAGCTTACGTGCCGGCATGATACGCTCTATGAAGCGCATAAAGCGGTTACGGAACTTATCGAATTTAGTCAGTGGCGCATCATGGCCGCCGTGTGGATGTTCAACGAGCATTTTCTTTTCATCCCAGGTATCTTCTTCCAGCCCATCAGGTTTGTAATCCTGTGGAGTGCCATGCCCATGTTCTTTCATGAGCCAGTTAGCCATTACAGGTACAAAGGTCTGCGCCAGGAAGTAAGAGATGATCATTGCAAAACCAATCGCGAGTGCCAGAGGCAGGAACAATGAACCCGGAATACCACCCATGGTAAATGCTGGTGCAAATACAGCGAGGATACAGAAGAGGATGAGGAGTTTCGGGAAGGCGATTTCCTTACACGCATCCCAGATCGCCAGGCCTTTCGGCTTTCCCATATCCAGGTGCTGGTGAATGTTTTCTATCGTCACCGTACTCTCATCCACCAATATCCCGATGGCCAGTGCAAGGCCACTCAGTGTCATAATGTTGATCGTTTGCCCGGCTAACTTAAGACAGAGCACTGCCGCAATGATAGAAGTCGGGATCGTAAGGATTACAATGAGTGCACCCCGTGGGTCACCCAGGAAGAGTAATACCATCAGACCTGTGAGCACCGCACCAATTGTACCCTCACTGATCAGACTTTTTACAGCGTTGATCACATATACGGACTGGTCAAATTCAAAAGACAGCTTCACATCATCCGGTAACTGTGCCTGGAATCTTGGAATAGCTGCTTTCAGTTTCTGTACCACATCCCAGGTAGAGGCATCACCATTCTTGGCTACAGACAGGTAAATGGAACGACGCCCGTTTACCAGTGCATAACCTGCGGTGATGTCCGCACCATCTTCTACAGTCGCTACGTCGCGAAGGAAGAGGGTTTGCGCACCACCTTTAAAGAGTGGAATATCTTCGAAATCTTTTATAGTATGAATGGTCGTGTTTACCGGTGTGATATAGTTCTTATCGCCGATACGCACGTTACCGGAAGGAGATACCTGGTTGTTGAGACGCAGCGCTTCCACTACCTGGTCAGGAGTCAGGTTGTGAGATCGTAATAATGTAGGATCTACTTTGATCACCACAGTACGGATGTTACCACCGAAAGGAGGGGCTGACAACAGACCAGGGATCTGTGTGAAGGACGAACGCACATAAGTGTTTGCGAGGTCCAGCAGTTCGTTGTTATTACGCTTGTCGCTGCTCAGTACCAGGTTACCAACTGGCAGGGTAGAGGCATCGAAACGCAGGATGAACGGAGGCTGTGATCCTTGCGGGAAGATAGCCTGGGCACGGTTACAAAAGGCGGCGAGTTCCGCCTGTGCCTGTGCCATGTTAGTACCCGGATAGAAGCTCACTTTCAGGAGTGAGAGACCCTGTATATTTTTCGTCTCTATACTTTTGATACCATTTACATAGAGGAGGATATTTACATATTGTTTACCAAAGAAGGCCTCCATCTGGGAAGGGGTGTAGCCACCGAAGGGGTGCGATATATACATTACCGGAAGGTCCAGTTTTGGAAATATATCCACCTTGATGGTCCTGACCGCGCCCACACCGAAAAAGAACAGGGCGGCCACGATCACCAGGATGGTAATGGGTTTGCGTAATGCCGATCTTATCAGGTTCATCTAATTAAAATTCATTAATGAAAAGAGAAAAATTACCACTGGCGGCTGCTTTCAGCAGCAATGCCTGCCATACGTTCGTGTATGCGATGTCACGGTCTGTCTCTGCACGGTTCAGTGTATACAACACCTGCGTTACATCCACGATTGTATTCAACCCGTTTTTGTACAATACAGTGCGCTGGTTATAAGCATCGGATGCTGCTGTCACCTGGATGGGCGCTTCCCTGTAGTTGTCCAGTGCATTCTTCATTCTGGTATCAGACAGTTTTAACTGCGCGGTGAGCTGTTGCTTTACTAGATCGTATTGATCCTGTATACCTGATGCAGTAAATTTCTGCGCTGCTACCTGTTTATTGACCCTGAGTATAGAAGTTAGGTTCCATGTTACACCGATACCCAGCAGATAGTTGCTCCGGCTGGGCTTCACACCATCCCAGTAAGCATGTGTATAATCTGACTGATCTGCGGCGTAGTTAGTACCAAAGCCAGAACCTCTCGTTTGCATCGTACCAAAGAAGGAGAAGGTAGGGTAGTACAGTCTTTGTAAATACTTCGCCTGTTCCTGGTTGACCTTGAGTTGGTTTTCATAGTACTTCAGGGTAGGGTTGTTCACGATGTCAGCAGAATCTGCCACAGCGGTAGGGATCTGCTTAATGAACACGGTATCGAGTACAAATTCCTGTACCGGTACGCCCATCAGTACTGCCAGGTTGTTGGCCTGGGTCTGTTCGTTGTCCTTTGCATTAGTATATGCAATACGTGCATTGGATACTTCCGCATTGGCGAGAGATGAATCTACGCCGGCGATCAGACCATTGTTTACGCGGGTCACTACGACCGCTCGGAAGGTATCAGCCCTGTCAAGGTTGTTCTTCCAGCTGCGTGTGAGGCGCTGAGCAGCGAGAAGGTTGAGGTAAGCCGAAGCTACTCTTACTTCATGCTGAAATTTTTCCTGTGCCAGGTCAGCAGAGTCTCTCTCGACTGTAGCCTGCGCAGTTTTAATTTTTTCCTTAATACGGCCAAAGGAGAAGAAATCCCAGTTAACATTGGCCAGGTATAATCCACCAAAAGCTGAGTTCCAGTTGTTTTGCGCGAGGGTAGGGCCTGATGAGGCTACAGCAAGACCATTCAAACCGTAGGAGGGGCCAAAGATCCCGTTGATGGTTCCATAATCCTGCTGTCCGGCCACGTTCAGGTTAGGCAGGTATTCCCGCTTCACGGACTGCGCTGTTGACTGGGACGCTTTTAAGTAATTGGCTTTGGCCTTGATGGTCCCGTAGTTGGCCAGTGCAGTCTGCACCGCATCTTTGAGTGTCAAAACCTGTGCGTGTGCCAACTTCGCTGGTCCATAGAGGAGCAGGAGAAAGAGACAGACGAGTTTTTTTCTTTGCATGATAATTGAACATTAGACCATGATACCTTAATGCAGCAGCTCGCGGCGTGGTGTGAGCACGTCTTCGTTTACCCCTGACTTTAAAGCACCTATTGATTCATCGAAAATAATTTGAATGGTGTGCCATCCATTGGCATAGTCGTATTGGATGGTGAAGTGGTTGAGATCGCAGATCTGTTTTACGATTGCGAGACCGATACCGATGGAATCACTTCTTTTGTTGCCTTTCTTGAAGCGGCCGAAGAGCTCACTGGTAGGTACTTCAGGAGGGAGACCTGTATTGCTGATCACGAGTTTTTCCCTGGTGAGGTGGACCTCAATGTTTCCATTAGTAGTATTATGACGGATGGCATTGCTCAGCAGGTTACCCAGGAGAATGTCTGCCAGGGCAGGATGCAGCTGTAGTGCGATACCTTTATAAATATTGCGGGACAATGAGATGGACTTCATGTCCAGTAATTCTGAAAAGCTGTTTAAAGTTTCTGTCAGCAGGCCGGAGAATGAAATAGTCCGTTTATCATCATATTCATTATTCTCCAACTTTGCCAGCAGTGTCAGGGAGCTATTAATCCTTGATAATTTCTCGATGGCATTCTGCATATCACTGATGAGTGACATGACAGTGTCTACGTCTTTTCCATGCAGGTATGATTCTGTGAGCAGTTCCAGCTTGCTGCGTAGTATAGCCAGTGGTGTCTGCAATTCATGGGAGGCGTTTTCTGTAAACTCTTTCAGTGCACGATAGTCATCCAGCGCCTTGTCAGTCATGTTATTCAAAAAGCTATTGAGGGCTTTCAGTTCTTTGGCATTGGGTACCGGAAGAGAAAGTCTTTGTTTCTGTTTAAGGTTGAAGCGCTGTATTCTCTTCAGCGTTCTGTTGAATGGTGCCAGGATGATACGGGATACGAACCTTGCAGACAAAGCTGTGAGCAGGAACAGGATGGAGAAGATCCAGATAAAGGAGCTGGCCAGTCCTGTAAGAATTTCGTTTGCCTTCGTAATATAATTATAGGAGCAGATACTGTAGTAAGTGCCATTTATATTATAATAGGAAGTAACCGTGAGGCGACATTCCCTGTGTTTGAGCATCGTGTTGTAGAAGGTATGTTCGTACACTTCATGCTTGTTGACAGGTATTTCATTTTGCTTCAATACTTTTATTTCAGCGGGCCTGCCACGGAGGTAGGTATCCGGACTTACGCCATTGCGCATAGTCTGGGCCATGAGGTCATTGTAGACCTTGAGCCGGCTTATTTCAGCCTCATCGATCTCCGATTTTACCTTATAATAGGCGATACCGATACCGGCCAGCATGGCCGCCAGCGTGATACAGAGATACCATAAAGTAAATTTGTTGACGAGTTTCATGACCAGTTCTTTGCGGGCATTTGTTATGAAGCAGTTGTATTGAACTTATATCCTAATCCATACACCGTGTTGATATAATCACCTCCATTCGCTGCGTGAATCTTCTTACGTAAGTTTTTCACATGCTGATATACAAAATCAAAATTGGAGAGGTTGTCGGTATAATCGCCCCACAAGTGAGCAGCTATCGATTGCCTGGAGAGCACCCTGTTTTTATTCACAACGAAATATAATAACAGGTCGAACTCCTTGGGCGTAACATCGAGCGGGGTATTATTGACCAACGCTTCCAGTGTGTCTGTATTCAGCCGGATCTCATTAAACGAGACAATATTGCTGCCCTGTAGTTTCTTTCTTCTGTATACGGCTCTTAGCCTTGCGTGTAATTCAGGTAGGTGGAACGGCTTTGTCAGGTAGTCGTCGGCACCTCCTTCCAGTCCGGTAATCTTATCATCCAGTGAGTTCTTTGCAGAGATAATGACTACACAGCTTTCAATCTTTTCATGATGTATGAGTTGCAATAAGTCAAGACCATTTCCATCAGGCAAAGTGATATCGAGCAGAATGACATCGTATTGAAATGAGATAAGTTTATCGTGCGCGTCATTTCTGGTATAGCTTACCTCACACAGGTATCCTTCTTTTTCAAGGAAATTGGTAATGCTTGCGGCCAGTTCTATGTTATCTTCAATGAGCAGTACTTTCATACAGCTGCAAAATTTGTTATCAATTTTGAAGCAATCTTGAAGGTTGGTTAATAAGCAAAAAGGACCCAGTTCATAAAACGTGGATCCTTTTTGCCTATACTTTATTAAAAATTGCAATCATAACGCAAAGGTGCTAAGATTTCCGGCGAGTTTTATTGTGCTATTCAAACAAAAAATTGTAAAATTCAAAGAATTTAAAAATAGTTAAGTCACTTTGTTAAAAACCTGTGACAATTGGGCCAGATTTGATGCTTCCTTAAAAAGCGCTTAAAATTTGAGGAGGGTGTAAGTTGTAAAAAATGAATATATAGGTGGTGGAATAAGGGGATGAATGGTAGGGTGTTTCTTGCGGCTTGCGGCAGCAGGGAAAAGGAGTTTTTATCCGGAAAATGCATGCTTCATCTTACATTTTGTAGGATGAAGCATGCATAATATTATAAGGTAGCCATATCAATCACAAAGCGATAACGCACATCTCCTTTCAGCATTCTGTCATACGCATTCTGGATATAAGGCATCTCAATCAGTTCGATGTCTGAAACAATGTTGTGCTCGGCGCAATAGTCCAGCATTTCCTGTGTTTCCTGGATCCCACCGATCATAGAACCCGCAATAGACTTACGCCCTGCAATCATTGCAAATGCATGCACTGATGCCGGGGTTGGAGGTGCACCCACACAAATATGTATACCATTTGTCTTCAGCAGACCAAGGTACATTCCATAATCATGTTCAGCAGAAACAGTGTCGATAATGAAATCGAAACTACCTCTTGCTGCATTCACCTGCTCCTGGTCACTGGTAAGCAGGAAGTGATGAGCACCCAGGCGCTCAGCGTCTGCTTTCTTATTAGGAGAGGTACTCAGCATGGTCACTTCTGCGCCAAATGACACAGCAAATTTTACTGCCATGTGGCCGAGACCGCCCAGACCCAGTACGCCTACTTTATGGCCTTTGCCCACCTTCCAGTGGCGCAGGGGAGACCATGTAGTGATACCTGCACATAATAATGGTGCTACCGCAGGGAGGTGCAGTTTTTCAGATACCAGCAATACGAAGTCTTCACTTACCACGATCTTGTTGGAATAACCGCCAAAAGTCGGCGTTACCTTATCCTGCTCATAGCTGTTGTATGTACCGGAAGAACCATTCAGGCAATATTGTTCCTGGCCCTGGGAGCAGTTTTCACACTCGCGGCAGGAATCCACCAGGCAACCTACACCTACCAGGTCACCGGTTTTGAATTTCTTTACATGTGCGCCTACGGCAGTAACACGGCCTACAATTTCATGACCCGGTACCATTGGGTAAATGGAATTTCCCCACTCGTTCTTGATCTGGTGAAGATCGGAGTGACATACACCACAATATAAAATGTCAAATTGTACATCGTGAGGTCCCGGTTCCCTTCTTTCAAAATTGAAAGGTCCTAGCTGCGCCTGGGCGTCAAACGCAGCATATCCTTTAGCTGGAATCATTTCTTTGAAATTAATAAATGTGAGGAAAATAGTTGTTGCTTCTCTACAAACGCGAAGGTAAGGGGCTCAATTGGGAGTAAAAAGAGGGGGAGGACTATTAAAAAAGATAGCGAAGAGCAGAAAACCAGATCTCTTCCGCCATAAACGGAAGAGATCTGGATCAGAAGGGTTTATTAACGTAATAAGTTAATAGCACCTTTTTTAGTGATGATTGTTTTATCATTTTGAATGACTCTGATTGTATACATGTATACACCAGTAGGTTGCTTCTTACCATTGTAAGTACCATCCCAGCCGCTGCCTAAAGTCGTGGTATGGAATATCAGTTCTCCCCACTGGTTAAAGACCATCATATCCAGCGCCGCAATGGTATTCCCTTCTGCTTTAAAAATATCATTCAGCCCATCGCCGTTTGGTGTAAAGGCATTCGGTACGTAGATCGGATCGGCTTTGAGTTTAACAGTAATACTATTCTTATTATTTTCACAACTCAAAGGGCCCAGTGCTACCACGGTCAGTGTCACGCTGTCGATCATTTGTGCATTTACTGTATGTGTTGTACCTGTCGATCCTGAACTTGGGTCTGTATATACACCACCATTGACTGATACCAGGTAACCAGTTGCATCAGGTACCGGATCCCAGCTAAAGGTAATAGTACTGCCACTGGTATTGTCAGCTTTGATCTTTGGTGCATCTACTTTTTCGAAAGGCGTAACTGTCACCTGCGTCCGCACACTCACACAGGAGCCGTTCACGGCCTCTACAAAGTAGGAGGTAGGTGCTGTGATAGCAGGTGTGGTATAGCTATCACCGGAACCCAGGTTTTCACCCCCTGCGACCATGGGATACCAGTTGTAAGTCAGACTGTCAACAGGATTCGTAATGAGCAGGGTAGCCGTGCTATCCGGACATACTGCAGGGGCGGTAGCCGCAGGAGCATCTGGTTGTGAATTCACGGTGATTTCAACACTATCCTTTATAATACAACCAAAAGCATCTTCGGCAGTCACCGTGTACCGTGTAGAAGCAGGAGGTGTGATGGTCGTGCTGGAATCGGTAATAGCGCCGGGTTCCCAGGTGTATTTTACAATCTGCCCGCCGGTAGGCACAGCATAAATGGTAGTGGATGCTCCAGCACAAATTGCCGCAGGTCTTGCCTTGGCAGCGATCTGAATAGGAGAGATCTGTGAGAGTGTCGTATCAAAATTAGTGATGCAGCCATTGCCATCCATAATGCTTACAGTATATGATCCTGCAGCCAGATCTGTGGCAGTATTGGTGAACTGTACCGGATTGGTATTCCATGCCAGCGTCAGTGGTGCAGTGCCACCACTGACAGCCACCGTAATGCTACCGTTGGCGTAACCACAGGTAGCAGGAACAGTGGTAGCAGTAGCTGTAAGTGGTACAAAAGGTACGGCAGAAATTGCGGCTATTACTGCGCGTGAGTCAGCCCCACCACCAACAATATAATCAAATGTTACAGACGATAATAACTGTGACTGGTTATCACAGGGAACAGGAATATCCACTGCATACATGCGTGGATCATTGCTGGTAAGACCCTCTACCGTATACGGCGGCGCAGTGGTTCTCTTGATACGCCCAATGGCATTGATCATTGGATTGCTACCGCCAAACCAGTCTGCAACCGTAAAGGTACCTGCATTGATGTCCGGTGCATTCACAAAGTGCAGGGTTACATTGAAGGTACTGGATTGCTCTGTAGACCATGCCAGTATACTGATTTTGGAGTAGGCGGCGGGTGTGAGCAATGTGTAGGTACCCGTGGTAGCACTACCTGGAGCAACTGCATTGGCAGAGAGGAAGATTGCATTCAGACTATCATAATTTTTTAGCTGGTAAGTACGCTGCCCGTTTACAATCGTTCCGTTATCCGGCAGACCGGCTGCGAGACTATTGGTAGTCGCAAAGGTCGCTGAATACAAAACCTTTAATTGCAGGTCCAGGCCAACAGTGGTCACTGCCGAAGCATCGGTGCCCGTTTCAGCAAAGGCATCAACAGCATACCCTGTAATAGGTACGGGGGTATACGTCTGCCCATAAGATTTGCATAGGCATATCAGTAAGAGGAGAGAGGCGAAGTAAATTCGTGTCATGGAAATATATTATTATAATTATGGACTAACATCAACGAAGCAGGCTGACCCATCCGGCATAAGTCTTTTCTCCCGGAGCAGGTTTTATGATATAGTAATAGGTGCCGAATGGCAGGAGTTGTCCTTTCCAGGTACCGTCCCATGGGGCGAAGCCAATACCTTTGAATACAACCTGGCCATAGCGGTTGAAGATTTCGGTTGTTGCATTGGGACGGGCTTTGAGCCCGTCTACTTCCCAGCGGTCATTGATGCCGTCGCCATTTGGACTGAAGGCATTGGGTATTTCTAACACGAGATCGGGGATCACTTTGTAGTATGCACGGCTGATGCTGTCAGTACAGCCGATATCATTGGTCACATAGAGGGTTACACGAAAGTCGCCCGTCACTTCATATTTATGCTCAGGTGAGAATGCAGTAGAACTGGTGCCATCCCCAAAGTCCCATTCATAACTTACTCCATTCTGTGAATTGTTGCTAAAGGTGAAGTCCGCATTTTTGAATTCAACTGCAATGTTCTGACCCGGTGCAGAACTGAATAATGCTATAGGCGCGGGCACAATGTTAATAAGCGAAGTTTTGGTAATAGTGCTCACACATTGTCCCTGTGCGGTGGCGGTGAGTGACACAGTGAATACGCCGGTATTATTATAAGTATGTGCAGGGTCTTCCATCACGGAGGTCGCACCATCGCCAAAAGTCCATTGATAGCTGTCAGCAAAGCTGGAAGTATTGTTAAAGGTAACTGGCGCAGGAGCACATCCCTGTGTGATATCAGGTGTAAACCCGGCAAGCGGCATCCTGATCGCATTTACAAAAAGAGAATCTGAGATCGCACTGCAGGCACCATCAGTAACGCCCAGTACCACAGCGCCGGAAGTTCCGTATTGCACCTGGTAAGGTCCAAACCCTGTACCATTGATCACGGTACCACTGCCGAAATCCCACACCGGCACTGCATCGGATGTAGCGGTGCCCGTATAGGTAATGGTTACTGTATCGCCTGCACAAACAGGTGTCTTGCTTACTGCAAGATGTAATTGTGGTGGTGCTGATACGGTAACAGGCGCAGTAGACACAGTCGAGGCACAACCATCATCGGTCACCTGCAATGAAAGATTGAAATTGCCGGCACCCGGGAACTTAATGATATAAGGGCCGGCATCTGCACCACTTTGTACGGCAGCACCATCAAAATTATTCCAGTTATACGTAGCAGCCGCAGAGGCGGTGCCGGTGAAGGTAACAGTATCTGTATTACCCAAACAAACAATACCGGGTGTCACAGTAAATGTGGATGTGGGGGTAGACTTCACAGCTACATTCACCGTATCTTTTATGATACAACCAAAAGCATCTTTGGCCGAGACAATATAAGCAGTCGTATCAGTTGGATGATCCGTTACCGTTTGTCCGGTCAGAGCGCCCGGTGCCCAGGAATAATCAGTCAGTGTACCACTGGTGGGAGCTGCAGAAAGTGAAACGGGATCTCCCGCACACACGGCTGCGGCGCTGGCAGTCGCTGCAATGGTAGCAGAAGAGATTAATGCAACGGTATCATTCACAGTATACACACAACCGTTGGCATCGGTCAATGTGCCTACATATGCACCGGCAGGCACATTGGTAGCCGTAGCGGTGGTTTGTGCAGGGCTTGTATTCCACCTGTAAGTATAAGGGGTAGAACCATTTGCAGCGGTGAGTGTGAGTGTGCCATTGGCGCCACCACAGATAGCATTGGTATGTGCGCTGCTATAAGTAATAGGTGTGTATTGCACACCTGCCAGTGCGAGGATGAGAGCCCTGGATGTACCACCGGTAGCGGCCAACTGTGTAAATGTAACAGATGCCAGCGACTTGCCCAGCACTGCACAGGGAATGTTGAAATCAAAACCATAAAAGCGTGGATTGCTCGTCAATCCATCTACGGTCATGGGGGCATTGGTCCGTGTAATACGGCCATAGCCCTGTACTACAGCGGGTGTTCCATTGAACCAGTCTTTGATAGTAATGGTACCTGCATTGGAAGTAGTACCGTCAGCGAACGTAAGCAGTACGGATACAGTGGCAGTACCTTCTGTAGCGAATGCAAGCAGGCTTAATTTGCTGTAAATGGCTGGTGTGGCTAGTGTCAGTGTTCCTGTTCCAACAGTATTAGGTACAGCATTCGAAGGCACGGCCATATACAAAGCATTGTTTGCATTGAAGGCGGCCATCTGCCAGGTCTTGGTACCACTTACAAAATTGCCAGTAGGTGTAATACCTCCGGATACCCCGTTAGCTGTCGCGAAAGCTGTAGTGTGAATGACATGATTGCTACCATCAATGACTGTAGACGTAGCAGCCAGTGCGCTGTTGCCGGCTTCTGCTACAATGTCTGCGTTAAAACCGGAGACAGTGATGGGCACAAAGGTCTGGGCAAATAGGGGCTGCCAACCTGTTAACACGGTTAACAGTATTAGGGTAAAGAAGTGCTTCATGAATGGTCATTATAGGTTAGCTATAAATGAAAATATGCGACGGTATAGGCCGTAGCAGGAAATAGATATAGTGCGTTTAAATAAATACTGTGGGAGTATTAAAAAGGGTGGGAGTGGATAAATATATTTTTTATTCTAATGATTAACTACGGTTATATCTAGTTGTTTTGTATTGAGGGGAGGGTTGTGTTTTTCCCATATTCTTTTTTGTTCGAATAAGATGGTGGTCTGCCCGGGAGCTTTGGAATGTATCATGAATACGACGTCGAGACTATTGCCTGCTTCCATGCGCATAGTTTCTATCGCATAGTTATAGCGGACCACTTCTACGCAGTCGGGATTAGAGACGGTGAAGAACCATTGAAAGCCGGCTGTGCCCAGGCCGGGAAGTACAACAGGAAGGGAGGTACCGAGGGTAAGTTCTTTTATTTCAGCGTTCATGGGTTATAATTTAGGGAAAAATCGCTTCCGCCAGCAGGCAGAAGCGATTTTATGCAGCGGTATTTTATACATACCATTTATGATACATCTGTGAGTCGGTGCCTTCCACAAAGCAATCCAACCTGCCGGCGGCCCAGGAGGATACGCCCACATCTGAAGAGAGGGTGCCACCCAGGTTTTCATCGCCACTCCAGTTATGACCATCCCACCATTTGTGCATCATGTTGTAGGTTTGACCCGGATAGAATACATCTATGCGGTTTGGACCCCATGATACAGCGGCAGGGCTACCGAACATATTTGACTGCAGGTCTTCCCAGTTGCTCCAGCCTTTGTCAAACCATTTATGCCAGAGGTGGTTGTTCTGACCGCGGGCAAAGCAATCCAGTCTGCCACTCGCCCAGGAAGACACGGCAGGTGCAGAGGTGATTACACCTCCCAGGTCTTCCCATCCATGCCATGCGCCATCCCACCAGAGGTGCCACATAGAGGAGTTCATACCACGTGCAAATACGTCGATGCGGTTAGGTCCCCAGCTTACGCAGGCAGGTTCTGAGGAGAGCATGCCACCCAGGTCTTCCCAGTTGCTCCAGCCTCCCTGGTACCACTTGTGGTACAGGTGATGGTTGAGGCCAACAGCAAAGATATCGAGGCGACCATTGGCCCAGGAGCAGATAGCAGGAGCGCCCTGGATCTGACCACCCAGGTTCTCATAACCATTCCAGGAGGTACCGTTCCACCATTTGTGATATACGGCACTATCCATACCTCTTACTACCACATCGATGCGGTTAGCTGCCCATGACACAGCATTTGGTCTGGAAGAAAGCAGGCCACCCAGGTTTTCATAACCATACCAGCCATGTGCAGGAGCAGGCAGTTTTACGCCGGAGGCTGTCCAGAATGGGAATTCGGTATCGATACCAGCCTCACCATAACCGATCTTGAAGAAACCGCCTTTACCCCAACCGGAGCCCCAGCTGTTTTTGCAGATCCAGCATTTTTCAGTTTCGGAATACCCGATTACTGTTACGCAGTGCAGACCATTGTCAACTCCGCTTACGTGTTTATATACGCCATCAGCATATGCGAAGAAATCATCGTATACGTGCATTACCGCAGAGCAGGGGCCATTGTTGGTCAGATAGTTTTTACGCTCTGTGATGTTCGCGATGGTAGTAGAATTCGTGATTTTTACAGCCCTCGCATCGCGGTTAGGGCCTACTGTACAGTGAGGAGGCTGTTTCCAGATATTATTGTCCGGGAATGCACTTGCATAAGGGAAGCATGCTTCGTCCGGGATACCACGTGTTTTGATCTGATTGAAAGCATCTGTAGGCCACCATCCGCCGCAGTTAGCACCGTGGGAGGAACAGAAGTGAAGGTCTGCCTCAGAGAGATTAAGGAGTTGTCCTTTTTCGATAGAAGCCATGGCTTCGACAACAGAAGTTGTACAGAAAGATACACAGGAACCGCAGCCACCCTGATCTTTTACAGGGGTGATATGGTTACCGTTTCTATTGCGCCAGTCTACCTGTTGTGCGAAATTTGCTACAGGAGCGGAAGCGTCGCGTTTGTTCATAATGGCGGCGAGTTCTGCCTGATTTACAACTACGCCGAGTAGGGCTTTCTGCTGAGGAGTAGGCAGCTGAGATACGGTAGTTTCTCTCGCTTGCCATTGGGTGCTTGATTTTTGTAAATCAGCAACCAGATCGGAAATCTTGATATTAGACATTTCCTGTGGTGTTTTTTGGGAGTGAACGAAATTTTGCGTCTTAATAAACGGGTGAAATGAAATGGGACAGCAAGCTTACGCGGCAGTGATCGGGACCGCTGTCAGAAGACGATAAGATATGGATGTGAATAATGCCTTAGCTAATAGATCTGTGTTTGGGGTAGATTAAAAATAGTGCCATTCACTTGACAATTATGGTATTGCATGCATGCGATTTAAAGGTATAACTATGTTGGAAATCAACAAAATAAATTATGAACGCAATTGATTGCAAGCGGAAAAAAAGGTATTTCTACGTATAATATATTAATTTTGAAGGGGCTGGTAATTGGCCTTCGGCAGTAAGAAAAAAAATCTTTATATTTTTTTCGTCAGGAGATGAAAAAAATAGCAATCATAAAATCTGCTCAGTTTGTCAGGAGAACAATCATTATGGGATGGCATTCGGGAAAGTCATGTAAACAGCCTTGAAGCATTATACCTTCAATATAACGAGGAGCTTTATGGTTATGGCAGGAAATTTACCAGTGATATGCACCTGGTAGAAGACGCTGTGCAGGAGACTTTTATCTCCCTTTGGAAATACAGGCAGTCCTTGCAGGTAAAAAGCGGGTATAGCTTCTACCTGCTCAAGTCTTTCAGGAATCACCTGTTCCGCTTACTCAAATCCAGAGCTAATACGACCTATACGGATGAACAGCCGGAATTTCATTTTGAAATTGGTATGGACACCCGCCTTATCGCCGGTGAGGAACAGACCATCCTGAAAAAGAAAGTACAGGAAGCACTGATTCAGCTTACCAGCAAGCAAAGGGAAATTATCTACCTCCGGTTCTTTGAAGGACTTTCCTTTGAGGAAATCGCGGATCTGATGAATATGCAGGTCAGGGGTACCTACAAGCTCACTGCCCGTGCATTGGCAGCTTTGAAAGAGCTGATGGGTGGGGCCACAGGAACCATCCTGCTGCTCACTTTCCTGAGGGGATAAAAAAAATTTAAAAAAAAGTTAAAGATCGTGGGGCACAATTGCCCCTTTTTTGTCTTTACATATACAAAGGGCCTTAAAAACAGAACGCACGGATGAACCACTCCATACATCATTATAGTAATTATACCAGCCAACAGCTGGCTACATCGCCTTATTTCCTGGAGTGGGTTAAGTTCCCTGACGCAGCAAATACTGCCTTCTGGCAATCCTTTGTGACAGCCTACCCTGACAAGGCTGCTGAGGTGGATGCCGCCCTGACAATCGTTCGTAGCCTGTACGTGGTGCATGAGCGCCCAACGCCACTGCAGCAACGTGAAATGTGGGATGAGATCTATAATAATATAGGTAATAACAAGCTCTATGCGCGCAAAAGCCCACTGGTATATATGGCCCGTGCTGCTGTCGCCGTAGGTGTTATAGCCGCCGCTTCCTGGCTGATTTTCCGCCCGGGAAACAAAGAGGTGAACATAACCTCCAACTTTGGAGAAATTAAAACAGTTTATTTGCCTGATAGCACCGAAGTGACCCTGAACGGGCACTCTGTTATCAGTTACAGGAAAGAATGGGCCAACCGCGAGGTTTGGATTGAAGGTGAAGCTTTTTTCAATGTCAAAAAGAATGTAGACCAGCAGTTTGACGTACACAGCAATGGCGTGGACGTACATGTATTGGGAACTTCTTTCAACATTCGCAACCGCAGAGGCGTTACCGCTGTTGTATTAAATACAGGAAAATTAATGGTAGCTGCTTCTGCTGAGAAAAAACTGATCCTGTCCCAACCGGGTGACATGGCCCGCTATGACCGTGAACACAATAATTTGGTGCAAAAGAAAGTACCTGTGTCTAAAGTAACGGGCTGGCAGCAGCATAAGCTGCAACTGGACCAGACCCCTGTAGCCGACTTTTTTGGTGTACTGGAAGACGACTGGGGGTACCAGATTCAGGCAACTGATTCTTCGCTCTTAAACAAGACTATCAGCGGAGAAATAGAGATGACCGACAAAGAAGTTCTCATGAACGCACTTGCTGTAATATTGGATGCAAAAGTGACACAGCAGGGATCAACCATCATTGTAACACCCAACTGATTTTAACAAGGGGACAGCTGAACTGAAGTTTCAAAACAGGGTACGCTACCGTTCTATTTTTTGTCATTTAAATTGCTTACAGGCATGATCAATCTGAAAAAGGTTGCGGCCTTCTGTTGCCTGATGCTTGCCATCAGCTTGCAGATGTTTGCTGCCGTAGCCAGCCAAAATCAACCAACACTCACATTGAAAGAAGCGTTGAACAAAGCTTCAAGGCAATTTCATGTTTCCTTTATCTATGAAGATGAGCTGGTCAGTAATAAGCGTGTAAATACGCCGGCTGACGACAGTTATAAGAAGGTAGAAGACTACCTCTCTGCTGTATTGAAGCCATACAACCTGAAGTTCAGAAAACTGGGCGGATCACAGTATGCTATTTATGGTACTTCTGATAAAGCCAAAGAGAAGGATAAAACCAACCATGTGGCTCCTGAAGAAGCTGTCTCTGAGCAGACAGCTTCCCAGCAGCCTGCTGTACAAATGACGCAGGTGCAAACCAACAGGTCTGTTGATACAACAGGGACGGACACACGTATCCTGGTAGGTGTGGTGACCGATGAATCAATGGCACCTGTTTCCTCTGCAACCATCATGGTACCGGGTACAAGGTATATGACGGTGACTGGCAAGAACGGGGATTTCTCCCTGAAAGTGCCGGTGAATGCGCAAAAGATCCAGGTATCCTGCATCGCGTATGAAAGCCAGGTGCTGCCTGTAAACAATGCTATTTATTATAAAATAGCCCTTAAAGACAAAACAGGTTACCTGAAGCCAGTAGAAGTAGTTTCTACCGGTTATGTAAACCTGCCTAAAGAACGCGCTACCGGTTCCTTCGGCGTAGTCACTGCGAAAGAACTGGAAAAAATCCCTACAGCCAACGTGATCAACCGTCTGGAAGGTATGGTACCGGGTCTGCAAATGCAGCTCACTGCCGGGGATAACTCCTTTGTGTATGACAACGTTACCCCTGCGCCTGCCAGTAATACCCGCACTATTGGCATGAACAATTATAATTACAATATCAGGGGTACAACAACGCTTAAAAGTGAAACTTCTCCACTGGTGGTGGTAGATGGTTTCCCGACTGAGTTCGATTTGAAAACCCTTAATCCTAACGATATTGAACAGATCACTTTTCTCCGTGATGCCGCAGCTGCCTCTATCTGGGGCGCACGCGCTGCCAACGGTGTGATTGTGATTCAGACGAAAAAAGGCCGCTTACGCCAGCCAGCCGTGAACTTCGGCGTTGGTTACAGTACACAGGCCCGTCCTGATATCGGCTACCTCAAACTAATGAACAGTGCACAGGTATTGGCACTGGACAAGGAAATGGTGGACAAAGGTATCGTTACTTCTGCATCCTATAATCCCTATACCTCTGGCCTTAAATATAATATTGACAAAGGCGTTGACCTGGCATTCCAGCTGAACTCCGGTCGTATTACACAGGCACAATACGATGCACAGGTGGCTGAACTGAGCAAGAGAAATAACTATAGCCAGCTGAGTGATTACCTGATGCAGCCAGCAACTGCGCAAAACTACAACCTGTCAGTAAGTGGAGGTACAGACGTACACACCTACTACCTGTCCGGTGCCTACTCCAAAGAAAACACCAGCACTGTCGGGAACTCTGGAGAGCGTATCAACCTCGTAGCAAACCAGGAATTTAAAATCCTGAAAAAGATCACCCTGGGCGTTAGTCTGAAAGGAGCTTTCTTTAACTATGCAAATAATGGTATTGGCCTGAATATTTTGGCGAATGGTGCGAATACCTTTATGCCATACGATGATATCCACGATAACTTCTATTATACTATCGGGGAGCATTATGCCGATTCACTGGAAAACCTGGGTTACAGGAATTGGTCTACAAACTACCTGGATGAGCTGAAAATGAACAGGAATTATACCCGTGATAATAACTACACCGGTACGATCACGCTGGACATTCCTATCTACAAAGGTATAGGCTTTAATGCCTCTTATATGCAGGAGCGCGACTTCTTCACCATCCGTAACACCCTTGATAAGAACAGCGCTTATGTAAGAGACCTGTACAACAAGGGGACTGTGATGAGCGGCACCACACTGGTACATAACTTCCCTGACGGAAGTATACTGCGGGCAACCAACAACAATATGAATAACTACAGTGCACGCGGTCAGTTTACATACAACAGGTCTATCAAAGAAGATCACCAGATCAGTGCACTGGCAGGTATGGAAGTAAGACAAACGCTGAATTCTGCCAATTCCTATACTATTTATGGTTATAATCCTGCAACAGGCATCGGTGTTACCACTGCATACGGTACCTATTATGCTACCATGGATTACTCCGGTGGCTACCTGGGCGGGTATCCTACGCAGACCGACTACATGAAGCGTTATTTATCTTATTATGGTAACGCTGCATATACCTACAAGAATAAATATACCCTCTCCGGAAGTGTGCGCTATGATGATTATAACAACTTTGGTCTGGAGAAGAAGTACCGTGCAAAACCATTCTGGTCTTCAGGTCTGAGCTGGAACGTGTCAAAAGAGAGTTTTATGCAGGATGTAAGCTGGGTAAGTTCACTGCGTGTGAGAGGAACATTCGGTATAAACGGTAACATTAACCAGGATCTGCGTCCATTTACAAACATCTCCCTGGGAAGTTCTGATGGACAGACTGGTTTACCAACAGCTACTGTGATTTCTCCTGCAAATCCTGCCCTGAAATGGGAGAACACTTATGTGACCAATTTGGGGATCGATTATGGTTTATTGAATGGTCGCCTGAGCGGTACAATTGATCTGTACAATAAGAAAGGAACAGATATCATTTACTTACTGGAAGTAAACCCAACTTTGCTGGGTTCCGGCAATACCATCAATCGCAATGGTGTTACCATGAGCAACAGAGGTATCGATCTGGGTATCAATGGTGCGATCGTGGACGGCAAAAACTTTGGCTGGAATATGGGGGTAAACTTCTCATACAATACCAACAAGATAACCAGCAGTCTGCTGAAACCTACTACTTCTTTCTATTCCAGCTTTTCCGGCCAGATTGTAGGTTATGCATCTGATGCGGTATTTGCATACAGGAATGCAGGCCTGGATAGCTTAGGCTGGACCAAGATCTACGACCAGAATGGAAACAAGATCCGTTCCAATGTGGCTGTTACAGATATGGGTGCTGTAAAATACGCCGGTCGCAGAACTGCTCCTGTATATGGTTCCTTGCAGAATACTTTCCGGTACAAAAACTGGTCTATGTTCGTATTGGCTACCTATAGTTTTGGTTCAGTGTTCCGTGCACCTGTTGCCACACAGTATCCTACCTCCCGTAAGCTGTTTTATAACACCTCCGGAGATATTGCTAACAGGTGGCAGAATGCAGGTGACGAAGCTAAGACTATCGTACCAGGCATAGCAGGTGCCTATGCTGCAACATCCGTATTGCGCTATGCTTATTCTGACGTGAATATTCAGCCTGGTGACTATATCCGCCTGCGTGAGATCTCATTGTCTTACCAGTTGCCTTCAGAAATGGCAGGAAAAGTATTTGCCAGGAATATCAAGATTAGCGGTGCAGTAAGGAACCTCGGCCTGATCTGGAAGAAGAACAAGCTGGGACTGGATCCTGACTATGTACCGGCACTGGCAAGTACGGTATTGCACCTGCCTGCTACACCGCAATACAACCTGATGTTGAATGTAGGCTTCTAACCAAAATTTAAAATTACAATGAACAATAAATATCTCTCAATGCTGTTGTTAGGTGGTCTTGCACTGGCCAGCAGCTGTAGTAAATATACCGATATAAAAACCCAGGGGAGCCTGATCCCAAGTGCGATTGATAATTATCGTTACATCCTGAACAATACCTCCACCTTCGAGTATTCTGGTAAGATGACGGATCTGGCGGCTGCTGATGTAGCTATTGTGGATAGTGCACAGCAGGCAACGATAGAAGGCAATAGTGACAATTTCTATCTCAGGAATTCATATTTATGGAAGTCGCCGATCATTGAAGTGACCACAAGTCATGATCCTGACTGGGATAATTATTATGGCCGTATTTTTAATTGTAACATAGTCGTGAATGAAGTGCCTACAAGCACAGGAGGAACCGATTCTACAAAAGCAGAGCTCATAGCAGAAGCTTTAACACACAGGGCAGACGCATACCTGAACCTGGTGAATGAATACGCAAAACCTTACAATAGTGCTACTGCATCTTCAGACCTGGGTGTACCACTGGTGCTGACACAGGACCTGAACCAGAAACTGAACCGTACTACAGTAGCAGTCATCTATAACAAGATTGAGGCGGACCTGAAGGAAGCTATACCTGCTTTACCCAAAGCAAGTGCTTACAATACCCTGCCTGACAAGGCAGCGGCTTACTCCCTGCTGGCACGTTTCTACCTGTTAAAAGGTGATTATACCAATGCAGGTTTGTATGCGGACAGCGCTTTGACTTTGCAGAGCGCATTGAACGACCTGGGGACTATTACGACCATGCCGTACAGGAAGAATGATCCTGAAATCATTTTTGGAAAGATAGCCGGCTCCAGTTTTACTTATTCTCCATTCATCCTTCGTCTGAGTGATGATATCCTGAACCTGCTGGGAACGAAGGATATGCGTTACCAGCTCTTTACAAAAAGTACCTCCAGCTATTTTGGCAGCAACTACACCGGTCGTTATTTCTGTCGTGAGCAGATCAACTTTGAGAGCAGGAATTATGGTACCTCCGTACCTGAAATGATGCTGATCAAAGCGGAAGTGCTGGCGCGTGCAGGAAGTACAGATGCCGCTATGGATGAAGTAAACCTGCTGAGACAAAAACGTTTCAAGGCAGCTGATTACGTAGCACTGACAGCAACTGATAAAAACGATGCACTGGTAAAAGTGATCGAAGAACGCAGGCGTGAATTCATGTGCCGCCTGTTGCCATGGATGGACCAGCGCCGTCTGAAAGATGATCCTTTGTTCTCCAAAACCTATACACGTACCTGGCAGGGACAAACCTATACACTGGAGCCATCCAGCAACAGGTATGTATTCCCGATCGCCACTTATGTGCTGGGTCTGAATCCTGAGATTGAACAAAATCCGTGATTAATATGAAATTTAGTTTTGTCCTGATTGCTGCGCTGTGTGTTTTTGTAAACACACAGGCGCAGGGTCAGCGTTTGAAGATGACACCGGAACGACCTTACATCGGCGATACAGTTAACCTGTTGTACCATCCTGATGCCGCACTGTTAGCTACAGGCAAACCAATAAAAGGGGCTGTTTACATTTATGATACCACCTATCATTGGAATGCCGTAGACCTGCAGATGAAGGCGACGGACAGCGGGTATACATTTACCATACCATTAACTGCAGATAAAGGTTTGTGGGCTTTTAAGTTCAGAGCAGGAGATGCAGTGGATAATGCACATGATACGGGATATATTATCATGGGATCTGTGCCTGGCAGACAGTGGAAAGCTGCTTATGCAGGTTATGGTACCCTGCGTGCAAAGAGATATGAATTAGGCATACCTCAGTATTATACCGATTTCCAGATCAGCGATACAGCCATGTTCTTTTGGATGGGACAGGAGATCGGTTACTGGAGAGCCGGCAGAACCTTCATCTTGCCTTATGTAAAAGCGAGAGCACTCAGTGAACGCCAGGCGGGATTAAACCCTGATTCATCAAAGACCATCAACTCGGCAGCAGCATACATGCTGAAAGCACCTAACCTGAGTCAGAAAGACCTGTATACACTGGCATTGATCTTTGATCAGTACCTGCACAAAAAAGAAACTGCTGATTCATTGTATAAGGTAACCAGTGGTATAGTTAAAAAACAAGCTGATTACAAAGCCATTCAGGTAGCAAAAACGCCTGATGAAAGACTGAAACTGTCCGAGCAGTTTGTAAAAAATTACCCACCGGATAGAGAACTGGATGCACTGGCAGGTATTGACTATGACAGGGGCGTGTACAGGAATATCTTTGCTATTTATATTGCAAAAAATGATACCAGTGTACTGGCAAAGTATATTAATACCTGTCCCTTTTCCGAGCTGGCACTGGCTTATTATAAAATGGTAGAGATACCGTATGCTGACTGGAAAACGATGTCTGCAAAAGACGCGTACTCTTTCTCTCAGCGTATCATGGACCGGCTGGCTTACCTGAAAGCGCACAAACCGGAAGAGTTTTATTACTATACCCCTTCTGAGTTCATCGAGTATATAGATAAGTCCTTCAGGTATAATTATATCACACATGCAACTATCCTGAAAGAGATAGGGCGGGAAAAGGAAGCGTTGACACAGGTATTGAAAATGCAGGAAGAATGGAATTATTCCAATGCTTCTTTGAATCAGCTGGAAGCTTCTTTACTGGAAAAGGCCGGTGATAAAAAGAAACTGGAAGAAGTACTGCACAATAGTGTACGTATGAACCAGGCTTCTGCACAAATCATCGATCTGCTGAAGAAAGATTACCTGAAGACGCATAAGGATACCGAAGGTTTTGATGCTTACCTGAATTCAATGAAGGATGCACATACCATGGAGTTACTGCGTGAGCATGTAAAATCAGCGATGATCGAAAGAGAAGCAGTGCCATTCGAAATGAAAGACCTGGATGGAAAAATGGTATCCCTGGCAGCGCAGAAAGGTAAGATTGTAGTGCTGGATTTCTGGGCTACCTGGTGTGCACCATGTAAGGCAGCGATGCCGGGAATGCAGATGGCGCAGGAACATTTTAAGAATGATAGCAATGTGGTATTTTACTTTGTAGATACCCAGGAGCGTGATCCTGAATATAAAGAGAAGGTGAAGAAATTCATAAAAGAGAAGAAGTATCCGTTTAAAGTGCTGTTTGATAATGGTGATGAATTTTACTCAAAGTATGCAAAGCTGATCCAGACATCAGGTATTCCTTTCAAAGTCGTAATAAATGGAAATGGAAAGATCCGTTTTGCACAGATTGGATACATGGGAAGTCCGAGCGGCCTTGCAGATGAAATTGAAACAATGATTTCCCTCTCAAAATAAGTGAGCATTTGATTGATTGATAAAATGAACAAAGAGTGATGACCCAGGTGTGAGCGCTTCTTCCTTACCGGGGAAGCGCTTTGCCTTTTAAAATAAGTATGATGAGACTATTATTGATTTTGCTATTGGTCAGCGTACAGGGAATGGCCCAGATTGTATCCAGAGATGTGGAATTTTATAATGCGGACAGTAGTATCCATTTTGGAGGAACGCTGACCTTGCCTGCAGGTTTGCAATCCTTTCCGGCGGTAGTATTGGTATCGGGTACGGGCAAACAGGACCGGGATGGTACCATGGCAGGGCACAAGATGTTCAAAGTGATTGCGGAGTACCTGAGTACCAATGGAATAGCGGTATTAAGGGTTGATGACAGGGGGACCGGAACGACCACGGGGGATTATGAAAAGGCAACGACAGCCGATTTTGCTGCAGATGCGGTGACGGCAGTAGCGTTTTTAAAGGCATATCCGGGCGTAAAAGGTGTCGGGCTTGTTGGTCATAGCGAAGGTGGTGCCGCGGCCTATATGGCGGCTGTAAATAGCAAAGATGTACGTTTTATGATTAGTCTGGCAGGCCTGGCTACGACGGGACTGAAGGCATTGCAAACCCAGAACAGGGCAATTGTGGCCAGTGCGGGTATTCCTGTGCTGATGCAGCAGCGATTTAACCAGGTCAACGATATTATGTTTGATACCGCCTATGCTTATGCAGCATCGCCGGATATGGCGCAGCATTTGCGCAATGCTTTTACCGTGTGGAATGAGCAGGACCTGGCAAAGGGAGAACAGGATTCGGTGTACCGGAAGAGCCGGGACCATTTCTTTTTCCCCCTCGAATCATATGTAAGGCTGGCTACGGGCCCCTGGTACAGGTACAATGTACGTTTTGACCCGGTACCCTGGCTGAAGCGGGTAAAAGTGCCTGTGTTGGCTATCAATGGGGATAAGGATATTATGGTAGATGCGGACGAGAACCTGGGGAACTACAGGAAGTATGTGAAGAAAGTAACTGTAGTAAAGATGCCTGGATTGAACCATTTGTTCCAGCATTGTGTTACCTGTACAATGCAGGAACCAGCTAAATTGAAGGAAGATTTTGCCCCGGAAGTATTAAAAGAGATGGTTGCATGGATAAATGGAATGAAAATTGATGTAAAGGGCGTTCAGTTTATAAAGTGATCACCAACATGAAAAAATTTTTAATACTGGCCGCGATGGCGGTGTTGCCAGCTTGTTCAAATCCAACCCCGGAAAATTATTTTGATACAGCTGTTTTGAATACAAATATGATCAATGATTTTGGGAGTGATGCATTGACGAAAATGCTGATTGCCCAGAATGTGAAATACAATGGTACATTGCCAAATGGTCCGGATGCTGCAACTAAAATGATAGATACTAAGGTGCAGTATATAGAGAAAACGCTGGTAAAAGTAAAGGATCTGAAGGAGACGGACGAGACGCGGACAATGCTGAAAACTTCAGCGGCATTATTTGAGTATGTGCTGCCGGTATATAAGAATGAATATAAGGCGCTGGCGAAGTTGAGTGATGAGGGTGGTACACAGGAAGATGTGTTATCCCTGGGAAAGGAGATAGATGAGAAGTATGGCCAGCGTTTTGATTCCTTGTTCGATGTGCTGACTGCAGAGGGTAAGAAGTATGCAGCGGCGCATGATATTAAGGTGAACTGGGGAAATTAATAGTAAAGATATTGATAAGGCAGGGGGTACGGTTTCGTGCCCCCTGTTTTTATTTTATACATTTCCATGGCTGTTGGGTTAAGCGCTGACGATAACAATGCGCTGGAAGCCGGGTGCGCTCTTTTTTCAAAGAAAAATCATCAGGTGTGGTATTGATAATTTTTGTTAATTGAAAGGAAAATATTATATTTGAAATAAGGCCGTAATCATTCATCAAATCATGTTTTTAAAACTGTAAAAATGATGGCCAAGAGGCCTGCACTGGCCGTAGCCCACAGGGAAATAGACCCCATCACTATTTCTTTATTGTTCAATGTAACCCTTCGTATTTCTCAAAGATGGATTGATTTTTTACATGAGAGTCTTGACAAACCTACACGGGTACCAATTACCCTAAGGGAGTTTTGTGCCTATTATAAGTTTGACGAGACAATTTTATCACACAAGCTTATGTAAATCTACGACGGGCCCCTAAAATTACTCACATGACTAAACATGTTGAGCTGTTCATTCATGTGAACGGCAAAGTCGTCATACTGGCTTAGGCCAGTTGGCAGGAAAGCTGAATGTTATCGTTTGGATACAACGACATTCAGACTGGCTGGCTATCATATTATGTCCCGGCCCTGGGGGGATAAGCTTAACTGCTTATCCCCTCTTTTTTATACTTTTCCCTCGCCCTTTTTTTATCATCTGCTATTAGTTTAGGTATAATAGTGTCAATGAAATGGGTGAAGTGATTAATACCGATAAAGGAAATTAATTTTTCTAATGTCTTATACACCTGTGTAGTATGTGGTGCAGGAATAATCCCTTTGTGATGCTGATCTAATCTTTTTGCATTTTCAATACAGGTCCTTACCCGGCGGATATAGTCGTAACGATAATATCCGCCGGGGTCTAATTCAGCTAATTTGCTTTTTAGCTTTTTGCTTTTTCTATCTGTTTCATCAAAAGGGAAGGGAATTTCTTTCAGTATTCCCAAAATCAAAAACACTTCAAAACAAGGATTACTAAGTGCAATGTCCCAGTTCCTGTTTTTCCGGCAAAAGTTGACAATAGTTTTTATTTGTCTGGGTGACCATTGGTCAACATCTATAATGAAATGCAAATGATCAGTAGAAAGGATATTATTTTCCTTTATGAATTTTTTAGTCCTGCTCAATACCCATTCCGGGGATGATTTCGTTTCAAATTTCTTTTTCATAGCAGCGTTCCAAACATAGTCCCCAACAATTTCTACTTTTACTTTGGGAGATGCCAGATCAAACGGGCTAAAGTAACCCGGTTCACGTTTACCACCTTCTGTTGATATGAAAAATAGCGTACAGCTTTTATGTTTTGCACCTTTTTTATATGCACGGATTGCCATAATTCACCAGTTTAAATATTTCAGGTTAGCAAGAAAAGGGATTGCACCAAAGCGACCATTTAAATACCCGGTTTTCAAATCCAGTTCGTCGGAATAGTTAAAGTCAGAAAGTGGATAATATTCTGTTGCACCGGTTTTCTTGTCCTTTTCGGCAAACCAGATTTCATCCTCACGAAAAATTTTCAGATCCAGGAGATTAGATTCATGGGTCGTGAAAATCAACTGACCAAGTGTTTCCTTGTGGGCCATGATTTTTTTAATCAGGGATTTTAAAAGAACAGGATGAATGCTCTGGTCAATTTCATCTATTATAATAGTTACATCGCGTTCCAACATAGTAGCGAAAATGGGAAAGAATTCAAGTAAGCGTTGTGTACCATCGGATTCTTCCGCCAGGTCAAAGGCGATAGGGTTATTTTCCATGCGGTGATGAAAGGCAAGAATCCGGTTAAATATAATTTTACCGTTTTCTTTTGTAGTAAAATATTTCCCCTGGTCAGTGGGAACGATACGATGTTCTTCAATCTGATGTACAGGAAATAATAAGGTTTCATTTTGGGATAGTAATTGATTGTAATCAAATTTATCAACAGCAATATAGGATAGACCTGTATCCAGGGTTTTGGTGAGTTGATTACTGAATTGTAAAAACTTATCCGAAGTACAGAGTTTTAGTAATAATTCTTTTTGTCCTGTTGTTGGCCTCATCAGGATCAGGTCGTTTACCAGCCAGTCCCTGGCCGCTTGTACTTTTGGAATTGCTACGATAGAATGACAAAGAAGTAATTCATTGTTTTTCAATAGTCCACTTTCCAACTTCTCTTTTAAGGTATCGTTTTTATCAGGGAAAGCTACGCTGATCTTTTGCATTTCATCGATAGAGCGCTTAAAAATCAGTTTGTCTGTTTGTTTCATTCCAGATTCACACAGGTATTCCTTGATCACATGTTGATCATCCAGGTGTATGCCATAGACAAAAAACATACCTGCTGCAAAGAACTCAATTTCAAAAAAGATAGGTAATTGTGCATTACTACTGTTCAACCTGAATTTGAGCTTGTCTACCGAATTTTGGATAACGCCTGCTGTTACCCACTGTTGAAGATGCCGGAAAGCATCTATAAGGTTGGACTTGCCTGCACCATTGGCTCCGTAGATGGCAGCCGCTTTTAATACTTTTGCCTCATCTGCATGGTAAACATGGTGCCTGAGATTTTGTGGAGAGGCGGTGAGCATGTTGAATTCGACTTCTTTATCAAAAGACGAAAAATTTGAGATAACTAATCTGATTAGCATAGCGTATAGGTTATCCTGAGGCTTGGGTTAATTATTAATAGTAATATAATTATTTATTTTTATTTATTTATATGTTGTCCGTTTGTGAACAATATTAGTTTTGAAAATGGACGTTTTCTGCATATTCGTTTATTGATTTTCAATCCATTCACAAAAGGCACTCTTATTGAGGCAGCACTGCAAAACCCATCCGATGTTCAAAAACAACCTCCGTATCGCATTTCGAACCCTCTTCACGAATAAAGTATACGGTCTCCTCAATATCCTCGGCCTTGCCCTCAGCATGACCTGCGGCCTATTGATCTTTATCCTGATTAAGTACCACCTCAGCTTCGACAACTTTCACCATAACCCTGACCGCATCTACCAGTTCGTCACAGAACAACACAGAGAAAATATCTCATATACCAGCAGTGTTCCTCCCGGATTCGCCAACGCCTTCAGAGAAGACTTTGGTGCAAGTGGCACGGTTGCCCAGGCTGCCACTTACACCGATGTCCTTGTCACCTATGATCAAAAGAAATTTATCGAAGAAGAAGGTACTGTATTCACAGAACCCGCTTACTTCGATATTTTTAATTTCCCTTTGCTCAGCGGAACAAATATGCTGGCAGAGCCCAACACCGCCCTGATCACCACCTCCCTGGCAAAGAAATATTTTGGCAATGAAGACCCCATCAATAAAGTAATCAAAATAGAAAATAAGCTGGATGCCAGGGTGACCGGTATATTAAAAGACCTCCCAGCTAACACCGACCAGCCAGCAGGGATTTTTGTATCCTGGAAAAGTATAAAAGGTTTCGACATGTTCCTGGGTAAAGATGATAACTGGAATGGTATTACGACTGTCCTGAAAACATACGTACGTCTCCAACCCGGAGTATCACCTGAGAACCTGGAAAAGCAATTTCCTAAATACCGTGAGAAAAGAAAAGGCAGTAAGAATGTGCATGAGTACCACCTGCTTCCTTTGAAAGAAAGACACTTTGATGAAAGATATACCGGCGTAATGGAAAAATCCAGTCTCTGGATCCTGGCATTTACCGGACTGTTCCTGATTGTAGCCGCCTGTCTGAACTTTATCAACCTCTCTACCGCACAGGCATTGAGAAGGTCCAAAGAAGTTGGTATCAGGAAAGCCCTTGGTAGTTTCCGGGTACAACTCTTCTGGCAATTCATCATTGAGACAGGTATCATTGTAGTAATGGCCACCCTCATAGCCATTGCTCTCAGTGCATTACTACTCCCCAATGTAAATGCATTGGCCAGTGTGAAGCTAAATTTAAAAGATGCCTTTGACCTGAAGTTGCTGGCTTTTACAATAGGAATGATCCTGATCGTTACGTTTTTTGCAGGTAGCTATCCCGGTTTAATCCTGTCAGGATTCCGCCCGGTAATGGCACTGAAAGGAAAAGTATCCATGCAGCAGGTAGGGAATTTCAATATCCGCCGTTCCCTTATAGTCACCCAGTTCATGATCACATTCATCCTGATCATTGGGATGTTCGTCATCACCAGGCAAATGCAATATACCCGGCAGAAGGACCTGGGTTTTAATAAAGATGCCGTTCTGATGGTACCTATGGGTGCAGACTCTTTAGATGCCAATGTAACGAGCCTGAAAAATGAGTTGATGCGACAGGCCGGTGTGAGGAGTGTGTCTTTCTGCTTTGAAGCACCCTCTTCTTATAGTAACTGGAATACAAATTTCCGTTTACTGGGAGATGCGGAAGATGAGCCATTTACTGTAGATGTCCGTTCTGCAGATGAGCAGTATATCCCGACTTTCGGATTGCAGCTGATCGCAGGCCGCAATATCTTCCCGGATTCGCTGGGGAGAGAATGTATTGTGAATGAAATCATGATGCATAAGCTAAACATGCAATCGCCGCAGGAGCTTTTAGGAAAGCAGGTGAGATTTAATGGAGAAAACCAGGCCACTATTGTAGGTGTGGTAAAGAACTTCCATATGCACTCCCTGCATGATGATATTGGCCCCGTCCTGATTACGCCCTTTCCTAAATTCTACCAGAACCTTGCGATTAAGTTAAATATGGGTCAGATGAATACCACCATTCCTGCGATAGAAAAATTGTGGACAGCAAGGTTTCCGGACAAGTTATATACCTACCAGTTTTTTGATAAACAGATAGCCGATTTTTACGAAGGAGAAGAAGCTAGTCTGCAGATGGTACGGATATTTTCAATCATCGCCATCTTTATCGGTTGCCTGGGCCTGTATGGATTGATCTCCTTTATGGTGATGCAGAAGACAAAAGAAATCGGTATCAGGAAAGTACTGGGAAGTAGTGTCGGGGAGATCCTTTGGATCTTTGGAAAGGAATTCGCCGTGTTAATCCTGCTGGCATTTTGCCTGGCAGCACCAATGGCCTGGTGGATGATGAATAAGTGGCTGGAGGATTTCAAATTCCATGTGGAATTAGGTCCCTGGATGTTCGCAGGCGCTATTATCCTGACGGTAGTCGTAGCCGGATTGACGGTAAGTTTCCAGAGTGTGAAGGCTGCTTTAATGAACCCGGTAAGGAGCCTGAGAATGGAATAATTCCAGGCTCCTTCCGGATAATTATATGGTTACCACCAGGCGTTCCCCATTGGGAACCTCTTTATCCCAGAGGGTAGAGATGTCTTTTAATTTTACAGCACTTGTTGACACGACTAACTTGCCGTTGGCCGCGAGCTGAAACATTTCAGGAAGGATCTCTGTGAAGAGTAAGCCTACCTGTTGTTTAGGCCATGACCCCAATCCGGAGCCGGAGAGTTGCAGGTCTACGCTGCGGAGAATGGCGGCTGACAGTGTGATGGTATCGCCTGCCATGCTGCCGACAGATACATAGCGGGTGGGATGGGTGAACCTGCCCCTGCCTTTGAGCGTAGAGAGGATCTTTTCGGCAGTATGGCCCCAGAGGTAATCGATGACAATGTCGAATGGCCCGTTTAATTGAGTGTGGAAATCATCGCTGAGAGGAATGATTTCATCTGCGCCAAGTGTTAATAATTCCTGTAAAGAACCCAGGTTCCTGCCTGTAGCTACCACCCTTTTTGCACCATAATGCTTAGCGATCTGTACGGCTACCCGGCCGGTGAAGCCGGTAGCTCCGTTAATAAGAACTGTATCTCCCTGTTGAATATTTGCTTTAAACCGAAGGGCCATGGCCGCTCCAATGACTGCATTGGGCAGGGCGGCTGCGGTGACATCGTCCAGTGAATCCGGTACCGGCACAACCATATTTTTCTCAATGGTGGCCTTTTCAGCCAGCATGCCGCTGGCACCTATTGCATAAACTCTTTTTCCGTCAGGTAAAATACAGATCCCATCTCCTCCTATTACATGACCGTTTTCTTTGGGTGCATCACTGGAATAGTGCTTGCCGGAGGCGACAGATTTATCGATATGTTTTATCGCGACTGCTTTGACAGCTACAGCAATTTCGTTTTCGTTCTGAGGGTAGGGTTCCGGGAAATCTACATATTGAGGTAATTCTCCTGCCTGATATAATACTGCTGCTTTCATGTTATTTCGTTTTTGTTAACACAAAATTAGGGCAGGCGCATGCCTCGGAACGATAACATATGTTATCAAGTGTCAAAAGTGAGATTTCCCTTTGGCCAGTTTGGCTTTGATACGGCTCAGGTGCACCTTGCTCACGCCCAGGTAAGAGGCGATATAATGCTGGGGCACCCGCTGGATGATGTGAGGGCGCTCATTGACCAGGTTTTGGTAGCGCTGTTCAGGGGTATCCCTGATAAAGGAAACAAACTCATTGATATAATGCGTTTGCCGCTGAACGGTCATCTGGAGAATCATGTGCACAAAGCCCGGCTCGTGACTGAGATCGTCCAGGAGCTGGTTCACATGTTCTTTTGCCAGCAGGTAAACGACAGAAGGTTCGATGGTTTCTATGGTTATCGGACTGGGTACATTGTTGATAAAGCTATCGAAGGAGGAAAGTCCTTCGTTTTCGAAAAAGAACTGCACGGTGATATCTTCCCCGTTTTTGTTGAAAAAGGTGCGGATAAGCCCCTTTTCGATATAGATGTAGTACTGCGACCTTTTACCTTCTTCGAGAAGGATGGTTTTAGGCGGTATTTCGAGGCGTTGCTGGAAGGGAAGGTACTTGTCCCAATAGGCGTTTAACTGGGGGAATTTGTGGCGAAAATGGAAAAGCATGCAGCTGTTTAATTTGAGGCATCAAGTTAGCCATTTTAGGGGATTATACTATACGTCCCTTTATACGGAAATGATGCCTTTGGCTGCTATTGTATAAGGAACCCCCAATTAATACATTGCCTGATTTTTTACAGATTTATCTGTTTCATAATGAATTGATTAGATCTAGATGTGCCTCCTTTTGCAACTGTTCTGGTGTATTTGATTTTTGTTATTTACAAGAACAATATCTCACGAGGGTTATGTGATAACAAATCCAATGTTTGGTATTCCTATCAGACATCATTTAGATTTCGCAGTTATCCGACAGTCTGGTATTCTTGCCGGACTACTTGAATAAAATTGCATGAGAATTCATTTTTGTCACGAATTCACAACAAAAAATAAAGCCTGGTATTCCTGCCGGGCTTTTCTTAAATAAAGAAATTTAAGATAAAAGATTTCTAAAGATCCATATGGCAAAAGAGACTAATATTTCTACCAGACTCCCTTAAACATGCCAGGTTGACACATGTGTAACGATATCCCGGATTCGTAGCCAATACTACATTTTAAGGTCATTATAAGGTCACTATAAGGGCACCAAAAGGGCACCTCAATATCCAACCGATATACAAGTGACCTTTTGGTGACCTTATAGTGACCTATTAGCGACGAATCTCTGACGATACTTTAATGGCCAAAAAGGCAGTTTTGGGTATTATTGCGGATAGAAAAGCACCGCATCCGCCACGACCTCACCATCCTTGCCCTCACTGCTTATTTCTACATATGCTTTTTTCCCTTTGGTCAGGTTGATAGTGCCCAGGTCTACCCATTCCCCGGAAGTCTGCCCTTCTACCTTTACAGAGGCCGGGGTATAAGATACCTGTCTGGCACTCCTGCCGTCCGCCGACAGCCGGATTTGGGTACTGGAAGGCAGGTCGCTACGTTTGGGTACGTAAGTGTAAATCCTGTAGGTCCCGCTGCGGGTCACTTCAGGTGTATAGCGAATGCTGCCTGTACTTTTAGAAATAAACATGGAGGGCCCATAGGCTCCTTTCGTTTCCCTTTGCCACTCACCTTTCTTACTTACATGAGCAGAATCATCGTTGTCTACCAGGATTTCAGCCCTGGCATCAGTAGCCAGCGGTTTTTGACGCAGGAAGGCCTGTAATTTCGAAACATTCACCTCCTGTACAGACTGGTGATTGTCTATCGCCATCGCCGCAGCTACTGCTGCTGATTGTGCCAGTACCATAAATACCGGCTCCATCCTGATAGAACCATAGGCTATGTGAGAGGCTGACATACAAACCGGTACAAATACATTATTGCAATCATCTGCTTTAGGAATAATGGAACGATAGGCAATCGGGTAGGGACCGAAACCTCCGATCTGCACATCCCCTTCATTTTTTACCATGCCATTGACCACTATGCGCTGGCAATTGTGAGAGTCCATGGTGTAGGCCGCCATGCCTATCCCATCGTTCACAATCTCCTTGCTTTCGCAATTAGCCTGGGTCATGACATAAGCACCTACCATCCTCCTGGCCTCCCTTACATACATTTGCGGTGACCAGTTGCCTGATTCCGGGTATTCATCCTTCGGATAGCCCCATTGCAGCATTTCTTTGCGAAGATGTTCCGGCATGCGGGGATCGTGACCAATGAAATAGAGCAGACCTTTGTTGTACAATTCGTGGTCCCTGGTGATCTTTTCCCTGGTTGCATAATCCGCTTCCGGGTAGTTATAGTTCATACCGATCATGTCAGTGGAGATAGGCCCATTATTGTTAATATCTGTTTTGTGATTGGGCATAAGGTCTATTTTCAACATGCCGCTCAGGTTCTTCGGCTGCAGTTTTTGCACTACGCGGAGCAGGAGTTCATATCTTGCCGGATCATAATCTGCCGGTTCTGTAATAGGAATCCTATTGCCCGGCTCATTGGTGAGGCAGATCCTGAAATTGTATGCCTGGATTTTTTTATTCCCCGTTCCCGGCTTTTCCAACTGATCCGGACTGATTCCCCAGACCAGTCCACTGGCTGGTTTGCCGGGTTCTTTGTAAGGATCTATGCCATCCGGGAATTGGTGTTTCTCCCGCAGTTGTACGCCATTGTAGGTTTCTCCATATTGTGAATTGTCTTCACGGCCCACGGTGTAGGAGATACCTGCTTTTGCCATGAGATCCCCTTCGTAAGAGCAGTCAATAAACATCTTTGCACGGATGATGGCAGAAGCAGTTTGTATTTCAGTGATCCGCTTACCATCCTTTTTGGCAGCAAGGATAGGTTGTTGGTATAATACTTCCACCCCACCTTCTTTGATATATTGCTGGAAGGTGCGCTCGGCTACACCTGGTTCAAAGATCCATGTCTCAAACCGGCCATAATGCTTCCCGATACGCCTGTAGAAATCCCGGGAAAGGCCGGTAATGGCATATTTATTCCCGATATCAGTATAACCCAGGCCACCGGAAGTGAGTCCTCCCAACCTTTTGCCGGGTTCGATCACCAATACAGATTTGTTCATTTTCTTCGCAGTATAACCTGCTATTACGCCGGCAGAGGTACCGCCGTAAATGCAGATGTCTACTTCCCGTATGTTTTGTGCTGCGAGTTTTCCTGTTATGAACAGGGCTAGAAATAAGGTGAGTTGTCTCATCAGTAACCAGGATTTTGATCAGTAGTTGGGTTAATGGCAGTATTATAGTTGTATTCAACAGTTGGAATAGGCCATAGCATGTGCCGTTCTGCAATCGTCTTTCCTTTTACAGCAGCAATCACCTGCTGCGCAATACCGAGGCGTTTCAGGTCGAACCATCGCTTTCCTTCTCCGACATTCTCATACCCTCTTTCCTGTACGACCTTGTCGATGAATGCCTGCTGGCTGGCGTAATCAGACAGTTTAAAATCCACACTGGCATCCGCAATGAGGGGATCTTTACCATAAGCCCTGCGATGCACCATGTTCAATTTCTCCATTGCATCTGCTGTAGGACTACCTCCTGCCTGTGCCACTGCTTCTGCATAGAACAAGAGGAGGTCTGCATAGCGATACATAGGATAATCATTGCCTCCTGCAGTCACCGCACTTTTATCACTGAATTTCTTCAACAGGATGGTCGTGTTGCCTAAACCGAATGTTTGTGCATACCAGCAAAAAGAATAGCGGAGATCATTCTTATCCCAGTTCTTTACAAAGCTGTTTTGTTCGGAATCGCTGTAGAATGTATAATAACCACCAGGAGGATAATAACCTGAGTTAGGATAATGTGCATAGATAGGATAAGGGAAACCCTGCCCGGATGGCGTACGGGCAAATTTCAGGTAAAAGATTTCCTCTGTGGAACTGGCAATGTCCGGACCAAATAACTTATCAAAATCATTTGCTACAGCGACTTTTACCAGCGAGTACTTTGCTGAATTGATCACTTCCAGTGCCTTATCCCTGGCTTTGTCATATTGATGAAGGGTCATGTATACATCCGTCAGCACAGTTTTAGCAGACCATTTGGAGGGAGCTCCCACCTGGCGGGGATTGTCCGGTAAGTTTTGCTCTGCCCATTCCAGGTCTGCCAGGATGAAGTTATACACATCTGATGCATTGGCTCTCGGCAGGTTAATTGAGTCCATGTTATTTTCATTGCGTAATGGAACGCCGCCCCAGTTACGCACCAGGTAGAAATAGCAAAGGCCTCGCATAAAACGGGCTTCTCCCAGGTACTTTTTCAGATCATCTTCAGTAAGGGATTTACCAAGGGGCGCTTTTTCAATCACGATATTCGCATCGCGGATGGACTCATAGAAATCTGTCCACATACTATTGATACGAGTGATATTCGTGTTGTCCAGGCCGTTATAGTCATTCAGCGGCGCGTGACTACCCCGGCCATAAAGGTATTCAGTATAAATTTCCTGTTGGCAAAGGTACAGTGCCCCTATAGTGCTAACCCGCCTGATCGGGATGTAAATAGCATTCAGCCCGGCTTCAACTTCGCTGGGCGTGTTATAAAATACTTCTGCCGCAATGGATTTTGGATGTTCTTCCAGTTTTTTTGAGCAGGAAGTCATCATGCATATAATGAATAGGAAAAGTATGGATTGTTTCATTGGTTGATATTTTAAATGATTTTTAGAAGCCACACCTGATACCGAATGTTACAGACTTGTACGTCGGGTATACAGAATAGTCAATGCCCTGGCGGATGGAGTTGGTACCCCCGTAGGCATTTACTTCAGGATCATACCATGAATATTTAGTAAAGGTGATCAGGTTTTGACCACTGGCATAGATCTGGGCTGATTTCAACCAGTTCCAGCCGAGTTTTTTTGCAGGTACGCTATAAGCGAGTTGAATGTTTTTGAAACGCAGGTAAGAGCCGTCTTCTACAAACCTGTCAGACATATTTGCGGAGATCGATCTGCTGATCTTAGGATATTTAGCATTCGGATTCTCAGCAGTCCAGTGGCTTTCGTAGACTTCTGCAGGCAGGTTGAGCCCCATACCCAGATCAAGAGAAACTGCTTTGTTCAGGTTAAAGATCTTATTGCCCTGGGAGCCTTGTATAAAGACCGTCAGCTCAAAACCTTTAAAGCTTAAAACAGAGTTCAGACCATATATGAAATCCGGATTGGGATCCCCGATGTAAGTCTTGTCAGCAGCGGAGATGGCACCATCCTTGTTGACATCTACATATTGGATATTGCCGGTAGAGGTATAGCCATTTTCTTTGTAACCATAGAAAATACCCAGTGGCTGGCCTTGCCTGAGAATGTTGACATAGTCATTCAGAGAACCTGTATATATTGCATCCCCGAAAATATCCTGCCCGTTATACAGCTTTAAAACTTTGTTGCGATTGACGGCAATATTGGCATTTACATTCCAGCCCAGTGCACCTTTCAGGATAGCAGCATCGATCCCCAGTTCAACACCTTTGTTTTCTATTTCTCCTACATTTTGCAGGGTGGTAGTATAACCCATGGATGCCGGGAGTCGAACGGTATTCAGCAGGTTGACTGTTTTCTTTTTGTAATAGTCGAGGGTGATGAACAGGTCATTGTGCAGGAAACCAACATCTGCGCCAACATCCAGCTGGTGGGTAATTTCCCATTTCAGGTCTCCGGGAAGTGTAGTACCGGGTGCGTATGCTACATAGGCTGCATCGCCAAAAATGGTATTGCCTACAGAAAGCTGGTTGAGTGTTTGGTATGGATTGATGGAAGTGTTGCCGGAGAGACCATAACTGGCTCTAACTTTCATATCTGAGATGACATTGGAACCTTTCAGGAAATCTTCATTGGCTACCTTCCAGGCAAAGGCTGCGGATGGAAAATTGGCCCACTGGTTATTCTTTGAATAACGGGAAGAACCATCCCGGCGAATGCTGGCAGTAAAGAGATATTTATCATTATAGCTGTAATTAATCCTGCCAAGATAAGAGAGCAGTACCCATTTGGAGTAACTGCTAGCAGGAATGCCCGGGGTAGAAGCGCCACCGATATCGCCGGTGCCTGGTACATCACTGAGAAAACCGGTACCGGAGGCATTCAGGGTCGTATTGGTATTATCCTGGTAGGTAAAGCCACCCATGATGCTGAAAGAATGTTTGTTGATCTCATGCTGGTAGGTGACGACGTTTTCATTCAGCAGACCTGTTTGTTGCGTGGTTTCAATATTGGCATAGCCTACTGAGTTGACAGTGGGCTCAATGTTGTTATATTGGTCTACACGGTCATTCAGGTTATCTATCCCACCGGATATTTTGATGGTGAGTCCTTTGATGGGTTTAATCGTCAAAGCTGCGTTTGATAAGATGCGGTCCCCTTTGATATTGTCTGACTCCTCGTAAATGTGAACGAGGGGATTGACGATCACGTTTGAGATAAAGGAATAGGCAGTATTCAGTCTTCTGTACGATCCATCCGGCAGGTAGGGCGTGAGGGATGGAGGTGCCATCAGCATCCCGGAAATCAGGTCACTTCCCCTGTTGCCGAGAGATGAGTTCTTACGGGAGCTGTTAAGTCTGGTCAGGATGGTGTTCAGGGATACGCTGACTACCTTACTGATATCATGCTCAATATTGCCACGTACATTGTAACGTTTATAATCACTTCCTTTGACGATGCCGTCCTGGAGGTAGGCCGAACTGGAAAGGGAGAACCGTGTTCTATTGGTGCCTCCGTTTACAGTGGCGCTGATGTTGTAGAGGGGTGCTTTGCGGAGTACAAGATCCTGCCAGTCTGTACCGGCATTTTGTCCCAGGCTGTCGATCTTTGCCTGGGTGAAATAGGGGGATAAACCATCGTTGGCTGCCTGCTCATTGTACAATAAAGCATATTGCTGTGCATTCATAAGGCGCATCTTTTTTGATACGCTCTGGATGGTATAGCCCGCATCCACTTCAACGGAGGTGGCATCGGTTTTCTTGCCGCCCTTGGTGGTGATCATAACTACCCCGTTCGCACCCCGGGAGCCATAGATGGCGGTAGAGGAGGCATCTTTCAGTACTTCGATACTGGAGATGTCTGAGTTCTGGAGGAAGGTGGGATTGCCATTGTAGGGAAATCCGTCAATCACATAAAGCGGCTCGTTGCCACCCAGGATGGAATTGGTACCCCTGATGCGCAGACTTACGCTGGCCCCGGGCGCGCCGTTGTTTTGCATGACGCGTACGCCGGCAGCCCTGCCGGTGAGTGCCTGCATGACATTAGTAGAAGGATAAGCAGTAATATCTTTGGATTTCACCTGGCTGAGAGAGCCGGTAAGGTCACTTTTCTTTACGGTGCCGTAACCCACTACTACAATTTCGTCAGTGAGGGTAGCTGATTCGGCGAGGGTAAAGTTTTGTGGCTGGTCATTTGTGATCTCTATTTCCTGGCTTTTGTAGCCGATATAGGAAACCACGATGACGGTATTACGTTTTACTTTTATTTTGAAATTGCCGTCCGGGTCAGTGACTACACCATTGCTGCTGCCTTTGACCATGATGGTAGCCCCGGGCAGTGGTTGGCCTTTATCCGTGAGGACCCTGCCTTTTATATTCAGCAGGGTATCCTGGGGGAGCCCAGGGTTAAATTGTTGAGCAGGCGCTGGTTCCCTTTGTTTGATGACAATGTTTTTGTTGACGATGGACCAGGACAATGACTGGTCTTTCAGGCATTGGTCCAGGGCTTTTTCCAGCGGGGCATTTTTGAGATCAATTGACACTTTTGGTGCATGATCGATGAGTTTGTGGTCATAGAAAAATACGAAGCCTGTTTGCTTTTCGATATTGCGGAATACCTTTTCCAATGGCACGTTCTTTTCAGAGAGCGATACATATTGGGCATATCCTTTCGCGTAGATCTGCATACAGGCTGAGAGCAAAATGATAATGGATAACTTCATAACAAGGAATGTTTTGAGGTACAGTCGCCGGTTAGAATTAAAATGCATACATTTGGTTTGTTAGGGTAAATAATGTCCCCTCCTGGTTATTAGCCAGGATTGTGGAATTTGAGAAAGCAATTCATCAGGTTTGCCCTTTCGTTTGGCCGGAGCAGAGTGCAATCAGCTCCGGTTATTTTTTATCGGGCGCGTGGTTGTCTTTTTATTTTTTCATAACGGTAGATATTGAATTTTGATAGTAATAGGATGTTGTTTGTTTTTTTTACGCGTGGCAGCGCTTTGCTTTTTTGATTTGTAATGCGTGTTGTTGATAAGGTGTAATAATTGTCCCCCCTTTTGGATTTTACAACGAATACAAAGCATTCGCCTGTTAAGATGTAATAATTATTTTCCTTTCTTTAATTTTATAATGCACATTACTCAGTTCCAGTATTTTCAATACATCATTTAAGCTGTTATTCCGCTCAATTTTGCCTCCAAACTCCCTTTCCGGTACAGCACCTTCATAAATGACTTCCACATCATACCAGCGGCTTATCTGTCGCATTACGCCCTGCAGTGTTTCATGGTTGAAATGGAAGTAGCCATTTTTCCAGGCGATGATCTCTTCTACATCGACATCTTTCTTTATGGTCATATTTCCATCCTGCAGGCGGGCTTGTTGGCCCGGGCTGAGGCGTACGGCGGCGGTATTGTGTTGTACCTGCACGGCACCTTGCAGCAGGGTGGTCTGGATGCTTTTTTCATCCGGGTAACCCATGATATTGAAATGGGTACCTAAAACCTTAACCTCCAGGTTGTTAACTTTCACAACAAAAGGCTGTTGAGCGTTTTGTGCTATTTCAAAATATGCTTCGCCGGCCAGTTGCACTTCCCGGGTGTTGCCGGTGAAAGTGGTGGGATACCGGAGTGAGGTAGCAGCGTTGAGCCAGACTTTGGAACCGTCTGGCAGGATGATCATGAATTGTCCCCCCCTGGGAGTAATCAGGCTATTATAATGTGATTCACTGCTGCTGTTTTTGTCTGTTTTATAGGCGAGTTGACCATTGTTGAGTTTGATGACCTGGACGTTTCCCTGGTGGGCAATAGCGCCATTGGTGGCGCTGTCGAGTGTAATCTGGCTGCCATCAGCGAGCGTGAGGATGGCTTTATTACCACCAGGAGTTATTGTGTGTGCTTGTTGGGTAGCTAAGGGCTTTGGTGCTGGCTCATGCCTTTGGGTAAAATAGAGGATGCCGCTCACGAGGAGGGTCAGGATGGCGGCAGCTGCAGCATAAGGCATTAAAGGCCGTTTTTGTCTGCGTGGTTGTGCCTGGTCGGCAAGTATGCCGCCTATGGCTGTTTCCCATTGCTGGCGCATGCTGTCGTCTTCCAGGGAGTCTAACAGGTTGTTGACTTCCTCCTGGGAGATGTTTCCACCCAGGTATTTTTCTAAAAGGATTGAAAAGGTTTTCTGATCCATAACAATGTAAAGACGCACAAGCGGGAGAGAGGGAGGTGGTCATTTGAAAAAAAATATTGGAAGGCTGAAAAGTGGCATGGGAAGATGGGGAAAAGTGGCGTGGGTGGGGATATTAAATACGAAACACTTCGCTGTGGAGCAAGGTAAGTATCAGCACCCATAAGAATTACTGAAGGAATAATAGCCCCCACAAAATAATAACAGACCGTGCATGCTGACTGTTCAAAGCTCTGCGTAAGATCGCAATCGCCTGCACGATATAACTTTTTATCGTAACAGGGGAGACCCCCATTTTATGGGCAATTTCCTTATGCTGCATTCCCTGGTAACGGCTTAATCTGAACGCTTTCTGCTGTTGGGGAGACAGGCTGTGAATTGTACGCTGAATAGTCTGTTCCAGTTCCCTGTATTCAACCTGTTCATGAACATTAGGGGCTTGCTGTTCCTGGAAGCAATCCATGATATATTGTCTGTATGCTTTATCGCTGGCTAGCTTGCGCATACGGGTGTAAATGAGGTTCCGGGCGGCTATAAAGAGAAAACCTTCCAGCTTTTCGACAGCGGTGAGAGTGCTTCGTTTTTCCCAGAGCATAGTAAATACATCCTGGGCAATGTCTTCAGCCAGGTCAGGTGAGCGGGTAAGGATCAGTGCTGTATTATAAATGGGGTGCCAGTATTTTTGAAATATAAGCTGGTATGCATGTTCGTCTCCCTGGGCGATCAGAATCAACAAATCGGTTTCACTATGTGGAACTCTATGCATAATATAGTTAAGGAATGTTTTAGGCTGGTAATTTAAAAGTAATAATAAAAATACATTTTGCAAATCAATTATTGTTTTTGAGCCCGGCAAGAGTGCCGGGCTTATTCTTAAACTATTATAGATTTGTGAAAAAACATGGATGTCTGGCAGGAATACCTAACATGTCTGTTAAATTTATAACCCCTAATGAAAATTAAATGGGTTGGATGAAAGGATTTGCTTTAATGCTTGTTAACTTCATGGCAAAGAAATGGAAATGTTGATTGTAAGAATAGTTGCGGGTGGGTGTGCAACCCCAGTAATTGATTTGATAATCAGGGGATTGTTCTTTTAAAAAAAGAAGCCAGGTAAGAATACCCGGCTTGTATTTTTGAATGGATATGTGGCTAAAAGATAAATAGGTGTAATTAGTTTAAAGACGATTTATCGAATGAGGGGAAAGGATAGTTGTTATAGTTCGAGCAGTTGATGGTGATGTTGAAGTTGGAATATTTAGGGATATGGCGGTAGTGGAACATGAGTAACAGGATGAAACGGATGGTGGATGGTTTACTGCCTTTGGTGACGATTCTGACATGTAGGGTTTTGAACCAGTTGTTTTCCTGGTGTTGTAGGGTGAGGGTGAATAGTTTTTGTTTGTTCATATTGATTGGGTTTTTTACAAAATAAAGGCGTTGGGAGAGGGGAGAGTAGTTGCGGAGGGGTGTGTAGTTGCGTGTAAGTGATTGAAAATAAATTTTTAATGGAATTTAAAAAAGCCTCACTTAGTGAGGCTTTTTGATTTTTATTTCCTGGCTCAAACCACCTTCAACGGCTTTGTAAATAATCACTACCTCAAATTTGCTTTAGCCACTGTGTCATCCCTTTCAAAATCTCAGTAGCCTTAGCAATCGCTGCCCGCTCAGGCGTACGATAATGATTCTGAAAACTCTTGAACGCTATTTCATCCGCCTGCTTTGAGCTAAAAAGCTGGATCACAAAACGCATGATGGCAGTCTCCTGTTTTACAGACACATACTCGCCCGACCGCACAAATGCAGCCATTAGCGTAGCTATAACTGATACAGCAATATTCAATTTGAGTTTTTCTCTGGTAAGGGGTTTATCGGGATCCGGTGTTCCTGTAGTATGGAAGAAGCGGTTGTCGATAAAGAGCTTTAATCTCTGGACCGCTGATAATGTGTATTGTAATAAAGACACGGTGAAGGAACCTTCGCCGCTTGCATGGGGAAGGGCCTCTATCAGGCAGTTTTCAAGATGAGATAATACTCTTGAATATGACGATATGATGTCATTGTAATATTGAGGAGACGATAATAATACTGCCTGTTTAAAAATGGCGACTTGAATTTCTTTTTCATACTCGTTAAGTTTAGCTTTCTGTTCTTCAAACTCTTCCTGCGTAACCAGCGGAGCATCTTTAATGCTGATATTACAGACCAGTTCAGACAGAAGTTTAATACAATTATCAGGTTCCAAGATAATCTGGTTTTTTGAGGTTAATCTGAGTGCGCATTTACTCAGAGAAATGAGATTTATCCGGGGTGGTCGCTGATTTTGCGGTTGCAAAGCTAATTCATATTCACAGATGTATTAAATAATTCTTTTATCCAAAATAGCTTCCTGGAAATGAATCAGTCATATCTAATCTTAAAGCGTTTGATTCCGAATAGGATGTAATCTTTTTTTATGTGAACTTAATGTTATATTTTTCCCAAATGAATATTCGCATGTTCGGGAAACTGGAGCAGGATGGTTTGATCTCCCCCGGGTCAATGTCCAACATCCATGCAGCCGCCGGAAAAAAATTGTTTAGCCTCCATTGGGAATTGAAAACCATTCTTTATTTAGGAGTACTGTTATTAAGCGGGGGACTAGGTGTTCTTGTTTACAAAAATATCGATACCATTGGCCATCAGGTCATTCTACTAGCCATTGCACTAGGTTGTGCCGGTTGTTTCTACTACAGCTTCCGGAAAAAACTACCTTTCTCCTGGGGAAAGGTACCCGCCCCCAACCCGTTTTTCGATTATGTGCTACTGTTAGGCTGTTTGTTGTTTATCACATTCATCACCTACCTGCAGGCCGCCTATGGTGTATTTAAATTTCATTATGGGACAGCTACGTTTATCCCGCTGATCGTATTGTTTTTCAGCGCTTATTACTTCGATCATTTAGGTGTACTAAGTCTGGCAATTACCAACCTGGCTGCGTGGCTGGGCGTAAATGTATCGCCCATGACCTTTATCGCAGGCTCCATGTTCATCAGCATGCACCTGATTATAACGGGATTGTTGCTGGGTGCTGCCCTATTGCTGGTAGATTTTCTGACACATTACCTGCGAAAAAAGCCTCATTTCGGTTTCACCTATCGCAACTTCGGTATGCACCTTATGCTGCTGGCCTGTGTGACTGCCATGTTTATATCCAGTGAAAGTTACCGGATGGAAGGTGATGCCATCTATCTCTTATGGTTCGCAATTCAGGCGGGCACAAGTTTCTATCTATACAGGGAAGCACTGAAGCATCATTCATTTTACTTCCTGTTGATGATCGCTTTATATGGATACGTTGGATTGTCTTACGTAGTCGTACGACTGCTCCTCCTCACTGAAAGCGAAGGTGGCATCTACGCAGGGATCCTGTATTTCATTGCCTCTGCCATTGGACTGATTTTATTCCTTGTTAACTCAAATAAAAAGATCAAACATGATAGCCTACAATAAACAACAGCTGGATAACAGGGAAATCATCATTGAAGCAGAAAAGGCTTTCAGGAGGCAATTAATCACCCAGGAAGAACTGAATGGCATTAAAGCCGCCTACCCGGTGGATTTGTATACACCTAATATGTACCTGCGCATAGGATTATTTATCCTGAGCCTGATCATTGGGATCTTTTCTTATGGGTTCCTCTGTTTAATCATGTTGAGCGGTGCTACAGAACATGTGTTTGGTGGGATTAATATCTTCTTTGCAATAGGTTCCTACATTGTATTGGAGTTGCTGGTGAAAGAGAAGAAACACTATAAGTCCGGGGCAGATGCTGCGATGATGTGGATGAGCGGAGGCTCGTTTATTGGAGGCCTGGTATTATTTGATATACATATGAGTCCAACAGCGATGGGGATAATTGTTCTCATCGTCAGCATGTGGTTTTTTCTCCGTTTTGCAGATCAGGTTATGGGCTGGGTTGCACAGTTGGCATTGTTGTATATACTGCTGATTAATCTGACCTCATTACTTTTGATACTGCCGTTTGTAATAATGGGTGTTTCATTTGGCATGTACTGGTTGTTGCGCAACCTGGTGAATCAGGAAGCATTCAGGCATTATAAAGGGGTGATGAAAGGAATGCAGGCCCTTGCTTTGCTGGCTCTCTATGCAGGAGGTAACTATTTTTTAGTGAGAGTTACTTATGAATCCTGGCATTATACTCCTGAAGGAGAAGTAAAAGGATTACCTATGGGATGGCTCTTCTGGATGCTGACAGTTGTAGTACCCCTTGCTTATTTATTTTTTGGTCTTAAAAATAAAGACCAGATCCTGCTTCGTGTAGGCCTGGTTTTAGTAGCGGCTATTGTTTTTACAATCAGGTATTACCATAGCGTAGCCCCACTGGAAGTCGCCATGACTATTGGCGGTTTAATTATGATCTTATTGGCTTACGGCATCATCAGGTACCTGAAAGAACCTAAACATGGATTTACTTCTGAAGAAGATGATGAAAAAGGAACACTGGAAGCATTGCAGATTGAATCTATCGTGATCTCCCAGACATTTAAAACTGGTGCGCCCGCCAAAGACCGCTTTGATTTTGGTGGTGGTTCTGCTAGTGGTGGCGGTGCCAGTGGACAATATTGACCTAAAAAAGAGACCGACGGTTACTAGCCGTCGGTCTTTGTTGGTGCTGTCAGCAGGTGCATCAACTTGATGAGAACTAAACTGACGCAAAGATAGAATGGTGGAAAGAGAGTGGGTAGAGGGGAAGTACGGAAAAAGGAACGTAGTTCTACGGAAACTGGATGGTACGTAGAATGGTCAGCATGCCAGGGCCAGCTTGCAATGACTTGCGGCAGCAGGGAAGTGATCCTTTAAGTTTTAAATATGTAATCATTTTAAGCCTCCTGATAATCTTTACTAAGTAATCACGCTTAGCCCAAGCCTATTCCTTTCTCGGAAAATAAAAGGCATTATCCAGCTTCGTCATCCCAATCCTGGGATAATACTCCATCGCTGATGGTGCCGACAGTAACAACAACATCGTCTGGGGGCCAATTGCCTCCTGTGTCAATGCCACCAGCTGCCTCCCGATTCCCGCCGTTTGATAATCCTTGCTCACCGCCAGATCAGACAAATAACAGCAATAACAATAATCAGTCACAGACCGGGCTACCCCCACCAGCTTATCACCATCCCAGGCTGAAATTACCAGATTTGAGTTTTCATACATCTTAGCAATCCTACCCGGATCTTCTGTCGGCCTTTTCAGCACCGCATTGTCATATAATTCAATAATATCCTGTGTAGCGGGAACCCTGTCTTTCTTGTAATGGATGTGCATATTTTTTCTGGTTTACCTGTCAAAACTACTGTTTGGCAGGACTATCTTTGTGTCCCAGTTCTAAAATACAAAGTAGTCCAGATGCTGCCGTTCCAAACTCTCATTCCACTGAATAAAACCTTAGCCCTGCCTGTCTACAGGCAGATCGCCAACGCCATTTCCCAGCACATCAAGAACGGAATTCTAAAGCCTGAAACTGCCCTGCCCGGGACCCGTGAAATGGCCGGGATCCTGGATGTACACCGCAAAACGGTCGTTGCGGCCTATAGTGAATTACAGATCCAGGGCTGGATCCTGGTTACCCCCAGGAAGGGATTTTTTGTAGCGGGTAATCTCCCTGAACTGAAACCCCGGGAATGGAAACAGGAAGTTACCAGCGGCTATGGCAAACAAATGTCTGCCCCATTCAATGTCCTGACAAAAGACCGTCAGGGAAGCATCTATCCTCCCAATACCCCCTTTCGCCTTACAATTGACGACGGTTGGCCGGATACCCGCTTAGCCCCCCTGGACTTACTTATGCGTGAATACAGAAGTCTGCTGAAATTTAAATATAAGAACCCCGTAACCGGTACCGTCACTGCCGGAGCCCTCCACCTGCGCGAGGTGATGGTAGACTACCTCTCTGAAACCAGAGGCATCAAGGCAGATGTTCCCCATCTCCTCATCACCCATGGTGCCCAGATGGCCATTTATATAGCAGCCAGACTTACCATCACACCCGGAGCCAATGTGATTGCCGGTACTCCGGGCTATTATACTGCCAGCCAGGTATTCGAACACCTGGGTGCCAACCTGATCACCGTGCCTGTAGATGATCAGGGCATAGATACCGATGCTGTAGCAGCCATCTGCAAAAAGCATCCTATCAGCATGCTCTATGTGATTCCGCATCATCATCATCCGACTACTGTGACCCTGAGCCCAGCCAGGAGAATGCACCTGCTGGAACTGTCTGCCCAGTACAATTTTGCCATTATCGAAGACGATTATGATTATGGCTTTCACTATAATTCTTCTCCCTACCTGCCGCTGGCCAGCGGCCATCATGATGGGAGGGTCATCTATATTGGCTCCTTCTCCAAGTCCCTGGCGGCTTCTGTACGCATTGGCTTCCTGGTAGGTGCTGAAGACTTCATCCAGCAGGGCATATACCTGCGCAAATTACTGGACCTGAAAGGCAACCATCTCATGGAAGATGCGCTGGCTATATTGATCAAAAACGGGGACATGTCCCGGCATCTGAAAAAGGCAAATAAGATCTATCATGCCAGGTTACAGCATCTGACCACGCTACTGGATACACGTTTGCAGCATGCTGTTGAATACAATATACCTATGGGAGGAATGGCCATCTGGACCCAATTCAAAATCCCGTTAAAATCCTTGTCAGCCCATGCTGCCAAACAGGGATTGTATATCAGTGATGGCTCAAATTACATGGTCGGAAATGCCTGTAGAATTGGTTTTGCTTCGCTGAATGAACAGGAAATGACGGAGGCGATCACAATCCTTGCCAGCGGTATATAATCCCTTGCATTTAGGGGATTTTCTTTGTATTATTAACCATTGCTTATCAACTGGATCTATTATGCAGAGAAAATTATGCCTGGCTTTAGCCTGTATTGTCATGTCCTTTAGCGTTTCCGCTCAAAAAACCAGTAACGACCCTGCAAAAGAGAAATGGTTCATGGACCTTGGTCTCGGTATGTTTATTCACTGGAGTGTAGATGCACAACTGGGTGCCGTCATCAGCCATAGCATGGCAGGAGCCTCCGACGAATACCTGGAGCGGTTTACCAAAGAACTGCCCAAAACCTTCAACCCACATAAATTCAATCCTGACGACTGGGCTGTGCTCGCTAAGTTGGCCGGTATGAAATACGTGGTATTCACCACTAAGCACCACTCCGGTTTTTGTATGTGGGATACGAAGACGACTCCTTTCAACATCATGAATACGCCGTTCAAAAAAGATGCAACCAAAGCCATCTTTGATGCCTTTCGCAAACAGGGTATTGCGATCGGTATTTATTTCTCCCCTGAAGATTTTAACTTTTTATACCAGCAGCATGTACCTGTTGGCAGAATGCAGCTGCCACAGCACTTTCCTGAGAAGAATCCGGGCCTGATGGCGCTGGACAAGGCACAGCTGAAAGAACTTCTCAGTAACTATGGCAAGATAGACTTCATCTTTTTTGACGGTCCTGCCGAAGGTCTGAAAGAATACGCCTGGGAACTGCAACCTAATATAGTAGTTACCCGCGGGCAGATGAATACTCCTGAGCAGGAATTGCCTGATTCTGTATTACCCGGACCCTGGGAGGCCTGCTTCACCATGGGCACTGACTGGCAGTATAAGCCTACCAATGACCCTCAGAAATCGGGTACAGAAATGATCAATATGCTCATTGAAACCAGGGCCAAGGGTGGCAATCTCTTATTGAATGTAGGCCCTAAACCGGATGGTGAGATCCAGATTGAACAGGAGGCCTTGCTGAGAGAACTGGCGCTGTGGCAGTTTGCCAATAATGAGGCGGTGACAGGGGTACGTCCCTGGCATATTGCTAAAGAAGGCAATGTATGGTTTACCCGCGGGGCAGATACTACCACCGTCTACGCCTTTGTACAGGGTGGTAAAGATTGGAAATATGGAGAAAGAAAAGATATGGTGTTTCATACCCTGGAAGGAAATGCCCGGACGAAGGTCTCCATTCTTGGTTATGCCAGCCAGCTGGTAGAGTATAAGGAAAATTTTGATGCAGGAATTTACTCCCAGAATACCCCGGTAGGGCTCTTCATCAGTGCGGTAAACGGGCAACGGTTTTACACAGACCGCAAGTGGCCAAACCCTGTAGTACTGAAGATTGAACATGTAAAATTCAAGCCTGTAGTTACAAGCTACCGGCAGAGTACCATCGATGGTGCCAAATAATACGTATGGCTGTCAGCCGGTAAGCTGACCAGGATTGGCTTACTGGCTGACAGAATTTATTATCTTTGGTGCACTTTATGCAATTAGCGAAAAAGATACTAACAGGGGACCTTACACGTTTTGGCCAATACTTGCGCGAATGGATGCAGGGAGACAGTGCGCTTTTTAATAAGATCACTGATTATATTCTGCGGCATTCCGGCAAGCAGGTAAGACCTGTATTCGTCTTGCTGAGTGCGCACCTGGCGGGAGAGATCACAGAACAGAGTTACAGGGCCGCAGTATTGGTAGAGCTGTTGCACAATGCCTCGCTGGTGCATGATGATATCGTAGATGACGCGGCGGAGCGAAGGGGACAAGCCTCGGTAAACGCCCTCTGGAAAAGCCGAACGGCTGTGTTAGTGGGCGACGTGATGTTTTCGAACGGAATGCTTCAATCTCTCTCGATAGGCGACCATAAGATCCTGAAGATTTTCTCGGATGCCATTGAAGAGACGATCATCGGAGAGCTGGAACAGCTCACTCGCTCGAAAAAGTTAAACTTAAATGAAGACGTCTATTATACCATCATCCGTCAAAAGACGGCAGCGCTGTTAAAGGCAGCATGCAGGGCGGGAGCGGCTTCCACCACCAATGATGAAAGCGTAATTGAAAAAATTGCATTGTTTGGAGAAAAGGTCGGAATGGCCTTTCAAATCAGAGACGACCTGTTTGATTATGGCACTGAGGATGTCGGCAAACCAGTGGGCAATGACATCCAGGAAAAGAAAGTAACCCTGCCATTGATTTATACGATTGCCAATTGTTCTCCGGCACAACGTAAAGAATTATTATACATTATCAGGCATCAGAATACCAACAAAGAAAGAATCGCTTACCTTATTTCAGTAGTAAAGGAATGCGGTGGCTTAGAGTATGCAACTGAACGCATGTATGCCTTCAGGGATGAGGCATTAGCCATTCTTGATACCTTTGGAAATACCGCTGTAAAAGATGCACTGGAAGAAATAGTTCGCTATACGACCGACAGGAAGTATTAACGGTGTTCAGGCAGGTGTATGACAATTATAAACCTTATTCCTGACAATTATAGTCCTTACTCCTCCCTGGTAACGAAGGAATTAATTAATACCACCCACAATAAGAAGGTACAGGTACTGCCATGGACAGTCAATGACCCGCAGGAGATGCAGAAAATGATGGATCTGGGGGGTAGACGGAATCATTACCGATGACCCGGAAACCCTGGTGAAATTGGCCGGCTCTTATCAGAAGAAATAGATTCAGTACCTTTGCGGTTCATTTTGAATCGTATTATGACTTTTGATGAACTAAACCTCAGCAAGCCTTTATTGAATGCCCTGAGTGATCTGGGCTATACAACGCCCACCACCATTCAGGCGAAGGCCTTTTCTGTGGTCATGTCCGGTCAGGACGTATGTGGCATAGCACAGACCGGTACTGGTAAAACCTTTGCTTACCTGTTGCCCTGCCTGCGGCAGTGGAAGTTTTCCAAAGAGCGCTATGCCCAGATTCTGGTAGTAGTGCCTACCCGCGAACTGGTAACACAGGTCGTAGAGGCAGTAAAAAAGCTGACTCCCTACATGAATGTGGAGGTAGCCGGATTTTTTGGCGGGGTGAACATGAACCCACAGATGGTGACTGCCAATGGCAAACTGGATGTGGTGGTAGCTACCCCGGGCCGCCTGGTAGACCTGGTGCTGAGTGGTGCATTGAAACTGAAAGCTATTAAACGACTGGTGATAGATGAGGTGGATGAAATGCTCAACCTGGGATTCCGCCCACAATTGAAACATATCCTGGATTTACTGCCGGCAAAAAGGCAAAACCTCCTTTTCTCAGCAACAATTACCCCGGAAGTAGAGGATCTGATGGAGGTGTACTTCAATGCACCGGTCACAATCGAAGCTGCACCTGCGGGTACTCCCCGTGAAAATATCAGTCAGACTGCCTACGCAGTACCTAACTTCAATACGAAGGTGAACCTGCTGGAACTGTTGCTGAAGACGCATGAGGAAATGAGCAAGGTGCTGATCTTTGCAGCTACAAAGGAACTGGCGAACCAGCTGTTTGAGCAGGTAGAGACAAAGTTCCCTGAGCGCGTAGGAGTGATTCATTCCAACAAAGAGCAGAACCATCGTTTTAATACAGTAAAGAAATTTAAGTCAGGCGAATACCGCTTCCTTATTGCCACTGATATCATCGCGAGAGGTATCGATATTGAGGATGTAAGCCATGTACTCAACTTCGACGTGCCTGAAGTACCGGAGAGCTACCTGCATAGAATAGGTCGTACCGGTCGTGCAGATAAACATGGTAAGTCCATCATCTTCTATACAGGCCGTGAAAAAGATGGATTGGAAAGGATCCAGGCATTAATGAACTATGAGATTCCGCTGGTACCCTTACCCGATGACCTGGAAATTTCCGATGTACTGACAGATGATGAGAAACCCGAAGTGAAGATGAAGAATTTCCTGGTGGCATTACCCAAGCTGGAAACTTATGGACCCGCTTTCCATGAGAAGAAGGCGAAGAATAAGAAAGTGAATGTAAAGATCTCCCACAAAGAGAAGATGCAGCTGAAGTACGGTAAGCCTAAAACAAGAGGTGCCAAGAAGAAAAAGAAATAAAAAAAGACCCGGCTTTACAAGCCGGGTCTTTTTTATTACCATGTTTTTTCGCCTTTCTTCATTTTGTCATAAATGGCCTGGTATTCCGGGATCTCTTCTTCATGGGCCAGTTCCACTGATTTTACCATCCATTTCAGGGCGTTTTCCTTATCGCCCAGTTTATACAGGAGGTTTGCATAAGTCCCCATAGTAAAAGTATTCTTTTCAATTTCCACTACTCTTTCCATCCATTTCAATGCCTGGGTCAGCAAGGTGGTATCGTTGGTGCCATTGAAGACCTTTTGCGCCATGCTGCTGATTTTGGTAGGGGAGAAGCTGGTGCCGCCTTTGCCGAGGTAGTCAGTAACACTTTCAGTCAATGGCTGCCAGTCATGCGTCTTTTTTGCGTCTGCTTCCATTTCCAGGATAGCGAGGAATTGCGGGCGGAATGGATCCGGAATGGAAGTGGTATCTGCATTCTGAAGGGCCAGATCCGCCTTGAATGTTTGTGGAATGAAGGCAGCGTGAATTTTACGCAGGGTATCCAGCGGTATTTTTATGATCCTGCGATCATACGTGATCAGTCCATTTTCTTCAATCTCCACATCGAAGGGTTCTGTATAGATAGAGCCTGATTGACCTTGTGTTTCGTAATCCTTGAGCTTTCTGACCATAGAAGCATAGCGGGTGCTGAATTCGGCAGGAGTAATTTTTACATATCCCCATCCGGCGGCAGCATCCCATTCATGGCCTTTTACGGGTACGCCGATGCCACCCCATTCACCCAGTACTCTTGCTTTGCCGGGGAGAGCGGGGGCAATACCGGGGCCGGGATAATCATGAACATCTGCAAAGTCGGCGTTGGCCCACTTTTCAGAAACCTGTTGTCCGTCCATCTCGTAGTTTTCGCCGGTATGGCCATTCACCAAGCGGGTAGGATCTGTGCTCTTCAGCCATTTTGTAAGGCGGAGCTGGTCGTAGGTAAACCAGCCTTCATTGAAAAGTACCCAGGAGATGATGGAGGGATGGTTATACAATTGGGCCACGTTTGCGGCACTTTCTTTTTCAAAAGCTTCTTTTGCCTCTGGTTTCAGGCTGGCGCAGGTCACCATATCCTGCCATACCAGCATGCCTAATTTATCTGCATAGTAGTACCAGCGGGCAGGCTCTATTTTGATGTGCTTACGGATGGTATTGAAGCCCATGCTTTTGATGGCTTCTATGTCGAACTTCAGTGCTTCGTCAGTAGGGGCGGTATAGAGGCCATCCGGCCAGAAACCCTGGTCCAGTACGCCCAGGTTGTAGGTATACTGGTCGTTCAGGTAAATTCTTTCCTGTCCTTTCGGATCTTTTTTGATGGCAATTTTCCGCATGCCGAAATAAGAACTGACGGCATCGGCGGTATCTCCGTTTTGAATGAGTTTTACGGAGAGGTCATAGAGAAAAGGATCTTCCGGGCTCCAGAGGTGTGCTTTGGGCACAGGTATTTTGATGGTTTCATTGGCTTTACCTTTTACGCGGCTGATGGTCTGCCCCTTGCTGCCGGCAAAGGCAGCTACTTTTACATTACCTGTCATACCAGTGGTTTTGACAGTGAGCGATACGAAGCCGCCGTCAACATCCGGGGTGATAACGAGGGAGGAGATGTAGGTGTCAGGTACGGTTTCGAGCCAGACAGTTTGCCAGATGCCGGTAGTGGCGGTGTAGCGGATGCCTTTGGGAGCCAGTACCTGCTTGCCGTGGGGATTGATGCCCTGGTCGGAGGGATCCCAGACGCTAACCAGTATTTCGTTGTCGCGTTCTTTCAGCAGGCGGGTGATGTCAAAAGAAAAGTTTTGATAGCCGCCGGTATGAGTGCCTGCCTGTTTTCCATTCACATACACGGTGGTTTGCCAGTCAACTGCGCCAAAATGGAGCAGGATCCGTTTGCCTTCAGGTCTGGTCACCGCTGGCAGGCGACGTTTATACCAAAGGCGTTGAGAGGGCAATACAGCCTTTTTAACGCCTGATAATGCCGATTCTATAGGATAAGGCACCAGGATCTCGCCAGCGAAAATTACAGGCTTTGTAGCGTCTTTATCAGTAATGGCATATTCCCATAACCCGTTCAGGTTTTCCCAGTTGTCACGGATCATCTGCGGACGTGGATATTCGGGTAGTGCATTTGCAGGAGAAACGAGCTGGGACCAGCGGGTTTGCAGTGCGGCTGGTTGGATCTCCCAGTTGGTCTGCGCGTGTAATACAGGAGCTGCACAGGAAAAGGTGAGGAAAATGGCAAGTTGTTTAACAAAACGTTTCATTATAAAGTACATGGTGTTTAAGTAGCTGACGAATATAGCAGCCAGGGGGAAGTATATCCGCAGTTATAGAAGGTGAAATATGACTAGTTGCGGATGATGGGGGAAGGTAACATGAAGATTGACTCATTTAGATTCTACAGCCGGCCACAGGCCTTCCTTTCCTGCCTTCGATCGCTGATGCCGCAGGCATCAGCGATCGGCTAGAATAAAAGTCAGGCGAGCATTGAAAGCAGCAATAAGGGCATACCGGCGAGTTGCTGGTACAATTCGACTTTGCTGGTTAGCTGGAAATCATCATACTTCACCAGGCCGTAGCGGCGGATTTCCTCTTCGGAAAACAATGTTGTAAAGGGAATGAAATCAGGAGCCAAGCCCTGGGATGCCAGTTTATCAGCATAATCTTCCCCATAAAAACGAACATGTCCCGGATCTCCGAATGCAATAGCCCGCTGGGCCGGAGAGGTAATGGAATAATCCTGATACGTCTTTTTCATGCCATGTTTGATGGGCACCTGGATCAGGGCAATACCATCGGGTTTGAGCACTCTGCGTAGTTCGCGCATAGCCTGTGCATCGTCATGAATGTATTCCAGCACATGGCTGCAGAGGATCACATCATAGGTGTTGTCCGGAATTTCGGGCATGTCTGTGATGTCAAGATAGATCGTATCTGCAGGGTAAGTACTTTCAAACATCTGTGCGAATTTATCTGCAGGCGTGTATTGCAGCCCTTTGATCTTCCTGAAATAATTGTAGAAAATAGCTTCAGGGCCGATGTGGAGCAGCTTCTTGCCGGGAGCGATAAATGCAGGATGTCGCTGAAGGTAGAGCCATAGTGCGCGATCGCGTTCGTTGGAGCGGCAGCGCGGACATTGTCCCGGTCGTCTGTCAACGCCGAGGGGCAGAAAGTGCGTAAAAGAATGATTACAGCAAGGGCAGTTTACAGTGTTTCCACTATAGTAAAGACCGCGGAATTGCAGGTACAGCGGTAGCGCTGTCCTTTTCAGGATTTTTTTAATAATCTGACGCATGAAAGTTGAGCATTAGGCTGATAGGGAATTATTACGCATTACTTGTTGGATCAAATGTGAGGAAAGAAACTGAATGTGCAAGAGGAAAATGACTGCCGGTAGCTTCATGGGCAAATGAAATATAAATTATAAAATAAATGATTTGTAGAACTGTGGGTGTGGGCATGTTGACGGCGGACTGAAGAAGTGTCTCTAAGGGAAAATAAAAGTGCGGTCAGGATGCAACCTTTTAGCTGAAACGATCACTCTCATATATGAGAACCATATTTTTCTTTTTGTTGACCATAAATGGGTTTGGACAAAATCTGCCATCCCTGCTTCTGAATAAGAATATCAATGCGACCGTCTGGACCTTTCTGGATATCAATTTTACAATTACTCAAAATTGTGAATATACCATCAGAAAAGGAGAATTTAAATCAACCGGTTTGTTAAAATGACATAAATCATGAATGTCGATTGTTATTTGCAGTAGCTTTGCAAAAATTTGAGAACGATCAGTGTTGCAAATCACTAAAATATTCAACTTTGAAACGGCCCATGCCCTGCATGGATACGCCGGCAAATGCAGGAACTTACATGGACATTCCTATAAACTGCATGTAACTGTCAGCAGCAAAACACCCGAAGAAGGATATTTGGGGGGCACAGGAATTTTGATGGACTTTAAAGACCTGAAGAAACTGGTAAATGAGAAAGTGGTTGATAAATTTGATCACCGCCTTATTCTGTCCAAAGCTTACCTGGCTGCTAACCCGAATCTGGGAGAGCTGGAAAATCTCGAAATCTGGGACATGGAACCATCCGCAGAGAATATCATCCTGTATATCAAGCAGGAGTTGCAGGGTGGATTTCCGGAAGATGTAGAGTTAGTTAAACTGGTTTTGTATGAAACCAGTGATTCGTACGCCGAATGGATCAAGTAATATATTTGAATCTAAGCCGCAATAGAGTGGATCAAGTCACAAACTGGTGGTTGTATCATGGGAATCATCGCATAGCTTTAAGGATCAACATTATGGTAAACTGATACACCCTTTTTCCGATAAAAGGCCTGAGCAATGCTCAGGCCTTTTTGTTGTAGCCTATATGCAGGCTGCTGTTCTATACTGTCAACTGTGCCTGTGGCAACTCGCACGCTCCGCCTGCACAGGCGATAGCACCCAGGGTGTTCACATCCACATAATCAGGTAATTCCTCTTTGTATTTGCTCCAGTCGATCATCTTTGCATTCTTCACGATCGTCATGTAGCGATAATAACGATGCACATCTTTCAATGCATAAGTCATTTTCTTCAGATCTTTCTTAAAGTAGTTCCTGGCAAACTTCTTCGCACGCCTGATCCAGTCTTTCTGATAGAAGATTTTTTCACGACTTCCTTCCAGGGACAGATTTCTGTCCAGCACATACATACATGCTTTCCATAAGTCCTGGTCAAATGCATGCAGACCATCCACAATCAGACCAGATGCCATGATTACGCCGTCTCCATACATCTTAATCAGTTCATCGGGGGTGAATACTTCTGAATAAGGAGCCTGGTTGTATTCCAGAGAACCGGACATACCCAGCAGAGAAATACCTGCAAAGTATTTACGGTTAGCATAGATATAATCGGTTACATCTTCCCAGTTATCCACTGAGATCGTGTTGGATACATTATGTCTTACCGATGGAATCACGCATCTTTCAATATTGGTACCCGGATACACCCAGTTCTCCATGATGAACTTCACAATTTCCAGGTGTTTCACACCATATACATCGTGTTTGCTCATTGCCTTGGGTTCCGCTTCCATGGCAAAGCCAATGGCATAGTCGCGACCATTGAAATCCCATACACTTTTCTCTACCAGTTCCGGATTCTGTGACTTGAAGAACTCTACGCCATATTCATCCGGATTGACCTGTACATAACGGATCCAGCGTTTACCTTCCACAGGTTTTACACCTGATGAAGAACCCAGGATAATTGCACCATTACCATCAGGTTTGCTCAGCGTGGTACGGGCTGCATAATTGATACCTAATACTGCTGCCAGTTCCTTGTTAATATCTTTGATGAGTTGTACACCTTCTGCCAGTATTTCTTTGTTTAGCAGTACATCAGGATTATCTAACCATCCTGAAATAGCACAACCTAATAATGCTTCTTTTTTAAAGATTTCTTCGGTAACACCTCCTACATAATCGAAGGTTGTATAGCCTGCCTGCAGCGTACCTAAGATGGCCAGTGCCTTACACATGCGCAGGAAAGTCTTTTTATCCCGGCACATCGCACCATTACCAGTCGTCAGGTTACATCCCTGCCAGCCGGATACCCATCCATCTTCCGTTTTCAGTTTAGGCACCATCCCTACTTCTACACATGGATTGTACAGAATTTCCAGATCATCCAGCCATACGAAGCCGGGTTCACCAAATTCCTTTACTGATTCCATGATTGATTGAAACTCTTCGTAAGTAGTTTCTGATTTCAGCAGGGCAACAGAATTATTAGAGCGTGCACGTTGGGGTTGTGTAATATACCAGTTACCGGTCTTGGCATTCAGCATCTCCTCATCATCTTTGCTGAAAATACAGATGGTGGCGCTTCTTCTTACACCACCAGCCAGTACTGCATTTGAAGCATGCATTACGATATCGTATGCCAGGATGCTTCTCATGGTACCACCTTGTGATTTCAGCCATTGTTCGATGATTTCTTCGATCTTCTGAATCGCTATCTTCAGTGGATCGGAGCCAGGTGCCTTGAAGCCGGATGAGATGTAAGCTCCTTTAGGTCTGATCAGGGAATAATCAAGCCTTACCTCATATCCCCAATAAGTCTGGAACTTATTGTCAGCTCTGAAATAGGAAGCCAGCAGTACGCCGATCGCATCTGCCCAGCCTTCTATACTGTCTTCAATTATGAAGGTTCTTGTTCCTTTGTCACGTACCTGTAATTCAGGCAGTTTTGCAATGTGATGATGTTGTACTGAAAAACCAACTCCACACCCGCTCAGCAGCCACCACATAGATTCCCGGAAGAACTCCGGTCTGTCGCAATAAGAGGTCAGACAGTTGTACATCTTGGAGTTATGGCGCAGGATGGGTTGTCCACCAAATTGAAGCGCCCGCTGTGAACCTAATACCAGTTTATCAACATAAGCATCTTCTGCAAAATCCATGTATTCCGACAACACCTTGTTATCAAGCAGGTGTGCGTATTTGTCACGGTGCATTTTCATGACCCGCTCCCGGATGGCTTCTTCCCAGGTTTCCTTCCTGCTTAGTTCAGGACGGTACTTTAAATAGCCGGTCTGTAGCTTAAATTCTGATAGAAAGTTCTGCATGCTCTAAAAGTCTTGATTTATAATGCCTAACAAGGGTATGGCTAGGAATAAACAGCGAAGTTGGCGATGTGATAACGCTACAAATGTATTGGTTTGGGGAAAAGGCCCTTCAGAAAGTTAAACACATGTGTGCATAAATAGTTTCTATTTTTTAAAAGGCCTGCGATAGCAAGGTAATCCACTCTGTTTAAAATTTTACTCACCAAATACCTATTCTGAAAAATCTTATATCTTCACATCTAAAATCCGGATTATTAACACCAATCTTACCAAAGAAGAACGCTGGGCCTTATTTCGCGCGGCTCTCATCACATCACCGCTCATCGCGATGCTGCTGGTTACCCCCGTATTCCTGGTCCGGAATGTGAGTACTACGCACATTTGGATCGGTTTTCCCTTCGCTACCGTTGGTATATTCATAGCATGGATGTTCCATATCTTCCTGATCGGGCGGGTTGCACTTAATAAAAACCGGTTTTTTGTCTCCACCTTTACAATGATCTTCCTGACAACTATTACTTATTTCTTTGGCAGGATGAATCATTTTATACTCCCCGGTACTGCTTTCTATTTATTCAGGATCGTTAATATCATTGCGGTCAATTCCATGATATTTATCATTTCTGTGGTGATCTTATTGAACAGGACCAAAAAGAAACTGGACATCGAAAACGAACAATTAAAATTCGCTAACCTGCAATCCCGTTACGAGGTATTGCACAACCAGCTGAACCCACATTTTCTGTTCAATGCGATCGGTACAGCTAAGGCGTTGATCCGCAAAGATCCGGCCATTGCCGATGAATACCTGGTGAAATTATCGAGTTTCCTCCGCCTGGGCCTGGAAAATAAAAAGTTCGATACCATCACTGTGAAAGAGGAACTGGCTTTCTGCGAAGATTATATCGCCCTGCAGCAGATGCGCTTTGATACCGCTCTTCAGTTTGCATCAGAGATTGATGAGAAATATCTTACCTATTTCGTGCCTTATTTTGCTATCCTGATTTTAGTGGAGAATGCCGTGAAGCATAATAACATGACAGAAGAAGCCCCCCTTAAGATTACAGTGACAAATAATGAAACCAGTTTGTTGGTAAGCAATAATATACAGCCCCGTTTCCTGCTGGAGGCATCTTCCAGAATGGGATTGCAAAACCTGAAGGAGAGATACCGCTTGCTGTATGGTGAAACTGTTACTGTCAATAATGACGGAGAAACATTTAGTGTAAGTATAAAAATGATACGCAAATGAATGTAGTGATCATTGAAGATGAGAAGAACCTGGCCGAAGAATTACAGCATTATATTCTCACTGCACGCAAAGAATGGACGATTGTAAAGATCCTTCCTTCCGTAAAACAAGCCCTGGCATGGTTTGAATCCAATACCTGCCAGCTGGTGTTCAGCGATATCCAGTTGGGAGACGGACTGAGTTTCGAGATCTTCCATCAGTTAAAGCACCATGTTCCCGTCATTTTCTGCACTGCATTTAATGAATACGCCATCCAGGCATTTAAAAGCAATGGAATTGATTACATCCTGAAACCTTATGGGCAGTCAGCTATCAATGATGCGATCACGCATTATGAATCGCTGCGACAGAGTATTTCACCGGATTATAATACCATTATCCAGTTATTGCAGAAGCCCAGCGCTACTTCCAGGTTGCTGGTCAGCCTGCGGGACAAGATCATTCCCATTAAAACAGAAGATATTGCCCTGTTTTACATCCAGCATGGGCAGGTATCCCTTATTGATTTCGAACAGCATAAGTATGTTATCAGTCAGCCGCTGGATGAACTGGAAACTGTGCTTGGCCCTGGCTTTTACCGGGCAGACAGGCAGCACCTCGTGAACCGCAAGGCTATTCGCGATGTATCCCAATACCTGGGCAGGAAACTGTTGCTCAACCTCCTGGTAGATTATAATGAAGCCATTACCATCAGGAAAGAAAAAGCGACAGAATTCCTTGAATGGCTCACAAAAGACTAATCCATTCCCCATTTTGTCTAACTCAGCAAACCTGATTTTTACAGTTGCTGTTTGTTTTGAATATTTGCTTTCGTAAACAAATTCCTGATGCGCCAGTTTTTTATAATTTTTCTCATCAGCAGTAGTCTTTCAGCAGCAGCCCAGGGTACCTTATCCTTTCGCTCGCTCAATGAAGTCTTTGCCTATGCTGATGCGCATAGTGTCACATTCAAAAACGCCACCCAGCAGGTGCTGATGAATAAGTATCAAACCCTGGCTGCGAAACTGGATAAGTGGAAAATCAAGGGCGATGCGAACCTGACAAGCACTGACAATACTAAATTAGGTGTCACCTTTATACCTGCGGAAATTTTCGGTGGCCCTGCCGGTACTTACAGGCAGGTGACCTTTGGTCAGCAATACGTGACCGCCGCTACTTTCGCTCCCCAGATTGACATCCTCAATCCCTTTGCTATGGCGCAGGTAAGAACTGCCCGTGCCAGCGAACAGGTCACGAATGCCACTAACCTGCTGAATAAGAAAAGCCTCTATGAAAGTGTAGCAGCAGCTTATTATAATATACTCTCGTATCAATGGCAGATCAAAGTGACGAAGAATAGCCTTGATAATGCGGATACACTTACCACCATTATGGTGAACAAGCAACAGGAAGGTATAGCCCGCCAGCAGGATGTAAACAATGCAAAAGCCAATCAGTTGTCTATACAGGATAAACTGCAACAGCTGGAAGTAAACCTGGAAGAGCAGTACAGTAGCCTGAAACTACTCTGCGATATAGATCCGAATATACCCATCCGTATTGAGGAAGCCGCAGCTCCGGCTAATTTCGATGCCAGTCTTACTGCTACGGGCTACCTGACACAGTTACAATCCGAGTGGCAGATGAAATTCCAGGAAGCAGACCTCCGTGCCAATAAACGTTGGTTTATGCCAACGGTCATGCTCTTCAGCAGCCTGGGATGGCAGCAGAATACCAACAACCATCCTTTCGATGGCAGCAGATGGATCAATAGTAACTATGTAGGTGTAAAACTGGTCATCCCTATCTTCCCGGATGTGGGCAAGGTTGCTGCCGTGCGCTATGATCGTATCAATCTCGCTGTGGCAAAAAACAATTTTGAGCATGCAGCGCGCCAGGATAGTGTGAACAATCAGCAATTGCAGCTGGAGTACCAGAAGGCTTTCAAAAGTGCCCGTCTGGCAGGTGAAATAGCCGCTTTAAAGGAAGATTCTTACTACAAGAACCTGAATATCTATAAAGAAGGGATTCTCTCTGCTACTGACCTTTTTACCGCCTTTAACGACTGGCTGAATAACAGTCTGAATGCCGTGGCCCAACAGGCCGGCAGCGACTATGCAAAATCCAAGATCATGATTAATAATATTGTCAAATGAACATACAGCAAACTATTGGGATCCTCTCTGCATGCCTGATCTTCTCTGCCTGTGGTCAGAAAACCGCCCCTGTCAAACCGGAACGCAAAGATCTGACTGAAATGGTCTTTGCTTCTGGCGTGCTGGAAGCCGATGATCAGAATAACCTCACTGCACAAACAGATGGTTATCTTATCAAACTGGATTTTAAAGAAGGGGACCAGGTGAATGCCGGTCAGCTACTGGCTGTCATTGACAATAGCCAGAACATCATTAACGCGCAAAGTGCAGGCACCCTTCACAACATTGCAAGAGAAAATACCCTGCCTTCTGCACCTGCCCTGCAGCAAATCAGTGCAAACATCACTGCTGCCAAAGAAAAGCTGCGCCTGGATCAGTTGCAGGCCGACAGGTACAAGCGCCTGATGGAAAGCAACAGCGTATCTAAACTGGAATATGAAAATACCCAGTTGACCCTGGCTACCTCACAGGCTAACCTGAAAGCCCTGGAAGATCAGTATAACACCCAATTAGTTGCCGCCAGACAACAGGAAGTAACACAACGTTCCATGAGTGAAGTGAACCGGGTAATCAAAGAACAAAACCAGATCAAAGCAGTCATCAGCGGACAGATCTACGAAAAGAAGAAGCAACTGGGCGATTATGTACGTAAAGGCGATGTCATCGCTGTCATAGCCAATCCTCAACTGATCTACGCCCGCCTGAATGTGGATGAAACCAATATGGCAAGGGTAAAGGTAGGAGAGGAAGCCGTCATCCAGCTGAATACAAACAAAGAACATACTTATAAGGGCACTGTACATGAGATCCTGCCTTCTTTTGAATCTGCCAGTCAGTCTTTTATTGTAAAAGCATATTTCACAGATAGCCTTGATTTCAGGATTATAGGTACACAACTGGAAGCCAACATCATCGTTGGCGAAAAGAAAAATGCACTGGTGATACCGCGTAGCTTTCTATCTTATGGCAACAAGGTAACAATCAAAGGCAAGGGGCCTGTAGTCATTCAAACGGGTATCATATCCAATGACTGGGTAGAAGTGAAAGGGGGCCTGACAGAAAATGACGAACTGGTACCTGAAAAAAAATAAGTGATGAGATACCGTCATAATATCAATTCCGAAATCTCCATGACTTACATCGTCACCAAGAAAAAGCTGACCCTGGTGGCGGCATTGGGGGTGACGATCGGGATTGCCATTTACATCTTTATGAACTCGATGATGGTCGGCTTTGACAAGAAATCGACAGAGCTGGTATTCAGAAGTACAGCGCACATCAGGGTATATAAGGATGAGGTAATGAGCCTGCCCTTATTGCCGGCAAAAGGTAAAAATGTGCCAGTCATCATCAACCCAAGTGTAGTACCGGAAAGTGATAAGATTGTGGACCCGGAGAGAATTATCTCCCTGTTGCGGCAGCAACCGGATGTAACCCTGGTGACCCCGCAGGTGACTTCCAGCGTATTTTACAATAATGGCAAATCGCAGATCACAGGTAGCTCATACGGTGTGAGGATTGCCGAGGCTGATAAGATGTTCAATATTGCCGCTACGGTGGTAGAAGGCTCTCTCCAGGACCTGAAGAATACTCCCAATGGCATTCTGTTAGGGGTAGGGGTAGCGGCCAAAATGAGTGTACGGCCGGGGGATAATATCAGCATCACCTCTTCCCGGAATGTTACCAGGGTCATGAAGGTAGTCGGGCTCTTTCAGTCCAACAATTCCCAGATTGATAAGACGAAGTCATACATTAATATCAGTGCTGCCCAGCAACTCCAGCAGGAGGGGCCTGACTATGTAAGCGATATCAATATTTCCGTTACAAACCCGGACAATGCGCCCAATTATTCAGCGAAATTTTCTGACCTGACCGGGTACAAGGCGGAGGACTGGAAAGCGGCCAATGCCACGCTGGTAGCAGCTGGCAATATGCGCCGGATCATGATCACCGTGATTGCCCTGTCCATACTGCTGGTAGCCGGTTTTGGGATCTACAATATCCTGAATATGACTATCTCTCAGAAAATCAATGATATAGCCATTCTTAAAGCCATGGGCTTCAGGGGCCGCGATGTGGTCCGGATTTTTGTGCAGCAGGCAATGATTATAGGTATGATCGGGATCCTGCTCGGCGTAATATTGGCAGCACTGCTGGTTTTCCAGCTATCCAGGACCTATGTGGGCGGGGATATTGGTTATTTTCCTATTCGTTTTGAATGGTCTGTGTTCTTCAGGGGACTTCTATTCGGACTGATTGTTACCCTGGGTGCGGGGTATATTCCTGCAAAGAAGGCGGCAAACGTAGACCCGGTATCAATTTTCAGGCGGTAAAAATTACGACTATGCAAAGAGAGCTCATGCTGGAAGCGGAAAAGATCGGAAAGTATTTCTACGACCCGATAAAATTTAAAGTACTGAATGATATTTCTTTTAAAGTTTATAGAGGAGAATTTGTAACATTGGTGGGTAAATCAGGGAGTGGGAAATCCACTTTACTGTATATTTTGAGCACAATGGATACTGATTATGAGGGGAAACTGAATATCCATGGGCAGGTAACCACCGGGCAAAAACAGAACTCGCTGGCTGCCCTGCGGAATGAGAAGATTGGATTTGTATTTCAGTTCCATTATCTTTTACCCGAATTTAGCTGTCTGAAGAACGTAATGATCCCGGCATTGCGACTGGGAAAATATTCCAGGCAGGAAATAGAAGAGAGGGCTTACCAGAAACTGACCTTGTTGGGATTACAGGATCAGGCATTAAAGCCGGCCTCCAAACTATCCGGAGGTCAGCAACAAAGGGTCGCTATTGCCAGGGCCCTTATCAATGATCCCCTGATCATAATGGGAGATGAGCCGACAGGAAACCTTGATTCAAAGAATTCACAGATCGTATTTGATACATTTAAACAACTGGCGCACGAATATAACCAGACGATCATAGCAGTGACGCATGACAATGATTTCGCCGAACGCTCTGACCGTACAATTGAAATGCAGGATGGTGTAATTGTTTCTACCGCTAAAGAGTTTGGGAAATAGGAGCTGCAACAGGATGCCTTCTAAAAATAAAACCCGATAGGTGGTGCTGCCGGACGCGGTAGTACTGCCACAACAATGAGTATGAGTAAGTCTCTTATCATTGCCTGCTGCCTGTTATTGTCATGTTTGGGAGTGGTGGCGCAGGCAAAGTTTACTATCAGCGGAACCATCAGATCAAAGAAGACCGGGGAAACTATTATTGGTGCTACTGTGCACGTAGCGGGTCAATCTATCGGTACTGTCAGCAATGAGTACGGTTTTTATTCCCTCACCCTGCCCGAAGGTACCTATACCATAGAGTTCAGTACTGTGGGCCTGCAACCGGTGCAGAAACAGATTGTATTGACAGCCCCTATGACCAGGGATATTGCCCTGGACGATGCGGCGCAATCATTGAAATCTGTAACGATTACTGCGAATGCCAGGCAACGTAATCTAAGTACACCCCAGATGGGCATGGAACAGCTGACAACGAAGGAAATGAAGAATGTGCCTGTACTTCTGGGGGAAAAGGACGTATTGAAAACAATCCAGTTACTGCCAGGTATTAAATCTGCCGGCGATGGCAACAGTGGTTTCTATGTACGGGGTGGAGCGGCGGACCAGAACCTCATTTTGCTGGATGAAGCACCAGTGTATAATGCTTCCCATCTGTTCGGTTTCTTTTCTACATTCAATTCTGATGCCATCAAGGATTTGACGGTATACAAGGGAGGCATGCCCGCTCAATATGGTGGCAGGCTGTCTTCCGTTCTGGATATTAAGATGAATGACGGCAATAACCAGGATTATAATGTAAGTGGTGGTATCGGCCTGATCTCTTCCAAAGTAAATATTGAGGGCCCTTTGCAAAAGGATAAATCTTCTTTCCTTGTATCTGCCAGGAGAACCTATGTGGACCTCTTCCTGCGTTTATCAAATGACTCATCTATCAGGAATAACACCCTGTATTTTTATGACCTAAACGCCAAGCTGAATTATCAGCTGGGCAAGCGGGACCGCTTGTTTGCCTCCGGGTATTTTGGGGCGGACAATCTTGTAGTGGGTAATAACTTTGGGTTGAAATGGGGGAATGGAACGGGTACCCTCAGGTGGAACCATATCTTTAGCAGTAAGATGTTTTCAAACACTTCCCTGATCTTTAGTAATTACGATTATAAAATCAATGTGAAGAGTGGCGCAAACGATGTGAATATCTTCTCCCAGATCCGCGACTGGAACCTGAAGGAAGAATTACAGTATTATGTCAGCCAGCGGCATAACCTGCGTATTGGTTTCAACACTATTTATCATACCATGCGCCCGGGAGAAATCACTTCTTCCCAGTTATCTAATTTCAATTCATCGAAGTTGCAGCAGCGCTATTCATGGGAGAATGCAGTGTATGTATCAGATGTATGGAAAGCGACAGACAAACTGGACCTGTCTTATGGTGCCCGCCTCACCGCATTCAGTATCCTGGGTGCCGGTGACTTTTTTAATATAGATAAGGATGGGAATATCCTGGATACCCTGCATTATAAAAGTGGTGAGTTTGTGAAGACCTATATCAACCTTGAGCCCCGCCTCGCAGTGAGTTATAAACTCACAGGCATCTCCTCGGTAAAAGCTTCTTATGCCCGGAATGTGCAGAACCTGCACCTGATATCTAATAGTACATCGTCAAGTCCTACGGACCGCTGGGTAGCGAATACAAATATTATCAGGCCGGAAATCTCCGATCAGGTATCATTGGGCTATTATAAAAACATAGCAGGGAATAAATATGAGCTGACAGTAGAAACATACTATAAGACCATGCAGCACCAGATTGACTACAGGGATGGGGCAGATGTGCTGAATAATGATGCGATAGAAACACAATTGCTTTTTGGAAAAGGCCGTGCATATGGCATAGAGTGGTTGATGAAAAAGAAAGCAGGCAGATTTTCAGGTTGGGTAAGTTATACCTTATCAAAAACAGAAAGGAAGATAGATGGAATAAATGAAGGGAAATGGTATAATGCCCGCCAGGACAGGACCCATGATATAGCAGTAGTGGGCATGTACCAGTTGAATGAGAAATGGTCCCTGAGTGCAAGCTGGGTATATTATACAGGAGATGCTGTCACCTTTCCCAGTGGAAAATACATGATTAACAATACGGTGTATTATTACTATACAGAGCGGAATGGCTATCGCATGCCGGCTTATCATAGGCTGGATCTGGGGGCGACAAAGCAGTTGCGGAAAAGGGGCCGCTATTCATCAGAATTGTCATTTAGTTTGTATAATGCGTATGGCAGGGAAAATGCGTATACCATTACATTCAGGCAGAATAAGGATGACATGAATAAGACGGAGGCTGTAAGAACCTCACTGTTTAGGTTCGTACCTTCTATTTCATACAACTTTAAATTCTAATGTAAATGAAGCAGTTGTTGTATATCGTGATAATAATTTCCTGTTTTTGCGCCTGCCAGAAGGTGATAGATATTAATTTGAATACGGCGGACAAAAAGTATGTGGTGGAGGGCTATGTTACAGATGCTGTGAATGGCGTGAGGGTGAGCATTTCCCAGACGATGAATATTGATGATGAAAATTCCTTTGAAGGTATAAGTGGCGCGACGGTGAAAATTATAGCGGATGGTGCGACTGAATATGTATTGACCGAATCTTCCGCCAGTAAGGGAGTGTATACTACCACGGGTTTTAAAGGGATGATAGGGCATACTTATAGTATGTATGTGCAGGTAGGTACGGACACGTTCAGGGCGGAGTCTACGATGCCGCATGAGGTGTATTTTGATAGCCTGGCATTGCAGGACAGGGTTGTGTTTGGGAAAACGAGGAGAGTGCCGGCAGTGTATTATACGGATCCGGAGGGAAAGGGTAATTCATATCATTTTATAGAGTGGCGAAACAAGTTAAAGGAGGGGACGATTTTTGTAAGGAATGATGATAATACAGATGGAAGGAATTTGAGTATACAACTGGTATCGTTTAGTAGTGATAGTGATGACGACAGTAAGCAGATAAAGACAGGCGATACCATAAGTATAGAGATGCAATGTATAGATGCTGCGGTGTATAAGTACTGGTACAGCCTGGATGCAGGAGCTACCGGAGAGGGAGGGAGTGCTACGCCGGCCAATCCGGTGACGAATATAAAAGGGGGGGCATTAGGGTATTTTAGTGCACATAGTGTGCAGACAAGGACGATTATTGCGGATTAATAATAGTAGCCGTCACTAAAGTGACGGCATTAAATCAATAAATAACCCTAAAAACTACCATTTTTAACATGACTTTTATCATCCTCCCGTAATGTAGATTTAGTAGCTTTGACCCCGTAATAATTCATCGCGCCAATGAACGATTTTCTAGCAGCCAGATCACAAATGGCTTTATCGTTAGGTTTTCATATTGTCTTCTCCTGTATAGGCATGGTCATGCCATTTTTTATGGCCGTCGCTCACTTCCTTTATATCCGAACTGGCAATGATATCTATAAAAACATCACCCGTGCCTGGAGCAAGGGCGTAGCTATCTTTTTTGCTACCGGGGCGGTATCCGGCACTGTATTGTCATTTGAACTCGGTCTTCTGTGGCCTGAATTCATGAAGCATGCAGGACCTATCTTCGGGATGCCCTTTTCACTGGAAGGTACAGCCTTCTTCATCGAGGCAATCGCCCTGGGCTTCTTCCTTTATGGCTGGGGGCGCTTTAACCAGTGGTTCCACTGGATTACCGGTGTCGTAGTAGGTATCAGTGGTCTTGTATCCGGGATCCTGGTAGTAGCAGCCAATGCCTGGATGAACAGTCCTGCCGGATTTGATTTCGTGAACGGTCAATACCTGAATATAGATCCAATCAAAGCCATGTTCAACGATGCCTGGTTTTCCCAGGCCCTGCACATGTGTATTGCTGCATTTGCTGCTACGGGTTTTGCAGTAGCCGGCATTCATGCGCTCATGATCTTAAGAAGAAGGAACATCGCTTTTCATACTACTGCGTTCAGGATCCCAGCATTATTTGCCTGTATAGCAGCAGTATTACAGCCCCTGAGTGGGGATATCTCGGCAAAGGACGTAGCCCGCAGACAACCTGCAAAGCTGGCAGCCATGGAAGCACATTTTAAGACCGAAGCAGCGTCTCCTTTAGTCATAGGAGGGATCCCCGACCCGGTGGCAAAAGAAGTGAAATACGGGGTGGAAATACCCGGTTTACTGAGCTTCATGGTTTATAGTGATTTTCATACACCTGTGAAAGGTCTGGATCAGATCCCTGAAAATGACCAGCCACCGGTGGCCATCACCCATTATGCCTTCCAGATCATGGTCGGCCTGGGAATGATCATGCTGGGCATAGCACTCTGTTATTTCGTTGCCCTTATCAGGAAAAAGAGCTGGCTCCGGATGCCCTGGCTGCTAAGGTTATTCGTGATTGCCACGCCGATGGGATTCATTGCAGTGGAAGCCGGATGGACTGTAACGGAAGTAGGCCGGCAACCCTGGATTATCAATGGGGTAATGCGCACAGCGGATGCCGTGACACCAATGCCGGGCATCGCTTATTCTTTCTACATCTTTACAGCAGTGTATATATCATTGTCACTGATCGTGACATTCCTGTTGTACAGGCAGATCCGTATGGTACCTGAGATTTATGATATTCAAACTCCTTCATTATGATATTTGTAGTAATGGCTTATTTATGGGCTGCCATCCTGTTGTATATATTGTTAGGAGGAGCTGATTTCGGTGCAGGGATCATAGAACTGTTTACATCAGAAAAGAACAAGGCATATACCCGCAATACCATGTACCAGGCCATCGGGCCTATCTGGGAAGCCAACCATATGTGGCTGATCATTGCCATCGTGGTATTGTTTGTGGGATTTCCGGAAATCTATACGACTGTATCTACACATTTGCATATACCATTGGTCATAATGCTGTTTGGTATTATTGCCCGTGGTACCGCCTTTACTTTCCGGCACTATGATGCGGTGAAAGATAACATGCAAAAGGTGTATAACCGCATCTTTGTCTACTCCAGTTTCGTTACACCGTTCTTTTTGGGTGTAATAGCAGGCAGTGCGGTATCTGGCAGAATAGATCCGGATGCAAATGATTTTCTCAATGCATATGTCTATCCCTGGCTGAACTGGTTTTCAGTAACAGTCGGATTTTTCACCGTAGCGATCTGCGGTTACCTTGCTGCTATTTTCATCATAGGGGAAACGAATGACGACAACAGCCGTGTAAGATTTATCAGGAAGGCCAAGCAAATGAACCTGGCGGCAGCAGTATTCGGGGCATTGGTATTCTGGGCGGCACATGCAGAAGGTATTCCTTTGGATAAATGGATGTTTGATAATCCTATTGGTATCATTGCAATTATTGCGGCAGTAGTATCACTTGGAATGTTATGGTACCTGCTCCTGAAAAAGGGAAAAATAATAATCATCCGTGTGCTGGCCGGTTTTCAGGTAACGATGATCCTGTTGGCAATTACGATCCGGCATTATCCAAATATTGTGATCCTGAAAGGTGGCAGGTATTTGTCATTGCTGGAGCATGCCGGGCAGGAGAAAACGATTCATTCACTGGCCATGGCGTTATTATTGGGTAGCATATTGATTTTGCCGGCTTTATTTTATTTGTTGTATAGTTTCAGGAGGAGTGATGTGGCAGAACATTAAAAAGGAGAGGGGCTAATTCAACATTAGCCCCTCTCTCTTTTTTTATAAAATAACCGTTGCTTTAAAAAATTCAACAGAAAAACGCTTACAGGAACATACCACCACTTGCCTCTACACGCTGGGCATTTACCCATCTTGCTTCATCGCTGCACAGGAATGCTACCACAGCACCTATATCTTCTGCTACACCTGCTCTGCCCAGTGCTGTATTGGAAGCCACCATTTTATTCAGATCCGCATTGTCCCTCACTGCACCGCCACCGAAATCTGTCTGTATGGCACCCGGCGCAATCGTATTTACACGGATCCCCCTGCTGCCCAGTTCCTTCGCCTGGTAGCGGGTCAGTACCTCGATCGCACCTTTCATTGCTGCATAGGCAGAACTACCCGGAATAGAGAACCGTGCCAGCCCTGAAGATACATTGATGATTACACCTCCGTCAGCCAGCAATGGCAGCAATTTCTGTGTAAGGAAAAATGGACCTTTCAGATGTATATTCATAATCTCGTCAAATTGTGCTTCGGTAGTTTCTGCGAAGGTAGCATGCAATCCGATGCCTGCATTGTTGATCAGATAGTTGAATTGGGTCGCCTGAAAAGTATCTTTCAGTATTGCTGTAAATGAAGTGACAAAGGTATCAAAGGAGCCGACAATCCCGGTGTTCAATTGTAATACGGCTGCGCGCTGTCCTGCTTCCCGGATCTCAGCTGCTACCGCATCTGCTTCTGTTTTGTTACTGTTGTATGTAAGGATAACATCCACGCCCTTTTTAGCAAGGCTCAGCGCCATATCCTTCCCTAATCCACGGCCACCGCCGGTGATAAATGCAATCTTGTTACTAGCCATGATGTGTTCGATTTTTGTATACCAAAGGTATCAACAACCAGGCCGGCGAAAATGATCAATACTTCAGAATTTTATTTTTGCGGTATTGCAGCGGGGTTATTCCTGTCATATTTTTGAAGAAACGGTTGAAATTGGTCGGTTCCGGAAATCCTAACAGGTTGCCGATATCAGCTACGCTGAGTACAGTCTCGTCCAGCATTTTCTGTGCTTCCAGTACGATCCTGTCCTCCATGACCTCACAGGGAGAGGTATTTAAGGTCAGCTTAAGTGTATTGGTCAAATGTATGGGCGCTATATGCAGGCGCGATGCGAAGTCACTTGGTTTAAAACGGATTTCAGTCCGGCCATGTAGCAGGTCACTGACATGTTCATCCACCAGTTGCATAAACTGGCTGGTGATTTCATCCTTGCGCGATAGTATTTTTTCCGGGATAGGCATACTGCAAAGGTAAGGGCATTTTTTTCGTATATTTGATATTATGAAAGCAAGGATCAGTAAACTCGGACAGGCCTTTCTGCGTAATGGCAAAGCTGCCAGAGCACTGTCCGATGCCATCTTAGATAATCCCGGCGCACTCGCCAGCGGTGAACCGGTACAATTCAGGGTTGCCTATGTAAACGGGCAGAAAAAGACCATTGATTTTACTGCTACCGTACGCAAAGCAACAAAGAACCGACCATGAAATATGCTTTTCTTTTCCTGATTGCAGGAATTTTCTCCCTCCATACCTACGGCCAGCAAACTCAGCAAGCAGATCCTCCTATCAGTGATTTCCGCACCATTATTGGTCAGCAGGTACCCTCCTTTTCCTTTGAGATAGAAAAGGGCAAAAAAGCCAATATCAAAGATTATAAAGGTAAATACGTGCTGATTAACTTCTTTGCTACCTGGTGCCCTCCCTGCAACCAGGAATTACCACTGGCCCAGAAGCAGATCTGGGAAAAGCACAAAGACAATCCCAAATTTGCTTTTATCGTCTTTGGCAGGGAAGAGGGTTGGGAGAAACTGGATCCTTTTAAAGAGAAGAAGGGATTTACGTTTCCACTGTTGCCTGACCTGGACAGGAGTATCTTCTCTCTTTTTGCACCTAACGGTATTCCCAGAAATATCGTAATTGATCCTGCGGGTAAGATTATCTACCAGAGCTTCGGCTATGAAGAAGCGGAGTTCGAAAAGCTGGTAAAGCTCATAGATAGTAAATTATGACCGGTACTTATACCAGGATCCGGTATTGAACAACAATACATTTTCTCCTTCCTGAATCCATCCATCTGCAATGAGGTGCTGCATGCCTATATAGGTAGCAGAGCCTTCCGGAGATAAAAGCAAGCCTTCTGTAGTAGCAATACGCCGCATACCAAGTGTAATCTCTGTCTCCGTGACTGTCAGCGCAGTGCCATTGCTTTGCTGCAATACATCCATCATCAGGTCCTTGGCAAATGGTGTCGGCACCGCCAGTCCATAGGCAATAGAAGGTGAGGCACTGAAGTCCGCAGGAATCAGCCCTTGCTGAAATAACTGTACCATCGGGTCGCAGTTTGCCGACTGCACAATCACCATTCGCGGCAGCTTGCCTGTCAGCCAGCCCAGTTGCTTCATTTCTGCAAATGCTTTCCACATTCCAATCAGTCCTGTTCCACCGCCGGTAGGGTAGATGATCACATCCGGCAACTGCCAGTGCAGTTGTTCCGCTATTTCATAACCAATGGTTTTCTTGCCTTCCAGCCGGTAAGGTTCTTTCAGGGTAGACATATCAAAACCACCTGTTTGCGCTACCAGTTGCTGTGCACGCCGGCCACAGTCACTAATCAGGCCATCTACGAGCATGAGTTCTGCACCATACATCCGGCATTCCGTCTGTAAAGTGAGCGGTGTATGCCTGGGCATAATCACGGTTGCTTTCATGCCGGCTTTTGCACAATAAGCGCTGAGGGCACCGCCGGCATTACCGGCAGTAGGGATGATGCAATGGTGGATGCCGAGTTCCTTTGCCCTGGAGACTGCCACACTGATCCCCCTGGCCTTAAAGGAGCCGGTGGGGTTCACGCTTTCATCCTTCAGCCGGATGTTCACTTCGTGTTGCTGGCTGAGGGCAGGGAGGGTATAAAGTGGTGTGCCGCCTTCGCCCAGGCTAACAATGTTTTGGTCTTCAAAAACAGGTAAGAGCCGGCTGTATCGCCAGATGCTGTGGTCATTGAGATCTACTGCCTGGTGAAGGGGTTGATCCAGCCTGTAACGGGTAAAGAGCGGTTGATTACAGCAGGTAGCATAGGATTGTATATCTCCGATATTGTATAACCGGCCACAACGGGGGCACTGTAGAGCTGTGGCAAGCGAGGTGCTGTGTTGGGTTATATGCATAGACTTGATTGGGGGTGTGGGAAACAATGGTGTATCTTCCGGCTAAAGATATGATTTAGGGCTGCAAATTGACTGCCGTTGAAACAAAAGAGGAAGGCCTGAGCCTCCCTCTTTTAAGGAATAATTTCTACTGTTTCTCCTGCCTGCCAGCAAATATTCTCCGGCTGATAGTACAGGTATCCCGCGCCCGCCTTACCCTGGTAAGTACCTGGTACATCCACTTTCAGATCCAGTGCAATCTTTTTCGTCTCCTTTGCATTCATTCCTCTCCAATAGAACACCAGGTAGTTATCAAAGATCTCATAGTAGGCTACCTGTTCCTTATCGATCAGTTCTTTCAGTTGCCATGGTTGCCAGGAGAGGCCACCCGGAATACCGACTTTTACAATGGCCATACCTTGCTCCTCAGGGCTGGTATTAGTGACGTTGATATTCATCCGCACTGTTTCACCCACCTTTACCGTATGCGTATTTAAAACAGTTTGTAGTTTCAGCAATGCATTTGTACTGCTGGGTGGTGTTTCTGAATAATAATCACAGGTGAAAGTATAAGGAAGCCCTTCCTGGCCGGTATAGCGTACAGAAAATTTATTTTCTTTTGACAGATGATTTAAAGAAATCCTTTCCCCTGGTTTTACAATATTTCCATTCAAGGTAAAAGTGCTGCTATCGGTAGCGGTAGTTTTTTCCATATTGTAGTAAGCTGTCAGTGCTGAAAGTGCCTGAACGGTTCCCTGGGTAGACCCAAATCCATACTCGTTCTTTTTACTTAGTATATAGGATATGATTTGCGCAATCCGCGCCTTACGGGGTGCAGGCTCGCGCATCAAGGCCATAGCATACAGGGACATTGTTTCAACATATAGGGATACGCCCAGGGAGGCGACAAAACTCGTCCGGGATGATAATTTCCCGTCTATGAATAATTTATCCAGTCTGTTCATGAGGTCATTGAAATCTGCTGTCTGCTGAAGATTGTAAGCCGCCAGGGCCATAATACTGAGTTGATAGCCGTCATTGCTGTTGATGGCTCCTTTCAGTGCGCTTGCATATTCCAGTTGAAGATTTTTACCAGCACCTGCCTGAGACAATGCATACACGATATATGCATTCAGTAACTCAGGAGGCACACCGTGAAATTGTTCCTTTCCTCCCGGCGTAGGCATAAATCCCCCTTTGCCATCACGATGATCTAACAGGAACTTTTCAGTTCTGTTCAGCATATTTGGGTCTACATCGATAAACTCCTTCATCGCTGTGAATTCCAGCAGTCCATAAGCCGTCAGTGCTACGTGTGCGGGAGACCTTCCAAACCATTCAAAGCCATTTTCGGCAGTTTCAAATTTTATTAGCCTGTCATATCCTTCCTGCAGATATTCTTTTGCTTTTCTCTCCATGTCAGGGTTACGCTTGATTGCATGTTGCATTAACTGCAGGATGAAGATATTAGGATAGGTACTGCCCGAAGTTTGTTCAAAACAACCATGTGGTTGACGAAGCATGCTTTGAACGGCATCGGCGATTTGTGCGGTTATGGTCTGCAAGTCCAGTGAAATGCTGGGATTAAGCGGCATAGCCGGATTAGAGAAAATGAAAGTTGTATCTTTTGATTGATTGCCGGAAAAAGTGATGTGGATAGGGAATGCCTTTTCTTCTGCGGTAAATGGTAAGAAAAGCGACTGGCTATTTACATTGATCCGGATATTACCGGACATTGCGTAATAGGGCTTTGCAGAAATATATACCTGGGCAACCCCGTTTTTTTCTACGGCGATCTCTTTTACTGCTGTATCGCCGTTGACACCAGGGGGAAAGACAGCATGTAAATGGGCAATCACATTCTCATTGCTATAGTTTTTCAGCACAACAGGGATCTGCACATGATCACCTACATTGATGTAGGGAGGGATCTTAGCATCAACACTTACGATATCGTGAACTGCATAGGTATATTCTGTTCTGCCCACAGCACCATTATACCCGATGCCTTCAGTAATTGCTCTGAAAGTCGTATTGGCATCTGAATTATAAAATTCTACACTTGCATTACCGTACCTGTCTGTTTGAATAGTGGGGTTCCAGTAGATAGTTTCTCTGAAATCAGTTTTTGTATCGGGTTCAGTGGAAAGGTATTTGGGGGTGTAAAAGACGGGCACCTGGCTGAAGATGGAATTTGCAGCAGGTGTACTTATATTTTTGATGGAATAATTATATGTTTTACTAAGAGTAATATGGACTCTTCCGGCGTTTCGATTTCTATTAGTCGTAAAAAGGATCACTCCTGCGGCTGCTCTTGAACCATATAGGGCGGTAGCATCGGCTCCTTTCATTACGGTAATACTGATAAGCTCTGATGGATTGATTGTATTAAGAGCGTTGCCCTGAAAAGGAATGCCGTCTATGACATATAAAGGATCTTCTCCTTTTGCCAATGAGTTGAGTCCACGTATTTGTACTGATACTCCCTCTCTTGGATTGCCGCTTGCCTGATTGAAAACAACGCCCGCTACTTTTCCCTGCAATGCAAGTAATACATTATTTGCATTCGGTGGAATAATTGAGGATTGACTGATTGTTGATATAGAACTTGTTGAATATCTTTTACTGGTTACACTATATCCTATTACGACCACATCATTGAGCTGGGTCGCTTTGTCAGCCCATGTTGGTGCATTTATGACCATGGAAGGATAGGTGGCTACGGCTTCTTTCAAGCCGGTTTTTAATGGCTTGAACATGCCAGCTTCCTGTTTGTTATAGCCTATTCCATTTTGTGTTATATTAATCAGGAGTGAATCTTTCTTATCCCCTTCTGCAAGGAGCAGATAATCGGTGCCGGGGTCCAGGTCAGAAAAAAAGAAATTACCTGTATTAGATGTAATTTGTTCTACTCCCAGCTTCCTGTTGATATTAAATAAATAGAGTTTTGTTTTTATTGGGGTGCCTTTTTTATTAGTCACATGGCCGCTCAGTATATTCAATCTGTCTGGCGTAAATGTCAGTCTGTTACCGCTATTCACGATGTCTGTAAATGCAAAATAGCGATAACCCTGTGTGAGCATCAGCATATCCAGTGCACTGTCTGCCTTTGGTTCCTCCTGTTTAAAGTAAAACTGAGGTTCTTCAACTTTACCTCTCAGTTCACTACTCATCAACAGCCAGGATAATATATGATCCTGTTTGTCATCAGCCATCGTCCACAGCTTGTCATCAATGACAGATAGAGACAAGTTTGAGGGAATAGGCTGGCCATCTGCATTAGTAGTTGTGATGTTCATTTTTACTTTTTCCCTGGGCAGGTAACTGGATTTATCAGTAGTGATATGTACTTTCAATACATGATGTTTATTCATAAAGACCACCCGCTCTGCCACTTTCAAACGCCTGCTGTTACGCAGGGTAAATACAACGATTCCGGTAGGGAAATCTGCGGTGTCGATTTTGATTAATTGTGTACCCTTGTTAAGGCTGGCAGTGGTTGTATAATAAACATGTTCGCGCATAGCAGCCGTTAATGTTATGTCTTCAGCGGCGGTTGTAGTAATCTTTGCATATAGTTGCCCGTTTCGATGCAGCAGGTTCAAAATCATACCGTTTTCTGTGGCTGGTGGCAGCGGGTATTGCTGATTGCCAACATTTGCTGTATATTTTCTGCCCAGAGCAGGTGTAAATGGCAATATGCCCATTCCACCGTGATAACTGGCAAAGTTGGCAATCCTTTTGCCTTTGTCGTCAGTAATTACGCCCTTTACATCCACAGGTTTACCCTTTTCATTGATCGCCTTAAATGCCAGTACAGTCGGCCATCCTGCTACCAGGGTGCCTCCCTCCGGCATGAATTGCAGATCTATATTATTCAGTTCAATTGGAATGCTCCTGGATATAGATTCCGTAAATCCATCTGCAATAACTGTTACATTGAGCAAGCCATCGTTGGAACGAAGGTGCATAGGTAAAACAGCCCTGATAATAGTCTTGCCGGCGGTATCTGTTTTGAAATTATCTGTTTTATATTGTTTCCCGTCAAGGCTGACTGTGAACTGGCCGGTATAATGAGCCAATGGTTTATTATCTAATGTTCGGATTGCATACTTTGCTTTGATGGTATCGCCGGGGCCATATCCTTTTTCCATGAAATCCAGGCTAGCCAATATTCTGGGGGCCGTTACCCTTTGCAGATAGATCGATTTGCTGAACCAGGTGCTGTCTTTCTCATTTTGCATCCAGGTAGTGTAGGCCCTTATTTTGTAAATTCCTCCGGGCAGACTGTCATTGAATACATATCCGCCTTCACTGTAGCCTATATTAATGGGATGTTTTAACTGGGACAATACATTGCCGGAAGGGCTAATGATATCTACATTGAGAATCGTACTGGTCAGGGTAGGCGTGTTCAACTGTGCTTCTACCACATATGCTTTATAGTAGATGGTATCTCCTGGTTCAAAGTAAACGTGGTTGGTTTGCAAATATACTTTTTCTTTGGAGTTCGCATAATCCGGCACCTGTGCCTGTGCAGAGAGTGGCAGGAAAAACAATATAATGAAGAGTATCGTTCTTTTCATAATCTCAGAATGAAATGGTGGCTTCAATACCTGCAGTAGTAGTGGCTGGCAGGTTAAACAAATCGAGACCCGTGGTATTGCCCTGGTCGAGCAGGGGCTGGGCCGGATCCACTCCCTTATAAGGAGTCCATATCAGCACGTTGCGGACAAAACCTGTTAGTTTAAACTCGTTCACATATCCCTTGAATTTCCGTTTCATGGAAAGAGATACATTATTTAACCGCAAATAGTCTGCACGCTGTATATAATTTTCAGCTACCGGAGCCTGGGGTGTACTCTCTGCTTTTCGCTGGATAGCAGAGCTGGCGGATCGCCCGTAATAATCAAGCATAGCTGCGGTACCATTCCATCTTTCGCCTCCGTTTTTCCACTGCCAGGTCACACCCAGTTCAAGTGATTTGTAAGAGAGGTAATGGGAAATTGCCAGCCAGAATTTAGGATTAGGGTTACCAATCACTTTCAGCTCCGGATCTACCATTGGCTGACCATTTGCATCTGTCACAATCTGGTGATTGGCATCGCGTACATAAGCACTGCCCACTATCACATTGGATGGAGCCCCTGATACAAGCGCCGTATGCACCTCCCTGAGCCCTGCGGTAGGTGTGTAATTAAAGCCGTTCTCTACAGAGGTAATAGCATGTTTATTGGTTGAAAATGAAACCCTGGTATTAAATTTCCCCTCTCTATCAAATACACGGATATCATTGTGCGTAAATGTTATATCCAGTCCCTTATTCATATGACTGGCCATATTCTTTAAGATGATTGTATTGTCGCTGATAACAGGAACTACATCATGAAGGGTCTGCCGATTGAAGTAAGAGAAGCTTAGATTAAACCCACTATAATTTAAAAACAATTCAAGATCCCATTCCTTGTGATGAATGGGTTGTAAGCCAGTGTAATTATTCACCTCATTTATGGGAAGAAAGCCCGGAAGCGTTGTCAGCGTATAGTTCAGCAGATTAAGAGCTGCCTGAGACTGTTGGATAGGAAGTTCGCTGTTGAACTGGCTGTAATGGGAACTGAGGCTAATTGAAAGTGTACTATGGTACCTGATATACACATCCTTCGTCAGGGCCAGTGCTCCTCCGGGTAACCAGAATGCCTTTTTGCGGCTGGTATTGGAGAAATATCCCTTATTATTCAGGTGGAGGAAGATATTCCATGGTGATAAATCAAATTGGTAATGGAGCGCCAGATTTGGCTCATGGGTTTTCCTGCTGTATTTATACTCCGGAGGCATATGCAGATACCGGAGATGTGTATGCAGATTTGAATAATTATAATTCAGCTCAAGGGATGAAGTCATTTTATTGTCTAATAACCGGGGCATCGAATAACTTAGATTCCCCCTCGCCAGCAGGCGATCGTCTTCCTGTTGTCTTTGCACAAGGCTCCCTCCAGGGAATCCCGTTGTTCCCGCTGCATATGCTTCCGTACTATTGGTCTCATCGCCCTGGTAGGTGGTAATAATACTATAGATAACCCTGCCTGGCTTATTTTCAATTTTAATATTTGCATTCCGGGAGTGCCGGCGATAACCGTTTTCATGATCCTGGAGCAGGAAGAGCGGGTTGTCAGCATCATTGCTGTAACTGCGCTGGGTATTGCCAATCATTGTACCCTGTGCATTCTGAAAACTCACGGGCGTAAGCAGGGAATATTGGTACACCCTGTTTAAGAAACCGTTCCTGTTACTATAGTCAAAACGATCAGATACATTATCATAATTGAAGACAATACGCAGGTCTTTTTTCTGGTGTGCCAGCTCCACCCCTAATTTTTGCTCCCGGTTATTATTAGGTCTGATAATACTTTTATCATATTCCTGCCCGACTTTTAGTACCAGCGACCAGGGATTTCCAGTCAGTGGCAGGTAGGTCGTCTTTAGTAAAAAGTCATTACTGAGACTCATTCCCGTTCTTAAGATCCCATTATTATATGCCTTTGCTATTTTCCCGTTTCCGCTTCCTTTAGCTACTAGCTGGCCATTGTGGTCATAAGGATAATTGCTACCGTCATATTCCAGCGTGGAGATGGCAGGCCCATAACTGAAAAGGGTACCCGTCTCAGGTCCCATGTACTGATTGTTTATACCCTGCGCGTATTCCTGTTGCAGGCGTGGTTGCCGGTTGGCCCAATTAAGAGATGCCAGGGTGGCGTAAGTCCCGGTAAATGATAATGTCTTTACGTAATTCTGCAGAACGAATTCGTTGCCTACAACTGCAATTCTCTTTGTAGAAAATGGATACCTCAAATCCCCTTCCACCCGCTTCACATCCCTATTCGCACTGCTCTGTGGCAAAATAAACACCCTCCTCGAAGTATCCGCCTTCTTTACCAGTCTGATATAATCCTCGTTCGTCTGGGCGGTTGATAAAACAGGTAAAAACAGCAAGAGTAAAAAATATCTCAAGGTATTCAGTTTGGAGTTATGATGCTCAAAAAAACAGAATTGCATAAATGTAGAAAAAAATATTTCTGTACCTTTTCAAATACCCATAAAAAAACTGCCTGTCGTAAAGACAGGCAGTTTAACTCAAGTTGGGCATTGATTATGATCAGGGCTGCAACCACACGACTCTTACACCTCTGTGATCTGTATTCTTATCCATTTTCAGGGTAATAAACCTACCCTTATCGGCATCATAGTCTGATACACCCATCACCAGGGGATGGCCGTCATCATCTTTATTTATATTCAAACCAAACAGCGGGGCATATTCAGGCAGTTCATTATTGCCATCACATATATAATAGTAACCATCTGTATCCCGCACGCTGTGGAAAGCAAGTGCTTTTCCCTTGGCCGCCTTCTTCATGTTCTCATCTGTATTATTCATGGTCACATACACCCTGTCCTTATACTGGAAGCAGGCATAGCCCCTGTATTGCTCTCCCTTAATCAGCGGTTGGGCACTCCGGGACACCCTCTCTGTATTGAAGGCTGAGATCTCCCAGTTACGCAGCTCAGCATGTCTTGGAATCACACAGGTATATTGTGGCTGTCCATTCTGGTCAAATGATCCTACCGCCAGCCAGTCCTTGATACAATACACATAGGAGGCTGAATTAAGCGGTTTAACCTGTTTGCGGGTCAGTTCTTCATATACGATAGAAAAGCCGCCATCGCTGTGTAAAAATACGTTCTGTGGCATACCGGTGTAGTTCCTGCCGGCAAGCGCCTGCGTTTTTTCATTGGCCTTCGCCGGATAAATATCGATTTCCTGATCAGGTGTTTCGCGGGTAGGATCTACAAAGCCACAGATCCCGGCATACTTCTCCTCATCCCCGGCTTCTGCATGTGCATAACCGATAAACAAGATCTTCCTGGTAACCGGGTTATATTTCACCAGGCCACTATCGATCACTTTTTTAACGCCAATATTCAGTTTGCTGAGGGTCAGTGTATCAGTAGTTTTGCTCAGGGTTGCCATGATCAGCTGACCTTTTTTATCACCTACCTCAGTCTGGTTATAAATATGTGCAAAGAGACATACCTTTTCATCGCCCAGCACAACCATATCCAGGTAATTGATATTTTTATAGCGCGCATCACTGTTAGCGTAATAAACCCTTGAAATTTCCTTATGAGCACCGGTATACCAGATCACTTCCAGGTTGCCGCTTACAGAACGATCATTGTTGTGTAGTACCACCAGCGCATAGTTTTCACTGTTTGGATCCTTGCGTACAAAGAAAGAAGTCACAGGTTCATACTGGGTAATAAACGGCTGTGCAAAGTAAGCATAGCGATTCGTCGTCGATAGTTTCTCATCTCTCTTGATATTTCCTGTTTTGCCATCGATGACGATGCGGTATAATACAGGTTGCCTGGATTCCACCTCTGAGATAAACAAGGTAATATCATTGTTGGATTCGAACACCGCATTTACACAACTGCCAAGGAGGGTACCAAAGTTGGTGCTCAGGTGAGTCTGTGCTTTCGGTTTATTGTCCTCATCATAGATATCTACATATAAGCCATCCCTGGAAGTAATTTGCAGGAAAACAGTCGACCCGTTTTTCATGTGTAAAATACGGGCATAGCCAGCTACCGGTTCTTTGAAAAGAGGGCTCTGTGCTACGGTAGTGAGTTGTGCAAATGCTGTAACAGCACCCTGCAGTATTACGAACAGCGTAATCAGGAAAGATTTCTTCATTGTTTCATAGGTATATGACAGGGCAAAGATAGATAGTTTTATTTAATATGTATGGGTTTGATTTTGGATAAAACAAAAACGCTTCTACGTGAAGCAGAAGCGTTTCTAAAAGACTTACTGTACAAGGATTTCGTCGGTAAACAACCAGGAGGTAGACCCAACGAAGAGATATCCCTCCGGTATTGCCCCGAAGGCTTTTCCGGTAACCCGCACATACCGCGCATTTCCCTTCACAGGAATGCTAAATTGTTGCAAATAAGGTTCTCCACGTACGTTCTTATTATTATAGACTTTACCGGCAAGTTTAAAATTTTTCCCGTCTTTGGAAGTATATACCCTTACTTCTTTGGGCAGGAAAATTCCGCTGTTAGGATCACAAAGAAAACTGGCTGTGACCCTCTTTATCGGAGTAGCATTTCCCATATCTACTGTAGCATCCAGGTCTTTGCCGCTGAATCCCAGCCATTTACCACACTTGAAAGCAGTGGTACCCATTGTGCCATCGGTCAGTGTGCTGTCGCCAGCCGCTGCATACTGAGGCGCATAGGCTTGCGCAATGGTAACCTTCTTACCCAAAGCCAGGTTCACAGGTACAAAGATCCCGGAGCCTGCTATCTGCCTGCCATGGTCAAAAATACCAGCTGAAATATTGCCTGCCACATGAACAGGAAAAGGTTTTGTATATAAAGTTGACTGTGCATCCGGCAACTTGTTCTCAGCATACCTGATCTCTTTATTGGAATTTGTATTGATCTGAACAGTGGCAGTACGATCCCCATTAATTTTATAGGTAATCACCGGATCTGGACTTGCCGTCAGCAAGTCGAACCAGGCAGTGCCCTGATTAATCAGTTCCAGGGAAAGGATAGCATTGGTGGAAGAGGCCGGGGCCTGAAACGTAAAGTTATATTCCTCCCACTCAGGTGTCAGCGTATAAGTATGATCCTGCTCCATCGCATCGATGGCAATACGGAAGGTAGGCATGTGTTCCTGTGCCTTAGCTTTAGCCATGATAGATACGGTATAGCTGTTTCCCTTTGTCATCACCATTGGTATCAGCCTTATTTTGTTACCTCCGCTATCCACAGGAGTAATCAGCCGCATACTGAACATGCCTTCTACATGCTCACGCGGATCTGCAAAGAATGAAGCGCCTATATCCGCCTTGCGATTACTGGTACTTGTTACATTGCTGCCAATCGGTAAGCCAGGGCTTACAATCTTTTCAAAGCCTGGATTCAGGATCATATTATCCGCGGGGATTGCAGATGCTGCATTTGCACGAATGAGATATACCCGGGTGCCATAGGCATCAATGATGTCATGTAATACGCCATTCTCCAATGTCACTTCCCTGTTTTCAAACCAGCACTCTGCAGTGGCGCGCTGTTGAAGTCCTGTTGTAAGCGTATATACTTTGGGTTTATTCTCATTATTCACAGCTATCAACAATGTATTTCCCTGATAACTGAATGCCTTTGTAAGGATCTTCGGATCATCTGCATGGATTGCCGGTGCAGGATCTGGTGATAATAGGAAAGAGCTCATCTGTGCTGTCTCCACTGCCACATTACTGGCTGCAGACCAGGCAGACACTGATTGTGGATTCAGATTGCCGGGTGCATGTACATAATATTGAATACCCCTGGCACCACCAATCAATCCCATGTAGGTCATCAACCGGATCTCAGCACCTGTAGGTTCCCTGTTCCACATTTCCTGCCCACCAAATGCCTGGGGCACCAGCCATACAGACTTCTCATACTGATATGCTTTTGCATACTGTGTCAGGTCATCCATTACTTTATCCGCAGGTCCCGGGATAGGGTAGGGGTCAGTCATCGCTATATCCATCGTATTCCTGAAATCATTTGCTTTCTGTGGCATCATAAATACAATAGAGACAGGATGATAGGGATCCAGCTCACGGATCAGCCGGTAAGCCGCTTCCAGTACAGCCGGTGGACGACCCTGTCCATCTGGTTCGTCATTGATATAATAAGATAATAATGCAGGATGATCTTTGAATGCCAGCACTTCATTTTTCAAAATAGCAAGTTTTTCTTCATCCGTTTTATCCAGCCCCTTGTCGCCATTGTGCCCGCTGCCCACAAGCGAGTTTACACCATACTGCACCTTTACACCTACCTGTGCACAACGATCCATATATCGCCTGCGTTCGGCCATTCCTTCGGGCAGGTTATCCTGGTATACACCGATCATATTGAAGCCATGCGTTACTTCCCTTTCAGGCAGGTCGCCGGCAGGACCGCAATAAAATCCAAAGGGGAAAAAGGGCAATCCATCGGCAATCAGTCCGCCTGTCAGCTGGTCTATCTGTACTGCATTTGCCTTTGGTGCCAGTTTAATAATATTAATGTCACCTTGCTGAACAGTTGTAGTTCCTTTTTCCAATACATAGTGCAATGAACTGGTACCAACAGGTAATGCCTGCAGGCTGAATTGAGTAGAAAGCCGCTGCCCTTCTGTTTTAGCAACCGACACCAGTTTTTCCGAACGAAGTGATAAATTCAGTTTGTAATTGCCCTGATCAGGCAAGATGCAGATGATACTGCCCTCTTTTTCAGTGAGATAATAATTATACCTGTTAAAAACTTTGACCTGTGCATGTAATACCACCCCCCATATGCATAGGAGTGCACTCAGCATGACTTTTTTCATTGAGACCTGTTTTAATATTGTATAGGTAAAGTATAAAAAAGATGATGATAAAAATATATATTTTTGCTCCCCATATGAAACAGATCATCCTTACCTCATTATTGCTGGTTGCCATAGTGCCCGCTGTTGCGCAGACAGCTGACAGACTGGAATATCCCCTCTGGCCGCTGGAAAAAGGCACTTCGCTCTCCGTATATGCTGATAAAGCCTACATTCGTAGCTCTCCATCGGTAAAGGGATCGATAGTAGATTCTTTGTTGCCCGGTAGCCAGGTAATAGTAGATGAGGTGATCACCGCTGCACCGCTGACCATGAAAGGCCTGACAGCGGCCTGGCTGAAAACGCATTACACAACTGGTAATAAAGAAGTGAAAGGATATGTCTGGGTAGGCCTGCTGGCACTGAATGCAATTACAAAAGACGGTACTACTTTCATATATGGATTAGAGAAAAGAACGGTTTTATCTGAAACCGGGGAAACGCTAACCGTACGTATTAAAGCCCTGGATAAAGACCATCGCATACTGGATATGAAAGAATGGACAGTGCCCGGTGGTGAAAATGCAAGAAGCAGCGAAAGTAAACTGCTGGGAGAAATGGGACTGGACAGCGTAAAGGAAATTTTCCGTGTCAATTTCAGCGGCGATGCCTGTGGCTTGCCCACTGATTACTACTACTTTGGCTGGAATGGCAGTCAGCTACTGCCCCTGCCTGGCAAAACCAATACCTTCGATGCCGGTGCTTTCGCCTATACTGAAACCCTGATCTTTCCGAAAGAAGTAGGCGGCCAGCCTGGCAAGGTCCTGAAGCTCATAGTAACAGAGGAGTATGGTGAAGATGGAGAAACGGTAGAAAACAAAACTGTAAAAAAAGAAGTTTACACCTGGGATGGCAATAAAGCCACTAAACAATAATAATCGTCATTTTTACGACTATTCGTCAATCTGTAAAAATTAACGAAATATCGTAAATAATATTTTCCTTCAAAAATACTAACAAGCTTAATTTCAGTATCTTATATACTGGAATGACCTTTGTTTGCTTTTTTTCGTGATCAATTAAATTCTCATGAAGCAAGGCAACATGATGGTAGAATTTCTCTTATCGCTCAGTAGCGATATTGCCCTGATTCGTGACAAAGACGATTTTCTCAGGGTATTGCGTGAGCGCTTAAGAGAAGTCATCCATTTCAATGACATCGTCATCAATATCTTTGATGAAGATGGTAAGTCCCTGGTACCATATCTTTATTACTCGGAAGGCCGGCGTAAAAACCATCCTGCATTCCAACGCAGTGGACACAGCAAACTTGGTGGCGACCAGATCTTTGAAGCCGTTATGGCAGCAGAACAGCCACAGGTATTTAATGTAAGAAAACTCCTGAAGGTGAAAAATCACCCAGCCTACATTCCGTTATTCCGGGAAACGGGGATCGTGGAATTCTCAGGTATTCGCCTTCGCACCGCCACACACGAAATCGGGTGTCTCTTTCTCTTTTCCGAACAGACAGGCACCTTTCCGGAGCCGGTTTTACAACTCATTAAAGGCGTTTCCCACCAGCTTTCCATCGTCCTGGCAAACATGCTTGCCAATGACCGCATAGCCAGCCAGCTGAAAGAAATCGAAATTTACCGTCAAAGACTGGAGAATAAACATCCAGTTCGGAAAAAAGAAATTGCACAGGCAGATCTGGTAGGCAACAGCCGGGAAATGCAACAGGTTTTTCGCCTTATTTCACAGGTAGCTCCGGCAGACAGCACAGTGCTCATCCTCGGCGAAACCGGCACTGGCAAAGAACTTGTATCGAAGGCAATTCACAATCACTCTACCCGCAGAGATAAATTACTGGTAAAAGTAAACTGTGCCGCGCTACCCGTAAACCTTATAGAAAGTGAATTGTTCGGGCATGAAAAAGGAGCCTTTACCGGTGCAAGTGAAAGACGGATCGGCAAGTTTGAAATGGCCCACGGCGGCACCTTACTCTTAGATGAAATTGGAGAGCTGCCGCTGGAACTGCAGGCCAAATTATTGCGAGTACTCCAGGAGAGAGAAATAGAACGGATTGGTGGTAAAAGCCCTGTCCGCATTGATGTGCGCATCATCGCGGCCACGAACCGTGACCTGAAGAAAGAGGTGGAAGCCGGCCGTTTCAGAAGGGACCTCTTTTACCGCCTGAATGTATTTCCAATCGTACTACCTCCCTTACGGGAAAGAAAGGATGAAATTCCCGAGCTGGCAGAGTATTTCTTACAGCGATACGCTGGAAAAGCCGGTAAATCGGCCATGCGCCTGGCTGATGGGGTGAAAGAAGAAATGATGGCCTATCACTGGCCGGGCAACGTAAGGGAACTGGAGCACCTGATAGAACGCAGCGTTTTGCTGTCCAGGGGTACGGTGATCGAAGAGTCCTTTATCAGAAAAAGCCATTAAACAGCCAACAAAAGAACGTGTTTTTACAAACAACCATTTCCTGATTCAACCGACCTTTGTTTAGTTCGCAACCCACATGACTATGCTACACATCACAGACCAGTTCAACCATGTAGACCAGTTTTTCTCATTGCTGGATGCAACAATTGCCGAGATCAGGTTTGCATCTCCTGTCAGGATGAGAACCGTGAAGGAATTTGCAGCCACTATGGAGCTACATCCCAATTACCTGAATACCTTGCTCAAGAAATATACAGGAGAAAATGTGAGCTCTCACATTCGCAGGCGTTTGCTGGATGTATCCAAGAATTTATTGTTGGAAACGGACTGGTATGTGCAGGATATCAGTTATTGTGTAGGGTTTTCTGACCAACCTAATTTCAATATGTTTTTCAAGAAGAACGTGGGGCATACGCCTTCGGAATTTAGAAGACTCGCTGTTGCCATAGACAACAGCGAGTCTGTATCAGCTATTCTTTGATACCTGGTATAAAAATTTCTCCGGTATTCTTGTCCATATAACCTTTCTGTCCGTTGGGCATTTCTACCAGCAGGGCATTCCTGTCATGGTCTTCATCCAGGATTGCTTTCAGTACGGGCTTTTTTAGTTCCTTCATGGAGGCAGCTACCACTACACCTTTCTTATTATCTAAATAGGTCTCAATGAAAGCATAACGGCCCACCATGTCTTCCCTGAAGTGTACATCATCGTAAATAAACGGTAACAATACTTTGCCACTCATATCGATCACCCCTGTTTTACCATCTTTTACTGCTTTAATCTTGGAGGGGAAGTTTTTATCATTTGGATAATAAGACAGGTATTCCAGGTTGGTATATCCATTCAGATCAGTACTATCCAGGCCCTTGTATTTGTTGGTCTCACGGTTTTCCAGTACTACACGCCATTTATCGTTTCCCAGTTTATAGATGTACATATCTTTGGCTTTCTTATTCAGCACTTCACCTTCTGCCGGCATTGCGGAAGTGGGTTTATCCTGTACATTGCCGGGAGATGCGGTATGGAAGCTGGCATCATAATAGAAAACTTTGTCGTCGCCTTTCTTTGCTGCTACATACACGGTATTGCCTGCATACACTTCTTCAATATCATCGTATTCGGGTTTCAGAATTTCCCTGCCGCTGGTTACGTCTATCACACCATAGGTGTCGCCTGCAACGATGAGTGCATATTGATCCAATGCCGGATCATTGAAGCCGGTAACCTGGTTATACTTCCCGCCCTGCATTTTGCCCGCCTGCGCGTCAAAGATGCCCATTTTCCCGTCTTTGTTTACGAAGTAATAACTACCCTTAGCGTAGCTGGATCTTTCCGGTAAAACGTCTGTAAAGAGGCCTCCGATCGGTTTGTCATTGCGGATATCTATGATCTGATAGCCTTTGATATTCCTGGCGATGGCGGTGTAGTCCTGAAAAGCATTGGTAATATTTGTATAAGAAGGGTTAATTAGCACAGCGCCATTGGTATTGATCAATCCAACTTTTTTATTACTTTCTACACGGGCGTAGCCGTTTCTGAATACGTCAATGGTATCAAATTGTGGCTTCAGCAGCACACTTTTGTTTTTATCAGTCAGGCCCCATTTGCCTTTTTCGGTATAGGGATAGGGTCCCTGTGCCTTGCACCAGATGCTTAACAACAGCACCGGTAAGAAATATGCGGTTTTCATAGGTATGTGATTGATTGTGTTGGAGTAAAAATAGGGAAAAATTATAATATAAATCAGCACTTATTGATCGCATACCAGGCAGCCCCTGTCAGAGCCGTCTTTTCGTTGAGGATTATTTGTACCGGAATATCTTCCAGCAGGGGTTTCATCCGGCCTTTTTCCCGGAAGGCTTTCATAAAAGCACCGTAATCAATTTTCTTTACATTTTTGGGTACAATACCGCCCCCGATGTAGATGCCGCCTGTGGCTTTCGCCTTCAGCGCCAGGTTGCCGGCTTCTGTGGCCAGGTATCGGAAGAAAATGCGCATGGTCTCCACACAAATCGCCACCGTATCACCATTTTCACTGATTTCTGCAGCTACATCATGTACGGCCATCCGGTCCAGCAACCAGCCCGGGGCATCCATATCCCTTTCTTCTTTCAGGAAGTTGAAGATATTTACAATACCAGGACCGCTTAGTACACGCTCCCAGCTGACATGACCAAATTTTCTGCGCAGGTAAACCAGCAGGTCATCATCCAGTTCTGTAATAGGAGAAAAGTCGCTGTGTCCCCCTTCTGTAGCGAAAGGGAAATAATGCGTGCCATCCCAGAATAAGCCGGCTTCACCGAGGCCTGTACCCGGCGAGATCAGGGCAATATTTCCTTTTTGCGGATGCCCTGTATGCAGAGAATGAATATCAATTTGTTCCAGGGTAGCAAGGCCATAAGCATTGGCTTCCAGGTCGTTTACAATGAAAACCGGGTGATTGTCAAACTGAGCAGACAGCTGAGCTGCATCCATTTCCCAGTGAACATTGGTGATCTTTGCTTTTCCATCCTGAACCGGGCCCGCTACGCCAAGGCAAATACGATCCGGGATAGCTTCGCTGCCGAGAAATTTTTCTATAAGGGCATTGGGGCCTTTAAAATCTTTCGTGGGGTATTTTTCTTCCTTTGTAAGGGCGAGCTTGCTGCCGTCGTATTTGTAAAGTGCCAGGTTAGATTTGGTACCGCCTATGTCAGCGGCAAGCAGGGTATGAGGTGGGTGGGTAGAAGGGCTGGAGTGGCCCGAAGATATGCCAATGGGTATCATTCGTTTTTCATTTGTTTACATAATTAAGTTAGTTTATTTTCATGGGATAGCAAACCACCACCACTTATGAACAAATTCAATTTAAGCATTGTCTTGTTGCTCTTTGCTTTCAGCCCGGCCATTGCACAACAAAAAAGTAACCTGGTTCCTGAAAACAGAATTATCAGCACATTAAAAGAGAAACCCGGCGTACACCTTTCTGCAGCAGAAGGCTCAGGAATCGCCTGGTTGAAAGATGTCAACTTTACAAACGGAACGATTGAAGTGGATGTAAGAGGAAAAAATGTAAAACAGGGCTCTTTCATCGGTGTCGCCTTTCATGGTGTATCGAAGAATGATTGCGAAGCCGTTTACTTTCGTCCTTTCAATTTCGTAGCGACAGATAGTCTAGCCCGTATGCACATGGTGCAATATGTACAGGATACCTTGTATGGATGGGAGCGATTGAGGGAGGAACATCCCGGCGTGTATGAGAATAAGCTGTCTGCACCTCCGGATCCGAATAACTGGTTTCATGTAAAGGTGGTAGTGGAAGGAACTGCTGTAAAGGCTTATGTGAATAACGTTCTTTGCCTCTCTGTGACTTCATTGAATAAAAAGAATACAGGTAAAGTAGGCCTTTGGGTAGGTAACTCTTCCGATGGCGATTTCGCGAATTTAAAAATCAGTCATCAATAAATAAGGAAGTCGCTTTTGCTGTAGGCAGAAGCGACTTCCCTGACAATTTACGATTTAGAACCTGTTGTAACCTCTCTCTAACTTAGAAGATATTTGCAATCAGCTGCAACGCACCATACTTCTTCTCCGGGTTGAACATCGCCGTAGCTGAAATAGGAACATGATATTTAAATATTGTCAAATCCCTGTTCACTGTAATCCCTGCATTCACCACGTTCGGATGATTGCCATAAAAATTCTTATCCCCGCTAAAAGAGAATCCACCACCCACAAATGCATGCACATTATATACCTCATCTGCAAACAAGACCTGGTCTACCTGCACATAATGTGAATACGCATTTGCCAGACTACTATCCGCTTTATAATAAGTATCCCTGCCCAATACAATTGTATTCCAGCTCAGTGTCAGGGGCAGCTTCATTTTCTGGAAAGTATAAGCAACTCCTACATCCACAAAGTGTGAAGTAGTTCCCTTTTTATAATCAAATAAATCAGCATTAGGATAATCACTGAAGTTGTTAATATCCCAGATCGCCGCACTAAACCCTTTATTCACATACTTCACATAGTAATCAAACTCCTTGTAATCACCTGTGAAACTGGCACCTCCCCAAAAACCTGCCTGCCAGTGACCATTCTTTGATTTAAAATACATATCCACATCAGAGATGGGGGCATTGGATACCTTAAACCCACGCCACAGGTATAAATTTCTGACCTGTAAATTCAGTCCAAACGGCTCATATTTCTTTTGAGTTGCTGTTGTATCCTTATCCTGCGCACTGACTTTTTGGACAAAGAATATCCCGCATGCAACCGTGAAGGTTGCAATCAATAACTTTTTCATGACGATTCTTATTTTAAATACATGAACAATAAAGCCGCCAGTGTTGCACCTACAGCAGGTCCCAACACCGGTATCCAGGCATAACCCCAGTCAGCACCAGCTTTTGGTTGTTTAAATGGCAGGAGTGCATGTACAATCCTTGGTCCCAGGTCTCTTGCAGGATTAATTGCATAGCCGGTAGTACCTCCCAGTGATAGGCCAATCACCCATACCAGGAAAGCTACTGGCAAAGCACCCATGGAACCCATGCCGATAGTTTGTGTGTCTCCTATTTTTGGATCGGTAAAGTAGAGGATAGTGATCAGCAGTACAAAAGTACCTATCACTTCACTGATGAAATTGCGGCCCGGGTTTCTCACGGCAGGTGCTGTACAAAACGCTGCCTGTTTGGTAGGTCCGTCTTCTGTGCGGTCAAAATGGTCTTTATAAAATACCCATACCAGGAATGCGCCAAGCATGGCTCCCAGTAACTGTGCGGCCCAGTATACACCTGCAACTGCCAGACTGATTTTTCCCAGTATTAACATTGTCAGCGTTACAGCTGGATTCAAATGCGCGCCGGTATAGGGGCCTGCTACACATACACCAACAAATACGGCCAATCCCCACGCTGTGGTTATCACAATCCATCCACCTCCATTTCCTTTCGTATCCTTCAATACCACATTTGCAACCACACCATTGCCCAATAAAATGAGCAAAGCTGTACCTATAAATTCTGCAATAAACGGTGTCATAACTTGATGATTAATTTAGTGGTGCTATTTCCTCTGAAACTATTGTGCAGGTGTTTTTCATAAACTGGTTATGGTACACATTTTTTTCAAAGTGGAATAGGTGAAATATGTTTAGTTTCAGTATAGCCTGCTCCGTAAGGTTTACGGAGTCAGGCGCTCTTCATGATTATTCGTTAGCCCAGCCTCTGGTGCGTTCTACGGCCTTCTTCCAGTCAGCCAGCAGTTTTTCAATGTTCTGACCATCCAGTTCTGGTTTGAAAGTTCTGTCAATAGACCATTGCTTTTTCACTTCATCTATATTATCCCAATAGCCTACAGCCAGTCCTGCCAGGTATGCAGCACCCAGCGCAGTCGTTTCCAGTACTTTCGGACGTACTACATTACTGCCAAAGATGTCTGCCTGAAATTGCATCAGCGCATTGTTCGCAACAGCACCCCCATCTACTCTCAGCTCGGTAGACTGTTTGCCGGAGTCAGACTCCATGCTCTTCAGCAGATCATACACCTGGAATGCAATGCCTTCCAGTGCTGCACGGGCAATGTGGCCGGCGGTTGTACCACGGGTAATACCAAAGATGGCACCACGTGCGTACTGATCCCAATATGGAGCGCCTAACCCTGTCAGCGCAGGTACAAAGTATACACCACCATTATCTTTCACAGAAGCGGAAAGTGTTTCACTGTCTGCAGAATTGTGAATGATACCCAGTCCATCGCGTAACCATTGAATAGCTGCGCCACCTACGAATACACTACCTTCCATTGCATACGTTACTTCGCCATTGATCTTCCAGGCAACAGTAGTGAGCAGGTTATTTTTGGAGTACACTGGTTTGTTGCCGGTGTTCATCAACAGGAAACATCCTGTACCATAAGTATTTTTAGCCATCCCTTCTTCTACGCACATCTGTCCAAAGAGGGCAGCCTGCTGATCACCGGCAATACCTGCAATCGGAATTTTAGATGCAAAAAGAGTCGTGGCAGTTTCGCCATATATTTCGCTGCTTTGTTTTACTTCAGGCAGCATGCTTGCTGGAATTGTGAGCAGGTCCAGTAATTCCTGGTCCCACTGCATCGTATGGATATTAAAGAGAAGCGTACGGGAAGCGTTGGTCACATCGGTGATGTGCATGTGGCCACGGGTAAATTTCCATACCAGCCAACTGTCGATCGTACCGAAACACAGTTCCCCTTTCTCTGCTTTTTCTCTTGCACCTGCTACATTGTCCAGGATCCATTTCACCTTCGTTCCGGAGAAGTAGGCATCTATCACCAGGCCGGTTTTTTCACGTATCATGTCGGTATAGCCTTTTTCCTTCAGCTCATCACAGTATTTTGCTGTGCGGCGGTCCTGCCATACGATAGCATGGTAGATAGGAGTACCAGTTTCGCGATCCCAAACCACAGCGGTTTCACGCTGGTTGGTGATACCAATGGCAGCAATATTAGTACCGTTCAGATCTGCTTTGGCGATAGCTTCTGCAGCCACAGAAGATTGGGTGGCCCAAATTTCGTTTGCATCATGTTCCACCCATCCAGGTTGTGGAAATATCTGTTCAAAAGGTTTCTGGGCAATCGCTTTGATTTCCCCGTTGTGATCGAAAATAATAGCGCGTGAAGACGTGGTACCCTGGTCGAGGGCCAGGATGAATTTTTCGTTCTTGTTCATACCTCAGTTTTTTAATTTTGTTCCAAAGAGCGGATAGCATATCTACCGCCTACTCCCCTGGGGGGAAACCTGATTTTGTTCCAATGAAGCGGGTAGCTAATTCCCCGCTTTACTCCCTTCGGGGATACTCTAAAATTGTATAAGTATAACGTGGTGGGTATACGCTGAATTAATTCAGCGTATATCCCTTCGCAAGTGTTTCAAAATCTTTAAGCTCTGCCTGAATCCAGGCGGCATCTCTGTTTAATTCTCTGGCCATTAATTGTGCTACGACTGGTGCAGCAGCAATCGCTGCGTGTACATCCAGGAAGAGTAAGCGAAGACGGCGTCCCAGCACATCTTCCACACGACGGGCATACTCATTCCGGATCGCCCAGATTACCATTGCTTTATTGTATGGGAAGTTAGGCACAAGCAGCTCTCCAAGCGAATGATCTTCAGCAACCAGTTTATTGATAGCAGTCATATCTGCACCATAAAAACGCAGGGGATCATTCTCATCGCTCGTTTGTACATAACCGTGAATAGGCAGGTGTTCAGTCTTACATTCCTTTGCACTCAATACACCTGTTTCAATTGCTTTATCAATTGTATCCTGTGCCATCCTGCGGAAGGTAGTCCACTTACCACCGGTAATGGTAATCAGGCCGGATTCAGATACAATGATTTTATGACTACGTGATATTTCTTTTGTTTTAGCACCATCTTTACTAGGTGCAGCCAGTGGACGTAAACCGGCAAATACCGCCAGCACATCCTTACGGGTTGGCTTTTTTACCAGGTACTTTGCAGCTGTGTTGAGAATGAACTCAATTTCCTGCTCCAGGGCATGTGGTTCCAGTTCCGGATGATCCCGCAGGGTATCTGTTGTACCCACGATCAGTTTGCCATGCCAGGGCACAGCAAATAAAACGCGGCCGTCGTCAGTTTCAGGAATCATGAGTGCATTGTCGCCAGGCAAAAAAGAATGATCCAGGGTGATGTGTACTCCCTGGCTGGGACGAACCATGTGTGGAGCATCGGGGCGATCCATGTGCAATATGTTGTCAACATACACGCCGGTAGCATTGATCACTACTTTACCATGAGCTTCGTAAGTATTACCTGTTTCGATGTCTTTCGCAACAATCCCATTCACTTTCTTATTGTTATCTTTCAATAAGCCTGTTACTTTAACGTAGTTCAGCACAGTCGCTCCATTTTCGATGGCGGTCTGTGCTACATTCAGTGCCAGGCGGCTGTCGTCAAACTGGCCGTCATGGTATACGACACCACCTTTTAGCCCTTCCTGCCTGATAGTAGGCAGCGCTTCGATGGTTTTCTTTTTATTAATATATTTAGAAGCACCCAGGCTTAACTTACCTGCCAGCAGGTCGTAAAATTTCAGACCGATGGTATACTTGATGTTATTAAACAAGGAGTAATTCGGAATAACGAAAGTTTCGTTTTTAGTGAGGTGAGGTGCATTTTTCAGTAACAACCCTCTCTCATGGCAAGCTTCTCTTACCAGTCCGAGATCTCCCTGCGCCATATAGCGCACACCACCATGCACCAGTTTGGTAGCCTTGCTCGAGGTCCCTTTCGAATAGTCTGCCTGCTCTACCAGCAGGGTTTTATACCCCCTGGTGGCAGCATCCATCGCGATGCCAAGACCCGTTGCGCCGCCGCCGATAACAATAACATCCCATGACTTGGTGGAGGACAGGTCCGATATTAACTGCATTCTGTTCATAAAGTAAGGAGTTTAAAGCAAAAGAAACTTTCTAAAGGTTTCTTTTGCTTGTATAAAGGTGTTTCGTTTTGTTATTATTTCCAAATTTTTCTTTGGATTTAAGCTTTTTTTAGGAAAAAAGTCAACCTTGTATTACTTTTCAGTTACTATTTTACCAATTTAATACCAAGCCAGAGTTATGAAATTCGAATCTATGGCACAGCGGCATGCCTATATCCTGGAACGGCTGCAGACGGAGGGGAATGTGAGGGTGGCCGATTTGTTTGAGGCATTGGATGTTTCAGCTGTGACAATCCGTAAGGATCTGAAAATGTTGGAGGACAAGAAGTTATTGTTTCGTACACATGGAAATATAAGCAGGGCGAACCCCTATACAAAAGATAGGAACGTAAACGAAAAAGAAAACATCCTGGCTGACCAGAAGACCCGCATTGGCAAGCGGGCCGCGGAAATGATTGAGCCGGATGACGCTATTATAATTGCTTCGGGCACAACCGTATTACAGGTAGCGAAAGCTATTCCCGAGGAGCTACGGGTAACCGTGCTTACCTCGGCAATGAATATTTCTATGGCATTGCTGGACAAACCCAATATTGAGATTGTTCAGCTGGGAGGGATCGTGCGTAAGACATCTACTTCTGTAACGGGTACTTATGCCGAAGGAATCCTGGATCATTTTACCTGCAGTAAATTGTTCCTGGGGGTAGACGGGATCGATATGGAACAAGGGTGTACTACATCCAATATGATGGAAGCACTACTCAATAAAGCCATGATCCGTACTGCCCAGAAGACCATCATCGTGACTGATTCTTCGAAGTTTGGCAAGCGGGGATTTGGAAAGATTTGCCCTTTGGGCGATATAGATCAAATTATTACAGATGATGGAATTAGTCCTGCAATGATGCGGGACCTTGAAAACATGGGGGTAGAAGTAATTATTGTTTAGTGAGTATTCCGGTAAGTAGATCCTGGTTATGGATGACAATAATCTAAGCGTTATTTTATCTTTCTATAACATTAAAAAAAAAGGCTTTTGCACCAGCAAAAGCCTTTTTTTAATGATGAAGGCCAACCCGGGAAGGTGGCCTTCTATTGCGTTGCTTCCCGCTCTGATTCGGGTTGCTGCTTTGTCGTAAAAAGAGGGTTAACAAACGACGAAAGCTATATAATTGCCCAATGGTTCAGGGCAAGTGTGGTTATTATGAGGAACTATCTCGTTACCAATGAATGCTGAGGGCTTGCATAGGAGAAGGAGGTTTACATAATATGTATCACTCCATCTTTTGAAATATTATAAGTCACTTCTTTAGTGTCTGTTAATTGTTGTAATAAGTGGCTAATTGGCTTGCTCTTATCCAGTATTACACCCATGAATTTCTTACCGGCTGCAGATTTTTCTACGATGATCTTAACTTTCATATTCCTTCCTGCTACTTCTGCAATTTTTTCGATAGTGACATTGTCAGGGAATACGATAATACCATCCTTCCAGCTCAGCACTTCATCTGCTTCAAATGTATTGACAGCAATTTGATTCGCATCGATGGTGGCGGCTTTACCAGGGGTAAGGAGTGTTCGGCTTTCGCCTTCTGCTACCTGCACGCTACCCTGTACAAGTGATATCCTTGCAATCCCGCTATCGTAGGTGTTGACATTAAATTCAGTACCCAATACTTCTACCTCCCTGTTGTAAGGAAGATGGACAATGAAGGGCTGACCTGCCTTCGGGGAGACTTTTACATAAGCTTCTCCATCTATACTGATTTCCCTTTTTGCCCCATCAAATTTCAACGGGAAGGAGAGGCGGGAAGTGTTATTTAATAAGACTTCTGACCCGTCATCCAGTATGACTTTATAATTGTTTTTACCCCTTGGCACGGTCAATACGCCCAGATCGTGAGTAGTACTGTTCAAAGAGCTAAAAGTAAGCGAACCGGTTTCCGGATGAAATGCAACGCCATTCACATTGGTGGCTGCATTGTTTTCCAGGTTTATTTCCTGCTGGCCTATTTTTAATAAAATGTTTTTACCATCTTCCCAGGAAGCCAGGGCGGTTGATTGTTGCGATGTCAATAAATAATATGACAAGCCACCAACAAGTCCAACTGAACTGGCTGCTGCGGCAAATACCCGGATATACCGGTTGCGCACGCGCCTTTTGGCTTTGGAGATTAATTCTTCAGCTGAAACACTGCCAATAGCATGAACGGCAATATTTTCACTTTCCATCTCCTCACGAATCTCCTCATACAGGGCCTGAAGCTCCGGCCGGTCGATCATCAACTTGTCCAGTTGAATTTTCTCGTCCGGTGTGATCGTTCCCAGTATGTCTGCCACGATCAATGTCTGTATGTCAATAGCTTCCAGATCCATAGTTGATATAATTATAGACAAACCTAAAATCCAAAAAGTATGAGTGGAGGAAAAAAATTATTTTAACTGTAGTTTATTGCGGATAATCTTCAGTGAGGAGTACAATTGAGTCTTGACAGTATTGATAGAAATACCTTCTATTTTAGCCACTTCCTTGTGCGGACGGCCTTCTATATATACCATTTCCACTGTTCTGCGGCTTTTGTCAGGCAGTTCCTGCATAAGCCGGGTGATGTCATCGAGTTGTTCGCTATCAGGTTTTTCGCCGGACTGAGCGGCTGTATGCATCGCAGAGTACTGCTGATTACGTTTCGTCAGGTTAGTATCATGCTTTATTTTATTCATACAGCAATTTTGAGCCATACGGGTAAGGTATCCCCTTAATGCTGTGTTCACTGCTATATCTTTTCTTTTATTCCACAGGGTAATAAAAACTTCCTGTGTTACATCTTCCGCATCATGAGTATTACGCAGAATGCGAAAGGCAGCAACGAACACATCCCTGCGATAGTTGTTGTATATCTCAGCGTATGCGGGTTCGTTTCCTTCTTTAATAAGCTGAAACAGCTTAACGTCCTGCTCTTGTATTATCATGTTTCGGATTTTATTACGCGATTACATATCCTGACTGCTCTGGTACATTAACTGATTAATTGGGGGTTTGTTTAGTGGAATTATTTAACAGCAAAAATACTTAAATTTTTAGAATGTCATAATGAGTGTAAAAATGATTAAATTTCCACGCAGATTATCATACTTTTTGGCAGGCAGAATTGTCTTTAATGCCCCAGTGATGTTGTCCAAATTATCAACTGATCCCTGCCAGGAAGGTCCCGTATTAATATGAAAAAAATTTTTGCGGCAAATGGTGCTGGTTACTTGGTACTATGCCTCCTATTCTTACTGAGAGCTAGCATACCAACGAGCGCACAAACTCCAGGACCGACTGATGTGAATGGGATCTTGAATAAGAGGATGGATCTCACAGTGTCCAATAAATCGTTAAAAGCCATACTTAAGCTGATCACTTCCTCGACCGGCTTACGCTTCGTTGCTTCCACAAGTCAGCTGGATGTATCCGAACATTATTCTATCTCAGTCAAAGATTTTTCAGTTTCACAAATATTGTTTGAATTGCTTGGCAGACAGGGTTTTACCTGGACTGTCAGAGGCAATCAGGTGGTGTTTAGCCGGTCAGGGCCTTTGACTAAATTTCCTCCGAATTCGATTGCAAAAATAAGTTCCAGTAAAATGAATGTCATAACAGGTATTGTGATGGATGAGAAGGGGGAGATTTTACCAGGAGCAACAGTACGTATCAGTGGGTCTAATCTGGGTGCAACGACAGATGAGACGGGAAGGTTTTCTTTCATGACAGAGCAGGAAAATTTGGTGCTTCACACAACTTATACGGGTTATACTTCAATAGAGACGGTGGTGAGTGGAAATGATTCGATCCGGATCAAATTAGCATTGGCGAATAATGTGTTGGATGAAACAGTGGTGATGGCGTATGGTTTGACAACGAGGAGAACGAATACAGGGAGTATTGGAAAAGTTTCTTCCTCAGAGATCTCCCGTCAGCCAGTGGCTAATATTCTGGGAGCGCTGGAGGGGCGTATACCTGGACTGGCCGTGATACCTTCGAGTGGAGTGAATGGAACGAGTTTTTCTGTGCAGATCAGGGGTAGGAACTCGTTTGCAAATGGATCTGATCCTTTGTATATAATTGATGGGGTGCCTTATATTTCAAGTAAAAGAATTAACCTCCTGGGATCGATTGCCGTACAGAGTTTTGATGCAGGAGGGATAAGTCCTTTTAACAACCTCAATAAAGAAGATATAGAAAGTATTGAAATACTGAAGGATGCAGATGCAACAGCCATTTATGGAAGTCGTGGTGCCAACGGAGTGATCTTGGTTACTACCAGGCGAGGGAAAGAAGGTAATGCTTCTCTGCAATTAAAATTGAGTCAGGGAATAGGAACGGTGCCCGGTTTGGGAAATTTATTGTCAGGAGACGAGTATATGGCGATGCGGAAAGAGGCCTTTGCCAATGATGGGATTACACCGGATAACCAGGAAGGGAGTGCAGGGTATGCGCCGGATTTGCTGATTTGGAACCAGGCAAGACATCAGGATTGGCAAAAGTTGATTCTTGGTGGAACAGCCAAAATATCGACTTTTAATATAGCCCTGGTTGGCGGGAATAAGGTGCTTCAGTATAGGTTGAGCGGAAGTGTGTTAAATGCAACGTCGGTATTTCCGATTGATATGCCATATCTGAGAGGTACGGGCGATCTGTCTCTTACCTACCATTCTAAAAATAAAAAACTAGGTATTGATATCGTTGCAAATTATGGGAAAGACAGGAATCGTATCTTTTCGGGCACCCTATTGAGTACTTTGGCACCTTCTAATGCTCCGGGACCAAGGGACGAAAATGGAAAACTGGTGTGGCAGGAGAATGGAGCAGAACTGGATAATCCGTTGGCAGAATTGTATAAAAAATATACTATTAAGACAGGGAATTTACTGTCAAGTATGAAATTGGGATATAAGATTGTGGATAGTTTGAACTTCATTTTATCTGCCGGTGTGAATAGATATAGAGACAACGAAAATTCACAGATTCCATCAATATCCAAAAATCCAGGTACGGATTCAGCATCTAATGGTTCGGCTAAATTCGGTACACAGGAGATTAAAAGTTATATCATAGAACCACAACTGGATTATACAAATACATTTGTTTTTGGTAAGATTAACGCGTTGATAGGAACCACATGGCAATATAGTTCAAATACCAATATGGTATTGGATGGAAACGGGTACACAGATGACAGTAAATTAAGTGATTTGTCCGCCGCCCCGGTTACAGCTTTATCAAGTCAATATTCGTCAAAGTATAAATATGCGGCGCTTTTTGGTCGTTTAATTTATAATTATCAGGACCGGTATATCCTGAATTTTTCCGCAAGAAGAGATGGCTCAAGCAGGTTTGGCCCGGGAAAAAGATGGTCGAATTTTGGCTCTGTAGGTGGAGCATGGTTATTTGCCAACGAAGATTTTGTAAAGAACAATTTAACATTTCTCTCTTATGGAAAACTGAGGGGCAGTTACGGTATCATTGGTAATGACCAGATTGGAGATTATAAGTACCTGGATACATGGTCGTCTAATGTTAATCCCAATATTTACCAGGGTATTATTCCATTGACACCTGATGCATTATTGAATACAAATTTTTCATGGGAGAGGAATAAGAAAATGGAAACAGCTATTGAGCTGGGTTTTTTAGATAATAAATTACTTACAACATTTGCCTTTTTTAATAGCACAAATGATAAACAAATTATTGCCTACAGGTTGCCGGCGCAAACCGGATTTATGAACGTAATTAAAAATGAAGGAGTAGTTGTGAAAAATTCAGGATGGGAATTTGACATGACTGCTGAAGTTGTAAGGCAAAGGCATTTTAACTGGAGAATTAATGCCAATATAACATTTCCCAAAAACAGGTTAATTAAATTCCCCGATCTGGAAAATTATAATTATTCACAAAATTTCTCTGTAGGTTATTCGCTCAACTTACTGAAACGCTATCGTAATATAGGTGTGGATAAAACTGATGGACTGTATAAATTCGAAGATCTTGATAAAGATGGAACTTTGAGTGATAAGGATTATCAAAACGTAGGGGACCTGGATCCCAAATTTTATGGAGGTATCGGAAATTCTTTTCAATGGAAAGGACTCAGGCTGGATATCTTCCTGACATTTAGGAAGCAAACCGTCCCTAATTATTTTTTCGCGATTTTTACTAATAATATGCCTCCCGGTAAATTATTCAATCAATCTAAATGGGTATTAGACAGATGGCAACATTCCGGTGATCAAACGAATGTACAGCGTTATGTAACCAGCGATATCATAAATGGAGCTTTGCAAAGTTTCAATGTCTGGTATTCTGATGCTGTTTATGAGAATAACTTTTATCTGAAAGTTAAAAACATTTGCCTTTCTTATTCCTTGAGTGGAACCGTTTTAAAGAAAATGAGATTGTCCGGTTTAAGATGTTATTTACAAGGACAAAATCTAGTAACATTCACTAACTATAAAGGCATAGATCCGGAAACTCCATATTATTTTTCTTTACCAGTATTAAGGATCCTAACGGTAGGATTAGACATTGTTTTTTAATAAATTCCATACAATGAAAGTATGTATTGCTGTACTGCTTACAATCTTGATCATAAGTTGTAATAAATTGATTGACGTGGGCGACCCCGGTAATAGTGTAATTGGAAAGAAAGTTTTTTCCCATGACACATCGGCATTATCTGCTGTCAGTGGTATTTACTCTAAGATTATGGTGTCCTTTCCAAACATATTGAATGCGGGTATATCTATTTGTGCAGGCCTGTCGGCAGATGAAATACAGCCGAACAACTCCGGGAATAGCATGACAGAATTTTATACTAATACCATTTCTACTCAAAGCTCCTTTAATAGAATTTATTTATGGTATTACGGATATACATTAATTTACCAGACAAATGCTTGTATTGAAGGTATAGTCAATAGTAATAAACTGTCTGAAGATGTAAGTAATCAATTGTTGGGAGAAGTGTATTTTTTCAGAGCACTGATATATTTTCAAATGATCCAACTGTATGGGAATGTACCTTTAGTAGTATCTACGAACTATGAAGATAATGCCAGATTAAAGCGGACGGAAACTAACGTAATCTTTTCGCAAATAAAGGAAGACCTGCTAAAGGCAAGCGGTTTACTCAGCGAAAATTATCCAAGTAATGGCAGGGTAAGAGTGAATAGGTGGGCTTCTAAGGCTTTGTTGGCAAAAATATATTTATATGGTGGCGATTGGATAGATGCTGAAAGCGCTTCCGGACAGGTAATTAATGCAGGCCCTTATTTGCTGGAAAAGGATTTTAATCGTGTATTTCTTTATGATAGCAAGGAAGCCATTCTGCAATTGCTGCCTACCGATAATGGTTATAATACGTCAGAAGCTGCTCAATTTGTTCCCAATCCCAGTGGTACCTCCTTACCGCAGTATTCCTTGACAGCATATTTGCTGAACACCTTTGAACCTGGAGATAAAAGGTTCATTAACTGGATAGGTAAGAAAACGGTTAATGGAATCACCTATACATTTCCCTACAAGTATAAGGTAAGACCCAATTTTGGGCCTACTTTCGCAGTAACTGAGTACAACATGGTACTTCGTCTTGCCGAACAATACCTCATTCGGGCAGAAGCAAGAGCTCATTTAAGTAATTTGACCGGAGCCATAGCAGATATTGATAGTATTAGGAAGAGAGCTGGATTGCCTTTAATTGCGGTTACAAATCCAGGCATCACTTACAATGAATTGTTATTAGCCATTCAAAAAGAAAGAATGGTAGAATTATTCACTGAATGGGGCAATCGCTGGTTTGATCTCAAACGGACCCAAACAGCAGTAAGTGTATTAGCGAACAGGAAAGCCGGATGGCGGGATGTGGATACCCTATACCCGGTTCCCGAGGCAGAAATAAAACTGAATCCTAACCTGATTCAAAATCCTGGATATAATTAATCAAAAGCACCTGTGGACCAACCACAGGTGCTTTTAACTAGTGAATTATTAAATTAATTTGATCTGGTTGCTATCAAGTTAGCATTGTCTTTTGCCTTTAAGCAAAATACCCCAGTGCCGGGACAGTTGTTTTCAGCCTGAGCTGTCGTTCCATATAAAACAGTAGTTCCCCCCGCAGTAATCCAATAGTGATTATCCGCCCTTACATCCGGTTTTGCCTTCATTGCATAAGCTGCTCCCACACCAACTAAAGCAGCCAATGCTGCAAATGCTAATTTAAGTTTGTTCATAAGATTAAATGTTTAAAGTGACAGAAAAAAACGCTCAAGCTGGAATTAGCATCAGACATACCTATCCCTTCCGTAATTACTTACGAATGTGATAGTCATTCCAATCTAATACACTTTTATTGGTTACCGGGAGAATGCTTTTGTATTCCTTATCAGCAAAAGAGCAATGGCACCTGCCAATACAAAAAATAAATTAAAATAAAGATGCTGTACCCACGTGAACTGAACAATGGCACCACCACATGAGCAAGGTATCTCTCCAAAATATCTTAACTCTATCAGAATAATATAACCCGTAAATAATATCATCATACCCGTCGCTATCTTCAAACCCATAAACCGGGTCTTATCTAAACTCAACAACAATGATACAATTACCTCAGTAAAAGGGATCCCCCATATCAACAGGGGCAGAACTTGAGGAGGAAACGGCTGCTTATGCATCTGAGAGACGAATACATTAAACTCCATCCACTTACTCACAGCCGCATACACAAACATTGTAATGAACAGCAGGCATACTGCATTAAAGACCAGCATTCTAGTTTTCATAGTCTATTTTTATACCAGTTCTATGTTCTCCGGTATGTCGCCTGTCTTTAGTATAGTTATTATTGAGGAAAGAGACGGTCTGTTGGCAGGGTCAGGGTCCAGACATAGAATAATTACATCCAATAACTTTGCTTCCAGTCCAGCATTAACCAGCGCATTGTAAATATTCCCTGAAAAACTCTCCTGATCAACCGGATTTAAAATCATATATGCTAAAACAACCCCTATTGAATAAATATCATCTTCTGGTGCAGGTTGCTCCCCCTGCCGCTGCTGAGGCGACATGAACATAACCGTGCCATAACCAAACGGTGGATCAGGTGTGCCTGCCGGCATATAGTATGCTAACTCAAAATCCAGCAGGTAAACAGTATCTCCCCGGATAATAAAATTATTAACCTGTATATCCCGATGCAAATATCCTAGTTCATGTAATCGTTTAATGCTTTCCGTTATCTGAAGAAAATATCCCAGAATTTTTACTTTGTCAGCTAACTCAATTTCCCGCCAGATGCGATCCCGGTATATACCCTTCAACCGATCCGGCAATAATTGACCATTAATATAACTTGTCACTAAATAATGATCCTCCCCCTTACTACAAAAATCAATGACCTGCGGTACAGGTAGCTCATGTTGTATTTGCTCCAGTACAGATTTTTGCCAGAATAACTTATGTGCAGACTCCCTTCCGTACCTGTCTATAAATGAAGCAGCTCTCGCCTGCTTAATAATACAATGTGTAAATGAAAACTGCTTTATATTGACCCCAAGATAAATGTCTCCCTTTGGATTAAACCGCAATAATTTAACAGGTATATAATACTTCCCGATAATTCCCTTACGCCGCTTATTACGGTAAACTGCTGGTATATGATACGATACACCCGAATCCAAAGCCGTATATAACACTTTGCCTATACGAAGACTCTCATAAGGTGTAATTCCCATAAATGATACCGTTACCCTCTCCAGGTCATGGGCCAGTTGCCGGGCCTGTTTCGCATGCAGTGGATAAATTACAATCACCTTGCCCGCATCTTTTGCCCCCATCGTCAAACCATTACTCTGATCCACCAGCCTGTCATTTTTCAACAGGCGGAAAGATACCGCATGCACCTTCAAAACAGGTAATACCTGATGCAATAAAGATTGAGCCTGCTGAGAGAGCACGGAGATAAATAAAGTGTAATTATTCCGCAATTCACAATTGCCAACTTCCAGCCAATGCTCACATTCCTGGTAAGGTATACCATATAATGTCAGATCATTTGCAAAGTCTTTTACTTCATGTGTACTCAAAGGATACCCATTATTCAGTTGAAAAACTGACATACCATTCTAATGTCTAAGCTTGTTATGTAATTGCAGTCTATAATTAGTTATTCATTTGCCTGCGTACGCTTACAAGCATTTATATAGTAGTTTTAAATATCACGGATATAAGAATAAAATACACGTCGTCCTCTGAGTATAATAAATCTGAGTACAATAATTAAGCTCTTTCCTCTCCCCAAATTAAAAAATTAGTCGAAAGACCAATTGTATGGAATGTATAACAGACACTAATTTAAAAAGTTCATGTATTTTATGAAAATTTTTTTAACAAATAGTTCTTTACCATAATATATGTATTTATCTAATTTGCCTAAGCTGTAGGGGTTTTTGAAGCATCGCCTGCTAACAGACAGGAATACACCCTTTTATATAATGTTATCTTGATCCACTGCTATTTGATCTCAGTTGCCGCTATATATTATTTAAAAGGTCACTTAAGCGCCGTTGGACCTTAAGTGACCTTTGTCAATCTTAATGTAAAAGCCAAATTATAGTGACAGTATAGTTACATCAACACTTCTGTGGCTATAATTCCCAAAAACTCATGGATAAGTCCGGAGGGCCAGGTCAATCATCATCCCTGTCGTGACCGGCTACCTTTACAATTTTGTTGTAGATACCCAGCAATAAAAAGGGTGCCGCCCATTGCCCGATAAATAAACTTGTATGCCTTTTCCTGACACACTGTAATGCCAGCGAAACCCCCATGGCTGCAATTGCAGCCACCAGGAAAGTAGTTGAAGGCACTTTGGAAGTTTGCTTTTCTATGATTTCCGTTGTCTTGCCTTCTTCAAAGGCTGCGTTCAGATTTTCCATATAAATAAGTTTTTCTTATTCTGTAGGAAATTTGTGCCAATGGCGTGGCATAGTTTTGACACCATTGTTTCAATAACTCAAAATTTTATGAAGACACTTCATTTTTTGTTCTTGTGCTGTGCATGCGGTACTCTTACATTCACCTCATGCGATGATGATGACAATGATACCAATGTGAATCTCTCCTCCCGGGACCAGACTTTCATGACAAAGGCAGGTTTTAATAATAAAGCTGAAATTGTGGCCGGGGCAGTAGCCGATTCTATGGGCATGGATTCTACCGTACGCATGTATGGAAATATGATGGTGGATGATCATACCACCGCCTACAACGAACTTGCAGGTTATGCAAATAGCTGGAACGTAAATATTCCACAGCAACCTGATTCCATACATATGGCAAAGACAGCCTACTTGCGTTCGCTCTCAGGACACAGTTTTGACACTGCATACATCAATGCCCAGATCAAAGATCATATTGAAACGATTGCATTATTCCAACAGGAAGCAGATAGCTCTTCTATGACACAATTAAAGGCATATGCAGGAAAATATCTGCCGAAATTAAAAATGCACCTGCAAATGGCAGATAGTATAGCTGCGGTGCTCAACGCCGAATAATTAAATTATAGCCATATGGAAGACCTGCATCAAATAGTTAATAAAAAACGCACTCATTGCACCATTCTGGCTCTTATCAGTTTACTCCTGATCGCTATCCTGATTACTTACGCTGCTGTGCTGGTTAGCTCTTTCAGATAAGCAATGGAGATAAACCTGGTATACCTTTTAAATTCCATAGATGTCCTCTGGATTGGGTAACTTCCCGGAGGTTTTATCTAATAAAATTAAGGAGCAGCCTTTTTTTAAAGGTTGCTCTTATCCATTTAAATCACTTCCTCAACTGCGTAGGCGGAAAACCAAATAACTTTTTAAAAGCATAACTAAAATGCGACAAATCCTCAAATCCCACTTCAATATAAACATCAGAAGGCCTTTGCCCCTCCTTGTCAATTAAAAAATATGCTTCCCGCAATCGCTTCTGCACCAACCATCGCCCGGGTGTATCATTAAACACCCTTTTGAAATCCTGCTTAAATGCAGTCAGACTCCTGCCCGTTAGATAAGCAAAGCGCTGTATCGCTACATTGAAACGGAAGTTCCTGTTCATATAAGACTCCAGGTCTATTTTAGAAGGTATGCCAAAATCAAAAAGAATATTCTCTAAGCCCTCATTCGATTTCAACAGAATCGTTAATAATCTTTCCCTGGTTGTATCATCCTCCTGTTCAAGAAACAACCGTGGAATAAAATCCGTTTTATTCAGAAGGAGAAAGACATCATTAGAAACATAATTGCTACTCACCACACCATACTTTTGCTGGTATGTTCTTAAAAATGCCTCATCAAAGATCACAACGATCTTTTCAAATACATCATCTTCCTTTTGCTTATTATACCTGGCCAGGTTATTTTTCCGGACAATGCAATATTGACCAGGTAATAAAGTGTAGCTTTTATGTCCATCAAACCCCTGCATTTTCCCCTTTAGCAAATAAATAAAGATGTGTTCCGGGATAAATGCTTCAGGTGAAATATGAGGACCAATATAGCAGGATTTGATCTGATCTATTTTCATGAACATAACCAAATTTACTTAATCGCTCCGTACTTAATCAAACTTTCTGCCGATGCTAATATCGCTATCTCATTACTCCGTGGCTTCCATCCCAATACCGAAATCGCTTTTTGATTACTCGCCTTCCTGTTCACTCCCAGCATCGGTGCCAGCGCCTTCGCCTTTTGATTTCCTAAAAACGCCGCCAGCCTTACCTTCCAGTCCGCCAATGGCTTTGTGGATATTTGGCCGCCAATCGCCGGCATCTTCTCCTTAATCAACCCCGCTATCTGCATGAGACTCATCGTACCACCCGCCAGCGCCAGAAATCGCTCTCCATTCGCCTTCGGACTAAGCATTGCCCTGATGTGCAAATCCGCTACATCCCTTACATCCACAATCCCAAGATCCAGGTTTGGAATCGCCTTCATTCCCCCATTCATCATATTGCGTAACAATTCAAAGCCACTGGACAAATCAGGACCCAACGAAGGTCCAAAAATCCCCATCGGATTTACCGTACAGAACTCAAGACCATTGCCCTGCTCACGTATGAACTGCCAGGCTGCCCTTTCTGACATGACCTTCGATTTATTATATGCAGAGAGCCCTTTCTCATTCGGATCTGTGTAATCCTTTTCCGTAATTAATGTGGCAGGATCCCTATGACTATACCCTACCGCACCGAAATTACTGGTCATCACCACTCTTTTCACACCCGCATCTCTTGCAGCCTTTAACACACGAAGTGTCCCATCTACCGCCGGCCGGATCATTTCCTCCGGATCCTTAGGTACCCTCAAATAAATAGGAGACGCTACATGCAGCACATATTCACAATCCGCTACTGCATCTGCCCAGTGCTGATCGGATGTAAGGTCGGCAGTGATAAACCGAATATGCTGTAAATCGCTGATACCTCCGGTTCGGAGCATATCCAGCACCTTATCTTTCTTATCGGGTGTACGAATGGTGGTTTTCACAGCATAACCCTGCTGTAATAGTTGAAGCATACAATGACTGGCTACGAATCCTGTGCCGCCGGTGACAAGTACCTGTTGCATCCTTTTTTTAAATACAAAGGTCAGCGGAAACAGGGTAGGCGACTTTGTTAAAAAGTCATTTTTGAAAAATTAAGGGGCAGGCTCATCGACCCGCCCCTTTTATTAGAAGTTATTACTTTTTCACTATCGTCTTCGTCGTCCGCACCCCGTTCGCCTCAATATTAATCAAATAAGCCCCCTGCGGCAATGCAGATATATTTAGTGTCTCACCAGGCCGTACCACTCTTGCCGGCATCACCTGCCTGCCCAATAAATCAAATATTGTCACCCTTGCCTGTTGCGCATTAAATTGCAAATGCACATCATTCGAAGTCGGGTTCGGATAAATGACCACCTTTGTAGCAGCCGTCGTCACCTGTTTACTGGCCGCAAGCGTAGTATTACTAAACGCGCTTGCATACAACTGATTTGTAGGAATAATCTCCTTTACCTGTGAATCACTGGACCATGACAGCTTTGCATTTGCACCACCATAATCTTCAAAATATTCCATCTTAAAATCGTACTGCTGACCAGCCGTCAATGCAATAGTACCACTGTATTCAATATCCCAGTCATTCATCCACTTATCTATCACCAGCTGGTTATTTATCCACAGCCGCCTGCCATTATCACTTGTAATATAGAAAGTATAAGTACCTGAATAACGCGGCTCAATTTTACCTGTCCAGCGAATAGATGTGTGATCTATTGTAAGTCCAGGAGCAGGCGCACCCTCTCCCCAGTCAAAGTTAATATTCGGATCAATCCTGGATAACTTCAGCGTATCAAAGTTCATCCCGTTATAATAATTACCCGTCAGGCCATTCCCATTTCCAACACTTACACCTTTGTACAATTGCCACCTGGATGATGACTGCCCCGTATCCGTTCTTTGCACCAGCCTGGCTTCTGCAGCAGTGCTTTCATTTTCTGTAGAGATCACCTTTCCACTCAGCACATTGATAAACTTATAATAACCACTATCCGCTGCCACTGCTATGAATTGCTGGTTGCTGGCATGTTGGTCCGCATATTGCCAGATATATGCATTGTCCGCCGTACTGGAATTAGCTACATCCAGCACCCTGGCACTATGATAAGCCGTGATGGAATAAATACCATCTCCAATATGCTTCAGGGTAAATGTCTGGTTCGCAGCACCCGTCGGAGTCCATAATTGCAGACTGGCACCATTGCCCACACCACCCAGGCCACCACGTACATCCATGTAATAATTGCTCTTTACATTTCTCATTGTATAAGACCCTGCCAGTGTTGTCACACCGTTGGCTCGTACCCGTAATGAACTCAGTTTATCATTCCAGCTGTTCAGGAAACTGGTATCCCGGGTCAGCACCAGACTATCGCCACCAAAGTCGTCATTCCAGTAAATGACGGCCTGATAACCTTTGGCAATTTTCACAGAAGTAACTTCATCGTTATTAATTCCCTTCAGGTTCAGACCAGGCAGTTTATATGCACCTATATTGAACCCCGCATGGAAACCACCATAATTCACATCCTGGTACAAAGTAACCGGTCCGGAGCTGGTATCGGGCCTGCTGAATAATTGAGCCGCAGGCACAATCTGCCTGGATTGTGAAGCACTTTCCCAGGAAAGATGACAGAACGCATCACCCATACCTTCGCCATATTGTAATTCAATATTGTATTTCTGTCCGGCGGTAAGTGCAATAGTTCCCGTGCGGGTATAAGCGCCCTGTGTTTCATAATCATCGATGAGGGTCTGCCCGTTGACAATGAGCTTCACACCGTCATCTGCATAACAGGAAAAAGTATATGTCTCAGAATATAATGGCTGGATCTGCCCTGACCATTTTACTGAGAAATTGTTATAACCCAGGTACTGACTGTTAGGCGAAAGATCCGCCCAGTCTGCATCGATGCGCTGGTTGAACAAGGTATACTTCAGGGTATCCTGGTGATACCCGCTATAAAAGTCCGCACGCAGGCCATTGCCCTGTCCTGCGTTAAGACCTTTGATATTCTTGCGGATCAGCCATACAAATTCATCAGGAGCTACCACACGAACATTACTATTCAGCCGGTTGATACAATCAATTACATCGTCGACACTCCTGTCCCATACATGCACGGAAATCAGGCTGTATCCATCCTGTGAGTTGATATTTGTGGATGCAGCATTCAGCGTATTGGCCAGCGAAGCAGGGGAGGACAAGGTACCCCATAATGTATACCGGCCCCCAATAGACGGTTTATCCTTATACCAGTCAATCTGCCCGGCCCTGCCGGTATAATTGGCTCCATAGCTGTAATAGAAAAGTGCATCTATATTATCCTGCTTCAGGTAAGGTGCAGGATCGTTGTCGCTATCATCGGCATCAATGATGTTTACAATACGGAGATCCGCCTGCTTCATATACTTATTGAGCAGGTTACATTCTGTTGTGAGGTCAGCATCCGGCATGCGGCCGGGAAAGAAATAGCCCCTGCCTGAAGGCCCGGCGATGAGTACATTACGGCCATCAGGTGTGGTCAGACAATTGTCTACATATTTCTCGTACATAAGCGGAGCAGCTTCAGACAAGGAAGGTGAAATAGTCCAGCCAAGATTCACGTGACCCCGGTTAGGATTGGCCCAGTTACCGGTATTATCTGAAGTACCCAGCAGCCATTGCAGGTTATCGCCATCCGTGATCACAAAACATACAGTATGCACATTCGGTACTACTTCATAAGGTTTGATCGCCGGCTTTTGTTGAAAACCATCTTTCTTGGGCGGAATCTGTGACAGGGCAGACATATTCGGTGCCCAGTCAGACGGCAGGATCAGGGAAGAGTGCAGGGACAATTGCTCTACTGTATTGTACTCGGATGGTCCCCAGCCAAAGTAAGCAGCACCTTTGTTCATACGATTATACACGCTGTTAGCCAGTACACCATTCACGGTATCTGACCAGAACTGGAAGGCTTTGCTATAACTGGAGAAGTCACCCATAAAATAGACCCTGTCATCAGAACTTTGCTGGTAAGTAGCCACGTTCCTGCTGAAAAGACTGCCATAATTGGCAAGCACCCAGGCCTCGTCATGGCTGGTGACATCCAGTAATTTTGTGAGCCCGGCGCTGATAGCTTCCTGCTCAATGTCTGTCGGAATAGCCACTGCATTCATCACACCGGCCAGTGAGATGGCTGCATTCGTTGATTTGTCTTTGGGATTGCAAAGGATGTAACCGGCAAGGCGATTGGCATAATGTGCCAGCAAACCGGGGAAGTTGTTGTAGTAAGTGGTATTTGTCTTGATACCGGCGTTTTCCACGAGGGCCCGGTGCCCATACGTGTCCCTCAGTATTTCAGGTTTCGTCTGGGCAATGACACCCTGTAGGGTTTGCAACGCCACTTTCTCAGAGTTGGACATGTTTTCTGAGGTGATAAAGAGGCTATCGGGTACAGCAGATAGCGTGAACGGACTTCCGGCTACACGGGGCGGTTTACGTTGTGCCTGTGTAGAAAGTACGGATAGCAGAATTACCAGGGGGAGTAGGTAATGTGTTTTCATAATGGAACGGGTTTTTATTGGAAACAAGAGTACTTGGATTCATGGTGTGGAATAATGGGTAGATCGTGGAATTGGGTTATTTTCTTTTACAGCACAAACCTAAGATATGTTATGTTAGGGAAATTTGCAAGACATTGATTTGGTAGTGTATCAATTTGAATTAATTCAGCCGGCCGCAGGCACTTCCCCAATACCCCGAGAGTTATGTAGGTGACTCTCCGGGTATTTGGCGGTTTTTAAAAGAAAAATGAAATTGATACACAATCATTGATTATTGTATTTGGTACTTGGCATTTTATTGATAAATTTGTTGCGATTGCAATAGATCGTAAACGACCTGGATGATTGTCATGAATGTAAACCCATTCTTCTTATAAATATTAAATCCCTACTATGAAATTAATTTTTTTGATTTTGGCCTTTGTATGCTCATTTGCATTGTCTTCCCGGGCACAGAATTTTGATGACGTTCTTTCTGTAAGTTTAAATACCCAACTAACTAACGGCATAAAGATTAAAACGAACCTCCCTTTCCAAAATAGCGCAGCGATGCCCACTATCATGATAGAGGGGTTTGACTATAATTATGGTAAAGGTGGTCCTGTGGACCTGAAACTGACCTGGTATGTGATTTCTGATAATTTTTACAGTGCATTCGTGTCTTCCGGAGGTGTATTGGCTCCGCCTGTAACGATTGCAAATGAGAACGGTAAGGTCTCCATTTTCCTGAATTATAAGTCATATTATCTGCGCTTCCATATCCGTGCTTTTGCAAAATCCTTATCGAAGGATTCAGCTGCATATTATACCGGCTGGTCAGTTGTGGATTCAACATTGATTCCCGAAGCGACTGTAGTGACCAGTGTTCCTTATAAAAATGCTTTTGCAGGAACTATATCAATGGTTGACAGCACTTTAACTACCGGTGCAAAATTGGGTATAAATACAACGACACCCCGGGCACCCTTAGATGTAGCCAACACAAACACTGATACCGTTACTTCAATATTGGGAAGATTACCCGATGGAAATTCAAGTGGAGATGGAACCTTCCTTGGCGTGAAAGCATATAAGGCCAATACATATAATATACCCATGTTTGGTTTGATCAGCAAGTATGGGGGATCCCTGAACTGTGGGGTTATCTTTAACAGGGGACAGATAACTGGTGGTTACCTCACGTTCCTGACAAATAATGGTACGGAAAAAATGCGACTGGATTCAGGTGGTAATTTAATGATTGGTGTCAAAACTGCTGGTGCTTTTAAACTGGCGGTAGCCGGCACAATTGGTGCAAAGAAACTGACAATTACGCAGGCAGGCTGGGCAGACTATGTATTCCAGCCAGATTATAAACTTCCTGCACTGGCGGCTGTGGAGGAACATATCCATACAAATCATAAATTGCCGGATATTCCTTCTGCTCAGGAGATTGAGACGAAAGGACTGGATGTGGCAGAAATGCAGAAATTGCAAATGCAGAAGATCGAAGAATTAACCCTGTATTTGATCGAGGAACACAAGGCAAATGTGAAACTGCAGCAGGAAGTGGCGGAATTGAAGGCCCGCCTGGATAGGAAATAAGAAGAATTGCTTATATTAATACAGCGGTCCCGTATTGCGCAACTTCAATCCTCAATGCTACTGGTACCATTTCTTCCTAATCGACATCACAGCCATCATCATATTTGCAGTCCTTCAACTATGGATAATGACTACATTGCAAAAAAGCCGGTCAAAAATCCGACCGGCTTTCTACTAAACAACACTTCTTATCTCCTCTAATAACGAAGGTATACTCTCCTCAATCTCCTCCGTCAATTCCATCCCCTGCTGTTGTATACTCTCAATACTTACTACAAATAAATACAACTCCGGCATCCTGTCCAACAACTGCAAAGCACTCACCAGGTCCTTCAACCCAATATCATGTGCACTGATCTCCGGTGGAAAATCACTGGCATACTTCGGCTTGATACACCTGATCGTTCCCGGTGTCTTTCCGTCCAGCGTGGCATCTACCAATATCACCTTTTCATACTGCTCAAAAAACTCCAGCAAATGAAAACCTCCTGTTCCCCCATCCACCACATCAATTCCCGGTATCTCCTGCGAAGTCTCTAAGCGCTGCGCCACATGCACACCGATGCCTTCATCTCCCATGAGATAATTCCCAACTCCTAATAATAATGTTTTACTTTTTCTCATCTGTTAACACCCTTCTGTCAGGAGCCGTTTGTTGATCTTTCTGAAATGCTTCCTCTTCAATAAATTTCCATCCACCTACCATACTACTTGTTTCACCACGCCCTTCCACATAGTCATGATAGAATACCAGGTATACATGGATCACTACGAACAATATGAAAAACCACATGGTCCAGTGATGTACCTGTCTTACCATAATATCCCCACCCAAAATTGCAGGTACCCAGGAAAACAATTTAGGCAACCACCAGTTACTCATAGATGCATACAACCCAAACCCTGTCAGTGATTGAATCCCAAAAGCAATAAAGGTAAAAAAGTAAATAAAACCAGCCAGTGCATTATGCCCCACACTCAGGTGTTCCTTCCCCTTGAGTTGTAAGATGTCGATCTTCAACACCTGCCAGATCTCTTTAAAGAAGAATTTCCCTGTCGGGATAAACTGCTTCCAGTTAGCATACTTATTACCTACAAAGCCCCAGTATAAACGGAAAATAAAATTGAAGAAGAAAATATACGCTGCAATAAAATGGATGGCTCTCATCCATCCCATTACAAAGCGGTTCGATGCCTCCTGGTGACTACTGATCACCAATGGATTGGAAATGTAAAAGCCGGTGACAATAAGCGCCACCATTACCAATGCATTGAGCCAATGGTACAGGCGTACCGGCAATTCCCATGTATACACACGTCTGAGCCGGTGTATATGGACATATTTCTTAGCCATAAGTTCGCATTTATGCTTCTAATACACTCACCCTGTTAATATGATTACCATGTTCATCATACAGGTGCACAGCACATGCCAGGCATGGATCAAATGAATGCACGGTACGCAGTATCTCCAGCGGTTGTTTTTCATCTGCTACCGGTGTGCCCAGCAGTGCAGATTCATATGCAGACAACTGCCCTTTACTGTCGCGTGGAGATGCATTCCAGGTGGTAGGTACTACAAGCTGGTAGTTGGAGATCTTTTTATCTTCAATGTTGATCCAGTGTGCGAGCGCACCACGTGGTGCTTCGGCATGTCCTACACCAATGGCTTTCTTAGGCCAGGTATCAGGGTTGAACATGTCCATGTTCGCCATACGGGTATCTCCTTTTTTGATATTATCTACCAGTTGATAGTAGAAATCCAGTGCCCACTGAGATACCAGCGATGCTTCAAAACCTCTCGCTGCAGTACGACCTAATGTAGAAATCAAAGCAGATGCTGGAATGTCTAAAGTCTTCAACGCCCTGTCCACAACATCCTTAAACTCTTCACGGCCTCTGGCATAGCCTACCAGCACACGTGCCAGCGGACCTACTTCCATAGCATGTCCCTGCCAGCGCGGTGTTTTCAGGTAGCTGTAAGCCTGAGACATATCCAGGTGTTCAAACGGTGGCTTCGGACCAGTGTATTTAATTTTGCTTTCTCCTTTCCATGGATGTAAACCAATATCTTTTCCCCCCTTATATTCATACCAGCTATGGGTAATGAATTCCTGTACATCGCCATCGTTCCTTAAGTCAACCTCGTAGAGTTTGCTCAGGTCTTTGTTCAGGATCACACCAGGAGGAAACTTGTAGGAAGAGGCATCCCGATACCCGTTCCAGGGCAGATCACCATATACCATAAAGTTGCCCAGGCCGCCGCCAATACTACCCCATTCTTTGTAATAAGAAGCAATGGTCATCAGGTCAGGAATGTAGACCTGTTCAATGAAAGTTTTCGCCTCCTCCAGGATGCTTTTCACTAAAGACAATCGCTCTGCATTGATACCGCTTACATCATCGATACCGATAGCGCAGGCCATACCCCCCACCAGGTAATTAGGGTGTGGATTTTTACCACCGAATACGGCCTGTACTTTCACTACTTCTTTCTGCCATTCCAGTGCTTCGAGATAATGGGCCAGGCCGATCAGGTTTACTTCCGGGGGAAGCTTATAAGCAGGGTGACCCCAGTATCCATTGGAGAAAATACCCAACTGGCCGCTGTCTACAAGTTTCCTGATCCTTGCCTGCAAGTCACTGAAGTAACCCGGAGAGCTCTTCGGCCATTTGGATATTTTCTGCGCAAGAGCGGATGTCTTTTGTGGATCTGCCTTCAGGGCGTTCACAACATCTATCCAGTCCATGGCATGGAGATGATAGAAATGGACAACGTGATCATGCATAAAAGACGTGCAATACATAATATTGCGTACCAGTTCAGCGTTGGGCGGGATGGTGATATTCAAAGCGTCTTCTACGGATCTTACCGAAGTAAGTGAATGTACCGAAGTACACACCCCGCACACACGGCCTACAATAGCCCATGCATCGCGGGGATCACGGTTCCGGAGTATTTCTTCCAGCAGGCGGACCATAGTACCGCTACTGTAAGCATCTTTTATTTTGCCATTTTCTATTTCTGCTTCAATACGTAGGTGTCCTTCAATCCTTGTGACAGGATCTACGACAATTCTTTTACTCATAATGGTGGAATTTCTCAGTGATCCAATTCTTTTTCTTCTTTTTTGCCTTCATCTTCCAGCATATGGATGTTATCCTTCTTGCGGATATTGGTCATTACAGCATGGCCCAATACCCCGGCACCGGTCGCTGCAAGGGCAATGCCACCTACCACATCGGCAGTGGCTTCAATCCCAAATCCTGCAAATGCAGAAGCACGCTCATACAAGCGTCCGTTGTCCCAATAGTTTTCTTCACTACATCCTATGCATCCATGGCCGGACTGGATAGGGAAGCTGGTACCCCCGTTCCATTTCGTGACACCACAGGCATTATAAGTCACCGGACCTTTACATCCTACCTTATATAAACAATATCCTTTTTTCGCATTTTCATCATCAAAGCTTTCAACATATAAGCCTGCATCGAAGAATGGTCTGCGATAACAGGTATCATGCACACGTTTGCTATAGAAAGCTTTTGGTCTGCCCAAAGCATCCAGTTGCGGTATACGGTCAAAAGTGACCAGGTGTACGATGACACCAGCCATCACTTCGCCGATTGGCGGACAACCAGGTACCTTAATAATAGGTTTACCCTTCACGAGCTTGTGAATAGGCGTGGCAGCAGTTGGATTGGGCTTGGCCGCCTGCACACAACCATTACATGCACAACTGCCCCAGGCAATGACTGCCTTGGCACCAGCCGCGGCTTCCTCCAGGATCTGCATGGAGGTTTTACCACCAATCATGCAGTAAACACCATCGGCTTCCACAGGCACACTACCTTCCACACAAAGGATGTATTCTCCTTTATATTTATTCATGGTGTGCTGCATGGCTTCCTCGGCCTGGAAACCGGACGCAGCCATCAGGGTTTCCGTGTAATCCAGCGATATCTGGTCAAGCAGGATATCGGCTACTATAGGATGTGAGGACCGGATAAAGCTTTCGCTGCAACAGGTACATTCCTGGAAATGCAACCAGATCACCGGGATCCTGGGCTTACTGGCCATCGACTTTGCAATCTGGCCGACTGCAGACCGTTCCAACCCCATGAAAGCTGCCATCATAGTGGCAAATTTCACGAAGTCACGCCGGCTGTAGCCCTTGTTTTTCATTTCGTCGTAATACGTTAAAGGCTGGCTCATGAGCATATGTTTATCGTCATTGAAGTTACTGCAAACGGCAGGGGCCGGAGATGATAACCATCAGAAAAACGGCTGATCCTTGTTACCATTTTTGCGGCAATTCAATCTTTACTTTGAGGGTACAAAACGAGCCCAATGAAAAGATCACTAATACTCTCAATCATCTTATTGCCTTTGATGGCATCGGCACATCCCGGTCATGGAACGACCGAAGGCTTTACAATCATCCACTACTTTACCGAATGGAACCATGCTATGTTTACATGGCCGGTGATAATGCTGACTATCGGATTGGTAATAAGAGCAAAGAGGAGAACCCGGAATGCATGAATTGTCCATAGTAATGGGCATCATTGATGTAGTCACGGAATATGCAAACGGAGCTCCCGTCAAAGAGGTAACACTGGATCTTGGTTGCCTCACGACGATCGAGATGTTTGCTTTTGATATGGCATGGAAACAGGCCGTCAAAGGTACCTTACTCGAAAAAGCTACGCTGGACATAAACCGGATAGAAGGGAGGGCTGTGTGCCTGGAATGTGGAGAAGAATTTACCATTGCAGAAGTCTATGATGCCTGTACCAGGTGCGGAAGCCACCTGTTACATATTACGAAGGGCAAGGAGTTGAAGGTACGTTCATTGATCATTTTTTAAATTGAAAGTTATGTGCGCTACTTGTGGATGCGATACACATACTCATACACATTCTCATACTCATACTCATGATCACAATGAGAAACATATAGCTGTAGAGAAAGATGTTTTATATGAGAATAATTTATTAGCGGCAAGGAATCGTGGTTTTTTCGATGCAAAGAATATTCTCGCGATCAATCTGGTCAGCTCACCGGGTTCAGGGAAAACGACATTATTAGAAAGGACATTAACAGACCTGAAGGAAGCGGTGAATTTCAGCGTAATTGAAGGGGATCAACAGACTACCCGTGATGCTGACCGGATACATGCCACTGGTACAAAAGTAGTTCAGATCAATACAGGAAAAGGCTGTCACCTGGATGCTCATATGGTGATGCACGCCTTGCAGGGAATGCATCCACACGAAAATGGCATATTGTTCATAGAGAATGTAGGCAACCTGGTTTGCCCTGCAATGTTCGATCTGGGAGAGAAACAAAGAGTTGTAGTGATGAGTGTGACCGAGGGAGATGACAAACCGTTGAAATATCCGGACATGTTCCACACCTCTCATCTATGCATCATAAACAAAATAGATTTATTGCCCTATGTCCCTTTTTCTCTTGACAAGGCAATTGCGAATGCAAAGCGGATTAATCCAAAACTGGAAGTTATTACGCTAAGTTGTACTTCAGGAGAGGGACTGGATAAATGGTATCAATGGCTGGAATCAAAAAAATCGTGAACTCGTATCATATCCATATCAGCGGTCGTGTACAGGGAGTTGGCTTCCGACCATTCGTGGCCCGGGTAGCAAAAGACCTGCATATACTGGGTGCGGTAAGCAATAGTCCGGATGGGGTCCATATTGCATTTAACGCCTCGGCAGGAGAAGCAGCTCAATTTTATAACACTATTATTTCGCAACCTCCCGTACATGCCCTGATTACCCATCACCATATGCGACCAGCGCCATTGTTTCCCTTTACCTCCTTCACGATTTTACCTGGTACTGCTGCTTCAGCGACCAGCCTTTTACTCACGCCGGATATCGCGCTTTGCGATACCTGCAGGAAGGAAATTACAAATAGTTCCAACCGGCGTTATCAGTATGCTTTTACTACCTGTACGAATTGTGGGCCACGGTATTCTATTATGCGTGCATTGCCTTATGAGCGTGAGCATACCAGTATGTCGCACTTACAGCAGTGCCCCGAATGTTATGAGGAATACCTGGATAGTGCCGACAGGCGTTTCCATAGTGAAACGAATTCCTGCCCTGAGTGCGGTGTGCCGGTGTATGGCCCATCCTTGCAGGAAGTAGACGATTGTTTGCGTAAAGGAGGCATCGTGGCGGTGAAAGGAATAGGTGGCTACCTGTTATTGTGCGATGTGTCGCAATCGTCGGCTATGCGTGCAAAGAAAAACAGACCACAGAAACCTTTTGCAGTATTATATCCAACGCTTGAACAGGCTGCAGAAGATGTATACCTCACTGCGCAGGAGTCGCTGGAATTATTAGGCCCTGTTGCACCAGTAGTGTTATGTAAACTGAAAAAGCCTGCTGAAGGCTTAGCGCCGGGACTTGACAGATTAGGTGTATTATTGCCTTATTCACCTTTATTACAACTCATTTCATCGAAGTATGGAGGACCATTAATTTGCACAAGTGCTAATGGGAATGGTGTGCCTATTATTTATAAAGATGAAGATGCAGTAGGTATTGCCGACCTGGTAGTGAGCTTCGACAGGGAAATCATCTTTCCACAGGATGATAGTGTCATCTGTTTTACATCGAAAGGAAGACGCATTATCTTAAGAGGTGGCCGGGGATTAGCACCTGTCTATCTCCATAAGCATAGCAGAGATGGCGTATTGGCCATGGGTGCGGAATTGAAGAGCACATTTGCACTGACAGGCGAAGACTACTGGCTGGTAAGCCAATACCTGGGCAGCCACGGTACCCTGGAAACCGAAGAACGATTCGAAGACACCTTAAAGAATTTATTACAACTATTACATAAACGACCAGTACAAATCCTGACGGATATGCACCCAGGCTATTTCGTTTCCAAACTGGGAAAACAAATGGCCAAGCTATCCGGCGCTACACTGACGACTATACAGCATCACAAAGCGCATTTTGGAGCTGTACTGGCAGAAAATAACCTGTTACAGCAACGGCATCCTGTGTTGGGCATTATATGGGATGGTGCCGGTTATGGTGAAGATGAACAGATTTGGGGTGGGGAAGTTTTTGTATATAAAGAAGGTCAGATGAAGCGGGTGGCACACCTTGATTATTTTCCTCAGTTAATGGGAGACAAAATGAACAAAGAACCACGGTTGTCGGCATTGGCTTTATTGCAAAACTTCCCCGGGCGGCACGGCATAATCAGGCATTATTTTAATGACCAGGAATGGCGGTATTATCATCAGTTGCTACACGGGCATATCCCACTGAAGACAAGTAGTATGGGGCGCCTGCTGGATGGTGTGGCAGCCATACTGGGAGTAGCAGGCTTCAATACTTACGAAGGGGAAGCCGTGATGAAGATGGAAGCAGGTATTGGTGATATAGTCACACATACTTATTACGATATGCCAATCCACGGGGATGTGATCATGTGGAAACCCCTGATCCTGGGTGTAATTGCTGATGTGGAAAGAGGAATGGATAAACGGGAAATCGCTTACAAGGTATATTATTCACTCGCTCACCTGGTGACTAAATTGAAGCTCCACTTTAAGACAGAAAAGGTAGCATTTAGTGGCGGCGTATTTCAGAGCCCATTGCTGGCAGGCATGATGCAGGGACACTTCCACAGAATGCTGAGCCCGAATGATGAATGTATTGCAGCTGGTCAACTGGCTTGCTTTAGTATACAAAACGATTAATTATGTGTCTGGCTATACCAGGAAAAGTCATTGCCATCCATGAAGGAGAAGATGTATTGTTCAGAAAGGGCAAGGTCTCCTTCAGCGGCATTACAAGAGAAGTGAGTTTGTGTATGGTGCCGGAAGCAGCACTGGGCGATTATGTGCTGGTGCATGTAGGCGTGGCGATAGGCATAGTGAATGAGGAGGAGGCGAAACAAATCTTCTCGTACCTTGAACAAATGGGTGATCTGGAGGAACTGTTATGAAATACATCAGTGAATACCGCGATCCACAGCTGGTAAAAAAATATCTGCATGAATTGTACCGTGTCACGACACGGCCCTGGACCCTGATGGAAATTTGCGGAGGACAAACACATAGTTTGGTGAAGAATGGCCTGCTGGATATGCTGCCACCGCAGATTAACATGGTGCATGGTCCCGGTTGTCCGGTATGCGTGACGAGTGTAAGTGTGCTGGACGAAGCTTTGTGGCTGGCGCAGCAGCCGGATGTGATCTTTTGTTCATTTGGTGATATGCTGCGGGTGCCGGGATCATCACAGAGCCTGCTGCATGCAAAGGCTGCGGGGGCGGATGTCAGGATCCTGTATTCTCCCCTGGAAGCAGTACAGTTAGCGATTGATAATCCAACTAAAGAAGTCGTATTTTTTGCAGTCGGTTTCGAAACAACCGCACCGGCAAATGCCCTGTCAGTAGTGCAGGCAGCGGCACGTGGTGTATCTAATTATAGTATCCTCGCTTCGCATGTATTGGTACCTCCCGCCATGGAGGCGATTTTAGGTGACCCGGACAATGTGATAGACGGATTCCTGGCAGCAGGCCATGTGTGTACGATCATGGGGACTACGGAGTATGATCCGATTGCATTGAAGTACAAAGTACCTATAGTTGTGACAGGCTTCGAGCCGGCTGATTTATTGCAGGGGATCCTGATGACGGTATCCCAGCTGGAGAAAGGGACCTACAGGGTAGAAAATCAGTATGCACGCATGGTAGCAAGAGAGGGAAATGCTATGGCGATGAAGGCAATCCATGAAGTGTTCGATGTAAGCAATAGAATGTGGAGGGGCATAGGCACTATCCCCGATAGCGGTTACGAGGTGAAGGATGCTTACAAACAGTATAACGCAAGGTTAAAATTTAATATACACTTACCTGTTAGAGAGGAAGACCCTGATTGTATTAGTGGTGATATAATGCGGGGACATAAGAAACCGGTGCAATGCCCTGCCTTTGGAGGCAGATGCAGACCAGAGCATCCCTTGGGAGCGCCGATGGTGAGCAGTGAAGGCGCATGTGCCGCATATTACCAATATAAAAGTTCCGTATGAATGTAAATTGTCCTTTACCGGTTAATGGGGTTCCCGGCATCATCACTTTAGGTCATGGTAGTGGTGGACTGATGACACATCAGTTGTTGCAGACAGAGGTGTTTGATTTATTGCAGAATGACTGGCTGGATCAGCAGCATGATGGGGCTACTTTTTCATTGAATGGGAAGGTGGCTTTCAGTACGGATAGTTATGTAGTGTCTCCACTGTTTTTCCCGGGGGGGAATATCGGCGATCTGGCAATAAATGGTACGGTCAATGACCTGGCCATGTGCGGGGCAATGGCCAGGTACCTGTCATTGTCATTTATTATTGAGGAAGGATTGGAATTGTCTCTTTTCAGGGAAGTGTTGAAGCATATTAAAGCAGCCGCCCAGGCGGCTGGTGTGGCGATCGTGACGGGAGATACAAAGGTGGTGGAGAGAGGTAAGGGAGACCAGTTGTTTATCAATACATCAGGGATCGGGCATATCCATCCGCGGGCAGCAATTCATCATAACAGGATTGTGCCGGGCGATGTGGTGATTGTGAGTGGAGAGATTGCGGCCCATGGCATGGCGATCATGAGTGTGAGAAAGGGACTGGAGTTTGAAACGGAGGTTTGTAGTGATACGCGGCCATTGCATGAGATGGTGGGGAAGTTGCTGGATTGTTTTGGTGAGCAGGTAAAATTTTTGAGGGATCCGACAAGAGGAGGATTGGCTTCAGTATTGAATGAAATGACGGAGGCAACAAAATTAGGCGTGATGATGAATGAGGTGAGTTTGCCTTTGAATGAACAGGTAGCGGCGGCATGTGAGATGTTGGGATTAGATCCTTTATATGTGGCGAATGAGGGCATTATGGTGGCGGTCGTTAGTGCTTCAGTAGCACCTTCAGTATTAGGCGCATTGAGAGGCATGAAGGGGGGAGAACAGGCAGCGATCATTGGTACGGTGACAAAGGAGCATGCAGGGAAGGTGGTACTGGAGAGCCGGATTGGAGGGCATAGAGTAGTCAATTTCCTGCCTGGTGAGCAGTTGCCCAGAATTTGTTAAGATTGTTTATTTAGCTGATACAATTGTGGCGAAATGCTGGCGGGAACAACTATCGATGGTGCTGATGTTTTTGTTTAATTGGTTTTGCTTTTTGCGGCTGACTTTATTGTTAGCTTTTGCCGGGGCCTTTTGGGGCCCTTTGTTTTTTTTATACCCCTGTTAGCTTCAGGGAACGATAATTGCTATTTCTCCTCAGCCGAACACTAAGAACCTGTTTTGACCGTTTAGAGCTATTTTTTGCCCCAAACCGGTTATTTTATCCGGAAATTGTAGCTGAACTTTGTAGTATCAAAAAACGAAAATTCTATGAAGAAGATAGCCATTGTAGGCGGAGGCCCCGGAGGCCTGACATTAGCCCGCCTTTTGCAGGTAAAAGGGTTTCCATCGGTAACAGTATTTGATAGAGACTTAAACAAGGATGCCCGTGTACAGGGTGCTACCCTGGACCTGCATGAGGAATCTGGTTTAGCAGCATTACAGGAAGCCCTGCTCATGGAGCCATTTATGGCCAATTATCGTCCTGGAGCTGATAAGATCAGGATAATGGACAAGGATGCGAATATCCTGGCGGATGAGCATGCAGGAGAGAAGGATGAGAGCAGACCGGAGATAGACCGGGGGCCCTTGCGAAAAATCCTGCTGGACTCACTGGCGGAGGACACAGTGGTATGGGATAGCCAGTTTGCCGGGATGGAGAAAAGTGGAGAGGGCTGGTTACTGCGTTTTAAAAATGGTACATCTGCCTATGCGGATGTAGTGGTGGGTGCTGATGGAGCAAATTCAAAGATAAGGCCGTTTATCACCCCAATCAGGCCCTTTTTTGTAGGGATGACAGTGTTGGAAGGAAGTGTGTATGATGCGGAGAATTTGGTGCCTGAAATGTTTAAATTGGTGAAGGGGGGTAAGTTGTTCATCTTTGGGGATAGTAAGACGCTGATTGTAAGTGCAAAGGGAGATGGGACCCTGTCATTCTACGCAGGATTTAAATCTGCTGCGGATTGGGCCCTGAAAGGTGATGTATTGGACTGGTACAGGACTGAGTTTAAAGGATGGGCACCAGTATATGAAACTTTGTTTGCGAATGCAACGGCTGGAATGATTACAAGGCCGCAGTATTGTATGCCCCTGGACCAGGATTGGGAGGCATTGCCAAATGTGACGATGTTGGGGGATGCGGCGCATCTGATGCCGCCATATGCTGGAGAAGGGGTGAATATGGCGATGTTGGATGCCCTGGAGCTGAGCCGTAGTCTGGCTAAGAATAATGATGTACATGTGGCGATTGCGGAGTATGAGGCGCAGATGAGGAAGACGGCATCAGCAATGGCAGCGATGACGCTGAAACAGACGGAGGTATTACATAGTCCGGAGGCAATCAGCAGTATGATGGAGATAATGGGGCAGGCCTGATGTTATAAATTTATTTTTTTCAAAACAAGACTCCAGAAGCTCTCCTGATTTTCGATAGCACTGGGGTCTTCTTCTTTTATATAATTTTCCAGTTGCTGTGGAGAATGTTTGTAATAGTAGAGCAGGGTGAGGAAAGACTGGATATCTTTATTAATATATACTGCTTCATTATTATCAATATTGTACACCGCACCAGTGTGCTCTTCCAGGCCAATGGGATGAACGATTTCCCATTGATAAGCAATAGGCAGGAATTTCCTGTTTTGAATGACTACCGGGGCTGCTTCTCCCAAAAAACGAACGTCCAGGGCAAGCTGATGGCTATCGGGTAAACCGGTATCGGTTAACCATATTTTTGTTTCAGCTGGCAGGGCTATATCCGCAAGGTGACTTTCTGTGAATACATGAGCACCTGTGGAATAAAGTTCCTGTAGTTGTTCAATGGTAAGCATGGTGGGTGTTTTAATGAATTTAAAAAGTAGCAATAGTTAAGCCGGATTTTAACGCTTCCACTTTTTTTGAACCATGAACTGTGCTATCCAGATGGGCAATAACAAAAAAACAGGCAATGTGCTACTGGTCTCAGTAGGATAACGTAGCTGCACAAGAATAACAGGGAGTACAAACAATGCACTTAATATCCAATTGACATCGATAGCCCATTTTTTCCCCAGCCACAATAAAAAAGGTACAGTAAAAATGACCAGGCCCATCGCCACTATATAGTAGTATTCAACATAGAAATAAAATTTACGACGGGGATTTAAATCCAGTGACACCCCGAAATTCTGGAGGATGTAATAGATATAATAAATAATACCTGTTGAAATAAGAAGGCCTGAAATCATCGCTATCCAGCAATATATTTTTGCCCAAACAGGAAGAAGGTGGCGGCGATGCCTGATAAGATCGGCTCCAAAGTTGTCTTCAAATATCGTTGCTTGCTCCATAGGAATAAATATAACCATATAAATTGAACCTATGACCAGGATGAAACTTTTTGAACACTCGTCATCAGCAAGCTGAATAGTTTTAATCGCCAACTCCGTTTACAAAAATTAAAGAAGATCTAAAATGTGCAGATAAGAATACCTTTCTTTCCGCATAGTTCCCGAATTTACCCAAATCTCCTGTTCACACCGCTGTTCATTTTGTTCATTTTCTCCCTAAATAATCCCCCTCTCAAAACAAAAACGCCCCGCTAAAAACGGAGCGCTCAACTTCAATTTAAAACAACATAATCTCACTTCCCCACCCAACTAAACGGATTCCCATTTATAAAAAACACTCTCCCTCCCTTCACAGCCCCAAACCACACCGCATAATCCTCCGCCGTCCCCTCTATCCTCATTAAAACGGCAGTGCAGAAAAAACTGATCTAAGAGGGACGAATAATCTTTACTTTCACCTGGTGCTTTTCCGCTTCTGCTACCATGCTGGCAGTGCCTCCTTTTGCTGCATTTCTTATTTCATTCCATACCACCATAAGTGTCATATGCGCATAGCCATTCACCATAGCTTCTTTTAGCATCCACTCATTCACCTGGTAATAGGCATTCTCATTTCCCCCGCTTGTTTCTATTATATGAACAGGCAGCTTGTAAAGTAACTTATCAAAACGTTCTTCCCAGTTCTTGCCCGCAAATGATACAGATCCCTTTTTAAATATAGCAGGTACAAAAGGTAGGTACATCTCCGCAGGAATACCCAGTTCAAGACAGGTTTCCAAAAAGAGAATATCACCACCACAGGCACCTGATGCAATACCTCTGACAGGTTGGGCAATCTCCTTCAGGTAATCCCGTATTGCTGTCTTCACTTTCAGTTCATTTGCTGCAGGAAATCTGGGGTTCGGGCTCCGGTCAGGGCCATCGATCATGTGGCCGGAAAATAATATGCTATGCATCATAGCTCACAAAGATAAACTTATTTCCGCTGCCTTGCCACCATCAGCCCGATCCCCGTCATCATCACCACGCCCGCTCCCAGCAACCAATATGGCACCATCGGTGTCCCGCTCCCAAAAAAGTATGCCATCACACACTGCACCATCAGGATCACCTCATTGCCTATCACCCCGGTTATAAAAATTCCAAGCCCCACTTTATCCACCTTCAGCAACTTATTCAGGATCAAAAAGCCTATAATTAAAAAACTCACAAACCCAAGCACCACCAAATGCAGATACCCTATCACCACCGGCCTGAACCCATACGCAAACCTTCCCAGGGGAGTCACCAGGGTCAATACCTGCAATACAATTTTAATAATAAAGGCAGCGGAAGCCAACACCCACAACACATGTAAATGCTTAATCACCGGCACCGCCAATATCAAAAATACCAAGGCCGCCAGTTGTATCATGCCCGCTGCCCCTGCAATCATATATACCCATCCGGGAGGATGCGCCCATAAGGTAGACATACAATATGCCGGCACACATGCAATCCCCATCAAAATCACAAAGACCTTACTAAAATTCGGTGCCAGGTAAATATGAAACCGCGGTGCTGCCCAAAAGAACAGGGCCATTACCCCAAACGTAAACCAGCCGTTATACTGAAAATGTAAATAGAAATAAATCGCATTATTGTACAGTACCATATTTCCCTTCCCCATAGCCAGCATAAACGGTCCCGCACTGGAAATCACCAGGAATGCTATCGCAAGCTGCAAACAGGACTTTACCAAAGGAGGAAAACTCAGTAAACGAATATCCTTCAAATATGAACACGCAAACCAATAACTAAACACCACCGATAGCGCGGAAAATGCAATTGACACCGGCCCATACCCCTGTATTGCAAAACTGATCAGCATACCAAAACCCGCTACCTGGTTCAGCCAGAACTGGTATACATACGTCTTCCTGAACGGAATCAGATACACAAAACAGGTAAACAATATCGTTGTCACCCAACCTGAGAATGCGAAATGAGAATGTGCATGCAACAGGTATTTATAATCCGGCACAGGCAGGGAAAACGCTCCCTTGTACCTCAGTATTACACCAAGTACAGAAACGATCAATAAATTCACGAGGGACAAATACGCCCATTTCTTAATGGTATCAAACATACACCTTCCCTTTATTTACCAACAGATCACCTTTCTTATACATCGTTCTGATAGTACGGATCACCGTCTCCACCCTCAATCCCGTCATATCTGCAATCTGCTGCCTGGTCAGCGTAACCCGCAAACGCCCATGCAGTTGTTCCGGCACCGTATACCGCTTCAGCACGCCTCTTATCAGCACAGCCGGTTCACTGCAGGTCATCTCCCTGGAGAGGATCGACTTTTGCCGCAGTCGCTTTGCCAGCAGAGAAGTAAATGCAAAATGAATGTCCGGGTTCTCTTTTAATAATCGAATGAAGGTCGGCTTAGGCAGTCGCAGGATCTTACTGTCGCTATCAGCTACAGCAGCAGCAGGATACTCCCCGCCTGTGAAAAGCGGTGGCTCCCCGAAGGATTCCCCTGATCCAAAGATCCCCTGTATAAATTCCTTTCCGTTAGCCCCGGTATTCACCATCCGGACTTCCCCGGATTCAATCTGGTAATAAAAGTGCGCTTCTTCCCCCTCGGTAAAGATAACCCGGCCTTTTTCCGCTGTCAGGCAGATGGCCCCCCATTCTCGCAGCAGGTCGGTGTGGATAATCATTGTGTACGATTTGTTGGATATACTCAAAGCTACCCCGACACGTCATGCCGATAAATGATCTCCGGCAGGTTTCCGGGTGATTAATATCAAGACCGTTTTTATGATTTGGATCATATCTAAGGAGCTATAACTGGCGTAATGTTGTGTTCAGGAATTGTCAGAAAACAATCTTTAATAAATGAAAAAGTATGTTTACACAGCAGTGCTACTGGGACTCACCTGGGCCTGCTCAAACAACAGCCAACCTTCTAAGGAGAACTCGTCGGCACCTGTAGCTGAAGACAATAGTCTCCAGAGTTCCACGTCTGCATCTTCTGCAGCATACGATTCCATCAAAGGAGCGGGGAAGTACACTAATGTAGCGCTGAGCGCCACATTGGATCAGAAAATGATTGCAGGCGGAAAAACTGTGTATGAAGTAAAATGCGCAGCCTGCCATAAGCTAAGCGATGAAAAGCTGGTGGGACCCGGCTGGAAAGGTGTTACGAAGAAGAAATCCGCTGAATGGATTATGAACTTCGTAAGCAATACAGATGAGATGATCGACAAAGATCCGCACGCACAGGCAATGCTGGCAGTTTGCATGGTTCGCATGCCTAATCAGCACCTGAGCGATGAGGAAACAAGAGACGTATTGGAATTTATGCGTAACAATGATTCATCTAAATAACAATTCTATGCGCTTATGTTCAATAGCGGTGCTCCTCGTAGCATTCGCATCCTGTAAACCCCGCAATGAAGCCGGTGCCATTACTGCTGGTGCGGCTGAAAAGGTTTACGTAGCACCGGGTAAATACGACGAGTTTTACAACTTCGTATCCGGTGGCTTTAATGGTCAGGTGTCTGTTTATGGTATTCCTTCAGGCCGATTGCTGAAAATCATCCCTGTATTCTCCGTAATGCCTGAAAATGGCTATGGTTACAGCGAAGAAACCAAACCTATGCTTGAAACATCTCACGGTTCCCTGCCATGGGATGACCAACACCACCTGGAACTGTCTCAGAAAGATGGTACACCCGATGGCCGCTGGCTCTTCGCAAATGCTAACAACACGCCAAGGGTAGCACGTATCAACCTCGCTACTTTCAAAACTGAAGAGATCCTCGAACTGCCTAACAGCGCCGGTAACCACTCTTCACCTTTCTGTACAGAAAATACAGAATATGTAGTAGCCGGTACACGCTTCAGCGTACCTATTGGCGACAACCAGGACGTACCTATCGCCGATTACAAAAAATCATTCAATGGCACCATCAGCTTTATCAAAATTGACAGTAGCAATGGTCGTATGTCCCTGGCTTTCCAGTTGCTGACCCCTGCCATCAACTTTGACCTGAGCCATGCCGGTAAAGGTAAGAGCCATGACTGGTTTTTCTTCTCCTGCTACAATGTAGAACAGGCACACACCCTGCTTGAAGTAAACGCTTCTCAGCGTGATAAAGACTTCATCATGGCTGTAAACTGGAAAAAAGCAGAAGAATACATCCGCAATAACAAAGGCACCCTGAAAAACTCCCGTTATGCACACAACGTGTATAATGAAACTACGCATAGTGCCACTTCTACCATCGAAAACAAGGTGCTGACACTGGATCCTTCCCAGCTGAAAGATTTCGTGTACTTCATTCCTTGTCCTAAATCTCCACACGGTGTTGATATCGACCCAACTGGTGAATATATCGTAGGTAGCGGTAAACTGGCTGCGCTGATCCCGGTATTTTCTTTCGACAAGCTGATGGCTGCAATCGAAAAGAAAGATTTCGACGGCGACTACCAGGGCATCCCTGTTGTTAAATACGAATCCGCCCTGTACGGCGAAGTACAGAAACCCGGCCTTGGCCCCTTACACACTGAATTCGACGGGAAAGGGAATGCTTATACCTCCTTCTTCGTTTCTTCAGAAGTAGTTAAATGGAACATCAAAGACCTGAAAGTACTCGACCGGAAACCTACTTATTACTCCGTAGGTCACCTGTGTATTCCTGGCGGCGACACCAAAAAACCTTTCGGTAAATACCTGATCGCATATAATAAAATCACGAAAGACCGCTATCTGCCTACGGGTCCTGAGCTGGCTCAAAGTGCCCAGCTGTACGACATCTCAGGCGATAAGATGGAGCTGATCCTGGACTTCCCGACCGTGGGTGAACCTCACTACGCACAGGCGCTTCCTGCTGAACTGATTAAGAATAACTCTGTGAAGTATTTCAAAATCGACGAAAACAAACATCCTTATGTAACGAGGGGTGAAAAAGAAGCAAAAGTAGTACGTGAAGGCAACAAGGTACATGTGTATATCACAGCTATCCGCTCCCACTTTACACCTGATAACATCGAAGGTGTTCGCGTAGGCGATGAAGTATACTTCCATGTTACTAACCTGGAACAGGATTGGGACATCCCTCACGGCTTTGCTGTGAAAGGTGCTGCTAACGCAGAAATCCTGATCATGCCTGGCGAAACCTGCACATTGAAGTGGGTGCCTGATGCTGAGGGCGTTTTCCCGATCTACTGTACTGACTTCTGTAGCGCACTGCACCAGGAAATGCAGGGTTATGTAAGAGTATCCAAAGCAGGTGCAAACACCCCGCTGAAATATGGTACTAACCTGCCTGATAGCGCAGTAGCGAAAAACTAAACTGATCATAATGCAAAGAAAATTGTCAACCCGCTTTCGGGCAGTCATTTTCATGCTTTCATTGGCGATGGTGGCAGTGCTCTATTTTCCTATCTGGAAAATAGAGCTGGCCGCCCCCCAATACCCTGAAGGGCTTACATTGAAAATTGCTGCTAATGGATTACGTGGGGATGTGGATATCGTGAATGGACTAAACCATTATATAGGTATGCAAACATTGCATACGGAAGATTTTTTAGAGTTTAAGATTTTACCTTTTATCATCGGCGGATTGGCAGTGCTGGGATTTGTAGTAGGTGCGATGAATAACAGGAAGCTGTATTATGCCTGGGTAGCCCTGTTCCTGCTGGTAGCCGTTGTTGCTATGGTGGATTTCTACAGGTGGGAATATAACTACGGGCACCACCTGAATCCTGAAGCACCCATCAGGGTACCAGGGATGGCATATCAGCCGCCTTTGCTGGGGTACAAACAGCTGTTGAATTTCGGGGCATATTCTATCCCTGATGTAGGTGGATGGATTTTTATTGGTGTAGGAGCAGCGCTCGTGTTACTGTCATTTAAGTTTAAAAAAGGCTTCTTTGTGATCGGTGGCTTAATGCTGGGCTTACAAAGTTGCAGTACAGGACCAGCACCTATCAGGTACGGACAGGATGCCTGTGACTTCTGTAAAATGGGTTTTTCAGATAAGAGATTTGGTGCGGAGATCGTAACTAAGAAGGGGAAGGTATTTAAGTATGATGATGTGCATTGTTTGCTGGCAGCGTTGAAAGCCGGCGGACAAGAGATCGGCGGCATCTACCTGTTAGACTTTGCAGATGGTCAGTGGATCAAAGCGGAAGATAGCAGGCTATTGCACAGTACTGCATTCCATTCTCCTATGGGTAGTGACATTGCTGCTTTTGCAGACAGTGTGCATTTGAAAGCATTTAACGGAGAATCACTCACATGGAAAGAGCTATATCGATAATATTATTGTGGCTGCTGCCCTTGCATGCATGGGCCAGGGTATGGACTGTCAAAGCCTCGGTGAAGACCACTTTGCAGCAGGCAGCAACAGGAGATACTGTAATAGTACCTGCCGGGGTATATTATGAAAAAGGCCTTGTTATTGACAAAGCCGTATACCTGAAAGGCGTTGGCAAACCAGTACTGGATGGCGAAAGTAAGTATGAAGTGGTATTGATCCTGGCCAGCCATGTTACACTCGAAGGTTTTGTAATCAGGCATTCAGGATTTTCTGACTGGAAAGACCTGGCAGGGATTAAGCTGGGAAATGTGCGGCATGTGACCATCAAAAACAATATTCTTGAAGAAACCTTTTTTGGCATCTATTGCCAGCAATCAGACAGTTGTGTGATCGCAGGCAATATATTGAGATCTAACGCAAGTCAGCGGGTACAATCTGGCAATGGAATTCACTGCTGGCATTGCGATAATATGCAGCTGACAGGAAATACAGTGACGCAGCACCGGGACGGAATCTATTTTGAGTTTGTAACGAATTCACTGATCAAAGGGAATCGCAGTTTTAGAAATGTACGCTATGGCTTGCACTTTATGTTTTCGCACAATGATCACTATGAAGACAACATCTTTGAACATAATGAAGCAGGTGTATCAGTAATGTTTTCACATGGTGTGGATATGAAACGGAACAGGTTTGCTGGCAATCAGGGTGGTGGTGCCTATGGTATTTTGCTGAAGGAGATTACAGATAGCAGGATGGAACAGAGCCACTTTGAAGACAATACTGTGGGGATCTATATGGAAGGCACCACAAGGGTACAGGTGACGGCAAATGTGTTTAAAACAAATGGTTGGGCGATGAAGGTTCAGGCCAGCTGCTCTGAGAACAGGATCACGCACAACAATTTCTTTGGCAACACCTTTGACGTAGCCACCAATGGCTCACTGGTACTCAACAATTTTGATAACAACTACTGGGATAAATACGAAGGCTATGACCTGAACAGGGATGGGAAGGGAGATGTGCCTTATCACCCGGTCAGCTTGTATGCAATGGTCGCAGATAAGAACCCCGCTGTAATGATGTTGTATCACAGCTTCATGGTGAGTCTGCTGGACCGGACGGAAAAAGTAATGCCGGGTATCACCCCTGTGAACCTGGTGGATCGTGCACCTTTCATGAAACCCCTTGCACTATGATTCGTTTTACAAATATCTATAAGCGATTTGGCCGGCTGCAGGCCCTGGACAATATCAACCTCTCATTTCCGGCAAGCAAAAGCGTGGCTTTGATAGGACCTAACGGGAGTGGAAAGACCACCCTGATCAAGAGCCTGCTGGGAATGGTAGTACCCGATAAAGGAGATATTACTTTCAAAGACAGCTCTATTTTAGGTAGCTGTGACTATCGGGCGAATATCGGTTATATGCCACAGATCAGTAGCTATCCTGAGAATATGACCATCTCCCAGGTGATGGAAATGATGAAGGATATCAGGCAGTATAATAAGCTGGATGAAGACCTGGTAAAGGCATTTAAACTGCCACAGTTAGCCGGCAAACCAATGCGGACATTATCCGGTGGTACAAGGCAGAAGGTCAGTGCATGCCTGGCATTTTTATTCAATCCTGAAGTGCTGGTGCTGGATGAACCCACTGCCGGACTGGACCCGGTAGCATCAGGCATCTTGCAGGACAAGATCCTGCAGGAAACAAAGAATGGAAAGCTGGTGCTGATTACATCCCACATCCTGTCAGAACTGGATGACCTGGTCGATGAAGTAGCCTACCTGCAGGATGGCAAAGTACAGTTTCATAAACAGGTGGCAGCGTTGCAGGCAGAAACAGGAGAGCAAAAGTTAGTACGCGCAATGGCTCGTGTCATGGAAAACGGAGGACTATGAAAAAGATTATTAAATACGTAGTGCTGGATATATTACGCAACCGGATTTTGGTGAGTTATACTGTATTGTTGCTGGTCGTGTCAATGTTGTTACTGTGCCTGACAGATAATGGAACAAAAGCTTTACTGAGTTTATTGAATATCGTGCTGATTGTATTGCCGCTGGTAAGTATTATTTTTTCTACGATCTATTATTACAATGCATCTGCATTTATAGAATTGCTGGTATGTCAGCCATTACGGAGAACGAAGATCCTGCTGAGTGTATATGTCGGGCTGGCCTTGTCATTGCTGATCGCGTTCTGTGTTGGCGTAGGCGTACCCCTGTTGATTTTCGACGGGAGTATAACGGCGGTATTATTGATCGTAGTGGGGATGGCATTGACAGTGATCTTCTCAGCACTGGCCATATTAGGCTCCGTGATCATGAGAGATAAGGCAAGAGGGATCGGCGTAGCAATACTCTCCTGGTTTTATTTTTCTCTTTTATATGATGGCCTGGTATTGTTCCTCTTGTTCCAGTTCAGTGATTATCCGCTGGAGAAACCTGCAGTGGTGATGGGGGCTTTGAACCCGATCGATTTAGGAAGAATCATAGTGTTATTAAGATTGGATAGTGCTGCGATGATGGGGTATACAGGCGCGGTGTTTGCCTCATTCTTTGGTAGCGTGGGTGGTATGCTCACGGCATTTGTTCTCTTGTTAATATGGATGGGGTGGCCCTTATGCTGGGCGCTGCGGCGATTTAATAGAAAAGACTTGTAATCAAATTTAAAACATTTCAACATGGTAAGAAATAATGTAATCACAGTCGGTGAAATGGCTGGAAAGGACTATCGCATGGCCGATGTGTTCAGGGGTTTTGGTATAGATTTTTGTTGTGGTGGCGGTCAGACGATTGCGCAGGCGGCAGCGCAGGGTGGTATTACTGAAGAAGTATTGTGGAAGGCATTGGAGACTGCCGAATCAAAAGATAAGCAGGCAGGCAATGATCTGAGTGTACTCTCACCCGCATTGCTGGTAGAACATATCCTGGGTACACACCATAAATATGTAAAAGAAGCATTGCCTGTGATCTGGCAGTTTGGCCAAAAGGTAGCAGAACACCATGGTGATACCCACCCTGAACTGATAGACCTGAGAGAAGCCATCCTGCGCGAGGCGGAAGACCTGCTGGATCACCTGGAAAAAGAAGAGCAGATCCTGTTCCCTGCTATCAAACAACTGGCTGCAGGTGAAAAAGGATTGCCCTACATCAGGGGTACTGTAGAAGTGATGATGAAAGAACACAGTTCATCAGGCGAATCGCTGGAAGAGTGGCGCAGACTGACAAATAATTACCAGGTGCCGGAGGGTGCCTGTAATTCATATAGATTCTTATATGAAAAATTGCAGGAGTTCGATACAGACTTAAGACAACATATTCATTTGGAGAACAACATCTTATTCCCTAAGGCATTGGCTATGGCACAGGAAGCTTAAAATGAGTGATTGTTAATTGTTAAAGAGGCTTATGAGTAAGCGGGAGTTGTCGTGCTCCCGCTTTTTATATTTAACTAAAATAATAAACCCCGGATCGTAAGCCCGGGGTTTGTTATTTTAATATTTTAGTAGCACAGTATGGAGCGTGTCAGGCACATCCTGGTGATATTCTATATATTGATAAGAATGCAGCAATCCTGATCCATCCAGCGTATGAACATTCATAAACGGTTGATTCAGGTAAGAATTATTAGCTCTTTTTTACAACTGAATATAAAGAGGGCTAAGCACAGGGACAGGAAGATAGGTTTCATTGTGTCTGGGTTTAATTGGGTTTTAAAACGGGATGAAGATATGTATTAAAAATCATATTTGATATGAAGTGTTTTTTTTATTGTTTGTTTATTTACTGGTATGCAGATATATGGGCAGTCCCTAACTATTATCGGGAAAGATACCAGTGAGATCTATGAATATGTACGGGTGCTGGCAGAAAAAACAAAGATGGTACTGTTGGATCCTGCCCGGAGGCCGCTGTCTGAAGGATTTGTGCTGATCAACCCCGGAGAGGATACGAGTCGGCTCTTTTATGACCATTTGAAGGTGAATATGCAGGAGCAGAAGGGGAAAATTACACAGGTCTGTTTTGAGGGGCGGGATTTAATGGCGGCAGGGGTGTTTTGTAAGGTATATTGCCCGGAGTGGAAGCCGGTTATCAATGGGAATGTAAATAAGAAAATAGTGCTGGGCAATGAATTGATATGGCTTAAAGGTCATTCTTTCCCACATTTTGAGCTTTGGGTAAGTGCAAAAGATGAAATAGAAACTCAGCGCTAATTGCATATTTTTGCAGGATAATTTATCCCTACCATGAAGTATATAATACTTTTAAGTTTATCAGCATTGTTCGTGCCTATAGCCCGGGCACAAAAGATTACAGTGAATGAATCAGAGGCGGACAGCAAGATAGATGTTCACCGTTCCTTCCCCGCAGGTCAGGGAAAAATGTTAGACCTGCAGTATGACGATGGCAGGCGCGACAAAAGCACTACCATCACCCTCTATAATGAGCATCTGAAGCAAGGGTATTCAAAACAATTAACAGCCCTGGATGGAAAATCCTTCGAAGAAGGCATCAGCGTTGGTAACAAGGTATTCCTGCTATATTCAGCTGACAAACACAAAGACGGTACTTTTTATGAGTTAAATCCGGAAGACGGTAGCCTGAATGCCACCGGTGCCAGCATTGAGCTGAAAGGAGCGTCCCTGAAATATACAGGCACTTCGCCGGATAGCTCTCATTTCTACCTGTTGCTGAGGAGTTATTCCCAAAGCCGCCCTTATTCTTATACAGGTGTGGTGATAGACAGGCAGATGAAGGTAGTAACGAAGGTAATGGTAACGGAGCCCGAAGGCAAGCGTATTGAAGACAGGCAATTTGCACTGTCCAATGAAGGCCTGTTGAACCTCATTACTGCAAAATCCGTAAAGAGTGGGAGAGATGAAGACTATAACCCATTGGAATACACGGTTACACAGGTTGATCCCAAAGGGCATAGTAAAGCAGTCGTGATGGGAGCTTTGCCAGCCGGATTGCAAACCCTTAGCTCCTGCAAAGCTGTCGGCAATAATGTACAATTTATGGGACTGGGTAGTCCGGGAAAAGAGAAATATTATGCTTCCCTGGTTACCGGCACATTTGATCTGGCAAGTGGTAAAGCCGAAAAAGTAAAACAAACTCCGCTGCCGGAAGAGTACCTGAGAAACCAGTCTGAACCCATTGCGGAGTTTTCTACAAAAGATGGCGGTCAGATCATCGTGCTGGAAAGAAAATTGTTTATTCCTCAGGCACGTTATTTTGAGTCCAAAGAAGTAGCTGTGCCGATAGGAAATCCAAATATCTCTTATGCAGGTAATACAACCATGATAAAAAGGGAATATGGGCCTACCGGTTCCGTGCATTATGAATTCGGCGATCTTTACGTATTCAAATTCAACCAGCAACAGGAACTGGAATGGAAACAAAAGATCACCAAACACCAGATTGCAACTGGCTTTGAACAATATGGAGGCACCATCGTCCTGAAGACAGCCGACGATGGCCTGCGCTTCTTGTTCATGGACAGCCGTAAAAATACCGAAGTAGATCCTGCTAAGTCAAAAGTAGCCTACTTACCTAAAAAGAAGCAAAAAAATATACTGGCCATCGCCTGTGTAAGCGCCACTAAAGATGGGAAATTTAGTAAGGTCTTTATTGACAAAAAACCATCCCTTTCATCCGGTTACGCTATGGAATTCGATGGTATAACGCAGGATGGAGGAAACCAGGTAATGGTCATCACCTCCAAACGAAAAAGTGAAAACCTGAAATATCACATGGCAAGTATTACAGTTGAATAATCTGGAAGAGGTTGTATCAAAGAGTAAAATTCCCGGCATCTGGTTCGGGTACCTGATGGAGAGAATTTTCTTTTATGTAATTCTCAATACCTTCAGATTACTTTTGATTCAACCTCTTCTTTTTTCACTATCTTGGAACAACTAATAGCCCCTGTACATGACCCGCATTCACAAAGCCCTGATCATCTTCCTCATACTATTTAGCATTCTTATAATTATTTTCAGTACGGTACAACTAAGTGCCAACTTATACCAAAGCCATCTTGAAACCCAAAGAGAAGATGATTGGGAAAGCGAAGTGATTCAGCTTACATATTTAAAAGGTCATACCGTAGGTACCAATAGCTGCGTTGGAGCCAGCACTTTAAAAGATGTGCCATTAAGCGTTCATTACCTGGAAGATTCAAGCGGTGTAAGGGCAAAGGATGCCTGCTCCGGTGTAAGCATATCCATAAACAATATTAAACATGGTATCATGTGGGTTCCTATATTCAAGTATTTTAAATTCGAAACCATTGTCCCTGTAAAATTTGAGGAATTTTTATACAGACCCAAAGGAGACAGTATCCTGGTCATGTGGTACCGCATCCACGGCAGGATCAAAGTAACTGGCAAAATATCTATATATGGTTTTTGTTCCTATAAAGAGGCCCGCCACCTGATGGTCAGGTCAGTATTAGATCATGTCTATACTTCCGTACGTAGGGAAATGGATGGCATAAAATAAACCTGCTATGACACCTAAAGAAGCAATCATCTGCACCCTGCTGATTTTTGTATTGTCATCACCTTCAGCCCCTAATTACCCATCTCATGGTGCGTCGGTCGTATAAATATATGCAGTGGTCGTTGTGCCGTCTTCCAGCTGCACCTCTACACTTACCCGGTAATATCCTTCACCTTCAAATTCATCCAGCGCAGTCCAGGAATTGGCCAGCTGATCGGAGTAGAAGATATAGCCGGGAATTTTGCCTGTACCGCTAAGCACTACACCAGGATATTCCTTACCCGGGCCGAAACCGGATGTGTAGTGAGTACCATAAATGAACCCTTTCTTAAATGTACCACCAATAGCCTCAAGAATGTGCGCATTTTCTTCATTCGGGCGCAAAGTGCCGTATACAAACAAACGATTCATGATACAAAAGTAGGCGAATGGTAGAATTTACTATTGATTTTCAATACTTTTCCTGACAGCATTCTCTGCTTCCAGCAAAACTTCCTCTGCGGATCGGCCGGCAGTTTCAATAGGAGCAAGGATAGTCCAGCTCATTTTTTCAAAAGTGCTGAGTGGGAATTTTCCGTACCTGAAAAACTTCCAGCTGCCATTAATGGCGACAGGAACTATGAGAGCATTGGGCACTTTTTTGAGAAGAATGCTCACCCCGCCGGTCATGAAAGGCTTCATTTCGCCATTCCGGCTACGGGTACCTTCAGGGAAGATGACGGCAGACCAGTTCTTTTCCTGCATACGGGCACCCAGTTTGAGCAGCTCACCCATAGACTGCTTTTTATCTTTACGGTCAATGTTCGCGGCACCTCCATACTTCAGGTTAAAGCTAATGCTGGGAATACCACTGGCCAGTTCTATTTTGGAAACAAATTTAGCATGGTGTTTCCTCAAGCCCCAGATCAGGGGTGGAATGTCGTACATGCTCTGGTGGTTAGCCACGAAGATAATCGGACGGTCAGTAGGCAATGCCTGCTGGTTCACAAAGCGGGCCCGGCTGCCGAGCAGGAGATAGGTACAGGATAACAGGCCGTTCAGTATATCAACGGAGGTTTTATGGGCTTTATAGCCTCCTGTTTTAAGACAGAGCCACTGGATAGGGTGGAAAATCAATAAGAGACCACCAAAGAATATATAATGGATGGGGGATAGAAAGTATCCAATCAGTTTCTTCATTGTATCGATGCTTTTTTCTATAAACCGGCTGCAAGATAGCGCTGTTTAGGCTAATAACGCATGATGATAATCATTGGAGCATATTGAAATTTTTATATATTTATATTTTTAATAACCCTAACCTATACTCACTTATGCTTACACCGCAGGAATTGGAGGACAATGTACAATATGTGCTGGAATGACAGAGCACTATAAAGATGATAATGAAATCCACCAGATGCTTCGTATGAAAGGACTGGAAGAAGACTTATCAATATTTTAAGTATAAGAAGCGAATGAAGCAGGAGGAGAATATTGGCGCTATTGGCGTAATATAAACAGGAAGAGCCTGTATCAAAAGTGATTTGAAGTTATTGAGCATTCCATATCTTCAAATTCTTAACATTTTACTTTTGCTACAGGCTCTTTAATTTAAAAAAACGGGCTTTCTTTCCTCCCTGGGTGAATTCCCGCTTTCATACATATGCTATACCTGGATAAATGTAGGCGTATGTTGTGTATGCCGGAGAAAATCATTGAGTATCCAGTCCCGGCTTATTTTCATATAGCCCCTGGGCGTACCGTCACTGCAGCCATACCATTCTTCATTAAGTACATCTTTGTCAATCATCACCTGAACTTTGTTTTCCTTGTCCAGCAGGGTCCCAAAGATGGTGGCACCGCCTACCGGGGTCCCCAACAGCTTGTTTAATAACTCCACAGAGGCAAATGATACCCTCGGAATTCCTACCGCACTGCTGAAATCTTTGGTAACGAAAGGCTTATCGGCAGTCGTCACAAAGAGGTAGAAATTAGTCTGCTGCCGGTTGCAAAGAAAGAGGGTCTTCACGATCTGTACGTTCAGCTTTTCATTGATCAGGATACAATCTTCCATGGTAATGGCTTCGTCCGTATCCACCCTTTCGAAAGGTACCTGCATGCGTTGCAGGGTGGTATACACGAGCTCCTGCAGCGGTGTCCTAAATTCGGCTGGTGGTGTCTTTTGAATGTCGCTGATATAGAACATTGATTACCTTTTTAATGATTTGAAATAATTCATAACTGAAATGGCCGCCAGCATGATGACGATACCTGTCACCTGTACCAATGTAATTCTTTCATGAAGAATAAAATGTGCGCATAACACGGCTACAGGAAATTCGATCGTCATCAGTATGGCACTGGTCCCTGCCCCTATTTTCGGAATACCCACGGCAAAGAGGGCTGTAGGTATCGTAGTGCCAACGATTGAAAAGAACAAAGCCCATAGCAGGAAACCCGCACCAAAGTGATTATGTGCGCTAATAGTACCTGCATTGATCACAAAAATAGTCAGAGCGGAGCCTGCCATAATGAGGGCACTTTTCGTTTGCCAGTTCCCCCCTTTACCTACCCGGCTGTTAGCCACAATATAGAGGGCATAAGCGAGAGAGGCAGATAAGGAAAAGGCGATACCCTGCCAGGAAATGGCGAGTGCTCCTTCCCGCAGCAGATCACCGGCCATGATAGTGCCGGTTAAAATAAAGAACACTGTGATGAGTTCCGGCCTGCCGGGCCGCTGGTGGAAGATGATCCATTCCAGCAGGAGACTAAACCAGGTGAACTGCATCAGGATGACAATGGCCAAAGATGCAGAAATATAGCTTACAGACTGGTAATATAGAAAATTTGCAAGACCTATCGCACTACCGGTGAGCAACAGGGAAATCCATGACTTGCCCCTAAGCGCTGTTTTCCCGGGAATGCATCCCAGGAACAGGGCGGACAGCAAGGCTTGTGCAAAGGATATTTCGGCCGCATAATAGCCCCAGGTATATGACATTTTAACGAATGACGACATCGTTCCATACATAGCGCCTCCCAGCAATACCATGAATGGGTATTTGAAATTTTTCAAAATAAAAGATTTGTGTGCACGGACGGTGCACAGGTTGTAAGAAAGAGAACCGGTTGATTAGCTTATTGTGCTACCGGGGGAGGCGTATTGGAAACAAAGAGATGTTGCATGACCTAAAGATAAGAACTTTTTAACAGCACGGAATAGGCACCTATGCCTGACGAACCATAGGTGCATCCATAAAAAAAGCCGGAATCTTTCCGGCCTTTAAAAATTATTCTGCAACCTGCTGCACCCGATCCATCTTCACAATATCCTCCGCCAGCTGAAACATCACTTTACAACTCTCATAGTTAAAAGGATGCACACCATAAATCAGGCATTTACGCTCTTTTACCTCCACATTCAGGTCCTGCACCGTCATAATCTTATTAAAAAACTCAATACCAATCACCTGCTCAATCGTACCCGGATCAGTAGATTCCAGGATGTATTTATGATTGAAAGCCGGCACCGTCTTTACCTTCACCGAATTAGGCAAATATAAATTGAGGAATTTATCATTCTCAGTATTAGCTGTAATCTTAAATTCTGGCAATGGATGCGCCAGGTTGATACAGACACCCGCATATCTGGAATTATCCGCCGCGTTAGATTTGGCTGCATTCCTGTACTTGACAAAAATTACTTGTTGTAAACTATTGGCAAGTCTCCAGGCATAAGTAATTTTAAAATTACCACCCTGGCGAAAAGAAGAAAATTGGCCCAAATTGATTTCTTTGATCGACTCTTTCGTCAGTGGGAAATCCTTTTTTAATTCAGCGAGTATTTCTTTTTCCTGCTTTGCGTCTTCAGCCATGTTGAGTTTTTAGTTGTTTAACCAGGTCAAATGCATAGGTAACTGGAACATTCTAATCTTTCGATCTACATAGATGCTGAAGAATTGAAATATGGTTTCCATTTGATGTTGTGGTCTGCACCTGCATTTTCATAGTATAGTTTCAGTTACAAATATAATAACTCTTACACATTAGTGCAATCAGGTGGATAAATTTATTGATTATCAATAATTTATATCTTCCTGTAGCGGGTTTCACCGGGGCGGGCTGATCACTAACAAACAAAAACCTGGAAAAACTTTAATTCCTTACTATCAATTCAATACAATGATGCTTCACCCTCCCCGGATCAATCCTCTTCCGCGTACCTTCCAGCTTGCCAAGCGTAATTGTATCATTTATAAAATGCTGTATAAACAAGCTCCCTTCAAATCCCCGCAACCCCAGATCATCTACCATTGCCTGCAAATCCTCCTCATGCAGCAAATCTGCATGCACAGTCGTCCTGATTTCAAATTTTACATCCCCTCTCATCAATAGCTCCAGCGTTTCTTCAAATTTTGTATACAATGAAGACTGCGTAACAGCAAAATATTTACCCGCCGGTGCCTTATAATCCAGCGCTACATAATCTATCAAGCCATGCGTAAGGAGGTCCGCCATCATCCCCGGGTTTGACCCGTTCGTATCTACCTTTACCAGCCATCCCTCCGCTTTCAGCTGACGGCAAAAATCAGGCAGCCCCTTATGCAAAGTACACTCACCACCACTCAGGACCACCCCATCCAGCAAGGCCTTCCGCCTGCTTAAAAACGCCAGGGCATCTGCATAACTCTGCGTTCCCTTTCCCAGCACAATTCCCGGGTTATAACAATACACACATCTCATATTACAGCCTGCAAACCAAAGTATGCAGGCTGTCTTATCCGGATAATCCAGTAGGGTAAAAGGTGAAATACTATGAATCGGTTTATTCACTACAACTCTTTTCTGTAAAATGTACCCTTTGCTTATGCTCTCCCTTCTTACCAATATTAAAACTCTCCACAGGCCTGTGATACCCCATTACCCGTGTATACACCAGGCACTTCTGACGCTCATCCTCACACACCGGGCAATATTCATGTTCCCCTGAAAGATACCCATGCTCCGGACAAATACTAAACACAGGAGTTACTGTAATATAAGGCAACCTGAACTGGGATAATACCTTCTTCACCAGGTTACGACACGCCTCGGGGGTACTGATCTTTTCCCTCATATACAAATGCAATACCGTCCCTCCCGTATACTTACACTGCAACTCATCCTGCAATAAAAGCGCCTCAAAAGGATCATCTGTATAATCCACCGGGATCTGTGAACTATTGGTATAATAGATATTATTATCCGTCCCCGCCTGTATTATCTCAGGGAAACGTTTCTTATCCTCCTTCGCAAACCGGTAGGTAGTACCCTCCGCCGGCGTAGCCTCCAGGTTATAGAGATTGCCTGTCTCTGCCTGGTACTGCGTCATCTTGTTGCGAATATGTTCCAGCACCGCAGCCGCCATCTCACGACCTGTTTCGGATATAATATCATCCTGGTCATTCGTAAAATTCCGGATCATCTCATTGATACCATTCACACCAATAGTAGAGAAATGATTCCTGAAATGCGTAAGGTAGCGTTTTGTATAAGGGAACAATCCCCTGTCATACATATCCCGGATAAAGACCCGCTTCTTTTCCAGCGTTGATTTCGCCAGGTCCAGCAAAAGATCAAGACGTTTGTACAATGCATGTGCATCACCTTTATACAGGTAGCCCAGCCGTGCCATGTTAATGGTCACCACCCCAATACTCCCCGTCATTTCTGCACTTCCAAAAAGCCCGTTTCCACGCTTCAGCAATTCACGCAGATCCAGTTGTAATCTGCAACACATGCTCCTCACCGCATTGGGCTTATAAGCATTTGGATTCTCCACACGATTCCCATTGTCATCATAGATGTACTGACTGCCAATAAAATTCTGAAAATAAGAGGAACCTATCCGTGCTGTGTTTGCAAAGAGCAGATCTGTATTCTCCCCATACCAGTCAAAATCCTCCGTGATATTCACCGTAGGAATTGGAAATGTAAAAGGCTGACCGTTCGCATCGCCCTCCGTCATCACTGTATAATACGCCTTATTGATCATATTCATCTCCTGCTGAAAATGAATATAGGTCAGCTCTGATAATCGCTCAACACCCCTGTCTTTTGCTTTTTGAATGATGACAGGATCTGTAATACCCTCAAAGAGATGAAGATCTTTCTTAGTCGGGAATTGTAATTTTAAATCCTCCGGCACCGTCCAGTCAATCGTAATATTCGTAAAGGGAGATTGTCCCCAGCGGGCCGGCACATTCAGGTTATACACAAAACTCCTCACCGCTTTCAGGACCTCTTCATAAGCTAAATGATCCTTAAAAACATAAGGTGCCAGGTAAGTATCAAAAGAGCTGAAAGCCTGTGCACCAGCCCATTCGCTTTGCAGGATGCCCAGGAAGTTCGCCATCTGCCCGAGTGCTTCCCGGAAGTGATTGGGCGGCCTGCTTTCCACACGTCCTCTTACACCATTGAAACCTTCATTCAGCAATGCACGTAAACTCCATCCTGCACAATACCCCGTCAGACAATCAATATCATGAATGTGAAGATCCCCGTTCCGGTGCGCATATCCCTCTTCCTGTGAATACACTTTATCCAGCCAGTAATTCGCAATGATCTTTCCTGCTACATTGTTCACCAGGCCAGCATTGGAATAAGATGTATTCGCATTGGCATTGATGCGCCAATCCGTTTGTGAAATGTATTCTTCAATAGTTTGCGTACTATCCACCAGTGTCGTAGCCGGAGTCAGACCATGCACATGCTCCCTTTGTAATTTGCGGGTATGCCTGTACAACATAAATGCCCGCATCACCTCAAAATGACTGTGTGCAAATAATTCCTTCTCAATGATATCCTGGATCTCTTCTACCGACCATACCTCTTTATGTAAAAGTTGTGCATTCACCTGCTGGTATATCGCCTCATCAGGTTTTTTATTCACACTGATGAATCCCTTTTCTATAGCGTCTTTTATCTTAAAGGCTTTAAAGGGCTCGAACTCACCATTTCTTTTGATAACGTAATTCATGGCTTGTAATGGGTTTAAACATTCTTCATGCTTCGGGCTGCAAAATACCGGATCGATAGCTGACACGTTTTAAAACTTGTCAACAGGAAGTGCGTAAAAAAATAATGAAGAATAGCTGGTTTTAGCGCCGGAATTTTAAAAATAAGCGCGGGAAAATTAAGACTGGTAAGACTCATTGATAAAACCATGATGACGGTCAGCGTTTTGTAACCGGTTTAAATTGAGTTATATAAATATAAATATTCATTATGTTGTATTTGGATTTTATTATATTTGTTCCATAGCATTTTGTTAACAACAAGTAATATGGGACTATTAGACATCTTCAAAAAGAAAGAACAGCCACAAGACATTGATTTGTTTACCTTAATGAGCCGATACTATGAACACATTGTCAGGTTTATCATCATGCAGCAACAGGGAAACAATGCCCCCATCTCTGCCTACGAAAGGAACGATGGCTCCGTAGCCGGATTTCTTTTCCTCATTGGGAAAGATAAATCCTACAATTTATCAGCCGATGATGCGGTGAGTAAGATGGAAGAGAGGTTCGAACGGCAGCTTGCAGCAGGTGAAATTAATTCCTATGTCGTTTTATTTCATGCTGATTATGATGAGCAAACCTCCGGCGCAATCGTAGTGCAATATCATTTCAGCACCGGACAAAAAGGTAAGATTGCATGCCCGTATAAAATAGATGGAGAGCAGATTTCTTATCACAATTTTACAGGCTTTAGTACTGAACAAACCAACCTTATTTTCGGTATAGAACTGGCAAAAGAAAAGAATTACTTTGAAGACCTGGAAGAGATTGTCGCACCGTCAACAACCAACCAGGCCGGACTGACGATCGCCAAAGCGAATACCTATGATATGAGCAATACATGGGCCGCTATATTTGGTTTTGAATCTTACAGGCAGCCCGGCGGTAGTAATGCACTGAGAGAATATTTCGTTAAGGGCATCCTTAATGAACCTGTATATGAAAACAATGGATTGAAAGTAAGTGAAGTAGAATTTGATGATGTGAAGTTTAGAGTGCTCATCGAGAATGAAAGGGCCAAAACGATCATTCCTGTGATCAAAACAGATTACTTTATTGATGTAGAGAATAAGTTCATCAGTGAATGGGAGAATGTAGATAACCTGGAAGCAGTGATTACAGGTGCCGGCAAAGATACATTTGGTATTACCTATTTTGCAACCGACTATGCGGAAAACAGGGAGCTTTATTTAAAGCAGAAGAAGCACCTGGTTAAGATCAGTGGTATTGTGTATGTATTGGATATTTATACCAATGACGATGAGGGAGAGCTGAAGTACAGTCCTGAATATACAGCTTACATCCCGAATAAAGACCTTGCACAGTGTGGCTGTTTTGATTTTATCGGGGAGGTGGAGGACCTGAAGGAAACTGTGCTGCTGGAAGATGGCGCTTTAAAAGGGTATATCATGAAAGTACGCCTGGTGACCAATCCGGATGTGAAGGATTTCTTTACCATAGATATGTATGTAGTACCTGAGAATATGCGATTTGAGGGGCTGAGAAAGGGAATGAAGGTAACAGGCATGTTCCAGATGATGGGCGAATTAGTAAAGTAATAAAAAAGTAAGGCCGGAGAAACTGATCTCCGGCCTTACTTTTTTTAAATTATTGTTTAATAATCTTCGTCGTACTCACTTCTTTCGTTCCATTCTTCACTTTGATAATATAAATACCCGGAGATAAGGTTGAAATATCCAGTTGTGCATTCACCGCGTTCACTTCTCTACGCAACACCTGGCGGCCATTCACATCATACACCCCTACCTCTGATTTTCCTTTCACATTGGAAAGATTTACGTTCACCACGTTAGTAGCCGGGTTTGGATAAACCTGTACCTTTTCTGCATCACCGCTGATGGCCTCAGAACGGCTGGCTGTACCCAGTGCCACTCTCAGAGTGTAGCAGGTAGTTGCACTGTTTGCCCCGCTATAACCATATACCTGTGCATAATAAGTACCCGGACTGATCGTACCACTGATGCTTTCGCTGGTAGTACCTCCTGCCTGTGAAATAGCGATTTGCGTACCTGAGCTGTTCAGCAGTTTCAGGTCGTAGTCACCCGGCAGTGTACTCAGTGTAATAGTAATTGTACCACTGGTAGTGATCACAAACTTGTAATTGTCTATATCACCACTTGGACTGATCAGCCCTGTAATATTTGTATTGAATGGAATCGTTGCAGCACCGGAGATCGTACCATTGGTACTTGTATCCTTAGTATTGGAACATCCTGAAGCTGTTAAGGTCGTGAACTGTGCAGCAACATATGAACCGCTGCCACTTGCACAATTGGTCCTTACTCTCCAGTCATACAGGGAGGCAGCAGTTAACCCGCTTAAGGTTACTGAAGTGGAAGTAGTGGCCGTAGCGGCAGTCGTCCAGGTAGACGATGTATTCAGCTTATAAGCTACATCATAACTCAATGCACCACTTGCAGCTGTCCAGCTTACAGTAGCCCCTGTAGAAGTGATAGCAGCACTGGTCAACGCGGTAGGCACATTACAGCTATCTGTAGAGATGGTAGTAAACTGTGCACTGTTATATACGCTGGTATCACTGCTACAGGTAGTTCTTACCCTGAAGTCGTAGGTCGTACCCTGTGTAAGCCCGGTCAATCCTATAGACGTGGCCGTAGTAGCAGTGGCAGCACTGATCCAGGTGCTGGATGAAGCAGCCTTGTAATCCACCTTGTAAGATGCTGCCCCACTTACCGCAGTCCAGCCTATGGTAGCAGCAGTAGTGGTAACACCGGATGAAGTTAAGCCTGTAGGTGCAGAACATCCTGTGCCCGCAGTGATCGTGAAGTTAGTATTAGAGATATCAAAGAAGATATTTCCTACTGCTTCAACTTTTATCCTGGCGGTTGTGGTAGGGGTATTCGGAATTGTTACGACCTGACTACCATCGTTAGGGGTACTGTCTACCAGGGTAGTGAATGTATTACCACCATCAGTAGAGAGGGAAATCTTAACATTAGCAGTACTTACCGGCGATGCGGTGGTACTGGCCACATTCCAGGTGACTGTCTGTGAAGAATTCCCTGCCCATGATACCGCGGTATTAGGTGCAGTCACAGCAAACGGACCTGCTGCATTGCTTACAGTCACCGTTACATCAGCATAGTTGGTCTGACCCACACTAACGGGAGCGGTAGAACTATACGGGGCATTATCTCTTACAGTTAACCTGAAGTGCAGGGTTCTTGCTACTGAGCTCAAAGCTTCGGTATTTGCACCTGCATCTCCACCCGAGAGCGGACCCGATACCAGGTTACCTGCCAGGATTGTAGCCAGCTTAGGAAACAGCCGGGTAGGAGAGGTAGTGGGTGCAAATGAAATCCAGTTAGGACCAGATGCCTTAGTAGCACTGGCTACGCTGCTGGACCCTGTCTGTGAGGTAGATGCATTGTCAATCTGCTCCCAGCAATAAGTAAGCACATTGCTGGCATTGGCATCAGTGGCAGAACCAGTCAGCGCAAAGGGAGTGCTGATAGGAATGGTATAACTACCACCGCCACTCACTACGGGAGTCGCATTGTTAGCCGAGATACTGGTGGTGACAGGACAAGTCTTGCTGGCAAGATTCGTCTGGATCTGGTTGATAGAAACGGCGTGGAAGATATCAATTGAATGGGGGGCCAGGTCATAGCCGGTAATACCGGCATAACCCATAATAGTAATACCAGAACCGGGTTCCACATTCACACCAGTGCCCTCATTGCCATAAGAGAAGGTATGGTTGGCACCCAGCTGGTGCCCTACTTCATGCACCACATAATCGATATCGAAATTATCGCCCTGTGGAATGCCATCAGCAGGAGAGGTAAAACCACTACCTTTTGAACCATCCACACAGATACAACCAATACAACCGGCATTGCCACCACCACCGGAGGCACCAAACAGGTGACCGATATCATAGTTGGCCGCACCGATTACGGAAGTCAGCGTATTTTGTAACTCGCTGTTCCAGGATCCTGAGGCACCTGTGCTGGCATTGGAATAAGGATCGGTAGAAGCGTTGTAATAAAATACGTTGGTAGTCGAAGCTATCAGGTTCAGGTGAATGGCGAGGTCTTTTTCATACACGCCATTACAACGGGTAAGTGTAGCGTTGACAGCTGCTAGCACCAGGGCTACCTGGCTGGAACTTGTAGCTCCAAAATAGTTGGAGTATTCGGCAGTCACAGATTGCGCCAATCGCAGTGTTTTCAGGTCACCGGTAGACCTGGCTGTCACGCTGTTGCTCAGGTCAGTTGCCAGTTTCTGCTCGGGCGTGGAGCATTTCCAGGGCAATGATTTTGCTTGTTTTTTAAATACTGTGTACACCGTGTGGTCAGCAGAAAAAGGCTCAATGAATTCAGTTTCTTTTTCCACGCGGAATACAGTGCTTTGGATACCTTGTGGAGAGATGCTCAGCTTCAAAATTGCGGATTTGTCGGTAACACCTTTTCCTGAAAATGCCCTGATCTCAGGAAATTTCGCTTGCAAGGCAGGCTCAAAATTAGATGCTTCTACAATTTCGAATTGTTCAATCTGTCCGTCTGCATTAGGCAGGGAAATGATGATGCCCTGTGCGGAAGTTTTGCCGACAGCCCTGAATACCTCGGTCTTTAATGGTGATAAATCCAGGTCGAACAATTTGTATTCGGCTGGAAATGCGAGGCGGGATACTGCTTTGTCGGGTGTAATTCTGGCACCGTCGGTGTGGGGTCTCCAGTAGTTTTGTGCAAATGATAGGGTGCTGCATAGTAATGCAGTGACGAAGAGTAAAACTTGTCTCATGCGTAGGGTTTTTAGGTCAATAATTGCTCTACCCATGAATTTAGTTGAACTCGCTGCAGCCCTGAGTACAGTCAGCTTATTTCAGCGGCCCCTTTTTTAAGGTGCCGTTCACGAACTTTTTTGCCTTTCAATGTACTTCTGAATTATTTCAGCTTCCCTTTTTTCAGTGCATCTTTATAGAAATCTTCCACCTTGGTTCTCGCCCAGGGTGTTTTGCGGAGGAATTTAAGACTGGATTGTATAGAAGGATTACTGATAAAACAATTGATCCGGATCTGGTACCCCAGTTCATCCCAGCCAAAGGAATCTACCAGGTGAATGAGTATTTTTTCGAGCGTAAGGCCGTGAAGCGGATCTTTTGATTCCATGTTGAGTGATTTGGAGGGCAAAGATACAAAGAACCTACCTTAAAGAATCCCCGGGCCTTGCCGTGGGCAAAGTCCGGGGATTTGCTTCTCAATTAGTCATTTTGTTGTTTACCTCTACCCGTTTGCTCCTGCAATTCTTCAATCTTTTTAGAAGCTTCCGCCTTGGTCATATCCTCATCAATCTCTTCTTTTGCTTCTCCCGCCAGGGTGTGAAGATAGGAACGTTGCGCGCCAGTCATTGGCTCATCGCCGGTAGTCCACTGATCCGGGTCCTTAATAGTATTGCCCTGATCGCTATGCTGTAAATCATCTTTGTTTGCCATATGCTAATATTTTTAGTAAAACCACAACCAATTTTGTGCCAGGGAAAAATGCTTTTTATATCTTTGCACCTTACCTAAGAAGATTTTTTTGCAATGGCAAACCCATATGTTTCCCTGTTAAGTACAGCCTGGCACTACGCACGGAAAGAAAGAAAAAGATACGTACTGGTCTATGCCATGTTCACCGTTTCCGCCATCATTTACGCCTTATATCCTATGCTGCTCGGGTGGTTTATCAACAAGATCCAGCAGGATACACAACAGGTCTTACATTACGCATTTCTGTACGCCGCCAGCTATTTCGGTCTCAAATTACTGGAGTGGTGTTTCCACGGGCCTGCCCGTGTCATGGAGCGGGAACTGGCCTTCAACCTGAGCCGCAACTTCCTCCATGAACGTTACCACCAGGTGCTGCACCTGCCTGTAAAATGGCACCAGGACCACCACAGTGGCGCTACTATCAACCGCATCCGTAAGGCCTACGAAGCATTAAAGACTTTCTTCGACCATGGCTTTATGTACCTCCGGGCTGTGGGTAAACTGATCTTTTCAGTCATCGCTATCATCTACTTTTCTCCTTTATTCGGTACCATCGGTGTTGTGCTGGGCATCATCACCATATGGGTCATCTTTAAATTCGATAAGCCCTTCATCCGCACCCTGGATGAGGTGAATGAAAAGGAACACGTGGTGTCATCTACACTCTTTGATAGTCTTTCCAATATCATGACCGTCATTACCCTGCGTCTTGAAAAGAGTATGGAAACAGGACTGCTGGGCAAAGTTCATCAGATCCTTCCTCCCTTCAAAAAGAACGTCCGCATCAATGAATGGAAATGGTTTGTAGCCGATATCCTCATTACCATCATTTACTGTGTGGTAGCAGTAGGTTATGTGTTGCAATACTGGGAACCGGGAAAAGTCTTTTATGTGGCCGGACTGGTTACCCTGCTGGGATATGTGAACCAGTTTACCAGCGTATTCTACGATTTTGCCTGGCAGTATACGGACATTACCCAATACAATACTTCTGTACAAACGGCGGCAAACATTGACACCGCTTTCAAACAACACCATCGTCCGGATGCACCTACCGACCTGCCTGATACCTGGCAGTCAATTTCTATCAGGGAACTAAACTTCTCCCACCGGGAACAATACGATGCTGAGCATGGACCACAAAGTCTGCATAGCCTGAACATCACTATTGACCGGGGTAAGCGCATTGCCCTGATAGGGGAGAGTGGCAGCGGTAAAAGTACCCTCTTATCCCTGTTGAGAGGATTGTACGACCCCCGTCCCGGTTTTGAGCTCAGGGTAGATGGCCGCACTTATGACCTCGATACCCTCAATGAAACTGTCACCCTCTTTCCGCAGGAACCGGAGATCTTTGAGAACACCATTGCTTACAATGTCACGCTCGGCTTACCATTCACGGAAGCAGATATTACAGCGGTGTGCGAAAGTGCGCATTTTACAGAAGTAATCAAACAGTTACCTTTAGGTCTTGAATCAGATATTCGTGAAAAAGGCGTGAACCTTTCAGGCGGACAAAAACAAAGACTGGCACTGGCAAGAGGGATCCTTGCCGCCAGGGAGAGTGAAGTAGTCCTGCTGGATGAACCTACCAGCAGTGTAGATCCCAAAACCGAAGCTATGATCTACAACAAATTGTTCGAAGCATTTGCGGACAAGGCGGTAATATCTTCCATCCATCGCCTGCATTTGTTACCACAATTTGATTATGTGTATGTATTACACCAGGGGAGGATCGTAGATGAAGGTACTTTCGAACATCTCCTGCATCATAGCCCGGTGTTCCAGGAATTATGGAAACACCAGAAAGATACGATGGGTAAACATTTTCAATAAACGCTAAATGAAATCCACATTTTCCCTTATTCTGTTGTTAGTAGCCTTTCAACCTGTATTGTATGCACAGCTGTCAGCCGGACCCGAATTTGCCATACCTGTAGGCGATTTCAGGCATAATTCTTACATGCCTTATGGTGGATATAACTATGGTGTGGGTGCTTCGGTAAAATACCTGCACAGGATCAATCGTACCTTTGGAGCATCCCTGCAAACGGGGGCTATCCGGTACCATGGCAGCACTATCAAAGGTTATGATTTCTTTGCGATTCCTGTTAAGTTAGGCGCGAATATCAGGTACCGCTCCTTATTTGCAGAGCCGCAGGTGGGACTTACTTATTTTGCTGATAACAGGACTTATTATGAGAATGGGTCTACTACCTATGGTGTAAATATCGGCACCAGCTTAAGCAGGCACCTGCTGCTATCGGGGAATTATGAGCGTTGGAACAAGGGAGGGTATAAGGCCAGCCATGTAGGCGTGTCCCTGGCTTATGCATTTTCATCTTCGCAGCATAAGTATGATTCCCTTGAAAGAAAAGCCAGGATCAATTATGATAAAAGCAGTGAAAACTGGCAGAAACATAAGACCTTCCAGGCACTGGGCTGGACCTCTTTAGGCATAGGGGTTCCGCTTACACTCATCGGCCTGGTGAGCACAATTGCCAATGCTTATAACAATGAAGATAATTCTGCGGCAGCCAAATGGATGTTAGGATCAGGTGCAGTGCTGACTACTTCAAGTATTCCATTATTTATCTTTTCTCATAAGTATAAGAAGAAGGCGACATGATTAAATACAGGGGGTGTATCAAAAGTAAAATTTCCGGTATTTAATCCGGATCACAGATGGAGAGAATTTCCTTTTATTGAATTCTCAATGCCATCAATTTACTTTTGATACCCCCTGTTCTATTATAACCAGAATGTCTGGCTAAACGCCCCATTAGCAGCAATATCCCAGGCCTCTATCCTTACCCATTTTCTACCTGCCAGCTTGCTTTTAAAATGAAAATTCCTCTCCCCAAATGCCTCCGTATCTTTCAAAGAAACTTTCTCTCTATACACCTGCTTCCCATCTCCCGAAACAATCTCAACAAAATTCATTGGAAACGTCCAAGTCAATTGCAGCTCAATATCAGCCATCCCATTCGCCCCCAATTGCACCTGCCCGCCGGACACCTGCCCATTGATCTTCAACTTCGGCATCAATACCTCTCCCGTACTTACAAAAAACTTCCCATGCTGCATTGCATCCAGTATTGGCTGCCAGCCGTCTTTGTAAGCGGGTAACTGGTCCAGCATCAGGTAATTCACATTCATATGTGCATACATTTCATTCTGCGGCGTAATAGTGAACAGGTCTGCCTCACAGATCACGCTTTTCTTCACCCCCCAGTTATTCATATCATCCATGAGGTCCAGCACTCTTTTCCCCAGCCTGGGCTGTGAAAGGTCTGCCGGCATCGCCTTCCAGGCAGCTCCCATAAAACGGTCAGAGAGGAAGAAAGCTTCCTTATTATAAGCATCAGGTGTATTCACCGATCCCTTCGTTCTTGGATGCGCAGTCCAGGTAAGCCCCTTTTCATCTTTCAGCAATTGCAGCATCTCCGCTTTATCAGCGATATGATATACTTTTCCATACTCCTTGTTATATTCTACATAAGGCTGATCCGCTTTTCTTGACATGACCCAGTAAACCGGTTTAGGAAAGAAACTCAGCCAATGCCCGCCAAAGAATTCATTCGGCTCCTCTCCGGGCAATAAGAGGAAATCCTTGCCGGATTGTTTTTCACAAAGCTCATGCAATGCTTTCAGCTGTGGTAACCGTTTTTCATCCGGCCCCTTTGGATCAGCAGTGTAATGGAATTCGGCCAGGTGCACGATATCTACTCCCATGTGCTTAAACACATCTACAAACTCAGGATGCTCCGAAGTGGCCTTACCGGCCATCACCACCTTCATGATGTATTCGTTGTGGAAATGACTGGACATGGTTTTATATCCTGGTAACTGCACATACTGGTCATTGTGGGTAAAACGCTTCAGGGCCGTAAAATCATTGTCCTTACTGAGCAGGCAAAAGAAATTGAGGCGTTGCTGTGTACCGGGAGGAGCATTGAACCAGGGCACAAAGCGATGATCACCCTGCAAGTCCTGCCGGATCCCGATGCCATACCCATTCACCATTTGCCGGTATTGATTGCCATACCAGGTAAACTGCAAATTGAAAGCCTCATCCAGGGGATAAAAGTACTGATGAGGTGGGGGGAATACCATCACGGAACCTTGTTTTCCATCGGCAGCAATGGCCCGGTACTTCACTGAGAGGTTACGGGCTGTATCACTGCTGGTCACTGTTGCCTGCTGCAGACTATCCCCGGTATTTACCCATGAGATCTTTTGCCAGTCAGGTTGCCGGCTCACTAATCCCGCATCAAATAAAATGGCTTTGGCCTGTTCCTGGGTACTGATCACAGCGGCAATATTGAAGAGCGGACTACCATTGTAAAACGTAAGCTCCAGCACCCCTTTGAAGTTTGCCGCCATAATGGGACCGATGGATACAATCGTACGGCTGCCTTCTTTTTTTACATCAACCGAACTCTTTTTAATGGTGATAGGATAACTCTGATGCGGTTTGTTGGGTACTTTATCAAAAAAGATGTTCCAGCTGTTTTGCGACACCAGGTCTCTCTCACCGATAGTCAGCACAAAAGCAGGATCAATATTTCCGGTGATTTGTTGCGGGCCGAGCGATATGGATTTGAAGAGCGGATGCTTTTCAGCAAGATCGATGACGACCTTAGCATTTTGGGCATTCCCGGCAGGCCAGTTGATGCTGAGCTGTTGTTGCTGACGGGTAACGGTAGGTTGTGCGTAGGAGGGCACGGACATGCATACTGCGAGTACAGATAATAAGTGGAATTTCATGCTCCTAAGATAATAATCTGTTGGAGAATGAATAGCCCGTGCATCACATTGCATTTATTCTTATCTATATGCTCCTGATAATAGAATTTATCCTGTATCTTCATTCTCAGCATGCGAAAATTCTTAACTTATTTAATTGCACTCGTCTGGCTGGTCAATGGATTGTTCTGTAAAGTATTGCACCTTGTACCCCGGCATGAACAGATAGTAGCACGCATCCTGGGCGATCAGTATGCCCGGCCACTCACGCTGGCCATCGGCATATTAGAAACAGGCATGGCACTCTGGATCATCAGTGGGATCAAATCAAGGTTCAATGCCATCCTGCAAATGATGATTGTCGCCATCATGAATATTATTGAATTTATCCTGGCACCGGACCTCTTACTATGGGGCAGGTTCAATTCCCTGTACGCATGTATCTTTATCCTGCTCATCTATTATACAGCATTTAAACTCAGCACCCGTGTTTCCAGGTCTTAAAAATCATCCCTTTGCAGTCGAGGCATTTTTCGATTATTCTATCGTGTTGACTTTTGCCCTGCCCAAAGCGCAATTACAAGCCCTCCTTCCTCCCTGCCTTGAATTGGATACATTGCAGGACCAATACGGATTTATAGCTGTGGCCATGGTGCAGACAAAACACCTGCGGCCAAAGGGTTTTCCAAAGTTTATGGGCAATGACTTTTTCCTGATTGGGTACAGGATCTTTGTAAAGTATACGAACAGTGCCGGGAAAAGATTGCGTGGACTATACATCCTCAAATCTGAAACGGATAAAAAGAAGATGGCATACCTCGGCAATTTCTTCACTCATTATAATTATACAAGCACAAGGATAAAACAATCTCAGTCAGGCAGTACCAGCTCGTTTGAATCCCCGGATTTCAAAGTCTTCCTGGATCTTGCTGAAGATGCAGTACCACTGCCGGCGCATTCTCCGTTTACAGACTGGAAAGAAGCCCGCCGCTTTGCAGGGCCACTTCCCTTCACTTTTCAATATAATGCAAAGACGAAAAAAGTGTTGATCATAGAAGGGCTTAGAGAAAACTGGACACCCAGACCTATAAAAGTGATGGATTACCACTTTTCTTTTTTAACTCCTTTCCATCATATCGTACTTGCAAATGCTTTTATTATAAATAACATTCCCTACCATTGGAAAAAAGGCAAACTGGAAACATGGCGATAGCAAGAAAACCTTTTCAGGGGGTACTTAATATTATCCGGTTCAACTGGCATTTCTATGTGATTTCCCTGCTGGTGATTGCAGTCGCTTATTATTTCGGATGGTATATCATTGCCAGCCTCGCACTTGCAGGCAGCATTTTTTCCCTGATTATCTCCTGGTATATTTATGACCTGTCACCTTTGTACCAGTTAAACTGGGTGTCCTGTAATCATACCGAACAGGTAATTGTGAATATCCATGCAGGATTTGACGAAACGAGCATCCTGCTTGAACAGAAATATAAAGGAGCGACACTGAAGATCATAGATTTTTACGACCCCCAAAAGCATACAGAAATCTCCATCAAACGTGCCCGCAAAGCCTACCCGGTATTGCCGCAGACCATACCATCCGATACAAACCGATTACCGCTGGAGGATGCAGTTGCCGATAAGGTCTTTGTTATATTCTCTGCACATGAAATTAGGAATGAAGCAGAGCGCAGGGAGTTTATGAGAGAGCTTGCCCGGATCATTAAACCCGGTGGTGAAATATTTATCACTGAGCACCTGAGAGACCTTGCTAATTTCATCGCGTACAATATTGGCTTCTTCCATTTCTATTCAAAAAAGAACTGGTTGCAGCATGTCAAAGATGCTCACTTAAAACTGGATCAGGAGATAAAATCGACTCCATTTATTTCGACATTTATAATTTCAAGGAATGATCATTCATTTTAGAGTCATAGGTTTGTTGTTGATATTATTAGCTGGCAGTCATGTCGTGTTTCCCTGGTTCTTCAGCTGGAAAGAGGAGCTGAAAAGGCTGAGCCTGATCAACCGGCAGATTATGACTATTCATACTTTCTTTATTGCCCTGGTGGTATTATTGCTGGGGATCTTATGCCTGAGTTCAGGAGAGGAGCTGGTACATACGGTATTGGGCAGGAGACTATGCCTGGGAATGGGGGTATTCTGGGTTTTAAGGCTCATTATTCAGTTCTTTGGGTATTCCCCAGCACTCTGGAAGGGGAAGCGGTTTGAGACGATTATGCATGTGTTGTTTGCGATATTATTCAGTTATATGAGCATCGTATTTTTTGTGGCAGGGGGGTAATTTACTAAAAACAAAAGCGTCCTGAAGATCTTAGCCCCCAGGTACTATACAGAAGAATTCTTTAAAGAACGAAACGGCCGGGAACAAAAGGTCCGGGAACTGGATTATAAGAGAAATATGTAACTTAGAATCATGAATGAAAACCAGAAAGGTTTACTCTTTGATACATTAGCAGATCAGTACCGGTATAATAATTTACCTACTGATCTCATTCACCTGAATTCCGAATTCACCATTTTTAACCTGGCTGACCTGAAGCAGCCCATGCCTTTTAGTCTGCCGGTAAGCCGTCTTAACTTCTTCGTGTTCGGATTTATCAAACAGGCCAGGGGAATCTATACCCTGGATCATCACACCTTTGCATTCAAGCCCAATACTATTTACTTTACGAACCCTGGTCATTACCGTTCCTTCCGGCATGAAGAGATCCAGGAGGCCTACCTGATTACTTTCAGCGAGACCTTCTTAAAAGAATCCATTCATGGAAATATCTTTGATGAATTTCCTTTTTTGTTGACGGAAACTGTTCCTGCCATGACGGTGACACCCGAGGTTTTCAGCCAGTTTGAACGCCTCTATTTACAGATCCACCAGGAATATACAGGTCAATCACCCTTCCGTAAAAAAATTATCGTCAGCCTCTTTTTCGCATTACTGCTCAAGTACAAGGAATACTTCTTCATGGACTATAGTCCTATTTATGAAGGCAACCGTGGATCAGAAATCGTGGTCAATTTCAAGAAGCTGCTGGAGAAGCATTATCGTGATCTGGCCAGGGGGGCTGCTACAGAAGTTTTCAGACTACAGGACTATGCAGATGCACAAAACCTGCACCCCAATTACCTCAGTAATGTCATAAAGGCGAAGACAGGAAAAACAATTGGTATGTGGATTTCAGAAAAGTCCATTGCCGAGTCGCGCTCTCTCTTACAAAATACCAATCTCCCGGTGAAAGATATTGCTTACCGGCTAGGATTTACTGATACCGCACATTTTAGTAAGTTCTTCAAAAAGCAACTCGGTATCTCCCCGGTAGAATACAGGAAAACACCCCGATCTTAAGATTATACAATACATCCTTTACCAGCTACTTCACAGAGGGGCCGGACTGCGCCTACCTTTGATAAAAAAAAACATGAAGACGCTAAATGGAAAAGTAGCCCTCGTAACAGGTTCTGCGAGAGGCTTAGGTAAAGCAATCGCTGAGCGGTTCGCAGCTTTGGGCGCTGATATCGTCATCAATTATTCCAGGGACAAGGCCAGTGCTGATGAGGTGATAAGCAACATCCAGGCAATGGGTGTGAGCGTAATCGCAGTAAAAGCGGATGTCAGTCAGACCACGGAGATCGAACACTTATTCAATGAAGCCAAAAGTAAATTTGGAAAGATTGATATCGTTGTGGCAAATGCAGGTGTGGAACTGGTAGATGTACCGGTCACTGAATTTACCGAGCAGCAATATGACCGGCTTTTTGGCATCAATACCAAGGGTGCATTCTTTACCTTACAACAGGCAGCAAAGCACATTGCTGATGGTGGCCGCATTATTAATATTGCCAGCAGTACCACTCTTTTCCCTTTCGAAGGCGTAGGACTGTATGGTGGCAGTAAAACCGCGCCTAAATACCTGGTAGAGGTACTGGCAAAAGAGATCGGGCATAGAGGGGTAACGGTGAATTCCATTATTCCTTACGCAGTAGACAATGCCGGGATCTTTACAGATCCTAATGAGCCTTCTATCAAATGGCTGATTGAGGCTAATCCCATGAAGCGCCTGGCGCATGTAGAGGATGTGGCAAATGTGGCAGAGTTCTTTGCCAGTGAGCTGGCATCTTTTGTAAACGGACAGCATTTGCTGGTGAATGGCGGTGCCAGTCACTAAAGAGAATAGGATAGGTATGGAGATGCAGCCGGGGATTTTTATCTCCGGCTTTAGCGATTTAAAACTTGTTTTTAATTTGATACGTCTGTATAATAGATGCTTAAGGAAGGCTGCCTTTAATTTGACATGTCAGGATACTGAATGCTAAAGGAAGGCTACCTGTTACGCCTGCAGATGTGCGGGTGCCAATTATTCTGGTGGTTTATTCCAGTTGTACTTCCATCACAGTCTCATTGCCCGGCAGGTCTGCAGCTACTACAATCACCTTCGCGCCGTGGGGTAAACTGCCTGCTTTATAATACCAGTCCACACCGTTCCTGCCTAAAATGGCGTTGCCTCTTTCCAGGATGTTGCCTGCAGCGTCCAGCACTTTTACAGCCACTTCTGCTACCCTGAATTCGTCTTTTGCTGTCACGACCACGGTAGTCTCTTCTACCTGGATTTTTTGCACTTCAGGGGCCTTAAAAGCGTCCTTGATTGCCATGTTGTATGCATTCTGTCCGGGACCTGCTTTGGACTCGTAATACGCCTTTATTTCCGGGTCCTGGAGGATGGCTACAGCATAAGCCGCAGCTTCCGCCATTTTTTGCCTGGCGGCTACTTGGTTTTTCGTAGGCTTTTTGGTGGATTTACCACGTTTTTTGGCCATGATAATCCGGTCTTTCCGCCTGTAAATCGTGATTTGATCACCGATAGTGCCTTCCACGAACTGTAAGAGAAGGTTGTTTGTAACGATTGCCATAAAATGGTTTTTGGGGTTCAATATGAATATACTGAAAAGAGCTGACAAACTGGGTATTTACTCTACATTAAAAGATCACTAATATATCACCATAAGGTCACCAAAAGAGCACCTCAATATCGAATCGATATACAAGTACTCTTTTAGTGACCTTATAGTGACGTTTTAATATAGGAGACGGGAAGTAGATTACTTCAATTCGGTGACGAAGTTTTCCCGGCTCCGGCGCACCTTTTTCAGGTTCACCAGCCAATCCCCTTCGGCCGCCCGGTAGCCGAGTGGCATTATGACGACGCTGCGCAGGTGCCTGGCAGGTAAATCAAGGATATTATCGACAGCGGCGGGGTCGAATCCTTCCATGGGAGTAGCGTCTACCCCTTCGAAGGCAGCGGCAACGATGGCGGTACCCAAACCTATATATGCCTGGCGTGCGGCTACCTGGTAATTGGTTTCCCTGCCCTGGCCGGCAACCCTCTCCAGTAATTGAAGGCGATAGTTTTCCCAGCCTTCATTTTTAAAACCCCGGATCTCATTGGTCAGGTCGAACATCATATGGACACGTTCGGGGGTAATATCGTCCCATGCGGCAAAGACAAGGAGGTGTGAGCAGTCGGTAATCTGGGCCTGGTTCCAGGATACGGCTCTGATTTTTGCGCGGATCTCCGGGTTGCTGACTACAATCAATTCAAAAGGTTGAAGTCCGCTGGTGGTAGGGGCCAATCTTACTGCTTCAATAATGCGGTCCAGTTTATCGGCAGGAACTTTTTTGCCTGCATCAAATTTCTTTGTTGCATAGCGCCATTCCAGTCTTTCATTTACAGTCGTCATCTGATACTTTGTTGTTTTCAAACAAAGCTAGAGGAAGTGGAAATGGAAAGGCATTAACAAAAGATAAGAAAATCTATTTCCCGGGTTCCAGGATCCGCTTACGGATCCGCGAAAGTGATACAGGTGTGATGCCCAGGTAATTGGCGAGGTAGTGTTGGGGGATGTGTTGCAGGATGCGGGAGTTGTTGTTCAAAAGGCTTATGTAGCGCTCTTCGGGAGATTGGGTGACGAAAGCCTGGACCCTGTCTTCATAGCAGAAAATGAGATCTTCGGCAATGAGTCTGCCAAAGCGTTCTGTTTTGTGAGCGGTGAGCGGGTGGTTTAAAAGTTGTTGTAAGCCATCATAAGTGAAGGTGATGAGAAGGGTGTCTGTAATGGCCTGTATATAGGAGAAGCCGGGTTGTTGTTTCAGGAAGCTTTTGTACGAGCAGATGAAATCATTTGCCAGGCAGAAGTAACTGGTGATTTCTTCGATGTCTTTTAAGTGATAGAGGCGTAAAGCGCCGGAAAGGATAAAACCTAATTCTTTGCAGGTGCTGCCTGCCTGGGTAAAGTATTCTTTTTTACGGAGGGTTTTGAGCTGCAGGTGTTGTGAAACGATTGCCCATTCTTCATCACTGAAGGTAATCCACTTGTTCAATTGTTGCCTGAAGGCTGGCAGGTATTTTTCTAGTTCACTATGCATGGTGGGAAGATTCATTTAGACAAATACAATATAGCGTGTGTTGTTCATGGTTCCTGTGATGAGCAGATCTTTTCCGGTTGCCGGATTGTGCTCAAATAAAGGAGTCTGTATCAAAAGTAAAATTCCTGGGATTTAATTCGGGTACCTGGTGGAGAGAATTTTTGTTGTTGTAATTCTCAATGCCTTCAGATTACTTTTGATACAGGCTCCATTTATTCAATCAATTCACCCCTTTCCACCATTCAGCAAATGGCTGTTGTTCATTATGCAGGTCCACCAGCTCCCCGATCATAGGTGTAGCCAGCGGAATATCAGCAATAGCTTTTATCCTTTTTAAAGGCTCATCCCAGGGATGATTACCCAGTGTAAACTTAGACGAATGTACAGGCAATAGTCTCTTCGCTTTCAGGTCTTTTGCCGCCTGCAGCACTTCTTCCGGCTGCATATGGATATACTTCCAGGCAAGGTCGTACTGGCCATTTTCAAGGATGGCAAAATCGATGGGACCAAATTTCCTGCCTATCTCTGCAAAATGAGTATCATAACCACTATCGCCTCCGATATAGATCTTCATAGCTGGAGTTTGCAGCACATAAGATTGCCAGAGTGTATTATTCCGGGCAAAGCTCCTGCCTGAAAAGTGGCGTGTAGGCGCAGTATGTACGGCAAATCCGTCTCCAAGATTTACATCCTGCCACCAGTCGGTTTCAATGATCTGGTCTGGTGTATAGCCCCATCTTTCCAGGTGTGCACCTACGCCAAGGCCACAGATCACTTTGTGCACCTTATTTTTGAGTGCAAGCATGGTTTTATAATCCAGGTGATCGTAGTGGTCGTGGGATATGAAGAGGTAATCTATTTCCGGGAAATCATCGGTGGTGTAGATGTCAGCGCCTTTGAAAGCCTTGGTTCCACCCGGTAGAGGAGAGGCGCTGCCGGAAAACACGGGATCGGCCAGGAAGCGCTTGCCGCCTGCCTGGATGAAATAAGAGGAGTGACCGAACCAAACCAGTACATCCTGATCAGGTGCAAGGTTGAGCAGGTTTGTTTTTACAGATGGCAGGGAGTCTACAGGGCGGAGGCGTAAGCGTTTTTTGAACAGGAAATCGTACAGGACACCTCCCATGGTATAGCCTTCTGTGAGTTGTGGTGTATTGTGAATGTTCTGGAACTGTCCGTCTTTGTAGTGCGGCGATTTTTTGATTAATTCTAATCTCTTTCCGGAAGGTTTTTCTCCGAATAGTGGGTGTCTCATATATATTATTACTGTGATTGTCAATAGTAAGAGTAGTGCGAGGACTACTTTTAGGCATTTTAATGTTATACCAATTAATTTCTTCATATGAGATGGAGACGAATGAGCGGGGAGCATATTTTAAAATTCTCCTTTAATTTTTCAATTTTCAAACTGTAATGGAGACATCATCTTTTATTTTAACTCAGGGTAGCTATCAATTTCTTATACCCTGGTATGGCTGTCCACGTAGTCAGTTTTGCCTTTAGCAGGGGTCTGGTCACTTTGTGGCCGTTTACGGCCAGCACTTCAGCAAAGATTTCTAACAGTTTTTTCAGTTGCTTAACCGGATTGTCCGGCAGACACTCAATAACAACAGATAAGAGCAGTTCGAGCGCTTCATTATGTTGCTTGCTGATTTGCATCATGTGATCGGTAAGCAGGTCGGTGAAGCGTTTCAGCGGTGCCCATTCCAGGCTTTGATGGATGCCGATGATGTAGCCGGTTTCCTCACTTTGCAGGGTGTGGGTACTGACACCTGTGATCCAGCATTCAGCTGCTAAAGCACGTATGGTTTTATCCGCATGCAGCATACAGGTGGCGATGAATAAGTGGACAGTAGGCCGGTAGGAAACTGCCTGTTCTTTTAACCAGGTAATGGCAGCGGTAATGGCAGTTGTTTCTGCTACTTCGTACATGCCTGATAATGGCATGAAATACTGTATAATATTAGCCAGCATCAGCGAAGGATTTGCTGGGGTCAATGAAAGTAATCTTGGTACATCTGCTGCTGGTATGGAATAAAATTTAGCCTGTCTGACCAGGTATTCCTGTAAGAGCGGATCAGGGCCGGAAAGTGGCGTTACTTCGGGGAAGCTGATTTGGATGGATGTCCTGGTAGCGGGCACCCTTTCATACTCATGGGTCTCCCTGTTGTAAGCGCCATAGGCAAGATAGTGTTCCTGGGCAGTCTTCCATTTGAAATCGCCATTTAAATAAACGGATGGTATTGTGTGGCCTGCCAGGTCTATCCCTTTCCTGTTGGCAGCCTGGATCCAGGCATTTCCTTTTTTGGGAGTGATGCCTGATTGACCGAAGAGGAACAGGAGGAGGTCCCTGTTATCGCCGGTCAGGAGTTGTTTTGCCAGGGCGATTGCTGCAGTTGTATCTTCTAATGCGCAACGGCAGATTGCAATCTGTAGATCGAGGTCCTGAGGTAATTGATCCTTGTACTGCGATAAGCGATTTACTAATACTGCCGGGTCTATCCAGCCAGGAGTATGTGTAGGCGTGGATAATAGCGGACGTTGATCTTTTACCTTGAGTTTTTCCAGGGCATGTTGCCATAGGAGGGTGTATGGCTGGACATAGGCCTCTTTCACATCCCAGGGTATTGTATTTTCGTCCTGCTTCGCATAAGCAAGCAGGAATTTTGTGAGGAAATGATCTAAGTGGCCCATATTACCCGTAGGCCGTGCATGTAATTTTTCTGCTCTTTTGAATGCTGGCTGCAACTGGACCAGCACATCTTCCGTGATCAGGTGTTGTAAATTAATCAGCGCAGCAGGAAGTAATTCTGCATGATAAAATTCGTTGTTTTCAAAAGCCTGGCTGGCGAAATAAATCAGCTCTTCTACGGTATTGATAGGGGCAATCATATTATGTTCTCCTATCAGGGGCCGTGTTTCAGATGCTGTATCATCGGCCAGTTCGATAGTGACAGGATCAGAAAGTAGTAATGGCCGGATGCTTGTCAGCATAGTATCAGCGTACATCTGTAACTGTTGCTGTAAGTCTTCGGAGGCAGGGAATGCGTAGGTGCTGATGAGCTTTGCTGTTTTCTGCTGCAGGCTTTCTTCTTTATTTAAAAAGAGCTGGCATAGCTGGATGGCGATGGCTTGCCGGGCATCTGCATGCTGCCTGCAGATAGTTTCTGAGAGCTGTAAGACGCTGGTCAGGATGGCTTTTGTACCGGATAGGATGACCTGGGGCAGGTGGGTAATGAAGGCATTGTAGTCCAGCTGTTTTAGCTGTTTAAGGCTGTTCAGGGCCAGGCTCACGGCAGTAGAATGCTTTGAGTCCAGCGTCATCAGCAGTTCGGGTGCCAGGGCCTTTAATTCCTCCTTGTTTGGTTTCAGGAAGCTAAAGAGTTCCATAAACCAGCCTGCCAGTACTTTATTAAAGTTACGGTTGGCCGTTAAGAGGCTTTCCCTTAAGATCCGCATTCTGTCCAGGCGGCCTTCTGTGGCGAATTTCAGGATGAGATTCTGCCAGCCATTCAGGTCTTTGTTATAACGGCTCAGGTGATGTATGTCGGAGGGATATTCAAAGATATACCAAAAGTGTTTTTGAAGAGTGTCCGGGTATTTTAAGAGTATTTCTTCGGCTTTTTCAGGCGGGATCTTTTCCCGGTTGCTGCTGTTGCCAAAGATGAGGTAAGGTAGGTGAATAAGGATCAGTTCAGGGGATGGCGTGAAATAGCCGCCCGCTTCCAGTTGCATGATTAAGTCGTAATCAAGCCGGTAGCTGTTGCCGGTATTGGCATCGTCCAGGACCTGGGAGAACCAGGAAGGGGTATACCAGGGGAGGAGCTGATCGAGGGTTTCTTTGGTAAAGATGCTGGCGCGATAGAAGGTTTTTTCGAATCCTTTTTTATCCAGGCAAACGAAAGATGCGATGGCGAGCACCAGGCCTTGTTGACCGCGGGCGCGGGCACCGTAGGAGCGACCTGCTACAAAGGAGCCTTCAGGCTTTTGCATGGTGCTGAGGTCTACAAATTCGGAGTAGTAGGTGTTTAGTTTTTTCAGTTCGGGTCCCAGCTCCTTTTTATCTCCTTCATTTAATCCTTTCAAAAAAACAATCATCTCATTGACTGCTTCATTTTCAATGAGGGTCTTAAGTTGATCTGTAATCGTCATATTTTTATCTTTAAAGCCAGCAGGTGGCAGTGCATTCCAATGATACTTTTCGGCTGAAACAGTTTTCTGTTTTAGCTGGAAAATGGTGTGTTATCCAATTTTTATTTTCACGGCCAGGATGTGTTTGCAGGGACCCCTATCTCCCTGGTGCTTTGCAAACCAGGTGCAGGTACAACGGGCTTTGTCCTGGTCAATAACAACTGTGTGTTGCATACCACTGCCTTCTACGCGTGCATTCACCCGGCTGCCGGTATTTTCCAGGATGACAACTTTATCTTCCTCCAATAATTTCTCTGCATCTTTCATCCGCGGGTTCAGCTGCAAAATGCGGCTTTGCCTGAAAGGCAACCTGCGATAGAAGAACTGCCGCTCATCCAGGTCATACCCTAAGAGGCCCATTGCAGCCATTCTCCCTGTCAGGTTATCTACTTTATCAAAATGAATATTTTCCTTTAGCGCCATCAATGCAGGGTTGAACTCCTGGTTAGCATGACTGTATTTATTCATCGCATCCAGCCATTCATCCGGTACATCTGCAATCAATGATTCCAGTGCTGCACCTTCTCCTGAAAAGCCTCTCCAGCACTCCCTGGACAGGGAAAAACTAAATCGTACATCTCCAAAATACAGGTGCCAGGTAGTTGATTGCTGATCTGGCCCGGCAAAGACTCTCAGTTCATTGGCCAGGGGCAATAAGGGTTCCAGGAGTTTAAGCCGGTGCACACCGCCTACGCATAGAGCATTGGCGGCCTTAGCCGGGGAGAACATTGGTTTATTCCCTCTCAGGATCAGGTAGTGATCTGCTTTAGGTTGTCCCGCAGGGATGCTTTTAAACAATTGCATGGCCTGCAGCTGGTTGAAAGTATGTACCTGTTCCGAAGCCGACAGGAACACCTGCACGCTGGTGAGTCCTTTCATCCATTTAAGGGGCAATGGCACTTTTCGCTCCACTACCTTTTTGCTGGCTGTGGTCTGCACGCTGATTGCGGCAGCACCTATATGGAGCCTCATCTGGCCTTGTTTTCCGACACTTGCCAGCGCATTGATCATGGGTTGGTTAAAGTCCACATTTACCGTTCCATTGGCCGGAAATTCACCGTCAATAGCGTCCGGCAATACATCTACCCTGGCATAGATGCCCGCACAGTGAGAAAAGCCTTCAAATCGCAGTTTCTCATTGCCGGCGGTGGCTATGGGATCACGCATCAGGGCCATTTGAAAGGGGGAGAGGTTAAAGCTGGACTGAACGATAGCCGACAAGGTGATGAGGCAACGGGAAATAATATACGGTTGGGTGAGAAAGCCCTGGAAAAAGCAGGATGCCGGTGTAATCTCACTGTAGGTGGACAGGAGTAATTGTTGACGATCTAAAAAGGATAATCGATCGTATTGATAGGTGATGATCTCTGAGGTGGTCATGGTGGGGTGAAGGTATTTAAAATTGAGGAATCGGAGGAGGTGAATCGGGTTTTCCTGTTACCTTGTGTGAAATTTCTAATTTCCCAGCTTATGGAAAAAGCAAGCTCCTTTGATCGGCAGCAGGCAGCAATGGATGCCTGGTATGATTTGATTGAGGAAGAGAATAGGAAGAACAACTTTGTTAATAAGCTATTTAATGCGACACCTGGGGTGAATGATACAGCATCGTGGGCGGCGGAATATGCGAAAGAGATTGTTGACAGTGATGAGAAGAGATTCAGGTATAGTATTTCATACAGGATCTGTATGGCTTGTCTGGCGGGGCTTGCTTTCTTTTTTGTGAGTTTTGTTTTTTATAAAATTGCTTTGCATCCTGAGACTTCGATAAATGGGAAGGCGGGGCCGGGACCATTTTTATTGGTTTTACCTTTTGGTTTTGTCATCCTGGCTGCCAGGGAAGCCTTATCGCGGGCTTGTATCGTCCTGAATGCGAAAGGAATCCGGTTGAATAAGAAGAGGTATTTGTGGAAGGATGTTTTGGGAACGTATATCGTGAAGCGGCGGGGGAAGAAGTCGGGGAGGAAGTGTTTTTTGGTGTTGACGATGGTGGGAGGGGAAGTGGTGAGGTATAATGTGGATCATTATGGGAAGTTTATGGCGGAGTTGAGTGCGTATATTGAAAGGTATAAAAAGAGCGGGGCAGGGCACTAATGAATGGATAGTTACACAAACTGAATTTTAATAATGAGTCTGCCTGAGGAAAACTTTAAAATGCTTTAATACTTAAGTTTCGTTTATACAGTGGGGTATTGGCAGCAAAATATATTAGAGATAAAATTCAAATGCTGTGGATAGAATAAATACACCGGGAATGAGATTAATGTAATATTTTTATTGAAAATCCAAACATGGCTAAATACAAATTCGATGAAGTGCTAAACGACTTAATGGACTATTTTATTCTCGGCGATCCTGACTATTTACTGCAATACAAAATAGCGCAAGGCTTGCCTGATGACCTGCTCACCGAATTTACTACAAAGGAAACCGGAGATGATGTAGTAAAACAGGGTGTCATGATCCCCATGACCGGTGTTGAAAATTATCCCTACACGGTATATTTTACCATAAATGAAACACCTGAACTATTGCAAACAGGCAATCAGCTACAGCATAAACAGGACGGCTACACTCTAAAAGTAAATAACGGCCGGATTTACCTGTACACCATACCTTACCTGAGAGACTATACTGCCACAAAAATAGCAGCCCTGAAGAAATATAAACATGCTAACATCCCTCTTTCAAATGGCTGGTATACCGTTCTTATTTTAGCCGGACTTACCAAACAAAATATTGAAATCAAAAAGATAGATGATACATATACTACTATTGAATCAATGGAACCTACATTTGAATTTTTACTGACTCCTGTAAAAGAACAGCCTGAATACCGCGGGGATATTATGTATAGATTTAGTGTGGAGAGTGAATAGTTTTTTATTACCAAAAAATATCATATCCCCTCCCCACATGAAACATTTTTCAGATTCCCCTAAACAATCAGCAATAAACCGTTGTTTATAACCTTAAATGCATTGTGAAAGACTAATTAATTAACCAATACCCTATTAATAACACAAAACAAATTTCCACAACTACTAGCCCTAAATAGCCGAAATTCCAAAACACCATCATATGACAACACCACAAGTGGCGCAGACTCCGCGCCAGACCAGTGACGATGTGATCGAACACGCGTTCGACCAGTCTACACGCTGGACACGCGACTATGTATTCGATATCCTCAAAGACCTGGGTATCCACTACATCTTCGGTGTACCAGGTACCAATGAAATTCCTATTATTGATGGCACTTCCTACCCTGAAAATGGAGTACGCTATATCGAGTGTCTTCATGAAAACATTGCCATCGGCGCTGCCATGGGATCCGCCCGCATGACAGGCAAACCAGGTGTACTGGTTGTACACGTTACCCCCGGTATTGCCCACAGCATCGGCAACCTGTTCAATGCCTACCGCTCACAGGTTCCCCTGGTCATCCTTTGTTGTCAGCAACAAAATGAGCTGGTCACCCAGGAACCCCTCCTGGCTTCCAACCTGGTAGACCTTGCCAGGCAATATACCAAATGGGCACATGAAGTACGTACCCCCGATGAAATTCCATTAGTCTTACAACGCGCCTTTAAAGAAGCCATGGCACCACCGAATGGCCCAGTATTCGTATCCATTCCATGGGACTTTACCATGGTCGCCATCGAAGATGAAGCTAAGGTGAAAGGCGTGACCCGTATTTCCCCACATTTTACGGGGGATGACGCGTCTATCAGACAAGCCGCCGCCATTCTCTCTTCCGCTAAAAATCCTGTGATTGTAGCGGGTGATGCTGTCGGTTATGCCGATGCCTGGGCCGAACTACAGGAACTGGCAACAGTAATGGGTGCCCCCGTGGTATTACAATGTTTCAGCAGTCTTGCGAATTATCCCAATAACGATTATCACTGGCAGGGTGAATTGCCAGGTAGTCAGGCCGGTGTACAGGGCGTGTTCAAAGATCATGATGTCGCCTTCCTTATAGGTTTTGGCGCACAGGCGCAACTAGCCGTATTTAAATATTCCGACGGGCCCCTGTTCCCTCCTGCATTAAAACAGGTATACCTGACTAACAACACCTGGGATATCGGTAAGAACTATTATGGTGAGGCAGCGGTATTCGGTGATATCAAAGCCACATTGCCCATTCTGAACGGGTATGTTAAACAAACACCTCCCGAAGGTGCAGATGCCAGAAATGAGAAAATGCGCATGCTGGCAGAAAAGAGAACGGCGGACTGGGATGAATATCACCAGGAGGCAATGGAGCAGGAAGAGATCTGGTCTGTTGTAATCGCCAAAGCATTGAAAGAAGAAATTGAAGGAAGGAAACTGGAAGACAATTTTGTGTATGTGCATGAAGCGGTATCTGATGGTGCGCCTTTCCAGTACTATCTGCCCTTTGGCAACAATGGTGCAAAGCCGGTAAGTTATTACTGTGTATCCGGAGGCTCCCTGGGCTGGTCAATGCCTGCATCGCTGGGTATCAAACTGGAAGATAAGTCCAGTCAAGGTACAGGTACAAAACTGGTGGTTAATGCGGTGGGAGACGGTTCTTCGCTTTTCTATCCGCAGACTTACTGGACGGCTGCTCATGAGCAATTACCGATCCTTTATATTATTACCAACAACCAGGAATATCATACCCTGCAACTGGGCCTGCAACAGGTAGTGGGCGCTTATGGTAACGCACCGGGTTATGGCTGGAAGCCTAAAACAATGGATCCTCCATACCTGCGCCTGGAAAGACCTAAGCTCGACTTCGTTTCACTCGCCAAAGCATTTGGCGGCGAGCACGGAGAAGTGGTGAAAACACCGGCAGCAGTGAAAGATGCTCTCAAACGTGGTATTGAACATGTACTCACGCATGCAACTTCTTATATACTGGATATGAGAATTGCCGGCAATACACCCACTGCCCCTACTACATCTGATTCCATCACCGGGTATTATTGTAAACAACCAGTCCTGGATTATTACCACCTGGAGGCAGTCAAGTCCGAACTCTTATCTGCACAGAATGGCTATATCCCATCAAACGTTCCTTCATTCTTCTAAAAAATATTCTCATCATGGTTAACGAACAAATTGATATCGCCATCATTGGTGGCGGTGTTTCCGGGGTGTATAGTGCCTGGAAACTGAAAAAGCAATTTCCCAATCAGAAGATCGTTGTGTTCGAAGGCAGCGATCATATCGGTGGACGTTTACTCTCCGTGAAACCACCTGAAATTCCTAACATGACTGCGGAATTAGGCGGTATGCGCATCCTGGAGAATACGCAGAAACTGATTGTAGACCTGATTGATACACTCAATGCTGAATTACCTTTTTCAGAGCAGATCACTCTCTATGATTTCCCGGTAGATGAGCCGCAGAACCTGGCGTACCTGCGTGGTGAATACCTGCGCCTGGTAGACTTTGTAACCAGGCCCGATAAGGTTCCTTATAACATGTCATTCCTGGAAAAGGGGAATGGTCCGGGTGCGATCATTGTAAATGCAATTGAACAGATTGTTCCGGGTATTACAAATCCAAATCTGCATGAGGCACAGCGTCGTGCTATGACCAGGGAAGCGTCTTTTGATGGCGTGCCTTTGTACCAATGGGGTTTCTGGAACCTGCTGTACAGGGTAATCAGCAGTGAAGGCTACCAGTTCAGCATGGATGCCGGTGGTTATGATTCTACATTGGTAAACTGGAATGCATGCGATGCCATTCCATGGTACCTGTCAGACTTCGGGATGACACCTAAGTACAAGGGTTTTTGCAATGGCTTCCAGCAGGTGCCTATTGCCCTGGCAGAGCTGTTTGTAAAAGATGGCGGTGAAGTTCGCCTGGAACAACAGCTTCGGGGTTTTGAGTATGCAAACGGACAGTTTACTTTGAACTTCAATAACCAGGACTCAATCAGTGCAGGAAAACTGATCCTGGCCATGCCGCGTCGTGCACTTGATCTGATCACGCCTGAGAGTCCGCAGCTAAAGGAGATCCAGTCACTGATCGGCAGTGTGACACCAAGACCATTGTTCAAGCTGTTTACTACCTATGCAAATCCATGGTGGAGAATAGCGGGTTATACCAATGCTGCCGGTGAATTTGTCCCGGTGCAATCAGGTCGTTCTGTTACAGACCTGCCGGTAAGGCAAACTTATTACTGGCCGAACAGCGATGGTACGCCTGCTGTAAATGGCAGGGCCATGTTGCTGGCTAGTTATGATGATGGTAGCAATATAGGCTACTGGGATGGATTAAGACCGCAGCGTTCCAGGGCATGGAAACTGGGCAGCTCGCATGCACAGATTGCAGATCCGTTTATTGGAGATGATGATGGAAAGGGCACTACAGCGAATGGTAAGCTGAACCAGACCTGGGAAGAATACAGGGCACCACGCCGGATGGTGGATGAGATCGCACGCCAGTTGCAACAGATGCACGGTTTAGACTATACGCCCCTGGTAAAGAGTGCTGCATTCCGGGATTGGGGTGAAGATCCGTATGGCGGTGGATGGAATAGCTGGAATATAGGAGTGAAGAGCTGGGAGGTAAAAGACCAGATCACGCACCCGATAGCAGGTACGCCTTTATACATCTGTGGCGAGGCGTATTCTGATTCACAGGGATGGGTAGAAGGTGCATTGCAGACAGCGGAAATTATGCTGGGTAAATTCATGCAGGAGCCGGTGTCTGATACAAAGCAGAAGGCAACAGTAAGTGAGTTGCAGGCCTTGTAAACGCTGCGATATATTATATAAAACGAGCTTGTACCAAAAGTAACCTGGAGGAATTGGGAATTACATCAATAAAAATTCTCTCCGTCAGGTACCCGAATTAAACCCCGGGAGCCTTACTTTTGATACAAGCTCGTTTTTGTTTTAAATTACAGTAAACATTAGGGCATGCGCAAACTTATTTATGGCATTAACATTTCCCTGGATGGTTGCTGCGATCATACCAAATTCAGCGGAGGAGAAGATATCCATGACTATTTCAGGGAACTGCTGGAAGCGGCCGATACGGTGCTGTACGGGCGGAAAACTTATGAGCTGATGGTGCCTTTCTGGCCGGAGGTGGCGATTGCGCGATCAATGGATGAGACAGGAAATGCATTTGCGGATGCCTTTGCCAGGCTGAAGCGGGTGGTAGTTTCGAAAACGATAGAAAGTGAGGATAGGGTGATCCGTGACAACGTACGCGAAGAGGTGCTTCAGCTAAAGCAGCAGGCAGGTAAGGCGATTTCTACCGGCGGAGTGGAACTACCTGCCCGTTTGATTGAGTGGGGCCTGGTAGATGAGTTTCATATAGTGGTGCATCCAGTGATTGTTGGAGAGGGAAGGAGATTGTTTACAGAAATGACATTGGAGGGAAACCAGGGCTTACAACTGGTAGGATCTCAATTGTTAGGTAGCGGAGCTATGGCCTTGAAATATGAAAAGTGCTGATTGCTAATGAATTGTGTTTGTTGCGGGGAACTTTATGGATTTTTTTGCCCTTTTGAATCTATATGTAGATAAATCATTTTGTCGTTTTGAAATATTTTTTACCTTGACGGCGTAAAAGGGACAAGTTACATTATTACCTGCTATACCTATACTTAAGATGAAAATTTTACAAGCACTGACAGCATTGTGCCTATTGCCATTTGTTGGTTATGCCCAGTCTCAGATCTTTACCCCTGCTGCCCAGAATGAAGCGGGTCTTAAAAGTCTTGTGAGCAAATACGAGCTACAGTACAATGAGGAGCTAAATAGCCTTCCTGCTAAATATAAGGCCGATTATAAAGATATTTATAAGTCCAGGTGGGAAAACATCAAATCTGTATTTGACAGGAAAGAAGTCTATACCTCAAAGGCTGCGCAGCAGTACCTGGATGCAGTAGTGAGTGAGATCGTAAAGAGCAATCCTGTATTAAAAGACTACCAGATCAACTGTTATTTTTCCAGGAGTGGGGTGCCGAATGCCAGTTATATCGGGGAGGGAATTATCCTTTTTAATATGGGCTTGTTTCAGCGCCTGGACAATGAAAGTGAGCTGGCATTCATACTCTGTCATGAGATTTCGCATTACATATTAAAGCATACCGAGAATAGCATCACCCGCTATGTGACCACTATGAATTCTGACGAGGTGCAGGATGAATTGCGGAAGATTAAGAAGGCCGATTATGGTAAGCGGGAAGCGATTGAAAAGCTGACAAAGGGCATTACCTTCAATAGCCGACGGCATAGCAGGGACCATGAAGCACAGGCGGATTCAATGGGTGTGGCGCTCTTACTCAATACCCGCTTTAATGCAAATGGGGCTACAAAAACACTGGCCATCCTGGATGATATTGATAAAGATTCAGTAGATATGGAAGCCTGTATCAGGAAGGAATTGAACACAAGCGGATACCCATTTCAAAACAGGTGGATTACAAAAAATACCGGGCTGCTGGGTGGACAGGCAAAGCTGAAGAAAGACCTGCCGCTGGAAGACTCACTTAAGACCCATCCTGATTGTAAAGCGCGTATTGTATTGCTGGAGCCAATGATAGCTAATGCTGCTGCGAAGCAGGACTACCTGGTGAACAAAGCAATGTTTGATAGCCTGCGGCAGGTATTTAAATACGAGATTGTGGAGTATGCATTTGCATCGGACAATTATACCTATAGTTTACATTATACCCTGACCCTGCTACAGCAATATCCACAGGATCCTTACCTCGTGACCCAGGTGGGCAGGATTATGAATGGATGCTTTGCTGCACAGAAAACCCATACGCTGGGGAAATTTATAGAACTACCCGCCCCTTACCAGCCGGCTAACTATAATGTATTGCTACAGTTTATCCAAAACCTTTACCTGGAGGACTTTGCAGGCATTGGTTACAATTATCTGAAAGCACATGCGACCCAACTAAACAATTATCCCAGCTTTCAGAAGGAATTGAATTTAAGTGCTAAATATATTTTACAGTAAACATTTAATCTTACCAAAGATGATTAGACAACTACTTACAGTTGCTTTATTTGTATGCATGTTTGTTACAAATACGGATGGTCAATCCAGGCTGACGGTTGACAAGGTATACTCTGCCTACCTGCAAAACAGCGGTACCATCATTGAACAGGGACAAATCAAGGGTTATTTTTACCTGTATCAGAGTGATAAAATTGATAGACGTACCAACGAGTACACCTTACAGATCGTAGACGAGAACCTGAACAAGGTACAGGATATTAAGTTTGAAGACACAAAGAAATTGAGTTTGCTGGAGTCAGCTTACAATGGCAGCAGCCTGGCATTCCTCTTCAAGAATGAAGAAGAAAAGATGCTGCAGATGAAGGTATATGACCTGGATGGAAAGTTGAAATTTACGTATTCCCGTCCTTATTCCAAAAAGACGGATGGCCTGATGGCCCAGTATGAAACGATGCATACGGATGAGGGTATGAACCAGTCAGTGTTTAACCTGGGGGATAAGGGATATATAACTGTACTGCCTTTGAGAGATGGCAGGGATCAGACCTATGAAGTAGATATGTATTCATCAGATAAGAAGAAACAATGGACATATATCCCGGATGGTGATGATCAGAAGTTTGCTATGGCAGAATACCTGGGAACGACAGATAGTCTGGTGATCCTGGAAGTGATCAGGAAGAACAGGAGAATGAGTGGTAGTGGTACAGCCCACCTGGTAGGTATTAACCCGATGACGAAGAAGAAGGTATTTGACATAGATGATGAGAAGGATAAATGGACCTTTGTACCATCCAGTGTGCTGCCTGTGGCAGGTACGGGTAAGTTCATTGCAATGGGTAACTACTTTGATAAGGATGCTAACATAGCAAAGGATGCGAGTAAGGGACTGGCGATTTATGAGATTGATAATAGTGGCAAGATCCTGAACAAGACTTATAATAGTTGGGCGGTGGATATTGCAAAGCATTTACCGATGAATACAAAGGGTAAGATTGACAATATTGGTTACCTGTATATTCATAAGATGATTCCGACGGCTAACGGGAAGTTATTTATAGTAGGTGAGGGATATAAGAAGCAGGCGAGTGCAGGTGGTATTGCTTTGACAGCATTGGGTGCGATGGCCGGGGGAGTACAGAACCAGGGTGTGACGAAGGTAGTGGTAACAGACCTGGTGGTGATGGAGTTTGATGGTACTTATAAGATCAGGGATGCGAAGGTGTATGATAAGACGAATAATACGGTAGTGGGTGGTCCGATGAGTGATTATACAAGTCAGCATACACTGGCGATGTACATCAAGATGGTGGGCTCATTTGATTACCAGTTTACAACGGGTAATCCTGATGAGAATAATTTCGTGATTTGCTATAGTGATTGGGTGAAGTCATCAGATTATAAGGGGGAGACATTTAATTCAATTCGTTATAATGGTACGAAGTTTACGCAGGATAAGATTGAGTTGAAGTCAAAGGCGAGCAGGATGAAGGTATTGCCGGCTAAAGCAGGATCAGTGATGGTGATAGAGTATTTTAAGAAGGATAAGAAGCTGGAGTTCAGGTTGGAGAAATTGGGATAAGGTAAATTTTTAAGAATGTAGATAAGGCTGGTCTTTGGGGATCAGCCTTATTTGTTTATGGAGGGGGTAAGTTTTTTTTGATTCTTAAGAGGTACGCGGCTACCGGGCAGATGGTGATTCCGGAGATGCGGGGCCGTTTATTTTTTTGAGCAGTTGATCATTCATTGGTAAGGGTATATGCAGGGAGCCGGGCGAGGAGTGCTGTGGCGGGTGTTGTTTTGCCTACTTTGTGCGCACCGGTGATGGCGATTTTCATTATCAGTTACTTATGAAATATTTTATGACAAAGTTAGTTTTTGTTACAATTTTCTGACAAATGTATTACATTTATGGCTGAAGACGGATTACTCCCTATAGATGAAATACTCCACTCATCTGCCCGTCCTTTTCTTTTCAAAAAAATAATAATGAAATACCTGACAAGGTTCACGGGTCTGCTTGGATTCCTGACTGTTTTGCTTACGATGCCGCTTGGGCATGCGTTGATGATCATTATGGAGAAAACTTTTGGTCATGGGCATGTGTACCTGGCAGCTTTCCTGCTGGGATTTGCCGGATTATTGCTGTTACTCTTTGGGAGCAGGTTAAGATCGGAAAATAAGGCCACATTTGCCGGTTTATTTGCGGGCTTGTTTATTTGGACGGGCTGGATAGAGTTTGGGTTTGTTTACATTGCGCATCGGTATCATGTGCAGCCGCTGGTGGAGAACGGGGTGGTGGTGACAAAGCCGGAATACCTGATTATGCCGGCATCGGCGGGGTTCCTGGTGATAATGATGCTGCATTATTTGTTTAGTACCAGGACGGGATGTGTGTTTTTTAGCTGGTTGCAGAAGTATCTGAGGATTCCTGTGCCGCGTAGTCAGCCGGTAAAGGTGCAGAAGAATTTTGCGGTGATAACGACGGTGGAATTGATAGCGTTGCTTTGGACGTTTTACCTGGTGTTGTTGTTTGCGTATGATCCTAGTTTTTTGGGGGACCGGCATCCGGTGACTTATTTGATAGCGTTTGGGTCATTGTTATGGTCTTTGTTTTTGTTGCGGAATTTGTTCAGGGTAAGGCAGATGGGGTATGCGATCAGGTATGCGATTCCGACGGTGGTGATATTTTGGAATTTTGTGGAGATCATGGGGCGGTGGAATGTGTTGGAGGAGATATGGGTGAAGCCTTATGAGTATTGGTTGGAGATGAGTTTGGTGTTGGGGATGTTTGTGGTGTTGTTTGGGGTGTCGTTGTTGGAGAAGAGGGGGAAGGTGGTGGTGTAGATGGGGGTGATGATAATCGGGAAGGTTTTGGGGTGCTGTGGCCCGATTTATTGAGTTGAACATCGGGTTACATGTAGTGTTTTGATGGATGGAAGTCGATCTAAAAGGGACCTCACTTTTAGTAAAGTCCCTTTTATCTGGAAATTCATCAATAATTCATATACACCGTTGTCGCCACATAATGCTGATTCGTATTGGTGGCGGTTATGGTATAAGTACCAGAGGCGACAGTGGTCGTACCTGATTTAACCGTCAGGCTGAAAACTTCACCTATCTCCCCGGCCACACCAAACTGGAACACTCCTCTGCCGGATATGATTTGAAAGGATTGCGGCGTATAAATCACACCTGTGTTCTCGTTTTTGATAGATGCATCCAGGCCGCTATACGACTGGCTGGGGGAGTCTACAAAGAGCTGAAAAGTGATGATAGCTTCAGGTGCTTTTGTGTTTTTTGCAGTCAGGGGAGAAGCCGTACAATAGCATAAGAGCAATGCAAGTTTGAGAATGTTTAGCATAAGTGGGTATTTTAGCGTGAGGGATAAAGCTATTGAGACAGCACGCATTGTGTTCGCAGTGGGAAATGGGGTATCCTGGTCCGCCACCACCGCCGGGGATGATGCCGCTGAGTTATGAGGCGAGCGACCAGATGATTAGTTTAATAGCACAGACACCGGGGGTGTTGTGGCAGGCATATACAAAAATGAGCCTGAATCATTTGATTCAGGCTCATTTTTATGTAATCTCTTTTAAGGCACATACACTTTTGACTTCAATGCCAGTTGCACTTTCTTAGGGAGATTGGAGAGCAAATGATAACCGGTAGAATCTTCGATAGCTTTAACGGAGGTAATATATTTCCTCCAGCTGTTATCGATCGTGTTATTATTATTCGGTGTGTCGATAGCTACGATTTTCACATCGCCGCTACTAATTCGTTCCAGGTCATGATCACCTGCAGGAATCACTACTACTATTTTCCAGATGCGTGAAGGTACGGTCACTTTTCCCTGGTCGATGGTTTTCACCTTACCTTTTGACCCGGTACCTCCGGTACCATAGCTGCCCATGATGATATAGCATTCATTGCCGGCGCTGACGAGGGTATTTCTTGTATACTCCTCAAAGCCTGCCCATGTACGTTTGTTGTTTTTCGGAGCCTGCGGGATCATGTTGCTCATGAGGAACGTCGATTCGTTAGCGTCTGTATTGTTGGTACGGTCACCGGAAGGGCAGTTGTGCCCGCGGTCAAAACCGGAGCTGATATAGTCGCTTCCTTCCACATGGTAGAAATTGCCGGGCAGTTCAGGATCTGCCCTGAAATTATCCGTTCTGTAAGTCTTACCAAGGTCATTGGCATCCAGGTGCCAGCTTACCCAGTTAGGAGTACCGCGTTGGCTATTGTACGATGCTACGTAGTAGCTTCTGTCTATCAGGTAGTTGTTGACAAGCTGCATGCATGGTTGTGCATCGGATGGATTGCCTAATAAAAGGTGATTGTTATCACTTGTGTTTTTGATGTGTGTATCACAGTTGTCGGAAGAGGAAGTGACGATCGTCCGGGTGGCTGTTGTAGCCTGTGAGGAGGTGCTGGTATTGTGAGACGACTTTGATTTATTGTGAGCGGATTTTGATTTATGGTGAGAAGAATTCTCTGTATTGGCTTTTTTAGGTGTATCCCCTGTTTTATTGCCTGTAGATTCGCGAAGTCTAATACAGGTTACAAATACGATGAGTGCCACTGTAACGGCGAGGGATAGTAGTTTTTTCTCTTTCATTTAGTTGGCTTGTCTTAAAAGTTTGAACGATGGCATGTGATGAATGCCAGGTGCAAACAGGAATAAAAAGGCGCTGTAAATTTAAGGCTTACAGAGCCGTGCGATGCCTGGTAGCTGGACGCTCCGGGATCTTTAGATCAAAAAGATGGCTTGTCAAAGATTGAATGAAGAGGAAGGTGCTTCCTGGCTTATTCGGTTTGTGGGCGCAAATATAAGGGATTAAGTATTATAACGGTCATGGGGGTTTGATTGGATGCTTTGGGGGTGAGGCTTAGGGGAAATTGAGAGGGCCTGATTATTTGGATTCGGTATTAAAATCGTGATTTGTTAGTGCTAATGCAGAACCTGCTTTTTGGTGATGAACAATTAAACAAGCAGCAATGTTAGTAATTGAAATAGCAGGTTTGGGGAAGGTTTGGTGGTATTAATTCCACATTCATTGTGGCCTGGATCTTGTTTGAATTTTGTATTAAGCTGTAGCAGACCATAAACCCCAAATTATGAAAGTAAATAAACGGAAGAAAATACTGGTATCCGGTGGAAGTATCGCAGGGTTAACGCTTGCATATTGGCTACACCAATACGGATTTGAAGTAAGCGTCATTGAGCGGAGTGCCGGATTGCGCCTAGGTGGTCAGAATATAGACGTTAAAGGGCCTGCCTGGGAAATTGTTAAAAAGATGGGCCTTTCGGAAAAGATCCGGGCGGCTAATACAACCGAAATAGGCATTCGTTTCGTTGATACTAAAGATAAAATTGTAGCAGAATTCCCCAAAGACAATGCCCTCAGCATGACGCAGGAGATAGAGATCCTGCGTGGTGATATGGTTAAGATCTTATATGACGGGGTGAAGCAGGATGTAACTTTTATTTTTGGCGATCAGGTTAAAAAAATAGTGGAGGAAGGAGAAGGTGTCAAGGTGTTTTTCAATAAACGGGAGGAAGAAACGTATGACCTGGTGATAATTGCGGAGGGAATTGGTTCGAATACACGGCAGCTTGTTTTTGGCGATGAGATTAAATATAATTATTTAGGCCTTTACTGTGCTTATTTAACAATGGAAAGGTTGCCACAGGATGGCCCTTGGGCAAGATGGTGTAATGCTGTCGGTGCCATTGTTTTTCTTGTGCGCCCGGATAATTACGATAAAACACGGGTTTGTATTTTCTTTAGGTCGCCTGAGCGCGGTTATGAGAAGTTATCAATCGCTGAGCAAAAAGAACTGTTGATTAAGAAAATAGAGAATGTTGGATGGGAAGCAGGGCGTATAGCAAAAGCGATCCGGCAAACGGATGATCTGTATTTTGAGAGGGTGAGCCAGGTGAAAGCGCCGCGCTGGCATAAGGGGAGGGTGGCGATGATTGGGGATGCTGCATATTGTGCTACACCGATTGCCGGTAAGGGTACGGATCTGGCCGTTACAGGTGCCTATATCCTTGCAGGGGAGCTGGCACGGCGTAGCAATCTTGAGGGGGCTTTTAGTCATGAGGAGGCTTTTAAGGCCTATGAGCGATTAATGCGCCCTTATGTGACGAAGGCGCAGCGACTGGCTCCGGGAGTACCGCGATTGGCTTATCCGGATACAAGGTTGGGTGTAGCTATACTCAATTCGTTTTTCTCGCTGGCGGGAAGTAGGGTGGTAAAATCTATTATGCAGTTTTTTAGTAAGGATAAAAAGCAGGCAAAGGAGGAAATACATTTACCGGATTATGAGGTGAGGTAAATTTTTTGCGGGGGGTATACATGTTGTGTAAGTTGTTTGGTGTAGGGTGTTTTTTTCGTTGAAAATAGAAGTTAATGAAGATATTATTAACCGGTGCTACGGGATATATCGCGCAGCGTTTACTGCCTGTTTTACTGGAGCAGGGTCACCAGGTTTATTGTGTAGTAAGGGATCGCAGCAGGTTCGACCTGGGTAAATTTCAAAGTAATGGTAATTTATCTGCAATTGAAGCAGACCTGCTTGATGCAGATCTTGATAAGAAGTTGCCGGCAGAAATAGACATTGCCTATTACATGGTACATTCCCTGAACGTATCCGGGAAATTTGAATCATTGGAGCAGACAGTAGCGCATAATTTTGTTAACTATGTGAACCAAAGTTCGGTCCGGCAGGTCATTTATCTCGGAGGTATTACGAATGCAGCGCAACTTTCCAGGCATCTTAGTTCCAGGAGCAACGTTGAAAAGATCCTTAGTGCTGCCAATAAACCATTAACAACTTTAAGAGCTGGGATTATTGTCGGATCCGGGAGTTCGTCTTTTGAAATTATCAGGGACCTGGTAGAAAAGCTGCCGGTAATGGTTGCGCCGAGGTGGCTGAAAACCAGGACGCAGCCGATCGCGATTAAAAATGTGATCGAGTTCCTGACAGCGGTGATGGGCGATGAATACTGCTATGGGAAGAGCTTTGATATTTATGGTCCTGATATCCTGACTTATAAGCAAATGTTGCTTTCATTTGCGGAGGTGAGAAAGCTGAAGAGAACGATAATTACGCTGCCGGTTATGACACCTAGATTGTCTTCCTACTGGTTATATTTCGTTACCTCCACATCTTATACTTTAGCCCAAAACCTGGTCGAAAGTATGAAGGTAGATGTAGTGGCCAGGGAGAATTCACTGGCGGAGCGATATAACATACACTTATTGTCGTATAAGGAAGCGATCAATATTGCTTTTGACAGGATAGAACAGAACCTGGTATTGTCTACCTGGAAAGATGCATTAGGGCTTTCAATGCAAAAATTAAATAATGCAAAGCTCATCCAGGTGCCAAAATATGGCGTGTTTAACGATAAAAAGTTTCGTAAGACGGATAATCCCGACCTGGCATTAGAACGGATTTTTTCAATTGGAGGGTTTACAGGGTGGTATTATGCCAACTGGTTATGGGAGTTTCGCGGGCTTCTGGATAAGCTTTTTGGCGGTGTGGGGTTGAAGAGGGGGCGTAAGAATCAGCAACTATTGAATGTGGGTGATCCTGTTGATTTTTGGCGGGTGATTTATGCTGACCGAAAGGAGCGGCGTTTGTTATTGTATGCGGAGATGAAATTACCTGGAGAAGCCTGGCTGGAGTTTAATATTAAAGAGGGTGTTGTGCACCAGACGGCTACTTTTCGTCCGCATGGTTTGGCGGGTAGGTTGTATTGGTATGTTGTCTTACCATTTCATTACTTTATCTTTAATGGGATGATCAGGAAGATAGCTGGATAAGCGAAGTGGATTTTGCAGAAATGAGAGCAACAAAATAACTTAAAAGTAAACATCATGAGATCAATTAATCCCTGGATTAACTTCAATGGCAATGCTGAGGAAGCATTCACTTTTTACAAGTCGGTTTTTGGGGGTGAGTTTACAAAGATCACCCGGTTTAAAGATTTGTCGGGTCCTGAGTTCCAGGTAGACGAAGAGGAGGCGGATAAGATAATGTATATAGGTTTGCCGCTGGGGAAGAATAATGTGTTGATAGGTAATGATGTGCCGGCGTTTTTGGGAAGGGTGAGTGAGAGTGAAAATAGGTCTAAGATCTATGTGAGTGCGGAGAGTAGGGAGGAGGCGGAGGAGATATTTAGTGGGTTGTCGGAGGGGGGAGACGTGGAAGGGCCTATAGGAGAGAGTCCGTGGGGGACGTATGCGGGGATGTTTAGGGATAGGTATGGGATAGAGTGGATAGTGGAGTTTGAGGGGTAGGGGAATTTGACAAGTGATTACGCATTGAAATGCGAAGAGGGACTTTCAGTAGTGCCGGGAGTCCCTCTTTCTCACCTCACAGATCCATAAGAACTGATTTTAACGTTACTTGTCATTAACGGTATCCTGTTTACGCTTTTAATACTAAATGCCAAATTAGATACTATACTGGTTTAAAATGCTATTTTTATAACTTTCTTTAATTATCATTTATAAATCCCCTCATAATATTTTGTCACTGTTTTTTATTTCTTATTCTGTTAGGAATTGAATACTTTTTTCATAGCTTTGTTTTGCAACCTAGTTGTTTGATTGTTGGCCTTGTGATAACTGGATTATTAAAGGGGGATCCCGAGTGTAAGTTATAAGTCTATACTTGTGATATTTAATTGTAGCGATTTACCGTTTCCTTTTTCCCTTTATTCTATTCAAAAATGATCAATCATTCTTGAACGAAGTTTTGCAGCTCAACATTTCCAAATTTGTTGTACTGCTTATACCGGAATCCAATATCCCATTGCGTAACCTATGCAATTACCATTTGACATATGCGGACATTTTATTTAACCTTCATTCTCCTGCTATTATCTGTTGCAGTGACCCGGTCACAAAATTCCCCCACAGGGGTACACTCCACAGCAGGCAGCGTATCTCCATCAGCAGAAGCATCTGCCATGGCAAGGATAGCAGAAATCCCCGTTAACTACTACACGGGAATACCTCAGATCAGTTATCCCATTTACAATTTTAATCAGTATGGCCTAGCTCTTTCGATAGGCCTGAATTACTTCGCTGGCGGCCATAAAGTAGAAGAAATGGCTACTAATACCGGTCTTGGCTGGTCATTAAGTGCCGGTGGAGTCATTATCCGAACGGTAAGGGGCCTCCCAGATGATTATCCGGTAAAAGGCTATATGTATGCTGACGCAATTCCTACCTCACCGGGTAGCCTGCTTGATTCCTTTTACAGAGATAAAATGGATGCAGAACTAGATGTATTTCAGTTTAGCCTGAATGGCCGTCCGGGTAAGTTTTATATGGGTAAGAATAACAAAATCCTGATAGTACCCGATGCAAAGCTGAAAATTGAAACGGTGACCGGCACCATGACGGATGCTCCTGCCAGCACAATTATCTCGTTTAGCATTACAGCAGAGGATGGCACGCGGTATGTATTCAAAGACAGAGAGCTTTCTAAAATACAGTCCACGGGAGACAGCTCTGTGTACCTAAATAAGTTCTACGTGTCCGCCTGGTATATTAGTGATATCGTGACTCCTTATAAAGAAGACTCCATTCACTTTAACTATACAAACCGAAGCACACTCTATACCTCTCGTGTACCGGAATTTACGGTAACGGATCCCAATGAATCCAACAAAGTTTTGCAAAATAGTTCCAGGTACCTGGATGTATATGTCACCTCTCCAAAAATTACCCGCATTGACCTGCCTGACAAAAGTACGGTCAACTTTATTTATGATACGAAAGCACGGTGTGACCAGAATACAGATTTTGCCCTGCGTAAAATCGAAATCAGAGATACTGAGTTACGAAAAGGTGTATTGTTAGACTATCAGTATAGCACCCCTACCGGTTATATCTCTTACAGGCCGCTATGTACGGGCATTGCCAAGGAAAGAAGGCTCATGCTAAGGCAGATCACTGAATATACCGGCACTACACAGCTCCCTCCTACCATCTATGAATATGAAAAAGATGTAGTACTACCTTCCCGGGATTCCAGGTCTATTGACTATTGGGGATATTACAACGGGAAAGAAAATACAACGCTGGTTCCCCCTTATGGTACCATTACAACCGGGGCAGACCGATCTCCCGACTTCTATTATGCCCGCGCTGGCTGTCTCAGAAAGATTTATCATCCCACCGGTGGTTATACCCTTTTGGAGTATGAAGGCAATGAGAACTTCAGTGTTCAAACAGAAGACAAAAGCCTGAACTTCTACTATGCAGACAATGTCGATCTGACCATGAACATCAACAAACTGTTTACCAATCACGTGGGACTGACTTTTAAGCTGACAGATGATGCAGGTAAACAGTATTTCCGTAACAATACTTCTCACCCCGGTACGATCCAATATACGATCTATAGTAGTGATAAGACCTCTGTTATATCATCCGGTACCATCAGTATTATACAGTTGTCCCAGACGGATATTTACATCACCATGAATCTGCCCTACAACGGCAACTATATTGCGCGGCTGGCAATCAACAACTTCACGTCTGCCGAACGCTCCTATCTTTCCCTGGCATTTACCTGGAAAAATGATGTAGTAAAAGATGATCAGAAAATAGTCGGTGGTCTGCGCATTAAGCGACAGACAGCTTATGACGGACTTTCTCATAATAATGACATCGTCACCGAATACAAGTATGTAAATGAAAACGGTAAAAGCTCCGGTTATGACACCGAAGCCCCCATTTACTACTACCGCACGGGTGTAACTGCCGACAAGTACTATCCCGCAGATGTGCGTATGAGCGAACCATTTAATGGACTGACCTATGTACAGGGCAGTCCTTCCGGTTATGCAAGAGTGGAAGTAATAAGTGGTACACCGGAAAAAAATAACGGCAGGGTGGTGTATGAGTTTACTTCATTGAAAGATCTGATGGATGGAGATACGCCTCCCTGGTTCTATCAAAACTATACGGATCCGAACAGTTTTCCCTTTATACCAAAAGATAAAGCAGACTGGATGCTGGGCCTGCCTACTGTGACATCCACCTATGGTCCTGATGGGAAAATAACCCATAAAACTATTAATTACTATACGACTACGCGGATAAATTACACCTACGCCGATTTTAAATGTCTCAGAGTTGGAGTAGACAGGGAAATTCTAACCGGTACTACACGTACCAATAATTACGTGACAAAAGAATATTATCCGCTGTACGGAAATGCGCAACTCAATACGGCTTCAGAAACGATCTATTACAACAATGGAACAAGTAAGGTCAGTCAGACGAACTATACCTATGATCCGACCTATCTGACCATTAAAAAAGTTATTACGGATTACGACCGCTCCAAAGGATTGAAGCTGGAAAAAGCATTTTATTATCCTTATGACTATACCGTATCGGGTGGTATTGCCAGTTTAAAAACTGCCGGCATATTTGCAACCATTGCTACTGAAACATGGCTCACAGGTAATGGTGTCAGTAAACTATATGACATGAATATCACTGACTACAAAGTGGTGTCAGGTACCACTATGGTAAGACCGTCAGCTGTATATCAGTTATATGCCAAAGCGCCGCTGGAAAGTACTGCTGTGCCAAATTTCAGCGCAGCCACACTGAATCGCATTCCTACCTATGTAAAACAGAAAGCATCATTCGATGCATTTAATAGCAAAGGGAATACACTTCAGATTACTAATTCAGAAACCGGCATTATCAGCTCAAACATTTTAGATGATGTTTTCCAGACACCTATTGCTTTAGCCACAAATGCCACTATTTCTGAAATCGCTTATACAAGTTTTGAGTCGGATACAAAAGGGCAATGGACATATAGCGGAGCACCTCAGGCAAATGCGACAGCAGCAACCGGTATAAAAGATTATGTGTTGAGCAATGGCACCATCACCAAGGCAGCATTACCGACGGGTAAAAACTATCTCATGTCCTTCTGGACCAAATCCGGCACCGTCACGGTAAGCGGCGGTACACTCCTCAACAGTGTTGCCAATAGTGCAACTGGATGGGAACTACGTCGCTATAAAGTAGCCGGCGGTACAGCGATCTCCATTAGCGGTACAGCCAGAATAGATGAACTGCGTATTTATCCGGAAGTGGGTACCATGGAGACTTCCTGCTATGTACAGGGCATAGGTAAAATTACTTCCTGTGATATTACAGACAGAATCATGTGGTATGACTTTGATGGTGTAAACAGGTTACAAGCCGTAAGAGATCAGGATAGAAATATCGTAAAATGGAATGAATATAATACCATACAACCGGCTTTTGAAAACGATCCGTTGAGCCAGGCATTTGTGAAAAATTGTCCAGGTGGGGAAGGTTCTACGGTCACCTATAACATTGCTGCAGGTAAGTATAAGTCTTACATTTCAAAGGATGATGCGAATGATATGGCGCAGGAAGACATGCGGCTGTACGGACAGGAATATGCCAATACAAATGGTACCTGTACCTGGTGGAATCAGGTGCAGAGTCAGGACTTTACCAAAGCATGTACGACGGGATATAAGGGCTCTGTGGTAAAATATACTGTGGCTGCACATACCTATAGTTCCAATATCTCACTGAATGACGCGAATAATAAAGCACTTGCGGAAATAACAGCATATGGTCAGACAAATGCAAATACTGTTGGGACCTGTATGCCAGGTATATTATATATCAAGTTTGCATTAGCTAACCGAAAAACGACTTCCACTTCTACTTCCAATGTAAGTAGAAGTACCACAACTGTAGACCTTGTAGTGAGTTTTTTCTCTGATGCCGCATGTACGATCCCATATTCTGTAAGTGGGTATAATGTATACATCAATGTAAAAAGAGATACAGAGTCTTTTTATAACGGCACTGTTCACAATAGTACAGTTACTTCGCAGGATACTTACTCCTGTAATGGTAGTGTCGTTACTGTGGCAACTGGTGTTACAGAAAAGCAATCGGCTATATATGACGAATTTGTAAACGGCCAGGAAAACCCAAGCCCGGATTATGATAAGAACACTTATACATATACTGTGGCCCCAAATGCTAACTATATCGTAAAATAAATCATTATGATACTTAGAAGATATTGTTTACTCATACTATTCAGCTTATTAGGTGCGGTCACCTATGCGCAGGATATTGAAATATATGGCCCCACCACCGTCAGGAAAGGTCAGAAGGCTACTTATAATGCAATACTGCATTCCACTGTAGCCAATCCTATTATTTGCTTTGAAGCAAACGGAGGGTCTATGGCTTATCCATCTACGGGCTGCAATGAACCGGGCCTGGAAGATTTTTGTACCAAATGTAATTCAGTAGAGGTAACCTGGAATTCATCTGGCACCAGTGGTACGGTCAAAGCATCCTACGGTACGACTACAGCTACCCTCAATGTAATATTGGTAACACCTTTAGTGCTGTCTGATATTACCCCAAAAACGCAGGATGTAAAATATAATACAGCCGGCACGGCATTTACCATGGCATCTCCAACAGGCGGCAACGGTACGTATACATATGTATGGCAGCGCCAGAATGATAACCTGGATTGGGAAACTGTGAGCGGTGCAACCAGTATTAGTTTTACACCACCGGCAGCTACCAGAAATACCAACTATCGCGTAGCAGTGACCTCCTATGATGCGACTGTCTATAGTAAACCGGTGGCTGTCACAGTACATAAACAATTTGCTGCAGGAGATATATATGGTTATCAGCGGGTAGCAGCAAATGCTACTCCCAATACCATTAAAGGGGAGCCAGCTGTAGGTGATTCAGGTAAATTCAGCTATCAGTGGCAGCAATCTTCGGATAAGAGTACATGGACGGACATCGCCAACGCGACCTCCCTGGATTATACGCCTGCAGCGGCTACAACAACCAAATATTACAGACGGAAAGTAGTATCTGCATTTGCTGCCACCACCGCTACCCTTTACAGTAATATATCTGCCGTCGCTATTGCAGGAACAGGTGACAATAATACACCTGCTGCGGTAACGACCGGTTACACACAGCCACTGCAAACGCAACCTGACATTCCAGGTACGCTTACTTCATTCAATAGTACTTTTAAGATAGAATACGACATATTGAAAGCAAATGTCAAAGACGCTGCCGGCGTAGCTGCTCTCACGACAAAAGAAACGGGTATTTCCAAGACCTGGCAGGATGGTTTGGGCAGAGAGATCCAAAGTATAAGTGTACAGGCAACCAGCAGAAATAAAGATGTCATACATCAGGTCAACTATGATGATCTGGGAAGGATAAGACAACACTATCTTCCTTATATAGACAGCACACAAATCGGACAATTACGCACGACGGCGGGTACCCGCCAGCAAACATTCTACAAGAATGTATTCCCACAGGAAAACTTCTTCTATAGTAAAAGTGCGGCCGACGGTGCAGGTAATACACTTATCAGCACTATCCCGGGTAATAGCTGGGCTGGTTCCAATACAGGTAGCAGCAATATTACCAGAGCACTGAATAGTGGCGAGCAGGTATGGCGTTGGGTAATGGTAGATGATAATACGCCAGCACTCGCAGCTGGCACAGACCGTTTCTATGATGCCGGTGAAATAGAAGTAACAGAACTGATAGATGTATATGGCCGGAAAAATATAAAGTACAGGGACCGGCAGGGACAGCTATTACTGGACATCTCACAGAATGGTGCCAGCTGGTTGTACCAGTATTATGTATATGATGGATATGGCAGGTTAGCACAGGAAATCTCTCCCAAAGCGGTAAAATGGATCCAGGATAATTATAGTACGATTCCAACTGCTACCGTATGGAATCTGGATAATGATGTTAGAAAGAACTTATGTACAGGTTATCGCTATGATTATTTAAATCGTTGTATCGCGAGAAAAGACCCTGGTACGGAAGAAAGCGTTGTTGTATATGACAAAAAACGCCGGCCAATCCTTACCCAGACAGGTATTCAACGTGAATCAGGTCAGTGGAGCTATTTGGTATATGATCTGAAAGGTCATATCATCATATCAGGTATTTATAAGAATACTGCTACACGGGACCAATTACAGACCCAGGTAGATCAGGCAACGCCCGGTACAGTCGCTATTACGTTGACAGAACCCGGTGCTGTCGATTTAGTCCTGAATCAGTATACAGGGAAAAGTCTGTATGAAGCAAAGAATAGTATTTCATTGACGACTGGATTTGAAACAGTGGATGGGGCAGAAATACAGTTCAACATTAATACTAATTTACCGGATGTCGTGACACTCTCACAGATCATCGCAGACCAGGATGTATTGGGTTTAACGACTAGTGCAAATGCAACACCGTTAAATTACAATTACTACGATAACTATGATTTTCCGGGTGCGGGTAGCAAAGCATATAATACAGCCAGTATCTCCAAATTGAAAGGAGGCTCAGATGCGGTGACACCAGAACGTGTGCTGATTCCCATAGGATTTATCACTGGTTCCAGAATCAAAGTGTTTTATCCGACCGGCGTAACAGGACCTGAATGGTTAACCACTGTCAACTATTATGATAGAAGCGGAAAAATCATCCAGACTCAGGCAGATAATATTTTAGGTGGTACAGATATACAAAGCACGGCATACAGTTATTCGGGAAAAGCGATGAGTACACATACCAGCCATTATAATCCGTTTGGGATACCTAATAAACAATACGATGTTGTGAAGAGGTATAGCTATTATGACAACGGACAGTTATTACAAAGCTGGATGACCATCAATAACAATCCTGAACAATTGATGGAGACGAACTATTACAATGATTTTGGCCAGGTAAATAAAAAGATACTGGGTAATGGTATTGAAACCCTGGATTATACTTATGATATCAATGGGATGCTGAAAGGTATCAATGCTGACTATGCTGAGAATAAAACTGGCAATCATTATTTCGGTACGAGCATTCATCACAATGAAGGTTATTCAAATATCACGCTGGACGGTACCGTTTCCGGGATAACGTGGAGAAGGAAAGGAGATGCGGATGCAGCCATGTCCTACGGATATCAGTATGACAATGTAAAACGTTTATCCCAGGCCTATTTTACGCAAAACAAAGGTAGTGGCTGGTCCCAGGAGAAGGATTATTCCGTTGATAATCTGAAATATGATGAAAACGGGAATACTCTTACTATGCGGAGTAAGTCAACCTATCTGGGTATGACAAAAGCAGTGGATGATCTGACTTATACTTATCAGGCGAATACAAATAAACTGATCAAAGTAAAAGATATAGCGGGTGATAATCAGCAGCAGGATTTTAAAGAATTGAGTAATGGTGATGCGGATGATTATAGTTATAATACGAATGGCGCATTGACTGCAGATGCCAATAAAAACATTCAGCTGGAATGGAATAACATCATTGAAAAGCCAACCAGCATTACTTTTGATGGCAACACTAATAAGACGATCAGTTATGTGTATGATGCGTCTGGTTATCGCTGGCAAAAGATTGTGAAGGATGGTACCAATACAGATGTATATACTTACAATGGACCGTTCCTTTACAAAAATGACAGCTCTCTGATACAGTATACAAATGAAACAGGCCGCGTACGTTGGGCGAAGCTAGCTAACAGTGGGGTGTATACTTATGCAAATGATTATTTCCTGTATGATCATTTGGGTAATATCCGTACGGTAATTACAGAGCAAAAAGATACTGCTGTATATGTATCAACTTTTGAAACGGCACGTGATGCGGTAGAAAATGCGTTGTTTTCAAACCGGGATGAAACGATTGATAATATCCCGACTACCTATTCATTTTATAATTCATCTACAAATAAGCTTTGGTCTAAGCTGAATGGTAGTGATCCTTCAAAACGCGTGGGGACTTCTATCGTTTTAAAAGTGATGGCGGGTGATGTGATTGATGTAGCAGCAAAGGCTTATTATAAACAAATGGAAGCTTCCAATTCCGGTGCCGTTGCGAATGAAATGATTAGTGCGTTGATGAATGCAATGCTGGGGAGTAGTACTGCGGTGATTGATAATGGGCACGGTAACCTGGTTCAGGGGAACAATACGATTCTGAATACATCGGCGATGAATACGTTCCTGAATCAGACACAGCAGGATAATAATACACCGGTGAATTATCCTAAGGCTTATATTAACTACGTGTTGTTTGATGAGGATTTTAATATGGTAAGTGGGAATGTGTTGCGGGTGAATAAAGGATCAGATGCGTTGCTGAATTATGCGGGTAGTCTGGAGATTCCTAAAAATGGGTTCCTGTATGTGTATGAAAGTAATGAGAGTCCGGTGGATGTGTGGTTTGATGATTTGGCGGTGAGTCACCGGAGTGGTCCGTTATTACAGGAGAATACGTTGTATCCGTATGGTCTCAATATTGCGGCGCAGAGTAGCAGGGCGTTAATGAAAGCGGCGAATGAATATGTTTATCAGGGTAAGGAGTTGGATGAGGAAAATAGCTTAAATTATAATTACTTTGATTATAGATATTATGATCCGCAGTTGGGTCGTTTTATCAGTATAGATCCCGGCAGGCAGTTCACAGCGAATGGGTATAGTGGCATGGGGAATAATCCTGCTATGTTTGTGGATCCGGATGGCAGATTTGTGTGGGTAATAATTGGTATTGGTGCGGCGATGGGAGCATTTTCAGGGTATAGTATTGCGAAAGCAAAGCATGCGCAGGGTTTCTGGGAGTGGTTTGGGTATATAGGTGGTGGTGCAGTGATTGGAGGGGCTTCGGCTTATGCGGGTAGTGCTGTTGGAATTGCTGCCGGGTTATCTATTACAAATGCAACAGGTGTTGTAGCACATGCCGGATTGTACGCCGCGATATTAGGTGGCACAACGGGAGGCGCTATTTCAGGTCTTGGATTTGGTATATTATCTGGTTCTGACAATCTATTAAAAACGACAGCTATCAGTGCCCTAAGTGGTGCTGTTGGCGGCGCTGTTGGAACGAGTATAGCTGGTGGTGGAGGAGCATTCGTAGGTGGATTTGCAAGTAGTATAACTAATAGTTCATTGACGGGTGGAGGTGATTTTGGCAGTATATTGACATCTGGCCTGGCAAGTGGCACAATGGCATGGGGAGCATACCAGATTAATGCAGCATTCGATTATAAAATTGCCAAACAAGCATTCAAAAAAGAAGCCAATTGGAATCTTTCAAGAAAACAATTTAATGTTATGTCAAGGCTTAATCAACGTTCTCTTGTAAACGGGAAAGAATATGGGGGATGGCTTAATGAAGATGGATCTATTTATGCTTCAAAAAGTAACGTATATGATAAGTATCTGGATGGAACGCCTGCCGGTGGAAACGGTTCTATATCCTGGCATACGCATCCTAATTTATCTCCTCCTAATACTGATCCTGATAAAGCATACGCTGTTGGGCATAGTGACCGTATAATACATCTTCCAGGAGAAGGAGATATAAGAGTAGGTGATATGGCAACGGATTTTAAAGACATCCTACACCCCGACCACCAATATAGTTCAATAGTTATTGGCAGAACTCAAATATACTATCATGATGTTACAAATTTTGAGTTCCCTTATTTATCTGACCCTTTCCTGCGTATCAGATATTTTAATCCATTTCCATATAATACATTCCTTAAATTTTAGCCTTTTTTTTATGAAGAATTTATTATTGCTTTTGATATGTTTTACTTTTCTGTTGTTGTTATCCTGTAGCTCATCGCGTCATTTTGAGGATAGATTTATTTCCAAAGGATGTAACATTGACTCTGTCAGGAAGCAAAGTGAGATAGCTTTTAAAAAGCTGGATAAGAAACGTAAAACACCGGCAGGTTTATATAAAACACAGGTATATGAAAACGATACATCCATCTTTGTATTACGTTTACTCTCAGATGGAAATATCAGAAACGGAGGAGGAATGATTTTTGAGATTTCGAAGAGAACATGTACAATCGTGGATAGCCAATTATTCCAATAGTTTAGTGCTAAATAAAGGGGGCATCAAAAGTTTTGAAGCGCCCTCTTTATTATTCTATTCACTTTTTCAGTAATGCGAACAGGTTTTGTGTTAATATATAATATTCATACCTCTTAACAATCTCTTATAAAGATGCCCAGACCATCTATATCCCAACCTAAACTCCAGACCTGCCTGCGGCGATGATTGAAAAACGCATAGAGCGCTCCACACTGAAATGGATCTTCATCTCATTTACAACCAGACCTGACAGGCTATTAAAAATTAAGCGTATATCCGTTTGTCATGCTGCTTGTCAATAATAGTGGTAGAATGTGTTAAAACCTATGAATTATTGACAGGCATAAATTGAAAATGGCCATGTAAATCAATTGATTACGGAGATATTTTGTGCCCATTAGCGGAGCGTTTTCGAACCAGGTTAGTTTGATAATTTGTAAACTATATCAGCATTCGCAGTAAATTCCTTTTCTTCTCGGTAAAATTGTTATTGTTGTAACCATTTTACAGTTAAAAAAATTTTAAATAATTATTTTACCGTCAAGTATGCCTTAATTAATCGTTTTACAGTGCTAATCTCTTATAAAGTAGGAGAATCAAACACTCGAAAAAATTAAATAGCCTTACAAATCAAAGAATTGTAAGGCTAAAAGTGCCTGGTAGCGGTAAGTTGTCGAACCAATTAATTCAGATTATCATAAACCAGGCTATTGAGATGTTTTCCAATAGTAGCTAATATCAGAATGTCATTGATAATCCCAAACCATATTCCCTTCCATTATAAAATGGCATAACCATACCATTTAGGTCCTCTTTGTCTTTAAAGAAAGTTTTTTTAAAAAATGGATGTACCCAATAAGCGATTTTGGTACTTAAGATCCCGATCCCTGCCCCTGTGGCAACATCGGTAAGCCAATGCTTTTCATTGGTCATTCTTAAAATCCCTGTACCTGTAGCGACCACATAGCCCGTGATACCGTACCAAAACGATACATCTTTATATTCCTGATATAAAAATTCAGCTCCCAAAAAAGCGTTAGCAGTGTGTCCCGACGGGAATGACTTGGTGTTCGACCCGTCTGGTCTTTTTACCTTTGAGATATTTTTAATGATGCCAATTGAGGACCCCATAATGATGTAGGCTGTTGCCATCAAGATGGTTCTGTCTTCAAAATTATTCTTTCCATGAATACCGAACGCATTTAAGGCATATACAGATAGGGACGGTGCGTATTGAGTAAAATTGTCAAGTTTAACTTTCCTGAAATGTTGCGCTCTCAACTCCTTTCTTATACAGGTATTTACATCTTTCAAAGCAGGGCTTGCAAGGGCAACAACGCCATACCCGATCAAAACAGTTGGAATGATGAGCGATCTGTAATTGAATCGGATGTCGCCTTTGTAACCTGTCGAGTCAATTGAAGCGTTCTGTCCATTAACCCTAAAGACGGAAAAGAATAGGGAAAGGGCAATTATTATCTTACTCATTTTTTACCCAATTGTACATAGCATACTATGTCGCTAAGCATTATGATATTGCTGAACCTGTTCTAATTATTGAGTGAGCGAAGTTTCTATCGGGCAGATGACCTGTGACCTTTACTTCGCTCACTAAACCTGGTTATTTGATCGTATAGCTTTTAGTAGCTACCTCTGCCAGCCTGAAGTATCCCAAAGCGTAATTTTTGCTATTGGTTTGATTGATAATATTTCCGCGAACGGCACTTGGTATAGTAGGGAAAGGATTACCATCATTACCCGAAGCCACTATCAATTTGAACATGTAGTTGTAATAGTTTTTCGAAATCCCGTACAGTTTAATGTCTATCCGGTCCCCTGTCTTTAATTTTTCATGCGAATACGATTCCTGATTTAAATTACCATTGGTGTGTTCATCGTCTTCAACTTCCAGTTCGGGAAACACTGAATGAGGCTGGGTAATGCTGTTCAGATATGAATTCTTCTGATTGACATCATCCTGATAGTAAAATGTTATTTCGATCTCATCACCGGCCTCGCCTCCCTTGTTATTCTGATCAATGTTATCCTCGATCTTAGAAACTGGGGTAAAGGTTTCTGAGGCGGTGTAGGTTTCTCCGTTCAAAACGATTTTTAAGTTATAGGTCTGGCCGATAACAGGAATAAAATTGCTGCAAATGTATTGCCCTGTTCCGGGCGTTTCTACAAAGTTAAAAACAGTATTTGTCGCGTTGGTTACCGTAATCACTGCTCCCGAAACACTCGGGAATTCGGAATTGTAATAACCAGTTGTTGTCGACAATACGATCTTCTGTTCATTGCCGGTGGTATTTTTCACCCAGTCAATAGAGGCATCCACAACCAGTCTTGGTGCTGCTGTTGTAAGATCCGCAGTAATAACCTTTTCGCATCCTGTTACAAGCAATGATACAAATGGTACGAGCATTATTTTAAGTAGTTTCATGAAGTATCGTTTTTAAAGTTGGATAGTTGTTTTAAAGTTTCACATTGTAGGCTACGCTTGGAACAATGCCGAAAATGGATATTCTTCTTGTCTCGTTTCTTCCGGTTTCTTCGTTCTGTCTGAAAGAGTAGGATGCCGCGTTGTTCCTGTTGTAAAGATTGTAGATGCTGAAATTCCACTCTCCCTGCCATCCTTTTTTCTTGTTGGGCTTAGGTGTGTAGGTCGCAGAGACATCTAAACGGTGGTAAGCAGATAAAGAATTCTCATTTCTTGCGCCGTAACTCGCAACAGTAACATTCTGGTATAGATATTTTCCATTGGGGAATGTCGCCGCTTTTCCGGTTTGGAAAGTGAGAATAGCTCCCAAAGACCATTTCGGACTTACTGAATAAGCGCCTGTAACAGATAGATTATGCAATTTGTCATAATTCGCCCTGTACCATTCTCCGTTGTTGATACCAGGTTCATCTGCATTTCTGCCCGGTGTTCTTTGTTGCGCTTTAGAAAGTGTATAGGAAACCCAGCCGGTCAGCTTACCTGTATTTTTTTTCAACATCAGTTCCAGGCCATAAGCCCTTGCTTCGCCATTCAAAAGCACTCTTTCTATAGCATCGATTCCTAACAGATCTGCGCCGTCGATATAATCTGCTTTATTCTTTATTTTTTTATAGAATGTTTCAGCTTCCAGAGAATACTTGTCGTCTTTGAAATTGTGGAAGTAGCCCAGTGCTACCTGGTCCAGAATTTCTGGTTTAAGGTATTTGTCAGAAGGGGCCCATATATCAAGTGGGCTTGCAGATGCGGTATTGGAGATCAAATGAACATACTGGCTCATTCTATTGTAGCTCGCCTTTATAGAATTATCATTGTTTAGCGAGTAGGCAATGGCGACCCTTGGTTCCAGGTTGCCGAAGCTGGCTATTTTTTTATTTTTCTTATAGTTGATCGCTCCGGTTGGATCAGCCTCTTCATAAATATGAAATTCCTTATTGTAAATGACCGGCTGATCATTGGCATAGGTGTAGACTTCCTGCGCGCCTACTCTTTGAAAGTTGCTGTAACGGAGTCCATAATTCACGGACAATTTATCGCTGAGGCGTTGGTCGGCACTAATATATGCTGCATTTTCATAAGCGTACTTTTTGGCTAACTGGTCCGGATTGATCGCTGAACTCACTCCATATGGCTTGATCGTTCCGGGATTGAAATCGTAATAAATTGAATTAATACCGTAGTTTAAAGTGAGGTTATTCGAAACATAATGTTTGAAATCATATTTGAAATTATAATTTTTTACCTCTGCTTTCCAGTCCATACCGATGGTCTTAATCTTGATCTGGTAGTCATAGTCACTGTAAATTGCAGATGCATTGGCAAATATCTTATTGGAGAATATATGGTTCCATCTTAGATTGAAAAGTCTGTTACCATAGGTGTTGATAAAACTGTTATTGAAATTCAGGTTGTCAGTGCCAAAGTATCCTGAAACAAATACGTTGTTCTTATCATTGAATTTGTAATTGAACTTGGTGTTCAGATCGTAGAAATAGGCTGAATTGGGTTCATTGGCCATTTTTAAAAAAAGATGGGCATATGATCCTCTTCCCGCGACAACAAAAGAGCTTTTATCCTTAGCGATGGGACCCTCAACAAGCAATCGGCTGGAAACTAATCCGATCCCGCCGTTAACATGGAACTTCTGGTTGTTTCCTTCTTTTTGATAAATATCCAGTACCGATGATATACGTCCTCCGAAATTAGCGGGTATACCACCCTTGTAAAGTTTCAGGTCTTTGATCACATCAGCGTTGAAGACAGAAAAGAAACCGAATAGATGTGAGGTATTATAAACAACGGCTTCATCAAGCAATACCAGGTTTCCATCAACAGATCCTCCTCTTACGTTGAATCCCGTCGCACCTTCCTGGGCATTGGTTACCCCGGGAAGCTGTAAGATCGATTTCAGGACATCTACCTCTCCCAGAACGGCCGGCATCTTTTTGATCGTGGCGATGGATAGTTTATTGGTACTCATTTCAGGTTTGCGGATGTTCACTTGCGGCGTATTGGTCTTAATTAAAACTTCATCCAGCGTCTTACTGTTTTCCGTCATTCCGAAGTTCCGTTTTGTGTTTTCGGTCAGCGTGATCTTTTCCTCCTGGCGATCATAACCCACATGGCTTATGATAATGGTGTAAGTTCCTTTAGGCAATGTTGTGGAATAAAATCCGTAGGAATTGGTCGTAATACCTACTTTCGCTTCCGGAATGTAAATGCTTGCGCCGATGAGTGTTTCGGAATTGGACTTGTTAGTGATCGTGCCGCTGAGGGTGACTTTTTCCTGCGAATAGGCATGGAATACCGAGGCAAAAAGGAATACCAGCATGGATAGGATTCTGCTTTTCATTTATAAGAGTTTAGAATTAAATGCTATATTTTCGGCTAAACTATATTTTTACAGAACCCGCAATTTTTATATATACAAAAGGTATTTCTTTATATAGAAAAGCAGCTTTTACGTATAGTAAAATAAATACGACCTGAGATTGCAGCAAAAAAGCGAAACAGAAGGTCTTCCATAGTAATAGAATACTTTAGGTCGTGTTGCAGCAAGTCTAAAGGCCAGGGAAACGGCCGGCCCGATATACCCACACGCAAGGGATGATGGGCTGTAAGTCATTATTTCAAACCCTAAAGGCATTATACCACCTGTAAACCATATTTTCGTATATTATTAAGGCACTTTCGTATAGTAAGTTTTTTTATTTCTGCGGTATCACTTGATTTGCTCTAAATTTAGTCTTATGTATAAACCTTTACATAAAGAAACAATGGATGCCAATTGGATTCTTCAGTTAGTTATTTCGGAAAAATACCGGTTTCAAAGGCATCTGTCGCTGATTGCCTTTTGCATTTTGGTTTTGTATTATAGCCCGGCCGACTATGTAGAACCTTTCGAGACCTACAATCGACTGGTTATTTTTTTCGAGATAATTCTGTTAGCCTACGGTAATATGTATTTTTTCGTTCCTAAATTCCTGTTTAGGAACAAATACCTGAGCTATGGCCTCTTCCTGCTTTCTGGCATGGTCCTTTCGTATTACGTTCACGAAGTTTTTGCTGATTCGTTTGAACGAGATCTATTACCTAACGAGGATGATAACATTAACTTTTTTACCTTTTCCTTTATGACATTAGTGCTTATTGTAGCATCAGCCGCAGTTAAGTTTTTTCAGCGGTGGATATCTGATACGCGACTGATCCATGACCTGGAACTGGCAAATGCCAATGGTGAATTGGAACAGCTCAAGAATCAAATCAATCCACACTTTCTTTTTAACATGCTTAATAATGCTAACGTGTTAATCGAGGATGATCCTAAAAAAGCTTCTCAGGTTTTGGTGAAACTAAGTGACCTCCTTCGTTATCAGCTTTATGACAGCTCTAGAGAAAAGGTTCTACTCACTTCAGAGATCCATTTCTTAGAAGACTTTCTGAACCTGGAAAAGGTCAGACGGGATAATTTCAATTTTTTAATATCAAAGGAAGGCGAATTGAGCGGTATTCAGGTTCCTCCCTTATTATTTATTTCATTTGTCGAAAATGCTGTAAAGCATAATAACGACTCTGCGAAATTATCCTACTTGAATTTGTATTTTGATGTATGCCATGATGAGCTTTTTTTCAAATGCGTAAACTCGAAACCAGCGTTGAAAGCCGTAAATAAATCAGGAGGATTAGGTCTGGCCAATATTAAACGACGACTAGAACTGCTCTTCCCATCTTTACATGATTTGATAATAGAAGACAATTCGGAAACGTACTGCGTCACCTTAACTTTAAAACTATAAAATGAACTGCATAATAGTAGATGACGAGCCATTAGCAAGAAAGGCGATCCAAAAACTGGTTCATCAGACAGAAAATCTGGAAGTTATCGCATCATTTAACGGAGCAGAAGCTACTAAAGATTTTCTGGCAACAAATGCCGTAGATCTGGTGTTTCTGGACATTCAAATGCCGGGAGTGAATGGGATCGAATTTGCCAGAACCATTCCCAAAAGCACCTTAGTGGTATTTACCACAGCTTATCATGAATTTGCTTCTGAGAGCTATGAGGTCGATGCTATTGATTACCTGATCAAACCTGTAAAACTGGAGCGCTTTCAAAAGGCGGTCGAAAAAGCAAACACGTATTGTAAATTATTCCGTACTGATCATACCAACAGTAATATAGAAAACATAACCACTGATTATATTTTTGTAAGATCAGAACGCAGAATATTCAAAATACATTTCAGCGATATACTTTATATTGAAGGCTTAAAAGATTATGTGATCATTTACTTAGGGAATCAAAAAGTGATCACGCTTATGAATATTAAAACTATTCATGAATTGCTTCCAAAAAGTTTTTTTGTCAGGGTCAGTAAATCTTACATCATTAATGTAAACAACATAGATTCTGTAGATAACAATACAGTTTACATAGGGAAGAACGAAATTCCGATCGGTAATATTTACCGGGATTACTTCTTTAGTGAATTTGTAACTAGAAAAATTTTAAGTAAGTGATAAATTTATAAAGAAGTATGTCGATGGGAAAGATAATAAGCATGCTGTATGGAATAGCTTATGTCTTATAGAAGATTATCACCTGATATTCCGTAATTACGGTATGTGGCTGTGGGGAGCGGGGAGGCAGCGAATCGCCCTACCCCGGATCAATTGTGTATGGCGATCTATGTAAGCCAGCAATTACAAATGTTTTATTACGATGATTTAATCATAGAATTTGAACATTTCATTGAGGAATATTTAGACGCAATGATAAGATTACTTTTTTTATGATTATGCACTGGTAGAGGAATTGCCCTCATTGGGAGAGGAAGCAATATATTGGCTTGAATCGGTTCGAAAAAGAGATAAAAGTATTCCAAAAGCGTTGTTTGAAAGAAGGGGATTTATGCCAAAGGATTAGGTTCCACATATAAACGTATTCAACTAGAACCAGTTCCAGAGGGGACTTTGGAGAGCAGTGGAGAATCCGGAATCGAACCCACAGGAGCATGATTGTAAATGACTTATAAAATGGCTATAAATACGGTAAAACAGAACTGGATTCTTATCACGCTGGTTTATAATGAGTTATATTCTTTGAGCGTCAAATAAATGTCGCAATATTTCAAATACCTGAAAGCATGTTCTTTTCACATACTTTTTATCACTTCTTCACCTGTCAGAGCAAATATAAGTAAGTACATTGATAAGTTACCAATTTGATTTCCTAAAAGTGGTATTTTTATAGGGTAATATAAGTTATATGTTGAAAAAATTTTACGAAACATTTAATATAAAATCTTCCGAGGACCAAGGTAGAGCTGAATTTTTGAATAGATTGTTTTTTTTTCTTGATGAAGCGTCGAGCTTCAATGATAGATACATATATAGTAATATATTCAAGGGTGTTTGTTTTGAGCTTGGTCTAAATCCAGCAACTTTTGAACAACCACAATTGACTGGACCTGCCAGATACCCGGACTTACAAACACTCGCAAAAGGAGACTTCCACGAGGCCATGAAAGTTACGTGTGCTTTATATCATTATTTTAAAAGAATTGGTGAATCGGTGAACTGTTATGAAATCGATGTGGCAATCTCCCATATTATTGGCCTTTCAACTACAGACATTGGTGTACGCTGGGTCGATGGTTTCTTCTATCCTAACAATATTCCTGAAATAGATTACGCTGTTGTTGATGAAACGTTATCATGGCTCTCCGATTTTCCGGCGGCAAAAAAAGATATGCAAAATGCTTTTTCCAATTTCTCAAGTGGTAAGACGGAACAGGTCTTATCACCATGTTACATGGCTCTCGAAAATGTAATCCATATGAAAACTGGATTAAAGTCTCCTTTACACGAAAATAAGTTACAGGAAGCGCTGTTTAAAAATATGTTAGTATCAGATAGTTGGCGACAATTTTTAGTAAAGTTCGTACAATACGCAAATGATTTTGGTCGACATGGACGAAATCCTGACCGGCATTCTGTTGATAATGCAGAAGTAGAATCTTTCTTATATTTATCCTGTATAATGCTGCGTATGATCATTCGGAAAATTCCTAATTAGGTCTTCGACAACAACAGACTTGCAGTTCCCATTTATTTAAAAAAACTATAAAAACCACGTTTAAAAATGGAGAAATCGACAGCAATAGAACTTCCAAAAATCCCTAAAGAAAAAGATTATGAAGACTATTTGTGCGCATTTATGCAAGCTGGCGGTCTTTATGTTGAACGTAGTATAATTCATCGAGAAGTAGAAGAATTGTTAGAACTGGATATCTTGACTACAGATTTCCAACCGAGTAGTGCAGAAAATAATTTGATTGAGATTAAAGGTGGAGATTGGGGGTTTTCTGACATTTTTAAAATTAGGGGCTGGCTAACATACTTAAACTTTCAGAGTGGTTGTTTCATAGTTCAAAAGTCAAGAGAGCATTTTGACTATTTTCGCGAGAAAGCCCGTGAGCTTGATATAAACTTAGTAGACAATTCTAATTTAAGTAAAACCAAAGAAACCTTAAAACAATTCTTGCAAATTGAGCCGGAAGAAGCCGAGATTCAAACGATAAGATTTGCATTTTTATTAGAAAGAAAGCAGCTTAAAACAATTAAAACCCTGAAGAAAAGATTATCTCGGAAAAGTGATGTTGCTTTAGATGACTATTTTTTTAAAATAAATAGTGGCTCATTCTTTTCTCGTGACCCCATTGATCGAATAAATAAGCTTTTTAAAATATTTATAAAATATAAGAATATTACTGCAAAAATATGTAATGAGCTCAATGGTGGAGACTTTGATGAAAATGTAACTAATCTTTCAGTGAAATGCTATGCTAATACGTTTTATAAAGCTGAGAACAATATTCTACAAATATCTCTTTATGTAGAACATTTAGCTCGTGTAACTATATTGAAATGTGCAATAGAACACCTAATTGACAAGTTAAAGGGTGATTATAATCAAAATGACTTAATCGATAGGCTTAATTATTTAGTTTTGCCTAAGACTATTAAGGAAGGTCTAAATGAAATAATTAAAGACAAGTATTTCTATTTGTACCCGCGATTTTGGCAATTTTTCACCTACGTATTTGGGGGATTTATTTTGACAGATATTGAAGCTAAGGAATATGAAGTGCTCTCTAAAAAGACCGGAATTCCTGTAGACGAAATTCCCAATGCCTTTGATTGCTTTAATAAACTCTTTCCCCGAAATGGAGGATGGTTTTATAAATTTCCCAATTCAGGAATATCTTGGCATTCCATGTTTCCAATATCATTTTCAGGCATTGGAGCGAATTATAGACGGATGATTTATCCAGACGATAAAACCTATGACGGCTTAGCAAAAATGCTTGGCAAGAATAAAACCATGTCTGATTTAAGCAAATGGAACAATCTTGCGCACGCTATGTTGCAATAATTTTTGAATGAATTCTGTTTGAACATCTGATAGAATCAAAGCTACTGCATTTCTTCTCGATCATTTTGAGCCTTCAATATTTGATTATAGAGCATATTCCTTTTATTAAATGCCTTGATGGTTCCAATAGAAGCACCATCTCTTGAAAGTAAATAATTAAATTCCCAATTGTCATCATCGTTGTATACAAACTGAATTTTCTCCGGATTGAGATTTTTAAGTTGCTCTGTTTTTTTTTCGATTATTGCCAATTTGTCTATTGCAAGTGCGTTTAATACTCTATCTGCTTTATGCGTTGTTATCACAAGCTCGATGATACATTCTGTATTTGGATATTCTATAACGAAGTTCTTAGGTCTATTGGCTGGTTTCACCCTTTTGATTGTTTCAATAGCTAAGGTTGAAATACATTTATAGAATTTGGCTAAATCATCCCCAATCGCTTCGCCAATCTTTTCAGGTATTTTTGACTTAATAATTCCCAGGGCAATCGCTAACGATTTCGTTATTGTGATTATTGTTTCAGGATCAGGTAACGCCGATTTTCTCCCAAAGACTGATGGCGTAAATTCTATACCGGATTGTTCAGCTACAATTCTATTTATCTCTGAAATTTCCCGGACGCTTTCAAAGTTTGCGGGGTCTGTCGAAATTTTTAATTTATCCACTTCATCTTCATCGCACTCTATGAAAGGGTGAGCACCTTCACTGAAGCATTCTTTCATTAGTTTAGTTCCGTCATCTAACTTGAAAATTTCTTGTTTGTCAAAAAATACACTATCAGCAGCTAAATAGAAATGTTCGTCTTCCCCTTGAAAAATCTCAGCATTCATCATAACGCCGAAAGGTGGGAAAATTCTGATATGTTCTAAGCCTAATCTTACTTTCCTTTTTCCATTTAATTGCGGCAAAGCACTTTCAAGTGCAGACTTTGCCATTCGTTGTCCTTGACTGTCCACATGAGTAGAACTGATTACATATCTCTGTTTCTTTATCATTTTTATTACCAGTTTATTAGATATAAAACAGGGGAGCCAACACTGGCCTAAGCAAGATTTCGCATTTTATTACAAAATATTGCAGTGAGCGTTCGGAGGAAGATTGAATAGTATTCATTATTTAAAATAAACTGCCTTGTCAAGCTGCCTGTATAAAAAGGATATTAGACTAAGTATATCGAGACAGTCCTGCTTGTCAATAGGCCATGATATTGCAGGTTCGTGGGCAGTAGGGTTTCTGATCGCACTCATAAGCCCACCTGAAAGAAATTTAATGCCGTCTTGGAAATCTTTGTCAGTTTGTGTCTGACAAGACGTAATCTTTAACACGCCACTATCACAGCCCCAAACGTTAAGCATTAGAGGTTGACCGTCTTTTTCATTTTGTGATTTTATCTTTACATCTTTATTGAATGCCTTTGCACTTTCAAATACTGCGTGAAAAAAATTGCCTTGGATAAAGAGTTTCTGAGAATGTCTTACAACTTCAGAATGAAAGTTCCTTCTTAGAAACTCATCAAGGCCATCTTTATATAATAGGCTATAAGGACAACCATTCTTTTCTAAAAACTCTATTGTGCCTGCATGATTCTCCTTTGGGGTTAACTCTAAACAAAATCCGATAAGCCTTTTGGTTCGCTCTGTGTTATCCATTGGCGTTTTGGCGAGAGAAAGTACCCAATCGTATAGCGTTCTTGCTCGAACAGAGCTAATTGAGGTATTAGGAAAACTTTCTTTATTTACTTGAAGAATTGCTTGCCCTATTCGATCTATTTCATTAACAGAAGTAGAGTACTTCAGAGCATCACCAATCTGGGTAGCAATATGTCTGTAATTGATAGTTTGCATAAATGTTTAAATTTAATCCTGATAAACATACAGCCGGGGAACTGACCAGTTGACTTTGAAACAAGATATCAAACCACATATGTATATCAGTTTTTATGTGTAATTTATTTAAAATGTGTGTATCAAAAGACGTAATTGCTAACCAAAAATCATTTTTCGATCAATCCCGGAAAAATCACATAGAAGACCAATAACTCCTTTAAGCTCAGGAGGTAAATCAAGCGGCTTAGTTAAAGAATTTAAATACGCATAATTCTCAAACTCTTTAGCAAGTTTAAATAAGTTTTTTGCATTATCATTCTTCCCGAAAAAATCTCTCAAAATATCTACAGGAAGTGTTTCGACTGCACCAATTATAGACTGGGGACTACGATTGGAAGCAGTAGCCATTTGTTCTATCCTAATTTTTATTTTAGTTTTCCCTGTAATACCGTAACGAAAGCCGTCTTCCAGGTGTTTATTTTTTGCACTGGCTTCAATAAAAGCCATGTCTTTTAAAATGAAATCAACCGTTATAAGAATATAGGAGACGAACAAGTATAATAATCGCGTTAATCCTTCTCTCTTTAAAGGTGTAGAATGAAATTGTATTAAAATCTCCTTTATATCAATCAGCAGGCTGTTTGCACCTACAAAATCCAAATTTTCTAAAATTCCACTTTTGGCAGATTCATTTTTCAGATACCAGTTTGTTGTGAATTTTGTAAACTCATCTTTTAAAAGTGAATTTAATTTTTCCTCAGAGAGCCTTTGAGATGTTAATGACTTAATCTTGTTTAGAAAATTTCCATTTAGCACAGTCACTCCACGTTTTTCCCCAAATTCTATAACCTCATCCCTTTTGTCTGAAGTTGCAACTATACACCTATCAAAGCCCAAAATATCCATTATACCTTTCGCAACAATAATTCTTTCAATAGCCATAGGCCTGACCTTATTTTTAATATCAACATTGATTCTTTCTCTGCTGATTGGATTTGACCTATGATATAACCAAAGGTCAACATCCGTAACTTCAACTTCATGAAATCGCAATTTGCTTCCCCTAATAACGTAATAACCCAAATCAAGGAAGTATAACCTTAATAGCTCTTCCATTTGTTCGCCTTTAAATAAGTCATCTGTCTTCGATTCCATTGTCAGGTAGTTCTAAGTGTTCTTAAAATGTTTGCTACTTCGGCATCGCTTTGCATTATCTGCCTTTTTTTCCTTGTTCTTCTTCTATTTTTTTCTGGTCCATCATAGATGGACACATCACTTGAAGAATTGAATAGTACACTTTCTGTAGCACTCCCTTGTTGCATCACTTGTAAGGCTAATTCACCCACTTCTTTTTTCAGCAATCTCATAGAATACTTTCCATTAATCTCTGGAATTATCTGTACGACCCTTTTAATTTCAAGATACTTGTAATCATGTCCAATTGCACGAACAGGTCCAACAGTCCGACCGTTAACTAACGCCCTTAGTAACAGTTCAAGCAGGTCAATACGTCCTCTGGAACTACTACTATAATTCATTCCATATGATAATGAAGCGACAAATGCCTTCGCTAAGTCTAAAGCATCATCCTCAAAAGGATTTCCATACTTAGAGAAGGATTCTGGTTTTGTAACAAATAGTTTTGTTTCAACGTTGTTACTTACCTTATTAAACTCATACATTCCTATGCTCTGGAGTTTCTCAAGCAGCGTTTGACCGGCAATTCTTACTGCTGTATCAAATGGTATAACTCCCGATTTGGAAATTTCAGTATCAATATTGGCAATGTCATTCCGTTCTTTTGGAGTAAGTGAATCCAAGACCTTTCTCGCTTTTTGAAGACTGTTAGTTTTGAACAGATTGCCATTGAATAATAATTTTTTATCATCTACTAATTCGCTGTCGATAAAACCTATTTCTTCAGCCTGTTGAAACAGGTCACTGACTTGCTGTTTTGTGAGGCTATGACTGTCTGAAACATATTCTCGTGCCCAACTCTCTTGTTGGGGTTCCGAAGAAATTATTTCCGCGAGAGACAACGCCGCCATTTGGGTCTCATTTGGGTTTAAATTGTCAAAGATGTTTGTAGTATGTGACAATACAGAAGAAGTTGTTACACCTAAAGCAACTATTTCTCCCGTAGATGATTGATCTATGAGATGCTGGGAGTGTAAGTGATTTAGAATTGTAGGAAGTTCGGCCTTACCAACCCCAGCGCCCTTAGCAATCACATTTACTTTCTCGCTACTTAATGTACTTTCTTCATTAGAAGCCACTAAGCCAGATAATAACCTACCTGCTTTTCCTGCAATATCGATATCATCAAAATCATGATCCTCAATTTGCTTTAGTTTGTTTGCATGATGTATTATCCATGCCCCCTTGGTTCTTTCGTTCATGGTTAAGGAATTATATAGTTTTCATGACGTGGTTGATTTACAACCATTTGACTAAAATACAAAAAAAAAGACTATCGGTCAAAAGGGGATATCTGACAATTGGAAAATGTAAAATGGCTTTGCCCATATCAATAATTTTCACTTTTATTGATAAAATTCAATTAAAGTGGATAAACAAGGAAGAGGCCAAAATGGGCCTCTTCCTTGTTTAATAAGTGATTACTTTGACTGAATTCAAAGTTATAGGGCAATTTGTTACCTCTTATGACGATTACGAAGAGGGCGGCTTTGGGGACAATCGTCGTTGTTGTACACTTTATTACATTTTGAAGCTGCATACGCTAAGGGTGCATAAACCCTTGCTTTTATAATTTGCGGATATGTTTTAGAATAACTATTATCCCGATCCCGATTATTGAGTTTAAAATATTGGGGCACTACTTATTTCAATCTATTTCTTCTTAATAATTTTGTTTGCGTCCCAAAGCAATTTAGTTTCTTCCATGAAGTCTATACCTACCGTGGAGCTGGATTCTTTTAAAAATTCTCCTAAATCGTTAAAAGTAACCAGTGCTTGACTTATTATACTTTTAGTTTCGGATGGACTTAATCTTATCATCAAGATTTCTTTACCCTTGTAAAATCTGAATTTCCTGTAAAAAGTTGGAATGCTCCAATCATTATCCTTACAGACCAGACTCCTGAAAGCAATAGGAATCTCACTTAGCCTTGTTTGTATAATATAAAGGGCATTTTTCTCTGGTGTTAGTTTCATATTAATGATGTATGTTGTTATTCTTTTTTAACTCATCAGAGAACCCTTTCAGGCAATTTGCAATAGTATCCAATCCATAAATGATAGGCCCTTTTTCATCTTCAGTTAATAGCTGGATCATCATTCTGTTCTCATTTGTGAAAGAGATCATCTTTCTATAATAGACGGGAATAGTCCATTTACACCTCTCTATTAAGTTCTTTCTAAAATACAAAGAACAGCAGACAAGTAAAGTATGTACCTGTTGAAGAATATTTCCTTCTACATTTGTGTCTAACTGATCATCTGCTGATTTTTCCATTTCAGCCTCATCATCAAAACAAAAAATCCCCTTTGTTGCGATAATCTGTTTAGAAACATTCAGCAGGCATATCATGGTAAAAAGAATTTCATCTTTCCTTGTGCTTTCCAGCGGCGCTGATTCGTGATAAAATACATAATCGAGTAATTCCTTTATATCCTTTTCAATTGTATCTATGTTCAGATTTTGGGCCATGTACTCAATGGCATCAGGATATTTTGCTCCCAGATCGAGGGAGAATGCGAAAATTTCACTATTCATTTGCTTCATTGTAAAGTAGGTTTTTGAAAAGTTGCTTTACTTTATGAATGCTATACTGTTAAGAAAGCAGGAAAGAAGACAGTAAAGTTTATATAGACACTTATCCATCTACCTGAATACATGGGTAAGCTGATTGTATTAAATGGAAACGCTGGTTGCGCAAGCAAGTTTCATTCTTAATTTAATTGAGCCGTTGGCCATTGTTTATTCAAAGATTATTGTGATTCATCAGCAGATGGCTTTTCTCTGATGCTAACCAAAAGCAATTTGGGTATTGGGCCATAAAAATGATGCTTTGAAATCATCTGACCTTATATTATTGAAGTTATCCGCTGAATAGTATTGATCAGTATATCCATATTGTATGGCTTTTGCAGGTACTCCTGTATACCTGATTCCAAATACCTAATTTGGTCTTGGTCATTTAGACCACCGCTTGCAATAATTATCGGGATATTTGCCAGCCGGTTATTAAGTTGAAATTGTTTGACAACTGTAAGACCATCCATGTCTATGAGCTTGTCATCAATAATTATTACGTCCGGAGGCGTAAGGGTTGCATGACGTAGCCCTTGCTGCCCGCTTCCTGTTGTAGTTACTTTTTTAATAGCAGGATGTTGAAGCAAATGTTCTGTAATTACAGATCGCAGAAATAGATCGTCTTCAAAGATGAGTATATTCAGTCCATTATTGCCCATGTGCCTTGTAACCGGTTCTTCTGTTGCCGGTTCGCATTGTATCAGCGTTTCATTGGATTCCAATGGCAGGTTTACCAAGAAAGTGGTACAGTCGCCACCAGCTGTTTTATAAGCACTTACTTCACCATTCATTTTCTGTACCAAGTTTCTTACGATCGCCAATCCCAAACCTGTTCCTCCCTCCTTTTGGGATACATATGGCTCAAATAAATCCCGTGGCAAATCAGTAAGTCCTTCATTAACTATACGCAGCGATAATGACTGTTCTTCCTTCTGACAGCTAACTTTTACGGTTCTCCTTATGGGACTAAAAGAAATAGCATTGTCTAATAAATTAGTCAGTATGCGGGTTATGGCGATTCGATCGGTATTAATATAGTCAGGGAGTTGCTGGTCAATCTCCAATTCTAATGTCACTTCTTTTGCCTTTGCAGAGGATGTCATCATGTCCAATGCGTTCTCTATCCAACAACGCAACAACAACGGCTCATAATGCAATATATCCGTTTGGCCAGCGTCTATCTTGGCAGCTGTTGTTATATTGCTGATAAGACTTATTAGGTAAGTACAACTTGATCGGATACCTTTCAACCAAGAAATAATATTTTGGCTTCTCTCCAGTAGTGGCAGCGCGTTCAAAATTGCTGACAGTGGTGAACGCAAATCGTGGATCAATTTGAGCAGGTGGTCTATTTTCGCATCTGCCTGCTGCAAAGCAATCGCCTGTTCCTTAATCATCTCATCCTTTTCTATGGATTGCCTGATCTTCTCTTTCTCATAGATATAGACAAACAAAAAACAAGTAATCAATATCAATAGTGAGAGCAAAGGCCAAGGACGGGTATAAATCAGGTAAGACAGGGAGAGCCTGGGCAGAAGAAAGACATAATAGATAAGAACTAAGGAAATAAGGAGCCAACAGAGACGATTTAGAATGTTGGCTCTTTTGAGGTTACTGCTAAATATTTACAGGGCGGGAAGCTGGAGCTGGTCAATACTTTGGGACAGCTGATGCAGACCGTTGGACTCAACGGCGCAAATAGTAAGGTCACATTTAACGTAGCGGGCTATACGCCAGGGGTTTATTTTTACAGGTATATAGTAGCGGGAAAGTTAATGGAAAGTGGTAAATTAGTCATTGCCCGTTAATCCGTTTCGTCCTATGCGAATCTTTAATCTTTCATTTATTATAACCGTGCTGCTGTACAGCAGCACGGTTATCTCCCAATCTGCCAGCAACTTTAATAAAGTTTGGGTACAGGGAGGGGGTGTTTCTTTTACAACAACATTCAATTCGACAGGTATAGTCAACCAATATCTCGATACCTTATACAGTCCTTATTTTGCTGATGGAAATTCCAACATTTGTGACTCATTCGGCAACCTTCTTTTATGTAGTGACGGGTATCAAGTGTACGATAAAAATGTAAGTGTGATCGATGGCAGTGATACACTAGTGCCGCATGCCATATTCAACCGGCAAGATGGCTGGAGCCCGGCTTCACAATCGTCAATATTTTTACCAATGGACAATGGGAAATATTATTTTATTACACCAACTGCCAGTGACCATGAGATAAATACCTATTGGAATAATCCGAACTCTGGTAGAGCGTTGTTTGATGTAATGTACTATAATACTATTGACATGCATGCCAATAATGGAGCGGGTAAAGTGACGCGCCGAATGGTGCCGATGTTGCAGAATGTTACATTGAGTAAAACGCAGATGATGGCGTGTAAACACGCGGATGGGAAAAGCTGGTGGTTGCTGAAACAGGCCAGCGATACCAATATGATTTATAAATTTCTGTTTGCGCAGGATAGCATGTATGGGCCATATATACAGGGTTTTCCCGATCCTCACTTTTCTAAGTGGGATCAGAGTGGGCAATCTATATTCAGCCAGGATGGGACTAAATACGCGACAACATGTCGGGGAGCATATAAAATATTTGTTGCCGATTTTGACAGGTGTACAGGTACTCTTTCTAACCCTCAGGTATATGATGTACCGACACAAAAATACGCGCCGGATACGACGCAGAATGACCAAACGCAAGGATTGGCATTTTCTCCCAGTGGAAGATTTATATACGTTAACGGCTGGAGTAACATACAGCAGATAGATTTACTGGCCTCAAATCCTCAATCCTCATGGGTAAAAGTCGCGGATACGGATACTGTACTTAACGCTTTTGAGATGTATTCTTCTATGTATCTCGGCCCGGATAACAGACTTTATATCAGTAACTGGAACGGCTTGGGATCGGAAATGAGCGTGATTAACAATCCAGATATTAAAGGCATTGGATGCTCCTTTTGTCCCAAATGTTTACGGTTCCCAAAATTCCATTTCACTCCATCAGTAATAGGTGGCGGGGTAGATGCCCCACCTTGTATGCCAAATTACCGTTTAGGCCCACTGCCGGGCAATCCTTGTCCGGTAGGTATTACAGAAGTGCAGCCGGAACCCGTAGTATTTAGTATTTATCCTAATCCTGCACGTTCTGAGATTACCATCCGCTACAGTAAGACAGGGATACTGGAACTGGCAGACCTAACAGGTAGGGTAGTAAGAAGTATACTATTGCCACAGGCGGCAGGTACCCAATATGTAAACCTACAGGATTTATCCTCCGGCATTTATATTTATCGCTACATTGTACCTAACAGGAGCCAAAACGTCGGCAAGCTGGTGCTGGTGCATTAATCCACATGCTGCTCTATCAAGACCGGAAACTTAATACTTAAAATTTTCTCTGATCGCTATACTGTAGCGAGGGAGTGCCAACAAACCGGCACTCCTTTTTTGTTATACCACTTTCCACTGAAAATACCTTACATGGCTGGGCCAGTTCCACATTTTCCAACTTGGGCCAGCGCTTTGTATCTGAAAATCATATTCTTTCGATGAGAATATTCAAAACAGGACTATCAGCAGGTCAGTTAATCTAAAGCCGGAATCAGGGACATAACTTTCCCCTATCACCTGGAGCGTTTCCCCCCTGTCTTAACGAAAGAATACAACTACGTAGAAAGTACCATAACCTTTTATTTTGTTAACATGAAGCCCGAGTTTAACCATGACACTAAGACAGTGGAAAAACATCCTATATTTTGACTTAGACAGAAAAAAGAACCTTGGCAATCAAATCGAAGAAGGTATAACGCGTGAAATCGAGAATGGCAGACTAAGAGCTGGTATGCTGTTACCGGGCTATCGGGAGTTGGCAGCCTACCTGGGGGTAAGCCGCAATACAATTGCCTTGGTGTATGCGGAACTTGGGAGTAAAGGGATACTTAAAAGCGTTAAACGAAAAGGGACATTTGTTGCTGAAGCAATGCTTAATAAGAATTCTCTGCCTAAAAAAATTGAACATCCTAAAGGCTGTTCCTTTCCCTTTAATAATTTTACAGGGGATATAATAAATACAGAAGTGCCGCCAGGGCATTGGCGCATAAAAGTTGATGATGGGTATCCTGATCCAAAGTTGGCCCCCAGCGGTAGATTTGTTGCGACCTATAAGCAAATGGCTTTCCGCACTACCCGCCAAAAGAAGGCAGAATACAATAGCGGTAATAGTTTCAAGCAACTTACATCAGAAACATGCCGGTGGTTGCAAAGCCGCAGAAGCCTAAATATGGATGATCGCAACCTTTGCTTAATTATTAGTAGTCGAATGGCTTTATACATGGTAGCACAAGTCCTGCTACAGAAAGGAGATATTGTCGTAGTGGAAGAACCCGGCGCAGCAATATGCTGGCAGACCTTTCAGCGGGCTGGTGCTGAGTTGTTTCCGATCATTGTGGATAATGAGGGCATTCGGACTGATATACTGGAACGAGAGTTGCAGAATAAGAAAATCAAGGCTGTGTATGTTACGCCCGGCTGTCAGTACCCAACTACGGTAACATTGTCAAAACCACGACGGGATCACCTTCTAAAGCTATCAGAACAATATGGGTTTGCCATTATAGAAACAGATAATGACCATGAATTTTACTATAGTCCTACTATAACCTTACCACTTGCAACGAAAAACATTGAAGGTAACGTTATCTACATCGGTAATCTTAGCCGGATGATGGCACCATTAAATCTAATCTGCTGTGTTGCTGGCCCAGCAGCCTTTATCAAATCACTAAGCCTATTATTTTACAGTATTTATCAGAGGGCTGATGCAGTGCTGGAGCTAACTGTTGCAGATATGATGCGCACTGACGTAATAGGACGCGCTGCCCGTTCCAGCCAGCGAGCTTACGAAAAGAAGCGTAATAACATGGCATCATACATCGAAAAATATCTGCGTCCTTATGTTTCTTATAATTTACCTGACGGCGGTCTTTCTTTCTGGCTAACTTTTGACAAAAAAAGTAATATCGAAAATCTGCGTAAACGTTTGTCAGAACAAAACATTTGGCTACCACCCACAAACCTTGTCGCATATGAAAGCATATCACCAAATGCGTTACGAATAGGGTATGCTTCCCTTTCCCGAAGTGAAGCCGAAAATACTATTATAGCTATTGCAGACTATTTTAAAAAGTAGTCTGACCTCGCCCCCTAAATTTTGACTGTATCTCGCCTGCGCGTTCATTGACGCATCCTTTAGTTATGTCCGTTATGTAAACCTTATCTGATCGTCAACCGTTGCTGACGATGCACCTTTTCTATACCATTCCTAATCATATTCTAAACTATGAAGATGAACAATGTTCAACGTAACCACATGCCTAACAGCTACAAAGTAACTGCGCACACAATCAAGGAACTCGCCGATTTGTATGGGGTCAGCCGGGCTATTATTAAAACATGGTTAAAGCCATTTGAAGTTGAGATTGGCCCACGGCAGGGCTACTATTATACAGTTGCACAAATAACTATTATATACTCAAAGATCGGCCCTCCGCCAATGTGATTTCATTATTCATTAATGCCGATGTAAGGAAGTATTTATTACGCCCCTTTTCCACACTACTGCTTACAGCCTTACCTGGCCATCAGCAATTATCTACCAATAAGCAATATTGTTTTACATTGTTGGCAAAACAGCGCATGTATTGTAAAGTGGTTTTCCCACTTGCCATACATTAGCAAGCTAAACACTAATTGTATGATAAAACCTGATGAGCTTATTATTATGAAGGCAGTGGCCATATGCTTCAAGCCCTTCCTGAAGCCAGAAGAAGCACTCATTTATACTAATCTTGGCAGAACACAGTTTGCCAAGAAATGCGAAGAATCTGGCGTGTACAAGAATAACAGCGGGTATTATAAGAAAGACGATATTGATAAAATGCTTGCTGGTGAGAAAGTAATTATGATAGCATCCGATAGAAGGAGCCGCCCGAAGGCTGCATAAAAATGAAATTGGGCTATTCCATCCGGAATAGCCCAATTTTTTCATTCTATATAAGTAACGCAGATTTATGCGATGGCAAATGACTAATTGCCTCTACCTCGTCTTTGGGTCTGTGCCTCTTGTATGTTTTCTGTACCTGTTCTGTGGTTGTATGCCCTAATAAATAGGCAATTGTTGGATCATCAACATTCTGATCTTTTAGTAGAATTGAAAAACTAAGCCGGGCGCAAGACCATGTTATATATTTGTTGATCCCTGCATCTTTTACCCATTGCTGAAGAACTTTGTTACCTCCGTCTGCTGTAGGTAGGTCGAATATATTTCCTGTAAGTTCAGAGCCACCAAATGTTAACCCTCTAACTTGGTTCAGTATTGCTAAAGCCACTGGATGAAGTGTAAGTACCACCGGTCTGCCCGTCTTTTTCTGAATAATTCTTGTAATTAGTTTACGGTTCTGAATATCCTGCCATTCCATTCTATTTACATCTACCCATCGTAAACCAGTATAACAACAAAACAAGAAGGCCAGTTTCACTTGTTGATTAAAACAAGGGGTATTCAATAAAGCAATATATTCATCCACTTCAAGATTTTCTTTCAGGTTCGTACACGGGTTACTTTCAGCTGCAATCTCCTCTGTAGGATTAATAGTAAAATATTTGTCTTTGTTTGCCGCTTTTAGCACCCATTTAAATCGGGCATAATAGTTTGCAGGAGTATACCCTGTAAAATGATCAAGCAGGTATCGCCGGTAGCGCTTGCATAAATTCTCGGTAATATCGACGGGAGAAATAAAATCCTGTCCGATAAATGCCTTAAAATGAGTGAATGAATTATTCAGGTGCCTGTTTCCTTTCCTTTTGTTCAGTTTCACATATTCTTCGTAGTATTCAAGAAAGTTAGTCTTAAACTTATGTGCCGGAATAATTGGAGTTCCAATAGATTGTTCCTCGATTGTTCGTTGCGCTTTCTTGGTTTCAAGAATCTTTAATGCTTCTTTATTGAAATTCTTCTGTTCCTGAGTTTTGGGATTAACGTAGGTAAAAATTCCTGTTGATGGTCGCTGCCCGCGCTTTCTACCATAATCATAGAAATAAAAGATTTTGTCTCCCTTCTTGTTAAGTTTTTCTCCAATATTCATAGGTTAGCTGTTTTGAGGTTATTGAAGAAGATGAGCAACAGATGTGCCATGCCAAATAAAGAAAGATCATTTGCTAACACTTTCATTTGTTGCTGGTAGAATCTGTGAAAAGGCGAACAAAAGATTTTTTTTAAAAAGTCTTCTGTAACACATGTCAGATGTGACATTTCGGCGTTTCTGTAACTGCCAAAAATAATAATAGGGATGAAGTTTGTGCATGGGGTCTTTACGACATGCTTTGATTGTAACTTTTTCCCGGTGCATCTGCGGAGAGCAGATAAGATGCTTGCAAAACTGAGTGTCATTGCGAGTGTCTTTTGAGTGTCAAGAATAGTGGGAAGAAGCGATAAAATGCGTGATTTTTTGACACCCAAAGAAATAAAAAAGGGTTGTAAATCAAAGACTTACAACCCTATAGCGTGCCCAGTAACGGTAGGTTTTCGAACCAATTTGTGTTGATTATAAAGAAATTGCATGCATATATATCTTCAATAGATGCTCAATGGTTAGGATTGGAAATCAACAACTATAAGATATTTCATATAATTTATTTTTGTTGTATTTGCAAGTTACAGCGTCTCCTTTTTTAGATTAAATAAAATTTCAATAACTCGAATAAATTGTGTTACGTTAAAGTCATCAATGCAATTGATAAAATTTGGCCCAACGTAATGTTTCTCTCATTACAATTTTGTAAGGACGTAGCGAGGGCATGTTCTAGAAACAGTCTTTCAGGGAAGTATGGCCAATATGTGATTGGAATGAGTTATATGTCCATCATGAATAAGTTTTGAATTGCTGTCGTAGATTTTTTAAAGCCAATATTTAAAAAATAAAATGAAAAATTTCTTTTCCGATCCAGACAACCTTAATGAAAATCCGATTCGCGTATTGCGCGGTAATGTTTACCAGGAACTTTCTAGACTAAGTCCTTCCTTTATTGCGGTGCTCCGTAAAGCAGCTGCGGAAGGCAAGTTGGATCCCAGTAATATTCAATTTAGTGACAGTGAATACCCTGCGACGAAGGGACCAGCGGCGGGAGTCGGCATGGTATTGCTGTATGATGGATTTCAGATGTACCTTTGGTGTATGTGTTATTGTTTTGTCGTGTATCATTCCGAAATGACCGTAAAACGACAAGCAAACAGAGATGAAGAAAATGATGATGTTATGGATGGTGTCGATATGGAGAAACTGAAAACTGCCATGAAATTGATGGAATATGCACAAAGTCTATTAAAAGGCTATCATCCTTGGGATATTAGTTTACCTAATCCGGCATACTATTCGGATGAGATGCATGACACGATTACTAAGGTGAATGCCGTATATCTGCATGCGATGAATTTCGTTATCGCTCATGAAGTGGCACATATCGAGCTCGATCATGTTACTGACAATGCAGCTTTAGACCTAACCGAACTTGACATGGAAATACAGGCTGATGCCCGCAGTGTCGAATTGATAAAAGATGGCATGACTACAATTAATAAAGACACGGCTGAACTTGGAGTACTTGCGGCTCTATGTACTCTACTACTTATGAAATCCGAACTTTCTGGAGGGGGGCATCCTGATAGTGACGACCGTATTGGCGCTTTCATAGAACATATAATTGTTGACAATCATAGCCATCTTTGGGGTATCGCTGTTCTTGCTTACCGCCTTTGGGCAGATCATTATGGGCATGGTATATTCTTTTTTCAAAACCTGGATTCGGCAAAGCTCATATATGACGAAATTCGCAAACAGCTTAAAGAGGAAACGTTAGTTCAATACTGCGAAGTTATTGTACCGGAAGGAACTTATGGCGTTACCTGCTATGATGTGGGAGATAGAAGGCAATTTTATACCAAAATAGATGGCTTTGGTGTTTGGTTTGAAGCAGACCAATTACGAGGGACAGTAAAACCCATAATGAACGACCAGTATATTGATCCGACGAAAATTTCAGATTTTATAACCGCTCTTTCAGGGCTAATTGATAACGGTTCTTCTGGCGATCAAGTGCAGTGATATTGATTTAGTGAGATACAAATAACTATGCTTTCGCTTATACAAATTTTAGCCTCTACTATAACATTGATTTTTATAGATTTTTTGATTTGATGATAACCAGTTCAGAAAATCAGATTATAAAGCCCCAAGATCCAATTTTTAGGAAACGTCCTTCAGTTATTGAATATTCAGTAAATGGCTTTCCCTCTTTTAAAAGATAACCGTCTTTGAATTGGTACTCAATCGCTTCATACGGAGGTTGTAATACAAATTTCTGAACTGATTCAAGCTTGGCTTGTAACTTATGTTGTCATGAGGTTAGTTTTAATGACATCGAATTTACCTCTTAGAAAATTGGGAGTAGTTAATAGCTAGGTAATGATTCGGAGCTGACCATTCCCAAATTGAATTAAAAACTACAGACTTTTGCAAAAACAATTTTATGCAAAAGA
>NZ_QTJV01000010.1 GCF_003412465.1 Chitinophaga silvisoli
TGGTTCTCGGTGAATCGTACTTTTTTCATAATTGTATTTAAGTTAGAGATTTTTCTCTAACCTCACCGGACCATTTTTGGGGAATCTTACATATTACAAAAATCATAGCCAGAAAAGCACAATTAAATTGGGAAGTTATAACAGATGTTATAATACTACTTATAGTTATTAATAGTAAAAAATGGAAATGTGCATTACACCTGTAATGCATTTATGAGTCGATAACGAGTGGACTCAATTGGAATTATTAAATAATCATGATGATAAATCTGGTGGATTCTATTAATTCAATTATTAATATAATTATAATCAACTGGCAAATCAAACGTCAAAAAGGATTGCCACCGCTTCAAGTTCAAACACTTCATATCCATTGTTTTATGGTCTCTTTCAAATAGTCCTTTTACAATATAACGCTTTATAAATGGAGAGACGAATATTTCATTATTCATTATAATTATTTATACTATTTAATGTCGTTATACACTATGGTACTGGATTGTCTAAGGCAGAATAATTAGACGTGGAAAAATTGTTTGCTTATGGTGAATAAGTTTTTAATAAAGAAGGGGCTTAAAATTGTTAGGACTACTTAATAAAGTAATAAATTTGCCTGCCAGCTTTTGAAGAAAGAAATACCCAGTACCTTTTTATCATCTGCATGGTGCGAATAGATAGTTTTTAATCACCAAAAATTGTATTATGGCGAAAACGGTTCAACAATCGTTTGATGAATTTTTAGTTAGGTCAGTTCGTTTGGATCCCGATCAAAACAACAATGCTAAAACAAGTAAAGACGAATTGCTTAAGCAAATTCAAAAGTTACCTGCAGATGGAGATTTCCCTGAGCTTCACAACATAATTCCTTTTATTCAGTATGGTTCTTATTCAAGGAAAACAAAAATACGACCATTGGATGATATAGATTTAATGGTCGTTTTAGATGCTAAAGGATCTACGTATGATAGTAGTATAAATCCTTCGGATGTTCATAATCAATTTGATGTTGCAACATTTCGTCAATTTCGAGATGCTAATGGACGAATAAATTCTACCAAAGTCATTAACACATTTATTAAAAACCTTTCAAAGATTCATTTATATAGAAAAGCTGATTTCAAGAAAAACCAAGAGGCGGCCGTTCTTGAATTACAATCTTATGAATGGGTATACGATATTGTTCCCTGTTTTATTACAAAGCCAGAGCCAAATGGTAAAACATACTTCTTAATTCCGGATGGAAAGGGTGCCTGGAAAAAGACTGATCCTAGAGTAGATAAGGATCGTGTCGCTAAGGTAAAAGGAACTCACAATATTAGTATTTTAGATGTGATAAGACTATGTAAATACTGGAATGTTAGACCAACAATGCCTACAATGGGATCATATTTATTAGAAAATATGGTATTAGATTATTTTGAATTTAATGGTGCGTTTTCTCAGTTGTCTTCTATTAAAGTGGGTTTTTTGTATGCTTTGAATCATATACGAAATGCCGTCAATAATATTGTTTTAGATCCTAAAGGATTACAGGGTGATTTAAATAACCTTACATTAGATGAAAAAGATAAAATATCTAGGCGTGCGGAAGCTGATTATAATAAAGGAAACCAAGCAATGCGGTTGGAACTTTCAGGATACCATGAGCAAGCTATAGCAATTTGGAGAGAAATTTTTGGTTCTAATTTTCCACTATATACCAATTAACATGAATAATATTAAGCAGCAGCAAAATTTACCCGATAATATTCGGCTTCTTGAGGCACAAAGATTTCTCTATTCACGTGCTAAAATGATATTTACAATTCAAATAGTATTAACAGTATTTGTGGTTATTGCTTTAAATTGGATGAAGTTAATCAAGAAGGAAGAACTGCCATTTAATGCAGCATATATTTCATTAATATCATTAGCAATAACATTATTTGATCTTCTGTTGTTTGGGGGGCTAATATCGAACCTGCGAACTAACGCTGCTAAAATTCAAGAACAGTTTGATTGTAATGTTTATAATATGCCTTGGAATAAAATTAACAGCGGCAATAAAGCTGAAAGGCACATTATCGCCAAGAATGCTAAAAAATATATTTCTGATCCAGAAAGCCCATTAGAAAATTGGTACGATATAAAAATTGACAACTTACCACAGGATATGGCAATCTTACGTTGTCAAGAGACAAACTTATTCTACGACAGCGAACTTCGTGAAAGATTTAAAAGAAGTAGTTTATACTGTTGCATTTTATTATTTGCCATAGAATTATTAATTGGTTTCAATAATAATGTTACGGTCCAGGCATTTATATCAAATATTGTTGCTCCTTTGCTACCAGCAATTGCATTAACAATAAAAATAGTATTGGATAACATGAAGTCTATTAAAGCATCAGTAGAGTTAAAAAAACAAGTAGACGCCATAGAAGCAAATAAGGGAGTTCTGACTATGGAGAATTTACGTCAGATTCAGGATAAGATTTATTGTAGCAGAAGAGATAGTGCACTTGTTCCCGATTGGTTCTATAACCTTAAAAGAAAGGAATTAGAGGAAGCCATGAAGGATAATGCTGATAGGGAATAATAGAAAAATAGGAAAATCTATATTCAATAAATTAGAAAAAGTATTGAGTAATTTGAGTTAAATCGCAAGAAAGACGTTGTGAAGGCTTATTTTTGAGAAGCTGACAACCTTTTGAAAAGGAATAGTTTGGTTTATTGGAACTCGACTATTTACTCGACTAAAATAAGAAGCCCACGCCTAGCGTGAGCTTCTTATTTTCTTTGCGGACCAGACGGGACTCGAACCCGCGACCTCCGCCGTGACAGGGCGGCATTCTAACCAACTGAACTACTGATCCATCTTCCTTTCAGTACGATGGGCACTGATCCATCTTCCTTTCAGTGCGATGGGCACTGATCCATCTTCCTTTCAGTACAATGGGTACTGATCCATCCCCTTCCGTTAAAGCACTTCCGCTTTCCCGTTTTGGGATTGCAAAGATAGCGACAAACAAATCAATTTTGCAAATCTTTTTTAAAAAATATTTTACCCGTTATCTTTACACCGTACTTTAACCAATTTATAACATAAATATGCAATTCCTGGAATTCGAAAAACCTATTGCGGACTTGTATGATCAGCTGGAAAAACTGAAAGAGAATGGCGCAAAGTCTGGTGTTGACGTGACAGCTACCGTGGTGGAATATGAAGCGAAGATCGCTCATACCCGTCAGGAAATCTACAATCATCTGACCAGTTACCAAAAGGTACTGTTGAGCAGGCACCCGGATAGGCCCTATACCCTGGCGTACATTGAGAAGATGTGTACCAACTTTGTGGAGCTGCATGGCGACAGGAATGTAAAGGACGATAAGGCGATGGTAGGCGGTTTTGCTGACCTGGATGGTGAAACCATCATGTTTATCGGTCAGCAGAAGGGTGTAAACACCAAAATGCGCCAGATCCGCAACTTTGGTATGGCAAATCCTGAAGGCTATCGCAAGGCATTGCGTCTCATGAAACTGGCTGAAAAGTTCAACAAGCCTATCGTAACGCTGATAGACACCCCGGGTGCTTACCCAGGTCTGGAAGCTGAAGAGCGTGGGCAGGGTGAGGCAATTGCCCGCAACATATTTGAAATGGTGAAGCTGCGTGTGCCGGTTATCTGTATCATTATCGGGGAAGGTGCTTCCGGTGGTGCCCTGGGCATCGGTATCGGAGACCGTGTGCTGATGTTGGAAAATAGCTGGTATACTGTAATTTCTCCTGAAAACTGTTCTACCATCCTCTGGCGTAGCTGGAACTTCAAGGAAAAGGCGGCTGAGGAGCTGAAGCTCACTTCCGATCACATGAAGAATTTTGGCCTGGTAGATGGTGTTATTAACGAACCGCTGGGTGGCGCACACGTAAACCCGGATGAAATGGCGGTGATCCTGAAGCAAAAAATCAAAGAAGAGCTGGCAGAACTGAAAAAGATTGATGCCGATACCAGGATCGAACAGCGTATTGACAAATACAGCAACATGGGCTTTTTTGACGAACGTTAAAAATAATTTGACATAAACCATTTCAAATTGTCATCTTTGCACCTCCTTTCAGGAATTTCCCTTGAAGGGAGATGCAGGGAGGCTATTTGAAATTTCTTATCCGGAATTTTTACGCATTATGGAACAATTAAGAGGCACCGGTGTTGCGCTGGTTACGCCCTTTAAAAAAGATGAAAGCATCGACTGGAATGCTTTAGAAAGAGTCATCGATCATGTGATTGCCGGCGGGGTTGACTATGTAGTATCCCTGGGGACCACCGGTGAAACACCTACACTGAGCGCAGAAGAGAAGTTGGACATCATGAAGTTCACCTTCGAAAAGGTGGCCAAACGTGTGCCAGTAGTGGTGGGTATTGGAGATTACAACACCCGTGATGTAGTCAAGCGTCTCGAAACCTGTCCACTCGATGAAGCTGTTGCCATACTTAGCGTAGCTCCTTATTACAGTAAACCAAGTCAGGAAGGCATCTTCCAGCACTATAAGGCCGTAGCGGCAGCTTCGCCAAAGCCGGTTATTCTCTATAATGTACCTGGACGTACGGGCCGTAATATGACGGCTCAGACCACACTGCGCCTGGCGCATGAAGTGGAAAACATCGTGGCGATGAAAGAAGCCAGTGGTGATATGGTTCAGTGTATGCAGATCATTCGTGACAAGCCGAAAGATTTCATCGTGGTGAGCGGGGATGATGCCCTGGCTATGCCACAGATTGCTACCGGTATGGATGGTTTGATCTCTGTAGCAGCGAATTATTTTGCAAAAGACACGGCTGATATGGTTCATGCTGCATTACAGAATGATTTCCCGACAGCAAGAACCCTGCATTACAAACTGCAGGAAGCTTTTGATCTCATGTTTGAAGAAAACAACCCTGCGGGCGTGAAAGCGTTCTTACAGGAGGCTGGTTTGATTGAGAATGTGTTCCGCCTGCCGGTAGTGCCGGTGAGTGCCGGATTGCAGGCAAGAATTGCTGCTTTCGTAAAGAGTTTTAAGTAAAAAGAAACTGCATTTAATAAAAAACGCTTTTGCCTATAGGTAAAAGCGTTTTTTTTATTTGTTAAATGATATATGTAGCCCCTTCCAGTGCCAGGTCAGTATTGGGGAATACTGGTCTGCATTCTTCCAGGAAAGGAGTCAATTCGGTATATTTCGAAGAAAAATGCCCGATAATCAGTCTTTTAGCCTCAGCCTTGGCCGCTAAAGTCGCTGCCTGCACACTGGTGCTGTGATATCTTTCTGCCGCTCTTTCGGCCAGGTTATGCAAATACGTGGTTTCATGATACACCAGGTCTGCCTGGTGAGCATAGGGCAGTAATTCCTCTGTATACATCGTATCTGCACAATACACATATTTCTTGCCGGGGGCAGGAGGGAGAGTCACCCAGTCATTTTTGACCAGTACCCCATCTTTCCGCTGGTAATCAGCTCCTTCGGCTAATTGGGAGAAATATGCTGCAGGAATTTCATATGCCCTTGCCTGTTCGGGTACGATTCTTCTTTTTCTCTTCTGCATATCAAACACGAATCCGTAGCAGGGAATGCGGTGCCTGGTGGCAAAATAGCTGACCTGCAAATCTTTGTCATTCACGATAATACCTTGATTTTCCGGTAGTAAAGGGGTGAAATGCATCTCGAATTGCAGGGAGGTGGCGGCACATTCCATCTGGAGTTTGAGGATCTGTTCCAGTTCAGGAGGGCCAAATAAATAAAGAGGATCTTGCCGGCCAAGGAGGCTCAGGGTATTGATCAGACCTATCAGGCCAAAGTAGTGATCTCCGTGTAAGTGACTGATAAATATGTACTTGAGCCGGCTTCGCCGGATTTTATAGCGTGCAATCTGCACTTGGGTGCCTTCGCCGCAGTCTACGAGTAGCAAACTATCGTTACATGTGACTACCTGTGCCGTTGGATGCCTGTCTAACGTGGGAAGAGCCGAATTATTACCTAATATGGTTACCGCAAACATGCCCGAAAATACGTATTTATAAAATCAAAAATTCCGGAATATGGAACCATTTTCCACATTCCGGAACCAAATGGCTGCACTGATGCAACACACAAAAATTATTCGTCTTCGCCTAATAATTCTCTTTCCAGGTCTTCCATCATGACGAGGTCAATGGCCTCTAACATGGTAGGGGCAAGGTTTACAACGTTTTCATCAGCAGCTTTAATTTGTGCCAGGAGCTCACTGTTAAGCCCGGTGAGCGCGCAGGACAAACTGCTGTCATACTGCTGGTTATAAACTGTTAAAATGGCTTGCAGCCCTGCTGGATCTGTATTTGACACCAATGCCAGGTCCAGTATAAGATTGCGGCCTTCTAAACCTGGTAGATCAGAGACTTCTTTCACAAAAGCATCTGCCAAATTAGCATCCAGCGAACTTATTTGCGGCTGTACAACAAGAATTTTTTCTTTGGTATCAATTTTGAATTCCATTCGTAAGGTTTTGTTTTATTAGATTTAGTAAATAAGTAATCGGAATCCTGCCCACTAACAGCCTTCTTCTTACTTCATTACCCTTCACAATGATCTTTATACTATTAAAGTGTTAGGGTAAAGGTAAATCAAAATTATTTGCTAATATTGTATAAGCAAGTCCCGGTAAGGGTTTTAATAATTTAATATTCTCACAATGGACCAGAATTTTTCACCGCAAGTAAAGGAGATCATTTCGTTTAGCAGAGAGGAAGCTCTACGCTTAGGGAATGATTTCATCGGCACAGAACACCTGCTGCTTGGCATTATCCGAGAGGGGGAAGGGACAGCTGTTAAAATTCTGCAGGCCTTGAATGTAGACCTTTATGAACTACGTAAGGAGGTTGAGTTGGCCGTAAAAGATAAGACTGGAAAGAATATCGCCAATATCAATAGCCTCCCGCTTACAAGGCAGGCAGAGAAAGTAATCCGTGTAACGGTGCTTGAAGCAAAGGCACTGAAAAGTCCCACCGTGGAAACGGAGCACTTAATGCTTTCTATCCTCAAGAATAAAGAAAACGTTTGTACACAAATCTTACAACAGTTTGACGTGGATTACGACACTTTTAAAAACGAGCTGGGCTTCGTAAAGTCTGCTGATCCTAAGGCAGAATTTGATGATCCGGGAGAGGAAGAATTTGAAGATGAGCGTAAGAGTTTTGCCTCTAAGGCCAAACAGACCAATACGAAGTCTAAAACTCCTGTGCTGGACAATTTCGGCCGGGATATTACCAAGCTGGCCGAGAGTGGCAGCCTTGACCCAATTGTAGGTCGCGAAGCGGAAATTGAGCGTGTATCGCAGATATTATCCCGCCGTAAAAAGAATAATCCGATCCTGATCGGTGAACCGGGAGTGGGTAAAACCGCTATCGTAGAGGGCCTGGCACTGCGCATCGTGCAGCGTAAGGTATCCCGCGTATTGTTCGACAAACGCGTTGTTAGCCTCGACCTCGCCGCACTGGTAGCTGGTACTAAATACCGTGGCCAGTTCGAGGAAAGGATGAAAGCCATCATGAATGAACTGGAGAAAAACAGAGATGTGATCCTGTTCATTGATGAAATCCACACGATCGTGGGTGCTGGTGGAGCTTCAGGATCCCTGGATGCTTCCAACATCTTCAAACCGGCCCTGGCTCGTGGTGAACTCCAGTGCATTGGTGCATCCACCCTGGATGAGTACCGCATGTACATTGAGAAGGATGGCGCTCTTGACCGTCGTTTCCAGAAAGTAATGGTAGACCCTCCAACCGTGGAGGAAACAATACAGATCCTCAACAATATCAAACCAAGATATGAAGAGTATCACAACGTAAGCTATAACCAGGAAGCGATTGAAGCGTGCGTAAAACTGAGCGACCGCTACATGACAGACCGTTTGCTGCCTGATAAGGCGATTGACGTGCTGGATGAAGTAGGTGCCCGTGTACACCTCAAGAACATCAACGTTCCGCAGAACATCCTGGATCTGGAAAAACAGATCGAAGATATCAAGCAGGAAAAAAATAAAGTCGTGAAGAGCCAGCGTTTCGAAGAAGCTGCTGCCCTGCGCGATACTGAAAAGAAACTAGGGGAAGACCTGGAACGCGCGAAAGCCGTGTGGGAAGAAGAAGTGAAACATAAACGCTACCCAATCGATGAAGAAGCCATCGCAGAAGTAGTGAGTATGATGACAGGCATCCCTGTAAAACGTATGGTACAGGCCGAAACCGAAAAACTGCGCCGCATGGGCGAAGACCTGAAGGGTGCAGTAGTAGGTCAGGACGAAGCCATCAGCAAAGTAACAAAAGCTATTCAGCGTAACCGCGTAGGTCTGAAAGATCCTAAGAAACCAATCGGTACTTTCATCTTCCTGGGTCCTACAGGGGTTGGTAAAACTGAGCTGGCTAAATCACTCGCACGCTATATGTTCGATTCAGAGGATTCTCTGATCCGTATAGATATGAGTGAATACATGGAGAAATTCTCTGTAAGCCGCCTGATTGGTGCGCCTCCGGGATATGTAGGTTATGAAGAAGGTGGTCAGCTGACTGAAAAAGTTCGCCGTAAACCTTACTCCGTGATCCTGCTGGATGAAATCGAAAAAGCACATCCGGATATTTACAATATCCTGCTGCAGGTGCTCGACGATGGTATCCTCACCGATGGTTTGGGCCGTAAGGTAGACTTCAAGAATACATTGATCATCATGACCTCTAACATTGGGGTTCGTCAGCTGAAAGATTTCGGTGCAGGCGTAGGTTTCTCTACCAATGCTAAATCTAACAGCGAAGAAGAGAATACAAAATCAGTTATTGAAAAAGCACTGAAACGTACCTTCTCTCCTGAGTTCCTCAACCGTATTGATGATGTGATCATCTTCAACTCCCTGAGCAAAGAGCATATCTATACTATCATAGATATCACTATGCAGAGCGTGCTGAAACGTCTGGAAAACCTGGGCTTCAGCCTGGAACTGACCGACGAAGCAAAAGGATTCCTGGCAGAAAAAGGCTACGACCAGCAGTTCGGTGCCCGTCCACTGCACAGGGCGATCCAGAAATACCTGGAAGATCCTTTAGCAGAAGAGATCCTGAATATGAATATTCACAACGGAGATGTATTGATTGCCGATCTGGACAAGGAAAATCAGAAACTGATTTTTACTTTAAAGAACTCAAGAAGTAACAAATCCGAGAAATCAGAGGCTTAATAATAAAGCCATAGTTGATAGAAATGTTTTCCAATAAATGCTCCCGGGACCAAATCCCGGGAGTTTTTTTTATGGTAAAAGGGGGCATTTTCTACCCCTTTCGTGTTAAACGATATATTTTTAACATATGTTTGTGAAATGAGTAAGATCACAAATCTCTTATTGATATTTTACAAAAGAGGCGGTAAATTTTACCGCCTCTTTTATTTTCATTCCGCTGTGGTAGGATCAATCACCGTCACAATTTTGTGAATCGCATTTGCCGGAAATCCTCCTTTCCTCGCATGCTCCCTGATCGTCTCCTCATCCGGAGAAATGTAAATACAGAAAATCTTGTCTCCCGTCACATAACTCTGGACCCACTGAATCTGTGGACCCAGCTCCCTCAATACACTACATGACGTTTGTGAAATACCCTGCAATTGTTCAGGGGTCAGGTCTCCCGCCCCGGGAATCTCCCGTTCGATGACAAATTTTGGCATGTTAACAAGTTTTGGGGTGATAAAATTATACCTGCAAGTTAATGATTGTTATTCTTTTTACTTACTAATCCATTGAACCTGAGTAATGAACGCATAAAGTCTCTGTTAAGCATTGATGATTATTATTTTTAATTTGAAAAATTATTATATGTTTGTCCCGGTAATGTAGATAAAAAGAGACCCTATACCATAACATGCATAATTGTAGCGCATTGTTTAAACCCATGTGCACAGGTTTCTTACTTTTTAGCTATTGTTGTTTTCTAAATTTAAAGGGGTATTCTCAGGGACGTCGTACTGATAGTATTATAAGATCACAGATCGATCCATTTGTACAACCTATTACAGAGACAGATAGTTTATTAAAGCAAATAAAACCCGGTAAACATGACATCCATATACCTGCCATTAAAAGGCCGGAGAAGCTGGCATTGCCCGCTAAACCTGCCATTTCATTTGATAAGGTAAGCATCTCCAACGAAGGATTGTTGGATCAGAACTACTTTGCAGGAGGTTATTATTACCTGAACAACGCGCAGATCAGCGGTGTGGCAACTATTTCCAAAATGCCACTGAACGCCGGTTTCCTGCACCAGGATCTCTTTATGGACGGGCATTCATTCAAGAATACCTTTAAAGTAAGTTTCGATAAACAGGCTTTCCTGGATGGATACCGAAAACAATTGCAGGACCAGTTGAGTATTGATCAGCTGGTACCCAAAGATTCCCTGTTGCAATCCATGAAATTGAAGGCAGAAGCAGGCATTCGCAGTCGTATGGATAGTCTGATGAGTGATTATAAGAATAGTTTGTCTAAAAATATCCCCGCACTTGATACCCTGAAGGATTATACCAACAATGCAAATGTCAATGGCATTTTCCGTAACCTGCTGTCTGCTGCCTATGCAAAAGCCATCAGGGAAAAGGAAGCGAAACTAAAGCAACTACAGGAATCCAATGCAGACAAAGCACAGATGGCTGACCTGCAAAAAGAAATCGATGCCTATTATAAACTGGTAAGTATCTATAATCAATACAGGGAATTACAAACAAAATACAATCTCTCTGACCTGCAGAAAAAGCTCAATGAGGAAACTGCCCAACGAAAAAAACAGTATGACCAGTTGATGAGCAAACCTTCTTCTGTAAAAGATCTGGCGCAGCAAAACCTGCAGCTCTCCGGCTTTGAGGAACTCCTCATGAGTATTGAAAAATTAAACATCGGTCAGCATACCATTTCATTGAGCCCGCTCTCGCTTTATAGCTATCTCACCAATGGTGTCAGCATTGAAATCCTGACAAAGAAGAAACGCTATTTATTCCTGATGGCAGGCAAGGAAACAGACCTGAACAGTATTCAGGCCAGGGCAATATTTACATCTTTATACAATAACGATCATACCGCCGTAGGTCTGAGAATGGGGAAGGGGGCAATTGCGGATAATCATCTGCACTTCTCGCTTTTTAACTTCCATCAGTCCAAGAGTTATAGTGACGGTACCACACTGGAAGTGCCGCAGAAGAATACGATGGTAATGGGACTGAGCAATCGTTTTGAAATAGGTGCTTCCTCCGCTGTAGAATTAGAATTGTCGCGCTCCTCGGCAGTATATAAAGACGCTGTTTATGAAATGGATACTTCTACCAGGCGGAGTGCCTTTCATGATATCATCAGCGGCAGTAACCTTGCCCAGGGATTGGCTGCAGATATCAAATATACGGGCAATTTTAGGGAGGAAGGATTGAATGTGATGGCTGAGTTAGCACACGTTGCTTCAGGCTATTATAACCCCGGAAATCCGTTTTTAAGCAGGGGTTCCAACACAGGTACCCTGCAGGTCAAAAAAGTATGGAAAAAGAAGTTTACCATCAATGCCCGGACCAATATCCGCCAGTATCACTATACGACCCTGGCATCCAGCACCTGGTGGAATTTTAGTCACCTGATAGACCTGGGCCTGAAACTGAAAGGCGGACAACAGATCAGCATCAGGTACCAGCCCACCCGTGGTATTCAAAAGAGTAATGGCCAGCGTATTTTACAAAATGCGGCAGACATGGTCACTGTGAACCTGAACCTGCAAAAGATCCTGGGCACCACTATCTATCGCAATAATATCAACACGATATACAATACATCCAGGTATGCGAATTTTTCAATGCTGTCTTCCAAAACCCTTACCCTGACATCGCTGCAGAGTGTAACCCTTGGTGATAACCTGGTGTACTGGAATAATACTTATACCTATGCCATCGATCCTTCGGTCATTGCTTACATGAATACCAGCTTCAATACGGAAGCAGGTATCAGCTATAAGGCAGGAGACAATGTAAGCTTGAGTTCATCGCTCATTTACAACAGTATCACAGGATATGTAAAACAGGTAGGTGGCCGCCAGAGTGTGTCTGCTACTATACATAAAAAAATAGAAACCAGTTTTTATATAGATGTTAAGCTGAACATACAGGAATCCTCCTCTTATTATGGAGAGCCTTTGACAGCCAATTGTAGTATAAAATATAGCCTATAATCCCTTCTATGAAGTACATCTTATTTTTCATTGCGATGTTGACCGGCAGTGTGCTGCATGCACAGGTGCTGATCAACTACCAACCCGCCATCAACGGGCAAACCCTTGATGGATTGTCTTTAGCCCAGATTGTGAATACCGGTGTACAGGTAACGGGTTCACTTAAAATCACTGTAAAGGACGGGAGTACCGCTGGTGTAGTCAGCATTATCGTTCCTGCGCTGACGATACGCCCGGGAGTGAATGCCCTGAACAAAGGCGTAATGCGCAGTGCCAGTATCCGCTTTGGCGAGAGCCCTGCTGCTGCTTTACTTAGTCAGTCAGGCCGATTTCCTGAAGGGGAATATGAATACTGCTTTGAAGTCAGTGTGCCCGATGTAAAACCCAGCCTGCCTCCTGTGATTTATGAAAATTGTTTTCAGCAGACCTTACAACCCAGCACGCCATTATTGTTAATCGACCCTTACAATGGTGCGGAGATCTGTAATGTACGTCCGGCCTTCAGCTGGCAGCCACCTATGCCTTTTGTAAACAGTATGCGTTATCGCCTGGTGGTAGTGCCAAAAGGAGATGATGAAACACCTGAAGCTGCGATTGCCAACAATCGTCCTGTGATCAACAAGGGCGACTTCCGCCAGCAGCATATCAATTATCCAACTACGTCTCCTGACCTGGTAAAAGGCCAGGAATATGCGTGGCAGGTAAGTGTGTATAGTGGTAGTGTGCTGATCTCCAGCTCTGAAATCTGGACATTCCGCATTCAGTGTGACGATAAGCTGGATACTTTACAAGGCGGGTCATTCAGGGAACTGACTGCCGAAGGGAACAAGAACTTTTACATTGTGACGGATGGCATTGTTCGTTTTGCATTTACGAACTATTACAACGATAGTCAGCTGCAATACGAAATTGTTGACCTGGCTAATCCGGAAAACAGTGTGAAGAAACTCCCCCGCGTGCAGATGCATGCCGGTCATAATAAAGCAGAGATTAAACCCGCCGGCTTAATCAGCGGTAAACAATACCTATTAAAAATTAAGAATGCTGATAAGCAGGAGCTGATCATGCGCTTCATTTATCAGGATAACTAAAAAAGACAGAGACCTATGAAATTCTGTAATTACCTGCCAGTTTTATTGGCATGTGTGGTGGCTTTTTGCTCCTGCCATCGAAATACAGCTGCTAAGGACCTTATAACCTATGTAAATGATCCGGGTAATGGGATTACCCAGGAGCAGGATATCAGGGACAATCATCTTCAGCTGCAATACATTCCATCGACCCTGCAGGTCTTGTCAGTAAACGGGAGTGAGCTTTCTGCAACTGCACTTCAGCAGGAGAAACAGAAGTACGACAGTTTTATGTACTTCCGCTTTTCTATCCTGAATAGTGTGTATAAGCCGGCAGGTGATACGCTGAACTACCTCAACTTCAATATGCAGGATGACATGATGCTGGTGACTGATAACAAAGACACGGTACCCTGTGTGTTTTATCAGAAGATTGCCGGTGCCAACAAGTTTAACAATGAGTTTATAGTGGTCTTCGAAAAACCACTGCAGGAGATGTCTGATTTCCACTTTGTGTATACGGATAAGGTATTTGGACTGGCGACAAGGTCTTTCCCTTTCAGGCGTGCAGACCTCGACCATATTCCCCAATTATAACCCAAACACGATGAATCGAATTTTACGATATAAAAAACCTATAGCGATGTTCCTGCTTTGTGTGCTGGGAACACAGCTACTCCTGTCCAATGCCGTTTATGCATTGACGACAGGGCCATCACAGCCTGAGATGAAGGGATTTGAACCGGCGGGTACGGAGAATATGGTGGACCTCTTCTCCGGTGATTTTAATTATAGCATCCCCCTGATCAGCGTAGATGGATACCCTATCAATATGGCCTATCACTCAGGAAGTGGTATGGACGATGAAGCCAGCTGGGTAGGCCTTGGATGGTCCCTGAACCCCGGTGTGGTAAACCGGCAGATGAGAGGGATCCCGGATGATTTTGACGGTGACCCGGTGATCAAGGAATTCAATATGAAGCAGAATACTACTGCCGGTTTGAAACTGGTAGCCAGTCCTGAATTCTTTGGTTTTGGTAAAGCAAAGATTTCCCTGAACGCAGGGATCTTCAAGAATTCCTACAGGGGTTATGGTGCGGAAGTGGGTGTGAATGCCACGATTGGTTTAACGAATAGTGGTGCTGGTGCGATGACCGTAGGCCTGAACTCCAATTCTCAGTCAGGTGTGGATGTAAGTGCCAATGTGAATTTTTCCATGCAGGTAAAGAGTGGGGAGACCAAAGATGTTTCTCCCGGTTTGTCCGTAGGTTCTTCCTATAATTCCCGTTCCGGTATCAAAGGCCTGACACTGAGTGCCAGTGCTGATTATATGGGAAAGGAGATTTCCTCTACCGAGACTTCATTCAACTTCGCATCACCTGCCTATACGCCCAGCAGTACAATTGCATTCAGCAATGAATCTTATACACTGAGTGGTAGCCTGGGACCGGCGATCATGGGGGTTTATGGAAAACTGGGTTTTACAGGTTACTATAATAAGCAAACGGTTGCCAACAAGCGGGCATCCCACAAGTCATATGGTTTTCTGCATGCTGAAAAAGGAAAGAGTGATATCAATGGCCTGATGGACTTCAACAGGGAAAAAGATATGCCTTATAATGACCAGTTACCCTATCTCCCTTTGCCCGTACCTACTTACGACTTGTTCAGTGTAAGCAATCAGTCTACAAGTGGACAGTTCCGTGTGTTCAGGAATGGTAGTGGAATCTTTTTCGATCCCAAGACAGAAGATAAGAACGGAGACGTATCGCTGGGTGTGGAAGTGGGTGCCGGTGCATATTTTCAGGCAGGTGTGGATCTGAATGGTCAATCGCTGACCACCAGGACCAATAAGTGGTCATCTGATAATGACTATAGCAGCAAGGGAGATTTTCAGGCTGCAGATGCTGCTAACCCTGTATTCGAACCGGCGTATTTTAAGCGCTCAGGTGAGAAGTCAGAAATGGATACAGGCTACTATTCTACTTTTCAGAGAGAGGGTGTGGCGGGTATTAATACAAGTCTGAATGGCGAAAAGACCCGTGCACTGGCACAATGGAAAACAAAGTCTGGCGTAGTACCTGTTTCACAGGCCATCAAAAGAAACAAGCGCGAAACAAGACAGGCAGTATTCAGTTATCTCACTGCATCAGAGGCCAACAAATATGGCCTGGATAAAACGATCAAGAGTTATCCTGCCAATACCCTGGTGTTGCAATGTGACGATAGCAGGATTGAGAACATCAGCCGGCTGAATACGAATGCCAAATCTCATCACATGTCGCAGGTAACAGTCCTGGACAATAATGGCAGCAGATATATCTATGGCATTCCCGCATATAACACTTACCAGGAAGAGGTTTCTTTTAGCGTAGATGCTGCAAAGGGAGACCGCAATACTGGTTTGGTAGGTTATACAAGTCAGGATGCCAGTGCTTCTAATAACCAGGGAAGGGATGGCTATTACAGCAAGGACATCATGCCTGCGTATGCACATTCCTTCCTGCTTACCGGCATGCTCACCAGTGACTATGTAGATGTAACCGGCAATGGGATCAGTGATGATGACCTGGGCAATGCCGTGAAATTTAATTATACCAGACAGGCTGGTTTATTTGGCTGGCGAACACCATTCGATAAGGATAAAGCCAACTACAATGAAAGCATGCGAAGCGATAAGCGGGATGACAGGGGGAGTTATGTATATGGGACTAAGGAGATCTGGTATACCCACTCTATAGAAGGCAGGACAATGATCGCCCTGTTCATATTGGGAGATCGTGAAGATGGTATGGGGGCAAAAGATAATACCGGTGGTATAGATACAGATCATCATCAGCGCTACCTGGACAGAATCGAATTGTACTCCAAGGCTGATCTGCAACAAAATGGCAGTGCAGCGGTGCCTGTAAAAACGGTGCATTTTGAGTATGACTATTCTTCCTGCCCGGGTGTAACAAACAATTCAGGTAAGGCTGTCATGAAGGATGGTGTGAACATCAATGCTCAAAAAGGCAAGCTCACGCTGAGAAAGGTGTACTTCACCTTTGGGAAGAATGGCAAAGGAATCCTGCAACCTTACAAGTTCAATTACCAGCAAACCATCAATGGTACGATCGTTAATTATTCCCATAAGCAGGCTGACCGCTGGGGTACTTACAAGGATAACCAGGCTAACGAAGGTGCGCTGAACAATGATGAGTTTCCCTATACCATCCAGGACAAAACAAAGGCAGATGCTTATGCTGCTATGTGGCAACTGAATGATATTGAGTTGCCGGCTGGTGGTCATATCAAACTGGACTATGAGGCCGATGACTATGCATATGTGCAGGATAAACGTGCACAACAAATGTGCTTTGTGAAAGGTATTGACAATGCAGGACAGAAGTCGGGACTGATCAATGCACGACGCTTATTAATCAAACTACCACAGCCGGTAAGCAACCTGGCGGAAATGAAGTACCGGTATTTTGAAGGGATGACAAACCTGTATTACAGGTTATATGTCAATCTTGACAATGCGGGGCATTACGAATATGTACCGGGCTATGGTACGATCACGAATGTTTCGATGGTAGATAATACTACGGCGGCAGTAGAGTTGCTGACAACGGATGGTGCACATCCTGCTGCAAGTGCGGCATGGCAGTTCCTGCGTATGAACTTGCCATTGTATGCATATCCGAATTCTGAAACTTCGGATCAGGGCGACTTTAAGGCCATCATTCGCTCACTGATTACAGCTGTATCCCAATTGTCAGAGCTGGTAGAGAATTTCAATACACGTGCCAGCAGGAAGAAATTTGGTGACCAGATAGACCTGTCCCGTTCATGGGTAAGGCTGAATAGCCCTTCTTTTGCAAAATTGGGTGGTGGTAGCCGTGTGAAGAGTCTGCGCATGGTGGATAACTGGAAGTCGATGTCTGGCACCGGGCAAGATGCTTCCTTTGGACAGGACTATAGTTATACTACCACTGCCAATTACAATGGCCAGGATATTACCATCTCAAGTGGTGTAACTCCTTATGAGCCCATGATTGGGAATGATGAAAACCCATTCCGCCAGCCATTCCCTTATACAAAGAAAGGAAATCCGTTAGGGCTGAGTGATCATTACTATATGGAAGCGCCTTTGGGTGAATCTTATTTTCCTCCGGGTAATGTAGGATATAGTAAGGTGACGGTGTATAACGTAGGTCAGGATGGCAACAGGAACCTGAATGGCTATAATGTGAGTGAGTTTTATACGGCGAAAGATTTCCCAACCATTGTGAACAGTCTGCCGATAGATGCGAAGCCTTATAAACCCAGTCCGCTGCTCAACTTCCTGAAGATGAAATTCAAATCAGGAGTAGTGCTGACACAGGGTTATAGTATTGAGGTGAATGATATGCATGGTAAGCCAAAGCAGGAAGCTTTCTACAAGCGGGGTACCACCAGCCCGATGAGCAGTACTAAATACTTCTACAAGACGGTGAATGAAACGGGCGGGAAACAGCTGGACAATAATGTGTTGTTAGTAAGACCAGACGGTTCATTGCAGGATGCATCGGTAGGAGTGGACATAGAAATGTTCAGTGACATGCGTGAGCAGTATACCCAGAATATAGGGGGCAGTTTGCGATTGAGCTTTGGTAGTTTCCCTATTGTGTTCTTCCCGGGTGCATATGTATTTCCGGGAGTAGGCTTTAACCAGGACTACAGGGAATATCGCTCTACTAGTACTGTGAAGCTGGTACAGCGGAGTGGCATCATGTACAAACAGATCAAGACCCAGGATGGTTCCAGCATTACAACTGAGATGATGGCATGGGATCCTACTACGGGAGAGCCATTGTTGAAGAAAGAACAGAATGAGTTTGACGATGCGGTGTATAATTTTACTTATCCTGCTTATTGGGCGTACAACGGCATGTCGCAGGCATTTCAGAATATAGATGTCGTACTGAAAGGGGTAAGTACTGACAATACAGGCCGTTTCCTGACAAGTGTACCAGCAGGTATCCTGTTTCCAGGAGATGAGGTCATCGATCTCAACGGCACACAACAGGCCTGGGTAATGAAAGGCAGTGATGGTCAACTGAAACTGATCGATAAATCGGGTGAGTTTGTTGTGTACAGCAATGCTTCGCTGAGGATTGTACGGTCGGGGCATCGTAATCTGTCATCAGCAATGCTGGGTGCAGTTTCCTCATTGCGCAACCCGATTAAATCAGGCAAGATAGATATTGGCGCATTCTCCAGGGTGATCAATGCATCGGCCAATACCTTTAAGGAAGAGTGGCAGGTGGCACTGAGAGACATCAATGCAGTACCACCGGCCATGGATACGATGAACCTCACATGTCCCTTGTCTTACATCACAGGATTCCTTTTTGCAATAGCGGATCCTACATTACCATATAACAGTACTTATCTCAGTGCAGCTAACAGGCAATTGCTGAATGAGCAATATATCTTCAAAGGAAAGAACAGCAATGTTACATTAAGGAACATCATTGATAAGCACCGCAGCTTTGGTTTGCTGAGTGGATCTTATCCATTGTCTTCTTATTTCACAGAGCCTTTCTTCAATAAATCACAACCTGCCAGTCTGCGCTTTTATGTGAACCACCCAAGGTACAGGATGAAGTGTGGAGAGAAGTACTTCTACTTCAACAGTGGTGATACGATAACACTGGGTTCCTATATACTGGTGCTGAAAGATGTACATCCTTATCTGAACGATGCGATCAATGGTTATCCATGGCTGAACAGTGATGGTACAAGCGGGTATTACACAGGTAATACGAGTTACAATACCGGCGATAGTTGTGGTTGTAACGGCACCTTTGGGTATAACAATACCAGTGGAGAGAAGATCCAGTTAGTGCGTCATGAGTTTAAAGACATCTCATTGGATGGACAGGGTTGTAATATAGTCCCTGATTGTCCTACGCTGCTGGGTAGCGTGGTAAATCCATATTTCACCAATATGCTGGGTAACTGGAGACCTTATCAGAAATACGTTTACAGGGTAGATAGAAAGGCGGAGCCCAATGAACTGAATAAGGCAAAGGGTGCGACAGATCTGAGGAACAGCGGATACTATGCCAACTTTACACCGTTCTGGCAATATGACGGAAGTGCCGGTATGTATAAGGCTGCAGGTCCGGCTGCGGATGAGAAATGGATTTATACCAGTGAGGCAGTAAAGGTAGATACAAAGAGCAAGGAGATAGAAACGAAGAATGCAATTGGCATTTATTCAGGAGCCATTTTCGGATATGCGAATACTGTTCCGATTGCAGTATCAGCAAATGCCGCTTACCACGAAATCGGTTTTGATGGATTTGAGGACTACCAGTTTGAAAAGGTTTGCGGCGTATGGCCTGACAGCTGTAAGATTGAAGGCCACTTTGATTTCCGCAGGGAGATCTGGCATGGCATACAGCCTGATCAGGCTTATGCACATACAGGTAATTACAGTCTGAAGCTTAGCAAGCCGGTGACGATGAAGAGAGAAATTCCCCTGCCATTTACGCCGGGTAGTTTCAGCGCATTTGATAGTCAGGGCCGCTTTATCGCTACGGTAGATAATACTTATCCGAAATTCTATCCTACGGCAAATAAAATGTATATCGCCAGTGTATGGGTGAAGAGCAGTAATGTAAATGCAAATACCACAGGTGTATTGCAGATAGGCAGCAACACCAGTCTGCAGCCAATAGTTGTGAGCCAGGGTGCGGGTGTACAGATAGAGGGTTGGAGAAAGGTGGAAGTATCCTTCGTCATGCCTGACAATGCAAGACAATTCCTGTTGACCCTGGACCCGAAAGGTGGTGAAGCATGGTTTGACGATGTGCGTATACAGCCATTCAATAGTCACATGCAAACCTATGTATATGTTCCTTCACGTACAGACCTGCTGATGGCCGAATTGGATGAAAACAATTTTGCTACCCTGTATGAGTATGATGATGAAGGTACATTGATCCGGTTGAAACGTGAGACGGAGAGAGGTATCATGACTGTTAAGGAATCCCGTAGCTATTACAAAAAACATTAAAGATGAAACTCAGAATAATATGTCTGCTGGTACTGCTGTGGTTTGTATGCCCTGTATTTGCACAGGATATGGCCTGGAAAGATATGCAGCAGCTCTGTACAAAATATGGCAGGATCACTGACATGCACTATAAGGCCAGATTGAAAATGTATAGTGCAAAGTCACCGGCTCAGCTGATTGATCAACTGGATGCAGTGTGTCATCTGCAAAAGGATCACTATTACGCAAAAGTAGGTGCTGTAGAAATATTGAAGACACCACAATACCTGTTGACGGTGGATAATGATGATAAGCTGGTGGTAGTAAACAGTCCGGTTACGAAGGGGGATAAGATGCAGAATGTATTGTCCGATGTAGGTGGATTGCTGGAAGCGATGAAGGTAACAGGTGTGCGGATGCAGAAGGTGATGCGGGGAAATGCTACCTGGCTGGAGCTCTCGGAGTTGCCGGATACGGATATGCTGGCCTGCCATATCCAGTATGATCCCGGTACATTCCTGATCAACACGATCTGGATGAGAGTGATAGACCCGGCACAAAGTGCGACTGAACCAGTGATCGTAGAAATTGCATACGACTACCATGTGCCTGCAGCGACAGCTGATCAATATAATGATAAAAGGTATGTACGTGTAAGCGGTCGTCAGGTAGCCCTGCAGACAGCTTATAAAAATTATACCCTCGTAAACCAATTATAAGATATCTCATCAACCTATACTTATGTTTGTTAAAACGTTAATACGGGTGCTGTTGTGTGTAGCGATGCTAAGCTGCTGGCAAACCGGTGTGCATGCACAGGAGAAATATGTGCAAACGATCACCGGCAAGCTAAAGGCCAATGATTCGTGTCGTACAATAGATCCTGTGTATGCAGATGCTGCGACCTGGGCAAAAAGGGAAACAGATCTTTCTGTAAAGAATATGATCACCTTTGAGCTAAGGCAGGATACCGGCATTTATTATTATGGCCGGCCATTTCATGCTACCCTGAACTTCGATGTGCATTATGAGGATAAAGATCATTCCGGGCATGACCTGAATGGGCTGGAATTGTCTGTAGCCTACGATACAGCAGCGGGTAGTATTTACAAAGGTGTGGCCATGTATTACTTTGAGGGTGGTTATAATGTGCGGGTGAAGATCAATAAAATAGCTAGCCCTGAACTGGGCGGGCAGGATAGTTTACCTGCTGTATTCAGGGTGAAGAATGAACTCTTCCTGGAAAGGAAGTTCTTCTTTACCACGGCTAATAGTGACATCACCCGTTATGCTTTTGAAAATAGCGGACACAAGATCCGCATCAACTGGATGGTAAATTATGACTATCCGGGTGCAGAGTTCTATGACCTGGAGTGGACATTCTATGATGATTCCAGTACAGTCGGAAAGACGATAGCGCAGAAAGCGCTTTCACAGGCGGAAATAGAAGCCTGTTTCAAAAACAATAACACCAGGATTACAACGGAGGCAAAGTCGTACTTATTGAATAATCCTTATCCTTCCGGTTATTTGATCTACCGGGTGCGTGGTGCACGCATCAGTAGTCTGACCGGAGAGCTGGAAGAAGGTGACTGGACTTATAAAGCTTATGCTGTAGATGGATCAGAAGGCCAGAGCGTTATTCACCTCGCAGCCGATCATGCTGCCGACCTGAACTACCAGTTCACCAACGAATTTGCAGAGGAAGGTAAGCACAGGGATGTGATCAGTTACTTTGATGGGATCATGAAGAACAGGCAGATGGTGACACTGGATAATTCTAAAAACAGGGCCGTTGTGCAGGAAACCATTTACGACGTAATGGGTAGAGAGGGAGTTGTGATGTTGCCAAGTCCGGAGATGGATAGTGCACTTCACTTTTTCCCGAGGATGAACCTGAATAAGCAGGGAATACCCTATTCTTATAAGGATATGGGGGTAGATGGCGATACCTGTAATGTGCTACCGCAGCCTGTTTCCGATACATCAGGGGCAGGCCGTTACTATAGCAGCAACAATCCGTTTAGCAGTGACTTTTATAATAAGTATATCCCGGATGCGAATGGCTATCCTTTTTCAGCCAAGTCTTACACACCAGACAATACCGGTCGTATCAGGCAATCCGGTGGATTGGGAGATGTGTTGCAACTGGGAAAAGGGCATAATACCCGGTATTATTATTCTTCTCCTGACCAGGTAGAACTGGACAGGTTGTTTGGTTCAGAAGCTGGTAATGCCAGCCACTACGCCAAGAACATGATCCTGGATCAGAATGGTCAGATTGCAGTATCCTATGTGGATATGAAAGGAAATACCATCGCGTCAGCATTGGCAGGTCCTAAACCTGATAATATGTACGGGCTGCCAGGTGCTACAGATAATATTACAAGGGTGAGTAAAGAGCTGGCAAAGCCGGAGAATACCAGCAGAGATGCAGGAGCATTCACTATTACCAGTAGTAATACACTGGTGATACCAATGGCTGGTGATTATCATTTCGACTATTCATTTGACCCACAAACTGTCACAACTGCCTCCTGTGAAGACAATCCCAGGGATATTTGTGCGGATTGTTATTACGATCTGTTGATACAACTGGTGGATGAGTGTGGAGTAGCTATTCATACCGTGACCCTGCCGGCGGCGCTGGGTGGTATAGATACCAGTTGTGCGACGACCGCACCAAAAGTGAGTGGTAGTTTTGACCTGCAATTACCAATTGGCGAATACCAGGTGACCTACCAGTTAAGAGCCAGCAAGGCAGCAGCAGAGTACTATGACAGTGCCTACCTGAAGCAGAATACCTGTGTGCTTACACTTGACCAGTTCAAGCGTAATTTCATTGCGCAGGCTGACCTGACGGGTTGTTACAATGACTGTAGTACCTGTAAGGCTGCATTGGGTACCAGGGAATCATTTACGGAAAAGTACCTGGCTTTGCTGAAAGCAGAAGATATGTATCCTGATAATAGTGATAAGGAATTTGCCGCTAACCTGTACGATACCTTGTACTACAAGTGCGCGAATAAGTGTACGGACTATTTGTTGGGAAATCCTTGTGATGAAACTTACCAGTTATTACTCTCCGATGTATCACCTGGCGGGCAGTATGCACTGTACGATGAAAATATGGCGCTGAAAGAGGATACCATCAATGTGCTCAGGTTTTATAATGCAGTGACAGATTATATTGATGGAGATGGTCATGCAGCGATGGTACAGAATGACGCAGGTGAAATGGTGACACCACAAAGCTTAACCCTGAGTGAGTTTATCCAGCGCTTCGAGCCTTCATGGGCATCCTCACTGGTGAAATACCATCCTGAATATTGCTTCTATAAGTGGTGTGGTATGATTAACAGCAGCAAGCAATTTGACAACCAGCTGTTGTTGACAGAAGACCCTGCGATAGCCGCGGACTCTGGCTGGTGGAACCGTAATGATGCGTATGCCTTATTAAATAAGGATCCATTCTTTGCCACAGGTGGAGTGGGAGCTGGTCAGTATGCTACCATGAAGAGTACATTGCAGCATTTCAGTAAAAAGATCCAGACCAATATGCAGGCCGGTGATGTAGACATCATGCAGGTGATCAGGTACCTGGTGTATTGTGCCGGTGATACTACGATCACCTCATTTTCACAATGTACAGGTCCCCTGGATTGTAATGGAGGACTGGATGAAAACCTGGAGTGGCTCCTCTATAAAAACTTTTATGCACAGGAGAAAACCAAACTGGTAGCATTGGCTCGTCAGAGCAGTAATGATCCTGTGATAAAGAATTGTAAGAACTGTTATATCGGTTATGCAATGACGGAATGTGATCCGCTGACAGATCCTGATTGTAGTACTTATCAGCAACTGGGCAGTGTGATGACAATATGTAAAGATTATTATGCAAACAACGATCCCCGTAAAGCACTGTATGCAGGCAAGACCCGCCAGTATATGGATGATGTAACAGGCGATAATATCTCCTCTCAGCTGACCAGCAAGAGCATGCAGGAGCTGAGAGATAGCCTGGACGGACAGCTGAATGCACAGATTGCACAGGCTTGTCAGCAGAATTGTGAGGCGCAGGCAGATAGCTGGATGTCGTCCCTGGAACATTGTGAGAACCTTGTAGATGGTACAGATTCCACTAAATACAATGCACTCAGACAAGGCCTGATTGAGGTGTGTAAGAAAGGTTGTGATATGACACATCCTTATGGTGCAAGTACAATAGCACCTGGTACAACAAACCAGGATAAGAGTTTTGAAGAAGTGATAGTAAGGGTATTAGGCCCGCAGGCAGTGAATGACAGTTGTACGGCATTGCTCATCAGCAGTCCACTACCTTACGAAGTGCAGGATGATAATAATGTGACAGCGACCGGCTTTGATGCATGTACCTGTGAGAACCTCGCTGCATTGCAAGCAGAATATGCACAGAAGGGCGGAGCAGGAGGATTGCTGGCATTCATGAAAAAGAAATATGGTACTGGCTTCAGAATGACCCAGGCAGACCTGGATATAGTGCTGAAGAAATGTGGTGGTACTGAATGTGTGCCGGCGTCACAATTGCCCACTGTATTGCCTGATGCATTACGTTGTAAATATTGTATAAGCTGTGATAGCATTAGGAAGCTGATAGACACCTTCAGGGTAGCGCATCCGAATGCGGGTGAAACCCTGCTGACGAACTACCTGAACCAGACATTGCATTTCAACCTGACTTATGCTGAGTATTGGGACTTCATCAGTCATTGTGCAACGAATGTACCGGAGACGAATTCATCAGACATTCCTTGTGCTGATTTCACTGCAGCTTATAAACACTTCCAGTTATTCAAACCTGATTATTATGCGAATCCGAATGGAGATACTACAATAACGCGCAGATTCAGGCAGAACCTGACTACCTGGTTGAATATTGAGCTGGGGCGCAATCTGAGCTATACGGCTTATATGGATGCGGCCAGTCGTTGCGGTATCCGGATTGAAGCACCGAAAGATAGTCTGCCCGTAGTTTGCAATAATAGGTTGACACCTGGTGATAGTGTATTTGCCTGTCCGCAATCAGCATTGAATTGCTGTAATATGGATGGCTATGTGACTACCTTTAGAAATGCATACCCTGATGGTGTGAATGCAAGACTGGTAGCATATTACTTTGAAATGAAGCGCCAGCAGTGGTGTTCACCCATTGGAGTGCCGGTAGTCAGTTATAGGGAAAGCTATAATTCACTGAAGAGTTTCTTTGTGGATTCGTTGCGCTTCCCGACCAGTACTATTATTGATGTGACCACAGATGGTACTTATATTTCACAGACGGGCGCAATATCATGTGGACTGAATTACAATTTTGGAGCAGCCTTTCCATTGGTAGATGCAGAGAATTACAGGCTGTGTAACCATTCTCCTGTAATAGAAGTAGAAATTGATTCACTGGCATGTTTACGTTCGCAGTTAGGGCTGGCACTGATCAATGCAGGTATCGCTTACCAGGAATACATTGATTCGGTAAGAGAAAATTACCAGGAGATCTACCTGTCAAGGTGTATGAGTGTGCAGCCTAGGCTGAGCATGACAGGAGACCTGTATGAATATCACTACACATTATATTATTACGATCAGAGTGGGGAGTTGGTAAAGACGATTCCGCCTGCAGGTGTGAAACTGCTTACAGCAGCGCAGATAGCGCAGGTGGAGCATGACAGACCTTATAATAAGCCGGAATGTTATGATGTGTCAGATACTCTGCGCTTCAATAATGGTGGGTATATACCTATGAATAAATTATTGAGCAACAGGCTGGCATCTGGCTTTAGTGTGGAGAACTGGATTTCGGCAACAGATTATTCAGGCAATCAGCCATTGTTCTCCGAGGAAGTAGCGATATCTGCACCGGAAAGATATATAGATAGTACAAGGACTATTCCTGCTTTCAATGGTACCCGTGGTATCAGTTGTTATGTTAAGAACAACCGGTTGTACCTGCGTATAGGCCGTAAACCGGCTTATTATCCGGATACATTGTACCAGACATTGACAGGATATAGTACGGCGGGCATCAGTAGTTTCCTGCAATTAAACAAGTGGGCACATGTGGTGGTGAATGCTACAGGTAGTAGTATACAGCCATTCCAGGTGTATGTGAATGGTAAGGCAGTGGCATTTACTTTCAGCAGCAGGATTGATACCCTGGGTAGTGCACCGGTGGCAAGTGGTACGGAAGAGTTCAGGTTGGGTGCTGCCCTGATAGACAACAGCTGGAATTATTACAAGGGTTATATGAAGCAGTTCCGTTTCTACAACAGGATCCTGCGTTATCCTGAGGTAGTGCTGAACAGGGATAATACCTGTATGATGCCGGCTAATGAAGGCGGGTTGCTGATATGGACACCGATGAATGAAGGTTATGATACCAGCAGGGTGACAGACAGGATCCAGAATTATGAAATGTCGACTGTGAATCCATCAGGATTGAGCTGGATGCGTCATCATGATCCTGTATATCCTGACCATACATTGCCAACAACTTATGCGTTCAATTCATTAGGAAGTATCACACAGGAATATTCACCTGATGGGGATACGTCTAAATATTGGTTTGATAAACTGGGCAGGCTGGTTGCTACGCAGCGGGCGGAGCAACGTAATCCGCTGAATGGTGGAGAGCGGGACAGGTATAGTTATTATAAATACGATTCCCTGAGCCAGCTGATAGAAGGAGGGGAGAAGACAGGTGCTTCATTCGCAAATGTCAATACATTGCATGATGCAGAAATCGCAACCTGGCTGGATGCAGGAACGAATAAACAGATCACCAGGAAACAATTTGATTTTGCATTACCTGGTTTGAACATTATACAGTCTAATCTGCGTAAGCGTTTAGCAACAGTCATGCAGGATGTGGATGGTGATGGTACTTACGAATCAGCTATACATTTCAGCTATGACATTGTGGGTAATGTGCAAACATTGTGGCAGGATATGAAGGAGCTGGAAGCGGTAGCACCGGGCCAGGGTATGAAGCGATTGGATTACGATTTTGACCTGCTGAGTGGTAATATGAACAAGGTAGCGTATCAGCAGGGGAAACTGGATCAGTTCTTCTACCGTTATCAGTACGATGCGGACAATAAAGTGATAGAGGCTGCGAGTAGTGTGGATGGCCTGGTATGGCAGCGGGATGTAGCGTACAAGTATTACCTGCACGGTTTGCTGGCCCGTATGGAACTGGGTCAGTACCAGGTGCAGGGGCTTGATTATAGCTACACACTGCAGGGATGGGCTAAAGGCTTGAATAGTGTGGAGCTGGGGCCTGAGCAGGATATGGCAGGAGATAGTAAGAAGGGAACAGCATTTGAATATTTTGGCCGGGATGCGATAGGGTATAGTCTGGGTTATTTTGATAATGACTATAAACCTATTACTTCATCCGGGACATTTGATAACAGGCATGGGTCTCCATCTACCTTAGGCGTGGGTATTCCATTGTATAGTGGTAATATTACGCATAGTTCAATAGCATTGAGCAAGCTGGATAGCGGGGCAGTGAAGGGATATGGATTTGCCTATGATCAGTTGAACAGGGTGATGCAGATTCAGCAGCATAATGTAAACAATAGCTGGAGTGCGCGTGATGATTATAAAGAAGCGCTGACCTATGATGCCAATGGTAATATCCTCACTTACCTGAGAAATGGAACGGGTCAGAAAATGGCGATGGATAACCTGACTTATAAATATAAGGATGGTACAAATCAGCTGTTGCAGGTAAGAGATGATGTGGATAAGGATAATTATAAGGAGGATATAGATGACCAGGAGGCAAATAATTATTCTTATGACAGGAGTGGTAATCTGATCAAAGATATGGCGGGTAAGATCCAAAAGATAGAGTGGGATGTGAATGGAAAGATCACCCGCATCACGAAGGATACAAGTACGATTCAGTTTGGGTATGATCCGATGGGTAACAGGTTGTGGAAGGATGCGAATGGGAAGAAGGAATTTTATGTGAGGGATATGAAGGGGAATGTGATGGGGATCTATAAGTATGCAGATAGTGCGTTGATCTGGGATGAGCAGGATTTATATGGAGCGGGTCGAATTGGGATGTGGAGACCTGGTGTGGAGATGACAGGAGATACGACAATTCCGGAGCAGGATAGTTTGATGCGGGGAGAGCGGTTTTACGAGTTGACGAACCATTTAGGGAATGTGATGGCAACGATTAGTGATAAGAAGACGGGTGTGAGTGCGGATACGCAAACGGTGGATTACTTTGTGCCGGAGGTGTTGTCAGCGCAGGATTATTATTCTTATGGTATGATGCAACCTGAGCGGTCATTTGCTTTGAGGGGAGATTATAAGTATGGGTTTAATGGGATGGAGAGAGATGATGAGGTGGCGGGAGATGGAAATAGTTATACGACCACTTTCAGGGAGTATGATGTGAGGTTGGGTAAGTGGTTTAGTTTAGATCCTGAGTTCAGGAAGTATCCGGGGCAGAGTCCGTATGTGGCGTTTGATGGGAATCCGGTGGTGAACACGGATCCGAACGGGGATGATACGGGTGATCCACAGAAGTTGAAGAAGGCGGCGAAGATGGCGGTGGAATATGTATTGAAGGATGATGAGAAGCATAATAAAGGTGCAGCAAAATGTAATATTGGTGTGCAGCAGGTATACACAGCATTAACCGGGAAAAACACCTTTGATGGCCATGTTGCGAATGAAATTTATGATATGTTGGCTAAATCAACTGAATTTGAACCGATTGATCTGACTGATATTCAGACGGCTGCTAATAAAGGAGATCTGGTAATTGGGGCACAAAAAGTTGTTGGTGGTCATGGTCATGTGATTGTAATTGTGCCTTCGGATAATGCTGTTGATGGAAGGCAATTTGCTGGAAAGAAACCATCAGACTTCCCTGAAGGTACAATACCATGGGAGATGGATACAGGAAAGGGTAACCGCTATGATAAGAGAACTATCAATTATGCCTGGAATGCAGATGATCAGTCAGATGTACTTTTTTACAGATATACTGGTAGCTTCGCTGGTGGTACAGTAACCCTTACTGAGGATGAACAGGCTAACGGGGTTTCTTCTGGCTATTTATTCCATAAGAATATGAATGCAAAAATAGTGGCACCGAAACCTTCTGCTAAAGCGGCTGAAAAATCATCCGCCGCTGCTACACCAGCTGCCGCTGTGGGCGGTGGTGGAACAGCAAAAGCTGGACAGCACCGTCAGGTTAAGCAACGGAACGTAATATCCATAGCTCCACCAGATGGTTCTTTTATAAAGCAATGGATAGATACACATAAATTGTATAAAGACGGCCCTGGACGTATATTTATCCCTTACCAGGGAAGAATGAGACGACCTCCTTCCCGTTTAGGAGATTAAGAATAGTAACTGAAATAATATCATTATGGGAAAACTTTGTTTTTTGTCATGCTTATTTACCTTGATAGCCAGCTATCAGCAGGGCCCCAAAATGGGGTTTATAAGAGGTTTTATACAACAGGAAGCTGTATATGAAGTGCCTAAAGAGAAAGCGCTCTATACATATAATGGTAGCTGGAAAAAAATAGCTACCCGTCCTGATAAGAATGAGGTGATTCAGGTAACGGATAGTTTTACCTGCTATCATTCGAATGGCAGCAATACTGATACTTTGGTGTATAACTATAACAATGGGAAGAAAGAGGTATTTGTACGGGCTGGATTGAGCTGGTTGATAGTGGGTACAGATGGCCGGGCCTGTTACAGGGATAAGGCCAATGGGAAAAATATCCAGTATAAAAAAGGAGAGACGGTAACTAACCTGAAGATCCAGGGATATCCAATGGACATTGTGGGCAGCCATCTTTATTATTATCAGTACCAGGCGGTGCCGGCGGATCCGGAGGATTTGCGGGCTAAAATATATGACCTGGATCTTGATAAACCAACAGCAGCTCCGGTATTAATCCTGAAGAATGCCGATGGAGAAAGGCTCAAAGTAAGTGCTGATAGAAAATACATGCTGACGGGGCAAACGAAAAGTGCGAATGCAAATGATTTCTATCCATTGATCCTGGATATCAAGAATCAACGGATCTCTTACATTCAGATAGATGACGATAAACTGGGTAATTCATATTATTCCCCGAAGGATTCAGCATTTGTTTTTTATGGTTTTCAGACTATGGAAAAGCAGGTACTCAAACCATCAAAATTGAAATACATACCCGTAAATAAATAATAAACCGAATAAAACTCAACCTTATACCATGAGAATCCTTGTACTGGCCCTCGCATTGTTTGGCCTTGCCCTCACGTCCTATGGGCAGAATATTTACCAGATCCGTGCCGATAGTGTACGGATCTACAACGACTGTGATACAGCGGAATTTATTTTAGAAAACCATACACAAATGGTTCCCGGATTTCTGTACAACAGAGGAAGGGGGCGTACGGAGTTCCGTCGTCTTCAGTTTTTAAACCTTGGAGGTGGATTGATTTCTATTGGCGATCAGGATACCCTTGATCTGGGAGCGATAGTTGGTGGTATTGGTGGCGGTGGCAACAGTACTGCTTATATTAAAAACCAATTAGATAGTGCGCAGGTTGCTAATTATAGAATTAATGGGAGTGGTACGCAGAAGACGCTGACACTAACACAGGATGTAACGAAACTTTCTCCATTGATTATGTTGGGCAATGGTGATACATTGGTGAAAGCCGGGCAGGTAGATAACCTTTTTATGGGGGGTAAGACCGGTTTGAGCTTAGGTGCATCAGCTGCCGGGAACGTAGCATTTGGTTATAATTCAATGAACAGGCCTACAGGTAATACGAATGCTGCATTTGGTTCTGGTGCGCTGCAGGCACTGACCAGTGGTAATGGGAATATAGCTGTTGGAGGCGACGCACTTAAACAAGTAACAACCGGTAGCTTAAATATTGGGATCGGCGTACTGGCAGGAACGAATGTAACTACCGGAAGTGGTACCATTGCAATAGGTTATAAAGCGCTGAATGCGGGGGGGACCGGTGTAGCGATTGGTAATAATACCCTTGTTGGTGCTTCATCAACTACTTCCAACATTGGGGTTGGTAGTAGTACACTGGGAGCAGTTTCTACCGGTACTTTAAATATTGGTATGGGGTCCCTGGCACTGGGAGCCGTGACTACAGGTACTTATAATATTGCAATTGGTAATACATCAGGAACAACTACCCGTACAGGAAGCAATAATATTTTCGTGGGAAGCTATACACAGGCGCTGGATACTTCCAGTAATGTGACGATGATTGGTAACTATCTTAAATCTTATAAATCCAACGTAGTATTGATTGGTGGTTACAAACAGAATGTAGTGATCGGTCCAAATTCTGCCGGATCAGCTACTTTCAAATGGGATACTTTAAATGTTGATACGGGTGATAAGCTGCAGGTAAATGGTAGCGCTTTTATTTCAGGCAAAGTGAAACTGCCTGCTTACAAGAATATCAATGGAGACTCAGTGCTTACAACCGATGCTAATGGCAACCTGATCTTCACTGCCAAAGGCGGTGGTTCAAGTTCAACTCATACAGTCGCTAACCTGCAAAATGTAACTGACACAGGCAATGTTACGAATAATGCAATTGTCCTTACTGGTAATAATAATTTGAATGATAGCACGGGAGTAGGCATGCACATGTATGTAGACAACAGCACTGAGTACAATTCAAGGGGTCTTAGAGCGAACATAAAGGTCTATGATTATAACACCAGTACCCCTGGTCATCTATATGTAACTGGTAAAGGTCTCATGGTTGAAAATCCAGAGAACTATACCAGCCGTGTTCGTATGCATCCTGAGAACGACGGTTTCCACATAGATGCAGAATATCTGGAAGAAGGATATTCCTGGTATCAGACCGGTCAGCTGATGTTAAATACATCTGGAAGGACTATAATTGGTGGTTCCGGGGATGGTACCTATAGTGTAAATATTGATGGTGCATTGGCTACCCGTGTTGAGAGGTCCAGAAACATCGCCAGTGACTATATGTCCCGTGATGCGGTAACTTACCTGATTGTTGACAACACGACTACTACCATCAAAATGTATGAACCTACATTTTGTCCGAACCGTATTGTTACGATCAAGAAGACAGTCAACACCACCACCCCAATTAAAATCGTAATTGACGGTGCTGGTCTGATCGATGGTCAAACTTCTATCACTATCACCGATTATCTTGCCAGCGTGCAGCTGCAAAGTGATGGAACCAACTATTGGATCCTCTACAGATATAAAAACTAAGTCATCTTCTTCAATACTCAAAAAGCTGGTCTTGAAAAAGGACCAGCTTTTTTTATGAATTTTCCTGTAGTAGTATTTCTACAAAAGTGGTACGTATAATCGGATATTGATATTATTTTGTCTTAAAATAGCATTATAATTAGCTAAAATGAACTAAAAATGGAATGAGTATAACACATAGGTGTTAGTTTTGCCTACGTCTCTTGCCCCATTTCCCCCCATTCAGGCTCATCCATCTGCCGTTTTTTGCAGGTTCTAATTGTATGTTCTTTTTTTATAATGAGAATCAATTGCTTATGTGATATGTATTTAAAATTAAAATGATACGTTCATGTCATTTAACTAATATTAGTAATATTAGATATTTGCGCCATAGGAATCGTAGAACCTTTGCATATTCGGGTTCGTGAACATCACAACAACAGTGGACAGTACATTTTGCCTCTTTTTAACCAATTTTTTACTTGAAAACCTTTTAAGCCTTGCAAGTTCCAATCTGTGCAACAGAGAGTTTTTTATGCCAGGTAATAACTAATTAATAAAGGAAAACGGATAAATAAATAAAATTTAAAAATCTATCTATCCCTATACTAATATGAAAACAGTTTTACACAACGTTTCACGCAAACTTTTATTGGCTGGTGGTATCACCCTGGCAGCTACTGCGGCAAACGCACAGATGAAAATTGGTGATAATCCTTCACAGATTACTAAGTCTGCTATCCTGGAGCTGAATAGCGCCAAGCAGGGTCTGTTGCTGCCAAGGTTAGCTGATTTTACTGCCATCGATGCAGCGATCGGCTCTGATGCTGTAGACGGTATGATCGTATATCTGAACAGCACTGATGACACTAAAGACGGTGTGTACATGCGTAAAGCCGGTGCATGGGTTAAAATTGCCAGCGCCGCTGATGCTGCAGCTAACTGGGGTCTGACAGGTAATGCCGGTTCTAATCCTGCTACCAACTACATTGGTACCTCTGATGCGCAGAAACTCTCCATCCGTGCAAATGCTACTGAAGCAATCAGCGTTCAGACTGATGGCCAGGTACAACTGAAAAATGTAACCGCTACTACCACTGATGCGGCACTGGATGTACTGATCATCCAGGCTGATGGTACTATCGTGAAAAAATCTTTGCCAGCTTATGCTTTCAAAAATCTGCTGACAAACGTGGATGCTTCCGTGCTGACGCTGAATACCACCCAGGCTGCTGATGGCCAGGTGACTATCAACGCGCCTATCATGGATGGTGCTTCTACCAAATCTTATGGTTTCATGACCCTCGCTGACTGGACTACCCTCCAGAACCTGGCGGCTGGTAACAGTCTGACTGTAGCTAACCTGATCACTGCAGCAGCTACTACGTTCGACGCTACCAAAGGTGCCATGATCAATTATAATACTACTACCAAACAATACGAACTGTCACTGATCGAAGCATCTACTGACAGAAATGGTATTGTAACTACTGGTGCACAGTCTTTTGCAGGTGCTAAAACCTTCACTGGTACTGTAACTGTAAATGGTGCGACTACGCTGAACAGCACATTGGGTGTAACTGGTGCTACTACCCTGGGTAGTACACTGGATGTAACCGACGTGGCTACACTCAGAAAAGATGTAAACGTTACAACCGGTAATGTAAACGTTACCGCTGGTAACTTAAACCTGACCGCAGGTAACGCTAATGTGGGTGGTACTTTAGGTGTAACCGGTAACGCTACACTGGATGGTACAGTTAAACTGAACTCCACCGCTGCAAACACTGAGACCAATGCGCTGAACGTACTCGTACAGAATAAGACCAGCAACAATGTGGAAGTAAAATCCTTCTCCTTTGATGCTATCGCAAATGCAATCACCCTGATCAAAACCGGTGCTACTTCTACTGCCGGTAGCGATGTGGAACTGCTTGCTGCAAATGCAGGTACTGACTTTAATATCGTAGCGGATGGTACTGCCAAGACAGTCACTTTCAACCTGCCAAATGCCAGCGCAGTTGACGCTTCTCATACTGCAGTTCAACGAGGTGTTGTTTCTACTGAAAGACAATCTTTCGCTGGTAGCAAATCTTATGCTGACAGCGTAGCGATCGGTTCTTCCAGCGTAGCTAACTCTACCCTGCAGGTAAATGGTTCCGTAGCGATGGCAATCAAAACCGTTACCGGTGCTTATACTGTAACTGGTGCTGATAATACCATCCTGGCAGATGCTACTGCAGGTGCTTTCACGATCACACTGCCAGCTCCTGCTGCCGGTATCCAGGGTCGTATCTATACCATCAAGAAAACAGGTGGCGATATCGACAAAGCTGTTACTATCATGCCAGGTGCTAACAGCATCGAAGGTGGTTCCAGCTATGTAATTTACAATGACTGGACTTTCATTACAGTTCAAACGGATGGTACTAACTGGTATATCATCAAGAAATAAGGGATAAGATTTTATAACAGGAGCAGTAATGCTGCTCCTGTTTAATCTCTTTTGTGGGCCTGTATTCGTGAAACCAATTAATACCTATGAAAATATTCTCAAACCGGCTTGTGCTATTATGCATGCTTGTGCTGATTGCAGCATATGCAGAAGCGCAGCAATTGAAGTTAGGTAAAAACCCGACTACAATTGAAAAGTCGGCGCTGCTGGACCTGAACAGCGATAAACAAGGACTTTTACTTCCAAGAATTGCTGACTATACCGTCGCCCCGCTCAGTACTGCTCCTGATGGTATGCTTATATACTATGTTCCTGATAAGTTATTATATATCCGTAAGAATGGAACATGGAAAAAACTCGTAGACGAAACCAATGCTATTTCATCTGTAAATGGACAAACCGGTCCAGTTGTTTCCTTAACCACCAGCGATATTTCAGAATCTGTCAATCTTTACTATACTGACGCGAGAGCCAGAGCGGCGTTCAGTGCCGGAACCGGAATAAATCTTTCCGGGGCAGGTGTCATTTCAGCTTTGAATACTTCTAATTTATGGAATGCGGCCCAGTTACAGGGACGCAACATTGCAACCACCGCCCCTGCCGATCAGAACGTACTGACATGGGATGCAGCTTCCAATAGCTGGATACCCAAAGCTACGGGTAGTAATGGTTCTGTTACATCAGTTGCATTGTCCTTACCTTCTTCAGTATTCTCAGTAAGTGGAAGCCCTGTTACATCAACCGGTACCTTATCCGCTTCCTTTACCTCACAGGCAGCCAATACCGTATTTGCCGCACCAAACGGATCTGCAGGTACACCTTCATTCCGTTCTTTGGTAGCTGCTGATATCCCTTCAGGTTCTAATAATTATATACAGAATATATCTACCGGTACACAGACAGCCAGTTTTTCTATCACGGGCAATGGCCTTATAGGCAGTAAACTGGGTGTTGGCCTCAGCACTACACCAGCCAATACCCTGGAAGTAGGCGGCACGACTGCTGCCAGTGGTTTGTCCGGATTAAGACTAACGGGTCTCGGTGCGGCAACCCTGCAAACACCACTGACCAACACACTGGCAGTAAATGCAAATGGGGATGTGGTGGTGACATCGAATGCTGCAGCCAATAACTGGTTGATTACCGGTAACTCCAATGTAAATGCCAGCACACAATTCCTGGGTACTACCAATGATGTGAAGATGGTGATTAAATCCAACAATACGTCTTTCCTGGAATTTGGTCGTCGTGCTACGTTAGGGTTGGTGCAGAATTATCCGGAGTATACCAATGCTGACGAAAGTGTAACATTCGTGAGGTCGGCCTTGCAATTTGATGTACCCAGCACAGTACAGTTTTATAAACCAAAGTTCTGGACAACCAGTGACGGTAATTTCCGCCTGAAAGGTCCTGCTGCAGGAACAGATTTCTTTGAACTGGGTGCGAGTGGTACTAATAATAATGGTGGTTTTGAATTCATTATCGGTGATGATGGGGATGAGCCTATCCTGTTTAAGAGTTACTACTACGTGGATTCATCTTATACTGAGATGATGCGCATGCAGTCAAAGAAAGTAGGTATCAATATGGCAGGTGTCACACCCGCACAGACCTTGGATGTAAGAGGAACGATGCGGCTGACTGGTAGCACAGGTACTCCTGATAATATATTAGGTCGCAACAGCGGCAGTGGTGATATTGCTACCCTTGGTTTTGATGCTACCACACTTGGCATCACCAGCGGATCTATTAAAGCAAATAATACAAGTGCTGTATGGAATGCCAACCAGTTGCAAAGCGTAGCTGTAGCAAGTACAGCACCTACTTCCGGACAGGTATTAACATACAATGGTACAAACTGGGCACCTGCTGCAAGTAGTCTGCCTACTGTAAGCGCCAGCAGATTACTGGGTAGATATGCAACCACTTCAGGAGCTGCACAGGAAATAAGTTTGAACACATCATTGAAACTGACAACTGGCGGCGTGCTATATGCCGACAGTACCCTGGCTATCTGGAACGCCAGCAAGCTGCAGGGTACACGGGTATCTGCCACTGCTCCTACTTCCGGTCAATACCTGGTATATGATGGTACTGCCTGGGTGCCTACCACTGTTTCATCAGGTGGAAGTAACGGCAATGGTGCCAAGTGGTCTACCAATGGTAACAGCGGTACTTCACCAGGTTCTGACTTCCTGGGTACTACGGATAGTAAGGCGCTGGTAGTAAAAACAAACAATACAGAAGCAATGCGTGTAGATGCAAGTGGTCGTGTGGGGGTGAATACAGCTGCGCCCAGCAGCACGTTTCATTTGACAGGATCCTTTGCTGCAAATATTACCAGTTACGATAACCCGACGGCTGCCGTTACTGTAAACCTTAATGAGACGCATTACATGATTGCAAGAATGTCCAGCGTCAATGGTGGAACTTATAATGTAACAGCTAATCTGCCGGCAGCCTCCAGTTGTCCGGGCAGGGTTTATGTATTTTCCAATACCATCTTTGATTCAGGTTATGGTAAAGTATATGTAGTACCGGCAACTGGTGAATTTATTGGTAGTCTGGGTAAAAATACAACGATGAATGTAGACGAACGCCAGTCTGCCGCACTGCAAAGTACAGGTACTTACTGGGTAGTAATATACAAGGGTTCTAACCAAGGTTACTAACAATAATAGTTAATAATGAAGTTCTTATTCTCCATGATACTTTTATGCGTTACGTTCCATATCGGCTATGGGCAGGAGACTTACATCTCTACCGGTGCGCAGGTATGGAATTTCGGTAACGTCGGGGTATTTGGCAACATAACGAATGAGGGGTCATTAGGATCGAGCCCAAATGCTAACCTATATTTCTATGGTAAAGTATGGACGAATGGCTTCAACGCTTCCCTCAAAGATGAAAGCAGCTCCGGCCTTCAGGGTACCGGAGGCTTTTTCCGTTTTGCCGGTCGCAGCGGACAACAAACTATTTCCGGTGGATACAATGTAGCTGCGAAAATTGGAGCGAGTTTTCCAAACCTGGATGTCAATAACCCGGATGGTATCATCTTCTATACCCTCAATGACCTGAAGATCAGGAATACCCTGAGTTTATCGAATGGATTGGTGTATCTGAACGGACAGAACCTCATGGTCGGCGAAGCATCTACAGGGACTATCACCGGTTATTCAGACAAGCGTTTTATTGTGACAGGTACAGGATCCAACGGAGGCTTCCTCTATCGTTCTAAACTTTCTATCAGCTCAGGACAGGTGATGTTCCCAATTGGTAGCACTGCTACGAATTATTCACCTGCAGCTGTGCAGTATGAAGGTGTGGCAGAAGATTTCCATGCCCGCGTATTTGACAGTGTATATCAATATGCAAGTTCCGGTACTTCTATTTATGATACTGTTGTTTACAAAACATGGAACATCGGGCAGGAGCTGGGTGGTACCGGGAAAACAGCTATTACCCTGCAGCATATGGATGCTGATGAAGGAAATGAATATAATCTAAGCAGGGATGAGAGCTACATCTCTTTATTCCAGGATAGTCAGTGGGAGCGTCGTTACAGTGTGAATGACAACATGAGCACAGGAACACTATCCACCCAACCGATGGCATCTTCAGCTACCATGCATTCCCGCGGATTCGGGGGCATTGGACTAAACGCTTATTTTGCCAAGAAGACGAACTATACCAACAGTTATTCCCCTGCTACAATTATTGACTTCAATGCCTACCGTGTAAGTATCTCACTGGTGGATCTGGTCTGGATCACCAGCAGGGAGACAAACATGTATGTGTTTGAAGTAGAGCGCAGGCTGGATAATGAAGAAACCTTTACGAAGGTAGGTACTGTAGCTACCAAAGCACCTAATGGAAACAGCACAACTAAATTGAGTTACTATTATCAGGATACAAATGACTACGATGGATGGAGCTATTATCGCATCAAAGCAGTATCAAAAACCGGCAAGTACGTCTACTCTGATATAAGAGAAGTTGGACCGCTGGTGGCTGTAATTGTTTACCCGAACCCGAACTGGGGCGATTTCAAGATCAAGGTAAGAGGTATCAAGAAAACGCTGACCATGCAATTGTATGATGTATGGGGTCAGGTGATGCGTAGACAGGAGATTACAGGTGCCGGAGATGTGGAGGTACACAACTTACCGGCTGGTACATACTTCCTCGTCATGAAAGAAAAAGACACACAGAAAGAAGTGTATACCTGCAAAGTAATAGTGATTGATCATTGATAAGACAACAGAAAATGAATTGAAACTAAACAAAGGCATATAACTTATTGGCAGAGAAAGCATGTGGGGCATGAAAAACCCTACCTGCTTTCTTAGTCGTATTTATAGGTTTTTGTTTAAACCCTGGTAAATTTTTTATGAAGACTAAATTCCTTGTCCGAACCGTTCAACTATTGCCAGTATTCCTGTTCTGGTCCACGCTGATGTTTGCACAACAGCTGAAGCTGGGTGATAATCCCAGTTCCCAGCAAAAATCTGCACTACTGGAACTTGAGAGTAAATCTCAGGGTTTATTGTTACCCAGAATTTCAGATACGACTAGCGGTGTTATTAGTACAGCTCCCGATGGTATGATTATCTACCTCACACTGAACAACAGTTTGTGTATCCGTAGTAACGGGCACTGGCGACCATTGCTGCCTGAGGGATATGCAATCACCAGCATGAACGGACAAACGATTGCTGTGCAATCACTGGCAACCACAAATACTGCCGGTGCATTGGGCTTTACTTCAGCTGCAGGTACTCATACATTAAATATACCGGATGCAACTGCCACCAATAGTGGTTTTGTGAATACAAATGCACAGACGCTGGCAGGTGCCAAGACATTTACAAATACATTGACGGCTAATCAGGATGTATTCCTGACAGGAATCAATATTGATAATACAAAGGATAGCGTACTGCTTATCGATGGTGGCAAACTGTTGAAAAAACAACTGACTGGCTTAGCACCAGTTGGTGCAGCAGGAGGTGATCTCTCAGGCACTTACCCTAATCCGGCCATTGCTGCGGGTGCAGTAACCGGTACCAAGATCGCGCAGGCAGGTGCTACTACCGGCCAGTCTCTGAAGTGGAATGGCACAACCTGGGCACCGGCTGCTGATGATGGGCTGACTTCTGTAGGATTGACATTACCATCCTTATTTACAGTGGCGAATTCACCGCTTACTGCGAATGGTACGATTGCGGCTTCACTGGCTTCCCAGACAGCAAATACGTTCTTTAGCGCACCTGATGGTGCAAATGGTACGCCGGCTTTCCGTACACTGGTAGCTGGTGATATCCCTTCATTACCTTTTTCAAAAATTACAGGTACAGTGCCTGTATCACAGGGGGGAACAGGATTAACGACTGTAGGTACTTCAGGTCAGGTGCTTACATCTAATGGTACTGGTTTAACATATGCCACACCTTCAGTTACCCTGGCAGGTGATGTAACCGGCGCGAGTGGCTCGAATACCATTGCTGCAGGAGCAGTAACTGGTACCAAGATCGCACAGGCCGGCGCAACTACCGGACAGGTACTGAAATGGAATGGTACCACCTGGGCACCGGCTGCTGATGATAACAGTGGCTCTATTTCTTCAATTGGCTTAGTAGTACCTTCTTTCCTCACAGTATCTCCTGCTACATTAACGGCAAATGGTACATTTACAATCGGTACAAGTACACAGACTCCAAACCTGGTGTTTGCAGGCCCCTCCACAGGTACAACTAATGCTGTGCCTACTTTCCGCTCACTGGTAGCTGCTGATATGACAATGGGTACACAGCGCCTGATAGGCCGGTATTCCAATGGCACCGGTACCGGACAGGAAGTGGCAATGGATAAAACATTGAAAATGCTGACGAGTGGTTATTTATATGTGGATACCACCCTGGCAGTTTATAATGCACAAAAACTTCAAAGTATAAAAGTAGCGACGACAGCACCTACTACAGGACAGGTGTTGAAATATGATGGTACAAACTGGTCACCGGCTGCTGATGATAACAATGGTCTTACTTCAGTTGGTTTGACTTTACCTTCTCTGTTTACAGTGACTGGTTCACCGCTTACCGCAAATGGTACTATCTCTGCAACATTAGCTTCTCAAACAGCAGGTACCGTATTTGCCGCGCCTACGGCCGGTGGTACACCAACTTTCCGCTCACTTGTAGCTGCTGATATTCCTTCCTTACCCTTCTCCCAGATTACAGGTACGGTGCCTGTATCTCAGGGTGGTACAGGGCTGACAAGCGTAGGTACATCCGGTCAGGTATTGACTTCTAACGGTACCGGTCTTACTTATGCAACACCTTCTGTCACACTGGCTGGTGATGTAACCGGAGCAAGTGGTTCAAATACCATCGCAAACAGTGCAGTTACTTATGCTAAAATCCAGAACGTAGGCGCATCTAAGTTACTAGGCAGATATGCTGCTACAGCTGGCGTAGCACAGGAAATTGGCCTGGACAATACCTTGAAATTTACAGCAGGTGGTAACCTGTATGCTGACAGTGCACTGACAGTGTGGAATGCAGGCAAGCTACAGGGAGTAAGAGTTGCATTTACAGCACCGGCTACCAATCAGGTATTAAAATACGATGGTACCAACTGGTCTCCGGCGGCAGATAATGGTCTGACTTCAGTAGGATTGACATTGCCATCATTATTTACAGTGGCGAATTCACCGCTTACAGCGAATGGTACGATTGCGGCTTCACTGGCTTCCCAGACAGCCAATACTATCCTTGCCGCACCAAACGGGGCTAATGGTACACCTGCTTTCCGTACGCTGGTAGCAGCAGATATTCCTACATTACCATTCTCCCAGATCTCAGGCACAGTACCTGTATCTCAGGGCGGTACTGGTTTGACAGCTGTAGGTACAGCAGGTCAGGTTTTGACATCTAATGGTACCAGCCTTACCTGGGCTACACCCAGTGCTGCTACCTCAGGTCTCACTTCTGTAGGTTTGTCTATGCCTTCCATCTTCACAGTTACCAATTCACCATTAACAGCAAATGGTACACTGACTGCTTCATTTAATAATCAAACCGCGAATACCGTGTTTGCAGGCCCGTCTTCAGGAGCTGCTGCAGCACCTGCTTTCAGAGCTTTGGGCATCAGCGATATCCAGAATGTGAATTCACAGAAACTGTTGGGTCGATATGCGACTACCTCTGGTGCTGCTCAGGAAGTGACTTTGGATAATACAATCAAACTGAATACTGCCGGTACATTGTATGCAGATAGCTCACTTGCAATCTGGAATGCAAGTAAGGTACAGGGTGTGAAAGTATCAGCGGCCACGCCTACCAGCGGGCAGGTTTTGAAGTATAATAGTACTACCGGAATCTGGGAGCCCAATACAGATAATGATGGTGGTGCGACATACGCTAAAGCTACTACCAACGACCTCTCTTATGCTACCGCAGATGGTTCTACTACTGTCATGAAAATCTGGCAAAGTCCGGTGAGCGGAACGGCAACTAACAGCCCTAAATATACGAATGCTTATGCCTGGAGCGTGATGGCATTTAATGGTACTTCCTATACAACACAGTTATACTTTGATAAAAATACAATGGCGATTAAAGAATGGGGTGGAATAACAGCCCCGCTGACTACTAACGCCGGTAATGGATGGTACAAAGCCATCTTAACAAATGGGGACAACAAAATAGGTGTAGGTGCGATTGTATATGGTAAGCGTACTTACGATGCGTCAGCAGAAGCAGCTTCAGACAGTACCAGTTTTGTATGGGATGAAAATAATGACAGGTTAGGTATCAATACGAGCTCACCGCAGTATAATCTGGATGTAAACGGAACGGCAAGGGTAAGTGGTGCTGCTACATTAAGTTCAACACTGGCTGTAACCGGGAATACCACTATGAATGGAACGGTGAAGGTGGGGAGTGCAGGGACTGCGCTGACGAATATTATTAAAACTACGGCAACAATTTCTGGGAATACCAATATCGCAGGATCATCTTCCACCACTGTAACACTTACTGTAGCTGGGGCTACCAGTACATCTGCTGTATCTGTCAATCCAACAGTCGCATTAAATTCAGGTGTTTCCATTTCTTATGCATATGGAGGTACCAATACTGTTACGGTAGTATTTACAAGTCCTTCTACCAGAACCCTGGGAACCACCGGTGGTAACATTACTTTTGTCGTAAGTGTCATCAACTAATCCTACCCGGATTCACTCATAAAAAAACGCTTCTGCCCCCTGCAGAAGCGTTTTTTGTTTACCTTTACACCGTTTAATTCATACAGTTTTGAAAAAGATTATCATCACCTTAGATGGATATTCTTCCTGCGGGAAGAGTACGCTAGCCAAACAGTTAGCTGCGGAGCTGGATTATGTATACATTGACAGCGGCGCCATGTATCGTGCTATCACTTTGTATTTCATTCAGAACCGTATAGACTGGAATAAACCCGAAGAAGTAGCCCAGGCATTGTCCAACATCCAACTGGAATTCGTCTACAACCCACTCTCCGGTTCCTCCGAAATGAACCTGAACGGTGAAAATGTAGAACATATGATCCGCGAAATGCTGGTGGCTGAAAAAGTAAGTGAAGTAGCAGCCGTAGGTGCTGTAAGAGAGTTTGCCGTAGCACAGCAACAGGAAATGGGTAAGCAAAAAGGCATCGTTATGGATGGCCGTGATATCGGTACAACCGTGTTCCCACATGCAGAGCTCAAGATCTTTATGACAGCTGACACAGCTATCCGTGTAGAACGCCGCTTTAAAGAGCTCTATGCAAAGAACAAGAACATCACTATTCATGAAATAAAAGAGAACCTGGAGCTGCGCGACTACATCGATACCAACCGCGAAATCAGCCCACTCCGTAAAGCTGAAGATGCTATCATATTGGATAACAGTCAATTAACTCCTGAAGACCAGTTAAAACTGGTTTTACAATGGGTAGATGATGCCGTAATGGTGAAGTCCTAGGCAAAAAGTAATGAGTACCATGTGCCCTGACAGCAGGCTATCCTCCGGATACCTGCTGCCACAGAGGCCTCATCGCCAAATAGAATATTCTTCCTGAATTTATTTTAATATTAGAAAAACCTTTGTTAAATTTGTTCTATCCCGGTGAGTATTCCGGATAATCCTACAATAGTTTTTCCACATCCTTTCGAATTTCCTGCATTTTATTGTTGTTATAATGTTGTACCCGGTTATTTAAAAATATGCCGTCGAACGATATTTTCCATACATGGTCAAGAGAAGTCATAAAAGGTCTTTTGGACGATCTTTCTATAACTATATCCAGGGACCTGTTACTATTAGCCGTATAGAACACTCAATACTATAATATATTAATATCCCCGGGCATTTTTGTGCGCCGGTATTATTAAAAACTTAATGTGGGGCGGGCAGGATTGCCTGTCAGGTCCCATGTTTTCAGTAGGTGTATTCGGTTAATAGGAAGAAGGGGCGAATTCTTTCGCCCTTTCGCTTTTTGTATTTAACTTGTGCCTATTACCCTGGCTGTTGCATGACGAAACTACTACCTTTCGTATTACTCTTATTGATCCTGGGGATAAAAGTGGACATTTCATTTGCACAGGATTCTTCCCTTATTTTCAGAACACTCGATTCTGCCCGGAATCTCCGCGGAGATACCGTTAAGGTCAATTGGCTCTTAGAAAAAGGAAAGACCTATGGTCGCTATTTCGACAAACGCAAAACTGAAAACCCTTTTTTCCAGGAAGCCGTTACCCTTGCTCAACACCTGAGGATAGCAAGGACACTGTTTAACGTCTATAATGAAATAGGCATTGCAAAAAGGAATATCTCTGAATACATCCTGGCAGCGGACTACCATGAAAAGGCTATCAAGTACGCAGATGAAACCAAAGAAGATCACCTGCGCGCTATTGCCCGCAACAATACCGGTGTGGATTACCGCCGTATGGAAAAACCCCTGAAAGCATTTGATTATCACTTCAAAGCCTTACAACTCGCTGAAAAGGTGAATGATGTACGTAACATTTGTGTTGCAATTAACAGTATTGGTAATATTAACCTGTCCACCGGTAAATACGAAGATGCCATCAGTCATTTCGAGAAAGCACTCCAGCTGGAAAGGGAAAATAATAACGACCTTGGTGTGGCCATCAACCTGGGTAACCTGGGCTATGCTTACCAGTACCTTGGCAAACTCGACAGGGCCATCGACTACTATAAAAAATCCCTGGCCGTAAACACGCAGCTGGACAATGCCATGGGCAAGGCCATTTGCTACAATGCCCTCGGCGACGCTTACAAGGAAAAGAAAGATTACACACAGGCCCTCGATGCCCTGAACAAAGCCCTGGAGGTAGAAGTAGGGGTGGACGATAAAATACACATCGCTGAAAGCTACCTGAACATCGGTAAGTGCTTTAGCCTCATGGGCAAACATGAAGATGCCCGCAAATACTTCCAGGAATGTATAGACCTGAGCCAGCACTGGCGCTTCAATTATATGCTGCAGGAGGCTTACAAGGCCCTGGCATCAGATTACAAAGCCAGCGGTGATTTTCGCCGCTCACTGGAGAGTGCTGATAAATCCTTAGTTTACAAGGATAGCATCCTGGACGAAAAGTCAGCCCTGGAACTCGCCCAAATGCAGGCCATTTACGAAGTGGACCGAAAGGACAACCAGATCAAGATGCTGGAACATGATAAGCAACTGAATGAATTACGTACCCGCCGCAATGTCGTGTACATGTTGTCTCTCTCCGGCTTCCTGATCATGCTGGCAGTTGGGGGCTTCTTTTATATCCGCCACCGCAACCTGGAAACAAAGAAACAGACCTTACAACTGGAACTTCGCTCACTGCGTGCCCAGATGAACCCTCACTTTATCTTTAACTCACTTAGTTCCATCCACCGCTTCATCTGGAGTAACAACCAGGAAGAAGCTTCCGACTACCTGACCAAGTTCTCCAGGTTGATGCGTATGATCCTGGACAATACCCAGTACACCTTTATCTCCCTGAACAAAGAGCTGGAATCGCTGCGTTTATACCTGGACCTTGAACAGTTACGTTGTAATAATATCTTTGAGTACAAAATCACAGTATCTGACGATATAAATGAAGAAGAGGTCATGATACCTCCCATGATCATTCAGCCCTATGTAGAAAATGCCATCTGGCATGGATTGGTACATAAATCCGGGAAAGGCTTACTTGAAATAGCTGTATCCCTGAAAGACCGGACCCTGACCTGCCTGGTAACAGACAATGGAATAGGTCGTAAAAAGGCCATGGAGATCAAGGAAAAGAAAGGACAGACACATCGTAGTATGGGCATGAAAGTAACTGAGGGCAGGATAGACCTGATCCGTAAAATCAACAATACCAAAGAAGCCACTGTAAGCATTACAGACCTTGAGGACAACGAAGGCAGAGCAACAGGAACAATGGTCACAATTGTGCTGCCTGTAGAATTTATATTTTAAACCCAGGATTTTTATAGCATGAGCGAAATTAAAGCGATTATCGTAGACGATGAACAGCATTGTATAGATGCCCTGCAAACCATGCTGGCCAAAAAGTGCCCGGAGGTAACCGTATTAGGCGGTGTCAATAGTGTAAAAGCGGCAAAAGAGCTGATAGACGAAGTGCATCCGGATGTCGTGTTCCTGGATGTGGAAATGCCTCACCAGAATGGGTTTGAACTACTAAAACTGTTTGACAAAATTAACTTCGATATCATATTCACTACCGCTTATGAGCAGTATGCCCTGAAAGCAATCAAGTTCAACGCACTCGATTACCTGCTCAAGCCATTCAGTGTAAAAGAGCTGCAGGATGCCGTACAGAAATGTGTGAGCAGGAAGAATGTGCAGCAGCCAGAAACCGGTAATTCTCCCCTGGACGTGTTCCTGCAAAATATGAAAACCTTGCACCAGACGCATAAGAAAATAGCCCTTCCTACTATTAACGGATTGGTTTTTATGCCGGTACAAAACATCGTCCGGTGTGAGTCTACAGGAAATTATACCCGCATCTTTTTTACAGACAAAAAGAACCTGATGGTATCACGACCTTTGAAAGAGTTTGAAGAATTACTGACAGATGTGGATTTTTTCAGGGTGCATAATTCTCACCTGATCAATTTGCAGCAGATGCAGTCGTATATACAGGGTGAAGGCGGCTTTGCACTCATGAGTGACGGTACGCAGGTGGAAGTATCGAGAAGACGAAAAGCTGATTTTCTGAAAAAAGCGATGCAATTCTAAACCAGATTTAATGCGTTTTACGCCACTTACCCGGAATAGGATACCGGATAATAAATGTGATTTGTCAGCAGGAGAGGAAGAGATTATTTTTGATTCAGGTTTAAACTAATTACGATATAAAACTTTTTTTCTCTGCATTACTAGCATTGATTAGCCCCAAAGAAAAAAGACACCGCCTGGTGTCTTTTTTATTATTTGTAATTTTCAATGACCTGTTCTATTTGCTGCTCCAGGCCGTAAAACGATAACAACCTCCTTATTACCGCTTCGACCAGTGCATCGGGACAACTTGCCCCACTTGTCATCATCACTGTTACCACATCTTTCTCAGGCAAAAATACATCACTATTTAATTCCTGTTTATGATGGAAATCATAATGTCTGATTTTATCCTTCGAAATCATCTGATCGTCAGCAGCTATAAAGTAAGTTGGCAGTTTTTCCTCGCACAGTTCTACCAGGTGAGAGGTATTGGAGCTGTTATATCCGCCTACTACGATGGCCAGGTCTGCCTGTTCCTGCAATAAGCCGGTTACGGCACTCTGGTTATCGTTAGTTGCATAGCAGAGGGTATCCCTGGTATCAGCGAAACGTTCGGCTACATTTTCATCGGTCAGGGCATACCTGTCCATGATGACGTTCTTTATATAATCCGCTATTCCCTGGGTCTCAGTGGCGAGCATGGTAGTCTGGTTGACCACACCCACACGCTGCAGGTCTTTCACGACATCAAAGCCTTCTGAATATTGTCCTTTGAATCGCTCATAGAATTCAGCTGCCTGACTTGCGCCGGTAATGAAGGTGGCCAGGAGCTGGGCTTCTGCCATATCCTTTACAACTACGGTCGGGGTATTGCTCCGGCTGTGGGAGAAGGTGGCCCGGGTTTCTTCATGTCCGGGTTTGCCGTGTACAATCACGGTATATGACTGCTGGCCAATCTGCTCGGCCTTATTCCATACCCTTTCTACAAAGGGACAGGTAGTATTGTACTGTAAGGGTGCAATACCCAGGGAACTCAGTTTAGCTTCTATTTCCAGCGTAGTTCCGAATGCAGGAATGATGACAATGTCGTCGGGGGTGAGGTTTTCCCAGGGTACCAGCTGTCGGCCGGCGGTATCCATAATGAACTGCACACCTTTGGCAAGCAGGTCATTGTTTACATGTGGATTATGAATCATTTCACTAAGCAGGAAAATCCTTTTACCGGGATTTTCTTCCACAGTTTTGAAAGCTATCTCGATGGCATTTTCCACACCATAGCAAAAGCCGAAGTGACGGGCCAGTAAAATTCTTAATGGACCAAAGTCAAGAACAGTAGGCGTGAAATCTTTTTTCATGCGATCCTGTTTCTTACGGCTGTTTTTAATAGCAGTAATGAGCGGACTCCGGTAAATGATAGGTACGTTGAACGTTTTCATGTTGGCGACAAAGTTACACATTTTGATGTGGAGAAGTCCAAAATGTGTTTGGGCGCATAAGCTTCCGGTTATTCCTGGCTCATTTTATTCAGCCAGGCTTTTTCTTCAGGACTCAGGCTTTCCATTCCCCTGTCATTGATCTTATCAAGGAGTTGGTCGAGTCGGAGCTGTTTATTTTCCTCCGGGTGGCTTTTCACCACTTTGAGCGGAGATTTTTTAGGTTTGAAGGAGCGGCGGGTACGGCTTTGCATGGCTTCGACCCTCACCCGGCGGTTAAAGAGCCATACGAGGGGCTGGCAAAGGTCAGTTCCGTTATCCAGCATTTTAATATAAAGGAAGCCAAAGAGGGCACCACCCAGGTGAGCGACGATACCGCCTTCATTGCCCTTGCCGATAGAGATGATATCCAGTACTACCACGACAAGCGCCAGCCATTTCAGGCGAACGGAGCCGATGAACATAAGCCCTACCTCATAGTTGGGTATTTTGGTCGCACAGGCCACCAGGATAGCTACTACCGAGGCAGATGCTCCAATCAGGGTTAAATCGGGGGCCTTAAATATATTAAATACCAGCAGGTAGGCAAGACCACCGATCAGGCCACCCAGCAGATAGAGGGGAAGTACCCTGTGGTTGCCCAGGAAAGAACGAAATAAATTGCCAAACCAGTAAAGCGTCAGCATGTTGAAGAAAATATGAAATATTTCAACATGTGAAAACATATAGGTTACCAGTCCCCATGGTTTGGTAATAAACACAGGGAGGAAGGCGTGTAAAGATATCTGATCATATATCAACTTGTCGACTCCGGAAATGGCTGGTACAAAGTAGGCAATCACCCGGGGGATATTTAGTGCAAGGAAAACAACAATGTTCCAGAAGAGTAAGTGGTTAATCGTGTTTCCCTGTCTAAGCCAGTATCGAATATCTGATCTGAAAGAAGTTCCGTTCATACATGAAAATTAGTACAAAATCCGCATTCGTAAATCACAAATTTTAACCTAAAAAATTGTGCCGGAAATAGCAGTCTGTAGGGATGTAAGCCTGTACTGACACAGTTTCCGGCGGGAGGAGGCCCTGAAAATCAGGTCTGGCGAGCTGAGAATTGAATTTTAAGGTTTTTTTTTGAGGGAATGTAGTATCTTTGCCGTCCACTTAAACCTCGGGATGTGAATTCCGGGAAAAACCATAGGTGGAATTTAAGTTTTGGCAGAAAACAACATTACTAACGAACAAAACGCTGAACAACAGGCTCCTGCAGCTCAGGCCGCAGCAGTAACAGCGACAAAAAATGCACCTGTTGTAGAAACCGCTCACGACGATTTTGACTGGAGCGTAGACAAACGTAACGTTTCTTCTTACAGCAAAGAAGAGAAAGCTAAGTACGACGAGACTTACGAAAACACCTTTAAGGTGATCGAAGAAAATGGTCTGCTCACCGGTACCGTAGTTGGTTTAACCAAAACCGATGCTGTGATCAACATTGGCTTCAAATCCGACGGTCTGATCTCTCTGAATGAATTCCGTGATATTCCGGGTCTGAAAGTAGGTGATGACGTTGAAGTATTAGTAGTAGAAAAAGAAGACCGCGATGGTAACCTGCACCTGAGCCGTAAACAAGCTCGTCAGCAACGTGCATGGGAAAAAATCGTGGAAGTGTACAAAACCGGCGAAGTGGTTACTGGTACTGTTACCAGCAAAACCAAAGGCGGCTTGATCGTAGACGTATATGGTATGGAAACATTCCTGCCAGGTTCTCAGATCGATGTGAAACCAGTTACCGATTACGATCAGTTTGTTAGCAAAACAATGGAGTTCAAAGTGGTTAAGGTTAACGAAGCCATCAGAAACGCAGTTGTTTCTCACAAAGCACTCATCGAAAGCGATATCGAACAGCAGAGAGTGGATATCATCAGCAAACTGGAGAAAGGCCAGGTGCTGGAAGGTACCATCAAAAATATCACCGATTTCGGCGCATTCATCGACCTGGGTGGTCTGGATGGTCTGCTGTACATCACCGACATCAGCTGGGGCCGTATCTCTCACCCAAGCGAAGTACTCCAGATGGATCAGAAGATCAATGTGGTTGTACTGGACTTCGACGACGAGAAAAAACGTATCAGCCTCGGTTACAAACAACTCACTCCCCATCCTTGGGATACCTTACCTGCTCACATCACTGAAGGTGCGCGCGTGAAAGGTAAAGTAGTGAACATTGAAGACTACGGTGCATTCCTGGAAATTCTGCCTGGTGTAGAAGGTCTGGTACACGTATCTGAAATCTCATGGGCTTCTACTCCAATCAACGCTAAGGAATTCTTCAAATTAGGCGAAGAATACGAAGCAGTTGTAGTTACCCTGAGCAAGGAAGAGCGTAAAATGTCTCTGTCTATCAAGCAACTGACTGAAGATCCTTGGGCTACTATCGAAACTAAATTCCCGCTGGACAGCCGTCATAAAGGTATCGTGAAGAACATCACTCCTTATGGCGTGTTCGTAGAACTGGAAACTGGTATCGGTGGTATGATCCACATCTCCGACCTGTCATGGATCAAACGCTTCAACCACCCAAGTGAGTACACTAAGGTAGGTAGCGAAATCGAGGTAGTTATACTGGGTATCGACAAAGAAAACCGTAAACTGAGCCTTGGCCACAAACAGATCGAAGAAGATCCTTGGAATACTTTCGAAACTATCTTCCCGATCGGTTCCGTACACGAAGGTACTGTAGTGAAGAAAGATGAGAAAGGTGCTACCGTTCAGCTGCAATACGGCCTGGAAGCTTACGCTCCTGCCCGTCACCTGCGCACTGAAGATGAGAAACCAATCAGCGTTGAAGATGTGAAAGAATTCATGATCATCGAATTCGATCGCAGCGAAAAACGTATCCTGGTATCTCACACCAGAGTATGGGAACAAGCTAAGAACGAAGAGAAAGAAGCTATCGCCAAAGAAAAGAGAGCTGATGCTGACAAAACCCGTAAGGCTGTGAAAAATATCCAGAGCAAGGTAGAAAAAGCTACACTTGGTGATCTGGGTGCACTGGCTGAACTGCGTGAGAAGCTGAAGAAAGACGAAGGCGACAAGAAAGATGGTGAATAATCATTTTTAGGTTGTTGAAATAACATGAGGCTGTTTCGAAAGAAACAGCCTCTTTTTTTTTATTTTTCACCTATGAATAAAGTTTATATCACTGCCACCGGACAATACCTCCCCAATACCCCGGTAGCCAACGATGAAATGGAATTGTACCTCGGTAGCATCAACGACACCCCATCCAGGATGAAGGATATCTTTCTTCGCAAAAATGGGATCAAATCCCGCTACTACGCGCTCAATACCCAACAGGAAACCACCCATCAGGCCTGGGAAATGGCCGCCCATGCTATTGATCATTGCCTCCATGGAGCCCCGGCTGATAAGCAAGACATTGATTTCCTCAGTACTGCCACTACCCAAAGCGATATGCCCATCCCCGGCTTCGCCAGTATGGTTCAGGGCGAAAGTGGTATCGGTACCTGCACCATTGCCTCCCACCAGAGCGTATGTGCATCCAGTATCATGGCCATCCAGAACGCGTTTATGCATGTGAAAACAGGACATGCTGCAAATGCACTCTGCTGTGCCGCGGAACTTCCCAGCCGTATGTTCAAGGCATCCCGCTTTCAACACCAGCATATTATTAAAGACAATGAACTGCCTACCGAAATTGACTTCCTCCGCTGGATGCTCAGCGATGGGGCAGGGGCGATGTTGCTTCAGTCCGTACCCTCACCCACCCAGTTGTCCCTGGAAATCGAATGGGTAGACCTGCGCTCTTATGCTCACCAGTTTGAAGTCTGCATGTACACAGGTGGAAACAAAGCCCCTGATGGCAGTATTACAAAAACCTGGCTGGACTATACCAGCATGAGTGATGCTGATAGAGACGGCGCGATCAACCTGAAACAGGATATGGGCCTGGTAGATAACATCGTCAAATTAGGTATCCAGCGCTTCTTTGAACTGATAGATGAAGGGAAAGTAGCACCTGATGCCATCGACTGGTTAGTATGTCATTACTCCTCCCATCATTTCAAAAAGCAAATCACAGATCTCCTGGAAAAAGGTGGGGTAGTGATTCCCGCACATAAATGGTTTACAAACCTCTACACCACAGGCAATATCGGATCAGCTTCCATCTTCGCGATGCTGGACGATCTGTTGCGCAGTGGCAAACTGGAAGAAGGGCAACAACTCCTTTGCATGGTGCCTGAAAGTGGTCGCTTCATCACCGGCTATATGCTTCTGAAAGTGGTCGCTCCCGGTGGCAAAAGATTCATCACTGAAGATATTGCCACTATCAAGGCACCTGAAATCAGGATCCAGGAAAAGCCCGTACAGGAATGGCTTGTAAGACAACTCACCGGTGTGTGGTTTGATTTTGAACGCTCCCTGCAACAGGTGCCGATCGTAAAAAAGATCTTCAACGGTCAGCTGAAAATGGAAGAATACAAACGCTTACTGCTCAACTTAAGACAGCAGGTGATCGATGGTTCCCAGTGGATCGCACGTGCAGCTTCCAATGTAAGTATGCAATACTTCCATGTACGCTCCTCTTTCATCCGTCATAGTGCAGACGAACACAGAGATTACCAGATCCTGGAAAAGAACTATATTAATTGTGGGGGAGATGAAAACGATTTATATACCGGTGAGAAAAACATTGGAAGTGAAGCCCTCAGCGCTTACATGTTCCAGCGTGCAAGTCAGCCGGATCCATTCGATCTCTTAGGTGGAATGTTCATCATCGAAGGACTGGGCAATCGTGTTTCCGGTAAATGGGGAAGGGCTATTCAGCAACAGCTGCACCTCAATGCAGACCAGGTATCGTTCTTCATTTATCACGAAACCAGCGATAGCAACGATAACCACTTCGAGCGCTTTGAAAACGCGATACAATCAGAGCTCCTGACCCAGGAAATGGCTGCCAGGATCGTAAAAACTGCGAAAGTAGTGGCCAGATTATATAGAATGCAATTAGAAGAACTGGATAATATTTAATATGATACACACCAGAGAATATTACGAGAAAATGCAGAATGACACCCGCAATCCGAGTCATTGGCACGCATTGTTCCTCGACAAAAGTATCCCCTTTGATCCTGATGCGAAAGCAGCGTTTTTGTACGACTCCTCTACCAAAAGCAGGCAATTCCTTTACCCTGTCATAAAAGCTTTTGCCAGGTTGAGTATCGTACTGATGCAGGTATTTAAGATCTTCATACCTAACCTGATCAATGCCCCTAAGATGCTGCATAAAAGTCTCTTCTGGGGAATGAAATACTGGATTACGCCAGAGGCGAACTTCCTGATCCTCCGGCACTTCTACCTGGGATCGGAAGTACTGCGCTTTATTAAGGATAATGTAAGAGGAGCGGAAAATATTCCTATGAACCCACTGAAGCCTTTGGCAGTAAGTGATGTGCGGGATAATTTGTTCCTGGAACATGACCTGAATCTGTACAACTTCATCATTAACCTGAATAAGGCGATTGATGAAAAAGGAGTGAGAGTAATGAAGCAGGAGAAACCGGATTTCAGTGCAATATCTACTGAACCAATACCCTTTGCCAATTTTCGGGACAAGTGGACGAACTTTATAGATCTTGGAACAGCAATAGAAATCTTTACGCCGGTGTATCAGTTTTTCCTGACAGATGCCGATTTCTGGAGAGCTACAAATTCACTGCAACTGGATGAGGTAATCGGGATTTACGCCGCCACAATTATGGATTGTCCTGAAAAACTGACGGCATTAAATAATAAACATCCCATGATTCCTCTTCCTATGGCTGGGGCTGCCTTTAGGCTATTGTTGCATGGCTTCTCGACAGAAGTACTGCATGCATTATTGGTACAGGCGAAACTGGCACAGGCAAAAGGATAAAATAAAAAAGCTCCCGGATTACGGGAGCTTTTTTATTTATAATTGTCCTAAAATATCGTCATTAAAATCTTTCAGACTATTCAGCTGTACATCAGCCAGGGCATAACGTTTATTATGCCTGTTATGGGCTTCTGGTACAGCAACTACCTTCATTCTTGCCGCCTTAGCAGCCGTCATACCGGTAATGGAATCTTCAAAAGCAATACAATCCAATGCATTGCTCCCCAAGGCCCTGGCACAGCTCAGGTATACTGCCGGGTGCGGTTTGCCATGGGATTCAAACTCAGCAGAAGAAATTACCTGGAACCGGTCTTTAATCCCAAAATGAGTAGTAACTGCATCGATCAAGCGTAGCGGGGAAGAGGATGCCAGGCCCATCTTGAATTTCCGCTTTTCAAAGAAGTCCAGGATATAATCCAGCCCTTTCATGGGTTTACCTTTCTTAATAATTTTGTCTGTCACCGCATCAATAATCTCGTTCGTCACTTGTTCAGTCGATTTTCCCTTCCATTTGAAGTAGTTATGCCAGTAATCAACCACCTCTGCCGTACGCAGTCCCGTAGTATGGCTGGCCAGTTCCATAGATAATTCCACACCGACGGATGCAAATACTTCACGCATTGCCTGTCCCCATAATGGCTCTGAGTCGATTAATAACCCGTCCATATCAAATATTACCGTATCGATCATATCTTATTTTTGTCAGATTGCCGCCGCAAAGATAATACAGGGAGTGTTTTCTTTTCTAATTTCTCTGGGGGGAATCCACCTCATTATAACTTTTCATTATGACCCATAACTTTATTTTATACAAAATTCTTTTGGTTTTCTGCTGTGGATGTATAACTTTGTAATAGTCTACTTAAATGGTAGGAAATACGGATAGGGAAGCTAAATATCGCGCCAATTAAATGGAGCTCGCCTTTTTATACGCTAATCTGATAAGGAAATATTCACTTAATAATTTACCACCAAGAAAATTCATTATATGCAAGGATTTAGAACAGAACTTGAAAATCCGGTCGTAGAGAAGGATATCATAGAACTGGAGAAAAAGATCCGTCTGTTCCGGGAAGGACAGATTCCGGAAGAAAAGTTCCGTAGTCTTCGTCTGGCAAGGGGCATCTACGGACAACGTCAGGCTGGTGTACAGATGATTCGTATCAAATTACCTTATGGTAAAATGACCCTGGAACAATGGAAAAGAATTTCCGATGTTTCAGACGAGTATTCTACTGGTAACCTGCATTTGACCACCCGCCAGGATGTTCAGATCCACTTTGTAAGCCTTGAAAAAACCCCTGAACTGTGGGCAAAATTGGATGCTGATGACATCACCATCCGCGAAGCCTGTGGTAATACGGTAAGAAATATCACCGCTTCTGATATAGCCGGTATAGATCCGGATGAGCCATTTGATGTAACGCCTTATGCAGATGCAGCTTTCCGCTACTTCCTGCGTAACCCTATCTGCCAGGATATGGGCCGTAAAATCAAGATGTCTTTCTCCAGCAGTGACAAAGACACCGCCTGGTCCTTCATGCATGATATGGGAGCAATTCCCAAAGTGCGTATTGTAGATGGCAAAGAAGTGCGTGGGTTCAAAGTGCTGGTAGGTGGTGGCCTTGGTGCACAGCCCATCCTTGCACATGTAGCATATGAATTCCTGGAAGCAGAAAAGCTGATTCCATATATAGAAGCGGTACTGAGGGTATTTGATCGTCATGGTGAAAGAGCCAGCCGTCATAAAGCGCGTATGAAGTTCCTCATTGCCAAAATTGGATTTGAAGAATTCACCCGCCTGGTAACAGAAGAATTTACAGCGATTAAAAATAAGATCTATGAAGTGGATGCAGCAGCATGGCCGGAAGCGGAATTAGCACCAGCCAATGCAGTAGTGCCTGCTTATACGATCAGGGATCCCAAGAAATACGAAGCCTGGAAGGCAACCAACGTATTCGAACAGAAACAGGCTGGTTACTTTGCTGCCTATGTACGTGTACCGTTAGGCAACATCAGCTCAGTAGTTTCCCGCCAGCTGGTAGAAGCCCTGCGCCCGGTGATCGCTAATGATGTACGTGTAACGGCCAACCAGGGTTTACTGCTGAAATACATCCAGCCGGCTCACCTGCCATATGTATTCAGTGCACTGGAAGCAGTTGGTTTTGCAGAGCCAGGTTTCAATAGTATCGCAGACATCACTGCCTGCCCTGGTACAGATACCTGTAACCTGGCCATCTCCAGCAGCACCGGTATTTCTACCGCACTGGAACTGGTGATCCAGGAAGAATTCCCGGCGCTGGTATATAATAAAGATATCAAAATCAAGATCAGCGGTTGTATGAACAGCTGTGGTCAGCATGGTATCGCCAGCATTGGTTTCCATGGTAGCTCCATGAAAAGTGGTGGTAAGGTACTCCCGGCGCTCCAGGTATTGTTGGGTGGTGGTATCGTAGGCAATGGCGTAGGCCGTGTGGCAGACAAGGTGATCAAGGTTCCAAGTAAGCGTGGTCCTGAAGTACTGCGTACATTGCTCCAGAACTATGCAGAGAATGCACAGGAAAACGAAAAGTTCAACGATTACTATGATCGCCAGGGCGAACGTTACTTCTACGATCTGCTGAAACCATTGACAGATCTGGCTTCTCTGGTAGATGAAGACTTCATCGACTGGGGCCAGGGTGATAAGTTTGCTACCGCAATCGGTGTGGGAGAATGTGCAAGCGTAGTGATTGACCTGGTACAAACCCTGCTGTTTGAAGGGGAAGAGAAACTGGAATGGGGCAAAGTAGCACTGGATGCAAACCAGTATGCTGACAGCATTTACCATTCTTACTCCACTTTCGTACAGACGGCAAAAGCGCTGTTGCTGGGTGAAGGCGTAGCTTGTAACACACAGACCGGAGTAATCAATGACTTCGACAAACATTTCGTACAAACAGGCAAATGGGAATTAGAAGGCAGTTTCAATGACCTGGTATTACAGATCAATAAGAATGAGCCATCAGAAACATTTGCGAAAGCATATTATCAACAGGCAACTAACTTTTATCAGCAGGCGCAGGCTTTAAGGCAACGGGAAGCTGCTGCGGTACCAGCTGAGTAAAGATAATCAGCAAGGTTGTATCAGGAATAATTCCGGCACTGAGGGAGAGATTATTAAGTCAAATTACTTTTGATACAACCTTGTTGGTATTACGGTTGTGCGAAACCGATCACATTTTAAATTAGTACACTATGCAGCAGATTACTCCAAAATTAACCCTGGTGGGCGCTGGCCCCGGAGATCCTGAGCTGATTACTGTAAAAGGTCTGAAGGCCATACAGCAGGCAAGGGTCATCCTTTACGATGCATTGTCAAATAATGAACTGCTGGAACATGCACCCTGCAACTGCCTGAAACGTTTTGTAGGCAAGAGAGCGGGTATGCACGTGTACTCTCAGGATGAGATCAATCGCATGATCGTGAAGTACGCCCTTACCTATGGTAGTGTTGTAAGACTGAAAGGCGGCGATTCATTTGTGTTTGGCCGTGGGCAGGAGGAACTGACATTTGCCCGTCAGTTTAATATAGATACAGAAGTAGTACCTGGGGTAACCAGCGCCATTTCTGTACCTGGTTTCAACAACATCCCTGTTACCGCCCGCAACGTAAGTGAAGGTTTTTGGGTGGTAGCCGGCACCACACAGGATGGTGATTTATCCCGCGATCTGGTTCATGCAATTCATGCAGATACCACTGTGGTTATCTTGATGGGAATGAGTAAATTAGAAGAAATATCCGCTGCCTATGTAGCCCAGGGCAAAGGAAATGTGCCCGCAGCTATCATTCAGAATGGTACCTTACCTACACAGAAAGTTGGCATTGGCACCGTTTCCGATCTGGCAAACATTGCTCGTCGGGAGGAGCTGAAAAACCCGGCCATTATAATAGTGGGGGAGGTAGTACGCTTCCATGAAACGTTCATAGCAGTGCAGGATAGAATAGCAGCAGAATTGAAAATAGCTGTGTAAATTTATATTAAAGCGGTTCGTATGGAAGAGAATCATTTGTTTCCCGTATTCTTCAAGGTGCATCGTCTCCAGATATTAGTTGTAGGCGGTGGCGCTGTCGGACTTGAAAAGGTAAGTGCACTCCTTGATAATTGTCCGACTGCTAACCTGACGGTAGTCGCTACCTGGTTCCTGCCGGAACTGGAGGCATTAGTCAAAAATGCACCGAACGTAACGCTGGTGCAAAAGGAATTTTCCTGTGGTGATATGTTTGGGAAAGACCTGGCCATAGCGGCTACCAACGACCATGAATTCAATTATTTTGTCTGGGAAAAGGCAAAATGCAGTAAAGTATTAATTAACGTAGCTGACACACCGGAACTGTGTGATTTTTACCTGGGTTCAGTAGTTCAGAAAGGCAACCTTAAGATAGCCATCTCCACCAACGGCAAATCTCCCACCATTGCCAAAAGGCTCAAAGAGGTATTGCAGGATGCATTACCAGGGTCCCTGAATGAAATTTTAGACAAGCTCCAGCTAATCCGTGACAGGATCAAGGGGGACTTCTCTGAAAAAGTAAAACAACTTAACCAGATCACTGATGTACTGGTTAAAAAAGATTAATTAAAATTTTTTACATATGAGTTTCTTTTCAAAGGCTAAATAGCTTTGAAAGGGGTATTTTCTATCTAAGTGATTAGATACCAAGACGCTTGTCGATTTTCTATATTATATAGTAAATAAAAATATGTGTATACTTAGCACCAGATTTATCTAAAAATTAGATAATGATTATTATTTTTATGTTAGAAATCGAAATTGATAAGGAGATATTGTCAGTTAAACAGCGGAGTAGTGAAAGATGTAATTATTTATAATGCGATTATTTCCTAAGTATGCGAATCACGTCAAGAAACAGGTTTAGTAGAGTTATCATCAGGAAGGCACCATTTGCAAGCCTCGGTAGCACACTAAAAATAAATACTTCCACCACAAGAATAGACCAGTCAACAACAATTCCGAAACCAGTTAAGGGTGCTGCATCTGTCTATGAAAGCAAAATTATAGCCGGATCTGCGCTGTAAGATATTATCAATGTGCTGAAAGGGCATGTTGATATTAAAAATAAGTAGCGGTAAAAGGCGGGGGGGCTGCCGAGGCTAGGGTCAGCAAAGGTCAGCAAAGTTATTGACCTCGAAGTCCGGTAAGAAAGGTTTTCCCGCCTTCAGCCGCGCCAATTTTTAAGAAATAATTCCCGCTTCCCTGAAGTATATACCTTAAGATAGAGGCCCAAAAGGGGCCTCGTTAAGGTATCGATCCGGAAGCTGTTAAGAGATATACATTTTATCAACTAAGGTCAACATTTTATCAACCAAAATTTAAGATCGCCCGGCCGGCAAACCTGCATTTAACCATTTGTCACAACACCTAAGGGCCGGTACACCAACTAGTCTGTCGAAGATCCAAACATTAAAAGGAAAAAGGAAAAACGAAGAATATCTTAGTGAAGCAAGATCCCTGTTGATTATTCTAATTGCATGCCTGAATATCGGGGAGGAGAGATGGAAAATGGAAAGAAGGTTATACAACAAGCATTCTTCTCTACACCCATTTTACACTTATGAGATGCCTTTTCCGTTTCTCTTTTTCTTCGTTTTTCCTATTTTTTTAGCCCCATAAGCCTGCTTATATTTGATCTTATGACGCAAGATCAACTGATAAACAGCACAGTTACCTATGTAAAACAGGAATTAGCCCAGGCCGAAGGAGGCCATGACTGGTGGCACATCCATCGGGTATGGCATACTGCCAAGGAAATTGCTGCCAGGGAACCTGTCAACCCATTAATCGTATCATTGGGAGCCCTGCTCCATGACATTGCTGATGCCAAGTTCCATGGCGGCGATGAAACAATTGGCCCTGCCAAAGCCCGTCAGTTCCTGGAATCACAGGGAGTAGGGGAGGACATTATCACCCATGTAATCGCCATCATAGAAAATATCTCATTCAAAGGAGGACATAATGAAGGGAAATTCAGCTCACCCGAACTGGCAGTAGTGCAGGATGCAGACAGACTGGATGCCATCGGGGCTATTGGCATAGCCCGGGCATTTAATTATGGAGGGTTCAAAAACAGGGCTTTATACGATCCGGCTATTCCACCAGACCTGCAAATGAGCAGGGAACAGTACAAGAACAGCACTGCCCCTACAATCAATCATTTTTATGAAAAACTGCTCTTATTGAAGGATAAAATGAATACCACCACCGGGAAGGAACTGGCAGCAGAAAGGCATGCCTTCATGGAAACTTTCCTCGAACAATTCTATAAAGAATGGCATTAAACGAACAGCGCTTTCAGCTCTTCTGCATCCTGTGGCTTCATTTTTCCACCCAGGATCAGACGAAGCTGCCTGCGGCGCAATGCACCTTCGTATAAACTCTTTTCTTCCTCCGTTTCAGCAATAATTGGCGGTACCGGGCGGGGATTACCGTTGGGATCCAGGGCCACAAATGTCATGAAAGCCTCGTTGGATTTGTAACGGTACTGCTGCACCGGGTCCTCACCCCATACTTTCAGATGAACTTCCATACTTGAATTAAATGCACGGCTCACCTTCGCTTCGATGTGAACAGCATTACCAAGACGAATGGGATTCTCAAATGAAATGTTGTCGACAGAGGCAGTAACAGTTGGGGCAGCGCAATGCTTCATGCTGGCAAGAGCAGCAGCGATATCCATCCAGTACATCAGGCGACCTCCCATGAGGTTAGTATATACATTGGTATCATTGGGCAATACCAGCTCAGTCATCTGGATCAGGGATTCCTGTGCACGCTTTGGCGTTAGAGTCATGTTTGATAATTATTTCGGATCGCAAATTTACAAATAAATAAGCGGCCAGCCGCAGCGATATATTAAAAGCATCTTTTCCCAATGCCACAGCTAGCCACAGGCTCCTGACTCCCAAACTCTGCTATCGAACGCGAAGATTTTTTTGAAATGCTTTTTATCCGCCTAACCCTACTTATAATTAGCTCTTTACATGTATACACTCAGTGAAATGTGAAAATCCGTTTTGGGTGCGCATTAAATTTATGTAACTTTGCATGACCTTCGGAAGTTACTTTTACTTGACTGGTTACACCAAACGTCGTCCGGCACTTCCCTTTTAGGTCAAGTATTCTACAGAATTTTAGATTTTATGGCAAAATATATCTTCGTTACGGGAGGTGTTACATCCTCATTGGGTAAAGGAATTATCGCAGCTTCACTTGCAAAATTACTGCAGGCACGCGGCTTTAGAGTGACTATTCAAAAGTTCGATCCATATATCAATGTGGATCCGGGAACATTAAACCCATATGAACATGGGGAATGCTTTGTAACCGAAGATGGCGCCGAAACTGACCTGGACCTGGGACACTACGAACGTTTTCTGAACATTCCTACTTCACAAGCCAACAATGTGACCACAGGCCGCATTTATCAAACCGTTATTAATAAGGAACGTGAAGGTGCCTACCTGGGTAAAACCGTTCAGGTAGTACCCCACATCACCGACGAAATCAAACGTCGTATTCTCCTGCTCGGCAAAGACGGTAAATATGATATCGTTATCACCGAGTTGGGTGGAACCGTGGGCGACATCGAATCGCTCCCTTACATAGAGGCAGTTCGCCAGCTTCAATGGGAACTGGATGAGCAGGATTGCCTGGTCGTTCACCTCACCCTTATTCCTTACCTGCGTGCAGCTAAAGAGTTGAAAACCAAACCAACTCAGCACTCAGTGAAGATGATGAGCGAAAATGGTGTGCACCCTGATGTCATCGTGTGTCGTACCGAAGAACCAATGTACAACGATCTGAAAAAGAAGATTGCCCTGTTCTGTAACGTAACCGTTGATGCGGTAATCGAAGCAACCGACATGAGCACCATCTATGAAGTGCCGCTGGAAATGCTGAAAGAGAAACTGGATGTAATCTGTATGAAGAAACTGGGTATTCCTATCGAAAAAGAACCAGACATGACCAAATGGCGTGGTTTCCTCGATAAACTGAAATACCCTAAGTCTAAAGTAACTATCGGCCTGATTGGTAAATATGTAGAATTGCAGGATGCTTACAAATCCATCCTGGAATCTTTTATCCATGCAGGTGCAATGAACGAATGTAAAGTAGTTGTTCAAAATATTCATTCTGAATTCCTTACATCCGAAAACGTAGCTGAGAAACTGCGTAACCTGGATGGTCTGCTGGTAGCACCAGGTTTTGGCCACCGTGGTATCGAAGGTAAGATCACCGCGATCCAGTATGCCCGTGAAAACAAACTGCCATTCTTTGGTATTTGTCTGGGTATGCAGATGAGCGTTGTGGAATTCGCCCGTAACGTAATCGGCTGGAAAGATGCTCACTCTACCGAAATGAATCCTGAAACCGGTCACCCGGTAATCGGTCTCATGGAAGAGCAGAAGAAAATCACTGCCAAAGGTGGTACCATGCGTTTAGGTGCTTACGGCTGTGACCTGACCCCAGGTTCCAAAGCTGCTGCCATCTACGAAAGCACAAAGATCAGCGAACGTCACCGTCACCGTTACGAGTTCAATGGCCAGTACCTGGCCGATTTCGAAAAAGCAGGTATGATTGCTTCCGGCCGTAACCCTGAAAGCGGACTGGTGGAAATGGTAGAATTGCCAAACCATCCGTTCTTTGTGGGTTGCCAGTTCCACCCGGAGCTGAAAAGCACCGTGGAAAGACCAGCACCACTGTTTGTTCATTTCATCGGCGCTGCCAAGCAGTATGCTGAGGATAAGACCAACAAAACCAAGGTGGCCGAAGAGGTAGCACAATAATAATATTAGCGGCAAATGCCCACCAAAAGGACTATTTTTTAGCTCATTACATCACAATGACCTAAAAAATAGTCCTTTTGGCATTTATACCCCCACATTTTGCTTACCTTCGCTGCCTAAATTTTAATTGTAATTTCAATGGACAGAAATTCGGTCATTGGTTTTAGCTTACTGGGTTTGTTGCTGGTAGGGTACATTTTTTTCAATACGAAGCAGCAGCATGCCGCTGAGTTGGAGAAAGCACGTCAGGATTCTATCGCTGAAGCGAACAAACCTAAAGTAAACACGGATACCACTGCCTCCTATGCCAATGCAGGCACACCTGATTCCACCAGGCTGGCGGGCGAATACGGTGCCTTTGCAGGTGCAGCTACCGGTACTGCTCAGAAAGCCGTTCTGGAAAATAAAGTACTGAAAATTACTTTCTCCAGCCAGGGTGGTCAACCTGAAACTGTAGAACTGAAAGCTTTCAAAACATTTGCAGGCACTCCTTTATTACTGGCTAACAGCTCTTTTAACCGCATCTCAATGAAGGTGCCGGCTAATAATAATACCTTATTAAATACTGCAGACCTCTATTTTGCCGGTGGCAACGTACAGCAGCTGGCCGATGGCAGCCAATCCCTGGTGTACCGCCTCGCTACTGCAAACCCAGGCCAATACCTGGAGTTTGTATACACCCTGAAGCAGGATAGCTACGCAGTAGATTTTGATATTCATGCAGTAGGCTTGGAAAACGTAATTCCGGCAGGTCAGAAATCATTGGCCCTCCAGTGGGATAATGAGAATGACAAGCAGGAACAGGATATGCAGAACGAACGCCTGAACAACCAGGTGCACTACAAAACTACGGATGGTAAGCATGATTACTTCACCTTACAACGTACCAATCACAAAGAACTGGATAGCAAAATCCAGTGGTTGAGCGTAAAGCAACAGTTCTTCAACACTACTTTCATTGCGAAGAAAGACCGCAGCTTTGACAAGGCAGAGATCAATACCAAAGTACCTGAAAGCGGCAACATCGTAGGCCAGACTTTCACTACCCTGGAGATCCCTTACGACAGAGCTCATGATTTCACTTTCCCAATTGAGATCTATTACGGTCCTAACCACTATAAGACCTTAAAATCTTATGATATCGGACTGGAAAATATCATCCCGCTGGGTACAGGTATCTTCGCTTTCGTAAAATATGTGAACAAGTGGGTGATCATCCCCGTGTTCAACTTCCTGAGCGGATTTATTCATAACTATGGTGTGATCATCATCCTGCTCACCCTCTTCATCCGTTTACTGATAGCGCCGTTCACTTACCAGAGCTATGTATCTTCTGCAAAAATGAAGGTCCTGAAACCTGAAATTGACGAACTGCGTAAGAAACATGGCGACGACCAGCAGGCATTCGGTATGGATCAGATGAAACTATTCAAGAGCGCAGGTGTAAACCCGCTGGGAGGTTGTTTACCTGCAGTCATGCAGTTGCCGATCCTGGTAGCGATGTATAGCTTCTTCCCGTCTTCCATCGAGTTGAGACAGGAGAGCTTCCTCTGGGCAAAAGACCTGTCTACCTACGATTCAATCCTGAACCTGCCATTCAACATACCTTTCTATGGTAACCACATCAGCTTGTTTACCCTGCTGATGACCGCAACCAGCTTAATGCTTGCGTTCAATAACCGTGGTATGGCTGATCAGAGCAATCCGGTGATGAAGTATATGCCTTACATCTTCCCAATCATGCTGTTAGGTATCTTCAACAAACTGGCATCCGCACTGACATTCTATTACTTCCTGTCAAACGTGATCAGTATCCTCCTCCAGTGGGTGATCCAGAAATTTATCATTAACCATGATAAGATCCACGCACAGATCCAGGAGAATAAGAAGAAACCGGCATCCAAGTCTAAATGGCAGGAACGGCTCGAGGACATGCAGAAACGCCAGCAGGATATGCAGGGCAGAAAAGGAAAATAAGTAATTGAGTTATAAGAAAAAGAGCCTTCCGGGAGGAAGGCTCTTTTTTTTTGTGAGTACCCGTCCAGATTAGATGTTTTTTTCGTATAATCTGTCCTTTAAATCAAAGAATCGATGTAATAATTTTTTAATCATCAATGCTGAACCTTATGTTTGTAAAGTGATAAATAACCCTATATGAAACCGATACAACTGAGTGTACTATTCTTTTGTCTGTGCAGCACGGTCCGTTTGCCTGCACAGTCACTCAGACTATCCGTTTCAGGCAAAATAACCGATTCCCTCAGCAACCAAAATCTGCCATTTGCCATCGTGTTATTACTCACAGATACTATCAGGCAAACCACCCAGACTGACAAAGAGGGCAATTTCACGTTCGAAAACCTGAAACCGGGTGTCTATAGCCTCCAGGTGAGATACCTGGGCTATCGCGACAAGACAAGCGGCCCGTTTCAATTGAGTACCCAATCTATGGCCCTGCCTGCTATTGGCATGGTTTCAGTCTCCTACGACCTGGTAACCCACCAGGTCACGGCCCTGAAGCCACTCATTGAACAAACCGCCGACAAAATGATCATCAATGTAGCCGAGAGTCCACTCGCTACCGGCAATACATTGGAAGAACTGCTCCGACGATCGCCCGGTGTACGGCTGGACGATGACGGTTCCATTACCCTCAACGGAAAGAAGGTGATGGTCTACCTCAACGATCGTCCATCTTATTTTACCGCTGCAATGCTCAAAAATCTATTACTCTCCACAGCCGCTAATGCCGTTGACAAAATAGAACTCATTGCTAACCCTTCCGTAAAATATGATGCCGCCGCTTCGGCTGTCATCAACATCAAACTGAAAAAAAATGGTAAATCAGGATCTAATGGTAGCCTCAGTATCGGAGGCGGTGGAGGTCGCTATGGTCGCTATACTGCCGGAGGGGACCTGAACTACCGCAACGATAACCTGAACTTATACGGTAGCTACAATTACCAGCGAAACGAACAGTTTTACGATACTCATACTGACAGAATCCTGGATGCCGAATATATAGAAGAGAAAAATTATGAAGTACGAAAAAAGGATATCCATAATGTCAATGCAGGTATCAGTTATACTATCGATAAGAAGAATAGCATCGGCCTGGACCTGAAAGGCAACTTCCTCAGCCGTGACAGGGATGGGATGGACCAGACCCTGTTTCATGCGTCTCCGGCAGCTCCTTTCGATTCAATGTTGAATATGCATACCCTGGGACATGCGGATATCAACAACTATTCAGCCAACCTGTTTTACCAGCATAACTTTGATAGTCTTGGCACCCAGCTCTCCATCAACGGAGACTATGCCTATTACGATCAGCACTGGAAGGACAATTTCAATACCGCCTACCTGGATACCCAGCTGAAGGTATATCAGACACCTTACGTGATTCGTAACAGTTCTCCGGTATCTGTTGACATTCGTTCCGTATCCGCTGATTTTACCCGGCCTACCAGAATTGGTACCTTCGATGCAGGTCTGAAAACGGTTTTCGTAAAAACAGACAGCGACATCCGCTGGGAGGTACAGGAGAATGATACCTGGGTAAATGACCCTACTAAAACGAACCATTTCATCTATGATGAAAATGTAAATGCGGCCTACGTCAATTACCACAACCAGTTCAAAAAATGGGTGTTGCAGGCTGGCGTGCGGGTAGAGAATACCCGTGTGAGAGGGAATAGTATCACCAATTCCTCTGTATTCAATAAGGACTATACCGGCTTATACCCCGGCTTTACGCTGCAATACCTGGCTACTGCATCCCAGCGTTTTTCGCTTTCAGCCAGGAGGAGTATCGACAGGCCCCAGTATGAATACGTGAACCCATTCCTGTTCTTTCGTAGCAAATATTATTACTTCCGGGGCAATCCTGATCTGAATCCACAGAATACGACTGCTGTAGAACTATCTCATTCCTGGAAGCAACACCTTTTTACTACGCTGAGTTTCTCCCGTACAAAGGATGTAATTGCAGGTGTATATGAAGCAGGGGATAATAAGGTCCTGATTACAACTTATCAAAACGTCACCACCTTTGATAACTATAATCTGAGCATCACTTATTCAACGGCGGTGACCAAATGGTGGAATACTATGAACGCTGTACAGTTGTTCTACATGGTCTACGATTACAATGATATCGCCCTGCCAAAGTCTAAGCCCGGGGCATATGTGATTTCTAACAATACTTTTAGTATTCCCCGGCTCTTTACCCTGGAGCTGAATGGGATTTACTCATCCCGGTCGAATACCGGACTGGCCTCACTGACCAGCTACTGGGTGCTGAATGCTGGCATACAAAGGAATGTATTGAAAAACAAAGGAACGCTCAAGTTGAGTGCAAACGATATTTTCAGGGGACAGCAATTTACATTGGCATCAGATTACCAGGGGGTAAATATCAGGCAGCATTTTTTGTTTGACTCCCGTTTTGCCATGCTGAATTTTACATACCGGTTCGGTAATAGTAAGATCAAGGTAAGAACGGAAAGACAAACGGGTATTGAAAAAGAAAAGAAACGGATTCAATCAAATTAATGGGAGATGGTCCATTTTGAGGAGGTCGTCAATTAAGTACCGATAGAGCTAAACAAGTAATTTGTTTAGCTCTGTCATTTTATAGAAATAAGGTCATTGTTCAAATCTATTTTTTTCGGAAAATAATACCGCTTATTATCGATTTATAAGTACACCTATTTATTCAGTTTAATCATATCAAAAAAAGGCTGCTTAAAGGTAATACCAATAGGCAGCGCCACCGTCTGCTGATCCGGTTTACGCAGGATCACCTGGTTGCCATCCACAGAAACAATCCTGTTCAGGGAAATAATAAAGGAATTGTGAATCCTTGCAAACTGCCTTGGAGGCAGGGTTTGCTCCAGGTCCTTCATCTTGAGCAGTGCCAGGATCTTTTCCTTATCACAATGAAAGGCCACATAATTCTTCAGGCCTTCTATGTAATCTATATCGTTGAAATTAACTTTGATTTGTTTACCCTTATGCTCTGATTTTACAAACAGGTAGTCTACTTCAGGTGCTGCTTTTTCATTGCTTTCGCCTTTGCTCACATACATGGTCTGGAACATGTTGAGCGTTTTCTGTGCTGCTTTCAGGAAGCGCTGGTAGGTGATAGGTTTCAGCAGGTAATCCACTACATCATGTTCATAACCATCCATGGCGTATTCGCTGTAGGCGGTGGTGAGAACAACCTTGGTCTGGTTATTAAAGATTTTCAGCAGGTCAATACCAGAGATGCTGGGCATATGAATATCCAGGAAGACCAGGTCTACTTTTTCATTACTGATCACTTTGATAGCATCGAGGGCTTCGGTGGTACTACCTACCAGTTTCAGGAAAGGCGTACGTTGTACATAGCCGATAAGTAGGTCTATGGCGTGTTGCTCGTCGTCAATTATATAGCAGTTGATCATGTAAGGTAATTTCGGTGGTAGCAATATGTAAAGACAGGCTATAAAACAGGTCCGTATCTTTAATTTCGAAGGAATATTTGTTAGGGTAGGTGTTTTCCAGCTGGCGCTGCACGTATTCCATGCCGATGCCGTTGGAGATTTCTTTGGGACCTATCCGTTTTTTATTGTTGATATAGAAATAGAGGCCGCTTTCGTCTAAATTTAGTTTGATTTTCAGTGGGTAAGCGGAACTATGGAGTTCGCCGTGTTTGAAAGCGTTTTCTACCAGCGTGATGAGGATGTGTGGCAATATTCTTTGACCATGCAGGTTGTCAGGCCGGCTGTATTCTACATGGATGTTGTTATTGAAGCGCATGAAGTAGATGCTGATCAGGCTTTCAATATGTTCGATTTCCTCTTCTAAGGAGACCATACCGTCAGGCCCTCTTTTTTTAAGGGAGGAGCGCATGATGTTGGTGAGGGCTGCGATGCCTTCGGCAACGTCGGGCTGGGAGTTGGCGGTTTTGTTGTAGAAGTAGCCGAGGGTGTTGAAGAGGAAGTGTGGGTTGATCTGGGCGCGGAGGTAGGCTACTTCGAGTTCAAGTTTTTCCTGTTTGAGTCGAAGACGTTCAGTTTCCCTGCGATTGAGTTCTTCTTTCTGTAAGTTGATTTTCCTTTCTTTCTGAATTGACACTTTAGCAAACCAGTATGCCGTGGAAAGGGCAATAGCTTGAAACCACCACCAGATAGCGATGCTAACCAGTACGAGCCAATCAAAGGTTGGAGGAGCGACGTGAGAAACAACAGGATAAATTCTATAAAGAATAAGATACCTGTTGAGGATGATAAAAACCATAAAGCCGGCTATCCCCACTATCCAAAGAGTCTTTTTATTCTTTTCCAATGTTCGTGGCAACAGCCATTCAGCATTCGCATAAAAAATAACAGCTTGAAATGCAAATACTACACTGGTTACAGCTAAAACTGGCCAGGCATTTGTCAACATGATAGTTGATGATACTACCTGCACTGTTGCATACAGCACCCATAATCCTAAATGCAACAGCACAGTAGAGAGCCGTTGTCGGACCGAAGTCTTTCTATTTTGAAGAATTGACAATTTTTATATCCAGGTTTTCCAGGTATTGTTGCGCATAGTTTATCCAATTCTCATGAGGAGGAATTTCAACGTCTGGCAAAATACCGGTGTTATCAATAGGATGTTGTGGTACGGTGGCTAATCTGGCAGTGGGTATCCAGAGTAAAAAACGGGAGCAGGACAAAGATCTTGGTGCTACCAGATTTAAATAATCCACTATTCCAGCTGACCGCTTTCCAAACAAAGTTACTTTTTTACTTTGTTTTGCGTCCAAAATTAATAATTCTGTAGCACTGGCACAGCCTTCATCCATCAGGAAACCTACCTTTTCAGGTTGTGCATATACTTGTGGAAAAGTGGTTGTGTCTGCTGGAGGCTGGTAATAGCCATTTTTATTTTTCTTTAAATTTTTGATCATTTTGACGAAAGGTGCCTTTTTATCATCAGGGAATATCGGACTTTTAAGCATGATCTCATACAGCTGAATGTTTTCCGCCGTTGCTTTTACCACTGGGCCCTGAGTAATCACCGGATTTGTATAAAGTAGCGGCAATAATTTTTCGAAACAGAGGTTATATCCTCCATAGTTTCCCCGTATGTCCACAATGAGATGTGGGGTATGTGTGATCGTGTGTAAGTTATTGGTAATCAGGCTGTCGATGAGGGATTTGTAAGACAATTCAAAGCTGGGTAGTCTTAATATAGCATTGTTGCTGTCGGTTTTAGAAAAATAAAAACTATCAGCCGGAATAGATTTCTGACCTGGCCGCCCTGGGAAAATTTTCTCCCATTTATAGCTTTTAAGATCCATGATAAAAGCTTTTTCATCCACATAGGTGGTGAATGTATCCGGCATATGATACTGGTTGTACTGGACGGCCTTCCAGGTTTCTTTTCCATCAGTTTGTAACTTAAATTTAACCTGCCCTGGTTTCCAGTACTTATTATCTCCTTTTAGAATGACTCCGCTATAACCATGATCCTTTTTTATAACCGCCACATCATACATTCCACTTAAGGTCCATATGCCTTCCAGGGGATAGTCAGGAGCGACAGCCCATTTCCTGACTAAAGAATCTCTCGAAAGCGGAAAGCTTTCAGTATTGGAAAAAATCTGGTCAATCAGTTCTTTGTTTTCGGGAATATCCTTAAAAACGAGTGCAAGATGCCTGTCTTTAAAATAACCGGTCCATGATTGCAATAAAGAAAAGCATGTAACGGCATTAGCTGTATCAGCCACGTTTCTAAGACTGTCAGTAAATTGCTTGTAAGCAGCTTCTTTTTCAGTGGTAATTTTAATCGGATATCCCGGATAGTTATGTTCAACCTTTGCCACCACTTCATCAAAATTACTCCTGCAATTACAGGACTTTGTTTGGGCGTAAGTAAGCAGTGGATAAAAAAGGTTTAATAAAAAATATAGACCAAACAAGCGGATTAACGCTGGGTAATTAAACATGTAATTTTTAAGGGTTTATAAGCACAGGTACAAAAATAAAAAAGGCTGTTCTAAAAATGACCTTCGACCAGAAGGGTTCTTAGTTCAGCCTTGAAAATTAATCAAAATCCGGAATTACAAAACCGTTTTTTTTATTGTGCTTGTGCCGCCTTATTTTACTTCGTTACAGAAGGAAGGCAGTTAGCAGAAGTCGTCGTATCAATTACGGATGTAAAATGGTTTTTACCACCATTCTTTGGGTTAAAAACGTTGTTATTAAACGTAGATACAGTAACCTTATTCAGGGTCAACGTCTTCTTTTGGGTGGGGTTGTTTGTCTGTTTCATATTTCACAATTATTAGGGATTACAATAACAAAATTAGAGGGCAACTGCGCAGGGAATCTACGCAGGACGTGGATTTCAAAAGATTTTTTCTATCGTAACCGCGTATACGGAAAACACAAAAAGGTAACCCCCAAAAAACACAAATCCATCCATCCAAAACGCATATCCGTGTAAAAATTTAGTCTGATATAAACCAGAAAAACATAAAAAAAACTCCTGCGCAGATCACTACGCAAATAGAATCGACTTGAAAAAAGCTCATTCGCAAATAGAATCCCATCAAGAGAACCAACTACGCAAATAGAACCGAATCCAAAAATCATCTACGCATATAGAATAGCACCCCCAAAAAATACTCCCCCTTATTATATTATATCACCCCCCCCCCAATCCGTCCATCCAAAACCCAAATCCGTGTATCTTTTTTCCCCACCCCCCACATCCTTCCTAAGTTTGTTAAAAGCATTCAGGAATGGTAAAGGAACCGGTAAAAGTGGAAAGCCTCCTCACTCAGCTACATCAGCTCATAGATCAGCATTCAGCTGACAATGACTCACTGATGAGCGGCGGTAAGCTGGGCCTGATCGTATACTATCATTCCTTATGGCAAGGCTACAGGGACAATACCTATTTAGATAAGACTTATGCGCTGCTGGACGAAGTATTGAATCACATGAACAAAGCTACGCTGGAACTCGAAGGACCTTCCCTCGCTACCGGCATCTGTGGCCTCACCAGCGTGATCAACCTCCTGTACAAAGATGGCCTCCTGGATATAGACATAGATGAGGAACTGGCCAGATATGACGACTATCTCTATCATCAGTCATTACAACTGATCAAAGAAGATAAACTGGATTATCTGCACGGTGCGTTTGGCATCATTAAATACTTTACTGACAGGCTGCCACAGTCCCAGACAGAGAACTATCTCAGGGATATTATCCGTGCACTGTACGAAAAATGTGTAGTCACCAAACATGGCATCTGGTTCAGAAATATCTTCTTATTCGGCGATGGCCAGATCAACTTCAGTCTCACGCAGGGACAAGCAGGATTCCTATCCGTACTCACCGCCCTGCACGAAACTGAAATAGATCCTCACAAGACCGGATACCTGCTACAGCAAGGCATCCGCTTCGTTCGCCATCACCTGCGTGAAGTAGATCTGATAGGACAAGACTGGTCATTCTTCCCGCTCACTACCAGTGAAGCAGAAGATGAAAAAAAATATAACAACCGTCTCGGATGGTGTTATGGCGATCTCAATCAGGTCTCCCTTTTTTACAAAGCCTCCTTTGTATTACAAGACGAAAACCTGAAGCAAATGGCGGATCTCGTGGGCGGTAGCTCACTGATGCGCAAAACCAACGAAGCCACGCAGATCGATGACATTTACTTCTGTAATGGCACCGCCGGACTGGCTCAGTATTATTATTCGTTGTACCGTTACAGTAATGAAGAAAGCTATCTCGAAGGATGGCACTACTGGATCAATGAAACAATAAAAAGACTGGAAGTTGTGCTGCACGAAGAAAGCTTCAAAGGTCGTGAAACCCGTATGCTGGAAGGCCTGCCGGGCGTAGCGCTGGTCCTGCTGGGCCACCTGATCAATGAAGAACTTCCATGGACAGATCTGCTGCTTTTATAAACACCTAAAACTAAAACCGAATGGAGACTATTTACGATTGCAGGTGCACGCACCTGTACAACCAAAAGAATAGCCGGCCTTTCATCATTGTTAGATAATTACCCAATCACCTGCAAAAAGACTCATGGATATGATTCAAACTTCAAATCCGCAGAGTAAAAAACATCCATTTCCCCATTGTAAACAACGGGGCAAAACAGACGACGGCCCTGCCTGTTTGCATATACTAAGTACGCATTTTGGAAAAAATTTTACACCTGAATATGTAAGATCCCTGTGGGCAACAGCCGAAAGTGGCAGCCCACTGCAGGATCTCGGTGATGCCGCCGGAAAAATAGGCTTTGGTACTTTGGGGGCAAAAGTTTCTTTGGCTGACCTGTTATCACTCGACCTGCTACCCTGCATTGGGTACTGGGATCAGCGCCGCTTCATTGTCGTGTATAAAATAAGGGGGGACAAAATTTATGTATCCGACCCCGCGGCTGGACTGATTACTTTAGATAAATCAGATTTTCTGAGAGGATGGACCCAGGACGGCGAATATGGCATAATGCTGTACCTGGACCCCTCACCACCGGATTTTTAACAATTGTCGTGTATCAAATAAGGGGGGACAAAATTTTTGGATCCAACCCACGGCTGGATGAAAGCACATTAGTTAAATTAACCCCTATATGCTGTACGAAAAAAAGGCCCCTTCAATAAGGAGGGGCTTTTATTAACCCCATTGTAATATATTTTTAACATCATAAATGGCACATTTGTGATATGCCTAAGTAAATGTTATCACGTAGTTTTGGCCTTATTATATTGATAACAGCCCTCCGCTTGCAAAAGTAAGGGCTGTTTTTTTGGGGTCTCATTATATATCATGTCTTAATGAAGCGATTGTTATTGTTGGTGTTCAGCACCTCTTGTTTTGTAAATGCCTTTGCGCAGGATTACCTGCCCTCTGAAGCCCGTATCCGTAGCACTGTCAACTACCTCGCCGCCGATAAACTCAAAGGCCGTGGAACTGATGAAAAAGGCGGTAGAAAAGCAGCCGTTTGGGTCGCGAAACAGTTTAAAAAGTTAGGCCTGCAACCCGCAAATGGGAGCAGCTATTTCCAGGATTTTACCTTTGATCGCAAAGAGCATCATGATATTCCAGGCAGGAATGTAATTGGTTACCTGGATAACGGTGCCCCCCGTACGATTATCATCGGTGCACACTACGATCATATCGGTACTGCACACCTGTTCGATGGCAAGTATCCCGAAGGCCAGATCCATAATGGTGCCGATGACAACGCCTCCGGTGTGGCCGGTTTACTGGAATTCATCCGCTACTTTGTAAAAAACGGACAGCAGGAACAATTCAATTTCCTGTTCATTGCCTTTGGCGGTGAAGAAATGGGCCTGCAGGGTTCCAAATATTATGTAGCTCACCCCGTATTCCCGCTGGAAAAAGTACACTTCATGCTGAATATGGATATGATCGGCCGTTATAATGCAGAACGTGGTTTAGGGATCGGTGGCTATGCTACCGCAGATGAATGGCCAGAAGTATTCAAAGGCGCAGAACAGCCCGGCATCAAGTTCTTCACAGACGGAGCAGGGAAGGGGCCTTCTGACCACCACAACTTTTATATCAGTGGCGTTCCGGTGATCTTCCTGCATACAGGCCCGCACGACGACTACCACAAGCCAACTGACGATGCTGATAAAGTGGAAGCAAAAGAAGAATCAGGTATCCTGAAACTGGCCATCCAGCTCATCAACAATGCCATGAAGTACAAAGAGCTGCATTACGTAGCTGATAAATAGTCAAAAAAAAAGCTTTTGTCGCAGGACAAAAGCTTTTTTTATACTTAGTTATTTTTCGGTGGCAACACCGCCTTCGGCGTAGGTTGCGGCTGTGAATTATTATCTTCTTTCGGTTTCTCCTTTGGTTTCTCCGCAGGTTTCGTTGGCTCTCCATAATCTCCCACATCAATATAATCTGAAGCCGCGCCATTCCCCTGATCCTGCGCTTCCGCACCCGGAGGCAGATTAGAATCAGTATCCGTATAATTCTGGCTGTCTATCGCCGCCGGAATCGCAAACGTAGCATTCGGATCTATCTTCAGGGTAGGATCCGCATACAGTTTCTGGAAGAAATATGCCCAGATCGGTAAACCCGTATTTGCACCCTGACCATTGGCAGTTGTACTGAAATGCAGGAAGTTGTTCTCACAACCTACCCACGCACCCGCCAGCAGCTGAGGCGTAAAGCCCAAAAACCAACCATCAGTGTTATCGTTCGTTGTACCTGTCTTACCAGCTACCTGCCCTTTGATACCATAACGGAAACGCAGGCGGGCTGATGTACCTCCCGGACCAGTTACACCTTCCATCATTTTAGTCATCACATAAGACTCATTCTCACTGATCACCTCACGTTTCTCAGGAGCAGTCGTCTCCAGGATGTTACCGTTTCTATCTTCAATACGGGTAATATAAATTGGCTTGGTGATGATACCGCGTGCTGCAAACATGGTATATGCCTGCAACATATCGTACAGCGGAATCTCAGGCGTACCCAAACAAATAGAAGGATAAGCAGGAATCTTTACAGAAAAGCCCACTTTCTCATTCGCAAAGTCCGCTACTGCTGCCGGGCCTAACTGCTTGATCAGGTAAGCTGATACCAGGTTCAGTGACTTGGCCAGCGCACCTGCCATAGAAATATTACCACCTACACTACCTTCTGAGTTGCGGCTCAGGGTCCAGTTATATTTAGGGAAGCTCACCGGTTCATTAGGCAAACTTGTACCTGGCGACATACCGTTCATGATCGCATAGCAATACAGGAATGGTTTGAAGGTAGAACCTACCTGACGCTTGCTCTTCAATACGTGATCGTTCTTGAAATAGCGGAAATCCGGTCCACCTACCCATGCCTTTACCTCACCACTCTCAGGGTCCATCGCCATGAAACCAGCCTGCAGAATAGCACGCATATAGCGAATAGAGTCCATCGGAGTCATCACCGTATCAATCTCATTCAGATCTGGCTCAGTAAAGCTCCTCCAGGAGAATACCTTCATCTTGGTAGGGGTGTTGAATGACTTCTTAATCTCGTCTTCCGAAATTTCTGATGCCACCATGTTCTGGTAACGGTCTGATTCTTTCATATAACGCTCCAGGAAGTTCTCATGCCCTTTCCATGCACTGCCGGATTTAATATTTGACTGTTGTGCAAAGACTTTTTGCAGGTCTTTCAGGTGATGAGCCACCGCTTCTTCTGCATACAGCTGCATCCGTGGGTTGATGGTTGTATAAATCTTCAGACCGTCACGGTACAGGTTATATTCAGTCCCGTCAGATTTCTTATGCTCTTTACACCATTGTTTCAATTCATCTCTCAGTACCTCACGGAAATAAGGAGCAAGCCCTTTATTATGGTCAATTTTATTATAACGCAGTACGATCGGCGTGCTCTTCGCAGCAGTCGCCTCTGCACTGGTAATGAACTTATTCTTCTCCATCAGTTCAATCACGGTATTACGGCGATTTTTGGCAGTAACCGGATTTCTGCGGGGATTATACAGGTTTGTACCCTTCAGCATCCCGATCAGGGTAGCAGCTTCCTCGATGGACAGGTGACCTGCATCTTTGCTGAAGAAGGTGCGGGCACCATTTTCAATACCATATACGTTGTCCCCGAAAGGTACCGTATTCAGGTAGAGGGTAATGATCTCTTCTTTTGTAAAGTTCCTCTCCAGTTTTACAGCAATCAGCCATTCCTGCATTTTCTGGAAGGCTCTTTTTATTGTATTCTTCGAACGCTGTACATCGGCATTATCCGCCTGCAGGTTCAGTGCCAGCTGCTGAGTGATGGTGCTGGAACCTCTTTTTTTACCAATAGCCAGGTAAAAAGGAATCGCAATCGTACCCCAGGGATCAATACCCGAATGTTCGTAAAAGCGTACGTCTTCGGTAGCTACCAGTGCATTAATCACATTTTTGGAGATTTCATCATAATCAGAACTCGATCTGTCTACCTGGTAATATTTGCCCAGAATAGTACCATCGTCCCCAATCACTTCAGAGGCAAGGGCCGCCCTGGGATTTTCCAGGGTCTCCATGGATGGCATGCTACCGATGATGCGGAAATTGATTAGCAATAAAAGCAAAATGAACACTCCCGTCAGCGACAACACAGTCAGCCACAATATTTTAACTGATTTTTTCATACAAGATTTTGAATTAAAAATGCGTCAGCCCGCATTGCTCGTCTCTAATAGCAATTTACGGGCCTTTTTTGCCGGAATCAGGTGTAACAGCAAGACAAAACTATTAAAAATTTTTTTATTACTTCCCCCTTAGCAAAATCGCCTTTGCCTTAGGCAAAAGCGATTTCCCGGGTAGCATTATATGTGTCCCTTTTACTCTGTAATATAGTTGTCTCCGAAGAACTTCTTATATCCCTCCAGGTCTTTCCTGGTATTCATGAGGATGAAGTTGTCCCTTGAAATGATAAACATCGTGTAATCCGAAGGCCGCATTTCCGGCAGGATCTTCTGCGCTCCCAGCCTGATCTCGTCATAGTAGTCCAGCGCCCGGTCCTCATTCTGGAAGAGCCTGAATATCAGCAACACTTCCGTCTGACTCATTACATAACTGCCTACCTGGATCTTCAGGTCAGGGTGGTGCTCCTTATTGTATTTGGTAAACTGATCTACAGATTTATCTACCGCCGCCTTTGTCAGTTTATTGAATGACATGACTACAAAATGAGGGGCATCGGCCACCAGTTTGTAAATCACTTTTGTCTTCATCGGCGGTGGCAATGGCGTAATTTTCAGTTTCGCATTGTCAGCAGCCAGTTTGATAGAATCGGCAGTCGCTGTTTTCACCTGTGCCTCATTCAGCTCAGGATGTGGGCGCTGCCATGGGTAGATCATTGTCACATCCTCGTCCAGCAGCGGTGCTTCCGGTTTCTTTTCCAGTTCCAGCATGGAGAGGTATACGACCAGTGCCGGACGGTTATCCAGGGCTTCCAGCAGTTCTTTGGACTTGGCATAGACCGCATCGTCATTCTGGTACTTATTCATGACCGTTGTAATCACCTGTTTACCAAATTCGCAGGTATCCATCTTCGCAATAATCATCGCCTCCAGCAGGTCGAATTTCGGCTGCATGAAGTTGAGGCCAAAGGTCGTATCAGCTTCCTTCTTCATGCGCAGTGCCGTCTCGTAGTTACAATCCAGGTAAGCACCATATACATGCTCATACGCGGCAGAGATCTCTTGTTTCCTGCCGATATTCTCATCTTTCAGGCCGCCGAAACGGATTATGCTGGCAAACTTTGAATCGCTGTAGCTGCTCATGATCTGCTGGCGGTAGGTATTAGCTAAAGCAGTATGGTTCAGTTTATTATGCCAGATATACAGGGAGTAGATCACCTCAGTTTTGTTCGGGTGATGTGGATATCTGTTCAATAAAGTATCGTAAGTTTCAATACCGAGGTCTAAATTATCCAGGCCGTCGCTATACAGTTTACCCAGGTCATAGAAGGCTTCTTCTGCAATGATATTGGATTTCAATAAATCATCCGGGTTCAGTGGCAGGTTGGCGGCCAGGCTTTCGGCAGTGGTGCTGTCTGCCGGAGTCGCTTTCTTCCTGGGCTGACCATCAGGGCTGATAGGATTACCATTTTCATCCAGCGGCTCTGTATTTTCTTTCACAACAGCGATACCGTTCTGGCTACGTCGCCAGTTATCAGTATTGCCCCGATTTCCCCATTTACGCTTAAACTCCTGGAAACCAGATGACTTGCTGGCAGTATTATAGAAGTACCAGTCACCCTGATCTGATTTTTGTCCTGTCTTGGGATTGATGCCGTTGTTTGCAAAAGGATTGTTGGTATTCGTACTGTTCATCGCTTCGGCAAGGGCTGCCACTGAATCAGCTTTCGCCTTCTTTGCCTTTTCTTCCGCATCTTTACGGATCTGCACCGCCAGTTTCGTTAAGAAGATTTTCCGGTCGCTCTCCGGCATAGCAGCTATGCGCTGTAAGCTGTCCTGCAGCTGGATAGCCTCTATTTTCACCGCTACATCTGTCAATACCCTTTTACGTTTGTTCACCACGGCAGAGTCCTGGAATTCAGGGGGCATTACGGCGGCGGTACTGTCGTAGAAGCTCTTGGCAGAGCGATAGGTACGCTGTTCATAATAGATGTCGGCAATCATTTTGTAGCTGAGTGCCTTTTGCATGGTGTTGGGGCTGAGGGCACCTGCTTTCAGTGACTGACGCAGGTATCCAAGTGCCGCTTCCTTATCTGTAGGTGCTACCAGCTGCGCCATGGTATAATAAATCGCATCGCGGAAGTTCTGGTATTTTTCTTTCTTCGCCATCTTCGCCAGGGTAGCAAGGCTTTGTTCCAGGGAACCGCCCGGCATGGTGGCTTTCAGCTTGTTGATCGCAATCCTTGCCTGGAATTCCATCATCTCATCCGGCTTGGTTTTGATCACATGGTAATACATGGCGATGGCAGAATCCGGCTTGTTATAATTGGTATATAACTGGCCAAGGATGTAAGCCATACGGGCTTTTTCATCCCTGTTACCCTTCTTGCGCTCTGCAATTTGCAGGGGTTCAATGGCTTCCTGGAATTTACCCTGTTTGTACAGGCTATAGGCTTTTACTTCAGCCAGTTCACCATCCAGTCGCTTCGGGAAGTAAGGATCCTGATCCAGTACATTGATGATAGAGCGTGCTTCGTCATAATTATTTTCTTCGATCCTGGTCTTTGCATTCCATACAAAGGCATCGTTCCTCGCGTAGGTATGCTTGAACCAGCCGATAGGTGGTTTGCGCTTTTCGCGGGATGCAATGCTGATCTGGTCTTTTTCGACAGAACCCACCACAGATTTATACTCGTTCTTCTTTTTAGGAAGGTAAGTGGTATTAATGAAGTTGAAAGTACGGCTGGCCTTATCCCATTCCCCCTGGAAGAAGTAGGCCTTCCCAATCAGCAGGTAGCTGTCATCCATCCATTTACTGCGTGGGTCATGAATCTGGATATTGATAGATGCTTTTTCAATCACAGAGTCAAGGTCACCTTTACTGATGCCCTGGTTCGCTGCGCTGTAAGGATAGAAGGGTAGGAGGTAGTTATAGTTGTCCTGTCCGGTACGGCTTACATTGTGCGTCACAAGGCGCAGTTTCTTTTTCGCATTGAAGTAATAGTTGTAACGCGAAATAGTATTTTGTACCAGTTTCCGTTTAATAGTCCATTTCTTCTTAGCCAGGTCTTCTGAGGGTGGACGCCTGTCATCGGGCTTAGGCCCCAGTGGTCTTTGGATAGTCTTGGTCTGAGACTGTGACTGTGGATTCCGGGAGGTAGTGCGCGAATTCACATTCGTGCTATCCCTGCGCTGAGCCTGAGCTTTTTGCAGACTAGATACGCATATGAGGACTAATACCAGGCCGGTGTATGATATATGTTTATAAAATGATCTGCAAATATTCATGGATGCCAGGGTGTATAGGCTGAACTATATATAACTAAGATGTTAGGAATTTTATTTTTAAAGATAGGATAATTATTTTTTATAGGGATTCACGCGAAGCCCGGTAGTCATTTTGAATGAATAAGTTACCAAACCTTTCTTCAGGGAGCTCGACCTTTACTCCCTGAATTCCGGCAAATTGCAATTTTTTGCATAGTAAATAATATAAATGTTTAACTTTAGCCGGTTGATTATCAGAAATTATATCAAGTTCTATTGCGGATATGGCTAACAAGCGCGATAAAAAAGGCAGAAATGTGGGACGGGTGGGCAACAAATACCGTCTGGTGATTATGAATGACAATACCTATGAAGAGGTAACATCTTTCAAACTCTCACGGATGAGCGTTTATGTGGCCTTAAGCACATTGTTCGTATTACTGGTAACCATTACCGTAGCCACAGTCGTATTTACGCCTTTACGTTATTATATTCCGGGTTATGGAGATCTGAAACAGCGTCGTGAGTTTATCAGGCTCAAGATGCGCACAGACTCGTTGGAGACTGCTATCAATGCGCGTGATAAATACCTGGACGATATCAAGCAGGTGATCGGTGGGGACTTTTCAACCAGCAAGCTGGATACTACCACCATAAAAGTGCCTAAAGTAGATAACAGTACTTATTAAAGTAGAAGACTAAAAAATTAGGGCATCCTTATACGCTATGGGACACTACAACCGTTAGGGAAAAATGTGAATAACTTCTTAAACGATGTGATTTGCAGGCACTAGTAAAACGCAAATAAATAATACTATCTTACAATCAGTTAAAAGCTGAAAAACCTAAAATCCTATGTTTAGCAACAACAACCGCAACACAAGAAGCGAGAGCAAAACAGTAATGCCTACTTCCAATGTAAACATTATTGGCAGTGGAACCACTATTCAGGGAGACATCGTATGCGAAGGGGACATCCGCATCGACGGTCAGGTAAAAGGGCTGGTTTCTACAAAAGCTAAGATCGTAGTAGGACCAGAAGGAGAAATCATTGGTGATCTCGTTTGCAACAGTGCAGACATTATCGGGAAAGTAACAGGTATCATCAAAGTAGAAGACCTGCTGTTCCTGAAAGGTAATGCACTGGTAAAAGGAGACGTTTACACCTCTCATTTTGAAATGGAACCAACTGCTAAGTTCAATGGCCGTTGTTACATGGAGCCAGAAGAGGTAGCAGCTGCTAACCAGAAAGAAAAGCATGGAAAATCCGTTGCAACCGAAAAAGTCCTCCAGGAAGCCTAATCAGCTTTATCGCTACGCTGGACTTGCATTTCAGATGATGGCCTCCCTTGGATTGGCCGTGTTTGCCGGTTATAAACTTGACCAGCGAACAGGATGGCGTATTCCTGTTTTCATGATCATTTTTTCTTTACTGGCATTAGCGGTAATTTTGTGGCAAATCATCAAAGATACCCGCAGGAATGACTGACAGGTTTTACTATAGGCTTATCGGCCTTTTTATCATATTGAATGGCGCGCTTATTTATTTCAATGCCCGGTTGCTGGAGAAAGGGGTACATCAGCATGTACTGCTCATAGGCAACCTGGCGTTAGCCGCTATTACCGGACTCTCTTACAGCATGAACCGCAAAGGCATCCAATCTGCCGACAACAACGCCTTCGTGCGCAGGGTTTATGCTTCTACTCTTAGCAAAATGATGCTATGCCTGGTGGGTATTACAGTCTATGTAGTACTGAACCGCGCCCATACCAGCAAAGAGACTATTTTTATACTCATGTTCCTGTATGTAGTCTATACGGTCATTGAAACCCTTAGCCTGCAACAGCTGACCAAAAGAAAAAAATAAAGGTCGTGAAACAGGAACATCCTTTACAGGCACTCGCAGCTTACCTGCCCGAAGGTACCTTTGAGCAGGTACTTGCCTATATCCAGGAATTTAAGGTCCACCTGACCATTACCCGCGAAAGAGCCAGTATCCTTGGCGACTATCGCCATCCCGACTCCCGGGGCGGCCATCGCATCAGCATCAATGGCAACCTGAACAAGTACGCATTTCTTATCACTTTATTGCATGAAATGGCTCACCTGACTACCTTTAATTTGTATAGTAACAGGGTGCCCTCGCATGGGAAAGAGTGGAAGAACCAGTTTTCAAATATCCTGAAGCAGTTCGTAGGCAAAGGGTACTTGCCACCAGATGTGGAGGCGGCGCTGAGACAGAGTATCCAGAATCCTGCTGCCAGCTCGTGTGCGGATGATAACCTGATGCGGGTGCTGACCAGGTATGACCGCCGTAAGGAGAATCATTACCTGGTAGAGCAGTTGCCGCTGGATCAATTGTTCAAAACAAAGGATGGAAGAATATTCCGGAAAGGTGAAAAAGTAAGAAAACGCTACCGTTGTGAAGAAGTAGCTACCAAAAGAATGTATCTGTTTAGCCCTGTATACGAAGTGGAAGTCATCGCTGCCTAGCGCACCACCATCATCCTGCCCTCGTACTCTCTTTCTCTTTTTTCAATTTTTTCTTTCCTGTAAATGATGAACGCATGCTCATGTGCTTCCAGCAGATCATCGTATGGTCCGCGGGCAGAGATGAGTTTTACAAATACAGGCGCTGTTTCAATAGTGATGAACAGAATAGTAATAAACCAGTTTGCCCATCTTACCGGCGTACTTTTTTCTGTCAGATGTCCCAGGGCATCCAGCTGAGATGCAAGACCATCAATGTGTGTCCTGTCAAGCTGCGCAAGGGTGGCTTTGAAAGTAGAGTCGATCCCCGCCAGTTCTTTTCTTTTGCCGGCAATGAGCGCACCGTTTTCAAGCGTGACCCTTTGCAGGGCAATTTCCGCACTGTCAGCATCTGCTTTCTTGGCTTTGTAAATAGGACCAAGGTTTTTCACTTTTGAACCACCCGTGCCATCTGCTTCTTCCCGGGCAATTTTCTGTAGGGTATCCCGGCGCAGGGCCTGCGTTTGGATGCCTTTTTCCAGCAATGTAATTTCTCCGTTCAGCTCATTCATGCGATGTTGATAACGGGAGAGGACATTCTCTTCCTGGGTTTTGAACACCTGCTGTTCCATGATAATGAGTTCCTGGCGGATCTCTTTTCCGAAAACCTGTAACTCCAGTGGCTTTGATATCACGATGGCAATCAGGATCGCAAGTACAATTCTGGGTAGTGCAATTAAAAATTCACTACTGAACTTGTTGCGCTTTTTCATGCCTGATACAATGTACCTGTCCAGGTTAAAGATCATGAGTCCCCAGATAGCGCCGAATAATAAAGTAGACCATAACTGACCGAATACACACCAGAGAGCATAGCCTCCGGAAAAGGCTGCCAGTAAACCGGTGAAGAAAATAGTTGCTCCAATACCCCCATACTTGTTGGTTTCTGTAGGTGCACGCCGGAGTAAAGGCACATGTGCCCCTGAGCAGAACAGGAAGAAATCGCCGATGCGCTTCATTGTTTTGACTGAGTTTAATAGTAATAAATGATGCTTTACCTGTGGGGTTTCAGGTAATATGAGGATGGATAATGAAGGTAGGGGTTTTGTGGAGGCAAAAATAGAAATTGTGATGATTGTGCCAAAAAATGTGATCACTGTATGCTTTTAGGCTCCCGCGAGATCATGGGGGGGAAATTGTAATGGGATGATCACCGTGTGCCTTTAGGCTTCCTGCGCGACCATGGGAAGTTGAAATTGTAATGGAATGATCACCGTGTGCCTTTAGGCTCCCCGCGCGACCATGCTAGCAAAATAAAAGCCGGCCCTTCGGCCAGCTTTTATTTTGGGGCGTAATTATAGAAATGACTAATAGCAATGGTCTATAGTGAAAAAAGCCCCTGGTTTTTACCAGAGGCTTTCTTCGCTATTGCTATTTAGTCATTTCTATAATTACGCGCTCACCGCCTTGTTCACCAGCGCAGCCGCTTCGCTCAGCAGGATAGCAGACTGTACTGTCAAACCGCTCTCTTCGATCAGTTTCTTAGCTTCTTCAGCATTAGTACCCTGCAGACGAACGATGATAGGAACAGTGATGTTACCAATTGATTTGTAAGCATCGATTACACCCTGTGCAACACGATCACAACGAACGATACCACCGAAGATATTGATCAGGATCGCTTTTACCTTAGGATCTTTCAGGATGATACGGAAACCTGCTTCTACAGTAGTTGCATTTGCAGTACCTCCTACGTCCAGGAAGTTTGCAGGCTCACCACCACTCAGCTTGATCATATCCATAGTCGCCATAGCCAGACCAGCACCATTCACCATACAACCTACGTTACCATCCAGTTTCACAAAGTTCAGGTTGTATTTACCTGCTTCTACTTCAGTAGGATCTTCTTCAGAAATATCACGCAGTGCTTCCAGATCAGCATGACGCATCAGTGCGTTGTCATCCAGGTTCAGTTTACAGTCAACCGCAATGATTTTCTCATCGCTGGTTTTGAACAGCGGGTTGATTTCCAGCATGCTCGCATCCAGACCTACATAAGCATTGTACAGGTTAGTTACAAACTTCACCATGTTTTTGAATGCTTCACCGCTCAGACCGAAGTTGAAAGCGATCTTTCTTGCCTGGAAACCTTGCAGGGTCATGTTAGGCTGTACCCACTCCTTGAAGATTTTCTCAGGAGTTTTGTGAGCAACCTCTTCAATGTCCATACCACCTTCAGTGGAGTACATGATTACGTTCTGACCTTTTGCACGATCCAGCAGGATTGAAAGGTATAATTCTTTAACGGGGTTAGGACCAGGATAATACACGTCCTGAGCCACCAGTACTTTATTTACCAGTTTGCCGGCCTCACCGGTCTGGATGGTTACCAGTACGCCGCCAAGGATGTTTCCGGCAATTGTTTTTACGTCTTCCGCATTTTTACCAACAGCTACACCACGCTGCTCTTTACCACGAATGGTACCTTTACCACGTCCACCGGCATGTATCTGTGCCTTTACCACTGCAAACTCATTACCATACTGTACCTTCAATTGTTTGTACGCTTCAGCCGCCGCTTCCGGAGTATCAACCGGAATCCCTTCCTGTACCGGAACATTGTATTTCTTCAACAGTTCTTTAGCCTGGTATTCATGTAAGTTCATCTGATAAAAATTTGCCGCTAAAATAGGGCATTATGATTTAAATATAAAACCCTAGTGTTTTGTGAATTTAAAAATAACTTTGCGCAACCCTGTCGAAAAGGTAACCGTCAGCATAAAACACCGCAGTGTGCCTGACAGTGATCTCTGACTACCGTCAGCTGACAATGCACGATTCGTTGGATATCATGTAGTTATTCATTATGTGGCCCAGTTTCAAAATGACCGCTACCTTTAAAAAAACATGACAGGGATCAGCACCATAAAACTATAATTATTTTCAAAAAATGAGTGATCTGTTACAACAAATAGCTGCTGCTTCGGACTATATTAAAAAAATATGGTCTCTGACTCCTGAGGTAGGTATTATTCTGGGAAGTGGATTGGGTAACCTGGCCGGTGAAATTTCGGAAGCCATCGAAATTCCTTACAATGAAATTCCCCATTTCCCTACCTCGACCGTCGAAGGGCATCGTGGCCGCCTGGTCCTGGGCAGAATGAATGGTCGCCCCGTAGTAGCTATGGCAGGTCGTTTTCATTATTATGAAGGATTCTCCATGCAGCAGGTAACCTTCCCTGTAAGGGTCTTTAAAGCCCTTGGTGTGAAGACTTTACTCGTTTCCAATGCCGCTGGTGGTATGAACCGCGCTTTCAAAGTCGGTGATCTCATGATCATCCGTGATCATATCAACCTCCAGCCGGAACACCCACTGCGTGGCCCAAATATTGCTGAATTAGGTCCCCGTTTCCCTGATATGAGCGAACCTTATTCCAAGGCGTTGATCGCCAGGGCAAAAGAGATCGCTGCAAACAATAACATCCAGGTACATACCGGTGTATACGTAGGTGTACAGGGCCCTACCTTCGAAACCAGGGCTGAATATCAGTATATGGCAAACATCGGGGGCGATGCAGTAGGTATGAGCACCGTACCCGAAGTAATCGTGGCTATGCACAGTAGTATGAAGGTATTTGCCATGAGCGTGATCACTGATATCGGCATCCGTGAAGAAGAAAACGTGATCACCCACGAAGAAGTGCTGGAAGCTGCCAACGCAGCAGAACCGAAATTAACACTTATTTTCAGGGAACTGATCAGCGTGTTATAAGGTTTTACATAAATTGCACACTTTTCAGCTAGCACAAAAGAAGCAGGAAACAAAACATAGAATGCGGTCATTTATTATTACGTTTTTATTGTTGGTCATAATGTCGCAGGTAAAGGCGCAGATCACCAGCCGTTTCAGTAACATGGGCAGCGGTGGCAGTAGCTCCCGGACGACAAAGGACTCCAGCTCTAAGAATCAGGCGCCGGACACCCTGACCATCACTTACCGGAGATTGGGAGAACCCACTGACTATAAAATGGACTCCTCGATCGCCGATTTCAATGGCCCCTTTCTGAGAGTGCCCGCGAACTACATTTACCTGGGCAATAATGGCTCGCCGGCACGCCCGGTGGCCTTCACGCCACGTATGACGGCAGGTTTCGATGCCGGTTTTCATAGCTTTGACCCTTACGGTTTCAATCATGACAACGCAAGGATCTACTATACAAACCGCCCCTATTCGGAACTGAATTATATGATTGGCAGCCAGCAGGAACAACAGCTGGGCGTTCTGCATACCCAGAACCGTACTGACAGGTTCAATTTCGGGTTCGAGTACCAGAAGATCTATGCCCCCGGCTACTTCCGCTCTCAAACCACGAATCACAACATTTACCGGCTTACAGGCAGGTACAACTCCAGGGATAAACGCTACAATGCCACTCTCAGTTACTTCTATAACAAGTATGCAAACGGTGAAAACGGTGGTATCAGGAACGATGATGACCTGGACAATCCCCGCTATAGTCAGCGTAAAACTATCGACGTAAACCTGGGAAATGATGCCAGCACCACCAGCAGTCTTTTTAACTCTACCATCCCGGTGAAGAGCTCAATCGACCAGGCAGGCTTCCTCTTCATGCAGTCCTACGACTGGGGAAAAGGAGATACCATCCATGTGAACGATACGACAGACGTATATAAATTTGATCCGGTATTCAGGGTGCAATACACCTTCAAACTGAATAAAGACCAGGTAGCATACCTGGATCCCACACCAGATACGTTTTTCTATACTACGCATTATGGCTGGGCTTATTCCGGCGATACCATCAGGGCACAGCACAATTTCAGAACGATTTCCAACGATCTCTCCCTGGTACAATTTCCCATCAGGGGCAACCAGGCCCACTTCATCACAGCAGGGGCGAGGATCGAGAATACCACAGGTACGTTCCTGGATTCAGATATTAAGTTTAGCAACCTGGCCCTGCACGGGGAATACCGTAATAAGACCAAAAACCAGAAATGGGACTTCCAGGCCCTGGGCGAATTGTACATGGCAGGGGAGAACCAGGGGGATTACAGCGTGAGTGGTATGCTAAGCAGGTACCTGAACCCAACCCTGGGAAATGTAAAACTGGCCTTCTCGAACGTAAACAGGGAGCCTTCGTATGTATACAAGTATTTTTCGAGTAACTACGACAGCTGGTATAACAGCAACCTGGCAAAGGAAAATATCTCTAAATTACAGTTCATCGCAGACAATCCAAAGCTGAAGTACAACCTGACAGTCAACTACTACATCATCGGCAATTACACCTATATGAGTAGTTACTATAAGAGTGCACAGGCAGACGCGATCTTCAATATGCTGGAAATCATGTTCAGCAAGAAGTTCACCTGGAGACACTGGAACTGGTATGCAGATTTCACCTTCCAGCAGGTACACGGTACAGCACCGGTGAATATTCCAACCCTTTGGACCCGTCACCGCATCGCCTACGAAAACAGGCTGTTTAACAACCTGAATCTGATGGTGGGCGTAGAGGCAAAATACATGACAGCCTATGATGCAGACGATTACTCTCCCATCATCGGTCAATTTGTGTATCAGACTACCCAAAAAGTTCAATATTATGCACCTGACCTGGCCGCTTTCCTCCATTTCCGTATCAAATCGTTCAATGCTTTCATTAGAACCGAGAACCTGAACACCTTTTTTGCTACAAATAATTTCGCCGGACCGCATTATCCTTACAATAACTTCCAATTCAGACTGGGGTTACGTTGGTGGTTCGTAAACTAAAATTAGTAGTAGTGTAACGGATTGATAATTAGTATATTACTAAAATAAGGGCATAAACCGTTTTAGCGCGTTTATGCCCTCTTTTTTTTCCACAACTGCGTTCAACTGGCGTAAGATTTGTTTAACTTACTTGTAAAATGGAATAATTATGAAGGCATTTACAGTAGTTTACAACAGGAACAGATACTCAGTTCAACCGATTAACGGGCATTCCCCCCGCTTTAAAGTTAATCTGAATGGCAGTGATGTATTTTTTGAACACGATCTCGATGGGCACGTACGTGCAGAAGCTACCAAAGTAGCCAGTATGTCTCTGTTATTAGCAATCGCTGATCAGATCGAGGAAAATCATGAAGAGAAATAGTAATAGACATCGCCACCATTATCAGAGAATCCTGACCCTTTTTGCCCCATACCATCTCCAATGAAATAACTCATTTTTAATTTCCGCGTTGACTTGTTATTGACTTTATAAAAGCAGTAATGTAAGTGCTTTGTGCTGTATACAAAGTGCATTGCAATGCTGCTTTAAGGGCCTTTTTGGCTTTTTACAAATACCCGCGCATTTGCCTGAGACAAGTACGCGGGAATTTGCTATGCCTGCAACTGGCTTAATTTTAATTCAAAATTAAACCCCATGCGAACCAGCTTTTTATTTTTAAATTATACCTTTGTAGTGAAGTTCGAATTCTTAATGCATTAATGAAGAAAGGATGAAAGTAGTTGTGTCAATATTAAAATTCATACAGTCTTTATTTGTGAAGAAAAACTGTTGTAAGTAAATCAGCATTTTAATTAACCCCCATGGATATGTTAGCATCAAATTTGTAGTATTATTACGACCCCGTCAATAACTTCTATAAAAATATTTTCAAATACGTACCTTTAATTAATTGTTTCAAACGCCAATGAAGTATAAGTTTGTAAGGGACATACTGCTATGTCTTGTAGCATCGTTTGCATTGTTTTCCTGCCATCAGAAGCGGGAGCTCCGGAAAAGAGAAATAGTGAGAGACGTAAAAGAATTAGGTGAAGTAGTACCGGAACAAATAGGTGAACGACTCAGCTACACGGCTGACAACAAAACTCTTGAAGATAAAGTGCCCGTACACAGCGTACCTGCGTTACAGTACTTTTACCAGCTCGCAGCCAACCAGGCCAAATGGTCTGTAGATGGACAACTGATCCCCGCTGCGGATTCTATGTTGTATTTCATTGACCATGCCGACGAAGTAGGATTACCAGCAGGTATTTATCATCAGGGCGCACTGGATACTGCCATACAGCAACTCCATGCCGCTACCGGTTCCGGCAAAGACGCGGCACTGCTGGCAGAAGTAGATGTGATGATGACAGATGCCTTTATGAAAATGGCTAGCCATCTCCGTTATGGCATCGCGCCGCGCGACAGTATTACCTTACGTCCTGATTCTGTACTCACAGATTCTGCACTCGTACAACTGCTTAGCACCGCAATAAAAGACAATAACATCGCAGGCACCTTTCACCAGCTGGAACCAGCTTACGAAGGTTATCATTCCCTGAAAGCAGCCCTCCTCAATTTCAAAGCAAAATATCAATCCTTACATTGGGATTCACTGCCCACTGCCTATGTGGATACACCGGCATTCAAACAACTGGTGCTAAACCGCCTGGTACAGACAGGTCATGTAGATACTGCCAACGGACATGGTTCCGATACCGCATTGCTGAGAGAAGGTGTGAAAGCTTTTCAGAAAGAGTTTTGCTTATTTGAAGACGGACAGGCAGGTAAGAAAACCATCCAGGTGATGAATAAATCCTATCATGACTGGATGATACAAGCCGCTGTAAACCTTGACCGCTGGCGCAAATGGCCGGATTCATTACCCAACCGCTACATCTTTGTAAATATACCCGGCTACCATATGATGGTGTGGGATAGTGGCCAGGTCGTACTTGATTCCCGTGTCATAGTCGGTGCACCCCGTACACGCACACCGCTGCTGAATTCCAGGTTGTCTAACTTCGTGATGTATCCTTACTGGCGTGTACCCTTCAGTATTTCCATCAAAGAAATGCTGCCCGCCATTCAGAAAGATCCCCATTACCTGGCGAAAAAGAACCTGGAAGTAATAGATAAGGATGGCAATGCAGTGAACCCGGATAGTGTACCCTGGAAAAAGTTCAGCAAGAACTATTTCCCTTATGTATTGAGACAAATGGATGGCCTGGAAAACTCGTTAGGGATCATGAAATTTAATTTCTTTAATAAATACGCTGTATACCTGCACGATACAAACAACAGGGGATTGTTCAGAAATTCCTACCGTGCTATGAGCCATGGTTGTGTGCGTATTCAGCAATGGGATAGTCTGGCGATGTACCTGATTAAAGATGATAAACGATTCAAAAGAGACAGTGTACGCGCCTGGCTGGATAAAGGGCAGAAGAAACAGATCGATCTGTCGCATAGCATCCCTATTTACTTAAGGTATTATACCGCCGAAGGTAAGGACGGCCAGATGATGTTTTACGAAGACATTTATGGGGAAGATAAAGTGCTGAAAAAATTAATGTCCTTATAAAAATGGGGCTTTTACCGAAGGTAAAAGCCCCATTTTTTTGCCCTGTTAAAAACAAACTTCTATAAAGTAACAACGTCCTCCCACAAAGGAAGGACGTCGTCTCATATCAGTATTGCAAACGTGTGGCGTAATTATTTACCCAGTTTTACCTTCAGTGCATCATCCAATGCCGTCAGGAATTCTTCAGTGTAAAGATAATGCTTTCCGTGTTCAACTTTATTACCGTGAATACAAACAGCCAAATCTTTCGTCATCTTTCCACTCTCTACAACCTCCACACAAACCTGCTCCAGTGCATGACAGAAATCAATCAGCGCCTGATTATTATCAAGACGACCTCTGAATTCCAAACCTCTTGTCCATGCAAAGATAGATGCAATCGGGTTAGTAGAAGTTGGCTTACCAGCCTGGTGATCACGATAGTGACGGGTTACAGTACCGTGAGCAGCTTCTGCTTCCATTACTTTACCATCAGGGGTAACCAGGGTAGAAGTCATCAGACCCAGTGAACCAAAACCTTGTGCAACGGTATCAGACTGTACGTCACCATCATAGTTCTTACAAGCCCATACAAAGTTACCATTCCATTTCAGTGCGCTGGCTACCATGTCATCGATCAGGCGATGCTCGTAAGTCAGACCAGCTGCATCAAACTTAGCTTTGAATTCCTGCTGATAAATTTCTTCGAAGATATCTTTGAAACGACCATCATATTTCTTCAGGATGGTGTTCTTGGTACTCAGGTACAAAGGCCATTTCTTGATCAGTGCCTGGTTGAAACATGCACGTGCAAAGCCCTTGATAGATTCGTCGGTGTTGTACATAGCCAGCGCTACGCCATCGCCTTTGAAGTTGTACACTTCATGCTCGATTACTTCACCATTTTCACCTTCAAACTTGATAGTCAGTTTACCCTTACCTTTTACAACGAAGTCAGTAGCACGGTACTGGTCACCAAAAGCGTGACGGCCGATGCAGATAGGAGCAGTCCAGTTAGGAACCAGGCGTGGTACGTTTGAAGTAACGATTGGCTCACGGAAAACTGTACCATCCAGGATGTTACGGATAGTACCGTTTGGTGACTTCCACATCTGTTTCAGATTGAACTCTTTTACACGAGCCTCGTCAGGAGTGATGGTAGCACATTTAATACCTACACCCACCTCTCTGATCGCGTTCGCAGCATCTATAGTAACCTGGTCATTGGTCGCATCACGGTGCTCCATGCCAAGATCGAAGTATTTAATTTCAACGTCAAGATAAGGAAGTATCAGTTTGTCTTTAATAAATTTCCAGATGATCCTGGTCATCTCATCTCCATCGAGTTCTACGACAGGATTTGTGACTTTAATTTTTTCTGCCATTTTCGGGTTTGATTTTTAAATAGTTACGAGTAATCGCGAAATATACAATAAGTGGGAACAATTTACAAGTTTTTCGATGTAAGGGAGTGTTGTGTTAAGTTTAAGTACAGTCAACGCTTATAATAACTCCTTTACCTGTAGGCATTTAAGCGAAGCCCCAAAGCCGCATTAAACACTTTCCAATAGTCACCAAGGGCCGGCTAAAAAGCTCATCGCCTCTTAGCCAGCCCCTTAAAAACTTATAAACTGACCTTTGTTACAGGTGCTTAATCACTTCATCCGCAAACTCGCTGGTTTTCACCAGGGTTGCATCGTCCATCAATTTGTAGAAGTCGATGGTTACACGCTTACGCGCGATAGCTGTGCTCAGACCTTGTACGATCATGTTAGCAGCTTCATTCCAGCCCATGTATTCCAGCATCATTACACCACTCAGGATCACAGAGCTGGGGTTCATGGTATTGGTATTAGCAAAACGAGGTGCGGTACCGTGTGTAGCTTCGAACACTGCATGACCGGTCAGGTAGTTGATATTCGCACCTGGTGCGATACCGATACCACCTACAGCTGCTGCCAGGGCATCAGAAATGTAGTCACCATTCAGGTTCAGGGTAGCTACCACTGAGTAATCCTGTGGTGCCAGCAGAATCTGCTGCAGGAAGTTGTCAGCGATCACATCTTTAACGATCAGTTTCTTATGTGCAGTGGCTACAGCCAGTTCTTTGTTAGCTTCTTCTTCACCTTTCTCTTTCTTGGTAGCTTCCCATTGTTCCCAGGTATAAACCTGCTCGCCAAATTCACGTACAGCCAGTTCATAACCCCAGTTTTTGAAACCACCTTCGGTGAATTTCATGATGTTACCTTTGTGAACCAGTGTCAGGGAAGGCAGTTTCTTTTCCAGTGCATACTTGAGAGCTGCACGTACCAGGCGCTCAGTACCTTCTTTGGAAACCGGCTTGATACCCAGGGAAGAAGTTTCAGGGAAACGGATTTTCTTTACACCCATTTCTTCCTGCAGGAACTTCAGCAGCTTTTCAGCTTCTGGTGTACCATACATATATTCGATACCGGCATAGATATCTTCCGTGTTTTCGCGGAAAATGACCATGTCTACTTTCTCAGGGTGCTTAACCGGAGAAGGCACCTTGTCGAACCAACGTACAGGACGTACGCAGGCATACAGATCCAGTTCCTGGCGCATTGCTACGTTCAGTGAACGGATACCACCACCTACCGGGGTAGACAGCGGTCCTTTGATAGAAACCAGATATTCTTTGAAGGCTTCCAGCGTTGCTTTCGGCAGCCATTCACCCGTCTGCTGGAAGGCTTTTTCTCCCGCCAGTACCTCTTTCCATTCTATCTTTCTTTTTCCACCATAGGCCTTTTCGACAGCGGCGTCAAATACACGCACGCTGGCAGCCCAGATATCCGGCCCGATACCATCACCTTCAATAAAAGGAATAATGGGATTGTCAGGAACCGATAACTGGCCATTGGTCATTGATATTTTTTCTGCCGGCATAAAACTAGTTTCTTTACGTGTTCGTAATTTTGTAAAATATTCGAGCGCAAAGGTACTAATTAATGACCGAAACAGAATGTTAAACCAGCGATTCTTCAACAGGAACCCGCTAACAGTTTAAAAACTATCCCTATGTACAAATTATTTTTAATTTGCTTTTTGTTCCTCACCTTACAGCTTAAAGCAAAACCCATGACGACTCCAAACGATACTACCGTGTATACATACTTAGCCCTGGGCGATAGTTATACCATTGGTGAAGGGGTAGGGGAAAACGACCGTTTCCCTGTTCAGACCGTTAAGATTCTGAAAAACAGTGGAATACAGGTGGCTGACCCCAAAATAGTGGCCAAAACCGGCTGGACTACCATCGAACTCAACGATGAGCTGACAGCAAACCCTATCAACGAAACCTACGATATCGTAACCCTGCTGATAGGAGTGAACGATCAGTATAGGGGCTTTCCGGTAGAAAGCTATAAACCCTGGTTTACCAAACTCCTGGAAAGGGCCATTGCCTATGCCGGCGGAAAAGCTAACCGGGTAGTAGTCCTCTCCGTGCCTGACTGGGGCGTGACCCCGTATGCCGAAGGCCGTGACCGGGATGACATAGCAGGGCAGATAGACCTGTACAACGAAGCCAATAAAGCGATTGCAAAGAAACATAAGGTAAAATACCTGGATATCACTGCCGATACCCGCGAGGTGATGCAGGATCCGGAGCACCTGCTGGCAAAAGATCAGTTGCATTACTCCGGCCAGGAAATGGGCATGTGGGCGGCAAAACTGTCTATTATCCTCAAAGCTATGCTGGCACCGCCACCAGCTTATTAAATGATTTTGGTTGCCGGCCTGCAGGCTGGCAACCTTCCAACAAATATTTCACCGACCTTTTCATGCCGCTTACCGGCATCTCCCCAATTTTAACCTAAACCCCCTTTCCTAACCCGGCATTCCTTTCTAAGTTTGTATCGTAAATGAAAACAAACAATGCAAAATAAAGATTCGTACAGACGGAGAAGACACGAAAAGAACGGAGCCATGAGAGGCGTTGTAATTCTGCTGGTAGGCGTATTCCTCTTATTACACAACCTGGATATGGATCTGCACCTGCCCTCCTGGTTAATATCCTGGCAAATGCTGATCATCGTTATAGGCGGTATCCTCTGGTTAAGGAGTGAATGTAAAAACGTGGCAGGCCTCATCATGATGGCAGTAGGTACAGTCTTTATCATCAGGGAATATTTTTACCTGCCATTCGATATCGATCGTTTTATCTGGCCTGCACTCTTAATCATCGTCGGTTTACTCTTTATCATATTCCGGCCTGGTAGTAACCCGAAATCACTGGGTATCGGGGATGATACGGAGGCCAAAGTGATTCCTGACCTATTCCCGGTAGATGAAGATTTTATCAATGCACAGATCCTTTTCAGTGGCGAAAACCGCCTCATCGTATCAAAGAAATTCAAAGGTGGCCGCATCTCTACCATCTTCGGTGGCTGCGATGTAAACCTTTTGCAGGCCGATTTTAATGGTGCAATAGAACTCAATTGCCAATGTATATTCGGAGGAGTAGAACTGGTAGTACCTTCCAACTGGGAAGTGAAAATTATAACCAACAGTATCTTCGGTGGTGTAGAAGATAAACGCCCCATCGAACTCCTGGGCAGTAACCCTGACAAGGTACTCCTTATCAAAGGCAGCTGCATCTTCGGCGGCATTGAGATTAAAAGTTATAGCTGATTCTAAATATTAAAATTATGCAATGGTTTGTAGCCAAGATCGTATATCAGATCATCACTGGCAAAGGCACTCATACACCGCAGTTCGATGAACAACTGCGTCTGATCAGTGCCAACAGCAAACAGGAAGCTTTTAACAGAGCGTGTGAACTCGGAAAGCAGGAGCAATATTCTTTTAAGAACCAAAAACAGGAACTGGTAGAATGGCGCTTTATCAACGTACCCGAAATCAATAGCCTGAACACCCTGGATGATGGAATGGAATTGTACTCAAAAATAGAAGAACCCGAAGACCCAAACGCTTATATCTCGTGGTTGCAGGTTAGAGCAGCGCAGTTGAACGGAGCGGTAGATGTACATGCTAACTGAATGTAACATTTTCACAATAGAATGTACCTACTAACAAAATTAAAAATTGGCAAGTCAACTCATTTCAGATAAATCGTTTCGCTGGTCCTTCGCTGCCACAGGATATGTATCATTGATCGTGCAGGCCGTGCTTCTGCAGTTCTGGTTCCATTTTCCGGATTCCATTGCCTGGGTAGACAGCGGTATCCACATTGGATTTCTGGCACTGGCAGCATTGACCATCAGTTATACACTGGCCTATTACAGGCCACAAAAAAGAAAGGTCTTCTTCGTACTCTGCTTTTCCACCTCACAGACCCTGATCTGGATTTCGCTGAGTACATGGGCACTGCAATACACCTTTCAGGACAACTTACCTTATCTGGAATGGATGCATTTTGCAATGCCGGTGAGGTTCCTGTTTGGTTGGTTACTCATCACAGGTGTAGCGTTCAAAAGCCTTTACTGGTATGACCTGGAAGAACAGCGGCAGGAGATCTCCAGGAAACAGGCCACCGAAAGATTAGCACGCGAAGCAGAATTATATAAGCTCAGGCAACAGCTGCAACCGCATTTTTTATTCAACAGCCTGAACTCTATCAATGCCCTGATCGCATTGCGCCCGCAGCAGGCAAGAGAGATGGTAATAAAGCTCAGCGATTTCCTGAGAGGTACCCTGAAGAGAGAAGATCAGCAATGGATCCTGCTGCCGGAAGAACTGCAATACTTGCAATGGTACCTGGACATAGAAAAGGTGCGTTTTGGCCACCGGTTAAGTACAGAAGTAATAGCGGGCCAGGAAGTAGAGAAGATGATGATTCCACCCATGCTCCTGCAGCCCGTAGTCGAAAACGCCATCAAGTATGGATTGTATGATACCACGGAGGCGATCACCATCACCATACAGGCATGGGCAAAAGACGACCTGCTTTACATACAGGTGCAGAATCCATACGATGCTGACCTGCAGCAGAAGCCGACCGGTACTGGATTTGGATTAACCTCTATCCGCCGGCGATTGTACCTGCTCTTTGCAAGACAGGACCTGTTGGAAACGGAAGCAAAAGCGAATATTTACACAACACTGATTAAAGTGCCGCAACTCTATGATAAAAGCAGTAATAATTGATGATGAACCACTGGCCAGGGAGATCGTAAAAGAATACCTCGGAACTTATACACAGATCCGGATTTTGCAGGAATGCAACGATGGGTTTGAAGGATTAAAAGCCATCCAGCAACACCAGCCCGATATTATATTCCTGGATGTGCAGATGCCGAAGATCAATGGATTTGAAATGCTGGAACTGGTAGAAGAATTGCCTGCCGTTATCTTTACAACTGCTTTTGAAGAACATGCCATCAGGGCATTTGAAGTGAATGCAACAGATTATTTGTTGAAGCCGTTTTCAAAAGAACGCTTTGACAAAGCCTTGCAGAAATGGCTGGATAAACGACAGGACACGGCACCCGTGCAGACAGACGCATTGCTGGAAACAGCCGCCAGCTCACCCTTGCAGAGCAATAGGGTAGTGGTGAAGATCAATGGAAAGATTAAGATCATACCCGTACAGGATATACATTATCTCGAAGCAGCAGATGATTATGTGAAGATAGTGACACAGGAAGGAGCCTTTCTGAAAAATAAGACGATGGGCTTTTTTGAGAAAACGCTGGACATGCAGCAGTTTGCCAGGGTGCACCGTTCTTATATCCTGAATGTAAACCAGGTGACAAGGATAGAACCTTACGAGAAAGAGAATCACCTGGCCATGCTGAAGAGTGGGGCAAAGGTGCCGGTGAGTAAAACGGGGTATCCAAAATTAAAATCAGCGCTGGGCTTATAGCTTTCGGATTTCGTAGTATTTAAAAAGCTGGCCGCAGGCCACGGCATCCAATAGCTAAGCAGGCTCACTAAAATATTAAATGGATTGCGAATTATGTATTACGATTGCCTTTTTTCATCGTAGTACGTAGTTCGCAATCCGTTTTTATTTACTGCACCACCAACACAGGTATCTTCACTTTATGCCTCACCTGGTTAGTCGTTTCTCCGTAAATCCAATCCTTAATCCCCGTATGCCCATGTCCGCCCAACACTAAAAAATCCGCCTTCTCCGCCTTCACAATCCGCACAATCTCCTCTGCCCTGTGCCTGTACCCCAGGAACCCTTCCGCATGGAGATTTTTATTCTTCATCAGCCTCACATAGGTATCCATCTGCTCCTTGTCCTTCCTCGTTTCCAGGTCATCGGACTCTCTTCCCAAATACCTCGCGGAAGCACTCTCCACAATATGAATCAACAAATACCTTGTATGCTCATTTCCATGAGCGATAGCATTGGCAATAATCGCCTCATCATCCCTGCTAAAATCAAGCGCCAGCGCAATCCTGTTATATACCGGTATCTTAATATTCTCTAAAGACACTGCAGCTGCAGGATGTATATTTGCCGTACGCTTTGCACCGTACTTAGTGGCCAGCGGATAAAACACGGTAATAAATAACAACACCACAAATCCCACACCCAGCACCGTAATAAGGATATCCACCCAGATCGAACCACCGTCTTCCATATAATGCATGGCTTCTGTAAACACCATGCGGGTATTCAGGTACACCAGCACCGCTGTGATCACCCAGCTGAGGATCTTCACCGGCACATTCACCGCAAATTTCCCCATCGTGGTTTTATCACTCACAAAATGGATCAATGGAATCACCGCGAAGCCCAACTGTAAACTCAGCAACACCTGGCTGAACACCAGTAATTCTCCCACCTTATCAGCACCCGCTATTTGTATCACCAGCAGTGCAGGTACAATGGCGAGCAATCTTGTCAGCAACCTTCTCAGCCATGGATTGATACGGAGTTTTAAATATCCCTCCATCACAATCTGGCCGGCCAGGGTGCCTGTCACTGTAGAACTTTGTCCTGCTGCAATCAAAGCCACTGCAAATAAAATGGGTGCCCATTTATTGCTTAACAGTCCTTCGAGCAACTGATGCGCATCCTGGATCTCAGCAATATTGTTCCTGCCCGATTTAAAGAACACGGCAGCTGCCAGGATCAGGATAGCAGCGTTTACAAAGAACGCCAGATTCAATGCAACGGCACTATCAATAAAATTTAATTTCAGCGCTTGCCTTATCCCCGCTTCATCCTGCCTGATCTTCCTCGTTTGCACCAATGCAGAATGGAGATACAGGTTATGCGGCATCACTGTCGCACCAATGATCCCAATGGCGATATACAGGGCTGTATTATCCGGGATCCGTGGTACAAAACCTGTCACCACTTCACTCATTACAGGCTTTGCCATAATCAGTTCGGTGAGAAAAGAGATCCCTACAATCGCCACCAGGGCTATAATAAAGGCTTCCATTTTCCGGATGCCATAGCGTTGTAGTACAAGCAGCAGAAAGGTATCGAACACAGTAATGCTCACACCCCACTGCAGGGGCAGCCCGGTTAGCAACTGGATCCCGATCGCCATCCCCAGCACTTCTGCCAGGTCAGTAGCTGCAATGGCGATTTCTGCCAGGATATATAAGATGAAGTTGACCCCCGGGGGATAGGTTTCCCTGTTGGCCTGTGCGAGGTCGCGCCCGCGTACAATTCCTAGTCTTGCGCTGAGTGATTGGAGTAGCAATGCCATGAGGTTACTCATGAGCAATACCCAAAGCAGGGTATACCCGTATTGACTGCCGCCGGCAAGGTCGGTGGCCCAGTTCCCCGGGTCCATATAACCTACGCTCACAAGGTAGGCAGGTCCAAAGAAGGCAAGCATTTTTTTCCAGCGGCTCGGGCTGGCTATGGTAGTGTCTACACTCTGATGTACTTCGCCAAGGGACGTGTGCTGATGGTTCATAAAATTAGCTTAAATCGGCTTTACCATAATACTTTTTGCCACCTGTTCACTGATGGTAAAGGCTGGCTGGTTCTTTATCTTAATCTCAATTGAGTTGTCAAATTCATATCGCTCAATGACATCCAGTTGGGTGCCTAAGCGTACCCCTTTCGTATTCAGGAATTCGAGCAGGGCAGTAGATTTGTCCGAGACAGCCATGACTTCGAGTCTGTTGGCTTTCGACTTGTGCAGGCTGGTCTGTACCCTGGGTTTACCCATTTTGCCCTGTGCATCGGGAATGGGGTCTCCATGAGGATCTATCTGCGGGTTGCCCAGGAATTCGCTGAGCCGGTTGGTGAGTTTTTCGCTGCGTACATGCTCCAGTTCTTCGGCCAGTTCATGCACTTCTTCCCAGCTGAAACTGAGTTTTTCTACCAGGAAACATTCCCAGAGCCGGTGCCGGCGTATAATTTGCAGGGCGGCTTTTTTCCCTTCGCTGGTGAGGTTGATGCCCTGGTATTTCTCGTAAGCAATGAGTTTCTTTTCTTTTAGCTTCTTTGCCATGTCGGTCACCGATGCCGGCTTGGTATCCAGCTCATAGGCCAACGCATTGGTGCTCACAGCTTCCTGTCCTTCTTCTAATTTATAAATTGATTTGATGTAGTTCTCCTCTGCGATCGACAAATTCATGTTACTAAAAATAAAATTTAGGTAAATCTAAATAATTTATTAGAATAATGCAAGTGGTGCTTTGCCTGCAGCCCTTTCAATTGCGATATATTACATATATAAGTCCTAAAATTCCCTAAATAGTCGATAAAAAATCCCAAATTTGCCCTTCACTTTTGTTCATATCAATATTTTCTTTAACTTTTCGGACATAATAAACAAGCAAATACGCATGAATAAGCTGTTGATAGCAGCATTAGCACTTGGTCTTTTCGCCTCCTGCAAATCCGGGGGTAAAAAATCAGGCTCTGATGCCATCACTTTTAAAGAATTCCGTCAGTCATTTGCTGACAGCAAATTACCTTACAAACTGACCCCTGATGCCCTCAGCAATGCATCAGGTGATTCCTCCGCTATCGACACCGCCCTTATCAACCGGTTCCTGGTCGATACCCTGGCGAAAGCAGACTTCCCTTCCGGCAAGGTGAGCTATTATCCATTAGCCTCCCTCACGGGCGATAAGATCAACTACCTGGTCATAAAAGCAGCCGACAAAAATAATACCGCTGCTTACCTCTGCGTATTTGATAAAAAAGATCATTACCTGGACCGCATTCAGGTAGCCAAAATAGGTGCCAAAGGAAATAAAAAGGAATACTTCTCCCTCGACAGCAAAGAAATGCTGAAGATCACTACCGAGACAGAAGTAACACCGGGGCATACCGCTACTACCGAAAACTTCTACTCTGTAGAACCAAATGGTAAAACCTCCCTGGTGATGACCAACTCTACCGGCGAAACAATTCCTGGGCAGATCTTCAATCCGATAGATACACTCCCTAAGAAAAATAAATTCTCCGCCGATTATACATCCGGCGAATCCAGCATCGTGTCCATCCGCGATGGAAAGGATCCAAAGTCTTTCCTGTTCTTTATTTCCTTCACCAAAGAATCTGGTTGTAAAGGAGAAATTTCAGGTACAGGACGTTTCACCAGTGCAAACAAAGGTGAATTCAACGACAAGGATACAGAATGCGGTATCGCATTCCAGTTCTCTTCAGGTAAACTGACAATGAAAGAAATGGGTGGTTGTGGTGCTTACAGAGGTGTACGTTGTTTATTCGAAGGAGGATTTACAAAAAAGAAATAGTTTTTGGAATAAAATAGATTGGAATAATAAGGGTTGGAATTTATTTCCGACCCTTTTTTATTGTTTAAAAAGGCTTGATCATCAGGGCCTGAATTTGCACCTGTGTCAGGGATTGCCACTGCGGCCAGACTAACAGTGTGAATACATATATTTACGATCAATAGCATATTTACTGAACGGGGCATATAACATCAGCAGTTATCACCTTAGAGATTATTGTTTTCCTAAAGCCGCAATACTTACCTACTCTAATTAACTATGATTTGATTCACAGGTTCGTGAGCAGATTTCCGGTGGGGATATTCAACCTCGTATTATTCGAAGACTAATCCTGGAGCTTTGCCCAAAGGATACTTTATGGCTAATACCCATCTCCCTATGGGCGGAATGAATTTAGCAACTGATCCCCCAGCCCAGGTAAGCGCGCGTACTATGAATTCGAATCAGCTGTTTAACCCTTTTGTTTATTCCAATTCTAAAAAAATGAAATACGCTTTTGTTGCAATGTTATCCCTGATATCATTTCGCCTGGCATCTATGCATCCACCGGTAACTTACTCTTCAGCATCTATTCTGCCAGAAACTGCCAGGATCAGTGATCCGGCGGCAGCTCCATATTTAGTTATAAGTACGCATAATAGTGTAGCAATTGATTCGGCAGGCTTCAAACCCGGGAATGGGAGAGGGATTGTTGGAAAGAGATTAAAAGACGCAAAAAAGGCATTGCGGGATTTTAAATTTATATTTTCGAATGATAATTTTTCTGAATTTAGAAAATTGTTAACACTGAATAAAAAGGCTTTTAAGTTAATAGATAGTACGGCTTTGGCAGAAGCCATAAAGGGGAAAAAATTGAGTGAGGATGAACGAATCTTATTAGAGATAGCAGTAGGCACAATAAATTCAAATTATGAGCATAAGGTAGAATATGTCAAAGGAAATAAGGGCGTCTCAAGGGAAGCGCAAATACTATTTAGAAAAAGCTTAAATGTAGGAGGAATGGATTTGGAAAATACGATACAGACTTATCCCTGTCATTGTATTCCGGGAGATGCATTTGGCAGAACCCTAAGAGGCGCTGGCGTTACCATCCAAACAACCACCGGCACCTATTCTGTTATAGTAGATAGTAATGAACCTGCCTTGAATGTACTTGACTATTACTATGCAGAGGGCGATTCTATGGTGTATAATCCTATACCGGGTACTATTACCATCACAGGGCACGAATTATTGGGGCATGGCAGATCTTTGGATTTTAACTATCCTAATCAGCATGAAGCCGGGGTGTTGACGGAGAATTTAATTTTGAGAGTGCTGGTAATGAAGCTTGACAACAAAATTATCCATGTTCAAAGGACAGGCTGGCAGCACGGCGATTCCTCCCGCGGCGGAAGGTGTGTAATTGATAGTTTCGATACTAAAAAGCCCGGGTTTATTAAGTAATTTTGGGTGTCATATTAATTCATCTTATCCTGCCATAAATTCCATAATTGTCTCCCAGCAAAACCTTTTCCTGCATAAAGGAGCGATAATTTACATCCTGCTCCAATATATTATTAACCCTTATTTCTATTGCAAGCAGATGGGTGAATTGCTGTTTTAACTTAACAACTGTTTCATGGTACCTGCCTAGTTGTTCTCCCAATGCCACGAGGGTGGCAGTATCATTAATACTCCCTTTTAAAGATTTTCCGAGTAGCTGCTTTCTTTGCTGAAGAAAGTGTTGCATAGCATCTGCTTTGTCAAAATCATTCGCAAGAATACTCAGATCCTTCCTCAGATCCTGGGTATGTACGACCGAATTTTGCAAGGTCTTCCCATTTATATAATCAAGCCTGATGCACAATGAATCAATATATGCAGGTGTCTTGTTGTTTTGGATTTTTACAAATTTCTCCTGAAAAGTTCTCTCTAATTCTTCTAGTTTTTCTGATGGTATTTTTTTTAATATCCGCATTTTATGAGGCCCTCTTTTTTGCACTTCTTCTTTAATACTCAGTTCCGTTTTTTTCCATTCTTCTACCAGGGATAAGGTCTGTTGATTAAGTGCTTTATTTACATCCGTTATTTTTCTACTTAAAGGAGTAGTATAATCGTTAATATTTCCCAGGCTGTCTGCAAGTTTTGGGATCGGGACAATCCGAACCTGGATACCCTTATTTGCACCGTATTGGCCATAACTAATGATGAAGAGAAATGTCAGGAATACGGAACAAATAAAGCCTTTCATATTTTGGAATTAACGCGGTGAGAAGTAATTAGTTGGGGTTGTGCTTTTGATCCTTTGATCTGCTTTGCATGCAAGGAAATATTTTTCCCTTAAAAGATGGTTAATGCGTAGTTAAATGTTCCCAATAATTTTAATCTTGTAATAACAGCTTCGTCATGCCGTATTTTGAATGTTTAGCCAACAGGTTTTGAACCTTTACACCCCTCACCCCCTTATAATCCCCAAAAACTCCTCTCTCCCTATAAACCTCGCTCCCAAACTCGCCAAATGCTCTGTATACACCTGGCAATCAATTACCCTCAATCCCAACACCACCGCCTTCTGCACAAACGTCACAAACGCCGCCTTCGATGCATTACTCACCCTCGCAAACATCGACTCTCCAAAAAAACAATCCCCCAGCATCACCCCATAAAATCCCCCCACCAACTCACCGTCCTGCCAGCACTCCACCGAATGCGCATACCCCGCCTTATGCAACGCTATATACGCCTCCTCTACCTCCGATGTTATCCACGTCCCATCCTGCCCCTTCCTTGGCGACTCCTTACACCCCGCTATCACGCCCGCAAAATCTTCATCAAAGGTTATCTGAAAAATCCCCTTCTTCAGTACCTGCTTCATGCTGGCACTCAACTTTAACTCTTCAGGAAATAATACAAAACGAGGATCCGGACTCCACCATAAAATAGGCGGCTCATTATACCACGGGAAAATCCCTTCCTGGTATGCCAGCAATAATCGTTCAATAGAAAGATCGCCCCCGTACGCAAGGAGACCATCTTCATCTGCTAAATTGACGGGAGGAAAAACTAACTCTTCTGTGAGGTAAAAGACAGGCATTAACTTTCTACAGCTTCTTCTAAAGTGGCACTAATCCCTCTGTCCAGCAATGCTTCACACATCGGACGCAGGTCCGTAAATTCACCCTGCTTCACAGCATACTTGCCATTGTGATGTATAATCAACGCACATTGCTCAGCCTGTTCCTGCGAATGACCGCATACTTCCATCAGGGACTGGATCACCCAGTCAAACGTATTTACTTCATCGTTCCACACGATGAGGCTGTATGGAAATTGTTCATCCTCTGCTACCAACACATCTTCCCACTCTTTGGTGTGTGTGCCTGTTTGCTGACGCTGGCTCATATCCGGAATTATATAATTTGCACAAAAATACAGCTTAGAATCGTGATTTTAAATTAAACTCCACCCCATTTTATCCGGGATAACAATCTCACTGATTATCATTATTATTGTGAACATCGAAAACAGGAACTATGATAGGAATGAATGGCACTAAATTATTGATTGATATCAGTTTACCTCTCAAAGATCCGGTACCTATTTTTGCCCTGGTACTGTTCATCATCCTATTGGCACCCATCATCCTGCGCAAATTCAGGATTCCCAGCATCATAGGATTGATCATTGCAGGCATGCTCATTGGTGATCATGGATTTAAAATAATTGAGAAGGGAAGTATAGACCTGTTCGGCAAGGCCGGACTCCTCTACATTATGTTCCTGGCAGGCCTGGAACTGGACATGACCGAATTCCGTAAAAACCAGCACCGCAGCCTTATTTTTGGAGCATTTACATTTTTTATACCCCTCATTTTAGGATACATCGTTTGTACTTACCTGCTGCACTTCAATTTTATGGCTACCCTGCTGGTTTCCAGTATGTTCGCTACGCATACACTCGTAGCCTACCCGCTGGCCAGCAGACTGGGTATTACCAGGAATGAAGCTGTAACCGTGGCAGTAGGTGGTACCATCATTACGGATACCGCCGTACTGGTGATCCTGGCCATCATTACCGGGGCCGCTGCGGGCAACCTAAACCTGCATTTTTGGGTCAGACTCAGTGTGAGCCTGATCGTATTTGCAGCCATCGTGCTCTGGATCTTCCCCATGATCGGCCGCTGGTTCTTTAAGAAAATCAAAGATGATAAGACATCACATTTCATCTTCGTACTGGGCATGGTATTCCTTGCTGCTTTCCTGGCCGAACTGGCAGGCGTTGAAGGAATTATCGGTGCCTTCCTCGCCGGACTCGCCCTGAACCAGCTCATCCCGCATACCTCCCCGCTCATGAACAGGATCGAATTTACAGGCAATGCATTGTTCATTCCGTTTTTCCTGATCAGTGTAGGCATGCTGGTGGACCTGAGAGTACTGCTTAAAGGCCCCGAAGCACTGCTCATAGCAGGTGTGCTCACCGTGATGGCCCTGGTCAGTAAATACCTGGCAGCCACCTTTACCCAGCTCGTGTTTAAGTATACCCTGCCGCAGCGGCATGTGATCTTTGGCCTGAGTAGCGCCCATGCCGCAGCGACCATTGCCGTGATCCTCATCGGATTCAATATGGGCATCATCAACGAAAATGTGCTGAACGGTACCGTGATCCTCATCCTGATTACCTGTTTGGTAGGTAGTTTCGTGACGGAAAGTGCCGGTCGCAAACTCGCCATCATTGAATCCGACAAGCAACCGGAAGCAGAAGTGGTGACCGAACGTATGCTCATTCCTATCGCCAATCCAAGCAAGATGGAAGCGATGCTGGATTTTGCTGTCATGATCAAAGATCCGAATGCCAAGACACCGGTATACCCGCTGGCCGTGGTGCAGGACGATGAAGAGGCGAAGGAACGCATGACCCAAACCAACAGGATGATGGAAGCCGTAGTGGCCCATGCCGCAGCGACCGAAAGCAAGGTACAGGTGGTGACACGTATTGACCTGAACGTATCTGATGGTATTGCCCGCGCTTCGAAAGAACTGGGTATTACCGATGTGATCATAGGCTGGACTGATAAGACCAGCGCCACGGAAAGACTTTTTGGCTCCATCTTCGGTTCCACGCTCGACAATGTATTGCAAAGCGTATGGGAGAACCTGTATGTATGTGATTTCTCATTCCCGCTCAATACCACACGCCGCATCCTGCTGGTATTGCCACGCAATGCCGAGTATGAATTAGGATTTGCACATTATATGGAAAAACTGTTTCTGCTCAGCAAACAGGTAGGGGGTAAGCTGATGATTTACTGTGAAGGTGCCACACAGAAATTTACAGAAGACCTGGTGCGTAACCTGAAACAGACCGTGGATATTGGTTTCAAACTCTGGCATGACCTGGTAGACCTGCCGGCATTGTCCTATGAGACCACCCGGAATGATCTGCTGGTAGTAGTAGCGGCACGCAAAGGCACACTGTCCTATCGTCCTTCACTCGAAGGACTGGCATCCAGAATTTCAAAGCATTTTACCAATAACAACCTGATCCTGATCTATCCTGAGCAGACAGAAATCGAATATATCGAGGCAGGTATCCAGCCGGAAGATTTGACCTTACGTCCTATCCAGGAGCAACTAGCCAATCTCTCGAAACTGGGTAAAGCCATGAAGAAGATTTTCAGGAAGAAGTGAGTTTTCCTGGGTGAATAGATCTTTAGCCCCGTCTCTTTGTGGAGGCGGGGTATTTTTTTTAGGCGGTGGTAGCTCCGCTTCCTGAACGATAGGCAGACTAAACGCATGCTTTACCGCCATATTAAACGCATTTTGCCCGGGACCCGCCTGGGCTGCAAAAGCGGCTTTAACCTCCGGGTCTTTTATCATCTCTTTTGCCAGTGCTACGGCGATTTTCATTTTCAGACGAGCTAATAATTGCGCGAAACTGGGAGGGAAGGTGGAAGGTCCTCTTTTTTTTGCCATGATGATTTGTCCGTTCCGGACGTAGATAGTGATCATGTCGCCCAGGCTGCCTTCGACCAGCTGGAGAAGGATGTTGTCTTTTACGATTGCCATCAGCTTGTTTTTGCAGACAATATTATGGGATAAGAGCAGGCAGTTTGAAAATAATCGTTGACGAAGCGATAAATGTTTTTGGCGAAGCAATAAGTGGGGGTTGAATGGTATAAAGTACTATCCTTTTTACAAGCCAGCCTCAATGCTTCTTTGTCATTTTACCATTACCATAAGGTCACTATAAGGGCACCTGTATATCCCATCGATATTGAGGTGCCCTTATAGTGACCTTATAGTGCCCTTTTAGAGTTATATTTATATAGAATCTTAATTATCGACCTATGGGATACTATTTACACATTATCAGGAAAAAAAGCTATGCCGAATGGGAGGAAACCAGCAATATCTCCCTGGAAGAATGGAGGGCTTATATCGACCTGGATGAGGAGCTGGAACTGAAAGATGCCTATGAAATTACTTTGCCGGATGGGAAGACGGTAAGAAATGATAGCCCGGGATATTGCCACTGGCTCACCCATTTTTACCAGGATACGGAGCACCCCATCTGGTTTGATTATGGACAGGGAAGCATTGGGTCGAAATACCCGGATGAGGAGACGATTGCCAAGATGATCCGGATAGCCAATATTTTACAGGCAAAAGTACAGGGGGATGACGGCGAGTTTTATGATGAAACCTGGCTGGAAACCGGGAAAGCCGTATACCTGGATGATGAAGATCCCGATGCGCCGGGGAATCATGATGGCAAAAATGAAAAGGACCCAATCCCCGCAGCGATTAAAAAACCATGGTGGAAACTCTGGTAGACGAACCCTCACCTGTAAAAAAGCCACAATAAAAGAAAGCCTGACCTGATTTGTCAGTCATTACCCCCAGCCCCCTGTCACCTTGTCCCCAATTTCCCAAGGGTAAGATATTTGATCTCCTCCTGGCATGGACACATATTCTCAGGTAATTATCGACGCCGTGGAAAAAGTAAGTCCGGCGGTGGTAAAAATCGAAAGACTGGAGCGCAGTCCCCGCGGTGATGTCGTGGGTGGCTCAGGTTCCGGTTTTATCTTTTCTTCAGATGGGTATCTGTTTACGAATAGTCATGTCGTAAAAGGTGCCACCCGTCTGAAAGTAATGTTGCAGGACGGGAGGACTTACCCCGCTTATCTTGCAGGACAGGATGCTGCAACTGATCTGGCAGTGTTAAAAATAGAGGCAGGAGAATTAACCACAGTACCATTCGGAGATTCCGATGAATTGCGGATCGGGCAACTCGTTATTGCAATTGGGAATCCCCTGGGTTTTCAGCATACGGTGACAGCTGGTGTGATCAGTGCATTAGGGCGCTCTTTAAGAGGGGCTGATGGACTGATGATGGATAGCATGATTCAAACAGATGCTGCGCTCAATCCGGGTAATTCAGGAGGCCCCCTGATCAATGGCGATGGCGCGGTCATAGGAGTCAATACAGCCATTATTAACGGTGCACAGGGATTATGCTTCGCTATTAGTATAAACACGGCCAAATCGATCGCAAATCAACTCATTCGTTTTGGGAAAGTGAAGCGGGCTTATATCGGTGTAGCCATGCAGCAGGTGGACCTGGTGCCGAGGTTGAGAGCAATGCATGAAGTGAAGAACAGGCAGGCCTTGTTTGTGACGCAGGTGGAGCGAAGTAGTCCTGCGGCGAAGGCAGGTGTGATGGATGGAGATCTCATTGTAGGATTTGCAGACAGGATGGTGGAGACGGCGGATCAGTTTTTTAAAATGATGACGGAAGAGAAGATTGGACAGTGGCAGTTTTTGAAAGTGATAAGGGGGAGTGAGATGAAGGAGCTGAGGGTGACACCGGTGGAGAAGGGAGATTAAAAACACCTGTCCCAAAAACAAAAAAGCCTTAGCAATTTGCTAAGGCTTTTTGTGGGAGTTGACGGATTCGAACCATCGACCCTCTGCTTGTAAGGCAGATGCTCTGAACCAGCTGAGCTAAACTCCCAATTAATGGTAATGTGAAAGAACTTTTGAAGAGGTGGGAGTTGACGGATTCGAACCATCGACCCTCTGCTTGTAAGGCAGATGCTCTGAACCAGCTGAGCTAAACTCCCTTTTGTTTTTGTGTCTCTCTCGTCTGAGAGGATTGCAAAGGTAGAAAATTGTTTTATTTCGCCAAATTTTTTTTAAAAAATTGCTGAAATTTTTCTTCGCAATCCTCTGAAAGCCGCTACTTACCTCAGTTTCCAGTCAACAATATTATTTGCCCATTCCTCTCTTACAGGTGTTGTTACCTTGATATAATTGTCCGTATATCCTTCCATCATACCATCCTTATGATATTTTTCGAACAACACTTTTCTCGTTTCACCTTCATGCTGCGTTGCAAAATAGCCTGCCTTCTTATGACTCAGGTTACGCAGGATCTTATTCCGCTCATTACGCACCTGTACAGGCACTACAGGCTGGATTTCCAGCGCTGCCGTATTCGCTCTCTCCGAGTAGGTAAATACATGGAAATAAGACACATCCAGTGCATGTAAAAAGTCATGCGTCTCCTGGAAATGTGCATCCGTTTCGCCCGGAAAACCCACTATCACGTCAACCCCTATACTACAATGCGGCATGAACTGTTTGATCAGTGCCACCTTCTCTGCATACAGCTCCCTCCGATACCGGCGGCGCATCATACCCAGTATATCATTACTGCCACTCTGTAATGGAATATGGAAGTGCGGCATGAATCGCTGACTGTTTGCCACGAATTCGATAATCTCATTGCTCAGCAGGTTCGGTTCTATGGAAGAGATCCGGTAACGGTCTATACCTTCTACTTTATCCAGCTCAGTGATCAGCTCAAAAAATGTCTCCTCTCTTTTCTTACCGCCCTGCAGGCCTTTGCCAAAGTCACCCAGGTTAATACCGGTCAGCACAATTTCACGTACATCGCTCTCAGCGATTTCCCTTACCTGCTCCAGCACATTGGTAATTGAATCACTGCGACTCTTCCCCCTCGCCATCGGGATGGTACAGAATGAACAGGTATAATCACAACCATCCTGCACCTTCAGGAAGGTACGGGTACGGTCGTTCATGGAATAAGAAGCATGGAAAGTATTCACCTGCTCAATGTCGCAGCTGCAGATCGTTGCGCTGTCGCCCTTGGTCAGGTTCTTCAGGTGCTCTACCAGGTTGAATTTTTCAGCAGCCCCCAGTACGAGGTCTACCCCTTCGATCTCAGCAATTTCTTTTGGTTTAAGCTGCGCATAGCAACCGGTGATCACCACGCGGCTTTCTGGTGCCCTGCGCTGAATGCGGCGTACCAGGTAACGGCACTCTTTATCGGCATTTTCTGTTACAGAGCAGGTATTGATCACATACACATCTGCCTGGCCCTCAAAATCTGTCTGCACAAAGCCATCCTGCTCCAGCAACCTGCTCAGGGAAGAGGTCTCGGAGAAGTTCAGCTTACAGCCGAGTGTATGGAAAGCTACTGTTTTAGCTGTTGTCATCGTTTTATTAACTTATTGGTCACTCATCTTTAATTTTAAAAGCCATTCGCAGACATCAGCATTCAACGGGGGCATTTAATTAAATAAAATCCAAAATGAGTTTATAAAGGGTAGGAACCGGAACGGCCTGCTACCGAACCCGCAAAGGTAATTCCTTTTTATGAGACTTGGAGAAGGACGCTATCCAGGTAAATTTTCGAAAGAAAAGGGGATGATTCCAGGACGGATAAGTGGTAATTTTTAGGGATATATTGCTAAAAATGTATAGCTTGCCTTTCAAAGATGCAATCTTTAAGCAACTGTGAGACACTATGAGATCAAAAGGTAAGTATATTCCAATGTTGTTGCTGGCGCTGCTACTACTCTTAGCCTGGCAGCAGCAATGGTGGAGAGGTCCGTTACACCGCACACCGGTAAACAGGCCAGGAACCGTGGAGCGAACATTACCGAACCCGGTCAATGACCCATCCAATCTTGACAGGCATGCACGCCTTACCTACACGAAACATGCCCGCTGCCGCATGGATTGCCGCCAGATCACCGAACAGGAAGTGGCGGAAATTCTCGAAAGGGGACAAATCAATACTGAAAAGTCAAATCCACGGGATCTGCCTTGTCCTACCTATGCACTGGAAGGATACTCGGACGATGGCCAACACCTCCGAATCGTGTTTGCTCCCTGCAATGGAGAAACCAAAGTCGTGACCTGTATCGACCTGGATAAGGAATGGCAGTGTGATTGCCGCTGATTATCACCCGCTTATATTTGTGACGGCGCTAAGTTTCTTACCTGCCGCAGGCATTATCATAAAATAAAAATTCTCCATCTTTACACAATTAACTGTAATTTTCAGGCTTGCATCTGAGAAAAAACGACAGGCAAATATCATGAAGCTTTTGCTAAAACCAATTCAATGGGTGTATATCCTGTATGCCTCAATTATCTTTGTAGGGGTCATGTTACTCATACTTCCATTTATCTTCCTTGCCTCCTTTTTAGGTAGAATCAGAGGTGGAAATGTAATCTACTATTTCCTGTGGTTCTGGTCACGCACCTGGTTCCCTGCCGTAGGGATCTTTGTCAAAAGAATCTATAAATACGATCGTAAAGACAAGACTCCTTTCATCTATGTCGTAAATCACAGTACCTACCTCGATGCTGCGCTGGCAGTTGGTGTTATGCGTCTGCCTTTCCGCCCCCTGGGCAAAATCGAAATGCAGAAAATACCCCTGTTTGGTTTTATCTATAAGCATGCCGTTGTACCTGTAGACCGTTCTGATGCAAAAGCCCGCTCCCGGAGCGTGCGCGAACTCATTGCTACCATCAGGGAAGGGGTGTCTATCCTCATCTTTCCTGAAGGTACTACCAACGATACTGATAAGCCCCTCACATCTTTTCATAACGGGGCTTTCCGCATAGCGATTGAGACCCAGACCGCCCTGCAACCTGTATTATACCTGGATTGTAAGGACCGCCTGCCTCGTTCTAAAGTTCAGCACCTCAACCCTGGCCGCTGCCGCATTGTATACCTGCCGCCTGTGAGTGTAGCAGGTATGACCATGGAAGATCTGCCGGCGCTGAAACAACAGGTGTTTGATATCATGGAAAAAGAATTGTTAAGTTACCGATGAAATTTGCCGATGTCATACTTCCATTAGCACTGCCTAAGAATTACACTTATGCAGTACCTGATCATATGCTGGACACGCTGAAAGTGGGCAGCCGCGTGGCTGTGCAGTTAGGCCGCCAGAAGAAGTATGCCGGTGTGGTAAAAGCCATTCACGAACTGGCCCCGCCTGATTACAAAACAAAACCATTGCTGGACCTTCTGGACAAAGACCCGGTAGTGTATCCTACCCAGCTTTCCTTCTGGGAATGGCTGGCAGCCTACTATATGTGTAGTGAAGGGGAAGTGCTCAATGCCGCCCTGCCTGCACACCTCAAACTCTCCAGCGAAACGGTCCTGCTCTTCAACGAAGCCTATGGCGATGATTTCACGGACCTGGATGATGATGAATACCTGATTGCAGAAGCACTGCACATCCGCAAAGAACTCCGTATTGAAGAAGTGCAGCTCATTCTCGACAAGCTGGAAGTACTGTCTGTGATCAAAAAACTGATCGAAAAGCAGGTACTGCTGATCTACGAAGAGCTGAAAGAAGTATATAAAGAAAAAAAGGAAAACTACGTTCAGCTCCATGCCCGCTACGAAGCAGAGGAAGAACTGGCTAACCTTTTCAATACAATGGGCAAAGCCCCCAAGCAAATGGAATTGCTGCTGGCTTACCTGCACCTGGTAAAGACACAGGGAAGTGTGCTGCAAAGCGAACTGCTCAAAAAATCAGGTGCCTCTGCCGCCCAACTGAAAGGCCTGGTGGATAAGGAAATCGTGTGGATTGAAAAGAGAGTGGTAGACCGCGTGCCCGGTGGCGGCAAGGTAGATGTACAGATAGATTTCACTTTGAGTCCTGCACAGGATAAAGCCCTGCAGGATATAAGAAGCAGCTTTGAACAGAAACCGGTTACGCTATTGCATGGTGTCACCTCCAGCGGTAAAACGCAGTTGTACATCAAGCTGATTGAAGAGTACATTGCCAATGGCAAGCAGGTACTCTACCTGCTGCCGGAGATTGCACTCACTGCGCAGATTGTACGCCGGCTGCAAAAGCATTTTGGGAATAAAATCGGTATTTATCACTCCCGTTTCAATAACAATGAGCGGGTAGAAATATGGCACAAAGTAAAGAGTGGTGAGCTGAGCATCCTGTTGGGCGCGCGTTCCAGCCTGCTCCTGCCTTTCCATGACCTGGGCCTGATCATTCTCGACGAAGAGCATGATCCCTCTTATAAACAGCAGGATCCTGCTCCCCGTTATCATGCCAGGGATGCAGCTATTTACTATGCCGGTCTTTTTAAAGCAAAGGTTTTGTTAGGTTCTGCCACTCCTTCGCTGGAGTCGTATTTTAATGCCACCCAGGGCAAGTATGGATTGGTGGAGCTGAGCGAACGCTTTGGCGGACTCGAAATGCCGGAGATCGAGATTGTAGATGTAAAGAAGGTGCAGGCAGAAAAACAGATGCAGGAAAACTTTTCACCGCAGTTGATTCAGGCGGTGCATAGTACCATCGCACAGGGTAAACAGGTGATCCTGTTCCAGAACAGGAGAGGGTATGCCCCATTCATGATGTGTACTACCTGTGGCTGGATTCCGACCTGTAAGAATTGTGATGTATCGCTTACCTATCACAGGCACCAGGATCAGCTGACCTGTCATTACTGCGGTACCCGTTATCCTTACGTGCATACCTGTGCAGCCTGTGGCAGTCAGTCGCTGGTAACGAAGAGTTTTGGAACGGAAAAGATTGAAACCGATTTGCAGGAATTGTTCCCCAAAGCACGCATCGCCCGTATGGATATGGATGCTGTGCGAAACAAGGATAGTCATAATAAAATGATCCAGCTGCTGGAGAACCAGGAGATTGATATTCTCGTGGGTACACAGATGGTGGTGAAAGGACTGGACTTTGAGAATGTGAGTTTGGTAGGCATCCTGAGTGCGGACAACCTGCTGGGCTTCCCTGATTTCAGGGTGAATGAAAGAGCCTTCCAGCTGATGGAGCAGGTGAGTGGCCGTGCCGGCCGTAAGCATGGCAAGGGCAAGGTGTTGATCCAGGCTTACCGTACACAGCACCCTATTTTGCACTATGTAACCATTCATGATTATAAGGCCATGTATGCAGCGGAGATTGCAGAGCGGCAGAACTTTGGGTATCCACCCTTCTTCCGTTTGCTAAAGCTGACTTTGAAACATAAAGACCAGAAAGTAGTGGAGCAGGCCGCGATGGTATTGGCTAACTGGTTAAGGCCGCATATCGGGCCACACCTGGTAGGGCCGGCAGCGCCATTGGTAGGCAGGGTAAGGAATTATTACCTGCAGGAGATGATGATCAAGCTACCGAGAGATACTAAAGTGATTGCACAAACGAAGCAATTGCTGAGAGAAACGTTTATTAAATTGTTGGCAGAAAAGCAGTTCAGGAGTGTCTTTATTGTGCCTGATGTGGATTACGTATAATCCTTTCCTTCTCCCAGTTTGCCATTTCCTTTATTTTATCTGACTCATAAATATGTGCGCCATTAGGTGTATTGGTGGCTGCATAGATCATTCCCCGTGCCACATTTTCTGCCTTGATTGCCCTGTACTTTTTCCATTTTCCCAGCAGGAAAAAGAAAAATAAACTGGTGAGGATATATCCAAACCATTCCCCGAACCTGAATTCTTTTCTCGCACCTACCAGGATAGAAGGCCTGAATATGTGATAGCCAGGGAAGGCCAATGCCATGATCGCATTCTCTGTTTCGCCTTTGGTACGCAGGTAGAAGGTTTTTGAAGCCGCGTTCGCACCAATGCTTGACATCAGCAGGAACTGCTTCACACCCTGCCTGCGGGCGATGGTGGCACAACGTACAGGGATACCGAAATCCACTTCCCTGAATTGCTCCTGGCTGCCGGCCTGGCGGATGGTAGTGCCGATACAGCAAAAGACGGCATCGCCGGTGAGTGCCTGGGCTAAGCCTTCCTCATCGTTGAAGTCAACAATCACCGGTTCCAGGCCCGGGCGCTGCTTGAGCGAAGGAGTACGCAGCAGCACTTTTACCTTGCTGAAACGATCATCGTGCAGGAGCAGGGTGACCAGGTTACTACCGGTCAACCCGGTAGCTCCTATTACTACGGCTGTTTGAGACATGCTTTTGTTATCTTTGTCAGTAATGTGTGTTTATAAATTTACGACCATATGCTGATTTCTGAAAATGTTTTGCTCCGGCCTTATAATACGTTTGGCATTGCTGCCCGGTCCAGGTACTTTGCTGGTTTTTCCAATGCTGATGAGTTGCGGGAGCTGTTGAGTGCTCCACAGTTCAGGGACCTGCCCCGCATGATCCTGGGAGGAGGAAGTAATGTGCTCTTTACGAAAGATTTTGACGGGGTGATCCTGAAGAATGGGATAAAGGGGATTGACGTAGTAGGGGAGGATGACGATTATGTATATGTGAAAGCGGGTGCCGGGGAGAGCTGGCATGGGTTTGTAATGGAGAATATAAAGCATAACAGGGGCGGATTGGAGAACCTGTCTTTGATCCCGGGTAATGTGGGGGCGAGTCCCATGCAGAATATCGGGGCCTATGGGGTGGAGATCAAGGATACATTTCATTCATTGGAAGCCTTGCACCTGGAAGAAAAAGAGGTGGTGAGCTTTACAAAGGAAGATTGCCGGTTTGGATATAGGGAGAGTGTGTTTAAACATAAATACAAGGGACAGTTTGCGATCCTGTCAGTCACCTATAAACTGAGTAAGCATCCGCAGTTCAATACCAGTTATGGGGCGATAGAGGCGGAGTTGAATGTGATGGGGGTAAAGGACCTGAGTATCCAGGCTATAAGCCAGGCGGTGATCAATATCAGGTCTTCCAAGTTGCCTGATCCTGCGAAGATTGGGAATGCGGGAAGTTTCTTTAAGAACCCGACAGTGACGGCAGGGGATTATGAACGGATTAAGACGGCGTATCCGAATGTAGTGGCGTATCCGGTAGAAGGAGATCAGTTTAAGCTGGCGGCCGGGTGGCTGATAGAGCAGTGTGGATGGAAGGGATACAGGGAAGGAGATGCAGGGGTACATGCAAAGCAGGCGCTGGTGCTGGTGAATTATGGGGAAGCGAAAGGTGGGGAGATTTATGATTTATCGCAGAAAGTGCTGGATAGTGTGGAGGAGAAGTTTGGGGTCTTGCTGGAAAGGGAAGTGAATATTATTTAAAAAAATCCGCAAAAAATAAGGTCCCGCTTTGTGGGACCTTATTTTTTACTTAAGATATTCGCAACGATTTTATCCGCATGATCTCTTGAATTCTCGATGAACCATACCCCGGTATCCATACCACCACAAACTACACCCGCGAGGTATATCCCCGGCATATTTGTCTCCATCGTATCAGGATTATATTTTGGTCTGCGCATCTCATCAGCTGACAACTGAATTCCTGCCTTTTCCAAAAAGCCAAAATTCGGCTGATAACCTGTCAGCGCCAATACATAATCATTCTCAATCGTCACCATGCCCTCCGGTGTCAGGATATCCACTTCCCGCTCCCTGATTGCCTTCAGGTTAGAATGATAGTAAACCTTGATCGACCCTTCTGCAATACGATTCTCAATATCCGGTTTTACCCAGTATTTCACCCGTTTTCCAATTTCGCCTTCCCGGATCACCATGGTCACATCTGCACCTTTGCGATAGGTTTCCAGTGCTGCATCCACAGAGGAGTTATTGGCACCTACCACCAGCACCTTTTGGGTAGCATAAAAATGAGGATCCTTATAATAGTGTGTTACTTTTGGCAGTTCTTCCCCCGGAATATGCAGCATATTCGGGATGTCGTAAAAGCCTGTGGCGATAATGACATTATCAGCTGTATAAGTTGCTTTACTGGTTTTAATAGTATACCCCGGGGTAATGCTTTCCACCTGTTCGAACAGGCGAACCTGCAGCTTATTTGACACCGCTACGCGGCGGTAGTATTCAAGTGCCTCAGGGCGAATGGGTTTGGCACTGATAGAGACCCAGGGAATGCCTCCGATTTCCAGCTTCTCAGAAGTGGAGAAGAAGGTCATGTAGAGCGGGTAGTTGTAAAGTGAGTTGGTAAGGCAGCCTTTTTCTATGATGAGGTAGGTTAATCCGGCCTTTTGTGCTGCGAGTCCACATGCCAGTCCTATAGGACCAGCGCCAACAATCAGGATATCGTACTTTTCCATGAGGGTAAAAATACGAAATAATCGGGGGAGCTATTGAGCCATTTAATTCCATAGTTATTCCGCCATGTAATTTTATAGCTCCTCATCCATTTAATTCCATCGCTCCTCAGTTTAATTCCATAGCTACTCAGCCGTCAAATAATCCAGCACGCCATACATCAGCTCATTATTCTCCGGGATAAATTCGGCCAGATCCTGTATCAGTCCCCTGTCCTGCACATAAGGTGCTGCCACCAGCTCTTCTTCTCCATGCTGCACCATACTGTCCAGGCTTTCCTGTGTCACCTCAAAATGAAACTGCAGGGCAATCACCTTTTCCTTATATACAAAGGCCTGATTGGGTGTCGCTGCTGAAGCAGCAAATCCTGCAGCTCCTGCAGGCAGATCGAAAGTATCTCCATGCCAGTGAAATACCCTCATTTCCTGCGGCAGTCCTTTCACCGGTGATGAGGGACTAAACTGCACGGGATACCAGCCTATTTCCTTTTGCTCATTCGCATACACATTTGCACCCAGTACATGTGCAATGAGCTGAGCGCCCAGGCAAATGCCGAGCACCGGTTTTTGGTCATGAATGGCTTGTCTGATGATGGCTTTTTCTACCGCCAGCCAGGGATATTCGCTTTCATCATGAATACCCATGGGGCCTCCCATTACAACGAGGAAATCGAAATCGGTCGCAGCCGGTGGAGTGGGGTGTCGATACCAGTGTGTGTAGGTGACTTCATGTGCCCTGGAATTTATCCAGTCAATAATGCATCCCGGGCCTTCAAAGGGCACATGCATGAAGATGTGTATATGCATAACTTTATTTTACTACGGCCATTACTACCCTGTAGTATTCCAATCCATTCATTTTGTCAGCGCTTTTGCCAAAGCAGGCATGTCTGTAATTATCAGCATCAACGTCATAGAGCAGGTCCATATTATAGCCTGCCAGGAATTGTTTCATTTTGGAAGGGGCCATTCCGAAGTTCCAGAACTCCTGTTGCTGCCGCAATTCTTTTGGAGAAATCGCTGTACCTAAGAAAGATTGGGTATGGGTAAGGACTTTGTCATCGATATAGATGAAAATAATCCTGGTGCCGCTTGTAAATTTACTGAAATATTGGAAGAGCTTATCAGCAATAGGAATTGTGAGTGAATTGGTCACACCTTCCCAGACGAGTAAAGTCTTGTAATGATGTTTGAGCAGGTGATGGGGAATGGTGGTTTCCAGTTGTTGATTGCTGAAATCCACGGAGATATAGTCAATAAATTCAGTAGGTTTTTGTTTCAGGTGTTCAAGTACATTTCTTTTTGCTTCCTGCAGACCGGGATGATCGATTTCTACAAATGCGAGTTTGGTTTTAAAATCGAGCCGGTGAATGCGGCAATCATAGCCGGCACCGAAGAGGATAAGTTGATTGATGCCATAGTTGTGGATCGTTTCAAGGATCATTACATCGATGAGCCGCGTTCGGGCCAGGCAGGAGCTGAGGGCACCTGAAAAGCGGGAGTCAAGCATTTTGCTGATGATGTAGTTGAGTCCTGGTACGGCAGCCAGACTGGCAAGCATGCGAAGATTGGGTGGCAGGAAATATTTGGCAAATGGGTCATTGAAAAGATAACGCCGTTGGCTTGGAAGTCTGTTTGATGCAATGGCACGGAATAGGGCCAGGTAAGCGGCGGATCTGCTGGCGAGGAGCAGTCTCATATTGGTAACAATTTAATAGATGACAATCAATTGATTTGTGGAAATAAGGTCTTCGGGAAATACAGAATTGGTTGAAATTTTTGATTTATAAATGTAAAGAATATTTTCATTTTGAAAATGAAAGTATCAAAATTAAATGGTGCAAAAATTGAAAGGAGTCCTTTTTATTTGTTGGGAATGAGGGGTAGGAGAGGCTATTCAATAATAAGGCTATACGTAGGGAGTGTTTAGACGAAGGTTATTGCAGAGTACGTAGTGTAATAAAAAAGGGTGACTGGTTGCCCAATCACCCTTTTCGTATAGCAAGCAAATTCTTACATGAAATGATACCTTACGAAGGCTTCCATCGCCGCATACTTCTGTAAACCTAACTGGTCGTACAGGTTTGCAGTATCTGCGTTACGATCTTCTGCTCTTTCCCAGAACTCACGGCTATCGGTACCCTGGAATGGCACGACGTCTTTCTGGCTCTGGTGGATGAAGATACCCAGGCGTTTTTGTCTTACCTGGTCAGGGCTCATTGGCACTGCCATTTCGATCTCATTGATCTTCCACTCCTGCCATGCACCTTTGTACAGCCATACCCAACAATCCTTCATATATTCTTCGTGTTTCAGCTGATCCAGTGCAGCGAAGATGATTTCCAGACATACTTTGTGGGTACCATGTGGATCGGCGAGGTCACCGGCACAATAGATCTGGTGTGGTTTAACCTTACGAATCAGTTCTTTGGTGATATCGATATCAGCCTGGCTGGCAGGTGCTTTTTCGATCAGGCCTGTTTCGTAGAAAGGCAGGTTATTGTAGTGGATATTTTCTTCAGGAATACCTACATAGCGGCAGGTAGCTTTCGCTTCACCACGACGGATCAGGCCTTTGATAGCGCGGATCTCAGGAGAATCCTTCTGGGAAGGTTTCTTGCTGGCCAGGAATGCCTTGGCATCCGCCAGTACCTGGGAGCTCTTGCTACGGTCGATGCCGAACATATCTTCAAAGCCTACTGCGAAGTCGATATAGCGCAGTACGAACTCGTCAGTCACGGCGATGTTACCTGAAGTCTGGTAAGCTACGTGTACATCATGACCCTGTTCGTGCAGGCGGATGAAGGTACCACCCATGGAGATGATGTCATCATCAGGGTGAGGGGAGAAGATCAGCACACGTTTTTTCAGTGGCTCAGAACGTTCCGGGTGGCTGGGCAACTGTGCACCTGGCTTACCACCTGGCCATCCGGTGATGGTATCACGGAGACCATTGAACTCTTCGATATTTAATTCGTATGCAGAACCGTATTGAACGATCAGGTCATTCAGACCATTTTCGTTGTAATCACGGTCAGTCAGCATCAGGATTGGTTTGTTCAGCTTCAGGGCGAGGTTGGTTACTGCTTTACGACGCAGTTTAGGTGTCCATTCGCAGTCACCTGTCAGCCATGGCTCCTTGTTACGGGTCAGGTCTTCTGCCGCCTGCTCATCGATTACGAATTTGCAGTCAGGGTGCTGTTGCAGCAGGGAAGCTGGCACCTGGTCAGTGCTGTGACCTTCTACAGAGCGCTGAACGATCTTTGATTTATGAGAACCCCATGCCAGCAGTACTACACGTTTTGCCTTGAAAATGGTGCTCAGACCCATTGTTACAGCAAGACGGGGTACCAGGCTCATATTGGAAAACTCGAATGCATTGGCCATTCTTGTGGAGTTGTCCAGGGTTACGAGGCGGGTGTGGGAGTTGATGGCAGATCCTGGTTCATTAAACCCGATATGGCCATTGGTACCAATACCGAGAATTTGCAGGTCAATACCACCGGCAGCTTCAATTTTTGCTTCATATTCAGCTGCGAATTCTTTCACTTTTTCCTTTGGAATGGTACCATCTGGTACGTGGGTGTTTTCTAAAGGAATGTCAACATGGTTGAACAGTTGTTCCTTCATGAACCTGTTGTAGCTCTGCAGCGCATCTGGTTCGATCGGATAGTATTCATCCAGATTGAAAGTGATCACGTTTTTGAAACTCAGACCTTCTTCTTTGTGAAGGCGGACAAGTTCAGCATAAAGATACTTTGGAGTAGAGCCGGTAGCCAGGCCTAATACTACCTTTTGGTTAGCGGCCTGTCTTGCTTTGATCAATGCTGCTATTTCCTGTGCCACTGCTTTGGAACCGTCTTTAGCGGTAGGATATATATCCACGGCTATTTGTTCGAAACTGTCAATCAGTTCAATTTCCTGATGATTTAGCGTCATGATTGTTAATTTGGATTAGATGCGGTTTAAAAACGAGACCGAAAATTAAAAAAAATCTTCTTACGGAGGTAGAATTTTTGTGCTTGTTTAAGCAGAAACGACAAAAATCATAAATGTATAAGGTACGCTTGTAGCATTTGTATTAAAAAATGAGAAAAAGGTATCAGGGGGCAGCCAGCTGTCAGCCTGAATTATTTCGAAATCATGCACTGCCGGTCAAATATTAAGTGGGAGTTTTCATTCTTCTTAACTAATTTTAACCGTCTTATGAACTTACACTACAACTAATCCAGGGGAGCAGGGAGCAATGATAGATGAGGCCACTATAAGCATGTTAGCCGGAAGGGTCGCTACAGGTGATGAAGATGCCTACCGGCAATTATTCAGGTTATTTTATAAGCCGCTTAGCAAGTTTGCATATACAATTGTAAAATCGATGGAGCCGGCAGAGGAAATTGCTTCAGACGTATTTGTGAACGTCTGGAAGAACCGGGAGCGGCTCTTAGAGATTGCCAGCCTGAAAGTATACCTGTATGTGGCAGCGAAAAACCTTTCCCTGAATTACCTGAACAGGCAAAAGTTACCTCACTTTAGTCTTGACGAACTGGATGTGGAAATGAGTGCCGGAGACCGAAGCCCGGAGCAGCTCCTGATCTCCGGCGAAATGGCTAAAAAAATAAGCGAAGCGGTAAATAACCTGCCTCCCAGGTGTAAGATCATCTTTAAACTGGTCCGGGAAGACGGATTAAAATATAAAGAAGTAGCCCGTATCTTAGACATCTCCGTCAATACGGTTGACGTACAAATGGCCATTGCCGGCAAAAAGATCAGTGAATCCCTAAAATTATACCTGCCTTTCCAGGGATAAGTAAGATAGTTTATTGTCTGCCCGCCGGGTTAAACCCTTTACCAGCATTCATTTCAACTTTTTTTAAAAAAAATTGAATTTCCTTTAGTGGATTCTTTCATTTTCTGTGTCCTGATAATTGAAGCCTTTTATTTTTTATATGGATCAAAGTAGAATCTGGTTATTACTGGCAAGGAAAATTTCGGGGGAAGCAACCCTTGATGAATTGCGGGAACTGGAAATGTTACTGAAAGATGACCCGGCTTTAAGGTACTATGCTTCTCTGATGAAGGAGATATCGCTGAAGACCCCTGATCCGGTTACAGGGGTTGAAGAGGCATTGGAAAAGCACATGAAATTGATCCAGTCACCTGCCATACAGGCAAAACAACCTAAACGGGTGCTTTTCCGCAGCATGGCAGTAGCCGCCAGTATCCTCATCGCCGGTATTGTCATATGGGGCATCTGGCCGGGATCGGGGCAAAGGTACCCGGGCCATGAACTACTGTCCAGCGAGGTGTCAACCAGGCATGGCTCCCGCTCAAAGATTACCCTGCCGGATGGTTCGGTCGTATGGCTGAACGTAGGCAGTAAACTGAATTACGACTATGGCAAGTCTGACAGCCGTGAAGTAGTACTGGAAGGAGAGGCTTTTTTTGATGTACAAAAAGATGAAAACAGGCCATTTTTGATTCATACCCGCAAGATGGATATCACTGTATTGGGCACAACATTCAATGTAAGATCGTACAGGGACGATAAAACGGTGGAAACCTCCCTCATCCAGGGTAAAGTAGAAGTGACGATCAAAGGAGACAAGCCTGAAAAAATCATACTGGCACCTAATCAAAAGATCGTGTTGCCGAACCAGGAAGCAGCAGTCATTGCACCCTCAAATACAGCGACAACAGGCAAAGAACAATATACGTTGAGTGAGGTCCGTATCAATCCGAAGGACAGCCTGGTGGTTGAAACCGCATGGAAAGAGAACTATCTCATTTTCAACAATGAAAGATTTGAAGACATCGCAATAAAAATGGAACGCTGGTTCGATGTACACATCATATTCCAGGATTCCGCAGTGAAGAATTACCGGTTCACCGGCACCTTCGCCAATGAAACAGTTGAACAGACACTGGATGCATTGCAGTTTTCATCCATGTTCCATTATCATATCGATAAAAAGCAGGTCATTATAAAACGATAGCCTAAGGGTCATATCAACCAAATTTTTGCTTATAACTATTGAACTTAATATCTCATAAAAACTAAACCGCAGTATGCATTTTTGATGTAAACACATACCTGTTTCTAATTACAACATGAAATGAAAAGGGGAAATGCTACGAACATTCCCCCTTCAACCAAGATCATTACAGTTACCGGCTGCTTCATTTGGCGATGAGGCTGGTCCTGTATTTTATTGACCTTTAATCAATCTAAAAGTATGGAAAAAACCAGACTTCTGTCTTTTTTACCAAAACCTGAATCTGTTTTAAAAGTTTTTTTTGTCATGAAACTGGCCTTTACGGTGATATTGCTGACCTGTATGCAGGTGTCTGCGAATGTTTATTCGCAGCAGCGGTTCACATTAAATCTGGAGGAAATTAAGCTGGCCAGGCTACTTAAGCTGATTGAAAGGGAAAGTGATTACCGGTTTGTATACAGCAATGACCTGATTGCCACTGATGAAAAAGTTACTGTCAACGTAGATAATCAACCACTGGAAAAGGTGCTGGAACAGGCACTGACCCATACCGGTCTCACTTTCAAGGTGATGTCAGGAAAGTTGGTGGGTATTGCTCCCGGCTCGCAGGTGATAGCCGATAATCCGGTGAAAGGGCTTATCACGGATGCTTCCGGAGCACCACTGCCGGGTGTAAGTGTAAGGATTGCTAAAACAGGCAAAGGCACTGTCACCAATGCCAATGGTGAATTCCAGCTGGAAGCACCTACTACCGCTACCCTGGTGATTAGCTACGTAGGTTATTTAGATCAGGAAGTGCCGGTAAAAGGCCGTTCGACTGTGAATGTAACCATGGTCCTGGATACAAAAGGCCTGAATGAAGTGGTGGTGATTGCCTATGGTACGGCCAACCGCAAAACCTTTACCGGCTCCCTGGCACAGGTGGAAGGGAAAACCCTGGAAAGCAGGCCTGTCACCAATGCATTTAATGCACTGGAAGGCGCAGCCCCGGGTGTACAGGTAAATGCAGGTTCTGGTCAGCCGGGTGATGGCCCCAGCATCCGTATACGTGGTATCGGTTCTATCAATGCCAGCAGTGAGCCCCTGTACGTGGTGGATGGTGTTCCCTATTCCGGTGATATTTCAAGCATTAATGCCAACGATATAGAAAGTATTTCCCTGCTGAAAGATGCTGCCTCCTCTGCCTTGTATGGAGCCCGCGCCGCAAATGGCGTAGTCATGATCACGACCAAAAAAGGAAAGCAAAGAGGTAATCATATCAGCATCAGGGCTATGCAGGGCGTAACCAGCCGTGGTTTACCTGAGTACGATCGTGTCAGTGCAGAGGAATATTACCCGCTCATGTGGGAAGCATATCGCAACTCATTGCTGAAAAGTAATTATTCCCTGAGCGATGCAAGTGCTATTGCTGCAGGACAGGTGGCTGGAAAAGAAGGAATCTTCGAGCAACTGGCTTATAATCCTTTCAATGTAGCCAACAATGAGATTGTAGGCACAGATGGAAAACTGAATCCCAATGCCAAACTGCGCTATGCAGAAGACCTGGATTGGGAAAAAGCTATTCAACGCACGGGTGTCCGTGGAGATTACAACGTTAATTTCAATGGCAACAGTGAGAAGAGCGATTACCTCATCTCCCTGGGATATGTGAAAGAAAAAGGATTCGTGAACAAGTCCGATTTCCAGCGTGTGACTGGTCGTATCAACCTGAATACACAGCCCCTGAAATGGTTTAAAACAGGTATTAATGCCAACGGAAGCTATATTACTTCCAACCAGGCAAATACGGATGGTAGTACTTCTTATGTCAATCCATTCAACTTTGCCCGCAACATAGGACCTATTTATCCTGTATATGCCCACGATCCCGCTACCGGCGATTACCTGCTGGACGACAATGGTAATAAAATGTATGACCTGGGTAATATGACAGCATATGGTCTGAAAGCCCGTCCGAGTGGTGCTTATCCTGGCCGGCATGTGATTGCGGAAACAGAATACAACGACAACAATTTCAAACGTAATAACTTATCTGCCAGAACATTTGGAGAAATCAGTTTTCTGCGTGACTTTAAATTCACAACCAATCTAAGTGTAGATATCACCAACACCCTCTATGGTACTTATGATAACACAACTGTAGGTGACGGGGCTCCTGCCGGCAGGGCTTCCCGTGAGAACCTGATGAGAGTGGGGTTCACTATGAATGAACTGCTGAACTATGGACATTCATTTGGCAAACACAGGGTGGAAGCACTGGTAGGCCATGAAAATTATGACCTGACCAGGGACCTGTTGTATGGCTCCCGTCAGAACATCATTCTCGATGCAGGCAATTCTGAACTGATCAACTTTACGACGACCAACAGTCTTTATTCTTACCAGGTGAAATACCGTACAGAAGGTTATTTATCCAGGTTGAATTATAGTTACGATGATAAATATTTCCTGTCCGGTTCATTCCGCCGGGATGGAACCAGCCGTTTCTCCAATGACCTGCGCTGGGGTAACTTCTATTCAATTGGTGCAGCCTGGAGAATGGATGGTGAAAACTTCATCAAAAATATCAGTTTTATTGACCTCCTGAAATTACGTGCATCCTATGGCGTAGTCGGTAATGATGCCCTGCTGGATGCGAATGAAAATGCAATTTACTATGCATGGCAGGCATTGTACGAACCTTATTCAAATGCAGATGAAGCAGGTATGTTGCAGAGCTCAATTGGCAGTAAGCTGCAGTGGGAACAGAATAAAACCTATGATGTGGGGGTGGATTTTGGTGTCCTCAAGCAACGTATTACAGGTAGCGTGGAATATTTCCACCGCCAGTCAAGCAACCTCCTGTTTAGCGTACCATTACCTTTATCCAGTGGTGTGACCGAACAATATGCTAACATCGGTACGATGTACAACCGGGGTATTGAAGTAAACATCGGTGCAGATGTGCTGAAGGTAAAAGATTTCAAATGGAGAATAGATGTAAATGCCACTACCTACAAAAACAAGGTGACCAAACTGCCTAGCAGTGAGATCATCAGCGGCACCAAGAAACTGACCGAAGGGCATGGCATGTACGATTACTGGCTGCGCGAATACAAAGGTGTGAATGAAGCTACGGGTTCTCCTTTGTTCAGGGCACAGGCGCTGACCGATACTTCGAATACCTGGGTGTTAAAGTCAGGAGACACGGTTACGACCAATATCAATAATGCCAAATACCACTATGCAGGTTCTGCTATACCTGATGTATATGGTGGTATTACCAATACCCTGACATATAAGAATTTTGAATTGTCATTCCTGTTAAGTTACCAGATCGGTGGCAAAGTATATGATGCCACTTACGCGGCATTGATGCATGAAAGTACTTATGGTACTGCATTGCATAAAGATGCGCTGAAACGCTGGCAGAAAGCAGGCGATAAAACAAATGTACCAAGAATGGATGCATCTGAAACAACTAACCTGGCCAGTGCCACTTCTGACCGCTGGCTTACAGACGCTTCGTTCCTGAACCTGAGAAGGGTATCACTGGGTTATACTTTATCCAAACGTACCATTTCAAGATTGCACCTGGATGCTGTAAATGTATTTGTAAGTGGTGAAAACCTGGCGATGTTCTCTGCACGGAAAGGCATGAATATCACCCAGTCATATACTGGTGTGACTTCAAACGGATATGTGCCTTCCCGCATTGTGACTTTTGGTATTAATGTTTCACTCTAAAACAGGATTGACTAATGAAGAACTTTATATATATACTTTCTGCTGCGGCCTTATTTTCTTTTTCAGCGTGCAAGAAGGATTACCTGGATACGATGCCTACAGACAGTTATGCTTCTGACCAGGTATTTACTACTGTTGACAATGCCTGGAATGCCATCAATGGTATTCACCGCTCCCTCTACAAGCAATATGATAATCAGGATCAGGGCGGCCAGGGAAGTATGATGATTATAAACGACATGCTGGGTGAGGACCTGGTGATGACGGCTGCAGGCAATAGCTGGTATAATCCGACCTACAAGTGGACTATGCATCGTAATTCTTCTGCCTCCTTATTGAAATATAGCTACCTCTTTTATTATAAAATCATTTCCAATGCGAATATGATCATCAATAATATAGACGGGGCGGTTGGATCAGAAAGTGACAGGAAGAACATCAAGGGACAGGCTTATGCTTACAGGGCCTGGGCCATGTGGAACCTGGTACAGTACTTTGCCATCCGCTATGATGGCAGCGGGGGTAATACACAATTAGGTGTGCCGGTATTGACTACAAACGTAACAGAGGGCCAGCCAAGAGCTACGGTAGAAGAAGTGTATAAACAAATGAACATGGATGCTGATTCAGCGATTGCTGATTTGACGGTTGCATCTGCGCCGAATAATAAGTCTCATATCAATGTGAATACAGCTAAAGGGATTAAAGCCCGTATTGCCCTGACACAGCAACACTGGGCAGATGCTGCTAAATATGCAGCGGAGGCAAAGGCCGGTTATACGCTGATGACGAATGCAAGTTACCAGGCTGGTTTCAATGACTATACTAACAGTGAATGGATGTGGGGCAGTCACCAGATTTCTGAGCAGACCAGCTATTTTTATTCCTTTTTTGCTTTTATGTCCTGTAACTTCAACTCAACCAATATCCGCACGAATCCTAAAGCGATTAACAGCACTTTGTACAATCAGATCAGTGCTACGGATGTACGTAAAAAGATGTGGAGTGTGGATGGCAGTGGTGTAACGGTGCCTTCAGGCGGCTTACTGAAACCATATATGAATAAGAAGTTCCTGGCAGCCAGTTCCAGCAGCAGTATCGGGGATGTACCGATTATGCGTGCAGCAGAAATGTACCTGATAGAGGCGGAGGCAGATGCAAGAATGGGGCAGGATGCCGCAGCGGCAGATGTATTGTATACCTTAGCGGTGAACAGGGATCCCGGTTATGTAAAGAGCACCAGTACCGGGGATGCATTATTGAAGGAGATCCTGTTTCAGCGCCGGATTGAGTTGTGGGGAGAAGGGTTCAGGTTCTTTGACCTGAAGCGTATGAATGCAGCGCTGGACAGAACAGGGGCGAATCATAGTACTACATTGACCAGTGGCCTGATGACGATGCCAGCGGGGGATAAGCAGTGGCAGTTCCTGATCCCGCAGGATGAAATAAATGCGAATAAGGCGGTTATACAAAACGATTTATAATAAGCCTATTTGGTAATAAAAAAAGAGGATGCTCAAAGTAATGAGCATCCTCTTTTTTTTGCCTGGCTATTTATTTGCCAGCGTTAATATTTTCTTCACTTCATCCACCTGTGTTTGTGAGATGCCATATTCAGGCACGCCTGGTATACCTCCCATACTCACATTGGGGTTCCTGTACACCATCCTGCTTTCATTATAGCCTTTGGCGGTGGTGTGAAACTCTGTGGCACCGGTAGCCTGGATCAGGGCAGCGATGTTATTCGCTCTTACGCCGGAACCCACCATGATGGCAATACGACCTGCTGATTTTTCAACCAGCGTTTTCAGGAGCTCAGTACCTTCGATAGCGGTATTTCGCTGGCCGGAGGTGAGGATCCGCTCACAGCCTGTGCTGATCACGTCTTCCAGCGCCTGCATAGGATCGGCCGTCATATCAAAAGCGCGGTGAAAGGTGACTCCCAGGGGCCATGCCAGTTCTACGAGTGCTTTGGTACGGGGTATATCCACCTTGCCATCCGCGGTCAGCAAGCCGATCACCACGCCATTGCAACCCAGTTCTTTGCAGAGCTGGATGTCTTTTTGCATAGTAGCATATTCCAGGTCATCGTACAGGAAATCGCCACCACGCGGGCGGATGATAGGATAGAGGTCAATATTCACCTTTTCGCGTGCCAGGGCAATGGTGGCATAGCTGGGAGTGGTACCGCCTTCCAGGAGGTTGTCACACAGTTCTATACGTTTAGCACCACCTTCCTGTGCTGCGATACAGGAGGCTACTGAACCCGCACATATTTCAAGTGTAATCATGTCTTATTGATAGGGAGCTTGTGGCAAAAGTAAGCTGAAGGCATGGCGCATTTAAACGCTCCATCATTGTCCCGTATTAAACCGGGAGTGCTTACTGGTGATACGCGCTCTTATTTATAGTAGCTTTTGCCGTCAATCAGCACATTATTTTCCTTCTCAGAAAGCACTGCATAGTTAAATCCTTTCTGCAGGCAATAAGCGCCGTATTCACCTTTTTTATTCACTGCCAGGAAACCCACCTGCAGGCCTTTGGATCTTTCAGGACCTTTCTTCACAATGCGTTCTACGGCTTCTTTACAAGCTTTTTCAGGGGAGTAACCCTGGCGCATCAGTTCTACAACCAGGTGGCTACCTACGATGCGGATCACTTCTTCACCCACACCTGTGGAGGTAGCAGCGCCGATCTCGTTGTCAACATACAAGCCAGCACCGATGATAGGAGAATCACCTACACGGCCATGGAGTTTGTAGGCCATACCACTGGTGGTGCATGCACCGGAGAGGTCTCCGTTTGCATCGATCGCCACCATACCGATGGTATCGTGGTTATACTGGTTACCAGGCAGCATACGGGGACTGAAAGTAGTCGGGTTAGAACCTTGTCCGTAAGATGAATTTTCGATGTTCATGACAGGCTTATACTCAGATTTTTTCAGCCACTCTTTCCATGCCTTTTCGGACTCGGGGGTGAGCAGGTTTTCCTTTTTAAAGCCCTGTGACAGTGCGAATTGCAGTGCACCATCACCCACCAGCATTACATGCGGTGTTTTTTCCATTACCGCACGGGCAACGGAGATAGCGTGTGTAATGTGCTCCAGGGAAGCTACGGAGCCACAATTGCCTTTCTCATCCATGATACAGGCATCGAGGGTTACACGGCCATCACGGTCAGGGTAACCGCTGAAGCCTACGGTGTGGTTGTTGGGATCGGCTTCCGGTACTTTCACACCGGCTTCCACTGCATCCAGCGCACGACCACCTTTCTTTAAAATCTCCCATGCGGCCAGGTTGGCAGCACGGCCGAAATCCCATGTAGATAATACGATGGGCTTAGTGCTTCTGTCTTTTTTTACAAACGGAGCTGCATGTGCGCTCTTTACCCCGTCTAAAGACAAAGCAGCGGCACCGAGGGCCGCTGCTTTTAAAAAATGTCTGCGATCTTGCATGATGTTTAAATTACAAGTGCTTTATGTTGGTATTAATCTTTCATCTCCCATGCCAGTGCGCTCGCACCTAATATAGCAGCATCGCTTTCTTTCAGTTCGGAGAATACCAGCTTTACCTTATTCTGGAAGATAGGCAGCAGGTTCTTTTCCATATGCTCACGAACTGGTTTCATTAACAGATCGCCGGCTTTGGTCAGACCACCAAACAGTACGATCGCTTCAGGGCTGGAGAACATGACGAAGTTCGCCAATGCCTCACCCAGGATCTTACCGGTGAATTCATATACTTCCATGGCCAGCGGATCGCCCTTCATGGCAGCTTCATAAATTACTTTTGAATTTACTTCTTCTTTTTTGAATTCACGCAGCAGACTTTTTGTGTCCGGGCGGGTTTCCAGGAATTCAAGTGCAGTGTTGGTCACACCTGTAGCGGAAGCGTAAGCTTCCAGTGAGCCATGTGCCTTGGTTCCGGGATGGAAACGGCCACCAGGTATTACGATACAGTGACCCAGTTCACCGGCAAAGCCGTCGTGGCCATAGATCAGCTGACCATTGGCGACGATACCGCTACCTACGCCTGTACCCAGGGTGATGACGATAAAGTCTCTCATGCTTCTGGCAGCACCGTACATGAATTCACCCAACGCAGCTGCATTTGCGTCATTTGTTAAAACAGCAGGGACACCAAATTTAGCTTCCAGCAATTTCGACAATGGAACTACACCCTTCCAGCGAAGGTTCGGAGCGTATTCAATATTTCCGGTATAAAAGTTTCCGTTAGGAGCTCCTACACCAATTCCTCTGATGTTCTTGATACCACCTACCTGCTCGATCAGTACGGAAAGGTGTCCGTGCAGTTCGTCCAGGAATGCGTTTACGTCTTCGTGTTGGTTCGTTAGCATACGACCATCACACAGAATATTACCTCTGCGATCTACTATGCCAAACTTTGTATTGGTTCCTCCAATATCAATGCCCACCGCTAATTGCTGACTCATAATCTATTCCCTGTGATTTTAAAATAGTTTTAACTCTGAATGCAAAGAATGCCAGATATGCAAAGCATATTACTGGGATTATATAAGAATAATGCGTTCCAATACTTGGATCGTCGCCCAGACCGCCCTGTACCGGGGGGATGAGAGAGCCGCCGAGGATCATCAGGATCAGGAATGAAGATCCCTGTGCTGTGTACTTGCCCAGACCAGCAATGGAAAGCGCGAAGATACAAGGCCACATAACGGAGCAGAATAAACCGCCGCTGATGAAGCTGAAGAGGGAAACATAACCGGTCGTCATCAGACCAATAGCGTTGGCAAGGATACCGAGTATGGCGAAAATCATAAGTGTTTGTGCTGGTTTGTCCTGACCAGCGAAGAAACCTATGATCTGGATCACCAAAATACCTGCATAGGGGTATAATACGCTTACATCTGTACCTTTTGCATAGTTAGCTGCCAGCACGAGGCCGTAAGCGAAAAATGGCACTATTACGCACAGGATTTTACGCATTCTTTCCGATACATTGAATACGGAGATGGCACCTGTCCAGCGACCGATCATCATACTACCCCAGAACAGGGAAACATAAGGATCGATTTCTGCGGTGGTGAGACCGTTTTCAGTAAGGAAACCTTTGGTTTCGAGCAGGCCGCCCATATTGCTGGCGATGGTCACTTCCACACCGACATATACGAAGATGGCGATCATGCCCAGTACCAGCTGAGGGTATTTCATAGCACCCCAGCCTTCGCCGCCAGTAGCAAGGCCTGCACCTTTCTGCGAAACGATTTTCGCATAGAACAGGACTGCAAGGATCCCAACGATACCGATCACGAAGAAAGGTAGTTTGTTTTCCCGGCCCAGGCCAATCATGATCAGCACGAACAATGCGGTGATGGCTGCCAGGGTTTTACTTGCTTTGGGTGATTGCTCAAATGGCTCGTCCGAAGTTTCTTTCGGCATTTTCGAGAACCAGAAGATAGCAGCAGCAACGAGGAACAGGACGATCAGCAGGATGTACAATGTGTTGATCTTACTGATGTCAGTATCTGCGCTGGCAGCACCTTTTGCACTACCGAAGAGCAGGATGCTCACGATGAGTGGGCCGATGGTTGTACCAAGAGAATTGATACCACCAGCCAGGTTCAGACGGTGAGCACCTTTTGCAGGATCTCCCAGGAGGAAGGCAAAAGGATTGGCAGCGGTCTGCTGAAGCGAAAAACCAAGGGCGACGATGAAGAATGCGCCCAGAATGAGATAAAAGGCATAGGTTTCATTAGCCATGCCGCTACCGAAATTGACTGCAGCGATGAGCGCTACAGCACCTACGACTGAGATGAGGAGGCCGTAGATAATACCTTTCTGATAACCGATCTTGTTGAGGATATCAACGCCTCTGAGTGCTGATAAGAAGTACAGCAGCAGGGAGCCGATAAAGTAAGCACCATAGAATGAGAAATCAATCAGCTGCGATTCAAGCTGATTCAAGTGGAAATGTGCCTTACAGAAGGGGATGAATATGCTGTTCGAGGCAGCAACGAAACCCCAGAAGAAAAATACAAGTATCAGTACAAAGAAAGATGGATGTGTACTTTGCTTTGTTTGTTGAACCATAAACGTGTTAACGTGTTAAATTACTGTAATTTTTGCAGCGATAAATGTATAAATTATTTTTTGACAATTCCTAAATATTTAAGAAAAATATCCCTATTTTTCTGATGCAAAAACGTTTTAGCTAATATGGTATAAAATATCTATCTAATTCATTGAATAGTGAACAAAAAGCAAAGGAAGGGTTGATTTAACATACTTTTTAATCCATTTAGCGTGAAAATTTAGCATCTGTCTATTAACAACGGCCAAACTATCGTTGTTCATTAGGAAATACTGAAATTGTTAAGTATGTTCGCAATTATCAATCAAAGTGTTTAAATAATATATAAAACAGCAGTATGGGGAACTCCGCTACACCTATTAAAGAGCCATTACCTATGCAATCACAACAGCAGGCCAATTATGGCAAAGCTATGGGCATTATCGGCACTTTATTTTTCATTTTTGGATTTGTGACCTGGTTGAACAGCGTGCTGATCCCTTTTTTGAAGCAGGCCTGTGAAATATCAGACTTCGAGGTGTTTTTCGTCACCTTCGCCTTCTACATTAGCTACCTGGTAATGGCAATTCCGTCATCTGCCATCCTGAAAAAAATTGGTTTTACAAAAGGGATGTCCCTCGGTCTGCTCATCATGGCTGTAGGTTCCCTGATTTTTATTCCTGCTGCATACACCCGTAGCTTCCCATTATTCCTGTTGGGATTATTCGGACAGGGTACTGGTCTGACCTTGCTGCAGGCGGCTTCCAACCCATATGTAACGATCCTGGGCCCCATCGAAAAAGCGGCCCAGCGTATCAGTATCATGGGTATTTGTAACAAGGTGGCTGGTATGATCGGGATCTTCGTACTGGTACAGTTGTTATTCAGTGATGCGACTGAATTATCTGCAAAGATCAACACCCTCACAGGTGCTGCGAGAGAAGCAGAGTTGCAGGCACTGGCACAGCGTGTAGTGGTGCCTTACCTGGTGATGACGGTGGTGCTGCTGGCACTTGCATTTATGGTAAGAAAATCTGATCTGCCTGAAATCAATACTGATGAAGAGGATGCAGTAGCTGATGATGCCGGTGCCAGGAAAGGTATTCCGCCGCATTTGCTGCTGGGTGTAGTTTGTATCTTCGCTTATGTAGGTGTGGAAGTACTGGCGATCGATTCACTGGCATTGTATGGTGAATACAATGGCCTGGAAAAAATGGTAGCGACTAACCTGGGTATTTATAGTTTGATTGCATTGACGGTTGGTTACCTTTCCGGTATCGTACTGATTCCAAAAGTCATCTCTCAGAAAACGGGTCTGATCATTTGTGCCAGTATGGCGCTGGTCCTCTCTGTAGGCGCGCTGGCAACTCATGGCTGGATATCTATCATCTGCGTAATTTTGCTGAGTTTATCACATGCTTTAATGTGGCCTGGTATCTGGCCGCTGGCAATGAATAAAGCTGGGAAATATACCAAGATCGGTGCAGCATTCATGGTGATGGCGATTTGTGGTGGTGCGATTCTGCCGCTGATTTATGGGGCGATTGCAAAGGGTTCTGACAGGCATATTGCTTATGTGGTGATGCTGCCATGCTACCTGTATATCCTGTATTATGGCCTGAGTGGTCATAAGGTGGGATTGAAGAAAGCGTAATAATGACATTTATCTGTGTGCATAAAAAAAGTCCGCAATTTTATTGCGGACTTTTTCATTTTTAATATTGATCGTCGAGTGCAAAGATCGGCTTTCGATTGATCCAGTTGCCCCGTGTGAAATCAGGTATATACTGTACACTTCCACCTTCTGCTACTGATGCCTCACTCAGTGGTGTGATTGCATACATGGTAGCCAGGTCATATACATCCTGTGCATATGGCGCTTCTCTCTTAATACTTTCCACAAAACTATTGATCACATACCAGTCCATGCCACCATGGCCTGCGCCGGCTGAACTCTTCGTATATCTCTTCCACAGCGGGTGATCATATTTCCCCATGTAGCTGTTTGCATCTTCAGGTGCGCCTGCTTTTTCCCACTCATCATAAGGGCTCTTTCCTTCTACATACACACTTGCTTTATCATCCATCCACAACCCATTTGTTCCCTGTACACGGAAGTTCAGGGAATAAGGACGAGGTGAATTTGTATCGTGCGAAAGCATGATCGTTTCCCCATTGCTGGTGCGGATCAGTGTCGTAACAATATCACCCAGGTTGAACTGTACTTTTGCATTTGGATGACTCTCGCTGCTGTTATCAACGATATATTTATGCAGGCCACGACTTTTGGTGGCCACGGATGTTAAGGAGATCAGCCGGTTGCCACGGTTTACATTGATCATATTGGCTACCGGCCAGAGACCATGAGTAGGATAGAGGTCGCCATTGCGGTGTACACTGTGGTTGGTACGCCAGTGTGCTTCTGAAAGCCCCTTCTCGCCGAATTCTACGCCGCCGCCATAAATCTGTTTGCCATCGTTGAACTTCACTTTGCGCAGGTCATGCTGATAGCCGCCCTGCAGGTGAATCAGTTCTCCAAACAAACCCTGGCGAACCATGTTGAGCACCGCCATGATATCACGACGATAGCTTACGTTTTCCATCGCAAATACAGGCACACCTGTTTCTTCACTTACGTTTACGAGCTGCCAGCATTCTGCTACATCCGTAGCGCCACATACTTCCACTGCCGGTGTCTTGCCTGCTTTCATTGCAGCTACTGCCTGTGGGGTATGCCATTCCCATGGTGTGGCGATGATGACTGCATCGATGTCGTCTCTTTTAAGGAGGTTGTGGAAATCTTCGGGGCCGTTCGTGTATTCTGCTACTTTCCTTTTGCTGCCGTAGATTTTGTCAATGAGTTTTCTTGCTCCGGGGATGGCCCAGTTGGTGTCCGGATCAGCGATGGCAACTACTTCTACATCTGCACGGTTCAGGCATAATTCAAGATGGCCTTGTCCTCTGGCTCCAACGCCGATGAGGCCCATTCTTACTTTTTCTTTTTTTACGTTAGCAAAAAGCCTGGAAGGAGTATCCAGCAAGGTGAGGCCGACTCCGGCGGCCAGGGTGTTTTTGAGAAATGTTCTCCGGTGTAAATGCTGCTTTTTCATGTTTCATTTTGGTTTTGCTCTTGGCGATAACATGATTGAATGGTGTATTGTATTGTGTAGCTGGTCGTTAAATGTAATGTAAATGATTTTGAAATGCAATTTTTTTCATTTATAACTGCCGCCTGTATTGCCACTATTTTACCCTTCACTTCCTTTATTTTCTCTGCCAATCACAGTAATGGACCTTTCAATGGTATTACCTGCTGAGATCATGGTATAAAACCAGACGATATATCATAATCAGGCCAGCACTGTCATTTTCAGTGATATCGGACCTGGCTGCAGCCGGCAGGCAATGAAGATGGAATAGCTGTACTACGAACCGGAGCACTCTGAATATAAAAGAATGTGAACCGGCATCCAGGCCGGCTGCTATTTAGAATAAAGGGAAGGAAAGTGTTGCAGCGTATGCCCAGGTGGTTTTAAGAAGAACCTGGCACTGAAACGTAAAAGTAATAGCTTCCAGCTCCAGAAATACTGTAAATCCTGCCGGTCTGGTGGATGGCGATGCCGGCACCTACCGGGCGGGTCCGGATCACCTGTACCGGTGCCAGGGCCTGTCCTGTACTGGGTGAGGTACAACTGTTCAAAGCCCCGGAAGCCTGATTTATTCCTATACCTACAACCCGTTTAATTTAACACAACTAAGCAAACGAGGAGCTCTTTCCAGGGTTCCTTTTTTATAAACTCCTGTAGATCAGGCGAAATATAAATTGAAAAAAAATATTTCCTGTAAATCTCTGTTTGGCTCGGCTTTTGTTAATTTTGCACTGGAAATTTAACAGTAAACCTGAAAATTTTTTGACCACATTGAATAAATAATATTATAACTTTGCGGTTGATTAATTAAAGACAGTTTTTAACAATTTAATGCTGAACTGAAGTTGGAAAACTTTGCGGCCCATACTCTTTCTCCTTTTCACCCTTCCCTGATGGAAGGTGAGTGTTCCATTGGGTTCAATGTCTTTAGATACCTTTCCCGACGACCTCGTATTTGATAGTGCCGCCTAGCCAGCCCGCTATCGCAACCTTAATGCCTCTTCACAAATCCATTAAGGTATTTCCCCCCCATCAAGCATGGGTATAGAATCAATTTATTTATTGTAACGTTTTCAATTGACAAGATTGGAAAATCCGAATATCATCGTACGGGTAGCCACCGTTGACGATCAGCATTATGGTAAGACCATTACCGACGAGATGGAAGCTTCTGCCAAGGCCAGAGGAACAGGTATAGCCAAGCGTTCTCCAGAGTATGTACAGCATAAAATGGAAGAAGGTAAAGCTGTGATTGCAGTAACTGACAAAGGTGAATGGGTTGGTTTCTGTTATATAGAAGCCTGGGGACACGAAAAGTTTGTAGCCAATTCAGGCCTGATTGTAAACCCCGCATTCCGTGGACATGGTGTGGCGAAAGCCATTAAGCATAAAGTATTTGAGCTCTCACGTGAGAAGTATCCTGATGCCAAGATCTTTGGTCTCACTACTGGTCTTGCTGTGATGAAGATCAACTCCGAGCTGGGCTATGAGCCGGTGACCTATTCAGAACTGACAGATGATGAAGAGTTCTGGAAAGGTTGTCGTAGTTGTGTTAACTTTGATGTGCTGACCAGCAAGAACCGCAAGAACTGCTTATGTACTGCGATGCTTTATGATCCGGTAGAGAAAGCAAAAGAAGAAGAGGAGAAACGTGCAGCGGCGGCATTTCATTATAATGTAAATATACAGCCACAGGTAATGGTTGCTGCAAACGGTACAATCCAGCATCCACAGCGGAAGCGTAAGTTCTCTGACAACTTCAAGTTGTTCGAACGCTGGCTGCGGTTTAAGAGATTCGTATTGCTTAAGAGCGGTAAGGAAAAAGAAGGAGGAAGCGGTGGCGGCGCTGCTGCAGCAAGCAAGAAAAGATTCTTCCTGTTTAATTTTTTATAGATAGAGAATATTATTATCAACAATCATTATCACTATAAGTAAATGAAAAAAGTAGTACTGGGATTTAGCGGAGGACTCGATACTTCCTATTGCGTTAAATATCTGACCGAAGAAAAAGGATATGAAGTGCATTCTGTAATCGTGAATACCGGCGGTTTTTCTGATGAAGAACTGGTGGAAATTGAAAAGCGCGCTTACAATTTAGGTGTGAAGAGCCATAAGACGGTAAATGCAGTACGCTCTTATTATGATAGTGTGATCAAATACCTCATTTTCGGTAATGTACTGAAGAATAATACATACCCACTGAGCGTAAGTGCAGAGCGTATGAGCCAGGCACTTGCTATCGGCGAATACGTAAGAGAAGTAGGTGCCGATGCAGTAGCCCACGGTAGTACCGGTGCTGGTAACGATCAGGTGCGTTTTGATATGATCTTCCATATCATGATTCCGGGTGTTGAAATTATCACTCCCATCCGTGATATGAAACTGAGCCGTGAAGAAGAAATTTCTTACCTCAAATCCAAAGGTGTTGAAATGAACTTCGAAAAGGCTGCATACTCTATCAACAAAGGTATGTGGGGTACTTCAGTAGGTGGCAAAGAGACCCTGACTTCCAACGGTTTCCTGCCTGAAGAAGCATGGCCTACACAGCTGACTAAGGAAGGTACAGAGCAGGTGAAACTGAAATTTGTGAAAGGTGAACTGACTGGTGTAAATGACAAGACTTTTGCACATCCTTCCGAAGCAATCCAGTATTTACAGACTATAGCAGGCCCGTTTGCCATTGGCCGCGATATACACGTAGGTGATACCATCATCGGTATCAAAGGCCGCGTAGGCTTCGAAGCTGCAGCGCCTGTAATTATTCTTAAAGCACACCATGCACTGGAAAAACACGTGCTCACAAAATGGCAGCTGAGCTGGAAAGACCAGCTGGCTTCATTCTACGGTAACTGGATGCATGAAGGTCAGATCATGGACCCTGTAATGCGCGACATCGAAGCGTTCTTACAGCACAGCCAGGAAAACGTGACTGGTGATGTATTTGTAACATTACAGCCTTACCGCTTCCAGGTAACTGGTATCGAATCTGCTTACGATCTGATGAGCAGCAAATTCGGTAAATACGGTGAGATGAATAATGGCTGGAGTGGCGAAGACGTAAGAGGCTTCAGCAAGATCTTCGGTAACCAGACTATGATCTGGCATCAGGTAACTGAGAGCGCCAAAGGCGGCAAATAATTAAGAATGGCAACTGAGAAAAAAATAAATGCAGGGATTGTAGGCGGTGCTGGTTATGGTGGTGGTGAAATGATCCGTCTTTTACTGAATCATCCGCATGTAAATATATCTTTCGTACACAGTCGCAGCAATGCCGGCAATCCTCTATATGCCGTACATGCTGACCTGCTGGGCGAAACTGAGCTCACCTTTACCGGAGAACTCAGCAATGATGTAGATGTTATCTTCCTCTGCCTGGGACATGGCGAAGCAAAGAAATTTGTGGAAGAAAACGACATCCCTGCACACATCAATATCATCGATCTGAGCCAGGATTTCAGACTCGGAGAAACAGCCAAAGGCCGGGAATTCGTTTATGGCCTGGTTGAAATGAACAGAGAGAAAATCGCACATGCAAAGAACATTGCCAACCCTGGCTGCTTTGCTACTGCTATACAACTCGGCCTGCTGCCGCTGGCAAAAGCAGGTAAACTGCAGGAAGTACATACTACCGGGATCACTGGTTCTACCGGTGCCGGACAAAGTCTGCAGGCGACCTCCCATTTTACATGGAGAGCCAACAACGTGAGTACATACAAAGTGCTGAGCCATCAGCACCTGAAGGAAATACGACGAAGCTTACAGCTGTTGCAACCATCCTTCGGCGGTGAGATTAATTTTGTGCCTGTGAGAGGTGACTTTCCAAGAGGAATCTGGATCACTTCTTACCTGAACAGCGATCTCACACTCGAAGAAGCACAGCAGCTGTATAAAGACTACTATGCTAATCATCCTTTCACACATGTAAGTGATAAACAGATTGACCTGAAGCAGGTGGTAAACACCAACAAGGTCCTGATCCAGCTGGAGAAAGTGGGCAACAAACTCGTGATCCACTCTATCGAAGACAACCTGGTGAAAGGTGCCTCCGGACAGGCCATTCAGAATATGAATATCATGTACGGACTGGATGAAACTGCAGGACTGAAGCTGAAATCAATCGTATTTTAAAATCTTAAGATCCTTCTGAAAAAATGAATTTATTCGACGTATATCCCATCAACAATATTATCATTGAGAAAGCCTTAGGTTCCAACGTTTGGGACGACCAGGGCAATCAATATCTTGACATGTATGGCGGTCACGCTGTGATCTCTATTGGCCATACACATCCTCATTACGTAAAGAGACTGACTGAACAACTGAACAAAGTAGGGTTCTATTCCAACTCTGTAAAGATCCCTATTCAGCAGCAGCTGGCTGAGAAGCTGGGTAAGCTGAGCGGTAAGCCTGACTACCAGCTGTTCCTCGTGAACAGTGGTGCGGAAGCGAATGAGAATGCACTGAAACTGGCTTCTTTCTTCAATGGTAAAAAGAAAGTGATTGCTTTCAAAAACAGTTTCCACGGCAGAACTTCCCTGGCAGTCGCAGTGACAGACAATCCAAAGATTGTAGCACCTGTGAACCAGACGGACAACGTAATCTTCCTGCCATGGGAAGATGAAGCTGCGCTGGAAGCGGCTTTCAAGGCCAACGAGATCTCTTCTGTCATCATCGAAGGGATCCAGGGCGTAGGTGGTATTAAAGTAGCCAGCGCTTCTTTCCTGCAAAAGATCAGAAGCCTGTGCGACCAGTATAATGCAGTGTTTATTGCTGATAGCGTACAGTGTGGTTATGGCAGAAGTGGTAAATTCTTCTCTCACGATCATGCAGGTGTAAATGCAGACATTTATACCATGGCAAAGGGCATGGGCAATGGTTTCCCGATCGGTGGTATCATTATCGCACCTCATATCAAACCGGCTTACGGTATGCTGGGTACTACCTTTGGTGGTAACCACCTGGCTTGTGCAGCAGCACTGGCAGTACTGGAGACGATGGAGAATGAAAACCTGATTGCGAATGCAGAGAAAGTAGGCAACTACCTGATCAGCGAACTGAAAAAGTTCCCACAGGTGACAGAGGTAAGAGGCAGAGGGTTGATGATCGGTATCGAACTGCCGGAATCACTGAACCATGTGAGAAAAGAACTGTTATTTAAGCATAAGATCTTTACAGGTGAGGCGAAGCCAAATGTGATCAGGTTGCTGCCTTCCCTGGCACTGACCATGGAACATGCCAATGAGTTCCTGACTGCTTTCAGCAAAGAACTGAACTAGGATTTGGGAGGGGCTCTTTTTGAAATTTAAAAGTATTCCCGCCTGGGGCTGGCTTTTAAATAATCTGAAATGAGTCACGAACTATTTTAATATCATCATTACAGCGCCATACAGAAAAAATGAAACAATTTATTTCAGTAGATGATGTGCCAAGTGTCCCACGTTTAGTGGATATAGCTTTGGACTACAAGAAACAGCCTTTTAAAGATAAGCACCTGGGTGAGAATAAGACCCTGGGTATGATCTTCTTAAACCCAAGTCTTCGAACACGATTAAGTACGCAGGTAGCGGCGAAGAACCTTGGGATGGAAGCGGTTGTATTCAACATCGATAAGGAGGGCTGGCAGCTGGAAATGAATGATGGTGCGATAATGAATGGCAGCACCTCAGAACACGTAAAAGAGGCCGCAGCGGTAATGGGTCAATACTTTGACATCATGGCCATCCGTACTTTCCCGGGTCTGAAAGACAAGGAAGCGGATTACACGGAGAAATATATTAACCAGTTTATCAAATATGCAGGTGTACCTGTAGTAAGTCTGGAGAGTGCTACCCTGCACCCGCTGCAGAGTCTTACAGATGTAATCACTATTAAGGAGCGCTGGAATCAGCCTCGTAAACCAAAGGTGGTGATGACCTGGGCACCTCACGTGAAAGCCCTGCCACAGGCAGTACCTAATTCATTTGCACAATGGATGAATGGCTGGGGTGAAGTTGATTTCGTGATCACACATCCGGAAGGCTATGAACTGGATCCTAAGTTCAGTGGCAGTGCGCAGATTGAATACAACCAGGATAAGGCACTGGAAGGGGCAGACTTTGTATATGTAAAAAACTGGTCCAGCTATAATGACTATGGTAAGATCACCTGCACGGATCCGGCTTGGATGGTAGACAACGCGAAGCTGCGGGGTACCAACGATGCGAAGATCATGCATTGCCTGCCGGTGAGGCGAAATGTGGTGATAGCGGATGAGGTGCTGGACGGGCCGAATTCAATCGTCATACCCGAGGCCGGCAACCGTGTCTGGGCTGCGCAGGCTGTATTAAGTGAGATTTTGAAGAATAAATAATATGAAGGCATCCCCGCAAGGGATGCCTCCCAATTTTTAAATAAGATATGATCGATCTCTTTGTCATTAAAGTCGGCGGTAACGTCATCGACAACCCTGCTTTACTGGATACATTTTTACAGCAATTCTCAAAAATTCAGGGTAAGAAAATACTGATACACGGTGGTGGGAAGATAGCCACCAGGATAGGTGATAAGCTGGGTATCGAATCGAAATATGTAGATGGCCGCCGCATTACAGATGCGGATACAATTGATGTGGTCACCATGGTATACGGTGGTTTGGTCAACAAACAACTGGTCGCCAAATTACAGGCGAATGGTTGTAACGCCATTGGTATGACGGGTGCAGACGCAAATATTATCCCTGCTGTAAAAAGACCTGTAAAAGAGATCGACTATGGATTTGTAGGAGACATCGACAATGACCAGGTACAGTCAGCTCCACTGAAAGCATTGCTGGAAGCAAACCTGACACCTGTATTTGCCTCCCTGACCCACGATGGTAAGGGCCAGATCCTGAACACCAATGCAGATACCATTGCTTCTGCGCTGGCGATTGCAATGTCGAAAGTATATAACGTAAGACTGATTTATTGTTTCGAAAAGAAAGGAGTATTGCACGACGCACAGGACGATAATGCAGTAATTAACCTGATCGACCGTCAGATCTATAATGAGCTACTGGCAGACGGTGTGCTGACAGACGGAATTCTTCCTAAACTGAACAACGCATTTGCTGCAATTGAGAGTGGCGTGAGTGAAGTGCTGATAGGCCATGCAGACGATGTGCTGAGCAATACGTCTGAGACAGTAGCGGGCACCTTAATACGCTAACCTATGTGGAACCAACAACTGTATACTGATGCTGTTGAACTGTTAAAATCATTGATTGCAACACCTTCGCTGAGCAGGGAAGAGCAGGATACTGCTACGCTGATCGGTGAATTTCTGACAGCGAGGAACATACCTTTCAACCGGCATCTGAATAACATCTGGGCGCTAAATAAATACTTCGATCCAGCTAAACCAGTGATCGTATTCAATTCTCATCACGACACTGTAAAGCCTAATCCGCAATATACACGTAACCCGTTTTCTCCCGATATAGAGGATGGTAAACTGTATGGATTGGGTAGTAATGATGCAGGTGGTTGCCTGGTGAGCCTGATTGCTACTTTCCTGCATTTCTACGACCGGCAGGATCTGAAATACAATGTGATCCTGACGGCTACTGCCGAGGAAGAGATCAGTGGTCATAATGGTATTGAGAGCATTCTCGACCAGTTGCCTGCCATTGAATTTGCCATTGTAGGAGAGCCTACGCAAACGCAGCTGGCGATCGCCGAAAAAGGGCTGATGGTACTGGACTGCACGGTGTATGGAAAAGCTGGTCATGCGGCGAGAAATGAGGGTGAAAATGCCATTTACAAGGCATTGCCCGATATTGAATGGTTCCGTACTTACCAGTATCCAAAAGTATCTGAAACACTGGGTCCTGTGAAGATGAGTGTAACGGTGATTCAAACATCGAACAAAGCACACAATGTGGTGCCTGCAGATGTATCGTTCGTAGTGGATGTACGTGTTACAGAGCAATATACCCTGGAAGAAATTCTGGAGATCATCCAGGCGAATGTACAATGTGAAGTGAAGCCACGTTCTATACGTATGCGTCCTTCAGGTATTCCGCTGGATCATCCGTTTGTACAGGCTGGCGTGAGGTTGGGAAAGACCTGTTATGGTTCACCGACTACTTCGGACCAGGCATTGATACCGGCTACCTCTATCAAGATGGGACCGGGAGATTCTGCCAGATCACATACGGCGGATGAGTTCATCTTTGTAGATGAGATCAGGCAGGGTATAGACAGTTATATATCATTGTTGGAAGAGATTATTAAAAACTAATTGGAAATGAAAATCTGGCAAAAAGACAAAGCAGCCCTTGCTGAAGTAGATAAATTCACGGTAGGTAAAGACCGTGAAATGGATGCTTTTCTCGCGCCTTTCGATGTGCTCGGGTCCCTGGCGCATACGACGATGCTGCAGACGATCGGCCTACTGACGGCTGATGAATTGGCTGTATTGCAAAAGGAACTGAAACAAATTTACAAAGAGATACAGGAAGGCAATTTTGTACTGGAAGATGGGGTAGAAGATATCCACTCCCAGGTGGAGTTGCTGCTGACCCGCCGTCTGGGTGAGGTAGGTAAAAAGATTCATAGCGGGCGTTCCAGGAATGACCAGGTTTTAGTGGACCTGAAACTGTTCCTGCGTTCCGAGTTGCAGGCATTGGTACAGGAGGTGAAATCCCTGTTCGATTTATTGCAGCAAAAGAGTGAGGAATACAAGGATCGCCTGATGCCGGGATATACGCACCTGCAGATAGCGATGCCTTCTTCATTTGGCCTCTGGTTTGGTGCATATGCAGAGAGCCTGGTAGATGACCTGACTATGCTGCAGGGTGCTTACAAGGTGGTGAACAAAAACCCACTGGGTTCTGCTGCGGGCTATGGTTCTTCTTTCCCCCTGAACCGTACACTGACTACACAGTTGTTAGGGTTCGACGACCTGAACTACAATGTCGTGTATGCGCAGATGGGACGTGGTAAGACAGAGAAGATAGTATCTTTTGCACTGGCAGGAATTGCGGCTTCACTGGCTAAGATGGCGATGGATGCAACGCTGTTTATGAACCAGAACTTTGGTTTCATCAGTTTCCCTGATGAGCTGACTACAGGTAGTTCGATTATGCCGCATAAAAAGAATCCGGATGTGTGGGAACTGATCCGTTCTCATTGCAATAAGCTACAGGCTTTGCCGAATGAGATTGCGATGATGATCACCAATCTGCCGGTGGGTTATCACAGAGATCTGCAGTTGCTGAAGGAAAACCTGTTCCCGGCATTTGGTGTGTTGAAAGACTGTATCAAAATGACCGGATTGATGCTGTCTAACATCCGCATTAAAGAAAATATCCTGGATGATGCGAAGTACCAGTACCTGTTTAGCGTGGAGGTAGTGAATAAGCTGGTGCTGGAAGGAGTGCCTTTCAGAGAGGCTTACAAGCAGGTAGGGCTGGATATTGAGAAGGGGGCGTTTGCACCGGAGAAAGCGGTACAACATACACATGAGGGAAGTATTGGCAACCCTGGTACAGCAGAAATAAATAAAATGATGGAAGATGTGTTGAAAGGTTTTAACTTTGTAAAAGTAGATGCTGCGATTGCGGCGTTGACTAAGTAGACTTACTAACCTATTTTATTAAAGGGAGCGGAATGTATTCCGCTCCCTTTTTTTATCTCAAATGGAAATTTCACTTTTGACAGAAGTTCTTTTTTATCTCATAATACTTTTTATCTCGTCTATCAATCTGTCGATCTTCCTTGTATTCTGCACTTGCCTGATCATCATACTCTTTGTATTCTTTGCGCCAGGCTCATGGAAGATCATATGCACTTCGGTACCTGAGTAGGCACCATTTGTTGTTTTCCTGATCATATGAAAATTCTGGAAGTACTCGAATGGCATTTTCAGGTTGCCTAGTCTTGCGGGACTCTTTTTCTCTACCATCCGGTTCTTTGTATCAAATGTGATGGTCATGAACATGGCATTCAGGAAAATCAAGGCAAAGAGGAGGGGACCGACTATAAAAAGAAAACGAACAAGGTCATTTTTATCCTGGAAATAAGCATAAGGGGTCATTTCATGAATGCCCAGTGCCAGGCAGGCGATGGCAAAGATGATCATCCCTACTCTTCGTTGTTTGTAGGTATATATGCCATTGCTTTCGGTAAAATATTGATATTCTGTAATGATCTCTTTCTGCTCCGTCAGTGGGCTGGACATATCCAGGTACTTATGGATGAGAGGAATCACTTCACTGGTAAATGCTACACAATTAGGATGTGAATCCTTTGTGTAATAAGAGGAAAGCGCGATGCCTTTACCAAACTTGTTATCTTTCGGATACATCCTGAAATTGAATCCACCTGTTGATTGCCGCATCACATTGATGCCATGCAGCTGGTCGAATGATTTGGTTACGACGGGTATAATTCCCAGCCACTTTTTCGTCATAGTGAAACTGGTATTGTCAAAGACAATATGAGTGTAACCGTTTGCAAAGAACAATGCAAGGAAGGCAACAAAAAACGGTGTCAGAATGGTCATCGTGTGTGCAAAGCTGTAGGGTTCCATGATATATACAGCAATAGTAAATCCGATAAGGAGAACGGCCAGAATTACGCTTACGACAAAGTACCATCCGTAGGGGTAGATGGTAATTCTGTCGCTTTCGACAGTCCATCTTGTTTTCATCAGTTCTTTAATTGACATATAGTTAAAATTTAGGGTTCCGGCGAAGATATAAAAAAAAAAAACGCTTGTGCGGGTTGCAGAAGCGTTTGGGAATTGTAGTATATCCTTCGCTGATTAGAATCCAATATTGATGCCGGCAAAGAAATTGGTGCCGGCCATAGGGTAATACCCGTTCGAAGAGATGGTCTGTCCGTTTTCTTTGTATATATAAGTATAGCCATTAGGGCTATACTTAGCGTTCCAGATATTATTGAGCATGAACTGTAAGCCCAGTTCTTTGAAGAGCCGCTGTGGTACGATATAATTGATCCGCAGATCATTGGTATAATAGGCATCCAGGCTACGCTCTTTCTCACCTGTATTATCCAGGTACTGACGGCTTACGTATTTGCCTATTAAGCTGATTTCGAGGTTTTTAATTGGCTTTGCTGTCAATGTATAGCCGCCTACGAAAGCGGGGGAGAAGGCGATATTGCTACTGCCTGATACGAGTGTATCCTGCCCGCCGGTATCGTAGTTGTCCACATAGCTAACGAAGTTTTTCACCTTATTCTGACTGAGCGCTGCATTCAGGCCGATGCTGAAATATTTGCCCAGTCGCTGGGTGCCCTGCAACTCGATACCTGTACGATAGCTTTTAGGAATATTAGTGCGGGTATAAGCGCCTACTTCGTTCAGTTTGCCGGTTTGTACCAGTTGATTTTTGTAGTTCATGTAGTAGACGTTCGCCTGCAATACCAGGTTGTGTTTATGCAGGGTATAACCTGCTTCAACATCCCGCAATGATTCTGCTTTTGGTGTTTGTTGTTTGGCTGCTTCAAAGTCATCGCGGTTAGGTTCTTTGTTACCAATGGCGAAGGAAGCATATACATCCTGCTGTTCGTTGAGCGAGTAGGTGATACCTGCTTTCGGATTGAAGAAGTTGTATTTGTTATGCTGAATGAGTGTAGGATTATCTTCGAAGCCATCGATATTGTATTTCACATCGCGGTATTGCAGGTCAGCAAATACGCGGAGAGCGTTGGTCACTTTGTATTCGCCTTTCCAGTAGATGTTGGCATCCCGCTTCATGGCATCGAGGTCGTAGTACTTGTAATCTTTGTCGATGGCATATTGGGCCCAGATGATCTGGCCATTGTGATTGCCTTCGTAGCGGTTCCAGCCACCGCCTACACTCCAGGAGAATTTGGTGCCCTTGTAGTTGACAGAGAAGATGCTGCCATAGAAATCATTGTCGAGCCAGAGCTGACGAATGAGGTCTGTGCTGGTGACCTCAGTTCCGTTGATGACAGGGTTGCTGAGGCCGTAGCTGCTATAAGCCTGGGCTTCTTTGTACTGCTCATAATATCCTTTTCCTTTGGTATAGTGAGCGGCAACAGTGAAGTTCAGTTTATCGCTGAGGGCCTGGTTGAGGAACAACTGGTAGTTGTCCATCTGGTAATTGTCTGTCTCGTTTTTGTAGTAAGAGCCATCGGATTTTTGTCCGGCAGAGTTATAGGTACGGTGGGTAGCGAGGGAATCCAGCGGTACACCATTCCATGCCTGGTAGGTCTTTTCAGTGCCTGAGAAGACATTGAGCCGGATGGCAGTGTTTTTTGAAATATATGCGGCAGAAGTATAAAAAGATTTCAGGTTAGAGCTGGCGCGGTCAATATAGCCATCGGATGTGACTCTTGAGAGGCGGGCATCGAAAGTGAAGTGACCGTTAATGAGGCCGGTACCGGCTTTGACGGTATTCTTCCAGGAATTGAAGGAGCCGAAGCTGTTGTATATTTCTCCGTAAGCTTTTTCCCTGTAGTCATTGGTACTGATATTGAGTGAAGCGCCAAAAGCACCGGCACCGTTGGTAGAGGTACCTACGCCACGTTGTAGCTGGATACTGCTCACGCTGGAAGCGAGGTCCGGGATGTCTACAAAGTAGGTGCCCTGTGATTCCGCGTCATTGACAGGGATACCGTTGGTGGTGACATTGATACGGGTGATGTCGGTTCCTCTTACACGCATGCTGGTATAACCGATACCTGTACCTGCATCGGAGTTGGTGACTACGCCGGGCATTTGGTTGAGCAGGATAGGAAGGTCCTGGCCCAGGTTCTGCTTTTTGATCTCTTCGGCGGTGATGGTAGATTGTGTAAATGGAGCATGCTGGCCAACGCGGAGGCTGGTGATTTCAACAGGCTGTACGAAGAGACCGGTTTCTTCCATTTGCAGGTCGGCATTGGTGCGGGCACCGTTGGTCTGCACGGAAGTAGTAAGTGGCTGGAAGCCCAGGTAAGTGGCCTTGATGGTGAAAGTACCCTGAGAAGGGAGCAGGATCCTGTAAACTCCGTTTACATTGGAATAGGCACCGGTATTATCGGCAGAAAGAATGCTGACAGACACGCCTTCGAGGGGGCGGCCGGTTTTCTTGTCAGTGACTACACCGGTAAGCACAGTTTGTGCCTGGACCGAGACTGCGGCGAATAACAGCCATAGCAGTAAGAATTGTCTCATGGACTCTACAGTTTAAAAAGCTACGGTATGAGAGTAGCATTAAGTTATCTGCTACGCATGTGCGTGCAGCTTGCCATATGTGGGTAAGGAAGAATTGATTCACTTACCTTTCCTAATCAGCATTACCTGATCAGGTTCAACGGGTCTGATCTCAGCCTGATAGTAAGGCACCCCGAGGTGAAGCCGGTTGGTGGTTTTAAATGTACGAGGTACACACCGGTTTCCGGCACAAAGGTATAGTGCGCCTGGTTAAAAACGATAATTTTTTTTTAAATGATAGAAAATCGTTAAATTAGAATTGCATATATATTATCCCCCCTGGAAAGATTTCACTCGTTTATTTTTTATTGTTAACCATCAATTTGTAATTACATGATCAGACTTTCGGTCATTGGCCATCTGGGGCATGATGCTTTGAAAAAAGACATCAATGGGAAAACTGTGCTGTCATTTAGTGTAGCGCAAAACGAACAGTTTAAAAGTTTAAAGGGGGTGGTGCGGGAGCGTACTACGTGGATTAATTGTTCTGTCTGGGGACGGGATAACCTGGCACCTTATTTAAGAAAGGGGAGCCTGGTGTATGTAGAGGGCCGGCCTGCGTTCAGGGGTTATGTGGATAAGCGGGGGGAAGCCCTGGCGGGTGTGAACATGATGGTAATGGAGCTGGCTTTATTGCCGGGAGCCAGGGGTGTGTTGGGCACGGGGAGTACCGGGATAGAGGAGGAGAATCTGGCGGAGGTGCCGGAAAATGAGGGATTTGATGATGAGGAAGATGATGATGAGGAGGAAGAGGTTGATGATGAGGAGAACGAAGAGGAAGAGGATAATGAGGAAGTGGGTGAGGAAAAAGAGGGTGACGAAGAGAAAGAGGATGATGAGGGAGAGGTGCTGAAGGATGGGATAAGAAGTGATTTGCCATTTTAATGAATTTCCTTTTTAAGAAGGGATACATTTCGTCTATAGGTCTGTTCTTTATCCCTGTGTGAAGTCGGCAGTTCATTGATATTTTCATTTACATGAATCCTAAATACTCACTTTTGCCATAGGCAGGAGTGAGTTTTTTGATTCATGGAAGAACTTGAAAAAAACTTTTAGTTATTTTTTTAAATGAACGGTCTGCTTTGTAATCTTTACTGGTATTGAGTTGTAGGGTATCCTGCTGTTGAGGTCTTTAAAATTAAAGAAGATTTCTTTTAAAAAAGATTTGGCAGCGATGATTCTTTGTCTATCTTTGCAATCTCATTGCGAGGTAGAGCAGAGGTAGCTCGTCGGGCTCATAACCCGAAGGTCAGAGGTTCGAATCCCCTCCTCGCTACAAACGAAGTCCCGACCAGGTCGGGATTTTTTTATAGCATTCAGAATGAAGCCGAGCAATTCGGCTTTTTTTATTTCTGGTAATTTAGGAAATTAGAATAGAATTTTTATACATGCATAAAGCAGGGTTTGTAAATATCTTCGGTAAGGCAAATGCAGGGAAAAGCACCCTGATGAACGCGCTCATTGGCGAAAAGCTTGCTATTGTATCGCCGAAGGTACAAACAACCAGACACCGCATTACCGGTATCGTTACTACAGACGAATACCAGATCGTATTTTCTGATACCCCGGGTATCATTGATCCCCGTTATCGCTTACACGAAAAAATGATGGGTGCTGTGAAGTCTGCATTGGAAGATGCTGACATTGCTATGCTGATGATGGATGCCAGGGATAATGTAGCGGAGAACCTGGCGCTTTTTGATTCACTGAAACTGAAAGCAAAGTGTCTGCTTGTCATCAACAAGATGGACGTGATGGAGAAGGAGAAGCTGGAGGAAGTAGTGAAGCAATGTGAAGAGTGGGGCAAGGCACCGGTGATTACGATTTCTGCTTTGCAGAACAAGGGGGTAGATACCCTGCTGAAAAAGATTGTAGAACTGCTGCCGGAGAGTGATCCATTCTATCCTGAAGATACATTAACAGATAAGTCAACCCGCTTCTTCGTAGCGGAGATGATCAGGGAAAAGATCTTTCATTTGTATGAAGAAGAGATTCCTTATCACACAGCGGTAGTGGTGACGCAATACCAGGAGAAGACGACGCTGACGAAGATCTCTGCCGAGATTATAGTGACGAGGGATACGCAGAAGGGGATTATACTGGGAGATAAGGGAAGCGGGATCCGGAAACTGGGTACCATGGCAAGAGAAGATATTGAGAAGTTTATTGGGCAGAAGGTGTTTTTGGAGTTGTTTGTGAAGGTAAGAGGGAAGTGGAGAGATAATGATCTTTATTTGAAGGAGTACGGGTATTAGGAACACATCAATTTTTAGTTTAGTAATTTTTAAATATTATGGCTGGATTTACAGTAGCAATTGTCGGTCGTCCTAATGTGGGTAAGTCTACCCTGTTCAACCGTTTGCTGGAACAGCGCAAAGCCATTGTGGATGACGTGAGTGGCGTAACCAGGGACAGACAGTATGGTGTGGCAGACTGGAATGGCAAATCTTTCAACGTAATTGATACCGGTGGTTTTGTACACGGTAGTGATGATGTTTTTGAACGTGAGATCCGCAAGCAGGTGAAAATTGCCATGGATGAAGCAAACGTATTGCTCTTCATGTGTGATGCTGCCACCGGTATTACAGATCTCGATGATAATATGGCGGAGATATTGCGCCGTTCTTCAAAGCCAGTGCTGCTTGTTGTCAACAAAGTAGATAACAACAACCGTATGCTGGAAGCCACTGAGTTTTACAGTCTTGGTTTTGAAAGAGTATTCTTTATGTCGTCTATGAGCGGCAGTGGTAGTGGGGAACTACTCGATGCAGTGGTAGAGCTGATTCCTGAAGAAGAAGAAAGTGCAGAAGATGCTGAAACAAAGGAAATACCAAAGATAGCTATCATTGGTCAGCCGAATGTGGGCAAGTCTTCCCTGCTGAATGCACTGATTGGCGAGGAACGTAACATCGTGTCTGATATTCCCGGTACGACCAGAGATACCATTCACACACACTATAAAATGTTCCAGAAAGACTTCATACTGATCGATACTGCGGGCTTACGCCGTAAGACCAAAGTACATGAAGACCTGGAATTTTATTCAGTGATCCGTGCTATTAAGGCGATGGATGAAGCAGATGTATGTCTGTTGCTGCTGGATGCTGTCAACGGCATTACCCAGCAGGATCTGAACATTTTCAGCCTGGCTGCCCGTAAAGGGAAAGCGCTGGTGATCCTGGTGAACAAATGGGATCTGATCGAAGAAAAGAAGACCAATACTGCCCGTGATTACGAAAAGCAGCTGAAAGAAAGGCTGGCACCATTCAATGATGTGCCTATAATCTTTACTTCAGTAGCTGAGAAGCAGCGTATCTTCAAGGCCATCGAAGAGGGGCTGCGTGTTTATGAAAACCGTAAGCGTAAGGTACAGACTTCCAAGCTGAATGAGGTGATGCTGAAGGCGATCGAGTCATTCCATCCACCGGTAGTAAGGGGCATACCTATTAAAATCAAGTATGTAACACAGTTACCTACGTATACGCCTGCATTTGCATTTTTCTGCAACCTGCCGGATGATGTGAAACAACCGTATCGTAACTACCTTGAAAATCAGCTGCGTACGCACTTTGATTTCCAGGGGGTACCCATCAAATTGTTCTTCCGTAAGAAATAAAGCGCGTTTTTTTAATAAAATATGGGTCAAAGTGTTTTATAATTAAAAATAACTATATACCTTTGCCCATCTTTAAAATTATCAAAGCATGAAAAAATTATTCTTTTTAGCAGTTGCTGCTGGTATGTTCTTCGTAGCATGTAACGGTGGTTCTTCTACAACTACAGATTCTACTGCTACTGCTCCAGCTGATACTGCTGCTGCTGTTGCTCCAGCTCCAGCTGATAGCACTGCTACTCCAGTTGCTGATAGCGCTGCTGCTCCAGTTGCTGATACAGCTGCTGCTGCTAAGTAAGACTAAGGTTTTACAAAGAATTAGCCTTCCTGCTTGCAGGAAGGCGTTTTTATTTTAGGGACATTCCTATTATAAAAAAAAGGCTGGTGTTAGGTACACCAGCCTTTTTTATGATTAATCGTTGTTTTCTTTGTTTAGTACATCTATCGCTTTCTTCATCATTTCATCATTCTGATTCAGCGATTCCCAATACCCTTCATAACTCCATATTTGTCTTGCCAGGATTGCTTTCAAACGATTTTGTATTTCCACTTCATCATGTGGTTTCAATCCACCTACACCTTTTATACTATCACGTTCTGCATAGCTCTTGAATGCACTCATAATGCCGGCCGGTACCTGGTACTGGTTCACAAACTGGGATGCATCTTTATATTGTTTGAATTCGTCTTTGTGACTGATGTAGTATTGGTAAACGAAATTGCTGAAGGCACTACGGGAATACATACTTGAAATAACCGGGGAGAAACGGCTGGTGTCAAACGGGATGAAGATATCAGGTGTGATACCACCCCCACCGTATACCACTCTGCCTTTAGCAGTCTTGTATTTCACGGTATCCAGTACCTTGATACTATCCTGGTTTACAAACTCACCATGATTGAACCGGTTCAGGATATCTTCGTCATAAGCCTCACGGCCATTGGCATAAGATTTCTGAATACTTCTGCCGGAAGGTGTGTAGTAACGGGCTACTGTGAGGCGCAGTGCGCCACCGTTGCTCAGATCGAATTGTTCCTGCACCAGTCCTTTTCCAAATGTGCGACGGCCGATGATGGTACCGCGATCCCAGTCCTGTACCGCACCTGCCAGAATTTCGCTGGCGCTGGCGGAACCTTCATCAGTCAGGATGGCCAGGGCACCATGTTCAAACAGACCTGGTTTTTCGCACTTGTAGTCAGTACGTGGGTAGCTCTTACCTTTTGTATAGAGGATCAGTTTATTGTCATCCAGCAATTCATCTGCAATACGGGTAGCCGCATCGAGGTAGCCGCCTGGATTTTGCCGCAGGTCGATTACCAGCTTCTTCATTTGCTGCTTTTCCAGTTTACGCATGGCTGCCATGAACTCATCGAAGGTAGTGCCACTGAACTTACTTATTTTAATATACCCGATCTCCGGAGTCACCATATAGCTGGCATCGATGCTGTATAGCGGAATGATGCCACGGGTGATCTGGATAGGGAGTAGTTTTCTACTGCGCATCATGGTCACATTTACTTTGGAGCCTTTGGGACCACGCAGCAGCTGGCGGATCTTGTCGCTGGTAATATTGTTACCTGCCACCAGGCTGTCGTTTACCCTGATGATCTTATCGCCTGTCTGCACGCCTGCTGTTTCAGAAGGACCGCCGGCGATCACGGAGATCACATTCACAGTATCGGCAGTAATGTTGAATTCCACACCGATGCCCTGGAAGTTGCCGTCCAGATCTTCGTTCACTTCTTCCAGACTGGAAGGGGGGATGTAGATGGAGTGGGGGTCGAGGTGGCTGAGAAGGCCTTCGATGGCTTCCTGCTGCAGATCGCCCAGTTTCAGGGTATCCACGTATTTTACTTTGAGAAGGTCCATGACTTCCTGTAAAGGTCCCCTGTCTACCCGGCTAAAGAGGAGCGTTTGCGCTCCGGTGTTAGACCCTGGCATTTTATGGCCCAGATACATTCCCAACGCCAGTACTACGGCTAAAAGTAACGGTAAAAAAACATTCAATTTCCTGTTCGACATAAACTTCGAGTATTAAGATTGCGGCAATGTCCGCTCGCTGTGGCCATTTTTAGGTAATTTTTACAGCAGTAGTATATATAATCCTGTTTTGTTTAACTTGTGGGGCAAAAATAGTATAATAACAAATAATCATCACCTAAACCTCAAACCTTAACGGGCGTGTCATGAAAATAAAGCTAATCGCAGATAGTGGGTCCACCAAGGCGGATTGGTGTTTAACAGGGGGCAATGAAACAGGACATTTCGCTACACAGGGCATCAGCCCTTATTTTTTAAACGCTCAGCAGATCAAGGAAATCCTGGAAAGAGAGCTGTTGCCAAAGCTGCCTGCTGATGTTGAGATTGCAGAAATTTTTTATTACGGAACGGGTTGTTTACAGCCAAAGAGTGTGCAGATTATGCAGACAGCCCTGGAATCTGTATGGCCGGCTGCAGCAGTGACGGTGAATCATGACCTGATGGGGGCTGCCAGGGCGCTCTGTGGCAGGAATCCTGGTATTGCCAGCATCCTGGGTACAGGATCCAATTCCGGTTTTTATGATGGCACACGCATTGTAAAGAATAATCCCGGACTGGGCTATGTACTGGGCGATGAAGGAAGTGGTGCCGTACTGGGCAAAAAGCTGTTGCAGATGTACCTTTACAATTCGTTTGACGAGGAACTGAAGGCGCGCTTTGACGAAACGTACAATACCTCCAATGATGAGATCCTGGAAAATGTATACCGTAAGCCATTGCCAAATCGTTACCTGGCTGGTTTTGCGCGTTTTCTGGGAGAGAACAGAGGGCATTATATTATTGAGAACATCCTTGAGGATGGGCTGAACGAGTTTTTTTTCAATCACATCTATAAATACAGCGAAAGCTGGACACATCCGCTACACTTCACTGGTAGCATAGCCTGGAACTTCAGGGATATTCTGCAGGAGCTGTGTGAGCTGTATGAGCTGCAGCTGGGCCGGATATTACGGAGCCCGATGGAAGGGTTGCTGGAGTATCATCAATCTTAAAATTTATCAATTCGAAAATGTCTTTTCAGAGAACCACTGAACAACCTTCACACTATAGACATCTGGAGAAGATGAGTGTGCAGGAGATCCTGAGTAATATTAACCAAGAGGATAAAACTGTACCCCAGGCTGTAGAAAAAGCATTGCCCCAGATAGAAAAACTGGTGACCGTGATTGCTGATAAGATGCTGGCAGGTGGCCGTTTATTTTATATGGGAGCTGGTACCAGCGGCAGATTGGGTATTGTGGATGCGAGTGAGTGTCCGCCAACTTTTGGAGTACCATTTGGATTGGTGATTGGGTTGATTGCGGGAGGAGATACGGCTATACGCAGGGCAGTGGAGTTTGCAGAAGATGATACGGAACAGGGCTGGAAAGACCTGCTGGCGCATAATATCACAGACAAAGACGTTGTAGTAGGCATCGCTGCGAGTGGTACCACCCCTTACGTGATCGGTGCACTGAATAAATGCCGGGCAAAAGGAATTGTGACAGGCAGTATTTGTTGTAATGCCGGATCACCGGTGTCAGCGGCGGCAGATCACCCGATTGAGGTAGTGGTAGGACCGGAATTTGTGACAGGTAGTACCCGTATGAAGAGTGGTACAGCACAGAAGCTGGTGCTGAATATGATTTCGACAGCGGTAATGATTCAGCTGGGTAGGGTTGAGGATAACAAGATGGTAAATATGCAGCTGACGAATGACAAGCTGGTGGATAGGGGTGTGAGGATGCTGATGGGACAGTTGGGCCTGGAAGATTATGAACAGGCAAAGGAATTGTTGCTGAAGGCTGGTAGTGTGAAGAAAGCGATGGAAGCGTACCAAAGATAAATATTGCAGTTTTTTCGCGAAATTTGTGAAAACAATAATTTCAGAAAATAACCATGCACGATATAGAACCATTTTACAATTGGCGCCATTTATATGCTGCTGAGGAGGATGAAAGCTCCCCTTTCTATGGAAGGGAGTACAGTGAATTCACCTTTACGAACACAGTATATAATTATTATGTTCACCCGCAGTGGGATGAATTTGGTTCCAGGAACCTGTATATGAAGGTGCTGTTTGCTGATTATCAATTCAATTATGTGATCATAGAGTTGCTGGGAGAGTGGAATGACGCGATTGAAAACGACATTATGACCCTGAAAAGGGACATAATTGATGTGATGATTGCCACAGGAATCAGAAAATTTCTGCTGATATCTGAGAATGTAATGAACTTTCACTCCTCAGATGATTGTTATTACGAGGAGTGGTGGGATGATATTAAGGATGACGGCGGGTGGATAGTAGCCCTGAACATGCCGGAGCAGACCAGGCAGGAGTTCGAGAAAGCACACCTGGACAACTATGTTCACTTGCTGGATGTTGAAAAATGGCGGCCTTATCAGCCCCAACACATTTACAATGAGATAGATAACCTGATGATGCGCAGGTTGGAGTAGGCATCGCATCGGGTAAATAAAAATTCCGCGTGGCTTTCTGCCGGGTGAAGGAACCTGCATACCTACCTCATTGGATATGAGTACCAATGAGGTTTTGATCCACCTGAAAAATGAGAAATATCATTTGGTTTTTATTTTTCCCGGTTTAACTTTGCGCGATATATTCGAATAATTATCATATCATCTTTTAAGGAAGCTAATTTTACTTATGAAGTGGTCACAGTTTTTTAATACCTCTATCGGTAAAAAATTATTAGTGGGTGCTACAGGCCTGTTCCTTTGTAGTTTTGTTATCGTGCATCTTGTAGGTAATCTTCAGCTGCTGCTCAATGATAACGGGGAAGCCTTTAACACCTACGCGGATTTCATGGCCCACAACGAACTGATCCAGCTTGTGGCATGGGGTTTAAAAGTCGCGGTTATTATCCACTTCTGGGTTGCATTACAACTTACTTTCAGCAACAGAAAAGCGCGTCCGGTTAAGTATGCAGTAAACCCAGGTAATCAGACTTCTTCCTGGTTCAGCCGTCAGATGGCGATCATGGGAAGCATTCTGCTGGTATTCCTGCTCATTCACCTGAAAGATTTCTGGTGGGCTATGCACTACGGTGATTTGCCTAAAGGAAACTTTGGCGGTAAGGAAATGACGGATCTGTACAGCACTGTTTACACGGCGTTCACTACGCAGCTTTGGCTGGTGTTCCTGTATGTAATCGGTATGATTGGTTTGTCTTTCCACCTGATCCATGGCTTTAAGAGTGCTTTCCAGACTTTCGGTCTGAACCATGTAAAGTACAATGGCCTGATCAATTTCTTAGGTGTATGGGTATGGGGAATCCTGATTCCTATTGGTTTTGCGCTTATTCCCGTGATTATCTATTTAAAACATTAAGTAAAGTAAGGAGATATGTTGAACTCAAAAATTCCTGCCGGACCATTAGAACATAAATGGGAAGAATATAAGGGGCATTGTAAGCTGGTGAACCCGGCTAACAAGCGCAACATGGAAGTGATCATTGTGGGTACCGGTCTCGCAGGGGCATCTGCTGCTGCGTCATTGGGCGAGTTAGGATATAAGGTAAAAGCTTTCTGTTTCCAGGATAGCGCCCGCCGTGCACACAGTATTGCTGCACAGGGTGGTATCAACGCTGCAAAAAATTACCAGAACGACGGTGACTCAGTTTACCGTTTGTTTTATGATACTGTAAAAGGTGGTGACTACCGTGCCCGCGAAGCAAATGTGCATCGTCTGGCAGAAGTGAGCGGAAATATTATTGATCAGTGCGTGGCACAGGGTGTTCCTTTTGCACGTGAGTATGGTGGTATGCTGAGCAACCGTTCATTCGGTGGTACCCAGGTACAGCGTACTTTCTACGCAGCTGGTCAAACCGGCCAGCAGCTGCTGTTAGGTGCTTACTCAGCACTGCAGCGCCAGGTGGCTTTGGGGAACGTAACGATGTATACCCGTCATGAAATGCTGGAAATCGTAACGATCGATGGCAAAGCACGTGGTATCATTGCCCGTGACCTCATCACCGGTAAGCTGGAACGTCACTTTGGTCATGCTGTATTGCTGTGTACCGGTGGTTATGGCAACGTATTCTACCTGTCTACCAATGCAATGGGTTCTAACGTAACTGCTGCATGGAAGGCTACCAAAAAAGGTGCTTACTTCGGTAACCCTTGTTACACACAGATTCACCCGACCTGTATCCCTGTTTCCGGTGACCATCAGTCCAAACTGACACTGATGTCTGAATCACTGCGTAACGATGGTCGTATCTGGGTGCCTAAAAAACAAAACGATACCCGCAAGCCAGCTGATATCCCTGAAGATGAAAGGGATTATTACCTGGAAAGAAGATATCCTGCATTCGGTAACCTCGTACCCCGTGATGTGGCTTCCCGTGCTGCGAAAGAAAGATGTGATGCCGGTTATGGTGTAGGTAGCTCCAAACAGGCTGTATACCTCGATTATGCTTCTGCAATTGAGCGTTATGGTAAGATTGAAGCTAACAAAAGACAGATGCACGATGCATCACCTGAGCTCATTACAAAACTGGGTAAGGAAGTAGTAGCTGAGAAATATGGTAACCTGTTCGATATGTACGCAAAGATCACCGGTGAGAACCCTTACGAGGTGCCAATGCGTATTTACCCTGCGGTTCACTATACCATGGGTGGTCTGTGGGTTGACTACGAACTGATGACTACTGTAACAGGACTGTATGCACTGGGTGAAGCTAACTTCTCCGATCACGGTGCTAACCGTCTGGGTGCTTCTGCACTGATGCAGGGTCTGGCTGATGGTTACTTCGTAATTCCTTATACACTGGGTAACTACCTGGCTGATGATATCAGGACCAAGGCGATCCCTACTACGCATCCTGCTTTTGAAGAAGCTGAGAAGAGCGTACAGGATACCCTCACCAAACTGATGAACATCAAGGGTACCAAATCCGTAGACTACTTCCACAAGAAACTGGGTAAGATCATGTGGGATAAATGCGGTATGGCACGTAACGAAAAGGGCCTGACTGAAGCAATCGATGAGATCATTGCTTTACAGAAAGAGTTCTGGAGTGACGTTCGTATTCCTGGTGAGCAAAATGAGTTCAACCCTGAACTGGAAAAAGCTGGCCGTGTGGCTGACTTCCTGGAACTGGGTGAACTGATGTGCCGCGATGCACTGAATCGTAGAGAAAGCTGTGGTGGTCACTTCCGTGAAGAATCCCAGGAAGATGGCGGTGAAGCAAAACGTGATGATGAAAACTTCTCTTACGTTTCTGCATGGGAATACAAAGGACCTAACCAATACGAGCTGCATAAAGAAGAGCTGGTATTTGAGGTTTGTAAACCTACTCAGCGTAACTATAAATAAGGTCTTGTCTGGCTACGGCCAGATTATTTACAACAATAATAGTCCAACCAGATGGTACATTATAACATGAATCTTACACTTAAAGTGTGGAGACAGAAAAATGCAGAGGCGAAGGGTAATTTCGAAAATTATCAGGTAAGTGAGATTTCTTCTGAAATGTCATTCCTGGAAATGTTCGATGTGCTGAATGAGCGTCTAATTAACGAAGGAAAGGAACCAATCGCTTTTGATCACGATTGCCGTGAGGGTATCTGCGGTATGTGTTCCATGCATATCAATGGCCGTGCACATGGTCCATGGGAGGGTACTACCACTTGTCAGCTGCACATGCGTGCTTTCAAGGATGGTGATACTATCACCGTTGAGCCATGGAGAGCGGGTGCTTTCCCTGTAATCAAGGATTTAACGGTACACCGTGCTGCTTTTGACCGTATCATGGAAGCAGGTGGTTTCGTATCTGTAAATACAGGTAATGCACAGGATGCAAACAACATTCCTGTTGCGAAGGATATTGCAGATGAAGCTTTTGCTGCTGCTGCCTGTATCGGTTGCGGTGCCTGTGTAGCTGCCTGTAAGAATTCTTCTGCAATGCTGTTCGTTTCTGCGAAGGTATCCCAGCTGGCATTGCTGCCACAGGGTCAACCTGAGAAGAAGAGCCGTGTACTGAACATGCTGGCTCAGATGGATAAGGAAGGTTTCGGTAGCTGTACGAATACAGGTGCCTGTGAAGCTGAATGTCCAAAAGAAATCTCACTGACTAATATTGCCCGTCTGAACAGGGAGTTTATCAGTGCTGGTTTTACTTACGAGAAGTAATATCGTCGTAATTGAAAATATAGAGGATGTACCGGGATACCGGTACGTCCTTTTTTGTTTTTAAGTATCCGGGTTTCGATAACTGCCATATGCCCGTTCCTCCATTTTTCCCTGGTTTTTTGCAGTCATAATTTGTAATTTCCTGTAGTTCCCAAAAAATTCCGTTATGATTCAACAATCCCGAAGAACATTCCTGCGCAATGTAGGCGGCACTGCTGCCCTTCTTGGCTCACTTTCCTCCTTTGCTAAATATGCCCCCAGCGATAAGATAAGAATAGGCTGTGTGGGTATGGGCATCATGGGCTTTTCCGATGTGAAAGACTCATTAAGTATTCCAGGCGTTGAACTGGCTGGGGTAGCAGACCTCTATACCGGCCACCTCACGAAAGTAAAGGAGGTATACGGCAAAGAGATCTTTACCACCCGCGATTACAGAGAACTGCTGGAAAGAAAAGACATCGATGCGATCATCGTTGCTACTCCTGACTTCTGGCATGACACCATTTCTATCGCTGCCATGGAAAAAGGCAAGGCGGTATACTGCGAAAAGCCGATGGTACAACAGATCTCCGAAGGCCACCAGGTGATAGCTACACAAGCCAGGACCAAAGCTGTATTCCAGGTAGGGAGTCAGCGTGTAAGCAGCGTAGGACTTGCGGAAGCCAGGAAACGCTACCTGGCAGGCGATATCGGTGAACTGGTGATGGTGGAGGCCCACATGGATCGTCATGATGCTATTGGGGCCTGGCAATATTCAATACCCCCTGATGCCTCACCAGCTACCGTTGATTTCGATACCTGGCTGAAAGATACCCCTAAGATCCCTTTTGATCCTGTCCGTTTTTTCCGCTGGCGCAATTACCAGGCTTATGGCACAGGTATTCCCGGCGACCTCTTTGTACACCTCATTTCAGGCCTGCATTTCATGACAGGTGCCTTAGGTCCTCAAAGAGTCTTCGCTACCGGCTCCCTGAAACAATGGAATGATGGCCGCGATGTACCTGATGTTGTGATGGCCCTGATGGATTATCCCGGCTTCCATGTGAACCTGAGAGTAAATTTTGCAGATGGCGGCGGCGGCGGTGAGTTCACAAGACTCGTAGGTACAGAAGGTGTGCTGGAATTAGGCTGGGACAGCTTTAAAATAAAGAAACATAAACTGGCTGCAGCGCCGGGATATGGTGGCTGGGATACCTACAATACCTGGCCCAAAGATACCCAGGATGCCTATGTGAAAGAATACAATGAGAAATATACGCCTGAGCAAAGGCAACAACCTGTACAACAGGGTGAGAGCGTGTTTACAGCTCCCGAGGGATACAACTCCCACATTGATCACCTGGCTAATTTTTATGAATCTGTGAGAAGCGGCAGGAAAGTGGTAGAAGATGCTACCTTTGGTCTTCGGGCTGCAGGACCAGCTTTGCTGACGAATGAAAGTTATTTTCAGCAACGTCCCATAAAGTGGGACCCTGTGAAGATGGTGGAGGTAGGTTAATTTTGTACTTTTATAATCTCAATTATTACCACCTATGAGGATAGCCGCTGCTTTTTACCTGGTCTCAGCTATGGCCCTGTTTGCCTGTAAGGAAAAAAAGAAAGTTATGTCAGCAGAATCAACGACAACAATAGCCGCTCCTGTAGCGGAAAAGAAAGATACAGCGCTTACTATTCACGGAGATACCCGTATAGATAGCTATTACTGGATGAAGGATCGGAATGATCCCAAAGTCCTGGCTTACCTGAATGCAGAGAATGCCTACCTGGATACCCTGATGGCACCTGCTGCACAATTGCGTAAGAAGCTGTATGAGGAAATGAGGGGCAGGATCATGGAAACAGATGCCAGTGTGCCTTATCTCAAAGATGGTTATTACTACTACACCCGTTATGTAGAAGGGAAAGAATATCCGATCTACTGCCGCAAGAAAGGTAGTCTGGAAGCCAAAGAAGAAATCACCCTCAACGTGAATGAAATGGCGGCCGGACATGATTATTACCAGGTAGGGGGTATGGCGGTAAGCCCTGACGGACAATGGTTAGCATTCGGTGTTGATACCGTGAGCCGCCGTCAGTACACCATCCGTATCAAGAATCTGCAGACTGGTGAGATCCTCCCTGATGCTATTGTAAATACCACAGGTGGGGCGGCATGGGCCAGTGATAACAAGACCTTCTTCTATACTGGCAAAGACCCTGTAACCCTGCGTGCTGACAGAATAGGCAGGCACATAGTAGGTACTGAGGCTGCAAAGGATAAAGAGATCTTCCATGAGAAAGATGAGACCTATAATACCGTTGCTTACAGAAGTAAATCAGGTCAGTTCATCTTCATCGCCAGTGAAAGTACATTGTCTTCAGAATACAGGATCCTGGATGCTTCAAAGCCGATGAATGATGCGAAAATATTCTATCCACGCCAGCATGACATGCTGTATGATGTAGATCACCAGGATCAGCATTTTTATATCAGAACAAACTATGAAGCGAAAAACTTCAGACTGATGGAATGCCCGCTGGACAAAACAAATATCAAAGACTGGAAAGAAGTGATACCTCATCGTGCCGATGTATTGCTGGAAGGACAGGAGCTGTTTAAAGAGCACATGGTACTGAGCGAGCGCAAGAATGGACTAACACAATTGCGTGTGATCAACACACATACTCACCAGGAGCATTACCTGCACTTCGATGAACCTGCTTATGTTGCAAGTGTTTCTATCAATCCTGAGTTTGATACAAAGACATTGCGCTATGTATATACTTCCATGACCACACCTAATTCAACTTATGATTATGACATGGAAGCGAAGACAAACGAGTTGAAGAAAAGACAGGAAGTATTAGGTGGTTATGACCCTAAAAACTATGTGACAGAGCGCGTATATGCAACTGCAAGAGATGGTGTGAAGGTGCCGATTTCTATCGTGTATAAGAAAGGATTTGAGAAGGATGGTAAGCGACCTTTATTGCTGTATGGATATGGTTCTTATGGATATAGTATTGATCCGGGTTTCAGCTCAAACAGGTTAAGTCTGCTGGACAGAGGGTTTGCCTATGCTATCGCTCATATTCGTGGAGGGGAAGAGATGGGCAGACAGTGGTATGAAGATGGAAAGTTGTTTAAGAAGAAGAATACATTTACAGACTTCATTGATTGTGCCGAATACCTGATAGCGCAGAAGTATACGGATAGTACGCATTTGTATGCAATGGGTGGTAGTGCCGGCGGTTTGCTGATGGGTGCTGTTGTGAATATGCGTCCAAAACTATGGAATGGGGTGATTGCAGCAGTGCCCTTTGTAGATGTGGTGACAACCATGCTGGATGAGAGTATTCCATTGACAACGGGAGAGTTTGACGAGTGGGGAAATCCTAAGAATAAGGACTATTACGAATACATGAAGTCTTATTCTCCATATGATAATGTGGTAGCGCAGGAATATCCGAATATGCTGGTATTGACAGGGCTGCATGATTCACAGGTGCAGTATTGGGAGCCTGCCAAGTGGGTGGCGAAGTTGAGGGAGTTGAAGACAGATAAGCATTTGTTATTGTTCAAGACGGATATGGAAGCAGGGCATGGCGGTGCTTCAGGAAGGTTTAAGCCTTTGGAAGATGTGGCTTTGCAGTATGCATTCCTGCTGGGACTTGAAGGGAAGTAATTGAATGGAGAAAGACCGGGAAAATTCTGACTACTGCCTGTCAAAAGCATGGTACAATGCTTGCCGGCAGGCAGTAGTTTTTTACATACTATGATTAATGCTGAAATAATTGCTGTAATTTTTTATCCAGTTTTGTACCCCTTAAATCCCTTGCTACAATTACCCCTTTGTTGTTGACCAGCACATTAAAAGGGATGGCATTTACCTGGTAAAATACAGGAAGTTTATTATTACTGATTACATTCACCCATGGCAGATGCAGATCTTTTAGCGCTTTTAACCAGGAGTTCCTGAACATATCCATCGATATAGCATAGATGTTGAATCCATCCGGATGATAACGGGCATATGCTTCTTTTAAGAATGGAAACTCCTGTCTGCATGGTACACACCAGCTGGCCCAAAGATCAATCAGGGTGTATTTATTTTGCTTTACGGTAGTCATGATATTTTTGGATTGCTTATTTGCATCTTCCAATACCAGTGAGGGAATAGTTCTTCCCACGGCATACTGTAGGGATTTGTCAATAACAGATTTTACACTGATGCCGTACCCGGATTGCAGTAATGAAGTATTTAAACTTTTAAAGAGCTTAGCGGCAACTTCTGCATCCATCCCATTTTTTAAATCCTGTGACAGCACATATAAACTGAAGAATTGCTGGTTATTATGTTGGATATAGGCTTCATCTTTCCTGAAGAGGATCTCATTTAAGGAATCTATTTTACGATTAAGAATAGCAAGTGTATCCTGTGTGGACAAGCCTGGAGTTACTTTGTCTTCAAGGTCCAGGTAGTTGAATGTATAAGATAAAATCTCATCCAGGAGAGGTTTGTTTTCCTCCTGATAAGTGAAATATGCCTGGTTAGTAGCGGAGCCTTTGACTACAGATTGGCTGATGTTGGTGCTGTTGATATCGAGTGTATAGTTCCCCTTTTCTAAGAAAAAGTAAAATTCATGGTTTTGATGACTACTATCTCCCATGATGGTTACGGCGGTAAATTCCGGTTCAGTTACCTGACCATGGTACACAAAGGTTCCCTTATCTACAGGGATCGTATCCATAACAAGGTTTCCCGGGCTGTAACGTTTAAATAGCAAGGTATCCTGGTTAGTTCCGCTCACCTTTCCTGAGATAGAAAACGGATTGGATGTTTGCTGTGCCTGTAATGCTGTGATGCAGGTGAGCAGGGGAAAAAACAGGCAGATCGTTTTGGTCACACAATTCATTTAGTAGCCCTGGTTTTGAATTAATGATGAATTTTTTATGTCGCTTAGCGGAATAGGAAACAGCATATATTTCTCGTTCCATATACCAGGTTTAAAGCTTCCCAGTACAGTATTGATACTTTTATTCCGTTTCAGGCTGATCCATCTGTCTGCCCATTCAAAGCAGAGCTCTTTACGTCTTTCTTCAATGATGGCATCGGTAAGTGCCTGCCCATTGAGAGAGGATGGCAGGTTGTCGACGCCGGCTCGCTGACGAAGCAGGTTTGCATCATCCAGTGCTTTCTCATTTTGTTGTAGACGTGCATAGGCTTCTGCCCTGTTGAGCAGGACTTCGTCGAGTTTAAACATGACCAGGTATTCTGCAGGTGCGCTATCGTCATAACCGTTATTCAGGTACTTATTGTTGACAAAAATAAGTGTGCCTGTACCATCATCTTCCTGCTTAATAAAACGGTCCCTACGGGCATCATTTTCATCAAAAGCGTTATACAGGCTGCCGTTACTGTCATGTGTGACACCATAGGTGGTGCCTGGATCATTGCTTACCTGTCCAACTGATGAATAATTGTATTGGTTCCATAACTGCATAATAGTTTCGCTGCTGGATGCATTGAACATATCATTCAGTGTAGCCAGTGCATAGCGGTTGTCGTTGAGGACGATGCTGGCGGCATTGATAGCTTCCTGATAATCACCTTTTGTGAGTGCTACTCTTGCCAGAAGAGCATTTACGGCAGCGCGGTTAAAATGGAATCGTCCGGTTGTAGGGTAATCTTCAGACACCAGAGAATCTGCCAGTTGCAGGTCTGTCATACAATAATTGAGTATGCTATCGGTGCCTGTTCTTGTAAAATGGCTGGTGACGGCATAATTCCCATCAGTAACGTAAGGCAGGGGACCATAGAAAGCGGCGAGGTAATAATAGAAGAAAGCGCGCCACGCCAGTGCTTCTCCTTTACATTGCTTTTTATAGGCGGCAGACATACCGGTAGAGGCATCCACACCCGATATGATACTGTTGGCGTAATAAATATACCTGTAGAAGTTACTCCAGTAATCGTTGGTTGGTGCGTCTATGGGACGAAGCTGATAGTTGTACAGCACATAACCGGCGGAACCGGGAACTGCCTGGTAGCTCAAAGGTTCCATATCATCAGTGATGAAAGATAGATCCAGGTGTATACCATAAGAGAGGGTTCCGCTACTGGCGAATTCACTGTAAATTCCTGCCAGCTGTAAGGCTGCCACCGAATCGTTGCGAAAAGCTTTCTCTTCATTGAGAATATATTTGGGTGTTACCTCCAGTGCTTTGTTGCAGGACGTGGTAATACATGACACGACAAACAATGGAAGAAAGGATAAAAGAATATGATGAATGCGATTATTTTTCATAATGACTACTGGTTTAAAATGCAGACCTGATACCTAAAGTGAATGCTCTTAAATTCGGCATATTCATGCCTGTTTCCGGATCGAAGCCGGGGTTGGACGTAAATGTCCAGAGGTTGTTCACTAACGCATAAATATTTAAGCGGGTGATGTGTAATTTTTTGAACCATTTTTCGGGCAGCAGGTAGTTGGCAGAGACGCTTGATATGCGGAGGTAACTGCCCGAATAGTAGGCTGCAAGGGAGTTGTTGTAATAGTAGAAGCTACCGTCATTGTTCCCGGCAGCAGATGCTTTCGGAAATTTTTTTACATCCCCTGCTTGCTCCCATACATTGCCGTATTCTATTGCAGGCTGGTTGTAGATGGATCCGGGTTTGAAGTCATAAAACTGTGTATAATCCTGGTTTTTAAAGCTCAGAAAAACGTCCAGTGTAAAGTTTTTGTAGGTAAACCTGTTATCTATTCCTCCTGTATAATGCGGCAGGGATGAGCCCAGATAAGTATAATCATAATCAGGTGATATAACGCCGTCTTTATTAACATCATCAACAGTTACCGTTCCATCTGCAGGATTTACGACGGCATTCCTGTAGCCGAGGATGGGTGAGATAGATTTATTGAGAAAAAACTGTGAACGATAAGGTGAGTTTTCAAGCCCCGGGAAAGCGACGAGTTTATTCCGTGCAAAAGATATATTGAAACTACTGGTCCAGCTAAAATTTTTCTTCTTTACAGGATCTATCTGGAAAGTCATTTCCACTCCTGAATTTTCAATAAGGGCGTTTAAATTGGCAGGAACATTATCATTGCCAACAAATGAGGGGAGTGTATATGCTACCAGTTGGTTACCTGACCTATTGCGGAAATAATCTACTGTCAGCATTATTCTATTTTTCCAGGCACCCAGCTCCATTCCGATATCAATTTTACGGGTAGTCTCCCACTGGTATTTATCATTGAAAAGATTATTAGCATGGTAACCCTGCACATTTTCGTAGGTTGATTGTGAAAGGATGTAGTTGACAAAATATTGATAATCGCCAATTGCATCACTACCGGTTATACCGTAGCTGGCTCTCAGTTTTGCAAAACTGATTGCTGGTTTCATCCATTGAAAGAAATGTTCTGAGGAGAAGTTCCAGGCTGCGCCGACAGAGCCGAAATTGCCATACTTTCTACCTGGTCCAAAGCGGGAAGAGCCGTCCCGGCGGCCGGTGAGGTTTAATACATATTTCTCGTCATAGTTATAGGAGAGGCGTGTAAAACCACTCAGGAACTTATAGGTGCCTTCTGCATAGTAATAGTTGACTGCCTGGGCTTTTGAAAAATCGGTCAGCTCATCATCATTTGTGAACCCGGTTGCATATTGTGACCTGGATTCATGAAGGGTTCTCATGTAAGTTCCGCCCAGTAAAACATCAAAATGGTTTTTGCCGCTGGTGAAGTTATATGTTAACTGAGGTTCAATATTGAGTGTATAGGTTATATTATTTCCTTTTTGTGCATTTGCCAGTGCACCGCTGCCCGGAGCTTGTGCTGCCAGTGGGTTTTTCCCAAATTCATTTAGCTGCATGCGATTATAGCCGGCAGTTATCTTAGCTTCCCAACCTTTACCAAGCAGGTAGCTGGTATTGATACTGCTGGTGAATGATTGGGTTTGATTATAAAAGGTACTTTTTTGAGCGGCGATGGGGTTACCGACAGTATTAGCAAGCGACCAGTTAAGGCTACCATCAGCATTGTACAGGCTGAAATTGGGAGGTAATGCGACGAAGCTGGTAAGTGACATGGGAATGACATCGTTGTGATCTGTGGAATAACCCAAAATCACATTGGACTGCAGTTTCCCATCTTTGGAGGTATGGTTACCGGAAAAAGAAAAATTCCCTTTGCGAAGTCCTGACCGGCTATTGTAGATGGTAGATTGTGAGCCATACCCTGCCGCCAGGCGAAAACTGTTGTAGTTACCGCCCGCACTTACAGAAAACTGAACATTATGCATAAGGGCTGCTTTGTTAAAATATTCTTTTTGCCAGTCGTGGTTGATGGTAGAATCCCACAATACCAGGTCGGGCGCATTTGTACTGTCTATATCCACGCCATCATTGGCAAAGCCTTGCCTACGCATCGCCCTGTATTTTGAAATGTCCAGCATGGGTACATGTTTGGGTATTTTCTGTATGGTAGTGGAGGCATCCAGCGAAAATTGCAGGCCGCTGCCGGTATTTTTTTTGGTGGTGATCAGGATGACTCCATTGGCTCCTCTTGCGCCATATATAGCAGTAGCATCTGCATCCTTCAGCACCTGGATGCTTTCGATGGAAGACGGATCAATAGATTTAAAAGGACTTTCACTATAGGTGGCGGTGGAAATGTTGGAAAGGGTGTTGTTATTAAACGGAATACCGTCAACAATAAACAATGGAGCAGTCACGCTGTAAGTTCCATTATTGGTAAGTCCCATCGAATTAACCCCGCGGATGTTGATATTGGAATAGGCACCTGCCAGCCCGCTACTGGGGGTAATCACTAACCCGGGTACGCGACCGGACAGTGCCTGTAGTGGATCCATTGTAGCCGTTTTCTCAATGTCTGTTGCAGTAATTTTAACGCTGGAACCGGTATTCAGCCGTTTGTTCACCGTTTGGCCGTAAGCAAGAACGACTACTTCATCCAGTGCATTTTCGGCAGTAGACATTTTAAACTTCATTTCAGGCTGACTGATTACGGCGATCAACTGATCGAATCCCATATAGTTCAGTTGTATGGAGTCGCCGGCTTCCATGTCAGGTATCGTAATATTTCCCTGTTTGTCAGCCATTAAGAATTTTTGAAGTCGCGGTATATAAACAAATACTTCCGGTATGGGATGATCCTCCTCATCGGTAATATATGCGGAGAAGGTAAACTTTTGCCCCGGTGGGGGAGTCGTTAGTTTTATCACCACATTTTTGTCTATGATTTTGTATTGAATAGGAATCAGCTTTTGACAATACTGGAGAACGCCGGTCATAGGTGTATCGTTCAGGTCTATGTCGAAAATTTTCTTATCCATTTCGTGTGGATCATAGACAAACGTATAACCCGTTTGCCTGGAAACCTCGGTAAGTACTTTAGGCAGCGTAGTCTGGTGTAAATGTAGCGTCACGTTCTGTGCCTGGAGGCATGTACTGAATAACAGGCCTGCAATGCAGGCACAGGAGAAGAGCAGAAATTTCATGAAAGCTTAAATAATGGTTGGTTGATATTATTGTGCCGGTACAACGATGGTCTGATCTTCTATATAAAAATCAATCCCGTCGTAGCGAAGTAATTCACGTAACTGTGATAACCTGATGTTGCGGTGTATTTGTCCACTGATGCGTTTGTCAGGAATAGATCCTTCAAAACGGATATCAGCCTTGTACCAACGGGCTATTTCTTCGAGGGCATCTTTCACCGGTGTGTTGTCAAAGCTGAATAGGCCGTTTTTCCATCCTACAGCCAGTGATGTATCTGCCGGCATGGCTGCAACACTGATACGCTGATCCTGGAATACTGTCCGCTGGCTGGGATGGACTACCAGTGCCTGCAAAGGTTTGCGCGAATCGTACACCCTGATTTTGCCTTCAAGTAAGGTAGTGATGATACTATCCTCGCTGTGGTATGCATTGATATTAAAATGCGTGCCCAGTACTTCGACATTTTGATGCCCTGTTTTCACGATAAAAGGATGACTGGCATCTGCAGCAATTTCAAAATAAGCCTCTCCGGTTAACAACACTTCACGTGTTTTGCCGGTGAACCGTACAGGATAACGGAGGGAAGAAGCATTATTCAGCCATACGATTGTACCATCAGCGAGTATGATGCGGTATTTGTTACCAGCCCTTGTTTGCAAGGTATGCAAGGCTGTGCTATTGGGTGCGAAGGTTGTTGAGGCAGGAGTGTAGCGGAGCGTACCATCCGGCGATGCAACAATAGCGTTATTGCCATCTGTCAGTTGGAGATGCTGATTTTCCGAAAGCTTTACTTCCCGGCCATCAGATAGGGTGAGAATTACATCTGCCTGAGCAGGCAGCATGTCATTTGCCGGCAGGGCAATATTGGGCTGATCTGATTGCTTACGATGATAGCTGAACAGGAGTACAACGAGTAGTACAAGTGGCAGGCCCCATAGAATGCCCTGACGGATACGCCGGTTGCGCAAGGGCCTTTTGCGGCGGGGTGCCACAGGCTCCTGCAAGGTATGCATCAACTGATTAAACAACATTTCTTTCCGGCTATCCGGCATATCGGCACCTGCATCCGGCCACCATTTATCAAGGGCAGAAAATGTTTCGCGATTATCCCGGATATCCTGCAATAGCTGATCCCATTCTTCTTTTGACAGGTTGCCGTGAATAAAGGAATCCAACAGATTTTTGGTTGATTTTTCCATTTATCTCTTCATTATAAACTAAACGGTCTACCTATAATGACGGTGAAAAGAAGAGCTATAACTAATGGGATTTAAAAATTAATGGATTTTATGTAAAAAAATCAGGAGGGTAATAATATCCACCTGTTGTAACAGGTGGGCGCGGAGAAATTTTTGTGCGTCAGTCAGGTGATTGTTAATAGTGGCTTTGGATAACCCGGTCAATTTACTGATTTGTTCATGGGTCATTCCGCCTTCTCTGCTCAGCAGGAATATTTTTTTGCGCTGAGGAGACAGCATGTTGATGGCATTCATTAAAGCGGCATTGAATTCACGCTGGCATAATTGATAATCTGCCATTTCAGACTCGGTGAGTTCCTGTGAGTGTATCCAGGTTTCATCCTGTATTTCAGGTTTATTGGCAACGGAGCGTAGGTAGTCGATCGCTTTATTCCGGGCTATTCTGAAGAAAAAGGCATCGATATTCTGTACCTGGGGGAGCATGTCGCGTGCTAACCAGATTTTGGTCAATACGTCCATGGCCACTTCTTCTGCAACGGCCGGAAATTTTATAATAGGATTCAGATAGCCTGTCAGTTTAGGCAAATAAGCATTAAAAAGCAGCCTGAAGGCGGCTTCATTTCCCTGTGCTATCAGCAATAATAAGTCTTTGTCTATTGCAGCATCCAATGGCTGTTTTTTTTGAAACAAGAATTTCTGAAATCTGCTTAAACCGTTCTACCACCTGAAATGCCCCGATTTGTGGGGTGCGAACGACGGAAAGATAATTTTGGTGTATCATTTATAAGTGCTGGAAATATTCCCCCTGAACCAGCTCTTTTTTTAGAATGACGTTGAAAAAAGGTAATATAACTAATGCCATCAAAAAAAAGCAGTCGTCATCTTTCAAATTTTGAAAAGGTAGCGCCTGCATTTTATTGTACATGCAGGCGCTGTTATCATCCTAGGAACTCGGTTTTTACCGTTTCTCCGAAGAAAATGTTTGTTAGTTTTTCAAAGATAACCGGATCATCTGTAGTAAAGAACCTGCGGTTACCGTTTTTACTCAGTCTCGTTTCCATTTCAGGATGTCTTTGCAGATAATCCTTGAGGCTATGAGCAACGATCTTTCCCTGAGACAATAGAGTAATACCAGCTGGTAAATATTGCCTGATTTTTTTAGTGAGAATCGGGTAATGGGTGCATGCCAATACCAGTGTATCGATATCAGGTGCATCCGTCAGGATCTGATCCAGGTATTTCTTTACGAAATAATCAGCTCCTTCGCTATCCGCTTCTCCATTCTCAATCAGGGGCACCCACATGGGGCAGGCCAGCTGATGGACTTTTACATGTGGAAAGAACTTTTTGATCTCAATGGGATACGATTCCGAGCTCACTGTACCTTTTGTAGCCAGTATGCCTACCTCGCCAGTCTGGGTGAGGGTACCTACCATTTCGGTAGTAGGTCTGATTACCCCGAGTACGCGGCGATCCGGAGCGATGTTTGGCAGGTCTTTTTGCTGGATGGTGCGGAGTGCTTTGGCGGAAGCCGTGTTACAGGCCAGCACGACCAAAGGACAGCCCATGTCAAAAAGGTGCTGCACACATTCCAGTGTGTAGGTATGAATGGTTTCAAAGCCTCTGTTGCCATAGGGGGCACGGGCATTGTCGCCCAGGTAGATATAATCGTATTGCGGGAGGGCGGCGATGATCTCTTTGAGCACCGTCAGACCGCCATAGCCGGAGTCGAATACGCCAATTGGCCCAGTTGTCATTTCTTTATTTTTTCATCAATCCTTCACCTGTCAGGTCATAGATTTCCTGAATTTCGTGCAGGACTCTTTCGAAATCAATCTTCAGATCTTTCAGTTCTCCGTTGCGCAGGTCATATACCCAGCCATGAACGGTAGGGAATTGATTTTGCAGGTAGGATTGCTGTACGGCGGCAGTTTTGATTACGTTCACACATTGCTCCTGTACATTCAGTTCTACCAGTCGGTTGTAACGGGCATGCTCATCCTGGATGGCGTTCAGTTCCTCTTTGTGCAGGCGGTATACATCCCGGATGTTGCGGAGCCATGGGTTGAGCAGACCGAGGTCGGCAGGTTGCATAGCAGCTTTTACGCCGCCGCAGTTGTAATGGCCACATACTACGATGTGCTTTACCTGCAGGTGGCGTACGGCGTAGTTGATTACGGCCATTACGTTCAGGTCAGTGTTATTGACCAGGTTCGCGATGTTCCTGTGAACAAATACTTCACCGGCATCCAATCCCATGATCTCATTGGTGGGTACCCGGCTATCGCTACAGCCAATGTAGAGGTAGTCTGGTCGCTGTTCGTTGGCCAGTTTCTCAAAAAATTCCTTGTCGGTAGCGGTTTTCGCGGCTATCCAACGCCTGTTGTTCTCGAAAATCTCGTCGTATTTAGTCATGGCGAAAGTGATTAAAGATGGATCAATGCAGGGGTTAAAATTAAGGTATTAGGATGAGAAGAAAAATTACCGGCGGCAGCGGCTTTTGCCGTAGGTAAAAGCCACTGGTATTGAGGTCTTGCCAGGCGGCCGGCTTAATTTTCTATTAATCTGATAAAATATTGAAACCGTATATTTTTTCGTAACTTTGCGCCTTAAATTTCTTTAGCCAGCATGATCAGTGTTAAAAACGTATCGCTTTCTTTTGGAAAAAGAGTGTTGTTTGATGAAGTTAACCTCAACTTTACCAAGGGCAACTGTTATGGTGTAATCGGCGCAAACGGTGCCGGTAAGTCGACCTTCCTGAAGATCCTTTCAGGTGAGATTGACCCCACCAAAGGAACTGTGGAAATCACCCCTGGTGAACGCATGTCCGTACTGAAACAGAACCACTTTGAGTTTGACGAGGTGTCTGTATTGAATACCGTATTAATGGGTAACAAGAAACTTTGGGAGATCGCTCACGAAAGAGATAGTATCTATGCCAAGGAAGACTTTACCGAAGAGGATGGTATGCGTGCAGGTGAGCTGGAAGCGGAATACGGCGAAATGGGCGGTTATACTGCCGAGAGTGATGCTGGAACCCTGCTGGGCGATCTGGGTGTAAGCGCAGATCTGCATGCAGTGCTGATGAAGGACCTGAGTGGTAGCTTGAAAGTACGTGTACTGCTGGCACAGGCACTGTTTGGTAACCCGGACATCCTGCTGCTGGATGAGCCTACCAACCACCTTGATGTGGAAACCATCGGCTGGTTGGAGAACTTCCTGGCTGATTACGAAAACATCGTGATTGTGGTATCCCACGACCGTCACTTCCTGGATGCGGTTTGTACCCATGTAGCGGACGTAGACCGTGCTAAGATCCAAATCTTCTCCGGTAACTATACCTTCTGGTACGAATCATCTCAGCTGATGGCCCGCCAGATTGCTGATAAGAACAAGAAAATGGAAGATAAGCGTAAAGACCTGATGGACTTCATTGCCCGGTTCAGTGCGAACGCTTCCAAGAGTAAACAGGCAACCTCCCGTAAGAAGGCCCTGGAGAAACTGGTTATCGAAGACATTCAGCCTTCTAACCGTAAGTATCCGGGTATCATCTTCAAGCAACAGCGTGAGGTAGGTAACCAGATTCTGAATGTAGAGAAACTGGAAAAATCTATCGAGGGTAACAAGCTGTTCGCTGATATTACCTTTACAGTGAACAAGGGTGATAAGATCGCCTTCCTGTCTAAGGATCACGTGGCACTGAGTACATTCTTCGAAATCATCAACGGTGAAGATACTGCTGACAGTGGTAAATATGAGTGGGGTACAACTGTAACCACTGCGTATCTGCCCAATGATAATGCGCAGTTCTTTACTGACACCAATATCAACCTGATGGACTGGCTGCGTCAGTTCGTGCCACCACACGTAACAGATGTGGATGAGCCGTTCCTGCGTGGGTTCCTGGGTAAGATGCTGTTCAGCGGTGATGAGATCATGAAGAAGACCAGTGTGCTGAGTGGTGGTGAAAAAGTACGTTGTATGACCAGTCGTATGATGCTGCAGGATCCTAACGTAGTGATCCTGGATGAGCCTACGAACCACCTGGACCTGGAAAGTATCCAGTCTTTCAACGAAAGCATGATCAATTTCAAGGGAGTAGTGCTGTTCACTACCCATGACCATACTTTCATGCAGTCAGTAGCAAACCGTATCATCGAGATTACGCCTAAGGGTGTAATTGACAGGCTGATGACCTTCGATGAATACCTGGCGGATGAGAGAGTGAAAGCGATGAGAGAAGAAATGTATGGTGGTAAGGTACAATTAGCTTAATCACAACAGCTTATAAAGAGAAACGCCGGCAGAACGCCGGCGTTTTTTTATTGTATTGTCCATTCCATAATCTGATTCAATGGCCTCAGGCAAGTACATCGGTGATCACTTTCATCTTCATCGGGTCTAAGGGCTTGGTAATGTAAGCCATTAGTTCCGGTGTACGCTGTACTTTCTGCATATCCCGCATGTCCATAGATGATGAGCACATGATGATGGGAATATGTTGATTGAGGCTCGGTTTGATAGTTTTATAGGCTTCTATGAAATCCCAGCCATTCATACGTTGCATATTCATGTCCAGGATGATTAAGGAGGGCAGTGAATATTGCGGCTGGTCCTGTAACTGAGCCAGCGCATCTTCTGCGCAGAGGAAACTGGTGATTTCAAGATTGTCGGTTTGTTGTTCCAACATCTTTTTCAGGATGAAATGGAAGATCTCATCATCGTCTACGACGTACACCTGCTTCGTGTTTTCCTGCATAATCGGTTCCTGTATTTTAACACTGTTAGTTGAACTCAATCCCAATAACATACAATATAAGATAGCGAGGGGGACACATGGTGATGCAAGATTATGCATTCCCCGGTTTTCACATGAAATTGCAACCTTTTGGGTCGTGGGTTTCCAACTATACAAAAGATTAGTGCAAAGATGGGGGATTTAATTAGAATATTATATATGTCTTTTTCTAAATAACTAATCATTAACAAAATGATCCTTGTGTTAACATTTGGAAGGAGTGCTATCTTTTTTGAAAAAAGAAATCCCGGTATCAGAAGACACCGGGATTGAAATTAATAATATATAGAAGAAAACTACTAGAACAATCCGCCTTTTTTCAGCGTTACTTTACCCTGACCGATTTTGAAACCATCATGGTAGATTTCAACACTGTAATCACCAGGTTTGAAATCAGAGTTTTGTTTCCAGTCCATCACCACGGTCTGTTTCTGACCTAAAGTGTAGGCTACTGTTTTCTTTGCAGTATACAGTTTTTCTGTACCATCATCCAGGGTGAATCTGCCGGAACCCAGGGCTTCTACAGCGAGTGGGGTACCATCAGGAGCGGAGATAGCAACATACAGTTCTTTGTCGCCGGTTGGCGCAATTCTGTTTTCATCCAGATCAAAAGTTACACGCATCATATCAGCGCGTTTAGCCTTTGAAGTTTCTACTTCTTTACCATTCTTTTTCAGCATGATTGGCTGTAAGTGAATGTTCGAAGCGTGCAATACTGAACCGAGGTTAACTTTCCTGTTCAGGCTATCTTTGATAGTACCAACAGAGTCTCTTTCGCGGCGTGCGCTGTTACGCTCGTCGGTCAGCACCAGTTTCTCGCCTTCCAGTTTTTCGATGGTTTCCTGGTAAGAGCTGATGTTGCCTTTCAGTTGTTCGATCAGACGACGGGCTTCAGCCAGTTGTGCCTGAGTCGCGTTTTTGTTGGATAAAATGCTGTTGATTCTGGATTTCATGTCAGCAATTTCCTTATCTTTTGTCTTTACCAGACTATCCATGCGGGTGTTCTGGGAGATCAGGTCATCGAGACGTGCGTTGGCTGCATTATATTCCTGCTGGAGTGCATCCCTGGAAGAAGAAATGGAATCAATCTGAGCACTTTGTTGAGTTTGAATCTCGCTGGATTTATTTTTGTCGTACAGCATATAGATCCAGGTACCGGCTAATGCTGCAATCAAAATACCATATATCAGTCCATTACGGCTTCTTGGTTTTTCAGATCCGGGAGAGCCCGAAGCAGGTTTGTTAAATGTGTTCTCAGTCATAGTCGTTATTATTTATTTAAGTTTAATTGTTATATGGTTAAAACTAATTATACAAATGTAAGTGTTAAAAGTACTTTAATTATAAAAATTTATAAACTGTTTTTCAACTGTGTTACCGAATATCGCATTAGATCAATTATTACTGCTCGACATAGAGACAACACCTGCTGTCAAGGCTTTTGACTGTCTTCCGGAAAACATGCAAACGCTTTGGCTTGACAAAATTGCAAAAACTGCGCCAGATTCATCCGAAGGGGAGGAGCTATACGCTGACCGGGCGGGGATCTTTGCCGAATTTGGGAAGATTGTCTGTATTTCAGTAGGGTTCTTTACCGTGGAAAATGGTCGTTATCAATTGCGAATCAAATCAATTTATCATGATGATGAAAAGGTTTTATTAAGCAGTTTTTTAGAATTGGTCAATAAATTTTATATAAAAAATCCCAAATTCCAGTTTGCAGGTCACAACATCAAAGAATTTGATATTCCTTTTATTTGCAGGCGGTCTGTAATCAACCTGTTATCTTTGCCCCCGGCCTTGCAATTGCATAATCTTAAACCATGGGAAGTTCCTATGTTGGATACAATGCAGTTATGGCGATTTGGCGACTTCAAGAACTATACTTCCCTGAAGTTATTAACAGCAGTATTAGGTATTCCTACTCCCAAAGATGATATCGACGGGAGTATGGTGGCCAAAGTATATTATGGAGAAGCTAATGGCCTGGAAAGGATCGTTACCTATTGTCAGAAAGACGTAGTGGCGGTAGGCCAGCTCCTGATGCGGTTCAAGGGAGTACCCCTGATCGAAGATGGGGATATCGTATATATTAAATAATTTAGGACATGGATTATCAGGATATAATAAAAGACTGGAAACAAAAGAAATTCAAGTCCTTATACTGGCTGGAGGGAGACGAAGACTTCTTTATCGATCAGGTGACCAACTATGCGGAGCATCACCTGCTGGAGGAATCAGAGAAAGGATTCAACCTCACTATATTATATGGAAAGGAGACTTCCTGGAGTGCAGTAATCAATGCCTGCAGGCGCTATCCCATGTTTGCAGAAAGACAGGTCGTGGTATTGAAGGAAGCGCAGGCGATGAAAGACATCCTGAAACTGGAGGCTTATATCGATAAACCACTGGATTCCACCATCTTCGTAGTAGCGCATAAGCAGGGCAAGATTGATGGCCGCAGTAAGATGGCAAAGCTGATTAAAGACAGAGGGGTACTACTCAGTACCAAGAAAATGTATGATAATCAGTTGCCTGCCTGGGTGGATGCATATGTGAATGGATTAGGCAGAGCCATTGCGCAGAAAGCAGCTATTTTGCTGGTAGATCATATTGGTAATGACCTGTCCCGCATTGCGAATGAGATTGATAAACTGCTGGTGAACCTGGCTCCTGAAAAGAAGATTGATGAGAATGATATTGAAAAGTATGTGGGGATCAGTAAAGAATACAATGTGTTTGAATTGCAGAATGCTATTGGGCAAAAGGATATGGGCAAGGTGATGCGCATTATCCAGTATTTTGCAGCTAATCCGAAGGCAGGGCCTATACAGATGGTATTGCCTGCATTGTATAATTTCTTTAGTAAGATGAGCCAGATCTTTGGTGTGAAGGGAGGGGAGAAGGAGATTGCAGCGGCCCTGGGCGTGCATCCTTTTTTTGTGAAGGATTATATGGCGGCAGCAAGGCAGTATGGCGTGGAAGGAACGGAGAAGGCGATATTGCTATTGCATACTTATAACCTGAGGAGTATAGGGATTAATGATAGTGGGGTAGAGGATGGAGAACTGATGAAGGAACTGGCGTATAAAATAATGAATTAAACTTCTTGCCGGCCGAAGGCCCAACAGGTCTAAAACACAAAGGCTTTTACCGAAGGTAAAAGCCTTTGTGTTTTGTTTTTTATGCCAGCAAGGCTTTCGCCTGCGCACTATCTTTATCCATCTGCGCTATCAGCGCCTCTACATTGTCAAACTTCTGATTAGCCCTGATATAACTCACCATCTCGACCTTAATCACCTGGTCATACAAATCTCCCTTAAAATCAAAAATATGTGCCTCCAGCCTCAAATCATTTCCATTGAAAGTAGGACGGGTACCAATACTCATGACCCCATTCAGCGGGCCCACATTTTCCCTGGTATGTACCCGAATTGCATAAATTCCCTGTGCCGGAATCAGTTTCCGCTGGTCCGGTAACTGAATATTAGCCGTCGGATACCCTAATTTCCTCCCCATCTTATCTCCATGTACCACCGTACCTTCCAGAAAATATTGATAACCAAGCAATTCATTTGCCAGGTGCACATTCCCATCCTGCAGGCTCTTCCTGATTTTAGTAGAACTTACTGTCAGGTCATGCACTATCTGCTGCGGAATCTCTATCAGACTAAATCCATAACTCGCCTGCTCTGCTTCCAGCAATTCCAGTCCACCCTCCCGGTTATGACCAAAACGGTGGTCATAGCCAATAATAATTGTATGCGGTTTGAATCTTTCTATCAGGAAATCTTCCAGGTAAGCCTGTGCCGACAGCTCCGAAAACTCAGGGGTAAAGGGCACGATCACCAGGTGATCTATCCCCTGTGCAGACAGTAAAGCGATCTTTTCGTCCAAAGTGGTGAGGAGGCGAACCAGGTTACTACCGGGTTGCAGCACTTCTCTTGGATGAGGGTCAAAGGTGACGATCACCGTCTCACCATCACAGGCAGTGGCAGCCTGTTGTAGTTGTTGAATGATGTGGCGGTGTCCGGTATGAACGCCGTCAAATGTTCCGATGGTAATAACTGCCCGCTTAAATGCCGGCAATTGGGTGAGGTCCCTGTGTATGAGCATAATACGCCTTCGATATAAATATTCTATGCAAATTACAACATTTAGATATAAATGATTGTATGACGGCAGTTCAATTTGATTATTCGGCTTAGGCTACGGCCCTTTCGAAAGTATCATAATTTCTGAATAAGAAACGTATCTGCTACACTACCTGGAAGCGAATGGTTTGCGCGGGAAGGGGGAATCCGTTACTTTTGCACTTTGATTAATCAACTTAAAATTAACCGGTGGATCAGAATATCTACGCCCAGCGCGGTGTTTCAGCTGGAAAAGAAGACGTGCACAATGCGATAAAGCACATTGACAAGGGCCTGTTTCCAAAAGCATTCTGCAAAATTGTTCCCGATATTATCGGCGGTCAGGCAGATTATTGCAATATCATGCATGCCGATGGAGCTGGTACCAAATCTTCTCTGGCTTATACTTACTGGAAAGAAACAGGTGATCTTTCTGTATGGAAAGGTATTGCACAGGATGCTATCATCATGAACATTGATGACCTGCTCTGCGTAGGTGCTACTGAAAATATCCTCCTGTCTTCCACGATTGGACGTAATAAACAACTGATACCCGGCGAAGTGATTGCTGCCATTATCAATGGTACTGAAGAAATTCTTGAAGAACTGAGAGGGCATGGTATCAGCATCTTCTCTACCGGCGGTGAAACCGCGGATGTAGGAGATCTGGTTCGCACCATCATCGTGGATTCTACCGTTACCTGCCGTATGAAGAGAGAGGAAGTAATCTCTAATCATACTATCCAGGCCGGGGATGTGATTGTAGGACTGGCTTCTTATGGTCAGGCTTCTTACGAAACTTCTTACAATGGCGGTATGGGGAGCAATGGTCTCACCTCTGCCCGTCATGATGTATTCAACAAACAGGTGGCGGAAAAGTATCCCGAGAGCTATGATCCGGGCATTCCCTACAACCTTGTTTTCAGCGGTAAAAAAGCACTGACAGATAAAGTAGCCGTACCAGGCTTTGGTAACATCGATGCCGGTAAGCTGGTATTGTCTCCAACCCGTACCTATGCACCGGTGATCAGGAAAGTACTGGAAGGCTATCGTTCCCGGATCCATGGCCTGGTGCATTGCAGTGGTGGTGCGCAAACGAAGGTGTTGCACTTCGTTGACAATGTACATGTGATCAAGGATAACCTGTTCCCGATCCCGCCATTATTCAGTTTGATCCAGGAACAATCCGGCACAGGATGGAAGGAGATGTACCAGGTATTCAATATGGGGCATAGAATGGAACTGTATGTACCAGAGGCAATTGCAGCAGACATCATTAAGATTAGTGAAAGCTTTAAGATCGAAGCGAAGATTGTAGGAAGGGTAGAAGCAGCAGAGAAGAAGCAGGTGACGGTAAGGAGTGAAAAGGGTGAGTTTATTTATCACTAAGCATATAATATTATAAAAGAGAGAGGCTGATCACTGATCAGCCTCTCTCTTTATTTAGAACATCGGATAGACTTTTTTCTTCTTGTTGATATAGTATTCTCTCAGACTAAATTCCACAGGAATATTACATCGGGCAGGTATTCCCTTTCCATTTTCCAAAGCCGGTTTCCAGTTGGGCATAGACCTGACCAGGCGAATGGCCTCCAGCTCCAGGTGCCCGCCCAGCTTTGGACTGATCGTGCTGACATTACTGATAGTACCATCGCCATTGATGGTGAATTGTACGGTGACAACTCCTTCAATGCCTGATTCCAGTGCTTCCTGCGGGTATTGGAAGTTCTTTTTTAAATATTTCACCAAGCCATTGCTACCACCGGGGAATTCAGGTTTGTAGGCAGGATCGCTATAATAGATCGTATTATGTGCTGAATCTTTTGCCGACGGATCTTTGGGTAAAGCAATGGAGCCTGGTTTGCGGGGAGGGCCTGCATCTATCAGGTTGTATTTAATAGGAAGATTGTACTGTACAGATACCTGCTTACCACCTACCAGGCCCGGTTTCCAATCAGGCATGAGATGTACTACCCGGATGCTTTCCCGCTGGAGGGAGGTATCCATATCAGGACTTTTGCTGACAGGGTTGATGATTTTGCCATTTTCATTTATCACAAATTGAATGAACACTGTTCCCGAAGCGCCGTTCTCCTGGGCGGATCGGGGGTAGTGAATGTTTTTGGATAAAAATTTGGCAAGTGCTGTTTCGCCCCCGGGAAATTCAGGCGGCACATCTACTTTGTAATAGATGGTCCCGGTAGTGTCAGTAACAGGGGATTGGGCGAGGCAATCAATTGAAAATGTGCTCAGGTACAGAAATAAATAGGGGATAATGTGTCGCATAATGGCGGCAAACTAATTAAAATATTTATTTCTTTTGCCTGGGGAGGGTAAAGTTCGTTTGTATGGGTATTTTAAAGAAGATTGGAACCGTCCAGCTTTGATCCACCAGTTCCCCCTCTTGCAGACACGGTTTCCATCGCGGCATTTTATTCACTAACCTGATCGCTTCTTTTTCTAATGCAGGATACATTCCAGGTTTGATGATAGCCGGATGAATGATCATTCCCCGGGTATCAACTGTGAATTGAACAAAGACCCTGCCCGCAGGGTTTACCGTCTCATTGTCCAAAGCATAACGACTGTTTCTTTTAAGAAACTGTGCCATCGCTTCACTGCCTCCGGGATACTCCGCTGTAGGTTCTACAGGCAGCATACATGCCACATCCCCGGAAATATCCGCTGCACTGACAGGTGCTGATAAACTAAAATTAACAGGCAGATAAAAATCAACAGCCACCACCTTTTTAAATCGCCTGGCCGGTATCCACTTCGGCATTTTCCTCACTACCCGCAAAGCTTCTTTTTCCAGTAAATACTGATGTCTATATCCGCTGATCACCACTGGTTTTGTCACATTCCCCTGTACGTCTATTGTAAATTTCACCACAACATAGCCTTCTTCTTTTTTTGCTATAGCGGCTTTAGGATACAGTACATTTTTTAGTAAAAATTGTCTCAGCGCGGGCTCTCCACCAGGGAATTCCGGCCTGGGCGCTTCTTCCAGTAAGGGACCCTGAAAGGATAATAATGTAATCAGTAAAAAAGTCAGCATTTAAATCTCCAATTGGTACCTGATAGGCAGGTTAAACATCACGTTTACTTTCTTCCCGCCCTGCGATCCTGCGTCCCATTTGGGCATTGTCTTCACTACTCTAATACTCTCCTCCTCCAATCCGTGTCCCAGCTTATTACCAACCGTCTTCACATCCCGTATACCGCCATCTGCTCCAACTATGAACTGCACAAACACGGTTCCTCCTACACCATCACGCTGCGCATCCTTCGGATAATGAATGTTTTGCGACAGGTATTTCACTAAGGCCTCTTCTCCGCCTACATACATCGGGGGCTTCTCTACAAATGTAAAGACCTCATCCATGGCAGCAGGATTTGTCACTGCCATGGTAGGCCGCTGACTCCCCATCATCAGCAATAGAACAATAGCTATAGGGATAATGAAAGTCTTCTTTATAAATGTGTAATGCGTTTTCCTGGCCAGGAGCATCGTAATCCTTCTCTTCACCGGCGATTGCCCGAAGGTGCTTACACCTGCGATGGACTGTGTCTGCAATGTCATCTGCAATAATACCTTTGCATAATCTGCCTGCCTGTCCGATGCAGCTGCTTTATCTGCAATGAACTCATGCACCATGGCCAGTTCCCTCTTCATCAAATAAAAGAAAGGATTCAGCCAGCATGCAGCACACAGTATCTCCATCCAGAGTTTATCCATGGTATGATAGCCCTGCACATGCGCCAGCTCATGCCGCAATACTGTTTCATCAGGTGTGTTATTAAAGAAGATCTTACTGAAGAAGGAAAAAGGGGATACTACCTCTTGATGCCGGATGATGGTAAATCCTGCATCTTCCTGCACCTCGCCCTGTGCAGCTAATAATTTCAGTTTCCGCCAGCTCAGTACCATACGCACCCAGAGCACTAAAACCACTCCTATATATAAGGTATATAATAAAGGAATTACATCGAAAGGAGCTCCCGCCTGCGCAGTGGAAGAACCGGCGTAGGCCCTGACCTCCAGCATCTTCATGACCATTCCCTGTTGTACAAAGGGAAACTGTATCAGTGGCAATACCAAGGAGCATACAGGTGCCAGCAACAGGAAGACCCTGTTCCATAAATGCATTGTACTGTTTTTCAGTGCCAATGCATAATAGCCATACAACACGCCTGAGCAGATCAATACCTTAACGATATACGGAAGCAGCATCATTTGTTTTCAGCTTTTTTGATTTGTTCCAGCAGAGACTCCAGTTCTAAGATGCTGAGATCATTTTTTTTCACAAAAAAAGACACCATATTTTTAAAAGAACCTGCAAAATAGCCTTTGGCTACCTGCTGGAGCGTATTCTGACTATACTCTTCCTTGGTGATTAATGGAAAGTACTGATGAGATTTCCCATAAGCCTTAAAATCTACAAAGCCTTTATCAATCAGGATTTTCACCAGGGTGCTGATAGTATTATAATGCGGTTTTGGCTCCGGAAGGGTTTCAATAATGTCTTTTACAAAGGCTGGTCCTATCTGCCACAGGGCCTGCATAATCTGCTCTTCTGCTTTCGTCAATGTTTTTATCCCCGACATGTCTCTTAATTTATAATGTAAACTAACAAATTAGTTCTAACAATCTAGCATGGATTTAGCTATTTTTGTTATACTAAACCCATTTTCAAAAGTACATGAGCGCAGAACAACCGATTATACAGTTATCAAACGTTAATATTTACCAGGGGAATTCCCTGATCCTGTCAGATGTAAATATTACGGTGAACAGGGGTGAATTTGTATACCTGATAGGAAAGACGGGGACAGGGAAGTCCAGCCTGCTGAAAACCCTGTACGGGGATCTGGCGCTGAAAGAGGGAGCTGGTCAGGTAGTAGGATTTGACCTGAAAAAGATGGACTGGAAAAAGGTACCTTACCTGCGTCGTAACCTGGGGGTGGTATTCCAGGATTTCCAGCTGCTGACAGACAGGAATGTGCATGACAACCTGAAATTTGTGTTGCGTGCTATTGGCTGGGAAGACAATAAGAAGATGGAAGAAAAGATTAATGATGTGCTGGAAAAGGTGGGTTTGACCACCAAAGGGTTCAAAATGCCCTATGAACTGAGTGGAGGGGAGCAGCAACGTGTGGATATTGCCCGTGCCATGCTGAACTCGCCTAAGCTGATTCTGGCAGATGAGCCTACCGGGAACCTGGATCCTGAGACTTCCGACGGCATTATGCAACTTTTATTCCGCATCAGCAGGGAAGAAGGGGCAGCAGTAGTAATGGCTACGCATGACTATATATTATTACAGAAATTTCCGTCAAGAGTGCTGAGAACCGAGAATGGACGGGTATCAGACCATGCCACCGTCAACTTTGTATAAACCAAACAGCTTACAATCCGGGTGCAGGAATTCCAGGCCGGAAGGGCAACGATGCTCGTCCGGTGGGAATATTTTTCCTTATTATGGTTAATTAATAATTTTATTTTACCTTTGCCCCGGAAAAATAGCGACTAATAACCTTTATCATTTTATTATTTATTACAAGATGTCTTACTTAACTGTTGAAAAGAAAGCCAATATTTTTAAAGAATTTGGTGGAAGCGAGAAAAATACCGGCTCTGTAGAAGCACAAGTTGCACTGCTGACTGAGCGTATCAACAGCATTTCCAGTCACCTGAAAGAAAACAAAAAAGACTTTTCTACACACCGCGGTTTGATGAAAATGGTTGGTCAAAGAAAGCGTTTACTTTCTTACCTGTCTAAAACAAACCTCACAGGCTACCGCGCTCTGATTGAGAAGTTAGGTCTCAGAAAATAACTGAAACTTTTTTATAGCGCTATTCCCAACTTTTAAGGTTGGGAATAGTTTTTTTTTAGGTATACCATTTTAATCTTCACTTTTTTATGAATCTGACACCTAAATCAGTTAATTTCGATATAGGAGATGGCCGGATTGTCACCCTCGAGACTGGAAAGTTAGCCCGCCAGGCTGATGGTGCAGTAACGGTTCGTCTGGGAAATAATATTCTCCTGGCTACCGTCGTTGCCAATAAAGAACCCAAACCCGGACAATCTTTCTTCCCCCTCACTGTTGATTACCAGGAAAAATTTGCTTCTGCGGGTCGTATCCCAGGTTCCTTCTTCAAGCGCGAAGGAAAATTATCCGACTACGAAGTTTTAATATCACGTTTGATCGACCGCGCACTGCGCCCCTTATTCCCTGACGATTATTTCTGCGAAGTACAGGTATTAGTAACCCTGATTTCTTCTGACACTGAAGTAATGCCTGATGCACTGGCTTGTCTGGCTGCATCTGCTGCACTCGCAGTATCTGATGTACCTATCCAGGAAATTATTTCTGAAGTACGCGTTGCCCGCATTGACGGTCAATTAGTTATAAATCCAAACCGCTCCCAGCTGGAAAAAGCTGACATGGACTTCATCATCGGTGCTACTGACAAGAACATCATGATGGTGGAAGGTGAAAGCAAGGAGTGCAGCGAGGAAGATATTATTAAAGCAATCGAGTTCGCTCACGAAGCTATCCGTGTACAGGTGAAAGCGCAGCATGAACTGGCTGCTCTGGCAGGTGTAAGCGGAAAACGTGAATATCCTAAGCCTTATGAAAATGAGGAACTGAAAGCGAAAATCATTGCGTTTGCCAAAGAAAAGATCCTGGCAGTAGCTAAATCCGGTTCCGGCAAACACGAACGTAGCGATGCATTCCATGCTATCGAAGACGAAGTGAAAGAATCTCTGGGCGAACTGCCTGAAGAAGATGCTCCACTGGTTGGCAGGTATTTTCATGACCTCGAAAAAGAAGTGGTTCGTAACATGATCCTGGACGAAAGCGTTCGTCTGGATGGCCGTAGCCTCGATCAGGTTCGCCCGCTGAATATGGAAATTGATATCCTGCCTTCTCCTCACGGTTCCGCCCTGTTTACCCGTGGTGAAACACAGTCCCTGACTACTGTTACCCTCGGTACTCCTGATGATGAACTGCTGATCGAAAGCGCTGCAAACTCCAAGTATTCTAAATTTATCCTCCATTATAACTTCCCTCCGTTCTCTACAGGTGAAGTAAAGCCAATGCGTGGACCTGGCCGTCGTGAAGTAGGTCATGGTAACCTGGCGATGCGTTCCCTGAAGCAGATGATGCCAGGTAGTGAGTATGCTTACACTGTACGTGTAGTATCCGATATCCTGGAATCTAACGGTTCTTCTTCTATGGCGACTGTTTGTGCTGGTTCCCTGGCGCTGATGGACGCGGGTGTGCCTTTGCCTAAACACGTTTCCGGTGTGGCAATGGGTCTGATCTCCCGCGCTACCGATGGCAAGTGGGCTGTACTCACAGACATCCTCGGAGATGAAGATCACCTGGGTGATATGGACTTTAAAGTAACCGGTACCCGCGATGGGATCTGTGGTATCCAGATGGATATCAAAGTAGACGGTCTGAGCATGGACGTAATGCGTAAAGCATTGGAACAGGCTCGTAAAGGTCGTCTGCACATCATCGATGCCATGTACGGTTGTATCGAAACTGCCCGTCCTGAGCCTAAACCACACGCTCCTCGTATGGAGAAACTGATCATCGACCGCGAATTCATCGGTGCTGTGATCGGACCAGGTGGTAAGGTAATTCAGGAGATCCAGCGCGAAACCGGTACTACCATCAACATCGAAGAAGTTGGTGAAACCGGCGAAGTGAGCATCTTCTCTGCACAGAAGGAAGGTCTGGACAAAGCACTCACATGGATCAAGGGTATCGTTGCGGTGCCTGAAATCGGTGAAGTGTACGAGTCTACTGTAAAATCAGTAATGCCTTACGGTGCTTTCGTTGAATTCCTGCCTGGTAAACAAGGCTTGCTGCATATCTCCGAAGTTTCCTGGAAACGTCTGGAAAATATGGATGGCGTGCTGACCGAAGGCGAGAAAGTGAAAGTGAAACTGGTAGGTACCGATCCTAAGACCGGTAAATTCAAGCTGAGCCGTCGTATCCTGATGCCAAAACCAGAAGGTTATGTAGAAAGACCTGAAGGGGAGCGTCCTGAGCGTGGCGACAGAGGCGATAGAGGTGACCGTGGCGATCGTCGTGATGGCGGTGATCGTGGTGGCAGAGGTGGCGACCGTGGTGGTTTCCGCAATGATCGCGGTGGCGATCGTGGTGGCAACAGAGGCGGTGACCGTGGTGATCGTCGTGATGGCGGTGATCGTGGCCCACGCCCACAGCAACAACCTCCAATGTCCAGCCAGGCCGATGAGCCAATGGAACCAATGTTTGACGAATAGTTTATATTCTTCTATAAATGAAAAGGTGTATCAGATTACTGATACACCTTTTTTTATGCTTATCCCTTCCCATTGACCGCTCCTAACATTTATATCCCACTATCAGATATTCTGATATAATTTCATAACAGATTGAATTTTATTATGAAGATTCCACAAATGCTGAAAAACACCCGCTATTTCTTAAACGGAAACCATTTGATTGCTCTTTGCCTGTTCTTTTTCCTCCTGCCCCGGATGACACAGGCACATCCTGTACCACCAAAAAAGGAATACTATAGTTTGCTGGTATATCATCTGAAAGATAAAGGGCAGGAGGCCAGACTGGATACTTATTGCCAGCAGGCATTAATCCCTTTTCTTCATAAACAGGGATTTGGTAAAATAGGGGTGTTTAAGCCTGTCACAAACGATACTACCGTTTATATACTCATACCTTCATCCAACCTTGAAAAGCTGCTGAAATGGCCTGAAAATGCTTTGAAAGACCCAGCTTATCTGCAAAGCGGAAAGGACTATGTAGAAACAGCCTGGGATCATCCCATTTACAGCAGAATGGAAACCATCATCCTGGAAGCATTTCCCGAAATGCCAAGGATGGAAGTACCCCATGTAAAAGATACGGGAGCGATCTATGAATTACGCAGTTACGAAGGGCCTACAGAGCGTTTGTACCAGAATAAGGTAGAAATGTTTAACAAAGGCAATGAAGTAGGTATATTCAGGCGCCTTGGCTTCAATGCCGTGTTTTATGCCAGCGTGGTGAGTGGCAGCAAAATGCCGAACCTGATGTATATGACCAGTTTTGTAAGCAGGGCAGAAAGAGAAGCCCACTGGAAAGCATTCGGTGCCGATGCAGACTGGAAGAAGCTGATAGGCGATAGCTATTATGCCCACAATGTCTCCCACCAGGATATCATCCTGTGCCATGCCGCATCTTACTCAGAATACTAAAATGAAATGGCACCCCGAAAGGTGCCATTTTACAGCAAGCATGAATATTAGATGATGGGTTAGCTTTTGGACAGCTGCTCCAGGTAGAAATTACTTTCTCTGAAGATGATCTTGCCGTTTGGCAATTTGTAAATCTTATACTCTCCTCCACCAATATATTCGTAGAAGATACTGTACTGAGGTACGCGTACTTTCGTCGCATTTTCAACTACAGCCAGTCTGCCATCCACGAGCAGCTGAGACATCATGTCCTCAATATAAGGTAACAGAATGCCTTCGCCCTGTGTCCAGAATAACGTGAATTTATCGGTGTTAAAGTTGTACTCCGTATGGGTCGAATCGTCCAGCCATGCTTTGGCCGCTTTAAAGTGGTTTTCCACTTCCTGGTTTGTCAGGTGCGCAAACTGGATGTTACGGAAGCTTTTCGGGTCATAGCAATTGTTGAATAAAACGGTATCGAGCGCTTTAAAATAGTTCACCAGGTCCACTTTGTTGATGACTATCGTGGTGATTTTGTTAGTATAGGTAACTGAATCCACCATGGTATCATCATGGAACAACTTCACAACATCTTGTGCCTGGGTCATGAGGGAAAGAAAGAGAGCAACAATAGCAAGTAAACAGGTCTTCATAGGATACAAATTTTATATTAACTATAATGCAAATATAAAATTAACATATTATGTGTTATATAGCTGTAAACAGGGATATTTTACCATTAACATTACAATAACATGAAAATGAGGGCTTAAGGTATTGCCGTCATATATAAAACCTGCTGATTTTATTAAATTTGCTGTATGACACATACAGCTATTACCCTTACCTGTACCGATGAAATAAAAGATATTCTTATAGCTGAGTTATCTGAAAAAGGGTTCGACGGGTTTGAAGAACAAGGGGCTACACTGGTAGCATATATACCGGAAACGAATTTTGATGAGGCAGCCGTAAATGCCCTGACGGGGCAATATGGTGTAACCTACACCCGCGATACGGTAGAACAGCAGAACTGGAATGCAGTATGGGAAAGTAATTTCCAACCTGTACTGGTAGACACCTTCTGCGGTATCAGGGCCTCCTTCCATGAGCCATTTAATCCTGCTCCACTCCACGAAATCGTAATCACACCTAAAATGTCTTTCGGCACCGGTCACCATGCCACCACTGCGTCTATGATCAGGCTGATGCAGGGTATAGAGTTCCGCGGAAAGAAAGTATTTGACTTTGGTACGGGAACCGGGATTCTGGCTATCCTTGCTGCCAAAATGGGGGCTGCCGTGATCGATGCCATCGACATCGATACCTGGTCCGTAGAAAACACAAAAGAAAACATAGGGAACAATGGCGCACTCGCTGTGAAAGTATGGCAATCAGATACACTTAAAAATATCCGGAACACTTACCATATCGTGTTAGCTAATATCAACCGTAATATCCTCCTGGAATTTATGGCGGATATGCGCCGGTTACTGGAAAGAGACGGTATTTTGTTGCTCAGCGGCATTCTGAAAGAAGATGAACCTGCTATCTTAGAAGCTGCCAGACAGAATGGTTTGGTACTTGAAACCGCACTAGATAAAGATAATTGGCTGGCAATGAAATTATTAGCCAGGAAATAGCTAATATGTTATAACATGCTTATATAATAAGGCTTGATAATCCAATGTTCGTGTTAATGTTAATTTTAATATTTTCTTAACTTTAACGGACTTTAACAACGAAAAATACTATCTTAGCAAAACCTAACTTATTGTATGACAGAATTATTGTTGCTTTTTTGTGCTTATCTGATCGGGTCCATACCTACTGCGGTATGGGTGAGTAAAGGCGTATTTGGTATGGACATCCGGGAATATGGCAGCGGTAATGCCGGTGCGACTAATACTTTCCGCGTTCTGGGCCCAAAAGCCGGATCATTCGTGATGTTGGTCGATATGATCAAAGGAGTAATGGCAGTACGTCTGGCGTACCTGGTAGGTTACTATCAGAATCCTGATCACCTGACACAGCTGGTAAACCTCCAGATCGGTCTGGGGCTTGCAGCCGTAGTAGGGCATATCTTCCCTATCTGGGCTGGTTTCCGTGGTGGTAAAGGTATCGCCACCCTGTTTGGTCTGGTACTGGCTATTCAGCCACTGGTAGCTATCTGCTGCGTGGGTGTGTTCCTGTTGATCCTGTTCCTTACCAGGTATGTATCATTGAGTTCTATTATCGCAAGTATAGCATTCCCGATCCTGATCCTGTTCATTTTCAATGAACCTGAGAAGTTCTATCGGATCTTTGCAATCGCTGTAGCACTGATGGTGGTATTAACCCACCAGAAAAACATCTTCCGTTTACTGAACGGTAACGAAAGTAAAGTGCCTTTGTTCAGGCACAGAGACAGGAAGTAATCCTGTTCTTTCTGGCATATCTCTTGCACTGTATCACGAATTATTTACCTTACTTATATTTGATCATGATTATTGCGACATTCGTAATAGTCATGATCAAATCCGTTTATATACTGTAGCATTCAAAGGGGCGCCCCCCGTAAAATTCAAATTTGTATCAGATGCAAAAAAAATTCCTGTTTCTTGGAGCAAGTGTAGCAATGATGATGAGCTGTGCGAAAGTACCTATCACTGGTCGCAGGCAAATAAACCTGATTCCTGAAAGCACCATGCAGTCCATGGCACTCACGGAGTATAAGACTTTCCTGACAGAGAACAAAACTGTTACTGCTGCCGGCAACAAAGATGCTGACATGGTTAAGAGAGTCGGTGCACGCATCAGTGCCGCCGTAACACAATACATGACCCAGAATAACATGGGGAATGAAGTGGCGAATTATAAATGGGAATTCAACCTGGTAGATAATAAAGAGGTGAATGCATGGTGTATGCCGGGTGGTAAAGTAGTAGTGTATACAGGCCTGCTGCCGGTAACACAGAACGAGACCTCACTGGCATGTGTAATGGGACATGAAATAGCCCACGCGATCGCAAGACATGGTAATGAGCGTATGAGCCAGCAGCTGGTATCACAGGGTATTGAAATCGCTGGTTCTGTGGCCTTGAACAGGAACCCACAGGCACAAAATATCTTCCTGCAGTCTTTTGGTGTAGGCGGTAATTTAGGATTGCTGGCCTTTTCAAGACAGAATGAGCTGGAAGCAGATCACCTGGGCGTGATTTTTATGGCCATGGCAGGATATAATCCGCAGGAAGCGATTCCTTTCTGGCAGAGAATGGCCTCTGCAAGTGCAGGTGCCAGCAAGCCAATGGAGCTGATGAGTACTCACCCGAGTGATGAGCGTAGAATTGCGCAGTTGCAGAGTTTGATGCCCGAGGCAATGAAGTATTACAAACCAATAAAGTAATTGAAAAGGGGCCGCTGTCAGCGGCCCCTTTTTTATGCATTTATCTCAATTATCTTCTTATTCTTCTGCGCCTTCATCTTCTCCGGCACATGTGCCAGGATCTCCTTCTTAAACGCAGCAATCAGCGCCTGTTTTACAAAGAACCGGTGTGTCACCAGGCTAATCTCCCTCACCGGCTCAGGCGATTTAAAAAATCGCACCATATTCATCTGCCTTGCAGACAAATCCTGCAATGACAACTCCGGCAGAATAGTATACCCCGCATTCAGATCCACCATCCTCTTCAGGGTCTCCACACTTCCCGTATTATACTCCAGGTTCTTATATTCTCCCATCGTAAACTTATCCCTGCAAATATTCAGTACCTGGTTGCGCATGCAATGCCCTTCATTCAGTAACCATACTTCACGTACATCAATATCCTCCGGCTTTACAATCTTCTTCTCAAACAGGGGATTCGTCTTCGCAGCATATACCACGAAAGATTCATAAAACAAAGGTTGCTCCTCCAGGTTAGGGTTCTCCAGCGGTGTCGCCAGCAAGCCACAATCCAGTTGCTCCAGCTTTAACTGCTGTACAATCTGCTCTGTAGGATACTCCCAGATCTCCAGTTTTACCTTTGGATATTTCTTCATGAACCCTGTCAGAATACGGGGCAGGAGGTAAGGGGCCAGGGTAGGGATAATGCCTACACGAAGATTGCCCTGTACTTCTTTTTTATGCCCGGATACTATCTCTTTGATTCGGCTGTTTTCTTTCAGTATAATGCGGGATTGCTCTACGATTTCTACACCTATCTCGGTAGGTACCACCGGAAGCTTACTTCTGTCAAATATTTTCACTCCTAATTCATCCTCCAGCTTCTGGATCTGCATACTCAGCGTAGGCTGCGTAACAAAGCATTTCTCGGCGGCGACGACAAAACTGCGGTAGGTGTCTACAGCAACGATATATTCAAGTTGAACGGTAGTCATAAGCAAAAGTAACCATAAAAAAACTCCCCGAAAATTATTGCTCATAATTCCCGGGGAGTGGTCAGCATAATACCATGCTTAATTTAGAATATTCTATAGCGGTATTTAATCTTGTCAGTGTTGTTATACAGCTCCTTGATGTTGATAGAAGCCTGGATTTCTTTCACAGCTTCATCCTTCAGGTTGCGGAACTCAGATTGCTTTGCATCGATGGTTGACTTATCTGCCAGACCATTATCCTGTGCAATCTTCAGCGCGCTTGCTACTTTACCATAGTAAGAATCCAGCAGTGTAAAGTATTCATTGTACAGGTTCTCAAAGCGTTTTGTCTGCATTACCAGGTCTTCCAGCTGGTTGTTCACCTCTTTCAGATTTGGATTCTCACGCAGCAGTGCTTCGTAATCTACTTTCTTGCCTTTGGTATACTTATTTTCCAGGTCATCGAAGAACAATACTACTTTCTCTTTTTTGAAGTCAAAGAAGAAGTCGTTCAGCGTTTCACCGAGTGATTTGTTACCACGTTGTGGCAGGTTAAATTTCAGTGCACTGGCAGTGAACATAATATGATCATACAGGTTGTCATGCAGCAGGTTGAGCTGATCTTTATTGAAGTTCAGACCATATTCAAACTTGTTGTTCGCATCGTTCAGCGCAGTATAGTATACAACATACTTGTTCAGTTCTTTTTCAAAATCTTTCAGCGTTTGCTGATTGATTTCTTTATTGTTGATGCTCACACTGTGCAGGAAGTTCATCACGGAGTTTGCAATCGCCAAAGGAGGAGTCAGTGAAGTAAAGCTCTGGAAGATAGGGCTAGCGATGATAGACTTGGTCGATTCTACGATCTTGTTACTCTTATCATCATTTTTGTCTTTCTTACCTTTCAGTACTACTTTCTCTACCAGTTCTACGATACGGTCACTCAGTGAGAACCCCAGTTCTTTACTCTCAGGGTTGTTCAGTGAAGTGATGAATACATCGAGATTATTGGTGGTCGTACGTGACTTCAGGTCAATAATTTTCTTGTTCAGCAGGTAGTAGGTTTCGCTGGCATATACAATGTTGTTTCTGATCAGCTGGTACTTTGTGATGTTATCAATTTCCCTGCCTTGCAATAATCCCTGTATGGCGCTTGAATTACTCTGATCGCTTGCCTGGATCTTCTGTAATTCTTCCATAATTCTGCGAATGGTAGTATCCTGGGTCCTAACCTGTGGCATCACCACATTTTTTAATTCAGCGTTAGGATCCGTCGGTTGTTGAGGCTTAGGTTCCTGTGCCAGGGCAATTTGAGTGCCGGCAAGACAGATCAATAATAGTGTCAGATATCTCATAGAATTAAAATGCATGATATTGGCCTGATTTGATTTGCAAATTGTTCACTGTCAGGTACAATCTCCTCCTAAGGTTATAAATCAATAACCAGCAGTTGAGACCTGTAAGTGAATTAGCATGCTATTAATAGCATTTTGGAACTATATCAACCTAATTGTTAAGAAAATATGGTGCCAAAATACAATTTGGCACAAAGATAACAATTTATACTAAGTTGAAATTGCCAGTCTTTCAACTACTTTATTACCTTTGCCCCGAAATTATCCACTTTCATGCTGAATAATAAAAAGATAGTGGTGGTATTACCTGCCTACAACGCTGCATTAACACTGGAAAAAACCTACCACGAAATACCATTTGATATAGTGGATGACGTGGTACTGGTGGATGATGCCAGTAAAGACGAGACCGTTGCTGTCGGAAACGCCCTCGGTATCCGCCATATTATTCGCCATGATAACAACAAAGGGTATGGTGGAAACCAGAAATCATGTTACAATAAAGCCCTGGAATTAGGCGCAGATATTGTAATCATGTTACATCCTGATTACCAGTATACACCAAAGCTGATTACGGCCATGAGTTCGATCATTGCCAATGGTGTTTACCCGGTAGTACTCGGATCCAGGATCCTGGGCAAAGGTGCCTTAAAGGGTGGTATGCCGCTCTATAAGTATTTCTTTAACCGCTTCCTGACCCTGTTCCAGAACCTGCTCATGAACGAAAAACTGAGTGAATACCACACCGGTTATCGTGCATTTTCAGCAACAGTACTCAATGATATCAATTATATGGTTGACAACGACGATTTTATCTTCGATAACGAGATGTTGTCCCAGATCTTTATGAAAGGATACGAAATAGGGGAGATAACCTGTCCTACCAAGTACTTTGATGAAGCTTCCAGTATTAACTTTAAAAGAAGTGCGATCTACGGATTAGGGGTTTTGCGCGTATCATTGCAACACCGCCTGCATAAAGCAGGGCTGATCCGGGCGAAAATTTATTAATCTGATGAATGTACAGTGGCAACTTGCTAAAAAATACCTGAATTACTACTTCACAGCCGGTAACCGGCATGATGTACACTCTCCGTTTGTGTATACAATGATTGAAGAGGTGCTGAGAGATAAAAGCCAACCAGCGGATTATAAAGCAGTAGAACAGCTGCGGAAAGAGCTGCTCAGGAGTAATGAAACCCTGCAGGTAACCGACCTGGGAGCAGGTTCTCTCATGAATGCCGGCAATGAGCGGGCCGTAAAAGATATTACAAAGCATGCGGCCAAGCCGCCTAAATTCGGACAATTATTTTACAGGCTCATAAAGTACTATAAGCCACAATATCTGCTGGAATTAGGTACCTCTATGGGATTGTCTACCTCATATATGGCTAAGGCAGCAGCACCCGGTGCAAAGGTCTATACCATAGAAGGATGTCCGAATATTGCGGCAAAGGCAGGAAAGAATTTCCAATCACTGGGTTTACAGAATATCACACAGCGGGTAGGAAATTTTGACCACGTACTGGCAGGTGTACTGGATGAGTTGCCACAGGTAGATTATGTGTTTATTGATGGGAACCATCGTTCAGTGCCTACACTGGAATATTTTGAGCAGTGCCTGGCAAAAGCACATGATCATTCCATTTTTATTTTTGATGATATTCACTGGACACCGGATATGGAGCAGGCCTGGAAGACAATTCAGGACCATCCCAGGGTGACATTTACGATCGATTTATTCTTTATCGGGTTGGTGTTCTTCCTGCCTGATATGAAGATAAAACAGCATTTTGTGTTGAAATATTAGAACGGAGAGGGCAACCTCTTCTTTCTAATATTTCTTTATGGCTTTCTATTCGTGTGGATTTTCAATGAGATCATTTAACCAGTCAGGTACGGTGAACTTACCATAGAATGCAATCAATGTCCGACAGCCCTCATACTTAAACCAGACATACCTTTTCCCCTCTACTGACCTGATATAGATATAGTGCTCCCAACCCTTCGTAGGATCATAATCAATCGTATTACTATAAAAGGTAACCGCGTCATCCCTCACAGACATGCTAGCCTTACTAACGAAGTGAGTGTTACGGTTTAACAGTAAAGATTGCATTTCCTCATCCATCTGCTTCGGCAAAGGTCTTTCGGGATATAACTCAAACACCTCATCTTTTGTAATTATTTCCTCTACCAGGAATTCAATGATATTGGTATCGTCTCCTTTATATTCCAATATAGTACCATAAAGAAGTAAATCCTGGGGATCTTCTTCTTCTCTTTCCTTTAAAGGAATAGTACTTTCCTCAGCATACCCAAGCCAGATCTTAGTGCCAGGATCAGGATGTATAAAAGGTAGAGCTGGATGTACCTCTACGCTATAAGTCTTCTCACTGAGCCATTCCTGAAAAATGCAGACAAAAGCCCTGATATAATCCATCTTCATATGTCAAATTTAAAAATTTGTTTTCACTTAAAGGAAGTTCCTATTTTACGCACTTAAAGTTCCACCCATGATGAAAACATATTTTACCCTGCTGCTATGCCTGATCATATCTCTCGCCAAAGCACAAACACCCGATTACAGCGCATACAGTTACGAAGAATACATCCACAACGGAGACACCCTTCGTTACCGCCTGCTCACACCATTGCACTACGACATCCATAAAAAATATCCCCTCATCGTATTCCTCCACGGCTCAGGAGAACGTGGACGCGACAATGCTGCTCAATTGGTGCATGGCGGTGCCTTATTTTTACAGGATTCTATCCGGGAAAAATACCCTGCATTCGTGCTCTTTCCACAATTGCCTAACGACTCTACCTGGGGGCCTTTAACACGCACTGAAACAGGTCGTATGTTCCCTGCCGATGCCCCGCCTACTGTTCCTGGCAGGTTAGTAGGAGAGCTGGTAGATAGCTTGAATAAAACAGGAAAGATCGAAGCAAAAAAGGTTTATATCGGAGGTTTATCGCTCGGAGGGATGGGTACATTCGATCTGCTGGCAAGATATCCGCAAAAGTGGGCAGCCGGCTTCCCGATTTGTGGTGCGGGTGCTGTAGAAAATGCAAAGAAATTCAAATCCATTCCTGTCTGGATTTTCCATGGCGGTGCTGATCCTGTAGTTCCTGTTCAAGGTTCAAGAGATTACTATGAGGCACTGAAAAAACTGAAAGCGGAAGTAAAGTATTCAGAGTACCCGGGTGTAGGACACAATAGCTGGGATAATGCTTTTGCTGAACCGGATTTAGTACCTTGGTTACTTTCACACAAACGTAAATAGGTTACGCTCACACAAGGTGAATAGGTTACGCTCACACAAGGTGAATAGGTTACGCTCACCTAAACGCCAATAGTTCAGGCTTACACAAACCTAAAAAAGCTACTCTCACACAAGCATAAATAAAAAAATAAACGCCCCGACTTGACCGGGGCGTTTTTCCACTCTGCACAGGATTTGAATTGTTAACTATTTCAGGGACGCAATTGAACTTTTAGCAGCTGCAATTGTTTCGTCCAGATCTTCGATTGTCAAAGCATTACTTATGAACCAGCTTTCGAATGCGGATGGTGGCAGGTAAATACCTTTTTCCAGCATTGAATGGAAGAAACGCTTGAATAATTCGTTATTTGCACCGGAGGCTGCGTCAAAATCAATAATAGGATATTCTGCGAAATGCACACTAAGCATTGAACCAATGCTGTTTACCTGGTGAACGATGCCAGCCGCATTTAATACTGATTGTAAACCACCTGAGAGGTATGCTGTTTTTTCTGCCAATTGCCGGTAGATGTCAGGATTGTCGTTTAACGTCTGCAACAGTGTATAACCAGCTATCATGGCTATAGGATTGCCGCTCAATGTTCCAGCCTGGTAGACTTTACCAGCCGGTGCTACATTTTCCATGATTTCCTTACGTCCGGCGAAGGCACCTACAGGCATCCCTGCGCCAATTATCTTGCCAAAGGTAACCAAATCTGCTTTAATATTGAACAGTTCCTGCGCACCTCCTCTGGCCAAACGGAAACCGGTCATTACCTCGTCAAAAATCAGCAGGATGTTGTGCTCATCACAGATGTAACGGAGCCCATCTAAAAACCCTTGCTGGGGAAGGATACAGCCCATGTTGCCTGCTACCGGTTCTACGATAATGGCTGCTATCTGGTCCGGATATTCCTTCACTAAATTTTCCACAGCCGGTAAATTATTGTAAGGAACGGTCAAGGTATCTTCTGCAACAGTTTGCGTAACCCCCGGCACAGATTGTATACCTAATGTAGCTACTCCACTGCCTGCATTTACAAGAAAAGCATCGGCATGACCATGATAGTTACCCGTGAATTTGACGAACTTATTGCGGCCCGTATAACCCCTGGCCACACGCATAGCACTCATACAGGCTTCTGTACCAGAGTTCACCATACGTACCATATCAATGTTCGGTACCATGCTTACGATCAGCTCCGCAATCTTAGTTTCCAGTTCTGTCGGCGCACCGAAGGAAGTGGAATAGCCTGCATATTCCTGGATGGCATTAATCACCGGTTCATAAGCATGACCCAGGATCATTGGTCCCCATGAGTTGATATAATCAATGTATCTGTTGCCATCTACATCGTAGAGGTATGCACCTTTAGCACTCTTCATGAAAATGGGGGTACCACCTACACTTTTGAATGCGCGTACAGGAGAATTCACACCACCGGGAATGACATTTTTAGCTTGGTCGAAAAGTTTCTTGCTTTGCTCGTACATGGTAGTTAAAGCTGTTTATTGTAATAATTTAGCTGCGTCTTTCGCAAAATAAGTAGCTATCAGGCTTGCTCCTGCACGCTTGATGCTGGTCAGCGTTTCCAGGATTGTCTTGTTCTCGTCCAGCCATCCTTTTTGTGCTGCTGCCTTGATCATAGCGTACTCGCCGCTCACATGATAGGCACTGATTGGCACATGTACAGTATCTTTCAGTATACGAATAATATCCAGGTAAGCCAGTGCTGGTTTTACCATTACAATATCCGCGCCCTGTTCTATATCCTGCTGTGTTTCCAGGATTGCTTCTGTGGAGTTTGCATAATCCATCTGGTACGTTTTCTTGTCACCAAAACCTGGTGCAGAATCCAGTGCATCGCGGAATGGCCCATAGAAACAGGATGCATATTTGGCACTATATGCCATGATCCCTGTGTTCGTGAAATTATTCTCTTCCAGAATGTTGCGGATAGCCAGGATACGGCCGTCCATCATATCACTTGGTGCTACGAAATCGGCACCTGCCTGTGCATGGCTCAGACTCATGCGGGTCAGTACTTCTACAGTCGCATCATTTACAATCTGCTCACCTTCCACGATACCGTCATGGCCATGGATGGAGTAAGGATCCAATGCTACATCCGTCATCACTACGATACCTGGTACCGCATCCTTAATGGCCTTGATACTGCGCTGCATCAATCCGTCCGGATTCACAGCTTCTGTACCTTTATTATCTTTCAGGTTGTCAGGAACCATTACAAACAGCAGTACACTCTTCACACCCAGGCTCCACAGTTCTTTTACCTCTGTCACAATCAGATCCAGTGAATACCGGAAATAGCCCGGCATGGAAATGATCTCTTCTTTTACGCCCTTCCCTTCTACAACGAATAGGGGGGCAATGAAATCGCTCGGCCTTAAAATCGTTTCCGCAACCATAGCACGTATGGCGGGATTAGCTCTCAAAATTCTGTTACGGCGAATCATAATATCTCTGTTTTTGTGTTAGCAATTTTATGCCCATTCCCGGGGTTGCAGGTACTCCACCATTTTGGCTTCCGGGCTACCTGGTGCCGGGTGATAATCGTATTCCCAGCGGGCCCTGGGTGGTAAGCTCATTAGGATAGATTCAATTCTGCCATTCGTCTTGAGGCCGAATAAGGTACCTCTGTCATGGATCAGGTTGAATTCTACATAACGACCTCTCCTGTATTCCTGCCAGTCTTTGTTAGCAGTAGTGTAAGGTAAGTCTTTTGTCTTTTCCACGATCGGCAGGTAAGCATGGATAAATGCCTCCCCGGTAGCTTTGGAGAAAAGAAATAAATCCTCCGCAGTTCTGCCGGCATCGGGGCGTAAATAATCGTAGAAAATACCACCTATACCACGCGTCTCATTGTTGCGATGTTTGTTCACAAAGTATTCATCGCATTGTTTTTTATAGAGCGGATATATGTGGGTGCCGAAAGGATCGCAGGCATTTTTGAATGTGCGATGGAAGTGTTTGCCATCTTCTTCATCCAGGTAATAGGGGGTAAGGTCTGCACCACCACCAAACCAGCTATCCTTAATATTACCTGCAGCGTCATACAGCTCAAAGTAGCGCCAGTTAGCATGTACAGTAGGTACATAAGGATTCAGCGGATGGATCACCAGTGAGATCCCACAGGCCATAAACTGTCCGCCACTTACACCAAACTGTTTCGCCATTACTTCAGGCAATTCACCTTCTACTACCGAGGTATTTACCCCACCTTTCTCAAACACATTCCCGTCTGCAATCACGCGGGTTTTCCCACCACCGCCACCAGGGCGTTCCCAGCGATCTTCGCGGAAAGTAGCTTTCCCATCTATCTTCTCCAGTGCTGCACAGATATCATCCTGCAGCTGGTGTATAAAAGGAATGAATTTTTCTTTAACGCTCATTAGTACGCTTTTACAGTCTCAACAAATGCTTTTGCATGATCAACCGGAACATTTGGCAGGATGCCGTGTCCCAGGTTAGCAATATGCCTGTGGCCACCAAAACTTTTCAGCATGTTTTTCACCGCTTTCTCAATTTCAGGAATGGGTGCCAGTAATTTGGCAGGGTCGAAATTGCCCTGCAAAGTTACGTTCGGACCAGCAAATTGCCTGGCCAGTTCAGGTTTGATACACCAGTCTATACCGAGGCCATGGGCACCGGTTGCAGCCATTTCTTCCAGTGCAAACCAGGCTCCTTTTGCAAAGAGAATGGTAGGGCACACATCTTTCAAAGCAGCCACGATCTGGCGCATGTATTGGAGAGAGAATACTTCAAAGTCTTCAGGGCTCAGCATACCACCCCATGAATCAAAGATCTGTACCAGGTCAGCACCGGCTTTCACCTGTTCTTTCAGATAGATGATTGTCGTATCGGTGATCATCTGCAGCAGCTGGTGTGCTACAGCAGGTTGCTGATAACAGAATTGCTTGGCACCATCAAAGGTTTTGGAGCCACGACCCTGTACCATATAGCAGAGCAGGGTCCAGGGGGCACCAGCAAAGCCGATCAGGGGAACTGCACCATCCAAAGCTTGTTTGGTCATGCGCAGGGCATCGAATACATAACCCAGTTTATCATTTACATCAGGCACACATACTCTCTTCATATCTTCAATCGTCCTGATTGGATCCGGTAAAACAGGGCCTGTCTTTTCGATCAGCTGTACTTCGAGACCCATAGCCTGAGGGACTACAAGAATATCGGAAAAGATAATGGCCGCATCTACGCCTACCTGGTGTACAGGCATCACAGTGATTTCTGTAGCCAGTTCAGGTTTCATACAGCGTTCAAAGAAGGAATATTTTTCCCGCAGCTTGATGTAATCAGGGAGATAACGGCCGGCCTGGCGCATCATCCATACAGGTGTACGTTCCGTTTTTTCTCCGCGTAAAGCTCTCAGTAAAAGGTCATTCTTTAATGCGTTCATTAGTCTTAATTATGATTGTTAAAATAAGTTATTGCAGTTTGTACCAGTTGTGCGGCAGAAGGTTTGCCGGGATTGACTACGATATTGCCGGTATATGTTTTCAGTGCCTGTGCGGTGGTGTTTCCGATGGCAAAGCAGATAGTGTTGTTCCTTGTATGATTGGCAGCAAAGTAGCTGTGAACGCCGCTGGGGCTGAAGAAGAGCACCCCGTCAAAATCCGTATCCAGTACAGATTCCACGGCGATGGTTTCATACACAATTACTTCTTTTAATGTAATACCTTTTTGCGCGAGCAGATCAGGCAATTCATCACGACGCTGGTTACCACAAAAGAACAATACAGGCGAGTTTTGGATTTTTGCCGCCAATGCAGCCGCATCATGCGCTGTTGCCAGGATGGATGCTTTTGGGAAAGCGGCTTTCACAGCATCCAGCGTAGCCCCGGCCAGACAATATATTTGTGCAGGTTGTGCAAAATCCTGCATACTGCTTACAGCATGTGCACTGGTGAATACACAGACTGGATAGACCTGCAGTAATTGACTGATTTCTTCCTTTAGTGTGGTGGTGATAACAGGCTGTATACGGATAAAAGCTTGTACAGTGATTTCAAAGCCTTGTTGGGCCGCCGATTCCAGCAAGGATGCCGGCAAATCTTTTGTACTTAATATGCGGTAATTACCTTGCATTTTTTATCTGTGCTACGATTTGATCTCCTCCATTATTGAGAATCGTTTTTGCAGCGTTAATACCGATAGATGCAGCAGCATCCAAAGGGGCGGCGGTTTCTGTTTTCAGCAGTTGGTCTCCGTTCAGGCTACACAGTTCACCACTAAAGTGTACCACACCATCTTTAATAGATGCATATGCACTGATAGGTGTAGTACAACCACCCATCAATCCGCGTAAAAAGTCGCGTTCAATCCGGGTACAGAGTGCAGTAGGAAGATCATTCAATGCTTCCAGGGCCTGGCGGCAGTAATCATCGTTTTCACGGCATACTGATACGACAGCACCCTGAGCAGGAGCAGGCAGCATCCAGTCTATTTCAACAGAAGTAGCTGGACGTACACCAATCCTTTCCAGGCCTGCGGCCGCAAAGATGGCACCATCCCAGTTTTCATTGGCCAGTTTCTGCAGGCGCGTATTTACATTGCCACGCAGGTTGTGCAGCTGGTGCTGTGGATATTTACGTAACCATTGTGCTTTGCGGCGTACGCTACTGGTAGCGATGTTCGCAATGTAGTCCGGCTGATCCAGGAAGGTCGTATCTGTTTTATAAACCAGCAGATCCTTAACAGGGCCTCTTTCGAGTACCGCAGCCTGTATAATACCTGTGGGCAGTTGAGTGGGAACGTCTTTGAGTGAATGTACGGCAATATCTATTTTTCCGTTCAGCAATGCAATATCAAGGCTCTTTGTAAATATGCCCTGTACGCCTATCTCATACAGTGGAGTGACGAGGTCTATATCGCCTTCGCTTTTTATGGGCACCAGCACAGTAGTATATCCCTGTGCTTCCAGGAGGTATTTAACTTTATTAGCCTGCCACAGTGCGAGCTGGCTTTCCCTTGTGCCGATCTTGATTTCTTTACTCATTATGATTAATCCTGCTTAACTCCTGCCTCGAAAATATCGTTGATCATGGAGATGTACTGATCACTTTTATCTGTTTCACGGCGCACTTTTCCAGCCATCAGGTTGATCATTTTCTGGATGATACGTGACGAGACAGCTTCCATATCTTCCAGTTTATATTGTGCGCCGTTTTTCTGCTGTTGAATTTCTTTGGTATGAATTTCCTGCAGCTTATCTTTCACGGCTTTGAGTACCACAGCATGCTTACGCATCTTGTACCAGTAGAGAAACTCATTCATGTGCTCCTCGATAATAGAAAGTGCTTTTGGCACTTCCTGCTGCCGCATCTGCAATGTTTCGTCCTGTATTTTGGACAGCTCATCCACGTTTACCAGGGAGATATGAGGGAGTTCAACGACTTCCGGTGCCACATTGAAAGGGATGGAGAGGTCGATAATCAGTTTGGGACCTGACCCTTCAAAGTGTTGTTTGAGGATATTCGGTTCCGGTGCATTGGAGGCAACCAGGATAATATCGGCTCTGTTCAGTTCTTCCTTCAGGTTTTCGTAGGGAGCATAGCGGAGGCCATGCTCTTTGGCAAAATCTTCAGCCACAGACAGTGTTCTGTTTACCAGGGTCACATCTGCTACACCGAGGTAATCCATCATGTTTTTGATGGTATTGCGGCCTATTTTTCCTACACCTACCAGTAAAATCTTTTTATTGAGGATGTCCGGCACCTTGTATTCCAGCATACGTACAGCGGCAAAAGCGACAGATACGGTACCGGCACTGAGGGCGGTTTCATTCTTAATCAGTTTTGATACCTGCAGTACGCTGTTCACCAGTCGCTCCTGGAAACCGCCGAGGCATCCGTTGGTTTTTGCGAATCTTGTTGCGTTGCGGATCTGACCAATAATTTCATAGTCACCCAGGATCTGAGAATCGAGACCCGTACCTACCTGGTACAGGTGCTTGATGGCCTCTTCGCCTGATTTAACATAGGAGAGCTGGCTGAAGAGGTTGCAATCGCCTTCTGTCTGGCGACACACCATTTCTACCAGTTGTTGTGGATCTTCAGCAAAGCCATAGATCTCTGTTCTGTTACAAGTGGAGAGTACGAACACATCATCGAGGTACGCAGTTTTTGCCTGCTCGAGCAATTGCCCGTATTGTGCCTGATTGATTGCGAACGACCCCCTTATAGCTGCATCTGTCTTTTTATAGTTGATACCAACTATATGATAGTGGGCTATATCCTTTGATTGACTACCCTGCATTGTTTATTATAAGCTTCCGGTGCAAAAATACATTCATAGAGTGCAACATCAGGCTTCAGGCTGTCATTAGTTAGTCATTTCCACTGATGGTGATCAGTATTAGCAGAAAAATGATTTTTGTCAGTTTGTGTATTAATTTTGATCATATACGCCCTGGCCTGTTGTTGGGTACTGGCCAGGTTTTAGTTTTAACCGGGCCACAGGCCATTCTCCCGGACAGTGATCGCTGACGCTGTTGGGTCATTAAAACGCAAAATCGGTCACTACCCGTTATTTCAACAATTGTATGACATTAACAGGGCACCAAACCTATTACATTTGCATCAATTTTTAAAGAGTCGAATGGAAGCTAAATCTGATATAGGAATCATTCTGATGAACTTAGGTTCACCGGATTCTACCGCAGTACCTGATGTTAAGCGATATTTAAATGAATTTCTGATGGACAAAAGGGTGATCGATTACCCTTACCTGTTCCGTTTACTGCTCATCAAAGGTATCATAGTACCCCGGCGCGCGCCGAAGTCCGCTGAGGCATATCAGTCTATCTGGTGGCCTGAAGGCTCGCCCCTGATTGTATTGACAAAGCAATTGCAGAATGCAGTCACACACGACCTGGACATGCCGGTAGAAATAGCCATGCGTTATGGAAATCCATCTCAGGAAGCAGCCTACGAAAACTTATTAAAGAAGAATCCGAACCTGAAAGAGGTGGTATTGCTGCCGCTGTATCCACACTATGCCATGTCATCCTATGAAACGGCAGTGGAGCACGCGAAGAGCGTACACAAAAAGAAGAAGTACCCGTTCAGGCTCACGGTAGTACCTCCTTATTATAAAGAACCTGATTACATCAATGCACTGGCAGAGAGCATGCGTCCTTACGTATCGCAGGACTTTGATCACCTGCTGTTCAGTTATCATGGGGTACCGGAAAGGCATATACACAAAGGTGATATCACCGGCAAGCATTGCCTGAAGGTAGCCGATTGCTGTCATGTAGACTCTCCTGCACATGATTTTTGTTATCGTCATCAGGTACATATTACTGCAGAACTGGTAGCAGAAAAACTGAAAATTCCACGGGAGAAGTGGAGTGTATCTTTCCAGTCCAGACTCGGAAGGGAAGAATGGCTCAAGCCCTACACTGCCACACAATTGGAAGAATTGCCTAAGCAGGGCGTAAAACGCCTGCTGGTAGCATGCCCGGCTTTCGTATCCGATTGCCTCGAAACGCTGGAAGAAATAGCGGTGGAAGGAAAGCACTCTTTTATCAGTAGCGGTGGAGATAGTTTCACTATGATCCCCTGTTTGAATATCCACCCACTTTGGGTGGCGGCAATCGTGAAATGGATGGGGGCGTTGCAAGCCAATAATTAATCATGGATACACATCAACCTGTTATCATTGTAGGCGCCGGCATAGCCGGGCTCACTGTCGCCTACGAGTTACAGAAAAAAGGAATCCCTTATCAGATACTGGAAGCAGGAGATAAGGCCGGAGGCGTGATCCGCTCATTGCACATCGATGGCTATGAGCTGGATGCAGGACCTAACTCTATTGGTGCTACGCCGGACACGTTGTCGTTCCTCACTGAAATCGGATTGAAAGATGTAGTGATGGAAGCCACAGCTGCCAGCAAGAATCGTTTCCTCGTTAGAAACGGCCAGTTACACAGTATTTCGCCCAACCCGGTGAAAATAATCAGTTCCAAATATGTAAGCGGCGGCGCCAAGTGGCGATTGTTCACAGAGAGCTTCCGCAAAGCAGATAAAACTACGCAGGAAGAATCCGTATCATCTTTTGTGACCCGTCGTTTTGGTGCGGAGATCATGGAGTATGTGTTTGAACCTGTGCTGTCCGGTATCTATGCCGGTAACCCTGATAAATTATCTATCCAGGAAGTGCTGCCCATGTTGCCGAAATGGGAAAAGACCTACGGCAGTGTCACCAGGGGGATGATGAAGAGCAAAGGCGATATGGGTGGTCGTAAGATCATTGCTTTCAAAGGCGGCAACCAGGTATTGCCGGAGAAACTGGTCTCCCTGCTGCACACACCTGTCAAAATGGGGTGTAAGGTGACCGGAATTACCAAAGGTGCGACTGATTATATTGTGCAGTACGAAGAAAATGGACAAACGCAGATGCTGAATGCAGGGCATGTGATCTTCACAACCCCTGCTTATGCTACCGCAGGTGCCGTGGCTGCCTTGGACGCATCCTTGTCCGACACCCTGAAAGCACTGCATTATCCACATATGGGAGTATTGCATCTTGGTTTTGGAAAAGAAGCGAAGGATAAAATTCCGGAAGGCTTTGGTTTCCTCGTACCACATGCAGAAAAGAAACATTTCCTGGGAGCAATCTGTAATTCTGCAGTATTTCCAAACAGGGCACCCGAAGGGAAGGTATTATTTACCGTATTCGTAGGTGGTGCTCAGCAGGAATCCCTGTTCGATCAGTTAGGCGCTACCCAATTGCAGGCGACGGTCGTGAAAGAATTCATGGAATTGCTGGGATTGACGACAGCGCCTGAATTACAAAAGTTCAGTGAATGGCAGAAAGCCATTCCACAGTTAAATGTAGGATTTGCCGCCACGAGAGAAATGATTAAATCATTTGAAGTAAGGAACCCGGGTATTATAGTAGCCGGCAATTATGTAACAGGAGTATCTATTCCAGGCATTATTTCCGCAGCAAAAGGAATAGCTGAACGGGTATAGCATATCTTTTCTGAATTGAATGAAGCCGGCCGCAGGCCGTACGCTTCGCTCCGCCATTTTTCGCTGATCTCTCCAACAGCGAAAAATGGCGGTTTTTTTTTCAACAAAATGCGTTTTTGTTTATGGGAAAAAAGAACCGTAAATTCAGTACATAAATTCCACTGAATGATCATAGGGGTTCTAAAAGAACAGCTACCAGAAAAAAGGGTTTCTTTAGTACCGGACATAGTAAAGCAGCTGGGGAAACAGGGCGTAACTGTTTGGGTAGAACCAGATGCGGGCGCAGCCGCTTTTCATTCCGATGATACCTATATACAGGCCGGGGCCGCTCTCATGCCCAGGACCGATATCCTGCAGCAATCAGATCTGGTATGCAGCATCCAGATCCCGGAAGACTGGCATTTACTCCGGGCAGGCACTATCCTGGCCGGTGTTTACCAACCATTACATCATCACGATCTTATGCAGCAATGGGCTGCAAAAAGTCTTACTACTTATAGCCTGGATAATATACCCCGGACTACACGCGCACAATCGATGGATATACTAAGCTCCCAGGCAAATATCGCAGGTTATAAAGCTGTATTGCTGGCTGCCGTCTCGTATGGCCGGTACTTCCCCATGTTCATGACAGCAGCAGGCACTATTGCTCCCGCTAAAGTATTGATCCTGGGTGCCGGCGTAGCAGGCTTACAGGCCATTGCCACTGCGCGCAGACTGGGAGCCGTAGTCGAGGTATTTGATACCCGGCCCGTTGTGAGAGAAGAAGTGATGAGCCTTGGCGCGAAATTCATTTCCGTAGAAGGTGCAGCCGATGCCTCGCAGGCCGGTGGTTATGCTGTAGAACAATCCGCTGATTACAAACAACAACAGGAAGTACTGATCGCCGCAAGTATTACCAAAGCAGATATTGTCATTACCACCGCACAGATTCCCGGCAAACGCGCACCGCTGCTGGTAACAGCACAAATGATCAACAGTATGCGACCGGGTAGTGTGATCGTAGACCTTGCCGCCGGTACAGGAGGCAACACCGCGCTTACTCAGAACCAGCAAACAGTATTTCACAACGGCATCACAATTATAGGTGACTCCAATCTCGCAGCCAGCATGCCTGCCGATGCCAGTAAACTGTATGCCAAAAACGTATTCAACTTCCTGCAACTGCTCATCAAAGATGGCCAGTTAGTGAACAATCTGCAGGACGATATCATTAAAGGTGCCTGTATCACACACGAAGGTGCCGTGATCAGTGAAAGACTGCAGGCCGTATTAAAATAACAGCACAATGGACATTCTTTCGTTTTTTGAACAACATATGGAGATGACCTATGTGGTAATCCTCTCCGTTTTCCTGGGTATAGAAGTTATTTCCCGGGTGCCATCTGTATTGCATACCCCGTTGATGAGTGGTGCCAATGCGATACATGGTGTCGTTATAATCGGTGCCATCATCGTCATGGGCGAAGCGGAGAAAGATAATTATCCCGCACTGATCCTGGGCTTCCTGGCCGTCATCTTAGGTACACTAAATGTAGTGGGTGGATTTGTAGTGACCGATCGTATGCTGGAAATGTTCAAGTCAAAGAAAAATAAATAGCCCATGTTATCATTGATCTACCTGATTGGCTCTGTTACCTTCATCGTTGGCCTTAAAATGCTAAGCCATCCTGCCACTGCACGCAAAGGCAATTTGATAGCGGCAGGAGGGATGTTCATCTCCATACTGGGCACCATCTTTTTGTATACACACAATGGCGAACACCTGCATAATTTCTGGTGGATAGCCGGCGGACTCTTAATTGGAGGGGTGATCGGTCTCGTATCTGCAAAGAAGGTGAAGATGACCGCTATGCCCGAGATGGTGAGCTTGTTCAATGGAATGGGTGGTGCATGTGCAGCATTGATCTCGATCGTTGAATTTGAGCATGTAAATGCGGAAACAACAAGTCTGCATTTGCTCATCATATTTGCAGGACTCATCATCGGTAGTATTTCCTTTGCCGGTTCTATCATCGCCTGGGGAAAACTAAACGGGAAAATCAAAGACATCGCCTTTAAAGGGCAGCATATATTCAATATTATATTGTTGATCGTAATACTGGCGATAGCAGCATTCGTTATTGGTGTGCAGCCTGTTACCATGGCGTGGTGGATGCTGGCTGTGTTATTGTTATCACTCTTATACGGTGTGTTTTTTGTATTGCCGATCGGTGGTGCAGACATGCCGGTGGTGATTTCATTACTGAACTCCTTTACCGGTGTGGCAGCGGCTTGTGGCGGATTCCTGTACAATAACCCGGTGATGCTCACAGGTGGTATCCTGGTAGGTTCTGCAGGTACTATTCTAACAATCCTCATGTGTAAAGCCATGAACCGTTCCCTGAAAAATGTATTGATTGGCAGTTTTGGTGGCAGCAACACAGGCAGTGGCAGTAAAGAGCAGGGAGCTTACAGGGAAATCGGGTTGTCAGATGCAGCAGTTGTATTAGCTTATGCCCACAAAGTAATGATCGTACCGGGATATGGATTGGCCGTTGCACAGGCACAACATGCCTGTCATGAACTGGAGGTATTGCTGGAAGCAAAAGGCGTAGAAGTAAGGTATGCCATCCACCCCGTAGCGGGCAGAATGCCGGGACATATGAATGTGTTACTGGCGGAAGCAGATGTGCCTTACGAGAAATTACTGGAAATGGAACAGGCGAATCCCCGCTTTAATACCACCGATGTCGTGCTGGTACTTGGGGCCAATGATGTGGTTAATCCTGCTGCCAAAAGTGATCCTGCATCGCCCATTTACGGCATGCCTATCCTGGAAGTAGAGCATGCAAAAACAGTGATCGTCAATAAAAGAAGTATGAAGCCCGGCTATGCAGGCATTGAGAATGAATTGTTTTTCAGACCAAAAACCGCCATGCTGTTTGGAGATGCGAAAGCCGTGATGCAGCAGCTGATTGCAGAGATCACACAGGTGTAAAGCAGGTCACCTTTTTTTTCAAAGAATCATACCAGGCTCCCGTAGGCCAACTAACTAAAGTGCAGTGTTATACCCCGGCCCCAATTTATCTAAGCCTATCATACCTTAATTTTCAGTATTTTGCCACAAAAAGCGGGTTGGAGCTTCCAAAAAAATTTATTGATAGTCTGATTTCGCTGCCTGAAATGGATTTGGCAGCTTTTTTGCGTGTACATGCGGCGGGAGAAAAGGTAACTTCGCTGCGTATTAATCCGAACAAAATAAAGGAGAGAGACACGACAGAAAAAATACTGGGTGAACTGGCTACCAATGGGTATAGCAGGGTCCCATGGACGACTGACGGGTATTATCTGGCTGAAAGGCCATCTTTTACATTTGATCCATATTTTCACGCAGGGGCCTACTATGTACAGGAGGCTTCTTCCATGTTTCTGGAACAGGTATTAAGACAGGCATGTGACCTGACTGCTCCCCTCAGAGTGCTGGACCTCTGTGCAGCACCAGGTGGCAAGTCGACACTGTTGCAATCCCTGATCAGTCCGGAGAGCCTGTTGGTTTCCAATGAGGTGATCAAGACAAGGGCCGCCCTGCTGGGAGACAATATTACCAAGTGGGGAGCTGCCAATGTGGTGGTGACTAACAACGATCCGAGAGATTTTGGCCGACTGCCCGGTTTCTTTGATGTGATGGTGGTAGATGCGCCTTGTTCAGGTTCAGGCCTGTTCCGCAGGGAACCGGAGGCCATCAGCGAATGGTCAGAAGAAAATGTGATCCTGTGTAGTCAGCGGCAGCAGAGAATTCTGGCGGATGCACTGCCTGCCCTGAAAGCAGGAGGGATCCTGGTCTACGCGACCTGCTCCTACAGCAGGGCAGAAGATGAGGAGATCATGGATTGGTTACAGGCTAATTTTGACCTGGAAAATATACCGGTGCCTTTGCAGGCTGACTGGCACATTGTAAAAACCGCAGCAGAAGGATATCGTTTTTATCCTGATAAAGTACAGGGAGAGGGGTTCTTTATAACCTGCTTCCGCAGAAAATCAGGAGAAGAATACAGCGCTAAGAAACAGCGTGATACACTCACAGCAGTCACAAAAAAAGACAGGGAGAAAGTCGTTCCCTGGTTGCAAAATAGTGAAGGCATTTATATGATGGAGCATCAGGGCGAGGTACTATTATTACCTGAAATGATGCAATCAGCTGTTTCCGTATTGCAGCAGCACTTATATTTGCGGAAAGCAGGTGTCAGGGCTGGCCAGTTGGCCGCCAAAGAACTGATACCGGATCATCAGCTGGCAATGAGTCCACTGGTGGCAGGCAATGTGCAAAAAGTAGAATTGACCCGTGAGCAGGCATTGAAGTATCTGAGAAAAGAAGATCCTGATGTAACTGTAGCGCTAAAAGGATGGGCGTTAATGCAATATGGAGGAATGTCGCTGGGCTGGGCCAAAGTATTGCCAAACCGTATCAATAATTATTATCCTAAGGAACTCCGTATTCTGAAAGAAATCCAGGCTTGAAATACCGTATAGGTTTCAAACCACAAAATATTTATAATTTAGTTGCCCGAAAGGTATAAACAGCGAAGTATGGTAAAATCGTTCATGACATTAGCGGTACTTGTATTATCAGCAGCAGGCGTTTACGCACAGGATATCATTCAGGTGCAGGGTACTACTCCTGACCTGTATGTAATGCATACCGTGAAAAAAGGTGAAACTTTATATAGCCTGGGCAGGACCTTCAGTCTGCCTATCAAGGATATAGCTGCAGAGAATAACATTTCTGCAGATAAAGGGCTGCAGCTGGGACAGAATATCAAGATCCCGCTGAATGGTGCGAACTTCTCACAGAAGGCAGATGCTGCATCTGGTGGTGCACCCCTGTATCATAAAGTAGAAGCAGCAGAAACACTGTATCGGCTCAGTCTCAATCATAACAAGGTGCCGCTGGATAATATCCGTAAGTGGAACAATATGTCTGGTGATGGCCTTAAGAAAGATACCTATGTAATCATCGGTTATCTGAAAGGTGGTAGTGGTGCAGTGGCACACACACCTACGCCTACGCCTGCACCGACACCTGCGCCGGCTCCTGTAAATAATACTCCTGCACCTGCACCGGTGAATAATACACCCGCTCCGGTAAGTAATAACAACCCGGCACCGCCGATTGAGAATAATACACCGGCACCAACACCGGCACCAACGCCAACGCCTGCTCCCGCAGAGACTAAGCCTGTTGCAAGTTCCGGTTCTTCATTTGAATCACTGTATATGCAGCAGACCAGCAATGGTAAAAATGCAACAACTGAAAAAGGTCCTGGAGGCTGGTTCAAGAGTAATGCTGCTGCCGGAAAATATTATGCTTTGCACAACACCGCGCAGAGAGGTACGATCATAAAAGTGACGAACCCGCTGAATGGTAAGTATATCTATGCGAAAGTGCTGGAGACTATTCCGCAGATCAAGGGGAATGCAGGTTTGATTATCAAACTGAGTGATTCAGCACTGGAAGCTTTGGGTACGAATGATCCGAAGTTCTATTGTGAACTGAGCTACGAGAATTAAAATGAATTCAAAAAATAATCAAGTAAATGAAATGGGGTTTGCGATCGCAAACCCCATTTCATTTAGCCTATTTAATTCTATTTCTTAATTCGCCCTGAATCCTCTTAAAAAAGCCTCAATTTCCATCCGCTTCTTCCCCTCCAGCTGGATGTCCACCAAACTCAGGTACCCATCCTTTGCCGCTATTTTCAAATAGCTCTTCCCATCCGTCACAAACTCCCCGGGTGCCACCGCCGGTGCCACCTTCTCCTTCGTAGCTTTAAAGATCTTTACACTCTTCCCCTGCAAATACGTCCACGCAGTAGGATAAGGACTCAATCCCCTCACCAGGTTATAAATATGATCAATCCCATCCTCCCACTTAATCTGGCAATCCTCCTTAAAAATCTTCGGCGCATGCTTAATATCCTCTGCCTTCATCTGCGCCTGCGGCATCTCATGCACGTCGCCATTTGCAATAGCCGTCACCGTTTTCAGCAACAACTCAGCCCCCGTCTGCATCAGTGCATCATGCAGCTCACCCGCCGTCTCATCCTCCCTGATAGGCACTGCCTGGCTAAACATCACATCGCCCGTATCAATCTCATGCTGCAACTTAAATGTCGTCACACCAGACTCCTTTTCTCCATTGATGATTGCCCAGTTAATCGGTGCCGCCCCTCTATAATTAGGCAACAAAGATCCATGTACATTGATTGTTCCAAGCCTTGGCATATCCCACACCACCACGGGCAGCATACGGAATGCTACCACCACCTGCAGGTCCGCCTTCAATGCGCGCAGTTCTTCCAGGAACTCCGGATTCTTCAACTTCTCCGGCTGCATCACATGCAATCCCTTACTTACTGCATACTTCTTCACGGCAGATTCCTGTAGCTGTAAGCCGCGTCCCGCAGGCTTATCCGGTGCAGTGATCACGCCCACTATATTAAATCCATGCTGAACCAGGATATCCAGTGATGCCACTGCAAAATCCGGTGTACCCATAAATACGATCCTAAGAGAATCACTCTGCATATAGTAAATATTTCTTCCTGATAGTTTTAAAATGTTTCAAAGCCGGTTCCCAGCTCTGGCGGATAGCAGCTTCGCTCATACCCTGTTTTATTTGCTGCTGCAAGGTAGTATTCCCTGCCAACCTGTTAAAACTGCCGATAAAGAATTTATCCTTGTTCGGGAACAATTGATAAGCCTGAATAAGCCATTTCAGTTGTACCTGCTCATTCATCTTCGCCCTGCTTTCTTCAGGTGTACCTGTCAGGTTATAGCCATAGCAAGTTACATCTTTCAGCGGAGGTTCTTTGGCACCCTCAGTGCTGTGAGGTGTAAAGGAGTAGAGATTCTTCGGGAACTCCGGACTACCAAAGACCTGGAAAGGCAGATCTGTACCACGGCCCAGGCTCAGTGCAGTACCTTCAAAGAGGCAGGTGCTGGGATACAGGTAGATAGATGCCATGTTAGGCAGGTTGGGAGAAGGTTTCACCGGCAGCTGGTAATAAGTATGGTGATCATATTGCTGGCATTTGATCACGGTCAGTTTACACTGCACACCGTTCTTCAGCCATTTCTCACCGTTCAGTAATTGTGCATACTCACCTACCGTCATACCATGTACAATAGGAATAGGCTGCATGCCTACAAAGGATCGGAGAGCGGTATCCAGTACAGGACCGTCTACATAATGACCATTTGGATTGGGTCTGTCGAGTATAATGAGTGGTTTATTGTTTTCAGCAGCAGACTCCATCAGTTCCTGCAGGGAGGAAATGTAAGTATAGAACCGGCAGCCTACATCCTGGATATCAAAAATGAGGATGTCCACATCTTTCAGGTCATTTGCATCAGCTTTCCGGTGTTTGCCATAGAGCGAAACAATGGTGAGGCCGGTAGCGGCATCTTTGCTGTTGCCTACTTTTTCGCCGGCATCCGCCTTGCCCCGGAAGCCGTGCTCAGGACTAAAAATCTTCTGAATATTCACCTTGAGTTTCAACAGGGAATCTACGAGGTGTGTATGGCCGATAGTGGCTGTCTGGTTGACCATCAGGGCAACACGTTTGCCTTTGAGCAGGGGAAGGTATTCCGCTGTCCGGTCTGCCCCGGTGATGACCTGTGCCTTTGCTGGCAGCAGGAAAGATGCTGAAATTATGCAGGAAAGGAGGAATTTATACATAGGTTCAAAAATAATAAAATTTATTTCCCTGCTATAACCCATCAACACTCACCGTTTAGCCACTCATCAATTTTTCCGCAAGCTGCTTCCTTCCCTTGTCGAAACAATCCGGTCCTCATTAACCAACCCCAAATTTTTCCTATAACGCAGACAGAATGCGCCCAAACACTTGGCACTTTAATCATTTTTCTTACCTTGCAGGTAATAAATTTCCTAAACACTTAACAAATTATTTTTATGCAAGCAGTTAAAAACGGAGATAAGGTGCGCGTGCATTATCATGGCCGTCTGACTAACGGAACTACTTTTGATTCTTCCGAAGGCAGAGACCCGCTGGAATTTGAGGTTGGCGCCGGTATGGTTATTAAAGGCTTCGACAACGGTGTGGTGGATATGAAAGTAGGCGATAAGAAGACTTTGAACATTCCGGTTGAGGAAGCCTACGGTCCTAAAAACGATGAACTGATCATGGATTTTCCTAAAGAGAATATACCAGCTGATTTAAATCCTCAGGTAGGTATGGAATTGCAGATGAGCAATCCTCAGGGCCAGGTATTCCCTGTAAAAGTGGCTGCTATCAGCACCGAGTTCATCACCCTGGATGCAAACCATCCGCTGGCTGGTGAGCCTTTAATCTTTGACATTGAATTAGTAGAGATCGTTTAATCAAGGATATTGATTTAAAAGGGTGTTTGCCTCGTGGCAAACACCCTTTTTGCGTTTATAGCTAATGAAATTGTTGTTTTTTAAATTGTTCTTTCATTTCTTCCATACAGGATGCACAAAGGCATCCTGAATAATGTTCAGCGATATAGATGCGTTCCTCTTCATTCAGCGTCACCGCCTGGCATTGACAACGAAGAATAGATCCGACCCGGCATTCAAATGGTTGCTTACAGCGTGGACAGCTGACTGTTTCATGTTCTGCCATACCACAAAGATACAAAATGACATTACACCGCTTGTTGAATCGCCACTCTCATTTTCTCCGCAGCCGTCACCATATTCCGCAATGCCTGTTCTGTCTCCGGCCACTTCCTCGTTTTCAATCCACAATCCGGGTTCACCCATATATTCCTCGCCGGCAATAACTGCACTGCCTTCTCCAACAATGCCGTCATCTCCGCCACCGTAGGCACTCTCGGCGAGTGAATATCATACACGCCAGGCCCAATTTCATAAGGATAGCTGAATGAACTAAACACTTCCAGCAATTCCATTTGTGACCTCGACGTCTCAATCGTAATCACATCCGCATCCATTGCTGCAATACTATCAATGATATCATTGAACTCGGAATAACACATGTGCGTATGAATCTGCGTGGCATCTTCCACACCACTCACCGCTACCCTGAAGGCACGTACTGCCCACTCCAAATATGCCGGCCAATCCGCCCTGCGCAATGGTAAACCTTCCCTGATGGCAGGTTCATCTACCTGTATCACACGAATACCCGCCTGCTCCAGGTCATTTACCTCATCCCTGATTGCCAGTGCAATCTGCAATGTGGTATCCGCTCTCGGCTGATCGTCTCTCACAAATGACCATTGCAGGATCGTCACAGGCCCCGTCAGCATTCCCTTCATAGGCTTGCGTGTCAGCGATTGTGCATAACTGCTCCATGTTACTGTCATCGGTAATGGTCTTGATACATCTCCATAAATGATGGGTGGTTTTACACATCGTGATCCATAACTCTGCACCCAGCCATTCTTCGTAAACACAAAGCCTTCCAGCTGTTCACCAAAATATTCCACCATATCATTCCGCTCAAATTCTCCATGTACCAACACATCTATATGCAGGCTTTCCTGCAATTGAACGGATGCTTCAATGGCTTTTCGAATCGATGCCGCATATGCTTCAGGAGTAATCAACCCCTTCTTTACATCTGCACGCAGCTTACGGATCTCTTCTGTCTGAGGAAATGAGCCAATCGTAGTAGTAGGAAACAATGGCAACTGCAACACGGCTTCCTGTGCCTGTTGACGAACTCTGAATTCACTTTTACGATTTGCATCAGCAGCTGTCAGCGCCGCCATCCTGGCTTTTACAGCTGGTTTGTGAATGATGTCGGCAGTCGCTCTATCCTGCATGACCGCTTTATTTGCTACTAAGATGTCATTATTACCTGCCAGGATGTTCGCGAGGTCCACCAACTCATACACTTTTTGCTTTGCAAAGGCCATCCAGTTTTTCAGTTGTGGTGTCAGCGTTTCCAGGTCCAGGTCATATGGTGAATGCAGCAGTGAGCAGGAAGAGGCAATCAGCACTCTTTCTTCCCCCAAAGAGTCAACAGCTTTCCTGATCAATGAGATACTCTTCTCATAATTATTCTTCCAGATATTCCGTCCATTTACCACACCCAGCGAGAGTTGAAGATGTGCAGGGATTTGAGGCAAGAGCTGCTCCAGTTGTTCCGGGGCTCTCACCAGGTCGATATGCAGTGCCTGTACCGGCAGCTGCAAAGTCAATGCAGTATTGTCCTGCAGACTTCCAAAGTAAGTGGTCAACAACAATTTGGCAGATGAAAGGACGGCGGCAATTTTATTGTAAGCATACTGGAACAAGGCCTGTTGCTGTGGTGCCAGATCCAGCACCAGTGTAGGTTCATCTATCTGGATCCAGCTGGCACCGGCCTTCTCCAGTGATTGTATTAGTGAAATATAAACAGGCAATAATTGATCCAGCAGATCTGCTACCTGCAAATTCTCTTCTTTGATCTTACCTAAGAGCAGGAAGCTCACAGGCCCGATGATCACAGGTTTGGTATGAATACCCAGGGCTTTTGCTTCTTCAAATTCTTCCAGTGCTTTATTATAAGCCAGTTCAAAATTTTGTGTGCCGTCAAACTCGGGTACCAGGTAATGATAATTGGTATCGAACCATTTGGTCATCTCCATGGCCGTCAGGTCAAAACCATTCTTCTGATAACCACGGGCCATACCAAAATATAGTTCAGGACTATTCGCCGTGATCTGGGTGGCTTTCAGCCCCTGGAACCTGGCAGGAATGGTATTGGTCGTCACGCACATATCCAGGATCTGATCATAATAGGAAAAGTCGTTCGAAGGAATGAGGTCAATTCCCGCATCACGCAAGGTTTCCCAATTCTGCCTTCTAAGCTGCCGGGAAGTCATCTGCAATTTCTCTAAAGAGATTTTGCCCGCCCAATATGCCTCGTTTGCCTTCTTCAATTCTCTGTTGCTACCAATACGCGGATAGCCGGGAACGTTGGTTTTCATGTTTTTTAGGTTTTTAAAGGTGAAAATATCTGCACCCAGTCGGTTCCGTAGTACAAATTACTGCACAAACCTAAATAGAAAGATTGTATGATCTATTTGTATTTGATATTTTAGAGTATTGTTCTTTTAAATGAGAGGTGAGTGTTCATTTGTTCTAAATAAAGAACATTCACCAGCACCAAATAGTACATTTCACTTTTGCCCATATTTCTTAGGTTTGCACTATGTTCACTAATTACAAATACACCGTTACCGAGCGCTTCCTGCGCTACGTTCAGATAGACACGCAATCAGATCCACTGAGCAAGAGCTTTCCTTCCACGGAAAAACAAAAAGACCTTGGTCGCCTGCTCGTGCAGGAACTGCATGAAATAGGCCTCTCCGATGTTGAAATGGATGAACATGGCTATGTATTTGCCACCATCCCTTCCAACACCAGCAAAGATGTTCCTGTCATTTGCTTCTGCTCCCACATGGATACCAGCAGCGATTGTAGTGGCACAGGTGTAAAACCTATCATTCACATGCACTATGATGGCGGAGACATCGAACTGCCGGAAGATAATACCGTGATTAAAGCCGCTCTTCACCCATACCTCGCCTCCAAAAAAGGAGACGACATCATCACTGCTGCCGGCAACACCCTGCTGGGAGCCGATGATAAAGCTGGTGTAGCCGAAATCATGGATGCAGCCTACTACCTGGTAGCGCATCCTGAAATCAAGCATGGTACCATCCGCATCCTCTTCACGCCAGATGAAGAAGTAGGCCGCGGCGTGGAAAAACTGGATATGAAGAAACTCGGGGCCAGCTTTGGTTACACCATGGACGGCGGTGAACTGGGTTCCCTGGAGGATGAGAGTTTCAGTGCTGATGCCGCCAAAATTGTGATCGACGGCGTAAGTGTGCACCCGGGTACAGCAAAAGATAAACTTGTGAGTGCCATCAAGATAGCTTCAGAAATAATAGATGCACTGCCTAAGGATAGTCTCTCTCCTGAAACGACCGAAGGTCGCCAGGGTTTCATTCATCCGGTAAGGGTAAGTGGTATTGTTGAACAAGCGGAGATTGATTTCATTCTGCGTGACTTCGTAACGGCCAAACTCAGGGACCATGCGGAGTTCCTGCAGAACATCCTGGATCAGGTAATGGCGAAATACCCGGCTGCCAGTGCTAAACTTACTGTCACAGAGCAGTATCGCAACATGAAGGAAGTGCTGAACCTGCACCCGCAGGTAACTGCTTACGCAGAAGAGGCGATCCGCAGGGCAGGAGTAGAGCCATTGAAAATGATCATTCGTGGTGGTACCGATGGTTCCCGTCTTTCTTTTATGGGACTGCCTTGTCCTAACATCTTTACCGGTGAAATGGCGTTGCATGGCAAGTCTGAATATGTGAGCATACAGGATATGCAGAAGGCAGTGCAGACGATCGTATACCTTGCACAGGTGTGGGAAGAGAAAGCGTAGTGGCAGCTGGCAAAGGCATCCGGGTAGGTAACGGAAACCCTTTTCCACATCTGGCACAGAAATCGCTGATAGAGGGGTGCATGCCTTTTGACGCAATTAGTCAAACCCTGGTTTGCATTCGCCACTCATGATATATGGGGATAATATTTTAGGGACATATACGTTAAATGTTTACATAATATTGGTATCTTTCCCTGCTTGTTGCATTTGATGTAATACTTTTGCAAGGTTAAATTTTTATTCATGCTCTTAGGATTAGTAACATTACTCCAGGATTCCTTATTATCGCCCAAGCCTGATACAGTGGCTGCCGGCACCGAAGCAGTTGCCGCTGCCGATCAGCATATCAGGTTATTAGACCTGCTGGTAAAGGGGGGCGTACTCATGATCCCTCTGGGGATTCTCTCTGTTATCGCCGTTTTCTCCTTTGTAGAAAGGTATCTCACCATCTCCAAAGCCGGCAAACTGGAAGATAATTTCATGCCAATGATCCGTGATCATATCTCCAATGGCAACATCCAGGCTGCCCGTTCTTTGTCTAAGAACACCAACAGCCCTATTGCCCGTATGATCGACAAAGGTATCCAGCGCATAGGTAAGCCTATCGAGAGCATTGAAAAGTCTATGGAGAATGTAGGTAAACTGGAAATCTATAAAATGGAAAAGAACCTCGTGATTCTCTCCATCATTTCCGGTATAGCACCTATGTTCGGATTCCTGGGTACCATCGCCGGTATGATCCAGACCTTCTTTAATATCTCCATCACTTCCGATATCACACTGGGTACTATCGCCGGTGGTATCTATGTGAAGATGATCACTTCTGCAACGGGTCTGATTATCGGTCTGGTGGCCTATATCGGCTACAGCTTCCTGAATGCGCAGATAGACAAGACTATCAATAAGATGGAAGCTGCTTCTGCTGAGTTTATCGATATTTTACAGGAGCCAACCAGATAATCAAGCTTATGAACTTACGCAACAGAAGAAATAAAAATCATGTGGAGATGCACAGCGGGGCGCTGAATGACATCTTGTTCATTCTGCTGCTCTTCTTCCTGATCGTATCCACACTGGCCAATCCAAACGTAATCAAGCTGACTTTGCCAAAGGCAAAGAGCAATACCAAGTCTAAACAGACCGTGGTTGTCAGCATCAATGATAAAAGAGAATTCTTTGTAGGTACCAACAAGGTAGCCTTCGGAAGCCTGAAGCAGATGCTCGCCGCATCCATCGCACGCGATTCCAAGGAGGTAGATCCTACCATCGTGGTAAATGCAGAAAAATCAGTACCGGTAGAGGATGTGGTCTCTATTATGGAAATTGCGCGCGAAATAGGAGCCAAGGTTGTACTGGCAACTACCAAACCGCCTGAAACTAAATAGGGATAGCACTTTCGGGATAAGTCTCCGTACTTTACCAATGACTCTGAGAATTACACCGAAGAGGTCTAACAACCATACAAATACGAAATTCAAACGGCTCCGGTTCACTTTAGTGCCGGAGCCGTTTTTTTGCCATCTGAGAAGTAATAAAAAAATGTTAGCTCGCATGCAGATGATAGACTGCTGCTATAAAGACCCGCGATAAATACCAGGGTTTAATAATGATAATGTTAAAATTTGGTCGCCTTCACCATCCTGTCTTTCCCGAAAAGATCCTGTTTCAACACCACGTCCACGAAGCCCTGTTCCTTCAATAAATTCACCGTTTCCGCCCCATATGCCTCATTGATTTCAAAATACAATCCACCCCCGGCTGTCAACTTCTCCAGCGCCAGCAAACCAATCCTCCGGTAGAACCGAAGCGGATCATGATCCGGCACAAACAGGGCAATACCAGGCTCATAACTCAGTACCTGGTCCTGCATACCCGCACGCTCATGCTCACAGATATAAGGCGGGTTACTCACAATAATATCAAAAACAGGCAAAGCTGCCGTTGCCTCCGCATCCAGGATATCCACCCGGGAAAAGCTAATATCCAGTGATAGCTTTTCCGCATTTCCTGATGCAATTTTCAATGCACCTTCACTGATATCCACTGCACTTACTGCCGCCAAAGGCAGGTTTTTCTTAATCGCCAGCGGTATCGCCCCACTTCCAGTACCAATATCCAGGATTCTCGGTTGCGTTCCTGCCTTCTTCACATCCTCTATAATCCACTCCGCCAGTTCCTCCGTTTCCGGTCTTGGAATCAACACATCCGGTGTTACGCGGAGCTCCATGCCATAGAACCAGCTCGTTCCGGTCACATACTGCACAGGTTCATTCCTGCGCATGGCCTCCAGGCTGGTACTAAACAGGTTCTCCTGGTTCTCAGTGAGTTCCCTGTCTTTATAAACGATCCGGTCCATTTTGCCAAGGCCGGTAATATGCTCCATTAATATATGGGCAATACTGGCGGCTTCCCGATCGCCATGGATGGGGCTTAGGGCCTGAATGATCTGTATGAATGCTGCCTGAATGGTCATATGCTCTGGTATAAAAAAGGGAAATTCCCGGCGTAAACGATATTTTTGCAGGCAAAAGTAAAGATACAATCACTATCATGGACGGCCGTACTGATGAATTTTTCATGCTTCGTTGTATTCACCTGGCTACCCTGGGAGCAGGGAAGGTGGCCCCGAACCCAATGGTGGGAGCGGTATTGGTACACGAGGGCAGGATAATAGGAGAGGGTTTTCATAGGGTATACGGGCAGGCCCATGCCGAGGTGAATTGTGTCAATTCCGTAAAAGATGCCGACCGCCACCTGATTCCTGCAGCTACCATGTACGTAAGCCTGGAACCCTGTGCACATTATGGCAAAACGCCTCCCTGCGCCAACCTGATCGTAGCTGAAAAGATCCCGGAAGTAGTGATCGGATGTGTAGATACCTTCAGTGCAGTAGCCGGAAAAGGAATCGCTATCCTCGAAAATGCCGGTGTAAAGGTGCGCACAGGCATCCTGGAGGCTGAATGCAGGGAATTGAACAACCGCTTTTTTACATTTCATGAACAGAAACGCCCTTATATTATATTAAAATGGGCCGAGTGCCAGGCAGGCTATATGGGTACTGAAGATGGTCATCCTGTACGTATTTCCAATGAATATAGCGATAGGGTGGTGCATCGCTGGAGGAGCGAGGAAAGTAGCATCCTCGTAGGCAGCCGTACCGCTGTAATGGATAATCCAAGGCTCAATAACCGGCTCTGGACAGGAAAGAATCCCCTGAGGATCGTGATAGACCCACAGCACAAGGTGCCCCATACACATCACCTGTACGATGAGAGTCAGCCGACCTTCTTCTTCACTGGCCATACCCTGACACAACTGATGAAGGAACTGCATGAAAAAGGGATCCTCAGTGTACTGGTAGAAGGAGGGGCAGCTACCCTGCACCGGTTTATAGCAGAAGAACTCTGGGACGAAGCAAGAGTGATCAGGGGCGCGATCACACTACCGGGAGGATTGCCGGCACCCAGGTTAAAGCATGCAAAGTTAACTACTGAAATATCGCTGGAGGGCGATCATATATTTACATACCACAGGGAACAATAACATGTATAAATTAAGGGCTCCTATATGCATATGGTTATTCATTCTTTGCTCACTGCAGGCAGTGGGCCAGGGTGATAAATGGACCGGCACCTGGCATATGGACTATGCCCCCACCGGAAGTTCCACCATCAGCATGGAATTTCAGATCAGTGAACCTACGAACAAAATGCTGTATCCGGCACTCCTTACTGTTAAATACGGCTCCTTTTCAGGTGCGTACGAGGTCTTACTTTGTAAGAAGAATGACCACGAACTAGGCATTGGCAGAAATAAATACCCCATCTCGGAAACGCCTTTTAAAATCGGTGCCTGGATGCTGTACCTCAATGGTACGCTGGATTTTAAGCCCAATGGCATTGCTGTAGAACGCATGTGGATCAACTCATTCGAGTTGTATATGCAGGGATTTTATCATGACGATGAAATCTATGCCATGATGAAAGATTACCTGCGTGAACTGCTGTCTAAGAAACCGATTTTACTAAAAAAGAAAGATAATATCCCCTGGAAAAGCCCCGATACCCAGCGTATGGTGCATCCTGAAGGTGATTCCATTTACTTCGGGGTCTACGATAAGATCACGGTGACTGATTCCATCATCCCCGTATTTATCCGGGACGAAGATGTGGATGACAAAGACACCGTAAGTTTTGTGCACAATGGTAAGACCCTGCTGAATAAGGAATATGTAAGTCCCGGCGGCTCCCTCTTCCAGGTGAAGCTGGATACGGGTATGAATATACTGGGTTTCTTCGCCGACAACTATGGCAGGCTCCCGCCAAACACCGGTTCTTTCCGCATCAAGACAGATAGCCTGGCAGCCGTATACGATTTTCGTGACAAGTCAAATTTCTATTCTACTTTCTTAGTAGCACAGGTATACAGGAAGGCATTGCCACAACAGCCAGTACCACCCACACCTCCCGTAGATAAGCGGGTGACGGAGCGGCGTAACAACCTGCTGGATCAGATCAGTGTAAGCACAGGTGAGGTAGAACTGGAATTGTGGGATGATGCTGCGGAAGATGGAGACAGCATTTCTATCCGACTGAATGACAAATTCATCGTAAGCGGATTTCCTGTATTAAAACGCAGACAAAAATTATCAGTTACACTCCAACCGGGCGAAAACCGGATGATATTATTGGCAGACAATTTGGGAAGTATTCCTCCCAATACCGCCGTGATGAAAATCACCGCAGGTAAGATCAGAAAATACGTGCGCATAAAGACGGATCTGAAGCAGAACAACCTGCTCGTGATCAATTATACCCCTTAACAAACCAGGCATGGAAGTTTATTTTACTATAGAAAAAACAGCAAGGGCAGAATTCAAGGACAGGGGCAGTAAGTTCCTGGCCTATGCATGGCCGGTGAAGTCGGTAGAGCAGGTGAAAGAATGCCTGCAGGAAGTGAAGAAAGAACACCCCAAAGCTACACATCATTGTTTTGCGTACAGACTGGGTACGGATGGCAATCAGTTTCGCGCCAGTGACGACGGAGAGCCTTCAGGGACTGCCGGCAAGCCAATACTGGGGCAGATCGACAGCAAGGGATTGACGGATACACTGGTGGTAGTAGTCCGTTATTTTGGTGGTACATTATTAGGTGCACCGGGCCTGATCAATGCCTATAAGATGTCAGCGTCTATGGTGCTGCAGGTGATCCCTGCAGTGCAAAAAAATGTAGAGGCCAAATATCACCTGAGTTTTGACTACACGATTCTGAATGATATTATGATGGTGGTGAAGCAGCAGAACTGCACAGTGTATGCACAGGAGTTACAGCTGTTTTGCAGTATGGATATTGGGGTGCCGAAGGCCGTAGAAGAGCTGGCACTGTTGAAGCTGAAAGATATTCATGGATTAGAGATAAAGAAGGCATAAAGCCTTCTTTATTTATTTAAAGCGATCGCTTACAATCAGGTCTTTATTTCCCTTCTCATACCTGTAAAATCCTTCCCCGCTTTTCACACCCAGGTAGCCTGCGTTTACCATATTCACTAATAAAGGACATGGGGCATATTTCGGATTCCCGAATCCATCCTGCAGCACCCTTAAGATAGAGAGACATACATCCAGTCCGATAAAATCAGCCAGTTGCAAAGGCCCCATGGGATGGGCCATTCCCAGTTTCATCACGGTGTCAATTTCTGCCACACCTGCTACACCTTCGTACAATGAGCTGATGGCTTCATTGATCATAGGCATCAGGATCCTGTTGGCAATAAAGCCGGGATAATCGTTCACCACGCAGGGCACCTTGCCCAGCTGTTCAGAGAGGGCGGCGATCCTTTCGGTCACACTCTTTTCGGTGGCGTAGCCGTTGATGATTTCCACCAGTTTCATAACAGGCACCGGGTTCATGAAGTGCATGCCTATTACCTTGCCGGGGCGTTTGGTAGCGGCAGCGATTTTCGTGATGGAAATGGAGGAGGTATTGGTGGCGAGGATGGCGGCTGGTTGGGCATGCAGGTCCAGGTCCTGGAAGATCTTCAGTTTCAGGGCAGTGTTTTCGGTGGCGGCTTCCACGACCAGGTCGGCAGTTTGCACTCCCCCGGCGAGGTCGGAGGTGGTGCTGATGTTTTGTAAAGTTTGTGCCTTTTTTTCGGCAGTGATGGTTTCTTTTGCTACCTGTCTGTCAAGGTTTTTTTCGATGGTTTGCAGGGCGCGTTCAAGGGCTGGTGCAGATACGTCGATCAGGGTAACGGTAAAATCGTTTTGGGCAAAGACGTGTGCGATGCCATTGCCCATGGTGCCGGCACCGATCACGGCAATATTTTTTAATGAGAACATGGAATTGAATTTGGCCAAATTTAAGTGAATAAGGTATTGAAAATACATTTCTGTTTATCACTGAAAGACCCAAATGCCAAAACGGCTCAATCGCATTGCAATTGAGCCGTTTTGGATATAATGATTTATACTTTTTAATTTGCTAATACCCGTACCCGTACGAATTATTACTCTTACTCTTGAAATCCCCCCGCTTCCAGGCCTGTATAAATTGTGCCCATGCCAGTGGGTTCATAATATTCTGTGGCGGTAACTGTCCTGCATAATACAGGTTCTGAGCCTGCCTGTTGAAGTACATATTGGTAGCTTCAGCAGCATCTGGTGGCACATATCTTGAGATCGCCCTCATTTTTGCCTCTTCCGTATTCTTTCGGGCCAGTTCGTACTGATCATCCGGGATATCTGCACTTACAAATGCCTTTTCAAATTCTTCCCTGGAAGGATATGGTTTGATGATTGTAACCGGCAGGTAAGTAGTATCGTCTACCATGAGTTGCAGCAGGGAATAAGCATTGCCTGGCAAAGTCACTGGAATCCTAAAATCTTTCTTCTTGTAACCAATTGCTGTGAAGGTCAGTGTATCCCCTTTAAACGCAACGATGGAGAATACCCCCTGCTGGTTAGAGATAGTACCCCTGTTCTGTCCTTTGATGAGAATACTCACTGCAGGGACAGCTCTCAGGCTATCCGCCGTCATAGTAATACCGGAAATCTGGATGATGCTATCCTTGAACTGCGTTAACTGTGCTTTCAGCAGAAAAGGAAGGAACAAAAGCGAAAACAGTATGTAGGAAATCTTCTTGTGCATGCCGCCTCTAAGATAAATGATTTGAATTAAACATAAGCCATAGGAATGTTTTTCCTCCACATATAGATGGATGAACGGAAGCAATTGACAAAAACTATGGACAGCGCAGACAAAGTAAATAGCAATTAGGTTAACTTTACAGCCTCGAATTAAAATTAACAACTATTTATGATCACTACGGAACAGATTTTAAAGGCTTTGAGCAATGTGGAAGAGCCTGATCTGGGGAAGGACCTGGTAACGCTTAACATGGTGAAAGACATTGAGATAGATGGTAATAAAGTGACGTTCACTGTTGTGCTTACTACCCCTGCCTGTCCACTGAAAGATCTGATCAGAAATGCCTGTATCAATGCTGTCCATCACCTGGTAAGCAAAGATGCTGAAGTGCATGTAAATATGACTGCCAACGTAAATTCCAACCGTAAGGATGGAAAGAGCCTGCTGCCTGGGGTGAAAAACATCATCGTAGTAGCTTCCGGAAAGGGAGGTGTAGGTAAGTCTACTGTAGCGGCCAACCTGGCCCTTGCCCTGTCTGAAGGCGGTGCCAAAGTAGGGTTGATGGATGCAGATATTTACGGACCTTCAGTCCCTATTATGTTTGGGGTTCGTGGTCATCGTCCCATGATGACGAATGTAGACGGAAAAGGCATGATCGTTCCTTTGGAGAAGCACGGTATCAAGCTGATGTCCATCGGTTTACTGATCGATGAGAAGCAAGCGGTGGTTTGGCGTGGTCCAATGGCCAGCAGTGCCCTTAAGCAGTTCATCACCGACGTACACTGGGGAGAACTGGATTACCTGGTAATTGATATGCCTCCCGGCACTGGTGATATCCACCTGACCCTGGTACAGACGGTACCTGTGACCGGCGCTGTAATTGTGACCACTCCGCAGGATGTGGCGCTGGCAGATGCCAAGAAAGGTATTGCAATGTTCGATGGTCCTCAGATCAATGTACCGATTATCGGTCTGGTGGAGAACATGTCTTATTTCACACCGGCTGAACTGCCAAATAACAAGTATTACATCTTTGGTAAAGATGGCGGTAAGCGCCTGGCAGAAGACCTGGAGATTCCATTCCTGGGTCAGATTCCGATTGTACAGAGCATTCGTGAAGGTGGAGATGAGGGTGTACCGGCTATGCTGGGAGGAGAAGATGCTACCAAGCTGGCGTTTATGGGATTTGCAAGTACGGCGGCAAGAAGTATTGCGATGAGGAATGCGAATGTAGCGCCTACGAAGATTGTAGAAGTATTTGTATAAATTTTAAGCAGGCCGCAGGCCAAAGCAAAAAAAAAATAGCTTCTGCCGAAGGCGGAAGCTATTTTTTTGCTATCTACATTGTAATTATATAATAAAAGGCTTACCACCTACTATTACATCCTGTTTATTCTCATCAAAAGTCGCTTTCAGTCCTGTTCTATACGCCGCATTCGCCATAATCAGCGCAATGGAATGTGAATAAGCTGCTTCAATCGGCGCATTCCCCTGCTTCCTGCTCCTCACACTCTCCATCCAGTTACGTACATGCGCATTCGTCAGGGGATCTCCACCCATATTCGCACCAGTAGCAGCAGAACTACCACCGCTACTCAGCGTCATTTCAGGCAGCAGGTTTGCATGCATTCCCATCTCCTGGGCTTCATGTTCTGTAAGACCACCAGTTGGAGAAATCTTGTTCTTATCGATATCAATGGTACCGCCATTAGAATAGTACATTTCCTTCACGCCGCCGGCAGAGTTAGAGAAGCGGGAGCTATATTGTACCTGGAAACCTGAAGTCGGATCATTCTCTGGTCCATACTCAAATACCGCAGTAATAGTATCTGCATTTTTGCGGCCATCTTTCCACATATAAATACCACCATTAGCTACGGCACTACGAGGATGTTTCAGCCCTGTAAACCAGTGTACAGTATCAATCTGGTGAGTCATCCACTGACCGAAGATCCCGGAAGAATAAGGCCAGAACAGGCGATATTCAAGGTACTTTCTCGGATCCCAGCTATCTTTCGGACGGCCTGCGAGGAAACGGGTCCAGTCAGTATCTTCCTGCCTGATTTCCTTCACTAACTCAGGACGGCGCCATCTGCCCGGCTGGTTTACATTCCAGGTCATTTCAACCATGGTAATAGGCCCGAATTTGCCTTCTTTGATGAAGTTATTGGCAGCATGATAGCTATCGCCGCTACGACGTTGTGTACCTACCTGGAATATTTTGCCGGAGTCTTTCACTGCTTTCAGTGCTTTGCGGGCATCGTCCATTGTTTCAGCAAATGGTTTTTCGCAATACACATCTTTTTTCTGACCTACGGCTTCGATGGTGTGGTAAGCATGCTGGAAGTCGGCAGTAGCGATGATAACAGCATCCAGATCTTTGATCTTATACAGTTCATCGTTGTTAACACATGCCTGGATATCATGACCTGCTTTTTTAGAGATAAAGGCCTGGCCTTCTTCCCTGCGCCGTTTCCAGATATCCGATACGGCGATGATATCAAAATTCAATTCTTTGTTGTTGTTAAAGAAGCAGGGCAGAAGGGTCTGGCGTGCGCGATCGGAAAATCCGACCAATCCTATATTTACCCTGTCATTGGCTCCCATAATGCGGGCATAACTACTGGCCGGCATGCCCATAGCGGTGATAGAAACGCCTGCACCTGCCAGCAGGGATTGTTTCAGGAATTCACGACGTGATTTCATTGGAATTTAATTTTTTATTGATACAGTTCTAGGATGAGTTGACGTAAATATTTTTGTGCCGGGGCAGCTTGTACATCCATTGGGTCCCAGCGGCTTTCAACAGAAATACCGCCTTTATAATGAATGTTTGCCAGGGCTGCGATATATGGTCTCACTTCGTCGCCGGCGACACCGGGTGCCGTCCGTTTTTCTCTCTCTGCAATATGACAATGGACCAGGTTCTTTTTGGCTTTCTCGATGTTCGCAGCAGGTTCATTTTCCTTCAGCATGTGGTAAATGTCTGCTGTGAGTTTAAAATTCGGATGGTTGACAGCGTTTACGATGGCATTCGCATCCGCCAGGGTGTTGATATAATTTGTTTCTGTACTATTCAGGTTTTCGATGGCGATGACCACCTTATACCTGGCGGCAGTTTCGGCTATTTTCCGGCAGATGCTTACGAAGTGTGGGTTTTCCTTTTCAGGGGTCCACCCTTCGGGCAGTTTGCGGGCATTGCCGCTGCCTAGTACGATCATGGATACGCCGGCTTTTTGGGCCCGCTGCATTACTTTATCTACATAAGTCAGAATCTTTTGTTCATCTGCCCTGGGTCCTACGATGGGTATTTCCGCGGGGATGAAGCCATTGCAGGTATTGAAAGTGCATTTCATTTTAGGTTCGGCGTTGAGAAAAACCTGGAAACTGTCTTCCGGAATATCGGGGGAGAGGAGTTTGCCAACGCTGCCTTCAATATAGTCAAAACCGGCGGCGTGTAAAAGGGAATCATTTCTGTAGGTAGTGGTGACACCTAAGGTGGGCAGCCGGGTTTGTGCAACCGATTGCAAACAAATGAATAAAAAAAGGCATAATAGCCGGATGGGGGAGTTTTTCATATGTCTTTCCATATAACGTGGAGGGAAAAGTTAGGAACATTATTTAGAAATACAAAAATCTAATTGATAAGCGGTAGGGGATTTAGGGGCTTGAAGAGTTTATCCGTTCCCAATCTTTCTTCGATCCTTCTTCGATCCTTCTTCGATTCTTCTTCGACGCTTCTTCGATGCTTCTTCGATGCTTCTTCGATGCTTCTTCGATGCTTCTTCGATGCTTGTTCGACACCAAAAGGTCACTTCAATATCCCCTGGATAATGAGGTGACCTTTTGGTGCCCTTTTGGTGACCTTTTAGTGACCTGTTAATCTCGAAGACGACTTCAATTCAGACCGTCCTTCAGCCAATGATTCTTTAAGCAGAAAAAGAAATGCCTGCTCAATCACTGAATGTTCATTTCATTTTTTAAAAAATTTACCAGAACTTTAACTTTTACGATCAAGGAAGGCCAGGCCATGCAGTCATAACAAAATTGTATAATATCACTCATCACGCCCGCATTGAATAAGTTTTACTTACCTTTGCGCCCCAAATAAGTATTTATATGAACCGACACGAACTGGTGAATCTGATCAAGGAGAGGCAATCTTATCTCTGTGTTGGCTTAGACACAGACATCACGAAGATTCCCCGTCACCTGCTTTCACATGCAGACCCGGTATTTGCATTCAACAAGGCAATTATCGATGCCACTAAGGATCTTTGCGTGTCTTACAAGATCAATACTGCCTTTTATGAATGTATGGGTATCCGTGGCTGGGAGTCACTGCAACGCACTGTTGAGTACATCCCAAGCACACACTTCACCATCGCCGATGCCAAACGCGGAGATATAGGGAATACCTCTACACAGTATGCCAAGACATTCTTTGAGACATATAATTTCGATGCCGTTACTGTAGCGCCTTACATGGGGCGTGACAGTGTACAGCCTTTCCTCTCTTTCCATGAGAAATGGACCATTATGCTGGGTCTTACTTCCAATGAAGGCAGCAAGGATTTCCAGCTTACACCCAGCGGAGATGAAATGCTGTATGAGAAAGTGCTGAAGGCAGGCATGAGCTGGGGTACCCCGGACAATATGATGTTCGTGATTGGTGCTACCCAGAGTGCGCAGCTGGCATATATCCGCCAACTGGTGCCTGATCATTTCTTCCTGGTACCCGGCGTAGGTGCACAGGGCGGCAACCTGCAGGAGATTTCTGCCGTAGCCATGAATAAAGACTGCGGTCTGCTGGTCAATGCCAGCCGCTCTATTATTTATGCTGGCAATGGAGAAGATTTTGCGCAGGATGCACGCGTAGCTGCCCAGGCTTTACAGCAGGAAATGGCCGAGTACCTGGATGTAGCGCTGGCCGCGGGATAAATTAAATCATCGTCCCTGGTAATTTATTAAGCATAAAAAAACACCGCCTCCAGGCGGTGTTTTTTTATGCTTAATATCCTTCTTTTTAGTTAAATTGATTCCTTATCTAACCTGTTCCACATGCTGAAAGATTTGTTTCAATCCCCCGACTACTTCCGGATAGACGACCTGCTCACACCCGAACACCTCATGGTGCGCGACGCTGTCAGACAATGGGTAAAGAAAGAAATCTCCCCCATTATCGAAGATGCCTGCCAGCAAGCCACTTTTCCCTCCCAGATCATCCCTGGCCTTGGTGAACTCGGTTGCTTTGGGCCCACTATCCCCCAGGAATACGGCGGTGGAGGCATGGATCACATTGCCTACGGTCTCATGATGCAGGAACTCGAAAGAGGCGACAGCGGCATCCGCTCCACCGCCTCCGTACAAGGCTCCCTCGTCATGTACCCTATCTACACCTTCGGCAGTGAGGAACAAAAGAAAAAATACCTCCCAAAACTCGCCACCGGCGAATGGATGGGCTGCTTCGGACTCACCGAACCTGATTTTGGCTCTAATCCCTCCGGAATGGTTACCCATTTCAAAGAAGACGGTGACCATGTCATCCTGAATGGCGCAAAAATGTGGATTTCCAATGCCCCCTTTGCCCGGATCGCTGTCGTATGGGCCAAAGATGAAGCAGGTATTATAAAAGGTGTCATCGTGGAAAGAGGTATGGAAGGTTTTACCACCCCTGAAACCAAAGGGAAATGGAGCCTTCGGGCAAGCGCCACCGGCGAACTTGTTTTCGACAATGTGAAAGTACCCAAAGAAAATATCCTCCCCAATGTGAAAGGGCTCAAAGGTCCTCTAAGCTGCCTTTCCTCTGCCCGTTACGGCATTGCCTGGGGTGTAATCGGTGCTGCTATGGATTGCTACGACACCGCCCTGCGTTATGCCAAAGAAAGAGAGCAGTTTGGCCGTCCTATCGGAGGCTTCCAGCTTACACAAAAAAAGCTGGCTGAAATGATTACCGAAATCACAAAAGCACAGCTCATGAACTGGCGCTTAGGTGTACTGAAAAATGAAGGTAAAGCCACCCCGGCCCAGATCTCCATGGCCAAGCGCAATTCCTGCGCCGTGGCTACCCAGATAGCCCGCGATGCCCGCCAGATACTGGGCGGAATGGGGATCACCGGCGAGTTCCCCGTCATGCGCCACATGATGAACCTCGAAAGCGTCATCACTTACGAAGGAACCCACGAAATTCACTTACTCATTACCGGTCAGGATATCACCGGACTCGATGCTTTTCATTGATATGCGCTTCTTATTCCTGTTCTTATTCCTGCCCCTCACAGCCCTTGCTCAAACAGTACTGGAAGGAAAGGCGCAGGGCACTTACTATGTCATCAAATATATAGCTTCAGATACGAGCTCCCTGCAGCCTGAGATCGATTCCATTTTTGCAGTAATCGATCAGTCCTTGTCTTTGTACAAACCTAATTCGCTCATCAACCAGTTCAACGAAAAGGGCCATGTACAAATGGATACACATATGCAGGCAGTCATTGCCCGGTCACTTGAAATCAGTAGAATCACCAGGGGGGCATTTGATATCACAGTGAAACCACTGGTAGATGCCTGGGGCTTCGGCGTTCATCAGCCTGCTGAAAGAAAAGTCCCTTCTCCCGATACAATCAATGCTGTCTTAAGCTACGTAGGTTATAAGTATTTAGAAGTGAAAGGCACGGAATTATCCCGCACAAAACCGAAGGTGACCATTGATTGTAACGGGATTGCCCAGGGGTATACCACCGATGTAATCGGCCGGTTTCTGGATAGCAAAGGCATACATAATTACCTTGTAGATGTAGGAGGAGAGCTATGTGCGAAAGGAAAAAATGCACATCAGCAATACTGGACTGTAGGCATCGAAGGCGAGCAGCAGCGTATCATTCCTTTAATCAACAGTGCGGTTACCACCAGTGGAAACTACCGCCGTTTCTTCGATTCAGGTGCTAAGCGCTTCGCCCATACCATTGACCCGCGGAGCGGACAAGCTATCCACAATAACATCATCAGTGTCACCGTCCTGGCCACAAACGCAATCACTGCTGATGGATTTGACAATGCCCTGATCTTAATGGGAGTGAAACGCTCATTTGCATTTATAAAGCAGCACCCGGAGTTACAGCTAGAGGCAGGTTTTATTTATAAAGATACCGAAGGGAATATACAGGAGGCTTTTTCACCGGGCTTTCCTAAATAACAGGGCTGCTAAAAATAGCAGCCCTCTCATACTTTGGTTTTTTATAGAATATGCGAAAATCCATTTTTTCTCAACCACCCATACGTATATCAGTCAATTTATTACCTGGGTAATAAAACACAAATTCTTTTTTCGTCTAAAAGGGTGATTTTTCAATTAAAGAACGCTGGCAAGAATTACTCACGAAATTAGTTAGCACACCAACGTATTATTATATACGGAACAATAATATAGTACGGTTTCGCTAATCTAATAAAAATCAGTTACCAAGATCTAAAAATTTATCCCCTGTGCAAAAAAAAACCAGTGTATAAGTTAAACCCTGTCTACTCATTCAGTAAATCAACGAAAGTAAATCGATTGTTAAATCAGATGCTTCTCTGGCGGTGTTATATTGTTACAACATGAAATATGCCAAACCGGCTTATTACTATACATACAACGTATTTATAGCCAATATCGTGTAGTAAATTTAGCAAGGTTCTGTTAATGTATCCTTAAAATTAACATATTGATTTTCTTATTGTTGTCATATATTGATATGGTCGGGATTGCTAAATAATATGGAAGGAAGGGAAAAAGTGTGAGTAATAAGGGATGAAACTAACTGTAGCAGGAAAGCTACACTTTTAAGTATAATTGTGGAATATGATTCATTTTTAAATGGAAAAAGCGCTTCTACCCTGAGGCAAAGCGCTTTTAATATTTTTAGATACCAGGCAGCTGTTTTTTTTAATCCAGCATGGCATCAGCGGCATCTTCGAGCAATTTCAGATCCACGGAGTCCGTTCCTGCAATGCCTTCAATGGAGCCCTTGATATGTGCAGCATTCAGCAATACTTTCTCTAACTGCTTTTCTCTTGCCTTCCAGATCTTCTCCATCGCATCTTTCTCTTTCTGGATAGAAATTTTCATGGCCATAAAACCTTCGCGGATGGCCTTCCATTGCTCTGCAAATTCGCCACTGGTGAGGTAACCATAGAGCATATGCACCTTATCACCCCTGTTTTCCTGTGTTTTGAGTGCACCGGCCACTTTGATAATACCTTCTCTAAGTACATGTGCCAGTGCCCTTACTTCTGCAAATGTACAGATCCATACGCCTTCCTTCTCTCCAAAGCGCTCCATATCTTTCGGCATGGCCTGTGTAACGAGGATTGCGATATCCGCTCCCTGGCTACGCATATCCGCCTTCAGCTTTTCCAGCCAGTCCCTTGCAAAGTCTTTAGTACGCTTGCTTTCATAAATGATCTTACCACATTCCTGTCCGAACTGGTTCCTGATCAGCTGGATACAGTCGGCACCTCTCACTCCTTTACCCACTTCCATCACTTCATCGAAGGGGAAAGCGCCTTTCAACAATTCTTCCAGCACGAGTTCCTGTATTTCGCCCTGCAACTGGGTAGAACCTTGTTCTGCTTTACGACGCATTTCTTCTGCCAGCTTGCGCTGATCTTCCAGCTGTTTCGCCAGTTCAGCCAGTTTCAGCTGGTGCTCATGCTCTTTCAGCAGGTTACGGTCTGCCTCTTCACGGCGAATTTTCTCCGTGAGCAGGTTCCGTTCTTCCAGCAGTTTTTTCTGGATAGAGATTTCTATTTCCTGCTCTTTGGCCAGTAATTCCTGTTCTTTACGCAGGAAGTCCAGCTCCTGTTGCCTGGCTTCCTTCAGTTTTTCATCCTTTTCGGAATTGGCCTGTTGCAGTAGTTGCAACTGGTTTTCATAAGTAGCGGATACGCTCTTACGGATATGCTCAGACAGGGTAGCCTGCAGCTTACTTTTTTCTGATTCCAGTAACCTGCTCAGCTCTTCCTGTTGTGATTGCTTTTGTAGTTCTACCTGCTGGCGGAATTGTGCCAGCTGTTGCCTTTCATTCTCCAGTTCATTCTTACGTTTGGTCCATTCGGTTGCCATTTTACCGCGCATCTCTTTTTCAATTTCTGCTGCAAATGCATCCTCCATGACAAACTGGTGCCTACAATTAGGGCAAGTGATTGATGTTCCCATGACTTCGAAGTTACGATAAAAGTACATGGACCGCTACGCATTGGATGTGCGTATCACTTTTTTTCCTGCATATCGCGGAGCATGCGGAGGGCCATAAAGCCCAGCAGAACGATGATGCCGACAATGGCGATCCAGATCCACCCCTTGCTGCTAAAGAGCGTGAAACCTTGTGTTGCTACGCCTGCCGGTTTAGCAATAGCCTGCATGCTCCCATTATCAATCGTGATCTCTGGCAATTCCCTGCTGAGGCTATCCGCAAAATAGGAGAGATCGTATTGTGGGGCAGGAAGTTTCGGATTGCCCATCAGGATCTGGTATGATTTGTCTTTTTCCAGGTAGGCCGTGAGGTATCGCGGTAGTTGCCAGGCTGCTATGCCCTCAATTGTTAAAGGAGGATTGTCCTGGTTTTCGATGTGGATAAGGAGGGTATCCGTTTTGAGTGCATGAAACAACGCAATTTCATTCGGTTTGGTAGAAGTCAGTGTGAACGATTCCCCGTTTACCCAGGCCTGTCGCTTATAGAGGGAGGGCCCTGTGATATTGAAAAGAAGATTGTCGATCACGTATTCATGTGCAAACGCCAGCTTGATCGTAGTTGTTTTGTTGGCATTGCTGATGATCATTTTACCGGAAGGAACGGTCAGTGCCCTGGTTTGTTTTACCTCGTTATAATACTGACCTGCACCTGTAATATTGAGTGGTGCGCTGCCTGAATCATTGATGAGCAGACGGATGTATTTATAATCTGTAGATGGCAGCAGGATCTGCGGATTAGCAGGATCAAACACAAATTCAGGCACCAGGCCATACCATTGTTTCAGGTCATTGCTCCCGGTCACATTCATGTGTTTTTTCACCCAGGAGTTTTTGATTCCGAGTGTTACATAATTTATCGGGTTGCCGGTTTCATTACTGAAAATAAAAGAAGAAGTGCCGTTGGCCACCTGCTTATTTTCTATAAGCGGGAAAGATCTGACAGCTGCAATATCATAGCGGATAGGCGCTGTTCTCAACAGGTAGGGGACTTCTGTTTTTTTATCCTGGTAAATCCGGAAATCCGCATAATCGGGTGCCTCGCTATGGGCCATCAATGTTGGATCGAGCAGGATATTATAAAACCCGCTCCTGTCTACTTTGTGGATTACTGCCTGCCAGGAGAATTTTTTGGAAGGCCCAGCTGAAAAATCCTGTGCAGTCAAGGATGTACTGCACAGGAATAATATGATGAAGAATGCACTAAACTTCTTGTTCTTGTTTGTCATCCAGGATGATTTTTTTCAATCTTTGATACATAAAGGAAATGATCAGCAGTAACACGCCAAGTGAAATAAATGCGGCGATCTTACCACCTTCAGAAAGACTGCTGATGTCGATGAGGAAAAGTTTCAGGATAGTGATACCAAAGAGTCCAATCGCGATGATCCGCACATTTTTGTCGGCCCATTTTAAGCCCAGGAACATCAGTACAAAAGCATAGGTACCCCATAAGATGCTATAGCCTGTCTTTTGATTACTATGAACAATGTTGTGAATATTCGCACCCGGATGGAAAGCGATCAGTACTACCAGGTGATCCAGCAATGCACTGATTGTAAACAATACCACCAGTGTATTCAGCACCTGCAGCAGGAATACCTGTTTATTGCTGAACAGGGGTTTGATGTATTTCCAAAGCATATACACCATGGCAATAGCAACAGGAGGAATAATGAAATAGGATCCGAAGAAACTGCCATATTTCTCCCCGCTGAGCCATGCATTGCGGAACCCGATCGCAGTGCTGTTATCACCGATGTATACCAGGAATGCAATGAATGTGAGCGCCATGATGATATACCTGAACAGTACATGCCCCTTGCTGCTGATATACAGTAATATACACAGGCTAATGTAGTTAACGAAGTGCGACATCAGGCCTGCGATGGGTGCTGCATAGTGATAGAACTGGAAATATACTTCCAGTTGTACAGTAGCATAAATCAGTGCAATGAATAAAATGTTCAGCGATAATTTCAGCTGTGGCAATGGTATTAGGGGCAGGAACTTATCTTCCTGTTCCCTGGCCAGGAATTTAATGTAGAGATATAATGCTGCGATGCAAACCAGGTTTGTCACAAAGCCCCTGTTGATCACCGGTGCCATATCTGTCATGTGGTAGTTGTACACCTTACACCAGTCCATGATCAGGCTGATCGCTGTAAGAATCAATACAAGGAGCGATGCATTTTTCATCAGCTTAATACCAGAACGCTGGTACAGGTACAGGAGCAATACACTCTCTGCTGCCCAGAACAAGGTGATGAAATGCCCATTCAACTGTATAGGTGCTGCAAGACTCAGGAAGGAGAGGACCAGGCCGATCAGGAAATAAATCAGGAGCCGGTCAGCATACTTGTTCTTGCGCAGCACATAAGCAAAGATGAAATTGAAGACAGCAATCATAGCCGTGAAGAGGCCCTGGAACATACCACCATGAAGGTGTGACAGGATTACCATACCGGCAGTATAGTACAGGAAGGTATTGCTGAGCAGCAGGACCATTTCCGGTGCCTTGAATTTCATGTGCAGGCGAATTTTGTTCACCACATTCATCAGGAAGAAGATGATGTAAAACAGGGTGGCAAATACCAGTGCAGTGATATAAGGAACTGGTTTGGCCGGTGTTTCGGTGCTGATGCTGTAAGAGAGCCATGTGCCAAACAAGAGCACTGTAGCGAGATAAGATATGACATTGACGAGGTGCCACTTTTTAAAATAAGCGAGCACCAGCATACCCATATTCAGAATGAGAATATATGTAAACAATACAGCTGCACTACCACTCCCGGTGCTCACGAGGAAGGGCGCTGTAAAGCCACCTAAAATGCCGAGCACCGCCAGTTCTACGCGATTGTAGCTGATCGATAAGATCACGGTGAATGCAGTGATCAGGATCATCATGATGAAGGCCAGTGTCTGACCGATGAGATGGTATTGCTGAAATGCAATTGTAATACTGAAATACAATACAGCCACACCACCGCCTACCAGCACAGAACTGAAGGCAGCAAAGGATTTACGCATACGGTGTGCAATACCAAGCAGGATGCCGCCGCATAAGATACCGATGAAGGTACGGCCTGTTTCGTTGATCCAGTTTTTGTCTATCGCGTATTTCAGGAAGAACCCGATACCGATGACCAGGATCCCGATTCCAATTTTATTGAAGAGGTTTTCACCAATGAATTTCTCCAGGTCGGGATACTTCTCCCAGAAGGTGGGAGCGGGTGCGGGCGGAGGAGTAAGGTCAACGTGGATAGTTGTTGTAGCAATTACTTCCTCCCTCTCTGGTGCTGGTTCGCTCACCTGCACAGGCACAGGTTTAATTACAGGTGGTGGCGGTGGTGGTGATGCTTCAGGCCCGGGTGCCGGTGCTGGTGTATAAGCAGGAGGTGGCGTATAAACCGGAGGAGGAGCGGTGTTGATAACCGTTGTATTGTCCCTTTCCCGCTGAGCTGATCTTAGTTCGTCCAGCCGGAAGTGGAGAGCCCTCATTTGTGCCTGCATTTCACTTTTAGTAAGGAGGACGAACACAAGAATAACAATCAGGAGTAACAAAATGATAGTTTCAAGCATACAGAAGTAAATATGTATAGGAAATATATTGTTATCAAATATAATCTATTCTTCTGCAATTATATTGAAGTTAAGTTTTTGCATTTCTATTTGAAGAGAACGATTAAAATTCATAAATTAAGATATGCAAAAGATAAAAGTTTGGAAAAACAGTATGCTCAATCTGACTGAGTTTGTCAGTATTGAAAAGGAAGAGATGACTACCGTCAAGGGATATATTACCGGCGAAGGCTACGAAAAGCCCTGGCAGGTAAGGTATACGCTCACACTCAATCCACGTTGGGAGGCACAGACTGTATTCATAGAAGTGATGTCTGAGCAGAATTATACCATTGAGTTGTATAAGAATGAATTACAACAGTGGTTAAATGAAAAGGGAGAACACCTGGAAGCCTTTGATGGCTGCATAGATGTTGACATCTCTTTTACCCCTTTTACAAATACATTGCCTATCAACAGGCTGCAGCTCACAAAAGGTGAGGGGCAGGACATTAAGGTAGTGTATGTGGATGTAAGACATGGTGTCATTAAAACAGTGAAACAGCGGTACCTCAACAAGGGTAGTCAGATTTACAAGTATGAAAATGAAGACTCTGGCTACATTTCAGAGTTAATTGTAGACAAGGACGGATATGTGGTAGACTATCCGGGCATATGGCAACAGATATATTAGAATTAACACTATGCGATGATTTCGAATAAACCACATGCCATCTTTCCCTTACAATGTGTTTTTTTATCTTCCACAGCACAGGCATTTATGAAAAACTGAACTAAAAAAAGAGATTTTTTAACAATTAGACATATTGCGCGCACAATATGGATTGTACTAAACTGGCAGGAATCATCCCTGCCAGTTTTTTTATTTGTCGTACCTTTGCAGTATGAAAATGAATAATACGGATACTGTGCGGATGGCGGAGATCAAATTGTACTTTCTTGACCCGCCTTATACATTCAAAATTCATAGCTATGCCGCTCCTCAACTGGAGGAAGTGTTCACCATCCTGGAAAAGTACGGAACCTGCTCTGCGAGTATTATGGATAGTCTGCTGGTACTTAAGAACTCGTTTGCCGAAGCTGAAGGAAATGCAGATAAGACCAGGCGGGTGATGAAAGATATTGCCGGGGTGATGAACGGATTGAACAGGATGAAGTAATCACCATTTTGTGTGAATTTGAATTTTACCCACCATTGATATCTAAGGGAATTCTACCTTTATAGGGCAATTCCTTTTCATGCGTTACCTCATTTTATTGTTACCTATTTTGCTGGGTTGTGCACATCAACCCAAACAGGGGTCCCATGCCTTTTATTACTGGAAATTCGATAATGAGTCCGACCCGTCTACTGATACAGGACTTATCAGGAAATTACATGTTGATCACTTTTACATCCATTACTTCGATGTGGACTGGAGTGAGGCACTTGGGATGCCGGTACCCAAAGGTGCCCGTTATTACTTTTCAGATATCACACCTATGGTCAATGGCACTTACTGCCCTGTCGTATTCATCACGAACCGCACCTTCGAAACTATGGGCGAAGACAGCTGTGAGTGGTTGGCGGGCAAGATAACGGCCAAAATTAATGATATGACTGCCGGTTTTGAAGAGCATGCAGCGGGGCAGGCGTACAAGGTAGGCATGAACTGGCTGGAGGAGAAACCAAAGATCATTGCCAGGAGGGAAGGTCTGCACAAAGAGGTCCAGATTGACTGTGACTGGACACCAGCCACGAAGGATAAATATTTCCACTTTCTCCGGGCTTTTAAGGCGCTAAATAAGGAAAAGGAGCTCTCGGCTACCATTCGGCTTTATCCCTATAAATACTACCGCAAAATGGGCATTCCGCCCATTGACAGGGGGATGTTGATGTGCTATAATATGGACCGCATCGATAAACTGGCTACCGCTAATTCCGTTTTTGATAAAAAGGTACTGACTTCCTACCTGGTGGGCACACATTATCCGCTGCCCCTGGATGTGTCTTTCCCCATTTTTGGCTGGTACGCCTGGTTCAGGGGCAATCAGTTCAGGGGTATTGTGCACGATGGAGACGAGGTGACGAAGGTGGGGATTCTCAATTCCAAAAGCCTGATCAGCAGGGATACCACACTGGATGGCCGGTTTTTCAGGGAGGGAGACCTGCTGCGCCGGGAATACCCTGATTCCAATACACTGAAATCCGCCATTGATCTGGCTATGCGAAAAGTGCCCGCATACAGGCATGTTACATTTTATCATTGGGACCCAAACTCAATTGCTGCATATGAAGACATCATACAAGAGACTTTTGCAGATTATTAGTACACTGTTATTATTATTTATCCCCTGGATGCGGACCTGGAGTTGTGGCCCGAATTATATCTATGATGATTACCGCTTTGTCCTGTTTCAGCCTGAGCTGTCGAATGCGCCGGGGCTGAAAGACCTCAATTACAATATCAACCTGAGCATATTGCGTGATGGCGATCCTCAGAAGAAAGATTACCAGCGCAATTGCCGGGAATGGCAGCAACAGTTGGGGGGCCGGATTCCTGATATTTATAGTATCCAATACGAGATGAGTCCTGATGACTTTTTGTATGCTTACCGCCATCATGAATGGGATACCATCAGGGATAATTCTTTTTTACAGGCCTTGCTGCAGCCTGCCAATAAGCCTTTCCTGGATTATATGGCATTTGCAAAGCAGGTAGAGTTTAACCAGTTTGGCAATTATGACCCATGGGAAACCGGCAATGACAATGGGGGAACGGAGCAAACGAAAAAGCTCTATCAACAGGGCAAAGAAGCATTTGCCAGGACAAGCAATCCTTTTTTAAAGGAGCGCTATGCTTTCCAGCTGGTGAAACTGATTTATTATGGAGGTGCAGGTAAGCGGGATTCATTGGCCGTGATGTACGAAACCTACCTGAAAGGGCATTCCACCATTGTGGCGGACTGGGGCATGCTGTATTATGCCTTTAGTCAGGATGACAAGGTGAAATTGCTCTGCCAGACTTTTGAAAGAAGTGAGGAGAAGAAAGCATATATCTATACCACGCTTAGCACGAAGGAGCTGGATACTTTGCTCAGGAAAGATCCCAACTTTCCGGCCGCCTGGTTTATCAGGGGATTGAAGGAGCCCGGCAGAGCGCTGCACATTATCCAGGCTATCCACAGAACGGCTCCCCGGTATCAATACCTACCCATGCTGGTGGTGAGAGAAGTGAATAAGCTGGAGGATTGGGTGATGAGTCCGCAGGTGCTTGGATTTAATTCCCGGATTAAGGAGAATACTTACGGGGCGGAGAAAAATTGGGAGAAAAGAACACTGGATACCACTTATGCATATTATGCAAAGAAAAACCTGCTGAAGGACCAGGTTTACCTGCGTACAGTGAGAACTTACCTGGAAAGCATTCTCTCAAAGCCGGATAGTAATCACCTGGTCTATGCCCTGGCGGTAGCACACCTTTATAATATGGATGGCGAATATACAAGGGCACTGGCTTGTCTGCATAACATTGATCCAGGCAGCAATAAACTGTATCGCCGTCAATGGATCACCGAGCAGTTGGCCGCCGCTATACATACAGCTGATTTAAAAAGCGATTCTGTAAAAGCAACTTTTGCTGTACAGTTGAATGAACTGCTGCAGTTAGGTGCTAAACTGCGGGGAGACCAGGACCTTTATCAGGGAGATATAGATAATGGATTACCCTGTTTATTGCTGATGATGAGTCAGCAATATGAAAAACAGCAGGATGTGATCACAGCCGGGCTCCTGTTTCAGCGGGCGGATATGCTGGTGAATGGATACCATGGTTTTGTGTATGAGGAGGATACAACAAAGATCAGCTATCGCAGGATTTCTTATTTCGATCAGCATGCAGTGCCTGAGGATGTGGATAAACTATTGGCGTTTAAGCATGCAAAGCGTAAATCAGCGTTTGAAAAGTTCATTTCACCCAGGGTCTGGGCACCTGATGATTTTTATAAAGACCTGAAACTATCACTGCTGGTAAGGCAGGAACGTTTCCATGAGGCGCTGGCCGTGGCCGAGCAGATGAACCCGTTTTTCTGGCGGGATAATTATGAATATAGTATGTTCCTGACGCGGAAGTATATCGGTAGTCCGGATTACCTGGTACCTGGGGAAACGCAGCATAAAAAAGCCTATGCCATGGCAGATAAGCGGGCTATATTAAAGGATATCGTTCTGCTGAGTGACAGTCTGAAGCAGGCACCGCAGACTGCACGCTTGTATTACAGGATGGGGAATGCACTGTATAATATTTCCTTTGGAGGGCGTTGCTGGATGCTGGCGAATTATGGCAAAGGAGAGAATGCAGATTACTATTATGGAATAGGATGGGATGAATATGCGCATAGCGATTTGAACAGGAATTACCAGGCGGCGTACTACAGGTGTGAGGCAGCAATGGGAATGTATCAAAAGGCCCTGGCGAATGGGCAGGGGCAGAAGGAGTTGTGTGCGAAAGTGTTGCTGATGATGAGTGTGTGCGATAAGGATAGGGCGGCTTATGTAAAGGACAGGAAGTTTAGTACCGGGCCGGTTTATGATTATTCCAGGAGTGATGAAAAAGCGTTTCATTCACATTACCTGGATGTGTTGAAGCAACGGTATGGAGGTACGAATCTATATGCGGAGAGTAAGATGATGTGTCCGGATGTGAAATAACCAGGCAGGCGCATCTCATCTTACAGGGAAGCTGAATTGCTCCGAACCTACATAACCATGAAGGCTGACACCCGCTACTCTTCCTATGAAAGCGGCTTTGATATCAGAAGTATAAAATTGAATGATGGCTTCACCATTTTGATCAGTAATGATGAGTGGATTCCAGTAAAGTACATTGCGTGTATCACTGAGTTGCCTGTCTTCTTTTTCGTAATCAGGAGAATAGAATGGGGTGTGTTGGTAAAAACCTTTAGTCACCACCATTTTAAATTTTTCCAGGAGTGCTGCTTCAGCGTATTTTGGATAGTGATAAGGCTGTTTGATATAGTCATCCCCACCGAATGAAAAAGGATGACTGCTGACAGATATTTTTTTACCAGGCTTCAATTCTGAATAGACCTGGCCTTCTATGGGTTTGGTACCACTGCCACAGGCCGGACAATTTAACCAGCCGCATTGACCTACAAAATCCGTATTGCCTTCAAATTTTGCAATGCTGTCTAAGTAACCCAGATATGGATCTGCGAATTCCCTGCCTGTTGATCTGACTACAATTTCCTTAAGCAGGTTGTTGTATTGAAGTCTGTTAGTAGCTACCTCATGATCTGTATTGAGGAGTGTTTTTTCTTTATACCTGTCTGTGACAGGCAGTGCTAAGATCGTATCAAAAGGATCGGCTATCTTGAAGTGCAGGTCTTTTTCTGAAAAGTACTTTATAAAAAATCGCTGACCGATGGAAAGGTTTTCTGCATCCAGGAAAAACTTTCCATTATTGTCTGTAGAGAGAAAATGTGTGACGCTTTTATTGTAGTTAAACAGCATCAGCGATTGCTTTGTCATCTTTTTACCCAGCACCTGTCCGGAGATGCTGTCAGGTAGAAAAGGCTGTTTAGTAAGATAGTTTTCTTTCTTTTCATAATAGTAAGATGTAATATCATGATCGATGGCCGGGTTGTTAAATAGCCGGTCAAAGATGCTTACACTGATTACTGCCGGCATGGGTTTGCCAGTGGCATCGGTACTGGTGATTTTTAAGCTGACCAGTTCTTTGGAGGTGTAGGCGGCCTGGATGCCGGAGATCCGGATGTTGAGTCTTTTTCCTGGTTCGATGGAGCTTGTTGCTGCAGGGCGGCCATAGTTTTTGATAGCAGCGGCTTCCTTTACGATTTGAACTGGAGCCACTGCATATAGATTTTTTTGATCCCGGAAGAAAGAATGTGCAGTATAGGCCCTTAGGATGTATTTACCTGCCGGGAGGCCCGGGGCCAGGTAAACATGACCGGAGGAGGTGCCATGGACTACCGGGTACATTTCTTTCCAGACAGTAGAATCCGTATCGGTATTGACCAGCTGCAGGTAGAGGATGTGATCCAGTTCGGAAAGTTCCACTGTTTGTGCATCCAGGATGAAGGCATTGTACCAGAGGTTTTCCCCGGCGATATAGATGTCTTTATCACTGGCCAGGTATACGCTGGTTTGGGGGAGATCCATGTATTGTTTCACCCTTTTCTCCCAGGTGTTAATTTTGAGCGCATTGCCCCTGACTTTTGCAAAGCGTAAATAAGAGAAGCCGGATAATAGAAGGATGGCAAATACACCAGCTATACGGAGCAGAATATTGAGTAACCTGATCATTTTACGTGGATGGATTAGTACTTTGTAAGAATTGTATGGTTCAATTAATTACTCCTTTGTATTTGCAAATGTAATGATCACTACTCTTCCCCCTTCTTCCCTCGACAATAAAAGTTTGATCCCATCTTCCAATACCACGGATGTACCTATTTCTATCTCCACACCCCGCGTGATATCCTTTGCAGTGGTTAATTTTTCATTCACAAACAGCCATTGACCATTGTGGAAAGAGAAGTAGCCTACCCTTTCTTTCAGGTTGTTGTTAAGGCGTTCATTTCTTAGAATATTCCTGTTGACATGCCAGTAATGTAAGGTCGCGTTGTGATAGACAACCAGTCTTAAATTGTCCGGCTTCCATACATTGGGTTTAAACTGGTAATACAGGTCCAGTACAGGAATGCTGGCATTGTAGGGTGTGCCACAGAAGGGGCAGGAGGTTTGCCTGGTATTATTATAGATAAACCATTTCTGATTGCAGGTGGCATTCGCACATTTTAACTTCAGGTCATTGGTCTTGATGAGTGCCTGTTCCCATGCATCGGCAGTAGGCCGCTGTACGGGATCATGCAGTCCTTTGATAAATGCCTGGTCAAAGAGTTCTTTCAGGTAAGGGCCGGCTATGGTGTAAGGCGTTTTGTTCAGGTCCGTCCATGGATAATAGATTGCCATGTTATCCCCATACTCCCGTACAAAGTTCCGGTTGCTGCTGTCCGTAGGATGCTCAATGAACAAAGCCTTTTGGCCCATTAAGAGCTCTTCTTCCTTCTCTGATTCTATGGGTCCGAAATAATTACCTCCGCGTAAGGGATGGCGGTAAAAAAGGTACATGTAGATCAATACTGCCAGGGCATGAAGATCAGTTAAGCGATTGGGGAGTTTACGTGCAGGGTCATTTTTTCCCAGGTGCTTTGTAGCCAGTACTTCAGGAGCAATGAAATCCGCTGTTCCCAATACATCGGGGGGATATAAATTAGGAACAACGAGGCCATCAATGTCGATGATGGCGGCTGTTTTACTGACCGGATCAATCAATACATTTTTATAAGAGAGGTCAGAATGTGCTAAGCCAGCGGCATGCAGTCGCTTTACACCCCGGGCAATGTTAACGCCTACCTGGAAATAACTGAGCCAGTCACCTAATTCGGAATCATCCAGTTTTGTTCTTGACTTAGGTGATCTGAAGCGGGCACTGGCAAACCATTTACCTTCTTTTTCCCGGCCCCTGAGCAGGTCATTGTTGGCATAGCCTTTTTTGAAGAAGAAGTTGCTGCTGTAAACGGGCACGATGATGCCTGTTTTTTTATCTATCTCTACGACATCTACCGGCCAGCTGTAAAGCGATTTGTAATAGCTGCCACCTTCTTTATTAAAGAAGCTGTCAAAGTACTGTGTGACGATTTTCCTGAGCCGTTCTTTGGAATTGTAATCAGGGTCGGTTCTGTAAATAGCAACTACGTACGACTTGTCAGGACTGAAGTATACATCTTTCATGCCTCCCTTCATCGGGTCGCCGTTATCAATGTACTGATACGTCTTTCCAGGATTTATTATCGAATTCACAACTTTTACAGCCATAGCCTAGTATATTATTGCCAATGTTCGGTCATCATGATTGCCGGGACTCCAGAAGTCCATCCAGCCGGATAAACTTTGGGCTACCTCATTTAATGGTTGGGAAAAATCAACCTCTGCTTTTGCTTCATTATTCCCATGCAGGTCTTCCATAAAATCCTTCCAGTGAGCCAGGTGCTGCAGATTATTTTCTACTTCGAATTTAGGATCGTAAATACCATCGGTCATTAAGAAAAGGTAAGAGAAATCCTGTTCTATGGAGACGTTAAACCTCGATTCCATGGGAATTTCTTTTGAATGGAAGATTGCTGCCTGCGTGAGGAACCTGGTACCTCCGCCAAATTCGCCCACGTCCAGGCGGTTCAATAATTTTACCTCATCTTCTTTCAATAATACGATTGGACAATCCCCTACGCCAAAAGTCATCATGAGGTAACCAAAATCAAATCGTTTTAAGAGTGCGAAGATCAGGGTAGTATGGTAGTATTCAAGTACTGTCTTGTTTTTATGATTGAACAGGGCAGGGTTTGCGGCAGCATGTTGTTCTGCTTCTTCTTTTATTTGACCGTACACATATTTCACAGCCTGGTACATGTGTTTTTTAGCGATAGCGGTAATGGCATCGGGGGCGGCGTCTTCTATTTCTTTTTCCTTGTTCTCCGCAAAGTATTGTTTGAAATATTCAATGGTCGCATTGCAGGCTATCTCAGCGCCTTTTCTTGAAAACGCGCTGCTACCGGCACCATCAGCCACTGCTATGAGGGACCATCCCTTTTCATCAAAATTATAAAAGGCAAAATCATCGTCTCTGAAAGTGCCTGCATTCTTATGCGAGCGGCCACGTTTAGAAGATACCACCAACTTCCTGTCACCCATCAGGGCATAGGCTGTGGCATCATCTGGCTTTGCATAAGGATCATTCACATCACTTGGAAGATCTTTCCACAAACTTCTCGGATCTGGATTGATGATCAGGTTTAAGATCTTGACATGGATAGGTTCACCTTCCAGGCAGAAATGTAATTGTATTTTATGGTCCCCGCTTACAGTAGGATTACCTTCAATTGTTTTACGTTCACTATTATAAGTTAAACCAATATCGGCTAATCCTTTCCATTCAGAGAAAATCACATCTCCCATATTCCATTTTTCGAAATCCACTACCGCCTGGTAAGGCTTATTCACACTCCCGTTCGGAATACTGATATGTGCTGCTATGATATCGTTAATTCTGCTCTTTTTCATTATTTAGCCCTGTGTACGGTTTACATCAAATCCTCCGCCATCTTCTACCACGACATACCTGGATGTCTTGCCACACCATGGGCAGGTATTCATTTCCTCATAGCCAATACAATGAATCTTGCCACAACTGCATTGCGCCAGGGCAAACTGGTTGCTGCAGCAGGGGCAGGTAGGTGCACCGACCAGTTCCGCCGTATTGATCTTATGGTTGCCGGCTGAGGCATCAGACAATTCGAAATAATCATCTTTCAAAGGATAAGCGCCCACCTGTAAGTAAGAACGGGTTTGGAGCTGCAGATCTCCCCAGGTATTATTACCGATATTTTTCCTGTATTTGATGAGGTAGTGACGGCTGGATTGCTGGCACTTTGCGAGTAACACTACATAGTTATCGTCTACCAGCTGCATGACAGGAGCGCTTTTGGAGATATCTATTTTAGACAGCCAGTCATTATCTGTTTTTTCTAAATTTATGCCTGTACCATTGCTTTCAATATTTACGCTGGTGGTAGTGATAGATGCCGTCACCCACTTGAAGAAGTATTTGTAAGAATCGATGTTGGCATTTTTGAAGAACAGCACATGTTCTGTCAGCTGAGCTAAGATACCTGCATTGGCTTCACTGCCGAAGGACACAGCCACGAGGTTCACAGATCTTTGCCATCTCTGTTTCCATTCAGTGATCACGGGATCTGTATTGTCAGTCGGCACACCATCGGTGAATAGGAAGATAAGCGGTTTCCAGTCGCCTTTAGTGGTAGGAGTGGTCTTCTTAACATTGCTATCCAGTTCATTCATCAGGTGTCTTAAACCATTGCTCAGCGATGTACCGCTGCCAATGGGATACTTAGGTGGATAGAAGCTGATGATATCCTGCAAGGGGAGGATGGTCTTTGCTTTTCCAGCAAATGCGATAATGGAGATCCAGACTGTTTCAATGGCAGTAGGGTCGGTTTTCAGGGCCTGGATAATGGTAGAGATCCCTTCTTCCACCTGTGAGATCGGTTCGCCCACCATTGACTCAGATACATCAATCAGGAAATATATAGGTAGTCTTCGCATACGATTGGTTTAAATAACAAAATGAATCTCATCAGGAGGAGGCGGCAGATCAATGGTATCTGTAGTACCCATGCTCTTATTACCATGCTCAATGGTTTCTGATACCCATTTAAAGAAGCTTTTCAGGGTAGTACTATCTGCTACATCCAGGTGTACGACTACATCACAGAGTTCTTTCAGGAACTCATCGTTCGACAGGCGGCCTGCGGCACAACCGACTATGGATGCGAAGTTCAGTGATTTGACTTGTGGAATCATTTCCTGGTACAGGTACAGATCATTTGGATTACCATCAGTGAAGATGAAAAGCAACGGTCGCCAGTCGCCCTTTTGGGTATCAGTACCTTTCCGGATCTCCTGTTTTACTTTTCCGTAGACAAACTCAAGGGCTTGTCCGGTATGTGTAGGGCCGCTTTTCGGGCAGGTGATCTCCCGCAGATTGTAGGAGGGTAGGTCTGTCAGTGGCAGTACTTCCTTTACTTCTTTATCGAAGGTGATGATGCTGATCCAAAGGGTTTCCATAGCTAGTGGATCTGATCGCAGGTTAGCGATCATACCACTCAATGCATTGTTCAATGCCTGTATGGGTTCACCGTTCATAGATCCGGAGGTATCCAGCAACAGATAAACGGGTAGTCTTCTCATGTATGGTTAAAGTATTTATCAGGTTACAATATTCAGTTCAGAAGGGGGAGCAGGTAGTTCGTTGATGCCGCCCACTTCTTTGCCGCTGTCTTCCACTTTCATAGAAGCTACGCCGATAGAAGCGGTTACCCATGCAAAGAATTTGGATACGCCGGCGCTATCTACGGTATCGAGGCTTACTACATTTTCCGTGATCTGTTTCAGTATTTTAGGGTCGGCACTATGACCGGCAGCACAGGCTATGGTATTGCCTACCTTGCGTTTTTTGAATTCATTCAGGCCATCCTGCCAGTTATCGTCGGTGGGAATACCATCGGTCATGATGAAGACGAGGGGCTTCCAGTCACCTTTGCTTTCGGCGCTGGTTTTCTTCACTTCGTTGTCAAGACAGGTGCTTAAGAGCTTCAGGGCATCGCCTAATGCAGTGACACCTGATGCTTTGATATCCGGCATCTGGAAGGATACCAGGTCAGTGAGCGGAATGATTTGTTTGGCAGTAGTATCGAAGGTAATGACGCTGAGAAAGGCGGTTTCAATGGCCTGTGGGTTTTGTCGCAGAGAGCTGATCATCACCTGCACACCATTCTTTACAGCTTCAATAGGCTCACCTGCCATAGATCCGGAGGTATCTATCAGTAAATAAACGGGTAAACGTCTCATGATTTACATGTATTTTTTCAGGATTTCAACAAAACTATCAGTCTGATAAGGCTCACCGAGGGCCCTGAACTTCCAGCTATCATCTTTTCTGTATACTTCTGCAAAGACCATAGAGCACATGCCGTTCAGCGTTGCATCGCCTGAGAGGCTGTACCTGGTGATTTCTTTACCATTGGTATCTATTGCCCTGATGAAAGCGTTTTCGATGAGGCCGAAGTGTTGGTTATTGCGTTGTCCCTGATAGATGGACACTACAAAGATGATGCGTTGATAGCGTTGATCCAGCGAGTTGAGCTTTACAATGATTTGTTCATCATCGCCGTCGCCGGCACCGGTTCTGTTATCGCCTGTGAGCCAGATATGCCCTGAGGGGTGACGCATGGAATTAAAGAAAATGACATCTCCCTCGTGGAGGCCTACATTTCTGCCATCGCTGGTACGCATGGTTTTTCCCAGGTTTGCCACTTTACCATTTGCATCCAGGAGGAATGCGATGGCATCCAGATCGTATTCCGCATCCTGGCTGTTGCCGAAAAGCTTGCTGAAGAATCCGCCTTCCTGTTTCCTCACATCCCATCCCAATCCAATCGTTACAGTAGAAAGATCGTGTATCGCATCTCCATGATCATTTTTTCTAAGGTCAATGGTTTGACCTTTTTGCAGGTTGATAGCCATATGGATTATTTAATGATTTGTCCCTTGAAATGCCGGGAGAGGAAGAAAGCGAGGTCTTCCCTGTAGCCGATACCGGATGCTTCAAATTTCCACTGATCGTTCCGCTTGTAGAGTCGTCCGAATTCCACAGCTGTTTCGATGGAGAAGTCTTCTCCCAGTTCGTACCTGGCTATTTCCTGACCGTTTGCATCGTCGACGATGCGGATGTAGGAGTTGCGTACCTGGCCAAAGGTTTGCCTGCGTTGCTGGGCTTCGTGGATGGTCACAACAAACAGAATTTCCTGGACACGGTCGTCTACTAAGGAGAGATCTACTTTGATACTCTCATCATCACCACCATCACTGTTGCCACCGGTAGGATCATCGCCGGAGTGGTGTAATGAGATATCATCGGAATCGGCATTACCATAGAATACGAAAAAGCCTTCGGCGGGAATGAGGCGTTTGTCGTCCAGCATAAATGCGGAGGCATCCAGGTCGAAAGCGTATCCGGTTCCGTCATTTGGGTCCCAACCTAATCCGATAGTGATCTTGTTTAAGCCGATGTTTATTCTTTGTCCCTTCTGTAAATTGATGGCCATAATTTGGGTATTTATAGTTCGGGTTAGTGTTAACAATAATTGTCCCTTTTCACTTTCGCATTATAGGTAAATATACTGACAAATATAAATATATATTAACTTAAAAAGGAAAAGAGCTTATATCAAAAGTAAATATCCGGGAATTAATCCGGATACCTGATGGAAGAATATTCATTTTTGAATTTTTCAGGCCACCAGCTTACTTTTAATACGAGCTCCTACTGTTAATGGTTGGCTGCTTGTAAGATGGCAGCTATCGTCTCTTTGTTATTGACTCCAAGGCCTTCCTGCTGATGCAGTAGTTCCCCTCGGGGACTGAAGACGCTGATGATGTTTGAATGAGAGAAGTCCATCGGTGAGATCTCTTTATATTTAACAGACAGCACGTTAGCGAATTCACGGACCGTTTCAGGATTGCCTTGCAGAAAGGTCCATTCATCGCCGTCCATCTCTTTCGAAATTGCAAATTCTTTTAGTTTTGCAGGTGTATCGGTTTCCGGATCGATTGTTACCAGTACATATTGCACTTTATCGTTGTTACCCACATTTTTACGAATGTCCTGCATATCAGCGACCAGTCTTGGGCAGGCTACTTTGCAGGATGTATAAATCATTACCACTACCAGTACTTTCCCTTTCAGCTCTTTCAGCTGGATAGATTTCCCTTTTTCCGTATGCCAGGTAGCACTCAGGTTAAAAATCGACTCATCGGATACCTTATCAGGAGTTGGTGCGGGGTGCTTACATGCCATGCAAAAAGCAAAGAGTAAGCAGATGATCCTTTTCATAATTACAGGTTTTTAACAGCTCTGAAGCCCTGGTTCTGTACGCAATAATTTGCTTTTAAACTTCCACGGAAGGCAAAGCGCATAAAGGCCGCATAGTTCATCAGGTCGGTCGCACCTATGGAGCCACTGCCACAAAATTTAGCTGCATCGTTAGATACATCTTTTCTTGATTCACCTGATAACATTACTTCATTAAAATCGGCCGTCCATTCCCAGACCAATCCATGCAGATCGGCAATGCCCCATACATTTTCAGGTGTCTGGTGCACACGATTGCCGGCGGTGTTGGGTTTTTCATACCAACTGAGAATGTCTTTGTTGTAGGATGTTTTGTTGCGTGCATCTTCAGTCGTTTCATCAGCCATGGCGGCATATTCCCATTGATCTACAGTGGGCAGTGATTTACCGGCAGCATCACAGTAAGCTTTGGCCGCAAACCAGGAGATGTTGGTCACGGGTGCTTCCGGATCCATAGCAGGCGATAGCGTGGTATCGTTCGTCCAGTTCAACAGGTAATTGCTTTCTGCATAGATGCGTTTTACCTGTGAACGCCGCCATTGCGGATTACGTTTTACAAATTCCAGGAAGCGGCTATTGGTGACGGGGACCACGTCCATCATGAATCCCCGTACCAAAATTGAAGTATCTTTTTTGCCAAAGAAGGGAGTGTAAACGCCACTTTTCACTTCAGTCATCTTTACGGTATCATTTACAGGTGACAGGGTAACCTGTAGCATGGGGGTGGTCATCTCCTGCTGCGCCGGAACGCGGGTGCAGGATACGGCGAAACAGATACCTGTGACAGAAAGGATTGTTGTTTTCATTAGTGAGCTCTTTGAGAAGCAACCATTGCCGGTTTAATTTCCTGTTTCTTGTTGCCCCAGCTGGAGTAAACGAACGTGAGCACGTTGGCTATTTCTTCATCACTCAGTACCTGTGCTGGCATTACGCCATTGAATTTAGCTCCATTCACCATTACTTCGCCTGTTTTACCATGCAGTACTACGCCGATCGCCCTGTTTACATCTGCATTGAGAAAATCAGATTTTGCAAGGGGAGGGAAGGCGTTTGGAATACCCTGACCATTCTCCTGGTGGCAGGCCTGACAAGTTTTAGCAAAGACAGATTTACCCAGTGCAACTCTTTCTTCATGACTGGTCGCTTTAGGTGCATCAGGTACTTTTTCACCAGGCATGTTCTGGATGGTACTGCCTTCAGGCTGGTAGATGCCTTCGGTTTGCTTACCGGAATAGATTTGTTTATTTTCATCGCCGGTCACAGTCAGCATGCCCAGGGAGCCTTTGTTGAAAGTACGGGTGATGGAGTGGTCTACGATTACAAAAGTGCCAGGTACTTCGCATTTAAAGTCCACGATAGACGCACCACCTGCAGGAATTAAAGTCGTCTGTACGTTGTGGTTAACCAGGCCGCCGCCTTCAACATTTACATGATCGAAGATTTCGCCGATAACGTGGAAGGAGGATACCATGTTAGGACCACCATTACCTACAAAGAGACGTACGGTTTCGCCAACTTTAGCTTTCAGTGAATTATCACCTGTGAGTGAACCTACACGGCCGTTGAATACAACGTAATCAGGACGTTCGTCGACGGCTTTCTGCATATCGAATGGTTGCAGACCGGGATCACCATTTTTACCTTTGGTATAGAAGTCCCCCTGCATGATATAGTATTCTTTATCGACAGGAGGCAGGCCACCTTCCGGTTCAACGAGGATCAGGCCATACATACCGTTTGCAATGTGCATAGCTACAGGAGCGGTGGCGCAGTGGTATACGAAGAGGCCAGGGTTCAGCACTTTGAAGGAGAAGGTCACTTCATGACCGGGGGCCACGAAGGAGGAGGCAGCACCGCCACCAGTACCGGTTACGGCATGGAGGTCGATGTTGTGAGGCAGTTTATTGTTAGGGTGATTTTTCAGGTGAAATTCCACTTCGTCGCCCACACGGGTACGGATAAAGCTACCGGGCACGGTGCCGTTGAAAGTCCAGTAGAGGTATTTTACACCATCGGCCATCGTCCCTTCTTTCTCAACAATTTCCATGTTTACAATGAGTTTGGTCGCTTCCCTGTTACCTATTGGTTTCGGTACTAGTGGGGGAGAGGTGAGTTCGGCGATGCTTTCACCTACGACTTTTATTTCCGTAGGTGGTATTTTAGTTTGTTCTGGTGTGGAGCTGGAACAGGCGTTCAGCAACCATGCGCTGAGGAATACGCAGAATAGAAATTTGAGTCTGGTCATGGTATAAGTGTTTGAGCTGCTTATCGGGTATAGAATAAAAGACATTTTTATCTTTTATTCGTTGGTTCAAAAATAGGTTGGGAAATCTGGGGGGACAAACACATTGGTTAGGCAGGGGAATGATTGTGGTCAGGGAGGAAAGTGTATATTGTGGGTATGAAGATAATAGTCAAGGTGATATATTATTTATTGTTGTTGGGGTTGAATGCAGGTGCTGCCTATTATATGGGGTGGTTATATTTTTTGAATAAGACGGCGGGGTATTTTTTTAGTTTTCTTGAATCTCCCGCTGTATCACCTGGTATAGATGATAATGAGTTATTGCTCTCCCTCGTAAAATATGCCCTGGTGCTGATTGGTATTATATCAGTGATTTCATTGCTGTTAACGCTTTTATTTAAAAGGTGGCTGGGCTTTGACAGGAAAAAGGTGATGCGAATTAGTATTATACAAATTGTGTTGCTTTCATTCTGTTGCAGTCTTATTTTTATCTGGGTGTATCATGCTTAGGAGGGATGGGTTTCTTACTTTTAACCTTCACGATCCTTAGCCGGGTTGACCTGTAACCTAATGAATCGTTTTTCCAATTCCACTATTTTCTCTACCTTGGTCCTCTTAGGTTCAAAAACCAACTTTTATGGAGCGTGTTGATATAAAACGATTAGCAGAAAAGCTCAACCTATCCACTTCTACTGTTTCGAGGGCATTCAGGGGTAATAGTGACATCAATCCTGAAACTAAAGCAAGAATTTTGTCTGCAGCAAAGGAGTTCAACTACCAGCCAAACCACCATGCCAGCAACTTACGGGATAAGCGAAGTAATACTATCGCCATCATCGTACCGGAAATCGCGAATAACTTCTTCTCCCAGGCCATCCATGGCATTGAACGTGTAGCAAGAGAGAAAGACTACTATACATTGATTTACCTCACGGATGATGATTATGATAAAGAGGTAATGTTCGTCGAAAAGCTGTACAATGGCCGTGTAGATGGGATCATTATGTCTGCCTCCGGGGAAGCCAATGACCACCGTTACCTGAAGACTGCGGGTACCAGACAGATTCCCCTGGTATTCTTCGATAGGGTCTATGATGATATAGATGTACCGAAGGTAACCACTGATGACTATGCGAGTGCATTTTCAGCCACCCGTCACCTTATAGAGGCGGGTTGTAAAAAGATTGCTTTCCTGGTAATCAATAAAAGTATGTCCATCGGTAATATCCGTATGCAGGGTTACAGAGATGCCTTGCAGGATGCCGGTATTCCATTCCAGGAACAGCTGGTAGTGGATTGTAGCAATGACTACGACAAAAACTACCAGATCCTGACAGATTTCCTGGTGCATGAGCGGCCTGACGGTCTCTTCACGGCAGTAGAGCGCCTGGCTATTTCAAGTTATTACGTTTGCCATGATCAGGGTATCAATATCCCGAAGGATGTGAAAGTGGTGAGCTTTTCCAGCCTGGAAATTGCCTCTCTGCTCAATCCTGCATTGAGCACCATTACCCAGCCAGCCTATGATCTAGGCACCCATGCTGCAGAAATGCTGTTCAAAGTACTGGAAGGGACCCCTCCCCAGAACAATCATATCATATTGGGTTCCAAGCTCATCCCGCGTTATTCGTCGGCAAAAGTGTAAGCAAAAGAAAAAAAATGAAACAAAATGTTAGGAAAAACAAAAAATTGTATACTTTAGCAGCATAAATCATTTTTATTCCACGTTCCGGGAACGTTCCCGGAAATGTTCAACACAGATACAATATGCTTTCAACTTAGAACTTACGGATGAACAACAGGGGGGACTGGGACCTGCTTATGAATAATACTTATCCCTTCCCATACAACAATGAAAAATTGCACTGAATTCTAATAAGGAATTCTACAGCCATTTTCTTGTCTTTTCATTAAACGCGCTGCATAGGCAGTAGCGTAACAGCAATTCCTTGTCTTTAAAATGAAACGTTAAATGAAACGAACACACTTTACCCGGTTAGCGCTGCTGTTGTGTTTTATCCTGATCACTTTAGGCGTATACGCCCAGTCAGGAAGTATCAGCGGATCCGTTACGGACGACACGAACAGTCCGGTACCGGGAACCATCCTTTTTATTAAAGGCACCAGCAAAAATGCAGTAGCTGATAGTGTAGGTCATTACACTATCCATGGTATAAGTGCCGGTAGTTACGTACTGGTAGCAAGAATGGCAGGCTTTGAAGCCGTAGAAAAAGCCATCACTGTAGGAAGCGGAAATGTAGATCTTAACATTCAACTGAAAACTGATACCAAAGGATTAAGCGAAGTAGTGGTGATCGGTTATGGTACGCAGAAGAAAAGCGATCTGACCGGATCCATCGCCCTCGTATCTACGAAAGATTTTAACAAAGGCCCGGCCTCTTCTCCTGAACAACTCATCACTGGTAAAGTACCGGGTGTACTGATCACTTCCAATGGTGGTGCACCAGGTAGCGGTAGTACCATTCGTGTACGTGGTGGTGCCTCCCTGAATGCTACCAACGATCCGCTGGTTGTAATTGATGGAGTACCTGTTGAAAACGGTAATGTGAGCGGTTCTTCCAATGCACTGGCAATGGTGAACCCGAATGATATCGAATCATTCAGCGTACTGAAAGATGCATCTGCAACTGCCATCTACGGTTCCCGTGCATCAAATGGTGTGGTGATCATCACTACCAAGAAAGGTCGTGCTGGCGATAAACTGAAACTTGCTTTCAGCACCAACAATGCGGTGTCTAAAGTAACCAGCTTTTCACCCGTATTATCCGCGTCAGAATTTACTGATATCGTAAAAGCACATGGTACTGATGCACAGATTGCCATGCTGGGTACTGATAATACAGACTGGCAGAAACAAATTTACCAGTCTGCACTGAGCTCTGACAATAACCTGAGCATCAGCGGTTCCTGGAAAAAATTACCTTACCGTGTATCTGTAGGTCACCTCTACCAGGATGGTATCCTCAAAACATCTAACCTGAAAAGGACCTCCGGCGCGGTCAACCTCTCTCCAAGTCTCTTCGACGATCACCTGAAGATTAACCTGAACCTGAAAGGATCTGTGGCTGACAACCGTTTCGCTGATCAGGGAGCAATCAATGCCGCGAATGCTTTTGATCCTACCAAACCTGTTTACTCCGGTAATGACAAGTTCGGCGGTTACTATGAGTGGATGCAAAATGATGCACTGTTTGCTTTGGCTACAAGAAACCCGCTGGGTATGCTGAAACTGAAGAATGATGCATCTACCGTGAAGAGAAGTATCGGCAACTTACAGTTCGACTACAAGTTCCATTTCCTGCCTGACCTGCATGCAAATATGAACCTGGGTTATGACTACTCTAAAGGTACCGGTAATACAGATATTCCTGCTTACGCTGCATTGTCTTATTACAATGGTAAGGGTGGTTCCTTCCATCACTACGAACAGGAAAAACAGGATAAACTGTTTGATTTCTACCTGAACTATAATAAATCTTTAAAGGCAATTAAGAGCACAGTGAGTGCCACTGCCGGTTATTCTTACCAGGATTTCATCACTACCACACCAGCATTTGCTACCCTGGATGGTTCCGGTGATACTACTACTGCCGCAGGTAACTATAGCAAATCACAGCATACACTCGTTTCCTTCTTCGGTCGTTTGAACTATACCTTCAACGAGAAGTATATGCTGACTGCTACCCTGCGTCGTGATGGTACTTCCCGTTTCCAGAAACACTGGGGTAACTTCCCTTCTGTAGCACTGGCGTGGAGAATTAAGGATGAGAACTTCCTGAAGAATTCAAAAGTACTTTCTGACCTGAAACTGAGACTGGGTTATGGTGTAACCGGCCAGGAAGATATCGGGCAGGATTATGCTGCCGTATCCCGCTATACATGGGGTGATGCTGCATCTTCCTACCAACTGGGGGATGCTTACTATCAAACATTGCGTGCTGCAGGTTATGACCAGAACATCAAGTGGGAACAGACAGCCACTTACAACATCGCTATGGACTATGGTTTCCTGAATAACCGCATCAACGGTAGTGTAGACTTCTACTATAAGAAAACAAGCGATCTGCTGGCAACGGTGACTGCTCCTGCAGGTACGAACCTGACCAACACTTTGTTCACAAACGTAGGTAGCCTGGAAAACAGGGGTGTGGAATTCATCATCAATGCTACGCCAATCCTGACGAAGGACTTCTCCTGGAATGCAGGGTTTAATATTACCTACAACCACAACAAGATCCTGTCTCTCTCCAAAGTGAAGAGTGATACAGCTGTAGGTTTTGCTACAGGTGGCATCGACGGGGGTACTGGTAATACGATCCAGATCAATTCAACTGGTTATGCAATCAATTCCTTCTACGTATACAAACAGATCTACGATAAGAACGGCAAACCAATTGAAGGTTTATATGAAGACAGAAATGGTGATGGTGCTATTACAGCAGCGGATAAATATCGCTACAAATCACCAAATCCAACTTTGTACCTGAGCTTCAATTCTAACTTCAATTACAAAGAGTGGACCCTTGGGTTCAGTCTGCGTAGCAACATTGGTAACTACATCTACAACAACCAGGCTTCCAACTTCGGCAACTACAAGTCTTTCCAGAATGCGGCATTCCTGGCAAATATGTCTTCCAGTGTATTGAAGACAAGTTTTGCGAATCCACAATACTGGTCTGATTACTATGTAGAGAATGGCTCATTTGTGCGTATGGATTACCTGAACCTGGCATATGATTTTGGCCGTGTATGGCATCAAAAACTTGGTGTGCGGGTGAATGCCAACGTACAGAACGTATTCGTGATCACCAAATACAGTGGTCAGGATCCGGAAGTGTTCAGCGGTATAGACAATAGGTTCTATCCACGTCCTCGTGTATATTCCCTGGGCGTAAACCTCGATTTCTAATTAACAAACAGGAACGTTATGATCAGGAAATTCATATATAATACAATGCTTGCCGCGGTGATGATCGGAGGTCTGGCAGCTTGTACAAAAGACCTGGACCGAAATCCTATCACGGAAGAAACTACGGCCAGTGTATATACAAAATTCAGTAATTACAAAAGTATCCTGGCCAAGCTGTATGCAGGTCTGGCTACTACAGGACAAACCGGGCCTACCGGTAGTGCTGATATCAGTGGGATTGATGAAGGTACTTCCAACTACATCCGTGCTTATTTCCAGATGCAGGAATTACCTACAGACGAAACGGTGATGGGATGGAATGATGGTACTATTCAAAACTTCCACAGGATGAACTGGACAGCTGATGACAACTTCATCACTGCCATGTTTGCCCGTCTTTTTTACCAGATTTCCCAGTGTAATGAGTTTATCCGTCAGACATCTGATGCGAAGCTGAGCAGCAACGGGATTACAGGTAGCGATGCTGAAACGGCAAAGACCTTCAGGGCAGAAGCCAGGTTCCTGCGTGCACTGAGCTACTATCATGCCATGGATATGTTTGGCAATGTACCTTTCGCTACCGATACCAACCAGGTATCTTACTATTATCCTAACCAGGTGACCCGTGCACAACTGTTCACTTATATTGAATCAGAACTGAAAGACCTCGAAAGCCAGCTGGTAGATCCTGGAGCGAATGAGTATGGTCGTGCGGACAAGGCTTGTGTATGGATGCTCTTATCCAGGTTGTACCTGAATGCAGCAGTATATACCGGTACTGACCGTTATACGGATGCTATCACCTATAGTTCCAAAGTGATCAACGCAGGTTTCTCACTGGTGAACAACTATGCAAACATGTTCATGGCAGATAATAATGCTACTTCCAGAACAGAGTTCCTGCTTACTTCCAACTATGACGGTGCCAGAACACAGACTTATGGTGGTACTACATACCTGACCTGCGCATCAATAGGCGGTACGATGACTCCTGCTGATCATGGTGTAAGCAGTGCATGGGCAGGTTTACGTACTACCAGTGCACTGGTAAAATTGTTCCCTGATGTAACAGGTGCTACGGATAGTCGTGCGATGTTTTACACCAGCGGACAAAACCTGGAAATCAATGACCTGGCCACCTTCACAGATGGTTATGCTGTCACCAAGTGGAGCAACAAAACATCTACCGGTGGTAGAGGTTCCAGCACTACGTTCGTAGATACTGACTTCCCGCTGTTCCGTTTACCGGAAGCTTACCTGAACTATGCAGAAGCTGTATTAAGAGGTGGTAGTGGTGGCAACACCGGCGATGCGCTGACTTATGTAAACGCCCTTCGTACAAGAGCTTATGGTGATGCCAGCGGCAATATTACCAGTGGGCAGCTCACCCTGCAATTCATCCTGGATGAAAGAGGCCGTGAATTCTACTGGGAAGGTTATCGCAGAACAGATCTGATCCGTTACGGTTTATTTACCGGCAGTACATATGTATGGCCATGGAAAGGAGGGGTAGCAGCTGGTGCAGCGGTAGGTGACTTCCGTAACCTGTACCCGATTCCTGCTACAGAACTGGTGGCTAATCCTAATCTCAAACAGAACAGTGGTTACTAATCAAAACATTTTCTATCATGAAGTTCCGTTTCAAAAATATATACATCCTCAGCTTTAGTATGCTGGCCCTGTTCTCCTGTAAAAAGGACGGCAGCTTCACCCAGGTGAAGAGCGGTACTAAACCGGCGTTTACTGCCACTGATTCCGTATTCGTATTTACGGAAGCAGATGCTTCCAAAGCAGCAGTGACTTATAAATGGACAGCCTCTGAGGATTGGGGGTACAAATCCATCGTGACTTACTATCTGCAGATAGATGAAAAAGGCAATGGTTTTAAGCATGCTACAGATGTAACTATTGGTACCGGTACACTGACGAAAGCTTATACAGTAGCTGGTCTGAACCAGGTGATCAATAACCTGGGCCTGGCAGCAGGTCGTGAGCATGAGCTCGTAATCCGTGTAAAAGCAGCGGTAGATGCCGTAGGAGATGAGGTGTATTCAGATAGTATTTCCCTGACTGTAACTCCTTACTATGTACCTAAGGTGTATACTTACCTGTACCTGCCGGGTGCATACGAAGGTTGGGCATTTGACAATGCTGGTCTGGATAGCGTAGCTTCTGTAAAGAATGATGGTACTTATGAAGGTTATATGTACCTGACCGGTGCTACCGAATTTAAGGTGACTACCGCCAAGAGCTGGGATGTGAATTATGGGGATGGTGGCAGCGGAACACTCTCTTCCAGTGGTGGCAATATTGCTGTGGCAGCAGGTGGTTATTATCGCCTGACGGTGGACATCAACCAGATGAAATACACAATGACCAATACGAGCTGGAGTGTGTATGGCAGCGCAGTATCTGGTGGTTCAGATGCAGCAATGACCTACAGCAGCAGTACCGGTACATGGTCTGTAACAACCACACTGGGTGCGGGTACCTTCTACTTCAGAGCCAATAATGCAGATGCCATTACCCTGAGTGATGTAAGTAACAATGGTACACTGGCAACTGGTACCACAGGCGCTATTACTGTAGATGCAGCGGGTACTTATACTATAAGTATCAACTTAAGCAACCCGGGTAACTATACTTATTCTCTCAAAGCTCAATAATAGAATAACAGCATGAAACAGATTCGGTGGATCACGATGTTGCTGCTGATGGCAGGTACATCAATGGCACAAATTCCCAGCCTGGAGCGTATTGAACCTGCTAACTGGTGGGTGAAAATGCAACAGCCCTTTTTACAACTGATAGTACATGGTAATAAGATCGCAGAAAGAGACGTCAAACTGGAATATCCCGGGGTAACACTCCTGAAGGTGAATAAAGTGGAAAACCCGAACTACCTGTTTCTTGATCTTAATATTGATCCTTCCACTGCCCCGGGTACCTTCCCGATCAGATTCGTGAAGAAGGGGAGCAAGGATCTGGTGTTTAGTTACGAGCTGAAAGCCAGGAATACTGGCACGAAAGCACAGGGCCTCACTGCGGGCGATCTGATATATCTTATTATGCCGGATCGCTTCGCAAACGGGGACACTACCAATGATGTGATCAAAGGAATGCAGGAGACGACCCTGAACAGGGACTCTATGTATTATCGCCATGGTGGTGATATGCAGGGGATCATCAATCATCTGGGTTACCTGCAGGAGCTGGGTGCCACTGCTTTGTGGATGACACCTATGATCACCAACGATCAGCCGCAGGCTTCTTACCATGGTTATGCTGCTACGGAACAATACCGTACAGATCCCCGCTATGGTACAAATGAATTATACAAAACACTGGCTGATAGTCTGCACAAACGCGGGATGAAATTAGTCATGGACCTGGTGCATAATCATATTGGAAGCCAGCACTGGACCATGAAAGATATGCCGATGAAAAACTGGGTACACCAGTGGCCTGAGTTCACCCGTTCCAGTTTCAGGGCGCAGCCTGACTTTGATCCTTATGCATCACAATATGATAAGGACATCATGACCAACGGTTGGTTTGATAACCACATGCCGGATCTGGATCAGAGCAATCCTTTTGTACGCAATTATTTCACACAAAGTCATATCTGGTGGATCGAGTATGCAGGTGTAGATGCATTCCGCCTGGATACCTATCCTTACAATGATGGTGAATTTATGGCGGCATGGGGTAAGGCCATCAAGGATGCTTATCCGGCCTTTACCTTCTTTGGAGAAGTATGGGTGAAAGGTGTAGCAGACCAGGTTTATTTTACACAGGGTAAAACGGTGAACCAGCATTTGGATACGCAATTGCCCGGCCTGACAGATTTCAATTCACTCTGGGCCATCACGGGTGCCATGAATGACAAAGCCGCATGGGATGATGGGGCTGTAAAATTGTACACGACACTGGCATCTGATTACCAATACCAGGATCCAATGCGTAATGTGGTCTTCCTGGACAACCATGACCTGAGCCGTTTCTATTCAGTAATCGGAGAGAACAAGGGTAAGTACAAAGCTGCGCTGGCGTGGCTGCTGACTACCCGCGGTATTCCCCAGTTGTATTACGGCAATGAAATTGGTATGAAGAATTTCAGTGCACCTGATGGATTGGTACGTGAAGATTTCAAGGGCGGCTGGAAGAATGATAAGGTAAACAAGTTTACCGCAGCAGGTCGTAATGAAGAAGAAAATGAACTGCATGATTATGTTCAGAAACTGGCGAACTACAGGAAGAATAATCCTGTAGTACAAACCGGGAAACTGATGCAATACATTCCGCAGAACAATGTATATACCTATTTCAGGTACAATGCTGACAAGACAGTGATGATCGTGCTCAATCCAAACACTGATCCTGTCACCATTGATGTAAGCAGATTCAAAGAAAGAACCAACGGATTTTCCAACGCGCACGATATAGTAACTGAAAAAAACTATAGCCTTTCAGATAGCCTGCATGTACCAGCTACCACGACACTGGTACTGGAACTGGCGCACTGAGCAACCAACTTAAACGGATGATATGGACAGAATAGACGCATGTATTTTCGACCTTGACGGAGTAATAGTGGATACCGCCAAATACCATTATATAGCCTGGAAACGCCTGGCAAATGAAATGGGATTTGACTTCACAGAGGAACAAAATGAATTACTCAAAGGCCTTAGCCGTACCCGCTCCCTCGAAATCATACTTGAAATCGGTGGTGTGCAGAAGTCTGCCGAAGAGCAGGCTGTGCTGGCGAAGCGGAAGAATGACTGGTATGTAGATATGATCCGTCATATGCAGCCGGACGAAGTGTTACCGGGAGCAAGGGAATTTCTTGAAAGTCTGCGGGAAGCAGGGGTGAAGACGGCATTGGGGTCAGCGAGTAAGAATGCAGGTACTATTCTTGAAAAAGTTGGTTTGGCTGCATTGTTTGACGTAGTGGTAGACGGGAATGCTGTAACAGCTTCCAAGCCGGATCCGGAAGTATTCCTGAAAGGGGCGGCAGGTTTGCATGCAGATCCTGCTTATTGTGTGGTATTTGAAGATGCAGTAGCAGGTGTACAGGCAGCAAAGGCGGGAGGCATGAAAGCTGTAGGTATCGGGTCCGCAGATGTTTTGCAGGATGCAGATATGATTGTCAGTAGCCTTGGAGACATGAGCCTCCAGCGTTTAAAAAATTTAAAATAATGAAGCAGTATATAAAGGTAGATGAGTGGAATATCATCGAAGAAGGATTTATACCGGGTTACAACAAAATCTCAGAAAGTATCTTCAGCCTTGGCAATGGCCGTATGGGGCAGCGGGGCAATTTTGAAGAGACTTATTCAGGCGAAACATTGCAGGGTAGCTATGTAGCAGGGATTTATTATCCTGACAAGACACGTGTGGGTTGGTGGAAAAATGGTTACCCTGAATATTTTGCCAAGGTGTTGAATGCTGCAAACTGGATAGGATTGGAGATTCGTATTGACGGCGAGGTACTGGATTTACATCATGCAACAGTGAGTGAATTCCGTCGTGTGTTGAATATGAAGGAAGGTTACCTGGAGCGTACGTTTACAGCTACTTTATCTTCAGGTAAAAAGCTGGCTGTTCGCGCTACCCGCTTTTGCAGTATTGTTGATGATGAGGCGGGAGCATTGCGTTATAGCATCACACCATTAAACTTTGACGGCCAAATTGAAATCGTTTCTTTTATAGACGGAGCTATCAGGAACCAGGACTCAAATTATGACGAGGGATTCTGGGACCTGGTAGAGGGAAGTGTACAGGATAATAGTGCTTACCTTACATTACGTACCAGGAAGACAGGTTTTGATGTGTGTACCGGCATGCTGTTCCATGTATATCAGGGAGGCAACCAACTGGCATCAGCCGTTTCACCTGTACAAAAAGATAAATTTGTAGGTGCTAAGGTGACGGTGGCAGCAAAGCGTGATCAGGCGACTGTGATCGTGAAGTATGCGGCCAATCTGAGTTCAGAGAATCATTCCCGGGCTGACCTGGTGACTGCATGTAAAAAGGTAGTAGCTGCAGTTGCCGCAAAAGGATTTGAGCGACTATTGGAGGAACAGGCTGCTGCATGGGCGGCCAAGTGGCAGGAGAGTGATATTGTGATTACCGGAGATGCTGCTGCACAGCAGGGGATCCGTTTCAATATCTTCCAGCTCAACCAGACATACACAGGCGAAGATGCACGTTTGAATATAGGACCCAAAGGATTTACGGGTGAGAAGTACGGCGGGTCTACTTACTGGGATACAGAAGCATATTGCATACCTTTCTACCTGGCTACTGCAGAGCAGCAGGTAGCGAGGAACCTGCTGGTGTACCGTTATAACCAGCTGGATAAAGCGATAGAAAATGCGGCGAAGTTAGGCTTTGGCAAAGGGGCTGCCTTGTACCCGATGGTGACTATGAATGGAGAGGAATGTCATAATGAGTGGGAGATCACCTTCGAGGAAATTCACAGGAATGCAGCGATCGCTTTTGCGATTTACAATTACATCCGTTATACCGGAGATACAGCTTACCTGGCTGAATATGGACTGGAAGTACTGATTGGTATAGCACGCTTCTGGGCACAGAGAGTGAACTGGAGTGAGGCCCGCAGGCAATATGTAATGCTGGGTGTAACAGGTCCGAATGAGTACGAGAACAATATCAACAACAACTGGTATACGAGTACCATGGCGACCTGGTGTTTACAGTATACGATTGAATCACTGGCGCATGCAACAGATGCAATAATTAAAAAAACGGCATTTGATGCTGGTACCGAAGTGAAGCAATGGCAACATATCATAGATAATATGTACTATCCTGAAGATGCTGAACGTGGTATTTTCCTGCAGCAGGATGGTTATTTGGATAAAGAACAGATTCTCGTAAAAGACCTGGATCCGGCACAAAGGCCGTTGAACCAGAAGTGGAGCTGGGATAGAATATTGCGCAGTTGCTTTATCAAGCAGGCAGACGTATTGCAGGGATTTTATTTCCTGGAAGACAGGTTTGACATGGATACGCTGCGCAGGAACTTTGATTTCTATGAACCACGTACGGTGCATGAAAGTTCATTGTCTCCCTGTATTCACGCGATCCTGGCGGCGAAGCTGGGCGATGGTGAGAGAGCATATGAGTTTTACCTGCGTACTTCACGCCTGGACCTGGATGATTATAACAACGATACAGAAGATGGGCTGCACATCACTTCCATGGCAGGTACCTGGATGAGTGTGGTAGAAGGATTTGCAGGTATGCGTGTACGTGATGGTCAGTTACAGTTTACACCCTTCCTGCCGGGCAAGTGGCAATCCTTTGCATTCAGTATTCGTTTCAGAACGAATATCCTGAAGGTAGAGATCAACCAGCACCGTGTGGTGATAGAGAACAAAGAAGGAGGCGATGTAGCTGTGAAGGTATATGATGAGACATATATAGTGAAAGCAGGTACTGTTGTACAGTTGAACAACAGAAACAAATAATGATGAAAGCGGTGAATTCCATTGCGTGAAAGCACCGCTTTCAGAAAAATATGAATTCCATGAAAGGCATGACGAAGCCACGTTTATCTGCGGCCAGGATCTGGAACATGAGCATGGGGTTTTTCGGAATACAGTTTGGTTTTGCATTACAGAATGGGAATGCATCCCGTATCCTACAGACCTATGGCGCAGAGGTAGAACATTTATCCCTATTCTGGTTGGCCGCACCGGTGACCGGAATGATTGTACAGCCTATCATAGGGCATTACAGTGATCGTACCTGGAACAGGTTGGGGCGGCGGCGTCCTTACTTTCTGGTGGGTGCATTGCTGACAGCGATGGCACTGATCCTGTTACCGAATTCGTCTATGCTGGCATATTTGTTACCACCAATGCTGATAGGAGCAGGGATGCTGACCCTGATGGATGCGAGTATCAATGTGGCGATGGAACCTTTCCGTGCACTGGTATCTGATAATTTGCCGGATGAGCAGCGGAGTATGGGCTTTTCAGTACAAACTTTCCTGATAGGTGCAGGTGCAGTATTGGGTTCCTCCCTACCTTACCTGCTGGCGGAGTATTTTAATATATCCAAGGTTGCGGCACCCGGGGTAGTGCCTGATAATGTGATCTATTCTTTTTACATAGGTGCGGTGGTATTGATTGCCACCATCCTCTGGTCCATCTTCATGAGTAAGGAATATAGTCCGGAGGAGTTTGCGCAGTTTAATCCCGGATCAGAAGAGGGAGCTGCTTCTTCCGGGTTGGGGACCATTGTGAAAGACTTTGCAGCGATGCCTTCAGCAATGCGGCAGTTAGGGTTAGTGCAATTTTGTAGCTGGTTTGCCTTGTTCTCTATGTGGGTGTTTACCACGCCCGCGGTGGCAGAGCACATCTATCATGTGATGCCGGGTGATACTTCATCATCCAGCTATGCAGATGCGGGCAATAAGGTAGGCTTTTTATTCAGTATTTACAGTGCGGTATCTGCGGTGTATTCACTGATCCTGCCTACTATAGCGCGTAAAACAAATCGTCGGGTCACGCATGCCTTCTCGCTGATAGCGGGTGGGGTATCACTGATCTCCATCTTTTTTATACAATCTCCCGACCTGCTGGTACTGCCTATGATCGGTATTGGTTTTGCGTGGGGAAGCATTTTATCAACTCCTTATGCTATCCTATCTGGTGTGATACCTCCGCATAAGACGGGGGTGTACATGGGTATCTTTAATTTCTTTATCACATTCCCACAGATAGTGAATGGCTTGTTCGGTGGCCTCATCGTCAGGTATTGTTTTCACGATCAGCCTATTTATGCGTTGGTGATGGGGGGCGTATTTATGATAATAGCAGCGGTAGCGGTGTTGAATGTGAAAGAACAGAGAGCCTAAATACAATAACCTAAAGTTTGACCGGGATTTGCGTAAGCGGGTCCCGGTTTTTTTATGAGGGGTGCCGCCGGGAATGGGGATTCGAATGGTTTAGAAATGAAATTCAATTGGATACACCCGCCTCAAAAAAAATATTTTAATATTTGAATTATTTCTATATAAATTTGCGGACCATTTCTTACTATAGTAATTCGATTTTTAACCTCATTCCTGGAAAAACCATAAGTAGTAAACGATTTGAATCATTATCCCTAATTGTCGAATGCACAATCAAAAAAGGAGAGAATTTTTCAGAAACGTCGCATTGATCGTGCCCGCACTTGCCGTCATGCCGTCGTCTCTGTTCTCTAAAAATGTATGTAAAGGTTTGCGTATCGGATTTATAGGCACTGGTATCTGGGGCCGCCTGTATCTGTCAGCAGCACTTACACAAAAAGATCTGACTATCACTGCCATATGTGATGCAGACAAAGCTTCCTTACAGGAAGGCCTACAATTATTTAAAGGATTTCACCGTCCGCTGGTATTTGATTCATGGCAGCAGCTGCTGGCCAGTGATGAGGTGGATGTCGTGATCATTGCTACCCCGGCACATACACATTACACTATTGCCAAAGCAGCTATGCTGGCAGGTAAGCATGTGGCTTGTGGTCCTGTAATGGGAGAGACGGTAGAAGAGCACAAAGACATTGTAAAGACCAGTCAACAAACTGGTCGTCATTACTTTACACTGGATGAGCAAAGCTATCGGCATGACCTGCAGGCGATTGCTGATGTCGATTTCGGAACATTGGATCAAGTGATTGCAGGTGCACCTTATGATGTATTGCCACCCCAGGCAGACACCTACCCCTTATATCCTTCTTTGTTTTTACAAGGGCTGTTAGGCCCCGGCAATCAAATTAAAACGGTTGCTGCTACTACAAAGCAAATGGATTATGTAGTGCACAAAGTAAATCCTAAAACGGGTAAGCATAAGATGCTTGTAAAAAAAGGGGAGATTCCGTTGATTTGTCTTACTACTACAAATGGACAGCAGGTGTATCTCCAGACTGAAAAGGGATATACTACAGGTACGCATATTCATGGTACTGGCGGTAGCTGGATTGATTATACACGATCTATGCGGATGAGTGATAACCAATGGGAGGAAGATCAACTACACCTACAACAACATGCAGCTTCTCCGGTTGCATCAGCATTAAATGAACTATTTAAAATTTTAAAGTCTTCCGTACCTCAACAGTCTGTGCATACAGCAGCTAATAGTAGCCTGATAGCTTTATTGGGCCGGCAGTCTGCCACTCAGGGAGGGAAGATCTTTGCATTTCCTGATTATCGTCTTATTTAATTAATCACCACATAAATTTCCTGTAGAATGGATGAACCATATTTAGCGATGATATGCGTTTTCGCTTTTAATTTTGCACCTAATGGCTGGCAAATATGCAATGGTACTTTTTTATCAATTGCCCAGAATACAGCCGTATTTGCATTGTTGGGTACCACCTATGGTGGCAATGGTCAAACGACTTTTGGCATACCTGATCTGCGTGGCAGGGCTCCTATAGGTATGGGACAAGGTCCTGGACTTTCTCAATACGATTTGGGCCAGTTTGGAGGAGTAGAATCAATCACCCTTACGGCCGGCCAGATGCCTATGCATACGCATAATATGACACATACATTGACAGCTGCTCCCAAAGCGAGTACACAGGCTGCTACCAGCAATGTACCTGCGGCAACTAAGGTGCCTGCGGCATTACCAACCATCGGTGCCGGCGTAAACACCTTCACTGTAAATGGATATAATACTGTATCGGATGTGACTTTAATGCCTGCTGATGTATCTGGCGGTATTGTGGCAGGAGTGTCCGGAGGCAGTCAGCCCCATTCTATTCTTCAGCCGTACCTGACAGTCAACTATTGTATTGCAATGCAGGGGATCTATCCTTCCCGTTCATAGTATGAAGCAACTGAATCTTGGTTTTTTAACACCTTATAGTGGTGTATATCCTTTTTACTCAGCACACCTGGTGACAGGCTGGATGGTGGGTATGGGACTGGATCCTGCCCGTCAGCGTACGGTGCAGGTTCTGCCTGAGTTTACCAAAGGTGGTGGTCCTAAGGCCACCACCGAGGCAGCTAAAAAGTTGTTATTTTTTAATCAGGCAGATGTCTTGTCCGGACTAATAAATTATAAATCACTACCATCGCTTATGCCGGTGGTAGAGGCACAGCGAAAATTAGGTTTCTTCTTCGACATGGGAGAATTGATTCCTGATCATTCGGCGATTAGCCCTGATATTTTTTATGCTTCTCATCAGATCTGGCAGTCAGAGTATGCCCTGGGGCGCTGGGCGCAAAAGCGTTTTGGTAATGCAGGCCATATCGTGATGCCAATCTATGAATCAGGATATCATTTAGCCAATTCCTTTCAGCAGGGCGCATTCGGTGCAGGTGCACAGGAGCTCAGGGTGACCATCCTGCCTGATAATCCAGGAAATACAAGTGCCCTGGACCTCACTGAATTTTTTGCAGAGATAGAGCGAAATCCACCTCCCTATGTACATGCAATTTTTGTAGGAGATATGGGAACACGTTTTCTGCATGCATGGAAGGAAAGCCGTTTCCACAAGAAAGTACCATTGACAGTTGTAGAGACAATGGCTTATGAAGATATCCTGGACGATGTAAAGCACCTGGAACTGGAACTCTATAGTGCACTCACGTGGATGAAGGAAGATGAGCGCAAAGAGAACAAGTTGTTTGTAAAGACATTTGAAAGCAAAGCACAACAGCCTGCAAATATTTATGGATTGATGGGTTATGAAGCAGGGCTGGTGTGGAAAGAATTATTGCCCTATGCACAAACAGGGGACTGGGACAAGGTAAAGGCACAACTGTTCACAAACACGATACGTGGCCCCAGGGGAGAGAAAGGCTTCCATCCTTCCAGTGGATTAGGATTGCCTGTGTCCAATATTGTGAAGCTACATACTACTACCCTAAAGATAAATAAAATCATTCTTGACCAGGGCGAAGGAATTCGTCATGACGATGCCAGCTTACAGATCATTCACAAAGAGAATGTGTCCGGTTGGCAGAACCCTTTTCTCTGTATTTAACAGGTTTATATGAATTCTACCTTTACACGATGTATCCGGGTTTTACTCTTGATCATCGTAGCTGTAATCACCTTCCTTTCGGGTAAGGCACAGGCCGTTCTGTCCACTGTAGAAACAGGGGGTGTCTATACAGCTACTGCAAGAGATGCCGCTAATAATGTCTATGCCACTAAACTGAACAGTACTACAAACAAGTATGATGTAGTGAAGTTTACAGGAGGCACAGGTACCCCTACTGTGATTTACTCAGGGTTGAGCCATGGTACTGCCATTCAGGGTGATAATCCCTGGGGCCTGGCTGTGAACTCAACCGGAGATGTGTTTGTACTGAACTCCTTTGAAACAGGGAATGGCCAGATCATCAAACTGTTAAGCCCTTCATATATACCAATCGTGGTACAATCGGGTAGGTATTTTTCTGCTATTACGGTAGACAGATTTGGTTACCTGCACGCGATAGAATATAACAGTTCTACCGCCAAGTTTGATGTTGTAAAGTATTTTCCGGGAGCGGAAAACAATCCTGGTACAACTATATACGATGGTCTTAGCGTGCCGGCAGCAGGTACTTCTTACCCCTGGGGGCTGGCTACAGATTCTTATAACAACGTTTATATTACTGACTTCATGGAGAGCGCCGCTCATCCTGCCGGGGCTTTCCTGAAGCTGGATTATCCCACTTATTCTGTATCTACGCTGGCAACAGGCAAAGAATTTTCTGCCATTGCATCAGATGCTGGCAATAATCTTTATACGATTGAAGCGGTGAGTAAAGGTAAGGCGGCCATTGTAAAATATCCCTATGGCTACCCGGGAATAGCCAGTACGATCCTGGATTCCTCTTTAACAATTTCTGGTGTTGGATATCCTACAGGGTTGACTGTTACCAGCAATGGGGTGATATATGCAACAGATCCTTTTGCCAGTGGAAATGGTCGCCTTATCAGAATGGCAGAACCCAAGGTGATGAGTGTAACGAGAAATGGTGCTTCACCTACCAATAATAGCTCAGTGAGCTATACCGTGGTATTCAATACAAGTGTATCAGGTGTTACTACGAATGCATTTTCGCTGTCAACGTCTGGTCTGACAGGAGCTGGTGTTGCAGGCGTATCCCAGGTGGATGCTACGACATATACTGTAACTGTAAATACGGGTACAGGAGATGGTGTTATGAACCTGGTGGTTACAGGTGCAGGTATTACACCTGCTTTGTTAAATGTGCCATTCACTACCGGCGATTTAGCCACTATTGATAAAACGCCGCCTGCAATTTCACTGGCTATTAATAGCGGAGCTACCATGACCAATGCGGTAGCTGTGACATTGTCAGCAACGACTACAGATGCAAGTACCCCTTTGCAAATGAGATTCTCTGCAGATAGCAGTAACTGGAGTACTTATGAAACGTTTGCCTCCGGCAAATCATATACACTGGGTACAGGAGATGGTGTGAAGAAGGTATATATGCAGGTGAAAGACAATGCAGGCAATGTGAAGGGAACCAGTGCTTCAATAACGCTGGACCAGACAGCACCTACTGTTTTAATTACGGGCAAGCCAGCAGACCCTTCTAATCAGTCGTCTGCTACCTTTAGTTTTGAAGCGGATGAACCGGTGAGTAGTTATGCCGCCAGTATAGATGGAGGTCCTTTTGTAGCGGCCACTTCTCCGCTTACATTGAGTGGACTGTCTACAGGTATGCATACTATTCAGATCCGGGCAAAAGATCTTGCAGATAATACCGGGCTTTCTGCTTCCTATTCCTGGAATGTGGATTATATAAGCCCTGTCATCCAAACCGTCGGTGCTTCGGCAAATGGTACCTATTATATAGGACAGGTCATCTCGCTGACGGCGACCGCAAGTGAGCCTGTGTACTCAGATAATGCCGGAACAGGGTTACCTTATATCGATCTGACTATTGGTACTACCAGCAGGAAAGCAGTATATGCATCCGGTGCCGGCACAAACCAATGGACATTCACTTATACAATACAGGAAGGTGATCTGGACAACGACGGCATAAAATTAGGTGCTTCCATCCGGGTAAATAATAATGTATTGACAGATCAGGCAGGTAATCTGCTGGATTCGTTATTTACATCCGGTGCTACGGCAATCCGGGTAGATGGTATTCGCCCGGTAGGGACCCTGACGGCGCCAGCTACATCCAATGAAACAACGATGACGGTGACGCTGAATTTTGATAAATCTGTGAATGGTGTGAATGCCTCTTCGTTCTCATTGACTGGAATTGCAGGTGCGGCAGTAACTGCTGTTTCTCCGGGAGCAGGTTATACTTCTTCCTATACAATCAGCATTTCGGTGCCTGCTAATAGCATAGGTACCCTGCATATTGCATTGAATGCTGATGCGGCGGCCGCCTACCAGAGTGGAAATACGAATGCTGCCACTGCCGTTGATGTAGACTATGATAATACAGCGCCGGTGATTACCAGTGTAAGTGTGCCTGCAAATGCTTATTACAAGGCAGGTACTACCCTGGAATTTACAGTGGGCTTTGATAAGGAAATCACTGTTTCAACTGCTGCAGGAAACCTTTACCTGCCAGTTACAATTGGTAGTTCTGTGGTGCATGCTGCATATGTAAGTGGTAGTGGTACAAAGAATCTCACTTTCAGTTACACAGTAGTAGCCGGTGATAACGATAATAATGGTATCCAGATCGGAACAGCACTGACGGCAGATGCCGGCATGCTGAAAGATAGTTATGGTAACGAAGCTAATACTACTATCAATGGTGCGGGAAGTACAAATGGTGTACTGGTGAATACGGTTATTCCATCTGTGGTATTATCTTCTGGTAGTACGGTGGTAAATAGCGTATTCTATGTGACCGCTACCTTTAGTGAGGCGGTGACAGGACTGACGGCTGGTGATTTTACCATTTCAAACGGTCTGGTATCCGGTGTAACAACAAGCGACAATATTGTTTATTCAATAGAAGTGACTCCTTCAGTAGATGGAGCAGTCTCAATTCAGTTACCTGCTGATGCTTCGGCGAATATTGGGGATAATGGCAATTCGGTTTCGAATGAACTGCAGGTGACAGCAGATTTTACACCTCCGGCAATCGTGAGTTTGGATGGACCTGCAGATGGTTATTATCATACTGGTGATCAGTTGAAATTCGTCGTTCATTTTAGTGAGGAGCTGGTATTTAATATTACAACTGAGCAGCCATACATGGCTTTGAATCTGAATTCTGGTGTCATGCCTGTTTACTATACAGGTAGGGATAGTAACAATGGAATGATCTTTACTTACACGGTAGCGGACGGAGATGATGATGGAGATGGTATAGAAATGGGAGCCGGCGTTGCATTAAGTAATTTATTGCTAACGGATAAGGCGGGTAATCCGGCACTTGTATATATTAACCCTGCACCGGCATTCCCTGGCGTGAAGGTGAATACAACACATACAACAGTGACTTTGTCCGCCGCTACATTGGTGAATGGTGCTTATCAGGTAACAGCCACCTTCGCAGAAGCGGTAAGAGGTTTGTCTGCCAGTGACTTTACCGTTGTCAATGGTGCAGCCAGTGATGTACAGACAAGCGATAGCATCGTTTATACAGTGACCATCACCCCGCTTACGGATGGAACAGTATCAGTAAGCTTACCGGCAGGTGCTGCTGAGAATATTGCGCGTAATGGAAATGCTGCTTCTAATACTTTGTCCACCCTGGCTGATTTTACAGCGCCTGTGGTGACGGGTGTAACAGTGCCAGCTGCTGGTTATAGCAAATCCGGTGCGGTACTAAACTTCACGGTAACATTCAACGAAACGGTGAATGTAAGCGGTACCCCACGTCTTGCTATCACGATGGGTAGTAGTACCGTATATGCTGATTATGTAAGTGGTAGCGGTACATCTACACTGAGCTTCTCTTATACAGTTGCAGATGGAGATCAGGATCTGGATGGGATTGTTGTGGGTACATTAAGTAATGGTACTATTAAGGATGCCGCGGGCAATGCTGCAGTCCGTACATTCACGGCTCCTTCTACAGCCGGTGTTTTAGTAAATACAATAGCGCCGGTTATCAGTTCAGTAAATGTTCCGCCAAACGGATTTTATAATGCTGGTCAAACGCTTGATTTCTCAGTAACATTTAATGCTATTGTAAATGTAACAGGTAGCCCTGTATTGCCGGTAACGATCGGTAATACCATTGTGGATGCCGTTTATTCCGGGGGTACAGGTACTTCCACTCTGACCTTTACTTATACAGTAGTGGATGGTGATAACGACCGGGATGGTATTGCTGTCTCAGCGCTCACAGGTACTATTCAGGATGAATATGGTAATGAGGCGGTGAAGACCTATACAGCACCGTCAACTGTCGGCATATTTGTTAATACAGTACATCCAACAGTGACACTGGCTACTGCTGCTACTCTGGTGAAAGAAGGCTTTGAGGTAAGCGCTACATTTAGTGAAGCTGTTACAGGTGTAGCTGCAGGAGACTTTACTGTAAATAATGGTACAGCCAGCAACCTGCACACAAGTGATAATATTACTTATACCTTCACTGTTACACCTTCTGCTGATGGTAATGTAACCGTGACGCTGCCTGCTGATATGGCAGTGAACATAGGAAATAATGGTAATACGGCATCTAGTACCCTGACGGTAGTCGCTGATGTGACAGCACCTGTTGTTACGAGTGTAGCAGTGCCACCAAATGATTATTATAAGGCAGGAGATGTATTGAACTTTGAGGTGAGATTTGGAGAAGCCGTAACGGTAACAGGTACACCACGTCTTGCGATTACAATGGGTAGCAGAACGGTATATGCTGATTACGTGAGCGGTACAGGTACATCTACACTGAGCTTCTCTTACGAGGTGGTGAATGGTGATCAGGATCTGGATGGTATTGCAATAGGCATTTTAAGCGGTACGATGACGGATGTGGCAGGTAATGCTGCTCTCCTTAATTTCACTGCACCGTCTACACCTGGCGTATTGGTTAATGCAATCGCGCCGGTGGTTACTTCGGTATCAGTTCCTGCGAATGGTTATTATAATGCCGCTCAAACACTGAACTTCTCAGTTCAATTTGATGGGGTTGTTAATGTAACAGGTACACCTGTTTTACCCGTAACAATTGGTAATACAACGGTAAATGCTACTTATACGGGAGGTACCGGTACCAATACACTGAGCTTCTCTTATACAGTACAGGATGGTGAAAATGATCGGGACGGCATTTCACTTGCTGCAATCACAGGAACAATCCAGGATGAATTTGGTAATGAGGCGGTGAAGACACTGAATAATGCAGGTAGCACTGCTGGTGTATATGTTTATACTGTACATCCGACAGTTACCTTATCTACATCTAGTTTAAATGTCAACGCACCTTATACAGTAACTGCTACCTTTAGCGAAGCAGTGACTGGCCTGACACTTGCTGACTTTACGGTTACAAATGGTACAGCCGGCAACCTGCACACAAGTGATAATATTACTTATACCTTCACTGTTACACCTTCTGCTGATGGTAATGTAACCGTGACGCTGCCTGCTGATAAGGCAGTGAACATAGGAGATAATGGTAATACGGCATCTAATACCCTGACGGTAGTCGCTGATGTGACAGCACCTGTTGTTACGAGTGTAGCAGTGCCACCAAATGATTATTATAATGCAGGAGATGTATTAAACTTTGAGGTGAGATTTGGAGAAGCCGTAACGGTAACAGGTACACCACGCCTTGCGATTACAATGGGTAGCAGAACGGTATATGCTGATTACGTGAGCGGTACAGGTACCTCTACACTGAGCTTCTCTTACGAGGTGGTGAATGGTGATCAGGATCTGGATGGTATTGCAATAGGTATTTTAAGCGGTACGATGACGGATGTGGCAGGTAATGCTGCTCTCCTTAATTTCACTGCACCGTCTACACCTGGCGTATTGGTTAATGCAATCGCGCCGGTGGTTACTTCGGTATCAGTTCCTGCGAATGGTTATTATAATGCTGGTCAAACGCTTGATTTCTCAGTAACATTTAATGCTATTGTAAATGTAACAGGTACACCTGTGTTGCCGATAACCATTGGTAGTACGGTTGTAAATGCAGCCTATACTGGTGGAACCGGTACCAATACACTGGCATTCTCTTATACAGTACAGGATGGTGAGAATGATCGGGACGGCATTTCACTGGCTGCAATCACAGGAACAATCCAGGATGAATTTGGGAATGAGGCGGTGAAGGCACTGAATAATGCAGGTAGCACTGCTGGTGTATATGTTTATACTGTACATCCGACAGTCACATTGTCTACATCCAGTTTAAATGTCAACGCTCCTTATATAGTAACTGCTACCTTTAGCGAAGCAGTGACTGGCCTGACACTTGCTGACTTTACGGTTGCAAATGGTACAGCCGGCAACCTGCACACAAGTGATAATATTACTTATACCTTCACTGTTACACCTTCTGCTGATGGTAATGTAACCGTGACGCTGCCTGCTGATAAGGCAGTGAACATAGGAGATAATGGTAATACGGCATCTAATATCCTGACGGTAGTCGCTGATGTGACAGCACCTGTTGTTACGAGTGTAGCAGTGCCACCAAATGATTATTATAAGGCAGGAGATGTATTGAACTTTGAGGTGAGATTTGGAGAAGCCGTAACGGTAACAGGTACACCACATATTGCGATTATGATGGGCAGCAGTACCGTATATGCTGATTATAATGGCGGTACAGGTACATCTGCATTAAGCTTCTCTTATACAGTAGTGAATGGTGATCAGGATCTGGATGGTATAGTAACCGGCGCTTTGAGCAGTGGTACTATTAAAGATGCAGCCGGAAATGATGCAGTACTTACCTTCGCAGCACCTGCTACGACTGGTGTATTAGTGAACACAATTGCACCGGTTATTACCCAGGTAAGCGTTCCCGCAAATGCGTACTATCATGCTACCCAGACGCTTGACTTTACAGCTCAATTTAATGCGGTTGTAAATGTGACAGGTACACCTGTTTTACCGGTAACAATTGGTAATACAACAGTAAATGCTACTTATACGGGAGGCACAGGCACTAATATACTGAGCTTCTCTTACACCGTACAGGATGGAGAAAATGACCTGGATGGTATAGCGCTTGCAGCAATCACAGGAACCATCAGGGATATATTTGGTAATGATGCGGTGAAGACCCTGAATAATATAGGAAGCACCGCTGGTGTATATGTCTACACAGTTCATCCTACAGTTACGCTTGATAATGCGCCTTCCCTGGTGAATGCTGCATTCAGTGCAACAGCCACCTTTAGCGAAGCAGTAACGGGATTAACTGCTGCTGACTTTAATGTAACAAACGGTACGGCCAGCAACCTTCAAACAAGTAACAACATCACTTATACCCTAACAATCACTCCGGCTGCTGATGGGAATGTAAGCATCAATCTACCTGCAGATGTTGCGGTGAACATCGGTGATAATGGTAACAGCGCTTCCGATACACTGACAGTAGTTTCAGATGTAACAGCACCGCTTATCGCCAACGGCCAGACATTCAGTATTAATGAATACAGCCCGGCAGGTACCACGCTGGGTAGTGTTACCGCTACTGATGCCATTGGTGCCCTGCAAAACTGGACCATTACGAATGATCCATCAGGTGCCTTTGCCATCAACTCAGCTACGGGCGAACTCTCAGTAAAAGACGAAGCAGCCCTGAATGCGAACGTTCATACAACAGTATCGCTGACCATTACTGTAAGTGACGGCCTCAATGTGAGCAATGCGAATACTGTAGCTGTAACAGTTATATATGTACCACTGCCACCGACCGATATCAGCCTGGATAATAATACCATCGTTGAGAATACGCCTGTCAATACACTGGTCGGTCATCTTTCCGCTGTGACAGCAGAACCAAATCCAGTGTATACTTATACATTGGTAACAGGTGCCGGCAGCACTGACAATACATCCTTCACGATCTCCGGCGATCAGCTGCTTACCGCCGCTATTCTGGACTACGCTGTGAAGAACCTGTATAATGTGAGAATCCGGGCTACCCTGGGTAATGGTCTTTATACAGAGAAGACCTTTACAGTTCAATTAGGCCAGGTAAACCAGGCACCAACGCTGAATCCGGTTGCTGATCAGGAAGTATGTGATATCACTACTGCGCAAAATATCCAGACAAGCGGTGCTTCTGCTGTAGAAGACGGTCAAACACTGAGCTATGCAATAAGGGCCGATCAGCCGTTCTTTAGCTCCCTGGTAGTAAATGCGAATGGTCTGATCACTTATCAACTGAATCCAGGCATTAGTGGTACAGTCCATGTAACCGTCACCGTGAAAGATAACGGTGGTACTGCCTACGGAGGTGTAGATACCCTGGCGCAAACATTTGCCATCAAAGTAAATGCCCTGCCAGCAGTCACCATTACAGCAGATCAGGATACCGTGATCTCCAAAGGAACGGCGATGAACCTGACAGCTACCGGTGGTAACAGCTACGAATGGTCAAATGCCAGCGGTATAGTAAGTGGTCAGCAAACAGCTACACTCCAGATCAAACCGATAGAGAACACTGTATATACTGTGACTGTAACTGATAATAATGGTTGTATGAATGAAGGGGCAATGACTATCACAGTAGTCAATGAATTTAAGATAGATGCTATCAACCTGCTCTCACCAAATGGTGATGGTAAGAATGATAAGTGGATCATCAATGATCTGAGCCGCTATCCAAACAATGACCTGACTATCTATGACCGTACCGGTCGTGTTGTATATCATACAAAGAACTACAGCAATAACTGGGATGCGACTTACAATGGTAGTCCGCTTGCAGAAGGTACCTATTATTACATCCTGAAAGCAGATGGTTATAACACTCCTGCCAAAGGATTTATTACAATCATCAGGGACCAGCATTGATCCCATTAACATTTAGGTTATGAGCTTACAGAAATATATATGCTTATTCTTACTTGGAGGTCTTTGCATGGCCCATGAAAGTAAGGCACAGTCATTGGGTAATTCTCAATCATTGCTGGAGCCCTCCGGCACACAATATTTCCAGAACCAGTACCTGGCCAACCCGGCCATGGCTGGCCTGGAAGAGGGGCTACGCCTGAATGCAACCTATCGCCGTCAGTTGGGCGGCATCTCCGGATCCCCTGTCACCGCATTCGCTTCTGCCGATTACAAGGTGAATAGCAGGGTAGGAGTCGGTGCCCAGGTAATGAGTGATAAAGCAGGATTAATAAATCGCAGCCGAGTTGCGTTAACTTATGCATACCGCATTCCTTTAGGTCTGGAAGAGCAGCAGTTGCATTTCGGCTTATCGGCAGTATGGAATGTGCAACGCCTGGATGTAAAGGCAATGAATGGTGATGCCAATGATCCATCTATCGGTGCATTCAACCGCAGGGATAACTATTTTGAAGCAGAATTCGGGGTGGGGTATACGGACAGGCACCTGAATATACAGGCTGCTTTGCCTAACGTGCGTAACATGTTTACCGGGAATAACCTGGGTACTGATGGTGGTGGTATCTTCTTTACGGCAGTATCTTATAAATTCCTGCCGGAGACAGATGAAGTGACTTCCATTGAACCCAAGCTGGCATACAGGGGCGTGAAAGGGTATGATAATATCCTGGATGCAGGTGTGAATGTAAGTTTCCTGAACAATGTTGCGAATATTATGGGGATGTACCATAGTACTAAAAGCGTAACAATAGGAATGGGTGTGAATGCCTGGCAAACGGTAACGGTGCAGGCCATGTATACAACGCAAACGGGAGGGATAAAGACTTATGTAGACGGAGCGTTTGAAATAGGGGCGACCATAAGACTCTTTAAATAAATGGAAAAACCGGTTCTGAAAGGAACCGGTTTTTTTATATCAAGTGCTTAAAGTTTGAAAACCCGAAATATGAAATTATTCATTAAATTCGTACTCATTTAACCCATAATCAACCCTAAAACTCACCATATTAATTAAAAAACCTGTAGATTATGTCATTCAAGTCTGTATTGCAAATAGATGGCGAAGAAATCAATGTACTCAACTGCCACTTCTCATTTACCCAAAGCATAGATCATAATGGTAAACCAGCCGCCCGTCCGATCGGAGGTCTTGTCACTGTCACCCTTGAATCAGACGGCAGCACCGACCTGTTTGAATGGATGATCTCCAATACCAAAACAAAGAGTGGCAAGATCATATTCTACCGGCGCGATGCGCTCTCCAAGATGAAAGAACTGGCTTTTGAGGATGCCTACTGTATAGAATATCATGAAAGCTTTTCTTCAAGAGGTGAGCTGCCCATGGAGATTCAGCTTACCTTGTCCGCAAGACAGCTAAAACTGGGCGGGTCTACTTTCGACAACCCATGGCCTGCTACTGCATAATCTAAACTGTTACGTATGGCTAGATTTCAGCTGACAAGACTACTAGAAGTAGATGCACGCGGGGGACTTTCTCAGGAAAACATTACCAAACATCCGGACAAGGCTGCAAGCGCACATACACCTACCCGTGCAGGCAGATTCACAATACTCAGCGTGGAAAAACATGTAAGTGGAGGGCGATGGATCTTTTCTACCATTCCATGGGGTACTCCCATGAGGGTGGATAAAGATGCTGTATACATCAACCGGGGTGGAACATGGAAGAAACTGAGCGAACTGAACCCTCAATGGCTGGAGCCGTATAAAAAGAGCTATCCAAGGTCAGAATGGGAATTGCAGTTAAGAAAGACGATTCTGGATTATTATAAGGGCATGGCTTCCAGTTTTGGCAGTTCAACACCAGGCACCTGGGTCTTCAATGATTTCGGGCACATCTCCGTAAAATATTATCGTGACAATAATAACAACGGGGTCTACGAAAAGAATAAAGACGAACTCATGAGTGACTTTATTCATACTACGCCCCCGGATGAAGCCGCCACTGCATATAACACCAGGAATAAACTCCCGGACAATATTAGCCTGGCTTATTCTCATGGATGTATCCATATCAAGCCAAATGATATTGACCGGCTTATCAGTTTAGGATATGTGCGTAAAGGTATTATCATTCAGATTCACCCTTATGCCGCAGTCGTGAATGTGCCGGTATCTTTTACAAGTGATACAGCTAAAGGACCACATGAACTTCATTTTTTCCCAACTAAAAGTCCGAATATGAGCAGCCTGGATGGTGGTGGTAAACTGGCCGTGTACAGGGTCTCAAAATTAAGTTGATATGAAGCGTTTACTGATCATTATGAGCTGTGTATTGCTCATTGCCTGCGGTAGCAGCAATAGCAAAACTGCCAGCACGGAAAAAGCGCCGGTGGCTCCCTTAAGTCTTTCAGAAAAGGTATTTAAAATAGCAGAAGCACTTCCATTGTCAAAGGATAGTGCCACCAATTTCCTCACAGGTCTGTTCATTCCTGGAGATAGTATGAAAGTGACGATGGATGGAGATTTTAAGCACTTCACAGGTAAAGATTTTAGCCTGGTGATCTACAATCCTGATAGCAGTGTAGAAAGAGTGGAAATGTGGCCTGCTCATGGCACCAGTTTGAATATACCATTGAAAGAGCTGGAGGTAAAACTGGATAGTGCCTGGCAGGAATATAATATGCGGCTGGAAATAAAGGAACCTCCTCCTGGGGTGATGGGCTGGTATACAGATCAGCAGCACCGGAAAAAGAAAATAGAGGTGATGGGGCCCGTTATATCCGACCTGGCACAAAATCAGGAGATCAGGGAAATCAGGGTAGTGGCAAATGATTTCTAATAATTATACATTTGCTATATAAATCCCCTTGATGAAAAAACAGGAAAGTCCGGTAGGCGTAAAGGAAATTGCCCGCAGGGCAAACGTATCAATAGGTACAGTAGATCGTGTATTGAACAATAGAACAGGCGTATCTGCCAGCACGAAAGAAAAGATCCTGGAGATCATTAAAGAACTTGACTACCAGCCCAATGTCATTGCCCGCCGCCTGGCATCCAAGAAGGTATTGCGGATCGCTTCCCTGATCCCTTCATCGTCCAGGGAGACTGGTTACTGGGAGGCTCCCCTGAATGGAATCAAACAGGCTGCTGATGAGATCAGGGCATTTGGCGTAGTCGTAGACCATTATTTCTTTAACCAGAACGACAAGAAGACCTTTACCAAAAAGGCAAAAGAAATCCTGCGCACAGATTATGATGGTGTACTACTGGCTCCTATGTTTGAGCAGGAGGCACAGGCCTTTGTGGCAAAGTGTGCAGAAAAACAAATCCCTTACGTACTGATAAATTCTGATCTGAAGGATAGTGACAGGGTGTGCTATATAGGCCCGGATCTGCATAAAAGTGGATATCTCGCAGCTCATCTGACAAAGTATCTCCTTCCTCCCCAATCGGCTGTGCTGATCGTAAATATTTCCAGGGAAATGGATCAGCACCATCATCTGCTGGTAAAAGAAGAGGGATTCAGGGCTTATTTTAAAAATCATCACGCGGACGTAAATATCGTGAAGACGGATATACGGGAGCCGGACTATGAATCCATACAAGCGGAACTAAAGAAGCTTTTCCGTAAGCATCAGTTTGATGTAGTCTTCGTTTCCAATTCAAGGGTATTTACCGTGGCGAGATATTTCGAAGAGCAAAAGATCAGTGGTATTAAACTCATCGGTTATGACTTCCTTCCTGAAAATATAGCCTACCTGCAGAAAAATGTAATTGATTTCCTCATTTGCCAGAAACCACAGGAACAAGGGTATAAGGGTATTACCAGTCTTTACCAGCACCTGGTATTGCAAACGGCCATTGAAAAAGAGCAGTTTATGCCTATTGATATAATTACGGCCGAAAATTATCAGTATTACCGGAATTAATAGAGTTTTTTGTTAAATTCGTGTACGTACACGGAGTTTAACAAAAAGCGTATGAAAAGATACTTTTTCGCATTCCTTATTAGTCTGACCAGCATAACCTGTTATGCAAACGGGGACACCACATTTCAGGTCAGGGGCTTTCATCTGGATCTGAGGATCCAGGTAATGAAAATGCCGGCCTTAAAGGCATTTGCAAAGTCCTTGAGTGAAAACGGTATCAATACGCTCCTTGTAGAATGGGAGGCCACCTATCCTTTTCAGCAGCATAGTGTTATCTCCAATCAATATGCTTATACCCGTGAAGAAGTAAAATCTTTCATTGCCTACTGCAACCAGCTAAAAATAGATGTCATCCCCTTACAGCAAAGTTTTGGTCATGTAGAGTATATACTGCGGCATTCACGGTATGCGCAGTTAAGGGAGGATGATAAGGATTATTCCCAGGTAAACCCGACAAAGGAAAAAGAATGCAGCGCGCTGTTTGCAGACCTGTACAAAGACCTGATTGCAACACATACATCGCAATACATTCATATAGGAGGAGATGAGACCATGCTGCTGGGGCATTCTCTCGCATCCCGGAAGAAAGCAGATTCACTGGGCATGTCCAGGCTGTACGGCGATTATATCCGTATGCTTTGTGAGCTGGTGGTGAGCCTTGGCAAACGGCCTGTGGTATGGGCTGATATTGCCTTGAAGTATCCCGAAGCATTAAAGGACCTGCCCAAAGAAACGATTTTTCTCGACTGGAATTATGGCTGGGCGCTGGACCGCTTTGGGGACCATAAAAAGCTGCAGGAAAGTGGGTTTGAGATCTGGGGCGCGCCGGCTATCAGGAGTGGGCCGGATAATTATTTCTTAGCTTCCTGGAGAACGCATTTTAAAAATATAGAAACATTCATTCCCCAGGCGAGGGCATTGAACTATAAAGGGATCATTATGACTTCCTGGTCTACATCCGGGGTTTATTCCCCCGTCTTTGAATGTTATGCGGACCCGGTGGATCTGAAGGCAGTGAGAAGAGTGTATCCGCAAATCGGTTTTAACCTGCTTATCAACGCTTATTTTGAAGCATTGAAAACGAATAAAGCACTGGATACAAAAGCCTTTGTAAGGCAATATTGTCAGCGGAAGTACGGTTTTAATACAATACAAAGCGATGCTTTTCTACAGGCAATCAGTACGGCTCCCTATGAAGTGAAAGATGGGAAGGTCTCCGGTACCGACCTCAGTATCGGTGTACTCAGGGACAGCATCATGGCGGCTCAAAAGACCTTGTATAGCCTGTCATTGTCTACGAAGTCAAAGGAGTTCCAACATTACCTCTTAATGGCCGATATAAGGTCATTTTACGTCACTTGCAGGTGGATTGAAGCAGAAATGAATAAAACGGATTACTCGCCTGAAAAAAGGCTAAAATTGGCAAAGATGCTCGCTGATTTGCATCCTGAGAAACTGGATGCCCGTTTTATAGCGCTGAACCGGGATACCTATTACTTATCGGAGCTGCAAACAGAAAACGAAGTTCGGAATACACGTTACAATCATCTTGAAGCCATCCTAAAGAATAGAAATGATTAAGATCTACAATGGCAGGATCATTACGCCAACGGGCATACTTAATAATGGCACCCTGTTGATAGAGGGAAGCAGGATCCTGGAAGTAACTGAGAATAATATAGACGTGGAGCATGCGGTTGAGATAAATGCAGGGGGGCGATTTATTTCCCCTGGCTTTATCGATATGCATGTACACGGTGGAGGAGGACATGATTTTATGGATAATACCGTAGCCGCTTTTCTTGGCATAGCTAACACCCATGCGCAATATGGCACAACTGCACTGATGCCGACTACCCTGAGTTGTGAACATACGGACCTGATGGAGACACTGGCTGTTTATGAAAAAGCTGTTCCACTCAATACCATGGGGGCGCAGTTCATAGGCTTGCATATAGAAGGCCCCTATTTTTCCATGGAGCAAAAGGGTGCACAGGATCCCAGGTATATCCGCCATCCTGATCCGGACGAGTATAAGCAGATTTTATCCTCCTCAAAACATATTAAACGCTGGAGTGCAGCCCCGGAATTGCCGGGAGCCCTGGAGTTTGGTAAATACATGGCGGAGAATGGCGTATTGCCAGCCATCGCACATACCAGCGCCTTGTATGACGATGTACTGAAAGCAGTGGAAGTGGGGTATTCACACGTCACGCATTTTTATTCCTGCATGACAGGTGTCGTCAGGAATAATGGATACCGGTCTGCCGGGGTCATTGAAACGACCTACCTGCTCGACAACCTGACAGTAGAGATCATTGCAGATGGGAAGCACCTGCCTCCCGCACTTCTGCAACTCATCTGTAAAATAAAAGGTGTGGAAAACACGGCATTGATCACTGATGCGATGCGTGGTGCAGGGATGCCGGAAGGCCCAAGTGTGCTTGGTGCGCTAAAGAATGGAATGGAAGTAATCATAGAAGACAATGTAGCCAAACTACCGGATAGATCGGCTTTTGCGGGAAGTGTAGCCACTGCTGATGCACTGGTGAGAAATATGGTTACACTGGCGGGACTCCCCTTGTTCGATAGTGTAAGAATGATGTCAGAAGTGCCTGCCCGGATCTTACATCTTTCAGAGCATAAAGGGAGCATTGCCATGGGGAAGGATGCAGACCTTACCATATTTGATGATAATATAAATATTGAGGCAACAATGGTAAATGGGCGTTTCGTATTCAATAAGATCAGATAGTCATGTTAATAACTAATACCAATTTCCGGCATATCATTGCTGATTCAAGAGATGAGATGGGAAAGGCGGCGGCGGACATGTTCGCAGCAGAAGCTTTAAAACTGTTGCAATCAAAAGACTTTATCAATGTTATCTTTGCTGCGGCTCCTTCTCAGAATGAGTTTCTGCGATATCTGTGTAATACTGGCCTGGACTGGAAGCGGATCAATGCTTTTCATATGGATGAATACATAGGTTTGCCGGAAGATGCACCTCAGCGCTTTGGTAATTTTCTAAAGGCGCATTTATTTGATAAGCTCAGTTTTAATGAGATTCATTTTATGAATGGAAATGCAGCAGACCTTGAAGCAGAATGTTCACGTTATGCAGCCTTATTACAACAGCAGCCGGTAGATATTGTCTGCATGGGAATAGGGGAGAATGGCCACCTGGCATTCAATGATCCTCCTGTAGCCAATTTCAGGGACCCATACAAAGTTAAAATAGTAGAACTGGATGAAGCCTGTCGGGTGCAACAGGTGAATGACGGCTGCTTTGAAACAATAGAGCAGGTACCTTCACATGCAATTACACTTACGATACCTATGCTGCTGAGTGCTGATTACATCAGTTGCGTCGTACCAGGGCAAAGAAAAGCCCAGGCAGTATTCAATACACTTCACAAGGAAATGATCTCCGAATATCCTTCTACAATCTTACGAAGTCACAGGCATACAGTGCTTTTCACTGACAGGGAAAGCAGTAGCTGCTAATTCATTAAAGTCAGAATAGTGGATCCATGCCATCACGCAGATTCATTGCGTGTGCCAGGGTGTCCTTTGTATAAATAATTGTCAATGAGTTAAGTACTATTAAAAGGCCCCCCAAAATCAGTACATTCTTTCACTGAGCGGTCAGCGCCTGCTGATCGCTGTTAAACCCCCATATAATGGCAGACAATTTTATTGTCACCGGTACAATTACATTGACCGGTGATGGACTTACGTCCCAGTTCTCCTGGGCGCATGGATTAGGATATAATCCCACGAGCGCGGGTTATAGTATTGATCCCATTACCCCGGCGGCACAGGGTATTTATTCCAAGAGTGCCGATGCTACCAATTTTTATGTGAATTATGATGTGTGTCCTGTTGGAACACTCACTTTTAACACAATTGCAAAACAACTCTGATTATGGCATATAATGCACTGACAAAAACAGTTGATACAATCACAGAACTTAGAACACTTAAAGGTGTTGCTGGTACTGCTGCCCGGGTACAGACCCTGGGTGGTGCGGCTGCCGGTGATGGAAAGGGAGGATGGTATCTTTGGGACAATGCGTCTACAGCTACTGACGATGGCGTAAATAATATCAAGGTTACCGGAGTCACTACGGGCAGATATATCCGAATTGCAGATAATGGGGCCACATTGCATACAGACAATGCGATGATGCGCCTGGGTAATTTTGCTTACGATGCGCTGGATCCAAATAATGGCGAATATGTAAACTTTAAAAAGGAAACAGCGGTCGCAGATGGTACTCCTATTGTCGGAGGAATGCTTGAGAATGTGCTTCTGAAGCAGATGGCTGGTGAGTATTTTATGCGGGTGATACCTTTTGCTGTGAGCATTGAGTGGTTTGGTGGCAAAGGAGATTATGACGCACGGCATGATGTAGGAACTGCCAATGATGCTGCTTTTCAGCAGATGTTGAATACTATGGCCTACTATGAGCGATTCGTCTACGCATCCGAAAATATCAGGTGGTGGGGAAGTGCCTTTGTCGCCTACATTCCGAAAGGGAATTGGCTTTTTACCCAGAAGAAATTCACAATTCAGACTAATAATTACTATAGTGACGATAACCCGCATGTGGCTCACAGGGGAATCAAGATCATGGGTGATGGGAAATACCTGACAAATATTTTCTTTAAATGCCCGGAGTCAGGCAATGGCACTGATAACTACTGGTTCTATAACCAGAACAGTGTTCGCGACATGCTTTTTACAGGACTTAGATTTACAGGGGTAACAGGTACTGAACGCTTATATTCTTACTATTCAGAAGGCTCAGCATCCTCCCTGTCTTTCGTGGAATGTGCATTTGATGGCAATTTCAAAGTCGGTATTGATGTAACAGGAAATACCAACTGCTCTGAAAACAGGTTTACCCGTTGTTCATTTAAAAATTTCCAGGAGGGGCAGGTAGCAATCAATATCAATAACCTGCAGTCTGTAAACTGGGCATTTGATACCTGTGATGCAGAAGGTATAGCCGGGACCTTAATCAATGTGACAGCAGGTGGGGCTATTAACTGGACAAATGGATCTATTATTTCAACCGGTAATGGAACCATCCTGAAACTGACTGACACTACCGGCGCAGGAATAGGTGCCAACAACGGAACTTTTACATTTACCGGTGTTAAAACGGAGATAAGAGATAAGTCAAAATTTATTGATTGTAATGCAGTCGCAGGGATTATAACGCTGCAAAACTGTTTTATGGAAATTAATAATGCGGCCAGTGCATTGAAGAAAGCATGGGCTACCGATATTACTTATGCTGTTGGAGATGTAGTGTACATCGGTGGCACCAGGGGCAGGGCCTATACCGCCCTGGTAGCACATACCTCGGATGCAACAACCCAACCAGGTGTGGGCAGTGCCTGGACCACTTACTGGTCTCCTAACTACGAGATAGATATGACTACGGGTATCCTTAGAATAAATGGCGGTAAGTGCAGTGCGCAAATTGCTATGCGATACAAGACGAGCGATGTCATCACAGGTCAGGGGCCCAAATTGTTTGTAAATGGTACCTACATCGACCGGCAACCAGCGGACCTGGTTGATTTTGTCAACACAGACAATACTACGAATACGGCAAGTATCCCTAAAGCATCATTCGTCAACATGACATCAGGTACGGGTCTGAATGCACCTTATGATGTATCGCTGAATCACCGTGCCGGTTACAATCTGACTACTGTCAATCCAAAGACATTCATCTACCGTTTTAATGCCTATGCTACGGCCGGACTGCCTGGAGCAGGCTCCACAGGTAGTTTCCAGCTGCCAAGAGGTGCCACCATACTGGAAGCAGGAATTGTATCAGAAGCTGGGCTGCTTACGGCAACCTATACGATCAGCAACAGCGAAAAGACTTTCTTATCCGCTTCCGGCTTTGAAAGCATTGCTGCTGAAATAAAGCCTTATGTGATTGATACAGACGCAAAACGCAGCATATCAATTACCAGCAACGGCCTGGCTAAACAAGGATTCGTTTACATTATATACAATTAATCATGAGCGATTTAGCAAGTAAAATATTTGAAGACATAAGGGTAAAAAAACTCATCGGCAACTCAGGAACACCCACCGCTACTATTGGCAGTAGCTTTACAGGCACAGTTGCTGTATCCGGCAATGACATGGCGGGCACTGTAACAGTTACAATCACTGCGGCTACTTCATTTCCTACATTGGCACCCTATTTTCAATTAAACTTTAATACAGCTTATGCTACAGCCCCTGCTGTATTGTTCTGGCCGGCAAATGCCTCAGCGGCACTACTGAGTGGTATATACACCAAGCTACCGACTACAACCAGCGTACAGCTGGCATCAGCAAATGCCGGCACAGCACCCGCATCAGCTACCTATGTCTGGCATTATCATGTAATACAATAATGTTAAATAGAAACATCGATACTTACATTGATATTCCCGCTTGTGGCTTTTGAATAAGGGCAGGTTTCATGTGCAGCCGCAACTATCTGCTTAGCCGCTTCTTCGCTAAAACCCGGCAGGTTGATTTGTAAATGTGCCAGCAGATGGAAGCCATTGTCCCCGGTAGTCAATGCAATATCTGTATCAATCGAAAGATCTGCCGGTAAAGTAAAGCCCATACTGGCAGCGTTGTGTTGCATGGCACCAATGAAACAGGCAGACCAACCTGCTGCGAGTAATTGTTCGGGGTTAGTGCCCGGACCTTTACTCCCCGGTGCTGTCAATGCTGTTTGTAACCGGCCATCATCGCTTTTCGCATAGCCTTCACGGCCACCGCTTACATGGACCCTGCCGGTGTATAATACTTTTTTAATAACAATTGGTGTTGAGGCAAATACGTTGATCTGTTGCATAATATTAAATTTTATGCCTCAAAAGTAGATGGGATCGTATCCAGGGGCAAGGCCGGGTATCCTGAGCCGGACATTTTAGATGCTAAAACCCGAAAAGAAGGAGTTGGATTATATCCGGCTCCTTCTTTGTCGTTGAAAAAGTGAATTGTGTCACCACAAATAATTTACCCGGGAATTTCTGTCGAAATCAAATGCCGTTGTATCAGCCTGCAACGTCTTTCCGGGGCATGCCCTCCAAACTCATTATATACAAAATACAGACCACCATCCTGACCGTAACGGTAAATATGACATCCGAAAAAAGGATACCAGGCCAGTGCAATAGGAGCATCAGCCTGCCAGTACTTGTCTCTATAAGGCATGTTCGACGTGGGCCCTCCTTCATTATCAAATTTTCCTATCAATACAAGTTGTTCCTCGTCTGCTTTTTCCAGTTCGGCCCATCCGAGATATTTAGAATAAATCGGGTCGTTATACTTAACAATTTCCTCGTCAGGTATCAGGTACATCAATTGGTTCCGGTTTATTTTGCTCATCTTAGGGATCATATTCGCAAAGCTAATAATTGTAGCAGGTTTTTATCGAAAATTGAAGGGTGGTATACAAACTTCTCGTTTTATTGCTAACTTACTGCCCAGTAACCCGAATGAGACCGTAAATAACTATTAAATGACCTGTTTAATGGAATATTTGTTTGTTGTCAATATTGTAGCTGTCATTTAATCAAATTGCAGGATTAATGCTTAAACCAGAAGAATCCTTATTGGAACTATTCCACGACATTGGCTCAGGCAAGGAAACGGCCTTCAATGAGCTATTCATGGTATATTATGAAAAGCTGGTCCTGTTTGCAAAGTATTACGTTAAACAAAACGAAAGTGCGGAAGAGCTTGTTTCTGCTTTTTTTGTCAGGTTATGGCTTAAAAGAGAACAGTTAACAGCCGTCTCCAATCCAGCCGGGTTTTTATACAACGGAGTCAAAAATGCCGCTTTAAATCATCTGAGAGATCAGCAAAAACACAATATAGTGATCGGAGAACAGGAAGCGGGAGAATTGTTTCAGTTTACCGAAGAGGGCATTGCCTCCGAATTAGTTGATCAAAAAGAATTACAGCAACAGCTCAGCATGGCTATTGCATCCTTGCCCGAACAGCGTCAGCTCATCTTCCGCCTCGTCAGGGAGGACGGCCTTAAATGTAAAGAAGTCGCCATATTACTGGAACTATCCGTCAGAACCGTTGAAAATCAGGTGTACCAGGCTGTTAAATCCCTGGCCGAAACCATGAAATCCTACCTGGGTTATCTTCCCAAATAATTATTTTAAAAAAATAGAGGTATTCGATAAGTAGTTGACCTTTTTTCAGTGTCATTATTAATGAGCTGTAAACAATTACTTATGGACCGCGATCATTTTATTGCACTTTACACAAAGAAACTGACAGGTGACCTCTCAGCAGCGGAGCAGGCGGAATTACGACAGGTAATGGCTGACAACGAGGAACTGAGGCTTCTGGCCATAGAGCTGGACAACTTTCAACCTGCAACAGCTGCTACTCCCCATGTGAAACACCGCTTAAATGAGGTTTGGGCTGAAATCAGGTTACAGGAGCAAGAGGCAGCGGCACCTGCAGTCAAACCACTGAAACGTATTGGTTACCTGTGGCAGAAAATAGCAGCGGGCTTGCTATTGATGCTGACAGTCGGCGCTGGCTTATTTTATAAGTTTCGGCAGACCGATAAACCAGTTACCTATACTACCCTGTCAGCCAGTGGTGAGAAGATTTTCCAGGTCTTACCTGATGGTACAAAAGTCTGGTTAAACCGATCCTCCCAGATCCGGTATAGTGAAAACTTTGGTACCAAAGAAAGAGAAATCTTCCTCAACGGGGAAGCCTTCTTTGATGTTGCCGCCAATGCAGCAGTACCCATGCTGATCCATGCGCGGAATATTGATGTACAGGTATTGGGCACAGCCTTCAATATTGATGCCTACGAAAGCAATAAGCATATAGAAGTAACCCTGGTAAACGGAAGGGTAGAGGTGGTAAGTCATGAACAACAGGAACGCAAAATTCTGCTGAACAAAAGTAAGAAGCTCATCATCCCCGTGGAGCCGGCTACTGTTACCCTGGCACAAACCGACTGGAAAGTAACAGCTCTGAAAGACCTCAGGACCAGTGACATCAAGTGGGCCAGCGATACCTTAGTATTCCGGAAGCAGCCTATGATAGATCTTTCCGCCCAGCTGGAACTGAAATATGGTGTCCGGATCGTTATCCACAACCCTCATCTGAAAACTGTCCGTTTCAGTGGAACCCTGGCCGATGCCAGTCTGCAGGATGCACTCGAAGCCCTGAAGTTGTCTAACCCATTTACATACACCATAGAGAATAACATAGTTAATATCCATTAAAAAGATAACGATCATGAAGATCCTAAAGTCCTCACTTTTTGCCCTGTTTTTGTTTACCTGCAGTATTGGTACTGCCCAAAGTAGAAAGGTTTCTATTTCAGTCAATGATCAGCCCCTTAAGACAGTATTGGCCACTATACAACAACAGAGTCGTTATAATATTATTTATAGTGATGATGTGGTGCAGGATGGTATAAAGGTGACTATTAAAGTAGCCGATGCACCTGTCAGCGAAGTTCTTCGTCAGTTGCTGAAACCCCATCATCTGACTTATAAACAATCTACGGAAGATATGATCGTGATCTTTAAAGATACCCTTGCCGTAAGTGGTCACCAGATCAGTGGAAGTGTTACAGATCAGCAGGGGAACCCTATGGTTGCAGCTGGTATCATCCTCCAGTTGAAATCAGATAGTTCTGTAGTGAAAACTGCACTATCCGACGATAAGGGTGAATTTGTATTATCAGATATCAAAGAGGGCCAGTATTATTTGCAGGCCACCTATGTGACATTTGTCCCTTTTGTAAAAGAGGTGGCTGTGAATAACGGGGACCAGGCCGTTGGAAGGATTACATTGGTGTCAGGTGATAAGGTCCTGAAATCAGTAGAAGTGGTTGGCAAAAAGGCCTTTATTGAACAACAGATTGACCGTGTGGTAGTGAACGTACACAGCCTGGTATCTAATGAAGGAGCTAATGCATTGGAAGTGTTGGCAAAGTCACCCGGAGTAATCGTTGATGAAAACGGGAATATCACTTTTAAAGGGAAGTCAGGTGTGATGGTGCTGATCGATGATAAGCCTACATATCTGTCATCAGAAAACCTGGCCACTTATCTGAAATCCCTGCCTTCATCAGCGCTGGATAAGATAGAATTAATGTCTAATCCGCCGGCAAAGTACGATGCAGCCGGTAATGCCGGGCTGATTAATATACGCACCCGCACAACGAAAGTAACAGGTTTCAACGCGACTATTTCCGGTTCCGCAGGACAGGCAATTTATCCCCGGCATACAGAGAATATCAACCTCAATTACAGGATTAATAAAGTAAACCTCTTTGCAAATGCCGGTTATAACGAGCGAAAAGCTTACAGGATCCTGGATTTGCAGAGAAACTACTTCGATAGTGAAAGTAAACCTGAGTCTGCATTCAAGCAAAAGTCTTATTTCAGACCTGTAACAAAGAACCCAACTGTTAAAGCAGGAATGGATTTTTATGCTTCTCCTAAGACAACCATTGGTGTTGTCCTGAACTGGTCTGTAACTGACAAGAAGGAGAATAGTCCTGTCTACAGTTCCATGTATAACGGACAGGGTGTACTTGATAGTACGATTACTGCGGATAACAATACAAGCAGCAAATTTACCAATACTGGTGTGAACCTGAACTTTGGTCACAAGTTCGATTCTACCGGGAAGACGCTGACATTTGACTTTGACTATGTAGGATACCGGTCAAAGAAAAATCAGTCTTTTCTGAACAATACATATAATCCCGCTGGTGCTTTAATTACTACGGAGCACATTACCAACAGTCTTCCGGCTGATATCGATATCTATGCCGCCAAGAGTGATTATACACATCCACTGAAAAAGGGAGGAAAGGTAGAAGCTGGGGTGAAAGGCAGTTATGTGAATACCGACAATACAGCCCGTTATTTTAACGTGGTGGATAATAAGGAGACATTTGATGATAGCCGTAGCAACCGTTTTTTTTATAAAGAGAAAATAGCAGCAGCTTATCTGAATTTCAATAAAGATTACAAACGCTTTTCCCTCCAGCTTGGCCTGAGGGCGGAACACACAAATGTCAACGGTCATCAGACGGGCAACTCAGTGCAACCTGATTCGGCATTTACTCAGAATTATCTCAGTATCTTTCCAACCGCTTATGTGTCATACAAACTGGATTCTACTGGTAATCACAAGCTGAACGCATCTTATGGCCGTCGTATCGGGCGACCTTATTACCAGGATCTGAACCCGTTTATCAATATCATTGACAAGTTCACCTACTTTTCAGGTAATCCCTTTCTGAAACCGCAGTTCTCCAGTAATTACGAGTTGACCTATAGCTATAAAAGTATTTTCAATACTACTTTGTTATATAACTACAGCAGTAATATACAGACAGAAACGATTGAACAGGATGGTAATATTTTCATAAGCCGGGCCGGAAATATTGGAAAGAAGGAATATACCGGTATCACCGCTTTTTTATCTTTAAAACCTGCGAAGTGGTGGACGATGAATATTTATAATGAGGTGGTGTATGTGCATTATAAGGGCAACATTTATAGCAGTAGTCTTGACAGGGGAAAAACATACTGGTATGCCAGTCTTACTAACCAGTTTACATTTGGTAAGGGATGGTCAGCTGACCTGAGTGGGAATTATCAGACCAGCATCTTGAATGGTCAGTTCGTAAGTGTTCCTACCGGGCAGGTGGGCGCGGGGGTGCAAAAGAAAATATTAAAGGATAAGGCAACTGTTTATGTAAATGGCCGTGATATCTTCCATACATTCTCACCAAGTGGTAAGATAACGAACATTCCGGGGGCGACTTCAACTTATCATAATTACATGGATTCACAGGTTATTACCGTTGGTTTTACTTATAGTTTTGGTAAGGTGATTGCAAATCAGCAGAAACGAAAGACGGGTAGTGCGGAGAGTGAGGAGAACAGGGTGAAGAGATAGGTGCAAAATGCAATTTGGAACATGAAACTCTTTAAAAGAAAAAGGTTGCAGCCTAAAGCTGCAACCTTTTTCTTTAATCACCATAAGTCAGGAAGATCCTCACCGGAGTAGGATAACTTTGCCCGGAAGCAATCGGCAATGGCGCTGTATAGGTATATGCACCTGCAGGTACACTTACGGTTACAGTCTGCCCGTTTCCGACGGACACCGTAGGCCCGTAAAAGAAGGTTTCTGAGGTGCCGTTAGCTTTAGTAAACGCGAGGCCAATCCTCACTTTTTCAGTTGATCCATTGGCATTATAAATTGTAGCAGTGTAACCGGACAATACCTGGATGGTCATAGGCGTAAACAAGGTAGGGTCAGACCAATAGGCACCGTAAGAAAACTGGCCGGCAGGATTGGTGTAGTAACCACCCGGCGCATAATTGGTCCAGCTTTCCGTTACTCCCGGGGAGGTCGTCTGCGATGTTGTAATACCAATGTTGATCGTCTGGATCACAGAGTACGTTACAAAACCACTGGCTGATACAATGTAATACTTGTCTGGAGGGGCTGCTTTGGCAAACAGAGAGCAAACGCAAACCAACAACAAAATGATCGTTTTTTTCATGTGGAGGGATTTGGGTTAAAAATTGAAATTTTGGTTATTTGAAGTGTTTGAAATTAAACATCAGACTAAATAATAAGTAGCGCCCTCTTGTCCTGGTCCATGAATCGGATACATCAGTGGCGCTCACACTCCTGCTGGCACCAGATTGCTGATTCAACAAATCCACACAGGTTACACTCGCCTGCAATGCCTTGTTTTTTAAAAACCGGTAACGTATCACTGGTGATAATATCGGGAAATCCGGCTGATAATCTGGTGGCAAACTGCTATTGAAGTTGTAGTACCAGCTTACGCCGCTTTCCAGGTTCTTCCATGAATAGAGGCTTTTACCAGTGATGCCTGTCTGGAAATATTTTGTCCTTACTCCGCTACTGGTTGTCATGATATTATACCCCGGGCCAACACTTAGACTCACATCCCAGCCTTTCTGGTTATTGTAGGTACAGGTAAGATCACTATTGGTCGTGAATGTACGACTATCATTCCGTATCCCATTACTTAACACGGGAATTTTTGAATAGGCTGTAGCGCCTATCATATTAAAGGTCAGCTTTCCCTTGAGGGCTGACGTAGAATAATTGAGTGTAATGTTGGCACTTTGCGCGCCTTCCAGGTTCACCGGTTTGGATAGCTGACCGCCATTGTCGAGCAGGGTGGTAGACTGGGCAATACTGTGTTCAGTAATGCTGGCGCCCATGCTGATGGTAAAGAGTTGCATGCTGCCCGGTTTAACGGCGTTAAAGCTCATATTAAGGGTGTGGGTATATGGTTGCTTCAGATCAGGGTTGCCCTCCTGGATGAAGAGAGAATCGGATGTTACGGTCACCGGCTGTAATTGCTGTATGGAAATGGTCATCGGCCTGCCGTTATAACCCACCATCAACATTTTACCGTTTTTCGGGCTAATACTTACCATAGCCTGAGGTAACAGATTGATGAAGCTACGGGAAAACCGTGTATGTTCAGTCTTATTATCAGCCGTCAGCCAGTCGCCTTGCAGACCTGCTCCCAAAGTAATATTCAATTTACCTGCCTGTCCCCTGATGGAAGCCTGTGCTGTTCCGCTGTGATAGTTGCTGATGAAGTTATTGCTCTGGGTGGAATCCAGCTGATCATAGTGTCCGCTGGCATCATTGAATTTGTAAGTATTGTAAAGGTTATTGTCTTTGTTAAAGCCATAAGTACCCTGCGCCGTGAAATTATATTTCTCTCCCAATGGTTTAGTATACATTACATTAGAACCAACATTGAAGTTACCGCTCTTATTGTCGCTTAGCTGATGAATATTTTTGCTGTAGGCGCTGTATTCGGTTACGGTTTCATTCTGCGCGCTGCGCTTATTCTCTACATTGCGTATGTTGAGGTTTGCCATCAACATTTCTCCCATTTTTTTACCGGTATGGTTCAGCTGGAAATTTGAACTAATCATGGAATTGTTACTATTGGAATTACTTGTTCCGGATGACTGATAGATCTGTGCACCCGAGTTTGCATAGTGTTGAGTACTTTGTTGAATAGTCGTATTATCTGAATTTTGCACGTTCAACATTGGGATAATGCTAAAGGTGGTCCGGCTATTCGGGGTGAAATCTATCTTACCATTAAAAAGGTGGGAGCGCATTTTGTTCAGGCCCCTGGTGGACTGGTTTAGGGAAGTAGAGGAGTCACCAGGAAATATATTAAGGGTCTGGGACCTGGATTCAAGTTCGGTACGGGTGTCATTGGCCAGGTAGCTGCCATTAAATTTTAAGGTGGCATTGCGGCTGTCGCGGTAGTTAATGCCGCCATTCATTACCCGCCTGATACCATTGTTGGGTTGTACGGGATCGGTGCCCGTTTTCTCTTTGTCCACATTACCCGCATCTGCAACGACGGAAATTTGCTGACCGCCATTCATATGATTCAGGTCTCCAATGGCGTTGTAGGTACTACCGGTACCACCACCGGCACCAATTTTACCGAAGTTACCTTTTCTTTTATCTGCTTTTAAGACGATGTTCAGTGTTTTGTTGCCCGGAAAACCAGGTGGGGGAGGAGGACCGGGTATATTATTGTTATTCGTGTTGGTAGCATAAACCTGGATCTTTTTTACAATTTCTGCAGGCAGGTGTTCAAGTGCCATTGATGGTTCCCCTGAGAAGAAGGGTTCACCATCTACATAGATCTGGTCTACAGGCTGACCATTGATGGTAATAGTTCCATCGTTCCGGATTTGTATTCCCGGCAGCATTTTCAGTAGTTCTGCGAGTGCAGCATATGCTTTGGTCCTGAAGCGACTGGAATTGTATTCGAGGGTATCTTTCTTCATTACGATAGGTGGTTCCTGTATGACCACGGTGTCCAGTTCTTTTACCTGTATAAACATATAAATGGTGTCCATGTTTATCACCTTGTGATTAGCATCTATGGTAAAAGATTTCTTGATGGGCGCAAGGCCCTGAAAAGAGATATTTAAATGATACTGGCCAAAAGGGATATTATCAGCACTGAAGCCACCTGATTGATTAGAAAAGACGGATTGCCTGATAACATTATCTTTTGTAATAGTAATAAATGCGTCTTTGAGCTGTTGATGGGTAAGGGTATCAGACAGCTGGCCATATATTTTGCCGGTTTGTTGTGCGTGTACTGTAAAGGAGGCAAATAATATCAGGTAAACAAATAAGTGCTTAAAACAACTCATTCCAATGGAATTAGACAAGCATCCCTCATTCGGAAGGATGCCTGTAAAATTAAACTAATCTGCGACATAACCTAATTTGCTTCAAATAAGCCAAATGAGATCAGGATAGGCGTAGTACCTGATCTTGGATCATAGGTGTAAGTATAAGAGCTGGCGGGGAAATATACATTAGCAGTTCCGCCTTTTGGAATGCTGACAGTTTCAGAAGTGAAATAAGCTGAACCTCCTTTACCATTGTCATAATATATTGCCATAAGCACGTTTACAGCAGCAGCGGTGTTGTTGTTTTTTACGGTAATGTAGGAGGTAGTTGGGATTGAAATGGATGCAGGAGTAATGATGGTTGGAGTATTCCACCACGCACCATATGTGAACACACCAATCGGGCTTGTAAAAATTCCTGTATTAGTCCATGACTGAACAACGCCCGGTGAAATGGTTTGAGCGGTATTCACGCCAATATAGGCACTTGTAATGTTGCAATAACCGGTTTCGTTTCTGTAACATTCTACCCAATACTTCTGGTCCTGTGCTTTCGCATTCATGGTAGTCAGACCGCATATAGCAATCAGACAGGATAACAACAGTTTTTTCATGTGTTATATTTTTGAATTAAAAAAATGAGGGATAGGCATGGTAATTCCTGCACGGCAACTAATGCGTGGAAAAATGAGTTAACAGTACATAACAGGGAAAATGCTATGAGTGTTGTGGAAATGATACAAGCACCCTTCTTTGCGAAGGATGCTTGTGGCTATCTGAGTGATTAGTTAACCAGATATAATTGCAGTTGTACCAGTGTTGGAATTGCACCGTTTGCTGCACCCGGAGGTGTAGAGGTGTAAGTAAATGAATTGGCAGGGATGCTGATAGTTGAAGTAGCACCGGCAGCAACAGTTACCGCTGCTGATGTTGTTTCAATATTTTGTCCTGTGGTAGTTGCGATTTTTACAGAGATAGCAACTTTTTGAGAGGTAGTTCCCGTATTTTTAACAGTGGCAGTATATCCAGAGTTAATGTTAATAGAGAACGGGGTTAAGATAGTAGGTGTAACCCAATATGCACCATAACTGAAAACGCCTATCGGATAGGTGTAAGTACCACCTGGAGAAGTGTTGGTCCAGGATTGCGCAGCACCGCCTGGTGTGGTGGTTTGAGAGGTAGTAATACCAATGTTGGTACTTAGCCAGGTTACAGTCCCTACCTGGTAGCCAAGGGATTCCACGTAATAATAATTGCTTTGGGCTTTTGCATTCATAGTCACCAGGCCGCATATAGCGACGAGGAAGGTAAACAACAACTTTTTCATGTTTGTTTTTTATTTGGTTTAAAAAAATCTCGCGGATGTGCATAGTAAGTCCTCCACACGGATGATCGTGTGTAAAGACTGAGCTAACAGATTATTATTACTTTTTAATAATAAAGGCTTTGTGTACTTATAACGGTATTCACAGTCACGATGCTGCAAAGCGCAGCAAGGCAGTAAGTGATAGCTTTTTCATAGTCCCTCTGATTCGGTTAAAAAATTCCCTGATATGCATAGTAAGTCCACCACACGGATGATCGTGTGAAAAGACTGAGCTAACGAATTATTATTATGGCTTAATAATAACGGCTTTTAATACCTATAACGGCATAGATAGTCACCAGGCCGCCTGATGCGACAAGGTAATAAGCAATAATTTCTTCATTTTGTTCCTCTTTTGTTTTGAAAAAATGCTTTGCTGTGAATAGTAAGTCTGACACACACGACGATTGTGTGAAAAGACCGGGTTTACAAATTATTATTACTCTTTAATAATAACGGGATTCGATACCTGTGGTGGCATAAGTGGATCTGTATTTGCATGGTCCTTGCTTATGTAATTTTAGTATTCGCCTCCAATGGGTAACATTTAAATATTGGAGGAGATAAGGTATACGGTTTCCAAATTTCATGTCTAATTTACAACTAATAATTTACAACGCATCTTAATCTCAGTCAATTCCTGCGAATTATGTTTTTTTATCGTTGATAGAAAGAATTTCATCGTTAAATGTCACTTATCTTATTTGGTGTCTATTTAACACATAATAGAAGATTTTTCAAACCCAATTAATCAATGAGTTCGCATAAAGTGAAAATTTATAAGAGGGAAGGTTTAAGCACATTTGTTTGAATTTTATTATATCTACTGGAATAGCAATAGCTGTTGTCACACCTGAAAAACAATCTATTGGAAACTGTAACTTATTATCAGTTGAGCCGTTATACTCTTTATACATCTCCTTGTAACCTATATTAAGCATTTCAGTATGAAAACAACACTACTCTTATTCTTCCTGGCTGTCATCAGTTTGAGTCCTGCCTGCAAAAAGAACGAGGCGAATCCCTGTGAAGGTCTTGTAGGGGTACCCGCCCCTACAGCGGTTGTACTCGACTTCGTGGATAAAGAAACGGGGGAAAATATCCTCAAGACAAAAAAAATCAGTACCTCGGATATCACCATTACTCCTGAAGTGGGATTCCGGGTGGATTCAACTTCAGGAACTCTGGCCGTTTTCATCGAGCAGGGAAAGGCAGGGGCGTATAAATATGCGATTAAAATTCCGAGTGTGGGTACAACTACACTTGCATATATCAATGAGGAAGTAGTAACAGGTAATGCTTGCCATCCGACTAAAATCGTTGTAGGGGAACCTATAGTAGGAGATGATCCGTTTACAGTTGCAAAAGTGAGTACTAATTTTGTAGTTACAATCAAACATTAATGCTGGTTCTTTCATCACTTTCGTAGCCCAGGAAATTGACTGCAGACAACAAGGCGGAAAATTACTTTTAGAGTGCTTTTCTCAATTTGAATCGGGTCATTTAATAATAAGCTATGGCGCTGCTTACTCCTTGTAAGCAGCGCCATTTTTATAGGGTCCTAATTTTTTAATACCTTATACTTTTTAAGTGAAATGCTACCCGTCCGCACATCTATCAGAAAATAACCCGAAGGAAGGGAAGAAAGATCGACATCAAGATTGTTGACCCCTTTTATGGTTTGTGCTTTCCTTTCCCCAACATATTTGCCTTGCATATCAATAACATAAATGGTAATAGCTTGCGGCTGTGTCGCTGTAAAAGTTAGCCGTACATTTCCCTGCGTTGGGTTAGGGTAAATTTTCCCGCTCGGTGATACAGCATCAGTGACTTCTCCTGTAGCCGCTGCTACCATTCTTGATCCGCTGCAACCATTATCAACACTGGGAAGTGTGGAATTTTCATACACGGCACTGGCCACATACCCTGTGTATGCCGTTCCTAGTCCTGCAGTGGCGACGGCTGGATTGGTGTTGTCATCCAGTGGCCAGTACAATACGAGGTTGGCGATATTCGGATGGCAACTACCAAGTAATTTATTTTTCCAGTCGCTGATGGTTGTTCCGGACAAGGCGGCGTTCCATACTCTTACTTCATCTATATGGTCGATATGACCATCGTTGACATTAGATCCCGCATAGAAACCCTGGTTAGCAAGCAAGCTGCTGGTGGTGGCAGGGATGGTACCGTTGAAGCTGAGGCTTTGCTGTACTCCGTTCAGATAGATTTTAAGGCGGTTTGCATTGCCTGTCTGCGTGCCATCGAATACGGCGGCTACGTGGTACCAATTTCCAGGGCTAATTACACCAGCTGTAGTATACCCTTCACTGGTGCTGCTGTTGTTCATAATAAGCCATAGCGAATTGTCGCCAGGACCCACATGGAACATTATCCGGTTGCTACCATTATATCCTTTGCGTATGATAGTCGTCCAGCTGCTGGCTGTTGAATCGATTTTGATAAGTGCTTCCAGCGTGAATTGTGATGCGCTGGTAAGCTGGGTCACATCAGTACCGGTAGCTGCACGTCCATTAGGTGCGCCTGTGTTCAAAGCTTTTCCATAGGTTAGCGTATTGGCAACTGTAATTGTGAGGGTATCGCGTGCAATGGCTCCCCGGTTATCCACCACATTGAGCTGGAATTTATATTCACCTGTTGTATTCAGGCCGGAAACCGTGGTAGCACTGGCTGTTCCGAAGGGAGTAGCAATGGTGCCGCCTGCCGGGCCGGCAATCTTCCTCCATACATATCTGACAATAGATCCATTTACATCGGTGGAGGCGCTGCCATTGAGATTCGCTAATCCGGATGAAGCTGTAATGGTAGTATCGTTTCCTGCCCTGGCAACCGGTAGGGTATTGGGCAATGAGTCTTTATTCTGGGCAAGGAACCATTCATAGATATTGATGACACCATCTTCCAGGTAGGGATACTGATGAATGGCAAAGACGTATTCCGGCGCACTATTATGGGGATGAGGTAACACAGTTCCTGCAGGCCATATAGTAAGCAGAGGTTTTACCTGCGGATTTACGGCGTTCAATCTGTTGATGGAGTTGATGGTGGTGTCAGGTTCGGTAGTTGTGTCATCTGCTGCATGAAAGCCCCATAGCGGTAGTTTTGCTGACGATACGTTATTGGCACCATTCAGGTAAAGACCGATATTCCAGGCAGAAACCGTCACGGCGGCTGCCAGTTTTTTAGCATTAGCACTGGTATTATTCAGATAATTAAATACACCTGCGCCGCCCCAGCTGTGTCCACACAGGTAAATCCGGTTTGTGTCCACCTTTAATGAGTCTTTAGCATATTTGATCATGGCATCAATGTAAGTAAGGGGCCATGGACTTCCTACTGGAAGTGGACCTAGCGGCTGCAAAACAAGGAAAGTGTCCGTTTTGTTATTCCATGTAGCCCGCAGGTTATTATTTTGCCAACCAACTTCACGCATCGGTCCCCAGCCAGTTAATTGCCATACAGGAGCTCCTGGTGCAAGGGAGGTATCATTGCTTTGTAATGCACCACCACCATGTAGAAAAATGATCAGTGGATATTTTCTATTGGTGCCGGGGTTATCGTGGGTATAGGGTTTAGACTGGAGGAAAGGTACAACACTTGAACCAGTCCTTACCTTTCTGGCAGTGATTTGTGCCTGCAGATGCCTGGGAAAGATTAGAAGGGCTAACAGGGCTATAAGCCACAATCGGGGAAATAGGGTAGAATTGTTCATAGTTAAATTTTTAGTGAATAATCAATTTGTTATTTGACGTGGAGTAATTCTGTGGTTCTATACCTTAGGAAGATATTTTGGGGATATAATTTATGAAGGGGTTACAAATTCTTTGTTCCGGTTGATTAAAGGTATGGTTTTAGGGAATATAAATAATGTCCAAAATAGTTATTGTACGGCACATTGAAGTATTATACCGGTAAGCAATTCTCATATTGACTTCTAAGAATTATAAACCGTGTTGTTGCATAATTTTTTCATTTTTCCCGCAATAAAAATTCTCTACTTCCCAAATAAAATTGCCAGTTCTTTGCTTAGCGAATTGAGCCGCATTATCCTTGAATTGACAAGCGCAGTTCAATGACATTATTGTAAGCGATACTTACTATTCCTTGCACTTACCTTTCCGGTATTTACCAGGGGCAACTCCTGTAATTTTGCTGAATAAACGGGTAAAATATTTAGGATCATCAAACCCCAGATCACCAGCTATTTCCATTATTGTCCGGTCAGAAAAACAGAGCAATCGTTGGGCTTCTCTTATCAATTCCTGTTGGATGTGGTAAGTAACCGGAAACCCGGTAACTGATTTAACTGTATCATTCAAATGGCTTGCCGTAATGTTCATTTTAGCAGCAAACTGTGAGGTACTTCTCACTGATTTGCCATGATGGCGAAGCAATTCCCGGAAGGTTTTGGTGATTTCAATATTACGGGCAGAATGCCTGCTCAGGGCAGACCGCTCTTCCTGCAGGTAAGCTGATGCAAGCTGGTAGATAAAGGCACAGGTCATAGCCTGCAGGGCTTGTTGCTGATACAATTGTCCTGGATTTACATAAATCTGATACAAATGATCCATGAGCGAATAGAAGCTTTCGAACAGCTGTTGTGGTAATTGCATCACCATGATTTCCGTCAGAAACTGATCCAGAATACTCCTTAGGTTATTGTCCAGTGTAGCGGCATCAAAAGCCAGGAACCAGCCATGTTGCATTTGTGTTGAGACAATGTGATGTATCTGTCCTGGATAAGAAAGAAACACGTGCCGGTCACGCAGCCGGATCTTTTCAAAATCGACTTCCATTACAATTTCTCCTTTGTCGACCAGCACACATTGATAAAAATCGTGCCGGTGGGGCTGCGACATCTCGTAAACGGGATGATGGAGTTTCCGGATGCCCATGGGCTGTATATAGACACCCGAAAACCAATCATCCATGCTGTGAACCGGTATTTGTGTTTTTTTCTTCATCTTATCTAACAGCAATATCGGTTATTAATCCGCTAGTTCGTTCCTCCCTGATATTCCATATGCAATCGGGCTGCTGTAGCAGAATGGAAGAGGTTATCCAGGCGGGCGCGGGCGACCATCTGCCGGAATTCCCCATGCAAGGTCGGATCACCTGCATCATGCATGGTATCAGCCATCCATAATGCAAAATCCTGGTAATTCCATATATGCGTCAGGCAAGTATCAGAATAACGTTCCAGGGCAGTTATGTCATGTTCCTTCACCGCTTTGATCAGCGCCTGCGCCAGCACCTCTACATCATACAAACCAAGATTCATACCCTTGGCACTTACCGGGGGAACGATGTGAGCGGCATCCCCGGCAAGGAAAAGATGATTGTACTGCATGGGTGAATAAACGACTGACCGGAAAGGTACGAACTCAATATTATGAATATGGGCGTTTTTAACAGAACTGTCGCCAATTCTTAATCTGATCTCATCCCAGATCCGCTCATCAGGCCAATCCGTGGCATTGTCGCTCAACGCACATTGCAGATAATACCGGCTTCTTTGTGGACCTCGCGGAAGTTGGGCCGCAAAGCCATGTTTGCTGATAGCCATGATTGGATAACCAGTTACAGGCGCTTCGACCAGGGCAGCCAGCCATGCATAACCATACTCATAGCTGTACTTTGTCAGAACACCTTCAGGAATAGATGAGCGGCTGATGCCCCGATCTGCATCGCACCCCACGATATAATCGCAGGTAACCTGATGCTGACCGCTTTCGTCGGTATATGTAACCTGCGGACGCTCATTTTTCTCGTTCCTTATGATTACATCGGCAACCTCGAACCTGATGTCACCTGCTGTTACATCGATCAGGTCGCGTAATAAATTATTGACCAGCATCTGCTGGGTACAGAACAAACTCTGCGTCCCATTGTCGTTGCCTTCATTGCTGATAAACAGCCGGGGCGAGCCGTTGAGGCGGTATTCAATGGCGTATGCAGCCGGCCCGCTAAGCAGTTTGTCTGCAAGGCCCCAATCTTTAAACATTTTCACCGCACGGGAATCAATTACTCCGGCGCGCTGACGGGTTTCGATATAGGCACGGTCACGCCTTTCCAATACAATACAATGTATTCCCGATTTTTGCAGAAAAGTGGCGAGTGTTAATCCGCAGACACCGGCTCCTATAATGACTACTTTAGTTTCTTCCATTTTATTATTGATCTGTTTACAAGAATGCGAATGATAATTCGCGTACAAAGGTCGCGGAACCATAGATCAATTTGGTTAACAGAATACGGAAATAGGTGGAGGATCCGCGGAATCTTCAGACATGGGGTTTTGTTTCGATGCGGTAGACTGTCTTGTGCCGACGGTGATTAAGATTTTGTGTTAACTTAGATGATACGTTTTGTTTAATCGGGTTCAATGGTGTTAACTTAAACTGCAATTCAGTTTATCGGAAGGCAGTCTTGTTGCAATTTCTATCGAGGTTCATTGAAAAAACTACTAAAGGTATAAAAATCTTCTATGCATAAACGTAATGCCGCTGCTTTCTGATCCATTCGCTCCATTTCTATTATTACCAGCATTGCATCTGCGTGTTAATGATGATCAGTGATCATTAGGTCAATCCTTATTAACGAATTTTATGGGCATGCTTTTACATAATCCCGACTTCCAACGGTAACCAAGGCAATCTTATTTGTTATAGTCATATTTATTATTGACGTTAAACTTTTAATGGTCGGATATGGTCATTTCGCAGACGGTTTAACAACATCTTTGTTGCGGTTAAACTTACATTATTAGTACCCCAGGTCTCGAATTGTTCGTTAACTACCAATTGAAAGGTCCTTTGTCATTGTGTATACTAAAATTTTAATGATTCTGGTTTGTTATTCAGTATCAAATATTTATTAACTCCCTTTTTTAGTTCAAGTATATTTTCTTTAAAAGGTTCATTACTCATTATCATTAAGTCATTTTGATCAAATTCTTTTTCAAAACGTTTAAATGCGGCCCTTTCATTTATTGGGTATTGGGGCATCAATGCGGCTTTCTCAGAGACCAGCGCCCGAAAAGACTTTGCGACAATATAATATGCCTCCGTTGATATATAGGCACTATCTTTTAAATTATTGACTCGAAATAAAGCGATTGATAATGGTATAGAATCACCATTTATCGCACTTAATGTGTTATTAAGATAAGTGAAAGCAGTCAGTTGCTTGTCACACAGATCTGCTATCTCCACTACATCTTCTTTGCTCCAGGGAATTGTAGTTATTTCTCCTCCTATGTCATTAGGACTTTTATATCCAGCTTCTATTCTATTTAGATCTATTTCAATAAATGCAATTGATTCGCTACTACCAGCGCTTTTATATCTAGATAGAAAGGCCTGAAGGGTTGCAATTGAACTTTGTGTATATTGACCCTGTATATAGTGCAGTTTTTGATCATCTTTAAGAATAGATCTTAAATTAATGAAAGAGATATAGGTAATATAAATACTACCCCATGTATACTTCTCTTTTAAATTTTTCAGCTTTGCTTCATTTATTTGACAGAAGCTTTTAACCGTTACGAACCCCAAAATAATAAATATCATAATACTTCTCATAGATCAGTGGTTTGCTTTCAGATCTTTTCCCAGGACTAATTTGGAGGTTCTGCTCCCGGAATAAGTGATGTCTCCAACATATAAGGGGCCTGTTGGTGATTTTTTTATCTGAACTTCTGCCTTTCCAACTTGTTCAGGAAAAACTGCAATAAAATTATTCCCATCTATAAATTTCGTGATTGTTAACCCATTAGGCGTTGGAGGTATCTTCAATGCATCTTTCCAATCTAAAAACACAGGTTCATTATGCTCATCGAATACCTGAAAAACAGCAATTTTTTCTTCTGCCTTTGAAAGGTGATTGAGTAATACCAATGCTCCAAAACAAATAGCACACCCTCCCGCCGTTGTAAAAACAAAACCTGGTAATTTCAATTGAAAACGTGAGCTTGCTTCTACTCCTAATAGCAGACTTGGTAAAAAACATATGAGGAAATATAGTATTATTCTGGGAGCTGGTGCATATACGAGCCCAGGGGATAGCGCTACATAAATGCCGAGCATCAATATTGCTATAATTGCAATAATTCTAATTGTGTTCATAACATCTTAAATTCGGGGTACTTTAATACCCGAAGTTGTAGCTTTTGGATTTAACTAACAATACCCACTAGTTTGTATTTTTCGTCTCTCAATTGGGTTATAAATTTACTTCAACAAAACAAAGGCTGCCCAATAAGAAGGGTTTACCATATTTATTTCTGCATAAACCCCTTCCATAGCACTCCTCGATTTTTTCGTATAAAATACCATATGTACATCCCAATTTTACGTCACCAGGGTCTTAAATATCCTTTGCGTATTAATCATCGTTGGCAAACTTGGAGGAAAAAAATATTGCTATAGATCAGGCCAATGGACAAGGGGGTGCTTATCAACCTGATATTTTGCCCAATGAAGATAGTGCTAAGCAACTCCTGGCTCGAAGCCGTTACTTATTATTTAAGCACCTGAAGCATGGACACGCGAACAGAGACAAAGAGCCGAGCAATTGTTTACCAGATATCCCATCATTCATAAAGGGTATCAATTATCATTGCATTTAGGAGAAGTTTTTCGCCATTGTACGAGTAAAGAACAGGCTTTTAAGAATTGGGATTATTGAATGACTATGTAAGGAGGCATGCCTGCCTTCGTTTAAAACCCTTGCCAGAACCATCCAACACCATTTTCTGGTCATCCTTAATTTTTTCAACAACAGGGCCACCAATGCGTTAGGAGAGTCATTTAATGCGAAGATCAAAGCGTTTAGAAATGCGATGAGAGGGGTTAGAGATGTAGAATTCTTCCTGTTCAGGTTATCTGAAATTTATGCTTAACATCACAAATCCCCTAGGAATTCAACTTGATCCCTGGTCCGCAAATGATTTATTAGCCACCCGAAATGCATTAATTACCAAAATAAAAAAGCGAAAACTACTTTCGTAATTTTCGCTTTAGTTCGTGCGGAAGAGGAGATTCGAACTCCCAAGCCCTTTCAGGCACTACCACCTCAAAGTAGCGCGTCTACCAATTTCGCCACCTCCGCATCTTTGAAGGAGTGCAAATATATAATCTTTTTAAAAACCAACAAATTTAATTACAAATTTTTCTGCCCACCCCGCCATTTTTATTTCCTCAACCAGATCCTAAACGTCGTTCCCTTCCCCAACTCTGACCACTTCACCGTCAATCTCCCCTTATGATACTCATCTATGATCCGCTTCGCCAACGACAACCCTAATCCCCAGCCTCGCTTCTTCGTACTAAACCCCGGCTTAAACACCTTCTCAAAATTCGCTTTCGGAATCCCCTTCCCCGTATCCGTAATATCTATAATCAAATGCGCAGGATGACTCTCAATAAAAATATCAATACTTCCCTTTCCCTCCATCGCATCCAACGCATTCTTCAACAAATTCTCTATCACCCAGTCAAACAACGACGGCGAAATCATCGCCGGCATCTCATGTTCCTGCGTATGCATCGTAAACACCACCTTCTGCGGTGCCCTCTTCTTAATGTACTGCATCATATTACTCACCTGCTGTATCACATCCCGCTCTTCCAGCTGAGGTACACTACCGATCTTGGAAAAACGCTCCGTAATCAGTTTCAGTCTGTCCACATCCTTCGTCAACTCCGTCGCCATCAGCTCGTTGCCCTCCGTTTCTTTGAGCAGCTCGATCCAGGCTTCTATAGAAGAGAGGGGAGTCCCCAACTGGTGTGCCGTCTCCTTTGCCATCCCCACCCATACAAGATTCTGGACCGCACGGTTAGAGGAGGACAAGGCAATCAGCATAATACTCACAAACAAGGCTACCACCATCAATTGTATATATGGATAATAGCGAACCTGTTTGAGAATCAGCGAGTCACCATAATAAATGTAGTTGTACAAATTATTCCGGGCATCGATCTCCATGATGAAGGGACGGTGTTGCTTTCTGAATGTATTTAATTCATCTTCAATGTATTGTGGGTTATGTGAGATCCGAACCGTATCCAGGTTGCGGGAGTCGATAATATGCCCCTCCCGGTCCGTGATAATCACAGGAATGGTGGTATTGTTAGTAATGATCTCTACCGCAAGGTTCAGGTTTGCCTCATCAGGTGCCTGTAATAACTCTCTGTTGGCCGCCACCCATGTAGCCACCTTACGGGTTTCTTCGTCTTCGATCTTACGTGCCAGACTGCTTACATACCAGATAGTACCCACGATAATGAGTACCGCCGCAGTGACCAGCAGGAATTTCCAGCCTATGAACTGTTTGAACATATGAGGATCGAATTTAAGCAATAAGCACAAAATGTTTGAGCAATAAGGACAAAATGACCCTTACACACTTGTGTATTTTTCGCATATTTGCAACGCTAAATATATTACTCACGTATAATACTGAATCTATTGTCTGGAGCACCATCGGTAGCAGTTGTCATCCTGAATTGGAACGGACGTAAGTTTCTGGAAGATTTTCTGCCTTCCGTATGCAGGTCAACTTATGAGAACCTGCAGTTATACGTAGCAGACAATGCTTCCACGGATGATAGCGTGGCTTATGTACGCGAGAATTTTCCCGCTGTAAAAATTATTCAGAATACTACTAATAACGGGTTTGCCGGGGGATATAACGAAGCCCTGCAACATGTGCAGGCAGATATCTATGTATTGCTGAACCAGGATGTGGAAGTGGAGCCGGGTTGGATTGAGCCTGTTGTCGCATTAATGAGGAGAGATTACCATGTAGCAGCCTGTCAGCCGAAGCTGAGAGCCTATTATAATAAGCCGGAGTTTGAGTATGCCGGTGCTGCGGGTGGATGGATGGATATCCTGGGCTATACCTTTTGCCGGGGCCGTATCCTGTATACAACCGAAACGGACGAAGGGCAGTACGATGATGAACAGGATATCTTCTGGGCTACAGGTGCTGCATTATTCATACGTTCTTCCTGTTTTCATGAGGTAGGTGGTTTTGATGCCGATTTCTTTGCGCATATGGAAGAGGTGGATTTGTGCTGGCGCCTGAAACGGGCTGGTTACAGGATCTGTTATTGTCCCGAATCAATTGTATATCACGTAGGAGGGGGGAGCCTGCCGCAGGGAAATCCGAGAAAGGTCTACCTGAATTTCAGGAATAACCTGATGATGTTGTGGAAGAACCTGCATCCGCATGATAGATGGATCGTACTTTTCCAACGCTTTTTCCTGGATGTGCTGGCAGGGGTGAAGAGCCTGGTGGCCGGAAAACCGAAAGATATGAAGGCGATTTACAAAGCTTATGTAGACTATCTCCGCTGGCGCAGGAAGTATACAGGAGAAAAGCACCCCTTGCCACAGAAGAAGTTGCTGGGCATGACCGGGGTGTTCCACGGTATCATGATCTGGAGGTATTATTTCCTGAACAGGAAGACTTTCAGAACTTTGGAAAAAGAGTAAGGGAATTGTAAAAATTTACTTTGATTTTCATTTGACATGATGTAAGTTTGCAATGCGAAATACATAGATATGGAAAATAATACTGTTGTAAACAAGAATGACTTTACCAATAACTGGGTGTCGTCTTCCAGATTTTTATTTTATATAAGCATTTTCTGCTTTTTGTCTTTTGTCCTGGGAGGTTGCTACCAATTGTATAAACACCGTTATCCTGGTAAGCCTGAAGTAAATGTTCCAGAAAACACGCTTTATAATCCTAAGTACAAGTAAGGATTTTATCATATTGAGAGAGCCTTCCGGTCAAACCGGAAGGCTTTTTTAGTTTAAAAAAAACCGCATTCGCCATAGGCCAATGCGGTTTTTTCATGTAGTGTGAATGGCAGCTGAAATGCAATGCTAACAAGCCATAGATAGAAAACTATCACCCGGCTGAAAACAAAAAAGCCTGATAAGATTACTTATCAGGCTTCTACCTCTGAGCGGAAGACCGGGCTCGAACCGGCCACCCCGACCTTGGCAAGGTCGTGCTCTACCAAATGAGCTACTTCCGCTTGTGTTTTTTAAGAGCTTTTTTCCGTTTTCGCTTCACTGTGGTTGCGATTGGGATTGCAAATGTACGAATTGTTTTTAATCCACCAAATATTCGCCAATTATTTTTAAAAATTATTTCTTCAACTCACTCGGTGCTATCCCATACTTCTTCCTGAACGCCGCGCTGAAATGCTGTGGGGACGAGTATCCCAGCTCATAAGCAATCTCTCCCACCGCCTTATTTCCATCTTCCAAAAAACTCCTCGCCACGCCTAAACGATAATCCGCCAAATACCCAAATACCGTCATATTAAACTCCTCCTTAAACTTCTTTTTCAGCTTAAACTCATTCATCCCCACGATCCTTGACAACTCCGACAAACTCGGCGGCATCTCCATATTATTAATCAGGTATTCCCGTGCATAATAAATACGCTCCACATCATCCCGCCTATACTGCTGCCGCTCCTGATACTGAAAAGCCTGGTGCCAGGCATCCGCCTGCAATACCAGCAACTCAATACTCTTCGACAATAAAAACAATTTCTTCAGGTGCCCCGTAAAACTACACTGTATAATCTCCTGCAATACCCTTTGTATCGCCGCATTCGTTGGCAATGACTGTAAGCCCATCACCACAGGTCCTCCCTCCAGTAACCGGTCTGCAAACCGCTTCATTGTATCATTACTCCCCGCTGTCAATTCCAGGAACGCCGCTCTTGAAAACTCTATACTCAAATTCTCCGCATCCAGCGATTTATTCTCAAACGTATTCATGTACCCATTTGCATAAATAATATTATGCACCTGCCCCCGCACCTCATACAATGCACCTTCCTGCCTGATCAACGTATGCCCGCTGATATTGAATGAAAGACTGATCGTATCCGTTTCATTCTTCCTGGAAAAAGACAGATAGTCGTTGAAGTGATGAACACTATGCCGCATATAAATACCGTCAAACAACCATTGCGTAATGGTAGAATGAACAGCTGCTGAAGGTAGTATCAAGGTATCCTCCTTTAGCGCTACAGCCTGTAATACATTCGCAGGCCGATCTGGTAAATGAAAAGGAATATCATCCCTCATGACGGAACTTTTCATGAAAGTAAGATATTCCTCAAAATTAGCCCCTACACCAGCTCCCTGATCTTTTCAAGTATACTGCTCCATCCTCCCGCATTAGCAGCATCCTCATACCTCTTCTCTCCATCCTGCACCTTTGTATAGTCTCCCTGCGTTATCGTCAGCTGCGTCTGATCCCCCATGGGCTCCAGCTTATATGTCACCGTCAGATAATTCCAGGGCTCATCCGTGTATTTCGCATTCGGATCAAATACAGAATAAGATAAAAGCGAATAAGGCCGGTTCTCCAGGGCAAACCCCTTTACAAACACCATTTCCTGCCCCTGGTACTCACCTTTAAAAATCACCGGCTGACCCGGCTGCCAGTCTGTAACCAGGTCACTATTGTACATATATTGCTTTACATATGCAGGCTCCGTGAGCAAAGCCCAAACCTTCTCAGGACTGGCGTTCAATGTAACTGTGTTCGAGATGATCTTTTCCATACCCGCAAATGTAGCCTAAGCCTCAAAAAGGCACTTACATTTAACGGAGTATTATTAGTTATATTAAAAGTTGAAAAGCCCGGCTGGTACCCTGCAGAATTTCTCCGGAAGCCTGCCGCATGCATAATTAAACCCAAAATGATAAAATAGTTGTATAATTGACAATTAATTTTTCTATCTTAGCCATCGTTCCACGTCTTCGCAATTAAGCTAATGAAAATTGTATATGAAAAAGAATCTCACTTTCCTGGTGCTTTTGATGATCATGCATGTTGCAAAGGCACAAACTACTGCCAGCCTGACGGTATCTGGTAAATCAGATCACCAGATCAGCCGCCACATCTACGGTCATTTTTCCGAGCACCTCGGCCACTGCATTTATGGTGGTTTCTGGGTAGACTCCTCCCTGAACGTACCCAAAAAAGACCGCATCCGCCTCGATGTCGTGGATGCTCTTAAAAAGATCCACATCCCGAACCTCCGCTGGCCCGGTGGCTGCTTTGCAGACGAATACCACTGGCGTGACGGTATCGGTAAAAGATCCGATCGCCCTAAAATGGTCAATACCAACTGGGGCGGCGTTACTGAAGACAACTCCTTCGGTACCCACGAGTTCATGGAGCTCTGCGAACTCCTGCACACTGAACCCTACATCTCTGCGAACGTAGGTAGCGGCACGGTCGAAGAAATGTCCAAATGGGTTGAATACTTCAACTTCGACGGCACCAGCCCTATGAGCAAGCTCCGTGCTGAAAACGGTCACCCTGCTCCCTGGAAAGTAGGCTTCTGGGGCGTAGGTAACGAAAGCTGGGGTTGCGGTGGTAACATGACCCCCGAATTCTATGCCGGCCAGTTCCGCCGCTATGCTACCTATGCCCGCGATTATCCGGGTGCCAGACTGAAAAAAATGGCCAGCGGTGCCAGCGACTTTGACTACCACTGGACTGAAGTATGTATGAAAGAGATTCCCCTGCACATGATGTGGGGCCTGTCCTTACATTATTACACCATTCCTGGCGACTGGGGCCACAAAGGTTCCGCTACTAAATTCGACGAAAAAGAATACTTCACCACCATGCGGAAATGCCTGCTCATGGATACACTCGTAACCAAGCACTCCGCTGTAATGGATAAATACGATCCTAAAAAGAGCGTAGCCCTGGCTGTAGACGAATGGGGCATCTGGACAGATGTGGAACCAGGTACCAACCCCGGTTTCCTCTATCAGCAGAACAGCCTCAGAGATGCCCTCATCGCTGCTTCTACACTTAATATCTTCAACAACCATAGTGACCGCGTAAGACTGGCAAACCTGGCGCAGACTGTCAACGTATTACAGTCCCTGATCCTGACCGACAAGGAAAAACTGCTGCTCACACCTACTTACTATGTCTTTGACTTGTTCCAGGTGCACATGGATGCCGCTTACCTGCCTATCCAGCTGAATAGCCCATCCTATACCAATGGCAATGAAAGCATTCCTGCTGTCAATGCCTCCGCATCCAAAGACTCCACCGGTGCTGTTCACATCTCCTTCGTAAACCTGGATCCTGCTAAAAAGATCACAGTGACTGCGAACCTGAAAGATGTACAATGGAAAACCGTAAGTGGCCAGGTACTGAGCTCCGGCAAATACACCGACATCAATACCTTCGAAAATCCTAACAAGGTGAAGACTGCCACTTTCAATGGTGCTAAAAAACAGGGTAATGACCTGGTAGTTGAACTGCCTGCAACTTCTGTAGTAGTAGTTACTTTAAAATAGATAAATTATTACGGTACTTTAACAATTTAATGCCCCGGAGCACTGCTCCGGGGCATTATTATTGCAGCAATATTTGCTTCAAAAACAAATGCTTATGAAGATATTGTTAGTAACCACAACCCACCATCAGCCAGGTAACACAGGTCTATGGCTTGATACGCTGGCAGCCCCTTACTATGCATTTATCGAAGCCGGTGCCGACGTTCAGGTCGCTTCGCCCAAAGGTGGCAGGGTGACCTTAGATCCAACAGCAGAGCAACATCACCAGTTATTGGCTGATCAGGACGCTATCTATTGGCTGGAAAATTCGCTGAAACTCTCCGAAGTGAGCGCCGAAAATTACGATTCCATCTTTATAGCAGGTGGGAGAGGAGCCATGTGGGATTTGGTGGACAACAAGGAATTGAATGCTTTACTGCAGGACTTCAACAAGGCCCACAAACCCATTGCTGCTGTTGCACATGGTGTAGCCGGGTTATGTTGTTCAAAAGATAAAAGTGGTATGAGTCTTCTCGCTGGCAGGAATGTTACCGCTATTTCCAATGAAGAAGAAAAAGGAGAAGTACCTTTCCCACTGGAAACAAGATTGAAAGAAATAGGTGCTGTATTCTATAAAGGGGAAAAGGTGGTCAGTGATGAAAACATTATCACAGGCCGGAACGCAGAAGCGGCAGTAGAAACCGCAGAAGCCGTGATAGAACAGTTAGAAAGTAATTATTATGTACATTTTAAGATCTAAAAAAAGGGCCGCAAGGCCCTTTTTTATTTAAAGGATATAAACTTCATCAGCACACACCGAAGGCCGCTTCGTCGGCGGCGCTCCCCGCCATCCCGGTACCGAAGCCTGACACTGTCCCGTCACCCGTACATACCTTGCCTGCACTGCTGATAAGCCAAACTTGTAGGTATTGATACTGGTAGTATAATCCTCATCCGCAATGGAAGGAGTCCGCTGCGTTCCTGCCTTTGTGAAATTCACGCCATCTACTGATGTCTCTACCGTAATCGTTGCAGGATTGAAGATATAATGCCTTGGGTCATTTAAAAAATTAACCTGTAAAGTATTCACCGTCTTCTGCGCACCCAGGTCAATCGTTGCCACCAGGTCCTTTCCATAAATAAACAACCAGTTAATACTAAAATCCTTTGTTCCCAACAATCCATCCGTCAATGTCCTTTCTCTCTTAGCCGGATATTCATCTGATGGTGGATTCAATAAGGTCACCTTTGCATTATACGCTATGCTATTCACCCACTTCTTAGAAAATATAGTATCCCATTCCTGCTGATAAGCATCCGGCGACGCACCGCCTTCTGATAATTCCTTCACACCCGCTACCTTACACTGCGCCACAAATTTCTTCACCCTTTCCGGCCAGCGCGGATTCACCACAAACCCATCTCCCGATGCCTGCAGATACCCATATTTATCTGTTCCATAGAAGCGGGATTGCTGCAACACACAGTATTCAAGTCCCAATCTGGTATTGTACACCCGCTTCAGGTACTCCCCCTCAGCAGCAGCTTCTGCTTTATCCAGGATGGTAGAATATTTATCAATCGCTTCCGGCGATAAATAATTTTTAGCACTGGCTACCGGATTACCATAAATATCCAGTTGCGCCTTAGATGCACTTAATGCATTTACATAATCCAGCACTGGTACACCCGCTTTGCCATAATATCCATCAAAGAAATCCTTCGTTATCGCTACTGCATCTGCAGCAGGATCCCATAATAACTTAGCCTGTAAATAAGCATTATACGCATCCATATCACCATAAGTATCGCCACTTCCCTGTGAGAATACTCCACGTACCTTATGCGCTGTCATGTACAGCAGATTCGGTTGCAAATTCCTGTAATCAGGAAACGGTGCCAGGTAATTCGTAAACTGCGTTGTATAATCCCACACAAAGAGATGATCTGTCAATGCTCCCCAGCTCTCCAGGTTCTTCCTGAAATCCGCCGCCGATGGTATCGTACTTAAAGGCTCCTGCCTGTAAGCATCTATACTACTCAGCATGATATATACATTCGAAGCCGGCTTCGTCTTCAAAGGTGCTTTCGCAGTATATAAATAAGCTAAAGTGGTAAAATGCTGATCAGGAAATTTCGCAGCTACTTTATTGATGAACTGGATCAGGCTCCCCGATGCACTGCCTTCTTCTTTATTCACCTGACTACACTGATCACAGGTACAAAAACCACCCCCATCTTCTGCTGCAATAGACCAATATAAAGCATCCGGATTATCTGCAATGGCTTTACGCAGGTAATCCACCGTCACATTAAATACCCCTTCATTGCTCAGGCACAATTGTGTTGCCTGTCTCTTCCCATCTACCAGCGCATAATATTCCGGGTGCGTAGCGTAATAAGTCTTAGGTGGCACAATCTTAAAGAAGGAATGTCCCCATAGCCCCCACAAATCTTCAAACCTGTGCAGCTTATGCCATTCCAGGTATTCATTGTCAAACGCTTCCGGATAATACGTTTCCCGGTATACTAAGGTCGGCTCCTGCTTGTCCATCAACTGTTGTGGTACACTTACTTCTTTTGTAGCAGGTACCACCGCCGGTCCTTCCGCATATTTCCGTGCACCAAAGTATTTCTCAATCAATGTATATACCCCGTACACCACACCTTTGCCACTGCCACCTTTGATATACACATCACGCATATCCGCCGCAATCACGAAACCTTCTCCTTTCAATTTACCATAAGAAGTACTATGCTCCGTATTTCCTACAAAAATCGCGGCCTGATCTTTCTGATACACATTCTCTTTAATCACCGGCAATGTCATCCCCGTTATCCGCTTCACATAATCCTGCAATACCGTACCTGCATGCGTTTCATTCTTCGTAGCTTCCACCGGCAACACAATCACATGTTTCTTCAGGTCTATCCGGGAAACCGAAGACTGACATGAAAACATGGTTAATATTAATAACAATGACTGCATCATTCTGAACATGAAAATTTAAAATTAGACTGAAAGAAAAACTCCCTCCGGATCAGGGAGGGAGTCAGTATATTTAAAACTTACGTTGTAAAGTTATATAAAGATCATATTGGTTCTGGTAGTCTGTATCGTTAATCTTCTGATTGATCCAGGTCCCATACACACCTACAGAAGTTCTGTATTTGAATGTCTTCAGATAACCGGCCCCCACACTCCTTGTCAATAATCCCGCCAGTTTCGGGAACTGTACCAGCCGGCTTCTATCATCCGGCGATGTACCCAGTCCTGCTACAAACATGATATAATCCTGGCTATGATTCATATAATACCTGCTCGTCAGGTTAAAAGAAGTATAGAAGTTCGGTGAGTCGCTGATGAAATACGCCCTGAAGTTTACCCAAAAATCCTTCCATGTTTTCGCTACTGATGCGACACCTGAAATACTGTTTACACTGTCCGCCTTCAGGTAGCGTACACCCAGTTCACCTTCTATATTGTGCTTAAAGGTTTTGAAGAGGGAATAGGCTACCCTGAACTGCGGGAACACAATACCATTGGAATAGTTCAGCAAACCATAAGAATACATCCTGGGTGTATGGTTATAATAGATCTCCGCTTCGCCCATCAGCCCGGTGCCCTGTGTACGGCCTGCATAGTTCAGGCGGGCAGCCCAGGAGCCTCTTGGAATGTAGTGACGGTATTCCAGTGTGGCAATGTTATATTTCGTAGAAGTGTAATCATAATTGGTATTGAGGTAGTACATACCAAACTGGTTCTTCAGGGTCTTGCTCTTCAGGTAATCAGCATAATCCTCATTGGCAGGAGTATTCTTCAATACCACCACAGAATCTGCCGCTGCCGATGCGGCGACATATTCCTTCTTGCTTTCCAGTGTCACAGCACGTTTTTGAATGAATGCATCATTATTGGGATAATAACGGATTCCCTCATTTGCATAGGCCAGCGCACTGTCATATTGCTGCTTGCCATTCAGCAGGTTGATTGTATATAATAAAGCCATTGAGTCACGTCTGTTCACAGCCAGTACCTGCTTAAATACAGTCAGTGCACTATCCGGCTGGTTGTTTCGCTGGTAGGCAGTGCCTTCTGCGAGCAATCCATCCGTATAAGCATTTCGGTACTTGACCGTGAAGGGGTAACGTTGCATCAGCTGGTAAGCAATGTCGTTTGATTCTGCGTATCGGTGCATAGCCGTCAGTACACCCGCCTTTTTCAGTAGCAGGTCTTTATTGTCAGGATAAAATTTCAATCCCTGGTCTGCATACATTAATGCACTATCCGGCTGCCCTACCGCACTTTCCATATTGATCAGGTAGTTGATCGCATCCAGGTTGTTCGGCTGTTCTGCCAGTACAGCCCTGAATTGCCCTGCTGCCATATCATATTCTTCTGATTGCATCAGGATCCTGCCGGCTGTCAGGCGCAGGTCTACAAGGTTGGCCTGGTAGCGTTCATCACCCGGATTACGTTCCAGCAGTTGCGCTGCAATCCCTGCTGCTTCATCATACTGTCCCATATCCGCCAGTACACTGCTTTTCTTAATCAGGAACCGGGTATTGTTCGGGTAGGTGGCCAGTGCTTTATCCAATACCTGCAGTGCACGGGCATTATCTTTCTGAATAATGTATGTATTGGCAGTCATGTCCAGTGCTGCTGTATCCTTTGGATCTGCCTGCAGGGCTTTGGAGAACTCTGACAATGCCAGGTCGTATTGCTGCTGTGACAGGTAATCCCGTCCACTTGCTATTTTCAGGGCCGTATACCTGCTTTTCAGGTCAGCGTTACCGGGATTGCTTACACGCAATTTCTCTGCGATTGCTGCCGCTTCTGTGAATTTCCTGTCGCTTTCAAGTACATCCATTTTCAGTGCCAGCAGGCGTTGATCGTTAGGACTATTCTTCAGGCCACGGTTAATCCATGCCAGTGCTTCGCGATATGCGCCACGTGACATGCTTAAGCCAATTACCTTATCCAGTGCCTCACGGTTGCCGGGGTTCTTTTCCAGCACACCCTGATACAATAAGTAAGGGTCAGTATTTGCATACCATGCTGCCGCTTCCATGCGCAATGGAGTTTCCATGCTACGTGCCTTGGCATCGTTCGGGAACCGCTTCAGGATCTGTTGCAGGTAAGCAAGTGCACCTGCATAATCATGTGTGTCCTGCAGCAATCCCAGCTTACGCATCATCAGGTCATAAGAACCCGGATTGGATGCCAGTTCGGCATTGATTTGCTCTATCGCACTGGTATAGCTACCGTTACGGATATACATGTTCGTGATAGCCTCTTTTGCCTCCCTGTTATTCGGGTCTATCAGCAGGGCCTTTTCATAATTTTGCTGTGCCAGCAGCTGATTGCCTCTTACCTGGTAGTAATGGCCTGCCAGCATATAGTGACCGGTATAGGCACGGGTCACGACAGTATCGTCCGAATATTTCTCTAGTAATGAATTTGCATAAATGCCTCCCTGGAAGAAGTTTTCACTGGCATCCAGGATTCCCAGCTTTTTCAGCATCAGGTCTTTGTCCGCAGGAAAATGGTACAATCCCTCATCTACATAACATGCTGCTTCTTCATACTTCTTTGCACCCAGTTCAATATTGATCGCATACAGGTAGGCATCCCTGTATAGCGGATCTTTAGCCAGAACTGCTTTTACATGTTTACGTGCTGCATCTGTCTGTCCTGTGAGCATGTAAAGTCTGCCCAGCAGCAATTCCTGGTCGGTAAATTCAGGTCGCTTTGCCAATGCAGCCCTGGAAAGCTCTATTGCTTTTGCATAATGCTGCGCCTTTGTTTCTTTCACCGCCTCATTATAGAGGTCATCCGCATCAGGGCCTTTCTTGAATAACTGTGCTTCTGCCTGTAAGGACAGGCAGATCAGGGTACCTGATAGTATATGTTTAAAAAAAGACATCATCTTAGGTGTTTGCAGGTTTTTTCTTACCAAATCCCTGACGCTGCATGTTCCCCCATGTGTGTTTCTTACCTGTTAGGAAGTTGAAATAACCTCGCAGGGCAAAAAATACGATGAGTGGATGGTATACGAAAGGTTCTATAAATGCCATCAGTGCCAGACCTAATACCTCTCTCCAGGTACGGTAGTATTGATAGGTCATATGGTCCCACAATATTGCCAGGGTTGTGATCATCACTGAATAGAAATACACAAACGCCAGCAGGATCAATGCAAACTGCCAGTTGATCTGGTTGGTAATAATGAGGTAGATATAATAAATAATCCCTGTAAATTCGATGATGGGGGCCAGGAATTCGAAAAACAGGTTGTAAGGTAGTACCACCATCCCCAATTGTTTGTAACGGGGATTGAAAATAACCTTCCTGTGTATAGTGATGATCTCTGCCAGACCCCGTCCCCAGCGGGTACGCTGACGGCTGAATACTTTCATATTAGGAGGGCCTTCCGTCCAGCACTGGGTAGTAGGAATGTAACGGATGGCATACTTCATATTATTGTCCATCATGTAAGTACACATACGTGTCACGATGTCCATATCTTCCGCAAATGATTTACTGTCGTATCCACCGGCTTTGATGGCAATTTCCTTGTCAAATAAACCCAGGCCACCGGATACGTTCGGCACACAGTTGATCACACTCCAACCCATCTTACCCAGTACGTATGCACGCAGGTATTCCATCTCCTGGAAGCGTGGCAGCCACTTTTCCGGCGGGCGCACCCGGGTGATCACCCCTTCATCGATCTCACAACTGTTGGCTATACGGAGGGTAGCTCCGGTAGCAATGACACGGATACTATCCTCTTTCACATGTACATAACCACATTCCGGACAAGGCTCCCCGATTTCTTTGATCTTATGGTGCTCTTCATCCATGAATGGTTTGATCATACGCATGAGAGTATCTTTCTCAATGATACAATCCACGTCCGTACATAAAAAGTAATTGTAAACAGCCGCATTGATGCCTGCATTGGATGCATCCGCCTTACTCTTACCATTGATTTTATCGACCACCACCAGTTTATCGTAGGCTGTATTGGTGGACTTGAACAGGCGCTTTACCGGTTTACAGTTAATGCGCGCGTTGTAGGCAAAGTCCATTTCAACCAGTTCAAATTCGTCGATCAGTTTCTGCAAAGTATCATCCGTGCTGCCATCGTTCACGATGATCACCTCGAAGGTGGGGTAGTTCAGCGTGAGCAGGGAGCGTACGTTTTGAATGATGGTCACCGCCTCGTTGAAGGCCGGGGCAATAATAGAAATGCCCGGTGCCAGCGGCGACTGCAGCATCTTGGTATAATCTACATAGCTGTTCTTACGCTGGAACTTCCGGATGCCTCGCAGGGAGAGCAACGCCAGCAACGCATACATGAACAGCATGGTGCAACCATAAATGAACACAAAGCCTTCGTAAAAATTTCTTATCAGTTCCACAGGCGTATTTATTTAGCTGCAGCTGCTGTAGCAGCTGGTTTAGGTGTTTGCTGAAATCCGCGTCGCTGCATGTTCCCCCAGGTACTCTTCTTCCCGGTCAGGAAGTACCAATATCCACGCAGGGCAAAAATCACGATGAGGGGATGGTACAGGAAGAATTCCATAAATGGTGTCAGACACAGGAACGCTACTTCCTTCCATGTACGGTAATATTTGAACGACAACTGATCCCAGAGGATGGCGATCGTCGTGATCATCACCGAATATGTATATACAAATAATAAGAGGATAAGGGCTGTTGGCCAGTTGATGAGTCCGAAGATGCCCATGACTATATAGTAGATGATACCGGTGAACTCAATGATGGGGGCCAGCAGCTCAAAAAAGAAGTTGTACGGGAATATGATCATCCCCATCCTGCCATACCTTGGGTTCAGGAACATACCGAAGTGAGCATACATGAGTTGTGCAAGTCCCCTGGCCCAGCGGGTACGCTGGCGGTTGAAGATCTTGACGGTCACAGGTGCTTCTGTCCAGCAGAGAGTCTTGGGTATATAGCGAATGGCGTATTCAATCTTATTGTCGTGTGCATAGCGGCACATACGGGTCATCAGCTCCATATCTTCACCGAAGGAGCTATGGTCGTATCCACCACTGCGGATGGCTATTTCTTTATCAAAAAGGCCGAGACCGCCTGATACATTTGGTACACAGTTCAGCAGGGTCCAGCCCATCTTTCCCAATACGAAAGCACGGATATATTCTACTTCCTGGAAGCGGGGCAGGAGCTGGCGGGGCGGGCGCATACGGGTCATTACACCCTGGTCGAACTCACAGGAGTTGGCAATACGCAGGGTAGCACCGGTGGCGATTACACGTTTTTTTTCTTCCTGCATCACTGGTTTGATCAGTTCCAGCAGGGTATTTTTATCGAGAATGCAATCTACGTCTGTACATACAAAGTGGGGGTAAGCAGCAGCATTGATCCCTGCATTCACAGCATCTGCCTTACTTTTACCATTCACCTTGTCTATCACCATTAGTTTGGCGTAGGCTGGATTGGAAGATTTATAGATCTTACGCACGGGCTTGGTCTGGATTTTTGCATTGTAGGCAAAGTCCACAGGCACCAGCTGGAACTCTTCAATCATTTGTTCCAGGCTGTTGTCCGTACTACCATCATTGACAATGATAATCTCATACCTGGGGTAGTTCAGCGTGAGCAGGGAGCGTACATTAAAAATAATCGTGAGACCTTCGTTGAAGGCAGGGGCCAGCACAGTAATGCCTGGGGCCAACGGAGAACTGAGTAATGTATTCAGCTGGTCCACATTATCCCTTTTGGCATAGGCGCGTACGGAGATCATAGAGAAGATGGCCAGCAAGGCGTATGTCACCAGCAGTACTGTTCCATATATGAAAACACCATTCTCGTAGATTCGCCCTAAGGTTTCCCAGATATTATCCATTCACAACTAGAATTTTATTAATGGGTTCATGCTATGTTTCAGGATCAGCTTGTTTTCTGCAGTCGCAGTATCAATCAGTTCCTGAATCAGGCCTTTGGCCGCCCATTTATTATTAATGAGGGATTTGGCAGCATGTTTACGAACTTCAAAATCGGTGGCGTGCAGGAATTCCTGGCGCAGGAAATCTACATATTTACCACTACTGATCCTACCTAATGCTTTCAGTATTTCCAGGCGGCAGTTGAGAGGTTGGCTGTTGTACATATGCACCAGCTTTTCCTCCACATCCTCGACTTTCATCTTGCCCAGGCAGTTAATAGCATCCGCACGTACATAGTGATCTTTGGTATCCAGCAGCCTGATTACAGCAGGCACTGCACTTAGCTGATTGTAGTGCACCACCAGCTTCAGGCAGAAGGATACAATTGATTTATTGGAAGAGTAAGTGATCCATTGTGCAAAATTGGGAATGGCAATGTGCTCAGTAGTAGAAATAATTTTGAACAACTCTACCTGGTCCCAGAGCAGGAGGGGTTCTGTCACCACGTCGAAGAACTTGAAAGGTTCATTCTTACTTAGCTTAATATAAGCATGGCGGGCTGCTGCACGAAGCTCACGGTTATTACTATTCGTCAGCGGAAGGATGGTTACGTCCGCAATGGACATATTCATGTTGCTCATTTCTGCCAGGCCCTGCACCTTTCTTTCCCATTTACGGGATTTCATTTTCTTCAGGGAATCCTTATCCAGGTCCAGCTGAATGTACAGGTTACGCAATTGCTCGCCCATCGAGCCTCTTACATTATTTCTATAATGGATAAGACGGTCGATGAGTGCCTGGCGGGCCCATTTCTTCTCAAATACGGGTTGCTGAAAGCTTTCCAGGGGAAGTTGCACCTGGTCGGCAGGTACATCACTGGCCAGCTCTTCGTTCAGGAGTATATGTTCCATGAGCTGCTCGTCGATGATCGGGTGCAGCTTCTTCAGCCTTTCTGACTGGCGGTAGGCTCTGTACCTGCCCACCAATATAGAAAAGTACGCCAATAGCGTACACACGATGGCAACAACAATAAAAATACCAGCTATCTGTATACTTAACGGAGCATACCTGAACTCATAAAAGCTAAATTCCATAAGGATTGGTCAATTGGTCATCGGTCACATAGAATATCAGCCGGTTACTACCGGTTGTATTGCATCAGGAGTCTTTTTACCCTGATCAGCAATTCCCCTGGTATCACTGGTTTTTTCAGGAAATCGTCAGCTCCCAGTTTGAAGCCTTCCAGTATCATATCCTCATTCCCTGCATTAGAAACAATAATCACAGGAATTGGTTTACCTTCTTTACGGTTTTTTACCCTGCTGAGAATCTCGAAACCATTAGCATATGGCATCATAATATCAGTTATGATCAGGTCAAAACCATAATCGGTATCTTCCAGTTTCTGGAAAGCCTCTTTGCCATTAGTCACATGTTCAATTTTGTATTCTTCTTTGTGCAGGATTCTTTCTACAATCTTCGGCATCACTTCATCATCTTCAATAAGCAGAATTTTACTACTCATATATTGGCTTTTATTTTTGAAGAATGGTGGTACGGGATGTACAACCTGGTTTTTTAGTGTGTTTAATAAAATTGTTCACGATTTTATTGCAGTGTAGTCGATTTTGCATGGTCTACTAATGGCTTACCCATATATACTCAAAACCAACCTGAAAGGTTTTCCCCTTTTTGCAAATAATTCGTTAATTATTTTATATTATAATTTATTTAAAAATATTCGGGGCGGTAAATGTTTAGTTTACGTTTTTAGCACTCGAATTTGGCTGTAAATTACTACCAACAGGGCAATAATGGCCATATTATGGAGATTAATATACGTCCCTGCATTATACCTATATTCTATCTATATGAAAACAACCCTAAGCTTCGATACTAACCTATCACCAAAACATCACCAAAAGGTCACCAAAAGGTCACCTCAATATCCCGGGGATATTGAAGTGACCTTTTGGTGACCTTATAGTGCCCTTATAATGCCCTTATCACATCGAAGTTGCACCGAAGCTTCCCCGAACGTTTATAAGTAAAGCATTATATTTGTCTACTATGAAGAACTCCTTAAAGTCACGTCTGTATCTCGGATTTTCTATTGCTATCCTGTTGGTAATAGTCGGTGGCATCTTTACCTATATCACTTTCAAAAAGCAACGCTCACAGGCTGAATGGGTAGAACACTCCTATGAAGTGATCACTACTGCGCAACGTATCAATAGATATGTTTACGAAATTGAATCTGCAGGTACTGCATATAGAAGTACTCATATATTTAAATACCTTGATTCTTACTTCGAAATACATCCAAAAATATTGCCAGCCTTCTACGATCTCCGTAAAATGGTTAGGGACAACGCCAGTCAGCTGAAAAAAACAATCGCCATTGAAAAGGAATTAATAGGACTCCTTAATTACTGGGAAGGGCTGGGTGTCAGGCACGACACGAACTACGTGTATTCACATGTTACGGAAATTACCAATGAGGAACGCCTCATGGCGACAAAGATTCATAATGATATCCAGGATATAATTGTCGAGGAACGCCTGCTGCTTGCCAACCGCAATAGCGCTAATACTGAATCTGTAGCCAGGGCCTCCACTGCCCTCATCCTTAATACCTGTTTCATATTGTTTGTCGCGCTCGTGCTCATGGTGATCTCCTTCCGCGAATTCAATAACCGGCTCAAAGCACAGAAAGAACTACAGGTTAAACTGCGGGAAACCGAAATACTCAATGCCAATGCCAATGCTAATAACTGGATGCTCACCGGTATGAGCCTGGTTAACGAAAGCTTGCAGGGAGATGTTGCAATTGATGCCCTTGCCAGCAAAATTCTGCAGGCCCTGATCACTTACCTGGACCTGCCCGCCGCTGTCTTTTATTGTTATGACGATGAGAGCAAAATGCTGAAGTTCTGTGCCGGCAAAGGACTACCTTCCACTATCAAGAAGTCCTACGAACTGCACGAAGGCATCACCGGCGAAGCGGCCACCCGGAAAGAACTAACTGTTATAAAAGATATTCCTGCCAGTTACTGGCGACTGGAGTCCGCCACCGGGAATGATACCCCCGGCACCGTTATATGCCTGCCCCTGTGGGCTGATAATGACCTGGTAGGATTGATAGAACTGGTTTCATTTAATCAGCTGAGCGAAAGAGCCATAGACCTGCTGCGCAATACCTCGCACGCCATCGCAGTAGCTGTCAATGCTGCCAGCTCCCGCAAAAAAGTTATGGAGCTCCTGCGCCGCGTACAGGATCAGAAAGAGATTCTTGAAACACAGCAGGAAGAACTGCGTCAATCCAACGAAGAACTGACCCGCCAGTCAGAAATACTCCAGGCCTCCGAAGAAGAGCTGCGGGTACAGGAAGAAGAACTGCGCCAGGTGAATGACGAAATGAGTGTGCAGAACAAAGCCCTCGAAATGGCCCGGCAAGAGCTGTCCAGGAAAGCGGAAGAACTGGAGCAAAGCAGTACCTACAAATCTGAATTCCTGGCAAACATGTCGCACGAGCTACGTACACCACTCAATAGTGTACTGATCCTTGCCCGACTGCTGGAAGAAAACAAAGAACAGAATCTGAGCCCAAAGCAGATGGAATATGCCGGTATCATTCACAAATCCGGTTCTGATCTCCTTAAACTCATCAACGATATCCTGGACCTGTCCAAGATCGAAGCCGGAAAAGTGGAAATGAACATAGAGCCGGTAACTGTAAAAAGTATCAATAGCGATCTTCAACAACTCTTCCATGTAGTAGCCGAAGAAAAACAGATTAACTTCATTACAAATATAGACGCGGCTGTTCCTGCTACCATTCAGACAGATGGCCAGCGCCTGGAACAGGTGATCAAGAACCTGCTTTCCAATGCATTTAAATTCACCCCGAAGGAAGGCACAATTGAACTGGCCTGGACTGTACAGGCAGACGGGCTCCACATCGCAGTATCCGATACCGGTAGCGGTATTCCTGCTGATAAGCAACAACTGATCTTCGAAGCCTTCCGCCAGGCAGATGGTTCTACCAGCCGAAAATATGGAGGTACAGGCCTGGGGCTTAGCATCAGCAAAGAACTGATGAAGCGCCTGGGTGGCGAGATCCGCCTGGTCAGTGCAGAAGGGCAGGGTAGTACCTTTACCATTGTCATGCCTACCGGGGCACCTCCCAATGCCGTTCCCCGGCCGACAGCTGCGCTTGCCCCCGTGCAGGAACTGCCCGTTAAAATAGAACCTGTGCTGCCACCAGGAGAACAAGTGGTAGAAGATGACCGCAACATTCTAAGCAAGCAGGATAAGCTCATTCTCATCGTTGAGGACGATGCCAGCTTTGCGACCATCCTCCGGGACTTTGCCAGACAAAAAGGATTTAAGACCATCGTAGCCCTGAACGGGAATGATGGTTTGTTCTTTGCCCGGAAGTTCCTGCCGGCTGCAATCATCCTGGATATGAATCTGCCATTGATAGATGGCAACAGCATTCTGAAGATTCTAAAGAACAACGAAGAGCTGAAACATATACTCGTACACGTAGTGTCGGCAGGAGAAATCTCCCTGCAGGTACGTGATAAAGTAGAGGGCTATACGCAGAAGCCGCTGCAGGTTACTGATATGGAAACAGTGTTCTCCGGTATCAGTTCCCAACTGGATGCCAGGCTGAAAAAAGTGCTGGTTATTTCAGAAGGCGTATTACTCCATCATCCTTTCCTGCAATCACTCAGTGATGAGCGCCATCTGCAAACCCAGTACCACCTGGTGAAAGGATTGGCCGAAGCTGCGATGGAACTACAATCCCATTCCTACGACGGGATTGTGCTGGATGCCGGTACTGATATATCAGAAAGCATTGCCAGGCTCAACCAGCTCAGGCAGATTGCTGCCGCCAGAGACCTGCCGGTGATCGTATACCTTGATCACGACATTTCGGAAGCTGATGAACTGGCGCTGAAAAAGAACGCAGCAGCCATTGTACGCAACTCTACCTTCTCGGGAGACCGCCTCATGGATGAACTGGAACTCTTCCTCTACAAGCTGAATGAGACGACTGTAGCTCAACCTGCAGACAGGGTACCTAAGACAGAAAGCAACCTGGAAGGCCAGAAAGTATTACTGGCTGACGACGATATGCGAAATGTATTTTCCCTGAGCGCACTGCTGGCAGGTCATGGATTGGATGTAGTGACAGCTGCTGATGGGAAAGAAGCACTTGAAAGACTCGAAGAAAATCCTGATATTCGTTTAGTACTGATGGACATCATGATGCCGGAAATGGATGGTTATGAAGCCATGCGCCGCATCCGCGCAAATAGTCGTTATCAAAATCTGCCGGTCATTGCACTCACAGCAAAAGCCATGGCGGGGGACAGGGAAAAATGTATCGCTGCAGGAGCTTCGGATTATATAGCCAAGCCAATCGATAGCAGTAAACTTTTATCGCTTATACATGTTTGGATGGTATAACCTTGTATTGTTTCTATGAAGGAAGACATATCTAATGCAGATTTCGTTGATATAGTTAATATAGTAAAACTGCAATACGGATATGATTTCACCGGTTATGCGCAGGCATCCCTCAAGCGCCGTATTGTTCGTTTTATGAGCTATGCCGGAATAGCTACCGCATTTGAGCTGAAGTATCTGCTGGTCAATGATACAGATTTTTTTAACCGGCTGGTACAGTATATTACCGTGAATGTGACGGAAATGTTCCGTGATCCCTTGTTTTATCAAACCCTGCGGACACAGGTGCTTCCCAAGCTGGCGGCGTACCCGAATATTAAAATATGGCATGCCGGTTGTTCTACCGGAGAAGAGGTCTTTTCCATGGCCATCCTGCTGCATGAAGCCGGACTGCTGGGAAGGACTAAAATATATGCGACTGACCTCAACCCTATGAACCTTGAAAAGGCAAACATGGGCATCTTACCACTGGATAATATGAAAGACTATGTATACAATTACATTCAGTCAGGAGGTTTAGGCGATTTTTCAAATTACTACACAGCCAGGTATGACAATGTGCTGATTAAAAAAGAGCTGCGTAAGCATATCACCTTTTTCCAGCACAACCTGGTCACAGATACCGTATTCAATGAGTTCCAGCTCATTTGCTGCCGAAATGTATTTATATATTTCAACAGGGAATTGCAGAACCACGTGTTGCAATTATTCTATGACAGCCTTTCACCGCGTGGTTACCTGGCCATGGGAATCAAAGAAACCATGCGCTTCGCCAGCATCCATGAAAAATTTGAAACGATACATCCAGCGCATAAGATTTACCGGAGAAAAGGGTAAGCCGCATGTTGTAAATTTATGAAGAACAAAAAGTACGATATTATCACAATCGGAGGGTCAGCCGGTAGCATCGCTGTACTAAGCAGGATTCTGGATGAACTGCCTGATTATGTGCAGACCCCTGTTGTCATCGTATTGCACAGGCTCCGCAATGTGCAGAGTGAAATGGGCAGACTGCTGTCCTCCAAAAGAAGAATTATTGAGCCAGAAGATAAAGAAGCTGTAAAAGCACGCAACATTTACCTTGCACCACAAAATTATCACCTGATGCTGGAAGCCGATAAGACCTTTATGCTGGATTATTCAGAACTGGTCAATTACAGCCGGCCTTCTATAGACATGACCTTTAGTAGTGTGGCAGAGGTGTATGGCAGCAGTGCGCTCGCTATATTGCTGAGCGGTGCGAATAAAGATGGTGCTAAAGGCATGCGCGATATTATCGCCGCAGGTGGTACAGGCATTGTTCAGGATCCTGCTACCGCCGCGTTCGTTGCTATGCCACTGGCAGCGCTTGAAATAAGCAAAGGGATTCATGCCCTGCCAGTTGAAGATATAATAAAATTTATAATTAATGAACCATGAGTAATGTTTTCTTCGTATATATAAATAAGATTAGCCGTTAAAAGAGTGCCGATGATTAAGACCAAAAAATTTACCATCCTGCTGGTAGACGATAGAATGGAGAATTTATTATCGCTGGAACAAATGCTGCTGGCGGATAACAGGACGTTTATTCAGGCTTCATCGGGCAATGAAGCATTGAAGCAGGTATTAAAAAACGATGATATTGGGCTGATCATGCTGGATGTGCAAATGCCGGATATGGACGGATTTGAAGTGGCCCGTTTACTCAAAGACAATCCGAAAACCAGGAATATCTCCATCATTTTTGTAACTGCCATAAACAAAGACGAATACTATGTGCTGGAAGGTTTTAAGAAGGGAGCCGTAGATTATCTGTCCAAACCACTGGACATCAATATGACCCGTGCTAAGGTAAACGTATTCGAACAGTTATATTTCTACCAGGATGAACTGAAACAGGCCCTGAAGGAGAAGGAACAGATCAATGGGCAGCTGGAGCGCTTTATGCACGTAGTGGCACACGACCTGAAAACACCACTCTCCGGTATTACAGGTTTGCTGATGCTGATGCAGGAAGAAGAAATAGTAAAGGGCACACCTATGCTGTCAGAATATATGGGAATGTCTGTGAGTGCAGCCTCACAAATGGCAGATATGATCACAGCTATCCTCGACTACAGCAAGGAACACCAGTTCTCCAACAAAACAGAAGATGTGGATGTAAATGAGTTGTTGCAGCAGCTGATCAAACTGTTGTTCCCCCCGGTACATGTACGGATCGAGGTGGCACCGAACCTGCCTGTGCTGCATACCAGCAGACAGAAACTGCAGCAGGTATTCCAGAATTTACTGAGTAACGCGATTAAGTATAACGATAAAGCTATAACAGAGATTAGTGTGGGTGGTGCACCGGACGGTGAGTTTTATAATTTTTATGTGAAGGACAATGGTCCTGGCATAGAGGATAAGGACAATGAAAGAATCTTCAGGTTGTTTGAAAAGGTAGACAGGGATGACGATAAGGGCACAGGAATAGGATTGAATATCCTCAAATTACTGGTGGAAACACAGGGCGGAAAGGTATGGGTGGAATCCCGTTTGGGAGAAGGTAGCTGTTTCTACTTCCAGTGGCGGAGATAAATTGTCATGTATATGAGAACCTATGGCCAAAGGGCAGGTGTATACCTGCTCATGCTGGTGATTGCCCAGCTTCCGTCGATGGCGCAAAAGAAAGCCGTCACAAATCTGAATATTGTATTTATTGGGAACAGTATTACTCATGGAGCAACGCTAAAGGATCCGGAGAAGGAGGCTCCGCCGGTACGAACGGTGGAGTGGTTGCAAACCCAGGATGGAGTCGGTAAAGTGAATTTTTCCAACCAGGGCGTAAGCGGGTATACTACGGTAGATTTTCTGCCAGCTACCGGGAAAGCATTTAAAAAAGTGGAGGCGGCAGCCGAAGCTTATAAGGCAGAGAAAGATGCATTGTTAGTATTTTCAATTGATTTGGGCACCAATGATAGTGCCGTAGAGGGGCCAAACGGGGCTCCAGTCTCTCCCGAAAACTATAAAAAGAACTTACAGGCAATTATAGACCAGTTGCTGACAGATTTTCCGGACAGCAGGGTAGTCGTGCACCTGCCTATCTGGTATAGTCCCAATACCTATAACGGTGCGATCTATTTGCAACGGGGCCTGGACAGATTGCAGACTTATTTCCCGCAGATCAGTGAGCTAGTCAAGGATTATGGAAGAACAAAGCCTGGACAGGTGATTGTGGGCGATAAACAGGGATTTGGGTACTTTAAGCAACATGCAGCGGCAGAGCTACAGGCGGAAGAGGGCTGGCAGGGCGTATTTTACCTGCATCCCAACAAAATAGGGGCAGAAAGCCTTGGAAAGCTGTGGGGGAAAGGGATTTATAAGTTATTAAAATAGTCAGATTGCGGGGTTTTGTTGTACAAAACCCCGCTCTTAATAAAGACTTAAACCCCTACTGCTATGGAATCCCCACGTTTTTTACTATTTTAGTATAGTTATTGATCCTTTGAATGGAAAAACGTGTATACCAATGATTTATGTGAAAGATACCGGAGCGTCGACCGGCGTACCTAAAGAAAACGAAATTTTGCACACTGGCTCAGGTGGAGCCTTTGAAGAAGCAGAGCGTGCCCTGGATGAGTCAGAGCGCGAAATGAGCGATGAGCAACTGGATGAGCGTCTTGAAAATACCCCTGAAAAGAGCAGATCTCAAAGACCTTCCTACTAAAGTTACGGACAAAAAAAACCGGCACTAAAGGACTAAAGTACCGGTATTTCATTTTGCATTGTTCGTAAACGAAGATTACAGCCCCTTTTTCAAGGAACCATATAAATATGTTGTATTACTCGGTGGTAATTTGGAAAAAACATTGTGCATTGTTGTAGTCTGGTGTCTTTCGTTTTGCGTATAAAGCGGCGACATGTTACTAATTAGATTGGAACAATAAGAACCCAACGTATTCTGTAGGTTGCTAGCCTCCAGATCTTTATGATTCACATGACACATCATGTATCCACTTTATACTAATCTGCCGGCCGGGCTGTTGTATCCTTTTCTTTATAAAAGCGGGGCAAAACTACTAAACACATCGCTGTTTTTAGAAAATAAACTTCGAACACGGCTGTTAATGATTTGTAAAAATTACAGGGAAAAGAGTTTATTCTAACGTAATACAGATATAAGTGCTTGTCTGATAATTCTTTCGGCAAGGCTGCTGATTTCTAAGAAAAATGCAGAAATTTTTTGGCACTGAGTATATATACGTTAAAAATCCCCTATTGGTTTTACTTACTCACTATTTCCATGTCGAATTTCCTGGGGGGAACAGGCATAATGTTTCCTGAACTCCCGGTTGAAACTTGATACATTACTATACCCCACTTCTTCCGCAATATCGGAAATTTTACTATCTGATTGTTCTAAAAGCTGAAAAGCCTTTTGCATTCTTTGCTCCAACAACCAGTTTATCAGGGAAAGATGCTTGTATTTTTTAAAATCCTGTTTCAGCTTCGATTCACTTATGTAATGAGAATGAGCTAGTTGTGAGATGCTGACTGGCTTATTTAAATTGAGCAGCAGGTATTCGCTAATGCTGGCTATTACCTGTTCGTGGCGATTGGTAGACATGGGATTTGTGTTTCAATGGTTTAGGGTTACCTGTAATTTAAGTAAAAAATCGCTTGTCCGGCCGCCTGAAAATTATATTTATAAAAAATGCATATCTTGTCCCCTCGTGATCATTACCTGAAGATCCTATGCCAAACCATAGACGTGAATTTCTGAAAAATATAGCCGGTACGGTGGTAGCCTTTACCATTCTTCCCCGGCATGTATTAGGCCGGGGCTACCTTGCACCCAGCGACCAGCTGACCAGGGGGATAATCGGTACTGGTATTGCCGGGAGGCAACAGCTGAACTATCCCGGTACCCGTGTGACCGCCCTGTGTGATGTAGATCAGACCAACCTGGCGCAGGCTGCCGCAATGCTGGATAAAAAGGTCAGGACCTTCGACGACTACCGCCACCTGCTCCTTCAAAAGGATATCGATTTTGTACATATTGCTACTCCGCCTCACTGGCATGGTCTCATGGCCACCGAAGCCGCTGCTGCAGGGAAAGACATCTGGTGTGAAACCCCGATGACCCATTCTATCGCCGAGGGCAGACAGCTTGTCAAGACCGTGCAGACCTATGACCGCATCTTCCGGCTCAATATGAATCACCGGATTGAAGGCAACTTCTATGGCACCAATGTACCTGTCAAAAAATTAAAGAAGCTGGTGAGCAGTGGAATCCTGGGCTGGCCACTGACCATCACCCTGGGACCTCAGACGGGTTTCAGCTGGCCTTTCTCAAATTTAGGTTTGACCAGTCTTCCCGCTCAACCTGTGCCTGCGACATTGAATTATAACCGCTGGCTGGGGCCCGCACCTTTTAAACCCTACCATATCAACAGGATTCAAAACTTTCGTGGATATTGGGATTATGGAGGAGGTGTACTGGCAGAGCTGGGGCAGCAATACCTGGATCCCGTACAGTTCATACTGGAAAAAGATGCGACCAGTCCTGTTGAGGTAACAGTACAGGCACCTTTACAACACCCTGATGCTGTAGGCACCTGGCAGAAAATCACCTTTACCTACCAGGACGGCTGTAAAATAATCCTGGATGCAGCAGGCATGGATGCCAATGCGCCCTTTATGTCCGGCTCAAAGGGCAAACTGTATGCTGATTTCAAATCAGATCTGCCTGAGCTGGAAAAACAACTGGCCAACTATCCCGATCCCCCCCTGGCAGTTACAGACTTTGTGACAGCAGTGAAGGAAAGGCAGACCTTCGTAACAAACGAAGAAAACGGACATCGCTCCTGTACCCTGGTCAATATGGGAAAGATCGCTCTTCAACTGGGCCGCTCCCTCCAGTTTGATCCTGAAAAAGAAACCTTCCTGTTTGATGAAGGTGCCAACAGGTTGCTGAACAAGCCCCTGCGCAGCACCTGGAAATAACTATGTACCATGAGGCGTTCGAATCTGATAATATTATTAATACTTGGCACCTGCCTGCATGTAGCAGGGCAGGGGCAACCCTCTCCCTATGCCGGCAGGATCACTGCGATTCTGCAGGAAATGCCATCCCCCAATGATAGTCTGAAAACCATCTCTATGAAACAGATGGAAAAGCTGGGAGAACCCGGCCTGACTGCATTGGCGATGATGACGCAGACAGGGAATATAAACGTGCAATACGCCCTTTCTGCTTATACAGGATATGTTACAGCAGCCTTACAGGATTCTGCCCGGAAAACGGCTGTAAAAGCCTATTGCAGGGCCCTGAAACTGGTGACCTCCACCCCCGCAAAAATTTTCCTGATCAACCAGCTTCAGTTGTGTGGCAATGATCTGGCAGCAGCTACCATTGCACCTTACCTGGTGCAGGAAGCATTGTGCGATGCTGCGGTGAGGGCTTTGATCCAGATTGGTGGCCCGGTAGCCAAACCTACGGTAGTCTATGCACTGTCAAAAGCAAAAGGCAATGCAAGGATCGCCCTGATCAATGCCATTGGTGAGCTTCGCTACCTGAGCGGCCTGGATGCAGTAACAGCACTGGCCAACACGAGAGATCTGCGTCAGCGCAGGGCCGCATTGATGGCTATCGCTAACCTGGGCAATGAAAGCAGTGATTCATTATTACATGCTGCAGCTGCAAAAGCAGGATATGTATACGACAGTTCGAATGCTACGGCAGCGTATATATTATTTGCACAGCGTATGGCGGAGAACTGGCCACAGGAGCCAGCCAGGGTGATTGCCGCCCGCATGCTCAGGGAATGTAAATCACATGCCCAGCTGCCAACCAGGATTGCTGCGCTGCAGATCATGGTGAACGTGCATTTCAATGAATCGAACAGGATTCTGGGAGATGCCGCAGCAGATCCCGATCCCGGTTTCAGGGCCGCAGCACTGAAGATGGCCGCAAGGAATATGAATACAGCCAATACCAGCTACTGGATAGACAGGATCGCGAGAGAAAAAGGAGCGGTGAAAGCCGGAATATTGTTATTACTGGGCGAAAGTCAGCAACGCGCTACTACAAGGGTGATCCAGGCTGCACTGGCAGATAGTAACATGGTGGTGAAAATAGCCGCTATCAAAGCTGCAGGTCTGTTGGGAAATACGACCATGATTGCTTCGCTGGTATTTGAAATGAACAAGGCGGACAGCAGTACGATCTTTTTAATCAGAGATGTATTGCTCACTATGCGGAGTAAAATGGTCGCTTCGACTGCCAGCATTTCTTTGCAGAATAAGCCGCCACTGATGCAGATTGCATTGCTGCAAATCCTGGAGGCGCGAAAGGCGGAGGAGTCAAAACCAAGAGTACTGGCAATGTTGCAAAGTGCAAACCCGGCTGTAAAAGAGCAGGCGGAGAAAACATTGAAAGCAATTGAATAGAACCGTTTTTTTATTTATGGCATCGTATTTGAAGATAAGGACATATGTTCCTTATTCTGTAATTAATCAATACATGCTCATTTATGAAAACTAAATTATTGCTTGCTGTACTGGTACTGGGCCTGGGTGTTCTCGTATCCGGTTGTAAAAAAGAATACATCACAAATGAAATTCCTAATACAACTATTCAGGCAACCATCGCCAGCAATACCTGGCAGTATGATAGTAATACCAAAACCTATTACAGGGAAATCGATATGCCTGAAATTACTGACGGTATAAATCAGACCGATGGCGTATTGGTTTATATCTCAGGTGATGGTACTACCTGGGAAGCTGTACCGGATGTATACAATGGTTCTACTATCATATATACTTACAAACCAGGCTTGCTTACCCTCGAAATCCAGGGTAGTGATGGTTCCACGGTAGATCCCCCAGGCGACATGTATGTTAAGATAGTATTAGTCGCTTCTGAAGGTTGATCATCCCCGAGAGAAATTATTCGCCCCCTCAGTCGAGGGGGCTTTTTTATTTACCCTTTCTGATACGTAATTCTCCTTTTGTAATTTATATTTGACCTAACTAATCAGCATCATTTTGATTTTGGAATATCAACGTATATTTTTGTCCGAACAGTGAACACGGCAATATTGCCTTCTAAACTTTCATGCAAAATTATGGTCCGGAAACTACTGAATGTGACAGGTCTCTTACTGGCACCTTTTTTACAATTGATGGCGCAAAGCCAATATGAACTTAACAGTGGTTGGGCATGCGCAAATGTCTCCGACGTAACTGTTAAGGGCGAAGCACTGTCAAGTCCTACCTATGGTCTCAAAGGCTGGCTGCCAGCCACTGTACCGGGTACTGTTTTAACGACGTTACTAAACAACAAACTTGTTCCAGATCCCTTCTATGGAATGAATAATGAGCGTATACCTGATATCTATACCACAGGTCGCGATCATTATACCTATTGGTTTGTAAAAGATTTCTCTGAAGCAACACCTGCTGCTGATGGCCAGGTATGGCTGCATTTCAGAGGTGTGAACGACGGTTGCGACATTTACCTGAATGGTCATCGCCTGAACGCGACCACCCATTATGGTACCTACATCCGTCATTCCTACAACATTACTTCCTTCCTCGCAAAGGACGGCAAGAACCGCCTGGCGGTAATCGTATATCCACCTGCAATCGTAGGTAATCCTAACGGTGGCCAGGGTGGTGATGGCACGATCGCCAAAAATGTAGGCCCTCAGTATACTGCCGGCTGGGACTGGATTCAACCTATGCGTGACCGTAATACCGGTATCTGGGATAAGGTGACCATTGAGAAAACCGGTGCTGTGAACGTCAGCAACCCGCATGTGGTAACCCTCGTACCAGGCCCGAGATGGCCGGACGCTAAACAGGCTCCTGCCACCGTCAGGGTGAGTGCAGAACTGGATAACGCAACTGCAAAGAGCATTGCGGGTACCCTGCGATATACCATCGGTGGTGTAACCGTGAGCAGCAAAGTAACGCTGGCTCCAAAGGCACATACAGAAGTACAGCTGCCTGACCTGGAACTGAAAGACCCTAAACTCTGGTGGCCTGCCGGTTATGGTCCGCAGCACCTGTATCAAAGCAAGGTTGAATTCGTAGAAAATAACAAAGTAGACGACACGGAAGAAATCACTGTAGGGGTGCGCGAAATCCGTACTTTCTGGAATGCACACACCAGGAGCCGTGAACTCTCTGTAAACGGTCAGAATATCTTTATCAAGGGTGGTAACTGGATTACTTCCGATGCTATGTTCCGCTTCACTGATGAGCGTTACGATGCAGAAGTACGCTTCCACCGCGACATGAACCTGAACTTAATCCGGATCTGGGGTGGGAGTCTTACCGAAAGACCTGAGTTCTTCAAGGCTTGTGATAAATACGGTATGCTGGTATTCCAGGACTTCTGGATGAGCGGCGACTGTAACGGCCGTTGGGTAGACCCCATGAAGAAGGAAGACCAGTGGACCCGCAGACAATATCCTGATGATCACCGCCTGTGGATCAACTCCGCTGCGGACCAGGTGAAGTTACTGCGCAATCACGCTTCCCTGGCTTTCTGGTGTGGTGGTAATGAGATCACTCCTCCTAAAGATATCTTCGATGTACTGGCGGATAGCATCATGCCTAAGCTGGATGGTACCCGTTACTTCTTCCATTATTCCAACACTGATAGTATGTCTTACAACATGCTGGGTGGCAATGGCGACGGTCCTTACAACTGGCAGCCGCTGAATGTATTTTGGAATGAAAGAACCTGGCCGTTCAACTCCGAAGTAGGTTCTGTAGGTGTAGGCGACCTGGAATCCCTGGAGCGCTTTATTCCAAAAGAGAACCTGGTAAGTCCGGAAAACAAAAAAGGTGGTGTTGATTCAGTATGGGATTATCATAAATACATTCCTTACTTCAACTCACTGGATCCATATGGTAAGCCAAAGGATATCAGGGACTGGACAAACAAGGCACAGCTGGTGAACTATGATCAGTATCGTGGTCTGATGGAAGGATTCAGTTCTCACATGTGGGATTGGTATACAGGGGTAATTATCTGGAAAACACAGAATCCCTGGACCGCATTACGCGGACAGCACTACGATTATTACCTGGATCCAAATGCATGTCTGTATGGTAACAGAACCGGTGCAGCGCCTGTACATGGTATGATCAACCCGACGGATGGTACTGTATTCATCGTAAACAATACTTTCAACTATTACCACGACATCATGCTGCAGCTGAAGGCGTATGATATGAAAGGGAATGATACACTGATCACACAGGTGTTCTGCGAAATTGGTCCGTCCAATGTACAGAAGATCATGAATGTGAAAAATTTCCTGGACAAGCTGGGTGAGAAGGAAGGTGTGTTCCTGGCTGTACGCCTGATCAAAGCTGATAAGACTGTAATGGACGACAACCTGTACTGGTTCCCTGATGCAAAAGGTAATTATTCCGGTTTACAGAACATGCAGGCTGCGAAGCCCCGGATCACTGCAACGAAATCAGGTAATGATATTCATGTAAAGATCAGCAATCCTGAGAATGGTCCGCTGGCATTCTTTAACAGGGTATCACTGGTAGATGCACAGACGAAGAAGAGAATTCTGCCTGTCTTCTACAATGATAACTACGTATCTGTAGTACCTGGTGAAGAGAAAGTGGTGATTATCAGTGGCGATGCGATTGCAAGGAGTGGCAAGGCCCAGGTAACAGTGAGTGGCTGGAACCTGGCAGAACAGGTGATTGAAATCAAATAATCGTATTTAAATATCAGCCGGCTGCAGGCCAGCGTCAAAAAAAATAGCCTTTACCCATGGGTAAAGGCTATTTTTTTTGAAAGTTATCCACAAACAGGACCCCAATATGCTTTATTTGAAAAAGGGTCAACTCTCCCGGAAAACAGCCATTTTTCACCTAAAACGTTAAAATCCTCATTAATTTTTGACTTTTTTAAAAAAAATTACATATATAATATATACCCCCCAATCCATTGATTCTGATATAATTTTAATCTTTTTAAGGCCCCTAAACCCATAGTGGTTCATATATTATTAATATTAAAAAATACTAATAACTAAAGTATTTACTATATTTATTTCCGATTTACATCCTTTTATCCAATATGATGCCAAAGCAACGAAGGTTGTTCTTGCTGGAGAAGCTATGTGCGGTAGTAATAAATGGAACATTTAGTATGAAACTGGAGCGATTGGTTACATATTAACGGCAGTAAAGCATATAATATTATTTCGTATTGATGAATATTTGGCAATGCAGTATAAATCTATATTTATCGTATTAATCTTAGGATGGATCAGCGCGCTAATAGGATGTTCCAAAGGCGGAGCTGCCTGCGATACTGGCCTAAAGCCTAAAATCAAAAGCAATGGTCCCATTGGTAACAATGAAACGCTCTCTCTCACCAGCAGTGGTGTGAGTGCGGTTGCATCCTATGCCTGGACTGGTCCTAATGGTTACACATCAACCGAGGCGGCACCGAAAATAACCAGTCCTACCAGGGGGAAATATGTGTATTCTGTCACTGTGACTACCACAGGTGGCTGTACCTACACTGGTAGCTCTGATACTATCGTTGTCACCGGCCCTACCAATGCCTGCGGTCTGGATAGCAACCAGGCCACGCTGCAAGGGGTGGTAGACCTTTCTTTCAATAAAGTAATAGGTACTACCGGCAGCAGTGATTATATGATTACCGCTACTAACGGTAATGCGACTATCACTGTTGAATTCCCTAATAATCAGCCACCTGCTGAAGGTATCTATTCTATCCAGAAGTCCACTACTGCGCTGTCTAATGGCTATTGCAGACTTACTGCCAAGGCGATCACCACCGCTCCATGGACAACTGATACCAATTCAGGATCTGTTTATGTCTCTATTGATAATAACGTTACTACCATCAGCTTCTGTACGGTGAAGTTCAATTCAACTGAATATAGCGGGGATGTAAGCGGTGCAGCACGTATTATCTGGAAGCCTTAAGCGCTCCCTGTTCAAAGCTTGTCATAATCGAATCTATAGCGAGAAAGTTCCGGGCATAGTCTCCAGCACGACTGGTGATGTGTCCGGAATCTTCATTTACAGCCTGTAGCAATCCCTCGTACAGCGCCTGCTGGTTTTCTGCCTGTATTACAATTCCTATTTCGTGTGTTCTTACCAGCTCATAAAGACTGGTGCCCTCATTGGCAGTGATCAATGCCAGCCCTTCTACTGCCAGAATAGTCGTTAACTTACTGGGCATCACCAGGTCGGCAGCATTGGCCTTCTGGATCACCAGGTGAATGTCGGCCATGTTCAGGAACCTGTTGAAGTGTGAAGACGGTTGGGTAGGGTAGAAGAACACATTCTGCAGCGACATGATCCGGGCCTTGTTTTCCAGGGTCGTCTTATAGGGTCCTGCTCCGCAAATCAGGAATTTCAGGCGGGCATCGTCCTGCATTGCCAGCGCGACCTCCAGGATAGATTCCAGCCCCTGTTTCTCACCGATAGCTCCTGAATAAAGAATCACTTTATCTTCAGCCCGAAAACCAAAATCAGTCTTTAGCTGCCGCCTTTCATTGATAGGAAAGAAATAAGAGACAGCTACCCAGTTGGGAAAGAAGAAGATCTCTCTGCCTGACTTGGCAGCTATTTTTTTCATCATCCCTTCCGAAATACTACTGACGATATCTGCTCTGTGCAGGATAAAACGCTCCATGCGAAACAGGGTATTGATCAGCCATTGAGAGCGGATCATCTGCAGGTCTCGGGCAGCCTCTATCTGCAAGTCCTGTATGTGATACAGCAGCCGCGTCCCCCTGATCCATTTATACAGGAGGCCCAGAAAGCCTAAATGGAAGGGGGGAACGACCACCATGACCACATCGAATTTTGCGGTGAACAACAATGTGAACAGCCGGAAAAAGGCTGCCATAAAGAAACTGGCATCCATCAATATACGTTTCATACCCGAAGGTGCTGCCGGTATATACTGGGGGCAACGATAAACGGTTACTCCCTGCTGTACTTCCTTTTTGTACCAGCGACCCAGCTGCGTATAAGGAGGCTGTATTTGCCAGTGTGGATAATAGGGATAGGTCGTGAGGACAGTACAGTCGTAACCTCTTTCAGCCAGCCACTGCATCATTTCCCCGTTGTATTTTCCAATTCCCGTTGGCTCAGGACTATAGTTGCCTGTGATCAGTAATAATCGTTCGGACATCATTCTTAATAAGCGTTCTTATCCCCTTTAATCATGTTCACTAAAGTCTGGAATATGATCTGGCAGTCCAGCCAGAAGCTATAGTTTTCAATATACCAGATATCGTAGTCTACTCTTTTCTGCATCATGCCTGACTGGCTGGTTTCGCCTCTGCAGCCATTTACCTGCGCCCATCCCGTGATGCCGGGTTTCACCATCTGCCTGCGCATGTAGTGTTGTACAGTTTCACGCGATTCTATATGCAGGGGAGTGGCATGTGGGCGTGGACCAACAAATGACATGTTGCCCATGAGCACATTGAAAAACTGCGGCAATTCATCAAGATTTGTTTTGCGCAGGAAACGGCCGATGGATGTAACACGGCTGTCATTGCGGGTTGCCTGCAGAAACCTGCCATTTGCATCTACTTCACTGGTTTGCACGATCATGGAGCGAAACTTATAGCAGGTGATCTTTTTATTTTTGAGTCCCCATCTTTCCTGTTTGAAAAATACAGGGCCTTTAGAGCTTAGTTTGATGAGGACTGCTATGACCAGGAACAACCAGCTGAAAGCTGTGAAAAGTACGAGGGTAAATACGATATCAAATACCCGCTTCATGCGTTGCAGGCCCGGATCATCCAGCGGACAGGAACGGATATTCATCAGTGGAAAAGAACCCAGCAGGTTCATGCTGGCAGTGGGGGAGCAATACTGAAGTACATTGGGAATAATCTTGACACTTTTGGCAGCACGTTCGCTGGCTACGATGACGCTTTCAGTTTGTTCCCTTGCGTATTCAGGCAGTGCTACAATCACATCATCTATTTCATTTGATTCGAGTATGTTAGTCAGTTCAGAGATCTTGCCCAGGTAGTGACCATGTAATTGTGTTTGCGCCTGGTCATCTACAAAGCCGATACAGTTATAACCGAAATGTCCATTCTTGGTAATGGTGTGGTAGAAGTTGATACCTGTCTCACCCGTACCTACGATTAGTACATTCTTAGTTCGATGCCGCTGAGACCTGAGTTTTAATAAGGTTTTCTTAACCGCATATCTGGTAAGGATTGCTCCTGCAAATACATATGCGGAGTAGAGTAGTGTAAAGGTGCGGGGATAGCTATAGTTTTTAAAAAAATAAAAAAACAGGAAAGTTAGTACACATGCCTGTAATAAGACATTTTTTATTAAAGCAACAAATTCAAATGAAAATGAATTGACCCTGTCGTATTCATCGTAGAGGCGGAGTGATGCACCGAGTATGATCCAGGTGCCGATGCTGATGCCCAGCAGCAGCCAGTCCATGTCGTTAAAGATCATCTCTCCCTTGGTACTGATATAATATCTGGTGAGGACAAATGCCGTCCCAAGTATAGTAAAGTCAAAAAATTGCCGTACGTATTGAACTGCATAATTTCGATTCTTCATAGCGATAAGATTACTGAGGGCATTGGTTGCCTTGTATCAATTTCCTATTGGCGTAACTGTTAGTTTTGACTCTGTCAGGTTTGGGTAGGCTATGAGGGTCGGAGTGGTGACTTGGGGCTTGGTTTTATTAACTACAAAACAGCTGTGCTTTTTGTTCTTGCTCCGGGAAAAAAAGTAATATGATCAGGCTGCTGTTTTTCGTTTATACAACAGGTCCATTTGTAAAATCTGTAAAGCATCTGTCTGGCAGAAACCTACAGGAGCTATGAATTCAAAGCCCAGTTCTTTCACGAAATTATGCATCTCGTCAAAGAGGGGTTCTCCTTCATACATAGGTACAAAGGAGGTCTCGAACAGGAGATAGTCGATTTTGTCCAGGCTTGCGGCAGCACCTTTCAGTACTTCTTTTTCAAATCCCTGTACATCCAGTTTTAACAATACAGGTGCATCAAAAGCGATGTTGCTGATCAGGTCATCGATTCTTTTTACAGGTACCTTAATCTGATGTTCAGAAGCCGTCTGCGGGAAAAATTGCTGTTGTATACTTGATACATGCAGGGCAGAACTGGCATGTGAATAATCGTTCTGAAAAAACTCCAGGAAGCCATTGGTACTGCCTAATGCAAAATTGTAGGTACTGATGCCATTGGCTTTGCTGATGTTCTGCTGCAGGGTGCGGAATACATCGGGCACCGGTTCAAAAGAATGGATGCCGGCACGGGGGTAAAAGTAACGTGCAGAGAGAGCAAACTGGCCCTGGTTGGCACCTACGTCTATGATCGTTTTTATCTCAGGGATATAGTGTTTACAATTGTGCAGAATGGTGGTGGAGGCAATGGATCCTCCCTTTTTCCACAAGGCACTGAGACCCCTTCCTGATTGTAAAAAAACTTTGGCCGCATCGGCAATTTTGAAAATGAAATTCATAGTGAAAATTTAGTGTTCCAGCAATGTTTGTAAAAAGAGATTGTTTCCTGAATGCTTTTGTCCCATGTAAAGAATTGTGATCGCGTAAATCCCGCCTGTATGATACCAGCTCTGAAATTAGCATCTTCGAGTAACTGAATTTTTTCGGCAAAGGCAGCAGGGGAAGGGTTGTTCACGAGTAGTCCTGCCGTACCTGTCACTTCCGGGATGGAGGTCGTATAGGTAGCTACTACGGGGCAACCTGCCTTCATGGCTTCACCCGGGGGAAATCCAAAGCCTTCGTAGGATGAAGGGTACAAGAGGCACCAGGCATAATTGTACAGGATATTCAGCTCTTCTGAGCTGACATGCTGTAGTATATGATACCTGCCTGGTATGGCCTGATCCAGTGCCTCCTTGTCTTTCGGCAGCCAGGGTTCACCACCTGCTACGACCAGCTGATAATGGGCTGGTAAGAGCTGAAGGGTGGCCACTGCCTGGCCGAAGTTTTTGTAGTGACTGCGCACGCCGATGTACAATATATAAGGTGAAGGCGGCAGTGCGAAGTCTGGTGGCTGCTGTTTGTCCAGGGGATAAAAGCAATCAGCAATGCCATGGTGAATCACCCTGACTTTTTCAGGATCCGTTTTGGGGTAGAAATACAATAACTCTTTACGGGTACTTTCTGAGATACAGATAATACCGTCTGCATGGCGTATGCCATAAGCCTTCTGCTGGATATTGGCTAACCCGCGGGGGAAACGGGTAGCCATCCTTCGCTCATGTGCAAAGTCATGTAAGGTGAGAATATTGACGATATCCTTTTGTGGAGATACCCGCAGGTAGCCGCCATGAAACACTGCACTGGATGGCAATGTATAGCGTAATGGCAGATAACGCAGGTATTTCGGAGGTATCCAGCTTTCACGGATGCAGGGGTAAGGGCTATAGTCGAGCTGCTGTTCAAAGAGGTTTTCAGAATGCGGATCGGCATTCAGAAAGTTCAGTGGCAGGTCGGTATCGCAGAGTCCTTTCAGAAGCTCGTACCAGTACATGGACACGCCACCCGCCCTTTGAATAGTAAACACGATATTGTCTAAGTAAATCTCCATCACCTTATCGTTTTAGTAGTTTCTCCGTCTTCATAAGCGCATAACATGGCTACTATTATCAGGAACAGGTCTATCTGACTAAAAAAGAAACAAACCCATACAAATGCGAAATATCCTTTTTGAAAGGGAGGCAGCTGCGGTCGCGTTATGGTCAGTACTACAAAGAAACAAATGAGGGCAAATACCCCAAACTCAGCCAGTATATAGAACCAGCGCATGTTCAGGTTATGACCGCCAATACCATTCAGCCTGTTTTCGTAGTTCACCTGCCCAAAGAAGTATTGTGCGGGAATAAAAGTACTGTTGCCTGCCCCATAGCCTGAAAACACCAGGTAGGGTTCATCTTTAAAGAAGTCCACCACCGGCAGTTCCATATCTCTTTGCAGCGGCATCCCCATGACCACATTATCTTTCTGCCAGATCTCATTATCATACCTGTATACAGAACGCTTAAATACCAGCTGGTAAAAAGTACTCGACTGGTTTTTAGCATACAGTTTTATAAAATATTTACTGGACGCGGCAATGCCCATGAAGAGGCCAATGATGATGCTCATGGACATAAGGATGCGTACCCTGGCTGAATTAACCCCGGAAAGAAATACACAACAGATACCTGCAGAGAGCAGGTTGATCCAGAAGGTTTGTGATACCGTCAGTACGCCCATGATCACTGATAGTGCTGCCCACTTGTAATCCCTGTCATAAAGGAACAAAGGGATGGTGAGCGAAAGGAATGCACTGAACACTTTGGGCTCTGCAAATAATGCCTGTACGCGCAGACTGAAAAATGAGGTGGATTGCTCCAGCAGGTAGCGGTGTTGTAAGCCGATGATCTCGCCCAGTGTTTCGCTTTTGAAGATGAATTGAGAAAGGATCTGAAGGATGGCAACAGCAAAGGAGAATTTTGCAATCTTTTTCATTGTATCAGCATACATCGCAAAAGACAGCTTTTCTCTTTCCTGCACAATTTTGGCACCTATGGCGAACAGGGGGAAAAATGACTTGATGTAAAAATAGACCGGCCTGAAGTAGAAGGCTGATTTCTTGCCAGGCGGATAGTAAAATGGATCTTTATAAACCTGTACGAGGATAAAAATTATGAGACTGGACAATGCCGGTATCACCAGTAATAACAGGTATTCCCGCCTGATGAGTGTTTGTCCTGTAAAAAGCCTGTGTGCCTGCTCCAGCATAAAGGCGACACTGACAAAGAAGGTTGCCGTAAAGGTAGGACCAACTATCAGCATCGTATAGGCTTCGGTGGCAAAGGCGAATAAAACAGTTTCCATCGCAGTGATCCTTTTGCTATAGTGCAGGTACAGCAAAAGAAAGGCAATGACAAGGGGCATTGCTTCCTTGAACATTTCCACAAAAGGATTACTGCTGATGAGGGCGTTATAAATACTATCCATATTTATGAAATGCGCTTATACAGGTTATAGAGGAAAGGGGTACCCCTGACAATCTTCCTGGCCATGTAAAACAGGTAGGGAGGATTGAACAGGTTGACAACCGAAAATTCATCTGCTGCATGGTCAATGCTGATGCTTGCCGGATGGACAATGTCAGGGATCCTGCCATACACCATCTTTTTGAACCATGCAGGTGTAGAGCGGGTATGAGTGGCTTCCTTTCCATAACCGATGTTTGTAATCAGGTTAGTATTGGGGGTAATGGCATAGCCATGATTGAACCACACACTCATAAACCATTGTATGTCCCAGGTATCGATCCGTTTTGTATAGATATTCTCAAGATCGGTGAGGAACTGGCGGTTCATGCCCTTGCGTGAAACATGTTGGTACCGTTGAAGACTAAAATCATAATACTGCCAGGCCCTGCGCCAGGTGGCCCATCCCCATATATGTGCAAACCTGGAGAAGTAATAGGAGGCATCGCCCCTTTGCTGTCCCATCTGGTAATTGCTGCCGGAAATGTGCATAATGCGTTCATCATGCCTGTAGCGATCCAGTAGTGTGGTACAGAAAGTAAAAAATGTAGGATCAGGAATGCAATCATCTTCCAGGATAATGCCTTCTTCCACCTGCTCAAAGAACCAGTTGATGGCGCTGCTCACAGCCTGGCCACAACCCAGGTTTTCATCTCTGAACAGGGTGCTTACTTCACATGGCCAGTCTATGGCATTGAGCACTTCGCTCCTGGTAGTTTCACACAAGGCATCTTCGCCCGGTTTACCAGGTCGTGGACCGTCTGCTGCGATGAACAATCGGGCAGGCTGTTGAGCTTTGATATGTTCAAATACCTGCATTGTCTGGAAAGGACGGTTGAAGATCAGTAATAGCACAGGTGTTTCCAGCTTCATTATTTTATAGCTTCGAGTGATACTGCATTTTCAAACCTTGTTTTCTCTTCTACCAGTTTAAACATCGGATCCGGACAATCATTGAATGCACAATGCCTGACACTGCTGAAACCCGCTTCGAGAAGAATATTAGACAGGGAGAGATGATCCCACATGTACAGGTGTTCGCTGTTGCCGAGGGTGCTTGTCAGCAGACTTTTGAATCCCCGCTGGCGTTGCTTTTTCCCCAGCATTGTCTTTTCGAGGAACTTTGTATTTGCATTGATATCATGATTGGCCAGGTCTTCCACATATTCCCTGGCTGCGGATTCAAGATCCGGCAATACGCAGCGGAAGTAAGCGCCAGGTTTCAGAATATGATAAGTATTGCGCACTGCCAGCAGGCAATCGTCATACGAAAGATGCTCCAGTACATGGGAGCAATAGACACCGTCGCAGGAGTTTTCACGAATGCCGGGGAGTGATTTCAGGATATCACCCTGATGAACGTCTTTTGGAAAGGTGACATGCAATCTGCTTTTCAGTAACTTGCCTACAATAGGCAATTGTTGAATCCGGAGTGTAGGACTCGCATCAAAATTGGTCCAGCCTTCAGGTGCTGAATAGGGACCACATCCATACTGTACATATAACTTGTTCATAGCGCTAATGACTTTTGATGTTCCTGAAAATGTAGGTATAATAGGTTTTGGCAAAAATGTCGTAACCCGCAGCCTGCATGAATTTGCCCAGCTCAGTATTATACATGTCTCCCAGCAGGAAAGGATTGCTTTCCACCAGGATATAGGAAGGGCGGTACTTCTGCCAGTTGTTGGAGCGTAATACATCCATATCCAATCCTTCTGCATCGATGGTGAGAAAGTCGATAGGTGTACCAGCCGGCAGGTATTGATCCAGGATGTCTCCCAGTGGCCATGTTTCAATCTGTTTTTCCCTGATCACCCTGTATTTTGGATCCTGTGTGTATTCTTCCACTTTATCCGGCGAAAAAGTATTGAGTGCCGGATCATTAAAGATGTGGTAGGTGAGGTGTTGCCTGGTAAGTGACACACCCATTTCCAGGTTTGTATCCAGCGGGCGGTACCTGTCAAACATGGCTTTGGAGCCGGGATTCGGATCAATATTGATTCCTTTCCAGCGTTTCTTATAGAATATATAGGTGTTGGATACACGAAAAGGATGGTGAGCGCCTACATCTACATAAGTCCCGTTTTTCTTGTTATCAAAAATCCTTTTAAGGATCAGGTCTTCTCCCTCCGAGCTGTATGCCGGAGCCAGGTACCTGATCTGAGGTGCTAACTTAGATCCCAACCGGGCAATTATTTTTTTTACTTGACTCATTTACTCAAAGACTTTTGACGTATTACAGATAATAAGTTTTCAATAGAACTCTTCAACGCCAGATGCAACTGCCAAATATCTGCAAGCGCCTTTCCTGGGTTTAGCATTTTTATGATGAACATTTTGCCCTGACCGGTTTTATCAACCATGATCAGGCAGGTAGCAACGGTTGTATAGGAAATAACAGTAGCTATTGCTGCAGCTATTCCCCCCAGTGAGGGAATCAGCAGCAGGTTGATGAGCAGGTTGGCTATAATGCCGGCTATGGTAGCATACAGGTTCGCATTGTAATTGCCTTCCACAATCTGGTATTGCATGATGGCCACGCATATAAACACGGGTATATTTGCCCAGATATGTATAGATAGAATGATACCTGCATGTGGATACTGGCTGCCGTACAGGATGCCTGTAAGCCAACCGGAAGCGGTCGTCATGATGACCGCAATGCCTGTACTGCCCCACATAGAAAGCCTGATCCATTTCTCAACATTTTCCAGGTACCTGCCGTGATTGGTTTGTCTTTTCCGGATCAGGTTAGGCAGGATGGCAACGGCTATCACTGTGGGAATAGCGTACCACAACTCTGATATACGGGCAGCTGCGGCGTACTCACCCAGTTGCTGTGGGGTGGTCAGGATATCCAGCATCAGCTGATCTGACTTCATGTATAGCAGTACGAGCACTCCTGTGAAGAGGAGGGACCAGCTTTGTGAGAACAGGTAGCGGGCTTCCTGCATGCGTACTTTAAGTAATGAAGTGATTCCTTCATGCCAGATGTAATAAGCAGATATGAGCACATAGGTGACCACCAGTTCAGCCAGCGATACCCAGAGGATAACCAGGAAGGAAAGGTTCATCCTGACACAAACGATCTTGATCAGGCAGAATAAAACAAATACAGTCACCTTAGGGATAATCACACGTTGCACCTGGTTATGTGCCTGGTAGTAGTAATCAAAAACATCGAATGATTGCAGCAGGATATTCAATGCGGTAATGGAGGTGCACCATATATACAAAGGATTGTGATGCCTGGTGAACCAGGTGATGCCTATACAGATCGTGCAGGATAAGATACCCGCCACCATCCGCATAAATAGTGCCGTAGAGATAATTTCATCCCTGCGTTCAGGTGCAGAGACGAGTTCTTTCACCACTATCTTGTCCAGGCCCAGCACAGCAATGCCTCCTATAATGGCAGTAAGCGCGATGGAGTAGTTCCAGATGCCAAATTCCCCGGGGCCGATATAGCGTGCGATCATGGCCATGGTAAAGAGACCAAGGAACAGGCGCGCCAGTTTGTCTACCAGCAGCCAACCACTATTTTGCAGAATCTTATGCAAGACGATGTTTTAGTTTTTTGAAAAATGCAAACCACCTTTTGGCTTTCATCTTCTCCTCTGAATATGAATAATGATCGTAGTAATAGTTTGGATAGAAACTATTCTGTTCAATACCATTGAAGATGATACCTGTTTTACGGAAATGTCCTTCCCTCAGATTTTCTGCTACTGCTTTCAGTTTGGATTTTAAGGTGAAATTGTACCTTACTACGAACAGGCTGGCATCTATATAAGGTGCCAGGCTTTTGGCATCAGATACTATACCGATTGGGGCAGTATCGATGATGATATAGTCATAGCGTTCCTTCAGGGTAGTCATCAGGGTACGCATCCTGTTTCCTTCTATCAGTTCAACCGGGTTGGGTGGAATAGGACCGGACGAAATCAGGTGCAGGTCGCTACCGGGAACCTTATGAATAATTTCGTCTATCGATTTATTCTCTACGATATAATTGGTGATCCCTACATAGTTGTCCATGCCCAGGAACTTTGAGAGCTTTGGTTTGCGCAGGTCAAGTTCCAGCAGGATTACTTTCTTCTTATTTACGGTAAGTGAGTTACCCAGGTGTGCACTCAGGAAAGTTTTACCCTCACCGGAGATGCTGGACGTGATCAGGATGGTAGTACTATTGGTATGCTCACTCAGCAGGTAGCGGAGGTTGGTACGCAGATTGAAAATTTGTTCCAGCAGCACAGACCTGTTTTGCAGTGAAAGGTTCTTGGAAGTTTCTTCGTCATCCTGGTATATTTCTGCCATAAGCGGGAGTTCAAATAATTGTTCAATCTCAGTTTTGTTGAGGACCTTATTGTTCAGGAAATATTTCAGGTAAATGTAGAGTGTGCTCAGTGCCAGGCCGATGGCCAGGAAACCTACAAAGGCCATTGTTTTTTTGGGCGACTCCGGTTTTTCCGGAATAAATGCCGGGGCAATGATTTTGTTGTCAGTCACATTACTTGCATAGGACACTGATGCTTCTTCTTTCTTTTTCAACAGGTAGAGATAGAGGTTTTCCTTTACGCCCTGTTGTCTTTTGATATTGATATATTCCCTTTCGTATGCCGGGATGTTTGCAATTTTAGCCTGGATCTGGTTGACTTTTTGCTGCATCTGGCTTTGTGCTACGCCTGCGTTACGTCTATATCCCGAGATGTAGCTTTTTATTGTTTTACGTGCTTCTTCTATTTGTCCATCCAGGTTTTGAACGATCATACTGCCTGGCTGCAGGGAAAGAGACAGTTTGTTCTTTTCTTTCAGCAGTTCTTCATACCGGTTGATCATAGCAGTCAATGTCTGGTCCACGGTGCCCAGCATTGGGGCGAAGGGATAACTGGTGCCGGGTGCATTCAGGTAGTCTTCTACCTGGTCAAATACGGAGAGCTGCATATTTGCATCATTCAGTTTGATATCCGCATCTTTTACCTGTTCCAGCGCCAGTTTGCTCGTTCCTTCAATGTCTGTGATGCCCCGCTGTACTTTGAATCGTTCTTCCTGTTTTTCCAGGTAACCCAGTTCATCGCGCAGGGAGTCGATACGGATAGAGAGGAAATTGATGGTTTTCAGCGCCACCCTGTTCTTATCATCGAGTGTATAATCATTGTAGGTTTCAAGTAATGCATTGATAAAATGAGCAGCCCGGGCAGCGACCGCATCTTCATAGGTTACCAGTATTACAGTTGCATCTTTATTTACGAGGGCAGTACCGATATCGTCCATTTTTTCATACGCCAGTTCAGCGATAGAATCTATCCGGATGCGGTAATCGTTCAAAGCAGGCAGATTGTTCTGCTTTCCGCTATAGGTAATGCTGAACTGATCGCGGCCTACGGTAAATGGCACGCCTGACCGCACGGTGAATTCTTTGGTCTGATCATCTCCATATTCGGCTTTTACCTTAAGGCCTGAATTAAAGGGCGTGACATCAAATATATAGTTGCCAATATTGGCGGTATCGCTGAGGATTTTGATATTGAAAGGGGAGTCATCGTACAGTTCTTCGTTCCGCACAGCAGCTTTGCGGTAGTAACGAATATTGAAGTGATTATCCCTGATTACTTTGGCGATCAGGATGGGCGACTTGATCACTTCCATTTCATTTTCTATATTTTTTCCGCTGTTGAAGAGGGAGAGGGATTTAAGCATATCCATTTCTTCACCACCTCCTTTCTTTTCATCTTTCAGGTACAATTTAGCGCTGGACATATACCTGGGTTTGGCATATTTCAGGTAAATGAAGGCACCCAATACAGAAAGCAGTATAAGGATAAGGTAAAGTGGCCAGTGGAATGCCAGTTTTTTCAAGAGGTCATTCAGGTCTATAACGGCAGATTTGTTAGTTGTTTCGCTTTTTTGGCTCATAACGGAAGGTATCATTTAACGGTAACGATAATTAGTGTTGTGATCAGTGAAAGGGCTCCAATCATAGCCGGGATCAGTTGTACGAATCTTGATCCATTGAACACTTTATTTTTGCCTGGTCTTATATATACCACATCATTGTTATTCAGGTAGTAGTAGGGCGACGATAGTACTTTGCTATCACTCAGGTTGAGTGATGCATATTTTTTTACACCGTCTACTTCCCTGATCACCGTGACATCGTCACGCAGGGCAGTAACGTTCATATCGCCGGCCATGCTGAGAGCATCGAGGATCGATACCCGCTCAGCGCCTATCTTGAAGGAGCCGGGGCGTGCTACATCACCCAGGACTGAAATTTTAAAATTTGAAATACGGGTAGATACAAAAGCATTGCGGATGCTTTTGTCTAGTTCTGTAGTGATGGCATTGTTGATCTCAGATGTCGTTTTATCTTTTACATAAATCCGGCCTGCCATTGGAAGGTTGATGTAACCGGCGCTATCTACCAGGTATCCGGGGTCTATACCGTTGGCGCTGGCTGGAGCAGCAGATACAGCAGCCGGATTCAGAATTTGAGAGATGTCTTTATCGATTGTCGTCACAGTGATCTGCAATACATCCCCTGGCTGCACTTTAAGTGGCTGTAGTGGATGCCCAGATTCTTCTCCCATTTGTTGCTGGATGTCATTTAAGTAAGTAATTTTTTTGGTTTCGATGCAGCTGAATAAAAAGAACAAACTGCTAATTAACAGTAAATGGATTCTGGATTTCATGTGTTATTTTGTTATAAGTCGTGCGTATTTGTAGGTTGAATAGTTTACCCTTCCGGAATGATAGCAGCAGGCACAGTGCTCTTCCTTTTTTTGATTAATTTCTGTCGTAAAGTCTGTTGTACAGGGAGCTCGAAATAGTAGTGGCCCAGTATACTAAGTGTGATCAGTACTCCATAGAATGCCAGTAAGGTGAGGGGAGACTGGAAAATGGTTTGGGGCAGGCCCAATGCATTGACCAATACTGCGGTTGCCACCATGAGGGGAAAGTGAATGAGGTACAGGCAATAGCTGGCATTCCCTAGTACCTGTGTCCATTTGGCCCTGATACCGCTTTTGATTGTCTCTGCCATGGCCAGTACCAAAACGGTTGCAGGCGATACGATCGTTCTGAAAAAAGTATTGGTGGTGAGGTAGAAGATCTTTTCAATGCTGTCATCTTTCCAGGCTGGCAGTACTTTGTGTGTAAAAGAGAAAAAGAGTTGACGGGTAAAGGAGAAATAGTATTCCAGAAGGATATAGCACCATAGCAGTGCGGCTGCAATGGCAACATTGCGTGTTAGGCTCCTGAAATTCTTTTTAGTGCACAACCATGAATAGATATGATAGACGAGTGCTCCAAGGAAGAAGGAGTAAATACCCTGTCCAATCATTGGATAAATAGCCTGGATAACAGCGCCGGCGACGACAAGAAGTATCAATAAGCCTTTTTTGTTATGGAGTCTGCGCCAGGCGATCAGGAAGAACAGCAGGTAAAGCAGCAGCTCTACTGATACAGACCAGGAGGGACCGTTGAATCCATTGAGGGCAGGTGTCTTTTCAAAGCCCCAGCTATGGATGACGAGCAGGTTGAGCAGAAAATGCCAATAGTCGTTGTTTTGTATAATAAAGGTATGGCCTGACTGTTTGACCATGAGCATTTGCAGGGGTATTATTGCCAGGAGTGAAAGGACATGCACAGGGTACAGGCGTGTAAACCTGTAGGTAATAAAATAGTTGAAGTTGGTAGTGCCCCTGGCTATTTTTTCAGCATAGAACCAGAAGAAGATAAAACCTGACAACAGGAAGAACAGGTCTACAGCATAAAATGCGTGATGGTAGAGGATGGAGAACAGGGAATAAAGTGGTAAATGGAAATCTTCGAGGGGCGCTGTCTGCACGGTGTAGTCCTTGTAAAAGAAGAACTGCCAGTGGCATAATACGACGATAAGTGCCGCAAATCCCCTGATTGCATCGAGACTAAAAAAGTATAATGTTGAGGGCTTACTCGAGGTCATGAATGGTGATGATATAAAGCAATAAAAAACCTTTAATGACCTTTGGGCCATTATTAGAGCGGAGTTATTTCCAGTTTTTTATTGATTATAGCATTCTCAGACGAGAGCAAGTTAAATTAAAAATATCATTTGCACAAAATTGAAGGAAAAAATCCGGGCTGGTGACCTGAACAGTGGATGTTGGCTATAATATGCTATGGCAAAGAATTTTCAAGTATCTAACTGTTAAGAAAAGGGGATGAGTGCAATACTAAATACGGCAGTTGTACATGTTATAAATAATTAAAAAATGAACAATAATTGTATTATTTATGTATTTATGGAGGAAAAAATCCTGGATGTAGCCTCGAAAATAAATTGACCCATAATAGATGAAAAGCATTAAAAAGTTATTCAATGTTATGCATCACTATCTGTATAACATTAGGAAGTCCCAACAAACCGATATTCTTTTATTAGGCGCATTGTTAGCAAGACAAAATAAAGCGTTACCCATTTTAGAAAATATAGCGGATGCTGAATTCAAAGTGTTTAGCCAGGCAGGAGATGATGGGATCATACAATATCTGATTCATAAAGTTCAAATTCACCGGAAAATATTTATAGAATTTGGCGTTGAAAATTATGTGGAATCGAACACCCGTTTTTTATTAAGGCATGACAACTGGTCGGGCCTGGTTATAGATGGATCCCGCAAGGCAATAGAATATATCATGTCTGACGATATCTATTATCAGCATGACCTGCAGGCATTTGAAGCTTTTATTACCAAAGACAATATTAATGATCTTATATCATCTGCGGGGATCAGTGGAGAGATCGGCTTGCTAAGTGTGGATATAGATGGCAATGATTATTGGGTATGGAAAGCGATAGATGTGGTGCAACCAGTGATCGTGGTGGCGGAATACAATAGTGTATTTGGAATGGATCGTGCCCTGACAGTACCCTATAAATCGGACTTTGTAAGATCAGTGGCGCATTACAGTTACCTGTATTTTGGTGCGTCGTTAAAAGCACTATGCCTGTTGGCAGAAGAGAAAGGATATAGCCTGGTAGGATGTAATGCGATTGGGAACAACGCTTATTTTGTAAGGAAGGATCGCATGGGTGAGCTGAAGGCATTGAACGTGGAAGAAGGATATGTAGAATCGCAGTTCAGGGAAAGCAGGAATAAGCAGGGACAGCTGAATTATTTAAGGGGTGCACAGCGCTATGCCTGTATACAGGGTATGCCTGTAGTAAATGTGGCGACAGGCGAAACAGAAGTACTTTAATTAAAAATGAATGTAAATATAACCTCCATGAATCCGGTATCCACAATATTTAAAGATGTGTATGTTTTTGTTTTTGCACGAAAAGCATTGTATCGTTTCAACCTGCTGATGTATAAATTAAGTATGCGCGGTATTGGCATCATGAATCATGAGAATGATCGGGTAAGTGGGGAAGAAGCATTTGTAAAATACATGAAAAAACACCATTATTTTAATAGTGGAGCAATACTGGATGTAGGGGCAAATGTGGGAAATTATTCAGTGATGTTGCGCAGGCAGCAGGTGAGTTTACCGATTTATGCATTTGAACCACATCCTAAGGCTTTCAACAAATTGCAGGATGCAGCTGCTATACATCATTTTATTCCCGTAAAGCGCGGGGCAGGAGATAAGGTGTCGCAGGCAGTCATTTATGACTATGCCGGCAATGGAGGATCGGAACACGCCAGTATGTACAAGGAAGTGATCACCGGTTTCAGGGATAGTGCGGCAGAAGAACTACCTATTGATATTACTACCATTGATGAATTTATTGCAGAGAATAACATCAGTGAAGTCGCATTGTTAAAGATCGATACTGAGGGGCATGAGCTGAATGTACTGCGGGGAGCCATGCAAAGTATACAGCAAAGAAAAGTGAAGGTGATTCAGATTGAGTTCAATGAGATGAATGTGATTTCACGTACGTTCTTTAAGGACTTTATAGATTTGCTGCCTGCGTATTCCTTCTACCGCATGTTGCCGGATGGATTGATGCCACTGGGTAATTATAATGTGGCTGCATTCGAGATTTTTGCTTTTCAGAACATTGTAGCTATCCTGAAATAATTGTAAGAGGTTGTATCAAGCGTGGAATTTCCCCTGATACAACCTCTATATATTATTTACGTGCTTCGAGTGCGACAGCATTTTTAAACCGTCCTTCACTTTCCACAAGTTTAAACATTTCATCTTCACTGTCATTGAATGTAGCAGGTCGTACATAAGAGAAGCCTGCGCGGTACAGTTCATTAGAGAGGGAAAGGGTGTCCCACATAAACAAATGGTCGCTGTTACCATAAGTATTTTGCAGGAGACCTTTAATACCTCTGCGCCGATGGGTTTTACCCAACCTTGTTTTTTGCAGGAACTTGGCATTGGCTTCCTGGTCATGATTGCCCAGGTCTTCTACATATTCGCGTGCCGCTTTTTCCAGGTCTGGTACTACGCAGCGGAAAATACCGCCGGGTTTCAGGATCCTGTAGGTATTGCGTACTGCAATGAGGAAGTCCTCGTAGGTGAGATGTTCCAGAACGTGGGAGCAATATACCCCATCGGCAGAGTTTTCGGCGATACCAGGCAAACCTCTGATAATGTCGCCTTGCAGTACATTGTCCGGAAAGGCAATATGCATGCGTTGCTTTAGCAGGTTGCCAATAAGGGGGAGTTGCTGTAGGCGGAGAGTAGGGGATGCGTCAAAGTTTTTCCATCCCTGGGGTGATGACATACCGCAGCCATACTGTACATATAGATTACTCATAGTTGATGGGTTTAATAAATATGAGAAGGAATGTCCAGGCTATTGCGTCTTGATACGGGTTATATAGCAATATAAGGAAAAAACCTGATTAGGAGATAGCGAACATCAGGTACAGCTTTCAAAATATTATATATGATAAATAAAATTATTTATTACCTTTGGTAAAATAATTCTATCTGCGCAGGAATACTGCGTACTTGAGGTGACATCTTTGTATCGTTAGATATTTGGTCCAGGTCAATTGTAACTTACTTCTATACTGGTTTAGTTACAAAATTCCGGACCTTTCTTTTAATACAATCAGCATGGAACAGACAAAAGCATTGTTGAAAGTTGCCTTACGCCAACAGGCCCTATATATACCTACATTACAGCGTCCTTGTACATATCAGACTGTAGATGAAGAAAGCATTTATTTTGTGGCAGAATTAGTCAGCCAGGGTTATCATGTGTCTGAAGAATTGTTGTATGCCATCCCCTTATTGAGTGCAGAAGAAAGAGAGCTGGCGCTGAAAAATATCCAGGAGGCATTAGGACTCGGGAAAGGTTGGACACCGCTGATCCGGAACTGGAAGACACCTGTCAATGTGAAATCGGAAGATTACGTTATGACTTTTTTTGCCAACTTTTTTATGACTGGCGATGAGGTCACCTTACCTTGTGGACATTACATACCTGAAGGGACTTTTCCGCTTGAGCGTTATAATGGCTGCCCGTATTGTTCAAAACCATTCCGGTTTGAGGAACTTACCTTAAAAAACCAGGCAAGAAAAAGAACCATCTTACAGTGCTGGACACTGGATGATGTGATGAAATATTACAACAACCTGCTGCAGTCTAAGACACCGCTGGATGCAACCCAGCAGGATAGCCTGAAGACCCTGATCTCGTACTTCCCGCTACCGGACGCCAAACCGGCTATGAAGGAAACTTTGATGCTGGTGATAGACATCCTGCTGGAGAGAAATGAACCCGGTAAAGCGCAGCAGTTCTTTAATTCACCTGGTGAAATACTGCGTTATCTATGGTATAAACATACCGGCTTTGTACAGATTATCTCACCTAATACGATTCTAAAACGTTATAGCCGGAACCACGAACATTTCAGACAAGCACATAATACATCAGCGATAGCCCGCGTGTTTTCAAAGGCCTTCCTGGAATTACGTTACGGGCGTAAAACGGGCCGTATGGTTGCAGAATGGTTAAATGCCATGCCGCAGACAGCAGAGAAAATGTGCGAGGACATGCATCCCAAAAGAGGTATGTGGGTTCGGTATATCAGGGCTTTGCGTTTATCTGAATTCAGCAGGCGCCCGGGGTTTGAAAAACTCCGTGAACTGCTGGATGTATTTTACAATGAGCGGTATGAGGTATACAACGGGCAGGTACAACATTTTCGCCTGAAGAAAGATGCTACAGCTACGCTAAGTTTACTGCAGCAGCGCCCGGGATTATTTGCCCGTTCCTTATTTGCAAATATGCTGTGGTTCGGTGAGGAGCCGGTACTGAATGCTTTCGCGAAAGTTATTAATAAGGTACCTGCACGATTAGTGTTTACACTGAATATGTATGCGGAGGATTATTTTACGAAGAATAATTACCGCACGGTGAAACCATTGGGAGGTGTTGCTAAAGTAATTGCACCCAACAGGCTGTTACAGTTATTTAGCATTGAAGAACTGGCGCACATGAAAGATGGAGTGCAGGAGCTGACATTGACCCTAATGAAAGGTCGCTTTGCAGGAATGCCAAATAATAATAAAACCATTTTTATCGATCCGCTGTTATTCAAAATGCCTCTGTCAATCGGCGACCGCAGTGATTCCATCCAGGACCTGCCGGTGGCCCTGCAGGGTACCCGTTTCCCGGTAGAAGGGAATACTGTACGTCTTTTTATGCAATGGGGAACAGGATTGCCTGCGCAACACCTGGATATGGACCTGAGCTGTATGATCACTTACGATAAGGTCGTAGATCACTGTAGCTTTAGTAATATGTATCCTGTAGGTTGCCAGCATAGCGGGGATATTACCACCATACCAGACCAGGTAGGGACAGCCGAATACATCGACATAGACCTGGAAGTACTTTCTAAAGAGAACGCAAGATACGTGACCTTTGTATGCAACGCTTATAGCAATGGCAGCATGTCTCCAAATATGGTAATTGGCTGGATGGATTCAGCCAATGAAATGGAGATAACAGATGAAGGTGTTGCCTACGATCCCTCCTGTGTGCAACATCAGGTACGGATTGGGAAAGGACTCACAAAAGGGATGGTATTCGGTGTACTGGAAATTGCCAGCCGTGAAATTATCTGGCTGGAGATGCCCTTCCAGGGCCAGGTGGTAGGGCAAATGAATTTTAAAATGGTGCAGACCCTGCTGCGTAAACTGGAAAGCAAACTGAGCGTAGGGAACCTGTTGCGTATAAAAGCTGAGGCACAGGCACTGGAGGAAGTAGCACATCCATCCATGGCTGATGAAGCCTATACAGCCATATGGGCGAAAGATGCAGCCGCAGTTACACAGTTGTTCATCGACTAATCAATAAAAGAAAAAGGGCAGCGGTAGTGGCTGCCCTTTTCATTGAAACTATCATGGTATTATTTCATACCATCTGATTTGGCTTTTTTCATTTTATCTTTCATCATTACTTTCCCGTTCATATCCATCATCTGTCCGTCTTTCATCATCCACGTCTTACCATCCTTATTTTTAACGGTACCGTCTGCCATTACCGTGGTCCCATCACTCATGGTCATGGTCTGTGTCATTTCTGATTTCTCACCACCTTTCATTACCCACATTTTACCTCCCTTCATGGCCACACAATCTTTCATTTTGTGCATTCCATTATGATGATGCATGGCTGTGTCAGTAGTGGGAGTTTGTGCAAATGTTGCACTGGCTGTCATTAACAGCAGGGAGGCTGACAAAATAAGTAGCTTTTTCATTGTTGAACTTTTTGAGATTACAGGTTTAAAAACACAGCTGTCTCAGCTGTATATATATGAAGGAATTCTATGAATAGTATAACATCTATAGTGCCAAAAAGTTTTTTTCAACTGCGCACTAAGCTTGCGCACATGCGTTTGAATATTTGTATCATCAATTCAATTATACTAAATTGATCAATGTATGAACAAGATTAACGGCGCTGATTTAATGGCAGCAGGTTTTAAACAAGGTAAAATATTAGGTGAGGCGCTGGCCGTAATAGCAGCGCATTTAAGCGATATGGACCATGCAAGCCTTATTGCATTGATGAGTGACCTGCGATCAAGACCGGAACAATACCTGGATCATCCTGTATTGGAAGACCTGGCCACTAAAATGATAGAGGAAGCTGCTGCGCCACTGGATGCGACTATTCCACTGAATGATAAGGCTGCTAACTATAAAATCTATGGAGAGGCTGCCATTGATCCCGGTGCCATAAAACAGATGGATTATGCGATGCGGCTGCCTGTGACTGTAGGCGGTGCGCTGATGCCTGATGCCCACCAGGGTTATGGTCTGCCTATCGGAGGTGTATTGGCGGCTAAAAATGCTGTAATTCCTTATGGTGTAGGTGTGGATATCGGGTGTAGAATGGCATTGTCTATCTATGATATCCCATATACTGTCATGGATGAAGATAAACTGAAAAAGATCCTGGTAAATGAAACGAAATTTGGTGCAGGACACGGTTTCCAGGGTAAGGATCGGGCAGATCACGCGGTGCTGGATAATGATGCATTTAATATGACTCCCTTCGTGAAGCAACTGAAAGATAAGGCCTGGTCGCAGCTGGGTTCTTCCGGTGGCGGTAACCACTTCGTGGAGTTTGGGGTGATTGAATTTGCACAGAGAGATGAGGCTTTAAATATTAATGCCGGTCAGTACCTGGCACTGTTATCACACTCCGGTTCCCGTGGTTTTGGGGCTACTATAGCAGGTTATTATACAAGACTGGCCAAGGACTTATGTAAACTGCCAAAAGAGGCGGCAAACCTGGCCTGGTTGGATATGCATACGGCAGAAGGCCAGGAATACTGGATGGCGATGAATCTGGCTGGTGATTATGCGGCAGCCTGTCACCAGGTGATACATCGTAAGGTAGCTGCACTGGTAGGTGGGCAGCTGCTGGCAACCGTGGAGAACCACCATAACTTTGCCTGGAAGGAGCAGTTGAACGGGGAAGAGGTTATTGTGCATAGAAAGGGGGCTACACCTGCAGGTAAAGGAGTGATGGGGATCATACCAGGCTCCATGGCGGCACCGGGATTCCTGGTACGTGGTAAGGGTGAGGAATCGGCGATTAACTCAGCATCTCACGGTGCGGGTAGACAATTGAGCCGTACCAGGGCGGAAAAAGAGATTTCGAAAGTGGATATGGCGGCAGTGCTGGCAGCGAATAATGTGACATTGATTGGGGCAGGTCTGGACGAAGCGCCGATGGCCTATAAGGATATTCATGCGGTGATGGCTGCACAGGATGCGCTGGTGGATGTGGTAGCGAAGTTTTCGCCTAGAATAGTGAGAATGGCAGATGATGGAAGTAAAGAAGATTAATTTTAAATAAAAAAGGGGTTGCTGTACAGCAACCCCTTTTATTGTAAACTTTAATTAACTGTTGAAGTTATTGTAATCTCTTACCAGTGAATCGTAATCGCTATCCAGTGACTCCAGGTCATAACTTTCAAAGTGACCTTTTTCACCTGCATCACGCATACGTTTTCTTGCATTCAGCAGCAGCTTGTGGAAGTCATCGTAGAAGGTATTGAAACTATGATCTTCATTCGCTTTTTTCGCATTTTCAATATTGATCTGTGAATGCTCAGCCTGTGCTTTTTCCAGTAAATCATATTGTGCTTTGGCCTTTGCTTCGATGCCGGCATATTTCTCTTCACTACCCAGCAGATCGATAAAAGAACGGACACTTGCCATATCCTTCTTCATCGCAATGATGTAGTCTTTCAGCGGACTATCTTTCAGGATGATTTGTTCACTTTCGTCAGCTACTACTTCTACTTTCTTTACAATTGCACTTTTCAGGCTATATAATTCAGCGATCTGGTTGCGCAGGGTATCGATGATAGCATATCCTTTTGCACCTTTATCGTCTTTATAATCTTCGGCAGTAATATATTCGTGCATGCGATTATTAGTCGCCTTCATTGATTCAAACAGTGCCTTGTACTGGGCAATACTGTCTTTAAAGAATTTCTGATCTTTGTCGCTCAGTTCTTTTACAGGTTCGTCGATCTTCACTTTCTGATTGAACCGCTGGAAGTCTGGCGCAGAGAAAGGTTTATTGATCGTGATAAAACGATATTTGTCATTTGGGTGTTTCAGGGCCTCTTCCAGCTTGTTGGTATTGTTTACAACATCTTCCAGGTAGCTGTTATGTTTGTTCGACATATCAACGATCAGGTTGGTGTATTCAATAATACGGCTGGCTTTTTCAGCTGAGTTCTCACTGTATTCAGTAGCACCGGGTTTCTTGCCGCTGGTATTGTTACAGGAAATGCTACCTACGAACATAGCAATGACAAGGGATGAACAGATAAATGTTCTCATGTAAGGGTATTTTTGGTTAAACAAATTCAATAAAGTACTGGTAGTTAATGCGGTATATTGTCCTCTTTCACAAACAGTGACGCAAATATATATATAATATTTAATTATCAGAAGGGTTTACCCTCTTTTACAAATTCCCGCTTGATGCCATCCAGTACATCATTGACATGAATTTCCAGTTTTTCCTTATCGTCAGTATGCTTTTCAATTGCTTTCAGACAGGCATAGTGTACCACGTTCAAAATGCTGCCCCCGGCCAGTTCAAAGCGTTTGATCATTTCAGGCACATCCCCGCCGATAAATACGGATTGCTGTGGAAATGTCCTGCGCCAGATCATGGCCCGCTCATTAGCATCGGGGAAAGAAAATTTTAGAATAGCATTGAAACGGCGTATAAATGCATCGTCTATATTATTTTTCATATTTGTTGCAAGGATAATCAGGCCGTTGTAGTCTTCGATACGCTGCAACAGGTAAGAAACCTCCTGGTTAGCATATTTATCGTGGGCATCGCGCACATTTGTTCGTTTGCCAAAGAGCGCATCTGCTTCGTCAAAGAAGAGAATCCAGCCCTTGTCTTCTGCACGGCTGAATAATAATTCCAGGTTCTTTTCTGTTTCACCAATGTATTTAGACACAATCATAGAGAGGTCTATCTTATATACCTCCTTGCCGGTATACTTCCCCAATAATCCGGCTGTGAAGGTTTTGCCTGTACCCGGTGGGCCGTAGAAGAGCGCCCTGTACCCTTTGCGCAGGCGTTTTTCCATCTTCCATTTATTCATCAGCTGCGCATTGTAGTTCACCCAGTTCATGAGTTCATCAATCTGCGATCTCAGGTCATTATTAATGACCAGGTCTTCCCATGCGAGTTCTGTCTGCACCTGCTTTGCGGGAAAGCTGCTACTGAAATGCGGAGGTACGGGTTTACCATGTGTGAAGATATTGATATGGTCCTGCGATAGCAGCAATCGTCCGCTCATGGTGGGTTCACCTGAAGGCATTTCTTCCAGCCACAGTACTTTTGTACGGCTGAAAAAATGATCCGGCCAAAAGATCTGCGCTACTTCCATACGAACATCCCAGTTATTGCCACCCAATAAAAAGAGGGCCGTTTCGCCGGTGGGGAGGAAACCCCTGCTTTGTTTGCTGCGGGTACCGCCTATTTGTGGAAAATCACCCTTGCCAGGCAAATGCTGTTGTATTTCTGTATCGTAAAAATCAGGTTGTAAGTGGGGGATGAGGGCGATGAACAGCAGTAATTGTTCATGGGTGCTCAGGGAATGTGCCCTGATGAAATTCAAATAAGGGTCGTCCTGTTCCATGTCTACCGGAACAGCAATGATATAGTCATCCTGGTCTGAAGCTCCCGTCAGCGTTTGTATGCGATGACGGATCAGATCTGACAACACTTTGGCGTAAGCCTTTAATACCTGCATATCTGTTGTTTATATTATTTCTTTTTATCCTCACAGGGGCAGCGCTGAATATCTTTGTCCAGTTTCATACGGCCGTCATTGGTAGGTGGTTCCTGTTCATCTTTTGGGGAAGCGAGTCGTTGAATTTTATTTCCTTCAAAAAAAGGAGCGCCTGATTTTTGCTGAAAGAAGCCGGAATTGGAGGATTGCTCCTGTGGGGTAGCGCTATTTTTACTGAATGCACTTTTCATATGGGGGTATTTATTTTAATACAATTTACTCAGCAGCTCTGTTGCCAGCCGTTCGTAATCCTTTGCACCATTGGCATGCGGGTCATACCTGAAAATATCTTTGCCTGCTTCCTGTGCTTTGGCCAGTTGCATATTGCTACGGATTACGGTACCGAATACGCTGCCTTTGTATTGTTCCGTCAGTTCCTGTCTGACCTGTTGGTTCATTGTTTTTCTTTCATCAAAACGGGTGAGCACCATTCCCAGCAGCTTAAGTTTGGGATTGAGTTTCTTGCGGATGGTCTGGAAGTGTTGCATGAAGCTGTATACTCCTTTCAATGGCAGAAACTCTGCCGGCAAAGGAATGAAGACATAATCACTGCATACAAGTGCATTTACGGTGAGCATCCCTACCGCGTGCGGACAATCAATAAGAATGAAATCGTATTCAGCCGCGATGGGTTGTAAGAGCCAGGAGAACACCTGTTCCCTGCCATATACACTGACCAGTTCCAGTTCAGCACCTGCCAGCTCAATAGAGGAAGGAACAATGTCTAATCCTTCTTTGATGTTGATGATAGCTTCTTTGATCTGACTACCTTCTCCTGACATCTCTTTCTTTAGTTCAGTATACAGGTTTTGTGCTGGCTCCGCCGGCACTCCTAACGATTGTGAGAGGTTCGCCTGTGGATCGGCATCTACTAATAATACTTTCTTCCCGGCTTTTACCAGGGCAGCGCCAAGATTAATGGAGGTAGTGGTTTTGCCTGCGCCTCCCTTTTGGATGGCTATGGAAATGATTGGCATTAGTTGAGCTTTTCATTGTTGACAATGCGCTGGAGAGTATCTGTAAGGGTACTACCATTAAATACCACATTACTATACGCATTCGGGTCGTATCCTGCATCTTCCTCCCGGATGAAGAATACCTGCTGCCCTTTGTCCGGCCGCAGATCAAAGCAATAGATCGTACCACCGCCATCACCGCCAAAGATGAGCGATTGCGGAATGAATTTATACAGGTCTTTTTCTCTGAATAATGCCAGTACTTCGATCACGGAATAAGCGATGAATGGGGTCTTTTTGCCATACAAACTGCCGCCGTTGGAGAATAACAACAAGGCTTTATAGTCTTCCGGGATCGGCCCGAAAGCAGCTTCCAGCGATTGAATGTCCTGTGCCGTCGCCGGATGTTGTTTATCCCATTCCTGTGTGCTGATCAAAGAAATCAGTTCATTTGTTGTACTCATATGGTCTGTTTTATGGGGTCCAGGTGCCAAAGATGGCAGTCAGCTGATCGTTGCTTAAAGTATTCCTGAGTGTATTGTAAATCCTTCCGAAATAGGCATCCACTTCTGCAAGGTAAGGGCCCTGCACGCCTGCAGGTACGCCTATCGCATTCATATCGCTTACCAGGAAGGCTCGTTCTTCAGCAAAGGTGCGGGTGGCTACAGTCGCTCTTCTGGCACCCTGCAGGTCATTGATTAATCCATGTGGGGTACCGCGGCTGCCTCCCGCAAAGTTACGTGTTCTCAATAACAAAGCAGGGGCATCGTCCCGGCCATAAACGCCTAATCCTGCAAAGCGTTCCCTGGCCCATGCATCCTGGATACCATGATGCGACTGGAAGAAATTGTTCGTACCCCTGTTATCCGTGAGGAAGCCATGGGTATTGAATTCAAATTCGCGGATGATGGCACCATCGGCTCTTGTATATTCCCAGAGTCCACCGGCCCCTCTGCGAAGGGTGACACCTGTTCTCGCTTCTATAGCTGAGATCAGGCGGTTATCCATAAACTGTTGCAGTTCCCTGCCATTGGTGACACCATTGAGCGCATCGATGGCATTCGAGAGGTCTGCCTGGTTATCCCTGAACATATGCAGGTATTCCCTCAGCGCCCTGTCATCAGAAGGCAGGTTCAGCCTGTTGATAAGATTATGTACTTTGGTCAGGTTCTCCGGCGAGATATTGACCGGTATACAGGGCGAATTACAATAGGTGAGTGCACGGCGTACATCCGAGTCCATGTTGTGCCACATCCTGCGGAGATCAGGGTCGGCATCCAGCATGGCACGGGTTTCCGGGCTGAGTGACTGTTCCCATGCCAGGGCTTCTGCATTGGGTACGTCAGGCGTGAGTGGAGTATTACCCTCATTGTTGGGTTGCCCCGTTCTTACTTCTGCCTCAGTGGCATCGGCGGCAGTTCTGGTTGCATTCGCATTCGTTTCTGCTTCGGCTATCTGTGCTTCGGCAGCCGGCCTGTTAGTATCTGCAGTAGCTATTGCATCGTCAGTGGCGTTTTCAATACCTACCAGGCGGGTTTCCTGTGCATCTGCGCTGCCCCGCCAGATCTCGCGTCGCCTGCGCCAGAAATCCCTTTCTGCGGCAAGTCGTTCCCTGGCCAGCTCTGTACCTGCAGCCCGCAGATTTGTAAAGAAGTTCTCATCAGCGGCAGCAAGTCTGATAAACCCGATGGTGCTACGCACAGCTGCAATGATCTCATCGATGTTACGAATGGTTGTGACGATCCTTGCTGCGCCGGAGGCCAGGCTGGCAGGTAGTTGCCGCATACTGCGCAGCAGGCGGATGGGTACCTGTCCTACTTTGGTAAGGAACTCTCCGAAGCTGCTGATGGTCTTGATGGTTTCGATCGCCTCCAGTGCGGCTTTGACAGCACCATAACCGGCTACGAAAAGTAAGATGATATTAACTACGAAGTTCGTTACCCTCCTCATCCAGAAGATAGCGAGCTGACACTCCTCAAAAGGACCTTCTATGAGTGATGCTTCCAGTTTGGTTTCTTCCCACATCCGGGAAATCATTTCGCCGGGGGCACCAAAGGCCTGACCGATGGAGGCAACAAAGTCATGCACCTTATCTGCAGAATCCCTGCATATAGCCCCGCCACTGGCATGATAAAGCAACCAGCCACAGAAGTGCATAATACCAGCCGCGAGGTCAACGATGCCGCTTATAATGCTTGCAACGGCATCAAAGATCCCTACGACGATACCAGCCAGTCCGCATACTACATATTCCACGAAGCCAAGCAGATAATCACCGATGTCAGTAATAAAGTCCCAGGCCTGGCGAAGGAAGTTCCGCTCAATGCTGTAAACGGGCAATTCTGGGAGGACTTCATTACGTAGGGTATTGTAATCACCCTGCTGCATGTCGTCCATAAGGGAGAAGGCCGCCGTTTCATTCCATTCTGCCTGTGTCAGTTCGCCTAGTTTAGCGTACACAGCCAGGCATGCCATATGATTCGGCAGGCGGCGAAAGTTGAGTAAGATGGAGTTACTATCCCGGATGCTGGTAAAACCAGAGATAAGGTTTTTAATTTTATAAGCGTACCAGTAGGTGGCATATTGCAATGCTTTTACACTGCCACTTCCAAAGAAGACGAGTGACAGGTTATGGGCATCCATATCCTGCATGTCGCCAAAGAGGAAGGCCGTCATGTCATCCGGCAGGGATTCGCCCTGTGTCTCCATCTCCGAGAGTATATTGTCCAGTGCTCCGCCGGTGGGCCCGGTGAGCAGGTCTTTGATTTCCTTGCTGTCATTGTCGGAGGTCCAGCCATTCAAGCGGTTCAGGACCTCTTTGGCAATGAGTTCGCTGATCCGGGTAGACTGTACCTGTATGAAAATGCGGAGCAGGGCTTTCCAGTCAGCCGTCACACAGTCAGAACTGAGCCAGTCGTATACATACATCACATCTTCCTCTGCCTTGGCCGCTACCCCATTCAGGATGGCATCTACATCGTTTTGCCCCAGTCCCTGGAACTTAGAGAGAATAATGGCGCTGTCATTGCTGGATGTCCAGCCATCCAGGGCATCGTAGACATCATTGGTATAGGAGTTTTGTTCCTCTGCACTGAGCAGGTTGATGTCGGTACCGGCGGCTCCCTGTTGAATGGTATGTGTCAGCTCATGCGCCAGCAGATGTTGACCGCTGTTGTGAGTGGGATTGTATTTGCCACTGTTGAAGTAAATGTGATTGCCATGGGTGAAGGCCTGGGCATGCAGGTCCTTGTTCATCTGTACGGCAGTACTGTCAGTGTGAATACGGACACCGCTGAAGTCTGCCCCCATGGCCTTACCCATATGCTGCTGCAGATCGCCCGGGAGTGGCTTACCACTGCCTTTGCTGTCTGCGAGCTGCGTTTCTACGGCGGGTGGAGCAGCGGTACCCTCACCTTTCGTTTGCAAGGGTTGGATGGGTGGAGCAGGCTTGCGCTGAATCACCTGATCGGCGACCTGGTCGGCTTCTTTTTCATACTTGTCATCAGGTTGGCCCACACTGAGTTTAGGTTGGATGGGCTTGTCTTTTTCTTCCTGTTCGTCGCATGCTGCACATCGTTGTATGCCACTAAAGAAACCTGAATCTGAAAAAAAATCTTCCCCGCCTTCTTTATCAAAAAAGGGAGTTTCTTTTTTCGCAGGAGTAGCTACTGGTGTGGGGGCTGCTTTATTCATCGCCATTCAACTCTTAAAATTGTTTTCATCCATGGCAGCCGTATGTGGCTGATATTCCATGGCAGGTAATCCAATAATATATCCAGGGCTTGTTGTTCTACTTGTATAAAGGTCTGTTCATTGAGGGTAAAGATCTTGCCGTTGCGTTGCAAAAAACCACCTCTCAATGCATCGGCGGAAGTTCGTTGTAACTTGTCCCAATGTTCAATCACCGCTTCAAGCAGGGCATCTGCTTCTTCACACTCTTCGCTTGTCAGTACAGTTTCCTGTGCAAGGTTTTTGCCCAAAGGCCATGCACAAAGGAGCTTGGGCACTACAAGAGCATGCTCGGGTGTTTCTGTTTCACCTGTAGCGAGGTAGTGAAGCAGGTACAATGCTTTTTCGTGCGCAGCAGGATCTTTGAAAGCATTGTTTTTTAAGAGGCCCAGTTTTTTGAAGAAGGTGGCAAGGAAGGGATTGAGTAAGACCAATCCTGCATTGATGAGGAAGATGCCATCCGCCGGGATTGCGTCATCTTCACCGTCAAGCGAAATGCTATATTCGCCGGGCTTAATTTCGCCTGCCGCTGTGGCGGGTACCGTTTTTAGTTCACTGATTAAAGGAAGGCATACCGGCAACGATGGTATGATTTCTTCGCTTATCGCATTTACCGTGATGGTTGTTAAGGGTACGAATTGCTGCAGGCAGGCTATCGCTACCTCAGATGCGGACAAACCTTTTCCCGTCTTTCCAGCCGCCATCTTTAGCGCCACCTGCCAGAGCTGACGATAAAGCGCTGGCGGAATGCCAGGAGATGATGAGAGGAGAGGGCCGGGGTTTTCACTTTTCGAAATGGCACTGAGGATAGCCAGTTCATGAAATACTGCTAATAAACCCGGCTGACTGGTGGCAGTCAATATTTCAATTAGTTGAATTAAAAAGGAAGTGGGGTGATCTGTGATCACTCTTTGTAACACAACGGGGTTATGTATTAATTGTTCTCTAAGCAGGGTGACCATCCCGAAGTCGGTGGCAAATGCCTCGAGGACGTAGTTAAACCAGGTCTGGTCTGCTTTTAGGGTATTCCATGGCAGGTAGCCCTTTTGCATGTAGAAGAGCCATTGGCGGGCCACAGAAAGGCGGATAGTATTGCCTGCGCTTGCTGATATTCTTAAAGCAGCAGGAATATGCTTACGTAGTTGCTCTAATAATAGTGCGTAGATCAATGCTTCACATTTGCCCGCTTTCATGTCTTTCATGCGAAGCATACCAAGGTCGATTGTAACGGTATCCAGTTGAATGACTTCCTCTTCTCCACAGATTTCATTGCATGCTTTTTCCAGGAGTGGCACTAAATGATGATGGTAATACCTGCTCATTTCATGCTGCCATTCAAAAGCAGGTGCTGACTTTGGAAGTTTCAATGCCAGCACCTGTCTGCGGATCATATGGTGTTGTTCCGCTGCCATGTATTATTTAAAGAGATTTTCAATTTGTTTAAGATCTAAGGAAGGCTCGTACTTTTTGACAGTAGCAGCGTTCCATTCCTTATAAATATCTGCTAATGGCATTTTGGTTTTGATCTGGTCCAATACTGGCCTGATGGCTGTAATTTCACTGATGTCTTTGCCGCCAAATGTGTATTTGTCCAGATAATTACCGGTGAGTAAGCTGAGGAGTGAAGTAGCCTGTTTTTTATTCAGGATCTTCTTTTTACTGGTAGGCCAGTACTGGAGGACTTTATCAATTACCTGCTGGTATTGGGCCACTGAAGGGGATGCCACTTCTGAGAAGGTGGTGAGCATGCTGCTGAGTTGTTTGTCTTTAATATTTGCAGCCAGTTCCTGGATGTTTTTTTTGCGTGCGTTGAGACGGCCATTGACAACCCTGGCTTTGCCGCTGCCATCAATAACTGATGCAGGAGCTTCACTGGTGACTCCTGGTACTGCTTCTACATTCTCAGCTTTTACAGCTGCTACTGTAATCACCGGCCCGGAATCATCGCAGGAAGTTTTCCAGTCAAATAACTCGTCTACCTGCTGCTGGAAACCCTGTGTCTCTACATCCCTTGTCAGCACCTGTAAGAAGGCATTGAAATCGAAAGGACCATTGCATACTGTCTTTTTCGCCATCCACCGGATCCATTGCTTATAATAACTTTCAAATTCACAGCATTCTTTTGGCATCAGCCAGATGATACGCAGTAATACATGTGCCGGTACCTCTCTTTGCAACATGTTTTCAATCACCTGCCTGTTTCCGTCTTTCCGGAATCTTTCCGGCCATGCAGGCAGTGCTACTGTTGCAATAAATGAATAAGGATCATAACCGGCTGCCAGGTCCGGGAAATCGCACTGGCTAAACAGTTCTGCCCGATGCGGTAACAAATAACAGCCACAATTATTTTCACAATGAGGACGCAGCAGGATATGTTCAACTACATGCAGGCCCTCGCTATTGATCAGTTGCTTCGCTCTCTTTACTGCCTCGCAAGCCATTTCCGGAGTGCTATACTTTTGTGGATTCCAGGCAAGCATTTCTCCTGCCGCAGGTAAATTGACCGCCGGCTGATTGGGTTGTCCATCCGGCGTACTACAACCACAGCTATAGCGGGGTGCATAGAAAGTCACACCATATGGTCCGCAGCTGCAATCAAAACTGCTGCGATAGTTTTCATAATCTCCCAGCATTGCAAGCAGGTTCAGTAACTGTTGTACAGCATCCCTGTATGTGGCAAAGCCATTATTGATCATCCAGCGCTCACATACTGTGCTGCTGAGTGAACTGACAACATTGGTATGATCCTGTAAGAAAGGAATATTGATATAGTATTTTTTGTCCTCACCCAACCTGACCAGACTATTGTAATACTGGAACACAGACAGCAATTGCTGCTTCCAGGTATCGAATGGAATAGCATTCACTGCTGCATACGCTGTTACTAATCTTTGCTGGTTCGCATTGGTCAGATAATAGTCATTTTGTTTGGTACCTGCTATGATATTTTTTTCATTCTGCAAAGCATCAATCACATCTACCCAGTTGCAGGCACGTGCGTGTGGTACGCTTGCAAATGGTATCCCACTGTTATCCTTCAGGATACTGCTGCCATTTTCATCGCTGGTGCTAAAAGGTTTCTTTCCGGCCAGTGCCTTGTATTGATTGTATAAAGCAATCTTGGCGGCATCTCTTTTGGCTACATCATCATATGCACAAGGGTGTATAATCAGTTCTTCGGCACTACCCATAAAGAAGCTGTATGCACAGGAATGACTATACCGCTGAAATTCTCCGGTATTAATAAACAGTTGTACGCCTTGTTCTCCCCATGCATCATCTGCTGTAAGGAAGCGGGTACTGCTCTCTGCCAATACTTCTCTCAGATAAGTACGGGTAGTACCATTGCAATCGCAGGTGTTGGTATAGTTGCCCGCATACTGCAGGAGGATCAGGAAAAACCTGAAAGCCTGCATGGCTGCTGCCGGATCGGGGTAGTAGTTGACACTCTGCCATTCACCTAATGAGAAATAATACACGGCTTCATCAGGGTCTGTAAAACAACACTGGGATTTTATAGCCGCACAGGGATTTGGCTCGCAGGGATGAAAGCGGCGGTAGAACTCATCGCAATCTGCTCTTTTGAATAATTGTTTGATGGGGTAGGTGGCCGCCAGCTGGGCCGCAGCTTCAGCATCCATCACCGGTGTAGCAGCAACGCGCCCCTGTAAAATCAGGAGATAATCGGTTTTGAAGGCCTGGAGCGCTTCGTCCTGGCTATTGTAACCAATTGCGCTTCTGTATAATACCAGTTCTTTGTCAGGGGTATTCCTGTTTACAGACTTTATCTGGTAATAGTACAATTTACCATCCTGTACAATGAGATCTCCACCCAGGTATATTTCAAGATAATCCGGGGTCACCTGTTTGCGGGCATCTATAATGCCATTGTGTACAGCTACAGGATGATCTTTGTCTACCAGCCTGTATACATATTGCCCGCACTGACTGATCTCATCAATCTGTACATATGCATCGTAGGCTTTGGTATCAGTGGCACTGCGCAGACTTTCAATATGCCTGCGGACTTCCAGGAGCGCATTAATGCCCGCATCCTGTGGTATGGCTGTAGACAAACGGCTACTGATCTTACCGGCAGTCAAATCAGCTCCATTGAGTTTATACTGGGGCAAGGCAGTAGTAAACTTCTTTGCAGCTTCCAGTGCCGCCGCCTGTGTATCATAAGCCTGCTGACTAGTAAAGGTATATTGCTGGGTAGCCTGGTAACCGATGGTATAATTGAACTTCCAGGTATCAGGGGCCTGGTTGATGTTCATATCATACCTGAACTCATTGACAATGCGCCAGATCTTTTCCTGCAATGCCTGGGCGGCGGCTTCGGAATTAGTCTCCATCGCGCATACCGCTATCGGCGTTTCTCCATCTTTTACAGACAAGAGGTATTTATCCCCATCAGTTTCTTTCGAGATAGAATAGTTAGCTGGATCCAGCATTAATACCAGCAACCTGAAGGCATGCGCATTGACCTGCTCTTTATTATCAAACTCAGCCAGAGGGGTAAATTTAAAGCGCTTACCTTTCTTCTCCACCAGTGCATAAGACAATTTATCAGGCTTGTCGATGATGTCATTATCCCCGATTTTAAAAGCATCGGTATCAATAAAAGTAGTCGCCTGTTTCTCATCGAATGCGAGTACGCCGATAGGTACCTGGGGCGTTTCGGTATCCTCCCAAACTTTATGATCGTTGATCATGCTGATGGCCTGTACTGCTACAGTATGTGCCTGCTCCTCCGCCGGGGAAGGGGATATGAACATTCTGACCTTGTTGCCGGCACTGTCTTTCAGGACCGCATTGTACCTGTAAGTATGAATATAGATATCATCAGGCGCAATGTCGGTTGTAAATAACTTCTGCAGTCCGCTAATCACTGAATTGGCTATCTCTGCTGTGGGCTGTTTAACTGAGAAGGTAGCATTGTTTGCTTTGATCACATAAGCCTGTTCATGTGCCAGGTATTCGGTGGTATAATTCTTTTGGTCACCCAGTTGTGTGAGCAGTGCTTTTGCTGCCTCCCGTGCTTCCGCTCTTGTATCATATTTGATTGTACTGCGGAAATAATCATTTTCACCAACAGGTAGTGAGAACAGGTATTGCTCTGCATATTGAACCACTTCAAAATTGCACAGGGTATGCCGTGTACTGTCAGTATTACCCGTTAAAGCAAGGAAGCGTTTTTCAAATCCGGAGATATCATCGACGTTGCTGTAATCATAACCCGTACCTCTGTCTGCACTGAGTTCGCTATAGTTAGCCAGGAAGTTTTCTTTTGCTTCAATCTGGCTCTGGCCATATGATAATACAGCAAAATCTGTAAACTGCTCCGCAAACCTTGAAAGTAAATGATCCAGGAAACCCTGCCGGCGTGCCGCATATTGATTTTCGTCTTCAGCAATCTGTTGCAGGTAAACAGCATAATTGCTCAGATTGAAACTGATCTCAAATGAATAGCGGGTATTAGCCGCATATAGGAATGCATTGTAATTGCTGTCAAAAGTACCCATGTACAGCAGTGCCGTTGCTGCGTTATTAGCCGCTACGGCATCAGGGTAATAGCGCTTGCTGATCAATACAAAATCGGTAGCAGAACTGGTGATGTAGTAAAAACAGCAACCATCTTTTTGAGTAATAACATGGATGACCGCATTGTTATTCCGAAGGTCATCTTCCAGTTGCGCAATGGCAATCGCATTGTCTGCTGTAGTTTCAAAAGTAGCGGGTGCCAGTTGACTGATATCAATTGTCAGCAGGTCTGCGGTGTCTATTACAGACTTATCGATTGGGTAGCAGAGGGTATCCCCGGTATTTCCCAGTGATCCGTCGCTGAATCTTTGTAATTTGTCCAGGTCAGGTACGCTATCCAGTCCGTTGATGAAATAGGAATGTCGTTCTTCTGTGGCAGACATTGAAAAGAGCGTACGTATATGTTGTAACTGGGTAAGGTAATTGGCCAGCAACTGGTCAAAGAACAGGAGGTAGCCTTTCAATTGTAAAGCCTGTGCTTTGCGCAGGGCGGTTGAACTGGGAGAGAGGCCACCTTTGGCAATACCATATACACGTGGAAAATCATTCTGAATTGAATAATAATCCGCCAGGTCTTTTCTATATACACCAGTTGGGATTGCTGCATCCAAATAGGGAAATTGCTGCTGATAAGTAATCTTACCCGTATAACGGAAGTTTACCAGCAATAAATCATTGTACTTAGAAAAGTCGAAGGCAACAGGAATTCCATTCCTTGTGAACCTGAATTCACAACAGGCAGGGTTTAATAAAGGGATGTGATGCTCAGGGAGGGAGATCTTCCAGCGTTCATCAGCATCCCGGTCACAGAACTTTATTCTCAGGGATTGTAACCTGCCGATGCCATTTGTAGACAGGAGCACATTGTACACATCCGAAGTATGAATTTCTTTTCTTAGAATGATCTGCTCAAATTCTGTTGTATCTACGAAACCGTGACTACTCGTCACATTAAAAGGTCTGCCCGCGAAGGCCTGGTCCATTGAAACACCTTTGTCCAGCAGTTGTGGTAAGGTGTAGAACTGTGGGGCCGGAGAGAAGAAATTTTGTAACCTTTGCATCAGGTCCAGGTACGTCTTTTCAGGATCAGCACCATTTGCCAGTTCAATATCGGCGCTTACACCCAGGGGCTGTCTGCACAGAATATATATTTTCAGGAAGTCTTCGCAGAAATTACGATGCGCGAGCAGGCTCCTTTTTACCTGTTCGAGCACCTTTGCTTCTTCAGCATTATCTTCCAGTTCTATGTATACATTATAGAGTCCATTCAGGGCAATACCTGCACGATTATAATTTCCGCAGAACTCTTCTACATTGAAATCATCCGCAACCTGCAACCATGCATTTCTGACACCTTCGATGTCAACGAGCATTTTCCGGTAATCCAGGATGGTTACCGGATTACATCCTAATATTTGTGCAGGGGTAAAGAAATTATTGTCCGTGGTAGTGGTGCCGGGTGCCGGGGTAAACAGGTCTACCGCAGGCAGGTTGGTTCGATAACCCAAATCCAGCAGGGCATAGCACAGGGTTTCCAGGATAGTGATACCCGGATCATGTACGTTGTGATCTGTCCAGATCTTGCCGGACAACTGTGCGAGGTAACCGATCCCTTCCGATCTTAACCTTGAGAAATCCAGGTAATCCGGGAAGCCGGCATTTTGCTTACTGATGACTGTCGTTTCGTTTAAAACATCTGCCATGGTGGCTTACTTATTTGGGGGTTACTGAATCTTCACAATATTGCATCACTGGTGTAGGCAGCTTGCCACAGGTATATTCGCGGTCCCAGTTTTCCTCTTCATCATCCGGAATATTTACTTCAACTTCACCAGCTATGAGAATACTGCGTGGGGTAATGGGGCATACATTGGTTACGTCAGTACCATTGGTACCTCCTTCATGCCAGAGCCGCAGGTCCTGTACATAGTCTACATAATCTCTTGTTTCCAGGAAGTAGACAATATCTGACCTGTAAATACACTGTCCGAAACTGAGTTTATCATACACCCCTACTGCCCATGGAGCGAGGTATTCCCGCAGGTCAGCAGCCAGTTTATCTTTGTAATAGCCTTTGTCTTTGCCCGGGTAGAGCTTCACCTGGATACAGCAGTTCACCTTTTCATAGCGGGGATTCATAACCCTTAGTTTTACGAAAGGGGAGGCTACTTTTTGCAGGCTTTCCTGGATCTTTTCCAGCAGGCTCAGTGGTGCTTTGGGCTCGAAGGCCTGCGATGCTTTCAGTTTGTTCAGGTCAGGAATCACAGCGACCAGTACATGACCGGGAGCCATCGGGAAGTCGTTGGTAAATGCGGCCGCATCCAGCGCATGGGTATGATTGATGCATTTCACTTTGAAGACCTGTGGGAATGCATCGAGCACGATCCGCTCATAATCGAACTTCTGAATAGCTCTTCCTTTGTGACGCAGTAGTTCACTCACACGTACATAATACTGCCCCTGTTCTTCAGGCACACTGCCTCCAAAGGAAGGGTAAGGCTGGGTGATCTTCTTCACCTTTGCATCGGCTTCCTTCAGTTTGGAGATTTGACCCGCATCCATGGGATTTGCCAGGCGCATCTTATCATTGGCATCACCATTTGTGAAGGTGACCCTCACTGCCTGCGTATGAATACCAATCGTCTCTGCGATGGATTTACTGTTAAATGGAATGGCGGCTTTAATCCAATGAAGTCCTTTGGGCAAAATGGTGTTCTCATTCGTCATATTAGCCGGCAGGGAGAACTGGATGATGCCGGAAGTGGTCAGGCCATCAGTTGCATCATCCAGCACTTCAAACCCTGTACGCAATGGCTTCCATTGGTTATTATCCAGGTAATACCATTGCACGGGCTGCCGTTCGGCTTCAGAATCGGCGGTAGCTTCTGCCAGCTGGAACAACACACTCAGGTTATTGCCCGGCTGGAGATCTTTCAGGCCGATGAATAAATTTCCTTCGTCAGTGAATAAGGGGAAGAGCGTAGGACTTGCCGTATTACTTACAGGTTGATAGGTACCTGTATAAGGATGCAGGTGTATCAGGTCAATATCTCTGGCCGCCGCAGTTGCTGTATAATCCAGGGAGATGCCTTTGATCTGTGGGGTATACGGCTCATTCGGAATTACTACCCTGATGTTCTGCAGCTTTATAATTTTATCATAAGTGGGCTTCAATACCTGATCTTCTTCAAAGTCGATCATGCGTTTCAGGTTGTATCCATTCCAGGCCGGCGCATTGTCAGGCACACCATTAGGATACAGGGGGAATGAAGCCGGTGGAAAAGGTTGCTGACCCTCCGGGGCAGGATTACCCAATGCCAGTTTATACTCGCCGTCTGAGAAATCGATAGGCGTATTTGGCATCTCCGGATACTTTACCCACAGTTTGTCAATCAGCTGGTCTGCCCTGTTTCGGATGTTTGTTGTGAGCTCATAGGAGTGCTTTACAGCGTCGAAGACCTCATTGAAGGTCAATACCTGTGCTGTAGAGGTGCCCGTAGGAGAAATACCATCATATACAGGCCCTACGTATATTTCAGGGTACTTGCCCAATGCCAGCATTTGCCTGGTCAGCACATAGGAATATCTTGCATGCTGGAAGTCCAGGTTATGCACAGATGTCAGCGAGAGGCGCAGAAAACCATCCTGTGCGGCATTGGTGTAGGGTACATCAGTGTAGCTAAGGCCATCATTCCTTTTGTAGGCATTGATGCCGGTAAAGTTGCTTCTTTTAAAATTGAAGAAGTAAACCGGCCCCTCATTGCCACAGAATTTATCAGCCGGTGTATCGCTGCTGAAAAGCTTTTTGCTTGCATTATAATTCCGCCAGCTGCCATGATCCAGGAAGTCGGTCGTAAACAGGAAATTATCTTCATTGAAGTGGTCCTGTTCTATAGCCGGAGTAGTGGTCAGGTCCTCATATCCATGATAGTAGGTTTCCAGGCTGGCAGGCTTGTCTTTCCAGTTCAGTCTTAAATTTATGGCAGTCCAGTTCTTGTTAAAAATCTCTTTGGAACTGAGTATGAAATGCGAACCTAAACGTGGTCTTGAACTAAATGGATAAATAATACCATTGATGTCCATCGGGCTGTCGTCGTTCTGCACGATGAAATTCTTAAGGCCACAAACAGTGACATCAATGTTGTTATCTTTTAAAATAACATGCCTGAAGAAATAATACAGAGATACTTCAATGTCGTCTGTATTGGGCGGTACGGACAGGCAGCAATAATTCTCAGACTGGTTATTTCCCGGCAGCCGCATGGCAATCAGGTCATTCAGCAATACCCTGACTACGGGCTGTGTGGTATTGAAATCTTCTTTTAGCTTATCCTTGTCATAGAATACAATAGCCGGACTGGCAGGTTGCAGGGTGGCGTTGATGGTAATGGAGAACAGGTTACCATTCAATGCAGGATCAAGTGTTATACTCAGTTCATCAGCATCCAGCCATTTGTCTTTGCCGCTGAATGATACATTCAGTGCCTTTTGGGGTGGAAAAATATCTTTCAGTGTATCACCGGTATTCAGGCTGTTAAATTCGGCTTCGGTGATCAGCGCATCGTAATTGTATTTTAGTTGTGGATTATAGCAGAGCGACTGCGTGGGTTTTTCCAGCAGGAAAGTGTAAAGACTGGCTTCCAGTGCTGAGCTGATACCTTTCTTCACTGCCTGCCTGATAAGCGGCTTGCTGATATAATACCAGGTCTGTTGAATCAGTCCTGCAACAGTGCTGTATAGGGAACCTGCATCCTGCAGTTCACAGCTTAGTTTTATCGTCACAGTACGCCTGCCTTCATTCAGGAGCAGTACAGGAGTCGCTAAGATAAATCCTAAGCGTGCATGTGGATAAGGGTAAGTAAATTGCTGTTCCGGGTCTATGTATTTACTATAGTGACTACCCATGGTTGGCCAGCTATCGGGTGTACCCTGGGATACACCGTCTGCAAAGAGTGCATTGGGAGCCATATACACTCCATTGCTTACAAAGAGCGTACGCACATCTGCTACCTGGGCTTTATTCGCCACCAGCTCATTGTCCAGTGAAAAGAGTACTTCCGCTTTGTTATTGTCCTTGCCGTCTTTCACCAGCAATCCTGCCTGTAACCTATACTGTTCCAGCTGCTGCTGAATGTCTATGATAATGTGTACCTGGTCTGCCTGTGCAGGCCTCGGTTTCAATTGTAATACCTGCTGGTAAAAGAAATCCAGGTGCTTTTTGGCAAAGCCGTTCAGGTCGTCCTGCAGGTAGCGGAATAATTTCAGGAAGGCAAACAGCAAACCCAGATGTGGCGTATGCTGTTTTTGTAATTCCTGTTTCAGTGGCAGCAAACTATTCTCAATATCTGCGGCAGCGGCAGTACTGATACTATCTATTACCTGCTGACAGCCATTGAATACATTCACCACAGCAGCGGCCAGGTCGGTGAGGCTGCTCAGGGATGATACTGCATATAGGTCATCTATCTCCAGGTCCCAGTAATCACTTTCAAAGTAAGGACGGAAATCAATTCTTTTAATGGCAAACCGGGAAGCTGCCGCATTGTCGAGTGCAATAAATTCAACCAGGCTGTTGTGGAGTTTATCTTTGATTACATGCAGCAACAGGGGCTCCAGTGCCAGTCCGCTATCTTTTACCTGCTGGTACCAGGCATCGACACGGCTGATGGTATAATACCAGGTGTATTGGATAAGCAGTTGTAATCCCCTGGCAGAAGGTTTCTTGCCAAAGAGATAATAGTACCCCGCCAGCTTTTCTTTTTTGGCCGGCAGGTTATATTTATTGATCGCGCTCAGCGTAAAAGGGGTACTGTTACGGAAGAAGGCCTGCCAGTCGCCGGCATTGATCAGTACACCGCCCTGCGCGTCATAATAGTTGACGTGCCTGGACAGCTGTACAAAATAATCCAGCAGATCCGACAACTGTCTGCCATCGATCTGTGTGGTGCTGGAGAGCAGGTCGTCCAGTACACGCTGACGCTGGCTGGTGCCGGGATCATGTTGAAATGGATGTAGCAGATTAGTGCATTCCATAGTTATTGATTCTTTATACTGGCTTTAATGCCTCGTTCTTGTAGTAATCGTACACATAGTTGAAACGGGAGTTGGTTTCAGGTACGGTGTATTCAATCGAAATGGTGAAGCGGCCTTCTATCAGGTCAAAAGAACTGTCAGCCGTCACATCAATCTTATCTGCAATGATGCGGGGCTCGTAGAAGAGGATGGCCGACTGCACCCTGTCTTTGATATACCCGATCATCGAGCTGCTCAGTGGTTCAAACAAATAGTCGTTGAGGTTACAGCCATACTTGGGCTGCATTACTCTTTCTCCCAGGCTTGTAGACAACAGGATATTGAGGCTTTCGTGGATATCCTCATAGTCACTTACCAGCTCCACCGCACCCGTCTGCAGGTTGAAAGTGGGAGGGAAGGACCATCCGCGTCCAAGGAATGAGTTTACTATTGTGCTCATGTTTTCTTTTTTATAATTATCCACCAATCATCACTGTGGGTAAGCCAGCTACAATGACTCCGCCATGGGCCGTATTATCGCCCATCCGGGCTGCAGGCCGGCCTCCAATCAACACGGTAGCAGAACCCTTTACAATGGTATCAGGAGGCCCTGTACATACCAGTATATCGCCCAATACGGCTGCCGGCATACCACCTACCAATACAGTGGCTACGCCCGGTCCTGTCACCGGGCCTCCTACATGGGGTACAGGACCCGGATTTACCAAAGGGCAGGTATGCATGTCGGATATTCTTGCTGCTGGGGGCATATCAGTTTATTTTGACTAATGATCCAGTTATTTCTGTGATACCACTCGATGTCAGTTTAGTACTTGCACCACCGGAGAGTGAAGCATCTGCATTGGCCTGCATAGAGAGGGAGTTTGCTTTGATAGTCAGCGAAGCTGCTGCTTCCAGGCTCAGGTTGGCACCGGCTTTCAGCTTGATGTCCATCGGGCTTTCCATGCTCACACCCTTTGCGTCCATGGTTACCTTGTTGCTGTTCTGATCTGTAATAGTGATTTGCTGGCCGGCTTCATCCAGTACAATCTTATTGCCGGCTGGCGTATCGATGCTGATGGTTTTGGTATCATCGTTGAATGAGATGTGCATTTTACTGCGGGTGGTAAATCCTTTTTCATTATTTACATCCTGCGCTTTGATGGGAGCGGGCTTCGCACTGCTGTGCAGCATGCCCAGCACCACTGCATCGCGGGGATCATCATTGATAAAGCCTACAATCACTTCATCGCCTATTTCAGGCCGAAAGAAAGCGCCTCTGTCCTTACCGGCGTCCAGACTGGCTACCCGTGTCCAGATCCCCTGTGCGTCGTTGTCTATAACAGGTATGCGTACCAGGATCCTGTCCTGCCCATCAGGATCATTTTCCAGTTGTACGACTACACCTATTTGCAAACCGCTGATCCCACCAGCCAAACCAGCAGCAGGAGCATCGTTCATATCGTGATGGATAAAAGCGTAAGGGGTAGGGTCGAGGCCAAATTGGATATGCGTATCCCACATGCCTTTGCCCAGTTCCTGTCTCACAGCCGTAACAAATGCATTGCCTTTAAAGCGGTTGCCTACGCCGTCCAGTTTTACCATATCACCGGGTTTGATTGTGGCAAAACCACTGAAGCGGGCACGGCCCCTGATCTTGCTCATACGGCTTTTCAGCATGGTGCCATTTACCCAGTCCTGTAATTCCTGCTCCAGGCGGTGCCCGCTATGATGGAGTTCAAAAGGCAATTGTTTCATAGCAGCAGAGAGATCCTGGCCGCTCAGGTTACCATGTTCGGCGTAGGATACACTATCCGTATCTGCCTGGAATAATTGCTGGTTACTATAGTCCCAGGAGCGCGCCGCTACGTTCTTCCATTGTCTGCGGGCATCGATGTCTGCTTCGAATTCCAATACGGAAGAGCCATAGCTCACCTGCAGTACGGGGGCGGCGCTTGTATCCGGTTTTTTAATAATCACTTTTCCATCATCTACATTTACCAGCATGCCATTGGCTTCTGCGCGCAGCAGCATGAAGTCCCAGTCACTCAGGTGATGTTGAACCAGTTCTTTATGTGTAAGGGTAGTAGTCTGTGTTTCGCTGCTGAGTGCATATTTCCCAATGAGGTCGTCGAACACCTCGCTGTCCTTTACCTGTTCAAAGTAACGGCTATGTCTGCCCAGCGTCATATGCATGGCATCGTCCCTGCATTCAATCTGCAATTCACCATTGCCATTCTCTTTGACTTTAATGGCATGGCGGGTGATGACACCTTTGAAGATCTGTTTGTTATCGCCATCTCTTCCTATCCTGATCACGATGCTTTTACCTGGAATAAACAGGTCTTCATCACTGATGGCAAACGTTTTATCGGGTGCTTCCCCATCCCGCAGGATAATCCGGGCCATGGGAATGCGGTTAATCTCTTTGGTGACAGTAATGGAAAGGATCTGGTAATCCGGAGATACTGCCGTACCATCCACGAGTAGCGTAAACGTGACTACATCATGCTGTGAGTCGTTTGGTATCAGTATTTCTTCCATTACTTTTCAGTTTGGTCAAAGGGTGGAAAATAAAGCTCGGTACCTGCTTTGATACTTCGGATGGTACTCAGGCCATTTACCTTGGCTACCTGCATCAGGTAGGCAGGGTCATTATAGATCGTGTTGGTCAGGTTGTCCAGGCGGTCGCCCTGTACTACTTTGCGGTAGTGTGTCAGGTCAGGAGAACTTGTTCTGTCCCGGGCCTGTCTTTCCTGTCTGGCTACATAGTTCAGAAAGGTGGCATTCAGTTTTACCCGCAGCGGATCACCCTTGGGTGTAAAGAGCGTGTGGTTGATGTCCAGGTTGGAGAGCACGCATCGAAACCTGATATCTGTACCCCAGATGAGCAACAGGAAACGTGGACGGTGAATATTACTGTCCATGTTGTATACGCAGTGTGTGAACAATTCCAGCTGCCGGGTGACTGGCACCGTTTTCAATGCATCGAGGTAGCCTTCTATCGTACCGGTACCATCAAGAATGAATTCAAGCCGCAACTCCTCAGGAGCAGTAGATTTGAAGCGTACATCTGTACCATTATTGCCATGGCCCCTTCTTTCATCCAGGTCTACCTTGTAGTTTTTCGTGAATGATTCCGGGTTTACCGGCAGGGTAAATACCGTCTCCTCACCCGTATAGTCACGGTTGGGAAAGGAATGGATCTTCAGTTTTACCAGATGATTGTTATCGTTCATTTCTGTCTTTTATAGCATCCATGATCTTGTCAAGGGTATCTTTAATCATTTCTTCGCCTGGCGATACATTGTTGTTATCGCCACTACCTGATTTACCTGCACCGCTGCTGCCGGCTGCAGCATCATCAGTTATGGTGGCCTTGATTACCAGTTCCCGGATCTCTATAGGCATCTTATTCGAATATTAACCTGTTATAGTTAAGTTCCAGTGTTTCGATCAGTACTTCTCCCCGTTCAGCATTCAGCTCACCTATCTTCCAGCTGCGCGGCCATACATTGCTGAGTTTCCACAACATGAGTGTCTGGTGGTCTTCATTCAGCAATGACACCTGTAGCAGCGCAAGGGGTTTCACCTTTTCATCATCAAAGGCTTCCTTGAGCCATTTGGTGAGCATTGCACTTTGCGAGGGAGATAAGAGCCCCCTCTTCAATACGAGGGGGCCGTACTTTCTTCTCACCGGGATCACGTGCTCAAAACGGTTTTCACCGCCTTCCTTTACCGTCTCGGTATCCAGGGTGGCATCTAGTCCGCTTACAGACTGAAAGCGCACGTCAATGTTTTCCGTATCCGTTACGAACTCCACTCTGAAGTGGAAGTTCACCGTCTGGTAAAAGGAATTTGCTACATTTTCTGCCATGATTAGTTGTTAGCTTCCATGATTTCAAGTCCTTCATGTACCAGTTCCATCGTTTCGATAGCCACCTCATTGGCATCGGCTTTCAGGTCGGTAGAGTTCACTTTTGAAGGCCATGCATTGAGCAGTTTCCAGGTGATGATGGCTTCATGGTTTTCGTTAAGCAGTTTGATGGTAACGGTTCTGCGGTATTTGGATCCCGTCTTGTTACCTTCCTGGAAGTAATAGGTCTTGGACCATTCATTGTAGAAGTCAAAATCCCCTTCAAAGGTGCCGCGTTTCAGCGTTACATTGCTGAACTTGCGCAAACCCGCCTGTTTGGATTTATTATATCTTTTGCTGTTACCTTCGCGGTATTCTATCACTTCGGTTTCGAAATCAAGACCGCTTACCTCGGTAAATCCCATCCTGAAATCTGTACCCCATTCTACCTGGAAATGGAATTTAGGAATTGGGTAATCGCCTTTAGCTGCCATATGCATTTATAATTTTGAGCGTGATAAAATTTGATTAATTACACCTTGATTTTGGATCTACTACTGCAATCGCATTGGTGAGACTACTCTTGCAGGCATCCAGTGCTTCCTTGTCTTTATTGGCTTCTTTCAGCTTTTTAGACAGGGTCACCAGGGATTTGTCGTCTTTGTCAAAAAGGGCTTGCACAGTAGTGCGGTAACTATCCGCACAAATAGGGAAGGAGAGGATGGGAGTCAGTTCGCAGGTATCGTCTCCATTGTCCGGACCACAGTCTTCGTCAGTAGAAGGACCGGAGTTCTTCTTTACGAGTGCGGTCGTAGAAACAGCAGGCGTGTTACCTTCGCCAGGACAACCGCTGGCGCAACCCAGTACATTGTACCAGGTAGTAATGATGGTTTTCAGGCCATAATAGTTCTTACCATCATTCGGGGTTTTGAATGGCTGATAATTGCCATCGCATGGCTTAAAGTCGCAGGTGCAGTCTTTGCTGGTAATCGCATCTATGATCAGGTTAGCCAGTTTGACAGCTTCTATCGCCTGTGCAATCAGGGCATCGCGGGTAGCGATGATGATATTCAGCCGGGCACCATAGTCGTCGAGTGCTTTCAGAATGCCTTTGCCTTTTTCAAGGGCAGGATCGTCATTCTTCTGGATGCAGATCTGCAGGTCATCATATCTTTTCTTTATAAAGTCTACCTGGCCATAGAAATCCCTGATCATGCAGAAGAGGGTTTCGATCGCTTTGCAGGCTTTGCTCGCATTGTACCAGATTTTGTCTGCCTGGGTAGCGATGATTTCCAGCTGATGACAGATATTGCGTGCCAGTGTTTCCGCCTTATCCAGTTCATCCAGCCATGTTTTATAACGGCTACGCCTGTCGGAGATAAAAGCGATTTTATTTTGTAGCTGTGTGGTCTTTTCAGTAACAGATGCAGCGCGTTGTGTTACATCTTTCAGCTGATCCTGCCAGGTGTCGTAGCAGCAATCAGTACAGCCGCCGTCAGTCGTAGTGTTGGTATTGCAGCAATTGGCAATCTTTGCGTCCCAGCCAGATGCCAATGCGTCGTAGTTATAGGTAGTAGACATTTCCGGGGTTTTAATTTTTAACAATTAGCTTCTTCTTCCTGTGTGACAGGTTTACAGCAGAAGGCATCTTTTACTTCATCACAGATGTTGCAAATGATGTCGCTGCATCCTTTCAGACGTGGTGAATAGTTGCTTTCGCCTACCTGTACGCAGTCGCATGGCGGGCAGCACAAATGCCTTGCTGCATCATAATAGCCTTCCAGTATGCTGCGCTGGTAATGGCGATCGGCGATAGCCCTGCTTACTTCCTGTACCTGTTTCACTACATCGTCCTGCAGTTTGTCCAGATCCGTTTTCCTGGTTTTCATCACCTGGCTGATGTGTGCTTCAAATAGTTTTGACTGGTCAGACAAAGTCTTCTCCAGCGGTTCCAGTGTCTCCAGATTGGAGAAGAGCTGGATCCCTGCTACATCGGCAGCACTCTGGAAGATGGTATCGATATCGGATGCCAGTGCCTTAGGCATATTCACGAGATCGTTCAGGATCTCTTCTGATTGTGCGCAGGCAGCGATCACCTGTTTGCCACCTTCTCCGCAATTACAATTCTCACGACTCTTACCGGTAAGAGCTTTGTATTGGGAGCAGTTGCAGCTGTCATTGATGGCGCTGTCCAGTTTACCGGCAGCATCTTTCAGGTCGGCGAACTTTGTTTTTACTTCTTTAGCTTTCTTGGCAATGTCTTTCAGGGCCGCCCCCAAAGCGGTATTCCACTTCTTATAGGTGTCCATGTTAGACTTCATGGTTTCGTTGGTGATGAGCAGCTCAGTGGCAGTGCTCATCTCCAGGTTACGATAGCGGCGGTAGTTGTCTTCCGTTTTAACGAAGAGACATTTTTTTTCATTCAGCAGTTCGCTGGCACCGTCATATCTTTTTTCCGCTTTACCCAGAGAAGCAGCGGTGTCATAGAGATTGCTGCATACAATACTGCGTTGGGTATTGATGCTCTTCTGGGTGGCGTTATCCTTGTCCTTACATTTATCGGTGTTGGTGGATTGTTGTTTTTGCGGTATGTCCATAACAAATCATTTGAAAGGTTAAATTTTACGCTTCCGTCAGCATTTTATGCATGAACCGGAGTATGATAAACTCGGCAGGTCTTACTACCGCCAATCCTATTTCCACTATCATACGGCCTTCCCAGATGTCCTGCTCTGTCATGGTTTCGCCCAGTCCTATTCTTACATAAAAGGCTTCGCGGGTGGTAGTGCCCATCAGTGCGCCGGCCTTCCATTGTTGGGTGAGGTAGTTCTCAATCATAGACCTTACCCTGATCCAGGTATTACGGTCATTGGGTTCGAATACAAATTGCTGGGCGGCATTTTTGGTAGATTCTTCTACCATGTTAAAGAACCTTCTTACAGGGATGTAGCGCCATTCGTTGTCATTACCTGCCAGTGTACGTGCACCCCAGATGATAGCAGGACCCCTGCCAGGGAATGAACGGATCACGTTGATAGACTTACCGGCAGTGGTGTCTACGTTCAGGCTTTCCTGCTCTTCCTGTGTGATGAGGAGTTCAGGAGCTACCGCGTATTCGATATTCACGTTGGCAGGCGCTTTCCATACACCGCGGTTGTTATCGACAGTTGCATATACACCTACTACAGCAGCAGAAGCAGGCAGCAGCATCTGTATATCGTTGATAGCGCCACGTGCCATATTGTAGTAAGCGTTGTTATTGGATTTGAGTTCAGTGAGAGTGGCCCCGATTTCGCCTGCACCATTGCTGATGATCTTTACATCCGCTTCATTGTAGGTAAAGTCCGTTCTGGTATAAATCCGTGGGAAATAGACAGCTGCATATTTCAGGTCATCTGTAGTACCTGAAAGGGTGTTGCGCAGGAAATCTACGTCCAGCCGCCAGTTGCCGGCATTCGCAGGATCAGCATATACATCCAGTACGGTAAAGCGATCTTTCAGTTTTACGCACTGGGCAATGGCCTGGGAATACAGTGCATAGTAGTTACCTGCACTGGCCAGGTTGATGGCATCGGGGAAGAGCAACAAGGTTACCTCGTCTATCTTTTCCACTTCTGCAAGCCCTGCCTGCAGGTCTGCATCGAGAATTACATCCCCGTCAGCATAGCCGCCTACAGAGGTGATGTAGCAGGGCCCTCCGCCATTGATAAAGAACATTTGCAGGGAATAGTACATCAGGTATTTAGAGCGGAGTTCTGCATTGATGGAGCCCTGAATGTCCACTTTACCCTGCGTGGCATCGACGGTGACTTCGATCCCTGCATCAGGTCTGGCACCACCGAAATACAGTTCATATTCCAGCATGGATGCTATGCGCCATGGTTTGTTGGTGAGATCGCCGGCTACTTTCCACTGCGCCTTTTCCGTATAGCCGATAAAGGCAGGAATAGCTGTTTCTACGGAAGCGATGGAAGGGGGCAATTTGGGAATCTCTTCTATATAGACACCCGGGGTTTTATATTCTGCCATATGTTCTTGTTTATAAAAATTTAAAGATTGAATGTGGTTAAGGAGCTACCGGGAAGAGTTTGGATGTAGGTAGCATGATTTCGGTAAACAGCAGTTTATTTTCACTGCGGAGTAATGCATAGTCTTCCGGATTGGGCAGGAAGAAAAATGAATTATCCGGTTTCTGAAAATAAGTGGATTGATAAGTGGAATTCCTGGGGCTTTTACTGATGAGTAATCCGTTCTGGTAATTCAATAATTCATCGGGGTAATTGGTCTGATCAAATGGCAACCTGTTTGCGTGCACATATCGCCAATAGGTAAGCCTGCTTGGAATTCTCAGCTCGAATACGGGAGGATCATTAATGTTACCTACAGGTGGTTTGCGGGTGATGAGGTAACCCTGATCATCCAGCAGGTTGAATGCAGCATTGGTAACGCGGGGTTTAAATTGCAGGGTGGCCCAGCTATTGGTATTAGTGAAGATGACAGGGCGTATCCAGGTATAACCATTGTCGCCGGCTACTTCAAGCGTATATTTAATATAATTAACCAGGGAAAGGGTGCTGTAGTTGAGTGCTACTTTTTGTAAGCCGCCGGCATTTTGCGTTACAAATGTATTGAGTACAGTGCCAGTGCCATCCTTCAGCGTAAAAGTAGCCTGTGTTACATTGGCCCCAGCAGGAAAAGTAAAGTTAAACCGCAATGGCAGCAAACAACGATCGCCCTCATTCACGTAGTCATTGCCATGCAGTGGCAACCACTTGTCCGCATTATTATCGGAATAATATGCCTTGACGCTGTTGGGGGCAATCGTCGCAAGTTCTCCCTGCTCATATGCATAGCCGGCGGTAAAGTCAGCAATGCGGCTGCTGAGCGAAGGAAAATTGAGTGCACTGAGCACACTGTCATTACTAAAATAATAGGTGGCAGGCACGGGGGTAACAATACGTGAATTAGTAATGGTATGAAAGACAGGATTCTTTACCCTGATGAGCAGCGTAATCGGCAAATCGGCCGGCAGCGGTATGCTGGGTGTGTATACCCGTGTGCCGTCGGGCAGGTAGGAAGCGATGACTTCAATGCCTACTTTACAACCGGAGTAGGAGGTGAGCAGGCGCAGACGATGATCTTTGAACAGTTTCACGAGTTCCGGGGAAGGTTCAAAACTAATATCGTTATTGACAGATACTGCATCCTTATCCAGCCTGTCAGCCAGAAAGAGCAGGCGGTCAGCCTGATTGTCAAGATCAAATACTGTATCACCCTTGGGATTGGTGAGATAGTATTCATGCAGCACCTTTACCTCAAACAATATCTTATATATAGTTTGCATGGTTGGATCACCTGTTTATGGGGGCGTTATTATTTTCTATTTCTTCAATTAATGGTACTTCTCTCAGTCTGTTGTTCGACGTGAGTGCAATGAGGCGGAGTTTGTACATGGCAAACGGCATTTGTCTGCCTCCCAGAGATCCCCACAGATGGTTGATCTGCTCGAAGGTCAGGGTATAAAGTTCCAGGGTAAACTTCATATCCAGGATGTCTTCGCCGGGAGGCAAACTGCCGGTATCAGAAGCATAGTGAAATGAATTCTTTCCTTGTACAAACTGTATGACATAACTCAGGCGTTTCAGCGCATCGATGTATTTGCTGCCTCCGTAGTTGCACACAAAGAGTACATACAGGTTCAGGAACACCGGTGGATTCTGGTATACAGCATTGCTGTAGCCTTTTTTCAGGGGTGTATTATTCTTTAATGTACTTTCTTCCTCAAGGTTGACAAGGGTCAGTACAATGTTGTCAGGAAGTTGTGTACCGGCAGCTGTTTCAAACAAACCAATGTTGTCAATAACAACAGTCGCTGCAGCATCAGTAATGCTCAGGTACGATTCCAGTTCTTCTTTCAAAAGCAGTAGTGCACGATCAATCATTGCTAATTGATTAAATTAACGACATGGAATTACCATCCACGATATCATACAGGATGATATGCGATAAGTATGGTGGTTAATAGACTCAAATTGTGATTTACTTCAGGAATGGAAATAATAATCGCTACCGCTTGCTAATGCCTGCGGATGGCTTTGAAATGAGTCTTTAACGTACAGTTTTTGTATTATTCCCTTTAGATGTGGGAATTCTCTGTTCACAGACGCGCTACAGTTTGATTAAATTCAGTGATGATTCATAACTGAATAGTTGTGTTTTGGGGTAAATAAATCAGTTGTAAAATCCAGGTTCTTCCAAATAATGAATGTTGTGATCACTTACCTTTCAGGTTTTATCAATAATAACTTATCTATCGTTTTTGGGGTAAAAAGGTAAATGTATAGTGAAATTAAAACTAAATCTTGAAATTCAAACAAATCCCTTGCTTTAATTTTTTTCCATGTTCGATTAGTTTCCATGCAAGTTACATTCCTCCTGTGAAAAGTGTGTCAGTATTTCTCCGGAACTTCTTGCGTAGAAATACGGAAATTTGATTTTATACCTATAAAAAGTGACTGTTTACCTCATTCCTTACCAGCGGAAGGGTAAAATTGCCAAATTGCATACTATCAATAATTGTCTTCCGGGAGGAAGGCAGTAAAACTATCAGCATTCATGTCCGGGGACCGCAAGTATACATGGTACCACATATCTGGAGTAGGGCGTTTTTGTTCGTACCCCTCTTACTGTCTCCCAGGCCACCTGGGGAAACAGGCTACTTTTACTGGCCTGATCTCAGGGACCTGATCGGCAATTCAATCATGGTGCTGGTCTTTTATCAGCTATCTAATGATTCCTGCCTGATTCCGGTCATGTATTTTAAGCGGAAGTAAGTATTATATTTGAGCAGTATCGTGCTGGCATTCACTATGATATGTGTGTTGCCTTCCCTGCTCACAGGGTATATATAGTGGCAACATGCACCTGGGCCACCGCCAATGCCCGATGCACATGGAATGGGACCAATGCCTAACGATGGAGTTTCCCGGAGCAGATCAGGCACTATGTATTCCTGTTTGCGATCGTTATACTAACAGCTGTACTACAAGGTATACGAAGTCGCTGGTTTCAGGAAATGCTTTTAAGCATGGGGTCAATCCGTGAACCACCTGCACTGCAGGTTATCGAAACATATTGTAATAAAACAGATTTTATCAGCCTGGAGCAGTTTTTACAAGCACGGCAGCCGCATTAAAGTATCTGGAAGAACATGTTATAGACGTTTTGTTCATCGATATCAGAATGCCAAATGTATCAGGATTGGACTTTTATAAATCCTTGCCCCGCATAATGGTAGTTGTATTTACGACTGCTTACAGCGAATATGCGATCGAAGCATTCAATGCCCGGGCAGCAGATTTTCTCTTAAAACCATTTTAGTATGACCGTTTCCTGCAGGCCTTGGACAAGGCAGCCATGCAGGTAGCTATTTTGCAGCAAACAGGGATACTTTAGCTTTTTTATGGACAGTAACTTAACGAAGGAACTTCTTTGCCTTCTGCCGGTTGTAGTTATCGCAGCGTCGATAGTATTATTAAAATCAAAAAAGAAAGGAGGGCCTTTTATAGTTTCGGACACACAGGTACCCGCACCAAAAGTGATACAGAAAAGTACCGTCTCGACAGGGATCGTACTGGAATACAAACATCACTGCCGTGTAGAGCCTGCACCGGAACAATCTCCTTCCGGCAGCTGGTACAAGGTGGACGAGATGTATAAGCATGACTTTGAACAATGGGAATCTCCGTTTATAAGGATACCCTTCAGTAAGAACTAAAAATTTTATACAACTCTACCGGAATTCTATACCTTTTCCTGATTTACCTTTATCAGGTGAAGAATCTATTATCTACACTTATCCTGGTAGTGCTGGGTACTACCGCATTCGCACAGCGAACCGTGCGTTATGACCTTTACATTGCCCATGGTCACATGCACCATGAAATGACCATCAATGGGGGAAGCCCCGGACCCGTCCTGGAATTTACTGAAGGCGATACCGCGCTCATCTATGTGCACAACCAGATGGGAATGGAAACCTCCATTCACTGGCATGGTATTCTTTTACCTAACAGGTATGATGGTGTCTCTTATCTCACTACAGCACCCATCAAAGCAGGAGAGACACATGAATATAAATTTCCCATTATTCAAAACGGCACTTACTGGTATCATTCACATACCATGTTCCAGGAGCAAAGTGGACTTTATGGTGCTATCGTGATACATAAGAAAAATGAAAAGCCCCAACCTGAATACACGATGCTGCTGAGTGACTATACCCACATGAACCCAAACACCGTGAACAGGTACCTGCACAATGCGTCTGACTGGTTTTCTGTAAAGAAGAATAGTGTACAGAGTTATGGAGAAGCAATCAAAGCCGGTAAATTCGGTACCAAAGTAACCAATGAGTGGAAGCGCATGCTGGCAATGGATGTGAGCGATGTATACTACGATTATTTTCTTACAAATGGAAAGATAACAGATACCCTGCCGCAATACAAGGCGGGCGATAAGGTAAAATTGCGGGTTGTAAACGGTAGCTCATCTACTTACTTCTGGCTCACCTATTCAGGTGGAAAGATCACCGTCGTAGCAAATGATGGAAAAGATGTAGAGCCGGTTGAAGTAGACAGGTTAATAGTAGGTGTAGCGGAGACATACGATGTAATCGTAACCATCCCTGAAGATATGCAGTATGAGTTCCTGGCCACTTCGGAAGACAGAACAAATAGTACTTCTGTGCTCCTGGGTACTGGTATGGCTATGCCTGCAGATCGCCTGCCCCGTTTAAGATATTTTGAAGGAATGAAGATGATGAATGGCATGATGAAGATGAACGGGGATATGGATGATATGGGGATGGAGATGTCCGCCCAGCAGATGGATATGAATACTGTAATGTATCCTGAACTGGATCGCAAAAAGAAGTCTTCCGGGAACATGGATCACATGCATCATATGCATATGAGCAACAATGATGATCTTGTCACCCTCAGCTACAGCATGCTTCGTGCTACAGAAAAAACAACCCTGCCTGCGGGCCCGGTAAAAGAGCTCCACTTTGATCTCACCGGAAATATGAACCGCTATGTATGGACGATCAATAATAAAACTGTTTCAGAATCGGATAAAATCCTCATAAAAAAAGGAGAAAACGTTCGCATCATACTGTACAACAATACCATGATGCGGCATCCTATGCACCTGCATGGTCACTTCTTCCGTGTACTGAACGGGCAGGGTGAATATTCCCCCCTCAAGCATACACTGGATATCATGCCGATGGAAAGAGATACCATTGAATTTGCAGCTTCGGAAAGTGGCGATTGGTTCTTCCATTGCCATATCCTGTATCATATGATGAGTGGAATGGGAAGAGTATTCAGTTATGAAAATTCTCCTGCCAATCCTGAATTGCCCAATCCTGAAAAAGCATACAGGAAAATAAAAGCTGACGACAGGCAGATTCATACCATGGCAGAAATCGGATTGGAAAGCAATGGAAGTGATGGTACCTTACAATTTGCCAATACCCGTTATCGCTTCAAGACAGAATGGAGAGTAGGACTGAATGCAGAGAATGGATATGAAACAGAAAGCCATTTAGGACGGTATATAGGTCGCATGCAATGGCTGTTCCCTTACATCGGTTGGGACTTCCGTTATCGCAGGGAAAAGCAGCCGGAGAAGAACCTCTTTGGTCAGGTCAATACCCGCAATAAGCGTGGTGTATTGCATGCCGGGGTAGAATATACCTTACCTATGTTACTGCTTGCCGATGCCTCTATTGATACTGATGGTAAACTAAGGTTACAACTGAGCCGCGAAGATATTCCCATTACCCGCAGATTACGCTTCCAGTTCATGGCAAATACAGATCGTGAATATATGGCCGGGTTCCGGTACATCTGGACGAATTATTTGTCATTATCTACTCACTATGATAGTGATATGGGTTTTGGCGCAGGTGTAACTCTTCGATATTAACAGATTTTAATCAAATATTAACCGACATTATTTTGCCTTAATTTCATGGTATAAATTGTCTTTTTTACAATTAATAATGATTAAATTGCTTTCCTCTACCCACGCAAGGAAAATCAACATTATGACTAAAAAAGACTTGCTGCTATTATTTACAGCATTCACTATCGGAAATACTGCCTTCGCGCAGTCACCGCTACGCAGGCATATTAACTTCGACTCAAACTGGAAATTCTCTCTCGGCCACGCAGGCAATGCCGAAAGAGACTTCAACTATGGTGTAGAAACTTCCTTTTCCAAATCGGGATATGCAAGCAATACCTGCATTGATGCCAAATTCAACGACAAATCCTGGCAGGATGTCCAGCTCCCTCACGACTGGGCTGTATCCCTTCCATTCCAATATTCCAAAAAAGGCGACCTGGAAGGTCATGGTTATAAGCCCATCGGCGGCCTTTTCCCAGAAAACAGTATCGGCTGGTATCGCAAAACCTTCGATGTAGCCAGGGCTGATTCCGGCAACCGCTTCGTCATTCAGCTGGATGGTGTATACCGCGATAGCAAAGTATGGGTAAACGGCTACTATGTAGGCGGTAACTTCAGTGGTTACACCGGTGCCTCCTACGATATCACCGATGTACTGCAATTCGATAAACCCAACGTGCTCGTAGTAAGGGCCGACGCTACTCAAAACGAAGGCTGGTTCTACGAAGGTGCGGGCATCTACCGCCACGTATGGCTCAATGTTTTCAACAATCTCCACATTGCTTCCGAAGGTGGCGTATTCGTTCACACTACCCAAAAGGGTAACGATGCCGCTGTGACAATCGAAACCACTGTGAAGAATGATAACATTGCACCGGCCAATGCCACTGTATATACGGTAATCACTAACAGGGAGGGCAAGACACTGGCACAGGGCAAACCGCAGCCATTGTCTCTCGCCACTTATGAAAGTAAAAAACTCTCACAGGTCTTAAACCTTAGCCAGCCACAACTCTGGTCACTGGAAAATCCTTACCTCTATCGCGCCGTAGCCATCGTACAATCAAATGGTAAAACCATCGATAGCGTAAAGGTGCGTTTTGGTGTACGTACCATCGTAATGGATAAAGACAAAGGCTTCTTCCTCAATGGAAAGAATATCAAAATACAGGGCGTATGCTGCCACCAGGACCACGCAGGTGTAGGTGTAGCATTACCCGATTACTTGCAATACTATAGAATCGCCCTCCTGAAAGAAATGGGTACCAACGCTTACCGCACCAGCCATAATCCTCCTACACCGGAATTGCTGGATGCCTGTGACAGCTTGGGTATGATCGTCATGGACGAAACCCGCTTACTCAACAGCGGCAAGGAATATGAGGAACAATTGCGCAGCCTGATCCTGAGAGACAGAAATCACCCAAGCATCTTCATCTGGTCCATCGGCAACGAAGAATTCCACACGCAGTATACTAACATCGGAAAGCGCATCGCGGAGCACCAGTTAATCGTTCAGAAAGAATCAGATCCTTCCCGGACCAGTACTTATGCAGCGAACATGCCGAATGTGTACTATGGCGTAAACCAGGTAATGCCTGTTCGTGGTTTCAACTACAATCTCGGTGGTATAGATGGGTATCACAAAGATCATCCTGAGCAACCGGTGATTGGTACAGAAGTCGCCAGCACTGTCACCACCCGTGGTATCTATATAAAGGATACTATCAATGGCTATGTACCTGACTATGACAGTACCTATCCATCATGGGCATCTACCGCCGAAATCTGGTGGAAACTGGCAGCAGCACGTCCCTGGTTCATGGGTGGTTTTGCATGGACAGGTTTTGACTATCGTGGGGAACCCACCCCTTACAGCTGGCCAAATATCAACTCTCACTTTGGGATCATGGATATGTGCGGCTTCCCTAAAAATGTTTATTACTACTATCAATCCTGGTGGACAGACAAAGATGTACTGAACATTGCACCACACTGGAACTGGCCCGGTAAGGAAGGACAGCCGATACTGGTATGGATCAATACCAATGCAGATAATGTAGAACTCTTCCTCAATGGCAAAAGCCTTGGAAAAAAAGATATGCCGGTGAATGGACACCTCCGCTGGAGCGTGAACTATGAACCCGGTACCCTCGAAGCGGTAGCTTATAAGAAAGGAAAGAAAATCACCAGCAAGGTAGAAACCACCAATGCTCCTAAAAGGATTGTATTAACCCCCTCAAAGACAACTTTGCAGGCAGATGGCGAAGATGCTGTTGTAGTCAACGTGAGTGCAGTGGATGATAAGGGCAGAACAGTGCCCGTAGCCGGCGATATGATCCACTTTTCACTGGATGGCCATGCAGACATCATTGGTGTCGGTAATGGTGATCCCAGCTGTCATGAACCTGACCAATGCTTACCAGGTGCATGGCAGCGCAGCCTCTTCAACGGGCATGCCCAGTTGATCATCAAAGCAGGAAACAAACCCGGAGCAGTGGTTTTAAAAGCTACAGGAAATGGATTGGAATCAGCTACCCTTACATTTTAATCTGTAATTTTTAAACCCTCAAATCCTACACAATGGAAAGAAAACCCCGGTTGCTCATAGCAATCAGCCTTGTTATGCTCCTTATCGCTGCCTGTAAGAAAACAGAAGACCTGCCCGATCTTACCTCCAATAACGTTGCCAGTACCAGTAGTGAAGCTGCTGTCACTGGCAACGTGACTTATACCCTGGTTAAATCCGCCAATCCCACTTCTACGGAGCAGGCAGCATATACCCTCATCACCGCTGCAATGGACAGCGCCGTATGGTATATGAATCATTATACCACTTTCACCAAGGCCCTTACTGTCACCTATGTGCCTTCTGTATCAACTGCCGATGGTAATATCAATGGTAGTATCCGTTTCGGATCCAATACTTATTATATGAACCTGGCTACTGCACTGCATGAAATAGCACATACAGTCGGCGTAGGTACCAGCAGCGTATGGTGGAATACCCTGATCGTAAGCGGAGTGTATACCGGTTCCTATGCTACACAGAAACTGCGTACGCTTACCGGGAATGCTACAGCGGTGTTATATGGTGATAGTCAACACTTCTGGCCATTTGGATTGAACTATCCTACAGAAGTGACATCAGTATATGATTATATCTATCATTGCGAGATCCTGGAGGCGATGCAACTGGATGGTTTATAAAATAAAAAAAGCCATGACGCAGAGGCGAGACGGCTATTACTTAAACCTACAACTGTTAAAACTGCAATTATTAATTGCGCAGCAAAGGTAAACGGTGATAGTCTACTGAATGAAACCAATAAATCGGAATACATGACCAATTTTTCCTGCCTCGCCGGCTACAGGGAAAATTGGTCTTTTTTTATGCCTTTTTGGAATTGATACGGCTTGTCTTTGGTCCTACTTTTGTGTGGAATTAAGGACAAATCGCGCAAGTATATGAATCAACAGAAATGGATTATTGACCCTGATCACTCAGGTGTTCAGTTTAAAATTAAGCACCTTGTAATATCGGATGTAACCGGTGCTTTCAACAACTTCAACGGTGGAGCAACCTTCTCCGATCCGCACCAGATCGAAAATGCAGAAGTACACTTCTCACTGGATGTACATAGTATAGATACTAACCAGGAACAAAGAGATGCACACCTAAAGTCCGCCGATTTCTTCGACGCGGCACACTTTCCCCAAATTACTTTTCAATCTGCTTATTTCAGAAAAATGAAGGATGATAAATACAGCCTGGCAGGCACCCTGACCATGAAAGGCATTAGTCGTCCTATAGAGCTGGAAGCTGAATACGGCGGTGAGGCTGTAGATGCTTTTGGCAGGAAGAAAATGGGTTTTGAAGTGAAAGGGAATATCAGCAGATGGGAGTTTGGTCTTACTTACAATTCAGTATTGGAAGCCGGCGGATTATTGCTGGGAGAGGATGTACGGCTGGAGGCAAATATACAGCTGGTAGAAGGCTGATGAGAAGCAACAATTCTATTGACAGCTGTTTGAAAAAGTAAAGAGCGCTAGAAAAGAGTAATTGGTTGATGTGTAAGAATCCAACAGGAAAGCAATAGAAGAAAAATCACCGTGCACTTAATACTCAGCATGATTAATAAAAGAAGAATTTAAGATTGATACAATAAATATTAGACAAAGATTAAAACGAAAGAAGATGAAAAAGAGAGTAATGAAAGGATTAGTAACATTAGGATTATTTTTAGCAGTAACAGCAGGCGTAAAGGCACAGAGCAAGGATGATAAGGTTACAACAGACAGACCCGCATTTCTTTTAAGCGTAGGCCCCGAAGCTGGTATCCCCTTAGGTAATCTCAAAGATCATTACAACTGGACCCTGGGAGGTTCTGTACAGGCAGATTATGCATTGGTAAAACGTACATTGTACGTCAACCTGAATGCAGGTTACACCAATATCTTTGCCGACAATACCCCAGGCCTCGATGATCTGCAGTTAATTCCGGTAAAATTAGGTTTGAAGTATTATCCGTTCAGCAACAACAATGTATATGTACAGGGCCAGGCGGGTGTAAGCTTCATTACCAATGGCTCCGGATTGTACAACGATAAGTCAGCAGCTTTCGTGTATACACCGCAGATAGGTTACCTGATTCCACTGGGCAAAGGCAATTACCTGGATGCAGCCGTGAAGTTTGATGGCAACTCCAAATTTGTCGATGGTGGATCATCCAACAACGTAATAGGTATCAGAGTAGCATACGCATTTAAGCTTTAGTTTGTATTAGGGTTTATGGTTAAGTAAAAATAGTCGTCCGTAGCATGTCGGGCGACTATTTTATTTTTATGCCTGGTGTTTCAACTTCAATACCCTAAATAAACAAACGAATTTACACGCCTGGTTCTAATGAATTCAAAATGATACCCTCCCTTTATGGAGTAGATACTTTCTTATAAGCAGAAGGATTCTCATCCGCAAACTTCTTAAAGAACCTGCTGAAGTGAGAACTGGTATCAAAGTTCAGCTGATCTGAAATTTCCTTTACACTCAGCGAAGATGTAGTGAGCAATAACCTCGCTTCCAGGTATATCCTTGCATGAATTATATGCAATGCATTCTTCCCCGTTTCCTGTTTTACCACCTCACTTAAATGCTTTGCGGACACATGCAAAAGGTCCGCATATTCCTGCACCGTTCTTTTGCTGAGAAAATGTTCTTCCACAAGATCCCTGAAGTTCATGAAAAGTGTATACTGTCTGGTCAGCTGATAATGTGTACGACTGTCAGAGCATTTCTCAAAAGTCCTGTTCACCTCATAGAGTAATTCTACCAGTTGTAATCTGATCAATTGTAAGAAGAAAGGATTTTCTTCTTTGTACTCCAGGTCTATTTTCTCATAGAGTGTCTTGATCTTTTGAAAATTGTGGTCGGAAAGACTATAGATAGGCGGACATTCGGGGTGCAGGTCCATCAATGGGTCAAGCACGCTTTGCTTGATAAAGATATCGGCAATAAATTCTTTTTTAAACATGACCATGTAAAGCAGGAGGTCATCAGATGCATTTTCGAAAGAATTGATAAAGCGTGGCGAGACAATATGCAATGACTGCGGTGTCACCTGGAAGGTGAATGGTCCTACTGTCTTGGTACAGGTTCCCCTGAGACATAAAATCAGCGCGTAATGATCTGTTTTAATGGGGGCTCCGTTCTTAACACTGCCTTCGTTACTTAATATAGCGAAGTTATCGGGGTGCAGGAGCTCATCATATTTATCCATTCCGAAACTTTGCGCGACCTTTTTGTCCAGTGACAGATAATATTTTATGGTGGATGGTATGTCCAGTATTGGCGTCTGCGTATTCATAATTAAGGGGGTAAAATTAAGGGAAATCTCCCTAAACAGGAAAGCGCCTCCACCATAGGCAGAGGCGCTTTTAAAAATATCAGGCTCAGCTATTTGCCGATAGTTTTTCTTTGAGGAGAACCAGTCTGTCATAGAAACCTTCGAAAACTGGCACACCCTGTCTCAGCTTAATAATTTGCAGATGACTATGTACAAAAGCCTTTACATCGGTAATAACTGTACTATGGAATAACTCTATAGAATCGGGTAAAGTCGCGGTTTTAAAGAACTCTTCCAGTTCCTGAATCTCTTTGTCGGCATATTTCATGGCGCAAAGATGGGGATTTTATTTTTTTTCAGGAGCTGAAAACCTGAAAGTGGCCCAGGTAGCATCTTCAGGAACCTGCAGTGCACCACCACGACCACCCCCCATTCCGCCGCGGCCGCCACCCATGCCTATTCCCATACCCATTCCCATGCCACCGCCCATGCCGCCCATACCCATACCTCCGCCAAAAGAGACCCTGGGCTGCACACCGCCACCCCCACGTCGTTGACCTTGTCCTTCTCCAGGACCGCCCCGTTTGCCGGGTAACTGGTTGACCACAATCCCCACACTGAAATTCTTTTTAAGAGCTTTTTCTGACAGCCCATTGGCCAACACCCTGCTAAGTGGCACCGCTACTTCATATACCAGGGCACCGCTATCCGCCATCGGATTTAACCCGATTTTAATCCCGGCCATTTTATCCGTCAGCTTATGCTGCCCGTTATCCATATTCAAAAAGCCCTCGGTATTGTAAACGGTCGGCACTTTTATGCCATCCATGTTCCTTTCCGGGTATACAAGGGCCATTTTTTTCTTTTGTTTCCCTTTGGGATCAAAATAAAGCGTCATCCCCGCCTTCATGATCCGGTGTTTCATTTCTGGATCAGTGGTCATGACACAGACATAAATATTTCGGGCATCATTGCTTATACTATAAGACAGCGTATATTGGCTGTTAGCATAGCGCAAAGGCATGGTCCATTCTGAAGCGTTGCCATCCGGTTCAACAGGGCTGGCGGGAAAATGCTCCTGCGGAGCTATATTTCTGTTACAACTAGTGCCCAGTGCCAGCATCAGGGAGCAGTAGCCGATAGCATGTGATAATTTCATATTAATTTAGAACCGTATTTCATCTCTTAGGTTTAATATTCCTCAATATTACATAAGTACTTGATAAACAATTGTTAAAAAATATTTCTATTCACAGGCAACCTTTACATGACAGGTTCCGTATTAATAAGTGTATAGATTAAATACAGACGGCTACTCATTTGGAACAACTTAAGACCATAATAGAAGGGTGTATGCATGCACAGCCCAGGTGCCAGCGGCTTCTGTATGAACGGTATTATGCATATGCCCTGAAAATTGTGTTCAGGTATATATACAGGTATGAGAAAGCGACCGAGGTGGTTAATGACGGATTTGTAAAAATTTTCAGCCGGTTTGACAGGTTTACCTATGAAGAAGGAGAAAATCTCGAAAAGATGCTCCTGGGGTGGATGCGCAAAATCATGGTTAACACCGCCATCGATGAACTGCGCCGGAAAAATATGATCCCGGAAATAGGGGGAATCCCGGAATACGTATGGGAACAGCCCGATATGGGGCAGTCCGCAGAACAAAAGTTATATTACAAAGAACTGATCATCCTGATCAAAGAATTACCTCCTTCCTATCAGGTTGTATTCAACATGTATGTAATTGATGGGTTTTCCCACCAGGAAATTGCAGATAAGCTGAATATCAGTTTAGGTACTTCAAAATCAAATCTGTCAAAAGCAAGAGAACATTTAAAAAAGAAATTAAATAACGGCATTCAGGAATTTGATATATGCAGCTTTTAGATGACGATATGGATGAATTATTCCGCAATGCGGCATCGCAGTATCCCTTAAAAACGGATGGTGCAGACTGGGATGCACTCAGTCGCCGTTTGCAGTCAGCGCAGCCCCAGGGGCCTGCGGACGACAGCGTGCGGGGTAATAAGTGGGTATGGCTGGGGGTATCCATCCTGTTGACAATGCTTTTTTTTATTATCTACGCGCCACCTCTGGAAACAGGTAAGCTGCCGCGTACCGGAACAGGAATAGCAGCAAAAAGTACGACAAACATAAACACAAACACAAATACAAACACTAACACTAATATTAGTACTAATAATAACACTAGCACTAACACTAGCACAACACCATTAACACATACTACTAATAACAATAACAATATTATCTCGCGTAATAGCACACCTATTCCGCTTGCCACCGATCCCGGGTTAACCATTAATAGACTTAATACCGATAAAACAATAAACAAAAACAATATTCATACATCCGATTCCGTTATTGGCGTTGTAACGAAAAATTCTAACATCTCCTTTGCAACAGTACCAACAATACTGCCTGCAGACAGTATGACAACGCCAGCTATCGCCACACCAAAGGAACTTCCTCTGCCAAAAACAGAAGAACCCTTAGTTAAGAAACAATCACCTGCCAAAGTCCAGAAAGGCCTCTACTTCGGTATCATCGCCAGTCCGGACATCAGCACCGTGAAAATGCAACGCGTAAACAAGGTAGGCTACGGTGCCGGTATCATTCTCGGCTACCGCATCTCCCGCAGCTTCGCTGTGGAAACCGGCCTGCTCTATGATCACAAAAACTATTACTCCGAAGGAAGCAGCTTTAGCACAAAGAAAATCCCTTATGTGCAAAACTGGAAAATATTGGATGTAGACGGCTATTGTAACATGTACGAAATACCAGTGAACGTTCGCTACTTTATCAAAAATGGTAAGAATACCAGTTGGTACGCCAACGCAGGACTGTCTTCTTACCTCATGAAGAAAGAAGACTATGCTTATAATTATATGACCATGTCAGGAGAACTGAAGAACAGCTCCTGGGCTTATAAAAATGCAACTAAAAACTGGTTCTCTATTATACACGTGGGAGTAGGATTGGAGCACAACCTCGGCGCAATAGGTAAGCTTCGTGTAGAACCATATTTGAAAATACCTGCCAAAGGTCTCGGTATCGGAGACCTGCCTATTACCAGTATGGGCATCAACATTGGCATTACGAAATCTATCCGTTAAATCGTGTAGGCTTCCAACTTTAAAATCAAAATTGTATGACGCGAAAAAAGACAATCCTTTTCGCAGCGGTATTCCTATGCCTTGTGGCAGGAGGAACAGGCTACTACTTGTACAACAAACCAAGAACAACCGCCGCTGAAGCGCACACAGATGATAGTGTGACTGCCAGAGAACTGTATGGCACTTTCGCCAAAGATGAAAAAACTGCAGGTAAACTGTATGAAAACAAGGTATTGGAAGTAACAGGTACCGTCATGAATGTAGAACAAAACGGTAAGGAAGTTTCTGTACTACTCGCCGCAGGCGAATCTGATTCCGGTGGGGTCAACTGTAGTCTTGCTGAAAACACTGACCCACTGCCTAAAAGCGGCGAAACCATCCGTGTAAAAGGAAAGTGCACCGGCTTTCTCATGGACGTAAGCCTTGTAGACGCAACCATTCTCACAACTAAATAAAATTACAAATCATGAAACGTGTATTCTTCTTTCTGTCAGCAATCGCAATCGTATACTGCCTGACCATGGTAACATCCTGTTCCAAAGACAATGAAAAAGACCTGACCAATAATGGCACAGATACTACCGGCACCGGTGGTGGTGGCACTACCTGCGACACCGTAAACATGAAGTATGCTGCCAATGTACAGCCTATTCTTTCTGCTAATTGCTATGGCTGTCATGGCAACGGTAGCGCCAGCGGCGGCATCTCTTTAGACACTTACTCAAAAGTTTTAACACAGGTCAACAACGGCAACCTGATTGGTACCATCACCCATGCCAGTGGTTATCCTGCTATGCCCCAGGGTGGCAGCAAACTCTCTGATTGCAATATCAATATCATTAAAGACTGGATCGCCCGCGGTGCTCAAAATAATTAAAACAGGAACATATGAAACCAATGTATGTAATGGCGCTGGCCAGTTTGTTATACCTGCCAGCCAAAGCGCAGACATTCATGACGCGCAATGGAAAGGTGAACTTCTATTCCAAAACCCCGCTTGAAGATATCAAAGCGGAAAACAGACAGGTAGTAGCTGCCATCGACCTGGGTAAAAAGACCGTGGCCCTGACCCTGTTGCAAAAAAACTTTCTGTTTGAAAAGCAACTGATGCAGGACCATTACAACGAGAACTATGTAGAAAGTGACAAGTTCCCGAAAGCACAGTTCACAGGTACCATCACCGGCAATGTAGGCACCAGTCCCGGTACCTACAAAGTACAGATCAGCGGCAACCTTACCCTGCATGGTGTAACCAAACCAGTGAACGCACCTGCAGAACTGGAAGTGGCCGATGGCAAAGTAACAGGTAAAGCTGACTTCAAGGTGAAACCTTCCGATTTCGATATTAAAATTCCTGCACTGGTAAAAGATAAAATTGCTTCAGAAATCACAGTACAGGTACTTGCTGCCTGCACTGCGTTATCAAAATAATGGATATGCAAAGAAGAATCATTCAAACCATATTTTTATTACTCGTATGCACCCGTATGATGGCGCAGGACAGCAGTCTGATGAAAATGATGGACGATGCCGTAGCCGAATCACAGCAAGGACAGGTGGTAACTGGTACCTTCAAGGCTACACAGATTGTAAACCTGCCTACCGTAGAATCGCCGGGAAAGAAAAGCCTGCAATTCATGATCATGCACCGTTTCGGAAAACTAAACGGGGGCGCTTATGAGTTATTCGGACTTGACAACGCATCTATTCGTTTTGCATTGGATTATGGTATCACAGACCGCTTCTCAGTAGGACTGGGTCGCAGCTCTGTCGATAAAACTTTCGATGGTTCCCTGAAGTATAAGCTCCTGCAGCAGAAACAAACAGGTATGCCAGTGTCTGTAAGCCTGTATGGCCTGATTACCAACTATACACAGCGTTATACAGATAAGCCTTACCTCGATGCCCGCTATCGCACGGCATATACGACCCAGGTTATCATTGCTAAAAAGTTTACTCCTGCTTTCTCCTTTGAAGTAGTGCCATCCTGGATCCATTATAACCTGACGCCAACACCCGAAGATAAAAATGATCTCTTCGCGGTATCTGCAGGTGGTCGGCTGAAATTCACAAAGAGAATGAGTATCAATGCTGAGTACAATTACCTGGCGCGTAATCAGGTAGTAAGCACAAAGGTCTATGATGCTATCTCCGGCGGTATTGATATTGAAACCGGTGGTCACGTATTCCAGCTCGTATTTACCAATGCCTCAGGTATGGTAGGTCCTTACTATCTGGCTAAGACCGATGGTAGCTGGGGTAAAGGTGATATCTATTTTGGGTTCAACATCACCAGGAATTTCAACTTCAAAAAGTAGCCTTCACTGGCTTTTTGAGTGTAGACTCCCCTTTGGGGCAGTACCATTTTTATCGTTGCCTGCCAGGCAGGCAACGATAAAATTTTTAATATTTACCTACGAAATTTTCCATTTGGTCGTAATTTGGTGCTATGAATGTAAGATAGCGCCTAATTTCCGGCCTTATGTTCAATGCCGACAGTTTACCTTCCCGTATTTGGAAGCCAGTGGATAATACACCGCTGGTACTTTTCCGTATCCTGCTTGGATTTCTCCTCCTGTTTCAATCTGTCAATGATATTCTCTCTGGCAGGGTCCGTACCCTGTTCGTTGAACCCTCCTTTACCTTCCCTTTTATTGGATTTGAATGGTTGCGACCATTGCCGGGGAATGGCATGTATGGCTATTTTCTGGTAATGGGCTTTTTGGCCATCCTGGTTATGCTGGGAGCCTTTTACCGCCTGGCGATGACCGGCTATACGCTACTCTGGACCGGCACCTACCTGATGCAGAAATGTGGCTACAACAACCATTATTACCTCATCATAATTATATGTGCATTCATGTGTATAATGCCTGCACACCGCCGTCTCTCTGTAGATGTATGGCGCAAACCAGGAATCCGGTCCGATTTCTGTCCGCAGTGGTGCAGCTGGTTCTTTATCGCGCAGTTTGGCATTGTCTATACTTACGCTGCTATTGCAAAGTTGTATCCTGATTGGCTCTCCGGCCGCTACCTGGCCAGCACCCTCACCAGCAACCCGATCAGGTATTTACTTTGCTATCTGGGCATCGTCTACGATTTTGTGATCACACCATGTATGTTATTCCGTCGTACCCGTGCCATTGGTATGATTGCAGCACTGATCTTTCATATTACAAACGCAATTGTCTTTACCATAGGAATCTTCCCATTCCTGGCCTTATCCGCCATGCTGTTCTTTTATCCGCCAAACCTGGTCAGGCAGTTGTTCCACTGGCCGGAACCGGCTCCTTTGCCCACAATTCCTCCACTCACAGGCAGGAAAAAGCTTGCAGTATACGCCATGGGTATTTACCTGCTGATCCAGGTGCTTCTGCCCCTGCGTTATCTTTTGTTTGGTACACAACCTTACTGGTCAGAAGAAGGGTTTCGAATGAGCTGGAGAATGATGTCACGCAATAAAAGTGGCTGGGTTTATTTCAGGGTGGTGAACAATGACACACACCAATCATGGATAGACGAGCCGGAACAAAGGCTCAATTATGCAACATTAAATAGCCTGGCAGGATTCCCTGATCTCATCTGGCAGTATGCCCGGCACCTTAAACAAGGCTGTGCTGAAAAAGGAATGCATCATATATCAATTTACGCTGTCAGCGCTGTCAGTCTGAATGGCCGGCACCCACAACCACTGGTTGATCCGAAAAAGGACCTGGCCAATACGCCATGGGAGCCGTACCGCCATGCAGACTGGATTGTACCGCTGGAACCGGAGTAATTAATAAATACCTGCCGCAGCAGGAGTCCTTTTACCCCCTGGTCCACACAGTCGTCCTGCCAAACATGGAGACACCGACGTAGCCTCTTATTTCCAGTTTGTCTCCTTTCATTTTCATAGTACAACTATACGTCTTCCCACTCTTGGGATCATAGATCTTACCACCACTCCATTCACCGTCATCATAGGTGAAGTTTGTCAGCAGTACAAGCCCCAACAACGGACGGCTCCTTAATTTAGGATCGCTGTTTTTGGTATCAGTTCTGTCTTTACGGGGTGTTTTCCCGTCAGCTTCCACGAGGTCCTTGCCCCATACCAGCTTACCGAAATACTTATCCCCGGTTTTATAGATTTCAATGCGGCCGTCTTTTTCTTCACTCAGCCAGTTACCGAGTATCTTGTCCTGTGCCAGCAATACATGCGTCGAAAACAATAAAGTAATTAATAAAAATGCGATCCTTTTCATGTGAATACTTTTAATAAGCGCCGGTCAAAATGCGCAGATCAGATAAGGCGATCCTGTAATTGAGCTGTGCACTCAGCAGGTCTGCCTGCGCTTTCGCCAGCATTGATTTTGTGTTTAACAGATCAGCTTCAATATTCAGGCCAGCATCTTGTTTATCCTGCTGAATTTTTAGCTCATCCTGCCGGTAATTTACAGCCTTTTGGGCAACCGCGATCAGGGCAATAGCCTGGTTGATCCGTCTTTTTGCTTTTGCAATATCATGGTTCACAGTCTCCTGCGTATTCGCTACATATTCGGTAGACTGCTGCAGCTGGAAGTTACGCTGGTGCATCACCTGTTTATTGGAAAAAATATCCTGGATATTCCACTTAAAGGATGCTCCCACAAATGGGTTACTGTTTGGATACAAAACATTCCCTGTCTGGTAAGTATAGCCAGCCATCAAACCAAAGTCAGGCAGGTAACTGCGTTGTGCTGCTTTGATCGCCTGTTCGGTTTTTACCCTCGTTAAATTGGCCAGCCGGATATCTACGTTGTTTTCGCCTGAAATGCTGTCACTGATTGGTTGTGGGGTGTAATCCACCTCCGCCAGTATCACACTGTCCGCAGTGATGCCCGTGAGCTGTTGCAGATCTGCCATGTAATCATCTGCCTGGATCTGTAGCTTCAGCAGGTTCTGTTCTTCATCCGCAACATTGGCCTGGAGTCCTGCCTTGCTGGCATCCACGGTTTTACCGGCCATCAGCGCACTTTCCACGTCAAACTGTTTCATCTGCGCCAGTTGAAGGTTGGCATTTGCGGTAACCTGTTGCTGCTGGTTAATCAGTAAACCATAATAGAGCTTTTCCACTGCCTGCCTGATTTGCAGCGCTGCCTTCCTGCTTTCCTGTTCTGCAATCAATACATCAGTCTTCGTCACTTCCATGCCTGCCTTTATCTTGCCCAGCTGGGTAATGGGTTGGTATACGGTTACACCGGCATTGAAGTTGTTGTGTTTACCCAGTTCAAAAGAAGCATCCTTATTCGGCAGTTCAATGGTAGTACCCCCCAATGGTAGAGCGCCGAAATAGCCGGCAGGGATATTCAGCGCACCCAGGTTCTGGTTATATTGATAGGCAGAGCTGACGGTGACTGCAGGATATTGTTTGATAGCATCTTCATGCAGCTTTGCCGCTTTTTCTGACTGTTGTAGTTTCTTGATGTGCAGTGCCCTGTTATGTTGCAAAGCGAGATCAATAGCCTGCTGTAAATCCAGTGGCATTGGTTGCTGCGCGTGCAGCACCGGTGCCATGAGCAGGAATATAATGAGTGTGAGAAGGCATCTACTTTTCATCGGAAGTCGGTTTGATCCATACGATATATAAAACGGGTACAGTGAGCAGGGCTACGATCATAGACCATACTACCCCCACGGCAATCACACTGGCCAGCGGGCTCCACATAGGAGAGCCGGAGAGGATCATAGGCAGTACCCCGATTGCGGCAGCCATCGCTGTCAGGAAGATAGGTCTCAGCCTGCGCTTGCCTGATTCAATAGCCGCCGTGCGTATATCCATGCCATGCTTTAATAGTTCGTTGGTATGGTCTACAAGAATGATCGCATTCCTCACCACGATACCTGACAAACTGATTAAACCTACAAATGCCGTAAACCCAAAGTTGTTATGCGTCATATATAGGCCCGCCATAGCCCCGAATAAACTGAGTGGGATGGTGAGCATAATAATCGTTGCTTCCTTCAGGTTGCGGAACTGGAAAAGCAGGATGAAGAAGATGGCTACAAGACTGATCGCCAGCACGACCATCATCTGGCTGAACGTCTCTTTCTTATTCGCGTCTTCACCTCCGTACACAATCTGGTATCCCGGTGGCAGCGTAAGCTGGCTGATAGCCGGTTGAATGGCTTTCAGCAGATCTGCAGGCAGTACATTGTCTGCCGTTTCACTCAGCACCGTCAGTGTTCTTACACCATTGCGGTGCATGATCTTGCCGGTCTGCCATTCAGGAGTAAGGGAAGCTATCTGACGTAGCGGCACACTGGCACCTGTAACCGGAGACTCCAGGTACATGTTTTCCAGGTCACTAAAACTGCGACGGCTTTTTTCATCCAGCCTCAATACAATGTCAATCGGGTTATTGCCCTCATACATTGTAGATACAGGGTAACCACTAAAACCTGTATAAACTGATTGTGCAATGCTGGCTGTCGCGAAGCCCAGCCTGTTGGCTTCATCTTTCAGCTGGATGCCTACGCCATAATAGTCTTCCCTGAAATCACTTCTTACGAGATAACTTCCCCTGGTGTTTTGAACGATCTTTTGCACTGCTGCTCCGATCTGTTTCAACCTGCTGATGTCATCTCCTATAATACGTACTTCTACCGGGGATTTAAGCACAGAGCCCTGTTGCATCAGTTTTACCTGTGGCAAACCTTCCGGTACAGCAGCAGCTACCTTTCGCTCCAGCTCCATAGAGAGTGCTTCGGTAGTTGCTTCTGTAGTTGTGTTGATTAAAATCTGTCCGTAGTTACTCACCGGTACTTCCGGTGAATAGTTGTAATAAAAGCGAGGCGCACTTGTACCTGTGAAGGTAGCATATGAAGTCACGCGCGGATCGTTCCTGATCAGGGCTGTGAGCCGCTGCACAGCATCATCTGTTTTCTCCAGCCGGGTGCCTGTAGGCATCCACAGTTCTATTACAAACTGGTTTCTCTCAGCTGCGGGGAAGAACTTCTGCCGGATACCTTTCGTATACAATAAACCGGCAAGGGGAATGGTGAGCAGGCTTCCGATGATCGTCGTTTTCGGATGTAATACACACCAGTCCAGCGCATTGTTATAAGCAGTTTGCATCCTGTCGAGCAATGACTTTCTCTTCTTTATCTTCTCCGGATTGTGCAGACCCTTTTTGATAAAGGTAAAGCACAACAGCGGTGTCAATACCATCGCCACGATAAAGGAAGAACCCAATGCCACTGCTACTGTAATCGGCAATGCCACGATGAACTCACCGACAGCCCCGGTGATCATTACCATGGGCATAAAAGACGCGATGATCGTCACCGTAGCCGCCAATACCGGCACCACCAGGTCTGTTGCACTCTTCCAGGCCGCCGTCCATCTGTCTTTCCCTTCATCCAGCAGTTCTACATAGTTATCTGCAATTACAATGGCATCATCGACGACCATACCCAGTACCACGATGAGGGCCGCCAGTGATACCTGGTGCAACTCTATCCCAAAGAGGTGCATGATGGCGAATGTCACAGCAATGGTCATCGGAATAGCCATAGCAGCTACTGCTGCAATACGTAATGGTAGTAATAAGATCACCACAATCACTACAGATATAATCGCGAGGAAGAATTCCTTAATAAAGTGAGATACGTTTTCATCCACCAGCATGGGCTGGTTCACAATAGTCGTGATATGTACATTGGAAGGGAGCAATTTGGATACCTCATCCATTTTCTGCTGCACCGCTTCCCCGAATTTCACAATGTTGTTACCTTCCAGCATCTGCACAGTCAGCATCATGGCCTTGTGACCATTAACAGTAATAAGAGAGGTGGGATCCGTATACGTACGATTGATAGCAGCTACATCACCCAGGCGTACGGTAGCCCCTGTCCGGGTAGTGCCTACAATCTGGTTGGCAATTTGATTCTCTGTATTATAATAACCGGTGGTATACAGTGGTGCTTTGGTGACATCCGTTTTTACATCACCTGTTGCCATAATGGTATTTTGTGATTGCAGCACGCGGGTCACTTGTGTCACATTAATACCATATTGAGCCAGCTTTTCAGAATTGGAAGTAACAGTGATCTGTTCTTTCTGTTCCCCAATGCGTTTGATCTTGGAGGATGCCTTGATTGTACGGATGGCATCTTCCATTTTTTGTGCGTATTCTTTCAGCTGGGTGTAGGTAGCGGAATCACTTTCGATACCGATCACCAGTGCTTCCGTGTCCCCGAAGTCAGAGTTTACAATCGGTCCGCGTACCCCCTGGGGAAAGTCGATAGATTTACCGACCAGGAGCTGGTGCCTTAGCTTACTCCAGAACACATCCGGGTTTTTCACCTTTTCTCCCAGTTCCACGTTCACGATGACCATCCCATCCTGGGAGGTAGAGTAGGTTTTATCTTTTCTTACTTCTTCAAACTGGAAAAGGTATTGTTCCAGTTTTTTGGTAACCTGGTCTTCCACCTGTGCGGAATTGGCACCGGGGAAGTAGGCAATCACCAGGCCCTGTCTGATCGTAATCTTCGGGTCTTCCCTTCTTGGCATGGTGAGCAGGGAGTTGACACCTACTGCAAATACGAGCAGCAGTACGGACAACGTCACCTGTTTATATTTTAAAGCAGATTGTACAAGATTCATGATGAAGATCATTTAGAGAGAGAAACAACAGCACCGTCATTGAGTTTTTGCTGACCACCGGTCACAATCTGTTCACCGGTATTAAGGCCGGTGGTAATCTCCATCAGGTTGCCACTGAGCTGGCCGATGCTTACTTTTCTTTTAAAAGCCTGGTGGCGCTGAGTATCTACTACGTAAACATAAGTCTGCCCATCTATGTCATGCATGACAGCTTCTACAGGAATTGCCAGGATGTTGCTGACATTGCCGGAGGCTAGTTTGATTTCAGCAATCATACCAGGTCTGATCAGCAACTGAGGGTTGTCCAGCGTGATCTTCACGGTAAATGCCCTGGCGGCAGCATCTGCTGCCGCACCTACTTCTGTGACTTTACCATGGAAGGTGTCGTTCACAGCACCTACCAGTACGGCAGCTTCCTGGCCCAATTTTACATTATTCAGTTCGCTCTCGGGAATGTATGCATTCACCTTCACCGTACGGATATCAGATACAGTGAAGAGGGGCATGCCTGCGCTGGTGATCTCACCGGTTTCAGCGCTCTTTTTCAGTAAGACCCCACTGATAGGGCTATAGAGTTTTGTGTCAGAGAGGTTCTTGGCCTGCAGTTTCTGCTGGGCGCGTGCCTGGGCGAGGGTATTGGTGATCTTGCTATAATCGCTCTCACTGATGCTCTTGCGGTCGTACATGATCTTCAGGCGATTGTATTCGTCCTGGGCCTGGTTGGTACTGGCATCGGCCATTTCTTTGGCAATGGCATAATTCTGCGGATCCAGGCTGGCCAGCAATTGGCCGCTTCTGATGGTTTGTCCTTCATCGGCAGCGATATAATTGATCTTCCCGGCTACCATAAAGCCAAGATGTACGGTCTTACTACCTTCTATATTTCCGCTGATGTTGATAGCATGGCTGGCGGTGGAGGTTTGAACGGTTTGGGTGATCACGGGAATGGCAGTATCCTGGGTGGATGATGGTTTGCCTCCTGTATGACAGCTGCTGGTAAAAATGGCTATAGTAGCGAGCCAGCAGACAGATTTCTGTAACATAAGCACTACGTTAATTATATGGCAAAAATTCAATAAGATTCCGGAGTAATTTTTAATCTATATTAAAAAACATGCCGATAGGAGAATTGTTGTGCTTATTTCTGACTCCTGATCACACTCAGCCGCTGCTGGGTGATGCCGATGTAAGAGGCAATATGTCCAAGGGGGGCTCTCAGTAGAATATCAGGATGCTTCTCCAGCATGGTTTTATACCTTTCCTGTGCCGATTGAAACTGGATCATATACATTCTTTCCGACATTTTTTTCATGACATCAATCAGGAGTACCCGCATTAGTTTTTCCAGCTGATTGTACTTATTGATGTAAATCTCAAGATCATTGAAATAGATCCAGCGGAGCGTAGAGGTTTCTAACAGTTCAAGACCGTGTGGCGAGGGAGCGTTGTAAAAGACACTCTCAATCGAAAGGCTAAACGAATTCTCCGTGAAGAAAAAGTGAGTAATGTCTTTATCGTCTTTTGTATAGTAGCTGCGTATCATGCCCGATTCAATAAAATAGACCTTTTTCGACAAAGCATCAGGCAGCAGCAGTTTATGGTGTTTAGGCAGGGTCTCGCAGGTGAAAGCCAGTTCCAGTTCCGAACAAATGTTGGCAGGGAGATCAAATTCCTGACGGAGAAAACCTAATAAATCCATCCTGCAATTTACCGAAATTTGTACGTAAATTTCACCCTTTTTAACAGCTGAATTATTTTCATTTTCCTTCCAAAATCCCCTCCTGGCAGCTTAGTAAAAGCAATTGCCCCACATTCTTTTTAATCATGCTTGTATAATTTAATATTATTATTTAGTCATATTGTATAATTGTATCAAATAATATATCTTTGTTTGGAAAACCGTGTATTTGAAAGGGGGTGCTATCCCTTCATCCCGCTTATTTCCCATATAGTTATGCCTCGACCTGCCTGGAGTACATTATGGTCACTTATATTCTTACTTTACGTGCAAGCAGCATATCCACAGCAAGGTTATATCTACTTACACGTTAACAGCCAGGATGATGTCACATCGCCCGATTTCCATTTCACTTTAGATGGGACCACAAATTTCATTCTCAATGACCAGCCTTCCGTTTCAGGTACCATCAACGACATTGGTGCCGGTGTCAGGGGAGAACTCTGGGCAGCTACCACTACCAACATTTTTCGTCGCCCTTCAGGAAGCAGCCAGTGGACCAATACCGGCTACCAGGCCATCAATATCGATGGTGCCGGAGCAGGCCAGTTTGTGAGTGTAGATGCCGCAGGTAATGCTTACTTCTTTGATGGTACCACACTCAATACAATCTATCGTCCTTCTTTTCATGCCAATATTGCCGCTGTAGATATCTCCTATGGTGGTGGCCGTATCGGGATTACCCGTTCTGACGGAAGTATCCTGACCAATATCAGTACCGCCGCTCCCTATGCCGATAGCTGGGCCCAGCTATTGGGAGGCAGTACCGGGGCTACCCGATTGGATATTCAGCCTTACACCGGCACCGTTGTGTATATAGCAAATGGTGTATATACCATTCCATTCACCGGGGGTACGGCTGCCAATATCAGTCCGTCTACCTATGCCGATATTGCAATTGACGGCCAGAGCCAGGTCTATGCCAATGGTGTTTATTACAATGGCAGCAGCTGGAGCGCCGATGCTACAGCAAGAACCGACTTTAGTCATACAACCGCTTTCGATGGCGCAGTATGGAGCAGCAATACGAATGCTATTTATAGCCGCACTGCCAGCAGCTGGCTGGATGGAGAACGGATCCGTACCACTCCGAATGATAATGCAGTGATCATTCCTGTTAGTGCAGGCACCTACCAACTGGCAGCGACAACACGCTGCGGATGGAAATTAAGCGGGTATACCATTTATGACCCGGATGCTTCCACGCTGACCGTTGATGCCATTTCTGTGGCGGCCGGAGAAATTGTACATATTGTGGCCAACGAAGATAAAGTTGCAACAACTCCTGTCACCATCACGGGCGACAGCGCCCTTTGTGCAAACAACCGCTTATCGCTGAGCGTATCAGTAGCCGGTGGCACCTGGAGTAGTAATAATACAAGCGTTGCCGTTGTAGATGGCAGTGGTACTGTCAATGGTATTGCAGGTGGAACAGCTACCATCAAATACGAACTGAATACCAGCGGTTGTATAGACTCTGCTATAAAAAAAATCTATGTTGCCGCCAGCCCGGCTTTTACATTGATGCCCACGAATGTCACCTGCAATACCTTTAAAGATGGTATCATCAGGGTTGCTTCCAACAGTACCGGCAATCAATACGCGATTAATGGCGGTGCATGGCAGGTAGATTCCGTATTCAGGGGATTAGGCCCGGGTTCATACAGCATCACGGTAAAAGGAGCCAATGGCTGTGTCGCAGATGCGCAAACAGCCGTGATCACCGAGCCTGATGTAATCGGTATCACAGTGTCCCAGATCTCCGTGGGCTGCCCCGGCGATGCAACAGGCAGTCTCACCGCTGTTGCCACAGGCGGGGTCGCTCCTTACACGCTGACCTGGAGCACAGGTTCTTCTGCCAGTACGATTGGCCGTTTGCCCGAAGGTACTTACAGCATCACCGTAAGGGATGCCAATACCTGTGCTGCCTCTATCAGGGTAAAACTCGTATCAGTGATCTCATTATTCGTTATCAATGCACCGGTCAAACAGGTAGGCGGACAAATTGTGATCACAGGCAATACCCTGCCAAATGCCTCCATCATTGTGAACTTCCCGGATGGCAGTTCTGCCGCTACCCATGCAGATGCCTATGGTAAATTCAGCACCATTTCAGCCAACCCACAGCCCAATGGAAGTGTATATGTTACTGTGACGGATGCAAGCACCAAAGCTACCTGTACCCGCTACGTTGATTTCAATGACGCACCTACTGCCGATGTAAGTATCGTAAAGACATTGGAGACCACAGGTGAAATTGGAATAGGCGACGAAATTTCATTCCTGCTCACGGTATACAATAAGGGACTGGACAATGCAACATCCCTGATCATCACCGATGATTTTCCTTACAACCTGTCTGCCGCAACGGAACTTTCTCCTTCTACAGGATATGCCACTTACAACGCAGCGATGAATGAAGTAGTCTGGAACATCGACACACTGCGTGTGCTGAAGTCAGCCTCCTTTTCTTTTAAGGCCCGTGTATCGGCTGCCGGGGTGATTAAGAATACAGCCTATGTTTCTTCGAATGAAACAGATCCCGACAATTCAAATAATTCAAGCACGGTGGAAACACCTGCCATTAGTGCAACTTTCTTTGTACCCAACGTGATTACGCCTAATGGCGATGGAAAGAATGACCAGTTTGTAATCAAAGGGCTGGACCTCTATCCCGGCTCAAAACTGGAGATCTATAATCGCTGGGGCAACCAGGTATACCGGAGTGACAACTACAACAACAACTGGAAAGGAGAGGGGCTGAGTGCCGGTATTTATTATTACGTGCTCAGGATCAACATGGCTGGAGGACCACAGCTGTACAAAGGTTATGTTGAACTGATTACAAGGTAGCAAAATGATTAAAAGGAGCATCACCATATTAATTTTCTTCCTTGCCTGCCTGGAGGCACATGCCCAGCAGGAGGTGCAGTTCAGTCAGTACATTTTTAACGGACTGGCTGTCAATCCTGCATATGCAGGATACAAGGAAGCGCTCTACCTGCACACCAGCTACCGACAGCAATGGTCCGGGTTTCCGGGAGCACCGGTCACCGGAACGTTCTCCGCAGACGGCCTTACAGATTACGCTGATAAAAGAGTAGGATGGGGGGTATTGACTTCTCTCGAAAAACTTGGTCCGCAATCAGCCACCGCCCTTTTTGTAAATTATTCATACCGTATTCCCATGGATTGGGAAGATGAAAAACGACTGGCGCTTGGTCTGGGTGTAGGTGTCACAAACTATAGTGTGGATGGCAGCAATCGTAAGTATGTAGATGCAGATGATCCCGAGGTAATATTAGGCCGGCAGTCAACCCTGGTGCCCGATGCAAGAGTCGGGCTTTATTACAATTCTGCTACCTCGTATATAGGTGTGTCCGTATTAAATTTATTTTCTGCATACACCAGCGGCAAGATCTTTTTAGGGAATGGTTTATTATATTCTTCTTTGCGCAAATCCAGGCACCTCTATCTCTCAGCAGGTACCCTATTTCCCCTGAACCAGGACGTGCAGTTAAAACCCTCCATCCTGGTGAAAGGAGATTTTAAAGGACCTGTGAATGTGGATGTAAATGTCTTTGTTTTATTGCAGGAGACCTTGTGGATCGGTGCCTCTTACCGTACAGGATTTAATTACCCCGGGAATACGAATTTACAGCCCAATTTAGACCCTAATAATGCATTTAGTGTGCTGATGGAAGTCTATGCAAATGACAACCTCAGAATTGGCTATTCTTACGACTTTTCAACCAGCGGAATTTCACGTTATCAACGGGGTTCACATGAGCTCTCTTTAGGCATTACAATCCCCAGCATCAACAGCATGAACAAGGTAAAATGCCCTCGCCATTTTTAATGTACAACTGATTGTTTTTCAATGATTATTTGGTTCAAAAAATATGTGGATAACTTTATCCACATAGGGTTCACTACGCAGAAAGAGTAGTAAGTGAGCTGCTAACTTTGATACTGAACAAAATAACCTGGTACCGTCATCCATGCAGCACGGCTATTAATCAATCACAAACAAAGTATTAAAGATTATGCGAGGACAACAAACCCTTTTCAATCATTTCATAGAAAACCCTGTCACCAAAACAGTGCGCAAAGGTCGCTCCGCCGATATGATCGCCCTGAGGGACGAATGCCTGCTGCACCGGTATTATTACTACATCAAGCTCCAGCAAAAGCGGTATGATTCTGCTATTGAGGAATTATCCAAAGAGTTCTACATTAAGAACAGTAATATTATTTACCGTATGCAGTGCAATAGCGAGCGCCTTGAGCAAATTATGAAAAGAGAACAACCCGACCTGAAGCAACTACGGCTGCTCTATCCATGGTTGACGTGGTAACGTCAACGATTGTTAACCCTGAAAAAAAAGCCTGTATCAAATAAGATACAGGCTTTTTTCATGCCCGTAATTAAATTTCAACTTCGGCAATCTCCAGTTGCGGTTTCCCTGTTTGTGTTGTATTCACTTCCAGGTACTCTTCAAAATCCAGACTATACGTCAGCACCCTTGCCCTGAATGCATCGGATCTCACCTCCGTATTTACCTTAATTCTACTCAGCGGATTAATCCCATTACTACTCCAACCCTGCAATGCTTCATGCAATTTTCTTTCTGCTTCATAATATCCCATCACAGTATTTGTATCTACAAAAGTAACCCCATCAGCAGCGAGTACATAATATACTAATCTCAATTGCAGCTCACCATTTGCCCGTTGTCCCTGGTTGAGTATTTCTGTAAAGTTCACATTGTTGAAATCGATAAATACACATGGCCATATAGCAGGTACGCTGCTGTAAATTTCTGTTTGTCCCATCTCCGGCAGAATTCCTTTTATCTCCGGAACTGTAGTGGCAATGTGCGTTTGCAGGGATGTGAAAAGTTGTGCAAATAGACTGTTCATTTTTTTTTATTTTTTTTGAGTTAACAACAGTGTAAAGATCGATCTATTCTGCGTCTTTAAAATTCACTTCATTAATGATTGTACAAACAGTGAAATCTAAATGCACAATAAAAGAATAAACATTATTTCACGATTTTTTCACCGTGTATAAAAGCTGTTTCTTTGTATTGTTATCGCTTGCAACATACATGAAAGAAGAAAGATCCTTTAAAACCTAAATTGTTAACCTCAGATGTTACTATTAAATGAAATTATTGATGTTAACCCCGGAAACGTACTCTTCCAGCGGCTTGGAGACCAGGCCTTCTCTGTAATCGTACTCATTGGCATCGCATGGATTTTGTGGAAGCGCCAGATCAAACTGGAAGATCGCCTCGCACAATATCTTAATGATGACCGTGAAAAAATGCAGGGAGTGATAGAAAATAATACAAAGGTCATGGAGCGCCTGGAAAGCGTACTGGAGAGACGTTAAACGTTAGAATTGTCCCCTATTTAAAAACAAAAGCACCCTCTGTCAAGAGGGCGCTTTCTGAAAGAGTTTACATTAAATAATATATACCCTATGGCATTCTGTAAAAAAACAGGAACTAAAATCAAACACGCATTACAACAATTCGACGCTTTTATTGCAGCACATGCTGAAGAAGCGCTGCGTGTCACCAGGATTATTAAATCTGCCCTGGAAAGCCCTGTGGTGGATCTCCTGGAAGCTATCATCCCCGGTGATGCAGATACTATCCTGAAAAATAAAGTATTGGCAGCACTCGAAACAGGTATCGATACCCTTAGCATTGTCGTAACCTGCAAAGATGAAACTTCACTGGAAGGAAAGGTAGCTTGTTTTGTCCGTGCATTAGCAACAGTATCTCCCGATCTGCAGGATGCTGTGTTACAAAAATTGCAGAGCATCATTTTGCGTGAGCTGGATGGCAATACTAAAAAGCAGAACATTTATGATCTGTTTAGCCAGGCAAGCTACAGCAACAGTAAATAATTTTTTTTCACAATTTAAATAGACCTAAAAATTAGAAAATGGGATTACCAAAAGTAGCAATTACATTAGGCAACGGCAATCTTGGCAGAACCGTTGTAACTGATGATGGGGTTGCTGGTCTGGTACTGACAGGTGTAGCCACGAATCAACTTTCGCTGGCTGTACCTACAGTACTCTTCAGCCTGAGTGATGCAGAAGCAATCGGGATCACCGATGGTGGCACCAACACTTATGCCTACCGCCACATCAAGGAGTTTTATGACATTGCAGGTGAAGGCGCAGAGCTGTACATCATGCTCGTTGAAAACACAGTAACAATGCCACAGATAGTGGATGTTACTAACGCAAACGGTGCTGTGAAATTGCTGGATGCTGCAAAGGGACGTGTCAGACTGCTGGGTATTACTTTTACCCCTGCTGATCTGTATGTAGCACCGCAGGGCGAAGGCATGGACGGCAATGTACTCGATGCTGTACCGAAAGCACAGCAGCTGGCACAGGCCTATGCTGATCAGTTCAAACCAGTACGTATTTTGCTGGAAGCAAATGCCATCGACATCGATCATCCTGAAAAGCTGAAAGACCTGCGCACCTTCTCCGCAAATCGCGTAGGAATTGTTTTAGCCGGCACTTACTATGATAGCCCTTCTATCGGTCTCGTAATCGGTCGTGCCGCAGCTATTCCTGTACAGCGTAACCTGGGTCGCGTAAAAGATGGTGCATTGCCAATTACAAATGCATACATCGGTACCAAAAAAGTTGAAGACCTCACATCTCTCGAACTCTTGCACACTAAAGGCTACATCTTCTTCCGTACCTTCGTTGGCCGCTCCGGTTATTACCTGAATGACGATCCAATGTGTGCTCCTGCTTCAGACGATTACAGTCAGCTGGCAGCAGGCCGCGTGATTGACAAGGCTATCACACTCTGTTATCAAACCTATGTCGAAGAACTGAATGATGAAGTAGCTATCGATGCAGATGGTAAACTCAGTGTGCCTGTTATCAAGTACCTGCAAAGCAGGATTGAAACCGCTGTCAACACAGCGATGGCTGACGAAATCAGTTCATTCAGCGCATATGTTGATGCAAACCAGAATGTACTGAGCACCGGTAAGATTACGGTAAAAGCAACAATTGTACCTGTAGGTTATACCAAAACCATCGAAGTATTACTGGGCTTCACCAATCCCGCTCTGAACCAGTAATGGCCGTTAACCCCAACATTTAAAAGACATCAATATGATTTTTGACACCAAAGAAGTGACCTGGGCAAATATGAAAGTAGTATTGCTCGGTAAAGAACTGACCGGTATCCGGGGCATTAAATACAAACTGACCCAGGAAAAAGAACACCTGCATGGTGCCGGCGATGAGCCTATCGGCATCCAGCGTGGTAAACGTATCTATGAAGGTGAAATCAAACTGCTGAAATTTGAATATGATATTCTCGCCGATGCTGTGAAGAACGCAGGCGGCAGAGACATCCTCGACCTCAGCGCTGAGATCGTAGTTACCTATGTTAAAGATGCTACCTCCACACCCCGCACTGATATCATTCAGGGCTTCCAGTTCAAGGAGTTTGAAAAAGGCTGGGAGCAGGGCGCCAAATTCATGGAGCTCACACTGCCCATCATCTTCATGGGCCTGAAACAAAACGCTTAATTTTTAAACTCACCACAATTATTTAAACCTATATCATGACAGTAGAAAAATCGCTTGCCGTTAGCCAGGAGCACATTGATGCATGGAAAAAGAAATATAAAGATATATTCAGGCTCACGGCTGCCGACGGTAAAGTTGGCTATTGCAGAAAACCCAACAGGGACGAAGTAAGCTATGCCATGACACTGATCTCCGGCGATCCACTGGCTTATCACGAAACCATCCTCAGGGCTACCTGGTTAGGTGGTGACGAAGAAATCGTAGAAGATAAATCCTATCTCTACGGTCTGGGCGGACAGCTGGATAAACTGCTGGAAGCGAAAAAAGTAGAAGTGGAAAAGCTCTAAGCGAGGCGTCCGGCGATTTTGATAGCAACCCTTTCGGTTATATTCAAACGCTGTTCGAATATTATCTGCCCCAGGTTGACACCTCGCAATTATCCGACTCACAATGGGCCGAGAAGTTTGCACAACTGCATGATATCCGGCAACGGGAACTGAAAGGATTGCCGTTGCTGTCAAGATAGCATGGTGTAAAATAATAAACAATGGCAGACCTGACTATTACAACCGATACCTATAAAGACTTACTGAAAGCAGCTGATGCTGCTTTCGGTAAGATCGGTAACTGGATGAAAAGTACAATCAATGACAACAATATATTTGTAGCATCCAACCGAAAACTAACAGCATCCCTCGATGAAATAGAAGACAGACTTAAGCGCGTAGAAGCCCTGAGAAATAAAACCAAAAGTATCCAGACGATCACCAGACTTGATAATATCAAAATCAGGTATGAAGAACGGAAGAAGGATATCCAGGATCAAAGTGATACCGCAAACCGTAAAGGCTGGGGGGAAGCAGGCAAAAAAGTCCTGGATAAAGGTGTGGATAAAATGCTGGAAGGTGCACCGGCATTGCTTCAGATGGGTATGGCGGCACAAACCGCACAAGTGAGCTTCCAACGCCTCACCGGCTCCTCGACAGCAGCTGCTGCTATCATCAAAGATCTGCACCAGATGGCCGCTACTTCTCTCTTTGACAATGATAAGTTGCAGGAAAACGCCACATCCCTGCTGGAAAGCGGAGTAGCCGCAGAAAAGCTCATGCCTGTGCTCAGTATGCTCGGCGATGCCAGTGGCGGTAATCAAACCAAAATGGATTCCCTCACCAAAGCCTTCGGTGATCTGCAACAGGAAGGACATTTGACCTCTGAATCACTGAAAGCTATGAATGATGCCGGCTTCAAGCCGCTTGAAATCATGGCAGCCAATAGTGGCCAAACCATGGAACAGCTGCAGGCGAGTATGGCAGCAGGAGGCATCTCGACCGAAAGCGTAGTAGCCGCCTTGCAGGCTGCCACTTCCAGGGGAGGGGAATTCTTTGGTGTGATGAGAGAACAAAGTGAAACAGCCGCCGGTCAATGGCATGGTCTCAAAGAAAAGATGAGTGAAGCCGGTGCCACGATAGGCAATGCACTCATGCCCACTGTGAGCAACTTCCTGGAAAATACACTCAAACCCCTGGTTGGCTGGCTCAGTGCTGCAGCAGAATGGATTTCCAGAAATGCAGAAACCGTAGGGTTCCTCACCACCGTGGTAGGCGCTGCAATACTGGGATACAAAGCATGGACCATTGCCGCAGAATTATTGGGTGGCGCTGTCGCCGGCAGTGGAGTAGGACTGGCTGTGACGATTATTGCTGCACTGATTGGCGTAGTCATTTATGCATGGAATACATTTGGCTGGTTCAGAGGGGCCATTCTGGGTGCCTGGGAAATCCTCAAAGGCTTCGCCGGTATGATCTGGGATATCGCTATCGCACCCATTAAATCGCTGATCTCTGGTATCGGCAACCTGGGCCAGGCTGTGATGTACCTCTTCAAAGGTGACTGGAGCAAAGCCTGGGAATCCGGAAAAGAAGCAATCAAAGATCTGTCTGGCTACAATACTGCAAAGACACTGATCGGTGATATGAAAGAGATGGGTGGCAAAGCCGCCGATGCCTTTCATGCAGAAGTGAATAAAAAGCAGACGGAATCAAAAGGCCCGGCCATGACCACACCACCTGTTCCCGGTGGGGCTTCCGGTTCATGGAGCATAAGACCCGGTGCTGGTAAGTTCGCTGGTGGCGGCGCTTCGGGTTCATGGAATCCTAATCCCGTTTTTACCGGTTCAGGTGCTTCCGGTTCCTGGACACCGGATGCTACCCGCAGAAAAATGTCAATGGACAACGCCAAAGATACTGCAACCGGCATCACTAACGGCGGTGCACGTACGGTAAATATTACCATGCAGAAGCTTTTTGATACCATAAACATCACAACCAATACCGTTTCCGAAGGTATCTCCAACATGGAGCAGCAAGTGACAGATGCCTTACTCCACATTCTTAAAACAGCATAACCTATGGCACTCAACATCGATATCGCCAGCACCTTCGCCGGTACCTTTGGCTATACTCCGGAAACCCTTACCATCCTGAAGCAACCCGATGTAAACAGCCGGGGCACCAGTTACTATGGCAACGAAGCGTATAGCAAGTCCTATTTCATGTCAGTAACCCTTGGCGGCTTAGACCTCTATAACCCCGTCATCAGCATCAGCAACAAGAAGACCATTGTACAAACCACGCTGGTCAACCGCTCCGGTACGGTGAAAGAAATGATCAGCAAAGAGGATTACAAAATAAATATCAAAGGCATCATCGTCCGCCAGGACAACGCTTATCCCGATGAAGAGATCAGCGACCTGATGGAACTGTACAACAGGAATGAAGCATTGACTATTAATTGTGCCCTCACCTCCTTGCTCTTTGACGAAGGTGAAAAAGTAATCATCACCGATCTCTCTTTTCCTCCATCACCAGGTACACAGAATATACAGGCTTATGACATGAACCTCATCAGCGATTTGAAATTTATCTTAAACAAAGCATAAATGTTTACCCTGAAATGTGAAATTAAGATCGGCAGCTATACATTCTATTCAGTCCAGGAAGTGAAAATCAAACGAAGCCTGCATTCTTTTGTTGATACCGCCTTCATTACCATTCCGGCTTCAGCAGCAATACGCTACACTGGCAAGCTGCCTACAAAATCAGTTTTCAGTTCGGCCGATCAGTTTGCAGAAGGCAATAAGGTGGAAATCTGGCTGGGCTACGATGACGACAGGCAACTGGAATTCGAAGGCTTTGTAAAAAGAATCAATGCAGCCTCTCCCTGTGTGATAGAATGCGAGGGCTATAGCTGGCAACTACAGCAGAAAGGTGTGCTGGATAGTAACAAGACCATCGAGCTGAAAAAGCTGCTCACAAAGATCACGGAAGGCACCGATATTATACTGAGTGATGAAATCCCTGACCTCAACCTGAACCAGGCCTACTTCACCGGTAAAACCGGCACAGATATTCTCGACTGGTTAAAAAAGGACCTCTATATGAATGTCTATTTCGAAGGGAAGCTCCTGTATGCAGGTTTTGATCATATGCAAAGTCCTAAGGCAGGCGTGTATGCCCGTGGCCGCAAAGCCACTGATCCGCTCAGTTACAGGACAATTGAAAACAATGCCAGCTACAAGATCGGTGATACCGTGATCAAAGATGATGAACTCAAATTCAGGAAAGCCAGTGATGCACAGGTGTTGGTCAAAGCTATCTATATAGATAAAAAGAATCAGCCACATACAGCAGAAGCAGGAGATGCAAATGGCGCTGAAACTACGCTTCATATCTCTCACTTTGAAGATCGGAAGGCCTTGCAAAAAGCTGCGGAAAATAAGCTGTCAACACTGAAATACGATGGCTACGAAGGCAAATTGATTGCTTTTCTGCAACCCTTTGCGTTTCCTGGTTGTAAGGCGAAGATATCCGATGACAAGTTCACTGCCCGTAATGGCACCTATCGCATCGAAAGTACAGAAGTTACTTTCGGTGCGTCGGGTGGCCGGCGGATTGCTGAAATAGGCATAAAAATTTAATCATCATGAGCAATAAACAACGTGAACTGGTAGACACACTGCGGAAGCTGGTGCACACCGATACCATTATCATTCCGGCAATTGTAAAAGACATTGATGAGGCAGAAGGTACCATCCTGGCTACAACTGCTACCGGCCTGGAAATCGCAGATGTAAGACTGCGTTCCGTGATAGGAGATAATGATGGCGTACTGATCTTTCCTCAAAAAGGGAGTAGTGTGCTCATGGCGAGGATCCAGGAGAGCAGCAATTTCGTGGTCATCAGTATGGAAAAGGTGGATAAGATCCAATACTTCGTGGAAGATAAATTCTTTGAGTTGGATAAGGATGGCCTGGAGATCAGTGCAGGTGATGAATCCCTGAAAAAATGCCTGGACGACCTGCTGGATGAAATAATCACGATCTATGCGCCGATGAATAAATCTGCTTTCATGGATATTAAACAACGATTGGCAACTCTTTTAAAATAACCCTTATGTCACTTAATAAAAGTACACTGCAATCGGCTATTAAAAGTGCTTTCAAAAATATGAAAGATACGGATGGCGATGAAGAACAGACCCTGGATGCATTAGCCGGCAAACTGGCCGAAGCGGTAGATACTTATGTTAAATCAGCTACCATCATGTATACCGGTGGACTCGCTACCGCTACAGGTGGCGGGCCTGTATCCGGAACATTTCAAGGCTCCTTACAATGAAAGATATCTTATTCAATACAGACCTGGATCTCGACATCCGGAACAACGATTTCGTTATTGGCTTCAGTGATCTGCAACACCAGCAGGTACTGCTCATGAACAACCGGGCCACTTTCAAGGAATCACCTGGTGTCGGCGTAGATGCATTCGGATTCTTACAGGACAATGACTATCATTCCCTGCTCGCTGAGATCCGTGCACAGTTCATCGCTGATGGTATGTCTGTTAAAAAAATTACCCTCACTGACTCCGGTCAGCTAAACATTGATGCGACCTATGAAGACAGTTAATGTAAAACCCCATCAATGCCTGCTGGACATTTCCATGCAGGAGAAAGGAAGTATCGCTGCCCTCTTCGACTTTGCTGTCGCCAACGGACGCAGCATTACAGATGAATTCATAGCAGGAGAAAGTTTGTTGATCCCCGATACCGAAATCATTGATATGCGCACCTGGCAGGAATTACAGGAAGACGGTATCATACCCGCCAATGGCTACACCGCAGATGATGCTGCATATGTAATGGGAGGTATCGGTTACATGGGCATACAGCTGGACTTCCGCATCAGTTAAAAAATTAAAACTATTATGGCAAGAACAATCACCGAAATACAGGATGATATCATCAGCCGGGTAGCGGGTACCGCAGAACTTTCTACGCTCAACAGCAGTAGCAGGGTAGCCGTATGGCGGCTCTGGACCTATATCGTAGCCGTAAGTATCTGGGCGCTGGAAAATCTCTTTGATCTGCATAAGACCGAAGTGACAAACCTGATCAATGAAAAAGCCCCGCACAGCCTTCGCTGGTATGCAAACAAGGCAAAAGATTTTCAGTATGGATCAGAGCTGGCTTACGAAGAGGATTATTATGATAACTCAACACTCTCTGACGACCAGGTTGCTGAACAAAAGATCATTGCTTTCAGCGCAGTCGTAGAACAATCCAAAGGCTTACGTTTGAAAGTAGCGCGCATCGTGGATGGCGACCTGAATGCCCTTACAGCCCAGCAGCTGGAATCATTCGAAACATACATGAACAGGATTAAAGATGCCGGCATCACACCACTTGTCGTGGAAAGCTTACCGCCTGATAACCTCAAACTGGAACTGATCATCTATTACAATCCCCTGGTATTGGGTAGTGACGGCTCCCGGCTGGATGGAACTAATCCTGACCCGGTAGGTAACCGTATCAGGGATTACCTGAAAAATTTGCCCTTCAACGGTACGCTGGTCCTTGCATACCTGGTCGATGCACTGCAGCAGGTGGACGGTGTTGTCATCCCACATATCGTACAGGCACAGGCCAAATATGGTACACTGGCTTATTCAGCGATCCCTGTGATGTATAACCCCGATGCCGGCTACCTGCGTGTACAGGAAGAAGAAGACCTCACCATCACCTTTATCCCTCAAAGCACCATCAAATGAGCAGTATCTTCGACATCAACTATCACAAGCTGGTCAGGTTACTGATGCCACCCCGCCTGAGGAAGGTTGTACACATTGCCTGGTTGCATGCGCTCACCTATCCTGTCAATATGCTCTATCAGCAATACAGGCGTAACCGTGATGCGAACCTGTACAGGTTGAGTATTACACCGCAGGTAGTGTATATGGAGAAATTGCTGAATGACAGGTATGACCGTTCAAACAGGGGCATCCGGATTGCAGATGCGGTGAGTAATGAAGTGACACTGATCTACCAGGAGGAGGAATCCAAGCCCAAATTCCTGTATACCGAATCAGAAGCACAACCCATTTACATTTTTACAGAATCTGAGATTGGCAACGAACCTGTGGACTTTTATGTTTTGGTGCCCGGCACTGTTCCCTACAATGATGCTGAAATGTCGGCACTGATTGATACCTATAAGCTGGCTGGTATTGCCTACAAAATTCAAAAAGTATGAACAAAATAGAACAATTAACAAACCTGGGTGGTTTCCCCATGACCCAGTATACGCTTGACTTTATGCAGTCTTCCTACCACGATTCGCTGGCAGGCATCTCCAGGTTGATCGGGAGTGGAGTGATCGTATCAGGCATGGAAGAAGTAGGCAACAATGTAGCAGATGGATGGATCAGTTATGAAGGGGAGTTACTGCCATTTATAGGAGGACCGAAACAGTCTACCTGGATAATAGAAGAAATTACTGAAAGCAGGCGTTTTGCCGATCAGATCACACGCAATGTATACTTCACCAGGAGAGCCCGCTTTGCCAGCGGTGGTATTGACTATGGCAACCTGCAGCGGATAGAAACCCTGCTAAGCCTGCGCGATACGATTGCAAACATGAAGGCATCATTTACACAACAGTTGAACAGCCTCTGGAAGAAAGGGGATATTATTGAAGTAGACTGTGATGCAACATACATATCAGCGAATTTCACCAATACCGGTTTAGGTATCAACGAAAGAGACGGCTGGGCGATCTGTAACGGTAACAATGGTACGAAAAACAGGATGGGTAGATTCCCCGTTGGTTACGACCCCAGCAGGACAGATTATAGTCCTGTCGGTAAAACCGGTGGTGCTGAAACCATTACCCTGACGGAGTCGCAAATGCCTAAACATACACACAACTTTAGTGTTACAGGTCAGCAGGTCGGAAGTTTACTGACAAGGATATATAGTATCTCAGAAGGTTATTTCCCGCTTGCCGGAAACTATAATGCGGGTATGGCTACTGCAGGTGGAGACCAACCGCACGAAAACCGCCCGCCATACATCGCTACTCTCTACATCATGAAAATAAAATAACATGGCAATACGCGAACGTAATAAACTAAAAGGATGGTTTCAGACAGGTGCTTATCCTACCCAGGATCAGTTCTGGGATTGGATGGACAGCTTCCTTCACAGATCCGAAGATGCAATCGGCATTGATAATATCGCCGGCTTGCGCACGCTGCTGGATAATAAGGCTGATTTTGAAGCTTTCAATACACTCTACCAGCGCTTCCTGGAAATAGCAGGCTCCATGAAAAAAATATGGAGAACGGATGTAACGATTTCCCTGTCTGATGATTATTTGAATGCCCAGTACCCTGACGCAGGCAAAGGTACACAGGTGATATGTCCTTCCATTACGCAGGGTGGTGAGGTGTACGAGAAGTATGACGATACAACCAATGCATGGTTCAGGTTGTATATGATCAGACCTTCGGTAACCGGCAGCCCTGGCGCAATGGAAGATGTAGAAATTGATGACTATGTATAAATTTAAAAATTAGTAAATGAATATTGAGCTGAAAAAAGTGAAGTGGGCCGAAGGCAATGCACCGGGTAGTCCACAGACACTGAGCCTGAGCTATCGCAAGCAGGATGCGCCGGATAATGCTGATAGCTATACACTGGTTACAGACAGCCTGTTTGTACTGACGAATGGTACGGTGGTGAACCCGGTAACTATAAAAGGCCTGGATAATAATACGCCATATGTATTCAGATTAACAAACGCGAATGTGTTTGGAGGGAAGCTGGATGTGGTGTATAACACGCCAAATGAATTGGTGTTTGCCCCTGCCGGTAATGAATACATGCCTAATTCCAGGATAGATGGTGTCAAAACAGAAGGAAGTTTCTACACAGGTATGGTACCTCCGGATGGTATAGCATTTTATTCGGTAGAAAACGATTTCAGGGATCTGCTGGGTAGCCATAGCAATCTCCAGGTGGCAGGTAATGCTATACTTAAAAAAGCTCTGGGATATACAGGTATGTATATCGATTGCCAGACGGATAAAATGTTTGTACCTGATCTGAACATACCTGCCATCGTCACTAACAACGCCTCCTATAATTATGGGCTTGGTGTTTATTTTTATGTAGCATCAGCAGATCTGGGCACAAGCGGCACATGGCCCTTACTGTCCTCAATGGATGCAAGTGGCAATGGCCTGTTGGTGTATGTAGACAATACCAGCAAAAAAGTAGTGTTCCAGCATAAATACAATTCTTCAACAGTAACTGTTACAGCGATAGGAACCGTTGTTCCTGATAGCTGGAACAATGTGCTGGTAGGACATTATGCCAATCCAAACTCAAACCCCAATAATCCAACGTCCCTGTACTATAATTATCTGAATGGTAATACTATAACCAATACCGTTACAAACGCCGCGATTTTTTTCCCGACTCTCAGTGCGGCATCCCCATTAACAGTCGGTGCTGCCAGTGTAGGGACAGGTTACAATGGAAAGGGGATTTTCAGAAATCTGTATGTAGCAGGCTTAGTGAGCCCATTCACAGATGGTACTTTTTATAACCTAAGTGCTCCCGTAGGTTATTTGCAGAGTACCGGCAATACGGCAAGTATTTTAGCCATACCACACGAAAATCTAATCGCAGTAAATGAAAATAAGATAAGCTTTACACTGCCACAAACACTGCCTGCAGGTGGGTATAATTTTTATGTAATGAATAATTATGAAACAACTGCACCTGTTAAGATCTATGTAAACGCTGTGACCAAAGCCGGCAGTGCCTATGATATTGATTTTACCCAGCCCACTGAGACCTATGATCCCGTGGATGCATTTCAGTCGGAATATAATGCCTTAGGTGAAAACAGGGATGGCGGTGCAGATGGTGGGGTAGTGCCTCAAAATGTTTATTTCAAAGATGGCCTGCTCACCCTGGAAGCCCACGGGGATTGGTATAACGGCCTTGTGCAGGGGCTTGATACGAATGGTACAACGAAGAAACATGAGGTGCCCGGTGATCCCTTGCTGGGCGAATCCTGGAAAACACGTGTAGGCGCTGCTGTGACATCAAAGAAATATTATGGTTATGGCCGTTTTATAGTAGAAGCAAAATTACCCAAACTGACTGGTGTATCTCCTTTCTTCAGGCTCTATCATCATGCCACTGCCAGGTTCCAGGATCCTTATTACCAAACAGCTCTTAGCAATGGTTTACATGGCCAGGGATCTACCCTGGACCCAGAGGGCTTCTATGTAAGAGAGAAGAACGAATTTGGCATGGAGCTCCCTGCCAATAACGCCGTGTATATTTTTAATACAATGAGTGAGCTCCTCCAGGCTACTTATTTGTATCCTTACGCCGGTCTGAAAGTGATCATTCAAAATGACACGGACGTGGTCAACGGTACCTGGCAGCTGAATACACCTGCATCGCCGAAACTGGCTACCAGCTGGACAAAGTTCAGTAATGATGTCCAGTATCTGAAACAACCCCGGAGGGACCAGCTGAAGATCATCAATTCAAAAGGTGAACTGGGTGAAGGTGTGGGCTTTACGCTAAATCCAGTCAGCGTACCTAACATGGAAGAGTTCCTTGAAATGCGTGCATCCATTGGCAAAGATGTATGGGACGATGCATACCATGAATTCAGAATGGATTGGTATGCAAACAGGGTGGAATACTACATCGATGGTGTATTGATTCAGACCAATAATTCTTTCGTACCTGATATCGCCGGCAGGTTCTCATTCGGTTTATCTTTCCCATCCGCACCACTGGCAAATTCGCCTTGGTTAACGGATCCGGAAAAATTATCTGCGGGTCCTGCTGCCTGGCATCACCAGACCATGACAGTAAAAAGAGTGGCATTCACCCCATTCACAGACACTGTAGCGGGTGGTACGAACCGTTTAATAGGAGAGACCGAACCTTTTGAAGGCTTGTATCGATTCCCTTACGTACCTATGTAGTAAAACAAGGCTGCTGTCCGGTGCAGCAGCCTTGTTTATCTTTAATGCTTCACAATCTTCTTATTGATCATTTTCCCGTTATGGACAAGTTTCAATAAGTACACACCTGCAGGTATCTTCGCTCCGTTAAAAGTACGTACATACTGCCCTGCACTCAAGATCTCATTTGCAAGTACCTGCACGGCATGTCCATCCATTGCATACACGACCAGTGAAGTCTGCCCTGCATCCTGCAGTGTAAACTGTACCGTCATATCCTGAGAAAATGGATTTGGATAGGCATTGACGACAGATAATTGTTCTGAGGTGACAGCCGCTTTTTTCGCAACAGCCAGCGTCTTGCTACTGCCGGCTTTTTTAATCTTCACCTCGGTAATACTATTCCATGCGTTCACACTATTTCCATGACCCAGAATACGAACATATTTCGCATTTACCGGTGTGATACTAAAACTCTCCAATGCCAGCGAAGTACCGCTACTCTTGAGACCAGTAGCCGCATTTGCCCAGGTGCTACCATCAGTACTGGTCAGGAGATCAAAAGTAGCTACCCTTGTATTCCCCTGGTAGAATGCAATATCCGCACCTGTCACAGTGGTAGCAGCATCCAGGCAAAACTGTAAATATTGCCCGTCGCCTGATGCAGACCATCTTGTATTCAGACTCCCATCCAGCACATTCGCTGCTACATTCCCATCATCCGCACTTGCACTTACAGGTACACAGGTAACTGCAGTAGCCTCAGGTTTCCACCAGTTGCCGGAAATAAACAGCTGGCAAAGTAAACTGTAGGAGTCACTGAAGTACCCCGATTTCTTAGTCGTCAAAAACGTCCAGCCGCTATTCAAAAAAGACTGATTGCTGCTATTCACTACTGACGCAGCTACAAATGGCGCTACAAAAACAGCCTCAGGGTCGGAACCGGTGGTAGTGCCATTTAATTTATATCCATCCTTGATAGCGGAAGGGCTTCCACCCGTCTTGGTAATAATCCATGCAGCCATTTTATTCGCCAGCGTATATGCATTGGCAGATCCATACATCGCATAGTCCATCACTACCCGCAATGGTACGCGGCATGCATTGTAATTGTACTCATTTGTCTGCGGTCCTTCATCGATATAATTCTGCGGAGCAGGTTCCGGTGGATTCTTTACCACAAAGTCAGAGATCAGTCCTGTATTAGGAGAATAAGTAGCTGTAAAAGAATTGTACACGCTATACAGGTTATTGATCAGGTTCAGCCAGGTAGCGTCTCCCGTCTCCTGGTAAAAGGCCCGCAGGTGACTCAACATCCAGTCAGACGGCCTGGTATTAAGTGCACTCTTGCCATCCCAGTCGCCCAGGTTCAGCCGGTTCGTACTGGTTACATTGGCTACTTTTAACCCGTTTGTGATCATTTTCTTTGCTTCGTTGAGGTAGTTGATCGTTCCATTGCTACCCCACTGGTAATGGGCCAGAATGAGCGAATACGCGATATCAATATCTCCATCTGTAGCAGAGTCAAAATGGCCCTGTGCCCCTGTGGCATCAGCGACTACCCAACCCATGAGATTGGAATTGATAGAACTGTGAAATGCCCTGGCTGTTTTAAATAAACCATCAAAGATGGTTTTTGCATTGGGGTCATGACCTGCCATCAGTACGGTGATCACCATACCATAACCCTGGCCTTCAGAGGAACCCAGGGGCGTGTAGCCGTCTGCATCTCCACTGATCTCTCCCTTGATATAATAGCCGCCGGGAAGCGTGGATAATGTTTTTACATACTTTGATTTCCAATAGTCGTAATAACTTGCGACACTTGCATTCATCGAAGCCTGCGTCACATTACTGGGTTTAATACAATTGGCATAGCTGACTGCCTGTGGAAAAGGTTTGTTTTGCGCTTGTACATAACTATTGACAATACAGCATGCGCTGATCGCCAAAATAGCAGATCGTAGGATCATGTGGTTAATTTTAAGGGTGACTGAAGTTGATATAGGTTTACCGGAATTTTTAAAGGTTTTCAAATAATTATGGCAGTTCTCTTCAGTATAGTCATTCTAAAAATAGGGAATTTGCAAACGAATGCAAAATAAACATACCTTAACCTGATTTAACTGGTTAATTACCATTTTCTCCCGACCTTTGCAACTCAGGAAATCTAAACCAGTATGAAACACATTGCCCTGGCGATGCTGATTTTGTTATCAATGCAGTTCGCTTTTGCACAGGATACGACCCAGCAGATTGTACAAGGACGAGCCAACAGTAAAGAGCAGGAAGCCAAGCCTTATGTCGTCATGATCTCTATCGATGGTTTCAGGTACGATTATGCAGAGAAGTACCAGGCAAAGAATTTATTAGCACTCTCCGGCGAAGGCGTGAAAGCCACAGCTATGCAGCCTTCCTATCCAAGCCTTACATTCCCGAATCACTATACGCTGGTCACAGGATTATATCCCTCTCATCATGGGTTGGTGGATAATTCATTTTATGACAGGAATCGCAAACAGTCCTACGAAATGAAAAACAGGGATGCCGTGCAGGATGGTACCTGGTATGGCGGAACCCCGCTGTGGGTGCTGGCAGAGAAGCAACATATGGTAAGCGCCAGTTATTTCTGGGTAGGTTCGGAAAGTCCTATTCAAAATATACGCCCTACTTATTCTTATCGCTACCAGGAGAAAACCGGCATCGACAGTCGTATTCAATCTGTCGTAAACTGGCTGAAACTACCGGAAGCACAGCGGCCTCACCTGATCACTTTCTATTTCCCTGAAGTGGATCACGCCGGGCACAACTATGGCCCTGAATCGGCACAGGTAAAAGAACAGGTGCAATTTGTAGATGAAAGCATCGGAAAAATGGTGAAGGCTGTAAGTGCACTGAAGCTGCCGGTTAATTATATCATAGTTTCTGACCATGGTATGGCTGCTGTAGATACAGTAAACCTGATCCAGCTGAAAGATATGGGATTGAAAATATCCTGGGGAGGGGAGAAGGTGATGCTCTATAGCGATGATACTGCAAAAGTAAATGCAGCATATGCCTACTACAAATCTCATGAAGAACACTTCAGGGTATACAGGAAAAACGAAATGCAGGCAAGATGGCATTATGGTACTGAAGATAAATATAACCGTATCGGTGATATCGTTTTAGTCCCTGACCCCTATTATATTTTCGCACAACCCACCATAAAAAAACAGCATGCCGGTCATCATGGATTTGATAATAACCTGACTGACATGAATGCCGTGTTCATGGCCTGGGGCCCTGCCTTCAAAGCACACCAGCGGATTGGTACATTTGCCAATATACACGTGTATCCGCTGGTAGCTGAGATCTTAGGTTTAAAAATCGAAGCGCCTGTAGATGGACAACTTGAAATATTACAACCAATATTAAAGAGCAAGTAAAACTCTCCTGACCATTTCATCCATTGCTTTGTACTCTATCCACCTCATTACCACTACCAGATCATGCTCCGGGTCTACATAAATCAGGTTACTTCCATTCCCCACATGTACAAAAGCACTTGCCGGCGCACTGGGCAACATTTTCTGATCCGTATTCAGGAACCAGTTCATATATCCGTATCCTGTATTCGCAGTCGTTGGTGTCAGTGCCTGTTTCACCCATTGTTCGGAGAGTAACTGCTGCCCGTTCCAGTTGCCCCTGTGTAAGGTCAGCAAACCAAACCTCGCCATGTCATAAGCATTGATAAACATACCGCCACCCCAGTGACCACCACCACTTACAGACTGAACAGCTGTTCCATCCAGCACAATCCACGAGTTTTTGTATCCATACCATCGCCAGGTATTTGATGCCCCAATCGGATCCATGATTTGTACCTTCAGGACCTGTGGCAATGGCTGCCGCCACACATTCGTCGCTGCCAGTGCCAGCGCATTCACTCGTACATCATTATATTTCCACACCGTGCCGGGGGTATGCCTGGCCCTGGTTTTCCATTCACTATAATTCCCTTCCGGTCTATCTGCCCAATCAGGTTTTTCCCAGAGGGTGCCTTCCCAGTCACTCGTCTGGCGGAGCATAACATCCCACGTCAGGGAACGGTTATGTGGGCTGGCAAATGGATAGATCAATTCCCCGCTGCCATACACCTCGACAGGAGGGACGTAATCTGCCACCGTATCGTTCACACTATGGATGAGCCCTTTATCTACCGCTACGCCAATCACCGCATTCAGAAAGCTCTTGGTCACGCTATGCGTCATATCTACCCTGGATGGTTCGCCCCAGGTACCCACGATATAACCTTTGTAAACAATGATACCGGTTGCTGCGCCGCGTTCTGCAAAGGGGCCGATGCCTGCACTAAATGGTTCTTTCCCAAAAGAAATAGCCTGTGCCAGCGCCATATCTCTTGGTGCCTTTGATTCATTTTGAATCGCAAAAACAATGGCCGAATCGAGTTTTACCGGGTCAAGGCCCAGGGTTTTAGGTGCCTTTTGCTGCCATTCGCTCCGGGGCGGAAAATACCCCTGCCTGGATTGGGCGATGCTGTGCCAGGATAAGCTTATGAGCAGGATAAGAAGGATAGGTGATTTCATATGCGCAAGATAAGAAAGATTGAATGTATGGTGCCAAATTTGCTATACGTATATAGGTTTTCGCTATCTTCAAAGTGCAATGGAAAAAATAACTCTGGATGTATCGGGGATTGAGGTAACCAGCATCGAACTGGATACTGCCATCTCATTTCAGCCGTTTATCAACCACCTTCGTGAAAGGATCAACAACGAACAAACGGTAAAGAAAGCCCTGTATGAGCAGGTGCTGGCAACCTATGAGCAATACCACCTCTCACAGGAAGAGATCCCCCTGGCGGAGATCGATAAATACGAGCCTTTTCTGGAACAGGTGTACGCCTGCCTTTCGCCCGCCATGACGGATGAAAAGGTGCTGGCATGGGCCATGAATATGCCTTTCCAGCCTGTCATCTTTTATGGTACGACCCTGTTTTATGAACTGATGCGCAACCGCCGGAATGACCATGATATCTACGTCACGACTAAAACCCAGGAGGATTATGATCGCGACCGGCTTAAGTTATTATACTCATTCCTATTGCAGAAGCTGTATAACTTCCAGGCCCCCACGCAATTGCCCGATGTACATGCCGGTGTCAATATCTCTACCGGCCTACTGCAATATTATGCCATGCGGATCAATATGGATTACCTGGAAGTGACAGCCAAAGGTCCCTTGCCCGAACTGGATTTCAGTGAACTCTATATGCGTATGAGCGAAGGGGAAGGCTATGATATCCTGCTGGAAATGCTGCCCCTTTCCCTCTTTAAAATAAGAGGAATCTGTATCCTGAACCTCACAGATATTACTGCCGAAAAGGCAATTGAAAATATTGAGAAAGTACGCCTGAACCGCACGCCTGCCAATGACGATGAGAACTATAAATACGTCATCAAATCCCTGAAGACGCTGGTGAAAAATAACCAGATTGAGTTTGATCTCTTTCCCTTTGTAAGAGTCAACAATGAACCTGTATATGGCTATGTCAAAGGTGGTACCGGCATCCTCTTCGAAGTATGGGGCGAGGGGCGCGTATCTCCCGAAGTATTCCGCAGGCAGGCTAAAGGATATTTCTCCAATCCATCTTTCTTTTTCTCCCCGGATATTTTTTCGGAAAAGCAACAACGACATGATTACCTGGATCACTTTCGCAAATTGGGGGTACGCTCTCTCGCACTGATACCGGTCTTTCACAATCATACACCGGTAGGTGTCGTGGCCATTCACACCTGGAAAGACGCGAGCTTTGATGAGAAGATAGTTGTATTGTTACAACCTGCTATGGCAGCCATTGGGCGCTTGTTGCAGATTTATATAGATGAGTTCAACTACGAGATAGAATGCATCATCAAAGAAAAGTTCACTTCTATCCAGCCAGCAGTGCAATGGAAATTCAATGAAGTGGCCTGGCAATACCTGCATGATAGAAAACGTCATTTACCTGAGAAGGAATTCAGTATCCATTTTGACAATGTTTATCCATTATATGGAGCCGTAGATATCCGTAACTCTACCATAGAGCGGAACAAGGCGATTGTAGCCGACCTGGATGCTCACCTGTCATTGCTGAGGGGTACTTTGACCACCTTACAGGAGAGCTATCCGTCTTCACTGCTGGAAGAAATGATTTATAAATGCTGCAAATGGCAGGAGATCCTGGCATCGGACCAGTTGTATGCCAATGATGAAGATAAACTAAATACTTTTTTGAGAAAGGAAACGACCCCTTTCCTCAATCACCTTGCCGGGCAGCACCCGGACACTAAACGCCTCGTAGATGAATACCTGAAAGTACTGGATGCTTTCAGCAACAGCACTACCGGCGAAAAGTATGCACTGGAAGTATCCATGCAGATGATCAATGAAGCGGTCAATGAATATTTTGAACATGAGAAAAACCAGTTACAGAGTCTGTACCCCTGCTATTTTGAAAAGTTCAGGACAGATGGGGTAGAGTACGATGCATACATTGGTCAGTCGATAGCGCCACATCATCCCTTCAATCATTTTCACTTAAAGAACCTGCGTCTCTGGCAATTGTCAAGTATGGCAGCCATCGCCCGCATTACCCGTTCCCTGCTGCCGGAAATGCCAAAGGTATTACGCACCACCCAGCTCATTTTCGTTCATAATCATACTATCGATATCAGTTTCAGGGCAGACGAAAGACGCTTTGATGTGGAAGGGGCTTACAACATCCGTTACCAGATGATCAAGAAACGGATTGATAAAGTGCACATCAGGAATACAGAAGAACGCCTGACACAGCCTGATAAAATTGTGCTGATCTATTTCGATGACAAGGATGTGGAAGACTACCTGCCTTTCATTGAATACCTGCAGGAAAAACATACCCTCTGTAATGATCTTGAATACCTGGTGCTGGAAGACCTTCAGGGGCTGAGCGGTCTCAAGGCATTGCGTGTAGGCGTGATGTATGAGGGCTCACTGAACGATTAACTTCTTCGTTTCTTTAATACCCTTTGAAGTCAGCCGTACGATATACATGCCCTTTTCCAGGTCGGCAATGCCTACATTTAGCCGGGTCGTTCCTTCCTGTAATCCACCCAGGAAAGATTTCACCAAAGCACCCCTGCTGTTGTAAAACTCAATCAATACTTCGGCTGCCGTTGGCAGGGCGTATTTGATATTGACATTGCCGGAAGCGGGATTCGGGAATACATTCAGGTTGGCAGTTTCCGATTTCTCTTCCTGTGGCGACATGGAGACGGCGCTCCAGGTAAAGGTGCTGCCGGCATTAATTGCAGTGCCACTGCAGTTCAGGCTCAGGAGCCTGCTTTCCATGAACACAAATTCTCCTTTTAGATTTTGCAGCGCCACAGTATTAGTACCAAGGCCAACCCATTTAAAGCGGGCATTATGATCTATGACTGTACTGGTACAGCGCATTGGACTGGTTGCGGTCACATAGCGGCCATTGCTACCCTGCAGGGCAATAGTGCTGTCGCCGGCATCTACAACTACAAATTGTTCGGAGGCGCTGATGGTAGTATGATCGCATTTCATAGGACCATACTTGTCAGCGGCAGACATGAGCCAGACATCATTGACCAGGTAAATAGTGCTGCCAACAGGTGCAGGGGGAATGGTATCCTGTGCATGTACAGACAAGATCGCCATCAGCATCGATATGCAGTATAAACAATAAAGTTTCATGGATAGGTTTGTAATATCAGGTCAATAAGAGATATGGAATAAAACAGTACAGCGGCCGGATCAAAAGTAAAGGGGATAAGCTGAGAATGATGTAAACAAAATTACGCTCAGGATATTCCCATAAATTTACTTTTCAGCCACCGCTGTATTATAACGTAGTAAATAATTTTTTATTATAAAACTAATTGTGCATGCAAGCGCTGCAATGTTCCGGGGAGATCTCCACAGCGTCCCGGATGAATTTTAGATGATTGAATGACAGTGCTTCGCGTAGCTGTGAGCCACCTGAACCGGGAGGGCAGGTCCAGTTTTGCAATAGGGCCTCCTTCAGGTACCCCTGCCGCAATTTTTTCAAAGGCAGCCAGGTAGGCCTTCAGTTCCTCCATATCAAATTCCGGTGCCAGGCATCGGATCTTTTCCTCATTAACAGTATACAGGGTTTGCAGGTAACGCTGTTGTTTACAATACAGGATCACACCTATATTGAGGAACTCCTCGCGTACTACACTGGGAACTACGCGAATGACAGCATACTCATATAAGTGCTTCTCTTGCATGTTGTGCTTCTTTTACAAATATTTCGGACGCAGCTAAGCGTGTGGTTAAGAATTGATAATACACCTGTTTCACCTGCTCCGGCGATTCGCCGGAAGGCCATTCCTGCAACCATTCGTCAGGGATCAGGTTGACAATAGCCCTGATCTTTTCAGGTGTGAGCAGGATACGCAGCTGGGCATCAGCTTCGGCAATCATACTGGCCTGTGGCAAAAGTACATGGTCTTTGACCTGGACAAAAGGTTTCCTGGCTGACTCCTCCCAGTTACTCCAGTTGTGGTGAAAGTACAGGGATGCGCCATGGTCTATGAGCCAAAGCTCCCGGTGCCACATGAGCATATTTGTGTTGCGGGGGGTACGGTCTACATTGGTGAGCAGACAGTCCATCCATACAATACGGGAAGCCAGGGCTGGTTCTATTTTAGTAACCACCGGATCGTAGGTGACGGAACCGGAAAGGTAATGGACACCCAGGTTCAGGCCAACGCTGGCCTTCAGCAGGTCCTGTATTTCCTCATCAGGTTCGGTACGGCCAAAGGCACTATCCAGGGTGGCAAATACGATTTCCGGCATTTTAAGCCCTATTACGCGGGCAATTTCTCCTCCTATCAATTCGGCGATCAGGGCTTTAATACCTTGTCCGGCTCCCCGGAATTTCAGTACGTATAAAAAGCCATCATCAGCCTCGGCGATGGCGGGGAGAGAGCCGCCTTCCCGAAGCGGCGTTACATATCTTGTTACGCTAACGGTTCTAAGCTCAGGTTGTTGATTCATATCCGCAAGTTAATGAATTCAGCGCTCGATGAGGTGTATCGACAGGTATTGGGTACAATACCGGCCTGATGGAAGTCCGGGGAAAAGATAGACCTAAAGGCCCGTTCCTTGTACCTTTCAATAGGGATATTCCGCAGATAACCCGCAGGTAATCCGCCTATAAGCCGCCTATGACCCGCATTCTAAAAGAGGCGGGTTATTGGCGGAATACCCCCGGCTTATGAGCAGGATATCTATATGATTTCATTATTACAACAATCATTTTAGATGTATCTTGCACAATAATTTCTTTCATATTTCATTTGACGGATCAATTCACAACATGGGTACGGGAAGCGGCAGACGGTAATCAGCTGGCATATGGTTATTTATATACCCATCATTACCCCCGTCTGCAGGTAGCCATTACCTTCATCACCCAGGATAGGGAGGAAAGTGACGAAATCCTGCAGGAGACCTTTCTCCGGATCTGGAAAACAAAAGAGAAACTATTACTGGTTCGTTCATTCGAAGACTACGCCTTCCGGGTAGCCAAAAACCTTCTTTTCGATCATTTAAGACGGAAAAAAGTGCACCTGAAAGCCATAGATGCCATCGTGCACCAGCAGGATGCTGCCACCACCGGGGGCGACCACCAGTTAGTCTACAAAGAATACCACGACATTGCTACCCGGGCTATCGATACCCTCGATCCCCAGAAAAAGGAAATCTTCCTGCTCCGCACCCAGGAGGGCCTTAGTTTTGAAGAAATAGCAGCACAATGTGGCATAGCTGTCGTGACCGTCAAAAAACATTTTTACACGGCCTTTCATACCCTCAAAAAGCTCCTGAATGAGCATGGTGGCGTTTTTACCTTCCTACTGATCCTCTGGTCCAGGGGGCGCTAAAAAAAAAATCAAAAAAAGGCGTATACGAATCTTTCACGAGTTCGTCTCTAGTATATGAGCGACGAGCAGATCATCCATTTGATTCATAAATACAGGAACGGTACACTGACCGAAACGGAAGAGCTGGCTTTTTTTAGCTGGTATGCTGAGGTAGGGTCAGCATCGTTCCATCGTATCCTGCAACAGGCAGGGGAGGTGGATTATGTACCCGCGTCGCCGGCATTCCTCTCATCACTGGAGGAGCGTTTACAACATAAAAAAGCGGTAGTCAGGAAAATGCCAATCCTGCGCCGTGCCGCTGCCGCTGCGGCCATCATTCTGCTGGGCACCACTGCCTGGTATGTTTTTAAACCACAACGCAGATCCATACCACCCATCGTAGCTGCAAAAGTGAATGATGTTCAGCCCGGCAAAAACGGGGCCGTGCTCACCCTTGCCAATGGTCAGGTCATAGCCCTCGACAGCACCGGCAATGGGGTGATTGCCAACCAGAATGGTACCACGGTAACCTTACAAAACGGTAGTCTGCGTTACAATGCAGAAAAAGCTGCCGCCACGAGCTATAATATGATCCGTACGCCCAATGCCAGGCAGTTCAAACTGGTATTGCCGGATGGCACCACTGTATGGCTCAATGCAGGGAGTTCCCTCAAGTATCCTACTGCTTTTAATGGCAGGGAAAGAATCGTTACGATTTCCGGTGAAGCCTTCTTCGATGTAGCAAAAGATGCCGAACATCCTTTTGTGGTAGAAGTAGCAGACCAGCTAAAAGTACAGGTACTGGGCACACAGTTTAATCTCAATGCCTATACCGACGAAAAGCAAATCAACGCCACGCTGATACAGGGTAGCATCAGGGTGAACAAAGGTGCCTCCGCGGTTGTATTGCAACCGGGCCAACAGGCACAGGTCAACGATGGCATAACAGTGAACAGTCATATAAATACAGCCCAGGTTACAGCCTGGAAAGATGGGGTCTTCAACTTTGATGATTTGGGAGTAGAGGCGGTCATGCGCCAGCTGGCCAGATGGTATGATATCGAGGTCGTTTATGAACAGGGAATTCCAGGCACCAGGTTCTACGGCGAAATTGGTCGTAATCTAAGCCTGGCACAGGTACTGGAAGGATTAAAATTGTCAGGAGTGCATTTTAAAATTGAGGGTAAACGTCTGATCGTGTTACCGTGAACACCACAAACATGTGAATTGTTTTTCAATATAAGTCCGTCTAAACTGAAAACCGCCCAGAGGTAGGATTCTGAGCGGTTAAGGTCTGGATGCACTGAATAGACAATTATTTAGGGACAACTGAATTTTTCAATCAACCAAACCAAATGCAAGGTATGCAAAAAATTGCTTTTTGTGACCGGGCCGACCGTGTCATGCCTTTTTACCGGCTTTATGGAAGCCGGTTGTCTGCCAAAATCATGTTAGTTATGAAGCTAACCATCGTATTAATGACCATTGCATTCATGGGGGTATATGCAAATGGCCGATCTCAATCAGTGACAATGTCCGGCAATAATATTCCGCTGGAGAAAACATTTTCCACTATACGTACTCAAACAGGATACCTTGTATTCTGTGACCGTCAGTTATTATCTGAAGCTGCCCCGGTATCGGTTGCAGCCACTAATATGCCGCTGAACCAGTTCCTGGACCAGATCTTCAAAAATCAATCCCTGCAATACCTGATCCGTGAGCAGACCATCTTTGTAAGCAAAAAAGTGAAACTGCCAGGTGAACCTGAAGTGATTACTTCTGTACCTGTAGAAGGTATTGTGCATGCAGAGAATGGCTATCCGCTCGAAGGTGCAACGGTAAAAGTGAAAAATGGTCCTGTATCTGTAATCACCAACAGCAAAGGTTATTTCGACCTGAATGCCAATGTGGGTGATGTACTGGTGGTTACTTTCGTGGGTTTTGAACCCCAGGAGGTAAAGATTAGCAACAGTACCAAACTGGATATCACCATGAAAAGACAGGTGATCAATGTAGATGAAGTAACCGTGAGCGTATCTACAGGTTATCAGACCATCTCCAAAGAAAGAGCCACCGGTTCCTATGGTGTGACCACTGCAGAGGACCTGGCAAAAGTACCTGCTGTCGACATCCTGCAACGCCTGGAAGGTAAAGTAGCCGGTGTAAAGGTAGATCCTAACGCAGGTACTGTACAGATCAGGAGTACCAATACATATGCTACCGGTTCTGAACCCCTGATTGTAATAGATGGTTTCCCAATGGTAGCTATCGGCGACAAGCAGACACTGACTACAAGAGGTAATTCCCTTATGTCGAACAATGCGATCCTGTCCTCTATCAATCCTGCGGATATCGATCAGATTACTTTCCTGAAAGATGCCGTAGCGACCTCCGTATGGGGTGCTAAGGGTGCAAATGGGGTAATCGTAATCACAACAAAACATGGTAAGAGAGGCATACCTACACTGAATTTCTCTACCACTGTCGGTATGGCCTCTGCACCTAAGTTCTCCAAATTACACTGGATGAGCACTGCTGAATATGTGGACCTGGAAAAGGACCTGGTGAATAAAGGATTCATTACCGATAGTAAGCAAAGCCCTTACTACCAGCCTTTGTATACCCAAAATCCAAGTGAAGTACAGGAATGGCTCTTCAAAGCACAGCGTGGCGAAGTAACACAGGCAGAAGCAAATGCTGCTATTGACGAAATCTCTAAACGTAATAACGAAGGACAGATCAGGAAATACCTGTTGCGCGAAGCGATTTCCCAACAGTATAACTTATCTGTATCCGGTGGAAATGAAGTGAACTCATACTACATCGCTGTTAACCATAACAGGGATAATCCTATCTATAAAAGTAACAATGGTAACAATACCAACCTGACTGCCAACCTGACCAACAAATTCTGGAACAACAGGGTGACACTCACTACGAATATCCAATACCAGATCAGTAATTTGACTACCAACCTGGCTGCAATGGATGCACTGGGTGCTACCACAACCTCCCTGCGTCCGTACGATATGCTGGTAAATAGTGACGGTAGCCTGATTAAACGTAGTATTTTATTCCGCCCTGAGTTCAGTGACAGTCTTACAAATATTGGCTATTTACCCTTTACCTATAACGCTATTCAGGAGTTGAACTATAGTAATACCAGGACAGGAACTACTACTGCCCGTTTCAACTCAGGTATCAATGTGCAGCTTACTCCATGGCTCAATGCAGCTGTATCTGGCCAGTACCAGCGCTTTAACAGCACAATAAGCACGATCAATACAATAGATAGTTATGCAGGCCGCATGCTCATGAACACCTATACCACTATATCTTCTACTACACACAGACCCGTGTATAGCATTCCTTATGGTGGTACTTACTATCTCGCAAACCAGTTAAACAGCGAATATGCCCTGCGCGGTCAACTGAACTTCAGTAAAGCGATTCATACGGATCATCATATTAATGCGCTGGCGGGTACTGAAATCCGTCAGGCCTATACGAAGGGTGACAATGTGACCCGCTATGGTTATGATGCAGATGCGAATACTTTTGGTGCAGTCAATCCTACTGTATATAATATGACCATGTATGGTTATACACAACAGCTGGGTAATAACGTAAGTAGCATTACAGAGCAAAGAAACCGTTACCTGTCCTACTTCGGTAATGTTGCCTATAACTACAAATCGAAGTACGATGTATCTGGTAGTGTTCGTTTCGATGATTATACCCTCTTAGGTATAGACCGCAGTAAACGTGCGAAACCTTTCTGGTCTGTAGGTGCCAAGTGGAATGCACAACAGGAATTTTTCCTGCAACCCTATTCATGGCTGAGCAACCTGAGCCTGAGAGCTACACTGGGTACTGGTGGTGCGGTGCCATTGTCAGGTTACAACAAGGCAATCGTGAACCTGGGCAATACAGATCCTAATACCAACCTGCCTTATGGTACCATCAGTAATCCTGCTAACCAGGGCCTGACATGGGAAACTACCCGTACCCTGAATGGTGGGCTGGATCTTGGTTTCTGGAATAACCGCCTTACTGCGAGCATCGATGTATATCATAAATGGAGCAACGGTATCGCTGTAAACCAACCTTATAACAGTACTTATGGCTGGTCTTATCTCTACTTTAACTCCGGCAAAATGCAAAGCCATGGTATTGAACTGGCGCTGAATGCTACCTGGCTGGATAAGAAAGATTTCACCTTCAACACCGGATTCAATTTTGCATACAGCAATAATAAAGTGACAGATAGCAGATATGATAATCTCGCTGTATACAATTTGTTAGGTGGCTCTGCCATCGTAAATAATTACCCGGTGGGAGGTATGTTCGTATATCGTTCAGCAGGTCTGGACGAAACCGGTCAGACACAGATCCTCGACAAGGACAATAAAATTATTAAGAGTACAGAAGCAATTCCATCTACTTTCAGTATGGCAGATATGAAATACGTAGGTGTGAAATCAGCGCCTTACTTTGGTGGTTTGAACAACAGCTTCAGGTATAAAAACTTTGACCTGCAGGTACAGATCGCTTATTACTTTGGTGGTAAGTTCATCAAGCCTTCTATCAATGGTTATCCGCAATACTCTTCTTTCTATGGTACCCTGGGTCGTCAGGAAGACTTTGCCCACAGATGGCGTACTGCAGGTGATGAGGCGCATACCATCGTACCGGGTCTGGATAATCTGAACTACAATAGCTTCAGCCGTTACCAATTCTCTGATAAACTGGTAAGAAGTGGAGATAATATCCGCCTGCAGCAGATTTCCCTGGGCTATCATTTCCCGCAGTCTATGCTGCCTAAGAAAGTGATCAAGAGTCTTTCCATCAGTGGTAATGTGCGCAACCTGGGCATGATCTGGGTGGCGAATAAGGAGAAGTATGATCCGCAGTACCTGAATAACAGCAGCCAGTTTTACAGCGCTCCTCCGGTGACCAGCTATTTGTTTAACATTAATGCATCATTCTAATGAAAAAAGTAATTTTCTATATAGCGGTTGCACTGTTAGCCACAGGTTGCCGCAAATACGTGGAGATCGACCAGATTGGTACACGTACTATGACCTATACCAGCGATTACAGGGCGCTGATGGATAACACCGGTGAAATGGAAAGTGTATTTGGTTTACAGATCTATTCCTGTGATGATACCCGTGTATTGGATGCTAACAAGCAGACACAGATGACGGATATCAATTACAATGCTTACCAGTGGAAAAGTCAATATTGGTCTGATACACAGGCTGATGCTGACTGGGATAAAATGTACAAAACTATTTATAACAGTAACCTGACGCTGGAAGGTGTGCTGACCAGCGAAAAAGGTACTGATGCCGATAAAAAACAGATCTATGCCGAAGCACAGGTACACCGCGCATTTACCTATTGGGTGCTCGTGAATACCTATGCTAAACAATATGACAGCACCACAGCAGCTGCTGACCTGGGTGTGCCGATGGTTGTCAGCACTAACCTGTATGCAAGTCTGAAAAGAGGTTCTGTACAGGATGCCTATGACCTGATCCTGAACGATCTGCTGGCAGCAGTAGCTGCATTGCCTGATCTGCCTGATTATAACACACGTCCTTCCAAAGCAGGTGCTTATGCGGTACTCGCAAGAGTATACCTCAGTGTAAGACAGTTTGACAAAGCCCGCAGTTATGCGGAAAAAGCGCTGGCATTGCAAAATGGCCTGCTGGACCTGCGCAACTACCAGACCAGCACTGCTTCTTTCCCGCAACGCCTCAATGATCCTGAAGTGATCTTCTCTAAGGTAAGCAATGGTTATTACCAGGGCATCCAGCTGGACACTGCGCTGCTCACATTGCTGGGTACCAGTGACCTGCGGTACAAACTTTTTGTAAGACCGGGCAGCTTTTTTGGTCCTGCTTTTACCGGCTACGGCTATTGGAGATATACCTATACCCGTGAGTACAGCAAAATGTACCAGGGACCAAACGTTCCTGAAATGATGCTGATCGTAGCAGAAGCAGCAGCACGTTCCAACGATGCCGGCACTGCTGTAAGCATGATCAATGCCATCCGTGAAAAACGTTTTGCTACAACTGACTATACAGCTGTAAGTGCAGCTAATGGTGCAGAAGCTATGCAACTGGTGATCGCTGAAAGAAGAAGAGAATTCTTCGGCACAGGTCTCAGATGGTTTGACCAGAAACGCCTGAACAAAGACGCGGCTTACCAGATCACCATTACCCGGGATTTCAAAGGTGTTACCACTACCTTATTGCCAAACAGCAACCGTTATGTCTTCCCGATTGCCAACAAGTATATTCTGCTTAATCCGGAAATTCAACAAAATCCAGAATAACAATAACCAACCAACAATAAGGTGTGAAGGAGGGAGTGTCACAGCTCTCTCCGATCCACCTTGTAAACAACCCGACAATGAAGTATACATGGATCAGTGCGCTGGCTATGATGCTGGCAATGCCATCAATGGGCTTTAGCCAGACAGATAGCAGCAGATTACAAAGAAGTGGTGTGCCGGTAGCCGGCGATACCCTGACCATTCATTACAACCCCGCTGGTGGTCCACTGGCAGGGAAGGATCACATCCGCGGTATGGTATACACCTTCAGTAACTACAGATGGGGACTTAATGATGTGAACCTGCAATTGCACAATGGCGTTTATGATGCTAAATATTATGTGCCCGAAAATTGTGCGTTCATAGCATTTAAGTTTTATGTAGAGCAGGATGGCCAGATCGCTGCTTATGATAACAACAATGATAATGGCTTTGTAGAAACCACTGTCAATAAACAGGGAATGGCTTTGCCTGGTGGAGCACTGGCGTGGGGCTTATTCCGCAAACCTTCCTTCGGTCACGCACCGCAGGGATACTTCGAAAAATTTAATATCAGCGATGAAGCACTGGAAATGTGGATCCGTAAGGAAATGAAAATCTACGGACAGTACATGCCCCGCTACTCAGGAGATTACCTGGCTATGCTGAAAATAAGCCTGGGAGATGAATACAATGAAAAAGTAGAAAGAAACCTGGTTCGCCTGGCAGGCTTACCCGGCATCGATGAATCCAACTATTACCAGATCTATAGCACTTACCAGTTTGACCTGAAAGACACACACAAAGGTGATTCTGTCAAAGCACTGATCCTTTCCAAATATCCTCATGGTCACCTGGCACGCCACCTGGCTTATACAGCGGCTTATACCAGTGAACAGAGCGATGCGAAACTGGGCAGAATGGAGAAATTCCTGCAGGACTTTCCCGTAGCTGAAATGCGAAGGGACTCCGGTGCAGAACAGCAATTTATGTATTATAGCATCTACAGGGAACTGGCAGTTGGCTATGTGGCAAAAGCACAATTTGACAAGCTGATTGCATTGCTGCCACAAATGGACTTCGCTTCCCTGGCAGAGATCTACCGCTGGAATGTAGAACGCCATTTCATGACGAACAGCATGCCACTGGATAGTATCTATCCTTTAGGTAAGGCTATCATCACTGAGGCGATTGCGAAGGTACATGATGGTTCCTACAATGAAAATCTCCGTTTCACGCCGCAACAGGCCGATGAATTTGCCCTGAGCCAACTGGATAAAAAGCTGGCCGCACATGCACGCATGCTGGCTAAGATGGGTAAATATGCAGAGGCGCTAACCTATGTGAAGATGATCTCCCCGGCATTCATTTATACCAATGCTAAACTGAACGATGCGCATATCGATATCCTCGAGCATACAGGCAATGGTGCGCAGGTAGGAGCGGTACTGGAAATGGGTATCAGGAATAATGCAGCTACACCTGCCATGATCGAAAGGCTGAAGAAGGAATATGTAGCAAAGAATGGTAAGGCAGATGGCTTTGATGCTTACATGGAAAGCCTGAAACCTGCTGCTGATATGGAGAAATTCAGGGCCCAGGTAAAAGCAGGTCTGATCAATGCACCATATACGCCTTTTAAACTGAAGGATTTAAATGGTAAGACAGTGAATAGTGCTACAGATTTCAAAGATAAAATTGTAGTAATTGACTTCTGGGCTACCTGGTGTACGCCTTGTAAATCAGCGTTCCCTGGTATGCAGATGGCGGTAGACAAATATGCGAAAGATAACAAGGTAGCCTTCTACTTTATTGCTACGCAGGCTGCAAGTAAAAATTATAAAGAGGAAATCAGGAGCTATATTAGCAAATCAGGTTTCCGCTTCAATGTATTGCTGGATGAAATCACTGAAAAGGGTGCACAGAATGAGGTATTCAGTTCTATGGCACCGGTGTTCAAATCATCCGGTATTCCACGCAAGGTTGTGCTGAAGAATGGTGTGATCCGCTGGACCTCAGAAGGCTACGGCGGTAGCCCAAGCAAACTGGTGGATGAGCTGAGCTACGTAATTGACCTGTTAAAAAATGAAAATTGATGAAAGGGAAATTAATGCTGGCAGCACTGCTGGGAATGCAGGTGGCCGTCGCGCAGAAGAAAACAATCGATACGACAGCGTATGCACAATGGAAAAGATTAGGTACGCCATCCCTGTCTTACGACGGACAATGGATGATGTATCGCTACAGCGGAGATGAGGAACATTTGCAATACCTGGTCAATACAGCTAGCGGCAAAACGACGACCTTCAGCGATATGGGTAGTCCTGAGTTTATCGGCCAGGGAAAATGGATGAAGTACACCAGAAATGATTCCACCATACTGAGACGACTGAAAGACGGACATGAGGAGTACTGGACCAGGAGTAGTTATTTCCTCAGCAGTGACAATAGCAATACCCTGAGTTACAATACACCGGATAAGCAGGTGGTAGTAGACCTCAATACCGGCGACAGCATTGTTTTGAAAGATGTGACAAGGTGCAATATCCTTGATGGCAATGTAATCTATATCAAAGGTAACCAGCTGCTGGCCGGCCCTTTAAAAGGAAAGCACAAGGTACTTTTTAATGGTCCTGTAGATGACTATTCCCTGAACAGGGATAAGGGGAGTGGAACGATCCTGTCCGATAGGAAACTGTATTACTACTCCCTGAAGACGGGACAGACTACCTTTCTCCTGGACTACAGGGATATCAAAGTACCTGCCGCTTATAAATTGTCAGAACAGGCCCTGTCGATTACACCAGGGACCAAACAGTTTATACTGGATGTAATGCGCGCAGAGCAACCTGCCATGCGTCCGCAACCACAGAATACAGGTTTCCAGCTGGAATTGTGGACGTGGAACGAACCTGTTACACAGCGTTTGCAACGCAGGGGGGTGTATGACAAGAACATGATGAACCAGGCGAAGTTCGTCTACAACATCGATACAAAGACAGTGGTGGAATTAGCCCCGGAGATGTCCGGCCAGCTGGTAACCCCCTCCAGCGAAACATTTGATTATGTGATAGCCTTAGATCCGGCACCTTATAAAGTAGATATCGACTACCGCTATAACAGCAATGCAGATCTTTACCTGGTAAATGTACATAGTGGAGAAAGAAAGCTGATTGCAAAGGATAGTTATGAAACACCAAGCTGGAGCCCGAACGGTAAGTTTTCGATCTACTACGATAATAAAAATAAGGCCTGGGAAAAGATCGATCTGAGTACAGGTCAATTTGTGAATATCTCTGAGGGGATTGGTTTCCCTGTGAATGATGAAGAATGGGACCAGCCGGGGCGTAATCCTGCATACGGACTGGCAGGCTGGCTGGATGGCGGCAATACTGCTGTGATTTATGACAGGTATGATATGTGGGCAGTGGATATGAGTGGCCAGCGTAAGCCTTATTCACTGACGGGGCAGTATGGCCGTCAGCATAAACTTGTACTGCGTCTTCACGGTGCTGAATACATGGAAAACATGAACCTGGGCAAGCCACTCCTGCTGCGTAGCTTCAATGAAGAGACCAAGGCAAGAGGTGTGTACAAACTGCAATCACTGGCCAGGGTGGAAAAAGTGGTGGAAAATCCTGATTATTCAGTAAAGATCAGTTCTATATCAGGTGATGGCCGTTCCTGCATCTTTACAAAGGAAAACTACCAGATCAACCCGGATGTATGGTACGGGGATATTAATTTTAAGAATTCAAAGCAACTGACAGATATCAACCCACAACAGAAGGATTACAATTGGGGATCAGCAAAAGTGGTGAAATGGAAAACTTTTGATGGAAAAAATGACGAAGGTTTGTTGTACCTGCCGGAAGCGTATGATTCCAGTAAGGTGTACCCGATGATTGTGGACTTTTATGAGACCCATAGCCAGGATTTGCATGATTATATTGTACCGGAATATACCAGCAGTACGATCAATATCAGTACTTATGTGAGCAGGGGCTATTTAGTATTTCGTCCGGATGTGCATTATATCATTGGAAAACCGGGAGAAAGTGTGTACAATTGCGTCGTAAGTGGAGTAAACGCCCTGATTGAAAGAAAAATTGCTGATAAAGAGGCAATTGGCTTACAGGGACATAGCTTTGGCGGGTATGAGGCCGCTTACCTGGTGACAAGGACTGATGTGTTTAAATGTGCGAACATCGGCGCAGGTGTGGTAAACATGACCTATAACTACACAGCGGTGAGACAAAATGGCGCGCCTTCCCTGTTTAAGTTTGAATCGGAGCAGTACAGGATGGGGAAGAGCCTGTGGGAAGACAAAGAAGGATATATAAATAATTCAGCCATTTTTAACGCTGATAAGATACATACACCAATAATGATCTTCCATAATGACAAAGATGGAGCGGTACCTTTTACGCATGGGTTGGACCTCTTCCTGAGTTTGCGAAGATTAAAACGTCCGGCCTGGTTACTAAATTATAAGGGAGCTAATCATACGCTGGAGGAATTGCCTGCACAGAAGGATTTTACTATCCGTATGCAAGGTTTCTTTGATCATTACCTGATGAAGAAACCTATGCCAAGATGGATGAGTGAAGGGATCAGTGTGGATGAAAGAAATGTAGATCAAAAGTACTAGTATATAAATTTTTGATTTTGATTTTGGTTGATAAAATGAACCGCCGCTACCTTTCAAGGTAGTGGCGTTTTTTTTATGTTATCGATGAGTGTGAGGGCATTTTTAATAGCATACGCATTGCCGTCGTTATTGAAGAATACCCAGATGTGATGTCCTGCCTGCTGCCATTGTACGATCTTATCTGCATATTCCTGTAAAAACGATGCTGAGTAACCTGAAGCGTAATTACCTTTTGGCCCGTGAAACCGGATATAAATATCTTTTGCCGTAACAAATTCACCGGAGGGGAAGCGACCGCCGGAATGGGCAATGACAAAGGCAATCTTATATTTCTTTAAGAGTTGGATGGCTTCCGGTGTCATCCAGCTTTCATGACGTGGCTCCAGCGCAAAATGGTAGCCTTTGTAGGCAGTAAGTGCATCAAGGAAAGCTTTTACCCTTTCTTCATGGAAATGCAGATTAGGAGGTAGCTGTAATAATACAGGTCCCAATCTTTTGATGACGGCATCAAATACATCGAAAAAGCGGGGAAGGGTGAGTGCCGGGTCATTGAGCTTCTTGGTATGTGTGACATACCGGCTGATCTTAGGACAGAAACGGAAACGGCTATTAACAGTCTTCGCCCATTCCTGCACGGTAGATACCAATGGAAGCCGGTAAAAACTCGCATTGATTTCAGCAGTGGCAAAAAATTGCGCATAGTAGGAGAGGTAGTCTGCCGCCTTTACTTCGTCAGGATAGAAGCGTTTCTTCCAATGCTTATAATGCCATCCGGAAGTGCCAATGTAAATCTTGCCCGGCTTCATAGTTCATCAAAATATTCCATTACAATATCCCCGATGACTTTCACCAGTTTCTTATCTTCCACCAGATCCATTTTCCAGCCGCTTTTTGCATAGCGAAGGATCCCCAGGTTTTCATCGTTCAGGGTAATATCCACCTCATAACAAATCCCTTTTTCGCAGGTTTGTGATATGGGTACACCTTCCCCTTTGTATTTGACACCTTCGTATTCAAATGCAAGAGGAATCGGTTCTTTTTCTAACTGATCGATAATTTCTTTCAGGAATTTAACCAGGTGTTTTCGCTGGGTGGGGCCGGAGATATTCCACTTACCTTTATCAGCTCTTTTGTGTGCCATCTTGAATTTCAGGCCGGTCATGGAGGTGGAATAATCGTTTGCATTCAGCTTGGTTACATTCTGATGTGCCAGGATATACCAGTGATAGCCGGTACCTACAGGCACTCCGGAGCCTTCAGGGGCATGGCCGGTACGGCGCTTGGTCACAGCGTAGGAGATCTCCCACAGATCAGGCGTGATCTTGGTTTCCTTCCAGTCACCCTGGTCATAATGCCAGTGGTGACCTCTGCCGATTTGTACACCGGTATATTGTTTTCCTTCGTACGTTTTGAAACGATTGTAGGATGCGGACAGATCTTTTGTCTTTTTTCGGGTCTTCGTAGCCATATTATTATGTTTTGGTTTTGGCATAATCTTTTTACCCAAAAAATCATGCCTTCATCCGTTATTGCATATATGACCTACGACCCTGGAGCGCATCGGCTACGGGTTCACTTTTTATCGGGAGCGATATATGATTATATTGATGTGCCTGAAGAAGTGTATTTGCAAATGAAGTCGTCGAAGTCAAAAGGGATCTTTCTCAACAGGAAAATAAAGGGGAAGTACGCATTTGATAAAATAAATTAAGGGAAGGCCTTCTTAAAAGATGCCTTCCCTTTTTTTCATATGCTTGCCATTAACCGATCAGTTTCTTTGCCTCAGCGACTACATTCTCCACAGAGAATCCCAGTTCCTTCAGCACTTCTTCTCCCGGTCCGGATTCACCATAACGATTGAGGCCTAACACCTTTCCTTCTGTACCTACATACTTATCCCAGCCAAATGGGGTAAGGGCTTCGATAGATATTCTTTTTACAAGTTTTTTGGGCAATACACTTTCTTTGTAAGCCGCATCCTGTTCCTCGAACAGTTCCCAGGATGGCATGCTCACCACTCTGCTTGAAATCCCTTCCCTGCCCAGTTGCTCCTGCGCAGCCAGTGCCAGGGAAACTTCAGAACCGGTAGCGATCAGGATCAATTGTAATTCCCCTTCTGTATCCTTCAGTACATAAGCACCTTTCTTTACATGCTCAGCAGAAGGGAATTTGGACTGATCCAATACCGGCAGTTTCTGACGGCTTAAGATCAATGCTACAGGGCCTTCTTTTCTTTCCAGCGCCAGTCGCCATGCCTGCACCGTTTCGTTGGCATCTGCAGGGCGAATAGTCACCAGGTTGGGCACAACACGCAATGCAGCTACCTGTTCTATAGGCTGGTGGGTAGGGCCATCTTCACCCAGGCCTACGCTATCGTGCGTGAAGATATAAGTGACGGGGGCTCTTGTGAGTGAAGCGAGACGAATAGCACCTTTCATATAATCAGAGAAAGTAAGGAAAGTACCTCCGTATACACGAACACCTTTATGTGCCGCCATGCCATTCAGGATGGCACCCATACCATGTTCCCGCACGCCAAACCAGATATTGGGTTCCTCATAATGATCGGGCTGGAAGCTCAGTTTCGTATCCAGGGGCATATCATTAGACGAAGCCAGGTCAGCACTACCGCCAAAAATGTAAGGAATCACCTTTTTTAAGGCCAGCAGGGTTTTCCCGTGTGCCTGGCGGGTCGCCAGTGCCCCATCGCCCGGTGTGAACACAGGCAGGCTTTTCTGCCATCCTTCCGGCAGTTCATCATGTGAACCTAATTCCAGTTCTTTTCCTTCGTTCGGGAAAGCCGCTTTATATGCATCAAATTGCTTGTTCCATTCCTCTTGTAATTTTGCTCCTTCTTTAGTACGCAGCAGCATATGTTCTTTTACTTCAGCAGGAACATAAAATTGTTTGTCAGGGTCTGCGCCGTAAAACTCTTTGGTCTTGCGCACATTTTCTTCGCCCATGGCACTGCCATGCACCTTATTGGAATCTGCCAGCGGGCTGCCATAACCAATGATGGTACGTACGGCAATGATAGAAGGTTTGTCAGTCACTTCCTGTGCTTTCTTTACAGCAGCTTCTATCGCATTCAGGTCATTCCCGTCTTCCACGATCTGAACATGCCAGTCGTAGGCTTCATATCTTTTCAGTACATCTTCCGTAAAGGCGAGGTTGGTAGGACCATCCAGTGAAATCTTGTTATCGTCATACAGACATATGAGTTTACCAAGTTTCAGGTGTCCGGCGAGGGAGGAAGCTTCAGAGGCTACGCCTTCCATCATATCTCCATCACTGGCAATGACGTAAGTAAAGTGATCGATTATTTTGTGATCAGGCCGGTTATATTTAGCTGCCAGGTGTGCTTCTGCCATGGCCACGCCAATAGCATTGCCGAGGCCCTGGCCTAAGGGACCTGTAGTCACCTCAACACCGGGGGTAAACATACTTTCAGGATGCCCGGGTGTTCTGGAATGTAATTGCCTGAATTGTTTCAGATCTTCCAGGGAGAGGTCATAACCTGTGAGGTGAAGCATACTGTATAAAAGCGCAGAGCCATGTCCTGCGGAAAGTATGAAGCGGTCACGGTTAAACCATTTTGGATCACTGGAATTATAACGCATGATACGGGTATACAACACGTAGGCCATGGGTGCTGCGCCTAATGGTAAGCCGGGGTGGCCGGAGTTGGCTTTTTGTACGGCATCGATAGACAAAAAGCGAATGGTATTGACAGAAAGATCGTCTATTGAGGTAGACTTTACTGTTGCTGATGTGTCAGTCATATTAATAATTAATTGTGAGTGAGTGTATGTGTAGTTTATCTACAGGTTGGTAAGAAAGGGCATCATTATTTTTCAAATACGACGGCATCTGTTGTTGCACCCAGTTCTTCCAGTGCGGCACTGATGTCTTTTACCATCTGGTCAGGGCCGCATACATAAAAGTGTTTACTAAAATCTTTGATCTGCTCCCGCAGGTAGTTAGCGTCAATCTTTCTGCTGTCGAAGCCCTCTTTTTTTTCCTTGGTGAGGGTGTAGCAGACGTTTTTGCCAAGCATCCGGGTCAGCTCTGATTCATAAATGATATCAGCAGCAGTTTTGTTCGAAAAGAACAGATAATTATCACTTATTTTTTGGTCCCTGTACAATTGACGGAGGATAGCGATGAAAGGGGTAATCCCTGCGCCACCGGCAATAAAGTAACCGGGTCCCTGGTAGGTGATGGCACCCCATACATCGTGAATGTTCAGGGTGTCGCCTGGCCTCAGCTCATGTAATCGTTTTGTGACACCATCGTGCTCCGGGTATCCCTTGATTGTGAATTCCAGGTAGGGAGCCTCGTTGAGTGCTGTGAAAGTAAACGGTCGTCGTTCTTCCTCCCAGCCGGGAATAGAAAGGGTGATCTCAGTAGCTTGTCCGGGGACGAAGGTGTATCCATCGGGCTTTTCCAGTCTAAAGCATTTTACATCGTGGGTCACATCGAGTATTTCAATGACCCTGACGGCATGTGATTCCATAATTCCTATTTGGGGAATTGGCAGCATATAAGATGCCACAAATTCATTAACAATAGATTATACAATAAAATGGAGGGAAACTACAAGGAATAAGGCCACTCGAACTGTTCAGCCGGCTCCCAAAGGATCGAAGGTGGTTTCTGGGCCGGGTTATTAAAGAATTCAGTAATGATTTGCATCGCCTTTTCACGGGATACAAAGGAGAAGAGGGGAACATGATATTCATCTCCTGCATCGGTCAGAATGGTGGTGTTAGGCTTGGTGACCCCAAACCATGCTTCCCCGGGATTGTCGTCGTAGCGGAATGAAATATTTTCGGGATCCTGTAGTTTACAGGTAATGAACAGTGTGTGATGCGGCGTGTTAAAACAGCCGTCATTTGAATACCTGATGTCTTCCGGACGGATAGAACGAATGGTACTCAGCACCTGTTCCAATGAAAGTATTTCATTGTTTATTTGGGAAAATAAACGCGTCTTAATACTCATTGAGGTTAATTTGTATTAAATTAAGCAAAATTTTTGACCTGAGGAATACCGGGGAAAAGAGTAAAGCAGGTTATAGAGGGGTAGGGCATTTTCTGTAGAAAATGTCCCCAAACTACCCACGGATCAAATGGAATTCAGAGAATATTTTGTAGATTACTGTATATTCTGATCTTATGACATACGAACCTCAAAAAGCCCATAACCATTCTACTGCAACTGAAGATCGCCGGAGTACATCCGGAGTAGCGCGTGAAGCGGTTCAAACTTTCCAGTTAAAAGCAAATAATACAGGAATGCCGGATCACCTGAAGGCAGGTATTGAAGGGCTTTCCGGTATGGCGATGGACGATGTCAAAGTACATTATAATTCTGAGCAGCCTTCGCAATTGCAGGCACATGCTTATGCACAGGGCACTGATATACATATTGCCCCCGGGCAGGAGCGGCATTTGCCACATGAAGCCTGGCATGTGGTACAGCAGAAACAGGGAAGAGTGGCAGCTACCAGGCAGTTGAAAGCAGGAGTGCCGGTTAATGATGATAATGGCCTGGAAAGGGAAGCGGATGAGATGGGGGAGAAGGCGTTGCAAATGAAGGCACTGCCGGAAGAGGAGATGCCGCTGCAAAAGAAAGGCCTGGAAGAGGAAGACCTGCCTGTGCAAAAAAAAAAGAATTCTTAGAGGAGGAGATGAGTGAAGCCGTGCAGACGATACAAATGAAAGCTACGCCATCACAAAAGCTAAAAACAGGCACTGTACCCGCCCATGCACCATTCCAGTTGACAGAGGGAAAAGAGTTTGGATACTACAGCAGGGATGGAAAGCCCAAAAGTGCCAAGACCATTAGGATGGACGATTTTGGGAATCTAAACAGGGTGCAACAGGTTGACCCGGACCTTGTATCTGAAAAACTGGACGAGGATACTGAAAGAATGGGAATAAAAGTTGAAGATGTGAATGAGAAAACCGGCATCTGGAGACCTTCCATTAAAGAAGAAACTGCAAGACCTGAAGACCCACCTTTATACCAGCCATTTCGAAAGGCATTTCACCACGCACATAACGTATTACTTTCACTTAAGGAAAGCTCCAACATAGAAAAAAATATATTAAAAATGTCCAGCACCAGGTTGTTGGAAATTGCCGGTGAGGTCAAGAAAATCTCACTTGATTACAAAGGAAATTACCGCAGCTTCATCAGTATCTCGTCAGTGAACAGATTAAAGAACGTTTATTTCAAAAAGCTGGATGAACAAATTGTACAATGCAATTACCTGGTAGAATATATGATTGCTGCTTATAGAACAGCAGCTCCCCCTGAATTTAATGGCTTTGAAGGTTTCTCTGACAACCAGCTGGCGGCGGAGAAAAATAATGATGGAAAAGGTATCTGGCAAAGAAAATGGTGGGCCATGGTACAGGAAGTCAACCAATTGCTGAGAGAAAGGTGGGCCCTCGGCAAACAGGAAATTAAAAACTGGGTATACCAGCAACAGGCGGAGCAAGGGCTTGGCTACATGGATCCCAATATGATTGGTGATCTTGATTATATAGGGAGTCTGGCCAAGGGGTATAAGAGTGCACCCAAACAATATATCCGTTTCCTCCCTGAAAACTTTGATGTAGATGCAAGGCTGGATGCACCTCCGCTGGCCGTATATGCGATCAGGCACGGAGCGTCTGTAGACAGAGGCAGCGTCAAGCCTAAAGACGGTGTAATACCTAAACTGGATGCCTTTAGAAAGACGGTACAGCACTACCTGGAAAAAATACCCGGCGTGGATAAGAATGATGAATTTGAAGTATTCATCCGGGCAGATAATGTAACTGATCTTGTGGCAGAAAAGCATGATGATATTGCAAAGGCACACAAGGAGGAGGCGATTGCCAGGAGATTACAAATCATTCAGGACCGCATCTGGTGGCTGAGAAGCAAGGGCTGGAAGTATTTAGGAGCAGTGCGGAACAGGTTGAATAATTATATCGGCCCGGATGGCAGGTTGAAAACAAGGATCACTTCAGGAGTAGTCGATGAAAAAACAAAGAATTATAATGAATTTGACCTCACATTTATGGAAATGAATTTGAGTGTGGTGGAACAAACGCCGCCGGAAAATATTTAAATGAAAAGAGCTTGCAGCAAAAAGAAATTTGAGGTATTACATCCGGTTCCCCTATGGAGAGAAATTCCTTTTTTGAATGCCAGATGCCATCAAATTGCTTTTTCCTACAAGCTCTTTTTAAAATTGTAGCTGGAGCTTATGCTTTTAATTTCTGTACGATGATCTGGTACTTCGCCACTTTCTTGCCCGGCATAATATGCGCCTCACAACTCTTCATGGTTATTTTCACCTGGAAAGAATCATCTCCAAATGTCAACATCGGCGTACTGGTGCCGGGTTTTAATTCCATAGTTTGTGCATTGTGATCATTCCTGTCTACAGTTACTGAAATAGCACCGGTTTGCTCATTGATACTATTCACCTTTACAGCAATGCCTTCGATGATCTCACTTATATTGCCCAAAGCCGTATACCTGTCCAGGTCATAAACAATCTCGTAGTTTTTTTCAGGAGCAGGTAAGGAAGTGGGCGGATGGATCAACCGCTCCATCGCATACTTCTCTGCATTCAGCTTGATAGTCGCAAACCTGTTCAGCTGTAATTGTCTCGTAGATACACTGTCTCTTAGCTGTTCCTGCTTTGCCTGTAGTTGCTCTATTTTTTCCGCATTTCCATCCAGTGACTTCACTTTGGCGAGGGTAGTGATCTTTACTTCCAGGTCCTGCTGCACCTGTTTGAAGCTATCTACCTTAATAGACACTGCTGATACTGAATCTTTGTACTTACCAATAGAGTCTGTGATCACCGCAATCTTTGCCTGGAAATAACGTCTCAGCGAATCCCATCTCTTTTGCATATCGGCATCAGTAGTGGCAATAGACAGTACTTCGAACATCTCAGCGATCTTATCATACTTGCCCAGAGAGTCGGAGGTATACAGGTTATTGTATTGGGTAATGTAAGAGTTCAGGTATTCATTCTCCGTTTGACGGGAAGAGATTTTCAGCTCATAACCTTTATAAATACTGGTCGTAATAATACCGGCTGCCCCAATGATGAAGGTGCCCAGGAAGAACTTCAGGAAGTCGTAACGGAACTCTTTAATTTTAACAATAGCCTCCTCCGATAGCGGCGTTTCGTTCTCTTTTTTACTTGTAAGCATAGGGATATAGGATCTAAAAACAGATGCAAAAATACATTAATATTTATTATACTCCTGTAATAAACCCTTGTTTCTTCATTTCTTTATAGACTGCTTTGGAGGATGACTTCATCAGTTTGTCGACACCTGAAGGGTCAACAGTAGAGGTGATCCCACTCCAAATGAGCTTGTCCCGTTTCAAAGAATAGACATTTGTTTCCACCCTGTAAGTGCGTGTGGTCTTATAATACCCGGGATCGTAAAAGGCATTCCAGGCATTCCAGTAATATCCCCAGAAGCGGCCATAGTACATAGGGTAGGTACCCGGTACATACTGTACGTCTTTATCCACTGCAGCCAGCCGCATTATTATCACCCCGTCAAAACCCTGGTCCTTTACTTTTTCCCTGATCGTTTCTTCCTGTTCTTTTGTAATGTTTTTAGTCAGGTAGTTGTAGGAGGGTACGCCTTTGCCGTTTAGCATGCTGCACAATTCATCTTCCGTAGCGCGCCTGTTGGCCTCATCTTTCAGCAGGGCTACTACGAGTACCTTATTGAGCTGAGATACATCGACAGTCACTGCCGGATCCCGCCAGCTTTGTTCTATATGGGTGGAGCTACAGCTGCTCACTATTGCTACCAGTAGTATGCACATGATCTTTTTCATAAGCTTATATTTCTGTGACCTGATATTTAGGAGAAAGTGAATGGACCTTGGTATAAGACCCTGCACCTATTTCAAATAAACCCGCCAGTACATAAGGCATCCAGGATACTTCCCAGAAATCAAATACCCATGGCGAAGTCATTAGCACCATGCCGCTCAATACATCCAGCGTCAGATGGGCACTCATCTTTATCTTACGGAAGATGCCGAACTCATAGTCAGTAAACAAACTGTATATTAAAGTAGAAATACCCAGCGCAACAGGCACCCATACTTCGCCGCCGCTGTCAGCCGTTCCGAATACGACCATCGGAACAATAATGAGAAGAATACCAACCAGGTAATCTAAGATGCCATGTAACCTCGTGTTTATGATTCCCATTGATGTAGGTTTTGCCAATAGTGGGGCATAAGCTATGCCACCATGCCCGGAGCGGATTTACAAGGAAGAGGCGCGTATAGAAGTGTTGACTTGTTTCCATGGTAAGGGTAAATACAACCGGTTATTGCTGGCATTGTTTTTTCTTTTCTTTCTTAAAAAAAACATATGAAAGGGCTTAAGAAAAAAGGGTATGTCTGGGTCACACTTATATTCTTTTTGTTCAGTTTATTATTGCACTGGTTTTTTGGATGGAAGTCATTTGTGCAGGAGCAGAAGGCGCATCATGAGCCTGTAGTCGTACAGGATTATGTAAATGAAATGATGCGGGATACATTTGAGAACTGGCAATCAGAGTTCCTGCAATTGATCTGGCAGGTAGCAGGGCTTGCATTTCTGCTTTACGTAGGCTCGCCTCAATCCAAAGAAGGAGATGAGCGAAAAGAGGAAAAGCTGGATTATATAATCAGGAAACTGGATCCGGGTAATTATGAAAAACTGATGAAGGAGTGGAATGATAAATTCCCTAAGGAGTGATGGTGGCCAGAATTTTTTTAGCCGGTTCATTCTGCGGATTCATTTTTACTGACTTTTCATACATGAGAATGGCTTCCTTTTTCTGCCCGCTTTGAAGCAAAGCTTTACCATAGCTGTCATAAGTATTCCAGCTATCGGGGTAGAGTATTGTACACAGCTTTAAGGCTTCAAGTGCAGCCGTTTCATGATGATCATCCAGCAGTTCAAGGCCCAGTTCATTCAGTTCCATTTCATTTGTAAAGTAAGTACTATCTGATTTGTACTGATTGAAAAAGGTAATTGCCGCATCAGGCCCTTTGGCTAAAAGTATTTTTGCATAAGGCAGGAACAGTGATTTTTTATATACAGGTTCAGGCATACCCAGGTATCTCCTGACCACACTGCCGAAGCCGGGACTTTCTGTATTATCAAGTATAATAATGGTTTTATCATGCGCCAGGTCCCGGCAATAGAAGGTAAAAAATCCCGGTTCTCTGCCCGTGTGCATCACGATATTCGTATCGCTTTGTATAAACCAGCCCAACCCATAGGAGCCTTTTCCAAACTCACCATCGGTTTCAATTCTACTCCCATTTGCAAGATGTGCAGGGGAGAGCATTTTATGGATGCTGGCCGGTTTTAACAGCTTACTTAAGTGATAGTGCAATAAATCCAGTGGGGTACTGATCACATTGGTAGGTCCATATAGCTTACGCATATTGTAAGTCCAGGGACGTAATCTTTTACTGCTATCAATGGGTTGCAGTTCCCCGGAATAGTGCGCCCTTACCAGGTAACCTGTAACCATCCCCGGGTTTTTGTCACCCAGCAAATAAGTGTGCTGCATGCCGGCAGGCTGAAACACATGCTGCTGCATATATTTCGCAAAGGGTTGTCCGCTTACTTTTTCTACTAATGAAGCCAGCAATGCAAACCCGATGTTATTATACCGCCATGCAGTACCCGGCGTAAATGCCAATGGTTTTTTTAATGCAGGAATGATGTCCTTATTAGTAAAAACAGTATCCGGATGTTGCGCTAAATAAGGGAGGAAGATTTCTTCTTTGTCGGGGAGTCCGGAAGTGTGTGTGAGCAGGTGATAAATCGTAATGTCGGGGTAGGGAAATGCGGAGAAGTATTTAACAAGAGGATCGTTGAGGTGGATCTTTCCCTTTTCTTCCAGTTGCAGCACTGCCACGGCCGTAAAGGTCTTGGAAACAGATCCTAATTGAAATGCAACAGTATCGGACTGCTGCCTGACGATCACTTTTCCTTTTTCAGCAACCAGGATGGTTTGCGCCCTCACATGTCCACACAGGAAAATCAGGATGATAAATAGTCTCATACCTGTGTGGTTACCAAAAGTCGGCCATTATCTATGAGTTTGATATTCAATGCTGAAACGCATGTTGCCCGTACGAAAATGAAACGCCACGTACGAATGTGAACGTTTTATTAAAATGCATTAAAAATATTTACCTTGCATTAAACCCACCCAAACGGGGACAATTATGCCTATACCTAAACCCAAACACTTGTTTTGGCTGTCTTTCCTATGCCTGGCGGGAAGCAGTACGCTCAAAGGTCAGCAAAAAGACCTCTACAACTACCAGGATTTATCTGCCTTTTATTACAAAAAACAGGAAGATTCACTCAAAAAGGCCTGGACATGCCCGGACAACTTCAAGGACAGAGCCACCCAGAAGCAATTTAAAGCCATTTGGGATGAAAGAACAACTTTCTTCACCGATGCCATTGACGACAATAATTATGTCTATGACAAAGGAATCTGCGCTTATCTGAATGATATTGTTGCCCAGATCCAGGAGGGAAATAAGAATTACCTGCCTGTAACCCCCTTTGTGGTCCTGGACAGAAGTGCCGCTGTAAATGCCTATGCCATTGGAGGAAATGTGCTGGCCATCAACCTGGGCCTGATTTCCTTTGCAAAAACAAGGGAAGAAATTGCCCTGACTATTGCGCATGAACTGTCGCACAACATCCTGCAGCACCCGGAGAACGCAATGAAGAAACAGGCTGAATGGCTGGCTTCTGCAGAATACAAGCAATCTTTGGGGCAGGTACTGGAATCTGATTATGGCCGCCTGACACGCCTGAAAAAAGTGTATGAAAACTACACCTTTAGTCGTAACAGGCACCAGCGTTATCACGAAGGAGATGCTGATTCCCTGGCTATCATCCTGCTGAACAACAGCCATATTTCCTTTGCACCTGAATTCTTCCTGCGGATGGACAGTGCGGATGTTCAATACCTCCAACCCTTACAGCAGCCACTGAAGACCTATTTTGGAAATTACAATATTGCATTGGAAGAAAGCTGGACAAAGAAACGTTCCAAAGGATTGTCTACCCGTGACTATGATTTTCAAAACAACAGCGGCATGGCAGATTCTTTGAAAACGCACCCTGATTGTGTGGTGAGATACAACAATACTGTAGCACGCAAAACAGGTAATGCAGTAGCTACACCTATTCCGGAGAGCATCAGTACAAAAGTAAACCGTATGCTGATCTGGAATATGTATTGCAACAAAGACCTGACACCATGCCTCTACCGCATCATGCAGGAGAAAGATAAAGGGAATACAGATGCCTGGTACGATTTCATGTTTAACAACGTGATGATGAGTTTGTACAAAGCTGATAAGGATCTGCATCGCTCCAGTACTATCGACATTCAACGCAAAGAATACATCTCTAAGGAATACTACCAGTTACAAACCATGCTGGAACAGATTCCGCGCGATAAACTGGCCGAGGGCTGCAGGCAATTACAAAATGCAGCGTTCTGGAGCAATGTAACTCCTGCTGAAAAAGCAATGCAGGGTTTCCAGCGCTCATTGGTATTGGCTGATAATAAAGAGGCGGCTTCCAATCAGCAACTGGCAAAACAGTTTATGGAGTCTAATAAGACGAGCCTCTATTGCGAATATGTTCACCCTTTTGAAAAGCGATAATTCATGAGAAAATTTTACTTATATCTATTACTGGCAGTACTGGCAACGCCGGCATTAGCGCAAAAAAGAATATTCCGCGAGGTAGGGCAGGACATCAGTACTTCCGCACAGCCTATTATGGAAAATGATGTGCTGGTGGGATACCTGGCACTCACGCAGCTGGAGAAGGTGAGCAGGGATTCATTCAGTTACCGCCTCACGATTATGGATGAAAACCTGAATGACCTGGGTGTGGTAAACTTTCATGAACTGAAACTACGACTGGAAGACGTGATGATTGAAGACAATATCCTTTGTCTCGCTTATGTGAAGAGTAATGTGCTGGGTTATCGCTATGAGCATCGTGCAGACAGGAATAAAGCTATTATGACGGGAAAAGCCTGGATGCTGACACAATTCATCAACCTGAAAGGAGAGATTATTAAAACGGCGCAGGTGCAATTGAATGTAGATCTCCGGAAGAACTGGAATGATTCTTACATTCCTTCGTCAGTGCTGAAGAATTCTATTTCAGTGAAGAATATGACAGGGAAGGGCTTTGTGTGTTTGTACCAGGATGATAGTAAGAAGAACCTGGTGTTCTATGATATGAAAGGGAACCAGACATGGGAAAGAAGAATATCAGAAGAAGGAAAGATTGAGCACTTTAAAACTTCTGAGCACGATGTATATGTGATGATGCAAAAGGAGCTGGCGCGGAATAAATACCAGTATACCGTGTATTCTTATAATGCGGATGATAATTCCGTTTACCAGAAGTATATGTTGAAAGATAAGAAAGGAAATGATCTGCTGCCCCTGGGTTTTGAGAATGATCCTATATCAGGGAAGCCGGATATTTCAGGGCTGATCTATAATCCAAAATTCAGGAAGTACAGGAAGCGTGATGAGGGTTTGAAGATCCGGAAAGGGATGTATGGAGGTGTGTTCAATGTGGAACTGACGGGGCATAAGAAGGGAGAGATGAAGGAGCAGTTTACCTATTGGTATGATGATTCAAAAGGGGATGTGACGAATAAAGGATATTTTTCTTCAGGTGCGGGCTATATCACGCCAAATAAGTCATTCAGGGATTTCAACGGGAATACTTATTATACGGGGAGTGTGATCAAGTCGAAGGTAAGAGGCCGTAACATTGGAGGAGGCCTGTTTGTATATGGACTGACAGGTCTTTTATTGGGGGCTGGTACCGGTAACCCTGCATTGGGTATTGGTTATACCGGTATTTGTATGGCATTTGGTCATTACAGGGAGTTCCCTACGGGAAATGCGCTGATCATGAAGATGGATACGACAGGGAAAGTGAAGTATGAGAATACGTTGCCGATCAATGGGAGTAAGGAAACGGGAGATTATAATTTCTGGAGTGGGACCTATTGTTTTACGGTGGTGTCTCCTGAGGATAAGTTGACCTACCTGGTGATGTCTGATGAGAAGGCATATGTGATTTATAGTGTGGAGCAGAAGAAAGTGGTGCGGACGATTAAGCGGGATGATGCGGGCAAGAGTGTGATGGTGTTGCCGGCGAAGGAGGGATCGGTGATCGTGATCACCAGGAATATGAAGGAGCGGTATACGGTGATGTCGATAGAGGCAGTGTAAAGATGTTGTTATAGCAGGAGAGGTTGTATCAAAAGTAATGGCATTCAATAAAAGAAAATACTTTCCATCAGGGATCCATCAGGATTAAGTCCCGGAGATATACTTTTGATACAGCCTCTCTGTTTTTTTATTTTGTAAGCTGATTGATTATTTCTGCGGTAGACGCGCTTGAAAATGACTGTATAGATTGCCCCAGCCAGATATTCACAAACTCACTATCCTGGTGCGCTCTCGCAATCCTCCTCAGTTCCCCGGTCAGTTTGTTCTGGTAAGGATAGGGCAGAATATAATCACTTCCTTCCAGGGCTTGAATAAAAGTATTATGGATCCCTCTTGCAAACCTTCCCGAAAAACTTCTCGTCAATACAACTTCCTCTTCTTTTACAGTACTGAGACGTTCTTTCTCGAAAGGGAGCAAGGCGCTCTCTTTAGAGGCTATGAGCAGGCTCCCTATAGATACCGCCTGTGCGCCGAGTGCCAGGGCGGCCTGCATACTTTTCTTATTGTAAATGCCCCCTGCATAGATGAGCGGTGTTTTAACTGTATCATACACCTGGGGCAGCAGGGAGAATCCGCCTATCTGCGGCAGTCCTATGAAACTACCTCTATGCCCGCCGGCTTCAATCCCCTGCACACAAATGATATCAATACCCTGTTCTTCCAGCGCAATTGCTTCTGCTACAGAAGTACAGGTGCCGATAAGGATTGTATTATTTGCTTTTAATTGCTGGATACTTTCGGCATCAGGAATACCAAATGTAAAGCTAACGATCCTGCATTGTTCACTGATAATGGCATCGATCTGGTCCTGGTAAGGCGTGACCTGTATGGCATCCAGTTCAGGCAGTTTAACCGTTAAGCCATTTTTAGCGGCTAGATGTTCGATATGAGATTTGGTCTGCGTGTATTGTTCGCGTAATGTTGCTGTAATAGGAGGAATTGTATGCACGAACAGATTTACAGCAAATGGTTTGGCGGTGAGTTGCCTGGTTGCCCTGATTTGTTCAATGCTTTTTTGTGCGGAGAGATCGGCTATGGCAAGAGAACCTAATGCACCGGTATTAGCCGCAGCTGCCACCATTGCCGGAGTTGTAACCCCGAACATGGGTGCCTGAACAATAGGCAGGGCTATGTCTAAAAGACGGGTTAAATTGTTCATCATTGTGCACGAATTAGAATGGAAAGGTACTGATTATGGATCAAGTTGAATTCTTGGGGGGAATGCTAAAAATTTGTTGCTTTGCAACTCATTAAAGAAGCAACAAACTTGGAT
>NZ_QTJV01000011.1 GCF_003412465.1 Chitinophaga silvisoli
ATACCGACGCAATAGGCAATGTTCTGACTAATGATACGGATCCTGAAGGAAATGCACTGACCGCATCCCTGATCACAGCTCCTGTACATGGAACAGTAGTATTGAATGCCGATGGCAGCTTCACTTATACACCTAACAAGGACTTCAATGGCCTGGATAGCCTTAAGTACAAAGTTTGTGACAATGGTACGCCAAGCCTCTGCGACACCGCGGTTGTTAAATTTACCATCGCTCCGGTAAATGACGAACCAGTAGTAACAGGCGGCAACACCACCACCACCGAACAAAACAAACCTGTCAAAGATACCCTGGTAGCTAACGATCCTGACGGCGATCCGCTCACCTATTCAAAAGGCGACGACCCAGCCCACGGTTCAGTAGTCGTAGATGGCGATGGTACTTACACTTACACACCAACACCAGGCTACACCGGTAACGACACCTTCACGATCATCGTTGACGACGGTACCGGTAATCCAAAAACAGTGACCGTCACAGTGACCGTCACCCCTCCAACTACTACTAATAATCCACCAGTAGTAACAGGCGGTTATGACATCAACACAGAACAAGACAAACCTGTCATCGATACCCTGGTAGCTAACGATCCTGACGGCGATCCGCTCACCTATTCAAAAGGCAGTGATCCAGCCCACGGTTCTGTAAACGTAAATACCGACGGTACTTATACTTACACGCCTGAACCAGGTTACACCGGTACCGATACCTTCACCATCATTGTAGACGATGGCCATGGTGATCCGAAAACCGTAACCGTGACTGTAACCGTGACACCGCCTAACAAGGCACCGGTTATCACCGGCGGCGAAACTAATACCACCGAACAGGGTAAACCTGTCTCAGGTACTGTTACCGCCACCGACCCTGACGGCGATCCAATCACCTTCGAAAAAGGCAATGATCCGGCTCACGGTACTGTAGTTGTAAATGCCGATGGTACTTACACTAACACACCTGAACCAGGCTACACCGGCGATGATACCTTCACCGTCATTGTAAAAGATGATAAGGGTAATGAAACGGTAGTAACCGTGGATGTAACCGTAACACCGTCTACACCGCCTAACCAGGCACCGGTTATCACCGGCGGCGAAACTAATACCACCGAACAGGGTAAACCTGTCTCAGGTACTGTTACCGCCACCGACCCTGACGGCGATCCAATCACCTTCGATAAGGGCAATGATCCTGCTCACGGTACTGTAGTTGTAAATGCCGATGGTACTTACACTTACACACCTGAACCAGGCTACACCGGCGATGATACCTTCACCGTCATTGTAAAAGATGATAAGGGTAATGAAACGGTAGTAACCGTGGATGTAACCGTAACACCGTCTACACCGCCTAACCAGGCACCGGTTATCACCGGCGGCGAAACCACCAGCACCGAACAGGGTAAACCTGTCTCAGGTACTGTTACCGCCACCGACCCTGACGGCGATCCAATCACCTTCGAAAAAGGCAATGATCCTGCTCACGGTACTGTAGTTGTAAATGCCGATGGTACTTACACTTACACACCTGAACCAGGTTACACCGGCAACGATACCTTCACCATCATTGTAAAAGATGACAAGGGTAATGAAACCGAGGTAACCGTGAACGTAACTGTAACGCCCCCTAACCAGGCACCTGTTGTAACAGGCGGCGAAACACTGACAACCGAACAGGATAAACCAGGCACTGGTACGATGACCGCAACTGATCCTGAAGGCGGTCCGCTCACCTTCGAAAAAGGCGGCGATCCTGCTCACGGTTCCGTTGTAGTGAACGCCGATGGTACATACACTTACACGCCTGAACCAGGCTACACTGGTAACGATACCTTCACCATCATTGTGAAAGATGATAAGGGTAAAACAACCACCGTTGCGGTAAGTGTAACCGTCACACCTGACAACTCAAACAACCCGGTTGCCGTTGACGACAGTGTAACTGTAATCGCCAACACACCACTCGACATCGACGTACTCGCTAATGACAGCGCCGGTACTTCGACCTTCGAAACGGGTTCTATAACAATCATAGATCAACCGGCTCACGGTTCAGTAGTAGTGAACAGCAATGGTACCGTCACTTATACACCTGCTACAGGTTACACCGGTGATGACACCTTTACCTACCAGGTGAAAACAGCTGATGGTAAAACTACCAACACCGCTACTGTCAGGATCTCTGCATTATTCGCAGAGATCACCGTACCAACCCTGTTCACACCGAATGGCGATGGTAGAAACGATGTATTCGAGATCAGGGGCCTGAGTCAGTATGCTGAAACAGAACTGATCATCGTAAACCGTTGGGGCAACGAAGTATACAGACAAAAGAACTACCAGAATACATGGAAAGGAGATGGCTTGAACGAAGGGACTTATTTCTATCTGCTGCGTATCAAACGCACAGCTAGTTCAGGATGGGAAGTGATCAAAGGATACACTACACTGGTAAGGAACTTTAACAATTAATGTGATTAGCGCTGAAAACCATGAAAAAAATATTTTTAATCGCAGGCTTATTATTCGCAGGGTCATTGACGCTGAAGGCCCAGCAGGATGCACAGTACAGCCAGTATATGTTTAACGGGATTTATATTAATCCCGCATATGCTGGCTACAAGGAGCAACTGAATGCGCATAGTTTTTATCGTAGTCAGTGGACCGGTATCCGTGGTGCACCGCGTACTTTCTCAGTAGCTGTAGATGCTGCTGTGGCAAATGATAACGTTGGTCTGGCCTTCCAGGTCACCAGCGACAAACTGGGTGCACAGAGCACGCTGGGTGGTTATGGTAGCTATGCTTATCGCATTCGCCTGAATGCGGACGGAAGTTCCAGGCTCGCTTTCGGTGTCAGTTTCGGTATTTTGCAAAGGAGCATCAATGCTTCGGAACTGGTCACCAATGACCCTGAAACCACTATGCCTGCGGGTGTTCAGCGCACCGTGTCGCCAGATGCAAGGGCAGGGGTGTACTTCTCCAATGACCGCTTTTATGCCGGCTTCTCGGTAGATAATATGATCATTAACTACCTGAAGAGCGGGAAGTATAAACTGGTGCCACAATCCAAAATGCACTACTACCTCACTGCAGGTGTGTTGCTGCCATTGAATGAAGATTTCCAGCTCAAGCCATCGTTCTTATTGAAGGATGACTTAGGCGGTCCTACCAGTCTTGACTGGAATACATTCATCCTCTACAAAGACATCATCTGGTTAGGAGGGTCTTATCGTACCAGGGTGAACCTGTATAATAAGGATTACCTGCAAAGTACACTGACTTACAGTAACTCTGTAGTGGCGGCGATTGAGCTCTTCCCGGTGCCGAATATGCGGGTAGGGTATGCCTATGATATCACTACCGGCCCATTGAATGGGTATAGCAGTGGTACACATGAAGTATCAGTAGGATATACTTTCCCTGGGTTCAAGGTGAGGATGGCTAATCCAAGGGTGTTTTAGGCATTTACAAAGGGTGTTATAGAATTAATATAGTTACAAAAAAAGGTGTATCGACTATTCGGTACACCTTTAGTTTTTTTAAATATTTCCTTTCTCAGCAATAATTATTCAAAAGAACACCTTTCAGCTGCGAAAATAAGCATCTCTTACTTCAAAATCATCACCGGTACCTTTGCATTCCTGCATATCGCCTCAGAGATACTCTTATTAGTCAGATAATACAAAAAGCTATGTTTCCCCGGCAGTGAAATGATCAACTGAAAATCATGCTCATTCGTATACTTTATAATTCCATCAATAATATTCTTCTCATTACTATAATTAATGTCATGCTTAAAGTTCTGCAAATAACTATGCAGGTGCGCCTCTAAATTCTTAAACTCCTCATTCGGATTTATATATCTCTCTTTCGCATCCACATTTAACACATGCAGATAAATATTCTTAGCAATGGTTGAAACCTTTGGATCGTTCAGCTTTGCCAGGTTCCCCATCATCCTGTAATCACAAGGCAGCAATACATCATTGAGCGGCCTGAAACTATAGTGGGAGGGAACTACCAGCACCCGCACAGGAGAAATTTTTGCTATACTGATGATATTTCCGGCTATAAAACTATTATTGGATGACTGGCAACTATCGCTTCCCAGCAAGACCAGGTCCACAGCCTCTTCCCTGATCGTTTCATTGATAGCCCTCAGCAAAGGTGACTCACTCACCGCAGTCAAAATTGCCATATCATCCTCCAGTCTGGCACTGAGCTCATCCGCCATTCTATCCAGCTTCTGTGTACTCTCTCTCCGTTCCTCCCACCTGAAGTCCTGGCTCACAGGTGCATATTCCGCAGATACTGCGATATTGTCAAACACAGAATCGTAAAAGGTCTTTAACAAAATAATGCGATTGTATCCAAACCGGTGTGCCCACTCACTTGCAAAACGAATCGTATTTTCAGTTGTAGCCGTGAAATCAACGGGAATAAGCATCGTTTTCATAATACAAAATTTTGATCATCAATAAAGGCATCAGCCTTATACGTTGTAATAAATTTAAGCAAAAAGTATGCGGAAGAAAATGATTTCAATCTGTATAACAGCTGCAAACAATCAGTGGAATCTCTTAATTAAATTTACATTATTTTTAGCCTGTCTCAACAAATTTTTCATGTTAAATAAGTTAAACATTGTTTAACTTAACAATCGTTTAAACTGTAGCCCGTTATGAAATTATACCATTTGTTATGCTGCCTGCTGCCGCTTTTCGCCCAGGCCCAGGTAGATACTACTCAGCGTCCGGTTTATCACTTTACACCTGCCAAAAATTGGATCAATGATCCTAACGGCCTGATATATATTAATGGTCAGTACCATCTGTATTACCAATACAACCCGTTCGATACCAAATGGGGGCATATGAGCTGGGGGCACGCTGTGAGCAGGGACCTGCTGCATTGGCAGCACCTGCCGGTAGCTATTCCTGAAGTGGTAAAACCTGATACCACCACCTGGATCTTCTCCGGTTCTGCAGTGCTGGACAAGTCTAATACCAGTGGTTTTGGCAAGAATTCTATAGTGGCCATTTACACGGCCGATCAGCCAAATCAGCAAAAGGAATCCCAGTTCATCGCCTATAGCAATGACGGTGGTATGAGCTATCACCAATATGCCGGCAACCCGGTTATCGATCTGCATAAAAAGGATTTCCGCGATCCGAACGTGATCTGGCTGGAAAAGGAAAAGCACTGGCTCATGACTGTCGCCCTGCCTAATGAGAAAAAGGTACAGTTTTATAAATCCACTGACCTGAAACATTGGACCTTACTCAGTGAATTTGGAAACCAGGGTGATACCCGCAAGATCTGGGAATGCCCCTCACTGACCCCCATACATGTGGATGGCGATCCTAAGAAAACTAAATGGTTACTGATGGTTTCCTCAGGTAACCAGGATGCGGAAACCGGCTTGCAGTATTTCACCGGGGACTTTGACGGAAAGGAATTTAAAAATGACAACAATGCCGCGCATCAACAGTTCGTCGATTATGGACCTGCTTTCTATGCGGCTATCCCATATAATCATCTCCCCGGTGAAAAAAGGACAATGATAGGATGGCTCATGCCTTCCAATCAACCAGCTTATCCATGGACAGGGTCTATGTCTATCCCGAGAGATCTGGCTTTAAAAACAACTCCGGAGGGAGTGCGCTTATTCCAGCAACCATCCAGTGTAATTAAACTGCCTGCAGCTAAATTAGAGAAACAGGACCTGGTAATCGATGATCAGCCTTTTGTGCTGGAACAGTTTAAAAATAATACGAACTGGATAGATGTCACTTTCTCCTCCGGTACTGCTGCGGCCTACGGTATTCAACTACCGCAGGTTGAAATTACCTGCAAAGGAACTGAACTGGTGATAGCCTGGAAGGATGGAAAGAAGACCCAAACTGTTCCCAAGGGAGATCTGAGACTACAGGTACTGCAGGATAAATGCTCAGTAGAAGTATTTGTAAATGGTGGTGCACAGGTGTTGACCTGCCTGGTGTATCCTCCCAAAGAAGACCATGAAGTCTCCTTGTTTGCCAGACAGGGAAATGTTAAAGTAAAGTCATTAAAAGTATGGGAGCCTAAATAATCAAAACAGCCCCTTAACAAAAAAGCTTATGCCCACATCAGGCATAAGCTTTTTATATTTATGAATTCAGATTATCATTCATTTTCTGCACCAGGGCCAGCGCCGTATCCATATCTCCGACATCAACATCCTTTACCGACTTATCGTACAAAGCTGCTACCCATGACTGCAATACTTCCTGCAGACCTTTGCCTTTCTCCGTCAGAAAAATCAATTTGTTTCTTCTGTCATTCTCGTCCTCCATTCTTTTCACCAGGTCTCTCTTTACCAGTCCATCAATCTGGTAAGTCATACTGGACTTATCCTTCAACATCAGATCTGCAATTTCCTGCTGGTTGATCCCGTCTTTTTTATACAGGTAGGCCAGGATCTCCAGGAGTTCAAAGGTGATATCAACTTCTTCTTCCCTAATGCGCACAGAGATATACTGGCGCAAGGTATTCCTTACTTCACTCATTGATCTAAGCAGATCTTTTGCTTTTTCTGATAAAGTTTGTGATGCCATAACTACAGCAAAGATATTGCTTTTTGCTAATGCGCTGCATCCGCCATGTTTACTTTTGCTTTTGAGGTCTTAATGAATACCAATACAAAAGGAACACAGACCAGGAACATCACACCTACCCAAAGGAATACGTCCATGTAAGACAATACTGTGGCCTGTTTCATCACACCCGCATCCATCAGTGCATAGGCCTTCTTTTGCGCTGTTTCGATATCAAATCCTTTTGCACGCATTGCACCGGCCATTTGTGCCACCCTGCTTTGTACATCCGGGTTATTGACATCCAGGTGACTTACCAGTGTGCTTCTGTGCAGATCTGTCTGCCTGGTTACGAAGGTTGAAATCAATGCCACCCCAAAGGCCCCTCCCAGTTGTCGCAACATACCAGAAAATGCTGCGCCCTGACCTATTTCAGCCCCTTTCAATGTAGAGAGAGACATCGTGCTGACAGGTACTGATAACAGCCCCAGGCCAAAACCTCGTAAGATCAGCACCCAGAAGAAATCATGTGCACCGGTATCCGGGCCAATGATTTTATAAGAAAGCAAACTGTAAATGAAGAAGGCAATCATACCTATTGCAATCAGGTATTTCTGCGGAATACCTTTTTGAATCAGGACGGCGACCACGGGCATCATGACTGCAACGAACAGGGTACTTGGCAACTGCAGCATCCCCGATTGTTGGGCCGTCCATCCCAGCAGGGTCTGTGTGTACAGTGGTATGACGAAGGTGGAACCAAATAAGCCAAAGCCCATGATAAATGAAAGGGTCACCCCTATACGAAGATTCCCGTTTTTAAGTACCCTCAGTTGCACGATAGGATATTTATAAGTCATCTGCCTCCATATAAAGAAGAAGAGACCAAAAATGGCGGTTACTGTCAATATTATAATAATCTCGCTGCTGTACCAATCCTCTTCCTGCCCTTTTTCCAATACGTACTGTAAAGAAGAAATACCGATGGTCAGGAATACGATGCCCCACCAGTCTACCTCGCTGGCGCTTCTTTTGGATTCGTACTGCGGACTCCTTACATACTGCAAGGTGAGGAGTGCTGCGATGATACCGATCGGGATATTGATATAGAAGATGTAAGGCCAGCTGTAATTGTCGATGATGTACCCACCTAAAGGAGGGCCCAGGGTAGGGCCTACAATTACCCCCAGGGTATAGATTGCCTGGGCTGTAGGACGCTTTTCAGGTGGCCAGCTTTCAGTGATGATCGTTTGTGAGGTTACTAACAATGCACCGCCACCGAGGCCCTGTATGAACCTGAAAACCACCAGTTCCCAGATGTTGGAAGAGTTACCACAGAGGAAGGAACAAACTGTAAAAATGATCACGGAAGCCGCGAAATAGTTTCTTCGCCCAAACTGCTGGGACAGCCAGCTGGTCATAGGAACAATAATAACGTTGGCAAGGGAATAAGCTGTAATGACCCAGCTGACTTCATTGAGGGTGGCACCAAGGCTACCGCGCATATCAGGCAATGCAACGTTCACAATGGTGGTGTCAATAATTTCAAGTAAGGCACATACGACAGCGGTAATGGTGATAATCACCCTGCGGGAACCATATTCTACCAGCGAAGGGAGCTGTTGCATGATGGATTAAAGATTTCTACAAAGGTATAGAATAAATAGTTGGAATTCCAACTATTTAAATTGCCACTGTTATAATATTTCACCAATAAAAAAGGCCGGCTTCCTGAGAAGCCGGCCTTTAGGTATGTTGTTTTTTTAAACTATTTGATAATCAGGACTGTTCCGGAGTAGGTAAACTTCCCTGTTTTCTTCGGCACCACCACCTTGTAAATGTATTCGCCCATTGGAATATTATCGGCAGTCCAGTCATTGTTGTAGTTTTTGGACTCAAACACGACATTTCCCCAACGGCTGTACACCAGGAGGTGTGAACCCGGGTATTTCTCGATACCTACTATCACGAACTTATTGTTCTGCGCAGCACCAGGTCTGAAGGCATTAATAAAGTAGAGGTCCTTGTTGGAGGTTTCTTCCTTATTAATATCGGTGTTATTGGTATAATCCGCTTCACCTTCATTTGCCCATACATAAGCGGTGTTGATGACATGGTCACCGGCCAGGATACGGCAGGTTACGGTGATGAATACGCTGTCACCTGGCACCAGTTCATTTACATACCAGGTTACTTTTCTTGGACTTACACTGAAGGCGGTAGAACCCTTGGTAGTAGTCGTGTGATAAGGCAGATCCAGGTTGTAAGGCAGCGAGTCTACAATCACAAGGTTGGTGAAGGAGCTGTAGCCCACATTCTTCACAACGATGTTGTAAGTGATGTAGTCCTCTATCACATATGGACCAGGCGCTGCAACGGTCTTGGTGATAGTGAGGTCTCCCTTGGCAGGCCTTACTATTACTTTGGTCACCGTGTCGCAGGTGGCTGTTTGCGGATCACATGCATAGGTAGGTATTTTATTGAAACCGTCAGATACATGCGCGGTATTATTGATAGATGGTACGCCATCGAGGTTCTCATATGTTTTCACCTGGAAGCTTACCTGGGTCACAGCACCTGCAGCCAGTGAAGGTATGGAGAAGCTCACGACACCGGAGGCGAGTGAACCACCACTTTCCCAGTTGGTATTAGTGGGGATCTTGTCGGTGATGGTCAGGGGACCGATAGCGGTGTTGCTGGTATTCCTTACATAGATGGTGTAGGTGATGACCTGGCCCGGCTGGATTTTGCCATCCGGGTTGGTGGATGGAACACTGGCCACTTTCCAGGCCTGGTAATTCGCTACATCATTGTCAGTGATGTTGACTGTAGCGGTATAATCAGTACCCGGCTGGTAGGTATTAGTACCATCTGTACCACTTACGAGCGTCAGGATCACTGTTCTTGTGCCGTCGGCTTTGTAGTTGTCGATTACATTGACTGGCAGGGTGATGCTGTTGGCTCCGGCAGGGATGGTGATGGTACCACTCATGGTGCTGTAATCGGTGCCATTGTTGGCTGTACCTGCAATGGTGTAGGTAACGGTGATCGGACTTGTTACTGTGTAAGCTGCCGCGGTGCTGATGACAAACCCTCCATTGGTTGATGGTTCGGCAGCATCTGCAGTTTTTACAATGCTCAGTGGAGGAAGATCATTGTCGGCGATAGTAAGGCTCGCAGTACCGCTGGCACTCAGGCTGCCCAGTGTAGCGCCGGATGCACCGTTCAGTGTGATGGTGATATTTTCATTGCCTTCATAGACCAGGTCATCAATCACGTTCACGGCAATGACGGCACTGTTTTTACCGGCAGGGATGGTCACGCTACCGGTTAAGGCAGTGTAGTCGGTGCCTGCGGTAGCGGTGCCGGATATGGTGTACGTGATGGTCACATCTTCGTAAGCAGTGATGTTAGGCGGATAACTAAGAGTGAAGCTACCGTTTGTAGTAGGTTCAGCTGCATCGGCGGTTTTAACGATACTGAATGTAGGCAGGTCATTGTCAGTGATGGTCAACGTAGCTGTTTTAGTTACATCGGTTAAAGTGAGGATCACAGTTTCGCTGCCTTCGATAAGTTGATCGTCTATTACGTTTACAGTAATGCTGGCGTTGTTACTGCCGGCTGGGATGATCACGCTACCCGTTAGGGCAGTGTAGTCGGTGCCTGCTGTAGCGGTACCACTTACAGTGTACGGTACGCTGATATTCTGTGTGGAAGTTACCCCTGCTGGCAGGCTCACAGTAAATGATCCGTTCGTAGCCGGTTCAGCTGCATTGGCTGTTTTGGTGATACTGATGGTTTGGTTTTCATCATCAGTGATGGTCAGGGTCGCAGTTTTAGTCACATCTGTGAGTGTGAGGATGACTGTTTCATTGCCTTCGATGATCTTATCATCCAACATGTTTACATTGATAGCGGCGCTGTTTTGGCCGGCAGGGATGATTACGTTGCCGGTTAAGGTTGTGTAGTCGGCACCTGCGGTGGCTGTACCGCTTATAGTATAAGGTACTGTGATGGCTGTAGCGGATGTTATACCTGTTGGCAGACTGACAGTAAATGCACCATTTGTGGAAGGCTCTGCGGCATCATTGGTTTTAGTAATACTGATAGTCGCATCTTCATCATCAGTGATGGTGAGTGTGGCAGATGAGCCGTCGGCCAGGGTCAGGATCACGGTTTCGTTAGTTTCGATCATCTTGTCGTCAATAACAGTGACATTGATGGTGGCACTGTTTGATCCGGCAGGGATGGTCGCCATGCCGCTGAGGGTAGTATAGTCAACACCGGTGGTAGCGGTGCCGCTTACAGTATAAGGTACAAGGATGTCGGTAGTGGATGTTAGGCCTGCTGGCAGACTTAGCGTGAATGTACCATTGGTAGCAGGTTCCGCAGCATCAGCTGATTTTGTGAGGCTGATGGTAGCGACATCATCATCGGAGATAGCCATCGTTGCGCTGGATGCGGTGGCATCGTTAATGGTGAGGATGACTGTTTCATTGCCTTCAATGATCTTGTCGTCTGTTACAGGGACATCAATATTTGTGTTGTTAGCACCGGCAGGAATGGTAACAGTACCGCTGAGGGTAGTGTAGTCTGTACCGGCGGTAGCAGTGCCGCTTACTGTGTAAGTTACGGTGATGTTTTGTGTTGAAGTCACGCCAGTTGGTAAGCTGACAGTGAATGTACCATTGGTAGCAGGTTCGGAAGCATCGTTAGTGGTGGTGATGTTGATGATTTGTAAATCATCGTCTGCAATGGTTACTGTCGCTGAGGTATTGGCAGTGAAGGTACCGAGCGTGTTAGCGGTGGCTCCTGTCAGCGTTACAGCAATTGTTTCATTGCCTTCGATAATCTTGTCGTCGATAACCGTTACATCGATGTTGGCGCTGTTCGTGCCGGCAGGGATGGTGGCTGTGCCGCTGAGACTTGTGTAGTCTGTGCCGGCTGTAGCAGTACCTGATGTGGTATAAGTCACGGTGATGTCTTCAGTAGCTGTTACACCTGTTGGTAGGCTCACTGTAAATGAACCATTGGTCGCAGGCTCGGAAGCATTGACAGTATTCACGATGCTGATGGTTTTGTTTTCATCATCGGCAATGTTGATCGTAGCACTGGTATTGGCGTTGAATGTTCCCAGGGTAGGAGCCGTAGCTGCTGTGAGAGTTGCTATCACAGTTTCATCTGCTTCAATGGTTTGATCATCTATCACTGTCACATTTATACTTGTACTGTTTGCCCCGGCAGGGATGGTCACTGTGCCGCTGAGGGTATTGTAGTCAGTACTTGCAGTAGCAGTACCAGCTACAGTGTATGTTACTGAAATGTCTTCAGCGGCGGTTACTCCAGCCGGCAGGCTCACTGTAAATGAACCATTGGTCGCAGGCTCAGATGCATTGGCGGTGTTCACGATGCTGATGGTTTTGTTTTCATCATCGGCAATGGTGATCGTAGCACTGGTATTGGCAGTGAACGTACCTAGGGTAGGAGCCGTAGCTGTTGTGATAGTTGCTATCACAATTTCATCCGCTTCAATGGTTTGATCATCTATCACTGTCACATCGATACTTGTACTGTTAGCACCGGCAGGGATGGTTACCGTGCCGCTGAGGGTAGTGTAATCAGTACCAGCGGTAGCCGTACCAGATACAGTGTATGTTACTGAAATGTCTTCAGCGGCGGTTACTCCAGCCGGCAGGCTCACTGTAAATGAACCATTGGTCGCAGGCTCAGATGCATTGGCGGTATTCACGATGCTGATGGTTTTGTTTTCATCATCGGCAATGGTGACAGTAGCACTGGTATTGGCAGTGAATGTTCCCAGGGTAGGAGCAGTTGCTGCTGTGAGAGTTGCTATCACAGTTTCATCTGCTTCAATGGTTTGATCATCTATCACTGTCACATCGATGTTGGCGC
>NZ_QTJV01000012.1 GCF_003412465.1 Chitinophaga silvisoli
TTCACGATGCTGATGGTTTTGTTTTCATCATCGGCAATGGTGACAGTAGCACTGGTATTAGCGGTGAATGTTCCCAGAGTAGGAGCCGTAGCTGCTGTGAGAGTTGCTATCACAGTTTCATCCGCTTCAATGGTTTGATCATCTATCACTTTCACATCGATGTTGGCGCTGTTTGCCCCTGCAGGGATGGTTACCGTGCCGCTGAGGGTATTGTAGTCAGTACTTGCAGTAGCAGTACCAGATATAGTGTATGTTACTGAAATGTCTTCAGTAGCTGTTACACCTGTTGGCAGACTCACTGTAAATACACCATTGGTCGCAGGCTCAGAAGCATTGGCGGTATTCACGATGCTGATGGTTTTGTTTTCATCATCGGCAATGGTGACAGTAGCACTGGTATTGGCAGTGAACGTACCCAGGGTAGGAGCCGTAGCTGTTGTGAGAGTTGCTATCACAGTTTCATCCGCTTCAATGGTTTGATCATCTATCACTGTCACATCGATGTTGGCGCTGTTTGCCCCGGCAGGGATGGTCACTGTACCGCTGAGGGGATTGTAGTCAGTACTTGCAGTAGCACTACCAGATACTGTGTAAGTAACAGTGATGTCTTCTGTCGCAGTAACCCCGGCAGCAAGGCTCACTGTAAATACGCCATTAGTAGATGGTTCGGCAGCATTAGTCGTTGATGCGATAGTGATCGTCTTGTTTTCATCATCTGAAATGATCAGAGTTGCACTTGAAGCTGTTGCGTCGGTGATGGTTACGATCACGGTTTCATCGCCTTCGATGAGCTTATCATCCACTACACTTACCGGAATAGTGATGCTGTTAACCCCGGCAGGGATGGTCGCTGTGCCACTTAAAGCCGTGTAATCGCTGCCGGCGGTAGCGGTACCCGACACTGTATAGTTAAATGTAATTGCCTGTGTGGAAGTTACGCCAGTTGGCATGCTTACGGTAAATCCTCCATTCGTCGTAGGTTCGGCCACATCTGTGGTTTTGACGATAGTCAGAACAGGAGAGTCGTCATCTGAAATAGTGAGGGTCGCATTGCCTGCTACCGTGATTGTGCCCAGTTGAGTGCCGAATGCATTGCTTAATGTAAGGGTAAGGTCTTCGTTACCTTCGTAGATATTATCATCGATCACATTGATATCGATGGTCGCGCTGTTCTGACCGGCAGGGATTGTTACCGTGCCTGGCAGCGTCGTGTAATCGGCTCCGGCGGTAGCGGCTCCGGTTACAGTATATCCTACAAGCACATCTTCAACCGCAGTGACACCGGTAGGATAGCTTACTGTAAAGTGCCCGTTTGTATTTGGTTCAGCAGCATCCGCTGTTTTAGCAATAGTAATGGTTGCCGCATCGTTATCAGCAATCGTTACAGTTGCGGATTGGGTCGCCGTAAAGGTACCCAGGTTTGTAGCTGTAGCAGCGGTTAAGGTGGCAATTACTGTTTCATCGGTTTCGATGATCTGGTCATCTTTTGCTAACACCGGGATATTAGTGCTGGATGTACCCGCCAGGATGGTAACAGAGCCGCTTAAAGCAGTGTAATCATCATTGGCGGTTGCGGTACCGCTTATCGTGTATGTGATATTGATGTCTTCAGTAGCAGTTACGCCACTTGCCAGGCTCACGGTAAATGCACCATTGACAGAAGGTTCGGCTGCATCTGTTGTTTTCGCAATGGTGATGGTTCTGTCTTCATTATCGGCAATTGTGACAGTTGCGTTGTTATTAGCTGTAAATGCACCCAGGGTATTTGCAGCAGCACCAGTCAATGTAGCGATGACAGCTTCATCGGCTTCGATCAGCTGGTCATCTATGACTGCTACGTCTATTGTAGTGCTGTTAGCACCAGCAGGAATGACAACGCTACCGCTTAATGCAGTATAATCGGTACCTGCTGTAGCCGTACCCGTCACTGTGTAAGTAACGGTGATAGCCTCAGTTGCCGATACTCCACTTGGCAGGCTTACTGTAAATGCACCATTAGTAGCAGGTTCGGCAGCATCAGCAGCCTTAGTAATGGAGATGGTTTTATTTTCATCATCAGCAATGGTCACAGTTGCATTGCTATTTGCCGTAAAGGTACCCAGCGTAGAAGCGGATGCCCCCGTCAAGGTAACTATGACAGTTTCATCTCCTTCGATGATCTGGTCATCTATTACTTGTACATCAATATTAGCGCTGTTAGCACCTGCAGGAATGACAACGCTACCGCTTAATGCAGTATAATCGGTACCTGCTGTAGCCGTACCCGTCACTGTGTAAGTAACGGTGATAGCCTCAGTTGCCGATACTCCACTTGGCAGGCTTACTGTAAATGCACCATTAGTAGCAGGTTCGGCAGCATCAGCAGCCTTAGTAATGGAGATGGTTTTATTTTCATCATCAGCAATGGTCACAGTTGCATTGCTATTTGCCGTAAAGGTACCCAGCGTAGAAGCGGATGCCCCCGTCAAGGTAACTATGACAGTTTCATCTCCTTCGATGATCTGGTCATCTATTACTTGTACATCAATATTAGCGCTGTTAGCACCTGCAGGAATGACAACGCTACCGCTTAATGCAGTATAATCGGTACCAGCTGTAGCCGTACCCGTCACTGTGTAAGTAACGGTGATAGCCTCAGTTGCCGATACTCCACTAGGCAGGCTTACTGTAAATGCACCATTAGTAGCAGGTTCGGCAGCATCAGTAGCCTTAGTGATGGAGATGGTTTTATCTTCGTCATCAGCAATGGTGACAGTTGCATTGTTATTAGCTGTAAAGCTACCCAGCGTAGTAGCGGATGCTCCCGTCAGGGTAACTAGAACAGTTTCATCTCCTTCTATCACCTGGTCGTCTATTACTTGTACATCAATATTAGCGCTGTTAGCACCAGCAGGGATGACAACACTACCGGTTAAGGTATTATAGTCAGTGCTAGTTGTGGCCGTACCAGTCACTATGTAATTAACGGTGATAGCCTCTGTTGCGGTTACACCACTTGGCAGACTCACTGTAAATGCACCGTTAGTAGCCGGTTCGGCAGCATCAGCAGCCTTAGTGATGGAGATGATTTTATTTCCATCATCAGCAATGATGAGAGTTGCATTGTTATTAGCTGTAAAGCTACCCAGCGTAGTAGCGGATGCCCCCGTCAGGGTAACTAGAACAGTTTCATCTCCTTCTATCACCTGGTCGTCTATTACTTGTACATCAATATTAGCGCTGTTAGCACCAGCAGGGATGACAACACTACCGGTTAAGGTATTATAGTCAGTGCTAGCTGTGGCCGTACCAGTCACTATGTAATTAACGGTGATAGCCTCAGTAGCCGTTACACCACTTGGCAGACTTACTGTAAATGCACCGTTAGTAGTAGGTTCGGCAGCATCAGCAGCCTTAGTGATGGAGATGGTTTTATTTTCATCATCAGCAATGGTGACAGTTGCATTGTTATTAGCTGTAAAGCTACCCAGCGTAGTAGCGGATGCTCCCGTTAGGGTAACTATTACAGTTTCATCTCCTTCGATTACCTGGTCATCTGCGACTGCTACATCTATTGTAGCGCTGTTAGCACCAGCAGGGATGATAACGCTACCGGTTAATGTATTATAGTCAGTGCCAGCTGTAGCCGTACCAGTCGATGTGTAAGTAATGGTGATAGCCTCAGTAGCTGTTACACCACTTGGCAGACTCACTGTAAATGCACCGTTAATAGCAGGTTCGGCAGCATCAGCAGCCTTAGTGATGGAGATGGTTTTATTTTCATCATCAGCAATGGTGAGAGTTGCATTGTTATTAGCTGTAAAGCTACCCAGTGTAGTAGCGGATGCTCCCGTCAGGGTAACTATTACAGTTTCATCTCCTTCTATCACCTGGTCGTCCATTACTTGTACATCAATATTAGTGCTGTTAGCACCAGCAGGGATGACTACGCTACCTGTTAAGGTAGTATAGTCGGAACCAGCGGAAGCCGTACCTGTTAATGTGTAAGTAATGGTGATAGCCTCAGTAGCTGTTACACCACTTGGCAGACTCACTGTAAATGCACCATTAGTAGCAGCTTCGGCAGCATCAGCAGCCTTAGTGATAGAGATGGTTCTGTTTTCATCATCAGCAATGGTCACAGTTGCATTACCATTAGCTGTAAAGCTACCCAGTGTAGTAGTGGATGCCCCTGTCAGTGTAAGGATCACTGTTTCATCCCCTTCCACAACCTGGTCATCTGTTACCACTACATCTATCATAGTGCTGTTAGCACCAGCAGGAATAACAACACTACCTGCTAAAGTATTATAATCTGAACCAGCAGCAGCTGTGCCGGTGGTAGCATAAGTCACTGTAATATTCTCAGCGGCCGTTACTCCACTTGGCAGGCTTACTGTAAATGCACCATTAGTAGCAGCTTCGGCAGCATCAGCAGCCTTAGTGATGGAAATGTTTTTATCTTCATCATCAGCAATGGTCACAGTTGCATTGCCATTAGCTGTAAAGCTACCCAGCGTAGTAGCGGATGCTCCCGTCAGGGTAACTATGACTGTTTCATCTCCTTCTATTACCTGATCGTCTATTACCGCTACATCTATAGTCGCGCTGTTAGCACCAGCAGGGATGACAACGCTACCAGATAAGGTAGTATAGTCGGAACCAGCGATAGCTGTGCCGGTGATAGTATAAGTCACTGTGATGTTCTCAGAGGCAGTTACCCCACCTGGCAGACTTACTATAAATCCACCATTAGTAGCAGGTTCTGCAGCATCAGCAGTATTAGCAATGCTAACTACCTTCACTTCATCATCCACAATAGTAAGGTCCGCGTAAGCATTGGCAGTTAAGGTACCCAAGGTTGCACCAGAAGCACCAGTCAGGGTAACTGTCACCGTCTCCGCACCTTCAATAATCTGATCATCAATTACCGCTACATCAATAATTGCACTATTGCTACCCGCAAGGATGGTAGCAGTACCACCCAGGTTTGTATAGTCGGTACCAGCTGTAGCCGTACCGCTTACTGTATAAGTCACTGTTATATCTTCCGCAGCTGTAATGCCAGGGGCCAGCCTTAATGTAAATGCACCATTTGTACCCGGTTCGGCCGCATTTGATGAGGAGATACCAATCGTCTTACTCTCATCATCAGCAATGATAACCGTAGCTGCATTATTCGCGGTAAATGCCCCCAAACTTGTAGATGAAGCTCCAGTCAATGTTGCCACCACCGTTTCATCCCCTTCAAGCAACTGGTCATCATTCACAAAGATAGGGATGGCCACACTATTTGTACCCGCGAAGATGGTTGCCGTACCCCCCAGGGTATTATAATCATCACCTGCCGTAGCGGTACCTGTTACTGTATATGTCACCGAGATATCCTCATTGGCTGTAACGCCTGCAGGCAGCCCGATTGTAAATGTACCATTCGTAGCAGCTTCCGCAGCATCCGCACTCTTTACAATCGTTACTGTTTTACTTTCATCGTCTGCTATGGTAAGGGTCGCATCCGTATTTGCCGTATAAGCACCCAGCGTAGGAGCCGAAGCCGCTGTCAGACTTACCACCAGGGTCTCATCGCCTTCCAGGAGCTTGTCATCATTCACCACCACGGGGATAGTCGCACTGTTGTTACCTGCAGGGATCAACACAGTACCGCTCAGGGCAGCATAGTCATCTCCCGCTGTGGCAGTACCACCGCTTACTGTATAGCCAACTGTGATGTCTTCCAGTGCCGTCACACCTGCCGGCAGGCTCACTGTAAATTCACCATTTGTACCAGGCTCTGAAGCATCCGTTGTATTCGCAATGCTGATGGTTCTGTTTTCATCATCAGCGATGTTTACTGTCGCAGCTGTATTGGCCGTGAATGCACCCAGGGTAGGAGCTGATGCACCGTTCAGTGTCAGGATCACCGTTTCATCCCCTTCTATTATTTTATCATCAACTACAACTATTGGAATGTTCACATTATTATCCCCCGCAGGAATCAGCACTGTTCCGCTCAGGGCAGTATAGTCGGTTCCGGCAGTGGCCGTCCCACCTGTCACTGTATAGTTGACTGTAATTGCTTCAGTAGCCGTTACCCCACCCGGCAGACTTACTTTAAATAAACCGGGAGTTGCAGGTTCGGCCGCGTCTGCAGCGTTAGTGATGGAAATGGTTTTATCTTCATCATCCACAATGTTCACAGTTGCATTGCCATTAGCCGTAAAGCTACCCAAGGTAGCAGCCGAAGCTCCGGTCAGGGTCACTGTAACAGTTTCATTCCCTTCAATGACCTGATCATTGATCACCGGTACTGAGATAGTCGCACTATTATTGCCCGTATAGATGATCGCCGTTCCGCTCAATGCAGTATAATCAGTACCACCGGTCGCGCTTCCACTTACTGAATAGGTAAGGGTAATATCTTCAGTAGCTGTTACGCCCGTCGGCAGACTTACTGTAAATGCTCCATTAGTAGAAGGTTCAGCTGCATCCGCTGCCTGAGCGATCGTTAGCGTCTTCTCGTCATCATCAGCAATTGTAACAGTCGCATTATTATTGGCTGTAAATGAACCCAGGTTATTGGTAGTAGCACTGGTCAATGTCACAACCACTGTTTCCCCTACTTCAATGATCTTGTCGTCAATCACCGTTATAGGAATCGTTGCACTATTATTCCCTGCAGGGATCGTAGCTACACCCCCCAGGCTTGTGTAATCACTGCCAGGAGTAGCTGTTCCTGTAACTGTATAATACACTGTTACGTCTTCAGAAGCTGTCAGACCAGCGGGGAGATTCACAATGAATGCACCATTGGCACCTGGTTCGGCAGCATCCGCTGCATTCGCAATCGTCACTGATCCTGCGTCATTGTCTGTGATGGTTACTGTAGCATCTGCGTTGGCAGTGAATGTACCCAGGTTAGTAGCGGAAGCACCAGTCAGTGTTACAGTCACAGTTTCATTTGCTTCTATGACCTGGTCATCTATTACGGGTACATCGATAGTAGCGGTATTATCTCCGGCGGGGATGCTGACTGTACCACTTAATGCAGTGTAATCATCACCCGGGGTTGCGGAACCACTTACTGTATAAGTTAGGGTGAGATCTTCGGTTGCAGTAATGCCAGCCGGCAGAGCTACCCTAAATGAGCCCTTGGTCGCAGGTTCTGCTCCGTCAGCAGTATTGGCGATGCTGAGGGTCTTATTGGTACCATCTGCAATGGTAATTGTAGCTGAAGTATTTGCAGTGAATGTTCCGAGCGTGGCCCCGGAAGCAGCCGTCAGTGTCACAGTCACTGTTTCATCTGCTTCAATGATATTATCACTTAATACCGGAACATCGATGATTGCACTGTTATCGCCGGCAGCGATAGTGACTGTACCGCTTAGCGTAGTATAGTCAGCACCCGGGGTGGCTGTACCGGAAACAGAATAGGTAAGGGTGATATCTTCAGTAGCCGTTATCCCTGTCGGCAGACTGACAGTAAACGTCCCATTGGCAGAAGGTTCTGCACCATTAGCCGCATTCGCGATTGTAATTGTTTTGTCCTCATCATCTGCAATGGTTAGGGTCGCATTCGTGTTAGCGGTAAACGCACCCAGGGTAGCAGCAGAAGCGCCGGTCAGTGTAGCGATCACTGTTTCAGGGTTCTCAATTTGTTGATCATCGATTACCTCAACAGGGATGTTCGCACTGTTATCACCAGCAAAGATGGTCACTGTACCCGTCATGGCATTATAGTCATCCCCCTCGGTGGCTGTACCGGAAACGGTATAGTTGACGGTGATGTCTTCCGTTGCAATAGTACCTGCCGGCAGACTAACCATAAATGCCCCATTGGTAGAAGGTTCCGAAGCATCTGTAGCTTTTGTAATCGTTACAATTTTTTGCTCATCATCGTTGATGGACAAATCCTGGGATGCATAAGCGCCATTTGGTGTAAAGGCCCCAAGGTTAGGGCTGGTGCCGCCGCTTATTGTAAATCTCAGGTTTTCCGTTCCCTCTATAATCTTATCATCTTTCACCCTGATTGGAACCGTCACATAGGGATCACCCGCAGGGATGGTAACCGTACCCGAAAGCGGCTCGTAATCTTCATCTACAGTCGCACCCAGCTCAGTTACTGTATAAGTAACTGTGATAGGTTCTGTTGAACTGATATTGCCTGCACCCATGATGGCTATTGCAACGGTACCATCAGTGGAAGGTTCGCTTAAGTTATTAAATGCACTAATGCCAAGCAATCTCGGTTCATTATCTGCAATGTTGATAGTTGCACTGGTATTCGCAATAAATGATCCGAATGATGGCGCAGCGGCAGATGTCAGGGTTACGATCACTGTTTCATCTACCTCAATGAGGTCATCATCTAGGACGGGCACATTGATGACAGCACTATTCACACCCGCAGGAATCGTTACCGTACCTGAAAGCGTAGTATAGTCAGTGCCTGCAATCGCAGTACCGGATACCGTGTAATTTACTGTAATGGGTTCAGGATATGATATTCCTCCCGGCAGACTTACTGTAAACACGCCATTGGCGGACGGTTCTGTGCCATTTGTAGTGCCAGCAATCACTACTTCTTTATTGGCAGGCACTACATCGTTGTCTGCTATATTCACCGTTGCATTGGCAGTACCGGTAAATGTTCCGAATGTAGCCGCGCTGCCACCTGTCAATGTTGCAATGACTGTTTCTGTCGCCTCTATATCATTGTCATCTATCACGGTCACTGGCAGGGATATACTATTACTACCTGCCGGGAAATTCACCGTACCAGCGAGCGTATTGTAATCAGCCCCGGGAGTGGCAGTACCAGCTACTGTATAATTTACAGTTACATCTTCCACTACTGATACACCGGCTGGCAGACTGATTTTGAATGCCCCATTGGTAGAAGGCTCCGCTGCATCTCCATCTGCTACAATCGTAAACACCTTGTTTGCCGCAATATTATCATCATCTATCACACCCATGGTTGCTATCCCTGATCCGGAGAAGGTACCAAGGGTAGGGCTTGTACCCTGGTTCCATGTCAGGGCCAGGGTTTCAGTACCTTCTATGATCTTATCGTCTGTTATAGTTACAGGAATCGTAACACTGTTGGATAATGCCGGCAGGACTACTGTACCCGAAAGCGTGGTATAATCAGTACCTGCAGTCGCTGTACCAGATACGGTATAATTGACTGTTACATCTTCCTTCGCGGTGTAGCCTGTAGGCAGACTCAATGTAAATACCCCGTCTGTAGCCGGTTCCCATGCGCCGGTAGTAACAGCTAAATTCAGCACCATATTCGTTGCCGTATTGTCATCGTCACTGATCGTACTCGTGGCACTGTAGTCCGTCGCACTTAATGGAAAGGTGACATAGGTAGTCGATGACCCGGCTTCAGCACTAGTCAGGGTCACGATCACCGTTTCATTTCCTTCAATGATTTTATCGTCATTCGTATTATAGCTGACATCTACATAATTGGTACCCGCAGGTATGACCACTGATGCCGGTAAACTGGTATAATCAGTGCCGGAAGCTGCGGTACCTGTCACCGTATAATTCACGGTAATATTTTCCGTATACGTGATCCCTGTTGGTAAACTAAATCTGAATGAGCCGCCGGTTCCCGGTTCAGCAGCATCTGTGAGTTTCTTGACACTCAGTGCAGGCAGCATGGCATACACTGCAAAGTCGTACAATGAATATCCGTAGGTGGTACCCCTCGCTGTACCTCGCATTCTCACATACCTAGCCTGCCCTGATATTGCTATCGAATTGTTTTTGATATAGTTCCCTACAATGGTTGCCGCCGTGGTCCAGGTACTTCCATTTGATGAAATATCGATGGTAAAATCCTTGCCGTAAGCAGCCTCCCAGGTCAATGCGACCCGACAGAGATCGTATTGTGCACCTAGGTCTACATAGATATACTGCGGATCTGAAGATGCACTTTCCCAGCGTGTGGTGGCACTGTTGTCAAATGCATTCGCCACCGCATTTGCACCTACAACAGAAGATGCAAAACCCGGCCTTGATTGCGCCACATTCAGGTTGGAACAAATGGTAGTCGGTGCCGTTCCCAATACCTCCAGGGTATAGATAGAATAGCCGTAGCCGGTGAGCACCCTTGCCGTACCATACATCCTCACATACCTGGCGGTATCCGTAAAACTGTAGGAGTTGTTCAGGGCAGTATTGCCCGTTATGGTGGCCTTGGTTCTCCAGTTTGATGCATCGTCAGAGACCTGGACCAGGAAGTCCTGCCCCCTGGCATTCTCCCAGGTAATGTTCACAGTACAAATCGGGTATCTGCCTCCCAGATCGACCATAATCCATTGCGGATCACTCCAGGCACTTTCCCATCGGGTAGTGGTATTGCCGTCTGTAGCGTAATACGCGTAGTTGTTTGCATTCACACTGGAAGAAGTGACAGCCTTACCTAAAGCTAAGTCAGTCGTACATTGTGCAAGTGAGACCTTACTGACTAACAGGAATAAAAAGGCAACTAAAAGTTTGTTTACCAACAATTTGTTTTGTTCACGCATTCTTAAACGTTATGGTGCAAAAAGGGAACACACGGGCGTTTCAGCTCCAGTTTATCCGAACCTTGTCGTGAGGGAGTTGTAGGCATAGGGATATGGTACAGGGATGTTGACCAGTGTATTATATTAAATTATAATGTAAAGTTATTAAATAAATCCGCTATTTATAAGGGTTTCGGTGAATTTACTTTCCGTTTACCCAATGGTATATGATTATCAATAGGATATGGAGGAATAGGCAAAAGCCGCTATGGATCAATAAAAAAGCCTCCGCAGATGCAGAGGCTCTCCCAAAAACAATATTTAACTTTATATCACTCCGTCTTCAAACTCTTTACAGGATTGGCAAACGCCACTTTTAAAGTCTGCAATACAATCATCACTGAAGTAAGCAATCCTAATGAAACAATGATCATCACGATGGGCATTGCCTTAATTTCTATGTGGTATTCATAACTGTTTAGCCAGTACTGCATGAGGTAATAAGCGGCCGGGCAGGCCAGTGCACTTGCTATGATCATGACCCCCATGAAGTCTTTTATGAACAGGCTGATGATGCTATTGACAGAAGCCCCCAGCACCTTCCTGATCCCCATTTCCCGGGTGCGTTTCTGGATAGTCAGGGATACCAGCCCGATCACACCCAATAATACTATGACTAATGCCAGTACCGTAGCGGTGTATGCTGTCTTCTCCAGCTGGATCTCCGACCTGTACATCTTTGCCAGGCTTTCATCCATAAATTTATATTCAAAGGGTGCACCTGGCATGAGCAGGGACCATTTCTGACGGATGGTTTCCAGGGCTTCCGGTATATTCCCCGCTTTAATTTTGATGGCAAAATACCTGTAGGTATTGAACGCTTCAAGCGGGAAAAAGACCATAGGGCTTATGGATTGCTGCATGGACTGGAAGTGGAAATCCTTTGTCACACCACCAATTGTATATGGATCCTGTAGTTCTGCAAACTTAACCTGTTTGCCAACAGCATCCGCCGCATCCTTGTATCCGAGGGCCTTTGCCGTCTTTGCGTTGATCACGATTTTATGTACGTCCGCCGGCATACCTTCCCTGCCAAGGTATTCACCTGCCACCATTGGCACCTGGAAGGTCCTTGCAAAATGCCTGTCTGTACTTAGCTGAAATGCGGTGACCGCCGCAGTTGCATCTCCACCCAATGGGAATATATTTAAACTGCCCCCGTTATTACCATCCATGATTTCATAGGTCAGACTTACATCCTTTACTACCGGGGACTCCGCCAGTTGTCTCCTGATGCCTTCCATCTTTGCTACGCCGGCTGGTGACCAGTCTCTCGGCACCTGCGCACTGATCACATATTCTTTATCATAGCCAATTCCTTTGCTGAAAAATAATTGCACCTGCCTGGTAATGATAAAGGCAGCAATCAAAACTACTACGGCTGTAAAGAACTGAAATGCTACCAGTGATTTTCTTAATGCTATATTTTCCTTTACTGATTTTAAAGTTCCTTTCAGACTGCTCAATGAGGGGAGTGCCGATAATACAAAGGCCGGATACAGGCCGGCAGCCAATCCTGTCAGGACGACGAACAATAAAAGGTAAGCAGCAAAATAAGCAGGGAAATCGTTCAGTGCCGGGAGTGGTTTACCTACCATTTGTTCAAACAGGGGGGCCAGCAGCAGATAACATCCAAATGCAAGCAGGGTAGAGATACTTACTGTGATTAATGACTCAGTGAGAAATTGTGCGACCAGTTGTTGCTTTTTGCCTCCCAATACCTTTCTCATCCCAATTTCTTTCATCCTTGAAGCAGCGCTGCTTACAGAGATATTGATAAAGTTGATCACAGCCATCAGTAATATAAACAAACCGATCCCGGATAAGGTATACAGCATCCTTCTTACCAGGCCATTGTTCTGATTGAGGTAATTATCGCGAACGTTCACCACTTCCGGTGTCAGGTTATCGTATATATTCGCCGGGGTATTTTCTTTCAACAGTTTGGTAATCGGACCATAGAGCTGACTGGCTTTTACACCGGGCTGTAATTCTACATAACCCACGATGTAAACATTTTTCCAGTCGTCTATTGTTCTGCCGAAATAACTGATGCAGCTTTCCGGGAGGATGATGCCATTCCTATAGGTGGAGACAAGGTCAGTGGCCGCATTGTCGCGTGCAACGCTGATCACTGCTGTCAGCATAAAGGGCTTGCGCTGTCCTGACATATTCTCAATCTCCACAGATCTGCCGATGGCGTTTATGGTACCAAAGTATTTTTTTGCCAGCTCCGCTGTCATAATCATGGAGTTGGGGGTAGACAATGCATTGTTCGCATTGCCTGCCAGTACTTTCATGCCGAACATATCGAGCAGGGTAGTATCGCCGATTTGTACATTTTCTTTAAAGTCCTTCTGGTCGCCATGCACGGTGAGGGTAACGCCGTCCCACCTGTAATAGTTCTTTACCAGTGTAGGGTATTGTTCCTTCAGGGCTTTGGGTAATGCGCCGGAGGTAGAGAGATCGAATCCCATATTCGGGTCTTTCCATTTACTGCGGATCACAAACTGCCTGTCTGCATTTTTGAGCTCCCTGTTCACCTGGAGTTCATTCCATACATGCGCCATGATCATACCAGTAAAGGCTATGCCAATGGCAAGCCCGACAATGTTCAGGATAGCATGAAAGCGGTTCTTTTTCATGTTCCGCCAGGCAACCAGGATGTAGTTCAATAGCATAACATTGGGTTTGGATATTCCTGTTCGATCAAAGTAAATGCCGCAGTTCGGTCTTATTGAAAATTAAGTAATTACAAGGAAGTTAGTGACGGATATGTTCGCTAACAGTACATGAATTGTCCGAAAATGGGCAGTTCTTACATTGATTATTAATACTTTTTACCATAAATTGCGGAACTTTCAGGAGAGAGGTATTTTACATTAACGTGGTTATGAATGAATAATGTACAAACAAACCGTAAACGTGTTGTTATCCCAGACATCATCCATTTCTTTAACCGAATATTAAATACGGGGGTACACGAAGCTAATGGCATTGCCCGCAACCGTCAGATCCGAACCGTGAATATCGCGGGTGTTACTGGCGGGACAGTCTCCCTTTTGTTTAGCATTGTCAATACCTGCCTGGGAAATTATCTCCTTGTACTGATCAACATTACTACCATGGCCTGCCTATACAGCATGGTGTACTTCAATGAAAGGAAGAAGTATGACCTGGGGCCGATGATCACTATGCCTGTATGTGCATTGGAACTTTCTGCCAGTGCGCTGATCTATAATAACAACATGGAGTTGTACCTCCTGCTGGTGGTATGTCTTTCCCTGATCCTGCTGAACAATAAATGGGTCATGCTTGTCCTGAGTATTTTCAGTGCGGTGCTGCTGGGTGTCACGCATCGGCTGGCACCACACACCGTTATTCACCAGGCAAGTGAGACGCGAAGGATTATGAATGCAGTGATCTGGTTGATCATGCTACTGTTCTGCCTCTATTATTTCAGGCTGCAGATCATGGGGTATACAAAGGAGTTAGAAGAATCGAACCGGCAGTTGAATGTAGCCAATAAGACCCGGGAAAAACTGATTTCCATCCTGGCACATGATATGAGTTCGCCCATCAATACCCTCTTCTTTATGCTGGACCTTCTGCAGGAAGATATGCTGTCGGGCAAGGACTTCGCAGAGTCATCCCGCCTCCTTATACTTCAGGCGAAGAACCTGCAGGAGAATATGGATGGCCTGCTGCAATGGTGTTATACCCAGATGAAAGGCATCGCGCCGCAACCTGTTCACTTCAATCTTGTAGTGCTGATAGAAGAAGTGATTACGTTTTTACAACCTCAGTTCCAGAAGAAGCATATCCGGTTACAAAACGATATAGCACAATATACCTGTATTATCAATGCCGATCAGGAGCACATACGCCTCATCATCCGCAATCTGCTAAGCAACGCCATTAAGTTTAGTTATAAGGAAGCTACCATCGTACTCAGTATGGAAGATAAAGGCAATGAACTGGTGATTTCCGTAGCTGACTTTGGAATTGGCATTGCTGCCGACATGCAGCAAAGGATCTTTGCAGGAGATAAAATTCATTCCACGCCGGGTACCAGCAATGAGAAGGGGATAGGACTGGGCCTTAGCCTCAGCCAGGAATTTGCGCAGAAAAATAAGGGTTTCCTCTCCGTAATAAGTGAAGAAGGGAAGGGTAGTACCTTTAGCCTGCATCTTTATAAATAGAAATATATGAAACGCACCCTGTTGTTTGCCATTTGCCTTTTCCTGGCAGTGCATATCACTACTGCACAAACGAAAAGGCCCAACATCATTTTCATTTTTAGTGATGATCATGCTTATCAGGCCATCAGTGCTTATGGCAGCCAACTGGCGCAAACGCCTAATATTGACCGTATTGCGAGAGAAGGAGCGATTTTCAACCATGCGATGGTGACGAATTCCATCTGTGGGCCCAGCCGTGCAACCCTGCTGACAGGGAAGTATAGTCATAAAAACGGCTATCCGCTGAATGAGCAGAAATTCGATGTCAACCAGACTTTGTTCCCACGCTTATTACAGCAGCATGGTTACCAGACAGCCTGGATCGGGAAGTGGCACCTGGGTAATCTGCCCCAGGGATTTGACTACTGGAAAATTCTGCCAGGACAGGGTAATTATTACAATCCTGATTTCATCAGTAAGGACGATACTACCAGCATACCGGGCTATGTGACCAATGTAATCTCGGACCTGTCTTTCAGCTGGCTGAACCAGCGTGATACCACCAGGCCATTTATGCTGGTAATAGGAGAGAAGGCTACCCACCGCGAGTGGCTACCCGACTTGCAGGACCTGGGTGCATATGATGATGTGACCTTCCCGCTGCCAAAGACATTTCACGATGATTATAAGGGGCGTGATGCAGCTAGCCACCAGGATATGACGATAGATAAGACCATGCGCCTGACAGAAGATCTGAAAGTACATGTTGATTATACAAAGGGTTTTTATCGCAGGTTTACCCCTGAACAGCAAAAACCATTTGCCGCTTATTATGATAAGATCACGCATGAGTTTGATTCATTGCACCTGAGTGGTGATGCACTGGTGCAATGGAAGTTCCAGCGGTACCTGAAGGATTACCTGGCTACGGCCCGTTCGCTTGACAGGAATATAGGCAGGATGCTGCATTACCTGGACAGTACGGGACTAGCGGAGAATACGGTGGTGATCTATGCATCGGACCAGGGTTTTTATATGGGGGAGCATGGCTGGTTCGACAAGCGATTTATGTATGAGGAGTCATTGCGTACACCGTTTATGATCCGTTATCCGGGTGTGGTGAAGCCGGGTACGAAGAAGGATGAGTTCCTGCTGAATATAGACTGGGCACCAGGTATACTGGATATGGCAGGTGTGAAGGCACCGGCGGATATGCAGGGTAGGTCTTTCCTGCCTTTGCTGAAGAATGAGAAGGGGTGGAGAGATGCGATGTATTATCACTATTATGAGTTTCCGCAACCGCATCATGTATCACCGCATTTTGGCGTACGTACGGCACAGTACAAGCTGATACGCTTTTATGGGGCAGAACATGGCTGGGAATTGTTCGATATGAAGAAAGATCCGGATGAGCTGAATAACCTGTATGGGAAGAAGGGGTATGAAGCGATTACTGCGAAGCTGCAGGCGCAGTTGAAGCAGTTGATACTTGAGTATGATGATAAAGATGCGCTGAAAGAACTATAAAGAATTATAAGGTATAGGGACCAGCTATACAGGTTAGATTGCTCATGCTTTCACTGTAGCCGGTCCCTTTATTTTTATGCATGTGCGGCAGCTTTCTTTCTGCTACTGGCACGTTTTGCAGTTGTTTTTCGTGAAGCGGGCTTTTTAGCAGCAGTTGCTTTTTTAGCTGTCGTTCTTTTTGAAGCGGTTGCTTTTTTAGCCGTTGCTTTTTTAGGCGCAGCCTTTTTGGCGCTGGCTTTCTTGGCAGTCGCTTTCTTGGCAGTCGCTTTTTTAGCTGTCGTTCTTTTTGAAGCAGTTGCTTTTTTAGCAGCCGCTTTTTTAGGTGCAGCCTTCTTAGCGCTGGCTTTTTTAGGTGCAGCTTTTTTAGCACCTGATTTTTTAGCAGAAGCACTTGATTTTTTTGTAGAAGACTTGCTGGAAGCAGCCTTCTTAGGCACTTTTGCACCTTCTTCCCTGGCTTCAGACAATCCTATTGCTATTGCTTGTTTTGGATTTGTTACTTTCTTCCCACTTCTGCCACTCTTCAATTTTCCTTCATGCATTTCATGCATTGTTTTCTCCACTTTTTCGCCGCTTTTTCTTGAATACTTTGCCATGGTGAAAAAATTTAAGGATTAGTAAATATGTGTAATGAATGAAGGTCGAATTCTATGCCAACAAGCGCTCCGGTATTGCAATGAAGTAGCTATACTCAATGCTATGGGTGCTTTGTCCCGATGAGCCTACTTTTATCCGCTCTCTTTTTGAGATGTAGTCTTTTTTGCACACACTGTTGGATAATTTTTATATTTTTAGCCCAAACCACAACGTCATAGTGAATCTATCAGCCAACATCCGCCTAATCCTGCTACTGGTCTTATTTTCCAGTGCAGCCGGCGCACAGGTAAAATCTCCGGTAGCATATGTCAATCCTTTCATCGGCACGACCAAAAGTGCTGTTCTGACCAAATGGGGGAATGAAGGTGGTTGCTATCCCGGGGCTGTAGCTCCTCATGGCTACTACCAGCTGACACCGGAGACAAGGAGAACCGGTGCCAGGGGCTATGACTACCAGGATAGTACGATTTGCTATTTTACCTGTATGGATCACCATAGTGGCTTTCCCGGTGGTGCCGCCGGCAATGTAGCTGTGATGCCTGTCAGTGACAGTGAATCCTTCGATCCCGATCACTATAGCCGTCATTTTTCGCATAAGAATGAAAATGCTCTGCCGGGTTATTACAAAGTTGTTTTTAAGGATAATCAGACGATGGTAGAGGCAACGGCCTCACAGGCCGGAGGGATCTTTAGATTTACTTTTCCTGGTAACGTGACTCCACAAATCTTTGCAGGCGAAGGTTTTCGTTTCAGTACCACTCCTGTGGAACAACGCAGCGTAAAAGGCGGCACCCTGTATATTTTCAGGAAAGAAACTACCACTATTGAAGCCAGGATTGGTAATGAGGATCGTCCTTTCGATGTGGTGAAAGCGGCTACCTACCAGCAATGGAATGAGCTGCTATCTGTAATAGAGATCAATGATGAGAATGAAAAAGGCAAGACGGTTTTTTATACCGCCCTGTATCATTCCCTCTTATTACCATGGCTGAACAATGGCCACTATTCAGGCTTTTCACCATGGGATACTTTCCGTACCCTTCATCCTTTGCTCAGTCTCCTGTATCCTGATCTGCAGGCGGCTATGATCCGTTCTATGCTGGAGGTATATCATACCACGGGTCATCTGCCTACCGAAAGCATGACGGGCAATCATAGCATTCCTGTCATTACCGATGCTTATTTCAAAGGTATTGCTATGGATAAGGAGGAAGTGTATAAAGCAATGCAAAAGAGTATCAACGATACCCCTTATCTGCAAGCTGATATGCCGGTTTATCACGAATTGGGTTATGTACCTTTTACATATCCCGAATCGGTGACCCGCACCGTAGAGTATGCTTATGATGACTGGGCACTCAACCTGTTTACAAAAGAAGCAATGCATGAGAAGGTGAACGACGACAGGAGCCTTGCCTTCCGCCAGTTATTGCATGTTCCTTCTTTATTCCTGTTGCCCCGCTATAAGGGCGAATTCAAACTGAATCCGGGTAATACAGGGTATAAGGAAGGCGATCAATGGATATATTCCTTCTTTGTGCCACAGCATCCCCGGGAGCTGATCAATATGATGGGAGGAGATGAATTGTTTGCGCTACGCCTGGATACTGCATTGGAAAGACAGCATATCATCTTTGACAATGAAACTGTCTTTCACGTGCCTTACCTTTTCAATGATGCCAACAGGCCGGACCTGACGCAGCTATGGATCAGGAAGATCATGCAGGACCGGTTTTCCAATACACCTGGTGGTCTGCCCGGCAATGATGACCTGGGCGCTACTTCCAGCTGGTACATATTCAGCGCAATGGGCATATATCCCCTTGCTCCCGGGAAGCCCCTGTATGCGCTGGGTATCCCTGCTTTTAAGGAAATGAAGATTCACCTGAAAGAAGGAAAAGTACTAACGATAAAAAGCAATGATACCCATGCCCCTTATGTACAACAGGTACGCTTAAACGGTGTGGAGTACAAAGGCCTGAATATGGCGCATGATTTTATTAAGCGTGGGGGTACATTGGAATTTGAAACAGGGGTAGCAGCAGCAATCAGCCGGGAGAATGTGAATCGTACCGTGATCCGGCTTACAGAAATCACGATGGATTCCGTGGCTACCCCCGACCAGCCTTTTCCCATTGGGTTTACATTGATAAATAATGGGGATGCCGGGGTCTATAGGATAAACATCATGCTGAACGGGCAGCTGTATGGTACTAAAAACTGCCTGATTGGTAAGGGGGCAAGATTGAGAGATTCCGTGCAATGTTACCTTTATAAAGCAGGAGAGAATATATTGCAACTGAATGAACAGGCGGAGCGAAAGGTACTGGTCAAAACTCCTTTGGTCAATGCGGCACCGGTGATATCGGACCTGGTCCTGCAACCATTGATTAAGAAAGATAGTATACAGCGTATTGCCTTTGCAGTGATGAATAAGCAGGGAAGCAGCAGGACCTTTACGATCCCTGTGAACCTGAACGGGCAGCCTTTTTATACCGCCAAACTAACATTGGAACCCGGGGAGAAGAAGGTAGTGAGCTGCCAGGTAAAAGCAAGGACTATAGGCTGGCAGCAAGTAAACATTTTTGCCGTCAGCGGGCGCTTTAAAGTCTACAAGGATCCGCAGGAATCATTGTTAATGTCGCTGGAAGGTACGAAGGACCTTTCAGGCTTTGGAAATGATGCCAGGATCATTGGGGAGAACAAAATACAGGACCCGGGCAGGCATCCGTTCCTCTCCGGTGCAGATACTTACATGGAGATTCCCAATGCCCGCAGCCTGGATGAAATGGGTACAACCCTCACGATGATGGCGTGGATTTACCCTACGGAACAGGTACCTGGCCTGGTAGATGTTTTCTCCAAGGGAGACACCCATGTGCTCCAGATTGTGGACGGACGAATGTTAAGTTTTTTTGCCGGGGGTTGGGGCAGGGGAGATATTACCGTACCTTTGCCGGAAGATTGGCTGCACCACTGGCATCATATTGCCGGAGTATGTGATAAGCAGGGACTTAAGATTTATATAGACGGCGTTTTGAAAGGGGAAACAAAACTGGATGACCCAGTTAACCTATCCGTGGGAAATAAATGGACAATTGGACGTAATGAAGAATTTCCCGGTACCCGAATTTTCAAAGGCTATATTCAACAACCAAAAATTTTTTCTGATCCTATTGAAATAACTAATTGTAAGTGTATTGGAGATGTTCCCGTGTTATAAACTAAAAATTTCACCTGTCCTGTTTGGAAAACTAAAATCTAGCTGATTATAAATGTATTGGGGATATTCCCCTGCTATAAAACCTAAAATGACACCCTATGCCAAAGGCAAAATTCCTGTTATTGGCAGCTATTATCACCTGTCTGATAGTGACGGGCTGCGGTAGTAGCTGTACGAAAACTACCGCCATTTCCACCGGCGATTTATCCAGTCACTACGATGGTAACTGGAAGTATGAAAACAAAGAACTGGGTTTATCTCTTAACCTGCCCAATGAGTGGTTCCTCCAGACTTCCCTGGGAAGAATTCAGTATTATGTGCCGCTGAGCAAAAATGCGCCTGAGGATATGGTCCGTCAAAAGACCCTGACCTTAGAAGATGCACAGGCCAACAAAGGTGCACTGTTCACGGTGCGCGATGTAAAGCCAGAAGATGGTGCGGGTGCTGCAATCAGTTTCGTATTGACTGATGCACAATCCCAGAAAGAAGAAAATGCGGAACTGAGAATCGGGTCAGCAACCCTGAAGGGTGCTTCTGCCAGGACTTCCAGGGGGACTTCTACGATCACCGTATTCAAAAATTATGGTTGCTTCGACCTGAAGATTTTTGCAGAGTATACTACGCCTGAACAGTTAGAAAAGATCAAAGCATTGCTGGCAACAGCTAAGATATAAGGGGATTTCTTTAAAGCCGGCTCCAGGCCCCTGCCCAAATAAAAAAAGCGTTTGCCGACTGACAAACGCTTTTTTTTATTAGTATACTTTTCGTAGCAAATCCCGATATTTTTTGTGTATTTCTTTGGACACTTCTACCGCATCTCCACTTGTCGTAACCGGGTAGACTTCCTTCGCATTGACCCAGTTCCATTCCCAGTCTTCCATCTTCTCTTCAAAGCCCTTTAAATCCATGGTTTTCCCTGTTTTTAAGCAATCGCCTGCGTAGTCAAAAAACTGTTGCCACCTGGCCCTGTAAAAGTTTTTAATGAGCCCTGACCATTGCCTGGAAGAATACTCGTGCAATGGACTCTTTTTATCACCCCAGAGTGTAATCAGGTCTCTTGCATTCATTTCATACAGTGCTCTTTCCTGTTGATTGGTTCCCCAGGCCTTTGCATCTGCCAGCCATTTTCCTAAAAGGAAATCTTTCCTGGTAGCCAGTAAGCGATCCATATCATCCAGCATGACCAGGAAGGCTTCACTGTATTTCTTAAAATGCTCAGCATCTTTTGCCTTATAGGCTTTTGCTACCTGCTGTTGCAGGGAATCAGCATAATTGGCCAATACCTGTCTTGTTACATCTACGATATCATATCTGAATCCATCACTACCTTTCAATACATCGGCAGCAGTGATCAGGTGGTCCCATGCGGGCAGTAAATTGCCTGGCGCGTAATTCAGGTGTGTCAATGTTCTGTGTGCTACAGTATCGAAGGTAGGCCGGCCTGTGAGGATGCTTTCCGGCGTACCTTCAGTAAGGCCACCATCATAGACTGTTTTATGCAGGATCGCCCATGCTGCTTCCGCATCCGGGTTTTGCCTGCCATATCGCCTCCATGCATAGGCTTTCAGCCAGCTATCAAGTTCAATCGGCTGATCATTCCAAACATTATCCATCATCAGTGCATACATGACAGGGTTCTGTTCGATAGCCTCAGGAGTTACGCCAATACCTACCAAATTACGGGCGGTAGAGTCATGCAGGGCATTTGCAGGATCGTGGGCTACATGGTCCATTCTGCCATACATGCCGATATTGCCACCAAAATTCTGCAGCATACACCAGATCCATTGTTTACCATTGTAGGCATTTGTTCTGTTCCATACAGGGAAGTTATCACTGAACAGGTCAAGTACAATCATCCTGTCATCAGGTGCTGCGGTGAGCAATGCCTTGATCTGTGCAGGATGCCAGAAGTCTTTCTGGTAATGGAACATCCATCCCTGCATGACCCAGATAGCTGCAGGATCTGCATCAATCATGGACTGATAGATCTTCTTACTGATGGTATGCAGGTAAGTAGAATCGTTGGTAGGAGGTAAGTTCTCATTAAAGGTATCAGAAGAGTAAAAGTGATCGGTACCAAAGGTCTTTGTTTCTTCTTCGATAAATTCCTTCCCGATCTTTGAGAATAAAGGATCTTCCGGCTCTAAGATATATACATCATCAAAACCTGCGTCCCAGTTTGTTTTCTTCACTTTTGCATCCGGGAATTTCTTTTTGAATGCAGGTGGTACGTGGCCTGTAAATGCAGGCAACACAGGTTTCATTCCCAATGATCTTTCTCTGGCCAGGATCTTCTTCTGCAGGTCTTCCTGGTCTTTCATAAACTGCTGTGGCAGCGGGCCGCCCCATCCATCCAGGTTACCCATCCAGAACCAGTTAAAGAAGCAGGGGCCGCTGAAGAAACTATTCAGGTCATTGTCCGTGAAGCCCATTTTCATGTACACGCGGCTCCACACGGAGTTCTGCCCGGTCAGTGCCAGTGGCATATTTACACCATTCAGCGCCATCCAGTCGATCTCCCATTGCCAGCGATCCCATTTCCACCAGCTCATGGTATAGTTGAACGTACAATAGTTCAGGTAATAACGATATTGATAAGGAGTTCGTTTATGCACTTTCGATGGCACCTTTGGCAGCGGGTTGGGCAGGTCCATATTGGTGCCATTCCAGCTGATATCGCAATGCGCGTAGTTTTTCAGGTAATAATTAAGTGCACTGGCGATGCTGATACCATTGCTACCTTTCAGGAGAATGGTATTGCCCTGCGATTCCAGTTCAAACACATCGTGCCCCTTTTCCGGCTGGATAAAGCGGGTTTGAAAGTGCATGGCCTGTGATCGCATGATTCTTTTCACCAGGTCGTCAATGGCTTGTTTGTCCTGACCTACAGTCGGAATGGCCTTAAAGCCAAGGAATAATAACGTAAAAAGCAGGGATGTACGAAAAGATAGTTGCATAGAAGATAAAGATAAGGACGCTCAGCAATATCTGCTAATAAAAAATCCCGGCCACATTGCTGTAGCCGGGACCAAAATGTATGATTCTGTTTTATTGATTAGCCTCTTTTTTCTTCTTGGCGTGATCTACGATAGCACCAGTACCTGCACCTACACCGGCACCAATTACAGTACCGATAGCAGCACCTTTCAGGTGATCTTTATTGATAATAGCACCTGTGATAGCACCGGCACCTGCACCTACTACAGCACCTTTAGCCGTATGACTCCAACCTTTCTTTTTGGTAGTAGTCGTAGTGGTTGCGGCAGTTGAACTGCTGGCAGAGCTGTTAGCGCTGCTGTTTTGTGCAGCTACGGCGGCATGGTGTTCACGTGCAGCAGCCTTGGCCTCTTTCACGGAGTCGAGCACCTGTTGCTTAATAGCGTTTGCAGTATTTACTGAATCCACAGCCTCCTGTTTGGCTGCTTCAATGGCCGCCTGGTCTGCTGAATTGTGACATGCGAATAAGACGGCTGATGTTGCTAAAGCTAAAAATATCTGTTTCATGGTCGTAGTTTTTAATTCATCTGGAATATAGACCTGTAAAATTGTGCCAGATTAATAGATGAATTCGGTTTATTGGGCGAATTTAGATAATAATGCTATATATAAGCTCACTGTAAACAGGGATTTTATAACAAAAAATAAGACCCGTTTGCTTTTTTGGCAAACGGGTCTTTAAATCAATTATTTAGAAACAATTAAGCCGTCAGTGAAAAGGTATAGCTATGATTGGCAGCCAGGAATCTGGTCACATCATCTGCATTGCCGGTAAAAGGCCCTGAACCTTCGATCTTTAAAGTAGCCATTGCTGCGGCGAACTCTCCTGCATCCTGAGGGTTTGCGTTATTCACGCGCTGATAGAGGTAGCCTGCCATATAGGTATCTCCACAACCGGTGGCATCTACTACCGAAGTAGTGGGGATGTATGCAGGAATGTCGTACCAGGTCTGATCCTTATACACCACGGATCCTCTGCTCCCCAGGGTAATGATCACCTCTTTTACGCCCCAGGAGGCCAGGGTCATCGCACCTTTGCGTACATCATTGGTGCCGGTCAGCACTTCCATTTCAGATTCGTTGGCTTTCAGGATATGTACATATTGAAGGGCTTCTTTTTTAGCCGGCCAGTCAATATGGATGACCTGCTCATTCTCCACTTTGCGCAGGTAACCCTGCACGTCGAGGGAGACTTTTCCCTTCTTAGCCAGTTCCCGGATCACGGATACGGGAATGTCATCAGCTACCAGTGGGCCGAGGTGAAAGAAGCGGGCGTTGATATCAGACAGCTGTTCCGCAGTGAAGGGATCTGCCAGCTGACTCACGCGTTGAGTTCTATGGTCCTGATTTTCAGAGTAAATGTTCTCGAAGTAAAGGGTATTGGCACTGGGCAGCACCACGATTTCAGTTCCCTTGGCTCTCAGTTCTTCGGCAATGTACCTCTCTTTTTCAGCGAGGGCAGTCACCATTGAATATTTTACATCCATATTCCGGATGGCACTGGAGAAATAGAAAGAAGTTCCACCAGGCATATGTACCACCGAGCGGGTAGTCACAACTTTATCTAATGTAATATGTCCTATACAACAAATGTCATACATGCTTAGTCCGGTTTATAGCGTTGATCCTAACAAGGTACAAATGTAAATATAACCCTGTCTTTTCCCAAGAATATTCAGGATAAAAGGCACCTTGCTTATAGCTCAGCCTGCAATTGCCGGCGAACAGCAGGTACCACTTTGCGACCGAATAACTCGATGGAATTCAGCATCTTGTCGTGCGGAAGCTCGCCTTTAATAATCTGGGCCAGGAAACGGTTATGATTAAAAAGTTTACTTTGATAGATAATTTTGTCCACCACTTCCTGCACACTACCTACAAAAAGTGGCCCTTCGGGAGAGCGTAAATACTCAAATTGCCCCCGGGTGATAGGAGACCAACCTCTTTCTTCTCCGACACGGTTCATCAATATTTCATAAGTAGGCCAGAATTCATTGGCGGAAGTGGCTGAGTCTTCGGCAATATACATCTGGCTGTTGATGGCCAGTGGCAGGGCATCGGGTTGATGGCCTGCATCAGCGCCTGACTGGCGGAACAATTGCACAATATTTAGGAATTGCTTAGGCATGCCTCCCAGTATGGCCACGGTCATTCCCAGGCCCATTCTACCTGCCCTGGCTGCAGATGCAGGGGTACCGCCGATAGCGAGCCAGATAGGCAATTTATCCTGGTAAGGACGGGGATAGATCCCTCTTTCCCGGATTGGTGCCCGGTATTTACCCTTCCAGCTAAGGATTTCATTGTTATTTATCTGGGTGAGCATGTCCAGTTTTTCGATGAACAGCTCATCGTAATCATTCAAATGATAGCCAAACAGGGGAAATGACTCAATAAATGAGCCCCTGCCGGCCATGATTTCGGCCCTGCCACTGGAAATGAGGTCCAGGGTGGCAAAGTTCTGAAAAGTGCGTACCGGGTCAGCAGAACTCAATACGGTAACGGAACTGGAAAGGCGGATCTGGCTGGTGACAGCAGCAATGGCACCCAGGGTCACTTCTGGTGCAGAAATGATAAAATCAGGCCGGTGGTGTTCCCCAACGGCAAAGACATCCAATCCTATTTCGTCAGATAATTTAGCTTCTGCGAGTAACTCCTGCATCCGGGTATGGGCATTCATCGCCCTGCCGGGTACATGGTCTGGTGTAACTTCTCCAAATGTGCTGATTCCGAATTCCATAGTTAGCTCCTTTTTTCAAGGCGCAAAGATCGGACAATTCGGGTTAATGGAGAAAGTACAGGTGGTTTCCTATCAGAAACTATCATTGAAGCGATAGTGAGAAATCGATGCTAAGAGGCCACCATATGGTCACCATAAGGGCACCATAAGGTCACTTCAATATCCCGGGGATATACAGGTGACCTTATGGTGCCCTTATGGTGATCTTTTAGTGACGTTCTAGCAATTAAGACGGGATATAGAAGGCCCGTGTCCAGACTTATGTTAAATCTTTATTGAAGGCAATAAACCTTCCCCGCGATATTGATGTGATCAATAGCGGCAATATGTTCAAAATGAGTCCATACCCCTTATTTCAGGGTGAAACTGAGCGGAGTTGTTTTAGAAAAGATTATTTTCTTCACATGGCTACACAATTCTGTGTAAGTTCCGGGTTTTGTGAAAAATAAATGCGCACCGAGCGCTAAAGCATCCTCGATATCGCGTTTCATATCGGAGGTACTCATGACAATGATTTTTGTGAGTGTCTGGTGCAGGAGCTTTTTCAATTCAACGAGACATTCCTTCCCATTCATTTTTGGCATGTTCAGGTCAAGGAAAATGAAATCAGGCAAAGCGATCTTCTTTTTACTCAACAGGTCAAGGGCTTCTATACCGCTGTTACAGCTGTGCATACGTGAACCGGGAGATACGTCTGTGATTGCTTCTGTCAAAAAGAGCCTGTCGTCTGCATCATCATCAATAATCAATACTGTCTGCTGCTGTTTCATATGGTTAAAATTTAGAGGTGAGCAGAAGAGATGGTGGTGTATGAAATAAGGAGAGACTAAAGTACTTAATAAATACCTAAAAGGATGTTAATTATTATTAACGGTCAACTACCTGCTTAGGCATGATTAGTGAGTATGATATGTAAAAGACACTATGGACCCAAAAGAATTATTTATCAATGGCGGGGAGACCGGACAAATGATGCACATCTATCCCTGGGAAAACAATATCATAGGTACTCCTGATAAATGGCCACTCCATTTACGCACCTGTGTGCGGGTTATGCTCACTTCGGTGCAGCCTATGTTCATCTGGTGGGGTGAGCAGTTCATACATCTTTACAACGATGCATTCATACCTTTTGCGGGCAAAGGCCATCCTGATTCACTGGGTCGCCCTGCATCAGAAATCTGGCCGGATGAGTGGGTTAGATTAGCTCCGGTAGCGACAGCTGCAGTAGCTGAAAATGCGGGTTCCTTCATAAAAAGCAGTTATTTCCTCATGAAAAAAGAAGAGGATGCCGAAGATATTTCCTACGCCTTTTCCTATAGCCCGATTATAGGGCCGGACAATGTTGTAGATGGCCTGCTGGCCGTGTACAACAATTACCTGAATCCTATTATGGGAAACCGGGCGGCGGTCGAAGTGCCGGTTGTGCAGAATCCTGAGGATGTGGATTTGAATACCCGGTTGGGTAATTAACATGTTCTACCATGGAAACGATTTTGACGATCAATTGTGGATCATCGAGCCTCAAGTTCGCCTTGTATACGACTACATTGCCCTTACAACAACTTGAATCGGGTAATGTAAAGGATGCAGCCAATATGAAAGACGCGGTGGAGGAAGTACTTCGCTTATTGCGAACCCAATTTCAACAGTATCGTGTGGCGATTATTGGCCACCGCATTGTGCAGGGAGGAGAGAAGCATTTTGAACCAGTACTCCTGTCGGATGATGTGATACAATCTTTAAAAGAACTCATTCCTCTCGCACCATTGCATCTGCCCTCTTCGCTGGATGTAATAGCCCGCTTACAGGCTGAGTTTCCATCCGTAAAGCAGGTGGCTTGTTTCGATACTGCCTTCCACCAGCATATGCCGTTTGAAGCACGGTATTATCCTTTGCCGAGGGCATTGTGGAAGGAAGGGGTGATTCATTATGGTTTTCATGGATTGTCTTATGAAAGTATCATGCAGCAGCTGCTCCCCTTATCTCCGGGCAACAGGGTGCTGGTGGCACACCTGGGAAATGGAGCCAGTTGTACCGCCGTACAGGATGGCAGAAGTGTAGACACCACTATGGGCATGACCCCGGCAGGTGGATTGATGATGAGCTCGAGAGCGGGGGACCTGGATCCCGGCGTACTCTTGTACCTGTTGGAAGAAAAAGGCATGACAAGCAGTGAATTGTCGAAGATGCTGAATAAGTCATCAGGTTTGAAAGCAGTGTCAGGCGAAAGTGGGGATGTACAGCAGTTGCTCGAGCAGGAAGCTTCGCATCCGCATGCAGCGGAGGCACTTCAGATGTTCTGCTATCATGCGCGTAAAACCATTGGTGCCCTGGCCGCTGTATTGGGAGGTGTAGATACACTGGTCTTTACAGGAGGAATAGGAGAGCATGCACCCGTGATCAGGAGTCGTATTTGCCAGGGACTGGAATTCCTGGGCATTGTAATAGATGAAAAGGCCAACGAAGAAAAAGCGGAAATTATTTCAGCCAACGATAGCACGGCTACAGTTCGTGTGATGATAACCAATGAAGAGTTGATGATTGCACAACACACTCAAACCTTCATATAATATGTTAGATTTACTGCATCGCTACTGGGAGGCAACGAATTACCTGGCTGCCTGCCAGATTTATTTACAGGCGAATCCTTTACTGAAAGAACCATTAAAGGCAGCACACATCAAGCCCAGGCTACTTGGCCACTGGGGTACATCTCCCGGCCTGAACTTTATTTATGTACATCTTAACCGGCTGATCCGGCAAACGCAGGCAAGCATGCTTTACATCTGCGGACCGGGCCATGGGGCTCCGGCATTGCTGGCGAATGCCTACCTGGAAGGTACGTATTCGGAGATCTATCCGCATATTACGCAGGATGAGGCAGGGCTAAATTTATTTTTCAGACAGTTCTCTACACCCGGCGGTATACCCAGTCACGTCAGTGCACACACGCCAGGTTCCATCCATGAGGGCGGAGAACTGGGTTATTCACTGGCACATGCATTTGGAGCCGTGTTTGATCATCCTGACCTGATAGCCGTTTGTGTGGTGGGAGACGGTGAGGCGGAGACAGGGCCCTTGGCCGGAAGCTGGAAGTCGGTGGAGTTTCTAAATCCCAGGCGGGATGGAGCAGTCTTACCTATCCTGCATCTGAATGGCTATAAAATCTCAGGTCCTACGGTAATGGCGAGGATGTCGGATAATGCATTGGAAAATTTATTTGCAGGACATGGATATGAAGTCTTGTTTGTGGAAGGTGATGATCCTATGGAGATGCATGCTTTGATGGCCGGAGCCCTGGATCTGGCCTATGCTCAAATCACAGAAATCCGGCAGGGAGCTGCAAGGCACTGGCCTATGATTATCCTGCGCTCGCCGAAAGGCTGGACGGGGCCAAAAGAGTGGAAAGGCAAGGCTATAGAAGGTACTTTCAGAGCGCACCAGGTACCATTGACTGATGTAAAGAACGATCCTGCGCAATTAGCTTTATTAGAAGAATGGTTAAGAAGTTATCATCCTGAAACGCTCTTTGATGCGGATGGTAAGCTGATTGCTTCACTGGCTGCTTTGCCACCGGAAGGAGAGAAGCGCATGAGTGCGATACCTTACGCGAATGGGGGCAAATTGCTCAAAGATCTAGACTTGCCTGATTTTCGCAGATATGCGTTGCCGGTAGTAAAGCCGGGTGAGTTAACGGCAGAAACGACGGTAGAGGCAGGCAAACTCCTGAGAGATGTTTTTTTAGCTAATACAAACTTCAGGTTATTCTGTCCGGACGAGACGAATAGTAACAGGCTGGGAGCGGTGTTCGAGGTGACGAACCGCATGACGGCAGAGACAATATTGCCGGAGGATGATCATCTGTCTGCCGATGGCAGGGTAATGGAAGTATTGAGTGAACACCTTTGCCAGGGATGGCTGGAGGGGTATTTGCTTACAGGCAGGCATGGCATCTTTCCCTGTTATGAGGCGTTTGTTACGATCATTGATTCGATGTTTAATCAGCATGCAAAATGGCTGAAGACCTGCCGGGAATTGCCGTGGCGACAATCAGTCGCTTCATTGAATTACCTGTTGACTTCACATAGCTGGCGACAGGATCATAATGGGTACAGTCATCAGGGGCCAGGGTTTATTGATACAGTGGTGAATAAGAAAAGTAATGTGATCAGGATCTACCTGCCTCCGGATGCGAATTGTTTATTGTCGGTATTGGATCACTGTTTGCGGAGTCGTGATTATGTGAACCTGATAGTAGCAGGTAAGCAGCCTGAATTGCAATGGCTGGACATGGATTCGGCTATACAGCACTGTACACATGGTGCTTCTGTGTGGGAGTGGGCGGGGAATAATGACGATGGGCAACCGGATGTGGTTTTGGCTTGTGCGGGAGATGTGCCTACGCTGGAAACAGTGGCAGCGGCCTGGTTGCTGCGAAAGCATTTGCCATCATTAAAAGTGCGGGTGGTGAATGTGGTAGACCTGATGTCCTTATCACCAAGGGAGAGTCATCCACATGGTATGGAACCGGAGCGTTTTAGCGCTTTATTTACAGATACACAGCCTGTGATCTTTGCATTCCATGGGTATGTGCGGATTATACATGACCTGGTGCATGGAAGACCGGATCCGGTGAGGTTCCATGTAAGGGGCTTTATGGAAGAAGGAACCACTACTACACCATTTGATATGGTGGTACTGAATAACATGAGCCGCTATCACCTGGCAATGGAGGCGATTAAGCGGGTGAAAGGAATTGAGGGTACTGCAGTCCTTGAACTATTTAAAGCGAAACTCGCAGAGCATGATGCTTACATCAGGGAACACCTGGAAGACATGCCCGAGATCAGTAACTGGAAGTGGAGTGACTGATGGATTATTTGATCTGGATGATTTTTTTATCCGGGCCCTGTATGAGCACATTGGGTCCGGATTCTCCATTTCTTCCGTTTGTACCTGCGCTGCCGTCCGCACTGACAGTACCGGAGGCTTGCCCTCCTGCACCGGATCCACCACCTTTGCCACCGAAGTTGTTATAGAAGATGCAATTACAGTTAGCGTAGGGTAATGCAGTTGAATCGTATGTTACGATGATCGTGCCGCCATCACCTCCGTCTGCACCGTTGCCTCCTGCTCCGCCACTGTTGCCATAGGGGCGCTTTTCACCAGTTCTATCACCTGTCTCCCCGTCACCACCATTACCGCCATCTCCACCATTTGCAGAAATAATGAGCTTTCCATAGCGGGGGTTCACATAGTAGCTATGCGTATTGTTCTTTCCTGCGGTAATGGTAATGAAAAGAATGGAAGAATCGCCATCAGGGAAAGCAGCTACTTTTACCTGTAGCGTGGGGCCGGGCTTACCTGGTTTGCCATTACCACCCCGTCTGGCCATGTTAAACAGGGTAGGTAATAATCGTCCGGCTCCGTTATTACCATTTTTCCCGTTTTTGCCATTAAAATTTGCTTCCTGCAGGCCATTCCGGTAAGCGAAGTTTTTGTCCGTAATATGCTGTGAATAACAGTTGGTGCTTATCAAAAGCAACAATACAATGGAGAATAATTTCATAGGTTGTTAAGTTATATTAAAAGTACTCAATAAAACCGGTATTGGATCATGTTGAATTTATTAAAACCCACAGCAGCTCCCGGGTGTTATATATGAAATATTATAAAAAATAAATATCTTTGTGCTTTAATCACTCACTGTAGTAACCTACTTAATGAAAACCAATTCACTCCTCATTCTTTCCCTCACCCTGCTTTTCGCCTGCGGCAAGAAAGATGACACAACAAACAGCAGTACATCCAACGGTAAAAAAGGTGCCTGCTTCAGCACCTATACTACTGATGGTACCTGGAACGGCAACATTGTGAAACTGAAAGCCAACTGGTTCTATACCTGGGGTACAGATGCACCCCTGGATGTGGCACCGCAGAACGCTGAATTTGTAACCATGTTCTGGGGCGCTGGCAATGTCACAGATGCGAACATTGCTTATGTCAACAACCTGAAAAAGGAAGGAAAAGTAAAGTACATCCTGGGCTTTAATGAACCGGATCTTTCCGATCAATCCAACATGACGGTGGCAAAGGCCCTGGAGCTCTGGCCCAAACTGGAAAGCATCGGTTTGCCACTGGGTAGCCCTGCTGCTGCATGGCCTACACAGAAATGGATCTACGATTTCCTGGATTCCTGTATCGTAAAGAATTATCGTGTAGATTTCATTTGCGTACACATGTATGTAGGATTAGATGATACGCACTTTGTGTCAGTATTGTCCGACTTGTACAATAAATATCATAAGCCGATCTGGATCACTGAGTTTGCAACCGTAGATAACAATGCTACTACTGTAGCGGGCAATATGTATACACCTGATCAGGTATTAGGTTTTATGCAGCGTTTATTGCCTAAGCTCGATTCATTGCCTTATGTACAGCGTTATTCCTGGTTCTCCAGTTCCCCGACAAGTGCCCGTTTATGGCCTTCTTCCCTGATAGATGCGAGCGGAAACCTGACTACACTGGGTAAATGGTATGCTGATCACCAACCGAATAATAGTATTAAAGCAGCACAATAGTATATTTTCAGGATAGGCATCATCGTTATAGATGGTGCCTTTTTTTTAGCTCCCTGCTATACACATTACATCGTGCAGTTGCAGATAAACCTGTGGTGATACCCCGAGATAATGTGTAAAGTCTTTGATCAGGTGACTTTGATCATAATAGCCGCAGGCATGAATTATTTCAAACCAATCCGGTGCCTGCCCCGGCACCAGCAGGCCGATTGCCTTCTGAAAGCGCTGGTACCTGTTTATTTCCTTTGAACTGAAGCCCAGGTACTTCTTATAATTTAGCTGGATCGTTCTCTCGCTTTGTGCGCTTTTTTCGGCTATTTGTTTAGGGCTGTCATTAAATCCATCTTCAATAATATTAGCAGCTGCAGGATCCCTTTCACAAAGATAGGTACCTGAGAAGTCCAGCAGTTTTTCTACCTGGGCGGCGGGATCTTCAAGGGTGTGTATTTCTTGCCAGAGATCGGCAAAGCAATGTGTCTGTATTAATTTGTCCGGGTCTGTGAGGTAATGTTGGAGCGGCTTGCCAAAGAACCTGTAAAAGGCATCATCTTTAAAATTAGCTACCAGTATTTTACTGCCGGGTGGCAGGGTATATTTCATGGATTGTTTGATAGGGCCTATCACCAGTGTTCTTTCGATAGGGTGAAAAGTTTCGTTACCATATTGTAAGGGGATGGGTGGTCCGAAATTAAAGGCCATGATGGAGGAAAAGGTAGGCAGCAATTGTTTTTGCACGGGTGCATTGCTATGGTTGGCAGCATAGTAAAAATGTGTGAAAACTTGTTCCCATGACGCAGGGACTGGTATGCGATATTCCTCCATTTAAAACACTCGCTTATACTTTTATCCGGTATAAGCGAGTGTCGAATTTACTGATTTAATCTGAAGGATTCCCAACCACCCACAGTCGTCCTGTTGCACGTCATGGCTTGTAATCCATCTTCGCTGGAAATGTACAGGCCATTATTCCCTTTCAATGAAATACTGCCGTCTGCATTGGTCACCCAATCAAACTGCTCCCATACGCCAATGGTGCTACGATTGCAGGTGATGGGCTGCAATCCGTTTTCGGAGGATACGTATTTATCATTGTTCTTTAAAGCGATCTTTCCATTACCTGCGTCCACCACTAAGAATGATTCCCAGCCACCTGCAGCGGTCCGGTTACAATTCATGGCCTGAGTACCATTTTCACTACTCACATACAGGTTATTAGAACCTTTCAATGTAATAGTTAAACCCACAGGATTATTAGCTGTGCCACCGGGTTGAGTAGGTGTTTGCCGGATAGCAGTTAAATTGATTTGTCCTTTCAGCATCCGGCCGCCATCGCCGGTGAGTCTTAAATAGTAATCCGCAGAGCAGGCTACACCATCTTCATCCAGGGTGACAAAGCCTGATCCGGCAGGTATGAAAGCAGCACTTTCTGCAGTCTTGGCGATCTGGTTGCCTTCATTGTATTCATCGAACATGGAAATATAAATACCCTGACAACCTACACGGATCATATTGTAAAACTGTCTCCACATGAAGTCTCCATGGGCGCGTTGTTTTTCCTGCAGGTCACCGGGCAATACGCAGGGTTGATAGTCAATTCCATTTGCGTTGCAAAATGCCTGGTCGGGCGTATTTACATTCGTAAAGAAATTGTCGGATTCACCGGCATTTCCTATTCTTCCGACCATCCAGGGAGAGAGCATGTTGAAGGCTTTGTAAGCATTGAGGAATGCAGGTCTTGAATCGCTGTTCTCTTCTCTCCAGTGTGTAGGTACACCACCGATTACATAACATCCCTGGTTCTTAAACCAGTTTATGACATCGATGCATATATCGGCAGACCATGGATGATTGTCATCATTAAAACCAAAGCCCCAGATGCAAACAACGGGTTTGCCGTTTTGCATAGCGTAAGCTGAAGAGGAAGTATAGGCGGACATTTTAGCCAGCCAGTCGGTTTTGATTTCGGACTGCATATTGGTCCATCCGCTCACATCGTACATGATGTAGAATTTACGGCCATAGGTTTCAGCAGCGCGTTTCACCTTTGCAGTCACGGAGTCGCGGATAGGACCTTCCTGCCCATTGGGATTGAAACGTTGCAGTGCGGCGGCATCAATATCATTCTCCTGCATCCAGCGAAAGTGGGTGTTCACAGTCTGGTCAGTGTAGGAGGAAAATAAAGTAGCAGGCGAACCGTTGCCGAGAGCAGGCCAGCCTGTTTGAAAGGTGCTGGTATAATCCCTGACATCCGGCCAGGACTTGATCCCATTGTTGGTAGCGGATGGAATCTTGGCCCAGTCCTGCGTATAATGCCACCAGGCATTGATAGGAGAGCCATCTCCTGTACAGGCAAACCAGCCCTGGTAGCCTACGACTATTTTGCCTACGACATCTCCGGCGGGAGAGGTGTTGGCTACGGATAATCCACTGGCTTTTAAGGTAATGGAGGATTCTCGTTTGTTACAGCTGAAGCATAGCGATAACAGGGCTGCCCACAGCAGCATAGGCATGGTTTTCATGGTTTTTCAGATTTTATGGTGAGGGAAATTCTGCTACATGCCTAATTAAACGGAGAATCGGGTAGATTATTTTGTACTTAAGAGCCAGGTGTCACGAAAAATCATTTCATTGGGTGTGTTTTTCGTGATAATGAAACCAGCTTCAGTGAAAAATTCTTCTGCTGCTTGGAAGGAGGCGAATTTATTTTCTTCTACTTTATGGAAGTTGAGAAATCTTTGCTGCCGCTGGGTATATGCCTGTCTGCCATCGAGAGGAGAAGGAATGTAGATGTCGGCAGTAATCCAGCAACCGCCTCTTTCTTTTAGGGCTTTATGGATATTGCCTGCCAGCTGTTTCTTTTCTTCCATATTCAGGTACATCAGTAAGCCTTCATTGACAATAGCAATGGGACCTTCGGGGAAGGAATTGATGATTCTTTCAAATTGTGTATCATCCAGTGCATTGAGTGGGGCTAATTGTAGATGGCCTTTCAGCGGTCCCTGCTGCAATTGATTGACAAATTGTTGTTTCCTGCTGATCACATCTTCGAGATCAGTATCAATAAAGTGCACAGCTTTATTACCAGCCATATCCAGGCCTCTGAAAGAGTAGCCGGAAGAGAGTTCCAGGATATTGGTAATGCCGGTAGGTGCAAGCATTTGATCGATGCTGTAGTACCTGTTTTCAAAATGCTGAACTCTGGCGTAGAACATAGGAGTCTTTTCGGTATCATCCGGTAGTGCATGGAGTAATTTGGCGGCTTCTTTCATAAAAGGAATGCGGGTGTGCGACTTTGTGAACAGGAGGGCGATAGCGGAGGGGCTGATGGTATTAAAATCCTTTACTTTTTCATTGAAGAAAATGCGGTTGGAGAAGGGGTCGGTCACGATCATCTCGAGAGTATCGGAGGCCCATTCTACCCGTTCCAGGCCGGGGCGGTTATAAGGGTAATTTTTGGCTAAGAGTTCTTCGTGATATTTTTGCAATCCTTCGAAATCTGAAATAGAGAACCGGGCACCGGGGGAGCATTCTCCATGATGTTCGGAGAGGTCGAAGGGGAGGCCACGGAGGGACATGCGTAAGTAAAAAGGACTGTTTTCCGGGCGATGTTCCCAGGTGATCGTACATCCCAGCCAGTTGACATAAAATTCAATGGTTTTGTTGTAATCAAAGACACGGAAAACGGGGATTATTTGCATGGCGATTATTTTTTAGAGAACAAAGATGAGGGGATGTCCGGAGGTAAAATTTAACGATTGTTAAAAAGCAGGTTATTTGATTTGCGCCCTGATCCTGCTGAGTGATACCTGTGTAATCCCCAGATAAGATGCAATATACTGCAAAGGAACACGCTGTATTACTTGTGGTCGCTCTGCAAGAAGGTTTTGATAACGTTGTTTGGGGGTGTCGCGGAGGAAGGAAAAGAAGTGTTGGATAAATGCTGCCTGCCGGTCAATGGCGCGGTCCATGAGGAAAGTATTGATGAGAGGGTGCTGGCGCATTTGCTGCAGGTCTTCAGGGAGGAGCCAGCGAACATCTGTTTGTTCGATAGTTTCAATAGAGTAGGGGCTGGGTGTTTGCTTGTTGAATGATTCGATAGAGGAGAAGGCTTCCCCTTCGAAAAAGAATTGAAAACTGATGTCTTTGCCATCGTGGTTGAACCAGGTGCGGATACATCCTTTTTTGATTAAGTAAACTTTGCGCGCGATCTCTCCTTCTTTGAGAAGTATGGTTTTGGGAGGGAATGAATCATGTTTCCAAAGATGTTGGTATTGTTGAAGTGCGAGTCGAAGCGATTGGTCCATGGCATTTTTTTCAAAATTAATTTTTTATTTGGAATACATTCGTATATTCGTAATAACCACGGCAGCATGATTGTTAACCATTGTCCATGCTGCATTACAGACCATATTCTTTATAAGAATATCAACCAAAACAATAACAATTAAGCCTATATCATGAAGTTTGTTACCACGGTAATAATATTATTATTACATCTGTCTGGTTTTGCGCAATTAAGTGTAAATGTATATGCTCATCTCACGCAAACAGGTTCAATCGGTTCACTTTCATTTGATAAAACGATGACATTGGGTGCTTCTCCTATGTCAGCCACAGGTGGCCCTGTTTACAAGGCTATTGTGAGTCATATTCCTCCATTTTTGTTGTATCGGGATGATGCTATGATAGGAACGGTAAGTAGCGGTAATGTATACCCGGTGGGCGCTATCAGGGGGGATATACAATTTTATGGCGGGGAAAGGAGCACAGGGTATTTCTCAGTAAGATATGTGTATGAGATGGTGGCACCGCACCGGGTGATAGCGGAGCTGTCTTCAGGTACACAAACTTGTGTTAATAGTGCTATTACATTACGCTCTGCGGATAACTGGCCTTTGCTGAATGATTATATAGTGAGTAGTGGGGTCGTGTGGGAGTATAGCCTGAACGGGACAGCTGCATGGGTGGCTTTGGATTCCACTTCTTCCTATTCATACTCATTTGTACCGATGTTGTATATGAATGTAACAGGGGTTGTGAACGTTCGTTTCAGGTGTCGTATGAAGGCTGAGTATGACAACCAGGTGTATTATTCTCCTTATAGCGCAGCATCTGATTTTTATACGATTATACCGGCAGCTCCGCTAGTGAAAAGTATGAGTGAATTGCTGGTTACACCTGCCTGTGCGGGAAAAGCGAATGGTGAGATTTATCTTCCGGGAACAGCCATTAGCAGCGCGGAGCCATTGATGTACTGGTTATTGCGTCCGGGTAATGTGACTACTGTCTGTACGACAAATTGTGGTGACCTGGTAGATTGGAGCAATGGGGCGGATAGTGTGAGTAAGGGAGTGAGTATAGCAGGGGTGAAGGCGGGTGCTTATACATTATGGTTGGTGAACAGTGGGGGGAGTGCGGGTAATTGCCTGACACCTGTAAAGGTCGTGGTGCCGGAGGTGGCGGCTTTATCACTGGCTATAAAATCAGTCACACCTATCGGATGTAATGGTGGCAGGGATGGCGTGATTAGTGTGCAGGCAAGTGGGGGTGCCGGGTATAGTTATGGGTTAAAAACGCCCGGGGGAGATGTACTTTATAATACAAGTGGTACCTGGCAGGATTTGGGTGCGGGTACCTACGAGGCAATGGTGAGTGATACGGCTTGTAATGATGTGCAGCGTGTGAGTATTACGCTTACCGAGCCGGCAAAGATTGTCGGTACAATCCATGTTGCCGAAAGTTCCTGTAACCTGGAACCTGATGGAAGAATAGATATTACAGCACCTGGCGCGGGAATTCATTTGTATAATGAAGCGGGAGTATTACAGGACTCACTTTCCGGGCTATCAGCGGGAAAATATACAATCAGGTTATTTGATATTGCGCATCCGGTCTGCCCAGCATGGGATACCCTGCTGAGTATAAGGGGGCCTGTGCCACTGGAATTGCAGTTAATAAATGCTGATTCAGTAAGTTGCCAGGGAGCTAATGACGGGCATTTGCGGGTGAGTGGGAATGGAAGTCTGTATGTACTCACCGGCCCCGTACAGATGACGAATACAACAGGAGACTTTGATCATCTTCCTGCGGGGGAGTATACGGTGCAGGTAAGAAGGAATAATACGGGTTGTGGGGATGTGGTATCCGGTCAATTTACAATCTACGAACGGCCGCCATTAGCGTTAAAACTGGAAAGCATCCCGGTCACCTGTTATAATGCCGCAAATGGGTATTTGCAGGCAAATGTAAGCGGTGGCACAGGGACCTATAATTACACCTGGGAAAAGCTAAGGGAGCCAGGCTGGTTTGCTGTTGGCAGACAAATAGAGGATGTAGGGCCCGGTACATATAGGGTTAGGGTTACAGACAGGGAATGTAGTGTGACATCTGATACGGTTGTATTTACTAATCCCCTGCCGGTGTCAGTAGATGATGTGAGTATAAGGGAAGCAGTGTGCCTGGAAGCTGGAGCCACCTTCGATGTCAGGGCTTCGGGTGGCGATGGGAAGTATACAATTGCTTATTCGGGAGATCATGGAGAGACATATACACCGCTTGGCCCCATAACTGTAGCAGGAGAATATGACATTCGCGTAGAGGATGGCAGGGGATGTATGGCCTGGGCAGCAGATACTTATACAATAACTTTACCTGATAGCCTTTACTTTCAAACTAATGTGAGCAATATCACCTGTAGGGGGAATGATGATGGCCGGATTGATATTAGCGCTTCAGGAAATGCTTACGCGCTTTCTTTTAGCCTGGATAATGAGTTGTGGCAGGCATCACCGGTTTTTGATGGCTTATTGGCTGGTGCCTATACGGTTTATGTAATGGATGATAGGGGGTGTAAAAAATCTTCAGCGGTGCAGGTATCGGAAGATACTACCCGGCAGGCATTAAAGGTCAGTATTACGGGTAATAAAGGGGTTTATTGCGGAGCAGATACCACGGGTATGCTTAGTTTTATAACAACCGGGGGAACGGCTCCTTATACCTATTCATTGGATCATACGAATTGGAGGACTACTCCATCTTTCTCCGGACTAGCTGCGGGTAGCTATACAATATATGCAAAGGACGATTTTGGCTGTGCTACGAAATATGATGCTGTCATAACAGCGGAAGATCCGGCTCTTAATTTAACCGCGCGGGTAATGCCTGTCCGCTGTTACGGAACGGCTACAGGAGCATTGGATATAACAGCGACAGGTGGGGATGGGGTTTACCACTATACCTGGCAGGAGACAGCTTTGAATACAGGTAATCTGGACGGGCTGCAGGCGGGGCAATATCACCTGTTGCTAAGTGACGGGGCAGGGTGTAGGGTATCAGGAGAATATACGATTCCAGAACCCTCATTGCTGACAATGAAATTAAAAACATCGGGCGTGTGTGATGGATTGGAGGATGGTATTGTCGGGGTGCTTGCTGAAGGAGGCACGGCTGCTTACGCCTACTCATTGGGAGATGCAAATTGGGGCAGCGATTCCATCTTCACTCACCTGGCAGCAGGAAAGTATACAGTAGCAGTAAAGGATGCGAATGATTGTTTTTTGGAAGAGGAGGTGATGCTCAATAAGAGGAATACACAACCCCTGGTCAACTTCCTCGTCGTCTCACAGGATAATGTTACAGATACACTAGCTGTCAGGGAAATATGTTTGCCAGCTCCCGATACGGTGAGCTGGGAGTTTTCTCCTGGTGCGGAATGGCTGGGTACAGATCCATATAATGCGCCTTTGATCAGGTTTAATCGCCAGGGAGACTACTGGATAAAAATGTACGCCAGCTTTGGTACCTGTACATACAATTTACAGAAAGGGATAAATATCCTGCCTTATGACCCCTTATCCCTACCTGTATATCAGTTACCTGCCAGCATAATTGATACAGTGATGGTGTCGCCTAACCCCAACCGGGGTTATTTTACATGTAAAGTTCAGCTTAACAGGAAACAGCAAACGACCATCAGTGTATATGACCTGAATGGAAGGATGCTGGCGCGAAAGCAATATGCGCCGGCTCTTTTGATAGCCGATAGTTTTGATTTGGGGAATGTGCTATCCGGGATGCACTTGCTACGGGTGCTAACAGAAAATGATAGTAAAGATGTGCCATTTATAATCAGCCAATTTTGAGTGATTGGCCAGGACGGGCAGCTGTCCTGGCCATAAAAAACATTAGATGAAAAACCTGTGCTTTTTAATAATCCTATTGTTTTCCTATACAGTTGCCTTGCAGGCACAGGATTATCCTGTTAGTGCCAGTACACAGATCATACCACCTTATAGCCTTTACCTGCCTGATTATTATACAGGAGTTGACGAAAAATTGAGGGTGATTCTCCTGCAGAGAGATCTTACTCAGCCTGGCTATGATATTAGCCTGGCAATGACATTGGAGAGGAATGGTACCGTGATCATGCGTACAATACCAACTTTCCATCCGCAGCCGCTAACATTAAATGCGGGCGTGCCGGTCATTATTAGTGGCGCGGCATTGGCGGAGTATTTTATGGCAGATAATCTTCTTTTTAGTGGCGGTTATAGCCGGGAAGAATATGAGCGGACCCGGTCATTGCCCGAGGGGTCTTATCGCCTGAGTTTCCAGGCATATGATTTTCACCGGCCTGGCATACAGATCAGCAATGCTATTGCCAGTGTATTCTTTTTGCAAAAAAGTGATCCGCCTTTATTGAATCTGCCCGTTTGTGGCAGCAAGGTGGAAAAACGGGAGCCGCAGTATCTCACGTTTAACTGGTCTGGCCGGAATACCAGCCAGGTAAACGTATCCTACATATTTTCTTTGTACGAGGTAAAGCCGGCCGGGACTAATCCCGATTACATTATTCGTAGCACCAGGCCTCTTTACACCACGACGACGGATAATACAACTATTTTATATGGTCCGGCAGAACCTGCGCTTATTGACAGTATGCAATATGTCTGGATTGTACAGGCAACAGATAAGGAAGGAAAGGACTTATACAGTAACCAGGGGTATAGTCAGAGTTGTACATTCACTTATCTTGGAGTCAATCCATTTGAGCATGCGGAGAAGCCGGTGCTTTACGGAACTGCGCAGGGTGATCGGCAGATCCGTTATCACTGGCCACGTGCTGCAGCAGATGCTTATCGTCTCCAATACAGGGCCGTTGCCAGGGATAATATTACTTATGACTGGCAAACGATAACAATAACCGGTGATACCACTACGCTGATCAGGAGCCTCGAAGCGGGGCGGGAGTATGAAGCGCAGCTTCAATGGGAACGCTTGGGATTTTATAGCGCAAATAGTGATCTTTTAAGAATCACCACAGCTCCCTTACAAACGGTAGCCTGCGGAGATGCTGCTATTCTTTCCCTGCCTGCCAACAGAACCGTACAGCCTGTGCTCATAATAGGTAATATTGTGCGCATAGGTCATTACGAGGTGTTGCTCACCGCTCCTTCCGGCGGGCGGATCATTACGCCGGGACTTGGTTTTGGCCTGGAAGTTTATTTAAAGAATATAGTCGTCAATACCGACATGGTAGCAATTAGTGGAGAAATGCATGCGGTCACCAAAGGCATAGACCAGTTCATCAAAGAAGAATTGGATGCGCAGCATGGCGGCGATGATGTGGGGAAAGTAATAACCGGTGACCTGGTAGCAGATATTACAACCCGCTTACAGCTCTTTAATAAAGAGGCGATAGCTGTTGATACCGCTTCGCACACCATCACATTCACTGACAGTGGGGATGGTACAAGTCAAACAATTCACTATACCTCATTACCGCTGCTGGTGGAAGATGCGGGAGGTAGGATCTACCAGGTCACGCAACAGGGCAATGTCAATAATGTTGGTAAACGGGATAGCGCCATGGCGGCTAATGTAGCTAATTTTAATCATCTTCAGCTGGATAAGGGAAGGGTAGATTTTTCGGCAGGGGATGATAACAAATATGCATTTGATACCTTCCATGCGGATTATCCACTGAGCTATGAATCATTGGGAAACGGGCAGTATAGAGTGAGTGCAAAAGCCATAATACCCGGGGCACAGGAAACTGTTATTGCACATCGATCAGACACTGGGTCTCTCATCTTTGTAAATGGCAAGGGAATCGTGTATCCTTCCAACTGTGCAGGGCAGGCATGTAAAGTAACCATTATGGGTGGTGCTGCAGGCGATGCACAGGAAATATATGCGGTGGGTTCAGATGGTAGTAGTATTGGAAAATTATTAGTGCCCAGTTACCCTGCCTTACAGAAAAAAGTAGTGCTGGTGCCGGTTGGTGAAAATGTTAGTATACCTGAAAAGGATATTGCGCAGACATTGGCCTCCGTTTACGGGAGCATTGGGGTATCCTATACGGTAAATATAGATAAGAGTTTTCAGGGGAATAAGGTCTGGGACCTGAATAAGGATGGTGTGCTGCAGGATAGTAAGAGTGCTTTGTTGAGTAACGGTTTTACAGGAGAGGAAAAGGCGATGAAAAAGGCTTATACTCAGTCTCACAACATCACTGATGATGCAGTGTATCTTTTCGTAGTCAACGAGGTGGCCCGGGAAGACGTAGGTTTGTTGGGTAAGATGCCCCGCAAAAGCCAGTTTGGATTTGTATTCCTTAAGAACGGCACTAATGCAGAAATAGCCCGTACAGTAGCGCATGAAATAGGGCATGGAGCATATACACTGGAGCATGTAATCAGTCCTTCCAATAACCTGATGACAAGGGGTGCAGGTATAGCATTGTATAAATTCCAGTGGGATATAGTTCATGACCCGGGGAGTGTATGGGGGATTTTTGAAGATGATGCTGCCAGCGAGTTAACAAAAGGTTTATCTCTGTATAAGTGTTTGGAAAAGGAAGTTCAGGAGGCGTGTACATCCGCATTATATTATGCACCGGACAGTACAGTCGTTCGTTTGCCGGAGGGGGCCATTCCGTTGTCGGTGTTCTACCAGGACTTCAGTGCTGCGAGTCCGGCGATGGCAGGCTCATTGAATAGCTTTGTGTATGGAGGCAAGGAATACAATGCTATTTACTATGTAAGTAATGGTAGGTTTAAGGGATATAGTTATGAAAAATACGATACATCTGCTTATATCTATACGCGTGCAAAAAAAGCAGGTGATGAGATCAATATTATAGAATTCGGTAAAGAAGTATTCACTTGTGGAGTAAAGGTAAATGGGAGTAATTATGCCAATGAAGGTTGTCTGTGCCAGGATAACATATATACACAGCAATACAGGCGATTAATGCGGGAGGTCATTGGAGCAGATCAGCCAGCAGTGGAGGCAGAAATTGCTGCTGTTTGTAAGACATTGATTTCACTTCCTGAAGATGTATTGTCTGCCAATCAGGAACTATTTACCTGTTACTATGATAATCCGGAATTATACTATTTAGATTGGAAAGCGTCTTCTGGTGTGTTGACATTTGAGCAGTTAAAGCGGATGCATAGGCAGTTGAAGGAGCTGGATAGTAGTATTCAATTACTAAAGAATTGTGCGTTTAAAGATGGGAATGAGCTGGTCAGGTTCATTAATGAGCACTTCGTGATTACAGGGACTAAAATGTCTTATCTCACGCGATCTCAGTTTGAGGGGTTGTTACCAGAAACGCGTGCCTGCTTAATAAAAAAGTTATTGGAGGGGGACTATGGACAGCGTTTTACAATTGCCAGTGGCGAGTTCGGCGGGCAGAATATCATGTTGGAGATAATAAGGACCTGTGCCAGTTCTGCTGATTTGTACAAGGTGATCAGGATCCTGGAGCGGGATCATGTATTATATAAGTTGTTATCAGATACATATGATTATCTCTATGTTTCAAAAGGTAATTTTTCAAATTTATGTAATGCCATTACGGTAGCGTGGCTGAATGAAGAAAAGCCTGCTTATAACATGGAATTAATCCGTGAGTTAACAGCGGAAAGGAAATACTTGTTATTTGACAACGGGTATCTTACGGCCACCAATGAGGAGGCATTCAGGGATGAAGGGCAGAAGATCCAGCTGGAGGTAAGGGATGGGATGGCGACGTACCTGAGTAGTGTAATCGGTGAACTGAGTGCGGGCGGTGCCATGATGCTGGCTGACTATGGAAAGGTAAATCCTTTCTTTGGCAGGTTTGATCCGCTGGAGTACCTGATAGTAGTGCCAAAGAGGGATACAAAGGCATTCGGGACGACGCTGGAGCAGGGGATTCCTTATATACTACCGGCGCTTTCAGTTTATTGGTTGTTTAAGATGGATACGAAGGCGGCGATGGAGACATCGGGAGAATTGGTATTGAATTCGGGATTGTGTGCAATTGGGATGGAAGGATTGGCAGGAGCGGGGAGTGCTGATGTAGGTAGGGAGTTGTTGAATTTGAGTCTTGTGGATTTTATAACTTATGTGAATGCGGCTCCGGAGATGCTGCAGGATCATCCGCAGGTGGTAAAGTATGCTAACTATTTAGCTTTGGCGTATATGGTGGGCACATTGACGGCGGGGAGTGTGAAGGCAATCCGGAATGCACGGATTGCGGTACCGGTGGAGATGATAGGGTGGGAGCGTGCAGAAATGACTACCTTAATAGGGAAATTGGCTGTGGGGTTGGAAGAGAGGAAGGTGTTGCAGTTGAAAGAGATATTGGGGCGAATGGAGGGGGAGCTGGAGTATATTATCCCATTTAAGGTGGGGGATAAATATGGGATGTTGAGGAATTCGGGTGATATTATATATGATTTCTACTCATTGATTAGGGGGAAGGATGGAGTAGAACTATTAGTTGGAAAGGAGATTGTGGTAATTTCGGAGGGTGACTTGTCGATGGTGAAGAGGTTGAGTAAGTTGGCGGACAGGGAATTGATAGTGAATAATGGTTGTGTGAGGATATATGATAATGGGGTGATAGAGGCGGAGTATGGGTTTTTGAGGGTGAAGCCGGATGGGAGTGCGGAGGAGATGGTGCGGGTTGGAAGGGAAGGTAAGCCCGGGAATTTGGTTTTGGCTATAGGAGATGTGAGGGAGGAGAAGGAGTTGGTGAAGGGGATTTTTGAGAATGTAAAAGAGGCGTTGATGGTGGAAAAGGATGGTGATGTTTGGTTTTCTTCAAGGGAGATGTTGGAGATAGTTAGGAGGGGGAAGGAGTTGAGGGTGACGAATTCGGAGATAGAGGATATGATTATTAATGCGTGTAGGAGGAGGGAGTATTCGGTGAAGGCGATGGTAGAGCAGTTGGAAAATTGGGAGAATGTAAGGAGGAGGGGGTATCCATTTTTGTTTGAGAATGTGGAAGATTTCAGGAGGTTTGGGGAAGTGTTGAAGGGAGTGGCGAGGGAGTGGGGATTGCCGGCGGAGGAGATTTATGTGCAGGGGAGTGCGTTGAGGATGGTGAAGCCGGAGGATTTGGATGTGGCGATTATTGTGGGGGAGAGGGATTTTGAGGAGTTAGTTAAAAGGTTTAAGGTTTTATTAGAATCTCAAGAAGCTCAAAAAATATTAGGTCAAAATGGGAAGATTGGAGGTCTTACAATGTTTAAAAGCAAAGAAAAATTAGGCATGTCTTTTACAAGAGAATTTTATGAAAAATATGTACTTTATAATTCAAATAAACTCTTGTCCACAAGTAAAATACAAATTTCGATCATTTTGGAAGGCGGCAATCTTGATTTAAAACCACATTTAAAATTTCAATAATGCATTATGAATTTTACGAAACATGGATGTTTCAAAATGAAAAAACCAAGCTAAAAGAAGATTCATTACATACACAAAGCGTTTATTTTAGGTTTTTTTTTGAGCAGCCTATTAATTGTCTGATTGGGCAACGATGTTTGAGTGGAGAATATGGAGATATCTATTATATAAATAAAGATTTTGATGATATATGGGAATATCATCAAAATAATTTCAGAGAGATCGAATATTTCAATTTAATTAAATTGGTATCTAATCGCAGTATAATTTGTAAGAAGTATAAATGGGATACTTTTATAGGGTTCCTTGTTTGTAATTGTGATGATAATTATAAACCTAAATCTATTTCTACTTTTAGTGAGCATTCAGAGCTTTTAGAATATCGCGAAGCCACCTATTCTCCAGACAACACTCTTCAAAAAGACAAAATCTTCATCCCCTCCCTCTGGCAAACCTTCGAAGAAGATTACTAAAAAATAAACCCATTCCCTGTAACAATCTCCCCTTCCCCCATACTAACCAATAAAACTCATTCACCTAAAAACCAAACCTTGACCAGGGAAAACGAATTCCTTACACTTCTGGATGCCCACAAGGGCATCCTCCACAAAATCTCCAAAATGTACATGGAATCTCCTGAAGACCAACAAGACCTCTTCCAGGAAATCATCTACCAACTTTGGAAGAGCTACCATTCCTTTTCCCACCAGAGTAAATTTTCCACCTGGATGTACCGCGTAGCCGTAAACACTGCCATCACCTTTTTCAAAAAAGAAAAGCGGAAACCGCCTACCACCTCCGCTTTTCCAGAAAACGTCATGTCAGAAGAAAGCGAGGCCAGCTCAAAAGAACTAAAACTATCACACTTCTACAAAGCGGTACAACAATTGGAAAAAATAGAAAAGGCCTTAATCTTTTATCATCTCGAAAACTACACCCACAGGGACATTAGCCTCCAGCTTGGCATCAGTGAAGTAAACGCCAGGGTTAAATTAAACAGAGCAAAAAATAAACTTAAAGAACTTATAAAAAATCAGGGATATGAATTTTGACGACATCCAGGCTGCCTGGAACCAGGAAAGCCATAATAGCATTCAGTTACCGACCGCCCTCAACGATCTGAAGGGAACAAAATCCCCCATCAAAAAGATAAGAACCACCATGCGAACTGAATTAATCTTTCAATTGATTGGATTAGTCGTTGTTGGCTTTTTTCCACAGATTCTCAACCTGAATAGCAGCTATTTGCTGGCCTTCTATATGACCTATGGTTTTATGATTCTTATTTCGCTATATTATTTTATCCGGTTCTATTTTTTTTATAAACGACTTTATAATTACACCCTCAATTCAAAAGAGAGTCTATATACCTTGTATTATGACATTAAGGTAAATATTGAAATGTATAGGTCGTTCAATTATTCCCTGATTCCCATATTAGTGATAATGCTGTCCCTGTTCATTGTGGCAAAAGTGCCGTTAGGGGCACTTATGGATCAAAGCCACCTGCTCATGTTAGGAATTATCATTTTGGCGATTTCTACATTACTGGTGTATGGTTTTTTGGAATTTGGGATTAAAGTCGGGTATGGGAAGTACCTGAAGGAAATTGGATCTGTACTTGATCAGTTGAGAGAGTAGAGAAGAGAAGACCTCCTCACACACAAACAGAAGAACTCCTTACACAAACAGAAGAATTCCTCACACAAACTTATATAGATCGGTTTTTAAAACAGAAAAAGCATTAAAACAAACTCTGCTGAGTCCCCGCATTCAAAGGCGTATCATTTCCCAAAGGAGGCAACGCGGCCCATTCCCAGTGCGCATCCTTTTCCTGATGATCCGGCCTTTGCTTGCCTCCGCGAATGGTATACACAGTGCTATAACTCAACTCCTCGGCTGGTATTTCATAATTTAAGACTTCCCTTACCCCAGCCTCCGTCAGCTCAGGATCAATCCATTGTTTAGCCATCTCATGATGTATAAATAGCGGCATCCTGTGTTTATTTTCACCGGAATTATGGATCTGCGCCATCAGACTATTAGCCGGACGGGTAATTAATGTATAAGTGCCCTCCTGGTATAATTCCCCGGTAAGGGTGTCAACTTCCGTACTCTCCTGGTAAAGGCCAGGTAAAAAGAATAAAGGTGTGTCTTTTAATTGAACGAGATAGGGGACCTTATTCTTCCAACCGCTTATCTGACGATGCTCATAAATCCCACTCACCGGAATCAGGCAACGGTTGTTTCGAATCCTATACCAGTAGGACTTATGATCATCCAGAATTCGCTCACTTCTTGCATTGATCATGCCGGACCGGCGCGCCGTCCTTTCCTTTGGATCCTTTACATATAAGGGTGTCACTCCCCATTCCATATTAGTTAGCTGTGGTACATGATCTTTTGTATTAATAATATAATACAATGGCAACGCATGCCCCTCCACATGGATAAGCGCGTCACTATTCAATTCAAGTTGCCTGTTATCTGCCAGATCTGGAAAGATGTCGAGGGTCAATTGGATATTTGTATGGAAAGAAACATCGTAACACATAGAGGATCACTTGATAATATCATAAAATGGAACTTCGAGTCTTTGAGTTCCTGTGTCAATACATGCCATCACACGGCCATACCTGAGGTTAAAGCTTACATCGACACCCGCATCTCTGTCCGGTTTCAGCTGCGTCTGGCTCCGGATATATTTCCGAACGTCTTCAGCATATACCTGCCGCATCTGTTTTGCCCAGTTTTTGTCCTTCAGCGAATCCACATATACATGGTAAATTGACCCAGGAGCCAATAAGGCGAGCAACTTATCCCGTTGGGGGGCTTGAAGCAAATCTACCAATTTACCTTCATTAGGCAAAAGGTGTGCGAGGTGGTCAGCAGCGTCTTCCGGATAGCTGTACCTTGTCGCCATAAAGCCAGCACCATTGATTATCCCCGCCCATTGGAAGCGTTGGACCACCAGGATAGGTTGTCCTATCAGCAAAAGTTGCTGAATTCTTTCTATGGTGAGTGGTTCAAATGGGTTGTATGGCTGAATAAGCGGCATGGCACAAATTTGCGCATTTTCCTGTAAAAATTCCAGATAGGTTGTCTTTGAGAGATGAAGGGTGGGTCATAAAGGATAAAGTATGAAGTTCGGAGACTGGATCCTGGACGATAAATGCCAGACCCAATATGCTAAATTACGTTGTTGAAACTTTGGACTGGAAGACAAGAGGGGAGGCAATACGGCCTCAAACATGAAGGTCGGAGGTTTGGGCCTGGACAATAAATGTCAGATCCAATAAACTAAATTGCGGTTGTTGAAACGTTGGGATGGAAGACAAGGGGAGAGGCTATATGGGCTCAAACGTGAAGGTCGGATCGTGGAATCTGGACAATAAATGCCAGACCAATATGCAAACTTATTGCTGTTGAAACGTTGGGATGGAAGACAAGGGGGGAGGTAATATGGGCTCAAACATGAAAACCGGATCGTGGAGTCTGGACAATAAATGCCAGACCCAATATGCTAAATTATGGTTGTTGAAACTTTGGACTGGAAGACAAGAGAGGAGGCAGTATGGCCTCAAACATGAAGGTCGGAGCTTTGAGCCTGGACAATAAATGTCAGATCCAATAAACTAAATTGCGGTTGTTGAAACGTTGGGATGGAAGACAAGGGGGGAGGCAATATGGGCTCAAACGTGAAAGTCGGATTGTGGAATCTGGACAATAAATGACCGACCCAATATGCGAAATTATGATTATCGAAACGTTGGATTGGACAATAAAGGATAGGCCATATATACTAAATTATGCATATTGAAACATAGCAGCTGTAAACGGGCCCGGCGTATAAAGACGAATCCGTTAGGGTCTGAATAAATATGATGGCTAAAGGACGATGGTTATTAAATTCTACGGTTAAACCCGAGAGACGAAATTTGAAGGCTTAATTGAAATCTGAAGGCTGAATTATGAAGGTAGGATAAATGAGGACTGGTTTTTAAAGGATAAGCGATGATTCCAGAGACATGGAGGTCTATATTTCGAGGGCATGGCCCTAAAGAATAGCCCCTGAATGTTGGCCTTTCGGGAAAACCAGGAAGATAACCCCATAGGTTTCAGACCATGAGTGCGGTAACTTTTAGGCCAAACCAGCCGGGTAATACCCCAAAAGTAGACCCTTAATGTTTGCCCTTTAGACTAAGCCAGGCTGGCAAAACCATAAGTTCCAGACCATAAAACAGTGCCTTAAAAGCTAAACCACGAAAGTGAAACATAAAACCTGGAACATAAAACCTGGAACATAAAAACCTGGAACATAAAACCTGGAACATAAAAACCTGGAACATAAAACCTGGAACATAAACCTGGAACATAAACCTGGAACATAAAACCTGAAACATATAACCTGAAACATATAACCTAAAACATAAAACCTGAAACATAAAACCTAAAGCCTAAAGCCTGAAACCTAAAGCCTAAAACCTAAAACCCGAATGCTAAAACCTTAAACCCAAAATGAGAAACTTGACACCCCATTTTGGGAAAAGATGGTACAATCTTCTAAACTACCCGCCTGTTTAAAAAAGAAATTACCTGTTCCTGATAAAAAGATTTGAAGCAAAAAATATGAATTTACATCTCATTTTTAATAACGAAAATCTAATCATGACATTGATATTATTAAGTTGAAATTTTGAGAGACAATACTGATAAAAGCATTCATTTTGATCAACAATAATTCATGAAAAAACATTTTTAAAAAGACAATGCGCATGCGGGTATGACCGTGAAAACGCAAATTTTCAATATAAAATATTAATTAGAGAATTATATTGGAGCAGAAATTGAGTATGTTTACTCTTTCAACGTAAATACCTTTTATATGCCCGATCACCAAGGCTTCCATCTATTTCATTTTGTGTTTCTTCAGATGAAGGATGAGAACATCCCTTTTAAAGTAATTGTGGAAAGAATGAAGTCAGTACCTGAAATTATTCTTCAGGAATGGAATCAGAAATTTGAAAAAGAAGCAACTCCGATTGATCCCAGAATCTATCTCTATATGGAGTTGTCACCGGTGCAGGAAAATGGATGTCGCTTTCAACCTTACCATTTTGAAAATACCCTGGATGCTTTGAGATATGAACTCGATGAGTTGTTGTACGAGAAATCCCAGAAAATACTGTTTAATGAAGAAAGTGCAGATGATGAGACATTTCTGATTATGCTTGAGAAGACGAATTCATTTTGTCATCGATATTTGACAGATATTTCTATCACGGCTTTAACTGCCAATAACTATTGGATAAGCTTTACGATTAACGAAGATCAGGAAAGGGTAGTTAAGCAAGCAAAGAAGGCTATCCGGTTTTATATGAAATGGGTGTATAACAGGAATAAAATAGTTGAGTTTAGCTGGAACTAGTGGGGGATGCGTGCACGGAGTTAAAAAATCAAATGTGAACCGGCCTAAAAATATTAACCCGATTGTCGGAGCAAATTTGAGCTATTACAGTTTATTAATAATTTTGGTCAAGAACAATGCAACCTTCAAATCTAAGAACGATAGTTTACACAGTTAACTTAACTGTAATTGCTACTATTTATTCTCATCTGATATTTTAAGCATCATCAGATGAACTCCCAATCATTTATTTCTTTTGAAATCCCCTTCAGTCTTTGGGAGGGCATTCCAAAAGAAATAAAGATTCAGATAAGCGTTAGAGCAAGCCAAAGCTACCTGGAATAAACTGTCAGATTAAATCTCAACTATTTCAATTTAAATGTGAACCGGCCTAAAAATATTAATCCATTTGTCGGAGCAAATCGAAGCTATTACAGTTTATTAATAATTTTTGTCAAGAACAATGCAACCTTCAAATCTAAGAACGGTAGTTTACACAGTTAACTTAACCCTCTCTAACTATTACCCATTATCCAAACAGGCTATTAATTTCATAACCTGAATATTTCCCCTATTCGTTTCAAATCCCCCCTTTAGGCCTCGAATAATTGATTTACCAAAAATCCCCCAAACTCATCCATCCACCCCCTGGCACCTTCTCCTTACCGAAATCTTTTCCCCCTCCCTCCCCAATCCCCCACCTTTACATTCCTAACCAACAAAACTCATGAAACTACTCAACCTCTTATTCTGCCTTGTAGCCATCACCCAGGTAAACGCCCAGCACTTACGCGGAAAAATCACCGATCCTCAGCACCTCCCACGCCCTTACGTCCTGGTCATCCTTGCCTCCGACAGCGCCTATACCAAAGACGTAAGATCCACCATTTCCTCCGATTCCGGAACCTACACCTTCAATAACATTCCCTCCGGCCAATACTACCTCCGCGCCACCTTCCTGGGGCTAAAATCCTATAATAACAAGATCACCATACCAGGCAGAGAATTAAATATCATCATGACCGACTCCTCCTCCCAACTCAACGAATTCGTCGTAAAAAGTCAAAAACCAACCTTCCAAAAACTCACTGACAAATTCGTCTTCAACGTCGCCAACTCCACCCTCACCTCCGGTAGTACTGCCTACGACGTACTCACGCACACTCCACTCCTCATCCCTGGCAGCAACGGCAATCTCAACATCGCTGGATTTCCCGCTGTGGCCACCGTCTATATTAACAATAGAAAATCCCTCCTCACCGGCGATGACCTCATGACCTACCTCAAAGGTATGTCTGCCGACAACATCATCAGCATTGAAATCATTACCAACCCCTCTGCAAAGTACGAAGCAGGGGCCTCCGGTGGCATCATCAATATCTTATTGAAAAAAACAGAAGACGAAGGCCTGAACGGTACCCTGACCTTATCAGACCGTCAGAATAAATTTAATGAACAACGAATCTCAGGATTACTCAACTATAAAAAGAGAAGATACGCCCAACAATTTCAACTCACTGCTACCAACAGCAAAAACTTCATCCAACTATACGGTACCACCCTCTACCCAAAAATCAACGAAGTTGAATCTCTCAATACCGAAATAGTCTCCGCATACAAAGACATCTTCGCCAATACCGCCATCGACTATGAACTCTCTTCAAGGATCAATATCGGCGGCTCCATCGAATACAAAAACCACTCCAGCACCGCCAGACAAACTACCCTCAACTACATCCAATACCCCTCCTACACGGACTCCCTGCTCAACCATGGCAAGGAACCCGGTGCTAACAATATCCTTAACGGCAACCTATACTTTAAATTCAATGATACTAAAAAAGGTCGCTCCCTTGACCTAAATGTAGATGGCATCATCTACAACAATAAGGACAATAGTGAATATCTCTCTTACTACATGAACAAACCATCCGACATCTTCAACGGCTATCGCTCCGACATCAAACAGGAAATCCACAATTACAGCTTCAAGGCCGACTATACCCAGCAATTCTTATTGAAATCCACTATGGAACTAGGTGGTAAATACACCTATACCGAAACAAAGAACCCATATAATTTTTATAACCTCAACATCCCGTCCAACGAATACATCTACAATCCCGGTATCTCAAATTATTTCATTTACCAGGAAAAGATCATCGCAGCTTACTTAAACCTGCAAAAAAGCCTTACAGAAAAAATATCCCTGAAAGCCGGCGTACGCATGGAAACCACCAACACCCACAATATTCAGAAAGTTACCAGTACCAACAACTACACACGTTGGTTGCCATCCGCCATGCTCAACTACGCCATCCATGCCAACCACAACCTCTCTTTCGCTCTTAAAAGTGATTTCAACCGCCCAGCCTTCTGGCAAATGAACCCATTCATGACCTACACCAGCAATAAATCAGGTGTACAAGGCAATCCATTCATCAAACCAACCCAAAGCATCCATGCAGAACTCACCTACGTGTACCACCAAAATTATATCTTCATGGCAAGTTATGGCAAAGAGAAAAGTCTTTTCCAACAAGTCGTAACCTTAGTGCCACCTGACACACTCATCTACTATTGGAATAACTACGGTTTCTCCAGATCCCTTTCCCTCACCTCCGTGATCAATAAAACGATTATCAAAGATCTCTGGACCGCCAGCATAACCAACGCCCTCGAATGGCGTACCCTCAATGTCACTGCCAATGGCATTGCCTCCGAAAATACTTATCCACTCTACATGTTGAATATTAACAATAATTTCACTAATATCGCGCACACGGGCATTGATGCCACCATCAGTGGCAGTTACATTAACCAATATGCACAGGCGAATATGCTCATCAAATCATTTGGCAATATCAACCTGGGTGTGAGTAAAAATTTTGCAAAACCTGACCTGAAAGTTAGCCTTGCTGTAGACGATATATTATACACCGGTTATTTCAGGTTCCGCACCCTCCCCAATGACCAAATGATGAATACAGCTGTCAGCAAAAATAGCCCCCGCATGGTACGCATATCGCTGATGAAAAAGTTCGGTAATAAAAAGATGAAGAAATTTAATTCAAATGATAGCGGCAATAAGCAGGAACAAAACAGGATCTAACTGGCTCCGGAAATACAGGGTATGGATGCACATCGCCTTCTGGGGATTGTACTACGGTTTCCTACTCATGTATTTCTGGAACATCGACATGATCGGGAACTCATTCCACCTGGAGAATCATACCCAGGTGTTCCAGCTTTGCGGAATCCTGCTTTTCATTAGCATATATCTCCATTATGGTACCGTGTATGTGGTCATACCTGTATACAGGAAAAGTATCAGCCTGGGCATTCTACTGACCTTGTTATACGTTTTTAGCACCTACTGGCTCAGTCATTTCCTGTTCACGAAATTGTTGTACGTCCACAATGATATGCGGATTCATAACTATTACTATTCAAGGAATCTCTTCTCTATTAGCAATGCCTTTTTCTTTTTTAATGTAACCATTTATCTCACATTTACATCTATCACGCTAAAACTCGCACTGAGTCATTACACTGCTTCAAAGAAAACACTCCTCTTGTCGCAATTAAGGAACGACATTGAGGTAGAATTCCTGAAATCACAAATTAAACCGCATTTTCTATTTAATGCATTAAACTCCATTTATGGCATTGCATTAAATGACCAGCAAGCGATTGATCTATTGCTCGATTTCTCAAAATTATTAAGATACCTTTTATATAACAGCGATGATAACGTGACTTTAGAAGAAGAAATTAACATCATCAGGATCTTTTCTCAAATCAATCACAAGATCAACCCTGGGCTACATATCTCTTTTGAATTTAATAAAATAGATAATCGTACCATCCGGAAATATGACTTATTCACCCAGGTTCAACACATATTTCAGTCACCCTCTAAAGAAGCATATACTTTAATAGAGGAAAACGATACACTTTACTTCAGATGAATATTGATAAATTAATAGCGCTCATTACCAAAAGAAGACTGCTCTTCCATTTGTCATTCTGGTGGTTATATGGACTGTCCAGGCTATTACTTTTACACTTAAGTATTCCTGACTTAAGCTTAACATACGCCATTTTAAATATACTATATGTTCTGCTATTAAATATTTTCTTCTACTACTACCTCGCGTACCTTACTACTCCATTTTTTAGAAAGGGACGTTACATAATAGGTGTTTTACTCCTACTGGCCACTTTCCCTTTGTGGGTGATCTTATCTATGACTTTTTCGGACATCAGCCTGATGTGGGACCATTCATTCTATCCCGAAATAAGAAAGATATTCCTGTGGCACACCTTTGAAGAGTTTGTAAATGCATGGTACCTTTTTGGCGGCGTGCTATGGGGTGTCTTACCTCCGATCATGATAAAGCTCCTATTAGAAACCTATAGGCATATTCAACGCCAAAGGTCTATTCTGTCATACAATAATCAAATGGCCAAAAAACAGGCATATTCTAACTTAGCCCCTGAATTTATTTTTGGCACATTGCAACTGATACAGGACAAATTAAAAAACAATCAAAACGCACAACAGGCGACCACCCAACTCACCAATTTACTGGATTTCGCATTTTATAAAAGCCAAAAAAAAACCGTTACCACCCAGGAAGAAATTGATTTCCTGGAAAGCTATATCGGCTTTGAGAGAATGCGGCATTCACCCAACCGTGTCTCAATTCATTTCGAACATAGCGTGAGTGAAAATTACACCATCCCCCCGCTGCTATTTATCAACTTCATCGAAAACGCTTTTAAACACGGCGTGAACAGCACCATCCAACAATCATGGGTAAAAATATACTTCCATGAAAATAATGGCATCTTATCTTTTAAAGTACAAAACAGTTTACCGAAAAACACCACCAAATCCTCAGGTGGTATTGGTTTAAAAAATGTTCGCAGACGCCTGGAACTGGAATTCCCAGGCAAATTCGTACTGAACTCAATGAAATCTGATATCTTTGAAATTGACCTGGAAATACAACTGAGATGAAAGTATTAATTGTAGAAGACGAGCCGATCGCCCAAAATATATTGCTGGACTTTTGTGGAAGGATCTCTATTTTATCAACACCTGATGTAGCGGACAATGCCATTGAAGCATTTGAGATGATCAAACAGCAGCAGTATGACCTGCTGCTATTAGATATCCAGATGCCGGAAATGGATGGACTTACCCTTGCCAAATTACTGCCTTACAATTCTACCAATATCATATTCACAACCGCATATTCTGAATATACACTGGATGCATTTGAACTGAATGTAGTAGATTATCTTATGAAACCATTCTCTTATGAACGGTTTCAGAAAGCGATCCAGAAAGTCCTCTCCCGCAAAATGCCGGAAGCACCACCAACTGAAGATGCTATCTTTATCAAAATAGATGGTCAGTTTAGAAAATGCCGGTTCAATTCGATTTTATATATTGAAGCACTTAGTGATTATGTAAAAATACATACTACCGAAGGGAGTTATCTTTTCTTCTCGACCATGAAAGCCATGGAAGAACGCTTGCCTGCCAACAGGTTTTTCCGTATTCACAATTCTTATATAGTCGCGATTGAAAAAGTGGAAACCCTCTTTGGTAATACTGTAAAGATCACCAATGGAGTGGAGTTGCCCATTGCCAGGAACCGGAAAGATAAATTGTTTGAATTATTGAAGATCAATGAATAGTCAAGGCCTTCATTAAAAATTGCATGTCTGCTTTATTCAACATATGGTATATCATGTGTATTTATTGGAATGATTCATTGCATGTCTGCTTTATTCAATATAAAACCATAAAGTATTGCCTTATTGATCCCCAGCCTATTCAAAATGGTCATTCCCTGTTTCTCCCCAACTACTCAGACAACACGCTATAATATGTTCATTTCCAATGCCCCATTTTATGAGCAAATTCATCTATATGAACAACATATACCGCTGAGCACCTTAGCCCCCAAAGATAACAATTACCATTCCCCCCCTTCCTGCTAAAAAGGGAACCCCCTGATAGCATCCGTTACGCTGAACCAACCGCCTCCTAAGCTAAACCCCGGGGAGTATGTAGCTGGGTAAATGCCACTTCTATAAGTGGCAGGAGAATTGCAGCAGGTTCATTAATTAATGGAATCACAAATGGAAATTTATGAGGGTAAGTCATTGTAAGCTGAAATAAATAAACTAGATTGAAGGAAATGCCTTTATTCTAATCCAAACCACTGCATCCATTCCTTGAATAAAAGCAAAACAAAACAATCACATTTTCCATCACAAAAACACTCCCGGTCATCAACATAATTCAACAGAACAGCATGAGAACAATAGCTATCATTTACCTGATTCTCCTCTTTACGGCCTGTAAACAAACTACACCCGTCAAAGACGAATCCCCCATCCAACTCTACCCCGGACTCTTCGAAGAAGTTCAATCTGCCCATATTTTTGCTGACAGCAAAACCTTTGCAGATGCCATCCCTAAGAAGACACCCGGCGAAATCATGACCGATTACAGAAAACAAAAAGACCAGCCATCTTTTCAGCTCTCCGCTTTCGTCAATGATCACTTCACCATTCCTGCCCCCGCTGCCGCCAATTATATTACTGACACTACCCAGGATGTCTCCGCCCACATCCACTCCTTATGGAAAATATTACAGCGTACGCCCGACAAGCAGGAAACAGGCGGCTCCCTCATTCCCCTGCCACATCCATACATCGTACCCGGCGGCCGGTTCAGGGAAGTATATTATTGGGATAGCTACTTCACCATGCTGGGACTGAAAGAAGACGGGGATACCGCCCAGATTGACAATATCATCAACAACTTCGTATGGCTCATCGAAAACCATGGCAGCATTCCAAACGGCAACCGTACTTATTACCTGACCCGTTCCCAACCACCGTTCTTTTCCCTGATGCTGGAACTGAACAATCGCCCTGTCTCCAACTACCTCGACGCTTTACAAAAGGAATATGACTTCTGGATGCATACCAGCCAGAAAGAAACTGATGAACATGTCGTATATCTCCCGGATGGACACCGTATGAACCGTTATTTTGACAAAGGAACCTGGCCACGGGAAGAAGCCTATACTGAAGATCTTCAGACCGCCCAGCGGCCTGTAAATCACAAATCCAAAGAAGCCGTCTACAGGGAGCTCCGTTCTTGTGCTGAAACCGGCTGGGATTTCAGTAGCCGATGGTTTGAAGATGGGCATACCCTGAAGACAATCCATGTTACCGATATTGTTCCCGTGGATCTTAACTGCCTGATGTATCACCTGGAAATGACGCTCGCCGCCGCTTATCGCGAAAAGGGAAATAATGCCAAAGCAACTGAGTTCGAAAAAGCAGCTAAGCAAAGAGCAGATGACATTATCAGATATTGCTGGGATGATAGCAAGGGCTGGTTCATGGATTATGATTTCAAAAAGAACAGCCGTACAGGTATTCCAAGTCTGGCAGGTATGTATCCACTGTTTTTTGGTATTGCCACACAGGTACAGGTAGATACGATGATGAGAGAATTGCAGGCAGAGTTCCTGCATCCCGGCGGCCTGGTGGCTACGCCCATTGAAACCGGGCAACAATGGGATGCACCCAATGGCTGGGCTCCTTTGCAGTGGATGTCAATTGCAGGACTGCTGAAATACCATAAAGATTCACTGGCTGGAGAAATTGCCTCCAGATGGTCGCATTTAAATATCAAAACATTCAGGGCCACAGGGAAGCTGTTAGAGAAATACAATGTAGTGGATACTACACTTGCTGGTGGGGGAGGAGAGTATCCCAATCAGGATGGTTTTGGCTGGACAAATGGGGTCTTAATGAAGATTCTGCATATGCAGGAGAAGGGAGAGTTGAAGTATCCTTAAGCTGATTAAGCAGACCAGAAATAAGCTTAACTGGGCATGTCAATAATAATAAACCAAATGGTCATCAACTAAACGAACCACAAAATCCAACAAACACACTCAACATACAAAAGGGGAAATGAATTAAATTCCCCTTTTGGCACATCCCTTAGTCCAACCGCCATCGTTGCCGGGAACGATTGCGTAAATAAATCCCCTCCCTCTTATTCACTTATCCTCCATTTAATTGTAAAATTGACATAGTTGCGCAGCTATATTACCCTCATTTCTTAACCCTTTTATTTCCCAGTTATGAAGATCAATCTGATGATTGCCCTATTGGTAGTAGCATGTACCAGCTGTAGCAAAAATGAAGATCAGGTAAAGCTACCTCCTCCGGCTACCACCGCCGCCCTTGGCGAAGTGACCGCCGCCGCTACCACTACTGTTACCACTGAAGCTGCTTTGAAAACAGCTGTTGCCAATGCCAAAGCAGGCGATGTCATCGCTATCAGCGGTACTATCAACCTCACCAGTACCCTTCAATTACTCAATAGCGGTACCGCCAATGCCAAGATCAACATCTACGGCGGCACCCTCAACGCTGCCAATGCCGGTAGCTGGGCGGTGAAAGTAAATGGAAGCTATTGGAACATCCAGAACATGCGCATTACAGGCGGTCCCTCTTCCGGGATCGTATTCCAGTCAGGCGGTAACAACTACGTGAACAACATCACCGCTGATTACAATGGCAATACAGGCATCCAGGTGTATAATGGCGCTTACAATGTAAGTGTCAATAACTGTCATTCCAATCAAAACTATGACGTATCTGCAGGTGGTGAAGATGCCGACGGCTTTGCCTGCAAACTTTCCAGCGGCGCTGGTAATTCTTTCACTGGTTGCTATGCTTCTTATAACTCAGATGATGGATGGGATCTATATGGCAACCCATACCCGGTAAAGATTAGCGGTTGTACTGCAGAGCACAATGGCAAAGGTGCTAATGGTGATGGCAATGGATTTAAATTGGGTAGTTCCGGGCAAAGTATCGCGCATACGATTACTAACTGCGTAGCAAATTATAACTCTCCGGGTTGGGGTTTTACAAGGAATGGTAATGCGAAAGGAGTCATTAAATACAGCGGTTTGAGTGGTACCGGTAATGCTGCAGGTTTGATCGATTTGTAAAAAACAAGTTGTAGCATACAATAAAAAAACCGCTTTTGCCTCAGGCAAAAGCGGTTCCCTCACGCTATTTAACCAACCTTATTACGCGATCATCCCCCGCCCGCCGCGCATGATCCGCCGGCGAATCCCCATTTCCATCCCTTACATCCACCCGTGCATGATACGCCAACAACAACTTCACCATCCCCGTATCCCTGTTCCTGCACGCATTCATCAAGGCCGTATTCCCATTATCATCCGCCGCATTCACATCCGCCCCACGATCCAGCAATAATTTCGTCAGACTCACATTATGCCTGTTCGCCAGCAACATCAACATCGTCTCATGATCATGCATGATGAAATCCACTTTCGCCCCATGATCCAGAAACAACTTCGCAATCTCCTCATGCTCATTTGATACTGCATACGCCAATGGTGTCAATCCTTCTCTCGATACAAGATCCAATTGCGCACCCTGCCGCAGCAGCATTTCCGTTATATCCATATACCCTCTGCTGGCTGCATACATCAGCGGCGTTACACTATCCCTGTTCATCGCATTGACATTGGCACCATGAGACAACAATACATTCACCGTCGTCTTAAATCCTTTAAACGCTGCCAATGACAAAGCCGTCTCACCAAAATTATTCTTCGCCTCTATTTGCGCATGCGCACCCAACAAGGTCGCTACGATATTCGGCTCATCATCCGCCGCTGCCCTGATCAAAGGCGTAAATCCTTCCGCATCCCTGACCTCTGTATCCGCTTTGTGCTTCAGATCATAACGAATACTCGCTTCATCTTTGTGCACCACCGCATGCATCAGGTCCCTGTCATATAAATTACATGCACTACAAGTTACAAACAACAATAGGTAATAAGGTTTCATAAGGAGATTTTAATAAACGGTGCGGCATCCTCCGGAATGGCCGGCTGCTGACTTGTTTTGAATTTTACATTTTTAAATTGAATGTCTTTTATGGCTGTTGCTTCTACGCCCTTTCCAGCCTGGATATAAATATTTTTAAAGTGAATATCATGCACCGGCATCTCCGGCAAGCCACGAAACAGCATCGCTGTTTTCGCACCACTACAGATTACATTGCTGATATAAAAATCCCTGAACTCAGGAATCTTCAGCGCCGCACCATCTGGCAATGTCGCCGCCTCGTAATAGGTATCAAAAGACACGGCTTCATTCACTATTGAGATCATCCTGATACTATCGATATAGATATCCTTTACCAGTCCGCCTCTGCCTTTGTTACTCTTCACACGAATACCTACATCACTGCCTTCAAACAAACAATGTGTCACATAGATATTGCGCATGCCGCCATCCGTATTACTCCCAATCACAAAACCCCCATGCGCACGGTATACGATACATTCTGCAATCAATATATCAGAAAGCGCTACGGAAGATCCATCTCCGCTTGACTTCATACAGATCCCATCATCACCCGCATTCACTGTAGTATGATAGATAATCACTCCCTTGCAGGCACTGATGTCTATACCATCTCCATTCTGTGCCCAGGCTTCATTGAATACATTGGTATTCCGTATGACCAGGTCACTCACCTTCTGCGGATTGATCACAAAATTGGGTGAGTTCCGAAAGGTAGGTCCATCTATTAATACCCGGCTGCTATTGGTAATCACCACCATCTTAGGCCGTAAAAAATCTCTCGCAGCCAGGTAATCATCTGCAGTAGCGCCCTCTTTCAGCGTCTTCAGATATTGTTCTCCGTTCATCGCTTCTTTGCTCGGCCACCAGATCTTTCCATCTTCACTGACTACACCCCCTGATGCTACTACCTTGTCCCAATGTGCAGCTGTCACCTTCATCTTTTTTAGTGGCCGCCAGCTCTGCCCATTGCCATCAAATGCACCTTCGCCGGTGATAGATACATCCTCCAGGTCACGACCGCTGATAGGCGGTGCCACCTCAAACTTGTGTCCATTCCGCAGGAGCGGGTATAAGCTACGATCAGGTGTAAATAATACCAATGCACCTTTCTCTACATGCAGGTCTACATGACTCTTCAATACTATCGGCCCGCTCAGCCAGGTACCCGCAGGTACAATCACATGCCCGCCACCTGCCGCCGCACAGGCATCGATCGCACGTTTAAAAGCAACTGTATTTAATGCTGTACCTCCTTCTACAGCACCGTAATCCGTAAGCACAAATCTTGATTCAGGTATAACAGGCTCCCGGATGGCCTGCATGGGAAATGGTGCCTTATTCAGGTAATAATCGACCGGATGGGTCTGGGAGAGGACAGGCAGGGATAGTAAACTGACCACAGCCAGTAGTAAAAGTTGTCTCATGGAACGTGGGAATTAGATCGTTTTCTAATTTACGTATTTTTGCTGCCTCAGATGGCACAAATTTTACAAACGGGTACGCTGATCATTACACTGGATATGGGTCCGGCCGATCAGGCATTCTTCAATTCATTGAGGGAAAAGCATTTTCCTGCACATGCCAATTACCTGGATGCACATATCACCCTGTTTCATAAATTGCCTGCTAATGAAGGAAGTATTCCCCGAACACTCACTGAATTTGCGAACAGAGCTCCGCTTGAACTGGCAGTTTCTAATGTGCACCTGATGGGCACCTGTGTCGCTTACACGCTTGCATCAGGAGAACTCAAAAAATTACATGAACAAATGCAAAAAGCATTTGAACCCTGGCTGATCAAACAGGATCAGCAACCTTTACGGCCCCACATCACCGTTCAGAATAAGGTCACCGCATTTAAAGCCCAGCAGTTACACCAGGAGTTAAGCAAAACCTTCAGCCCCTTTACGATTCAAACCACCGGGTTCAGTACCTGGAAATACCTGAAAGGGCCCTGGAAATTGCTGGATAAATACCCTTTCCTGCCACTCTGACACCAGCCTTCCGCTGGTCTGATAATTGCACTCTTTCCACCAAAACAACTACCATGGCAACCTTTTCAGAAATGATCAACAGCGATAAACCGGTATTGGTAGACTTCTTCGCTACCTGGTGCGGACCTTGTAAAACCATGGCCCCCATCCTGGAAGACGTGAAGAAAAAGATCGGCGAATCCGCCAGCATCATCAAAGTAGACGTAGATAAAAACCCACAGGCAGCCGCTGCTTACCAGATACAAGGTGTACCTACCCTCATCCTTTTCAAAAATGGGAAAGTACTCTGGCGCCAGTCAGGCGTTGTTCCAGGACATAATATCGAACAGATCATCCGTCAAAACGCCTAAATAACAAGCCTACCGCTGCTGGAAAATTTGCCCATGCCCTGAAAATTCTATCTATTTTTATAGAAAATATTGAAAGCAGGTTACATGATCAAATCTTTTAGCAGCCTGGTAGCTTTACTGGGTCTTATTACCGTCGTTCACGGGCAGGAACTTTACCAGCCCCGCAATATCAAAAAAGCCTATACCAATCAAACCAGGGATCTAAACGGGAAACCAGGCCCTAAATACTGGCAAAACACCGGTAGATACGATATCCAGGTCACCGCTAATCCTCCTTCCCGTACCATCTACGGCACAGAATCCATCCGTTACATCAATAACAGTCCTGATACGCTTAGAAAAATTGTGATCAGACTGATCTGCAATATTCATAAGAGCCAGGCACCTCGCTCAGGCTACGTCAGCAAAGACTTTCTCACCGATGGTGTCTTCATCGATACCCTTACCATCAACGGCACCCCGGTTGATTTCGACAACAATGTTGGTACGGTTGCCGATGTCAATCTTCCCCGGCCACTGAATGCCAAAGACAGCATGCAGCTTCACATTAGCTGGCATTACGACATGTCCGTGCAGAGTGGTCGTGAAGGTGCCATCGACAGCACTACTTTTTTCCTCGCTTACTTCTATCCCCGCATATCCGTATACGACGATTACAATGGCTGGGACAAGATCGAGCACTCGGATAGGGTAGAGTTCTACAGCGACTTCAACGATTATAAAGTGGCTGTGAAAGTACCGGCTAACTATGTAGTATGGGGCACCGGTACCTTGCAGAACGTGGATGAAGTACTCCAACCCGCTTTCGCTAAAAAACTGAAAAACAGCTATACATCTGACGATGTGATCCACATCGCCACCAAAGCTGAGATGGAAGGTCAGCAGGTAACCCGTCAAAACAAATGGAATACCTGGATCTTCACTTCCAAAAATATTGCTGATGCCACCATTGGTCTTAGTAACCATTATGTATGGGATGCAGCCAGTGTAGTCGTAGACAGTGCCACTAAACGCAGAGCCAGTATACAGGCTGCCTTTAGTGACAATGCAACCGATTTTCACCACTCAGTAGAGTTCTCTCATTACGCATTGAATTATTTCTCAACCCAGTGGCCTGGCGTGGCTTATCCTTTCCCTACCATGACGGCTTTCCAGGGCTTTGCAGACATGGAATACCCGATGATGGTGAATGATGAAAGCACGGGAGACGACCTCGAATTCGGCCAGCTGGTGCAGGATCACGAGATCGCTCACACCTACTTCCCATTCTATATGGGCATCAACGAAAGCCGCTATGCTTATATGGACGAAGGTTGGGCTACCACCTTTGAATACCTGATTGCCATCGCAGAAAAAGGGCAGGAAAAAGCAGATCATTTCTACAAAAACTTCCGCGTAAGGAGCTATATCGGCGATCCTTCTTCTGAGGAAGACCAGCCTGTCATCACCCAATCGAACCAGGTCAGCGGTCATGGTTATGGCAACAACTCTTACGGCAAGGCTTCCCTCTCTTACCTCGCGCTGAAAGACCTGCTGGGCGATAAGGATTTCAAAAAAGCCCTTCATACCTACATGAATAACTGGAATGGCAAGCACCCCCTTCCATGGGATTACTTCAACTCCATGAATGCCGGTAGCGGCCAAAACCTGAACTGGTTCTTCAATAACTGGTTCTTTTCCAATAACTATATCGACCTGAAACTCTACCGTTTCGATCAACAGGGAAATAAACTAAATTTAGGCATCCATAACGTCGGTGGTTTCGCTATCCCCTTTGACATTGTGCTGACCTATGAAGATGGTACCACCGAAACTATTCATAAAACTCCTGCCGTGTGGAAGCCGGGTTCCAAAGACCTTGCACTCACCGTGCCTGCAGCCAAAAAGCTGACTGGCATAAAACTGGACGGTGGCATCTTTATGGATGCAACGCCGGCAGACAACGACTGGAAAAAATAGCAAGCATGCGTTTATTATTACTACTATCCCTATGCATGACTTCCTTTCAGGATGGAGGTTTACTCCTGAGCAAATGGAAGTCTCACCCTCTCCCGGTAGATAAATCTACTTTAGCGCGGTATGAAAAGAGTGCTGCCGACTATGCCGTGTATATGAAATACGGCGATGTATATGCGACCAAAGAATTGGTAATGGCCAACCAGTCATTGCCTTTCCTGATCACGTCTACACCCGCAGATTCCGGCAAACTGACCGGCAATCGTTCTATATTACAAACCAATGAGGGCAATTACCTCGTGGCCTTTTACAGGGCCGCAGGAGGAGGGAGCCTCTACCAGTTTGATGCAAGAGGTAAAAGCAAAAAGAAGATTGCTGAACTGCCCATTGTTAAACTGCTGGACGGAGAAAAGAGCACCTTTGCGGTTGTTGCCGATACAGTTCATGGTATTGTGAAAGTTAGCAATGGCCGGATCAGCCCTTTTAAAAGGCTGACATCTACTCCACTGGCGGCAGATATGGATGATGCAGGCAATATCATTGTCATTACTGATAAAGCCCTGCTGTCAGTAGATAAAACCGGTGGCGTGCATACACTGATAGAGAAAGGATTCTGGAATGGATATTTGTTCCCGCGATCATTGGTCGCATATAACGGGAAAGTATATGTGGGAATGAGAAATGGCGTGCTGACTTACAACCCGGCCACAAAGAAATCGGAGTGGCTAATGGAAAAATAACTAAAAAAAGCTACCGGTTTACCCCGGTAGCTTTTTTAATTCAATCCCCGTTCTCGTACAAATTTAACCGCATCCTGAGATTATGCATCTCGCCCTGCATGTTACGTATTCTATCCAGCAAATGCCTGATCACATCAATCCCCTCCGTATTCACGCCCATCTCGTAATGCCAGCGTGTATAACTTTCCAGGTCAGGTAACTGCTCTTCTTCAATAAAAGGACCGTCAGTTGCAATGGTGAGTACGATTAGCCCCTCATCTGCTAACGCATGTATAAAAGATGTATCGATATTATGAATCGTGCAATAGTGCGTAATGGAAATCATGATACTAGTTTTTAGATGAAACACTTGCTAACTCACGGATCAGCTCTTTCTCTTTTTCACTCAGCCCTGTAGGCAGTATCACATTGTAAGTGATAATCAGATCGCCTGCTTCACCTTCCTTCTTATATTTAGGAAATCCCTTTCCTTTCAGCCTGACCTTCGTTCCGTTCTGTGTTTCAGGTTTTACTTTCAGTTTTACTTTTCCATTCAGTGTATCGAAGGTAATTTCTCCACCCAGCAAAGCGGCATAAAGATCTACATCTACATTTGCATACAGGTCATCGCCAGAGCGTTTAAAGTGCTCATCATCCTCCACTATAAAAGTGATATACAGATCGCCCGCAGGTCCTCCATTACCACCCGGTGCACCATGGCCCTTCAGTTTGATCACCTGGCCGTTGGCAATACCCGCAGGTATTGTAATGCGTACATTCTGATCATTCACCTTCAGGGTATGCTGGTGGGTCGTAGCTGCCTCCCGCAGGCCCAGGTGCAATTCTGCCTGGTAATCCTGCCCACGGTATTTAGCCTGGCTACGCCTGCCACTACCACCGCCGCGGCCAAAAAGAGATTCGAAGAAGTCAGAGAAATGCTCCCCTGAGAAATCTCCGCCAAAGCCCTCAAATCCTGTTTGACCACCATAGGTATAACCCTGCTGCTGCTGTTGCTGCTTCGCATGTTCAAACTGCTCTGCATGCTTCCAGTTCTCGCCGTACTCGTCGTACTTCTTACGCTTGTCCGGGTCGCTTAACACCTCGTTCGCCTCGTTGATCTGTTGAAATTTCAGGTTAGCCTCTTTGTCATTCGGGTTCATGTCGGGGTGATGCTTCCTCGCCAGCTTACGGTACGCTTTCTTGATATCATCGGCTGAAGCTGTTTTATCCAGTCCCAGTACTTTATAATAATCTATAAAAGCCATATGTAATATTTATTCTCTTGTAATAGGATTATCAAAAGTCAGTCCGGAATGGAAGAGTGTGACGGAAAGTCGGGGCCGGCAGAAAAAACCTGACCAAATGACAAAGCCGGAATATGAGTATTCCGGCCATTTCTTAAACCTACAACTGTTACACTGTTTTGTAACTGTATATTTTTAATATGATGATGATCAAATTAGTAACACAAATTTAGGTAGGATGGGGAAGGGGGACAATGCACAAAACACGGAAAAAATTGTACAAATTGATCCTAACTAGTCTAAAAAGCTCAAATCCCTTTGGAAAATCAAATTTTCCAAAGGGATTTGCCTGTAAGTTGTAAGACGATTTATTCTTCTTTCAATAAATTCGCACTCCTGCAATATTCAATTACTTCCTCTATTGAGTTCACCTGGAACTTCCTCAGGATATTCATCCTGTGTGCTTCGATGGTTCTGATACTTAGCCCCAGCGACTCGGCTATGTCCTTGTTATTCAGTCCATTATTGACCATCCTGATGATCTGTTCCTCCCTTCTGCTCAATGATACATCTGCCGCCTGTGCTACAGGATTTGCTGCACTCTGCCTCGCTGCCTGGTATTTCTTGACTAATACATCACTCACCTCCCCAATAAAGTAATACTTGCCATTATGAATGGTCCTGATGGCATTCAGGAAGATCTTGTTGCTGGTATCCTTCAATATGTATCCACTTGCCCCCATCTCCAGTGCTGCCGCCACATAATCCGGTTCGTCAAATAAGCTGAAGAACAGGATATGCGTTCGCGGACTCGCCTTCAGCAATGCCGTGCTCGTCTCCAGACCATTGATACCCGGCATACGGATATCCATAATCACGACATCGGGCTGCACATTGCTCAGGCTATGCAAGGCATCTTCCCCTGTACTGGCTTCTCCTGATACTTCCATATCCGGTTCACTGTTGATCAATTGTTTCAAGCCATTCCTGAAGATTTCGTGATCATCGACTAAAAATACCGAGATTTTATCCATGGGTGTTAAAATGAGATTTCTAATTGTATAATTGTGCCTTTTCCTGGTTGTGTATTGATGCTGAGGGTGCCTCCCAGTAGTTCTGCGCGTTCTTTCATATTACGCAGCCCGTTTATTTTCTTTACCTGCTCGCGCGAAAAGAAATGCTGGCTGTCATAATAAAATCCTTTACCATTATCATGAATCATCAGGTTCAGAAAACTTTCTTCGCGGTCTATATGTACATCTATCTGGGTGGCCTGGGCATGCTTTATGGCATTGTTCAGCGCCTCCTGCAAGATACGATAGATCCCTATTTCTACCTCCCGGGGCAAAGGCTTTGAAAGGTTACATTCCTCCAGGCTGAAGACTACATTCCTTGCCGTTTCCCTGCAGGTTTTTATCAATTCTTCTATTGCCGCCCGCAGCCCGAAATCTTCCAGCACACTGGGTAGGAGATCGGAGCAGATCCTTTTGGTTTCTGTAATTATACTGGCCAGCAAGCCATTGACCTTACCAATTTCCGCATTTGGTTCCGGCAGTTTATCCTCCACCTGTTCCATCTTCATACGCAGGCTGGTCAGCATTTGTCCTATGCCATCATGGATCTCTGCCGCTACCCGTTTACGTTCTTTCTCCTGTCCGCTGATGATGGCATAGCTACGGATCTTCTGCTCCATATCCTGCCTCCGCAGCTTCTCTTCCGTCAGTTGCCTGATTTCCCGTTCTGTATTTTTACGTTTCGTAATGTCACTGCAAATCACCATGTACTGGTACAACCTGCCTGTATTGTCAAATACAGGAATCATCGTTACATCCAGCCAGAAGCCGGTGCCGTCAGAAGCATGGTCGAAAACCTCTCCCTGCCATACTTCCATCTTCCTGGCAGGATCATTCAGGTGATCGAAGTAGTGGTGAAAAAGCGGTTTGCCACGCAACTCCGACATACTATATCGTGTTACATGGCAGTATTTATCATTTGCATAAATTATATGACCTTCATGATCCGTTTTCACCAGGTAGGTAGCCCTGTCCAGCGCATAAGTCACCTCTCTCAGCTCACTGTGGGATTGTTCCATGAGCTTATTGGCTTCCTGTAGCTGATCCGCCAGTTGTTTTGAGGTCTCTTCTGAGGCGATGAGCCCTTTGATCACTTTCCGGATCCGCATGGATAAAGGGTAAAAAATTACCCCTGCCTCGATCATCAGCGTCAGCAATACCAATCCCAGCATCAGGTATTCCACCTGCTTCAGTTTCCGCACCCGTTCTTTTGAAAAACGGTCATAGTCAAATACGATCAGCTCCATGCCAAGCAGGTAAGACTTCTCGTAAGCCAGGATCGTCTGTACATATGGATGGATCACAGCCGTATCCACCGGCTTGTCACTGTTCAGCACTGAGCTCATAGCGGAAGCCGCCTTCCAGATCTCCTGGTGCGGTGTCCGTATAATGTCGAACATCTGCTTCAGCTCATCCTGGTCATTGGCAGGCAGGTTCAGGAAATTGCTGCCTGATTGCAGCCCTTCGTGTGACTTCTGCCATTGCATGAGGGTATTGGTAAACTCCTTGCGGTTTGTTTCAATATCCTGCCCCGATTCGATCAATAGTGCCAGTTTGCACAGCGTCTGACTGTAGGTACGCAGCCGCGCAGCAAAGTTGATCACATGGGAATCGTGCATCTGGTGACTCAATGCCTGTTGAATGCCAATCTGGCTCACAATAGAGAGCACGGCCAGCGTGGTGAGCGCGACCGCATACATAGCAGTAAAGAATTTGAAAACCCGGCGATCTTCTGAGATACGATGCATATAGCTATGAAGATAATAAAAATCCTTCCTGCCAGGTAGTCTTTTATTAAACCGCGATATGCCTTTCCAGTGAAGCAAAGTCCATTTCCTCCGCACTTCCATGATTGATCATTTTGCCCCTGTCCATAAAATAATAATAGTCGCTTACCTGCCTGGCAAAGTCAATTTTCTGCTCTACCAGCAAAACTGACAAGCCCTTTTCCTGCACCAGCTGCTGTAAAATATGCCCTATTTCCTGCGCTATACTGGGCTGTATACCCTCCGTAGGTTCATCCAGCAGCAGCAGGGAAGGGCGGCTGACCAATGCCCGGGCAATCGCCAGCTGTTGCTGCTGACCACCACTCAGGTTGCCACCAGCCCTTTTCCTGAAATCTTTTAAGATGGGAAACAGGCGGTAGATTTCCTCCTCCGGGATCCCCGCCCTGCGATCGGGGGCTGCTTCCAGTCCCAGTAATAAATTCTCATACACCGTCAGTTTAGGGATAATCTCCCTGCCCTGTGGCACATAGGCAATCCCTGCCTTCGCTTTGCCGGCAGGCCCCAATGCGGTAATATCCCTGTCTTTGAATACTACCTTTCCCTCCCGGGCAGTGATCACACCCATAATCGTTTTCAGAAGCGTCGTTTTACCCACGCCGTTTCTCCCCATTACAGTCGTCACTGCACCCGCCTTTACCTCCAGACTGGTGCCCCAAAGGATGGTACTTTGCCCATAGGCAGCCACCACATTTTCTACCTGTAAAATCTTGCTCATAAATTTTCGAGTTGAGTATTGTTACGGCCCAGGTAGCAGTCGATCACACGCTGATCATTCCTGATATCGTTAAAACTCCCTTCTACCAGCAACTTCCCTCTTTCCAATACCGTTACCCTCTCCCGGGCAATCTGCTGAACGAATTTCATATCATGCTCAATCACGATGATGCCGTGATTGTTGGATAATTCCAGTAAGAGTTCTCCCGTCTTATACGTTTCCTCATCACTCATCCCTGCTGCAGGTTCGTCTATCAGTAACAACTTCGGATCCTGCAGCACCACGATACCTATCTCCAGCCATTGCTTCTGTCCGTGCGACAAGGCCCCGGCTATGGAAGAAAGCACCTTCGTCAATCCAATCTTTTCTGCCACCTCGTGAATTCGTGCTTTCAATAACTGCGATGGTTTGAAAAACAAAGAAGACAAAATATCCTTCTTCATCTTCGCCGCCAGCAATAAGTTGTCATACACAGTCAGGCCCGGGAATACCGAGGGCTGCTGGAATTTGCGCCCTATACCCAGTCTGGCTATGCTCACTTCCGTCATGCCCATGATCGCCCTGTCATTGAAGTACACCTCACCTGTATCTGGTTTTGTTCGTCCGCAAATGATGTCCAGGAAAGTACTTTTGCCCGCGCCATTCGGACCGATGATCACCCGCAGCTCCTGTGGCTGCAGACTAAAATGACTGAGCGATAAGGCCTGTACCCCGCCAAAGGATACCGCCAGGTTATTTACACTTAATAGCATGGTTCTTTTCTTTTAGTCAGGTTATCCATCAATCCTACAAAGCCTTTGTCAAAGAATAATACCGTGATCACAAACAGGAAGCCCAGGATGTACAACCAGGAATCAGGGAATAAACTGGTACAGATACTATACAGGAAGTTCACCAGCAAGGCCCCGGCTACAGCACCTTTCAGCTTACCTCTGCCACCCAGCGCCACCCACATTACCATCTCTACGGATGCTTTTACATCCATACGCCCTGGTGTGATAATACCCGTTTGCGGTGCGTAGAGCATACCACCTATCGCCGCCAGCAGCGCGGCTACCACGAATACTGCCAGTTTATAATCCATCACCTTGTACGCGGTAAAGCTTACCCTCGATTCACTATCCCGTATTGCCTGCAGGACCTTTCCGAATTTGGAATGCGTGATCTGGTAACAGGCGAAATATGCAACGCACAGGAGTAGCAGGGACATTAAATAAAGGCCCAGTTTTACATAGGTATTTGATAAAGGCAATCCCAGCAACGTTTTAAAATCAGTGAGGCCGTTCGTACCTCCCAAACCAGTTTCATTCCGCAGGAACAGCAGCCACATAGCCAATGCCAGTGCCTGTGTAATAATGGCCATATACACACCTTTGATCCTGCTCCTGAACAATACATAGCCAATCACAAAAGCAAGAAGAGACGGAATGACCAGGCAAAGAACCAATGTCAGACCAAATGACTGAAACGGCACCCAGAAGAAGGGTAAAGATTCAACCTTGTTCCATACCATGAACTCCGGTAATGCACTGCCACTGGTCTTCAGCAGCATATGCATCGCAATGCCATAACTGCCTAAACAAAAGAAGAATGCCTGGCACATAGAGAGAATACCGGTATAGCCCCAGATCAGGTCAATGCCCAGAGCTGCAATGGCAAAACAAAAATACCGGCCCCATAGTGATATAGTATTGATCGATACCCATCCCATCAGGTGTCCCGCCGGTAAGAGTAAGGCGAAAAATGCGATGAAGAGCAGGTAATAAATTTTCTTTTCCATAAGATTAATCTTCTGCTAATCGCCCCTTGTAAGGAAAGAGGCCCTTAGGTTTGTACTGCATAAACAACATAATGAACAGGAGGATGCATACCTTGCCATATACCGCCTGGAAAAATGCTTCCAGGATCTTGGTGAAAAATCCAATCCCCAGTCCTGATACAATCGTACCCACGATCTTTCCAACACCACCCGTCACCACCACCAGGAAGGAATCCACGATGTAAGTCTGCCCCATATCAGGCACCACATTCCCGATCAGGGTCATGGCACAACCTGCTATGCCGGCGAGTCCTGAACCAAAGAAGAAGGTCAGCGCCGCCACTTTTTTGGTGTCGATTCCCAGGCATGCACTCATATTCCTGTTTTGCGTAACAGCCCTGATCTGTAAGCCGATCCTGGTTTTGTAAAGCATGAGGTAGGTCAGCAACACGATCAATGCCGTCAGGCCTATGATAAAAATGCGGTTGTATGGCAATACCAGGTGTGGTGATACGGCTAAACCTCCCGATAAGAAAGCAGGTGTTTTCACAGCTGTCAGGTCGCCAAACAGGGAGCGGGCAGTCTGAATCAGGATCAGGCTCACACCCCAGGTAGCGAGCAGGCTTTCCAGTGGTCGTGCATAGAGGTGCCTCACCACCAGTCTTTCCAGCAGGAGTCCCAGCAGGCCTGCTACCAGGAAGGACAGTGGGAGAGAGATGATAAACAGCAGGTCAGTGTAAGGTACCTTCAGTACTTCAGTAAATAAGGTTTGAATACAATAAGTAGTGTAGGCTCCAATCATGAGAAATTCTCCGTGGGCCATGTTGATGATGCCTGCCAGGCCATAGACAATCGATAGGCCCAGGGCAATCAGAATAAGGATACTTCCCAAACTTAATCCACTAAATAAATTCTGCACTTTCTGCAGGTAGTCATACTTACGTTCTAAAGAGCTTGCTTTTTGCCCTGCATAGTCCGCAAAAGGCTTTTTCGATTTTGCATATGCGGATAAGAAAACCGGGGCATTGTCGCCCCAGTTTTCGGCCAGACTGTCAATATATCTTTTGGCAGTCTGTGCATCAGTAGTAGTATTCAATTGAATGGCGTACAGGATGTCTTTGCCGGCGCGAAGCGCATCAGTATTGGTTTCCCGGGCAAGAGCCACCTGCAGCATTTCAATACGGTGAGGGGCATGACTGTCTTTCAGCTGACCATAAGCGAGCATTCTTTTCGCTGGTTCAGGACTAAAAAGTTCCAGTATGGGTAGTATACCGTTGAGTAACAACCGGTCAGCACGGCTGATCTCTACTACCGTTAACGCATCAATGGAGGTGTGAAGCGGTTGACCATTCTTGTTGACCAACAATTCGTTCTTCGGATACAATGAATATATTTCATAAGAGGATGTTCCATTTTTTTCTCCGGTTGTAACAGCCTCATTGTTGAATAAATACAGTTTTTTATTGTTGATCGCATTCAGCAGCGCAAATGTTTGCGGGTCCTGCCTGGCGACCAGTTGTTGAATAGCGTAGGTCTTTTCACTATCATGCAATATCTGCGATACGAATATGGTCGTGCTATCGGTAGCAGCCATCGCCCACTGCGTCCATAACACAAGGGCTGCTATAAGCATGTTCTTCATGTTTCCTTATTTAGTGTACGTGCCTTTATGATTCACCCAATCGCAATCCTTGTCTGGTGAAGTCAGTGGCGACCATGGTTGAGGGCTTACCAGGTTGTCAGTTTTCGAAATGATGTCAAACTGCCCATCTGGTTTTATTTCTCCAATCATCACCGGTTTTGCCAGGTGGTGATTACCTACATCCATTTTCACCTTGCCATCGGGAGAGTCAAACTCTAAACCTGATAATGCCGTCCTTACTTTATTGACATCAAAAGAACCTGCTTTGGTAGCTGCTCTTGCCCACAGGTACACACCAGTGTAAGCCCAGCAGATAGGATCGTCCGTCACTCTCTTGCTGCCCCCCGGCAATCCTTTCTTCTCACAGAAAGCCTTGAATGCTTCCACGAACTTTTTGTTTTCAGGAGAGTCATTTGACTGGAAATAATTCCATGCAGCCAGGTGCCCTACCAGGAACTCAGTGTCCATAGATCTTAACTCATCTTCTGCAACAGAGAAGGCCATGATAGGACAGGTGGCTGAAGACAATCCCTGGTTGGCAAATTCCTTGTAGAAAGGCACATTGCTATCGCCATTGATGGTGGACAGTACACAGGCTTTTCCATCAGCAGCAAAGCGTTTGATCTTCGATACGATGGTCTGGTAATCCTGGTGGTGGAATGGCGTATATTCTTCAATGATATTCTCATTAGGTACACCTTTGGAAAGTAAATATGCTTTCAGTATTTTATTGGCAGTACGGGGAAATACATAATCGGTGCCCAGTAAATAAAACTTCTTATACCCGCCACCTTTCTCACTCATCAGGTATTCCGCCGCAGGTATCAATTGCTGATTCGGGGTGGCACCTGTATAAATCACGTTATTGGAACACTCTTCTCCTTCGTATTGTACAGGATAAAAGAGCAGTCCGTTGTTTTCTTCAAATACCGGCAGCACTGATTTGCGTGACACAGATGTCCAGCAACCAAATACAGCAGATACTTTTTTATCTATTAATAATTCTTTTGCCTTCTCGGCAAAAAGGTCCCAATCAGAAGCCGGATCTACAATCACGGGTTCTATTTTTTTACCCAGCACACCACCGGATGCATTGATTTCATCTACGGCCATCTGTACGGCATCGCGCAGTGATACTTCAGAAATAGCCATGGTGCCGCTGAGCGAATGCAATACTCCGATCTTCACCGTTTCGCCATTGTCAGTAGTATTTTCACCGGTCTTGCCTGCATTGTTATGACAGGAAGCAAATGCAGCCAATAAGAAACAAAAGAATAAGAAGCGCGTTGTTTTCATATGTGTAATTACATGTAGGGTAAATAATGTGGATCAGAATATAAAGAACTGCACCTGCAGCCATACCTGTCCGAATGTCTTATCAGCATAGCCGGTGGCTTCCTTTACATCATAGGAGCGGGTGGTATACGATAAACGTAAGTTGGTGCCCGTGCCATTGAAGAAGTAATTCAGTCCCCCGCCTACAACATAGCTTGAGTTGGTTTGGTCGAAATCATACGTAGGTACGCCGCTTGTCTGCGCCTGCTGAGAAATGATGTGTTGATTTTCAAATCTCACCCATGGTTGAAGTTTCGGCTCCTTAAAATAATATCCCAATTCCAGAAATTGTACGGTTTGTCTTGGAATCATCCTGGCAAATGAATATTTCGACAGCGTATCCGTACCCCCGGTCATATATTGAAAAGCAGCATTGAGCGTCAGGGAGCCTGCCTGTCCCAATGGCTTGTCTAAAAATACATCTGTGCTCAGGTTATAATAAGATCCCTGTGCATCAAACCCCGCACCCCAGGTAAATGTTTTACCATTTCCCAGTTTAGTGCCTGCATAGTAATAGTCCTTGTCAGGATCCAGGAAACTATAAGCCAGCCTGCCGACCGTACGTAAAGGTGCTTTGCCATCAGTGTTCCTGCCTGTGAAGACCCCAAGGCGGTATTCGAGTTTGTCTTTGGCGAGGAACCCGCGTGCATTCACGCCCAGGTCACGCCCAAAATTCCCGTTTAGCGGACTGTTTTCAAAGAGATTGTAAGGGTACTGGAAATAGGTGAAATCGTTCGCCATCAATCCGGCAGCGCCCTGTAAGCCATTCCTGTTGTTGGAAACCAGTTGCATCCCGGCCACCAATTGAAAGGCATTGGAGAAATCATACTCATACTGGCAATCCAGCAGGATAGGGGATACCTTTGTGCTTTTATTGCCTGTACTCAGTTGCACCCCAATGGCTGATGGCAGGTCTGTTTCCATAAAAAAGCTTCCTTTTTTAGAGAGTTGGCCGCCGACCAATACCCTTGCGCGATAAAGGGTAAAACTCTTGCTCCAGTCTTTGGCAGCTTCGGCGGCAGATGGACTACCAAATCCATCCTGCTCAGCGCCGGCGAACATATGTACAATAGCGCCCACCTGTATGCTGGGCTTGAATGGGGCAGCGTCGCTGCCACTTACATCGTTGGCTGTGTCCTTGTTAATGGATGCTGGTAGTTCCTTTAGCAATTGACTCTTCCTCTTCTTCCGCGGTGGGTTTTCTTCAGCCCGGGCAACTTGAGCACATACAATGAAGATAATTAGCAAAGTGGTAGGGAAGAATTTCATAAACACATTTTTATAAAATTAATATTACACTTAAGTAGATGTTTGGTTGAATTTCTTTAGTACTTAAGTATAAAATTAATGTTTAGTTTGGTTTATGCAAGCATTTTTTGAAGTAATAGGTCTAAAAAAGAGATATTTTACTGATTGATATGTTATATATAATTATTTATAATGCAAAAAGGGAACTACTTAAGTAGTTCCCTTATGCTTTTATTAGCAAAAACCAATTATTCTTTATCTAAGAAGTTCGTTTTCAATGTATCCCATACTTCGCCCCCCTTTCCGTTCCAGACCTGTTTCATCATATAGATCCCAAATCCCTTCGCCTGCTTTACATCTATCTTAGGAGGCATGACCAGGGCAGAGGTATTCACCACCACATCTACCAGCACAGGCCCCGCATGCATCAGCGCTTCGTCAATAGCCCCCGGCAGTGCTGCAGGATCTTCTACCCTGATTCCTTTTATGCCAATAGCTTCTGCCATCTTTGCAAAGTTGGGGTTCTTCAGGTCAGTACCATAGGGGGCCATTCCGGCTACCTTCATTTCCATGGCCACAAATCCCAGGGAGCTGTTATTATAGATCACAATCTTAACAGGCAGATTGTATTGCAGAATGGTAAGGATGTCGCCCATTAACATTGCAAACCCGCCGTCGCCCGAAAGTGAAATCACCTGTCTTTCAGGGTATTCTAACTGAGCCCCAATGGCTTGTGGCATAGCGCTCGCCATGGAACCATGATTAAAGGACCCCAGCAGGCGGCGGTCTTTTGTCATCTCTACATATCTCGCTGCCCATACTGTAGGTTCCCCCACATCGCAGGTAAAAATGGCATCAGGGTCAGCGGCGGCACTTATTACTGTGGTCAGGTACTCGGGATGAATAGGCGTATCCGTACTGCTGGCGTGCGAGGCCAGCTCCTCTTTACTATTTACATAGTTTTTCAAAGCTTTCTCCAGGTGGCTACGGTCATCTTTTTGTTCGATCAGGGGGAGCAGGGCCGCCAGGGTCTCTTTCACGGTGCCGACAAGGCCCAGGTCCAGTTTACAACGCCTCCCTAATTTCTCAGGACGCAACTCTATCTGTACAATCTTCGATTTGGTAGGGTACCAGTTGGAGTAAGGGAAGTCGGTTCCCAGCAACAACAGTAAATCACTATCCTCCATGGCCTGGTAGCCGGAGGCAAAGCCAATCAATCCAGTCATCCCTACGTCATAAGGATTGTCATATGCCACATGCTCTTTGCCGCGTAGTGCATGGACCATAGGAGACAAAACCTTTGCCCCGAAGTTCATGAGTTCATCGTGGGCACCTGCACAACCACTCCCACATAGCAGGGTAACTTTCTTAGCAGTATTAATCATGCCAGCCAGCAGTTCCAGGTCGCCATCATGGGGCCTTACAGCTGGCAGGCGTTTCATAACCGGGTGTTCGAGGGAATCGTCTTCCATTTCTTCAAGGGCCACATCGCCTGAAATGGTGATGACGGATACCCCACGCTGGCCTATTGCATTTTGCATCGCAATTTGCAGCACTCTGGGCATCTGACGGGCGGAGGCGATGGTCTCACAATAATGGCTGCATTCTCTGAAGAGCAGATCAGGGTGCGTTTCCTGGAAGTACCCGGTACCTATTTCCATGCTGGGTATATGGGCGGCAATGGCCAATACCGGTGCCATGCTTCTATGGCAATCGTACAAGCCGTTGATGAGGTGTAAATTCCCCGGTCCGCAGCTCCCCGCACAAACAGCGAGGGTACCGGTCAACTGTGCCTCCGCACCTGCTGCAAAAGCAGCCGCTTCCTCATGCCTGTAATGAATCCACTCTATATTTCCCTGTTTCCTGATTTCATCAACGATGCCGTTCAGACTATCGCCTACTACGCCATGTACACGCTTTACACCGGCCTTTACCAGCTGTGCAACGAGTTGGGCTGCAATTGTTTTTGCCATGAACCTTTAGTTTTCGTAAGGGGTACAAATTTGTTGCCAGCAAGATCAGGGGTGTTGATTTTGTCAAGAAATGCGGGGAATTATACGAGCCATGCAATTTATTATCTTTGACATATGGAAGTAACTTCATTTGAATCTACATATCAGGCAGCTTCCAAAGTTGCCGGCAATATAGCAACCCATTTCTTACACCATTTAAATCTGGCCAGTGAAAACGGGGAAGAAGATCTCGCTCATGCTCCTGATGCAAGCGTAATCGAAAAAATCATAGATGTGGCCTTCTGGGCCAGCCTCCGCAGGGAGGAAGGCATCCCGATTCGTATTTCCCTCGCATTCCTGCCTCCTTCCCAGGCGGGCAGACCCCTGCTGTTTGAACAACCCATTCCCCTGGATCCGAGGGTACTGACCAAGCTGGGGCCTGGTGTGGAAAGAGCAGGTATTCATATCGGGGTGTGGTACGAAGGCGAAGAATTGTACATCTGGGGTACAACAATGAAACTCCCCAATTACTGTTTTGTACTGGATGTCTCGGAACCCGGATTATTGGTGGTGAAGCACCGCCGTATCATCGGTATGGGCAAGTTTGCCAACGTAGCCATGTTAAGAGGAGACCAGGTAAAAATTGTAGACGAAAGCTGCGCCCGCAGGGTAGATACCCCCGCTATTGTCACCTCACTCATGGGCCAGGATTCTTCCGGTGTATGGAATGACCCTGTCAATGTATTGATCCAGATAGCTGTTTCTATGCGCGCGCACAAGCGGGGAGGTATTTTATTGGTCGTGCCTTCCACGCATGACAACTGGAAGAACTCAATTATCCATCCGCTGCAATATCCGATAGCCCCGCCTTTCTCGGGTGTAGCCGATCTGCTGCGGCAGAACTGTGGTAAGGTGACGGAATTGTACTGGCAGAATGCGCTGAGAAGAGAGGTGGAAAATATCTCCGGACTCACCGCTGTAGATGGTGCCACTGTAATCAACGACAGGCATGAACTGCTCACCTTCGGTTCCAAAATCGCCCGTGCCAGCGATAGTACACCGGTGGAACAGGTGATGTACATTGAACCCGTGACGGATGGCCTGCCAAGGTTAATGCACCCTTCCAATATTGGTGGTACCCGGCATTTTTCAGCCGCACAGTTTGTGCATGACCAGCGGGATGCACTGGCACTGGTAGCCTCGCAGGATGGTTATTTTACGGTATTCTCCTGGTCTGCAGCCGATCAGATTGTGCAGGCGCATCGTATAGATATTTTACTATTATAAAATTATGCACGGAATTACATTTATACCCGATTTTATTGATCATGCTGCCGAACTGTATCAGTTCCTGCATGATCATGCAGATTGGGATACCAGCATGGCAGCCCGCAGTACGGTAAGTTATGGAAAGGCTTATAATTACTCGCAGATGAGTTATCCTGAACGACCCTTTATTCCCGAAATTGCCGTGCTCATTGAAAGCATTACGCAAGCCCTTGGATTCACCCCGAATAATTGCCTGATTAACTATTACCTGGATGGGAAATCAAAAATGGGGTATCATTCCGATCAGACAGATATTCTTTGTGACGATACCGGTATCGCTATCTTATCAGTAGGAGAGACGCGGACATTGCGGTTCAGAAATATTAGCGATAAGACAGTAATAGAAGATTATGATCTGCCACCCGGCTCCCTGATCTATATGACACAGCAGGTACAGGCTGAATGGCAGCATGCGATACCGGCGACGAATACCATGAATGGAAGAATGAGCCTCACATTCAGACAAATAAAGTAAAGAAATAAAACAAAGGAACAGTTTTCAAAAAAATAAAAGCTGGTCTGAAAAGACCAGCCTGGTCATCCCTCTTATTTAATCCGGGAATGATAGATTCAGACGACAGAGGGCCCGGAATTATGGTTGAGGTGCTGTTGTACTATTGTTGTTCACGATAGGCCATACACCCGGTCTTGGCACACTTACGCCTTTGTTTTTTCCCCTGGTCATTGCATCCGCACCAAAGTAATACAAAGGCCAGCCCTTATAGGTCAACTGCACATGCCCTGATACATGAATCGTATCGAAATCAGTTTTAGCCAGCAGGGAAGGTGCGAACTTAAATGCATCAGACTCATACACCGGCCAGGTGGCATTGTTGCTGAAATCTGCACTGGTAAACGTATTTTTCTTAAACTTATCCGGCGAGAATGCATACAGCGTTCTGCCCCAGGCATCGGTCAGGTACTGCGTTATTTCGTTTCCCGCAGTATAAGTGCTCGTGTAGTTTACACCATCCAGTCCTACCAGCTGAGCATTCACCAGCATCACACTGTAATCAGGTTTTGCAACGTACCATACGTTACCTACCTTTTCACCCAGCGTCAGTTTCGGCAAAGTATCTTTTACATAGTAGTACAGTGGCCATCCTTTGTAAGTGGTTTGTTTCGAACCGTCACCTCTTACGATGGTAGCAAAATCAGATGCGTGCAGACTTGTATCGGTCAATGCCAGATCCGCACTGTAAAACAATGGCCATGCAGCCAGACAGCCACCAGTACAGGTAGAAGTATCCCCCGCATCTTTCGTATAAAAATACAGGGTTCTACCTGCACTGTCTGTCAGGACTTTACCTAAAGTCGCATCAGTAGTCACCTGTACCTTTGCAACAGGTTTTTCAGGATTGTTGTTGTCTTTATTGTCATCCTTACTACAAGATGTGAGGAATGCACATGCTATTGCTGTAACAGCAATGAGGATAGATGTCTTAGATTTCATCTTTTTACGGTTAAATGATTAAATGTGGATGCGCACTCCGGAAATGTAATACGAGGGGTAATTGGAAAAGGTTGCCTGTGCTTAAAATTATTTTCTCTTTTGCTGCTGAATATTTTTTTGTGTCCGCTGTACACCATTTTTTTCGCATGTGTAAAAAATTATGTGTAGACTTGCCACAGAAATCGTCACTATGCAACCAGTTCGCGAAGTTATTATTGTAGGTGGTGGACTGGCCGGCCTTACCGCCGCTATTCATCTGTCAAAAGCAGGGTTGCATGTTACTGTCATCGAGAAGCATCCCTACCCCAGACACAAAGTATGTGGAGAGTACATCTCAAACGAAGTATTGCCATATTTGCAATGGCTGGATGCAGATCCGGGTGTACTGTCGCCTGCCCTTATTGAAAGGGTATGTATTTCCACAGTAGCGGGCAGGAAAGTGGAAACCCGCCTTCCCCTCGGAGGCTTCGGCATCAGCCGCTTTGCATTGGATGCCTTTCTCATGGAAAAGGCTGTGAACAATGGTGTCCAACTTTTGCAGGACACAGTGACCAATGTTTCTTTTGTAAATGAACAGTTTGCAATTGAAACTGCGGCAAACGGTACATTGTTTGCCGCACATGCCATCGGGGCTTATGGCAAGAGAGCCGCACTCGACCAGCAATTAAACAGGGATTTCTGGGAGAAAAAGTCTCCATGGCTGGCGGTCAAAGCACATTACCAGGCAGACTTCCCTGACGGCCTCGTAGCCCTGCATAATTTCAGAGGCGGGTATTGTGGCGTATCTAAAGTGGAAAAGAATATTGTCAATATCTGCTACCTGGCCAGTTATGAGGTCTTTAAGCATTACAGGAATATCGATGAGCACCGCCGGGAAGTACTATACGAAAATAAATTTCTGAAAGAGATCTTTACGAATAGTGAACCCTTGTTTGAACGGCCATTGACGATCAGCCAGGTTTCATTTTCTGAAAAGAAAAAAGTGGAACAGCACATCTTAATGACGGGGGATACAGCTGGCTTGATTCATCCGCTTTGTGGAAATGGAATGGCAATGGCCATCAGCAGTGCGCAGCTGGCAGCGCAGCAGATTCTGGATGGACAGCCAAGGCTTGCTTTGGAAAAAGCATATACAAGGAAATGGAATCAGCAGTTCGCTAAACGCATGAAAGCTGGCAGCTTGCTTTCAACAATCTTTACGCATCCATGGCTTTCAGGCCTAACCATGGGAACAGTGGTGGCCATGCCCGTATTATTGCCGTTTATCATCAGGCAGACACACGGCAAGCCATTATCGGTCTGACAGAATATCAGTGGCCTTACAAATGAAAAGCCTTTAACAGCATACTACTATTTATTAATGATCAATACCAGTCAAAGAACAAGCGCACCTGAGATCATGGACGACTTCCAGATGGAAGGCGATCACCTGCGACAAACGCTCGACGAAATAGCCGGCATCAACCAGTTACTTGGTGGTAACCGTATAACTGTACAGGGGGTACGCCAATTGCTGCAATCCATACCCAGGGACAAAACCGTTAGTATAGTTGATTTGGGTTGCGGTAATGGAGATATGCTGCGTACATTGGCTAAAACATTTCGCCAAGAAGGCCGGCAAATTCAGTTCACCGGCATCGATGCAAACCGTTTCACCATCGATCACGCCATCGCATTGTCTGCAACATATCCTGAAATCACTTATCATTGTACGGATATCTTCGCCGAAGAATTTGCTGCCAGCAAATATGACATTGTTCTTTGCACATTAACATTGCATCATTTTGCAGAAGCAGAAATAATAAACCTGCTGCAATTGCTTCGCCGCAATGCAGGCATCGGGATCGTGATCAATGACCTGCATCGTAGCAGGATGGCTTATTATTTATTCTGCCTGTTTAGTTTTATGTGGGGACTGGGTACTATGGCCAAAGAAGATGGTCGGATCTCTATCCTGCGTGGTTTTAAAAGAAAGGAACTGATCGCGCTTGCTACATCGTTAAATATCGTTCAATATACCCTCAGGTGGAAATGGGCTTACCGCTACCAGTGGATAATATCAAATTTATGAGTGTTAAAATTCAGTCGGTAGCTAAGGCTTTGCCGCCACATACCCGTACTACAGATGAGATTATGCCTTTCCTGGACATGTGGTTGTCCGGCCAGGAAGATCGTTTTGCCCGGAAAGTGAAAAAGATTTTTGAAAATGCAGCAGTGGAAAGAAGGTACTCAATCATGGGACCAGAAGATGTGTTTACAAAAACAAGTTTTGAAGAGAAGAATGATCTGTATATCAGGGAGGTGATTAAGCTGGGGAAGGAATGCCTGGAAACTGCCCTGGCAAAAGCAGGTCTGTCTCCACAGTCACTGGATTATATCATTACAGTGAGTTGTACAGGGATCATGATCCCCTCACTGGATGCGTACCTGATCAATGCATTGCAGTTAAAACAGGATATCGTACGCCTGCCGGTGACGGAGATGGGCTGTGCTGCAGGTATCTCAGGAATGATTTACGCCAAGAAATTCCTGCAGGCCAACCCCGGCAAGAGAGCGGCGGTTATTGCGGTAGAATCGCCTACTGCCACATTCCAGCTGGACGATTTTTCAATGCCTAATATCGTGAGCGCCGCCATTTTTGGAGATGGAGCGGCTTGTGTCATCCTGTCTTCTCATCCCGATGATGAAGGACCCGAAATAGTAGGGGAGGAGATGTATCATTTTTATGAGGCAGAACACCTGATGGGTTTCCGGCTCACCAATACAGGTTTGCAGATGGTGCTGGATGTAGAAGTGCCTGATCAGATAGCAGCGCATTTCCCTGATATCATACATCCCTTTTTGTCAAGAAATGGATTTACGATAGATGATATCCAGCATTTTATTTTTCATCCGGGTGGCAAGAAGATCATCCAGACGGTGGAAGGCTTGTTCCAGGATTTAGGAAAGAATATAGACGATACCAAGGAAGTATTAAGATTATATGGCAATATGTCCAGTGCGACCGTGCTGTATGTATTGGAGCGGTTTATGGACAGGCAGGTACCAGCGGGAGAGCGTGGCCTGATGCTGAGTTTTGGGCCAGGCTTTTCTGCGCAGCGTATTCTTTTGCAGTGGTAAATTTTTGAATTTCTTTTCAAAAATTCGTCTGTATCCAGGTAAAAGCGCGATGACTTCAATCAGCTATCAAAATGGAGCAGATCGCAGAACCTTACATCCGCCGCCGGTAATGACTACAGCCGGCTCAAATTCAAAATGACAGGCCTCCGGTAAACCGGGGCATTTCATTTCCCTGATAAAATCATTATTTTAGCAATACAAGGAAGCATTTCAGTACGCAGCATCATGGCAAACGACTTCAGTGATCATCAATACTGGGCGATCATCCTGGGTGGAAGCTCGGGACTCGGCCTGGCCGCCGCACGCAAGCTCGCATCGCATGGGATGAACCTTTGCATCGTGCACCGTGATCCGGGTGTGGAAATGGAAAAGGTGAATGCAGCATTTGACGAAATCAGGGCAACTGGTGTACAGCTGCTCACTTTCAATGCAGATGTAACCCGCGCAGACAAGCGGGCGCAGATCCTGGAAACCCTGCAGGCCAGTATCGCCTCTCAGGGGAGCGCACAAAACCAGGAAACCCTGCAGGCCAGTATCGCTTCTCAGATGAGCACACAAAACCTGGATACTCTGCAGGCCAGTATCGCCTCTCAACGGAGCACTCAAAACCAGGAAACCACTCCAGCCGGCCGGTCCCCTGAAAATGGAAAGATCCGCTGCCTGCTTCACAGCATCGCCAGGGGCACCCTCAAAGCCATGCTCCCTGAAACCGGCACTGCCCTTAGTATAGATGATTACCGCATTACCCTCGATAGTATGGCCTATAGCCTCTATGAATGGGTCAAAGATATCTCAGCCCTGCATCTGTTCGCGACGGATGCCCGGGTCCTCTCATTCACCAGCGAAGGCAGTCACCGCGCATGGAAGCATTACGGCGCAGTATCTGCTGCCAAAGCAGCCCTGGAAGCCATCAGCCGGAACATTGCCTTAGAATTCGCCCCACTGGGCATCAGGGCCAATTGTATCCAGGCCGGTACTACCAACACCCGTTCTTTGCAACTCATACCCGGCAGCGAACAGCTGATTGCCTGGAGCGAAGCCCGCAATCCTTTCCAGCGGCTCACAAGCCCTGAAGATGTGGCCAATGTTGTTTATCTTTTATGTAAAGATGAAGCTGCCTGGATCAACGGGGCCGTCATTCCCGTGGATGGAGGTGCACATATCTGTTAGATCATGACTACACACGACATACTTAATTACCTGCCTTATTCTCCGCCTTTCCTTTTTGTTGATGGCCTGGATTATATTGATTGTGATAAGGTGGTTGGGCATTTTACGTACCATGCAGACATGGATTTTTACAAAGGTCACTTTAAAGGCTTTCCCGTCACACCAGGGGTAGTCCTTACAGAAACCATGGCCCAGATAGGCCTGGTTTGCCTGGGAATCTATCTCAAAGGTGGCGTGCCTGAAGGGTCCGGCATGGGGTTTGGACTGACCTCAACAGAAATTGAATTCATGCACCCGGTCTTCCCGGGCGAAAAAGTTACGGTGACATCAGAGAAGCAGTTCTTTCGTTTTGGAAAGCTAAAATGTAAGGTAAGTATGCGCAATGCAGCGGGGAGAGAAGTGTGTGCCGGAACAATTGCAGGTATGGTGATAGCAAAACCACTGCAAGCTTGACAAACAGGGTGAATCATCAGTCACTGATACAAAATATTAAATAATAGCCGCTGTTTTATAGCTGATGCTTGAAACAGCCACCTACAATACTATGAGCAACCGGGTTGTAATTACAGGACTAGGCATTGCCGCTCCAAACGGGGTCGGTATACCAGCCTTTACCCACGCCATCAAAACCGGCACCTCCGGCATTCGTCACGACCCGCAGTTAGCTGAACTGCAATTCTCCTGTCAGATAGCCGGCAAACCCGATGTACCTGAAGCTTTGCAGCTGCAATACCTCGACCCCCTGGAGCTCCGCAACTTCAACAGCAATGGCATTCTCTATGGTCTCATTGCCGGCATCGATGCCTGGAAAGATGCGGGCTTAAAAATAACTGAAGGCAATGACCCTGACTGGGATAGCGGTGTGATCTTTGGCGCAGGGTCCTCCGGCCTGGATAAACTGAGAGAAGCTATCTATAAAGTAGATGCCTTACAGGTCCGTCGACTCGGCAGCACCGTCGTACCTCAGACCATGGCCAGCGGCATCAGCGCCTGGCTCGGGGGGAAACTGGGCCTCGGCAACCAGGTCAGCACCAATTCATCTGCCTGTACTACCGGTGCAGAATCCCTGCTCATGGCTTTCGATCGTATCAAAAACGGCCAGGCTACCCGGATGCTCGCCGGGAGCACCAGCGATGCCGGCCCTTATATCTGGGGTGGCTTTGATGCCCTTAAGGTATGTACCTACAAGCACAATGACTGCCCGGAAAAAGGCTCCCGGCCCATGAGCGCTTCTGCCAGTGGCTTTGTACCGGGTAGTGGGGCAGGAGCCTTCCTACTGGAATCCCTGGAGAGTGCGCTGGAAAGAGGCGCTACCATCTATGCCGAAGTACTCGGTGGTCATGTAAACAGCGGCGGGCAGCGGGGCGACGGTACCATGACAGCCCCCAATAGCATGGCCGTACAGCGTTGCATTACCCAGGCCATGGCACAGGCAGGAGTCACCGGCATGGATATAGATGCCATCAATGGGCACCTGACAGCCACCGGCAAAGATTCCCTGGAAATAGAAAACTGGAGCAAAGCCCTGGGCCGTGCTGGTAAAGATTTCCCTTATATCAACGCCCTGAAAGGGATGGTCGGCCACTGCCTGAGTGGAGCTGGCAGTATTGAACTGGTGGCTTCCGTCCTGCAACTGAATGAAGGTTTTCTTTTCCCGAATATCAATTGCGAGGACCTGCATCCTGAAATAAGTGCTATTATTGATGATGCCTGTGTACCCCGTGAACTAATAAATGTAAATTTAAATATCATCGCCAAGGCAAGTTTTGGATTTGGAGATGTCAATGCCTGTGTAATCTTGAAAAAATATATAAATGGATAAAGAAACTTTAATTGCCGAGCTCAAAACGATTGTCAAGCCTTATGCGAAAGATGAAGCCGCGCTGGCAAATATCAACGAGAATACGGATTTTATCAATGACCTGAAGATCAACTCTGCAAACCTCGTAGATGTAATTCTGGATGTGGAAGAGAAATATAATATCGTGATCGATAATGAATCGATGGAGAAGATGGTGAATGTGAAAGCTGCGATGGAAATTATTGAATCAAAACTGGCATGATAGGAAATGATATCATAGACCTGCGCACTGCCGCTGTGGAGAGTAATTGGCGAAGACCCAATTATCTCTCCAAAATTTTTACCCCAAAAGAGCAGTCGCTGATTAGCGATGACCAATCTGTATGGTGGTTATGGAGTGCGAAAGAAGCTGTATATAAAATTATAAACAGGGCTACCTTACAACGTCGCTATGCCCCGCTTTCCATCACTTATCACAGCCCGGATTCCTTTTTATACCAGGAGCGGGAATATTTTATCAAAAGTGAACTCACCAACGAATTCATCCACACCATCGCCGTCATTCACCCTGATTTATTTCCACAATTAGAGGTGTGTAAAGATCGCAGCATTCCGTATGATAAAGATGAGCATGGATTGCCCATGATAGCAAATCAACCGGTGTCAATCAGCCATCATGGGCGTTATTGGGCCATGGTAAAACAAAAAACTATTTAACCGTGTGATGCGCCATCTCCTCACACACAGTAGCACACTTACGGCACATTTCCGCACATTCCCTGCAATGTTCCATTCCCATCTCCGCATGTCGCTGGCATTCTTCTGCACAGGCATTACATACCTCCGCACATACAGCACAAAGCTGCTCGCTAAACTTTCCATTTAAACTCATCACCTCGGCTGCCGTCCGGCAAATGGCCGCGCACTCCAGGTCCAAACGGATACAATTGCGCAAATCGCTTACATTCGCTTCATTCAGGCAGGATGAAGCACAATAATCACATGTGTTGGCACATTCCATACATGCATTGATACATTCCTGGTATTGTTGTTCATTCATCATGGTGGTAGATTTTAGGAATAATTCACAATGACCATGCCTCACAATACCAGCTCTGCCATATAAAAATGAAAAGAGGTCATATCAAAAGTAAGATCCCCGGTATTTGATCCCGGGTACCTGATGGAGAGAATTTTTGTTTATGTAATTCTCGATACCCTCAGTTTACTTTTGATATGACCCCTTCTACTATCTGAAAAATATCAACGCCTAATAAGTCTGCTCCACTCTACCCACTCTTCCATCTTCACCAATCCCTTCTACAACCACTCTAAAATGGGAAGTCGGAATATCATTATTATAGAATGTCAGTGTTGCCGTATGCGTAATTGAATCCACTATCACGTTCGGATTCCAATACAAGGTCAATCGCTTATCGGGCAGGCTATAAATCTCCTTTCTTTGACTATAATCCGGTGCATAAAACTCTTTCACAATACTATACCCCGCTTTCCTGTACAACTCAAATCCTTTCACCCCATCGGCACCATTATTATCACCCCCTTTCTTGGTATAGATCGCAATCGCGCCATTAGCGCCACCGCCTACACCGCCCATAAACGGCGGTCTGAACACCTTTACCAGGGCAATATCATTGATATTGATAGTTGCAATCATGCTCTTATCTGTCGGCATCTCATTCAGGTAAAGAGTAGGCGTACCACCTCTCCAGGTCATATTCGGGTTATTGTAATCACCCGTGATCTGTAAGCCTGCTACTCTTGACTGCAGATACTGGAACACGTTCAGCGAGGTGGGTGTTTCCTTCGTCAGGTCAAAACTATAACCATTGTCAGATGTAAACATCCCTGATACATAACGGCTCTCCGTAGTCTGTGTCTGGGTTTGCTTACGCTCTGTTACATTAAATTCCTTCAGCAAAATAGAGCGGCTGGCAATTGATTTCGCAATACGTCCATTCTCATACGCCGTGTTCAGGTAGGCGCTCAGCATACTGGCATCCATCACCACCGGGTTTTTCGCCACATAAGGTGTCTTCACCGGCACGCTGTTATCAAAGAAGTGGTTATTGAATTTCACAATCACATTACTATATCGCTTCATCTTATCATTACCCTGGTAGAATATGTTTACCGTATCCATGAACTGCAGGCCATCCAGCACAAAGTCACCTTTATTGTCCGTAGGTGCAGAAGCAAAGGATGTGGTACTGTCGATCGGGTTTTTGATAATGAAATCTACCTTGCCATTCGCCATTACGATACTACCATTGTTTGCATATGCACTCCCTTTCAGACGGATACCCTGCTCATAAGGATAGCGGATATTAGGCATCGTATCATTCAGGATCTTGTTCCACACAAATCTTCTCCAGCCATTCGTCAGCATCACCAGGTCCAGTGCATGCAGCGTAGTGGCGGAAGTATCTTTGAAGTACCAGGATGGATTATAAATATATCCTTTCAGGTCGGAGGTGAGGAGCAGGTTGGAAACGATGTTGTTCTCATCGACCGCAGGGTGAACCTTGTCGGCATCCGTAATGGAAACGGACAGGCTGGTGGCCATTTTCTCAGGTACCAGCAGCTCGATGGTGCTCTTTTCACGTTCTTCCTTACCAATATTTGCATTTTGCAGGCTCAGGTCCAGCTGATCGTTCTGGCGGATGAACACCAGTCTCTCAGACAAGGGTAATCCCTGGCTGCTAAAGAGGGTGATCTGCAGGATCCCGCTAGGTAGCTGATTTGTAGGAATAAAGCCGCTGATCCTGCCATCTGATGCCTTAAGCATTGCCCTGTACACCATCTGGTGCTGCATCTGGGCAAAGACCATGAGGTCATCATAAGCTGTATCCAGTGCATTCGCCAGGGTAGTCTGGTAGAAAATACGTGAACCCCTGTTGAACACTTTCAGCATGGCTCCTTTATTGGAAGCGGCAGGCAGCACAAATTCCTTGCTACCGCCATCTGCACTGGTCATCTGTGCCTTGTAGGTCACGCCTTTGGCAGGTTCCAGGTCAAAGCTACCCATACCATCATGTTCTGATTTGATCTGGGCCACTACTTTTCCCTTGTTATCCACGATCTTACCACTCACTTCTACCGGGTAACCATCCGCCTTCAGGGCCTTGAAAGCTACGGTACTACTTACCCCGTTCATCAGGTTACCTCCTTCGGGGAAGAACTGAACGGCAAAGTCGTTGCTTACGACTGCGTTACTATCCAATACCTGCAGGGCATTTTTCTTGCGGCTATCGTAAATGGCAATATTTTTATAAAACAGGTAATCCGGATCATAGTTCAGCATCCAGGCAGTATAAGCCCTGAGCTGGTAGTTACCTGCAGGAAGGGTGTCTGGCAACACGAAATTGCCGGATGCACCGGCGCCGCCCACAGGCAGCAATTTTTTCATTGCGATATTCCCGTTCTTATTCAGCAATTCCACGTACAGGTTGGTAGCGGAGAGGGAAGGCTGGTTCTGCATCATCACATATGCTTTGAACCAGATGGTTTCTCCGGTAGCATAATAATCCCTGTCTACATGCAGATAGACTTTCTCCTGCGGGTTGCGTTTTGCAAATTCTTCCAGCGCTTTCATTACCTTCTCAGGCAAACCGTCTATCGGCAGACTGGCAAATACTGAGCAAATTCCAATCACACAGGCTGGTAAAATCCATTTTAACCGGGTGTACTTTCTATTCGTTGAAGAGGCCATGCGGAACTTATTTATTACACTGCAATATCAATAATATGCGATAAATATACTAAGATGATGTTTTTAAATGGGCGAATAATTACAGGATTGGTTTTTATTATTAAAATACTTAATTTATATTTCTAATAAAATTATGCATTTGGGGTTCATAAAAAAAATCGCTTTTACAGTTTAAGGGGATCAATTTAAATTTTTTCCACGGGGTGGCACGCCTTCGCCAATTGGAATTTACAGTTCATACCCAGTCGCAATCTTCGTGTCAATATCCTGGTCATCACTTTCACCTTTGGTTCCAGCGTCAATCCTTGCTTCAATTCAATACTTTTGGAAGATGACCGGAACAAACGCCTGCTGGATAGCTGCGTAATCTGGCCGGTCTGCTTCAAATTGTCTCTTGTTTGACTAAATTTGCCTCATGTTTGAAGCACTAGACCAGTTTGTCTCGAAATACATCCGCCTCACCTCAGAGGAAACAGAAATCTTCCATTCCCTTTTAACCTATAAAAAGGTGAAGAAGAAACAATTCCTGCTTAGAGAGGGGGAGATCTGTCAGTTTGAAGCATTCATCCTGAAAGGATGTATCCGTACTTTTTATGTAGATAAAAGTGGTACCGAGACAATTCTGAACTTTGCCGTAGAAGGGTGGTGGGTGAGTGATCTCAGCTCTTTTTCAGAACAGCAGCCTTCCACGCAGAATATTGAAACGCTGGAAGATTGTGAACTGCTGATGATCAATTATGAAAATAAGAAGATCCTGTTTGATGTGATTCCTGCCTTTGAAAAGGTATTTCGCATTTTGGTACAGCGATCATTGGGGGTATTACAACAGCGCTTTTATGCAGGTATTTCCCAGACTGCAGAGGAGCGCTATCTGGCTTTTATTGAAAAGTACCCTCAAGTCGTACAGCGGGTACCACAACACCAGATAGCGCGATATATTGGTGTATCACCTGAGTTTTTGAGCAAGGTGCGGAGCACGATGTATAAGAAGCCATGAGGCAACTCATTAACTAATGGCGAATGCTAAAACTAATGGCGAATGCTAAAAAATTCTTACGCTTAATGAACGCTGGTTTATTTCCTTTTACTTAAACACCAGTCTGTTTGCGGTTTCTACTTCATCCTGGCTCACGGTGTGCCCCATACCCGGATATATTTTCACCGTAATATCCGCCCCCATTTTCTTAATAACGGCCTCACTTTCTCTGACCCTTGTCACCGGTACATGCATATCCGGATCGCTGCTGCCAATGAATACCGGGCTGCCACCAAAATCTCCATGGTAATTAGCCAGGTTTAGTTCAGCACCAATCAGGCCCCCTGTGAAAGCGACTACGCCTCCGTAAGGTTGTGCATGGCGGGTTACATATTCCAGGGTCAGACAAGCTCCTTGTGAGAAGCCCATGAAGTAGATGTTAGAAGCAGGGATACCGGCTTTTAAAACATCGTCCACGATGGAATTGATCACTTCAATGGCCGAACTCAATCCTGGTTCATTTTGTGCTACCGGTGCCATAAATGAATAGGGGTACCAGGTATGCCCGCTTGCCTGTGGGGCAAGTAATGCATAATCTCCTACATTCAGATAGCCTGCCAAAGAAATAATGTCCTGTGCACTGGCCCCGCGGCCATGAATCATGATGAGGGCTTTCTTTGCCTGTGCGAGCGGCACACCTGCCGTCACGATATTTTTCTGATGCGTCATGTTTTACTCCTTTTTTTAAAAAGGGCTCATTTTTTGAAAGGAGGTTCATTGCAGTGAATGAATTCTTTTCGCTGAAAACCCGGAAAATGATTTCCCTGGTTGTTAATGAAGCCCTTTTCCCTGTAAGAGAAATTTTATTTTCAATTCAAATTTCCCCTTCATTAATTGTTATTCCTGCAGCCAGATATCTGCATATTCTTCCGGATGCCTTTTAAACTGTGCATGAACATACGCACACAAAGGTTTCACTTTCAGCTGGTGCTCTCTTGCATAAGCCACCATGCCATCCAGCAGGTGCTTTGCCAGCCCTTTTCCTTCCTGTGTATAATGGATTTCTGTATGATAAGCAGTGAGTATGCCGTTTTCAATTCCAATCACCATCTCACCCACCTGTTCATTATCCAGCATCAGGTAAAAAGCACCGTGATTTTTCTGGTTAAGTCTGATAACTACTTCTTCCATAATAATTATTTAAAAACAATTTCAGTCCTTGCTGCCAGTTCAACATCTATTCCGCGATGTTTCCGGCAGTGTTTCCAACAGCCGGTTCCACAGCGATTTCTGGGTGTTTCCTGCAGCGTTTTCAACAGCATTTCCTACAGCCAGTTCCACATCTATTCCTGCAATGTTTCCGGCAGTGTTTCCTACAGCCAGTTCCACAGCAATTCCGGCAGTGCCTGTATTCCAATAAACCCAGGCACCGCCGGCACTATTTTATTATTGTAAAGGAGGCAACACCTTCTCAATCTCTCCCCTCATCGCCCTATACTGCGCAGGCAGTTTCAGGTTCTTCCCCAACTCTTCCAGCGGCTCATCCACAGTAAAACCAGGATTATCTGTCGCCAGTTCAAACAACACGCCACCTGGTTCTCTAAAATATAAAGAGAAGAAATAATCCCTGTCAATTTTAGGTGTAATATTCAATCCTTTCTTCATCACCTTCTCCCTGAATTTCATCAGGATCTCATCATTCTGCACCCTGAAAGCCACATGGTGGTTAGTACCGGCGGCATTTCTACCAGCCGCTTCTTTCGGAGATTCAATCAGGTCCACAATGTTTGCATTACCAATTGCATCTGTCACAAAACGGTGCCTGTTGCCTTCCACACCCTGTGGCTGATAACCTAAGATCTCTGTCAGCACAGTCGCTGTGGGGCCAATACTCCGCAGGTTCAGGGTCACATTATGAAAACCTTGTGTTGCCTGTGCCGCCTTTACATCTGCAGTTTCCCAGGCTTTACGGTCATCCCCATTCTTAGGCACGATCAGGTTCAGTTTCAGCCCATCCGGATCTTCCAGTGGCAGGTACAATTCACCAAAGCGTTCGGCAATTTCACCATGCGTTACGCCCTTCTCTTTGAAGCGTGCGGCCCAGAACTCAAGGCTACCTTCAGGTACAGCATATCCTATTTCAGTGGCCATGCCGGTACCAGTGCTGCCTTTGCCGATGCCTTCCCATGGGAAGAAGGTGAGAATAGTACCCGGGGTACCCGTTTCATTACCAAAATAGAAATGGTAAGTGCCGGGATCGTCGAAGTTCACGGTCTTCTTTACGAACCGTACTCCCAATATATTGGTATAAAAATCAAGGTTCCGTTTAGCATTGTCCGCGATTGCAGTAATGTGGTGCAATCCTAAGATTCTATCTTCCATAATTGTTAATTTTAAAATTTGAGTATGTTGTAAGCTTCAGCCAGGCGTAGGGGAGGACGAGAGGGCTGTTGAATGCCCGTCAGTGTTGTAGGTAGTTCAGTTTACGGCAACCAGGCATTTAGTAACTCATTATAAAGAGACGTAGTACTGCTGGCCCGGTATACAACAACCTGGTATTTAGTATTCATTCAAAAGAACCGCAGCACTGGTGTTTTCTTTTCCAGTAAATTTTCTCCGGTTGCAGGTTTAATAATTCCTCCACCTGAATGTTTAATAATTCTTCCAGTTGCAGGTTTAATAATTCTTCCAGCTGCACGTTTAATAATTCCTCCACCCGAATGTTTAATAATTCTTCCAGTTGCACCTTTAATTATTCTCCCACCTGCAGGTTTAATAATTCCTCCGCCTGCACGTTTAATAATTCTCCCACCTGCACGTTTAATAATTCAGTGTACCAAACAACCCGTTCTTATAATCTTCAATGGCCTGGTCTACATCCGCCATCGTTGTCATTACAAAGTTATCTTTTGCTGCCACCGGTTCGTCAATCACCTCTGCTGAAAGAAACAGCAATTGTGTATCTGCTGTAGTCGTGATCGTGAATTCATCACCCGTTTTGTCAAACACAATTAAATGATGTTCAGCCACCTCTTTGTCATCATTCACTTTCACACTACCATGCGCGATATATACTAAAGTCCAGTATGCCGGTGTTACATTAAATTTCAAAGTCTTGTCTGCCGGCACCTCGCCCACAGCACTAATCACTGGTGTATAAGAGATCGTAACCGGCCCTGTTTGGCCATCAAAATTACCACTCACCAGTCTCAGATGATCCAGTACAATTGGCATCTCAGCCTTATGCGCAAACTGGTATTTCGGATCATCCCATTTATTTGCCGCAGGTACATTCACCCATAATTGCAGGATTTCTTCTACACCACCATTACGGTGTTCCTGTTCCGAAGGCCCTTCACTGTGAAGGATCCCTTTCCCTGCAAACATCCATTGTGCATCGCCTGCATTCAGCAACTGATCATTGCCAAAGTTGTCTTTGTGATGTGCCTGCCCCTGCAACTGGAAAGTGACAGGTGCAAAACCTCTGTGCGGATGCGGATGAATACGGCTGTCAGATCCTTGAGGAATCACGTCAGGACCGCCATGGTGCAATACGATGAAGGGGTTTGCAAACCGGAAATCCGCATGTGGCAGGGGCTGCAGCACCGTTTGTGTTGCGGTGATGTTTTTGGTCCTGCCGGCCAGTATATGGGTGATGTCCTTTTTCATAATTTTTGTTTGATCTAAAAGCAATAAAATTTGATCAAAAAGAAATAAAGTTGCCTGCTCACTAACTTCAAAAGAGGGTTACTTCAGCTCCTCACGCCACTACCTTTCTAAAAAAATAAATGTTATTTCTTCTCCAACAGGAACAATATCTCATTCCTCAGCAACCCGCTGCCACCACCATAATGTCTGGTGATGATGGCAGCAGGAGCAAGGGCTGACAACCGTTCCCTCAGCGCTGTCTCCTCTTCGGCAGTAATGCCTGCACACAATAAAATAATATCATATGCCCCGGCCTGCAAGGCCTCATACGCAGCTTCATCCGTCGTCACAGCCTGTCCGGACCAGTCTTCAGGAGCATTCAGCAATCTTTGCATCACTGTCATGATCTCTTCATTGCGCCCGATTGCGAGTATCTTGGTATGCCCGGTTGTCATAGTGCAATGTTTTAAACCTGTTTGGTAAATTCAGACAGTGGCTTACGTGTTCTCGGTGCCAGCTCTCTTGATTTGTACGGTTCTTCCAGCTTCTCTGCATCGTCTCTGCGACCCAGTGCAATAATCACCAGTGGTTCTTCGGTCGCCGGCAGCTCCAGTGATTCAGCAATCTGCTGCTTGTGGAAACCCGCCATAACGTGACCGTTGATGCCCATGCTATCTGCCTGCAACAACAGGAAGGCATTGCTCATACCTGTGTCATGCGCATAGTAATGATTCTTCTGCTCCAGGTCAGGCAGTTCCTTGATCCCTATGCTCAGTACCAAAGCAGCTGCATTCTTTGCCCATGGCTGGTTGCCCGGCATCAGGGCAGCATACAGTTTGTCAAAACCCGGCGTACCCGCTAATGCATACACGTAGCGCCATGGCTGGGAATTATTGGCACTTGGTGCCCAGCTTGCACCTTCCAGGATAGTCAGTACTTCTTCTTCTGTCACTGGCTGAGCTGAGTAAGAACGTGGGCTCCAGCGTTCTTTAATTAAATCCAATACCTTGTGTGATGTCTGTGCGGTCTTAACTGATGACATAAAAAAAGTTTTACAAAGTTATAGTCCTCATTTTTAGCGGGACTGATTACTATTTGTATAATTTACGGTTTTAAAGGTACATCCATCAGCAATATTTCCGCGTCACTTTCTAAAGCCGTCAGCGAAATACTGTCTGTATCCCAGATTCCAAAACCATCTCTTGCCGCTAATTCCTGCCCGTTGATGTCGAAGCGACCTTTAATCACAAACGCATACACGCCATTGCCCGGTTTCTGAATGTGATAGGTAGTAGCAAAGTCCTTGTCAAAGCGACCTAAATTGAACCATGCTGCCTGGTAGATCCAGGTACCCGCATCGTCAGGGTAGGGACTCAGGACCTGGTGTAACTGATTCTTCTGAGTCAGGTCCGGGGTGATCTGGTCATACCTTGGCTGCACGTTCAGCTGATTGGGGAACACCCATATCTGCAGGAACTTCGCCGGACGATCCGGGTTAGCGTTGTATTCACTATGGAATACCCCCGTACCGGTACTCATCACCTGGATGTCGCCCTGTTTGATGATGATCTTATTGCCCAGGTTATCCTTGTGCTCCAGGTCGCCTTCCAGGGGAATGCTGATGATTTCCATATTATCATGCGGGTGGGTGTCGAAACCACGACCACCGGCTACGATATCATCATTGAGTACACGAAGTGCGCCAAAGCTCATCCTGTCAGGATTATAATAACCAGCGAAACTAAAAGAGTGATGGCTATCGAGCCAGCCGTGTGCGGCATGTCCCCGGGTAGCTGCTTTATGAAGAATTGTCTTTGCCATTGTGCGTTTCATTTGTTGGAACAAATATCGAACTTTTTAGTTGAGTAATCCATTAATCTGGATTAAGAAAATGGGTATCTTTAGCCCCGTTTTACCCGATACCTATACATGAGAAAAGCACTATTATTAGTTGTTTTAGGCATCTTTATCCTACAAACTGCTGTGGCACAACAATTTAGATTTGGTTTTGGCGGCGGTATCATGAGCCAGGATGCTCAGCGCGATCAGACCTTCTTCCTGACTGTCAGTCCCGGTATTTATCTGCCGGTTTCGAAAAGAGTGTCGTTTTCGCTGGATCTACCGCTCAAAGCCGGCTATACGGGAGGTGCTTTTGCCCCTTATTCTTATGACGGGGAACCTTATCATTTGGATGCAAGTGGGTATGCTTTTAATATTCCGCTCATGCTGAATTTCAATTTTGGAGCAGGGGCGGTACGTGGCAAAAAGGATACAATCGGTGCTGCACGCTGGTCTACCATCAACCGGGAGGAGGGGTTCGGATTCTTTTTAGGAATGGGCCTGGCTTCACATTATTCTGTCCAGAAAACAAGTTATACCACCTTTTCGTCGGATGCAACCATCGTAGACGTGCACAATACCTATTATTATCAAAGCACAGGCCTCATGTTCAATGCCGGCATCCGGATCGGGGTAGGGCCACACAAGCAACATAGCTTTGAGTGCCGGTTTTTCTATATGAAAGGGACAACAAATGAAAAGCCGGAAATAAGGGGCCTATCATTGGCGTATGTACTGTAAGTTTCACTTTTACCTGTTATAAATCAATCTTTTAATACCCAAAAATGAAAAAATTTCTATTACTGGCTGCAATAGCCCTGTCATGCATTCACTCATCGTTTGCCCAACGTTTTAAGCAAGGTGTAGGTGCTGGTTTCTCCGTAGAAACGGCCGATTACATGGATACCAAGGTAAATTTTGGTTTCACTTATTCCCCTGCTTTATTTTTTGCGGAGGCAGAAAAAAGCTCTTTTTCTGTCGGTATTCCGCTCAGTCTCGGTTTCAACGAAGGCTATTCTTCCGAATATGACGACTATGATGACTTCTATGGTTCTTCAAGCATTGGTTTTATGCTGGATGTACCTGTTATTCTGAATTTTAACTATGGCGCGGGTGCCCTGAGTGGTGGCCGGCAGAAATGGGGGTTCTTCGTAGGTGGTGGTTATGGTTATCACCTCACGACTGCAAATTATTTATATGATTATGATGATAATGGCAATTACAGGAGCACAGAAAGCAGTACATTCGGTGTGACTGCCAATGCGGGTTTCCGTATAGGCATGGGCCATCATCACAGGCATAACCTGGAGATCAAATTTTCTTATATGAAAGGCCTGACGGATTACAGACCTGATGTGGGTGGCGTGAATTGTATTTTCAATTTCTGATTACAGGGCTTTACGTTTACCACAGGGCTTTACGCATAGCACAAGCTTTGCCCGTACCATAAGCTTTGCGCATACACAGGCTTGTGCATACACAGGCTTTGCGCATACACGGGCTTTGCGCATACACAGGCTTTGCCCTTACCACCAGCTTTTGCATATAAAAAACGCTTCTGCCTTTCTAAAAAGCAGAAGCGTTTTTTATTATTCGTCTGATCATAAAATTATATGCGGCTTCTTCTGCCCATCACCAGGGAAATCACCAGCAGGATCAGGAAGATAAAGAAGATTATTTTGGCAATACCTGCTGCACTGGCTGCAATACCACCAAAACCGAACAAAGCAGCGACTAATGCAATAATTAAAAATGTGACTGTCCAGCGTAACATAACTTTAAGATTTTATAGTGAGTAAATGTAAGTTCACTATAAGTAAATCTAAAATAATGCCGGGTGCCAAAAGCAGTCTCAGAGGGATATTTGATTGTAATTGTGTGACCTAAGTTCCACAAAGTATGTATTGAACCCCCATCAGTACGGTGTGGCAGGACTTTTAAGGGTCAAATTTTCCCTCATCAGTACGCTGTATTTCCTATTTTTAAAAAATAATGGCTAATTTATGGGTAGCTGGCCTGGCTCTTTTCCCAGCCAGGTCGGTTATGGACACCTATATAAAAAGAATTTGCGCAAGGGACCTTACCAGGAAATTTGCCGCTGAGAAAGCATGTTTATCCTGACCAACTAATTTACCGTTTTTAAAGTAATGTGTTTTTTATAATTTTACCCCCAGCAATGAATAATAAAATAGGCTTCGACGTATTATTCAATAATGCCACTATCGGTATTATTGTAACAGATGATAAGGGCAGGATTATACTCGCAAATCCTTTCCTGTTAAACCAATTTGGCTATAAGGAAGAGGAGGTGCTGGGTCAGCTCATTGAGCTGCTCGTGCCCACCCGTTTCCAGCACAGGCACGTTCAACACCGGGATGGCTTCAACAAGCACCCCAGGAACCGTCCTATGGGGGCAGGCCTCGAACTATTCGGCCTCCGCAAGGATGGATCTGAGTTCGCCGTGGAGGTGAGCCTTGGTAACTACAACACCGAAGCAGGGCACTTTGTCATTGCCTTTGTGAGCGATATCTCTGCCCGCAAGGCATCCGAACAGGCACTGATCAATCTCAATGCAGAACTGGAACTGAAGGTGGATGAACGTACCCGTGCACTCAGCGAAATGCTGGAGAAGGAAAAGGGCCTGAATGAACTGAAGTCGAGATTCGTGACCATGGCATCGCATGAATTCCGGACACCACTCAGTACCATCCTTTCCTCGATCTTCCTGATTGCAAAGTACGAAACCACCGAAGAACAGCCCAAACGGTACAAACACATAGAAAGAATCAAATCGGCCGTGAATATGCTGACGGATATCCTGAATGATTTCCTCTCGGTAGGCAAGATAGAAGAGGGGGCCATCCAGGTACGTTTCTCAGAATTTGATATCCAGGCGCACATTGAAAATATCCTCAGCGAACTCGTTGGCCTGCTCAGACCCGGACAGGAAATAGAATATAAACATACCGGCCACACCATCCTGACACTGGACCCGGTTTTGCTCAAACATATTACGATTAACCTGGTTTCCAATGCAATCAAGTTCTCGCCTTCAGGCAAGCCGATACTGCTGACCACTTCCTTTGTAGATGGAGAGCTGGTACTTTCGGTGAAAGATCAGGGCCTGGGCATCTCTTATGAAGACCAGGAGCACCTGTTCGAAAGGTTCTTCAGAGGTGAGAATGTGTCTAACATCCAGGGCACCGGGCTTGGACTGCATATCGTGGCTAAGTATACGGAACTGATGAATGGAAGAATTGAGTGTATCAGTGAGTTGGAAAAAGGAACCGAGTTTAGGATCACTTTCAGACCACTTGTGTAGATTTTAATAGGATTTACCAGCCGGCAAGCCACCTTTTCGCAAGCCGGTCAATACCAGTTTTAAGGTTCATGCCCCTGTTTAAATTCCAGGCAGCCAGTTTATAATCCTCTAATTTGTAATCCTGCCAGCCAATTTGTAATCCAGGCAGCCAGTTTATAATCCTCTGGCTAATTTGTAATCCTGCCAACCAGTTTGTAATCCTGCCACCAGTTTATAATTCTCTAGCTAATTTGTAATCCTGCCAGCCAATTTGTAATCCAACCGGCCAATTTTATAATCCTGCACCGTTTTATTCCGCCACCCCCATCTCCCTGACTATAAGCAGCAACCCCCCTGACTACAATCATTGCTGACCATCGTCAGCCATCCTACATTTATCTCATAATACATGTAACCAGCCCTTTACGATCGACGCCAATATTCATCTTTTTTTTAACGCTACTACTATGCTCTTATCACAGTTAAATACGTGCACCATGGAAATTTATATCAGCGAAGAAGACCTGCTGCAAAATATCCAGGATAAGTTTCAGGAAGCATACCCTCATCTCAGACTGGAATTTTTTAAGCACCCTCACGAAGCAGGAGAAGGATGCCCCAGGAATGAGAAATGGCCATTGGATACCCCCATCGAAGATATTCGTATGATCCATAGTTTCGGCTGGATCGACATCAGTGAAGACCGGACCGTGGCTGAACTGGAGAAAGACTTTTACAGACAAATAGGCTTGTCTGTTCAGGTGCTGCGGAAGAGCGGCCTTAACTGGCTGCTCACTACCCGCACCGACCATCTGACCCTGAAGATCCAGGATGAAATGGGAGCCGGCCTGCTATAAAACACGACAACATGATTGAGTTTGTACCAACAATGAAAATACCGGATCAGGTGAATTTTCATCTTAGTAATTCTCAATAGCTTCAAATTATACATTTACAAAATGCTGTATCATGAATGGGCAGTCCCCCCTTGCAGCCATGGTACGGGGCTGAACAGTAAGTACACCATTCAGCCCCTTTTCCGTAAAACGAAAGGGGCTGATCTTTTTTAGAGATCAGCCCTGCATCGGGATTGCACCTTGTTACGATGGATATTGGGTTAACATTGCTCGTCGTCGTCGTTGTTAAGATTTAGTCATAGGTATAGTGTAATAGGTAATGATTATATTGTTGTTGTGTTAAATGTGCTGATTCTTACGGGCAAATGTTAATCGCCATTGACAGGTACTAATTGTTACAAAGGAACAATGCCTGACTTGACATCCGCTCTGAGGGCAACTCATTGTTCACCACAATAAACGCCCTTTCCTTACATCCCAGGTATTCCCTCAGCTCTGGCAGGTTATGATGTGTAAAGGTCACATCCCTGTAATGACTGGTAAACCATTTTCCCAATTCTTCCTCATGATCCGTTAAGCATACCACGTTTACCGGCAGATCTTTCAGATCAGGGAACAGGTAAGTAAATTGTTTGATCGCATTTATACTTGCCGCTTCACCGTCATAGATGAACACAAGCTGGTCTAATCCTTCAAAATGTGAGGGTATCACCACCACAGGACATGCCGCACCATGCAGCGTAATCCCATCTGGTTGCAGCAGCACCAGGTCTGCAAAACGCGTTTCAGCCACAATACCCGCCTGGGTTATTGCAGTATCTGGATGTAAAGCCCCTATTATACTCCTCGCATCACATGCCTTTTTAAAACCTCCGGCAGCACTATTTTTCAGGAAAACACCCGTCAGTTTTGATCTCGATAACTGACAGATAAAACCTGCAAAATCCATTGCTTTATTGCTAAGTTGCTGCGCGTCCGTTACAAAGAGAATCTTTTCCATAGTATTACTGGTTTTAACAAAGGTATTACCGCAGTGATCCTTTTTACATGATAACCGTCAAGAGTGGGGGTGATGTTCGTAAGGGGATTTATCTACTTCAGGGGCCTATTTGTCTGGTTCAGGGACTTCCATTTGCAGGTTAAAATGAGAATGATCAATTTTAAGGCGCTTTAAAAAGTGTAACAACAAGCGTATGTAACAGATGTAGGTTTACGTAGTAAGCCGGGATAGTCCTATTCCGGCTTTTTTTTATAAACAAGGATGCGGTTTCAATTTAACTTACTGCCGGGTACATTCAGGGAATAAAATAGTAATTACACCGGTTTTCTATAAGCAATTGACTGTATGAAGCCAAAATAGAAGAAACGCTTATGGAGTACCTCGTATTTTCCCTGGCCGAAACAAATGGCCATATCGAAGAGTGAATTTGCTTCTATATTGCAGAGCAATCTGAAGAAGGTGTACATGATTTTCAAAAGCAACTTTTGCCACCAGCGGCTTTTTCCCTTATCATAATAGAAGTCCGCAAATAACCAGGTGCCGCCTTTCTTCAGGGCATAATGTAACTGCCAGAAAATAGGTTGTGCCCGTTCGGGTGCGAAGTTGTCAAATAAGAAGGGGGTAAGGATCACATCATAATCACGGTCCGGGGTATACTCTTCTATGGGCAGGTGTACGAATTCAACGGTATTTTCTTTTATGTCCCTTTTTTGGGAAAGGATGATCATATTGCCGGAGATCTCCACATAGGTAATGGAAAGTCCGTTGTTGTGCAATTGCGACAGCCGTTCCAGGATCCAGCCGGTACCACCGCCTACAATGAGGACATGGCTACCGGCTGGGATATATTTTAATAAGCTCACCTGCGCATTTTCCAGCGAGCGGTAAAATACCACTTTGCTCAGCCAGTCATATTGGAAGGCAACCTTATCGTAGTTGTTTTTAGTCTGTTGCATGATGCAACATAAATGTAAGACATATTCATCAATGATCGGACAACACTACCTTCACCTGCACCCCTGCCTTCCTCCTCCTCGCCAGCAGCAACAAGGGCAATGAAAACAAAAACACCAATCCCACCATCAGGTACGCATCATTATAACTCATCAGGTTCGACTGCTTCGTCACCACAAAATCCACTGCTTTCAGCGCCTTCTGCTTTGCCTCGAACATCCCAAACCCATGCTGCATAAAATAAGCCGTATAATCCGATACCCTTTTCACCGCCAGGGGATTATCAACCGTAATATTACTCACCAGGTCCGTCCTGTGCACCGCATTCCTGTTCGTGAGGTAGGTATTCACCATCGCCAATCCAAAACTCCCGCCCAACTGCCGCATCATATTATTCAACGCCGCCCCCTGCGGTATATCCTTCGGATCCAGCCCCGACACCGCCAGCGTCGTCAAAGGTACCGTTACTACTGCCAGGCCTACTGCCCGGTAAATCAAACTATTCGTGATCATCCCCGCACTCGCATCCAGGCTCAAATGCGACATCTGCCAGCTAAACAACACAAAGAGAAACATACCGATCGTAATCATCACAATAGGCGACACCCCTCTCTGCAACAATGTCGCGGATATCATCAATCCTCCAATCGCCAGCAACGCCCCGGGCAAGAGTAACAGCCCCGTTTGTGTAGGCGTAAAGCCCAGCAACCTTTGCGCAAACACCGGTGTCAGAAAAACAGAACTAAACAAACCTACTCCTGATATAAATGTCAGTATCGCCGCCAGACTCAGGTTCTTACTTTTCAGGACCCGCAGGTTCACCACCGGGTTATTCGTTTTCAGTTCCCACCAGATGAATAACAACAGCCCAAAGAAAGCCGTCACGCTCAGCAAAATGATGTAATTGGCCTCAAACCAGTCGTCCGTTTCCCCTCTCTCCAGCACCGTCTGCAGTGACCCTACACCCACTGCCAGCAGGAAGATGCCCAGCCAGTCCACCTTACCCGCTTCCTGTTTGATCTCCGGTTCTTTCAGTAAAAGGTAGCATATAACGGCTACGCTTATACCAATCGGCACATTGATATAAAAGATCCAGGGCCAGTCATAAAACTCGGTAATATATCCGCCCAGGGTGGGCCCAATCGTAGGCCCAACGAATACCCCGATGCCAAAGAGCGCACTGGCTACATTCCGCTTCTCTTTTGGAAACAATTCAAACACCACCGCCTGGGATACCGATAGCAGTGCCCCGCCGCCTATGCCCTGGAGGAACCTGAATGCTACCAATGTCCAGATATTGGATGCCTGGCCACACATAAAAGAAAAGAAGGTAAAGGCGATCACAGACCCGATATAATAATTCCGCCGGCCCAGTTTTAAGACGAGAAAACTGGTAATCGGTATCACAATCACATTCGCAATCGCATAGGCGGTGATCACCCAGGAAGTATCTTCCAGCGTAGCCCCCAGGTTCCCGCTCATATGCGAAAGGGCGACATTGACAATAGAGGTATCGATCAGTTCCATCACAGCCGCAGCAATGACGGTAACCAACAGAATGGTTTTTTTTTTCATACCGATCGGTATATTTAAGGGCGAAAAAATTACTTGTTGCTATTCAGTGCCTGCAGGGCATTTTCCGGAGAGGAGAGGTAGAGTTGATAAATGTCTGCCGTATTGCCTACATGTATTTCGTAATTATCATTTTTAAGCCCATCTAAAAGGTCTGCAGCTACCTGTGAAGGCGGAATACCTTTTTCACCACCGATCTCTTTAGAGAACTCCGTATTCACTAATGGAGGCATCAGTTCAAATACACGTACAGGGGTATCTTTCAGGGTAAGTCTCAGGACCCTGCTATAAGCATGCAAGGCCGCCTTGCTGATGCTATAACCCGGGATATCAATACTGGGCGCAAAAGATACGATGCTGGATACATTTACAATGGCGGCCTGCGCCTGTTTATTCAGCAATGGCAGGAGCAATTCGTTCAGCCTGAGTACAGACAGGTAGTTGGTGTGTATTTCGGCACTGGCCTTTTCGAAGGTATCAACACCGGGCAGCAGCCTGTATGGAGAGGAAGAATAACCTGCATTGTTGATCACGATATTCAGCTGAGGGAACTGCTCATTCAGTTGGTTGACCAGCTTAGTGACATCGCTCTGGCTGCTTACATCCGATACGATAGCGGTGGTGTTTTTTAACCGTGCAGCAGCGGCCTGCAATCTTTCTGCATTACGCCCGGTGATAATAACCTGGTTGCCCTGTTCACTGAGTTGCTGTGCAATTTCGAATCCGATACCGGCACTACCGCCGGTGATTAATACCGTGTTGTTACTTGTTTTCATTTTCTTAGTTTTGAAATATACCGATCGGTATATTAATATGCAAAAAAATATTTAAAGTGCGTTGATCATATTTTCGATCGAGTTCAGGATAGCAGTGCGGTAGTTCAGTTTACCGGTTGATTTCGCAATCATGATGGCCCCTTCGATCGTTGCAATAAGGGTCAGTGCGGTCTGCTCAATATCTATACCGGGCTTGAATTCCCCTGCTTCAATCCCTTTACTGAGAATGCCTGAGATCCTGTTTTTCCAGTTCCCGATCGCTTCGGCTGATTTAGCTCTCAGGTCAGGATGAGTATCGTCCGATTCCACGGCGGTATTCAATACCGGACAACCACCGGTAGGGAAGGGAGCGCTCAGGAAATCGTCATAAATTTTAGTGTACACAAGGAGTTTGCCCCGATAGGTACTTTCCCTTTCGAGGGCACTTTCGATGATGCCGACTACCTTTTTAAAATTGTAGTCAAAACAGGCGAGGGCAACTTCGTCTTTATTGGCAAAATTGCCATAAATGGAACCTTTGGTCAGGCCCGTAGCCTGCGTCATATCACTGAGAGACGTGCCCGCAAAACCCTTAGTATTGAAGATAGGAGCGGTTTTCTCCACTATATACTGCCTGGTCTTTTCTGCTTTGCTCATATCGGTTCATTTAAGACGATGTAAAAATATACCGATTGGTATAATTCTCCAAATTTATTTTACTGCGGTCTCATGTGAAATGGGGGTCTTTAACTTGTCACAAAGGGAGGTATTCCGCAGGTAACCCGCAGATAACCCGCATATATTCCGCCTATAATCCGTATCCTAAAAAAGGCGGGATACCTGCGGATCACGTGCGGGTCATACCCGGTACACCCATCCATTTCAATACTCATTAAACTACATACAATGGCATTGAGAAAATCGCTCATCCAGTTCGAAGGAAAACTGGAGGGAATTAACTTTTATCTGCCCAGGAACCGGGAAGAGAAGGATGGATATATTGTTAGGAAGAATGGAGGTCCATCCGCAAAGCAAATTGAAAAACTGCCTTCCTGTGAGCGGGTCCGGCAAAACAATAAAGAATTTGGGGTTTGCTCTTCGGCGGCAAAGTCGCTCAGGATGGCAATCGCCCCGGTGAAGCACCTGACTGATGTGAACCTTGCATCACAGTTTACGGCCCTTTGCCGACAACTGTTATTGCAGGATCAAGCGCATGACCCGGGTAGCCGAAGCGTCCTCTTCTCCAGGTTTGGCACGCAGCTGAGTGGGTTCAACCTGAACGAACAGCATCTTTTTGATAGTGTGGTCAGGCATCCCTTGTCCGTAACGCTGGACCGTAAGAAAGCGGCAGCCCGCATAGAAATACCGGCATTGCAGCCCGGCGTGAGTATCGTACTACCCTGGCAACAACCTGTGTACCGGTTGATTTTAAGTCTGGGAGCAGTGGAAGATATAACGTTGAAAGGATTTTCCGGTGGATGGACAGTTCCCGTGTCATTTAGCACACCCTGGTACCTTGCAAAACAAGGAATAGAAGCGAGCACCGTTAGCTTGCAACTGGATAAGGCAATTTTAGGAAAGAGTGAATGTATGATCGTAGCCGTAGGAATTGAGATGGGCACCGTGGTGACAGATGCCGTGGTAAATTGGGTAAAATATACGGGCTGTGGCAAGATCCTGCAGGCGGGATAAAGAAAGTATTTACCACCTTGTTGATATTGCCTTATCCCAGTGCTGAAGAAATGCAATTTGCTATTGTTTGCGTATCTTCAGACATATGAAGGAACAGCATCATCACCATCATGATCACGATCATGAACAGGGTTGGAAGAAATACATAGAACTGATCTGCAGTCTCACCTGTGGCGCAGCACTGGCGCTTGGCTTTGGATTATCATTTATCAAAGGCATTCCTGCCGTAGTCCCCTTATCGTTATACATCGTTGCTTACATGGCCGGGGGATTTTTCACTGTCAAAGAAGCGATTGAAAATCTCAGGGAAGGATCTTTCGATATCGACTCCCTCATGATCATTGCCGCCGCGGGTGCTGCTATCCTGGGTGATTGGGCCGAGGGTGCTTTACTACTCTTCCTCTTTAGCCTGGGCCACTCACTGGAACACTATGCCCTGAATAAGGCTAAAAACTCCATCAGTGCACTGGCTAAGCTTGCTCCTAAAACTGCGTGGTTAAAAAAAGACAACAACCTGGCAGAAGTAAAAATAGAAACCTTACAGGTCAACGATATCCTCGTTGTAAAACCCGACAATACCATTCCGGCAGACGGGATCATCATCAAAGGGAACAGTGCCGTGAACCAGGCTGCCGTTACCGGCGAAAGTATGCCGGTTGATAAAACGGTGGATAGTACCGTCTATGCAGGTACCCTGAATGGCAGTGGTGCCCTGGAAATAAAAGTGACCAAACCGGCAAAAGATTCCACCTTATCAAAGCTTATTCAACTGGTGAACGAGGCGCAATCCCAGCAATCGCCTACGCAACGCTTCACAGATAAATTGCAGAAATACTATGTGCCTGCGGTCGTTATTTTTGTCTTCATCCTCTGCTTTGCATTCCTGGTCATAAATGAACCTTTCAGCGCCAGCTTTTATCGTGCCATGGGCGTATTAGTGGCTGCCAGTCCCTGTGCGCTGGCTATTGCTACACCCAGTGCCGTTTTGAGTGGTGTAGCGCGGGCAGCCCGTGCAGGCATCCTGATCAAAGGAGGCCGGCCCCTGGAAGACCTGGGTACGCTGAAGGCGATCGCTTTTGATAAAACAGGTACGCTGACCGAAGGCAAGCCGAAACTCACAGCGGTTATTCCTGCCAATGGTATAAGCAAAGAAGAGCTCCTGGAGATGGTGGTGGCCGTAGAATCTCTGAGCGATCATCCACTGGCAAAGGCCATTGTAGCCGATGCGCAGCTGAAAGATATCACTCCTGCAGAGAACCTGGAATCCGTTACCGGCAAAGGAATCAAGGCACAATGGCAGGGCCACGATGTGGTCATTGGAAACAAGGCGCTCGTGAGCGCCGCCCCGGCCATTCTTCAACAGCTAGATGAAAAATCCAAAGCAGGACATACTACTATGCTGGTGCTCAAAGACAAGCAGTATGCAGGCATGATCACGGTAATGGATACACCCCGTGCAGAGGCAAGAGCGGCACTTGATGCACTCAAAGCCATTGGGATTAAAAAAATGGTAATGCTCTCCGGCGATAACCAGCTGGTAGCAGATGCGATTGCGAAGGAAACCGGGCTCACAGATGCATGGGGAAATTTACTACCTGAGCAAAAGGTAGCGGCAATTAATAAATTAAAAACATCAGAAGGTAAAGTAGCAATGGTAGGCGATGGCGTGAATGATGCCCCTGCCATGGCGAATAGTACGGTGGGCATAGCCATGGGGGCTGCCGGTTCCGATGTGGCATTGGAAACAGCAGATATCGCATTGATGGGTGACCAGTTGCAGCGGCTGCCATTTGCAATTGCATTGAGTCAGCGGGCGAATAAAATTATTAAACAGAATTTAGTGATTAGCCTGGGAATGGTGGCCGTATTGATTCCATTGACATTATTTGGGATCGCCAGTATGGGGCCGGCAGTGATCGGGCATGAGGGTTCTACGATGGTGGTGGTATTAAACGCCCTGCGATTACTGGTGTTTAAAGATGCTGGTGGTAAAACAAATCTCCCAGGTTGACCAGGCTGATCTTGCCTAAAGGCTGCTGACTGGCCACATGGCATAAGTAAGGAGAGAAATCCCGGATGGTATATAGATGCCATTCATTGTTTTCAAATGGATTGAGTAAGTGTAAATCTTCGGTTAAGCCTGTACCGCTGGCTTTGAGCACGGCTTCTTTCGCCGTCCAGTATTCATAGAAGGTCTGCAAAGGATCGGGGGAGCTGTGGATATGTTCCCATTCTGCATTTGAAAATTGTTGTCTGAAATCGTCAATGTCCAGCGGCAGGGGTCTTTCAATATCAATCCCGATCTTATTATTGTAATGAGTGATGGCACATACGACTATTTTATCGGTATGCGAGATGTTGAAATCGTCTCCGCCGGGAAAGTAGGGCCTTGAAAAGGTGGTATATTCCAGTGCTGTTAAACTATGTTTTTCTTTCACGGCGTATTGTAAAATATGCTTGCCCAGTAAGCTGGCATGCCCATCTTCCCACCTGCGAAAGGCCCGCACTTTTTTCTGCATCGGTTCCGGCAATTGTGCCAGTAGTAAGGCAAATGTTTCCGCAGCCAGGGGCTGGGGAAAATGAACGTAATAAATAGTACAGATAGATCGTTCCATGAGCGATGATTGAATCCTTTGCAGCGTGTCATTGTTACCTGATTTCTTTGTCAGAGTGCTTATTTAGATACGACCAAAGTTGTACGTGAAGCCGATGCTTGGTCCGCGGCTAACCATACTTGTTTTTGGAAGATCTGTATTCGCCGAAATCCTGAATATGACCGGGTTATTTAGAATGTTATTGATTTTATTGGCAGTGTGGATGATTGTGCTTTTAGTCGGGTTATTTTAAATCAAATTAACTTATTTTTACCTAATATGAATTTTTTATTTTACCCTTATCTATGTTAGTTCCAATTTTTGCGTTGCAGTTATTGTTTGCTTTACCCGGCAGGGATACGTGTAAACCGGTGCTGCCTTTTTATACGGATGTGCAGCCGTCATTTCCAGATCTTGATGGATATATTGAAAGGAACCTGGGGTATTGTCCGGGTGAGATTTGTTTTGAAGGTACAGTGTAGGGTTGGTGTATGATAGCAGAAAATGGCTGTACGATGGACCCTGATGTATCAATGGATGCAGGCCCGGAGGAAATAAAACTGCTGGTGTATAAATTCATTAACCAGATGCCTGCATGGAAGCCGTTTTTTAAATTAGATGCCTGCATGGAAGACGGTTCTTAAACCAGATGCCTGCATGGAAGCCGGGGGAAGTGGCTGGGAGGGCAGTAAAAACGATGGTTTATTTGCCTTTAAGGTTTTAAATTTTATAAAAATATGTGGAGGTATTTGTTTGGTTTGCTCTTGTTGTTCAGTTGCAGACCGGGAAGAAATGCTTATGATAAGATACAAAGCTACCGGAGGAAGGGGTACCAGGTAGTATATAATTGCGAATCAAAGAAATCAGGAAATTTGATTTTGAACAAGGATAATGTAAGGCGCATAAAGCGGGATAAAATACTGCGTAGGATTCAGGTTGATCTTAAAAACAAGAATACTGCTTTTATTTCAGGGGCGGAGATCCTGGCGAAGATAAGAGAGGATGTGAAGGAGCCGGTAGAAATGGTGATCCTGGATGGGGAGCCTTATAATATGCAGGAGATGAGTGAATGGCAGGTGGAGCGCTCGCTGCGCTTGAGGTACAAGTATATTACCAGTCTGGGACAAATGCCGGTTTTGCATCCTTTTATCCTGATCGTTTCAGGTAATTATCCTGTGGATTGGCCGGAAGCGAAGGCGATAAGTCTCCAGCCTACACAAGGATTATTAGAAAACTAAGGTTATATTCGAAGAAGAATCAAATAGCATATGATCTCAGAACCTACTGCTGTCGCACTCGATTTGAACGAATACAGGAATAAAATTTACCCCAGGGTCTTCTTAATGGACGAGATGCAGGTCATGTGTGCAGAAGCCGATCCTGCACTGGATTTCCCTTTACATACCGAATGGTTAAAGGATCTGGCAATAGGTTATGTCATAGACAGGGGAGATAAATTTACGTTTATCAGCAAGCGGCATATGGGAGAGGAGTCTGCAATCACAGAGGCGCAAATCAAGCAGGTGGCGATAGCGAATTTCGTGCGGGATTTTAAGTTTACTCCCATGCAGACGATATTCGGATGTTATGGGTTGCATGGTGCTTCGGATCATTGTGCAACAGTGATGTTCGTGGAGCCTGTCTGGCAGCAGCTTGTAGGGCAGTTGGGCAAGGACCTGGTCGTTGCAGTTCCCGCTTATGATTTATTATTTTTTACACCTGCGGATGATGAAGAGGGCATTACAAACCTGAAATTTGAGTTGTATAAGATCCAGGGTATGGGCCTCGAAAAACGAATCAGGGATTATTTGTTCCTGTATAAAAGAGAAAGTAAGGAATGGAGTTTCCTCGAGGACCTGGGTGAAGCTGATGAATGGGATGATTAGGTCATTCGCATGAATGCAATATAAGCGGCTACTACTTTTTTCAATTTACTCTCCTGGGTAGTTGTTAACTTTTCAAAAGGATATACACTCACTTTCACATCGTCTTTTTTCACTTCCCGTTTCCATGTTCCCGCTACCTGCCCATCGATGATAATTGTATTATCAAAAAAAGGAGCCGCACGCTGCATCTTATTTTCATTTTTCCCATTGTGCATGGCTGCCCTGTCAGCATACGCTACCAGGTATTCATCATAATTGGGCAGCAGGTGAACTTTAGGTGTAAACTTTCCTGCATGCTCCTTGAAATAATAATCATCCTCATGGTCTAAATTGTGCTTCACCGCTTCCAATCCTGCGCGGGCGACCGTGATGGGTAATCCCGACCACCAGGAAAAGTCTTTCAAAGTAGCAGGACCATGACTGCTGAAATAGCGTAATGCCAGTGTGTTCAGGGCCTCATCTTTAGTAATGTTTTTTGTAGCAGGAATACGTTCATCCAGGAGCGCATAGGTCGTTTGTTTTCCTTTTCGGGCACCGCTGCAGATCAATCCATCCAATTCAGGGCGGATCATAATATGTACCAGGCGGTGGGAATCGCTTTCGATCCCGGCTTTATCCAGTACGGCTTTCAGCTCAGTCCTGGTCAGGTGTTTTCCCTCCAGGGCTTTACAAATGAGTTTATTACTTTTCTTAAAGAAAGCATCGTCCAGTCCAAGTTTTTTATCATAGTGAGCGATTCCTTTTTTGACATAAGGAGCTGTCAGGGCCAGCATCCAGCGCAGATCTTCAGGATGTACGAGGTGCCAGGTAGGGCGTAGTACATGGGTACGAATGAGCTGACCATTATTGATTGCTGCTTCCACTGTAGATGAATGACAATGGTTTATACGCAGGCCTACGGCCCATTTGGACATGTCATAATCCTGTGCCTGCACGGCACCCAGGTGCCTGACCAGGTCCGCGGGTGTATCAAATTGGGGGGCGGCCAGTTGTTGTAAAAATTGTCTTTGCTGCAGCAGAAATTTTGTGGTCATAAGATAAAGTTATGGATATTGTTTGTTTATTTTTAAGTTGCTTACCTGTAGCCGGGGTTAGTGTTTTACCTGTAGTCGGGTTAGTGTTTACCTGTGGCCGGGGGTAGTGTTTTACCTGTAGCCGTGGTTGCAAATTTCTCCTTCTGGAAATGGTAATTGTTTGATATTTAATGCTTTGTGTGATTAGGGGAGGAGGGCGGCAAATTTTCCTTATATTTGTATAGAACCATTCGAATTTGTATGCGTGCAAAGATCAGTAAACTGGGTAAAGCGTTCTTAAAGAACAGTAAGGCAGCGGCTGCTTTGTCAGAAGCTGTGTTTAATAATCGCGACCGTATTTCCAATGGGGAGAAGGTGCAATTTAAGGTGGTCCTGAGCAGGAGTAATAAACCGGTTGAGTTTACGGCTGCTGTAAGGAGTGCGGGGATCTCACAGCCATAAAGCGGCTGATTCATAGAGCAGTTTCAGTTGTAATTACTGGAATTGTAAGCGTTTATATTTATTGGAGGCATTTCATCAATGCATGCATGAAAATATATGCAATTACGGAAAGGTAGATGCCTAATGAAAAGGTAAACGCCTTACGAAAAAGTAGATGCCTCACGAAAAGGTAGATGCCTAATGAAAAGGTAAACGCCTTACGAAAAAGTAGATGCCTCACGAAAAGGTAGATGCCTCATGAAAAGGTAAACGCCTTACGGAAAAGTAGATGCCTCACGAAAAGGTAGATGCCTCATGAAAAGGTAAACGCCTTACGAAAAAGTAGATGCCTCACGAAAAGGTAGATGTCTCATGAAAAGGTAAACGCCTTACGAAAAAGTAGATGCCTCACGAAAAGGTAAATGCCTTACGAAAAGGCAAACGCCTCACGAAAAGGTAAATTCATCCACCGGGCGTAGCCTGGCTAACCATATTTTTAAACAGTGTCAACCCGATCCTGCGCAGCTGATTCAATCTCCAATTGATCCATGAACATTGCTATTGGCGCTTTCCTCATCACATTACTATTCATTCCAGCCATATCATTCCGTTTAGCACTCAACAATCACCGCCAGCTCAAAGAGTTGCTCGGTGCCTTGTCTATCACGGACACCATCTGGCTTTTTATTCTCATTCCTATTTGCACACACCTGGTTTTACTCCCTGTTCTCTTCTCACTGGGAGTGACGGTAAAGTTTGACCTGATGCTCAACATCATTTACTCCAACCGGGACTTTCATATTGATAATAAAACCATGGGCTGGGATGTCATCTGCTTTCTTGGCTATGTATTGTTCGCCTTTGCGGCGGCATTTGTTGTGAGTGCATGGATCGTGAAAAATAAAAGGCTGAGTGAAAAAATCGTTGCCTTGCTGGGAGCCGGCAATGAATGGTATGAGCTGTTTGACGGGAAATATGCTACGTTGAATTTTGATATGATCCTGCTGAATGTAGTGACCGGATCAAAAGAGTCTACATTGATCTATACGGGATACCTGGAAAATTATTATTTTCAGACTAAGTCTACAGAATTGGATTATATTGTTTTGACCCAGGTGACAAGGAGGGATTTAAGAAAGCAGTCGTTGACAGAGCAAGCTTTGGGAGAAAGTGGGAAGACGAGTTTTTATTCTAATGAGCCAGGGGTAGCTATTAGTCTGCCGGGGGATGTGATTGTGATACCGGCGAAAGAGATTTTGAATATTAATATTACTTATTTGCAGTTGGAGGTAGATCATGAGATGATCGAGGAATTGGAGGGGTAGACACAATAAAATCATCCAATATTATTTAGCATCACCATAAAATCCCATTATGCCTTTTCGCTATTGTTCCCTTCCCATCCTGACGGCCGGCTTGCTATTCCTTGCTGCCTGCAGGCAGACCCCTTCACATATCACTATCAGTGGTCACATCGAAGGCCTGGAAGATTCCATCCTCTACTTAGGTATTCCTAAAGAAGATGCCTATGACACCTTCGATAACTCGGATTACTACGATAGCGAGGTGATTAGATATGTACCTATAAAAAACGGCTCATTCAGCTGGTCTCAGTCCGCTGAGGGGCCCAGGCACATTGTATTGAAGCTAGGTGCCCACAGGATCTCCTTATTTACCGGCAATACAGACATTCAAATCCAGGGAGGCAAGGACTCCCTCGGGAATTTGCGGATCACCGGGTCTGCACCCCAGCAGGAATTTGAAGCATTCAAGCAGTCAATGGCGAAGATCTGGAAGCAGGAGCGATATCTCGGCGGCATCCTTAGCAAGGTAAGTGATACTAACTACATCAAAGAGATTACACCCCAATATGATGCTGTTGTGGCGCTGCACAAGTTGAAAACAGCGCAGTTTATTGCTGACCACCCGGGTAGCATCGTGAGTGTTGCCCTCATCCGGGAGTTGACCTATGATGGGGATCCAACTTACCTGGATAGTTTATTCCACCTTTTAACGCCGGAGGTTTTGACCAGCAGGGAAGGGAAGTATTTGCAGGAAAAAATAGGGGTCCTGAAAAGAGGGGCTGTCGGACAGGTGTTCCGGGACTTTGTGCAGACAGACGAGAACGGGGATACTGTAAGACTGGCAGATTTTAAAGGAAAGTATTTGTTGATCTATTATTGGGAGGGGTATGGCAAAGAGGAAAATCTTGATGTGCTGAGATTGTATAATTGTTATAAAAAGATGGGGTTCACGGTGTTGGGTGTATTTATGGGGGAGGATAAAGCGGGATGGAAGGATGTGATCAACTATTATGGATTGCCCTGGAAGCAGGTGTCTGACCTAGAGGGGATGCATGGGAGTCTGGCAAGGGAGTATGGGATCATTCACATACCGAATAACTTTTTGTTGGATCCGAAGGGGGTGATTATTGGAAGGTCGATGAGTATGGAGGAGTTGGAGAAGAAGTTATGTGAGATAGGCCGTTAAGCTTCGTTCAAAGCCCTACGGATAAGGAGTTCTTTTATCGGTAGTTGAAAACTAATTCAAACTGCAACACTACCCCAACCCTACATTTTTTGAAATTATTTCTACATCCTGTACTTTTGACGGTACTGAAAGCTGTTATGAGTAAGAAAATTCATTCGCAGGAAAGGTCGGAAGAATGTCAGGGACATTTAAGGGCCATACATGATACCCTGGATGTATTGAACGGGAAATGGAAGATCTCCATCATTGGTTCGCTGAGTTTTGGTAAGCGACGATTCATGGAATTGCAGAGAGAAGTGGAAGGGATAGGATCAAAGATGCTGTCAAAGGAACTAAGGGAACTGGAAATGAATGAGCTGGTGAAGCGGACTGTACATGATACGAAACCGGTAACGGTGGAGTATGAGCTGACGGATTACGGGGCAACGCTGCAGAGTATTATTTCGGAGATGGCGAAGTGGGGAATGCAGCACCGTAGGAGGATTATGCAGCAGATAGTGGTTCAATAGCAGGTGAAGAATAGATTTATTACCCCAACCAAGGCACTGCCTCTAGCTATGTCATTTCCTGAAAAAAGGGGTAGGTGGAATAAAGCCTTCATTTCGTGGCAGACCTGATCAAGGCAGACCTGATCAAGGCAGACCTGATCATAATAAACCTGATGAAGGTAAAACTGATTGCTTGATACCTGCGATTGCATTAGCCTGTAAGACCATCATCTTTAAACAATAAAGCAAAACCCAGCCTCTCAGCTAAGTTCTGCGTTATTTGAATGAAAGCAACCAAAATAAAAACCTACCAGCAAAATAAAAGAAGTAAGGAAGGTCAGAAGAAGGGCATTCCGGGATGTCAGAATGCCCGTTGCAAATCGCGCACAATGGACCTTCCTTGTAACCAGTGTTATCTTTAATATCTTATACTACAGCTGATTTTTTCGCATATCTTTCGTACCAGGCTCTCTCTAATGCTTCCCTATGATCAGGGTGTGCAATTTCGATCAGCGCCTTGCCTCTTTCTTTCAGGCCTTTACCGAACAGGTTAGTAATACCATATTCTGTAACTACCCAGTGAATGTGGCCCCTGGTTGTTACCACACCAGCACCTTCTTTCAGGAAAGGAGTGATACGTGAAATACCTTTGTTTGTCACAGATGGCAGCGCAATGATTGGCTTACCACCTTCTGATAATGAAGCACCTCTCATGAAGTCCATCTGGCCACCGATACCTGAGTATTGGTAAGTACCTATACTATCTGCACACACCTGACCGGTAAGGTCTACTTCGATGGCGCTGTTGATAGCCATAGCTTTTGGATTCTGACGGATCACGGCTGTATCATTTACATAGTCGATAGCCAGTACTCTTACAGTTGGATTATCGTTTACAAAATCATACAGTTTGCTGGTGCCTGCCATGAAAGCAGTGACATTTCTGCCTACGTTCACTTTCTTCAGGCTATTATTAATTACACCACTTTCGATTAATGGAATGACACCGTCAGACATCATTTCTGTGTGCAGTCCAAGATTCTTGTGGTTAGTCAGGTTCTTTAACACATAATCAGGAATGCTACCAATACCCAGCTGCAGGGTGGAACCATCTTCTACCAGGGTAGCGATGTTGTGGCCAATCTTAGCTGTTACTTCGGTGGCATCTGAGGAGTAGTCCAGTACCGGCAATTCTTCTTCGTGCCATACAGCAGCGTGGAAGCGTGATACGTGGATGAAGCCCTCTCCATGGGTACGTGGCATTTTAGGATTGACCTGTGCCACGATATATTTTGCTACTTCCGTTGCAGCGCGGGCAATGTCTACTGAAGTTCCCAGTGAACAATAGCCATGCTGGTCTGGAGGTGATACTGATATTAATGCAACGTCCGGAGGCAGAATGTTCTTTCTGAACAATTGAGGAATCTGGCTCAGGAAAATTGGAACGTAGTCACCGTCCTCACTATTTACAACTTTACGGGTGGCAGCTGATGTGAAAAGGCATTTGACGAAAAAGCTTTTTCTGTATATAGGATTGTCGAAATCTACTTTACCTAATGTAGTAATGCTGTTTAATTCAACATTCTCCAGTTCTTCGTGCCTATCTTGAAGGGCCCTTAAAAGGTGCATTGGCGTTGCGGCGGATCCATGGATAAAAACACGGTTACCTGAAGTCACACACTTTACAGCTTCTGATGCCGGGATATACTTAAACATATCGTTTCATTGACTTTGATGGTTCAAAATTACCAGCAGATGGGTTGTTAAATGCTGATGAGAGTCAGGAAGGTAAGTATTTGTTATCAGCGAATCGGGGAATTTTGGTGTGCTGATCGGGGAAAGAGGCTGTGGGGGCGGGGATGGGGACCTGTTCAGGTCATGCTGTTTTATTAAACCACATTCAGTTAAGACAGACGATTATAATTAAGAGGCACAAAATCAATGCATTCAATTAAGGGGAATAATTGGAGGTACAATCAAATAACCGGACCAGGTATTAGGTACAATCAAATAACTGTATCAGGTCTTTGGTAAAAATTAAGCAATATAATTAAAGGTACAATCAAATAACCGGATCAGGTGTTCGGTACAATCAAATTATTGGATCAGGTATTACTAAACAGATCAATCTCAATCAGTTCACTCAAATCAACCTCAATCCGTACAACTCAATCTCAATCCGCCCCCGACTAAAACATACTCAATTGCGTATACGTCACCGGCATCGCCTTCCCATTATTAGAAATACTATACACCGGTGTCTCCTGGTACCTCGATGCCACCGCCACATGGGTATCCCCTGCATGGGGCCTGAACAACTCCAGCACCACATCAGGGTCATTATTATCCTTACTCAGGTGCGAAAGGAATAAATGGGTCATAAACGGTGGCCGATGCTTTTTAAACAGCTCTAAAGCCTGTTTATTGGACAAATGGCCATGCCCTCCCTTAATCCTCCTCTTCAAATGAAAAGGATAGCGCCCATTCTCCAACATCACTTCATCATAATTCGCCTCCAGGAACGCCGCATGACAAATCTGGAAATGCTTTATCAAATGCTCACAGGGGGCACCAATATCCGTAAACACCCCGATATTGACTTCATTGCCCGATATGATAAATGAATGAGGCTCTACAGCATCATGGAACTTAGGAAAGGCCGTAATACTTAGCCCCCCGATCTGAACCGGCGTATAAGGCAGGAAGGGAATGGCCTGCTGCTCCGCCAAAGGCAGATTCCCGCTTCGTTGGGTAGCCGGGGTAATATATACCGGGAGATTGTATTTTTTAGAGAGGATCGTAATTCCTTTGATGTGATCCGTATGCTCGTGGGAGATAAAAAGCGCCTTTACCTTCTGCATACTTAATCCCAGCCGCTGCATCCGCCGCTCCGTCTCCCTGCAGGAGAGCCCGGCATCTACCATGATGGCTTCGTGGTCGTTGCCTACATAATAGCAATTGCCATTGCTACCGGAATTAAGTGATGTGATGTAAAGTGACATGAGGCTGCAAAGTAAAGAATAATTGCTAAAAAAGTTAGTTTTTAATGAAGAGATGTTAATTAATAAGATGGCCGGAGGCAAAAAATAAGGGTGCCTCAAAAGAGACACCCTTCGTGGAGCGGGTATTTGGCGGACTGCTCATCTACCATTTAATATTCACCTTCACCCCATCCGGACTATTATCAAATCCGAGGTAAAGGGTATGGGATCCCTCGTCCCATGACTGGCTGAAATCCTTATCAGATGTCAGCACTTCCTTCGGCTTTGCCGGCAATAACACCCGCATTGCATTGATCGTTTTCACCGGGCTCTTCGCCGTGAAGCCGTAACTGCTCGCAGTCACCTGCTCATCATATACCCTCGCCGCCGTTGCCAGTACCTTCGGCCTGGTTTTATCCCTGACCCTGCTGATATTATACACGAACGCCTGTGATCCTGGTTCCACCACCTTCTCATCCAGCACCGGCAATTTTGGATCAAAGAGATCCACCACCGGCCCCTTGATCACATAAGGTGTTTTATCTGCCACCTCATCCATTACGGCTACTATATCATACGGCCCCCTTTCCAGGTACAGGTTATTCTTCACTTCCAGTTTACCGCCAAAGGCCTCCTTCACCGTTGCCACATACTGGTCTGCACCATCCGCCTTCAGCACAAAGTTCTTCGGATCTTCTTTGATGATGAACACCTTTCCTTTTCCCACATTATATTTACCTGCCCCGGATTGTACACCCAGCAAGCCAAATAAATGCGCGGAAGCCGTTTTATAATGCATGCCTTTCGTATTCCACCACTCCATCACTGACTGATACGGATCATCATCCTTTGAACAATATACCAGGGTACCTCCTTTCTTCACCCATTCAGCGATGTATTTATGTACATCGGCAGACATAGGTTTCATATTGGAATAACTCATCACCAATACCCTGATATCCTTCAATGAAGCTGCAAAAGACAGGTTCTCCATATGCACTGTCTGCACCGGTATCCCCAGTTTCAGCAAAGGCAATGTTTGCCCGTAGAAATTAGAGAACTGCGGATCATCATATCCATTGTGGGTAGGGAAACGCTGGAACATGAGGGAGTTCCCCATCAATACGCCAATACCATTTACCCCTGTCACCTTGTTCGCAGAGCGCGGCATATCATTCAGCGCATTCACCATCACCTGCATCTGGGTAGAATAGTATTTGGGAATCAGCACCATGCTATCACTATTGGCCACTTTATAGGGCCTTGTATAGATCCTTTCCGGCCATGGCATTACTTCATAATCGGCGACCATCGGATACAGGATCTTGGCGGTAAACGTGGCCTGGTAATTACGTTTGTAATCACTCCAGTCACGCGGCCAGTCTTCGATCGGATCTGTCAGTAAGAAGACTTTTCTATTCGTAGGCGCTGTCATGGATATGACAGAACCATATTCCAGGAATGCATTTTCAAACACACGTTCTTTCTCCAGACCATTGAAGTAGGTTGGCTCACGGGAGGTACCTGTCCATACCTGCGCAATGTACCCATCTATACCAGGCAATGATGCGAGGCTCGCTTCCGGGCTCACGATCTGCCAGGAGGAATAGTTGACTAATGAGTGGGTAGGAATAAACACCTTTACGTTCAGGCCTTTCGTTTTGCCATATGCTTTGGCGTAAGACGATACTTCTTTGATGGCATTGTAGTATAAATGATACTTCAGTTTGCTTGACAGGTAGGTGTTCTCGGGTGACTCATGCTGGGGTCTCCAGGGGAACCCATAATAGCTTTGCCATTCATCTTTGAATACCTGGCTGTAACCGGCACGTGCCCAGAACTCCGGCTCTTCCAGGAAAATGGAGGTGATGCCTGCATCGATCACTTTCTTTACCACCCCGCGCTTCATGTAGTCGATAAAAGTTGCTTCCGGTACTACATAAGGGACGTTGTGTCCATGCCAGATGGTATCTCCGTTCCGCATTACCTGACCTATACCGAGATGGTTCTTTCCATCCCATTTGCCCAGGAAATAATCATCATAAGAGCCCCATGCAATACCTGTCATGAACTGCACGGTATATCCATGATCTCTCCATGATTGTACCCTTTGTTCAAAGGTCATATCATGCCTGTCACCTGCGCCGTATACAATGGCGATATCCGATCTTACATCTATTTCAGGCCGCCATGGACTGCCGGTCTGAAAGGCTGTTTTTTCTCCTTTCTGCGCACTTGCAACCAGGGATATGCAAAGGCAGGAAATGAGGAGCAATGGTTTCTTCATAATGGAAAATTGAGACCTGTAATTGAATAGAAAATTGAGACCTGTAATAATTTAAAAGCGATCTGAAATAACCCACTCCTGCAAACAGGCAGAAGTGAGTTATTCTGATCGAACAGCTGACACACACACGCTGTTATGAAACCAAACACTTATCCTTGAGAAAGAACTAAATAGCTACCCTTGTAAAATCAGGGCGATTGTTGGGAATAACCCACTCCCACACAAGGCAGGAGCGGATTACCCTTGTAGACAGCAAACATAGTCGCCGTTAAGAAGTGGAATTAGCACAAAGGCCCTTTACGGTATTTTCACCGCAATCGGCTCATTATAATTATACCTGTTCACGCCCTCCACGCTATAATCAATCCTCGCACCTGCTCTCAGGTAATAAGTTGCATTCTTAAAAGGCAGCACCGGCGTAGTCACCGTAATCGTCTGGTCCAGCTGAGATGTCGGGTTACTTACTGCCACTGTATACCGTGAATCATAATTATTATCACCCACATTGTAGCTTGAAGAATTTACGAACAAATAAATATTTGTCAGGTCCTTCTGGTAAGCCGGCAGTGTGGTACCACGGGAAACCTTGAACTGAACGGTAATGGTATTGTCCGCATTTGCAACGGGTGTTCCAATCCATTCCAGTTCAAGGAAAGGCACTACTGTGAAATTCTGTGTAACCGTACCATTGATATCGATGGTAACACTGGCATTCTTCGTGGTATCGCCATTGGAGTTGGTCTGTACAAGAGGGACGAAAGGCCCGAGCGGGGTCACGTTATATTTACCTGCAGGAATGATTGAACACTCATAAGTACCATCCTGGTTGGTCGTAAAATACCATGCTGTCGGACTTGCTGAATAGCTCCAGTCAAGCATCCTGAACCGTACGCCATTATCACCTACCTGGGTTTGCAGCCCCAGGCCTGTAATCGAGTCCGTAATCAAACCTTTCAATACCATGGAAGGCTTATCCTTATTATCATATTTTGTGCAGGAACAAAACAATCCCAGCGCCAAAACTATATATTGAATTTTCATCGTCTTCAAAGTTTAAGTGTATTAATAACCTGAGTTCTGCACCACTTTAGTACTGGTTGTAATTGCCGCTCCTGGCAGTTCCTGGTAATACCAGCGGGTATCGAAAGTGAATGTACTTCCTCTTTCATCATAGCGTGCATCGAAGAACCATTTGCCTGCACGATCTGCATAGAAAGGCATCAGTGTACGCCAGCGGGTATTGGATTGCTCTGTACCAATCACTCTCCAGCGTTTCAAATCCCACCATACCTTGTTTTCAAATGCCAGTTCCTTGCGGCGTTCTTTACGCACAGCGGCGATGAATGCATCTGTGGATGCTTTTTCAGCACCTGACAGCAAATCTGCACCTGCACGTGTCCTGATCTTGTCGATGCTGGTATAAGCATCGTTCAGGTAATCAGCAGTACCCAGGGAAGCCAGTTCGGCAGCAGCTTCTGCACGGATCAGCAGTACCTCTGCATAGCGCATTTCAATCCATGGCTGTACGGATCTGTTTTCCAGTACTTCTTCCTGTGGCATACTTTCATTCAGCCATTTCCTGACAGTGAATCCTGACATAGCGCAGGTATTGTCGCCATAGAATACACCTGCTGCACCGGCAGGGTTCATCCTGGTACCATCGTGCAAGGTATAAGCCGTCTGACTACCGCTGGAGGAAGTCACCAGGTTGGATGCGCTGGAAGAGTTCTCATACTTCACCGTACTGTTCTCAGGAATTAAACGGGCAATAGCGGAGGTAGCAGTACCGGTATAAATCCCTCTCCAGATCTGGCAGGCAGTACCTTTGAACTGATCGTTCGGAAGGATGACCGTTGCTCTCAGGCGGGGTTCTGCATTTGCAAAGAACTGCATGGTGCTGTCATACAGTTTGTAGGTACCATCCGCATTGTATACGTCCACATGTCCGTTTGCATCTTTAGGGAAGCCATCGAACATTTCCACGAAGTTCAGGGTAGGATTGGTTTCAGAGGAATAACCGTTTGCACCTTTATATTGTGCAGGTACATTGTATGCATCATAACCATGTACAGATTCAGGATAGCTGTATTGTTTTACAAAGATCGCTTCTGAACTGGTGGCTTTGGAGAAAAGGTTTTTGAAGTTGTTGTACTGTGCCGTCTTATCGCCTGCAGCCCAGTCATTCATATACAGGGAGTAGCCACCTGCATCTACTGCCAGCGCTGCATTGTAAGCCTGTGTATAGTATTCTTTTGCAAGGTCTGAACTGAGACCACAGAGGCGGATGCCTCCTACTACATAAGAATTGGTATTGTATTTAGCAATAGAGCCTGCATGTACCATTGCTCTTGCCTTCATCGCATAAGCTGCATATTTATTGGCACGGCCTGTCTGATTGGTGGTAGGTAATAATGCAATGGCACTATCGTAATCAGCAGCTACCAGTTTCCAGGTATCTTCTTCGGAAGAGCGTGCGATATCTACATTCTCAATGGATTCTGAGGGGTAGTTCAGTACGCGTGTTACCAAAGGCACGCCACCATAGCGTTTTACCAGTGCATAGTACGTAAAGGCACGGATAAAGTAAGCTTCGCCTTTGTATTTGTTCACGGCTGCCTGGGAGTAACTGCCCTGGTAGTTCTTAATGTTCTCCAGGAAGTAATTACATTCCCTGATCACGGTGTACAGGTCGCTCCAGGTATCGCCAAAGTCAGTAGAAGTAGACTCATTTTTGGCACCACCAATCTCGCGGCAAATGGCTTCGCCGGACATGGTGCTTGGTACCTGCAGTACCCAGAAGTGATTGAAGAGGTAGTTCGGACTATAACGGAAATCTTCTATCGGCATTTCACTGTAGATCCTTGCCATGTAAGAGTTGATACCAGCTTCAGAACCAAAGATATCACCGTCCTGGATGATATTGGTAGGAGAGATATCCAGTTTGGTACAGGAAAAGAGCGAAAAACCCAGTATGAATGGTAGTATATATTTAAACTTTTTCATAATAACCAGAATTAAAGATTGATGGTGAAGCCCATGTTGTAAGTACGGTTGAGCGGATATACGTTACCGTAGCTATCACTTGGATGTTCCGGATCAATGAATTTCATGCTTGACCAGGTATGAGCGTTGTAGACGTTGGCATATACTCTTGCGCCTTTGATGCCTGCGCGTTTCAGCAGGGATACCGGCAGGGTATAGCCTAACTCAACCGTCTTCAGACGCAGGTAGCTTGCATTTTGGTAAGAGAAAGTAGAATTGCCGCGGGCCACTGTACCTGTATAAGCATATTTACCTTTCACCCATTTTGTATTAGGATCGTAAGGATTGGCAGTAGGATCAGCCGGGTGCCATCTGTCCATAAACAGTTCGAGTGCATTTGAATAATTTGATCCCCAAATTGGCTCGGCTAAAATTTCTACATAGTTCACATATACCTTTGCTGCTCCCTGGAACAACATCGCTAAATCGAATCCTTTCCAGCTGGCATCCAGTGTCAGACCATAGGAGAACATGGGTCTGCCGCTATACCTGATAGGCTGTAAGTCAAGGTCGCTGATGATACCGTCACCATTGGTATCTTCGTATTTGTAGTCACCAGGCAGGGTACCCTGATCATATTTCACTTTGCTGTTTGCAATTTCTTCGTAGCTCTGGAACTGGCCGATGCCTTTGAAGCCCCATACCATGTCGGAGTAGCGGTTGTTGTTATTGCTTCTCCACTCGTTGTAATTGTTACCGTATTTACCTGATTCCTGGTAAGTGTACTGGGTACGGGTGAATCCGAATGTACCTCTTACATTGTAGCTGACTTCACCAATCTTGTAGTGGTGGGTAATTTCGATATCGATACCGCGGGTCATATCACCATTCAGGTTTTCCTGTGGCAGGGCGGCACCTACTACTGATGGCAGACTCACGCTACGGGTGGTGAGCAGGCCGCTGCGTTTGCGCTGGAAGTAGTCAACGATCAAACCTAACACCCCATTCTTTGTAGTCAGATCCAGGCCTACATCAAACGTTTTAGCAGTATACCATGTAATATTTTTATTTGCGATACCAGTACTAACAGAACTGTTCACGTATGTACCATCGAATACAGAACCACCGGGCAGGTTGTTGTAATCACCGTTGGCAGGATAGGTATAACCATTCAGCCATTGGTAGGTAGAGGCATTGTCATCGCCAAGTACACCATAGGATGCACGGAACTTCGCGTTGTCGATGAATTTCACGTTCAGGTTTTTCCAGAAGTTTTCATCTGTAAAGCGCCAGCCCACGGAACCTGAGGGGAAGAAGCCCCAGCGGTGAGAGGCATCGAAACGGGAGGAACCATCGTAACGAAAATTGAATTCCGCGAGGTATTTGCCTTTGTAGTTATAGTTGGCTTTACCTACATAACCAATGTTTGCATAATCGTAGAGATCAGCGCTGTTGGTAGACATGCTGCCCTGCTGGTTATCACTGTTACCGGCGGAGAGCTGATCCAGCAATAAGGAGAGATCGCGTGCTGCGAAGATGTTATCGCCCTGGCGGTGCTGACCTTCCACGAGTGCAAGGATGTTTACATTGTGCACTTCGTTGAATGTACGCAGGTAGTTCAGTGAGAACTGTGTCAGGATGGATTGCTTGGTATAGAATTCCTTGCGGATGTTGCTGGGACTCTGGTTAGCAGTCGCGTTGTAGGATTGAGTTGCATCGTCGTAGTTGTACAGGTTGTATTGTTTTTTGTAGATCTTGTTGTCGAGCAGCTGGTAGTCATAACCGAACATACCTTTTGCGCGCAGACCTGTGATACCTGGTACATCGTACTCCAGGCTTACGTTGGACTGGAACCATTTGTTACCATATTTCCTGTAACCGGATTTATTGGCATCGGCCATGGCTACGGGGTTGGAACCGTCTACGGAACCTACCTGCAGGTAGTCGTGGTTGCCATTGGCATAGATGGGTTGAATGGCAGCAGATCTTTCCATAGAGCGGATGATCCAGTCAGTGCTTTCGTAGTTCTTATTGGATTCATCGTAGATGCCGTTCAGCTGGAAGTCAGCTTTCAGTCTGTCGGTGATCCTGCCTGTCACATTAGAGCGTAAGTTGTAGCGTTTGTAGCTGTTGCTGTTACTGCGCAGGAAGGATTCCTGTGAGAGGTAACCGAGGGAGGCATAATACTGCACCCTGTCGGAACCGCCGCTGGTGCTCAGGTTGTGCTGAGACATAGGGGCAGAAGGTCTGATCACGGCAGTATACCAGTCAGTACCTTGTTTGGTGCCATTCCTGTAGGCTTCCACTTCATCGAGTGAGTAGCGGAGCGTACCGCCGTTCTGGTTGTGCATGGACTTCTCGTTGGCGAGGGTCATCCAGTCGGCCGCGCTGGTGCTCTTCGGAGAACCGATAGGGGTTTGGATCCCGAAGTTGGCGTTGTAGTTGATAACGTTGGTACCAGCCTTACCTTTTTTGGTAGTGATGAGTACCACACCATTTGCAGCGCGTACCCCGTATACTGCGGCAGAAGCGTCTTTCAGTACGGAGATGCTTTCTACGTCGTCAGGATTGAGGCGGGCCATGTTATCGCGTGGGATTCCGTCGATGATGATGAGGGCATCGCCCATCCCGCGGATGTCGAAGGTATTATTGAAGGTACCTGGTTCTGAGGATTTCTGAACGATGCGTACGCCGGCCAGTTTACCAGTCAGCATGTTAGTTACGTTTTCGTTCTTGGTGCGGACGATGTCTGCGCTTTTAATGGCAGCTACCGCACCTGTTACGGTAGCTTTTGTTTGCTGACCGTAACCTACCACTACCACTTCCCCCAGGGACTTGTTTTCTGCGGATAATTTAATATCGATGCGTGTACGGTTGCCTACCACTACTTCTTTCGGAGAGAAGCCGATGAAAGTAAAGAGCAGGGTATCGTTTTCGCTGCGTACGTGAAGTACGAAGTTACCGCTGGCATCGGAGGTAGTACCTCTGCCGGTACCTTTGATCCCAATGCTAACGCCGGGTAAGGGCTCGTTGGCATCGTTGGTCACTCTACCGCTGATAGTGATATCGGCAGGCGGAGCGGGAGGGGTAGCGGGCTTGTCTTTTTGTCTGATGATGATGGTTTTCTGTTTGATCGTATAATCCAGCGGCTGGTCTTTGAAGCAAAGGCGCAGCACCTCATCGATTGGAGAGTTGGTCACTGAAATGCTTACCGGGCGGGCGCTGGCGAGCATGGGTGAATTATAGAGAAAGTTGTAACCGCTTTGTTGTTTCAGGTCCATCAGGAGTTTTTCCAGTGGCACATTATGCTCCGATATGGTTACATTTTGTGCGTGACCGTGTACCTGAACGGCAGTGAAAAGTACTAATAGAAAAGTTTTGAGTAGCAGTTTTAATGGCACGTGGAATTGCCATGGCTTCTTAAATTGTAGATAGCATCGCATAGATGTACGTTTTGGAATTTATGAATGTCTGTTTTTAGAGAAATACGATTCCCTTTCCGGGGCAGGGTCTGCGCCGGTTGTAGTAATTTTTAAAGGATGATGTTAAGGTAATACCGTCAGTTCTCTTCCCTGAATCCTGAAGTGAATGGTGCCGGTGAGTTCAATCATGCTGAGTACTTCCGAAATATTATCAAAACGTGAAATGGTGCCGGAAAAGATTTTTCCCGTCATGTCGCCTTGGTAATTTACCCTTACGTCATACCAGCGTGCAAGTTTTCGCATAATGCTTTGTATGTTTTCATGGTCAAAAGTAAAGAAGCCGTTTTTCCAGGCTATTGCTTCTTCTAAGTTTGCTTTGCAGGTGGTGATCTGACTGATAGAATCAGTGATCTGTGCCTGCATTCCGGGCCTGAGTAATTGTTCACCGGAGCGATTGTTCACTTTGACAGCGCCCTGCAGGAGGGTTACTTTGCTCTTCGCCTCGTCTTTATAAGCCATGACGTTGAAGTGGGTACCCAGTACAGTGATGGTGTTGCCGTTGAAGTTTACCTTAAATGGTTTGGATTCGTCTTTAGCAATTTCGAAATATACTTCCCCGCTTATTTCCACTGTCCTTTCATTGTTCCTGAAGGTGGTTGGGAATCGTAGGGATGAGGTGGCATTGAGCCATGCTTTGGTGCCATCTTCGAGTACGATCTGGTATTGCCCGCCGGTGGGGGTAGAGATCGTGCTCCAGGATGTTGCGTTTGTACCAGTTCTGTCGTTATATTCTATTAGTCCATTCTGAACCTGTTTAATTGTTACACCGTTTTTTGTAGTCAGTGAACCTGCACCTGCGCTATCGAGCGTAATCGTGGAGCCGTCTGCCAGGGTCAGGATAGCTTTGTTACTGCCGGGCGTTACCTTGTTTGCAGCAAGGGTTTTAGGCGCTGCCGGGGGCAGTTTTGAGTTATTCTTATAGATGGATGAAAAGAGGATGACGAGGCCTGTTACGGCTGCGGCTGCTGTGAGAATGGTGGTCAGTGTCCTGATTTTGGTTCGCCTTTTGGGCCTGATGTCCTTTTCGAGCAGTGCGTGTAATTCTTCTTCTATTTCGGCTTTGTCACCCATTTCAGCTTGCCAGGGGTGTTCTTCCGCTTCTATCTGGTCGGTATATTCCAGCAGTCGTTGTTTTTCATCGGCTGTAATGGTGCCTGATATCAGTTTTTCGTATAGCAAAAAGAATTCCCGTGGAGTCATTTGTTTGATTTATAGGTATCTTATAATACTTGAGACCTTTTTGGGCCCGCACACACATAAAATTCATAATTTTTTTTTGCCGGCAGGCGGGGCCGAGAAAAAAATAAATAATCTCAGCCAAAGTGCTACCTTTATTCCACACTACGTTATGTCCATTTAACATGTCCTTAGGCCATATATCAGACCACGAACTTTGGGAGTCCATATTAAGGGGGGATCAGGCGGCTTTTTCTTACTTCTTTAAGAAGCATTGGCAGTCGGTGTATACAACTGTATTTTTCCAATTAAAAGACAGGGAAGTCAGTAAAGAAATCACCCACGACATTTTCCTGAACATCTGGTTAAAGAGAGAACATCTGGAAATACTATCATTCTCGGCGTACCTGAAAGCGGCGGGTAGGTATCATGTGTACAGGCATCTGAAGAAAGAAAAAATCAAACCTGTTGCATTTAACGAGGAGCTGGGCTTGCTGGAAGATTATGCATGTGAGAACGAAGGTGACCAGCAGTTGTCGCGACAGGAGCTGGAGAATAATGTAGACGAGGTAGTAAGGGCATTGCCCAAGCGATGCAGGGAGGTGTTTATCCTGAGCAGACAGGAACATTTGTCCAATGATCAGATAGCAGGGCGGCTGGGAATCTCAAAACGTACCGTTGAGAACCAGATTACCTACGCACTGCAACATTTAAGAACGATGTTGAAAGTGATCTCTATATTTTTGTTTTAGAAGATGCTGTTGTAAATTTTGTCCTGCATTGTATCGTGATGTTCCAGTCTTGTGAATATGTAAATTTTAGGTTCAGTCTTAATCCTGCATAAGCCAGGTATTTATTATAATCAACTTCTTTTTGGTGCCTGCATACTGGATGAGTGCATCCAGTTTCATACAATTTCCTCCCGGCAATGGTTTCACACATAGCCTGGAATTCTCTTTCTGTAGATTCCTTTGTAGCTGCTGGTAATACGTTTTATACTGGCCAGGCATCACATTGTCCGGCGATTTCCTGTTTTTTTAGCCTATTTTACTTGCAGGTGGGGCATCGGTTGTATCAAAAGTAAAATTCCCGGATTTTAATCCGGGTACCTGAAGGAGAGAATTTTTGTTTATGAAATTCTCAATGTCTTCAGGTTACTTTTGATACAGCCTTTTTTAGTTATTGTACATTCCATTCATGGATACCTGATGAATTATCTTTTGGTAATTGTACTACCAGCCTTAAAGCAGTGGTGTTCACCGGTTCAAAAGTGACGCTGTTGTATTTGTCTTTTGCAATTTCGTAAGGTGTCTTATTTACTACAGGTACCCAATCATCACCTTTCCTGTAATAGAGTTTCCAGCTGGCCGGAATTCGGCATCCCCCAAATGGCCCGTCATCATACCAGTATACTTTAGATCCTGAAATCGTATAGGTCTGGTCAAAATCATATTGCACCCATTCAAGCGTATCGTGCTTTGGCCACCAATGGAGGTAGAGCGCACTGTTGTCATGGGCATCTGCCGGATCGTATTGATCATTCAGAGCCATGAACATGCGTTTGTTTTTGATGCTGGCACTCACAGTAGCTTTAGAGGCAATGGTAGGAGCGGGCTTAGGTCTGGCAGCAGAGGCTTCGTAAGGGATCCATACAGCCATTTCGGAAGGTCCCCGGTTAGCCCATGCGTAATAGGGAATGGCGGTGACTGTTTGTTGGGATGTGATCAATGCATCGCTGTTTAACTGGCGGCTGGATGAACTGCCTTCCATTTGTAACACCGTGACACCATTCAAGAAATCAGGTTTGTATGCGGCGGTAATGGCGGCGTTTTTGTCGACCACAATATTTTGCACAGTCGCATCTTTATTGTCAGGTCCTTCCAGGCAATACATGATAGGACCCCGTTCCAGCGCAAAGCGTTTTTTGTCAGCTGCTACCTGGTCATTGGCGATGATCTTTTGTACGCTCATTGGCAGGGAGAGACTCACTTTATCACCTGCTTTCCAGCTTCGCTGCATCACCGCATAGCCTTTTTCCATTTTGTAGGTAGCAGGTTTGCCATTCAGCAGGATAGTGTATTTCGCTAAGCCGGCACTGTCTGCGTCGCGGTATAAGTCGCCCGGTACAGGCGTACCTTTTGCCCATTCAGGAATACGGATGTGGAGGGCGAAGGTAGCCGCCTTCGCAGGTTTTACAGCTATCTCTACCTGTCCATCCCATGGGTAATTGGTGGTTTGTGTGATCTGTACTTTACTTACAGGCAATTTGATCGTCGCCGTATTGCCAGCAAATAAATTTATATAGAGGTTGTTTTGGTTCTGTGCATAAATATACCCCGGCATAGAAGGCAGGAACCTTGTCATATTTGAAATACAACAGGCACAGCCAAACCATGCACTTCGCTGATGCTGGCCCATAGATGCCAATGGATTCGGATAAAAGAACCGGTCACCGGAAAGTGATACACCAGATAATAATCCATTGTATAAAGTCCGCTCCAATACATCAATGTACTTTGCATCGCCATGTAGGAGGAACATCCTGCTATTCCAATATACATTTGCTATTGCTGCACAGGTCTCGGCATACGCACTCATATTCGGCAGCTCATATGCCTGGCCGAATGCTTCCCCATTGCCGGTAGCGCCAATACCTCCCGTGATGTAGAGCTTCTTTTCCACCACATCATGCCAGATGTCATCTATCGCATGCAGGTACTGCTGATCACCTGTCAGCGCAGCTACATCCGCCATGCCGGTGTACATATAAGTCGCTCTTACTGCATGGCCTTTTGCTTCATGCTGGTCTACCACTTTGGTGAATGACTGGTTATATTCACCGCTATAGGGTGAACCCGGGCCGCGTACATCTAAGAAGAATTTCGCAAGATGGAGATAAGCTGTATCCCCGGTTACACGGTATAATTTAGTCAATCCTGTTTCTACGATCTGGTGCCCCGGCCATTTTTCTTCTTTGCCATAGCCGAAAGTTTTAACTAAGAGGTCTGCGTTTTTAATGGCAATATTCAATAAAGTCTTTTTACCTGTCGCCTGGTAATGTGCTACTGCTGCTTCGTACAAATGTCCTGCATTATACAACTCATGACTCAGGTCTTCCTCCATTTCCCAGCGCTTTGTACCTATCCATGGATGCGGGTGTGCGGCATGCACGGTGCGGAAAGTATATAAATATCCATCCTTCTCCTGTGCCGCCCCGATGATTGCAATCAGGGAATCAAGGTATTTTTCCAGCTCGGGGTTCTTCTTCACCTGCAGGCCATAGGAAGCTCCTTCAATCACTTTATAAAGGTCGGTATCATCAAAAGTATATTCCGTCATAGAATCGCCCGGTATGGTATGGGCCGCACGCCTGAAGTTGTCGATACGCCCGGTTTTGCGGCATTGCTCCAGGGTATATGGAATCGTTACCTCTGCATTCGTCCTGATCTTAGGTGCCCAGAAATGGTCAGTTACCTGTACCTGTGTAAAGGCTACAGGTTGTATGGGATAATCTTTTTTCACCTGTGCCTGAAGGCTGGTACAGCATCCAATCGTTGCGATGATGAGTGTCTTTATCTTCATAGGGATGAAATTATTGATTCCCCCGGGAATGGGTTAAATAGATATTAATCAGATTTGCCTGTATATTAGCAGAATTTTATGTACCGCTATTTTATTATTAACAAACCTTACGACATGGTCTCGCAGTTCGTCAGCCCTGACAAAGTACATCTTTTGGGCGAACTGGATTATGACTTTCCTGAAGGCATTCATGCCGTAGGCAGACTCGACAACCATTCTGAAGGACTCCTGATCCTTACTACCAATAAAAAAATCACCCGTTTATTATTCGAAAGTGAACAACCTCACAAACGTACCTACCTGGTAATGGTCAGTAAGATCATGAGCCAGGAGGCGCTGGAAAAGCTCCGTAATGGGGTAACTATCCGGATCAAAGGCGGGGTGGATTATGTAACACCGCCCTGCGATGTGCAGATCGTTGAAAAACCGGCAAACGTAGGTCCCAGGGCCCACGACCTGAAGGAGTACCTACCCAGGACCTGGATCACCATTACCCTCACGGAAGGGAAATTTCACCAGGTGAGAAAGATGACGGCAGCTGTGGGACACCAGACGAAAAGGCTGATTCGTATATCAATTGAGGACTTGCTGCTGGGAGACCTGCAACCGGGGCAGGTAAAGGAAATGGGAGAGGAGGAGATTTTCAGGTTATTGAACATTGCAGATGTGGAGGTGTAATGAATAAACCGGCAGACGAGGGGAATTTAAAATAACAGGATTTGTTATGACCGGCTCCCGCTAAAATTACTGCATAATTTAGCAAGATCGCATCAGTTTGGTCCCGATATTCTTGGTACTTTGCTGGCTTCCTTATCATGCTTAAAAGTTAATTATGTTGAAAAAAAGTGCACTGGTACTGGGTGTTTTGTTACTCTTCAAGGTAACACAGGCCCAGGATGCCGCATCTTCCCGTTACGGAATCATTCCTTATCCGCAACAGCTGGTGCCACAGGCAGGAGAATTTGTCATTACCACCAAAACGAAACTGGTAGTACCGGCCGGAAAAACTTTCAGCAATGAAGCTGCACAGTTACAGGCACTCATTAAGCAGGGCTTAGGCCAGGCACTGCCTGCCGGCACCAAAGCAGGTGCAGGTACCATCGTACTGACACAGGATGATCAGCTGGCCGGTGAAGAGGACTATACCTTGCAGATCAGCACGCAGCAGATCCAGGTAGGTGCTAAAACTCCTACCGGTATGTTCCGCGCTATTCAAACCCTTCGTCAGCTGATGCCCGTGGCCGTAGAAGGTACTACGACCAAACTGACTAAAATTGCCATCCCGGCTGCAAACATCACCGACCATCCTGCCTATGGCTGGCGTGGTATGCATTTGGATGTATCCCGTCACTTTTTCTCTATCGACTATCTTAAGAAATTTATCAATGTACTGGCTTTGTACAAGATGAATAAATTTCATCTTCACCTGACGGATGACCAGGGCTGGCGTATTGAAATTAAAAAATATCCTTTGCTGACAGAACGTGGTGCATGGCGTGAATGGAACAACCAGGATTCCGCCTGTATGGAGAAAGCCAAAACCAACCCGGATATGGCTATCGATGCTTCCCACATCATTCACAAAGATGGCAAAACGCTGTACGGCGGCTTCTATACCCAGGCCCAGATGAAGGACCTGATTGCCTATGCCGCAGCACGCCATGTCGAAATCATCCCCGAAATCGATATGCCGGGGCATATGATGGCGGCTATCAGGGAATACCCTTTCCTGAGTTGCCAGGGTGGTGTAAAATGGGGTAAATTATTTACGACTCCTATCTGTCCCTGTAAGGAAACGACCTTTGAATTTGCGGAGAATGTATTCACTGAAATCGCGGCTTTGTTCCCTTCCCAATACATTCACCTGGGTGCAGATGAAGTGGACAAGTCTACCTGGGAGCACTTTGATGGTGTACAGGAGTTCATGAAAGAGCATCATATCAAAGACGTAGATGAACTGCAGAGTTATTTCGTGAAGAGAATGGAGAAGTTCTTCAATTCAAAAGGAAAGAAACTAATCGGCTGGGATGAGATCCTGGAAGGTGGCGTGAGCCCTACTGCCATGGTCATGTACTGGAGAAGCTGGGTACCTTCAGCGCCTATACATGCTGCTAAGAATGGTAACTACGTGATCATGACTCCTGGTAACCCACTGTATTTCGATGGCATTCCCGACAGGAACTCTATTGCTAACGTATACAACTTTGAACCGGTACCTAAGGGGCTGACTGCTGCAGAAGGTAAATTCATCATCGGTGCACAGGCAAATATCTGGACGGAAATGATCCCTTCCGAAAAGCGTGCAGACTTTATGTATATGCCGCGTATGACAGCGTTGGCTGAAGTATTGTGGACACATCAGGCAGATTTCGATGGCTATTCCCGTCGCCTGATGACGCAATATAAAAGGCTGGATGTAATGAAAGTAAACTACCGCATGCCTGACCTGGATGGATTTACAGAAGAAAACGTATTTGTAGGGAAGACCAAACTGAACATTGCAAAGCCATCTCCCGAAATGATCATCCGCTATACCACGGATGGTACAGCGCCTACTGTAAAATCACCTGAATTGCCGGCTGATTATATTATCCCGGGCAAGATCTCCCTGCGCATTGCAGCCTTTAAGCCAAACGGTGTACATGGTGAGATTTATACACTGAACTATAAGCCCCAGACCTTCTTCAAACCTACCGAAATAAGTGGTTTGCAGCAGGGGCTGAAACTGGATTATTTCAATGGTGCCTACAAGGGTGTTACTACCCTGAAAGAGGCGGGCGATAGTACGGGCTTTGTAAATAATGTGATTATGCCTGATAGCATGGGGCATGGAGGCAAACCATTTGGTGCTATCCTGAAAGGCTATATCAATGTACCGGAGACAGCGATCTATAGCTTCTTCCTTACCGCTGATGATGGTGCGAACCTGTATATAGATGGCGAGAAAGTAGTAGACAATGATGGCTGGCATGCACCATTGCAGAAGAGCGGACAGATTGCGCTGCAGAAAGGGCTGCATCCGATAGAAGTGAAGTTTGTGGAAGGCGGTGGCGGTTACACGCTGAAGCTTGAATACAGGGTGAATGGTGGTAAGATCGGTCGACTGCCGGACGAGTGGTTGCAGGTAGCAAAATAAATATAGAAACGGGTAGCCTAACAGCTGCCCGTTTTTTTTACATTGCTGAAGAATGAGCCCGTCTGGACCTTTCACGGCACAGCTGACGATATGGTCGATTTCGGGGGCACTGCCCGCCTGGTAGAGAGTCTGGGAGCCTGTGGCGGACATTTGAAATTTACACTATTGGAGGAGGAGGGGGCATGTGATTCAGTATTTGTTTGCAAAACCTGCGCTATACGAGTGGTTATTGCAACAGAAAAAGTAGTTTTGCAGGATATGAAGGATTACAAAAAGCACTTTATCGTGCCGGCACCTCCTGAGGAGCTGTACAAGGCATTGACCAATCAATATACTATCCAGTTATGGTCCGGCGAACCTGCCGAGATGTCTACCGAGCCGGGAACAGAATTTTCCCTCTGGGGCGATAGTATAGTGGGTATGAACCTGGAGTTTGAAGAAGATAAGAAGATCGTACAGGAATGGTACTTTGGTGACCAGCCGGAAGATTCTATAGTAACCATTATCCTGCATCCCAGCAAGAAAGGAACGGATGTGGAACTGAAGCACACGAATATTCCTGACGAGGCTTTTGAGGATATCGTAAATGGTTGGAATGAGGCTTATTTCGGAGCATTGATTGATTTCTATTCATGAAGCCAGCCAGTATCAGTGAATTGAAAAAGGAATTGCAGGCACTGCCACCAGCGAGACTGATGGAGGTATGCCTGCGCCTGGCAAAGTTTAAGAATGACAACAAGGAATTGCTGTCTTACCTGCTTTTTGAAGAGGGCGATTTGCAGGGCTATATAGCAGCTGTAAAACTGGAGATGGATGAGGCCTTTGCCGCTCAGCCTAAGACGAATCTTTACTATGTAAAAAAGTACCTGAGGAAGATCCTGAGAGGTGTCAGCAAGCAAATAAAATATACGGGATCAAAGGTGGCGGAAATAGAATTGCTGTTGTACTTCCTGCTGAAGATCAAAAAAGCAGGAATCAAAGTAGGGGAGAGTCCGGCTTTGACAACCATTTACCTGGGGCAGATCAAAAAGATAAAAAAGGCCATCGAGAGTCAGCATGAGGACTTGCAATACGAATACACAAAAGAATTAGAAAAGTTATAGATTGATTAGCAGGCACTTGCCTGCTTTTTTATTCTCTGGTAAGTATTAAACTTTCAGAATATTTTGAAAATACAATATTCTATCTTAGGTTTGTACTGTTATGAATATCCTTGCATACATCATCTATTTGTTGATCACTTACCTGGTTACTGTCAGGGTAGGTTTTCTCTTCTTCAGGAATGGCCGCTTATATATTCTGGGCTTATTGAAGGGCGATGGATCCCTGACGGACTTCATTAACAAAATCTTGCTGGTGGGTTATTACCTGGTGAACCTGGGCTATGCGGCATTGATGATCAGTTGCTGGAGCGAGGTGCATACCTGGCTGGAATTGCTGACGAGCATTATCACGATGACGGGCAGGATTTTGCTCACATTGGCGGTCATGCATTATATCAATATGGGCGTGATTTTACTGATTAAATATCATCACTTTAAAACCTTATAATATGAACTTCATTGCTTATCTCATTTATCTCCCATTGGTAATTTTGGTGACATGGTATGTAGCACATACGCTTTTCAAAAACGGACGTGTATTTATGCTCGACATTTTTCACGGCAGGGAGGATATAGCAGTAGCTACGAATAAATTGTTTGAGACGGGCTTTTACCTGCTGAACCTGGGCTTTGCCTTTTATATCATGGAAATCAGCCAGGTAGTGGTTACGAAACGTAGCCTGATGGAGGTATTGAGTGTGAAGATCGGGGGATTTTGTATTTACCTGGGAGTGATGTTGTTCTTTAACCTATATTTATTTTTCAGGGGCAGAAGGAATGCAAAACGTACGGTTCCGCCTTTGATTATTAAGTAAACGTTGCCCGCATATGAAATTTTATTTCCTGTACTTATGCCTGTTAGCCGCAGTGGTGCAAAGCGCAGACGAGGATATTCAGATTGTTAACGCTTTGCTAAAATCTTCTGACCATTAAATCTTTCCTTTAAACCCGGGTCTAAGTACTATAAAAAGAAAAGGAGGAGTCATGAAAAAGATAATAATTGCGTTGACGATGACAGTAATGGCCACAGGTGCCTTTGCCATGGGTCCCGGACATGGCGGCGGTGGCTGGCATGGTGGCGGTCGTACTACCATCATTTATGGTGGCGGATTTTACAGCCCGTTTTATTCACCATTTGGCTGGGGATTTGGATACGGTTATCCTTACCCGTACTATGCAGCGCCTTACAGACCTTCCAGGCTCGATATGCAGGTGATGGACATTAAAAATGACTATTCAGACAGAATTGCTTCAGTAAAAATGGACAAGGACCTGAGTCGTAAAGAAAGGAGACAGGAAATAAGGCAGCTGAAGAGAGAACGTGACCAGGCAGTGTATGATGCCAAGAGGAATTATTACAAGCAGGGTATGCAGCGCAGACAGCAGCAGATGCAGCAGTCACAGCCTCAGACCCAGCAACAGCAGCAGTCACAGCCTCAGACCCAGCCGGAAACACAACAGCAATAAAATCGATTTTAAAAAGCCGCAAGCAATTGCGGCTTTTTTTATAAGATACCGAGGATCTTTTTGGGCAGGTGTGCAAAGCGGTAACCCACTGTCAGACTCAGGTTCCAGTCCGTACGATGCATGTCTTTTACCAACAGGTTGGTATTCAGATTCTCCCAGGAGGTGTTGAGATAAGCATAGTATTTTTCACCATTATAGCCTGCATTGATCCATCCCTGGATATCGGTGACCGTTTGCAGTCCGGTATTGTTCATATTTAATTCATGCAAGGCACCGGCACCCATTACCACCGCAGGGGCTATCATCCACTTATGATTGCCGGTTACAAAATTGTAGGTGTAACCACCTTTAAAGACCAGGGAGAGCCAGGAGGGATTAGAAGAAAGTAAATTATAAGTCAGCGAATCTGAAATAAGGTGCGGGGTAGGTTTCTTCCACCTGATCTGGTGCCAGAGTGGGGTAGCGACCATGAATATTGACCCGGCGGATTGCAATTGCTGTTCAGAAAAGGAAGAAGCCGCTTTGTAAGAATACTTTTTGTGATTGGTATAATAGTAGAGGTCCAGGCCGGCATTGGTGAAGTCGATTCCCTGGAAGGCTTCGTAGCCCCTGTGATCATGTTCGGGGATCAGTAAACCGTTGTATGCATTATAAAACGGTTCTACGCTCACCGCATGACTGCCGAACTGCATCCTGATAAGGCGATAATGATACTTTGCTTTATTGTCCAGTTCTGTACCGGGCAGGTTGACAGAGTATTGCAGGTAAAGCCATTTGTAACTCACATCGCCTCCCAGGTAACCGCTGCTGTTTACTGCCAGCTTATAATTACTTTGCCTGTGCCGGTGTGTACGGAATTTAAAGGTGGTACTATAGGTACCCCCATAAAGCTCAACCATATTTTTCCGTGCAAATGACTCTATATAGGCCGAGTCTGTTTTTTGAGCGTAAAGAGTTGTAGGTATTATAAGTAACAGCAAAAAATAACGCCACATGATTTTAGAACAACAGGAATCAGTAAAAGGTTTTTTGCTAAAAAATGTTTAAGTTTCTACCCGATTTTAACAACTAAACTATGAAATTAAAACTCAGACATTGTCTGCTGGCATTTATAGCCCTGCCAGCCTTCGGACAAAAATCGAATTTTCACTTTGTGAGCAGCAAGGCTCAACAGATCAATATTAATAAAGGAACCATTTTCGTAAATGGTAACCGTGCTTTTCTGCTGAGTAATGGCGCTGAGTTTTTAGATAGCAGGCGCAATAAGCTCATTGAAAACGGAGGCAATGTATTTTTATTTCTGGAAGTAAACCGCAGTGCGGACGTTAAAGATCTGATAATTTTCAGCGTGAATAATTCCAGCGTGGATTCTATTGCAAACGTGGTGTCTTCCGATATCAGGGATTATGACCATGACCAGAACCTGGAAGTGGGAGGGGCGTACACAGTAGCGCCTTATCCGTCCGCCGATTCAGTGTATTATGTGCCTTACATTTATTATGAAATTGTGAAGGGCAGAGTAGTGCTGGATGAGGAATACAATGAAAAGATCAATAAAAAGAAATACGGTGTGTGGCTGAAGGATTTAATCGTGGATAGGAAGTATAAGGTGATACCAAAGCCGAAGCATTAATCTTATTGAAAAGCCTTCCTTAAGGAAGGCTTTTTATTTTGTTGGCAATTTCTCTTCCGTTGTGCAGGGCGGCTTCTACTGTGCCGGGACTATCCCCACTGTAAAGGGCTTCGCCGGCAAAGAAAATGGTACCTGCTACCGGCGTAGTCAATACTGATTTGGCCTCTTCTGAGAAAGGCATTCCGTAGGAATAACCACCATGTATAGCTTGTTCTGCCGACCAGTCATGAACGTAGCCCTGCTCCAGCAGGTCCGCAATATCAGGGACATTAAATATTTTAGCCAGGGCCCCGAGCGCCTTATCCAACAGGTCTCCCTGTGTCTTTTCTGCCTTTGGCCCTCCCAGCCACCCGGTCAGCAATAAACTATCTTCAGACTGTGTCCACCAAACTGGCACAGCTTCATCACTCAATATAAACCCGACATCCCTTTTCCAGAAAGCCTGTTTGAATAGCAGGTTGAATTTGATCACCGTACCCCAGCCGATCTGTTTTGCCGCTGCGGTATATGCGGGCAATGCCGGGCTGAATTGGATGCTTTCGTTTTGAAGAATATTGATAGGAACAGTAATGAGGACCTGGTGAGCGGTGTATGCCTGGTCCTGGGTTTTTATAAGCACCTTACCTGGCTCCCAGGCAATACTTTGCACCGTTTGATTGGGGATGAGATGAATCCCTTTGCCCAGGTAATTGATCAGCGAAGAATAGCCCTGATCAATCCTGTAATTAGTGCCCTGTTCCAATGTCCATTCATCATACAGGTATTTTACACTTACCTTATCCAATGGGGCAAGGTCATAGCCTTCTACATAGCCCTGTACATGACCGCGTAGTGTCGCATATTTGTCAGCAGGGTAATACTGATCCAGCAATTGCTGCATGGTCGTGCTTTCTGGTGCCTTGCTCATGTGATCGAGCAGCTTATCCCAGTCTTCAATCCATGCTTCTTCCTGTTTGAGTTCACCATTTTCAGCAAGGTACATTTCGCCGTTGATGGGGTGATAAGTAATGCCCGCTTCTTTCAACAATGAGAGTGTAACGGGCAGTTCACCATGCACAAATTCAGCGCCGGTTTCAATGTGAATACCGGGAGCAGGGTAGTGGGTCGTTGTTCTGCCACCTGCCTGTGGCCGTGCTTCCAGTACGGTGACTTTATATTGAGCGGAGAGTTCTTTGGCTGCAATAAGGCCGGCGGCACCGGCACCTACGATGATGATTTCTTTTTGTGCTGACATATTGTAAATGTAAGATTTTCGAAGAATAAACGTTATAGGGGAAATTCACCTTATGAAGGCTTTATTGCTGACTGTCTGCGCTGTATTCCTGTACTGTGGGGTATTCTCCTGTAGCATGTTTAAGATCACTCTTCAGGGAAAAACGATGGTAGGTAATAATGAAGATGCGTGGCGGACCGGGTCGGCCATCTGGTTTGAAACCGGCAGGGAAGGAGGGATAGGCGGCCAGGCATATAATGCATGGAGGTGGTTCTCTAAATGTATATTTATAGTGAATGTAGTTGTTTACCTGGTTTTATTGATAGCAGGGTTGTATTGGCATATGTTCATTTAACAATGATTTGGCAGGGGAATATTATTGACATCGATGAGGGCATCCAGCCTTAATACCACACCATTTTCCAGGCGCATATATTCCACTTTTTCCAGCACGAACAGGTCTGCAATGCGGGATGATACTTCCTGTACCTGGCCGTCTTCTGATTTGAAGCGGATCAGGCAGATAGTGCGCATAGTTGCCCAGGCTTCAAGACGGTCATAGTAATCGCAATTGATGGGTTGATAGGTGTTGCTCATTGAATAAAGGTAAGTTTTTTACAAACACTAATTCTTCAGAAAAGCCGGGCATAGTGGCTTCATAAAATGCAAGTCTTTGTTAAATTTTAAATTTTCCATGCCTGCGTGTAACATTTCCTGGCCTTGATCCCTGTCAGCTATTGTATTGACAAATTATAACATTTTATAAAGAAATGCTATGGTTGGAGCTTTTTATCTTTACACCACATTACCCTAATCAACTGTATATATGTGTCGATATGGATATTCCGTATACAAGCCATACTATGCTTGTTTTAAATGCCGCAAGACCTTTAAAAGGCGTATTTCTGAAGACTGTTCCTGTTCCGGAACGGGGGGGCATGCACATGCAAAACTGGCTAAATGCCCTGATTGCGGGGAGCTGATGGCTGATATGGGCATGGACTTTGAAGCCCCCGGGAAGGGCAAAATCAAAGCATGGGAACACCTGCGTTTATTGTATTCAGTAGGCATTGCATTTCACTCGTGCGGATGCTCCGGGCCTGGCTATGTCCCTAACACGAAAGAAGGATTAATTACGCACCTGAATGGCCTGATTACCATTTACAATGGTGAATTGCAACAGCTGCGACAGGAAACCAACAGGGAAAGAGAAGAGGCCAAAGGCTATTGGATGGGGAAGATCAAATTGTTAGAGCAGCGGATCTCACTGCTTTAACCTGACTACTGTTACCTGACAGTTTGTTAATTCTGCCGCAACTATCTCACTGATTTCATTCCAATTACCCCCAGCAAGACCAGCCCCGATCAAAGGCATGCCGATATGAGCGTCTTTGAACCGGCTGTTTATTGCCTGCATGCAATGCCTGAATGCAATTGGGTCGAAAGGGCGTTTTGCCCCGGGTAGATGTATTCAGTATAGGCGTTAATGATAGTCTGCGTGGCATCCGGAAGGGGCATAGGCCAATTTTTTTGGTGAAAAATGGAAATGGATACCAAGCCTAAATTTTGTAAATTAGTAGAAGGGACCTAAAACCCTTATGCTATGACCCGACTGCTATTATTGCTTTTGTTAATGCCAGTTAGCCATTTATCCGCCCAAAATGCTGATACTGCCTATAATAAAGCTGTTAAATTTTACTTCGCAAAGCAATATGATAGTTCATTTACCTATTGTCACCTGGCGCGTACCATGGTGAAAGGGAATGAGCGTCATGCTATCTGTGAGATACTCAGTACTATTCATTTTGAACGTGGGGCCTATGATTCTTCCCTGCATTACATTACCCTCGCAGACAAGAAATATCCTTATCAACACTTTTGCGGGAACGAAAAAGAAAGCAGGCAGTTATTTATTGCCATGCGCTACGCTGCTATTTATGATCATTATGGAGATTCTGCCCAGGTACTGAAAGTGCTGTTGCCGGTTGCCTGCTTTGATCTCGTCAATAATGGAGATGCCGTGAGAAAAATAGCCTCACTGCTGAAAGATAAAGAAGGTATAAAGGCCGCCCTGGATGATGCGATCGCCCATATGTATGTCAAAAAGAAAGTACATTACATCCGTTTTATGGATACAGTCATACCGGTAGATATGGAAGAAGGTATCGTTGACAGTCATTTTTATAAAGCACTGGCCGATGGCATGGAATAAATATTACGTATTTGTGAAAGGGGCAGGAGTGAAGGAAGTAGAACCGCTCCTATTAAAAGACCTCATCCCTGAAAAGGAAGTAAATCTCTTTGATACCAATAAACCCAAGACCCTTTTTGCAGGAGAATATAATGGCTGCCTGCTCATAGTAGAAAAAGACCTGCCTTTTGAGTTTTTCAATGCAGCATTGGGAAAAAGGGCACAGGCGCTGCTAGCCCTGTTCCCGGAAGCAGAAATAGGTGCTTTGTTGCAGAACGCCACCGTGGGGCAGTATGGTTATACTGTGATCAAAGCAGGGAAACGCATTCGTACCAAACATGGCTCTGAAGAAGAAGTGTATTTTGAGTTCGGTACGCCATTGGAAGAAGAACAGGAATCACCCGATGAACCATTATTTGAAGAAGAGGAGCTGGAAGATATGAGGGAAGACGGCTTATCAGAAAAGGAAATCAGGGAAATCATCCGCTTTGAAAGGGACTTTAGGGTACCGGGAAAACTGGTCAAAAGATACCTGGGGGTGATCTTTAATGAACTGGATCCCACTGAGGTGAAACTGACCCGGTACGAGAGGGGGGTAGAAGAGTTGTAGAGACTGCTTCCAGGACTGTTTTCCAGGTGATCGTGATTAAAAATTACTAATACATATATTTTGATGATAAATTAATTTTAATCGCAATACTGTATGGCATAAAAGTGTGAACTGCGGTGTGAATAGCAGTGATACCTTTACTGCGTGAAACGTTACCTATACACCTGCATCACGCTGGCGACATTTTTCTTTGCGTGTGGTAAAAGTGAGAATGCTGACATCAAAGGCCCCGGGACTAACCCTTCTACACCTGGCAACCCGGTCTCCACTAAACCAGATTCCGCCAACATTGTTATTATTGGCTCTTCTACTGCCGCGGGCATGGGAGCAAGTCCGGCTGACTCCTCCTGGGTAAACAGGTTAAAACTGGGGACTAAGGAGAATAAGCGGATCCTGACTTACTACAACCTGGGCATTGTAGGTCTGACTACTTATCAGGGCATTCCGAAGAGCTTTACAAAATCTGGCCGTCCGGCTACAGATACATTACATAATATTACTGCGGCGCTCTCGTTTCGCCCTTCGCTGGTGATCATGTCATATCCTACAAATGATGTGGCGAATGATTATACAGATGATGAGATCCTGGACAATTTCAGGGAAATGATTCGTTTGCTGGATTCAGCGAAAGTGAAGTATATAATATTCGGTACCCAGCCGAGAAACTTCCCGGATGCAGCTTACAGGTTGCGCTTAAAGACGCTGAATGAGAAGATGACCACAGCTTTTGGAGCGCAATTCAGCAATGTCTATGATACACTTGCTGCTGAAAATGGAACTATCAAAACTGCATTCGCATATGGAGATGGCATCCATTTAAATAATACAGGGCATAATATCTTGTATCATATGATAGCGGCGCATGCAGTGTTCCAGGAGGTGATTAAGTAAATAATACTTCTGAATCAGTGACTGTCCAGCTGCCTTCTGCAATTTCAGCTTCCAGTTCTCCCTGGTCCCAACCACAATAACCAATAAATATTTTAATATCCTGTCCTGTAAGGACACGTTTATTGATCTGTGCTACGGCGGTTTTAAAATCTCCGCCGTAGTACAGCTTTTCTGTAACAGGCGTACCACCAGGCACCAGGTCTGGTCGTTGATGCACAAAGAACAGGTGCTCCTGGTCTACAGGCCCGCCTTCATACAAAGGAAAAGGAAGCCCATGCCTGAATTCTTCCAGTTCGGTAAGCCCTCTTGGAAATTGCCTGTTGACAATAAATCCCATTGCCCCCTTTGCATTATACTCCGTAATGAAGATCACCGCTTTCTCAAATATGCTGTCATCCAGTAGCGAACTGGCGTGTATGAATTGCCCTGCTTTCATCCTCTAAAGTTACAGGATTTGGATACAAGTAGACCGTTTTTGGCTACGTACAGCTTTTTGCATGCCCCTACATTTGTATAAAATTACAAGCACATGAAAATCATTGTAACAGGATCATTAGGGAATATCAGCAAGCCACTCACCGTTTCATTAGTAGCGAAAGGACACGATGTAACAGTGATCAGCAGCGATGCTGCAAAAGCAACAGCCATCACTGACCTGGGTGCCAGACCGGCTATTGGAAGTCTGGAAGATGCCGCATTCCTTGTTCAGACATTTGCAGGTGCAGATGCTGTATACTGTATGATCCCTTTTAGTATGACGGAGCCTGACCAGTTTGGATACTTTGCCCGCACCGCCGGTAACTATGTGCAGGCCATCACAAGCAATCATATAAAGCGCGTGATCAACCTGAGCGGCTGGGCGGCAGAAGTGATCAAAGACCAAAATACAGAAAGCTTTTTTAATCAGCTATCCGGAGTGGCAGTGACCCATTTAAGACCGGGTACATTCTATACCAATTTTTATAATTTCATTGGCATGATTAAAAGCCATGGCATGATCATGTCTAACTATGGCGGCGATGATTTGGTCGCCTTTGTGGCACCTGAAGACATTGCCGATGTGGTAGTGGAGGAACTGGAAACACCTGCAACAGCGGGCATCAAAATACGCTATGTAGCCAGCGAAGAACTCACCTGCAACGAAGCCGCTCACATCATTGGTACAGCTATCGGGAAACCGGATCTGCAATGGCCCGCATTGCCTCCGGAACAGGTACAGGAGGGAATGGAAAGGATGGGTATGCCAAAGGAACTGGCAGCTATACTGGTAGCAATGCTGGCCGCAGTGCATGCAGGGGAAGTCCAGAAAAAGTATTTTGAAAACCGCCCTGTGCTGGGAAAGAGAAAGTTGAAGGATTTTGCAGCCATATTTGCCGCAGCTTATTAAATTTGAATATGCAACCTTATAGAGTAAAATCCATCAGCGAATTGCACCAGCTAAGGAACCTGCCGATGACAGGTCATCCCTTGATCAGCGTGGTGCAATTCGATGCTATTAAAGAGATACCGGTTTTTGAACCTAAGGTATTGGTACCTGATTTTTACATGATTGCCCTGAAGCAAAACTTTACAAAAGGGGTGAAGGTGAAGTATGGGCAAACGGAGTATGATTTTGATGCAGGTATCTTATCTTTTATGGCTCCCGGGCAATTGTTCGGTATGGAGGTCAACCAGCAGTCCCTGATCGATGCAAAGGGATGGATGATGATGGTACATCCTGATTTTCTCTGGAATACTCCGCTGGCGAAAAAGATGCGGCAGTACGCATTTTTTGATTATGCAGTGAATGAAGCCTTGTTCCTCTCTGAAAAGGAAGAAACGAACGTGATGCACCTGGTGAATAATATACAGCAGGAGATCCATGCTAACATAGATCCCTTTAGTCACAATATTATTATCTCTTTGCTGGAAGCACTATTGAATTATTCAGAACGCTTTTATCAAAGGCAGTTTTTGACCAGAAGAAAGACCAGTCATCAATTACTGGAGCAACTGGATACTTTGCTGGAGGAGCATTTTACAACTGTAGGTCCATTGCCAACGGTGAGTAATATAGCGGGTCAGCTGCATGTTTCTGCAGATTATTTAAGCGGGATGCTGAAGGCGCTGACAGGGTTAAATACGCAGCAGCTGATACATGAAAAACTGATAGAGAAGGCGAAGGTCCAGTTGTCTACCACTACATTGACAGTGAGTGAGATTGCATACCAACTTGGCTTTGAACATCCGCAATCGTTTAGTAAATTATTTAAAACAAAGACGAATTTATCTCCACTGGAATTCCGTCAATCCTTTTCTTAATAATACCTGGTTAGCGGCTGCTGGCTCCTTCCTGCCTGCACAGAAGCATCTCTTTTGCTGAGGCAAAAGAGATGCTTTCCTGTTGTTTCATTGTTATAATTCCAAAACATCATTTCATTGAATTTCAATCTATTAAATCCTTTTAGCGTCCAACCATTTTCAATCATATTTTGCAATTCACTTTTAATACGTACTTTTATTTCGTTCACGTTGAAAATGACCCAGAGAGTACTTAGTGTCCATTAAAGACCCTTCATTAGAAGGGACACGTTATCATTCATATTTAATAGTTCACCTATGATCAAACCCGGTAACCCGACTGTAAAGATCGCAGCAGCACTGTCGTTGCTACTGATGCCGTTTTGCGCCATGCCCTCAATGGCCCAAACCACCTGGCCTCAAGGCCAATTGCTTCCATCATTTCCTGCTACAGCACAAACGCAGGACCTGATCATTCTTCGCGAAACTTCCACCAAATGGGAAGGCGAAGGCTCCTCATTGGGTCATAAGACAGGCCGCCTGGAAACCGACGGCTGGCTTTGCCAGGTCGGCATTGATGCCGCCAACGACCATATGATTTATGGTCCTTATGACAACACTATTCCCGCAGGTGCCAATGTAGCGGAGTTCCGTATGAAGACGGACAACAACACCGCGAACAATGATCCTGTCGTGGACATTGATGTTCGAAATGCCACTACAGGTGTAGTGCTCGCATCACAAACCATTACCCGTACCATGTTCTCAGTAGCGGGTAGTTACGTTTCATTCACTTTGCCCTTTACCATGCCGGCAGACAACCAGTCGATCGAACTGCGTGTATACTGGCGGGGTACAGCCTACACCAAAGTGGATTATGTAGCCGTACAGCAGAATAACTCTTCTGCAGAAATGTATTTGTTCTCATCATTAAAAGGTATTGTCAACAAGACACAACCGCGTATCTTCTCCTACGAAGGAGATGCTTTTGCTGAAGGGCAGTACACCTGGCTCAACTCCCTTGGACTGGGCTACAATGAGGTGTCTGACAAGTATAGCCTTATTACAAAGTACCGTAGCGAAATTGCCGGTTTGATCGTGTATGATCCTTCGCAGATTCATACTGTGAACCTGGCTACCATGCTTGCAAAAGGTAAGAATGCGCTGATAGCTTCACCATCGCTCTTATCCAAATTGCAGGCAGCACCTTACAACCTCCCGATCTTAATGGATCTGCGTGGCGTGTATAGCAGCAAGATGGCAGTATACCAGGCTATGTACAATACTTACTGGCCAAATGCTGACAAGCGTTTATTGATTGGCTTAAATCCTGATGTACACAAAGCCGCATTGCGTGAATATGCGACCGCTATTGGTGCAGCTACGATCTGGCTGGATCCTGATATCGCTGAGGAAAGCACCCTGCTGAACAGCTTCCTGGCTTCCATGCCTGCCGGTGCCAACTTCATGGGCTGGTGGCCAAATGAAGCACCTGGTGTGCAGAGAACATCTACCTATGGGATCACTACCATTGCGAGTGACTGGGCTACCAACCTCACCGTGCATTCGGGGATGCCAAGAACAGTCAACCTGAAGCCAGCTCCGCAAAAACCTGCATTGCAGAATAAGATCTACGTGGCTTTCATATTGAGTGACGGTGACAACCTGCAATACGTAGAGCACCTGATGCGTAAACTCTGGAATGATCCGGGACGTGGCCAGGTACCAATGGGCTGGACGCTTTCCCCGGCCATGCTGGACGCAATGCCGGGTGCATTGAATTATTACTGGCAGTCATCAACAGACAATGATAACCTGATCAGTGGCCCTTCCGGTTATGGTTATACCTATCCTAACAGCTGGGACCAGGCAAAGCTGAACCAGTTTGTGGCAAAGACCGAAGATTATAACAAGCGTGCAGGTTTCAGAGTAGTGACCATCTGGAATACTATTACTGGTGGTATCAACCAGAATGTAGGGCAGACCTTTGCTACCTATGCACCTTCGCTGTTAGGTATGACTGCTCAGAATACCAATGGTGGCTTAACCATCTATAACAACTCACTGCCCGGTATGGCACTGAATTGTAACTATTGTACAACAGAGCAGACCATCAAGGATAACATTGCCTCCGCAGCTGCCGGCTGGAATGGAACATCTCCCAGGTTTATCATAATTCAGGCACAGCCATGGCAGGGGGTTACACCTACCAGCTTTAAGAATGCGGCAAATGCGCTGAATGCTGATTATGTGGTGGTAAGGCCGGATCATATTTTCCAGTTGATTCGTGAAGCAAATGGATTAGCGGTTGATTCAGCAAGCAGTAATTTGTTTAAGTTGTCGACGGCTATGGGAGCAACGGTTCCTGCACAACAGCAGTCCGTAATCTCTTGTAAGTAATTTCTTTTCACCTCTTAATAACTCACGAAAAAGTTTCTTCTGCAATTATGTGGGAGGAACTTTTTCGATTAGGATTTTATTACCGTAAACGAATCAACATTTAATTCCCCATTTCTTTTATTGAAAGTACTGAAACCATTGACTGTAAATGGTTTTAGGTTACTTTGGCTTTACTTCCCTCCAGGAAAAATAATCCAAAACTTAAGCTGATTTTAATATTTTTCAATTTACATCTTTTGTATCTTTAGCAGGAAATAACCCTCTATTTGTTAATCATTAAAGACAACCCACATGAGAAACACGAAAGCTCTCTTGTCCCTTTCTCTTTTCGCAATGTTCTTATTGTTCAGCACATTTACTCCTGTTGCAAAAGCGGTAAAGCAGCCTGAAGCCAAAATTGTGAACTATGCCTGGTACTCACCAGATGGTACCTTTGTAGCATGGAGCACACTGGCGAATGCATTGGTAGTAAGCGAAGGCGATCTCAATCCTGTTAACGGTACTGCGGTTGCTTATGGCTGGACTGGTGGCGGTCCTGGTTTGCCTCCTTCAGGTACACTGATGTATACGATATATACACATCCGTAGGAAGGCATTCCAAAAACTTTCATCCGCATCACCCGATCTTCATCCCGTGACACGAATGATTGATGTAATCATTGAAACCGCATTTCTTCGAAAAGAAGGAATGCGGTACTTTTGTATAGATGGTTGATGAAATCAAAACCGGAAACACCTTAAGTTAACCCTTATTGAATCATTTATTTTAAACCCCATTATGAGTACATTTTCGACTTTTGAAGTCCCCTTCACAAATTTTTCCTGTGAGTATTTTGAATTGCCGGCGAGCTATCCTGTACAGCCATTTGATGACCAGGAGTTGCAGCCCGCAACTTACAACCAGATTAAAGAGCAGGCAGGTTATCTTACAGTCTTACTGCCATTGCCAGGCAACCTGGGTGTAACCCTGCCTGATACACTGGAAATCAGTACCGATGAAGAGGGGGTGATTTACAATCTTAGTCTTTCGCTGAATCATGAAGAGAGCCTGGATGATAATGGCCGGCTGGCGATGATTTCATTGTCGGTAGATTTTCCTGACATAGTTAGTACGGAAGGGAAGTGGCAGATATTGGTATCTGCACCTGCCGCTGCTGGTGGTGAGGTGAGCATCCTGGACAGGAAGTTGGGGAAAGTAGTGATGGATTCTAATATCCTGCCTACCTGATATTGGCGTGAGAAATTTGAAAAGCCGCATTCCTGGTTAGGATGCGGCTTTTTTATGCTGGAATGATTGTTTATTTCCGGAAACACAATTTCTTAGTTCAGCCAGGCTGGTTAATTATTCTGGCACTTGAACTTTTATTTCCTGGTATTAAATTTTTTAATTCAGTTAGCTGGGAAAATTTTCCCGGTACCTGAACTCTTATTCCGGATATTAAATTTTTAACTCTAATTAACCGGGCTAATTATTCCCGGCAACTAAACTCCTATTTCCGGGTATTAAATTTCTTAATTCAGTTACCAGGGCAAATGATTCCCGGCACCTGAATCCTTTTTAAATTTCCGGTCGCTTCCTGCCTATGTTATTTACGGCTACAATTTGTACGTCAACCACAACACATCGTCCTCAATCCGCTTCACCTCTTCCAATTTTAGCAGCGCAGCATCAAACTTCTTAGCCGCCGGATCTATCTCAAACATCGCGGGATGCTCCGGATTGCCATCCACAACCGGCAAGAGCAGGTGATGGTACTCATCAATCAGCCCTTCGTTCAGGAAGCTTCCATTCAGATGGCCGCCACCCTCCACCATGAGGATTTTTATATTGAACAGAGTGAACAGCTTCTCAAGTACCACGTGCAGATCAATCTCCGCTATACCGCCAAAGATGTAAGAAACACCAATATCCTGCAGATGTGCCAGGTATGCATCCGATACTCCTTCCGTCAATACAGTAATGACGTGGTCGCCGTGCATCTCCGGTTTCTCCCAGCCTAATTTTCCATGCGCGTCAACAGCGATGGCAAAAGATCCCGCATCGGGGTTCGCCACAAAATCTGTACGGTCAAGGTGGTGCGTACCCGGTTTGTACACCGGACTGGCAAAGTTCGTAAAGTCTTTCTCCATCGTAGTACGGCCCACAATCCATGCATTGTTCCCAATGATGTTATGCACTTCTTCAAATTTACCCCTTAGCTTATCCATCTGCGGGTGATCGCCCCATTTATCACCCAGGATCTTACCATCGAGGGTGGTCATCATCAGACAAATAGTATTTGGTCTTTTTTTCATATTTTTTAGTTCCTTGTAAGTTTTTGAAAAAAATTGCAACTAATAGGTAAATGGCAAATATAAAAACTAATGGATGAAACACAATTTTTACAACTGATCACTCAGCATCAGGGTATCATTCATAAAATATGCCGGCTTTACAGGGATAGGAGAGAGGATAGGGAGGACTTGTTTCAGGAGATCGTGTTCCAATTGTGGAAGTCGGTAGGGACTTATGGCGGCAAGGCTGCCTTCAGTACATGGATGTATAAGATTGCGCTGAGTACTGCGATCGTTGGCTTTAGGAAGCCGGGGGTAAAGATTGTGTATACGGATGTGTTGCCGGATAGGGCAGAGGTATTGAATGATGGCGCGGACGAGTTGTTTGATGTGTTGCGGAAACTGAAGGATGATGAGAAGGCGATAATTACGTTGTACCTGGAAGGATTGAGTTATAAGGAGATGGCGGATATTATTGGTATTACGGAGAGTAATGTGGGGGTGAAGCTGAATAGGATTAAGCTGAAGATTCAGCAGCTATTTAAAAAATGAGTGAGCTGAAATAACTATTTAGTAACTATTTAAAAAATGAGCCATGAATGATTTATTGACTAGCTGGAATAGCGTGAACACAACTTCATCTATCCACGCAGGCCTATTACAAGAACGACATCATCCGGTATTAAAACAAATACGCAAACAAATGCTGATAGAACTTGCCGGGTTTGTGCTGTTTCTCGCAGCTTACTACGACTTCTTTGACGGTGCACAGAAGCCAATTTATGCAAATGTAGTATTGATAATAGCGATGCTCGCCGTAATTGCAGGAAATGTAACAGGCTACATATTAGCAAAGCAGCAACTACCAGGAGACAATATTCGCGAAGCACTCAAAATACACCTGAAAAAATTGCGCTTATATGCTTGTGTCGCCATTTTAGCAAGGGCGCTGATGATGACAGGTGTAGTTGTTTTTTTTAAAGCAAATACAATGGTGATAGCTCTTTTTACGCTAATGCTCTTAGCATTGGTATGGTTGTGGGTAAGGAGGATTAAATCTATACAACACGTTTGCAATGATTTTTTAAATCCTGTAGACTTAGGTTCAAATCCTTGATTTTATTTAAACCGGCCAGGGATGTGTAGCTCCTGCAATTTGCATCGTATACATCCGGTATTGGAGTGGTGTTCATTCTCTTTAAACATTCTCTCTAAACATTCTATCTAAATATTTCCGAACTTTACCCCGCAATCTGATTACATGAACAATTACAATTACTACCTCTTCGACTATGACGGCACCATCTGCAACACCTTTCCCACCATCCACTTCGCCATGAGCCAGACCTTTGATAAAAGCGGCCTCCCGGCACCCGGTGAAACAGCCATGATGAACGCCGTCAGCAAGGGAGGGGGGCTGCACGATACCATCAGGTACCTGCACCCCGATGCAGCCCGTTTAAGCCCGGATGATGTCGAAACCATTTCGAAGATCTACCGGCAGCAATACCTGGAATGTGATGAAAGACTGACCGTGCTCTTCGATGGTGCTGCAGATGTTTTCAGACTATTAAAAGAAGCAGGGAAAACAGTCGTTGTGCTTAGTAATAAAGGTATTGGTGCTGTCGAAAGGTCTTTGCAGGCACTCAGGCTATCCGACCTCACAGACCTTGTAATTGCCGAAGGGGCTTTCCCTGATTTAGCCCTCAGGGCTAAACCGGATCCTATGATCTTTGACTCTTTCCTGATCAGGAAATACAATATCAAAAGTAAGCAGGAGGTCCTTATGACTGGCGATACCCATGCTGACATCCTCTTTGCCAATAATTGCGGCATCCCGTCCTGCTGGGCAGCTTATGGATACGGGCAAAAAGATACCTGTGAGTCGCTAAAGCCGACTTTTACTATCCAGGAGATCAGGGAACTTACTGCCTCAAAGTAAGAAACCAGGAATTCATTTTTAAAGCAGGAAAAAAGCCGCGGGTATGAGCCGCGGCTTTTTTTTCAACTATAACCATCATCAATTCTTTATCAGCTTCACACTCCCTACTCTCCAGTACTGATTCCCCGATGTCATCGTCGCCACAAATCCCAGCGTCACTTCCTGCTCCTTATCCAGCGTAAACCTAAACTCCACATTCGCACTCACATATCTGGCCGTCGGGAAACTACCATATCCCAATGCCCCCGAAACCGCACTCACATCCGGCAACTCAGCCCCCGCAGCCGCCACTATATATACGGGATCCAGTGCCTCCGTATACAATGCCGTCTGGAAGATATAATTCCCCGCAGGCAGTGTGGTCGTCTGCGCAATCTTGCCATTCACAATATTTGCCGTGCCACTCCAGCCAGACTCCATCACCAAAAATCCTCCTGCATTCAACCAGGTCTCAGATGCATACCCTCCATAACCACCATGATTCATCACATTTGCACTCGTAACCCAGGGTGCCGCCAGCGTACCCCACCTGCCACCATCATACGTCGCCCTTTCAAATGGCCCCGTATTCGCCATATACAAACTCGTCACATCCGCTTTAACCGCATGCGTTTCATAAGCCGTATAGAAAGTATCTATTGCCGTTGCATTTGGCAAATACGCCGTCTGGTAACTGATCACTGAACCCTTCTTAAATGAAGGTAAACTACTCTTCATATCCGTCAGTACAGACACCAGCAATGTATCATGCAACACATCAGCATTATCTGTATACTTTACTCGCATACTTACTGTGCCCGCATCACTGCTCACATCCGCCCATGTAATCAATGCAGTACCATCATCCTGCATCTCTGCATTCGCAATCGCCCTGTTCGTCAGCGCACTCTGGTAAAGCTCTCCATAGATATTCGCAGCAGCTGTAACGGGAATGGATGTATTCCCATGTGCATCATAGGTCCTTACCTCAAAACTCATCAGGCCTTCCGGCAATGAAGGGATGATCACCGAAGCGGTATCCACCCCGTTTGTCCGCACCACGGCCACCTCTATCGAATCCTGCCGGCTATTCCAGAACACCTTGTACTTTGTAATCTTCGGATCTGAAGTAAACAATCCCCTGATCTCCGCCCTGTTCTTACCAGAATATGCCTTCACCGAATCCATCTTCCCGGGATATACAATCGACCCGTTCGCCATATACTTATCCCTGTATTCATCCATTTTGGTGCAAGCCGCCAATAACGCCAGCAATGCTAATATGATAAACGCTCTTTGCATCGTATAAATATTGTTTAAGTTAATTACCCCACAGCGTGAACTCCGCTATATTTATAAAATAAGACCCCTGCCAGTTACTCAGACTCCTGATCCTTACATACCTGTACGCTGTTTGCAATGAAGGAAAATCAAACTGCCATCCATTGTACGCCAGGGTCTGATCTGCCGTCGTTTCCGTACCATAGGCTGACCCCGAAGGTTTCGTCACATGACACGTCACCAGCTTCGTCCAGGTATCATCCAGTGCGCCACTTAAACTGGGTGAATTTGACCCCCAGATCTCAAAATCCTTCACATTGCCCCTCACATAATACAGGCTTCCCACTTCCTTGTAAGGATTCACCTGCATACGACTAAAAATATGCGCCTTCCCCAGGTCCAGCGTCACCATCTGCGATGAACTCGCCTGCTCTACTGTAAATAAACATTGGGGCCAGCCGGGATGTGCATTGCCGTCATAGATATAAGCTACATCTGTTCGCCCTCCATTATTCAGGATCTCCGCATCTCCCGGCAACACATAATTACTCCAGTCTGACTTGGGCAATAACTGTTCGAAAATAGGTGTCAGTGTCTCATACATCGTATCTGAGTAATTCAGCCACCTGTCCCTTACTACAAATGCATACTTTCGCTCTACCGCGGGTTGCTCTCTCACCGCACTTGTTATCACCGGACTATTACTATAAATATTCTCCATCCCTGCGCTCTGCACCCACACCCCGGTTCCTGTTGAATCTACCAATGGGATGATTGCCAGGTTCTCTTCTGTAGGATTATCACAGGTAAGATTAAAACCACCAAAGGTAGCTACTACCTTCAGCGACCGCAATGCCAGGTCAATAGGGGGTGTGAGGGGATTGACTGTTACAGTCACGGCTTCCGATGCCATTTCACCTGCGTTCACTGCATACAGTTTGATCACATGGGGCAATGTATCGCCAAAGCCATCCACCGTCAGCGTATTTACATAGTAAGATGCCTTCACTTCTCTTGAATGCCCGGAAGACGTTTCATACTCCGCCTTTACATAAGACAGGTTTTCATCATTCGGCAGTGTATAGGTCAGCGCTGCCTTCCCGTTCAGGTTCACCACTTTCACATTGCTGACAGGCCCCGGTGCAGTACCATTTTCAGCTACAGGTCTGTGCAGATCATTCTTCGTACAGGATATCGCAATCATTAATAAGACCAGGATATATGATAACTTCATGCTTTTACTTTTTACCAGTTAGGATTTTGAACCAGGTTCGGATTTTTCAGGATGTCATCCTCTTTGATCGGCCATAGATAATCACGGGGAGCCACAAAGTGCCTTGCCAGGAAAGAAACCTCCCGGTAATACAACTCCGCTGTCTGCCCACTCACCACCCATCCGGTAATATTCCCGCTCAGCTCCTGTGCTGCCGTCTTCCAGCGCAGCAGGTCCCAGTAACGATGTCCCTCAAAACATAACTCTATCGCACGCTCACGCTGTATGATACTCCGCATCCCTTCTTTAGTCGTATACCTGGTAGGGTTCCTGCTGAATTGCTCCCATGAACTTTGCACTGTCTGCAGGCCCGCCCTGGCCCGCACTTTATTGATGTATTCATACACATCAGCCCCTGGACCCTGTGCCTCATTCAGCGCTTCGGCATACAACAGGTACAGATCTGCCAGGCGCATTTCAGGATAGGGATAAGAAGGATATGTCAGTGTATTCCAGTCCATATGCCAGTTCACCGTTTTCTTCATATAGAACCCACAAACCGGCACCGGTGATGACTGGCTCAGCTCACTGCCCCTGGCCATGAGCCAGAACGTATTTTCGTCGCTTTTAGAGGGACTATTTGCCATGTACCATATTCCCCTGTCAAAACCGAGATCAGCGTAATAACGGGGCTCTCTGTCGAAATTTAAGCGTGCCGTTGTTTCGCCTTCCTTGATGTTGAACCTTTCGGCATGGTTGCCGACCCTTAAGGTGGAGATATTGGAGAAATCCAGCGTTTTATCTTCATCAATCGGCACCCCATTCTTTGTATAGAACATCTTTGCCATCTTGATCGTAGGCCCCATGAGCGGGTGCCCTGCTGTCTTGGATGCCACTGCATTGTCGAAGTCAAACTGGCCAATTCCACAACGCTGCAGGAATGAACATGCCCAGGTAATGGCTGTCGTATTGCCCCATATCAGCTCACTATTCCAGGGTTCACTCATCGAGTTACGGATACTCATCTGCGTCATCGTTTCATCACTCAGGGGCACTGTCTGCGCAGGAAACGTATATAATTGTATACCCTGTGCAGTTGCCAGGTCTATTGCTGCCTTACATGCCTCTGCTGCGCGCTGCCATTTCTCTACGCTATAAGTCACATTAAAAAGCGCTTGTCCGTCTTTGTTTTTAAACGCGGTATAATCTGAGTTGCCATTGAACAAAGGACTTGCTGCCGTCACCAACAGTTTGGCTTTCAGGCCAAGTGCCGCCACTTTGGTAATACGCCCCAGCTCAGAAGAAATATTATTGATACTATTAGGCAGGTGCAGCGCCGCCTCATCCAGCAGGGTTGAGATATAATTTACCACGCTATCCACCGGCTGCCGCTTTACATAGGTATCTTCGATGGCCACGCTGATAGGCAGGTTTTTATCTATCACCGGGATGGGACCATAAGCCCTGAACATCAGGAAATGATAATAGGCTTTCAGGAACAGTACCTCCGAGATCCAGCGCTCGCGGGTATCTATATCCAGGTCCGGTACTTTACCCTGGTCACTGATGTTCTCCAGGAAAATATTACAATCCCTGATCGCTTTATAACTTGCTACACCATCCCTGTCACCCGTCATAAAGTTGGCAATAGGCGCAGAAATATTTTGATCTCCATAAGGCATACGCAGCACGTTAGTAGACCTGATAGCACTCGTAGGGTCCAAAACAAAGACCTCATCGCTGGCAGAAAGTCCTACATTATAAGTAGGATCAAAACTGATCGGCAGGTAGGAATAACAGGTAAATAAATATTTCTCAGCTTCTGTTTTCGAAGTAAATGCATTATCAATGGTAGCCACATTATCCGGCACTACATCCAGGAAATTCTTCTTGCAGGATGTAGTGAGCAATGCGAGCAATATGAACAAGCGAATATTTTTCATATAATTCTGTTCTTTTATTAAGACTTAAAACCCAACACTCAGACCTGTATTGAAAACCCGCTGAATAGGATAACCCAGACCGGAATCACCCATTTCCGGATCCCATATTTTGAAAGCACTGATCGTAGCGAGGTTCTGTCCATTTACATAGATCCTGCCACTGCTCAGGTGAAATTTCTTCAGCAGGTGCTCACTAAAATTGTATCCGATTTCAGCAGTTTTCAGTCGCAGGAAAGAACCATTCCGCAGCCACCAGCTGGATGTCTGTGTGTTATTTTCAGAGATGGTATTGTTCAGCCTCGGCCAGAATGCATAGGAGTTCCTGTTGTCTTCTGACCAGTGGTCATCAGCAATCGCCTTCAGCAAACCATTCTGGTTCCCGCCATTGATGTAGAAAGGCGTGGTGTTGGCTGAATTAATAATAAAGGAGGATCGGCCTGAGCCTTGGAAAGCGGCACTGATATCAAAGTTTTTATAACCCACAGAGAACAGCAGGCCATAAATCATTTCCGGAGTAGTAGGGAAACCAATGGGTACATAATCCGCATTGGAGATGGTGCCATCTCCGTTCACGTCCCTGTACTTGATATCACCTGCCATAATGCGGCCATATTGAATAGGGGAGTTGCTCACCTCTGCATCATCAACGAAGAGTTTCTCTGCCACGAGACCATAGATCTGTCCCAGTGAATTTCCCACTTTTGATAAGTGTTTGTTGTTTGCGGCATATTGCGGTTCTTCATTCACCAGCAGTTTACTTTTAGCCAGCGTGAGGGTACCGCGTGTCTGCAGCCATAAACTATGTTCAAATGTTTTGGTGTAATTCAGCATCAGGTCTATCCCTTTGCTGCTGGCCTTCCCGGAGTTCGCAGAGATGTCTGCTTTCAGCCCCATGGAAGATGGAATCGTACTTCTCACCATCAGGATATTACTGCGCAATTGCCTGTAGGCATCCACGGTCACCGTCAGGTCTTTGAAAATGGTGAGGTCCATACCAAGATTCGTTTGGCGGGACAGCTCCCAGGTGATCTCCTTGTTCTCATAGCGATTGATGGCTACTGTAGGTCTGCTGTAATTAAACTGTGTACCGAAGTACCCTGCTGCACCACCATTGAGATTCACATCAGATAAATAGAAGAAACGATCGGTAGAATTACCAATCTGGTCATTACCTACCAGGCCATATGTAAACCTGAATTTCAGCTGCTGTACTGTATTTGCCAGCGGTGCAAAGAATTTCTCATTAGATATAATGTAACCACCACCAATAGAAGGAAAGAACCCAAAACGGTGATTGGCAGCAAATCTTTCAGAGCCATTGAAACCAAAGTTATATTCCAGCAGGTAACGGTTGTCATAACCATAAGTGAACCTGCCTGAAAGTCCCAGGTTCCTGGATGGTAATGACAATTGAAGGCTGGAAGCATTACCTGTCACATAGTTGCGGATGATGCCAATGAGCATACCACCTACGCTGTGTTTCTCTTTGAAAGTCCTGGCATAGTTCAGCGCAGTCTCTGCGTAAGTCGTGCTGTTTACAATCTTATCACCCGGAGAATAGGTCAGGTATTCAGTAGGTGTAGCACCAACACTGCCCTGGCTACCATCGTTTATCAATGTCAGTCCGGCGAACTTGCCCTCCATCGTATTCGCTGAATAATAATAAGGACTGTACTGGCGTGTGACTGCAAAGTAGGCATACCGTGATGTATAAGCCATGACCCTTGCAGAGAGCCCGGGAGTCAGGGCATCCAGGTTTTGCTTCAGGCTCAGCTGGGCAGTGAGTGTACTGGTATTGGTCGCCTGGAAACCAGAGATGGATTGCGCATATGGATTTACATATAGCGAGCCGCCACCGGGGATGATGGCATTACCAAACAATGGATGTTTGACATAAGGCATCAGCTCAGAAGGATACACCGCCGGAAAAGCCACGGGGTTGCTCCAGATCGCATTATAAAACACTGCAGCACCGCCGCCTACAGGACCATTGTAATCATCAAATTGACCCTTCAGACTTACCAGTGCTTCGGTAGTTTTTGTAAGGTTGATCGTGACATTGGATAAGAGAGAATAAGACCGCAGTTTGATATTATTACTGAAATTATTAAGGGCATTCTCTTTCAAAATACCGTTGTCGATATTGTAAGTCATGGCCAGGTAGTACTTAGCTTTGTCAGAGCCGCCGCTGGCATTTATATTATACCGCTGGTTGTTGGTACGGGTTTTTATCAGCTGTTTGATCCAGTTATTATTCGGGTATAATAAAGGATCATCACCTGCGGCAGTATGATCTATTTTATTCTGGGAATAGGGGAGTGCACTCAGTGGGTTCCTGGTCAGGGTCGCCTCATTTGCCAGGTTCATATAAGTAATATTATCTGCCAGTGCAAAGTTCCGCGTATTGGAAGAGGTCGCATTCTCCATGCGGAAATTGAATTTCATCTTGCCGATGGTACCGGTTTTAGTCGTCACCAGGATTACGCCGTTCGCACCTCTGGCACCATACAGTGCGGAGGCAGTCGCATCTTTCAGTACAGAAAACCCGGCAATATCATCTGGTTGCAGGCGTGCAAGGTCCCTGGAAGAAGACTCAATGTTGTCAATGAGAATAAGGGGATCTACCTTTCCTGCACCAAAAGTTCCCACACCCCTGATGAAGAACTGTGCATTGTCAGCACCCGGTTCGCCACTGCGCTGATAAGAGATTACGCCGGCAATCTTACCTGCCAGCATGGTAGTCAGGTTAGAGGTAGGGCCTTTCAGTTCTTTTGGGTTGATAGAGGTGATAGAGCTCACCATGCTCGTTTTCTTCTGGGTACCATAAGCCACCACCACCACATCCTTAATAGTATTGTCTTTGGGAGAGAGCAGGATTTCGAATTCGGTCTTCCCATTCAGGTTGATTTCCCGGGTTACATAGCCTACATACTGTACCACGAGCACTTTACTGTTGCCGCTCAGTTTCAGTTTAAAGTAACCATTCTGATCGGCAGTAGCCCCGATATTCGTGTTTTTCAGCATTACGGTCGCCATAGGCAAGGGTGTTTTGGTATCTTCCGCAATCACTTGTCCGCTGATGACCGGTTCCTGGGTGGCAGGAGGGGGAGCTGTTTTATCAGGCGGGTTGGTGGCAACGGTGGTAGGTTTCTCCTCCTTCCGGATCAGGATGACGTTCTTTTTTATTTCATAGGCGAGGTTGCGCCCTTTCAATAAATCATCCAGTACTGTGGTGACTTTGGTCCTGGTGTAATTAACCTGGCCAATGATGTCATTTTTCGGAATGTTGCCGCTGTAAAAAAAGGTGATGTCTGTTTGCTGTTCTATCGATTTAAATACCGCTTCCAGGGTCATATTATTCCCTTTGATCGTTACAGTTGGCGGAGTGATGGTCTGGCCGCGCAAATGAGTAAACAGAAAGAGCAACAGTAGGGCAATAGTGGTTCGCCGCCAGGCAATAGGATGGCTGGCCGTTTTCATTAACGGGAATTGTCTGTTCATGTTCCTTACTTAATTGTAGTATCTATGTTGATGCTTCTCGATATAAGACGACAATAATGATGAATGGGTGAATGCCCAATAAAAAAACTCAAAATATTTTATAAATGTCAAAATAACATTTATATTTATTCCAGGCAATATCCCTTAGTAGCATTTTTTATCCGCGTTATATAATCAACCACTTAACTTTTTTTTATGCCTGAATATCCGGGAGATGATATTGTACTTCTCTTATTAAAAAATGGGGGCGCTGGCGATGCATTTGAGTTAATATTTAAGCAATACTACCGATTGATGTGGACGAAGGCTTACCTGGGCACAGGTGACCCCAACGAGGCCGATGACCTGGTCCAGTCAGTGCTTTGCAGTATTTGGGAAAAGCAGTTGTATCATAACATAAAAGGTAATCTCAGAACCTACCTGCTGATTGCGGTGCGTAATCAGGTAAATGACTATCATAAAATCAGGTCGAGAATGCAAAAGCGTATTGAAAAATATGCAGAGACAGTAGACCATTTGTGTTTCGATGAATCGAAGCAGGGCGGGGGCGTGAATGAACATTTCCAGGAGCAGTTGCAGGAATTGTTAAGTGAATTTCCCACACAGCGTCAGCGTGCGTTCAACCTCGTTTACCTGCAGCATAAAAAATACAATGAGGTGGCCCATAACATGGGCATCAGTGTCAATTCGCTGAAGACGCATTTAAAGATTGCTGTGAAGACGCTTCGTAACAAACTGGATTTGCCATTTTCAGAATAACCTTTAAGACAGAAGAAATGATACCACATATAGAACAATTAATGTTGGAGAAACTTTCAGGATGTATTTCGGCTGAGGATGATGCGGATTTGTTGCAGATGATGGAAGCGCATCCGGAATTTAAAACGGTTTACAAAGAATTGGAGCAAAGGTTGGGTGAGCCAGTGGCACAGGAGTACCTGGCCCATCTGGATGAAGATGCATTATGGCTGGCGAGCAGGCATAAATTCAAAAAACACAGGTCCGGGAAATGGATGTATGCCGCTGCTGCGGGGATATTACTCTTAGGGAGTAGCCTGCTTTATTACCTGCAACCCAGGGTAAAGCCTGCTACGCCAGGTGGGATTGTATTACAACTAGCCAACGGGCAACAAATAGATCTCTCTGATACCACAAAAGCTGGTACGCTTAAGGTAGGAACAGCTGAAATTCATGTGTCGGGCAAAAGTGTTACCTACGACGCAGCCAATGGCAGTGCGGAGATGGCGATGAATGTACTCCGCGTACCTGCAGGCAAGGATTATAAACTGGTATTGGCAGATGGTACGGAAGTATGGATGAATGCAAAATCCGAGATCCGTTTTCCCATGGCGTTCAATGGTAAAACCAGGGAGGTGACGGTAAGCGGGGAAGCATTCTTTTCAGTAAAGCAGGACCCGGCTCGTCCTTTTATTGTACATGCCGGGGATGTGTCTGTCAATGTATTGGGTACTGCTTTTAATATCAATGCCTATGCAAGTCCGCGGGTGGCACTGGCATCCGGCAAGGTGGCATTGAAAGGGAAGAACAGTGAACAGGTTATACAATTATCACCCGGGTATGAAGCGGTATATAATCAACAGCTCTTCAGCATAGATGCATTCGATAAGCGCAATACATTGGGATGGATGGAAGGGAAGTATTATTTCAGGCATGCGACATTAAAAGATATAGGAGCTGTTATAAACAGATGGTTTGATATAGAAGTAGAATTTGACAATACCACCGCGGAGAAATTAGATATCACCGGTATTCTCACGAAACAGGATGGTTTGAATGACTTCCTGGATAATCTGGACAAAACTACGGGTATTAAGTATGAACTTAAAAACGGTGTCTTAAGATTCAGATAATTTAAAAAATACATCCGTATGATGTAACGGGTAGTCTTGTTGAGCCAGGACTACCCGTTTTTATTGCAATAACCTGGCAGTGATGATGTCTTTATTGATCATTATCACCACCTCCCATGATTTAAAGCACGTTTTATCCTTTGCGCTCATAATACCTTCACATATTATGAAAACAAATCAGGATATTACTTTATCGCCTGATCTGCAAAGCCACAGCGCTGGCACTGGACCTACAAGGACACAACACCCTGTATATGCCAATCTGCTGCCACCCTGCAACCAAACCTGCCCTGCAGGCGAAAACATTCAAGGGTGGCTCTCGCTGGCTCAGGCCGGCCGTTATGAAGCCGCCTGGCGCACGATCATGGAAGACAATCCATTTCCTGCCGTCATGGGCAGGGTATGCTATCACACCTGCGAGGTGCAATGTAACCGTTCGCAAATTGACAGTGCTGTCAATATCCACGCTGTAGAAAGATTCCTTGGAGATGAAGCCCTTAAACAGGGTTGGACGATCGATAAGGCACCGCCTACAGGCAAGCGTGTCTTAATCGTTGGCGCAGGGCCTGCAGGCCTTTCAGCTGCCTATCACTTAGTCCGGAAAGGACATACGGTCGAAATACATGAAGCAGGACCCATCGCCGGTGGTATGATGCACTTTGGCATTCCCGCTTACCGCCTTCCCCGCCATGAACTGGATCAGGAAGTAGCCCGCATCTGCCAGATGGGTGTCACTGTTACATACAATCATAAAGTAGAAAACCTCTTACTCGAAAAAGAGCAGGGTAATTTTGATGCCGTCTTTCTTGCAATCGGTTCCAACCTTTCCAAAAAAGTAGACCTGCCTGCAAAGGATGCCTTTAAAATGATGGATGCACTTGCATTCCTCAGGCAGGTGGAAGATGGTACCGTGCCCAGGCTGGGCCGGCGCGTAGCCATTTATGGCGGTGGTAATACCGCGATGGATGCTGCCCGTACTGCCAAACGCCTGGGAGTGGAAGATACTATGATCATCTATCGTCGTGACAGGGCCAATATGAGCGCGCACGATTTCGAAGCACAGGAAGCTTTGGAAGAAGGTGTAAATATCCACTGGCTGCGTTCCATCAAATCTGTGGAAGGCATGACCATGACGGTAGAAGTAATGGAGCTGAGGGATGGCAAACCTTATCCCACAGGCCAGTTTGAAACACTGGAAGCGGATAGTCTGATTATGGCCCTGGGCCAGGAGGCAGATACTGCATTCCTGAAAAATATCCCCGGCATCACTTTTACGCCGGATGACAATGTATGTGTAGACAGTCACATGATGACTGGCTACGCAGGTATTTTTGCCGGTGGGGATATGGTACCCGGCGAAAGAAATGTGACCGTTGCAATTGGTCACGGTAAAAAAACTGCCCGCAACATAGACGCTTACCTGAATCATCAATTGTATACGCCAGCTGCAAAACCTGCTACGATTGGATATGAAAAACTCCATCGCTGGTATCGCACCTATGCCCCGCAGGGAACAGAGTCTATGAGACCTGCTGCTGAGCGCGTAAGTGGATTCGATGAAGTAAGGTATGGTTTGCCGGAACAGGAAGTACTGTTTGAAGCCCGGAGATGCCTGTCATGCGGTAATTGTTTTGAGTGCGATGGTTGCTATGGTGCCTGTCCGCAAAAAGCAATCACGAAACTCGGCCCCGGCAATGGCTATTCCTTCAATTATGATATTTGCACCGGTTGCGCAGTGTGTAGCGAACAGTGTTCCTGCCATGCTATAGAAATGGTACCCGGACCGTAAATCATTCACTATGACACAAGAGACTACACCCGTAATCGCAACGCTGGACGGTAATGAAGCCGTGGCCTATATCGCGTACCGCGTTAATGAAGTATGTTCAATCTACCCGATCACACCTTCTTCCACCATGTCAGAACTGGTAGATGAATGGGCCGTTGCCGGGAAAAAAAATATCTGGGGTCAGATACCTGATGTAATAGAAATGCAAAGCGAAGGTGGTGCTGCCGGTGTGGTGCATGGTGCTTTGCAGGCAGGTGCACTGACCACAACCTTTACAGCATCCCAGGGCCTTATGCTCATGCTGCCTAATATGTACAAGATAGCCGGAGAGCTGACCTGTGCTGTGTTTCATGTGGCTGCAAGGTCACTCGCTGCACAGGCATTGTCCATCTTCGGTGATCACAGCGATGTGATGGCGGCACGTACCACCGGCTTTGCCATGCTCTCCTCTGCCTCCGTACAGGAAGCACACGACATGGCGCTCATCAGCCAGGCGGCGACCCTCAAAGCGCGTATTCCTTTCATGCACTTCTTCGATGGATTCCGAACTTCGCATGAAATTAATAAAATTAAACTGATACCTGATGCGCAGATCAGAAGTATGATCAGTGATGAACTGGTGAACGAGCATCGTTTTCGTAGCCTGAATCCTGATCGTCCTTTTATCAGGGGTACAGCGCAGAACCCGGATGTATATTTCCAGGGCAGGGAAACAGTGAATCCTTTTTATGCTGCTGCACCGGGTATTGTGGAAGAGGCGATGAACCAGCTCGGCGAACTCACCGGTCGGTACTACAAGCTGTTTGAATATTTTGGTCATGAGCAGGCGGAACGTGTAGCCGTTGTAATGGGTTCCGGGGGCGAAGTACTGAAAGAAACAGTACGTGTGCTGCTGGAAGCCGGTGAAAAAGTAGGGGTGGTGCTGGTAAGATTATTCCGCCCATTCTCTGCAGCACATCTTTTAAAATCACTCCCCGCTACGGTAGAAAAAATCGTAGTGCTGGACCGTACAAAAGAACCCGGTGCCGCCGGCGAACCTTTGTACCAGGATGTAGTGACTTATCTCTGCCAGGCTTATTCAGAAGGTCGTTTGGAAAAACTGCCCCGCATCATCGGCGGCAGATACGGTTTGTCTTCCAAAGAGTTTACACCCGCCATGGCGAAAGCTGTATTGGATGAACTGAAGAAGGCAACGCCGAAACATGGCTTTACTATTGGTATCAATGATGATGTGACGCATACCAGTCTGAGCTATGATCCTTCATTCCACCTGGAACCCAAAGATAGGGTTTGTGCCTTGTTTTACGGCCTGGGTGCAGATGGAACAGTAGGTGCCAATAAGAATAGTATTAAAATTATTGGTGAGGAAACGGATCTTTATGCACAGGGATATTTTGTATATGATTCCCGTAAGTCAGGTACGATGACCGTATCACACCTGCGCTTTGGTAAGGATCCTATCCTGGCTCCTTGGCTGGTAGACAAAGCTGACTTCATTGCATGTCACAAATACAACTTTATCAGTAAGACGGATATGTTGCAGCATGCAAGGCCTGGTGCAACTTTCCTGCTGAATAGTCCCTATCCTGCAGATGAAGTCTGGGACCAGTTGCCGCGTGCTGTACAGGAACAGCTGATCGCAAAGCAGATGAAGCTGTTTGTGATCGATGCCTCCAAAGTGGCGATAGCTGCGGGTATGGGCCAACGTATCAATACGATTATGCAGACCTGCTTCTTTGCTTTATCAAATGTATTACCTGCTGATGAAGCGATAGCGCAGATCAAGAAATTTATTTATAAATCTTACAAGTCAAAAGGCGATGCCATCGTACAGAAAAACTACCGCGCGGTAGATGATACCCTGGCACACCTGGTGCGGGTGGAACTGCCTGCTACAGCTTCCGGTACCGTGCAGATGGATGCAGGGATTCCTGCCGAAGCACCTGATTTTGTAAGGGATGTAACGGCGATGTTGCTGGATGGTAGGGGTGACCTGATACCGGTTAGTAAAATGCCGATAGATGGTACCTATCCAAGTGGCACCACGAAGTGGGAGAAAAGGAATATTGCGGACCTTGTGCCGGTGTGGGAATCAGACAGCTGTATACAATGCGGTAATTGTAGCTTTGTATGTCCGCATAGTGTGATCCGTTCTAAATTCTATCACGAGAGCTACCTGGAAAAAGCGCCTGCAGGATTCCCTTCAGCACCGATCAATGCCCGTGGTTTCCCTGAAACACGATATACATTGCAGGTGTACCTGGAAGATTGTACGGGCTGTAAATTGTGTGTACAGGCTTGTCCGGCAGTGGATATCAAAGATGCCAGCCGCAAGGCGATCAATATGGCACCGAAACCATCATTGGTGGAAGGCCGTGAGCAGATCAGGTTCTTTGAAAGCATGCCGGTGAACAATCGTGCAGAGCTGGATTTCTCCACCGTAAGAGGGGCGCAGTTCCTGGAACCTTTATTTGAATTCTCAGGAGCGTGTTCCGGTTGTGGGGAGACACCTTATGTGAAGTTGCTGACACAATTGTTTGGCGATAGGTTGCTGGTAGCGAATGCAACGGGTTGCTCCTCTATTTACGGAGGTAACCTGCCAACGACGCCCTGGTCTGTGAATAAGGATAACCGTGGTCCGGCATGGTCAAATTCTCTCTTTGAAGATAACGCGGAATTTGGTTTGGGAATGCGTGTAGCGGCAGACAAACAGTTTACGATTGCACAGGCATTGCTCACATCATTACAACCTGTATTGGATAATGATGTTTTGGTAGAACAGCTTTTGCATGCACCACAACAACTGGAGTCACAGATTGTGGAGCAACGCAACAGGGTAGGCGTGCTGAAAGATAAATTGCATGCATTGCGTGGCAATCCGCTGGCAGCGCAGTTGCTCGCAGTAGCGGATCACCTGGTGAAGAGAAGTGTGTGGTTGTTAGGTGGTGATGGTTGGGCATATGATATTGGTTCTTCCGGGTTGGACCATGTGTTGTCAACCGGGCGTAATGTGAATGTGCTGGTGCTGGATACAGAGGTGTATTCCAATACGGGGGGACAGATGTCAAAGGCAACACCTACGGCGGCGATTGCAAAATTTGCAGCGGCAGGCAAGAAGGTGGGTAAGAAGGACCTGGCCATGCAGGCGATCTCATATGGTAATGTGTATGTGGCACAGATAGCGATGGGGGCGAACCCGCAACAGACCTTGCTGGCTTTGAGAGAGGCGGAGGCGTATAAAGGGCCTTCATTGATCCTGGCGTATAGTCATTGTATTGCGCATGGAATAGATATGGAGAAGGGCTTGACGCAGCAACAGATGGCGGTGTCCAGTGGTTATTGGCCTTTGATCAGGTATAATCCTGCATTGAGAGAAGCGGGAAAGAATCCGTTTGTATTGGATTCTCCAAGGCCGGTAGTGAAATTTGCGGATTATGCTTATAATGAAACGAGGTACAAGGCGCTGGCGGCACAGAACCCAGCAGAGGCGAAAAGGCTGATGGGATTGGCGCAGGAGTTGGTAGACCTGAGGTATAAGAGTTATGAGAATATGGCGACGTGGAAGGCCGAGGAGTTTACGCCGGTGGCATAGAGAATGAATTGAATAAAAGAGGTTGGATCTTTGGAAGCAACCTCTTTTATTTTTTTAACCCAACTTATAAATATACTCTTCAATCTCCGCCTGCCTTGCATTTGCAAAGCCCTTATCCGTACCTATCCTGACAAACCCGCATTTCTCCAGTACCTTTTGTGATCCTACATTATCAAAGGCCGTTCTGCCGATAATTGGCCGCGCAGTTTCCAGGGTTAAAAACTCCGTCAGTGCTGCGGTGGTAATACCCTGTCCCCAATAAGGTTTATCTATCCAATAAGTGATCTCTGTATCTCCATGCATGACAAATTTTGCCAGACTGCCCGCAATCAAACCATTCACGATAATCGTGCGCATATGGATAGTCGGGTCATCGAGAAATTTGGAATATTTCTGTAAATAGGCTGTTCTATTATGTGAGTCTATTGCAGTAAATGCTGCTATATAATTTGCTTCCTTGTCGAGCTGAAAAGTATAGAAATGATCCAGGTCGGAAAGGACCGTCTTCCTCAATCGAATATGTGAAGTCATAACGAGAATTTACACGAAGATATTCATTTTTCAGATGGGCAACATCTTTGATGATAAGGGGCTATACGAAATTTTTTTGCACGATGAAAATCCAGAAGCACACCTCAATATCCAATCGAATTAGAGGTGTACTTCTGGTGTACTTAACGTGGCATTTTACTGGTTTTGCTCATAAGTCACTGTATACAATTTCCTGTACATCACATACGTCACGGATATAATCCCAAAGGCAATAATCGCATCTATCGTCGCGGGGAATCCCAGTACTGCCACTTTAGAGAAGAATGCAAACAGGATATCGAAGAAAATGCCCGCAAACACCCATTCTTTTAAACGAAGGAGCCTGTTGGGAGTCAGCATCACAACAACCCCGGAGAGCTTAAAAACGCCCAGGATATAGATGAAATGAGCAGGGTATCCGAGCTGTTGTGTGATGCCCCATACCAATGGGTTGCCTGTCAGCTCAAAAAATCCGCTTGCACCAAACCATAAAGAGATTAATACAGCCCCTGTCCAGAAAATTACTTTTGTCGTTTGCGTATTCATTGTGATTAGGTTTATTTGTTTGTGATGGAACAAAGATGAGGTGGATAGGCAGGCTTTCATAGCCTGAAAACCCTGAGGTGGACAATTAAAGGGCTGACTTAGACATCAGGGGGGAGTATTGCTCTTTGACTGTAGTCACATGCACTATTGACTACCGTCATTTAGTAAAAAAAAGTATTGCGGTACTTTTATACCACCATGAATAATATTCCGCTTGTTTATTCCTGCTCCGGCTGCTCAAGCGTCGCACAAATGGCTAACTACCTGGCAATTCAATTAGACAGATCGGGAATCGCTGAAATGTCCTGCATTGCAGGTGTGGGTGGTAATGTAAAGAAACTGGTAAAGACTGCGCTCTCCGGCAGAAAGATCATTGCCATAGATGGTTGTCCGCTGGCATGTACAAAATCCTGCCTTGCGAATCACTCCCTGCTGCCCGACCTGGCGATAGACCTGTCCATCCTGGGTGTGTCAAAAAAGCAGCACGAGGATTTTGACAAAGCACAAGCGGATATCATCCTGGAAGACTTAAAAAAAGCATTGAATGGAACAGCCTAAACCCGTCAAAAGAAGCAAAGCATTTGTGCAACTTTCCAAAGACCATCACTTTGGCCTGCTGCTGGTTTGGAGAATAAGGCAGGACCTGGGAAAGGTAAATCCGGCAGTCAACATCAGCAAATATGTACTGGAGTTTTTTGAAATGGACCTGCAATCGCATTTCAAAGAGGAGGAAGACTACCTGTTTAGCAAACTGGATCCTGCAGATCCATTACGTCAGCAGGCAGAAGGGGAGCACAGGGCTATCTGCAACCTGGTAGAATCGATTAAAAGAAATGAATCGGACAAAGCCCTCCTCCGCCAGTTTGGCGACCTGCTGGAAGCGCATATCCGCTTTGAAGAAAGGGCCCTGTTTAATTATTTGCAGGAACACCTTAGCCCGGAAGACCAGGAACAATTATTACTGCATACCACAAGAAGCAAACACTGATCATGACCATCAATCAAAACACAAAGATTGCTGCCATTTTAAAGCATCATCCCGCGGCGCTGGATGCTATCATTGCCATATCACCGAAGTTCGAAAAATTGCGCAATCCTGTATTGAGGAAATTGATGGCCGGCCGTGCCAGCATTGCCGTGGCCAGTAAGATCGGGGGCTGTAGTGTAGCCGACTTCTATACACAACTGGCACCTCTTGGTTTTGAAATTGATGCAGTCACATCCACAGTCACAGTAGCACAGAATGAAATGCCTGATTTTATAAGGACATTACAGGAAGACAAGGTCGTAATACTGGATGTACGCCCGCAAATAGCCTCCGGTGAAGATCCTTTGCGTCTCATCTTTCAAAAGGTGGAAACTCTGCAGGGCGGACAGGTCCTAAAGATTGTGAACACATTTGAGCCGACACCTTTGATGGTTTTATTAAAGAAACAGGGTTTTGATGCTTATGCTGCGCAAATAGAGGAAGACCTGGTAGAAACATGGTTCTATAAAACCAGAACTATGCGTCCACCCGAAGTAAAAATACAAACGGAGCACTGGGATGAAATACTCAAAAGATTTCAGGACAAACTGCACACCATTGATGTCCGTGCCCTGCAGATGCCTTTGCCCATGTATACCATCCTGGAGAAACTGGATACCCTGCCAGAAGCGCAGGCTTTGTTTGTATATCATAAGCGCATCCCTGTATTCCTTTTACCTGAGCTGTCGCAGAGAGGGTTTGAATACCGTGCAAAGGAAATTGCAGGCGATGAGGTACATCTTTTAATTTTCAGGAACTAATGAGCGATGTCGTTTACACAACTACCCACCGTGTGGTAGTACCGTTTTATGTATATGCAGGGCTGGCATTCCTGGTAGCTACCGGGATGTTGTTTACAGGGGCCGCTGAGTTCTCCGGGCACTATTTCCAGCCCCATATCCTGGCCATCACGCATACGATGGCACTAGGATGGGGTACGATGATCATTTTAGGAGCAAGTCATCAGTTACTACCGGTATTGATGGAAGGAGAATTGTACAGTGTTAAACTCGCATACTTGTCCTATACCTTTACGGGCATCGGGATTGCCTTGTTAGTATGGGCATTTTATATCTTTCACATGGGCTGGCCTGCGAAGTGTGGTGCCTTGCTGATCAATGCCGGGGTCATTGCCTTCTTTGTGAATGTGGTGATGAGCATTGTAAAAAGTAAAAAAGAAAACATCCAGGCTATCTTTATGCTCACGGCTGCAGGTTGGCTGGCATTCACTACCCTGGCAGGCGGCCTGCTGATCTGCAATTTTACGGAGAATATTTTGCCGGATGGATCACTCCATTATCTTTCCCTCCATGCGCATATCGGTATCGTTGGATGGTTCCTGCTGTTGGTGATGGGGGTAGGGTCCCGCCTGATTCCCATGTTCCTCATCTCTAAATACGACTCTCCCAAAATACTCTGGAGTATCTATGGCCTGATCAATGGCGGACTGATTACATTCATATTTATCTTCCTCAGGGAAGCAGTATCAGTGTTGTATATGATCCCGGTATTGTGTGTGACAGGGGGTATTGTATTGTTTGGATTCTTTTGCAGGAAGGCTTACCGGCAGAGGATCCGCAGACAGGTGGACGAAGAGATGAAGATCTCGCTGCTGGCAGTTGTGATGATGGTTTTACCCCTGGTATTTTTAATTGCTGTCATCGTCACACTGATGACCATATCTGCCGATGTACACATGGTATTGGCCTATGGTTTTACTATCTTCTTTGGCTGGCTCACGGCTATTATTCTAGGTATGACTTTTAAGACACTGCCCTTCATTATCTGGAACAGGGTTTACCATGCAAGAGCCGGTACAGGGGCTACACCAGTTCCGAAGGAACTGTTCAGCAGCCGGCTTTTTAATATAATGGCGGTTTGTTTTATCATTGGATTTATAAGTTTTGTGGCCGGCATTGTTATATCAAACGGCATTGCGATGAAGGTTGGCGCACTCTTATTGTTGCTGTGTGCTTTTCTTTATAATGCGAATGTATTTAAGTTACTCTTTCATAAAGATAGGATGCTATGATCGCGCTGACGGAAAAAGCTATCGAAGCCCTGGCTGCGCTGCGCTGGGTATTTGATCCTGAAATAGGGTTGAATGTGGTGGACATGGGTTTGATTTACGAACTCAGCGTGGAGGAGGACGCAAAGAAGATATTGGTGCTGATGACATTGAGTACTCAGTATTGTCCGATGGGACAGTCTATCGTCGATTCAGTAAAGAACCGCCTGGAATTATCTTACCCTGGGTATGAGATAGAGATAACCGTGACATTTGAGCCTACCTGGAGTATGGAGATGATCTCAGCAGAAGGCCAGGAATTTTTAAACAGATAATCTGATGCTTAGCTTCACTTGTAAGACAGCTATTAAAGCGGTAATTTACCTGTCCTCAAAGCACAGGAGCGGGGAGAATGCAGGTATTAAGGAGATTGCTGAGTGTATAAATGCCAGTGAGCATACGGTAGGCAAGCTGCTGCAGGTGCTGGTCAGGCAGGGGGTGATCCGCAGTATGAAAGGACCGGCAGGTGGATTCAATATCTCGGATACGCAGATGAAGCAGCCGATCATGGATATAGTAGCGGCGATAGATGGGAAACAGGTGTTTAAGGGCTGTGGCCTGGGCCTGAGCAGGTGTTCGGCTACACACCCGTGTCCGATCCATAGTGAATATGGAAAGGCGAGGGGCATCATCGCGGAATTGTTTAATAATAAGCGCATTGAAGACTTGTGCGAACCGGTGGATAACGGATTTGCCTATTTGATTGGGTAGTATTCAAAAAAAATTGGAATGGGCCATTAGACTCTGGCAGGTTTTTTGATGAACTCCGCTAAAAAGGCTTATTTTTGTAAGCATTGAAAAATCTCTATCAGCTTATTTGCACGTAAACAAGAACCCATGCGTACATTATTGAGACCTATATTTCTATTGTTATTGCCTGTTGCCAGCTTCGGACAAAAATCAGTCTTCCCCGGTAGCCCGGACATCAACACTTCGCGCTTAAAATCCGAAAGAACATTGTTCACCATCTATTATGTAAACGGTACTACCTGGACGAACAAGGGGACCTATACAAATGATATAACAATTCTGGGGGATGAATTGAAGATTTCTACGGACTACAAGGATGAGAAAAACGAGCGCTATAAGAAAAGAATCTCAGTTGCAAATGCCAAAACACTGGAACCGCTGAGTTTTAGGTCAGAAAACACCAGGGGGAGCCTTGACCTGAAGTTTGGCACGACGATCACGGGTAAATACCATTACCTGAACGGGGATAAGGATAAACAGATCTCCCTGAAGCCAGCCGGTAAATTTGTGGATTTCAACGTCGCGGAACTTTTATTTACAACCCTGCCACTGGATGTGGGGTATAAGGCGACTATCCGTGAATTTTACTACGTAGACAATCCGGATAGTTTACTTTCTAATTACATCATTAAGGATGTAAAAAGCTACATTCATCGTTCTCCAAAGACCGGGAATCATGAAGCCTGGCTGGTGAGTGTGCTGGAGGAGCAATCAGGGGCCATTTACACGTACATCATTGATAAGAAGGATCACCGGATCTGGCAGCGGGAAATGCCGGCAGGTGGCGGAATTACGGAGGTGTGTGTGAATGAGGAACTGGATTACCAGCCGATTGCGGCGAAGTTTAACAAGGAGGAGGCTTTGCAAAAATTGGAGAAAGGAAATAGTGTAATCACGGGTACCGCCTTTGCAAGAGACCATAGTTCCCGCAATAAGCTGGCTGTGGTGAATATTAACAAAGCACAGTATGCACCGAAGGGTACAGTAGTGTCGATCCTGCCTAATTCAGAATATTTAGAGGAATGGAAGGCCGTGAATAAGAAGATTGCGAAGGGAAAGAAGCTGCCGCAGGTACCTATTGATCCGAATGTAGCGGATTGTATCAAGAAGACGACGGTGTATGATGATAAGGGGCATTTTGAGTTTACGAATTTAATGCCTGGGGAGTATATCCTGATCACAAGTTTTGGGTATACACACCAGTATACATATAGTTATTATGCAGGTACATCGTACCTGATGCATCCCAGTGGTACGGTGTTGTCATCAAATGATGTCTATAAATCAGCGAATGCGTCTACAGGTGCGACCGCGGAGATAGAGGAGAAGGTGACGATCCGGAGGGATGGAGAAAAGCTGGATGTGAGCCTGAAGGATGTACGATAAGCTTTTGAAAGAGGGAGGCCGGTACCAGGTGTAGGCCTATACAGAAAAGCGGCGCTTTGCCTTAAACAAAGCGCCGCTTTTCTGTTTTTTTATATGTGGAAGGCTATTTTATGGCCAGGGCCAGGACAACTTCATTGATTGTCTTTTGTGCCTTATCATAATCATTCAGGTCCAGGCTTTGTTTACCAGTTGCCAGCGCCAGGGAATTTGTACTTTTCCCGGTATTTACCAATTCCTGTACTTTCTTCAGCAGGAAATCGACATACTGTCTTTCATATCCTTGTTTATCGGCCTGGGTCCATTTTCTGTAAACATTAGGAAGTTCATTGAAACTGATGGGAATTCCGCCTCCATTGCTGGCATATGAGGCCAGGTTATTCAGTACGGCCATGTCTGCATAGGTGTATTTGACAGCACTGCTATTACTGATCTCGGGATAGGCGGCCAGTTTTTCAATAAGCCGCATGTTTTGAGTGCTGGTTACATCGACAATAGCGTACCTGTATTTGCTTTCAATTTCGTTAGTAGAAGCGATATCGAAGAGGATATCGAAGCGTCTGTGATATCCGGCGGCGATAGCCCCGGTAAAACGGCCGGCAGGTTCATTTTTGGCCAGGAAACCCAGGAAGTCCTGTTCCGTCATGGCTGCTGCTGCAAAGAAGCGATCGGGACTATCTACCTGCATAGGAGAGAAGGCACTGAGCCATTTGGAGTTAATACCGAGTGCAAATCCGACCTTATTAGGTTCGGCGGAGTGCAGGAAGTCGGCGATATCAGTGAGCAGTTGCCGGTCGTTATTATAGTATTTTTTTAAATTGTTTATAATCGGTGATCCTTCCTTTTGTTTTTCAGTAGTGGCATCATAAAAATACTCGTATAGCCGGTGCCAGGCGAGTCCTTTCCGGGCAGGAGAGGTAGCTGGAATATTCACCCGGGTAAAATAATTCTTCATCAGGTTAGTCACCATTGTATCCTGGGTGTCGAACTGAAAACCTCTTTCCCAGAAGGTGTTTACCGCCAGGTGAAAAGAATCCGGCATCTCCTTTATGATATTGTCCAGGCATTTAAAAAAGACATCTCTTGCCGTATCTTTTTGGGCTGCTTTATCTGGTGAGTCTGAGAATCCTCTTTGCATCCCGGCCACTTGCGAGTTGGCGAGTCTGATCAAAGGAAGCGGTGAATTTTGTACAATTGATGCCAGTGAATAGAGTTTTATAATCTGTGCCCATTGCACGGAGGGATCCTGGTTTTTCATCTGTTTTGTTGCAGCTGCCAGGTAGACTACGGCCTGTGTATAACCAGCGTCGAAAGCCGTTTTAAATTGATAGATAGCCTTGCTGGTATTGGTGTTCAGACCGGAGAAGGCGAAAGACCAGAATATAAGTCCGGCAGTGTAATGGTCCCCGGCATTCATGGTGCTTTCTTTTCCCCTGAAAGTTGCATTCATGTAATCGGAAAGCAATTTACCATAACTACTGTTGAGCTTATGCAGGGCGATAGGACTAATGTCTGTTACCCATGTTTCGGCGATGTAGTTGATGGTTTTACGTTGGAGGCGCTCATTTCCCTGGGCCATGACGGTCTGGAAATAAGGCAGGGCGGAAGCGACATCTCTTCTTTCCAGCATTGCTTTGGCGGTATCAAAGGCAATTTCGGGGCTTTGGGAGAAACTTAGATGACAGCATAAGATACAGGCGATCAGCATGACAATTCTCATATAGGTGCAATATTATATAGGTGATATTGGTATTGAAAATAGAAATTTATTTTTAAAATTTCAATAATTCCGGCGGCGAACTGCCCAGCGATCAGGGGTACTGTATAGAAAGGCAATGGGTAGGCTCCCCCGGGTACGGGCATTAGTTTTTTTTGTATTAAGCTGAAGGTGCTAAATTGTTCCCATAAATGACGATAAACATTTTGACATGAAAAAATGGTCAGCAACAACAAGCCCTCTGATTGTTTATTTTACGCTTGCCTATTCCATCAGCTGGATAATTTGGTTCCCTTTATATAGCCCGGCATTGGGTATTAAGAATCTACCTGTTCTGCCTTTTCATCACGGGCTGGGAGGCCTTGGTCCTATGCTTGCTGCTTTAATTACTACATGGATCTATGATGGGCGTAAAGGCTTACAATTGTTAGTGCGGCAAATGCTAAAAGTCAGACCTATATTATTTGTTTTAATTGCTTTGCTCAGTCCATTTATGCTGGCTGCTATGGCCGCGGGGATTAATTTCCTGTTAAGTGCTCAGACAATCCAGTTAGCCGGGTTGTTTCGGACCAGGGAGTTTCCTGAATTTTCCTTCCTTACTTTTTTGCTTTATAACCTGGTCTTCTTTGGTTTTGGGGAGGAAGTCGGCTGGCGTGGGTTTGCCTTGCCCAGGTTGCAGGCAGGAAATAATGCCTTATGGGCTAGCATCATCCTGACCATATGCTGGGCCGTGTGGCACTGGCCGCTTTTCCTGTACCGGCCGGGCTTTGTTCAAATGGGAATTGCCGGCACTTTTGGCTGGATTTTTAGTTTACTGACCGGGAGTGTATTACTCACCTGGTTGTATAATTCATCCAGGGCAAGTATATTGGTATGTGCCATTTTCCATTCTACGGTAGATATCGCTTTCCTGGCTGATTTTGCCGACCAGCAAATTATTAATTATATGGGTATGCTGATTACTATCTGGGGAATTGGAACGATATTGATTTTCAAACCCAGGCATCTTTCGTATGTAGAAAGGACCATTCGATAAATTATTTCACTAACATATATTCGAACTGACGCATGAAAGAAGTTATACAAAAAGCCCTGTCCGTTTATTCTCCTATTACTGATGCTACTGCCGCTCTCTTGTCTGGCGCTGCAGAAATTGTCAACTTTTCCGCAGACGAGTTTCTTGAACAGGAAAATAATGTGATTCGCAATGAATTTGTTGTACTGGAGGGAATTGTACGGGGCTATCTGCTTAATTCAGAAGGAGAAGATGTGACCGTCAATTTCTATGTAAGTGGCAATGCTGTGACCCCGGCCATTATGCGTGGAGTTAATAACCGTTCCATTTACAATCTGCAGGTTATTTCCGGCAAGGCCAGCATCCTGGTGTTTAATAATATGAGAATGGAGGACCTGATGCCCTATAATGCTGATCTGCAGCAGTTCGGGAATACCATAGTGATGTTGGACAGTATGCGCAGGGTAGAAAAAGAAGTATTATTATTAAAGGAAACTGCCAGGGGGAAACTGGATTGGTTCCGCAAGATTTACCCCGGACTGGAAAATGAGATACAACATTATTATATAGCCTCATATCTTGGTATAACCCCAACTTCTCTTAGCAGGGTACGGGGCACTTCTGCTGTCTGAAAAATCTTGCCAAATGTAAATGAGATTTAAAATCTGATTCTCAAATTTTGCAGCGCGGCGATTGTCCCCATTTGCACATCTCATCCGTCATGTAGCAAATGTAGGGGTTCAATGCTGCGTGCTTAACCTTTTGTCTGCCTGGGCCGGGTGTATGAACCTGGTTCCGGGTAGTGGATTTTTTTGCTGTACTGGTTGAAAAGGGGAGCCCTATAAGTAATGAGAATTAGTTAAATAAAAGAATAATCATGAAAAAGACAGTTTTAGTTGCCCTCTTTGGTGGCATCCTTACTATCCACCATGCGAATGCCCAGTTTGGGAAGATGACGGATAAAATTAAACCCTCTGCAGGCAAGATAAAAGATGCAGCTGCGCAGGGACAGCATGCTACAGAACAGGTACAGGATGTAAAAAACACTTCAGGAGAAGATATATCCAAAGTGAACCCCCATCCTGCAAAGACAGCAATTTTTTTTTCTAAAGGTAAGCCTGGAACTGCTTTCTCCACGGATTTTTCTGAGGGAGATTATATTTATGCACACATTGTTTTCCCAAAGCCGATCAAAGAATATGTGACAGATAATATATTGACATTTGATGTGGCATATAAAGAGGAAGGTAGTGATGATTATTCAGTGAATTATGTGAAGGTGGATGTCTCTAAAGTGAACCAGGAAAATAAAGAGCTGGATTTTGATGTATTGGCGAAGCCTGCTGATGCAACTACTGTTTATGCTGACAGGATGCAATCTCCGGCGCTGATAGGGATGGTGATGCGCTTGTCTCAACCGGGGGTGAAAACTGAATTCAACTGGAAGATCGAGGGTTTACAGGGCAGCTTTTACCTGACGATGAAAAGTATGAAGGGTTTTGCCGATTTTATACAGCCTATTCAAAAGAAGGCCAATGATTTTGCACAGGAGGATGATGCGATGAAAGCGGAGCTGCCGGAAGAATTCAGCCGCTCATCCTATGCCTTTGCAGATCCTCAGCTCAGTAAAGCAAATATCATCAAATATCTGCCGGCGAATATTGAAATCCTGAAATTTGTGGTAGGTCCGGGCGATGATTATAAGGTGATGAAAAATGAACTGGGGGTCATTGTTTACAAACAGACAGCGCGGTATATCATGGCTGCTTACAAGGATAAGAAAACAGGGAATTGTTATTATGATAACATCATCTTTGAACGGCCTTACGAGGGAAATGGGAAGTATGGTAGTTTGAAAGTGCGTACCAATGGTGAGCGGATAGATTGTGCTAAAATTAAATAGGATGCAGCAGAAAATACAATTTTATAGTGAAGGCGTACGGTTGGCAGGGCATTTATATTTCCCGGATCATTTCTCGCCTTCGCAGCATTACCCGGCTATCATTGTGGGTGGATCATGGACCACAGTTAAAGAACAAATGAGTGGCTTATATGCGGAGCGATTGTCGCGCCATGGGTTTATTACACTGGCTTTTGACCCGCGTTATTTTGGGGAGAGTGAGGGTGAACCGCGATTCTGGGAAAAACCGGAAGCTAAGATAGCAGACTATAACAATGCTGTATCCTTCCTGCAAACAGTGAAGGGAGTGGACAGGGAGAAGATCTTTTTGGCGGCGGTATGTGCCAGTGCAGGATATATGGCGGCACTGGCAGCGAAGAATGAGCAGGTGAAAGGATTGGCTACAATAGCAGGATGGCTTCATGATGCGGAGAGCGTGAGATTGATATATGGCGGGGAAGAAGGTGTTCGGGAAAAGTTAGACAATGCGGCACTTGCCCGGGAGGTATTTGAGGAGCGGGGTGAGGTAAAATATATTCCTGCAATCAGCACATCAGATGCTTCGGCGGCCATGTTTGGAGACTATGATTATTATTTAAACCCCTTGCGTGGCGGCATACCACAGTGGAGTGCAGATAAATTTGCGGTCATCAGCTGGCAGGGCTGGCTGACTTTTGACCCCATGTCTTACGCTGTGTCTATCCGGCAACCGGTATTAATGGTTCATGGAGATGGAGCTGTATTGGCGGAAAATGCCAGGCGGTTTTTCGACAACATCCCACATTCCCAAAAAGTCTTATATTGGACAAATGGAAGTCAGTTTGATTTTTATGACAACCCCTTACGGTAAACGAGGCAGTAGCAGCTATTAGCGTTTTTTTCAAATCCCTGGATGCACTTACATCATGAAAACAGATATCATTCACCAGATACGGGAATTATTTGCCGGCGCGGACGAACGTGACTGGCAAAAGGTAGCGGTAACGATGAGTGACCGTGTATTACTTGATTATTCGTCTATGAATGGCAATCCGGGGGCGGTATTGACCCCGCTGCAGATTACAGATATGTGGTCCGGATTTCTGCCGGGGTTTGATAAGACCATCCACCGGCTGTCAGGGTTTGTGGTAGATGAGAACGGGGACACCTGTACGGCTCATTTTAAGGGTGTGGCGGAGCATTGGATAGGGACTGCATGCTGGGTGGTGGAAGGTACTTATGATGTGACATTGAAGCTGGCTGCTTACAAATGGCTGATCACCGATCTGACATTCCATTTTGAACAACAAAGTGGTGATACTAATCTGCCTGTATTGGCGCTGGAACGATTGAAAGCATAGTTTGTCCCCGTCTCACATATTCGATCGTTATCAATACGAACATAAACGTTTTAAACATGAAAGAATTTGTTTTGATCTTCAGAAACAGTGTTCAGGAAGGCGGAAATCCTTCACCTGAGCAGATGCAGCAGTTATTGACCGACTGGATGAACTGGATGGGAGGTATTGCTGCACAGGACAAGCTGGCTGACAGGGGGAACCGCCTTTCCATGTCAGAGGGCAAAACAGTAAAGCCGGGAGATGTAGTTACTGATGGGCCTTACACGGAGGTGAAGGAATTTATCAATGGCTATATCATTGTGAAGACAGCGAATATTGAGGATGCGGTGAGTATTGCCCGGGAATGCCCGATCCTGAATGTAGGTGGTCATGTGGAGGTAAGAAAGGTGGTGAGTCCGGACGACCATAGTTAAACTGATTTAATAAGGAGGCAGGATCCTGAATGACGGCAGATCTTGTCGTCATTCGGTGTGTATAAGAGTACCTGTTTTCCATAGCAATGTGAGTGCAAAAGCAGGCTTTATGAATGTAAACAATGAGCATATCGACACCCTGATTCCCCATCTTTTTCGCCAGGAATATGCAAAGATTACAGCCGTGCTGAGTCGTCATTTCGGTTTGCAGCATATAGAAGTGGCAGAAGACATTGCCAGCGAGACTTTTGTAAAAGCTATGAGTCACTGGGCGGTACATGGAATACCTGCCTCTCCGGCAGCATGGCTTTATACGGTGGCAAAGAATAAAGCGAAAGATTATTTAAGGCGGCAAGTGCTATTTGAATCTGAAATTAAAAATGAGATAAAGGGAACTGAAAAAGAGGCGGAGCAGGAGTTTGAGTTTAGTGAGGAGATCATAGCGGATAGTCAGCTCCTGATGATCTTCGTGGTGTGTGATCCTGTAAATCCTCCTTCAACGCAGATCTGCCTTGCTTTGCAAATACTTTGCGGGTTTAGTGTGGAAGAGATTGCGGGGGCTTTTCTTTCAAACAGGGAGACGATCAAAAAACGCCTGCACAGGGGAAGGGTAAATCTGAGGACGAATAGTTTTCAGCTCAGGTCATTGAACCGGATGGAGGTAGATGCGAGGATGTCTGCAGTGTTGAAGACGATCTACCTCTTGTTTAATGAGGGATATTTTTCACAGAATGAAAAGGTGTTTATCCGGAAAGACCTTTGTGCAGAGGCAATGAGATTGACATTATTGCTGGTGGAGAATCAGCTGACGAATAGTTCTGAGGCCAACGCGCTGCTGGCGTTAATGAGTTTTCAGAGTTCGCGTTTGAATGCACGGACAAACGAATTGGGAGAGGCCATTTTGTATGAGGACCAGGATAGGGAATTATGGGACCAGTTCCTTATGCAGAAGGGGTATTATTATCTCGGGAAGGCTTTTGCGGATAAGGTGGTATCTAAATACCACCTGGAAGCGGGGATAGCTTGCTGGCATACGACTGGTGGGGATGCTAAGTGGCCGCAAATATTACAGTTGTACAATCAGCTGATAATGCTGGAATATTCGCCGATGACGGTGATTAACCGGGCGTTTGCGTTTGCGAAGGTGTATGGATGTAAGCAGGCGTTGAAGGAAATGGAGAAGATTGATTTTCCGCAGAACAGTTATTATCATGGCCTGATGGGTTTTTTGTATAGTGAGCTGGATGTGGGGCAGGCTATAGGGCATTATAGGAAGGCGTTGGCGCTTACGGGATCTGTAGCGGAGCAAAGGGTGATTGCAGGGCGGATTGAGCGGCTGGGTGGACGGGCAGATGTGGTCGCATAGGAAGTGGAATTGGAAGATCCTTATTACTTTTTATACTACCTTGCGCAGGACTTTTTTATTTTCTATGGCGCTTATTAATTTTAAACTGAAACATCCGGATAGCATTGCTCCCTGGGGAGATGCGCCTGATACCAGCATGGACTGGCTGGGACTTACTGAAGGAGAATATTGGCTGGATTTGAATAAGGCGATGCTTTATGAGTATACCAATGACGTGTTGACCGGTGAGGAGGATGCTCGTTATGTAGAATACCCGGTAGCGCGTTTGATAGAAGATTTCTCAGTACTATTTGAAGCAATAGCAACACTGGTACCGGATGGGTTTTATTCAATTGCAAAGAGTAATCATTACTTGTACCGCTTTTATGGAGCCGTGCAGCAATGGTTGGAGAAGGTATCTGATGAGGCTACCTATGACAGGTTTGAAAAGGCGATAGAATGGATCTATAGCAGAACGCTGATTGCGATGCATTTGACGGGTGGACCAGGGATTAGTTTTTTCAGGAATGGAGATAAGTTGGCGATTGTCTGGAAGGCGGATTACCTGACGGAAAATAATATACCGGTGTGGACGGCGGGAAATGGAGAGATGGAGATGCCGTATGAAAGTTTTGTAGGGGAAGTGGAAGATTTTGGAGAGCGCTTCTTTAATGCCATGGATATGCAGGTGCAGTTGGCAGCAGCAAAGGATTGGGGTAGTACTCATATCAATAAGGAGCGCCTGGTACAGGAGCAGCAGGAGAGAAAGACTGCATGGCAGAAGAAGCTGGCTTTGCTAAAAGGTGAGCCTGGTAAGGCTACGGATTGGGAATTAATAAATAGTCTGATCACTGATATGTTTAGTTGAGTTGTAATACCCCGGGTCTCTCATCATCGTTAGTTCATGTAAAATGATTGCCTTAATTTACAGATGAACAATTTCAATATTAAGGCTTTATGGAACCTAGTAGCAATGAAGCGTTATGGCAATCTATAATTGATAGCTCGTTGGATATTATTCAGGTTTTTGATGCGGTGAGAGATAAGAATGGAGCTATAACGGACTTTACATGGAAGATTCAGAATAGCAAGGGTTTTCAGCAAAACGGGGATTTAATTGGAAAACGCCTGCTTCAGCTCAATCCGGCTGTTATTCCCTCTGGTATATTTGCGCGCATGGTGCAGGTGGCGGATACAGGTGTGCCAAACGAGCAGGAGCAGTATTATTCTTATGAACAATTTGAAGAGCAATGGTTCTATCAGGCTCTTGTAAAGCAGAATGATGGAGTGCTGATGACCACCCGTGATATTACAGCACAAAAAAAGGCAAAGCAGGAGATTCTGCGTCTTAAAGATGAGATTGCAAGTAATGCTACTAATAAGTACTATTCTATTTTCAATTCAATCCAGGAAGGCTTTTGTATTTACGAACTTGTTTATGATGGTTCCGGTACGCCAACAGACCTTCGCTGGATAGAAGTGAACCCTGCTTATGAAAAACATACGGGCCTGAAAGATGTTGTAGGCAAACTGCATAGTGATTTTTCGATGGAAACGGAAAGTTACTGGCTGGAGGTGTATGACCGGGTGGCTAAAACAGGTGAAGCGGTTCATTTTGAAGACTGGCACGAGGCGACCGGGCGTTGGTACAGCTCTTTTTCCTCCCGCATAGGCGGTGAGGGGAGTAAACAGGTAGCAGTTGTGTTTTCAGACATCACCGAGCGCAAACAGCGTGAGCGGCAACAGGAATATTTGCTTAAACTTTCCGATGCCCTGCGCCCGCTTTCCCATGCAAGAGAAATTGAAATCACTGCCTGCCGTATTCTTGGAGAATGGCTGGGCGTAAATCGTGTATACTTTAACGAAATCCCTGGCAAAGAGGGTATCATCAGGATAGAGAGTCAATATCGGGGTGCTGGTGCCATCTCCATCGCCGGGGAGTATCCCCTTGAGAAATATAGTTGGTGGGCAGGCACGCTGCGCCGGGGTGAACCTGTGATCATACCAGACCTTTACCAGGCCGGTTTTGTGCCTCCGGATTTTATAACAGCCATGGAAGGCATACAGGCCTGCTCTCTTGTAACTGTACCCCTTATCAAAGATGAAGAATGGATAGGAGCATTGTCTATGACCGATATAATACCGCGGGCCTGGAAAGAGGAGGAAGTGGAATTGGCAGGCGAAACGATGAAGCGGATGTGTGCCTCGGCGGAACGCGCACGAGTGGGAGAAGCTTTACGGAAGAGCGAAGAAAAATACCGCACCTTGTTCAATTCGATCGATGAGGGTTTTAGCCTGATTGAACTGATCTTTGACGAAAACGGAAAGGTCATTGATTATTGGCATAGGGAAGATAACCCGGTGTTTACAAAGATGACGGGGATTAAAGACCCGGTTGGTAAGCGAATGAGTGAATTGCTGCCCTACGTGGAACCTGCATGGCACCAGATGCTTGAGACGATCTATTACACGGGGGAGTCAATCCGGGTAGAATATCCTGTGCAGGAACTGGGGCAATGGTTTAGTGCTTATATGTCGAGGATTGGAGGGGATGGTAGTCCGGTGATTGCTTGTATTTATGATGACATCACAGAACGAAAACGCCGGGAACAACAACAGGAATATTTATTAAAACTAGGTGATGCACTTCGGCCGCTTTCCGATGCTACAGAAATAGAAGCTGCTGCCTGCAGATTGCTGGGCGAAGAGCTGAAAGCTGGCCGGGCATTTTATGCCGGAATTAGTGAGGCCGATAATTATGTAAAAGTAAACCAGAATTACCTTAGCGGTGATTCGCCTTCCCTGGCTGGCATCCATCCGCTATCCGCTTTTTCCTGGATCCTGCCGCTTTACAAGAAGGGCGAGCCTGTTGTGATTGACGATGTTTACAAAGTTGATTTCATTCCGCCTGAATATCTGCCTGCCCTGGAAGTGAGCCAGGTGATTTCCTTTATTCTCATTCCGCTTATTAAGGACAATGTTTTAGTCAGTGCGCTTATCGTCTCGGAATCTGCTCCCCGCCATTGGAAGGAATATGAAGTGACGCTGCTTGCTGAAACAGCGGCACGGATCTGGGCATCAACAGAGAGAGCTAAATCTGAAGAAATCGTACGTAGAAGTGAGGAAAAATACAGGACCCTGTTCGAGTCTATGGATGAAGGCTTCGTATTGGCAGAAGTGATTTACAACCACCTTGGGCTACCGGTAGACATTCTTTACCTGGAAGGTAATCCTGCGGCCACCAGGCTCACGGGGGTTCCGGATTATACCCTGCAGCTGTGGAGTAAAGTGGCCCCGGGCGCAGAAAACTACTGGCTGGAAATATACGACCGGGTGGTGAAGACAGGCATTTCTGAGCGCCTGGAGCGTTTTATGGCTTTGCATGGACATTGGTATGACTTCTACATTTCTCCCAAAGCTAATCCAGATGGCGCTCCCCAGGTTACCATTCTCTTTCAGGATATTACGGAAAGGAAACGGGCGGAAGAGGCTTTGCGGGAAAGCGAGCAACAATTAAAACGCCTGCTCAAACTGAGGGATGAATTTATAGGTATTGCCAGTCATGAGTTGAAAACGCCTGTAACCAGTATGAAGGTGTATGCCGAAATAGTAGCCGAAAGGCTGGAGGAGATAGGGAACCAGGATGCCAGCAATTTGCTGTTCCGATTGAATGCACAGATAGACCGGCTGATCATGTTAATCAATAATCTGCTGGATACAACGAAGATTTCGGAAGGGCAGTTGCGATTAGACCTGGAGGAGATAGACCTGAACGAATTGCTGCGGGATAGGGTGGAGGAAATAAAAAGGACGACCAATCATGTGTTTGAATTGCATACTGAAAATTTGCCGTGTGTAATTGCGGATAGGGAACGAATTGGGCAGGTGATTACAAATTTATTGTCGAATGCGATTAAGTATTCGCCTAAGGGTACTACAATACGGATCGGGAGCAGGAAAGAGGAGGAGGGGGTTAGGGTGAGTGTTCAGGATGAGGGATTGGGAATTCCGGAGGGTGATATAGATAAGATTTTTGAGCGCTTTTTCCGGGTGACGGCGAAGAATATGGATACTTATCCGGGGATGGGTTTGGGGTTATATATAAGCAGGAAGATAGTGGAGAAGCATAAGGGGAGGATTTTTGTACAGAGCAAAGAAGGGGAGGGGACGGTATTTTCATTTATGTTGCCTTGTTGAGGGGGATATGGCTTTTTAAAAACCTGTTAAGAAAATTTTATAAAAAGAAATTAAATATTACATTTGCATCCCGTCATTTAAAAAATGATGTACCGGAACGGGACGTAGCGCAGCCCGGTAGCGCGCTTGCATGGGGTGCAAGAGGTCGCTGGTTCGAATCCAGTCGTCCCGACGTAGTTAATATCAAAGGATATCAGGAGGCACGTAGAACGCAGGTTTTACGGGCCTTTTGTGTTTTTGGGGGTGTAGTGTGGGGGTATGGATATCGATGTTTCTGATGCGTAAAGAGTGAATTGAATAGTGAATTAACTTAGTAGTTCACGGATTAATGTATAACTTCTTGTTCTTTATGCTGTAAGAAGGTGTTGAGTCGTTCTTGAATGATGTGATTTCCTTTTTCGTGGCTTGTGAGTGAAGTATTGGTGAATTGGTTAAACACGTAAAAATGATTTCAATGGAAAGAAAGGACATTTTGGGGGCAGTTTGTGTTGCGCCGTATGCCGGCCGGGAGATGGTATGTATATGCCCGGATTGTGGTGAACAAGACTAAGTGCGAGCTGGGGATGAAGCAGCAAATCAATCCCTCTGATTGGAATGAGGCGAAGGGATGTGCTAAGAATAAGTCGGATGAGTTGAGACGGTTTAGCAGGTATTTGGAAGTGGTAAGGGCTAAGTTGGTCAGGCATTACCAGCAGTTAAGATTGGGAAATGAGGGAATAAATGCTGATATGGTGAAGGAGGCATTTTTAAATGACGATAAGCCTGCAGAACAGCATTCTTTGATGTGGCTTATAGGCTATCATAATGAAATAATGAAAACAGTCCTGGCCCCGGGGACTATGAAAAACTACCGTACTACTGAGAGCTATTTGCAGCTGTTTATTAAAAAACATTATGGTACAAATGACGTGTTGCTCAGGAAGCTGGCTTTTGAGTTTATTACTGGTTTTGAGCATTATGTAAGGACATAGCCATTGAAGGAGCATGATCAATGCACGAAAAATGGGGTAATGAAGCATATGGAAGGCCTGAAGAAAATAATGAAATGGGCGAAGGATAATGAATGGGTGGATAAAAACCCGTTTGAATTGTATAGTTTGAAATTTAGGCATAAGGAGCGGGATTTTTTGAGTCAATAGAGAATAAGGAATTTGAAAATGGGATATTAAAGCAGGTAAAGGACCTGTTTCTTTTTAGTTGTTACACAGGATTAGCATTTACGGATTTATTGAGTCTGAAACCGGAGGATATATTTACTAATGATGATGGGATGAAATGGATCAGGACATCCAGGGCAAAAGCGGGTACATCTGTTTATGTACTCTTACTCAAACGGGTAATATCGATATTGAATATATACAATCAAGACTCGGAGTATATTTTCCCAGGCACCACCAATCAAAATATCAATAGAGGTCTTAAAATAATCAGTGAAATCTGTGAGATAAAAAAGCACCTGACGTTTCATATTGCGAGGCATACGTTTGCAACTACAATTACATTAATGAATCAGTAAAATGTTAGGTCATACGAAGTTGAGTACGACAATGATTTATGCGAAGGTAACGCAGCCTAAAGTGGCGATGGACATGGCGATGTTACAAAAGGAAATGAACGAGAATGAATAGAATACGAGTTGGATAAGATAAGACCTCAATTGGGACTTATACAGTTTATGAGATTGTGTCCAGGATTGATCGCCACATATAATGAATTATCCCTGTCCATTCATTGAATAATATTTATATTACAAAAACATTCACTTGAATTACCATTTGACATTACATGTTACAAAATAAAAAATTGTTATGAAAACCCAATTAAATCGCCTTGCCCGGTTAACACTCGCTATTGGAATTTTACATATTTCTAGTTTCCTGCCAATAAAGGCACAGCACGAAAAAGCACATAATCCTATCATCTATGCCGACGTACCGGATCTGTCAATAATACGGGTAGGCAATAACTATTATATGAGCAGTACAACTATGCACATGAGCCCTGGCCTGCCCATCATGAAATCGACTGATCTTGTAAACTGGAAATTGATTGGCTATGCTTACGACACGTTAGGCAATATGGATGAACTGAATCTCAGAAACGGCAAGAATACGTACGGCAGGGGTTCCTGGGCCAGTAGCCTGCGCTATCATAATGGCACATATTACGTCAGCACCTTTTCCCAAACCACAGGCAAAACCTATATCTATTCCACAAAAGACATAGAAAAGGGTGCCTGGAAAGGTGTTTCATTTAAGCCGATGATGCACGACCACTCGCTTTTTTTCGATGACGATGGCAAAGCATACCTGGTGTATGGTAGTGGTAAAATAAGGCTGGTAGAATTAAACAGCGAACTCACAGGTATTGCACCAGGTAGCGAACAGGTGATCATTGAAAACGCCAGTCTTCCCACCTCGCCTTCAGGTAGCAGGGAGGGCTTGCCGGCTGAGGGTTCACAATTATTCAAAATAAAGGGCAAATACTATCTTTTCAACATTACCTGGCCTGCTGGCGGACAGCGATCCGTAGTGATACACAGGGCAGATAAAATAACAGGTCCATGGGAAGGGAAAACAGCGCTCCAGGATAAAGGGGTAGCACAAGGCGGTCTTATAGATATGCCTGATGGCAGATGGTTCGCCTACCTGTTTAGGGACAACGGTGCCGTAGGACGCATACCTTACTTAGTTCCCGTAAAATGGGAAAACGGCTGGCCAGTACTGGGTGATGATGGAAAAGTACCCATGGCGCTGAATCTCACTGCCAATCAATCACTCTCTCCGGGCATTGTGGCATCCGATGAATTTAACCGTGGTTTACAAGATGCGTCCTTTCCTCTGGTTTGGCAATGGAACCATCAACCAGATAACGGGTTATGGTCACTGAAAGGACGGAAAGGGTTTTTACGCCTGACCACCGGAGTAGTGAACAGGGATTTCCTGCAGGCAAGGAACACCTTGACGCAGCGGACTTTTGGGCCTACATCTTCTGCCTGTACATCAATTGATGTCTCCAGGATGAAAGACGGTGATTTTGCCGGTCTATGCCTTTTGCAAAAGAATTTCGGACTGTTAGGCGTAAAAATTAATGGAACAAAGAGAACATTGGTTATGGTAAATGCCACAGGTGATAATCCTGAAGAAGTTGCCCAGATAGCGTTGAATAAAAGTACTATTTACCTGAAAGCAGATTGCAATTTTACCGACAGAAAAGATATTGCCAGGTTCTATTATAGTCTTGACGGTAAATCGTGGAATTCTATCGGTACACCATTGCAAATGAAGTATACCCTACCGCACTTTATGGGATATAGATTTGGTTTGTTCAACTATGCGACCAAAGAACCTGGAGGATATGCCGATTTTGATTATTTCCGTATTTCAGACGAGGTCATGGTAAAGTAATAAAGTCACTTCGGAGCTGAGTGGCCATTTCTTTTGCAGCATTATTAGCACCTATCTGTTTTTAGCAATGGCTATTGAAATATTTAATTCGACAAAAGATGTAAAAATACTTATGCGGAATCCTGTGTACAGTTGTCTAAACGGTACCTTTTGCAGTAAGAAGGGATTGAATCGTTCTTGATTGATGTAATTTCAATAGATTAAATATATTTTTTCTTGCTGACTGCTAATCTTCCGCTTTAACAACTGATTGATATTTGCTAACCTTGCCATCCTTCATTACAAAAAACACATTTTCCAAAACACTGATATCCGCCAATGGATTTCCTTTAACAGCAATAATGTCTGCAAAGCGCCCAACTTCAATAGCGCCTATTGAATTGTTTCCTATTAAATCAGCAGGATTAATGGTTGCAGCACGTAATACTTCAATATTAGTCATTCCGGATGCTACATAAGTTTTATACATTCCGGCGCTGATTTGACCTCGGGTTTTCCCTGGAAATTCATAATAAATGTCTGAACCTATTGCGATTCGCACACCTGCTTTTACAGCTCTTTTGATTCTTTCCTGATATCTCGTTACTCCAGGTACATCTGTGGGAACCAAAAAGATTTTCTTCCTGGCCATCGAGTTAAGCACAGTGTCTGAGACTGTATATGCGTGTTCGATAGAACTCACTCCTGCCTCAACTGCTATCATAGAAGGGCCATCGCCGTCAGTTGCATGTACAGCTATTGGCAAGTTAGCCCGCCTGGCTTCCGCTACGATAACTTTCATCTCCTCCAATGATAATCTGCGGGTGCCTACATTGGCTATAACTTTTATGCAATCAGCGCCATCATATATAGCTTGACGTACGGCCTTCCTGGCTTCTTCCGCACCACTAATTTGAACATACTCCTGGCTTATTAACTCTTGTGCAGCTGGTGTCACTGACTGAAACTGACCACCTACAGGGGAAAGTGCCCTGGTGGAAACAAACATACGTGGTCCGATTACATCTCCGCTATTAATTGCGTCTCTTAGTGCAATGTCGGCGTTGATGCCGGCATTACCCAAATCCCGCACAGAGGTAAAGCCAGCCTCCAGCATCTCACGTGCTAACCTTACGCCTAGTAATGCTCTTTTAGCAGGCCCGAGTTGAACCATCTCTAACAGCCTATTCGAGTTATCATCTCCATATTTTGCATAATATTGATGAAGTAAATGGGTATGAGCATCAATAAGCCCCGGCAAAAGTGTTACATCACCTAAAGCAATAATTTGTATACTATCAGGTATTTTCAGTTTAGAGCCTACTCCTGTAATCTTGTTATTTTCTATTAGAATAACTACGTCAGGAATTTCTTTTCCTGAACGAACATCAATCATTCGCTTTGCAGTGACAGCAGTCTTATCTGTGGGTTTTTGATTTTGAGCATTTACTAATAAAATTGATAATAAGACGAATGAAGTAGTTAAGGAAATTGTTTTCAGTTGCATTGAAACAGATTGTTGTTAACGTTTAAAGTAACAAATGTTTGATTGAATATTTTTCCAACTCCTCGTAGTATGCCATTAAAAGTCCCGTTTTTTGATTCTACATTTTGAAATGTCAGGATATTTATGTTGGAGTCACTTATTTTAAGATACAATGGGTTTTATTATACTCCTAAGCTGTTGTATCTCCATCAAATTAAAGGACGGGTTTATGATGTTTAGTTGCAAGTTATTCCTGTCTGTGCCTTCCTGCTGAAGGTAAGATTTTTTATTAGGCTATAGCAAATGCTTATAAAAAAACATAATTGCACTTTACTGAAGCTTATTGCATATGTCTGCTGTTGCAAATACGGAACTGGATTTTCTATCTTACCCTGGCAAACAGCATATTTGAAACTGTACGCTATTTCAAGAATAATATGATGAACCTGAATAGAAAACCGTTAACTTACTTTTGAATTACAGGAAGATTCCTGGTGGCAATTAAATAACTTTTCCCAAACGGTAACTTTGGGTGCAATTTCGACATAGGCTTTTACTTCTTTTCTGAACGCTTGCTATGCGCCGTATTTGTTGGATGGGTGAGTTGATAAAGAAATGGTACTTTATTTTTAATGTGGAGACAGTTACTGTCACAAACTCAAGCGGCGTTGAAAAAGGCGCAATCGAATGGACGGAAAGAAGGGAATCAGAAGCCGTATGGAGCGATTGGAATTATGAGCGACCGCCACAATCATTTTTTTATTGTCAGATAAAAATTGCAGAATGAATCCACTCTATTACATATATCGCGATTACCTGGAGTGTTTGAACCGGCAGGCATGGGACGAACTCAAGAATTTTATTTGTGACCGGGTGGTTTATAATAAACAGGAGATTGGATTGACGGGTTATCGGTCAATGCTGGAAGGGAATTTCCGGGACATCCCCGATCTTTACTTCAAGTCGGAATTACTGGTGGTCGACACCTCTTTTGTCGCCTGCAGATTTGAATTCGATTGTTCCCCGATCGGAATATTTATGGACCTGCCTGTTAACGGCCGTAGGGTCCAGTTCGCAGAAAATGTTTTCTATGAATTCAGTGATAACAAAATAAAGGAAGTCTGGTCTGTAATTGACAAGGCTTCCATTGAGAAACAACTTTCGTGAAGGAAGAGACATCGCATATATGCCTTCCTATTTTAGTCGTGGACTACCCCGGGACAAGCTTCGAACCGATATACCCTCCTACAGTAGAGCCTAGTAAGACACCGGCATCCGCATCAAAAACTTGCTGCATTGTAAATTATTTTGTAAAATTGTGATTGTCATTAAGATATACTAAAAGTAGATCAGTTACACCCCAATAGCTCGTATTTCTTTGTTTAACCATCTTTAATAATTAAAACGTGGATACCCCAAATCAACAATTGCCTATTGATCCAGGCAACGTAAACAATCATGACCAGCATTCTTCCATTGATCCCGGAACACAGACACAGCATGATACAGCCGGAAATGTCGCCGCCATTGGAGGTATAGCAGCGGGTGCCGCAGTAACGGGTGCCGCTATCGATGCTGCCTCTCATGCGCTACCTGGTTCCTCGCCATATATTGCCCCTGTATTGCAGGGGGCTGCTCAAATGGCGCACGACGGCGTATCGACTCCGACATCGTGGGGAGCGGATGGTACTATGGCTGGAAAATTAGCCTACGAAACTGCAAAAATCGCTGCACCGGATACGGTGGCGGCTGTAAAGGGAGCAGTTGTATCAGAGGGAAAAATCGCCCTTGAAGCCGTGGCTGCCGCAGGTAATGTAATAGCGGGAGCCGCTGAAAAAGTAATATTGGCTGGCGAAACTGCCCTGCCATATGTAGCAACAGCTTTGGAGGCGGGAGTGATTGCATTACCGGCGGTAATTGTAGCCGGAACCGTGCTTACCTCACCGCCGGCGGCACCTGAATTACCCACTAATATCGATCCGTCCTTCGGGGTAACGCATACGGATAATCAGTCGATCCAACCACATGCGCCTGCTCCTGAAGTGTCTGTAGATCCTGGTAAGGATGCACACGCACCAAATATGTCAGTAGATAATTCATCACACCAGGGAGGAAGTGATGGGCATAATTCCATTGATCCCGGCTCTCATGATCACCAGGCCTCCGCAAATCCCGGTACTCATGACCCGCATGCCTCGATAGATCCTGGATCCCATGATGCAAACCAATCTATCGACCTGCATATGTCTGTAGATCCTGGAGCTCATGAGCCCAATCAGTCCGTAGATCATCATTCCGGGAACGACCTTCAGTCACATGATACAAATATGTCTATCGACCCCAATATGTATGATGCCCACAGTCATTGATTCTTGAACACTTTCTTACACCCCCCCAAATAGTCTATCGATCCCAATATGTAGGATGCCCACAGTTATTGATTTTTAAACACTTTCATACAAAACCCCAAATAGTCATGAACACTTATGTCGATGAAGAATTAAAAAGTGCCAAAGCACTCATCAACAGTAAAGCCTTGAATGAAGCCACAGCAATTTTAAAATCCATCCTTGCTACTGACAAGACCAATTCTGAAGCCTATTATTTATATGGCTACATAGAGGTACTTTCCAACAATTATCCATTAGCAGTTTCTCTTTTTAAACTGGCGTTCGAGAATAATCCCCGTAATGCAAATGCGGCCTACTATATCGGGCTTTGTGAAGAGAAGCTGGGAATGCTGGCATCAGCTATGATGTACTATAAAAAAACGCTGGAAATCAATCCGGATCATGCGGCTGCACTCGGAAAGGTACCTGCTGCTACGAGCCGGCAAAGCCAACAAAACCAGCAACCTATGGCAGGTGCTAATGGACAGTATAACGGTGCTCAGTCACCTCAGCAAAACACCTGGGCAAACATACCACCTAGTGGTAATCAATCAATACAATACACACAAAATAATACGCTGGTAGAACGCCATACCTTTAAAAGCAGGTCATACCGGCCATACACCGGGCCTGTATCGGAATTCTATGAAAGACTTACACTCGACAAATCTTTTGAATCACAACATGCAGCACAGATCATTAAGGAAATAGAGGTGCAGGTGGTGCCTCGTTTCGTTGACTACTGGTTATCATTTATCAAAATATGGTTATTCCCTGTCGTTGTCCTCTTCGTATTAGGTATTCTGTCGGAAATTCCCCGGCTCCGGATTCGGTTTACAGATAGCGACATCGACATGATGGCATCCATTACTCTTCTTTACTGGGCAGTCGCCATTATCTACAAGATGATATTGATCAAACAAAATCGTTATTATTTTAGTAATGGTAACCTCACAATCAGGAAAGGACTTTTTTCTGTAAAGGTGAATAAGTATGAATTGTACAGGGTAGAAAACATTGAATGGGGGAGGGATATCCTGGGCAGGACATCTCTGATATTATCTATGATGCATCGTAGTTCCGCTATCAGGCTACGAGGCATGGGTAGAAGGTCGGATGCGGAATTTATGTGCAACCGTCTTACAGAGCTCGTACGCATCCTTAGGATGTACTCTTCTTTAAAAGGTGTAATCAACTGATCTGTTAAATAATACATTAAATAAAAACAAGCTGCCCCAAAATATGCAATGAGGGACTACCCATAAAAAAAGAGGTTGTATCAAAAGTAATCAGAAGGCATTTAGAATTCATAAACAAAAATTCTCTCCGTCAGGTACCCGAATTAAATTCCGGGAATTTTACATTTAGTACAACCTCTTTTTTTTCTTACTAAACGTTGTGTTTTGATAGTCCGGCGGATGAGAATGTGGTGAACAGGTGTGATAAGTTGGCCGCGCCGCCGGTGGTGTATGAGACGTTGTTTAATAGGGGGGTGAGGTGTTGGGGGATGAGGGGAGTTATGTGGATTATTATCCTGTGCGACATGAGGAGAGAAGTATGAATGAGGTGATTGCTTGACGTTGATATGTTACTAAAGGCGTTGTATTGCAATAATTTAGGAAAATTCCCGTATTGGCAAAATATTTTTAGAAGAATGCTATCCCTGTTTATATGCGAAAACTTAGCCTCAAAGTATCCTGCAGGAAGAATTTGACAAAGAATAAGACCGCACCACCACTTCCCCGGGATGTGGGCTTACTTGCCAGGATTTTTTCAAGTTATTGTTAATTGTTAAAAAGGAGTCCCGTTTATAGACGGGAGAAAAGGAGTCCCGAGATTACAATATGCCTGACGTACCAAACAACACACCGCGATTACTGGCAGCAGCCAAAGAGTTTAATATTGGAAAGGAAGCATTGATCGATTTCCTGTCCAATAAAGGCTATGATATGGATGGATTTGGTTCACCTCATGCTCGCCTTACCTCTGAGATGTATAAAGCACTGGAATCTGAATTTCAGCAAAATAGGGTTACCAGGCGCAAATTAGACCCAATAGCCCTGCCTAAAGGAAGCATATTAGATGCTATGAAGAGGAAGGAAAAAGAAGAAGCAGAAGCCGCCGCTAGAAAGAAAGAAGCAGCTGCCAAAGAAGAGCAGCCCATAGCCCCGGTAGCAGAGGTGTCAAAGCCTGAGTCTAAACCAGCACCTGAACTTAAGGTGGAACAGGCTAAGGTAGAGCCGAAGCCCGAATCAAAACCAGATAATATATCTGATTTAATAAAAGAAGGCGAAAAATTAAAACTGGAAATAGTTCAAAAAGATCATCATCTTAATATTCAAAATGTAGTTCAGGGTATACAGCAGCATGCAGAAGGTTTGATAGCAGGGATTCAACATGGGTTGATGATACATAAAAAGGAACAATACATTATACAAAAGAATGACGATCAAAATATAGCCCATATAGTAGCAAGTAGAATAGATGAATATATCCGCTCTGGAAGTGTAACCTTGGATTTGAGTTCTCTGGGGCTTCAGAAAATTCCTGAAGATATATTGGTCCTGGATAATTTGCGTGTATTGATAATTAGTCGTAATAAGATTGAAAAGTTAGCGCATTTACCACCGCAGATAGAGGTTTTATTTGCCGATTACAATGGTTTAACTACCCTGGAAAATCTCCCCGTTGGTTTGAAAGCCCTTTCTGTTTTGGCGAACCCTTTAAGTGAAATTAAAAATTTACCCCTTAGTTTAGAAGAGCTGATTGCCAGTCATACAAATCTTACCAGGTTTAATGAATTCCCAGCTTCATTGAGAAAGCTCAATTTGAGTTATAATAAAATACAAGAAATTAATATTCCTGGTCATTTATTAAGTTTAGACATTAGTAATAATCAGATAGGATCCATTGGACAAATTGAAGGATGGGAGGAGTTGGGTGAATTAATGATTGCTAATAATCCCATACAAGATTTACCTGAACATATCATTGGAGAAGAAGACGATTATAACTGTATCAATTCCCTGAGAAACTGGATGAATGAGCTGGAACGTAAGAGTGAAAAAAATACCTATATAAAGCTTATTCTATTAGGCAACAGCAATGTTGGGAAAAGTAGCATCATCAGGGCGCTGAAGAAACTACCCTATGATAAAGATATTGTCTCTACGCATGGCATCAGCATTGATACATTAACTTTTAGTGATCCGGAGCAGCCTGTATATCTGCAGATCTGGGACCTGGGCGGACAGGAAATATATTATGGTACTCACCGTATGTTTATGATGTCCCAGTCAGTACAGCTGCTTGTCTTTGATGCCATTACAGAGGCAACATCTGTTTCTCCTGACAGGCTCCTGGACTCAGAGACTGTAAGAAATATCAAGTTGCCATTTTATATCAACCGTGTACAGGAATTAAGTCCTAATAGTAAAATTGTCATTGTACAAAATAAAATAGAAGAAGATGATACCATACCTGAATACCTGAGTGAATATAGACTCAAAAATAAAATTCGCCAGGTGAGTGTATCGAATAATCTGTCTATCAGAACACTATCCGCAGAGATACATGATGCAGCTACTGAGCTGGGTATTTATGGCATACCAGTGCCTTTTTACTGGGAAAAGGTAAGACGGTATTTTAGTAATAATCTGAAAAAACCGGAACAAGATCGTTTACGCATTATTGATAAAAGCGAGTTTAGGGATATTTGTAAACAGGCAAAGGTATTGGTTGAGGGAATTGATGATTTATTGGAACATCTGCATAACATCGGAGCATTATACTACAGGAAGGAACTTGGTGAGAATATTATTGTCGACCAGGTATGGGCTTTAAAAGCTATTTATAAAATATTTGACAGGAATAGTCAGTTTTATTATGAAATGCGCAATGTGTATTATGGTAAATGTACACTTAGAACGCTGTTTGATGACTTTGATAGAACTGAAAACAATTATTCGATAGAAGATAAATGGATCTTTTTAAAGTATATGCAAAGTTGTGGATTGTGCTTTTCGATTAAGCAGGATGACAGTGAAGAGGAGACTTTGGATACATTCTTTGTATTCCCTGAGTTCTTACCTTCTGTTAAGCCCAACTTTGTAAAACTCTGGGACCTGAAGCAATCAAAACGCCAGGTGTTGAAAAAGCAGTTTAAATTTCTTCCGTATTATCCATTGCATAAGTTCATCAGCAGATTTGGCAACAAGACTATGCATAACTACCTGTGGAGAAATGGTATTTTAATTTGCTTAAATAATGAAACTTTTGATGGCTTTTTAGTGGAAGCTGATTTTGAAAAACATACTATTCAAATTACGATGGATGATGCGGTGGAAGAGTGGCAACAGGCTATTATCGCTCAGCTGCAAATAGGAAAAGAGATAGTTGGGGAAGAATGGGAAGTGGTGCAAGGGCATGCAAATTTAGTTCCATCGGGGCAGAAAACAGCTGCTGAATTGTTAGAGATAAAAAACGTTGTACAGGATAGTGTATATGAAGGGTTGACCCCGCCGCCCAAACCGAGGGTCGTCATATCCTACGCAGAAGAAGATAAAGCAGAATTAGATTTGCTTGTTAATTATTTAGATGCTTATAAGGTAGATCACTGGTATGACGGTAAATTGTCTAATCGGGCAGATTGGGATGATGAAATCAGCCATGAATTTGAAAATGCGGATGGATATATCATTCTTTTAAGTGCTGACTATATGCATAGCCGGAAGAAGTATATACAAGAAAAGGAAGTACCAATCATACTCAAACGTATGATGGATCAGAAGAAGTTTTGCACCATATTGACAGTGAAGAGCTTCTCTTTGAATAATGCTATACATGGGGATATTTGTAAAATTCCTCCCTATAAAAAAGGAAGGGTTTTGCCGGCAATCAGTAATAAGAGCGAATCGACGTCGTTTATGAATGAATTTGTATTGAAAGAGGTCTTAAAGAAATTATAGTAAAGCCAGCTCAAAACACCAGGAAACTAATCGAAATTGGTTTTTAAGGTGTACGTGTAAGAAAATGTCGAATTTTTTCTTAATTTACCGCTTATCAGTAATGTGCACAGTTTATACCTCCTGCTTTATTGTAACAATTTTATACCAAATATCGCCAAAATCAAGACCCGAACAACAATGGATACAAGAAAGAGCATAGCAAGGTTGGCTGGTTTCCTATACCTAATTGTGGTGTTGTGTGGAACCCTTTATTTGCAGTACATCCCTTCAAAAATTAAACTTAAGGGTGATCCTTCAACTGTTCTTCCCCGCCTGGTTAACGGCGAATTTTTGTTTAGAGCTGGTATTGTATGTGAAATAATTTGCTGGGTTGCATTTATAATATTACCTATTATTTTATACAAATTATTTAAACCTGTTAATGACACTTTTGCCAAACTGATGGTTGCTTTTGCGGTGGTTCAGGTTCCTATTGCCTTTGTGAATTTGTTAAACAAATTTGCCGTTCTTTCCCTTATCAGCGGATCTGCTGATCTCAATGTATTACCGACTGACCATTTGTCCGCTCAGATATTGTTTTATCTGAATTTATACCGGCAAGGTAATTTTATTAACCAAATATTCTGGGGCCTTTGGTTATTCCCGTTTGGCTATTTAGTATTTAGGTCGGGTTTTATGCCTAAAATTTTAGGCCTCCTTTTGATGGCGGGGTGCTTTGGCTATTTAACAGATTTTTTTGGAAGCTTTCTTTTTCCCGAATTTGATAAAACAATAATTTCAAACTATATAACATTGCCCGCCAGCTTAGGCGAAATAGGAATTTGCCTGTGGTTAATGATTATAGGAATAAAGTACAAAAAAATACCACTCACTCCATCTTCAGCCGCTACCAATTGAACATAAACACTGAAAAATATGATGCTAGAGAATGTTAGAATAGACGTAAAAATTAAACTTTCCGCTTTGTGGATTTCGCTCATGTTCTGTTATATCTATGGCGACTTCTTTACATTATTTGTCCCGGGCCGGATCAAGGGTTTGATGAACGGACAGTCCGGGGCAGGCCCAATTACCCCCTGGGTATTGCTTGCATATGCAGTACTATTGTCAATACCTCCGCTAATGATATTTTTATCATTAATCCTAAAACCGAAAGTAAACCGTATTATCAATATAGTCGCCGGTATTTTCTTTACAGTAGTTATGCTATTGGTGGTTTGCACTTCTATCGATAAATGGATGATCTTTTATATCTATTTGGGTGTTATCGAAATAATTATTACTTCTTTAATAGTATTTCATGCGTGGCGTTGGCCCAAAGCCATTGTCACATAGGCAGTAGCCAGGTACGATAACAAAAGGTTAGCCGAATGACTGAATTCAGCCCTATTATAAATAATGTGTTGCGGTTTATACCATTAACTGAAGAAGAAGAATAAATCTTCAGGTCCTTGCCACGCATTCAAAAGGCCAGGAAAAAGCAGTTTATCGTTCAGCCTGAATTTATCTGCCAGTGCAGAACGAGGATAATCAATGGTACTTTACGTTCTTATTTTATAACTTATTTTTAATTGACTGTACTTATTTCTGGTGACACCAGCATATGATCCATGTCATTTCAATACAATCTAGCCTAAATTAAATATCTAAATATGGATCAATTTAAAAGCCAATTTGAAGAACGCCCAATTATTCGCGATGGCCTTATTTTATATAAAAAGAATGACATTTTAGACATTATTGAACATTGTCGAAATTACAATATCGCGATCTTCTGGATAGACGCATTTTACCTAACAGAAACCAGCATTCAGCCAAGCATAGAGAATAGCATAAATTACTCTTCGACTAATAAGAATTACCATGACTATGATGGTGCCCTAAAATTTATCGCTGAAAGGGAAGAGTATCTTTTCTTTGAAATAGTTTGCGAATAAGTGTAAACACCCTATAATAAATAAACTGCTTACCGGATGGATCAACGACCCCCGCTACTATCATCACCGGTTTCGGATCCGGTCCTGCTGCATTAGATAATAAGCCCTGCTGACCCCCCCCTGAGCAATTAACTACCCGCTCATACCCCATATTGTTGCCCTTTAGTATGCACATATAATTAAAAACCAACTTTGTTCATATCAAAGATCCGCTGTCATAAAGGATTTTAATCCCATCCACCCCAATCAGTACTTTGGAGACAGATTTGCAACACACTCCTACATTAATACTCTCCTATGGCATTTAATTATAAAGTAGTAGCCTTTGGCGCATCCGCTGGCAGTATTGAACCACTGGGCCATATTTTAAGGGAACTCCCAACTACTATTCATGCTGCATTAATTGTCGTGCAGCACCTCTCCAGCACATACCCCTCCAAATTGGATTCAATTCTAAAATCTTACACCACGCTACCTGTAATAAAGGTGAACCATAATTTTACTATTGAACCCGGTAAGGTTTACGTAATCGCTGAAGGGAAATTTATGAGAATCGTTAATGATGAATTGGTCGTTCGTGATCGGACTGAGGAAGAACAAAAGTTGAATAAGGCCATTGATATATTCTTTTCATCCCTGGCAGCTGCAGCCGGAGATCATTGTATGGGAGTAATCTTGTCCGGTGGGGGAGGATTCGATGGGATTGTTGGTGCTGTTGAAGTCGAGAAGGCGGGAGGATTGATTGTCGTGCAGGATCCATATACGGCAGAGCAACCTATTCTGCCCAAAGCCCTTATTGCAAATGATCATCCTGATTACGTATTAGCACCACATGAAATTGCAAAGAAAATAATTGAATATTGTAAATAATCTAATGAAGCTGAATGCAAGTAATTGCATTATCCCTTTTCACTTTTCCATTGCGTCTTTAATTGCTTGTAAGTACTATTGTTCTTCCCTGACATATCAGCACCACAAAATCGCCTGTAAGCAGGGATGCTTTGAACATAGAATTAAATCCTTAAGTCAATGTTCCGGCCCCCAAATGGCCGACCTAACAAGGTACGTCGCCACGGAACCGGAACATGATAAATAATTAATGAAAGATAGCGATACACCCCGCCAGCAATGTTAACCCTATTAAACTGTAATAGGCTGTTGTAGTCAACTCTTTCTTCTCAAAGAATATATAGATCACCGTTACAACCAGGAATGCCGCTGTTTTCGGAACGACTTTGTAATAATTAACATTCGGATAGATCATCATCACCATCAATATGCCTGTGAGCAGTATAATCATTCCCAATATAAACCCGGCTTTACTACGGGGGCCTTTCCCCTTTACCGGCCATAGAAGAGCGAGGTAACCGACATAGAAGGCAAATGCAATGAAATGGATTAATAACAAAATACTAAACAGCATATGACACAGGTTTTTTGGTGGTTGACAAATAATATGCACCTACTGTCAGGCAAATTAGAATGGCTGTAAGATGAGAATAGATCGCCCATCCGGGATGATCCGGCGTATGAAGTACCAGCATGAAATCGTTTACAGGTATAATACTCATACAGAGCATGAGCCATCCCAGGCTCCTGTATTCTTTATTGAAGAGAAGTGCCAGCGTTAATAAGCCGGTAGCCAAATCACGAATCCCCTTGATGTAGTGAAACTCCAGGTGATTGGTGATACCCGTATGAATGCCGAATGCAGCTTCTGCCGCAAGCGGACTAAGAAAAAATCTTAGGCCAATAAAGACCATGAAAGCGCCTGTAACAAGCGAAATAAAATAAGCAGTTTTCTGAGATCCTGTTTTCATATTATCATGTTTTTGATAACACAAAACTAGGTCGCCCAAAATGCCTGTTCGTTCACCCAGGTTAATAAATTACCTGCTGAGTCTTTTCCGGATCCGGCTGAGTGATGGCGGCTTTACGCCTACATAGGAAGAGATGTAGTATTGTGGTAACCTTGGCAGGAGGGAGGTATAGGCATCCAGGAATTGCAGGTAGCGTTGTTCCGGTTGATTGATGTACATCGTGCTTACTTTTTTGATAGTCTGTACGTATAAGAATTCGCAGATCAGTCTTCCAAACTTCTGGCCCTCGGCAAGGTGAGTATAAAAAGTCTGCAGGTCATCGTAGGAGATCACAAGGATCGTACTGGGTTCTATACACTGGATGCCTGTGCCAGAGGGTGATTTGTCAAGAAAACTGGCATAGTTGCAGGTATATTCCAGTTCTTTATTAAAATCTACGGTTAACTCTTCTCCATTTTCCTTGCTTATTACATACCTGACCAGCCCCTCCGCAATGAATCCGGCCTCCCTGCATACCTGTCCTTCCCGCAGGAAATAGTCGTTCTTCTTATATGTCCGGGGAATGAATTTTTCTTTTATCCATTCTTTTTCTTCTTCTGAGACATGGATCAGAGAGGATATACTGTTGATGAGGGCTTCGTGCATGAAATATTGAATTGTATGCCAAGATAATAAATATTGTGACGACACCCGGATGGCCTTTTTTATCCCCCACTGCACTCCTTACCCCGAAATTCTATTACTTTTGTCCCCGGTATTTCCAGAAAGGTTTAGACTCAGTTAGTATAGCATGCATATATTACTCAAAAACGTACAAATCATCGCTCCTGGTGCGCCAAATCACGGCCAGCAGCAGGACATTTTAATCGAAAATGGCGTCATCAGCCAGATTGGAAACAACATTTCCGCGGCAAACGCCCGGATCGTTGAAGGCAGTAATCTCCACGCCTCTCCAGGATGGACCGATGTATTCGCTCACTTTTCTGATCCCGGTCAGGAATACAAGGAAGACCTTCAAAGTGGGGCAGCTGCAGCGGCAAAAGGTGGATATACCACTGTACTCATCGTACCTAATACCCAGCCTGCGCTGCACACAAAACCACAGATCGAGTACGTCATCAGCCGTACCCGGCACACTGGTGTACAGGTACTGCCGATTGGCGCTGTCACCAAAAACATTGAAGGCACTTCACTGGCAGAGATGTACGAAATGCGGGAAGCCGGTGCAGTGGCCTTCTCCGATGGCCTGAAGCCGATCCAGAGCCCGGGCATTATGCTCAAAGCCCTCCAGTACGTGAAAGCCGTAGACGGCACTATCATACAACTGCCTGATGACCTGAGTATCTCTGCTCATGGCCTCATGAATGAAGGTATCTATAGCACCCAGCTGGGGATGGCTGGCAAACCAGCCATTGCCGAAGAGCTGATTATTCAGCGCGACCTGGAACTGGCAGCGTATACCGATTCAAAAATTCACTTCACGGGGGTAAGCACGGCGAAAGCCATCCAGCTCATTGCTGAGGCAAAGAAAAAAGGTATAAAGGTGACCTGCTCTGTGACTCCTTACCACCTGAGCCTCAGTGATAACCAGCTTGAAACCTACGATTCTAACCTGAAGGTGAACCCGCCGCTCCGCAGCAAGGAAGATGTAAAAGCCCTGCAGCAGGCGGTAAAAGATGGACTGGTCGACTGCTTTGCCACCCACCACCTGCCACAGGACTGGGATGCCAAAGTGCTTGAATTTGAATATGCTAAGAATGGGATGATTGGCCTGGAGAGTGCTTTTGGGGTACTGCGCCAGTACCTGCCGGAAGTGCCGCTGGAAAAACTGGTAGACATGCTGGCGATCCAGCCAAGGAAGATCTTTAACCTGCCGGCGCATGGGCTGACAGTGGGAGCAGTGGCGAATATCACCATTTTTGATCCTGAGGAGGAGTGGACGCTGACACCGGCACATCTGGCGAGCAGGTCCAAAAATTCGGCGTATCTTGGCACCCGGTTGAAGGGTTCGGTAAAAGGAATCATTAATGGCACCAATGCCCAACTTTAATAAATGTCATTTTGAGTATGAGTAATGCATCTTCTCCCAACCAGGGCGTTAAGTGGGGTTTAATAGCCGGATTAGCCGGCATTGTAGCCGGGCTGATCTTCTATTTCACCAACCCGATTAAGCTGCAAAGCCTCCTTTTCGGAGGTATTGAACTGGCAGCTACCGCCGTGTGTGCGCTCCTGGCAGGCTTGGAACGCAGAAAAGCCTTTGGGGGAAAAATAGATTTTAAGACCGTCCTGCAGCCTGTTTTTACGACTTTCGTGATATCCTTGCTGATTGGGGTCATTTTTACCTATGTCATGTTCAATTTTATAGATCCTTCCCTGGTAGAACAGATGAAACAGGCGCATATCGCGGATGTGAGGGAGATGAAAAACCTTTATAAAGCATTGGGTTACTCTGAATCCGATTATAACAGGGAACTGAAAGAGGCAGAAACAGGTGAATATGGCGTGACAATTGCAGGCAGTGTCATAAATTATCTGCAAAAGCTGATTAAATCATTCATCCTTTCCGCGATACTTTCCCTGATCGTTCGCAGAAAGTAACCATTAACACATAGTAACTTAAGATGGATATTTCCGTAATCGTTCCCTTAAAAAACGAAGATGAATCACTGCCGGAACTGGCAGCATGGATAGACCGTGTCATGAAGGAGAACCAGTTTTCCTATGAAGTGTGGATGGTAGATGATGGTAGTACTGATAATTCCTGGGAGGTAATCCAAAACCTGGCAGCTGCCAATGCTAGCATTAAAGGCATCAAATTTCAGCGTAACTATGGCAAATCGGCTGCCCTCAACGAAGGCTTCAAGATGGCCAAAGGGGATGTGATCATCACCATGGACGCGGATCTGCAGGATAGCCCGGACGAGATTCCGGAGCTGTACAGCATGATCAAAAACGATGGTTTCGACATCGTGAGCGGCTGGAAGAAGAAACGCTATGACAGTGCCCTGACCAAGAACCTGCCTTCTAAATTATACAACTGGACCACTACCAGGATGAGTGGGGTGAAGCTGCACGATATGAATTGCGGCCTGAAATCCTACCGTAAAAAAGTGGTGAAGAGCATTGAAGTATACGGTGAAATGCACCGTTACATCCCTGTTATTGCAAAATGGAATGGTTTCCGCAATATCGGGGAAAAGGTAGTTGAGCACCGCGCCCGTAAATACGGCGTATCCAAGTTCGGCCTGGAGCGTTTTATCAATGGTTTCCTGGACCTGGCTACCATCATGTTCATCGGGAAGTTCGGTAAGCGCCCCATGCACCTCTTTGGAGCCCTGGGTACCCTGTTCTTTATGATCGGTTTCGTGATCGCCGCCTATCTTGGGTATGAGAAGCTTTTTCATGATGTCTATAAAATGACAGATCGCCCTATCTTCTTCCTGGCACTGCTGGCTATGATCATCGGATCCCAGCTGTTCCTGGCCGGTTTCATCGGGGAACTGGTAACCAGGAATGCCGTTGAAAGAAACGATTACCTTGTGGAAACTACTCTTGACCGAACGAAATAATTGCTAATGGGAAGAAAGAAGATACTTATCCTGGGACCCGCCTGGCCTTATCGTGGAGGCCTCGCCGCCTACAATGAAAGACTGGCTGAAGAACTGCAAAAGGATGCAGACGTAGAGATCTGGACCTTTACCCTGCAATATCCAAAATTCCTTTTTCCCGGCAAGAGTCAATATGCTACAGAACCTGCGCCACCTCACCTGAAGATCTCCCGCAGGATTAATTCTATCAATCCGCTGAACTGGTTGAAACTGGGCAGGCAGATCCGCAAAATGAAGCCGGACCTGATCATTGCCAAGTACTGGTTGCCACTGATGGGCCCTGCATTGGGTTCCCTGATTCGCCTGGGTAAAAGAGGCAATACGAAAGCCTTCTCTATCCTGGATAATGTGGTTCCGCATGAAAAGCGGCCAGGAGATGTGGCCTTTACCAAATATTTCCTGAAACCGGTGGATGCATTCATTGCAATGAGTCAGTCGGTATTGGATGATCTCAAGGTCTTTGAACCCAATAAGCCAGTATCACTGATCCCTCATCCGATTTATGATAACTATGGTACGCCGATTTCCAAAGCGGCTGCCAGGGCGGTCTTGAAACTGGATGCGGGAAAGAAATATATTCTCTTCTTTGGGTTTATCCGCCAGTATAAAGGCCTGGATCTGCTCTTGCAGGCAATGGCTGATGAGCGCCTGAAGCAGTTGGATGTACACCTGGTTGTAGCAGGGGAGTATTATGAAGATCCGGTGCCGTATAATGAGTTGCTGGCGAAGTTGCAGCTCGGGGACCGGGTGTTGATGCACACGGATTTTATTCCGAACGATGCAGTTAAAAATTATTTCTGTGCGGCCGATCTGGTCGTACAGCCTTATAAGAGCGCGACGCAGAGTGGAATTTCACAGATTGCCTACCACTTTGAAAAGCCGATGGTAGTGACGAGGGTAGGAGGTTTGCTGGAAATGGTGCCTGATAATGTGGTGGGATTTCAATGTGAACCGGAGCCGGCGGATATAGCGGCGAAGATTGAGCAGTATTATGTTGAGAACAGGGAGGCAGATATGACGGCCGCCGTTCATGTAGAGAAGGAGAAGTATTCGTGGGACAGGCTGGCGAAGGAGATCCTGCGGCTGACGGGATTGTAAAGCCGCATTTTCTCAACTGGCGATTTTTTTAAAGCAATTCTCCTGTTACAGGCTGGCAATCAAAATCATCCACCTGAAAGAATTCTCAGATATTTTAACGGTTTTTTAAATGTTCCCCCGCAGGAATCATTTATCTTGCCGGTCCATATTACTTAAACATGATCTATCGTAGTAAAGCACCATTACGCCTGGGACTGGCAGGCGGTGGTACCGATGTAAGTCCATATTCTGATATGTTTGGTGGCGCTATTCTCAATGCGACCATCTCGTTATACGCCAGGGCAGCTATCGAGCCCATTGCTGAGAACAAAGTTATCTTTGAATCGGCAGACAGGAAGGAACAACTGGAATGCGAAGCCGTATTCCCACTTACCTGCGATGGTAAACTGGATATTCTGAAAGGAGTCATTAATCGTGTTGCTAAAGACTATGGTATTCCTTCGGGTTTTAAGCTGACAACATTTGTAGACGCACCGGCGGGTTCCGGCCTGGGTACATCTTCTACCCTGGTAGTAGCGGTGCTGGGAGCCTTTGCCGAGTGGCTGAAACTGCCCCTGGGTGAGTATGATATGGCACACCTTGCTTACTGCATTGAAAGAGAGGATTTGCAACAGGCCGGGGGGAAACAGGATCAGTATGCAGCTACATTTGGGGGGGTGAACTTCATGGAGTTTTACGGTGATAAAGTAATTGTAAATCCGCTGCGTATAAAGGATAAATACCTGGATGAACTGGAAAACAACCTGGTTTTGTATTATACGTCTACCAGCCGTTTGTCCAGCAGCATTATATCTGAACAGCAGAAGAATGTGACGGAGAAAAAAGAGGCGAGTATTGAAGCCATGCACCACCTGAAAGAGCAGGCGGTGATGATGAAGGAGGCTTTGCTGAAGGGAACGATCGATAAAATTGGAGAGATCCTTGATTATGGTTTTCAGCATAAGAAAAACATGGCAAAAGGGATTTCGAATTCCCAGTTAGATGAGATTTATGAAGCAGCTAAACGTGCGGGAGCTTCCGGAGGGAAGATATCTGGTGCCGGTGGCGGTGGATTTATGACATTTTATTGTCCGGGGAATACCCGGTATGCAGTGGTGGATGCACTGAATGCATTTGGCGGACAGGTGAAAAGGTATCATTTTACGCATCAGGGCGTGAATACCTGGACGATTTAAGGTGGGATTGGATTCATTAGGAATTTAATGCAGGGAGTGGAACCTGGACGACCCATTTCCGATTATGAGAGCCGGGAAGTGAAAATTCCGGTTATTTAAAAGCAGCAGCAATGACAGAAAAAATTATTAAAACAATTCAGGAAAGCATCGCAGTAAAAGAAGCGATTATAAAGGACGAAGAATTAGTGAGAAACATTGCACAGGTAGCAAGCGTGATCACTGCCTGCTTTCAACAAAACCATAAAGTATTATTCGCAGGAAATGGCGGTAGTGCTGCCGATGCGCAACACCTGGCTGCAGAATTTTCCGGCCGTTTTTATAAAGACAGATCACCCCTGTATGCCGAAGCATTACATTGCAACACCTCATTCCTGACGGCCGTTGGGAACGACTATGGTTACAATGAAGTATATGCCCGTATGCTGCGCGGCATCGGCCAGGCTGGCGATGTGTTTGTCGGTATTTCTACCTCAGGTAATTCTGCCAATATCCTGGAAGCCATCAAGGTGGCAAAAGCAAAAGGAATGACTGTTGTAAGTATGACTGGTATGTCTGGCGGTAAAATGAAAGATGGCAGCGACATCCTGCTGAATGTACCTTCTTCTGATACACCCCGCATCCAGGAGTCGCATATTACTATCGGTCATATCATTTGTGAAATCGTAGAAAATAACCTGTTTGGATCATGATTACAGAATGTATTGTATTAGCAGGAGGGCTGGGTACCCGTTTACGTAGTGTAGTTGCTGATAAGCCTAAATGCATGGCTCCTGTGGGCGATGTTCCTTTTATAGATTATCTGTTGCGCTACCTGCTGAAGGAAGGTATGACGCATGTCGTATTATCTTTGGGCCACCTGTCAGAACAGGTGATAGCATACATTGAATCCAATGAATGGACGATGAAGGTCGATTTCGTGATTGAAGAAGAACCGCTGGGTACCGGTGGCGCGATCATGAATGCATTGGAAGAGCTGGAGGAAGATGAATTCTTCATTATGAACGGAGATACGCTGTTCAATGTAGACCTGTTTGATTATTCAAACTGGCACCAGGAAAAGGGAAGCAAGCTATCCCTGGCCCTGAAGCCAATGCAGCAATTTGATCGTTACGGCAGCGTAAAGCTGGATGAAAATAGCAGGATCACGGCCTTCCTGGAAAAGCAGTATTGTGATGAAGGATTGATCAATGGCGGGATTTATGTGGCGAACAGGGAGTACCTGGAGGGATTAGGATTGCCTAAGAAATTCTCTTTTGAAAAGGATGTATTGGAAGCACAGGTCAGGAATGGAGAAGTGTACGGGTTTGAGAGTGATTCCTATTTTATAGATATTGGTGTACCTGCTGATTATGAGCGTGCGCAGCAGGAGCTGGCAGGATAGCGGAGGGTACTGATATAAGAAGGACTTGTTGTTAGCAGCATCCGGGGAATGGTTTAAAAAGGAAAAAAAGAACCATTAAAAGGCCATAGGCTGGCACGATAGTATATAAACAGGCATGATTACAATTGATAATAGCTGGACATTATTCCTGGACCGCGACGGTGTCATGAACGAGGAAATTAAAGACGGGTATGTGCTGCAATGGGAGATGTTCCGTTTTTCGGAAGGAGTGCTCGCCGCAATGCCTCTATTAAATGCCCGTTTTGGCCGGATTGTGATCACTACAAACCAGCGTTGTATTGGAAGGGGGCTGCTAAGCGAAGAAGGATTAAAAGTGATCCATACCCATATGCTGAATGAAATCCGTCTACACGGGGGCAGGATCGATGCTATCTACCATTGTCCGGATGTCAACAATGACAGCCCCTGCCGTAAGCCGCAACCAGGTATGGCCATGCAGGCGCAGGCGGAATTTCCGGAGATCAATTTCAGTAAATCTATTATGGTAGGCAATACCATGGGGGATATGAAATTTGGGAAACAACTGGGAATGAAGACAGTATTTATCCCTTCTACTAAACCGGAAACACCATTTCCGAATCCAATGATCGATTTTAAGTGCGACAATTTATTGGAATTTTCAAAGATCATACAATAAATTTGTTTCATATAACGTAAATAAGGCTATGAAGAAAGTGCGCATAATTGGGTTTACCTGTCTGCTGTTTGTGGCTGCTGTTGTAAAGGGACAAAAGATCACTGCTACTGATGCAGCGACGCTGATCGCACAACAGGATTCCCTGAAATACTTATCTGACCTTATTTTACATGGCAGGAGTGAAGATGCCCGCCAGAATGCCAATGACCGTTTCATCCCAAAACTGGTGCAGGCCCTGAAGACCCCGAACTCCTTTTATTTTCCTTTTGATTCTATCAGCACTGTTTCTATTCAATATCCGCAGGATAGTACTTTTCGTATCTTTACCTGGGGATTGGAGAGTGAGAACACCTTCTTCCATCATTATGGTGCCATCCAGATGCGTACGGAGGATGGTAAACTGAAGTTGTTCCCCCTGTTTGATGCATCTGATTATATCCTGAATACAGACACGATTACTGACAATAAGAACTGGTTTGGTTGTATGTATTATAAAATCCTGCAACGCAGGTTCTTTAATACGAATTACTACACCTTGTTTGGTTGGGACGCGAATAATATGCGCAGTCAGAAGAAGCTGATAGAGATGTTGACTTTTAAAGACGGCAAGCCAGTGTTTGGTGGGCCTTTCTTTAGTTATGCTGAAGATACAATTCCAAAGCCGCTGAAGAACAGGTTTATCATGGAGTATAAGAAAGATGGTACCGTGAGTCTGAGTTATAACCAGGAGATGGATATGATCGTATATGATCACCTCATTTCTGAGACGAACCAGCCTGGAAAGCCTTCTACCTTTGTGTCCGACTTGGATTATGAAGGGTTTAAGTGGAAAGGCGGGAAGTGGGTGCATATAGAAAAAGTGTTTCATGATGCCCTGCAGTTAGGCAAGTATCCGGTAGGACAGCCCCTGGATTATAAGAAGAAGGACCTGACAAAACCGAAGACTGCAGAGGAGATCAACGAGGAGACGCTGCAGAAGCAGCAGTCGAAGAAGAAGCCGAAATAGCGCTTATGTTCGATAAAATTTCACTTGAAAAACTAAAAGAGGATGAGTCGAAGGTTGTCTTTGAAAAAGACAAATCCTACCTGGTCGCTTATCCTGAATTCCTGCAATATTTTAAAGATATTGATGTCATTACAAAGCATCATTTGGTGATTGGTATCCATTTTACTTATGGATGGATGCCAACGATCTTCAATTTCAGGAAAGACGAGAGCCAGTTTGATAATGCGGTGGCTATATTGAACAAAGTAAAGCAGGGAGTCTTGCTTACTGCAGAAGAACTAGACCTCCTAAGGGCCTGTTTTAATAACTCTTTAGTCGGCGTTTCCAAGTTATTACACTTTATCAATCCTGAAAATTACGCTATCTGGGATAGCAGGGTTTATCGCTATATAAAAGGGAAAGATGCCTGGCAATACCAGATCCATGATTATGAAGCCTATCTTGCTTATCTCCAATTTTGCAAGGGCATTATTTCCCAGCCTGCATTTCAGCCACTCCATCAATCTATGATGAAAAAAGTAGGTTATGAAATAACAGCCCTCCGCTCTCTTGAGCTTATTATGTTTAAGAATGGCACTGCCTCCAGGGCAGATAACATTATAGATAGTAATGCCTGATCCTGCTTAAATCATCATTCAATTCATACACCCAGGGAGTTCCAGTAGGGATGTCCAGCTTCGTTACTTCTTCATCACTGAGATGATCGATGTACTGAATCAATGCACGCAGGCTATTTCCATGGGCAACAATGATCACCTGCTTTTTCTGTTTTAGTGCAGGGATAATCTTATTTGTCCAGTAGGGGAGTACCCGGTCCATGGTTTCACTCAGGTTTTCCGTCACAGGCAGTTCGCTGGGCAACAGGTCCTTGTACCTGGGATCATTGCCTGGAAAGCGGGGATCAGTTTTTTCCAGAACGGGTGGGTGCTCATGTGGATCTCTTCTCCACTTATGGACCTGTTCCTCTCCATATTGCTGCACTGTTTCCGCTTTATTCAATCCCTGCAAAGCACCATAAAACCGCTCATTTAAGTGCCATGATTTCTCTTCGGGGATATACAATTGATCCATGGTTTCCAGGGCCAGGTGTAAGGTCTTAATGGCTCTTTTGAGCACGGAGGTAAAGGCGAGGTCAAAATGAAAACCGTTGTCAGCCAGTAATTTTCCCGCATGTCTGGCTTGTTCAATGCCGGTCTGGGATAAGTCGACATCTGTCCAGCCGGTGAAACGGTTTTCCAGGTTCCAAAGGCTCTCGCCGTGGCGTAGGAGTACTAATTTTTGCATGCTGAGCATGGCGCAAAAAATATGCTATATTTTAAAGGCGTTGATTTTATTGTGTTAATCCAAATTAGATTTAATGGGTAAAAGGGGCCGCAAAACGATACCAGTACTGAGCCTGGCGGTCCGTGCATTTGCCTGCTGGCACTATTTCTGAATGAATACATAAAACTAATTTTATGCTCATACCATTAATCGCTTTAGCTGTAGTTGTCGTAGGTGTTGTCATTTATATCATCTCGCAGGCAAGTAGAAAAACGCGTGATCAGGGAAACAGGTGATACACAAAAAAAAGAGGTTGTAGCAAAAGTAATTTCCGGGATTTAATCCGGATCCCTGATGGAAAGAATTTATTATATTCTAAATACCATCAGGTTACTTTTCCTACAACCTCTTGTAGCTTTCATAAAACGACCTGGTCAACTATTGAGAACTGATCACCTTCTCCACGCTCTTTGCCACCGCTTCAAAGGGTCTGTTGCCTGTAAGCAGCAGCGCTTGTCCTGATTTCCGTGAAGTCAGCAACAGCGACGGAAAACGCTCTATCCGCCTGTAGCTCACTTCCTGCAAATCTGATTTGAATGCATCTACAGTAGCTTTACAGCCCAGCTGGATGCCGAACCTTTCTGCAGAAAAGCTTTCCGGGTATTCAGTTTCAAGCGCCGCTGCAATGTCAAGCAACACCTCTTTCTTTGCTATATTTTTCCCTTTTACCATGACAGCTTCCCATAATAAATACAGGTATCTTTCTTCCATTTCGGCTGACTGCAGCGCCGCTGTTTTCACGGCCACGCAGGCAGGGTAAGAAGAGGCAGGAGGATCCCTGAACCAGATCCTGTCGTCAATAACAGCTCCCGTCATTTGCCGGGCCTGCATCCAGACGGGGCCCATTTGCAAAGGACGGGAGACGGCCTGCACAGGATCATGGTATTGCTTCCAATCTGATAACATGCCTCCCATGCAATATCGCAGGGAGATCATGTCGCCATATTCCACTTTCAATTGCCGGAGCACAGGCGCAAAAGCCCAGCTCCAGCAACAAAGCGGATCAGTATAACACACTAGTTCTAATGCAATGCTATTTTTTACTCCTACGTTTGCTTCCATTTTCTATTTCCAGATCTTTGGCTGACTGGCTCCAAACCTGTTCGCCAATTGGTACTGCCATATTAATTTCTTCGCTTCGTTGTGCACTCATGCCATGATCAATTTCATCCACACCTTTCAGTGTTCTGGCTGTGCCCTTAGGTTCTATATCTGTCAGGCCATTTGTTTTCAGTACATAACTTACCGGATCTTCAATGAACTGCCAGGTTTCGCCTAACTGTGAAGACTCGCCCTCGTTCCATGGTCCCCTGATGTCCGCACCACTACTCATATTGAAATACAAATTGCTATAGCGTGGATCGGATTGCAATACACCGGGCGGGAAGTTTGGCTGAATAGTTTCCAGGGCTGCTTCGAACATCTGGAAATGCGCCACTTCTCTTGTCATCAGGAACTTCAGCGTCTCTTTTACATATGGATCGTCTGTAAACTGCAACAGGTATTCGTAAGTAATTTTTGCCCTTGACTCTGCAGCTATATCAGAACGCAGGTCTACCGTAAGGTCGCCATTACAATCTCCATTAATGTAAGCAGCGGTCCAGGGTACACCCTGGCTATTGGTATAAGCCGGGCCACCGCCTGAAGAGGTGAGGAATTGCGGGGCTATCATAGATTTATGAATGATCTCCTCTTTGGCTTTTCTGCCATCCAGCATCTGCATGATCTCTGATTCGTCAGCGGCTTTCTTCAGGTCGCCATTCACACCTTGCAATAGCATCTGAATTGTTGCACCTACAATTTCGAGGTGGCTAAACTCTTCTGTGGCGATGTCCATCAGGAGGTCATATTTATCAGGGAATGGATTCCTTGCTGCAAAGGCCTGACCGAAATAACGGAGCGCCGCTGCCAGTTCGCCATTGGCACCACCAAACTGTTCCAGCAATAAAGTGGCAAATGCAGGATCGGGTTTGGACACCCTCGCGTTGAATTGAAGGTCTTTTACGTGGTAAAACATAAATTATAAGCTTTTATCAGGGTTTGAGAATAACTTTTACACAATCGTCTTCCTTATGCTTAAAGATGTCGTATGCATGAGAAACTTCTGCCAATGGTAATGTATGGCTTACGATGTCATGCAGCTTTACTTTGCCGGTATCTACCAGGTTTATTAAGTGATCTATATAGTTTGTAACCGGTGCCTGTCCCATCTGGATCTTAATACCCTTGTCAAAGATCCTGTGCACAGGGAAGTTATCATAAGGGCTTCCATACACGCCTACCACTGTTACTGTACCGCCGCGTCTTACTGCTTCAAAGCAGGCTTCCATTACTTTCATGGTGCCTTTTTCAAAATTGATCACAGCTTTCACTTTGTCAAAGAAAGAGCGCTCCGCCTCGGTGCCTACAGCATCGACGCATACATCTGCACCACGTCCCCCGGTTAATTCCCGGATTACTTCTACAGCATTTACTTCGTGGGGATTAATAGTTTCAACATTGTTCACTGCCCTTGCTTTTTCTAATCTGTAATTGAGAGGATCAATGGCAATCACCCTGCCTGCACCCTGTAGCCAGGCTGCTTTTTGTGCCATCAGGCCTACAGGTCCTGAGCCAAAGATGGCCACTGTTTCACCCCCTTTCAGATGTGCCCAGTCGATTGCCGCCCAGCCGGTAGGAAAGATATCTGTGAGGAATAAGACCTGCTCATCGACAAGTGCATCTGATACTTTGCGTGGACTTACATCCGCATAAGGCACACGAACATATTCTGCCTGTCCGCCACTATACCCCCCATACAGGTCTGTATAGCCGAAGAGTGCGCCTCCTTTGCCTTTCAGCATATCGCCTTCAGGACCGTAATATTCAGGATTGGAATGCTCGCAGGCTGTAGGCAGTTGATGCTGACAAAAATAGCATTGTCCGCAGGCGATGGGGAAGGGCACAACAATTCTGTCTCCTGCTTTGAATTTGGTAACACCACGACCTGTCTCTTCCACGATGCCCATGAATTCATGTCCCATTATCAGGTCTTTGCCTTGTGGAAAGAAACCATCGTATATATGTAAATCAGAGCCACAAATGGCTGTGGAGGTTACTTTCAGAATGAGGTCTGTCTCTTTCTCTATAATCGGGTCTGCTACTGAATCAAAAGAAATCTTACCCGGATGGTGAAAAACGGCTGCTTTCATATTGTTCTTTTAATGAAGAACAATGCACAAAGACGGGGCCATGCCATTTTCAGGGAGATAACACCGATGAGTGCGCAGGACAATGTTTCTAACTATACACACAACAGGAAAATAAAAGGGAAGCCATGTATAATAAAAAAGCGGCTCAATGAAATTCATTGAACCGCTTATTAGTAAACATCAATCCTTTTTACCTGTCAAACACTTCAAATTCAGTCCTTCTATTGGCCTGATGTTCTTGTTCCGAACAATGCACACCGTTTGCACAACGGTTAATTAATCTCGTTTCGCCATATCCGGTAGCTGTCATACGCTCTTTGGCGATGCCCTGTGATATGAAATATTGTAATACTGACGCAGCTCTTCTCTGCGATAATTTCATGTTATAATTGTCGTCTGAGCGGCTATCTGTATGGAATCCCATCGCTAATTTCCAGGATGGATTTTCTTTCATCAGTGCTATGAGCTTATTCAGCTCTTTCGCCGCATCAGGTCTTACAGTTGATTTTCCCAGGTCGAAGTATACGTTTGCCGGGTTGAATCGGTTACCCAAGTCTATCTTATGGCCTGTCACATTTGCTTTCGCTATGATCAAAGGTTTCTTTTCAGGTGCTGCTACCTGTTTTATTTCAATTTTTTGTAACCACACATCCTGGTGTAATACCTGCGATTCTGTCAATCCATTGGTAGTGACTACAGCATTCTCAGCAGGATTGTAGGTCACTCTTGTGGCATTCAATCCATAATCAGACAAACTATCAAGTACGAATCTGTAATTACCGGCATCGTCTGTTTCTGCTGTCAGCACCTTGCCTGTAGCTTTGTTTGCCAGTGTTACCGTTGCATTGTTTAATGGCGCTTTCGTTACTTTGTCAAATGCTTTTCCTTCCAGGCTGAACACGAGGATCTTCCAGGGGGTAAAGCGGTAGATGTCGTCGTTACCATATCCGCCAGGTCTGTTGGAAGAGAAATATAAGGTCTTGCCCGTATTATAAGCCGGACTAAAATCATCCTGTGCACTGTTGACCGGTGCTCCCATATTTACAGGAAACCATTTGCCTTCCTGCTGCTTTGCAGAAAAAATATCTAAACCACCAATGCCGGGTCTGCCATCAGTAGCGAAGTAAAATACACCTGTGCTATCCATGAACGGGGTGCGCTCACTACCTGCTGTATTGATGGATGGGCCCATGTTTACAGGTGTTTCCCATTTACCGTCCGTTCCCCTGGTGCAATAATAAATATCAGTGCCACCTAAACCACGAGTGCCATAATCGGCTACGAAATAGAGCGTACGTCCGTCAGCACTGATGAAGGGATCTCCTACACTGTAATCAAAGATCTCATTGTATTGAAAGCTGTCTGTTTCCCAGTTACCGTTTGTATTGTTCCATTTAGATGCTTTCAGTTCTACGTTCAGGGTATATAACTGCTCTGCAAAACGGCCTTTCTTTTTTACCAGGTTTGTCACCGCATAATACATGGTATTTCCATCAGCCGTATACGTTGCTTTGGCACTATGGTAGTCACCGTTTACATTGCGGGAGAGCAGGCGGGTGCTGCTGCTGTCAAAACCATCGCTTTCATACAGGTGAAGATAACTACGGCCGGTAAAGCCATATTTCTTTCTGCTGATATTCGAATTGTTAAAGAGCTTGTCGTGACGCAGGGAATCATAAGGACGATCCGATGCAAATACAAACCTGCCATTTCTAAAACCTGTACCCCAGTCCGCCCATTGCGTATTCATGGCTTTCAGGTTTTCCAAATCCCCTTTTACCGGTTTAGCATTCCACTTCATAGCGCTATCACAACCTTGTTTCATGCTGATCGCCAGCGGATCATTCGGCTGCTTTCCCAGGTAACCATCTAGTGCTTCTTTGGCATCTGTATATTTAGCATTATTGATCAGCACTTTTGCATAGTGCAGTTCATCGTTGGCAGTATGCTCAGGAAGTACAACGAGTTTGCGATACCATGTTTCGGCTTCCGCATATTCGTTCAATAATTGATAACTGTCAGCTACTCCTCGGATGGCGCGAACGGTTACTTTTTTACTGAAAGCCTTTTTGTACAAAGGAATGGCAGCAGTATAATTATACAAGGATGCCTGTTTATCTGCTTCTTTTAAAACATATTGTGCATTCGAAAGGGTGGCAGAGAGCAGCATGATGCTGAACAGCGCAATCTTTTTATCCATATACAGGGAGAACGGTTAAAAAATGGATCCCATCGGATCGGTTTCACATAGGTCAAAAAACGCTAACCTTTCAATCTCATATCGCAATGCAAAATTACCTTCAGACTGATCTTCGTCACATAGTAGAAATTCTATATGCTTGTAGTATAAGTACTACAAATGCGAAAATTCTAATATTCTAGTTTTGTGGAATGTAATCATATTTCTTTATTGATGAAAACTATTTTGATAGCCATAGACCCATCTATATTCAGGTATGGACTTACCCAGATCATAGCTACAATGCCCCAGCCCACAGACATTGAAACTGCCGATACCTGCGAGGCTGCGCTTGCCCTTTTGGACAGCCGGTGTTTTGATTTATTAATTACTGATTTGCACCCGGAGATTCTACGCCCGGTGAAAGAGAAATGTCCTGACATAAAGGTCATGATCTATACTTCTGCAGATGAGAAGACGTTTGCAATTGACAATCTGCTGGCGGGTGCCGATGGCTACCTGAGTAAGAGTGCGAAGAAGGAGGAGATGGAGTACGCGGTGAAGACGGTGCTGAACGGGGAGAAGTATATGAGTGGGGCGGTACGGCAGGAGATGCTGAACCAGCTTTGCTTAAAAAGGAGAGCCGGCCACAAAAGAGCATATTGAAATATGCTTTTGTGACCGGCTCCTCAAGTATTGTTACTAAGCTTCTACTTTGAACGTAGCGGCGTATTTCAGACCGCTTTGTTGTTGTAAGTTCTTAGGTATTTTGATCTCCAGTTTACCATTGTTGAGTTTCCAGCTCAGTTTCGCTTTGGTACCCAGCAGTGTTACACGTTTAATCTTTGCAGGCTTTTCGATAGCAAAAGCCACTGTTTCAGGCAGTTTCACTGCATCGCTGTCGGATGTAAAGAATGCGTAGGTAGCAGAGCTGTCTTTCCTTTGTGTATAGAATACATTGTTGTCGGAGTAGGGAGCTACCGGACGGGAAGCATGAATTCCTTCACCGTTGATTTTCATCCATGCACCGATATCTGCCAGTCTTTCGTAGGCCTGTGGTGTCCAGTCACCTTTTGCGCTCGGGCCGATGTTCAGCAGGAAGTTACCACCTCTTGACACGATCTTTACCAGCAGGGTAACCAGTTTCAGGGAAGACTTCATCTGGTCGGTGTGGGTATAGGTCCAGCTGTCACCCATAGACATACAGGTTTCCCATGGATAAGGGAGTGGCTTTTCAGGCAGCGTTTGTTCCGGCGTAGCATAGTTTTCGAATTCACCGGGTACTTCTCTGTCTACTACGATCAGGCCTGGTTGATTTTTACGACCCATTGCAGCAATCTTAGGCATATCGATCTCCTGTTTGCCGCCTGGCCTTACCCAGCCACCATCCAGCCAGAGGATGTCGATAGTACCGTAGTTGGTCATCAGTTCTTCGATCTGGCGGTAGGTATATTCTTTAAATGCAGCCCATTTTTCAGGATACATTTTGATATTGTAGTTGGTGTTACGCCCCATCACCGGGTAGTATTTCCACCAGAAATCCTGGCTATGCCAGTCTGGTTTGGAAAAATAGGCACCGATCATGAAACTGTCCTTACGGAAAGTGTCAAAGATTTCCCTGGCGATGTTTGCTTTAGGATTTTTGGAGAAAGGTACGTTTGGAGCAGTGATTTTGTAGTCCGTTTGCTTGGTATCGAACATACAGAAACCATCGTGGTGTTTGGTTGTAAATACCACGTAGTTCATACCCGCATTTTTAGCGGCTTTAGCCCATTTTTCAGGGTTGAAGTCTACGGGATTGAATTCATTGGGTAGTTTCTCATAGGCTTCGCGATATACGTTGTAATCAGCGGAGTAAGGGCCTTTTCTTACCACCCAGTCATCAGGGCAAATGCTCCAGCTTTCTACTTCTTCCCATAGGGTATAGGGGCCCCAGTGCATAAATAAGCCAAAGCGTTGATCCTGCCACTTATCCAGTTTTTTGATCACGAGTGGATCGGTAGGAGCTACATACTCCTTGGACATGTGGTGCAGACCATCAGTTTCCTGGGCTGTTGCTTGTTTTACTGTCAGCATAGCTGCAAATAAAACGGAGCAAGCAACGATTGTTTTCTTCATGTATTCGACCTGTTTTAATTTCAGCCTGTAAGATGCGGAATATTGGTGGATTGAATGCGCATATTTTACCTGATATTGATAGTAAAAGAAAAAAGGGGATGGAATAGAATTGAAATAGGGAGCATGGGGCTGATATTTAAGGCTCCATGTTGCTGTGGGGGAACCTGCATAGAAAAAGGCTGCTCAATGGGTTTGAGACAGCCTTTTCCATTTGTTGGTATGTATGTAAGGGGTTAGTCTTAGCGAACGGCTTTGGCGGCATTTACCTCCCCGTCGCCGAAGTATTTATCCTTGCCTGGGGTACCATAGTCGGTGGAAGAGGCCTTGAGAATAAGGTCTACCAGCAATGGATTGGCGAAAGGATATTTGTTGTAGATCAGCGCAGCCACTGCCGCAGCATGTGGTGATGCCATACTGGTGCCAGCTGACCAGCCATAATAGTAAGTAGCGGACGCTTCATCCCAGAAACCGATATTGAATACAAAATCAAATAAATATTCATAGTTGATGATACCGCCTACGCTCACAACAGTGGTGTTTGGAGGCAGGGTGTAGTTACCACCTGGAGCAGCGTAGTGGATGAAATTCTTACCGTAATTGGTAAAGATGGAAGGTAGGTACAGGGAAGTATCCTGGTTGATACCCCATCCCAGCGGACCGGTTGAGGAGATGGCAATTACACCTAATGCCGCGGCAGGGTAGGTGATAAAGCGTTTTTCTGAATCATAGTTGTAACCATCGTTACCGGCGGCGGCAATCACGGTCGTACCATTCAGGTTAGCGTAGAGTGTAGCCCTGTTGATAGCGGTGATCAGTTCTTTTACGTCGCGGTCATATTCCACTACGTAGTCATCAGAAGGATCATCGGGAGTGCCGTTGTCATCGGTGAAGGTCTTGAGGGGCAACTCACCACCAAGGCTCATGTTGATTACCTTGGCACCGTGGTTGGTCGCATAGAAGATACCGTCTATGATGCTGCTGAAGGCACCGGAACCGGCATCGGACAATACTTTTACCAGGATCAGTTTAGCTTCGGGAGCCACACCGGCTACCCCATTGGAATCCTTGATAGCGGCGATGGTACCGGCTACGTGGCTACCGTGGCTGAAGCCTTCTTTGCCATGGTATTGTACTTCTTCACCTTCCACAAAACTGTGGGTGAGAATAATGTTAGGTTTGATTTCGGGGTTGTTCAGCAGGAAACCGCCATCGAGTACGGCTACTTTTACACCACCGCCTTTGTAACCTTTGGCCCATGCTTCGGGTGCATGAACAGCCTGCAGACCCCATTGCAGAAAGCTGTACCTGTCAGTCAGGGCAGCGCTGGAACTGGTTTTTGCGTAATCATGGGTAGTGCCACTGGTGATGGCGGTACTGCCATAGGGAATAGAAGAACGGAAAGTGCGCTCCGGCAACCGCCAGTTCTGCACGATGTCTACAGATACAGATTGTACGCCGGCTACTTTTCTGGCCTTTTCGGGGAAGGTCGGATCAGGCGTTTGTACACGGATCAGCCCCAATTCCTTATTGGCCTCTTTGAATACAAACTTCTTAACACCCAGGCTGGAGATAGCCTCAGAAATAGCTTGCTGGTCGACGTTTTGCTCAGTAAGAATGATGAATCCCCTGTCTTGTTTTGGGGTCTTTACCAGCCCTTGGGCCAGTTTAACTTCCTGTGCGTCTTTTGAACAGGAGGCTAGTAACAATAACATTAGAACGGGGAATGAAAGGGGCAATAGATTTTTCTTCATGTGGTTTTGGTTTAACAATTATTGAATTTTGGTCTTGGTTGAATAGTCAGGGTCTTCAAAAAACACTTTAGCGCTAATAGGTGGTATTTTATGCTACGGCTTTCAAGGGTATAGTGAATGTACTTAAATACTTTGACATATCAATATAATTTATTTGTACTTTACATGGCTAAATTAAGTCAAGTGAAATCATTCGTTAGTTTACTCCTTTGCCTCTTATATCTGCATTCAAACGCACAGCAGGCAAAAGATCCCGCCACTTTAGTTCAGGAATGGAATACCGCAAACAACAAGCAGGACATCGGCACCCTTATCCTGTTTTACGACAATGAAGTATTATTCTATGGTACCCAACTTAAAAAGCAGGATTGTATTGCCGGCAAACTTTCCGTCTTTAAAAAATACCCGACCCTGAACCAGCAGATAGCCGGCCAGGTAAAATCCACAACACTGGAAAACGGGGATGTGAAATGTAGTTTCGATAAGGTCGTTACTACTAATGGTGCAACCAAAACCTATGCATCTTATCTTGTATTTCGTAAGGTCAACAATGCGTGGAAGATTGTTGTGGAAAGTGACCTGACTACAGATGCCAACGTGGAGAAAAGAATAATGAAAGCGAAAGGTGCCGTACTTTGTGATGTGGATGGGGACGGTGTGAAAGAATACGCCTGGTTAACACCTGCACCTATCGATACGACCCGGGAAATGACTTGCCTGGATGATAGTTGTACATCCGTAATTCATTTTTCCAACAAGGCTATTCCCGAGCTGAAAATTCCGAATTGTCTGGACGCGGCGATAGATATTTTGGGCGACCTGAATAATGACGGGAAAGATGAGATTGGTATTAATCCCGGGTGGTGGACCAGCTGCTGGAGTGGTTATCATGTATTTACCCTGAAGAAGGGGAAGTGGATCCTTGCAGTACCTGTTATTTCTACCCATTGTAACCAGTGGGAAGAAGGCGTGAAGGTGATTCAGAAAGACCCAAAGAAACCGGGCTATGTGATCATTCATTATAGTGAACTGAATGACGATGATATTGTGACCAAAACAAAGTCAATTCCCATTCAGTAAATTTTCAGGAGGCTTCGCATAAATATTTTGCGCTTTGCGTTCTCATTGATACAATTTCTTTTTCCAAAGCATAAGAGCTAATACCGGCATAAAGCCGGTGTTAGCTTTTTTCATTTATTCAAAAAAAGGTACTGTTTCATGACACGCAATCTTCCACGACTCTTGTTCTTATTTTTTATTTTCCTCGCGTACTGTACAAAAGAGCATACAGGCACAACCACGCCTCCCGGCACCGATACGCCGGCACTGCTCACCCAGAGACCCCTCATGGTAGAATACTGGGGTGGTTGCTGTTATGACCGCAATGATGTAGGCCCTTTGGAGGCTATTCCTGATAGCGTGGATGTAGTGAACATCTTTACCCTGGGCATTGCTAAAACGACTGATGGTAGCTGGGAGTTTGAGCACAGAGGGGTATCGGGCTACAATGACTGGAATGATGTGTTGACGAAGGCGCATGCATTGCAAAAGAGAGGCATCAGGATTGTATGTACCTCCTTTTCCGGCAACATGGTAAATTTATCCGGTGCCGAAGCCGCAAAGATGGCTGGTATTGTAAAAGATTCACTGGATAAGTGGCAGCTGGATGGTGTAGACCTGGATCTGGAATATAGTGGTGCTACGACAAAAAATATTGATAGTGCCGTGATTGCTTTGGGCAAATACCTGGGGCCGGATTCAAAGACAGGCAGGATATTATCAGTAGTAGATTACAATAATTACAACATCAACCAGATCAGGCGTACCAATAAGTACATAGATTACGTAATGACAATGTCTTACTGGAATACAGCCAAACAGGTATTGAACATTGTGAAATCATATGGTGCGGCGATCGGCGATACAAAAAATGTGCTGATTGGCGTAGGACAGGGATGTGCGATCAATGCAGGACAGGCAACGCCGGCAGGAGAGGAGCGTAAGATTGCAGATACTCTGAGAACGGCATCCCCAGGTACAGGTATGATGGAGTTTGTGTTTGGTTGCAGTTATCATCATACTGATGCAAACGGGAATATTACAAAGGATATTTCTTATACACAGAACATCATCAGGCACCTAAAGAAATAAGGTTTTTCAATCGCTTTTGCCTAAATTTAGGCAAAAGCGATACCTATAATGAAACTGTACTTACTGCTATTTTCCACGTTATTGTTTGCCTGTCAACCGCAAGCCACTACCCGTATTAACGGCACCTGGAGACTTCTTTCCCAGACCTCAATTGCCAAGGGTGATACCACTGTTACAGATTATACTAAGGATCAGGAGATGATTAAGATCATTAACGACACGCATTTTGCATTCCTGAAACACGGAAGTGCTTTTGATGCTGGCGGAGGCCGCTATACCCTGGCAGGGGATCAATATACCGAGCACCTGGACTATTACAATAATAAAGACTGGGAGGGAGGTGTTTTTAAATTTACCCTTACAATCCACGGCGATACCCTTATCCAGAAAGGGATTGAAAAGGTGGAAGGCACCGGGGTAGACCATGAAATCATAGAAAGGTATATTAAAGTAAAGTAGTAAAGACTTAATTTCGGTGCATGAAAATATACCAGGCATCGATACAACTACGCGCCAGAGCCCGTGGATTTCACCTTATTACAGCCGAAGTATTGCAGGGTATTCCTCAGTTGAGGGATATCAGGACCGGTATGTGCCAGGTATTCATTCAGCATACCTCCGCATCGCTGACGATCAATGAAAATGCTGATCCTACAGTAAGAATAGACTTCGAGACTTATTTTAATAAAGCCGTTCCCGAAAATGATCCTGACTACGAGCACAATGATGAGGGACCGGACGATATGCCTGCGCACCTGAAAGCGGCGATGCTGGGAAGTTCGGTGATGATACCGGTATCCAACGGCCGGTTTGCATTAGGTACCTGGCAGGGGATTTATCTTTGTGAACACCGCAACTATGGTGGAGCAAGGAGCCTGGTGGTTACAGTCTGGGGAGAATAATCAATGACTATGAAGAAAGTATTTATCATAACATTGTGTGCACTCTGGGGCACCGTAGTAGCCGCGCAGCAGGTAGATGTACTGCATTATGGCATCGACCTGACCATTAATGATGCAACGAACCAGATAGCGGGAAAGGTAACCCTGAATCTGCAATACCTGCAGCAAACGGGGAAGTTGAAAATTGACCTGGCAGGAATGAAGGTGAGTGAGGTGCTTTCCAAAGGCAGGCAGATTGGTTTCGAACAGGATGCAAATGCCTTGTACCTCAAGGTCCATGCGAGAGCTGGCGATAAGGCAGCATATACCGTAGTGTACGCAGGCACGCCAAAGGATGGCCTGATCATTTCTAAAAATAAATACGGAGACAGAACTTTCTTTACTGACCATTGGCCTGACAGGGCGCATCAATGGCTGCCCTGTATAGATCATCCTTCTGATAAAGCGACAGTAACATTTACGATTAATGCTCCTGAGCATTATACAGTAGTAGCGAATGGCGTGAAGGTTTCAGAAGAGCGGCTGCCCGCTGGCATAAAAAAAACTGTATATGACGAGAAGGTTCCGCTGCCTATAAAAGTGATGGCAGTGGCAGCCGCTGATTTTACAGTGACACATTCCGGTGATGTGGGCAGGATACCCGTGTATAGCTACGTATTCAGGGAAGATGCCAGTCACCAGGGCTATGCCAGAGCTACGCAAATACTCCCTTATTTCATTCAGCAGGTAGGTCCTTTCCAGTTTGAAAAGCTGGCTAATATTCAGTCAAAAACTATCTTCGGTGGGATGGAGAATGCCGGTGCTATCTTTTATGCAGAGAATTCCCTGGACTTTGAAAGACTGGAGTCTTTACTGGCACATGAAATTGCACACCAGTGGTTTGGAGATGCTGTGACGGAGACTGACTGGCGGCACCTATGGCTGAGTGAAGGATTTGCTACCTATATGACACTGCTGTACATGGAGCATACATATGGTACTGATACCCTGAAAGCATCTTTGAAAGAGGACCGGGAGAAGGTCATCGGATTCGCGAAAAAGAGAAAGACACCCGTGGTAGATACGACCGTACATAGTAATTATATGCAGTTGCTGAATGCAAATAGTTATCAGAGAGGTGGCTGGGTATTGCATATGTTAAGAAGGAAGATTGGGGATGAGCAGTTCTGGGCGGGAATCAGGCAGTATTTCAAAGATTATAACGGACGTAATGCGAGTACCGATGATTTCAGGAAAGAAATGGAAAAGGCGAGTGGACAGGACCTGAAGGGATTCTTTACACAATGGCTATATACAGCGGCAATACCGGAATTGCAGATGAACCTGAGTTACAATGAAGCTACCCATACGGTGAAGATGGAGGTGATACAGCAACAGTCTCCACTATTTGAATTCCCACTGGAGTATACGCTGGATAAGACAAAGCCCCTGCAGCAGGTGATGATAAAAGAAAGGGTCACTACCATTATGATACCAGCAGAAACAAAGCCTGCCGGTATTTGGTTGGACCCGGATACTAATTTGCTGGCGGATATAGCGAAGTAGTGCACTTACTTCCTTAACACTTTTTCCAGCTCATATAATCTTCTCCTTAACTCGGTCAGCTCTACTTCCAGCAGATCCACCTTTTCGCTCAACAGGTATTGGTTGTAATCTGAGATAATAGACAGCTCTCTGAGCTTGGGAAACAGATCGTGTTTAAAGAAATGAAGGCCGGTTTCTTCCCCGAAAAACTCGTGGGCAGTTTTGGTCATATGATTGTAGAGACAGTAGCGGAGACCGTCGGAACTATGCGTCCATGGACTAATGTACAGTAATTCCCAATTGTTGATCCGCAGTAATTCCACCTCTCCTTTTGTGTTTACAAATTGATAAGTCGTAGACTCTACATAGCCATTCGGTTTCAGTGTATCCGTTGTCATCAGTATGTAGGAATATTCCGGAAGTATAGAGACCGATTCCAGGGAATGTAGGGGACTGTAACTACCATCTCCAAATATTGCATAGTATCTCACCATCATTTTCTATTGATTTAAATCATTCACATAACCTCTATAAACCTTGACACTGAGGGCGATATGAATTTAATACAATTGAAACGAAAATATACCAAATATAAAAAAAGTATCTGATACGGTACCTTTCTGATCAAATTATTTACAATTCTGGACTGAAACCACTCATAAATTATTAGTCTATCATTTTGGTAGGTTTTTGTACATTAGCCCATTGAACTTAAGAAACTATGCAACGTCGCTTTTACAAAATCCTCTTGTCAGGCTGGCTGCTTACCAGCTCCATAGCCGCCATGGCACAGCAAAAGAAACATTCTGACCGGCCCAATATTATTTTTATTCTGGCAGATGATCTGGGTTATGGCAACCTGACATCCTTTAACCCCAGGAGTCCAATTCCTACTCCTAATATAGACCGGCTTGGGACGGAAGGAATCCGTTTCACCCGCTTTTATTCCGGCAATACAGTCTGTGCGCCATCCCGTGCGGCCTTACTAACGGGAAAGAATATGGGACATGCCTACATCCGCGGCAATACCCGTCTTCCATTACGGCCCCAGGATAGTACCATGGCCCAGGTGCTGCAGCAAAACGGCTATGCTACCGGCATGTTCGGTAAATGGGGCTTAGGCGAGATGGGTACGACGGGTTCTCCTGAAATTAAAGGTTTCGATGAGTTTTATGGTTACCTGAACCAGGGCCATGCACATGATTATTATACCAATTACCTCTACCAGGTAAAGGCGGGTAAGATCAGTAAAATTCCGCATGATACCAGTGTGTATACCCATGATGAGATCATGGAACATGCCTATTCTTTTATCAATGAAAATAAGGACAAACCATTCTTTCTATACCTTTCTATTACCATTCCCCATGCGGAACTGGTACCTCCGCAGAAAGATCTGCAGGCCTGGCTGAACCCGGACGGTAGTTCCAAACTGGCACCTGAAACCCCCTATGCCCAAAACGGGGGCACTTATCGCAGCCAGCAATACCCCCATGCTGCCTTTGCTGCTATGGTGAGTAAGCTGGATCAGAATGTAGGGCAGATCCAGGCGCTCATTAAGCAACTGGGGCTGGATGATAATACTTATATCTTCTTTACCAGTGACAACGGGCCTCATAAGGAAGGAGGTGCGGACCCTGCATACTTTGATAGTAATGGTCCGCTGAAGGGACTGAAGCGTGACCTGTATGAAGGCGGAATCCGTGTACCGTTGCTGGTTAGGGCACCGGGGCATATCCCGGCAGGTAAAGTGAGTGATGAGGAATGGGCGTTCTGGGACATCCTGCCTACTTTCAGTGCCCTCACAAAGTCCAGGAGCCTGAGCGGGATCGATGGCCTGAATTATGCAGCGGCCCTGGAAGGCAAAAAGCCTGCAAAGACCCATGATTACTTATACTGGCAGTTTAACGAAGGCTATATCCAGGAGGCGGTATTGCAGGGTGACTGGAAGTTAATCCGCTTCAAATACAAAGGAAAGCCGGAAAGATTTGAATTGTACAATATAGTTGACGATATTGGAGAGACAAAAGACCTTGCTGCTGAAAACCCGGCTAAAGTGAAGGCCTTGAAAGCCATCATGGCGAAGGCGAAAACCCCGGCAGAGAATAAGGAATTTGACTGGTCTGATACCGAGAAATAAACAATATATGCATCCACGTTTTTACAGGCTGGCTGCCATTGGCCTGCTCCTTTGCGCCTTTAAGGCTACTGCACAAACACCTGTATGGCCTTCTATAAAGAAGGAAACAAAACCATGGACCCGCTGGTGGTGGATGGGAAGCGCTGTAGATAGCGTGGGATTGACCAATGCACTGAATACCTACAATGAAGTAGGCTTCGGGGGTGTTGAAATAGCGCCTATCTATGGGGCGAAAGGGTTTGAGTCAAAGTATGTGGACTTTTTGTCCCCGCAATGGATGCATTTATTAGATATTACGACCACACAGGCATCCCGTTTACATATGGGCGTAGACCTTACCACGGGTACCGGCTGGCCTTTTGGCGGGCCACAGATCGATCTGTCGCATGCTGCAGCAAAGATGGAGGTGAAGGTATTGCGGCAATATATAGACCTGGCGCTGCCTGAAAAAATCGATACGACGATTGGTACCCTGCAGGCATTGGTAGCTTATAAGGGCCTGACACCGGAGCCTATACTGGATAAGGTGAAGGATGGCACCCTGCATTGGGAGCATCCTGCCGGAAATATAAGTGTGTATGCATTGTATAGCAGTCATACGAAGCAAAAGGTAAAGCGGGCGGCACCGGGTGGTGAGGGCTATACCCTGGATCATCTGTCCCGCGAGGCTGTTCAGGTTTACCTGCATCGTTTTGACACGGCTTTCAGGGGGAAAGTGCCTGCTATCAGGGCATTTTATAATGATAGTTACGAGGTGTATGGGGCCGACTGGACTCCGGCCTTTTTGCCGGAGTTTAAGCGCAGACGGGGCTATGATCTCACCCAATTTATCAGGGAGTTTAGTTCCGGAAGAATTTCAGATACAATTGCCCGTGTAAAATCCGATTACAGGGAGACCATGGCGGAGTTGCTGCTGGACAATTTTACAAAACCATGGACGCAGTGGGCGCATGATTATCATCGTCTTACTAAAAACCAGGCTCATGGCTCGCCAGGGAACCTGATTGATTTATATGCAACGGTGGATATCCCTGAATGTGAGACCTTTGGATCTACGTATTTTCCTATACCAGGACTGCGCAGGGATAGTGCGGATATCAGGAATGTGAGTCCGGATCCGATCATGATGCAATTTGCCACTTCAGCGGGGCATATAGCGGGGCATCCGCTCATTTCGAGCGAGACGTTTACATGGCTGACAGAGCATTTTAAAACATCTTTATCACAGTGTAAACCGGAGGTGGAGCAGGCATTCCTGGCGGGGGTAAATCATGTGTTTTATCATGGTACGACTTATTCACCGAAGGAAGTGCCATTTCCCGGATGGTTGTTTTACGCATCAGTGAATTTTGTGCCGGCAAATAGCTGGTGGTCGCATTTACCAGGGTTGAACGAATACATTACGCGGGTGCAGTCTGTTTTGCAGGCGGGTAAGCCTGATAATGATCTGATGGTTTACTGGCCGGTTTATGATACCTGGCATGATGCGGAGGGAATGGAAATGCCATTGTCTGTGCATCACATAGATAAGTGGTTGTATCCAACAGCGTTTTATAAGCAGGTAATGGGATTGCAGCGGGCAGGATTTACGCTGGATTTTGTGTCGGATAACTGGATTGGAAAGACATCGGGCTACAAGGCATTGATTATCCCCAAGGCGCACCTGATGCCGATAGCTACCCTGCAAAAGGTTATTGCGCTTGCGCGAAGTGGGACGACGGTGATCTTTGAGGCATTGCCTGAGGATGTGCCGGGAATGAATGACCTGGATGCTAAGAGAAAGGAGTTTCAATCGCTGCTGGGAACTTTGAGAGGGGAGAAAAATATCATCATTACTGCGGATGTGCAGGGTGCCTTGCATCAGGTTGGGGTGCGGCGGGAAGCATTGACAGATGCTGGATTGAAGTTCATCCGCCGGAAAGATGGGAAGGATACCTGGTATTATCTGGTGAATCATACGGCGGGGAAAATTGCCAGTTTGATTCCTGTAAATCATCGTTTATCCCGTGTGTTTATACTGGATCCATTGCGGGGAGATAGCGGGCTGGCGGAGATCGCGCAAACTGATAGTACTACGCTGGTGAAAGTGGAGCTGGCAGCGGGAGAGTCTGTCATTCTAAAAACAATAGCTGATGCACCCAAAAATGAAAAGAATGGTTTTCCTGATTGGGTATATTTGAATAAAGCGGAGACACCGATTGTGTTGCAAGGCCCCTGGCAATTAGCATTCAAAGATGGTGGACCATTTATCCCCGCTGCTGTAAGACTGGATAGTTTAGTGGATTGGACGACATTGCCTGATACAACCCTGCGTTCTTTTTCAGGGAAAGGAGTGTATACTGGCAGTTTCCGCTTATCTGCGAAGAAAGCGAAAGAATATTTGCTGCAATTTGATCAGGTGCATGAGAGTGCCCATATATGGATCAATGGTAAGGATGCCGGGATTGTGTGGAGTATTCCATATACATTAAGGATAGGGAAGTACCTGCGTGCAGGAAGAAATGAGATCCGTATTGAAGTGGCAAACCTGATGGCGAATCATATCAGGTATATGGACCAGCACCACATACCCTGGCGGCAGTATCATGAAATTAATTTTGTGAATATAAATTATAAGGATTTTGATGCGGCTGGTTGGAAGGTACAGGCTTCGGGCCTGCTGGGAAAGGTAAGCATTACGCCATATAATTAATGGCAGGGCATAGCGGCCTAAATCCTTGCGAGCCGGGTTCCGCGCTTGTATCAAAAGGAATTGACGGCGTTTGGCATTCAATAAAAAGAATTTCTCTTCCATCAGGGATCCGGGTTACATCCCGGAAACTTTACTTTTGATACATCTTTATTTTTACCTGCGCAGATACCCTTCACACATACTTCTGAAATTTGCCAGTATAATTTATATTGCAAATATGTTATTGACTATCACAAACTCACGCTACCCCGCTACCGACCTGAGTTTCTTACTGCACAAACACCCCGCTAAAGTACAATCTGTAGAGGTGATGAACGGTAAAGCCCATGTCTTCTACCCCGAGGCAGGCGATGAAAAATGTACCTGCGCAATATTGCTGGATATGGATCCTGTTGGGCTGGTCAGGAACAGTGATGCCAACTCCTTTGCATTGGACCAATACGTCAACGATCGCCCTTACGTGGCTTCCTCATTTATGAGCAGCGCCATTTCAAAGGGCTTTAGTTCCGCATTGAATGGAAATTGTAAAGAAAAGCCGGAACTGGTGAGCATCCCGCTTCAACTGGAAGTACAAATTTCCGTTCTCTCCATCAGGGGCGGTGAAGAACTTCTGCAGCAACTTTTTCAGCCACTGGGCTACGAAATCATTGCTATCCGGCACCCCCTGGACCCGCATTTCCCCGAATGGGGCAATAGCCGGTACTTTACAGTTACCCTGAAGAATGAAATTACTTTACAGGCATTGCTTTCTCATCTATATGTATTGATCCCGGTCATGGACAATGAAAAACATTACTGGGTAAACGAAGAAGAAGTCACAAAGCTCATGAATAAAGGGAAAGGCTGGCTGGAAAACCATCCTTCCCGGGAAATAATAGTGCGCAGATACCTGCGTCATCAGCGTAAACTTTCTGATAATGCGTTGGCGGCAATGACTGTATCGGAGGATGCTCCTTTACCTGAAAAGGCAGCCAGGCAAAAGCTCCATGATGTAAGGTTACAGGCAGTCAGTGATGAAATTGCCCGCCTGAATGTTACCTCAGTCATTGACCTGGGCTGTGGAGAAGGCCGCCTTATCAAACTCCTGCTTGAAAATAAACAATTACAGCGGATCACGGGTATGGACGTTTCGTCTCACAGTCTTGAAGTGGCTGCCAGTAGACTCAAACTGGACAAAATGATAGAAAGTCAGCGTAAACGGATCCAGCTTATACAGGGTTCACTGACTTACAAAGACAGGCGTTTGCATGGCTATGATGTAGCTGCGATGGTAGAAGTAATAGAGCACCTTGACGAGGACCGGCTGCTGGCCATGGAGAAAAACCTATTCAATGAAATACAGCCCAATACAGTGGTGCTGACAACACCTAACAAAGACTGGAACCTGACTTTTACAACAGATGAAAATATGCTGCGGCATTCTGATCACAGGTTTGAATGGAGCCGTGCAGCATTTAATGCATGGTGTGAGCATATCAGAGACGTGTATAAATATACTTATGAAATAAAGCCACTGGGTGAGGAGATCGAAGCAGTAGGCGCACCCAGCCAGATGGCTGTTTTCTCAAAACAATAAAGCATTATGACATTAAATTTTCCGGAACTTTCCCTGGTAGTATTAGTCGGCGCATCAGGATCAGGGAAGAGTACCTTTGCAAAGAAATGGTTCAGGCCTTCAGAGATCGTCAGCAGTGACGCAATTCGTCTGATGCTGAGCAACGATGAAAATACCCCTGGCATCTCAGAGGATGCATTTGAACTTTTGCACCTCATAATCGCCAAAAGGCTGAAGAGAGGCTTGCTCACGGTAGTAGATGCGACCAATGTAAATTCACAATACAGGAAGCAACTGGTGGCGCTGGCACGGGAATACCATGTATTGCCGGTGGCGATCATTATGAATATGTCTGACAGGGTATGTCAGGACAGGAATAAAACACGTACTGACAGGGTCCTGGCCCCCCGCGTGATCAAAGGCCAGATGGCTACTTTGAAAAGTGGGATCCACAAGATCAGGGAGGAAGGATTCAGGAGGCATTTTGAGTTCCGTACACCGGAGGCGGTGGAGGATATTACTGAAATTATCAGGGAACCGCTCTTCAATGATCTGAAGCATGAAGAAGGGCCTTTTGATATCATTGGCGATGTACATGGTTGTTATGATGAATTGTGTACGCTGCTCACGACCCTGGGTCATACAGTAGATAAAGCGGCGCAGCGTATCACGGCTACGAATGGCAGAAAGCTGATATTCCTTGGTGACCTGGTAGATAGAGGGCCTGCTTCACCGGCGGTATTGAAACTGGTGATGCGGGCGACCGAAGAGAAGCTGGCGCTGTGTGTGCCAGGTAACCATGACAACAAATTGCTCAAGTACCTGACAGGAAGAAATGTATTGTTGCAGCATGGTCTGAAACAAACTGTAGAACAGTTGGAAGGTACCGACCTTGAGTGGATAGAGTCGCTGAAAAAGTGGCTGGATGGACTGGTGAGCCATTATGTACTGGATCATGGTAACCTTGTAGTGGCACATGCGGGTCTGAAGGAAAGCATGCAGGGCAGGGGCTCCGGAGCAGTGAGAGAATTCTGCCTGTATGGTGAAACTACCGGTGAAACCGATGAATTCGGGTTACCTGTGCGTTACAACTGGGCAGCTAATTACAATGGAAAAGCAGCGGTGATCTATGGTCATACGCCGGTAGTACGTCCTGAATGGTTTAATAATACGATTGATATAGATACGGGATGCGTGTTTGGCGGTAGTCTGACAGCCTTACGTTATCCTGAAAGGGAATTGGTGAGTGTACCTGCATTGCAGGAATATGCAGTGCCGGCAAGGCCTATCAGGGAATCAATGAATGAACTGAGTTTACAGCAGGAACATGATAATGTGCTGGATATAAATGATGTAATTGGAAAGCAACTGATAGAGACACGCCTGATGAAGAGGATTGGCATCAGGGAAGGGAATGCGGCATCAGCGCTGGAAATAATGAGTCGCTGGGGCGTAAATCCCAAATGGCTGATTTACCTGCCACCTACTATGTCTCCAACTGCTACCAGTGCATTGCCTGATTACCTGGAGCATCCTGCGGAAGCCTTTAAATATTTTAAAGGTGAAGGCGTGAAGAAGGTTGTTTGTGAGGAAAAGCATATGGGCTCCAGGGCGGTGGTAATCGTGTGTAAGAATAGTGAGGTAGTGAGAAAGCGTTTTGGCATCCAGGAAGAGAGTATCGGGATAATCTATACCCGCACCGGTCGTGTATTCTTTGATGATGAATCAATAGAACAGGGATTCCTGAAAAAGATCGCGGATGTAATAACAGAACGTGGTGGCTGGGAAACCTATGACACGGACTGGTTTTGTTTAGATTGTGAGTTGATGCCATGGAACCTGAAGGCACAGCAGTTGCTCCGTAACCAGTATGGTGCAACGGGTGCTGCGGGCAGGTATGCAATGCAGGGAGCGATAGCAAGCCTGGAGCAGGCGGCAACAAATCCGGCGGCCTTGCCTTTGCTGAGAGAGTATAGAGAGAGGGCGGCCATGGTAGACCAGTTTACGACAGCTTACAGGCAGTACTGCTGGGAAGTGAGGGGAATGGAAGATTACCAGCTGGCACCGTTTCATTTGCTGGCAACGGAAGGGAAGACGTATTTTGATAAGGATCATGAGTGGCATATGGAGCAGCTGGCGGTGTTTGCGGGCGGAGAAGGGAATCCTGTTATAGCGACTAAATATCAGGTGGTGGACCTGGAAGATGAGGCAGGTGTGTTAGCGGCTACTGAGTGGTGGCATGCTATGACGAATAATGGAGGAGAAGGGATGGTAGTGAAGCCGTATGACTTTATAACGATGAATGAGAAGTTCTTTGTGCAGCCGGCAGTGAAGGTGAGAGGGAAGGAGTATTTGAGGATTATTTACGGGCCGGAGTATACGTTGGAGAGGAATTTGGTGAGGTTGAAGGAGAGGGGATTGAGTACGAAGCGGATCATGGCGCAGAAGGAGTTTGCGTTAGGAGTGGAGGCGCTGGAGCGATTTGTAGGGAAGGTGCCCTTGAGTAAGGTGCATCAGTGTGTGTTTGGCGTGTTGGCGATGGAGAGTGAGGCGGTGGATCCGAGGTTGTAGAATGATGCTGTTGTTTGTTCGATTGTGAGGTGTGATGATGAAAAAGTAAGAACCTGCTGAAATTGCAAACCTGAGATTATAAACTAACAATGCAGATAACAGATCGATTTAAAGGCTGTATTATCGGTGGGGCCATCGGCGATGCCTGGGGAAGTGCCTGGGAGTTTGATCAACAGAAAGATGATAAGGCAACCTGGTACTGGGGTAAAAAGCCCGAACCCGATCGCAGTTGGAAATTGACGGATGATACACAACTTACACTGGCAACGTGTGAGATATTAGGGATGCACAGGAAAATTGAGCCTGCCAGACTGGCGGCTCATTTTCTATTGTATTATAAGGAGGGACGATTGAATGGAGTGGGAGCAAGTACATTGAAGGCGCTCCGGGATTTGGAAGCTGGGATACCCTGGCAATACGCAGGTCGTGGTGGGGAGTATGCTGCTGGTAATGGTGCAGCCATGCGGATAGCACCTTTGGCGTTTTGTGACATAAGCAGGGAAGGCATTTTTGACGTTTGCAGAATTACGCATCAGCACACGGAAGCTTATGCAGGGGCATTGGGAGTGGTATTGGCTATTCGGGCTATCATAGAAGGGAAAGATGTATGGGAAGTGCTTATTGACCAGTTGCCGGATACCATGGTGCGTGACAGGATTGTAGCAATAAGGGAATGTAGAGATATTAGAACTGCAGCTGTGTTAGGATGTAATGGGTATGTAGTGAATTCGGTGCCATTCGCCATTTTTGCGGCTACGCGGGAAGGAGCAGTAGAACAGATGTATGCGGAAATAATAGCTGCGGGTGGAGACACAGATACTAATGCATCAATCGCAGGCCAGATCAAGGGAGCGGAAATCGGGATTAATGCCATACCTCAAGGATTGCAGGAAAAACTTAAAAAATTGAAGGAGTATGAGTGGATGCAGCAGATTATTGAGTCTTTTTAAATTAAGAAACCCCAATTTTTATCCGCTTCAAACCTTACCAGGTTAAAATAATCTCAATTGTGATTCATTCTGTTTGAATTTCGTAACTTCGCCTTATGACAAACAGGGAATCTCTCGAAGAATTTTACCAACATAAATTTAACTGGCTGCCTGATAACCTGAAACAGGATATCGGGCATTTTAACGTGTTTAGAATCGAAGACACTTTAAACCCCGGTGGTACCCCTATCCACTATGCCCGCCGCGATTTTTACAAGATCAGCCTGGTCAGGGGCCGCACTGTCTATCATTATGCCGATAAAAGTATTGAAGCAGACGGGACTGCCCTCATGTTCTTCAACCCCAATGTACCTTACACTTATGAGTCTTTAAAAGATGACCGGTCCGGCTACTTCTGTATCTTCAAAGAATCCTTCTTTACCGAATCATTGAGAACCAACATCAATGAATTGCCTATGTTTGCCACCGGCAGTAAACCCGCCTACATGCTGAATAAAACCCAGGATAAGCATGTCAGTGCCATCTTTAAAAAGATGCTGGAGGAAATCAACTCCGACTATAAATTTAAATATGACCTGCTGCGAAACTATGTGACAGAGATGATCCACTATGCACTGAAAATGCAGCCCTCAGAAATGCTGTACCAGCATACAGACGCTAATGCACGTATTACAGCCATTTTCACAGAATTATTGGAAAGACAATTCCCTATCGAAACACCCCACCAGCGTTTTACAATGCGCTCAGCCAGGGATTTTGCCGATAAGCTGGCAGTACATGTCAATCACCTGAACAGGGCCATCCGGGAGACTACCGGCAAGACCACCACAGATCATATTGCCGAGCGATTATTAGGAGAAGCAAAGGCCTTGCTGAAGCATACCAACTGGAATATTGCAGAGATCAGTTATAGTCTTGGCTTTGAAGAGCCGGCACATTTTAATAATTTCTTTAAGAAGCATACAAGTAGTACGCCTTCGTCTTATCGGGTGGTGTAATGCGTATATTTCAGAGGTGTAATGGATCTTTTTTCAGATGGTGTAATGTATATATCAAGTCGTGTAATTGATATATTTCAGGTGGTGTAATGGATATTTCACTTCGTGTAATGGATATTTCGGGTGGTGTATAGATATATCTTATAATAACTGTATTGTAAAATATTTGCCCCTTGTTTAGGTATAAAATGCCTCTCATCTCCCTTTGTTTGAATTTTGCAATCAATGGTTTGAACCTTGTAATAAGTCACATCCCGCAGCAACCTAATTTTGTCCTATCAAAACAAGCAAAGATATGGACAACAAAAAGACCTGGTTTGTAACGGGGGCCTCCAAAGGGCTGGGCCTCACCCTGGTGAAGCATTTGCTTGCTGCCGGCTATGCTGTGGCAGCCACTTCCCGCAACGCTGCGGCATTAACTGAAGCCGTAGGCAATGACAACACAAACTTCCTCCCACTACAGGTAGACCTCGCTGACGACAAAAGTGTAGCGCAGGCCATTCAATCCACTGTAGACAAATTCGGACGTATAGATGTCGCTGTAAATAATGCCGGCTACGGTATCGGTGGTGGAATAGAAGAACTCTCTGATGCCGCTACCCGCATCAGCTTTGATATCAATGTATTTGGCACATTGAATGTAATCAGGCATGTATTGCCCTTTATGCGCGGGCAGAGGAGTGGGCATATCATCAATATTTCCTCTATCGCAGGTATTTCAGGAAATACAGGCTGGTCGGTTTATGCAGCTGCTAAGTATGCCGTGACCGGACTAACGGATGTATTGGCACAGGATGTAAAAGAGTTTGGTATCAATGTCACTTTAATTGCTCCTGGTGCTTTCAGAACCAGTTTCCTCACTGCTGATTCGTTGGTATTAACAGACACGCCGATTGCTGATTATACAGCTATCAGGGCTTCGCATGCAAAATATGCAAATATGGACGGAGTGCAGCAGGGAGATCCTGACAAAGCAGCCAAAGCGATGATTGAATTAGTGAATATGGCGGAACCACCATTGTATCTCCTGCTGGGTAGTGATGCTTATCAACGTGCTTTAAATAAACTGGATCAATTGGGTACAGCTTTTAAAGCAACTGAGACCCTGACAAAGTCCACTGATTATTAATCAGAAATATCTGGTTAATCCTTTTCTAAAGCCACTCAATCTTTAAAAGTTCATCCTTTAAAAGATCAGTCTTTAAAAGTTCAACCTTTAAAAGTTCAGTCTTTAAAAGATCAGTCTTTAAAAGTTCAACCTTTAAAAGTTCAGTCTTTAAAAGATCAGTCTTTGAAAGATCAACCTTTAAAAGTTCAGTCTTTAAAAGATCAGTCTTTGAAAGATCAACTTTTAAAAGTTCATCCTTTAAAAGATCCATCTTTAAAAATATCAATCTTTAAAAATATCAACCTCTTATTATGAATAAAGTATGGTTTGTAACCGGTGCCTCCAAAGGTTTTGGTCGCATCTTAGTAAAACAGTTATTAGCACAGGGCTATCGCGTCGCAGCTACCTCCCGTGATGTCGCATCCTTAACTGAATTTTCAGGAAATGATTTCCTGCCGCTGACCGTCTCCCTCACAGATGAAGCCAGCGTAAAAGCTGCGATAGACAAGACTATCAGTAAATTCGGGAAAATCGATGTCGTTGTAAATAACGCCGGATACGGACAGGTAGGTGCCCTTGAAGAAGTGAGCGATAAGGATGCCAGGGAGAACTATAATGTAAATGTATTCGGGTTATTAAATGTAATCAGACAGGTGATGCCGCATTTACGTGAGCAGCGCTCCGGCCATATTATCAATATCGCCTCTGTAGGTGGTATGCTCGGTGGTTTCCCTGGTTGGGCCATCTACTGCTCTACCAAATTTGCAGTAGTAGGTTTGACAGAAGGACTCCGTGAAGAAATCAAAGAATTTGGTGTAAAGGCGACAGTAGTTTTACCTGGTTATTTCAGAACCTCCTTCCTGGGCACAGACCTGAGTGTAACCGAAAGTAAATACCAGTCCGTGAAAGACAGCATTCAATGGCATGCTGACCTGGATGGTAAACAGCCCGGTGATCCAGAAAAAGGCGTTGCTGCAATCATCGAAATGTCTAAAAGTGACAATCCTCCATTGAATTTCCTGATTGGAAAAGATGCAACTGAGCTGGTGCCTCAGAAATTGAAATCAATTGAAGCCGAAATCGAAGAATGGAGAGCGGTTTCTGCAAACACAATTTTTTAAACCAGCAATGTACAGGCGCTCAAAACCTGCATAATAAAAATGAGGTAGTAGCAAAAGTAATCTGATGGCATTTAGAATTCAGTAAAATAGAATTCTCCCATCAGGAATCCGGATCAATTACACGGAAACTTTACTTTTGATACAACCTCATTTTTATTATTATGACAACATCTGTATAGTCACCTTAATCACATCATCAAATCCCTTCTTATCCGCCTCAGGAATCTTCGCATACGTACTCAATCCCCACAAGGTATTAATCACAAACCGCGCATATGCCATGGGATTTTGTGCCTTATTAATCTGCCCCGCATCCTGGCCCTTCTTTATCGCCTTTGCAAAGGCCTCTTCCTGCGCCAATCTATTCTCCGTCACAATTTCCGCCACCTCTGCATCACTCATCCCTAATTCAATTTTAGAGTTCACCATCAGGCAGCCCCTGATGCCACCTTCTGCACAACCTTTCTTCGTTGCCAGCAACAATGTTTTGATCGTCTCCATCACATCCTCACTATTCTCCAGCATCGCAATCACTGCTCCTGTCTGCTTCTCCCTATACCGCTTCAGGGCTTTTATAAATAAGGTATGCTTATCGCCAAATGTATCATACAGGCTCGACCTGCTCAGGCCCAATGCATTTAGGATCTCCTGCGGAGAACTGCTGTTATACCCGTTCCGCCAGAAGAATTCCATCGCCTGATCCAGCACTGCTTCCTCATCAAATTGTTTCGTTCTTGCCATAATACCCTAAAGGTAAAAATTATTTGGAACTTTTGTTCCGTTATCTTTACATTTGTGGAACAAAAGTTCCAATATGCAAAAGACAATATTTATCACCGGGGCCAGCTCTGGCCTCGGCAAGCTTACCGCGTGCCATTTCGCCGCTAATGGATGGAATGTAGCCGCTACCATGCGCAGCCCTGAAAAGGAAACCGAACTCACCCAAATAAAAAATATAGCCATCTTCAAACTGGATGTTACCAGTCCCACCCAGGTAAGGGAGGCGGTAGCCGCTGCTATTAACGCCTTTGGTAAGATAGACGTTGTCGTTAACAATGCCGGCGTTGGAGCCTACGGGCCCTTAGAATTTGCAAAAGAGGAAACCATCGACTGGCAATTCAATGTAAACGTCAAAGGTCCCATCCAGGTGATACAGGCCTTTCTGCCACATTTCAGGGAGAACAAAAGTGGTATGTTTATCAATATCAGTTCTTTCATGGGCGTTACTACGGCTGTGCCTGTAGGATCACTTTACAATATGTCTAAATTCGCCCTCGAAGGCCTGACCGAAGGCTTATACTATGAACTGAAACCTTTGGGTATTGAACTCAGGCTGGTAGAGCAGGGGGGATCATCAGGCAATAACTTCAAAGACGCTGTCATTTGGAATGAAAATCCGGCCGTTACAGACTATGATGTTATCACTAACAAAGTGAAATCATTAATGAGCCATACTGACCCGGAATTGTTAGATGATCCTCAAATAATTGTGGACACAATTTATGCATTGGCAACCAAACAAATTCAGCAGTTCAGAACGCTGGTAGGTGCGTCCGGTCAGGGTCTTATGGCAATGCGGAATAGCATGCCAATAGAAAATTACCTCGAAAAAATGGAAAGCTTCTTCGTATAAAATCACACTAAAGTTTGTGTTTTTTTAAACGTAAAAAATACGTAACTTCATTACTCATCAAAGAAAAGGAGGTATTCATGGCATCTACAGTATATTCATGGAAACCTTCAGTTAGTATCGCCTAACTGGGTTGCTCCATCAAAAATAACTGTGACGCGGACGCGTCAAATAATTCCGCTCCGGGCAAAACACCCGGAGCATTTTTTTGCCCTCCATTTCACACTACCAAAAATATTTCCCCAAATCCCCAAATATTTATCAAGTGTTATAAAATATCTCAACTTCTCCTTCGTCTTTCAAATTGGCGTAAATTAGCCGCTGCCACCAGCACATCGGCATATCAACTATTACAAACATCTATGAGGAAAAAAACAAGCCCCCCTGCTGATAAAGCACCGGCCCTTCCTGGTATCACCTCCATCCTGAAGCCCTATAAAGGAATGGTCACCCTGCTGATCTTCCTGGCCCTGCTCAGCAATGGCCTGAACCTGGTATTGCCCTGGCTCATCTCCAGAGGTATCGATGCCTACACAAACGGTCACCTCGACATGTCGGGACTAGTCACCGAATTTGTGCTCGCTGCCGCATGCATCTTCATCTTCACCTACCTCCAGAGCGTTATACAAACCTATACCTCTGAGAAAGTGGCCCGCGAACAGCGCACCAAACTGGCCGACAAAATATCCCGCCAGCAATACGCCGCCATCCAGGCTGCCAACCCATCCAAACTATTGACCAACCTGACCACCGATATTGACACAGTAAAACTGTTCGTATCACAAGGAATCGTGTCCGTGGCTTCCTCCCTTTTTATCATCATCGGAGCCAGCACCCTGCTGCTCGTTATGAACTGGAAACTCGGCCTCTGCGTCATCACCATCATCCCCGTCATCGGCCTCGCCTTTTACATGGTATTGAACAAGGTGCGCAGCATCTTCAAACAAAGTCGTGAGGTCATTGACCGTCTCAATAAAATCATCAACGAAAGCGTCATGGGCGCTGCCCTCATCCGCGTGCTCAACGCACAGCAATATGAATACGACCGCTTCATCGCCCCCAACGGCGAATCCAGGACTCTGGGCATGTCCGTCGTACGCCTCTTTGCGGGCCTGGTGCCAGTCATCTCCTTCATGGCAAATATGTCCCTGCTGGCAATCCTGCTCCTCGGTGGCCATTACGTGATCACCGGCAGCATGTCACTGGGTGAATTAGCGGCGTACAACAGCTATGTTGCCATCCTCATCTTCCCAATCGTTGTAATCGGCTTTATGAGCGGCCTCATTGCCCAATCTGCCGCTTCCTATTCCCGTATTGCCGAAGTGCTTTACGCCCCGGATGCTGTTGATACCGGTACCATACAGCGTACTATTGATGGCGATGTTGCGATGGAAAACATCCACCTGACCCTCGCCGGCAAACCTGTTTTAAAAGACATCTCCTTCAGGGTCAAAGCAGGTACCCGCACTGCCATCATTGGCCCTACCGCTGCGGGCAAAACCCAGTTACTCAACGTGCTCATTGGCCTCCTCAACCCCGATAAAGGAAAGGTGAGCTACGATGGCACCGACCTGAAAGATTACGATAAGGAGCACCTGTTACAACAAATAGGACTCGTATTCCAGGATAGCATCCTATTCAATATGAGTTTAAAAGAAAACATCGCTTTCAATGAAACCGTGAGCGATGCCCTGATGAATAAAGCCATTGCCACCGCAGAACTCAAAGACTTCATCACGACCCTGCCCGAAGGCATGGAAACCATCGTATCCGAACGTGGTACCAGCCTTTCAGGTGGTCAGAAACAACGACTGATGCTGGCAAGAGCCCTCGCCATCAATCCAACCATCCTATTGCTGGATGACTTTACCGCGAGGGTAGACCCCAATACGGAACAGCGCATCCTGCAAAATGTGCAACAAAATTATCCTGACCTGACCCTGATCTCCGTGACACAAAAGATTGCCTCCGCTGTGCACTTTGATCAGATCATCCTGCTGATGGAAGGAGAGGTGATTGCGATCGGTACACACGATGAACTGATGCAATCCTGTCCTGAATATGTGCAGATCTATAACTCTCAACGCAGCACCAGCAACTATGAGCTACAACCTGAATAAACTGGCTGCCGGCCAGGAAACGAAAACCGGTAAAGCCCTCAGGAACTTTTTACCTTATCTGCGGCCAGACCGGAATACACTGTTCGGAGCACTCTTCGCCATCCTGATCAGTACTTCCATGAACCTGTCTATCCCTATCCTGATAGGGCATACGATCGATGTATACGTCACACACAAAGACTATAACGGTGTCCTGCTGTTTTCAGGCATCCTCTTCGGTATATTCCTCATTTCCCTCACTGCCAGCTACTTCCAGACCAGCCTGATGGGAACCGTAGGACAAAATATCCTGTACCGTCTGCGCAATGATGTGTTCAGCCGCTTACAGAAATTACCCATCGCTTTTTTCAACCAGAACAAAGCCGGTGATCTCATTTCACGGATCAATAATGATACGGACAAACTAAACCAGTTCTTTGCTCAATCACTCGTTCAGTTCATCAGTGGTTTTGCCTCTATGATCGGTGCAGCTGTCTTCCTGCTCAGCATCCATTTCACCCTGGGTATTGCTGCTATAGCACCCGCCTTATTGTTGCTGATCATTACCCGGATCACAGGCCCGATCGTGAAGAAAAAGAACGCGGAAAACATGAAGAGCACTGGCGGTATGAGTGCCGAGATCCAGGAGAGCCTGAACAATTTCAAAGTGATCATCGCATTTAACCGTAGGGATTATTTTCGCAAGCGCTTCGATATCGCTAATAAAGAGCAGTATAAAACCGCTGTGACAGCAGGCCTGGTAAATAACTTCTTTATGCCTTTATTCAGCCTTTGTGCGAACCTCGCTCAACTGGCTGTTTTAGCATATGGTATTTACCTCATCTCACAACATGAGTTTACCATAGGTCTGCTCATTAGTTACTTATCTTACTGTACTTATTTCTATAACCCTATGCGCCAGTTCGCCATCCTGTATACCAACTTCCAGGTGGCAATGGCAGGCTGGGACAGGATCTCACACATCCTGAACATGGAGTCAGACCTGCATGTAATACCTGCTGCAAATCAAACAACCAAAGCACCATTACTTGTGTTCAAAGATGTGAACTTCCATTATCCCGATGGTAAAGACATCCTGCACCATATCAGTTTCGAACTGGAAAAAGGAAAGACCTATGCATTGGTAGGACCTACCGGTGGCGGCAAAACCACGACTGCATCCCTGATCGCCAGATTGTTTGATCCTACAGGAGGCGAAGTATTACTGGATGGCAGGGATATCCGCAGCTTTACGGATGAGGAACGTACTCAGAAAATAGGATTCATCCTGCAGGAGCCGTTTTTATTTACGGGCAACATCTATGAGAATATCATCTATGGCAATAAGAAGTACCAGCACTATACCGTTGAACAATTGCTGGAAGTGATCCGTACAACCGGATTGGATACCTTACTCACCCGTTTTGATGGCGGGCTGGAAACACCGGTGCTGAGTAGCGGAGATAGCCTGAGCCTGGGTCAGAAACAGCTCATCGCCTTTATGAGGGCCGTGCTGAGAGAACCTGAATTATTAGTATTGGACGAAGCAACGGCCAATATCGATACCGTAACAGAACAACTCTTAGAAGAGATCTTACAAAAATTACCCTCTCATACTACACGGGTCATCATCGCACATAGATTGAATACTATTGAAAATGCAGATGAGATCTTCTTTATCAATGCAGGAGAAATTGTGCGGGCCGGCTCATTCAGTCATGCCATGAACATGCTGCTGCACCACGAAAGAAATAGCTAAAATAGCCGGCAGGACTGGGAGGATCAACCTCCCAGTCCGCTGAATATGCTAAAGATAATAATACTCAATACCAACAATGTAATCACCACATACAGCTTATCTTTTTCCATTGCAAATGCCACTACTGAAAATGCGATACGTGTGATCGGCGTAGCCAGTAATACCACTACACCCAACTGTATAATCGCCCTACCATCCAGCTGCGCTACACCATGAAAAATACCCGGTAAATGTCTTACATATTCAGGCGCGCCGTTGAATACATGATACTCCGGTGTACCACCACCATAATTCGCTAAGTAGATAATTCCACCTACAAACGCAATCACACTCGCAGTGATCACACCCCAGCGCAATTGTTGCCCGATAAACATCTCCACATCTCTTTCCTGCCAGAATTCTTTTGAAAATAACTGTTTCATCCTGCTTACAATTTACCTGTTAAACCATTATAAATCATCTGTATGGCCAGTGCACTGATCACCACACTAAAGAGCAGTCTCAGTTTCTTCACGTCCATTTTCATCAGCAGCTTCGAACCACCAAAGGCACCTGCCAATACCCCCAGTACTACCGGCATGGCAATGCCCGGATCTATATACCCTCTCTGCAAATACACTACTGCACTCGCTGCTGCTGTAACTCCGATCATAAAATTGCTCGTAGTCGTAGACACTTTGAATGGTATACGCATCACATTGTCCATGGCCAGGACCTTGAGTGCGCCGGAACCAATACCCAGTAAGCCGGATACAATTCCTGCAAGGGTCATGAGAGCATAACCGCCGCCTACACCACGTACCTTGTAAGGCACCATTTCACCGTTGACAGGGTAGGAGTTATTCAGCTTTAGAATGCGGGCCAGTTTGCTGTTGCTGGTATTGTCGCCGTGCTCATTTTTCTTCCGGATCGTCATCGCTGCACTGAATAACAGCACCACCCCGAAAAGGATGGCAACCAGGGATGTCGGTGTATAGATCGCCAGCAAAGCCCCGATGATGGCCCCTGTAGTAGTGGCAATTTCCAGGAACATTCCAATACGTACATTGGTAATACCCTCCTTGATATAGGCTGCCGCAGCCCCTGAGGAGTTAGCAATAGAAGCGACCAGCGAAGCACCTACGGCATAGCGGATGTCTACATGAAATACAAGTGTCAGTAGTGGAATGAGAACCACGCCTCCTCCAAGACCCGTAAGGGAACCCAGCAAACCAGCCATAAAAGCGCCGGCAAGCAGGATTAATGAGAATAATAGTATTGACATGACAATAAGTTTAGAAGTTGGTTTCCAGGATTTGTGTGACTAAATTGGTAGCCGCGGCAGCATCCTGGTTTTGGATGGCAGTCAGTAAACCGGCATGCAGCTGGTGTGTCTGCTGAAACTGCTGTACATGCGGTTTCTCCCGCTGGGAAAAAGATTCGCGGATGACGGAGGTGAAGGTTTGATACAGGTCTGCCAGCACACTGTTATGCGATGCCTGTGCGATCGACTTGTGAAAGCGGATATCGGCATCAGCAGCAGCTTCATAGTCTTCCGACTGAATAGCCTGCCACCTGTCTGCCAGGGCTGCCGAAATGTATTCCAGGTCCTGCTCATCCCTGAAGCGGGTAGCCAGCCGGGCAATTTCTATCTCCAGGAGCGACCTTACCTGGTTCACTTCCAGGCGGGCAGCCCGGCGAAGACGCTTGTCCAGCGGTTCATCGGTTTCAGGGCTGCACACAAAGGTGCCTGCTCCCTGCTGAACCCTGAGGATGCCGGCGTTGGAAAGCGTTTTTATCGCCTCCCTGACGGTAGAGCGCCCTACATGGAAAAGCTCCATCAATACCGGTTCCGGTGGAATCATATCCCCTGGTTTGTACTTGCCCAGCGAGATATCCTGTTGTAATTGGTAGATGACCTTATCTGCCAGCTTGATTGCGTTTGCCATCTTATTTAAACGTCTGATGTTTTACAAAGGTAGGATGTTTGAATGAAACATCAGATGTTTTCTTTTGGGAATTTCAACACAGACAAGGCACAAAAAAACTCCCGCCTTTTTAAGACGGGAGCTGCTACTATTATAAAATAACCTTATTTATTTACTTCCACGGTATTATTAGCAGGGAAACTAGGTTCCAGCTGCTTACCGTTTTCGTTCAAAAAGTTTGAATTCTTCACTTTTTCCGGAACGCCTCTGATGTCCCAAACGATGCCGAATGCGCCTAAAGTCCTGATAATGTAATAGGTAATATCAATTTCCCACCAATAGAAACCTTGTCTTGTAGCACTCTGGTAGTAGTGGTGATTGTTATGCCAGCCTTCACCCAGTGTCAGGAGCGCCAGGATTACGCTGTTCTTGGAGTAATCGCCGGTCTTATATCTTGGCCTGCCTACTTTGTGCATCAGGGAGTTAATGGTAAAGGTAGCATGGTATACGAGGATGGTACTCAGGAAGAAACCAATCCACAGTGTGGAAAGACCCGCATGCCAGTCGAACCAGCCGGTACCGTTGATCTTGTTACCCAGGAAATAGCTGACAACCATCAGCACTAAACCTGGGAACCAGTGGTATTTATTCAACCAGAAAAGTTCAGGTTGTTTGAAATCCTTGATCAGGTCAAAACGGGTTGGTTTATATTCAGGACCCATGATCCAGCCCATGTGTGCATACCAAAAACCGTATACATTTGCTGAGTGGGGATCATCCGGCGTGTCGGAGTGTTTGTGGTGAATTCTGTGATTCGCACCCCACCATAACACACCTTTCTGGAAAGTACTCTGTGCACCACCTGCCAGCACAAACTGAAACCAGCGGGAAGTTTTAAAAGTACGATGAGAAAAATAACGATGATATCCGCCAGTGACAAAAAACATCCTTGTCACATATAAAAATGCGCATAATATCCAGTCGAAGGTTGTTACATGCGTGAAAAATGCCAGAAAAGGCAGTAAGTGCATGCCTAAAAAGTCGATTTGATGCCACCAGTTCGGGCCCTTCCTCAGTTGTTTTTCAGAATTCATAGTACAAAAGTATTTATTTATCCTGATATATATCACTGACCAATATCAGTCTCCGGTCATTTTACCAGCTGCTTGTTGAACCACCTCCGCCAGATGAGCCACCACCCCAGCTTCCACCAGATGAGGAAGAGGAGGAGCTACCTGATGATGAGGAGGAAGAAGAAGAACTTAACCTTGCTATAACAAAGGGTTCTTTTTTAACAAAATTGCAGTATCTGCACTCATAGAACTGGATACCTTCTCCCTGTGATTGTTGGGTGGCCCGCTTCACCGTTTGTGTATGTGTGGCTTCGAATGTTTTGTTATTACATTTCGGGCAGGTGGTCACTTTGGTATAGATACTATCATAGCCGATTGCCTTGTGCGTATCACAGCTTTTACAATACCATACATCGTAAATCACCGATCCTACTTTCTCTTCCGCCGCCTGGATCTTGTTCAGGAACGGTTTCTTCTTATTCCTGTTCAGCAGGGTCATAGGTTGCGAACAGGTCTCGCAGTCATAAGGCTGGTAACGCAGTTTTTTCATGCGTGCCTCATGCCAGCGATAATAAGCGAGGAAGGGCAGCGGAAATACAAATGCCGTATAAAGCAGGTTCTTATGCGCGATGTTCAGGGATTCATAACGTTGATGCCTGTCGGCACCTTCCAGTCTCTTTTCTCTTGCATTCACCAGGCTATACCTATAAGCAAGGTACACTAGCCATGCACCATAGCAGAGTCCAATGGTGGTCCAGATGGTATAGGGAATGTTCAGCCCGAAACTCAGTGCCAGCATAATAATAGCTGGTACAAAGAAGATAAAACATCTGGCCAGCCAGGTAGTCCTGTACAGGTCATCTTTATGTTTATTGCCTTTCAGCACACCAAAGGTAATCGCACTAAAAATGATATAGAATATATAGAAGATAAAGGTACCTAAGCCCGGGCGTGAAATGCTGCTTGCTTCACCGGCATACTGTGGCACTGCCTCAGGTGCTGTAGCACTATCTGCTGCTGCATAGGGCGATGCCTCCCCAACAAATGGCTGACCTGCTTCTGCTACTTCTGAAGTGGAATCACCGGCTGCCAAAGGAGTTGGCTCAACAGCTGTGTCTACAGTCAGGTCCCCGTTGTCCGCTACTGTTACAGTGCCTTCAGGATTGGTCAATACCTGTGCTACCGCCTCCAGACCTTTTAATAAACCTGCATCATAATCATCTTTCTTAAAATAAGGCAGCATCACTGCCTGCTGTATACGGAAACAGATTACATCGGGCAGATCGCCTTCCAATCCATATCCCGTTTCAAACCTGATCTTGTGCTGGTCTTTTACCAGCAGCACAACCAAACCATTGTTGGTTTCCTTATTGCCGGGTTTCCAGGTGCTAAAGATGTTGTGCGATACATCTTCAATGACCTGGCTACCGATACTGTTCAGCAATACAACCGCAATCTGCGCCTTGCCTGCCTGGTCCAGTTTCCCAAGCATGTCATTCAGCTGTGCAGTGGCACTCTCTGAAATAATGTGATCCGGGTTGCTCACGTAGCCGCCCTGTTTCATAGGATCAGGTATTTCTTCGGCGTAATTATGCTTTTTAGAAGTACACTGTACCAGTAGCAGGAGCAGTAAAACGAAAAGCTGACATTTTCTGTTTCTCATGATGAGTTCAAAAGTAAAAAAAATAAGTGATCACCCTGCTTTGCGGTCCCCTTCCCACTAGATCACAACAATTGTGTAAAATAATACCCATTTACCAGCATTTTTATGATCAAAAACAGGTAAAAAAGGGTGGCATGAAATTACATCTATTTCCAGTAGCAGCATCATCAGATTGATAACGATCACCAATGCGAACGATTATGGCTAGTGCAATTACTTCATCCTTAAACAGATACATGGCCGCGGTGGGAGAACAGATCTCCTTTGCCACCCAGTTTGGCCGGAATATTTTTCGAAATGGCTTCGAATGGAATGAATTTCTCCATCAATGTTATGTAGTAGGTGTCCGGTCTATATCGCTGGTCGCTATCTCCGGTTTTATTATCGGGTTTGTACTGACCCTTCAGACCCAGCCTACAATGAAACAGTTTGGTGCAGAAAGCTTTGTACCCGGCATGGTGGCTATCTCCATAGTACGTGAAATAGGGCCCATGATCATTGCCCTGATCTGTACCGGTAAGATTGCTTCCAGCATAGGAGCAGAGCTGGGAAGTATGAAAGTGACAGAGCAGATAGATGCCATGGAGGTATCCAGTGCAAACCCCATTCAATACCTGGTTGTAACCCGTATTCTGGCCTGCACACTCATGGTGCCTTTGCTCACAGTCATGGCCGATGCCCTGGCCTTCGTAGGCGGCTGGCTGGGTGTCAATACACAAGGCCATGTGAGCGCCACTCTCTTCTTCAGGAAAGCTTTCGCTGCACTTGAATTCAGTGATATGATTCCTGCTGTGGTGAAGACCTTCTTCTTCGGATTCGCCATTGGCTTTGTCGGATGTTACAAAGGTTACCACGCTTCCCGGGGCACCGAAAGCGTAGGACTGGCAGCCAATTCAGCAGTAGTAACCGCTTCTCTCTGGATCATTTTGCTGGATGCAGTGGCTGTTCAAATTACTAACCTGTTATACTATTAAATATGGAACAAGCGCAGATAAACCAGGTGGAACAGGAGCCTGAAACAGATAAGGAGCAAATACCGGAAGATGGTGTGGTGATCCGCATTGAACACCTGAAGAAATCTTTTGGTGAAAACCAGGTGCTGAAAGACATTAACCTTGAACTGCACAAAGGCGAAAACATTGTCGTACTGGGACGTTCAGGGCAGGGTAAATCAGTCACCATTCAATGTATTGCCGGCCTGCTGGAACCCGATGAGGGAAAACTGGAGGTGCTGGGAAAAGAAATCAGTACCCTGAATGAAGATGAATTAAAAGAACTGAGAACGAAGATCGGTTTCCTCTTCCAGAGCGGTGCCCTCTACGATTCAATGACGGTAAGGGAAAACCTGGAATTTCCGCTCACAAGAGTATTGCAGATCAAAGATAAAGAGGAGCTGACCAAAAGGGTAGAAGATGCGCTGGATAGTGTAGGCCTCAAAGATGCCATCGATAAGTATCCTTCAGACCTCTCAGGTGGTATGCGTAAAAGGGTAGGACTGGCCAGGACCCTGATTCTGCGGCCACAAATCATGCTCTACGATGAGCCGACAACCGGACTGGATCCTATCACCGCCAGGGAGATCAGTGAACTGATTGTCACCCTGCAGGAAAAGTACGAAACCTCAGCCATCATCATTACCCACGATATGCCCTGCGCAAGGATTACAGCCGACAGGATAGTGGTGATGAATGACGGGGAATATATAGCTACCGGTACGTATGACGAGCTGGCAAAATCACCGGATGAACTCATTAATAACTTCTTCAAATAATAAGATATGCACGACAAGACATCTCAGAAAGTAAAGGTTGGGATATTTACATCGGTCACCATCCTGTTGTTGCTGGTAGGGATTTTCCTTATCGGCAGGAATAAGAATATGTTCCGGAGCACCATCACCCTATATAGTACATTCAAAAACGTAGGTGGTTTACAGGTAGGTAATAATATCCGCTTTGTAGGAATCGATGTAGGTACTGTAGACAATATTGATATCCTCTCTGATTCAACTGCCAGGGTTACGCTGATCATACAGAAAAAAGTGCAGCCTTATATCAAGAAAGGAGCCATAGCCAGTATCAGTTCTGATGGACTCATGGGCGATAAGCTGGTCGCCATCAGCTCAGGTACGAATTCAAATGTACCGGTGAAGGATGGTGAAACCATTAATGCAGTAGACCCAATGCAGTTTGATAAGGTGCTGGACAGACTTTCCGGTGTAGCTGCCAATGCTGAAGTGATCACTGGTCAGCTGGCAGGCATTGCTACGCAGGTGAACCAGGGTAAGGGTAGTATAGGCAGGTTGTTGTATAGCGATAGTATGGCGAATGACCTGGAAGGTACAGTGAACGAAGCAAAGAAAACCATGAAAGCAGTGCATAAAGGCTCCGAAGGATTCAGTGAGAATATGGAAGCGTTGAAACATAATTTCCTGTTGAGAGGCTATTTCAGAAAGAAGGAAAAAGCAGCAAAGGAAGCAAAGGAAAAACAACAGGAACAGCAGGAGAAAAAGGAGAAACAGGAAAAGAAAAACGCAAAGAAAAAAAGTACTGACAGCACAACCGTAAACATTCCTAAAGAAGGATAAAATACCCCAGGCATTTGCTGCCGGCCGCAATAAAAAAAATCCCGCTTAGTAAAAAAGCGGGATTTTTTTTATTTTACGCATTATGATAAAAACACTCACCTGTACCACACCTGGTCAGTTTGATTATGGCCACAAGGAAATGCCGGCATTAAGCGCCAACCATGCTATTATTAAAATCAAACGTATCGGGATCTGTGGCACAGACCTCCACGCTTTTGAAGGAACACAACCTTATTTCGCTTACCCCCGCATTCTTGGCCATGAGCTGGCCGGAGAACTGGTAGCGATCGACAATGCACCCGGTTTTAGCATCGGTGAGGCAGTCACTTTCATACCTTATTTTAATTGCGGTACCTGCATCGCCTGTCGTAGCGGCAAGCCAAACTGCTGTACCCGGATCCAGGTTTGCGGTGTACACATCGATGGTGGCATGGCTGAATACCTGTCTGTACCTTCTTCGTCCTTAATTCATGGCGAAGGCATCAGCATGGAAGCATTGGCGCTGGTAGAACCCCTGGCTATCGGTGCACATGGTGTGCGCCGTGCAGCCGTGACTCCCGGCGAATTTGTACTGGTGATCGGTGCAGGCCCTATTGGCCTTGGTATCATGGAATTTGCCCGTATTGCCGGTGGCCAGGTGATCGCTATGGATATCAATGAAGGTCGCCTGCAATTCTGCAAAGACAAATTAAAGGTCACTCATACAATTAATCCTGTTTCCGAAGATGTAATGGCAAGATTGCAGGAAATCACAAATGGTGATATGCCTACTGTTGTGATTGATGCCACCGGAAGTCAGAAAGCTATTAACAATGGTTTTCAATATATGGCACACGGTGCCCGTTACGTATTGGTGGGATTACAAAAAGGAGAGCTCATGGTAAGCCATCCTGAATTCCATAAAAGAGAGGCAACCCTGATGAGCAGCCGGAACGCTACAAGGGAAGATTTTGAACATGTGATAAAGAATATGAAGAGCGGGGAAGTGGATCCGGTGACTTATATTACCCACCGGGTAAAATTCGAAGAAGTGAAAGCCGAGTTTAACAGCTGGCTGGATCCAAAGACCGGCGTGATCAAGGCAATGGTGGAATTGGGCTAACTGACACTTTTTCAATATCTTGTAAAAAAATCACAGCATGGAAGAATTAACCGCCGGCAAAGGTTCGCGGGTACAACACGCCAAATACGGTCCGGGAGTCATCATCGGTGTTAAATACGCTCAGTACGTGGTGACCTTTATGGACCAGGGTGTCATCGAAGTAGATAAGACCGACCCGCTTTTCGAAATCCTCCACATCGAAAACCAAAGTATCGAAGTGGAAACTACCTCCGCCGTCGAAACTTCTTTATTAAAAATCCTGCGTCTCTGGGGTGAGCCAAATGAGATCATTCCACTTGGCGACAGGTGGGAGGGTGGTACTATCAGCCTTCAGCCAAAAGATGCTTCGCTGAAACCAAAAGAACTACCCATAGAAGTTTTCTTTCATAAAATCGTAATGGTAAGAGATCGCCTTCGCGTACTGGAACAACAGATCAACAGTCATAAGCAGCTCTCCGACGAAGACAAAGTGAACATGCAACAATACATAACCCGCATATACGGCTCATTGACCACCTTCAATGTCCTCTTCAAACAAAAAGAACACTGGTTCACAGGAGAAAAAGGTGGCAAAGAAGACTAATTGTTGATAGATTTTTTGCAACTGCGTGGCCTTAATTTTGTTATATTTATAAAACGCAAAACGAGCAGCAGACAATCTACATCTACAACCTATTACGCTGTATGGACAATTTTGCGTATTGCATTTAAAAGTGATGCCATATGAAAGATTTCACATTAGACTTTGACCTGAAAGGGAGCAACTACATCGTAGTTGTGCAGCCTCATGAAACAAGGGGTATCGAGCACTACAAGGCAGTGCTGGATGACGAACATTCCATCGATTATTTACTGCAGGTAAACGGCGACCTACAACCAAACCCGGACTATGCAGCAGATCCACAATTGGTAAATGCAATTGCTACCCGCATTTTGGAGGTAGTTCATGTGGAAGATCGTGGAAATGGTGCTACATCCTACCCATGAACTTAGTACAGTATCCAGGGCAGGTCTGTTAACAGAGAGTTACTTATGCGCACATTAAAAAAGAGCTATGCCTTTTTTTTAAAAAAAACTTACAACACCGTATAAGGCAGGTCAATATTGAACACAGTACCTTTATTCTCTTGTGATGAAACGTAGATATTGCCACCGTGCTGCTGTACCAGTTGCTTGCAGATATGCAGTCCCAGACCGGTGGAAGGTTCATGATGAAGGCCCTTCCGCCGGGCTGAAGTAAACCGGTCAAAGATATTCGGTAGCATTTCCTCCGGGATACCTATCCCTGTATCAGCCACTGTGATCCGCACACCCCCACGGTGTGGCCTCATGCCAAGGGTTATATCCCCTCCGTCAGGCGTAAACTTCAACGCATTGTGCAGCAGATTATCCACCACCCGCTGCAGTTTACCAGTATGAATATGTGCCTTAATCTCTCCCTGGGGCAGCTCCAGCAATAAGCGCTGCTGGTGTTTTACCTGTTGTTGCCAGTTATCACGCACATTCACCAGCCAGTCATTCAGTGATATATAATTCGTTTGTAGTTTATCTCCTTCCGATTGCCGCGCTGCGGTGAGCAATTCTTCTATGATCTGGTCCGCAGTACTGCAGGCCTCGCCGATCCATTGCAGGTATTTATTCTCCTGTTCAGGGGTAAAGGGGTATTCCTGCATCAGGTGCAGTACGGAACGAATCCCTGATATAGGACTCCGCAGGTCATGCGCTACGATGCCCAGGATCTCCGTCTTCAGTTTATTGGCCGCCGCTATTTCCTCATTCTTCTGTTCAATCGTTTTAATCTTGATGAAATAATTGGCGTGATAAGAATATAAGAGCCTGGAAATCACAAAGAAGGCACACATTATCAGCCAAAAAATATTTAAATTGCCTGCAAGCTGTACAGGGTCCACCTGGAAGAGGTGGAGATAAAAAGAAAATGTTACACCCGTGAGCAGGCAAATGCTAAGTAGCTGTGAAAATGAAAATACCTGCACCATCGCAACCACCAAAAGGCCTATCAGCATCATTGTCATAGTGTTTTTAGGATTGTGCTGCGCCAGGAAAGTCAGGGCCATACAACTCCCGATAAAACACAGGGAATAGAGTATCACCAGAAAGTGGTATCGATTTTGTTGTATGAAGGGCAGTTTCTTACGGATCAGGTAGATAAGAATAGCAATTATTGCTGAACTAATGATCAGGCATCTTTGTATTATAAGTAGAGGGGCCCATTGGCCAAAAGGAAGTGATTTTGCAATGGGTAAAAATAGGGTAATAATATGCGTTATAAGGGTGGTACAGGTTACAATCGCAGCTGTAATGCCGGTTATTCGCATATTTTGAGACCTGATCTGCTGATAAAAGTCTTTTTTAAATGCTGGTTCAATTGCAGTGAATAAATATATTTTCATCTAAAACTTGACGAGGTAAATGCCCGGATAAGGTTTAATACTAAATTTTATCAAAACGCGTCTTTTACTCCTGGTAGTTGTGCATTGCACACAAATGTACCGGTTTTGTGTTTAAATCAATTTATTGTTTCAGTTAGACCCAGTCCTAATCCCCCCGCCTTTTGAAGCTAGACAAATGTATTTATTGGAGAACAAGGCGTACACAAGCGCCTAAACTTAACCACACATGCAACAAAGCACAACTTTAGAGCATCCGGCGGAAATTGTAGCATTTCTTACTGACGTGGTAGGAAAAGAAAAAATTAAAGACATCCGTTTCGGTTACAGGTTACAGAATGATGAACCTGCTATTAAATTTAAAATCACGTTAAGATTTCCATACAATATGTTTGGAAAAAAGAAAATTGAAGAACTGGTGGAAGAACAAACCAGGTACCTGCGGCTGGCAGCAGAACTGCCTGCAAGGTTACTGTTTTCTGTTGTTTAACTCTTTCATATGCAGGTAGGTGTATTTTAAGTGCAAAGCAAAGTCTTTTCATTTCAGCACCCTTAATGCATGCTTCGTAAATTTTTAGTTTGTCCTACTACAAGGCCAGACCTATCCTCAGCCGGCACAGCTAGCTGAGGATTTTCTTATATTTATAAAAAACATCCCCACCATGGCAGTAAAACTTTCCACTATCAGACAGGCATTCCACTTACTCAAAAACATTGATTTCGAACAGTTAGGGCATATCGCCGAAAAAGTGGACCTGCCAAAAGTAATGGCCGCTCTTGGCAAAATGAATGAGCAGCAGTTAGCCGGTGTCACAAAAATGCTGACCGCAGGCAGTGGCCGAAAGAAGGAACTCCCTCCCGTAAACGGGGACTTCTATGACCTCTCCGCCATGCTTACCGATGAAGAACGCGCTCTTCAGCTGAAAGTCAGGCATTTCATGGAAACTGAAATCCAGCCCATCGTCAATGAATATTGGTTCAAAGCCGAATTCCCCTTTGAAATTATTCCCAAACTGGCGGAGCTCAACATCTGTGGCGGTACTTTCAGGGGTGATTATTCCTTCGTCATGGAAGGTGTCATCGCTATGGAAATGGCAAGAGTCGACTGTTCTATCGCCACCTTCTTCGGGGTGCAGAACGGCCTGGCTATGGGCGCTATTCATACCCTCGGCTCAGAAGCACAAAAGCAGGAATGGCTACCGGGAATGGAGCAACTGAAAATTATCGGTGCCTTTGGACTCACTGAACCCGAAGTTGGCTCCGGTGCCGCCGGCGGACTCACCACCACGGCAAAGAGAGTAGGAGATAAGTGGGTGCTGAATGGTCAGAAGAAATGGATCGGGAATGCCACCTTTGCCGACGTACTGGTGATCTGGGCAAGAGATGTGGATGATAACCAGGTAAAAGGATTCCTGGTAAGAAAAGGAAGCCCCGGCTTCAGCGTAGAAAAAATGCATGATAAAATGGCCCTCCGCATTGTTCAGAATGGGATCATCACCCTCAAAGATTGTGAAGTAGCCGAAAGCGATCGCCTGGCCAATGCAAACTCCTTTAAGGATACTGCCAAAGTGCTGCAGATGACCAGGGCCGGGGTAGCCTGGTTAGCCGTAGGCTGTGCCAGGGGCGCTTATGAAAATGCACTTGCCTATACCCGTCAGCGTAAGCAGTTCGGTAAACCCATTGCCAGTTTCCAGCTCATTCAGAACCATCTTGTTGAAATGCTGTCGAATCTTACGGCCATGCAAACCATGGTGTACAGGTTGTCCCAGTTGCAGGACGAAGGTCTGCTGGAAGATGAACATGCATCTATCGCTAAAGTATTCTGTTCTTTGCGTACCCGGGATATCGTGAGCAGGGCAAGAGAAGTAATGGGGGGAAATGGAATTCTGCTGGAATATAACGTAGCCCGCTTTGTGGCAGATGCAGAAGCAATCTATTCTTATGAAGGAACAAAAGAAATCAACTCATTGATAGTAGGCCGTGCCATCACCGGTTTTAGTGCCTTCGTGTAAATTGATAGAGGTTGGATCAAAAGTAAAATTTCCGGGGATTTAGTCCGGATACCTGATGGAGAGAATTTTTGTTTATGTAATTCTCAATACCTTCAATTTTCTTTTGATCCAACCTCTATCCAATTATATATTTTTAGCAAATAAAGGCTTCAATGTCATCCAACCCAATACAGGGAAGAAGTGCATCGGGATCGCCAGGCCCGGAAACAGCTCCGGCATTTCTACATCCAATGGCAGTTTATAGCCAATTGGATACACAATAGTGGCAATGGTGATCACGGCAAAGAGGATGTTGAATACCGCCTCTGTATGTCCCTTCAGCACCTTGCTCAGCAGGAAATACCCGATCGCCGCTACGATGTTCGCACCTATACAGGCTACAAAGATCTTTTGCAGGGAAATGATATTCTTAAACCCGTCGCCCAGGGATTCAGCATACACCTTTTGGTACACCAAACTTGCAACTGCCGCCAGGATTCCTGAAACTACTGCTAATATTAATAATTTCTTCAGCATAAGTTCAATTTAATAAAATTACTTCGTAACAGGTACCGCGATTTCCACCTTAATTACATCAGAAACATCACCACCTGGTTTGCCAATATGGAAATCATTTCTGTTTACCTTAAAGGTACCAGCGAAAGTAGCACCAGCGCCTTTCTTTACGAAGTTGAAAGGAATGGTAAATTCCTTCTTCACACCGTGAATCTCCAGGTCACCCGTTACCTGGTAACCAGCACCCGCTTTCACGATCTTCTTTGATACATAGTGAATCACAGGATATTTGGCTGCATCAAACCACTCGTCACTCTTCGCATGCTTGTTCTGCAATGCATTGCCCGTCTGGATAGAAGCTACATCGACAGTTACATCAAAATTGGAAACCGCGAGGTTTGCCTCGTCGAAATTGATTGTGCCTTTGAATACTTTGAAGATCCCACCTACTTCGTTGGAAGAGAAAGATACATTGTACTTGTCTCCAATCTTCCACAGCGGAGATACGATATTAAAGGCAAACACTGCTGCCGCGAGCAGCAGTGTTCCTGAAAATATAATTAATCTTTTCATTGCCGTTTTTTAAACCTATTCTTTTAAGAATACACTTTTTTTCTGAGAATAAACCTACTCTGTTATGAATAACCTATTCTCATCCGAATAGCGCTATCCTTCTGAGAATAAACCTATTCTTTTACGAATTCGCCATTAGCTTTCAGTACCACTTCGTCGCTCAGCATCTGAGTTGGCATAGAAGCACCGATACCGAAGTCAGTACGTTTGAAAGTACCAGTTACTTTGATACCTACTTCTTCTTTCTTGCTCATTGGGTTAGTAGTAGTACCATTGATGGTCAGGTCCAGGGTTACTGGCTTGGTTACACCGTGCAGGGTCAGGTCGCCGGTTACTTTGAAAGTCTTACCGCTTGCTTTCTTGATAGAAGTGCTCTTGAAAGTAATGGTACCGAATTTCTCAGCATCGAAGAAATCAGGGCTCTTTACGTGTTTGTCACGCATTTCATTGTCAGTGTTGATGCTGTTAACATCAGCAGTTACTTCAATTACCGCATCAGAGAAGTCTGCTTTAGATGCAGTGATCTTAGCTTCGTAAGATTTGAAGTTACCTTCGCTTTCAGAAATACCCAGGTGAGTAATGCCGTAACCCAGTCTGCTGTGCGCTTTGTCTACAGACCATGTGTTTTGTGCGAAAGATGCAGATGCAGATAATAACAGTGCTGATGCAACGATGGAGATTTTTTTCATGTTAGCTGGTGTTTTAAGATTGCTTTTAATTTTTAAAAGAAATTTATTGTTCTGCCTGTTCACAGGAATTCGGGACCGAAGATATATACTTTTTTAAATAAAATGTGTTTCAACAGATATTTTAATATAAATCCTTTGTGGTGGCCTACCTTACTTTGGTCATCTACATCCTGATTACAATTTATTAGATTATTTGTGTTATTTTTGTTCCTGAGGGAGAGTCACTCTCTTTTGGAGAGCCAAAGGTAAATGGTGTGTTACTTCTAACAAAGAAGGCACCTGCCGGCGACCAACTTACCAAATGGTAACCAATATTGAAAATCAGGTGATTATGAGTGAAAAAAGTTCAGAAATATTTAAGCCCGCCTTTTGTCCCATTCGTCATGTGCTGGACAGATTTGGCGATAAATGGTCTATCCTGGTGGTGGAATTGCTCTCTCACAAAGGACGGATGCGGTTTAGCGAGATTGCAACCAGTATTGGTGATATTTCTCAAAAGATGCTGACCGTTACCCTGCGTTCACTGGAAGCTGACGGATTGATTTCAAGGGAGTTCTTTCCGGAAATCCCGCCAAGGGTAGAATATGAGCTCACAGAATTAGGTAAAAGCCTGATCCCGCCGATTAATAATTTGCTGCATTGGGGACAGCAACACCTTGAAACGATCCTGGACAACAGGAAGCGCTATGAAGAGAAAGACCAGGAGAAAGGTAAAACGAAAAAGGCGTATGCCTGAGAAATGGAAATAAACGTGACTATCATATAAAGGGAGAATTCTCCAACAGGAATGAAAACTATTTTCAAGAAAAAAGAGAGACTATAAAATATATTGTGTAAACACATAGTCAACTGATCAAATCCGACATCTGTTTTCAAAAATAGTCAAATA
>NZ_QTJV01000013.1 GCF_003412465.1 Chitinophaga silvisoli
AACAACTGGAAGAAGAACTGAGGCAAAGATAATGTCTCTGGTGACGGGTTCATAGATGCCGAGAACCGAATCATTACTCAGGTATTGTGCATTTTGCCCTGTCAATGAACGCAGCATATCACTCAGGTATCGTGGTGACACATTGATCTGGGCGGCCAGCCACTCTACGGTCAGCAGGCCGGCGGTAATGGCTCTTTCACTTTCGAAATAGCTATCAATCACTTTTTCGACTTTGGATAACAGATCATGACTGACTGTCTTCCGGGTTATAAACTGCCGCTTGTAATAACGGTTGCTGTAATTCAGCAAGGCTTCGATATGTGCCAGAATAATGTCCTGGCTAAAGTCGTCTATGTTGTGACAGAGCTCGTTTTCGATGTTCTTATATATTGAGAGGATAGTTTGTTTTTCACTATCCGACAGGTGCAGGGCTTCATTGCTTTCATAGGAGAAGAAGCCAAACTTTTTGATATTTTCTCCTAAGGGATGATGTCGGATAAAGTCGGGATGAAAAAGCAGGGTCACACCATAATACTCCATGTCATTGCCGGTAGTAATAAGTTGTTTCGGAGCGGTGAATAACATGGTCCCATCATCAAAATCGTAGTAATTCTGCCCGTACCCTGTGCGGCCTTTTAGCTTCTTCTTAAAAGAGATATTGTAGAAGTCGAATACGAAAGTCCTGGGTAATTGCTTTTTGCTGGCTACTACCTGGGTATTATCGAAAAGGCTTATAAGGGGGTGCAGGGGCTTCGGTAATTCCAGCAACTGGTGCAGGGCTGAAATTGAATGGATCATATGAGGTGTGTCCGCTGCCTTCTTCATATACTGAAATTAAGAATTCTTCTTTAAAAATGCGGTTTCCATAAATTGTCTGAAACCTTCATTACCCAATTGCTCCCGCTGGGCCATGATACCTTTGGCATCTTCACCTGCTATGTAACGCAGCTGTTCTTTGCCATCTGTAGCGGCTTCATACACCACTTCGGCAATTTGTGCTGCGGTGGAAAACAATGCCCCATCTGCATTTGAAAAGAAACGGCTGAATAGTTCATCGTAAGCCGGATGGGAAGATGTATCGAAGGAACGACTCAGGAAATCGGTCTGGATACCACCCGGGGCCACCGTTTTAATACCGACACCGATGCTTTTCAGCTCGTAATACAACCCTTCACTCCAGCCCTCCAGTCCCCATTTAGTAGCGTGGTAGAGGGAAGAAAAAGGGAATGCTACGAGACCGCCTACAGAAGTGGTGGTGATAAACAAGCCCTTCCTTCTTTCACGGAAGTAAGGAATAAAGGCCTGGGTGACCCATATGGTGCCTAACAGGTTCGTATTGATCTGTCGCAGGATCTGCTCTGCTGAGGTGGATTCCAGCGGCCCGGACAGGCCATAGCCAGCATTGTTGAATACCACATCTATATGTCCTGTTGAAAGTGCTTTGGCGACTGTTGCTTTTACATTTGGGATATCGGTAACGTCCAGTTGTAACAAGGTAATGTTGTCCAGCTGGTTCAATTCGGTTTCCTTTTCCGGGTGACGCATAGTGGCAATTACCCGCCAGCCTTTTTGCTGAAATAACTTAGCAGTGGCTTTACCCAGTCCGGAAGATGCACCTGTAATGAAAATTGTATTGCTCATGTTGATGATGTTTACAACACAAAATTCGTTCAGCACGGGTAACCCGAAGTATCCATATTGAGTCTTATTGTGTTCAAAATGACATAACAGCGGTCCGGGGACGGAAAGTTTGCCTTATAGAAGATCCATCCTGGTTAAAGGGATCCTCCCCTATTTGTCCCTACCAATTATTGCCAGCCTATCCCCCACTCCAAAAAGACTTGTTAAAATTTGCAAATAACATGTCATTATCTGTCCATGATAAACCTTAGGTCTTGAGTAAGTTAGCGTATTGTATTAAAAGGCTAGTGTCAATTTAAACCTATTAGTAGAAAACTAACCAGCATTTAGAAAATATACCTGGAACATACGCTTGTGGCATTTCGAATTAAAAGTTTCATTTTAATAGTATTACTCAATGTAAGGGTATTATCCCCTTACACATACAGCTGGTCTGCATTGTAGTAGTTATTGACAAAACTATTTTCTGCCTGTTTACCGCAGCTACTGCGTAGACAGAGGTGGCTGTTGTATGCGTAAGAATGAGTATGCGTAAACATTACCGCATTCGTATTCAGACTGTGTACCTTACCTCAACTCATATTATGAAAAAACATGTAATTAATCTGTACATCTCAACACTGCTATGCATTTGTTTTAGCGCTTACAGTGGACATTTGCAGGCACAGGGACAACCTGCAAAAGACACAGGTTTTATAACCGGTAAAGTTGTCACTGATGAAAGTGTACCTATACCCGGTGCCACTGTTCAATTATTGAATAGCAAGCATGTCACCAATACGAATGAAAACGGTGTATTCCGTATCCGTCGTACGAACAACGATTCTGCCATCCAGATTTCCCATGTCGGCTATCTCACGCTGGTAGTGCCTGTCAGCGGAGCAGGGAGCATCGTTCTGAAGACGGCTTCCAGCGATATGAACGAAGTAGTCGTTGTGGGATATGGTAAACAAAAGAAGATTTCCCTGACAGGTGCCATTGCCTCTGTAGGTACAAAGGAGCTGAAGCAAAGTCCTGTAGCCAACTTAAGTAATGCCCTTGCCGGACGTTTACCCGGTCTCGTAACCCTGCAAAACAGCGGTGAACCCGGCTATGATGCATCATCACTCTGGATCAGAGGTATGGCCACTTTTACTGGTAGCCAGAATCCACTTATCCTGGTGGATGGAGTAGAACGTGCATTCTCTGGTATTGATGCCAACGAAGTAGAAAGCATTTCTATATTAAAAGATGCCTCCTCTACTGCCGTGTACGGGGTGCGGGGTGCAAACGGGGTCATATTAGTCACCACCAAAAGGGGCATGAAGTCAAAGCCACAGATCAACTTTACCCTGCAGGGAGGGATCCAGGAACCAACAAGATTGCCTGAATATCTCGATTCTTATGATGCATTGAAATTATACCGTGAAGCGCTGATCAACGATGGTCAGAATTATGCTATGTATACCGATGAATACCTGAATAAATTCAGGGACAGATCGCATCCTGCTTACAAATATTTATATCCGGATGTAAACTGGCTGCATGAACTGCTGAAACCAACTGCCCCTATGTATTCGGGTAACTTAAACGTATCCGGGGGTAATGACTTTGTGCGCTACTTTACCTCTATCTCTTATCTCAGGCAAAGTGGTTTATACAAATATGCTAACTTATCGGATTATAATATCCAGGCCCTTAACAACAAGTATAACTTCCGCTCAAATATTGACCTGAACATCACCAAAGATCTGACGATGGAACTGAACCTCGGCCAGATCGTATATGATAATAACTATCCAAACGTAGGTGCTTCTGCACTTTTCGCAGATATGCAGGCCATCCCCCCGTACCTGTACCCGATGCAAAATCCGGATGGATCTGTTGCCTATCAGTCTGCCAAACCTTACAACCCCTTTGGCCGATTAACGCAGGGAGGTTACCAGCGTAATTTCCAAAATACACTGCAAGCCACCACCGGGTTCAAGCTCAACCTGCCCTGGATCACCAAAGGCTTAAGTACCCGGGTAAGACTCTCATTTGACTCCTACAATTACAGGAATATAACCAGATCTAAATCCTACTACACATATAAATGGTCTATAGCTGATGATCAGGCTACAGACCTTTCTACCGGTACCTATACAAAGGTGACCGATGGTTCCAATAACCTGAGCTATGATGTGGCGGCTAACAGTAACCGCCGTACACAGCTGGAAGCTTATCTGAACTATGACCGCACTTTCGGTAAACATGCCGTTACGGCCATGGCGCTTTATCAGCAACAAACTTTTTTTGACGCGGTGGGATCCAATGACGCTATCAACGGTCTTCCTTATAAATATAACGGGTTAATAGGCAGGGTAACATACGCATATAACAGTAAAATATTCGGAGAGGTAAACTTTGGCTATAACGGGTCTGAAAACTTTCCGGCGGGTAGACGTTATGACCTGTTCCCGGCCGTTTCTGCGAGTTATGTTATTTCCGAAGAACCATTCTTTAAAAATCACGTACCGCTCATCAACCTGTTGAAGATCCGTGCATCGGCAGGTACTGTCGGAAATGACAAGATCGGTGGGCAGCGCTTCCTGTACCAGAGCACCTGGTCATTAGGTGGTACCGGTTACCAGTTTGGACGTAACCACGATGGCTCCTCATTTGGTGGGGTGTTGGAAGACAGGACGGGCAATATGGAAGTGACCTGGGAAAAAGCCAACAAATACAACGCAGGTATAGACCTGGAGATGTTTGGTAGCGCCCTCTCCATATCAGGCGATGCGTTCTATGAATTAAGAAGTGATATCCTGGCTACTCCGGGCACCATTCCAAGTATGATCGGTATTACCAATTTACCCTATGTCAACCTGGGTAAGGTTCAAAACAAGGGATTTGAGCTCACTATGGAATACCGTAAGAACTACCGTAAATACGGGTATTTCCTGAAAGCCAATTTTTCGTATAACGTGAACCGTATTATTGCCATGGACGAGCCTTCTTTTGACGGCCATACTTACCAGCGGCATACCGGGCGTGCGATCGATGATCAATATGGATATGTGGCGCTCGGCCTGTTCCAGTCACAGGATGATATTAATAAAAGTCCGGACCAGTCTTCGTTTGGCACCGTGCAGCCAGGTGACCTGAAATACAAGGATATGAATGCAGACGGCGTGGTAAACTCGCTGGACCAGACCTACCTGGGCAAGCGCTCAGTTCCTTACAAGATCGCAGGTATTGCATTGGGTGGTAATTTCCATTCTTTTGACGTGAGCATCCTTTTCCAGGGCGGATTTGGTGGGCATACCTGGTTTACCGGACCGCGTATGTGGCCTTTCTCCGGCGATGCGGGTGTATTGTCTGACATTAAGGACAACTACTGGACACCTGAAAATACAAATGCAAAGTATCCAAGATTGTCTTATGCAGCGAATCAGAACAATGATCAGAACTCAAGCTGGTGGTTGTACAATTCAAACTACCTGCGACTGAAAAATTTAGAAATCGGGTATACCCTTCCTAACGCTACTTCCCGCCTGGTGGGTATCCGGAATTTAAGACTTTTCGTAAATGGTCTGAACCTGGTTACCTGGGATAAGATTAAAATCTTCGATCCGGAAACGCCTAATGATTCAGGAAACTATCCCCAGATGCGTGTTTACAACGCAGGTTTGACCGTAGGATTATAATGCTGTATGAATTAAACACAAACATTATGAATAAACTAACATATATATACAGGAGTCTGGTGACTGCGGCCATCGTTACCATCTTTATAGCCGCGTCTTCCTGTAAAAAATTCCTCGATGTAGTGCCTTCCGAACTGGTGACATCAGACCAGGTATGGGGCAATATTAATAATGCCAACGGTGTATTGGCGAATTTATATTCCAAGATGCCCGGATCACTTGCCGATGGCTGGACAGATGAGATATGTGCAGCAACGGATGAATGTTATCATCACTGGGGAGCCGGTTTTTATCCTCTTTATTACAATACCGGTGCCTGGAATGCGGCAAATAACCCATACGATATATGGGCGGATGCTTACCAGAAAATCCGTCAGTGTAACCTGTTCCTGGAGAATATAGACAATGTACCTGTGCCGGAGAATCAGCAATCTTATTACGCAACAGTATTGCCCCGGTACAAAGCAGAGGCTAGGGTATTACGTGCATTTTTCTATTTTGATCTCTTCAGGCGCTATGGTGCGGTACCAGTATTAACCCGCTCGTATGCCGCATCAGAAGCATCGGAGATGCAGATGCCCAGGACACCGGTAGATTCAGTAGTGAATTTCATAGCAAGAGAATGTGAGGAAGCTGCAGAACTATTGCCTGTCAGCTATGCAGATGGGGACCTGGGGCGCATTAGCAAAGGTGGCGCGCTCGCATTGGCGACCCGGACACTTGCATATGCTGCGAGCCCTTTATTCAATGGTAATCCTTTGTACAAGGACATCAAAAATCCCGATGGTACACCGCTGTTTAGCCAGATGGCAGATAAGGAGAAATGGAAAAGAGCGGCAGACGAAGCACAGAAGGTGCTTAACCTGAACCTTTATACGTTAAATACCGTAGCTGGTGATCCGATTAACAGTTACTCCAGGGTATTTAATACCCGTAACTGGGACGAAATAATTATAGCCAAACAACAGAATAACAGCAAGAATATAGAAAATGAATGCCTGCCATATGGCGGCTGGTTTGGGGGTTGGGGAAAGTATAGCATCCTCCAGGAGTTTGTGGATGCTTACGAGATGAACAACGGATATCCAATAAATGACCCGTCGTCAGGATATGATTCTGTAGGTACCTGGTCTGGCGATATCTTTGGTGCTGATGGTTATAGTGAAAATGTGCATTTCGATAATATTTCTAAAATGTACAAAAACCGTGACCCGAGGTTTTATGCGACCGTGACTTTCCAGGGTAGTAAATGGGCGATTGGTCATACGGCCAATACACCGGTATGGATGTCATGGTGGGGCTCTAATGGCGGAACATCACAGGGCTGGCCAAAATCAACCGGTACCTACCCCGTGTCTGGTTATAATCCCCGCAAATGGATTTCCCCCGATGTGGATATGCTCAATTACTGGACATCCCCTGATGCGAAACGGAATGATCCTGTGATACGCCTCCCGGAAATTTATCTCATTTATGCAGAAGCATTGAACGAATATAACCAGGGGCCAACGGCTGAAGCTTTTAACGCCATCAATAAAGTGCGTGCGAGGGTCAATATGCCGGCATTGCCAATCATAGCTGACGACAATACCCTTGCTGGTTTCAGAGCGCGGGTGCAAAATGAAAACAGGGTTGAGTTTGCCTTTGAGTCACATAGGTTCTGGGATGTAAGGCGCTGGCTGATCGGTACAATTGTAGACAACGGACCGGTGCATGGATTAAATGCACGGCCTACCACACAGGAATTGCAATCCTCTGGATTTGATGTAAATAGTAAAGAAGCCGGCTTGTCCGTGTTTTACAAACGCGTGGTTATACAAACACGTGTATTTCAACCTAAACATTACCTTTTCCCAATACCTCAAACGGAGATAGAAGTAAATCATCAATTAGTACAAAATTATGGTTGGTAAAGATGACATGTTAACCAGATTTGAAAGTATGATAAGCGGCAGTGGTATTTATTCATAAACATCCTGCCGGACAATGAATCTGTTTACATTTTGATGTTAAAGAATGGCCGGTGCATGTCTATGCACCGGCCGTTTTAGTTAACTGAATACAACCAGGTAGGAGTAATTTATTACAAAGTCACATGTACAGTTTGACGGAAAAGCTCATTCCTTTATTTATTAATTGGTAATACTGACATTAAAAGTAAAGGTCGCCTTCGCCTGCTTACCTCCTGCATTTGTGTACACCAAAGCCTGTGAAATCCTGAATGTATCCCCAACCTTTACATGTCCAGGGTATTCTCCTATTGTAAATTGAAAATTCTTTTCATTGAATTCACTATATACCATTGCATTTGTTCCCCAGGCAATCACGTTTCCACTGGCATCAAACCAATGCCCGTATCCGTTTGCAGTGGTAGTTCCATTTAATTGGCCATTGGCCTCAATTGCATAGAATTTAATACTGCTACCCATGTTTGCTGTAATATCATCACGGTTCAATTGAAATGCATTGATGAGCTTAGGCAGGTCGCCGTTATTTAAGTCAACAACAGTATAATTGTAATTAACAGGATCATTTTTTACTGAAACATTGTAGGTGAAGGCAATATCAGTTGGATCGGTGTTACCACCCTCATTTAAATAAGCGTATACATTTGTATTCCCAAACTTTACATTATAAGGCCATTGTTCATCATTGGCGTTATTATTGTCCCAGGCATGCTGATTATAAACGGAAGGGGCACCGGTAACGACAAACCAGAGCCGTGCACAATCTGCCGGCACTGTAAATGCTGCAGTATCTGTTATTTTTTTATACATGGTGCTATAGACCCTCGTCCCATTATTTAGCAATGCAACAAAACCATATCTGTATCCTGCAAGACTGGCGTTGACAGTGTTATAGCCTGTCGCATTGGGAATACCTTTAAATGCAGCAGAAATATTGGTACCTGCCTGTGGCACATTCAGCGGAAGAGCATTGTAACCGGTTGTCTGTGGACAAAACCCGGGATCTGGCTGAAAGGAACCGTCTGATTGCCTGCTCACTTTATAAGATTGGGCACCTATATAATTTTTGCCACCATCACGGATATCGTCAATGTCCCAGGTGACTAAACGTGAACTGGCATCATAGATCTCATCATTAAACTGTTCGTTGGAAATATTGGCCAGTCGCTGGTAAGTTTGCACTGCATCTTCTGAAGCCTGAGATTGCCGCCATAATTTGGCGATAAAATCCAGTCCTCGTTTTTGTGTCCAGTAGTGATGAATAAAATAGCTGGAATAACGGTAATCTTCGTGCAGGATGTGTTTATTGTAGTTATCCAGGTAACCACCCAGCCATCCGCCGAATACATCGTCAGGATACAGTTTGAATGCCTGCCACTGTGCGCATTGCTCCCAAAAAGTATTCCCTCCGTCACCTCCATAACCCCAGCGGTAGCCATGGCTGGTACCCAAATCACAGCTCACCTGGTATTGAAAACAGTGCCCTACTTCATGTGCGAGGGTAGCATTTACCGGTTGGCAAGTCTGGGGACTAATCCATAATGCCCCTATGATATCATCATAACCCAGTCCGGTAGCCAGCCAGTCATCCTGGTGGTATAAAAATATCATCATCTTATACTTTTCCAGGTACGATGTTTTGTTGCCTATAACGGCAAATTTCAAGGTATCAACGTAATAATGATAGAATTTCTCCGCCTTTGCAAGCAGGTCATCGATGTCTACCCGGTATTTTTCAGGGACATTGGAAGACGAGGGTAAGTCTGTTCCATACCCCTGCGCCCAGAATAAAATAAAATGGTCTGACTGTTTGGACCGCGAAAGGCTCCATTCACTGGCTGCGGAGTTCCAGTCCATATTAGCCATTTCTTTCGGCTTGTACAATCCTAGCTTTACAGGAGCTATAGTAGAAGAATCAAGGGATGATTTTTGCGGCACAGCCTCTTTTTTGCAGGCAGTTGACAGTAAAAATAACGACAACAATAAGACAGCTGCGCGTCCGGTCAATAGACGGGGAGATACATTGTTAGACATGACGACTATATTTTGGTAATTAATGAAAGTTGCTGACAGTATTGATTTGCATAAGACGTATACCTGTCTTATTAGAAAATGTTATTGCAAAGTATCCAGGCTGACAATGAGATCAGCGGGTGTTGCTACAATAGTATTTGTGGTGGATCTAAAGGGCCGTTTTTCAATGTGCGTGTTATTCCTTACAGCTCTCTTTATTCTTTAAGTGAAAATGATTAAAAAGAAAGGTTTTTCATTCTTATATTTTGGCTGTATGTGTTCAGATTTTAGCTAATAGTTTTGAGCTGGCATATGATCGATTGTCACTGAGAGTGGGCAATGCTCTGATCATTTTGAGGTTCTGTAATTATTATCTATCCAATCCTGTAAATAAAATCAGTACAATCAACTTCAGATGTTTAACCGCATATTCCTTTAAGAATTGCAATGATTGGGTAATATGGCTATTGATGGTAGCAACCGAAACCCCCATTATTTTACTTGCCTCCTCGTAACTGCGACCCTCCACCTTACATAATATAAATGCCCGCTTACGTTGTGGTGATAATTGATTAATAGCATCGTCAAGCAACTTCCTCAACTCTTTTTCTTCCATCAGCTGCTCCACGTTCATATAATGTTGAGGGCTTTGTAAAAGCAGGTTTTGGAGCAGATTCGAATCGGAAGCATTCTTCCGAAAGTAATTATATACCAGATTTTGCGCTACCGTATAAATGAAAGCCTTAAAGGACTTCTCAGGATCTATCTGCTGTCGGTTTTTCCAGATATTAATAAAAACCTCCTGCAATAGCTCGTCCGCGATATCCTTATCCTTGACCAACCTCAAAATTCTTAACCAGATTGGCCTGCTATAAGCATTGTACAACGCATTAAACGCCGGTTCAGCACCTTCCCTAAGCTGACTAAGTAACTCTTCCTGATATTTTACATCTATAATTTCCAAAGTATTTATGGAATATGGACAAACATAAAACATATTATTTTATATTTCGCCAAAATCTGTCTTTCACTCATCCTTATGTAGCCCAAATATTTTTTTTCAAAACCATTCATTGTTTTTTTAAGCTGCCGTTTATTAATAAATAAATATCCAATGGAATCTTCATTACATGAAATTTTCAGGAAATATGTCAATGACGATTGTACAAAGGAAGAGATAGCAGTTTTAATGGAGTATTTCAATATCCCTACAGAAGAATCCCTTCTTAAAGAATTGATATTTAATGAAATACAACAAGAAGACACTAATCTCTACCAACCGGCAGATATGGATAGCCGACTGGAAAAAGTATACCTGAACCTTGAACTATTTATTAAAAAAGAGTCGAAGAATAAGCTCAGGTATTATAAATCGCGGCCACTAAAGATTGCTGCTGCAGTCCTATTATTAATAACCGCAGGAGCATTCTGGATGACCAGAAAAGAAGGCAGGCCAGTACAAAAACAGGAACAGCTTTCACAAATATTACCAGGTACAGACCAGGCTACACTGACCATAGGCAATGGACAAACGATCATACTGAACAATACCAACAACATAGATCTGCCGCTGGAAGGTGGGGGAAGAATCAAAAAACTGTCAAATGGACAAATAATATATGAACCGCAGGGGAATACCGATAGTAGTAACAAAATCGAACACCATACTATAAAAACACCTGCCGGTGGCCAATGGCAGGTAATTCTTCCGGACCAGACGAATGTCTGGCTGAATGCATCTTCATCTATTACTTATGATCTTCCTTTCGAGGGTAAGAATAAGAAAATAACACTTTCTGGTGAAGCATATTTTGAAGTCACAAAGAACAGTGAACATCCTATAAAGATCACCTGCCTGAATCAGGAAGTGATGGTATTGGGCACAGCCTTTAATATAATGGCTTATCCCGATGCGCCAACGGTTACAACGACGCTGGTGCAGGGTGCAGTTGTTGTATCAAACGGTAGTAAGCGGGTACAACTGGCTCCGGGGGATCAATCAAGCAGCATCAACAATTTGATACAGGTAAGGCATAATATAGATACTGAGGAAGCTGTAGCGTGGAAGGATGGTTACTTCAAATTTAATGGTAGCCTTGAGGATATTATGAACAATATCGCCAGGTGGTATGATGTCAAAATTGTTTATAAAAATACCAGATCCAAAGAAAATTTCGAGGGGGAAATTTCAAAGAACAGGAGCCTGGAAGATGTATTAAAAATTATAGAAAATTCAGAGAAAGTACATTTTATTATTAACGGAAGAACAGTAATCGTGAAAGATTAATACTAAAAAAGCCGATTGTGGTTGGAACACAAATCGGCTGAGTGCTAGTATTAGTTTGAATTAAATAGCTATAATCAACCAAACCAGCCAAACAAATGTATTTAAATTTTGCCAAGAAATCGGGCATATGGGTTTATTATGCCAAAAAATCCCTGCTAATTATGAATTTCAGTGCGATACTGCTTTTGGTGGTTGTCATGCAGGTCAGTGCCAGTTCTATGGGCCAGACTGTAAATGTCAATGTTAAGAATGTACCGCTTAGTAGTGTGTTGAAAGAAATCAGGCATCAAACAGGCTATGACTTTTTTTACAGCAAGGATTTGTTGAAAGATGCTAAAATGATCAGCCTTTCATGCAAAAATACCACCATTGAAAAAGTCTTAGATAGTTGTTTGTCCGGTTTACCTATTACCTATGAAATTAAAGATAAGGTAGTGTTGTTCCGGAAAAAGGAGGACGTCACGGTTCCTGTTGATTACTCCGTGCCTCCTATTACACTAACAGGGCGTATCACTGACTCTACCGGCAATCCGTTAAAAGGAGCTACGATCCGCCTGAAAAGAACACCTACTGTTATTGGAACAGATAGTAATGGAGAATTTACTATGCCAGGGCTAAAAGCAGGAGATGTTATTATTATCAGCTTTGTAGGATATCAGACCCGGGAAATTGTAGTGAGTGGTGAACCATCGCATTATTTAAACATAGTCTTAAAAGCTGAAATTAATAAGCTCACGGAAATTGCAGTTGTATCCAACGGGTACCAGACCCTCTCTAAAGAGAGAAGCACAGGTTCTTTTGGAAAACCCGACATGTCTTTAGTATATGAACGGTCTTTTAGCATGAATATCCTTCAGCGACTGGATGGGCTTGTGCCAGGGCTGGTGATTAATAATAGTCCTGGTGCCACGCAAAATCCCATTCTGGTAAGAGGCCTTACCACTGTAGGTACGGAGGTAATACCCGGACTCGGTATTTATGGCAACGGCACTAACAGAAACCCATTATATGTAGTAGATGGCATCCCTATCACGGATATCAATACCATCAACCCGCAGGACGTAGCGGACGTAACTGTGTTGAAAGATGCGACCGCTGCCTCTATCTGGGGCGCACGGGCTGCAAACGGAGTGATTGTTATCAATACTAAGAAAGGAAGCACCGGAGGGAAGTTAAAGGTACAGTATGATGCCTTCCTGAACTTCCAGGGAAAACCTAACACAAACTACTACCCCGGCATGAGCAGCAGGGATTTAATTAAGAATGCAGAAGAAATTTTTGATCCGGAAACATATACATGGGGATCTCTAACTGATTATCCCTCATCTGGTATGCCTCCTCATGAAGTGATCTTATATAACCGTTATAGAGGGCTTATCAGCAGTGAACAGGCCACCAAAAGTTTAGATAGCTTATCTGCCATTGACAACAGAAAACAAATAAGAGACCTGCTTTATACAAATGCCTTATTATCCAACCAGACACTTTCTGTGGCAGGCAGCACTAAGCTCTATTCTTTTTATGGATCATTTGCCTATACCCGCAATAACAGTTACCAACCAGGGAATAATACCAATACATACAAACTTAACCTCAGACAAGGGTTTTCTGCCGGGCCGCATATCCATTTCGACCTGGTCACCGACCTTACCAATACCCTGTCCAACGCAAAAAGACCTGTCACTGCTGATTCCCGGTTTTATCCTTATCAGCTGTTCAGAGATGCAAACGGCCACCACCTATCCATGAGTTATATGGGCACGCTCAGTGACTCTATCAGGCAGGATTACCAGGAAAGAAGTGGTATAAACCTGGACTATATACCATTGGATGAATTGAATTATGGTTATACCAAATCGAATATGTTGAACACCAGGAATATTCTGAACGTCAACATCTCTCTTGTAAAAGGACTTAGCTTTTCAGGTACCTATGGATATATAAACGGTAACACCAGGCAGGAATCTTATGATGATATCAAAAGTTATAAAATGAGGTATGAGCTGCTCCAATTCACAGTAGCACCCAGCACCTCTGCTTCCCCTGTATATTACCTGCCTACTACAGGCGGCACCTTTGCAACCAGTAATTCTACCAGCCGTAGCTGGACTGTAAGAAATCTGCTGAATTACACCAACAGCTGGAATGAATCCCAACACCAACTGACCTTGCTTGCCGGGCAGGAAGTACAGGAACAACGAACGCTGGGGAATACCAGTCAGGTGAGAGGATATAACCTACAGCTACAGAGCTATTCCATGCTGGATTACCAGACCCTTAGCACTATAGGAGTCGCTGGTACAGTTATTCCCAACTATGGAGTTGTTAGTTTGCTGGATGAAAACATCTTCTCTCAAACAGAAACAATCTCCAGGTTCAGATCATATTTTGCAAATGGCGCTTATACATACGACAGAAAATATTCAATAAACGGAAGTTTTCGTATTGACAAAAGCAATTTGTTCGGTCTGGATAAATCTGCACAGAACAAGCCTGTTTGGAGCGTAGGTGTAAAATGGGAATTATCGAATGAAGGATTTCTCTCCGGGGCCAGCTGGATAAACAACCTGGCCTTCCGGACTACATACGGCCTCTCCGGCAATGCACCTAGTCCGGGTACCTCAGCCTCCTTTGATATCTTATCAAAATATTCCAGTGCCTATCTCCCTAATGGTGCAGGGCTCTACATATCCTCCCCTGCAAATAGAAACCTGAGTTGGGAAAGCACCAAAACAACCAACTTCGGTCTGGATTTTTCAGTGCTGAATAATATAGTTTCCGGCTCGCTGGACATTTATAACAAAGCCACCTCCAACCTGCTGGGTTATATGCCTACCAATGCACTGACAGGCTATTCTTCCGTAACCGGTAATGTGGGAGACCTCAGTAATAAGGGCATTGAACTCAGTCTGACCACCATCAACATCAAAAAAGGAGCATTCAAATGGAGCACAATGCTGAATGTGTCGTATAATAAAAATAAGCTCGTGAATGTAACTTCTGCATATAATACGACCGAAGGATATCTCAGGATTTACCAGTCTTATGTGAAAGGTTATCCTGCATATAGTGTATTTGCCTATCAGTATATGGGGCTGGATGACCTGGGTGATCCACAAATTAAGTTACAGGACGGTACGGTCACAAAATCTCCGTATGTATCCTCTACCGCTGATGTGCAATACAAAGGAACGACACAGCCTAAAGTCAATGGTGGGCTCACCAATATTTTTAACTACGGTAAGTGGATGCTGAGTGCAAACGCTGTCTTCAACCTGGGACATGTGATGCGAAGAGAAGGAAACCTGTTATATACAGGCGCCCCAACGCATAGTAATTTTTCCGGAAATTTTCACAGTGATTTTGGGAAACGCTGGCGAACAGCAGGAGATGAAAAAACGACCAATATCCCTTCTTATGTATCTGATTCCTATACAAGCTATAGTCGTAGGGACGTGAATTATTATACTTATGGGGATATCAATGTGGTAAGCGCAGCATTTGTAAAGTTGAGGGATATTTCTTTAAGTTATAGTCTTCCTTCATACATCCTCAAAAAACTGAGAGCAGAACAGATCGTACTGCGCAGCCAGGTATCTAATATTATGCTGTGGAAAGCGAACAAATATGGAATCGATCCTGAGTTCCAGGATGGTAACTTCGGATCGCTGACCATGCCTGCCGGACAAAAGACATTCACTGTGGGAATAAATGCCCAATTCTAAAAGAGATCTCATGAACTATACTATAAACAGAAAGACTATTTCGCTAATTATTCTCCTGCTGGGCATTACTTCCTGTTCAAAGCATTTTCTGGAAGTAGACCCCAAAGGATCACTGGTTGCATCTTCGGTGAGTGACTATGACCAGCTGCTTAATAACCTCTATGTTATATATATTAACAGCAATGCCCAGGTACCTATGGGAGATGAAATGGCGGGAATGGAGCCTTACTTTTCGCAGGCCAATTATCGCACCCAAAGGTTATTTCGCTGGGATGATGTGGTATACGAAAGTAACGACGATGCCGCTGAGTTCACAAATACGATGTTAAGTATTTATGAGTTCAATAAGATTATCAATGAAGTTGAAACAGCCACTGATGGAACAGAAAGCCAGAAAGCTTCTTTGAAAGCAGAGGCACAGGCTGGCAGGGCATGGACCTACTTCCTGATGATCAACTACTATGGGTTGCCCTATAGTGCCACTTCTGCTACCGATCTGGGGTTTCCCATCATCACTGCAGCAGATATCACCCAAACTGAATTCAAAAGAGCAACAGTCAAGGAAGTATATGATTTCATTATAAATGACCTGACAGCTGCTATTCCTAAGTTACCGGCGAAGACTACCTCCAGGTTAAGAATGTCTAAAGCTGCAGCTGAAGGTATTCTTGGGAAGGTATATGTCTTTATGGGCAATTACCAGGACGGCCTTACCTGGCTGAATGCAGCTATCAATGACATGAGCAACTCTTCAATTGCAGTCGGGCTTTATGACCTGCAAACGGAGACGGCTACCGGCGGGATATATGATGGTACATCTGTTCCCCCTATGACCGCAGACATCGAAAATATACTGGTTAAACAGTCAACCTGCTACTGGTCTTATATTTATGACGAATTGGTATTAAGCCCTGCTGCTTCAGCCTTATTCGACCCGACTGACCTCCGATTAAAATTTTATTCCGATAAAACGTATGGAGGATACTCATATCCTGTGAGCGGGATTTTAAGAAAAAACAGGTTTTCAGCTTTTGATTTTGGAGTACTGGTACCTGATTTATACTTATTAAGAGCAGAATGTGAATGCAGACTCAATGATCTGGCCAGTGCCAAAACAGATGTAGAGACATTAAGGAAAAAACGTCTGCCTATAGCCACAGCCCCTGTTCCTGACAGTATATCAGGAGAAAAAATAAGTCTGTTAAAGTTTATATTGGATGAAAGAACGAGAGAGTTTGCAGTAACAGGAACAAGGTGGTTTGATATGAGGCGGCTTTCAACGGACCCTCTTTTTAGCGGTAATACATACCTGCATACTATTTATAGTGAGGATGGTTCTTCCACGCAAATTACGCTCAGGCCCGAACGACTGGTACTCCGCTTCCCTCAAAAAATTGTTCAACAAAGTTCGGGGCTTATCAATAATCCATAATTGATTCAACTCATATACTGTTCCTCAAAAACCAACAAAACGGAATACTGCTTCCCGCCCTTCTCACACAGGGCGGAAGCCGGTTCCCAATTACAATTATAATTATTAAATATGAAAATTTTACAACTTATAGTATTTTCTCTTCTTTCTATCACACTACATGCACAGACTAATATAACAGACAGTCTCTTTATCAATAAGTGTTTATCGCTAATGAATATGGAGAACCCACAACGAAAGATAGCCGTATTACAGGAAGTGAAAGCTTATACAATAAAGGGAGACGAGGAAACGCTCTTAAAGGCTGCCAATGTGTTATTTTATATGGGTATGCCTATCGAGAGCGATTCTATTTATCTGGCTACCGCACAAAAATATCCAAACGGCAATGCCGCTCAAACGGTAGAGTACAGCAAAATAATCAAGATGGAAGGGAATAGCAGTAAGGTACTGGCAACTTACAATAAATGGGTCAAACATTTTCCTGACAAAGGGGAAAACAAAGAATTGTATGAAAATGCCAGGGCTCACGTTGCTGTAACCTATGCAAAAGAACGTAATTATGTACAGGCGAATAAATGGCTGGCTACTATAAAAGACACCCAGTTGGTCGCAACTACTAACATCGATATAGCTGATCTCGCCCTGAACAACAATGACACCATATCAGCAATAGCGTCCATGGAAACGGGCATAAAGATAATCAGCTCTTTGTCCGGTGATGACTTTAAAGAATTCAGACTTAGGTATTTGATGAAGTATGCGGATTTTCTATATCACCTTAAACGTTATGAACAGGCGCTCACTGTCATTTCTGATGCCTACAGCCAGGCAGAAAACAAAACAGCTGAACAGGAGAGATTATATGCCAATATATTACTCGCAAATAACAAAAGTAAAGAAGCAATGGTTTTATTATCCGGCCTACTAAAAAAAGGTAAGGGAGATGAAAAGTTGCTGGTGGATCTAAAAAATGCTTATCTAAAAGTGAATGGAAATGTATCAGGATATGATGCTTATATACAGCCACTGATTGACAGCATGAAAATAACGTCAAGAGCAGGGCTTGACTTGCAAATGCTGGATGAAAAAGCACCATCGTTTTCACTAAGGGTCCTGAACGGAAACACGGTCTCTTTGGAAGACCTGAAAGGTAAAATTGTTATCCTCGACTTTTGGGCAACCTGGTGTGGTCCATGTAAAGCATCTTTTCCTGCTATGAAGTCTGCTATGAACCGGTATGCCGCCGATTCATCTGTCGTATTTCTGTTTATTGATTGCATGGAGCGGGTAAAAGACCCTTCAAATATGATCAGTAATTTTCTATCAAAAAATGAATATCCCTTTAAAGTATTACTGGATAGTGAATCAATTGTGGCTGATCAGTACGGGATAAAAGGTATTCCCAATAAAATAATTATTGATAAAAATGGGGTTATTCGTTTCCGTATCGTAGGCTTCGAAGACGGGACTGATGCCGCTGTAGAAAAATTATCCGCAATGATTGAACAGGTGAGAAAGGGATAATAGTACCTGATTATTTAACCCAGGATAACAAGCGGCTTATATTGATTCATTTCAGTATAAGCCGTATCCAAATTTTTACTGACTAAAAAAGGAAGAATATTCTTTGTACTATCCAACAACACGCCATCAAACCTATTAAAACAGACAGCGGTTTAACTATGTAGTTCCTGTAATATGGTTTATCGGCAAACCATCTGGCCAGGAAAAAATAGAAAGCAAAAATTACTGTCACCTGGCCTAATTCAACTCCCAGGTTAAACATAATCAGGCAGGTAAAAAAATGTTCATGAGTTAAGTTTAATTGCGACAATGAGCCTGCAAATCCTAACCCATGGATCAATCCGAAAAGAAATACAATTCCTATTCTGAATGGTGTCAGCTTAGCAGAAAGTAAATTTTCCACCGCAACATATAAGATAGAAAGTGCTATCAATGGCTCTACGAGGTTCAATGGAGGGGCTATTATATGGTACATGGATAGTCCCAGGGTAATAGAATGGGCAATGGTAAATGCTGTTGCCTGCCATAAGATAGGTTTTAAACGGGGGCTTAATAGTAACAGCCCTAATATAAAAGCAATATGATCAAAGCCGTAGGGCAATATATGCTGATAACCCTCTAACAGGTAAGCAGATGCTACATTTGATTTTAATAACCGGATCAGCTCTCCTGGCTGCACATGTGCAAAAATAATAATAAATTTCATCTGAAGCAGCATGATATTAAGCTATAATATTAACTTGCACGTCGAAAATACAGCGTTTATCCGGTTATATTAATAATTTAGCTTTAATTAACAACATTATCTGCGATCTTGACTAAAAAACTATATCAGTTTCTTTTTTTACGTGACTTAAATGAATCACTGGTTAAGGTATCCAGTGATTCGGAAACGCCTGTGAAAAAGAGATTGATGCAGGATTTGTCTTATTTGGTGTTGTTTTCATATATCTTCTATATATTTTCGCCTTACCTGCCATTAACGGCGGATCTTATCGCCCATACATTCTGGAAGAAGGAACACTTACAAACTGCCCATCATGCACATGGCAGCAACCACGTGGGACTTGAAATTATTAAGTTGGATAAGCGAACAGGCAAGGAAAATGCGGATAATAATCAAAAGAGCGACCTGGAAAGTTTTTCGCATACTGCTGCAATTGATATACATCTTGATTATCCTGCCGAACAGATTATAAAGCGGGTGTATGCCTTATTTGCCAGTGCTACTCCCACATCCTATCCTGATATAGACTACCCTCCTCCCCGGTTATAGCCATACAATATTTATTTTGGATTTGATGGAGCCATTGGTTTCCATCAGCAATTGTATGTCCTATAATTTTAAAAATGAGGTTTTATAAGTTATTACTATTTATCACGATGAACATCGTGGTCATGAATACTATTTCTGCACAACAACAAGCCCTTTCCGGCAAAGTCATTGATAGTGCTACACATATTCCTGCCAGTGGGATAACTGTGTGCCTGAGTCCCGGTAACCAGACAGACATTACGGATGACAATGGACGCTTCTTTTTTAAAACGATTTCTAAGGAAGCAAAAGTACTGACTATTTCAGCAGTTGGGTATAAGAAGGAATCGTACAAGATTAATGAATTTAAGGACGGGCAGATAGTAAGCCTTGCCACACGGCAAACGCAACTTACTGATGTAGTAATTACTGCTAATACAGGTAATCCTTATAAGGTGTTAAGTGAAATGGATATCAGGCTCAGAGGAGTATCTAATTCCCAGGAAGTACTGCGTATCGTACCCGGACTATTTATTGGCCAGCACCAGGGCGGTGGTAAGGCAGAACAGATTTTTCTACGCGGATTTGATAATGACCATGGCACTGATATCAATATGAGTGTTGACGGTTTACCAATCAATATGGTTTCGCAGGCACACGGTCAGGGATATGCTGACAGCCACTTTATTATCCCCGAAACTATTGAAAGCACGACTTATCAAAAAGGGATGTATAATGCTGAAAAAGGAGATTTGGCGGTCACCGGATTTGTCAACTTTAATACCGCTGATGCAATCCCTGCTAATATTGTAAAACTCGAAGGAGGACAATATAATACCTACCGTGCAATGGCAATGTTAAACCTGCTGGGAGAACATGCAAAGGCAAATGATCAATCCTGGTATGCGGCATCAGAATATCGCTATAGTGATAGTTACTTTAATAAGTCGCAACATTTTAAACGGTTCAATTTCTTTACCAAATACCATGGTAAGCTGAATGAGCATAACTGGCTAACATTAACGGCTTCTACGCTTTATAGCAAATGGGATGCCTCCGGCCAGATCCCGGAAAGTGCGGTGGATGAAGGCAAGGTAGGATTTTACGGGCAGCTTGATCCTAATGAAGGTGGCGTTACCTCACGGACAAATGTGAATGTACAATTACTTACTACCTTGCCTAATCATGACATTATTAAAAACCAGGTGTATTATTCCAGGTATAAATTTGATCTGTTCACAAATTTTACTTTCTTTTTAGAAGATACTGTAAATGGAGATGAGATCAGGCAGAAAGAAGCCCGTAATCTATTTGGATATAACGGAAGTTACCTGCATGAAAGCTATCTTGGGAATATTAAATTAAGCAGCCATGCAGGGATTAATGCACGCTTCGATGCAACGGAAAATTCATCTCTATCTCACACCATTAATAGATATACCCTAATTGAACCGTTTAAACTGGGTGATATTACTGAATTTAGTGCGGGTGGGTATTTGAACGAGACTTTTCAGTTTAATGAGCGGTTTTCATTAAATGCCGGACTCAGATTCGATCAGTTTTATTACAAGTACAACAACAAACTGGCGCAGGATACTACACTACATGGAGTAGGTGTTTATAAGGCGAATAATAATGTGCTTAGTCCGAAGCTTAATTTCTATTACCAGGCAACAGACAAAGCCCAGATCTATCTTTTATTAGGTAAAGGGTTTCATTCCAATGATGCGCGTGTAGTAGTAGTGGAAAAAGGAGGGCAAACCTTGCCTGCTGCATATGGAGCCGATTTGGGAACGGTTTTAAAACTCTCAAAAAGCCTCTTGTTTAATGCTGCGGTATGGTATAGTTACCTGCAAAAAGAATATGTCTATGCAGGTGATGGAGGGACTGTGGAATTCAGTGGCCGTACCCGTCGCCTTGGGTTTGACTTTTCAGGAAGATTTCAGCCAATTGCTTCTTTGTATGTAGATGCGGATGTAAACTATGCGCATGGTCGCTCTGTTGATGATCCTAAGGGAGAAAATTACATCCCGCTGGCTCCTGTGTGGAGCAGTACGGGCGGTATCACCTGGCAGTTAAAAAATGGTATCAATGGAAGTTTCCGGTATCGTTATTTAGGTGATAGGCCAGCTAATGAGGATTATAGTTTGAGAGCGGAAGGATATTTTGTAAATGACCTGGTATTGAACTATACAAGAGCAAAATTTGAGGTAGGGTTGACTGTGAATAATATATTCAATGTAAGGTGGAAAGAAACCCAATTTGAGACGGTGACACGCTTAAGAGGAGAACAGGCAGTTGATGGTATTGCATTCACTGCGGGGACGAAATTTGCAGCACTTGCGCATGTAAGTTATTTCTTCAGGTAAGCAATAGTTACCCGGGATCTTTTTTCCCTCATTATCCTGGTTCCCCATAAAGGGGTGCATCCGCTTTATGATGCACCTCTTTTTTATTAATAGGTAAAGCTGGTACAAGCGCCATGATTAAAGAACGGGGTATCGTGGAAGATAAATTTTTACCAATCTTATACACCATGTCAGCATTATATAAGGCAGATTTACAGTTCCTTTCCTTCAATTCCAACATATTAGAGATAAAATTCATTGCAGCTAGACTAAGCCCGACCGGAAAAAAAGGGAAAACGACATTCATTTACTAAGCTGGGAAATCCTATCCATTTCACGGATATAAATAATTCCGCTGCGCAATTCAATTAAACGCTCGTCACGAAATGCAGCTAGTGTACGTGCCAATGATTCTTTGGGGACACCAGCAAGAGCTGCGAGGTTGCCACGACTGAATTTCAGGCCTACATTCCTGTAATCAGTTATATTATATTTACGATATACTGTAAGCAATGCATCAGCGGTTTTCTTCCGTAGGGAATCATAAGCAATTTTTAATAGTTGAACCTCCTTTTCATCTATATTTTGTGTCAACAATTTAAAAATCCGTTGTCGCATTGCTGAATCATTTAACAGTACTTCCTCAAAATCCTCAATGGGTATGATTGCCAATTCAACCTCGCCAATAGCTTCGGCAGTATCCACGTACCGGGTTCGCTCAAGCAAGGCAGCATACCCCAAAAAATCGCCTTCACTACATAACTCCGTTATCAAGTCCTTTCCGTCCTCATCAACAACAAACGTCTTTATTTTCCCTTTTACAATATAATATAAGCACGATGGATAATTGCCTTCTTGGTAAATAATTTGTTTATTCTTAAAGATCTTAATATTACGATCTCTCACCAACTCTTTGAGTGGGTCCTCTGTGTTGGAATCATGAACATCTATTTCTGATATTATATTTTTCATACCATTTAACCGTGGATGCCGGTGACTTTCTACCTTTTTCAACTGGCATTCAATGGAACTAAGCAATTCTGATGGATCAAAAGGTTTTGTAATGTAATCGTCTGCACCAAGGTTCATTCCCATCCTGACATCCGACCGTTCTGCACGGGCGGTCAGCAATATAAACGGGATACGACAACAGGACTCATTTTTACTTAAAATCTGAAGTACTACATAACCGTCGAAGATTGGCAAAGACAAATCACAAATAATTAAATCCGGATGCAATGTATCGGCCATCATTATGCCTTGTTTCCCATCACTGGCAACAATGACATCATAGCCGGCCAGCCGGAGGATCTCCACCAGGTTGTCTCTTACCGTTAAATTATCTTCAATTACCAGGATTGTAGGCATAAAGGAGAAGTATTACTGGAATAATCGGTTGTGCTCAATACTTTATAATCATCCTGCGCTTAAAAGCCATGGCTAAATTTATTCCGTTCATTCGTTAACATGCTCAAGGGGTCAAGGGCAAAGCGTAATCTATATATGCACCAAACCTTCCGGATTTAATCCGGTTATGCATGTAAATCAGAAAGCGGAATATATGTGCCTGTTTAAAATATAATAGACTTATTCATATATGCATTCGTCTGAGGTAAATTTTCATCTTTTGGAAAGCAAAAAGCCTGGTAGTACTTTTCACCGGTCTTATGGGAGAAATCACATATCTGTTAGCTAACATAGTCAGAGTTTCAGTACCTGTTGTGTTCTTGACGTGGTTGAGCTATTTTGGGCCGGAAAAATCAGGACAAAGATAAAAAAAAGCAGGTAGAAATATCCGCCTGGATGGATAATCATAAATATGAGGAATAAATAAGGGGAAACTATTGAAAAAATAGCCCTTGCTGCAAAAATGATTCTAAAAACAGTAAATACTTCCGACAGTGCAAATGCACCGGTTACCATATCGGTGAAGAACGTTGAGTATCCGGTTTTCAACATGTTTCATCTTTTCTAAAACGAGCAAGCGATAGCCAGGCAATAAATCTCATAGTATATTATTCCGGGCTCATTGGGTTAAGACGGTAATGAGTTAAAAAAACGCATGATTAAATATATCTGACCCGTATTATGCTAATTAATTTTATTAGGGGGTAGGGTTAATTTAAAGCGAAGGAAAAAGCACAACCTCTTCTATAAGTTTTGAAATAAATCATAAAAAACGCGGACAAAAGAATATGCCCGCGATTACATGTCAGGTAAGGTTCGCAAAATTATAAAGAAACGGTTAATTCATCCTGTACTGCCAGTACCCCAGGTGTAGACCATACAGCTCTTTCCACATCTGACCTTTCACTCCAGGATCTTACTTTCCCTTTCAGCACAATCGTTCTATCCCTGGTTTCTACTATTATATTTTTAGCTTCAATATTGGCATCCCTGGTCAGGGCCTTCCAGATGTTATCTTTTATGATATGGGCAGATGGACCTGGTTTTATCCGAAGCTTATTAATTACACTCCGAACTCCCTGCAGATTTTTAACAGCATTAAAAGCTGCATCCCTTTGATATTGCCATTCCAGCTCCCCTTCAAGGGTAATGTTCCCATTATCCACCTGTAAATGAATTCTTTCTTCCGGAACAAAGCTTGTCCATTTCAAAGCATCAAGCGCCACACTGGCTAAAGATGAGTCGGACTTGTGATCAATTGTTCCTGGAAATACAACGGCCAAATCTACTGCCACTGCTCTTACATCCTTTACCCTTTTTACAGCCTCTTCCGCTGCAATTTTCTTACTATAACTGTCAACAGTTCCACTTAAGGTAACAATTCCATTTTTTACAGACACGCCAATCTCAGCAGCCTTTAATATAGCATCCCATTGTAATTCATCCTGAACATCCTGTTGTATTTGCAAATCGCTTCTCATAATTATAAGTTTTAGGGTGAATGAATAAATATAATTTCATTGGCTACTGTAATTTAAATGTTGTATTCACTTTAACTCTTAACATTGGTCATCAGGTTTATTAATATCTGGCAGTAGTGATTAATCGCCTTTTAATGTGTGTCGATATTAATAGTGTTATTTAATTATTTAATAAAACGGGGTATCATCTTAAATATTGGCAATGCACTTTAGAGCTATAAATTCTGTCCATCTTCACGACAAATAATATGGGCAATACCCTTACAGATCGAACTATTTTCCAGGCACTGATATACTGATGAATTTTAGATATACCTGAAGTTAACCGAACAAGATTATAGTCAACTGCAATCACCTGATCGCATTTTACTTTCTATCTCAAAGATATTTTAAGTCAAATAGCACTTCAATAGCATTCATCATTTAAAAAAGTAGCATTTATCATGTCTATTCTACAGCTAAAATTATCCCCGACGAAGATCAAAAAATTCTCCGCGCGTTTTTATGTACCTTCATCAAAATGCTGGTATGGTTATAATCATTTCAGGGCTACCGGGATCAGGGAAAAGCTACTTTGCTGAGCGCCTGGCAAACCATCTTCAGGCAGAATATGCCAGTAGCGACCGTATCAGGAAAACAATACTACAGACCAGGACATATTCTCCGAAAGAAAAGGAAATGGTTTATGAGGAAATGCTTAACCGGATGCTTATATCTATCCGCCACGGAAAAAATATTGTTTTGGATGGTACCTTTTACTTAAATAGCATTCGGCAAAGGTTCGTCAGCCATGCATTGCCAGGCTGTTCTATAATTTTCATCGAGGTGACTGCAGACGAATCTCTCATTCAGGAGCGACTCAAACAACCAAGAACGGATAGCGAGGCTGATTTAAAGATTTATAATTTAATTAAATCGCAATGGGAGCCCTTAAACGACCCCCATTTAACATTGCGCTCAACAAATGAAAATATTAATAAAATGCTTGAACTTGCTTATCAATACATTCAATTAAGAAATGACAAAAGACGGGATTAATCAGTTACTTACTGATATAAGCATATACTTACAGGAACCACCTGAGCTGATAGAAACCCATATTTCATGGGTGATTATGACTGGTGCATATGCCTATAAAATTAAAAAACCGGTGCATTACTCCTTTCTCGACTTTTCGACAATAGAGCAGAGGAAATACTACTGTGAACAGGAAGTGATACTAAATAAAAGACTTACCGACAACATCTATATAAACGTGCAGGCAGTCAGAATAGATAATGACCATTATTGCATTGGGGAGGGTAACGGTGATGCAGTTGACTATGCTGTAAAGATGGTAAGGATAGGCGGAAACCTGCAAATGGATGTACTATTAAAAAACAACCAGGTTACTACTGAGCACATCATGAAACTGGCCGGGAAAATGGCGAATTTTCATAAGTATACTGTTAGAATTTATGACATAGACCCCCAGGACCTGCAAAAACAATTTAATGACATCGGCAGTGAAGTTTCATTTTTAAGAGGGCATCTAAGCCATGCGGACTTTGCTATTATAGAAGATAGTATGCAGGCTTCTGATCACTTCCTCAAAAAAAATTATCCATTATTATTACAGCGAGTACAGAGCGGTCTGTACCGGGACTGCCATGGGGATCTTCATACCAGGAATATCTTCCTTCTACCTGATCCCCAACCATTTGACTGTATTGAATTCAATGACTCTTTCAGACAGATTGATATTTTGAATGAAATTGCTTTCTTATGTATGGACCTGGATGCTGCAGGAAGACAGGATCTATCTGATAAGTTCATTAGCTGTTACAATGAAAAATTCCCCGTTATACAAAATACTGAAGAACAAAAACTGTTTATATATTACAAAAGTTATCGTGCCAACGTGAGGGCAAAAGTCAATAGCCTTAGAGCCAGTACTACTGACAATGAGAGAACAAAAAACGAGAATCTCCTGCAAACTGTAAAGTATCTCCGGTTGATGGAAAATTATCTCCGCCAAACAATATGAGGAACATCAGGAAAAAAAGAAATTTAAAACAAGAATTAGAAACTCACTGGTAAAAGAATTACCGGGCATTCTGCATTGTGTAAAAATTTCTTAACAAAATCAGATGGTATACTTTCATCACGACTAGAAAAACTCAAAGAAACGTCCAGCATTACAAGATCCGCATACCTGCTTTCCAACACCATTTCTTCCATTGGACTATTACTTACCCTGTGCATGTAACAGGGTATTCCGTAATGGTCCCAGGCCGTCTTAAATCGTAGCATATTGGCACTACAGACCCTTTCCTTCAATGCCTCCAGGTCTTTTAATACATCTTCTTTTTCAATATCTATTGCTGCATGTTGTATAATGTCATCGGGAATGTTTTCAACTATATTGTTATCAAGGAATACCGCATGAAGGCTGGAATCCGTCTGGCTGCAAATAAACCTGATAAAATCAAGATTCCTGATTTTTAAATTTAATGGATTCAGCACATAGACAATTTTTTTCATTCTACATGAAGTTATTGGGTTAGCATTTATCTGTTTCATTATAAAACATAAATCAATTTGATTAACACCATATATCAGTGTCAATTTGGCTAACAGTTAAAAAAGCGGATAGATAACTCTACCCGCTTATCTTACCTCTGTAACAGAATGGGCTGACTCCTTACTTTTGAATCAGTTCAATAAAAGTAGCAAATCATCCAGCTCCTGACAATAACATTCGTCACATAAAAAGATAACATTTATGTATTCACCGGCTTTCGGAAAAACCAACTTTTTACCAGCTCGGCACATAACACGTACATGCCTACTATCAGAAATATGTAGCCATAATAAATCACCTGTAACGGAGTAAACCCTAAAAATCCGGCTATTGGCAACCAAGGTAGCATTAACACAAACAGTAGTACTAAACCGGTCGCTAACAACATACCTTTGCCTGGCAAACTTTTAAAAAAAGGCAAACGGGTTCGCATAACCAATACAATCAATGTAGCAGAAACAACAGATTCTACAAACCATCCGGTCCTGAAAGTAACGGTGTCCGTTTTCAACACAAACAACAGTATACAGAAGGTTAATAGATCAAATACTGAACTTAGTAGCCCAAAAACGATCATAAATCGCCGGAGGAATTTTATATTCCATTTATGTGGTGTGGCTATCGCCCTCTCATCCACCCGGTCCCCGGCAATAGTCATTTCGGGGAAATCAGCCAGCATATTTGTAAGCAGGATTTGTTTGGGGAGCAAGGGAAGAAATGGTAATAGCAGGGAAGCAAACGCCATACTAAACATATTACCAAAGTTGGCACTTGTCGCCATAAAAATATACTTAAGAGTATTGGTAAATGTCTTCCTGCCTGAAATAATACCCTGAATTAACACTTCCAGACTTTGGTTCAGCAATACAATATCTGCTGCTTCTTTTGCCACATCAACTGCTGAATCAACAGAAATACCTACATCAGCAACGTGCAGGGCAGGTGCATCGTTTATACCATCACCCATGAACCCGACCACGTTTCCGGACTTTTTCAGGAAAAGCACAATTTTCTCTTTCTGGTCAGGTGCTACCTCAGCAAAGATAGCTGCATGCCGGGCCTGGTACAGAAGGGCATTGTTGCTCATTTCATTTATCTGCTTGCCGGTAACTATCACCGGATCCACTATTCCTATCTGCCTGGCCAGATTACCAGCAATAATTGCATTGTCGCCAGTAATAATTTTAAGCCGGACACCCAAGCCTTGCAAAGCCGCGATCGTTTTATTTGCATCCGCTTTGATAGGATCAAATAAAACAATAAACCCCAGAAATATCATTTCTACCTCACTATTCCTGGTAAAATCACGGTCATCACTTCCTTTTTTCCACGCAATACCCAGCACCCTGTATCCATCATGGCTCAGCCTTTCATATTATTCCCTGATCAGCGGCAGCCTTTCCTGCATCGGGAGGACTCCCCCACCCGGTAACTCCACCTGGCTACATAAATCAATTATTGCATTTAAAGCGCCCTTGGTGACCACGAAGTTGTCTCCCTGATGTCTTACCTGGACAGAGAGCCTTTTCCGCGAAAAATCATAGGCTATTTCAGCCTGAGCCTTATATTCGCCTGCGTCTCCCTTATAAGAGGATTGTATGGCCTGATCAACCGGGTTAACATATCCCCTTTGTAGGGTCGCATTCAGCCAGGCATAATGCAGTACTTTTTCCGAGTGATTTCCTTCAGCATCCAGGGCATCTTTTAATGTCACTTTTCCGGCTGTAATAGTGCCCGTTTTATCAGCACACAACATATTCATACTTCCCAGGTTATCAATCGAAGAAAGGCGTTTGACGATTACTTTGTTCCGGGCCATTTCCCGGGCTCCGGCAGACAGGTTGATTGTGATGATAGCCGGCAAAAGCTGAGGCGTAAGACCAACCGCCAGCGCCAGGGAAAAAAGCATGGAATCAAGCGCAGGACGATGCAATAGTATGTTGATGCCAAAGATGATCATTACCAGCAAAAGGGTAATTTCCATCAGCATATACCCAAGTTGTTCCACCCCACTTTCAAACCCTGTTTCAGGTGGTTTTGATTTCAGCTGTTCCGATATTCTGCCAAACCGGGTCTCTTTTCCCGTAATAACAATTATTGCCTTTCCATTCCCGCTTATCACATGCGAACCCATGAAAAGCGTGTTGCTCCGTCTGGACAACAATGCATCAGGGGCAATCTGACCGGCAATTTTTTCTACAGGAAATGTTTCCCCTGTAAATGCCGCCTCGTCGGTATACAAAGCAGCTGAAGACAACAAGAGACTATCACCCGGGATAATATCCCCTGCTTTCAGAAGAATAATATCGCCGGGAACAACTTCTTCCGCCGCTATATCAGTTTCCTTCCCATTTCTGATTAGCCTGCATTTGATCTGTACTATCTTTAACAACTGACTGACAGCATGATTAGCGCCCTTTTCCTGCCAGAAACTTAACACGCAACTAACCAGGATGATAAAAAGAATAATCCCGGCATCTATTATGTCTCTAAGCCCCATCGATAGAAAAGCGGCTATGATCAGCAGTATTGTGACCGGACTTTTAAACTGTGAGATAAAAAGGTTAAGAGAGGATACGAGCTCATTATTTTTTAAGGAACCGTTACCGCGTTTTTTTAATCGTAAAACAGCTTCTTCATTTGATAGTCCTTCAGCACTGGCAGATAATGCCTTGAATACTTCCCCGACAGGGAGATGGTAAAAATTATCTGACAAAGGCCCATTCATAGTGCCTTTTTATAGGTGAGCAATAAAAAGTGCCTGACTGGTCAGTTGAATCACAGCGTCGGCATGACCGGGAACCAAAGATCCGGAAATCGCCCTTCTTCCATAGGCCCCCATTACTATAAAAGGATGATCTCTTTTATGCAATATTTCCAACAGCTTTTCCTCCACATTGGCTTCTACATAAATAAAAACAATCCGGGTATAGACAGTATTCATCCACTCCCGAAATATATTCCATTCCCTTTCATGGATATTCCCGGGATTGATGCAGATTAAATTGGCTTTATAGTTTCCCAGGTAAGGAAACAGATAGGCAAATTGCTTAATGGCATAAACGGAAGATGCATTCCCATCGTAAGTAAACACCAGCTCTTCTATTCCCATAAAATTGAGTGGCAGGACAATTACCGGACATTCAGCATTACGAAGCAGCTGTGCAGCAAATTCAGCAGGAATATGCTCCTTCTTATTAGCAAGGTCTACTAACAATAAGTCTGCGTACCTTGTTTCCAGGGCAATATCAACCAACTGTTGTACATTATTCCTGAAAATAGAATAGGGAATTCCCCGGACATGACAGGCATCCTTAAACCGACAAATATTACCTTTAGAGATGGGAACCGATGCCTCCGGCATATCTTCTTTCTCCAGGAAAAATGCCATCACCCGTCCACTTGCAAGACCATATATAAAATCAATAAATTCGAGATTATCAGGATTAAAATTCAGTGCTTCCTGCACGTACAATATTCTTTTCATGACTGAAATTTTAACTGTATCGTCATTGATGCGCAATAAATACGGGGTACCGATAATCAGAAATATAGTTAGTACTAAAACTCTTTTTAAATAAATTGGACAACCCGGACCGGCCAAATGCTCCTGTAACCAATATTGGTTTAGATATATTCTGCAACCATCCATGAAGATCATCCACCCTTTTCACCTGCAGCAGTAAGGAAGTAAGTTGGCTAAAATGCCGGCTGGCGAGTTCCTGAATACAAACTTGTTCCGGCATTTCGGATTGTTTTCCTGACGCAGCATATACCAAAGTAGCCGGACATTGACACAAATCAGGGAATATATAGGAAAACATCCTGATGGCATACACTGATGACCTGCTTCCATCATATGCCAGAATCACATTTTCGGGATAAGCAAATTTTTCAGGTGTAACTACTATAGGACATTCTGAATCATGAAGCAAATCTCTTAGGTGTTCGTTAGGTTCCCCCAAACGCAAATGCTCGTAAAACTTTTGCATGCCGACTATCAGCACATCAGTAAATCTTGATTCCATACACAGGTTTTTGACGGAATAGGGTACCGGCGGCCTGTGAACACTGAAATCAATTCCATGCCTGGTGCAATTTTTTTCAAAGATCCTGATATTATTGTCAATTTTATTTTCCTCTACATATGAATTATACGGCCTGTAAACACCCTGACCTTCCAATTCGAATGATGGCTCAGAAAAATCAATTTCCGGGATAAAAATGCCGACTAACAAAATCCTTTCCCGTTCATTCAATCTCATAGCCAATTCAAATGCTCCATTAGAATAATGTATGCCATCAAAGACAATTATTACCTTTCTCATAGCTTTGAATTATTATAGATAACAGGGTAACAATATTATAAGGTCATTTTATTCAGCGCCCATTCCACTGCATTTATGAAGAATCGTATATTATTTTCTCCTGAAGACATAAATATGAATTAAAATGCGCAGGTGGATAATTCCACCCGCTATCCATCCTTATTCTTTGTAGAATGCCGCACTTAATTGCAGATTATATAACTCGTCGTCTGTTATATTTGAATATAGTAAGCAATAAGATATATATCCTTAAAAATAGTCCGATTATGGAATGTTGTTATATCTGCCGATAAGCACTAAAGAGGCGCGTTTCATAACATTTCCTTTTAGTCTTTTATAAAGTTGCCACTTTTGCCATCAAAAAAAATTAAGAATCATCAGCGCGGATATTGATATCCATCACAAAAAAATGCAGCCGGCAGTTGATCTCTCATTTTCCAATCCTATAAAACTAATACTGCTGCGCCATAAAGCTTCCCGGTTCTCAAATCATTTAATGCATCATTTGCTTCCTCCAGGCTGTACGTACGGACAGTGGTCCGGACCGGCACCTGTGGTGCTATCTGCAATAAGGATATCCCATCATCCCGTGTTAAATTGGCTACCGACTGGATAGATCTTTCTTCCCACAGATGACTATATGGAAAAGGAGGAATATCACTCATATGGATCCCCCCACAAATCACCTGGCCTCCTTTATCAAGATTGCGTAAAGCAATAGGAAGCAGGCCCCCATCAGGAGCAAATATTATGGCCGCATCGAGCTTTACCGGTGAATGGCCGGTAGCATCACCCGCCCAATGAGCACCATTGTCCAATGCAAACATCTGGGACAAACTATCACCACGTTTGGTAAATGCATATATATTTTTCTTTTTAAATGCAGCGATCTGTGTCAGGATATGTGCAGCTGCACCAAAACCATAGATTCCTATATTTTCAGCGTCTTCCCGGATTTTATTCCAGGACCGGTAGCCAATAAAACCTGCACACAACAATGGCGCACCCGCTGCATTGGCATATATAGCCGGCATAGGGAAACAATATTGCTCATAAGCTACCGTATACTCTGCATAACCACCATTCATAGTATAGCCTGTAAACAGTGCGTGTTCACACAAATTCTCCTGGTGCCGTTTACAATACCGGCATTGTTTACAGGTATAGGCCAACCAGGGAACACCCACAATATCTCCAATTTTAAAGGCCTGTACCTGCTGCCCCACCCTTACAACCGTACCAATTATCTCATGGCCCGGCACCAATGGCAATTTAGAATGTGCTAACTCCCCATCTGCTATATGCAAGTCGGTTCTGCAAACACCACAGGCAATAACCCTGAGTAATAATTGATCTGCTGCAGGCACAGGAATTTCAATGCTTGATGGAATCAATGGATGCCCCACCTGATGAAGTACCATCGCTCTCATTTTGCCGGATGAAATGATGTCATTCATATTCATAAAATTTAAGCAGGCAGATAATCTGCCTGCAGCGTAAAACTTAGTTTCTATTTCTAAATCAAGTACAATGTAATAAGCGGGTGGAGTAGTCCACCCGCAAACAGTTATCTTATACCAGATTGCTATAATTGATTATGCATCACAAGTTATCACTCCTATTGCTCAAAAACATTAACATTGGTCATCCTGCTTATGACCAAACTCAATAAAATCTTGTCTCCTTTATCATTTTAATTCACCCGTCGTTTAAATACCTTGTTTGTAATTTAATATCAACAGCCATGACAGCCCCCATGCATGAATTGATCTCCCCCAATTATCTGTTTGAAGTAAGTTGGGAAGTATGTAACAAAGTAGGAGGAATTTATACAGTGATCAGTACCAAAGCCACTTTAGTGCAAAAACAATTTGGGAACAGGTATATATTGATCGGCCCCGACCTCATCAGACATGAAGGAAACATACCAGGATTTATTGAAGACAATACGCTCTTCTACAGATGGAAAGCCCAGGCAGGAAAAGAAGGATTAAACATAAAAACAGGGAGATGGAATATTGAAGGTTCACCCCTCGTTATCCTCATCGATTTCTCTACTTTTTACAGTAAAAAAGATGAGATCTTCGGAGATCTCTGGGTCCACTACAGGCTTGATTCTATAACCGGGCAATGGGATTATATTGATCCTGCGTTGTTTGGATATGCAGCAGGGGTAGTCATTGACAGTTATTATAAATTCCACCTAAATGCCACGGATCGTATTGTAGCTCATTTTCATGAATGGATGACCGGTGCAGGTGTACTGTATATTGAAAAATATGTTCCACAGGTAGCCACGATATTTACCACTCACGCAACGGTACTGGGGAGAGCGCTTGCCGGTGCCGGCATTATACCGGATAAAATTCAGCCTGATGTACAGGCAGCCACATTCCACCTGACGGCAAAACATTCCCTTGAAAAAAATGCAGCCACAAATGCAGACTGCTTCTGTTGTGTAAGTGAAATTACCGCTAGTGAATGCCTTGCCTACCTGGGCAAAGCACCAGACATTATAACGCCTAATGGGTTTAATCATCCGGTTGCGGCAACTAAACCCCAGTCCAGGCAACAAGTCCGCGATCTCCTAACCTGGGTGGCAACTAGCTTACTAAAGGAAAATACTGCCCCAGATACCCTGTTTATTTTCTCGGCAGGCCGGTATGAGTTTCATAATAAAGGATTGGACCTATTGATAGATGCCATGGGGGCCCTTAAAAAAAAGACACTTCATCATCCTGTTATATTATTTTTGTTTATTCCTGCCGGCCATACCGGCCCCAGGGTACTGTCTGCAAATGATGCAGGGCCTTTTTCTAAAATATTAACTCATAATTTATATTCTCCTGACAAAGACGATATCTGTAAACGCTTGCTCTTCCAGGACCTCGTTAATAATGATAGCAGCCCTGTAAGAGTTATTTTCGCACCTGTTTACCTGGATGGCAATGACGGTATTTTCAATCTGCCATATTACAATGTACTATCCGCCTTCGATCTGGCCATATTCCCGTCCTTCTATGAACCCTGGGGATATACCCCGATGGAAAGCCTGGCCAATGGCATCTATACAATTACAAGTGATAAGGCCGGTTTTGCCCAGGCTGTTGCCCAATTACCCAAAGAAGCAACAAAAGGACTATTTATCATAAATCGCCACCTCACAGAAAATATGCTGGCGACTGAGGAAATTGCCAACTGCATTGTTCACTATATGGACTTATCCAAAGATGAGCAATTGTCCCTGTCTGCAAATGCCCAATATATAAGCGCACAATTTACCTGGGAAAAATGTATTGATAAATACAAGACTGCCTGGCATTTTTCGTTGAACAAAAGTTTGCAACGGGAATACCTCTTTCATGATAAGCCGGCCACCCGCCCGCCTGAAATACCATCAGTATATAAACCTGAGCCCAAATGGCGGGAGATTAACATCTCATCGTCTACTCCGGAGCAGGTACATGAGCTCTATGCTACGGAAAAAAATCAGGCAAAAGCCGCTCCTGCCATCGCTTATTTCTGTATGGAATATGGCATTCACCCGGCACTTACCATTTATGCAGGTGGCCTGGGTATTCTAGCAGGTGATTACCTGAAGACTGCCAGCGACCTAAACCTCCCGGTGATTGCTGTTGGATTATTTTACCGGCAGGGATACTTCAGACAGCAACTGACCGACAGCGGACAACAAATCATATTAAAAGAACAATTGGATCCAACAACCCTACCCCTCCAGGAAGTAAAACACCATTGCGGAGATACGCTTCAGATCAGCTTAAGCTTTCCCGGAAGGCAGGTATGGGTTAAGGCATGGAAAGCAAAAGTAGGCAATACCATGCTTTACCTACTTGATTCAGATATCATTACCAATATGCCCGATGACCGTCTAATTACGGGCCAGCTATACCCTGCAGAAAAAGAATACCGTCTTCAGCAGGAAATCATTCTCGGCATTGGAGGTGTCAGGTTGATAAGTGAACTGGGACTATCCATTGATGTCTATCATTGTAATGAAGGCCATGCAGCATTTCTATCACTTGAAAGAATCCGCCAACTGATAGCAACATCACATTTAACCTTTGCCGAGGCAGCTGAAATTGTGCGGTCTTCCCAACTGTTTACTACGCATACATCCGCCCTTGCTGCTATGGATACTTATGATGAAACACTGCTACATACCTACCTGGCACATATTGCAAAAGAATGCTTCATTTCCTGGGAGCAGCTATTCTCATTGGGTTCCGGTGGTAACCAGGATACTGTCTTTTCTATGTTCTGCCTGGCAGCCAGAACTTCCCAACTCATTAATGCTGTCAGTTGCAAACACAAGACGGTAACAGCACAGTTATTGGGCCCCCTCTGGAAAAATTACCTGCCAATGGATTTACCACTTATTGCAGTAACCAATGGCATTCACCTGCCTACCTGGGTAGCTCCGGAATGGCAACAGGTATTTCAGCAAAACGGCCTCCATCTTACTACCCCTGATGAAAATTGGGAAAAATTGAAGGAGCTGGCAGATGCCGAAATATGGGCCACCAGGCTCTCTGTAAAAAAGAGGTGTATAACGGAAATAAGGGAACTGTTGTCAGAACAATTTACCCGGCATCATTATCCTGCTGAAAAAATCACAAACTTCCTGGCGCAACTGCAACCTACAACTATGTTTATCGGCTATGCCAGAAGAATTACCCACTATAAGCGGGCAGACCTTTTATATTATGATATTGACAGGCTCACCCGACTGCTACATCTCAAAGACCGGCCCGTAATATTAATCATCGCGGGCAAAGCACATCCAGCAGATATAGAAGGACAAAAAATACTGGAAAAAGTTTTCAGTCTGACGAGTCATAATAATATCCTATTCCTGGAAAATTATGACATCAAAATCGCTCAGCTCCTAACGCAAGGTGTCGATTGCTGGCTAAATCTACCGATAAGGGATACGGAGGCCTGCGGCACCAGCGGTATGAAAGCACTGGTTAATGGCGTGCTGAACTTCAGCACGCCTGACGGTTGGTGGGCCGAATTTTATACCCCCGAAACCGGATGGGCACTTTCTTCACATTCTGTATCAGCAAATGAAGATACTCCTGATCAGCGCAAAGTAGATGCTGAGGAATTATACAATCTGTTGGAACACCATATCATACCTCTATATTATACAAGAGATGAACATGATATTCCTACGGGTTGGACAGCCATGATCAGGAATGCCTTTGTACATACTGCACCTAAGATTTCATCCACCAGGATGATGACCGAATACTATTATTATTATAAAAAATTACATGACCATACCCTGGCATTAAGTATCGACAATTATTACCGGGCAAAGTCAGTAGCATCCTGGAAAGAGAAGATCAGCAATGGATGGAATAGCATCCAGGTACTACAGGTAAGTCCGGAGAAAGGGAAATTACTTTCCGGAAAGGCCGGTGATACCATAAACTTCATCATTACTATCGATACTGGTGTGCTCTCTACAGATGATATTGGGGTAGATGTAATATTTACTTCAAAACACGGAGACCAGCAGGAGGTATTCAAAAAAGAATTATTGCTGACTCAGCGAAAGGATGCTATCGCTACCTATTCAGCAAATATAACCCTGATCAAAAATGGGGAATACAATTTAACATGCAGAATATATGCCCGAAACATTTTGCTCATGTTCAAAACTGAAATACCATTAGTACTATGGACGTAATAATTTCACATGATGGAAATCAATGCTTTTGACTAATGAGATATCTAATTTAGTATTGAAACAAAACTAATTCCAATGAAAACAAATGTCGGAAACATAGACAGGGGTATACGGATATTTTTGGGAGTAGGCATTTGCGTGCTCTTTTATGCTAACAGGTTATCCGGTTCATCAGCATATGTACTGATGGTAATAGCAGGTATTTTAATAATTACAGGACTTGTAGGATGGTGTCCTTTATATGCTTTGCTGGGAATAAAGAAAACCTCATAACCTCAGTCGTATAGAAAGATGTAATAACCATAAAAAACCAAAACCATGAACCACATCTTCAGGCATTACTGGGGCTTGGCCTTTGTAATAGGACTGCTGTTCATGCTGGCAGGCGCAGGAATGGCTATACTACCTTTTGGCACATACTATGCGCTCAGCCTGCTTTTAAGCATCACTTTCATCGTCGGCGGTACTGCCGAAATTGTTATGGGTATCCGCAAAGATAAACTTCAGAAAAGCAGCGGCTGGCGGATTGCAGGCGGGATAACGGACCTGATTATTGGAGTCATCATCTATCCGGAATTTTCGTTTGAGGGCTTGTCATATCTACTTGCGATTTCACTGATGTTTCGTTCGGTAATGATGATGATGCTTTCATTCAGCCTGAGGTTATATGACGGAATAGGATGGTTCTGGCTAATGGGTATAAGTATTTTGTCTATGCTGCTTTCTCTCCTATTGTTGTGGAACCCCATTATTACTGGGTTTACTATAGGATTATTTACGGGTATGGCATTCTTTGGAGTAGGGTTATTTATATTCCTATTTTCATTCCGTTTACGCAAAGCAGAAATTATATATGCCCCATGATCACTAAAAATGGTTCTATATGAAAAATCCCATTAAAACATTTTTCCTCAAAGGCATTCCGATCCAAATACACTGGACAGTTCTCTTATTGATATTTTGGGTATTAATAACCCAGGTAATAAGCAGAGAACCGGCGAATACTGTGCTATTGACCATAGGTGAATTACTGGTGGTGTTTGTATGTGTGTTCATGCATGAAATGGGCCATGCATTAGCTGCAAGCTATTACAAAATTTCAATACGCAAGATACAGTTATTGCCTGTAGGAGGACTTACCTATTTCTCACGCCAACCAGCTAATCCCCGCCAGGAAACAGTGATTAGCCTGGCCGGCCCCCTGGTCAATATTTGTTTGGCAATTATAACATTGCCGTTTTTGCCAGCTGGTACTGCCTTTTGGAAATTAAGTATAATTTGGGGGGACTGGCATCCCGGAAACCTGTTCCACTTTATATATAACATCAATATTGCACTGGCTATTATCAACCTGTTGCCAGCACTACCCATGGATGGGGGGAAAATAATTAAAGGGGTAATGGGACTTTTTTTATCTCCATATATGGCATTTAGAACTACTTTGATCATAACCAGGACATTTAGTTTGCTGCTAACCTTTGCCGGATTGTTTACAGGCAACCTACTACTCATTTTATTTGGAAGCTTCCTGCTCTTCCTTTCAACTATCGAAAAAGATAATTATATAATTTCCTTCCTGCTGAAGGATGAAAATGTAGCCGATGTAATTTCGCACGATTTTAAGCAAATTGATGTACAAAACTCACAGGAAGAAATACTTCAAATTATCTGCTCCTGCAATGACCGGTATTTTGTATTAACCGACAATGAAAATGTGGTCGGCATCCTTGACAAAGAGATAATCCTGTTTTCATTTTTAACCAACAGGAAAGCAGTTGCCCTGAAAAACATTGTCATCCCGGATATCACGCCCATTCCGCTTGATAATAAATTAACAGACATCTGGAATCAATTGCCTTCAAAAGCAGATGTTTTCCTGCCTGTCACATCACCTAATAAAAAGGTACTTGGAGTAATCAGCAGAGACAATATTATCAGTACGCTTTTGAATCAGGCAATGACGGCACATAGAGAACCATTTGCACTGGCTTTTATACTTCCTTTACTACTATCACTATTTAGTATTCAGCAAAAGCCCTCAGTTGATACTACAGGCTATTATAGTCATGCTATGAGAATATTGCATGACACACCTACCTTAACATGGAAGTATAACCCAACTCCTCCATTGCAGGGTGCAATTTTACCTTATAAAAGAATTGTTGCTTTTTATGGCAACCTATATTCACCCAATATGGGCATACTTGGCGAATTGCCACCAGAGAAAATGAAAGCACAATTACTGTCCGAATCTCAAAAATGGGCAGCGGCAGATCCTCTATTTCCGGTACAACCGGCTTTACATTATATTGCCGTTACAGCACAACAAAAACCCGGAAAGGATAAAAAATACCGCCTACGGATGCCGGCATCCCAAATCGACAGCATTATCAAAATCGCACATCAGATCAATGCTATCATCTTCCTGGATGTGCAGGTAGGCCATAGCTCTTTGCAGGAGGAACTGGTGACGCTGGAAAAATATCTGCAACTACCAGATGTACACCTGGGTATAGATCCTGAATATTCCATGAAAAATAATGCTATTCCCTGTTCGGAAATTGGCACCTTTGACGCAGCAGATATAAATTTTGCATGTAGTTACCTGCAAGACCTGGTATTAAAATACCATCTGCCACCCAAAATCCTCATTGTTCATCGCTTCACTCAATCAATGGTCACTAATTACAGGAATATAAAAATCTGTGAACAGGTCCAGATAGTAATTAACATGGATGGATTTGGATTTCCTGCAAAGAAAAAAGACTCTTATAAATATTTTGTAGCCAAAGAACCTGTTCAATATACCGGCTTTAAACTTTTTTATAAAAATGACATTACACCGGCCAGGCAAACAATCATGCAGCCGGATGAAATTTTGAAATTGTTTCCAATTCCCGTCTATATTCAATATCAATAATAATGGGCCATACACTTATATACCTGATTTTATCTTGCTGCTTACGGTTGCAGGAAGTACCCATCTTGTGTTATCATAACATAAGTAATGGGAAGGACGGAAAAGAAGACCTCTTACATATTAGCGATAAACAGTTAAATGAACAATTACGTTACCTGCATGAAGATGGATATGTAACGATTACACCCGATGAATTATATGCTTACATGAATGGAAGCGCTCCATTACCATCCAAACCGGTAATGATTACGTTTGACGACAGCCATGAAGCACATTTCACTATTGCAATACCAGTATTAAATAAATACCACTATAGGGGAGTATTCTTTATTATGACAGTTTGCCTGAATAAACCGGGTTGGTTAACTGACAAGGAGATCCGGGAAATGTCCGCACAAGGCCATATTATTGCCTGTCATACATGGGACCATACCAATCTGGCATTACATCCAAACTATCATCTTAATGAACAGTTGATACAACCAAAAAAACAGCTGGAAAAAATAACCGGAAAAACCATCAGCTATTTTGCATATCCCTACGGCGTGTGGAGTGAAAAGGCTATTAAAGATTTGAAAGAAACTGATTACATCGCGGCCTTCCAGCTGGATAAACCTCAGTACTCAACAGATCCTAACTATACAATCAGGCGAATCATGGTATCAGGAAAATGGTCTGGTGCTGAACTCAAAAAAGCAATGACGAACGCTTTTACGCTCCCCTATTAAAATAACACAATGAAAAACGAAGTAAAGAAGGTATTGTATCTTCCCCCACCTGAGTTGACCTTTATAAAACTTGGATTTTCAAATAATTACGCTACATTCGCCTAAAGATTGTCCCAAATTACCATTTCCTAACTATTTACTCTATAACCACGATCCACATGAAAAGACCACAGCTTTTTCGAAAAAGGCATGCAATGCTATTGTTTATGCTGACTGTAAGCTACGCCTGTAAAAAAGAAGTCCTTGTACAAACACTCACGCAGGTTACAGCAGCCAACAATTTTTATCGCTTCTGGTTCGACACCGCCCAAAACAGACTCTACCTTAACGACACGATCGATATGACCATATCGGGCAATACGATCACAGGCAGAATTCCTTATTACTCGGATCCTGGTAATTTGATTCCTTCGTTCGAGAGTGCCGGTGCCACTGTCACAGTCAACGACAGCATACAAACCAGCGGCATCACCCCCCAAAATTTTAAAAAGCCCCTCACGTACACTGTTACCAGTACTGATGGTGCCAAAACTGACTACACTGTCAAACTTGTGAACTTTACAGGATTGCCTGTTATCAAAATCAAAACGGAAGCCCCTGTCACCTCGAAAGACACTTATGTGAAAGGCTCCGTCTCTATCGATGGCGCTGGCCAATATGCAGACCTCGCCACAGCCACTATGCAGATAAAAGGCCATGGCGGCACCACCTGGGGCAATCCCAAAAATCCTTACAAAATAAAATTCGACAGCAAGACTTCCGTACTCGGTGAACCCAAGGCCAAAGACTGGCTCCTGATCGCTAACTATTTTGATAAAACCATGCTACGCAATGCCACTGCCTACTACATGGGTCAACTGAGCAACCAGGACTGGACACCACATGGTCATTTTGCAGAAGTATTCATGAATGATGTGTACATCGGCACGTACCTGGTCATGGAAAAGATTGAAACAGGCACCAATCGTATCAATGTAGGCGATAATGGATATGTACTCGAGGTCGATCAGTTAGGCAGACTGGCCCCGGATGATATCTATTTCCAGACGATGGGACTGACCATTACTATCAAAGATCCGGATGTGACTCCCGGCGATGCAAAGTATAACTACATCCACCAATATGTTTATATGGCGGAAGTAGCACTCTATAGCCCTAACTTCACGGACTCCACCGAAGGCTATAACAAATACCTGGATGTAAACAGTTTTGTAGATTGGTACCTGGTCAATGAAATCACTAAAAACAATGATGCTGTTTTTTATTCCAGCTGCTATATGAACCTGAAGCCCGGTGGTAAATTAAAAATGGGACCTATCTGGGATTTTGATATCGCATTGGGGAATGTAAACTATAATAACAACCAGGACTACACGGGATTTTGGGTAAAGAATGCCTTATGGATTTCCCGCCTCTTTGATGATCCGGCATTTGTAGCGAAGGTAAAAGCAAGATGGCCGTATTTTAAGGCCAAAGAAAATGATATTCTCGCTTTTATCAATAAGAACGCAGCTGAACTGAAATGGGCAGTCGTTGAAAACAATAATAAGTACAATACTTTATACAACTATACCTTTCCTAATTATGCCATTTGGGGCTCGTATAACAATGAAGTACTTTATATGAAGACATGGTTACACAATAGGATTGCTTGGCTGGATCAGGCTTTTGCGGGGCTGGGAAGCGCCGTGAATTAAACCAGAAAAGAAGGTGCATCAAAAGATGCACCTTCTTTCGTTTATCCCTGCTTTAAGAATACAAAACGCCTCACCCACTCTACTATTACAAGTAATATTCCAGCTCAAAAAATGCAGTAAATTGCTCCTTATAAAGGGGACCAATACAATTACTACTAATTATTCCATGCTGTAACTCCCTGCCTGTTAGCCTGGAAAGTGTAGCATTCATCAAAAAAACAAAACCCAAAATGAAAACTACAATCTCTCTGATTGTTTGTGGGGTGGCCTTTGTTATGTACTGCTGTTCCTGCCAAAAGAACACAGACAACAAACCTTCCTCAACGACCTCCTCCCAAAAAGTAATGATCACCCTCCAGCCCGGCGGTGAATTCACAGTCGATCAGTCTGCCAGAAAAATTAACAGCAGTACGATCGCCAAAACTATACGGGATAGCACCTACTATTCTGTAGAGATCTGGAATGGATCTTCGAAATATGCATTAGGAATTTTTGACAACCCCGACTCTATCCATTTCCTGCTCGATCCGGCCTATACCTACAAAATACGGTTGGTCGTATTGCAAAAAGGTACCGGCCACGGATTTTACCGTGATTATTATGAATGGGGCGATTCCTATGGCAATCCACAGGATAATGGCAAGCCCCTGTTCTATTACCCCATAGGTGGCATTCTGCAAAACCATATGGATTATGCTCCAAACATCCTTTTCTACTCCTATGGCTTTGGGGAAAATGGGACCGATTATCAGACCTTTACCAGCGACAGCACCGGCTCGATCGTCACCGGACCCCTGGCTGAAGCCACTACCTACGCCGGAGAAGTAAAAAATTACACCGTAGATGCTACTCAGCCCACTATCACTATTCCCATGCGCCGGCTGGTATTTGGTATAAAATATACCTGCCCCCAACTCACACAGGGCCGGCTACTGGTTACTTTTGACTATCCTAATTATTTACCTGGCAAAGTATTGTATCCAAACACGATCGACACTGACCTGGGCATCTATTCTGCCGTTGAATTCTTAACAGCTGATACCTTACAAAGAGGTAGTGGCACCGTTGGTACTTATGACATCGTTGCCAGCATCAAATGGGAACTTCCCGATGGCCGGACTTACAATATAGGCAATGGTTTAACCACACTACCTACGCCAGGCAGGAATCAACTCCTCAATGTAAACATTACATTACCCTTACTGGATAGTAGCGCTACTTCAGGCAATAGTACCCTTAGCCTGAAATATTCAACAACATCCTGGTCTACAAATACTCCTATCAGATTCTAAGCAATTTCATTATGAAAAATTACCTACTCATACCGGCAGCACTTTTTCTTTTTCTATCCTGCAAAAGAGATGCTACCACGCCCCCTACTCCACCGCCCACTAACGCTGAAAAGGTAACCATTCACTTACAGCTCAGTGGAGACATTACTACCAGCATAGGGGATCTGCGCAAAACATCGATCGCCGCCAGATCAGCGTATGACAGCACCATTTATGGTGTGAATATCAGAACCGGCCAGGGCGCGTTATATGCACAGGGATTATTTGACAACACAGACAGCATCAGCATCGACCTGCTGAAAGACAGCTCATACATCGTCAATGTAGCCGCTATAAAAAGAGGCAGCGGCCTGGGATTGTGGTGGCAGCTCTCTGTAAATGGTGGTAAGCAATATGCGTATCCAATACATCGAATCCTGCAGAATCGTATGGTGTATGCTGTAAATGAAACAATGGAACCAGGTTTCATCGACTCGCTGAACAATATGAGTATCGTAACAGATACCCTGGCAAATACATTTGCAAAATATCCTTTGTCTCAAGCCGATACTTATTTCGGTAGCACCAATTACACTGCCCGCGATGCAAGCAATACCACTATCAGCCTGTTGTTAAAAAGACTGGCGTTTGCTATCCGGTATGATGTTCATAACCTGACCAGTGGATATGTACAAGCTACCTACGGCGGACAAATGATGCCCGATACATTGCGTACCAACGATACCCTGCCCATTAGGATTTATACGGCTGACCTGTTCAGAACACAGGATTCTATTCCCGGGGCACAGCTACAGGTCACACTTACCTGGATAAAAGGGGGCGGGAATGCCATCGTATTAGGGACCAAACCAGTCCGGCCCAAACGTAGTTCGCTGACGGCTATCTCCGTGTTTCTGAATACGGATTCGTTGAATGTAAGCCCAAATTTCCAGTTGACGGATACTGCCTGGACAGGAACAACAAATTTTGATTTTTAAAATGAACAGAGGGCTATCATCAGGTTAAAAGGTGATAGCTCTTTTTGTAATTCATTGGAGCCACAGCCCTGTAATGAAGGAGATACTCCCCGTATTTGTATAGTAGCACCATTTCCGAAGGTGACAATGAGATGTATGATGCCAACATACCCTGTGATTTTTGGATAGGTCTGAGCAATTAAAACCCCGGAAGAAATCATGCAGACAAGAACAATCAATACAAAAACTACAGTTGCTTTCATATTTTTCAACTAAATGAATTATAACTGCAATTCAATCCCCTTGCTGTCTTTTAAAATAGAAAAGAACAGCATTAACTTTTGGAATCCTTTTTACCTTTTAAGTATTTTTTTTTGAACTCAGAAGGCGTTTCTCCCATTTGTTGCTTAAAAACCCGTGTAAAATGGCTTTGATCTGAAAACCCTGTCAGGTAGGCAATCTCGGTTAGGGAATAGGTGGATGTCCTGAGTAGATCAACAGAACGTTCAATCCTTAGTTTGCGTATATAATCACCATAAGATAAGTTATCAAAATACCTTGAGAATTCCCTAGAAATGTAGGAAGGATTTACATCAAGGTCTTTTGATAAGTCCTTTAGCGTAAGACTGAGGTTGGTATCAATCTGATCCTGGATAAGTGCTTTTAGTCCGGCCACCCAATCGGGTGTTTTTGAGTTGCCTTTATTATTAATATACCGGTTGAAAATCTCCAGCAACATTTGTTCTGCCGGCCCCGCCTGGGTATGTTTAAGCTGGTATAAATCTTTTGCCCATATATACAGTCCATCGTAAATGGTCATGCCAAGATCTAGCAATATATAATCGTCCGTGATATTGTGCGCCAGTCCTGAAAAGATCGCTTCGAGCCCGGCTGATTGAGGGGCGAAATCATGACGATCAGTATCTGCTCCGCGGATGATAGCCGCCATGCGGATAAGGGCAGGGTCGTTTAGCTGGTGTTTTTTGAGAAAGTAATCAAATGTACATTGACCTTCATAATGAGTGTATTCTACACCCGGAATATCGAATGGAATAGCATTCAGGCGGGATGCCTGGTTGATCACGTCAGAAAAGGGCACGTAAATGATCTCAGCCTCTTTATCTATGAAGCGCCTGATAAGCCAGGGGCAGGCTATTCTGTCTATTTTAGGCCGTTCACGTGTGATCCACTTCATATTATATTGATTTGCTGCAATAGTCCCCGAAACTAACAAAAACTGGAAGATAGATTTTAAAAAAATGCTAACTGGCAAAAAATTGAATGTTTAAAAAGGAATTTAATTCATCATCCGGTAATCATTCGGCGTAATACCTGTTTTCTGTTTGAATAAACGGGTGAAATGTTGGGGGTATTTAAACCCCAATTCATAAGCTATCTCACTCACAGATTTATTCTTGTCGAACACTCTCTCTTTCGCTACATCTATTACTTTCGACTGGATGTATTCCTGCGCAGATCTGCCGGTTTCTTTTTTCACCAGGTCACCAAAATAGTTGGGTGATAAATGCAGGGCTTCTGCAAAATAAGCGACGGAAGGCAAGCCTTCATGCTGTGGTTTACCGGATGAAAAATATCCTTTCAATAGGTATTCAAACCGCTCGAGGATTCCTTTGTTGGCACTGTCGCGGGTAATGAACTGGCGGTCGTAAAAACGGATGCAGTAATTGAGCAACAATTCAATGTTGGATGCAATCAGTTTTTTACTGTGCTTGTCTATATTTTGATCAAGTTCATACTCAATTTTTGAGAAGCAATCAATCACAATACTTTTCTCTTTGTCCGACAGGTGAAGTGCTTCACTTACATCATACGAAAAGAATGAATAATCCTGCATGTGTTTACCCAGGGAAGTACCGTTTACCAGGTCGGGATGAAAGAGCAATATCCAGCCTTGCGGGGTAATAGATTCAACGCCGGGTTGCACTCCTACAACCTGTCCGGGTGCTATAAATACCAAACTTCCTTCCTGGTAGTCATAATATTTTCTTCCATAGCGCAACTGGCCACAATTCAGTTGTTTCAGACTCACCGCATACAAACCAAAGTTGAATGACATGGCGGGCAATGGTTGCGCAATAGACAGGTCAATCACTGTCACCAGCGGATGTTTGGTAGTCATACCCCGCAAGCTATTGTATTGTACGATGCTGCTAATTTTTACTATCTCTTCCATACGCTGTTTATTAATCCTTACAAATTTACTGGTTCCTGCCATCTCTTTTGATACCTGTATGTCCCATCTGTAATATTGGTAGAGAAACCCGTAATCTATATACAAAACGGCCCGCCCTTCCTTCACAATTTTGCAGCATAAAATGTTCAAAATGAAATTGCGACAATTAGGAAACACAGGATTAACGGTATCCGAACTTGGTTTCGGCTGCATGGGCCTCAGCCATGGCTATGCCAACCAGCCTGACAGGAAGGAAGCTATTCGCGTATTGCGCGATGCGGTGGAACAGGGTATCACCTTCTTTGATACAGCTGAGGTGTATGGCCCCTACACCAACGAGGACATCGTCGGGGAAGCGCTCGCACCAGTCAGGGACAAGGTAGTGATTGCCACCAAATTTGGATTCAAAAATGGATCGAACGCCGCACTCGATAGTCGGCCGGAAACAATCCGCAATGTAGTAGATGCATCACTCAAACGCCTGCGCATTGACACCATCGATCTGCTTTACCAACACCGTGTGGATCCGACAGTTCCCATTGAGGAAGTGGCGGGCACTGTAAAGGAGCTTATTGCGGCGGGTAAGGTGAAGTACTTCGGACTTTCGGAGGCCGGTGTTGTAAACATCCGTAAAGCCCACGCCGAGCAGCCCGTGACGGCGTTGCAGAGCGAGTACTCCCTTTGGTGGCGGGAACCCGAAGAAAAGGTATTTCCTGTCCTTGAGGAACTTGGGATTGGTTTTGTGCCGTTCAGCCCACTCGGCAGAGGCTTCCTGACGGGCAAAATAAGTGCTGATACGGTCTTTGAGAAAGAGGATGGCAGGAGTTACTTTCCACGGTTCCAGAAGGAAAACATGGAAGCTAATCAGGCTTTTGTAGAGGTGCTCTATCGGGTGGCCAATGAGAAAGGAGCTACCACCGCGCAGGTAGCGCTCGCATGGATCCTGGCACAAAAGCCATGGATCGTTCCGATCCCTGGTACCACGAAATCCGAACGCGTGAAAGAAAACATCGGCGCGACAGCTGTGGAGCTTTCTCCCACGGAGTTAAGCATGATCACACAGGGGGCGGATAGGATTGAAGCCAGGGGAGGCAGGTATCCGGAAAGCCTGGATAAGGTGATAGATAGGAAAGTTTAGGAGATTGGAGAATGGAAGGATTTTAGGGATGGTGATTTACATCTAAACCGATAGCCGGCTCTATCCGTAGAGCCGGCTAACCGGATGTTAATTATACTTCGAATCTGCAGTTGATATTAATGAATACGTTATTGTCTATTGAAATAAGTCTTCTATCATCGCAGTAAAATACAAAACACTATCCCCTCTTCGAATCAAGCACCTCCTTCAATTGCTCCACATGTTCATCTCCCCATTTACCCATCACCGCAATCACCGGCATAATCGACTCCCCCAGTTCACTCAAGGCATATTTCACATGCTGTATTTTCCCACTAAAAACCTGCTTGTCCACAAGCCTGTGCCTGACCAGTTCATCCAACTGTACATCCAATACTCTTCTTGTAGCCTGCGGAATACTTCTTGCCAGTTCCCCGGGCCTGTTAATCCCATTCGCAATACGTAGCAACAATGCTATCTTCCACCGGCCATGCAATACCTGCCGGATATATTCATGCCCGCAATCCAATATAGGAATCTTTCTTTCATATCCTTTTGCCATATTCCAAAAATAAGGAATAATGAACGCCCGGAACAGTAGATAAATTAATCCACTCTTGTGCGGCTGATACTTGTATGGGAATTTTGCGGTTTAAAAGAAAGAACATGTCTCAAATTCCAAAGATGATGAAGTGCTGGCAAATGGATGGTATAGGACGGGAACTGCTTACACTGCGAGAGGTACCAGTACCCCAGCCCGCACCGGACGCAGTACTGGTAAAAATAGCTGCCGTATCACTCAATTACCGTGATAAAATGGTGATTGAAAGCGGGCGCGGCCTCCCGCTAATCTTTCCATTTACGCCAGGCTCCGATTTCTGCGGGAAAGTCGTAGCAAGCGGTAAGGCGGTCAGCCGCTTCAGGGTTGGCGATCGTGTGATGGCTGCATTTACCCCTGACTGGACAGATGGCCTGCGCCCCGGCAACGCCCGCACGCCGGCCTACCGTACCCTGGGTGGATATTACCCCGGTGTACTAGCAGAATTTGTCACAATGCCGGAAGAATGGTTAGTGCCGGCACCAGCTTCTTTGACAGCTGCTGAAGCCAGTACTCTTCCCTGTGCAGGCCTTACTGCATGGTTTGCATTGGCAGAGCGCGCCAGGGTACGTGCAGGCGACACCGTTTTAATTCCCAGCACAGGTGGAGTGGCTTTGTTCGGCATGCAGATCGCCAGGGCGCATGGTGCCCAGGTGATTGTGGCAGGCAATGCAGCCAACAGGGAACGTACACTCAGTGCAGGGGCCGATTATTTTATCGACAAGCATAATGATGACCTGGTTGAAAAAGTTTACGAAATCACAAACGATCGGGGTGCAGATATTGTATTGGAAGTGATTGGTGGGGCGCACTTGGGCAAAGCGGTGCAGGCAGCGGCAGTAGGTGCCCGCATCTGCCAGATTGGTGCATTGGACGGGTTTGAGCTAAGTGCCCCGGCTATGCCACTGATGCTCAAAGATGTAAGCATTTTCGGCATCGGAACAGGCAGCAGGAAGGCATTGGAACACCTGGTCAGGGCGGTGGACCGTACAGGCTTAAAACCGGTGATTGATAGCAGGTATGCCATGCAGGATTTAAATACTGCTTTGGATCATCTTGACAAAGGACCTTTTGGGAAAATTGTGATTGATATTGATCCAGCCGGATGATGTTTCCCTGTTACACTATGAGGTTGTATTAAAAGTAAAAGAACATGGAGAATTAAATAAACAATCATCCCTTTATGTTAGCTGTCCGGAATAAATCCCGGAGATTTTACTTTTGATACAACCTCATATTATTCCGCCCTTTTATATCACCCCTGGTAATCTTTCGGACTTACCCCATATCGTAATTTAAACGCCTGCGAAAAGCTGGAATGATTTTCATATCCTACCTTCAAATAAACAGTAGCGGGTCGTTCCGAGTTTGAAGCCAGTAATTGTGCGGCCAATGCCAGCTTTTGTTCTACCAGCCATTTCTGCGGAGAAGTATGATAAATCCTGGCGAACTTCCGTTTAAATGATGACAGGCTGCAATTACATAAGAATGCCAGTTCCTCTACTGTAACAGGTGTAACAATGTTATTCTCCATGACCTGTTGAATCAATGTATCTTCATCGCGTTGCGGCAGTACTTCTGCAGCAGGATAACGCTCGCGGATATACACCAGCAATTCTTCCAGTTTTAATAACCTTATCTTATCTGATAAAGGCTCGGGAGATTTCAGCAGTATTTCCAGGGAGTGCACATAGTGACGGATAAATTCGTCCTGCTGCAGGTGTACAAAGGATGGATTAAATTTCAGCAGCAACTCATTCGTAAAGTAAATAATGATGCTCTTAAAATTAGCATGGTCAGGTTTTACCTCCGTCGTCAATACGTTCCCCCTGCGGATCAAAATTAGTTCACTGGCATTAACCTTTACATTTCCATCCGTATGATATAACATCTTCTCTCCTGCTACCACCAGGTTAATCATATTTCGTTCAAGTACAATCCTGTTCTTAATTGTACTATGGTCACTATCATAAATCTTTATAATAACGGGATCGGGTGTCCGATCAAAAGGAAGATGATAAACCTGCATCGCTAAAATTAATCATTATTTTAATGATGCCAATACAGCAGGCAATGTGTTTACGCCCCAGTGTTCAAAGTACTTACCATCTTTGATCCTGACGATATCGATCACGTCGATAGTGAGCTGTTTGCCGCTTGGTGGTATGCCCAGCAAAGTACCGGTTTGAGTACCTACGATCGCTTTGCGTGTAGTGACGAGGTCACCCTCCGCTACCTGGGAATAGATAATCACTTTCATATCCGGCATAGCAGGCCGAAGTACGTTGTTAAATGTATTAATCATACCAGCAGGCCCATTATTGGCCCCTGCCGGCGCGGAATGATTAATAAAGGCAGGATCCATTAATTCTTTAAAACTTTCGACATTCCCCTGCTCAATCACTTCTTTGTTAAATCGCTTTACAATTGCTTTGTTTGCTTCCATTGTAGATAATTTGTAGTTTGTTTGGCTAAATGCTATCTGTGAAAACAGCATTATTATGCCTGTGATCATTTGTTTCATACCACAAAATTATCTCAATATCTACCTGCATGTTATAGCTACGCGTCCAAAATACTGTTGCCAGACATCCAGCATAGTTTGCCTGCTATTTAGGGCACCACTGATAGCGCTCCTCCATACCATTTCTTTTCCCTTTGCCATCGGCAACTCCTTTACAGCCAGTTCTCCCAATCCAGTAGGTCCTCCTTTGGATAAGCTACCGTTAACGCATCTTACACCTCAGCCTGCCTTTCTATTCCTATAAATCAGGCAGGCCGATTTTGTTGTTTCCACAATCCTCGGATCCTGTGCTACAACCGTTTCCAAAAAGCTCCGGTTAGCATCGCCCCACTGGTTCATGGCATCTATTACCGGCATAAGCGACCAGCCGATCTCCGTAAGCGAATACTCCACTTTGGGCGGCAGCTGCGGATAGGTCTTTTTCTCTATCATCCCATGCGCTTCCAGTTCTTTGAGCTGTACACCCAATACCCTGCGGGTAGCGCCCGGCAATAAGCGGAGCATTTCGCTTGGTCGCTTTATATCCATGGATATAGCATTGAGCAGGGCCGGCTTCCATTTGCCATTCAGCACTTCTTTAGTAAGGTGCAGGCCACAATCTATAGTAAGAGGCGTTTTTCTTTCGTACATTTCCTTTTCACTTTACTCAAAATTAGGGATTGTACCTGAATTGATCCATAGGATAAATTTATCCCTATACCATTAGTTTCTCCCATATTGTACCGCTGCAGCAGATGCCCGAGGTTTGTAAAAAAAAAGTAATGAAAGATACAAAGCAGCCACTATTAGAGGAATACCAGCTGGGAGATTTAACTTTGAAGAACCGGGTAGTGATGGCTTCTCTTACCCGTGGGCGGGCCACCAATGCAGGTCTGGTACCCACACCATTAATGGCCAGGTATTATGCGCAACGAGCCTCAGCAGGCTTAATTCTGAGCGAAGGCACCTGGGTGAGTCCAAAAGCCATTGGTTTCATCAATGTGCCGGGGATTTATACCGAAGAACAGGTGGCCGGATGGAAACTGGTGACTCAGGCCGTCCACGACAAGGGTGGTTTGATTTTCTCCCAGTTAGGCCATATTGGTGCCGCCTCCCATCCTGATTTCTTTGATGGCGAACTGCCGGCCGGACCTTCCGCCATCAATCCGCAAACCCATTCTTTTACCCCCGTGGGCTTTAAAGAAACACTAACACCCCGCGAACTGAGCCTCGCAGAGATCAAACAGACGATTCAGGATTACAAACAGGCTGCTAAAAATGCCAGGGAGGCAGGATTTGACGGGATCGAAATACATGCGCAGGCAGGTATGCTAATTCCTCAATTTCTAAGCCTGGCCACTAACCAGCGTACGGATGCTTATGGTGGCAGTATTGAAAACCGTGCCCGCATTGTATTTGAGATCCTGGATGCCATTATAGAAGTATGGGACAGCACACGGGTAGCTATCAAGTTCACACCGGTTGCGCTCAGTCATGTAGGCATCGTGGTGCCGGACGAAGAGACCATTCCCATGTTCCAGTACATCCTTAAAAAATTGAATGATTACCAGCTGGCTTTCCTGCATATTGTAGGGCCCGCAGAAGATTTAACAGGTACACCTGTGGCTGTATTGCAGGACAATTATTTCAGCCATTTCCGCCGTCATTATAGCGGCAGACTGATGGCAAACATGGGATTTACACAGGAAAGCGGCAATGCTATTCTGAAAGAAGGCCTAGCTGACCTGGTATCTTTTGGCGCACCGTTTATTGCCAATCCTGACCTGGTGGAGCGCTTTCAGCATCATCTGCCATTGGCAGAAAGTGACAGGGATACGTATTATAGCGGAGGTGAAAAGGGGTACACCGATTATCCTGCTAGTGTCAAATAATAAGCAAATGCTTTCTTGTGCTGATACAAGAAAGCATTTCACTTCAAAATTTTAAAGTGAACGGTATAGCTATATGCCACCTAAACCAAGCCATCATTTTCCAACCTTGCAAATAGCTCAAAAAAAGAATCCTTCGTGCGCTGATACTTCACAAAACCCAAGTTCCTACTCTTACTCATATCCGTTATGACCACAATGGGCCGACCCAGGTCCAGGTCAGTATGCCAGGCGGAAGCCAGACTTCCGATGAGATCGTCCGTTGAATTATCTGCAATTAAGTCTTAAATTAGTTCCTCTTAATTCATGACTATGGCCGATTATAAAATGGAAGCTGCAGAAAAAGCATTTCAACTCATCCAGGCAAATCAAAGCATCGGCCTTGGCGACGGCTCTACAATCCTCTACCTGGTTCAACTAATCGCCGCCGACAAAACACTGGCATCCACCCTTTCATTTGCTTCCTCTTCTACCAGAACTATCCATCGGCTATTGGAACTTGATCTTACTGTGCAAGCATTAACCGATCTCAATCACCTGGATCTTTATTTTGACGGTTGTGACCAGTTTGACCAGGAGCTCAATGCGCTCAAGAGTGGCAGCGGTATTCATACCATGGAAAAAATAGCCGCATCTATGGCAAAAGAGTTTATCCTGCTGGGTGATAGCGGCAAATATGCAGCAAAGCTTACAAATCAATTCCCGCTTGTCATAGAAATCATACCCGCTGCACTGGCCACTATCCAGGCAAAACTCTTAAGCTCCTTTCAGCATGCCAGCATCGACATACGCGACCAGTTAAATGATCGCGGCAATTATTTATTAGATTTGAAATTTGAGCAATTGCCCGAGCTGAATATGCTCAATACATTTATTAAAATGCTGCCAGGCGTGATCGATCATTCCCTGTTCTACCACATGGCCACTAAAGCAATCGTTTCAGGACCTGCCGGCATAAAGGAAATTACCCCTTCCTCTTAATTCATCAATGCGCGAATTGTCTCCGCTTTGACTGCTATTGAAGGTTGAAACTCCTGCCCTGCCATATACCGCTTTATGCTATACAGCAATTGCTGTGCTTCCACCCGTGTCTCTGCCTCAGATACCAGGTCAATTCCTGACAACATCAGTTTTCCCTTTCCTATCTTACATTCATACAACAGCCCCAATGATCTCCCACTTACCCAATCATCTATCACCCGTATTAACGGCCGCATATGCCCGGCAATAGCATCCGAAATGATCACATTGGAATGACTCATTGCATCCCACCATTGCCAGTTGCTGTAATAATCAGTCGGGAACTCATTAAAGACCGGATGGCGGGGATCCACCAACACACCCAGGGTATGCGGTGCCTGTCCTTTGGTCCAGGCCGTATTCCAGAAGATACTTGAAAAACCTACTGCAACACTTCCGCCACAATCATTTTTAACAGCCCCTTTCCTTAGTGTCAGCAACACACTACCGCCCTCCTGCAAATATGCCTCTGCCTTCGCATCAAATACCTGGGTAAGGAGGATTTTATTTTCAACAGGGGGCTTTACGGCTGGATATACGAAAAGATCCCAGCTATTCTGAAACTCATTCACGGATACACTTAGGGTCAGTTTCGAAGGCGTGGTTACAGTGCTGAGATCCTGCGCTATTTCGCCTATCCGGATACAATTCCCGATAGGCAGATCTCCCTGTTTCAGCACTCCTTTAAACAATACCTTACCTTTTCCATCTGTCACCCGCCATAAGGGTTTTGCATTTTTCAATGGCACCGCACCAAAGTGTGCTACCTCCACAGGCACTTTCAATTGTTCATTATTTAAATACACCATTTTCGGTAACCTTACCAGGGGCACTGTTGTGTTACAAAATTGCCTGAACTCCTTTGCCGTCACATATCCCTTATTCTCCCAGAACGCATTTAATACACCTACCAGTGCCGTTCCCTGACCAGGGAAATCATATAGTCCCAATAACTGGAAACCGCCAAATCCCGGAGTTCTCAAAGCAGCTTCAATATCTGCCTTGTAACACAATGCCTGCAACTTACCTGATGCCAGTAAAAAGCTATCTGCAAGTTGGCCGAGACCATTATCATGGAGGGTGGATTGAAAGATCTCAAAGTTCTTTGCTTTCAATACACCCCTATACTTTTTGATCTCCTTAAAATCCGGGTACACACACCATTGCCCGATCTCATGGCTGACTGTAGGTACCTGCCATTTACTAATGATCGCAGACCAGTCATAATCCGACCTGGGAGCCTGTGCATTGATAACACTATTTAGTCCTGCCCCCCATGATTGTATCCGTGGATCAGGCGTAACGTTGTATTCATTCTCTGCAATCGCAGGCCATCCGCTGCCAGCAGTATAGATCCTGCGCCCGTCTTTTTGCTTCCAGTAATTGGTAAATTTAGCCAGGTATTCCTGGTACCCCTTTCCAGCCGGCTCGTTACCATAGGTGAGCATGCAGAAAGAAGGATGATTGCCATAAGCCTTTATAATAGCATTGCTCTCCTCATAAATATATTGATCGATAGGTGCCCCCTCCCCTATCCGGGTATCACTATTTGCCCAGGATGAACATTCTATCTGCAGGTAAAAACCCACCTGGTCCGCTGCCTGAAAAGCGGCTTCCGGCGGGCACCAGGAATGAAAACGCAGGTGATTGAGACCATAGGATTTTGCGGTTTCAAAAATACGCAGCCAGGAAGCCAGGTCTGTAGCCGGATAACCTGTTAAAGGGAATACCGCACACTCCAAAGTGCCCCGTAAAAATACGTTGCGGCCGTTGTTAGTCAGCCGGCCGCCTGCCGCACTAAATGTCCGCATTCCAAAATCAACAGCAGATAAATCTCCGTTCTTCAGACGGGCTTCCATCGTATATACATTTGGGTGAAATTCATCCCAGAGCAAGGGCTTATCCCCCATACTATAATCCGTTTCAAACAGCAAACTATCTGCAGGAACGGTGATGTTCTTTACGAGCAACTTTCCTTTTACACCAGGTTGATGCTGCAGCTGCGTATTCAGCTGGATGCTGGTATTCACCCTGGCTCCAGTAGTATTCTTTATCAGCACCTTTACATGCACCTTCTTATTCGCCACATCAGGATACAATTGCACATCACTAATAAACAGCTGCGGTCTGGCGGAGATATACAGCGCTCCTGCCATACCGTTCCAGTTCGTCTGCGTATGATCGGTGATACTGTGCGAATTCATGCCCACATTGATGTCCTTCACACGGTTATCTACCCGAATCGTGACCTGGTGCTTACCCGGCGTTAAGTACCCGCTAAGGTCAAATACCTGTGCTGTCGCCAGGCTATTCTTCATACCCACACATTTGTCATCGACCCATACCGTCGTTTCCCAATGGCTCCTTTCTATGAATAGTTCAAGGTGTTGCCTTGCCCAGCCGGCTGGTACAGCCACACTTTTCTGGTACCAGGCGGCTCCCTTATAGTACTTTACCGGCTGCAGCCAAAAGGGTATTTTTATGTTCCCGTCTATTCTATAAGGTGCATATTGTGATTGGAAAAAATAAGAGGAATCCACAATCTCACCTGTCCAGGGTGTAAGCAGACTGATGTCATCTCCTTTTCCATTAGTGGTCATGGATCCGGGTAAATGAATCGTCTTCTTTAATGCACCTGTGTACCACTTTTGAGCAATACCCTGATCTGATGGATCTGTCTGAAAACGCCATTCCCCCGCAAGGGGTATTTTATTGCTTTCCTGTGCATTAGTGTCTATACTAATAACCCCCAGGACAAAATTTACTAAAATGAATATACGTTTCATCATAAATTATTGCTTAGTCATAATACCTTCTAATTCTTCCAATGTTTTACCTTTGGTCTCTTTTATCTTCCACCAGACGAACAGGAAACCGGCTGCACAGATGCCCGCATAAATATAGAAGGACAAGGATCCGAGTTTTTCGAACAATACCGGGAAAGTAAATACCAGTACAAAATAGGCCGCCCAAAGGCAGATTATAGCGATGGTGGTGGCAGCACTCCGCACATTATTGGGGAAGATCTCAGAGATAAGCACCCAGGTAACAGGTGCCAGGGACACCGCATACGTACCGATCGCGGCCAACAAGAACCAGGCGACAGACTGCGCACCTGTGGCCAGCAGGTTGGCCACGATCACATACACTATAGCGAGTCCGCCGGCACCGGCAAGCATGAGCGGCTTTCGCCCGATTTTGTCAACCAGCAGCATGGCCAGCACCGTAAATATAACATTTACACTACCAATGAATACTGTTTGCAACAACTGATCATCCTGCGATGCGCCAATACTTTCAAAGATCTTTGGCGCATAGTTAAAGACGACATTGATGCCACATAACTGCTGGAACACAGCCAGGCCAATACCCGCCAATACAGCGGGCAATACCCTGCCATTCAATACAGCCAGGTAATTTGTCTTTGCAATATGTTGTAATGACTGTTCTACCTGGCGCATAGACTCTGCAGCAAAATCATCGCCGCCGATTTTCCTAAACACAGCAGCAGCTTTTGCTTCCTTGCCATCCTTCATCAGCCAGCGCGGACTCTCCGGCAATAGTAGGGCACCGATAAAAAACAGGCCGGCAGGTACTGCACCTAATCCAAACATATAACGCCAGGCATCGTCACCGCTATTTCTTAAACCATAATTCACCAGGTTGGTGATGAGGATTCCCAGTACAATGGTCAGCTGATTGATAGCTACCATTCGTCCCCGCAAATGAGCAGGGGCAATTTCAGCAATGTACATAGGAGATAACATAGAAGCCATACCTACCCCAATACCGGCTACAAAACGGGAGAGGATAAAGAAATCCCTGTTTGTCGCCATGGCCATTAACAGGGAAGAAATGGTAAAGATGCCCGCAGCCAGCAGCAAACCCGGCCGCCGCCCGTATTTCTCAGCAATACTACCCGCTACAATACATCCACCCATGGCACCCAGTGCCAGGCTCCCCGTAGCAAATCCTTCCCAGTAGGCATTCAGCAAAAACTGCTTTTGTAAAAAGGGTAAAGCACCTGAAATAACCGCAAAATCAAATCCGAATAAATAACCGCCCAGTGCTGAAATAAATGAGATTCCTAAGATATAAAATGTGCGAAAGTGGTAGCCTTGTAAACCGGCTACCTTTGCATCGCTTCGTGGAATAAATGTGGCCATTGTAATTAGTTTTTCCGGTGTGCCAGTGCTCCCTGGTGATTAATATTCAGCTGGAGCACGCGGTCAAAGAGTTCTTTGGTTTTATCTGCATATGCAGGACCCAGGCCAAGGTAACCCAGGGCCATTAAGTACAGGCAATGAATATGATTGCGCAGGTCCAGGTCAACCTCAAAAACCAATAGATCAGGCAATGATACAGCAAAATAATCCAGGGTGATTTTATCATTCAGGTGTTGAGCACCAAAATCAATCAGGCGATTGAATATTGCGGTTGCCTTATCTGTGTGTTGCAAAGCCTGCCATGCAAGGCCCTGGTAAAAGATTTTGTCTGGCTGCGGGTCGTTGTAAAAAATAGCCTGTACCGGTTGAGAGATGCCCTGTGTAGCTAATTTAAAATAATGTTCCGCTTCTGCTGGCTGCTGCAGTTGTTCATAGGCCACCCCTTTCAGATAATGGAGATCATTCTCCTGGGTGCCATATAATTTGCCTTCGCCAAGGTTCGCAGGATAGTTTTCAGCCGCTGCCAGGTAGTTGAGAGCGATCGCCGGCTGCCCTTCGCTGATGGCCTGTTTAGCTAATGCAATATGTGCGATGAGGTATTGGCTCACGACCTTTCCCTCTCCGCCTTCCCATGGATGGAATTTGAAAGCGGCGATCAGGGACCGGGCTGTTTCATGGTTCCCCAGTTGGTTATATAGAGTAATTCTTTCGAGGTATAGATCCTCCCGCTCCATGACCAATGGTAAATATGTTTCCAGGAATGCCAGTCGTTCAGCATGTGGCCTGTTTAGTTTTTTGTATAGCTGATCCAGTTCCATAAGTACGCGGGCATCTGCAGGGTCCAGCTGAAAAGCTTTTTCCATGGCTGCCAGTGCGCGGGCTTCATCATGCAGCTTATTGTGATAAGCGAGTGAGAGATTACGGAAAACGGTAGGGAAATCGTTCTTTATTTCAGTAGATGCCTCCCAGCAGGCAATCGCCTCCTTATATTGCCGTTTATCGTACCAATAGTTGCCCAGGTAATAATAAGCCTTTGCATCTGCCGGGTTAAGGGCAATGGCTGTCTGCAATACCAGCAGATCTTCTATCCTGTTAGGAAAGACAAAATCGGGGCTGAGCGTGGCTGCAGTGGTAAAATAGTCTGTAGCTGCCTGCTGCTGGCCTGCCTGGTAAGCCAGCCATCCGAGGTAATAGGTGACCAATGTATTCCGCGCATCTCCTTGTCTATACACTTCTAATAATTGCGCCGCTTCGGCGTACAATCCAGCATGGGCGTAATCCAGTGCATATTCTATAAAGTTGTGATCCCAGTTACGGCTGAGGGTTTTCAGGTGTTCGAGCACCTCATTTCCGGGGGGTGATAAGAGATATTTTTCGAAGATACAACCATAATTGAAGGGGTCTAATGCCAGTGATTCATCAATGAGCGTCAATGCTTCATTTTCCCGCTTCAGTTTTCGGAGCAGGGCTACCTTCAGATGTCGTACCGTATGACTTTGATAATTCCTGATCAGCGACTGATCGATAAAGGATAATGCCTCTTCATACTGATGCTGCATCAGGGCAATTCTTGCCAGGTTTAGAAATCCTGTATGCTGCCAGGCATCGTTCCATATAGCTTTATAAAATGCATCGTAGGCTTCGGCTGTTTTACCCTGGAGCTTTAAGGACCAGCCAAGGTGATAAAATGCCTCCCCATCGTAAGGATTGGGATTACGCTGCGTAAGGGTATGAATGGCCTGCCTGAGATATTTTTCAGCAGTGCTAAATTGTCCACGGCGCAGGAACCAGATACCCATTGCATTATTGCAGCGGGCATCTTTCGGATCCCGTCGCAGGGCTTCTGCATAGTAATCAGTAGGCAAAAAAGTAGCATGCCTGTATTGCTCCAGGTGCTGGCCGGTCAGGAACAGCTGATCGTTATTTTCAACGGCTGCTGGTGACAGGGCGGCGATGGCCGGCTCGGGTGTGGGCTGGGTGATCTGCTTTTCTTTTTGATAAGTGAGGAGTACTCTGCCGGTTTGCAGGTCGGTGATAGTGAGCAATAGCGTTTCCGGAGATACAGGCTGATCAAAGTCTACAGTGCCTGTAAAAGGTTCAAAGGGAGAAGAGGCGATCGTTTTATGCCAAATTATTTTTGCTCCCAGGGTAAAGGCAATTTCCAGCTCCTTATAGGCTGCCGTAACGTATAGCTTCAGGTCAGCACCGGTCGTAGTATATTCTACATTAATAAGGGCTTCTTTAGTCGCATTCTTCACAGCTCCGAGCTCCCTGTAGGGCATAAAATACTGGGTGAAGGTTTTGGTCTCCCCGGCCTGGATCCAGCTGAAATCGGGCTGATTATCGGTAAATACACCGGTCATCAGTTCAATATAGGGTCCATCCTCATCCGTGAGGTTCCTGTCCCAGGCATGGCCAAATGCACCGTTGCCCCAGGTCCACTGTTTCTTTCCGGGGGAGATGTGGTGGTCTGCTACGTGTAAAAGCCCCCCATTGGAATCGTGTTCATACCCCCCTACAAAATTGTATCTGGAGCTGGCGGCCATGTATGAGGTGGGGACAGGTATATTGCTATAGCGGGCGATATCAGTACCCGGAGAATAATCCACTTTGTAATAGGTGCCTTTGGCGATCGGGAAGTCGGAAACGTCCCGCTTACCATGGTCGTATACGGCATGTACATCGGGAGGGAAAATGGTCTGGTACCGGTCATTGACTTTTACAGCAGGATTTGCCCACCAGAGAAAGGTTTGCGGAAACGGTGTCCGGTTATACAGTTTCCCTTGTACTTCAAGGTATGCCTTGTCAGGATACAAAGTGAAGCCGGCCATTCCTTTCGTACGGAACATTCTTTCCACTTCGTTGACCCAGACAGTTTTACTGCCATCTTTATTTTCGGTGATGGTAAAGTCCACCGGGTCGAAGGTGGATGGGCGATGGTGCTGGGGCCAGTTGAACTCAATACCTCCTGAGATCCAGGGGCCGGTAAGGCCAACGAGAGCGGGTTTAATCACCCGGTTGTAATAAATAAAGTGGCGTTGTTTCACCTTGTCATACGCCATCTGAATTCTTCCTCCCAGTTCCGGCAGGACCATAATTTTCAGGTACTGGTTTTCCAGGAATACAGCCTGATAGGCTTTATCTGCTTTTTCATCGTAGATCTTTTCAATTACCGGGTGGGGATAGACGACACCGCTACTTCCCTGGTAGACCCGTTTCTCGAGGAACATGGGATTTTTTTCCGGTTTACCGATGGCATAGGTGGGGATCATTACGACCTCCTTCCATACATGAACATAGTTTTCCATAACGTTGATGCTGATTGTGTATATTCGCTATCAAAACTAAGAATGCGGGGAAAATTATTGATGGATTAACTTTGGATATCTATGGATTATTCTACGATTGTAATGCTTATTGAAATGCAAAGCCGGCTGCAGGCCTAAATGAGTTGTTATGAGAAAAAAGGAAGGTTTCCAGGGACAGAAAGCGGTGGTCATACCAAGAAAAATTATTGCTGATCAATGTGCAGGGCATCCTGTCATCAGTAATTTGTATGTGACGGATATCGGGTATTATCCGCGGGCAAAATATCATTACCGGGAGCGCTTGCATGGGATAGACCAGTATATTTTTATCTATTGCCTGGAAGGCAGGGGTACGGTCTCCATAAAGAAAAATACGTATGAGGTAGAAGGAGGTGAATTCTTTATAGTGCCGGCTAATGTGGCACATTCGTATATGGCGGATGCTGATCATCCCTGGACGATCTACTGGATCCATTTTAAGGGGAAGTCAGCCGCAGCCATAACAGACCTGTTCATGGGCAGGTATAATGGATATAAGGGTTTCAGGCATTATGATGAGCGGATGCTACAGTTGTTTGATGAGATCTATCAGCATTTGGAGCGGGGTTATAGTATGGACCATCTGGTGTATTCCAATATGTGCCTGCAGCATTTCCTGGGATCATTTTTATATCCGAAGAATGATAGTGATACAAAGGAATTAGGACAGCATAATATTGCTATAGATTTTATGAACCGGCATCTGGACAGGATGTTGACGGTGGAGGAAATGGCGGGCTCGGTTAATTTGTCTACGTCGCATTTTACGTATTTATTTAAAACGAAAACGGGGTTTACGCCGATAGAATATTTAAATCATTTAAAGGTACAGAAGGCTTGTCAGTACCTGTTGTTTACGGATCTGAGGGTAAAGGAGATTGCGTATGAACTGGGGATAGAGGACCAGTCTTATTTTTCGCGCTTGTTTACAAAGGTGATGGGAGTATCACCGAATGAGTATAGGGAAAGGAGGAGTGGTTAAGCCCGGGAGGCCGCTTATGGAAGGCGGCTGGCTACCTTTTCTCCCCATTCATTCATCGCATGTAAGATCGGCATTAATGTTTTCCCCAGATCGCTCAGTTCATATTCTACCCGCGGTGGTTTTTCATTAAAGCTATGCCGGATTATTAAACCATCATCTTCCAGCTCTTTTAACTGCTGGGATAATATTTTCCTGGAAATATCCGGGATTTGTATGGTGAGTTTGCCGAAGCGAATATTCCCTACTGCTATCCTGGCCAAAATAATTGGCTTCCATTTTCCACCAATGTAGCCCATGGTCTTTACCATCGGACAGTATGGAGCATGTTCTTCAAATTTCTTCATTAGTTACTTTAATGTTACTACTTTTTATGTTTTAGTTACATGAATGTTACTACTATTTCGATCTGCATGAAAGCATCTCTGGGAATGTAGTAGTTACTTTACGTACAATTTTTAGTTAAAGGTAGTGCATCTACTATTTAAAAAAAGAAAAATGGAAATAAAGCGACATTTCGAAAAAGACCTGGCAGGTAAAGTGGCACTTGTAACCGGTGGCACAAAAGGTATTGGCAAAGCTATAGCCAGCAGGCTTACAGCAGCAGGAGCAACAGTAATTGTAACGGCACGGCATCCTTCGGGAGAAGCAAACCCATCTTATCATTTTATAGCCGCGGATTTGTCTGACCCGGCAGAAGTGCTGAAGGTAAGCCGGGAGGTCAGTGATAAATTTGGTGGTGTAGATATACTGGTGAATAACATGGGTGCGAATACATATCCCGGTGGTGGTTTTAGTACCTTGGAAGATGCGCATTGGAACGAGGCATTACAGGTCAACCTGCTCTCGTCTGTTCGTTTAGACAGGGCATTATTACCTAAAATGCTGGCGCAGAAAGAAGGGGTTATCGTTCACATTTCTTCCACCAGCAGCCGTTTTCCCATTTGGGAGTCAACGATGGCTTATAGTGCAGCAAAAGCGGCATTAAATACGTATAGCAAGGCGTTGTCTGACGAAGTGGCTCCCCAGGGGGTGCGGGTGGTGACAGTGTCACCGGGATTGAACAGGACATCGGCGATGGCCGCTTTTTTAGAAGAACTGGCTAAGAATGCAAATACCACGGTGGAAGCGGTGACGGGTAAACTATTTGAGAGGTTGGGTGGAGTGCCGATGGGGAGAATGGCGGCACCGGAGGAAACGGCGGAGTTAGTATATTTCCTGGTATCGCAACAAGCGGGGTATATAACGGGAGCGAATTATGTGATTGACGGAGGGAATTTTCCGGTTGTATAATAGCGGCTACTGGCGGAATCAGGATCCGCCAGTAGTTATTTCTTTTATAAGTTTTGCGGGTATGCCTCCTACAACAGTATTCCCTTGTATTAGCCAGACCAATATTGCTCAGGGTAAGCTGGAAGCCTTTCGGCATACCAACCTGTGTATGACACCGGCGTATTCTATGATACACGCACCGGTGCAGAAGCAGACTTTATAACAATCTTTCCTGCTGCATGTACGAAAAATCTCTTTGGTGTTATCACTGCACTGAACGTTGATACCATGAATTTTGGTCAGGTGGCTGCTGAATGGTGTGGTATCAGGTCCAGATGAATTTCGCTTAGTACCAAATTAGAAAATCAAAGAATTGCATAGGGAGACAGGTGGCTATTTTTGCGAAAGAGCGGAGATTATTTGAATATCTTAATGAAAGATTTGAAATTCTTAATGGTGAGGGAGATAAAAGTTCGTTTAAAAATAGGGAGTAGATTTTTTTTACAAAGTATTTTTTGTTAAATTCAGTATAATAGAATCATAAAAGGCACAACGATTATTAAAACAATATTGTTAACCACAATTATGTGAATGTCTTTATAATCAGGGCTTCTCAGGCTTTTTTTAGTTGTTAACCATCAACAAAAAATATATAAATTCGCATGCAGACAGTTTATGTGGATACCTCTGTATTTGGGGGGTGTTACGAAACGGACCATTCAAAAGACAGCCTTCAGCTGTTGAATGAATTTAAAAGGGGAGAAAAGAAAATGATGATCTCCGAACTTGTTATTGAAGAGCTAAATGATGCAAGGCATGAAATCAGGATCCTGCCATTGGAGGTTCCTGTAATCTTCAGTATAATGGCACCTGTATCTTTCAGAGCACGTATGCTCGCGCAGAAGTATATTCAGGACGGGGTGTTAAGTGCTAAAAGTATTTATGATGCATTGCATATAGCTACAGCTACTTTACAAGGTGCAAATACCGTAGCCAGTTTGAATTTCAGGCACATGGTGAATTCCGGTAAGATTAAACATATTAATGCAATCAACACAGACATGGGGTTTAGGACCATTGAAATCAAAACACCAAAAGAAATTATAAATCCATCATTATGAAAGAACCAATAAAAGGCTACGATAGCGTAGCAGAAGTCAGAAAAACCAGGGAGCGCTTATATGAAAAATATGGTGATGATTGGGATGCAATTTTCGACATGCTCCAAAAAGCACCCAAAAAATACATAGAAAGCCTGAATCAAAAATAAGGCAAGTCCAATCAACAAAAAGGTGACCAGGCATGATTACCCGGTCACCTTTCAGTTTGGAACAGTCATTGCAACGCCCTTATTACATTGTCTCTCCATTTTTTAAATCCCCCCTTTCCATTGTTCCCTATCCTATAACTTAAATAATCCGGGCAAATAAATATCGATAGATAAGCCTGTAATCATGCTTTTCTATCCGCTCTCACAAGGTGATTAACTATTTCACAACAAAATCAGCTCATTCCAAAACGAATCCGGAATCTCCGCCTTCGTCATGCTCAGGTTATTCTCCACCTGCTCCGGCCTGCTCGTACTAAGTGCAATGCTTTGCACCCCCGGCGCATTTAATCCAAATCTGACACAAGCTGTCGCCGGTGTCAGATTATATTTGGTACACAGCGCAAAAAATCGGGTTCTCCATTCCAGCAATGCAATTCCATCCTCCGTATCTTTATCCACTGGCTTATAATTGTAATAATCCCCTCCGGTTAAAAAGCCACCGTTAAAAACGGCTGAATTAATAACAAATACCCCCCTGCTCTGTAATTCATGCATAAACAATGCAAGTTCTACCGGATGATCATAAAGTGTATAACTATTGGCAAACATTACCCAATCCAACGCTACATCTTCTGACAAACGCTTTATTACCCGCCAGTTCTTAGCCCCTACTCCTACAGCACTCACCTGCCCTGCCTGCTTCAGGTCATTCAACGCCTTGTAGGCAAGTAATATATCGTCATACAGGTTATCTTCATGCGACTTATCAGTGGCTCTTGCCAGGTATTCATCCGGATCATGCACGGACACAAAATTGGCTTTGTAATTCCCCAGCAGCTGATTGCCCTGCTCATAACATTCCATGATTCCATCATAATCAATACGCTGAACAGCATCATACTGCAGGTTTTTCCATACACCCGGCTCAAAGGTAGGCTCCTCCTGTTCCAATGGCACCCTCAGCCAGCCCAGCTTGTTACTGATAATGACATCTGCCGGCGATATATTCAACTCCTGGAGCGCCTTACCAAGGCATTCCAGCGCAAGTCCGGCCCCATATTTTCCTGCTGTATCAAATGTAGGGGGAGCATCCGTGTGGGTTATAAACTCCTTTACGATGGCAGTTTTCGTGGTCTGGGGCAGCTCCCGGTATATATTCCCGAGACAACTGGTTCCCATTATTACTTCTGGCAATGGCAACATGCGAAGATATTTTTGTGTCAGTTTAGATGCGACCAAATATGTGTTATTTCACGCAAAATACTTATATACAAAAGCGACATACATATGTATAATTCCGATGTGTTGATGCAACCAAAATTTATCAATTAAAACTCTTATAAATGAATTTTTATGTAGCTTTCCGTTTTTAAACCAGCCTACAATTGCCGCCGTCATGAGGAACCGATTTACATTCTCATTACTGAATACCGATTATGTTCAACTGAATGAGAGCTGGAACTATCTGAATGTAATTAGTCCCTTTTACCGGCTTTATCTCATAGACGATGGTATCGGACACCTCTCTACTCCTGAGCAGAGCATCACCCTGGAAAAAGGCCAGCTGTACCTGATACCGAGTTTTACCATGTTCAACCAGACCTGCCCTTCTAATCTCAGCCAGTTTTACGTGCACTTTATCGAAGAATCGTCCGATGGCGGGTCCCTGTTTGCCCGTAGCAGGAAATTATTACAGACTACAGCAACGGCCGCCGACATTGAACTCTTTCAAAGACTGGTGACCATTAATCCAGGCAGAGACCTCAGGAAGTCTGATAATCCGAAAGTATATGAAAAAACGAATATCCTGAAAGGCTTCCAGGAAGCCAATGCCAAGCTATCACTAGCCACTCTTCTTGAAACGCAGGGCCTCATCCAGATCTTATTATCCAGGTTCCTGGATAGTAAAGATTTTGCCAGCGAGAATATAAAAATAATCCCATCCAGGATTATGGAGGCAATCAATCATATTCAAACTAATCTGTCAGGTAGTCTATCAGTGGAGGAACTGGCTACGCGGGCCAACCTTAGTACAGATCATTTTTCAAGATCCTTTTACCAGCATACCGGTCAGCGACCGCTCCAATTCATCCAGCAAAAACGAATTGAACGCGCCCAGTTCTTAATTTTAACCTCTAATTATTCATTTGCAGAAATCGCAGAGCAAACAGGATTTGAGAGCCTGAGTTATTTTGCCAGGGTTTTTAAGGGTACTACCGGACAAACACCCGGTACCTACAGGGATAGTAATGCCTATATATAAAAAAAACATCCTGCCGGTTCACAAAGAACTCAGCAGGATGGGACCTCTACTTAATCGTACTAACTAATCTTCAGCGGCACAGCATAAGAAGGGAATGATCCCCTGTCAGGGAATACGATCTCCAACCCATCTGCAGTACGGCTGAATTGCAGGCCAGCATCATTGCCGGCCAGTGATATTTTGCTAATGGCACCGGGATAATGAGGGCTGCCTGCTGCCAGATTCTTAATCAGCACTTTGCCATTTTCCGGCCATTCCATCACCGTAGCGAAGAGGAGATCGCCCTTGGTGGCAAACCTGATATCCGCTGCGGTATATGGTTTGCCTTTCCCCTCATTAAATCCCTGTTCATTTAAAGGAGCCGTATTGGCTAAAGCCGGCCCTTCGCCGAATACCTTCCAGGGCCGGGTGCCATAAATACTTTCATTGTTCACTGTCATCCATTGACCAATTTCGTCTACTATTTTCAGCTCTTCCTCATCAATAGTACCGTTGCCTCTTACCGGTATGTTCAAAAGCAGGTTGCCATTTTTACTGACAATATCTACCAGCATCTGGATAACCGTTTTTGCGCTTTTATAGCCCTTCTTTTCATAGATCTCCCGATCGTAATGCCAATCTCCTATGCAGGTATCTGTTTGCCATGGTAAAGGTTCTATAGCGTTGCTATGCCCTCTCTCAATATCCCATACCATACATTTGCGTTGCTGCTCGTCCAGGATTTTCCCGTTGATGATTACCTCCAGGGATTTCCTGTTTTTCAAACTCCGGTTGTAAAAATGGGCGGCAATCCGCAAGCCGGCATCACTGGCCGGCCACAGGGGCAGTGCCGTATCATCAAAGTAAACCAGGTCAGGATCGTATTTATTGATAAGATCGATGGTACGGTTATAGAACTTTTCACAATAGGCGGCTGTTGGCGGACAAACACCATTGCCCCAATTCCACTGTCTGTGAATCGCTCCATTATCATTACTATTTTCGCTAAGTGCATGATTTTGGGCATATAGTTCCTGGGGATCCAGGCCCTCCCACCATGTACCTTTTCCGTCTTTTTTTGTCAGCTTTCCATCATATGGGATGCCGGCATAAGGCCCTTGTTTATCTGCCCTTTGCGCAGTTTCCATCCAGCTCCAGGTATGGGCCGCATGTACACTTACGCCGAAGTGTAGGCCATGGTTCCTGGCGGCTTTCACCCATCCTCCTACCAGGTCTTTGCGAGGGCCTACTTTCAGACTATTCCAGTGAGGCTGGTATTTACTGTCATAGAGGTCCAGGTTGTCGTGGTGGTTGGCCAGGGCAATAAAATATTTTGCACCTGCCCGTTTATAAAGTTCTACCAGGGCATCAGGTTCCCAGCTTTCTGCTTTCCATTCGTTGATCACATCCTTAAAACCGAATTGGGAAGGATGTCCGTATTTCTTCAAATGAATATTATACTGCCTGTATCCTTCAATGTACATGTGACGCGCATACCAATCCCCGCTTTCTGCCTGGCATTGCGGGCCCCAGTGTGCCCATATGCCAAACTTTGCATCCCGGAACCATGAAGGTGTGCTGAATTGTGCCAGCGACGACCAGTTAGGCTGAAAGGGACCTTTCATCATGGGTTCTCCCGGCAGGCCTGCAGCCATAGCCTGGAGAGGTAGTCTTCCGGCAAGCATTGCCGCGGGGAGCGCCATGCTCATTTGTTTGATAAGTGTTCTTCTATTCACCGGTTAATATTTTAGATCATAAATTTTCCTGCTATGCATATACCGGTTTATGCCAGTGCTCATAATCGGGAATGATTTTTAGAATATATAATCTGGAGGATGCTGTTGATCAAATTTACAGTGTTTCAAATTTGAGTTATTCTTTTATTATCCTTGTTGTACAAAACTAGTTTTGTTTTGAACATTTCCGACATCAGTGAAAATAAAGCTGCCCTGGCTCAATGCCAGGGCAGACTTTCTTTTTTCGGTGTTCACAGGACAGGTTAAAAAATAACAGTTAATTACTAATAGTGTAATGGTCGCTATTCAAGCAATGGTAAATTGGCATAGGTTAATGAAATGTAAATTAAACCAGTAAATGTTGGCTGCAAGTTAGATAATCATAAACATTTGGATGTTGAACAAAACTGGGTATTTTATGTATTATTCCGATGATGGTTTATTATTGCATTTTTCCGTCCTTTTTTAGACATATGACGAGATCCCCTATCCCCTTCATGACCTCATACACATTGCCATCTACATCAAAAATAGGCGTGAAATTAAAAAGTTGGCCGGTGATCTTCGACCTTAATTTAATACCTTTTCCCGGTAACTGAATTTTACATTTCCAATGTTTGAAGCACCGTATCTAAACTACTAATCACATGCTTTCTATATGATTCCATTTCCGGTTTATCCGCGTTTTTAATTGTATTGTACATGTTGGAGATCTTCCTGAATTCGCCCTTTAAAACAGATCTTGTCTGCCTGTGTGAGTATGTATTGGCACATCTGCCGAGATAACTACATATTTCAACTAATATAAGTCTAAAGGTCATCGTATTATAGTAATCGTACTGATGGCAGCTCAGTTCCTCTTTTATATACTCCAGTTTTTGTTTTTCGTCTTTCATAAATTTTCTCCAGGTTCCGTATGAATTGTAGGGTTTCTATTAAAAAATGATCATCAATCGAAATGCCAAAGGACATCATCTAATGCTTAAGCCTGGTAGTAAAGTGTGACAAGGGACGCATCTGGCAATTCCGACCTGGTCAGGGATGCCTATTCACCTGAGCCAGAGGGCATTTAATAAAAAGAACAGGTTGGATGAGCTGGTTTTAATTATCAGGTATTGGCGGGTGAATCGTCATCTGAACAACGTCCAGGTTGGCAAAATATTTGAGCGGTGCCGGGAACGTATTTCCTTTTTACCACAAAATGTGCTTTTAAAATCCTTTGTCGTTGAGCATAAATTACGTGGTGGTACCAAAACTAATATGCAGTTTAACATTTGGAATCTCCATAATCATGAAGAAACACCCTTATTTGCCAAGAGTATAGGAAAGATAGTGCTTACAGGAATTATGGTATTTATCAGGAAAGGGATCAGTTGATCCGGTGAGCCAGCAATAACAATAGCTGAAGATGAATCAATATAGCCTCTTTCTTATCCTCATGTAGCCCCTCCATCTCCTGCCTGATCATTTTAAACAGCATCCCGATGGCACTTGCCTGGCCCTGTGGCGGGTTGCTGATAATCATCTTTAAATTGAAGATTTTGTCCTGGTCAAACAATCGGGCTACGTGGGGATATTTCTCAAAATATTTAGTGCTTACCTTGCAGTAATGCAGGGTAGCCTTGCCTGATAAGCTCCAGATTAAGCTGCTGCCGGGTTTCATAAAAACAAGATCCCCGGACGAAAGGAAGGACAGGTGTGTTCCTAAGAAAACAAAACCGGTTCCGGATACGATTTGCAGGATCTGGTAAGCATTATCATTCAGATGCCGGTCAATAAATTCCGGGCTGGAATTACACCTGACAGTCAACTCAGCGTTTGTTTTCATTTTAATGTTTTGTACCACACCGGTATTGTGCTCAGGTTCTTGCTGCCAGGGTAGTTTTTCGAAATGCGAGTGGAGATATATTTTCTTTCTTTTTAAAGAAAGAAGTAAAAGCCGCCTGTCCGGAAAACCCAAGTCCGTCGCTGATCTCATTAATCCCCCAGTCGGTATGAACCAGCAGTGATTTTGCCTCATGCAATAAACGCTCCTGGATATGATCCCTGACCGTCTTACCGGTATGATTCTTCACCAGGGAATTGAGGTAATTGGGATGAACATGCAATTCATCTGCAAATTCAGTGGCTGTCTTTAGCCTGGTGATGGCATTACGATCCTGCATTTGAAAAGCAGATTCCAGTAAGGATAAGAACCTGTAGATATGGCCATATCCTTCCGTCACTTCTGTCTGTACACGGTTTTTACCCGCGCGCTGACTTTCCAGCAAGAGTAATTGCAATTGGAGCATGATCGCCTGTTTGCTGTCTTCGCTGTCGCTTTGGGCCTCTCTCAGCATGGTGGCAAAGTAGCTATTGATAATATGGGACTGGTCTTCCTGCAACTGGATCACTGCCTTGCCGGGTAAAAAATAGGGGAACTGCCTGAGCCATTGCAGTACATGTTCTGCATCGCGGCCGAAAAAGTCGGGATGGATGAGGCAAAAATGCCCGCCGGTAGCTGCGGAAGTCGTCTGCCAGGATACGATCTCATCAGGATGTAAAAATCCTATTTCGTGGGGCCCCATTTCATACCGGTGTAATCCTACAGTGAGGATGCCGGTACCGGATGTCATGTGGAAGATCTTATAGAACTTCCGGCGGTGTGGGGAAATATAATCCTTCACAGGATAGGTTTCCCTATTCTGAATGACAAAATAGCCTGAGTCAACCGGGTAATGCTGCACATCCAGTAAGGGAATTTGGTAACTGTCTGTCGCAAAGGTTTCAAGCGCTTTCCTTGGTATCGAAGAATTTTCCATATTGTAAGCCTAAGTTACTTAAAAATTAGCGGCAAATAGTTATAACCAGGTCTGAGCCAGCCTGGTTATAACTATGGTGTGCAGTATCCATCGCTTAGAAATCAGTAGACTTACTAATGCTTTCATAAGTTTTCAGGTCTGCCTGTAAAGCCTCAATTTTGCTGTTGGCCATTCCGAAGGAATCTGTACCGAGGAACAGGTGAAGTGGTTTAGTCTCCATTTCGGCGACTTTGATAAAAGCGGCCGCAGCTTTTTCAGGATCTCCTGGCTGATTGCCGATGATCTGATCGTTATGAATCACTTCCAGCTCACGTGCTTCTTTATATTCGCTGATAGGGGAAGCGGCGGTGCGAAGGGATCCCTGCAGCAGGAAATTGGTTTTAAAATAGCCTGGGTATACAATAGTAGCAGAGACTCCCATAGATTTTACTTCGGCAGACAGGGCCTCTGTTAATCCCGCTACGGCAAATTTGGTAGCGTTATAGATCCCCCATCCAGGGAAGGTGCCCATAAAACCGGCTATGGAAGAGATGTTAAAAAACATACCTGCCTTTTTCTGCCGGTAATGTGGCATCACATTGCGGATCACGTTCAATGTACCGAATACGTTTACATCGAAATTCTTACGGGCTTCTTCATCTGTGAGCTCTTCCAGTGTACCTAATTGTCCATAACCGGCATTGTTCACCACCACATCTATAGCGCCGAGTTTTGCAATAATTTCCTGAACCGCCTGGTGAACAGCTGCATCGCTATTGAGGTCTACCTGCAGGGGCAGGAAATCATCACCTGCATAGTTTACTTCTTTACTCAGTGCACCTGCATCTCTTGAGGTGGCGGCTACCTTGTAGCCTTCTTTCAGCAGGCGTTGTACTAAAGCTAAACCCAGGCCTTTTGAAGCACCGGTGATAAACCAAACTTTTTTTGTTGCCATTGTTGTAATTATTAAAGTGATTAATTATTTACTTGTACGATACAAAGGTGGGACATATTGAGCGGGGGCTGTTTACTCCGATAACAGGTAAATTTTCGAATTTCAAATATGGGTCGGGGAGGCTTATTCCGAATTTCAAATATGGGCTGGGGGGCTTATTCCGAATTCCAAATATGGGTAGAGGAGTCCTATTCCGAATTTTAAATATGGGCTGAGGCATATTATTCCGAATTCCAAATATGGGTAGAAGAGTCTATTCCCGGCGATTTCAATTTAAATACTAGCCATTACCAATTATTAACTATATCTTGAAGCCCCATCCTAAAACCCGGGATTATATGTTACCGAAAAATTGCCTGCTGTTAAGCTGTTTATTATGTGTCAGTTTCCCTTCCTTTGCTCAAAAGGTAGTTGAGCCGGCATTTAAAAATCCGGAATGGACGAAGCCTTATTCCCCCTTTCAGATTGCGGGCAACCTCTATTATGTGGGCACATATGACCTGGCTTGCTACCTTATTGTGACTGACCAGGGGAATATCCTGATCAATACGGGCGTGCAATCTTCAGCGCCCCAGATCAAGGCAAATATTGCGTCTTTGGGATTCAGACTTTCTGATGTAAAGATCCTTTTAAATACCCAGGCACATTATGACCACATGGGTGCTATGGCAGCAATAAAGAAAGAGTCAGGAGCGAAATTGATGATAGATGCAGGGGATGCAGGAGTTGTGGCCGATGGAGGACAATCAGATTATTTAGATGGTGGGCGCAATTGTCTTTTTGCCCCTGTGAAAGTGGACAGGATTTTACATGATGGGGATACGATACAGCTTGGGGACATGAAACTGGTGATGTTGCATCATCCGGGGCACACCAAAGGGTCCTGCAGCTTTTTGTTTGATGTAAAAGATGCGAAACGTTCTTACAGGGTGTTGATAGCTAATATCCCGACAATTATTACGGATAAGCCTTTTTCTGAGTTAAAAAGGTATCCTGGAATTGCCAGGGATTATGGGTATACGATAAAAGCGATGAAGGGCTTATCGTTTGATATTTGGCTGGCATCGCATGGGAGTCAGTTTGAGCTTCAGAAGAAGCATAAGGAAGGTAGTGGGTATCATCCGGAGGCGTTTATGGATAAGGAAGGGTATGATCTGGAAATAAAGGATTGTGAGGAGGAGTACCTGGAGAAGATGAAAAAAAAGTAATAAATGCTTTTCCTACTTATAGCTTAATAATATATCCTGAATGCGTTCAATTGTTACAGTTTTTAATAGTCCTGGAAATCATTTTGATTTCATCTCTTTCCTTATTTTCGTCATGATGGCGCTGTCTATCGTACACCCTGTCATTGTTATGATATAGTCTACATTATTCATGTATGCTGCCTTTACCATAAAATGGCCGGAGTCATTCATTTTATATTCCACCCCATATTGCGTGAGGTCCTCTTGTTCATGGTTGTTCAGGTTATAATCATTTAAAATGCGAGAAATATTGAGGCGATTCTTAAGGTGGTGACTTAATTTCTTTTTCTTCTACGACTTCTTATTTTTCCTGCAAGGTCTGATATCCATTGCTTTTTAATTCCCATTAAGATGATGAAACTACCTGTAAAGTAATTAACGACTAATGGCATTTCCACTTTAGAATTCCTTTTAAAATCAAAGTACTCATACTGGGATATACCCCTTAGATCCATCAAAATAGTAATTAAGATAAATATAACTCCTATGGAGATTCCTAATACATTCCCCCATTTTCTCAAAAAATCCCCTAAAGCCTGGATCATCTCTTCTGATTTACTGATTGCTGATTGTTAAAGTTCCTGCTGTCAAATATTTGCTTTGTTTCAATTAGAGATAGCATTACTATATAAGAAGAAGCCATAAAAGAGAAGCAATTTAGACTTTGAAGATTAGGTAATTGCACGAGCAGTACCGTATGCAATTAAAGCAAAACGCCGGATTTATTTCCGGCGTTTTGTTTCAATTAAAATAACTTAATAATTGTCAGTCTTGTTGTACCATCTGTGGACAGTGGTAGATTAGTCGCAACATCACTTGCTGATATTACACTGATCTTATCACCTGGTACCAGGGAGCACACGGTGGTTACCATTCCGGTAGAGGTGGCAGCAGAAGGGAAAGATGAACTATAAGGCCCTGCTACACCCCAGGCAAGGACAGTGGTAGTGCCGCTGGTGTTGGTATAACTGATACCTGGGCGCACATTTCCGGCACTGGTATGGGTAGTGGCAAGATTTACAGTGATCATATATACTCCGCTTACACTGGCACTATAGTATACACCATCAAACATACCTGTAGCCGGGGTATTATAATTGTTAAAACTGATATTGCTAAAACTGGAGGTTGAAGCCGCTGCGGCACTCTGCGAGCGTGTGTTGGTGGCTATTAAGCCAATTGCACCGCTAGTTCCGGAAGATGGAGTAGACCAGGTTCCGTCACCTCTTAAATAGGTTGTTGCACTGGCGGTACCCGAAGTGGTGCTGATCTTAGCAGTCGTTACAGAGGCATCGGCTATTTTGGAAGTTGTGATGGCGTTATTTGCGATCGTGGCAACGGCTGTTGTTGTTATTGTAAAATCGCCACTGATTGTTTGGGGGGCCTGCGGGGCACCGGTACTGCCGGTTAGATAGACTTGCCCGCCGGTGGTGCCATTTTGAAATCCGGCACCTGTGGCACCGGTTGGACCTGTAGCACCAGTGGCTCCGGTTGCTCCAGTATCGCCTTTATCGCCTTTGGGACCTGTAGCTCCGGTTGGTCCGGTTGCACCTGTGGCTCCTGTTAGACCCATTGGTCCTGTATCGCCAGTATCTCCTTTATCGCCTTTATCGCCTTTGGGGCCGGTTGCTCCGGTTGCACCTGTGGCTCCAGCTGGACCAGTTGCTCCGGTATCTCCTTTATCACCTTTTGCACCTGTAGCTCCGGTTGCGCCTGTGGCTCCGGCTGGACCTGTGGCACCCGTATCACCTTTATCGCCCTTTGCACCTGTAGCCCCGGTATCGCCTGTATCTCCTTTATCGCCTTTGGGGCCAGTTGCTCCAGTTGCACCTGTGGCTCCAGCTGGACCAGTTGCTCCTGTATCACCTTTATCTCCTTTTGCCCCAGTTGCTCCGGTTGCACCTGTGGCTCCGGCTGGACCTGTGGCACCCGTATCACCTTTATCGCCCTTTGCACCTGTGGACCCGGTATCGCCTTTATCACCTTTTGCTCCAGTTGCTCCGGTTGCTCCTGTGGCTCCGGCCGGACCTGTGGCACCCGTATCACCTTTATCACCCTTTGCACCTGTAGCCCCTGTATCTCCTTTATCACCCTTTGCACCGGTTGCTCCGGTTGCGCCTGTGGCTCCGGCCGGACCTGTAGCTCCCGTATCACCTTTATCGCCCTTTGCACCTGTGGCCCCTGTATCGCCTTTATCACCTTTTGCACCAGTTGCTCCGGTTGCGCCTGTGGCCCCGGCCGGACCTGTTGCTCCTGTATCACCTTTATCTCCCTTTGCCCCTGTAGCACCCGTAGCTCCCGTATCACCCTTATCTCCCTTTGGCCCCGTAGCACCAGTCGCACCAGTCGCACCCACACTTCCATTACACACATAAGTCGTATAATTCCCATCAATCTCCCCCGCATCCAACACCCCATTACCATTCACATCCGCCCCCACCTCAATCTTCACGCCTCCCGTACTACAAACACTCCCCGCCGCTTCAACACTCGTCTTCACCAACGCATTCACACCATTCACTCCCACTCCCGCACCCGCTCCCAGCAAACTCCATTCAGGAACAAGCGCTGTCCCTTTATTAAAATAAAACCCACTGACACTATCCGTCTGATAAATCATCAAACCCGTAGCCGGGCTTTCAATCGCATTCTTCTGGGATGATAACATTCTCGGAATTAATAAGCCCTTTACCGTGCTTTTAATATCCAGCATTGCACTTTTATCAGGTTGAGCACCATCAGCATTAACGCCTACATTTTGTGCAGAAACATGTAAAGTACATGCAAGTAAAAAAACTGAAAATAGTTTTTTAAGCCGCATTGTCGTGTAATGAAAATTGAAATTTGGAAATTATAGTTTAATTATTTTGTAAGCCGTCTTAAAGACATTCACAACCCGTACATAATATACTCCCGACATCATCTGACCAAGATCAAAAGAGAGACTATTCATGCCAATTATTGTATTGACCGCTTTGCGCGCAATCACCACACCCATATTATTAACTATCTCAACATAAACTTTCTGCTCCCTGTTAATGCTGAAATTAACAACCACAGGCCCGGATGTAGGATTCGGATACACCTGGAATAACGAATAGTTATATCCCTCCGGTGCCACAATCGCTACATTGGAATACCGGTAAGTCTTATCTTTAAAAACAATTTTATAACGGTAATATCTCAGACCAGCCCCTTCATTGGCGGTTAACATAGGCTCAGGATCCGTATAACCATAATCACGCTTCACATTTGAATTACCCGCCGCAGCCAGTGATTCCAGTGTACTAAAATTTACATTGTCCAGACTCCGTTGCAATTCAAAATGATCTGTACTTACTTCATAAGTAGTAGCCCAGCTAAGATTTACCTTATCTGCCACCAGTGCTGCCTGAAGGGCAGTGCCGCGGATTGAATCTGATATTACATTAGCCAATACATACCTACCGGCAAAACCAGCATTGTTTACACTTATGAAATTACCTGCTGAATCAAAGGCTGTAATAGTTTTCAGGGTTTCATCCCCATTCGCCGCAGGGATATAATACACACCCAATTCACTTTCAGTAACTCCATTTAACTCAGCATCAAAATATTGAAATGTTACTGCATCCTTAGCTACCGTACTATTAGCCGCTTTCACATCATAAAACCGGTTAATGCCAAACCCATTTGTCAGTTCAGGCTCCTGGTGTCCTCTTTTAATAAGCGTATATCCCAGATCGTATGAAGGCGTAAACACCATGCCCAGGTTGCCGGGATTAACTGTACCGCCTGATGCATAAATGTTGGTAGTGCTGATCAGGAAGCCGCCACCTGGTCCCAGCACACGGGAACGGGCAGTTTCACCACTTAAGGAACCTGTCTCCCCCAGGTCGATATTGTAACCGTTTAAATCAACATTGCCATGGCTGAGTTTTACGCTGCCCGAAATATTGGCGTGCTGCAACAGGCGAAGGGTATCATCACCCTTATCGATGACAATATTGTTAAATGTGGACACAGATGTACCAGAAATGTTCCCGGATCCGGCACCTGTAAAGATCACAGATCCATTGCCGGCATTGAAATTACCGGAGTTAGAAAAACCACCATTATTAATAATGATTTTGGCGGTGTCGTTTAAAACAAGGTGACCACCGTTTGTTATAATCAGTCCCTGTGAAAATACAGGTTGGTATAGGCCAATTGCTACAGGCATGAGTAGCATTGTTACGAACAGTTTTGGGTGCATTAGTGCAGTTGCATCTGGTTGTGGCCCAAAAATAACATCTTTTTATTATATGCTAATATTTTATCTATTAAAAGGGTGTTTTTATAGGTGGTAGTCCTTATTATTTTGCTAAATACAATCTTAATAAAGTAAAGGCATACTTATTTTAGGTCTTCAGGGGATTCAGCATCGTAAAGGGTCGCGGGTAAAGGGCATAAATAAGGGGGGGATAAATGAGCAAGTCTATCATCTACCACCCGGACCTTTCTTTAATTTCCTTAATTGCCTTGCCATCAAACTGCTCCAACTGGCGCTCTATCACCCCTTCTACTATCATCATTATATTGTTTTTCAAGGCATCTCCACTCCCCACTCTATCCATATGCCGCAACTCTACCACCGGTACCTTCCGGTCCGGCACTAACATCAGCTCTGGCATATAATCCGCCACATCATAATTAATACTTGCCTCCTCATCATTCTTCACCTTCTCCCCTGAAGCAATGGATGTTCCGATATTTTCACCGTTTATCAAGGCCTCAAAGGCAGCCGATAAGGTGGAATATCCACCCATTCTTGCTGCGGGAAGAGATTGCAGCTTATATTTTGCATCCAGCTCCGTTTCAATGATCTTACTTATTTTCATAAACCATTCCTTCGGTTCTACATCCCGCTGTTCTTCAGGAAATTGTTTCAACAGCTCCTCCCATAAAGACTGGAAGCTTCCTTTCAACATAAATGGCACCGAATTCTTTTCTGTTTCTGTGGGATTGTGCCCGGCCCTGGCACCTTTAAAATAGCTCAGGAGGATAGTCAGCACACCCTCGAGCGAATTAAGCAGCCGGGAATGAGGCATCACAGGATCGTCTTCACCTTCTTCAATGGGAAGCTTAGCCGCTTTCCCTATCACGGCTGCAATATCGGCATGAGTATCCCGTGCTTCTACCCCTCCCCAGAAGAATCCACTGGTCAGGGTACCACCTACAGGGTTTTTAAACATGCCTGCCAGTCCACCCAGGTCTATCCCGATATTCACTTGTGGAAAATATCCGTTCTTTAGCATAGCATCTTTAAAACCATAGCCCCAATTATTATCTACCCCTGCTCTCAGGTTCCCAAGTGCTGTGGGAGCGGCATTTTCAAGGTTGGCAATTTGTAATAACAATTCATCCAGGTGATCACTGAGGTCCTGTTTACCATTAGGCCCCAGCTCATCCACCAGGCCCTGTTTACTCGTAACTGCTTCTATAATGCTGGCTTTACCGAGTTTATCCGGTACACCCCTTACCCTATTTTTTACCCGATCCTTGAAATACGTATCCCTGGGGCCACCATATACACTACCTCCGGAATCCGCATGCAGTTCCACTCCATTTAAATTACCACGGGTATTTCTGGAATATTCAGCCCCCTGGTAAAGTAAGCCTAAAAGATTGGGATCAATACCACTTCCTGCCACTGTTAAGGGCTTGTACACAGGCACGCCTGTTTCCACTTCGATACCTACTCTCCGCTGGATGACTGCCGCCTGGCTGGACGGAGCCGCGGTCAATTGCACCGGTGCGGGTATGACAGTGGGGTAAGACAGGGCCTGACGACCCGGACCTTCGGTGCTCGCTGACTGGGATTGCTGTTGTCGGGTGTGTTGGGGTGTTTTGGAAGCCATATCTTGAGGGGGATGTAATCCGGTTAATCTTTTCTATTCAACCAAATTTAAGGGTCTTTGGATAAATAGTCAAATCACGGTAGAAAATCAGGCTGATCAATTTTTCCCTGTGAGCCTGGCTCAATGGTCTACATTAAAGGCAATTTTTTGTTGTTACTAAAGAATAATTCAACTGCCTGCTGAATTTTATGAGCCGGCCGGTATTCATACAGCGCTACCTGCGACCCGATCAGCGTCAGGCCGTAATATACATCCTCCACAGGGATGGTCAACAACCTGAGTCCTATTATTTCCTGGCTATTATACCATACAATTGGTGCTGCAATCCAGCTACCCGTGAGGATCCCATTGATGATCGTAAATGGCACTAACAACAGCGTATAACACAGATAAAACTTACCCGCCCATTGCTTATCCTTCATATACCAGGTAAAAAGTGACAATAACAAAAATGTAGCACAGGTATACTGTTGCTGATAATAAACAAGCGCTGCCACTCCCCCACCGATCATCAGTGTCCAGGAGATATAATCAGTCACCTGCCTGTTAAAACCTGCATCCGGCTTTAACACCCGCAGACAATGATATGAAAACATACAGGCATAGGGGATACATAAAAAAAACAACACCTCCTCAAGCGGCAAATTAAAACAGTAAATTCCTGAAATGTAATCGGGGTTAAACCCCCATATACCGGCATGCGTAAACCATATATCCCATCCGATAAATAAGCTGCCCGATACCAGCATCGAAATAATCACCAGGCTCCAGGACTTGTAAAACTTTATCAGCGGATGAAAACTGGCTATAAAAGGAACACTGATCGCTCCTAAATCAATGGCCAGATACGTGTACTTCATTTACCTTCTTTTTTGAAACCAGCCTGAAATATTTCAATGGAAAAAACAACATCCCGAAGCACTCTCCCTCTTCCTTTCCCAGGTGTTTATGATGCATCTTATGCGCACGGCGCAAGGCCTTCAGGTAGGGATGATTACTATTCCGGAGCCACTTGAAACGCTGATGTACGAATATATCATGTACCAGGAAATAGGTAAGTCCGTAAAGTGTAATACCCGATGCCAGGCCTATGAGCAAATAACTTTTCTGGATCGTTCCCAACAAAAATAGTGCTATGCCCGGTAGTGCAAAGATCAAAAAGAAGAAATCATTCTTTTCCAGGAACTGCCCTTCCGGTTTACGGTGATGATCACTGTGCAGGAACCATAAAGGGCCATGCATAATGTATTTATGGGTGAGCCAGGCTATGCCCTCCATCCCGGTAAAACCCAGCAGCAGCATCACAATTAAAATCAATACATCATTCATTGCTGTAACAGGTTTACGGGGAATAAAAAGGTTTGCAACATGATGCCAATCTTATGCGTATTCGCCACCCTTACCCTTTCGTTCATGATTCGCTGGGCCGGCAGACTTTTTATTTTCTTAAACAGTACCTGGTAATATGCATAAGCCAGGTATACCCCTTTCCGGGCGCTCAGTGGCAAGGCCAATATTCCCGGCAGCGCAGCCTGGAAATCTGCTTCGATTTCCGACTCGATAGCATATTTATCACAGTTGGTAAAATGCTCCAGGTTGACCAGCGGGAAATAGTGCCTGCCCAGCTCCTGGCTATCCGCTTTCACATCCCGCAGGAAATTGACTTTTTGAAAGGCTGCCCCCAGTTTCATAGCCGGCGTGCGCAGTTTACAATACAACTCATCATTGCCTTCCGTAAATACTTTGAGACACATAAGGCCCACTACCTCCGCACTTCCCAGGATATATTGTTCATAGATACTGCGGGTGTAAAAATGCTGGTGGAGGTCCATTTCCATACTATCCAGAAATGTATCCACCAGCTCCTGTTCTATATTAAATTCATGGTAAACCCGTTGAAAACTATTTAAAATCGGGTTCAAACTTATTCTTTCGGATATGGCTCTGTATGTTTCTTCTTTAAAATGCTTCAGCAAAGCACCTTTATCATATTCATGAAATGAATCTACAATTTCATCGGCAAACCGCACAAAACCATATATCGCATAAATCGGCGCATGAAATTTTTTATCCAGTAGTCTGATGCCTAACGAAAATGACGTACTATATTCTTCTGTCGTTAATTTACTGCAGCGCGCACTTACCTTATCAAAGAGTGATTTCATGTTTGACAATTTTTTGTCTTAAAATATGTTGAGCGACCATTTCACCCGAGAGGATAGCAGGTGGTACACCAGGCCCGGGAACGGTCAACTGGCCAGTGAAAAACAGGTTATGAAGCTTCTTATGCCGGATAGAGGGCTTTAAAAAAGCAGTTTGACCCAGTGTATTTGCTAATCCATATGCATTGCCCTTGTAAGCGTGGTAATCGCTCAGGAAATTGCTGTACGCATATGACCTGGAACTAATAATATCACCTGAAAAATCCTGCCCGCAATAGGACGCAGTTTCTTTCAAAACCAGTTCAAGATACCTTTCCCTGATAGCAGGTGTATCTGCCAGGCCGGGGGCAGTAGGTATCAGGTAAAACAGGTTCTCCATGCCAGGCGGTGCTACACCCACATCTGTTTTGGATGGACAGCACAGGTAAAACAATGGCTGACCCGGCCAGGAAGGATTGGTATATATAGCGTCCGCATGCTGGCGCAGGTCATGGTTGAAAAACAGGTTGTGATGCTGCAGGCCGGGTAAAACGCGGTTAACGCCTATATAATAAATCAGGCAGGATGGAGCCATGACTCTCTTTTCCCAATATTTTTCAGAGTAGTTACTCTTTTCCGCAGGAAGCAACTCCCTGTCTGTATGGTGATAATCTGCACCGGAGATCACAATGTCCGCCGGAAGAAACCCCTTACCTGTATATGCCCCACTGACCTTATTACCCACTACTTCCAGGCGCTCCACTTCCGTATCCAGTAAGAAAGTAACACCTTTTTCTATGGCAAGGGTGGTCATGGCTTTTGCCAAACGTACCATCCCTCCCATCGGGTACCAGGTGCCCAGCTTCATATCTGCATAGTTCATCATGCTATACATAGCAGGGATCTTATCGGCAGTAGCACCCAGGAAGAGGATGGGAAATTCGATGATCTTCAGCAGTTTTTCGTGCTTAAAATATCGCTTAATATGGTTGCTGAATGACTGAAGCATGTCCATTTTCAATACAGACTGCAACACTTCCATACTACACAATTCATTGAAGTGAAGGCCGGGTTTATGGATGTAAGTCTTCATAGCAGTGCGGTACTTATATTCTGCTTCCTGCATGAATTTTTCCAGCTGTGCGCCCGCTCCCTTTTCAATGCTTTCGAACAGGGAGCAAATGCCTGCAAATGAAGCGGGCAGCTCTACTGCTTCATTATTTTCGAAAATTACCTGGTAAGAAGGATCCAGGCGAACCAATGACATATAATCTTCAATATTGCGCCCGTTCCTGTTGAAAAAACCTTCGGCCACCTCCGGCATCCAATACCAGCTGGGCCCCATGTCAAACGTAAACCCGTTTTCCGTAAATGCCCTGCTCCTGCCCCCTGTCGTACTATGCTTTTCAACCACCGTTACCTTGCGGCCATGACTTGCCAAAGTAATCGCAGCCGATAAACCGGCATAACCTGCACCTATAATTAATATGTCGTCGCCTTTGTTTTGTTTCATCTTTTTGCAAAACTCTTAAACAAATATACTGTTTAACTTTTCAAAACAAAGAATAAACAAAAGATTTATTTTTGTACCCGATACATCACCGGCCCGATGAACTTGTTTCTACGGGCACTGAAACCTGAAGTAATGGCAGCTGAAATGTATTCTATCAAGGACCTTGAGAACCTGTCCGGGATCAAGGCTCATACTATCAGAATCTGGGAGAAGCGGTATGGAATTGTGCAACCGGGAAGAACAGATACAAACATTCGTTTTTATACAAACGAGGACCTAAGAAGATTGCTGAATATCAGCATGTTGACACAATATGGGTATAAGATCTCGGTGATCAGTCAAATGCAAGATGATGAAATTGCTGAGAAAATAGCCGGCCTTTCTATTGGTACCAGCATCAATATATATGAAGAACGGCTGCTGTTAAGCCTGATCAACCTGGATGAGGAACTGTTCAATAAAACGTTCATGGATATCATGATGGCGGAAGGCTTTGAGCAAACCATTATCCGGCATATCTTCCCTTTCTTTCACCGGATAGGTATTATGTGGCAGATCGGCACTATTAACCCCGCCCAGGAACATTTTATCTCTCACCTGATCAGGAATAAGATAATTGTCGCTACAGAACGTATTTCCCGCCAGGCAGATCCATCACTGGGTACTGCCCTGCTCTTCCTGCCTGAAAATGAATTGCATGAAATTGGATTGCTTTTCTATAACTATGTGCTGAGAGCCAGGGGCTTTAAAACAATCTACCTGGGACAGTCAGTGCCCTATGATAGTCTGGACAGGATTATCTCCGCCTGCGATTTTGCCTTCGTAGTGACCAACCTGACGAACCCGCTGCCGGCAGAAGATTTTGTGCACTTTTCCCGGTTACTATGCCATGCGGTGCCTGGGGTGAATGTCTATTTTACCGGTCCTATTCCTGAAAATATTGATGAGAAGTTGCCCGGGAATGCATTATTCAAAAAAGACCTGCTTTTACTGTTGGGCCTGAAGGAGGGTTAATTTTTATAATGTTTAATTATTTTATAATTTTAATAAACAAAACTGGCACCATTTTTACCGGATTTCAAGCGAAAAAATGAATTCCCGGCAACTAAAATTTCATCTGAATGGCAACTTATAAATTGTTATTTGTGGATCAGGAAAAAGAGGATGTCGCTTTGATGCAGGAACTCTTACCCAATGATCAATTTGAAATAATAACGCTTGATAACTCTCATTTAGAACCTGAACTTTCAGTGCTTACCCGGAATATTCCGGATGCTATCCTCCTGAATGCAGGATTGGCGGTGGACAATACCTGTAGGTTGATCAGGAAAATAAGGTCCCATCACAGCCTCCGCCATCTATTAATCATCGTATTAAGTGTTTTTGACCCCTCCTTCATTTCCAGGGATGATCTGCTGGCTGAGGCAGATGATGTGATCCAAAAGCCTTATAGTTACCGTGAACTGACATGGCTGGTTGACAGGATCAAGAAGGGCCTTGCCTTTAGGGATGCCCGATGAACACGGGCTGGCTGGTCATCTTCAGGACATTGTCGGCATGACTGGAATGAATATAAGTTGAAAACCGGCTCCTGCCATAAGCCCCCATCAGGATGATGGCATCCTTTCGCTGCAACAGAATTTCCAGCAAGCCTCTCCTTTCATCTCCCTCTACAGCAAAAAAATTGATATTGCTGTAACTGTCATGCATCCATTCCAGGAACTTATACCGCTCATCAGCTGCTACTATTTCAGGATTTACACTGATGACACTGACCCGTACGTCCCTCAAAGCGGGAAACAAATAGGTAAATTGCTTTATCGCGTACATAGAGGAGATCTTGCCATCGTAAGTAATTACCACTTCATCAATCTTACTAAACGTCTCAGGTAAAGCTATAACAGGGCATTCTGCAGACCTCAATATTTCTTCTGCCAGGGGAGTTGGAATGGAAATGTTTCCTGGAGTATAAGCGACAGCTATATCCAACAAAATAAGGTCGGTATACCTGCTTTCTAAAAGGACCTCATCCCGCAAATTTTCTGTAGCCTTATGTACCGTACACAATATCCCTTCCTGTCCGCAGGTAGTTTTAAATTCATGTATATGCCGGTCACACAGTGCTGCTTTCAAAGTGCCGGTATCTTCATTTGCAGGGATCCCTGCATGCCGGGCAACATCTTTGACCCAGGGTACCTCTCCTGAATAAGCTTCATTATCTGTATAAAATACCGCTTTCAATCCGGCACCAGTGAGCCTGCATATATAAAGCGTAAATTCAAGTCGGCCGGCATTAGGTTTCAGGGCATTGGCCACATACAATATTCTATTCATAACCTGGGATTAAATGGTAAGGAAAAAAGCGCCAGCGGGCAGGAATACTTAGCTGGCGCAAAAACACTTTTGTATGTCAGATTCTATCACCCAAAGTTGAGTCAATCATCGAAAAGGGAAAATGATATTCATCATAATAGCATGGACAACTATTGATTATTTACAGAGTTGTGTAAGCTTCTCCATATCACATATATAAATGGTACCATTTTTCACTTCTATCAGGTGTTCTTCCCGAAATTCTGCCAGGGTCCGCGCCAGCGATTCCTTTGCCACCCCGGCAAGAGCGGCAAGATTACCCCGGCTGAATTTTATCCCGATGTTCCGGTAATCAACAATATTATATTTCCTGTACACCGTCAGCAAGGTAGCTGCGGTTTTCTTGCGCAATGAATCATAGGCCGTTTTCAGCAATTGTGTTTCTTTTTCTTCTATGCTTTCCGTCAGCAGGTGGATCACCTGTTGGCGCATATCTGCGTCGCTTAGTAACAGGTTCTCAAACTCATCCTGAGGTATCAGGGCCAGTTCTACTTCACCGATAGCTTCCGCAGTATCGATATACCTGACTTGTTCAAGCAGCGCGGCATATCCAAGAAAATCCCCTTCTCCTGCCAGTTCCGTAATCAATTCCTTTCCATCTTCGTCCAGGATAAAAGTCTTTACCTGGCCCCTGACTATAAAATAAAGGCAGGAAGGATGATTACCTTCCTGGTAGATAGTTTGCTTTTTCTTAAAGCGCCTTATATTACGATCTTTCACCAATGCATGTAAGGGCATCACTTCCCCGGGTGCAACATTGCAAATTGCCGGCATCGTTGTTTTCAGGTCAACCGCATGCAAATGCCTGCTATGCTCCAGCTTCTTTAACTGGCATTCTATGGAATTGAGGAGTTCCGACGGGTGAAAGGGCTTGGTAATATAATCATCAGCCCCCAGGTTCATTCCCATCCGGACATCTGACCGATCTGTACGCTCAGTCAATAATATAAAGGGAATATTGCAACAGTCTTCATGACTGCTTAACAGCTGCAATACCACATAGCCATCCAGGATCGGAAGCGACAGATCACAAATGATCAGATCCGGATGGCAGCGTCCTGCCATTGTAATACCCTGTTTACCATCAGGGGCAACTAAAACGTCATATCCGGCCAGGTGCAGAATTTCAACCAGGTGGTCGCTTACCGTTAGATTATCCTCAATTACAAGTATTGTAGGCATAAACGATAGGTATTATTGAAGTGAATGATGGGTGTATAAATCAAACATGTCGATTGCAGACACATGAATATACATAATAATTAACTTTTCATATAGGCCTTTCGTTGAGGTTAAATATTTCCTGGTAAAAAGAGGAATCTGATGGTATTATTTACCGGGCTAATGGTAGAAATTACATGTTAATCATATCATGACGTGGCTTACCTGTCTGGACTGAGACGACGGTTCAAAGATAAAAAAAAGCAGGCAGAATAATCTGCCCGCACCGTCATCCTATAAAAACCGTGACTCTTTCTAAATGTCTATTTCAAGTTCATCTTTTACTGCTGAAACCCCTGGAGTAGACCAAACTACCTGCTCTACTTCTTCCCTCTCGCGCCAGGAACGAACCTTTCCTTTCAGGGTGATCGTCTTATTCTCTGTTAAGAGGGTGATATTGTCCGCTTCAATATTTGCCATCCGTTGCAATGCCTTTTTTATATTATCCTTGATAAGGAAAGCGGAGGCAGCTGGCCTGACTGTCACGAGGTTGGAGATGCCTTTTAAACCCTGCAGGTCTTTGATAGCATCCCTGGCAGCATCCCGCTGGTATTGCCACTGTACTTCTCCTTCCAGTGTAATATACCCGTCTTCTACCTCCACATGAATACTATCTTTAGGCACCAGGTTGCTCCAGGAGAGTACATCTACCGCCGCCTGGGCAATAGCTGCATCTGATTTCTTATTACTGCTGGGATATTCGACTTCCACATCCATGGCCACAGCCTTCACATCCTTCACTCTTTTCACGGCCCGTTCTGCAGCCAGTTTTTTACTCAGGCTATCCACAGTTCCACTCAGGGTTACAATACCATTTTTAACAGATACCCCTATTTCAACTGCATTCAGGGATGGCTCCCAAAGCAGCTCTTCCTGGACATCCTGCTGGACTAAATAATCACTTTTCATGATTTTTCATTTTAGGGTGAAAAAATAAACCAAGCACATGGCGGGTGGAAAACTCCACCCGCAGTTCATAGTACTTTCATTTTTTTTGATTGCCTTACTTTATGCAGATTTTAAGTCCACTGCTTATATATCTTTACTAAATGGTTTCTATTGATTCCTGTCCGTTACCATGCTTTTTCTTCTTCATTGCTGTAAGCACTCGTTTTCCTTTTTCTGTCTTTGTAAGGAGAGCGCCGATGGCAGCTCCGGCAATCGCTACTGAAGCGATAACTGAAATGGCTTTTTGATAATTTTTCATATTGGGGCGTTTTTAGTGTTGGAATAAAGTTGGTATTTTCTTTAATAAAAAAGATTAAGAATCATCATTACAGATATTGATATCCATCACATTGAACGAGGTAAGGCGGGTAGCAGACAGGCAATAAAAAGTAAGCACCCCCTATTGAAAATGCTATATCTGTACGACCTGGCCTTCCTTCACATCCGGCAAAGAAAAAACTGAAGTAATCAGTTGAATGTTACTTTTTATTATGATCCGGATCATTGAAGCCAGGTATGATTGTAGGCTAGATTTGTATAGTAATCAATAAATCTTCCACCATGAAAAAACATCCCCGGACCGAAGATTTTGTCATATTGCAAAATGAGAAAAGTGATAATTTTGCTGACCCTGACACCCTGCATCTGGACCCGAAGAATTGTATAAGGATGGTATCAACTTAATTATTTACCTGGTGTTAAAAAATGACGGAGAGGTGATAAAAGTAGAAAATGGAGAACTAAACCAAAATCCTGCGTATGAAACAAGCTATTTCCGGCCAGCAAGTTCCAGGAATTTCAGACGAAGACATTCCCGTCTTACAAAAGAAATATGGTCTTAACCTGGTAAAGTCCGAAAGGGAACATCTCCTGCTGAAGTTATTGAAGAACTTATTTACCGAGCCGATGTTTCTTTGTCTCATCCTGGCAAGTATCCTTTACCTGGTACTGAATAGCCCCCAGGATGCCATCACAATGTTCGTTGCCTTGCTCCTCATCTCTGCTATTTCAATTTACGGGGATGTAAAAAGTGAAAAGGCCATCAATGCCCTGAAGGAATATACAGATCCATTGGTCACTGTAATCAGGAATCGTATCCAGACTAAAATCCCGGTTATTGAAATTTTGCCTTCAGATATCATATTGCTGTACGAAGGAAATGTAATACCCGCAGATGCGGAAGTACTCATCTCAAATGATCTCAGTACCCACGAAGCCATTCTGACAGGAGAATCCTTCCCTGTCTACAAAGCTGCAGACGGTGATAAACTGTTATACCAGGGTACGACTATCAATTCAGGCAGCTGCACGGCAATAGTGACAAAAACAGGCAGGAACACGCAACTCGGCAAGCTACAACAATCACTCCATGCCCCTGATAATACAAAAACACTTATGCAGGAACAGACCAGGCGAATTATGTATCAGCTGGCTGGTATAGGTATCCTGGGGTTCTTTATTATTTTCATCACCCAATTTCTGTATACCCGGCAGCTGGCTTTTAGCCTCCTTTCTGCATTGACCATTGCCATGGTCGCCATCCCGGAAGAAATACCGCTTGCATTTTCTTCTTTCATGGCCCTGGGTGCCTGGCAAATGAGTCGCTCAGGCATTATCTGCAAAAACCCGCAGGTGATCGAAGACCTCGGTACCATGAACTACCTCTGCCTGGACAAAACAGGTACCCTTACTGAAAACAGGATGGTGATCGCCATGGTTTATAATCACAGGACGGGGCAGCTCTCACAGATCCTTCCGGGCGATGCTCCAATACACCACGATCTCTTTTACTGTGCCCTTCTGGCCAGCGAAAAAACACCCTTTGACCAGATGGAAAAAGTCATTCATAAATATTTCTCCGCCTTTGGTCCCGGGCAATACCAGTTTCCTAACCTGGTACACGAATATAACCTGGATGGCACACCACCAATGATGACACATGTTTACAGTGTCAATCACCAGCAGATAGCCGCCGCCAAAGGGGCCGCAGAACGGATCTTAATGGTCACGGGTACAGCAGATCCACAGGTAAGCGCCTACCTGGCTCAAATGGGAAATATGGGATACCGGGTACTGGGAATAGCCAGTGCAGCAGCAAATGAAAATGAACCTATTCCTGAACTGCAGGATAACTGGAACTGGCAGTTTGAAGGCCTGATCGCATTCCAGGATCCAATCAGGAAAGAAGCACGCGAAGTAATAAAGACGCTGAATGCCGCTGGTATCAAATCATTACTGCTCACAGGCGATCACCAGGCCACTGCCAGCTGCATAGCCAGGGAAGCCGGCATCAGTGACAATGACCTGGCAATATCAGGCAAAGAGATCATGGAGATGGATAAAGCACGCATCTTTCAACACCTGCAACACACAAGCGTATACTACAGGATGTTTCCTGATGCGAAGTTAAAAGTGATTGAGACCCTGAGAGATTTCCATGCAATTACCGGCATGACAGGAGATGGTGTGAATGATGCCCCTGCACTCAGAGCGGCGCATATAGGTATCGCTATGGGACAAAAAGGAAGTGATACGGCCCGGCAGGCTGCCGACCTGGTGATTACTGACGACGACCTGCAAAAATTGCCGCTGGCTGTTGAACAGGGACGGAAAATAAATATCAATATCCGGAAAGCCATCCGGTATATTATTTCTATACATATCCCGGTTATTTTAACTACTACCCTGCCTACCCTACTCTTTTTAAAAGGTACACCGCTATTCTATCCGATCCATATTATCACCCTGGAACTAATGATGACACCAATCTGTTCTATATTCTATGAAAAAGAACCGGTAGACGCTGAATACATGAAAATGCCTCCGCATAAGCAAAAAAATGCGCTTCTTAGTTCCCGCGAACTCCTGATCAGTTCATTACTGGGTATCACAATAACAGCCGGCACCATGACCCTCTTTTATACTTACCATCCGCTTAAACCATTGGCCGAAGTACGTACGATTGTTTTTATGACATTACTATTTGCCAATGTATTGCTCACTTTTTCCAACAGGTCTTTTAACAGGAGCCTGATTTATACATTAAAACTTCGTAATCCCCTATTGGGCTGGCTGCTCCTGTTTATATCCGTTTCAATTGCTGTTATGCTGTTTATTGCCCCGGTTGTCAGCTTTTATAGCCAGGTCATGCTATCTCCCGGAGAAATTTTCATGTGCTTAGGCACGGCCTTTGTGAGCATAGTATGGTTTGAAATATACAAACTGCTCATCCAAAAAAAACCTCTTCATGAACATCCTCCACAAGAGTCGCAGGGAATTTATTAATATAGTTGCCATTGGTGCTGTTGCAGGAACAGGCCTATTAACCGCATGTGGAAAAAAGGAAGACGAAGGACAAAAAATATCACCGCCGGAAGACCTGATGCAGGAACACGGCTTGCTAAACAGGATCCTTCTCATATACGATCACTGCGGAAATTTATTGCAGCAAAAACAGGATTTTCCTATAACTGCCCTACAGCAATCAGCTACAATCATCCGGACCTTTGTAGAAGATTATCATGAAAAACAGGAGGAAAATTACCTGTTCCCTCGCTTCATAAAAGCCAATCAGCTTACATCACTGGTCAATACCCTACTGGTACAACACAATGCAGGCCGGACTATTACAGACCACTTACTACACCTGACCCGCTCGCAAAACACCTCCGACAATGAACGACAGGAGCTGATAAGATTACTCTCTGCTTTTAACACCATGTACCGCCCGCACGAAGCCAGGGAAGACACCGTGCTGTTTCCTGCATTCAGAAAAATTGTATCTGGCCATGAGTATGATGCCCTGGGAGAAGAATTTGAGAAAAACGAAGAAAAGAAATTTGGCAAAGATGGATTTGACCATATTTTAGAGAAAGTGGCAGGAATAGAAAAGTCATTGCATATTTATGAACTTGACCAATTCACTCCTTTGGCCTGAGCATACAACATGAGCTTGCATCAAAAGCAATATGCAGTTCTCATTTCGTCTGCGCAGGTTCACGATTATCCCGGTAAAATAAAAGCTGTTCCAATGCCTGGATTGAAACAGCCTTTTTAAAAAACGAGCGAATGGAAACAATATTCATCAAACCGCATGCGCAGCAATATCAGCCATATGGATCTGCTCAATCCCCTTCAGGAGAGCATCAGGCATATAAGAAATACTGGTTATTCCCTGCTTTACAAGATACAGGGCCATCTCCGGGAAATCACTTGCCGCCTGCCCGCAGAACCCCACAGGAATTATCTTCTCATGCGCCTTCCTGATCGTATCCGCTATCATTTCCAGTACAGCAGGGTCTTTTTCATCAAACAGTTCAGCGATCTGGGTGGCATCCCTGTCGATCCCCAGGGTCAGCTGTGTCAGATCATTGGAGCCAATTGAAAAGCCATCGAATATAGCTGCCAGTTTTTCGCCCATGATTACATTGGCGGGGATTTCTATCATCACATACACTTCCAGCCCGTTTTGCCCCCTTTCCAGCCCTAATCCGGCCATATATTTCAGCACCTGCTCTCCTTCCCTCACTGTACGACAAAAAGGAATCATCACTTTTACATTGGTAAAGCCCATTTCATCCCTTACTTTTTTAATGGCCGCACACTCCAGGCGAAAGCCATCTTTATATAGATCATGACAATATCTGGAAGCGCCCCTGAACCCTAGCATCGGATTAGGTTCTACCGGTTCAAATTGTTTGCCTCCCAGCAGGGCAGCATATTCATTGGTCTTAAAATCACTCATCCGGACCACTACCTGTTTGGGATAAAATGCCGCGGCAATGGTTGCAATCCCCTGTGACAGGCGATCGATGAAATAAGCCGGCTTATCCGGGTAGCTGCTGGTCAGCTGTTCTATTTTTTCGCGTACCCCGGCATCCTTCAGTTCATTAAACTTTACCAGTGCCATAGGATGCACACCGATAAATGAAGCAATGATAAATTCCATACGCAGCAAGCCAACGCCGGCATTGGGATAAAATGAAAGCCTGAAAGCCTGTGCAGGATCACTGATAATCAGCATGGGCAATACATGTTCCGGCAGTGAAACCGTATCCAGGTCCTTCTTATCTTCTCTGAAAGGCAGTATGCCTTCATAGACAATGCCGGTATCACCTTCACAACAGGACACTGTAATGGCCTGCCCATCACGGATTGCGGTGGTGGCATCCTTACAACCTACAACGGCTGCAATGCCGGATTCGCGGGCCACAATAGCCGCATGGCTGGTTCGCCCGCCAGTATTGGTCACCAGTGCACCCGCTTTTTTGAATACGGGATCCCAGTCAGGGCTGGTAGTATTGGTAACAACTATATCCCCGGCTTTGATCTGCCAGGCATCGGCAGGAGAAGAGAGGATCCTGGCAGTTCCTGCTACCACCTTACTGCCGATAGCAATACCTTTCGCCAGCACCTCGCTTTTCTTTTCCAGGTGCCAGGTAGAAAGGTACCTGCTATCTTCCCTTGAGTGCACAGTTTCCGGTCTGGCCTGTACAATGTACAGCTGCCCGTTTACCCCATCTTTTGCCCATTCGATATCCATGGGCAGGCCATAGTGAGATTCTATTTTCACTGCCCACTCGGCCAGCTGCAATACCTCCTGATCTGTCAATACCATTTCCTTTTGTTTGGATACAGATACAGGAATATTTTCCAGGGCATTACCATGCTCGCCAAAGCACAGCATCTTATCTTTGGAACCTACGCGCTTCCGGATGATGGTATGTGTAGGTTTAAATACCAGGTATTCATCAGGTACGACCGCTCCCTGAACGATATTTTCCCCCAGGCCCCAGATGCCGTTTACCAGCACGACGTTACGGAATCCGGAGTCCGGATCCAGGGTAAAACATACACCGGAAGCGGAGAGGTCAGAGCGAACCATTCGTTGTATACCGACGGACAATGCAACTTTTTCATGTTTGAATCCATGATCTTCCCGGTATTTGATGGCCCTGTCAGTATACAAAGAAGCATAACATTGAATGACGGTCCGGATCAGGGCATCTTCTCCCCTGATATTTAAAAACGATTCATGCTGGCCGGCAAAACTTGCATCCGGCAGATCCTCAGCCGTGGCACTGCTTCGTACTGCCACGGGCCATGATTCATCGCCGCATAATTTACGATAAGCTGCCAGCAGCTCTATGCTTACCTCCTCCGGCAAACTTGCATTGAGCATGAGTTTGCGGGCTGCAGCTCCTTTTTCAGCCAGGTTAGACCACTCTTTCCTATCCAGTTCCCGCATCAGCTGGGCCAGGGGTTCCCATAAGTTATTATAATCCAGGAAGACCCAGAATGCAAATGCGTTTGTCGCAAAACCATCCGGCACATTAATACCGTCTCCTTTAAATACCTGGTACAACTCGCCCAAAGAAGCATTTTTACCACCTACCTGGGGTATATTATTCAAGCGGATCTCCGCAAAATGCATGATGAAGCTTTCCATCTCCTTACTATTTATTGTGTGCAATAAAAAGTGGCCATTGGTGTTCTCTTACCAATATATCCGCCATGCTTGCCTTGAATACCATGGATAAGGCGTTGCGCTGGTAAGCACCCATTATGACCATAGATTCCTTTTGTTGCTTTCGCAGGAAGAGGGGGATTTCCAGCTCAGGTTGTCCTTTGAGTAAATGATACTGTGCCTGGGGAGTATGCAAAGACACCAGCTCTTTCACCATATCATTGTACATGGCCGTTTCCGGCAGGTCTACACTGATGACATCCAGCGGCAGCCCATTTAATACGGGCAAGAGGTAGCCGAACATTTTAAATGCATAGATGGAAACCGGGGTACCATCGAATAGCCAAAAAACCCTTTTAATATCAGTGTAGTGTTTCGGTAGTACCAATACCGGGCATTTTGCATTGGCAAGAATTTCCCGTACAAAATGCGTGGGAGATTCTTCCCGGTACCGGGTCATAGATTCACTGGCATCCATGAGCAGGAGATCGGCATAGCGGCTTTCTTTAACGAGGTCCTTCGCAGCCATCTCCCTGTCGCGGTGTACGAGGTAAGAGATACCAGCGTCCTTACAGGCGTTTTCAAACCTGTCTACAGCCGCATTCCGCTCCTTCCGGTCTTCTCGAACCAGGTCTTTCACACTGTCGAGCGCATATTCTTTTTCACTGTATAACTGGTAAATACCGCGGCTTGTGTACGTTGGATCTTCCAGGAATACACCTGTAATTACAGCATTGTGCTGAATACCCATTTTAACTGCATATTGCAGGGTGCTGTCTGAAAACTTTAAGCCATCAAAAACAGCCAGTATCTTTTTCATAAAACAACTAATCAGTGGTGAGCAATAAATACTGCCTGGCTAATTAACTTAATCACAGCATTTGCATGACTTGGACGCAGGAAATTAGAAATCATATTGCGGCCATAGGCACCCATTACGATAAAGGCCTTATCACGTTCCATCAGTAATTCTACCAGTCCTATTTCCACATTTCCTTCTGTAGAAAGGAAGTCCAGGTAATTATAATGAGAGTGCATCCATTCGCGGAATTTATATCTCTCTTCCGGGCTTACCTGTTCCGGGTTAATACTGACAACGACTGTTTTTAGATCTTTAAATTGGGGAAAAAGGTAAGTGAATTGTTTAATTGCATGAATGGAAGATGCCTTTCCATCATAAGTAAACACCAGCTCACTGATACTTGTAAAAGTATTCGGCATAATTACTACGGGGCACTCAGCATTGCTCATGACATCCTTTACAAATTCAGAAGGTGTGCCTTCCGGGTTGGCTGTAAAAGAGGTGCCTACGTTGAGTAATATGAGATCGGCGTACCTGCTTTCCAAAATCACCTCTGCAAGTGGATTGCCACGATCCCTGTGTACAGCACAGTCGATCCCTTTACTTTCACAGGCAGTTTTGAAGCGCTGAATATTAGTGTCACAGGTATGTTGTTTCAGGGAAACAGGTTCCTCCGTTACATTGAGCCCGGCATTTACAGCAGCTGCTCTGATCATGCTGTCTGTTCGCATTTCGGATTCATCATTTTCCAGGAAGATGGCAAGTAATTTTGATTTGAACAGGCCACTGATATAGCCTGCAAATTCCAGGTTTTCAAGATGCAGGTCGAGTGCGTCTGTAACGAATAATATCTTTTTCATAACGATCATTTTTACAAATGACAGGATGAAGTTGTACGAACAATAATCCGGGGGCATAGAAGCATTCATCAGGCAATCTTCACTTCCCTGAATACAGGATCCAGGCCGGCGGATTTATTGCCGATACAACTTCATCCTTCATCCTACTACTGAATGACTACGTGTTTGGTCCCATTTGCTTTACGGGCTTCTTCGGTCTTTGGCAGGTATAACTTCAGGATACCATCTTTGTATTTAGCTTCCACTTTGTCTTTGACTACGATTGCCGGCAGTCTGAAGCTCCGGGAAAAGCTGCTGTAATTGTATTCCTGTCTGGTCGGGGTTTCTTCCTCTTCTTCAGTTTCTGCACTGATGGTGAGTACATCATTGTCAATGTCGATTCTGAAATCATCTTTGTCCATTCCCGGCGCAGCCACAGTCAGCTTAAACTGATCCTTTTCTTCTGTAATATTTACAGCAGGAACGGTAGCGGTAATAGTTCTTCCGCCATTGAAGTCAAACAGATCTTTCCAGGGTTTAAAATAATCATCGAATACGGAAGGCAGAATGGAAGTTGCCTTGGTTAATTCCTTAGACATAGTTACCTCCTTGTTTTTAATAATTAGTGAAGAATATTGGGATTATACTTTCTAAAATTCAGGGCCATTTTTACGATATGAATATACGATGTGTTTCATACTGAAAACAATGATCAGGAGTACATCAAAAATTGATTTTCATCACCATGTTGCCATTGTTACTGAAGCATTGTTAAGTACCTGCTGGTATAATTTTTCAACATCTTCTTTTTGACACAAAGCAGTGCCCGGATGTAAGGTGGCAGCTGTACCACAGGCGATGCCATAACGTACAGCGCCCAGGAAACCGGCTCCTTTTGAAAGTCGGAGTACGATACCAGCCAGCATGGAATCGCCGGCACCTACAGTACTTAATGGCTTAACAAGCGGAGCAGGAATCATTACCTGTTCATCTTTGGTTACCAGGATACAGCCTGATGCTCCCAGGGATACCACCACAACCGCACTTTGGCCCCGGTTGATAATCTGCCGGGCCGCCTGGTATACGTCCGGCTCAGTAATATGTTCATTGCCTGCATAGGCACCTAATTCTGTGAGGTTAGGTTTAATCAGGTATACGCCTTCTTTCAGGGCACATTCCAGTGCCTTGCCTGCAATATCCACCACCAGTTTTGCCCTTCTTTTTTTGACAATGGCAGCAATCTCTCCCATTACTTCAGGTGGCATGCCTGGTGGCAGACTTCCACTTACCACGATATAATCATCCGCCGCACATTTGTTGATAATTTCCAGGCAGGGTTGCCATTCTTTTTCACTCACGGTTGGTCCCGGCATGCCAAAACGATATTGTTGCCTGGTGGAAAGATCCAGGACCACCAGGTTCTCCCTCGTCTTGCCGCTGATAGTCACGTTGATAAAATCAAGGTGTTCTTTTTCTACAAGTGAGGAAAAGAAGCGACCTGTATACCCGCCTGATAAATAAACGGCGGTTGAATGTTCGCCCAGGTTCCTGATAGCTCTGGACACATTTATACCTCCTCCTCCCGGTTCAAATACCGGCTGAGAACAGGCCAACTTTTTTTCAGGCACCAGGTGACCTATGGTAGTGCTTTTATCAATTGCCGGGTTGAAGGTGAAGGTGATGATACGGTTCATAACACTGGTTTTAGTTGCTCAAAAAATTATTCTAAAATTGTTGTTATACTGGTGACTTGCCTATCGTCTTCATTTTACTTTGTTGTAGATATCTTCATAGAACCTGGTCGCTCCGTTGCTGCCGGGCCAGGCCACCTCGTAAAGGATAAATAGGGGAACTTTTTTTTTCAGTGGAAAAATGAGTTGCCCTTTGTCAGCTGCAAGGTCGCATACATTGGCAGGTGTATCTGCCAGGTATGGATGCACGCCGGGTTCCAGCATTTCTGCCAATTCATCCACATTTTCCACACGAATACATCCGTGGCTGAAATACCTGCCATTAAAAAGGAAATAGCTTTTATTGGGCGTATCATGCAGATAGGTACTATATGGACTGAAAAAGTTAAGTTTGATTATACCAAGGGCATTATCACACCCAAATAATTGACGTATTTTATATGGAAAATTATCCCGGTTCAGCTGTTGCCAATGTATGGAGGAAGGATCCAGCACTTTACCGTTCTTGTCCAGTACCTGGTAATTGCCATAATCAAGGTATTCCAGCGGCGCACTTTTGATAGCCGGCAGCAATTCTTTGACAGCTATATCATGCGGTACATTCCAATACGGAAACAGGATCACCTCGTGTACCTGGCTCACGAGTGGTGTGGTGGGCGTTGCCGGTTTTCCTACTATGCATCGGGTGTAAAACAGCACGGAATCCCTGTACATATAAAAAAGGTTAGCAGCAGGAATATTTACAATGATCACTCCCTGCTCCTGTTGCACGCTGTTCAGCCATCGCCAGGTATTAAGTGCATGCTTTACTTCATACAGGCGCTTCTGCACGGGTATATTTAATTCTTCAAGAATGCCTTCCCGGATCTTTCCATCTTCCATCATTTCGAACATCCGCTGTGCGATCCTGAGTTTAATCCTGAGTGAATCTTCATCCATTCCATAATCAAGCGTATCTGTGATTCCCAGCTGGGATAACTTTTCTATCAGCGGATGGTTGTTACTGTCCAGCGCCTCACTGGTAATGGGCGGACAAGCCAGGTCTTTATTAAGCTCCATGACCGCCAGCTGTTTTTTCAGCTCCCTGTAAATTGTATGATGGGGTTCAAGTTTTTCAGGCAAAGCTGCTAAACTACCAGTGTGAATTGCCCCCAGGAGACTGTCTGCTATATTTAAACTGTTAGGGTGGTAATTGATCCCGTTGTAGGAAACACGGTTTTCCTGTTTGCCGAAAGCTATATCTGTAAAAAAGGAGACTGCTGCATTGGTCAGTTCCTGCTCAATGCCCAAAGTATCCAATGTATGTATATTAGAATTGAGCAGTAGAATGGTTTTATAAGCATAATCCTTTTCATCAAGGCCATACCGGGAAGCCCCGGCAAATAACTGACAGATTATTTGCCGGTTGGAGGTATCAGATAGCCAGGGTATATGTTGCGCCTTTGCAGGCGAAAACATGCATAAAAAAAAGACAGTTATAAAAAACCAATGTTTCATAGCTCAAGCGTGGTGCGCGATAAAAACAGGATATTTATTCTCGTATATATCGCTGATACAAAAACTCTTTTTAAAAATATCGGACCAGCCGGAACGACCAAATGCACCGGTTACAAGGATGGGATTTTTGATATCTGCCATCCATGTGTGGAAGTAATCTAATTTATAGAGTTCCAGCTCCTGGAAAGTAAGTGAACTGAAATGACGGGCAGCCAGTTCTTTGATGTAGTCCTCATCCGGCAGTGACTTATGAGACCTGCGGCAGGCATACACCAGGGTAGTGTTTACCTTACACAAATCACCGAATAGATAGGCAAACATTTTAATGGCAAATACAGCGGACTGGGTGCCATCATAAGCAAGGATGATATTTTCGGGAAACTCAAATCTTTCCGGGGCGACAATTACCGGGCATTCGGCATCGTGCAGGATGTCGCGCATAAATTCATCTGCCACGTCCTGCTGCAGGTAGTCATAAAACTGCTGACTGCCGATGATCATCAGGTCTGCAAACCTGGTTTCCTTCTGGAGCTTTTGTAATGTATAGGGAGAATTATCCTGGTGTACACGGAACTCAATATTATTCCGGTTACACTCATATTCGAATTTTTCGATATTTTCTGCTACCTTATTTTGGTCTATTTCCATTTGTACAGGCATGTACATACCTCCTCCACCCAATACATAATTCAGTTCAGTAAAATCAAAAGCTGGTAAAAAAACGCCGATCAATAATATCTTTTCACTTTCATTTAACCTTTTAGCCAGTTCAAATGCTCCATTGGAATAATGTGTGCCGTCGTAGGCAATTATTATTTTCCTCATGGCTGTGGTATTAAAAGATGAATAATTGGGGAACAATTAAATTTCCGAAGATCGCCAGCCTTCAAAAATGACTTTCATCATGCGAGGTTCTGATATTCATATTGGATATGGACGTGAAATCAATGAATACTATGACAGATGTCATTGATTTGGGGAACTTAGTAGGGGTAACTTCAGGTAGAGGATTACCCCAACTGACTGGAACCTAATTATTCCTTTCGTTAAGATTAAAAAAATTCCATATGAAAAATTCATTAAAAATATTTTTCATCAAAGGAATTCCGATTCAGCTACATTGGACATTTCTGGTATTTATTGCCTGGGTAATTCTTATGCTGGTAATAGCAAGGGAGCCTTTAAATATAGCTTTTGTCAGCATCGGTGAATTATTGGCGGTATTCCTTTGCGTATTGCTGCATGAACTGGGGCATGCCTTAGCCGCTCAATTTTACCAGGTTCCCATCCGGGAAATCCAGCTCCTGCCTATAGGTGGTCTGACATTTTTTGAAAAACAGCCAGCTCTTCCCCGGCAGGAAATAATCATCAGTATGGCAGGTCCCCTAGTAAACGTAATTATCGCCCTGCTAATGATTCCATTGTTGCCAACCGGAACAGTGTTCTGGAAGTTAACCGAGATAGCAGGCAATGTACATCCGGCTAACTTTTTTCATTTCTTATATAACATTAATGTAATTCTTGCACTGTTAAACCTGTTACCTATACTGCCTTTGGATGGGGGAAAAATATTAAAAGGGATCCTGGCACTTATTCTCAAACCATCTACTGCCTTCCGGGCAATTTTATCTATCAGCAGGGTAATGAGCCTTGTATTGACCATAGTCGGATTAATAACAGGCAATCTCCTGCTGATTATTTACGGCTGTTTCCTCCTGTTGATGTCAACAGTTGAGAAGAATAACTATCTCCTGGCTTCATTGCTGAGAGACGAAACGATATCGGATGTTATATCGCAGGACTTCAAAACAATACATGCAGCTGCGACGCGGCAGGAAATACTTGACACACTGTGCAGCGACAATGACAGGTATTATGTATTGACAGATAATGGAGAAATGATAGGTGTCCTGGACAAGGAAACAATCCTGCGTGCACTAATGAACCGTGAAGAAAAAATGGTTTTAAAAAAACTCATCATTCCGGATTTGTCTTTCCTGTCTGCAGACAGTAAGCTAACAGATGTGTGGAGCCGACTGCCGGCCAGGGCGGACCTGATAATGCCCGTGATGACTGCAAATAAAAAAATGATTGGAGTCACCAGCAGGGACCATATTATAAGTTTCCTGCTGAATCATGCCATGACGAACCAAACAAAGCAGGCCCTATAACATTTTTATTCCTGCTGCACGGACAAGTTTGACATGAGTGAATACAGGACCCAGACAAATCTTTCATCTTAAATATACCACAATGAAAAACGAAGAAAGTAAGCTTGTTTATCTCGTGGAGGATGATTCGGATGACCAGGAAATATTGGTAGCAGCTATACATCAGATTAACCCGGGCATTACTATGCAGGTGTTTGAAAATGGAATGGATCTGATGAAAAGCATTGATATAAATTACAATGCTGACAAACCTTGCCTTATTATCCTTGATTACAATATGCCATTTTATACCGGTGCAGAGGTTTTAAAAAAATTAAATGCATTGCATTGTCTGCAGGACATTCCAAAACTGGTCTGGAGTACTGCCGGCGACCTCAATACCAGGAACGAATGTATCAGCAATGGCGCAAGCAACTATTATGAGAAACCATATAACATCTCGGGATATTCCCAGTTAGCAGCCAATATGCTGGGATATATCATATAAAAACTTTAGTTATGAAAGCACTTGTTTATAAAAGTATCGGTCAGGTATCCCTGGAAGAGAAACCTCAACCAGGGCTCATTGCACCTACGGATGCAATTATTAAAATATTAAAAACCACCATCTGTGGTACAGACCTACATATACTTAAGGGCGATGTAAAGGAAGTGCCTTATGGTCTTACATTGGGGCATGAGGGCATCGGTATCGTGGAGGAAACAGGCAATGCTGTCACCAATTTTAAAAAGGGAGACCATGTACTCATCTCCTGTATTACCAGCTGCGGTAAGTGTGAATATTGCCGAAAGGGTATGTACTCTCACTGCCATGAAGGAGGCTGGATCCTTGGCCACCTGATAGATGGCACACAGGCTGAGTATGTCAGGATTCCCTACGCGGATACAAGTTTGTACCATATACCGGCAGATACCCATGAGGAATCCCTGGTGATGCTCAGCGACATCCTGCCTACCGCTTACGAATGCGGGGTACTCAACGGCCAGGTGCAACCGGGAACTGCGGTGGCAATCGTAGGTGCAGGACCAATAGGACTGGCAGCACTTACAACTGCACAGTTCTTTTCACCAGCTACCATTATTATGATTGATACAGATAAGCACCGCCTGGAAGTAGCAAAAAAAATGGGGGCCACACATGCCATTAACAGCAGTGAGGAAAATGTGATAGAAACAGTAATGGCCCTTACTGAATACGAGGGGGTAGATACTGCCATGGAAGCGGTAGGCATACCGGCCACTTTCGAATTATGTACCCGCCTGATAAGGCCCGGTGGCAAGGTGGCCAATATAGGAGTGCATGGTAAATCCGTATCCCTGGCACTCGAGGACCTGTGGTCAAAAAACATCACTATTACAACCCGCCTGGTTGATACCTGTACCACACCTATGCTGCTGAAGACCGTAAGCAGTAAAAAACTGGACCCGGCATCTTTTATCACACACCGGTTTAAATTTTCAGAAATAGAAACAGCATACAGCACTTTTGGCAACGCTGCCAAAGAAAAGGCATTGAAAGTAATTATTAGTAATGAATATTAAAACGCTCATATAATGAAAAAGATTATTGCAGTCATCGATGCTGTTAATTTTACAGCACAGCAGGTAGATGCGATCACCACAATTACGTCTTTGCAGGATCATAGTCTGACGATATTGATGCTGGAAGATACAAAGAGTGCAAACCAGCTCTTGTCAGCAGCAGGCATGGAAGGCCTTGCCGGCGGCTATTACCAGAAATTACGGGAAAGTGAGCATGAAAAAAAGGAGCTGATAGAAGACAATTATATCGCGTTGAAGAAAGCGTGCAGGGATAAAAACATCGCTTGTACCATCAAAAACATCCGGGGTATTGCTGAAGATGAAGTGATCAATGAAAGTCGTTTTGCAGATCTGCTGATCATAGGAAAAGCCCTCTCCTTCCCCTATTTGTATGATACCAATCCCAGCGGGTTCGTAAAAAATATGCTGACAAGCGCGCAGTGTCCTGTCATGGTATTATCTGAAGATGTGCATAAGATAGATGGAGTAGCGTTTTGTTACAACGGCACTTATTCTTCAATGTATGCAATTAAAGCATTTACAGCCTTATTTCCTGAACTGATCAACAGGCATTGTGAGATTGTGTATGTATGTGAGAAAGAGGAGAAAACGATCCCTCACAAAGAGCAGCTGCAGGCGTACCTGAAGACGTATAATGCGCATCTTACTTATAAGATATTGACTGGCCAGCCGGATAAAGCGATCCAGGCTTACCTGGATACGAGGACAGACCTCATTGGTACTTTTGGAGCATATGGGCGTAGCAGGGTATCAAGGTTTTTTAACAGCAGCAGTGCTGACAATATTATACGTAATCTGAAAGGACCGGTGTTTATTACACATCCTTCTCTTCATTCCTGATAAGTGGGGAGGGCAACCTCCCCTTTTTTATTTCCGGCGAATGTTGCTTTTAATTACTCAATTGATTAAGCTTGCCAATGTCCAGCAGGTAAATAACCCCATTCCTGATATCTATTAAATGCTCATCCCTGAAATCAGCCAGGGTACGTGCGAAAGATTCTTTCGCAACGCCGGCAAGTGCGGCGAGGTTTCCCCTGCTGAATTTAATCCCGACATTACTATCGCCGCCTATATTATATTTATTAAAAACCGTGAGTAAAGTATCTGCGGCCCTTTTCCTCAGTGAATCGTAGGCCACTCTTAATAACTGTACCTCCTTTTCTTCGATAGAATGTGTCAGCATCCGGATAATCTGTTCTCTCGCATGCTTATTGGCAACTGTCAATTCTTCAAAATCTTCTATAGGAATAATCGCCAGTACCACCTGACCGATGGCTTCCGCAGTGTCGCTGTAGCGGGTCTTTTCCAGTACCGGTATATATCCCAGAAAATCTCCTTCATTAAACAATCCCGAGATGAACTCTTTCCCGTCTTCATCAATTTTATAGGTTTTCACCATCCCTTTCAGGATAAAATAAAGGTAGGAAGGATGATTGCCTTCCTGGTAAATAATTTGTTTACTCTTAATGGTTTTTATATTCCGGTCCTTAATGAGGTTTTTAAATGGCTCCGCTTCCTGGGCAGGATCCTGGATGGGGCCAGGGGGCTGCACCTTGACACTGCTTATTTTGGCATGAGACGATTTCCTGAGCTGGCATTCTATAGAACTTAGCAACTCCGAGGGATTAAAGGGCTTGGTAATATAGTCATCAGCTCCCATATCCATTCCCTTGCGGATTTCGGCTCTTTCCGCCCGGGCGGTGAGTAAAATAAAGGGAACTTTGCAGGGTTTGTCATCTCTGTTGAGCATTTGGAGCACAACGAACCCGTCAAGAATAGGCAATGACAAGTCACATACGATCAGGTCCGGATGTTGTGATTCAGCTAACAGTAAACCTTGTTTTCCATCGGCAGCCTCTAGTACATGGTAGTCTGCCATTTCCAGTATTTCAACTATATTCTCTCTGATTGCCTGGTTATCTTCAATAACGAGTATTGTAGCCATAGCGGTTTGGAATTGCGCAGGGTAAATAATGTGGTGTATAGATTGTAGGTGCGAAATGATAGTTTAATTTACTAAAAATCAGGGATATGTAGAAATACTATTCTATTTGAACAGGTGTTTTTTTTTAATAGTTGAAAAATGATTCAAACTACAAGGGTATTTTTTCTTTTTTTAAGTGTATAAAACACGCTATTGCCAGGATAAGGGTGCAGGGGAAGGAAGATCCGGCTCCAAGAGGCGCAAGTGCCAGGAGGTAAATAATTGCCAGCAGCCATGCTACCCTGTTTTTGTAAAGGATGCCCAATCCTATAAAAAGCTGTAAGACCATCAAAATAAGAATATACAGGGTAATATGTACCAGGAACACCTGTCCAATCAGGTATTCATAAACAGGAAGCGCGGCCAGCCATTCATAGATATTATATGCTTCCGGTCTGTAAACAGCCTGCCAGGCATTGACCAGTGCCGCGGTTAAAAATATGCATCCAATAATAACCCGGCCCGTTCTTTTAAACCAGATGCTAATTAGTAAAATTAATAATGCTCCCGCATTAGAAACCAGGTATGCCGTTGAAAACAAATTCCCTCTCATAAAAATCGTTGATTATAGATCTCCATGCTCATATCTCCCAGTCATTTCCTCAATGGTAATCCGGTAAATCACAGGCCGGATATTTGAGTTAAAATGCCCATAATCGGCTCCCTCCTGCACGGGTTGAAGATGATGTACTTTTTCTGTTTCAGTGTACTGCAGCAACCTGCTCATGAGGTATTTCATTGAGTAAAACCGTTCTTTTTCGTCCAGGATCTCCTGGTATTGTCCCCAGATGATGACGCTTTCCCAGTGGGTCAAACTTGTAATAACATCTACTTCAAAACAAACCTGGGGATGGTTTCGCATCATATTAATTTTCATCCCTTCCGCAGAATGAGCGATGATGGCCTTCCCGTTGTAGGCATAACATACGGGCACTACCAGGACCCTGGAATTGCTACTGCAGCCTATTCTCCCCATCATATTCTGCTGCAGGATACTTTGCATTTGCCGGTCAGATAATTTCCCTATCATAACCCTATGTTTAGAGTCATAAGTTAGTCTGATTCGGGCCGAATAACATTAACATTGATCATAAGGAAAAATGATATTTTCCCCTATGAATTATCAAAATGAAATAAAATTTTCTAATTTGGTGCTGATTTTTTGCTTTTGAAACGAACCATATATTCAAATTATAGCTAAACTAATAATTCTATCTTTCATTTTCCTTCAAAACCAGCCTTTATATTTAAACGCAACTTGTTATGAATGTTTTTAGTTCTACTCCGGAATTAGATTTAAATGCATTGTTCAATCATGCTTCCGTTGGAATCATGGTAACGGATGAAGAAGGTTATATCGTAAAGGCAAATCCATTTTTGCTAAAAATGTTTGCTTATGAACAGAGCGAATTGGAAGGCCGAAAGATTGAGGTACTGGTTCCAAGCAGGTATCATGCGGACCATGCCGCCCAAAGGGCTCATTACACATCCAAACCAGAAAAAAGAATGATGGGCCATGGCAAAGAATTTGAAGCTATTAAGAAAAATGGCGAAATCTTCTTTGTGGAGGTGAGCCTGAGTCCACATTATCAAAACGGGCACAAATATATCACGGCCTTTGTAAATGACATCACCCTGCGCAAAAAAGCAGAATCCGAACTCCTGGAAGCAAAGGCCAAAGACCTGATCATGGAAGTCAATCTACTGCGGGAAATGCAGTTGAACGAGCTGAAGACGAAATTCGTCTCGATGGCCTCGCATGAGTTCAGAATTCCATTGAGCGCCATTCTTTCTTCCTCTTACCTGATATCGCAATACGGGCAAATAGGGAACTTTGAACAACAGGAAAAACATGTCAATAAAATAAAAAGTTCCGTCAGTGTGTTAACCGGCATCCTCAACAATTTCCTTTCTATTGAAAAAATTGAAGAAGGCAAGATTGAACCTTCTTATGCTGAAGTCAGCATTGCAGATTACCTTACTAATATCACTGAAGAAATCAGTCCTCTTACGAGCCCTGGGCAAACGGTAGTTTACCAGCATACCGGAGAGACCAACCTATATACAGATGTTGTGCTGCTGAGACATATTATTACCAACCTCCTGTCAAACGCAGTGAAGTTTTCGCCTAAGAATAAGAATGTTCACCTGTTCAGTGTATGTACGGATACGGAACTGGAAATCAGGGTCGTGGATGAAGGCATAGGGATTCCTGCAGAGGCACAGGCGAATATTTTTGACAGGTTTTACAGGGCCGCAAATTCTATGAATATCCAGGGTACGGGATTGGGATTGAGTATTATAGCGAGTTATGTGAAGTTGCTGAAGGGGAGTATCACGTTTGAGAGTGTGGAAGGGAAAGGGACGACTTTTATTGTGCGTTTTGAGCGGTTTAATTCGTAAAAATGCTACCCGGGACCAATCGGAATATATTGCAAAGCGCAATAGAAACCTATCCATCGTAGTCTGCTAAAAAGCAAAAACCCCTTTATTGCGGTTTTTGCTTTTTAATTAAGACTATATTTAAATTTTAGTAACCATCTTAAACAGGCTGTCAATTTTCTGTTTTTCTAATGGATTGCTTACTTTATAGAGTTCTTCGAGTAAACTCGTTGTCACGGGAACAGGATTGGGATAAATATGTTTCTTTAAAAAATGATTCAATGCTGTATTGACCCTCTCTTCACCTATCAGTTCGCTTAAATTATACATTACCACAAGTCCTTTTGAGTAATAGAGATGTGTATTGTCAGGATTGACTTTATATAATGGTTCTTCCTGCGAAAATCCTCTTTCACTATAGTAGATCTGCCTGTGCATGGCTACTTTATCTATAACACTTTGCATCCCGGTCGTATGTTTTGCCATCATTAGTTCCGTATACATCGCAAGCGTTTCGGTCAGCATTTTTGCGCCTTCCCTATCATCTGGGACCAACTGATTTGCACCCCACCATTGATGCGACAGTTCATGCCCGGCCAGTTCATTAATAACATCCTGCTTTCTGTCGCCTGCAAGATTTGTATGAAAAATCATATTTTCAGTCATGAATATTGTACCCGGGTAAGAGCTGCCTGCAAAACCAGTTGTAAATTGCGATACTTCGGCAAAACGTATAGTGTTAAAAGGATAAGTTCCGAAATTCTTCCTGCAATAATCCAATGTACCGGCAGCGTCAGTTAAAAGACGTTGGACGTTTTCGTAATGACGGGGGTAATAGTACACTTCTACATTTACCCCTTTGTAATGAAGCCTTTGCACTTTATAGGCGGCAGAGGATATCCCAAAACGGAAAGGTACCGGGGATGTGGCATAGTAACTAAAATAATTACGATGCCCGGAAGACCAGGTACCCCTCAGCTCTCCTATTCCAATGGCTGTCTGTCCGGCCGCTGTTCCAATTTTCAGATCAAGCGTAATGAAGTCCCGGGTATCCAGTCCGCTTTGCCCCAGTTGCTCCAATGGAGTAGGCATCCCTAATCTCCTTTTTCTTCTTTCAACAGGGCTATATATCTCCAGGTCTGATCTGTAGCCAAAAACAGGGAAGTAATTACTTAGCCGGATGAAACTTCCATTTTGTACAATGGCATTAAATGCTTTATGACCTACAAATGGGTTCCAGTGGTAATTGAAAGAAAAATGGAAGGATGCGGTATCTCCTGGTTGTAAAGCATTTCGAAGTAGCAGGAACCCCTTTTTCCCCCGGAAGAACACCTTTTCTCTGTTTGCAATAAGATATGCCTGATCCACGGATACCTCCTCTTCAAAATTGACAAGAATACTATCTATAGATTTATTGCTTGTATTTTGTATAAAGTATACCGCATTTACACTGTACCTGTTATCCCCCGGATAAAGTTCTACATTAGCTGAAACATGCGTTATGGCTGGTTGTACCAGCTGATTATATCTGCGATAATTTTGCTCATAAGACTGCTGCCAGTCCAGCTTATTCTTCCCGGGAAGCGATGGATAATGGAGGTAGATAAAGATACCTGAAGCCAAACAGACCAGGACTGCAATAATCCTAAACGTCCGGCTCCGGAGATGAAAAACCAGGATAATACTGAAACCAAAAATCATTTTCCATAAGAATGCTGCAATGTAGTTGTCCCAACCATTCATCTCACTATATTTTCCTACATAAGCTTCGGCAAAACGAAGTAAGGGATGAGTGATTCCTATCGACTTACCCAATTTACCCGTCAGCAAATAAATTAATAAAACACTGACAGAAAATGCGATCCATTTGAATGGAATCACTTTATGTACCCATAATGTAATTCCAACACACAAGATCAGTGGAGTAACAATCAGTCCCAATAAAGTTGCATATACCTCCCAATCAATATATAAGTACTGATACACAATCTGAAAGATAATACCGTTTATGATGATGAGTAAGGTAAATATAAAAATCACCAGGGATAGCGACATCCAGGCAGCCGCAAAGCCGAGTCTCCTGCCTGCAGGTGTACTATCTTCTATCAGATTGAACCTGCTCTCAGTACTTCGCCAGTATAATTCACCTGTATAAAATAAAGACACCAATAGCAGTATTCCAGGCAGGTCATATAATATCCGGTTAGCTAACAGGCCCGTTGTTACATATTGTTCCGGCAAACGGATCCCCCGGTCTATTCCATCATAAAACTCCATAGACATGAAGAAAACAAGTGCCACAACAATCAATGTAAACGGCATACTTTTAAGTATCCATTTAAGGTCCATCCAGACCCTGCTTTTCAAGGTAAGCAGGCGATAATAATTTCTATTGGTGACAGTTAAAACAGGTTGAAATCTGAATGTATCGTTATGTAATAGTTCTATTGGTCTCCGCTTCCCTTGTTTAATACTTAGTGACAAACTCAAAAACTTCCATACAATCATCAGTAACACAATGCCTATAGCTAAATAAATAATCCTGTTAAGTAAAAGATTGCCGGTGAGTGTAATATATTGCCTGTTTTTTTGCTCAAGCACCCACGGATTGGTTTGCTCATAAAAGGCAGACAAACCAAATGGATCTAATATTGCTGCAATTGACATTGCACCTGCCGATTGTGGCAAAGCTCCAGCCAGTAAGGGAGAACCGGAATACATCAGCAGGACCATATAGGTGATATATAGAAAGAGCCCTGCACAGTATACCATCAACTTATTTTTTGTGAGCCAGCCCATACCGCATACAAAAGAGGTGCAAAGAAAAAGATTCGGTAGTGCGATGAGGATGAGTGGTTGCAAATACGCTTTTAGCTGAAAGACACCATAAGCAACTTTATCCGGACAGGCAATTTGCCCTGCCATATATCCGGCAATTGTTACTATAAGCAACAGTGTTCCAATGCCAAACACAGGCGAGAAGCGAGTGATTAGGTATTGTGACTTAGTCAAAGGAGTGGTATAAAGAATTTGACTAAAATATGCGTCAGCTTCCTGAAATAATGTAAATGCGGCTACGATGGTAGTAGTAAAAATGCCTGTTAAACTTAAAAGACCGACCATACTACTGATAGCATAAGGTGAATTTACCAGTATATCGGCAGTTGTATTAAAAGTAAGTTGTTTATAGCCGATAAGAAAACCAGATACTGACAATATTATTAACATTATATAAGTTTCTGGTCGCCTGAAACAAGCGCGCAATTCAAACTTTAATAAATGCTTCATGACAAAGACAGGTTGAAGTACACATCCTCTAACGATGGTTCTATTTGGTGAAAACCACTTCCCGGGTTAGTTGTTGCGTATATATGGAGAGATAGTTTGCCACTTGCCAGGCGCGCAGACAGAATTTTGTAATGTTCCTGGTAGTAAGGGAGATCTTGTTTATTTATAGTTAGCTGCCAGATTTTACCTTGAAGGATCCGTATAAAATCAGCTGGGTTTCCCTGGGCTATTATCCGCCCCTTGAACAGGACTGCCATTGCTGTGCAAAGGTCTTTTATATCTTCAACCAGATGAGTTGCCAGTATGACGACTTTGTTCTCACCAATTTCACTAAGCAAGTTATTTAAGCGGTGACGTTCTTCAGGATCCAGGCCCGCGGCTGGTTCATCGACTATAAGAATTTTTGGATCGCCAAGCAATGCCTGTGCCACACCAAACCGTTGCCGCATACCGCCAGAAAAGGTATGTACTTCCTTGTTGCGTTCTGCATAAAGATTGGTTTTGTCCAGCAATGCCAATACCTGTTCCTTACGTGTGCCAGCGTGGATAAGTCCCTTTAGTATAGCAATGTGCGTTAAAAGTTCATAGGCAGACACTTTGGGATAAACACCAAAATCCTGCGGTAAAAAACCCAGCTGCTTTTTTATATTTTCAGGATGTTTAATCACGTCCTGTCCGTTAAAAAGAATTTGTCCCTGATCCGGTTTTAGTAACCCGGCAATTGTTTTCATAAATGATGATTTGCCGGCACCATTTGGACCCAGCAGGCCAAACATACCATCGTTGAGATCCAGGGATATATTTTCATAGGCTATTACCCCGCTGCTATATACTTTGCTTAAATTTTTAATCGATAAGGCATTCATAAATTGAAGAAGTTTTAGAAAAGCGATATCCTGTCCTGCTCATGGAGAGGATGTAATTAGGCTTTGATCCTGTAAATGGTTTATTGTTCGGCTACATATTCAAGGATATCGCCAGGTTGACAATCAAGCGCCTTGCATATTGCTTCAAGCGTATCAAAGCGAATACCCCTGGCCTTACCTGTTTTTAGGATAGATAGATTAGCTGTAGTAATACCCACTATTTCAGCCAGTTCTTTGCTTTGCATTTTGCGCTTAGCCAGCATAACATCAACATTGATAATAATAGGCATTTTATATAATTAAGTCCTGATCGTTTTGTAATTTGATTCCCTGCTCAAAAATGGCAGCAATGAAATAAGCAAATACACCCAATATAGCATGTAAAATCACCAATATTCCTACAACCTTGTCAATACTATAAAATGGAGAGATCACCAGTGATGCTGTCAATGGCAATAACATGTTTGACTGATAAAACCTTTTCAGCTGCCGGATGCCATAGGTAGTAAAAAGTTTAGGTTGCAGAAATACATAAAATATATTACTCACCAGGAAAAAAAACAACGCGTATAAACCTAACAGGCAGAGAAATCCTATGATATAGCCAGCATTATATTCTCCAAGCAGGAAAGGATAATGCGTGAATGGATAGCAGACTTCGAAACGTGTCTCCTGCTCATTTAGGTTTAACGACCATCCTGTACCAAGCGCTATTGAGGAAAGGGCGAATGCAAAAAGATACCCTAATGAAGTAATCCTTGTTATAATAAATAACAACCTGGAAACAATACGAACAGTTTTCATATACAGTCATTTTACCCTACCAAAATACAATTAATTATCGTAAAACAATAATTAATTTAAATTAAATGATAACTCGCCTCATGATCCCCTTCCAGCAAAATTTCCGCTATGTTATGTAATAAAGCACCTTAAATTTGACTGGATAACCCTAAATTATTCCAGTATTTCTCCAGAATAGCCTTTCATTTTTGCACCTGTAAACATAACTCGTGTATATGAAGCTATTGCCGGTCTTAACAATCTTACTAACAGGATGGATATATTCGTTTGGCCAGAATAAAATAAAGGGAACAATACAAAACAAAGACAATCACCAGCCGGTAGCCTATGCCACCATCATTGTAAATGACCCGGCAACCGGTAAAACCGTGAATGGAACCGTCGCCAATGAACAGGGAGCTTTCGAAGTCAGCAACCTGAAAAAAGGTACCTACAATATCACCATAGATTTTATCGGCTATACCCGGCAGGAACTGAAGGGAATCAACGCCCCACAGGACCTGGGTACGATTTATATGGTCGCTGCCGGCAAAGCACTCAATGAGGTCGTGGTTACCTCCCGTGCTCCCACTACCGAAAATAAAACGGACCGCGTGGTATACAATGTAGCTTCAGACATTACTTCGCAGGGAGGAGTGGCGACAGACGTATTGAAAAAGGTACCACAGGTAACCGTAGATATTGATGGTAATGTAGAACTGCAGGGCAATTCGAACATCCGCTTCCTCATCAATGGAAAGCCTTCCTCTATGTTTGGTAATAGTCTGGCCGATGCCCTGGCTGCTATCCCTGCCAGCCAGATAAAAAGCATAGAGGCCATCACCAGTCCCGGTGCAAAGTACGACGCACAGGGTACAGGTGGCATCATCAACATCATCCTGAAAGACAATCCCATGCAGGGTATGAATGGCAGCGTAGCACTCAGCGCCGGTACCCGACTGGAAAACGGCGCTGCAAATTTGAATTTCCGTAAGCAAAAATTCGGGATGAATGTGTTCTTCAGCGGCAATGAACAACTCAGTTCTCATACCCCCTCTTACCGCACCCGCTACACCTTCGATACCGAAACAAAGCTGACACAGGCCACCAATACTGATTTTAGCCGTAAGGCATACCAGACAGGTCTTGGCTTCGACTATGGCAACCTGAGCGCGGGCCTCTCCTATAGTTATTTTGGTAATCGCGCTATCGCCAGTACCTACCAGCAGCCGGGCGATCTCTATTTTAGCTCAGATAACCGCAATCATACCGCTGCGGTAGACTGGAACATCGGCTATCATACACAGTTCAGGGAGAAAGCAGATGAGCTGACCCTGCTGTATAGTGGTAGTAACGGGAACCCATATACCAGTTTCGTACAGGGAGACACCCGGAGCTGGACACCGGGCACTGACCTGCAACATAACTTCTCGGTAGATTATTCTCATAAGGTCAGTCAGCAGCTTACGCTGGAAAGCGGTGCAAAGGTGATCCTGCATCATTTTAATAATACGGCTGTCTCCCTGCCTGACACGACACAATCCTATGTATTCGATTACAGGATGAATATCTATGCTGCCTATATTTCGGCCAGGTTCTCCCTCTTTCACAACTACGATGTGGTGGCTGGTAGCAGGTATGAATACACAACTATTGCCATGGGCAAGATCCCTTCTTATGGGGAATTTCTGCCTACTGTAAATATCTCGCGCAAAATCGGTGAAGATCAGCGTATCAAACTCGCCTTTACCCGCCGTATAGAACGCCCTGACAAGGAACTGAATCCATTTGTGAACCTCAGCGATCCTTATAATATTACAATGGGTAATCCCTACCTGAAACCGGAAATAGGTAATAACACTGAACTTGGTTACAGCCGTAATTTTAAGTCAGGTGGCAATGTATATGTCGCTGTGTCCGAGCGGATCAACACGAATGACCTGAAGACTTATACGGCCTACTATCCGACTTACCAGGAGGGAGATTCTCTCTATAAAGATGTCACTGTCACCACCCGCAGGAACATAGGTGAAGAGTATAATACGGGGCTGATCTTAACCAGTTCCCTCCCCCTTACAAAGCACCTGAATATCCGGGAAAACCTGGTGGTGATCAACAAGCATGTAGTGAACCACCTTGACAACGGGAATAAAACAGATGGCATCAACTGGCGATTGAACCTGAACGCGGCTTATTCTTTTCCGAATGATCTCGTAGCGGAGGCTTTTGGAGAATACCGCTCCGCCTGGAACAGTATCCAGGGCCGTGTGCCCCAGGTGATCAATTATACCCTGGCATTCAGGAAACTTTTCTGGCATAAGAATGCCAGTATAGGTCTGACGGCCACTAATCCATTCAATCAATATATTCGTCAGCTGACTACACTCAATACATCGAATTATACAGGTACATATTTGCGCATGGTACCTTATCGATCGTTTGGGATGAGTATGACTTATAAGTTCGGAAAGCTACAGTTTAAGAAGGAGAAGGAACATGGGGAGGATTATTTGAATAACCCACCTTCTATGTAAAGGAATCAATGAGGTGGAGTAATTCTCCGGGACCTAGGCCTGGTTAAGGAGGGCAATGATAAAATTAAAAATACACCGAATCAGCAATTGGGGACGGGACTAAAATTCAAACGGCTTGCTACTTAGAAAAGTGCAAGCCGTTGTCCTTTTTTAATGATTGGTTCGGTATATGTTTAATGGATGATTGGTTCACTCAGTCTTGGAATTGTTCTAAACCCGGTAAAGCTCAGATCCGTTGAGATGTAGCCTGGTTTTGAAGGCTGCGGTTTGACCAGGTCTGTACTCAGGTACTTTTTATTACTATCACATAAGAGTGTCACCACGACGGCATCTTCACCCATTTGTTCTTTCAGCTTTATTGCCCCGATCACATTTGCACCGGAAGAGATCCCTACTGCAAGACCCAGTTCTGCGGCCAGTTTTTGTGCTACGATGATAGCATCACCGTCATTGGCCTGTACCACCTCGTCTAACTGATCCAGGCGTACGATAGCGGGAATGAATTCGTCGGAGATGCCCTGGATACGATGACTGCCTACTTTATGTCCTGTGCTTAAAGTGGGCGATTCTGCCGGTTCCAGGGGATGAATTTTTACAGCAGCATGCATGCTTTTCAGGTACCTGCCCACTCCCATTACAGTACCGCCGGTGCCTACACCCGCTACAAATGCATCTGGTTTCAATCCGGCGTGTATCAATTGTTCCCAGATTTCCGGTCCGGTAGTAGATGCATGTGCCTCGGTATTGTATTCGTTTTCAAATTGGCGGGGCAGGAAATATTGGTCACTGCTCTGTTGTAAGTCTTCAGCCAGGCGGATACTTCCCAGGAAACCACCCTCCTCTTTGCTCACCAGGCGTACGGTAGCCCCGAAACTTTTGATGATGTCCTGTCTTTCTTTACTCAGCCAGTTAGGCATCATGATGATCACCTTGTGCCCCAGGGCACGGCCGATAGCGGAAAATGCGATGCCGGTATTGCCGCTTGTCGCCTCCACGATGATATCATCAGGCTTGATCAACCCCTGCAGATAGGCCTGTTTCATAATATAAAGGGCCATACGGTCCTTAACACTCCCTGTCAGGTTATAATGCTCACACTTTACGAATATATAGCCGGGACGGCCTTTAAATTGATATTCCAGTTTCAGCATAGGGGTGTTACCGACCAGGTTCCACAACTCTCCAAATCGCTGATCAACCATTGATACTTCCGACAACATCATGGTGAATAATTTTTAGCGAATCTCTGAAATATGGGCCGTTCAGTCAATCGGTAGCCCATTTTTCCAGAATTTTTCTGGTATAAATCGATATTATTGTATTATTTTCCGGACATTCTTATTTCTTCCCCCTTTAATTATGGAAAAAAACCAGTTAGACGAAATCGATGTTCAGATACTGAAGTTACTGCAGCAGAATGCGGAGCTGACGAACAAGGAAATTGCCTTGCGCCTGCACAAATCCGTAGCCACCATTCATGAGCGCATCCGGCAGCTGAAAGAGAGCGGGTATATTACGAAGATTGTCGCTTTGCTGGACAGGAAGAAGATTAACAGGAAACTGATTGCTTTTAGTCATGTGTTGCTGCATGACCATGCGGCGGCTACATTGAGCACTTTTGAACGGGAGGTGGCGAAGTTCCCGGAGGTGATGGAATGCTTCCAGATGACGGGGACTTTTGACTTCATCCTGCGGGTGGCGACGAGTGATATGGATGCTTACCATACTTTTTACAGGAAACTGGCCGCTTTGCCGAATATAAGTACGGTACAGAGCTTTTTTGTGTTGTCTGAGACGAAGAGTGAGACGGCCTACCCTTTGTAATCAACGGGCTCTTACGGCTATCCCGTAAGTAACACGTACATATCCCGCCGATATCCCGCCTCTTTTAGAATGCGGGTTATAGGCGGCTTATAGGCGGGTTATCTGCGGGTTATCTGCGGAATATCTCCGAAGAAGCACTATAGACGCGCTATAGAGACGACACTGTCAATTCTGTATTTCTCTATAGCATCACTTCCAAGGGCTTATATATTATTTTAAATAGCTAAGCCCAACACTTCAAATGTTGCCACACTTTATTAATACTTCCATTGTATTATCTTTGCCGCCGACATAACTACATAACCTATCCTATATTTATGAAAACCATTACCATTCTGGCTGCACTGCCGCTCCTGTTTGTCTTTGCGGCTTGTAAAAAGGACCACACAACCATTCTTCCCTCCGGACCTATCGACTACAATTCCTACGCAAACGGAGGCGTTCACCTGGAAATCGTCAATTCCGACCCGGCTAATTACAATGATGACGAGTTGTATGTAGGCGTAATGGGTGCCACTACCGGGAGCAATTCTCAAAGTGCCTATATTGATCTGAAAACCGGAAAGACCGTTTTGCTGAACAATCTCAGTGCACTGCCACAGGTAGTCAACCCAAACAATCCTACTGACGGCGGAAAGTTTATTGTGATCGGTACCAGGATGTCCGATATGCCGATTAATCCGGCCACGGGTCATCATTCCATTCCACTGCCCTTTATCCAGAGCGGAAGGATCCTGATGTCCATCGGCAAGCCAATCTACTACTACATCAACCCGGGTGGTACAAGCCTGGCAGCGCCAATTAAAAGCACCAATTCCAAAGATGCGAACTATGGCACCGTGTTCGATTTTATGGAATTCACCTACTATTCTACCGGCAGTGCTGCGCGGGTCTTTGCCAATACTTCCCGTGTAGATGAATATGCGATTTCCATGGGCTTTGAACTGAATGCCCTGCAGGGAACCAGCGGTACAATTCAGAGAGCCGGCGAACTGATGACGAAGGAGAAGACGATACAGGCTTTTTTGAATTTCCCTAAGCCGGAGGAATATAACCAGTGCTACCGGACTTTCTTCCAGGATATTATTAACCCGGGTGGTATGACGGATGCTACAGGCAATAAGATCTTTACGCAGACCACTGCTTATGCACAATTTCAAACCTACATTGACAGCATCTGGCAGCAATACAAAACCAGGGACCTCCTGCTGGTGTTAGGCACCGGCAATGTAGGGAAGACGGATGAAGGCCTGGTGATCAGGGGAAGAGTGGATGACAGGAATGTTTTCAATTTTACACAAACTACTACTGTCAACGGAACGAAGGTCGTGAAGGCAGGTACATTGCCAATTAAGCCTACCACCTCAGATGTATTGGGGGGAACCGCCAGTACCGGGGCGTTTAACAATTCTGCGCTGGACGGGCAGGCAGGACATGAACTGGACAATTCACTGCGGGTGACCTTTGTAGCAGCGTTGAACAGGCATAGCATTATCAGTAATGCAGCAGAAGGGCAGATCCAGTATCCGGAGGATGTGTCTAACTTTTACAAGCATGCGCCTTACAATTATTATGCGGCGTTCTGGCACTCCCAGGGGGTGTCTTATAATAACCTGCAATATGCATTCTCTTATGACGATGCGGCCAACCAGTCTTCGACGATTGTCGGAGATAATCCGGCGTATTGTACATTGTACTTCGGACCTATCACAGGTAAATAAATAACGATGTTCCCCTGGAATTTTGCCGGGGGAACTTTATTCCATCTTCAGACTCCTCACCGGGTTCATGAACGCCGCTTTCATGGCCTGTACACCTACAGTGAGCATAGCTACCAAAATCGCCAGGATCCCTGACAAAATAAAGATAGATACGTCAATGTCTACCCGGTAAGCAAATCCATTCAGCCAACGCTGCATCGTATACCAGGCCAATGGCCAGGAAAGTAATGTAGCAAGGCATACCAGTTGCATAAAATTGCCGGAGAGCAGCAGGGTGACATTGTAAGCAGATGCACCCAGTACCTTGCGGATCCCTACTTCTTTAATGCGCAACTGGGAAGCATATGCGGAGATCCCAAATAATCCCAGGCAGGATACAAAGATGGCAAGACATGAAAAGATTTTAAAGATCTGCATCATCCTGTCTTCCGAAAAATACAACTGGTTCATTTTTTCATCCAGGAATGTATACGTAAATACTGCTGCGGGTGTCAGCTTCCTGATCTTTGATTCCAGGAACTGCAAAGTTTGTTGTGTCTGTCCCGGCCGGGCTTTTACAATGAGATAATTGGTATTAAAAGGTTTGTATTGAATCACTAAAGGCTCTATTGCAGCGTGTAGCGAGGCGAAGTTGAAGTCTTTGATAATTCCTACCACGGTGCCGGTATCCCTGTCCAGTACATATGTTTTACCAAGAGGATCTTTTAATCCCAGGAGCTTTACCGCCGCCTCGTTCAGGATAAACTCATGGTGCCTGATCTCAGGAAACTGGGTCCTGAAATTCCTGCCTGCTGATAAAGGAATATTTAGTGTAGACAATAACCTTTCATCCGCCCACATCGCCCTGATAGAGGGTTGTTCGGCATCCGGCGCTGCGCTCAGCGAATAAAAGGTTTGAATGTTAAACCTTTCCCCTGGCAATGTAGAGACAGTAGCATAATTGGCGATACCTGTGTTTTGATCCAGGTCCTGCAGCAAGGATCCGAAATGTTCCCACATGTTGCCATAAATGGACACTGCTATCTGCTGTTCCTTATCAAAACCCAGGTGCTTATGATGGAAGAGCTGCAGCTGCCGGTACATCACCATTGCACTGAAGATCATGAATACGGAGATGGCAAACTGGAAGATGATCAAACCTTTTCTGATTGTATATACAGGTGAGGCGACATCGCGTTTTCCTTTTAAAGCAGGTATCGGTTTAAAACTGCTTACGAACCAGGCTGGATATGCACTTGCCAGTAATCCAATCACCAGCACCAGCAGTATTAAGATACCGAGATTAGAGAAGGAAAGCATTTGTTCAAATCGCAGTTGTTTGCCACTCAGGTCATTGTAAAAAGGCAGCACAAGCACAAATAAAAGCAGGGCAAGCATAGCAGCGATCAGGGTAATAATAAATGATTCGCCGAGGAACTGGCGCAGCAACTGTGATCGTGAAGCGCCTATCACTTTCCGTAATCCAATCTCCTTCATACGGTTGAATGCCTGTGCAGTAGAGATATTAATGAAGTTCACAGCTGCGATCAGTAAAATGAATAAGGCAGCTATAGAAAAGATGTAGACATAGGTAATACTGCTATTGGGACTAAGTTCTTTCTCCATATTGGAATAGAGATGTATGTCAGTAATGGGAGTGAGTGCCAGTTTACGTCCTGCCAGCACCTCCTGTTCTGTTTCGCCGCCGGCGGTATAATACTTTACCATGAACCGGGTTAGTTTGGCGTTTATACTGCCCAGTGATTCGGGGGTCTTCAGCAATATGTAAGTGTAGAAGGAATTCCAGGTACGTCTTTCCAGTGATTGCGGGTCTACATAATGGTGCAGGGTGTTCATAGACAGCAGGTAGTCGAATCGTAAATGGGTGGGGAATGCTGCCGGACTAATTACGCCTGTTACCCTGAGTGGTAATTGTCCTACATCATCCATGATCACTTTGCCGATAGGATCTTCCTGGCCAAAATATCTTTGCGCCATGTCTTCAGTGATGACGATGGCATCTGTGGCAGTCAGTGCGGTGTCGGGGTCACCTTTTACAAAGTGAAGGTCGAAAGTGTTGGTAACGCTGGCATCGGCGAAGAAGCCTTTCTTTTCTTCAAATCGTTTGTTGCCATAGCTCAGGATCTGCTTGGGAGAAGGACGGTAAAAGCGGGTGACCGCGGCTATTTCAGGGAGGTCCTGCGCCATTTCCAAACCTATAGAAGGTGCGGTAGCTGCCCACTGGCGGGTATCTTCTCCAAGACCTTGCATGCTAAGCCGGAACACCCGGTTTGCTTTCGTGTAGCCTTTATCATAACGGAGTTCTTCCTTTACATGGAAGATGATGAGGAGGGCACACATCAGGCCTACTGCCAGTCCCAGGATGTTGATGACAGAGAAGAGGGCGTTTTTTCTGAGATTGCGGAAGGCGATCCTGAGGTAGCTGCTGAGCATATGGGTGATTTTTGGATTCCTGGATGATGAATAGAAAAGAAGGTGCCAACCTATTTAGAACCTGGCATTCATCAAATTAAAAGTATGACAATTTATTATATGTTCGATTTTAGGTAAATGGGATGTCCGGTACTGGACGTTTAAATGATGAATTCCATTTGCAGCTTAGTTGCAAATACACTATTTTTGCAACATTGTTGCACGGTAATTAATATCGTCATGAGAAGGAAATACTTGAAACATTTTGTCAAAAATACTGTGATGCACGCTTAAAAAACGGAAAATGCTTATGAATACTGATTACCGAAGCAGGTGGGATGCCATTGGCATCGCGGCTTCTTTTGCCTGTGCCATACATTGTGTTTTACTCCCGCTCATCTTTACGACGCTCACATTGTTTGGCATTGAATTTCTTGAGAATGTATACCTCGAAATCCTCACCATCCTGGTGAGTATGACTGCCGGATCATGGGCCCTCTTCAAAGGATACAGGAAACATTCTAACAAGACATTGATCCTCCTCTTTGTAACGGGTCTTGTATGCATGATCACCGGCAACCTGTTGCCTGCGCAATCTGCTGAAATAATATGCAAGCTCGCAGGCAGCCTGCTGATCATCATTGCCCACCTGAAGAATGTGAGACAATGCAGGCACCAATAAAGAGAGGGCTTTTGATCGTCATGGCCCTCTACACCATCCTGTACCTGCGTACAGCCTGTGGGTGCAGGCCACCCGCTGAAGTCAGGAAAATGTTGTTTACACCAGGATCCGTGAAATTCAAAATCATTTATAAAAATGCTCCAGGCGATTCAACTGCAATTCGCATATAATGCGCACACAATTTTTCAGTATCCTGATCTTGCGTGTAATAGGGACACTCCCCTCCTGATTACGGGCAGATCGGGTACGGGCAAGACGACCCTTCTTCATTTACTGGCCTGCCTACTGAAACCAGCGGGTGGCCAGCTCCTCATTGATGGCACTGATACGGGTTTATTAAGCAATAGTAAACTGGATCAGTTCAGGGGGCGGCATATAGGTATTGTTTACCAGTCATCTCATTTTATGAGTGCACTTAGTATACTTGACAATATCCTGCTGCCCAGGTTCTTTAGCCGTTACACGCCGGATACCGGCAAGGCGCTACAGCTTGCTGCGCGATTGCAGATTGATCACCTGCTCCACAAGCGGCCAGCGGAATTAAGTAAGGGAGAGCAACAACGGGTGTCTATCGCCAGGGCATTGATCAATAACTCGCAACTGCTGCTGGCAGATGAACCGACCAGCAGCCTGGACGATGATAATGCCTACAGGGTGATTCAGCTTTTGCTGGAACAGGCCGCGATGAGTCATGCCATGCTCATTGTCGTCACTCATGATGCCAGGCTAAAACAACATTTCTCAAACCTTATATACCTGGAGAGATGACAACAAAAATCATATTCAGGAACTTGTTTCAGCATCCCTTATCTACCCTGCTTAGTTTATTATTGTTGACCTGTGGTACCGGGATTATTTCGATGTTGCTGGTGACCCGGCACCAGTTAGCTACCAAAATGGACCGTGAACTGCAGGATATAGACCTGGTAGTAGGTGCCAAGGGGAGTCCGCTGCAACTGGTACTTTCTGCCGTTTACCAGCTGGATGCTCCCACGGGAAATATTTTGCTGAAAGATGCGGACCGGATTGCTGCCTTACCCCTGGTAAAAGAGGCTATTCCCCTCGCCTATGGCGATTCTTATCGATCATACAGGATTGTGGGTACAGATAGTAATTACCTGGGGAAATACAACTGTGTATTCAGCGGGGGGCGCATTTTCAATACGGATATGGAGGCGGTGATTGGCAGTGAAGTGGCTGCACATACGGGCTTAAAGATCGGAGATACTTTTGCAGGGATGCATGGCCTGAGTGATAACGGGCATGCTCACACGGCATTTAAATACAGGGTGACTGGCATACTGATGGAAAATAATACCGTAGTAGATAAGCTGGTGCTGACGAATGTAGCATCCGTATGGAAAATTCATGATGATGGGGATGAAGAAAAAGAGATCACGGCCCTGCTGATCAAATACAGGAGTCCGCAGGCAATGATCTCCCTGCCCCGGATGATTAATGAAACGACACCTATGCAGGCGGCGATTCCTCAACTGGAAATAAAGCGATTATTCAGTCTGATGGGGGTAGGCATAAAGACATTGCAGGCCATTGCATTTGCGATTGTATTGCTATCTGGGCTGAGTGTGTTCATTGCCCTTTATACCAGGCTGAAAGAGCGGAAATATGAGCTGGCACTGGCCAGGGCTATGGGTAGTAGCCGCATGTTGATCAGCTGCTTGTTGCTGTGCGAAGGTTTGATAATGGTGATCAGCGGGTTTATTTTGGGAATTATGCTGAGTCGTGTCGGCTTACTGTATTTGAGTAAATATTCCCGTATGAGCGTATTTAGAATATCTCTTCTGCCAGAGGAATGGCACCTGCTATTAGTCACGCTCCTGCTGGGAATACTGGCAGCTGCGTTGCCTGCTATCCAGGCATTCCGATTAAACATTTCAAAAACGCTTGCCCATGAATAAATTCCTGCTTACATTACTGCTCACAATCAATCCGGCAGCACAGCAGGAAAAGCCTGTAAAGGCAAGCTGGGGCACCTTATTGAATATTAAGTATGAAGAGAAGTACCTGAATGACATCAAAGGCTATATGCTTTTCCCGAAATTTACACAAAATGTAAAAAACCTGGATGGCAAGCTGGTGGAGATCAAAGGTTTTGTGATCCCGGTAGATAAGACAGGGGCGACCCTGGCATTGTCCGCAAACCCGTATGCCAGTTGTTACTTTTGTGGAGGTGGTAGTCCGGCATCGGTCATAACCGTAAAACTAAAGAAAAAGAATACCGGTTACGATATAGATGATTATAGGAAATTCAGGGGCAAACTGAGACTGAATGCTACTGACATCAATGAATTTTATTACGTTTTAGAATTATCCGAGGAGGTAAAATAAGATGACGACCCAAATACAACCCAAACCGGTCACCATTTTAACCGGTTTTTTAGGTGCAGGAAAAACTACCTTTCTGAATGAGTTGCTGATGGCCGGAGAGAAAGGGAAATATGCGATAATTGAGAATGAGTTCGGCAAAGAGTCCATAGACGGAGAGCTGGTGATGGAGATATCGGACAATATCTTTGAGATGAGTAGCGGCTGTCTGTGCTGTAACCTCAATGAAGACCTGGTAGATCTGCTCATTGACCTTTCAAAAAAGTCAGGGAATTTTGAAGAGCTGATTATTGAGACGACCGGTATTGCAGATCCTTCGACGGTGGCGTTGCCATTTCTAATAGACCCGCTGGTGACGCGGTATTATCAATTGCAGCGGGTGGTTTGCCTGGTAGACGCGAGGAATATTGCGTATGAACTGGAGACCACAGAGGAGGCGCGGAAGCAGATTAGTTTCAGTGATGTGTTGTTGATTTCAAAAACGGACCTGGTGAGTGATGAGGAGCTGGCAGGAGTCCATAATCTGCTGAAGGAGATCAATCCCTTTGCCGTGATTTTGTCGGGTACGAAGGAGCATTTCCCGCACCAGTCGATTATGGGGTATATCAGGAACCAGTCAGAACATTTTAGTGGCGGGGAGCAGAAGAAGGAGAAGCATCACCACAGTTTGTCGTCATTGACGCTGACTTTTGATAGGCCATTTGATATTCCTAAGTTAAAGCATACCATGATGGTGTTTATGGCGGTGCAGTCGGCAGATATTTACAGGGTGAAAGGAATTGTGTATGGGTTTGGCGAGAAGGAGAAGTTTGTGTTGCAGTCTGTGGCGGAATACCTGGCGATGACACCGGGAAAGGAATGGGCGGAGGATGAGGTCAGGAGAAGTAAGATTGTGTTTATTGGCAGGAATCTGAAGATGAAGGGGTTTGAGCAGTTGCTGGGCCATGCATTGTATACGGCAGAGAAGTAATGGATGCCGCCCGGGTTCGGGCGGCATTTAAAATGATCTACCACTGTTAAAAGAAACTTTAATAATCCTGCCGAAATGGCTACCTTTGGAATTGTTAACTTTAGTTTCGTTCACTGCCTGAATACACAATAAGAGAATGAGATTGACCAGGAAAATAATAGTGGTATTATCGATATTGGTGATTGCAATAAGTAAGGCATTCCTGTGTCAGTCTAATTTCACTAGTCTCCTGGATGAGATTTATACAAACCCGGGCAGGGATTATCTTTATCACAACCTGTTTCAGCCATCTGTACTTCAGCATTACCGCACGCCTGCTACTATACAGTTGGTGGCTATTGGCAAGACGGGGTTGCAAGCTGATTTTCACTGGGACCTGCTTATATTGCCACCGGTCATCTCCGTTAAAACAGTTCCCCCTGTAAAACAGGAGTACCCGGAGGAAAGCTATACTATCTCCACAAGATCCTTAGCAGGTATCCAGTTTCGTGGTCCGCCATGTATTTGATGTAAATTTTTCGTGTTAATCCATTTTGTGCCAGCTTTTATTAGCACTATTATTCTATCATTTTATTAAGGATCAGACCATGTACATTTCATATTTAAAGTATGAGCCAATAGCGGCTATGCTGTTATTTTTGGCATCCTATGTTTCAGCGAATTATGAGTTTTCGGAGGAGGGTAATGAGGGGGAGAAAGATGAGCAGCTTGTTATTACCTATAATACGACGAATATAGCTGCGGACTTACTGGATGCGGTTGGAGATAAGAGATAAAACGGGGCCGTAGCGCCCCTGCTCCCAACGTTAACATCGGATTAACCTATTATAGAACTGAATTTGATAATTTAGGGCTTCACCAGATCATAACAATAACTGACCCCTAAATGGCAAATTCTAATAAAGTATTTCTCAGCTATGCCCGCGAAGATCACAGAATTGCAGAACGGATCTACCTGGATTTAAGACGTGCAGAGATCAATGTATGGATGGATACAAAATGCCTGTTACCCGGACAGGACTGGAAGAGGGAAGTAAAAAAATCCATCAAGGAATCCGCTTATTTTATTGCCCTTATTTCAAGTAAATCAATTAATAAAAGAGGCTATGTGCAGAGTGAAATGAAGGAAGCCTTAAATGTGGCCACAGAAATTCCTTCGGGGCAGATTTTTATTATCCCGGTGCGGTTGGAAAATGTGACACCCATTGATGATGAATTGTTACACCTGAACTGGGTTGATTTGTACCAGTCTTATAACAAAGGGATTGGCAGGATCTTATCGGTGTTAGCCAATCTACAAAAAGAGCAGTTGCAGTTTTTAGATCCGGTTGTACCGGTTGGGTTCAGGGCACCGATTGACTATGAGCCATTTGTCAACTATGCGGAGTTTGTGCGGGAGATCCTGAGCAGGTATCCGGATGCGGGGCATTTTATTGACAAGAAGCATGCATTGTATATCACTTATGAGACGACTACGCATGAGACATCAATTCCAGAGCATTTGATCACCCAGTACCCGGATAAAATGACAATTGTGTTGCAGCATCAGTTCAGGAACCTGATGGTGAATGATAAATGGATGGTAATAGATTTGTGGTTCAACCAGGTAAAGGAGACCTTAAGGATTTCTTATGATTCTATTGTTGAACTGGCATCTACGATTGGGTTTAGGGTGACCCGGGAAGTGTAGATGTCGCTTGCGATAAACAATGTATAAAGGGTGTCCTGGTTATTTATGATCCGGGACACCCTGTCTGTTTTAATGATAATAACAGATATAAGCTACCTCTGTCTCACACACCACCTCAAATGAAGAATTGCCAGCTACTTCAAAAGAATCTCCTTTTTTATGGTGCAGCCATTCCCCGCCACTTAGCTTTGTACTCATAGTTCCGGTAATTACTTCCATCACCTCCGGTGAGCTGGTATTGAATACATAAGTTCCTTTCTTCATCACTCCCACTGTTGCTCTTCCCTTCTCTGTAGCGATGCCAAGACTTTGCACTTTCCCGTCAAAATATACATTGTGTGAAACTATATCAGGCGCATTTGAACTACTCATAACTATTGCTGTTTTATGATTGATGCGCTAAATTAATTTTTTCATTGACAGGAAATTGTAAAAATTCAAACCCGGAGGGAAAAAAGATCTTAATTCATCGCAGCGATACTATCATCTATAGCTTTTTTTATTTTCTCTATACTTATATCCAGCATAGTCGGTGAGCTAAAAGCAAAATCACCTTTGGGATTAATCACGAACATCGTCGGATACCATTTTACATGATATTGCTGATTAATCTTATCCTCATTCAGGATATGGATCCAATTCATCTCCTTCTCCTTTACCATCTCCCGCACTTTCTCTTCCGGCGAAGTTGTAGCCACTGAAATAATCTCAAACTTATCTTTCGGATACTTGTCTCTCCATTCTTTCAACATGGGTATTTCCGCTACACAAGGGCCACACCAGGTACCCCAGAAGACAAGCAATACCGTCTTTTTATTGTAAACTTCCGCTAATGACACCCGCTTATGATCCAGGTCATCCACAGTAAAAGCAGGTGCTTTTTTCTTTAATTCCAGGCCCTCTCTCTCCAGGAGGTAACTTTTAATGGATCTACCTTGCTCGCTATCCCTTAAATTAGCCGGGAATAAGGTCTTAAATTCCCCTAACAGGTAATCAGGACTGAGTTCATACATCGCTTCTTTTGTAAACCAGGAAAAAGCAAAAAAGGAATCTGAATGATCGCGGATATATTGCAATCGTTTCTTTTGAAAGACTGTTCTTAGCGCTCTCAGTTTTTCGATTTCATCCGGGTTGTTATATAACTTCGGATCAGATCCTACTGTTTCAAACCTTTGCTTATAAGTGTCAAAAGCATCTTTAATGTATGCTTCAGCAACTGCCTCTTCTTTCTTATAATCCTTTGCGTTTACAAGCTGCATGTTGCTAAAGGGGTTCCCGCTATCGGCGGATGCCGTACAGGTCACAGTGGCTGCTTGCCCAGTAGTATAAATTTCTATACTGTAACTGTCATCTCCTACATTACGCCATGCTATAATATCAGCATTCACAGTATTGTAAGTATGGGAGATGATGGCTTTGTTTCCTTTGATGGTAGCCGTGTCCCGCGACCAGCCCTTTTTGTTACAATCCCAGTGAGAAAACCCGATTTCCTTTGCAATAGTACTATCAGGCAGAATAAAGGTGACCTCAAACTTCTTTTGTCCAAATACCAAAGCGGGAACAAAAATACAGGTTAGCAAGTAAATGGTTCTTTTCATTTTTACGCTTGTTTGAGGGCAAAAGATAGGTGAATAAATGTTAGTATATCGTTAAATGATATATGTCATAACAAAAAGAGGTTGTATCAAAAGTAAGCTGATGGTATTGAGCATGCAATAAAAGCAACGCTCTCCATCAGGATTCCGGGTTAAGTTCCGGAAATTTACCTTTGCTACAACCTCTTCAATGATTGATTATTCAAATCAGTTTGCTGGAGTATTGATCTTACGGCCTACTGCCTGCAGGAGACTATAGGTGCCCTGCACATCCTGGGATAATTCCCAGATCATTACGCCTTTGATATGCTGCGCGGCATAGGTAGTTTTGGATTCAATCGTTGTAATGCCGTTATATTTGTAGCCATCATATTCATCTACATAGGCCGCTGCAGTTCCGTATTTTGCCAACAGTTCACTAAAGGAGATCTCACCTGTACCTACTGTAGGTTTATATCCATAGAAGGGAACACCCAGTACAAGTTTTGAAGCAGGTGCACCTGAATTAATAAATTTCTGGATATGCGTAACAGCGGCATCATAAGTGGAGTGATTGCCGGTGCCACCCCAGCCATTGTCGTAAGACATGATGTTGATGAAATCCAGGTAAGCATATGCAGAAGATGGTATCATACCATCATCATAAGCAGCGGTAGCACAGGTGACCAGTTTGCCCATCGGGTTGATCTTGTTCCTTAATGCAGCTATGAATGGTGCATAATTCTGTTCGCTCTTGATGGTGGACAGGACATCGCCTTCTACATCCACATCGATACCATCCAGGTTGAAATAAGTAACGAATGCTGCAAGGTTATTGATGAAGGTGCTACGGTTTGCAGCCCTGAATAACACTGCCATATTTCCGGCATTGGGGTCAGGATTACCACCGCCCAGTGAAGCGAGTACTTTACGGCCTTTGGCGTGCGCTTTGCTTACCACGTAGTTGATCTGGCTGGCACCGAAATCGCTATAGAGTGGTTGCCCGTTAGACATAACAGCACCAGAGGAACTGGCTGCAAAAAAAGCCAGGTTGATATGAGTGACGATGTTAAAGTCGATAGCATCTGTGACAGCGTTTACATCAGCCCAACCGGGTACGTAGCCGATCACGACCTTGTCAGGGTTGGTAGCCAGCGTGGTGGCAGTGCTGGCAATATCATTCGCAGATAATTTCTCTGATTGCTTGCCACAGGAACAAACGAGCATAGAGAGGGCTGTAAAATGGGCTAAAAGTTTGTGTAAGGTTTTCATTTTCAATTTGATTTGATGGTTATTCTAACGAGGACCAGGTGAAGGATCCCGTGCATGGAGTACTGCTCTATTTCTGGTGGAAACAGATCATTCAGGCTTACGTGTACGTACACGGAATCAAATATAGGGATTAGATTTTGAATAGCAAATTTCCTGGCCATAAAAGAAAAAGGTGTCTCAGGTAATTGAGACACCTTTTTCTTTTATGGATAAAAAAGCTATTTCTCCAGTTTAAATCCTTCTACTATCTTAGGTCTCTCAGGCGCATTCGCTACGCTGAAACCCGTTGCATACATCCACTTCGTCATCTTCGTCAGCTTCTCTATATTGATTGTCGCAGCTTCATCTGCAGGTGTATGATACAGCGGATGCGTCAGAGTTGTGAAGAATATGGCGGGTATATTTTTCCTTACATAAGGCAGGTGATCGCTACGGAAATAAAACCCTTCAAAATGAGTGGCTTTATCCCAGGCAGTATCCAACTTAAATTTTGGTCCTTTTGCATTTTCTGCCAGCGCAATATTTGCCAGGTCAGCTGAATTGAGGTGAGGTGGGGTAATACCCAGTAAACCTGCGCTATCAGGTGCATTCATTCCGATCATATCTGCATTTAATACTGCTACCAGCGATTGTGCTGGCACAGTAGGATGTTCTGCAAAATAATAGCTACCCAGCAATCCACGTTCTTCCGCCCCATGCCATATAAACAATGCGCTACGTTTTGCAGGCTGTTTATGAAACGCACGACCTATTGCCAGCAGCGCTGCACAGGCTGTTGCATTATCATCTGCTCCATTGAGAATAGAATCCTTACCGGGTTCCACTTCACGAACGCCATCATGATCTGTATGTGCGCTAAACAATACGTATTCATTCGCCAGTTTAGCATCAGTGCCTTTTACTTTTGCAACTACATTCACAGAAGGATAAGTAAATGCCTCGCCATATACATTTGCCTGGAAGGTTTGATTAGGTTGACGCACGAGGTCCAGTGCTTCCTTCTTCACCCAGACGATAGGAATGCCATTCAGGTACTGCCTGGAAGGTCTGCCTTCTATACGATAGGTACCACGGATACGGTCAGGAATCGCCCTGTTCCAGGCCTGTTCTGCCCTGTCATCGGATACAAAGAGAATGGCCTTCGCTCCTTTGTTTGCCAGTTTCAGTGCCCAGTCACGCACTACGAACGAAACATATCTCCATGGAATCACCTTGCGGGGATCGCTCTGGCCCTGTTCTGTAAATTGCAATGCCACGACTTTGCCTTTGATTGTCTCAGCATCTACATGATCAGGATTCGTTACAAACACAATAGGTGCATCTACAGTTGCGAAGCAAGGCTCCCAAATGATCACATCCTTCCAGAGGTCGAATGTACGGTTGCCAATTTTTACAGTGCTGCGATCGCCTACGCGTTCACGTATTAAGGGGTAAAACTGAAAATAAGTACCATCATCTCCGGCTGGCTCCAGGCCGGCTTTACGCGCCTGCTCTGCCAACCACATAGCTGCTTTCAACTCATCGGGGGTGCCTGCTTCTCTGCCTCTGAAATGATCATCAGCAAGGGTAAACAGGTCCTTCTTTATTTCTTCCTGCCGGATGGCGGCTATGGCTGTACTTTTCGACTGCGCATTGGCCTGCTCTGCTGAGCATAAGATCGTGCTGAGGAATAATGAAACTAATAAATGATCTTTTCTCATGCGGTTTTACTATTATATGATTAACTGCTTGCAAAGTTAAGGAATAATGCTTCAAGGGATGATTGAGAATAATTCCCTCCACCAGGTACCCGGATGAATGCCGGAAGCTATTACTTTGATAGTACCTCTTCTTTTCAGTAAAGCCGCATGGCTGCACGCCGTTTTAAAAAAGCAGCGCAGGCAACTATAAATCAACATATTATACAATTACAATTGTAAAAACCACAATTATCAGGTTTATATTGAATTAAATGCAATGAAATAGATAAAAAAGTACTACCCCCATGTCATAAGTTAGCATACATTTGAGCAGTTAACTATTAATACAAGGAATGCCACGTTTTTCAATTTTCCCCTGCCAAAGGACGGGTATAGAGAAACCTGCGAACCTGTTTTTAAAAGACCACAATTCTAAATCCAATAACACTTATGAAAAAATTTCTCCTACTCGTTGCAATAGTCGCAACATCATTCCATGCTTATTCCCAAACCATCGATCAGAAAGTAGAGGCCCTGTTGGCAAAAATGACCCTGGAGGAAAAGGCAGGTCAGATGACGCAGATCAGCGTAGAAGCATTTTTGAAAACTACCAATGGTGTCCTGAATGAGCCACATGAATTTGATATGGCGAAACTGGAGCTCGCCATCAAAAAATATAAAGTAGGCTCTATTCTCAATGTCGGCGGGAACGCACAAACGGTGGAGGTCTGGCGGAAACGGATTGAGACAATCCAGCAACTGGCACTCCAGGAAAGGCTGAAAATCCCGGTGCTCTATGGTGTAGATGCCATCAGGGGGAATAACTATACCCTGAATTCAGTGATGTTCCCGCAACAGATTGCGCAGGCGGCCTCTTTTAATCCGGCTATGGCCAAAAAGGCCGCGGCGGTGACGGCTTATGAAACAAGGGCTTCTTTTATTCCATGGAATTTTAGCCCGGTATTAGACCTCGGCAGACAACCCGTATGGCCACGTATCTGGGAGACCTATGGTGAGGATCCTTACCTGGTGGCGGAAATGGGCAAGGCTGTAGTGCAGGGATACCAGGGGGATGATGTGGTGACTGATAAATACCATGTAGCAGCCTGTTTGAAACATTATATGGGTTACAGTATGCCATTGAGCGGGCATGATCGTACACCTGCATGGATACCGGAGAGGGAGTTGCGGGAGTACTTCCTGCCACAGTTTGCCGCAGCAGTGAAAGCAGGTGCAAAAAGTGTGATGGTGAACAGTGCGGAAATCAATGGTGTGCCTGTGCATGCGAATAAACACATTCTGACAGATATACTGAAAGGAGAATTAGGATTTAAGGGCCTGGTGGTAAGCGACTGGCAGGATATTCAATACCTGTATCAGCGTCACCGGGTAGCGAAGGATAACAAGGAGGCGGTGATGATTGCAATCAATGCGGGTATTGATATGAGTATGGTGCCTACCGATTTTACATTTACTGAGGCACTGATAGCGCTGGCAAAGGAAGGGAAAATACCGATGACGAGGATTGATGATGCGGTGAGGAGGATCTTAAGAGTGAAGTATGAAACAGGACTTTTTGAAAATCCGGTGGGCGCTGCCAAAGACTATCCTTTGTTTAACAGTGCGGCACATAATCAGCTGAACTATGACCTGACAGCGGAATGCATCACATTGCTGAAAAATACGAATAATATTCTTCCATTGGCGCAGGGTAAGAAGATCCTGGTAACAGGTCCATCAGCCAATTCAATGCGGTCTTTAAATGGAGGATGGTCCAGGATCTGGCAGGGTACGACAAGTGATGAGACGGAGAAAGAGAAGAATACGATCCTGGAAGCGGTGCAGCATGTGTTTGGTGCAGGGAATGTGGAATATAGTGCAGGAGCAGACTTTGACAAGGTGCTGGATGTAAGGGATGCGGTGGCGAAGGCCGCAAATGTGGATGTGATCGTGCTGTGTATCGGGGAGACAAGTTATACGGAGACACCAGGGAATATCGGGGATCTCAGGATTTCAGATGCACAGATAGAGCTGGCAAAGGCGTTGGCAGGTACAGGGAAACCTATTGTGTATGTGTTGACAGAAGGTCGTCCAAGGATTATTTCAGCGATAGAGCCTTTGAGTGCGGCGGTGATTCATGCGTACCTGGCAGGGAATGAAGGAGGCAATGTGATTGCGGATGTGCTGGCGGGGAAGGTGAATCCTTCCGGTAAGTTGCCGTATACGTATCCGAGGTCTACGAATAGTCTGGTGAATTATTATCACAAGTATACGGAGACCTTGCAGTTTGACGAGACGGCGGGATATAATCCCCAGTGGGAGTTTGGGTTTGGGCTGAGTTATACCCAGTTTGGTTATACGAATTTGAAGCTGAGTAGTGCGACGCTGAAGGATGGAGCGCCTATTACGGTGACGGTGGATGTGACGAATACGGGGAAGGTTGCGGGGAAAGAGACAGTGCTGATGTATGTGAGTGATGAGGTGGCGAGCATTACGCCTGAGGTAAAAAGATTGCGTGGGTTTGAGAAGATTGAGTTGCAGCCGGGACAGATGAAGACGGTGACATTTAAGATTGATAAGGACAGGCTTTCATTTATTAATGGGCAGTTGCAGCGGGTGACGGAAGCGGGGGATTTTACGATGAGTGTGGGAGGATTGAAGGCTGGGTTTAAGTATTAGTTGGGATGTTTTTTGGGGAAGATGTTTTCTGGGGAAGATGTTTTTTTGGGAAGATGTTTTCTGGGAAGATGTTTTCTAGAGAGATGTTTTCTGGAGAGATGTTTTCAGGAAAGATGATTTTTTAGGAGAAGGCTGTTCTGTAATGGGACAGCCTTCTTTCATTAATTTTAAGTCAGAGATGCAATCAATTAAAAAGTCAGCAACTTCGCCTGCTCCGGTATAATCAACTTCACATGCAAAGGATTATACGCCTTCAACTGCTCCCGGATCATTTGCTCCCTGTTGCCCCCTGGTTTTATATGCGTAATTACTACCGGGAAATCTTTCAAAGACTCCACCCCTGCCAGTGAGGCTAAATCCTGTAATTCCGACATCAACCAATGTGGCGTGAGGTGTCCGAACAACAATTTATCTGCCTGCTCATTGGCAAAAGACACTTCTATAAACAGCGCTTTTAATTTTTTGGATTTTAATAAGGGTGCAGCCTGTTCCCAAAGCTGGTGTAGCTTGTTAGAATGCTCTACAGAATCTGCCCCTGTATCACCCAGGTAAAGCAGGTAGGCATCCTTATGCCTTACCAGGAAAGCGGTACTTTGATAAGGGCTGGAATGAGCAAGTGGAAATGCCGTCACCTGCATATCGGTGTTTTGCAGGACAGTTTCAGTTGCGGGTTTAAGCACAGTATAGTGATACTTATTCAGCACAGGCTTCTCCCCTTCATCTGCAAAATTTGCCCAGCTTTTCCAGCTAAAATATTTATCTTTAAGAATATCAAGTACGTAGTCCAGTCCATAAATATTCTTGGTACTGTCATCGGGTGAATTGATGACCATCCCTGCTAAGTGATCCAGATGACCATGAGAGATCAGGAACCCTTTTACGTTCCTTTTCAATACCTCCTCGGCATCGCCGTGTAATAGCTTCGCGTGTATAGCCTTTTCGATACCATAATGTACCGTACCGGCATCCAGGCAAACATAGTCTTCACTCCCCTGCGGGGCAATCATATAAGCAGACAGGTTGCTTTCGTCCGTACCGCCCTTCACCCCCAGTGGGATCACTTTAAAAGAAGTTTGTGAAAAAGCGAATTGACAAAAGAAGCAGGCTGTCAGCGTAAGCGTGGTAAAAACAGACTTCATGATTATTTTTCTAGTAAAGGAATGATATGCTCCCAGTTCAATGCTTTGGCAAAATCAAGGGCGGTTTTGCCATTGTTGGTTTTGAGAGATGTATCAGCACCGGCAGCCAGGAGTTCTTCGATTAGGGTCCTGTTGCCGGCGATGGCTTCTTTGTGAAGGAGCGTATAGCCGTTTTCATCTACTGCATTTATTATAGCGGGATCCTGTTGCAGGTGTTCAGCTACTTTTTGCCGCATGTTTTTACTCATGGGATGTTCGATCAGGTTCTCAGGATGTTCTTTTTCCTGGTATACGATCAGGATATCATTGTAATCACCGAAATCAAGTCCCCAAGCAGCATCATGATCATTTCTCTCCTCTTCACTCATTTGTGAACGAATAGCATGAATGGTAAAACCGCCGTAGGTAAGATCCTGGTTCACAAATAGCCAATCACTGATCTGATCGAGAGATAGTTTTACTTCTGCACCGTTCTGGATATTAGTCAGCTCGTTAGGAGTATTCACAAGCACGCCATAGATATATTCGCCATCGAAGCCTACGTTGTTGATCCACATGTTTTCTGTAATCGGTTCTGTATCGGGTCCGGTTTCCTGCATAAATACGGCTTTGACGCAGGCTACATTCAGGGCTGGGACTATTCTGCGGTATTCCCAGGAGAGTTCGCGCCAGAAATATTTAAAGGTATTTTGAGCCTTTTTGTATGCCGCCATCATGGCTGGACTATCCCCTTTGACATAGAATATCTTTTCGTTACTCATGGTTCCTGTTGAAGTTTGTGGGTTTAAATTTAACTAAACAAATCAGAGGGCAGTAAATTACATAAAAAAGCCAAAATAGATGCCAATCTAATATTATACCTTTATCAATAGGTCTGACAGCCCATCATTCCTGGATCTATAATCACAACATAAGCGGTTGTCAATGCGGTTAATTACACCCACTTTCGGCAAAATCCCCGCGGGGCAACTTGCGCTATATGGTCTTACACTCCGGAAACCTCATTATTTCCTGGTGTTCATGCTGGAGGGGAATAGCAGTCATGGGGTAGATCTTAAAAAGTAGACAATCAACGGCATTTCATATTGCCTTGTCAAATGCATGCATTGCCGGCATCTAAAGAAGGGACTGACTATTTCAAATTGAATTTTGATGAATATTGTTTATCGCATTTGCCCAGGCTGTATTCATTTTTGATTGATCCTTATAATAATCAGAAAATTACATTCACGGCCAAAGCGGCCGGCAGGCTAAGAGCGAACTTTGAGAGATTACAGGACTTACCGGGGGCACCTGAAGCGGAGCCTGAACTGCTCCTCTCCTATCTGAATACATTGCTGACGGAAATTAACATTGGCTATTTCGCCGGTGATAAAAATCCGGCTGACAATAAGCTGGCTGCCCATATTCGTTTCAAACGGCTGGTAGAGGAAAGACTTATGAGACAGCTGACAGTGCCCGTATCGCAGAAAGTCTTGTCATTAGCACTACTGTGCTTTACAATATCGTAAAGTATTACGCGGGGTGTTCTCCAAAAGAGTACATCCACCACCGGTTAATACTGGAAGCTAAACGGCGTTTATGCTATTCAGCGAGTTCTATAAAAGAGCTTGCTTATGACCTTGATTTTAATGACCCTGAATATTCTCCCCGGTTGTATTAGAAAAAGGCCAATGTGCATCAGCGACGTAAATATTATGAGGCGATCATCACACCTGAATCAGAGCTCCAGCCTGCCAGGGTGCATATAAAATGGGTGGTTCGGGAGATTATGTTATTGTGGTGGGAGTTAATGTGCATAAGGAGGGTAAAGTTCCCAAAAGGGTATGTGAGCTGTGATATGAGATTATTAATAACAACGATCTTCAATTAAAGGAGATCTGGCTACATGATGGATTATTTTAGATCAGGCAGGATTATTCTTAATCAATTTCTCAAATGCTGCCAGAACTTTTTCCTGTGACATTTCCATGCCGACAATGTTAATATTTGCTTCTGCCAGCATGGCCAGGTAGCCCATGCAACCCATTTTAAGGGTATATTCCGGCCATTTGCAGGACATTGTTTCCCATAGACCAAAAATGCTGTCATTTATAACCAGGTGCTTATTTTCGACATCTATGAATAATTGATTTTTGGCGCGGGCATCACCTTCGTGGGGCAGAGGAATAGATTTTCTTCTTTTTAATAAAGGAATTGCTTCCTTCCCATAAGAAATTATATTTTCAAGGGTTATATAGTTTGTTTCTGTCACAAAAAGCCCGATGTTATCCCTGATAAGGACCAGGGCGAAAGGATATTCATCAGCTTCCCCGTCATTGATGATCTCTTCTTCTGTCGGGGTTTTGAATTGATAAATTGTAGTTCCTGAGATATAGTCTATTCCCATAAAGGGTGCCGCATCATAGATGTAATTTGGCAGGTAGATTAATTGCCAGTCAGGCCATCTTTCCTGCAAGTTGGCCATGAAATACCGTAATACGGATGTTTCATTTTCCATATCAAACGACCAGAATGCCAGGTGTTTTGCTTCCATGTCAGCAATAACCAATCCCTCCATCCATCCGTATTCTATCAGGGAATCAGAACGTTGGTGTTTCTTCAGACTTTCGAAAAAATTATCTTCTCCTGAATAGAGGTCCTGGGTAATTTGGCAGGCACCCCATTTGTTGTAATAGATAGTCAATAAGCCCTTGCTTTTGATAATGTAGTTGGCCCTGCTTCCCATATACTCTTTTGCTGATTTGTATCAAAATTAAGCCCTTTAAGGGATTATTTTATTTTGTATCTCAAAAGGTCGCGGCTATGTACCCAGGGATTCCTATTATTGAAATCGGAAAACGTAAATATTATGGATATTATCAAGGTAGTATGGGTTGTAAGTGAAATATAGGGATCAATGCATTCATATTAACAACGCTTTTAAATTTACTTTTATTTTGATCTCCAATTATAGGCATGCAGTTGAATCAACTTCAAAATTGACCAGAATTTACTTGAATTGATCCCGAACTAATGAAAACAGCATTAAAGAACTGGGATTAGCAGTCATTACCGTAGTAAGATTACATGACAAAGTGCAGATTCCACAGCATTTGCCGGTGAATACGGTAGGGGTGATTACAGCGAACAATGTACGGGGTGAACAGTTGGAATAATTATGAAAATGCCGAAGCGGGCGGGCTCTTTTCATCAGCATTTAAACTACACATATCTTATCATTTGGGAAAACTCCTGTAGATGCAGCCTGATCATATACATCAACTTTTTTTGAAACCAGTCGATTGTCCGGATATCCCTGTTACCTGATATATACTCCTGTGCGGTACCTTCAAGTCTTTGCTTTAACCTGTCCATATATTTATTACTCCACAGGTGAACGGTGTTCTCATGTTTCATTCTATCAACATGCTGAATGGAAAAAAGAAATTCAGTGTACATCAGGTTAACCGAATCACATGCAGCTACATCAAAATTATTGAGAAGCATATCAGCGTTATTATTCATAGACTTGGTTTTAAAATTTAAATAAACAAAGTGCAGGAAGATCTACTCTAATGTAAAGATCGGGCTGTCATTTATTGTGCTGATTACCTTGATTTCTTCATCATTCATCTCCAGCCGAAACAAACTTTCATTGGCAATTTTCTTTAATGATTGCATATAGAAGATGCCATCCAGCATATGAATTACGATTGGTATAGTAGCGCGGCGATCTATACAAAGGGAATTGTTCAAAAATCTGAACTTATTGTGTTCAGTCTTTTCGTAATAGGCTCTGCTATGTAGTTTGTTGTAAATGTCGCTTATGGTCATATTTGAATTTTTTTATTATAGGAAAAGGGATTAATTCCCTTTTCCATCAATATCATTGCACGGTTACCAGCGGTTATTATACCCAGATCTCGCTGGTCCTTCCTCCCTGGGTTTGGCTTGATTGGCGGTAATTGTTTTGCCGTCAATTATAGACCCGTTCAATTCTTTAATAGCTTTCTCAGCTTCCGCATCATCGGGCATGGTAACAAAGCCAAAACCCTTGCTACGGCTGGTAAACTTGTCAATTATAATATTTGCTGAAGTCACGGTTCCGTATTTGGAAAAATGATTATTTAAATCCTCTTTAACAACAAAAGGACTCAGATTGGACACATAGATATCCATTGTATAATGTTTTTATTGTGAAAAAATTCGAATGAGGTAATAAAGGTGGTAAAAAAGAAGGCTGTAAAAGAAAACCAGGTTATTAGTGCCTTAAACTCAAACTATCATCCTTATAAAGGTATGGCTAATATATCTCTCTACCTAATTTATTTATTATCACAGAGTTTTGTTAAAATTTTCAGGGTTTTTATATTAAATCGATGGGGTGCCCGGTACTGTCTTACCTTTCGGGAGTGGTGCGACGGTGTTTTATAACTACCGGGATTATCAGTTTAAAAATAATACAAGCCATACCTTTTAGATCAACCTGTGGTTTTCTGAAAAATGCCTCGGGGGGCATTAAGGATTGACGAGGAGTTGGATTATGCTTACCAGGTGGAAGAAAAGGAGCATCAGCCTTGAAAATTGGTAAGCAATTTTACAGAAAGGATAAGATGTGGTACCATAAAATCCTGAAGTTTCAGCGTGGTTAAGTGGTGGAGACGGAGTTCCAACGAAAAGCAGCAGCTGTGTGCGGTGTATACAGGTCAGGCCATGAGTAATAGTCATCAATATACGGGGAACTGGTCATTTAGTCTGATACTAAGGGGCATCTCAGTGGATGATCATCCCCTTTACAAGCCGGCAGCATAACCTTTGGTGAGCATTGATGATACTATAATACAGTTTAATCATGCAAATCAGTTTACAGTAGAATATGTAAATAATGAGCAGCGTATCCGGTAGAATTTTATAGTCCAGGATCGGGGTGTGAAAGTGCAGACACTTAGTGCTAATGATGGGTATAGTGATATACTTGTAGGAGCATATTTGCAGGAAAAGGTGGCGGACACTTCATTGTCTTCGTTATCTTCCGGTTTTAGGGCGGAAGCGGCCGTTTCGGTTTCGGTTTCGGTTTCGGTGAAGGCGTTTCCAAATCCGGTAGTCAATTATTTATCGGTGCAGTTGCAGGGATTAGACGCGAAGCTTTCCACTTACATAAGGGTAATCAATACACAGGGAGTGTTGGTGAAAGTGGTGAAGGTTGGGAATATAGCGGATGGAGTGCTGTCTGTAGATGTGAGTGGGTTTATACCGGGAGGGCATTTTGTACTGGTGGAGAATGGGCGAAATGTGTTTAAAGAGAAAGAGGTGAAGGAGTAGTTTAAATAAATAATTAGTATGCCCCCGGAAAGGTTTGTTGCCTTTTGGGGGCAAATTATTTTTAAACGGATTTATTCCATTTTGGAAAGGAGCCGAAGATATCCTGGTGTTGACGAAGGAGTTTTTTCTTCAGGGTTTCGGGACAGTCTTTGTTGTTGGCATTGTAAGTGGCGTACCAGTAGATGTTGAGTGCTTCGATGTTTTCCCTGGTCATTTGTTTCTTCCAGGCGATGTGGGCGGGAGTTTTGCCAAACTGGTTGGCATTGATGATTTCGTCTTTGAGGTTTGATTTGTTTGAGAAAGAGCCGTCTTTTTCAACCTTGCCGGAATGACCGATGTAGATGAGTTCAACGCGGCCTTTTTTAAGGGCGTAGATGATGAAGATTCCGTGTGTATCAGCGGGTGCGTTGCAGACTGATGGGAGGTCTTTCTCGGGTGTGAGGAAGAAGTTGCCCTGGGAGGTGTATTTGTTTAGAATGTCGAACATGGTGTAAAGGTAAAGGAATAATGTGGGAGATTTTAATGGGGACAGTCAAAAACAGTGTGGCCCTGATTTAGTTCCTGGGGTTGAATGCAAGTGTATCATTAACGTATTATCTGGCGGCAAGGTACCTCTCTAATACATATCCATCCCGTAAATAATCCTTATAATAATAAATATGACACCATCCATTATTACTTGCCCCAATTTTAACGGGAGTAAGATAGTCAATCCTATCAATGATGGGGTAAGTTGCATTAGGTCCTGAGCGAACATTCAGGAAATTTACACCAACAAAATATTGCGTACTTGGTACAGATGACCTGTTATATTTTTTCGGACCGGATACACGGGGAGATGTATTGCCTGGATAGTATGGAATAGGCGCTGAATAACGACCTCCACCACAAACCCCACAACTACCTCCACTATTACAGTATTTACAATAGTTGCATGAAGTACAGGCAGTACAATTTGCTGCCCCTACGCATTTGCCGCAACAGGCATCCCGGACTTCAGAAGGGTTATCGTTAAAAAAAGCCAGGGTACAGAACAGGAGGATACGAACGGTCATAACATGTAATTCATTTAACAACGTGAAATTTACTAATTAAAAGAAGTTGTATCAAAAGTAAAATTACTGGGGTTTAATCCGGATTCCTGGCTAAGAGAATTCTATTATTGATGCTAATTGCCATGAAATTACTTTTGATACAACCGCTTTCAATTTATGCCGTCGGCATTGTAAATGACCAGCCACTCATTACTAAATGTTGCACTGCTTCATTTTGTTTAGCACCATCTACTTTCGGAGAAATCCCCTGATCTTCCACAAATTTCTTTTGCAGGTAATCAGTACCTCCAAAAATGATCAACAGGGCCGGGAAGATACCGATGAAGCCCCATAACAGGTCGATCTTAAAAAGAATTAATTCCAATCCTATTGCAATCCCTACGGAAATCCATCCTGCTTTGGTAGCTGCTGCTTCATGGATATTGCGGCAGCTTTTGCACCTGGATATTCCTACAGGAATCTTCTGGTATTTTACGGATCGGTAGACAATTATATTCGTTCTGTCCTGCTCTTTATACAATGATAAAAAGTAATTGTCTTCCATATGCGAGGAATGCCCTGATTCGCAATACTGACATTTAGTATCGGTGGGCTCCAGTCGCTTTCTTGCCTGGTTAAAAACGTACATAGGTATAGTTGTGGTTTAATTATCTTTTTTATCAGCATGTACAGTAAAGGCTACAACGAAATACACGACAGCTGCAGGTATAATTGCTAAAAACATAGGAATCAGCAGTTCGATGTTGATAAACCTTGTTCTCCCTTTAAGGTAGTAGGTATAGGTATATGGGAGAATAACGGCAAATGTGATGAACGAGAGCACACCTGCAACTGGTTTATTTCTAAAAGCAAAATAACCGGCACCGCCTGCGATCAACATTGCAGCAACCGTCCATGTAAGCGAATGCACGTTAAAGATGGTACCGGCGAGGGATACCAGCACTACAACAATAAAGGCGATTCCTCTCGCCTCTTCCTCTTTCTTGTTCCGCAGGGCTCTCTCAACAATTTCCTGTTTAAATGCTTTGACTTCATTGCTGACTAAGTAGTGTGCGGTAGCTTCGTTAAAGCCTTGCTCCACTAATCGTCTGACAGTTATGTCCATGATAAAAGTTGATTGCAGGATGGAACGTCTTATTTCATCCTTTTGGTCCTGGGATAGGGTATTATTCATAGTAATATAGGTCTGGGTATAATATTGTCCTCTTAAAACAGTAATAGGGTTGACTATAACATATAAAACAAAAATAATATGAATTACGGAGATTTAAAAGATAATTTGGTAATATTTTATAAGATACTGTATTTCAATTTAGTTTCTTGACCTTGAATCAAGTCCCTTAACAAACAAATTAACAGTCCTATCTAACGAAAAAAATCTTCCCTGCTTCAAGCCCTCTATGGGCAAGACTTTATTTCATGAAATCACTATAAGGGATAAAAAAATATCATAAATATGAATAATTAACACAAAACATACAACCATAACATAATATAATACGTATGTGATATATAAAGCTTAGTATGCCAATTCGTAAACTATTTTCACTGTTATTAATCATAACAGTGTCGATGAGCTCTTTTATACCACAAAACGAGTCCCGGAAAAGCATTACCTGGACAGCCATCGGAGATTCCTTTACTTATTTAAATGACCACCTGGAAGAGAGTGAGAATCGTGTTGAAAAAGGTTGGATAACAAGAACTACAGAACTGGTGCCTGGATTGACCTATACCAACCAGGGCCAGAATTACCTTACAAGTGTTGAAATAGCCTACAAAATAGATGACCTGGGTATAAAACCTTCAGATGTTTATACCATATTCCTGGGCACGAACGACTGGTGGCTGGGTGTAAAACCGGGTACATTAGACGATTATACTAACAATACTGGCATTGCAACTTTAAATGGTGCTTTCAGGGTGATCATTGACAAATTGCGCAGCCTTAACCCGAAAGCACATATTATACTCATCACCCCTATGCAGCGTGGCGATTTTGTGTACCTTCTTAATCACAATTTCAATAGCTGGGGATCTTATAAAGAACAGGAAGGGCAAAGTCTGGAGACATTTGTTAATGCTGTTAAAGCAATTGGCAAGGCAGAAAACTTCGAGGTATTGGACCTCTATAGTGAACCCAGGTTGGAGATCAGCCATGCAGTGAAATTTAAATTACTCCGAGATCCTGTAACGCGTGAGTACAAAGAATATGCTTATCCTGATTATACCAAAATACCCTTTACAGTAGGAGACCGCTATCCGTATCCGAAGGAAGCAATGGATATTACTTATGATGGGATACATCCCTCGGACAAAGGAGGAGCTATAATTGCAGAGCTTTTGGCAAAGGTGATATCAGGCATACAGTTTTAAATAAAAGAGTTTGTATCAAAAGTAAAATTCCCGGAATTTAATCCGGGTACCTGGCGGAGAGAATTTTTGTTTATGTAATTCTCAATGCCTTCAGGTTACTTTTGATACAACCTCTTTTTAATGAGTAACCTTTTCGGGGGATTAACGCATAATAATATTATACGATATCAGCCAGATCAACTTTTAGCCAGTTGCCGTGTTTTATAAGCAAAACAGGCGCTGGCAAGGGGTGTTTACCCAATATTTTAGGGGGATTAATTGCCTCTCTAACCCGGAAAACCCGTAATAGAATTGTATTACGATCATTTGCAATAGTTTTTTACCTTTGCATCCCAATTGAATTCTATGCTTGAAAATTTGAAAATAGGAATATTAGGAGGCGGCCAGCTGGGAGGTATGCTTTTAAGGCATGCTATTGATCTCGGACTCAGCGTTTCAGTATTGGATAAGGATGCAAATGCACCTTGTGCCCGTTATACTTCTTCTTTTTTCTGTGGTGATCCTAAATCTTTCGACGATGTATTGGCATTCGGCAAGGAACTGGATGTGATCACTATTGAGATGGAAGCGGTGAACATTGATGCATTACGTGAACTGGAAAAACAAGGTAAAAAGGTTTTCCCCTCTCCTGCTACTATTCAAGTGATCCAGGATAAGTACACACAAAAGCAGTTTTTGCTTTCTCACAATATACCGGTGGTGCCAGGCATTGCTATTGAAGATAAAAATGACCTGGTTAAGCATGAAGATAAAATTCCGGGCTGTCTTAAAAAACGTCGTGATGGTTACGATGGCTATGGCGTAATGGTGTTAAAGACAGTAGCAGATATTGAGAAGGCTTTTAATGCGCCTTCAGTGCTGGAAGAGCTGGTGGATATTAAGCATGAAATTGCTGTGATAGTAGGAAGAAACGAACAGGGCGAAGTGAAATGTTATGATCCGGTGATGATGGTCTTTTCGGAGGAGAAGTTTGTGCTTGAATCCCAGGTAGCGCCGGCGCAACTGGCGGACGGGATGGCTGAGGAAGCATTTGCAATTGCTGAGAAGATTGCGGATGCGTTGAAATTGGTAGGTATCCTGGCAGTAGAAATGTTTGTGACAAAAGACAATAAAATCCTGGTGAATGAGCTGGCTCCAAGACCACACAATAGCGGTCACCATACGATAGAAGCCAGTACCACTTCACAATATGAGCAATTGCTGCGTGCTATATTAGGATTGCCTTTGGGTGAAACGGCGCTGCACCTGCCTTCACTGATGTTGAATATCCTGGAGAACGAGGCGTTGAGGTCTGACAGGCAGGAGAAATTCAATTCCCTGTTGGCGGTACCAGGTGCACATCTTCACTGGTATGGTAAGAAAGGTAGCAGGATAGGCAGAAAGGTAGGTCATGTAACTGTTACCGGCAGTACCATGGAAGATATTCTTAAGAAGGCAGAAACTATTCGGAAAATTTTAAATTAATACATATGAAACAGGTAGAAGTAGGCATTATTATGGGCAGTAGTTCTGATTCACCTATTATGCGACAGGCAATAGAGGTGTTAAAGAAGTTCGACATAGGCTATGAGTTTAATGTAGTGTCTGCGCACCGCAGTCCGCAAAGGATGTTTGATTATGCAGCCAGTGCAGAAGAGCGCGGACTGAAGATCATTATAGCTGGTGCGGGTGGTGCAGCGCATCTTCCTGGTATGGTTGCTGCGATCACTACTTTGCCTGTAATCGGGGTTCCGATTAAGTCATCAAATTCTTTGGATGGCTGGGATTCTTTGTTGTCTATTGTGCAGATGCCAGGGGATATTCCGGTGGCTACAGTGAGTGTGAATGGTGCGCGGAATGCGGGATTGCTGGCGGTGCAGATATTGGCGACGAGTAATGCAGAGTTGAGGAACAAGCTGGCGGAAATGAAGAAGGAGAATAATGAGAAGGTGGAGAAGATGAATGAGACGCTGGATAGGTCTTAATGTATGTTTAAATATTTAGCCCGCAAATGTTATGTTTGCGGGCTTTTTTATTTTTTATTCCTGTTGGTGAATTCCCGCTGTTAAACATTCGTACATCTTCTTGCTATTATTTCTTTATCCGGCAGGATCACCCATTCTTCACTATCATCCCCGGTATATAAAGCATAACCAGGCCTACATTGTCTCACACGTTGTTTCAGCGCATGCATTCCATGGAGAAATCCCTTCTCTTTTGTGGTTTGATAAACATACTTAGAACAGGTATGTTTAAAAATACAACGTCTTCTATGTTTTTTGGGTATTGTCCAATAGAGATGAATCAGCGCCATCAGCAGCCATTTCATATGTTATTTTTAAATACCAGTACATTATAGGTGGTATAGAAACCTGGTTTTGCGCCGATACCGAAGCAGCCTTCATCGGCAGCGATGAAGGTTTGTACGGAATCCATGCGTATATATTCCCAGCCTTGTAACACATGATCGTCAATAATAGTTTGCATTTGGCTGGCTACTTTTGCAGAAGTATCATTTCTCTCCATATGGGCGGTAAAGGGGACTACTTTAAATTGCATTGTATGTGGGTTTTGTTGATTAGAGTCTGGAAAAATTATCAAGGATCCATTTCGCAATAAGTTCCCGTTTATGGATGTTTGAGGGTACGTGGTATCGGATTATCTGTTCTACTTTCCTGTAGGTAGGGAGGTCTTGACGAAACCTGTGTTTAGGGACGAAGTGATTAATGAAATACAGGACTTCATAGCCTTCTGTCCTGTTTAATTGGCGCGCATCGGTGCCACCGCGGTAATAAGGGTTATCACGATCATCATGTGCATGCCATTTGTAATAACCGTTGTCGTAGAGCATTTGGGATCTTTGAAATTCCATAATTGGTAATTTTTAGAGAATAAGATTAACTACGTGAAATTGATTGAATCAAAAGTAGATGATTTGGGGAAGGGATTGGGAGGGGATTTTTCCGGTATTTTTGATTTGGTGTAAGTAACAATTAAAGGTATAAAACCTGGCTTAAAACATTCATGACAGGCGGAATTCACCAACGGGGATGAAAACTATTCTCAGAAAAAAAGTCCTCCGTTTAAACCGGAGGACTTTTTTATAGTTAGGTTTACTTTTTATTAAATCAATGTTGCCAGTGCTTCTTTACTAAAGCCTTTCAGTTCGCCATTACGTTCTTCCTTAATCTTCACTACCCAGGCAGGATCTGCCAGTAATGGACGACCAACAGCTACCAGGTCGAAATCTCCGCGATCGAAACGACGCAGTAATTCATCCAGGGAACTTGGAGAAGAGCTTTCACCCTGGAAAGCCCCCATAAAATCACCGGAGAGGCCAATAGAGCCAACGGTGATGGTAGCTTTTCCTGTCAGTTTTTTAGCCCAACCTGCGAAGTTCAGGTCATCGCCTTCGAATTCAGGTTCCCAGAAACGGCGCTGAGAGCAATGGAAAATATCGACACCCGCATCAACCATTGGCGTGAGCCATGCTTCCATTTCGGCAGGAGTAGCCGCTAATTTATGATTGTATTCAGTTGGTTTGAACTGTGAAAGGCGGATGATGATTGGATAATCCTCTCCTACTGCTTTTCTCACTTCTTTGATTACCTCAGCGGCAAAGCGTGTACGCTCGCCGATGGTATTACCACCGTATTTGTCTGTACGCTTATTAGTAAGAGCGTAAAAGAACTGGTCAATCAGGTAGCCATGGGCACCATGGAGTTCGACGGTTTCAAAACCAAGACGTTTTGCATCGGCTGCTGCCTGGGCGAAAGCGCGGACAATATCGGCGATGTCTTCTTCAGTAAGTGCCTTACCATTGGTACCTTCTGGTGCTAAAATGCCAGAGGGCCCTTCAAAAGGCGCTGAAGGCAGCCAACCGGAAGGATGATTCGGCTGGATACCCTGGTGCCAGATTTGGGGTGCCATAGCGCCACCAGCGGCATGTACTGCATCGATGACATGTTTCCATCCATTGAGGGCTTCGGTACCGTAGAAATGTGGTACACCGGGATGTGCGTTTGAAGATGGGCGATCGATGACGGTGCCTTCAGAGAGGATGAGGCCTACCTGGCCTTCAGCTCTGCGTTTATAATATTCGGCTACGTTCGCGCCGGGAATACCGTTAGGGGAAAAGGCTCTGGTCATGGGAGCCATTACAATTCTATTCTTAATATTCAGCGATTTAAGTTGGAATGGCTGAAAGAGATTATTTGTGCTCATCTTTTGGATCATTTGTGATCACAAAGATATCGGTAATTTCCGATATTCAAATAAGAGGGAGAAAAAATAAAATTATTTTGCAATTAAAAATTATTGCATACATTTGCAACCCGCAACTGAAGGACGGTTGTGATTGCCCAGATGGCGGAACTGGTAGACGCGCTAGACTCAAAATCTTGTTTCGGCAACGGAGTGCAGGTTCGATTCCTGTTCTGGGCACAATAAATACAAAAGCCGCTCTAAGAGCGGCTTTTGCATTTATTGCCATTACCCATCATTCCATAAGTACCTCATATTCAATTCGAACTTGGTTCGATTAACCAAGGTGTTCCTTCATTTGTAGCATGTAAGAATAGAATTTCGGGGCTTTGTATTATAACAAGTCATTCGAAATCTACTTCAACATACAGCCAATCAAGTCCAGCAAAAGACAGAACATCCATAGACATACTCGCCTCCAGCTCAAGCAAATGCTTAAAATACTCATTTTTCTGCTGGTGATTTTCGACAAAGCTACCCCGTATTATAACATCTGTTTCAATTAGACCTTTCTTATTAATATGTTACAAAGTCTGGAGAAATGCAACAATATCTTATTAAGATAAATAAGGTGAGTTTAATATATAGTTATTAATTCGCGTTTTGACATTTGCAATAATTAAAACTATTACTTAGGGTCAGTTTTGGCATAATTATACACCAATAGCTATTATTAAATTATAAACCAATAGCTAATATTAAATCATATTACAACCTTAAAAAATGAAGCACATCAGAATACAGCACAATACATTAAAAGGAGGAATTGAAATTCAGTTTGATCTTGACTATGATGGGAAAAATCCAATTATTACCAATATAGCAATTCATAGTAGTTATAAACCTGACACTCCATTGCCTAAAAATCCAGAACTAGTTTACCATGAGAGCAAGTGGAGATTCAAGGATGCATATAAAAAATTGGGTGCAGATGGACTCATTAAAGAGACCGTTGAATACTCAAATGATGGACTTTCAAATGATCTGATAAATGAAATTTTTGAAAAAGTGAAAGAGGAAATTCCGTCTTTTCAAAAATAACCATTCGATAATGATACTAGACATTGTGTTGTCGAACTTAGGCTCTTCCAATTTTGGCAACTATCACCCATCCAATTACATCGCTATTGAGTCTAAAGAAATAGCGGAACTATAAATCTGCAACACATTATTTTTATTGCATTTGAAAGTGCACAAATAGTAGATCGAGATTACCACATTCTCCATTCTGTAGACCAACATTTAACTTGAGACTGATGATAACGGCAGTTATGATTAGTCTCAAGTTAAATCGATATGGTCCCAAAATTCCAATCTACAAGCATTAAGTCCTAATGACTGCAACTAAACATCCGTTATACAAAATGTTCTCAGTATTATTTTTAATAAAATGGAAAGTCAGCTTTATTCAATATCAAAAATATTTACAGAAAAAATTTACAGAATTCCTGACTATCAGCGAGGATATGCTTGGGGTATCAAGCAACTAAAAGAGTTTTGGACAGACTTAGTTCAACTTGAGGTAAACAATAATCATTACTTCGGTGTCCTAACGCTCGAAGCTGTAAGTTTCAATATTTATAATAAATGGGTGGATGATTATTGGATCGTTGACTCCAAAAGCTTTGAGCCATATTTTATTGTAGATGGACAACAGAGATTAACCACTACCATTATTTTACTTCAGGCAATAATAGAAACTGCGGATCATGAAAAAACCTTGAATTATGACACAATTAATGAGATAAAGAAAAAGTATATTTTTGACACGAAGGACAAAGGCCTTTCAAAATCATTTATTTTTGGATATGAAAAAGACAACCCAAGTTACGAATATTTGAAAACACAAATCTTCTTAGAAAATTCCGAATCCGCATATTTAGGAGAAGAAACAATTTATACAACGAATTTACTTCAAGCAAAAAATTACTTTCTAGAACAAATAAAAAGTTATGCTCATTCGGAGTTAGAGAACCTTTACAAAAAGATAACTCAAAATCTGTTATTTAATACTTACAGTATTAGTAGTGACCTAGATGTATTTATTACTTTCGAAACGATGAATAATAGAGGCAAACCTCTATCCAATCTGGAGCTTTTAAAAAATAGATTGATTTATTTGAGCACCAAATTAAATTGTGATGAGGATGATCGATCTTTCTTGCGTCGAAAGATCAACGATAGCTGGAAAGCAGTGTATCATTTTTTAGGAAAAAACAAAAATAGTCCCCTAGATGATGATCATTTTTTAAGATTTCATTACTTCTTTTATAATGTAAAGGAGGTATACAAAAAGGCTAAGGGAACTTCGAATAAAAGGTCTTTACATCTTGAAATATACAATCTTTCCGGAAACTATGCTCATAAGATATTTAACGAACTCTTTACAGTAAAAAGAACTTTTTCAGATGCTACGATTCCAATATCTAAAGAAGAAATTAATAAATACGTTTGTAGCTTAGCTTCAATATGCGGAATCTGGTTCAAAGTTCATAACCCAATCTTAAATACCTACTTTTCAATAGAAGAACAAGTTTTACTTGAAAAGATGAATCGCTTAGAAGATTTTCATGACATTGCTCCGATTTTAGTATTTATTTATTCAAAGAAAAAACTCAGAAAGTCCCTAAAATTGGAACTGTTGGAAACTATTGAAAGAGTAAGTTTTATTAAATCTCTGTTTTACAGTTATGATTCCGACATACTGCCTGATTTTGAATTGCTTGCAGCTGAGTTGTTTAGCAACGAAATTGGTCCAGAGGACCTGTTAAGTCAGCTGAAGATGGGCATAACTAACATCAACAAGGGTGATCTACTATTAAGCAAAACAACGAAATATTTTAATAATAGAGGATTTTACAATTGGGAGAATTTGAAATATTTTCTTTTCGAATATGAAGAAGCATTAAAATTTAAATCAAAAAATAAAACCAGAAAAATCTCATGGGACCAATTTCAAATTGAACTAGAGGACTATAATACGGTTGAACACATATTCCCCCAAAAGGCAACTGATTCTTATTGGAAGCAGTATTACTCTCAATTTGGCATCAGAGAGAAAAGGCAGCTCTGTGACTCTTTAGGCAACTTACTTCCCTTGTCAAAAGCAAAAAATTCCAGCTTACAAAACTACAGCTTTCCAATCAAGGTTGAAAGTAACAAGGAAATCGTCGGATATAGATTCGGGAGCTACAGTGAAATAGAAGTATCTAAGCTAGCAGATTGGACTGCGGTTCAAATTTTAGACAGAGGACTTAAACTATTAAAATTTATGGAAACCAGATGGGGCATAAATTTGGGTACTCCTGAGGATAAACGAAAAATACTAGGCATTGAGTTCTTAGGAGCAACTAATTAATACATAGATTCTATTAATTTACTAATAATCAACACCATTTGGTTCGAAGGCGCTCCGCTACCGGGCATATATAATACAAAACCTGCTCTAATAGCGGTTTTTGTGTCAGCTAAGCCACCGTGTACAATTGGAAAGCGAAGTATGTTGGTATGGAAGCTAATGAGTTGAAACGAATGAAGGAACTTGAGAAATAGAACAAGGAATGTGGGATAATTTCAATCCAGTATTTGGGAAAAGAAGTGGTTTATAATAGCAATGTAAAGACTATTTCAGGTCGCTATTTTTTATAGAACAATTCCTAATAATTCCTTGTTCTTACATTACAAGTATAAACCTCCCAAATATATGACTTCGAAAATTATTCTTTGCTTATTATTAGCTTTTATTCCAACAATTAGTTTGGCTCAGGCACCACTGACAATTAATGTTAATACCGGTCTGTATGAATCCTCCCAGGTTTTAGCGGCAGATTCCATTAAAGGAGATCTATTATATTCAAGAGCTCTTCAGTGGGTGGCTCTAAATTATAAGTCAGCAAATGATGTTATTCAATACAAGGATGCGGAAGTAAGGAAAATTATTATTAAAGGGAATTTCCCAATATTTATGTTTTTAAAGGATGGCTGGATACGGCATACATTAACCCTTGAATTTAAGGATGGACGATATAGATATATTTTTAGCAATTTTGTCTATTATTCATCGGGAACGGGTGACATGCCATTCGAAAACAAATTGATGAGTAAGAATAAATTATTGGCTGTAACAAACGAAAAGATAAGTAATTCAATTAATAGCATTGATGCATACTTAAAGAAAAAAAATCAGGAAGATAATTGGTAATAAATAAAATTTAATAAGAGAACGTTCCATTTATTACCTTTTTTAAGTGGAGCATAAGAGTAGCATTAGGTTTCCCGCGAAGACACAATTATTTTAGCATAAGTTTGATGATAATCGACTCGAGCTGGTTCGAAAACCTACCGGCAGTGGGCACTAAAGAAGTGAAACCTGCTCATTCGAGCGTGTTTCCAATTTTACCATAGTAGTATGGAGATTAGTTGTGCTCGTACGGCAATGCTGAAATCATTTCTGTTTTTTTTATTCCTAGTGCTAGTTCGATAGGAGCTAATTCTTTATTTAATGCAACCGTAAGCTTAGATAGATTCAAATTAGGAAGGAACTTGTGAACATACAAGCCTATTTGATAAATTTTGGGTTTCGTCCCTTTTTTGAAAAGAGTTTTGATTTTCTCCAGCCCTCCCTTTCTGGCAAGCTTCTTAGCAAGGGAGATGCGTAGATATTTACAAAGCCCCGCCAAGTCAACTAAAAACCAATCTTCGATCATGCGTTTCGCTTTTATTTCATGAAAGGTATCAATTCCAAGTTCAGCAACTGCCTTTCTAACGATTGTCCAATTAGTTGGTGGTTTAGGGACCAATTCAAATGCATCTGTATCATAACAGCAAAATATCTTTACAATGTCCGGAGAGTGTTTGGACAACGTAGACTTTAATTCAATTTCAACGCCATATCCCTTAAACTTGTTGACCTTACCCAGAACTTCTTTAAGATTTGGAAGGAATAGAATTGTTATAACTACAATTAGTACTTGCCAGGATAACTTCGGTAGTTGTTCAATAATTTTCAGTTGGCGTTGTTGCTTAAAAATAGTTTTGTTTCTGTCGGTTTCTTCGGGTTGAGTATGCGAATTAGACAACGCCTCTGTTTTTGAACCCAGATCTTCAACAGCCCTTGTCTTGCCGGCAGTTTCACTCTTACTTTGTTCGGTATTTGGTTCAACAGTGTTATCGTTGTCCATGTGTTGAATTGTTAGGTTTATTGAAAATGGTAGGCATTGCTTAAATATGCCGTTAAACACTCTTAGCCTAAAAAAACAATATTGATAATCACCCCAGGCCAATGCCTGGCATCTTTGTTATTCCTAAAGTATGAATAAAAGCAAGTATAGACAATACCAACTAGTTTGTATTTTTTATCTGTTACCGTTACGAAGATTAACAAATAGAATGCATCAAATAATAAACTGAGGTTGGAACTGCTACAAATGACATCATTACTTCAATTCGAATATTATCCGCAAGGGATAAAAATAAGGAACTGATACATTAAAGATAAATGCGTGGCTCCCAAAACACTGGCAGTCGATAAAACGAACCCATAATTGTTCTATTTTCAAGGACATAATTTTAATCATTTAAAGAGAAAAGTGATTTTGATTTAATTTTTCCTTAATTTAGAAATATCAAAGACACAACTATATAAACGAAAAAAAAGAACGGATTATAACAATAAATAATTTTAATTGAACCTTTGAATTGACTTTACCGGCTATAACAAGGTAGCCGAAGATTGGCCCCAGCAGTTGTTAGTGAAGAAGTAATATTTTCTACCCCAGGGTACCTTATCTATAATAACAATGTCAGATTAAACCTTAGTTCCATGAGCATTCATTCCACCTTATCCTAATTGTCAGATTATGCAGGCGTAAGCAATATCCAGCTTAGTCTGGCAGGTAGTTCCATGTTAATGAATTATAAAAATTGTTTTGTAAACGTTTAAATCTATAGCATTAATTGCATTTAACCCCTTCCTTATAACAGATAACAAGAATGGTGGTTGAATTATAACTCCATATACACATTCTATTATTCACAAAAATTAAAAATCATGGATGGTTTTATCGGCGAAATCAGAGCTTTCGCCCTCAACTACACGCCTTATGGCTGGGTGCCTTGTGATGGCACTACTTACACTATTCAGTCTCAACAGGTCTTATATGCAGTGATAGGCACCTATTATGGCGGTACGCCGGGTCAAAACTTTAAGGTACCGGACCTGCGGGGAATAACACTGCTGGGAAAGGATCCGGCAGTAAGCGGGTATAATGTGGTAGGTGCCACAGGAGGTGTTGACACGGTCACCCTTACTGGAAATACTATGGCTGCACACAATCACCAGCTGAAGGGTGTAACACGTACCGGTAACGGACAAACGTCGGGAGCACAGTCACAACCCGGCCCTACCGTTTATTTAACCAATGCTTATGCGCTTGGTACCAGTAAAGGTGTTATAGCCTATTCAAACACTGTTGACCTGAATGTGCCATTTGCGCCACAAACAATTAGCTATAACCGGCTTACCACAGCCGTTACGCCTCACTCAAATGTGTCTCCCTATCTTGCACTCAACTATTGCATTTGTGTGGAAGGTTATTTCCCGGTCAAAGTCAATTAAAAATCATTGTTTAAACTCACCTCAAAATCATTATTATGGACAATTACCTTGGCGAAATCCGCATCTTCCCCTACTCCAGAATTCCTTCGGGATGGCTGCCTTGTAACGGGCAGGAATTACAAGTAAGCGGTAATCAGGCATTGGCCGCATTACTGGGACAAACATATGGAGGAAATGGCTCTACTACTTTCAAATTACCAAACCTCAATGGTCGCACGATTGTTGGTTATGGAGCCAGTGCAAGAGGTGTGAATTTTCAATTGGGACAATTCGGCGGTACAGAAAAAGTAGCCCTTACTGATCCCACTACAATACCGCCACACACGCATACATTGTATGGCAGCAATGTATATAACATTGGAGGGCCTAACAACAATTACCTGGGAAATCCAAATGTACCTGCAAGCAGTACTCAAACTTCAAAAAACACAGCACAGGTCAACCTCTATGCGCCTCCAGCCTCCTCTACCGTAGATTTCCCGGATGTGATCACCAGTGCAGGAACCGCAGCCCCACATGAGAACAGGATGCCTTACCTGGTAACGAATTATTGTATCGCATCTGTAGGGATTTGGCCTTCGCACGATTAACAGCCTTTATTTAATGTTAAAAAACTGATCAAATGGATTGTTATATAGGAGAGATCCGCGCTTTTGCGGGCAATTATGCGCCTGAGAACTGGGCGTTATGTAATGGAGCTACCCTGCCCATTAATGGTAATGAAGCATTGTACTCCCTGTTGGGGGTAACATATGGCGGAAATGGTGTTACCAACTTCAATCTTCCCGACCTCCGTGTGAAATTACCTGTTGGTGCGGGCACCATCAGCACGCAGGGAGGCACGGGTAACTATGTGCTGGCGGCCGGCGGAGGTGCTACCACGGTAACACTTACTGAAGCTAACCTGCCACCACATACACACACTTTAACAGGAATTAACACTCCCGCTATCACCAGCTCGCCTGTCAATAATATGCTGGCAGCTTCAAACGGCAATAACAGCACAGTAACTCCACCTTACCCGGACGTAAACCTTTATACAACTTTGCCTTTGCCGGCAGGAGGCACAACAACACCGAATGCCACACTGGGAGTTAGTGCTATCAGCAATACCGGTGGTAGCCAGGCACACCAGAACATGATGCCTTACCTCGTCGTGAACTTCATTATTGCGACTCAAGGCTTATATCCTCCGCAGGATTAACACAGAAAATGTATAGCCATTGTTTCTGACAGTGACAAGTTCATACCACCGACATACACACTTGCGGGACAGGGTCAGCAAGTGTGTATTTTTCTGGCTCCTCCCTGGATAGCAGTAAATTCAGCATTATTATACCAACAGCCCTGCAATGAAAAAAGGCCTGTAAGTCTAACTTACAAGCCTTTATAAGATTATGGGCACTTGCTATTCACTCAATAGCAGCGCTTATCGACTAGCCCGGAATGAATATTATAACTTGCACCGCTGTTGGCGTAAATAAAATTTTAAGAAATCAGCTTATTCAACACCGGGATGGCACTTTTTAGCAGGGCGATTTCTTTTGCAGACAATTTCTCCGGGATCAGCTTTTTAAGATATTCGTCTTTACTATCTCTTAAATTCTCCACCAGCTCTTTGCCACTATTCGTCAAAGAAACATGTACTTTTCGTTTATCATCTTCGGCCGGTATCCTTTTGATTATCCCGTCAGCTTCCATTTTTTTGAGGATCTGCGACATGGAGGGGGTGCTAATCCGCGTGATAGTGGCCAGGTCTGTTGGGAGTGTTTTCCCGGTTTTGTAAATATGAAAAAGTGTCTCCATCTCCGTCATGGAATAAGAACTGGCTTCCGCCATTTCCTTTCGCAAAGCTTTATGAAAAGCAGAGTTGAACAATCTTAATTGTACGCTTAATTCGTCCAGATGCATGGGTACCAACTTAAAATTTATCTTACAGCACGTTATTTCAGTCTTCACTATCCGATCGCGAAGATAAGATTTTTGCCGGCCGCCCCAATTTATGCGGGACGATAAATGTCATCGAGCACCTGTACGGCCGCGTCATCCAGTACGACGGTCGTAGTCGCCATATTTTCTTCCAGGTGTTCGATACTGGCGGTACCGGGTATGAGTAAGGTGTTAGGGGAATGTTGGAGTAACCAGGCCAGTCCTACCTGTGACGGCGTTATCTGCAGTCGCTTCGCAATATCAATCACGGCCTGCTCCGTCGTTACTTTGGGCCAGTTCAGCGCTGCACCACCCAGGGGGAAAAATGGCACCCAGGCAATATTATGGGCGAGGCAAAAAGTGAGCATATCTTCAAACTCGCGGCTTACCAGGCTGTAGGCATTTTGTACGCAGGCAATACCAGCAGGCAGCGCATGCTTCAAAACATCGAGATTTACACCACTCAGGCCGATTGCGCCGATCTTACCAGCAGTACGTAAGGCAATCAGTTCTGCTAGCTGGTCGTCGATATTTACCAGTTGATCTGCTTCCGGGATCACCCCGGGCCCTGCGTCTAACCGGCGGAGGTTTACAAGCGGCAGATGTGCCACCGCCAGGCTTTCGAGATTTGCTTCCACTGTGGCACGTATCTGCTCGGGGCGCTGTGCCAATGTGAGAGGGTGTGGGCCTTGCGGATTGGGATTGGCACCTACTTTGGTCGCCACCACTATTCCATCAACATGTTTAATTACCTGGGCAATCACCCGATTGGCAAAACGGTTACCATAAAATTCTGCCGTATCGATATGGTTCACGCCCAATTCTATGGCGCGTTCCAGCACCGCCCTGGCCTTTTCCGGCGCATCCACCCAGCTCCTCAATTGCATGGCACCGTAACCTATACGGGCTACCGGCATTCCGGCCAAGGGGTAAAGTCCACCGGGTGTTTGCTGTTTTGCCGGCTTGTTTTGTGCTGATCTGTCCATGATTTCCTTCTTATTTATTAGTCTAACTAATTAGTTTACCTAACAAATATAGTAAAATATGACATACGCCTGTTTAAATTCTTCAGCAGTAAATTCATCGTCCAATTTCATAGAGCATTTCGTATTCTTTGGTAATACTTGTCTATTTCAGTCTGTATCTCTTCTATTAGTGTACTATTTTATTGATCACCTTTCCGGTCATGATTGGTACAGGTTTCAATGTACTGGTAAATAATAAAATAGCTAGTCTATTTTCCTGTAGAAGGGAACTATTGGTTACCATTTCTGTACTTAAGAATGAATACAAATGATATTCCCGCTCGGGACCTGTCAGTGGTTCGTTGATTTCATTTGCAGGTTTCAACGCTGAAGACCCTGTTGCAATAACCTGTATATCTTACAAGTAATCTACAAGAACCTTTAAGGTGAGGCTCATATTATTAACCCATTGGGCATCCCCTATCAGCACTTTTTCAATGCTCTCAATATGTTGAACCAGCATTTGCCAGCATTGGTCTGATATCCGGCCCATCACAATTTAGATAAAGCACTTTTTTCCTGTTTATCCCATAATTGTCTGGAGGAAAGTGTTGGGAAAAAGCTCTTTTTAGACCTATACCAGCCCTAGCGTCCGCATACAGGACAGCCAAACCATACATTCCTACCCAAATCCCGAACAAAATTCTTTCTGCTTCAGAAGATGTTTGAGGTTTTAATGAATAAGGATTAAATGCATATTTTACCCTGAATGGAATACTTATGGAAATGAAAAAGCTTGGTTCCGGTTCATTTGGTAACAAATGTGGAGCAATGGCATGACGCAAACTTTCCACCTTTGCAGTATCGATAAAACACTTCAAAGATGAAAAGTTACCTATTATTGACCATTGCCATCTTTTACGGAATAGCACTACATGCACAGGATAGTCTGAAATGCAGTTTCTGGCATCCTGATCCACCGCATTACAAGGCTAAACAAGCCATTGATGCAGAATCGCTCTTCCCGATGTTTTTTACAGGTGGATACCACGCCGCCGTAGGATTCCGCTACGATAAATTCCGCGTAAGAGTAAGCGTTATCAATGGTGGCCACTATAATGCAGAACCTGCCGGACTGAAAAACCAAAAGGATGATTTCAAACGATTCTACAAAACATCTCCAGGTATCTTCCTGGGATATAATATCTGGAAGAACCTGGAACTCTATACATTTCTGGAAATGCACACTTTTGCCATTGAACAAAAGTCTACCGGCATTCGCCAGGATATACGGAGCAATGACTTTGGCGGAGGTATCAGCTACCAGTTTTTCTTTGGTAAATACATATACCTGCAACCTGGTCTGCACCTTTATTTGCGGGGCGATAAAACCCGCGATTTCAATGGCGTACAATACACAATACCTAATGCAGATGTTGCGCCGGTCATCCGTATAGGCTTCAGGTTATGGGAAAAACAATAAGATGAATGATGTTATGGGTTATATTTTATTAGCTTGTGGCACGAAAGGACATGAGAACTATAGGTCAATCTGCTCCGGCAATGAAACAGCTATTTTATTATGCCTCATTAGCAGGTAGCTCACATAACTCCCGGCCAGACCAATGGATAGTGTACAATATTTAAGTATTTGTTTTTGTAAATTTGCCCCACAATTCATATGTATTTGTGGAATGACAGATAAACAAGATCTAAAACAACAGGTTGAAAGCCTTTTACCCTTGAGCGATAAAGAGTGGCAGACATTTGCCGCACGGCTAAACTACAGGGAAATCAAAAAAGGAGATTACGTTTTATACCAGGACCAGGTTTGTGATTTCGTGGCATTTGTCCAATCGGGAGCTTTTGTTTATTTCCGCTCTTTGGAAAATGGCACGGAGTATACCACCGATTTCGGTTTCAACGGTGAATGGATTGGAGATATGTATAGCCGGCTAAATGGCATCCCTTCCTTTCTCAACATTAAGGCTTTGGAAGATTCGGCGATTCATATTTTATATCAAAAGGACCTGGATGAATTACTTATTGCTATCCCAGCATTGGAAAAGCTGCTCAGGATCCTGGTTGAAAGAGCTTTTTTGAAGATCGTCCGGCAAAGCCTGCACTTTCAGATAGTCGATGCCAAAGAACGTTACCTGAAATTGGTGGAAGAATCGCCGGAAATTTTGCAAAGAGTCCCCTTGTACCATATTGCCAACTATCTGGGTATCGCTCCCAAATCGCTGAGTAGGATCAGGAAAAATACGGTTCAGGGAAGACAGCCCTGATGAAACAGGATATAAGGGTTTAACAAAATAGATCTGATGAACTTACCTGGTAGAGAGGACTATGTAAAAGCGACATTTCAGAATTAGGCTTTTACAATTACATCATCTTCAGACCAGGATTATTGTTACAAAAAGATACAGATAGAGCAGGAGAACGAATAAGCGCCGCTTTGGAATCGCTAATAAATTGGTTGGGAATATTTAAAAAAAATAAAGCCAATGCCTACCCCTATACTTGCAGAAAAGCTATCGAAAGCACCGAAGTTTTTTCACAGAGAAAACAAGTAATAGGACTGGATAATATTAATGATCAGTAATGAGCGTTACAATGCCTTGAACGATGGAGACGATAAGACATAGCAACATATATTTTTATTAAAATAGACCTGATACCTAAAAAGAATCAGGTCTATTTTGATAAAATTAATGCTTATAAACAATCAGGTAGGCATAATTGATTACAGCACTATACCCATCTACAGGTGATTTATATCTAATAGCCAGGTTAACATTCTTCTCAGGTAGTGAACTGTAAAAATTCCCTGATTCCACTAAAGCCGGAGTGGCCGTTAACAGACTTCCAACAGCACTGCCAGAAATAATGGTATTATCCGTAACATTATAAACTTCAATAGTCGCATTTATAGCAACCGGGTCTGAAGAGTAACCTTTATTCAATGAAGCATAAACAGTGATAGAATCTACATTGCTATAATCAAGCTTATTAAATTGGGGGATAGCCCCAAAGATGGTTCCACTTGCACTATTCGAAACAGTTCCACCAGAAATCCCAAAAGATAAAATCGTTTTTTTATCACTGTTTGCGTCCGAGCCATTACAGATGTACTCCCGGTTCTGCACTTCATTGGAATCCAGCGTGCCGTTAAAATTGATATCATTTCCATTTAAGATAACATATCCTCCATTTGGGCAACTCTCATTTGCTTTTACCGACTGTATGTCGATCAGACTTTTATTGTATTGATAATATTGCTTCTTGCAGGAAATTCCAAATACTGCCAGGGTAATGGCCAGGTAAAGAGTGATTTTCACGTGATTAATATTTAATGGGCTGCAAGATAAAAAGATTATATGTAAAAACTCTTTTTCATCGATCCAACTGTTTAGTCATCGAAAAAAACAGGTTTCTCAGCTCCCCATATCCAATACTTTAAATGCCTGTTGCTTAAAGAGCTTTCCAATCGGCATAAGCCCTCCTGCCATTTGAATTTCTTCCGCTGTGAATGATTCGATTTTATCAACAGCCATTATGTAGCACCGGTGTACTCAAAAGACAGGACCAACAATCTCCTAATATTTTCTCTCTTCTTCAATTTCCTCTTTTATTCGCTGCCTTATATCAATTTTAGCACCCGTAAAAAGGAAAATTGTCGTTCCATATTCTCTTGAATTCGGATTAGAGATAGAATCAGCTACCACCCCGGTACGAAAATAGGCACCTGTCTGTTGCAATCCATCATCCCTGTCATAATATTCTTTCACCCTGATCAGGTTTTCATACCGCTCATTCAGTACAAACCAATTGATATAATCAGCATTAAATGAAACAGCCTGTATACCTTTTTCAGAATAGTAATTGATGGCACCTGCCTGTCCATAATTATCACAAAGCACCAGGGTCTTACTCCGGGTGGGAAGCTGCCCATAGATACTATCCACTTTGTGAGCCAATTCCTTCCATCCAAGCATATCTGCAAAGTCCTGCGGCAAAGCATGGTCTTTACCATCTTCCCAGCGAAGACGTCCTAATCTTTTATATTGCTGTTGGTGCTTCAGGATGTATTCAGGACCATTATTGGGAAAAGCAACCTTGTACATTGGGAAGAAGACAAGCAAGGGAATTATAATTACCAAAGGACGTAAATACCTTTTCCAGTCCCCTGACAATGCTCTTGAAAGAAATACAGCACCAAAAGCCATATAAACCGGATATACCCCCATAGCATAATAATCTTTTGCCTTAAAGTAGATAAAAATAGATAAGGTGAAGATGAATGTCCAGAAAAAGAGCCTGTATTTTTGAAATGGCTTGTATAATACCAAAGCTCCTAATCCGGATAAAACGACAAGAGCTGCACCAAAAAAGAATAGCAACTGCGATTTTAAAAATCCCACCCTGCTTACATTCACCAATTGGTAACGCGATAATTCTTTCATGTGGCGAACAACCGGAAAACCATTGTTGTATTGCCAAAGCAGATTCGGAAGAATCAGTACCAATGCAAGTAAAGCGGCCAGATAAAATCCTTTACTGGTAAATACCTTTCGTTGAGGTGATAATATAAGTGCCGGAAGAAGCCCCAGGAGCAGGAATATAATGTTGTATTTATTCAGGAATCCTATGGCGAAAATAATGGCGGCAAGCAACAGCCATTTCTCCTCTTCTGAATTTATATACTTTAGGATGCAGTAGTAAAAGGCCGTCCAGCTCAGCACGTCTAGTGAATTAGGCTGATATAGGGTATTTAAAACCAATATAGCTGAAAACAATACACAGGTCGCTCCTGTAATTAAGGCGAACAGGTCTCCGTTTAATTCTTCAATGGCTTTCCATACTATTACAATAGTCAAGGCTCCGAATAACGCGGGAAAGAACTTAATCCAGAAGATTGAATTACCCAGTAGCATGATCAGAAAAGAAATCCAGGAAGTCACAGGAGGTACTGATAAATAGCCCCATGCCAGGTGATGTGCCTGATCAAGATGTAAATATTCATCCCGTTGTAAATCGTATTCAGGGCTTATCAGAATATATTGTAAGAAGAATTTAAATATTATGAATCCTATTAAAACTATTGTTCTTTTTCTCATAAGCAATTCATTAAGAATAGTTTGTAATGAAACAGCATTTATTACAATTGTCCCGCTCTCCCGAAATTCCAGTCTTCTCTGGACTCAAATATAGGAGGACATCAAAGGTTAATTATAACATAAAATATGATGATTCTCTATAGAAATTGATATCCCTTACCACAAAATACAAACTGGAACTCATACCATAAATGGGTGTTTGTAATAACTGCCGGAGCATTTAAATTGGCCACATTCTTAATACCCTGTTCCGGATCATCCACCAGAATGACCGCTTAGCTTATGTGACAAATGTCACATCCAGAAAGTGTTATTTGACATCGTCTCCATGGCTCGTCTCACTGTACTTTTGTTCTGGAAATGAGAAAATCCTCCTTTGCCAAAACTTTTAAATTGATTTTATGAACTTGCGAAACAGCGAAATTGATCCTATTTTTTACCAGGATGCGAGTAGTTTGGCAGCAATGATCCGTCGTAAAGACATATCACCTGTTGAAGTTGTAAAAGCCCACCAGGATCGCATCGAAGAGCTAAATCCGGCAATTAATGCAATTGTTACGGTTGCCGATACTGCTTTGGAAGAGGCAAAAAAAGCAGAAGCTGCAGTATTAAGAGGCGGAGACTTAGGACCTTTCCATGGGGTACCTTTTACTGTTAAAGATTCAATTGATACTGCCAATATTTTAACACAGCGTGGTTCGCCAATTTTCAGAGGACGTATTCCCAGTATTGATGCAACGAGTGTTGCCCGTATGAAGCAGGCGGGTGCTATTTTGCTCGCAAAGACTAACCTCCCTGAATTTTCATATTGGATAGAAAGTGATAACCTGCTGAGTGGAAGATCAAACAATCCCTGGGATCTGTCACGCACACCGGGTGGTTCCAGTGGCGGGGAATCGGCCGCAATTGCAGCGGGCATGTCACCCATTGGACTTGGAACCGACCTTGCTATCTCTGTTCGTGGCCCTGCTGCACAAACAGGCATTGTATCGCTTAAAGCTACACATGGCCGTGTACCAATGACCGGCATTTGGCCTCGCGTTCCTCGCCGGTTTTGGCATGTGGGTCCAATGGCTCGCAGTATTCGTGACCTTAGCTTGGCTTTCAATGTGCTGTCTGGTGCGGATGGCCTTGATGCATTTTCCTCCATCAGTTCTGCAATGATACCTGAAGCAAGCAATAAATCCAATCGTAAATTACGTGTAGGATGGATGGTCGGACCAGGATTCGGTCCGGTAGATCCTGAAGTTGCTGCCATAGTTGAAGCAGCTGCTGATGCACTTAAAAGTTTAGGGATGGTTGTAGAGGCTGTGAGTATTCCTGCACTGGAACTTGATTTTGCTTTGGATGTATTCAATCGTTTACATGTCATGGAGATGAAGGAAGCATTTCGGGAAGCGACTACAGGTCGAAGTCAGGAAGAAATCTATAAGATGGCGAAAACAATGCTTTCAATACCAGATACATCGATGAAGGATTTTATTGATGCAGAGCAAGCTGCCGAAAGATTAAGAGATGGCTTCGCCGGGTATTTTCAAAAGTACGATGTATTGCTTACCCATGTACTGCCACTGCCCGCCCAAAAGCATGGCATTGAAGAATTCCTGATAAATGGCCAGAAAGTAGATGCAACTTATTTGCAGGGAGCGACCGTTCCTCTCAATATTACAGGCTTACCGGGAATTGCCATGCGCTTTGGTACAAGTAGTGAAGGGCTTCCGATAGCTGTGCAAATTGTGGGTAGCTGGCATGATGAATTGACTATTCTTCACGTGGCATCGTTGTTGGAAAGCGTTAGTCCGGTAGTCGGTTTACACCCCAACCTTTAATACTTTAACCAGAAAATCATAAAATTAAAATTAAAAGCAGAACAGATCTGCTTTTAATTTTTCCTATATACTGGTCAAATATTTGCATACTCTCTTCTGATACGACTTAAAGTCTCTCTGGATATTCCCAGGTAAGATGCGACCATATGTAAGGGAACTTTGTTGAATACATTCGGATAAGTCTTCTGAAACTCAAAATACCGCTCCGCAGCACTGTTACTGATCAGGGAAAAAATTCTTCTTTGGCTAGCTATATAGGCCCGTTCCAGCAATTGATCATTAAAAAGTTTCATAGCAGGACTGAGCTTCAGGATTTCATCCCAGGCATTTTTGGGCCAGACAATAATTGTACCTGAAGACAGGGCCTCTATATTATACTCTGAAGGCTTTTGGAATATATAGCTTTCCATATCAGTGATCCACCAATTTTCTATTGCGAATCTTGCCGTGTGCTCAATGCCTGCTTTATCTGTTCTATAAAGTCGGAAACAGCCCGATGTTATAAAACAATTGAGTGCCCAAATCTCCCCTTCATGTAATAAGGATTGCCCTTTTCGTACCTTTTTCTCCGTACAACTTTCCCTTACTATTGCAAGGTCTGCTACAGGTATGACATTCGTTTGCCGGATATATTTTTCAAAAATCTCAAACATAAAGTACTAGCTAATCTTAATTATATAAAATTAAGGCATTAGCAGGAAGTATACGTTGACAATACAACATATTGTTTCTTTGGCATACTTGTTTCCGGACGAGAACTCCAACCAATCCCTATTCAAAAAAAGGCATTCCCGCCATCGCATACTTCCTCATCCCCTCCTCATTTATCTCTACCCCTATACCATCCTTTTCTGAAACCCTGATAAACCCATTATCCACCCATTCGCCATCATAAGACACAATCTCCTTAAACATCGGCTGTGTATGAAAATAACTCTGCCATTCCAATATCATAAAATTAGGTACAGCCGCACACACATGTGCTGAAGCCATCGCTCCCAAAAAAGAAGCTACCATATGCGGTGCAAACGGCACATAATAAAGATTAGCCAGGTTAGCTATCCGCTGGCCCTCCCCTAGCCCACCACATTTTTGCAGGTCAGGCATTACGATATCTACCGCTCCTGTCTCAAGCATTCTCCTGAACCCGTAAGCCAGGTATTGGTTTTCCCCAACGCAAATAGGCGTACTGGTGGAATCAGCTATTAATTTATAAGCTTCTACATTTTCAGCCGGTACTGGTTCTTCCAGCCACATCAGGTTCAGGGGTTCCAGTCGTTTGGCAATGTTACGGGCCGTAACCGCATCATAACGACCATGCATATCAGCACAGATATCAATGTCCGGGCCTACTGCCTCACGGGCAGCTGCCAGTTGATCATACATACGTTGCAGCTCAGCCGGGCTGGCTGTCCAGTTATACAGATCATACTTATTGGGATCATTTACCTGGTCAAGATCAAACTTGATCGCATTGAACCCCATTTTCCTGGCCTTACGTGCTGCTTCTGCAAAATCATCAGGTGTAGGCAAATTACGTTGATACAGCGCAGTATCACAATATACGCGTACCTTATCACGAAACTTACCACCCAGCAACTGATAAACAGGAAGGTGCAGGGCTTTGCCTGCAAGGTCCCACAAAGCTGTTTCTATGGCCGACAATACTGCAACATACATCCCTGATTGAGCACCCTGAAAAAAGCCTGATTTACGGATGTCCTCAAACAAGCGATGCACATTCAGCGGACTTTTCCCTACTATGCGTTCACCAAAATTCTTTACCAGGTAATAAGTACCGGCTATTGCATCCACTCCTTCTCCACAACCCCAGATATCCTGGTTAGTGTAAATCTTTACAAACAAACTACCTTTAATATAACCGCATTTTACTTTTGTGATCTTCAGATCAGAAGGTGAAGACGCTTTAGGTGTGCGGTCAATTTTGGTTTCATAAACCTGGCCGAAAACAGACAGAGGTGCCAGCGCAGCGGTAACAGCGGTCTGGGTCAAAAACGACCTTCTTGAGTGATGGGTTTTCATTTACAGGGGTTTTATTGGATGAGCATATTTTTGCTGCAGGTTGCCGATGGCTTCAAATTCATCAAACAATTTGGCACTCAACCTTTCAAATATGCAGAAGTAATCAGCATAGATAGTATGATGCTGTTCATTCGGTTTGAAAACATTGGGCATCTCAGCTACTGCCGCTACATTATCCAGTGATGTATAAATTCCCATTTCCGTAGCACTTAACAAATAGGCACCAAAGCTCACACTGTGAAATGGTTGCCTTACCTGCACCGGCTTACTGAATATATCAGCAATCAGCTGACTGCAAAACGGGATTGTACCAAAACTACCATTTACCGCAAGACTGTTGATGGTTTGTCGCTCGCTCAGCATTTTACCGATGCTGTAGATTTCATACAAAATACCTTCTATCGTAGCCCTTATAAAATGCCTGCGTTCATGTTTAATGTTAAGCCCGAAATAAGCCCCACGGGCATTCGCGTTCCAGATCGGTGCACGTTCTCCCAGAAGATAAGGCAGGAACAACAATCCATCTGATCCCCTTGGCACATTGGCCGCTTCGTCCATCAGTTGCTCTATACTGCTCTCCATATCAAACGGATTAGTAAATTCTCCGAATTGCCGGGTGAACCATTCAAAAATATTTCCGCCATTATTCGTAGGTCCTCCTGATACATAACAATTATCCGTAAGGAGGTAATTGAAGAACCGCATTTGTTCATCTTTCAATATATTTGGTCCCATTACCCTTACAGCCCCACTGTCTTCAATTGTTATGCTGGCTTTCTCCTCTCCTTTTTTGATGCCGTCACCTAAAGTAGCCATGCAACCATCACTGGAACCAATCAGGATCTTCGTGTCTGCTGACAAACGTAATGATTGCTGATACGCATTTTTCAATTTACCTGCTTTTGTAAACACAGGCACCAACTCAGCTAATTGATTTGCAGTAATACCTGCGTATTGTAATGCATCATCTTCCCAGTGTACGGTATGAATATTCAATAAACCTGTGGCAGAAGCGATGCTGTAATCTATCATATACTCTCCGGTAAGCTGTTGAATAACGTAACTTTTGATGGACAGGAACTTGCTGGTGAGCCTGAACCGATCTGCATCACGATTCCTGATCCATGCTATTTTCACCAACGGCGACATGGGATGTATAGGCGTACCTGTTAACTCATAGAGCTTTTTACCCAGCTGCGAATCACGTAGTTCCTGCGCTTCCCTTTTAGCCCGGTTATCGGCCCAGGTAATAGCATTGCCGATTGGATTCCCATTTTTATCGACAGCCAGTACACTGTGCATGGATGCACAGAAACATATACTGGCCACTTTGTATTTTTTTGGATGTATATATTCGTTCAGAATATTCTTTAGTACATATAAAGTTGTAATAAAGATCTGCTCAGGATCCTGCTCACTGTGATCAGGCTCGGTATGAAATGTAGGATAGTGCCCCTTCATAGAGCCAATGATGCAGCCATGGAGATCATAGGCAAATACCCGTACCCCATTTGTTCCTAACTCAATTGTTATGATGCATTCCATATTACCGGATATTATATATTACGCAAATGATTTTTTCTGAATTCGCTGGGACGGTAACCCGTTAGTTTTTTAAAAGTAGTTGAAAAGTGTTGGGATGAATAAAACCCCGTATCCAGCGCGATATTAGTTACAGTAATATCGGCACGCTTTAATAATTTTATAGCCTCCGAAATACGGATATTAATCAGGTAATTAATAGGCGAAAAACCAGAATAACTTTTTACTTTTTCCGTGAACAAGGTTGTGCCCATACCGACCAGACCCGCCATTTCTTCTACCGTCCACTGATGCGCCAGATCCCGACGTAACAATACTTCCAGCTCCGTAAAAGTTTTAGGAAAATCACGGGTAGAATGCGTTTGTTGCGTCATTTTACGGGTAATCTGTATCAGCAATTCATCTATCTGGTGATTGACACGAGCCTGAAATGCCACTTCCTTCTCTGATAATTCCGTATATATACATTTAATAATCCTACCCACTTCGTTGAAGCGACTCAAGGCAGGCAAATTGTTTAATGATAAGATCTTCCCGATGGCCGCCGCCTCGGTATCAGACAGCCCACTCCATTTACCCGGCTGTATATGTCCATCCTTCTTAGGTAAGGCCAGGTGGATCCACGTGAAAGAACCGATCTTCAGCACGTCATTGTCACAACCAAATGGGATATCAGGCATGATCAGTGCTACATCACCGGGATAAAAAACATATGGTTGATGATTGATGTGCCACTCAAACCGCCCTTCTATGATATGATATATCCGTAATCCTTCCATAATAGTGGTAGGAAACATATTTAGCTGGATGGAGCCATTTTTCTTCATGCCCAACTCCAGGATATGCGGAAAAAGGTGCATTTCTGCCGATTTACCATGTTGTAGCACAAATTGATTCATAACGGGTATATACAAATAGTCATGGAATTTTAATTCGCTGCATAGGCTTCTATAAAGAAAAGAAATTTGTTCTAATTACACGTACAAAATTCACCTCCGTTTTATTTTGGAAGTTTTTAAATGTAATACCAGATAATTTGTAGCCCTAAGAATTCCTCACCACTCCAAGTTGCGTTATGAAAAAATATTTCTACTGTAGTGCATCCCGCTTTGCGAGATGCTCGCTATTTATCATTTTCAATTTAATCTACGCTGTTACGTATGCACAAAATATTACAGGCATTGTATCGGATGATAAGGGAACAAAATTGCCGGGGGTTTCAGTGATAGTAAAAGGCAGCCCCCATGGAACCACTACTGATAACACCGGCCGATACAACATCCATGCTCCCTCGAATGCTACGCTCGTGTTCAGTTTCCTTGGATTTAAAACAACAGAGGTAAAAATTGCAGCCCGCACAGTGATAGATGTATCCATGGTTATGGATAACCAGAACCTGGGTGAGGTGATCGTAACCGCCCTCGGTATTAAAAAACAGTCCCGTAGTCTCGGATATGCCGCCACCAGCGTTAAACCCGAAGAAATAAGTGTAAACCGCAGCAGCAACGTCATGAATGCATTGCAGGGTAAAGTGGCCGGCGTAAATATCTCCTCACTGGGCACAGGCCCTGGCGGTACTTCAAAGATCCGCATCCGCGGCCAATCTTCAATTTCAGGACAGAATAATCCACTGATCGTTATAAACGGTGTTCCGGTTGACAACACTAATTTTAACGACAATACCATTAGTGTAAAAGGTGGTGGTGTGTTTGCTGATGGTGGAGATGGGTTGTCAAGCATTAATCCTGACGACATTGAAAACATGACCATCTTAAAAGGGGCCCCGGCCTCTGCCCTCTATGGGTCACGTGCCAAAGACGGGGTGATCATGATCACGACAAAAACGAAAGGGAAAACCAAAGGGATCGGTGTTACTTATAACCTGAATTATACCAACGATACACCACTTGACTACACCGATTACCAGCAGGAATACGGTCAGGGAGAAAACGGTGTTCGTCCTGCAGCGCCCAACCCTACTTCAGGCCAATGGTCCTTTGGTGAAAAATTTGAGCCAGGTATGACGCAAATCCTGTTCAATAATTTAACCGTTCCCTATACACCACAGGGCAGCCGGATAAAAGAATTTTATCGCCATGGACAAAATATTGCCAATACGATTGCCTTTGAAAGCAGCAGTGATAAAGGTGGTTTCCGGATGTCATTAAACAATACCAGCAACCAGGGAATAATGCCCAACAATACCTTTAACCGCAAATCCATGAACCTTGGCTTTAGTTACAATCTGTCTGAACAATTTCTAATATCAGGCAACGTAAATTATTCACGGGAAATCAATAAAAACCCTCCCAATATTGCCAACCAGGATAATTCTATTCCCACTACGCTGATGGCGATGTCAACCTCCATGCCATTACATCTGCTGGATGAAAACAAATACAATGCAGCAGGTGATGAATACAATTGGTCAAGGTTCACGAACCGCACCAATCCATATTGGGTACTGGCAGAACAATTCCATAATATAAAACGGGATCGTATTTTCGGGAATGTCACCCTGAAATACTTCTTACTCCCCTGGCTGAGTGTGCAGGGCCGGTTTGGACAGGACTACTGGTCCAGGGATGAAGACGTAAACAACTTCCCTACCGGTCAGGCTTCCAGGGCGGCCGCACCACCGGGTTTTGTAAATGGCTTATATACACAGGAGTCCCGCCGCTTCCGGGAAACCAACCTTGACTACCTGGTAAATGCAAATAAAAAATTCGGTAACGTAGAAGTGAACCTGAATGCCGGTGGTAACCGCATGCGCAAACGCACTGATGTGAACAATGTAGTGGTAACCGATTTTATTACCAGGGGAATATATACCGTTCAAAACGGACGATCCAAAGACCCCGTGTACACATTGATAGAACAGGGTGTGAACTCCCTGTATAGTTCTGCTGAATTGAACTTTAATCAGACTTACTACCTGACCGGTACCCTGCGCAACGACTGGTTTTCTACGCTTTCACCGGAGAACAGAAGTATTATGTATCCATCTGTTTCCGGTAGTTATATTTTTTCTGAACACCTGACCCATGTTAAATGGTTGAATTTTGGTAAACTCCGCTTAGGTTATGCTGAAGTAGGCAGCGATGGAGATGTAGCCCCGTATTCCAACCAATTGTTTTATATTCCTAATGCTAATTTCATTAACAACCCTAATGGACAACCTGTACCGGTTGGCACCAGTGCTATCAGTAATAATGTGACCGGCACAACCTTGCCTAATGTTAACCTGAAACCTAGCCGTATAGCCGAACTGGAAGCCGGGTTGGAAATGCGGCTCTTCAACAACCGCGTAAATATTGATCTGGCAGTATACCGAAAGATTACCAGCGATCAGATTGTACTGGTGCAAATCTCCGATGCATCCGGTTATCTGAACAGACCCATCAACAGTGGTAAAAGCCGTAACCATGGGTTTGAAGCTATGCTGAACCTGGTGCCGGTTAAAAGCCCTGACTGGAGCTGGGAATTTACCGCCAATACCTCTTACAATATCACAAAAGTTCTCAGCATTATTACCAATAAACCAGGCGAACGCATCACCACCGGTACACATGTATTTAACGGGGAAACCAGGCATGTGGTAGGCCAGGAAATCGGGCAGATTGCCGGCTATGGATATGCGTATAATGAAAAAGGCCAGCAAATTTTTCAATCAAATGGTTTGCCACAGCGGAGCTCCGACTTTATGTTATTTGGTAGCGCGCTACCAAAATGGGTAGGTGGCTTCCTCAATACTGTCAATTACAAAGGATTTAGACTAAGCGTTTTCATCGACTACAAACTTGGTAATAAAATGCTGTCGGGCACCAACTTCAATGCAGTGCGGCATGGACTGCACAAAATGACGCTGGAAGGACGTGAGGGCGGTGTAAAAGGTGTAGGTGTCGATGCAAGTGGTAACCCCAATAATGCAGTGGCACCTGTGCAAACCTATTGGGAACACCTCCGTTCACAACAGATCATCGCTCCTGTAGTATACAACGGTGGTTACTGGAAATTGCGGCAGGTATCCCTGGGTTATGATCTTACCAAACATATTCCGGCCAGATGGCCTGTTAAAGGGGTAAAGCTTGACCTTGTAGCCAACAATGTATTGCTATTAAAGAAGTGGGTGGATAATATTGATCCGGAAACATTTGGCTTTGGCTCTGACAACCAGATAGGACTTGAATCTCCCGGATTACCGACCACCCGTAGCTTTGGATTGAACCTGAATATTAAACTCTAGTTATGAAAAAACTCATCTTTGCAATATTACTCTTCGCTTCCTGTGAAAAGGGATTAAGTGATCTGAATATCAATGGAACAAATCCCACCTCACTCGACCCTGCCCTATTATTGAACCAGGCCATTATCAATACCTCTTTCCCGGTGAAATCCCTGGTCTTCGATATTGGAATTGTACAGCAAATGATATCACCTAATGGTGGTGTGGTGGCAGGTGCTAATTTTAACCAGGACAGTCGTGACATCACCACACAACCACTGTGGACAGCTTACTATCAAAGCGTGATCAAAAATACCTATGATGCCATTACCCGGTCTAAAGATCTGCCCAACAGGAGCAATATGTATAACATGGCACGCATTTACCAGGCTTACATATTTATGATCCTGACAGATGAATATGGAGACATCCCTTATTCGGAAGGCGGTGCAGGCTTAGTGAAAGGTGCCCTGTTTCCAAAATATGACCAGCAGCAGGATATTTACCCATTACTCATTCAGGAGCTCACAGAAGCAGCCGCAGCACTTAATACAACGGCTGTTATTGAATCCGGCGATCTGCTGTATGCCGGCAATGTGGCTAAATGGAAAAAATTTGCCAATTCCCTGTTGCTGAGAGCCGGCATGCGATTGAGTAAAGTAGATCCTGCCCAGGCACAAAGTATTGTGCAGGCAGCCGTAGCAGGCGGGGTAATTACTGCTAATGCCGACAATGCATATATACGGCATGATGCCAATTACACCCAACCTATTGGCAATACACTGAATGGAGGTGAGGCGGCCAACTTTTACCTTGCCAAACCATTTGTTGATCAGTTGAAGAACACTGCGGACCCGCGACTAACGGCCATAGCTATCCGATATGTTGGGGCTACCAGCGGTGCCGGGCAAACCGTAGCAGTAGGCACTACGGATCCCTCTAAACAAATTGGGATGCCTATTGGCAAAGACAACGGTACCATTGTTGCAGCAGCAGCTGCTGATGGTCTCGCCAGCTTTTACGATTATAGCCAGGTAGACCGGCGCAGAATGCTCAAAATTTCTTCTCCTGTGTTTTTGGTGACTGCCGCACAAACCAACCTCTTACTGTCAGAAGCCCGTTTCCGGGGCTGGATCAATACCGGTAGCGCGGCTCAATATTTTGCTGATGGTATAAGCGCCCATATGGACCAAATGGCAGTCTATGACATGAATGCTGCTGTTAGTACAGCAGACCGTGATACTTACATAGCCGCCAATCCGCTTACAGCCGGCAATGAACTGGAACAGATCAACACCCAATACTGGATAGCCTCCTTTCTGAATGGCCCGGAAGCCTTTGCCAATTTCAGGAGAAGTGGATTCCCTGCGCTCACGCCTAACCCATATGGGCAACCTAATAATCCGGATGTGCCCAATGGCACTTTTATCAGGCGACTCACCTATCCTACCTCCGAATTGAGCGTAAATAGCGAAAATGTGAACGAGGCCATTTCCAGGCAGGGACCTGATAAATTGAGTACAAGGATCTGGTGGGATAAACAATAAAAATAAGCGGCATGAATTTAAGAAGCGCAGACTGGTTCGGAAAACAGGATAAAATGGGATTTGTACACCGGTCATGGTTCCGCACCCAGGGCTATCCCGATGATTATTTCATAAACAGACCTGTCATCGGCATCTGTAATACCTGGAGCGAGTTGACTCCCTGCAATGCACACCTACGCGAAATAGCAGAAGTTGTAAAGCGTGGAATACTGGAAGCCGGAGGCATTCCATTTGAATTTCCTGTTACATCTCTCGGAGAAACGGTCATGCGCCCAACAAGCATGTTGTTTCGCAACCTAACCAGTATGGATGTAGAAGAAACCATCCGTGCAAATCCTGTTGATGGAGTTGTGTTGCTCACAGGTTGCGATAAAACCACTCCAAGTACCATTATGGGTGCCTGCAGTGTAGACCTCCCGACGATAGTAGTACCCGGCGGAGCCATGCTCAATGGTCGTTTTCGTGGGGAATGTATTGGCAGTGGTACGTTTAACTGGGTTATAAAGGAAAAACAAGGTGTGGAAGAATACACTGCACAGGACATCAGGGAAGTAGAGACGGGAGTAGCACGTAGCCAGGGACATTGCATGACGATGGGTACTGCAAGTACGATGGCTTGTATGTCAGAAGCACTCGGATTGACATTACCCGGTGCTGCTGCCATTCCAGCTGTTGATGCACGCAAGAAATTACTGGCTCAGTTGAGTGGTCGCCGGATTGTAGAGATGGTAAAGGAAGACCTCAAACTCTCCCGCATACTTACCCGACATGCTTTTGAAAATGCTATTGTAATCAATTCCGCTATCGGCGGCTCTACCAATTTCATCATTCATTTACTGGCCATCGCCGGTCGTATCGGCGTTCCGCTTTCATTGGAAGATTTCGACACCATAGGCAGTAACATTCCCTTGTTAGTTAACCTGAAACCATCCGGTAAATTTTTGATGGAAGATTTTTATTATGCAGGCGGACTACCTGTTGTGATCCGTGAAATGGAACCTTATCTGCAAACGGATGTTTTAACTGTCAATGGAAAAAGTCTCAGTGCCAATTGCCTTGTTTCCCCCTGCTACAATACAGATGTAATCGCAACGCTGCAGGAACCCCTTCAGCAGGAAGCCGGTATAGTAGTACTAAAAGGCAATTTATGCGAACTCGGAGCTGTTATTAAACCTGCTGCAGCTTCTGCCCATTTATTAAAGCATCGCGGCCGTGCAATCGTATTTGAAAGTATAGAAGATTATCTTACCAGGATTGATGATCCGGATCTGGATATTGATGAACATTGCGTGATGGTCCTGAAAGGAGTAGGCCCGGTAGGTTACCCCGGTATGCCTGAAGTAGGAAACATGGATCTGCCAATGAAACTATTGAAAAAAGGTATTAAAGATATGGTACGTATTTCTGATGGTCGCATGAGTGGTACGGCAGGTGGTACCGTGATTTTACATGTATCGCCTGAATCATCAATAGGAGGTACATTGGCATTGGTAAAAAATGACGATATGATCGAGCTGGATGTGGCTGCAAGAAAGCTGCATCTTGATATTAGTGAAGAAGTGCTGGCTGCACGCAAAGCAAGCTGGCAGCCCCCACTTCCTATGGCCACCCGTGGGTATGTAAAATTATATATTGATCACGTACAACAGGCACACCTCGGTGCAGACCTGGATATATTACGAAATGGTTCAGGATCTAAAGTGATCAGAGATCTGCATTAATTTTTTGTGATCTTGTATCAATATTTAAATTGATTAACTGGTAAGGAATGATTTGCCTGCTGTTCTTCCGCAGCGGCTATAAAATTACTGCGCTGTATGCTTCACAACACGAATAAAACTATTAAGAGAAGAATGTAAGAAAGTATTTTTATGACACCCTAATTATAATATATAGTACCTGTTTTTTCGAAAATAAAAAAAAGAATTTTACCCGGATTACATTTTACTTTACACCCATTATGTAACCCGTTTTTACTATTCCATCTTTAAGACAAGATCTCTTATTGTTTATCCTTTAAAAAACCCGTAAGACCCTCAAAATAGAAAAATCGAAAAACGTATCATGACACAAAACACCCTGACGAAACATCACCCTCGTCCGGCACTTCAATGCACATACCCAAAAAACAAATTCCATGACCACTACTCAAGTCCAATTCAACAAAGGGAAAGGCATTCGCCTGTACACCCCTGATCAGGATGAATACATCGATGCTGTGTCCGGCACCTTTAACCTGGCCTTAGGCTACAGCTACCCCGAACTGGTTGATGCCCTCAAAACCCAACTGGAAGACCTTATCCATGTATCGTCTTCCTTCACCGGCGACCTTGCCCAGCAAGTACTGGATAGCATTCTTGCCCATGCACCTGCCCATATCACAACAGGCTGGATGCGCGACATTATCGGTTCCACAGCCAACGAAGGAGCTGTTAAAATTGCCAATAAGTATAATGGCAAAAATGAGGTCATCAGCCTCTCCCTGTCCCACCACGGACAGACACTTTTTGCGACCGCTATCTCAGGCAATGCCTTCCGGCGCAAATCTTTTCCGCATACCGTTGTAACACAGAATGGTATTGTACCTGCACCTTACTGCTATCGTTGTCCTTTTTCGGCAAAAGGTGCGCCTGCCTGTGGTTTCCTTTGTGCAGAAGCCATTCACGACTATGCTGAGTATGCCGCTTCCGGTGGTGTATCATGTATCATCATAGAGCCTATCCTCGGCAATGGTGGCAACATCGTACCTCCTGAAGGTTACTTCGAACGGGTCCGCAAAATCTGTGATGAGCTGGATATTGTACTGATCGCTGATGAGGTACAAACTGGCATTGGCAGAACAGGACACATGTTTGCAAGTGAATACTACGACATTAAACCTGACATCATCACACTGGCCAAAGGCCTTGGTGGTATTGGTATTCCTGCTGCTGCTATACTTTACACATCCCAACTGGCCGTGCTGGAGAAATTTGAACACTCCTACACATCCGGTGGGAACCTGCTCTCACTAACTGCATCACAAAAGACCATGGAGATTGTATCCCGGGAAGGTTTCCTGGAAAACGTGCGTGAAAATGGCGTAGTCCTTGGCCGCCTGCTCAACAGGCTCAAGGAAAAATATAGCGATGTCATCGGCGATGTACGTGGTATCGGCTACATGTGGGGATTAGAAATCGTTGATAAAGATGGTGCGCCAGATGTAAATCTTACGAACAAGATTATTGACAATGGCCTTGAAAATCATCACCTCATACTGCGTGGATCCCGTTACGGATTTGGGAATGTCGTGAAGGTAAGACCTTCCCTGACAGCAACAGTCGATGACATCGAAGAGATCTGTGCACGGCTGGATAAGATATTTCATGAACTTTAAAAATTGCAAATCATGCAAGCCATTGTTTATAACAATCCCTGGGAGATCTCTATCCAGGAAAAGGAAGAACCATCTATTATACTTCCCGATGAAGTAATCGTAGAAGTCCGTGCCACAGGCATCTGCGGTACAGACCTCAGTATTATTTCCGGTGAATACATGGCACGTCCACAGGTGATTATCGGGCATGAATCTGCGGGTGTGATAGTAGATAAAGGCGCAGCTGTAGACAATTGCCAGATCGGTGACAGGGTCATCATAGACCCCACATATTATTGCGGTTATTGCGATAACTGCCGGAAAGGACTGCGCAATCATTGCCTGCTGAAATCTTCTACAGAAGCAGGTGTGTCTATTGATGGCACATTCACCCGGTATTTCAAAACCACGCAACGATTTATTTATCCATTGGCAGATGCCATCCCTTATGAACAGGGGGCCATGTCTGAGCCATTGAGTTGTGTACTCACAGCTGTTAAAAAATTGCAGGTCACACCATTCATGCGCACAGCTATATTAGGTGGTGGGCCTATTGGCCTGTTGTTCTACCTGGCACTGAAGCAATATGGTATACGCGAAGGCGTGATTTATGAAGCATCGGGTCAACGCATGCAATTGATCGAAAAGAATGACGTGTTGACTGATCGCTGGACCATGTCTCCATCGTTCGTACCCCAGAAGAACCAGTATGACCTGATCATTGATACCACGGCCAGCCTGCTGGAAAAATCCATCCAGGCTATTGCTGACGGAGGAAAGATCTCACTGATGGGATTGCGCAATAATCTGCAAACCATCAATCCACGAGAGATAGCGGATCGGAGTATTTCTATCATTGGCTCCATTGATTCACAGGACACTTTCCGGCATGCGGTGGATCTTATTAACAGCGGCCAGCTGGAGTTGCAGAAGATCATCACCAATGAGTATGATCTGCATCACTTCGATGCCGCTGTAAAGGACCTGGGTTGCGATCTCACTACCCGTCAGCGAAGCAATAATATCAGTAGTCTGAAATCAGTTATCAGGATCTCTTAAATTTAACCAGTATGAAGTACATCATTTTTGATATAGACGGTACATTGACCGACACCACTGCTATTGACGACCATTGTTATACCCGTGCCATAGAAGATTGCTTTGGTTTTAAAGATTTCGAAACGAATTACGGATATTATCAGAATACCACAGACAGTGGCATTATCGACCAGCTGTGCCGTGAAAGACTAGGTCGCACATTTACGGAAGCAGAGCGGGATCATTTTATCACCCACTTCTGTGGATTATTGCTGCAAGCCTACCAGGAAGATCCTGGTACCATTCGTGAAATAGCAAAGGCGGGAGCTGTGATCAGCACCTTATGCCGGCAGGAGCATTATAGTATAGGACTTGCTACAGGTGGATGGCGGCAATCAGCACATTTTAAACTGCAATGTGCAGGGATTGATGTAAGTGCCTGTAAAGCTTCTTTTGCACAGGATGCGCTGGCCAGGCAGGATATTATCCATGCTACCATCCGGAAAATGAATGAAAAAAATGGACTGGATACCGCACCTCCCGGCATCGTTTATGTGGGAGATGGTGTGTGGGATTATCTCACTACGCAACAGATGGGTATTGGGTTCATTGGCATTGCCAACAGGAAACTCGCTCACCTGGAGGATATTATCAGGATTGACGATTACGATCAGCTCTATCAGCATATAGGATTATATGCTGAGAAGATGAAGTAAAAAGAAGCGAGGTTGTATCAAAAGTAAAATTGCCGGGATTTAATTCGGGTACCTCATGGAGAGAATTTTTGTTTATGTAATTCTCAATGCCTTCAGAATACTTTTGGTACAACCTCATGCTGATAATGACCTGCCGTACGTCTTGAACAGATTAATAAATGTTAATTTATGCTTTCAGTTACGATTGACCAGAAACGTTCTTACCGTATAGCGACATCCATTTTCTTTTTTATAGCAGGCCTAACCTATTCAAGTTGGGCCTGCCGTATTCATGACATCAAATCACAATTTGGGCTGGGAAACGCCGGGCTGGGAAGTGTCCTCTTTGCATTGCCCATCGGGCTGATGGTGAGTCTGCCTGTGTCAGGATGGCTGGTGACAAAGACGGGCAGCAGAAGGGTATTAATAGCCGCCGGCCTGCTGTTTCCTTTTATGCTCACATTTATTGGATTTACCACACACATCTGGCAGTTGGTCATCGTATTATTCTGCTTTGGGTTTATGAACAACCTGTTTGAAATATCCATGAATACGCAGGCTGTAGGCATTGAGAATTTATATGGGCGCTCGATCATGGCTTCTTTTCATGGGCTCTGGAGCCTGGCGGGATTTACGGGTGTGGGTATTGGTACCCTGGCGGTAAATTTCAACTGGCCTATATGGCAGCACTTTCTGATAGTAGCGTTGCTATGCTGGGTGCTGGTATGCTGTGCCAGTTCATACCTGTTGCCGGCCGATGCGCCTACGGATGATGGACCACTGTTTGCCATGCCAGACAGGAAGATCATGCAACTGGGATTGATTGCGTTCGCCAGCCTGGTTACAGAGGGAACTATGTTTGACTGGAGCGGGGTATATTTCCAGAAAGTGGTGAAGGTACCTGAGGCATTGACAACGGTAGGGTATATCGCTTTTATGAGTACAATGGCCGGAGGGCGGTTTGTGGCAGATAGCGTAGTGACAAAATTGGGTGTGAAGCATGTGCTCACATATGCCGGTATAATCAGTAGTACAGGGTTGATGATCGCTATTTTTTTCCCGCATATCGTGACGGCTACGCTGGGTTTCCTGTTGGTAGGAATTGGTGTCTCGTCTATTGTGCCCCTGGTATTGGCATTGGCAGGTAAGTCAGACACATTGCCGCCGGGCATGGCAATAGCTGCGGTGTCCACTGTAGGGTTCCTTGGATTCCTGATTGGTCCCCCGATGATTGGTTTTATAGCAGAAGCATTGGATTTACGATGGTCATTGGGTTTAATCGCTGTATTTGCCGGATGCACTGTCTGGCTGACACGTGGTATTGATACAAAACAATAAGAATATGAAATGGATGAATGAACCTGCCCAATGGGCCGGTGACAATCAGCAGCTGACGATGACAGTAGATGCTGATACAGACTTCTGGCGTGTTACGCATTATGGTTTTATACGTGATAACGGGCCGTTTTATTACGTGGAGCAGGAAGGTGATTTTGTAGCCAGTGTGAAAGTGAAAGGGCAATATCGGGAGCTTTTTCATCAGGCGGGCCTGATGGTGCGGCTTGATGATAAAAATTGGATCAAGACCGGCATAGAGTATGTCGATGGTGTACAAAATGTAAGCGCTGTAGTGACCCGGGAAGTATCTGACTGGTCTGTGGTACCCAGGAATGATAGTCCGGAGGCGATTTGGCTAAAGTTGTTGCGGAAGGGAGATTATGTGGAGATCAGTTATTCATTTGAAGGAGAGAGATATGAGATGTTGCGGCTGGCTTATTTTCCACCGGGAGGAATAGTCCGGGTGGGACTTGTGGCCGCGGCACCTGGCAAGGAGTCATTTTCAGTGTTGTTTGAAGACTTTCGGGTAATTTAAAAGGGCTTGTCCCGTAACCACACTCACGCTGTATTTTTTTGTATTAATCCCTCTACTCAAAAACCTGGGTAGTGTACACGTTTATTTTGAGAACATAATCCAAATGCTGTAATTTAAGAACCTAATTAAATCCATTTAACCATTAACTCATCTTCATGAAGAAAAATTTTATCTCGTCAATTTTAATGTTGTCCTCAATCTTTGCTTTAACATCCTGCCAAAAGAAGGAGATTGAAAAATTAAACAGTAATAGTACAACCGCCAGCACTAATGGATCCCTTTCAGTTTTAACATCTGACATTCTTAGGTATTACTATAAAGGATCAACTAACAATAATATTTACAGTGGAAACAGCACTGATGGTACTAACTGGATCTCGACCCTAATTTCTAATGGAGCAACATTGCAAAGTGGGCCTGCAGCAGCCTTTTTTAATGGGAATATTTACGTATTTCACAGAGGAAGAACCAACAATAATTTATACTATTCCTACAGTGTAAACAGGGGGGATTCCTGGTCAGCCGATGCAGCCCTCGGAAATAATGCAGGTACAGCCAGCTCGCCCTCAGCATGTACGTTTAATGGTAAAATGTTCCTCGCATATGTAAGTGCCACCTTCAATTCAGCACCAGGTTATAGCAATATTTATTATTCATACAGTTCCAATGGAAGTACATGGACAGAGGCTATTTTACCTTTTACAACCTACAGTGAACCATGCATATATTCTTACGGCAATAAGATATATATTGCATATGCAACAAGTAACCTGGCTTCTATAAATATCATTTCATCTACAGACGGAATAACCTGGACCCAGGCTTCAAGTTTAAATTATAGCTCAGTTCATTATTCTGTGGCAGTTAATCCGAATGGTAAAGCATGCCTTGTCAGGACTGATAGAACAGGTCAAATTAATGTTTCCTATTCCGATGATCTGATTAACTGGTCGCTGCCTACCTATCTTTTGTCAACATCAGGAGCAATCGCAGGTTCAACAGTGAGGCCCTCTATAACATTTGATAATGTTAATAACAGGTTTGTAGTGGCATATAGAAGTAATACCCATAATAATGACAATATTTATTATGCGGACGACAGAGATGGCGTTCTAAAGGAAAGAGGAACTGCAAATGGATCAACCACTGATGCGCCTTATCTTATATCAACTAATTAATTGCCAGGGAGCTGCTCCTGTTATTGGCGAATGGTCATTCCCGGATCGACAAAGTGGGCGCAGCTAAGTACTCACTTAGTTTTATTGCCTCCACCAGAATATCCTCCCTGATAATTCCCAGACAATCAGAATAGAAAATTTACCAGTAATAAGCATAAAAAAACGGCCGGATATAATATCCAGCCGTTTTTTTGTGCACAACTTAAGGGCCTGCGCATTCCGTATACCTTGTTTTAATTGCTCATAACCTGTCCACAAAAGAGGCATCAAAAGCATCCTCCCCTATTCATCTTCCCGAAGTACGATTCACATGAATAACTTCTGACTACTTTATCAATCCCCTATCGGAATAGGAATATTAACCCCTGTCGCTCCCGCCACACCAAAGTTTGGCGATCCATCCGAATTCCAGGTCAGTTTTTGTATTCTTGCCGGCCTGCCTCCATTTGTAGTCGCGGCTACACTACGCGCATGATACACAAACCAGTTTTCGGTATGCAACACATTGTTTGCGTCGGTATAACTACTGGTAAAAAAACCGTTGTGTCCTGGGCCATAAACATTGTTAGCATCATTTCTGACAAACACCTGCTTCTTATTTATCCAGTTGGCCGCAACTGTAGGATCAGCTCCACTTGTTAACTGTATCTGCCCCAGGCAATAATTATCACTCGTATACCGGCTTGCTGAAAATATAATGAATACCGGGCTACCGGCATCTTTCTGCAACATGATAGGACCTTCATTAACCCCCGCCCCTATTGAACTGGGCTCGTATTTTTCCCAGGTATTGGTAGGCGATGATATTGCGACTCTCGGACCGCTGATCGTCCAGGGGTTAGACATGGGAGCCAGGTAAATATATTGTTTATATTTGGTAGCCACACTCTCCCAGCCCGACCATATAAAGTAATTTTTCGAGCCAATAGTCAGCACCGAACCATCTATAGCCCATTGATCAGTTGAATCAAATATCTTTCCCTTGAATGTCCAAGTTCCTGTCGTAGGGTCAGCATTGGGATTCTCCAACACAAACATGCGATGATTATCATCACCTCCTGCATCATCTGCAGCGAAATAAATATACCACTTGCCTGACAGGAAATGTAATTCAGGTGCCCATATATTGGATGAATACGCTGTACCTGAAGGAGGTGTCCAGACGATGGTCTCAGGCATAGCCGCCAGTAATGATACAGAGCGGGTTTTTGTAATGCCTATCTTATTGCCCTTAGTGTACAGGAAATAATAATAGCCATCTCTTTGCGCGATGAAGGGATCAGGACGGCTGGCTGCAATTAAAGGATTTTGAAAATTGAGATTACGGAATTCAAAAAGATCCTGTGTACCTGTTACACTACTTTTCTGTCTGATTTTTCTGCCTGGTATACTATCTTCAGGATCTACGACCATTTTCATCCCTGTTTGCTTGTTGGTCAGGGAAAAAACATTGTTACTGCCGGAATAGGCAATTGCCCAACGTTGCGCATCAGAACCATCATCAGTTCCTTGCTGTAATACCTCTCCGGAAATGGCCGATGGCGATTGAAGACACTTATTACTGGTCACATTGACCAGCTTATAATAAGTGGCATCGATTTTTATAAGTTTCCATTTCTGCCCATTATTGGGAAACCATCCCCATTGCTGGATTTTTGCACCTTCAGCCGTGGAGTTTCCGGTCACCTCTACTACCGGGCCGTATGGTAAAGAAGAGAAACCCCTGATGCGATAGATAGCACTATCCTCCAGTGTTCCCAATGGAGGTGCTACGCTGATCGTTTTGGGGAGACTCAATTGGGTAATGCCTTCTGATTGCTTTTTATTACAACTGGTCGTCAGCAAGGCCATGACAACAACAGTCCTGGTTAATAATTCGATTTTCATAGAGAATTGAGGTTAAGTGAATTGATATGTTCCATTCAAAATAAACGAATGGATAGTACATAATCTGTTCAACTTTTTGTCGATTTATCCCAACCCATTTTTCCCCCTCCCCTACTACAATTCCAATAACACAACAAGGTCAGCACCATCCAGCCAAACCAAAAACAAACCCCCATCGGAAGATTAAAATTGACAAATTACAGCGACCGAACAACACTCGGATTCCCCCAAATAAAATTCCCCCTCAAAGTTCCAGCCTTTCCAATATCTTAGCATATCCATTCAACATCCTAAATTCCAAATTATGAAACCATCCATTATACCATTCCTCCTGTTAATCCACCTCAATACCTACGCCCAAACCGACAAGGAGAAAATACTCCAGGTGGAAAAGAACCTGGTTGGTACCATACAGCTGTCCGGCGAAACTCCCTGGACAATAACTGAACGAATGACCCATTATAAAATACCAGGCCTCAGCATTGCCGTTATCCAGCATTACAAAATAGCCTGGGCAAAAGGCTATGGCTGGGCAAATGATAGCCTGAAAATACCAGTTACTACTAATACCCTCTTCCAGGCAGCCTCTATTAGCAAATCCTTAAACGGGGTAGGCATTCTTAAACTGGTACAGCATAATAAACTGGACTTGTATACAGATATTAATACTTATCTCACCAGCTGGCATTTCCCCTACGACAGCCTGGCTAAAGGAAAAAAAATCACTGTAGCCAACCTGTTAAGCCATACCGCAGGATTAACTGTACATGGCTTTAGAGGCTACCTGCAGGGAGCTCCTTTACCAACTGTTATACAAATCCTGAATGGTGAGCAACCCGCAAATTCTGACCCCGTACGCTCCATGTTCGAACCTGGCATAAAATCAGAATATTCCGGCGGTGGTACCATAATATCCCAATTGATTGTAATGGATATAACACATAGACCCTATGCTGATTATATGAAAGAAGAAGTATTACAACCTCTGGGAATGACTGCCAGTACCTTTTCCCAACCACCTGTAGAAATTCAACCTACCCTCCTCGCTACCGCCTATCGTGGAGATGGAAAACCAATCGAGGGAAATTATCATATCTATCCCGAACAAGCTGCTGCGGGATTATGGACAAACCCAACTGACCTTGCTAAATATATCATCGAAACACAGCTGGCTGCTGAAGGCAGATCTGCCAAAGTGCTCAACCAGGCGACAACCAAACTCAGACTAACACCTTACCTCGACAAAAGCGCGGCTTTGGGAGTCTTTATTGACACTGAGAGCGGATACTTTGGACACGGGGGTGGAAATGATGGATTTCGCTGCCAATATTACGGCAGCCTGAAAGATGGGAATGGCGTAGTGGTGATGATCAACTCCGACAATGGCAGCATATTGCCTGAGGTAATTAATAGTGTCGCAAAAGTCTATGGATTTAAAGGATTGTATCATTCCAGCATCAAAGAATCAGTAACGATACCAGACTCAGTACTACAAACCTATACCGGGGAATATGCCCTGTCCAATGACTTTACTATTACAATTTACAAAGAAGGGAAAGTACTATTTGCGCAAGCTACCAGGCAGGGAAGTTTTGAAATAATCCCCGAAACGCAGACCAGGTTTTTCACCAGAGAATTCCCGGCGAACCTGGAGTTTACAAAAGATAACACGGGGAAAGTAAACGCCTTGATCCTTTATCAAAATGGGGAACAACAGGAAGCAAAAAAGATTAAATAATAATCCACAATAATCACCTAAAACTTGTTTTGCAGGACCAAACCCTTGGCCCTACAAAACAATTCAATATTTTCCCTAATCACAAAAAGGATATATAGGGCACAATTTTAACTTAGCTTTTTTTACTGATTCATAGCTCACTTCAAACTCTTCCGTATTGTTCGCCTTAGGTGTTTGTGCACCCTTGATTTCTGTTAACAATGTCCGGTAATGGTCAATGATCTTAGCCAGGTTCTGCCTTGATCCATCGCGCTGATACGCCTCTGTCGCTTTCTGGGTCAACGCATCAAAAGCCTTATTGGAGTTCTCGTTAAAAACGACATTCGCCAATACTTCACTTTTGGCTGCGGCCAACTTTACACTCAATGAATCTTTGGATTGTGCTTTGACTTGCAGACAGAAAAGCAATAGGAATCCACATAATAGTTTGTGCATCTTCATAAGATTTAGTTAAAAAGGCATTAAATGAGCCTGGTAGTTTTTTTAGCCAGCCATCTAACTCCCGATACTTGTAAAAATACCAACTCCTTTGTAGTTTTACAAACCCCCATGCCAAATCCCAGGTTTTAATGGATAATCAGCTCAGTAATTTCATTCCAATAAAATGAAACACAAGGTGTTTGCATCATGTCCCAAAACCAATTTTATATCCCCTACCTTTACACGAATGATCTCCCAGGCAGATATCTACACCGACGGAAGCTGTTCCCCCCAAACCGGGCAAGGCGCATGGGTCGCCATCCTGCTAACCGACACGGAAAAAATAACCCTATCCGGCAAAGTGCCAGCCACCACCCATCACCGAATGGAACTGTCCGCAGTGATTGAAGGTATTACATATGCGCTGAACAACTTTAAAGACATCCAATCCCTGCACATTTATACTGATAGTCAATACGTAACAGGCCTGATAGCCCGTCAATCTAAACTCAGCCATGCAAACTTCCTCACCAAAAAAGGCAGCCCCATCCCTCATGCAGACCTCGTACAACAACTCTACCTCCTCACCAATCAGGTTCAATTAATCTTTACCAAAGTAAAAGCGCATCAAAAACCCGGTACCGATATCAACCACAATATCAGCGCCGATAAACTCGTAAGAAAAATTATGAGAGAAGAACTGCGCAGGAGCAGCCTTTAAATTAAATTCCCAAAACCTATCCTTACCTTTGGGCCATGCAATCGGAACTTCAGCAACTTTTCGGGAACATAGACATTTACCTTTTCGACCAATTACTGAAAGGCACATATGACAACTGTAAAAAAGTACTCGATGCAGGCTGCGGTGGCGGACGTAACCTTACTTACTTCTTTAGAAACGGCTATGAAGTATACGGCATCGACCCCAACCCCAATGCCATATCAGCAGTGCAAACACTAAGCCCCTCTACCCCTGAAAACTTTTCTGTTGCCAGCGCCGAAAACCTGCCTTTCGATGATCATTTTTTCGACCTGGTCATCAGCAGCGCCGTATTACATTTTGCCCACGATCCGGCCCATTTTGATAGTATGCTCCGCTCTATGTGGCGGGTACTAAAACCAGGAGGATACCTATTCGCCAGACTAGCTTCTGATATCGGTATAGAATCACTGGTGCAGCACCTGGGGAACGGCCGCTACCTCCTGCCCGATGGCAGCCAACGATTTCTGGTGAATCAACAATTACTGCTTCAATATACTGAAGACCTCCACGCTCACCTTCACGAACCAATAAAAACCACCAACGTCCAGAACCTGCGATGCATGACCACCTGGTGCCTGCAAAAAGTCTAAGCGCTTTATGGAATTTCCCGGCGTTTGCATCTCTCAAAAATGGAAACGCTGCTACTTATCCTTTACTCTTTTTTCCCTCCCACTCAGATAGGGGATATTCCCCTGCCTACAGGGTATAAACGCCCACCCACCGGCAACTTTGGTACCTGGCTCCGGCAACTACCCCTCAAAACAGATAAAACCGTCTATTTATTCAACAACCAACCCAAACAGAATCAACAGGCACAGTATGCCGTGCTGAACATCTCCAGGGGCAATAAAGATCTGCAGCAATGTGCAGATGCCGTCATCCGACTGTATGCAGAATACTATTACAGCACTCATCAACTCAACCGGATAAAATTTCATGCTACCGATGGCACACTGATGGACTACCTAAGCTATACAAAAGGTTATCGCTTCGTCGCGAAAGGAAACCATCTGCAAAAACAATTGATTGCTCCCCCAGGAGATAACCGGAATGTATTTAATTCCTACCTCGAAAACCTGTTTTCCTATGCAGGCACCTTGTCCCTCAGCGAGGAACTAATACCCGTCAACGATCCACGAACCTTAAAGCCCGGCGATATCTTTATTCACGGGGGTTCTCCAGGCCATGCAGTAATTGTGACCGATATTGCCGTAAATGACAAAGGAGAAAAGATCTTCCTGCTGGCACAAAGCTATATGCCTGCCCAGGATATACATGTATTAAAGAATCCGGAAACAGGGAGCACTCCCTGGTATAAAGTGAAAGCGATAGGCCCCCTGGAGACACCAGAATGGCACTTTGACTTCAGCGAGTTAAAACGGTTCCCTGAATAATAAATATTATAAACGATACTACTTAGCCAGCGTACTTCGATATGCTGAAGGTGTCATACCCTGGTATTTCCTGAAGAACTTAGTAAATTGAGACTTATCGTAAGTCAACTTATGCGCAACCTCTGTAATCGTCAGTTCAGGGTCAGCCAAAAGCTTCCTCGCCTCCTCCAGAATGCGAATCTCATAATAATGACAGGGATGATAACCCGTATGTAATTTAATCACATTAGTGACATGAATAGGATGCAGAAACAACTCAGCAGCAATCTGCTTTAAACTTACCATCTCTTCCATACGCCCGGCTATAAAGTCATCCATATACCTATTCAATATCTCCAGGAATAAACCAGTGATCTCTGCCTGCCGGCTCTCATATTTTTCAGGAATATTCATTCTTGTAAAGGTAAGATTCTATTTCCCCCAAAGACCTCCATCCACAAAAAACTTAACAGATGACCACAACTTTGAAAGCACCAGCCATAGCTTTGCAACAGGAAATAATTGTAACCAACACTTCAAAACTAAAAGTATGAACACACAATTTCCGGATCTGAAAATCCATCATCAGGTATACAAAGAAATTGATGTCAACACGACCTTGAAAGGAACCGCTGCCGGCAAAACAATCTTTATATCCGGAGCCTCCCGCGGAATAGGCCAGGCTACCGCCATTGCCTTTGCCCAGGCCGGTGCCGCCGCCATCTATCTTACAGCAAGATCAGAAGAAGGTCTTCTCGACACCAAAGCCCAGATCTTAAAAGCCAATCCTGACACCCAATGTGCTTACTCACTTTGCGATGTAACAGATGCCACTCAGGTAAAAGCAGCTATTGACCATTGCGTCACAACCTTCGGTAGTATCGATGTTGCGGATGTGAACGCTGGTTACCTGGATAAATGGACTAAAATCGGCGAATCTGATATCTCCAGCTGGTGGTACACCTGGGAAGTGAATATGAAAGGAGCCTACCACGTCGTAAGGTATGTCATTCCCCATTTGATTCAATCCGCTCAAAAAGACGCAAATAGCGGACACCTGGTTCTCTTATCTTCAATTGGTGCACAATTAGTAACACCAGGGGCATCCGACTACCAAACCTCCAAGCACGCTATCAACCGTCTCTGCGAATTCATCCAGGTCGATCACGGGGAAGAAGGTATCAAATGTTTTGCAATTCACCCAGGCGGCGTGCCTACCGATCTTGCTAAGCATATGCCCCAGGAAATTCACCCTCACCTCGTTGACGAACCTGAGTTATCCGCCGGTTTTATAGTCTGGCTTTGTTCTGGCCAGGCCGACTGGGCTACAGGCCGCTATTTGGACAGTACCTGGGATGTAAATGATTTATTACAAATGAAAGACCGGGTTATCGGGGATGACCTGTTTGTAAACCGCTTACGAACATAATATTAAATAATAATATTATTTTTAAGGCTTAATACCTCAATATTGAAGCCGCTTATCTATTCTCTAAAAAGGAAAATCCCATCATTTGGGTACGATTTCTCCTGGTCCTCCTTGTTATTTTTTATGCATGGTCCATTGCCGGAACTCTCCTGATAGTAGTAGATTATGTTCAGTGTAAAAACTGTCATCTTAATCTCTACCTTTTCCTGAAGTTCTTTTCTCTCCTCTACATCCCCATGGCCTTCTACAAACTTTCTAAACCAAAGAAGCTCTGGGGCTGGATCTACATCTATGCTGAACAATTGTTCTCCCTAAGCATTCACTTAGGAACGGCATACACTTACTTTACTAACAACGGCAGCATCAGCGATTTTCTGTTCCCCATTATGATAAGGGGATTCTTTGTGTATAGCTTATGCATAGATCCGCTGGCGGAATATTTCGGGGCCTATATTGGGTATAGACAAATTGCCAGGACAGTCATTTATACCTTTGCCGTGATTTACTTGCTAATCATGTATTTTTTCTGAAAGCACATAAAAAAAGCCGGGGATAAGATCCCCGGCTTTCCTATTATAAACAAAGATTTTAAATCTTCTCCAACCACTCTCTCGCATTCACAAAAGCCTGTAACCACGGGGTCACCTCATCCTTCCTACCCTCCGCATAATGTGCCCAGTTCCACTGGAATATCGACCGCTCTATATGCGGCATCATCACCAAATGCCTGCCCGTCACATCACACAGCATAGCCGCATTAAAACCGGATCCATTCGGATTAGCCGGGTAACCCTCATAACCATACTTACCAACGATATTGTACTTATCCTCTTCATACGGGAAGTCAAATTTGCCCTCTCCATGCGATACCCACACACCTAATGTACTACCCGCAAGACCTGACAACAACACTGATTTATTCTCCTGTATAGTCACCGATGTAAAGATGCTCTCATGTTTATGGCTGTCATTATGCAACATACGTGGCTTTTCACCATGATCCAGGTTGATTAAACCCAGTTCTACAAACAACTGGCAACCATTACAGATCCCCACTGAAAGGGTATCCTTACGGTTAAAGAATTTCTCAATCGCTTCCTTCGCTTTCGGGTTATAGAGGAAAGCTCCTGCCCACCCCTTGGCTGAACCCAATACGTCAGAATTAGAGAAGCCACCTACTGCTCCTAAGAACTGAATATCTTCCAGCGTTTCACGACCTGAAATCAGGTCAGTCATATGCACATCCTTCACATCAAAGCCCGCCATGTACATTGCATTCGCCAACTCTCTCTCAGAGTTACTCCCCTTTTCCCGCAATACTGCCGCCTTAATACGGGGCTTTGTACCGTCAATGACTGGTCTCTTTCCTGTAAAACCGGCCGGGAACGTAAATTTCAGCGGCTGATGCTTATAATTATCAAAACGCTCTTTTGCTTTTACTGCACCACTCTGCTTTTGATCCAACAGGTAAGAAGTCTTCGTCCAAACATCCCGCAGGTGATCGATGTCAAATTTCCAGTCAGCACCAGCATGCTTCACCGTCAATGCAGCTGTACCTGTCACCTGCCCGATCTTATGATAAGCAATACCCGCTTTTTCCAGCACCCCTTCTACCGAAGCATCTGCCTGGAAAACAATCCCATTGTTCTCAGCAAATAAAATCTCTATGATATCCTGCGTACCCAATCCACTCAGATCTATCTCAGCACCCAGGTCACGATCTGCAAAGCAAAGCTCCAGCAGCGTCACTATCAAACCACCACTGCCAATGTCGTGACCAGCCTGGATACTTCCGGCTTTGATCAGCTGCTGCAGGGTATCAAATGCCTGCTTAAAGCCTGCCGCATTCAGCATATCAGGTGTCTGGTCACCAATCTTGTTAACGATCTGCGCAAATGAAGATCCACCTAATTTATAAGTATCACCTGAAAGATTGATGTAATAGATACTACCACCATTCTTACGCAATACAGGTTCTACTACAGCTTTAATATCATCACAATGTCCTGTGGCAGATATGATCACAGTACCCGGAGCAATCACTTCCTTATCAGAATATTTCTGCTTCATGGACAATGAATCCTTCCCGGTAGGAATATTGATGCCTAATGCAATCGCAAAGTCTGAACAAGCCTTTACCGCTTCGTACAATCTTGCATCCTCCCCTTCATTCTTACATGCCCACATCCAGTTAGCCGACAGCGATACACTCCTGATACCCTCCTGCAGCGGTGCCCAAACGATGTTGGACAAGGCTTCTGCTATCGCATTCCGGCTTCCTGCCGCAGGATCGATCAAGGCTGACAGCGGCGCATGCCCGATGGAAGTCGCAATACCATGCTGCCCCTGGAAATCCAAAGCCATTACCCCACAGTTGTTCAACGGCAATTGCAGCGGACCCGCACATTGCTGTTTCGCGACACGGCCACTTACACAGCGGTCCACTTTATTCACCAACCAGTCTTTACTGGCCACGGCTTCCAGTTGCAGTACCTTTTCCAGGTATTGCTGCAATTGTTTTACATCATATGTAACGGGCTGGTAACTTCGCCTGATGGTTTTATCCCGCATGTATACTTTCGGAGAACTGCCAAACATGTCGGCCATGTTCAGGTCCATAGGCTTCAGCCCTGTAGTGGCGGACTTAAACGTAAACCGGTGGTCGCCGGTTACCTGTCCTACTACATACATCGGAGACCGCTCACGCTCTGCAATCCGCTGCATGGTCTCAATGCTTTCCTGGCCAATCACGATCCCCATACGCTCCTGGGATTCGTTGCCAATTATTTCCTTGGCTGAGAGCGTCGGATCGCCTACAGGCAGTTTATCCAGGTCGATCAGACCGCCGGTTTCTTCTACCAGTTCTGACAGACAATTCAGGTGTCCACCCGCACCATGGTCATGTATAGATATAATAGTATTATGATCACTTTCTACCAGGCCACGCACTACATTCGCTACACGCTTCTGCATTTCCGGGTTAGAACGCTGTACAGCGTTCAACTCAATGGCAGAATCAAATGCACCGGTATCTGCAGATGAAACAGCAGCTCCGCCCATACCAATACGGTAATTGTCACCACCCAGGATCACCACCTTGTCATCCACAGATGGTTTCAGTTTAGCAGCCTGGCTAGCCTTGGCATAGCCAATACCACCTGCCTGCATAATCACTTTATCATAACCCAGGGTCACCGCATTCTCTTCATGCTCAAAAGTGAGCAGGGAACCCGTGATCAGGGGCTGCCCAAACTTATTACCAAAATCAGAAGCACCATTCGATGCCTTGATCAGGATATCAACAGGTGCCTGGTACAGCCATTTACGTTCTGCTACATGTTTTTCCCAATCCCTGTCAGCCGTAAGACGGGAAAGCGCCGTCATATACACCGCCGTTCCTGCCAGGGGAATAGAACCCTGACCACCAGCCAGCCTGTCCCTGATCTCCCCACCGGCACCGGTAGCCGCCCCGTTAAAAGGTTCTACCGTAGTCGGGAAGTTATGGGTTTCAGCCTTCAGAGAAATAACGGACTCAAACTCTTTAACTTCATAGAAATCAGGCACATCCGGACGTTTTGGTGCAAATTGCCGCACCATAGGGCCTTTTACAAAAGCCACATTGTCCTTATAAGCAGATACAATACTGTTTGGATTGGTTTCGGATGTTTTGCGGATCAGTTTAAACAGGGACAATGGTTGCTCCTCCCCGTCTATCACAAATTTTCCGTTAAATATTTTATGGCGGCAGTGCTCAGAATTTACCTGCGAAAAGCCAAATACCTCTGAGTCCGTCAGCTTACGCCCCATTTTCAGGGCCAGGTTATTTAAATACTCAACCTCTTCCTCACTCAGTGATAAGCCTTCCTTTTTGTTGTAGGCGGCAATGTCATCAATCTCGATAATTGGTTCCGGTACAATGCTGATCGTAAAAATATCCTGGTTCAGTTCAGCATATTTTTGAGACAGCATCGGGTCGAAATCCGTAAAGTCAGGATTTACCTTGCTGTAAGTTTCGATACGTGCGATCCCGTGAATATCCATATTCTGGGTGATCTCCACCGCATTTGTACTCCAGGGTGTCACCATCGCCGCGCGAGGCCCCACATAATAATCTTTCAGTACTTTTTCCTTGTCTAATTGTGCATTTCCGAACAACCAACAAAGCTTTGAAATATCCTCGTCTGTCAGCTCCTGCGCTTTCTGAACGGCAAAAACCGTATTAAAACTGTTTGAAAAAAAATGGATCATACCTGGTCAATTCTCCGCAAAATTATATTAAAATATGGCAAATACCCTTTCATTTTCAAAAAGCAGTCAAACAACCATCTGTTTTTAATAGTTTAGATCCCCCTTTTAATTCCGGGAAAACAGGTGGAGGCCCCAGGACATAGCAGTCAATATCAAACTATTATTCTAAATTCGTCCCTGAAATCGTTCGGGGATAAATAATAATTCAACCATATGAAACACCTTCAACTTGTATTGGCACTGTTTGCTGTAATTACCTTTTCGTCCTGTTATACAACTACCAGCACTGCTGGTAATAGTGGTAAAGTACCTCCGGGACAAATGAAAAAAGCTACCGGGTCCAAGTCGGCCAGACCTTATGCTCCAGGCCAGAATAAATATTAATTAGCTAAGAACAAAGAGGTTGTATCAAAAGTGAAATCCTGGGCTTTTAATCCGGATCCCTGATGGAGACAATTATATTTTATTTTATTGAATGCTAAAGGCCATTCAATTACTTTTGATACAACCTCCTATTCTGCCCTCCTCAAATTATACAGGCTTTTTTGTTTTAGCTCCCAAATTCCATTACATTAGCCCCACCGCCAATAACATTCTCCTCCATGACACACAGACCCACCATTACCCTTCTCCTCAGCCTCCTGCTCTTGTCACCCAAAGCGCTATCCCAATCCTTACCCGACACCACTATCGCCCGGATAGATCAACTCCTTTCCAAATGGAACACCAGCTCCGCTCCCGGTTGCGCGGCAGGCATCATTCGCGATACCCAATTGATTTACGCCAAAGGCTTTGGCCTGGCCAACCTGGAAACCAACACCCCGATTACTCCATCCACGGTATTCTACATGTGCTCCGTCTCCAAACAATTTACCGGCTATGCCATCGCTATGCTGGTAAATGAAGGCAGGATCAACCTGGATGAAAAGATCCAAACTTATCTACCCTGGCTCAGTGACTTCGGGGGCCAACAAATCAGTGTCCGCCACCTCCTTCATCATACCAGCGGCATCCGCGATGATATCTGGCTTTCTGACATCTATGGTTTAGGCCTCAATGGCATGCTTACCGAAGATCAGGCCATTCGACTGCTTCAAAAACAACGCACGCTGAATTTCACACCCGGAGAGAAATTCTCCTATTCAAACAGTAACTATGTCCTCCTCGCTGAGATCATCAAAGCCGTCACCGGGAAAACCCTGGCCGCCTATGCAGACTCCGCGATCTTTAAACCACTGGGCATGAATGCTACTGCATTTGTGGACGATCCTGCTACCTTAATCCCAAACAGGGCATTGTCTTACGAAAATGGTAAGAACGCCCTTCAAAACGTTTATACACTTGGTGACGGCGGCCTCTTTACCAGTGTCAATGACATGGCCAGATGGGCAGCTAATTTTCTGCAGTCACATCCCAGGGCTGGTACCACGCAGGATATCACGCTGATGACTACTCCCGGAAAACTGAATGATAGCTCAAACATCACCTATGCCATGGGAATAGACATCCTGCCCGATCGCCGTAACCAAAGATTCATTCACAACGGTGGCCTGGCAGGTTATAGAACGCTCATCATGATCTATCCCGAATACAAGCTTGGCTTCTTCATCTTCGGCAATGGCGGCGATGGAGACATATCCAACAAACTAAACCAGTTAGCTGCCCTGCTCATACCAGATCATAGTGAAAAGAAAGATGCACCTGAATACCCGACCATTCAGATTAAACACCCGGACCAACTAAGTAAACTAAGTGGCACCTATGTAGCCGCCAATGGTTACAAAGTCACCATCACATATAAAGACGAAAAACTCTACTTAAACGGGAGTGCAGAATTGGCACCGGAAGCCGAAAACATCTTCCACCTGGTCGCCCGCCCTGCCGTTAAATATACTTTCACCAACCATAGCGTGAGCTTAGTAAGTCCCGTACTGACTCAAGCACTTGAATCAGAGAAAATAAAAGAGGTAGCCCTCAGCCCTACCCTGCTCGCTAAATACACCGGCAGGTATTGGTCAGACGAGGTGGAGGCCTGGTTTATTATCTCCCTCAGGAATGATAAACTATGGATCCACGATAAGTACCATGAGCCGGTAGAAATAACCCTGGCAGGTACAGAACACCTGTTTACAGGATACGACTTCCTGGCCCACCTGATGGCACTCCGTGATAAAAACGGCGTAATCAAAGGCCTTGAGCTGCACAGTGGCAACAACGCGAATTTGAATTTTTATAAAACCAAAATGTAAAAACTATGAATCCAGACCCAATCACATTGCTCCAGATTTTAGCAAGCGGAGAACCAGCTCCTATCCTGATCGGCGGCGTTTTAATCGGAGGATGATAAACGTAGCGAATTAATTGAAGAGGTTGTATCAAAAGTAACCTGGTGGCATGTAGAATTTAATGAAAGAAAATACCCTCCACCAGGGTTCCGGGTTAATCCCCGGAAATTTTACTTTTAATACAACCTCTTTCATTTGCCGGTGCCTGCAATTTTAACATTCCTTATACAATCTGAAGATTATATTGCTACACTACCCGGCAACTTCCATACCTGAAAACTGTACCTATCATATGCATATAAGAATTGCTGTCCTGGCCTTGTTCATTTCTTCAATAACAAGTATTAAAGCCCTGGCCCAGCATAAGTACACCATCAGCGGCATCATTCGTGATAAGACCACAGGTGAAACCCTGATCGGCGCTTCCATACATGTCCTGACACAATCAAAGTACAGCAGCACCAGCAACAACTATGGATTCTATACGATCGTGGTGCCTGAAGGTGCCTATACCCTGGTGATTAGTTACACAGGATACCAGCAGGATACCTTATCCATTACACTAAACAAAGATCTCGTTCGCAACATCTCCCTGAATCCCTCCAGCGGCATGCTTTCGGAAGTGGTGATTACATCTCAGTCCTCAAAAAACAGGTTGTCGACCGCCCAGATGGGTACCGAAAAACTCAGCACTGCGGAAATTGCAAATGTGCCGGTATTCCTCGGAGAAAAGGATATCATCAAAACCATCCAGTTACTCCCCGGTGTTAAAACCACCGGCGAAGGCAGCGGTGGCTTCTATGTACGTGGTGGCAACATTGACGAAAACCTGTTGCTGCTCGATGAAGTGCCTGTATATAATGCCACTCACCTCTTAGGATTCTTCTCAACTTTTAACTCGGATGCCATCAAAGACCTTACAATCTATAAAGGGGCAATGCCCTCACAATTCGGTGGTCGTCTTTCTTCTGTAGTAGATATCAGGACCAGAGACGGCAACAACCAGGAATTTCATGGTAGCGGTGGCCTCGGCCTCATCGCCTCTCACTTAAACCTGGAAGGTCCCATCGTTAAAGACAAATCCTCATTTATGATCAGCGCCCGCCGCAGCTATGCGGATATATTTTTAAAACTTTCTTCCAGCGAAGATGTCAAAAATTCCAACCTTTATTTCTACGATGTCAACGCGAAGCTCAGTTATAACCTGGATGATCACAACCGCATTTTTCTTTCATTTTACAATGGAAGAGATAACCTGAAAATATCAGATGACTTTGCATTATACTATGGTAATACAACCGGTACTTTCCGCTTGAATCACAATTTCAACAGTCATTTGTTTTCCAACACCACGCTCTCCTATAGCGATTATAATCACCACATAGAGATCGCGGACAATGCCAGTAATACAAAGATGGAGTCTACCATCAGGGACTTTACCCTCAAGGAAGACTTTACCTACTTCATGTCCAACGATGACAGGATAAACTTCGGTATTACATCCACCCACCATACACTCAACCCCGGTTTGGTAGATGCCAGCAAGAATTCCGCTTACAATTCCCAGATCCTGGATAAGAAATATGCACTGGAAAGCGCAGCCTATATCAACCATGAATTTAGTCTCAGCAGGTTAAAAATTAACTATGGTCTGCGTTTATCTGTCTTTAATGTATTCGGTCCTGGCGAATACTATAATTACAATGAGGAAGGGGATCCTGTTGATTCTACAAGCTATAAAACCGCAGAACTGGTAAACACCTATATCAACCTGGAACCCCGTGCATCAGCAAGTTACCAGCTGGACAGCATCAGTTCTCTGAAAATTGCCTATTCCCGCAACACGCAAAATATACACCTGATCACGAACTCTGCTTCTACGCAACCAACTGATCTCTGGATCCTGAGTAGCCCCAATGTACAACCGGAAATAGCCGACCAGGTCTCACTGGGCTACTACCGTGATCTTAGCCAGGGGCGTTATGAGTTTTCATCAGAAATTTACTATAAACAATTACAGCACCAGATTGATTTCAAAGACGGGGCAGCTTTATCAATCAATAATTATGTAGAGTCTCAACTGTTGTATGGAAAAGGCAGGGCTTATGGCCTGGAACTTTTCCTGAAGAAAAAAACAGGCAGACTTACAGGCTGGGTAAGCTACACACTATCACGTACGGAGCGCCAGATAGATAAAATCAATGGAGGGGACTGGTATCCTGCACACCAGGACCAAACGCATAATCTTGCCATCGTATCCATGTACCAGTTGAATAAGAAGGTGACCCTTTCGGCTAATTGGGTGTACAATACAGGCAACGCGGTGACTTACCCAAGTGGAAAGTATGAAATCAATGGGGCCACAGTATTTCTGTATACAGAGAGAAACGGGTACCGCATGCCGGCTTATCATCGCTTAGATGTAGGCGTTACAATAGCAGGCAGGAAGGGTAAAAAATGGAATAGCGATTGGAATTTCTCTGTATATAATGCTTATGGAAAACAAAATCCGTATTTTATAGAATTCAAGAATGATCCGGCCAACAGTAATCGTACCATTGCTCAGCAGACAGCTCTTTTCCGCTGGGTACCTTCTATCACCTATAATTTTGCATTCTAGTATGAAACCGATCTTTACATGTGTGCTCATGATCCTGTTCCTGTCTGCCTGTACAAAGACGCTGGATGTAAATCTTCGTTCTACTGAGCCCAAAATAGTGATCCAGGGGGTGGTGAGCAATTCGGTCACGCCCTATTATATCAGGATAAATAAGACAGTTGATTTTGATGCAAATAATGAATATCCACCTGTGGTCAATGCTACGGTGACTGTGCTGGACAGTACTGCCGACAGGTTGTATCATTATACCTATACCGGCGCAGATGGTTATTATGCGTCTAATAATCTCTATGGACAGGTGGGCCATACTTACATCCTAACGGTGAAGGTGGATGGAGAGGAATATACAGCCAGGTCTACTATGCCGCCTTTTGTAGGCATCCAACAGCTGGATTTCGTACAAACCAGGATCCTCAACCAGGTAAGGATCCTGCCACAGGTCACCTTTTCGGACCCCGCATATGAGACGAATTATTACGTATTTACCTTGCTGGTGAATAATGTACCCTATAAGGCATTTTATGCACTGGATGACAGGCTGACGGATGGAAATATGATAGCGCAAGAGCTGTATATGGATAGTGCGTATATCAGGAAGAGAGATTATGTGACGGTGGTACTGGCGAGTGTTGACAGGAACGTGTACAATTATTTCAATGTGCTGCAGGCGAATAGCGGGGCTTCTGCCACCACCCCATCGAACCCGCCTTCTAATATTTCAAATGGTGCCTATGGATATTTTGGAGCCGAGGCAATTGATATCGTTTCTCAAACTTACCAATAACGCTGAATGATGGAATTAAAAAGTCTTCTTTTATTAGCTTGTATAGCGATATCGATCAGCCTGAAGGCTGATGTGGCCCCGGAGTTGGTGATTGAAAGAAGAGGACAAAAATTAACGATTTCAAGATAAATTCACCTGGTGCAGCCCGCCGGAGCACCGCTCCGGCCCAGATCCCCACACCGGCCCCAGATCCCTTCACACCAAACCATCCTCCCTCAATCGCTCAAACGCTATCAACACCCCAGGTACCTGCGCCTCCTCCCTACTATACATCTCCATATCAAAATACCTCACTTCCCCGATCTCCGCCGATGGCACCACCTCCTGCCTCAATTCATGCAAAAAACAATCCTGCTCCATCATCAAATCCACCTCCCCAAACGCCGGTGCCGTAATATGATAATACCACACCAACTCCTCCTCCGGGATCAATATATTCAACTCCTCCTGCACCTCTCTCCGCACCGCCGCTAACGCCGTCTCCCCCGCATCTATCTTCCCGCCAGGCAAATACCACGCCCGTTTATTCTTACTAAAAGCCAATAATAATTTCCTGTCTTTTACTACGATCAATCCTGCTGTATGTAAACGCTTCATCCCACAAAAATAAAAAAAGATCATTAGCATTTCCCCAAAAACGCTCTCAAATACAATACCGCTGCCCTTCGGTCAGCATTCAATTTCTTCAATGCCAGGCCTTTCAATTCTTTTTTGCATATCTATACAGAGAAAACCCAATCCCCGCAATACAGGCTGCAAACACTAATCGAATAAAAGGAAAATTCTCAAAACCACTGAATTGTAAATCCCTCTATAAACCCCGCAATTTCTATACTCATCGATCCACCACCCACCGCAATTAGCAACAAACCGATCACCCTGACAATCTTTACCCAGAATAGATTTTTCATAACGCTTTATTTTATCATTGCATTCTCTGAAACTCTCTGGTACCTGCAATTATATCATGCACATGCGCCCCATACAAATACATCAACAAAAAATCAAGTGGAAATAAAAAGACGGAAAACATCCGCATTGCACACCTGCTCAATACCTGCTGGATATTCATTTTAATTCGCTCCTTATCTAAAACAACTATTTTATAATACCGCTTCCCAAACGTCGCCGCTGATGGCGTGAAGTCCATTATTCCACAATAAAAAATGTAAACCAGCGGCATCAACCACAAAATAACGCTCAACGAATATGCCTTTCCATTCCAAATAAAATGGATTCCATAGAACAGGATACTACATCCAAACACTATCATAAAATCAATCAGGAATGCGTACCATTGCTTTACTAACAACGGCTTTTCAAACAATCCATTATCCAGGTCTATCCCGGCTGCTGCAAAGGTCTTCTTCAACTTTATGCTTAACACATTTCCAAACCTGTAATACTGCTTTTTCATCTCCTGGAACTGAAACTCCCCATGCTCATTGATAAATAAGATCCCACTAAAGCGATCCGCACTTCCACTCACCTGCACAAGCGGCATTTCCTTCTTCGTAATCCCGCTTAACAAACTCAAAAAGCTGTCTACATCCTTCTGCCTTACTGGCAATATGTACACCAGCTTACGAGGATCTATTTCCCTCCACACCATTTCAAGCTCATACCTGAAACCTTCCTGCTTCTTCTCATCATTCAATGCGTGCCCACGCAACACTATCAATTTTGCACGATTACACAAAGCTAAAATTTGCTCTCTCCAATCATCGCCAAAGTAAAACCGCAACGCACCTAATGGTGGTAATTTCTCCCTGGGTCTCCCTATACAAATAAAGGGCCCTGCATATTTAAAGATGCCTGCCAGGTGCTCCTCCTCCGTTTTTAAATCCTGCGGTACAGGAGATACGATCAATCCCAATACAATCAATATCCAATGTAATAAAGGCTTCCCGCTTTTCCGCTCGTCTTCAAACGCCCGTAAATAAAGGATCGGTGCCCGCATATCAATACTCATTTCCTTCGCGGCTATCGCTTTCATCCAGCGCCTCGCCCTTCGCCACAAAAAGATACCGGTGCCCGCAAGACATGCACCGTAAAAAACAAATGAAAGAGGATACTCCTTAGGAGCCTTCACTGCCATCCTAATAAATACGCCTCCCAATATCAGCATCACGATGCCTGACAACCTGATTAATTTTGCAATAAAACTCATTGTTTAAATTTCCTTTAATAAGCGCCCCCTCAACTGCACAATACTCCTCTTCAGCCCCTCCAGCTGCTTCACCACATTCCCCTTCTTCCCCTTCGTATACTCAATCACAAAAGCCACCGCATCCACCAAAAAATCCAGGTGCTCTATCTCCGCCATCCGCCTTCCTTTCGATCCCGCCTTCGCCCAGCGCTTCAAATAAGCTTCCAACACTTCATTGAACAACCTGTCTCCCTCTGCCTCGGTATAACTCACAAACAATATGCACAAATGCAAATTCGCGATCCCTACAAACTTCCAGTAATCCCCATCATTCGCCTGCGTATTCACCATCGACAACCGCTCTTTCAAACCCGCCACCAAACATTCCTTATCCGATGGCAACACCAACTCCCAGGCCCCTCTTTCAAACACTATCTTCTCCCCCCACTTATACTCTCCCAACAAAATCAAAATATAAAACAGCGTATGATAACTTACATATGTATACGTCTCATAGTTATTGTTCGCCATCCCATCCGCCTTGAAATAATGCAGACCTGCTTCCTTATATGCCACCACCTTCTTATCATACACATGCGTCACCATGGACTTCCGCTTGTTCGCACTCCCGATCAATGCATACCGATGCCCCGTCTCTCCCAGGGTCAGCAGACTTTTCACATCCCTGATGATATGGTCCAGCTCTTTTGCACACGCCGCCGAAGGCGCATTACCATAATCCAGTAATAATTGTTTGCTCCTCACATTACAATACCGCTCCATCCCTTCAAACGACAATGACCCATGCTTCAGCTCCTTTATAGCTTCAAACTTAACCACCGCCATCCCATAGTCATACAACTCCGCATACGCCATTGCCTCCAGCTCCGTAATCATCGCCGTCCGCAGGTCTGCCTTATCTACCGCCGCCCCAATCGCATCCAGTCTCGCCAGGTAGTCTACCTCTGTATAATCCCCGTTCTCCATATCATTCAGCATATTCCGCAATACCAGCTCCGCCTCCTGTGCTATCAAAAACTCATAATGCACTTCCGTCTCCTTCTCTGCCCGGATACGCAACCTGTAAAAAGGATCTCCATAACACTGATATGCCCCCCATGTATTACTCCGGTGGTGAAAATTATTATAAATCAGCTCTCTGGCCTTTCTGACGGCCTCTCCAAAGGTATCTCCCGCAAACATCCGCTCATAAAACTCCTTCGTAAAGGCTGCCGCCGCCTCATCGTCCACCGCCCATCCTGCCACTATCGCCACCTTCACCCCATTCTCTATCATCTGTGTACCCAGGTTCGCCGCCAGCTTATACCGCTGCCTGAAAAAACGATCATCCACCCCATTCATCTTACCCAGGTAACAACAATTGATAAACACCAGTTCCGGTACTCCACTCATCTGCTGGATATCAAAAGTCGTCAGGTAGACCTCCTTGCCAATCACCATACCCGAACTCTGCGGACATGCCGGATCATACATGCCATGTCCCGCCAGGTGCAGGATCTTATAATCGTCTTTAAAAAGCGTTTCAATGATAGTCGCCGCATTTCCATTCTCCACATGCAAGGTCTCAAAATTATTGTCCACCAGGATCTGCGCTACATGCTGCCCCTCCGCCAAAGCACCAGGTAATGGCGCCAGGTATCCACCCAAATCTGGCGCTGAAATGACACACGCTGTATCCTTTACTACATTATTAATCTTCACCCTGTAATCTTCTGTTGCCAACTGCCGGATCATGCCCGCATTGATACAAAAAGGCCGCGCATCCGAAACACTGTCCTGCAGCAATTCCCATGGATACCCCGCCGTAAATTTATCCAGGATCCAGTTGATGTTCCACTGCTTCTTCAATTGCTCTTTGAAATCATTGGGTATCAATAACTCAAAAACCGTCTTCGCTAAGGATGACTTCCATTGATTATGCGTAGAGATCTCTTCCAACAATTTCTCTATGATCTCATTGCTGGTATACAACTCACGCTGCTCCTCCCTGGCCCCACCCGTTGACGCACTAAAACTCAGGTGCCTGATCTTTTCATTTGCTACCAGTCTCACTGTAATACGATTCCACCACTCATCCACTGTTTCTACAGGTAGCCGTAAGCGTGAGCCCAGTGTTTTATTGATCTTCCGGCTTACGTCTATATTGATTGTCTTACTTTCCTCCTTCTGGATATTGTTCAGGTTATAAAATCCATTTAATGCGCGATCTTCGTATTGCTCTAAGAACTCCACCTTTTCAATCAGCTTTGCATCGCCGTTAAACAGCTGCCTGACCTTGGTATTGGCATTCGTCACCGCCTGCAAAATGGCACGTATAGAATTGCCAACCGTGAGCCCGCCATAACCACAACCAATGATCAATGATGAAATACCATTTAAGTTGGGCTGCGATGCATAATTTTTCAGCGGCAACTTACTATTCAGGTTAATCAGGTACTTTGAAATACCCTGCTCTACGGTTTGCGTAAGTTGAAAAGCTGTAAGTCCGCCAAACTTTCCGAGGCCGACAATGATCGCACCTTTAAAATCTTCCTGCCCGGATACCAGTACCTCTGTGGTACCGATCTCCCCCGGGTACAAGCCTAATTTATGCCTTTGCACCAGCGCACCTTTCAGGTTGATGTCAATCGCATTCTCTGCATTGAGAATCCCGTCTCCGTCAAAATGCCCGGCCAGTAATGGATATTGCGCATATTTCAAATCCCCCTGGGTCACCGTTACCTGTAATGGATTTTCATTGCTCCGGATGGTGTCAGTTGTGTCCAATCCAAGTAATGTCTTAAACACACCTTTCTCCGAAGTATCAAAATCACTGAACTCAGACACGGTACCAGCAGTTACACCCCTCACCACCGGTCTGTTCCGGCTCAGCAAATTGGTATACCCATGTTCCAGGATGTCCGCTATCCCGCTGAATAAAGAGTGATCGTTCGCCAGCTCACCATGGACAACATTTACATAATACACCGCATTCAGGGCAATCATTCTCTGTGGAATTCCACTCTCCCATGTCACACTCTGATCACCAGGTTTATTCGCCAGGAAAACCAGTTCCGGCCCCCTGTTTTTCTGCTCAATACGATAGTCTGAAGTGGTCTCCTTATGTCTGCCCGCGATGTATACAATGTTGCTATAATCGATTCCTTCCATATTGTCCAGCACCTTATCCCGGTATTCGCCAAAGGCTTTCAGATCGACCTCTGTTGGCAATGGCCAGCTTTCATTACCCAGGGCATTCCGCATGGCCTTCCAGGTGCTGATATCTGCAAAGTCGTAAGGAGTGGCCCTGGACAAGGGCAATAGGCTCAGGATACCCGGGAAACGGGCAAACATCGCCACCAGATCCTTCTTGCTGTTAAAGTGGTCGATCATTTTCAATTTCCGGATGATGGGGTCCATACCAAAAAGTACCGCCGGAATACGGAAAGAACCACCTAAAGGCGCCCCTAAAAAAATCAGCCTGAATTTGGGAGATGCATTGAGCTTTGCCCATACCTCGGGATGATAAAGGATAAAGTCCCTCGTCAATACGCCCCCCATTGAATGGGCAACGATTTTGACAGGCTGCCTGTAAGCCAGTAATGCTTCGATCTTATCTTTCAGCAATGCTGCCGTATCCTTCAATGAACGCCGCCAGTCATATGCAAAGGTGACTACATCATGAGTAGCTGCAAAAGCAAGACAGATTTCCTTATAGGAAGTCGCAATCAGGCCCGGAGCAGTGATACCACTTTTATCAATACTCATGTGCGTGAGCTGCCCTTTCAGGAACCGCCAATATTGAATCCAGAGTGCTTGCCCGTTTTCATGCAGGGTGGAACCCATGATACCTGGTATCAGCAACAGAATAGGCTTGCTGCCTGATACGTTGCTATATGCCACTTCACCACCGTCCAGGTTGAATACTGCCTGCCTGTCCTGGTAGGCCATCTCCTCGGTCCAGGTACTAAAGCCCGGTATGGTCATATTTTCCCTGGCCTGCAAAGCGTACAGTATAGCCTTGTTGGTATTGCTATTACAGAAGTATTCGAAGTGGTCAATATCCGTTCCTTCATAAAAGAAGAATTGCAGGGGATTCGCACGCTTTGCACCCAGGTACATAGAACTTGTATCTACCACCAGGTCATTTTTACCTGCATAAAAGAACTTGCTGGCCAGGATGAGCAGCCCTTTCAAATTCACCTTCGACCTGCTGTTTCCTGCTATGACGGCAAGTTGTTGGGAGATCACTGTTTTGGTGTCCCGGCTGTTGAGTACAGTGATAAATGCCGACTCTGGATTCATGGCCTCAATACCCGGCAACACGTCTATATTGTTCTTGGTATCTACGACCGCAGCAATCAGGTTCTTGATAGCCACTACCACCGGGTTGGCAGCGATCCCTGTGCTATAGGCAATGAGGTTATAACTGATATTGAGAAAATATTCAAGTCTTTTAGATGCCAGCGTAGTACCATGCGCCGGACAGGCAATGCGGATAAATTTTTTGATAGTGATCCGCTTGTTCTTCAAAGATGCTTTGATCGCCTTGATGCTCTCTACATCCTTAGTATGCCCGTTTTTTTGCAGCGAATCGATTTCCTGGTCAGAGAAACCATTGTACAATTCATTATCTGTACAAAACCGGGAAAGAATGTCTCCCAGTAAACCACCACGGGAATGACTGATGATATGCAGCGTTGCCTCCTGCGGTAATAGCTTCGCTAATAGCGCAATATTTTCAAGCGGACTTTCCGTCAATGAACGGTGCTGAAAACCTAAGATATTGGAACCATAGGTTTGTACAATATGATTCCAGGCAGGCGTATTCAGTAATTTATCAAAAGACCCATTGGTAGAAGAACAGGTACCATGCAGGAATAAGAGATAAGGCTTATCTGTTTGCGTACCGGTAAATTTTCGAAGTTTAAATTCCCTGTCTACCCGGTAAAGATCCGGTGCCATCTCCAGCGCCTTGTTTTCCAGATCCTCAGCAAGTTGCCTGACCGTATAATTAACTGCCTTCTTAACAAAAATATTCAAAAACTTAAGCGCAATATCTGTCACCACACCCCGTTCAGTCTCCCCACCACGAAGCGTAAGCGGAATTTCCAGGGTCTCCGGATCCGCATTCCCCCGGAGCACCACCTCCGGAAATATTTCTTCCAGCGAGTCTGCATTGCCCATCCAGGTGGTGCCATCATCAAAGATTAATTCTACCAGGTTATTCCCGCTCAGGGTAATTTCGCGGGCAACAGAAAACCCTCTCACTGGCCCGTTCAGACTATAACTTTCAGTCAATTGCAGCAGGGAACCAGCGGGTTCAATATTCGCGGTAAGGGGAAGAGGTTCGCCTTTGACTTTGATTTTGGAGATGCTCATGTGGTGTGTATATTGATAGTATAATTGCAATAATAATATCGGGGTAATATGCTAGTAGCAGATCAATGCGCTGACGATGCCAGGGGTCTTGGTACGGGCATATGTAAGTTTGCACGCAGTGCCATACTTTGAAAGTATTTTCTGAAGGTCTTTAGCCACCGCCAGTTCATCATCCCCGTTATACCTGATTTCGTTTGATTTTATATAGTAAGGATTTGCAGTATCCGAGGGCACTGTATAGCCCCTGTTCACAACCTGGTATTTGTTCAATCCTCTCAGGTCATTGCCGATGCTGTAAGTAAGTTTGGGATTAAACTCCTTGCAGATAAAGAGATCAATGCGATATTTGATAGGGAAGGCAACAGCTGTACCGGCATCAGTGCTGCCACGTTTTAAGTAAATAATACTGTTGATGCGCTGGTTCTTTGAGAAGATGAATGAGAGGGAGTCTTTTGACTCCGGATAAATGTTCCAGCGGTCAAGGTAGAAATTACCCCGTGTGCTCAGCGAGAGAACGAAACCATCTTTGTTGCTGTAAAATACAGCGCTGTCCACCCCCGGTTGATTCGTAATCTTTTTCACGAAAGATAAGGAGTCGAATTTATTGCTTAACGCCTGCAGACTGAGATTGCGGAAGTCACCATAAGCGGAGATATTGTCGTCAAAGTAAGTAAGCGCATTGACTTTTTGACTTCTTAAATCGGCGTAAAATTTTTTAATTTGATCCTTGAAATAGTAAGCAATATTTTGTTCGATAGTGCTGCGGATAGCTTGAATTTGAGGACGGTTTTGCAAAGCCGTGTCCAGGTCGTAGTAATGCTGCAGACTGGAGAGGTTAAAATTAAGATCGTAGGTGCTGTCGGAAGAGGTATAGTCAGCGATGAATTTATTGTAAACTGTCTCCGCATTATTATCTGCAATGGGCGCTGCACCTTCCACGATTAATTTCTTTTGCGGCATAAAGAAAAAGAATGAAACCATCACCAGCAGCAAGCCTGCTACCCCGCCTGCAAGGTACTTCCAGCGGGAGCTACTATGCTTTACAGGTTCGGTAAGAGCAGGCCTTGTTTTAATATTAACATAGCCCTTGTAGTTCACCTGACTGGCATCTGTACTCTTTTCCGTCACCTCGTACACCCGTCCCGTTTCTGAAGCTATATTCCCGGGCAATGAAATCTGCATTTCTCCTTTTGCCACCTTCACATACGCATCCCTCGCCTGCATCAACACCTCTACATACTGCAAATCATTCGCTACAATCGCCGCAATGGTCTCATACACATAGCCAATATCCTGCGGATCATTCACCCCTCTCTCCTTCGCAGGCAAGCGCTCCCCATATGCATACAAAGTCCTGTATGGTAGCTTTATCTTCTCTATGAACTGCAAAGGATCTACTAACAGCTGTTTATCCTTTACCGGCAACCAGGTCAGGATGTCTGCGGACTCCCGCGCTATCCGCCCGATCCACTCATCCTGCAGGCCTGTTTCTGCATTTTCTATCCTGCTTGGAACGGGGATCGCATGCAGGTTAAACCGCTCATAGATAATCTTCGATCTCGCCGCCACCGCCTTCCCATATACTTCCTTTATCCCATTAAAACTCTGCTCATTCGGCGTAAACAGCAACAACAAAATATCAGGCATCATGATAGAACAGATGCCACTGCTATCCGTTAATCCAGTCCTGCTGTCAATCAACACAAAATCATATTCCCGGATCCAGTAATCCCTGATGTCCTCCAGGTACTGCCCACCATCATAGTTATTATAGAAGCTGGAATAATCAAACTTCCTTACATTATTTACATAATTGTCATCCCGCTTTCCGGCAGTGAGCAAGTGCAGGTTCTGATGGTCTCCAATCGTCAGCGGCTGGATAAATTCTGTCCAGGCCAGCTCTCCCGAAGACGTATTGTCCATGCGCATATTCAGCAAGTCAATCAAACCCTTCTGCAGGCGAACACCCTTCAGATCCTTAATATAATTACTAAAGAAATTCTCCAGGCCAGGGGCCTCCAGATCCCAATCTATCAACAACACCTTATACCCCCAATCTGCCAATATCACGCCCACATTTGCCATAGACATAGACCTGCCTACCCCACCCTTGTAGGAATAAAATGTAACTACCCTACCTGTAGGGTATGCGCTTTTTTGCCGATCCATTACCAGGAAATTAATTGTTGTTGTGGAGCTGTATGTGCGGTAAAATAATCAGTCAGCCTTTGCTTCACCACCTCAGACCATTCACTCGTATCCCACTCTCTCTTCCACGCCGGAATATTCTTCACAATATTCGTCACCGTCTTTACATCCTTCCTCAGCTCCCGCTGAAAAGAAACATAATCTTCTGAGTTAAGGAAGCCCGCTCCAATTACGTTATATTTTGTATAGTTCGCCAACTGGATAGAACGGATAATAGGTGGGTAAGGATCCATCTCCTGCAGCAATATGGGCCATATCAACGATCGCGGTACCCTGTTAGGCCCCAGCTCCAGCTCCAATGCCTCCTCCCGGTAACGCATAGACATAAATTCATACATACACCACTTAGACCGCACCAGGTAAGGCGGTGAAATAATCGCAACCATACATTTTGATTGCGCCACATTACTTACAAGCGCTTCTGTAAAATCCTCTCCATCTACCAGCTCACTGGTATCCTGGAAAATCCGGGGATCATCCAATCCCGCTTCAGCAAAGCTGTCACCAAGGTATTCCTTAAAGAGAGGCAGGAAGTTCTCATTCACCCAACGCTCCTTGGTTCCTCCTCGCTTATAGGAGATGAATACATCGTATTTATAAGGCATAAAGACTTATTTATGGGGCTATAACCGGGGTTCACAGGTTAAATTTAGCTATACTTTTTTAAAGGGCCTGACAGCCACGTAAAAATACCAACTAGTGGGTAGTTATTATATAATTTTCATATTGAAAAAAATCACCTAAATCAAGGCCCGGCAGCAATGGCATAATGTTCGTATCACAACAAGCTATTAAAATGATATTGATATGGCTAATACAACATCCTTACAAAATCCGGTTGATAAACATCCATCCGGTTTTACCCCACAGGAACAATCACTCCCAGGCTCCGAACAGGACATGCAACCCAAACCTGATCACGGCGAAGATTCTTACAAAGGCAGTGGCAAACTCGCGGGCCGCAAAGCCATTATTACCGGTGCTGATTCAGGTATAGGCAAGGCTGTAGCTATTGCATTTGCCCGGGAAGGTGCTGATGTACTCATCTCTTATCTGAATGAAGAAGAAGATGCAAAAGAAACGGCTAAGTATGTAGAACAGGCTGGTCAAAAGGCAGTGCTGGTGCCTGGTGACATCAGTAGTGAAGAACATTGTAAACAGATAGTAGACAAAGCGCTCAAAGAATTTGGTAGTATCGACATCATCGTGAACAACGCTGCCTTCCAGGTTACTCATGAGTCACTGCAGGATATACCCAGCGATGAATGGGATCTCACCTTCAAAACAAATGTGCATGCCATGTTCTACATCCTCAAAGCTGCCGAGCCGCATTTGAAACCGGGCAGCAGTGTTGTCAATACAACGTCTGTCAACGCGTATACACCTAAGCCGATTCTATTACCCTACACGGTGACCAAAGCTGCCATCCAGAACTTTACCGCTACGCTGGCCCAGCTCTGGGGTGAAAAGGGGATCAGGGTCAATTGCGTGGCCCCGGGGCCTATCTGGACACCGCTCATACCGGCGAGTTTCTCACCGGAACAGACGGCTGAATTTGGTAAAAACACACCCATGAAACGTGCTGGTCAACCTGCAGAACTGGCACCCGTGTATGTAATGCTCGCTTCCCAGGAAGCAAGTTATGTATCAGGTGCCACTGTTCCTGTTACAGGCGGCCAACCTACCATTTAAACTAAAAAAAAGAAAGGGCATCTTCAATACTGAAGATGCCCTTCTCACCTGTTACCTCTATGCAAGAACCAAAGAAATGAACGTTAACTTTTTTCCACCCACCTGCCATGTGACGGTAAAGCCAGGTCATCCCACAAACTTACCAGCGCCTGCAATCCATTTGTTAGTTTATCAGCGCCCATAGCTGTGCCGTGACCTGTGATCGCTACCTGTGGCCTTAGGTCTGCCAGTTTCTTTACGGATTCAAATGCCGCCTGCCAGTCGGTCGTTAAGTACACCGGGGGCCCACATACCTCCTCTTCCTGTATCATTACCTTGTAAAAAGAATCCTGCTTCACCGTTACAAATGCATCCGCGGCTATCAATATACCGTCTGAATGTCGGAACAGCGCCACCTGCCCCGGTGAATGCCCGGGTACAAAGACCCAATTCCATTCGGGTAGATGTGGCACCTGGCCATTTGCCGGTAGCGGCTGCAGTACTTCACTGATATCTATCGGCTCATTTGGATATACAAATGAAATCTTTGCCAGTAAGCCTCCTTCTACTGTATTATCCGGCTCCGGGTAAGCCTGTGCCCCCGTCAGAAAAGGAAATTCCAGGGGATGTGCATACACGGGAACCTGCCAGTAGCTGACAAGGCTGATGATACTGCCTACATGATCAAAATGGCCATGAGTCAGTATGATGGCCTGCGGCTTGCGCCCCCTGCCAAAACGCTCCTCCGCCGCTGCAATGATCTCCTTACCGCAATGAGGCATACCGGCATCTACCAATACCCATGGACCACCAGGCGCTCCGATCATGATCAGGTTGACGATCTGGTTGGTATAATAAGCGACATCAGGGGCGATTTCCCTCAACCTTCCACTATCCACAGAGGTCATGGGAATGACCTTGTTATCCTTGCTTTGTTCCATGGATTTTTTTGAAGAGAAAATCCAAACCATATGCCACTATTTAACTCATCAGGATGGAAGCGGATCTTCTGAATGCTCCTTTTTACCTGTAATGCCCGCTACCTGCTCAATTAAATTCAACATGATACACCAACTATTTTTTCCGATATTTGATTATACACCAAATCGCCAGTATGTTATACATCGCACTGATCCGGGAAGAAAAACAGCCCCACGATAATCGCGTCGCCTTTACCCCATCACAATGTCAATGGATTGCACGTCACTACCCCCAGGTTACCATCATCGTTCAGCCCTCCCCATGGCGCTGCTTTAAAGATGAAGAATATGAGAGAGCCGGTATTACCCTGTCGGAAGACCTGTCGCATTGCCAGATCCTGCTCGGTATTAAAGAGGTACCCGCAGAAAAACTCCTGCCAGGTAAAACCTATTTGTTCTTTTCTCATACACGAAAAAAACAGGAACAAAACCGGCAAATGCTCCAGACCATCCTGGAAAGGAAAATCAACCTCATTGACTACGAATGCCTGGTGCACCCCGACGGACAACGCATCCTGGGCTTCGGCTTCTTTGCAGGTGTAGTCGGCGCACACAATGGCCTGCTTGCCTATGGCCGTAAAACAGGTACTTTTTCGCTCGTCCCTGTATATGCCTGCCATGACTTCAAAGAACTGATCAATCACTATTTTGGAGCCAAACTGCCCCCGTTGAAAATTGTGATCACCGGTTCAGGAAGAGTCGCCGCAGGTACCCTGGAAGTAATGGGACTACTGGGTATCAAATACCTGCCCCCGGAAGAATTCCTGATCAATACCTATACATATCCCGTATACACCCAGCTCAAAGCCGGTGAACTCTATCTGAGAAAATCAGATAAAACCTATAGCCGGGAAGACTTCCATACCCACCCTGATCAATACGACTGCCGCTTCCTGCCTTATGTAACAGCCTCGGACATCCTTATGAACGGGGTATATTGGGATGAACGCATTCCACCCCTCTTCACCTGGGCTGACCTGGCAAAGAATAATTTCAGGATTAAAGTGATTGCAGATATTACTGATGATAAACATGGCTCCGTACCCTGCAACATCGGCGATTCCACTATCGAAGACCCTGTATACGGCGTAAACCGCCATACAAGAGAGCAAACCGCTCCCTACCAGCAGGATACCGTGGATATGATGTGCGTGAGCAACCTGCCCAACGAACTGCCGCGCGATGCCTCGCAGTACTTTGGAGACCAGTTGATGAAGTATGTATTCGATGATTTATTGAAGGCTGAAAGCATCGTCATTCAAAACGCGACGATTGCCGCAAATGGGGCCCTTACGGAGCGCTTCGCTTACCTGGAAGATTATGTATCGAAATAAAAAAAGGTTGTATCAAAAGTAATTTACAGGCATTGGGAATTAAAAAATTAATTCTCTTATCAGGAAAGGATCCTGATAAAACCCTGCAAATTTTACTTTTGATACAAGCTCTTTTTACCAGCACTCATTTATTTAATGCCGTTTTAACTAATTCAACTCAAGGGGAAAGCAAAGCTGAAACATAAGCGCCATAGCGGTTTTCATTGTTTTACTATGGGCAAAAATGTTTTCCCCCTTATTCATGAAATTACTGCTGGTTATTTGCATTGAAAATCGTCTGCGTAGGATAAGCAAACTGTATATTCCTATTGGCAAACTCCCTGAAAATCGCAAAATTGATCGCCTGCTGTATATCCATATACTTATTGTAATCACTCGTCAGCACATTATACACTACCTCAAACTTCAGGCTATAAGAACCATAACTCGCAAAATGCGCCCTGTCAAATGCAAGCCCTTCCTGCGCTGTAATGATCGTCTTCAGTAATCCCGGGATCTCCTCTATCACTTCCGCCGGCGTTTCATACACCACATCCAGCACAAACGCAATCCTGCGCTTCTCCATTCTCTTGAAGTTGTGAATACGTGAATCCGTCAGCGCCTTGTTGGAAAAGATCATCTCCTCCCCGCTCGTGCTCCGGATCCTGGTTGTCTTGACACCTATCTCCATCACTGTACCGCTCTTATCGCCCACCAGGATCGCATCCCCGATTTCAAAAGGCCTGTCAAAGAAAATGACGAAATAGCAAAACAAATCACTCAGGATATTCTGTGAAGCCAAAGCGATAGCCACACCACCAATACCTAAGCTCGTGATAATGGTCGTCACATTATAACCGAAATTGTCCAGCAGGAACACGATCGCGATACACCACAAAACCAGGTTGATGATCATCAATACCCCCTTCACCTCGCTCCGCTTAGGATCCGCATAATGCCGCTTCTTCAGGTAAGAAATCAGTGAATATTCGATCACCATCGTCAACACCCGCAGTACAAAGAAGGTATTGACTAATACCAGCACGCTCCGCAATGCATTCGCTAATTTTTCCGGCAATGTGAGATAGTGAATACCCCCATAAATCACCGAGATATACAATGCCGGCATTATCGCACGATCTATCACGCTGATAATAAAGTCATCTACTGTATTGACAGTAGTCTCCGCCCATTTTCTTAACCTGTGTAGTACGATACTTTTGATAACTCGCAGGACAACCAATCCAATTACGATAACGCCCAAAGCGACGATGTAGGCATACAAAGTATTCCCCCAAAAGATCTGATTTAAACCTTCCATGCTGTGATTTGAAACTAAAATTTATAAATACAAATAATAAGGCTGTAACAATATTTTAAATGCTGAAGTATATTCATTCCCCGCTTCCCTGATTGACATCGTTTCCTCTTTACGGGGCACCGGCGATCGTCCGAAAATGGCGATCGTACGGAATTTGTCGTGTTGCACGCTTTGCTTTACATGTAGTACGCTGTGTGGGAAAAATCCTTTCTGTGTGGCTAATACTTCAAAAGTGGCAAAAGGCGTATAGGGCAATAATATAGAGAAAACACCGTCTGCTGACAAATGCTGATCTATCACATCTAACAGTTCGGCATAATTAAGTGTGGTGGCATGCATTGCCTGGTTCTTTAACCGGTCGGGACTTTTTAAATCTGCTTCGTAAAATGGCGGATTGGTGATGATGAGGTCATATTTTTCTTCTAATGACAATTCCCTGGCATCCCCTCTCACTACATTCATATTACCTGCCCATGGAGCCGCTGCAAAATTGCGTGCTGCCTGTGCCGCCGCTCCTTCATCCAGTTCTATCGCAGTAATGGATGCAGAATCGAAACGCTGTGCCAGCATCAGGCTCAGTAAACCTGTGCCTGTACCAATATCCAGGATCCGCGATGCTGCCGGTATAGACGAAGCGGTATACGCTCCCTGCAAACACGCGTCCGTGCATACTTTCATGGCACAGTCTTCCTGGTGAACCGTAAATTGTTTGAAACGAAAAAATGAATTCGCCATGTGATGATTAAAAAGCTGCTCTTGCACCAGGTACCGCATCCAGCCCTACGAACTCCTTGGCCTGGTATTTATAATAGGCTGTGATGGCAATCATGGCTGCATTATCCGTACAATATTCGAATTTCGGGATGTAAGTCTTCCAGCCATACTTTTCACCGTAGCTTTGCAAAGCGGTTCTTAGCCCGGAGTTGGCACTCACACCACCCGCTATACCAATCTGCTTAATACCCGTTTCTTTCGATGCCTTCTTCAGCTTATTCATAAGTATGCTGACAATCCTGTGCTGTATAGAGGCACAAATGTCCGCCATATGATGCTGCACAAAATCAGGATCCAGTTTTTGTTTTTCCTGCAGGAAATAAAGAATGGATGTCTTCAACCCGCTAAAACTGAAATTCAGTTCCGGGATCTGCGGTTCAGGGAATTTGAATTTTTCCGGGTCTCCCTGTTTTGCATACTTATCGATCAATGGACCACCGGGATAAGGTAAGCCCAATAATTTCGCACTTTTATCAAAAGCTTCGCCTGCAGCATCATCCAGGGTTTCACCAATCACCTTCATCTGCAGGGGACTATCTACACGCACGATCTGGGTATGCCCCCCGGATACGGTGAGACATAAGAAGGGAAATGAAGGAATAGGATCTTCGATGAAGTTGGCCAGTACGTGGGCCTGCATATGGTGAACGGCAATAAGTGGTTTGTTCAGTGCCAGTGCCAGTGACTTCGCAAAACAACTACCTACCAGCAGGGCACCAATCAGGCCGGGGGCCTGGGTAAAAGCAATGGCATCCAGTTCCTCTTTGCGTATGCCTGCCTGTTTGAGGGCATAATCTACCACGGGAACGATGTTTTCCTGGTGCGCGCGGGAAGCCAGTTCAGGCACCACTCCACCGTATTGCTCATGAATAGTCTGGTTAGCTATATAATTGGAAAGGATTTTTCCATCTACCAGTACGGAAGCACTGGTTTCATCACAAGACGACTCTATCGCGAGTATTTTTACTGACATGGGTGCAAATTTAAAAGAAAATCTGCTTATGGGTGCTTTAAAAGAAAATCCGTTTTTGCCGTGGGCAAAAACGGATTTCTGAATTTTATCCTCCATTTATCAGGTACTTCTGATGGCCACCACCGGGTCCAGTTTTGAAGCCGAATACGCTGGTATAAACCCTGCAATGATCCCTACCACCGTACTCACACTCAATCCCACCATGATATTCTTAAAGGTCAGTGCCACCGGGAACACGCCTGTACTATTAATCACTATGGTAACCAGGTACACCAGCAGCAATCCCAATCCGCCACCCACCAGGCACAACATGATCGCTTCCAGCAGGAATTCCATCAGGATAACCTTCTTCCTGGCCCCAATCGCCTTTTTCAGGCCAATGATATTCGTCCGCTCCTTCACCGTCACAAACATGATATTGGCAATCCCAAATCCGCCCACAATCAGGGCAAACATGGCGATCACCACCCCTCCAAGATTTACTTTTGTAAATACGGATTCCAGGTTCTGGGCAATGGAAGTAATTTCATTCAGGGAAAAATCATCCTCCTCAGTAGGGCGCAGCCTGCGGATAGCCCGCATGGCCCCGGTCAGCTCATCCTTCATTTCCTTTACCGATACGTCCGGCTTTGCCTTTACAATGATAAAAGGATCGCCGTATACGCGCTCATCTACGACCGTTCTGCCAAAGGCATAAGGCACCATTACCGTATTATCATAGTTAATGGCATCCATACCGGCCCCTTTTTTCTTCAGTACGCCAATGACCTTCACAGGCCGGCCGGCTACCCGGATCACCTTGCCCAGTGCCGCTTCCGGGCTTCCAAACAGTCCATCCCAGATATTTCCACCCAGGATAGCTACATTGGCCCCGTCATTTTCCTTGCCTGCAAAGAAACGCCCCCCGATGATCTTCAGGGACTGGATTTTAATATAATCTGCTGTCACAGGCAGGAATTCTACCCCTTCCATAGACTCGCTTTTGTAATCTATTCTTTTATTGCCCGAAGAAAACGCAAATGCCGAATACTCAACGGTATGCGTTTTTTCCATGATGGAATGGAGTTCCTTGTATTTTGGCTGCGGCCGGTTCACGAATTTCCACCAGGGCATATCAGGACCGCCATCCCATGGCCATTTCTGGATAAATATAACGTCGGAGCCAAGCGCTTCCATCCCTTTGCGGATATTGTTTTCCAGGCTGTTTGTAGCAGTAAATACAGTGATGATACAAAAGATACCAATGGTGATACCTAAGAGGGACAAAAAAGTACGGAGCTTGTTCATCCTGAGCTCCTGGGCTGCCATTTTCAGGCTACTCCATAATATTTTAATGGTGGCAATCATAGCGTTGTGGCAATCATTGATCAAATGTAAAGTAATGATAAATTGTGAGATTACATCCATTTCACAATTCATTCGTACCTTTGCACACATTTTTGGTACAAACGCATATGAAGTACGCAAGCGAAATCAATAAACGAAAGACATTTGCTATTATAGCCCACCCGGATGCCGGTAAGACTACCCTGACAGAAAAGTTCCTGCTCTTCGGTGGTGCGATCCAGACTGCGGGTGCCGTAAAGTCTAACAAGATCAAGAAACATACGACCTCCGACTTTATGGAAATAGAACGGCAGCGTGGTATCTCCGTGGCTACCTCCGTGATGACTTTCGAATACCGGGATATGCTGGTGAACCTGCTGGATACCCCGGGTCACAAAGACTTTGCGGAAGACACCTACCGTACCCTGACGGCAGTGGACAGCGTTGTGCTGGTGATCGACTGCGTAAAGGGGGTGGAAGAGCAGACGGAAAGACTGATGGAAGTATGTCGCATGCGCGATACCCCGGTGATCATCTTTGTCAATAAGATGGACCGTGATGGTAAGAATCCGTTCGACCTGCTCGATGAGCTGGAAGAGAAACTGAGTATCAAGGTACGTCCGCTGAGCTGGCCGATCAATGGCGGTACAGACTTCAAAGGGGTATATAACCTGTATAATAAGAGCTTTGTATCCTTCGCGCCTAACAAGAAAGCGACGGATGATGATATCGTGCCCCTGCCGGACCTGAGCAGTGATTTTGTCGATAAGACCTTCAATGCAACAGATGCGGCGCAGCTGCGGAATGATGTGGAACTGATTGAAGGTGTGTATGATACATTCGAGAATACCGAATACCTGGAGGGAAAGATGGCTCCTGTGTTCTTTGGCAGTGCGGTGAATAACTTCGGGGTGAAGGATCTGCTGGATACCTTCGTGGAGATCGCACCTACACCGAGAGATCGTGAGTCAAGTACACGCCCGGTACCGGTGGCGGATGATAAATTCAGTGGTTTTATCTTTAAAATTCACGCGAACCTCGATCCAAGGCACCGTGATCGTATCGCGTTTTTACGTGTGTGTTCCGGTAAGTTTGAGCGTAATAAGTTTTATCATCATGTGAGGTTGGATAAGGATGTGCGGTTCAGTAACCCATATACCTTCCTGGCGCGTGAGAAGAATGTGGTGGATGATGCGTTTCCGGGGGATGTGGTAGGTTTGTTTGATACCGGGAACTTTAAGATTGGAGATACGCTGACGGAGGGTGAGAACTTCTATTTTACGGGTATTCCAAGCTTCTCTCCTGAGTTGTTTAAGGAGGTGGTGAATAAGGATCCGATGAAGACGAAGCAGCTGGAGAAGGGCCTGAGACAGTTGACGGACGAGGGTGTGGCGCAGTTGTTTACGCAGCATGGTGGTAACAGGAAGATTATTGGTTGTGTGGGTGATCTGCAGTTTGAGGTGATACAGTATAGGTTGCTGCAGGAGTATGGAGCGTCTTGTATGTTTAATACTTTGCCGTTTTATAAGGCGTGTTGGATAACGGGCAATAAGGCGAAGGTAGAGGAGTTTATTCGTTTTAAACAGGCGAATGTGGTAGAGGATAAGGATGGACATCTGGTGTACCTGGCGCAGAGTGAGTGGTATTTGAATACGGAGCGGGCGAATAACCCGGAGGTGGAGTTTCATTTTACTTCAGAAATTCATAAATAATAAATCGCCGCGGTTCTGGTGATTGCTCCGCAATCACCAGAACCGCGGTAGACCGGTGCGATTAGGATGAGCTGAGCTCATCCCAATCGCACCGGAGAAGTAAAAAAATAGCCGCATCCTGTGATCAGGCGCGGCGGTATAATAAATTGTACGACCAACTCAAATGAAGTACAATTGCAGACTGTCCTAAGACTTGTAAAACAACAAGGCAAAGCTATTACAGCTTTGCCTTTGTTATTTATGCATTTGGGAAATTGATTTACGCAAATGGGAATTCCATAAAACTATTTCCGCTTATACTCCAATATGATCTCACTAAATGTCTTCTCCTTCTCCCCCTTGAAATGCACTTCCAGTTCATCCACCTTCTTCCATTTATACACGATCTTCTGCGGATAATCACAATCCGGGTTCTCCGCCACAAACCCATTCGCCTGAATCACCGTCACCTTGAATGGTACCGGCTTTCCAGTCTTCGGATCCGCCACTGCCACTACAGTAAAAACAAGATCATTCCCACTCCTCACCAACTGCATCTTATCCATCTCCACACTATCCTTCCCGGTTATACGATGTGTCATTCCTTCCCAGGTATTATCATCTTTCTTCACCCAATACTCTGTAAAAGTACTGTGCTTCGTAGGCATACGCCAATACCCCAGTATGTGATCCACATACTTAAAGTCGGCCGGCTTTACCTGTGCAACACTGTTAGTGCAAAACAATAACAGCAGCAGGTATTTACTGTGGTACCACAGCTTCTTCCCCATACATTTGTGGTTTATATTTCAGCGAAGGCGATGGCAGGAAAGGCCCGATATTTAAAGAAGCCCATTTCTCATCTACTTTACGAATAGTCTCATCATCAGCCACTACAATATTTGGCCAGTCACGCTCAAAGCCATCCAGCAGCCTGGTTTTGAGGGTACCATCCATCCCTACGCCTGCCCACTCTTTTCCAGGCTGGCCGGCAACAGGATTACGTACTACAAAACTATCCCTTCTTGGATCCAGGTTATTACAAAAACGCCACAGGGTGGTCGCCAGGTCGCTGACATCTACAGTATGTTCTACATAAATGATCATCTTGATGCCCAGCATTTCAGGCAGCGCATACAGTTGCTCATTCAGTTCCTTAACATGAAGGGGACGTGCTTTTTGTACTGCTACGAACAGGCATGGAATATCCATTGCCAGCAGACTATCATTGATCCCCTTGATTTCAGGGAAACGTTTTTGCAGTTCAGCTTTATTGATAGCAGCAGGTTTGATATCCCGTACATGACTATCCAAAATCTCTTCGTCGTACTTGGTGGTAGCATCGATACACATCTTGCCACCGAAGCCCATTTTGGAGCAGGAGTGGTCGAGTACATCCATGGGGCCCTGGCTGAAATAGATGTCTGTAGCAGGATTCAGGTGCTTAAACATATATTGCGCCAGTGATTTGTAATCACTGATGGTCGTGTGCTGATCGGCGACAACCAGGATTTTGTTGAACATCATCTGGCCTGCGCCCCACATCGCGTTCATCACTTTCTGCGCCTGGCCTGGGTAGTCTTTCTTGATCTTGCTTATCACCAGGTTATGAAATACCCCTTCTACCGGCATTTCCATATCGATCATTTCAGGCACCATCGCCATTTTAATCGGTGCCAGGAAAATTCTTTCAGTCGCTTTACCGAGGTAAGCATCTTCCTGCGGGGGAATCCCGACGATGGTAGCAGGATATACGGCATCTTTACGATGGGTGATGGCGGTAACATGGAAACGAGGGTACCAGTCTGCGAGGGAATAGTAACCGGTGTGGTCCCCAAATGGTCCTTCCCAGATCAGGTCTTCTTCCGGATCTACATAGCCTTCGATCACGAAGTCAGCATCAGCAGGCACTTCGATTTCAGGCTGGGAGATGCATTTTACCAGTTCCACTTTCTGCTTGCGCAGGAAGCCCGCCAGCATGTATTCATCCACATTTTCAGGAAGTGGAGCGGTGGCAGAATAAGTATAGACAGGGTCACCACCGAGTACAACGGCTACCGGCATGCGTTTTTTCAGTGCCTTGTATTCGTTGTAGTGTTTAGCGGAGACTTTGTGTTTATGCCAGTGCATACCGGTCATCTGGCCATCGAACACCTGCATGCGGTACATGCCGACGTTGCGGATGCCGGTGTGCGGGTCTTTGGTGTGGATGACAGGGAGGGTGATGAAGGGACCACCATCTTTAGGCCAGCATTGGATGACCGGGATTTTGGAGAGGTCCGGGTTGGCCATGACAACTTCCTGGCAGGCTCCTTTGCCGCTGACTACCTTAGGCATCCAGCTGGCGAATTGGCCGAGTTTAGGGAGCATGGCGAGTTTATCGAGGATGCTCTCTTTGGGTTTGGAAAGCATTTTGAAAAGGTCTTCGATTTGGCGGGCGATGTCGTCTAATTCGTTGACACCCAGCGCCAGGCACATCCTTTTAAGGCTGCCCATGGAGTTCATAAGAACAGGGAAGTCGGTGCCGGTGTTTTCAAAGAGGAGGGCTTTGCCGCCATCGGGGGATTTGCTGATCCGGTCAGTGATTTCGGAGATTTCCAGGATAGGGTCTACGAAGGTTTTGATGCGGACCAGTTCTCCGGCTTTGTCTAGTGTATCTATGAAGTGTTTCAGGTTCTTATATGCCATACAAATCCTTGAAAAATTTATGCGAAGGTAACACCAAAATAAATGCTTTTGCTACCGCAAAAGCATTTATTTTGATATAGATGACGCAGTGGGCGGCCCCGGCATAAAGGCATCCCTAAAACGCTCCCCAATATAAAGGCATCCCTTAAAACGCCCCCCAACATAAAGGCTTCCCCAAAAAACGCCCCCCAACATAAAGGCATCCAAAAAACGCCCCCCAAACATAAAGGCATCCCCAAAAAACGCCCCCCAACATAAAGGCATCCAAAAACCTGACCACAATCATCCCAAAACGAAATAAGGCCATTCCCGAAGGGAACAGCCTTACTGTACTTTAATATCACATCAACTATAAGCTAATATTCGCATTAATCACCACTCTCGGTCTCTTCACATACACAACTTCCTGTGGAGGTGGCGGTGGCGCTGGGGCATAAACAACTACTGGAGCAGGTACTGGCGCTGGCGCACAAACTGCAACCGGTGCTGGTACTGGTACAAATACTCTTGCGCCCGGGCGGCAATCATAATAAGCACCACGATAGCTTTTATTGCAATCTTCCCAACGGCCAGCATGAACACGGTAACCTCTATCACAGCCATTTCCACGATGTCCATGTTGTGCCTGTGCACCTGCAACGGCTCCGCCCATCAGCAGCATCATTAATACTATCTGTTTCATACTGTTTGATTTAGTTTTTGGTAAAATTGATTGGAATTAAAATATAGGAATTAATATATACTTAAACGTTAAAAGTCGCATTTAAAGTGTGTGCCGGTGCTACATCACTATACACATGACGGTGATAACGATGTGGTCTGTGCGGCCGGTGATGCCAGTGGTGATGGTGTGTCACCCTGTGATGCGGATGCGGCGGCAATGGCGGACGCGGTGGCAGTGGAGGATGTGGCGGTAAATGCCTGTGATGCCTTACATAGTGCGGATGCGGAGGCCTTGGTGGCTGCGCATTCGAAACAATGAACCCTCCTAATATAAATAAGATGATGAATACTATCTTTTTCATGATCCTAAGGTTTAGTAAGTAAAATAAAGTTAGCGCGATCGGATCTTCATGAGGAGAGTGGTAACAAATGAACAGGGAGGAAAAGCGTACAACCATCACAGTGCTTCTTATTCTTTACTCTCTCCGCGATTTCTGAATTCGTTCACTTCAATGATCAGTTGTTAATCGCTTTCTCTTTATTCCTGTTTTGCCTATGAAATTTCAAGAAGTATGCCAAAATCAAAAATCCTTGAAGATCGTTGACCAGCACCAACTTACACTTACTAAAACTTTGAACAGCTTAGAATTTCGTGTTTCTTTTAGTGGGGAAATGGTCCTGTTCGTACACTATATCCTAAATACAGGCTGCTTTTTTTTGTGTCTTTAAGTACATGTAAAATTTTGAGGACATACAATTTAATACGCTTTTTCAAACGCATCCTTCCTTAAAATTTCGGACAGTTGGACACCTTCTGTTTACCCCAATGATTATAAGGGCCGCTGCCACCACCAAAGCGATACGCCAGCGTAAAACCAGTAAACACATACCAGTCATCATACTTCTGTGACCCTCTGGGAAACCCTTCTTCAGGATAAGCACCCGGTCCTCTGTATGCATAACTCACCGTTTTCTGGCCATATGCAGCCAACAATGTATTGTAATCCGCATAGCCCTTACTCACATCATCCAGGTAATCAGAAAACGTTTTACGGAGGCCTATTTCAAAACCCGCTACCAGGTTGTCACGCACCAAAAACTTTACACCTGCACCAAATGGTATGGAAACACTTGTAAGATTATATTGCTTACGGTCAGGATACTGTGGAAGCCCCTGCCCTTCTGTATTCAGTCCTCTCAGTTTAATCACGTCTCCATTCGCATCGCGGGTGGTCGGATAAAAATTAAAGACACCTACTCCACCAAATACATATGGAGTCCAGCCCTTATCATCAATATCAAATAAATTTAATTCTAACCTAATATGACCTTCCATGATAGGAGAACGGAAACTCAGGTTCCTGTTTCTTAAATCGATCTGCTTGTTTGTACTGTCTGCACCGGCTATCCGCGCATATGTAAACCCGGCACCCAGTGTAACATGGGGAGTGAGATCCCTTTTTACAAACAAACCAATGTGATATCGCGTATAGCGCATATCCACCCGTGACTGTGATAAATCCCCGCTGTAATTACTGATCCCTAATGCACCACCAACCTGCCAGTACTGCCCAAAAACGGCAAAGGGGAGACAAACAAATAAAGTAACTAGTACCTTCCTGGAAATAATACGCATAAAATGGTTTCTCAATGCAATTAGATTTGGCATCAACATTCGTGATTGATTAGTGACCTTTTTTCATCGCATTTCGATAGGTATTTGTAACGGGGTATCAGGACATTGTTTTATAACGAATTAGACTGGCATAAAATTGTAAAGCAGGCATTCTCATTCAAAACAACAGCCGCAAAATAGTACATTTTTGCAGGCTGAACAACTACTCCGGGAAATTAGAACTACTCAATTATTATTTACAGGCACTCGATATTGAGACTTATAAATAGACAAAAACACTCACATATTAGCTTTAAATGCTTAGCATCAGGGAGTTTAGTTGCATACATTTGTTGAAACGTTTTTTTTATTATCTGAACCTAATACCTTACTTTCGAATAGTATCAATTCATCGTAAAATACTACCAGAATTTTGGATGAAATGGTCCTTAACGATGAACCTCATTTAGCCCTAACCGATTGATTGCTTTAATAAACTTCGCTATGAAACAAAAACCTCCCCCTCAGGAGCAGATGGAGCTGTTAGCACTCAAAGCACTGTGTTTTGCAGATGATCATGTTTCTGACTCTTTTGAGATGAAACACGTTTCCGAATGGCTTGGCATCTCCTACTCTTACTTCTATCACAGTTTTACTCAGGTAATCGGGGAACCTTACTGGCAATATGTAAAAAGACATCGGTTGGAGTTGTCTGCAGGCCTGCTCAGGCATAGCGGGTACAATATCAGCGAGATTGCTGAACGCTCAGGTTATGCAACTGTTGCTGCTTTTACAAAAGCGTTTACCCAGTATTTTGATAAGAGTCCCCGCAGCTTCAGGAAGATTCCCACCCTGCCCAATGAACAACGTACCCTGCAATTGGTAGATTCTATCGTGAAAGCGTTTGATAAAAAGGGCGATACGATCACTTCTTATTTCAATTTTGAGCGCACTGAGATGACGTACCTGCCTGAGAGTATGTTGTATTATACTATCCTGTCGCGGGGCCAGGATCCGGTGGCGCATATGATTATGAAGATGACGAGGGAGGAGCTGCGCTTAAGGAAGATCCTGCAAATACAGGAACTGCCACAGGCCAGGGTGATTACCAGTACGCTGGATGCAGTACCCGTTACTTCGTATGAGCAAATGAGTATGTTCGCCGGGATCTTTTTGCCATGTAAAGATGTGACACAGGGCCTGATGACGATGGCACTGACCGAGAACCTGATGGCGAAGCGTATACCTGCAGGGCACTACATCAAACTGCCTGTACCCATGGATTTTGCGATGGCAGGCATCCCGATGTATGAGTTTATAGACAGGTATGTGAAGGAAGGAGTTTTTAAAATGAGCGGGAATCATTTCTTTATTTCGCTGGTAGGACCGAATGAAAGTGAGATTTATATTCCATATATGAAGCAGTTGTTGTAAATAAGCAATACTTTAAAAAAATAAAACGGTTTTGCCTCCCGGCAGAACCGTTTTTATTTAGGCTTTGGCCAATTTATTGCTCTTTTTTACCTTCCTTTATAAAAATATTATAAAACCATCCCATGAATGAAGTAAAGCTACCCTTTAATGCAAGACTTGCTTTCACCCTGTTGTCCCTTATCCTGCTCATGTATATTGCCAGGCTGGGACATGAGCTGCTGGTACCGCTGGCCTTTGCTTTTCTGATAGCTATCATGCTGCTGCCCATCGCCAGCTTTCTTGAAAAATGCCGGTTCTCCAGGGCCCTGGCCGCCCTTACCACTATCCTGTTAGTCGTGATTTTGCTCTTTGGTGTCGGTATGCTGCTGGCTACGCAAATGGGCACTTTTGTAGCCGATTTTCCACACCTGCAACAACAATTGCTTCATACCATTACCGATCTGCAAGCCTGGGTGAATATGAAATTTCACATTGACTCCGCCCGCCAGATGGATTATTTAGAACAACTGGCCATGGGCACACTGGGCTCTGCTACTGCTTTTGTGAGCACTACCCTCTTGTCATTGTCTTCCCTCCTGATCTTTATTATCTTCGTGTTATTATATACCTTCTTCCTCCTGCTCTATCGTTCACTGCTGGTTACATTCCTCATTACCGTGTTCGATGCAAAACACCGGGAAACCCTGCTCAGTGTGATTGTAGAGACACGACTGATCATTAAGGGATATGTAACAGGACTGATGATTGAAATGGTGGTTGTTGCTTTTGTGAACTGTTGTCTTTTTTGGATCTTAGGAATCAAGTATGCGACACTGTTAGGTATTATGGCCGCGATCTTCAATATCATTCCTTACCTGGGCATCTATGTGGCGACCGTCATTTCTATGTTGCTGACATTGACAAACAGTACACTCGGAACTACCATCCAGGTGGGTGTAGGTTTGCTGGTAGTGCACTTCCTGGATAGTAATGTGCTGCTGCCACGCATCGTGGGCAGCAAGGTGAAGATCAATGCACTTATTACCATCCTGGCGGTAGTAGCGGGCAATTTGTTGTGGGGCGTACCGGGAATGTTCCTGGCCATTCCCTTCATTGCTATTTTGAAGATTATTTTTGAAAATATCGAACAAATGAAGCCCTGGGCTATTTTATTGGGGGATGCAGTATTGAAGAAGGTGGAGGTGCGCAGAACGAGTGAGGCTGCGGCGGAAGCTGCGCCGGAGAAGTAAGTTAAGGAAAAGTGAGCGTGGCTCACAAGCGTGAGTCGGCCGAAAAATAAAGCATGAATCAACAATATAAAGAGATGGAAGTTCCTGTGCTGGAAGCAGAACACTTACAACTGCGACCTATCAGCGAAAAAGACATCGCCGCATTGTTCAATTTATTTTCTTCGGAAAAGGTGACCCGTTTTATGGATATAGAGCGATTCATCAATGTATCCGAAGCCGCACAGTTAGTCGTCTTTTTCAGGGAGAAGCTGCTGAGCGGAGAAGGTATGCGCTGGGGCATCTTCCAGCAGGACAATGATACCCTGATCGGTACCTGCGGCCTGCATCATATCAACAAAACGCATTATAAGGCGGAAATGGGTTACGACCTCCTCCCCGCTTTCTGGGGCAAGGGTATCATGACCGCCTCCCTGAACCGCTTACTGCAATACGCATTCGAAGTACTGTCGCTGAACCGGATCGAAGCGGTTGTAGACCCGGCCAATAAACTGTCGATCCTGCTCCTGGAACGACTCGGTTTTCAGCAGGAAGGGCTGCTCAGGCAAGCCTTTTTCCAGAAAGGGAAGTTTGTAGATGCCTATATGTTCAGTCTCCTCTCCAGCGAGTACAATTACGAATTACATTATTAACCAGTGAAGTATATGAATGAAGGCCCGGTTTAGCGCCATGCTAAACCGGGCCTTTTGTATGGTAAAAAATACGGATAAGCCGGTTATGAGCCGGAAATAACCCGCAGATAAGCCGCCTCTTTTAGAATGCCGGTTATTGGCGGCTTATATGCGGGTTATCTGCGGGTTATCTGCGGAATATCTACCTTACAAAGTAGAACAGGCGTAGGTTAGAACCCGTTTTAAAGGCAGTATTACCTGCCAGCCCCAATATTTCAATCCTTATCCACCCTGCAGCCCCTTTTGCCCTGTCCAAAATCTTTATATTTTTGCCTTTATGCAATTCAGAAACGCCACCACCCTCGACATGCCCGCTATTGTAGCCATCTACAACAGCACCATTGCCGGCAGAATGGTTACTGCCGACACAGCACCTGTATCCGTAGAAAGCCGTATGCCATGGTTTCATGTACACAACCCGGAAAAACGCCCTTTATGGGTCGTAGAAGAAAATGGAATCATGATAGGCTGGGTAAGCTTCCAGTCTTTTTATGGCCGGCCGGCCTATGATGGTACCGCCGAAATCAGTATTTATTTAGATGAAAATCAACGAGGTAAGGGATATGGAAAGAAAATTCTCGAATATGCGATGGCACAATGCCCTTCAATTGGGGTAAAGACATTGCTGGGATTTATTTTCTCCCATAATGAACCGAGTATTAAATTATTTGAGAAACTGGGATTCAGTTCCTGGGCGCATTTGCCCAATATCGCCGTATTGGATGGCATCGAAAGGAGCCTGGATATTCTTGGGAAAAGGATTTATTAAAAAATTCTAATTATATCAGGAATCAAGTTCTTTAGACCAGGAATTGACCGTTACCACAATCTTATACACACACCTGCGGGCGCCGCTGATGATATGATCAGCGCGCTCCACCTCCACCCCATCACCCATCAGGTTCCTGAAGGTCTTCAGCTCCGAATTACAGATATTGGCACAATTCAGCGCCGCATTACAGATCGGGCAATGGTTTTCAATAAAATAAAAACCACCCTCCCCGTCTTCCTGCCACTCCGCCAGGTACCCTTCCCGGGTTCTCAAAGCCGCAAACGCCTCCAGTTTCTCCGCTACGTCTGTAATACCAGATAGTGCATTAAAATATTTCTCATGCTGCTGCTGTTCCCTGGCGGCCACTACTTTATCCAGCGCCTCTTCACCCAGCTCAACACGTATAGTTTCTAATAATTGTAAAGTAAATTCTGCATGGGTATCCGGAAAATGAGCATGCCCAACCGGGGTCAGGTCCCAGATCTGCACGGGACGACCTACCCCCTTAGATGTCGTTACCGACATCACCAGTCCTTCTTCTGCCAGTTTCAGCAGTTGCAGCCGGGCGCCCTCTCCTGTAATATTCAAAGCAGCGGCCAGCATAGCGGCCGACTGAGGCCCCTTCGTTTTCAGTAACTGCAGGAATCTATCTGCTGTTGCCTTCGTGATGGGTTTATAATTTTCCAAGTATTTACTTGTTTTATTCTCAAATGTCGTAATTTTGTAGGAGTAAAAAAAATTTGTTGCGACAATCAACGGGCTCCACGGTCCAAAAAGCCGGCAGCTAAACGATAAATACAAGGACACAGATGAACGTCTTGATCTTCAATGGAACGATGGATACAAGTCCATACACCACGGCAAACAGGCTGTCTGCCTATTTTGAAGAACAGTTCCGCCAAAAAGGCTTTTCTACCGAAGTTTTCAGTCCAAAAGGCGGGCATATACCGTTCTTTGAATATCCCAAGGGCGACATGCCCGAATCCGTAAAGGCCATGTGCGATGCCTTCTTAAAAGCAGATGTGCTGGTATGGCTCACCCCGCTTTATCATGGAAGTATGACCGGGGTCATGAAAAATGCTTTGGACTGGTTAGAAATGACCAGCAAACTCAGTAATCCATATTTAACAGGAAAGGTCGTAGCTTTGGTGTGCTGGGGAGATGGTCATCAGGCCATGCAGGGCATCAATGCAATGGATTCCGTAGCTAAAGCATTGAGAGCGTGGGTATTGCCTTACTCCGTTCCCATCATGAAAGAACACCTGTACACGGCGGATGGTAAAGACTTTACCGAGCCCTACAAGAATAAGTTCAATCGCCTGATCTCCCTGTTAGGTGAATCGAAGATTTTAAAACACATACAGTAATAGGTTAATATCATAAAATAGGAAGCAATTATGATAACAGTATCAGATAAAGCCAGCGTATATATTAAGGACCTGATGGTCAAGGAAAACCATGCACCTGATACCTTTGTACGCGTAGGCGTTAAAGGTGGGGGTTGCTCCGGCCTGGAATATGTACTGAAATTTGAGGAATCAGAAAAACAGGACGGCGATCAAATCTTTGAAGATAAAGGTGTTAAGATAGTAGTACAGATGAAAAGCCTCTTGTATCTTTACGGTACAGAATTGGACTACAGCGACGGTCTGAATGGTAAAGGGCTTTTCTTTAACAACCCAAATGCTACCCGTACATGTAGTTGTGGGGAGAGCTTCGCTGTATAATAATAAAATAAAGACAGCAAGGCAGCATACTTAATTAATCCGGAAAATGAGAAATAGCAACGAAATAATTGACGACATAGCCAACAAGGAATACGAGTTTGGCTTCACCACCGACATCGAGATGGAAATGGCTCCCGTTGGCCTCAACGAGGATACCATTCGCTACATCTCTGCTAAAAAGGAAGAACCAGAATGGCTCCTGCAATGGCGCCTGAAGGCATTCGCTGCCTTCCAGAAAATGCAGTGGCCCAGCTGGCAGCACTTTAAAATGCCTGAACTGGACCTGCAGAAGATCTCTTACTATGCCGCTCCAAAAAAGAAATCATTAAAAAGCCTGGATGAAGTAGATCCTGAAATCCTGGCGACCATGGAGAAACTGGGGATTCCCCTGAATGAGCAGAAAGCGCTCACCGGTGTAGCTGTAGACGTGGTGTTCGACAGTGTATCCGTTGCTACTACTTTCCGCGAAAAATTAGCCGAACTGGGTGTCATCTTCTGCTCCTTCGGTGAAGCAGTACGCGAACATCCGGAACTGGTAAAAGAATACCTGGGTACCGTTGTTCCTCATTCTGACAACATCTTTGCCGCCCTGAATGCAGCAGTATTCTCCGACGGCTCCTTTGTATATATTCCTAAAGGCGTACGCTGCCCAATGGAACTGAGCACCTACTTCCGTATCAATGCGGAAAATACCGGCCAGTTTGAGCGTACCCTCATCATCTGCGACGACAATGCCTACGTAAGTTATCTCGAAGGCTGTACGGCCCCACGCCGTGATGAAAACCAGCTGCACGCTGCAGTAGTGGAACTCATCGCGCTGAACCATGCAGAAATCAAATACTCTACCGTACAAAACTGGTATCCCGGTGATAAAGACGGTAACGGTGGTATTTACAACTTCGTAACAAAACGCGGTATCTGTAAAGGAAATAGCAGCAAGATCTCCTGGACACAGGTAGAAACCGGCTCCGCTATCACCTGGAAATATCCAAGTGTAATCCTGCAGGGCGATGATGCTGAAGGCGAATTCTACTCCGTAGCAGTAACCCGCAACAAGCAGATTGCTGATACCGGAACCAAAATATATCACCTGGGTCGCAACACCCGCAGCCGTATCATTTCAAAAGGTATTTCTGCAGGCACCAGCGATAATACCTATCGCGGTCTCGTACAGGTAGGTCCACGTGCTGCCAATGCACGCAACTTTACCCAGTGTGATTCACTGCTCATAGGCGATCGCTGCGGCGCTCATACCTTCCCTTACATCGAATCAAAGAATAGCACCGCAACCGTAGAACACGAAGCGACTACCTCCAAGATCGGGGAAGACCAGATCTTCTACCTCAACCAACGTGGTATCAATACAGAACAGGCAGTAGCCCTCATCGTAAACGGTTATGCCAAGGAAGTACTGAACCAGCTCCCCATGGAGTTCGCGGTAGAAGCACAAAAACTGCTGTCCATCACACTTGAAGGTAGTGTGGGTTAATAGCAGGAGAAGGATATATTTATTTACAAAGCAAACAACAGAGAAACAAAACATATCATGCTGACGATTAAAAATCTGCACGCAGAAGTAGACGGTAAGAAAATATTAAAGGGCCTGAACCTGGAAATCAAAGCTGGTGAGATGCATGCCATCATGGGACCTAACGGTGCCGGCAAAAGCTCCCTGGCTTCTGTGCTCGCTGGTCGGGAAAACTATACAGTGACTGAAGGGGAAGTGATCTTCGATGGCAAAAACCTGCTGGACATGTCTCCTGAAGACCGCGCCCGCGAAGGCCTCTTCCTGGCATTCCAGTACCCTGTAGAAATTCCGGGTGTATCTAACCTGAATTTCCTCAAGACTGCCCTGAACGAGATCAGAACTTACCATAACCTGCCTGCAATGGAAGCGAAGGAATTCCTGAAACTGACCAAAGAAAAACAGCAGATGATGGACTTTAATGCTAATCTGATGAACCGCTCTCTGAATGAAGGTTTCTCCGGTGGTGAAAAGAAACGTAACGAAGTTTTCCAGATGGCTATGCTGGATCCAAAATTCGCTATTCTCGACGAAACTGACTCTGGCCTGGACATCGATGCACTGCGTATCGTAGCAAACGGTGTAAACAAACTGCGTGGAGCTGACAAAGCATTCATGGTGATCACTCACTATCAGCGCCTGCTCGATTATATCGTACCTGACTTCGTACACGTACTGGCAGATGGTGTCATCGTAAAAACAGGTAATAAAGACCTGGCGCTGGAACTGGAAGAAAAAGGCTACGACTGGCTGAAAGAAGATGTACATCAGAAAGAATCCGTATAAGGATCAAAGTCCTGACTAAGCAATCAGCCAGTACTGGCAACAGGTCATTTCCCCTGCCCGGTATTGTGCTAAATTTCTTGTCCTGACAAAGTACTCATTTTTTAAACTCAGGCAAATCGGTCTATAGATTTCAACACATGACTAGCGATATCAATAAATCATTTTACGACTTTATATCAAACGGGATGCCCGGTCCTGAGCAGCAGACTGACGTGAACAACGCCATCCTGCCTGCACGTAAAGCCGCTTTCAGCCGCTTTCGCTCGCTTGGCCTTCCGACCCTCAAAACTGAAGAATGGCGCTATACCAACATTCAGCGCTATCTGAAAGATGCATTCACCCTCGCAGAAGAAGAGCAATCTACTGTAACTGCCGAGCAACTCAAAGGTGCAAGCATTCCTAAACTGGACAGCTATACCGCTGTACTGGTAAACGGCCGCCTGCAACCTGCATTGTCCCAGCTGCCTGCCGATGGAAAAATCACTATTTCCAAAATCAGCGATGCTGCAGGTAATGCGCAACTCCAGGCCTGGTTCGACAAGCACCCACACCTGCAAAAACAACCTTTTGCAGCACTCAATGCAGCCTTCTTTGCCGATGGCCTGTTCATTGAAGCTGGTGTAAACGCCAGCCTCGATAAACCACTGCACATCATTCACGTATATACAGCCGCTGCAAACGCCTTCATACAGCCACACCACCTGGTAGTACTGCATAAAAGCGCTACCCTCGAAATTATCGAGACGGCAGTAGGCCTGAACGAAGCAGCCATCGCCTTCGTAAACAGCGTAACAGAAGTAGTACTGGAAGAAAATGCGGAACTCTGGCATTACAATGTTCAGAGCACTATCAAAAACAGCCGCCACATCTACCACACTTCTGCCCTGCAGAAAGCCGACAGCCGCTACCATCACTTTAACTTTACCCTGCCTGCTGCTGAGCTGACACGCAACAACCTGAGCGTGGCACTGACAGGCAGCAACACAGAGACCAACCTGCATGGCCTCTTCCTTGCTACCGAACAGCAGCACGTAGATAACCATACTTTCGTGGACCACCAGGTCGCTCATTGTAACAGTAATGAACTGTACAAAGGCGTACTGCTCGATAATGCCAAAGGTGTATTCACCGGCAAAATCATGGTTCACCAGGATGCACAGAAAACAAACGCTTTCCAGCAGAACAACAACCTGCTGATGAGCGAGAAGGCAAATATCAACTCACAACCACAGCTGGAGATCTATGCTGACGACGTGAAATGCAGCCACGGTTTTACCGTAGGCCGTTTCAGCGAAGAAGCATTATTCTACCTCCGCTCCCGTGGTATCGGTGAAGAAGCTGCCAAAACACTCATGGTAAATGCATTCGCATTTGATATTACCGATCAGGTGCACATCCCTGCATTACAGGAGTTCCTTTCAGATAAGATCCGCAGGTACGTAACCGGCGCTATCAATAATTAATTCCGTAAGAAATTACGATCTTTGCAGGAGGTCATGTCGTCTTAGTATGACATGACCTCCGTCTTTTCAAAATTGAATAATATGGCACACGTTCCAGATATCGCTGCACCGGCATTAGATATAGACAAGATCAGAAAGGATTTTCCGCTGCTTCAGGAAAAGGTGTATGGCAAACCGCTCGTATACCTTGACAATTCAGCTACGACGCAAAAGCCGCAGGTAGTGCTGGATACGCTGGAGCGATATTATAAACAATACAACAGCAATGTACACCGTGGTGTACACCACCTGAGCCAGGTGGCTTCTGAAGAATACGAAGCCGCCCGTCATATCATCGCTGCCTTTATTAATGCCCGCGAACATGAAGAAGTGATCTTTACCAAAGGGACCACCGATAGTATCAACCTGATCGCAAACGTATTTGGACGCGGCGTGATCAAAGCAGGTGATGAAGTGATCGTTTCCGCCATGGAACACCACTCCAATATCGTTCCCTGGCAAATCATGTGTGAAGACAGAGGCGCTGTGCTGAAAGTAATCCCCATGGATGAAAACGGGGAACTGATCATGAGTGAATACGCCGCCCTGCTCTCTGACAAGACAAAGATCGTGAGCGTAGCCTATGTATCCAATTCACTCGGTACCGTGAACCCCGTGCGTGAGATCATCGCACTGGCACATGCACGCAATATTCCGGTGATGCTGGATGCTGCACAGGCTATTCAACACATGCCACTCGATGTACAGGAACTGGATGTAGACTTCGTCGCATTTTCAGGGCATAAAATCTATGGCCCTACAGGTATCGGCATCCTGTATGGAAAGAGAGAATGGCTGGATAAACTGCCTCCTTACCAGGGTGGTGGCGATATGATCAAGACCGTTACCTTTGCGAAGACTACTTACAATGTGCTGCCATTTAAATACGAAGCAGGTACACCTGATATCAGTGGTGCAATTGCACTGGGTGCTGCTGTAAAGTATGTGCAGGAAATCGGGCTGGAGAATATTCATGCCTACGAGGAACAACTGGTAAATTACGCAGTAGCACAATTAAGCAAAGTAGAAGGACTGCGTTTTATTGGCAATCCAAAGCATAGGTCAGGTGCTGTTTCCTTCCTGGTAGATACCATTCATCCCTATGACCTGGGTGAGCTGCTGGATAAACAAGGCGTGGCCATCAGAACAGGACACCATTGTGCAGAGCCGGTGATGGATTTCTTTTGCATCCCGGGTACTGTAAGAGCCAGCTTTGCCATGTATACCAACAAGGAAGATATTGACAGACTGGTAGTAGCCATCAATAAAGCTGCTGCTATGTTGAGATAATTGAAACGGGAATTTGAATTTTAATTTGAGTGATGGTTTTAATTTGAGTTTTTAAAAAGGAAGTAATGACGATCAACGAAAAACAGGACGAGCTCATTTCCGATTTCTCCTTTATGGACGAATGGATGGATAAGTACGAATACATTATCCAGCTAGGTAAAGATCTGCCGCTGATAGACCCGAAATATAAAACAGACGATAACCTGATCAAAGGTTGCCAGTCACAGGTATGGCTACACACTGACCTCGTAGATGGTAAACTGATCTTCACCGCCGATAGCGATGCTGTGATCACAAAAGGATTGGTTTCTCTGCTCGTAAGCGTGCTCTCCGGCCACACACCTAAAGAAATTGCAGAATCCGAGATTTATTTCATCGACGAGATCGGCCTGCGCAGCCACTTGTCTCCAACCCGCTCCAATGGTTTGCTGAGCATGCTCAAGCAAATGAAAATATACGGAATAGCTTACCAGGTAAAATCGCAACAATGAACTTAAGAGATCAGATAGAAGAAGTACTGAAAACAGTGTATGATCCGGAGATTCCCGTGAACATCTGGGAACTGGGATTGATTTATGAAGTAAAAATCAATGATGATAACAGGGTGGCTATCACCATGACGCTGACAGCCCCCGGCTGTCCGGTAGCAGGCGATATCGTTCGCGAAGTAGATGAGAAAGTGAAAGCCATCGAAGGCGTGAGTGACTGCGATGTGACGCTGACCTTTGATCCGGCATGGAACAAAGAGATGATGAGTGAAGAGGCGAAGCTGGAACTAGGCTTTATGTAACTTATTAAAAAGCCGGCTTTGAGGCCGGCTTTTTTTATAAGATTATTTATTCTCTTTCAGTATATACTTCTGATTGTCCTTGTTCAGCGTGTACTTTATCGTCTGCATATTTTTTTCGCCCAGGTACTTTCTTACTACATAAGGCTGCTGCACATAAAAAGTATCGTTTCCCTTATACCCCGGAATACTGGCATTATCTACATCGCCGCTAAAAATCCTCACTGGTTGATGGTTGATAAATGTCACCCCATACACACTTCCCACTGCATCCGTTCCGTCTGATCTGGTAAAACAAAATACCTCCGGGTTGCCGTCATTGTCCAGGTCACTCACCGTCGTACTCGTTACCTTGCCCTTTATATCGTGCAATACCGTACTATCTGTCATCGGCTTTGTAGTATCCCCTCTCAGGTCCTGGGAGGCAATCTTGATCGTCCTTTCTGTACCGTCCCCATTTACCCTCACTATAAATTTATAATTCCCTTTTGTCATCACACCCGAACCACGCAGCCCTTCTCCCTTCGCAAACTGCTGTGCCTGCGTAGCAATTTCTTCACTGGATGCCTGAGATGGGTTTGCATCCCTTTCCTCCTGCATCTGTGTAGGGTTCTTTACCGGGTTATTACAGGCCATGGCTGCCATTACTGCTATTCCTAAAAGTTGTAGAGCTTTCATCCTTATTACGTTTACTATTATGTGCAACAAGGAATATGCCATCACCATTCATCCATTAGCTATTTGATATGTAAGCGCGAATTTATATATTTGCCTGTATCAACTGACGAGTGCGAACTAATATGCTTCACTTAAAAACCGATCATACTTTCCGGAACAGGTTTTTATTTGTATTCCTGTTTTTGACCATATTAAGTGGTCTGACAGCGAGTGCGGGTAATCATCCCTATGAAGCAGTTTACCGCCCACAAAGTAGTCTGACAGCAAATGCCGGCACCCGCTCAAACGAGGCCGCATTTCGTGCCCAGGCAGCTAACCGTCATCACAATGCATCTTTCCGCCCACAGGCCAGTCATCGGCCTCATTTTGACCTGAATAAGCCTTCTAACTTCTTTATACACCTTCCGCTTTCTTTAATGGAAGATGTGCCTGAAGATCTGACTGAAGACCAGGTAACTTTTTTGTTTCGTGCTACCGAACCCCGCCACAAGCGCAGGTTCTATATTTCTGTTGCGTCGCAACAATATTCATTTACAACACGCCTACAACAGTTACAACTCCTTCTGGACCAATATGTGCCGGAAGATGAAGACAAAACCGGCATCTATCAGTGGCATGATGCCTTCCTCCCCGCCTATTATAAGTTTCTCTTCAGGTACACCCTCTTTTGAGCAGTATTTCATTTATAGATGATGAAATAGAACTGTATTACCATGTATATAATGCCCCCGTTATGAATGATACGTCATCAGGGGATTAATTTTTTATATGGTAATGATCTGAAATTGCTTTACCCAAGTATACAATGCCCCCGTTATGAATGATACGTCATCAGGGGATTGCTATTGTATATGCGAAAAAAATGATTGATACCTATCATGCGCACAACTACTGTGATATTGATGAGCATCGCCCTGGGGGGATGTATTACCAAAGGAGAAAAGAACAACACAACGGATAACCTGAATACTTATCCTGTAGTGCAGCTTGCACTTACAGATACCATTTTACACAAGAACTACGTAGCTGATATCGAGGCTGTACGGAATGTAGAGATCCGTGCCCGTGTAAACGGGTTCCTCAATAAAATCTATGTAGACGAGGGCCAACATGTACAACAGGGACAATTGCTCTTTAGTCTGAATGACGAAGAGTTCAGAGCTGAGCTGGCCCGTGCCAAAGCAGCCCTCAGCAGCGCTATTGCTGATGCCAAAACTGCGCAGCTGGAACAACAGCGGGTACAACTGCTGGTAGATAAAAAAGTAATTGCAAAGACGGAACTGGAAGTGGCTGCTGCCAAAGTAGCTGCCGCCAATGCAAAAGTAGATGAGGCCCGCAGCGCTGAATCGAACGCTGCCACCCAGCTCTCTTATACTTCTATCCGCGCTCCATTCACAGGTTATATCGACAGGATCCCTTCCAAGACAGGAAGCCTGATCGCTGAAGGTGCCCTGCTGACCTCTGTTTCTGACATCCAGGAGGTCTATGCCTACTTCAATGTATCGGAGACAGAATACCTGCAGCACAGCCGTAACAAAACCCAGCATCAGCATGCTGAAGTGAAGTTGTTGCTGGCAGATGGTTCACTCTATCCTTACCCGGGAAAGATAGAGACCATCGAAAGTGAATTCGAGGAAAGTACCGGCTCCATTGCTTTCAGGGCCAGGTTCCCCAATCCGAAAGCTTTGCTGAAACACGGTGCCAGCGGTAAAATACAACTTGCTGCTGACCTGGATAGCACCATGCTGATTCCACAGAAAGCGGTATTTGAGATGCAGGATAAAAACTACGTTTTCCTGCTGGATGCAAACAATCATGTAAAGATGAAAAGCTTTAGCCCGGGGCCCAGAATGGCCAACTGTTACATCGTACAGGCAGGTCTGAAGCCAGGAGATCGCGTGGTATACGAAGGTGTACGCAATCTCAGGGAGGGTATGCAGATCAACCCGGCGCCAGTGTCGCTGGATAGTATCAGGGCATTGTAATGATCAGAGAGGGAATTGAATGCATTCAAAATTCTAAGTAATTACCATTATGCATAAATGCCCCTTTATTGATCAAACCTGGTAATGCCCGGGCATTGAAAGCAAATTTTCTATCCACTATCGGGTAGTTCAATTTTCATCTATTACATCATTTTATGTTCGATACTTTTATCAAGCGGCCTGTGTTGTCGCTGGTTATTTCATTATTAATAGTCCTGCTGGGCTTACTGGCTCTCTTCTCTCTGCCGGTAACACAGTTCCCCGATATCGTACCGCCATCCGTCACTGTCACCGCCAAATACACAGGTGCGAACGCTGAAGTATGTGCCAAAGCCGTAGCAACGCCACTGGAACGCGCTATCAACGGTGTACCGGGCATGACCTACATGTCGTCTGTATCCAGTAATACAGGTGTCACCCTTATTTCTATTTCCTTTGCCGTAGGTACAGACCCGGACCAGGCTGCCGTAAACGTGCAGAACCGCGTGGCCACCGTACTCGATGAATTGCCTGAAGAGGTGATCAAGGCCGGTGTAAGCACGGAAAAAGAAGTAAACAGTATGCTGCTTTACCTCAACATCATGAGTGAAGACAGCACCCTCAACGAGAAATTCATTTACAACTTTGCGGACATCAACGTACTGCAGGAGCTGAAAAGAATTGACGGGGTGGGCTTTGCAGAAATCATGGGTGCCAAGGAATACGCTATGCGCGTTTGGCTGAAACCCGACCGCATGCTGGCTTACAACGTCTCGGCCGATGAGGTGGTGGAAGCCATCCGCAAACAAAATATCGAAGCCGCTCCCGGTAAAACAGGAGAAGCAGCTGACAACGATCCACAGGTATTACAATATGTATTGCGCTATACCGGTAAATTTTTTGAACCTGAACAATACGAAAACCTCATTGTACGGGCCAATACAGATGGCTCTGTATTATTGCTGAAAGACATTGCCGATGTGGAATTTGGCGCGCTGAGCTATGGCATGGTGTCTAAAACAGATGGCAAGGCATCGGCATCTATTATGCTGAAACAACGCCCTGGCTCCAATGCACAGGATGTAATCGCCAATGTAAAGGCACGTATGGCGGAACTGAAGGAAACTTCCTTCCCTCCCGGTATGACGTACAACTTCAACTACGATGTATCCCGCTTCCTGGATGCCTCTATCCACGAGGTATTGCGTACCCTGGTGGAAGCATTCATCCTCGTATTTATCGTGGTTTTCCTCTTTATCCAGGACTTCCGCTCTACACTCATACCTGCACTGGCTGTGCCTGTGGCCCTGATCGGTACACTGGCCTTTATGCAAATGATGGGTTTCTCCATCAACCTGCTCACGCTCTTTGCACTGGTACTGGCTATCGGTATTGTCGTGGACAACGCCATTGTGGTCGTGGAAGCTGTCCATGTAAAAATGCATGATCAGCACATGGCTCCTTTGCAGGCTACCCTGGCAGCCATGCGGGAAATCAGCGGGGCACTGGTAGCGATCACACTGGTGATGAGCGCCGTGTTTGTTCCGGTAGCATTCCTCTCCGGCCCCGTGGGCGTGTTCTACAGGCAGTTCTCCCTCACCCTGGCCATAGCCATCGTGATCTCCGGGATCAATGCCGTGACCCTTACGCCTGCCCTCTGTGCCATTATGCTGAAAAATCATCATGGTGCAGGCAAACCAAAAACATGGCTCCAGAAATTCTTCGACAAGTTTAATTACAGGTATAATCAGACCGAAAGGAAATACCAGCACCTGGTAGGCTATATTGCAGGCAGGCGCATGGTCACTATTGGGATGCTGGTGCTCTTTTTTATCGCCACATGGGGCGTGAGTGCCATCCTGCCCGGCGGCTTCATTCCTTCTGAAGACCAGGGTATGATCTATGTGAACGTGACCACACCTGCAGGTGCCACCGTATCCAGAACAGAAGCCGTGCTGGATGAAGTACAGAAGGTGGCAGCCAGTCTGAAAGAAACAGAGTCCGTATCAACACTGGCAGGATATAGCCTGGTGAGTGAAGTAGCAGGTGCTTCCTACGGTATGGGCATGGTGAACCTGAAACCATGGGAAGAAAGAAAACGTTCGGTAAAAGAGATCATCGCACAACTGGAAAAGGATACACGAAATATCGGGGATGCAAGCATTGAGTTCTTCCCCCCTCCTACTGTACCTGGTTTTGGTAACTCCAGTGGTTTTGAAATGCGGATCCTGGATAAGAGTGGTAGCGGAGACCTGAGACAAACTGCAGATGTGACCAATGCATTCATCAATGCATTGAAAGAAAGAAAGGAAATAAGCAGTGCATTTACCAGTTTTGACCCCGACTTTCCACAATATATGATTCATGTGGATCAGGCCATGGCTGCGAAGAAAGGCGTGAGTATCGACAATGCAATGAGTACCCTGCAGACATTGCTGGGTAGTTATTATGCATCAAACTTTATCCGCTTCGGACAGATGTATAAAGTAATGGTACAGGCATCACCCCGCTACAGGACCAAGCCGGAAGACATCCTGCATTTGTATGTAAAGAATGATAAAGGCGAAATGGTACCGTATTCCAACTTCATCAAACTGGAAAGGGTATTCGGACCTGAGCAGCTGACACGTTATAATATGTATACAGCTGCGATGATCAATGGTGATGCGGCACCGGGTTATAGTAGCGGAGATGCCATCAAAGCCATTGAAGAAGTAGCCAAGCAAAAACTACCAAGAGGATTTAGCTATGAATGGAGTGGTATGACGAGAGAACAGATCCTGTCAGGTAACCAGGCTGTATACATCTTTGCCATCGTATTGCTCTTCGTGTACCTGCTGCTGGCCGCGCAGTATGAAAGTTTCCTGCTACCCCTGCCCGTGATCTTATCATTGCCTGCGGGGATCTTTGGGGCCTTCCTTACACTTAAACTGGCAGGCCTGGAAAATAATATTTATGCGCAGGTAGCCCTCGTGATGCTGGTAGGTTTGCTGGGTAAAAATGCGATCCTGATTGTGGAATTTGCCATCTTAAAACATAAGCAGGGAGCTACCATTATGAAGAGTGCGATGGAAGGTGCAGTATCCCGTTTGCGTCCCATCCTTATGACTTCGTTTGCGTTCATTGCGGGCCTGATTCCCCTGTGTGTAGCCAGTGGTGCGGGTGCTATGGGCAACAGGTCTATTGGTACGGCAGCAGCAGGCGGTATGTTGATAGGAACTGTATTCGGCGTATTGGTGATCCCGGGATTGTATGTATTGTTTGCAGGGATCGCGGAGAAGAGAAGAAAACCACATGTGGTGAAAGCGCATCATGTAGTGACGGTGTTAGTACTGGGATTGTTCATGAGCAGTTGTTACACGCCGAAGGCAGTTGAATACCCGGATGCACCTGTACTGCCGGCGACAACTGATAGTACGCTCACCGGGACTCAGGACAGTACAGTGATGACCTATCACCAATTCTTTGCAGATCCTTACCTGCAGCAATTGTTAGATACAGCGCTGCGGAATAATACAGATATACAGCTGGCATTGCAAAGAGTAGAAATGACCAAAGCACAATTGATGGTAGCGAACCGTGCCTGGTTGCCTTCGGTGAATGCAGCGGTGGATGCGGGTGTAGAAAGATATGGAGATTATACGATGAATGGGGTGGGTAACTACGATACCAATCTTTCCCAGAATATAGATGACAAGCAGCGTATTCCGAATCCGACACCCAATTACTTTATCGGCTTGCGGAGTGCCTGGGAAATAGACCTCTGGGGTAAGTTGAAGAACGGAAAGAAAGCAGCACAGCAGCGTATGCTGGCCAGTGAACAGGGGCGGCGGCTGGTGACGACACAATTGATTGCCAATGTAGCTGCCATGTATTATCAATTGCTGGCATTGGACAATGAAAGGTCTGTGCTGGAGCGAAATATTGCCTTGCAGGAGACAGCACTCGCCACAGTACGTATTCAGCAGGAAGCGGGTAGAGCCACCTTGCTGGCAGTACAGCAATTCCACGCACAGTTGCTGAACACACAGAGTTTTATGATGGGTATAAAGCAGCAGACGACCCGCCTGGAAAATCAGCTGAATGCATTGCTGGGCAGGTTCCCGCAGGCGATACCAAGAGATACGTCTTTGCTGACAGCACCATTGCCACCATTTGCGAACCTGGGTATGCCGGCAAGTCTCTTATCTCAGCGCCCGGATATCCAGCAGGCAGCCCTGGAACTGGGGGCGGCAAAAGCGGATGTAGCGGCGGCAAAGGCATCCTTCCTCCCATCAGTCAATATCAATCCTTATGTAGGGTTCACTAGTTTTAAAGCGAATTTATTATTTAATACAGGGTCCGTAGCTTATGGATTGTTAGGAGGTATTACGGCACCTATCCTGAATAAGAAGCAACTGGCTGCTCAGTACCAGGTGAATTCAGCAGCGGCATTGAGTGCATTTTATAATTACAGGCAGCGGGTGATAGATGCTTACCAGGAAGTGATGACAGCCCTGGCCCAGCTGCATAATGGCCAGGAGGCATTTAGACTGAAGGAGGCGGAAGTGGTGATGCTGAGAGATGGGGTTTCGACCGCGAATGATCTGTATATGACCAATTATGCGAATTACCTGGAAGTGATCACGGCGCAGAAAAGTGTGTTGGAAGCGGAGCTGGCGCTGGCGAATAGCAGGAAGGAATTGTTCCTGGGTACCATTGAATTGTATAAAGCTTTAGGTGGGATGTAGTAGTAGTAATAGATAAATCAGAGGATTGATGAAGTGCAGCCTTCATTTGCTTCGGCAAGTGGGGGCTGTTTGTTTGGAGAAGTATTTTCATGAATTGTAAAGGATAAATTACCCCGGGTGGAACATTTGGTATTAATTCAATTTAATATACATTTATGCTATGGCGGCGCGATTTTTGAGGTAGTCCCGTGGCCAGTAATATATAGGAAGAATGATATTAATCGTCGATGATAAGCCGGAAAATATTCTATCCCTAAGGAAGACACTAGAGCTACATGATTTTGAGGTAGATACCGCGTTATCAGGTGAGGAAGCGCTCAGGAAGATCCTTAAGAACAACTATGCACTCATCATTCTTGATGTACAGATGCCTAGTATGGATGGTTTTGAGGTAGCTGAAACCATTTCAGGTTATAGTAAGGCAAGGGACGTGCCTATTCTGTTCCTTTCCGCTGTTAATAAGGATAAAAAATTCATTGCTAAAGGGTACGCCTCCGGGGGTTTGGACTACATTACCAAACCTGTGGATCCTGATATATTACTCCTTAAGGTTAAGACGTTCATCAAGTTATATGAGCAGAACCGCCAGTTGCAGGCCATGCATGAAAACCTCCGCCAGGAGGTAGAAGTGCGTAAGCAGGCGCAGGCCGCCCTGAATGCCAAGGTACAGGAGCAGCATTCTATGCTGGAGTCTTTGCCCCAGGTAGCCTTTACTGCCAGGGGTGATGGCGCTGTGGAATATGCGAACCGCCATTGGTTCTATTATTCCCCATCGCTGGATAGTTTTCCGGTTACCTACAACCAGGATCACGAAGAGCAGCGGGTATGGGAGAATGCAATCCTGGCAGGACAACCTATTGAGAAAGAAGTGTACCTGCATAACCGGCTCACGCATCATTACAGGTGTCATTTGCTGAGGGCTATTCCCATTGAAGAAGATGGTAAGATTGTGAAATGGGTAGGGACCTTTACAGATATTGCCCACCAGAAGCAGGCGAATGAGATCCTGGAACAAAGAGTAGAGGAACGTACCCATGAATTGCAGGAGATGAACCAGGCACTGGAAGCGAGTAACTATGAGTTACAGCAGTTTGCAAGTGTGGCATCGCATGATCTGAAGGAGCCTTTGCGGAAGATCCAGTTGTTCGGCACTATCCTGCGGGATCGTCATTTGGGTACCAACCCTGATGCGATGCAGTATATGGAAAGGATTGTAAGTTCTTCAGAGCGCATGAGCCGCCTGATTAGTGACTTATTGAAATATTCCCGTTTATCGGCCGATAATACTTTTGAGCCAGTGAACCTGAATGGATTGATCAGCGAGATCCTGGCCGACCTGGAATTGTCGGTGAGGGATGCGGATGCGGAGATTGTGGTAGAAGAATTGCCGGAGGTGGAGGCGATACCGGGACAAATCAGGCAGGCCTTGCAGAATATCATCAGTAATGCATTGAAATTCAGGAGGCCCGAAGTAAAACCACGGATTAGGATTAAGGCGGAGATCGTGGAAGGGAAAGACCTGGAAAGTGATGCTCTGCCTGAAGGAAAATATTGCAGGATAGAGGTGAGTGATAACGGGATTGGGTTTGATGAGAAGTATTTACCAAAGATCTTTACGCTGTTTCAGCGATTGCATAGTACGGATGCGTATGAGGGTACCGGGATAGGGCTGAGTATTGCCAAGAAGGTGATTGAGAAGCACCAGGGGATTATCAGTGCACAGAGCAGGGAGGATGAGGGGACACGGTTTATAATGGTACTTCCGTTAAAACAATCTAATTAGTTTTTGGGCGACAAGCCTGGAAAAAACCGCTTTTGCCCTGGGTGATATTATTGCCATGGGAAAAGCGGTTTTTTCTGCCTTTTATAAGGACATCACCCATTCTGCCATTTCTTTCTGTTTCAGCACCCTATCTACCTGCATCACCGTCATTGCATGCCTGGGCATAAACGCTACCTCTGCCTCCCCGGGGTCCTGTACGGCTGTAACCCCTCCCATTGCCTGCACCATCTGCAATCCATCCGCACCATCCGTATTTGCCCCTGACAATAGCAAACAAGCCAGCCTTTCTTTAAACACCTCTGCGGCAGCACTGAATGTGACATCAATACTGGGCCGGCTATAATGTACCTTTTCAGAATAATCAAGGGTCAGCGTACCATCGGGCTCTATCAGCAAATGATAATCCGCCGGTGCCACATACACCATCCCGGGTCTTAGCAGATCCTTTTCTTCTGCTTCCTTCACGGGCAGTACGCTCCTTGTTGCCAGCAGGTCTGACAACAAGGTCTCATTATCACTCTTCCTGTGCAGTACAATAATAATTGCCAGCCGGCAAGCCGGGTCGAGTGAGGGTAATAATTGTAATAATACATCCAGACTACCTGCGGAACCTCCAATCACTAATGTCCGGGGAAGCGAAACTGTCATGTAGCTATTTTTCTCCAGATTTTTTCTTTCTGTGCCAATGGTTTAAACAGTGGTGCAACCGTTGTAAACCGCAATGTCTCCTTTGCACCCAGGGCCAGGAAGCCCAGTTGCTCAAGGCTTTCGCTGAACAGGTGCAGTACCTTGTCCTGCAAATCTTTGTTAAAATAAATCAACACATTGCGGCAGATGATCAGTTGAAATTCATTAAAGGAACGATCTGTTACCAGGTTGTGTGCTGCAAAGATGATCTTCTCACTCAGGCTCTCTGAAAATTTTGCGTATTCATAATTAGCGGCATAATACCGGGAGAAATCATGCTGCCCGCCTGACTGTAAATAATTCTGTGAATACTGCTGCATATAAGCTAATGGAAAGATTCCCTTCCGGGCTTTCTCCAATACACTTTCATTGATATCGGTGGCATAGATCACTGACTTGTGCAGGAGGTTCATTTCCTGGAGCAGGATGGCCATGGAATACACCTCTTCACCGGTAGAACAGCCGGCATGCCAGATCCTGATAAAAGGATACGTAGCCAGTACCGGCAATACCTGCTTGCGCAATGCCTGGAAAAATGCCGGGTCACGAAACATCTCCGTTACATTGACGGTGATCTGCTCCATCAGGTAGGTCAGGTAAGTACTGTCCCTGATAACCCGATAACGAAATTCGGCAAAGCTGGGGAACCTGTCATTTATATATACCCGTTGCAAGCGCCGTTTTACAGAGGCGAAGGAATAATCTGTAAAGTCGTACCCATATTGTTCCAACAAATCGTTCAACAATATATTTACTTCCTCATCCTTCAAATGGTGTACGTGCTCCTTCATTATCGATTCATTATTCTTTTATTCCCGGGCGTAAGTTCGTAAAGTTTTCCGGCATTTGTGTAGTGTCTGCCAGACACCTGTTCACAATATGAGAAAGTTCTTCACCATATTCCGCCACAATCTATAACATATTTATGTCAATACATATATAAAAAATATACCAAAATCCAACTTTCGGTGGATACCGTAAGTATTCACGAGAAAGTATTTTTATACAACCTAACTATTGCCAACATGAGTTTATCCTTACACAGGGGAGCGCTGGGCGCTACCGTACTGTCAGCAGCATTCGCATTGAGCGCTTTTAAGCCTGCATATTCAGACAACAATGGAGGCCTTCTCCATGCTATTTCATCGCCGACAGATAAAACAGTTATCAGTTACAATGCAGACAAAAGTATTGCCAAAATGGTCACTACCCATGCCATGGGCGATGATCAGTATACGGATGTGCGTATTCCGGTATATCAATACGGCAAACTGGTAAAAACAATGAGTACTGCCGATGAAAAGGAACAGGCACCTGCGCTCTTTTCTTCTTTCGGCTACGACAAGAAGGGTCGTATTGACAAGATCAGTTATTATGAGGAAAACCAGGTTTCCGGCTACGATTCACTGGTGTATGACAACAAAGGTCAGCTGGCTGCACGTTATTTCTTCGTGATCCCGGCAGGTAAGCAGACTTTTGAAAATCACTATTGCCAGCTGTATACCTGGGATCAGAAAGGCAACATTATCCAGCAGGAAAATATGGGTCGTGGATCTGACAATGCTGCTTTTGCATTGAGTTCAACCGTGGATTTTAAGTATGATGACAAGATGAATTCCCAGCGGAGCGTGCCAGGGTTTGGTTATATCACGGATCTGAATGCGGTGAACCTGTCTGCGAACAACATCATATCTGAGGTGATTACCCCTGCAAACGGGGCGAATGCGATTGCGAAGACTTATGTTTATCATTACAACAGCAGGCAATATCCTGAGAAGGTGACTGCGAAGAATAACAATGAAGAAGTGGTTACTGAACTGACCTGGGAATAATGTGAATGTTTTCTATTATAATGAAAGGGTGTCTCAAATGAATGAGACACCCTTTACTATTCAATCAACCTACTAAAAAAGTGCTTGTTGGATTTCCCTGCTTTTACAGCAAGGGTAAAAAAATTCACGAACGTTTTCCCTGTTTGGCTCCATCCTCCCGGGTGTTTATTTCTTTTAACCAGGCATACAATCTGCCCCCGCTTCCTGCAATCCACACAATATCGCCGGCCTGCAACACTGTCAGCGATGCCGGATTCAATAAGCGCTGTCCCTTTCTCTCAATTCCCAGCACAATGCCACTGGTCCTTTCCCTGATGCCTGCCTCGCGGATCGTTTTACCTTCCAGCGGGGACTTCTCTCCTACTAAGAATTGTTTGAGGGCAATCGGATCACCATCATGTACCGGCACTGCCACCGCTGTATTAGTTGGCTCCAGGTAATCGTTGAACTTCTGCAGCTGTTCATCGGTACCGATAGCAGTCACCACATCTCCCGGAAAGAGGCGGGCGAATTTATCAGGAGCATACATCTTGATCCCGCTCCGGTTAATGAGGGCGATATTGATACCATAGTTCTCCCGGAGCTGCAGCTCCTCCAGGGTGGAACCGACTACAGGAGAAAGTGGTTTGATCTCTGACACAGCCAAATGTGCATCCCAGGGGGCCAATACCGACTTATTGATATTACCCACTTTCGTTTCGCGCGCATTGAAGTTTGAAAAGAAGCGCTCTTCGATGGTGGTATAAAAATCCCCGATTTTATGACGGAACAGGAGGATCAGCAAGATCATGATGGCAGTAACGGCCAATGCTACTGAATAAGAGAAGAAGCGGTCGAAGAAGAAGCCCAGCAGGAAAACTGCGATTACAATACGTGCTAAACGGAGCAGCATGAGTGGACCGCGGTACTTCTTCTGTTCCCAGATACGATTGGATTCCGCACTGCTGATATTCCTGAAACCCAGTGCCCACAGGAAGGGCATGAGCAGCAGGAAGGTTACTACCGCACTGGCTATACGGCCCCAGTTGTACACGCCAGACATAGGCAACAGGTAGTAAGAGGATAATAATATAATCGCCAGCAGGACGACCGTATATATAATGATGTTAGTAAAATAACTCCGCAACAATATTTTCCAGTCACTCACCACGGAAATGGTTTGAGCGGCAGCACTGTAGCGGTTGATTGCCGTCTTCCAGCGATGGGGCATGATGTCTGCCAGTTTCTCGTACACAGGGCCGGAAAGCTTGATCATGTAAGGCGTGGTGAAGGTGGTCACTGCCGATACCGCCACAGCTACGGGATAAAGGAATTCACTTGTGACATTGAGGGTAAGTCCCAGTTGGGCAATGATAAAAGAGAATTCCCCGATTTGAGCAAGGCTCATGCCTGCCTGAACGGAGGTTTTCAGCGGCTGGCCGGAGAGCAGGGCCCCGAGGCCGGTACTGAGTGTTTTACCCAGCAGGGTTACCACGGTAATGATGAGTACTGGTACTGCATATTTTACCAGCATGGCAGGGTTGATCAACATGCCTACGGAAATAAAGAAGACGGCTCCGAACAATTCCTTTACAGGTTTTACAAGGTGTTCGATTTTTTCTGCCTGTGTTGTTTCGGCTAAGATGGACCCCATGATGAAGGCACCCAATGCCGGAGAAAAACCTACCTGTGTAGCCAGTACGACCATCAGCAGGCAGAGGCCTACGGATGTGACGAGTAGGGTTTCTTCATTCATGAACTTCCTGGTCATGCGGAGCAGGGTCGGGATAAAGAAGATACCGGTCACAAACCAGGCAATGAGGAAGAAAACGAGTTTGACAACGGAGATGAGCATAGCTCCCCCTTCGAACTGCCGGCTCACGGCCAGGGTCGATAATAAGACCAGGAGTACGATGGCTACCAGGTCTTCGACGACGAGGATTCCGAATACGAGGCCGGCGAATTTGAGGCCCTTGACCCCTAATTCTTCGAAGGCCCGGATAATGATGGTAGTGGAGGATATGGAGATGATGCCTCCCAGGAAGATGCTGTCCATAGGCGACCATCCCATTATCTGCCCCAGGAGGTAACCGAGGGCGAGCATGAAGATGACTTCTACGATGGCGCTGATGGAGGCGGCTCCTCCTACTTTGATCAGTTTCTTAAAACTGAATTCGAGGCCGAGGCTGAAGAGTAGAAATATGACACCTATTTCGGACCATACATGGATATTTTTTTCATCGGAAACGGTTGGTACAAGCGAGACGTGTTGGCCTACGAGCAGGCCTGCTACGATATACCCCAATACCAGCGGCTGGCGAAGGCGCTTGAATATGAGGGTGGTAACAGCTGCTGCGATCAGGATTAATGCCAGGTCTTTAATTAACGGTGCTAAATGAATCATCTGGTCGTATTATTGATTAAAATTCCAATGCGAATGAAGCGGCGGGTAATTGCGCCCTGTCTTTGGCAAGGCGCAATTACCCGGGGTGGAATGGCTTGTGGCCGGCTAAAATTTAAATGCCGGGAAAGCCAATAATCAACACAGCTACCAGAAAATATGTTTAGGGAAGATGAGTGTCCGGACAATAGCATGGATATCTACCAGGAGTCTTCCTGTAGACAATACCGCTGCATACAATGGTAACCGCGGTAAGAAATATTCGCTGAAATGACCTGTAGCAGGCCTATAAACACACTTGTTAGGGGAACTAAAACAGTTGTTGAAATCAAAAATGGTCTCCGGCAGGTATCCGGTGCCGTAATGCCATCCGGGTTTTGAATGACTCTTTACTACTTTCAGTACAGTGGTTACAGGTTTCCTTTTCGCAACAGCCTCATATTGTTTTTTGCACACGTGCGCACCCGCCTGGCAAAAAGAGAACAATATGATGATATATAGAAGAAGGCGACGCATGAGGGCGAAGATACGTTTTTCTGCCCCTATCTCCTCACCTTATCCAGCAAATCGCTCAGCTGCGCAGCCTCTTCAGCACTTAATCTTTCAGCAATATCATTATAGAAGTTGTCCATGGGTATATCTACTTCGTCCAGCAGTTTCAAACCTTTGGCGGTGATATTGATGTCCATTTTTCGCCTGTTGTGCGGGCACAAACGGCGTTGTACGTATTCCAGCTTTTCCAGTTTGTCCAGTAAGCGGGTTACATCACTGGCTTTGTCCAGCATCACTTCCTTGATACTACCAGCGGAAACGGGTTCGGGGTGGCGACCGCGGATAATGCGTAAGGCATTGTAATGCTGCGGCAGGAGCCCATAGGATTTCAGGTTGGCACCGAGTGAATCTCTCAGCCAGTTACCTGTATACAGGAGGTTCACCACCATCTTGTGATGATCGTCCTTAAACTTGCGCTGATTAATTGCTTGTTCAATTCTCATAAATCAAAGATATGAAATATGCGTGTTGCAACATATTAGAATGATTGCATTCTATTAACATTATGTGGATATTTATAGGTAAGTATATTTGTATATACATCCTCCAACCATAAAATTATGCTTTTAAAACTGATCTCTGCACCATGGCCCTGGTATGTAGCGGGGCCGATAATCGGGCTTACGGTACCATTACTTTTATTATTGGGCAATCGCGCCTTTGGTATTTCGTCTTCACTCCGCCATATATGTGCCGCGTGTTTTCCGGCAAGGCTTCCCTTTTTCACCTATGAGTGGAAGAAGGAAATCTGGAATTTGTTCTTTGCGGCGGGTATTGTGATCGGGGGATTTATAGCCTCCCACCTGTTGGCGGATCCCTCCCCTGTTCAGATCAGTCCCAAACTGGAAAATGCTTTAGGTGAATTTGGCATCAGCGACCACAACGCACTGTTACCCAGTCAATTGTTTAATTGGCCAGCACTGCTGACAATCAGGGGATTTATCCTCATAATTGTGGGTGGATTCCTGGTTGGTTTCGGTACCCGGTATGCCGGCGGCTGTACTTCGGGGCATTCAATTTTCGGATTATCGACTTTGCAATGGCCCTCGCTGGTAGCTACCTGTTGTTTTATGGCGGGTGGGTTTATTATGTCAAACCTGGTCTTACCTTTTATCCTTTCCTTATCATGAAGAACATAAAATATACCCTTGCCGGGGTACTTTTCGGCATTGTGCTCGTAAAATCCCAGGTCTTATCCTGGTTTAGAATACAGGAGATGTTTCATTTCCAGTCATTTCATATGTATGGGGTGATTGGGTCGGCTGTGATTACAGGTCTTATTTCCGTAACTGTTATTAAGAAGTTCAAAATCAGGACGTTCGGTGGTGAAGAGATCGTCATTGCAAAGAAGGCATTTTCAAAGGGGAATATCTATGGAGGGCTGTTATTTGGGTTTGGCTGGGCGCTGACGGGGGCCTGTCCGGGGCCTTTATTTGCGCAGGTGGGGGCAGGATTTACGGTGATGGGTGTGGCCCTGCTCAGTGCAATATTGGGTACCTGGGTATATGGGTTGGTGAGGGATAAATTGCCGCATTAAGGGGTATTAAAGCGACTGAGTGTAAGCCCTGTTCACTCGTTAAAACATGGTTAAGATTAAAAAAATCACTGAGTACTAACTAGGCAAATCGATTGCATTTTTGTTAATTTTTGGTTAACGGCTATTAATTTATGACGTTTACCAGATAAAATATAGCCTTTACAAAAATTGATTAGGTGGCACCAAGCTGTCGTATATCTTTGGTTCAGGTTTTTCATAGGATATGGTTAAAAAATTAAGGGCGGTATTCTTACCGCCCTTCTCTATTGGGTCTACAGGCTTCATTTTCAACCTTTTTTACACTTTTCTTACACTTTTTAATTAAATTCTCTCTTTATCGCTTCAATAAATAACTTATTTTTGTATTTTGTTCTCAGCTGTTCCTGTATTCCTTAAGCACAACGGCTAACCAGTTTTATTATGAATTATGCACTAATTACAGGCGCAAGCAAGGGGATTGGACGTTCCTTAGCCATCGTATTGGCTGAAAAAAAATATAACCTCATTCTTGTAGCAAGGTCCACGAGTGAATTGCAAGTGGTCTCGTCGGAGTTGATTACTAAGTATGGCGTACAGGTCGAATATATCGCGCTGGATCTATCTACGCCAACAGCTGCCGGGGAGTTATTTGAATGGGTCAGGGAAAAAAGGTACAACATTTCCATCCTGATCAACAATGCAGGTTATGCAGTGTGGGGCGATTTTGATGCTACCTCTTTAGATGATCAGAACAAGATGCTCCAGGTCAACATGCAAACACCTGTTGCACTCTGCCATCATTTTCTGCCTTTACTGAAGCAACAACCTGCTGCCTACATCATGAACGTAGCAAGTACTGCTGCATACCAGGCAGTACCAACACTCAGCACTTATGCTGCAAGCAAGGCATTTATGTTGTTGTTCACCCGGGGTCTGAGAGCAGACATGAAAGGCACAAATGTATCAGTTACCTGCTTATGTCCCGGACCAGTAAATACTAACTTTATAGACAGAGCCGGTATGCAGGCCATCAAGGCTACCGCGGAGAAGTACGGTATGATGCCGGACGAAGTAGCACGGATAGCCGTTAATGGTATGTTTGCAAAGAAAGCTGAACTGGTTCCAGGCTTCTTAAATGCGGCCACAGCATTTTTCACCCGATTGGTACCCAAAGCGATGGTTGAAAAAATTGCAGGGAATCTATATAAAAAATAAGTAAATTCATCCCCTAATTCGCGTACAATCCGGAGTGTGTTATTTTAATTTTTCTTAAGCCGGCCCGCACAGCCCCTTCCGGTTGCTTCGCAATTAATAGAGAAGACGACTATGGATTTGGGAGGATCAGGAATGGAAATTGAATCAATACAAAACCTGTTATTTATTATTTGGGGAAACGATAAAATACTATTATCTTTACCCTACAAATTTAGTAGACTAAAAGATGCGTTACAGATTATTATCAAAACAAATACTACAACTGACCTGTTTGTCGCAAAGTAAATGGTGTCCGTATTGTTGAAAACACTTGACCTATTTACCCTGTACTGTCCGGGTTTTACAATTTTTAACTATTTTCAATAATTCGTGATCAATCACCAATCATCTATAAATTTACCACATCATGTCTACGGCTTATACTACGTTTACACTAGGTGATACGCTAACCGAAGAACAAAGAGCATTTTTTGACGAGCATGGATACATTCACTTTTCCAGGTTCTTTACTCCGGAGCAAGTCCAGGAGATCATCAAAGCATCTGAAGAAGTACAGCAGAAATGGATCGCTGAAAAAAGAGAGAAAGTAAATGGAGTTCCCATCAAGTATGGTAAAGACTTGAATGGCGACCCTATTGTGCAACGCTTTGCCTTCATTAACCAGCACGCACCAGTATTGGCCGACGTACTGAAAGACAAGCGTTTCGATGCGCTTTTAAGCCTGATTGGTCCTGGTGCCCGCCTCGGTATTAACGAAAAAGACGGGATGGTATTTAACCATTACGTAAATGGTCCGGAAAGCAAGTTCACCAAAATGGGCTGGCATACAGACGGTTTGCGTGACATCTTCATGGGCGGTAAACTGAACCCAATGCTCAACGTAGGTCTGCACCTCAGCACCCTGAAAGTTGAGAACGGTGGTCTGAGAATCATACCAGGTACGCACAAACAGAGCAGGCTGAGCATGCTGTTCAAGAAAAAATACTTCATTGACCATGCACCAGACAAAAATGAGATTGCTATCACGCCTACAGCCGGTGACGTAACTGTACATGACGGCCGCCTCTGGCACCGTGTAGCGCTGAGCTCTGTAATTGGTGAAGAAAGCCGCAGAAGAGTGATCTATGTGCCTATCATTGCTGGGAAATATGCTCCCAAAAATGAAAACAGTCCAACCCAGTTCTATCAGCGCTTTGCTGGTATCGTTAAGTAAGGGCCAGGACATAAGTAGGGATATGCGAACATTTTCTTCAAAGTTTTGAGGCAGGAATTCTATTATCTTTTTTATACATAATTAAAAAGCCTTCTGATTGATTCAGGAGGCTTTTTTACTTTACTTAATTAAGGCGGCCGCAAGCGTACCGGCTCAATTAAATTCAAAAGAATTAGTTATTTTCGTAGCAACCATGTTTTTAAGTTCACTGTAGCCTGTTTTCCCATATGCCCCATTCTTTGAAGAAAAACCCATATTATGGCACTCAATACTGCAACCTCATTTTCTATTGCCGGCAATCAGTTCGACACCTTTCAGTCGATGGAATTAAGGCAATACATCAACGGCCATCACGAGTTTGAAATTTATGTCAGCTATGACTGGTTCGAGAAATTAGGAGGCGGTATCTCAGGCGCCTCGTCCAAATTCCTGGGAGAAGAAATTGAAATTAATGTTGCCCCCGCGGAACAACTCCCCGGCGTACAAAACCTGATCTTTAAAGGCATCGTCATGCAGATCGCTACCGGCAAGCAAGGCGATGGCACCCACGGCAACTGTGTGATCAGGGGCCAAAGTCCCAGCATCCTCCTCGAAGATGATTCTCACACAGCCGCATTCGAAAGTAAGTCACTCGCCGATATTATTTCCACTACCACCCAAAGCTATCCTCCCAACCTGCTGCGCACCAGCATCAACCCCGACACCAAAGAATCTCTCAAATACATCGTTCAATATAAAGAAAGCTCCTACGCTTTCATTAAGCGATTAGCGGAGAGATACGGGGAATGGTTTTTCTACGACGGACAGCAACAGGTATTCGGGAAATTTAGTCCCAGGACGACGGTGCTCACCCACCAGGTAGACCTCCTGGAATTTAATATCGAAGTTTCTGTAGTGCCCAACAATGCCAAATTCAATGGCTACGATTACCGGCAGGATAGCGTGGTGGAAGATACGACCAACTCCAAAGCCGCTGGAAAAATGAATACCTATTCACAAAAAGCCAGCGATGTGAGTGCTAAATTATACAACCGGGAAGGCCTGTTCAAAATGAACTATCCTTTTACCAGTAGTGCAAAATCCCAACTGGATAAGCTGACCACCCTGCAGAAAAAGAGTCGCCTCTCCAAAATGGTACAACTCAACGGAAGCAGTACCAATCCTTCTTTCAGGATTGGCGATACTGTGAGCATCAAGGACTCCACCTTCTCCAAAGAACAACACCACGGGGAGTATATGGTGACCAGCATACGGCATTATTGTGGTGCCAACGGCAGTTATCATAACGTGTTTGAAGGCATCCCTACCGATGTGGCAGCACCACATGTAGATTATACCAATATCCCTTATTGCGAACCCCAGTCAGCAACAGTCATTGATAATAATGATCCGAAAGGACTGGGCCGTATAAAAGTGAAATTCCGTTGGATGCAGTCCGGCCAGACACCCTGGATCAGAGTGGTTTCCGCTTCCGGCGGTGGTGATAAAGGCATGTTTATCATGCCCGAAGTGGGCGAAGAAGTGATTACAGAGTTTGAAGGTGGTAATGCCGAACAGCCTTTTGTAATTGGTGCCACTTACAATGGAAAGGCCAAAAGCAGCTATGGCAATGCTGGCAATGATGTAAAGGCGCTGAAGACCAGGAGCGGGAATACCATCCTGCTGAACGATGCCGTGGGGAGTGTAACCGTGATGGATAAGAATGGCAGTTCAATGGCGATGGATGGTGCAGGGAATATTACCATTAATAGCCAGACACTGGTAACGGTGAAAACTGATGACCATATTATTGTAGATGCGCCAAACAAGATCGAGTTTATCTCCAAAGAGATCCATTTGAAAGGAAGTGAACTGGTGGTAGTAGGCGAAGGAGCCGCACAGGTGAAGGTGGATAACAAGGCGAATAAGATCACGGCAGCAGCAGACAAGATTAAGCATAATGCTGTGACGCTCCATGAGACAATCAGTAGTGCGAATATCAGGATGCAAAGTGAGGTGTACAATGTGAAGAGCGGAACGAGTATCGGCATGGCAAGTAAGAGTGTGATGGTCAATGGTGAGGCGGATACAGGAATTATTGGTGGTACACTAAAACTAAACTGCTAGCATTTGCTGCAGCCGGCAGCCAGGAAAAGGGCATTCTTATTTTCGGTAAATGTCATTGATTCTCTTTGCCTTGCTTTTTGTCTTTAAAAACGGAAACTTATGCTCATCAGCAATAAACACTTCGTTCCGGTCATTGGACTGGATATACATATTGTCATTCTGTTCGGATTTCCCATTCCACTCCCCCATCCGTACCTTGGTTTTGTACTGGACCCCATGGACTACATCCCATTTCTCGGAGCTTCCACAAAAGTGAACCATGTGCCCAGGGGCGTGAGTGATACAAGTGGTATCATCATCATTCTCTTTCATTTTCCCATGGGTGGCCCCTGGCTGCTCGCTCCACTCATCGGCCACGACTCTGTGAACTTCTATGGTGCCAAAAACACCCTGGTAGAAGGCCGGATGTTAAGTCCCACCGGTCATATGCTCATGACCTGTAATGATATTGGTCTGCCGCTCTCCCTGAAGCCCGGCAAGAAGCTGATTCCCATGCCCGGCATGTACCTGCCTACTTCTTACTCCATTCCCCTCTCCTTTGGGAAACCCGTGATTGTAGGCGGCCCTTATGTGCCCGACTGGGCAGGGGTGCTCATGAACCTCCTCATGTCTTTCGGCTTTGGGGCCTTGCTCAAGGGGATCGGGAAGCTCGGGAAGAAAATGATGACCAAATTCAACCACGCCCTCAAAGGGAAACTGGGAAGCAATAAACTGAGCAAATTCCTCTGTAAACATGGCTTTGAGCCGGTAGACCTGGTACAGGGTATCGTGATTTCTGAAGGCCTGGACTTTGAATTATCGGGTCCCATTCCTATTGTGTGGGAACGTACCTGGAACAGCGATAGTGCTCACAAAGGCCTCTTAGGCCATGGCAACCATCTCTTCTACGATATGAGGGTACAGGAATTTGCCGCAGAAAATGCCACTGTGGTTTTACTGAGAGATGGCCGGAGTGCAGTGTTTGATGCCCTGCCCTATAGCGGCGACAAGGAATATAACAGGCATGAAAAGATGTTGCTCACCCGCACGGATGCTGATGAATTTGTGCTGTACGATTACGAGGACAAGCTCTTTTATACCTTCAAAAAGATCAGGGAAACGGATGAACAGTTTAGACTGTTTGCCATTCACAATAAGATGAATTTCCTTGTGACCCTCCATTATAATCAGAAAGGTCATTTACTGCGCATCACGGATAGTGCAGGCAGACAATTGCATATCAAAAACGATTTCGAAGGCCGGATCACCAGTGTAACCGCGCATCACCGTGGCCAGGAAATGCTGCTGGTATCCTATGAATACAATGAAGAGGGAGATTTAACTGCTATTGCGGATGCCCTGGGTCAGGCCACCCGTATCAGCTACCGGAATCACCTGATGGTTTCAAAAACAGATCGAACCGGCCAAACCTTCTATTGGGAATATGATAACAAAAAACGTTGTATTCATACCTGGGGAGATGGTGGACTCCTGGAAGGCTTTATTGAATACCATCCATCCGAAGGCTATAACCTGGTAACCAATTCACTGGGGGAAACCACTACTTATTACTACTCCCCTGACTTTGTCATCTCCCAGATCAGGGACCCTATGGGCAATTCCACCTTTATTAATTATACAGAAGACTTCGAGATCTACCAGGAAATAGATGAAGAAGGTACTGTAGCCGGATACACCTACGATGACATGGGCAATATGACCAGCGTAGTACAACCTGATGGCAGCAGCTACTCCTTCCTGTACAATGAAGCAGGTGAAATGATCCTGGGTATGGATGCTGAAGGCAATAGCAGCACTTATACCTATTACCCTGACAATGGGCTGTTGCATACCAATACCCGGCCCGATGGCAGTATCCAGATCATGCGCTACAACGAGCAGCTGCTGCTGGCAAGTGTAGAAGATACGGATGATAATATCACTACCATGGAATACGATGAGGACTTTAACCTTGTCAAAATGGTACTGCCGGATGGTGGCGAGGCGACATGGACCTACGATGTATGGGGTCAATGTACCAGTTCCAGCAACCCTGCCCGGCAGGTACAGCGATTCCGCTATGATGCCCTGGGCCGGATCACTGATGTGGAAACACCCGATGGTAACCACATCTCCATGGAATACGATGCCTACTTCCAGGTACTGCGTGCTGTAGATAAACATCATGATGTAAAGTTCTCCTATACGCCCCTGGGCAACCTGCGTACCCGCGAAGAAAATGGTGCGAAGGTGAATTACATTTATGATACTGAGTGCAGGCTACGCACTATCATCAATGAAAAAGGGGAGTCTTACCAGTTCGTACGCAATGCAAAAGGTGAGAGTATCCGGGAGACGGGCTTTGACGGCATCAGCTATGGCTTTGTACGTGATGCCACCGGGAAGGTGATAAAGGTAGAGCGCCCCGGGCAAAAACACAGCACATACGAATACGATTATAATGGCATGCTGGTGCGTGCAGAACATAGTGATGGTACCTGGTCCTCTTTTGCATATGACCGGAATGGGTTAATGATCGAAGCCACTAATGAAAACGGCACTGTGAGTTTCAAACGGGATGCCATGGGGAATGTGATTGAGGAGCGGCAAAACGGGCATGTGGTGAGTACCCAATATGATGAGAATAGCAGGAGGATGCGGGTGCAAACCTCGCTGGGGGCACAGGTGAATTTACTAAGGAACCGGATGGGAGACATCACCGGGATGAGGGCGAATGATTCCATTTCCCGTGATCCCTGGACTTTACAGATTCAATACGACCTGGCAGGCATGGAAACAGAACGCCTGTTGCCCGGAGGCATCAGCAGCAGTTTCACCTACGATAAAGCAGGAATGCCCGCCTCTCAGACAATCAACAGCAACAAACGCACGATACGCAAAACCTATTATCGCTGGGATGCCAATCAGCGCCTGCGTGAAATGGTGAATGCCCTAAACAACAGCAGTGTGAAGTTCGCCCACGATAATTTCGGCAACCTGGCCTGGGCACAATACGAAGACGGGCACTTCGACTACCGGCAGCCAGATAAAACCGGCAACCTGTTCAGATCCGTATCGCAAAACGATCGTAAATATGGCCCCGGAGGCCAGTTGCAGGAAACACCCGATGCAAGGTTTGAATATGATGCAGAAGGCTTCCTCATTAAAAAAATTTCATCCGGATTAAAAGTCTGGGAATACGAATGGACAGGCAGGGGCACCTTACAACAGGTCACCCGGCCCGATGGCAAAACAGTGCGTTTTGAGTACGATGCGTTAGGCAGGAGAACAGCCAAGATCTATGGAAATGAAATAACACGATGGGTCTGGGATGGTATGAACCCGGTGCATGAATGGACCTATCCTGTAGATGAACGCCCACAGATCAGGATTGATGATATGGGCAACATTATGCAGCAGGAAGAACCTGTACCTGCGGAGACATTGATCACCTGGGTCTTTGAAGGAGATTCCTGTATCCCGGTAGCAAAGATTATCAATGGTAAGCAATACTCCATTCTCTCTGATTATCTCGGCGTACCTTTTGCGGCATACGACGGGAGCGGCGGGGAGTGCTGGTCCTGCGAATTGGATATTTATGGAAAGGTTCGTAAGTTAGCGGGGAGTAAGGGTTTCATCCCCTTCCGCTACCAGGGGCAGTATGAAGATGTAGAGACAGGATTATATTATAACCGTTTCCGTTATTATAGTCCGGACGAAGGTGTTTACATCAGTAAAGACCCTATAGGCCTGGATGGCGGCAGCAGGTTGTATAGTTTTGTAAATGACCCGATGTCGCTGTTTGACTTACTCGGTCTACACCCCATCTTCGATGATGCGCTGGCAGAAAAAGCAAGACAGGCTCACAATGTGCTGAAAAGGAATATTCCCGGTAAGCCGGAGATCGGCTTTAATCAATCCACAGTTTCTATAGGCGAGGGTACGCTGCCCAGTGGTGAAAAGCAATTGTTTGCCTCCGGCAATGGTGCCAAGTTAACACCGGCACAACGTGCGAAGCTGATAGAACTGGGGGTACCACCAGAAAATATATACAGTGGTGTGGCGTATATGAAGAAGCCAGTGAACAAGTCGAAAGTGAAATCAGTAAGAAAGGCTTACAACCTGGAGAACCACGCTGAGAGAGTAATCATCAGGAACGCTCCGAAAGGAACGAAGTTTAAGAAATGGGGTATTTCATGGGCGAAATATCAGAAGAATGAGCCCTGTAGTAATTGTAAGCCCCATGTACAATGTGCATCATAAAACAAGTAATCAATATAAATGGCATTACCTTATTCAGCGTATAAGAAGAAAGTACAACCTGAGCTGGCAAAATTAACACCTGAGCAATTGCTTTTTATTGGTGTATGGACAGCAGATTATCTGGATAGACAATATGGCCCGGTTCTGGATGGGGATGGGTTTGCGAGAGAACATGAAGTGCTGCAGAATGCGATTGGGTTCTTGTGGAATGGGGTGGATGATCCTTCCCTGCTGAACGAAGCGGATGTAAAGAAGCAGCTAAAGCATGTGCGGAACATTGATATTGATAACCTGGACTTTCAGAAGCCAAAGGATTGTGGGATTTTGAAACTCATGGAGTCGGTAGAGAGTACCCTGAGTTATGTGAAGGACAGGAAGCTGGATGGCATATTAATGACTGCGTGGTTTCCGCTGGATGTACTGAACGCGGTGAAGGATGAACAATATGCAATGAATGAGACCCCACCGAAGTACAAGCTGGATGATCCGTTTTTCAGTGAAGAGCTGCAGGCACAGTTGAAATTGTTTGCCTATTTAGAAACGCAACCCAAATTAAGCAGCACAGATAAAACAATATTCAGATGATGGAACAATTGACCTTTTCTTCTTTTGATAAAACCCTGGATGCCACTTTTGCAAACCTGCCTTTTGAACAGTCCCTGTTCTTTGGTGCCTGGAATGCTGAGTACCTCTATAACAAATATGCCAATCACCTGCTGGAGCTGGATAATGAGGAAGGCTACGAGGTGCTGACAGAGGTACTCGCCTACCTGTGGGATGCGGTGGATAAAACTGCGGATGTAGCCGAAGAAGAAGTGGATGAGCAGATTGCCCGGCTGCATGAAATTGATATTGATGAACTGGACCAGGATGAGGCCAGGGGTGCAGGAGTTGTAAAATTGATGGAATGCCTGGAAAGTTCGCTGGTATATATAGAGGAAAAGAATTACGAGTTTATCAAAGCATGTGCTTATATCCCGATCGATGTAGCAGATGTGATCATGACGAATGAACTGGGATTGGATACGAATGATCCCAACAAACATATTCAGCATCCTTTGATGAAGGCGGAGTTTGATGCGGAGCTCAAAATGATGGATTACTTAAAAAGCCATGATGTGGTGAGCAGCAAGGATAGACATCTTTTCAGGTAAAAGCTGATTTCCTGATCCAGAAAAAGGGGCCTTCAGGGCCTCTTTTTTGGTAGTGTAAAATTCTTTGTGTAAATGTATATCAACTGTATCAAGTTAATACCACCAGCAGGTGGAGTGAAGTGAGGCGGAGCGCAGCGGAGC
>NZ_QTJV01000014.1 GCF_003412465.1 Chitinophaga silvisoli
GGTGTATAAGTAAATGAACCATCAGCATTCAGAACAACTGTACCATTAACTGGGGCGGTTACCAGCGAAGCTGTAAGTGTATTACCTTCTACATCTGTATCATTAGTCAGCACATTACCAGTTGCTGGTACATCCTCAGTCACTGTTACATCATCATCCACTGCTACCGGCGCATCGTTAACTGCTGTTATCGTGAACCTTACTACACCACTGTCGCACAGACTTGGCACCCCATTGTCACAGACCTGGTAAACAAGACTATCTGATCCATTGAAGTTTGCATTTGGTGTATAAGTGAAACTGCCATCAGCGTTCAAAACTACTGTACCATTTACTGGGGCGGTTACCAAACTGGCTGTCAGTGCATTGCCTTCAGGATCACTATCATTGCCCAATACATTACCAGTCGCTGCAACATCTTCTGTCACTGTAACATTATCATCTACAGCAACTGGTGCGTCGTTCACTGAGGTTACTGTGAACCTTACAACTCCACTATCACACAGACTTGGGGTGCCATTGTCACAGACCTGATAAACCAAACTATCCAAACCATTATAATTCGAATTTGGTGTATAAGTAAATGAACCATCAGCATTCAGAACAACTGTACCATTTATAGGAGCGATTACAAGTGACGCTGTAAGTGTATTACCCTCTATATCGGTATCATTAGTCAGTACATTACCGGTCGCTGGTACATCCTCAGTTACTGTTACATCATCATCCACTGCTATCGGAGCATCGTTAACGGCTGTTACATTGAACCTTACTACGCCACTGTCACACAGACTTGGGGTTCCATTATCACAGACCTGGTAAACAAGGCTATCTGCTCCATTAAAGTTTGCATTCGGAGTATAAGTGAAGCTGCCATCAGCATTCAGGGTCACCGTACCATTTACCGGAGCGGTTACAAGTGACGTTGTAAGCGTATTACCTTCTACATCTGTATCATTTGTCAGCACATTACCTGTAGCAGGTACATCCTCTGTTACTGTAACATCATCATCAACAGCTACTGGTGCATCGTTCACGGCTGTTACCGTGAACCTTACTACTCCAATGTCACACAGACTTGGGGTACCATTATCACAGATCTGGTAAACAAGACTATCTGATCCATTAAAGTTTGCATTCGGAGTATAAGTGAAGCTGCCATCAGCATTCAGAACAACTGTACCATTTACTGGAGCGGTTACCAGTGATGCTGTAAGCGTATTACCCTCTACATCTGTATCATTAGTCAGTACATTACCTGTTGCTGCCACATCCTCTGTTACTGTTACATCATCATCCATTGCTACCGGAGCATCGTTCACGGCTGTTACCGTGAATCTAACTACCCCGCTATCACACAGACTAGGAGTACCATTGTCACAGACCTGGTAAACAAGGCTATCTGCTCCATTGAAGTTCGCATTTGGTGTATATGTGAAGCTGCCATCCGCATTCAGAACAACTGTACCATTTACAGGAGCGGTTACCAGCGATGCCGTAAGTGTATTACCCTCTACATCTGTATCATTAGTCAGCACATTACCTGTTGCAGGTACATCCTCCACCACACTTACTGTATCATCAACAGCTTCCGGCGCATCGTTCACGGCTGTTACCATGAATCTAACTACCCCGCTGTCACACAGACTTGGGGTTCCATTATCACAGACCTGGTAAACAAGGCTATCTGCTCCATTGAAGTTTGCATTCGGAGTATATGTGAAGCTGCCATCAGCGTTCAGGATCACAGTACCATTTACCGGGGCGGTTACAAGTGATGCTGTAAGTGCATTACCCTCTACATCTGCGTCATTAGTCAGTACATTACCAGTTGCAGGTACATCCTCCACCACACTCACTGTATCATCCACTGCTAATGGAGCATCGTTCACGGCTGTTACCGTGAACCTTACTACGCCACTATCACAAAGGCTTGGGGTGCCATTATCACATACCTGGTAAACAAGACTATCCGATCCATTAAAGTTTGCATTTGGAGTATAAGTGAAACTGCCATCAGCATTCAGAACAACTGTACCATTTTCAGGAGCGGTTACCAGCGATGCCGTAAGTGTATTACCCTCTACATCTGTATCATTAGTCAGCACATTACCTGTTGCAGGTACATCCTCCACCACATTCACTGTATCATCAACAGCTTCCGGCGCATCGTTCACGGCTGTTACCGTGAATCTAACTACCCCGCTGTCACACAGACTTGGGGTTCCATTATCACAGACCTGGTAAACAAGGCTATCTGCTCCATTGAAGTTTGCATTCGGAGTATATGTGAAGCTGCCATCAGCGTTCAGGATCACAGTACCATTTACCGGGGCGGTTACAAGTGATGCTGTAAGTGCATTACCCTCTACATCTGTGTCATTAGTCAGTACATTACCAGTTGCAGGTACATCCTCCACCACACTCACTGTATCATCCACTGCTACCGGAGCATCGTTCACGGCTGTTACCGTGAACCTTACTACGCCACTATCACAAAGGCTTGGGGTTCCATTATCACATACCTGGTAAACAAGACTATCTGATCCATTGAAGTTTGCATTTGGAGTATAAGTGAAGCTGCCATCAGCATTCAGAACAACTGTACCATTTACAGGAGCGGTTACCAGCGATGCCGTAAGTGTATTACCCTCTACATCTGTATCATTAGTCAGCACATTACCTGTAGCTGGTACATCCTCCACCACACTCACTGTATCATCCACTGCTACCGGAGCATCATTTACTGCTGTTACCGTGAACCTGACTACGCCACTGTCACACAGAATTGGGGTACCATTGTCACATACCTGGTAAACAAGACTATCTGATCCATTGAAGTTTGCATTTGGTGTATAAGTGAAGCTGCCATCAGTGTTCAGAACAACACTACCATTTATCGGAGCGGTTACAAGTGACGCTGTAAGCGTATTACCCTCTACATCTGTATCATTAGTCAGTACATTACCAGTTGCTGCCACATCCTCCACCACACTCACTGTATCATCCACCGCCACCGGAGCATCATTTACTGCTGTTACAGTGAACCTTACTACGCCACTATCACACAGACTTGGACTACCATTGTCACAGACCTGGTAAACAAGGCTATCTGTTCCATTAAAGTTTGCATTTGGAGTATAAGTGAAGCTGCCATCAGCATTCAGGGTCGCCGTACCATTTACCGGAGCGGTTACAAGTGACGCTGTAAGCGTATTACCCTCTACATCTGTATCATTAGTCAGTACATTACCAGTTGCAGGTACATCCTCCACCACACTCACTGTATCATCCACTGCTACCGGTGCATCGTTAACGGCTGTTATCGTAAATCTGACTACCCCGCTATCACACAGACTTGGAGTACCATTATCGCATACCTGGTAAACAAGACTATCTGATCCATTGAAGTTCGCATTTGGAGTATAAGTGAAGCTGCCATCAGCATTCAGGGTCGCCGTACCATTTACCGGGGCGGTTACAAGTGACGCTGTAAGTGTATTACCCTCTACATCTGTATCATTAGTCAGCACATTACCAGTTGCAGGTACATCCTCCACCACACTCACTGTATCATCCACTGCTACCGGTGCATCGTTAACTGCTGTTACCGTGAACCTTACTACGCCACTGTCACAAAGACTTGGGGTACCATTATCACAGATCTGGTAAACAAGGCTATCTGCTCCATTGAAGTTTGCATTTGGAGTATAGGTGAAGCTGCCATCAGCATTCAGAACAACTGTACCATTTACTGGCGCGGTTACCAGTGATGCTGTAAGCGTATTACCCTCTACATCTGTATCATTTGTCAGCACATTTCCAGTCACCACTACATCCTCCACCACACTCACTGTATCATCCACTACTACCGGTGCATCGTTAACTGCTGTTACATTGAACCTTACTACCCCGCTGTCACACAGACTTGGACTACCATTGTCACAGACCTGGTAAACAAGACTATCCAAACCATTATAATCCAAATTAGGCGTATAAGTAAAGCTACCATCAGCATTCAGGGTCACCGTACCATTTACTGGGGCGGTTACCAGCGATGCCGTAAGCGTATTACCCTCTACATCCGTATCATTAGTCAGCACATTACCAGTTGCAGGTACATCCTCCACCACATTCACTGTATCATCCACTGCTACCGGAGCATCATTGACTGAGGTTACTGTAAATCTTACTACAGCGGTATCACAAAGACTTGGGGTACCATTATCACAGACCTGGTAAACAAGACTATCTGCCCCATTGAAGTTTGCATTTGGAGTATAAGTGAAGCTGCCATCAGCGTTCAGAACAACACTACCATTTATCGGAGCGGTTACAAGTGACGCTGTAAGCGTATTACCCTCTACATCTGTATCATTAGTCAGTACATTACCAGTTGCTGCCACATCCTCCACCACACTCACTGTATCATCAACCGCCACCGGAGCATCATTTACTGCTGTTACAGTGAACCTTACTACGCCACTGTCACAAAGACTTGGAGTACCATTATCGCATACCTGGTAAACAAGGCTATCTGATCCATTGAAGTTTGCATTTGGTGTATATGTGAAGCTGCCATCAGCATTCAGAACAACACTACCATTTACAGGAGCGGTTACAAGTGACGCTGTAAGCGTATTACCCTCTACATCTGTATCATTAGTCAGCACATTACCTGTAGCTGGTACATCCTCCACCACACTCACTGTATCATCAACAGCTTCCGGAGCATCGTTCACGGCTGTTACCGTGAATCTAACTACCCCGCTGTCACACAGACTTGGGGTTCCATTATCACAGACCTGGTAAACAAGGCTATCTGATCCATTAAAGTTTGCATTTGGTGTATAAGTGAAGCTGCCATCAGCATTCAGAACAACTGTACCATTAACTGGGGCGGTTACCAGCGAAGCAGTAAGCGTATTACCCTCTACATCTGTATCATTAGTCAATACATTACCAGTTGTTGGTACATCCTCAGTCACTGTTACATCATCATCCACTGCTACCGGAGCATCGTTAACCGCCGTTACCGTGAACCTTACCACCCCACTGTCGCACAGACTTGGGGTACCATTGTCACAGACCTGATAAACCAAACTATCCAAACCATTATAATTCGAATTAGGTGTATAAGTAAATGAACCATCAGCATTCAGAACAACTGTACCATTAACTGGGGCGGTTACCAGCGAAGCTGTAAGTGCATTACCCTCTACATCAGTGTCATTAGTCAGTACATTACCAGTTGCAGGTACATCCTCCACCACACTCACTGTATCATTCACTGCTACCGGAGCATCGTTCACGGCTGTTACCGTGAACCTTACTACCCCGCTGTCACACAGACTTGGACTACCATTATCGCATACCTGGTAAACAAGGCTATCTGCTCCATTGAAGTTTGCATTCGGAGTATATGTGAAGCTGCCATCAGCGTTCAGGATCACAGTACCATTTACCGGGGCGGTTACAAGTGATGCTGTAAGTGTATTACCCTCTACATCTGTGTCATTAGTCAGTACATTACCAGTTGCAGGTACATCCTCTGTTACTGTTACATCATCATCCACTGCTACTGGTGCATCGTTCACGGCTGTCACCGTGAACCTTACCACACCACTATCACACAGACTTGGAGTACCATTATCGCATACCTGGTAAACAAGACTATCTGATCCATTAAAGTTTGCATTTGGTGTATAAGTGAAGCTGCCATCAGCATTCAGAACAACTGTACCATTTACTGGGGCGGTTACCAGCGAAGCAGTAAGCGTATTACCCTCTACATCTGTGTCATTAGTCAGTACATTACCAGTTGCAGGTACATCCTCCACCACACTCACTGTATCATCCACTGCTACCGGAGCATCGTTAACCGCCGTTACCGTGAACCTTACCACCCCACTGTCGCACAGACTTGGGGTACCATTGTCACAGACCTGGTAAACAAGACTATCTGATCCATTGAAGTTTGCATTTGGAGTATAAGTGAAGCTGCCATCAGCATTCAGAACAACTGTACCATTTACCGGGGCGGTTACAAGTGATGCTGTAAGCGTATTACCCTCTACATCTGTATCATTAGTAAGCACATTACCAGTCGCTGGTACATCCTCTGTTACTGTTACATCATCATCAACAGCTACTGGTGCATCGTTAACTGCTGTTACATTGAACCTTACTACCCCGCTGTCACACAGACTTGGACTACCATTATCGCATACCTGGTAAACAAGACTATCTGATCCATTGAAGTTCGCATTTGGAGTATAAGTGAAGCTGCCATCAGCATTCAGGGTCACCGTACCATTTACTGGGGCGGTTACCAGCGAAGCTGTAAGTGTATTACCCTCTACATCTGTATCATTAGTAAGCACATTACCAGTTGCAGGTACATCCTCCATCACACTTACTGTATCATCAACAGCTTCCGGCGCATCGTTCACGGCTGTTACCGTGAACCTGACTACGCCACTGTCACAAAGACTTGGACTACCATTATCACAGACCTGGTAAACAAGACTATCTAATCCATTGACGTTTGCATTTGGAGTATAAGTGAAGCTGCCATCCGCATTCAGAACAATTGTACCATTAACTGGGGCGGTTACAAGTGATGCTGTAAGCGTATTACCCTCTACATCTGTATCATTAGTCAGCACATTACCAGTTGCTGGTACATCCTCAGTCACTGTTACATCATCATCAACAGCTACTGGTGCATCGTTAACTGCTGTCACCGTGAACCTTACCACACCACTATCACACAGACTTGGAGTACCATTATCGCATACCTGGTAAACAAGACTATCTGATCCATTAAAGTTTGCATTTGGTGTATAAGTGAAGCTGCCATCAGCATTCAGAACAACTGTACCATTAACTGGGGCGGTTACCAGCGAAGCAGTAAGCGTATTACCCTCTACATCTGTATCATTAGTCAATACATTACCAGTTGTTGGTACATCCTCAGTCACTGTTACATCATCATCCACTGCTACCGGAGCATCGTTAACCGCCGTTACCGTGAACCTTACCACCCCACTGTCGCACAGACTTGGGGTACCATTGTCACAGACCTGATAAACCAAACTATCCAAACCATTATAATTCGAATTAGGTGTATAAGTAAATGAACCATCAGCATTCAGAACAACTGTACCATTAACTGGGGCGGTTACCAGCGAAGCTGTAAGTGCATTACCCTCTACATCAGTGTCATTAGTCAGTACATTACCAGTTGCAGGTACATCCTCCACCACACTCACTGTATCATTCACTGCTACCGGAGCATCGTTCACGGCTGTTACCGTGAACCTTACTACCCCGCTATCACACAGACTAGGAGTACCATTGTCACAGACCTGGTAAACAAGACTATCTGATCCATTGAAGTTCGCATTTGGTGTATATGTGAAGCTGCCATCAGCATTCAAAACAACTGTACCATTTACCGGGGCGGTTACAAGTGATGCTGTAAGTGCATTACCCTCTACATCTGTATCATTTGTCAGCACATTACCAGTCGCTGCCACATCCTCTGTAACTGTTACATCATCATCCACCGCCACCGGCGCATCATTCACCGCCGTTACATTGAACCTTACCACCCCACTATCACACAGACTTGGACTACCATTATCACATACCTGGTAAACAAGACTATCCGCACCATTGAAGTTCGCATTCGGTGTATAAGTGAAGCTGCCATCCGCATTCAAAACAACACTTCCATTTACCGGCGCTGTTACCAACGACGCAGTAAGCCCATCCCCCTCCACATCAATATCATTAGCCAGCACATTACCAGTTGCCACTACATCCTCCACCACACTCACTGTATCATCCACTGCCTCCGGCGCATCATTCACCGCCGTTACATTGAACCTTACCGCCCCACTATCACACAGACTTGGACTACCATTATCACATACCTGGTAAACAAGACTATCCGCACCATTAAAGTTCGCATTCGGTGTATAAGTGAAGCTGCCATCCGCATTCAATACAACACTTCCATTTACCGGCGCTATTACCAACAACGCTGTAAGCGCATCCCCCTCCACATCAATATCATTAGCCAGCACATTACCAGTTGCCACCACATCCTCCACCACAATCACTGTATCCCCCACCGCCACCGGCGCATCATTCACCGCCGTTACCATGAACCTTACCACCCCACTATCACACAGACTTGGCACTCCATTATCACATACCTGATAAACCAAACTATCCAAACCATTATAATCCGCATTCGGCGTATACGTAAATGTCCCATCCGCATTCAATACAACACTTCCATTTACCGGCGCTGTTACCAACGACGCAGTAAGCGCATCCCCCTCTACATCTGTATCATTAGCCAGCACATTACCAGTTGCCACCACATCCTCCACCACACTCACCGTATCCCCCACCGCCACCGGCGCATCATTCACCGCCGTCACTATAAACGATATCAACGCCGTATCACATGCCCCCGACGGATCACAAACACTATAGCTCGCAGCATCCATTCCATTGAAATTCGCATTCGGCGTATACGTAAATGTCCCATCCCCATTAAATACCAAATTCCCATTTGATACCCCACTTATCAAAGTAGCCGTCAACGCATCCCCATCCGCATCACTGTCATTATCCAACACATTTCCCACCACCGAACTATCCTCCGGCAACGCATACGAATTATCCTGCGCCACCGGTACATCGTTCACCGATGTCACCGTGATCACCGCCACACCCGTCGCACACAACCCCGATGGATCACAAATCCTATACGTAAAACTATCCACCCCATTGAAATTAGGCACCGGCGTATACGCAAACGACTGATCACTATTGATCACCACCGTACCATGGACCGTACCCGACAACAAACTTACATTCAACTCATCTCCATCTACATCATAATCATTCACTGCTACCCCCGGAGCCGGCACACTCAATACAATATCCTCAGGGGTCGTATAACTATCATTCACCGCCACAGGTGCATCATTGCGTGGTTCAATGATCAACCTGATCAAACCTGTATCGCAGGCACCGTGGTTATCACACGCCTCATAATACACACTATCCGTACCATTGAAATCCTGATTCGGACGATACGTAAACGTACCATCCGGATTAACCGTATAAGACCCCTTCGTAGGCGCTGTGATCGGCCGCCCCGTCAACGAATCTCCATCCACATCATAATCATTGATCAACGCCACCGAAGCACCAAACGTAATCACCGTATCCTCCGCACGCACAAAAATATCATCCACCGCTACCGGCCTGTCATTCACTGAATTCACCGTAAACAAGACCTTTGCCGTATCACATAAACCCAGGAAATCACATACCTGGTAAACCGCACTATCCAAACCATTATAATTAGGATTCGGTGTATACGTCAAACTACCATCCACATTCACCGTCAGATTACCATTTACCGTACCCGTCACCAGCGCCGCCGTTATCGGATCCCCATCCACATTCAGATCATTCCGCAATACACCCGGTGCATTCACCGTCAACGCCGTATCCTCACTCAACACATAGCTATCCCACACGCCTACCGGCGCATCATTAACAGGTGTCACATTGATCGTCACCGTACCTACATTACACTGGGTCACTCCCAGCGAGGTGTCACAGACATTATAGGTAAACACATCCGTACCATTATAATCCGCATTCGGTGTATAGGTAAATGAACCATCCGCATTCAGTACTACCATACCATTCGCCGGCCCGCTCACCAATGAAACCACCAACGGATAAGCATCCGGATCCGAATCATTCCCCAACACACCCGGTGCCGCTATCGTCAACGGCACATCCTCCGTAGCCGTATATACATCATTGCCAGCCACCGGCGGATCTGCCACCGGCTGTACATTAATTAAGATCAACGCCGTATCACACGCCCCCTCCAGGTCACATGCACTATACACCACCGTATCTACCCCATTGAAATTAGTCACCGGCGTATACGTAAAACTACCATTCCTATTCAGCGTAAAGGTACCATGCAAGGGTCCTGTCACCATGTTCGCTGACAAGGTCACATCATCCACATCATTATCATTTCCCAACACTCCCGGTGCACTTACCGTCAATGTACCATCTTCCAACATGGCATAGGTATCCCCACCAGCCACCGGTGCATCGTTCCGCGGCTGTATATTCAGGATGATTAAGCCCGTGTCACAAAGAACTGGCGTACCATTATCACATACCTGGTACTGGATACTATCCAGGCCATTGTAATTTGGTGCCGGTGTATAAGTATAGGTGCCGTCCGGATTCGAGACATAACTGCCATGCTGTAAATTACCGATCGGGTGCCCCGTCAGCGCATCCCCATCCACATCATAATCATTAACCAGGATTACCGAAGGCGGGAAGGTGATCGTTGTATCTTCTGCTCTCGAAAAATAATCATTCACTGCTACCGGCGCATCATTCACAGGTGTTACCCTGATCCTTACTATCGAAGTATCACATGCCCCCCCTACATCACATGCCCTGTATATAAACGAATCCAACCCATTGAAGTCCTGGTTCGGCCTGTACGTAAAGGCACCATTTGAACTCAATGTCAGCCTGCCATTTGCAGGTGTGACCAGCGCTGCCACCAGCACATCTCCATCCACATCCGTATCATTGACCAGTACACCCGCCGTGACAGGCACATCCAGCACATTATCCTCTGCCACCTCATATGCATCCGGATTCGCCACCGGCGCATCATTCCGGGGTTCAATGTTCAGGATGATCAAACCGGTATCACATGCACCATGACCATCACATACCTGGTACTGGATACTATCCAGGCCATTGTAATCAGGTGCCGGTGTATAAGTGTAAGTACCATTCGGATTCGCAACGTAAGAACCATGTTGCAGGTTACCAAAAGGCTGCCCCGTCAGCGTATCACCATCCACATCATAATCATTTACCAGGATCACTGATGGCGGGAAAGTGATCGTTGTATCTTCTGCTCTGGAGAAATAATCATTCACTGCCACCGGCGCATCGTTTACCGGCGCAATATTCAGTGTTACCGTACCCGGTGTACATGCTCCGCTCAGGTCACATGCCTGGTAAGTAAACTGATCCGTACCATTGTAGTTCGCCGCTGGCGTATAGGTAAATGTACCGTCGCCATTCAGTCGCAATGTTCCATGTGCCGGAGCTGTCACTACTGAAGCCACCAGCCCCTCACCATCCGCATCCTGGTCATTGGCCAGCACGCTGGAACCATCTACTACTGTCAGTGTATTATCCTCCAGCAGGTTATAATTATCAGGCTCTGTTACAGGCGGGTCATTTACCGGGTTCACCGTAATAGTCACTATACCAGTATCACAGGCCCCGCTGTTATCACAAACACGATAGGTGAAACCATCAGTACCGTTGAAGTTGGCCGTCGGCGTATAGGTATATGTACCATCTGCATTCAATACCACTGTTCCACTGGCCGGAACGACCAACAGTGAAGCCGTCAGCGCATCATTTTCCGGATCTGTATCGTTCGTCAATACATTGCCCGTACCCACACTGTCTTCATCTATGGTGAGCACATCATTCACCGCATTTGGCGGATCATTTACAGGAGTCACCGTAATGGTCGCTGTTGATGTGTCACATGCCCCGTTCGCATCGCAGGTACTGTAGGTAAACTGATCCGTACCATTGTAATCCGGGTTCGGACGATAAGTGAAGCTGCCATTAGCCATTAATGTCAGGCTACCATTGGCAGGAGGTGTTACCACACTTGTATTTAGCTGATCCCAGGTATTATCCGGATCTGTATCATTTGCCAGTAAACCCGGCATAGGCACTGTGAGCAGGGAATCCTCAGGAGTTGTATATGTATCAGGATTCGCTACCGGCGGATCATTTACTTCACCAATATTGACAATTATATAGGCCGTGTCACAAGCCCCGGATGGATCACAAACTTTGTAGATCACGGAATCTACCCCGTTGTAGTTCGCTACCGGGTCATAAGTAAATGTACCATTCGGATTCAGGATAATCGTACCCTGGTTGGTATCCTGGTATACTATACTGTAAGTCAGCGGATCACCATCCACATCCACATCATTCGAAGACGCATCCCCACTTATTGTAATGTCCTCTCCTGTGTTGAGGATATCGTCTTTCGCTAATGGCGCATCATTCACTGATACCACCGTGATAAATGCCGTATCCGGCACACAAGCGCCATCACATACATTGTAAATAAAGTAATCATTCCCGTTATAGTTCGCATTCGGCACATAGGAGAAGGCTCCATCCGGCAGCAGGGTCAGTGTACCATTGGCTGGATTCTGCACCACTCTTACTGTCAGACTATCCCCATCCGGATCTGTGTCGTTCGCCAATACACCCGGTGCGGCTATATTCAGGGTGACATCCTCATTGGTAGAATAATTGTCCACCGCAGGGATGGGTGAATCATTGACAGGTGTTACGGTAATCCGCGCTGTCGCTGTATCACAGGCACCATTATTATCACAGACCCGGTAGGTAAAGGTATCGAGTCCATTATAATTTGCTGCCGGCGTATAGGTAAATCCGCCATTCGCATTCACCGTTACCGTACCATTCGCAGGTTGTGCTACCACCCCTGTGATCGTAATCGGGTCACCATCCACATCCGTATCATTGAAAAGCAAGCCAGGAGCGGCTATGGTCAAAGGCACATCTTCGGAGGTAGAATAGGCATCATCCCCTGCATCCGGTGCATCATTCTCCGCTGTTATAGCCAGGGTCACTGTTCCATTGGCGCATGCAGCCGGCGTATTATTATCACAGACGATATAAATAAAGGAATCCACACCATTATAATTTGGTGCCGGGGTATAAGTAAACTGACCATTTGCATTAAAAGTCACTGTACCATGCACCGGCTGCCGGGCAATACCCGTTACCTGCAGCTGATCGCCATCAGGATCTGTATCATTGGTGAGCACGCCAGGTGCTGTGACTGTCAATGGCTGGTCTTCGGACAACTGGTAACTATCCCCTCCGGCTACAGGCGGATCATTCACCGGTGTCACAGTAATAGTCACCGTCGCGGTATCACACAATCCGGATGGATCGCATGCACTATAACTAAAACTAATAGTGCCATTGTAGTCCGGCGCCGGTGTATAAGAGAATGATCCATTTGCATTCAATGAAAGGGTGCCACTGGCCGGACCAGTTACCAGCGATGCAGTGAGTGCATCATTCTCAGGATCGGTGTCATTGAAGAGCACACCAGTGGCCGGTACACTCAATGTATTGTCCTCTGCTATAGTATATACATCATCTACCGCATCCGGCGCATCATCCACAGCTGTAATTGTAATATTCACAACTCCTGTATCACACACACCACTACCATCACATACACGATAGGTAAAACTATCCACACCATTGTAGTTCAGACCGGGCGTATAGCTAAATCCACCATTACTGTTCAAGGTCAGGGTACCATGCAGAGGTTGTTTCACCACGCTTGCAGACAATCCATCGCCATCCACATCTGTATCATTCCCCAATACTCCCGCTGCTGCAACCGTCAGTTGTGTATCTTCAGCCGTAGTATAAGCATCATCACCCGCTACAGGTGCATCATTCGCCGCTGCCACGTTCAGGTACACCACACCTGTATCACAAGCTCCGGATGGATCACATACCCTGTAACTAAAGCTGTCCACACCATTGAAATTCGGATTCGGTGTATAAGTAAAGCTACCATTTGCATTCATAGCCACAGTACCATGTGCTGCATTGGCGATCAGCGTAGCTGAAAGCGGATCACCATCGGGATCTGTATCATTGATCAATACACCCGGTGCAGCCACGGTGAGCGGTACATCCTCAGTAGCATTGTAGCTGACAGCACCTGATATCGGTGCATCATTTACCGGCGTAATGGTGATTGTCACCAGGCCGGTATCTGAGCCACCTTTGCCGTCAGAAACGATGTAGGTATAGGTATCCGTGCCATTGTAATTAAACGCTGGTGTATAAGAGAAGGAACCATTTGCATTGAGAGTGGCGGTACCATGTATAGGACCCGCCAGCAGGGATACTGTCAGGTTGTCCCCATCTACATCTGTATCATTACCCAATACACCAGGAACAGTAATATTCAGCTGCGTATCTTCGGCAGTCGTATAGGTATCGTCTCCTGCTACCGGTACATCATTTACCGCCGTTACGCTGATGGTAGCCGTAGCAGTATCACATGCTACCGGCGTACCATTGTCACATACTGTGAATGTAAACTGGTCGCTGCCATTGTAATTGGCAGCAGGGGTATATGTGAAGCCACCATTCGGATTCACGGTGATGGTGCCATGAGCCGGTTGTGTAAGCAGTGTCGCTGTGAGCGTACCACCTTCTACATCAGCAGATGCCGCCAGCAGCCCCGGAGGGTTGATAGAGAGCGTCACATCCTCGGTTGCTGTAAAGGTGACATCACCAGCCACAGGCGCATCATTGACTGGGGTAATATTCAATGTCACAGTACCTGTAGCACAAGCTCCTGATGGATCACAGGCACGGTAAGTGAATGCATCCGTACCATTATAATTTGCATTTGGTGTATAGGTAAACCCGCCATCGTTGCGCAATACAAGGGTACCATTGCTGACATTGGAAACCAGTGAGGTTGTCAGCGCATCGCCATCTACATCCGTATCGTTATTCATTACTCCCGGACCAGCAATATTCAGCGTATTATCTTCATTCAGGGTATAAGAATCGTTCACTACTGCCGGTGTATCATTTACCGGTCTGATCGTAATGGTTACTTCACCTGTATCACAGAGAGAAGGTGTACCATTATCACACACGCGGTAACTGAATTTATCTATCCCATTATAATCAGGTGCAGGTATATAGGAGAAGCTTCCATTGGCGTTCAGGGTCAGTGTACCATGAGTGGTAGTAGAAATAACTGTAGTCGTCAGCACATCGCCATCCACATCCGTATCATTAAAGAGTACGCCGGGTGCTGCTATTGTGAGGTTCACATCTTCGTTTGTACTATATGAATCGTCTACTGCAAGCGGTGCATCATTTACATTCACTACCCTGATAAATACAGTAGCGGTATCACAGGCCGAACTTGCATCACAGGCACGGTATACAAAGGATACCACACCATTAAAGTCTTTCACAGGTGTATACCTGAATGAGCCATCGGCATTGAGCGCCAGTGTACCGCTGGCTGGCTGGGTCACCACAGTCGCTGTCAGCTGATCATTATCCGGATCAGTGTCATTAGTCAACACGCCGCCTGCTGCTACATTCAGTACAACATCTTCATTAGAGGTATAGTAATCAATAATCGCATCAGGTGCACGATTCACACTTCCTACTACAAAAGTCACCTGGGCAGTATCACAGGCACCTGAACCGTCGCAGGCGCGATAAGTAAAGGTCGCATTGCCGGTATAGTTTGCAGGAGGAGTGTAGGTCAGGGAACCATTACTATTCAGTACCAGTGTACCCAAGGTTACAGGTGTTACAATAGAGGCTGACAACTGGTCGCCATCCACATCCACGTCATTTGCCAGGATACCCGGTGCCGCTAAGGTAAATGCCAGGTTCCTGGGGATGTTGATTACATCCGCAGTGGCCATCGGCTTATCATTCACCGGTGTAATGGTAATAGAAACCGTCGCTGTGTTGGACACCGTATTGAGGTTATCCCTCACGGTATAACTAAATACATCGCTACCATTGTAGTTGGCATTCGGCGTATAGGTCACCACGCCATTTGCAGCTACAGACACGCTACCATTTGCCGGCTGGTTCACGATGCTTACACTGCTGGCCACCACCGTACCATCCACATCCGTATCATTACTTATAACATTAATATTCACAGCCACATCTTCAGGAGTAGTAGCATTATCATTATTGGCCACCGGCGCTGTATTCACTATAACCAGCACATCATCATTCGTGCTGGCACAGGGAGGATTTGAAATCGTCCACCTGAAAGTATAGGTACCTGGTACCAAACCTGTAACACTTGTATTATTTGCTGCAGGGTTAACAATATTAGCCGTATTCGGACCAGATACCTGTGTCCAGGTGCCTGTTCCGTTTACAGGTGCATTGCCGGCAAGTGTCGCGCTGGTACCATTGAATGGCCCCTGATCCGGTCCCGCATTTGCCACTGTGGTGGCACCTGTTACCGTAATCTGAATCACATTGCTCAGGCTTGATGCACAGTTGTCTGAAGTCACCGTCCGGCGGAACTGGGTAGTTTGGGTCAAGATGCCCGGGGTATAATTCTGGCCATTGCTGGTACCTGGTGCTGTTGTAAAGGCACCGCCGCCCACGCTTATTTCCCACAGGTAGGTGTAGGTACCATTACCTCCCGCCGGCGTACTACCTGTCAGTGCTGCCGGCGTACTACCACTACAGATAGTCTGTGCAGCAGCGATAGTATTATTAGAAACAGCCGGATTGATGGTAACCGTCAGCACATTACTGAAGACATCGGCACAGTTGCCCGAACGGGTGATCCTGCGGAAGTAAGTAGTGGTAGAAAGTGCAGGAGCATCGTAGGTAGCTGCGGTTGCACCGGAGATATCTGTAAAAGTAGTATTGTTCGTACTACTCTGCCACTGATACGTATAGGTACCACTGCCACCTGTAGGGGCCGTAGTCTGGGTAAAGACAGCCGGATCACCACTTACGCAGAAGGTCTGTGAAGCGCTGACAGCACCTGGTGTCAGGGTTGGATTCACCGTAATCGTCAGTACATTACTGATCGCATCCGTACATACACCTGAACGGGTGATTCTCCGGAAGTAAGTAGTGGTTGTCAGCAAAGGCGCATCGTATGTTGCCGCAGTGGCACCTGATATATCCGTGAACGTAGTATTGTTTGTACTACTCTGCCACTGATATGTATAGCTGCCACTACCACCTGTCGGTGCGGAAGTTTGCGTAAAGGCCACCGGGTCACCGGATACGCAGAAGTCCTGGCTGGCGGCTATCACTCCTGCTGTGAGTGTAGGCTGTATGGTAATTGTCACCACATTGCTGGTACTCGCATTCGAACAGGCACCTGATGTAACCAGGCGACGATAATACGTAGTACTGGTAGCAGCAGGCGGATCGTAAGTTTGGGCAGTTGCACCAGAGATATTAGTAAAGGTGCTGTTGTCCGTACTACTTTGCCACTGGTAACTAAATGCACCACTCCCACCTGCCGGCGCTGTACCGGATATAACTGCTGCATCGCCCGATGAACAGAAGGTGGTGGTGGCCGGCGCAGTGATGGTATTATTCGTAATAGCCGGCTGAATAGTGATGGTCACCACATTACTGTAACCCGGTGTTGTACATGCACCTGATACCACAGACCTTCTGTAATAGGTAGTAGTTGTGATCAGGGGTGGATCATAACTGGCAGACGTAGCCCCTGATATATCCGTAAACGTAGTATTGTCGGTAGACTGCTGCCACTGGTAGGTATACGTACCACTGCCACCTGTAGGTGTCGAGCCTGTGATCACGCCCGCATCACCGGATCCACAGAAGGTAGTGGTAGCAGGAGCTGTCACCGTATTGCCTGCCAGGGCTGCCTGCACGGTAATCGTCACTGTACTGGTGCTGGAGGTACAGGTACCATTCGAAATCGTCCAGCGGAATACATAGGCACCGGTGGTTAAACTACTTACCGTTGTAGTCGGGGAACTGGGATTCGTAATCAGCGCTGTATTAGGTCCACTTACCTGGGTCCAGGTGCCTGTACCCACTGTAGGGGTATTACCTGCCAGTGTGGTAGAGGTGGCAGCACAAAGCGTTTGCGCAGGCCCTGCGTTCGAGGTAGTAGGTGTCTGTGAAATCGTAGTCGCATCCGTCTTAATATTATTACATCCTACGCCTGAGGGTGCCGCATCGCACTCTACCTGTGGATCTGTCGGGGGCGCAGCATCCGGGTTCGTGGCATCCGGATCCGTTACATCCGCAGGGCGCATAATAGACGAGGTAACATTCAGACTACCACCAGTTGGATAAGATGCGATGGTACCTGTCACGGTAAAGGTCACCACTGCTGCATTGGGCATAGCCAGGGTAGCATTGTATTGCTGGCCGGATACTGCCCCTCCTGTAATGACAGAAGCACCTGAAGTAAGTGCAGGTGTCACGGTGACATTCGTTAATTCAGCGGGGAAGCTAAATCTATAACTGGCACCCGTTACCGCATTGGGCCCATTATTGCGCACCGCAGTGGTATAAGTGATCGTCTGGCCTACACAGGGTGCAGTACTTGATTTGGTGATACCCGTCGTTTCCAGGTCTGCCTCCCGGAACGTAATGGCGAGAAGTGTAGGCACGGGGGTACTTTGCAGGTATGCCCAGGTATCAATCCCGTTTTCATTACCGAAGTCAGTACCACTATAGGCCGTAGATCCAAATTTATGACCATTCGTTGCACTCGAAATCCCATCAGACGTTGTCTTGATGGGATTCGAAGGCGTACCGTTCACTGTTATCTGGGAATCGTCCCAGTAGACTATATTATTGGGAGAACCAGATCCGTTGACGCGCGTGATGATAATACCATTTGGGTTGTTCTCCACGTCTATAAAAGGGAAATGGACTTCCCCTGCCAGGAGCGTGACCCGCATGGGATAGGTAGAAGTACCCGCCGGGATCTTTACTCCTTTTCCATTCGCTCCATCCCAGTACACATCATTCGTTCCCACTACAGCAGAGCCGGTTAATCTTCTGTCTACCGAATCAGTATACACGCCGTTATTGTTACAGTCTATATCCAGGTTAAAATTACTTGCATAGGTACCGGTAAATGTGATATAACCACCAGCGGGATAATCACCCGCCACACCTGCTGTACCTTCTACCCCTCTGAATGAGAGTACACTCGCAGTAATGACAGGTGGTGTAGTGAGCAACCAGGTGGAACCGCTAACGGACGATGCACTGGAAGGTAAATCAGCCGAAGGCGTATTGAAAAAGATTTTGTGGGTAATATCAGTGGGTGAATCAGCCGTTCTGGGATCATGCATATTAAGCGCTGTCAGGTCGTCTACACTTTTGTAGGTAGGATCGCCGGCGCTGGTACGAAAACCTTTATTATTCGCAATAAAAGAAAAACCAAAGCCAGCCTGACCATTATTATTTACTGTATAAACATATCCATCATTCGTCAGTACATAAAATATTGCATTGAAGGTAGCATTGGCAGCACCCAGGTTTGCCGTAAAGATATTCGTATACATACGGCCGGGTATAAACGCTGTATTTGCTGAGTTTCTCACACTCACATCAAATGCAGCTATATAAGAGGTAGTCGTAGGTTGTGTCCACGCAGCCGTACTTGAAATAGCCGTTGGGTTGTTAATATTTGTAGCATTCGGTGGTACGAAGTCGATCTCCCAGATGCCCGCCTGGCCTGCTCCTACGGTCACGATATAGGGTGTATATCCGCCATCCGCGCCATTATTGAGAGTTGGCCCTGCTACTTCCTGCGAACGGCTGGCAATCTTACCCACCGTCGTACTTGTGCCAGACGTATATGTTACGCCGTTAGGAGCCCGCAGGTTGATCCTGCCATTGCCGATACCCTGTGCACTCGAACCCACGAAGATCCTCTCCCCTACATTCACAAACACCTTCATGGTACCCGTGGTAGGAAATAAGTTTGTAGAAGAAACTGCTGAGGCAGAGTTCAGGTAAGCACGGTTACCACCGCTCTGATTCAATTCCTTACTACCTTCCGCAGTTGCTATCAGGGAATAGACAAGCAATGCTGGTGTGAGCAGACAACAAGTGATCAGCTTCTTCAGGAAGCTGGAAGCGTAAAATTCCTTCATGCAATAGAAGTAGATATAGAATAATCGATGTTCCGTAAGGGCAATAAATAGCCTATTCCCGCTCGCAGGTACGAACGACGCAGTTTTTCGAAGGGGAATAAATATTGCTTTATGCCAACTTTAAACGATGGGTAGGTTATGATAGGAATGTTAAACTTAGGATACGTGTTACATAGCTCGCAAAAGATTAATTTTTTCGGTTTTGGTTATTCTGTTTTATGAGGAAATGTTACAACCATCATTTCATCAAGATAGTATGAATATTACATCTGTGGATAACAAAAGGTTCAAAAAAAATAATTATTAACATCCGGCACCAGCGGGCACTACCATGCATAAACGCACGTCTCTACAGAATTTCTACAGTTTTCCACATTACATTCGCAGGTAGCCGAAATACCATTGTATGAAAGTATTGATTATTGAGGATGAGAAAAATCTTTCAGATAGCATCTGCCAATACCTGGCTGATGAGAACTTCCTATGTGAGGTAGCAGATACATTCGATACCGCTATGGAAAAAATATCCCTGTATGATTATATGTGCATCATCCTGGACATAAACCTGCCCGGTGGTAGCGGACTCGAGTTATTAAAGGAGTTAAAAAGAAATAATAAGAATGACGGGGTCTTAATCATCTCTGCCCGGAATTCCCTGGACGATAAAGTATATGGTCTTAAGGCGGGCGCAGACGACTATCTCTCCAAGCCTTTTTACCTGCCGGAATTATCTGCCCGTGTAGCGGCGATCATCAGGCGCAAGTCTTTCAACGGGAACAATGTGATCATTTTCGAAGAATTACAGCTCAACCTGGGCGATAAGACAGCGATTGTCAATGACCGCGTCATCGATCTTACAAGAAAAGAATACGATCTCCTGCTATATTTCATCAGCAACAAGAATAAGGTAATCAGCAAGAGTGCCATTGCAGAACATATCTGTGGAGATGAAATGGACCTTTCAGGCAGTTATGATTTCCTGTATAGTCACATCAAGAACCTGCGCAAAAAACTAGTACAGTCAGGCTGTCCCGATTACATTAAGTCCGTATATGGTATGGGCTACAAATTATCCCTGTCATGAAATTACTGACCCGGTATAACCGAATCAACCTGCTTTCTACTATTGCGATCTTTATACTCTCCGGTGTTGCATTTTTCTTTGCTCTCCACCTGACTTTATTGAAACAGATGGATGAGGATCTCAGGATTGAACAAAGGGAGATTACAAATTATGTAGCCCTGCATGGCACCCTCTTCACCCCCGTTGAAGTCAAAGACCAGGAAACCATCATAGAAAAAACAACTACACCTTATTCCAAAGAGAAATTTAAAACGGTCAAAGTCAACCATGACGACGATTACCGGCAGTTAGAGTTCTCCATCCGGGCCGGCGGTGAATGGTATCATGTAAAGGTCCGCAAGTCGCTCGAAGCTACGGAGCATATTACCAGGACTGTATTCGGTATTACCTTTTGTATGATCTTATTAATGCTGCTACTGACACTCGTCATTAACAGTACCATCCTTAAAAAGCTCTGGCAGCCATTCTACACCTCCCTGGATCGTTTACAACATTTCAAAGTAAATAACCGGGAATCGCTCAGTCTTCCCACCAGTACTATCGATGAATTTACTTTCATGAACAGCATCCTGGAACGTACTACCGCTAAAGCTATCCAGGATTATGAAAGGTTGAAAGAGTTTACCGAAAATGCGTCCCATGAATTACAGACACCGCTGGCCATCATCAGGTCCAAACTGGAAATGATGATGCAGGGTGAGAACCTGACGGAGTACCAGTTCGACTCCCTGCAAAGCGCATCAGAAGCCCTGGACCGCCTGGCGCGGATGAATCAGTCCCTGCTACTCCTGACAAAGATAGAGAACGAACAATTTGCTTATAAATCTACTATAGACCTGACACAAATCGTACAGCAAAAGGCTACACAGTTCAATGAGATCTGGCAGGACAAATCCCTGAGGATCTCGCTGGACGTACAGGCCGTACAGTTACATACCAATAAAGAGCTGATAGAACTGTTGCTCAACAACCTGTTCAGCAATGCAACACGCCATAACTATGAGAACGGGATCATTCATATTACCTTGATGCAGGATAAATTGTGTATTTCTAATACAGGTCATCCAGCAGCACTGAACCGGAAGCACCTGTTTCAACGATTTTATAATCCGTCTAACAGCAGTACAAGTAACGGTTTGGGGCTGGCGGTTATTCAACAGATCTGCACGGCATCGGGCTTTCTGGCGGAGTATGATTTTAAGGATGGCTTACATATATTTACCATTACGCTTACAGATCACTGATTTATGTAGGGAGCAGATCGCGCTTATCTGATTTATGCAAGAAACGGATCACGGTTATCTGATTTATGTAGGAAACAGATCACCCCCATTTGATTTATGTAGGAAACAGAAAACCCCCATTTGAATTATATAGATAACAAATTAAACCTTAACTTATTTATATAGCCAGACATTCCCTATTACCTGATTAAAACAATTGTACCCGCCATGATCAGCACCGCACCGGCAATAGTTTTGTAATCAAGGCTTTCTTTGAGAAAGATAGCTGAGAGCGCTATCGCAATCGCGACACTTAATTTATCAATAGGCGCAACTTTAGATACCGGGCCGGTAGAAAGTGCTTTAAAATAAAAGATCCAGGATAGCCCGGTAGCCATACCACTCAAGGTTAAAAATAAGAGGTGCTTCTTTGTCAATGCCTGCAAATCTTTTGTCTCTCCCCCTGCAAACACAATCCCCCATGCAATGACGAGGATCACCAGCGTCCGGATAGCCGTAGCTATGTTACTGCTGATACCTTGTAACCCAAACTTGGCAAGTACAGCCGTCAGGCCGGCAAAGAGCGCTGACAGCAAAGCATAAGATCTCCACATAATAATCGAAATTTCAATAATCCGGAATAGCAGTATGCGTGATCAGATGATACACACCTATACTGCAAACGATGGCAAGAACGATCAGCACAAATATAAGATAACGAATACGGGTACTATTCATAAAATAAAAGTATAGGTCAATTCTGGAGAAAATCTGATATTTGCGACCAACACCATCCCCCTGAAAAAGAAAACCCTCAATTAAAGCTAATGATGCAACAGTCAATGTCCCCACGATTCAAGGTAGGCGTAATTGAAGAAGACACTCATTACCGCCACGAATTAGTCCTGAACATTTCACAACACACAGACCTTTCCGTATGTTTACACACCGCAACAACAGCAGCTGCACAAACTTTTATGCAGCAACAACCACACCTCCTGTTATTAGGGATCCCCCCGGGCACGCAACAACGCATGGAAGATATCCATATATTAAAATCTATGCAGCCCACGATGCTGCTGGTGGTAATGACACCTGACGAAGATCCGCAGGTGATACAGCAGGCTTTCGAAAAAGGCGCAGATGGCTATCTCCTGAAGACAGACCTGTTCCACAACATCACCCGCAAGCTCGTGCACATGCTGGAATACGATCAGCCAGTGGTGAGTCAGCAGCTGTTCAGGTATATGCTCTACCGCAACAAACCTGAGAAATCACTTCAACAAACCAGGTTGACAAAAAAAGAAAAGGAGATCACAGATCTTGTACTGGAAGGACTGCCGTATAAAGCTATCGCGGCAAATTTGAATTTAAGCCTCAACACCATCCAGTACCACATGAAAAACATATTCTTTAAACTGGGTATTAAAACCAAATCAGAACTCTTTAAAATGTTTTACCAATAACTTTTTATAGAGAAGCGGGATTGTCTCACAAAAGAAAGCACCTGGTAAAAAGAGGCAGCAAATAATCTTAAATTAAAATTTACCGGCCACAGGCTATTGCGAACCCAATTGAAAGTAATGGCAATACCCCACCCAAAAAGGTGGGGTTTTTGTTTTTAAGAAATTATCTCTACATTGTAGAAGTGTCAATTATACATCTATTATTCCATGTGATAACGCACAATAGAAAAACTATGCCCAGACTCGCCATCGGGCAGATGGAGGATATTCAACTGTAACCAATTCATCAATTAAATTAAATTCCCTTATGACAAACAGCCCGCTGCGCCTGACCCGGCGCAAAACGCCTATTTTATTATTGCTGTTGCTCTTCCCCTTTCTGGCCAGCGCCCAGAAAAAGATCACAGGCCTGGTTACTGACGCTGAAACTAATAACCCGGTATTTAAAGCAGCCGTCATGATCAAAGGCACTCAAAAAGGCACCTACACAGACGAAAAAGGCCAGTATTCCATCGATGCCCCGGCAGGCAGCACCCTGCTCATCACCTCTATGGAATACGATCTGTCAGAAGTAGCCATAGGCAACAACACCACGATCAATGTAGCCCTCAAACCCAAAGTCTCAGGTTTGAATGAAGTGGTGGTAATCGGGTATGGTACCGTGAAAAAGAAAGACCTCACTGGTGCCATTGCCTCCCTCAAAGCCGCTGATATCAAGACGGAAGGGGTGAGCAACGTGGGCCGCTCCCTCCAGGGTAAGCTCCCCGGGGTAACGGTAGAATCTGCCGGTGGTGATCCCGGTGCCGGCACGCGTATCCTCATCAGGGGTGTGGGTACCCTTAACAATGCTGATCCCCTCTACCTGGTAGACGGCGTGCAGGTGGCTAATATCAACAACATTGCACCCGGCGATATCGAAAGCATGGATGTGCTCAAAGATGCCTCGGCCGCCGCGATCTATGGCTCCCGCGCCGCCAACGGAGTAGTACTTGTAACCACTAAAAACGGTAAATCCGGTAAGCCCGTGTTCAATTTCAGAACTAACCTGGGGTCACAAACCCTGGCTAAAAAATACGAGGTACTCAATGCCGAAGAATGGGCCACAGTCAGCAATGCTGCACATGATGCCGGCAATGGCGGGGCAGGCCTCCCAAGACTCGATATAGCGGCTAATCCCTCCTCTTTGGGTGCTGGCACTGACTGGCAGAAAGCCATCTACAGAACGGCTCCTATTCAACAATATTACCTGAGCGCCTCCGGTGGCTCCGATTTCTCCCGCTACAGTGTCTCAGGCGAATATACCGACCAGAGAGGAATCGTGGACATGACCGGCTACAAACGATACGGTGTGCGTGCCAAAACGGAGTCCACCAAAGGCATCCTTAAGTTTGGTCAAACCTTCCTCGCTACCCGCGAGAAATGGAACCAGATGAGCACCGGCTGGGGTGGTCAGGGTGGTAATGCCGTAGGCTCTGCCATGAAGATGATTCCTACTTACCAGATCTACGACGAAAATGCAATCGGTGGCTATGCCGGTGCCTCCGGCTCCGTGGTGAATATTCCGAACCCCGTAGCACTGCTGCACCTCGAAGATGTAAGTTATGAACTCACTTCCTTCCTGGCCAATGCCTATGCAGAGGTATCATTGCGCCCCTACCTGAAGTACAAATTCAATCTTGGTTATACCACTTCTTTTGGTACGACTGACGACTATGTACGCCGGCATGATGTAGGTGACCTCTTCAAACAGAAGACCAATGACATGAGCCGTGTGCAGGAAAGAAACCAGCTGGTACTGCTGGAAAACACGCTGAACTTCAACAAAGATTTTGGTAAGCATTCCATCCAGGCTTTAGCAGGTTATAGCTATCAAAAGACCCGCTACAATTATAACCTGATGGCCAAGACCAACCTGCCCGATGGCATTAAAGAACTGGATGCGGCATCAGGTACCGCTACCGTGGGTGGCAACAGTGCCGAAAGCGTACTGCTCTCTACCCTGGGTCGTTTAATTTATACATACGATAACCGCTACCTGCTCACTGCAAGTTTCCGCCGGGATGGTTCTTCCCGCTTTGCAGCAGCACACCGCTACGGTAACTTCCCTTCTGTAGCCGTGGGCTGGAACATCAACAATGAACGCTTCTGGCATGTGGATCCTAAAATAGTGTCCTCCCTGAAACTGAGGGCCAGCTATGGTATCCTGGGTAACCAGGAGATCGGCGATTACCAATATAGTGCTGCTATTGCATCGAATATCAACTATGTACTCGGTGAAACACAGCAAAAATGGTTCGGCGCTATCCAGACCGCCTACGCCTCTCCTAATATCAAATGGGAAAACACAGCTACTACCAACGTAGGCGTAGACGTTAGTTTCCTGAAAGGAGCCCTGAATGCAAGCGTGGATTACTTCTTCAAGAAAACCACGGATGTATTGCTGAATGTACCCATCCCGGGTTCCGCAGGTTCATCCTCCGCACCTGTGGTAAATGCAGGTACCATTCAGAACAAGGGGATTGAACTCGGCATGAACTATACTAACCATATCGGTGCATTAAACTATAATGTATATGGTACCCTTTCTGCTGTGAAAAACAAGGTGATTGAACTGGGTACCGGTACCCAGCAGATCTTTGGTGGCCAGCCTACGCACCATGGAGCTTCGTCTACATTGACAGAAGCTGGTGGCGAGGTTACAGGCTTCTATCTCATCAAGGCAGAGGGAATTTTCCAGTCACAGGAAGAGGTGAACGCCTACAAGGATAAAAACGGTAACCTGATCCAACCCTATGCTGCACCCGGTGATATCAAATTCCTGGATGCCAATGGTGATGGAATCATCAGCAGTGCCGACCGCGTGCACCTGGGTAGCCCATTTCCTGATTTTGAATATGGTATCGGCTTCAATCTCTCCGCGCATCACTTTGACCTGAACATTTACATGCAGGGGGTATCAGGCAATAAAATTTACAATGGCGTAAGACAGGATATGGAAGGGATGAACCTGGAATACAACTATGCTAAAACTACGCTGCAGGCATGGACACCAGAGCATCATACGAATATGCCTAGAGCTGTGATCGATGATCCGAACCTGAACTCACAGACTTCTTCCCGCTTCCTGGAAAGTGGCTCCTACTTCAGGATGAAGACCCTGCAACTGGGGTATACAGTACCCGAGAGTATCAATGCAAAACTGCACACCACTTCCCTCAGGGCATACATCAGTGCAGACAACCTATTTACCATTACCAATTACAGTGGTTTTAACCCGGACCTTGGCCGTACCGGCAGCATCCTTGACAGAGGCGTAGATTATGGCCATGTGGCATATCCCCTGGCCCGGGTATTATCTGCCGGCATCCAATTATCCTTCTAATTTATTAAAACAAGAACTCCATTATGAAAAAGCTACAATATCTTCTTCTTGCAGGCGTGCTCCTGGCCAGCTGTTCGAAGAGCTCCCTGGAACTGACGAACCCGAACCAGATTACTACAGATACTTACTGGAAAACAGAAGATGATGTAAAGAGTGCGCTGGCAGCCACTTATGGCCTGTTCAAAAATGTAGACGGTGGCTACTGGGGTGTGCGGGGCGTAGAACTGTCCAATGGCCGTGGCGATGACTTTTTTATCAGGAACGACGTCAGCTACCTGTACCAGTTGTCTACCTTCACGAACACGCCCGATAATGCAGCATCTACCAATGTCTGGAATGTAGCCTACCGTGCCATTTTCCGTGCGAACCAGATCATGGTGAATATTGAAAAGGTAAGCGGTCTCACAGACGAAGCAAAGAAAGCATACATAGCAGAAGCAAAGTTTATAAGAGGGCTGAATGAATATATACTCGTGGTCAACTTCGGGGATGTACCACTGCGTACCACCATCCCTGCATCTACAGCAGAATATTTTGTAGCCAAGTCGCCAGCTACAGATGTATGGGCACAGGTGATCAAAGATTTTACGGAGGCAGCAGCAGACCTGCCACTGACTTACGATGACAGTAATAAAGGCAGAGCTACCAAAGGTGCTGCCCTGGGCTTTCTCGGTAAATCATATGTGTATACAAAAGACTGGGCCAATGCAGAGAGTACCTTGAAACAACTGACGGCAGCTCCATATACTTACCAGTTATTGGCCAACTATGGCGACAATTTTACTGCTGCCAATGATAATAACGCGGAGTCATTATTTGAAATCCAGGTCCAGGATGTAGGAGGTACCAATCCATGGGCAGGTGAAAATGCCAATGAGGGCCTGGGGGTTACCACTGCACAGGAGTTTGCCCCCTCAGAAGCCAGTGGCTGGTTCGAAGTAGCGCCGACGGATAAGCTTTTCAATGAGTTCCAAAATGAGAAAACCACGGCCGGGGATTTTGACCCGAGAATGTATGCCACCTTATTCTGGGATTACCCGGGAGCGACCTTTTACCAGAAACCATTTTCTGCCTATACCTTACCCTTTGGATTTAAGTCGTATTATAAAAAATACCAGAACTATAACCAGGCAAATGAGCTGACAGGTAGCAGCGGAGCATCGGACAATCAATCTGACATCAATGAAAAAGCCATGCGCTATGCGGATGTATTGTTATTGCTGGCAGAGACTGTGACCATGCAGGGCAGACCAGCAGATGCCTATACTTATCTCACGGCGATCAGGAACCGTGCGGGCTTGCCGGCATTGGCGGCTGGCCTGGATCAGACAGCCATGATGAAGGAAATCAGGCACCAGCGATTCCTGGAATTTGCCAGGGAGGGACAGCGCTTTTATGACCTGCAACGCTGGGGACTCCTGAAAGATGAAATTGCAAATAGTGACAAAGTGGGGAAATTATACTTTGTATCACCCAAGCATGAGCTCTTCCCGATACCGCAGGATGAGATCAACTCAAATCCGGAAATGGTACAGAACAGCAACTGGTAAATGACCGCTTTTTTAAAGAGGTCGTATCAAAGGTATTACGCATTGAACTGAGGAGGAATTTATTTCACTGCATACTCAGGCTTTTCGTACTACTGCTGGTACGACCTCTTTTTTGTGCCCTGCCGCAGGCATCAATTTTGAATTAGGCTCAGGAGTTAAACAATTTTTATGTCAAAACCTCAAAAACTCCCCATCGCACTCCTGGCAGGAGTGGGTGTCGCTGCCGGCCTGATCTTCTATAAATCAGTGAGCAGTGTCAGTATTCCACGCGGCGCAAAAGCTGTTAGCCCATTTGATGTAGAAAAGTACCTGGGTAAATGGTACGAGATAGCCCGGCTGGACTACAAATTCGAAAAACACCTGAATAATGTGACGGCGACCTACAGCCTGAATGAAAATGGCAGTATCCGGGTGGACAATAAGGGCTATAATTACCAGAGCCGCCAATGGAAGGAAAGTGTCGGTAGGGCAAAATTTGTGGGCAGTTCGGATGTAGGCCGGCTGAAAGTCTCTTTTTTCGGTCCATTCTATGCCGGTTACAATGTGATCGCGGTGGACGATGACTACCAGTACGCGCTGGTGGCCGGGGACAATCTCAATTACATGTGGATTTTATCCAGGGAGACGACCATTCCAGCTCATATCAGGGAAAATTACCTTGCACTCGCACAGCAAATCGGCTTCGAAACCGGCGAATTGATATGGACCGACCATAGTGAGGATTCAATATAATAAGGTCACTATCCTATCATCATAAGGTCACCAAAAGGTCACTTCAATATCCCAGGGATATTGAGGTGACCTTTTGGTGACCTATTAGTAATACTTTAGTGAGCTATTTGCATAGAATCTTAACTATTGCTACCTTATCCTCAAATTAATACTCTACCATTCTAGTAGATTTCATTATTTTTGGAAATATTTTCTTATTTTCAACTCATGACTATGCAACATTTCAGTGACAGTGAGCTACTTACCTCCATGGCAACGGGGGACGAAGCCGCCTTTACTGAGATTTACCACCGGTACTGGCAGCAGCTGCTGGCCATTGCCTGGAAGCATACGTACGACGAATCTTCAGCCAAGGAGATCGTGCAGGAAGTGCTGATCAAATTGTGGGACAGGCGGGAAAGCCTGGAAATCAGGGAACTCTCCCACTACCTGGCTACCGCCATCAAGTTTTCTGTATTTAAGCATTATCACCAGCAACAGCGCCGGAAAAATATTCTTCACAGCATATTCCGGTCCTCCCACAGTGCGGATGAGGAAAAGATTTATGCCCGTCTGCTGGACGATTACATTAATGGAATTGTAGAAAAGCTGCCGGAAAAATGCAGGCAGGTATATAAACTGAGCCGGATGGATGGGAAAACCAACCAACAGATAGCCGGTATCATGAATATTTCAGAAAAGACGGCAGAGGCACATCTCACCAAGGCCCTGCGTACCATTCGCCTCAATCTACGGCATATCAACATGCTGTTTTTCCTCTAAAAATTTTTTTTCAAACCGACTAAGGGTAACAGGGTAAGTTATGGTACATAGTATTATAACGACCTGATATCGCATGGAAAGAAATCGCCTGGACCTCCTTATTCAGAAATACATCGATCAGACAGCTACTCCTTCAGAGCAGGAGGAGCTCAATAACTGGTACAGGGATTTTTCCGGGGAAGCGGATCCTTTTCCTATGACAGATGCCCAGGAAACTGCGGCTGGTCAGGAAATGCTCTCCTACCTCAGCTCCCGGATCCGGCGTAAAAAACGGCCTCCTGTGGCCGTATTTGCCTCGTTGGCTGCCGCATGCCTGCTGGGTGCCTTTTTGTATGTAAACTGGTCTAAAACGCCTGAAAATAAGAATCTGGTAGCCAGTATTCCTGCAGCTGCCAGCGAGAACCGGTTCATCTACCTGCCGGATAGCAGTAAGGTGGTTTTACACCCGGGCAGCAAAATGGATTACCAGCGAAATGGCAACAAGCGCGAAGTAACGCTGGAAGGAGAAGCCTATTTCGACATCGCCTCCCATCCTGAACAACCTTTCATTATTCATACCGGCCAGGTATCTACCACCGTATTAGGTACCTCTCTTAATATTAAAACCTGGAACACTGACAGTGTATCTGTCTCTGTACTCACTGGTAAGGTTCAGGTCACTGATGCCAGCCAGCAAAAAACCATCCTGACGCCCAACCAGCAGGTGGTTTATAATCAGCACACCAACAACATTCAGGAGGTCAAAATCACTCCGGCTACGGTCATTGCATGGGCAAAATCAGATATGCAGTTCCAGGACATGCCCTATGAGCAACTGGCACAAAGACTGGACAGAAGGTATGATGTAAACATTGTATTTAAAAATCCGGCATTACAACATTGTCCAATTACAGGTCGATTCTCAGGGACAGAATCATTGAGCGAGGTATTGGATGTCCTCTCACAAACAATGGGTACAACGTATACAATCAAGGGACGGACAGTAGAACTGGACGGGACCGCTTGTTTTAACTAGATCAACTAAAATCAACATTAAAAAATGACAAAAACCAACCAGAATTAAAAAAACGTAAACACACAAAAAAACTCCTCCGGCCGTAGGAAGCAATGAGGAGTTTCACGTAAAAATTATTGATCATTTAAACGTCTTCAAATTTATGCCAAAAGTTCAGCTTTTGCAAGAGGGGATCGTGCACCCATTGCCAAAAGAAAAAATGCAATCAATTTTATTGTTTATCATGAGAGTCAGTGTGTGCGTCAGCTTATTTTTTGTCATGTGCCTGAACCTGTTTGCAACTACGCATGCAGCCGGTCAGAGTATCAGGGAAACAATGGTCAGTTTCGAGGTTCACGATGCGAGCCTCAAAGCCACCCTGGAAAAATTGCAGGAACAATCCGGGTTCAGCATTTTTTATTCCTCCAACCTCCTAAATAAGGACAAAAGGGTCACGATCAGTAGTGGTACCCGTTCTGTAGCGCAAGTGCTCGACATGATCCTGACTGGTACCAACCTGGTCTATATTGACAAGGGTGCCAAGGTCATACTGCAGGAAAAGAAAGCAGTACAGGCCACCAGGGATACATCAGCACCATCCAATGGTATCCTGGTGCATGGCATTGTTAAAGATGAAACAGGCGAACCGATTCCAGGTGCAACTGTCCACGTAAAAAACGGTAAAAAATACGTTGCTTCTGACCAAAATGGTCATTTCTCCATCGAAGTAGAAGATCCTAATTCCGTACTAACATTCAGTATAGTAGGTTATACTACCCAGGACGTGGCCCTGAAAGGTCAAACCTCCTTCCCTGTTACTATGGTACGCAGCTTCAGCAGTCTGAACGAAGTACAGGTACTGGGCTATAGTTCTACAACCAAAAGGAACAATACCGGTGCGGTAAGTTCTATAAAAGCAAGCGAAATCGCTGTACAGACGGTTTCTAACCCGCTCACAGCCCTGCAGGGTCACATAGCCGGTATGGAAATCACACAGGACAATGGTTTACCGGGTGGCGGGGTTCGTGTGCGCATTCGCGGTAATGCCAGCATTATGAGTGGTTACCTTCCACTGTATGTAGTAGATGGTGTTCCTTTTACCCTGTTCAATGGTGGCACCCCGGCGACCGATGCCCTCAACAGTTATGGCATCAGCGGTGCCAGTGGTAATCTCAGCCCTTTCAGCATGATCGCTCCTGAGGATATAGAGCGGATCGATGTACTGAAAGATGCGGATGCTACCGCCATCTACGGATCAAAAGGTGCGAACGGCGTAGTGCTCATTACCACTAAAAAAGGTAGTCATGGTAATACAAAAGTAAGCGCAAACGTAAGCCATGGATTTGGCGAAGTAAGCCGCTACATTCCTATGTTAAATACACCAGAATACCTGGCGATGCGTAAGGAAGCATTTACCAATGCCGGAACCACCCCTGGTGCGACAGATTTCGACCTGACCAAATGGGACCAGACAGCCTATACTGACTGGCAGAAATGGGCCATTGGCGGCAAAGCTAAAACGACTACAGCCATGGCTTCAGTATCAGGAGGTAATGCTCAGAATACATTCCTCTACTCTACGTCTTACCGTAAAGAAGGAACTGTATTCCCGGGCGAAAACAATACCATCACTTTTTCTAACAGGATCAATGCCAGCCATAGCAGCAAGGACAACCGGTTCAACATCTCTCTTTCCGCCAATTATTCTTACATGAAGAGCGATATGCCTAAAACAGATCTCTCTGCCGTGTACAACCTGGCACCGAACTTCAATCCTTATAATGCAGATGGTACATTTAACTGGGACCTGGGTGTAGGAAAAAATCCTGCTGCGCTCCTGTTACAAAAGTATACCGGCCAGACCTACAACCTGATCACCGATCTGAACCTGCGCTACAATATTATCAAGGAGCTGGCGATCAAAGCCAACCTTGGTTTTACCCAGAACAACCTGGAGCAGCAGGGTACCCAACCGAACCGCTCTGTGAATTCTACAGCAATAGCAGATAACCAGTTATTGGATTCAAAAGGGAAGAACGACAACTGGATTGTAGAACCATTCCTGGAATTCAACAAAACTTTCGGAGATGCACACCTGCAGGTGATTGGAGGTACGACCTTCCAACAGACCAAGGCCACCAGTACTACCCTGAGAGGCTCCGGTTACACCAGCGAAGCCCTCCTGAATGCAATCAGTGCCGCGGGTACTGTGATCGTATATGGCAGTAATTACTCCTTGTATAAATATGCTGCCGGATTTGGTCGTTTCAATTTCAACTACAAAGAGAAATATTACCTGGATGGTACCTTCAGAAGAGATGGTTCCTCCCGTTTTGGTATTAATAACCAGTTTGGTTCCTTCGGTGCATTGGGTGCAGCATGGATCTTTTCACAGGAAGATTTTATGGCAGATCTGAAGCCGGTCAGCTTTGGTAAACTGCGCGCCAGCTATGGGGTAACAGGTAACGACCAGATAGCTAACTATATGTATACTCCGATTTACAACACACTTGGTAGCACCTATTCTTACATGGGTACTCCCGGATTGGTGGCAAATGGTTTATCTAATCCAAACCTGAAATGGGAAACGACCAAAAAGCTGGATATCGCACTGGAATTGGGCTTCCTGAAGGATCGCATCATGCTGAAAACGGACTATTACCAAAACAGGACCTCTAATATGCTGGCATATATCACAACGCCCACGCAGATTGGTGTAAATTCCTATGCCGGTAACCTGCCTGCCACTATCCAGAACAAAGGTTGGGAGTTCGAATTAAATACAACCAATATTGCTACGAAAAAGTTCTCATGGAACACGACCCTGAACCTGACGATCAATCAGAACAAACTGCTTGCGTTTGACAACATTAAGAATTCTTCCTATGCGAATACTTACACTGTTGGTAAATCGGTAGATGCACCAAACCTCTTCCATTTCCAGGGTATAGACCCTACCACCGGTGCTCCCATACTGGCGGACCTGAATAAGAGTGGCGCAGTCGATTTTAATGATAGAAGTGCTGGCAAAGTAGGCGTACCATTCTACGGTGGTCTGACCAACTCCATCACCTATAATGGATTCACACTGGATTTCACCTTCCAGTTCAATCACAGGTACGGCTACCTGAACAGCACACTGAATAATTACTTCTATCCGTTTGGATATGATATGACAAACCAGAGCACTGCTGTATTGAACCGCTGGCATGGTGCAGGAGATGGCAGCAACATCCCGGGAGCAAGTAAAACGTATTCTAACAATTATTATTATTACGCTTACTCTGATGCAAACTGGGGTGACGCTTCCTTCATCAAGTTCAAAACACTGAGCCTGACCTACAATCTGCCCAGAACCCTGTTAAACAAAGTGAAGATTGCCAATGCATCTATCTATGCCAGAGGTCAGAACCTGTACACATGGGCAAAGCAAAAGTATACACTGGATCCTGAAACCACCCAGCCAGGTACCGGTGCCGGCCTGGGTACTGGTCAGTACATTGCCGTACCACAGCTGCGTACCCTGACTGTAGGCCTGAATTTATCATTATAAAAAAGCTGAGAGATAATGAAGAAACTATCATATATATTACTCGCACTGGGGCTTACCGCCACATCCTGCAAGAAATTTGTAACAATCGACAACGCACCGAGTTCACTGGCACCATCTGACGTGTTTGCATCGGACGGAACAGCAACCAGCGCTGTTGTGGCCATGTATTCTTATTATACGACTACCTCCTGCCTGCAATACTATAACTGGACGGCAGAACTGCTGGGCGATAATATCCAATACCGCTTGTATAGCTCAACTCCTTTGATGGCCGAATTTCAGAACGGCAACGTTACAAGTACCAACAGCAACGTGCTTAACTACCAATGGTATAATCCATATTATGTTGTCGCACAGGCTAACAGCATGATCAACGGGCTCTCCAATTCAGCTACCCTGACTTCTTCTGTAAAGAACCAGTTATTGGGTGAGAGCTACTTTATGCGGGCCTTCCATTTCTTTTACCTGGCTAACTTCTTTGGCGGTGTACCATTGTCTCTCGATCCGATCGCATTGAACAATGCAAATCTGCCCAGGGCGACAAAGGCAGAAGTATATGCCCAGGTGATCAGTGACCTGAAAGCTGCAGAAGCGTTATTGCCTGGCACCTATACCGGCAACTTCCATGCAAGGGTGAACAAACATGCCGTGGAAGCATTGCTGGCAAGAGTGTACCTCTACCAGAAAGATTATGCAGATGCGGTGACCTATGCAAGCAAAGTGATCGGCGCGACAGATGTCACCTATACACTTTCTGACCTGAGTACAACATTTAAAAACACCAGTGCAGAAACCATTTTACAGTTTGCTACCTATTATGGCCTAAGTAGTTTTGGCTACAGGGCATCTTCCGCAACTGCAGTTCCAAACTACTACCTGTACAATTCTTTCCTGGACCAGTTTGAAACGGGAGATAACAGGAAAACAGCCTGGACAGACAGTCTTGTCAACGGAGGTGTCACCTACCGCCGTGTCAGTAAATACAAACTGGGATCTGCCACTGCAGGCGACGAATACAACGTGGTATTACGTCTGGCAGAACAATACCTGATCCGTGCAGAAGCCAATGCGCAACTAAATAATACCGGCGCAGCACAAACTGACCTGAATGCCATCCGGAACCGTGCCGGCCTTGGTAATACCACTGCTGCCACTAAGGACGATCTGCTCACTGCCATTGCCCAGGAGCGCAGAATTGAACTGTTTGGCGAATTTGGACACCGCTGGTTCGACCTGGTACGCACCGGTCAGGCAGATGCTGTGTTGAGCAAAGCAAAATCTACCTGGGTAGCAAGAGATACGCTCATGCCAATACCTTACCAGGAAATTCTTAATAATAAAGCCCTGACCCAGAACCCGGGTTACGAATGATCCATTTGCTAAAAAGTATTCACATGAAAAAGATTACAACAATGTGTGTTTTCGCTGCTATGTGCTGTGCCTCGGTAAAGGCACAGCGCATAGACAGCCTGTACAAGGCTTATGACAAGCTGGCCGCTTCAAAAGATGAAAAAGACAAGTCCTATCTGAATGCCGAGTTGTACAAACATCTGCAAAGTAACAATGAAGATGAATGGCAGCTGGCAGCCAATACTTTTTACCGTCTGAATAAAAAGGATGTAGTGGATTCTATCCAGGCTGCTGAGAGAAAGAAATTTCCTGCCGGCCAGCTGGTAAGAAACGACTACATTACTACTATTTACGATGAGAAAAACCCTGTTAAAAAAGAAGCAATGTACTACCAGCTGATCAAACGCTTCCCTCCTGCTAAATTTGGCCGGGAAAGGATTGCGTATGATTATGTGAGAAATGCGATTGGTGTTGCTTATGCTGAAACCGACAGTGTCGACAAAGCCGTAAAGTTTGCCAACATGGTGGAAACTTCCGCCTGGAAAGGTGAAGGCTGGGCTATAGTTGGTAATTTTCTTGCAAAAAAAGGTCACTTTAAGGAAGCAGAAGTACTTTTGAAAAAAGCGATTGATACTTCTTACTCCTTCAAAATGGCGAAGGTACAGGATCAGGGAGCGAAATTTGCTGCGGTTGGGTACCGGTCTTATAACAGTATTCTCGCAAAGATGCTGTACAATGACAAAAACTATCATGAAGCACTGAAGTATGCAGAAAATGCATATAAGGTGTACAAGGAAGATGGGGAGGTGAATGGCCCTTTACAGGATACCTATTCAAAGATCCTGATCGCCCTGGGTCGTGACAGGGAAGCCTTTGAAAAGATCGATGAAGCTGTAAAGGCGGGTCAGGCTACGGAAGACATGAAAGGTGAGCTGAAAACCCTGTATGCAAAGGTAAAGGGCCCTGATGGCTACGACGCATACCTGCAGGAAGTAAACCGCCAGCTGGTGGCAAAGATCACAAAGGAACTGACCAGACAGATGATCAATACACCTGCTCCTGATTTTACCCTGGCAGACCTGGATGGGAAAAATGTCACCCTCAGTGAACTGAAAGGAAAGGTCGTGGTACTGGACTTCTGGGCTACCTGGTGCGGACCCTGTAAAGCATCCTTCCCGGTAATGAAACAGGCGGTACAGCGTTATGAAAAAGACAACGATGTAAAATTCCTGTTTATTCATACCTGGGAAAGAGATGATAAGGCAGTAGCAGATACCAAAAAGTTCATTGCTGATCACAATTATCCTTTTGAAGTGCTGATGGATCTGAATGAGCACAAGGCTGCTACCGCTTATAAAGTGAATAGCATTCCTGCTAAGTTTGTGATCGATAAGGCGGGTAATGTAAGATTTAAATTTTCCGGCTTCTCCGGTGGTACGGATGCAGCATTGGAAGAGATTTCTGCGATGATTTCATTGATCAGGGGTTAATACATTTATTAGCATTTAAAGCGCAACTTTTGTCAAATGGCAAAAGTTGCGCTTTTTTTTACTTAGTTGTGAAGTAAGTTTCTTTCAGGTATTTATAAATCATCGCTTCCTGTTTGTCCGTACTATCCCCTTCCTGTAGGTAGCGTTTATAATATTTCTTCGCCGCTGTTTCGTTTTTCATATTCACATCATAGATTCTGCCGATACTATATAAGTGCATGGGCTCCCGGCTCAGGTAGTAGGCCGTATCCATGTAAGCGATAGCTGGTTTATATTGTTTCAGGCCCTCATCATTGCTGGCGATGGCGGCGTAGTATCCGGGCAGATATTTGGATCTTGCCAGGTTGATACAGGCATCCAGGAGCAGATTGCTTTCTTCATAGTGTTTCAGTTTAGTCTGGGCCAGGGCGGCATAATACATAATCTGCTCAGAGGGACTTTTACGGTCCTCCATGAATTGATCGATGTCTACGCAAAACTGGTATTCCTTCAGTGCAAAACTGGCGGAGGTGACGAAGCTCATGGCACCAGGCATGACGACTTCATGGGTCATGAGGTATTTGCCCAGGGCAAGACAGTTCTTATAATTCTTCAGGTAATAGCTACTTCTGATAGCAGTGCCGATGAGGTAGTACTGGGTGGAATCTTTCTGCAGGTAAATATTGAGAATAGAATCTGCGGAACTATACTTTTCCTGTTCAAGGAGTCCATCGGCAAGGCGGTTGACGGTTTTGGGATCGTCCGGATTTAGCTGATAGGCTTTTTGCAATAAAGCGAAGCCTTCTTTGCCCTCAAAGTTATTCAGGAGGGCGAAGCTCAGTTGACGGATGGCGACGGGATTATTGGGCCTTAAAGCCGCAATACGGCGTAGGTGTGGAATCGCCAGGAGGAGTGCCTGTTTATTCAGGCAGATATTAGCTATATATTGATGCGCTGATATGTTAGTACTGTCCAGGGCCAGTACTTGCTGATATGTTTTAATAGCAGCATTATCATTCCCGGCCAGGTAATATGTATATGCCAGCAGCGACTGTTGTTTGATATTATTGGTATCCAGGTGTGCCTGTTGGTAGGCAATGGCCCGTGGGTAGTCCTGTTCCTGCAGGTATTCCATTACAGCATCAGCTTGTTGGGCATAGAGTGCGCTGGCTGGCAGGAGAAGCAGTAGCAGCAAGGTTCTGATCATACTAACTAAATGTTTAGTTTTCAAAACTAAGGAATTAGTTTTGAAAAAAGAAATGTTATTTGGGGTGAGTCAAAAAATCCGGTGCTATATGAATTTCCTTCAATCTTTTGAAGATTAAACCGAACAAATGATATTATTAAATACTGTTGGTTGAAGCGAATCACACACTCTGATGATTGGATGGCCATTAAGACCAGCAGGAATAAGAAAATAATATGCTTCATTTCCAGATAGCGTTAGAATAATTTTCTTATATTAGATATGTTATGAAAAACTCAATTCCATTGTTAATCCTACTGTGTATAGGTACCTATGGCTATGCACAGCAGATGATAACCATAAACAAGTCACAACATACTTTTCCATTACCGGAAGTGATAATTGTAGATCAGCAGGATGACTGGCTGGTGGGGAAGGCTGCGGAACTGTTGAAGGAGGATGTACGGAAAGTGATGGATAAAGAGGTAGAGGTGTTGACGGAGGGTGTACAGAGGCAGATGGCGGTTCCTGCCAGCAAAGGCTTTATTTTGATAGCCACTTTACAATCTTCACTCATAAAAGAATTTCATGTAGATACAACCGGGCTGACTGGTAAATGGGAAGCGTTTCGGATTATGGCTGATTCGGGACGCGTGCTGATAATAGGCAGTGACAAGAGAGGGGCGGCTTATGGTGCACTGGAGTTGTCAAGACAATTGGGCGTATCACCCTGGTACTGGTGGGCGGATGTGCCGGTGAAGAAGAAGGAGAAAGTCTATGTGCGGAAGGGCAGTTATGATTTCGGGCCGCCATCGGTTCAGTATAGGGGAATCTTTATCAATGATGAGGCACCTGCGTTTTCAGGATGGACGCATGAGAAATTCGGCGGTTTTAATCATTTGGTGTATGAGAAGGTGTTTGAATTATTGCTACGGCTAAGAGGTAATTATTTGTGGCCGGCAATGTGGGGGAACGCTTTTAATAAAGATGATACATTGAATCCGGTATTGGCAGATAAGTGGGGAATAGTAATGGGTACGAGTCATCATGAACCGATGTTGCGTTCCCAGCAGGAATGGAAGCGATATGGAAAGGGTGCGTGGAATTATGAGACGAATGATAGCGTATTGAGAGCGTTTTGGAGGAAGGGGATAGAGAATATGGGGAAGCATGAGAGCATAGTGACAGTGGGAATGCGCGGAGATGGGGATATGCCGATGACTGAGGAAACGGCGACGGATTTATTGGAGAGGATTGTGAGGGATCAGCGGCAGATTATCAGTGAGGTGACAGGTAAGCCGGCGGAGGAAACACCGCAGATGTGGGCGTTGTATAAGGAGGTGCAGGATTATTATGATAAGGGAATGCGGGTGCCGGAGGATGTGACCTTGTTGTTGTGTGACGATAACTGGGGGAATGTGAGAAGATTGCCGGAGGTAGGGAAAGCACGGGAAATGGAGGAAGTAAGCAATGGAGAGAGATTGCCGGAATTAGGGAAAGCACGGAAAATGGAGGAAGTGGGGAATGGAGGGAGATTGCCGGAAGTGGACAGCGCCCCAGCTGTATCAACAAAGCGTAAAGGTGGGTATGGCATTTATTATCATTTTGATTATGTCGGCGATCCCAGAAATTATAAATGGATCAATACAAATAACCTGGCCAGGGTGTGGGAGCAGTTTCACCTGGCAAAGATGTACGGGGCTGATAAGGTCTGGATTGTAAATGTAGGAGATTTGAAACCGATGGAATTGCCCATCTCCTTCTTTATGGATTATGCCTGGTCGGCAGTGGATACTATGCGCGATTGGTATGGGGAATTTGCAGCAGAGAATTTTGGTGAGCCGAAAATAGGCGACTGGTTACGCCGGTATAGTGAAATGGCGGCAAGGCGAAAACCGGAATTACTGGATGAATATAGTTATACATTGGAGCAGTACAAAGAGATTGTAGCAGAATGGGCAGCGCTGGCTAAGGAGGTGCGCCTGCATCCTTATTCAGATGCCTATTTTCAGTTAGTGCAATATCCGGTGGAGGCGATGTATAATTTACATAGATTGTATTATGCGGTGGCCATGTATAAAACTGATAAGGCCAGGAATAGCACTTATGCTGATAGTGCGCTGGCTTATTATAAACAGGATTCGTTGCTCACGATAGCTTATCATAAAATGGGTAATGGTAAGTGGAATCATATGATGGACCAGACACACATTGGTTATACCGGGTGGCAGCAGCCAGCAGTAAATAAAATGCCCGATTTATCAGGAGCGTATAACCCAAAGATAGTGTTACCTAAAATAGATAGGCGGATCCATGCCACGGAATATGTGGAGAAGAAGGGTGACTGGCAGGTTTTGAAAGGGATTGGGAAATTTGGGGATGGGATGACCTGTACTGGAATTAATACAGGAAATAAATCTTCCACCAATCCTACACTGAAGTATGAATTCCAGGCCGCAGGAGATATGAATATCTACCTCAACTTCTCTCCTACCCTGAACTTCCCGCATGGCAAAGGCCTTGCAATAGCCATCTCAATTGATGGTGAAAAAGAACTTGAAATGACCATCAACGGCAACGACGATGATAAGAAAGTCTGGGAGCAATGGGTGGCTGATAATATCATTCAAATTAAACTGGCACGAACATTAAAACCGGGAAAGCATACATTGGTGTATGCTCAATGCTCGCCTGGAATTATTTTTCAAAGTATAGAACTGGAAAAGAAATAACCTAATAAAACACAAAATATCTATCTATGACCCGTATACTAATTGTTTGTTTATTTGCATGCCTGCAAGGAATAGCACAGCCACTGGTAAAACATATTTACACCGCTGACCCTTCCGCACATGTTTTTAACAACCGGATTTACATCTACCCTTCCCACGACACAGCCACCGGCGTACCAGAAGACGACCTGGGCAGCCATTTCGACATGAAAGACTATCACATTCTATCATTGGATCATGTAGGTGGAAAAGTTACTGATCACGGTGTAGCCTTGCGCTTAAAAGATGTGCCCTGGGCAAAAAAGCAACTGTGGGCTCCGGATGCAGCTTATGCCAACCATACCTACTATTTATATTTCCCGGCAAAAGATAGCAGTGGCATATTTCATATAGGAGTGGCCACAAGCAATAAACCTGAAGGCCCTTTTAAAGCATTGCCAAAGCCTATTGCAGGCAGTTATAGCATTGACCCCTGCGTATTTAAGGATGACGATGGTAATTTTTATATGTACTTCGGAGGCATATGGGGAGGGCAATTGCAGAAATGGGATCACAATAAATATACTGCCAGTGCAGGAAACAAAGATGCGAATGAACTGGCCGCACTACCAAGAGTAGCAAAACTCAGGAAAGATATGACTGGCTTCGAGGGGCAGGTAAAGGAGCTTGTTTTGCTCAATGAACAGGGGAAGCCTTTTTATGAAAAGGATAATGATAAAAGATTCTTTGAAGCATCATGGGTGCACAAATATAAAGGGAAGTATTACTTTTCCTATTCTACAGGCGATACACATAATTTGTGTTATGCTATAGGAGATTCTCCTTATGGACCGTTTACGTATAAAGGAGTGATCATGACACCAGTAACGGGGTGGACTACACATCATTCTATTGTTGAAAAGGACGGGAAATGGTATTTGTTTTATCATGATGTGGAGTTGTCTGGTAAGACTTATTTGAGGAATGTGAAGGTAACAGAGTTGCACTACAGGGCGGATGGAAGTATCGAGACGATTCATCCGTAGCAAAGAATGAAAGCACTGCTGTTAGCAATTACACAACAGAGGATCAAAAACGATGAATTTTGTATCGGCAAAGCGGGGGCTTTGCCGATACAAAAAGAAAATTAAATTTCAATATAATTACCTGTAATAGTTAAGATTTGATCCGACAGTCAGAGTTAATATTACCAGATCAATAACCTGAATTTTGTGCTGCAATTCCCCCATCCGCCAATGAAGGATTATTATCTATCTCTGCCTGTGGTATAGGCAATAACTCATCCCTGTTCTTCCTGAAATAGCTAATCGGATCTGTCGAAAAATATCCCATCTTCCTCCACCTTAAAATATCCCGGTTCCGCACCTCTTCATCACCCAGCTCCACGCTTCGCTCATGCATAATGGCCTTTGTCACCTGGTCCTTGGAACTAACAGGGAATTGTGCTGTCGGGTAATGTGGCATGGCTACGGAAGGCCTGTCTCTCACCTGGTTCAGATAAGCCACAGCTCCCGCCTGATCGCCTGTTTCATTTGCACATTCTGCCAACATCAGCAAGACATCCGCATAGCGGATAATCCTTTGGTTATTGCCACCTGGATGGTAGGAAGCCGTTGACAAACTTTGCTTATAGATAAGCATGAACTTGCGCCAGCTGATCTTTTTAGTCACACCATTAACTGTAGAAGAGTTACCGTTTTGCATCGCATCTGTGAGCACATCCGCATCATTATTAAAGCGATCACCGGTTTCATACACCGTCCATTTATAACGGGGATCTGTTTTAGCAGCACCGGTGGCGGTATTTTCAAATTCATTCAGGAACTTATTAGACGGGATCAGGTTGCGCCATGCCAGCGGACAATATTCCTGGTTACGGATGGTAGATTGTGCATTGCCGGCACCATCACCGGTACCACCCCAGTCAAACGCGTTATCACCCTTGTCCACAAAGACAGCTTCCCAGATGGATTCTGCATTGAATTCTGTTTCTTCCAGGAAGTTATCGTTATAATTGTCTACCAGGCGATAAAGGTTTGAATTCACGACTTTTAACAAAGCGGCTTTCGCTGCTGCGTAATCACCCTTTTGCATGTACACCCTGCCCAGCAATGCATTGGCAGCACCCGAAGTGATCTTCCCCTGCTCAGCAGCGGAATAGCTTGCATTCAATATACCTGCAGCATCTGTCAGGTCTTTTATGATCTGGTCGTAAACAGCGGTTTCCGCAGCGCGGGCCTGGAATTGGTTGGATTGGCTCACCACCTGCGTGTAAATGGGTACAGGCCCCCATAAAGTGACGAGTTCAAAATAAGCCCATGCCCTGAAAAACTTGGCCTGTGCTACACACTGGTCCCGGAGCGCATCATTGTCAGTTACATTCGGCGCACTGCCTATTACCGTATTTGCACGATGTACAACGATGTAAAGGCCCTGCCACACAGCAGTCATGACTGAATTATCTGCCGTAGTCGCCCCGTTCAGGATCTGACCACGGGGTACTTCCAGCTGGCCGCCACCGGACGAGACATCATCACTGCGCAGGTCGTGCACGAAGAACCATTCGCGGCCTATGAGGGTACTGGCGTGGAAGGTGGAGTAAATGGCGTTGGTACCGCTTTGCAGCTCTGCACTGTTTTTAAAGTAATTATCCAGGGTCGCGTATCCCGGGTTCGTTTTGTCCAGGTCTTTGGTACAGCCTATGCCGCCGAGAAGCAGACAGGCGATGAATATGAATTTGTACATGTTTTATCGGTTTATGTGTGATTCAAGTGTAATACATTGAGTGTGTGTATGCAACCGGTAAGGGTGGTGATTCCCTAAAACCCTACCTGCAGCCCCACCTGGAATGACCGTGCAGACGGATACTGCCCATAATCAATCCCGTTCGTCAACGTAGTATTTTTAGACCCAATCTCCGGATCCCATCCTTTATACTTTGTAAACGTGAGCAGGTTCTGAGAAGCGATATACACCCTTACACTCTGTATATAGCGAATCGTATAATTATGCAGTGAGTAACCGATCATCAGGTTCTTCAATCGCAGGTAAGACCCATTCTCAATCCACCTGTCCGATACCCGCAGGTTCGAATTCGGATCCCCGCTAATTGCCCGGGGAATATCAGTATTCGTATGCTCCGGTGTCCAGGCATCCAGCACGGCTGTACCCGCGCCAAACAAGCGGGCCATGCCTTCACGCAATACCCGTGTTCCATTGAAGATCTTATTTCCCTGCACCCCCTGGAAGAATACAGAAAGATCAAAGTTGTGCCAGTTCGCATTATAGCTCAGGGAATAAGAATACTTAGGAATATAAGAGCCTAAGAATGTACGGTCTGCAGAGGTTATAGCGCCATCCCCATTCAGGTCCTTAAAACGGATATCACCAGGGGCGGTACTTTTGGCAGGATCAGTTCCGGGCAGCTGCACAGGCCCTTTATCTACCTCGGACTGGTTCTGGAAGATGCCATCAGTCACGTAACCATAAAATGACTGAATAGGTTGTCCGGCTACAGTGCGGGTCATATTGCCATTGCCAAAATCAGCATCGGAACCCGCATCGATGGTAGCATTCGGCGTATTAAGAGACAGGATCTTGTTCCTGATAAAACCAATGTTGCCTGTCACACTCCAGCTAAACTGCGTATGTCGCTGGTTATAGCCTACCTGCAGGTCCACCCCCGTATTCTTCATACTGGCGGCGTTAAGCTGGGAACCGGCCCCGCCATAACCAAAACTGAGCGGTGTAGGAATGGTAAGGATCAGGTTGTCTGTAAGGCGACGATACCATTCTGCTGTAAAGGTGATTTTATTGTCGAAGAGACCGAAGTCCAGTCCGATATTGACCTGCTTGGTCTTCTCCCATTCCAGGTTAGTGCTGGCCAGCAGGTTGTAATAAGAAGCGTTGCCGATAGAAATAGTGTTCCCAAATGGATAGGTTGCACCATTGGCCTGTACGACCGCCTGCCAGGGATATTCATTCGCCAGGATGGAGTTTTGCAATGCGGGGAAGATACCGATCGCATTCAAGCCAGTGATCCCCCAGCCACCACGGAGTTTCAGTTCTGAAACAGCGGTGACGGGTTTCATGAAAGGCTCCTGGTCTATTCGCCAGCCGGCAGAGAAAGAGGGAAAGCTCTGGAACTTTTTGCCGGGTGCCCATACGGACAATCCATCCCTGCGAATAGCAGCACTAAGCAGGTACTTGCTGCCAAATTCATAGTTCAGGCGGCCGATGTAAGACTGAATGAGTGTGGATGTCCTGGTTGAATAGGACGAGACGTTCGTAGCACCTACCAGGGTTTCAATATCATTGGTACTCTGGTTCCCTGTCTGGTTTTCCCCAAAATTACGGGCTGGTTGTCTTTCAAATACGGCAATAGCATTAAAGCGATGCCTGCCAAAAGTTTTATCGAAAGTCAGCTGTTCTGTATAGAGTAAAGTTGTTCTGTTAGCCCGCTGATCAGTGATCGTTGCAACGGTGGCATTACGGCCTTTATCGTTGTAGATCGGAGAGAACTCATGTTGATACTGGCCGGCATAATCAGCGCCGAATACAGAGCGGAAATTGAGCCATGGCGTGAAATTAACCTGGGCATAGACGGTACCCAAAAGTTTGAAGATCTGGCGATGAGCATTGCCTATTAATAGGGCATCTTCTACAGGGTTGGTCGGGTCTGCACCATCCACACTATTTTCTGCGTTGCGGAAACCACCCTGGGTAGTCGGATCATGAACTGGCAGATAGGGAAGTGAACGGATCACGTTGGCAAGACGGGTTCTGTTGCCCGAGGTATTGTCATAACGCTGATTGGAGTATGATACAAGCAGGTTCTCTCCTACTGTAAAGACGCTGCTGATATGGTGTTCTGAATTGAGGCGGAAATTACCTCTTTCATAGTTGACACCCTGCGTAATCCCGTCCTGTTTGAAGTAGCCGCCAGACATGTAGTAGGTGGATTTTGAATCCCCACCACTGACGGAAAGATTGCTTTGGGTGATCAGGCCTGTTTTGAAATATGCATCCTGCCAGTCGGTGTTTGTCTGGGCGTAGGTCTGGGTAGTGCCATCGTAAATGGGGGAATTCCAGTTTGCATCCTCAAGACGGGGAGGTTTGGCAATACCGGCGGCACCATTGAGCGCGCGTTCGTATTGTAGGTATTGTTGCGTATTGAGCAGGTCAATCTTTTTCCAGGCATTTTGAACGCCGGTGTAAGTATCGAGTCTGACCTGGGGTTTTGTGTTACTGCTGCCTTTTTTGGTAGTAATAATCACCACCCCGTTGGTGGCACGGGAACCATAGATGGCGGCGGCACTGGCATCTTTCAGGACTTCGACAGACAATACATCTTTGCTGTCAAAGCTGGTGAGATTGGAAGTAGGAAAACCATCTATTACATACAAGGGATCGGAAGCATAACTGATAGAGCTGATACCCCTGATCCTTACGATTGGGTCAGCACCGGGAGCGCCGTTGTTTGTGACAGTCACACCGGCCACGCGGCCCTGCAAGGCTTGCTGCACGCTGGCTACAGGCAGCTCATTCAGCGTCTTGCTATTGACGGAGGCAACGGACCCGGTAAGAGAAGATTTCTTTTGAATACCATAACCAATCACGACCATCTGGTCCAGGTTCTGGACATTTGAGGCGAGGGTGATGTTGTAGTTGGCGGTCTGACTCACGGTGAGTTCCTGCGTAATGAAACCGATGAAGGTAAATACCAGGGTTTCGCCATTGGCAGCGGCGATGCTGAAGGAGCCGTCGGGCGCGGTGACGGTACCACGATGGGTGTTTTTGATTGCGACGGAAACACCAGCCAGCGGAGTTTTAGCATCATCGGTGACTTTGCCTTTGATACTTTGCTGAGCCAGGGTCGTCAACGGAAACAGGAATAGCAGGAAGACGGGAACACATAAAGCCCTCTTCAATGCCAGTGGCAATGGGAAGTAATTCATAACGCTTGTGGGTTTAATAAAATAAATGAGGATGCGACAACGGATCGGGCCAACCAGGGTTTTCTTTCCGGCTACAATTTTTTCTAACGGGAATTGTCACATCAGATACGACGTGATGTAATTTAGGGAATTTTTGGGGTTAAATGTCGATTAGACACTATGATTTTTTTGAAATGCGCGAACTGCCAGTCAGGTCGCGCATTTCAGTATATTTATCCTACATAATGTGCTTTCAGGTATTGTTTTATCGGCGTAGGCTTCCTCCCCAGGATTCTCTCAAGGTCGGTTGTTACTACTTCAAAGTCTCCCTGCTTTATCGCAGCAGCAAAACCCGTACTGATCATAATGCCTATTTCAGGTACGCCTATTTCCTTCATATGTTTTTCAAATGCTACAGGGTCTGCATCCGTATAAGCAATATGTTTACCAGACACTTCTGACAACAATCCTGCTACATCTGCAAATGAATACAGCTGATCGCCGGTGAGCTGGTAAGTTTTGTTTTCATGCCCTTTATTTGTCATTACAACAGCTGCAGCATCGGCCAGGTCAGGACGGTAAACATAAGGTACTTTACCGGCACCTGCAGGATAATGAATACCAGTGTTCAGCGCCTGGTCGCCAATGTAGAAAGGAATCACTTCTGCATACAGGGTATTGCGAAGGAAGGTATAGGGAATACCACTCGCCTTAATATAGTCTTCTGTCTGGAAGTGAGATTCCATCAGGGCTTTCAATGGACTCACAGCGGCATCCTTCATAGTTACGCCGGTGTAAGCAATTTGTTTTACTCCTGCTCTTTTTGCTGCATCCACTACATTTGCATGTTCCTTCAGTCTCTCCATGGACATACCAGAGATAAGGATGACTTTTTCAATACCCTTCATAGCATTGTCCAGGGAGGCGATATCATTATAGTCCCCGATACGGATATTGAGGCCGAGTTTCTTCAGTTGATCCGCTTTTTGTTCAGATCTTACAAAAGCGGCAAGTTGGTTCGCAGGTACTTTCTTTAACAGGCTGTTGATGATAGCCGAGCCAAGATTTCCAGCTGCTCCGGTGATGAGTATCATATTCCAGTTTTTAAATTTATTTATCAAAATTAGCTGATGCGGTTTACAAATAGTAACCCATTACCTTATGGTAACTAGTTACTAATTTGTAACTGATTGTGAATGTTACTATTTTTGTCGCAAAATTTATAAACTTGAAAACAGATTTTCCCCAGGTTGCAAGCCCCGTCTTGACACCAGAGTGTCAGGCAATGATTATTGGGATTAGGGATACACAGGAGTTATTGAGTGGGAAATGGAAGACGGAGATTTTAGGTGCCTTGTATTATAGGGGGAAAATGCGGTTTATGGATTTGAAGCGGCAGTTGTCCGGGATAGCACCGAAGGTATTATCGAAGGAACTAAAGGACATGGAGATGAATCACCTGGTGAGCAGGACAGTATTGGATACAATGCCGATTACAGTAGAGTATGAGTTGACCTTACAGGGAAAGAGTCTGCACCCCGTGATTGAAGCGATGGCGAAGTGGGGAATTAATTACAGGAAACAGTTGTTTGAGCGATAAATGGGCTGACCGGGTCAGCCAATCCCTATTTCTTCCGCGGCCTGGTTAACAGGGAAAAAAACAAAGAAAGCACGAGGGCAACGGTGATAACCGGAGGTATTTTAGCCCATGTAAGTGGCGGTTCCATGATCCATTTATAAATAAGACCAATGACGATTGCAAAAATGAAAGTGATGATAAATGATCTCATGGCGCGAAATTAGAAAAAAATGTGCTGATCCCTCCAATATTTTAGGAGTGGGTACGGCAAGCTCCAAATGAACGATAGATTTATACATAAAGCTGCCTCTTAAAAGCGTCAAGTTCCCACAACATCAAAACTACAATAAAAAACCAGTCGTCATTTCGTTCGAATTGGTATCCATCCTACATGCTCCTTCAAATTGGTGACTTACATCACTTTTATTTAAGTGTCTGCGCCTGAATTTTGCATCAACAATGACGGCACCGGCGGACAGGCAGTCCGATTAGGGCGGAAGATTAAAAGTGCAGGTCCGGTGAGCACCAGGAGAAATAGGAGATTCTGATTATTAAGCATATATACAATGAAAACGAAATGGTTATTAGCTGCCTTACTTTTTATGAGCAGCGGTTTTTTAAAAGCACAAAAAATGAAAATTTTATTTGTAGTGACCAGTCATGCGACTAAAGGCAGCACCGGTGAGAAAACAGGCTACTATTTAGGAGAGGTATCTCATCCCTGGAAAGTATTGACTGATGCAGGATATGAAATTGACTTTGTGAGTCCGAAAGGCGGGAATCCACCGGTGGACGGGTTTGATCTGAATGATCCGGTGAATAAGGAGTTTTGGGAGAATGAGAAATACCAAAACAAGATTTCGCATAGTATGAAGCCTGCTGATGTTCATCCGGAGGAATATGCGGCGATCTATTATGCGGGTGGACATGGTGCCATGTGGGATTTACCGGAGAATAAGGAGTTAGCGACGATTGCTGCGAAGATTTATGAGGCGAAAGGGATCGTGGCGGCAGATTGTCACGGACCGGCCGGATTGCTGAATATTAAGCTGAGCAATGGACAATACCTGGTAGCAGGGAAAAAGGTGAATGGGTTTTCTAATGAGGAAGAGGAGATTGTAAAGTTGACTAAGGTGGTGCCTTTTTTGCTGGAAGATAAGTTGAAAGAGAGAGGTGGAATTTATGAGCAATCAGGCCCATGGCAGCAACATGTAACGGTAGACCAAAGGTTAATTACAGGACAGAACCCGCAGTCGGCGAAGGAAGTGGGCGAAGCGATCAGGGAAGCGCTGAAGACCCGGACAAAATAAATATCCTGCTTATGTATTAAAAAGAGGTGGTATCAAAGTAATCTGAAGGGCCTGAGAATGATATAAACAAAAATTCTCTCCGTCAGATACCCGGGTTAAATCCCGGGAGCTTACTTTGATATACCCTCTTTTTGCGTACGGGCCTTCTTTTTGTACTTTTACAAAATGGAATATGCCTCTATTTTACGCCAGCACATTGAAAACCTGGTACCACTTTCTGACGAAGCATTCGAGATCGTGCTCAATGGTTTCATACCTGTGTCCCTTTCTAAAAAGGAGTACCTGATCAAAGTGGGGCAAAAAGTGAGTGCAGAATATTTCGTTGTACAGGGTTGCCTGAAAACAGCTGCCTATGACGATGCTGACAAAGAGCACATCATTCAATTCGCTATGGAGAACTGGTGGGTATCTGACTACCCTGCGTATGCGAAACAAGGCAATGCAGACATGGATGTGCAGGCACTGGAAGATTGTTTTGTGCTGGCCTTAACCATGGAAGCGCGGGCGGAAATCGGCAGACAGGTGCCGCAAATGCTCATCTTCTGGGAAAGGAAGGCATTGGGTGGGTATGTGGCAACCCAGAAAAGAGTGCTTTCTTTACTAAGGAATTCAGCCAAAGAGAAATATGAATTGTTGTTAGACCAGTACCCGCAATTATTCCAGCGGGTACCGAAGAAAATGATCGCTCATTACCTGGGTGTATCCAGGGAGACGCTTAGTCGTTTACATAAATACGACTGATCCATTCCTTCATAATACCAATTAAAAACAGCAGTTCTTCATCTGTAATAATATAGGCAGGCATTACATACATTACCTTGCCGATAGGCCTTAACCAGGCATTGTTATTTATTGCAAAGTCACGGAATCCGGCCATCATGCTTTCCTCCTTCAATTCAATGGCACCAATAGCCCCTACGATCCTTTTATCGGCAATAGCGGGAGATTCAATTTTATCAAATTCAGACTGAATGACGGCATTAATTTGTGCGATGCGGGACAGGTAATGATCCCTTTCTATAATTTCTATGCTTTTCAGTGCGACGGTGGTAGCCAGGGGATTGCCCATGAAAGTCGGTCCATGCATCAGGGCCTTGTCGTAAGAATCACCCAGGAAACTATTGAAAATGCGGGTGCTTGCCATGGTAGCCGCGTGCCCCATATAACCTCCGGTCAGGGCCTTTCCAACAATCATAATATCAGGTGTGATGCCGGCATGCTCTGCGGCAAACAGCTTGCCTGTGCGGCCAAAGCCGGTAGCTACTTCGTCCAGCACGAGCAGTACCTCATATTTATCACAGAGTTCCCGGGCAACTTTTAGATATAAGGGAGAATAGATTCTAAAGCCCCCGGCACATTGTACAATGGGTTCGAGAATGAAGCAGGCAATTTCCGGCGCGTGTGCTTTGAGTAAATCTTCTAAAGCAGTAAAATCCTTTTGGAGTGTGGCAGCATCTGCATGAAATCCTCCGGTGGGAGTATCTAAGAAATACCCCCGGTGCAATACATCGGCAAAGGCACTGGAGAAATCGGAGTCATCTCCTACTTCCATGGCTTTGAATGTATCCCCATGATAACCGTTTCTGAGAGAGATAATTTTATGCTTGCCGGTATAACCGGTATTTTTCCAGAACTGTAAGGCCATCTTCAGGGCTACTTCTACGCCTACTGAGCCACTGTCAGAATAGAATACGTGGTTGAGGCCAGCGGGTGCAATGGCCACCAGTTTATCAGCCAGGGCCAGTGCAGGGGGATGTGATAAGCCACCGAGCATGACGTGCGAGAAATTGCTGACCTGGTGGATAAGTGCATGATTGAGTTCTGGATGATTGTACCCGTGAATCACTGCCCACCAGGAAGAAATACCGTCTGTGAGGATGCGGCCATCTTCCAGGATCATCTGCGTGCCCTGACCGGCGACCATGACAGGCACCTGCCCCAGGTCTTTCATCTGCTTGTATGGATACCATAATTTCATGGGCACAAATGTAATGTTTTAAAAATATGCGGGAAGTTGTTGAATGTATCCGTGTGGCAGAGGGGCGTTCAGGGAAATATTGCGCAATTTTAAGGCTTTGGAGTGGAGCCCCGGTGTTTGTTCCACTGCCGGCGCAGGCACTGGTTGCATAGGGCGCTTATAAGAAAGAAACAACACCTGCATAAATATTCAGAGCCCGGCATGAATACCGGGCTCATTGCTTAAACCTACAACTGCGTTACACATTTGTAACTATCAAAAAGGTATTACTGACAAATTCACATTGATATAAGGAGTGGTATCCACTTTCCCATCAAAGAAATAATGATTCGACTTTTGCCACCTTCCATATTGTCTGTACATCACCGGTGTCCACAGTCCTGCACTCAGCCCTAACAACAATAACTTATTCAATTTATAATCCACCGACGGGCCGGTCTTCAGATCAAGTAAGTTGAAATTCGAATTCCGTGGCACATTCGGAGATGTAATATTGAAGAAAGACACAGATGATACCAGCATAGTTCCAAAGCTGGCCCACATATTCTTATTCACCGTCTTCCTCAATGTCAGTTGCTGCGGGATAGTGATATTCAGGTCATACCCATTCGACAAGTTCTTCTGATAAACCATCAGCGGGATTACAGGCACACTTGAAGTAGGATCGATGATCACCTGCGCGCCCAGCATGAATGTGGTGGTGGCTGTTTTCTTTAACAGGAACATGCCATTCCCCATTACTGCGTATTTATTAATACCACCCCCATCGCCCGTCATTAATATCAAACTGGCTGAGGAGATGAACAGGCGACCAAACAAAGAATCAATTCTACGGTAGGCGGTAGTCAGGCCTACAGTATTTTTAGAAAGCCTGGGGTCTTTGATCTCCACTCCTTTGACATCAGAAAGGTCATAGTTTGTTCGTACATAATAAACCGTAGCAGTTACCATTCCACTCTTACCCCAGTTCTTCACAGGGAGATTGAGGAGTGCTTCTGTACGTCGCTGCGCAAAATCTCCGCTTAGGACATTTTTGCCCCTGAAATTTCCTTCCAGCTGGCCCCTGCTGATGAATGTAGTGGAGATCATGGCGGGTCTTAAATTCGGATTCTTTAATAAGGCATCCACAATGACGGCCTTTTTGACTGAATCGGCTATTCGGGCCCTGGTAAGGGAATCAATCCTGCGGTCTTTAATAGCTTTATTGTCCTGTGCAGGCACAATTGTCGTTTGATCGGCTGACAGGGAATCTACTCCCCGCGTTTTTACAAACGATGCTGCCAGACGGGCCCTTGACGGCGTATCCTGTGCATTCAGGACTGCAGGCCATACAAGCATGCAGATAAGACTACTAGCTATGAGCTTCATGGTATGCGGGTTGCTTTTTCTTTTGTAAACGTGTCTTCAGTTTATCAATAATGAGATACATGGCCGGCACTACGAATAAGGTCAGGATCATAGAACTGGTCAGACCCCCAATGATCACCCATGCCATCCCATTCTTGACCTCAGAGCCCGCTCCCCGGGCCAAAGCAATAGGCAACATCCCAAAGATCATAGCCAGTGTCGTCATCAGGATCGGGCGCAAACGCTCCTCTCCCGCTTCTACCAGTGCATCTTCTACTTTTGCACCTTTCTCTTTCAGATGGTTGGTGAAGTCCACGATCAGGATCGCATTCTTGGATACCAATCCTAACAACATAATGATACCAATAATTGAGAAGATATTTAAAGTCTCCATGCTCAGCGCAAGTGCCAGCAAGGCACCAATCAAAGCTACCGGAATAGAGAACAATACAACGAAGGGATAGATCACACTTTCATACAGCGCCACCATGATCAGGTATACCAGCAGGATCGCTGTGATTAATGCCAGTCCCAGGCTGCCAAATGCATCTCCCTGGTTCTTTACATCACCCAGGTATTCTATTGACACACCTTCAGGCAATTTTACTGCTGCTACTTTTTCTTTGATTTCATTGGCTACCGTACCAGTTGGTCTGCCGGCCACGTTCGCATTCACGGTGATGGAATTGAGCCTGTCGCTACGTTCCAGCACACTTTCACCCGTGGCTTCTTTTACTTCGGCGAACTGGCTCAGTACAAATGTCTGTCCGTCATTATTTGTGAATGAAAGGTTTCTTACGTTATTGATATCAGACCTGTTAAAGCGATCGAAACTGACAAGGATATTGTATTCATTCCCGGATTGTTTGAATTTGCTCTTGTCATTTCCACTGAATGCATTTTGCAATGCGCCACCTACCTGGCTCGCATTCAATCCCAACAAGGTCATCTTTTCTCGGTCCAGTTTTATCGTTATCTGTGGTTTTGGATCTTTTACAGAGAGCTGCACGAACTGTGTACCGGGAACGGTAGCTGTGAGCTTCATGTACTGTTCTGCCACACTCCGTACATCTTTCAGGTTTACACCCTTGACAGCGATCTGGATGGGCGCTGTACTGGCATTACCAGTAATGGAGGTCGGGGATGCTGTTACCTTCGCACCAGGTACGCTGGCAGTCAGCTCGCGCTGCATCATGATCCCGAATTCCTCGGCTGTCATGTTTCTTTTCTTTGCGTCTACAAGTGTTACTGTCAGCTCCGCGCGGTTACTGTTATTGCCTGTCCCTGCAACACCACCTGTCAGGAAGCCGATGCTGGAAAAGACCTTGTCTACTTCCGGTCTTGCCAGGATTTCCTTCTCTACCTGTTGGGTCAGCATATTGGTCTGGTAAATAGATGCGTCAGGGGATAGTTCCAGGTTGATCATCAGTTCGCCCTGGTCTCCGGAAGGAATGAAAGCAGCACCCACAAAGCCCTTCACAACCAGCATGATAGAACCAATAATCAAAATGATCACACCGGACAAGAGATAGCGCTTTTTATGCAGGGAGACCTTCAGGAGTTTACCGTAGTTCACCTTGATCACATCGATGATATGCTCAAAACCCAGGTTGAGTCTTCCCCACCAGGAGTCTTTGTTCAGGTGTTCGAGCCGGCCGAAGCGGCTGGCCAACATCGGCGTTACCGTGAAGGATACGAACAGGCTCATTAATGTAGAGATGACTACTACCAATGAGAACTCTCTTAAGATCATACCGATGATCCCTCCTGACATAGCCAGTGGCAGGAACACTACTACGTCCACGAGCGTAATCGCCATCGCTGTAAAGCCTATTTCATTTCGGCCATCCAGGGCAGCCTGTTTCCGGTCCGTTCCTGCTTCCAGGTGCCGGTAGATATTTTCCAGTACCACAATAGAGTCATCCACGAGGATCCCTACTACCAGCGAAAGGGCCATCAGCGTCATCAGGTTCAGCGAGAACCCCATCAGGTACATGGCTATGAAGGTGGGAATCATGGAGGATGGCAATGCCACCATCACAAACATAGAACTACGGAAGCTATGCAGGAAGGCCAGCATCACGATACCTACGATGAACACTGCCAGGATCAGATCTTCCATAACCGCATCCGCAGAGCGTAAGGTATAGGTAGACTGGTCAGAGGAGATGGTGAATTTTACCTTGCTGTCTTTATATTGCTCTTCCAGGGTAGTGAATGCTTTCTTGACATCGCGGCTTACATTCACGGTGTTTGCATCTGACTGCTTTACGATCTGGATACCGATGGAGGGCAGGCCATTGATGTGGTTGATAGCGGTTGCCTTTGCAGTCGCATCTACTACTTCGGCCACATCTTTTAAATAGACGCTGCCGGCACCGGGGCGTTGTACTACGATCAGATCGCGGATCTGTGCGACAGAGGTCACGTTTGCATCGTACTGGATCGTTACCTGCTGGTTCTTCGTTTCGATGCTACCGGCAGGGAATGACTGGTTCGCGTAGTTTACTGCATCTGTAACCTGTGTAATAGTAATACCGTAGGCATTCAGTTTATTCTGGTCTACGTTTACCTGGATCTCACGTTCGTCTCCACCGATGATGTTTACCTGTCCTACACCAGCCACGTTTTGTAAGATGGGGCGTAGTTGTTTATCAACCAGGTCGTACAGTGCACGGGGAGCGAGGGCCGAAGTGACACCGGCTTTCACTACCGGCGCTTCTTCCAGGTTTACTTTATTGACCAGGGGCTTATCGATATCCTTTGGAAGGTCGTTCTGTGCCTGATCAGCTTTACGCTGAATATTAGCTTCTGCCTCGTCGATATCGGTACCGCTTTTGAAGGAGATGACTACCTGTGATACACCTTCCTGGGATTTGGAAGTGATCTTATCCAATCCTTCCACAGATGCGAAGGCATCTTCCAGTTTCTTTGTGACGGATGATTCCACTTCAGAAGCGGAGGCACCTGCGTAGACAGTGCTGACTGTTACAGTCGGCACTTCCATTTTTGGCAGCAGGTTATAATTCAGGCTATGATAACATTCCAGTCCGAAAAGGATCAGCACCGTAAATATTACAATGATTAATAGAGGCCGTTTTACGGCAATTTCTGCTATTGACATGAGGCGCTTTTTTATTTTGATACAGTGACTGGAGTACCATCTTTCAGGTTGATCTGACCGGAAGTAACTATTGTGTCACCTGCCTGTAAACCACTGATAACCTGCATCATCCCTCCCATTTCGCTACCGGTCTGAATGGATTGCAGATGTGCGATGCTGTTCTTAACCACATATACAGCAGCGTTCTTCGCGCTTTCTGTCAGCGCTTCTCTTGGGATCACGAGAAGTTGTTCCTGTGTCTTCTTTGAGAAGTCTGCGTATACGAATGTACCGGAGCGGAGGATGGACTGGGTAGTATTGTCGGTCATGATTTCCACCAGGTAATTGTGTGTCTGGTCGGCCTGCGGACTAATGAAACTGATGGTTCCGGAGAATGCTTTACCTGGGTATACATCGGTGGTGATCTTTACTTTCTGGCCGATTGTAACCTTGTATACTTCTGCTTCGGTAAGGTTCACCTGCACCTTTGCTTTATTCAGGTTTACGATGGTAGCGATCTCTGTACCTGCGTTTACAAATACACCCTGTTCCACAGGTTTAGCACTGATAATACCACTGGTAGGCGCTTTGATGGCGGCATCAGACAGTTTTTTACGGGCCTGTTCTACCTGGTTAAGGGCGGATTGGTAGTTGTTTTTGATTTCGTTCACTTTCTCCTGTGTGGCTGCTTTACCTTTCAGGAGTTCGGTGTATGTATCGAGGTCGTTCCGGAGTTTGGCAGCATCGGTTTCTGCTTTCTGCAGTTCCAGTTGTGCCTGACGTGTATCCGTAATGGCGAGTAGCTGGTCCTGTTTTACCTGGTCGCCCAGTTCAAAACGCACTTGGGTGAGGGTACCAGCAGTCATGGCTACGGCTTTTGCTTCTTTGAAGGGCGCTATGTTACCGGTTTTTATGATATTGATTTCCAGCAGCTGTTCGGTGGCTACTGCTACCTTTACTGGAATCTGTACCTGGGTCACGGGAGCCTGTTTATTTTTTTCATTCAGCTTTTTCTTATTGACAGCCAGTTTGTAAACGATCAATCCGATGATCAGGATAACGACTAAACTTACGATGTACTTCGTTTTCATATTGCTATTTATAGAGCCAGGTAAAAGGTCTTGAGTGAACCACCCGCTTTTTCGAGATCGATGCGGGCGAGAAAGAAATTATATATGGAGCTTAGGTAATTGTTCTGTGCTTCCCTGAGAGAGTTCTGGGCATTGAGCCAGTCGGTCATGTCCGTTGTACCTTTCTGGTATTGCAGGTTAGTCGTATTGAACACAGATTGCGCCAGTTCTATATTACGCCGGTTGTTGTCCATATTTCCCTGTTCCTGTATCACTTTGGTCCGGGCGTTCTGGTACTCCAATGCGTATTTACCTTCATCTATTTTTAGTTGTTCGATCGCATTCAGGTGTTTGTATTTTGCCTGTGCGGATTGCGCATTGCGCTTATAGAAGTCAAGAATGGGAATACTGAGTTTGATACCAATGGCAGAATAAGTGGCCAGTGATTTGAAGGATTCATTCAGGTTGTCTCCATAGCCAATGGCACCATAGCGGGCATAAGCAGTGAGTCTTGGATAGATCCCATTGCGCAGGCGGAGCTCATCAATTGCCAGCAGTTTCTCATTGACCTGGGAGATGCGGAAGTCCAGCCGGTTAGCAGCAGAAAAGGTGCTGGCATCGGGTGTTGCAATAGCCAGGCTATTGAAGGCTTTTGCTGCTTCCAGACTGTCAACCATGATGGTATCTGTAAGCGGGTAACCCATTTCATATTTGAGCTGGTTGTATGAGAGGGTCAGGTTGCTTTCGGCTACGTGTATTTTAGAAACCGTATTGTTGAAGTCAACTGTTACCTTATCCAGTTCTTTCTGCAGAACGGTTCCTTTGGTTACCTGCAGACGGGTGATGTCCATCTGTTCATGGTAGTTGTCCAGGTTGGTATGCAGCAGTGATAACTGTTCCCTGTACACGAAGATCTGGGCAAAGGCGTTGCTGATATTATAAATGATCGTCTCGTTGTTTTGCTGTACGTTCAGTTCGGCGGATTCCTTATTGTATTTGTTTGCCTTCAGGCCTGTGAGCAGGGACTGGTCGAAGATCGTCTGGTCCAGCTGCGCCATAGGATTGGTATTGAACTTCTTGGTAAAGGCGACACGAATATCATGGTCTCCGAAGATCCCGGCAGGGATCACAGTTTCCTGTACTTTCAGGTTATCGTCTATAGAGCCCTGGATGTTGACACTGGGCAGGTAAGCGGCCAGTGCTTCGCGGGCTTTGGCATCTGCAGCTTTCTTTTCATTGGCATAAACAACATTGCTACGGTGGTTTTTTAAGCCGTATTCAATGCAGCTCTTCAGTGTCCAGTTGTTCTGGGCATAAGAAGTACCAGTGATCAGGATCAGTACTGCAATAAGTAGTTTTTTCTTCTTCATATAACTATGCAATGAGACAAAACTACCTACTACATTCCCGCCATTAATTTAAATATGAATGAATGGAACAAATAAGTAAATGAAATGTGCAAAATGGGAAATGAAGTGTCATAGCTCTATCCAGCGCAGGAAGTCCTGTGCTTTCAGGCGGCTGACGATGATTTTCTCCGGGGTTTTACAGTTTGTCTTGATTATCAACCTGCGATTGAAGTAGTGCTCGATATCGGTGATGCTTTCACGGTGGAGGATGAATTGTCGGTTGGCCCGGAAGAAGTCATTGCGGTTCAACATGTTCTCCAGTTGGTCGATGGTATATTGAATGGTATAGTCCTGACCGTTGCGCGTATGGAGGGTGACCACACCATTCGCAGCATGAATGAAGGCCAGATCGGCGACTTTGACGGGGACCATCTTTTCCCGGTAGTGCACGAGGATGGTTTGGCGATATGCGCTTTCCACCTGGGTCATCGCTTTATTCAGGCTTTGCTGGTAGGTATTGAAATGGTCTTTGATGCGGTGGTATTTCTTCAGACTACGTTCTACGACTGCTTCTTCCAGTGGTTTGAGGATGTAGTCGATACTATTGGATTCAAACGATTGGATAGCGTATTGGTCAAAGGCGGTGCAGAAGATAATGGGGGCATTGACAGCTACTTCACGATAGATTTCAAAGCAGAGGCCATCGCCTAACTGGATATCAGAGAATATAAGATCTGGTGCGGGGTTTTCCCTGAACCAGCGAATGGCGGAGGCTACAGAAGGCAATACTCCCAGGATGCGGATTTCGCTGTCAATGCTGGTGAGAATGTCTTGTAGTTCTCTGGCTGTTTTACGCTCGTCTTCAATGATAATAACGTTCATGGGTAGTCTCTTCAGTGATAATAGCGGTCGTGACTAATAACAGGTAAATGTACAGTAAAACTTTCTGTCGTATTTTCTATCGTGATCTGTTTGTCAAACAATAATAAAAAACGTTCATTGATATTCTGTAGCCCTAACCTGGTACTCTCTACGGGGAACTTTTTGGGCTGCAGGGTATTCCTAACTGTGAGGGTTTCATTTTCAATAAAAATGTCTATCAGCAGGGGCAATTCCGGGGAGAGCGCATTGTGCTTGATCGCATTTTCGATCAGGAGCTGGATGGCTAAAGGTGGGATCAGGTAATTGTAATACCGCTCGGGAATATTGATCTGTACTTTCAGATCGCCTTCGAAGCGCTGGTAAAGAATGTATAAATAGGAGTCGATAAAGTTCAGTTCATCCGCGAGTTTGGTCACCTGGTGTTCGTTGATGCTGAGCAGGTAACGATATACGTGAGAGAGCTGCACTACAAAGTCTTTGGTCCCCTTATCGTGGGCGATGTGCTTGAGCGTACTGAGTGAATTGAACAGGAAATGAGGGCTGATCTGCTGTTGTAAAGAGAGCAGCTGTGCACGGAGATGTGCCTGCTTGAGATGTTCATTTTCCAGCTGTGCTTTTTGCAGCATGATGCTGACAGTGAGCGAACTCCATACGATGTGGCAAATCATACTGACAAAAAATGCACCGATAAGAAGGCGCAAAAAATCAGCATAGGTATGGCGAAATACCAGATCCGGGAACATGTACTGGTGTGGTGTCATGATCACCGACAGATAATTGAGACCAAATGCGGCCAACATTGCTGCCGCTATCCTGACAATAGGTCGGAGTTGTTTGCTCACTCCCTGGGGCTCGTGTAACCTGAGATAACCATGTGTCATCCAGGAACAGAATATAGTGGCGGATACCATGGAAAAATATTCCAGGAAGGCCCTGAAATTGTGGATGTTAAAATCGTTTAGTCTCATCAGGATTGTTCCGCCGGAAAGGATCATGATCATGATGAAACACCACTTTAACTGATAAGCGTGTGACATCCGCAAATGTACATACAAAATGAGGTTATAGGGGATTTATCGTTTCAAATGCGCATATTGGGGAGTGAAGTGCGCAAAGAGAGGGCGTGAAATGAAACCGGATGACCCTTACCTCATTCTTCCTGACATTTATTGGTTATACTGTTCATCTGTTACCTGCTCCATCCAGTCAACCGGGGAACCGTTTAATTTTTCCTGTATGGCAATGTGGCTCATACCTGTGGTAGCAGTAGCACCATGCCAGTGTTTTTCGCCGGGGGCAAACCAGACTACATCACCAGGATGAATATCTTCCCGGGCACCGCCCTCTTTTTGTACCCAGCCGCTACCGGCAGTCACGATCAGTGTCTGCCCCAATGGGTGAGTATGCCATGCTGTACGGGCACCGGGTTCAAAAGTAACCAGGGCCATTGCTACGCGGGCAGGATCAGGAGGATTGTTTAACGGATCGATTCTTACTGACCCGGTAAAGTAATCTTCCGGGCCTTTTCCTGATGGCTGACTGCCAGTTCTTATTATTTCCATGTTATGCAAACAGTTAATTCGGGTACAAAGTTATGGCAGCGCCTGAAAAGGAAGTGTCCTGATTCAAACAGATCATTAAGGAAATCAAATAATTTGGAACTATTTTGGAGCGATTTCCCTTGTTGGCTGGAGAAAATCAAATAATCAGCCCGCCTAAACAAGTTTAATCATTTGTTTAAATCAATATTTTAACTTTACCTTTGTAGTATCATGGACGATAAGAGCATTTCAACGGAAGAAAAGATAAAAGCAGCCGCCAGGACTATTTTCACCAGAAAAGGGTATGCTGCGACCAAGACCCGTGACATTGCAGAAGAAGCCGGGATGAACCTGGCCTTGTTGAATTATTACTTCCGCAGCAAGGAAAAGCTGTTTGAGATCATCATGGCCGAAAACCTGAAAAAGTTATTTGGCATACTGGCTCCGATCCTGAACGATCAGAGCAAGACACTTGATGAGAAGCTTTCCTCCGTGGCCAGGGGCTATATTGATATGCTATTCCAGAATCCGGACCTGCCCTTATTTGTGTTGAGTGAACTGAGGCAAAACCCCGGCTGGCTGCGCGAGACCCTGAACGTGGATAATTATGTGCTCGGTTCTCACCTCATGGTCCAGTTACAGGAGAAAAAGAAAGATATCAACCCGATACAATTCCTGATCTCATTCCTGGGGATGCTGATCTTTCCCTTTGCCGCCAGACCCATACTACAGGGAACCGCAGCGATCAACGATGATCAGTACAATCAGCTGATGGAAGAACGTAAGAAGCTGATTCCCATGTGGATGAAATGCATGCTTGAATAAGCTGCATTTTTTTTGCCCTTGTATTAATCATTTGATTAAATAATGTGTTTAAATATGAGATACTACCTCCTGCTTCTTTTGTTTTCGCTGCCTGCAAGGGGACAACTCACGCTGCCTGAGTGCTACCGGCTGGCGGAGCAACATTACCCGCTCACCAAAAGGTATGACCTGATCAGCAAAGCGGCGGCTTATACTATCGACAACCTGCAGAAAGGATACCTGCCGCAGTTCTCTGTCAATGCCCAGGCAACTTATCAGTCTGCCGTGACACAGGTCCCCATCAGTATCCCCGGTGTGAACATCCCCACGATGAATAAGGACCAGTATAAGGCCACTGTGCAGCTGGACCAGGTCATCTATGACGGCGGCGAAATTGCGAAGCAACAAGCGCTCCAGAAGAGCAATGAAGCAGTTTCCCGTCAGCAGCTACAGGCAGACCTCTATGCGCTGAAAGACCGCATTAACCAGCTCTATTTTGGCATCCTGCTGGCCGATGAACAACTGAAACAAAATGACCTGCTGCTGGAGGACCTGAAACTAGGCCTCAAAAAGACGCAGGCGGCACTGGATAATGGAACGGCATTCCGGAGTAATGCGGATCTGATTAATGCAGAAATCCTGGCCACCGAACAGCATAATATCGAGCTTGCCAATAGCCGGGAGGCCTATGCAAAAATGCTGTCATTATTTATCGGTATCCCGGTCAGCAATGTAGAGAAACCTGCCGCGCTTACGCTCAGTGACAGCATTCATCGTCCTGAACTCCTCTCCTTCGATGCGCAGGCAAAATCGCTGTTGTTACAGGATCAGTTGCTGACTATCGGCACCCGGCCTAAACTAGGCTTCTTTATACAGGGGGGCTATGGTCGCCCGGGTTTGAATATGCTGGACAACAGTTTCCAGGCTTATTATATGGGAGGCATTCGCCTGAGCTGGTCGCCTTCCAGTTTTTATACCCTCAAAAAAAAGCGGGCATTACTTGTGGTAAACCAACAGGAAATAGCGGTACAAAAAGAAACCTTCCTGTTTAATACCGCCATGTCCGTACAACAGGCATCTGCTGCCGTAAATAAATATCAGCAACTGATGGCATCAGACGATGCGATTATCAAACTACGCACCCAGGTGAAAACCGCCGCTATTGCCCAACTGGAAAATGGTGTAATCACCGGCAACGATTTCCTGAAAGAAGTGAATGACGAGAATCTGGCCAGACAAAATAAGTCCCTGCATGAAATGCAATGGTTGCTTTCACAATATAATCAACAAACGACTACAGGTAATTTATGAAAACACAATTAACTATACTGCTGCTTGCTGCCGCTACTATCACTGCCTGCAATAAAAAAGAAGCAGCATACGACGCATCCGGTACCTTCGAAGCCGTTGAGACCATCGTGTCCGCAGAGGCTTCCGGCAATATCAGATCCCTGGAGCTGGAAGAAGGACAGGTATTGAAAGCCGGGCAGGTAGTAGGATACATTGACAGCATTCAACTCATCCTGAAGAAAAAACAATTACAGGCACAAATTAGTGCAGTACTCAGCGGCCGCCCTGATATTGCTGCGCAGACAGCTGCTTTGCAGGAACAACTGAGACAGGCTGAAAGAGAAAGAGACCGTACGGAGAACCTGCTCAAAGCAGATGCAGCTACCCGTAAGCAACTGGATGATGCTGTATCCCAGGTAGCTATTGTTAAAAAACAAATCGCTGCGACTCAATCTTCGCTCGGCATCACCACCACAAACCTGAAAGACCAGGCAGCACCCCTGCAGGCACAGATCCAGCAAATAGATGACCAGCTGGATAAGTGCAGGCTTACCAACCCGGTTGATGGTACGGTACTGACCAAGTATGCCGAAGCAGGCGAGGTAACCAGTCCGGGCAAAGCCGTGTATAAGATTGCCGCCCTGAATACCATCATCTTAAGGGCTTATCTCACAGGTGACCAATTGCCACAGGTGAAAACAGGTCAAACCGTAAAAGTGCTGGTCGATGATACGAGGGATGCCTATAAAACCTATACCGGTACCATCGAATGGATCAGCAATAAAGCGGAATTCACCCCCAAAACGATTCAAACCAAAGATGAAAGAGCCAATCTTGTTTATGCTATCAAAGTACGCATTAACAATGACGGTTATCTGAAAATCGGCATGTACGGAGAGGTAAAATTATAAACATGGATGCTGTAATTGTCAATCACCTGCGGAAGGTGTACCAGGATAAAACAGCGGTGGATGATGTATCCTTTGCTGTAAAAAAAGGAGAACTCTTTGGACTGATAGGCCCGGATGGCGCAGGTAAGACCAGTATCTTCAGAATGCTGACCACCCTGCTCCTGCCCGATGCCGGAAGCGCTACTGTAGACGGATATGATGTGGTAAAAGACTACAAAGCTATCCGTAACCTGGCGGGATATATGCCTGGTAAGTTTTCCCTGTACCAGGATCTGACAGTGGAAGAGAATATCAATTTCTTTGCAACAGTATTCAAGACAACCGTTGCAAAGAATTACGACCTGATTAAGGATATCTATATACAAATAGCGCCTTTCAAAAAAAGAAGAGCCGGTAAACTTTCCGGTGGCATGAAGCAAAAGCTTGCCTTGTGCTGTGCCTTGATTCACCGGCCATCAGTACTGTTCCTGGATGAGCCTACAACTGGTGTGGACCCTGTATCCAGGAAGGAATTCTGGGAGATGCTGCGTAAACTGAAAGAACAGGAGATCACCATTATTGTATCCACCCCCTATATGGATGAAGCGGATCTGTGTGACAGGATAGCCTTAATCCAGGATGGGAAAATATTGTCTATCGATACGCCCAACGCAGTTGTTGCTGCTTTCCCCGATAAATTATATGCGGTAAAAGCAGACCAGATGCACCGGTTATTGAAAGCCCTGCAGGCCTCTCCGCTTGTAAAGGACAGCTATGCTTTTGGTGAATATGCACATGTAACTTTCGAAGGAGACCTGGAGCAGGAGCTAGCCAAACAGGGGCTTACAGGCATAGAACTACAAACGACACCTGTCACTATTGAGGACTGTTTTATTAAACTCTTAAAAGAAAAACAGTGATCGAAACTAATAAACTAAGTAAACGATTCGGCGATTTCATTGCGACCAATGAAATTACGTTTGAAGTAGACAAAGGTGAGATCTTCGGGTTTCTCGGTGCAAACGGAGCCGGTAAAACAACTGCTATGCGCATGCTCTGCGGACTCTCTACGCCAAGTTCAGGCACTGCGACCATTGCCGGTTTTGATATCTACAAACAAACCGAGCAGATAAAGAAAAACATCGGTTACATGAGTCAGAAATTTTCTCTCTACGAAGACCTGACCGTGACTGAGAACATCCGCTTTTTCGGCGGCATTTATGGCCTGAGCAATCAACAGCTCAAAACCAAGAGTCAGCAACTCATTCATGACCTGGGTCTTGAAAAAGAGGCAAAGAAACTGGTCGGTGCCCTCCCCTTAGGCTGGAAACAGAAGCTTTCTTTTTCGATCGCGGTACTGCATGAGCCGAAGATTGTGTTCCTGGATGAACCTACTGGTGGTGTAGACCCCATTACCCGCAGACAGTTCTGGAACCTGATTTATGATGCGGCAGACAGGGGTGTGACCGTATTCGTGACTACCCACTACATGGATGAAGCGGAATACTGTAACCGCATTTCTATCATGGTGGATGGTCGTATCAAGGCCCTGGATACACCACGTAATCTGAAGAACAGTTTTCATGCTGCCAGCATGGATGAAGTCTTTTACGCACTGGCCCGCGGTGCAAAACGTAGTGAATGATATGAAACAACTTTATATTTTTATCAGGAAAGAATTTGCCCATGTACTGAGAGACCGGAAGACGCTCCTGATCCTTTTTGGTTTGCCTGTCGTACAGATTCTCATCTTTGGCTTTGCCCTGACAAACGAGGTCCGGAATGCAAAGATTGTGATTTATGATCAGGCACAGGATGTGGCTTCGCAACAGCTGATCAGCAAGATTGAGGCGAGCAGGTATTTTGATATTGCCTATGCGGTCATGGACCGGGCAGGCATTGAGGCCGCGTTCAAAAAAGGCGATATCAGGCTGGCGGTGATCTTCCCACAGGGGTTTAATAATGACCTGCTGCATACGCATCATGCGCAGATCCAGGTAGTTGCAGATGCGGCGGATCCAAATACTGCCACCACACTGACGAGTTATATTACCTCAATTATACAGGACTATACAGCTGCGCAGGAGCCTTACCAGATAACACCGCAGATCAGGTTCCTGTACAATCCGCAGTTGAAGGGTGCGCCAAACTTTGTACCTGGTGTGATGTCGCTGGTACTGATGCTGGTGTGTGTAATGATGACAGCCGTGTCTATCGTGCGCGAAAAAGAGACTGGTACGATGGAAGTGTTGCTGGTATCTCCTTTCAGTCCGCTGATGGTGATTATCTCCAAGGCAATTCCTTACCTCTTATTATCCCTGATCAATGTAACGACTATTTTATTACTCAGCACTTTTGTACTAAAATTGCCCATCAACGGGAGTATTCCTTTACTCTTTGCAGAAAGTACTTTATTCATTATCACCTGTCTCACGCTGGGTATATTTATCTCTGTGAAGACAAATTCCCAGCAGGTAGCCATGCTCATTTCCCTGATGGGGATGATGCTGCCTACCATCCTCTTTAGCGGCTTTATGTTCCCGGTGGAGAACATGCCCCTCCCCTTGCAGCTGATCAGCAATATCGTACCGTCTAAATGGTATTACAATATCGTAAAGGCGATTATGATCAAGGGACTGGGATTTTCTGCCATCTGGAAAGAGACACTGATCCTGGTGGGGATTACAGTAATATTATTATTCGTGAGCTTTAAAAGTTTTAAAATCAGGCTATCATGAGAACGATCCGGTTTTTATTACAAAAGGAATTCAGGCAGATTTTCCGAAATCGTTCCATCCTGGTAATGGTCCTGGTGATGCCTGTGATGCAGTTATTCATCCTGCCATTGGCCGCAAATTATGAAGTAAAGAATATCAACCTGGCGATTATTGATAATGACCATTCTTCTTATTCGCAGAAACTGATCAGTAAGATCACGGCTTCAGGCTACTTCAGGCTTACCGGCTATGTATTTTCTTATAAAGAAGCCCTGCATTTGATTGAGGAGGACAAGGCGGATTTGCTCCTGGAAATTCCACATGGGTTCGAAAAGAATCTCGTGAAAGACAATCATGAACAGCTATTTGTTGCGGTCAATGCCATCAATGGTACCAAAGCCAACCTGGGCGGGGTATACCTGAGCAGTGTGATCCGGGACGAAAATAACGAGATCCGCTTACAGCTGGTGGAACCGGCGCGTTTTCAAGCGCAGCCGGGCGTAGAGATTACGACTTCCAACTGGTTCAATCCTTACCTCGATTACCATTTATTTATGGTACCGGGCATCCTTGCTGTACTTGTAACAATGATTGGTGGTTTCCTGACTGCGCTGAATATTGTAAAAGAAAAGGAAGTGGGTACCATTGAGCAGATCAATGTTACGCCGATTAAGAAACATCACTTTATCCTGGGCAAGCTGATTCCATTCTGGGTATTGGGCAATGTGGTATTTACCCTTGGATTGGTGGTAGCCAGGCTTGCCTATGGTATAATGCCGGCAGGCAGCATCCTGTTGCTCTATGGTTTTGTATGGGTATACCTGCTGGCTGTATTGGGTTTTGGTTTGCTGGTGTCTACTTATTGCGATACACAACAGCAGGCCATGTTCATCATGTTCTTCTTCATTATGATCTTCATATTGATGGGGGGCTTATTTACCCCAATCGATAGTATGCCCGACTGGGCGCAGGTAGTGACCAGGTTCAACCCTGTCAGTTACCTGATAGATGTCATGCGCATGATTGTACTGAAAGGAAGTGGCATAAGAGATGTGCTGCCCAGGCTGGGCGTGATATTACTCTTCGCTTTGGTATTGAATACCTGGGCTGTGCTGAACTATCGGAAGACCAGTTAGAAGGACCCGGGAATGCTGGTTGGGAATAAATGCAAAACCAACATACATCCAGGGCGGCTTTTCATTTTATTGTCTATCTCCCGTACTGGTAATTTTTCCTGTGTATGAGATGGTAAAGGTGGTGCGGGTTTGTTGTTCAGGCTTATTACTTCCTTCTGCCACAAGGTTTTTTTCTACGACTTCAATAGTGGAATCATTGACAAATTCATACTCACAGCTATTACCACCATAATCGCCATCCGCATCTGTATTGAACCCAAGGATATCGTTGTCCAGCAGCGTGTAGGTTGCGCTGTCCAATGTATACATTTTGTAAGAGCCATAGTCAAAATCTATGATCATTACATACATATTGCCCAGGCGCCTGAGCTCATGTCCTGCCTGTCTCTTATGTACACCAGTGGTATCCTGTTTGAGCCAATGGAATTGCTGGCTGTTGGTAAGTTCCATATTTGCAGCAACACTGTCTCTGAAATTGGAAAGTACCAAAGGCTTTTCTATGTTTGGTTTGTGGTTCGTAACAATTTGTGCTGGCGCTGTATCAGCAGGGATGGTAGCTGTAGACTGCTGTCCTTGCTGGTGGCAGGCTGCCAGCAGGAATAATAATGGATAAAGTTTATTTAATTTCATAGGAGTATGTCTGGTTTTACGAATTCAGCATTCATATACAGCGATCAATTGTGTCCTGAATTTTTCGGACATAAATTTATAATATTTCCTTAAACCGGCCCCGTTGATTATTAATTATCTTTGTGACATGAAATATAGTACACCGGTTCAGAAGAGAGATCAGCCAGACGATTCTTATAAATTTCAGCCATTGCCAGCCCCAACAGGGCCCTTCCCTTACCACCTGGACATTGCGCAGGTGATCCCCGGGATCGGTTCTCAGAAAATGACTTTCCATCTCGTTGGTGACACAGGAAGCCTCAGGAGCATTGATTTTCAGCGGAAAGTGATAACTGCCATGGAGGCGCAATTTGCACAGGACAATCCTCCACAATTTCTTTTTCACTTGGGCGATGTGGTGTACAACCATGGTGAAGCCAGCCAATACTACAGACAGTTCTTTGGACCTTTCCAACACTATCCCGCACCAATATTTGCTATAGCAGGTAATCATGACAGTGATGTGAACCCGGCAGCGGCACCTTATCACAGCCTGGAACCATTTGTGAAAGTATTTTGTGATACTACACCGCAAACAGTTTCTTTTAGCAATGGAGCGTCCAGGAAAAGTATGATCCAGCCCAATGTCTACTGGACACTCAAAACACCGCTGGCGAATATAATCGGGATGCATAGTAACGTACCAAAATTTGGTATTGTTACCCCCGATCAACAGGAATGGCTGAAAAGCGAATTACGCAGGGCAAATGCGGAGCGACCGGATAAAGCCCTCATCCTTTGTATTCATCATGCACCCTATTCCGCTGATATAAATCATGGTGCCAGTATCCCGATGATTACCCTGCTGGAAAGCATTTTTGCGGAAACAGGTGTAAGACCGGATATCGTCTTCAGCGGGCATGTACACAATTACCAGCGACTGGTGAAAAAATATGATAGCGGGCGTTCAGTATGCTACGTGGTAGCTGGTGGCGGAGGATATGATGAGTTACACCCCATAGCAGACTTGTCTGATCCGCGATTTACTAATGAACTGCCCCTCTTTGAGGGTGTTTCACTGGAGAATTACTGTTATTATCAGCATGGGTTCCTGCGCTTCAGTATTGAAAAGAATGGGGCGCAATTAGTGATGACGGGGGATTATTATTCAGTGGCAGATGATGGCCTGGTGACTCATGAAGATCATTTCGAAATAAAGCTTTGACCTGGGGGCCAAAGCTTTATTTATGAGTAGTTAATTTCTGAAGGGAGATGCGGGTAATCCTTCCTGGTTATACAAATTCACCACAGGTACATTGCTCCAGCCATATCGTACCTTGGCAGGATGCGGCACATGCACACTGCTCAGCGTTATTTTATTCCCCCTGATCACACCCTCAGCGGGATAAAAGCCCTCCCCGTTACTTATTTCAAACCCTGTCAGCTTCCCTCCTTTTGCCAGCAATCCTTTGCCAGTATGAGAAAAAGTGACGGTGATCTGATCTTTTCCCGGGCTGGCATACTGGAACATCGGGCCACTATATTCACCTTTCACACCATAAGCCAGTCCTGCCGCTGCAATTGCCAACCTTTCTCCCACCGGTTGTTTATGCGTCGGATGAATGTCCGCAGAATCACCGCAATCAGTGGTCACAATCAAAGCCGTTTTTTTGACCTTTTTAACCACCAAAAACTGCGCTTCCCTGATCTCAGGACTCATATCCTTGTGCGGGGCTATCTGAACGATTAAAAAGGGCATTTCCGGCCGTTTAAAATCTTCCCGCCAGTTAGCAATCAGGGTAGGCAGCACTTCCTGGTATTCTGTAGCCCGGCTATTATTAGACTCTCCCTGGTACCAGGCCACACCTTTGATGGCATAGGGCAGCAAGGGGGCGATCATACCATTATACAAGCCACTGATACACTGCCCCTGGGGCTTCCAACCCGGCCCGGACATAGTTTTGGTATAATTCTGAATCATGTCTTTCAGCTTTGGATTGCGTTCCAGCGCTGCGAGGCTGGTCCAGTCTTCGGCTGGAGTACCCCCAAAAGCAGAAAAGATAATGCCTACCGGCACCTGCAGCTTTGCATAGAGGTTCCTGGCAAAGAAGTAACCCACCGCGGTGAAATCACTCACCGTCTGCGGACTACAAACCGTCCAGTGATTATTGACATCGGCAATCGTTTCTTTTGAATATTTCAGGGGCACATAATACTCCCTGATCAGGGGATAATTCGCGGCATCCCGCTCCTGCTCCCAGTTGTAAATGGGCTGCTGTGGAGGCCGCGGCCCCAGCTGGCGCTCCATATTCGACTGACCACTGCAGAGCCATACTTCGCCCACCAGCACATCCTGGATACGCACAGTATCGGTGCCGGAGAAAATCTTCATTTCTGTGCCTTTCGAAACATAAGGCATAGGTTGTAAACTCAACATCCATTTGCCCTGTACCGTCTTTGCGGATACTGACTGCCCCTGGTATTGTACCGTCACGAGCGCACCCTCATCTGCCGTGCCCCATACAGGAACGGCCACTCCTTTCTGCAATACCATGTGATCACTAAACAGGCTAACGGGTTTTAAGGTAGCATAGGCATTTGAAAAGCAGGCTACAAACACGAGTGGAATTACTAAAGACCTAAACATTGTAAATTCATTTAGACCCGGAAAATATATAATTTGCGCTCATGTACGAAGTTTTTCTCAGCAAAATCAATGAAAAAGTGTCCCTCACCAGGCAGGAAGAAGCAGAAATAGTAGCACATCTGACCCATAAAACCCTGCGTAAACGCCAGTTTTTCCTGCAGGAAGGAGACATTTGCCGCTACATTGCCCTGGTTGAGAAAGGTGCGCTCAGGACCTATGTAACTGATATGGAAGGTCATGAGCACATTACCGCCTTTGCACTGGAAGGATGGTCGCTGGGAGACCTGTGCAGCTTTCTCAGAGAAGAACCTGCTACGCAGAATATTGAAGCCCTGGAAGATTGTGAACTATGCCTGATCAGCAAACCCGCTTATGAAACCCTGCTACAGAAAATACCCAAGTATGAAACATACAACCGTATACTCATCACCGAGGCTTATATTGCCTTGCAAAAGAGAACACGGGATATGATCAGCCTATCGCCGGATGAACAATACAAGGCATTTGTGAATGTTTACCCGAATATCGTCTTACGGGTGCCACAGCATATGATCGCTTCCTATATGGGCCTGAGTCCCGAAACCCTTAGCCGGATCAAAAGCAGGATCTCACAGCATAAATAACCCGCCTTCTCCCCCCCGCTCAATTTCTTGATTCAAATCATTGGGACCTACCTGTAACATGTGGTAATTTTGTATCACATGAAACGCAATCAATTCATTAAATCGATAATAACAGGAGTATTTGGTATGACAACGCTATCAGCATTCAGAAACTTCACAGATTCCTTACAGGAAGACGATCACCTGATGCCCGTATTATTCATCGGGCATGGTTCACCCATGAACGGAATTGAAGACACTGAATTTAGCAGACGATGGACACAGATGGGCCAGGAAATCCCGACTCCCAAAGCTGTATTGGTGATCTCCGCACACTGGTATACCCAGGGCACTAAGATCACAGCCATGGAGCATCCTAAAACCATCCATGACTTCGGCGGGTTCCCGAAGGAGCTATTTGCCGTACAGTATCCAGCACCCGGTAGTCCGGATCTGGCCAGGGAAACAGCTTCCCTGATCCACGCTTCCCTCGACCACGACTGGGGACTGGATCACGGCACCTGGACAGTGGTAAGACATATGTATCCAAAGGCAAACATCCCCGTGCTGCAATTAAGTATTGACTATTCAAAAGGACCACAGTATCACTATGACCTGGCAAAGGAGCTGTATGCACTGCGCAGAAAAGGAGTATTGATCATCGGTAGCGGTAACCTGGTGCACAACCTGAGAATGGTGGCATGGGATCGCCTGGATGACAAGGAATATGGATATGACTGGGCCCTGGACATCAACAACCAGTTCAAACACCTCATCAGCAGCCGCGAACATAAGCCGCTGATCAACTATACGCAGCTGGGTAAGGGTGCCCTGCTGGCGATTCCGACTCCGGATCACTACCTCCCCTTGATGTATACATTGGGACTGCAATCCAACAAGGACAACATTTCATTCTTTAACGATAAGGCGGTAGGTGGGTCCCTGACTATGACCTCCGTAAAATTCGGTTAATATGCCTTTGCATTACTTGCTGATTGCCCTTTTACCATTTTTAAAACAAGTGAACAGTATGGAATATTTGATTCATGAGCCGGGCATAAAGACGGAAAAGAAAAAAGCCTTAATTCTTTTGCATGGTGTAGGCAGTAATGAGCAGGACCTCTTTAGCCTGGTAGATTACCTGCCGAAGGAATATTATATTATTTGTCCGCAGGGACATTTTCCCCTGGGTGGCGGCAGGTATGCCTGGTATAATGTAGATTTCTCTACCGGCAAACCAGTCTACAACGTACAGCAGGAAAAAGAGAGCAGGGAACTGATCAGGCAGTTTGTAGGAGAAATGAAAGCTAAGTACCATTTGGATGAAGTGTATCTGGGTGGATTCAGCCAGGGAGGAATCATGAGTTATACTGTGGGATTAAGTGACCCGAAACTGGTGAAGGGGATTATTATTTTGAGTAGCAGGATCCTGGAAGAAGTGAAACCCCTGATGGTGAAACAGGCCCCGGAATTACAGGTCTTTGTGTCGCATGGTAAGCAGGATGGAACCCTGGGCATACATTATGCAAAAGAGGCGAAGAGTTTCCTGGAAGGCATGCAGGTGCAGCTCAGCTACCACGAATATAATATGGGGCACCAGATCAATCAGCAGGTATTAGCGGATTTGAATAGCTGGTTGGCGGCTCAAAAGTAGGATTTGGACTTCTGGTTTTTTTTTTGTCACTTAGAGAGATAGAACGCTCAAAGTGACCATTTCAAAAATACGCCTATCCGCCCATTTTATGGTGCTGCTAGGGCTGGTTGTATTTACCTTCCTGCCCTTCTATACCCTTTCACATACATTTCCCATCGAGGTCTGGCTGAAACAGCTCTCTTTGTTCCTCTATTGGACAGGTGCCTATTTCCTGGTAATAAAGGTTTTGCTACCTAAATTATTGTACCGGAATAAAGGTACCTTGTTTGCTTTATCACTACTCCTTGTATTATTCGGGGCTTCCGTATTGAACAATCGTATTGACAATGCGATCCGTTTTACAGAAGTAGTAGAAAAAAACCTCCCTGCCAGTCATGCCGGCAATACCTCTCCTACCGGCGATATGGGGGCTGTGTTGATGACGATCCTGGTCTGCGGCATCGGTGTGATCATCGTGATTACACAAAAGATCCAGCAGGATCAGTTGCAAAAAATCGGTACTGAACTGGCCTACCTGAAAACCCAGATTAACCCGCACTTCTTTTTTAATGTCTTACATACAATTTATGGATTGACGGACCAGGATACCGCTAAAGCAAAGGATTCCATCTACACCCTCTCGCATATGATGCGCTATGTATTATATCATGGTGAGAAAACCACGCTATCGCAGGAATTGCAGTTTGTAGAGAGCTATAATAAACTGATGCGCTTGCGGGTGCCTGCCGATGTGCAGATTATCTTTGAAAAACCCACCTTCATTGACGATGTGCCTATAGCACCAATGATTATTCTTCCATTTATTGAAAATGCCTATAAACATGGCATCAGTAGCCTGTACCCCAGCTTTATCTACATGAATGTAACCCAGGCAGCCGATGTAATTGAAATAGAAGTCCGGAATTCCTCCTTTGGAGATAAGCCCGGGGAACTGGAAGATAGCAATGGAATAGGGCTTGCCAATACGCGCCGCCGGCTGAATCTGTTATATCCGGGGAGGCATACCTTGATTGTAGACGACAATAAGACCAATAAAGAATTCAGCATACACCTAAAACTGTCCATCGCATGATCCTGAAATGCATCGCTGTAGATGATGAACCGGTAGCACTGGAAATGATTACACAATATATCAGTATGACACCTTCACTGCAACTCATAGCCAGTTGTCGAAGTGCGGTGGAAGCCTTGCGGATCCTGCATGCACAACCTGATATTCAACTGATCTTCCTGGATATCCGCATGGCAGATCTGAGTGGGATGGAGATGGCGAAGATCATTGCCCAATCAGCACAAAGGCAGAGTACCCGGGTCATCTTTACCACCGCCTTTGATCAGTATGCATTAGAAAGCTATAAAGTAGCCGCACTGGAGTACCTGGTGAAGCCATTTAACTTTACAGACTTCTCTGTTGCAGTGACAAAGGCCCTGGAGTATTTTGGGATGAGTGTACCTGCTGCCTCCCCGGAAACCAGCCCCGAAAAACAACATATTTATTTTAAAGTAGAATACCAGCTGGTGAAAGTATTACTGGAGGATATCCTTTACATCGAAGGCCTGAAAGACTACGTAAAGGTGTACCTGGATAATGAAGACAAGCAGCTGATGACGCTGACCAGCCTGAAAGCATTGGAAGACAAACTCCCTCCTGCCCGCTTCCTGCGCCTGCACCGCTCCTACATCATCAACCTGAACAAAGTAAAGGCCACCACCAAAACCTCCATACAAATTAATCAACTGACCATACCTATTACGGATCAGTATAAGGGGGTATTCCAGGATTTCCTGAGTAAGTGGGTCTAGCTGCTGTCGATTTTTAAGCCCCTGCCATCGGTTCCTGACCTCGTCGTATCGAAGCTGCTTTTTTAGACGATTGCTCCTTACTTTCTTTGGAGCATGATCAGATATGCTATCCTTATATTTTGTTTACTGATTGATTTAGCGACGACGGCACAGGTCAGATGGGACCTGGCTACCTGTATCGCATTTGCCAAAAAGAATAATATCCAGGTCAATACCCAGCGCTATAATCAACAAACTGCCATGCAGAATTATTCCCTCTCCAGATCGGCACAATTACCCAGTGTATCCGGCTCAGCTTCACAGTATTTTCAAAAGGATCTTAGAATAGGTTCCTATATCTTCAATGCGGGGTTTACCCTCTACCAGGGAGGCTACCTCCGGAAAGACAAGAGACAAAAACAACTGGCACTGGAAGCCGCGAATCAAAGTGTATTGGTCACTGAGAATGATATCACGCTGAATATCATTCAATATTATTTAAATATCCTATTGGATAAAGAGGCGGCCGTCTACCAGCAAAATGTAGTAAATACATCCAAAGCGCAACTGGAACAGGGAGAACAAAAACTGGCTGTAGGCAGTGTGGCCAGGAAGGATGTCACCCAGCTCAGGTCTCAGTTAGCAAATGATGAATACACACTCATCTCCGCTGAAAACACCATCAAACAGGACCTGCTGTCTTTGAAACAATTATTGCAACTCTCTTCCGAAGTACAATTTGATATTGCAACACCTGATACGGTCATCTCGCAAAGGGAAGTTCCTTCGCTGGCCACCGTGCAGGAATATGCATTCAACAATCGCCCGGAAATAAAGGAAAATCAGCTCCAGATCCAGGTAGCACAATTAGGTCTCGCCAAGGCAAAATCTGCATATTATCCTACCCTAAGTCTGAGTGGAACTGTAGGCAGTAGTTATATTAATGATCTCTCGGGATTGGGGAGCGGCTTTTATCAGCAGGCAGGCATTACATTATCAATTCCCATCTACTCTAAAAGACAAAACAAAACCAGTGTAGAAACTGCCAGGATTAATATCGGGCAGGCAATGATCAACCTGAAGGATACAAAGACGACCCTGGCGGCGAATATTGAAAAATACTATCTCAATACCATCAATGCCCAGAGCCAGTTTACTGCCGCCCGGGAGGCCTTTAAATACAACGAAGAGGTCTACAATATTGCCAACCAGGAACTGGCATTAGGTGTATCCAATATGGTTGAATACCTGCAGCAAAAAGAATTGTATGTACAGGCACTGCAACAGTTCATCCAGGCAAAATACAATGCAGCACTGACGATAAAAATTTATGAATTCTATTATAACCAACAATGAAAAAGCCACTTATCATAACAACTATTTTGACAGTAGCGATTGCCTGTACGGCACTGCTTATCAATCATAAACCTGCAAGGGTGGTCCTATCAATAGAAAAAGCTACCTATGGCAGTATCTCGCAATCCGTTACAGCTACAGGCACGATCGCTCCAATGGATACGGTTTCAGTAGGCACCCAGGTATCCGGAATTATCAGCATGATCAATGCTGATTTCAATTCAAGGGTTCATAAAGGCCAGTTATTAGCACAGCTGGATAAATCCTTGTTGCAGGCGACTGTAGACCAGAATATGGCAGCGCTGGCCACACAGCAAAGTACACTGGCCTATAATAAAAGTAACTTTCACAGGCAGGAGATCTTGTACAACACAGGTTCAATCAGTAAAGCTGATTATGATCTTGCATTAAACAACTACAATGCGGCAGTAGCTGGTGTGGCCAATGCAGAGGCGCAATTAAGATCTGCCCGGAAGAACCTCTCTTATGGTGATATTCTCGCCCCAATAGATGGTGTGGTGTTGAGCAGGAACGTGAGCATCGGGCAAACTGTAGCATCCTCATTTACAACGCCTACCTTGTTTGTATTAGCAAAGGACATTAAGCAGATGCAGGTGCAGGCGGACGTGGATGAAGCGGATATAGGAAACATTCAGAAAGGGGAACGGGTATCATTCACAGTCGATGCTCATGTAGATGAAGAGTTCAAAGGCACCATTTCGGATGTAAGATTACAACCCAGGGTGAGTGCAAATGTGGTGACCTATACTACGATCATTTATGCTCCCAATGATGACCTGAAACTGAAACCAGGGATGACCGCGAATATTACCATTTATACAAAGGAAGTGAATAAGACACTCCTGATCAGTTCCAAAGCATTGAACTACTATCCTGACTCACTGACTGCCACACAATATAAACTAAGGTCACAGGTACATAAAGACAAATCCCGCTATGTATGGGTTCAGCGGGGCGATTCCCTGATTGAAACGGCTGTCAGAACAGGCCTGGATGACAATACGCATGTGCAGGTGATTTCGGGTATCAGTACAAAAGATTCAATTATAACCAAGCCATGAAAACAATCTTAGACCTACAGGAAATCAGGCGTGAGTTTCAAATGGGAACAGAAACAGTCAGGGCATTGAAAGGTGTTTCATTCAGGGTACAGGAAGGAGAGTTCGTTACCATCATGGGCAGTAGTGGTTCGGGAAAGACAACCCTGTTGAATACTTTAGGGTGCCTGGATAAACCCAGTTCAGGAAATTACCTGCTGGATGAAGTAACGATTGCTTCATTGAACAGGAATGAACTTGCCAGGCTTAGAAATGAAAAAATAGGCTTTGTGTTTCAGGCATATAATTTACTCCCCCGTACTTCAGCATTGGAGAATGTGGAACTACCCTTGTTTTATAATAAAAAGATCTCTGCTGCTGAAAGAAGGGAAAGAGCAGTAGCAGCATTAGAAGCGGTAAAGCTGGGCAACAGGTTACATCATATGCCCAGTGAATTGTCCGGCGGGCAACAGCAAAGAGTAGCAATAGCCCGTGCACTGGTCAATGAACCGGTGATGATCCTGGCGGACGAAGCAACAGGCAACCTGGATTCGAGAACTTCTTACGAGATCATGTCCCTGATGCAGGAATTGAACCAGCTGCAAAAAAAGACAATTGTATTTGTGACACATGAACCAGATATAGCAGGATTCAGTAGCAGAACGATCGTGTTGCGGGATGGAAAAGTGATGAAGGATACAAGCAATAACCGTATTCAAAATGCAAAGGAAGTACTGGCAGCATTGCCGCTAGCCGAAGACTATTAAATTCACTGATATGCTCAGACTCGCTCTCAAAGCCTTAAAAAGAAATAAACTCCGCTCCCTCCTTACCATGTTGGGTGTGATCATTGGGGTAGCAGCTGTGATCACCATTGGTGCTCTTGGCGAAGCCTCTAAAATCAACATCCATCAATCGCTTTCCTCTCTTGGATCTCACCTGATCATCATTCTTCCCAATAGTGCTGATGCCGGCGGTGCGCGATTACAGGGAGCCAATATAGCGACACTTACGATCAAAGATATAGATGCCATCCAGCAATCATCTACCCTCATCACAGGCATCTCGCCGGATGTACAATCGCGCGGCCAGGCCATTAATGGCTCACTCAACTGGCCTACCAGTATAGAGGGTGTCAATGAACAATTTCTCACTATCAAAAATATGAACATCAGGGAAGGCATTCCTTTTTCAGAGAGGGAGGTGCGTACTTATGCAAAGGTGTGCCTGCTGGGCCAGACGGTTGTAGATAATGTCTTTCCCAAAGGAACGAACCCTGTAGGCAAAACCATTCGTTTTAATAAAATACCTTTTAAAGTAATCGGCATCCTTGCAAAAAAAGGACAGAATACCTTTGGGCAGGACCAGGATGATGTGATCATTGCACCGTATACCACAGTCCAAAAAAGAATTACAGCTACCAACTATTTCGGTAGCATCTTCACCTCTGCAAAGTCAGAAGCCCTCTCCTTTCCCGCAGCAGCGGAGTTGTCTGATATACTCAGAACAGCACACCGCCTGGGCAAGCATGCAGAGAATGACTTTGTGATCAGGACACAGGCTGAACTGATTCAAACAGTTGGCAATGTGACCGGTCTACTGACTATCCTCCTAACCGCAATTGCAGGTATTTCACTGCTGATAGGCGGTATCGGGATCATGAATATCATGTACGTGTCAGTAACAGAACGCACCAGGGAAATCGGTCTCCGCATGAGTATTGGTGCCAGGGGTATTGATATTCTCCAGCAATTTCTGACTGAGGCTATTTTGATTAGCCTGGCTGGTGGCATGATCGGAATTCTCTTAGGCGAAGGCATCTCCTTACTCGCCGTACATCTTTTAGGATGGCCGCCGGTGATCAATCAAACATCAATATTATTATCATTTACGGTCTGTTCTTTTATCGGTGTTTTCTTTGGTTACTACCCCGCTCAAAAAGCATCGCGCCTGGACCCGATCGAAGCCTTACGGTATGAATAAAAAGAGCTTGTATCAAAAGTAAAATCCCCGGCATTTAATTCGGGTACCTGAGGGAGAGAATTTTTTGTTTAGAAATTCTCAATGCCTTCAGATTACTTTTGATACAACCTCTTCTTTTATTTTCTGATTGAGAGGGTAAATATTGATACAGGCAAGCAATTACGCCGCCAATCCTCTCCCACTGGCATTCATATTCACCGGCGGATTTTGCATTCTGATCAAACGGATCGCAAAACCAACGCCTACCACAGCCATGCAAGCTCCTACTACCACGGGATAAGTAAATCCATATCCCATTACTATTGGTAAACCACCCAGGAAAGCCCCGAGAGAGTTCCCGATATTAAATGCAGCCTGTATCAGTGCTGCTCCCAGCATCTCTGAATCGCCGGAAGTATTGATCATCAGGATCTGTATAGGTGCAGCAATCATCATAGACAATGCGCCTGTCAGGAAAGTCAGGAATAAGGAAATAAATTGAATACCGGAGAAATAATGAATTGACAGCAGGGTTAGCGCCATACAAAGAAGGAGACAGGCACAGGTATATACAGGCTGAAAACGATCAGCAAGCCTACCGCCGACCAGGTTACCTACGATCATACCCAAACCGGCCAGGACCATGATCCAGGACACGCTATCCTGTGAGAAATGCGATACATCTGTCATCAATGGGGAGATGTAACTGATCCAGGCGAACATACCACCCGTACCAACGGCGGTAATTGCGATCACCAGCCAGGCCTGTGGGTTCTTTAAGACTTCCAGTTCTTTCTTCACATCCGCATTTTCATTGGCAGGCAATGCAGGCAACCATAATTCAAGTGCGAGCAGGGTGATTAAACCGATTACAGCCACCAGTCCAAAAGTATACCTCCACAACAAATGGTGGCCTATCCAGGTACCGATGGGTACCATCACAAGGTTGGCAATAGTAAGTCCGGAAAACATCACGGCAATAGCCTGGGCTTGTTTCCCTTTGTCTGCCAGTCTGCTGGCGACAACAGAACCTACGCCGAAAAATGCACCGTGCGGCAGACCTGCGAAGAACCTTGCCATGAGCAGGGTGACAGGCCCGGGTGAAAATGCAGATAAGGCATTGAACACAGTGAAAATCAGCATTAAAAAAAGTAAGATCTTCTTAGGAGGATGCTTTACACTCATCATGACGAGCAGGGGAGCACCTACTACTACGCCGAGTGCATAGGCAGAAATAAGGTGGCCAGCCTCAGGGATAGTAATGTGCAGGTTACCGGCAATATCCTGCAAAAGGCCCATCATTACAAATTCAGTTGTTCCTATTCCTAATCCGCCCAAAAGCAGGGGCATTAAACTCTTTTTCATATGGTTGGCTACGATGTACGACGATGAGGGCGCAAAATTAGCAGATTTTTGGGGAGGGAGGTATAAATTTTATTTATGAGGGTATTCTTAATTATTCAAGACAGAAGTAATCCACATCCAGTTTATCACTAAGAATACCACACAAAAAACTGCACTCAACATAATCAGCCTGGCTAATTTATCGCCTGGTTCCACCATTGCAGTAGTTGGATCATCTTTCAGGTAGCGGACATTCACAATCTTCCCTATCTCAGGTTTACTTATTCCAGGTCTGTCAGCCGGAAAAATATGCCGCCCATTATGTGCCTGGAATTCAATGACCGGGTCATACATTAAATCATTATCCTGGTTTTCTGATTCGACCATAGCAATGATCACTCCTTCGCAACGTTCTCCATTTGAATGTATTGAATAAAGGTACCTGGCCCTGTTTAATGCCTGTAACAGGAACATCATAAAACAGAAATCAGCTAATAGCAACATTATTAATGAGAGCATTACTTAACCGGATTTTAATAAGAATAAAGGTAGAATCAGCGCTTCATTCCTACATACTACTTATGTGTCATTATTAGTGTTATCCGATAGCTTAACATTATTTAACTATCCACCCTGGCCAATTGGCACGATACTGGCCTTATAGCTATCGTTATTCAACAATAAAAATTAAAGTTATGAAAGCAAAAATAGTTTTAATCGTGATGGTTCTTTTTACTGGTGTTACAATGCAGGTATCTGCACAATATGGACACAGGGACAGGGGCAGAGACAGAGAGAGGGTTGTGGTAGTTAAGGAAGTTCCCGGACATCATAGAGTAGTGGCTTACCAGGGAGTGACTTATCATTATGCAGATGGCAGGTATTACCGCCCTGTAAATGGCGGATATGAAAGATTATCTGCACCACCTGCAGGCATTACTGTAAATTTTGTACCAAATGGTTATAAAATACGTATGCACAAAGGCGTTAGATATTATTACAGAGGGGATGTGTGCTATAGGGAAGTAAGACCTCATGCTTATGTTGTGACTACAAGACCCTGGTAATTTTTAAAGAGGTTGTATCAAAAGTAATTTGAAGGCATTGAGAATTTCATAAATAAAAATTCTCTCCCTCAGGTACCCGGATAAAATTCCGGATTTTACCTTTGATACAACCTCTTTATTTTTTCTATTCCAGCAGTTCCCAAAATGCACCTATGCATTTAGGACGATGAATTAATCGCTACCTTTGCAATATGACATTCAAGGATTATAGTGATTACTTTGAGCTTATTCTCAGCAGGAAAGATGAGGAGCAACCAGCACCATACGACAATCCTCACTACCTGGACTACACTAAACTGAACTCGACCAGGATGAACCGTTGGTTCAAAACCGGTAATCTTACGCCTGAATTTACCGCTGCTATTCAGCAAATCGATACTTTCCAACACTGGATCATTATTACAGAACCATGGTGTGGAGATGCAGCACATAGCATTCCATTCCTGGAAATGGCGGGTCGACTGAACCCCCTCATAAAAGTGACTTATGAACTGCGGGACAGCGAGCCATTCAGGATTGAACAATATCTGACAAACAAAGGAAAGTCTATTCCAAAACTGATTATCCGGAATGCGGATAATTACGACCTGGCCACCTGGGGTCCCAGACCAAAGGATTGCCAGGCCCTCTATACCAGGCTGACTGCTGAGAAGGCGGATTTTGATCTCGTGAAGACGGAGATTCAGAAATGGTATAACGCAAATAAAGGGAAAGACCTGCAGGAAGAAATGACCGTATTGCTGCAGGGGATCCGGGGATAGAAGCCTTACAATCGAAGTACAGGCCTACATACGACCACTTATTAACCTTGTCATTTTGAGCCTGTAATCCCTTAGCGACCTGGAGCAGCACTGGACTACCTGATTTTATCACTTTTGGCCTACCATACTAATCCAGCATCTCCTTACATTTGCGTATGCCAAAAAACATTATCAGTATCCAAAGCCAGGTAGCCAGTGGCTACGTAGGCAATAACATTGCAGGGTTTGCCATCCAGCTGCATGGCATCGACCTTACCTTACTGCCTACCGTTTTCCTGTCCGCCCATACCGGGCACCCGGTTATCTTCGGAGAAGCCACCTCCCCTTCTTTATTATCCGACCTGGTGAAGGGTATCGGCGCTATCAATATCCCTGCAGATGCAGATTACCTCATCAGCGGTTTCTGCAACCTGCCCGAAAATATAGACATTATTGCTAATGCTGTCATCCAGTACCCTCACCTGAAATTCGTATACGATCCGGTATTTGGCGACTTTCACTGCGGTGGTCTCTATTTCGAAGAAGAAATAGCCAATTATTCCGTCAATAAACTCTTACCATACGCTCACATTCTTACCCCCAATCACTGGGAACTTGAATTTATCCTGAAGAAGCAATTTAAAACACTGGATGAATTAAAAACGGCTTTAGCGGGGCATGCCCTCCTGAAAGACAAGACAATCATTCTCACCAGCGCAAATCTGGCCGATACACCACCTGATGTCATGGAAGTAGTATTGATCCAGGGCGAACATATTGCGCGCTTCCACGGGCCTAAAATCCCCTTGGAAACCACCGGCACCGGCGACCTCTTCACGGCGATCATCACATCTCAGCTCACACTGAAGAAAAGCCTCGACGACGCCATCCGGATAGCTATGGATTTCATTAACCATACACTTTCTTACGTGCAGTCTGTCAATGAAAAAGAATTGAGCGCAGCCGCCCTCATGAAACACCTGCACCTCTTAAGATAAATACTATGCTCATACACTTTATTGTTCATGAGGCCTACGAAGCGCCTCGTGCATAGCTTCTTTGGCCAGGGCCAGGAATTACAAAGTGAGTTTGATGGATAGATTTACACCGGTGGTACTGACCTTGGTCATTGCCAACAGCCATGAAGAAGAGATCAGCAACCCGGATGCTTCTTTTACTGAGATGAAGGTGAAGCTCTTTACTTTTTGCGATAAACTCATAGCCGCTTATGAAAGCAACGATTATCAGTAATATTCAAGCCGTTCGCCAACGGATCAAAGCCGCCTGCAACCTTGCAGGCCGCGACGTACAGGACGTACAGCTCCTGCTGGCCACTAAAACAGTGCCTCCTGAGAAAATACGAATCGCCATCGAAGCCGGCGAAACCCTGATCGGAGAAAACAAAGTCCAGGAGTTCCGCGACAAGCAGGAGGCCCTGCAGGACCTGCACATTGAACGTCATTTTATCGGACATTTGCAAACCAATAAGGTCAAAGATGTTCTAAAATATGTAAGTTGCATCCAATCGCTGGACCGCATAGTCCTTGCGCAGGAACTGGACAAGCGCCTGCAAAGCGAAGGCAGAAGTCTCGATGTCTTCATACAGGTCAATACCTCTTATGAAGAAAGCAAATTCGGCGTAGCACCCGAAGCCGTCGAAACGCTGATCAAAAATGTTCAGTCTTACGGCACAATGCATATTAAAGGCTTAATGACGATTGGCTTGCTGGATGTAGAAGTGGAGAAAATGCGACCTTCTTTAAGGTTACTCAGAGAGATCAGAGAACGTTTGGGAATGCCGCAGCTACAACTTTCCATGGGCATGTCACAGGACCTGGAACCCGCCATTGCTGAAGGATCCAACATTGTACGTGTAGGTACCTCCATCTTCGGCAATCGCTTCTTAGGCAAAGAAATCTGGAATGAAAACGAAAATATATCATGAGTGTATACGACCTTACCATACAGGAAACGGTAAATGTTGATTTTGAAGAAATCTTCTTTACACCTGAAAACAAAGCTGCCCTCAGCCAGGTGATCAAAGAGTACAAATACCTCGATGAGCTAAAGAAATATGGCTTACAGATCGACAACAAGATCCTTTTACATGGGCAGTCCGGCTGTGGCAAAACGACTACTGCCAAGGCAATTGCCACTGCCCTGAATAAAAGGATTACTATCGTCAACCTGAGTAATCTCGTATCTGCCCGTATCGGTGAAACGTCTAAGAACCTGAAGTCCCTATTTGATCTGTCAGCCAGGCAAAAGTCTGTACTCTTCCTCGATGAGTTTGACCTGATGGGTAAGACAAGGGATAATAATGAGGACAATGATGTGGGCGAAATGCGCAGGCTTGTCAATTCTCTTATCCAGGAAATAGACTATCTGCCGGGAGAGTGCTTGCTGATCTGTGCAACCAATCATTATGAAATGATCGATCCGGCCATCTTGCGGCGATTCCAGTTAAAGATTAAGTATGATTTACCTTCTGAGGCGGACCTGGACGGGTATTATGACAGGATGCTGTCGCCGTTTCCGGCGCATTTGCAGGACCTGGACAGAAAGTATGGGATTTCTTATGCAGAGGTAAAGGATTATATCCATACGACTATGAAGAAGCGGATTATTGCTGAACTGGAGGCGAAGAGCTATGTTGCCGGTAATTAAATATGTAGCCTTTAAAGCAAAGCCCTGGGTATTTATTATCATCTCATCGCAACCTTGAGACTACTTCCTGTAATGTAGGGCATCTTTAAATTTATCATCACCCAATGCTACGTCCCTGGAGAATAGAAATACAACTGGATCCGCAATCGGAAAAAGCGATTTACCTGCAAATCGCCGATGTGATCATTCAGGATATTCAGACCGGCCGCTTAAAAGCCGGCGATGCGCTGCCCGGTAGCCGTCAGCTGGCAGCGGACCTCAGCGTAAACAGGAACACCGTGGTAGATGCCCTGAATGTACTGATCAATGAAGGCTGGATCGAAGCGAAGCCCCGCAAAGGCGCTTTTGTGGCAGACGTACTTCCCACCACACAAGCGCATACCCATGGTGGCAAACAAACCATCAGCCAACCAGCATTCAAAAATCACATTCACCTGTATTTCGACGATGGTTTTCCTGATAGCAAGATAGCGCCCATGACAGAACTGGCCCGCGCCTACAGAAAGATCTTTAATCAGAAAGCCCGTTGGCAGCTAATGGGCTATAACAGTGAACTGGGCGATGAAGCATTCAGGAAAGTAGTAGCCCAGATGCTGAACCATCAACGCGGGATGCAGGTCACTGCCAATGATATCTGCATCACGAGAGGCAGCCAGATGGCCACTTACCTGGCTGCACATTGTTTACTGGAAGCTGGAGATAAAGTGATTGTAGAAAGTCCGGGCTACCGACCTGCCTGGAAAGCACTTGAGAATGCAGGAGCACAACTGATTCCCATCGCTGTTGATGAAGAAGGGATCGTTATCGAAGAGGTCATTGCCTGCCTGCAATCGCAGGGGCAAATAAAGGCCATGTTTATCACTCCACATCACCAATATCCGACTACCGTAACTTTGAGTCTGCAACGCAGACAGGCAATCATCCGGCTCTCCAATGAATATGGGTTTACCATCGTGGAAGATGATTATGACAATGAATTTCACTTTGGATACCGGCCGGTACTCCCATTGGCCAGCTTTCCGGAGTTAAGAAACTATGTGTACATCGGTACCATGAGCAAGGTGGTTGCGCCCGCATTGCGCATTGGTTACCTGGTGTCGAATGACCCTGCTTTTATGCAAAAAGTAGCAGGCCTGCGCAAGATTATTGATGTGCAGGGAGATGCAATGATGGAACAGGCTGTACTTGAACTGATCAATGATGGTACTATCAAGAAACATATTCGCAAGGCTACACTCTTTTATAAAAACAAGCGGGATAAAACCCTGCAACTGCTGGAAAAATACCTGAAAGGGAAAGCGGATTATGAAGTACCTGAAGGCGGACTGGCATTCTGGATTGAACCTGTCGCTAAAATAAACTGGCCCAGGGTAGCAGATGAGCTTTTGGCGAAAGGTATTAAAATAAATACGCCGGATAATTATAGCGATGATCCCCGGCTGAACGGGTTTAGGTTCGGGTACGGAGCACTATCCGAAGCACAGCTGGAAGAAGGGATCAGGGCTTTGGCAGCGTACCTGCCCGGTAAGGATAAAACATAGTATCCACGCTTTTAACACATAAAACAACCGCTGACCCATTCGATGGCATCGCTTACTTAGCAGGTAGTTTACTTTACTACTACCTACATCAGCATTTAAGGCTGATATGACTCCTGACAGTATCTTTTTACCGGGCTGGCATCGCTATTTCTTACCCGGCCTGATATTCAGGTATGCCTCCTTATAATCCTCCCCGGGAGAATATACAATTACTGCTATCACCTCTTTCTTAGCATTCGTTTCAAATGCAATCCCATGCCCTGCATCCCACACCGTACACTCCCCACCATCCGCCTTATATGTGCTTACTTTCTTCAGCTCATATTTCGCATTCAGCTCCTCCAACGCAGACCCGACATGCAGACTATCTTTCGTTTTAAATGCCGGGGATGTCACCCTGATCTGCTTTACCTTCGCCGCCGGATGCTCCCCTTCCGTATCACGGGCAGATAATATAGACGTTGAATGCCCACCCTTGTAATAGATGGCTACAGACTTCTGCATCGCCGCATCCCCATCATCCGGTTTACCCAGCAATTTGATTACATCATCCATATTTTCATCAATATGGGTATTCCCGATTGCCTTGCCTGGTACCACCAGGTATGCTTCATTTTCTGCAACCGGTTCTGTTGATGGCGATGGCACCGCTACCGGCGCAGGCACAGCAGGGGCTGCAATAGAGGAGTCCTTATCAGCAACTGTACCCCTCTGATTAGACTGGCATGCCGCCAGCAAAAACATGGCTAAAATGATATTCGTTTTCATACTGTTTTCATATCAATTATTATTCCGAACCATCCAATTATATACTTCTTTGAATCAAAACCCTGATTCAAATTCTTTTGTTTTTTTCCGATATAATTAAAAGGGGCCGTATCAAATAAATGATACAACCCCTTATGTCCTAAGAAAGATTTCCCGTTTACTTAATTACTGTCACACTACCCTTCATCGTCAATTTTTCTCCTCCCCTTGCCTTTCTATAATTCACGATCCACAAATAAGTCCCTTCTTCCACCAATACCCCCTTATACCGGCCATCCCATCCCAGGCTCACATCTTTAGAACTATAAACAAGCACACCCCATCTATTAAAGATACTCAGGTCGTAATCGATCATCGTTCCATTCACACCTGGTTTGAAGTAATCATTATTACCATCTCCATTCGGCGTAAACGCATTCACCATCGCCGCCTTCTCATTACACGTTTTGTAATTAACCGTAATCCCACTCGTCATAGCACCACAATCATTATAGATAGTCGCCGTATAATAACCCGCCTTCGTCACTACATACCAGGAAGTTGTCGCACCATCCTGCCATTTCACACTATTACCTGTACCCGCGCTTACGTTCAGCGTCAGTACCTGCCCTTCACACACCGTCGTATCCTTGCCAAGGGAGAATGCCTGGATACCCGCCACTGTAACATTGATACTATCTGAAATCGTCAGGTTACAATATTTGTCAAGTACCGTTACAATATATTTACCCGGAGTGTTTACTTCCCTGACCGGATCAGTTGTACCGTCATTCCAGAGGTAAGAGATCGCACCATCATTGGTCGCATTCAGCATCACTGAACCTCCAGCACAAATATCCTTATCTATACCCAGGTCAAGACCGATATCTCCCTTGTTAGTTACAGACACAGTATCTGTCACCACACAACCATTCTTGTTTACAGTCACCCAATAATCACCGGCTTTGCTTACGCTGATCGTTTTGGCTACTGAACCATCAGACCATAGCACCGTACCGCCATCAGGTTCTACTTCCAGCTGTACCGCCTGATCAGGACATACCGCCACGTCAGGAGTCAGCGTTACATCCGGTGGTGTCGCTACATTCACGGTAGCATCATCACTTACTGTACAACCATTCAGGGAAACCTCCACATTATAAGTACCGGTAGTACTTACTATGATTGAAGGCCCGGTATCACCGGTACTCCATGCATAAGTAGCACCCTGGATGTAAGCATTCAGTTTTACCGTGCTGCCCTCACAGATCGTAGTATCCCGGATCTGCATGGCAGGCGGTTCATGCACTGTTACCCTGATAGAATCTGTAGCGGAACAACCGTTATTGGTCACTGTCGCTGCGTAGGTACCGGCAGCATTGACTGTAATCTGTTGTGTTGTAGCACCGGTACTCCATTTAATGCCATAACCTGCACCTGCATTGTCCGCACCAATATCCAGTGTCAGTGAATTGCCGGTACAGATCGCCGTATCATTACCCAGGTTCAGTACTGGCTTATCTACATAACGCAGGTTGTAAGTCACCGGATCGGAAACACACCCCGTCACACCATCCGTTACCACAAAGGTAGCCTGCATAGCCCCATTCAGGTCGAACACATTGCTGCTTTGTGTAAGTGGCGCAGTGACTGCACTGGCCGGATATACGCTTTGTAAAGTGAATTTAGGTTTATTGACTTTATTCAGCAACCGCAATGCAAACTTCGGATTATCAGAACAATTTACCGGCAATGCTGTATCCAGTTGTGGTTTCGGACAAGCCGTCACGGTGATCACCTGTACCTTCTCAATAGCCGCATTACCACATGCATCCGTTACGTTCCATCTCCTGGTAATGGTATAGCCGTTACAGATATCTACAGTATATGGATCTGTGGTCATAACAGCCCGTTTAGGGAAGTTCGGATCACAATTGTCTGTAGCATACAGGGTAGCTTCCGCAGGTATCGTACCTCCACAAGCCACGGTTGCATCTGCAGGTGCCGTTCCGATTACCGGCCGGGTCGTATCCTGTACTGTGATGGTTTGTTTCCATGTATTAGTATTGCCACATTCATCTTTCGCCACCCATGTTCTGATCAGCTGGTAATTGCTGGCGCAGGCACCGGCGATCGTCTGTCGCGATTGGGTGTAACTGATCTTCGCAGTACTGCAATTATCAGTAGCAGTGATGTTGGATGGGGTAGCTGGTATCGCATTACAGTCTACAGTCGTATCACCTGGAGGGGATACGGTAAACACCGGTTTGGTGGTATCCTGTACCGTGATGACCTGCTTCATGGTAGCCGTGTTACCACAGGCATCTGTAGCAGTCCAGGTACGTGTCAGTTTATAATTATTAGAGCAGGTCGTGCTCAGGAATACTTTCGTTTGGTTTAATGTCACTTTCACATTCGCAGTACAATTATCTGTTGCAGTCACCTGGTCTAATGAAATCAACTGATCACAGTTGATAGTGGTATCTCTCACCGTCACAGAGAACACTGGTCTGGTGGTATCCACTACAGTAATGATCTGTTTCAGTACAGAGACATTGCCACAATTGTCAGCCGCGGTCCAGGTACGAGTGATCTGGTATGTATTCACACATGAGCTGCCAGACACATTCTGCCTGGTATCTACAGGTGTCACCGTGATGGTTCCCGCCGTACAATTGTCTGTAGCAGTCAGGGTGACGGCAGCAGGTACCTTATCACAATCCACGGTGATATTCGCAGGCTGGGTCATATTGAACACAGGTCCTGTGGTATCTTTTACTGTAATAATTTGTTTCAGGGTATCGCTGGCATTACCACAATTATCTACTGCTACCCATTTACGGACCAGGTAATAATTATTGGTACATACACCCGCCATATCCACTCTTTCTTCAGTGGGCGCTACGGTGACACTACCGGAGCAAAGGTCATTGGCAGTAAGACTTACAGCTGCCGGGATGTTATCACAGGCAACTGTAATGTTCGCTGGTGCAGCAGTAGTGAACACAGGCCCGGTGGTATCCTTGACGGTGATGGTCTGCTGTGCGGTAGCCGTAAGACCACAACGGTCTCTGGCTGTCCAGGTACGCATGATGATGGTCGTACAGGCATCTGTATTCGTCGTATTGTCAACATAGGTAACTGTCAGGCTCTCGTTGTTATAGGGTGCATGACTGAACACCGGTGAACCAAAGAGGGTCGTGAAGTCGGCACCTGGCTGACAACTTGCATTCTTAGAAGCAGGCACTGATACAACTACCGGGGGTGTACTGATGCGTTGCAGTTTTACAACATTACTGATGGAGCTGCCGCTACAACCGGAGCTCACTACCCTTCTGATCCAAACAGTATCAGCGGTGAGTGCAGCAGGCGTGTAGGTAGCCGTCGTACCACCGGTACCGGTAGTTACATTATAGAAACCGGTAATTGCATTGGTTGTACTCATCTGCCACTGGTAAGCATAGGTACCATCGCCACCGCTTACGGTAGCGGTACCATTCAGGGTAGCTGGTGTTTCGGAAGCACACAGCACCTGATCGGCGGAGATGGAGTTACCCAGTACTCCACCGATATTGCTTAAGGTAACAGTTGCAGGATTACCTGTACAGGATCCATTGTTCAGGACCCATTGTAAGGTAGCGGTTGTATTGACTAAAACAAAAACATCGGCAGTTGGATTATGCTTATCAGCATCGGCAATGGTAGCCGCTCCGCTGATCACCGTCCAGGTACCCTGGTAAGCGGAAGTCGCAGCAGCCATATGGAAGAGCGAATCGTTACAATGAGTCTGGGCAGCACCTGCATCGGCATCTTCAGGCATTGCATAGTTACGCAGGAAGATGCTGTCAGTACTTGTACACAAGCCATTCGTCGCATTCCAGATCGCCGTTGCAGTATCACCGGCAGGGAGTGTAATAGTAGCGGTGGCGCTGTTTGGATTGTCGATCGTGGCCGCAGTACCAGGCAGGAAACTCCAGGTACCGGTGCCTGTTGCTGACATCACGAAGGTATTATTATTACACTGGCTTATTGTATCTACACCTGCATCGGCGATTCCTGAAAGGGCGTAGTTGGCCAGCGTTACATTGTCTGATGTGATACATGCACCATTAGTAATGGTCCATGTCAGGATAGCGGTATTACCTGGTTTGATATATACAGTAGTGGTCGGGCTGGTGGTATCGGCAATTCTTGCCGTACCGCTGCTCACCGTCCATGCGCCGGTTGCGGCAGCAATGGATGGCGCATTGGCAGTCATTACAAACACTGAATCGCTACAATGGCTGGCATCAGCACCTGCTGCAGCATCTGCCGGCTTATCATAAACCGTTACAATACTGCTGGCGCAATTGGAACCTGCGCAGGCAGCTGCACCTTCTGCCCTTACATAGTAAGTGGTAGTAGCAGAAACCGGTACAGTGATGGTTGCACCTGTGCCAATGGAAGTACCTGGACCACAGGCTCCTTCATACCATACCCAGTTGGCCGCATCGGTGCCGTCTGCATTTTTTGCCAGACTACCACCTTCTACTGTCAGGGTAGTGGTACCGCTCTGGCAAATGACTGGTGAACCAACGGTTACGCCTGTAGGATCTACGGAACCTGACTGCACATTTACGGTGAATGGAATGGTATTCGTACAACCCAGGCTATCATTACTGATTGTGAGCTGGAAGGTATAGCTACCGGCAGCGGTGGTAGCCGGGAAACTGACAGCCACCGGCCATGTTGTAACAGGTGTGGTTGGTACTGCCGTAAACCCGGTCATGGTACCGGTGATAGCATAATATACAGGACTACCAGTGATAGCTGTTGGATTTAAATCAAAGCTTCCGGCAGCTGCACATACCGTAACCGGCGTTATGGTAGCCGATGGCAGATCTTTATAATGTAAGGTGACGGTATCGTAAGTAGTACCACATGCTGCCTTGTTGGAAATGCTCCATTGCAGTTTCACATCCTGGTAACTACCCAGCGGTACTGTCACTTTGGTATTGTAAGCACTTGAATCAGCAATCGTGGCCGTTCCTGAAATCAAAGTCCATTTTCCCGTCTCCACGAATTCTCCTGTCAGGTCAATGTTCGGCTCATTTGCTGCCATCGTGAATACATTGGAAGCACCACACTGGGTCATCGCACTGTCTACATAAGCGCGGGTAGCTTCTCCCATATAAGTAATGGTATCGTATGCATAAGCCACACAGGATGAATTTGTAGTACCCTGAACTTTCCATTGCAGGTAAGCTGTAGTACCTGCTGTGGTCATGGTAAGAGGAGCTTTCGGGTTGTTCTTATTATAAACTACATAGTCATCAAAATTAATATCACCTGTCACTCCTGCTATGCCCGGACCTTCGAGACCGATCGTCTGCCAGGAACCTTTAGTGCCGGCAGCCACAGAACGGGTCATCACGAATCGTCCCGTCGGATTGTCGCTCGTACATGAGAACATATTGGTGCCCGGATCAGGCAAAGGTATATCCGTGAGCGTGAGCGTAATCGCCGCCGAGGTCACCTCACAACTATTCTGGATCACCCTTACATAAAACTGGTTGTCAGTAGCACTTTCCGGGTTATAGGTGATGGATGTTTGGCCTGTAAAATCGGTGAGTAACTGACCAGCGCCAGGGGTACCTCTATACCAAAGGATAGAATCTGCTGTAGTACCCAGGATATCATTTACAAATAAGTTGACCCTGTTGCCGACACACAATGAAGTAGGCGAAGCGCCCACCTCCACCACCGGCTCGTCGTCTACCTTGATGGTCGCACTGTTGGAATCCACACATTCCTTGATACCATCCTGGCCATATTTGACAATGCCATAAACGGTGACGGTCGTATCACTGATCAGTTTAATAGATCGGTCCGGCCCCTGGTAACTCGTATCACTCCATTCAAATACATCAAAGCCGCCTGATGCCTGCAGGTCAACTACAGCACCCGCACACACCTGGCTCTTGGTAAGCGTCAGCTGTGGCATAGGCAGAATGGTAAGTTTCACGGAAGCAGAAGGTGCGGCACAGGTCTCGGAAGAGGAGCCGCTTTCGAATAAGCGAACACGGAAGTAGTAATCAGCAGCCGCATTCCTGGTACCTACCAGTTCACCTGCGGTGATGACAAGCGTATCGTCGTTTGCGGTACCATAGGGTACATTGAACCAGGTGACACCACCATCGTCAGACATTTCCCATTGGTACTCAGCATTTGTATAATAAGATGCAGGGGAATAAGATGAAGTGAGAATAGTCGGGGCCCCCTGGCACAACACTTCTCTCAGGTTTTCAGAATTCCCTTCGATCGTAGTAGCAATGACCGGGCTACAATAGGTAAATTCAATATCATCGATAGCGATGTTATTGCCACAACCACCTTTGCCATCATTTTTAATACGCACGACCACATCAGAAACAGAAGAAGGCACCGTAAAGGTACCTCCATATCGTTGCCATTGTCTGCCAGCCAGGTTCATAGAGAGGGCGTAGGTTTTATATTGACCTAATACCTGGGAGGTATCTGCCGCATTCAGGATCTGGAAGGTGACACCGGCATATTCGTAATCAGGGCAGTTTTGGGTAAATGCGAGAGAACTATCTACGTTGAGGAGCCATGCACTGAAATTATATACAGAATTTTTACAAAGACCACTGATAGTTTTAGCGTAGAAGATCCGGGAATCAGCATCCGCATTTGCCACCAGCATACCTCCCCTGTTACTACCTGTATGATCTGATGCTGTGATCCAGTCATTGGCCCAATGCGTGGTGTAAGAAATTGCATAGTTGTTCGTCGCCATCCCAATGGTGCCTGAACCATCATAATTGTAAGCAACAGCAGAAGAGGGAGAATACTCCTTTTTACTGGCATTGCTGGCGAGTGTGCCAAAGTCTTCAGAGAAGCCAGGCATTACGGCATTACCACCATTACAGGTAGGCATGGTACAATCGATAGCCACGAGGGTCATCGTTTTTCGGTATACAGTGCCGTTGCTGTACGTCATGGCAGCCGTTAAGGTATAGGTACCTGCTGCGAGGAACTGGAGTGTGAGCGCGTTTGATGTCAGCTTAGCTGTTTTGTCCGTCGAAGCACTGGCAGAATACAGGATGGAATAATCCACATCAGTACCCCCTGGTGTTTGAATGGTCCAGACAGTAGCACCGGTTTGTCCGGAAGCGAGATAAGCATTTATACTCGTGAACTTAACCTGATCGGATGTAGCATTGTTTGTAGACATGCAGACAGTATCAGGAACGTTCATGTAAATAGTTTGTGCGCTGACAATCTCAGAGAACACACACAGACAAGCAAATAAAAACAAAAACCGTTTCATCTTCAATTAATTAAGTAAAACACAACAATGCCAGCCGCATTAGTTAACTCTGGGATAGGTCCTGGATAGTATGGTCCGGGAAGATGAAAATGTCCTTGTTCCTTCCTAAAAAAGGAATGGTGTATTTTTTAATCATAGGCAGGGAATGCTGGATAATCCGTCCAAATTTAACAGGAAAAGGTTGTATTTAATAATTTTTATATGTTATATTTTACCCATCCATAGGGTAAAAGCTAATAACTAATTCATCTATACGTAATTAGAATCCGGGAATTTTCTAATGCTGATTTAATGTACCGGGCTTGGATTTGGCTGTTTGGAGTTGATGGATAGCAGCGGATTTCGAGGGGATGGTAAGGTAGGATCTATGCAAAGCAGTTCATTATCAAGTGAATAATGATGCAGGGAGAATCAGGGGACCATTCTATTTCAAAAAATCTCCTGATTCCATGCCTGGGCATCTCCAGGTTAGAAGATGGGGCAAAGCCGCCATCACCCATATAAATACTGCAATATATTCGCCCACAAAAACGTAGACATCAAACTCAAGATAATCCCGATTCCAATGATCAGGTTGACCAAACGAAAATTCAGGTTAAACTGTTCCGCCACCACACTCGCCGTAATAAACGTAGGCATCGCCGCCTCAAAGATGCTGATCTTCGCTACATCACCCCATACCCCTGTTATGATTGCGGCTCCTAACACCAGCATTGGGGCTAGTATCAACTTATACAATAACACCATAGATAACTGCCCCCGTTGTTTCTCCCATCCATTGAACTTCAACTGCATCCCAATTGAAAACAATGCCAGGGGAGCTACCGTAGCTGCCAGTTTTCCGAAAAGCGGCTCTATCGGAGAAAGGTTGATAAAATGAGGCAAAGTCAGGGCGGTGATACAACCGAGAAAAGGCGGGAACGTAAATAACTTCTTCAGGATCATCTTTACCTCTACCTCGGCACCTGACTTACGATCTCCTTTTATCGCCGTAATGATCCCGGCTGTTGACAACAAAATAAATAAGACCTGGTCACAAATGATCGCAATGCTCAGGTACTTTTCTCCAAAATATGCGATGATAAGAGGAAAGCCGATAAACGAAGTATTGCTATACCCACTCGCCAGTTCCAGCGTACTCCTGGATCGCTGTCCATACCGCTTCTTTTTCACATACAATGCAGTCAGCAAAGCACTCCCCGCCCACACGATCACCGTCGAGGCCAATGGAAACAGCATGGTCAGCGACCAGTTTATCGTTGGTATATATTTCAGTGAAACAGCCGGAAGTGCCAGGTACAGTAACCAGGTATTGATGCCTTTATGCGCATCCGCAGGCAGTAACTTTGCCCGCTGCATCAGCATGCCTGCCAGGATGCAGACAGCGATTAATATAAAATTGTCCATTGTACTTTAACAAAAGTTGTAATGCAAAATTGGAAAACCCTGCGCTGGATTAACTTGTAAAAAAGCACCATAAATTTGTAAATTTAAGCCATGAAGAAACTTCGGCAGTTTGATGCTTTGGTGATTGAGGAGTTTGTCAAAGAACAATTCCACCAACCTTCTCATTCCCAGACCTATTACGAGATCGTCTATATTTTCACCGGTACCGGCAGGCACTTCCTGAATAATAACGTTGTGCATTACCGGGCCAATGACTGGTTCCTCATCTCCCCCGAGGATACACACTACCTGGAAATCAAACGAAAAACCCATTTTGGAGTCATAAAATTCACCGATAGCTACTTCAGCGAACGCAAACCCCTCATGCCCAATTCACTGCTCAAATTCCAGCCGGAAATGATGATGCGTAACAAGGCATTCAAAGAGATGCGGCTCACCATGGATGAACTGTCTCAACAGAACCTCTTACGTACCATCAAAACCCTTATTCATTCCAAAGACCACAAAACCATCCTCTCCTCCCCCTTCATCTTTTACCAGGTGCTCTCCCTCTTCGCCCTCTTCCAGCAGCAATGGGGCGATATGAACACTCATTACAACTGGAACAACGACAAGCAGGCACTCATTTCCTTCATTCACCAACACATCTACGAACCAGAAAAGATCCAGGTCAGGCAGCTCTCCCACACTTTCAATATCTCCCCGAATTACTTTGGTAAATACTTCAAAGCCAACTATGGCATTACCTTCAGGGAATACATTGACAACTACCGCATTAAGCTTATTGAAAGCAGAGTTGCAGCCGGACTGACACTACGGCAAATTGCGGACGAATTCGGGTTTACTGATGAGAGTCACCTCTCCAATTATTTCAAAAAAAGAACTGCTACCACCTTCAGCAATTATAAGAAAGCGCATCAGTAATCATCCCTTCGCAGCTCTATTGTTTAACTGTATATTGACCGGGATTTCTTAGAAACGTCTTTTTACAGATTTCGGAGCAGAAATAATAGCGTTTGCCCTGGTATGATGCATAGGTATTCTTATCAATCGCTATCATTCCGCACACTACATCTGCATCCTTTTTATAATCCATACCTGTCGGGGCCTGGGGCCAGGTTTCTTCCCGCCTTGGCGAATACTGCATGGCCCGTGCGACCATACCTGCAATCCGCTCCCCACTATAGCGCTCCACCAGGTGCAGGGCAGCATCGATACCTGCTGTCGCCCCGGCGGTGGTTATGATATTGCCGATATCTACATAGCGTACATCTTTTACCAGGGTAATAGCAGGAAATGCCGTTACAAAGTCATCCGCCAGGAAGAAATGGGTAGTGGCCGCCTGCTGATCCAGTAAACCGGCCGATGCCAGTAAAAAAGCGCCTGAGGATACAGACATGATCACAGAAACACTATCCTGGTAGTGCCTGATCAATGAAAGCAGGGTGCTATCCCTGCTGAGGGAGTCCGGCATGCTGATCGCGGCACCCGGAATCACTAAAATATCCGGTTTTGGCAGCTGCTGCATGTTGTAATCAGGCTGTATGCCGATATGGCCATCTGTATACACGACTTCCTTTGTGCAGGACACGGTGTAGACCTGGTACGCTCCCCTTGTAATAGTGTTGGCCTTGTTAAATACATCCGCCGGGCCTGCAAAATCCTGGAGTTCCATACCCTGGTAGACTAAAACAGCGACTTTTACAACAGGCGATTGTGCGTATAATGCAGCTGCCCCTGGAATAAGGAGGCATATAAAAATGAGGATCCGCATAACATAGATTTATTCGTAAACGTTATTAATGTGTAGAGATTACAAACTGGCTGCACGAGGGTGCGGGGAGCTGAAAGAATTTGAAGCGGGTTGATTGCATAGGGCAGCCGGGTTCATGGTTTCAATACTAAGGTATAAATAGCTTTTGATTATTCAACTACAAATGTCTAAATTACCGGGCTGGTAACCCGCCTATGCCACGACAGTTGTTATGAATGACAAGGATCACTCAAAGGGGAGATTGTGAACATGAAATATAAATGCAGCATGCATTAATCTCACGTTTGAAATAGACCTACGAAAAAATACATTTTAAAATGGACTACTCTAAAAGCCACATCATTGAAGAGATCAACAAACTGATTCCTGAACACAACTTTAAGCAAGAGCAAATCATTACTTCCGGAAAAAATTATTACAACTGGGTAAGACCGCGAATCGTATGGGATACACAGGTCATCATCAACGCAGTAAAATGTAATGAACAGGCGCTGCCTGATATGGAAACAAAGATCAGGTTTCAGTTAGAACAGGAATTCAGGTCTATTATCAAAGTCGAGCCATTATTCTATAATTATTCCAACCTGGAACTGATGGAAGGAGTAGTGAATGGCGTGGTAGCACACTATGGCACCAGTGCACTGGTAGGTGATATCCTGCAGGACACTTCCTGTAAGGATGGAGGAAAACAGGCCGGGTGTATTGTGCTGACGGCTGTAAGGCTGCCAAGGATTGCGTAGCATTCCGGCGCTACTGAATGTACTGAACAGGATCCTATGATTTCCACGTGGGAGCAAAATTTTGCTCCCTATTCCCCCTGATGTACTATTCCAATAATGGAAGGGAGGATAAATTTGTCTCACTCACATCTGCCTTAAAAATACCGGCATTCTCCCTGGGGTTAAATTCCGGATATGAATTTTTTCATTTAAACTTTAACCGGGAACCGGATTTAAGATCTGAATAACAGGCGATCAATAATGTAATAGAAAAAGAGGACTTCAATGTAAATTATAAGCAATAAAGACATCATCTTTACCGCTTTCTGAATAATCTTGCTGAGTTTAATATAAATATAAGTTCTGAAATAACGTGGATCATAGCAGCCGCCATAGGACTTAAATACCCCATGAATGCAAGTACAATGCCCACCGCATCAACGATGATCGTGCCCCAGAAATTGAACTGAATGACGTTCATACATTGCTTCGCAATACCAATCGCTACCCCAACTTTACGCAGGTCATTATTCGTCAGCACCATATCGGCACTTTCAAAGGCAATGTTAGAAGCGGTACCCATGGCAATGCCCACATGTGCCTCCATTAACGCAGGTGCATCGTTGATACCATCGCCAACCATGATCACCTTTTTGCCTGCGGCTTTTAGCTGTTGAATGTAAGCCAGTTTATCCGTAGGCAACAGGTTACCAACAGCTTCGTCTACGCGTAGTTTTCTGCCGGTTACACTTACACTGGCCGTATGATCGCCCGATAACAAAATGATTTTTAAATGATGATCATGCAGGTCAGAAATGGCTTCCCTGGCCTCGGGCCGCATCAGGTCTACGAGACGTACCCCACCCAGGATGTGTTCGTGGGTACCGATTAATACGGTTGACTCACCCTGCTCACGGGCTGATTCAAGCCAGGGGGCTGCAATGCCGACATCAATTTTCTTTTCTTCAAACAGGCCGGTATTACCTATGAGGTAGTATTCATTTTCCTGTGAAAACTGTAATCCTTTGCCGGGCAGGTAATTATAGTTGTCATAGGCACCAGGCTGGATATCCTCATTTTTGGCAGCCTCCATAATAGCTCCGGCCAGCGGATGATCGGAATGCTGCTCGCCGGTAGACAGGAGTTGTAATAATCTGCGGCTGTCAATTCCATTGAAGCTGCTGACATCTGTCACAATCGCTTTATTCAGCGTGAGGGTCCCTGTTTTATCCAGCAGTACCGTATCGGCCTTTGCCAGCTGTTCCAGGTACACCCCACCTTTGATCACCACACCTTCGCGGGCTGCACGGCCAATACCTGCCAGGATGGCGAGTGGTGTACCCGCAGCTACGCCACAGGCACCAGCTACGACGAGGGCCGAAATAGTTGCATTCATATTGTGTGTGACCAGCCAGGTGATGAGCGCACCACCGAGGGCGAAATAAACGAGTCTTGCAGCCAGTTTATCGGCGGTTTTCTCGATAGGTGACTGACTTGACTGCACAGATTCCATTACGCCTATAATACGGCCGAAAATGGTGTCTTTGCCAATACTGGTTGCGATGACTTCCAATACGCCATCCTGGTTGATCGTACCTGCCAGTACTTCGCTGTTAGGGCCTTTTTCTACCGGCAGCGACTCCCCGGTGATGGCGGCCTGGTTTACGAAGCTATTGCCTTTCAGCACAATTCCATCTACCGGAATATGGGCACCAGGCCGGACCACCACCGTATCGCCAGGTTGCAGGTCTTTGGCCGTTTGCGGCAGCAGGGCGGCGAGGCCGGTTAGTGCATCGCGGCCCCGGTCTACGATCAGGTGCTCCAGTAGTTCAGCCACCAATACGAACAAGGTGATGACCAGGCCCGTAGTATACTGTTCTGCTGCCAATGCAGCCAGTACGGCAATCGACATAGACAGCTCCATGGTCATATGACGCTCCCTGATGGCGTCGAAAGCTTCTTTGAACATAGGATAGCCGCAGATCAGGGTGGCGGCGACAGGGATAATCATGTAAGGCAGAATGCCCAACAGGGATAGCGTTAGCGCCACGGCGGCACCCGCTATCCGGATAAGGTCGGATAAATGATTTTTCATGAGTCAAAAGTAGACAGGGCACTATTGGAAAAACAGGTAAAAAACAAAGAACTTTCCGTAATTTTCCAGCATGATTAAAAGTGATTTTGCACTGGCAATAAAGGAGTATTCTGCAGATCATACTCCTATGCACCGACATGATTGTTTTGAGATCATCTATATTCTGGAGGGTCGTGGCATTCATTTAATCAATGATAACCAGTTCCCTTACGGCAAGGGCGACCTGTTCCTCCTCACTCCTGCGGATAAACACGCCTTTCTCGCGCACAGTAAGTCTTCCTTCGTGATCATTGATTTTACGGCCGCACTGTTTGGAAGAAATTCACCTATCGGGCATGACAAGCCGGAACTGAGTCATTACTTCCGCCAGCTGGAATATATTTTTCAGCATGCGGGGCATTTTAAAGGGTTCATCGGGTTGAATGAGGCGGACAGGGTCTTTTCCGGCTCACTCATCCAACGGACGGTGACTGAATGGGAAGGAAATGGTATTTTCAGGGAAGTCGTGCTCCAAAATCTTGTTTTTTTACTGTTAAATATCATTGCACGCTATGCGCAGCAGCCGGTAACCAGGGAGATCCCTGCACAGGTGGAATCTGCCGGATATGAAATGACCCAGTTTATTCAGCATAATATTTATGACCATGAGAAGATCAGCCTGAGCGGAATTGCGGAGCATTTCAATTTATCTAAAGATTATATCGGTGCATATTTCAATAAGAAGACAGGGAAGACGATCAGGCAGTTTATACTGGATTATAAACTGGAACTGGCTAAGAGCCGGCTTAGGTATAGCAGGCTGTCAATTGCACAGATAGCGGAAGAGCTGGGGTTTACGGATGAGAGTCATTTAAATAAATTGTTTAAAAGACAGGAAGGGCTGACGGCAGGGCAATTCAGGAAGACTATGCTTCCTGAACCCGGTTAAAAAAAAGAAAGGCCCGGAGAATGAATTTAATTTTTCCCCGTGAAATACATCATTTATTGATCAATTTTAAAACATACTCCATCTGTGTATCCCTGTTCTGCATAAAATCAGCATACGAAGGCCACACTGTATAATCAGGAATTATCCCTCTCCCCTCCGGCTGATCCGGTTTCACCACCGCATCCTGCTCTACATGCACAAACGAGAACTTAGATTTGATCTTTGAATTCGGCAGTTCATACACCATCGGCATATGCCCATTGTGGTAATAATAACCACCCGTCGTTTCTACACCTACTACCGTTACATTCCTTGCATAAGCCTTCACCAGCGATGCCATATGAGAACCTGCTGAAGCCACCCGCTCATCGATCAGCATATACAATTTGCCTTTATAACCAGGACTCTTTGGATGATACACCGGGTTGTATCTGGGGTTCTGGATATTCTTCCCATTGACCAATTTAGGAAAATAATCATAGAGCATCTTTTTTCCTTCTTCTTTTTCAGCGGAGTCCATTCTATGCGACGTTGAGATCCCATAGAAGTATTGTTCAAAAGGCACTTCCTTTCCAAAGATGCTGTAAGCCAAAGTATTTTCCTTAAAATTGGAATCCGTCAGGTACATCACTGGTTGTTCGAAGGTAGGATCGCTGCCACCCGGGTTTCCACGCAGGTCGATAATGAGATTGGGCACATTATTTTTTGCCAGCAGCTGAAAGACGCTGTCGAGATATTTTACATAACCGGCGAAGCGGGGATCCGTGTCATCATCCGCCATATTGAAGATGCGGAAATTGAATAATCCCGTATTGGGGTTCAGCATTTTAAAGCTGTAGGAAGGCTGCACCCGCCAGTCAGTAATACTATCTACAGGCGCGCTGTACCTGGCGGCAAATACTGCATTCCGCTCGTCGTTGGTGATGGCTGCAGCAGTGATGGTCTGCGTAGTCGTAGTACCCGGTGCGCGATAGCTGATTTTAAAACTATCATTCACCCCGTATTCATACAGGTACCGGATGCCATAACTCTTATCTACACTGCTGGATTGTTTCTCTGTGATAGTAAAACCATCTGCCGTGCAATATTTGTAGAAAGATTGCATGAGTTGTTGCTCCGGCACCCCATTTATACTCAATATTTCTGAGCCTACCGGGATGGCAGCGCCAACAGTATTAAAAATCATTTTACCTTCTATGTACTTGATGGCATAAGGGAAGAAGGCCTTCTGCCGGTTTAGATACCCAACCAGTTCTGCGTCAGGTTCTGTATAGTTATGGCAACTCCCTTCAAAATCCGTCAGCTGCAGGATAATATGGAAAAAATCCAGGGTGCTCATCGGCTTTTTTATCTCCCTGAATGCCCATTTGTAAATGCTGTCTATCTGCTTCGGTGTACGATAGCGATAAAGGCCAGAATTAACCGCTTTACGGATGTCAAAAAAAGTTTGAAGGTCAGATTTCATCTGCCCGGGTGTAAGGGTCTTGTTGTAGGTATGAAGACTATCTTTCTTTATAGGTTGTGCGCTTAGGCCCTGCTGCAGGAACAGGAGAATGATCAGTACGTTTTTCATAGCTGCAAATGTAGGCATGATTTTGTTACCGGTATCATTGAATCAAAACGATGTGATATGATACAGCAAGATCCCAAAAACAAACAGGATGAACCATTAGTAAAGCCGGATCCCGAAACCACAGGAGCACATCCTGAGGAACATATGGACGGCCCTATCTCTACCCTTGTCCGCAAGGTGGGAGAAGGAATGGCATCAAATAACGATGTGCCTGATAATGATAATGATGAGGACGAAGATGAAAAGGATGATAAAAAATAAGTATATTTACAGCAGTGGCATACAGGAGTTCATTCCTGTACGCCCTGCCATTATACTTATGTTGAATACCTTATTACTATCCTTCGTTTTATCCTGTAGCCCTGCTCCCAAAGAACGGGGCATTGATTCTACGCTAACTGTTGCGCCTGTAGATACAAGTACCCTGGCGGACAAGCTGCTCCGCTTTGCCAAAACACTGAAAGGCACCCCTTATAAATACGGTTCGACCAATCCCCGCGAGGGTTTTGATTGCTCCGGGTTTATCACTTATGTGTTCAATCATTTTAAAATTGATGTACCCAGAAGTAGTGCGGGATTTACCAATGAAGGTGTGCCTGTGTCCCTGGCAACAGCTCAGCCGGGAGACCTGATCTTATTTACCGGAACTGACAGCACAATCCGTACTGTCGGACATATGGGCATCATTACGCAGGTAGGTGACAGCATCGTGTTTATCCATTCTACCTCCGGTAAAGCTTATGGTGTAACAGAGACGACACTCGATAAGTATTACATGGGCAGATTTGTAAAAGTGATCAGGTATATATAGAAAAAGCCGGGCTATAAACCCGGCTTTTCTGACTGAAACTGTAACTGTGCACCTGGTGCTTTCTGCTCACTCTTTTGTTGAATGCGATTGTAATCATTCAGGTCTTTCTGGTTACTGATTTGTCCTTTTACAAATTCGGACAAGGCCTCATTTCCACATACATTTTCATTGCAGGATAAACCTGTCTCCCGCATCGTCTGTATGTATTCTTTCACGAGTTTTTTTGTCACCGCCTTATCAGGGTGCCAGTAGTCCTTCCTCACCGTTTCCAGCATTCTGGAAATCATGACCTGGTATGCGTATAAATTGTGCCCTTCGGCAAACTGCTTTTTTCGCTCACCGTTGATGTAAGTATCGTATAACTGCTGCCAGTTATTTTCATCGATTGCTTCCGGTACCGTGACCTGCCAGCCCCACACATTCGCCACTACTTTATTGATCATCCGCCCCCCTGCATAACCTTCCTGCAGCATTTTATCAATCCATTTCGGATTGAGATAGCGACTTTGCAATTCCTGTCCTATATACGTATCCAGTGATTCCTGCACGCCTTTGCCATGCGATAAATTAGTGATCACTACCTCAGGTGATTTCCCGTCAATCGCCCTGATAGCCATAGCTGCACCACCCAGGTACTGAAACAAATCATCATTGTCCAGTGCACCATACAGGTTGGAAGATCTACTGTGCACAACGACCTTCGTACCTGAAAGGGTGCTTTTCATCAACTGCATACTTAGGTTTTTCGGCAGACTGCTGTCCGTATTTTCTGCTTTGTCTCCCCAGAAATGTTGCCCATACAAATGACTCATCCTGTTGAAGTACACATCTGATACCTGTGTTTCATCATTCCAGGTGCCGGAAGATTGAATCACATCCTCAAGACCGGTACCATAAGCACCACTGGGTACAGAGAACATTCTCACAGCGGCAAGACGTGCTGCCAGCGAATCATTTACCCCCTGGGCACGCAATTTTTGCGTCGTGGCTAAGATATGTTTGCGTACATAGTTGTCAGGTTCATCTGCATCTTTTACGAGCGACACTGCCTGATCCAGGAGCGCCATCAGGTTAGGAAACATGTCCCTGTATAAACCGGAGGGTATGATCACCACATCTACCCGCGGGCGATTCAGTGGCAGCAGTTGCACACCGCTGACACGGCCAAAACCATCGTAAGTAGGTGCTACCCCCATAAGGGCGAGAATTTGTGATTCAATCACCCCTTCGTGCCGGATGGTTTCCGTTGACCATAAATTGAAAGTCACCTTTTCAGGAAATGTATCACAACGGGCAATGAGTTGGGCTGCTAAATCGCTGCCCGCCTTATATACATCCCTGGAGGGTAATTTGGAAGGATCGAATGCATAAAAGTTTTTCCCTGTAGGCAAAGAGGCCGGGTTACGGATAGGATCATTGCCCTGCCCCGCCGGAATGTATTTACCATTCAGCGCATCCATCAATGCATTCATTTCGGCAGGCCCGCTGGCTATAACATTGCGGTTGGTATCAGGGGGTGATACGCCGAATGTATGCAGCCCGAAAGGTGTCTGCTTCTCTCCTGTTTCCTGCACGAAGTGCTCGAGTGACTGAATACCTTTATTGAACTCCTTCGTCAGCGAAAGTTGTTGGCTAAGTGCTTTGATAGCCTGCATCTTTGCATCGGCCAGCACCTCGCTCTTTTCTTTTGCAGCCATGTATTCATTGATCAGGGCAGCCAGTTCTTTCATTTGTGGGTTCAATCCTGCTGAATCAAACGGAGGAGTCATGTGGTCAATGACAATGGCCATTCCTCTGCGCTTGGCCTGCAATCCTTCGCCTACATCATCTACGATGTATGGATAGATATTCACCATATTATTGATGAGGGCTTCCGGCGCATCGTCGTCATTCAAACCGGTTTCTTTGCCGCTGAGCCATTCATGTGTACCGTGGGTACCGAGATGGATAAGAGCATCGGCCTTATATTTATATTTCAGGTACAGGTAAAATGCTATGTACTGGTGGTGAGGTGGCAGGGTGATATCATGATACATGGTATTTACATCCTGGTCCCAGCCACGGGCAGGTTGCGGCATCAGCATGATATTACCATATTGTACGGCCGGCAATACAAAGTAAGCCTTCCCCTGTGCATCACGCCAGGTCATGATTTTGGAGAATGCAGGTGCGCCCCATTTGGCAATTACCTGCTTCTGAAAGGTTACGCTCAGGGTAGTGAACCATTGCTGGTATTCTTCCATTGGCACCAGGATGGGATGACCATATTTTACCAGGCGCTCTACCTCTGCAGGTGCCCATGTACCAATGTTCCTGCCCTGCCGCATGACATCGTTGAAGACTGCCAGACTATCTTTTCCAAGATCATATCCTTCCTGCCGCATTCTCTCCAGGATGGTCTGCATACTGGCAGGTAATACATTCAGGTAACTGGCTCCCACATTATCCTTTCCCGGTGGGTTGGAATAATAAATGATAGCAATATGCTTGTCTTTATCAGGCTTCTCCTGCAGGTTGATCAGGGCGTTAACCCTGTCTACCAGGCGCTTTACCCGATCGGGGATGACTGTCTTTTCTACAATCTTTTCTGCATTCAGTTCCTGGCTGCTGGTGACAGTAGGTTGAATCTGGCCGCTGAGTTCAGGCCTGCTCAGGTACATGCCCCTGGCAAAGATGCTGAGGCCTGTTTTTGATTTTGTCCACTCCTCGTAACTCCCATCCAGTTGAATGATATTGATTACAGGGATCTGCATCTTTGTAAACTGCTCCTGCAGCGCTTCGGTAGATGAACCTGTTAAGGAAGATGCTGTAATCAATAAATTCAACTGCGCCCCGAATTGTTTCAATGCATTTACCAAGGGGAAACCAAAGAATGGCATGACGTTATAACCCGCCTGTTCCAGTGCTTCCACATGTTTGTCAATATAAGTATGCTGACCTGTCAGGTACTCATAGCGAAAGCTATACAAACCGATCCATGGCCTGCCGGGCTTATAATGCTTATAGCCTGCCAGGTAACTTTCGAAGCTATTGCAAACGGAATCGGTAGTAAGATTATAAATTGCATTTTCAGGATAACTGATGACATCTTTGTATGCAAAGTTAGTGTTGAAATCCTTGTTCAGGCAGAAGAGCACCATGTTCCTCAGGTTCTCCAGACTTGCCTGTGCAAAGTAACTGAGGACTTTCCTATTAAAGATCACCCCGTCTTTTTTGTAGTGCTCTTCATCAGGTGTGGTGCCGAGTACATAGACTTTGGCACCGTGTGCCACAGCTTTCAGCACCTGGGGCCTTACCTGTTCGAATACCGGGGAGGCATGGATATATACAAAGACCAGGTCGGATTGCGCCAGCCATGCGGCCTGCGTACTATCGTAAGCAGCTGTGGAGAATACATGCAGATCGCAGTCGCCTTTGAGCAGCTCCTTTACTTTGGCCCCTGTCTGACTAAAATTGTCAGACAGGACCAGGCTTACTTTTACCTGGGCAGTTACGATGGTAGTCATCATCACAGCCCATAACAGGATCACTATTTTTTTCATAAATTATAAGATAAGCCAACATTGAATGAACGGCGGGGTGCATAATAATAACTGGTAGCAGAACCATAGTAGCCATAATACAACTTGTCAAACAGGTTCAATACATTTGCATAGACATTGAATTGGCGGATCTGTTTTGCCACTCTCAGGTCGAATACGGTAGTCGCAGCCAGTTCTCTTGCTTTCGTATTTTCCAGGTCGCCATAGCTCTTAGTCGCATACCTTACCCATACACTGGCATCGAAGTATTTTGCTTTGGAAAACGAGATGCCACCATCTATGCGGTGATGCGGGTTGCCATCCATTTCATTGCCTTCGTAAGCTGTGTTGGATTCGTATTTCAGGATTTTGGAATCGTTATAAAAATAACTGAGGATGGTTGTAAGATAAGGTGCTACCTTATAGCGTACGGAAGTCTCTATACCGGAGAGCCTGACCGCACCGATATTGATGTACTGGCGCACTGCCCAGTTGCCCGGATCGAAATAGGAAGGTACCTGGGAGGCATCTATCAATACTGCATCCAGGAAGTCCTTGTAGCGGGAGGTGTAAGCAGTGGCGGATATTTCCAGTTTTTGTCCCAGGGTATAATCAGCCCCGGCTTCTACAGAATATACCATTCGCTCAGGTTTCAGATCGGGATTGCCCAGGCGGAAAGTAGTGCCTAAGAGCGAAGAGTTGTACATGTAGTACATGCTGGGTGCCTTGAAGCCCATGGCATAAACCGAACGGAGTCTGAACTGCTCATTGATGCGGTATACAACGCCGGCCTTGGGAGACAGTACTGAAGAGGAAGCATTGCTGTAATGGATGGAGATGGGCGTACCACTCTGGTTATCGAAGAATTTACCATTGTCATTGTGCCAGTTGTCCCATCTTAATCCCAGGTTGAAGTTCAGGGAATTGCCGACAGACAGCTCGTCGTTGATGAAGAGGGAATAAAAATTCTGGTTGCCGGAATAGTTCTGGTTGCCTTTGCCATAATAATATTTTTCAGATGACAATTTATTCAATCTGACATCTCCGCCTATCGTCAGGTCGTTAATGCCTATTTTCCGGCTGATTTTCCCGATAAAACCACTTACGTCGATAGGGACATTGGTTGTATAATAATCTGTGCTGAATGCCCCTTTTTCCGTGTTATAATTCAGGGCATCCGTATTCATTTTTTCATGGTTGTAGTAGGCCGATGCACTGTAGTCAAACCAGTTATTTTTACCGGAGTAGCGGAGCAGGAAATTGGCGACCTTGTTTTTCTCCTTGTATAAAACAGATGTACCGGAGGCAGGGTTCTCTGTATGCAGGTCTATGATCCCTTCCAGTTTAGATCGGTCATTCAGCTGGTAAGAGATCTTCACATTTGCATTCAGCAATTCCATGGAGGGTTTCTGGTAGTAGTTCTTCCAGAGACTATCCGCCATGTATTGGTAGCCGCTGGTCTTCTTATATTCCACGAATGCCATGATGCCAAAGCCATTGTTAAAAAGCCTGCCGCCCTTTACATTGGCGATGAGGGTATTCATAGACCCATAGCGTACATCGGCACCGAAGCTGCCTTGTTTACGTGGGTTCTCCGTGACCAGGTTGATGGTACCGCCCATAGAACTGGAACCATAGATAGAGGACCCAGGCCCGCGTACGACTTCTATGCGGGCAATGCTATTGCCCGCAATGCTGTTCCAGAGGGAAACGCCGCCGGTATAGGCATCATTCAGGGGAATACCATCTTTCAGGATCAGGGTACGGCCCGCAGACCCTGTGCCACGGAGAGTTACGGTGGTATGGGAACCGGTAGTAGTCAGGCCCCGGTTGCGGTCTACAGCTACTCCAGGCATATATCTTAATGCTTCGTCTATGGTCTGGATCTGCTTCATTTCAGGATCACTGTTCTTCAGGATCGATACGCTGGATGCGATCTTTCGCAATTCAACAGGCATGGCGGAGGCAGTGACGGTAATTTCATTGAGTCTGGTAGTGTCAGTGGTTTGTGCCTGCGTATGGAGCACGCAAAATAACGGCAATAAGATGCCGGGTATATTTAAGTTCATCTTAAAATTTTGAAAAAATAAGTCCTGCGCGAACGGGCGTTCACGTCGTAAAAAACAAATAAAGTATCAGGCTGTCAGGGGTGGCCCGCGAAGCAGGCAGTGAAAGGAAGGAAGATAAAAATAGCCCTGGATATGGTATGCGTACTGCTGTAATACAGGCTGTAAAGAAGGTAAAAAAGTGAGCAGCCCGGGTACTTCCACATCCCTGGTGAGATGAAAGTCACAAATGGCGCAATGATGACCGGGCTGCTGAAAGGGAATGATCTGGCATTGTCGCTGCTCCCCCTGCGTAAGCGCATGGTGGTGAAGCATCTTTACACTGTGTACCAGGGTCAGTAAGGCCAGCAGGCACCAGGCAAGACATCTTTTGAAGACGATATTTCTCTTGTCAGACACCTGGCAAAGATAACCGTTCGCTTCTTAAAAATGCAACAATGTTTAATTTTTTATTAACTCATGTAGGATTTATAGCCTTGATAGAATGCTATAGGGGCTTTTTGAATTAATATCGCGTCGTTGATTAATGTTTATTTAGCCACTGCACACGGCGCTCGTCAGGCAGGTGCTTCACCGTAAAGTTTTCGAACTTCGCCTCAAAGCCCTGGCCATCCGGAGAAGCGGCCATCATGCCTACCATTACAGGGTGGTTATCCTGCAGGGGGCAATTGCGGGTCATGACATAATTCACATCGTCAAAGGAGTAGAAGATCTCCACCGCATCCAGTCTTCTCACCGCCTTGATCCAGATAAAAGGCGGCACCTTCTCCAGGGTGGTCACACTCCAGTCGCTCAGCTTGTGGGTCACTACCGTACTTACATTGAACTTGCCATCCACGAATTCTACTCCGGTCTTGATATAGTTTTCCTGGTCTGTTCTGATCATAAGCCCCATCTGGTCAAAGCGGGCCTTGTAATTGCCGGTAAGTTTTACCTTTACTTCAAATTCTCCGCCGTAATTGGCATAGTAAAAGGGAGCATCATCTACCGTAAAGCCATAGTGCGAAATACGCCAGTAATCTGTCTGAGGGGTCACAAACATGGTCAGTGTCTTATCCTTGATATCCCATTTGGCAGGTTCGTTAAACCACTGCATTTTCTCAAGGGTCTGGGCGGATACAGTGTGCATGCCAATGAATGAAACTACGGTCCAGAGAATCTTTTTCATACTTATTGAATTATTACTTTTGCAAATGTAAATGCTGCTTATGCAAGGTGCAATGGTTAATAATAACCAAAATATACTGAATGATACGCTGCTCACACAGACTTTTTCACAACAGGATTCGCCATTGGCGCAATGCCAGCTGGTGGCCAAAGTCTATGCAGGGATAGAAAATGCCGTATGTGTGCTTAGTGACCTCAAGGCGAACAAAAGTTATATCTACGCCGGGGCTGCGGGAGCGGCATTGGGATTACAGATAGAAACAGAGATCGATTCCATCTGGGAAGAGGGATTATTTAACAGGATCCGGCCGGATGACCTGCAGGCCAAGCATGCCATGGAACTCCAGTTCTTTCATATGCTCAAAGACCTGCCCAACCAGGAACGGTATGATTACTATGTAAACAGTATTCTTCATATGCGGAATGCACAGGAGGAATATGTTCCTGTACAGCACCGCATGTTTTATATCAGGAGTGCGGATAATGGGAGTGTGTGGATGGCATTGTGCCTGTATAATTTTCCCCCACAGCAGGTGGAGGGTACTGCCTACTTTGGCAGGATTGTCAATTCCAGGACAGGGCAGCTCCTGGTGCCGGACCAGCAGCAGATCAATTCCATTTTATCAGAGCGGGAAAAAGAGGTGCTGCGTATGATCAGGGGCGGTAGTAGCAGTAAGGAGATAGCAGCCAGGTTTTCCATCAGTGTATATACGGTGAACCGGCACCGGCAGAACATCCTGCAAAAACTCCATGTCAACAACAGCATGGCTGCCTGCAGAATCGCTTCTGCGATTCATCTATTATGATAAAGCACTACATTTGCGCCATGAAAACTGTAATTACCACCCTTATATCCCTTACCCTATCAACCGGGATATATGCGCAAACCTTGAAAGTACCGGCTGCAAGCAGCGGCACCAGTATCACACAGAAACTAGGTATTCACGATGTTACCCTGAAATACAATCGTCCGAATATGAATGGGCGTAAGATCTTCGGCGGACTTGTTCCTTTCGGTTCCGTATGGAGACTGGGTGCAAACGGTATTCCTGCTATTACCTTTGAAGATGCGGTGAGCATTGAAGGCCACAAAATTGAAGCAGGTACTTATGGCCTGTTCGCTATTCCTGAAAAAGATAAATGGACCATCATCGTCAGCAAAAAAGCTAACCAGTGGGGTTCTTACTCCTACAGCGAAGCAGATGACCTCTTGCGTTTCACCGTTAAGCCGGCTACATTGCCTTATGCGGTGGAAACCTATACCATGTCTTTTGACAATGTAACACCTGCTGCTGCGGTGCTGAGCATCGAATGGGATCATACACAGGTACAGCTGCACCTGACTGTAGACCAGAAAGCTGAAATCACTGCAAGCATTGATGCTGCTATGGCCACTGAGAAGAAGCCTTACATGCAGGCAGCACAATACTATTACGATAATAATATCGACATTAAAAAAGCAGTAGAATACATCAATGAAGCTGATAAGGCACAGCCGGATGTATTTTATATCAAGTACTGGAAAGCTAAGATCCTGCTGAAAGCAGGTGATAAGGCGGGGGCAGTTGCCAATGCAAAAGAAAGCCTGGAACTGGCGAAGAAAGAAAAAATCCAGGAATATGTAAATCTTAACAACGAGCTGCTGAAACAAGCAGGTAAATAATTAAAAAAGAGCGGGGCACAACACCCCGCTCTTTTTTTATAATCCAAGTCATATAATCGAATTCCACAATACTTAGGCTGCCTTATTGCACGCCGCAATGATGTCTGCCGCAATTTGGTTCAGGTCCTGCAAATTTTGCGGTTTCACAATGTATTTGAGTGCTCCGGCGTTTAAACATTGTGTCCTGAAGTGATGGGAATTGGAAGTACTCCAAACTATTTTAGGAATGCTGATGAGCCTGTGGATCTGGCCAATGCGCTCCAGCACCTGGAGTCCAGTAATACCAGGCATGTTGTAATCCAATACGATAAGACAAGGCTCATCCCCCTCTCTCGATGACAGGTAATGTAAAACTTCTGATCCGGTGTTGAATAATTTTACGCAAATAGCTGGTGCTATTTTATGAATGGCTTCAGAAAGTAGTGTCTGGTCTTCTATATCATCATCTACCAGTAAAATGGTAATCTGGTCTTTGCACATAAGTGTACGTCCCCCGGCTATTAGGGCGCCGCAAAATTAGTAATTTTATTAATTTCCACCAATGCAAGAGAAAACAAGTTTCAACTTTCTTCATCTGCTGAAGGCTACGCTGGACAGTGCAAACGATCTGATCCAGGTACTTAAAGTAGTACGAAATGAGGAGGGTACAATTACAGACTTCGTATATGTGTTAAATAACCGGGCAGCAGAAAAAATATATGGAGACCAGACGGGACAAAGCCGTCAAAAAGATTTTGAAATCTGTAAACATGTTGTGGAAACTGGTGAGCCTGTTCAACGGGAAATTTATGAATTAACTGATTATTATCACCAGTCCTTTGTTAAGCTTGAAGACGGGGTGAGCATTACCGCTCACAATATCACTGGAAAATTGCAGCAGGCCTTCCTGCTGGCCCTCTCCGACTCCCTTCACCCACTTTCCGATTCCCTTTCAATTCAGACGGCAGCCACTGAGAAAATCGCAGCAATACTGCACACTGCTCATGCTTTTTATATAGCCTACGACGGGGTACTTAGCATTGAGACCGAATATCTCAAAACAGGTGCTCCTTCCCTGATCGGGGATTATAGTACTACAGAATATGCCTGGCTCCTGCACCTGCTGGAAAAAGGTGCCCCCCTCATCCTGAACGACAGCTCAGATCATGCCATGCCGGTAAAGGCTCTCATTGCCGTGCCCCTCATCAAAAATGGTGCACTGCTGGGTGCCTTTTGCGTAGCAGAACAATCTACCCGCATATGGACCGGCACCGAAACAGCACTGGTAAAGGAAGCCGGGGAAAGAATCTGGGCGGCAGTTGAACGTGCCCGCGCAGAACAGGCATTGCATAGGAATGAAATGCAACTGAAAGAGCTGCTGCGGCAAAAAGAAATCTTTATCGGCATTGCCAGTCATGAATTGAAAACACCCGTGACCGGTATGAAAGTATATGCTGAAATGATACATGGGCAACTGGAAGAACTCGGCTATAAAGAGGAAGCATCTTTGATGCAAAGACTGAATAAGCAAATCGACAAGCTCACTACCCTCATCAATCACCTGCTGGACACCAACCGGATTGCAGGCGGAGAACTGCAACTGAACCTGGAAAAAACTGATCTTACTGACCTGCTGCGAGAGAAAATTAATGAAATACAAGTCACCACCACACACCAACTCTTACTGGAAACAAGCTCCCTGCCGCACGTTATGATAGACCGTGAGCGCATCAGCCAGGTGCTCATGAACCTGTTTACCAACGCCATCAGGTATTCCCCCGGGGGCTCAGCCATCACTATCAATGGCAGATCTACTCCCAACGGCGTTGAGATCAGCATCCGCGACGAAGGCTTTGGCATTACACATGAGAAGCAAGATCAAATATTTGAAAGATTTTTCAGAGGCAACGCTCCTACTTCGGAAAAAAATCCTGGTTTGGGCTTAGGCTTGTATTTAACTGCTCAAATCATTCATCGACATCATGGACAAATCCGGGTAGAAAGCACTCCCGGCAAAGGTTCTACCTTTTATTTCACCATCCCTGGCGATATAGCCAGCTGATCGATGATTTTATACAATGTTTTTACAGAAAAGGGTTTATCTAATATAGCATCAGCACCACTTGCCTCTACTGATTCAGGTGTATAGGTCTGTGCAGAAAATAATACAACAGAGAGTTGGTCAAATGAAGGATTGTCTTTTAATGAACGACAAATTCTGCGCCCGTCATCTTTACCGAGAAAGATATCCATCAACAGCAATGCTGGTTCATGAGAAGGAATATTATTCATGAGCTCTCCGGGATCTCTTAGTGCAACAACTTCTAATGGTTTTCTTTTTAGTACCAGAGAAACAGCTTCCAATATGTCCTCATTATCGTCGAGTACAATTATTTTCTGCATAAGCGAAGGGTCTAATATGGTTACTAATTTCTACGCCGAACGCGGCAGCAGGATTATTACAAGGGTTTCAAAATAATTTTTCGAAAGTAAAAAATATACATAACATAACCTATTATTTTTCAGAAGGTAGGGTAAATGAAAACACAGCACCTGCAGCCACATCACTTTGTACAGCTATTCTTCCGCCATGCCGCTTAATGATCTGTGCGGAGATATATAAACCCAGTCCCATTCCAGGATGCGCATCCGTCACCCTATAAAAACGTTCGAATACATTATGCTGTGCTGCTGAGGGAATGCCGGTGCCCCGGTCTTTCACTGTCACCTGCACTTCGTCTTGCATTGATTCACTGCTGAGACTGATGACTGATTTCTTTGGAGAATACTTCACTGCATTGGAAAGCAGGTTGGTAATCACCTGGGAAATACGCTCCCTGTCTGCCCTTACAAAGGGAATGGTAGCAGGAATAAATTCAAAACGGTGATCAGTGGTGTACCTCATTTCCTCTATTCTCTCTGCGAGCAGTTCATTGATGTCGAATGTGCTGATGTTCAATTGCAGTTTTCCCTCAGAGATCCGGGTAGTATCCAGCAGGTGATTGATAAGGGTAGTGAGTTTGTCAATCTGTGTATTGATACGGCCTACAAGTGCACTCTCTGTTGTATTACCGATTTCTTCCAGCTGCTCCTGCACAATTTCTGCATAGGCTTTCATACTGGTCACGGGTGTTTTCAGTTCATGGCCTGCGATACCGATGAACTCATCCCGCTGTTGAAGCAGGGCTTTCAGTTCATTGATATCGGTGATCACAACCACCGCTCCCATGATCTCCCCTTTTTCATTCTTCAAAGGCAGGGAAGCTACCCGGGTCCAGATCCGGCTACCATCGTCCTGTACAAAGATCATTTCCATATGGGGCATTACCGGCTCGCCTCTCAATGCCCTGATACCGGGATATTCTTCGCGGGGCACGATACTACCATCAGGCCTATACGCAATCCAGCGGTCTTCTCTTTCATCGTCTATTGAGGGCATCAAACCTGTCGGAATGAATCGTTGCATAACTTCATTGACCAGCAAAAACCTTCCTTTTGTATCTATGCACCCCAGCCCAACCGGAAGAATCTTGAATACACTGCCCAGCAAAGCCTCGCTTTTCCGGAGGTCTTCCTGTGCCCTTGCTCTTTCTACCGCTGCCCAGGTTCGTTCTGCAGTTTCCTCCATCAGGGAGATTTCAAGCTGCGACCATTTGCGGGGGGAACTGTGGTTCATACCGAATAAAGCCACCCAGCGACCGTCTTTGATTAGTCCCATATAGGCTACGGCGGCAATGCCCATGGCGGTATATTGCGCATGGTGTTTCGCAATACAGGCGGGACCGTTATGAATATCTTCGACAATGACTTTCCCGTTCTTTTTAAAAATCCCGATCATCTCTTCTCCGAAGTCTTTCACATCGAATACTCCGGAGACGGGTTGCACGTTATTCTCAAAATGCTGGCAGATGGCAATGGAGCGTTCATCCGTTACATCTCCATACAGCACCCTGTCTGCCCCGGTATGTTCACCCAGGAGGCGGCAGGCAGTCTCCAGTATAGTAACGGGATCTGCGATCGTGCGCAGGGCATCGCTCAGTTTTAACAGGTATTGCTGCTTTTCGGCTTTGATTTTGTGTTCTGTAATATTATTCAGGATGCTGGCGATCTGTAATCCCTGCATAGGCATAACATAGGAAAGAAACCAGCCATTGGCTGCCGGGATATAATTTTCAACCCTTGCAGGCGATCCGCTGAGGGCAACCTTTGCATACATGGCAATCAGTTCCGGTTTTATATCCGGGCACACTGCTGTAATTCGTTTGCCAACTACAGCGCCAAAACCGGTAATACGTTCATAAGCAGGACTCGCCTTCAGATAAAGCAGGTCCCCTGGATTTCCCTCTTCATCCAACAGTACTTCAAATACACAATAACCCTCATTTTCAGCGTTGAACAGGGAATAATACTTATCGGTGGCATCCATTAGTTATCAGATTTTAGGAACATGACAATCTCCACCGTAAGATAGGATAAAATGAAGGATTAAGAGCAGTACACAAAGTCCCATCCCGGGCTTCTTTTCCATAACCAGGTTGAAGGTGCCGTTTGCCTCCAAATAAATCCGCCACCACTGCCCTGTTGCATGACCTGGTTTTCCCTGGGCATGAAGAACAATCGTAAACGATGTAACTCCTTTATGGGTAAACACAATAATCCCCCGTGATTAAACTGGTACAGCTTAATCAAAGTAAATCTGTGCCATAATAAAAATGGCACTTTTCCATTGTCTTCAGGGAGTATTGTTAGGGAGTGAAGGTATTAACCCTCAGTCAACTTATATACCGTAGAATAAGCATTTGCCCTGTCCTTGTTGCGCCAGCAGGAGAAGGCAATAAACTCATGCTCCTTCCCTACTACCGACCCCCGCATTTCAAAGTCGCCGAACTGGCAGACGATCGCGCTCTTGTCGGTAACCGAAAAGGTACCTACCGCATCCTGGTCATGGGCATTCCGGTCATCAAACTTTGACTGGTCAATAATTTTAGTCGTAAGGACTACTTTGCTTTCTGCCTGGGTAAAACGTAAACTGGTTTTATAGAGGTAGCCGTCAAAGTTTCCACCGGCGATCCAGTCTACAAATGCATCAACAGGCCCTTCATATTCCTTGTCAAATACGATCTTTTCAATACTCATAGGATAGTAAAAATATGGGACCGTAAATTATAAAAATTTATCAAATATCCCACCTTAAGGCTTCTTTTCTTTTGGTTCCCTGTTCGTATTCACCTGTTTCAGCATCTTCCGGGTACGCATAAATGACATGCCTGACATATATCCAATGTTCAGCTGTAGCCTGACACCGCTATAGCGCTCCAATCCACCGATGGCCGGACTATACATGGGGCTCCAGATGTATTTTGCGGAAAAATCGTAGGTTAAACGTTTACCCATACGGGTGAACATTCCAAAGCCTCCCTCTATGGCAAATTTCTTCTGGGAATAATCAGTAGCTCCAATGCCACTGGCATTACTCCCTTTGATCCTGACCAGGGTAGTATTGATGGCACCTATGCCAAACAGCAGGTAGGGTTTGGGTTCCGCGGCCAGCATTTTCCTGAAGTAATTGCGTTTGGCAGTCAGCAGCCCTGCGTCAATGTCGTCCAGCGCCTCGGCCCGTGCAATGTCCTCATCCAGCCGGTGAATGGCGGCCCATTGTCTTTGCTTGTAGGCTTCACTGTACCAGCCTTTCAGGCCCCATTTCAGGTAGGTGAAATTAGAAAGGATCATGCCTAAGCTGGCATTGATTCCCATGGAGGTGGAAGTGCCTGTCAAAGACGTAAACTTTTCGGTCCTGTTCAATGTCAGTTCTGTACCAATGCGGTGCCTTTCGCTAATCCAGTTCTCTGAAGCAATGCCGAAGTAAAACTTCCGTTCTGTGATACTGATATGACTTTTGAGGTCTTCCCCGCTTTTAAATATCTCCGGAATCATGGTAACGCCCAGGGTTATATTAAAAATCGTATTACCCTGGTAAGTATCCAGCAACTTGTCATTCATTTCCTTTTTAATGTGCTTATACATTTTGTCATATCGTTCCAGCCGCTCTACTTCCCATTCATAATCATGCTCTCCGTTCATCTTACGTTGCTGAATGTAGTACATGGTATCCACGGGAATCTCACCTGTACCAAGGCTGAACCGCTGCTTATGCTCCCTGTTTACTTTGTGCAGGGGAAAAATGACATCCCCGATATAAGTAGAGACCACCTGCATGGATGGCTGCATGAACATCATGCCGGGCCAGGTTGTAAAGTATTCCGGCACTACAAACGTAGCGGGCACCATCGTTACACCAATGGCTGCACCTTCCAGGGCCCGGTGTACGAGCCGGATGCCCCGGATATCGCGCAGCCTGATGGTATCGAATTCATGCATGGGGATCTTGTTAGGTATAGGTACAGGGAGCGGGATGGGTAATGGAATGGCAGGTATAGGTAAAAAAGGAGATCGTTTTAAGAAAATAAGCGTGGTATCCGTCACCCCAAGGAGGTTGGATTCTATGTAATAAGTATTTTTATTAAAGTCGGTGCGGGTCAGGGGTTGCTCCATTTTGATCCGCTTATCCGACCAGAACCAGAGTTTGATGAAATCCCCCATTTTGATGGTATCCACATGCCCTGTTTTTTCGTTCTGAATGGTCAGCACTTTCTGTGTACGGCCTGCAGGCATTGGCATAGGAGCCTGCGACCAGGCGGATACAGGGATCAAATTAAATAGTATAACAGGTATTAAATACTTCATCCGGCAAATCTATCCGCCACAGTAACCCGCAAAAAATAATAAGGGAAAACCCCGCAATAATATTGGAGAACCGTCACCGGCTCATCAGTGCGCTGACACAGGTACGATAGGTATCCCCTACGGGCAGTTTCTTCTCTGCCAGCGTGATATACCTGCTATTTACCGCGCTCACCCGGTGCCGGGGCACGATGTAAGAACGATGGATGCGCAGGAATTGTTCTGCCGGCAGGCGCGACATCATTTCCTTCAATGTCATCATGGACAGCAGGGGATGTGCGGAGCTGGTGGTATAGATCTTTACATAGTTATTCAATCCTTCGATATAGAGAATGTCTGACAGCAGGATATTCTTCGTTTCATAATCTGCCCGCACTGTCAATGACAAAGACAGATCCTGCACCCTGCGCAACATGCCCGCTTTCAGGATCGCCTGCTCAAAACGCTCTGCAGAAAAAGGTTTCAGCAGGTAGTCGATGGCAGATACATTGAATCCTTCCAGGGCATATTCAGGGTGTGCCGTGGTAAAGATCACCATGGGTCTTTGTGCTAAGGAGCGGTAAAATGACAAGCCGTTTACATCTGCCATTTCAATGTCCAACAGGATTAAGTCTACAGGATGGCAGGCCAGGTAAGCCCATGCCTGTTCAGGGCAGGTAAACTGTTTCCTGAGCCGCATCCCAGGCAAATGAAGACTGTAATGCAGGAGGATTTCATGAGCAATCGGTTCATCGTCGATCGTGATGACATCTAAGGGTTTCATAAATTTACACTGAGTTGAACAATAAATTGCTGCGCATCCCTTGAAATCGTCAGCTTGTGCTGGCGGGGATAGAGTAATTCCAGTCTGCGTTTTACATTCTTAATACCAACCCCTTCGTGGGATGACTGGCTAATCATGGTATTCGAAGAAGTAAAATGAATTGTATCTGCTGTGATGTGAATACAGATGTTCATGACGGTATCTTTACTGGCCGAGATACCATGCTTAAAATTGTTTTCAATAAAAGGAATGAGGATAAATGGTGCGATTTGCAGTATGCCGGTTTCACCTGTAATTTTCAGGTGGACTACATTGTTCCTGCCCAGCCGCAACTGTTGCATTTCACAGTAATTGCTGATGTGCTCCATCTCTTTTGACAATGCTACCTTATCACTATTACTTTCATACAATACATAACGCATCATACTGGCCAGTTTCAAAATATATGCGGATGTTTGCGCAGATTCCTTAATAGATAATCCATAGATTCCATTCAGGGTATTGAAGAAGAAATGTGGTTGCATTTGTTGTTTCAGGGCAGCAAGTTCAAAAGCAGTTCTTTCTTCCGAGAGCTTCTGCCATTCATAGCGCTTACGGGCGATGTAAGAAAGCATGTATACCAGTGAGAGCAGCAGGAACTGGGGACTAGGAAAACCAACAGGCACCAGCAAACTAAATCCCTGCAGCAATAGATTTAATCCGGCCGGCACATATAATACTATCATGAAATAAGCGAATAGTATTACAAAATAAAGGATTCGCCTACGCTTGTAGACATATGGAATGAAGAGATAGAAATTCAGAAAATAGCCGCCTGCAGCCAGCACATTGTCCAGCATCACGGAATAATAGAGTTCGTCCGCAGTAAAATTGGTGGCAAATTTCGGCGCATAGGGCATACAGATGGTAAGGCCGATGATGACGATAAGCAGTATGAAATGGTAAATATATTTCATGAGGGAAAAATAAAACGAAGGAAACATCCGGCCTAGGGGCCTTGCCGGAAATCATAAAATCCAGAGATGAAACAGGTATTTTCGGAGACAAAAAATTGTTAAAGTTTGGGGATCATTCCCCTACTGCATATTACTGGCAGGTATGCATATTGGGAACCCTGATCTTTGGCTGCCGGTTGTGAGTGAGGGCCGGGGAAACTACAGCAAGCATTCGAAAAACGGGTCGAAAAGTTAAGTAAATTAAATAATATCTAAAATATTCCCGGTGTCTTTGAAATAATTCCCGAAATATAAAATGGGTATTGACAATAATAAAAATCCTGATAACTTTGTCATCAGATGACACGACATCGAACATTAAAATTTAGACTTTAATTAATACTTTAAGAAGCAATGGCAAATTATTTTAATTCTTTACCCCTCAGGGAGCAACTGAACCAATTAGGTGTTTGCGAGTTCATGGACATCGCAGAATTTGCTGACGGCGTAGCTGCCCTCAAAGGTAAGAAGATTGTTATCGTTGGAGCAGGTGCTCAGGGTTTAAATCAGGGTCTGAACCTCAGAGACAGTGGTCTGGACATCTCCTACGCACTGCGTCAGGAAGCGATCGACAACAAGAGAGATTCCTGGAAAAATGCAACTGACAACAACTTTAAGGTTGGTACATTCGAAGAGCTGATTCCCGGTGCTGATGTGGTAGTGAACCTCACTCCCGATAAGCAACACACTGCTGTGGTAACTAAGATAATGCCTTTGATGAAAAAGAATTCTACCCTGCTGTACTCTCACGGGTTCAACATTGTAGAAGAAGGTATGCAAATCCGTAAAGACATCACTGTTATAATGGTGGCACCTAAATGCCCTGGTTCTGAGGTAAGAGCTGAGTACCTGCGTGGCTTTGGTGTACCTACCCTGATCGCGGTTCACCCGGAAAACGATCCTGAAGGTAAAGGCCTGGAGCAGGCGAAAGCTTATTGCGTTGGTACCGGTGGCCACAGAGCCGGTGTACTGCGTTCCTCTTTCGTAGCTGAAGTAAAGTCTGACCTGATGGGTGAACAAACCATCCTGTGTGGTCTGCTGCAAACCGGTTCTATCCTGTCTTTCGACAAGATGCTGGAAAAAGGTATCGATCCCGGTTATGCTTCCAAATTAGTACAATACGGTGTGGAAGTAATCACTGAAGCCCTGAAACACGGTGGTGTAAGCGGTATGATGGATCGTCTGAGCAACCCTGCGAAGATTGCTGCATTCAAGATCTCTGAAGAACTGAAGACCATCATGCGTCCACTGTTCCAGAAACACCAGGATGACATCATGAGCGGCGAATTTAGCAGCACCATGATGAAAGACTGGGCGAACGGTGATGCGAACCTGCTGAAATGGAGAGCTGAAACCGGCGAAACTGCTTTCGAAAAGACCCCTGCCGGCGACGTGAAGATCGGCGAACAGGAGTACTTTGACAACTACACCCTGATGGTAGCATTCATCAGAGCTGGTGTGGAACTGGCTTTCGAAACAATGGTAGAAGCTGGTATCAAAGCAGAATCTGCATACTACGAGTCCCTGCACGAAACTCCACTGATCGCAAATACTATCGCGCGTAAGAAGCTGTTCGAAATGAACCGCGTAATCTCTGACACCGCTGAATATGGCTGCTACCTGTTTGATCAGGCTTGTAAACCATTGCTGGCTGGTTTCATGAAGACTGTTGATACTGACCTCGTTGGTAAAAACTTCAACGAAGGTAAATCCGGTTCCGTTGACAATGCTGAACTGGTACACATCAACGCTATCCTGCGCGACCACCCGGTAGAAGTAGTAGGTAGAAAACTGCGTAAAGCAATGACTGCTATGAAGTCCATCAAGACTGCATAATATAATGAAGAGGATGTATCAACCGAAAGATACATCCTCTTACTCCTTTGTTTTCAATAGAGGTTACTGCACTCTCTACAACCTCTTCATCAGAAATTGGAAAATAATGTCAGAGTCCGTTGTTAATATTTTAAACCTGAACGTCAGGTTTAAAGACAAGATTGTATTAGATCATTTAAGCTGGAATATAGTTCGTGGACAAAACTGGGTGCTGAACGGAATTAGTGGAAGTGGAAAGACAACCCTCGCCCAACTGATAGAAACACCGAAAGGAATCGACGGCACCATAACGTACAACTTTGATAAAAACAGCCCACTTCCCCGGCAGGTACTCTATGTATCCAACTGGTACCACTTCCGGAATTTAGAAGGCGACGCTAACTTTTACTACCAGCAGCGCTATAACCGTAAACAGGCAAGAGACACCCTTACCGTATCAGGCGACTTCCAGGTCTTTGGAAAAGAAAAGAACCTGGATATAGCCGATGCAGATAGGATCATCGACGCACTTGGGTACAGGGAATTGCTGGATTCCCAGCTGATAGAACTCTCCAGCGGGGAACACAAGAAACTGCAATTAATCAAGGCCCTCTGGCTCAAACCACAACTGCTGATCCTGGACCAGCCTTATGCAGGTCTGGATGTAGCCTCCAGGAAGAACTTAAATACCCTGCTGGAAGAACTGTCTTCCATCGGATCTCAATACATCCTGATCACCAACGACTCCAGCGTGCCCAATAATGTGCACATGTATGCCCAGATCATTGATGGTAAACTGGTAGCAGCTGATACCAACAACCACCATCATGAGATCCTGCACGAACTGGAACCACTGCCTGAATTCCTTACGGAGAAACCCGTGTATCATGCAGACCAGGTCGTGAAGATGATCGACATGAATATTCACTATGGTGAAAAACAGGTATTGAACCACATCAACTGGGAAGTAAAAGCCGGTGAAAAATGGTTGCTGCAGGGCCACAATGGTTCCGGTAAGTCGACCTTACTGAGCCTGGTCTGTGCAGACCATCCACAGTCTTATGTAGATGGCCTCTTCCTCTTTGGCAAACAACGCGGGAGTGGTGAAAGCATCTGGGACATCAAGGAAAAGATCGGGTTAATCAGCCCTGAACTGCACTGGTACTTCGACCCCGCTGCAACGGTATTTACCAGTATCGCTTCCGGTTTCTATGACTCTATCGGTCTGTTCAAACAGCTGCCTTATTCCCAGACGGTGAAGGTGAGAGAAATCATCGCCTTCCTGAACCTGAAAGATGTACAGCACGAACTGCTCAACACCCTGCCATTGGGCAAACAACGCCTGGCATTGCTGGCGAGAGCCATCATCAAGAACCCGGAATTACTGATCCTGGATGAACCTTGCCAGGGACTGGATAATGACCAGACACAATATTTCAATAAGTTTGTAGACAAACTTTGCGCAAACGGGACAACATTAATATATGTAGGCCATTACGAATCGGCTCTTCCTTCCTGCCTGGAAAAAAGAATTTTGCTGGATAAGGGACATGTGGTAAAAATAGAAACGATTCAATAGCTGACATGACTAAAATACACAGGAAAACACTTGCAGAAGAAGTTGCGGACCGCATCAATGACCTGATCGTCAACGGGACCTACCAGGTAGGCGAAAAGCTGCCGAATGAAACGGATATGATGACTTCTTTTGGAGTGGGCCGGTCCACCATCCGGGAAGCCATTAAACTGCTGGCCAATATCGGCATTCTCGACGTGCGCCATGGTGTAGGCTCATTTGTGAATGAGCTGGTGAGCTCCCGCGAACCCATCGATGTACGCCTGAGCAAGGCAGACACCAAGCACATAGACGAGGTCCGCGCCTGGCTGGAGATCAAGATGGCAGAAAAAGCGGCGATGAACCGCACAGAGGCAGATATCCGGAGCATGGCGGAGGTACTGCAACGGCGGGATCATTTTGGCAAAACCGGCCAGATAGAGCAGAGTATTGATGAAGACCTGGCCTTCCATAGCTGTATGGCCCATGCCACCTGCAACCCCGTGCTGGAAGACCTGTACAAGGCAACCGCCAAACATGTAAAAAGATACCTGCTGGATACGATGAGAGACACCTCTATTATGACCGTTACCCAGCAGCTACACGTAGAATTATTAGACGCTATTACCCGCCAGGACTGTGAACAGGCCATTGCCTGTATAAAGGAAATACTGGAATATTGAATATAACGTACATTTACGGCCAAAAATACCTATGAAAAAGGCCATGTATTTATTGGGGCTGGCTATGATTCTGACTATTCCGACCTATGCACAACCCTTCACTCAATTATTCCGGCAGGCGATAGAGTCGGGTATGTTCTCAGGACAGGCCGCGATTCTGAAAGATGGCGCTGTATTCTACAGCAAGCAAAACGGCTTTTCTGAGAACAGCACCAAAAGACCACTCACTGCCAATACCCTTTACAACACAAGTTATCTTACCAAGCAATTTACTGAAGAAATTATCCGCCAGCTGATCAATGAGGGCGACCTGGATGAATTGTCTTCTGTAGACCAGTTCGTGGATATTTTTCCGCCTAAAACGGGCAAAGCGATCACCGTGGCACAATTGCTGACCAAACGCTCTGGCCTGGGGGATTATGAGCATAGCCCGGACTACGCGAAGATCAGGAAAACGGATTTTAAGCTGCACGACCTCCTGCAAATCATTTCCTGGCAACCCCTTTTATTTGATCCCGGTACCGGGGAGGCCTATTCCAATTCCGCCTATGTAGTGTTAGGTGCCGTGATTGAAAAGATCACCGGACAGTCTTTCGGAGATGCAGTACGTACCCGTATCGGCGTACCCCTGGGCATGACCTCCATCGCCTACACGAAGGCAGAAAAGCTGGCTGCCACCAACCGTGCTTATGGCCAGATCGTGAATCCTGATGGCACCCGGACCAATGTTGATGATATTGAAAACGGTCATCCTGACGAGGGTATTTATACCACCCTGGATGATATGCTGAAATTCGTAGAAGCAAAACGGAAACAGCAGCTCCCCTCCCACTATAATTATCCCCTCAATATGGACATGACGGCAGGATTGCCTTCCTGGACATCCGCCATGGGATATACAGAAGATGGCTATAGCTATGTAATTCTCTGTAATATGGGTGAATCTGCAGAACGCCTGGCACCAAGGGTACTTTCTGTGATGAAAGACGGCACCTATAAACCTTTTACACCACCTACGCAGATGACGCTGTACAAATGGATCACCGCCAATGGTATGCCATATGTAGAGCAGCATGTACGTGAGTTGTGTGAGGCAGAAGGCAGGAAATTCGATGCAGGATTCCTGAATGCAAATGGCGACATCTTCATGCAGGCAAAGCAGACAGGCTTTGGAATTGCATTGTTTAAACTGAATATAAAGCTCTTCCCCTCCTCGGCCGCTGCCTATGAATCATTAGGCAATGCGTATATGCAAATGGGTGATAAGACCAATGCGGAGATTAATTACAAAAAGGTAATGGAATTAGATCCGAAGAATGGCCGTGTGAAGGACATCCTGAGTGCTAAATAATAGGTACAACCTTCATAGGGGTTCAGCATGAGATTGTAGCAAAAGTAACCTGATGGCATTTAATTTTCAATAAATGAAAATGCGCGCTACCAGTGACCTGGGTTAAATCCCGGAATTTTCCTTTTGCCACAATCTCATTGTTTTAGTTAAACCTTATGACCTGTGCCAGCGATAAGTTAATCGCATTTACCAGCATAGCATATTGGTAAGAGGAAGCCCTTGGCGCATCATAACTCTTGAGTTCATGTGCCTTGTTCAGGATCAGGTACCTGGGGATATAATTTATTTGCAGGAAATTGGCCAGTGGAGAATGGTTCCCTTTCAGCATCAGGTACTGGTTTTCTGTGGTACTATCTGCCACCGCAGCGTCTTTCCATTTTTGCAGGTCCGCCTCTTTGTCAATAGACACATACAGGTAGCGGACCTGCTTACCACGCAGGAATTCCTTTGCCTGTTTGGAATCATGAATATCCTCGCGGCAGGCAGTGCACCAGCTGGCCCAGAAATCAACGTAAACAGGCTCCTGCGCATAGCTCTCCAACAATTTTTGCAAGGTGATCTTTTCATTGGTGGCATAGCTGAGCAGGTAAGTCTGCTGCAGTACGCTATCCGGCAATGGCTTATCCAGCATGGTATAATCATTCATGACCCGCCGTACAAACTTCAGGCAGGTAGTATCTTTGATGCGGGCGATGGTGGCAGCAATCTTTTTATTTAAATCCTCCTTTTTGAATTCCCCGGCATTGTCTACTGCGGCATTGACCAGGCTGGCCAGCAGGTATTGCTGTTTATTCCCTTTGTAATGGCTGTTAATATATTTTTCTGCCTCCGTATACCTGGCGCCGGTAGTAGAGTCTCCGCATAAAAAGTGCTTATTCATGACCTCCCTTGGCAATTCCCACCTGAACATAGAAGTGTTGCCATAAGTCAGGGTATCGGCCCTGCTAAAATAGCCGGCGGGAATGTTTTCCTTTGGGATCTTCCTCTTATAAACCGGGAAGTACAGGTCGGCGGTATAGCTGTAATTGATTTCATTCCGGAAGTAATTAAAGATAGCGGGGTCCATAGGGTGCTGCCGGGAATAGTCCCGCAGAAAGGCCGTCTTATTTTCGTACCAGGCATCCATGTTTCGCTTCAGGGTGTCAAGACTAAAGTTCCGGCCACCGCTGGGGTAAAAGAACCCTAGCTGGTGCAGGAGGTTCATTTTGGACTGGTGTTCATAGTTGTAATAGGCGGCATTATTCCCGGAAAAGGCGATGGTGAGGCGGTTATTGACCCTGTTTATTTCAAACCGGATGCTATCGCCGGGTTGTACCAGGATGTCCGCATCTACCATAATGCCCTGCAGGGAGAGCAGGGTCAGGGAGTCTACGCAGAACCGCAATTCGAAACTGTGGTCCGGGTTTTGGTTGGCCCGGACGAGGACCGTTTTGTCAAAGCCTTTGGAAAGGATGGGGAAGTTAATGACTTCCACCCATTTTAGCGTGCTATCGTGGGTTATGCCGGTGATAACAACATTTGTGGGTGGGTGGGTCTGGTTTGCATCCTTTAACACAACAGCAGGCTTGCCGGGCGTTCGGGCAATGCCAGTAGCATGGAATAACAGGCTGGCTGCCAATAAGTAAATAGATCTGAGCATGTGGAATGGGTTAAATATTAAAGTTATTCTGTCAGGCAAGATACAAGGAAAAAGATTGCTTTTAATAGTTTGATTTCTTCCGGGATTGTAGGGCCCCGGCCTGCTTCCAATGGTGGAAAATAGGCGTATCCCGGTACTGACCCGGTGCTAAGCCGCGGATAACCCGCCTCTTTTAGAATGCGGGTCATTGGCGGGTTATATGCGGGTTATCTGCGGGTTATCTGCGGAATATCTCCCTTAGAAAGCACACTGTCTTAGTACAGAAAAACCTTACAGTTGACGTATTGTATGCAGAATTAGCTTTACAGGTTGGAGCCTGGTTCAGCGAGCGCTTTACAGGTATAAATTACTCATTACCTTGTTTCTTTTCTTCCATTTTGAGGACAAAGCGCCCTTTTTGGTATGTGCCTCATTGGGTGTCAGGTAGTTACAACTCATGTGCGGTCTGACACGGTTATAATAATCAATGGCCTTGCTAACCGCATTAAGCGCCGCTCCGTAGGTCTTAAAGATCCTTTTCAGCCGAAATTCATGTTTTAGAATACATGTGGAGCATGGGATTAAGGTACTTTCCGGCATCCATTTATACCCGGGAACAGGCTCCCCTACCTATCGGTCGTTTCGATGGATTGGATAGAAAAATATCGTTTTGCCGATCCACAGAACTTCAGACCTTTGCAGTGATTTATGGAACAGCTTATCGAAAATTCAAAACCTCCCTATATCGTCCTGTTCCTGACAGGGCTTTCACAGATTCTCTTATGGGGAGGCTCTTATTTCCTGTTATCGGTATTATCAGCACCCATTATCCAGGAAACCGGCTGGTCTTACCAGCAGGTCTATGCTTGTCTTTCACTGGCCCTGCTTATATCGGGACTGTTGCTTCCCGCCATCGGAAAACTGATTCAGCAATCTACCCACAATCATATCCTGCATTATACGGGTATTGTGATGGGCATCGGCCTTATTATCATTGGATTTGCCAGTACCTACGCTTTATTTGTACTGGGTTGGGTGGTGATCGGTATTGGTATGGGCATGGGACTTTACGATGCGCTCTTTGCCTCACTGGGTAAGTTGTATGGCAGCAAAGCAAAGAAGGTGATCGTTTGGGTAACACTGATCGCCAGCCTGGCCCCCTCTGTTTCCTGGCCCTTCACGTCCTTTTTACTTCATCAACTGGGCTGGCGGCATACCTGTTTTACGATGGCCGGAATCCTGATGCTCGGCATCTATCCGATTCATAAATATATCTTTCAGCCGGTAGCGCCGAAGGTGCAGCTCAGCCAGGGTGGAGGCATCTCGTTCCGTACAAAGATCTTCTATTTACTCCTGGCGAACTTCACGATTGGTGCTATCATTACTACCGGCGTTGTAGTACACCTGATAGACATATTGAGTGCAAAGCAAATAGAGATGTCTACCATCTTGATGGTCGTGGCCTTCCTGGGCCCCAGTCAATCTGCCGCCCGTACGCTGGAACTCCTGATCGCCAACAGGAGCGCCGTGGAAATGGCGTTTATTTCCACCTTCGCCATGCTGCTGGGTATCGGCCTCCTCTTCTTCCATCCCAGCCTGGCAACTATAGGAATAATTATCTTTGGGGTAGGAAACGGTATGCGGTCTGTGCTAAGGGGTACTTTACCATTAGCCATTTACGGGCCTGAACATTACCCGCTGGTCATAGGCCGGCTGGCACGCATGCCACTCATCGCGCAGGCAGCGGCACCTTTTATCGGAGGATTCATGATCCAGCAATTCGGCACTACCATTTACCTGGGCTCACTATGCGCACTCTTATTAGTCAATCTCCTATTAATCTGGAATATTAAATCATATGAACTACAACTTCAGAAAAGCTAGCCTGGAAGAACAAGGGGCCATCTGGGACATCCTGGCACAGGCCATTCAAAGAAGGAAAGAAGATGGCAGTAAACAATGGCAGGACGGCTACCCCAACCCGGCTGTGGTAAAAGAAGACATCGAAAAGGGACATGGGTATGTGCTCACTGAAGGCAATGAAATCCTGGGCTATGTGGCCCTCCTCATCAATGACGAGCCTGCGTATGCAGCCATAGAAGGAAAGTGGCTCACCGAGGGAGACTTTGTAGTATACCACAGGGTAGCGATCTCTGAAAATCACCTGGGCAAAGGGCTCTCGAAGATCATGCTCAACTTCATCGATGCATGGGCATTAGAACATGGCATAAATAGTGTAAGGGCAGATACGAACTTTGACAATCCGAAAATGATGGGCGCTTTCGAGAGAAGCGGGTATGTATACTGCGGCGAAGTCTATTTCCGGGGTTCCGCCAGGAGAGCATATGAGAAAGTACTTACTCATCCTCATGCTTAAGTTCCAGCAGGATCTTTTTGAATTCTTTTATCGCCTTTGTTTCATAAGCCTCTTTCAGTGAGATAATGTTTGTATTGCGCACCAGTGTTTTTTCATCAATGGGGATGGTCACCAGGTCCTTGTCAATCACACTCGTTTGTACAACTATGCTATACCACTTGCCGGTTTTCACCAGGTCCAATACAGTCGGTATATCATTGACCTCAATGGAGAATTTCGGATCCAATCCATACCTCGTAAAAGTCTTACTGATAATATGACTGCTGCTGTATCCCCTTGTCGCAATGACGAGGGGCAGCTGGCAGATCTCCTGCAGTGAAAGGATTTTCTTCTTCGCAATCTTTGATTCTTTGTTGGCTACAACTACCATGGGGCTGCTGAACAGTTCCTGGTAATTAAAATGCGGTACATCTACCCCTTCATGAAATGCCAGGCTGAAATCCAGTTCGAACTGATCCAGGCGGTCGAACAGGCCAAGTGAAGAATCGTAGACCACCTTCATATTGATCTGGGGAAATTTGGCGGCAAACTGGATCAGCGCTTTTGTAAAAAAGTTCTTCAGGCTATAGGCCACTCCCACCGTGACGGTACCGATGTGCAGGTTATTCAGGTCCCTGATCATCTGCAGACCATCTTCTGCCTTCTTCACTGCCTGCTTGGCATAATCAGTAAATAAGGTACCAGCTTCGGTCAGCGTAATTTGTCGGCCAATACGGTTAAAGAGCGGCGTATTCACTTCCGTTTCCAGTTGTTTGATTTGCTGGGAGAGCGTACTCTGGCTAATGTGCAGCTGTTGGGCTGCTTCAGTAAAGCTCAGGAGCTCCTGTGCTTTCAGAAAGTATTTAAGCTGTCTATGCTCCATATTCGCTGTAGAAATTATGCGAAGCTACGTATTAGTCAGATCATAGCCCTGCTAAAGCTAAGATAGCCGTTCGGGCTACTGCTTATAATGATTACTATCATAGTTACAGGTAATTTTAGTAATATGCATTGATGGATCAAATTTAACCCATGGAAAGAAAGGTAATATTGTACATCGCCACCGGTGTAGATGGGTACAATGCCCAGCCTGAGGACGACCTGAGTGTTCTGTCCATTGTAGAAAAAGAAGGAGAAGATTATGGCTATGATGAATTGATTCAAACGATCGACACGGTGATTATGGGCAGGAAGACGGATGATGCAAAATTGTAAGGATTGCGGTACCTTGTTAAAAAATATTGAATGGGCCTTCCCCCTTTTCGCTATCTCTTCTTTGGAAATTATTTTATCGGTATACTGGCGCTGGCACTGAATGTTGAAACAAATTTTCAGCTCCGGCTGCCATTTTTCTCTATCAGCTATTATTGCCTCTTATTTATACTACCAGTCGTATATTATACTTACGCCTACCAGCATCAGACTATCGCTCCTGCCAGTAACAATCCAAGAAGCAGGTGGTACTATGACAACAGTGGATTGGTTTTTAAAATGCAGATCGTGTTACTGGTATTGGCCGCCCTATGTGCGGGGAATATATGCTACCGGCATTTTGACAATATCATTCATCTTCCCACCTTCTACTGGGTCTTAATGCTCCTGGTCATCCTTGCAGGATTATTGTATTACGGTTTGCTCCCCGGCTTTACACTGAGACAGGTGGGCTGGCTCAAAGCTTTTGTAATCGGCTTTGTCTGGGCTTGCTGTGCAAATTTACTGCCTATTATCATTTTGAAGGTGGAGTTCAATATCGACTTTCACCAGCATATTTTATGGGTGTTTTTATTTCTGAAAAACTGGACTTTCTGTACGGTGAATGCCATCATTTTTGATATCAAAGATTATCCATCGGATGCCAATAAACAATTAAAAACCTTCGTAGTAAGATATGGTTTGCGCAAGACGATTTTTTCTATCCTCATGCCCATCTTATCTGTTGGCATGATTGCCTTATTATGCTTTGCAACATTCAAAGGATTTGGTTTGCTTCCGGGTATGATCAATTGTATTCCTTTCGTACTTACGCTCCTGGTAGCCTACTCAATGCGCAAGCGGCATAGTCTTGATTATTACCTGGTAGTCATTGATGGTTTAATTTTACTCAAAGCCTGTTGTGGTATTTTAGCAATGTATTTTGTGAAAGGCTGAAAAACATAAATTAACAATAATTGAATAAGGTTGGGGATGCCTGGATAAAAATCCTCTCATTGGTATAATTCTATTTTTTACAATCCGGCTATTAAAAAAACAACACAGGTATAAGAATATACCTGTGTATTGCATGAACTTTTACAAAAGGTCCTGTGTTAATTGTGCTGCGTTTGCAGGCACTTTATCCCGGTTTTAGAATGACTTGTTATTTGCGCGATTTACAAGGGGCTATTTTGCTTTTGCAAAGCGTTCATTGATCACATCCCAATTGACGATCTTCCAGAAATTCGCCACATACTCTACACGCTTATTCTGATAGTGTAAATAATAAGCATGCTCCCATACATCCAATCCCAACAGGGGCTGTCCTTTCACAATCTCATTCAATGCCATCAATGGATTATCCTGGTTGGCAGTAGAAGTGATCTTTAATTTCTGTTCTTCTTTTGACCAGATCAGCCATGCCCAACCTGATCCAAAACGGGTCATCGCGGCTTCAGCAAATTTGGTTTTGAAATCTTCGAAGGATCCGAATTCTTTTTTGATTTCGGCAGCCAGTTCACCGCTTACTTCTTTCTCAGATGGCGCGGAAAACTGTGGCCAGAAGAAACTATGATTATAGTGACCACCCCCATTATTGCGAATCACCGGAGGCAATTCACTGATCTTAGCGAAGAGCTCTTCCAGGGAAAGGTCCGCATAAGGTTTACCTTCCAGTCCTTTGTTCAGGTTATCGACATAGGCCTGGTGGTGTTTGGAATAATGGATAGTCATGGTTTGGGTGTCAATCACTGGCTCTAATGCATCATATCCGTATGGTAACGGTTCCAATTTGTATGTACTCATATGCTGATCGTTTTTAACGATACGAAGGTAGGGAATAAACTTAATAAACCAAATGTTTATTTGGTTAAATGGTTTGATAAAGGATTTTGGTTTATCTTTGTTAGATAATCGGATGTTTTGATTTGAATTTTCTTTCTAAATATATCCAGTTTGGACCTGCGGTCGCCAAATGGAATTCAATTGATTAATGACCGCCATCCTTTACTTTGTATATTATGAAAATGACATTGCCTGATAATGAGAGAGCGCTGATGCTGCTGAAGACGAAAGGTCCGCAGCCCCTGGTATCTTTAGCTAAAGACCTGAATGTGAGTACAGAAGGTGCCCGTTTTCAACTGATTAAACTTTCAAATGACGGCCTGGTGGAAACCCATACTGAGTCGAAAGGCAAGGGCAGGCCGCAGCAGGTATGGTCATTGACCCAGCTGGGGCACGCGAGGTTCCCGGATACCCATGCGGAGCTAACGGTACGCCTGATCAGGAAAATGCAGGATACCCTGGGTGAAGCGGCATTATTGGAAGTGATTGAGGCGAATGGGAAGGATGGTCAGCAGAAATACCTGCATAAATTGAACGGGGTCCGGGACCTGGAAGGCAGGGTGAGTGGATTGGCGAAAATAAGGGACGAAGAAGGCTATATGGCGGATTATTCCAAAGATGAGGAGGGATATTTACTGGTAGAGAACCACTGCCCTATTTGCGCTGCGGCAACGGCATGCCTGGGGTTTTGCCGATCGGAACTGGAGACCTTTCAGACGGTTTTGGGGGATGGGGTGTCTGTAGAGCGGGTGGAGCATATAGTAAAGGGAGGAAGGCGATGCGCGTACAGGATAAAACAACAATGAGTTTAAAAATATGACCCACAATAAAAAAGGGCTGCATTGCTGCAGCCCTTTTCAGTTTCATTACCCTTCACAACTCTTACAAGTCACCAGGTTCGTTACCAATTCCTTAGAAACGCTCTGGCTGCGTTGGTAATAGAGTGTCTTCACACCCAGTTCCCACGCTTGTATCAGTAATCTATTCACCTCTTTTACAGGCAGGTTAGAAGGTATATTCAGGTTCAGGCTCTGGGACTGATCCACATATTGCTGACGGATAGATGCCTGCTGAATAATCTCCAGCTGGCTGATTTCCTTAAATGTCTTGAACACCTCTTTCTCTTCCGCAGTCAGCTGCTCCAGGTGCTGTACGCTACCGTGGTTCATCATGATGCTGCGCCAGGTTTCTTCATTGTCAATACCTCTTTCAGCCAACAGGGCTTTCAGGTATTTGTTTTTACGCATGAAGTTACCTTTGGACAGACCAGCTTTGAAGTAGTTGCTGCTGAATGGCTCGATACCTGGAGATGTCTGACCCAGGATCGCGCTGGAAGATGTGGTTGGCGCAATTGCCAGCAGGGTGGTATTTCTCTTACCATAACCTTTCAGCAATTCTGGTTCGCCATAGATCCAGGCCAGTTCTTTACTTGCTTTCTCGGCTTTGGTCTGGATATCTTTGAAGATAGAAGATGTCAGTTGTTTAGCACGTAAACCTTCGAAAGGAATCATGTTCTTCTGGAGGTAAGAATGCCATCCCAGTACGCCGAGGCCCAGTGCGCGGTGTCTCTTTGCAAAACGGTTAGCAGGCTCCAGGAAGTGGTTCCCTTCTGTCTTTACGATGAATTCCTGCAGTACGGCATCCAGGAAGAATACGGCCAGTTTCACAGCATTGGTATCTTTCCACTCATCGTACAGTTCCAGGTTCATGGAAGACAGGCAACAAATGAAAGATTCTTCTTCTGTAGAAGGCAGCATGATTTCGGAACACAGGTTGCTCGCGTGGATGGTCAGGTTTTTGTCTTTATAGACCTGGGGTTTGTTCCTGTTTACATTGTCCGTAAAGAAAATGTAGGGCAAACCTTTCTGCTGGCGGCTTTCCAGTACTTTCGCCCAGATCTGCCTTTTCTCCATATCGCCGTCAATCATATCCTTCATCCAGTAGTCAGGCACACATACGCCATTGAACAGGTTCTGGATCGGGTGCCCGATATCTTTGATAGAGAGAAACTCTTCGATGTCACCATGATCGATATCCATGTAAGCGGCGAATGCACCACGACGTACCCCACCCTGGCTGATGGTATCCATTGCTGTGTCGAACAGGCGCATGAAGCTAACTGCCCCACTGGATTTACCATTGTCAGTTACCGCACTACCACGTTCACGCAGGGAACCGAAGTAAGCGGAAGTACCACCACCCAGTTTGGTCTGCATGATCACTTCACCCAGTTTGTGGGTGATACCTTCGATATTGTCAGGTATGTGTACGTTGAAACAGGAAATAGGCAGACCTCTTTCTGTTCCCATATTAGCCCAGATCGGGGAGCTTAAGCTCATCCAACCTCTTTCGATCATTTCTTTAAATACGTCTTTCAGCTCTGGTTTGTACAGGCGCTGTGCTGCAGCTGAACAAATTCTTTCGATGGCACCTTCTACGGTTTCACCTTTCAGTAAGTAGCCTCTGTTCAGGATCTGCTCACTCTCTTCATTTTTCCACCACAGGCGGTTGCTATCCTGTTCATTAGTTACAGCAGTTTCGGGGGAGGCTGTTTCAAATAAAGTCATCATTATCAATTAATCATCAAAAAAGTTAAAAACAAAAACAAGGCTTTTATCAATGCCTGGCGCTGTCTCCAGGAACCTTATGGAACAATTCCCAGGCAAACATTCGCCATTGTCATTCTTCTACCTTAGAACAAATCGTGCGCAGAAATACTCTTATCGAATTTTGTATATTCTACAGGACGTTTTGCAAAGAAATCATCCAGGCTATTAGAATAAATTTCTTCTTCAAACCACAGCATCTTACCACTTTCCTCAGCCGGTACATTGAAGATCGGGTTGATACCAATCTGCTGTAAGCTATCATCTGCTCTCTTCTTCATGAAGTTGATCAGATCTGCTTTCTTAATGACCTCAATTTCACCTTCGTTGAAGATCCAGTCGAGCATCCGGCTTTCAGTGTCAATAGAGAGTTTTACGATATCCACTACCTGCTTTACAGCTTCTGGTGTAAAAATATCAGGATACTCTTCTTTCACCTTGCTAATCAGGTAAATACCTGCATTTGCGTGAATCTGCTCGTCTACGGAAGTCCAGGCGATGATGTTGCTCACATTCTTCATCAGGCCTCTGAAGCGGGTAAATGACAGTACGATGGCGAACTGGGAGAACAGGCTCACATTTTCGATCAGTAAACTGAAGAGGATCAGGGAGATAGTATACTCCTTCTTGTCATTAGATTTCGCATTTTCCAGGGCGGAAGACAGGTAGCTGATACGCTCCTGGATAATTGGTACTTTCATCAGTTCGGTGAACTCATCATTGTACCCCAGTACCTCCAGCAGGCGGGAATACGCTTCTGAGTGACGGAATTCACATTCTGCAAAGGTAGAACCCAGGCCATTCATCTCCGGTTTTGGGAAATGCTGGTACAGGTTACCCCAGAATGATTTCACAGCTACTTCTACCTGTGCGATAGACAGCAGGCTGTTCTTTATAGCGCTTTGTTCTGGTATAGATAGGTGGGCATGAAAATCCTGAATATCAGCTGTAAAATCCACTTCTGAATGCACCCAAAAAGATTTGTTAATCGCATCAGTATACTGGAGAACCTCCGGATACTCAAATGGTTTGTACTGAACCCTCTTGTCAAATAATCCCATGTCTGATTTTCTTTAAACTTTAAACAATGTCAGAACAGATGATAATAAAAATACATTTATCATGTCCGGAAGCAAATGTCCCGATTAAAATAAAGAGTGGTAAAAAAAGAAATCAACATATGGGGATAATCAGTTTTTGGAATGATCGTTTTCCCTGCCAGTACTGATTTTGGGTTAGTTTGAGGGCTTGGGGCCGGCGGGGGTGATATTATATTTAATTAATATGCCTTTAACAAGTAGTTTCCGTTTACGATTCCATATGATATAAAAAAGGCAGTCAAACGAATGACTGCCTTTTTGCTTTTAAAACCGGATTGTGCAAACTACAGGAAAATGATCTGAAGGAAAACGTAAATCCTTTGAATCGGTTAATACCCCGTAGTCCAGCACTTCTATATTATCGTTTACGAACACAAAATCTATTCTTCCCTCTGTCACCACTCTGGTCCAGTTATGGTATTTAAAATCCTGGAAGGTGCTGTCAGGGCCATAAGGTGGGGTCTTGGTTACCAGTTTTGCATCTCTGAACTGGTTTACAATAGTACCATATGCGCTGGTAGCCGGATCTGAATTAAAATCGCCGGTGATGATAACAGGTGTACGGCTGTCGGACAATGCATGGATCTTCTCCAGGATCATCTTTGCTGAATTTTCTCTTGCCTGCACCCCTTCATTATCGAAGTGGGTATTGAAGAAATAAAAATCCCTGCCGCTTGCCTTTTCACTCAGGTGTGCCCAGGTACAGATGCGGATATAAGCTGCATCCCAGCCTTTGGAAGGCACATCAGGTGTAGGTGAGAGCCAGAAATTACCTGATTGCAGCAATTCATATTTATCTTTGTTATAAAAAATAGCAGAGAACTCCCCTCCTTCTTTCCCGTCATTTCTGCCTACCCCTACATGCGCATAAGTACCCATGGCTTCCAGGTCATGCATCTGGTCGATCAGGGCTTCCTGCACGCCAAATACATCGAATTTGTGATACCTGATCAGGTCACGTACCATATCTTTCCTGTGCGGCCAGGCATTTGCGCTATCATAAGCGATATTGAGGCGCAGGTTGAAAGTCGCTACTTTCATGGTCGTGATCTCCTGGTGGACCAGGTGTGGTGCTATTTCTTTTTGCCAGATGCGGTAGCCTACAGGTTTCATGTGCAGCTGATCTTCCTTGAAGATGGCAGGATTGAGCGGCATCATTTTGCTGTATACATCTACGAATGAGGTATTGGGTTGGGTAGCCAGGAATTTCTGAATCGCCTTATTGCTCTTCACTGTTTCCGCCAGCAATCTTGCGCGGCTCGGGCTTGGTTTGATAGAAATATAGGTCACCGGGATGGTGGGCATCTTTGCCCTGATCATTGAAAACAAGGTCTGGAAGCGTTTTAGCACCAGGGGCGCTTTCACTGTATCGGAAGCCAGGTCATTCTCTCCACAATAAATAACAATCTGTTTTGGATGATAAGCAAAGATCACATCATCCGCATAGTGCATTACATCGAGCAGGTTCGATCCCCCGAAACCCCTGTTAATAATACGGTGCCCCGGAAAATAATAGTTGACATCCTGCCAGTAGGTAAAGGACGAACTACCAATGAAGAGAATTTCATTGCCTGTAGGAATGTCAATTGAGTCCTGTTTTTTGAATGCCTGAATATCGTTGTAATACGGATATTGCTGTTGGGCAAAAGCAGTGCTGAATACACAGATGCAAATAATTGCAGCAAAAATTCTTCTCATGGAATATACTTTGGTATATAGTGTTAAGATGCCGCAAACTTACCCCATGAAAAGAAAAAAAAATCTATTGCTCACTACGTGAACGCATGACGATAGTCGTACTGTCACGTTTTATTACCTCTGTATTCAGCACGGTAGAGAGCACAAAGAGTGCATCATCCAGTGAAGAAATAAGAATAGGACCGTTGACCATCCTGTCGTTCAGTGCAGGATCTTCCATGATTATTTTCTTTCCAAAATTGTCTTCCAGGTAAATAAGGATATCGCTCACCTTTGGATCCTGTAAAAGCAGGCGCTGATTTTTCCAGGCACTGAACTTTTCAGGAGATGTATTGCCGGTCACTGATTGCTCCTCCTTATCGTTATAGGAGACAATCTGGCCCGGTTTCATAATAATATCCTGCTCCCTGCCATTGGCGAAGCTAAGCCTGATCTTACCGCTTTGCAATACGATTTCCGTCTTGCTGCGCCGCTGCCTGATATCAAAGACTGTTCCGAGTACGGTGACCGTCAGGCCTTTGGTATGCACCAGGAATTTGCTGTTGATATGTTTTACATTAAACAGCGCTTCCCCTTCCAGCCAAACCTCTCTATCCTTGTAGGTGATTTTGGAATTGGCATTCAGGTCTACCTGCGACCCATCGGGCAGCATAACCTGCTTCAGCTCCCCAAAACCGGTGCGGGCTACAAGCTGGCTATTATTACCAGAGCGCAGCACAAACCAGGTACCCCCGATCACGATGGCACCGGCTACTACTGCTGCTGCCCTGAGCAGGATGCGGCGGATGGCCGGTTTTCTTTCCGGCAAAGCCTGGATCTGTTCTAAATGTTTCTCCCAACTGGCGGTTATTGCTTCATCTGCAGGCGTGTGGGTTACAAACGACAGATTCTCCAGGTACAGGCGGGCATTCGCAATGGTTTCCTTTTGCTGAGGAACGGTGTTGATCACCTGCTGCCAAAACGCATCCAGCTCCGCCGACGGCCGGTATACCCACTCCAGGAAATAGCTATCCGTCAGGAAATCGCTTTCCTTAAAGTGAAGATATCTGTTTGATATGGCTTCTTTATTCATTCTAATATGTATAGTACAAGGGAGCGCCGATTTTACCCCACACGGTTAAAAAAAATTTAAACAAAAAATAATACAAAGAAGATGGTAAACTTCTCTTTTAATGCTAAGAGACTCCTGGCCATGATCTTATAGGTCGCTTTTACTGATATATTCAGGATGGATGCCACCTCCTTGTAGGACAGGTCTTCGTAATACATGAGAAAAATCGCCTCCAGCTGTCTGCCCGTGAGTGTTTTGATGGCCTTTTGTAATTTGATCTGCAGCTCTTCGCTCAAATCATTATTGACGATCACGTGCTCACCGGAGAATTCATAGTCCTCATCGGCAGACTGATTAAAGACCATTTTTTCGTGCTGCCGGATCTTCCTGATAAGCACGTAACGGAAGGAGGAATACAGGTAAAAATTGGGCGAATCCACATGGGAGAGCTTTTCCCGCCTTTTCCACAGGTCCAGGAAAACCTCCTGGATACTGTCTTCTATCAGGTAGGTATTGGTGGTAAACTTCCTGCCGTAATTATAAAACCGCTTGTAGTATTCTTTGTACAATCCGGAGTAGGCCTCGATATCGCCATTCATAATATGCTTAAAAACCGGATTGTCCATCTTTGAAATAAATGATTTGTGGAATAAGGACACAAAATTATCAAAAAATAAATACCACCCATTTTAAAGATAGGCTCTTATGTTAACTAATTGTTACCGAGCTTTGCAGGAGAAATAAATTTTATTACCACAACATTCTGATTGTCATTATCTTGTGCTGCTTTAAATGAGCAGAAAAAAGAATACGTGTATTTTGTACACTCGTTAATGCAGCGAAATAATTACCAAAGCGTGGGGTAATTTTTTCAGTCTCACACACTTCATCTGCAAAAGGAGTAGTTCCACTTTATTTAAACGAAAAAAAACGACAACTATGACGCTGCGCTATTTTAAGCGGTTACTTGTGGTACTGTTGCTGGCTGTAGCTGGTCAGACGTACGCACAAAAAGCTGTCCCTGTAATTGATGCCTTGAAAGCAATTACCCGCGAGTACAAAACTGATTTTGTCTACGATCCGCAGGTAGTAAAGAAAAAAACCACCACCTACAACATCAGCAACTTTGGGGGAAAGAAGCTGGAAGACGTTTTAAAAGGAATCTTATATCCTAACGATCTTGTATTTCTGTACGTAAAACCTAATTACTACACCATTGTAGAAAAAGACAGAGTAGGAGAATACCAGGCTCCCTCCAAAAATGTAAGTAATGAGGAAAAAACACCTGTTCCCGTTGTGCAAAAGATTAAAGTAAGCGGTATCGTGACCGATGGCACGCTGCCGGTACCGAATGTGACCGTCATGGAAAAAGGTTCCAACAATGGTACCATGACGAAACCTGATGGCAGTTATTCTATCACCGTAGCCAACCAGCAGGCCACCCTGGTTTTTTCGATGATCGGCTTCGCCACCCGTGAAGAAGTGGTGGGCGAGCGTAGCAACATTGATGTAAAACTGGAGGGTTCCAACAAGCAACTGGGCGAGATAGTCGTAACCGCCCTCGGTGTAAAGCGTGATGAAAAAGCATTGGGTTATGCCGTGCAATCTGTAAAAGGGAATACCCTGCAGACTGTAAAAGGCGTAGACCTCGGTACATCCCTAACTGGTCACGTATCCGGTTTGAATGTCAAGAACTCCACTGAGTTCAACGGCACCCCTACCCTGGAAATGCGTGGTGAAACACCCCTGCTGGTGATCGATGGCGTACCATATGGAAATATGACTATGCGTGATATCCCCACTGACGACATCGAAAGCATCAACATGCTGAAAGGTCCTACCGCTGCGGCATTGTACGGTTCCCGTGGAGCAGCAGGTGCGGTGATGATTACCACCAAACGCAGCAAGGAAGAGAGCCTGAGCATAGATGTTAACAGCACCACCATGTTTAACCTGGGTTACCTCGCCATCCCGAAAGTACAGTCTTCTTATGGTCATGGCCTGGATGGCAAAATCGCTACCGACTATGTATGGGGTCCAAAGCTGGACATCGGTCAGACAGCCACGCAATGGAATCCTGTTACCAAACAGAATGAAACCATGCCACTGGTATCAAGCGGGAAAGATAACCTAAAGCACTTCATGCAAACAGGTGCTATTACCAACAACAGCATCAGCGTAACCAGGGGTAGCAAAAATGGCTTCTTCAGGGCAGGGCTGAACCACATCTATAATAAAGGTCAGTTCCCCAACCAGAAGCTCAACATCATTAACTATACCATGAGCGGCGAACTGAAAGCAGGTGACAAATTCACCCTCGAAAGCCACATGGGATATACCCGTACCACCGCTCCCCAGCTCTGGGGGAGTGCATATAACCAGCAGGGTTATATCTACCAGCTCCTCATGTGGACCGGCCCGGATTACGATATCCGTCAGTATAAAGACTACTGGGTAACTCCTAACCAGAAGCAAAACTGGCTGTACACATCCTGGTACGATAACCCTTACCTGATAGCGTATGAAAAACTGAGAAGTACTGAGCAGAATAAAATGAATGCAAGTCTGTCCATGACCTACAACTTCACAAAAGATCTGAAGCTCATGTTCAGGAACGGTTATGACTATTACAAGAATGAAGATATCGTGCGCAACCCTGCCGGCATCAACTCTACCAGGGGTATTACCATCGGCAATACATTTGGCTTCGACTGGAGCGGCAAAGGTTTATACGGCCAGAACCAGAGCTGGGGAAACAGTATCAACAGCGACCTGCTGCTGACCTATAACAAGCAGGTGAGAAAATGGAATTTCGATGCCCTCGGCGGTGCGAGCATATTCTATTACAAACAAAGGGAACAGGGTGCTAAGACCAGGAACGGTTTGGCAGTACCCGGCTGGTATTCCCTGGCCAATGCAGTGCCCTCTACCACTGCCGGCGTAGATGGTATCGTGAACAACTACGGTACCTGGGCAAAACAAACGAACTCTCTCTATGCGAAAGCCACCCTCTCCTGGAACAGCGCTGTCTTCCTGGATATCACGGGCAGAAACGACTGGAGCTCTACACAGGCAGAAGATGCACGTTCTTACTTCTACCCTTCTGTAGCTACGAGCGTGCTGATGTCCGAGTTCATTCAAATGCCTAAATGGATCGACCTGTGGAAAATCAGGGGTTCATGGACCATGACCAAGACACCACTGGATGTATATGCCAATAACCTGGCTTATACCATCAATAACAGCTGGGGTACACTGAGTGCAACAACTCCTGATAACCTCTCCGGCAGCAACCTGCTTCCGACTACTACCAGGACCTGGGAATTCGGTACCGCAGCTTACCTGTTCAGCAAGCGCCTGCATGTGGATGTGGCCTACTTCACTAAGCTGTACTACAACAACCAGATCTCCCAGACACTGGCACCATCTTCAGGTTATGCCACTACGCTGATCAATACGAAAGAGACCTATGCCCGCCGTGGTGTGGAAATTACCCTGGATGGTACCGTGATGAAGAAAGGTAAATTCATGTGGAATTCTATGCTGAACTTCTCTACGCAGAACAGGTACTTTGTAGACATCGACCCGGTATATTCTGCCAAGAACCTGTGGACTAAAAAAGGAGGCCGTAAAGATGTATTAGCTTATACAGAAAAGGCGCTCAGAGATCCGCAGGGCAATGTGATTCACCAGGGTGGCTTGCCAATGCTGAGCAGCTATACACAACAATATGGTTATACCGATCCTAACTTCGTATTCGGGTTTATCAACAACTTCACTTACGGTCACTGGACACTGGGCATCAGTGTCGACGGTCGTATAGGCGGTAAGATGTATGACTATATCTATTCAAAGATGTTTGATACGGGTTCCAATCCGGAAACAGACAACAACCACCGTTATGATGAAGTCGTGAATGGGCTGAAAAATTATGTAGGGAATGGTGTGAAGGTCGTAAGCGGTACCGCCACCTATGATAACAACGGACAGATTACCAGCGATACCCGTACCTATGCACCCAATGACGTAGCCGTAAGTTACCAGGCTTATGCCCGTAAATGGGGTAACTCCTACCAGAACGGGGTAATGAGCAAGAGTTTTGTAAAGGTGCGTGAGATTTCACTGGCCTACATGGTGCCACAGACATGGTTTGGTAAATCAGGCATTAAGAATGCTTCCCTGGCACTGACAGGGCAGAACCTCTTCCTGTTCACCAAATTCAAATACTCAGATCCGGATGTAGACACAGAAAACATGAATGCGCCTGCGCAACGCATGGTGGGTGTAAACGTTAAGGTTGGCTTCTAAAAATATACAAACATGACTAAGCATATATCTTTAATAGCGGCGATTGCCATTGGTTTAAGCAGCTGTACTAAAAAGTTCGACGACATCAACACCAATCCGGATAAAGCGACATCCGCTTCATCAGAATGGCTGGCAACGAACATCCTCACTTCGGTGACATCCAGCGATATATCATTCAATAACAACTTCCGTCAGCCATATACCCTGGGTAAATACATTGGCTGGACAGAAAAGGTGAGTGATTACCAGTACAATAAAATGGTAAGAGTAGACTTCGGCAGATTGCTGGTACTGCGTGATGTGGCACCGATGATTAAGAATGCCACTACGACTGAGTTGAAAAATACCTATGATGGTTTTGGCCACTTCATCCGTGCCTGGCAGTTTTTCCAGACGACCATGCAGGTAGGTGATATTCCTTACTCAGAGGCGATTCAGGGATCTACAGGAGTGATACAGGCCAAATATGATACCCAGAAAGAAGTGTTCCAGGGTATTCTGAGGGAACTGGATCAGGCAGATTCGCTGCTGACCAATGGGGTGAATTTCTCCGGCGATTTCATCTACAGTGGCAATGTAGATAAATGGAGAAGACTGGCCAACAGTTTCCAGCTGTATGTATTGATTAATCTCTCTAAGAAGACAACTGATGCGGACCTGAATGTGATCAATAAATTTAAGACAGTGGCAGCACGTCCGCTGATGAGGGATTTCAAAGACAACTTCGCAGTGACCTATACTGCTTCTGCAGGTTATGCCTATCCATGGAGTAATACAGCCGCACAGCTGAACTCCTTCCTGGATTACCCGGTGCTGTCCTCTTATCTCCTGGACCCAATGAAAGCTACGGCAGACAGGCGTGTGTTTTATATGGCAGAGCCTTCTCCTGCACAAATTTCCGCAGGTTTAACGGCGGCTGATTATAATGCTTACCTGGGTATAGATCCGGCTGATGAACTGGGTACTATTGTAACGAATAATAACACGGGCAAAGCCTGTCGTGTAAATAAACGTTATGAACAGATGTACAATGCGGAACCTGTAGGCCTGCTGAACTACTGGGATATCCAGTTTATCCTGGCGGAGGCGACTGTGCGTGGCTGGATTTCAGGAACAGATGCGCAGACTTACTATGCTAATGGTATCAAGGGGCATATGAACTTCCTGGCTAATTATGCTCCGGCAAGCTATGCACATGGTATGGCGCTGGATGAGGCATACATCAATGCATTTCCCGCTACAGTAGCACTGACAGGTAGTGTGGAGAACCAGATCAAACAGATCATTACGCAGAAATATATAGCAGGGTTCTTCCAGAATTCAGATTATAATGCCTGGTATGAAAACAGGCGTACAGGGTACCCGGTGTTTACATTGAACACGGCTACTAACCTGAATACACCTGCTTCTTCCTTTCCTTTAAGATGGATGTACCCACAGAAGGAGCTGGATTATAATGCGAAGAATGTAACGAAGGCTTTGACAGATCAATATGGGGGGAATGATGATCCGAGTGCAGCAATGTGGTTGTTGAAATAAACGGGGCTTTGCATAAAAAACAGAGGTTGTATCAAAAGTAAAATTTAAGGGAATTATACCCCGGAAATTTTACTTTTGATACAACCTCTTTGTTTACTTGTTATGTGCTATAAACAAGGGCCATTGGTGCTCTCTCACCAATACATCGGCCATACTAGGCCTGAACAACATAGATAAAGCATTTCGCTGGTAGGCTCCTAAAATCACGAGGGATTCCAGTGCCTGTTCTCTCAGGTAATGTGCTATTTCCACTTCCGGTTGTCCTTTCAGCGATACGAAATGTGCCTGTGGGGCATGCATCTCTATCAGCTCTTTCACCATTCCTTCGTAAGGCAATTCCCGGGTATGATTCGCCGTCTGCACAGTGACTACATTCAATGGCAATGCATTGAACACTGGCAGGATATAGGAGAACATTTTAAAAGCGAAGATTGAAACAGGGGAGCCGTCATACAGCCAACAGATCTTCCGTACATCGGTAAAATGCCTGGGTAACAATAAAACCGGGCATTTTGCATTCGTCAGGATATCTTTTACAAATGGCGTAGGCGATTCTTCCGTGAAGGGGTTCATCGTTTCGCTGGCATCTATCAGCAGCATATCTGCATACCTGCTTTCTTTAAGGATACTTTGCGTAACGGCATCGCTGCCGCGGCGCACGTTGTAATGAATACCTGCATGCTGGCAGGCACGTTCAAATTGCATAGAGCCATCCATATTTCTACGTCCTCCCCCACCGGCATATGCAAACTCCATCTTTTCAGAAAACACACCTGTAATGGTTGCATTATGCTGCAAGCCCATTCTGATTGCATATTGCAGGGTACTGTCGCTAAATTTGGACCCGTCGAAAACAGCCACTATCTTTTTCATAACCTTGGAATTTAAAATAACGCTTTATTTATGCGCAATAAATACAGGATACCTGTACTCTGAAATATAACTGGTGCAAAAACTTCTCTTAAATAAATTGGACAAACCCGAGCGCCCGAAAGCGCCTGTGACCAGCATGGGTTTGGAGATAGCTTCCAGGAATGCGGGCATCTCCTGCTGTTCTAACTGCAGAAAGGTAAGATCTTTGAAATGCCGGCAGGCCAGCTCTTTCATATAATCTTCGTCCGGCATTTCCGGCTGGTGTTTCAGCGTAGCATACACCAGTGTAGTATTGCAATCACAAAGATCGCTGAAGAGGTAAGAAAACATTTTGATGGCGAAGACCGATGAGCGGGTGCCATCATACGCAAGTATGACATTTTCCGGATAGTCGAATTTTTCCGGTGCCACGATGACGGGACATTCTGTATCATGCAGGATGTCGCGCAGGTATTCGCTGGGTACTTCGAGCCGGAGATTCTCATAGAACTTCTGGCTCCCCAGGATCATCAGATCTGCGAACCTGCTTTCTTTCTGTAATTTCGAAATGGCATACGGCGAATGATCTTTGTGTACACGGAATTCAATATTATTCCTGACACACTCATCTTCGAACCGTTGAATATTTTCATCTACCTTGTCTTCATCAATTTCAATCTGTAATGGAACATAGAGTCCGCCGCCGCCGAATACATACCCTAAGCCTGAAAAATCAAGTTCAGGTAAGAAGGCGCCAACCAATAGGATCTTTTCACTTTCATTCAATCTTTTAGCCAATCCAAATGCTCCATTAGAATAATGTGTGCCATCAAAGGCAACTATTACTTTTCTCATGGCTTTTTGAATTAAGAAATGAACAATTGGGGAACGCCTTCAATTTCATTAAAACGACCGGTAAAAAATATGACGGTCATCAATCTAATAAATGACCCTGCTTAGTTTATCTACGTCCAGAATAAAAATGACTCCTTTCTTGATATCAATCAGTTGCTCATCTCTGAAGTCTGACAAGGTGCGGGCAAAGGATTCTTTGGCCACGCCTGCCAGTGCGGCGAGATTGCTTCTGCTGATGCGGATGCCTTCGTTGTTGTATTTCTTATTAACTGCCAATAGGGTGTCTGCCGTCTTTTTCCTTAGTGAATCATAAGCCACTTTCAATAATTGCCCTTCCTTATCGTCTACGTTCTGAGCGAGAATTTTAATGAGTTGCCCCTGGGCATAATTGTTTTCTGCGACCATACGGTCAAAGTCTGCATTGGGTATCACGGCGAGCTCCACATCATCTACCGCTTCCGCGCTTTCATGGTAGCAGGTTTTGTTGATGAGCGCCACGTGCCCGAGGAAGCCTTCATTGTATAAAGCAGTGATCAGTTCACGACCATCTTCGCATACTTTAAATGTTTTGACTTTTCCTTTAAGGATATAGAACAGGCAGGAAGGATGATTACCCTCCTGGTAAATGAGTTGTTTGTTTTTGTAATAGCGGACATTCCTGTTTTTGATCAGGTCTTGCAATGGATCGTCCAGCAGGACATTGCCTTTTTTAACCGCAGATTTTTTCAGTCTGCATTCAATCGAGTTTAACAGTTCCGAAGATTCAAAGGGTTTGGTAATATAGTCGTCTGCACCAAGGTCCATTCCTCTCCGAACCTCCGCCCGGTCGGACCTGGAAGTTAGAAAAATAAATGGAATACTACTGGTTTCCTTATTATTGTTTAGCACCTGGAGGACGACAAACCCATCTAATATAGGAAGTGTCAGGTCACAAATAATAAGGTCAGGATGTTTTTCTTCTGCAAGCAAGATCCCCTCTTTACCGTCAACTGCCTCTAATACCGTATAATTTGCCAGCCCAAGTATTTCAACAATTTCCTCCCGTACAGCAGTGTTATCTTCGATAACAAGAATAGTAGACATACAGCTGTGGATTTTTTTTGAGTTCACTCAAAACTACGCACAATCGCAGACCTATTAATTGACTGCTGTCAACTACTAAGGAAATAACAATCTATGATAAATATCAGCTAATGGAATTAATATGACAGAAAATAGGAATTTTTAAGGTTAACCTTGTTATAAGTAAGTTCTTCGTTGCCGTTTGTATGATATATGCCCCGATTGGATGCATTTAAGATGGCATGAGCAGCAGCGGTGTCCCATTCCATGGTTGGGAAGAGTCGTGGGTACAGATCGGCCTTGCCTTCGAGCAGGAGCATGAACTTGAGGGAGCTGCCCATAGAGGTAAGGCTGACATGGGAGAATTGGGCGATGAAGTCTTTGGTTTCGTCTGTCAGATTCCGGCGGGAGGCAATGATGGTGATGGAAGGTTTATTTAATAAGTCCTGTAAAGTGGCAGGTTCCTTCTTCGGGTTGATGAGGATATTATTCTTATATACGCCTGTTTCTTTGCTACCATAATATAAGTCGCCCAATACAGGGGCATAGACTACACCGGCTATGGGCTTATTTTTATGGATCAGGGCAATATTGACGGTGAACTCTCCATTTTTACTGATGAATTCTTTTGTACCATCGAGGGGGTCTACCAGCCAGAAATACTCCCATTGGGACCGGGTTTGATAATCCTGGTGCAGACCTTCTTCTGATAAGATGGGGAGATGAGTGGGGGTAAGATATTCGCTGATGATAGAATGGGCAGCCTTGTCGGCAGCGGTGACGGGTGATTCGTCTGCTTTCTGTTGCGTATCAAAATTATCTGATTCGTACACGGCTAAAATGGCCTTGCCGGCGGCATAGGCAGCTTCCGTTGCGGTTGCTAATAATTGTTTGATCATGCGCAAAGATAAAAAAGAGTGGGTAGAGAAATCCACCCACTTGTAACCTTTGGAACAAAATGCTGTATGAACTTCAATCGAAGCATTTAGCGATTCAAAGTACCACAGATTTAGCTCCGGAAACAATAATGACCATCACATCTTCAGGAGGAATCAATCAATCATTATTGTCATTGAAATCATGTTATTCAAGAACGTCGAGGCACTGCATGGTTTTGTAGCCAGCAGCGACTTTTCTGCCCTTGGTGGTTTTAGTTAATAAGAAGTTGACAGTGGTTCCAATTATTGTAAGGCATGCAATAAAGGAGATTGCTTTGATGTACTTTTTCATGATTGTACAGGTTTACGATATGAAGTTAGGATGGGGATGGATGGTGGGGAATGATGGTCCTCAATGGGGGGATTGATTAGGGTCAGGGGATCTATAGTATTGATTTTCATTTTTTTAAATAGCATTAACGCTAAGTCAGGGCTCATTTTTATAAAAATAGTACGCTTCTTTGTTGGTAAGCATTTGCAATATTCAATTTCAGCTCCTACCTTTGCGCAAATTCTCCAACATGAAATTTGCATTCAGAACAGCCGTCTTAAGACACCAGATGTAACTACCCGGTTACTGATGTTCTGATCTATTCATATTTACACTCTCTTTTATTTATTTTATCTGCATCCCGCAAGGGATACCTATTTCAACTTTTTCATGAAACTGAAAGAAATCTCAGCATTCTTATGCATTTACATTATCTGGGGTACCACATTTTTAGGCATTTCGTATGCGCTTAAGGGTTTTCCGCCATTTATTTTATTAGGACTCCGGTTTACTACTGCAGGGGTATTGTTGTTGTCATGGCTGATGTATAAGGGAGAAAGACCTGTACACCTGGACACCTGGAAGCAGAACAGCATTTCGGGGGTATTGATCCTGACGATGGGGATCGGGAGTCTGACCTATGCGGAACAATATATCAGCTCTACAGAGGCGGCTATTGTGGCGGCGCTGGAGCCATTCTGGTTTATGCTGATTGATAAGAAAAGCTGGAAGTACTATTTTGCTAATAAGATCTCTGTACTGGGCATTATTATCGGTTTTGCGGGTTTGCTGATTTTCTTTAAGGATAGCCTGGCAGTGCAGGCGGGCATGGATCATGGCAGGACGGTAGGTTTTATGGTGATGGTGTTTGGAACGATAGTATGGGTGCTGGGGGCGTTTCATTCCAAGAAGCCGACGAAGGCGTCTTTGCTGATGAATGTGTCACAGCAGTTGTTTATTGGGGGTGTGATTAGTCTGGCGATAGCATCGATGAAAGGGGAATGGCAGATTATCAATTGGGGGGCTATTCCTTTGGCTTCATGGAGTGCGCTGGTATACCTGATCTTTTTTGGGTCGATCCTGGCGCATTTGTCATTTATATGGCTTTTGTCAATAAAACCACCGGCGATGGTGAGTACGCATACATTTATTAACCCGATAGTAGCGGTGCTGGCGGGGACCTTGATAGCCGGGGAGGCGTTGACGGGCGGACAGGCGATTGGGATAACGGTGATAGTTGTGGGGGTGGCGTTGAATAATCTGATGCAGTTTAGGGTGGTGCCGGAGGGGAATTAGATATGTTTACATTTGGATGTTTATAATGAATTGCAAGCCCCGGACTCGTCTCCGGGGTTTAGTTCATCATCAACTGCTCCAATTCCTCTCTGTGTTTTTCTCCCATTGCGCGGTCGTATGGATAGCAGTGAATAATCGCCTCACCTAAGGGAGTTAATTCATATATCACCTTCCATTCTTAAGTTGCATCGCTCTCTGCAGGAACGACTGTCCTGCAATTTTCTCTTCTGCCTGCTCTATTGCCTGCAGCAAATTATGCTCATTATTGGCGATTTCGGCTAGTGCGCCGCCTATTACGTTCCATACCGGGCTCATTTTTTCAACCAGCTCATTCCCTTTTGGCGTTAGCAGGATGAATCGTTTGCGTTCATCTTGCCTGTCCTTTTTCGATTTAATAAGGCCTTGTTTTTCCAACTCTTTCAATAAAGAAATGGTAGATGGATGTGTATAGCCTATTTCATTTGCCAGTTCAACGACGCTGATCATTTTTTTCCGGTGCAGGGTATAGATGACCGGGAACCATTTAGGTTCAAAATCAATATCGAAGAGCTGGTAGATGGCTGCACCATCTTTGCGCAATTGTTCACTGAGCCTTTGTAGCCTGGTAGAGAGTGCCAGCACTCCCACTTCGTTGATCACGTTGGTTTTTGCCGGATTTAGATCCAGTGAATAGAAAACGTTATCGGCGCTCATTAAGGGGAACCTGGGCGGCAACATGTATTTTTCAATCCGCTGAAACTGGTTGCGCTCATAAAAACGCTGTGCTGCTTTTAATATGGAGACTGTGCCCAGATATAAATGATGAATTAGCTGCTCTTTGCAAAAAGCAATCAGGCCCTCCAGCAATTTCTGCGCAATATTCAGTTCCTTGCCCCTGTATGCCTGTTTTACGAACATTTTCCTGATAGCCGCGGAACCTGAATCAAATTTCACCATGGCAATGGTGCCAGCCAATTCACCATTAATGAATGCGCCCCAGAAATTACCGCCGCTTTTGATATAGAAGTCTTCGATATTCAAAAGATCCGGTTGGTCGCTGATTGTTATAGGAATGTTGAACTCTTTTTGCTGGATATTCAAAACCAGATCGATGATTTGCCGGGAATGGGTGTTATTTAAGCATTGGATTTCTATGGGCATGCATTTATGTATTTAACTACGCAAAACTACGTAGTTAAATACATAAATGGAAATAAATTTATGAAAATCAGCCGTTAACACCGGGGGAACGATTGTCCCCCTAGCTGTAAATGGTTATAATTTCCCGATGGAATCCAAAGAGTAATGTTTTTAATTCCTCAGTGGTACCAAAGGTTAATGTCTTTAATTCCTCAGTGGTACCTAAAGGTTAATATTTATAATTTCTCAATGGTACCCAAGGATTAATGTTTATAATTTCTCGATGATACCCAAAGATTTTTGGATCAAAGTCTCCACGGCGGCACCGCCGTCTTTAGAAAATTCCTTCTTCACCCTGTTTGCTACAATCGCACTGATGGACAGGCAATCGTGGCCAAGGATCCTACCCATGCCATAGATCCCGGAGGTCTCCATTTCGAAGTTGGAAATAAAATGCTCCCCGTCTTTGAAGGCAGTAAGCTGATCGAGCAGGTCGGGGTGAGAAAGTTTGCCTCTCAGTGCGCGACCCTGTGGCGCATAAAATCCCGGGCAGGTAATAGTGATACCGGCATGATATCCATCCTTAAATTGATTTGCAAGGGCCTCAGAGGCGCTAAAAAGAGTTGGACTTGCGCTTCCTTCCCTGATAATTACCTGCTTGCTAAAAGCGGCCAAAAGGTCCTTTTCTGCTGCGGTGTTCTCAAACTGGTACCAGGGCAACAGGTTATCCAGGCCCAGGCCATGAGAAGATACAACGAAGCTATCCACAGGTACGCTTGCCTGCAGGGATCCGGAGGTACCCAGGCGGATTACTTTCAGGGCAGTAAGCTGCGGCTTTATCGTTCTGGAATTAAAATCTATATTTACGAGGGCATCCAGTTCGTTCAGCACGATATCGATATTATCTGTACCGATACCGGTCGAAACCACGGAGATTCTTTTTTTACCGATATAACCGGTATGGGTGACAAACTCCCGGTGTTGACGGGTCACCTCCACTTTATCAAAATGTTTGCTCACCACTTCTACCCTATCCGGGTCGCCTACGGTGATGATGGTGTCGGCAAGTTCCTCGGGTCTCACATCCAGATGGTACACGGCTCCGCGGCTATTGAGGATCAGTTCGGATTCTGCAATTCTATTATTTTCCATGAAAAAAATATATTTAGTTTGAAAAATATTTGGCAAATATCAGAAATTTACTACTTTTGCCATCCCAATAATTGATGGGGCAAACAAAAAAATGGTATCGTGGCCGAGCGGCTAGGCTGAGCTCTGCAAAAGCTCCTACAGCGGTTCGAATCCGCTCGATACCTCTGGAACTTGAGATCACAGAAATGTGATCTCTTTTTTTTTGTATCAATTTACAGTTAGGGGGTGATTTGCAGAAAGTTATAATACCCTTCCGGTGAAGTAAAGACTTAGCTTTACCTAGACCTCATATACATAAATCGACAAAAAATGGTTGTTGGTTAATTAATTAATAGAATAGCCGGCCCCGTTAGCCTCATTGAATTGTCCCAATATTTATGTATGTATCCGGTGAAATTGATTTGTAATACGCGTTATCGTATAAACAGAAAGGACACCCAATATGTATTCAGTATTGTGTTAGCCTGAAGGAAAGGACAGTTTGTCACACAAAAATCTATATTCCATTTGACTGCTGGAACAGGAAACTAAGGAAAAGCAGTAATGATATAGTGAAACGCATACAATTACTCATAGAAAAATTCCTGTCAGCATAAATGTTATTCGGTTCTTAGACTTTTTACCGGATCAGTTAGCGCCGCTTTCATGGATTGAAAACTTACTGTTAACACGGCAATCAAAATTGCCAGTATACCTATTCCTGCAAATATCCACCACTGTATGGTAATTCTGTTAGCAAATCCGTCCAGCCATCGGTTCATGCTCCACCAGCATAAGGGCGTGGCAATGATAATAGCTATGAGTATCAGTTTTACGAAATCCTTTGTCAACAATTGCACTATACCTGCTACGCTGGCACCCAGTACTTTGCGGATACCTATTTCCTTAGTCCGTCTGCTGACATTGTAGGCGGTCAATCCCAGCAAGCCCAGGCAGGTAATGAAGACAGTGAATGCTGAGAATATGCTGACAATTTTACCAAACCGGATATCTGCTTTATATTGGCGGTCGTACATTTCATCCATAAAATAATAGTCGAACGGGTGACCGCTGAAATACGACTGCCAGGTTTTTTCAACGGCAGTAAGATCGGCGCGGATATTACCCCCATCCATCTTTAGCAAATAATAGCCATAAGGAGGGTTCTCATCATAAGAGTGGATCATAGGCATCTGGGCTTCTTTCCAGGACCGCTGGCGGTAATTTTTCATCACGCCTACTATCGTGTGATACTTGCTATTGTCAGACTGCAGTGTAATTTTTTCTCCTATAGCGGCTGCAGCTGAGGGGAATCCCAACAAATGGGCAGCTTCTTCATTGATGATGACATCATGCTTGTTTTCTGAACCTGGAAAGAAATTGCGACCAGCTACCATAGTAATTCCCAAAACCGGAATAAAGTCAGCGTCAATAACATAGTGATAATAATTAAATCCCGCATGCATCTCGTCTCCCATCCTTGTGATCGCATTATTTGTATTCATAAATCCTTTATCCAGGCCGGGAACCGAGCCCGCCCAGGCTACCTTTTTAATGCCAGGTATTCCCAGTAACTCGTCTTTAAATGCCATTCTATGCCGCAAACTCAAAGAATCCCATTCTCCTCCGGCGCATCTTACTACCAGTGTTTGTTTAATATCCATACCTATTTGCTGGCTACGGAGGTAAACAAGTTGTTGATATATGATCAAGGCTGCTGCCAGCACTATAATGGCTACTGAAAATTGACTGACCACCAGCGCTTTTCTCAACCAGCTTCCCTTTGGCGTGTTAGTAAAGCTTCTGTTGGTCACGCTCACAGGCTTTACCGCCGATAATACAAAGGCAGGATACAATCCTGATAACAAACAATTGAAAACAAATAACCCGATGCTCATGATCCAGAAACCAGCATCGCTAAAAATGCTGGTGTTGGAGGGTTTGTCAACCAGGTTTAGATAAATGGGCGCTGCTATTTTAATGATGATAAGCGCCAGAACAAATGACAGTATATTGATCAATAGCGATTCTGCCAGAAACTGTTGGATGAGCGATAACCTGGAGGAACCCAATACTTTCCGGATGGCACCCTCCTTAGATCTTTCAACAGACCGGGCTGTGGTTAAATTCACATAATTAATAGAACCTGTTAGCAAGATCAGGCTGGCAATTACCAGCAGAAAATTTACCGTTCTTGCGTCACCATTAATTTCCGGTTCGAATTCTTTATGAGAATACAAATGTATTTTTTTGATAGGTTCCGCTGTGAATACTTCATTTTTCAATTTTTCTTCAGAAAATTTCCTAAGCTTTTGATTAAAGGCAGTAAGATCAACGCCCGGAGACAGTTGCAAATACAGGTAGTTATTATTGCCTGTCCAGCTATCTACTTTATGGCCAAATTTTTCAATAAACGAAAAAGGAAGCAGCACATTTATTTTTAAGTGCGTGTTTTCCGGTACATCTCTGATCACGCCTCTTATGGTTACAATATGCCCTCTAATTTTTAATGTTTGGCCGAGCACATTCCTGTTTCCGAAAAATTTCTCTGCTATCGTTTCCGTAATAACAGCATCCGTGGCCCCCCTCAGCACCGTTTGCTTATTTCCCTGGATGAATTGAAAGTTAAAAATGGAGAAAACAGCGGGATCGGCCGCGAATATTTTATCTATCAGAAAAGCTTTATTTTCCCCGTCGCTCACTTCATTCATTTTAAGATTCTCCATCCTTGCATAATCCACAATTTCAGGTATTCTGAGTTTTAACTCAGGAGCTGCGGCCGGATAGGTTTCAGCATCGGTGGTGACATATTCCCCTCCCCTGTACAGATCGAGCGTTACGCGATAAATATGCTCCGCTTTTTCATGAACGTTTTCATAGCTGTATTCGAATCTTGCATAATGAATAATCAAAAGAGAAGCGGCGATGGCAAGTGCCAAACCGCCTACATTCAGGAGGGAATAAAATCTATCCTTCTGCAAGTTGCGCCAGGCAAAGCGAATATTGTTCATAGAGGTACAGCATTTAAAGCCAACTGTTAGCAACAGCTTTTATGCCATAGTTAATGAGGTTTATTTTCAGGCAGCTAACAAATAGTATAAAATAATTAATTGTCCGGAAACGGACAGTGTGCGTTCTTTTGCGCGCTGGCAAGCAGGTTAAATCGCCATAATGAAAAATCATTTCCATACAACCCCTGGGAACAATGGTTTGCTTTTGGGGTGTATCTTCTTTAGGACTTTCAAAAGTTCATTAGCATTTGAAAAGTGTTGCTAAATCTTCATACGGTTCGTAGGTTCGATAGTCCATTTATTTTATTACTTATACCCTTGTACCTTAAAATACACCCTATTTTACATGAGGGCAAGTATCAAGTGTCAGCTGCGTGGTGATACCATTATTTATATTCTCCCACTTCCATTATGCCTCTTACAATGAGTAAAAATGAAGAGATCAGAGGATAGTAATAAAAAAAATCATTTCCTTTTAAGTTTAGCCCTGCTTTTGCATTCAAGCATGGCACCAAAACTTACCACCTACGGTATCATGAACTGTTGTTGGTTGGCTGCCATGATAAGCTCAGCTACGTTTTTTACATCAAATTTTTGCATGAGATTTCTCCGGTGAGTTTCAATCGTAAGCGGGCTTAAAAAAAGCTCCTGGGCTATAACCTGGCTTGTCTTTCCCTCCGCGATCAATGCTAAAATTTGTTTCTCGCGACGGGTTAATTGAGGCCGGCCACGTAGCTGATTTTGGGATGGGCGACTGATGATCTCTATTACTTCTTTGCTATAACATATATTTCCCCTTATAGCCTCTGAAATACAATTTCTTAACTCTTCAATAGAGCTGTTCTTTAACAGGTAACCACTGGCACCATTTTGAATAGTTTCCATAATAATGCTCCTTTCGGTATGGTTACTTACAACGAGTATAATGGTTTGTACCGATTCCTTTTTTATCATCTTACAAAGGTCCATTCCATTAATATCAGGCAGGGTAATGTCAAGCAGTATCAGATCAAGCCTATTGAGCCTGATAAAAGACAGCAGGTCATTGCCGGTGCCAAAACCTCCTACTATCTGTAAGTTAGCTTCATGTTGGAGTGAGGTCTTTAAACCTTCTATTACAATTGGATGATCATCCACGATAGCGGTAAGTAGTTTATTCATTGCCATTGGTGTTCAGTTCAATATTAACTGTTGTTCCTACATTAGCTGCAGATATAATCTCTAAATGACCTTGTAGAAAAGTAATCCGGTTTTTCAGGTTGTCGAGTCCCATGCCTTTCTTCTTCGCCAGCAGAGCAGTATCAAATCCGATGCCGTCATCTTCAAGCGTTATAAAAAATGTATTTGCATTTTGGCTACACTGTAATATAATGTTATTGGCTTGCGCATGTTTAATGGCGTTTGAAATCAACTCCTGGATAATGCGATAGATACTTAACTGTACATTCAATGCCATATGCTGCTCAAGATTAAACGGTTCAAATGAAATATGCAGCCCATCCCGCATATAAAACTCGCAGAGATCTTTTAGGGCAACCTCCAGTCCAAACTTTAAAAGCGTGTCGGGTACCATATTCCTCGCAATACGACGCAATTCACTTATGGAGCTGTCCAGTTGTTTGATGATTCGGTGCAGGTCGCTGTCCTGCGATATGGCAGGCCGGGTATTGCTCCAGCTGGATAGGCCTATTTTAACACCGGCAAGCATGCCGCCGAGCCCGTCGTGTAAATCACGTGCTACCCGCTCACGTTCATGCTCTTCTCCTTCAAGCATTGCCTTGGTAACTTTAATCTGCTGCTTTTGCCCCATTTCAATGAGCTGTTGTTGGAAGTTGATCTCTTTTTGCCTTGATAAATTCCGGTTGTTTCGGGAAGTTACAGCAACAAAACCCAATATCGTCAGCAGTAATAAGCAGCCTAATCCGAGCATCCAACGATATAAACGATCATTCCTGGCAGCTAAGGAAGCCTGTTTATTTTTTGCTTCCAATGCCGCAATTTTTTGCTGGTTCTGTGCACTCCTGTATTTGGTTTCCAGCTCACTGACTTTTACCTCGGTTTGACTGTTATGGATACTGTCAGATACATCTCTGTAGCGCGCAAGCCAGGTATAAGCCTCTTTATAATCGTGTAGCTTTTCGCTTATTTTGGCCAATTCGGCGAATATGGCTGCCTTGTCATTGCTATTGGCAGTTAGCGTACCTTCTTTAACAATATCCAGTAAAATTTGCTTTGCTTTCCCATAGGCTTTTTGGTGATCATAAACTTCATATTTACGAAACAGGAACTGCTGGTATAATTGTGTTTGGTGATACTTACCCGCCAGCGACATGCCTTTGTCTATACTGCTTAAGGCTTTGTCAAAAGCTTCAGTTGTAATGTAATAAAGCGCTTCGTTAGCATAGTATAATGGATAATTTATAGACTCAGGAAAAGGTGCAAGGAGGGCATGAGCCTTTTGCAACAACTTTTTAGCGGTATCTGTTTGGTGATCATAACAATGAATGCTGACACCGCTTAAATATGCAAATAGCAGGTTGGGCGAACGGGAGTTTTCTTTTTCCAATATATCGATAGCCATCCGGCAGTACAAGCCCGCCTTTGTAAACTGGTAATTGTTCATTAGAATGGTAGATAGCTGAGTATAATAGTAGGCTACCATTACCGGGTTGTCTGCTTTTTCGGCGTTCGGAATGGCATTTTCAAGGGTGATTTTTGTTACAAAATCATAGCCTTTCGTGTCCTTATTCATAAGGGCATAATTAAACCATGCGGCTGCACGGTTACTATATGCCCTTTTTTCAGGAAATGCTGCCAGTGCCTCTGCCGCTTTTCGGAATGCCGCTGATGCCTTGTTTTTGTCACCGTTAAAATAATACTGGCCCTCATAAAAAAGGACCAGGGCCTTATAATAAGGGTGCTTTGCCGCAAATTCTTTCCCCTTCTGGAGGTATGACCAGCTTTTTGAGGTGTCTTTCACCTTCCAGTATTCAACCAGTGAAAAACAAGCGGTGGCTTTTGCACTGTCAACACCACTATTCTTGATGATGTCTTGTAGGCTATCCACGAATTTTTTTTCATTAAGGGGAACCTGCTGCTGGGAAAATACCCCCAATAGGCTAAACTGGAGAAGAAGGAACAGGATTACGAATTTCATTAATATATCAGTATTATACAGCTGCCAGGGACACCATGTCAGGAAGCGCTAATCACCAATAAAGATCGGCTAAATTTAGCATTGCTACTATATTCCTTGCCGTTATTCAAAAAATACCAGAAAACCAGTAGAAAAAAAACGATAAATGTTGGTATTCCGGCAGGTGTGAACTTCTGATAACTTCGTTGTCCGATCCATTTCTAAAACTGATCTCGCTATGAAAATATTTCTGGTGCCACTTTGTTTCCTGATTATTGTGTTTTGTATGAGCGCTTGTTCAAAAGATGACGGCGGAGGCAATTCTTCCTCCTCGGGCGATTATTTCTTCAGGGCCACCGTCGGTGGCAGAAAAGTAGATTTCCATACTGTTAATTTTCAGGGAGGGGGGAATGATAACCGCTGGGAACACATTGTCGTTGGTGGGTATGAAGATTCTTACCCAAGCTCCGGTGGACCTGTGCCGCCATCTCTGGATTTTGAAATATGGAGAACTGGTGGCAATATTGTACCAGGTACCTATACTACACCAGCGGAGCCCAATATGATAGCACGCTATGCCGTGCAGCAGCCGGATGGAACTTTGCTTTATAACACCTCTTTCTCAGACGACGTTTTCACTGTGAAAATCGAAGCCATCAGCAAGGAAGGTATTAAAGGTTCATTTTCGGGGACGGTGCGCAATATGGCGGGGCAAGCTATCAGCATAACAGACGGTTCTTTTAATCTTCCCTACCAGACTTTGATAAATCCATAGACAATGAAGAAAAAAATTGTAAAATGTCTTTTTTTGCGGCAGTAATGATCTTTGCGACAGCGGTGCCGTCTGTATTACAGGCTCAATACAAAGAGCCGGAGAAAAAGGATTCCCTGACTGGACTCATACTGCCTATTACAATGAATATACGGGTACAGGTTATGACAGTTACGGAGGTCGAACGAACTATTACCAGGAGAAAAGATATCCTGTAGACCATATCGATAGAATAGAAGAATTTGTGGAAATAAAAGAGGATGGAAAAATAGTTAAGGTAAAATTGCATTAGTCATTAGGTTCAAAAAATTATTTTATGAAAAGAGTTATTGTTGTAATACTGCTTCTACTTACTACTTTTATGGCGAAAGCCGATCAGTTGGCCGCCCTAACGCTGGAGCAGGCGGAGAAAGCGGTAACTTACCTGAAGAAAGAGGCTGTTGTTGTGTTATGGTGCAGCTGTTGTAACGATGATTCGTTGCGCAGGGTTACAGTTAAGGAAGTATTTATGAAGGCCTCAATGGATGGAAAGTACTATTCCGTAGTGTTAAAAGGGCGTGATGAGAACGGAAAAGAGATTGAAGAATACCTGGATCTGGCCTATGTATTCGTGAAAAGGAAGTCGAAAGGACACGCTCTGGGAAAATTGCTTAAATTCAAGTGTGATCCTTGTGTGCCACCCTTTTATTGGGATGCACCTGCTGCCGGATGACATCCATATTCGTAGGGTTTTATAGCGGCACAATCTTATAAATTGATTCAATGAAGAAAATTTTAGTCCTATTTATCTTATGGATTTTTATTAGTCCAAATATCATTCAGGGTCAAAACCTGGAAACTGCTGTTGATGAACTAATCCTAAAGAGTTTTAATGATGAAAATGGTCCAGGTGGTGTATTTATGGTTGCACATCATGGATTACCAGTGTATCAAAAGGCTTTTGGAAAAGCGAACCTGGAACTTGGCGATAAGCTGGCGGTGGATAATGTATTCCAGCTCGGTTCCATGACAAAGCAGTTTACTGCTGTAGCAATACTGATGTTAGAGCAGCAAGGTAAGCTTAGCGTTGGGGATCCTCTTTCCAAATATATTCCGGATTATCCGAATGGGAGCAAAATAACCATTCACCATCTATTGACGCACACTTCCGGAATAAAGGATTTCACAAAAATGAAATCCTTAGGGGATATCGCACAAAAAGAGATGACACCTAAAATGATGGTCAATTTCTTTAAGGACGAGCCAGTTGATTTTGCACCGGGAGAAAAATTTGACTATAATAATTCAGGTTACGTTTTGCTGGGTTACCTGATTGAACTTGTTTCCGGCGAAAAATACGAAGATTATATTGGGAAACACATTTTCGACAAGGTTGGCATGACCCGGTCATGCTATGCGAGTGATCGGAAAGTTATTAAGGGTAGGGCCTACGGATACCATAAAAAAGAGTCAGGCTATGTAAATAAAACAGTAATTAATTTCAGTGTCCCATTTTCTTCCGGTTCTTTAATGTCAACTGTATCGGATATGCTAAAATGGCAAAATGCGCTGAATAAAAATCTATTACTTGATAGCGCAGAAACGAAGAAAGCATTTAGCAGGTATAAACTCAATAATGGCGAAGAGTTTTCTTATGGTTATGGATGGCATATCAGGGATATCAACAAGGTGCCAACCCGGGAGCATGGTGGAAGCATATTTGGATTTAAGACAATGGCAGTATATATACCTGGTGAAGACATTTATGTAATAGGACTCAGCAATTGCGACTGCAATTCGCCCACAAAGGTAACCGGGGACATTGCGGCATTGGCCCTTTCATTCCTGAGTGGGGTAAAGAAGGATAATCATTAATTTGCAATGGCAGAATGGGGTTTGGGAGTGAATAGATCAACTATCATAAATAATCATGTTATTTTTGTAATAATTTGAAAAGATTTATTTGATGTACTTATCTCAGTATAACATGACCAGGATTGGAGTGTGGGTTTGTTTTGTATTATTTCTGTTTACCACTTCTGCCTGTAATAACAATAATGACCGGAAAGAATACTCAGATCAAAAAAGTACCGGGGCTAAACACAAGTGGCACTGGGACAATGAGCACAGGCAGAATGAAGATGCGGGGTATGCCCAGGTTGTTAAAGTTGGCAATATGCTGTATATTTCGGGTATACCCACAGAAGATCTTAGTCCCAAAGGTATAGATCAGGTCTACCGGGCACTGGGAAAATGCCTGATGGCAAATGGTGCATCCTTCGCAGATGTGGTGAAAGAAACATTATATACTACTGATATCGAGACAATGAAAAAATACAATGACGTTAGGAAGAAGTTTTACAAAGGGGACTTTCCCGCTGCTACATGGGTACAAATCAGCAGGCTATATGAACCCGATTGCAAGTTGGAAGTGGAACTGATTGCGCAGCTCACAGATGGTAAGTAAAATATTGTCTTACTTATGCCTATACTATAATTGACCAATAAATAGAGATCTATTCGAATAGCTTTGTTGTTGCCGGGCTGGTTAAACTGCCTGATTTCTTAAAATAAGATTTGCATCATCCTCTACTGTAAGCCTACCTATGTCTTAGGCACAAAAGTTTTGCATCATCTGTTATTGATAAGCAATGAAGAATGGTTTAACGGATATTCCAAAATATAATTTAAAAAGCTTCAGGCATATTCATAGGCAAATTAGTGCCGGATCATCATTTGGGCATAACGTGCCGGATGCTTCTAAAATAATTGAAGGATTTGAAATTTATTCCAGTGATGGGATGGTCCGATCGAAGGGTCCCTTAAAATCTGAATTTTACAGGCTTACCATTACTATTACCGGGTCGCTAAATATGCGTATAGGGCTTGATCAATTTGTTCATCGGCCGGGCACCCTCGCATTTACTTACCCTAACCAGACATTTTCTACGAGTGATTTTTCTGATGATGCATCGGGCTACTATTTGTTTTTTAACCCGGAATTTTTAAGTGATTTGATTCCATCCATAAAAATCCCGGATGAGTTTCCGTTCTACAATAATTCCGGTACACCTGTATTTCAAATTTCGATTGAAGAGCTGGAAAACTTTCTTCCGCTGGTCATGAGAATAAATGATGAATTGCAGGTTCAAAAGATCGGCCGTGATAAAGCAATTAAAATGTATGTGTATTTATTGCTGCTTGAGGCCAAAAGAAGCTATCTGCGCCAAAGCATTGGTAATGCTGAATCTTCTCGTCAAGACTCTTACAAATTAATTAGCCGTTTCAGGGAATTAGTTACTCAACATTATCTTCATAAAAGACTTGTGGATGATTATGCGAAAATATTAGGGGTCAGCTCCAATCACCTAAACAAAACAGTAAAAAAAAGTACTGGAAAGACCGCCTCGGAAATTATAAAAGAAATGATATTACAAGAGGCTAAATCACTCTTACTGTATACAAATAATTCCGTTTCTGAAATTGCTTATCGTTTGGATTTCCCCGATCCAGCCTCTTTCAATCGTTTTTTTAAAACTATTACAAACGAAACTCCCCTCGCCTATCGATCCAGGCATAATTAAGCCAATAAAAGGCATAATTACGCTAATGCTCCATCTTTGATTAATGACCAATTTTGCTATCGAATCCGGCAGCAATATTCTGGCATTTAATATCGCTGCCGACTGTGCAAGGTGCGTTTCTTTAAAAACGGAAACAGTGGAACCAGCCTTGTTAACACATTAATCATCCTTTTATGAAACGCAGGAACTTTGTAATAAATACTGCGCTAACTGCCCTGGGGTCCGCTTTGATCGGCCCTTTGGAGGTATTAGCAGGAAAAAGTACAAACATGAAAACAAATGATCAATTAAAGGACATGGAACTTCCGGTAGGCATACGGGAGCGGTACATATCCGGAGTCAACGGGTTGACCGTGCATGTATTGGAAGCCGGTTTTGAAACACCCAAACGTCCTGTTATACTTCTGCTACATGGATTTCCGGAACTTGCCTACAGTTGGCGAAAGGTAATGCTGCCATTGGCCGCAGCGGGTTACCATGTGATCGCTCCTGATCTTCGGGGCTACGGCCGCACAACGGGATGGGACAATAGGTATGATGGAAATTTTGCCACTTTCAGAACACATGAGCTTTCCCGCGATGCTCTCGGTTTGGTGATGGCGATGGGACATGATTCTGTTTACACGATCGTCGGACACGATGTTGGTGCGATTGTAGCAGCGTATTGTGCTCTCGTCAGACCGGACTTTTTTCGCTCAGTTGTTCTGCTAAGTTGTCCTTTTGGGGGAGTGCCACCTTTACCTTTTGGCATTGGAGAACAAACTGCACCAAATCAACAACAGAAGCAACCTGTACAAGATCCCCTGGCATCCTTACCAAGGCCCCGTAAGGATAGTACTACCTATTTCTCGTCACCTGGTGCCAATAGCGAGATGATGAACTGTAAGCAGGGCCTGCACGATTTCCTGCGGGCTTACTTTCACGTAAAGAGTGCCGACTGGAGCCAAAATAAGCCGTTTCCACTTAGCTCGGGCCTGGCAGAAGAACTTGCTAAGCAACCGGCTTATTATGTTTTGGACCTTGATAAAACAATGCCGGAAGTAGTAGCTCCCAATATGCCCTCGCCGAAGGAAATATCCGCTTGTAAATGGCTACCGGACAAGGAACTCGATGTCTATACACAGGAGCTTAATCGTACTGGCTTCCAGGGCGCTTTAAATTGGTACCGTTGCAATACCAACGGATTAAACAGGTCTGACCTCGAACTTTTTTCAGGTCATACTATAGATGTGCCTTCTTGTTTTATTTCAGGGATTGCAGATTGGGCAAGATTTCGCCCACCAGGCGCATTAGAAAATATGCAGCAAGGGGCCTGTACACAAATGCGTAGCTTTCATATCATCGAAGGTGCGGGTCACTGGGTGCAGCAAGAGCGGCCTGAATACCTCACTAAAGTTATAGTCGATTTTTTACAAAACGTAAAATAAGAGCTTAGCGACTTAAAATAAATATTGACCATCATGTTTGTCTTTAAATCTACATGTTCGACAGTCGTCTCAGATCATCGACAAACATGATGGATAATTTCCTTTGCAAGTCGCTTATCTTTGAAATAAAGCCTCCTGATGCGAACAAACTATCACATTATCCGTGTTACCTAATGGCTATTTATTTGTTTTTATGCTTTAGTTATCTTCATAGTTGGCTCAGTAAAAAGGATAAACAAATGATCAGAGATCTTGAACGCAAGGAATGGAGGCCATCCCTAAAGGCAGAAATGATTACGCTGGTTGTAAAGCTTTGGCCCCTTAGAGTAGCGGCTTTTTTATTCGCCTTGTAATGTCCTGGAAAACCAGTTTACCCATTCTATGTATCGCTGGCAGCAGGCCTGGGAAGTATGGCATCGAGAATCTTGTCCGACAACGTACCTGGCAGTCGTTTTAAAAGCATTAACATTTTCACTTCTCCCGCCGGCAGGATCAGAAACCTGGACCCCACAGCCTTAGTCAGGATTTTCCCGGCAACGTCAACGGCCTTCATAAGTTTGGCTGAACTTTGCTTTTTCATCCATCGCGGTGCCTCTTTTTCCGCCTCTTGAGCCATTGGAGAGTCGAAATCACCGGGACAAGCCACGTAAACGGAAATTTTTTTGCAAAGTAATTCACGTCGCAGCGCTTCTCCAAAATTCACAATCCCTGCTTTTGACGCACAATAGGCCGCGTAGCCTGCTATGCCCGTTAACCCACCTCCTGAAGATACCATAAGAACCTTTGCTCCTGGTTTCAACAGCGGAAGCATAACATATGTCGGAAGAATAGTACCCCACAGATTAACATCAAGTTGTTGACGCAAATCGGCAGATTCCTCGTAGGAAGAAAAGAGTTTGCTTTTTACAATTCCGGCGTTGAGAACCAAATAATCTATTTTTGAGTAAAGTGTGCACAGCTCTTCGCGAACTGATAAAAGCCCCCTTTCGTCGAGCACGTCGATTGGAAAACCGTCTGCTTCGATGCCCTCTGTCCTGAGTTCATTAACTGCCAGCGAGAGTCGTTCCTGGTTTCTTGCAAGCAAATAAATTATATAACCTAAGTTACCGAGTCGGCGAGCCAGTTCAAGGCCCAGACCCGATGAACCACCTGTGACGAGTGCAACTTTTTTCATTATTCCGGATTTTTATACTAAATATTTTTTCATATTACCCAACACAATTTCATACCCTGCAGGAAGCATATGAGCGCCATCAAAGGTGAGCTCTCTCCGCAAATTCCCCTCTGCGTTGGTTAAGCCAGCATTGACATCGATGAATTCGTAACCATATCTTTTTGCCAGTTGTTCAACTTTGAAATTTGCTGCTTCCAATAACTCGTTCGAGCGGTGTGCATAAAACTGGTTATGTTCTTCCTTTTCCTCCCCGAAATTCTCTGTGGTATTGATCGGATAATACTTCATTACATAGACCACTGTGTCGGGCAGCTTTTCTTTGATCTGTCGTAGGATTTCATCGTAATTGGCCAGGAAGACACTTTCGGGAACATTAAAGCCGATGTCGTTCGAACCGATATTCATGAAAATTTTGCCCGGTAACAGGTCAAAGATTAACGTGTCCATATGGTTAAGCAGGTCGGCCGTTGTCGTGGCCCGCACACCGCGGTTATAAATGATTTTATCCAGGTTAAGATTCAGCTGCAGTTGATCAACCGGGAAAATCTCCATCGATGAGGAACCAACAAAAAGGATTTGCCCTTTTTTAGCTGTTTGATTTTCCGCCGCATATTTTTTCCGGATAGCATTTTGAAATTTTATGATATCCGGATGCAGATTCGTAAGCTCATTTTTTTTGTCTGACATATGTTCTGATGTTTAGACCCTGTAGGCCTTTTTGAATAAATTGGGTAAACCTGCAGCTTTAATGGCTTTTAGTCCTGAATTTTCGTGCAGATCAAGTGTTGCGCCCTGACTTTTCTATTCAAATCTCTTTCATAGACTTTTAAGTCGATTCCTTTTTGCAGAAGTAATCGCGCTAATTTCAGCCCCAGGACCGCCACCAATGATGGCGACATTTTTATGTACAATCATATTATTCTTTCTGACAAAATTAAAGGTACATTTGAGAACAAAATAGTCACAAATGATATTAAAATAGTCTTAAATGAAAATATCGGTCATTGATAAAGGAGGGGGTATAATCGATCAATTTGCCGAAGCAATTGGGGCAAAGAGAAGCGGGAGATTTGTAAATATTCCCACAAGTAAAGGCAGAGGTTATGTCACTGGCTTTTCCTGGGGAAGTGATCTGCGAATGATGATCCGGAATTATTATTTGGATGAGGTAGTTGTTTTAGAGCGGACAAACGAGCTGGCTGAGGGACGGGATGATATAGTTATTCAATTAAGAGGCGTATTTCCACCACTGCTGAATGACCAGGAGCAGGTGATAACTGAAAGAGCCAGTATAATAATATGTAAGCATGCAGTGTCTGCAATTATGGAAATGCCATCGAATATCAGTTTTGGAAGCGTTACAACTATAATTTCGCGCAAGTATCTGCATCAGTTATTTGGTCATATAGATCATCCGGTTGTGACAATTGTTTTAGAAGCGAAGGAAAATTTTGTGATTGAAATGGACGTATCGCCAGAGATTATTGCAACTGGCAGCGAAATGCTTGGGCAACGCCTGCCCGAAAGTTTAGAGAGCCATTATTACAGACTGAAGTGCGAGGAACTGCTTTGCTACATCTTCGCACTGCTTTTAAAACGGGAAGAGATGCCCGCAACCGGCGTACACATAGATGATATTAAAGCTATCTATGCCATCAAAGCGTATTTGCAAGCACACCTTAATGAACCACCGCATATTGCGGCGCTAGCCAAACAAGCAAAAATGAGTGAGCCGAAATTGCGCAAGTTATTTAAACGAACTTTTGGAAGAGGTGTGTTTGAGTATTACCAGTTTTTACGGATGGAAACAGCTGCCAGGTTATTGAAGGACAAAAAGCTGACCGTATCTGAAGTAGGTTACCAGTTAGGCTTCACAAATCTTAGTCATTTTTCGCGGGTCTTTCAAAAACATACTAGTATGAAACCCAAAAAGTATTCCATTAGTTAAAATGGAAATAAATGAATTATTTCTATAAAAATGATGAGTGCATAAGCGATCCATTTGCTAAGCCGTTCAAAAAAGGAAATGGCAACCTAATTACATTAGAAGGAAAACCTTCTGCCGCCTTAAAGCTCCGCCACGACAAGTAAGAGCACCCTGAACCCAGGACAGTGATCTCCCCTGGCTATAACCTCTCACCTCATTAATTATGATGAAACCCCTGCTTAAACTCCAGCGGTGTTACATTCGTTTTCTTTTTGAATAGTTTACTAAATGACTGCGGATATTCAAATCCCAGTTGAAATGCGATCTCTGATATCGACATGTTGCTAAGGGAAAGATATTCCTTTGCCTTTTCAATCAGTTTGTCATGAATCAGGTATGTAATGATTCGGAGCTGACCATTCCCAAATTGAATTAAAAACTACAGACTTTTGCAAAAACAATTTTATGCAAAAGA
>NZ_QTJV01000015.1 GCF_003412465.1 Chitinophaga silvisoli
CTTTTGGCCCTATACCACCGTTTTGACTGGCCCGGTATGCTCCGTTAAGGGTGGCCCAATGATCTCCGTTTTAGACAATAATAAATTTAAAGGTGCTAATGAGGAATTTTTGAAGGCTCATGAACATTATCGGCATGGGAGAAATAAGGAAGCATTAACTGAATGTCTTAAAGCATTTGAAAGTACTATGAAGATAATTTGCAAAGAGAAAGGATGGGAGTATGATCAACACGACCCAGCAAAAAAGTTAATAAAAATCTGTTTTCAAAACGAACTGGTACCTACGTTCACTCAGAACCAGTTTACCTCTCTTCAAAATCTCCTGGAAAGTGGTATTCCAACAATTAGAAATAAACTAGGTGGACATGGACAGGGGCCGATTCCGCAAAAAGTGGATGATGAAATGACTAGGTATGGTATGAACTTAACTGGGGCGAATATTATATTTTTAATAGAACAGAGCGGGGTTTGAGCTTCTTTAAGTAAATTTCCTATACCTCAGACTTCAATAGGTGTAAGTTGCCTACTCTGCATTGAATTTAAATTCTATCTGTGGAAAGAAAGCCCTTTTATGTTTATCAAATAACGGGCCTCTGCTTCGCACATTTTCAAAGAAAACGTATTCTATTAGCATCGGTTTAAATTTCGTTTTGCCATAATCACTTAGAGAATTGTATAGTAATACATATAATTCATAATCACTCATTTGGGCTTGAATTAAATCAATATATTTCTTTTTGTCTGTAATTTTGCTTTCATGGACGTATTTAAATATGTGGTATAAATGCCTGAAATAATGACCTAGCTCACCTTCTCTACCTTTAAATACAGACTTATATCGACCGTTAACTATTTGCTCTAATTCCAGAATGTCATCACTATCTCTTTTTACTTCAATATTATTCTCTGTAAATATATAGTTATGACCACCATCAAAATACCTATTTATTAACCTTCCAATATTAACCATGTAATCTTCACCATTCGCCTCAATACTATCATCTAAGAGAATATCTTGCCGAAACTCACCTTTTAGCGAGGTTAAAATTGCTCTCTGATTATTTAAAAGATTGAAAAATGTTGTTTCAAATTGTTGTAAAAGGGAGTTATCTACTTGATTTTTATAAGTCGCATAAATTAGAACTATAGAGAAAAAAGATATAATAGTACCCATAATTCCACCGGTGTAATCACCGAACGTACCCCAATTGGCTGTTAAATTTGAAATTTTTTCATGGCGAAAATTAATCCAATAGGCAAGAATTGTAATAATGCAAGCTAAAATGCAGATAGTTACCAAAATTTCGGCCCAATGCTTTTTTACAAAACTGATCAAACTATTAATAACTGTTTTCATTTACCATCCTTGAAATCATAAAATGCTGTTAATTTATCTTGGGTCTTAGGTTCCTTATTTCCTGCTTCTTTACTCTCAAGACGAATGATCTTTACTTCATAATATTGGTTGAATTTTATTAATATTAACCCCTCTTTTAGCAAATCGTCAAAGTAACCCTTACTTTCTGCTTTGTCATCAGCAATTGACTGAAAGGTATAATGTTTTGTTTTTAAATTTATTTCTAAAAATCTACCTATCATGTTGAATTCTGAGGAGTTTTGATATTCGAGTCTATTGATATTATCAATTATTTTAGGCGCAGATTTATAGTTGATAACTTGCTCAAGACGAGTCATTGAGGAATTATTCACCCATGCTAATTTGAACTCTAGCTTGAAGAGCTGGATGTTTTTTAGAAACTTTTCGTAATGAGTAATAACATCTTTGTTTATTAGATTAATATATTCTATAAGTGTAGAATACTCATAACTAGCTTGAATAAACTTTAAAAAGAAGTCGCAGTAATTATCAACTTCGGTCTTTTCACCGGGTAAAACGGATTGAGTGTTAATGGGTTTTAGTATAAGTTTAAAGGAACCTGGCATAAATCCAATTAATTCAAACATAGTATTAGACAAAACTTCATTCTTCAGTAACTTCTTCTTTTTGCCATGTTTTTCATTTGGTACTACATTATCGGATTTTAACTTATAGTAACTTTCTCCTAACCCATTTGAAATTTCGTTCATGTGATATATTAATGGAGAAAACGCTTCCAGATGCATTGTTCCATATCCAACAATTGAGGATTTGCTAAAAGACGCCTCTAATAAGCCCGAAGAGTTAACTGATAACATGCCTTCTATCAATGAATCCGAAGGTATTGGCTTAAAATTATATTTACTATCTGGTTTAGGTAAGTATGAAGCAGGTAGATCATTTATTTTAACTAATTGTATATTTTTATAATCGAGATTGTTATCTATGTCGATAGAATATAGGAATTCGTCTAATGTGCTTAATATTAATTCTTTGAGAGTGATTGATCTTTCAATATATGAATTGATAAATCTTTCATAAACTCTAAATACCAACCATCGGTTAAAGTTATCGTTATTATCTACCCAATAAAATAAATAGTTATCGCCGTATTTGTTTTTGAAATGGCTTAATAACGGCCCTTCATAATAAATTAGGTCACTGACCTTTCTTAATCCATTTAATGGAACCCCATCTGATATGATACCATTTAATTGTTCCATTATAATAAGCGTTTTAAGAAAGTAAAACAATTATGAGGATTAAAGGTAGCGAATTCGTAAAAATCATAATGTCCTTCATGATCGACGGTTGTCACTTGGCCATCTTCGGCATTTATAGTGCCTACTGATAAACTATCACCAATGTTTTTGTAAATATTTTGATGCGCTTCTATTAGATAGTTATATTTTGTAGAAGCGTTTTCTTCAGTAAGATAGCATGAAAGGCCACAAGCGGAACATTCTTCTACGGTATCTCTTAGCTTTCGTTTAGGACTAATAATCTTATTAGGAAGATGATTTATCTTTTTGGTATCCTCTTCAAATACAAATCTATAAGCCACTGTAATTAATGACGTAGCATCATCAGGAGGGCAGGAGCAGCCATTATTACTTACTTCTTTTAATAAGTCCCTGTATTTTAATTCGATCATAGGGGTAAGAACGTGAGGTTTAACGTGAAAGTTTTCAGTTATTAAGTTATGTGGTCCCTCAAAATATAGGTTAAATTTTTATGCTTTATTTTTAGTAGGTATTAGAAGCTCTCTAATGTCTACATCAATAGCTACTGCAATATCCCTGAGCAACTTTAATGTAGGCTGGAAGTCATTATTGCAAATGCGGGTAATTGCGCTAGGTGTCTTCCCTACCATTTCTGCCAAATCTTTGTGCTTAATGTCTTTCTCGGCGAGTACAGCTTTAATTCTATTTATTTTAAATTTTTCAGCCATAGCTATTAAATCTATCCAAATCTAGCCTAAAAAATACAAAATCTAAATTCCAAGTTATTATTAATCAATAAGTTTTAGGTATTAATATTTAATTCTGCGTATTAATTAATACGTAATACTTATTATTATTTAAGTTTTACTTATCTTTATATTGACTAAATTTTTTTTAATGAATTACACATCACCGTAAAAAGATTGACATAAGGATATTTTTAAGCGCGTTTGCTTTACTCTCGAACCCGAAATACTGCAACCTTTTGAAAGTTCACGAGAGAATGAGGTAAATCGCCTATACTTGCATCGCGGTGTAGGCGCTTTTATTTTCGTGAACTTGGGCGTTGCAGCCCTTCGGGTAACGGGTAAAAGCTAACCTACACCGTATTTATTTAGGTTAGCCAAGCAAATTCCCGCCTCTATTACTAATTCAAACATTCAACTCCCACTAAACCGTTACCCATGTTCAAATTATTCTTTCGCCGCCATTTGGTGCAGCAAAAGCTAAAAGCTGCATTCCTAAAACTCCATGCTGACCTCATTCAGGCTGAAGAACGCCATCGGAGAAGAACTGTAGAGGATTCTGAAGATTTATTTGTAGACTTAATTCTTCTAGCCCACTATGTCAAAGAAGAGATTAGTGATAGGATTGCCAATAATGACTGGGACACAATTAACCTGACAGTTCTTATCGCTCCTTATGGAAAAATGCCTATAGCTATGGCTGTGAGATTTACTCTTCTCCGAATTTATAAAATAGCCAAGGATATTGGCGTGCATGCTGAAATAGACCGTATACTTTCAATCAAATCACTATAATCACAATTGTATGGATCAAAATAACCATAACGGAGGGCCATTTGAAATGCAGCCCGTCTTAGCCTCTATTTATGAGACATTATTAAAGCTCCCCCTTCAATTTCGAGAGGATGTATGTAAGGAACTGGACTTTTCTATTCCGACTTATTACCGCACGATGAGGGAAAGTGATAAGGATAACAAAGGATTATCTAAATCATCAAGGATTGACCAGAAGAAAATTGAAATCGTAGTGTCTTTGGCCTACATGGAGCTGGTCAAAGCAGTTAACTATATCAAAGATAATTTTATGCAAGGAAGAGTATAATGAGCTTTTTTGAGGACAAATAGCTGATATATGATGGCTGGATTGTCTAGTCCGGCTATAAATTTTCGATAGTTCTTAATTAACACAACAACTTTAGATGAAATCCAGGATACGTAGACAAAGAAAATATGTTGTGCAGGTAATGAGGGTAATACAAGCCGAGCAAGACTATAGACTCATTTTTACTTTCCAAGGAATTGAAGCTAATGGAAACAGTATTTTTCCCCGCCTTCCAGGACTACAAAACGGAGATGAGTGTATGTATACCTTCAAATGCATTATATCTACGATGAAAGCAGGATATACGGTAAGCTATTGGTTACTGATGCGGAGTTAATTGAATGTATTCGATACCTATTAAGTACCATGAAAAGCAAATAAATTCCTTTTACCCAATAATGATTAATTGATAATGAGATTAACAATAGAAAATCAAGAAGTCGTTTTATATATTGATGAATCAGTAGCATACGGGGTTATGGTTGTAGATTTAGATAGTGTATATTCATTAGGGGATATGCCTCTAGCTCGCCATATAATTATGATTTGCCTTTTGTCTGGGAGAGACATTGATTTCCTTTATCGATTAGGTAAGATCATTCAATCAAAATTTCCGGCATCAATCCTTAGTATAGACTGGTTAATGACCTACTACTTCGTGGAATTCGAAGATTACATTTCCAATTAGCGGCCATTCAGCAAACATTGCAACCACCATCGACTCTAGTAGATGATATTGATTGGTTGCTTAATGAAAGGATTGATCTGTGGGAGATTAAGCAGCATAATCCTACTGTAAGAAAGTCAATTGCAGCAGTTGTAAGGGGCCGACTAGCTGAATTTGAAATTTTCTATCCTAGTACCCGATAGATTGATGAGAAAGGGAGATCATTTGACTGATGCTTTGGTAAAAGGGAGGGGCGATTGATGAGTGGCTTGCGAAAGACACTAGTGCTGATGAATCGATGTTTTTTACCCGCCTACTCCAAGCCCCTAAAAGAGTTAAAAGTTGGTTTTAACCCGCAAATTAATGATCCCAAAACCCGCAACCGCGAGTGATCATGTTTTGCAATTACTATTACTAGCAATCAGCCCCTTTTCATCGAAGGGGATTTGCATACAACATATGCCTAGACGTAGTAGCGTGCCGAAAATCCTTTATGATTTAGGGCTACGTATCTTACTCTCTTGTAGGAGACATCTATTTACAAACATACAAAAATATAAGCATATTTCCGTTTTTATCAGCATGTTAAATGATGAATAACATAACTTTAACTGTTTTTTCGTATTAAATTTTATAGAAGTTAAATAGGCGCAATTGAAGATTATAGGAGTGAAGTTGCTAATTTGGAATGATCGCTAAGATTGTCACAAATAATTATGAAGATTCTTCACAAGGCTTTGTGAGAAATTGTAGAATTATCATCATTTAAAATGATACTGACGAAGAAGGTATAGGTCGATTATTATTAACCTTTCCAGTATCTTATTCTTCAAGTATCTCCTTTCATAGACCCAGCCCCGACTCAATCCCCCACTTTATTGATTCCCCCCGGTATCCCCCCCTCTTTAAAATTTCAGATTCTCAAAGAAGAATGTATTTGCTTTTTGAGAGGTGGTCTGAAATCGTCTAAAAAGTGCATCTAATCACTGTTTTACAATTGATTAATGTATTACAGAATATAGCATTTTTGAATAAAATACTCGTCCATTTATATAGCTTTTCTAGTGTTTCAGTGTTACCTTTATATTAGATGCACAGGTAGGTTATAACCTACTTCGCCATCAGTAAAACAATATTATTGGTCAGGTTTTGGTCAGGAATCAATGAATCTTCATCTTATAACAGCAGCTATTTCAAGCAATCCTTTTCTGGTAAAAGGTTCTAGCGCAGCTCAGTTGGCTAGAGCGCTTGCATGGCATGCAAGAGGTCACCGGTTCGACTCCGGTATTCTCCACTAAAACGGGATTTTTGACTAAGTTCAGAAATCCCGTTTTTATTTTGATATCTCATCTATTTTTCTATTTTTGTCTCAAGTATATAAAAACCAAGATCTAAAGCACTTGTTATCCTGACCTTCATAACCATTTCTAACAAGACGTATAACCTGTGTTTCACTCTTTTATCTTCCCGGCCCATGCCTGGAATGCCCAATAGATTCCACACTCTTTTTGTTACAGGAAATTGATCATGTATTCATGGTCTATGTTATTGCTCTGCTGCGGTTATAGATATTGACGCATAGTGCTCATACACTATCGCGATAAGGCTGTGCTATGTCCAAAATCGCTTTTGTAACAATAACCTATAGCACCCATGACAATGTCAACTCAACAGCTGGTTAACCTTTTGCGACGCGGCGTTATTCCGCTTTCGCTGGTACTCACTGCCGGCCTTTGTACCCAGGCACGCGCTACAAACCGTACGCTGAAAAACAATTCCTGCTTTCAGGACACCAGTGCTCCCCGCATTACCGTCAAAGGCCGTGTAACAGATGGCCAGTCACCCTTACCCGGTGTCACCGTGCGTGAAAAGGGCACCAACAAAGGCGTAATCACCGATGGCGAAGGTGTCTTTACCATTACTGTAAAAAGTAATGCCACGCTGGAATTTTCCCAGGTAGGTCTTAATACTGTATACGAAGCAGTAGCCGGCCGTACATCCCTCAGTGTAACACTGGAAGCCGCCACAAAAGGCCTCAATGAAGTGGTAGTAACGGCACTGGGCATACGTCGGGAAGCAAAAACACTTACCTTCTCCGCACAGAAACTGGACGGCGCTAAACTCAATGAAGCCAGGGATGCCAACTTCGTCAACAGCCTTTCCGGTAAAGTAGCCGGTGTTGCCATCACCCAATCCGCATCCGGACCCGGTGGCGCTTCGCGCGTTGTACTCCGTGGTAACCGCTCTATACAGGGCAATAACAACGCCCTGTTTGTAGTAGATGGCGTGGCCATTGACAACTCCACCCCCGACCAGCTGGGTAGCGACTTTGGTGGTTACAATGGGAGTGATGGTGCTGCGAACATCAACCCTGATGATATCGAATCTGTCAATATCATGAAAGGCGCTGCTGCAGCCGCATTGTACGGTAGTCGTGCTGCCAACGGGGCCATCATCATCACAACCAAAAAAGGTAAATCAGGCAGTACTTCACTTGAATACAATGGTGGTGTAGCCGTAGAGAATCCGTTTGTCCTGCCTAAGTTTCAGAATACCTATGGACAGGGAAATGGTGGCGTATATGCTGCCAATGCCAGCGGTAGCTGGGGCTCAGATACTACTACCTATGCTGACAATGTGAAAAGTTTTTTCCGTAGCGCACTCACCCTCAATAATGCAGTGGCTGTAACCGGAGGAAATGAGAAAACGCAGGGCTATATTTCTTATGCTAATAACCGCATCGAAGGTATTGTCCCCGGCAATGATCTGAAAAGACATACAGTCAACCTGCGCCTGAATACCCAGTTATCCAAACGCTTCTCTACCGATGCTAAACTCACTTATGTAAACCAGGAGATCGACAATAAGCCCCGTGGTGGCGAAGAGAATGGCTTAATCATTGACCTGTACAAAGTGCCCCGCAGCGTAAGTGCAGATCAGTTGAAAAACTATGAAACCACCAATGCCAGTACAGGACAACCCGTGCCCCTGTACTGGATCCCTTCTTCATCTATCTATATGAACCCTTACTGGATGGCTAACCGTACATCTTACGATGAAACGCGCAACCGCATTATGGCCCTGGGTTCCGCCAGATACGAAATCACACCCTGGCTCAGCCTCCAGGGACGTTATACCCTGGATAGATACGCCGATAAGATCCTGAATACCTATAACAATGGAACACTGCTCTTCGCGCAGCCTGGCGGCTCTATGACCGTGGGTTTCAGAGATGTCACAGAGCGTAATGCGGATGTGCTCCTCTCCGGGCATAATAATCTCGGCAGGCAACTGACCATTACCTACAACCTGGGTGCCAGTGACCTGGTCAGAAAGAACAGCTATTCAGCAACTACTGCCAATGGTTTAAACATTGCTAATAAATTCGACCTGCTGTATGCAAGCGCCAGAAGTGTCACTACTTCTTCTGTAGACAGGGACCTGCAGTCAATATACGGAAGTGCGAATATCGCATTCAAAGACTACCTCTTCCTCGATGTGAGTGGTAGAAATGACTGGTCTTCCACACTGCCTAAGCCTTATTCCTTCTTCTATCCTTCAGTAGGCTTGTCCGCAATCATCTCTGATATTGCCACCCTTCCATCATGGGTTACTTTCGGTAAAGTACGTGCTTCTTATACGCGTGTAGGTAATGACGCGGATCCTTACTTATTATTACAAACCTATACTTATGAAGAAGGAGGCAGCAGTGGCTACATCCGCAGAGACGCTACCAAGGCAATCGGTGATCTGAAACCGGAACAAACTACTGCATGGGAAGCTGGCCTGGAATGGCGCTTCTTCAATAGCCGTATCGGCCTGGATGTGACCCTTTACAAAACCAACTCTGTCAATCAGCTCTTACGCCTGGCATTGGCCCCTGCATCAGGTTTTGATGATCAGTACATCAATGCCGGTAACATCCAGAACAAAGGAATAGAACTTACACTCAATGGTACACCCATCAAAAAAGAACATTTCCAGTGGGATGTAACACTGAACTATGCTGTCAATACCAACAAGGTGATCAGCCTGAGTCCCGATATTAAACAGGCTGTGCTGGGTGGTAACAGCTTTGGCCGTACAGCTACCCCTATCGTGAAGGAAGGAGGTGCTTATGGCGATCTTTATGCCACCCGTTGGGCTAGAGATGCGAATGGCAATTTCCTGGTGGATGATAATGGAAAACCTATTGGCACCTCCACTACAGCATACATTGGCAACTATAATCCAAAGTATACACTGGGTCTCACAAATACTTTCACTTATAAAAACTGGTCGCTCAGCTTCCTGATCGATGGAAAAGTGGGAGGTGTGATGACTTCAGGTACAGAAGCCACTATGGCCTTTGACGGCACCGCCGCTTACACCACAAAATATCGTGATGGTGCCTGGGTACTCCCTGCTGTCGTACAGTCGTCCAAAGAAGTCAATGAAAAAGCAATTGATGCAGAAAACTTCTGGACAACCGTATCAGGAGGCCGTTACAGCTGGGGTGAATTCTTTGTATACGATGCTACCAACTTCCGTATCAGGGAGCTCTCTCTTGGTTATCATTTCAGGCTGAAGCCCAATGGCATCTTCAAGGCAGCAAAAGTTTCATTCGTAGGCAGAAATGTATTGTTCCTGTATAGAGGATCCGCTAAGCTGGACATTCCCGGTATTGGCAAGCGTAAGATGAACTTTGACCCTGACGTGAATCTGGGTGCAGGTAATTTCCAGGGTATTGAGTTTGGTAACCTACCCACCACCCGCAGCCTTGGCCTGAACCTTAAGCTCTCATTCTAAAAATTGAATCCATGCAATTTCATCAATCACATATATTTCGCCTGCTGCTTGCCATAGTACTGCTGAGTGCCTGTACAAAAGACTTTGACAGCAAGAATATCAACCCGGTAAAGGTGGTGGAAATCACGCCGCAGGAACTACCTTTCCTCTTCTCAAAAGCAGAAGCAGCCGCTTCCTACACCGGTGGCGATTACCAGGTAGCGCAGAATCTCTTCGCAGATTTGTACGCCCAGTACTTTGCTACCACTGCCACTTACTTCCCCTCGGACAGGTACGTGATGCGCTTTGACTGGGTCAGGACCCACTGGACAAATCATTATACCCAAACAGTGCCCCAGCTGCAAACTATCTTTGCATATACAGACAAGGATTCTCCGGAACAGGCACTGGCTCATATCATCTGGGCCTTCGCCTTTCAAAGGTTGACAGACTACTACGGCCCTGTCCCTTATTTTCAGGCAGGTCAGCCCCTTACTTCTATCCCATACGATCCGCAGGATGAGATCTACGATGATCTTTTCAAACACCTGGATACCGCCGTTACAATCCTGGCTGCCAACACCAGTGCCAAGCCATTTGGCTCCTTTGACCTGATCTATGGCGGGGATGCCGCTAAATGGCTCAAATTTGCCAATACGCTGCGTTTACGACTTGCACTGAGAGTTTCTATGGTAGACCCTTCACGGGGCAAAACAGAAGCTGAAAAGGCCGTTGCTGCAGGAGTAATGACGACCACTGCTGACGATGCCCTCATGAAAAAATCAGCTACCGTCACTACTGATGGAAATGGCCTTTCTACCATTGCCGGCTGGAACGAGTTTCGCATGAGTGCTGCCATGGAATCCATGCTCAGGGGGTACAAAGACCCGCGCATGCCTGTCTATTTCCAGCCTGCCATCAAAACCGGCGAATACCATGGTGTACGCAACGGGCTCACTGCTGCTCAGCTGAATATCCAGCAGAACACCAACGACTACAATTCCAATGTAGGCACCCGCTGGATGGGCTGGAGTGCTGCTGATAATAAATGGGTGAATATTTATGGTACCTCCCAAAATATCCTGCATTGCGCAGAAGCCTACTTCCTGCGTGCAGAAGGTGCGCTGAATGGCTGGGATATGGGCGATGATGCCCGGCAGCTGTATGAAACCGGTATTGCCATGTCTATGAGACAATGGGGTATCACGGACGAAGCAGCTATAGCAGCATACGTAAGCAGTACCGACACTGCCATTGCTCCCGGAGACCAGCAGCATTCTCCTGCTGTTACCAAAGCACTCATCAAATGGGCGGCATCAGAAGAGCTACAGCGTGAGCAGATCGGCACACAGAAATGGCTGGCACTCTATCCGGATGGATTTGAAGCCTGGGCCGAGGTAAGGCGTAGTGGTTATCCTCACCTGTACGAGGTAGTGCAGATTGATAATGCAGATATTCCTGCTGGTACTGCCATACACCGCATTCCGTTTATAGAGCTGGAAAAACAAACCAATGGCGCTGCTGTGGAGAAAGCAACGACCTTGTTAAAAGGCCCTGACAATGCCTCAACATTGTTATGGTGGGATGTGAAGGAATAAAAAAAGGAGGTGTCTCATTACCTGAGACACCTCCTTTTATATCTTTTTACAAATCTTAGTAAGCCAGGCTATCTTTAGCTACTGCAGCCAGGTTTTTCAGCGGAGGCGCAAACTTAGTCAGGTCAATACCTTCCACAGCTGCTTTGTACTCTTCCATATTAGGAATTCTTCCCAATATCGCTGAAAGCACTACTACCGGTGTAGATGCCAGCAGAGACTCACCTTTCTTACGGTCAGAATCTTCTACCACTCTACCCTGGAACAGGCGGGTGGATGTCGCCATCACCGTATCACCTTTCGCCGCTTTTTCCTGGTTACCCATACACAGGTTACAACCCGGACGCTCCAGGTACATCATGTTCTCATATTCTGTACGTGCAGTGCCTTTCGGAGCCGCATCGTTGAATTCAAAGCCGGAATACTTCTGCAGGATTTCCCAGTCACCCTCTGCCTTCAGTTCATCAATGATGTTATAAGTAGGAGCGGCTACTACCAGTGGTGCATGGAACTCTACCTTACCCTGCTGTTTTTCCAGGTTCTTAAGCATCTGGGAAACGATTTTCAGGTCACCCTTGTGCACCATGCAGGATCCTACGAAACCAAGATCCACTTTCTTTGCATCACCATAGTAAGACAGGCCGCGGATAGTATCGTGGGTATATCTCTTGGAAACGTCGTCGTTGTTTACATCCGGATCCGCGATCATTGGTTCAACGATCACATCCAGGTCCACTACTACCTCAGCATAATATTTAGCATTCGCATCAGGAGCCAAAGCTGGTTTTTCACCTGACTTAATCTCCGCGATTCTCTTATCAGCCTTATTGATCAGTCCCTGCAGCACCTGTTTGCTGTTATCCATACCTTTTTCAATCATGATCTGGATCCTGCCTTTCGCAATTTCCAGTGATTTAATCAGGGTATCATCTTCAGAGATACAGATGGAGGCTTTCGCTTTCATTTCTGCAGTCCAGTCAGTGAAGGTGAATGCCTGGTCAGCAGGAAGTGTACCGATGTGTACTTCAATTACTCTACCCTGGAACACGTTCTCACCAGCGAATTTCTGGAGCATCTGTGCCTGTGTGGCATGTACTACATCGCGGAAGTCCATGTGCTCCTTCATCTGGCCTTTGAAGGTTACTTTCACTGATTCAGGGATTGGCATAGAAGCCTCACCTGTAGCCAGTGCCAGCGCAACGGTACCTGAGTCAGCACCAAATGCAACGCCTTTGGACATCCTTGTGTGAGAGTCACCGCCAATGATGATGGCCCACTCATCTATCGTAATATCATTCAGTACTTTGTGAATTACATCCGTCATGGAGTGATATTCGCCTTTCGGGTCACGTGCAGTGATCAAACCAAAATCATTCATGAACTTCATGAGTTTTGGAATGTTTGCCTGCGCTTTCTTATCCCATACAGATGCGGTATGACAACCAGACTGGTAAGCACCATCTACGATTGGAGAAATCGTGGTAGCTGCCATTGATTCCAGTTCCTGGGCAGTCATCAGACCAGTCGTATCCTGGGAACCTACAATGTTTACTTCTACGCGAACATCTGAACCGGCATGTAATACTTTACCTGGAGCGATACCCACTGCATTTTTGTTAAAGATCTTTTCTACTGCTGTCAGACCCTGACCTTCAACAGAAACTTCTTTAGGCAGTGCAAATACAGGAGTTGGCTCTATACCGAGGATCTTAGCCGCTACAGTCTGGATCTTTTTACCGAATACGATGGCATATGATCCGCCGGCCTTGATGAATTCCATTTTTTGAGGCGTGAGAGCCTTTGAAATGTCAATCAGTTCTTTATCGCCATTGTAGAGCTTTTTCGTTTTTGTGTTGATTGTCAGCACGGTGCCGGTAGCTACGGAGTATACTTCCTCCAGGATATGTTCACCCTGTTCGTTACGAACGAGTTTACCATTTTCGTCCAGCTTCTTCACCCAGTTTTTCAGGTCAATACCAATACCACCAGTTACATCAACTGTAGTGAGGAAGATAGGAGAGATCCCGTTTGTACCACCTACAATCGGTGCAATATTTACGAATGGTACATAAGGACTTGCCTGTTTACCTGTCCAGAGAGCCACGTTATTTACGCCGGACATTCTGGATGAACCTACACCCATGGTACCTTTATCAGCAATCAGCATCACACTCTTGTCAGGGTGTTGTGCCTGCAGGGCTCTGATTTCAGCCTGTGCCTGGGGAGTGATCATGCATAAACCATGCAGCTCACGGTCAGACCTGGAGTGTGCCTGATTACCAGGAGAGAGTAAGTCAGTAGAAATATCACCTTCACCGGCAATGAAAGTTACTATCTTGATTTCTTCCGGTACATCAGCAAGCTTAGTGAAGAATTCCGCCTTAGCGTAACTTTCAAGAATCTCCCTGGCAATGGGATTTTCATTTTTGAATGCTTCTTTCAGACGGTCAGTGTCCGCATCGTAAAGGAAAACCTGTGTTTTCAGCACTTCTGCAGCATCTTTAGCAATAGCAGCATCAGCTCCCAACGCCAGATCCAGCAACACTTCAATAGAAGGACCACCCTTCATATGAGACAACAGTTCAAAAGCAAAAGCAGGAGTAATCTCTTCTACTTTAGATGTACCCAGGATGATTTCCTTTAAAAATTGAGCTTTCACCCCAGCTGCGCTGGTAGTCCCCGGCAACACGTTATAAATGAAGAAATTTAGGGAATCCTTTCTGTTTACATTTCCGAGATCTTTAATTTGTGCGATGATTTCACTTAGTAATTCGGCTCCATCAATCGGCTTCGGATGTAGTCCCAGACCTTTTCTTTCTTCTATCTCCCTGAGATATTCATTATAACGACTCATAACAATTTTCTTTTTAAATGCGAGGCACAAAGGTAACTAATGTCAATAATATTACACAGTGCTGATGAGAAGATAACACGTTAGTGCAGGGCAAAAAAGATCCCGTTATCGATTTTTCATTTCGATAACCAATTGATTTGAGCTGGTTTATCTATTAAATACTTAAACGGTTTGTTTCCGCTGCGAGTGCTTCAAATAAATCACACAAATTACGCCCAGCGCTATCATCACTCCCAGACCTGCCGCTGTAAATGCCTCCAGGTAAGGTCTTACCGCCGCCATCACCTCAAAAAAGCTGTTTTCAGGATGGTCTACTGTAAGAATGCCTTTTACCAGGCCTGCAATTATCAAAGACACCCAGAATATTCCCAGACTTAACGTATTGACTCTTATTGATATCTGTAACCATTTACGGGTGCGGTCTGCCAGGTTGTCTACATCCAGTATATACCCGAAAGCCGCCAGCAGCAACATGGTATTGATCCCAATGGTAGTTCCCATCGCATGGGCCACCGTAATATGTGTACCATGGGTATAACGATTGATGGCAGGAATACTCATCATCAATGCCAGCAGCAGATTGGCTGCTACCCATAATTCAGCAGCGCTTATAAAGCGGTAAACCACCAGGTGCCTGAATTTTCGGGCGGCTGTTAGCGTATGCCTGAAATCCCTGATTATGAGGATGATAATCACCCATTCAGTCATACTCACCCCATATGCTACTCCACGCATCCAGTTGCTGTTAGGCACGTTGTATACATGATGCCCCCAGTTGAACATCAGGTTAAATAAGCCCAGGAAGAACAGGAACCAGGGCTTTTTTTGCCGGGCCAGGCCAGCATTGCCACTGATTGCTACCAGCAGGTATACTGACAGCCCGTTGATCATCTGGTTCCAGGCCCCCACCATCGAGCCATTCGCTTTCCATTGTATAGTTACTTCTCTTAAAAAGGATTGCCTGAACCAGGGTATGTGCCAGAGGTTTTGCTCCAGGAAAGTGATCAGGAAAAACAGGATCCCCGTTGTCCACATCCAGTAATAAACAGGTGCACCCTTGGGCAGGCGCTTCATGAACACCGCCATGAAAAACAGCCATGCTGCCAGCAGTGGCAAATTCAGGTAAGCAGGGAACTCCCAGTATTCCCGGCCGCCGTAGTTCTGAAAACCGTAGTTGACAAAAATTACCACAATGGTCAGCATCCATAACACCATGAAAGCCTTACTCTGCCTTCCGCTAAAATAACTGACGCAGCAGGCGGCTCCTGTAATAATCCAGAACAATGCAGCAGATGCATGCACCGGCCGCAATTCATGAAAAGGTAGGATCGTATTAAAGTTGGCAGGGAATAAAAATGCAAAAGACGCAAGCACACCTGCGATAACGGTCAGCAGCAGCAGCGCCAGCGCAAACCGGATAAATAATCGTTGTAAGTCCATCATAGATTCTAAAAAATATAGGTTCCTGTCCAGTGTACTGATTCCTTGCCTACACGGCTTTTGCCGCTTTTGTCCACCCATCGTAGAAACGATACCAGGGAGTTCATTTCCTCCTCAGTCAGGTGCAGGTCAGGCATTTTGTCAGTACCATTTTTCATAAAAGCCTTCATGTAAGCATCGCTCCCCCTGGTGGGATCAGAAGCGATATTAGTGAGGTCGGGCCCCATATACCCGCCAAGACCATAGAGCTGGTGACAGGTGTGGCAATTTTTGTTCTGCCATACCTGCCATCCGGAGAGGACGCTGGCCGTTGGCTGAACAGGTGTCTTTTCAGAACTGCTGTAGATGTAAACGTAAAACGAATAGATAAAAAATAAGATTGTTAGTGTAACCCAAAGTTTAAACTTCATTTATAGGGATTTCACCCAAAATTACACCATGCCTTTTGCTCCAATTATGATCTGCATCAGGCACAAATAAAAAGGTTGTATCAAAAGTAAATTGAAGTGATTGAGTATTTCTTTTTGATACAACCTTTTTTATCTTATAACTGCTGTCTGGTTCCAGCCTTATAATACAACTCGGCCAGTTTCTTTTGATAGCCCGATATGATACTCTCGCGCTTAATCTTCATATCTATCAGCTTCGTCTCCCTGCTATTGATCAGGAACAGGGTACTTTCTCCCAGGTCAAACTTCTGTAGTTCGCCCGCCAGCAATGCCTGCTGGTTGTTAATACTCTGAATCTGTACCGCAAGCTGTGACTGATAAGCCGTCAGACTATTGAAAGAAGCGGTGATATTATTGTTAATCTCACGCCCCGATTGCATCAGGTCATAGGTGACCTGCTGCTGCTTGAACCTTACCTGTTTCAGCTTTCCTCGTTCTGCACGCAGGAAGATCGGGAAGGCGAAATCAACACCTATCTTGTAATTGTTCCAGTTGAAGTCATAATAGTCGGGTACATAAGAACCAAAATCAGTACGTCTGCTCAGCAAGGCACCACTGATATTCACCTTCGGCTTTAGTTTCTCCTGTGCAAAACGACGTTCCACATCCAGCTGTTCGCCCTTCGCCCTTAGCTTTACCAGCTCCGGATGCATATCTGCCAGTCCTAACAAAGAGTCCAGCAATACCCTGTCCGGAATCTGCAGTTGCTGACTGGCCTCCTGTGGAATCGCATCCTGGGGCAATTCCAGGGGTGTTCCTTTCTCATTCCATAAATGATTAGAGAGTACCAGCATTGCATTCTTTACTTCTATCTCACTCTTTGCCAGCTGGATCTCCCTGTCCTGCACAGTGATGCTTGCCTCGATGGTATCCAGGCCCGGTTTATCTCCCAGCAATGCCTGGTTGGTCAGTGCCCTGAAGCGTTTTGCTGCAAGTTCCAAACCTTCTTTGATCAGGGTGTATTCCCTGTAGGCGTAGTACCAGTTCCAGTAATCTTTGACCGCGCCAAACCATACACTGTTGATCTGTTTTACCTTGTCTGCTTCCGCGTAGTTCAGCATAGCTTTCGCCTGCCAGAGGGTACTACGTCTCGCATCAATCAGTAAGCCGGCACCCAATGGAATGTTCAGCCCTACTGCCATAAGACCCGCATCAGTAGTATGAGTTTCGGGGTTGGTATACGTCCCTACATTACGGTCATATCCTACTTTCAAATCAGCACCTGCTATATAGAGGGGTACCTTCAGTTCATTATGCCAGTTATTATAATATTCCGTGTGACCAAATAATTTACGTCCGAATGCGGACTTCAATGTCGGGTCAAATTCTCCTTTTGATTGCAGTACGCTGGCTTTTGCCGCATCGCTCAGCAAGGAAGCCTGCTTCACCACGGGATGATGCAGGAAGACGATATCTTCCAGGTCCTCCAGCGAAAAGATCCTTGCTGTATCAATGGATTGCGCATGGATAGCAGACCACGAAAACAGCAGCAGACCGGCAATCAAATAATAGCTTAGTTTCTTCATCATCATTTCTTACTATTTGATTCCTTTGTAGAAGGCTCTTTTTCCAGGCTGGGCGGGAAGCCGTTCAACTGTCTCCAGATCTCATACCACAGCGGTACAGACCTGAGAATAATACGCCCATATACACCAGAACCCTGCCTGAGTTGCACCGGCCAGGCTTCATCATTTTCAGGCACCGGGGTAGTTGGTTTTATCAGCAGGCGATATTTACCCCCATTGCTGCTTACCCTGTCAATCGCCCATACCTTACCGGCAAAGGTGCCCACTGCTACAGACGGCCAGCCGGAGAACTGTACGGAAGGCCATCCTTCAAACTGTAAACGTACATCACTTGTATCCAGGATCAGCGGTACATCCATTGCATTCACATACAGTTCCGCCGCTACCTGTGGATGCAGTGGTTGTAAGGTGGCAATGGATTCTCCTTCCTTGATGTTCTCGCCAATACCTGCTTTCAGCGTCTTTACCACATACCCGTCCTGCGGGGCACGTACTACGTATAGGCCACGGCGTATACTGATATTTGAAATGTCATTCCGCAGTTTGGCAATGTCTCCTTTTACGCTGGCCCGGCTGGATATGGCAGAACTCATGTCTGACTGCGCCTTGGCCAGTGATTCCTGGTACTTAGCCCTGATATTATCCAGGTCGATCAGTGCATTCAGCAAAGCCTGTTTGGAGGTATTCAGTTTATTCTGTTGCCCGATTACCTTGGCATTGTCTTCCTGCAGTTTCAAGCGGCGGGTTTCAATGTCCGTCAGTGAGAACAGCCCGTTTTTATAACCTGATTCGTAACGCGCCAGGCGTGCCTTCGATGTTTCATAATAGTTCTGTACAGCTACCAGGTCAGCACTGTCACTCCTTACATAGTTTTCGGACTGACGTACTTTGTTTTCTGCGGCAGACAACTGGTACTGCAGGCCACGTTTCATGGCTTCAATCTGTGCCGTCGTTGCTTCCATCTTCTGTACAGCAGCGCTTTCACTGTTCCGCTTTGCTTCCAGCTGTTCTTCCAGTCTCATTGGCAATTCCGGATCAAAGTACGATTGGCTGGTTTCAGAAATCACCAGGATGGTATCACCTTTTTTTACTTCCTGCCCTTCACGCACCGCCCAGTGCTCTATACGACCACCGATCTGGTTTTGCACCGTCTGCGGCCGGTCTTCAGGAGTGAGTGCCGTAACAGTTCCCCTGCCCGGAATCGTCTGTCGCCAGGGCATTAAGAGGATGATAAAGAATATAACGAGGCAGATGCTGATGATCTTGCCCAGTGTACGGGAGCCATTGACTTTAATGAGTTCAGCCTGTGACTGACCCGTTAACGACTCCATATGCTTATGATGGGATTTATTGTGTGTTAAATGTGCCATTTTTATTTGCCCTCTTCTATTTCAAGATCAGTAACTACGGCCAGCTTTTCAGCGCCGGTCACCATGTCAAATACCGTATTCAGACTTGTCATCAGTTTTTCAATAGCATAACTGATCTGAACCACGATCACCTCCGCAGCCACAAACTGACCGAAAGTCATTTCTCTTTCAACTACGAAGAATGAACCCATGAGCAGCAAAGCACCCATCAGTATCGTGCGCAGCGCTACGGAGCTGGCAAAGAATTTCTTCAGTACATTGAAGTGATCATTACGGGCCATGAGATATTTAGCGGTAATTTCATCTGTGGTTTTACATACCTGGTCCATTTTTTCAGGATGCCCACGGTATTTGTCCAGGTCAGATGCCACCTCTTCCAGGTGGGCTACCAACTCATATTTATAGCCCGATTCTTCAATACTGGTATTGACACCATGTCTGAAATAAAGTACCAGCACCAGTGCAATGGCGAAGATGGCAAAGAGCCCTACGGCCATAAATACCGGGTGATAAAAGGAGAGCAGTATAGCACTGAAAAAGATCTGGACGGACGCAGCTACAATGTCCACCAGCAGTTTGGTCAGGCCTTTCTGAATAGTCAGAATATCAAAGAAACGGTTCACCAGTTCAGGTGGATGTTCACCAATTATTTCCTCCTTCTTAATACGGGGCAGGCGATACGCGAACTCCACAGCCGCTTTGGCGAAGATCTTCTGTTCAAGAAATTCTACCAGCGTCAGTTGCCCGATTAATAATGCGCCCCCGATTACGATACCTGTCAGTACTACTCCAATTAAGATATAGGTAGAACTATACATAGACCCGTTGGACAGCAGGTTATAGACCGCTGTGGTACCCAGGGGCAGTGTAAGCCCGATAATGCCGATTAATACGGCATAAATAAAAATGTAATTAATAGAGGATCGTTCGTGATATAACAATCTCACCAGCCTTTGCCAGGGCGATGGCGCATCCGCATGCTTCTTCTTCTTCATAAACACAGTTTATTCTAGTAATGAATTGATGATGATGTAGTATTACTATATACACTGGTGTGCTATGATGATAACGAAGCCTGTTCTGGATTTAAATGAATAAAAGTGGAGGGGGAGTCAATACATCCCTGAGAGGTTCTTTGAAAATGCTAAAACTATAGGTACCCCAATGAACGGAGAGCGGGAATGTGCGGGTAGGAATGCAAAAGCTGAGCCCGTCCTCATAAAAAGAGAAGAGCTTTTTACCGCCTTTTTTTACACAGCTGTCCCCGAAGTCGCCAAAAGGCGCTTCATCACTGGCATTCTCGATAATATAGGATTTGTAATAAGTGTACAAATAATCGCATACGCCGACAGTAAATACTGTAACCAGCAGCAACCATATTATCCCCTTTAACGACGAGTTTCTTAAGTTGTTCACAATTTCCACTGTTACAAATATAGGGATTCATAGGTGCTTTTACAAACGTGCATGGGTATGCTAACATAAAATTTATACTGGCGGGACTCAATTTTTCATCGTGCTATAAAGGCAAGGTTATATGTAGCATCATTGATATGTTTGCTTAATACCAAACTTCTTCATCTTTGCAAACAGGGTCTGTGCAGCTATTCCCAACGCTGCTGCAGCGCCTCCTGCTCCACTTACCTTACCCTGGCTTGCCTTCAGCGCCCTGATAATATGCTCCTTCTCCATCTCTTCCATAGTCTTAATCGCCTCCGAAGATGCTACAGGTGTAATGTCCGGCTGTGCACGCAGATCAATCGAAGTAATCTCCTGGCCCTCTGCCAGCAATACCTGCCGTTCTATCAGGTGCTCCAGTTCCCTGATATTGCCCGGCCATGGATATTCCTTCATCTGCCGCAATACAGCGGGGCTGATCCTATTCACCGTCTTCCCAAATTTCTCCAGGAAATAATAGGCCAGCGGCTCTATATCATCTTTCCTTTCCCGCAGCGGGGGCACTTCTATGGGAAATACATTCAGCCTGTAATACAGGTCCAGCCTGAACCTTCCCTCCGCTACCTCTTTCTCTAAATTTCTATTGGTCGCTGTAATTATTCTTACATCAATCGGAATGATAGCTTGTCCACCTAGGCGTTCTACTTCGCGCTGCTGCAATACCCGCAGCAGTTTTACCTGTGCCTCCAGGGGCAATTCTCCTATTTCATCCAGGAAAACAGTACCTCCATTTGCCTGTTCAAACTTCCCGATCCTTTGCTGGTTCGCACCTGTAAAAGCCCCTCTTTCATAACCAAACAACTCCGACTCTACCAGTGAAAGTGGGAGTGCCGCACAGTTCACCGTGACCATAGGCTGATGGCTCCTGGCCGATGCCCTGTGGATGGCCGCTGCCACCCTCTCCTTGCCCGTACCGCTTTCGCCGGTAATGAGCACAGAAGTATTGCTATGTGCTACCTTGCTGATATGATCCAGCACGTTGGCAAAAGCTGCACTTCTGCCTACCATCCCCGTGTCCTGCAGCACCGCCTGCTGTTGCTGCTTCGTCTCCATCTCATGCCTGAAGAAAGCAATGTCCAGCATTACCAGCAGGTCTTTTTCCCTGAATGGCTTTACCAGGAATCCATATGGATTGGTCGTCTTCGCCGCCTCCAGGATCTCCTGGTTCGTATTGGCAGATATAAACAGGAAAGGTATGTGCTGTGTCAGCAGTTCCCTCGCCAGGTCAATGCCCGTCAGGGCTCCCTTAAGGATAATGTCTATCAGGATCCAGTCAGGTTGTTTGCTTTCAATCAGCTTGCGTGCCTGCACTACGCCGGAGGCGATGCCTACTACCGTATAACCCGCTTTCTCCAGCATCAGCCGCAGATCATTGGCAACTATAAACTCATCTTCTACAATCAGGATCTTCATATCATTTCTTTTTGCGTAGCAGGAAACACTACCCTGATGATCGTACCCTGCCGGCTCTTTACTTCAAAAGTCCCGTCCAGCTGCTCACTCAGTCCCCGCATCAGGCTCATGCCCAGTGTGGTAGTTTCCTCCAGGTTCCATTGTTGGGGTAATCCACTTCCATTGTCAAAAATACATAGTTCCCTGTATGAATCGCCTTTTGTGACCAGGGTAATACTGATGATACCCTGTTGCCTGTCTTTAAAGGCATATTTAATGGCATTGCTGACCGCCTCGTTCAATATGAGACCCAATGGTACCGCCTGGGCAACATCGAGCTCTAAAGGCGCTATTTGCAGCTGAAACGTGATGCTGGTTTCCGTTGGAAAACTTTCCCTCATATAAGCCACCAGTTCCTTGATGTACCAGTTCATGTCAATAGTCGCCAGGTTATCTGTCTGGTACAGCTTCTGGTGAATCAGCGACATGGCATGCATACGATGCTGGCTATTCCTGATCGCATCGATGGCATCCTGGTTGTCGAGGTAAATAGATTGTGAATTCAGCAGACTGATTACGATTTGGAGGTTATTCTTCACCCTGTGGTGGATCTCTTTCAGCAGCCATTCTTTTTCTACCAGCAGCTTTTTCAGCAATTCATTCTGGTGATTGATCTCCTCCTGCTTCTGTTGTAATTGCAGGTTGCTGCGTTGTTTCAACCGGCTACGGTTATACGTCAGCGCGAGGATGAACAGGAGAGTACATACCCCTGCAAAGATCACATTCCTGAAAATCTTTTCTTTTTGTAAAGATGCTTCCTGCAATGCACTTTTCTGTGTCAGCAACAGGATGTCCTTATCTTTTTTAGCACCTTCAAACTGTAACTGCAAACTAGCCAGCTGCCTGGATTTCTGGATGCTTGTCAGGGAATCAGATAATGCTTTATATTGTTTAAAGTGGACCAGTTCTGCCTGCACATTGCCCATCGCAGAATCAGCACGATAGAATAACTGGTATAATATCACTTTCCTGTTAATCTGTTCCTGCCGGTTCCTGGTCTCCTGTTCCGCCGCAATCAGGAAGGGCATGCTTTCCTTCATACGACCTGTACGTTGCAGGTACGAAGCAAGTGCCAGTCTTGAGAACTGTGCCGAAGATGGAGAGTTGGGGTGACGGTTATATAAAGAAAGCAATCGCTGAAAGTATGGGGCTGCTCCTTTAAAGTCTTGTTTGTCGAGATAGATATACAAATATCTTGTTGCTACTTCTGCAGAGTCATCGTTGTCCGGGTGCATATAGTATTTTTCTGCTGCACGAATGGTATCAAGTGCAGCAGAAAACTGGCCTGTCTTTCTGTAGATGTAGGCTATGTTCATTTGTATGGTTTGAATGCTGGGTGTATCATGATTAAGATAAGCTATTTTGAGCCCGCGGTTAAAGTAATCCAGGGCAGGGGAATAATCCTCGATAGAGAAATAGATCATACCCAGCCTGTTATAAATGGGGCTCATTATAATCCCGGTTTCATGAAGCTTTTCGCCCGTTTCAATCGCCATGATATTATACCGGAGTGCATTCTGGAAATCATTCATGAACATATACGTGGATCCCATCAGGCTATAAATTCCATGCAGGCGGGTATAACCAGTTAATTTATATAATATCAGCGCAGAATCCATTGTCTTCAAAGCCTGCTTGTATTCGCTATTGATGTTATATAATTCTCCGGTATATTCCAGCATGCTCCCTGCGGAAAAATAATTTTTTATGTCGAGGTAACGTTGCGCACCTGCTTTGTAGTAAAATATTTTCTTCTCCATGTCAGCAGGCTTATTCTTATAAGTTCCGCCTACTTCTATAAGTGCTTCCGCCTGCAGGGTTGGGGTGCCATATTGATTCAGGATAGACAGGGCTTCCAGGCTGGCTTCGCGGCGGCCATCGTCTCTGTGCGATTCGTTGAGGATTTTGGCAGTCAGGAGTCTGCCCATGCCAATGCCTTGGTGGTAATTTGTACTACGGCTATAGGTATCTATCTGTCTGGCTATAGCCCAGGCAGAATCCATATCTTCCTTCTCATAACCCGTTTTCAGGAGCAGGCGTTGCCCTTCCCGGTACAGTCGGGCTATCTTTGCCGTATCCTGTCCAAATGAAGAAATAAAAAACAGGAGGGCCACCAAAGTGGCCACTCCCTTTATTTGAAGATCATGCATCATATTATACCAGCTGTTTGCGTGGCAGGGCTTCCCTCATCAGATAACAGATACAGATGGCGACACCTGGTCCAATTATAGACGTTAATCCCAGGTATCTGGCCATAATGCCCCCCATCAGGCAACCCAGCAAAAAGCCTCCGATTAATACAGATATATTTCGCAGACTCTGCAAGGCTGCCGGCTCCCTGAAGCCTGTACGTATCAGGTTGCCCAGGTCAAGGGCTGCCTGCGTGACATTTCCTGTCATCATCGTGGTCGGACCATGCGTTTCTTTGGCAAAGAGTTTCCCAAATGCATTCTGCAGGCCCATCGCCACTACTACTAAGAACACCAGCAAATATAGCATAAAGGAACTCATCAGGGGCAGGAACATCGCTGCGACCCCCGTACCTATCAGCAACATACTTTCCACCATCAGGATCCTGTACTTTCTGACCAGTACCCTGGCCAGCCAGCCACCCACCATTACCGCCACTACAAAGGTCGGAAAGGTAATGAGCTTGATCCAGTCACTGCTCTTACCGCCGGAGGATACCATCTGTGCGGCAAAGGTGATAAAGTTGCCCGTGACGTGTGCCGAGAAAATAGCACCTCCCGATACAAAAGTAACGGTGTCACAAAAACCTGCTACCCATGCCAGCAGGAAAGAAACCCAGTGAATATTATGTTTTGGTTCTTCCATATTATACTATTGTTCCAGGTGTGCTCTCAGCATCCAGGCCATTTTCTCATGTGTTTCCATCAATCCTGTAATATAATCACTGGTACCTGCATCGCGAAATGCCTGTGCATACCCGTTGATGTTTTCTCTCAGGTGAATTAGGATGCTCTCATGATCAGCCAGCAGTTCTTTGATGAAACCTATACTGTCATTTTTCTCCCTGCTTTGTTCTGTAAGGTGTGTCAGTACCAGGTATTCTTTCAGTGTAGCAGGCGGGAAGTGACCAAGGCTTCTGATTCTTTCTGCTACAGTGTCTACGATCTCTTCCAGCTGCCCGTATTGTGCTTCGAAAAAGAGATGCTTGCTGTGAAAGTCAGCCCCGGTTACACACCAGTGTGCCTTGCGGGTCTTTGTGTACAATACAAATTCATCAGCTAAGATTTTACCTAATGAATGGGCTACCTCAGCCAAATAATTTTCTTTAATCCCGATGGATGCTTTCATGTTATTGTAATTTTAAGAATAATAAAGAGTCAATGGAGAAACGGCCGGCACCTATCAGCAGGATAAACAGCAGACATAGTGTGTAGACATAAGGAACATCCCTTACTTCCAGGCTATCCTTTCTGTGTACAACGAAATAACCGATAGCTGTCACCCCGATAGTAGGTAAAATCACCAGTCTGGTAGCTACTCCCAGCATGAGTAAGAAAGGCACTACGGTATCCGCAAATGTGGCTACCAGCCCATTTAATTTGTCAGGCAGTCCGAGTGGATTCGGTACATGCTCACGCTGCCCGTTTTCCACCCTGAACTTTTTCATGCCATGTACCCTGAACAGCTCTAATGCGAGCAATACCCGGAAACCCAGCATGGCTGCATTGTTAAGCGTACTGCCCAGGTCTGAGTATAATATGTAACGAAGCATATGTGATGATTTAAAATGCAAAACAGGAACATCCCAGCACTCCCCAGAATGCGGTGTAGTTATCAACAGGTACATTACTTTTACGTGCTACGTCGTGGTCATGACCATGTACATTACAGGTTCCTGCACATATATGCAGATCGCTTTTGACATAGCCACCAAACGTGTTCACCGGCGACCAGTCAGGCAATACAGGAATCTTTGGGGGAGCCAGACTGCCAAAATCATCCTGCGCATACACAATCTTTCCTCCCACAATAGTGAGCACAGATTCAATATGCTTAATCGCAGGTTCCGGGATAGTAAAGAAGTCCTGATCCAGCACGGCAATATCCGCCAGCATACCTACCTGTATACTGCCTTTGATGTGCTGCTCACTGCTGAACCATGCACTGCCCCGTGTATACAGCTCTAAGGCAGTAGTGCGGGATAAGCCTTCATTCAGTCGTAAACCACCTACGGTATTGCCCGTCACCAGCCAGTACAGCGCTATCCATGGATTGTAACTGCTTACTCTCGTGGCATCAGTACCTGCACCTACAGGCACGTCCAGTTCCAGCATTTTGCGGATGGGCGGTGTATGTGCACCAGCTTCCTTACCATAGCGGTCCACAAAGTATTCACCCTGGAATGCCATGCGGCTCTGGATTGCAATACCGCCACCCAGTGCTTTCACACGCTCTATATTCCGGACATCAATGGTTTCTGCATGGTCAAAGATCCAGGGGAGCCCGTCAAAAGGCATGTCCCTGTTCACCTTTTCAAATACATCCAGAAAGCGTGAGATGCTTTCATTGTAGGTAGCATGTATTCTGAATGGCCAGCGTTTTTCAACGAGCAGTCTTACTACTTTTTCCAGGTCCGCCTCCATATCCGAAGGCAGTGTAGGCCTTGGGGCTAAAAAATTCTCAAAATCAGCCGCAGAGAATACCAGCATTTCGCCTGCACCATTATGACGATACATATTATCGCCCTGGTGTGGTTTGACGAGTGTTGACCAATGCTCAAAGTCTTCATACTCCTTACCCGGACGCTGTGTAAACAGGTTGTAGGCAATGCGGAGTGTGAGCTGATCTTTTGCATGTAGTTCCTCTATCACCTGGTAATCCTCGGGATAATTCTGTGAGCCACCACCGGCATCAATTACACTTGTGATCCCAAAACGATTCAGCTCCGTCATAAAATGGCGGGTGCTGTTCAGCTGATATTCGTAAGAGAGCTTAGGCCCCTTACCAAGTGTAGCATAGAGGATCAGTGCATTCGGTGTAGCGAGGATCATCCCGGTAGGATTGCCATTGCCATCTTTTTCAATCTGTCCGCCGGGAGGTGCCTGCGTATCTTTGGTAAAACCTACTGCTCTCAATGCCGCTGCATTCAGCAATGCACGATCGTACAAATGCAGGATGAATACAGGCGTATCAGGTGCAATGGCATTGATTTCAGCAAGAGTAGGCATTCTCTTCTCGGCGAACTGCTGCTCGGTCCATCCGCCTACAACCCTTACCCATTGTGGAGTAGGAGTGACAGCTACCTGTTGTTTCAGCATACGGAGTGCATCTGCCAGAGAAGGAACGCCATCCCATCTCAGTTCCAGGTTGTAATTCAATCCACCCCTGATCAGGTGAATGTGTGAATCGATCAAACCCGGTATCACCCGCTTCTGTTTCAGGTTGATGGCCGTACCACTGTACTTGTTCAGGATGTCGGCATCCTTGCCTACCGCTACGAACTTTCCATCCAGGATAGCAACAGCGGTGTGGTCGCCGGCATGAATCTTCCCGTTATATAAAATGAGATCTGCCTTCATATTACTGGAATGATTGAATAGCCTCCTGGATACCTTGTCCGGCTACAGTGAAAAATGCAGGACCAGCCAGCAGTATTACCTTACTCAATGGTTTGAAACTGGCATAGTGTTTCCCTTTCAGGTATTCAGCTACCTTGTACGCCTGCAGCATGCCTTTAGTTACATTTTCTGCTACCAGTGCAGTAGGTGAATCGATCCCTGCGTCTTTCAGGTCGCTGGCGAAGGAAAGGGTTGTTACATTTAGTGACAGTGCTTCGCGCATCGCTACACTACCTACTTTCGTCATCAGCTCAGGGCTGAATTGATTACGATCGCCCAGCCCGATCAAGAGGAGTTTCTTTGCTTTGATCTTACCAGCCGGTGGGGTGATGAGGATGGTTTCCAGTGCATGACCTGCAAACTGCCCGGATTTGCGGATTTCGGTGATGAGACCATTCGTCGCTTCATCCAGGTGTACCATGCCATTCAGTGCTGCTGGCAGGGCAGGAGGGGCGTTGAAAATATCACCTTCCGTATATTCAAATACACAGGCTACCTGCAGGTCTGCTACTGCTGCCGATGGGCCCTGTACCAGTCCTTCGATGCTTACCCCATCGACTTTGCCCCAGGCTTTGGTGGTACCTACAGCAGTCGTTTGCTGTGCATGTACAAAAATGTGTGCAAGTAATAATGCGGTTACAACTATTGTGCGTTTCATGTTTTTTAAAATTTAAAGGCCACCCGTGTATTGATGAAGATCCCGTCCTTGTGATCAGGAATCAGGTCTTCGACCAGTGTGCCGGTTTTGAAATATTGGATACCAGTGTTGACGGAGAAATTTTTATTGAGTGTATACACTACGCTTGCCAGCCATGCCGTACCAATGTACCGCTTCGTAGAAGGAAGGCCTGCCATCTTATAACTGCCACTGGGACGATAAATGCCATCCTGCAGGGAATAACGCCAGTTGAATACAGCATCTGCCTGTACAGTAAAATGCTCACCCAGCGCCATGTTGCTGTAAGGATGCAGATCTATCAGGTTCACAGGTCCTATCTGCGGACTAAAACCAAAGTAGCCCCCTTTGGGAAAAAGTGGATTGAAGGTTTGCAAAGCCCCATCGCCCTGCTTATGGTCGCCTGATATGTAATCATGACGCAGGTTGATGGTAGGATGCCCCTTTACGGATTCAAACATATACCCGAGGTCTGCGCTTGCTGTCCATGCACGGATCTCACCTGTTCCAAATGTGCCAAACTGGTAAGCGGCTTCCAGGTTATAGATGAATCCTCCGCCGTACTTCCAGAAACGGCCACCGATGGTATGCCGGGTTTCCCTGCCAATGCCTTCTTCAAATCTGGCTGAGTCGCGGCGGATGCCCAGGTAGTAAGCGTCTACGTTTCCTGCATGAGGAATGATGTATTTGCCATATACTCCCCAGAAGCTTAGCTGCCTGCTGAGCGTATTGTCAAACACACCTGTATTGACAACATCAGTAGCCATTACAAAGGCATCCAGCGATAAGCGGGCATCGGCATACATGATTTTGCCTCCTGTAAAGTACTGGCGCAGGTTAGGTCCTTCACGTACAGAGATCAGCCGGCCACTGCCATAATCCAGCTCCTGCCGGCCGATGCGGATGGTGAAGCCTTTGAGCGGCATCACATCTACAAAGAGGTTCTGCACATTCAGCTTATCCTCATCGATAGGGCGGGGGCCATTTTTACGGCCCCCTTCCCAGCCACTGCGGAGCTGTGAGAACAGCCTGACATAAGCAGTGAGGTGAAGATCTGCATGCACATCATAACGCTGAAGCCAAAACGAATTATGACCAATGCCCTGTTGGCCCCAGTCTTCGTTGTGGAAGTCTACGTATTCCACGCGGGCTTCGCCGCCGAAGGAGAGGTAACTGTTATCACGGCCCAGCGGGATGTACTTGATTCCCTTGCTGGAAGAATCGTACTTCTCGTCAAATCGCATGAGCTTAAACCCCTGCCCGCAGGCAATAGTCGTGATCAGCAGCAGGATGGCTGCGATGACAGCGGTGATACAGACTTTCAGGAATTGTAGCATCTTAGTGATTGTGGAGCATATTGTGGGCATATTGAATACCGATGCCGTAAGCACCACCATATTTTTTCATGAGGTCAGTAACAGGTCCGTAGGTTTCCTGTCTTGCCCAGTCACGTTGCAGTTCAAGCAGGTATTGAATAGAAGTGATAGGTTTTACACCGGCATGCACCATTCTTTGAATAGCGCGTTCATGTGCTTCGCTGCTTACATCGCCACAGGCATCAGTGATGACGTATACAATGTGACCTTCTTCCAGCGCAGAGAGGGCAGGGCCTACGATACATACGCTGGTCCAGAGGCCGGCGAGAACGATTTTTTGCTGTTGGGTAGCTTTGATGGCTTTGTAGGCAGCAGCATCCTCCCAGGTATTCATGCTGGTACGATCTATATAGCCGCTGCTTGCCTGTGGATAGAATTGTTCTATTTCAGGAAATACGGGACCGGAGAAGGAGTTCTCGGCAACGGTGGTTACGATCGTTGGTACATTGAAAATTTTAGATGCACCGGCCACGATGGCAGTATTGGTTCTTAATTCGCTCAGGGCAATGCTTTTGGTAGCGAATCCCATTTGTCCTTCGAAGTCGATGAGGACGAGGGCGTGGTTGTCAGGTGCGAGCAGATTGGAGGATGGTTTCATGTTGTGACGTTTTTTCACAGGATTGCCAATCTGTATGCCGCTCTTTAAAGTATTTGAAAATCAATTAGTTGACTAGGTTCCAGGGAATCGATAATTTACCGTATTTCGTATTTTGACTGAAAAAAAAGCAACCGCACCCTAAAAGGAGTGCGGTTGGCAAAAATATAGTTGAGAGGATGAATTACACTGTAATCGATTCATATGCTTTTTCCATGGCTGTATCCTGTACACCTGGTACGGCCAGTCCTTCTGCTCTTACGACGGTCACATCAGTCATACCCATAAAGCCTAATACGGCCCTCATATAATTTTCTGTATAGTCATAGATCTTCATGGCCCCTTCGGAGTAAATACCTCCTGTGGAAATAGCCAGGTATACTTTCTTCCCTTTGATCAGGCCTTCAGGACCGTTTGCACCATAACTGAAAGTCTTTCCTCTCCGCGCAATATGGTCCAGCCATGACTTCAGGTTAGACGTGATACCAAAATTATACATGGGCGCACCGATTACGATCACATCGGCAGCCTGCAGTTCTGCAATAGCCTCGTCAGAGTGTGCGATTGCACTTACCTGCTCAGGAGATCTGTTTTCATCGGGAGTAAAGAAAGATTGGATATGCGCTTCTTCCAGGTGAGGGAAGGGAGCTGCTGCCAGGTCACGAACTACCACTGTACTACCGGGGTGAGCAGCGGTCAGTTTATCTACAATGGCATTTCCTAATTGTGCGCTATACGACTGGGATCTTCTTGGGCTGGTGATCAAATGCAATATTCTCATGATGCTTATTTTAAGTTTTAGCCCAAAATTATCCAGAATACCCACGCAGCTGGCGATACTATATTCCCGGATAGCGCTATCCTTCAGGATAGTAATATGTCGTATTTTTGTACCATGAGTGTAAGAACCAAAGAAACATGCAATAAACACATCATCCCTGTCAGGGATGCGCTTGAGGTATTAGGCGGCAGGTGGAAACTCCAGCTCCTGATTCATCTTTCCTTTGGTCCACGCCGTTTCAGCCAGCTTGCAAAAGAGCTGAGTCCTATTACAGACAGAACCCTTTCCAGGGAACTCAAAAGCCTGGAAGCCAACAAGGTGATTACCCGCACCGAATACGATGCCTTTCCACCGGTGGTAGAATACAAGATTACGCCACATGGAGAGTCACTGTTTGCTGTGATTTCGGAGCTGGGTAACTGGGGCCGCGCCCATAGGAAATTGATAATGGATAAGTAAGACCCGGGCTCAGGAAAAATCCCTGAAAATCTCAGTCACCGCTGCTGTCAGCTCCTTGGCCAGCAAAGGCTTTTTCAGCAGTTTCACAACCATTGGATTAGCATAGGTACGGCTAATATCACTATAATCAAGCGAAGAGGATACCATGATTACATGGCACTGCGATTTAATCCTGGCAGGATAGCTGTCAAAGGCTTCCAGGAAATCAAATCCATCCATCTCCGGCATCTGTATATCCAGCAGGATAACGGTAGGAGGTATACGAGGTAAGGTTATATTCGACGATAGAAACTCAAGCGCTTTATTGGCATTATTAAAAGCAAGCACAGTCCGGCTGATTTGCTGTATTGCAATCAGCTTTTCGTGCAATAGAAGGTCCACTTCATTGTCATCTATCAAAATCACACGTAAATCAGGAATCGAAATCATTTCTGTTCGGAATGCTTATTTCAAATTGTGTACCTTCTCCATACTTGGATTCTACATTGATTGTACCGCCAATTTTATTCAGCGCTTCTTTCACTATATAAAGGCCAATACCACTACCCGGCTTGTTGTTATTCTTAGATCTGAAGAACATCTTGAAGATGTTGTTCAGGTGTTCACTCAATATACCAATACCATTATCCGATATCAACAGTGTTGCCTTGTGCGGCTCTACTTTCACCGCCATGTTTACTTTTGGATGTACTTCATCGGGCTTCTGGTATTTAACAGCGTTTGATATAAGGTTGTTCAGTATGACACTGATACGGAAAGTATCGCCTTTGAAATCCACCGGCTGATCTACCGTTACCTGGAATTCAATTGCTGTATTCTGGTGCTTGAACTGTGAGATACATTCATTCAGCAGGTGGTCAAAGTTAATCTTCTCATACTCCACGTCCAATCTTGAATTACGGTAGTATTCAATAATCTTCTGGATAAAGCCATCCAGTTTCTGAATACATACTTCGATCATATTCAGGTAGCCATTAGGGTCAGTCACAGAGTTATCCAGCCTGCTCAGGTTAATGATGCCCAGTACAGACATGAGTGGAGAGCGAAGGTCATGGGAAGTGGAATAGATAAAGCGATTCAGTTCGTCATTAATCTTTTCCAGTTCGACGATCTTTTCCTTCAGCTGTTTGCGGGTAGCATATATTTCGTAAGCATTCTGAATGGTTCTGTGCAGTTCATGCTCATCCCATGGCTTCTTGATATATGAAAAGATGTGCCCCTTGTTAATAGCGTCTATAATGTCTTCTACATCGGTATAGCCGGTGAGCAGGATACGCATAGGGTCCGGCAGGGTATCTTTAATCTCATTAAAGAATTCAACACCGGTTGATACGGGCATCTTCTGGTCTGCAATGATAATATGTACATCGATGCTCTTTAGTAACTGCTTTCCTTCCTGGGCGGAGTTTGCAGTATAAATTTCATAACTGCGGCGGAAGCTGGCTTTAAAAGCATTTAGGTTGTGTACTTCGTCGTCAATGTAGAGAATCCTGATACGGTTTTCTTTCATTCACTAATGTTTTATACAAAAAACGATAATGTTCATTTTGTAGGGCGCTGTTCCTGTCTGGGGCCACGATTGGAGTATGGCACTAGGCCATAACGGCTATCTTCAATGGTAAATATATAATAAATTCTGCACCTTCCCCCGGGGCAGTATTTACCAATATGCGTCCCTGATGCTTTTCTATGATACTGAATACGATAGAAAGGCCCAGACCAGTACCTTCGCCAACGTCCTTGGTGGTAAAAAACGGATCAAAGATCTTTTCTTTTACCTTTTCAGTCATGCCCGGGCCGGTATCTTTGATACTGATCACTGCCATTTCATCTTCCTGCCAGGTACTGATGATAACACGTTCTTCGCGGCCATCAGAATGGGTTTTAATTGCATTGAAGGCATTGGTCAGGATGTTCATGAATACCTGGTTCATCTTACCGGCATAGCATTCAATCTTGGGCAGGGTGCCATAGTGTTTCTCCACTTTTACATTTGGCGGAATACTATTCTTAAGCAGTACGAGTGTACTATCCAGCCCTTCGTGCAGGTCTACGGATTTCACATCACTTTCATCCAGGCGGCTGAAGGTACGCAATCCTTTGACAATCTCTGCTGTACGGGAGGCACCATCTTCAATACCTTTGATCAGGGAAGCGATTTCTTCGTGTATATAATCGATGTCTATCTCCTGTTTGTAAGCAGCGATTTCCTGCAGTTCCGACTTCACATCGGTCGCTGTTGCCAGTCCATCGTACTTATTGAGCAGGGTTCTGATATCTGCAATATCCAGTTTGAGTGGCTTAATATTGGAAGTGACAAAGTTGATCGGGTTATTGATCTCATGAGCGATACCTGCCGTGAGCTGACCGAGAGAAGCCATCTTCTCTCTTTCTACCAGCTGGGTCTGTGCATCCTTCAGGTTCTTCATGGCTATGTTCAGCTCTTCGTTGGTGGTTTGCAGCTCTTCAGTACGTTTATGCACTTTGTCTTCCAGGATGATATTCTGCTCTCTCACCAGGCGTTCATTCTCCTGTGATGCCTGCAGGGCCTCGGCTCTGAATACATTGATCTTATGTGCCAGTGCGAAGGAGAGGAGCAGGGCTTCCATACCTGATCCTATCTGCAAAGCGTAATAGGTAAAATCATTGTATGGCAGCAGGTTCATATTGCGCATTACAAATACGATCACACTGAGCAGGAATACGGACCATGCCAGCAGGAAGAAACGGGCAGAGCTATAACCCATCCGGCTCATTTTCAGCGGTACAATGAATACGATCACAGCTGCAGCACTCACTACCAGCTGTACCCAGATCTGGGCAATGGTATACCAGTTCAGCAGGGCAGGAATAAAGGCTACCAGGTATGCATAAATGAGATAGTTGATGAGGCGGTGTCCAAGCTGATAATGTTGCTTCGTCTGCAGGAATTGCTGTACAAACATCAAAGCTGTTAGCCCGTTGAAGATAGGTACCAGCACGGAGGCATGCATGGCCAGCCATGGCCAGGATGGCCATAGGAAGCGGAAGGCAAAGCCCTGCAGGGTCGCCTGTGTAAGCCCTACAAAGATGTTGTACGATACGTAGATCAGGTAACTGTTATCCTTTGTAGACAGGAAGATAAAGAGGTTGTAAAAGGACATGGCGAGGATAACCCCCACATACAGTCCGAAGATGAGGCCCCGGGAGCTGTTCTTGGTCGTTACCTGCTCTTTGGTGCCCACATAAATAGGTAGTTGCAATTGTTCCCCGGCCTTGATGCGCAGGTAGTACAGATGAGTACTGTGTGCCTGGAATACGAGGGGGAAGATATAGTTCTGATGATCGAAAATCCTGTTGTGGTACTGGGTGAATTCCCCCAGCCTGGTTTCTTTGAATGTGCCATCGGGCAAGAGTTCAAAGAGGGTAATATCGTCGATAGTGGGATATTCTACTTCCAGTAGCAGTTTGCGGGCAGCACCGGGATTTTCGATGCTAAACCTTGCCCAGTGGGTATAAGGCGTGATCTGCAGGTTAGGTACATTTTCGCCTGGAGAGGTGAAAGAAACGTTTTGTATTTCTTTTATGCCAAGCTTGTTTGACTTGTCAGTAAATAATTCAAGGTACCTGCCAATGCGTGTGAGGGGCATACCCTCCTCATATACAAAGGGAGCTGCAGCCTGTGTATGCACATAGCATAATAGGGCGAGTAACCATAAGGTAATGATCCGGAACATGCGATAAATTTAGAGAAAATTCACCGTTCACTCTGCACTTTGGTATATTGGTAATCGGGTATTTCCAGGTGATAGCTGACTTCGTAGGAACCTTTAGGACCAACTTCTGTTTTAGTTTGAATGAGTGTTTCCCTCAGATCATAGATGAGCTCCCGTTCTTTTGGATCCGCATATTCCAGGGAATTGACATCGTTGATCACCATAGCAGTGGCTACGAAATCGTCTTTAGGATAGAAAAAGGTGCCTTTATCGCCGAGGGATTCGTCAATCATAAATCCTACCCGCTTCCCGATACGGGTGGTAATGGGGGCGCATAAAACGTGGAAATTGTCGATGGGCAGTTGTGCGGCAAGTACTACACCAGCCCTGGCCAGTACCTGGCTGCCGATACCCATACCAGCTACTTCTTTAGAGTTCCACATGGCGCAAATCTCAGCACTGCCGGGTTTTACCATGTCGTAGATTTTGCTGTCGTACTTACCGATCGCCGTTTCAATAGGCAGAGGGATGACACCGTCTGCCAGCTGTACTCTGGCTCCCCCATAAGTTTTGGTGCGGGATTCATCTTCAACAATAATTACAATACTATTCTCATGTTGCATCCAGTCCGCGTTGCCGGACGTGATCTTGGCGATCCCAAAATAGATCTCCAACAACCTAAGGTGGCCGTTGTAAAACCTCAGGCAGGCTTCAGGATCGTCTGGTGCTCTAAATGCCCTTACTGTAATCATGATTTTGCATGTGGATACTCTTTAATAATAGCATTGGTACGGGGGAGTGGTATGAACAGACCGGCATCGCATTCGGTTGCAAAGAATGTGGTGTAAGCCAGTTCTAACCAGCTTGATTTAAACAAATATCTGCTCGAAGTCTACATAATACCTGCCGGAGCTCTTGTATTGATCCAGCAATATACGCCTGCAGGTGTCAGTGACAGCAGCACCTCCGAGTACGACAGAGGAAGCAAGCTGGGGCCAGGTGGTAATTGTTTTACCAATTTCGCTCAGGGAGTATTTCATCCTGGCAGACATATCATCCAGGGCAACCATGGGGCGGAAGATAGGGAGTTTCTCAGCGTCAGTCAGCCCTTTTAACTTTTCCAGATCCAGGTCGGCAGGGATAAAACCATGCAGCAGGGGCCTTTCAGGTTCGAGGTCAAAACGCTCTACATCTACCATCCCTCTGTCATTGGTGTCCATTACTACCGGGATCTGTAAAGCTTTTGCCTTTACCCGGCTTAGTATTTTGATATCTATGCCATCACATTCTTCTACCAGCACATCCAGGTTACCCCCACCAGTAAAGAAGTCGTCCAGATTCTGCTCTGTAGCACCATCCAGGTAACATTTTACTTTGATGAAAGGATCCAGTTCTGCTATTTCCCTGGCTGCTACCACAGCCTTGGATACCTGTATATTATGTATCCCCGTACGAATACGGTTCATATTGGTTAGTTCAATTTTGTCAAAGTCGGCCAGTCTCAACTCTCCACATACTCTTTCCATTGCAATGGTCAGTGCTATACTACCACCCACTGAGAGACCAATAATACCGATCTTCTTTGTACGCAGTTTTTCAATTTCATCCTTCATGATCTTATGCTGGTTGCGGCTTGTGCGCAATGCAATAAAATCTTCCTCATCCACAATATGCACAACTCTGTCAGCCCATGGATAGTAAACCCATACTCCGATTTCTTCCAGCGCTTTATCTCCAACGTAAGCGGCTAAATGCTGCTCATATTCTTCGGGAGTCAAACGCCTGGTCGGGTTACTGATTTTGATGAGTTCTTTTAACTGGGATTCGATGTGATCATGAATGCGTATATGCGGGTTGCTGCTTAATAAGCTGGTAAGGGCTTTATACTCTTCTGCTTTTTCCAGCCTGTAGAAGGATGGTGTATAGTTGTTTGTTTCTGGTTGTTGTTTTTTAATATGTTCTTCTAATTCTCTCATTTTGCCTGGCATAAAAAAAATGTATGAACAATGAATGGTAAATTGGAATATTAATTGTATAATTAAAAAATATAATACTGTATCAGCACCCGCCCCTTAGTGTAGAGATATGTATCGGCATAAGGTTGAAGCCCTTTAAAGGCCAAGTTAGTTAGCGCACTACATATATTAGTTCGTCATCATGTAGTTTCGGGACAAATAGTTTTTATGTTCAAATAAAAAAATTTGTTAAAGTTTCACATGAAAGCTATGGTAAAATAACAATTAATTTCAAAAGAATGTGATTTATAGCCGTTATTTTAGGAATAAACCGTGAAATACGTAGTTGCCAGTACGCAGTCATTAATTAAAAAATTTTAATAATTGGTGTAGTATTTGTGGCATTCCCCAATGTCTTCGTAAATTGAATTCATTCTTCATCATAATTTTTAATACCTGGTATATGAATAAAAGAGAATTTATTAAGTTAGCCGGCCTTGCCAGCGTAGCTGCTGCTGTAGGGAATCCTGCCGGCATGGTGAGTGCTGCTTCATTGAAAGGGAAAAACGATACGAACGGAAATAGTCCAAAAGCTCCTTTTACTGTGCCTGCGTTGCCTTATGCTTTTGATGCGCTTGAACCACACATTGACAAGACAACAATGGAGATCCACCATGACAAACACCATGGTGCCTATGTGAAAAATCTGAACGATGCTGTAAAAGGTACTAAGTACGAAAGCCTGACGCTGGATGAGATCCTGGCTTCAGTAAAAGCAGATGATAAAGCGATCCGTAACAATGGTGGTGGACACTATAACCACTCACTGTTCTGGACACTGCTGTCACCGACCAAAACAACTCCGTCCGACAAGCTGAAAGCTGCAGTGACTGCATCTTTCGGATCATGGGAGAAATTCCAGGATGCGTTTAATACTGCTGCAAAAACAGTATTCGGTTCCGGTTGGGCATGGCTCATTGTTACACCTGCCGGGAAGCTGCAGGTAATATCGACACCCAATCAGGACAACCCGTTAATGAAAGGGATTGTGAAGGAAACAGGTAAGCCGGTGCTGGCGCTGGATGTATGGGAGCATGCATACTACCTGAAGTATCATAACGTACGTCCTGATTATATCGCTGCTTTCTGGAATGTGATCAACTGGAATGAAGTGGATAAATTGTATGCTGCGGCAATAAAATAACTACATACACCTGCCCATGATTGAGGCGGACAATTGTCCGCCTCAATCATTGGCCGCAACATAAAAGGGTCTGCCGGAGGCAGACCCTTTTATGTTGCTTATTATTTTCTCTTAAAAAAGACAAATCCATTTTTCTCTCCAATCACCTCCAAATGCGGATTCGCTCTCCACTTCTCACTATCCGTAATCCTGCAAACAAAATACGTCGGCTTATCCACCGGGCCATTCAACAACCACTCCTGGTTATAATAATTCTTATTAGCCGCCGGCAATTTCCTTGTATAAAACAAATGCGCATAGCTATGATAACTTAGCACCTGCACATAATCATCCTTCCCCTGAAACGACTCAAAAAACTCAATCGCCGCCCGCTGTGAAAACCCTTCAATTTTCGGCGTAAAATGTACAACCGTAATCTGTATCGCACAGATGGTACTCACAAACAACATCACCATCCCGGCCTTCACCTTCTTATTAAACAGCAAGATTGCACTCATTATCACGAGCAACAAATACGTTGCTCCATACGCACTCTCCCACAATGAAAACGGTATATCCGCCTGCAAATTCGCCTTTGCAAATTTATCTCCGATAGCAGCAATCAACTGTTGTTTATACACACCTACCACAGGCAATAGCATAATCGCCGTAGCGATCAGCATTCCAATCAGCAGCATCAGCACAATATTCCATGCCCTTAGGACCACCTTAGCCTCCGCCACTCTATAGATCTGCCAGGCAGCCAAAAAGCTCAGCGGGAAGTAACACAGGGAAGAGTAATGAACAATCTTGGTTTCCACAATTGAGAACAGGATCAATACTACCCCAAACAATACCCACATCCAGATCCTGAAATCCTTTACCTCAGCACCCTGTGCACCCCCATAAATAGATCGCTCCTTCCTGCCCCTGAAATACGCAAACAGGAAGATACTGGCAGGAAAGCAACCTACCAGCAGTACGATCCAGTGATAAAAGAAATTGCCCCCATGCCCTGCATCAGGCGTGGTGAGCAAACGGATCTGATAAGTGACAAATTCATTGAAGAACCACCAGCCATGGGCCAGCACTTCATATCCAAACCACAGGGCGGTGGTAATAAAGGCAAACAAGGTGATTAGTCCCAGCTGTGGCAATTTGATCCCTGTTTTCCCTTTCTTCACTACCCAATACACTATAAAGCTGAGCAAACTCACCAATATGGCTACCGGGCCTTTGGTCAGCACTGCCAATCCCAGGCATATACCCGCCAGGATGGCCACCCGGTTTGGTTTCGCAGCATAAGGTATGCGAAACACGCAATAGATAGCCAGGAATATAAAATAGTTGAAAGTCGGGTCAATAATTCCTGACTTGAAATAGAAATGTGGTAACCAGGAGCCGGCATATGCCAGTGCCCACCATAATCCCAGCTTCTCATCAGCCAACTTTTTCCCGATTCCGAAAAGGGTCACGAGTGTAGCGATACCAATGATAGCATTAGGAAAACGTGCAGCAAATTCATTGATCCCAAAGATGGCCATACTAATAGCCTGCAGCCATATGAATAAAGGCGGCTTTTGCCAGAAAGGGGCAAAGTCGATCTGTACCTGAGAGTAGTTATGTGTTACCAGCATCTCCCTTGCTGCTTCCGCAAAGTTGATCTCGTCCCAATCAAACAGGTGCACATGCCCCAGAAACGGGACGAACAGGATAGCGGCCGCAATGGCGATAAGCAGGTATTTCATTCCGTAATTTAGATTGATCTGTTGAGATTCCTTTATTCTCCCTGATTAACAAATCAACAAAAATAACTAAATCAACTTAGACCAATAGCCGCTTCGGGAATAATTTCGGCAGGTGTACTTCTCTTTCTTTTGTCGAATACCATGTAAAGTAGCAGGCTGCTGGATGTGCCAATAATACTTCCTACATACACATCAATAAAGAAGTGCTGCGCCAGGTAAATCCTGGACCAGGCTGCCACAAATGCCAGCAGAACGTATACCAGTCCCATCATCTTATTGCGGGTGATGAGGGCCAGGAAACAGAACATAGCAAAGGCAGTTGTCGTATGACCGGAAGGGAAGCTGCATCCTCCGTGAACGGTTACCCATTTTACGGTGTGGATGATGGCTGGATTTTCGAAGTATTTAATAGGTCTGGGAGCGTTGAAAAAATGTTTAGCTGTTTGCACCAGGATGGTTACCAGCAGGAGAATACATCCTGCATTCAGGAACATCCGGTACTTACGCATGGCCAGGATCACGGCCAGCATAATGCCGAAGGTGATACCATCGCCGACATAGGTGAGGCCGGTCATAATAACATCCGCCCAGGGAGCGTGAAAGCTATTGATGGCCAGAAAGAGTTCTTCATGGGAGAAGAAAAATACTTGTAGGATAGCGCCTGTTATAACCCATAACAGGAATGGCACAAAGAACCATGCGTTCTTGCCGGACAGTGTAACAATCGTTTTCAATTTTCGTGATTTTAACGTTGTAGGTATGCTGAGTAGGTGCAGCATGTAGCAGCCTGCGATTGCTTTTTGACATAGTATCCCCACGACACCTGTTGGCATATGTTTATTCATATGCTCATCTTGTCAGCTGGCATTGGATACCTATAGTTCGCAGGCTACGGGAAAGTGTAACTACTCAGGTTGTAGGTTTGATTATATATCTCTGAAAGAACTTTTTTATTCTGTTGAAGATCCTCACATAGAATTCCTTATTGAACAGGTTGGAGTCGTTCATAGCTTTTACGATCAGGAATACGGCAATAGGCATCAACACGATGTTTGACAGCCACATGCCACTCCAGGTGGCCATTACGTCCTTGCGGGCCATTTTCTCGCCCGTCATAAAGAATATATTGAAGATCACAAAGAATGCTACGGCAAAGATGAGCGGGGTGCCCAGACCGCCCTTACGGATGATGGAACCCAGCGGTGCCCCGATCAGGAACATGACAATACAGGAGAAAGCGAGGGTAAATTTACGCTGCCATTCCACCTTGTGCAGGATCAGGGTATTGTGTTTATCCTGGAACTCTTTGGAGGGGCCTTCCAGGTTGCTCTGTCCATCGCGGATGCTCTGTTCGGTCCTCTCAATCACAAAGCGTTTGGCATCTTCAGGAATCATGTCTTTGAAGTGCTGTACTTTGGCAGGAGGTGCAGTGGCCAGCCAGCCGGTATCTTTCCATTGTCCGAACGGGAAGCGGCTGGTGATATATACATTTACGGTACGGGAAAAGAGTTTTTCCTGTTCCCGCAGTGAATCGATGGCTTTATCCAGTTGTCTTACGTTCAGCATCTGCTGATTAGAGGCAAAGAGGCCCATATCCAGGCGGCTGAAGGCGAAAGAGCTGAGGTCAAAGGCTTTCTTATACTGGCTGAAACCTAGTCTGATCAGGTCTCCTGGTTGGTTAAAGTTGCGGTTGCCACGTTCTTCATAGCGCCAGCCATCTTCCAGGATGAAATATAAGAAGCGTTTGTCGTTAGACAGGATCATTTCACCTTTTTTGGCAAGGATCAGTTTGTCACCACCGCCGGGGCTATGATCGACGATCATAACCTGGTGGATGGTTTTGTTATCCTTTTCCTTCTCGGCTACTTTGATGGTATAATCAGGAATATCTGTATAGAACACGCCAGCCTTGATATTGAAGGCAGGTTTTGAGTTCGTAATATCGTAGAGGAGTGATTTGGCGCGAAGGTTCGCTACCGGCATCACGTAGTTGTTAAAGAGGAAAGCCAGTACGGCAATGGTAATACAGCAGTAGAGTACGGGGCGCATGAAGCGGAGGAGGGAGATCCCGGACGATTTGATGGCAACGAGTTCGAAGCTTTCGCCCAGGTTACCGAAGGTCATGATGGAAGACAGGAGTACCGCCAGCGGGAGAGCCAGTGATACCAGGTTGGCGCTGGTATAAGTGATCAGTTCGATGATCACGGGTGTATCCAGTCCCTTGCCCACCAGGTCATCAATATACTTCCAGAGGAATTGCATGACCAGCACGAACAAGGTGACAAAGAAGGTAGCCACGAAGGGCCCCAGAAAGGTTTTTATAATTAGCTTATCCAGTTTTTTCACTCCTGCTCTAACGTTAAGGTGCTGTTTATTAGTACTGTTCCTGCTTTTTTATGCCATACAGTGAAAGGGAAATCCTCCTTTTTCACTGCTAAAATGAACCTGCTCAATAATTTGTAATTACCAGGCAGGCCTATAGGATTGGCAAATTTAACATGATTTATGAAAGCGCCGAATATCAGCGTATAAAATAAGGTTAAATTTATCTTTGTACCTATGAACAAAGCAATCCTGACTGTTGAGGAACAGGCACTTGTAACCAATCCTGACTGGATATATCTTAAAAACAATATTTTGCAGAAGGTGATGAGCCTGCTGGGAGACCTGCATACTGCCTTAGGGGCAGCACTTCCTCTTCAGGAAATTTCATTTCCCGGAGATGGGTCAGGTAAGCTAAGCAAGGGAGAGCGTTACAAAGATTTGCCTTATATCATGCTGGATTATCCACGCTACTTCAACCGTGATGATATTTTTGCATTCCGGACCATGTTCTGGTGGGGGCATTATTTTATCGCCACGCTGCATCTCGGAGGAGAGTTGAAGCAGCGGTATTCGCAGACAATCATTGCTGGCTGGGAGGCACTAGCTGCCGCACAGTTTCAGATCTATGTACGAGAGGACGATCCCTGGCATCACGACTTTGAAAACGGGAATTTCAGATTAATATCAGCTTTGCCGGCATCGGAATTTGAAATGCTTATACACCGGCTTCCATTTATTAAGATCGCAAAGCCCTGGCCATTGGAGGATTGGGAAGGACTAATACCTGGCGTAGTGGAAGATTACACACGACTACTACAGTTATTGTGCGGCTTTTGAAACGGTTGGTGTGTTTAGTTGCCAATGCGGTGGAACAGGTCTTTCACCTGGTAGTCCCAAAGTTGGCTCTGATCAGCTATTTCTTTTTTCTCAGCAAAATCCTTTACAACCAGGATTGTTTCGTTTGTCACTTCGGAAATGGCAATGCGAAATTCAAAGAATTCTTCTTTGGGCGCATGTTTCCAATGTAAACGGATAAATTCATCTTCTTCCTGTTCCAGCACTTCTGCTTCTTCAACAGATCCATTCCAGGAGAAGGAAAATACGTTGTCCCTGTAATCTACTTTATCCGCAAACCACTCCTGTAATCCTGCAGGTGTAGATAGGAATTCATATAAGATACTGGGTGAGCACCGTACGGGGTATTCCAACTCATATTGCACTTTCTTAGACATCGCTCAAAGTAATTAGTAAATCAATATCATCTGGCTGCAATTATAGAAAAATATTTATTCTGTCAAAATTATTTTGCATTTTTTTTTAATAATTGCCCAAATCTTTTCACACTTTATAAATAACAATTCTATTATGAAAATTAACGATACATTAGCGTTTCGCAGCACTTCTTTCACAGCAATTTATTGTCAGATGAGCATTTCAGCCTTTTGATATGTACGTTGTGAATGGTGAAACGTTTTTGCTTAAAAATGATTCAATAAGTAAACATTTATTTTGGCTACTATCTAAAAAAACTTATTTTTGTCTGGCATTCATCAAAAAGGTAACGTTTTATTCACCTGTAACTGTTCCGAGTCTTTATGTCAATGCGCCAACTCAAAATCACTAAGTCCATCACTAACCGTGAGTCCCAATCACTGGAAAAATATTTGCAGGAAATTGGGAAAGTAGACTTAATCACGCCGGAGGAAGAAGTGAACCTGGCTATCCGCATTAAGCAAGGAGATCAGAGAGCACTGGAAAAGCTTACAAAAGCCAACCTGCGCTTCGTGGTATCTGTTGCCAAGCAATATCAGAATCAGGGTTTATCCCTCAGTGATCTGATTAATGAGGGCAACCTCGGTCTTATCAAGGCTGCACAGCGTTTCGATGAAACACGTGGTTTTAAATTTATCTCTTATGCCGTATGGTGGATTCGTCAATCTATTCTGCAGGCATTGGCAGAACAAAGCCGCATCGTTCGTCTCCCGCTGAACAAAGTAGGTTTGAGCAATAAGATCAGTAAAGCATACTCCCAACTCGAACAGGAATTTGAAAGAGAGCCATCGCCCGACGAACTGGCGACTATTCTCGAAATCAATACAGAGGAAGTAGAAGCCACTTTAGGTGTTGCAGCACGTCACGTATCTATGGATGCGCCTTTCATCGACGGAGAAGACAACTCTCTCCTGGATGTACTGGAGAATCCAAATGCAAGCAGCGCAGATGAGGAACTGGATCACCACGATTCACTGCGTCGCGAAATAGAACGTTCCTTATCCACTCTCACAGATCGTCAGAAAGATGTGATCATGCTGTACTTCGGTATCGCAGTAGAGCATCCGATGTCCCTGGAAGATATAGGGGAGAAGTTCGGTCTGACCCGCGAAAGGGTTCGCCAGATCAAGGATAAGGCGATTACCAAACTGAGAACTACCAGCCGTAGCAAACTGTTAAGGAACTATTTGGGTAACTAAGATTTTCCCTTCATCATATTGAAAAAAGGATAATACCGCCTGGTATTATCCTTTTTTTATGCCAGTATGGGTCTTTTTGGCCGGCAGCCTGCAAATGTAAGCGTCCGCCTATCAAATCAGGTTGTATTTGGCACCTGAAATCATGGCTCCGCCTGGCTTCTAAGGGAGATATTCCGCAGATAACCCGCAGATAACCCGCATGTAATCCGCCCATAAGCCGTATTCTAAAAGAGGCGGGATATTGGCGGCTTATGTTCGGAATACCCAGGGGTTATTCCAATCTTTGTATCCCTGGCAGACTATTTTTCCTCTACCGGAAGGCTTACACCCATTTCTTTTCGCTACCTTTTTATTATTTTTGCAACCCTTAAGCTATTTCCCGGCTTAATTAAAAACAGGTTTCTGATGTTTGAATCATTATCAGAGCGGCTCGACTCCGCCTTCAAGCAATTGAAAGGTGAAGGCCGTATCAGTGAAATAAATGTTGCCAGTACTGTAAAGGAAATCCGCCGTGCACTGGTAGACGCGGACGTTAACTACAAAATCGCGAAGGACTTTACCGACAGGGTAAGGGAAAAAGCGCTGGGCGAAAAGGTGATCACTGCCATTTCTCCCGGTCAGCTCATGGTGAAAATCGTAAAGGACGAGCTGGCGGAACTGATGGGTGGTACCGAAGCAGAACTGGATATTAAGGCGAACCCTTCTGTCATCCTGATAGCGGGTCTGCAGGGTTCCGGTAAAACCACTTTCTCCGGTAAACTGGCCAACTTCCTCAAAACTAAAAAGGGTAAAAAGCCCCTGCTGGTGGCAGCTGACATCTACCGCCCTGCGGCGATCGATCAGTTGAAAGTACTGGGTGAGCAGATTGGTGTAGAAGTGTATAGCGAACCTGAGAACAAGGATGCTGTAAAAATCGCCCAGAATGCGATTGCACAGGCTAAACAGAATGGTAATACAGTCGTGATCATCGATACCGCCGGTCGTCTGGCAGTCGATGAAGCCATGATGACCGAGGTAGCCAATGTAAAGGCTGCTGTAAAACCAAACGAAATCCTCTTTGTTGTGGACTCCATGACGGGGCAGGATGCTGTGAACACTGCCAAAGCGTTCAATGAGCGGCTGGACTTCAGTGGGGTAGTACTCACAAAACTGGATGGTGATACCCGTGGTGGTGCTGCCTTAACTATCAAATACACAGTTGAGAAGCCCATCAAGTTCGTGAGCATGGGTGAAAAGCTGGATACCCTGGATGTGTTCTACCCTGAGCGTATGGCACAGCGTATCCTGGGTATGGGTGATATCACTACCCTGGTAGAACGTGCACAGGCACAGTTCAACGAGGAGCAGGCGAAAAAGCTGGAAAAGAAGATCCGTCAGAACCAGTTTGATTTTGATGACTTCCGTGAGCAGCTGAACCAGATTAAGAAAATGGGTAACCTGAAGGACCTGATGGGTATGATCCCGGGTATCGGAAAGGCTATCAAGGATATTGATATCAGCGACGACGCATTCAAGGGTATAGAAGCGATCATAGGCTCTATGACTCCTGCGGAACGTAGCAATCCAGACCTGATTGATGGCAGCCGCCGTCGCCGTATTGCGAAAGGTGCCGGTAAGGACATCCAGGATGTGAATCAGTTTATGAAACAATTTGAACAAATGCGTCAGATGATGAAACAAATGAATAAATTTGGCGCAGGAGGCAGAGGACTGAGAGCAATGGGCAGATAGGAAAAGTGGCGTTTTCTATAGCAGGAACGCTCATTTTAGCCTGTAAAAACCAGCTTTCAATACAAAGCCAGATAAACTGGAAAACAAAGATTTTGCAGCAAAGGAAATTTTTAACAGAAAATATTTTGAACTAATTCTTTTTAAGATTACTTTTGCTGCCCCAATTGAATAATATTTTTTAACAACTCGCAAAAAAATAATTCGAATTATTTATGCCAGTCAAGATCAGATTACAACGTCATGGCGCTAAGAAGAGACCTTTTTATTTTATCGTAGTTGCCGATGCTCGCGCGCCAAGAGATGGTAAATTCATCCAGAAGATCGGTACTTACAATCCACTGACAGTTCCTGCTTCTATCAACATTGATACTGAAAAGGCACTGCGTTGGTTACAGAAAGGTGCTCAGCCAACAGATACCGTTAGAAGAATCCTTTCTTTCAAAGGTGTACTGTACCTGAAACACCTGTTGAGAGGTGTGAAGCTCGGTCTGTTTGATGAGCCTACCGCTTTCCAGAAATTCGAACAATGGCAGGCTGAACACGAGCAGAAAGTTGCTGCACGTCGTGATAGCCACAAGAAAGCAAGAATTGCTACTCCGGTGGTAAGAAGAGTTGAAGACGCTTCTGCTCCTCAGGAAGGTGGCGAAGCTTAATCCAGCTTTCACATAACATACTGAAAGGGAAATACTCAAGGGTATTTCCCTTTTTACTTATTAGTCGTCAGATAATGAATAACTACTTTAGCATAGGTAAACTGGTATCTGTATTCGGATTACAGGGCGAGTTTGTTCTGAAGCACAGCCTGGGAAAAAGGACCTCCCTGCAGGGGGTGGAAGCCATCTTCCTGGAAGAACGTAAGAACAGCTTTATCCCTTATTTCGTGCAGAAAGCCAGTGTGAAGGATCATGAACATACCTTTGTGAAGCTGGAAGGCATTGATACCAAGGAGGCTGCCCGTAAACTGGTGCAAACACCGGTCTACCTGGGAGAGGCCGATTTCAAGTTACATGCAGCATCATCAGCTCCACTGGCCATGCTGGGTTTTACCGTGCATGACAAGGAGCTGGGGGAACTGGGTGTGATCGAAGAGGTGATCGAAATGCCGATGCAGGTGCTGGTGAAGATCATGTATAAGGAAACAGAGGTACTGTTGCCATTGAATGAACAATCACTGGTAAAGGTGGATAAGAAAGGACAGATCGTCCATGTAGACCTGCCTGAAGGATTGATGGACATTTATCTGTAGTATGAATGAGGGCGTGATTCAATTTGAATTTTACCAGTTTTAAAAATCAGAAAGAATTCACAACCAAAGAATTAACAACACATGAGGATCGATATTATTACCGTACAGCCAGGGTTACTGGAAAGCCCTTTTTCTCACTCGATCTTAAAGCGGGCGCAGACGAAGGGATTGCTGGAAATACACACCCATAATCTCCGGGATTATTCTACCCAGAAGCAAAAGCAGGTAGATGATTACCAGTTTGGGGGAGGGGCAGGTATGGTTATGATGCTGGAGCCTGTAGTAAGAGCAATAGAAACCCTGCAGGAGAAGATCACCTACGATGAGGTGATTTACCTGACACCGGATGGTGAGACCCTGAACCAGGGAATTGCCAATCAGCTGTCACTGAAGGGGAACCTGCTCATGTTGTGTGGACATTATAAAGGTATCGATGAGCGGATTCGTCAGCATTTCGTAACGAAAGAGATTTCTATTGGTGATTATGTACTCTCCGGCGGCGAGTTGGCGGCAGCGGTACTGGTAGATGCGATAGGGAGATTGATTCCGGGAGTACTGAATGATGAGCAATCTGCCTTGCTGGATTCATTCCAGGATAACCTGCTGGCACCACCGGTGTATACCCGTCCTGAAGAGTTCAGGGGCTGGAAGGTACCGGAGGTACTCATGAGCGGGGATCATAAGAAGATAGACAACTGGCGGCATGAAATGGCGCTTGAGCGAACCAGGGAGCGCAGGCCGGATTTACTGGACAAACATTAGGATTTAAAACTATTTGCTACCTGCGGCAACTTCATCCATTAAAATAATAAGTCAAAATTTAACTTCATTATCAATTAGTTAAAAAATTATTCCTTAATAAAGGTCACTGTTATTTGGAAGTTGTGGAATTCTCACCTACCTTTGCAGTCCGATAAATAAATTTGAAAGATGAACGCGATTTCTTTTGTTCACGAGCAACTGACAGGTAATACAAAAAACTACCCTAAGTTTAAAGCCGGTGACAATGTCACTGTAAACTATAAAATTGTTGAAGGTAACAAGGAAAGAATCCAGTCCTTCAAAGGTGATGTAATCAAGATCCAGGGTACTGGTTTCACTGCATCATTCACAGTAAGAAAGATCTCCGATGGAGTTGGTGTAGAGAGAGTTTTCCCTCTGTACTCACCAAACATCGATGGTATCGTACTGAACAAAGTTGGTAAAGTAAGAAGAGCAAGACTGTTCTACCTGCGTGAACGTGCTGGTAAAGCTGCTCGTATTAAAGAGAAAAGGGTTTAGTATAAATACAGGGAAATTAGTGATAACGGGGACCGTTCCGGTTCCCGTTTTTTTTGTCACTTCCCGATACTACCAACCTCTACCCACCATAATGTGCCTGCTGCAGGGAAAAGCCCCTTGCCGACCCCGTTTGCCCCCCTCTTAAAATAAAATTAAAGTTTCCCCGATCTTCAGGCAGTACAATTGAATCCCGGATTTTATTACCTATCTTTGTTAGCTTAACATTCTAAAACAGAGAAAATGACTGCCGTTATTGTGAAATCACCACTGTTATTGTTCCAGGATCTGGGTATGAGCGAACTGCTGCTGATCGCCCTGGTTGTATTACTGTTGTTTGGTGGTAAAAAAATCCCTGAGCTCATGCGCGGACTGGGTAAAGGTATCCGTGAGTTCAACGATGCCAAAAACAATGTACGCAAGGAGATCGAAGAAGGTATGAAAGAAACACCTTCTACTACAGATCAGAAAGGAGCTTAATTCCTTCCCTGTATATTACGAACTAAGAGATTCAAACGCAAGGAGAAGTCGTGTGCCTATGATAGTCATAGACTAGCATTTCCACGTCATTGAACCTAAAGTATGCCACAACCTGGATGCGACACTTTTGTATCCGGCTTACAAGTTTGACCTGATATTTTATTTTTTCAAGCAATTAACTGGTTTGGCTTTGTCTGAATTCAGCAGTATATCGGCTTTTCATGAAGCATTATACGCCGGCAGAACAACCTGTACGGGAGTGGTGCAATATTACCTGGACCGTATAGCAAAGACAAAACATCTGAATGCGTACCTGGAGGTTTGGGAAGAGGAAGCCCTTCAAAAAGCGCGCGAGCTGGATACCCGTCTACAAAATGGGGAAAAGCTGGGGCCGCTGGGGGGCGTTGTGATCGGGATCAAAGATGTGATCTGCTACAAAGGCCATAAAATAAGTGCGGCATCGAAGATGCTGGGAGGGTTTACATCCATGTATTCTGCCACCGCAGTCGAAAGATTACTGGAGGCAGATGCCATTTTGATCGGTAATCTCAATTGCGATGAATTCGCCATGGGGTCTACCAATGAAAATTCGGCCTATGGACCAGTACTCAATGCATTGGATACCAGCCGTGTACCTGGTGGATCATCAGGCGGATCGGCAGTAGCTGTGCAGGCAGATTTATGTATGGTGAGCCTGGGTAGTGATACCGGTGGATCTGTACGTCAGCCTGCTGACTTCTGCGGAATCGTTGGTTTAAAACCGACTTATGGGCGGATCTCCCGTTACGGACTGATCGCCTATGCGTCCTCTTTTGATCAGATCGGTGTCTTTGGCAGGAATGTTGCGGATGTGGCTGGAGTACTTCAGCAAATAGCAGGGCCCGATGCCTACGATAGCACAGCATCTTCCCAGGAAGTTCCTGATTATCAGACACGGGCACACAATAAATCCTTTAAAATAGCGTATTTAAAGGACGCATTGTTTCACCCGGGCCTGGATCCGGAAATGAAGGATGAGTACCAAATCTTTTTTGAAGAACTGGAAGCCGCAGGGAATTCAGTTACAGCGGTGGATTTCGCTTACCTTGACTATGTAGTTCCAGCATATTATGTATTGACTACAGCAGAGGCATCCTCCAATCTTTCCCGCTTTGATGGGGTCAAATATGGACACCGGACACCGCTTCAAAATTTAGATTTAACAGATTTTTATAAGAAAAGCAGATCGGAAGGTTTCGGTATAGAAGTAAAACGGCGTATATTACTGGGCACTTTCGTGCTAAGCGCAGGATATTACGATGCTTACTTCACGAAAGCGCAGCAAGTGAGAAGACTGGTAGTTAACAAATTATCAGAAATCCTATCAACTTATGATGCGATTTTGATGCCAACGGCACCTTCCACAGCATTTAAAATAGGGGAAAAAACAGATGACCCCATTGCTATGTACCTTGCAGATATCTACACGGTCCTGGCAAATCTGGCCGGAGTTCCGGCAATTTCAGTACCTTTGCAACGGCATTCAAACGGGATGCCATATGGTGTACAGATCATCACAAAGCAATTTAGCGAAGCGCTCCTGTTAGACATTGCAGCACAAGTCATGCAATTGAGGCAGGTCACTCCTGTTTAAAATAAATATGTGTATGAGGAAAATCTTTTTACTACTGCTGTTACCAACTTTGGGTGCATGGCATTTTGAAGCGGTTGGTGGCAACGGCGTACCTAAGAAGGTGGTTACTCCCATAGGAGGCCCAGATACTACGGTATTGAACCACAAAGTTCGGTTACCTAAGGACACTACAGTTGTTCCTTCCGTAACCTCTCAGGCCGTGCGTCAAAATGCACAGAGCCTGCCGTCCAGCATCAGCAGTCCGAAGGTCTATGAACAGATCAACAACAACATTGTAGCTGGATACATCAATAACTTTGCCAGCAGGTATAGTCAACACCTGCAGGTAATGATCTCCAGAGGTCAGCCCTACTTTGTAATGGTAGAAAAGATCTTCAGGGAACATGGTATTCCTGAAGAGATGAAATACCTGGCAGTTATTGAGTCTAGTTTTAACACCAACGCCCGTTCCCGCGTGGGCGCTGTAGGAGCCTGGCAGTTCATGTCCGGTACTGCACGCATCTTCGGTCTGAGCGTAGGTAAGAAAGTAGATGAGCGTAAAGACTTCTACAAATCCACTGTAGCAGCAGCCAAGTTCCTCAATGAACTGTACAACCAGTTCGGCGACTGGTTACTGGTTGTAGCAGCTTACAACTGCGGCCCTGGTGGCGTTCAACGCGCTATGGCAGCAAGTGGTCGCAGCGATTTCTGGGGCATGCAATATTTTCTGCCTGCTGAATCCAGGAACCATGTGTACAAATTCATCGCGACCGGTTACATCCTCGATAGGTTCAATACCTTCTTCGGTGTGGGGAATGATGTCACCAATGACAATCCCGGCGTAACCACTATCAATGTACCGGCTTCTTCAGTAAACTACGCTTCAACTGAACTGTCAGAAGAAGAAATGTACAATACTGTAGAATTCAACATCAGCGGAAAATATCGCCTCGAAGCAATTGCGAAAAAACTGAATATCGAACAGGCACAACTGGAACACCTGAACCCTGATTTCGCAAGAATGATGGCAGGGCCGGAAAACAGTTATGACCTGCGTATTCCGAAAGATAAAATGAAGCAGTTCCAGGCAGAGAAAGAAGAGATCCTGAAAGAATCGCTGGCCCTCATGCTGGATGATAAAGCAACAGGGGTTGACAAGTCTAAGTTTCCACCGCCGGCCAGATTAGTGCCGACACCAGAAGCAAAGGCTGCTAAAACCAAAGCAACTTCAGGCACCGCTACAAAAGCAAAAGGACCAGTTGCTAAGAAAGGATCAGTTGCAGCGAAAAAGAAAGCTACGGTTAAGAAAACAACAACTACTAAAAAGACCGCTGCCGCAAAAAAGAAGACAACGCACAAGAAATAAGATATTAATTTTAAAAAAAGCCGCTCATACCGAGCGGCTTTTTTTTGTTTTCTCCTTAAGTATTTAGATATTTGTCTAAATATTTAACACATGAATACCGTCTTCAAAGCGCTCAACGACAAAACCCGTCGGGACATTCTTGAACTCCTCAAAGACGGGGATAAAACCGCCGGGGACATTGCCGATCATTTTCAATTCTCGAAACCCACCATTTCGCACCACCTGGATCTGCTCAGGCAGGCTGAGCTCCTCACCAGTGAGAAAAAGGGACAGTATATCTATTATTCCCTTAATACTACTGTTGTGGATGAGCTGTTGAAATGGGTATTGCAATTCACGCCATCATTCAATCAAAATCCCGCATATGAAAACAAATAACTGGTGGAAAGAGCTGCCTTTTGTGCTGCTCATTGCCCTCCCCTGGATCGTATTTTTCACATTACGTGATAGCTTGCCTGCACAGGTACCTTCTCACTACTCTATTACTGACCACGGCTGGGTAATAGACAGCTATATGAGCCCGCTCGCCTTTGTCATTATGTTCACCCTTATGAGTGGATTTATCTATTTGGTCATGACCCTGCCCGCATTAGTGGCTAAGGCCCCCTTCGCCTGGCTGTATTATTTCAAACTGGCGCTGATTATCTTCTTTGATATCATGGTCATCTCTACACTCACCGGTATAGACATGGGGACAGATACTTTTTCAAATCTTACCATGTTTGCGCTTTGCCTGACTATAAATGGATTTGTATACTGGAGTTTCAAAGCAGGGAAGAAATTGGGGAAACAACCCATCTCCGAAAAATACTACAATATCATCTGGGCAGGCACACACTTCATTACTTCCCTGCCATTGGTATTAGGCATCTTTGCTTCCCAGCACTGGGTAAGTGAACGGACCATACCACAGGCTGTTTTCCTTTTCATCGCTGTTATTTCGAACCTGACGCACAATGTAAAACCTAATCATTTTATAGGTATTCGTACTCCCTGGACGCTGGCTGATGAAGATGTGTGGAGAAAGACCCATCGGGTCTGTTCAAAATGGTTTTTTGCAGGAGGATTGACAGGCTTTGTATTGAGTATGGTAGCTCCTATTTCATGGGTACATCGCTTATTGTACATTATTCCGCTATCCTGTACCGCTTATGCCATGATCTATTCTTATTGGTTGTATAAAAAAAGGGTTTCTGTTTAACAGAAACCCTTTTCAATATTATGCGTTGCTTACCTGCAACTTATTGGCTGTTATCTTCTTGACCAGATCCAGCAGTGGTCCTGTCATAAACGTAGTAGCCAGTGCCATCAATACCAGCATCGCAAATACTACAGGCGAAAGGATGCCCAGGTCGTAACCAATATTCAGCACCACCAGCTCCATCAATCCTCTTGTATTCATTAATGCCCCAATGGCCAGTGACTCTGCCCAGGGTTGTCCCATCAGTTTTGCCGTCAAAGCACTACCACCCAGCTTACCACCTACAGCCACCAGCATGATCAGGCCGAATGCTGCCCAGAGATGGCCCTGACCTAACAATCCGATCTGTGTACGTAAACCGGTAAAAGCAAAGAAAATAGGCAATAACAAAAGTACACTTACATCTTCCAGTTTATCAGTCAGTAGCTTTTGTACCGATGCTTCAGCAGGAATGATCACACCAGCCAGGAATGCACCAAACAAAGCATGAATGCCAATGGTCTCAGCTACAAATGCACTCAGCAGCATCAGGAAAAATGCCACTGCTACGGTTGCTTTTTCTTTTCCTGCTGCCATCAGTTGTGGGATCTTTTTTGCCAGCAAAGGTTTGATTGCATAAAGCATTACACCCAGGAATGCCATCGCCATTACCAGTGTAATCAAAGCGCTCCAGATAGAACCGGCTTTTACTACAGTAATGACTACTGCCAGTATACACCAGGCCGTCACATCGTCCGCCGCAGCACAGGTAATAGCTAATATACCCAGTGGAGTACCACTCAGCTTCCGTTCCTGCACAATACGGGCGAGTACCGGAAATGCAGTGATGCTCATGGCAATACCCATGAACAATGCAAAGGAAAGAAAACTCACATTCGGCATGGAAAATTGTGTATACAGGTTATAGGCCAGTAATACACCCAGGAAGAAAGGCAGTACAATACTGGCGTGACTGATCATGACGGCATCGTGTGCTTTATTTTTTACCTTGGCTACATCCAGTTCCATACCCACTACAAACATGAAGAAGGCCAGGCCGATCTGGCTCAGGAACTGCAGGTTTTTAAAACTGTCAGGCGGAAACAGGAAATCTTTCCCTTCGGGCCACAGCATGCCCAGGAGGGAGGGGCCCAGGCAAACACCTGCTATAATTTCACCTACTACTGAAGGTTGGCCGATACGATTGGCCAGCCATCCAAATATTCTTGCTACGAGTACGATAATGAGTACCTGGAATAATAATAAGGAAAGAGGCTGTTGCATATTGTGGAGTAAGGTAGCGCCAATCCCGCTACCGGAAACGGCACCATGAGCGGCTGGGGCCGTAGCGTTGCTGACAATACGGGCTGCACCCGTTTTCAGGGGCAGATGGTTGCCCTGTCTGATCACAAGCCAGGTAAGGCCTCCGAATACGCCGATGATGGCAGGGTATAACAACAGTTTCTTTCGCATAGTCACAATTTTTATTGGTCAAACAACAAGTCTGCCACACGAAAGATAATAATAATCTTTAATTGCTACCGCACTGCAGGTGCTGCTATAATCGCTCAATAAGGCTGCTGTAGCAGGAAGCAATGAAAGATTCCATTGAGAATGTCATATCGAGGTGTTTTGTGTTTAGATGCATGTAATGAAATAATCCCGCTGAATAAAGGCTTTCAGCTGTTTGCCTGTAAATAAACTGCTGGTCCTCTTTCATCATTATCCTGTATTAAAAAAGTATGAATCTTTTCAAATCCTATTAGTAGTTTGTAACTTCTACAATAACTTGTCTAGCATATGGATACCAGGAGAGACTTTCTTAAAAAAGCTGCGATATTATCAGGCAGCGCCGGACTGGCGGGCGTATTACCACCTGCCATTCAAAGAGCATTGGCCATTGACCCTGCGCCGGGCAGCACTTATCTGGATGCTGAGCATGTGGTGATCCTCATGCAGGAAAACAGGTCCTTTGATCACTGCTATGGTACACTGCGTGGTGTACGTGGTTTCAATGATCCGCGTGCTATTCAGCTGGCGAATAAAAACCTGGTATGGTTGCAGTCGAATAAAGAAGGAGAGACTTATGCACCGTTCCGTTTGGATCTGAAGGATTCTAAAGCAACCTGGATGAGCTCTTTGCCGCATAGCTGGGAGAACCAGGTAGATGCGCGTAATGGTGGAAAGTATGACAGGTGGCTGGATGTAAAACGCTCCGGGAATAAGGAATATGCACACCTGCCTATGACGATGGGATATTATACCCGTGAGGATATTCCGTTCTATTATGCACTGGCCGATGCTTTCACTATTTGTGACCAGAACTTCTGTTCATCATTGACGGGAACTACACCAAATCGCCTGTATTTCTGGACGGGTACTTTGCGAAACCAGGAGGGGATTCCGGCGGTGCGTAACAATGAATGTGATTATCCCCAACCAGGTAGCTGGACCACTTATCCTGAGCGACTGGAAGATGCGGGCATTTCATGGAAAGTGTATCAGAATGAACTGAGTGTGGGCGTAGGTTTTGATGGGGAGGAAGATGCCTGGCTGGCGAACTTTACGGACAATCCACTGGAGTTCTTTACTCAATACAAACCGCAATTATCAGCAGCGCATTTGAAGTATGTGCAGCATGAGATAGCACGTTATCAAAAAGAATTAGAAGATAAATCATTGCCACATGATGAGAGAGCTGATCGCGAAGAGAAACTGGCAGCGCTGAAAAAACATCATGAACAATATAATGAAAAGGTATTTGCAGCATTGTCACAACGCGAGAAGAACCTGCATGAAAAAGCGTTTGTAACGAATAAGAAAGATCCGGATTATCATCAGCTCACACCATTGCGGTATCATGATGGCAATGTAGAAAGAGAAGTGAAAGTGCCCAAGGGAGATGTGTTGTACCAGTTCCGCGAAGATGTGAAAACAGGGGCTTTACCGACAGTATCATGGTTGGTAGCACCTGAAGCATTTTCAGATCATCCGGGTTCACCATGGTATGGAGCCTGGTACATTTCAGAGGTGATGGATATACTGACACAGAATCCGGAAGTATGGAAGAAGACGGTTTTCATTCTGGCCTATGATGAGAATGATGGCGATTTCGATCACATACCACCCTTTGTGCCACCACATGGAAAGGGGCACGGTAAGGCTTCTGAGGGAATTGACCTGGCAGCGGAGTTCGTGACCCGTGAGCAGGAGATGAAGAAGAAGGGCTGGGAAGAGGATGATATTCGGGAGAGCGTAATTGGTTTAGGTTATCGTGTACCCCTGGTCGTTGCATCGCCCTGGAGCAGGGGTGGGGTGGTGAATTCACAGGTGTTTGATCATACATCTACCCTGCAGTTCTTAGAGAAATTCCTGGCGCATAAGACGGGGAAGAAGGTGATAGAGACGAATATCAGTAACTGGAGGCGTACGGTGTGTGGAGACCTTTCTTCCGTGTTTCAGCCGTTTACGGGTGATAAACCAACCGGGTTAACGCCGATAGTACGTGATGAATATATTCAAACGATTCACATGGCGAAATTCAAAGGGATTCCGGCTGGCTTTAAGTTGCTGACGAAGGAGGAAATTGCGGCGATTAATGCAGATCCTGTGAATGCCCCATATATGGCGAAGCAGGAGAAGGGAACGAAATTGTCTTCGCCATTGCCTTATGATATGCATGTGGATGGGATGTTGAGTAAGGATAAGCAAAAGTTTGAGATTAGCTTTGGCAGTGGAAAAGGAGTGGGGGTACCTTTTAATGTATATAGACCGGCAGATGCGCAGTCATGGGCATATACGGTGGCGGCAGGAGATACCTTGCAGGATGAGTGGGGACTGGAGAATGGCAGATATCATTTAAGGGTGTATGGGCCGAATGGGTTTTACAGGGAGTTTAGAGGAGATGGGAATGACCCGGCGCTGGAATGTGTGTGTAAGTATGAGGCGAAGGGAAAATTGGTGTTTCACCTGAAGAACCTGGATGTTGCAAAAAAGCAGGAAATTACGATTAGAGATAATGGGTATAAGAGAGGGGAGCAGAAACATGCTTTGGCAGCAAAAGCGGGTAAGCAGGTGGTGTATGCATTGTCAGATCACGGTGGATGGTATGATTTCAGTGTGGTTGTAGATGGATGTGAAAAGCGGTATGCAGGGAGAGTGGAGACAGGGGCGATGAGTATTACGGACCCGGTGATGGGGCGTACCATATAAATAAAGATGGCTTCGATCTTCATGGTGGCGCTGCCACCATGAAGATCGAAGCCGGTGCGGAAAAAATTACGGTCTCCAAAGGAGGCCGTAATTTTTTCCGCTATTTAGTAAGGGAGAAGGGCCTATCCGCCATTGCCGTTCCTCTTGATTTTTCCGGCTGATCAGACATTTCCAGGTGCAACACCCCACCATTGGTGATATCTGTATGTGATAACCAGTCTCTGCTCAGTACTTTCCCATTCAGCGTAGCTGACTTAATATACACGTTCCTGGCAGAGTTATTATTCGCTTCAATCACAAACTCCTTTCCATTCTCCAAAGCAATCGTCGTCTTATTAAACACCGGGCTACCCAGCACATACTGATCCGTTCCCGGGCACACACTATAAATCCCCAGGGCACTCAGTACATACCATGAAGAAGTTTGCCCCTGGTCCTCATCTCCCGGATACCCGTTCTCCGTGGCATTATATAATTTCTCCATCACTGTTCTTGCCCAATACTGCGCCTTCCAGGGCTGTCCCGCATAATTATACAAATACACCATATGCTGGATCGGCTGATTGCCATGCGCATACTGCCCCATATTCGCCATCACCATTTCCGTCATCTCGTGTATAGGCCCTCCATAAGTGCCCACCTTATAAGTGTTAGGAGACGAAAATACTGTATCCAGTTTATGCACAAACGCACTATCACCGCCCATCAGGTTGATCAGGCCTTTGATATCGTGAAATACAGACCATTGCCAGTGCACCGCATTCCCCTCTGTGAATGGTCCACCCCACTCAATCGGGTCAAAATCTCCTTTAAAACTCCCATCTGCCTGCCGTCCTCTCATATATCCTGTCAGGCTATCATATACATTCTTATAGTTGTACATCTGCCGGCCAAACACGCCTTCACAAAAAGTATTACCAGTTTGTTTTGCCAATGTATACCCGCAGAAATCATCATACGCATATTCCAGTGTCTTGGCAGTCGCCTCCCTCACACCCGGGTAGGGGCAGTAGCCCAGAGTATAATATTCTTTCCAGCCATCACGGCCATTTGCCGGCCCCCAGGGTCCTTTGTTCGTGGCCTCATGCAGGTAGGCCTTCAATGCTTTTTGCGGATCGAAAGTATGTAATCCTTTCGCCCATGCATCTGCCAGTAATGAGATGGCATGGTTCCCGATCATACTACCTCCTTCCCCGGGAAATGACCATGAGGGCAACCAGCCACATTGATCATATGCATCCAGCAAAGCTGCTACATAGCGGCCATGCATGGTGGGGTGCAGCAATGCATTGAGTGGAAACTGTGCCCGGAAGGTATCCCAGAATCCTGTATCTGTATAAAGATAGCCGGCATGCACCTTATCATCATAAGGGCTATAGTAATACGGTAGTCCGTCTTTATCATATTCAAAAAACTGGCGGGAGAACAGGCTGGCTCTAAAGAAGCAGGAATAAAAAGTGGCTTTTTGTGCAGGCGTACCTCCTTCCACTTTTACTTTTCCGAGGTAATCATTCCATACTTTCCATGCGGCATTTTTTGTCTGATCGAAAGTAGCAAAGCTGCCCAATTCCCTTTGCAGGTTGAGCGCCGCCTGATCCTGGCTGATGTAGCTGCTGGCTGTTTTTACCTGTACGACTGCACCTTTTTTAAATTTGATATAAGCATTTTGACCATGCAGGGTATCGGCTGTAGTGGTACCGGTCTTGCTATCCCACACACCATAGGCAGTGAATGGCTGATCGAACTGCAGTACAAAATGGCTGCGCAGTTCCCTGGATAACTGGTGTCCGTTGTTGATATAGCCAATGATCTTTCTTTCCGCAGGAATGATCTGCACATCGCTGATCCGGGTATAGCCGTCCAGCACTAACCATGCATCACCGGAGCGGGGAAATGTAAAGCGCAGGTGTGCCCCTCTTTCGGTAGGTGCAATTTCGGTGGTGATGTGATTGTTCAGCGTAACCTTGTAATAGTTTGGTTTTGCGATCTCATTTTTATGACTGAACCGTGCTGCACGCTGGAACTGGTTAACAGCTAATTTGCCCGTAACGGGCATGAGCGAGAATACACAATAGTCATTGGACCATGAGCTACATTGATGGGCTTGTTGGAAGCCGCGGATGCTGTCTTTTTCGTACTGGTATTTCCAGCCGTCACCATTTACCCCTGTTTGTGGTGTCCAGGTATGCATTCCAAATGGAAGGGCAGTAGTTGGATAGGTGTTACCTCTGGTAAGGGTGAAACTGGAGTTGGTACCCTGGAGGGTATTGACGTACCTGACCCGGTCGGTGGTGTCGGCCTGGCCTTTAGTGTCAGCAAATAGGGACTGGCAGTATAATATACTGCACAGCATGAGACCTTTCTTAAGCATGATCGTGGATATTTTAGCAGGCGTGAAAGTAGTTAAAAATATTTCACAGGTCAATGTTTTTGGTTTGCTTTTCCCATGCCTGCTGCTGAGCAGTGGCCGGCATCGGGAAGTTCCTAATGCTTATATTTGCAACAATAAAATCAGTTAGAGTATGGAATCATTAAAAGGTAAAAATGCGTTGATCACAGGCGCGGGTAAGGGGATAGGGAAGGCAGTGGCGCAACAGCTTGCAGCAGAAGGCGTGAACCTCGCACTGATCGCACGTACGGAAAAAGATTTACAGGCAGTAGCTGCTGAACTGGCAGGTACTGGTGTAAAGATCGTATATGCTACGGCTGACGTAGCAGACAGGCAGGCAGTAGAAGCTGCTATTGCTAAACTCAGCGCAGAACTGGGTACCATTGATATCCTGATCAATAATGCGGGTGTGGGTAAGTTTGGCAAATTCATGGACCTGACGCCAGAAGAATGGGAGAATATTGTAAAAGTAAACCTGTTTGGTGCTTACTACACTGTACGGGCAGTATTGCCTGGTATGCTGTCACGGCAGACAGGAGATATTGTGAATATCTCTTCCACAGCCGGTAAAAATGGTGCTGCAGTCACCAGTGCTTACAGCGCCTCCAAGTTTGGATTGATTGGAATGTCTGAGTCACTGATGCAGGAAGTGCGGAAGTCTAACATCCGTGTAACTACGCTGACACCGAGCACCATTGCTACTGATATGGCGATTGATCTGAAGCTCACTGATGGTAATCCTGAGAAGGTGATGCAGGCAGAAGATTTTGCAGAGTTGATTGTGAGTCAGCTGAAGCTGAACAGGAGAGTGTTTGTGAAAGAAGCGGGTATCTGGTCTACCAATCCATAAAAAATGGCGGCCTTGTAAGGCCGCCATTTTTTTCCCCATTGAGAAAAGAAAGCATTAATGCAGTAATGCCAGTGCTGCTTCAAACTGTGGCTGCCGCATCTCTGTCAGCGCCTCCTGCATCAGCATCTTCCCATACAGGATCTTCCCTTCATAACTACCTAAGTTCACCTCACCCTTACTCATCATTTTCTTCACTTCCAGTAGCGTAGGTACTTTCATATCCTGATCATGTGTATCCTTCATTTCAGCTGCCATTCTCAGGAAGATAGTACCATAATAGAGGAACACCACTTGCCGCATGAGATAGAACTTCGCTCGCTGCAAAGCTGTCGGTGCCTCACCAAAATAAGCAGTGAGGAATGTATCAATATGCTGTTCATTCGCTGCAAAGTACAAGGCTACTACAGCCAGATCCACATACCTGTCATTTTTAAAACCGGCTTCCCAGTCAATGAGCCAGATCTTTTCTCCATCATACAGCACATTTGCCGGATTCAGGTCATTGTGTGATGATACCAGTTCATCATGGATAGGATAAACAGATCGTATCCGCTCGAAATGCCTGAAATGTTCTGCGGTCGCACTTTCCGGGAACATCTTTGTTTCCAGGAAGCGATCTCTGAAAGCGATCATACCTTCCATAAAATTGATCAATGGCGGAAAGAGAGGAAGTGCATGAATATCTTTTACTTTTTCAGCAATACGTTTCAGCTGAATGTCTTTGTCGGGGAGCCCTACCCAGATTGGCGGGCCGGCGATGAATGCACAAATAGAAACAGCGGCATCAGCATCAGCATACAGTACTGCCGGTGCAATACCTGCATCAGCAGCAGCACGCAGACATGTATATTCACGGGCAGGGTCTACCAGTTCATTTGTCGCCATAACAAGCCTTAGAATATAGGCTTTGCCGTTTACCTGGATCTTGTAGACCAAGGCGGGTGATAATCCCCGGGTCATGAGTTCAATGGCTTCTACAGCAGGTGTCCCAAAAGTTTGCTGCAGGGCAGCTTCTACCACCTTTAGTTTGTGCGGGGGTAAAATGGAAAGAAGGGCGTTATTCATATATTAAATAATGTTGCCGCCAAGTTCTGTGAGCATATCTGAAAAGGCATCCAGTTTTTTGGCTTTGGCAGTGGTGATAGTATCTGTGGAAAAAATATCCTGGGCTACAACTTCGGCAGAGACAAGGGCTTCTTCAAAGATCTGCTTACCAATATCGGTCAGCCCGACATAACTGACACGGGCATCTCTTTCATAAGCTTCGCGCTGTACAAGGCCTATTTTCTCCAAAGGGATCAGCATGCGGGTAACGCCCGAGGCAGTAAACCCTATTTTCTCGGCAAGGTCCACCCGGCGGAGTTTCTGCCCCGGAGCTTCGTGCAGGATAAGGAGGATGGCAAAGTCAGTATAACCAATGCCATGGCCGGATAAGCGGGTTTCCAACCTGCGGGAAAGGATGACATGCGCCTTTGAGAGGTTGAGGATGAGTTTTAATGATGGACTAATGGGAGTCATAATATTTAGTTGTAAAATACTTGACATGTCAAGTATTTAGCGAAGGTAGGGGTTTGGTTGTAAAAAACAAAATTCACTGATCCTGGTAGTTTATCATTTAAATTTATTGCAGCCGGCCGCAGGGATGCTGGTTGACTATTTTTGTATAAATTGATACACCACCCCCACTTTGGTGTTAATTAATTCCTTAACAGGACCAGTCCGCAATAACTATTTCCATGAAGGTTGTCTTTGTGACACTTATGGATTATATTTATCCTGAACTATCATGCAAATGATTTCCGTTATGTATTCAACCAGAAGAGGCAAGAGAGAATAGTTTGAGAATTGGAAAAACTACTGCGTTTACACAAAAACAAGAAAACAGTGTCTATGAAATTTTTAAGCAGGGCATTTACTATCTGTAGCATTGTCATGTTTGCACAATCAACGGTGTCGGCACAATTGAATAAACCGGCCGCGCTGGCGCTCATCAAACGTGTATTACCTGAAAGGGCTGCTTTTTTCGAAGTAGGGGAACTGCCCGCTGCTGAAGCAAAGGATGTATTTGAAATTACACCACACCAGGGAAAGATTTTATTGAAGGGGAATAATGGGGTTGCTGTAGCTTCTGCCCTGTATTATTACCTGACTGAATATGCCCATTGCCAGATTACCTGGAATGGCACGCAGCTGAAACTACCGGCGAAATTACCGATGCCGGCAGCAACGATAAAGAAGACCACACCTTACCAGTACCGCTATTACCTGAACTACTGCACTTTCAATTACAGCATGAGTTGGTGGGACTGGAAGCGCTGGCAAAAGGAAATAGACTGGATGGCGATGCATGGCATCAATATGCCCCTGGCCATCACAGGCGAAGAGTATACCTGGTATGAAGTCTATAAACAAATGGGCTTTACGGACAAGGAACTGGAGGGCTTCTTTTGTGGACCCGCTTATTTCTCCTGGTTCTGGATGGGCAATTTAGACGGCTGGGGTGGTCCCTTGCCACTCAGCTGGATGAAGAGTCATAAGACCCTGCAGCAGCAGATTGTAAAGCAGGAGCGTGAGTTGGGTATGACTCCTGTATTGCCTGCATTTACAGGACATGTACCCGCAGCTTTCAAAGAGAAATATCCAAAGGCAAAACTGAAAGCGACTAACTGGAACAATGGTTTTGCAGATACTTATATCCTGGATTCAGAAGATCCTTTGTTTGCGAAGATCGGCAAGCAATTCCTGGAAACACAGGCTAAATTGTTCGGAACAGACCACCTGTATTCTGCAGATACATTCAATGAGAATGAACCTCCATCTGATGATCCTGAGTTCCTGTCTAAACTGAGTGCAAGGATTTATGAAGGTATGCGACAGGCGGATACCAGTGCTGTATGGGTGATGCAGGGATGGCTATTTTACAGTGATCGTAAATTCTGGAAGGCCCCACAGATCGAGGCATTGTTAAAAGCAGTGCCGGATAATAAAATGATCTTACTGGACCTGGCTGCTGAAATAGAACCTGTATGGAAAAGGACAGATGCATTTTACGGCAAGCCCTGGATCTGGAACCAGCTGAATAACTTCGGTGGAAATGTGAATCTGTTTGGGCGGCTGGAAGGCGTAGCTGCAGGACCTGCACTGGCACTGAACGATCCAAATTCAAAGAACCTGAAAGGGATTGGCCTGACGATGGAAGCGATAGAGAACAATCCTGTGATCTATGAACTGACCATGCAGCATACCTGGCAAACAACACCTGTTCAACTGGATGAGTGGCTGAGGAAATATGCGCGCAACCGTTATGGTGTGGACAATGATTCGCTGGTACAGGCATGGCAGGTACTGCGTAAGACGGCTTATAACGGACAGACTATACGCGATGGTGCTGAATCCATCATCACCGGCCGGCCTACTTTTGACAGCACCACCATCTGGACAAGGACGAAGCTGAACTATGCACCGCTGGATTTAGTGCCTGCATGGGATTTATTTATCCATGCATCGAAAAAAGGGGTGCGTACGGATGGATTTACTTATGACCTGGTGGATGTGACAAGACAGGTGATGGCGAACTATGCGACTCCTTTGCAACAGCAGTGGGTGAGGGCTTATAAGGCGCACAACATGACGGCGTTTCAGAAATATAGCAAAGCATACCTGGAGCTGATAGATGATATGGATCGCCTGTTGGCAACGAGAAAAGATTTTCTATTGGGACCATGGATCGCGAGTGCAAGGAGCTGGGGTACTACACCTGCTGAAAAAGCGCTGTATGAGCAGAATGCCCGTGACCTGATCACCTTATGGGGAGATGCGGAAAGCCCATTGCATGAGTATGCAAACAGGCAGTGGAGCGGCTTGCTGAAAGACTTTTACAAGGTACGCTGGGAGCAGTTTTTCGATTTCCTGGTGACGGAGGAGCAACCTGATTTCAAAGCCTTTGATAAGAAGATCAGCCAATGGGAGTGGAAGTTTGTGAAGACGCAGAAAAATTATCCTTTGGTGACGAGTGGTGACCCGGTAGTGGTGTCACAACAAATGTATGCTAAATATCATGACCTTATAGTTGCAGCTTATGAAAGATAATCAACGATTGCAGTCCTTAGACGCGCTGAGAGGTTTTGATATGTTCTGGATCATGAGCGGTGAGCACATTATCCATACCCTGGCCAAGGCTACAAAGTGGGGACCGGTAGAATGGATGTCCGCACAGCTGAATCATACAGATTGGAATGGGTTTACCTTTTATGATATGATCTTTCCGCTATTCCTGTTTATTGCCGGGGTGACGATGCCCTTGTCTTTGCAGAAGAAAATGGATGTAGCGGGGGTAAAGTATACTTACCTGTTGCCGGGAGAAGAGAAGCGGAAATTGTATAAGGTAATGCTGAAGCGTGCTTTGATCCTGGTGGTGCTGGGCTTTATCGTGAATGGACTATTGAAGTTTAATGGTTTGGAGAATACCCGCTTCCCAAGTGTGTTAGGAAGGATCGGCCTGGCCTGGTTCTTTGCAGGATTGATCAGTCTGAACTTTTCGGTGAAAGGACAGGTGTATTGGTTAATTGGTATTTTGTTAGGGTATTGGGCTTTGATGATGTGGGTGCCTGTACCGGGATATGGAGCAGGTGTACTGACGATGGATGGATCGCTGGAGTCTTATATTGACAGAGTGCTGGTGCCGGGCAGATTGCATGATAAGGTGCATGATCCGGAGGGTGTATTATCCACCCTGCCGGCTATTGGAACAGCATTGCTGGGTACATTGGTAGGTACGTTTATCCAAAGAGGTGTTCAGACTCCCTTGCGGAAAGGTGGGTTGCTGTTTGCTTTTGGTGCTGCATTGGTGCTGACCGGTTACCTGTGGGGCTTCGGCTTTCCTATTAATAAAAGACTGTGGACAAGTTCCTTTGTGTTATATGCAGGAGGATTCAGCGTAATGTTCCTGGCAGTGTTTTACCTGGTAATAGACGTGTGGGGATATAGAAAATGGGCGTTTCCTTTTGTGATTATAGGCACGAATTCTATCCTGATTTACATGGCGGCAGAGGGGATGGTAGATTTTAAGTATACGGCTGGATTTGTGTTTAATGGATTGATCCAGTATGCGCCTTTATTGTGGCAGCCTGTGTTTGCGGCGATGTCGGTCACCTTTGTACAATTATGCCTGTTATATGTTTTGTATAGGAATAAGTTGTTCCTGAAGATCTAAAAAGAAGAGGGTGTACCAAAAGTACACCCTCTTCTTTTTTTATTGTTTGAAAATGCCTAAGACATTTAGCTTGTCTATAATCAATAATAATGCAAATACAAAAATGGAAAGTGCTGTAAAGCCGATCACGGTATAAGTGAAATAGTGGATAGTCCATTGCAAGGCAATCTTCACTCTGTGGATAAACGAGATGGATTGGGCGGTAGCCCCTTCATAGAGGGATAACTTGACCGTGCAGAATTCATTTTCTGTATTGAAGTTCCCTAAATCGACCCCCAGGTTCTGTAATTTGTCTTCCAGTTCCAGTTGCCTGTCATAGATAGATAATAAGTCCTGGTTTGCGCCCGCAGTTGTTTTCAGTTTCTCCAGTGACTCTACTGTTTTCTCCAGCGACACCTTCTTTGCATTGAGTTGCCTGTATTCATTCGTCTTATCTACTTTGGTAATAGACATTGACCTGATAGCGCCGAGGCCCTGGATCTCATGATAGAAGGAATCGAATTTTTCAGGATTTACACCAATCATCAGGTGTAGTTCACGATTTCCTTTTTTACCCAGTGCTTTTTCGTATTGGATCATGGCTTTATAGGATTCGATTTTCTTTCTCAGATCTGCTTCATCTTTTGTAAAATCACTGGTGGTGGTGCGTACGATGGCTGTCTTCTCATATTTTTGGCTGGTGGAAAAATCCGGTTGTGGATTTCCGGCAGGTGCCATGCTCATTTTCGAGCCCATATCCAGTTTGGAAGTAGCATAGTTTCTTCTTAATCCATTCACCTGATCAAAGTAATTTTCATAGTAGTCCCCGCTGCTGTTTGTATGCGACGCTACATAACCATAAATCAATCTGAAAATAAACATTAGCATGAATACTCCCACCCCCCAGCGGAAGAGTCGCCAGAACCTGGTCTTAATTGAGGTTTGCATAGTGTAAAGTTATAATGTGAATATAGGTTATTTTTCTACTGCAAGGTTGAATGCTGCATCCAGTATCAGTTTCCCTTCTGCCTCTGTCCCATCGGGCAATTTCAGTCCTTTCAGTTTGGTAGTTTTGCCTTTTGTCAGGAGGTCGCTTAGTTGTTTATCGGACAATTTCTTGCCATGGGTTTCAAAAGGCACCTTGAATCCACACACTTTGAAATTGGAGCAGCCATAGGCAGTATTTCCTTTGATCAAAGGATGTTCTTTACACTTGGGGCATTGCAGGCTGGCAATTTCCTGTTTGGGTTTAGGGGCTTTTTTCGGCTTTTCTTCCTTTTCAGGAGTAGGTGCCGGTGTGGGAGCCTGTACGGCAACGATGGTTTTGTAAGAAGCATTTTTCACTTCCCGGGTCAGGTCTACGACCATCTGGATCAGTTCCTGTTTGAAGGTGTCCAGCTGGTATTCACCTTTTTCTATCTGTCTTAGTTTCCGTTCCCATTGCCCGGTCAGTTCTGCACTTTTCAGCAGGTCTGAGGTGATGGTATCGATCAGGTCTATGCCGGTTTGGGTGGCGTAGATGTTCTTTTTTCTCTTCTCTATGTATTTACGTCTGAACAGGGTCTCGATGATATTTGCACGGGTAGAAGGGCGACCGATACCGTTGTCCTTCATCAATTCCCTCATTTCTTCATCGTCTACCTGCTTACCGGCGGTTTCCATAGCACGGAGCAGGGTCGCTTCCGTAAAGGCTTTGGGTGGAGTGGTTTTACCCTGGTGTACCCTGGGGGTATGGGGGCCGCTTTCACCGACTACGAACACGGGCAGTACTTTTTCTTCGTTTTCTTCTTTTCCGTCTTTGTTTTCTTTTGGAGCAGGTGCATCATTGGCATACACTTCTTTCCAGCCGGGTTCCAGGATCTGCTTACCGGTTACCTTGAATTCTACCTGGCCTACTACGCCCAGTACGGTAGTATTCGAAATCTTACACTCAGGGTAGAATGCAGCGATAAAGCGTCTCGCTACCAGGTCATAAATGCGCTTTTCCTCCAGGGGCAGGTTGCTGGGATATTCACCTGTTGGAATGATGGCATGGTGATCTGTCACCTTTTTGTCGTCGAAGACGGTCTTAAGTTTAGGAATCGGATTCGCCAGGATGGGGGCGGTCAGGTTCGCATATGGTTTCAGGTCCTGTAAGATGCCTGCTACTTTTGGATGCAGGTCTTCGGAGAGGTAGGTGGTATCTACCCTTGGGTAGGTAGTCAGTTTCTTCTCGTACAGGTTCTGGATATATTTTAAGGTATCGTCTGCAGTGAAGGCAAATTTCTTGTTGGCTTCTACCTGCAGGCCGGTGAGGTCAAATAGGCGGGGGTTCCCTTCCTTGCCTTCTTTCTTTTCGAAGCTGGTGATTTCGAAAGGGTGTTGCTTCAGGTATTCCAGTCCTTTATTGGCCCTATCCAGGTTTTTGATACGGTCGATAGTGGCGGTGAATTCTGTTTCGCGGTAGATGGTTTTGAGTTCCCAGTATTCTTCGGATACGAAGGCGTTGATTTCCTTTTGCCTTTGTACGATCATGGCGAGGGTAGGTGTCTGCACACGGCCGATGGACAAGACGGTTTTGCCGATGGCAAATTTCTTGGTGAAGAGGCGGGTGGCATTCATGCCCAGCAGCCAGTCGCCGATGGCGCGGGCGCTGCCGGCGGCGTATAAGTTATCGTACTGGCTGGCATCTTTCAGTTTCTGGAAGCCATCCTGGATGGCTTGTACAGTCAGGGAAGATATCCACAGCCTTTTTACGGGTGCGGTGCATTGGGCTTTGAGTAATACCCAGCGTTGAATGAGTTCTCCTTCCTGCCCGGCATCCCCACAGTTGATGACCTCATCGCAGGCTTGTACCAGGGATTCTATGATTTTGAATTGCTTTTCGACCCCTCCGTTGGGTATGAGTTTGATACCGAAGTGGGAGGGGATCATGGGCAGATCTTCCAGTCGCCAGAATTTCCATTGCTCCGTGTAATCATGCGGTTCTTTGAGGGTACAAAAGTGCCCGAAGGTCCAGGTGACCTGGTACCCGTTTCCTTCATAGTACCCGTCTTTGCGTGTTTTAGCGCCGATTACTTCAGCGATGTCGCGGGCGACACTTGGTTTTTCTGCAATGCAAACCTTCATAGAGAGGGCAAATGTAGGGAAAACAAACCAGTGAAAAAATCACTTTCGCCTATGGCAAAAGTGATTTTTCCGGGTGGGGCCGGGCCTTATGCCCGGGTATGAAAACCGTATTAATATTCAGCGAATTGCTCATCCACATAACACCACAACCACCTTTCTCCCGGCTCTGCCGATATGACTACGGGGTGCTGTGTTTTATGAAAATGCTTCGTCATATGCTTCTCCGGCGACTGGTCGCAACACAAGGTTGCACCGCAGGTTTGACAGGTACGGAGATGCACCCAGTCAGATCCTATTTTTACACATTCCTCACACACATGTTCTTCATCCACTTTCAGTGTTTTAATCGATGTAATATGTGAACAGATTTCTGCCATAGTCAATTATTTTACCTCAGCGAGGTATTTGTGTACAAAACTGATTGCCATAGAGCCTTCTCCTACTGCTGCCGCTACCCGGTTCATTGCATTGGCCCTTACATCGCCTGCTGCAAAGATGCCGGGACAACTGGTTTCCAGCAGGTATGGATCCCTGTCCTGTTTCCAGATCTTCTCAAATTCAGGATGTGTAAACAGGTCCCTGCCCGTTTCAATAAAGCCTTTATCATTCTTGATGATATTCATTTCCAGCCATTCAGTAAATGGTTTTGCACCAATAAAAATGTACAGGCCATCTGCATGTTCCTGGGTCTGTTCGCCTGTTTTGATATTGGAGATGATCAGGCATTCCAGCCTGTCAGAGCCCCTGGCTTCCACTACTTCAGAATATGCGCGTACATGAATATTAGGTGTTTCCACGATGCGGTCTATCAGGTAGGCAGACATGGTGCTGGATAGATCTTCCCTGCGGATCAGGATACTTACATTCCTGGCAAATTTGGAAAGGTACATGGCCGCCTGGCCGGCAGAGTTGCCGCCTCCTACGATGAATACATCTTTGTCTTTGCAGGCAGGTGCTTCTGTCATGGCAGCACCGTAGTAAATACCGGCACCTGTAAAGTCGGCCACCCCTTTTGTATCCAGGGTGCGGTAATCTACACCTGTGGTGATGACCACACTTCTGCTGTTTACAAAAGTGCCGTCTTCCATGATGATCTTATTGTAGCCGTCCTTTTGCTCGATGGCTTTCACCGACTGTGGGGTGATGAATTCCGTACCTAAGCGTTGGGCCTGGGAGATAGCTCTGCGGGCCAGATCAGCACCACTCAGGCCTTTCGGAAAGCCCAGGTAGTTTTCAATCCTGGAACTGGTGCCGGCTTGTCCGCCGGGTGCTCGCTTTTCAATGAGCAGGGTTTTCAACCCCTCGCTGGCTCCATACACACCTGCCGCCAGTCCTGCAGGGCCGGCACCAATGATCACCACATCGTATACCTCATGTTTGATCTGGGGGTTTAGGCCTACTTTGCGGGCAGTATCCTGGATGGAGGGATTGGAGAGGTAAGAACCATCTTCAAAGAAGATAACGGGTACATCTTTTTCATCCAGTCCATTCAGTGCCAGTAGGTTACAACCTTCCTGTGTGGTGCGTACATCCAACCATTTGTAAGGAATGAGGTTGCCGGCCAGGAAATCCTTGATGGCATGGCAGCTGCGGGAGTATTGGTATCCTACTACCTTGATACCTTTGAATTCCGGATGGTAATCACTCTTCCAGTCATCCAGCAGATCATCTATCACCGGGTAGAGCTTTTCCTCTGGTGGGTCCCAGGGTTTTACGAGGTAATAATCCAGTTGAACAGTATTGATGGCTTTGATTGCAGCATCCGTATCAGAATAAGCAGTAAGTAATACCCTTTTTGCATCCGGGTAAAATTTGAGTGCCTTTTCCAGGAATGTTACGCCATCCATCACCGGCATCCGCTGATCGCTGATGAACATGGCAATGGTTTCACCTTTGTTCTTCAGTTCCAGCAGGCTGCTGAGTGCTTCCTGCACATCGCTTGTACTGATGATTTTATAATACTGTCTGTATTTGTTTTTTAAGTCGCGCACGATGGCCCGCAATACCTGCGGATCATCGTCAATACAAAGAATAATAGGTTGATTCGTATTTTTCTCAGTGTCTTTGTCTGGCATAAGCCCACCGTTTTTTTTAGTGAATTAATGGATGGGAATAGACACAGAGAATTGTGTCCTTCCCGGAACTGAATTTACTTTAATATTTCCATGATGTTGCTTCACGATCTGGGTAGTAATGTCCAGACCGAGGCCGGTACCTTTGCCAATTTCTTTGGTAGTAAAGAAAGGATCGAAGATCCGGGAGATAATATTCTCGGGAATACCGGGGCCGTTGTCGATGACGGAGACCTTTACACAGGTACCATCTTTCTCGGTTTTTATTTCGAGTATACTGTTTTCCCTGCCTTGCATGGCATCCAGTGCATTATCGATCAGGTTGGTCCATACCTGGTTCATTTCCCCGATCATGATGTTGACAGGGGGAAGGGTGGTATCATAGTTTTCGATCAGCTGCACATTGCCTTTGCGTAGTTTGTACTCCATGATGTTGAGGGTATTTTTGATACCATCGCGGAGGTCGGAGGCCCGCTTGTCATGGGATTGGTCCATGTGGGTAAAGGTCTTGACAGAGCCTACCAGTTTTACGATGCGTGCGGAGGCTTCTTCGATATCGAGTACCATTCTTTCTGTCACCAGGTTTTTTTCAATCCAGCTGAGTACAGCTGGCAGTGAATCTGGTGACATATGAGATTTGAATTCTTCCAGTATATCGATGGTAAAACCGAATTCCACGAAGTTTTCCGCTATTTCCATGGCATTGTTTACATCGTGCTCCTCAAGCCAGTCCACCATTTCATCTTCCTTTTCGCCTCTTTCCATCATGGTGAGTTTGGGTCTGTCGGCCGATTTTAGGATGGCGAACATTTTGTCTTTCACGAAAGTTACGTCCTCCGGGGTCATCTGTATGGCCATGATTTCCTGGAAGGTATCCGGCATTAGTTGCAGGTGTTTTCTCAGGGAGGAGGCTCCGCGTACGATAGCAGCAGCGGGATTGTTCAGTTCATGCGCCAGGCCGGCGGAGAGTTTTCCCAAGGCCATCATCTTTTCATTCTGCCGCATCAGGGTGGTATAATCCCGCACCCTGTTTGTCATGACATGGACCAGTGCCTGGGTCAGTTCGAACTGGGTGTGGATCATGTCATCTATCTTCGCGATGGGGAAGCACATGAGCTGTGTTTCCTCGATCGCTTCACTGTAGATAGTTGCTTTCAACCCACGGGAAAAGGGAAGATAGCCACTAATGGTACCGGCTTCCATGACCAGTATTTCTACAGGATCATTGTTCTGCAGGTAGTAGAGGCGAAGTTTCCCTGAAATGAGGATGTAAGTAGCATTGAGTGGTTCATCAGGTTTGAACATGAACTCCCCTGGCTGAAGGGTTTTAGGTTCACTGTTTTCAGCCAGCCATTGGAGTTGCGACACGGGTACGTCTTTAAACGCCTCGACTGATTGTAGCCATTCGGTGGAAATGTTTACCATAACCTTAAAGTTAAAGATATTTTGCCCTTAAGAGAAGATCAAAAGGCGTTCCGGAAAGGATTGACCAGAGAAGCGATGAAATGTACAATGATAAATACAACTAATTGCATTATAATAACATTAAATACTGGAACTTAATAAAAATTCAGTAGGGCTTTTGGTGTATTTTGCGTAAGTTTAAATGACGAGCGCGTTAGCGCCATCCCTATTGACCTATAAAAGCACAAATTTATGTCTAAGTAATTGTTTCAGTGAAAAATGTAAGACGATGTCAAAAAGTGGAAAGAATATATTTTTAGCCGATGATGACGCCGACGATTGTCTGCTTTTTGAAGACGCACTCAAAGAAGTGGCAGACGACATTACACTGACTACGATTTCGGATGGTATAGAACTCATGGATATGTTGGAAGAGCGCGTCCCCCCGCCTCCGGACATGATCTTTCTGGACTTGAATATGCCTCGTAAAAATGGCTTTGAATGTCTGAGAGAAATCAGGACAGATCAACGTCTCAAGTCCATTCCTGTAATTATCTTTTCAACCTCATCTCAACCGGAATTTATCGAACAGGTGTACATTTCAGGAGCAAACCGATATATCAGGAAGCCTTCTTCCTTTTCGGAGCTTATGAAGGCAATAGCAGAAATGTTGTCTATTGATTGGGATACCAGTGAGAGATTTCCTAAACGGGACAATTTCTTTATCTCATTTTAAGAACAACGCTTTCAATTGGCGAAGACAATGAATTTGACCAGGCTTGAATTTGACCAGGCAAGATCGATGCATCTGCATTTTAAAGCACAGTTGCGATCGATTCTCTATGGAGGAGCAGTAGATCAGGTGCCTATATTATCCGAACATGAATGTGCATTTGGGAAATGGATGCACGACCACGTTTTACCGCGTTACAGCCATCTGCCGGAAATGCAGCAGTTGGAGCAGGTACATACAGCCATACATCGGTGTGCGCAAAAATTAATAGGCTTGTATGACAGCGGCAGCCACGAAGCTGCAAGGTCCGGGCTGACAGATATGGAAGGAATAGCCAATGAACTGATGGACTTACTGGCGGGGGTAGAAACCCAAATATTATCATCTGAAAATAACGACGATCTGGTCGTAGAGAATAGAGGGGAAAAAATTGAAGAATTCCGAACATTATATCAATCTGTGAATCAGCTGGAGGAACATATCAGGGAAGGCATCCGCAAGGATGTTGTTTACGACGACAGTCGTTTTAGGGAAAGTGTAGAACAGGCACCGGTAGGGATTGCCATTTTCAGGACGCGGGATATGGTGTTTGAAATGGCGAATGCCATGTACCTGGAATTGATCACGCGACCGATTGAGGCAGTGGTGGGCAGGTCGCTTTACGATGTACTGCCTGAAGTGAGGGAGTTAGTAAAGCCGCTGCTGGACAATGTATGGGATACTGTCACCCCACACTATGGCAATGAATTTCCAGTTACCCTTCTTCGGCATGGGGTGCCGGAGCTGGTGTATTTCAATTTCGTTTATCAGCCACTAAAAAATACTAAGGGGGAAATTGATGGTGTAATGGTAGCTGCCACCGATGTGACAGCGGCTGTAGAAGCCAAGCATTCCCTGGTGGAAAGTGAGATCCAGTTCCGCAACCTGGTCATGCAATCACCTATAGCGATGGCTATTTTTAAAGGCAAGGACATGGTGATTGATATGGCAAACTATACCATGTTGAAAACTTTGTGGCGCAGAAGTTCTGAAGAGGTGACCGGGCGCACGCTGCTGGATGTATTTCCGGAACTGGAAGGACAGAAATTTCCTGCATTATTACAACAGGTATTTGATAGCGGTATTGCTCACAAGGAGAAAGAGGCCATAGCATATGTAAATGGTCCGGATGGTATGAAACGGTTTTACCTGGACTTTGAATATACACCGCTGTTTGACCTGGAAAAAAACGTATATGGCATCATGGCCACCGTATACGATGTGACGGAGCGGAAGGAGCAGGATATGGCCCTGCGACTGTCTGAAGAAAAATTCAGGGTGCTGGGCGAAACCCTGCCGCAGATGATCTGGACCACAGACCCTGAAGGCAGGTTAAACTATGCGAGCAAACGGTATTTCGAATTTACAGGAATGACGCTTGAGCAATTGAATGGGGTAGGATGGTTCACTGTAATACATCCTGAAGACCTGATCAGGAACTTACCTGTATGGAAAGATGCTGTTGCAAAAGGGATAGAATACCAGATTGAACACCGGATGAAAAAAGCGGATGGTACTTACCGCTGGCACCTGACCCGTACTGTACCGCAAAAAGATACGGAAGGCAATGTGAAGATGTGGGTAGGCTCTACGACTGATATTCATGAGGGCAAAATGTTTATTGACAAACTGGAGGCGGAAGTACAGGCGAGAACAAAGGAATTGCAGAAATCCAACGATGACCTGAGAAATTCCAATGAGGAGCTGGCGCAGTTTGCATATGTGGCGAGTCATGACCTGCAGGAGCCTTTGAGAAAGATCCAGACTTTTACCAGTCGGTTGCTGGAAACAGAGTATAAAAACATTTCAGATAAAGGGAAGGATTATTTCAACCGTATGCAGGCGGCAGCGCAGCGGATGCGGCAGCTGATAGAAGACCTGTTATCGTTTTCAAGAACTAGTAATAACGGGGAGCAACTGTTTGAATATGTAGATCTGACGCAGGTATTGCTGAGGGTGAAGGAGCAGTTGAGTGATCAGATAGATAAGAAGGAGGCGGTGATAGAGTATGATTTACTGCCGGTATTGTCAGCGATCCCTTACCAGATGGAACAACTGTTTATGAACTTGCTGAACAACGCATTGAAGTTTTCGAGGAAGGGCGTGAAGCCCCTGATCAAAGTGAAGATGGAAGACAATGTGTACACGCTGGTGGGTGGACTGCCGCATCATAAAATCACGATAGCTGATAATGGGATTGGGTTCGATCCGCAGTTTAGTGAGCGGATTTTCCAGGTGTTCCAGCGATTGCATGTGCGGAACCAGTTTGAGGGCACCGGGATCGGCCTGGCGATCTGTAAAAAGATAATGGATAATCATAAGGGCGTGATAACGGCGGAAGGGTTCCCGGATCAGGGATCGGTGTTTACCTTGTTATTCCCGGTTGCATAATGTCTTAATGAAGAACGCTTTTGCCAGTATGCGGCAAAAGCGTTCTTCTATTATTGTTTGGGAAGCTTAGCTTCGAAGAGTTCCCATATTTCCTGGCCCCAGGGCCATTGTTGTTGCAGTGTTTCTTTGTCCATTTTGTTTAATACAAGTGGGAATTGCTTACCTGCAAATGTTGGTTCCAGGCGCTTCAGCACTTTACATACTTCTATATATACTTCAGCGGCTGCTATAGCCTGTTCCCGGGTAGGTTCGGCCTGTCTTGCATAGTCATTCCACTTTTTCCAGAATACATACACCATTCTATCTCTTAGTGCATTGCCCCCGGGCAGTTGCCTGATATTGTTATACAGCAGGGTTAAGAAGGACTGTAACTGCGCTGTGTCGTTGTAGATTGCTCTTGCCCATTTACCACCTGACTGCCTGAAGAGGTGTTCTAATACTACATAAGGTAGCGTGGCTTCAGGTCTTGCAGCATCTGTGACATGACTGAATACCTGGTTAATCAGGTCGCCCGGTTCCAGCGCAAAGAGCAGTTCTGCTATGGGCCATTGGCTATACAATGCTGCCCAGCCCTGATATTCCCAGTCATTTAAAGTAGCATATCGTCTCTTGGAATGAAGGGTAGGCATGCTGAAGGCAATATGCTTTGCATAGTTCTCCGGGGTAAATAAACGATCCAGTTGTGCCCTGTATGCAGGATCTATAAACCCGGTGCCTTCGAGGTATTTGCGCACCATGTATTGAGCATCCTTGTCAGAAGCATACTGCAGGTAGTCAAGGCTGATCTGCACCAGTTCGGGAGTTACCAGTTTGCCCGTCTGCATGATCTGTAATAACTGGTGGAGAATGCCACCGGGTTTAGGCATGCTTAACAGCAGCTTATATAATTCAATTACTTCTGCCTTTTTAATAGTGCGGTTCTGCCATGCATCCTGGAGCATTCTTTCTGCTTCCATGAAGGTCTGCATACCATTTTTCTTCATCAGGGTTTGCCTGAAGGCAGGGAGGAAAGCACCTGTCTGGTCAGCTTTGTCGGTGTCACTCAGCAGCCAGTTGGCTTTTGTGAGGGAGACAATATGCGGGAGCTGTGCCCTTACGCTGGCATCGGTAGCTGCGAGTTTGCCCAGCAGCTGTACCCATTCGTCCAGCGGAGACTGTGGATAGTAGGCGATATGCCTGTACAGGGAGGTCGTGATGGCGGGTGCTAATTCACTGAAATCTGCTTCCAGTGTTTTGAGCAGGCCGTAGGTAGCTGCCAGTTCACGGATATCTTTGGACTGCTCCAGCAATAATCCCAGGCTGCGTTTCAGGTCGGGAGAATCGCTGTAGGAGAAGGTTTTGAGTCTTTCTATGACTGCATTGCGCGTGTGATCAGGATACCAGTTAGCTTCCAGTACTTCTCTGAACAACTGTAATAAAGCGGCTTTATTGGCAGGGGTAACAGGTACTTCCAGCACGGCATTGATCAGCTGTGTTTTCAGGAAATGATCTGTTTCTGCGACAGCAAGTTCTGTCAGCAGTTGCAGGGTCGCTGCTGATTTACGGCCACTGTTGAGCAGTACATTGATCAGCGCACCACGCAATGCAAGTAAGGGCTCTTGTTTGACAGCAGCTGCCAGGGCTGGTTCTAACAAATCCTGGTGCAGTACAAACTTCTTTTCCAGGTATGAAATGGCTGCTTCTCTTACATAAGGATTCTTATCATTGAGTGCGGTGATCAGTAATTCCGGCACTTCGCAATGCGCTAATAAAGACAGCACGCGTATTTTCAGACCGGCAGAAGGGGTTTGAGCAAACAGTTGCGTTAAGGCTGTTTGTAACTCAGGATGCGCTACCAGCCTGTCCCTGATCAATGCCAGCAGTTCCGGCTGATCAGGTGCTTTTTGCAGGGCGGCAAAGATGCCGGTGAACAAAGTAGTGTCAATCTCACGGAGATCCGACAATAGTTGTATGATTGCTGCTCTTATAGACAGGTCAGTTTCTGATATAAATCTGGCCGAAAGATTTTCAATCACGGTGGCAGAAGGAGCTGGTAAGCTGGCTAAGAAGGCAATTGCAGCTTCTCTTGTATGCCGTGTCTCCAACGGAGAGAGGAATTGTAAAGCCAGTGTGGCAGCAGCATCTGTCGGGAAGCGTTTCACCAGGTTGAATAAGCCGGGTTTCACGCTGGCAGGTGCCAGGGCAATAAATTCGCTTACTTTGGTAATGGTGTCGGCAGAGATGTTGACAATCTTACTCAGTCCATCCAGGCATACCTGCTGAATAACAGGATCCAGGTCATTCACCAGTGTATCAGCAAGTATTTCCTGTACACTATCCAGGTGCGCTGCAAGGTTGCTGAGGGCTTCAATTGCCAGCAGGCGCAATGGTCTTTCAGGTTCCAGGCAGGCAAACCAGCTCAGTGTATCGGTCAGTGCTTCCCGCTGACTGAGGCGGGTAAGAGGTATGTTCACTAAGTATTCCAGCATACGTGCCCGCACAGAAAGGGTATTTTCCGCCCTGGCGGCAGCAGCCAGTTTTTCCACCGCTTCATCAGTTTCAAGAAATGGTTGCAGGCTATTGAGTGCTTCCAGTCTTTCGTGTTCTGATCGTTCTGCGGAAATTAATATATCGAATAAAGCAAGTGCTTCTGACATCTTCAAATTAGTTTAGGTTAATCAGCAAATCCGGGTCCATCATCATTGGTAGTGGGGGCTACGTTACGTTGTAAAGCCTCTGCATCTATACAGGCATTGCGGCAGGCATCTTTCATTGCTCTCATGGCATCATTGTCCTGTGATACAAAAGGCTTTGCCATGATGTGCTGCAGCAGGTCCGGAACGGGTGCCCAGCTACAGTTTGCCTGCAGGTAACTGATGTATGGAATAATGCCGGCAGGTGTTTGCTGCTTGTCGATCTGTTGCCTGAATTCGGCTTCGTTGGGTTGTAATACTTCGTCCAGCAAAATGAGGTTGATGTAGCGGCCTCTTTTCTCCAGCAATTGCCAGAGACCTTCTCTCAGTTCAGCGAAGCCAGGATTACCTTTTAGTGCCAGCAGGTAGTGATTGAATTTGGATTCATTGCCGAGGTCAATGGTCAGTAGCTGTGTGAGTGCATACCTGCTCAGTTGATCATCCATGCCTTTGTGCACCGCCAGGAAGCGGAGTATTTCAATATCACTGATGCCTTCCTGATACAGGCTGCTGCTATTTCCCGGTGTGAGTGCTGCCCAGAGAATACGGTTAGCCATTTCCGGGTTTTCACCATAATACATCCATATATGAGGGAAGATGCCTGAGAAATTATGCTCCACATCTGCCTTGTGCAACCATTGCTCCCAGTTGATATTGGAGCTGCCTGCCTGTGAGATGGCGTTCTCCTGCACCTTTGTGCAGATCTCTTTGATGGTCTGGTCCTGTTCGTGATCGGCCAGTTGGCTGAATATTTTCACAGTGGCAGGGCTGAGCAGTGGAATCATACTGATCTTCTTTGCCAGCAGGCGACGGAGTTCCCTGTTCAGTTGTGTATGAAGCAGCACGGGAGCTGCAGCTTCCACTACTTCGGTGTTTGCTTTTGTGAGAGGAATGAGGAGGATGCCTTTGATGCCGGCTTCTTTGATGGCAGCGGAAGGGGCCTGAAGTGCTTTGCTGTAAAAACTGTTCAGGCTATCATCGTTAGGCGTGAAGCTTGTAATAGCCTGTAAAATAGCCGTGCGGCATTCTTCTTTCTGTTCCTGTTCGTAAGCCTGAACGAAGCGCTCGAAGAGGGCAGGGCGCTGCGCGATGAGTTTTCCTAGAATATTGTAAATGGCGACAGCGAGATCTGCCCTGATGTTTTGTGATGATAGCTCCAGCAGGGCATTTACAAGCGTTTCATTTTTAGCCGTGTAAGGGGCTAAGAGATATAACAGTTGCAGATTTTGGGCAGTAGCGAGTTGTGCACACAGGTGGGCAATGATAGCGGGTGTAAGTAGGAGGCTGTATTCAAATACCCTTAAAGCAGCCTGTTTTACACTTTGATCCGGGTCCTGGGTATAGGCGTGCAGGATAGTGTCTGTCAGCTCTGTGCTGTCTATACCATGTACGGCCAGTAACTGGATGCACCAGATGCGGATAAAAGGGGTTGTATCTGTTGCTATCAATTTAACCAGTGCTGCTACGGGAACGAAGGAGCGGTCGAAGCAGAAACGGAGTACCATTTCTTTGATGGCTACCGGTTCATCCGGCTGTAATAGTTTGGTAATTGTTTCCAGGTCCAAGGTATCCTGTAGTAAGAGCCTGTTTACAATGACCAGTTTATCAGTTTCATCTGCCTGGTTCATGATCTCTTTGTAGAAAGCTATGTCTGCAGGGCTGGCATCAACAGGTATTAGAAGCCAGGAGAGGATAAGGCGGCTGGTGTCAGCATTCTCCTGTTGTTTATAAAATTGAATGAGGTGTTGCCTGGCTGTTGGGTCTGTGATGGACAAACGGCCTAGGACAGGCAGGATCAGGTCCCTCGATTCATCCTGAGCCAGGGAGGCGATCATAATGTTGATCAGCTCTGTGGTATTGCTCAGCTGGCGAAGGCCGGTGCCTGCCAGCTGTCGGATCATATCCGCTTTCAGGGTGCTATCAGTTTCAGTGGCAATCAGTGACAGCCATTTCTCTGCAATGGCGGGGTCGTGGAGATAAGGGGTAGCACCTGATAACAGAGAATACTTTGCATCAGTATCCGAGTGGGGCACCAGATCCAGCATCATTAAACTCTGGGAGGTAAGTGCTGCCCGTCTTTCCCGGATCTCATCAGTGATCTTACTCATATTTTAATACGTTGGGTTTAATACCGGAAAGGGCATCAGCGAGTGATTGTTGCTGAGTGGCATCCAGGTCCAGTTTAACAATAGCGTCCAGTGCTTTTTGTCTGGAGAGGGTATCAATTAATTCATTGCGTACTACCGTAAGCAGTACATCGAAGCGATGGGGAACGCCGGGGCGCAGATAACCATCGAGGCAGAGGCGCAGCAGTTCCCTGTCGGTATCATAGAGCAGCACATCTTCGAGTGCAGGGATCACTTGTGGGTAGATCTCTGCTACATTGGCCAGCAGGCTGGCACAGGTAACCCTGAACGGAGAACCGGGTTCTGTAAGTTCGGCAGCAAATACATCGACCAGTTGCGGATGACGTGCTACGGAGAGGGCTTTCACCTGGTTGAACAATACTTCGCGGATCCGCTCGTCTCTTTCCCGGTTGAAGAGGTGTATGAGCGGGTCGAGGATCTGTTCTGTTTTCAGGCGGCTGGTTATGAGTGAAAGTATCTTTCTTCTATGTTCTGCCAGCGGCAGGTCTTTAATACTTTCCAGCAGGATATTGCTGATGTGCGCATCCCTGCCCATGTAAGGGGCCAGCATATCGGTGATGGCAGCAAATTCGCCCTCGTCATACACGGAAGGGTTGGCAGCGAAAGCATTGGCCAGGGCCAGCCTGATTTCCGGAATGCGCATGGATGGTTTGATGAGTTCCAGCAGTTCATAGCGAATACCATTGGTGCCGGTATTGGAGAGTGCTGTAGCTAAGGTAATGAGCTGGGCATCACTCATTTGTTTATTATCTGCGAGACGGCGCATCACGCGAAGGCGGATATCCGGATCGTTTTTGATGTCGAGGTAAGGCTGTGCGGCGGCAAAGAGTTTATCGCCCCAGCGGGTGCATTTCTCTGCCAGGGTGAGGGCTTGTGATTGCAGCAGGGTAGGTGAATTACGATGTTTCTCCAGGGCAGCAACGGCCATATCTTCCGTGATGAGGGGCAGGCTTGCCAGGGTATCCTGGATAGCTACCATTTCGGGTTCACTAAGATTAGGAGTGGCAGAGAGTTCGATGAAGAAGTCTACCAGTTGCTGGTCCTGGTGAATACTATCCTGTAATCTGAACAGGATGGCAACGCGGGTGTCTCTTTCCTTTTCCTGTCTGAAGAACTGAAGCAGGGCATCGAAGAGAATGCGTGGCTCGGGAAACCGGGAGGTATTGAGGGAGGATAGGAAGAACATGATCTCATCCCGCAACTTCTTGTCTTTGACATCAGGTAATACCTGTAGCAGGGCGGTAATAACTGCCGGTTCATGCAGGTGGCTTTTGGCCAGCTGCAGAATCTGTGCTTTGATCACTGTTTCTGCGTGTAGGCTACCCAGTACCTGTCTGATCAGTCCCGGTAGGGATTGTTGGGTTTTGTCCATAATGTTTTCAATTAAAGATATGCTGATATAAAAAGGGAGCTTACAATGTGATGATGGCCTCAATCTTTTCCAGGTCTACGACACATCTTTTACCATCATGCGTCCTGAGCTCTACGGCTTCCGGGTACAGGTTGCTCACGATACCTTGCAGTATAGCGTGGGTGATGTAGATACTGATTTGTTGCTGTTCCAGGCGGCTGCTTTCAAGTAAGGATATGAATATGGGTGATGGCATGGATGATCCGTTTATATGAAAAATGAGGCAACATTATAATTGCGTACGAACATTAACAGGCTCAAAAGTAAGGAAGTTTGATTTAATAACAACCTTCCTGGTGAGGACTGAAATATTTTCACATTTTATTGATAAAAATGTCAGATTCCCTGAAAAAAATTCAGGTTGTGCTGACTGGCACCGGGTTTGAAGGATTTAGGGTGTTGAAAAATTGGTATTGTTTAACTTTTAAAACGAGTTTTACTATGTCTATCATTAAAAGAAATCACACGTTTCCTTCAGTATTTGATGATTTTTTCAGCCGTGAATTGATTAACTGGGGTAATAACAACTTTTCAGCAAGTAATACCACAGTACCATCTGTGAACATTAAGGAGTCTGCAGAATCGTTTGAAGTAGAGGTAGCGGCACCTGGTATGGATAAGAAAGATTTTAATATTACACTGGATGGTACGATGCTGACTATTTCTTCTGAAAAGCAGCACCAGGATGAGAAGAAAGAGGAAAATTATACCCGTAGGGAATTTAGTTATCAGTCATTCAAACGCAGCTTCCAGTTACCTAAAGATGTGGTAGATGCGGATAAAATAAATGCGAAGTATGAGAATGGGTTATTGCATCTGACAATTCCTAAGAAAGAGGAAGCTAAGAAGCAGGGGCCAAGGCTGATTGAAATTGGCTAAGTAAAAAGGCAGACCACCTGGTCTGCCTTTTTTTATCCTGCCATGAGAACTTTATCAAATTTTAGTTTGCCGTCTTTTATTTTAAAGACATAAAAGATAGCATATTCCCCGCCACCCATTTCAGGATCGGCTTTTTTATTGTAGCCGCTGAGCTGGAGAGTAACTGTTTGTTCAGCCTTGTCGTAGGTAGCTTCCATGCTATAGTATTCTTCCTGGTTATCTGTGAATTCGGCGGTTTTAGCCGAGCCTTTTTCGTACAGGTCTTTTGTTTTTATTTTCAGGAAGGAAGTCACGAATGCTTTATCGAAGATCTTGTCAAAGTAGAGATCGAAAGATTGCGCTGTGACAGGGGCTTCTTTTTCAGCGAGTTTGGGAACGCTGAAGATGTACCAGAATTCGGGATTGTTGTAAGGGAAAGTAAAGAAGGTTTTGGTGGTTTCTTTATCACGCTTGTAGATAGCGTCCCTGAGGGTTCTGACCTGGTCGATCCAGGTGCCGCTGCTGTCGGTGACTGCAAAAGCGGTGTGGGTGGCCAACAGTAGGCAGAGGTAAAGTATGGTTTTTTTCATGGGGTAAATTTAGAAATTTTATATTTGAAGGATAAATAACTTACTACAATATTTGTTGCACCTACCGATTGGAGTTGTGTGGCTCATTTTCTTTATAGAAAATGTGATGATCACCTGTGCGGTGTTGTTAACAGGCCGATATTTTTATAAGGGGGGATATACGGCGAGGGAGTGGGGAATTTGTTTAATTACCAATGTACTGAATACCGTGGTGACGTATGTAGGGTTTTGGTTGTTTTCGAAAGGATGGATTGTGATTGGGCTGGAGACTTCGTGGCAGATTTTAGTTGATTTTATATTCCTGTTTGTGGCGATGGATCTGTTGATGTATGTTTTTCATATCATTATTCACAAGACGTTTTTATATAAGGCCGTGCACCAGTTGCATCACGAGGCAATAGACCCCAGGCCGATAGATTTGTTTGTACTGCACCCTGTGGAGACCATAGGATTTGGGAGTTTGTGGTTGTCGCTATTGATGGTGTATGGGTTTAATATTTATGCAATCATTATTTATCTGGTAGTGAATGTCATCTTTGGCCTGGCGGGACATCTGGGCATTGAGCCGTTGCCGGAGAAGCTGCGGCAATGGCCGGTGATTAAGTACCTGGGCACATCTACGTTTCATCACGATCACCACCAGGATCTTCAGCATAATTTTGGTTTTTACACCAGTATATGGGACAGGCTGTTTAATACTTACAGATAGGTGCTTACGCCGTTTGAAACCTTGTATTAAATCAATTGCGGAGCAGCTTTCTTCTGTAGAACAGTATCTTGATGAAAGAGACCAGTTCGCTGATGGCAGTGAGGCCCAGTGCATATTTAAAAGTAGTTTGATCTACGCCCAGGATGAATACGATCAGAATGACAGGGGGGAGTAATAACATACCATATCCTTTCCATCCAATCCACTTATGAGAGAGGGAAGCCAGCACCGCCCAGATACCGCTGAAAAATACAGCCGCGCCGAATAATGCAAGCATGGCGAAACCACCTTTTTCGGGTATGAACACATTATAGAACAGGATGCTCCATACAGCAAGCAGGAGGATATAGAGCAAGATGTAGGGTATATTTTTCATAGCGACAAAAATATGAGAAAATCTTAATAAAGAATTTTATTTGGTTCCTGTGCGGAAGGTTGTTTGAACGCAATGCTTCAGGTTGGGGTGTAACTTCTGTGACCTATGCAACGTTTAAACCTGAAACCTATATAAATGAAAAATGTTTGCCCGTTTGTGGTTTTGTTAATCGTTTCCCTTTTTGGTGCCTGTAAAAAGGTGGAGTACCAGGATGATTTATCCAGGAGTAAAGAGTTTTATATTGCTTTTAAGGCGGCTTCAGATAATAGTTACAAGTATGTGGTGACAACTAATAGCTGGACGCGGTATCGTACAGAGACAACGCTTACAATTCAGAAAGGAAAAGTTGTAGCACGATCTTTTGTTGCAGTGCAAAGTGCGGACACGGGTTATGCCATCGTGTTTATGAAGGAGTGGGCGGAAGATGCAGGATCCTTGGGATCGCATACAGAAGGGGCGGCCTTGCAGACACTGGATGAGGTATATGAGCTTGCAGCGAAGGAGTGGTTGAAGAAGAGGGATAATGCTTATGTGTATTTTGAGGCAAAGAATGATGGGATGATATCAACGGCGGGGTATGCAGAAAAGAATTGTGCGGATGATTGTTTTAACGGGATTGAAATCAGTTCAATTAAGAAATTATAAAAAAGAGGTTGTAGAAAAAGTAAATTGACGGCATAGAAAATTCTTTCCATCAGGAATCCGGGTTAAATTCCGGAAATTTACTTTTGCTACAACCTCATTTCTTTAAAGCCCTGATTCTGCGGGTTCCTGACTAGCTTCCTCATTAATATGTGATTCCGCAATAATCGTCAGCTTTGCGTCAGTTTCTTTTTCCTCCAGCAGGGTCTGGGCCAGCAGGTCTGCTACTTCTTTCTGCCCCAGGGTTCTGGCCAGGGTGACAAGGCTGCCATAGCAGGACATTTCATAATGTTCAACTTTCTGGGCAGCGATAATGAGCGCAACATCTCTTTGAGCCGAGCCTTCTTCTGTTTCATCGATTACCTGCCAGCCTTCGTCAAACAGGCCCTGTAATCCTATGCTGGGAACTGGTTCTGCGGCGATACCCAACAGGGTGAACACTTGTTCCAGGCGCTGGATATGTGTTTCAGTCTCGCTTCTATGTGCATTAAATGCTTCCTGCAGTTCTGTTTCTGAGGCAGCATTGGCCATAGTTGTCAATACGTTTATCAGGTTCTTTTCTGACCAGTAGATTTCAGATAGCATGGTAGCAAAGAAATCGTCCAGTTTGGAGTGAATCAATGATCCTTTAAGAAGTTCCATGTATAAAGTTTTTGAAGGTTAAGCATATTAATAAGGAGGGAAAAAATATGCCATGGGTCTCTGGCCGTTTTTTCAGAAGATTTTGTGGAAAGGAGGTGCCAGTAGAGTGGGAATAAATCCCGTACCGGAGAATTTTCCAAAAAAAAAGGAACACCCGAAGATGTTCCTTATTATTCCATGCATTGTCCTGATTATTTCATTGCATTGTCCTGGTCATCCGCATCTTCCGTTTCTTCGAGCGTGTCTTTGTCACTTCCTCTTTTCAGCTTCACTACCGGGTTACTTTGTGTACCCGTTACATTGAAGGGGATGCCCAGGATGCCGAATGGCGGCAAGCCCAGCCGGCCTTTCAGGTTCAGTCTTCCATCAAAGCTGACCTGCCCTTCAAACCTGGGACGGAATCCTGCTACCCGCATTTTAGTCCGCTCGATTGTAATGATGTTATTATTGATCTTCGACTTGATATTGATTTTAGAAAGATCAGGGTCTCTCACATCTTCTTTGCCTGTAGCGCTGCTAACTGCATTGAACAAACGGAAGCCTTTCATTTTTACCTTCTTCACGGACAAGACACCTTCTCCTTTCAGGGAAGGATAGACCGGGTTCATGTGCTCGTCCAGTCGTCCGCTTAAATGGTAGTCAAGTCCTACGATGCCGCTTGCGCTGGCTGCGGAGCTGGCCATGTCATGGAAGATTTTTATTTCTTTGTAAGCCCGCCGGATGTCGAATTCCTGTGCGCTGATCCGGTAATCAAATGTAGCCTTCTTCGGGGAGAGACTGGTGTATTTTGCATCCATTTCCACAGGTGCGCCAATCATGGTAAAGCCGGTTTTATTCAGCTGCAGGTAATTGCTGTCAATGACCAGCTGGCCATGGAAGCCGGTGATGTTGATCCCATTGAAATGAATGCGCGCAGCATCGGCATTCAGGGTCAGCGATAAGTTGGCCGGTACCATCACGACTCCCGGAGATGTAGTGGTGGTGCTTGTAGGGGAAGTCGTGGCGCCGTTCACCATCAGCTCATCTACAAGGATATAATCGCTTTTCAGGTCAAAGTTGCCATGCAGGACCTGGTTCTTTAGCATCGCATATCCGATCACGTTACTTAAATAACCATCGAGGCGAATATTGGATTTACCATAACGGGCATTGAACTGATCGAACCACATTTTGTCCTGGTCAAAACGGAATACCCCGTTGGAAATATAAAATGGCAGTGGGAAGAGGTCTGATGACAGGGTGATATCTTTTACAACCAGGCTTCCTTTGTTGTTCAGTTTGTTGTAACGCCCGGCCATAGCATCGCTTTGGGTACCGCGCAGAGACAGGTTTGTTTTGATCAGTCCTTTTACATCATAGCCTTGCTGAGCAAATACTTTATAGATTTTGCCCAGGTCGATCGTACCATTGGAGCTAATATCATAACGCAGGTTGTCGAAGTTGTTGAAGTCTGCTTTCAGCACAAATGGCTGACCTTCGAATTCAAAGGAGACTGGCTTGAGATTTACGACCAGTGATTGGAAAGTACCCGTAGTATTGGTAATAGTGGCATCGATATTGATTTTCTCCAGGGGGCTGGGATAATATTTTGTCTGCACAGCACCATTGTTCATGGTCAGGGTAGCGGTGGTGACAGGGAATAATCTCTTTACGGGCACATAGCTACCTTTAGTAACGATGTTAATATGCAGGTCGCCGGCCAGGGAAGTGCTATCCAGTGGGTAGAACTGCTTCACATCTTCCAGGTGAAGGATTCCTTCCAGGTTGGCATCTACAAGCGGGCTGCTGCCATTGCTGACCTGGAAATAGCCTTTGATATAATTGTTCAGCACATTTGCATTGATATCTTTGATCGCAAAGATGGCATGTGCATAATTACTATCAGGGCAGGATGCCTGGATATTGAAGTTGATATTGTCAACGGCTTTGGGCAGGGAGGCATATTTTACATACCCGTTATGGAAGCTGGATTGTAAACTGAATACAGGGATACTGCTAATGACAGTATCCGCCTGTTTTTGCAGTCCATGGTAGACGACCGATTTTGCATATTTCCCATCTGCCAGCAGGTGTGCCTGGAATCGACCTTTCATTTCAAATGATTGAAGGCCTACGGCTTTACTCCATTTTTCAAGGTCAATGTCGGTATTTAGTTTTACATGAACCTCGGGTGTGGTCAGGCCTTTTAATTGCATAATGGCACTGAAATAGTCCTTGTCAATATTGAAGAAAACAGAATCGATATTCACGATCAGGCTATCGGTATTTAATTGTCGTAGCTGTGACTGGAAGTTGAGGAACAGGTTTTTTACGGGGGCTGGGGCTTTTGCGTTGGAGATCATGCCGTTCCTGATTTGTACATTAAAGGTCAGGTCGGGCATGGTGTTCGTTTCAGCAATGTATTGGCCGCTTAGGGTAGCATTTACATCCGCTGAGCCCTCGATATGTGTCTGTTCTAACCAGGTGGTATATTCATGGGGAAGGGCACTGAAAATGGCGTTGAGACTGGATTCTTTTGAAAGGAGTTTGAAATCCATCGCATAGCCGTTCTTCAGGAACCCGAATTTCCCATTCAATTGAACGGGGAGTTCATTTATTTTAAGATCGTTCTTTTCGAACACCAGGTCCAGGGAATTGGTATTGACTTTAGTGATCAGTTCCCCATCCAGCTTTTTATTCTGGATATAAGGTGTATTGCCATAGGAAAGGTCGAAAGAGGATGCCCGGAGGCGGGAATACAGATCAAACTGTGCCTTGCTGAGATCTCCTTTACCCAGATAATCGATGTTTTGGGCTTTGACAAGGAGGGGGAGGGACTGGTCATTGTAAATGATATTACATTGTTCCAGCTGGATGCGTGCTATTTTCAGAGATGCGCTGCTACTGTCTGTCTGAGTGCTGGTGGAAGACGGTGTAGACTGGTATACGTTGTAGTTAGGGTGGCCTGCGGCATCAACCATTATGTGGATATTTCCTTTGGTGAGGTAGATCTCATCAATCCTGACGGCACTGGAAAATACGCTGGCAAGGTTAACACCGAGGGCTACTTCATCAGCGGCGATGAGCGTGTCATGCTGGAAGGGAGCGGCCCCTTTGAGACTAAAGTCATAGAGTGTAAGGGTAAGGGATGGAAAGTGATTGAAGAAGGAAAGTCTTGCTTTAGAGAAGTTGAGATCACCTGTAATGGTGTTATTGGTCCACGTCTTGATCTTATTGCTGATTGTGGTAGGAAAGAGAACGGGGAGGAGAAATAACAGTAATAAAAGTGATGCAATTGTGATGGAAACAATCTTCAGTGTTCTTAATGCTGTTCTTTTGATTTGGAGGAAGCTCATATAAGCGACCGGTATTTTTTAGACCTGGTGTAAAGGTAAGTAGATTTTCATGAGCTCGATAGGTTATAGGCTCAATACCAGTAAGTTATATTAATTAAATTGCATGTGTTTGCCTGAGTAGTGGATGTATAAATAGAATTAGTTATTCATTTGAAAGGGGGTAGCAATTATTTGTGTATTGGCGGGGGTATTTTTTGGGGAATAATTGACAAAAAAGTTAATTGTGATTCGTTAAAGTATGTGGCCGGCTCAATTGATACACTTTCTTTCAGAAAGACATTATGAAAAAATAATACGAATGTTATAAATTCGCTTTTCCTGTCAGCCTGTTTTGAACTGTCAGGGTCTTTTTAAAACTTTTAATAATAAAAAGGAAGTATGGTAATCGTCAATAGTTTCGCAGAATATCAAGCATTTGAAGGTAAAGAAATTGGTAATTCTGAATGGCATAAAATAGACCAGGCCCAGATCAATAAATTTGCCGATGCAACGCTTGATCATCAATGGATCCATTGCGATGAAGAGAAGGCAAAGAATGAAGGACCTTTCAAAGCTACCATTGCCCATGGTTATTTGACATTGTCATTGATTCCTTATCTCTGGAAGCAGATTGCAGATATCCGCAATGTGAAGATGGAGATCAACTATGGTATCGAGAGTTTTAAATTTGGCCAGGCGGTATTGGTGAATGATGAGGTGCAGCTGAATGCGAAGCTCAAATCTATCATTGATTTGAGAGGGGTTACCAAGGTGGTAATTACGGCTACGCTTAATATTAAGGGGAAGAACAAACCTGCTTATGTGGGTGATGTGGTGTTTTTGTATCACTTCTAGGAAAGATAAGAGGCCTATAGGGCTGCAAATAAAAAAGGGGCAATACAGCTTGGCTGTGTTGCTCTTTTTTATTGTGTTTAAAAACCGGGTTTAATACATCAGGGAAAAAACCAGGTATGTGCCCAGGCTGAAGAGAATATGTACCAGGCCTATGGATAGCACGTATGTAAACACTGGTATAAGGGGTGGATTGGGATGGAAGCGGATAAATAATGACCAGAAAATGATGGCGACGATGCCTGTGGATAGTCCGAATAGGATGCTGGAATTTATGGTAAGGGCTAAATATCCCATTTGCCATAGGAAGTAATAAATGAAGGCAAAAAAGATTCCTATCAGGTAGTGGACGGCAATTCCTAATAGGATATCGGGGGTGGATCGGGTTAGTCCTTTTTCTTTTGTAGTATGGTTGGCGAGCATGGTCGCCAGGATGCCTACTACTTTATAGTTTTTTCCTGTAAGGGCGGAGAGGAGGTATACTGCGCCTGTCATTAATAGGGTACCTGCTATACCGGCGATGATAATGATGAGGTAGTTCTGCATATAAAATTGTGTCTTGCTTAATTGTAGGGCAATAAAAATTATACCAGAATGAGTTGGGGGCGTAAAAACGATTCCAGGACTATTATAAGCAAAAAAAGGAACATCAATTGATGTCCCTTTTCTTTGCACAGGGAACTATTGGATAGAGTATTTTCAATTATTCTTTCATACCTCCCGTCTTATATAAATAATAAGCCGTTTGATAAGTAGCAATTGTCTTTTTTATAAGCAATTTATCATCAGGGATGGATAGTAAATCATCGGTTTGTTTGTCCAGTTTAAATTCGCCCACCTGTTGTTGCGGACTTAAAACAGTCAGTGTATCATGTTGGAGATACCCCAGTTTTTGATAAGTAGCAAGCCATGCCCTGGATTGATATGTTGGTAACAAAACATCCTGTCCGTACCAGTTTGTCTCATATTGCCAGTGTAGTAAACCAAATAGGGTGGGGAAAAGATCAATTTGTGAACACTGCTGACTGATGGTTTTTAAAGTGTCGTTTTTGAGATTATAAACAAGACAGGGAATATGATATTTTGAAACATTGATTTCGTTCTTACCCGCACTGCTGGCGCAATGATCGGCGACGAATATGATCACTGTATTTTTAAACCATGGCTTGGACTGTATATGTTTTAAAAATTCACCAATGGCATAATCAGTGTATTTGACTGCTCCTTCACGACCGGAACCGGATGGAATATCAATCTTTCCGGATGGGTAAGTAAAGGGCCTGTGATTGGAGGTAGTCATTACAAAATCAAAAAACGGCCGTTGGTGACTGTATTGGGTATCTGCATGGCGGATGACTGCATCATACAGGTCTTCATCGCAAATACCCCAGGCATTTTTAAAGTGAATAGCTTGTGCAGGAATCGTTGTGCGGGTAGTAGCTAATTGTTCACTAGGTAATAGTCGTTCGCCATTATCGGTAATGTCAAATCCGTTGTTTCCGAAGAAGTTATTCATATTGTCGAAGAACCCATCCCCTCCATAAAAAAAGGTAGTGGAGTACCCTGCTTTTCTGAAAATTGAGCCTACAGTATACAGATGGCCATTGTCTTTTCTCCTTACGATACTGTTGCCCGGGGTAGGAGGCACGCATAAGGAAAGGGCCTCCATTCCCCTAACGGTGCGTGTACCGGTAGCATACATATTGGTAAACAGGATAGCACAATTGGCCAGGGAGTCGAGAATAGGAGTAATGTGTTGATCATTACCGAAATGGTGCATATACTCTGCGCTTAAACTTTCGATGGTCACCAGTATAACATTGGGTCGGAGGGCCTGACCGGGGTTTGTGACGATTCTGCGTAAGCTATTATTGCCATTGACGAACTGGATGGATGGCTCCTGCAACTGTTTTTGGGTTATAGCAAAAGCTTCCCTTTCTTCTTCTTTTGCATAGAAGTCGTAGTAATTCAGTTCGTTATTTTTGAATGCGGCAAAGAATGAAAAGATACCGGCCTTGGCGAGTTCGTTCTGATAACGGTTATTACCGCTATCAGCCCAGGAATTGGAGACAAGGAAGTAACCCGCCAGGGTGAGCGTTAACACCGACCCTGTCATTAAAAACCTCTTTTTAAGGGGTGTATGGGATTGAAAACTTTGCAGGAAGATTTTCTTTTTATAAAATATAAAAAATACCAGCGATGTAAGCAGGACCATGCTGCTGATTAGCCAGGGTAGCGGGTAAGATTGATTAATGTTATTAATTACCTCGAATGTGTATATGAGATAGTCGACTGCAATGAAATTGAACCGGCTTTCAAATTCGTCCCAAAATGCGAGTTCTGCAAAGAAGGAGAACATGACAATCAGTACGACAATATAAAAACAGGTAAAGGTGATAATACGGTTCAAAAGGGTATTGTTCCATTTTTGTGGTAACAATAATAAGTAGAGCGAATAGGCGGCACTGAAAAATAAGGCGACCATGCTGTCAAAGACAAGTCCTTTTGCATAAATATTTAAAATTGCCGGAAGTGTGATACTTGCTTTTTGCCAGGTCAGTACTAAGAAGATTGTTCTTATTAAGAAAGAGACAATCAGGAAGAAAATGAAAAAATTAATCAGTACGGAATATCGTGTCTTACGTGAGTTCATAGCGGAATAAATCCCGAAGTACGACCCGAAATCTGTAGAAATCCTGAGTGGGGTTTAAAGGGAGGGGGAATAGGTGGAATTGTCAGGATCTGCAGTTTTAATGTATTAATTTGCCCTGGCATATTGGTTTCGGATCCGGCTGAGTGTTTCCCTGGAGACACCGAGATAGGAAGCGATCATATGAAGTGGAACCCGGTTTAAAATATCCGGGTATGATTTCATAAAGTTGATATATCGTTCTTCGGCTGTATGACTAATATTACTCATGATGCGGTTTTGACTGGCATCGAAGCTTCTAGCCATCAATCTGTCTATGAATTCCTTAAACGGAGGAATGGTGTTGACAAGCCGGGTGAAATCTTCTTTTTCGATTAGCAGCAGCTCACTGTTTTCGAGTGCATCAATATTGTTCCTGGAGGGGGTGCCGTTATTATAGCTTTCGGTGTCGCTAAGCCACCAGTTTTCGACGGCAAATCGCAATATGTGTTCTACGCCGTCCTCGCCGACCCGATAATTACGGAGACATCCTTTGGCGACGAAACAGTTGTAATGACAGATGTCGCCTTCCTGCAGCAAATACTGTCTTTTGCGAAGATGCTTATTGATTGTCACAGCGCGCACCTCTTCCAGCTCTTCCTCTGTGAGTCCAGCTTTTTCCTTTAAATACGCTGCGAAAACTTCGAACATAGAAACGCTATTTTGACAAAAATATCTAAATTTTAGAGGTAAACAGTAAAATTTGGGACACTAATGCCGATAAAAAGTCCCGGTTGCTACAAGCAACCGGGACTTATAAAAAGCGTATTCATTCAACTACTTAAAAGGGAAGGCTTTGTTTAAAATGCCGATTTGATCACACCGCCATCGGCACGTAAGGCAGCACCATTAATGGCAGCAGAAAGCGGACTGGCGAGATAGGTTACCAGGCTGGCGATCTCTTCTGGCTTGATAAAGCGTTTAAGAATTGAGGTACCTCTCATGTTGGTAAAAAATACCTTTTCCATTTCTGTTTCACTGAGGCCCTGTTGTTCCGCAGTCACCTGCAGAAAATTGGTGATAGCCTCAGTCGAGGTTGGCCCTGGCAATATTGTATTTACCGTTACAGCAGTGCCCTGGGTCATTTCCGCCAGACCCCGGGATAAAGCCAGTTGGGCTGTTTTCGAAACACCATATTGAATCATTTCGGCGGGAATTTGTACGGCAGATTCACTTGAGATAAAAATGATGCGTCCCCAGTTCTCTTTCAGCATATTTTCAAAATAGGCACGTGATAAGCGTACTCCGCTCAGCACGTTAACACTATAAGTATCCAGCCATTCCTGGTCGGGGATATCTTTGAATGCTTTCGGCTGCCCGATGCCGAGATTATTAACCAAAATATTAACCGTAGGGTATTGGCTGACAATGAGTTCTACACCTTCAGGGGATCCAAGGTCTGCAATCGCTTCGAATATATTGGGGTTGCCGGTTTCGGATTTGATCTTCTCAACAGCTGTTGTTACGCGTTCTGAAGTTCTTCCGTTTACTATAACTTTTGCGCCTTCGGCTGCCAGAGACTTCGCGATGGCATAGCCTATTCCTGTAGTTGATCCGCTGACAAGAGCAGTTTTATCTTTTAAATTGAGATTCATGATTTGATTTTTTTAATATGATTTTGACCTATTGGGAATTATTTGCCGGTAATAAAAAGTTCGGCTGTGATTTTTAAATGCTCGCAGATACTTTGGGATACTGATCGGCGGGCCATTTTACTTTCTTATACATGATTTAATTTTTATCAAAGTTCGTCCACCCGGTTGTATTGAGTGAGGGCATTTGACATAATTTGTATGTGATAAATGTCACGATTAGAGAGAGGGTATATGCTGGCAGTTTACTGATTATAGAACTAAAAGGGTGATAGGATGCGAAATAATTCCATTATGCGGGTTTTATTGCCGAACAGGCGAACGAACTAGCCTAAAAACAAAAACGGCAACAATACTTTCGTATCGTTGCCTTAATACAGGGAGGGCGACAGATGTCGAATTATTATATGCAGGATTTTAATTTGATACCAGCGTCGTTGAAATGATTTTTTTGATAATCAATTGATTGTGTTGTTTGGCGTTGGGTTTTCTTCTACATTGCATGTGTGTTCGGGTTTGAATAAAGTATTGTCCGCGGAAACATTGCTTCTACCTGGATATCAATCTTACGAAGATAATCAGCTCCATATTTACCATTCTCTAATCCTTTCTTCAAGGTCTCCGGCACATTATCCTCGAGTTCAGTACAACGGGAGGCAATAATTGCGGCTATTGCACACACAGTATCTGTATCCGAATTCTCAATTTGGTTTACCACATTCAAAAATACATCTGCTATCGTTTTGGCATGCTTGAATGCGGAGAGTGCCTGTGTCACTATCAGCATTGCATTTCCGGGATCATTTTCAATACCATTTTGTTCCCATCCTTCGCCTAACTGCGCAGTTAAAAACGCTTCCAATTGTTGGCGGGTACCGCCGTGATGCAAAAAATGCACAGACAGTGCTACTGCCAATGCAGATGTAGTCCCTGCGAGGTTATTATGTGTAATACGGCCCTGTAGCAGTGTCAGTCGTTTCACTTCTTCAAGATCTTCAATCACTCCAAAAACACCTGCGCGCATTGCAGCACCGCTGGTAGTTCTGCTGGACGGTGCAAGCTGGCTTACAAATTCTGCCGGAGTTTCGCATGTTGCTAATAGTTTTTGCATGTGTCTTGAATATCCTACGTGAGGATCACGTTTAAATGTATGCAGCCAGGCGCTTACAAATTCCTCTGCTGTAATATCAAAAGATTGCTTTGCGAGTAGCAGTTCCATATTTGCCAGTGACATCTGTGTATCATCTGTATAATCGCCTTTTTTATAAGCTGTCAGTTTAGGATGATCCGCATGTACGAGATCAGATAGGTCGGCATTGGTAGGGTGGGGCAGGTATTCATATTTCATGCCATAGCTGTCGCCCAGCGCCATGGTATAGAGAAAGGGTGCATGCATATAATCTGAGGTCTATTTCCCGCTTATATGGGAAGTGGTTATTACTCTCTAAAAGTAGAATATTTTCAGGTATCCGGGATCATTTTAAATGGAGGTCTTTCTTCTCTGCCCATCATTGCACTTATGTCGAACAAAACAGTTGTGATACCTATAGAAGATGCATCCAGTGAAAGGCCTGGTGTTTTGGGATTTTCAGCTTTCCCTCCAAAAAACGGTAATGAATCATATAGGCTGTGTCGTAATCAGAACTGATAGATTTAGAAATTGTTTTTTGGTTTTTTTGCGCAAATAACAATGAGGATGGAATAGCAATATAATTGCTAATGGTTCTTATTCTAGAGAAATTTCTGGATTTCGTGCGGGAAACGATAAAATGAATGTATTAAAAAGCTCGTTTTGTTTGCGCTGTGAGGACTTAATGCTGAAGTTGGGAAATGGATAGTGTAAGCTATAAATAACAAAAAAGGAACATCACTCGATGTTCCTTTTTCTTCGTACAGGAAAGCGGACGGGAGTCGAACTATTATCTTCAGAACTTTTTATCTTTCATGCGAATCATTTTATTTCGATCTTTCTGATCTGGTTATTTCCTGTGTCGGCAATGTAAATAACAGTACCGGCAGCATTTACGGTCACGCCTGAAGGTCTGTTGAAAGTAGCAGTTTTACCATCGCCATCTGTGTTACCGACTGTTCCTGTACCTGCAATTGTTGTCACTACCCCTTCGGGGGTAATTTTCCTAATCAGGTTGTTGTCGGTATCCGCCACATATACATTGCCAGCAGTATCCACTGCCACTCCCTTAGGGTGGTTGAAAGATGCATTCGTACCAGTACCGTTACTATTGCCGACGATTGGGGAATTACCTGGAGTTACAGCCCCGGCGAGTGGAATTCCAAAGCCTGTTGTAAATATTTTGGCTATCCTGCTATTTCCGGCATCTGCTACATAGACATTACCTTGTTTATCTGTTTCTACACCAAATGCCTTTAAATAGGCCATTCCATTGTTAGGGCCTGAATTACTTCCTTCAGAAAAGGTGCTGATAACATCCGGTTTAATCTGACAAATCGTGTTCCAGGTACTATTGTAATAATAGATATATCCATTGTGATCAACAGCAACACCAGTTGGGTAATTGTCAGGACCACTTTCTCCGTTTGCGGCTACAAACAATGGAATACTGCTTACTACTCTATTAGAAATTTTGCGAATAAGATTGTTGGCAGAGTCAGCTATGAAGAGGTTACCTGAGCCATCCAGAGCGATGCCAAGCGGGCAGGAAAAAGAAGCCGTTTTTAATGGTCCGTCAGAATTACCGGGTAGGCCTGTTCCTGCATAAGTACTAACAATACCGGCTGTGGTTATCTGCCGTATTACATTATTTCCTGCATCTGCAACGAAAAGGTTTCCTTCAGCATCTGTTACCAAATCTGTAGGTCTATTAAAAGTTGCGTTTTTTGCGTCACCATCAATAATCACTCTTTTGCCGACAACAGTTGTAACCATTCCGTCCGAAGTTATTTTTCTAATAGTACCTACATCTGTATCCGCCACATATATATTTCCCGCAGGGTCTGTTACCATTCCTGAAGGAAAGTTAAAAGAGGCCTGGCGACCCAAACCGTCTTTTTCTTTTCCTTCGCCACTACCTGCGATTGTTGATACAGTACCATCAGGAGTTATTTTACGTATAAGAAATGTGCCCTGATCTGATACGTAAATATTACCTGCTGCATCAGAGGTTATCCCTGTAGGAAAACTAAAAGAAGCGGCAGTTCCTTTTCCATCATCAGATCCTTTACTACCAGAGCCGGCAAATACACTTAAAACACCGGCTTTAGTCACTTTATAAATAAGATGTGAAAGCCGGTTGGCAATATAAAAATCGCCCTCAGCGCTACGACACATGCCTCCAAAGGTTCCGGAATAAGAGATTCCACTAACAATTGTAGTAACTTCTCCAGATGGAGTTATTTTACGGATGTCAGTTCCCTTTAGGGGATCTGAATGCATATCCAAAACATATAAGTTCCCGGTTGCATCTATTGATGCCGTTGTTACGAATGAAAAGGAAGCATTCACACCAACTCCATCAGTCGTTTCCAATTTTCCGCTCCCGGCAATTGTGGTTACTACACCATCAGCAGTGATTTTCCTGATCCGCCTATTGGAATAGTCAGTTACAAATACATTCCCTGCAGCATCAGCAACAATGCCCTGCTGATAGTTAAACATGGCATTAGCTCCTGTGCCATTTGCATAACCGCCCTGGTATTTGGAATATTTTCCAGCCAGTAGGGATAGCTTTCCTTTTGTATCTAGTTTTGCAATTATGTTATTGAATGGATCGGATATATATACATTACCTGCGGGGTCACATGCCAGGTCAACCGGATTCATGATGCCCTCCAGGCTACCAGCGGTGTTAACACCTGCCATAGTACTTACTATTACAGTTTGACCGGTAATTGGCGGTTCTGGGGAAGGCGGTTCTGTATCAGACACCGGGCTTTTTGAACAAGACCAAATTATAGTTACACCGAACAAAAACAACAGAATACGGGGGCGAAAAGGAGTCATACGTATAGGCTTAAAAGCAGTAAAAGTAAGTTAAATTATATGAGTAAATCATGTTTATGGACAGTTTCTGAGTATCAAAAATGGCCAACCTGTTTTATTGAAATGATTATGCTCATTCATAGATATTGATTACGAGAATGTAGGGATATTGCCGTGACGGAAAGGAGAGTAGGAAGATAAATAGAGAAGGTCGCACATTGGGCAACCTTTTTTTTCGTACAGGAAGCGCGACAGATATCGACCTATTATATCGATGATATGAATGTTTTCAAAAGGTTTATTGTTAAAATTTAGAATCCTCATGCCGGGTCTAATGGTTATCCGGTGTATCGTTATGGATTGTAAAGAATTCAAATGTTGGTATAGCGGGTAATGGTATTGTAGAGATCTGATCACCGAATTGCAGCACTTTAGTTTCCTTTATTGTAAACGCTGGCCAGTAGGGTCGGCCTTTACCGTTAGGATTGCCCGTAGCGGCAAAGGTTATCCAGTAATCATTCATCTTGTTACTTAATGTCCTGTCCCAATCCGTAAACGGTTTATCCCACTTATCCAGGTTATGCAAGGCATAAGCACCTTGTGCACCATGAAATGCACCATAATTCGGGTTGCCTGGTACTGCGTGGCTGAAATAATAAAACCAGACTTTGCATTTCGTATGACTGACCTGATATTTCGCCCAGGTATAGTTTCCCAATGCAAATGTTTTGTCTCTGGATATATAAAGTTGTGACTGTGCCGCTTCTTCATCTGTATGAGCGGGATAATGTTGCAAAAAAGCATCTGTTTTTGCTCCGTAATTCTTCTGTGCTTCCGCTTTAAAAGCAGCAGCTGTCAGCAGTTCATTTGTGATGAAGGCATCACCTGTATTATAGCCGATCAGTAGATCTACATCATTTTGTTGTCCCTTGGTAAATATATCAAGGATTTGATTTTGCAATACATAACCATCCACTATGGGCGAACGGAAATGAGTGTCTTTGAGTAAGACTTCGGCAGGTATAGCTCTCATGGCTAAAAGATCATCCGCATTATTTTTGCTCATTGTTGTCATACCTTCTTCTTCTGCCTGTTGCAGTGTCAGGCACTGATCCGGTGCGAACATAGGGCCACTTTCTGAAATTGCCCGTTTGAACAATCCTTTGCCAAGAGGTGAAGCTATCATTATTAGTACGCTGCATGAACCGGCAGAACCACCATTAGCGGTTATATTTTCAGGGTCGCCACCAAAGGCAGCAATATTTTGTTTAATCCAGTTCATTGCGGCGATCTGGTCCAATATACCGTAATTGCCAGAAACATGATGAGGTGATTCTTTAGATAATGCCGGGTGCGCAAGGAAGCCAAAGATTCCGAGGCGATAATTGATGGTGACTACGACAATACCTTTCTTAGCAGTTTCTTCTCCATCCAATACAGGAACTGCACCGGATCCTCCGGAAAAGGCACCTCCATGTATCACTACAATAACCGGCCTTTTTTCCCCTGTTTGTCTGGCAGGTGTCCATACATTTAAATAAAGACAATCTTCGCTTATTTTAACATCCTCGGGTATCAATATCTCTGGCCCATAAGCACCGGAAGGTATAGGTCTGTTTTGCATGGCATTCGGCCCGAATTTATCGCATTTACGAATACCTTTCCATGGCGTAACAGCCTGCGGTTCCTTCCAGCGGAGATTACCTACCGGAGCTGCTGCGAAGGGAATACCTTTAAAAATATGTACATCACCGCTGGCATTTGTCATACCTGAAATAAGTCCGGCAGTTGTTTGCACTAGAGGTGGATCACTCTGTAATACATGCGACAAGTTGGAGTGGGTGCTGATTGCAGAAGGGGGCAGGATCAGCAGTAATGAATACAGGAATGTTTTCATAAAGGTAATTTAAGGACAAAAAAAATGATTATTTGATACCTGAAATAAATAGAAATATGACTGGTAGGAAATAATTGATGAAATGCAAAAACACATTAGAGTTCTTATCCTGTCTGACTATTGATACATTAATTTACAACTTAATTATAGAGGAGGCTGTGATAAATTGGGCCTGACCGATCGTAAGGTATCGTGATCATTTTTGAGATTCTGAGTAACCTGACAGGCTTATTCAAATAAAAAAGGTTGCTCAAATGAACAACCTTATAAAAGAGTACGGGGAAGAGAATGGATGTCGAACTATTACATGCAGGATTTAAATTTGATAAGTATATTGTTAATTTTATTACAGATTGATTATTAAACATTTATACTGATTTTTGAGGCTGTTTTTCTTGTATATTGCATATATGTTCGGGCTTGATAAATACCAATATTCCACAGATAAGACATTCATGGCCTATCACTTTATTAGTAATGGCCCTAATGGTGCAATACAGAAAATTGCAAAGTTTAATCTTATCGGAGAAGATCTTTATAATTTCGGATTGGGTGATTTGGATGCAGTGACCGGTGATATTTCAGATACAGTCATAAGTGATAACAAGGATGTAGAGGTCATTATGTTACGCAAAACAAAAAAGGTAATGTTCAATCCACGTGCTATCTTTTGTAGTTTGGGAAAAAACGCAGGTAGCTGTCAGCAGTAGGAATGCAAGGCAAAGGAAAGAGTATTTCATGGTTATGGTAAATCTATACACAATATATAGACAATATAAATGGTAGATGGGAGTGTTACAGGTAGGTTATAAAACAAAAAAGGAACATCACTCGATGTTCCTTTTTCTTCGTACCGCGTACGGGAGTCGAACCCGTCATTCCTCCGTGAAAGGGAGGCGTCTTAGCCGATTGACCAACGCGGCGTTTCGCGATTGGGATTGCAAAGGTAATCAATTAATCATTATTTCAAAATTTTTTTCAAAAAAGTCAGGTGTATTTTCGCATTTTCACGTTTTATGAAGCATTCACGTAAGGATCGGCTCTTCGATGCCGTAGATTATCAACTCGAAAAGTTCCCTAAAGAAGACATGCTGGCAGCCAAGGTTAATGGTACCTGGACCCGCTACAGCACTGCTTTTGTAAGAGAAATCGCTGATAAATTCAGTGCCGGGTTACTGCAACTGGGCGTTAGTGGCAATGATGGTTCTGCCTCCGGGGCAGACAAAATTGCCATTATCAGCTCGAACCGACCAGAATGGATCTTCACCGATCTGGCCGTTCAGCAGACAGGGGCGGTCCTCGTACCCCTTTATCCCACCACCAGCCTCCTGGAACTGGAATTTATCCTCAATGATGCCGAAGTGAAATACATTTTCATTGGCAACCAGGAATTATATGACAAGATCTGTAGCATTCGCCCCCAGTTGTCGTACCTGAAAGGGATCTATACCTTTGACCAGGTACCTGGCGCGTCCCACTGGTCGGCAGTCACGAATATGGCGACACCTGAACTGCTGCAGAAAGTGCAGGAAGTGAAAGAAGGCATCTCGCCCCAACAACTGGCAACTATTATCTATACATCTGGTACCACCGGTACGCCTAAAGGTGTGATGCTGAGCCATCACAATATTGTGAGTGATGCCTTTATGGGCAAGGTCTCGTTCCCCTTCTACGACGATCCGACTAAAAAAGCGCTTAGTTTCCTTCCGCTGAACCATATTTTCGAGAAATGCGTCACCTATATCTACTTCTACAGTGGCACCAGCATTTACTACGCTGAAAGCCTCGATACCATCGCCGATAACCTGCGGGAAGTAAAACCCGACGGATTTACCACCGTACCCCGGCTGCTGGAGAAGGTGTACGATAAGATCCTTGCCACCGGGAATAAACTGACCGGCATCAAAAAGACCTTATTTTTCTGGGCCGTAGGCCTGGCTACCCGATATGACAACATAAAAAGTGGCGGTGCCTGGTACAACCTGCAACTCGCGCTGGCCGATAAACTCATTTTTAGTAAATGGAGAGCTGCCCTGGGAGGCCGGGTAGATTTCATCGTGACAGGTGGTGCTGCCTGCCAGGAAAAATTACTACGCATTTTCTGGGCCGCTAAGATCCCCGTATACGAAGGTTACGGTCCAACAGAGAATAGTCCCGTAATTAGTGTAAACACCCGAAAAGAGGTCAGATTTGGCACCGTAGGCCCCGTTTTGGAAGGTCTTGAGGTAAAGCTGGCAGAAGATGGGGAAATCTGCGTAAAAGGCGAATCTGTGATGGTAGGGTACTATAAAAGACCCGACCTGACAGCAGAAGTAGTGAAAGATGGCTGGTTACTCACCGGCGATATCGGTATCCTGCAGGACGGTAAGTACCTGAAGATCACCGACCGTAAAAAAGAACTGTTCAAGACCAGTGGGGGTAAATATGTGGCCCCTCAGCCGATAGAAAATAAATGTAAGGAGAATCCCTTCATCGAACAGATGATGGTGATAGGGGCAGACAGGAAGTTTGTAAGTGCCCTGATTGTACCTGCCTTCCCTTACTTAAAACAATGGATGCAGCAGCAGGGAATACCTTTTACGACCCATGAAGCGGCTATTAAGGAGCCCAAAGTGCTGGAGAAATACCAGGAAGTCATAGAAGGGTACAATTCCCGGTTTAACCATGTGGAGCAGGTGAGAAAGCTGGCGCTGTTGCCGGACGAATGGAGTGTGGAAGGAGGGGAGATGACCCCGAAAATGAGTTTGAAACGAAAGGTGGTGTTGGAAAAGTACAAGGAGGTGATAGAGGGTATTTACAATGTGCAGAAAGGAGACCATTAATGGAAGCAAACAATTGCAATATCAGCGGTAAGGGTTTTTTAAATTCACCCTGGTAGCCTGAAAAATAAATGGGCCGGCTGTCTGAAGGCCGGCCCTGGTTTTGATCCTATTACTACTAAAGCGCTGTAAAAGTGAATGAATGAACGATCAGCTCCACTTCCTTCGCATTTGAAGGCGCATTACCCTCAAATAGCCAAAGATTCATATGCACCGGCATTGCTACTGTACTCACATTATACCCTGAAGGTGTCGTCCAGGGGAAAAAGGCATTTGCAGCCGCCTGCGTATGTCCGTGGAAACCGGAAAAAGATACACTACTGCTATTCCTGATAAACCGGTAGGTAGTATAACTACCATTCAGCTTCAGCTCCGCAGTATAATTAGCATTGCCACTACCTGTCTGAGGATACACGGTATAGTTATAATTAGGCCATGCATTGTTCCCCCAGCGGGCAAATTCAATATCCATTTCATGGTGCCCGTCATCCCCGGATTTGTAATTAAATAATCCGAAAACGACATTCCTGTCCAGTGAATCAACCCTGCCTTCTACCTGCCATACATAGGTACCGTAGCCAAATGATTGATTGGTATACACTTCTGAACAAAGCCATCTGCCAGTGCCGGCATCTTTTCTAAGCTTCAGGTGCAGGTAGCCATTGGCATCGACCCATACGTTGCTGGAACTATTACTCCAGTAATTAGGACCCGGACCAGAGGTGCCGGTTTCAGTTCTTACCGTCCAGGTATACCCGCTAAATGAAATGGTGGATGCTGCAGCGCTTACTTTGGCACCAGCAGCCGTTTCCGTGGCAGGGGTCGCTGCCTGTTGCGTGGATTCTTTTTTGCAGCTGCCGAAAGCAATGAGCGTTACGGCCAGCGTCATGAATGTGTGCTTCATGATGGTTTATTTTGATGAGGAAAAGAGGTTTTTTAATATGGTCTATATAATGACACCGCAGAAATGTGTTACTTTGATGCGAAATCAAAAAAAAATCCGGTTTACCGGTTTAAGCAATCCCTATTCTTCATCCTTATTAGTTTGACCCCCACGCTGTTAATAACAATGGGAAAAAAGCAATTATATCTGCTGCTGGCAGGTCTATTCATTTTCAGGCTGATCTATGGCCTATGTGCGGAATTTTGGTTTGCAGATGAACTGCAGATCTATCTGATTGGGTTGAAGTCCTATACTACCGGTACCTGGCCTTTTTACGGTCCCGATGTAGTATATACTCACACACAGATCCCCGGTGCCCTCCAGGGCCTCTTAGTGGCACTTCCATTTTACCTCTGGAAATTGCCTGAATTGCCCACATTTATTCTAAATGTACTGTCATTCAGTAGTTTATGCTTGCTGGCATGGTACATTACCAAAAGGGTAAAAGGCGTGCCGGATTGGCTGGTATGGATCCTTTGTATGACTACTCCCTGGACCTTGTATTATAGTACCCGGGTGGTCAACCCTTCGTATGTATTGGTCTTTTCTATCCCGTTTTTTATTGCGGTGCTGGAATTGCTGCCTGTTTATACTGAGAAGCTTATCAAGCCAGGACTTGCTTATTTTATCATGGGAATTACCACCACCTTCATCATGCAGCTACATATGTCATGGGTGCTGATGGTGCCATATACCCTGGTCGCCATGGCCTTCACTATGAAGACAGGCAATAGAAAGGTGATCCTGTTTTATATCCTGGGAGGATTACTGGGCTTAGCGACCCTGATACCTACCTGGTTACATCCGGATCCGATGGCTGGTAAAGTAGGTGAGAACATCGTATTCAACTGGAGTAATCTCGGTAACATCGTCACGATATTATTACGCTACCTATCTTTTGCTACTTACGAAGTGCCTTATGTATTGGGGGATTCTACTGACAAGGACATCATCATGCACACTCAATACTGGATGATTCCGTTTATCGTATTCCTGTTGATCATCGGTTTCCTGCAGGTAGGATTGTTGATTATTGGGTTCTTTATCAGGACTGAGAATGAGGAGTGGAAAAAAATGCGCTGGCTGAATATCTGCTCTTATGCATTACTGTTTTTCAGCTTTTTCTTTTCTATCAAGGGGCCATCTTCACATACCTTCTATTTATTGTTGCCCCTGCCCATGATCTACAGCTTCTATTGTTATGAATGGCTGATCTCAAAAAAGGCAGTGGCGCTGAAAGTATTGAAAGTCGTAGTCTGCTGCGGTTTCTTCTTTCACATGGGGCTGGGCATTTACAACTTCCAGCACAAATCCATTTACAAAGACAGACCTAAAGTAACCGAAGCCCTGGACAAAATGGATTACCGCGTACTGGGTGAGCGGCGTTCCGATCAGTTAGGCTACGGCTATTAGTGATGTGGTGGCTGATCCTTATAGCTATATACTGTGTAAGGATATATTTTCCCGGCGGTATAACGGGCTACCAGGCTGGCTACCAGGATGGGGAAAGTCAGTATGAAGCTGCCGGATAAACGTACTGCCAGGGAAGATGAAGTAAGTGGTGCATGAATAGCGCCACTTAATACAGCAGCAATACCCAGGATAATGAAGTTGCTCACTATCAAGTGAGTGTGGAAGAACTGGTTACATGTCAACGCTACCAGCAGACCCAGCAAGGCTCCTACTACAATACTTGGCGCAAATACGCCGCCATCGCCACCTGCACCCAGTGTCACGGAGGAGATGATTGGTTTTAGCAATACAATGCCCAGGATCGTAAGCGCAAATGTAAAGGAGAGGGGAGCATGACTGGATTGTTCAATCATATCTTTTACACCACTATAGCTATCGCCAAATAAGTGAGGGAATAGGAAGATACCCACACCTACTATGGCAGCACCCAAACCAATACGCATATATTCATTCTTCATGATACCAAAGCGATGTTTGATACCAATCACTGTCTTCGTAAAAAATACGGAGATCACACCAGCAATCACGCTCATACCAATCATATAAGGCACTGCCTGCCATTTCCATGGAAATGCACTCAATCCGAACAAAGCTTGCTCATGGAATAAGAACAGCCAGCCCCAGCCTATAGTCACAGCGATACCGCTGCTGATCAGTATAGTCCTGGTTACCTTCCTGGCTATCACTTCCAGCACAAAGAGCATCCCTACCAGGGGGCTACCGAACAATGCTGTTAAGCCACCTGCTACACCCGCGCAAATCAGTTCTGTTTTAAATTTGTTCGCAATACCGGCCTTTTGCCTGGTAACAGCACCGATCGTAGCTGTAGATACAACAGTGGATACCTCTACACCGGTAGAACCGCCGAAGATGACTGTCAGGAAACCATTGATAAAGTGAGAAGGAATTTTATATACAGGAAGTTCATTACGACGGGTATCAATAGTGAGATAGATCTCTTTAATACCTTTATTGGGTTTCTTTCGGAAAGCGTATTTGCGTAATACGTGAATCAATACCAGACCGATCAGCGGGAAAACAATAAATAAGAAGGAGTAAGGTCTGATCGATTCAAAGAAATGGTCTTCGTAGTACTCTGTAATATGTTTCAAAACACTGGCCAGAATGGCGGAAAGTAAACCAGCAAAACACGAGGCAATTACCAGTTTGTAGTAATTGACCCTAATAATCTTATCGCGCATGAAATTGATCTTTTAGTCCTGATTGGCGATGCAAAGTTAGGGCATAATGACCTGTCAGCGATAGACTTTATTTATTAGCATAGATAATCAGGGCGGGCTCACATGAACCCGCCCTTCGCAATTAATTTAATTCGGCACCCAGGAAGGCTTTCATATCATTCCAGCTGGCAGTGTCGGCAGCGGCATTGTATTCAATAGGCATATTGAATTTCTTGCCGGTTGCGGTTGCAGCAGGATTCGTAAATGCATGGGTAGCATTTGGATATTCCTTGAACACATATTTCACACCTGCAGAATCCATTTGCTTTTTGAATGTAGCTACCTCTTCAGGTGATACAAATTTGTCAGCAGCACCATGGCAGATCAAAGCAGCTGCTGTGAACTGATCCTTAGAAACAGGCAGTGAAGTAGCCAGACCGCCATGGAAGCTTACCACTCCTTTCAGTGGCATACCCAGGCGTGCCACATTTAGTACGCAGGAACCACCAAAGCAGAAGCCGATAGCTGCTATGCGGGAAGTATCTACCTGTGTATAAGTCTTTGCTTTTGCTACAGCAGCAGCAATACGCTCATACGCCATTTTGGGATTGGCATAAAAGGGAGTCGCATATGCCTTAGCGGAATCCGGATTGTCAGCCAGTTTACCATTTCCATACATATCCAGACCTACAGCAAAGTAGCCCAGTTCTGCCAGGCGCTGTGCTACATTCTTAACATGGGTATCAAGTCCCCACCATTCCGGTACTATCACGATGACTGGTTTCTTTGTAGCCGTATCGTCATTGAAAGCGACTACGCTTTTCAAGGGTACGCCGTTGGCCTCAATGGTAAGGTCAGTTACCTGTACGGTAGGCGTTTTAGTGCTGTCTTTGGTTTCAGTGGTCGACGAGCCATTGTTACATGCGGTCATGAAGAGCGCGGCTGCCGGGATGGCAAGCAGAGTTCCAAGTGTGAATTTCATCTGATAGTATTTGAGTTGAGTAATTGGATATGCAAGGTAGGCATTTCCCCTTGCTTATTTGAAAGTACCAAAGTAACTTTGCAAAGTTAATTTAATAGGCATATGTTTAATAAACAGGACGAAGAAATTGCTTACGGAATCCGCAACCTGGTGACTATCATGAGCAAGCGGCTGCGCAAGCAGATGAGCAATCCGGAACAATTATCCATCGCTGAATTTAACGTACTGAGCATCCTCATGATCCAGAAAGAAGCATTTCCTTCGGAACTGGGTGCCCAGCTAAGCATATCCTCTCAATTCATGTCCCAGGTGCTGAACAGGATGGAAAGCCTGAAATACATCTCCAGGAAAAGCGCTCCTTCCGACGGCCGCAAAACACTGGTTACGCTTACCAAACAAGGTAAACAAAAAGTAGAATTGTCACGCAGGGAAAGAGAAGAATGGCTGGCGCTCATGGTATCGGAAAAATATACACAGGAAGAAAAGGATGTGATTAAGAAAGCTCTGGACCTGCTTTCTGCATTGACAGAATTATGACTACTGAAAATAATAGCGGAAAGACCATTCGTTTTATGGCACCGCTTGTGTTGGGCAATATGCTCAACCCCCTGAATTCTACAATGCTGGCAACAGCGATTGTTGAGATCACGGGTGCTTTTAAACAAAACCTTGGATCAGGTGCATTGCTGATTGTACCGCTTTACTTTACCTCTGCTATAGGACAACCGTTGATGGGCCGGCTGGCAGACCTCTTCAGTGCTAAAAAGATTAATATCCTCGGCTTTCTGCTAATTCTGGTATCAGCTGTTATTGGTATTTATGCACCTTCTTTCAACTGGCTGATCGTATCCAGGATATTGATGGGACTAGGTTCTTCTGCAGCCTATCCCTCTGCTATGACGATGATCCGTCAGCGTTATGCCGCCATGGGCCAGCAGGTGCCCAGCGTGGCTTTGAGCACCGTCGCCATGGCATCGCAGGTCTCTATTGCCCTGGGCCCCTTCCTGGGTGGAATCCTCACAGAAAGCTTCGGCTGGCAGGGAATCTTTGCTGTCAATATTCCCTTCGTCATCATCGCATTGCTTCTTTCCTACAATAATAACAATTATCCTGAATCGCCCAAAGCAAAGACAGGACTGGATGTACCCGGGCTTACACTCTTCAGCGCATTCCTGATGTTGCTGTTACTTACATTGCTTTATCCTACTTATTTATATATCAAGTTACCGCTGACAATTTTATTACTACTCGCGTGTATCTATGTTGAATTAAAACACGAGCAACCTTTTATCAATGTACGGTTGCTGGCGATCAACCTGTCTCTCAGCACAACATTTTTACGGCAGATCGCCATCAACTTTATATTATACCTCGTGTTGTACGGATTGCCTCAATGGCTGGAGCAGTCTAAGAAGATCAATCCTTCCAGGGTAGGACTCATGATGCTCCCCATGTCCGCAGCAGCAATGGTGGTGAGTTTGCTCATATCAAAGACATCGAAGTACATTCACTTACTCATCTTCGGCACCTTATGTATTACTGCTGCCACCTGTGGCCTGTTCTTTCTGAACCATAACAGCCCTGTAATAAGTGTAATGGGGACTGCCGTGCTGATTGGCACAGCTATCGGGCTCCTTACCATTGCCAACCAGGGTACATTATATGCTGCGGCACCCGCTAATCAGACAGGGACGAGCTTTGGCCTCTTCCGCACCGTAGGGTATATCGGTGCTATTGTAGCCGGTTCCCGCCTCAAGCATGAGTTTCATAATGGTGCTACAGACCAGGGATTGCACCAGCTCACTGTCTATGGACTGGTGGCCTGCGCTATCATCATTCTCTTTATGCTACCGGCTATCTTCAAAAAAATGAAACGAATATGAACACTGTATTACTGGTAATGGATACCTCTTTACAGAAACACATGAAGGCACAGACATTCATCCGGAAGTGGCACTGCTGATGAAAAAGAACTTCGCCCGCCAGGCAACTATTAAGACGGTCGATGAATGGACAGGGGATTTATAATGATGAAGGGATGCAGCTGGCAGTATTGTCGGCTGCATTCTGATTTCCAGGGGGAAAGTATTTTTTAATCATTTTAGACAGATGACTCGCATCCGTAAAGCCAAGGTCCCAGGCTATTTCCTTCATGGACTGACCGGAATGCTGTATACGACTATAAGCTACGTTCACACGGGATTTGAGAATAAACTCTTTCAGACTTTCTCCCGTTTTCTTTTTGAAATATTCACTTACATAATTGGCGGAGAGATTGAATTCACCTGCCAGCGCATCTACCCGCAGTTTATCATTGTCAAACAGGTTGTATTGTATATACTGCAGCATGTCTCCGGCTACTTTATCACCCACCGGGTTATTCTCCCTGTATGTACTTTCAAAATTCCGCATTAATATGTTTAGTAAGGCAAACATATTCGCCCTGATAATCGAACAGTATGGATCCTGTTTTGAAAGATACTCATGTTCTATCCCTTTAATCAGGTTAATCAACAGCGCTTTGTCACTCGCACTGTGAATAATATCTCCCGGCAGGCGGTTGTAAGTGCTGATTATGTAATGCAGGTTATTGAACCAGTCAGAATAGTCCATTAGCTGCTTGCTGTCTTTCTGAAAAAAGAGGGCATTGAACTGGATGAATACAAACCGTGTGGGGGTATGGATCTGAAAAGAATGGCAGTCAAACGGAGGTAATAAAAAGATATTTCCCTCGGCATAGGCAATATTATGATCATTGATACACTGCCTGCCTGTACCTTTTTCTATATATACCAGTTCAAAAAAGTTATGTTTATGCGGCCGGCGGCTCCATGCCTCGAGTGCTTCGACACTTACTGTAAATGGATGTATGGTATTTTCTATTAACATAACCTCAAAACATACTTTTAATACCTTGAATTTTACAATGCCTGGCCCCTCACTTCGCGGCATCTTTGCATTGTAAATTAATCCAAAACACAGAAAAAATGAAAGCGATCATAATCAACGGTTTTAATGAGAGTGAAAAATTGACCTATGTTGAACTGCCTGTGCCGGTTATCAAAGCAGACGAAGTGCTGGTGCAGGTAAAAGCACTGAGTGTAAATCCTGTTGATGTTCAGACACATAGAGGTACTGGTATTGCGGGTCGACTGAAGGACCAGCTGCCTGTGATCCTGGGTTGGGATATCAGTGGGGTGATTACCGCTGTTGGAGATGATGTCAAAGAATTCAAGGTAGGAGATGAAGTATTTGGAATGGTGAACTTCCCGGGCCATGGCAAGGCTTATGCTGAATATGTAGCGGCACCGGCTGCCCACCTGGCCCTGAAACCCGCCAATGTGAGCCATGAAGCTGCCGCTGCTACTACGTTGGCCGCCCTCACTGCTTACCAGGCATTATTGCATCAAGGCAAACTGGGCAAAGGCCAGAAATTACTGATTACGGCTGCTGCTGGTGGGGTTGGTCATTTTGCTGTGCAGATTGCTAAACAATTGGGTGCATATGTAATCGGCACCTCTTCTGCTGCCAATAAAGATTATATTCTTAGCATCGGTGCTGACGAGCATATCGATTACAAATCTCAGCAGGAAGACGAGATAATCAAAGATGCCGACCTCGTGATGGACAATGTACGTAGCCAGGATTTTGCTGCTACTATCCGCACGGTAAAGAAAGGAGGGACCTATATTAAAATTCCGAATGGTATACCGGAGCCGATGCAACAACTGGCCAAAGAAAATGATGTAAACGCCTTCTTCTATCTCGTACAGTCCAATGGTGCAGATATGAAAGTACTGGCAGACTGGCTGGGCAAAGGTATCCTGAAACCTAACCTGAACCTGTACGATTTCTCCCAGATGGAACTGGCTCATCAGCAACAGCTGGAAGGCAGAACCCGCGGAAAAATTGTGGTATCAATTAAATAGCCAACTGTTCACCGTCATAGAATGGCTAAGCCGCATTTCGTATTTTGTAAAAAAGGATCATTATGACGGAACCATTCAAAGCGTTACAGGTGATAGAAGCCGACGGGAAATTTGTTATATCTGTTGTTGATAAACTTATAGACAACCTGCCTCCGGGCGATGTCACCATCAAAGTACATTATTCCTCGCTCAACTATAAAGATGCCTTATCTGCTACAGGCAACAAAGGCGTGACCAGGCAATATCCGCACACTCCCGGTATAGATGCTGCCGGCGAGGTCATATCCTCTACTGATGAGAACTGGAAACCCGGTGACCAGGTAATTGTAACCGGGTTCGACCTCGGTATGAATACAAGCGGAGGTTTCCAGGAGTACATCCGTGTACCTGCCAAATGGATAGTGCGCCTGCCACAGGGACTCTCACTCCTGGAAAGCATGATCTATGGTACAGCAGGCTTCACAGCAGCATTGTCCGTACAGGCATTACTAAAAACAGGTGTACAGCCTGCCGATGGTAAGATTGTGGTGACAGGGGCCAGTGGTGGGGTAGGGTCTATTGCCGTAGCCATCCTGAGCAAACTGGGTTACAAGGTAACAGCTGTGAGTAACAAGCAGGCCGAATTCCTGCAATCACTGGGTGCAGTAGAAGTATTGCCCCGCGCGCAAATGGATGATGCCAGCGGGAAGGTTTTGCTGAAACCGGAATTTGCAGGTGGTATCGATACCGTAGGTGGCAATGTATTGGCTACCGTAGTAAAGAGCCTTCAGTATGGCGCTGCAGTAACAGCCTGTGGTATGGTGAATGGCGGACCACTGCCATTGACAGTATTCCCGTTCATTCTGAAAGGTGTACAGTTGCTGGGTATAGACTCTGTAGCGTATCCAATTTCTAAAAGAAAAGCAGTATGGGAAGCTATGGCGACTACCTGGAAACCTGCACAGTTAACCCAACTGGCGAATGAAATTCCTTTGGAGAAATTAGAAGAAAGCATCCACCAGATCTTGGCAGGAAAGGTACAGGGGAGAACTGTTGTACGTCTTGCATAAAAGAATGAAGAGCTTCTGCCTTTAACAGCAGAAGCTCTTTTTTTTACTGAATCATCAGTTTAGTGCTCATCACTTTCTTTGTTTTAGTGCTTACTTCCACGCTGTAAATACCTGTAGGTATTGATGAGGGAAGGGTTATTGTTTCATTTGCCTTCGCTGATTTTCTCAACAGGACTCTGCCAGACATATCTGTGATAGTCACAATTACATCCGTAATTGCTTTATCTGCTACACGGATGGCAAAGCTATGCCGGGTGACAGGGTTAGGATAGATAGTTGAAGTGGTAGCTGCAACCATCGTCTGTCTGGCATTGGTCTCAGTACCTGCCGCCTCAAAATGTGACCAGCCATAAGAGCCTGTATAATGCACATAGTAATTACCATTCACCCTTGCCGGCATGCTGTTAAACCATGTATTGGTATAATCCACACCATTGATCTCCAGTTTAGCCAGGTTCCATGAATTGATATAAGAAATATTGCCTGATATCACATAACAGAACTCACCCGCACCATCTTTCGCAAATGGCAATGTTACGACAGAAGGATTATCACAGCTGCCTGTATTAACACGTTGTTTAAAGTTGGCCGTGATGGACAGGTTAGCATTTACTGTAACAGTAACAGGATTGAGCGTGTCAGAGATACTGCCGCTCCAGTTGTTGAACACATAACCACTACCTGCTGTTCCGGTCAGTGTCACTACAGTACCTTCCGTATAAGTGCCGCCTGCAGGGCTGAGGGTCACGCTACCTGTTCCTGATACTGCTGTAGTAATTGAATACTGCTTAGGTGCTACCACATTCCTCACATACACATAGCTGGTATCCTGGAACCCGCCATCAGCGGTAGTGGCGAAGATGGCTACGCTGCCAGATGTGAGGCCCGTCACCAGGCCGGTACTGCTTACAGTTGCAATCGCAGTGTTGGCAGATGACCAGGTCAGGGACTTGTTGGTCGCATTGGATGGCAGTACAGTGGCTGTAAGTTGTGCAGTGGTATTGATATTCAGTGTATCGGTAGCCGGTGTAACGGTGATGCCTGTCACAGGCACTACTACAGCTGGTGTAGGTGTGCTGCCATATACGAGTTTGTCATCTACATATAGCGGAATATTGCTGACTTCTTTCAGGGTAGCATCTACACCTTGTGAAGACCAGTCGTTTGCTGCACTCCATGCACTGGCAGGGGCTTCGTAAGGAAGACGGATACGGATCTGGGATTCTTTTTTAGACTCACCCTGACCACCCGGCCAGATCTTAAGCGCAGGGTTGTAAGTAACCTCTGTATAATAGAGATGCTGAGCCGTATCCCAGGCTTGTAATTGTGTAAAAGTTACATCTGCATTGTTGGAAGAAACGACGTAGTCAGTAGGCTTATAACCGGCGCTAAGCCCTTCTGAAATGTTAATAAATAAGCGGAATACGTGTTTGGATGCAATACGCGCAGGCCATGCGGTATGATTGTTTACCCACACGGACCATTCGGTATAGGTCGTACCGCTGCCATTGATTTTAGCTTCGATGGTGAATTCGCCTGTAGGTGTTTCCGCCACCGGGAAGTTGGCCAGCGGCGTACCACCATACTCCTGTACCAGCTTTGCTGCCAGACCGGAGAATGCTGCATTGTAGTCGGTAGCTACTTCGTTATTCACATAGTTACCACGGTCATCGGTGTAAGAATCATCGTTGTTAGGACCACCTACCAGTGCACCATACAGGGTATGTCTTGATTCGGCCGGAGGACCAGTCAGGTTATTAGTCCAGCAACCATGTGCCGTACGATGGTGTGGTTTTACGGGAGGATTATTACCAAAGCCACATACATAGCTACGGTTGTTGGGATTGCTGCCCAGTGCATAGTTCATTTGTGACTGTGCGAAAGAGTAGTACTTACTGCCTTTGGCGGTAGTAGTCGCCGCATCTTTGTAGTAAGCAGCCAGGAAACCGGTGTTGATAGCATATCTCAGCGCACCCCATACATCCAGGAAGGCAAGGCCGCCGGCAGTGTATGTAATGCGTGATCCATTGTAGCCATCTGTCCAATAGTCAAGGTGCCTTTCAATATCTTCTTTGTATTGGGCTTTGCCTGTAAGCTTGGCCAGCAGGGCATAACAGCCGGTAGATTTATCATCCCATGCAAGTCCCCATTTGTAAGATTTGATCGCTGTTTGTGATTCCGTAGAAAGGTTGGCGTAGTAAGTCTCAGCTTTAGTGAGCCATGCAGCATCGCCTGTAGCGCGGTAGAGCCAGATTGCGCCCCATACCAGTTCATCGTTGTAACCACTGTAGGAATTGTAATAACCTGCAGCATCAGTGATGGAAGCAGAATATACCCCACGGTAGGTATCAGCAAAATTATACAACTGGACGGCGTGTGTGAGCAACGTTGCGCTGTAAGTGGGATCATCAGTTTTGAATACCATGCTTGCAGCCGCCATGGCAGCAGCAGTTTCCGCAGCCAGGTCAGAGCCCGGATGTGTAGCATCGATCTTGTAAGCAGGGCGGGTCATCGCCATTACTTCTGAAGATCCCCACCAGGCGTGGTCTGTACCGCCATTGCCTACCTGGCCATACAGTTCATTAGGTGCCGTATGACAGCGAATGAAATAGTCATTTACAAAGCGAAGATTGCTCTTCAGGTACTTCATCTGTCCTGAATTATTATAGCCATCTGCAAAGTCAACCGCACCCCAGGCGAGCATGGTTGCTGAGAAAGCCATGGGGAAGTTAAACTTCACATGGTCGCCGGCATCATACCAGCCACCTGTCAGGTTCAGCCCTGCATCACTCCCATCGGAGAGTGCGGAGTTGCCACGCCAGGTGACACGATTATCCGCTGGCAGGGTACCAGAACGTTGGGCCTCATAAAAGAACATCGACTTTTGCAATACTTCTGCATAGTTGTGTTGCTGTGCATACGTGGGTTTGAGGGATACCATCGTCAGGATGGTGGCGAACAGGGGTAGGCGCAGCAGCTTGCCTCCCTTCGCAGTTACGAGGGAAAATCTGGTTTTCATCGGGTACTGTTTAAAAATCAATGAAAAGGGACCAATGGGTTTCTAAATTGGCCCTGGAGAAATTATAGGTTTTAATAGTGTGTCTTCAAATAAGGATATATGATATGGTAACGCAAGTTTAGGGAATAATTAAATATAAACAAAAAATTGCCGCGGTTGGTAGGGTATCAGTTTAAATATAAGTAAGCCGGCAACAGGCCGCGGGGGAGAAAAAACCTGCTGCCGGCATGAAATTAATTATATACTACGCTAGAACCCGTACTGTGGTTCAGCATATTATGATAAATATTTCCTGATCAGTGGATTGACTCTCGCAGGATAACCAAATACATACAATGCTGTCTGGTCATCTGGATTCACCGGCAGGAAACGGTCGGTACAATTTAAGTCCGCCAGCACTTTTGTGATCAGCTCATCGACCAGCGGTACATCGTACCAGTCGCCTGAATTATTTCCCGGCGTTACTATATACGCTTTGTCTTTACTGAGAACGGTGATCTTTTCCCCGTTTTCATCTGCCCACACATGCAGGTGACTCAGGGTGCCCAGTGACTTCGCTTTATATTCTTCGATCAGCTCAGCATACGGTACCGGAGACTGTCCGGATTCAGTATCATAGCGCAACAACATGCTATGTTCCTTAAAAAAGTTATACACAAATTTCCTTGGATGGCTGGATCTTTTCCAGAGAGCTTCCAGTTGGGCTTCGCTATAGTGAGGTGGTACCAGCAATGCTTTGCGCAGGTCTGTTACTACTGTGTGGAGTTGCATCCTCGCATGTTTGTAGGCCCGGTCTACAGCAAGCACCAGCTGTGTGTTTTCGGAGAGCTGACCGGGTGTATTTAACCATTCTGCTTTACCGCTTTCGATCAGTATTTTGGCCAGTTTGTAAGACGCATCTTCAGAGTAGTCATTGCTCATCTCCATCTGGGTGATGATGGTTCTCAGCAGACTGTCAGTCATATTACCCTTATCCATTTCTTCAATGACCTCGAGGGCAGCTTCAAAGGTGGCTGGATCTTTCAGCAGTACGTTGAGTTCATTGAAGTATTTAGGCCCATCTATGCGGATCAGTGCACTCATGGCCATTTTCGTATATGATCTGTGTTTCAGGTGTTCCCGGGCGATAGGCACAACACGTTCATCACCATATTTAAAGCAGCATTCCAGCACATGAGGGAGCGCTTTATCAGCTTTCAAAGCCAGTTCACCTACACGGTCTTTCACCAGCTGGTTGCCCTTTTCTCCAATTGCCAGCAGGCAATCGCCAAGGGCTGGCATTGTCAGTTTCGTTTCCAGGTAAGGCAGCATATATGCTCCCTTTTCACTGCGGCTCAGCCAGTAGATCAGCTGATCAGGCACCGTTGAGTTGCCTGAAGTCAGTCGCTGCTCAAATACATCCATATAACCATTGATGCCAGTGGAACCTGCCAGGGCTACAGCGTTTGCTTCTACATCGGGGTTTGCTACAGCTGCCAGGATGGCCTGTGTCATTTGACGATCAGTGATGGTGTAAGTAACATCATCGCTGTCGTTTTTAGTGAGCGCACTCATTAATGCATTGCATTGAGTAGCATCCTGTCCGTTCAGGATGTTTACAATGGTAAACATCACCGATGGATCTTTTCGGCGAAATCCTTTTGCCAGTGTACTGATAGAAATGACTTCAGTTGCCGCTTGTCCTTTCGCTTCAAGTCTTAATTTTTCCAATCGCCCGGCATCAGTGATAACATTAATGCGTGAGTCGGGTTCTTTGGCCGGAGCAGCGGGTTTGGGAGGATCATTTTTGTAGGGATAATCATCAGTTGTTGAATCTTTTGTTGCTTTTACAATAAACCTGATTGCAATACCAGTAGCAACAAGAACTAATTTTACCACCAGGTAATTCGAGGAATAGGGCATAAAATGTGGTGTTTAAACAATACTGCAAAGGTCAAACACGAATCTTATATATCCTAATATGTTTTTGCCTTTTATTATAGCATTGCCAGCAGCTCATCTATATTTCCCCTTAGTTGAAGGGAGCGATCCGCTATTTCGGCAGGAACTTCCGGATGGTCCCTGTTAAAACGAAGCAGGAAGGCGGCAGGATTATGGTAAGTAATCTGCTCCATGGGCCAGCGCACCACACCCGGGGTATTGAAGCCGGTGCCCAGATCCATAATGAGTATAGGAGTGTGTAAGTGCTCATGCACCCATGACTGGAAGCGCGCTCCCTGCTGTTCATAGGGCTTTTCAATAAACCACCTGCCTCCACGGACGTTCATGAACATTTCGCCACCACATTTAGGGCAGCGGGGAATTGCACTGGCATCGCTAATCTCGTGCGTAACAGGATCAAGATGTGCTAATAGCTTATCGAGTATTGGCCTGGTATCATATGTATCATCAGAGCAGGGACGCAAACATTGCATCAGCTTATAATTTCCCTGTGGCGTAAAGATCCTGGCCGGATCAAAGCCATTTTTTTCGAACATGGTATCCACATTGGATGTAATGACGAAGTATTCTTTGTCACCTACCAGTGAAAACAATTGCTGGTATACAGCAGCCTCCCGGTTATCGTACGCTACGTTTTGCACATGCATGGCATGGTAACCCCAGATGATGGCAGGAGATAATCCCTGGTAGCCCATTAACTGGTAATTATTGCGGAAGCCTCTTTTGTACATTATAGGGAAGAGTTGCCGGAATCTTTCGGTATTGGTATAATCAATACCCGCAGCAGCACTCATGCCGGCTCCTGCTCCTATTAAAACCACTTTGGCATCACGAATCATTTGCACTATTTCCATACAGCTAATTCTTTTTGATAAATCTGATAATCTGCATCACTGAATACATTGAATATTACTTTTTGCACCGTGCTATGGGGATTTGCGGCCAGCCAATTGAACACGGTACGCAACGCTACCTTTACAGCTAGTTCCGGGGGATAGCCAAATACACCCGTGGAAATACAGCAAAAAGCAATACTCTCAATATCTCCATTCGCTGCTGCCACTTCCAGGCAATTTGTATAACAAGCGGTCAGCTGCTCTTCCTGCAAAAGGGTGGGTTGTTGCCGGCCAACTATCGGTCCTACAGTATGCAATACGTACCTGGCCGGTAAAAAATATCCCGGGGTAATTTTAGCTACCCCGGTCTTTTCCGCATGCCCCTGTTGCCGCATCAGTTTATAACATGCTTCCCGCAAACGCGGCCCTGCTGCGGAATGGATGGCATTGTCTATGCATTTGTGGAATGGCAAAAAACAGCCGAGTAGCTGTTCATTTGCTGCATTCACAATTGCATCTACCTGCAGGGTAGTGATATCTCCTTTCCACAATATTTCATCAACGGCTACGGACGGTCTTTGTTCCTGGAGAAACAATTCATCTGTCAGCTGGAGTATAGACGTTGGTAGTGGAGGAGGAGCGCTCGTCAGGTGTGCTTTGAGCTGTTCTCGTTTGCTGAGGCCCAACGCCACCTGTGGCGGAGGGCCAAAGAAATCCAATAACTTATCTAAAACCGAATTTGCCATTTTGATTTTTCCATTTATCAGCTGCAGGTATTGCTTCAATCACATCCCAGTGTTCAGCAATCTTTCCATCTTCCACACGGAACAGATCATAGAAAGTGCTGTGTACACCAGCCATCTGGCCTTCGCTGATCACGAGTACAAAGTTACCTTCTCCCAGTACTTTGTGGATAGCGGAATAGCTGAAGCCTATCTTATTTGCTGCAAAGTAAGCCAATGCCTGTTGTAATCCTTCGAGGCCATCGCCGATATGCGGGTTGTGCTGTACATAACCATTGGCCTTGATGTAAGCCGGGATGATAGTAGCATCGCCGCCTACCAGGAATTTTTCCACGAAGTCCTGAATGAATGTTTTGTTCTCTGCAGTTTTATCCAGGTCAGTAAGGGTGGTGTCACCATCAATCATAGTATGCCCGTTAGCGGTAGGTGATACAGGTGCCTGTAAATTATCCCAGTGCTCTACGATCCTGCCTTCTTCAAAACGGAAAATGTCGAAGCCGATCTTAGGCCCGAAGAAGTCGTATTCGGTATGGGTAAATACATATTCCCCGTCCTGGAATGCACGCACTATGTTCACTTTAAATCCCTGCGCAGGTTTGTTCTGTACCAGTGCACCAAAGCCTGCGAAGCCATCGGCAATCGCGAGGTTGTGCTGGGTATAATTGTCCTGATTGATATATGCAACCGGAGCGCTGTCGCCGGTTTCAAGGCTGTTTAGGAGGTCGATGACCTTTTGTTTGTTATCTTTCATACTGCAAAGTTGCAGCTTGTAAGGGGGCGGGAAAAGGTAGAAACGGGATATTGTATGATACTTTTACTCCATCGTGAATTGTTCCCTGAATTCAACCGGAGTTTGCCCATTGTGCTTTTTGAAATACTTAATGAAGTTGGTAGGTTCGTCATAGCCCAGCGTATAGCCTATTTCCTTGATGGTATCCTGGGTATGGGCCAGCAGGCGTTTGGCTTCCAGCATCACCCGGTCGTCAATCATTTCCTTGGGTGTTTTGCCTACGGTTTTGCCGGTAGCGGTATTCAGACGTTTTTCGGTTACCAGGAGTTCGCGGGCATAGAACTGCACCTGTTTCTCCGTCTGGTAATTCTTTTCCAGCATTTCCCTGAACAGGAGTAAATAATCCAGGTCTGCATTTTTCTTTAGTTCTGTAAAGGTTTGCTGGCGGTATTCCCGCTCTGCATATAGGAGAAAATTGTGTAACAGGTTGTGCAGGATGTGAGGTTGACCGGCATCTTTAGGATGGGTTAGTTCCCATTGCATCAGGGCCATCAGGTCGCTGAAAGGCTTGTTGTCGGGGGCTACATGCACCATGGCCACCTTCATGAGGTCATTGAACAGGATATTGCCATGCAGGTATTTGAGGTCCTGGCTGAAGAAATCACCTGTAAATAAAATTGCATATCCTTCCGCGTCGGCGTGCACATCAAAGCGCTGTACCCTGTCTTTGTTTAAGAACAGTAGCGTGCCTGGCTGTACCTGGATGGGTTCGAAGTCTACCCAGTGTACAGGTGTTCCTTTCTGAAACCAGAGTATGTGGTAAAAGCCAGTACGGTGGGGCATGGTCAGCATGTCGCTATGGTTGCGGTACAGTTTCTCCAATGGAATGATTTCAAATTCCACGGGCAGGCCTGCTTTAAACTCGTATTTAGTGATTCTGGCGTGCATGTATCCTTTTGGCGATGTGATAGCAAATTACGGAATAGATGGCAGCTGCCGGCAGGGGGAATAATAACGCTGAAGATTCCGGCCAGGGATATGACCAACTGACGGACAAGGCCCCCGGATTGAAAGTATAAATGATCAAATATGCCATTGTATTGGAGATCAGACAGGCATAAACAATGATTAAAATCAAGGAAAATAAGACCGTAGCTCTTAGTTTCTTTAAAAGAGTGAGCGAAATTGCAGCCACATAAATAACAATTAACGGTAAGAAAGTTACTGAACGGTATTTGAAGAACATGTGATCCGGGGAGGCCTCCCAGGCAATGATCAGGTTAACGATCATGCATGTCGTGTTCACTAAAGCAAGAGCAGCAGCGATAGAATTGGCAGTAGCAAGATAGGGGTGAATAACCTTTCGGAGTTTTGCTATTACCAGCGTGGCTACCAGAAAGCTAATTGTGGCTATACAATGAGTCAGGAGAAGGGATTCGGGTATATTCATGAACGGCATAAAATAAAAAAGGCTGCTCGATTGAGCAACCTTTCTACTGGTACCGCGTACGGGAGTCGAACCCGTCATTCCTCCGTGAAAGGGAGGCGTCTTAGCCGATTGACCAACGCGGCTTAATCATTAAGCTATGGCGCGATTCCATAATTTAGGATTGCAAAGGTAAGCGGGATTTTCATATTTCCAAAAAAAATTTCGTTAACTTAAAATTCTATTGCTTTATCCCCGTCTAGCATGTAACTTCGCAATCAATTTTTTTCAATCTCAACAAACTCAGTGTAAAATGGGAACTAATCTTAAAATCGGTATTAATGGTTTCGGTCGTATCGGCCGTTTAGTATACCGTCAGATCTTCAATATGCCAGGTATAGACGTGGTAGCTATTAATGACCTTACAAGTCCCGCAGTTTTAGCTCACCTGCTGAAATACGATTCAGCTCAGGGTCGTTTCGATGCTGATGTGAAGCACTCCGATAACGCTATCTCCGTTAACGGACATGAGGTGAAAATTTACGCTCAAAAAGATCCTTCTCAAATTCCTTGGGGTAACCACGGTGTTGACGTTGTAATCGAATCAACCGGTTTCTTCGCTGATAAAGACAAAGCTGAAGCTCACATCAAGGCTGGTGCTAAGAGAGTTGTTATCTCTGCTCCTGCTACCGGTGACCTGAAGACTGTAGTATTCAACGTAAACCATGATATCCTGGATGGTAGCGAAACTATCATTTCATGTGCTTCATGTACTACAAACTGTCTGGCACCAATGGCTAAGGTACTGGAAGATAACTACGGCATTGAGCTGGGTGTTATGACCACTATCCACGCTTACACCAACGACCAGAACACCCTGGATGCGCCTCATGCAAAAGGTGACCTGCGTCGTGCACGTGCTGCTGCTGCTAACATCGTACCTAACAGTACTGGTGCTGCTAAAGCTATCGGCCTGGTGCTGCCTAGCCTGAAAGGTAAACTGGATGGTAACGCACAGCGTGTTCCAACCATCACAGGTTCCCTGACTGAACTGACTACCGTTCTGAAGAAGAAAACTTCTGTTGAAGAAATCAACGCTGCAATGAAGGCTGCTTCTAACGAGTCATTCGGTTATACTACAGACGAAATCGTAAGCAGCGACATCATCGGTATCACCTTCGGTTCACTGTTCGATGCTACTCAGACTAAGATCGTTTCTGTAGGCGACAAACAACTGGTTAAGACTGTATCATGGTATGACAACGAAATGAGCTATGTTTCTCAGCTGGTTCGTACCGTTAAGTACTTCGCCGGTCTGATCAGCAAATAAGCTTTATAGATCATAAGATGTAAATGGTGAATGGTAAATGGTGAAATTTTTCCGCCATTCACTGTTCACCATTTATCGTTTATTCACCAGAGAGTAAAACAGAACCAATGAGTAAATTTTCCGATTTCAACTTTAAAGGTCATAAAGCAGTAGTGCGTGTTGACTTTAACGTGCCGCTGAACGATCAATTCCAGATCACCGATGATACCCGTATGACCGCTGCTGTTCCAACCATCAAAAAGATCCTTGCTGATGGTGGTAGCGTAATCCTGATGTCTCACCTGGGTCGTCCGAAAGATGGTCCTACCGATAAATATTCCCTGAAACACCTGGTTAACCACCTGATCAAATTGCTGGATGGTGTGACCGTTAAGTTCGCTGCCGATTGCATCGGTGAAGTAGCTGAAAAAGCTGCTGCTGGTCTGCAACCAGGCGAAGTACTGCTGCTGGAAAACCTGCGCTTCTACAAAGAAGAAGAAAAAGGTGATAAAGGCTTCGCAGAAAAACTGTCTAAACTGGGCGACGTTTATGTAAACGATGCATTCGGTACTGCTCACCGTGCACACGCTTCTACAGCTGTGATGGCTGAATTCTATCCTGCTGACAAACGTATGTTTGGTCTGCTGATGGAAGCTGAAGTAGGCAATGCGGAAAAAGTACTGCACGGCGCTGCAAAACCTTTCACCGCTATCCTGGGTGGTGCTAAGGTGAGCGACAAGATCCTGATCATCGAAAACCTGATGGAAAAAGCTAATAACATCATCATCGGTGGTGGTATGGCTTACACCTTCCTGAAGGCGCAGGGTAAAGAAATCGGTAGCTCCCTGTGTGAAAACGAGAAACTGGACCTGGCACTTGAACTGCTCGCTAAAGCAAAAGCAAAAGGCGTTCAGCTGATCCTGCCTGTTGACTCAGTAGCTGCTGATAAATTTGCTGCTGATGCAAATACGCAGACCGTTAGCAATGACAACATCCCTGCTGGCTGGATGGGGCTGGACATCGGACCTAAATCTGTAGCACTCTTCAGCGAAACTATCCAACAGTCCAAAACCATCCTGTGGAATGGTCCTATGGGCGTGTTCGAAATGAAGGCTTTCCAGAATGGTACTAAATCTGTAGCTGATGCCATCGTACTGGCTACAGCACAGGGTGCATTCTCCCTGGTAGGTGGTGGTGACTCCGTTGCTGCTGTTAACCAGTTTGGCCTGGCTGAAAAAGTAAGCTATGTATCTACAGGTGGTGGTGCTATGCTGGAGTTCTTCGAAGGAAAGACCCTGCCAGGTATCGCTGCTGTAAAAGCATAATCCTGCTTATAAATATTTAACCGAACGCTTCTGCCCCAGGCAGAAGCGTTCGGTTTTTTTACTATCTTGATGGAATGAGTAAACTAACGCGCCACCTCTACTTCCAGGTTATCATTGCCATCATCATCGGTATTCTAGTCGGTCATTACTATCCCAAAATAGCCCCTACCGGAGAATTGATCAGTACTATCTTCATCAACCTGATCAAAATGCTGATAGCCCCCATCATCTTCCTGACCATCGTACTCGGTATCGCCAGGATGGGAGATATGAAGAAAGTAGGCAAGGTAGGCGGCAAAGCGCTACTCTACTTCGAAATCGTAACCACGCTCGCTATCACTATTGGCCTTGTCGTAGCTAATTACCTGAAGCCCGGCAAGGGCATGGACTTCTCCAGCGTCTCGGGTGCTGACCTTGAAAAAGCAGCCAAAATTCAGCACGATGCTGCCGGCTTTAGCTGGACCGAGTTCCTGCTCCATATTGTTCCTTCCAATGCCGTAGAGGCCTTTGCCAAAGGTGAGATTATCCAGGTACTGGTGTTCGCTATCCTCTTTGGGTATGGGATAACCAAACTCAATGGTAAAGGAGATGGCTTGCTCAATACCTTTGAGCGGATCTCAGAAGTCTTTTTCAATGTCCTGAAGTTTATCATGAAACTGGCTCCTATCGGTGCCTTCGGTGGCATGGCATTTACCATTGGTAAGTTTGGCCTCAAGGCCCTGCACCCCATGATTTCCCTCATGCTTTGTGTATACCTCACCATGTTCCTTTTTATCTTTATCATACTGGGAACGATCGCTTACCTATACAAATTCAGTCTCTGGAAATACCTCAAATTTATTAGCAACGAATTGCTCATCGTACTCGGTACCTCCAGCTCAGAATCCGCCCTGCCGGGTATTATGGAGAAACTGGAGAAGATGGGCTGCCACAAAGAAGTGGTCGGCCTCGTCATCCCTGCCGGTTATTCTTTCAACCTGGATGGTACAAGTATTTATCTCAGCATGTCTATGATATTTTTGGCGCAGGCAGCAAAAGTAGACCTCACTATCTGGCAGGAACTGACCATCATAGGTATATTGATGATTACTTCCAAAGGTGCTGCAGGTGTGACGGGTAGCGGTTTTATAGTACTGGCTTCCACGCTGGCGGTGATCAAAGTAATCCCTGCGGGTGGTCTCGCACTTCTGATAGGCGTAGACCGCTTCATGAGCGAAGCCCGCGCTATCACAAACCTGATCGGTAATGGCGTAGCCACTATTGTAATGGCAAAAAGTGAAAAAGCTTTTGATGAGGAAAAGTATAAGCTCGCTATAGGTGTTCAGTAATATTAGTTATTTTTAGTTTTTCCCACCTTATGAATGTGAAGTTACGCCTTGTTGCTTTTATATATTGGCTGCTTGCAATATATAGCTTCTCTGTGCATGCACAAGAGTCGGCGCTTTCATATTCATTCCGTCATCTCGACCTTAGCGATGGGCTGGCCAGCAATCACGTATCCGCCATTCTACAGGATCATAAAGGTTTTATCTGGATTGCCAGCACTGCCCTGCAGCGTTATGATGGGAGTAACCTGATCACTATTGCCAGCTTCGACAAAGTGCCGGGTTCCATTTACTACGACGATATCTGTCTTTGTGAAGATAAAAAAGGGAGGATCTGGATGGGGGCTCCTGATAATATCCGTTACTATGATCCTGGCACTTCCAAAGTAAAGGTGCTGAAGATGGATATGCTCCCAGTGGGCACCGGCAATGTTTACTGTAGTCATATTATACAGGATCATGCCGGCATCATCTGGGTCACCACCCAGGAAGGTCTGTACCGCTATGATGAAGAAGCCGCCACCTTTGTCATCCCAAAGGAAATACCTGCCCCGCAAAGGGCAGAAATGTACAGCGCTATTATTGAAGACAGGGCTGGCAACCTCTGGATCAGTGGTAAACAGGGCATCTACATGCTGAGTGCAGATCGCAGGCACCTGTATAGCAAAGACAACAACCCCTTACATATTCCGCTGCTCAATACAGAAACCAGTGTCAAGCAGTTTTTCATCGATAGCCGCGAACGCTTGTGGGCTTCAGGTAGACTGGGCGACACCCTCTACTGCTATATACCTGCACAAAAACAACTGAAAGCCTGGCCCTTCAGGATCAATAAGCCCCCCGAAGGGAATATGGTTACCGACATTACAGAAGATAAGGACAAACAGATCTGGGTAGCTACAGAAATGGGGGGCATCTATCGATATGACGAACAAGCCGGCGATTTCCACATCAATATCCGCGCAAATAACGACGATGATAAAAGATTCCACTACGATTTTGAAGTCAACTGTTTCCTGAACGACCGGGATGGCCGGCTATGGATTGGTAGTGACAGGGGATTAAATATTCTGAATCCGCCTGATCAGGCATTCCGCATCATGGACCAGCGGGATCCAAATGCAAAGTTACCCCAGGCGGAAGTAACCGGACTATTCCAGGATGACAGGGGAAATATCTATGCCGGCTACTGGGGCAAAGGCTTTAGCTGGCTCTCCCCTTCACTGCAATTAAAGCGGCAATTCCTGCAGGAAGTACCTGAAGAAAGAGGACTGGTATGGAGCTTTGCGCAAATGCCGGATGGAAAAGTATTGGTAGGGCAGGAGAATGGCTGGCTCTCCGTTTTTGATCCGAAGCAGGGAAAATTTGTAGCGCATAAGCACAAAGAACTTTTCGGTGATCAGACACTCATGACCATGCAGCCTGACGATGATAGCACTGTGTGGATAGGTTTATATAAGAACGGACTGGTACGCTGGAACCCGGTGACAGATTCATTTACGATTTGCCAGAACCTGCTGAACAAAATTCGTCATCCCATTACGGTTATGGATATAGCCGGGCAGGGCGATAGCATCTTATGGCTGGCAACCAGCGATGCTGGCCTGATCCGCTACAATCATATCACGCAGAAAATAGTGTCGAGAGAACTGTTTCCTTATGGCCAGTTGTCCGTCAGCAATATCACCTGTCTGAACCTCCTGGATGATTCTACCCTCGTAGCAGGTACAGAACATGGACTGTGGGTATACGATATCAGGCAGCATACCGCCAATCCGCTCCTGATCAATGGTACCCTCTTTGACGAATGGGTACTGAGCTTGTTGCCCTCCGGCAATAAAGGATTATGGTTTACTACACCCTATGGATTCTACCGTTTCAACAGGCGGAATTTCGGACTGGAAACCTTTGTGCAGACAGGGCAGATCATTGACAATAACCGAAAAGTGAGAAGACGGATAGTGCGGCTGGCAGATGGCCGGCTGATGATAGGGGCATCCGATCACTTTGTGGTGCTGGATACGGCGGCACTAAAGGTAGCACCCTCGCCACCCAATGTGACGATCATCAATTTCAGGGCTATGGATAGCAGTATGCAGCTGAATACCCTGTATGATAAGAATGCACCGCTTGCATTGAACCACCGGCAGAACTTTATCAACATAGAGTTCAAAAGCCTGCAATATCATCATGAAGCGATCCGCTATTTTTACCAGCTGGATGGGGTGGATGAAGACTGGGTGCAGGCCAATGGGGTACTGGTAGCAAGGTATACCAACCTGCCCCCGGGGAATTATATATTCAGGGTACGGAGTATGAACACAGCAGGTACATTTTCTTCAGGTGTCACCACTTTGTACTTCAATATCCTTCCTGCTTTCTGGCAGACTACCTGGTTCCGTTTACTCTGCCTGCTCCTGATCATAGCCTGTGTCTACACCTATTTCAGGATCAGGATTTACCTGATCAAAAGAGAGGCACGCAGGCGTACGAATATAGAACAGCAGATTGCCCAGCTGGAAATGAAGGCGCTCCGGGCACAAATGAATCCGCATTTCATCTTCAATGCACTGAACTCTATACAGACATTTATGATGAAGAATGAAACGGAGCAGGCGCTTTCCTACCTGAGCCGTTTTGCAAGACTGATCAGGAATGTACTGGATAACTCCCAGCAAAACAGCATCACTATTTCGCAGGAGATCAGGATGCTGGAGAACTATATAGAGCTGGAAAAACTGCGTTTCGAAGATCAGTTTGATTGTGATATTCGTGTAGATGAAGCACTGGATCCTGACTTTACAGATATTCCTACCATGATCTTACAGCCCTTTGTAGAGAATGCTATCTGGCATGGGCTCTTACACAAAAAGGAGCGGGGGATGCTTAGAATCATCTTTACGAAAGAGATAGACAGGGTATTGTGTACGATAGAGGATAATGGAATTGGCAGAGAAAAGTCAGCTGCATTGAGAACAGGGGATGGGCATCATTCCCGTGGGGTGCAGATTACACAGGACAGGTTAGCGCTGTACAATAAACGATACAACCTGGATATGACTTTTAATATAGAAGATTTGCCAACAGGGACGAGGGTGAATGTATGGTTCCCGCTGGATGAAGAATAAAAAAGCTTCAGTGCTGCCTAAATAAAAAAAGCGCCCGTATCAGGAGTATGATACGGGCGCTTTTCAATTATTTTACCAGTTACCACTGGCACCGCCTCCGCTACCGGAGCCACCTCCGAAGCCGCCAAAGCCGCCTCCTCCTCCGCGATCACTATCCCCAAAGCCACCAATAATAGGGCCGATCCATCCACGACGGCTGATAACGTTACCACCACCGCCACCACGGTTGCGCAGGATCGAGATAATCACAATAATAATAAAGAGCAGTATAAACAGGCCGGGTCCGTTGCTGGATTCCTTCCGCCTGTTAGGTGTTCCTTTATATTCTCCTTTCGACGCATCGATAATTTTGTCTACCGCTTCATTAAAGCCCTGATAATAGTCGCCGTTTCTGAAGTTAGGTTTAATGTTTTCATCGATTATACGGTTGGCGATAGCATCGGGTACCGCGCCTTCCATACCTGTGCCGACTTCTATACGGATCTTTCTGTCGTCTATAGCAGCCAGGATCAGGATCCCATTGTTCTTGTCTTTGGTACCGATTCCCCAGTCGCGCAGTATGGCGAGGCCAACTTCGGCGATGTCCCTTCCATTGGTAGAAGGGATGGTTACGATCGCAATCTGGGTAGAAGTGGTATCGTTAAACTCCAACAATTTGTTTTCCAGGCTGGCCACCTGATCGCCCTGCAGAACACCTGCCAGGTCGTTTACCAGCCGGGGTGGACTGGGGCGGGCAGGAATCTTTAGTTCCTGTGCCTGTACCATTCCTATGGCTAAGAAAAGACCTAAGAGCAGGCAGTATACTTGCCTCATCTTAATTATTTTTATTGTCCTCATCTCCCTACTACAATGTCGTCCGGTAATTCGTTAATGTCGTCTCCTTCATGTGGAAAGTGAACACAGAGTGCTTCGCCTATCTCGGTGATGCAGGCTTCAATACCTTTTACCACCTGGCCATTGGCAAAATGTGCCAGCATGTTTTTGGTTCTTTCTTTCCAGAAATCTTTGCCCACTTTTTCATGAATGCCCTTATCCCCGGCAATTGCATATTGTTTGTCTTTCAGTGCAAAGTAAAGTAGTACCCCATTCCGGAACCTTGTCTTTTCCAGGCTCAGTTGAACGAAGATCTGCTGGGCCCTGTCCATGGGATCTACAAATTTGCAATGGCTTTCTACATATACCCGGATCTCTCCGCTGGTCATTCTTTCCGCACTGCGGATAGCCTGTACCAGTTGCTGTTTCTCTGCTTCGGTGAGCAGTTCTTTTTTAGGGAATAAACGCATAGATGAGTGAGCTGTTTTGATATTAGAACTGCACTTTTGGAGCGTTTTCAGCACCCTTGTCGGCCATATAGTATTCTTTGGCTTTGAAACCACCGAAACCGGCTACGATGTTGTTAGGGAAAGTGCTGACAGTTGCGTTAAAGCTTTCTACGGCAGTGGTAAAGTCGTTACGTGCTACGGTAATGCGGTTCTCAGTACCTTCCAGTTGTGCCTGCAGGTCACGGAAGTTCTGATTAGCTTTCAGTTCAGGATAGGCTTCAGATACAGCCAGCAATCTGCCTAGTGCTGTACTCAGCTGACCTTGTGCTGCCTGGTACTGTTGTACTTTTTCAGGAGTCAGGTCATCGCCTTTGATCGTGATCTGGGTAGCTTTTGCTCTGGCTTCCATTACCTGGGTCAGGGTTTCTTTCTCAAAATTGGCAGCACCTTTAACAGTACTTACCAGATTCGGGATCAGATCTGCCCTGCGCTGATACTGTGCTTCCACATTGCTCCACTTGCTTTTTACTGCCTGATCCAGACGTACAATGCTATTGTATTTGGAAACTCCACAGCCTCCAAAAATGACAACTACGGCAAGAATAATGATAAGTGTGAGCGTACTCTTTTTCATTTGTGCTTAGATTTATTTACAATTATAACAATGTTAATGCCTGTTTGTATTGCCCTGATTTTCTGTAAATTAGTATAGTGAGTAATGACAGGCTTATCCAAACCTACAAGAAATTACGCAAAGTACAAGGAGTTATTATGCTAAAGCCTGCTAACCAACTTACTGAACAATAACCGCAGGAACGATAAAAGGATTATATTTTACTTTCACAAGAAAGAAATCAGCATTGGTGAAAAAGTCAGTCAGCAAATGTAGGTTTCTCTATAATTTTGGTGGTGTTTTCTTATTGTAAATATATCGTTAGGAATACTTTTCATTCGTTTTGTACACCTCTATTTTTCATTAAATTGTATTTAAGTCTGCTTCAATGAGTGCACAACACATCCATATTCTGTATATCGATGATGAGATTCATAACTTAAATGCGTTCAAAGCATCTTTCCGTAGACTATACACGGTATTTACGGCAAGTTCGGCTGAGGAAGCAGAGAAAGTGTTGGAAAAGGAAGAAATTCATATCATCATTTCAGATCAGCGGATGCCCAAGATGACCGGGATTGAGTTTTTTGAATCCATCCTGGATAAATATCCTGAGCCCATCCGAATCCTGCTGACAGGTTATGCCGACATCAATGCGGTCATTGATGCCATCAACAAAGGTCAGGTGTACAAGTATTTTTCCAAGCCATGGAATGACGAGGACCTGCGTCACAACATAGAAAAGGCATTTGAAGTATATGCCCTGCGCAAAGAAAATAAGGAATTGACAGCAAAATTGCTGGATGTAAATGAGAAGCTGGAGTTCCTGCTCCGTCAGAAACTCATTTCTTAACCATGAAGTGAACAGTATTGTCGTATATCTGATAGTCCAACTTTAATTGCTTACAGATCTCGTCGAGAAAATCTTCAACCTTTTTATCTTTTTCAAGGCTGCCCGAGAAGTGTGTGTTCTGAAATGAAGGTGCTGCCGAAAAGTCCAGCTTGAGTCCAAACCAGCGTTGCAATACAGGTCTCAGCTCTTCCATCGGCCTGTTGCGGAAGCGATATACGCCTTCCCGCCAACCCAGGGTAACCGTTTCGTCGAACCTTTTTACCTTGAACCGCTCACCGGGATGATATATTGCCTCAAACCCGGGCTTGAGTGTTACATCAAGACTATCTCCTACATCTGTCACCACAATACCTTGCACCAGGGAGGTTGTAACTGTATTGTTATCATAAGAATTGACGTTGAAAGCCGTACCTAAGGCTATCACGGAGGTGGTTCCTGTGTGTACAATAAACGGCCTTTCAGGGTTGTGCGCTACCGTAAAGTAAGCTTCCCCTTCCAGGTATACTTCTCTTGTCTTGCCGGGGAAGATAAATGGGAAACGCAGCGTGGAGCTGGCATTGAGATGTACTTCCGTACCATCTGCCAGTTCAATATGATAATCCTGCTTGGGGGGCACGGTCAGCGTATTCCACTCCAGGGATTTGCTCTGGTAGATGGTATCCGGACGGATATTTTTGATGGCAATAGCCCCGGAATCGCCTACTACTTTAATAGCGGAATCGGTAGTTATCACCTCATCATCGTTGGTGGCTACCGACGTTGGTGCAGGCGCAGAGAATATAGGTCTGCCTGCCATTTGTGGTAAAACAATGCGGTAATGGTTGGCTGTTTGATGAGGTGCCTGCTTTTTGGCAGGTACTAAATAATATGCCGCTGCGGTAGCGCCTATAGCAAGGATAATAGCTGCCGCTACCCGCACTTTCTTCAGGTATTTCAATACCCTGAGATATACAGGCGTTGGTTCCAGTATAGCTTTGACTTTCAGCCAGTCAGCTTCTACCTGGAGGTCTTCCAGGAAAGCATTATTGGTGTACAATATGGCTTCTTCATATTCCTGCCAGCAGCGGCGCACATTTTCATTGTGATGCATTTCCTTTTGCAGCAGCTTGTCTTCCACTTCAGTTAAATCGCCAAGTTGCTTACGCAGTAGTAAACTGTAAATGTACTCTTGGTCGTATTTCATTTTTTTATAGAGTGGTTACGAGGGTTTTTAAGATAATAATTACGTTGAGTCTTGGTTTTATATCTTACGTCATGGGCCGGGTTATCTCTCAATAGCCATGATCAGTGGTGTTGTAATTGACGTAGGCACCAGTGCCGGCCCCGTTTCACAGGGTGGGCAGGGCGCTTTGTATTGTTGAGCAGTAGCCACGACTGTTTCCTGCAACTGACGACATCTGGCATCAACAAGTTGATAGAAAAAGCCACCGGGGGCATGTTCTATCTGCTGATATTGCCGGGTCTTCCATACTTCTATAAATATCTTTTGTACTTCTTCCCTTGCCTCATCCATACTCCCCAACATTATACTGGCTTTCAGGCAGAGGGGTTTATAATATTTCATAAAGAAGTATTGATAGGCCTCCAGGGTATTATCCTTCTTCAATGCGGATAACATAGCGGTATCCTCGCTGGTAATCATATGAATAAGGTTATTTTGGTTAGTTAGTCTCCCTAATATGCGCTAAGTGTCATGTCCCCAATACCATTTAAATTTCGATAGAAAGAAGGAGAATTGTGTTAATGCCATGTTAATGAATTCCGATTTTTCTAAACCCCTATTTATAGACTTTCCCTTAAATTGCAGCTTTCTAAAGAAAAACTTAGTGGAATATGCAAGTTTGGAAAGATTATCAGACAAAGAATAAAGACCGTTTCCTGGAAGAATTGCTGGCCTTGTTGCGCATTCCTTCCGTAAGCGCAGACTCCCGTTTTAACAAAGATGTAGCGGCCTGCGCCGAAGCGGTGAAACAACGCCTGGTAGAAGCGGGTGCTGACAATGTAGAAGTATGCCCTACTGCCGGCCACCCTATCGTATATGGAGAAAAAATCATCGATGCGGCCCTTCCCACCGTATTGGTATATGGTCACTACGACGTGCAGCCTGCTGACCCCCTGGAACTCTGGCATAGCGGTCCCTTCGAACCAGTAATCAAAGATGAAAAGATCTATGCACGCGGTTCTGCGGACGATAAAGGCCAGTTCTACATGCACGTGAAGGCATTCGAAACCATGATGAATACCAACTCTGTTCCCTGCAATATCAAATTCATGATTGAAGGGGAGGAAGAAGTAGGTTCTGCCAACCTGGGGATCTTTATCAAGGAAAATAAGGAAAGACTGAAAGCAGACGTGGTACTCATCTCTGATACCTCCATGCTGAGCCTGGAAAATCCCAGCCTGGATACCGGTCTTCGCGGCCTGTCTTATATGGAAGTAGAGGTGACCGGCCCTAACCGCGACCTGCACAGCGGCGTATACGGTGGTGCTGTAGCAAACCCTGCTACCATCCTTTGCCAGATGATCGCTTCCCTGCATGACGAAAATAACCACATTACCATCCCTGGTTTCTACGACAACGTACAGGAACTGAGCAAAGAAGACAGGGCTGCCCTGAACGCAGCACCGTTCGACGAAGCTGAGTATAAGAAAGACCTGGGCGTAGAAGAACTGTGGGGAGAAAAAGGATATACTTCTATCGAGCGTACCGGTATCCGTCCTACCCTGGAGGTAAACGGTATCTGGGGTGGCTATATCGGGGAAGGTTCCAAAACCGTACTGCCTTCTAAAGCACATGCCAAGATCTCTATGCGCCTGGTTCCTAACCAGGACTGGATCCAGATCTCTGACCTGTTCAAGGCACACTTCGAAAAGATTGCCCCTAAGTCTGTAAAAGTAAAGGTAACCGCTCACCATGGTGGCAGCCCTTATGTAACGCCGACTGATCATGTGGCATTCAAGGCTGCCAGCGAAGCTATCAAGACAACTTTTGGTAAATCTCCAATACCAGTGCGCGGTGGTGGTAGTATTCCTATCGTAGCACTGTTTGAAAAAGAACTGGGACTGAAGACCATCCTCATGGGCTTTGGATTAGATAGCGACAACCTGCACTCTCCAAATGAGAAGTATGGTCTGGCTAACTATTATAAAGGAATTGAAACCATTCCTTATTTCCACAAGTTCTTTGCGGAAATGAATAAGAAATAATTATGCAGAACACAGAGAAACTGCGCCTGGATAAGTATCTCTGGGCGATCAGGATATTCAAGACGCGCTCCCAGGCCGCCACGGCCTGCGATGGCGGGAGGGTGAAGATGAATGGCAACAACGTGAAGGCTGCCAGGGCAGTCGGGATTGGTGATAAATATGAAATCAGGGCTGAATCCAGGAAATGGGTGATTGAAGTAGTCAGTTTGCTGGCAAACAGGGTGCAATACTCCGAAGCGATCAAACACTATGTGGATCTGACCCCTGAAGAGGATCAGCAAATGAACCAGCGGATTGCCGCCAGCTTCCATACCGGTAAGCGTCCGAGCAAGATCGGAAGGCCGACCAAAAAGGAGCGAAGGGATCTGGACGGATTTATGACAACCGATGACGAAGAATAAAAAAGAGGCCCGGGCTGAAAGCCCGGGCCTCTTTTTTTCGCAAAAACTTTCAATTTTGCTGCGTAAATTCGCATCCTCATTAATTAGATCTCAATAAATGCCTAAGCAAAGCGACGTACTCTCCACCGACTTCCTTGTGAAAGTAGCGGAAGAATTTGGAACTCCGGTATATATATACCATGCAGAAAAGATTGCCATCCAGTACGAAAAGTTAAAGGACGCCTTCCAAAAGACGGACGCACGCTTTTTCTACGCCTGTAAGGCGCTCACCAATATCAACATCCTGAAGTACATCAACTCCCTGGGTTGCGGTCTGGATACCGTGTCTATCAACGAAGTCCAACTCGGCCTTAAGGCAGGATTTGATCCAAAGAACATCATCTTTACCCCTAACTGCGTAGACCTCGACGAAATCGTGGCTGCAAAAGACCTGGGCGTAAATATCAATATCGACAACATCTCCATCCTGGAGCAATTCGGTAACCGCTTCGGTGACTCTTACCCTATCTGCATCCGCCTGAACCCACACATTATGGCAGGCGGTAACTACAAGATCTCCACAGGTCACGTAGACAGCAAATTCGGTATCTCCATCCACCAGATCCGCCACATTGAGCGCATCGTAAAGAGCACCAAACTGAAAGTAACCGGCCTGCACATGCACACCGGCTCCGAAATCAAGGATGTAGACGTTTTCCTCCGTGGGGTAGATATCATGTTTGAACTGGCCGTGAACTTCCCGGACCTGGAATTCATCGACCTCGGTAGCGGCTTCAAAGTAGCTTACCAACAGGGCGACCCTGAAACCGACATCCAGCTGCTGGGTAAAAAGCTCTCCGACGCTTTCAACAAATTCAGCAAAACATACAACCGCCCCCTCCAGGTATGGTTCGAACCAGGTAAATTCCTGGTAAGCCAGAGCGGTTACTTCGTAGTAAAGGCAAACGTGATCAAACAAACCACCGCTACCGTATTTGTAGGTGTCAACTCAGGTTTCAACCACCTGATCCGCCCTATGTTCTACGATGCCTTCCACCTGATCAAAAACATCTCTAATCCAAAAGGAACCGAACGGATCTATACCGTAGTAGGTAACATCTGCGAAACTGATACTTTCGGCTGGGATCGTAAACTAAATGAAGTGAAAGAAGGCGATCTCCTGGTATTCTACAACGCCGGTGCATACGGTTTTGAAATGGCATCCAACTTCAACTCCCGTTTCAAACCTGCCGAAGTACTGGTAAAAGACGGTAAAGCCCAGCTGATCCGTAGAAGAGATACATTCGAAGACCTGCTAAAAAATCAGATCGAATTATAATTAGAATATTTTACAGATTAGAATATTTTTATAGGTCTGCCGCATTGGCAGGCCTATAACTTTTTATGGCGGGATTTGTGGTTTTGCATTAAATTTGCACTTAACTATCAACCACAATCTCTCTGCTTAATCCTGCACGCTGTAATTCACTAATTGTAACATTCACAATTTTTTATTTGCCCAATCGTCAATTAACTAGATGAGTCATTTTTACATATTTTAGATTATGAAAGTTTTAACTGCCAGTCCCGACCAATTAAAGGATGAGGCACTGATAGAATCCCATATCTCCTTCGCACCCTATGTGAAGTATCTGAAGGAGAAAGCGGCCAGTAAATCAGATAGCCGGGCGGCGTATTACCAAAAAATCGCCGAACGCTTTGAGAGTAACCCTGCGCTGTTGGGCCCCATAGCCGGAGCGGATGACCTGTCAGCTTACCAGGAGTATATCGACCTCATTATCGCTACAATATTTCCGATCACTGCTGATATGGACAAGGATATCTATGGTATCGGTGTCCCTCAGAAGTTCGCTATATTTTATTACTCCGATCTCTTCAAAAATATCTTCGCCGATAATGGCGACAGAATGCTGGAAATGCCTAAAGGTATTTCGGCAGAAAAAATGAAGAAAGATAAACTGGAATGGCTCTACAAGCTGATCCTGGAGAAAGCATATGGCTTCCCCGTCACTTACCAGAACGAGATCATTCACCACATCAATATGCCCGGTCACAATGGTGGCAAGCGCTATGTGAAGGTGAATGTAGACCCCCGCTTCGTGGAAGTAAAGGTAAAAGGTGAGCTGCCACCCCTCTCATACGATACCGTATGTATGAAAAAGTTCAGCCCCGAAGGTCTGAAAGAAATCCTTCCACTGGACAATTTCTCCCTCGAAGGATTCGTGATCTGGACATTACAGGATGTCACCAAAGATGAGGTGCAGAATGTAATGAAGAACCTGATCCTGAACATGCACGAAGGCAACGAAAGACGTACCTATCGTAGGATGGAAGAAGAAGTACAGGCACTGATGGGCGATACCGACCTGAGTGTACACGTAGTACCCATTCCTAAAATCAATGGCCGCTATGTGCTCGAATGTGAACAGTGCGAAAGTGGGGTGACCCTGGGTGTAACAGGGAGTGAAAAACAACAGCAACAGCTGTTTCAGCAACTGATCCAGTACCTGGGCCAGAACAAAACACCGCTGCTGCTGCCTGTGGTAACTGAAAGTACCCTGTATGCTTATCCATTCCTGCGCTACCTGCCCCTGAAAGGTATCAATAGCTTTGTATTGGTGCCTGTATGGCATGAGGATACCCTGCTGGGTATTGTAGAACTGGCTTCCGGCACACCTAACAAGATCACTGCCGAAACCCTGGCGCAGGCTATGCCTGCGTACCCACTCATGGTAATGCTGCTGAACAGAGGTGCAGATATCACCTCCAACCGTATTACCCAGGTGATCAAGGAACAGTTTACTGCCCTGCAGCCTGCCGTAGAATGGAAATTCATCGATGCAGCATGGCATTACCTGCACACACCTAAAGCAAAGAGAAAAGACATTGGCAACATTGCCTTCGAAGATGTCTATCCCTTATATGGCGCTGTGGACATCAGAAACTCTTCTACTGAGCGTAGCAATGCGATTCATGAAGACCTTCGCGAACAGCTGCTCCTGATCCGGGAAACCCTGGACCACATTGGCAATACCATCTACCTGCCATTGCTGGAAGAGCTGAAGTTTAAGAACGATGAGCTCATCACCGGTATCACCAGTGGTATGCTCTCTGAAGATGAACTGCGCACCAATAACTACCTGGACGAAGAAATCGGCCCATTGTTCCGCCACCTGCACGAAAGTCATCCCGAACTGCAGCCGGCACTGGAACGCTACTTCTCCCTCGTAGACCAGACAGAAGGCCACATTCAGCACCACCGCCAGGATTATGAAGATAGCCTGGCCATGATCAATGCTGAGCTGAACCAATACCTGGATAAAGAGAAAGAAAACATACAACACTCCTTCCCATGCTACTTCGAGAAGTATCGTACAGATGGGGTAGAGTATAATATCTATATAGGACAGGCCATTGCACAAACCCGTAAGTTCGACCTGCTCTACCTGCGTAACCTGCGCCTGTGGCAGATCCAGTCTATGGCAGATATTGCAAGACTCACCAACAAGCTGATTCCGTCACTGAAGGTACCTCTGCAAACTACACAGCTGGTACTGGCACATAGCAATCCGATCGACATCAGTTTCAGACAGGATGAGCGCCGCTTCGATGTGGAAGGTGCCTACAACATCCGCTATGAAATTCTGAAGAAGAGAATTGATAAGGTGCACATTCGCCAGACAGGCAAACGCCTCACCCAGCCGGGTACCATTGCTATCGTGTATGCTTATGCGAAAGAGATGGAAGAATACCTGAAGTATATCAACTTCCTGCAGAACAAGAATATCCTGCTGCCGGATGTAGAAATGCTCGACCTGGAAGACCTGCAGGGCGTAAGCGGCCTGAGAGCATTAAGAGTGAAAGTAAATATGGACGCATAAAAAAAAGAGGTTGTATCAAAAGTAATTTGATGGCATTGAGCATTCAATAAAAGAGAATCCTCTCCATCAGGAATCCGGATTAAATCCCGGAAATTACTTTTGATACAACCTCTTTATTATGTTTAGAATCTAAATCCAAATGTAATATAAGGTAACACCTCCTCTTCAGACCTTCCCACCGTTGCTGTCAGTATCAGCATATTTACCGGGCTGAAATAGATACCTCCACCATATCCGTCATGCCATGCGGAAGATTTCTCTCCACTCTTCCAAACCCTGCCCACATCATTGAAAGCCAGTAAACCCACAGTGGCCGGGAACAGGTAAGACCTGAATTCAAACAGTTTCAATCGCAGCTCTGTATTGTTGAATGCCATTGCATCACCTGCAAAACGATAGTTACGATAACCACGCAGGTTCTGGACACCACCTAAATACATAGCCTGGAAATATTCATAATGCCCCCAGAGCTTACCACCACCAAACCTTGTCACCAATACTAAATTTGCCGGCGTACTAAAGCTGGTATAAATGCTCATGTCAGTAGACAATTGCAGGTAATGACGTTGTTGATCATTCAATCCCTGGTTGCCATGTAAAGTAGTATTCCAGTAGAAACCACGTGTAGGCGCAATTGTATTATTACGGGTATCGATCTGGTAACCCAGTTTTAAACCTGCATAGAATTTGGATTGATAAACAGACAGGGAGTCCAGCCCGTTCTTATCAAAGTCTTCAATGATCCTGCCTTTGGTCGCATCTTTGTCCAGTGTATAATAAGTAAAAGTTGGTCCGTAGATCAGCTGGAACTTGTTGGACAAATTAGTTTTGAACAAAGGCTCTACATTATACAGGCTGAATCGTGTACGATAATATTTAATCTTCAGGTCTTTCTCAAACACGGTTTCATTGCCATAACCGAAGAAGTTGATTGTATTGTTCGGAGCCTTGGCCGTAGCTGTCAGCGCCAGATCTGTATTCCCGATTATGTCAGTGAATTCACCCAGGTATTTGAACTGCCAGGCTTCTGTACCCAGGCTATGACCTGCCGTTAAAGTTTGTCTGGACGCAAATGGTCGCTTGCGGAAACCCTGTTTGGTATACTGGAATCCTACACCCAGTGATAACCCATCGTCACTGTTAAAACCAGCAGTAGCCAGTGGCATCAGCTTATCGTAGATGTACAGCAAGGGTGTACGTTCATACTTGATATTCGCCGGATCGTAAGAAAGGATCCTGCGTTCATTGCCTGCCAGCTGGAAAGTATCGGCACCACCACGTTTCTCATAGATGCGGATATGATTACCTGCATGCTGGGTAGTACTGTCTCTGTAAGTATCATTGTCTTTACCACCGATGATGCGGATGTGAATAGGTGTGTGATAATCCCCTTTGATATCGAATTTATCCTCCCCGCCCAATCCGAAGATTCTTACTTCCCTGGTTACATTCGGATCAAAAGTGCGGGAGTAGATGTTTTGCTGCACCTCGCCTTTTTTGCTGATCTTATTCACATTCAGGGATACGAATCCATCTTTTTGTCTTTCGATGGTGAACAACTCATCCTTTTTTGTACCGGTTACATCTACATCTTTCGCCAGGAAGTGGTAGAAATCAAGGGATGATTTCTCCAGTTTATCACGGCGGGCAATGAGGGTTTTGATGGTAAAGTCGCCTACCTGTTTCCGCACCGTATCCGGGAACCGGTCTACGGCAGCCGCAATCACAGAGTCTCGCAGACTCTGTACCAGCTCATGACTAATCCTCTTCCATTTCTCTTCATCAATTTCATTCATGAAGGAACGGTCAAATGGTTGTGCGGAAGGGTTTTGATATTCGATGTTAGGAAAGTAAGGCTTAAAGCCCTGGAACTTTGGCATCACCCATTTCCTGGCCGCAATAGCGGTGATCACGCCCTGGTTCACGAAGAAAGCCTGGTCGCGGTCCCGGGGTATAGGATAGTATTCTTTCGTATCGCGTTTCTTGTGTTTCTTCACCCCCCATCTCCACTGGTCATCATGCCTGTCCCAGTCTGCCATCAGCAGGTCCAGCATGCGTGCACGGGCTACAGCTTCCTGGTCTATGGTATTGTCATTATCCCCCTGAATTTGTTCCAGAACCTTGATGGTATTGTAGGTTTTACCCTTTACCACCGGTTCTCTTTCTTCAAAAAGGTAAACATCATCACCATGAGTGCTGGCGTAGATACCGAGCGAAGTATCCTTAGGTAAGTATACAAAGGTTGGGTTGGTATGTGGTACGCCTGCCGCTTCAGCGAGGCTGGCTACTGCCATAGTCGCATATGGATTGGAGGCAGAGATCTGGTCCTGCACTACGTCTTTGGCAATGGTGTTTTTCAGTTCTGCAGGAATGGCTTTTTCAGGATATTTCTTTACTGAACGCAGTACCCATTCGGTACCCGATTTATCTTCCAGGCGCAGGGAGAGGGTTTGCATTCCACCACCACGCTGCAATATTTTCAGGCCACCCTTTTCTTTGTTGATGTCCAGCACCGGGAAGTTCACCGGGGCTGCCCATACCGTACGATAGTTATGCCCCAGCAGCCAGTAGTGAATGCCTGTTTTATGAATATACTGGGTATCAGCAGGCATGGTTATAAATGGAGGTAACTCTTTTGCGGTCGGACTTGCATTGGCTTGTTGCTCAGAACGGATGTCCTGTACATTGAAAAGGGAACTGGTAAATGAAGGGCCATCGGTTTTGTCCACGGTATAATATTGCACCGTAATATTTCCATTCTTTGAGATTTCCAGCGCCGCATAGCCGTTCTCGTTACTGGCATACAGCGACTTGGGGCCTTTCTTTACACGGGTCTCTTTGGCTCCGCTACCACTACCTATATAGTAATTCTCTTTGTCTTTAATGAACTGTAAGGAGTGATCATGCCCGGCTACAAAGATGGCGGGTCCGTGTGATTTGAAGGCGGCTTCCACGCCACTTACCAGCTCCTGGTAGTCAGGATTTGGCAGGTCTTCGGGCGTACCGAATACCCCACGGGTCAGGGGATAGATAGAACCAACTACCGGCAGCGGAATATACAATCCCTTCTTCAGATCAGTGAGTGGGAAGATGTGTTGCTTCAACGTATAGTAGCCACCGTGAATACCATAGCTCCGGAAAGGGTGGTGGCTTGCAAAGATGACCAGCTTATTCCGGTTACGGATCACGATATCACTCAGTTCAGTCAATACATCCTGTTTGGTTTTGAAATCACAGGAGGACTCCGGGCCGGGTTTGGCATAGGGGAACAGCCACCATTCGGTATCCATGATCACAAGGGTGATGTTCTTGTCCAGCGCAACTTCGATAGGGCCGGGGCAACCATCTTTTGGCAGGAAGTTCACATTGGGGAGGTTCAGGGAATCAATATAGAGTTGCTGATTGATGATGGTCTCCCAGCCATTGGGCTTTGACTTTTCCCAGTCATGATTGCCGGGAATGAAGTAAGCCTGTGTATTTGTATTGCGTACCAGGTTCACCTGGTAATCTAGTATCTCTTTGGAAAGTGGGTACCGGCTACTGGTAGGGTCTGGCATCCCATAGGGATAAACGTTATCTCCCAGATAGAGAACGGTGTTCCTGGCATCCTGCAGGTCGAAGCGGCTTTTTACAGCATCTATGACAGGGTTATGCCCATCCTGGTGCAGTTCGCCGGCATCCCCGATCAGGATGATCCTTCTGGCCAGAGTATCCTGTGCCTGTGCCAGAAAAGGCAGGAACAGCATGGAGAGATGTAAAAGGTACTTCATCGTTACAGAGGTCTTTGGTTGTATTTGAACTTGAGGATATTAGCCGAAGATTCATCGGCAGATTCGTTGGATATATACATATCACCATTAATAGCAAATGAAATGCCTTCCGGTTGCTTGAATATGGCATGCTTCAGATTATAGGCTTCCTGTACTTTGCCATCCAGGTCAGCGATCACCAGCATCCTGTTGACTGCGGAGAGGATATACAATCTTTTTTCAAAGGGATGTACAGCGGCGGCAGATGGTTTAAAGAGGCCAATATCTTCGCCTGTAAGACGTTCTATATCCGCGATATTAATCCGGTAGAAGGGGTCTTCATCGAATTCCCAGGTCTTCATATCGAAGCGGTAGGCAGTATTATAGCCTTTGCCTTTATCATCTGCGCAGGCTTTACACAGCATCACCATTCCATCATTGCGGGGGTCATAGTACAGGGTTTCGAACTCTTTCTTGCCCTCCACTGGTAGTTTGTAGTGAACAGCATCGGTAGAATCAGAGAAGAGGCCTGTCACCTGGTAAAGGTGACCATTGCTTTTCAGTACCATCCAGTTTTTGCCATCGGTAGCGAGGTCTTCATAATCGCCGCTTTTGTCAAACTTCCAGTTGGGATACGGGGTATCGCCCGTTACATCAATAGAAAATACCCTGCCCTGTTCATCATTGATAGCCAGAATATGGTGTTCATCGGGTGCCAGTACGATGCCTGAGATCTCCTGCATGGATTGTCTCACGTGAAACCGTGTGGGTTCCGCAAGGTTATAGCCTTTGGGAGATTCGTATTTTTTATCCCTGTTGTTGTAATAATTACATGAAGTGAGCAACAGGGCAACTAATAATAAATGTCGTAGAGTCATAAGATGAGCAGTATGGTGGAATAAAATTAACTCAAAAAATGCAGTAACTTGCTGAACTCAGTTTTGCTTTTTTAACTAAGCCTTATGCAGACAAGTGTAATCATCGATGCCGCACAACAGTATGTGACCGCACAATACCAGGACCATCCTAACCCTGATCTGGTGTACCATAACCTGGAGCATACCAGACAGGTCGTTGCAGCAGCAGCGCAGATTTCAGCTCACTATCGCCTGCAGGATACCGACCTTTTGGTAGTGTATATAGCTGCCTGGTTTCATGACCTGGGCTACCTGCTGGGAGAGTCAAAAACGCACGAGGAAACAGGTGCTACGCTGGCCCTTAATTTCCTAAATGAACAAAAAGTGCCGTTAAATATACAAGAGCAGGTAAGTGGCTGCATCATGGCTACCAAAATGCCACAGGAGCCTCATAACCTGTTGGAAGAGATCGTTTGCGATGCAGATCTCTTCAACTTTGGGACCAAAGAGTTTAAGAAACGGACCAAGGTATTGCACGAAGAAATAGAGCTGACGCATAAAAAGGAAATACCCGGTGCTGCCTGGACAGCAGAAACCCTGAAACTGCTGGAAGCGCATCATTACCATACTGCTTACTGTCAGGCCTTGTTGCAGGAGCAGAAAGAAGAAAACATCGCATGGCTGAAAAAACGCCTGGAGAAACAGGAGGCGAAGGCAGAGAAGAAAGGAGAGAAGCTGGAAGAAGTGGTGGCTAAAGAAAGCAAAAAGCTGAAAATCGATAAACCGAAAAAAGAAAATAAAGAGCCCAAAGCCGGCAGAGGGGTGGAGACCATGTTCCGTACTACCTCCGCTAACCACATCCGCCTGAGTGCCATGGCCGATAGCAAGGCGCATATTATGATTTCGGTGAATTCTATCATCGTATCTGTGATCCTCGGGGTGCTCTTCCGCAAGCTGGAAGATTATCCAAACCTGATCATTCCCTCGATTCTATTCCTCACTACAGGTGTAGTTACCATCATCTTTTCCGTACTGGCTACCCGTCCGAATGTGAATAAAGGCCAGTTTACAAGAGAGGACATCGCCAATAAAAAGACAAACCTGCTCTTCTTTGGCAACTTCCATGAAATGCAACTGGAGCAGTATGCCTGGGGTATGACTGAGATGATGAAAGACAGTGATTACCTGTATGGTAGCATGATTCAGGATATCTATCACCTGGGGGTCGTACTGGGCAAAAAGTATAAGCAACTACGTATCGCGTACAACATATTTATGTTTGGCCTGATTATATCAGTGTTGGCATTTGTGATTGCAGTGCTGTTCTTCCCGGTAAATAACTAAGGAATCACAGGAATTTATAGCCCGCCGCAGGCAATCCCGGTATCGCGAAAAACACGCTTAGCTGTAAGTGAATGCTGGTTTTCGCTAAGTAAAAATGATAGATGAATTATGAATACTCCGCTGTATGACCGTGATCTGAGCTGGTTGTCATTTAATTACAGAGTGCTGAGCATGGCCAAAGATCCTGCGGTGCCGCTATATGAGCGAATCCGTTTTTTGTCCATCTTCTCCTCCAACTTAGATGAATTCTTTCGTGTGCGTATGCCCGCTGTCATGGCAGTGAATAAACTGGTGCGCGACAATCCCGGTGTAGCGGGCGAAGAAACCCTCTCTACCGATACGCTCCCCATTATTCAACAGGAGATCAACAGGCAGCTGGGAGAATTTGGTGCTACCCTTACCCAACAACTCCTGCCTGCATTAAGAGATAACAGAATAGATCTTTACTATAACCAGGAAATCCTGCCTGCCCATCTGGGTCCTATGCGGGAGTACTTCCAGACGAAGATCCAGGGTTTTCTGCAACCTTTCTGGCTGGATCAGAAGAAACCTAAGGATGCATTCCTCGAAAATAACCAGCTTTACCTGGTTGTCTCCCTTTCTCCTGACAATGAACCAGATCGCCTGCAATATGCAGTGGTCAATATTCCCAGCAGTGAGCTGCCCCGTTTCTTTGAGCTCCCGCAGATTCAGGATGTAAGTTATATCGTGATGCTGGACGACATCATCAGGGAAAACGTAGGCTGGCTGTTCCCGGGATATACTGTGAATGGCTGCTATAGTATCAAGATTACCCGCGATGCGGAAACTGATATGAACGAGCTGGCCAGCGATATCCTGGACCAGGTAGAAACTATGATTGCCAAAAGAGAACTGGGGATCCCTACCCGCTTCCTTTACGATAGTAGCATGCCATTGGCCCTGAGACAACTCTTAGGTACTTACTTCAATATCCTGGCACAGGAAATGGTGCCGGGGGGCCGGTATCACAACCTGAAAGATCTGGCAGACCTGCCCATGCCTGTTAAGTCTCCGCTGTTTACATATCCTAAGCAGCCATCGGCTCACCTGCCGCAGCTGGATAAGGTACCGCATCTGCTGGAAGAGATCTTACAAAGGGATATCATTCTCCATCCGCCCTATCAGCGATATGAGTACATTCTCCGTTTCTTCAACGAAGCAGCTACAGATCCCACAGTCAAAGAAATCTACATCACGCTATATCGCATAGCCGCCAGTTCACAGATCGCCAATGCCCTCATCAGCGCTGCCCGCAATGGCAAGCAGGTGACGGTATTCGTAGAACTGAAAGCACGGTTCGATGAAGCTAATAATATTCGCTGGGCCAAGAAAATGAAGGCAGCAGGTGTAAAAATCATCTATAGCATTCCTGGTCTGAAAGTACATGCCAAGATCGCCCTGGTAAAGCGTAAACGTGGCTATCAATGGGATTATGCGGGATTGATGGCGACCGGCAATTTCAATGAAAGCACGGCCCGTTTCTATACAGATCATGTATTGCTTACTGCGCATCCCGGCATCACCCAGGAACTGGAACTGCTGTTCCTGTACCTGCAGGCCCGCCAGCAACCTGATAAATACCGCTACCTGAAATTTAATCACCTGCTGGTAGCCCAGTTTAACCTGAAGACCCGTTTCTCCGAACTCATAGACAGGGAGATCGCCAATAAGAAAGCAGGCAAGCCGGCACATATCATCATCAAGCTGAATAACCTGCAGGAGAAGGATATGATTGCCAAACTGTACGAGGCCAGTGAAGCAGGCGTACAGGTAGACCTCATCGCCCGTAGCATTTGCTGCCTGCAACCCAATCAGCCGGAAAGCAGCAATATTAATGTAAGAAGAATTGTGGACCGCTACCTGGAACACGCCAGGGTATTCATCTTCCATAACAACGGAGCGGAAGAGGTATATATGGGATCTGCTGACTGGATGAACCGGAATATTCACAGGCGTATAGAAGTGTGCTTCCCGGTATATGCAAAGGAACTGGCAGCACAGCTGAAAGAGATCATTCACCTTCAGCTGGCAGACAATACCAATGCAGCGATGCTGGATGCACAGTTACATAACATACCTTTACATCCTGAAAAAGGTGCGCCCGCTGTCAATGCCCAAATGGGAATCTATCAATACATTCAATCACTGGAACATGAAAGTATTTAGTCGCTTATTCATCGCATCATTATGCCTCTTTGCCACTGTTACCCTGCATGCACAGGAAAAGCATGCCCTGGACCTGGAGCACATTTATAACCCGGCAGCCGATGCCGCTGCAGACCTGGCAGCTGCACAACGGCAGGCCGCTGCCGCCAAGAAGCATATATTGGTGCAGGTAGGTGGCAACTGGTGCATCTGGTGTAAGCGATTCTATAAATTCACGGAAGAAGACAGCACACTGAAAAGCCTGCTTGACAAGAACTTTATCGTCTACCATCTCAATTATAGCAAGGAGAACAAGAACCTGCCTATCCTGCAAAAGCTGGGTTATCCACAGCGCTTTGGCTTCCCGGTAATCGTGGTCCTGGACGCAAAAGGCAACCGGCTCCATACACAGGATACGGGATTACTGGAATCAGCAGATTCATATGATCAGAAGAAGATAGCCGCGTTATTGAAGCAATGGGGCCCGGATGCCCTTAATCCCGCTTACTACACCAATCAATAACACCTCTTTATGTCTCAATTCCAGCGTTTAGTACAACAGCGATGGAAGTTTTCCCTTTTTTTGTTGTATAAATTACCGGCGGCCTGGCTGGCAGGGGTAAGGGTACAACAATTAAGCCCTGCTGTTTGTATCACTTCCGTACCTTTCAGGTGGCTGTCGCAAAATCCATTCAGGTCTACCTATTTTGCCTGCCTGGCAATGGCGGCTGAAATGAGTACTGGCTTACCTGCCATGTGGTTTACAGCGGATGCAGCCCCTGCGCGTGTATCCATGCTGGTAACCGGCATGCAGGCCAGCTTTTTGAAGAAAGCAACGGGAAGGACTTATTTTACATGTGAAGAACTGAATAGCATGCAGGCAGCAATAGCGCATGCCGTGGCTTCGGGGGAGCCTGTTACCATCACCGTCAATACTACTGGCAAAAGCCTCGATGGCACAGTAATTGCCACGTTCGCGATCACCTGGTCGTTTAAGAAACGCTGATAAAACTCAATCATTATGAAGATAGCCTTTCATGGGGCGGCAAGAACCGTAACTGGTTCGAAACACCTGATTACACTAAAGAATGGGAAAAAAATCTTATTGGATTGCGGCATGTTCCAGGGGATGGGCAAGGACACAGATGCAATGAACTTTGACCTTGGATTTGATCCCACCACCGTCACCATGATGGTATTATCCCACGCACATATTGATCATACCGGCCTGATACCGCTACTGGTAAAAAGAGGCTTCAAAGGACATATTTATTGTACCCCGGCTACATTTGACCTGACCCAGATCCTGCTGATGGACTCTGCCCGTATCCAGGAAGAGGATGTGAGGTTCACCAATAAGAAACGCCGGAAGGTAGGATTGCCACAGGAAGAGCCCCTGTATACAGTGGATGATGCGAAAAAAAGCATCGCCTCTTTCAAAAAAGTAAAAACCTATAAGCAATGGCACAGGATAGATGATGATGTAGAAGTAATGTTTACCGATGCCGGCCATATCATAGGCAGTGCAGCGGTCACCCTTCGGATCATAGAAGGAGGGAAGCCTACGGTGATCACCTTCAGTGGGGATATCGGCAGGTACAATGATGCGATCCTGAAATCGCCGGATACGTTCCCCCAGGCAGATTATATTCTCATGGAATCAACCTATGGCAGTAGCCTGCATGCAGAGGCCGCACCCAGTATCGACGTGTTGCTGAGGTATATTCATGATACCTGTAAGGTAAAAAAAGGGAAACTGATCATCCCTGCATTCAGCGTAGGCCGTACCCAGGAGCTGCTGTATGCCCTGAATAAGGCGCAGCTGGATGGCAAGTTGCCTAAGGTGGATATTTTCGTGGATAGTCCCCTGTCAATGGAAGCTACGGAGGTAGTGACCAGTCACCCGGAATTGTTTAATAAGGCGGTAGCAAAGCTGTTGCAGATAGATGATGACGTATTTGACTTCCCTGGCTTACACTTTATAGAGTCAGTAGACGAATCGAAGAATCTGAACTTCCGCCAGGAGCCCTGTGTGATTATTTCTGCCTCCGGGATGGCGGAGGCCGGAAGGGTAAAGCATCATATTGCGAATAATATTAATAATAGTAAGAATACCATCCTGATGGTGGGGTATTGTGAACCGCAGTCATTGGGGGGCCGGCTGATGAGGGGAGCGAAGGAGGTCTCTATCTACGGTACCCGCTACGAGGTGAGGGCAGAGGTAGGAAGTATCCGGTCTATGAGTGCTCATGGAGATTATGAGGACCTAAGCCAGTGGTTGTCCTGCCAGGATCCGAGGGAGGTGAAAAAGTTGTTTTTGGTGCATGGGGAGTACGAGGTGCAGACGATTTTCAGGGATTGGTTATTGAAAAAAGGATTTGGGGATATAGAGATCCCGGACAGGCATACGGAGGTAGGGCTGGGTTAGGGGTTAAGCCCATCTGGTTTTCAAGGCTTGTCTTCGACGTTTGTTCGACGCTTCTTCGATGTTTCTTCGACGCTTCTTCGATGCTTCTTCGATGCTTCTTCGATGCTTCTTCGATGCTTCTTCGATGCTTCTTCGATGCTTCTTCGATGCTTCTTCGACGCTTCTTCGACACGATAAGGTCACCTCAATATCCCGGCGATAATGAAGTGCCCTTTTGGTGACCTTATAGTGAGCTTATAATGAACTTATTATCTAAAAGAAAGAGCGCAGTTTCGCTATATGCAAAACTGCGCTCTTTCTTTATAAGAACTTGTTTTTTAATCTTTTAGCTCAGTGATCACCTTTTTAATGTAATCATACTGCTTCATCAGGTCTGCTTTTTTATCAGCAGGGGCGATAGTTGCTTTATCCAGTTTTCTCTTGGCTACCGGTTGCAGCATATTCACCATGTAATTGGTTACCATCTTGTTATTGAAGGCTTTGGTCATATCCTTGATCTGGCCGATGCCTTTGATCACGATATCTGCGTTATCCACATTTGCCAGGATGGTGATATACTGGATCGCATCTTCTACTTTCTCCTGGCCGCTGGCCTCATCGAAGGTCTTGGCAAAGAAAGCAACATCGTCTTCATTCCCTTTCCTGGCATATACGCTGGCAATTGCGTTGCGCAGGGCACCTCTGGAAGACGCTTCCATTTGCTTAGCCAGATTATAGGCCTTATCAACATCCAGGGAAGCGAGGCCGGTCAGTGCTGCACCGGCAGCAGCATAAGACTGGTCTTTGGTAGCTGCTTCGAACAGGGAGCTATATTGTGCATCTTTCAGGCTGCCCAGTTGTTTAAGGGCTGCTGCGCGTACGAGGGCATTTTTATCGTCTTTGGCCAGCTGCTGTAATATAGGGAGGGCGGCAGACTTTACGTCATCATTGCTCAGGCTCAGGCCTTTTATAGCCAGGGAACGGATACCATAGAACTTATCTTTCAGGGCAGCGATTACCACCTTGCGGGCAGCAGGATTTGCCTGTTCTTTCAGACATGCTTCCAGGGCTTCGCGGCGATCCAGGTAGGTAGGAGCGTTGCTGAACTGGAAGATGTAGGTGTTCAGGTCTCTCTGATCGTTGATGTCAGCCAGCAGTACCTTGTCCGCATCTACATTCACCAGGTCTGGTTTGCTGGTATATGGGAAGGTGAAGGAAGACGTTTTATCGGTTATGGTTACCAGGTGTCTTACTTTCTTCCCTCCTGCGTAAACATCAATAGCTATTGGCAGCTGGAAGATCTTGCCGGATTCCTGTGTCTGGTTGATATTGACAGTCACTGTTTTAGCGGCATCATTGTAATTGTAGCTCACATCCAGTTTAGGGAAGCCATCACCAAAGTACCATTGGTTGAAGAACCAGTTCAGGTCCTCACCGGTTACTTCTTCAAAAGCCAGGCGAAGCTGGTGGGCTTCAGCAGGTTTGAAGGCATTGGTCTTCAGGTAGAGGTTCAGGGACTTAAAGAAAGCGCTGTCACCTACTACGTTGCGGAGCATGTGGAGGATGCGGCCACCTTTCTGATAGCTTATCGCATCGAACATGTCTTCCTTGTCATGGTAGTGGAAACGAACCAGGTCACGGTCGCCGGCATATTGGGCGAACTGTTTGTAGCTTTCGCCGGCTTCCAGGGAGTGGGCATCAGCTTCGTCTTTACCATATTTATGTTCCAGCCACAGGTATTCGCTATAGTCAGCAAAAGACTCGTTCAGGGTCAGGTTGCTCCAGGATTCAGCAGTTACCAGGTCCCCAAACCAGTGGTGAAAGAGTTCATGGGCGATAACAGACTCGTTATAGTTGTTGTTATCCAGCAGTTCCCTGTCAGTTTTTTGCACGAAATCACCATGCAGGGTGGCAGTGGTATTTTCCATAGCACCGGATACATAGTCTCTTACTACGATCTGGGAGTACTTAGGCCATGCATATTCATAGCCCAGTATATCGGAGTAGAAGGTGAGCATTTCGGGGGTATTACCGAAAATGGCTTTGGCATATGGTTCATATGCTTTTTCCACATAGTAGCTCACCTCGCGGCCACGCCATTGTTCCTTTACGATAGCAAAGTCACCTACAGCCATCATGAACAGGTAAGGGGAGTGGGGCAGGTCCATTTTCCAGGTATCGGTACGGGTACCATCCGGGTTATTCTTTTGGTTAACCAGCTTACCGTTGGAGAGGGTTACGTATTTCTTATCGACAGTCATGCTGATCTCCTCAGTACATTTCTGTGCGGTCTTGTCAATAGTAGGGAACCATACAGAGTTGGATTCGGTTTCACCCTGTGTCCAGATCTGGATAGGTTTATTTTTGTCGGTGCCATCCGGGTTGATGAAATAGAGTCCTTTGGCATCGGTGATAGCTGCGCTGCCGGTAGCTGCAATTTCTTCAGGTCTGGCTACGTAGTCAATGTACACGGTATAGGACTCAGTACGGCTATATACCTTGTCCAGTTGGATATGCAGCTGGGTGCTGTCATAGGTATATTTCAGTGCTACGTTTTTGCCGCCTTTTACGAGTGCAACCGTTTTGATATCCATGCCTTTGGCATCGAGGGTCAGGGAGTCGGTAGCATAAAAGTGCGGCTTGAGGGTCAACCAGGCCTTACCATACAGATATCTTTTGGCGTAATCAAAGCGGACATCCAGTTTAGTGTGGGAGAGATCGTTCACTCTTGTTGCGGTGGCCCTGTAGATCTTCAGGAGAGGATCATTGGCGTTGTCTGGTTGCTGTGCATAAGCGGGGGAATAACACATGCTTCCAGTCAGACATACTACCAGCAGGCCTTTTAGTGCTTGCTTTAAACATTTAGACATTGTAAGAAATATATTTTGCCACGAATTAACGGCTATTCTTAGAAAAAAACAGGGCTTGGCTTGTTAATATTGGTATAAACAGGATAATTGGCGATTATTCGGGATGTTGATTTTAGTTTCCCCCTACCGGGGTATTGCTGGCAAAAAGTTTCTTCCGCTTATTAGAAAAATCAGCATTACCTCCCTGCTACCCGGGCTAATTAAAACAAAATCTGCTTCCCTGTAGCCCCCGGCAGGAAAAAATGATTCTCGCTTGCTGCCGCGGGCCGATCTAAATGCCTATTTTTGTCTCAGTTCAGATAAATCAACTTATGATCAAAGCAATCGTAAATGGCTCCACGTCATTTGCAATCAATACGGCACCTGAAGGTATTTCCTGCAATGGGCAGGCCGTAGAATGGTCTGGGCTGGAGTTGCCTGCTGGCAATTATAGTGTTATTTTGGATGGGCGGAGTTATACAGCTCAGGTCATCAGCATAGATAAAGACGCAAAAAAGGTAAAAGTCCTGATTGAGCAACAGGAATACGAAGTCGCGATCGGGGAGCCAATAGATCAGCTGCTGGCAGCCATGGGTATCAACCAGGGGGCTGGCCGTAAAATAAACGATATTAAGGCACCTATGCCCGGCCTGGTACTTAAGGTACTGGTCGCTCCGGGGCAGGCTATTAAGAAAGGCGATCCTGTATTGATACTGGAAGCCATGAAAATGGAGAATGTATTTAAAGCAACCGGGGACGCAATCGTAAAGGAAATCAAGGTCTCCGAGCGGACAGCAGTCGAAAAAGGAGAGATCCTCGTTATATTGGAATAGTATTTGTTTTCTAAGCAGGCGCGTGGGGTTTGATGAATACCCGTGCGGGTCTATATTATATTTCTATGATTAAGTATTTGAAAAAATCTTTATTGATACCGTGCTTTCTCCTGATGGCATTGCGAATGACAGCTCAGGATCAGCAGTATTATATTTATATACAAAGCGAAAGGTCCCAGCCTTTCTATGTGCGCTTTGATGGTAAACTCCTCAGCTCTTCCGATAAAGGTTATATCATTATTCCCAAACTGCCTGCTGGTACAGCCAACATGCGTATAGGGTTTGCAAAAAGTGATGTACCTGAACAGCAATATATGGTGAAAGTGGGAGGAGCCAACGACCAGGGGTATTTACTGAAACAGGATGGCTTATATAATATCGTAACGTTTGCAGCTACCAGACCCGTGAAGAGAGGAGAGGAGGCTGCAACGGCGGCAGCACAGGCACCGGCTCCTGCTCCGGTTGAAGCAGCAGCTGCATCCGTAACAGAGATACCGGCACCGGCTCCGGCCCCGGTAGAAACATCCGCAGCACCGGCTGCACCTGCTGTAGAGCCTCAGAAGGCTATGATGGATTCAATGCAAAAAGATCTGGCAGCGGCTTTCCCTGATAAAGATGCAGGAGTAACGGTAGGTCCTGGTAGCCGCCCGGTAAAACCTTCTAATAAATTTTCAGAATCCCTGGACCGGGTTGTAAAAGACGACAGGCCAGAAGAACCTTTGGTAGATCCTAATGCGGGTACAGGTATGATCCTGGCACCAGCAAAGGATACAACTGAGGTTGCACCGCAACCGGAGGGAAAGAAAGGACGTAAGAAACGCAGAGATAGAGAACCGCTGACAGCAGAAGAACAACAGATCCTGGCTGATGTTATGGCGGAAGAGCACAAAGCGGCGGATGTAGCAGCGGCTCCGGCTACAACAGCGCCAGCTACCCAGTCTCCGGATCCGGTAACAACTGATGTAGCTGTCACAGAGGCAGTCAATGTTCCGGCAACGGCTCCTGCTCCTGAAGAAACACCTGTTCCTGAAAAGAAGTCTAAAAAGTCAAAGAAAAAGAAAGCAGATGATCCTGCTTTTATAGATTTTCAGGATGGAAATGCGCAGGCAGCAGTAACAGAGGGTACGCCTGTACCTGTAGTTACTGAAGAAACAGCGCCTAAAAAGAAAAAGCGTAAAGCAGATACAGAAACAGAAGTAACTGATGCGACAGCAGCTACTCCTGCTACAACTACAGAAGAACCAGCTCCTGCAAAAAAGAAAAAGAGGGGTATAAATACAGAAGAGCATCCTAACAATATTCTGACGGATGATTCTTCCGGCTATGCGGTATCAGATCTGAATATAGATCACCCGAACAGGAAAGATCGTAAGAAGAAAAAGCAGGAGGCCGCTGAGGAAGGTGCAGTAGTTCCTGTAACAGCTGGTGCTGAGGTGCCTGCAGAAGAGAAAAAGACATCTTCTGTGAAAATGATCAATTCAGATTGTGGGAAGGTGATGGATGATGAGACGTTCCGTAAGTTGCTCCGTAAGTTTGTAGGAGGAAAGGATGATGACGGAATGATCGATGCATTCAAAAAGCAGACGAAGGGTTATTGTCTGGAGACATCCCAGGTAAAGACGCTGGTACAGCTATTGGGAACAGATGATTCCCGTTACCGTTTGCTGGATCAGGCTTATCCTAAGGTGTATGATTCAGAGCATTTCTCATCCCTGGAGAGTACATTGACAGATAATTATTACAAAGGTCGCTTCAAGGCAATGGTTCACAGGTAAGCGCTTCATCATAGAAAGGCAGAAGGCCACAGGTTGAATTTCAACTTGTGGCCTTCTGCTTTTTGCGTCTTACCTTCGCGGCATTATGAGATATTTTTTAGAGGTAGCATATAAGGGAACCCAGTTCGGCGGCTTTCAGGTGCAGGATACGGCGCATACGGTGCAGGCGGAGATAGACAAAGCGATTAGTCTGCTGATGAGGGAGAAAGTGGAAACAACGGGTTCCAGCCGTACAGATGCGGGGGTACATGCGTTGCAGAACTTCCTGCATTTTGATATAGCGCAGCCTTTACATCCGCAATTCCTCTATAAGGTAAATGCGATTCTGAGTCGGGATATTGTATTAAAGCAGGTATATGCGGTAAGTGATGAAGCGCATTCCCGGTTCGATGCCCTGAACAGGGCTTATAAATATACCTTGTATACGCAGAAGGACCCTTTTATGCAGGATAGGGGATACTTCTATCCTTATAGCCTGGATTTTGACCTGATGCAGGAAGCGGCGGGAATATTGAAGACTTATGAGAACTTCATGACCTTTAGTAAGCGGAATACGCAGGTGAGAACGTATAACTGTAATATCATGGAGTCGGGGTGGACGATAGAGGAGGGGCATATAGTATATCGTGTACGGGCTAATCGTTTTTTGAGGGGAATGGTGAGGGGCATGGTTGGTACAATGCTGAGGGTAGGGCGTGGAAAGCTGACGATCGCGGGGTTCAGGGAAGCGATAGAGAAGCGGGATTGTACGTATGCAGACTTCGCGGTGCCGCCTCAGGGATTGTTCTTAATGCAGGTAGCGTATCCGGAGGGGGTGCTTGACAAAGGTATTTTTTAAAAATATAATGTTGATTATCAGGTGATTAGTTGGTTCGTGCCAGTTATCTTTCAAAAAAGATTTTGCAGTAAAGAAAAAAGCCCTACTTTTGCATCCCGCTTTGATAGAAAGCACGGCACGAAAAGCTCTTTATTTATCCGTTTTGCAACAAGCTACAACTCTCTCCAGGCAAGCATTTGAGCTGATTATCGAAAGATAAAAAAATCTTAAAAAAGATTTGGTAGAAATGAAAAAATAGCTACCTTTGCAACCCCAACGCAAACGACGCGAAACGGAAAAAGCTACGATGTTCGAATCACAAGGATTCATACAGATCGAATCTGAAACATCAACAAGTTCTGGTAAACAGGATAAGCTCTTTGAAAGATTGGAAACAACAGCATAATAAAACACAGGTAATTGTTTTAAGCGAAAAACATTAGATAATTCGTCTGATTTCGAGAGAAATTAGCCGGTATCAAAACTTCTTTA
>NZ_QTJV01000016.1 GCF_003412465.1 Chitinophaga silvisoli
AACAACTGGAAGAAGAACTGAGGCAAAGATAATGTCTCTGGTGACGGGTTCATAGATGCCGAGAACCGAATCATTACCCCAGTGGTGTATAAACCTTCCCACCCATTGAAGAGATGTTCACGATTCTACCTGATTGCTGCTTACGCATAGTTGGCAATATCAATTGTGTCAATCGTGCCATTCCAAAAAGGTTTACTTCAAACTGCCTTCTTGCTTCGTCAAGTGATACGTCTTCCACAGCACCGTAAGAACCATAGCCGGCATTATTAATTAAAATATCTATCCTGCCTTCGTTGTTGAGAATAGTAGCTACGGCTTCAACAATTGATTTATCATTGGTTAAGTCAAGCGCGACTACGCCCATTCCTTTTGCTTTCAGGTCATTCATTTCATCCGTTCGTCTTGCCGCTCCATAAACTGTATAGCCTTGTCTATGTAATATGGTTGCTGTTGATTTTCCCATTCCTGAACTTGCTCCTGTGATTAATGCTACCTTTTTCATAAGTTTAAATTTTAAGTGTTTTTAAATTTTGTACACTACAAATTTAAATTTACTTACCAGGCTGAATTAACACAGTAAACGGGATGTATAACACAAATTACGGAATGGAAACAAATAGAAACAAATGCAACAAATTGCAAATTTGTAACCTGCTAAAATTGTAATAGGAGGAAAAGCGCATAAAGAGCTCTTCAATCCAAAAGTTCTAAATTGTCCATCCTACCCGACACTTTAAGGTCGTTCTCTGCAATGAGGCGGCCTTTTTGTTTTTTTTGGTATCCCCTTGACAGCAAGCTACATGTTGCACGCTTTACTTTTTTCGTATAAGTTCAACCACCTGTTCAATCCAATTGGAGTCGTCATTTAAAATAATGTCTGGCCTTATTCCATAATTCTCATATTGCAAAAGTTTTTCACTTCCTTTCATATCCGTTGGATATATCTCAAATTTTCCTCCCGGCAATTTTTCTCTGTTACCATAATTGCTTCCATATGTCAGCATTCCTTTTGTTGTTTGTCCAACAGTAGTGACATTTTTTAGCTTTTTCAACTTCAATGTTAGAATCTCAGCCTGGCTTAAGGTTCCGTTGTTTAATAACACATATAAGTGCCCTTTTCTAACGAATTTTCGCAAAAGCACAAAATATTTCCCCGCTTCTTTCCCCGAGCCACCCTCATTGTTTCTTAAGTCCAAAACGAGATAGGGTGCTTTCAGTGATTCTTTTATGGAGTCATAAAACCTATGCGACTCCTGCATCGTAATATTACCTGCCTGGAACGTTTGTATCAACAAATATTCAATATCATGAGTGATATTTTTTAGTTCAAATTTAGCAGGGGTTTTAGGCAAGTTGACATAATCAACTTGATTCAGTTGTTTGGAATAAATGCTGTGGGAGTAGGATGCATAGAAGTAAGAGTTAACTAAAGATTGATGCTCGTATTTTTCATTGCCTTGAAAAATGAAGTTCTTAAACCGGGGATGTCCATATATTGCCTTATAAAGGTTTGGGCCATACGCGTAAAGATGAACAGCAATTTGTCCCCTCAGCCACCATTTAACGTCACTATCCAGTACAACCCCAAGATATTCTTTGTCGCTGCTTTTAAAAAGACCAATCGAGTAAAACTTGTCATAATGGTAAATCCCCTCTATTGAGTCAGTAGGTTTATGGCTTAATTCAGCCTTTAAGGAATCAATATTGACTTTGCAGGTGGGATAACTTAAAAACTCTTTTGCTGTTAAAAAACTGTCAATGCTCTCTTTTGTTTTGAAATTATTATAATTGGGGAGTTCATAAAATCCCAGGTGATTGTCCCGAAGGGGAAATATAAGCTGCGCCAGATTGTAGAAATAACTGTAGCTATTTGAGTTGGCTATTGTATCAGCAACCAATCGATTATACAAAGCATTATAAAAAACCAGTTTTTCACCCTTGATTTGAGCCTTGTAGGATGGTGTCTTTTGAAGAATGGATTTTAATGCTGCCAGGTCCGTCAAATATTGATTTGTTTGGGCATCTGAAACAACTGTCAAAAGTAAAAAAGATAAGGTTAATACTATTCTCATACCGTTTTAGAAGAAATATTTAGTATATGTGGGAATTAAAATTATTATAAAAAATACAATATTTTTATTACCATAAAGAATATATTCCGGCTTCATTTTACCTGATCCAGATAACTATGCCTCCCGCAATAAAAGTCCTGGTTAAAATAAAGTTGATGCCGGGAACAGGTTGGGTATTCCATTCCCTTAATTTAATCAGGCCGCCCCTGCCATCGGTTTGATTTTTTTTGTTATTATTATACTTTGTAATTCAGTCCTATAATTTATAAACAGAAATCGTGTCGGTAGAGAATCTTATAACATATTTTCACAATTACGTTCCGCTAAATAGCAAGGAGAAGGAAGACTTACGAACTCGCGTGATCGTTAAAAAAATCAAGCGCCGGCAATTTATTCTCCAGGAGCATGATGTTTGCAGGCACTATTCCTTTGTAGTATCTGGTTGTACTAAAATGTATAGCATCGATAAAAACGGAGCCGAACATAATATTCAATTTGCTGCTGAAAACGAATGGATAATGGACATTGGCAGTTTTCATTCCGAAAGAAAAAGCCTCCTTAATATAGAAGCTATTGAACCATCCGTAATTTTACAAATTGATAAACCAACCCTCATTCATCTGTATCAAAATCACCCAAAGTTCTGTAGGATTTTTAGGGTTATCATTGAAAATAAATTCATAGAACTTCAAAACAGGCTGTTACAAAACATTAGCTCCAATGCCGAAGAACGATACCTCTCATTTTTAGAACAATATCCTCATCTCTCCAACAGGTTGCCTAATACCCAGGTAGCATCTTATCTTGGTATTACACCTGAGTTCCTGAGTGTTGTAAGAAAGAATATCGCCCAAAAGTAGTCTACCCTTAAACTATCTTAAGCCTATTTCTTAAATTATCTTATTGGCTGTTGGCCTCCCTTATGGCCAAATTTGCATTATCATTTAATACAAAAGATAATGTCAATGTCAATATTAATAAGTAAGCTCAATTGGCGGTATGCCACCAAACGAATGACCGGGGAGAAAGTTCCGGATCAGAAAATTGAATCAATTTTAGAAGCTATCCGTCTTTCCGCATCTTCTGCAGGGTTACAGCCATATACCATTTATGTAATCAGCAATGCAGCATTGAAAAAGGAAATTTATGAAAAGGCTTGTCATCAACTGCAGGTTATTGAATCTTCACATTTATTGGTTTTTGCCAGTAAAACTAACATTACCGATCAATACATCAGGGAAATTGTAGCCAATACCGCGGGTATTAGAAATATTCCTGTAGAAACATTAGATGGGTATTTCAATATGGTTAAAGGATATAATGATACACTGACCCATGAACAACGTGCCAATGGTGCCGCCCGGCAGACTTATATCGCTTTGGGAACGGCCTTGATTGCATCTGCCTTCGAAGAAGTAGACGCTTCACCCATGGAAGGCTTTAATCCTCTTATGGTAGATGAAATTTTAGGGTTAAAAGAAAAAGAACTGCAAAGCGTAGTATTATTGGCCTTGGGTTATCGCAACAAAGAAGCAGATCTTCTGACCAATGCAAAAAAAGCAAGAAAAACAAGAGACCAGTTGTATGTTGAAATAAAATAGCTTCATATGCAAAAGTCAATGGTATTACTGTTATTATTCCTCTCCACAGGCTATAAAATAACACAGGCACAAAATTTAAAAACTAAAGAAGGTAATAAGATGGAAGTAGAACAAAATAAAAAAGTGGTGATCAAATTCAATAAAGAATTTTTCGAATCGGGCAATACAGCAATTACAAAGGAGTTGTTGGCGGATACATTTGTAAACCATACTGCTCCGCCTAACGCTCCTACAGATGCAAGTGTAATGATCCAATTCATTACCGGTTTTCATAAGGCATTTTCAAATATTTCCGTGCAAATTCACGAAGTATTAGGCGAAGAAAATAAAGTATCACTAAGAAAAACTATTACTGCAACACATACCGGGGAGTTTATGGGAAAAGCTCCCACAGGGAAAAAAGTGGAAATGAATGTAATTGAAATAGATATTTTAAAAGACGGAAAGATAACAGATCATTGGAGCCGGAACGATTTTATGCAGGTAGTTCAAACGCTTTAGAGCCTGATAAAAAATAATTGTAAATTTGTTAAACAAAAGAAAATGGCATAGAAATTTTCCAAATAATTAAAGATAAAAATGGGCATGTTTCGGGACGGCAAGCGTCAACTTTTCCAGGTCCATGCAAGCGTCCATTTTTCATTTAATAGTTAAAAAAGACGAAGGAGTTTATGAAGAATAATCCGGTGCCTGTGGAGTTGTTGAAACAAAGTTGACTGGAATAACTTGCGGGTTGTACAATCCTGCTATCGAAAATAAGATAGTGAGCTGCATTTATCATGTATCTCTCTTTTTTACTCCAGCCCAGGTCCGGATGCCAGGCATCCTAAAATCAGGACTCTAAAGCCCAGCGTTGAACATATCCTTATTTATGAGCGTACAGTTATTACCATACAGTAATTTAATTGAAATCAATAGGCAATCCGCCGTTCCCATTTTTAAGCAGGTAGCGGAAGGTATTGTCTTTCTCATAAGAAATGGGAAATTAAAACCAGGATATCAATTGCCCGCTAGTCGGGACATGGCATCAATGCTGAAAATTAACCGTACAACGGTAGTATCGGCTTATGAAGAACTCCAGGTTGAAGGATGGATCAACGTGATAGAACGAAAGGGAAACTTTGTTGCCCAACAACTCCCGCTGATACAGCCCAGGCCCTTCGGCCCTTTGCCAACTAATGAGCCCAACCAGCAGCAAAATCCAAATTTCTACAAGCAAGTGGCTGCGGGGCCGGTTTCCAAAAAAACATTGAGCCCTCATCACCTGATGATTAATGACGGTTACCCGGATGCGAGGGTAGCACCCCTGGACTCGATTTTTGACCGATACAGGTTCTTATCTAAAAGAGTTCACCTCCATAGTAGGTTATTGAATGACAGTGCTGCCGGAAGTATGTCTTTGAGAACCGAATTAGCCCTTTTCCTTGCTAAAACCAGGGCACTCAATATTGAATCCAGGCATGTGCTGATCACCCATGGGGCACAACTGGCAATCTTTATAGCGGCAAGCTTAATCCTGCGGCCCGGGAGCACGGTCGTCGTCGGTGATTTAAACTACCCTCTTGCCAATAAGCTTTTTGAACAAATGGGGGCGAAACTGATCAGGGTTAAAGTTGATGAAAATGGGATTGACGTTGACGAAATTGAGAACATCTGCAAAAAGTCACCACCTGATCTTCTATACATTATTCCCCACCACCACCACCCCACAACCGTCACCCTAAGTAAAGAAAGAAGGATAAAACTTTTGAATATCATTCGACAGTACCGTCTTCCGGTTATCGAGGACGATTATGATTATGACTTTCATTATGAAAATTCTCCAATACTACCTTTAGCCAGCGCAGACCATAACGGTTATGTGATCTATATTGGTTCTATCTCGAAGACATTAGCACCAACGGTCAGGTTGGGTTACCTGGTTGCAGGGGATGATTTCATATGGCAGGCTTCCATGTTCAAACAAATGGTAGAAATCCGCGGTGACTTGTTATTTGAAGAATCTATAGCCCATCTTTTTAATACCGGAGAGATGCAAAGACATTTACGAAAATCGGTAAAGTTGTATAAAGAACGGCGGGATATTTTCTGCGACATGCTTAATGCCGGTATGGGAGACCTCATTCATTTTAATACGCCGAATGGCGGCATGGCTGTCTGGGCCACGTTCCCCCCGGGGTATTCGATACCTGATCTTGCCAAACGGTTAGCAGGAAAAGGTATCTTCATGAATGATGGTAGCCTGTACAGATATAAAGATGACATCAATGGAATAAGACTCGGATTCGCCTCGCTGAATACAGAAGAAATGCAAAAATTTATCGGGGTACTTAAGGACTGCAGGTGAGTAAGGCCTCCGTCAAAGATATATGGCAGCGGCACCAAAACTATCCAGCTGCCATATACTGGCCGCAACCTGAAAATTTTATGATGACTTTTTCCAATCGTCAAATCTTATTTCCCCCGGGAAAAAATCTCCGGCAGGCACCAACAACGATCTTGGTATCTCGAAGAACATATATTTATTGTCCTCGTTGGCTACTACCTCCTTTTCTTCACGCTTTTCGTCCAGGTATTTTTTCACAAATTCATTCATCGGGCCACGATCAGGACCGGCTATCTCAACGATTCCATTTTTCGGTTCCTCCAGGGCAAACTTAACAACGTAGTTGACCACATCTGTAACGGCGATCGGTTGATAGTCGACGGTTGAAACGTGTACCTCCCTGCCCTCACCCTGAACAGCGATTATCGTCGAAATATGCTCGTGAAATTGTGTCGAACGAATGATTGTATAAGGAATGCCAGATGTTGCAATCGAATCTTCCTGTAGCTTCTTGGCCTGCAAATAACCTATATGTTGAGCAAGGGGAACGCCAACAATAGAAAGTATAAGGTGATGTTTAACATTGGCAACTTTCTCCGCTGCAACCAGGTTTTTGCCCGCGGTACTGAAAAAGTGTAAAGCCGTTTCGCCATCCGGCGATTTGGAGTTGGACAGATCTATCACAATGTCTGTTCCCTCCAGTGCTTCTTCGAGCCCCTTCCCTGTCAGGATATCAACACCCCTGCCTGGTGATCCAACAATTACCTTGTGACCAGCACCCTCCAATTTTTTACATACATCTTTCCCAATGAGGCCGGTACCTCCGATTACTAAAACTTTCATGATTGGACTATTTTTAAAAATACTGAAATATATACCCTTATCAATCTGAATTGCCAGCTTTTAAAACTTGTAGGGACATCTGTGCATGCTACATAAGCCGGCTGTATAACATCCCATCGTCCGAACTGGATTTAATTCTTAACAAAGAAATAGATTAATTAAAATTACCTGGCCATCCAGCATTCATTTTTATGGCAGTCCAGACTCCCGGGTGAAGAAGCATATCTCAGAGCTAGAGTATAGAACCCAGGCATCCCCATTTATCAGATGCTTAATCTTTCGAATTAAAGACTGGTGTAATCCCTGAATCACTTTGTCAATTAAGATGTATATAAATACTGATCGAAGTAAGGTATATTATAGTACGAACCTGTAAGAAGTAGTTGTAAATTTGCTTAACAAGAGAAAATGGCTTATAAATTTTCACAAATAATCACAATAGTAAATTCCTTTTTTTCTACTTTTATTCCGCCTCCTAAATAATCCATCATGCAATCACCCATCCTCGACCAGTTCAATACCACCATCACCACCTGGATAAACTTCCTCCCCCATTACACCTTAGCTCAACTCCACCACTACCCACGCCCCGGCTCCTGGTCTTTAGGCCAGGTATACACTCATATCATAGACGATACCCGCTACCAGGTACAACAAATGAAAGCCGCCTTGTCAACACGAGAAAACGCCGACGAAACAATGCACCCGAACGCTAAAATAATGTTCGAAAATAATAGCTTTCCTGATCTATTAATCGAAGGTCCCGCTACCAACCAAATCATCCCCCAGCCCACCAGCAAACAGGAACTCATGCAGGCATTACTACAAATTCAAAATGAAGTCAACCAAGCCTGGCAATCAATAGATCCATCCACAGCCACCGGCAAATCATTACATCCCGGTTTACACTACTTCAGCGCCCTGGAATGGTTGCAGTTTATGGAAATGCATATGCGCCATCACTTCAGACAAAAGCAGCGCATCGATAATAATGGCCGCTAAAACCCAAATGCCCTTCCAATATCGCACACTGTGTGCCCTTCCCACTATACGGAGGACCGGTTATTATTAAAACTTCCATTGTTTATTGAATTAAATCTCTCTCTTTCAAATAATCAAATATCTGTTTATCCACTTCCGAAATCTTATCCTTGTCACTATGATCCAGCCATCTCACTTCTTCAATCTCCGCTGCTGCCTGCAGCTCTCCTGTATACGCAGCCATGTAACAAGTCATCTTCACCATCACCCCTTCCGGATGCCCATGAGCCGCTGCCTCAAATACCCCCACAAATGCCAGCGATGCCGGATGCAACGCTACACTCAACTCCTCCCTAATCTCCCTGCACAAAGCCTGCGCATCTGTCTCCCCCGCCTCTCTTTTCCCGCCGGGCAGATAATACTTATCCTTACCAATACTCCTCGTAGACAGAATACGCTGATTCCTGATTTCAATCCACGCGAGTTTATCAATTACATGCATACACATTTCATTTTATTCAGGCAATTTCACCTGCTTCAATTGCCCCTCTTTTATAAACAAGGTATCCGCCTCTTTCGCAGACCACACCTTTCCTGAAAATGTTGCATCAAAGTCAGCATTTCCTACACGTGTCACCCTTAGTACCACTGTAGACCCTGAGCCCGGTGCAATATCATCGTTCAACGTCTCCGTACCATGATCTCCATAAGGACCATAATACCTGAAATAAGGTAGCTTTATTTGCTGTCCTGCTGACAATACCGGTTCATCATTATAAGAAATGCCACGAAACGCATATCCAAGCGTAATCACGTAACTTTTTTTACCCGTAGCATTGTAAGTTACAATCGCATTTTTACTGCTATCACTATACCTGATAGTATCTTTGTTAGAAATAAAGAAAGCGGTGGTCTGGGAATAACCTGTATTGACAGGATCGTCTTTTTTACAGGCAACAAAAACTATAAGAAGAAAGGTACAGCGGGTTAATATCTTTTTCATGTTATGATGTTCTATTAGGATACGAATATTTACAACAACCTACAATATAAGCCCAATCATTATACTGAACCTGGGACCTGTCAGCACACCATTTTTCCGCATCGTCATCGTGCCCACTTCATTCCGCTCACGGAAATAATCATCAATCTGGTCAAAGGTGAGGGTACTTTTCTGCTGAATCTGGATCATATATCCCAGTTCGGCACTGACTGACAGCCTGCGCCAGTGTCCACTTGCTTCCAGCAATGGTTGCAGTGCCTTCGCCCTTCTTCTGTACTTCACTTCTACCCTGTCTGTATTATAAGTACTATACGTCGTTTCATCGTAGGTATTGCCCTCATCGTCTGTATACGTATTGGTATGTGATACTATAAACTGGGCCTCCGAATAAAATCCATCGAAGTACAGATCCCGCTGCTTATTATCTATATCGCCTATATGGTTCGATCCCCTCAGTGCATAATAATCCAAACCCGGCTTCAGGGACACTGAACCCAGGTTCAATACATACCGGTACCCCCCGTGAAAATAGAAACCGCCATCACCACCCACATTCTTAAATCCACCAATGCCTAAGACGATATCATTTTTCTCATTCCATATTGACTCATAATCAGCTCCCATTGACCACATCCTGTTGGCAAAGCCATTTTTCGCTGTCCCCTTAAAAACCTCTGATTGCTGTACACCTGTACCTACCGCGACAGACGTATAATTGATATATGCCTGCGTAGCCTGTCCCGGACTCACAGGAAAGATAGATCCGTAGTTGAATGCAAGAATATGATAGTGATCAGGGAACTTTTCCCATACGTAAGATTTCAGTGGTTTCCCTGCATTGTCCTTAGCAGATGCCTGATTACCGGTAAGCGAAATAGGCTGCATACGAGGACTGGTATCTCCCCGCTGGGCAAAACCCCTGAGGCTAACAATCAATAAAATGGGCAACATGAACGTTCGCATACTATAGGTCATGGTATATAGGGTCTGTTAAATCCGCTTACAAAAATGGCTTTTTTTCCGCAGCTCTCACAAAAATTTATTTAACAACTCATACACCCGCAGACTTCCATCCCTATACCCCACCAGAATCCTTCCTTCCCCCAGCAATTTTACTGCACCTACCTCCCCCTCATAATCCTCAATCTCTTCTCCTTCCTGCACAGCTCGTCCCTTCATATTATAGGCTGTCAACTGATTTCCCTCCAGCAATAACTCTCCGAAACAAAGCATCTCGTCCCGCTTTATCAGCAATAGTCTTCCAAATCGTGTAACCGTTAGCAATACATCGTCGTTCAAATAAATCACCTGGTACTCCAGACTATCATCATTCGCAGCCGGGTACTCATTCCTCCCTTCAAACAATGTCTTCTGCATAATCTCAGCCAGCTGCATTCCTCCCGGAAACGAAAATACCTTAATCCCTTCGCCATAATGAGGTGCCGTCACAAACTCCTTCCCCGAAGGTGCAAAGGCACCAAAGATCTCATCATTACATGCTGTCAGTTCACTCAGCTCCATCCCATCAGGTTGAATCCTGATCTTAAACAAACGGGTATCATCCTGCCCCGCCGCCAGGTCCATAAAAACAAGATCCGGCGCACTGGTAGCATGAAAACCATAAGCATATTCCTGGTACCCGTCCAATGTATACTCCTGGATTACGCTGAAATCAACCGTACTCACCAGCATCAGTTTATCTCCTCCGGGTGAAGGCGTTACAAAGAGCGCAACATCCCCTGAAAAATGACAACCCGACCCTAAAAATGAATACCATTCCTCATGAGGAAATGATGCAAGCAAAGTTCCATCTACACTGTAAAACTTTACATGATTGATATCTGAAGTGCAAAACATACTGCTATCCTGCCGTACCGTCACCCTTGGATAAACATAATTGCCGAACGCCATTTCCGGCTCCTTGGTCCAGACGGGCTCCAGGTCATAATTCAGTGCCACTATCTGCGCACTATTACTAAATGTCACGACAATCAGCTCATCATTTACGATAGCTGTTTCAAGAATTTTGAGGCCACTTGAAAAAGAAAACGCTACAGGAAGGTGATATTGTACAAATGAATGCATCATCAAACAATTACGGGTTATGCACAAATATAAACGGAATTTTTCAGAGCGCTCTAACAAAAAAGAAGCTTGTATCAAAGGTAAAATTCCGGGCTCCTAATGGAGAACATTTCTCAATGCCTTCAGATTACTTTTGATACAAGCTCATTATCATAATATCTCTCTCAACCATCCATCCACCTCCTGCGCCAGCCGCAGCGGATTACTTCCCTGGCAATGCGCATCCGCCCCCGTCTCCGCATCCAGCTTCAATAAACTCTTTTTGGCTGATGGAATAGCCGCATGCCATTCCTCCGTTTGCTTTTTCCAGATACTCCCCTCCTGCATCCCTAATACCGACAAAAACGGCACCTGCACAAGAGCCGGATCCACTGCCACTCCTTCCCATCGCTTTCCTAATTCTTCCAGATCTGTAGCACCTGCCTTCCACATCAATACCTGGTGATTTCTAAGCGCTGCCTCCGACTGCACAGTCGTGTCCTTCATTTGCTTGGCCACTCCTGAAAATAATTCGTAAGGACAAGTCAACGCCGGTGTCGCCATCACCGCCGCCAATCTTGGTTCATATGCCGCTGCACGACAGGCAAAATAACCTCCCAGGCTCATGCCCAGCAGCGCAATCTTACCCACACCAAACCGCGCTGTCAATACATCGATCACTGCCCCTATCGGTTGCTCTACTGCTGCCTCCCAATACAATCCCTGTTCCTGCACAATTCCCTGTCCCGGCAAATCAACCAATGCCACCGCATAACCACGCTCCAGGTAATAACGCCCCTGCGATAAAAACCGGTCCTCATGACAGGTATCCGCTCCTCCAATCACCAACACTGTTGGCGCAGCAGGATCACTGGCCGGGTAATAATGCCCGGGCAATACACCACCTCCATAAGGTACTGAAAAACCAATCGCTGTCAACCCCAGCTCCCCCATCGCCTGGTCAAAAAGCCCCTGGCTGTTTCTAAACAAACCAAGAAACCGTTCTCCCGGTGCTACAAACTGCCACGCGGAGCGATAACACGCAAATGCCTTCAACCGTGCTTCTCCGGCTGCCCGTACAAGCCCTCTCTGCTGCCATTTCTCCGCCTGCGCATGCAGGATCTCCCCCTGCCTTTCAAAGGCATCCGCCCAGGAATCCGCATCTCCATCCTTAATCCGGGCAGCCACATAAAATGCCTCCCCGGCAGACAATCCACCTGCCGGCCCCCAGCCAAGCGCACCCAGGAAAAACAGGTCCATATTAGGATCTGAAAAACGATAACGCTGACTCAATCGCTGAGTCGAATAATCCTCATTTGCCATAACTATTTTTTAAAACGTTCTATTGCTTCCTGGATACCTGCCGCCGTCTCCGGCACCAGCCAGTTCAATCCCCGTGTTATTTTTGACTGCACACTTTCTACATAAGGACGGTAAGCTTTATTATACTTTGCAAATGCAAGCGTATAATCTTCATTTTCCTGCAATGCTTTCGCCAGAGCAGCCGCCCCTTCCATTGCCAGGCTCGTTCCCATGCCTGTCGGAAAACTCGCAGTATGCGCCGCATCTCCTACCAGTGCCACACGTCCCTTTGTCCATGACGGCATATGAACCTGGCACACCTCATCAAAATATAAATTGTCTGAACCCAGCATCGCATCCAGGATCTCTGGAATCTTCCAGGCACTGTTTGCAAAATTTTCTTTCAGGATCTGCTTGTGCTGTGCATCATTTTTATAGTCATAATCCAGCTTTTCCGATCTGAATACGAGCAATGCATTCACCGCTTTCCTAAATGGATACAAGGCCGCCATCTTACCCGGTTCATGGTATATAACAGCGCCCTTACCGGGCTGGATGGCGGGTGCCTCCACAATGGCAAAGTAAGCACCGAAGAACCTGGAGTAGTTTTCCTCCGGACCAAATACTAATCTGCGCACAGCCGAATGTGTGCCATCTGCTCCAAATACAAAATCAAAATTGCTGGTCTCCCCTGTCCTGAATGTCACCTCCACCCTATCCTCATATTGCAGCAACTGCTCAATCCTGTTTTGAAAGATAAACGTCACTTCTCCCGCAGGAATGTTCTCAAACAAGATGTCCGCCAGGTCATCCCTGTGAATTTCTATATCCCCCTTATACTCCGCCTGCGTATTGATATTGAAGCTGACAAGGGTCTCATTTTGCGCATTCACCATCTCATCCGTATGCAGGAATTCTTTCGCTTTTATCTTATCCAGGATGCCCATTTCCGCCGCCACATCCAATGCACTGCCCCGCACATCAATCGGTGATCCTCCCCGCCTTAATCCTTTTGATAGTTCTACGACAGTTACTGTATACCCATTCCGGTTCAGCCAGTATGCCAGCGAAAGACCAGCTATGCTCGCTCCCGATATCAAAACCTGCTTTTTCATGTGTTCCATTTTTGGTTACACCACAAAATTGATTGTATCTTTAGAAATAAAATAGCTCATAAACTATTAAAAATAGTCGTAAAACATATGGAAGCAACAAAAGACAAACCGGATTTCCTCCATTTTATTGATAAAATAGGATATGATGTCGGGAAAGGAATGCTCCAAAACGTCAACTTACACTATCATAAAAGCTTCGACTTCTTCCCTGAACTCGTGATGTTCTTTGCCTCCTACACCGTGAACAAAACATTCAAACGGAAAACAGTAGCGCCCATTCACATCAAAGACAGCATCTGCTTTTTCTTTAAAAATGTATTTGAAGATGAACAGACAAGTCCTGCAAAACGGATGGAAAACCCTGCCATCCGGGCCTTTCCATCTACCTATTCTTACACCAGCACGTTCAAAAAAGATCCCCGCCGCGTACAGATAGTCGCTGTTATTATCAGTGCCGAATACCTGAAAAGCTTTCTTAAAAACGATACTGAAAAGTTTCAATACCTATTTGACACCAGCTACGATTTCCTCATCGAAGAAATCATGACCGACGACATTGTCCGCAGCATCAATGATATTGTCAAAAAAGAAGAACCCCATCACCTCCCCGATTTCCACTACAAACTAAAAGCCATGGAACTCCTCTTCCACCTTTTTAAAAGCCTGAGCAAACGCGAAAAATCTATACATCAGCAACTCAGCCACAAAGACATCAGCTCCATTTTCAAAGTACGGGACAAAATCCTCTCCTCCCTCAGTCAGCCCAGTAGCATAAATGAGTTAAAACAGATCGCTGGCATGAATGAATTAAAAATGCGGAAGATCTTCACACAGGTCTTTGGTATGGGCATCTACGATTACTACCAGTATTTCAGGATGCAGGAAGCCGCCCGCCTGCTTCGTGAAGAAAAACACTCAGTGTCAGAAGTGGGTTACCAATTAGGCTTCGAAAACCTCAGCCACTTCTCGAGAACTTTCGAAAAATACATCGGTAAAAAGCCTAAAAAATATAGCACCGAACGATAATCTGGAAATTACCCAACCAAAATCAGCAAATAGTTAAACCGGTTTAGCAAATTCTTTTATACCTTTCCTGCTGCTTATACCACTTAAATATGAAAAAACTGGTTTTTCTATTGTTGACTGCATTACAGTCAGCTACCATGTATGCGCAGGTCACCAGGGTTCCCAACGGGATCATTGTCACTGCCCGGGGCCACCAGGTCGGCCTCTTTGCCACAAATGCTGCTTTTTGCCTGAGCCTGAATGATTCGGCTGCTCCACGCGCCCTCAAAAGTATTTTTATAGAGAACCATACATCCTCGTCCTACACCCTGGTTTCAAAACCACCTTTGTACGGCATTCAGACGGCTTACGGTACCTTAATGATCAACGCGAATACCGGCAGCTGGTCACTCTATGATCCTGCCAATAAAGCCCTGATCCAGGATGGTACCTATGCCTTCACCGACTCATCTACGACCATCGCTTACCCCGCTGCCGGTACTTACTACGGCTCCGGCAATATCATTTCCAAAAGCCTGGAAAAAGAACAGTCTGGCTCCGCTGTCAGCAATGGCCTGGCTGGTATTCCCTACCTCTGGAATACTGGAGGGTACAGCGCTTTTGGAGTATCAGTCAACGACGATGCACCTGCCACCTGGAATAATGCCAATCAACAACTGAGCTGGCAATACAGGGCAAAGGCAGCCAACCTATACCTCTGGCCTGCCAGCACCATTTACGCTGGTGCCAATGGCTATGTAAAGCTCACAGGTAAGCCCAAACTCCCTCCCAGGTGGGCATTCGGCTACCTCCAAAGCCAGTGGGGATGGGAAGACAGCACCTATATCGCCAATGTGCTCAGCAAGTTCCGCTCACACAAATTGCCTGTAGATGCCTTCATCTTTGACTTTGAATGGTACACCACCACCCCCGATTACACGGTAGCCAAAGCAGGTAAGGAAGGCTACAGCGATTTCAACTTCAATCCTACACTCTTCCCGCATCCTGCAAAGCAGATAGCCGACTTCAAAAAAGCAGGCGTAAAATTCATCGGCATCCGCAAACCCAGGTTAGGCAATAATCTCCTGCTGGATACCGCCAGGCAAAACGGCTGGCTGAGTCATCCGGAATCCGAAAGCCGGGACCTGAACTTCAGCAATGCAAAACTCCGCCAATGGTTTGAAAACAAAACAAAACCTATGCTGCAGGCAGGTGTCGATGCCTGGTGGGATGATGAAGGGGAATCTTATTATACCTGCTATTATTGGTGGAATACCGCCCAATTTCACCTCTTAAATGAGGTCCGGCCCAATTACCGTCATTTTACGATTAACAGGGCATTCAGCCCCGGCAATCAGCGTTTTGGCTACTGTACCTGGAATGGCGATATCCAGTCCTCCTGGGAATCACTGGCAGATGTGCCTAAAGACCTGCTGAACTTCAGTCTGGCCGGCATGTATTACGGTGCATGCGATATCGGAGGCTTCCATGGCACCCCTGAAAAGGAAACCCTGGTACGCTGGTTCCAGGCAGGCGTTTTCTTCCCTATCATGCGTGCTCATTCTGATCTTGGTACGACTGCCCGCTTCCCCTTCCTCTGGGGTGAAGATGGGGAAGCCGCCATGCGCAAAGCACTGGAGCTGAGATACCAGCTCCTACCCTATACTTACAGCCTGGGACATGAAGCATACAATACCGGTGCACCCATCATGCGCCCCCTGGTGATGGAATATCCTGCTGATACCACCACTGCAAATATGACGGATGAATGGCTGCTGGGTAAAGGCATTTTAGCGGCTCCACTGCTCAATGCCGGTGGCAAACGCAGTGTATATTTACCCGAAGATACCTGGTACGATTTCTTTAGCGGCGAAGCAATTCGTGGTCCCAAAACCATCGCTGTCCGGAAGCAACTGGATGAGATCCCCGTGTATGTACGCGCAGGTACCATATTGCCACTGGGCCCTGTGGTACAATACACTGAACAGACCAGCACCACGCCGCTCGAAATACATATCTACCCGGGCAAAAACGGAAGTTTTAAAATGGTAGAAGATGATGGTACCTCTTATAACTATACTAAAGGAAATACCCGGACAACTACCTTTGCCTGGGATGATGCCACTAAAACGCTTAGCTGGAAAGTAAGCGGTACTTATTCCGGTAAAAATACCTACAAAGCGATCAAAGCCGTATTGGGTAAAGCAGAAAAAAGTGCAGTAATTGGAAAGGACGGACGTGTTAGCTTTTAATTAAAGGGGGAGGTCGAAGCAAAAGTAAAATTATCTCTTTTGCTTCTTTTCCTCCCCCACCATGAGTTTCTCCTCCTTTTTTCTCCAGGCTACACTTTTTACCATCCAGGCTAATTTTTATTTCCCGGCTTTCCGGACCTTTACATCATGAAAGCGACACCTCCTATCATATACAAAAGTATCTCCGGGTTCATGCGTGACCTGGATATGCCCAAACCACTGCATCCCCTGGTAGCATTGGTAAATTATGATCATGAAAAAGGAAGCCGCAACCTGGTGGGCGTGAAGTTCATGATCGATTTCTATAAGATCTCTTTTAAGAAAGATTTCAGCGGAAAAATAAAATATGGCCAGGGCTATTACGACTTTGAAGAAGGCGGCATGGCCTTCCTGGCTCCAAACCAGGTCGTCACGATGTCTGCCGAGGAAAGTTGCCTCGACGGTTATACCCTGTTCTTCCATGCCGACCTGATCCGAAACTATGCATTAGGTCAGCGTATCCAGCAATACGGCTTCTTTTCTTACGCGGTGACAGAAGCCCTGTTCCTCTCTGAAAAAGAGAAAAAAGTAATCGCAGGACTGTTTGAGAACATCGCTGATGAATTGAATAACAACACAGATATCTTCAGCCAGGACGTGCTGGTCTCCCAGATTGAACTCTTACTCAATTATAGTAATCGTTTTTATAACAGGCAATTCATTACACGAAAAGCACTGCATCATGATGTGATCACACAGATGAATGCCTACCTCGAAGCACGTTTTGCTGACCAGCAGGGAGGTATACCCAGCGTACCGGAAGTAGCACATCACCTGCAGGTATCACCCCGGTATTTGTCTGATATGCTCCGCTCCCTGACAGGACAAAACGCCCAGCAACATATCCATGACAGGCTGATTGAAAGAGCAAAAACAGTCTTAAGTACGACCAACTTAACCGTAGCTGAAATTGCTTACCAGCTGGGTTTCGAGCATCCGCAGTCTTTCAACAAACTGTTTAAGCGCCATACCAATTTATCTCCAACCATCTTCAGAAAGTCGTTTAACTAACAACATCATACATGAAACAAAATGAAATGAAAGCTGTCCGGCTCCACGAGTTCGGAGGGCCAGAAGTATTGCTATATGAGAACGCACCTGTTCCCACTTTGCAGGCAGGTGAAATACTGGTAAAGGTACATGCTATCGGCATCAATCCGCCGGACTGGTACCTGCGTGAGGGCTATAAAATGCTTCCTCCTGAATGGAGACCAAACATCCCCTTCCCTATTATTCCGGGTACCGATCTTTCGGGGGTCATTACAGCGGTTGCACCTGGTGTAACAGGTTTCGCTGTTGGCGATGAAGTGTTTAGTATGGTACAGTTTCCCAGCATAGGCGACAGTGCTGCTTATGCGGAATATGTATCAGGTCCTGCCACGCACTTTGCACACAAACCTGCCGGCATTAGTCATATACAGGCTGCAGCAGTACCCATGGCCGGACTCACTGCATGGCAGTTTTTAATAGAACTGGGGCATGATGTACAGAATCCCCTGCAGCCACATAAACATCAACCCGTACCCCTGGCTGGCAAAAGAGTGTTGATCAATGGTGCCGCTGGCGGTGTCGGTCACCTGGCCCTGCAACTCGCTAAATGGAAAGGAGCCTATGTAATAGCTGTTGCCTCCGGCAGACATGAAAGCTTCCTGAGAGAACTGGGTGCCGATGAGTTTATTGATTATACCAAACAGGCCCCTGAAGATGTAGTGCGCGATGTGGACCTGGTACTCGATACCCTGGGTGGCCCTACGACGGGGCGTTTCCTCAAAGTGCTGAAAAAAGGAGGGGCTTTATTCCCCGTGTTCCTGGGTTTCTCCGACAGCGAAGAAGCTGAAAAACTGGGCATCAGCGTTTCTATGACCCAGGTCCGTTCCAACGGCCCACAGTTGGAAGAAATCGGGAAACTCCTTGCATCCGGCATCATCCGGGTAGCCATTGATAGCACTTTTCCCCTTTCAGCAGCCTCAAAAGCACACGAAAGAGCTGCGCATGGACATATACAGGGAAAAATGGTCCTGAACGTCTTATAAAGCCATTATTTGCCAAATGACAAATATTCACACCTTTGACCAGACTACCTTCGTCACATCATCAAAAAAAGAAAATAATGTCGAAGACAGTTTTGGTCACAGGTGCCTCTTCCGGGATAGGGAAAGCCACCGCTCTTTACCTCGCTCAAAATGGCTATAATGTATATGGTGCCGCACGCCGCATGGAAATGCTGCAGGCCTTGCAGCAATACGGCGTAAAACCCCTGGCCCTGGATGTCACCAAAGATGAAAGCATCCTGGCCTGTGTAGCCGCAATTGGTAAAATAGATATTCTCGTAAACAGTGCAGGCCTGGGTTCTTATGGTGCACTCGAAGATGTACCTATGTCGGAAGCCAAAAACCAGCTGGAAATAAACCTGTTTGGCGTAGCGAGATTGATCCAGTTAGCATTGCCACAGATGCGGGAACAGCACTACGGCAAGATCGTCAATATCTCTTCCATAGGGGGTAAAGTCGGCCTGCCAATGGGCACCTGGTACCATGCAGGAAAATTTGCGCTGGAAGGTCTGAGCGATTCACTCCGCAATGAAGTGAGACAATTTGGGATAGATGTAATCGTGATAGAACCAGGTGGCACAAAGTCTGAAATGATCGCTATAGGTGCCAGGGATATGATGCGGGTGTCTGGTCACACAGTATATAAAGGACTCGCTGCCAGCCTGGATAAAATGTATAGCGACATGGAGAAGAATGCTGTCGAACCCATTGTGATTGCACGGCTGATCAAAAAAGGAATTGAAGCGAAACATCCAAAAACAAGGTATATTGGAGGCGCAATGGCAAAGCCAATGCTTTTGCTTCGAAAATTACTCTCTGATAAAATGTTTGACAAAATGCTGATGAGTCAAATGAAATAGCCGGATTATGGAGCAACTTATCAATTACCTTTTACATTTCGGGCAACTGAATCAACAACAGATTGAGCTGATCAAAAGCAGGGCTGTAACCAGGACCACGAAGAAGGATGCATATTATCATGAGGCAGGGAGAATACCCCGGGAGATCATTTTCTTGACAGCCGGCATCATGCGGGTTTGCTACTATAACAATAAGGGCGATGAAATCACGAAGTACTTCATCGGCGAGAATAATTTTATCGCAGATATCAATAGCTACAACCAGCACACCCCATCTACCGAATACATACAGGCCATTACTGATTGCGAATACATCGTATTTTCCAAAGCGGACATGGAAGAACTGTCTATGACCATTATTCCATGGGATACTATTATTGCTAAAATCACGGCAAAGAGCCTGGCGGAAAAAGTGAACAGGATTAGTCCGATGATGACGGAAGATGCGACGGAGCGCTACCTGATGTTCCTGCGGAACTTCCCGGCATTGGCGAACAGGATTCCCTTATCCTACCTGGCTTCTTACCTGGGCATTACCCAATCATCGCTGAGCAGGATCAGGAGAAAGATCCGTTAATAATTAGGGAAAAGATCTGTTAAGGATCATTTCACCACTACTTCCCTTTCCTTGTCTACCAGGTGTTCATCTCCCTGTTCAAGTGATTTCAGGATGGCATTTTCGAAATGGAGGATGTTGTTGATTTCATACCAGTTCCGCATCCAGATGTGCTCCTTGTAATATAAATTTTCATGCACTACCTGGTTGCTGTCGGTAAAGGTGCTTTCTTTATAAGGCTTGCCGTATAGGGCAATGACAGCTTCTTTGGTCATACCGGGTTTTACGCGGTCCGTGGTAAATTTAGACTGCTTTTGTACAGTACAGCTACAGGTAAATACTGTCAGAGCGAACAGCAGGGAAAACAATATCTTATTCATAACGGGAAGGTAATCAATTTTCTGAATCAAAAAACTCCGTCATCATTGGGTCGTGTTGCTGGTTGGATTTATTGCCGGGTTTTCAGCTGATGAGCTTCAATAAAGGTTCTTGGGATTAATACTTCCAAACTACAACATTCCCTGATGGCCGGGTAAGCGATATTCATATGGTTGACCTGGCACCACTAAAGTAATGATTTCCACCTTCATCCTCAAACTCCTCAACATCCGGTAAGCCCGCATCCAGCATCAATTTTCTATACGCCTCCGCGCCAAGAGATCTTGACAAGTTTCCTGTCATTACATCTGTCCATTCCACCTTTTCAAGCGGTGCCGTAAATAATAATTTCCCACCTGGCAGCAAGGCCTTCCCCATTTTACTGATCAATACCTGCTGACTTTCCTCAGCCAGCAAAAATATCAATCCAATAGCGATGATGCCATCAAAGGAACGATTAAAAAACACTGATTGTTCCGCTGCCTCAACTGCAACATGAACATCCGGGAAATGTGTACGTACCATGGCCACCATATTAGGCGAAGCATCTACCGCATATACCTTCAAACCTGCTTCCAGCAGGATTTTCGTAACAGGAATGCCAGTACCGCAACCCATATCCATAACAGTTGCCTCCCGGGGAAATGATTCCGCCCAGGCACGCACTACAGCAGTACCGATGCTTCCTCTCGCCTGGAGATATAATTTGCTGATAGCATCGTAACCGTTTGAAAGATCATGCATATATTCAATCAGGTGTTAATTGTTAAAAGATCATGCATATACTCAATCAAGTGTTAATGGTCAAAAGATCATGCATACGCCCAGGTGTTAGTTGTCAAACAACTTCAGTTTATCCACCTCATCCCCCCACTTCATTTCCATCTCTACCTGCGCAATCAGGGTCCGTACCTGCGATAAAAAATGTGCCGGGAACAAAGCATCTATCACCTCCTGCTCCGATTTATTCATCAACAAGCCTTCTTTAAAATCCTTATCATAAGGGTCTGCACTCCATTCCTGCTGCAAGGTAGCAAAATCAGCACCGCCCTTCATCAGGTAATCCGCCGCCAAAGCCTCCCGCATCCCATCATTCGGCATCGGCCCGGTTTCAATTTTTATCACAAAACTACAGGTCTCAAAAGCCATTGTCAATGAAGCAAAATATTTCACGCCCTCATCTCCCTGCGGAATCTTAAAGATGGTTTTCAGCATAGGCATATCATTGATCCGGATCAGGTCTACCTGCACCAATCCACCATTCGCACCCGCTACCATATGCCTGTAAAAATTCCGGAGCAACTTCACATTCTTCATTGTAGGAAGATCCGGGGGGATATTGAAAAAGTTGACCGAGATGGCCATAGTTTGTTCCGGGTGCAACCATTGCATAACACCAGGTTCACTTCTAAGCAGGTTCCAACCAAAGTTTGGCACAGTAACAGAACGTACGCTTACTTTTTTCTTCTTAAAAAATGAGAACATTATTTTCCTTGCCGTTTTTGTAAATATATGCCGGCTATGGGGATAAACCAATACCTTTTGCAAGAGCCTTATTGGTGGGTAGTTGAAATTCAATTTAAACTATAACAACAGCTCTTACAAAAAGTATTGGTGTAGGATCCGATCAATCTATCACGATACTCCCTATCCCCTTCTCCAGCGCCGTCTCTTTCAGGCCGGGCACCTTCAATCCCTCTGCACGAAAAACAGTCAGATCCGAAAAGCATTGGCTGAAGACCCGATCAATCTATCACGATACTCCCTATCCCCTTCTCCAGCGCGGTCTCTTTCAGGCCGGGCACCTTCAATCCCTCTGCACGAAAAACAGTCAGATCCGTCATACCCAGAAACCCTAAAAACGCCTTCAGGTATGGTGCTACAAAATCATTCTGCATCCCCGGCCCTTCTGAATATACACCACCCGAAGACATGCCTACATACACTTTCTTTCCGGTAACCATTCCTACCGGCCCATGTTCGCCATAGCCGAAGGTAATCCCAGCCCGGGTTACATGATCTATCCATGATTTCAGAGAAGTATGGATCGTATAGTTGTACAAAGGGGCACCAATCACAATGATATCTGCCGCCATCAGTTGTTTTACCGCATCGTCCGAGTAGCGCAATGCCTCTTTTGCCGATGGGGTCAGCTGCTCTCCGGGTGTAAACATCGACTGTAGTACGGTGGGGTTCAGATGCGGGATTTCCTGTTCCACCAGGTTCACCTCTTCCACGGTACTGCCCGGGTATTTCTCTATCACCTTTTCTACGATGGCTTTGCTCAGTTTGGTGCTGTAAGATGTATTTCCCTGTAAACTTGAAATTAAATGAAGAATACGTTTCATAAATTACTACATTTTAAGACAGCAAAAGTATTTGCAGTAACTATGCAAAAATGAGTACTTACCTAAAAGTAAGTGCTTACATGTAGGAAAGTCTTTAATTTTGCAGCATGATACCTGATGATAATATCCTTGGTAAGGAAGCCTGTGCAGACTCCCTGAAATATGTAATAGACGCATTGTATGTACTCGGTGGCAAGTGGAAACTTCCTGTCATCCTATGCATTGTGCAGTCTTCGAAACGCTTTAATGAAATCCAGCATGAGGTAAGTGGCATATCGCCCAAGGTGCTGGCACAGGAACTGAAAGACCTGGAGATGAATGATTTTATCAGGCGGAATGTATACCCGACTACACCCGTGAGCATTATTTACGAAGCAACGGAATATAGTCTTACGCTGAAAAATGTATTGCGCGAGTTGAGTACCTGGGGCGAGCAACATAGGGAGCGGATCAGGAGAAGTATGAGTAAAAAAGCTTATCTTTAACCCTATTTTTCAGGAGTATTCATCTCATCCATTAAAACAGAATATGACAAACGGGTTTAAGGTAATCGGCATTTCAGTACGAACAACAAATAAGGATGGCCAGGCGATGCAGGACCTGGGGAAATTGTGGGGACAGTTTTTTGCAGAAAATATATTTGAGAAGATCCCTCATAAAGTATCCGAAGAAATATATGCGATCTATACCGATTACAAAAGCGATTATACAGAAGAATATACTACTATTATAGGCGTACCTGTTACCAGCCTGGATGAGATCCCTGAAGGAATGACCGGGCGTGAGTTTGAGGCGGAGCAATTCCGGAAATTTATTGCGAAAGGCGCGATGCCGGCAGCAGTGGGCAATACCTGGATGGAGATCTGGCAGAGAGATAAAGAATTGAACAGGAAATATACTTATGACTATGAGGTGTATGGCGCGAAATCCCGGCAGGGAGATCATTCAGAGGTAGACATCTTCATAGCGACAAAATAAGAATCGCCACATAATAAAAAGCCATAAAAAAAGAATAGCTATAAAATAAGAATAGCGGCGAAATAAGAATAGCTATAAAATAGGAATAGCGACGAAAAAAGAATAGCGATAAAATAAGAATCGCCATAAAGTAAGATCAGAAAAGGGCTCCTGAAGCATGATACATGAACAATCATCTCCAGCGCCACACAATAAAATTACCAACATGTCAATAACAAAAGAAGCTGAATTAATTGGTATGCAAAAAGCCAGCGAAGCTGTTGCCTACACCTTAAAAGAAATGACCAACTATGCACAGGTGGGCATGAGTACAAAAGAGCTGGATGAATTCGGTGCTAAGATCCTCGCTGGCTTTGGTGCTAAATCCGCCCCTTACTTAACATACAAGTTCCCGGGCTGGACCTGCATCAGCGTTGACAACGAATTTTGCCACGGCGTACCATCTGAAAAAAGAATCCTGAAAGATGGTGACCTGGTCAACATCGATGTCTCAGCGGAATTAAACGGCTTCTGGGCAGATAATGGCGGATCATTTGTACTGGGCAATGACATTCACCAGCATCAGAAACTGGTAGATGCATCCAAAGAGATCCTGCAAAAAGCACTCAATACCATAAGAGGTGGTGTGAAAATCTCAGATGTGGGTTTGCTGATGGAAACGGAAGCAAAGAAACGAGGCTATAAAGTGATCAAAAACCTTGGTGGCCATGGCATCGGCAGAGGCCTGCATGAAGAGCCGGGAGACCTGCTCAACTACAGGGTAAAATCAGACAAGAGACGCTTTGCGAAGAACTCAGTCGTGGCGATCGAAACCTTTATTTCTACGCACTCATCTTATGCCACAGAGTCTGCTTTCTTAAATGATGGCTGGACAATGATTGGCGAAAGAGGCGGGTACATGGCACAACATGAACATACCATTGTCGTGACTGATGGACAGCCATTGATCCTGACAGCGATGAACGGCATCTTCAACTAGTAAACTGCTTTCAAAACCTATAATAGATACTCTTTTGTAGAAATGCTAAAAGTTACAGTCAGCCTTATTGCCATCTTACTAAGTTTCCCAACCATACATCGCGGAATTACTGGTCAGCATGGCCTGGTTGCTTTAGCCGGGGTCTTAATTGTAAGTACCAGTATCATTGCACTAGCCATAATATCAGGAAACAAATAAAATTTAAGGCCTTCAGCTCATAAACTGAGGGCTTTTTTTTAAACATTCAACCTGGCCCTCTCAAACCAGTAAATCTGGACCGCTCAGCCTAATAAGCAGTTTCCCCAGCCTCTAGCTTTGCAGTATTAAATCACATGCAATGCAACATTCAGCACAGGTTCTCGTAACAGGTGGCAACGGCGCGCTGGCCATTCACTGTATTCATCAGTTATTAAAAAAAGGCTATCATGTACGGACTTCCCTCCGTTCACTCAGCAAGAAAAATGATGTACTGTCCATGCTGAGAAATGGGGGTATCAGCGCTTTCGATCAACTATCATTCATCGAAGCTGATCTCACCAAAGATGATAACTGGGATGCTGCTATGAAAGGCTGTAAATATGTACTGCACGTCGCCTCCCCCACACACTCTTCATCAAAAAATGAAAATGAAATGATTGGCCCCGCTGTCGAAGGTGTACTGCGTGTTCTGCAGGCAGCTAAACATGCAGATGTAAAGAGGGTGGTGCTCACTTCCAGTTTCGGTGCACTTGGATTCAGTCACAAAGCAGTCAAAGGTCATACATCCGGCAGGAACCCATGTCAAAAAAGCAATGAAACCACTGGGACTACCGAAATAACCGGGACTAACGATATAACCGGGACCACCCAAACCACAGGGACTAACAAAACCACTGGGACTACCGAAATAACCAGGACTAACGATATAACCGGGACCACCCAAACCACAGGGACTAACAAAACCACAAGGACCACCGAAATAACCAGGACTAACGATATAACCGGGACCACCCAAACCAGAGGGACTAACAAAACCACAAGGACCACCGAAACCACCGAAGCAGACTGGACCGACCCCAACGAAAAAGGCCTCTCCGCCTATGAAAAATCCAAAGTACTAGCCGAACGTGCTGCCTGGGATTTTATCAACACCGAAGGCGGTGATATGGAACTATCCGTAATCAATCCCGTCGCCATTTATGGCCCCTCATTAGGCCCCAATAACTCCCCCAGCCTTGGATTGCTCAGGATGCTCCTGGGCGGGCAACTGAAAGCTGTTCCAAACATTCCCCTGAACGTCGTCGACATCCGCGACGTTGCCGACCTGCATCTCCGTGCCATGGAAAATCCTGCTGCCGCCGGCCAGCGCTTTATCGCCACTGCTGATGGCCAGATCTCCCTGCCGGAAATTGCCCGCTTATTGAAGGCTAAAATGCCCGCTGCCGCAGCAAAAGTGTCGCTGAAAGTCATTCCCGACGGGGTACTTCGCATCATGCGCTTATTCAACCCACAGGCAAAAACCGCTTACCACATGCTCAGCATCAACCGCAATGTCAGCAATGCAAAAGCAAAAAAGATCTTAGGCTGGACACCCTCCGGTAACAATGAAACCGCTATTTTAGCAGCTGTAGAAACGATGCTGAAATGATAAAGCAACCCTGCCTGAATGAACACGAAGTATTGCTGGAACAATTTATTCCGGACCATGTCTTCCTGTACGTAACAAAAGGAACCATTTATGGCTATGATGGAAGTCGTACCTACACCCTGCAGGAAGGCGATTACTGTGTAGTGCGCAAGAACCGCCTGGCAAGATACAACAGTGAAAAAGGAGCTGCATTTCACAGGATCTTCTTTTGCTTTGATGAAACATTTATAAGAGGCTTCCAGGAAAAATACCAACTGAAAGCAGGCAGCCTAAAAACACCTGGCAATCTAAAAACAAATGACACCTTTATAAAAATCAGGGACAATGACATGGTCCCTGCTTTTATCCATTCCCTCCTACCTTATACCGATGCCACCGGACGACTCCTGCCCGCCTTTGAAGATGTGAAGTACGAGGAGCTGATGATCTTGCTCCTGCATGTTCAGCCGGAACTGGCAGACCTGTTTTTTGACTACGCCCCTCCGCAGAAAATAAACCTGGAAGAGTTCATGCAGCGCAATTACAAATTCAATGTAAACATAACGCGCTTTGCATACCTGACAGGGCGTAGTCTCTCCGCTTTCAAAAGGGATTTTAAGGCCATCTTTCATCAAAGTCCGAACCAGTGGCTCATACAACGCCGACTGCAGGAAGCTTACGTATTGATCGAACAGGGAAATAAAAAAGCATCTGAAATTTATATCGAGCTGGGATTTGAGGACTTATCCCACTTTTCGCTGGCTTTCAAAAAATTGTTTGGCATCAGGCCTACAGAGCTGGCGAAAAAAGGGTAATCCTTTCCCCAATAAACCGTAATTTTGCGCCCAAATTAAAACATCGTTGGGAGATAAGATCGCTTACTTTTCGCAAGAATCAATTAAAGATATACCCTTACCAGAACGGTTTACCTTTCCTTTTTTCTACGAACCACATCCATTATCCAGACTAGCCGCTGCCAACCTCCAACACTACCTGGAAACACACACCGGGCTGGATCACAATTTTGGATTGGAAAACGATACGGATGGGTCCCCCATCGGGAAAATGTTCGGCGTGCTCGTCGTACAGGACCCACAAGGCCAACTGGGCTACCTCTCCGCCTTCTCCGGTAAACTGGCCAACTCCAACGACCATCCTAAATTCGTTCCGCCTGTTTTCGATATGCTCACCGAAAACAGCTTCTTCCTGCAAGGACTGGAAATCATCACATCCATCAATACCCGCATTGATCAGCTCAGCACAGATAATGATTACCTGCGCCTGCAAACCGCCCTGGAAAATGCACGCAAAAACGCAAACAGTGAAATCAGCGATTTAAAGGCCCAATTAAAGCTGAATAAGGATAAACGCAAACAGGTAAGGGCCGAACTGAAAGAACGCCTGAATGAGGCGGATTACGCTATTGCGGAGGCAAATGTGATCAACCAGAGTCTGGCCGATAAGCGACAGCTGAAACACCTCTCTGACCAATGGTCTCAAACCATCAGCGATCTGCAAAACCAGGTGGCCACATTCGAATCGGAAATCGAGTCCCTAAAAAACGAACGCAAAGAACGATCGGCCGATCTGCAGCAACAGATCTTCGAACAATACAGTTTTCTCAATAAAGACAAGAAGAGCCGGAGTCTCCGGGACATCTTCAAAGAAACGCCATTTGGCAAACCTCCTGCCGGCAGTGGCGAATGCGCCATGCCCAAGTTATTGCAATACGCCTTTGCCCATGACTACCAGCCCATTTCCATGGCTGAGTTCTGGTGGGGCGCTTCTCCTAAATCCGAGATCCGGAAGCACCAGCAGTTTTACCCCGCCTGCACCGGCAAGTGTAAACCGATCCTGGCCCATATGCTGGAAGGAATCCCGGTGGACGACAACCCATTACTCGACATTAAAGAAGACCGCAGTCCCCTCGAAATCATCTTTGAAGACGATAGTTTCGTAGTGGTCAACAAACCGGCAGGTTTACGCTCCGTACCCGGTGTGAACATTGAGGATTCTGTATATAGCAGGTTAAAGCGGGGTCTACTAGCTACAGAACCGTTGATAATCCATAGATTAGACATGGATACTTCAGGACTACTCGTCGTTGCCAAAACCCCGGCAGCCCACAAGCATATCCAACGGCAATTCTTACAACGAACAGTTCGAAAACGCTATACAGCACTGCTGTCAAAAGTAATAGACCAGTCAGGAGGCATGATCGATCTACCCCTGGGCCCCGACCTCTTCAACCGCCCCCGACAACTGGTTTGCTTTGAAACAGGCAAAAAAAGCGTAACTAAATGGGAAGTAGTGACACGTTATTCAGATACAACCAAAGTCAATTTCTGGCCACTCACAGGCAGAACGCACCAACTCCGTATGCACTCCGCTCATGTATCCGGCCTGAATGCCCCCATCGTTGGCGACGACCTGTATGGTACTCCATCGGAAAGAATGTACCTGCATGCAGCTGAAATTGAGTTTGTGCACCCCGCCACCCGGGAAAAAGTGCGCTTTGCTATTGCGGAAGGCTTCTGATTTCATTGATTTTCAATACCTTTTTCCACGCCTGACAATAGTCATCGCCACTGATGATGCTATTTTCAAAGTAGCATGATCCCCGTCAATAGTTTTGCCTGCAAGATGAAGGAGTTTTGAAGTAGAATTAAACTTTAAACCTTAAGCTATGAAATACATAAAATTCATGCTTGTAGCCATCGCTCTGATGCTGACCAATTTCCTTTCATTATCTGCGCAAACTACTGCTGCACCTGGCGGACCTTCTGTGAACCTCCAGGCCACCAGCTATAAGTTTATCAAAACTGTAAACGGAAAAGAAGAAGCACAACCTGTACAGCCACTTACAATTACTTCTGCCCCATACGATCTGAAGACCGCTGTCAACTATTATGAAGACGAGTATGATTCATACTTCGTTTCCTTCGCAATACCTGACGGCCTGACACTGGCAGCCTACGATAAAAGCGGAAAACTGATCCGTACCGCGGAAAGATATGAACTGGAATTACTACCTACTTCTTTAACAGCTGCAGTTGCAAAAAAATATCCGGGTTGGACTATCTGTAAAGATGTATACCTGATTACTTACATCAAGGACAGGGACAATGAATCCAAATACAGACTTGTTCTGGAAAACGGGACCAAACGGATCAAAGTAAAGGCCAACGACAACGGGGACCTTTTCTAATTGGTTTTTTAAAGACAATGTTTATTTAAAAAAGGGTGTCTCTTTGGGGACACCCTTTCTTTTACCAGGCATTAATGCTATGAGTATATTATAAGGACACTATAAGGTCACTAAAAGGTCACCTCAATATCGATTGGATATTGAGGTGACCTTTTAGTGACCTTAATATGATATATTAGTATCGAATAAGTATTAAAAAAGCACTATCTTCCACTTCCATATCTTTAACATCGATCCTTAACCTCAAAACCATTTTTTATGGCACTCATTAAAGACAGTATTCTTTTTCAATGCGTAGAAGGCAGCCTTGGTGATGAAGTCACCATTTACAAACGAAACGACCAGATTATCATCGCCAAAAAGCGCGGCCCTTCGAAGAAAAAGCCCACGCAAAAACAGCTGGAAGCCCGGTACAGGATGAAGATTGCCGCCAGTTATGCCACCGAAATCCTGAAAGATCCGGAGATGAAAGCTTACTATAAATCCAAAGCTGGACCAGGACAGAATGCCTGGAATATGGCGATAAAAGATGCCTTCAACTCCCCCGAAGTGCAGCAGATCCGCTTCGAAGACACGACTGTAATAGTAAAAGCGAAAGATGATTTCAGGGTAGCAGAAGTAGCAATAAAAGTAGTGGATGCAGATGGCGTACTGCTGGAACGAGGAATGGCAGTTTTAAGCAGGAATGGCGTGGAATGGTACTACCATGCAGCCAGTCTGCCTCCCGGAGGCAGGGTGATAGCTGTGGCCGTGGACCTGGCCGGAAATGAAACCCTGAAAGAAGTAAAACTGGAATAAAACTTTCATGAAAGAGGGTATTGACCCCAGGGAATAAAAACTCTCCTGAGAATAAAACTTTCATGAAAGAGGGTATTGACCCCAGGGAATGAAAACTATCCTCAGAATAAAACTTTCATGAAAAGAGGGTATTCCCCAAAGGGAATACAAACTATTTTCAGAAAAAAGAGAGTATCTCAATGATCCGATGAGATACCCTCCCAAACTATTATCCATTATAAGCAGCCAGCCATTTGGCTTTAATATCTGCACGGGCTTTTATAAACTCCTTGTCGGTTCCCTGTGCGATCGCATCCAGCGGGAAACGGAGCGGACGTGAACCCGCCTTCATATTGACCAGTTCAAGAATGCCATCCGCAATCGTCTGCGGATTCATGTCAAACTGCGCCATCTTGCCAAAAAGGGCAGCACCCAGGCCGTTGAACTTTTCTTCGGCAGCAGCTCCATATGCCTCAATGATCTCTGGTCTGTCCGCATTTAAACCCGCCTTCACACCGGTTGTCATTTCGGTAGGATAAACACCCGGCTGGATACTGACGTTTTCAATGCCGTAGTCCGCCAGCTCATCCTGTGCACCTTCGGTAATGCTCTCTACTACGAATTTAGAGGCTAAATAAGGCACCATGAATGGCATGGTATGACCACTTGCCCCTGAAGTGATATTGATGATCAAACCGCCCTTCTGACTCCGCATTACCGGCAATACTGCCTGGTAGGTACGGAACACGCCGTATACGTTCACTTCGAACATACGGCGGATCTGGTCAATGGTATATGCTTCCAGCAGACCAAAACCACTCACGGCAGCATTGTTTACCAATACATCGATACGGCCAAATTTGCCCACCACCTCTTCAAAGGCTGCTTTTACAGAATGATCATCCGTAATGTCTATATCTACGACCGTAATGTTGGGAATCTTTGCCATTTCAGCCGCTGCTGCAGCGTTTTTGCCGTTTACACCACGCATACCTGCTGCTACTGTATATCCTGCCTTTGCAAGTGTCTGTGCTGTCAATTTACCAAAACCTGTACTTGTTCCTGTGATGAATATTACCTGTGACATAATTTGTAATTTTTACGATACAAAGTTGCGACAGGGGCTTTTTCTCACCATTGACTTATAATAAAAAAAAGCGTTGACAAATGTCAAGAGGAGTTTTGAAGCAGGTTAATTTTGAAGCCTCGTGAACAATTCACCCCGTTTCCTGCAGGAACCCGGGGGCCGGCTTTATTAAATTCGAATGATCCAACGCCAATTATTATTATCTTATAAAGGCCCATTATTTTTTTATAGCTTTACGCCTATATGTTTGAGTCCTTTAAGAATTACATCCTCGAAAGAAGCGCTATCTCAGAACCGGACCTCCTGAAAATAGAGGCCGTATGCCAGTATAAAAAACTACGAAAAAAACAATATCTCCTGCAGGAAGGTGATGTCTGGAAATACAACGCTTTTATTGTAAAAGGCTGTCTGCGCACCTTCCACGTAGATGATAAAGGCAACGAACATATTTTAAACTTCGCTATTGAAAACTGGTGGACCGGCGACCGCGAAAGCCTGCAATCAGGCAAGCCCTCTATCTACAATATAGAAGCGCTGGAAGATGCGGAAGTCATCCTGATCACTAAACCCAATTTCGACCAGCTCTGCCAGGATATCCCCGCTTTCAATGATATGATCAATGCAATATTGCAGAAAAGCTTTATTGCTTCTCAGGGACGGATCCAGAACTTCCTGAGTTTAGGGGCTGAAGAAAAATACCTGAACTTTATGGAGAAATACCCCCAGCTGGCCCTGCGGGTACCACAGGGCATGATCGCCTCTTACCTGGGCATCACACCCGAGACCCTGAGCCGGGTGCGGAAGAATAAACTTAAATGATCTTTATCCGCTCCTCCTCCAGGTCTATCTGGTACAATTGCTCCCTGATGATCTCTTCATCTATCAAAGGGTCCTTATTCAATTCCGTCAGGTAGGCACGCTGACTCTCCAACAATGCTATAAAGATCTTCTTCGTCTGCTCATTCATCAGGTCCTCACTATTCGCCTTGGACCGCTCTTCCCAGATGTGCAGCAACTTCTCCATTCCCGCATGCCCATTCAACTCATTCTCATACTTCTCCTTTAAAAACAGGTACACATGCTGCTTCAATCCCTGTTTCATCTGCTGCCTGGTATCATGCGTTGTCTCCTCCTGGTCCAGGCCATCAAAGATGCCCGTACGCCTGATGAAATAAGGCAATGTAAGCCCTTGTACCAGCAGGGTCAGCAGGATGGTTACAAACGTTATAAAGAGGATCAGGTTACGCTGCGGAAATAAAATACCATTATCAAAGGCCACCGGTACGGACAATGCCGCCGCCAGGGATACCACCCCGCGCATCCCCGTCCAGCCCAGCATCAGGGGCAACAGGAATGTTCTGAGCCGGGTGGTACCCCTCGGCCTTACCTGCGGCCGGAAAATGATCGTAGCCAGCATTGCACAATAAGCACTGATCATTCTTGCCACGATCAGTACTAATGTGACCATCACGCCATACCCGATCGCTGTATGCAAAGGAGTACCATCCGCCCGCAGCCCGTCTACGATTTCAGGCAGGTCCAGGCCAATGATCAGAAAGACGATGCCATTCAATATAAATACAAGGCTATCCCATACGCTATAGGCTGAAATCCGGCTCGCACTGTTCAGGAAGAGCAATCGATTTGACGACATATACAATCCACCACATACTACCGCCAGCACACCGGAACAATGCAATTGCTCCGCCAGCCAGTACATAAGATAAGGTTCTATCAGGGTAAGCGCAATATCAGAAGTAGGTGTTGTAGGCAGACATTTGTGCGCTTTTACAAACAACCATGCCAGCACCAGCCCAATCGCTGCCCCACCTATGACCATCCATACAAAACTACCCGCTGCCTGGAACCAGATAAATTGTCCCGTGCCTACGGTAACCATGGCAAAACGGAAAATGATCAACGAAGAGGCATCATTCAGTAAGCTCTCCCCTTCCAGGATCGCGGAAGTAGATTTAGGGATCTTTACAAACTTTGTAATAGCGGCTGTACTGATCGCATCCGGTGGCGAGACTATACCACCCAGTAAAAATCCTAATGCAATACTGAATCCCGGTAAGAAATAATTGGCAAACACGGCCACCGACAATGCAGTAAAGAATACCACCAGGAATGCAAAACTGCTGATGATCCGCCACCATTTTTTCATCTCCTTGAAGGATACTCCCCAGGAGGCTTCAAACAATAAAGGTGGTAAAAAAATAAAGAAAATCAGGTCAGGGTTGACCCTCACCGCAGGTAAACCGGGGATAAAACTAATGAGCAATCCTGCCACTACTAATACGATAGGATACGCGATTTTTAGCTTGGTCGCCCACATTTCCAATATCACGACAGCCGCAATCATTGCGAGAAAAAAAGGAAGGATAGTGTGCATTCAACTTATTTTAGAGCCAGACGGGCAATCAGGCTCTAAAATAAGGAAATAGGATGGGATTTTACTCCTGAATGCGCATCAGCCTTTCTTCAATGTCAGCACAGCAATCTCAGGCCACATACCGATCCTTCCTTTTAAGCCAAGGAAACCAAATCCCCTGTTCACATACAGGTATTTTCCCTGTTGCTCGTACAGGCCTGCCCACTGCTTATACACATATTTTATCGGGCTCCATTTAAAACCAAACAACTCAATACCGAACTGCATACCATGGGTATGCCCCGCAAGCGTAAGGTGTACATGCTGGTGATGGTCTACCGTCACTTCATCCCAGTGAGAAGGATCGTGCGACATCAGTACTTTGAAGGAATTATCAGGTACATTAGCTGTAGCCCGCTTCAGGTCACCGTATTTATGAAAACCACCCTTGCCCCAATTCTCCACCCCGATCAGGGAGATACTCTGCCCTTGTTTTTTGATGGTCACCGCCTCATTCAGCAACAGGTTAAAACCCATTTCTCCATGCACTTCTTTCAGGCGGGCCAGGTTTGCGGCCTGCGCCTCCTTACTTTCCCACCTGATGTAATCACCGTAGTCATGGTTGCCTAATACGGAATACTTGCCGTAAGGGGCCTTTAATTTGTTAAATCCGCCTATCCAGGGGTCCATCTCGGAGGCCATGTTATTGACAAGGTCGCCGGTGAAGAGTAAGAGATCGCTTTGCTGGGCATCCACCAGGTCAAGACCTTTCTGTACGCCGCCGGCATCGCTGAAACTACCGGAGTGAATATCGGATAACTGGGTGATGGTAAAACCGTCGAAAGCCTCAGGCAGGTCGGGGAAGAAAATGGTTTCTTTTCTCACCTTGTAGAAGTGCTTCCCTTTCGTGAGACCAAAGAGAATGGCCACGAAGAGAGCGCCTGCTATGGCCAGGGCAACTTCACTCACGTATATGCTCCTGGCTGGAAAGCCACGGAATAAACGCACAATATCCTCGGCCAGTAATACCGGGGAGGAAAATACCTTGGGAATGTAGTTGAGCATCATAGCACCAATCACAACAGCGATGAATCGTTCTGAATGTAAACCAGCCCTGCGCAGGAAGATGATAGAGATGATCGCAGCAATCAATAAAATATCGAAGAGCCAGTAAGCGAAGTGCAATGCGGGTTGCTGACTGAGTGTCGAAACAGCCTGGTAAAAATAAAGATCGCCTACCAGGAAGAGCAATAACATTAATGGAAACCTTGCCATATAAAAATAAAACGCGTTTATTAGGTAGACGATCAGGGGGTAATAATATTGTAAATTATTATTTATTTTTTGTATTTAGCTGGTTTCCAAGGCGCTCTTTATGCCTCCTTTGCTTCATTATTTTCTCCAACACCAAATCGATTCTTAGCATCTCCGGTAACGGGTGTAAAGAAGTTCACCAGGTTACCATCCGGATCCCTGAACAGGAGAGAACGGTTGCCCCATGGCATTGTGGTAGGCGGCTGTACCACAGTATCAGCAGGAATGCGGGTGTAAGCAGCATCTACATCGTCTACCCTGAATTCAATGATCACAGACCTGTTGCTGGCAGCTTCGGCTACATGGCCGCCAAAGAGGGCAAGGGTACGGGTACTGCCAATGGCCAGTGCGGCAGCGGAGGTTTTTACTTCGGCAAAGTCTTCCGTAAACCAGGTAAAAGGCAATGCTGTAGCGCTTTCATAAAATTTAACCAGGCGCTGGATGTCAGCCGTAATGATACGGATCGAGGAAAGAATCATGGTCTGTTTATTTTGTTACCAGGGCAAAATAAAGCGGCCCGGGTGACAACCCTATGTCAGCAGCTTTCCTAATAATTTTAATTTCTGGTCCACCTTTTCTGAGAAGAGCACCCCCAGCGATAAGCGGATACAGTTTTCAAACTGGTCCTGCAGGGTAAACATCCTGCCGGGGGCAATGCTTATTTTATTTTTCAAAGCAGTTTCAAAGAGTTCGGTTGTATTCACCTTTTTATTGCATTCCACCCAGATGGCAAGGCCCCCCTGTGGACGGCTTACCTTCGTATCAGCAGGAAACCAGGAGGCAATTGCATCTATATAATGCAAATAGTTTTGTAGTAAAGTGGCTCTCAACTTCCTGAGATGATTGTCATACCTGCCATTCCTGAGAAAGGAGGCAATGGCTTCATGTACAAGTGCCGGTGATGATAACATATGCACCAGTTTCAGTTTCAATACCTTCTCCCTGTACCTGCCTGGTGCCACCCATCCTACACGGTACCCCGGTGCAATGGTTTTCGAAAAGGAACTACAGAGCAATACATTGCCTGCTTCATCAAATGTCTTGCAGCATTTAGGACGCTGTGTACCAAAATACAGATCGCCATAGATGTCGTCTTCTATTAATGGAATGCCATGCTTTGCCAGGAGTGCAACTACTTCTTTCTTATGCTCATCGGGCATACAGCTACCCAGTGGGGTATTGAAATTTGGCACCAGCAGACAAACATCGATCTTCTTTATTACTTTTTTCAGGGCATCGATTTCGACACCTGTTACAGGATGCGTAGGAAGTTCCAGGACCTTTAAACCCAGGCTCCTGGCCAGCTGCAGACTCCCCGGATAGCAGGGGCTTTCCATGGCAATGGTATCTCCCGGTTTGCTTACTGCCATCATGCAAAAGAAGAGTGCATTGATACCACCGGTAGTGGTAATAATATCGCTTTCCTTTAGCTTGCCTCCCCATGATAAGGAACGGGCGGCAATCATTCTTCGCAGGTCTTCATTGCCGGGTACCTCTTCATAGGCGGTACCGCTGGAGGATAAACGACGGGTAGCCTGTATTATTTCTTTATTCAGTTTTGCCAGGGGCAGCATTTCAGTACTGGGTGCACCCATGGAGAGGTGGGTGAGCCCGGGTTTTCCCCGGGTAGCATACACCCTGGAAATGAGGGCTTCAGGCTCATTGTCCTGGCTGATGGGAGAAGGCTTGCTGACTTCCGGCAGGGGGAGGCGCTGATAAGGTAGCTGACTTACAAAATAACCGGATTGAGGTTTCGACTCAATCAGCGATTGGGCTTCCAGTTCTATAAAGACCCGTTTGGCGGTATTCATGCTGATACCGTGCTCCTGGCAGAGTAGCCTGACGGAGGGAAGACGGTCACCGGGCTTCAATACCTGCTCCCTGATCTGGCGCGCAATGCTATTGGAAATATCAGCGTACAACATGTAACAAAGATAACTGTGTCCATCAAAATACACAAAACTGAGACTGTGCTTATTGAGTAGTGGGCAATAGATTTGCACTATTAAAAAAGAACATGATGCCGGATGTAGTAATTAAAACAGGAAAAGAACAGATGGACCTGCAAACGGTGCATCAGTTCCTAAGTCAGGAATCCTATTGGGCCAAAGGTATCCCCTTTGAGATGGTAGCAGATGCCCTCTCCCACTCTTATTGCACGGGCGCATTCCTGGACGGGCAACAAATCGGTTTTGGCAGACTGATTACTGATTACACCACCTTTGCGTGGTTTGCTGATTTCTTTGTACTGCCTGAATACCATGGCAGGGGTGTGGCGAAACAAATGCTGACACATATATTATCACAGCCCTGGACGAAACGGCTGCGCAGAAAAATGCTGGCGACAAAGGATGCGCATACTTTGTACGAAAAGTTTGAGTTTACAGCACTGGCATCGCCCGATAGGATCATGGAGATTTTTCAGCCGGATATTCATCTGCATATTTGATTAACTTTGCAGTATGCCTGTTTCAATCCTTCGTTATCGCACCAGTACACCGGCCCCCAGGGCGCAGATCATGCTGGGACAGAATATGTTTACCTTTCTGCTGGATGGTGAAAAAACGGTGCATTTTGCCGGCACACAGGTGACGGTGCAGCCACAGCAATTTGTATTGCTGGCAGCAGGAAATTGTTTGATGAGTGAGAAGATTGCCCCGGCGAATGCTGACTATCACAGTATCCTCATTCTCTTTGGCAATGAATTACTATCAGATTTCTTTAACAGGCATCTTGCTTTGTTAGGTACACCCGTTAAGCAACCAGGGACTCTTCCTTTCTTAAAATTTGAGAAAGATGCGTTCCTGGACAGCTTTGTACATTCGCTGGATTGTATGCTGACCGATGACAAGTCGTTTCACCCGGCATTGGCGCAGGTAAAACTGGAGGAGTTGTTCTTATACCTGGCAATCCACTTCCCGGGGCAGTTATCGCAGATCAGGAGTATGGGTTACGAGGCGAATGAGGAGCTGGTGATCCGGCAGGCAATTACTTCGCATATAGATAGTAATATTACGGTGGAGGAGCTGGCTTTTCTATGTAATATGAGTTTGTCTTCCTTCAAGCGGAAGTTTGCGAAGATGTATGAGACCAGTCCGAATAAATGGTTGCTGGAAAAGAGGATGGAGAGAGCAGCAAAGATGCTGCGGCAGGAGAACAGGAAGGCCAGTGAAATTTATTATGAACTGGGTTATGAAAATCTATCCAGTTTTATACAGTCTTTTAAGCAGATGTATGGAGTGACCCCCAGGCAATATCAATTGAACGTCTAGCGAACATTTGTATGGAATGCCCCAGGCAATATCAATTGAACGTTTAGCAAACATTTGTATGGAATGCCCCAGACAATATCAATTGAACGTTTAGCAATACATTTGTATGAATGTGCCCCAGGCAATATCAATTGAACTTTTAGCTACATATTTGTATGGTCTGCCCCAATATCAATTGAACGTTTAGCGACACTTTCCGGACGTTTACCTGTTTTTAGGCAGCCATGTGCATGACTACCTTTGGGTCATGAATAAAACATACTTTTTACAGTTAGCCGACTACAATGTCTGGGCAAATGCAAAGGCGATCAGCTGGTTGCAACAAATCAGTGATGCACAATGGGAACAGGACCTGACCAGTAGTTTCAGGAGTATAAGACAAACGGTGTTGCACATCGCAAGTGCAGAAAAAATCTGGATTGATTTCTGGACGAAGGCAGCGGAACCGGCATTTATATCAGGTACATTTAACGGGAGTAAGCAGGAGTTAATAGCTACCTGGGAACAGGCTTCAGCGGGCATGCGGGCGTTTCTATCGACTTATCCCGAGGAGGCGTTGATGGACCCGGTACTGTTCAAATATCCCAGGGGTGGCGAGGCACAATTACCGTTTATGCAAACCTTCGCGCATATTATGAATCATTCTACCTATCACAGGGGACAGCTGGTGACCTTGTTAAGGCAGGTCGGATTTACAGGGATGTCATCGATAGACCTCGCTACCTTTTATCGTCAATAGAATTCATCGCCGGGCTTGGGGCAAATGATTATATTTGAGGGCATATAAAATCACCACATTTATATGTCCCGCAAATTCGAAACCCCGGCCCTGCTGGCTTCGCTTTACAAGCAGGTAGATGTATTGTCAGGCATTGCAAAGGATGAATTATTACTTACGGATCAGGACCTGCTCCTACGGCAGCCAGCACCAGGTAAATGGAGTGCGGCACAATGCCTGGACCATTTGAATGGGTATGCCCGGTTTTATATTCCTGCGATAGAAAAAGCGATAGCAGCAAAACTATCGGGCAGCCTGCCTCCTACCCCATCGAATATATTCAAAAGCGGCTGGCTGGGAGATTATTTTACAAGGATGATGCTGCCTAAAGCAGATGGACACCCGGGTATAAAGATGCAGTCTCCAAAGGCTTACAGGCCTTTAGCGAACCTGGATGCAGTGCAGGTAGTCAATGAATTTATCGGCTGGCAGGAAAGATTAAAGCAATTACTGATCCAGGTTAAAACTGTAAACCTGGAAAGTGTCAGGATTCCCACTACCTTGGGAAACTGGCTGAAATTCTCCCTGGGCGATACTTTCAGGTTTGTCATTGCACATGAACAGCGGCATATGGCGCAGGCATTGAGAGCAAAATCATAATCATCTATAAAATTGCAACCCCATGAGAAAAATCACATTGCTGACACTTTTATTATTCACCTGTTATGTAGTGAATGCCCAACAATTAGACACCACCAAAGAGATCCCGGCGATTAAACAATTAGTGCAGCACTATGAAGATGCCTGGAACCGGCATGATCCGCAAGGCCTGGCGGACAACTATGATACAGATGCCACCTGGGTCAATTGGTTTGGTGCTTATTACAAAGGCAGGGAGGATATCAGGTATCATTACCAGATCGTGCATACCTCTTATTTTAAGAACACGCAATATTACACGCGCGCGATAGAAGATGTTACTTTTTTGAAACCGGATGTGGCCATTGCGCATGTGCGCACAGGCTTAAGCGGCGACTCGCGCTATCCCGGGCAGACCTTTGAGTTCAGGCGAATGATAATATTGACTAAGCAACAGGGAAAGTGGTTGATTAAGGCAGGGCAAAATGCAAAGCTGGACCCGGGAGTGAAATAATTATAATGAAAAGAGGGTGTACCAAAAGTAAATTGAACGCATTGAGAATTACAACAATAAAAATTCTCTCCGTCAGTTACCTGAATTGAATCCGAATTGAATCCGAATTGAATCCTGGAAATTTTACTTTGGATACAACCCTCTTTATTTTTTCCTCCTGATCCTGCTCAGGGAAGAAGGCGTAATACCTAAAAAAGAAGCCACATACACCAGGGGTACTCTATTGACCAGGCCCGGAAAATTCTGCAGGAACAACTCATACTTTACCTGTGCCTCTTCCATAATATTTAACTTCAACCTGTTCATCTTCTCTATCAGGAATTTATTAGCCACCTTCTGGAAGATCAGGTCCCAGTCCAGAATTGTCGCCGACAATTCTTCATAATCTTCTATTTTGATAATGATCAGCTCACAATCGGTCACAGCCTGCACATAGCCCATGGAAAACATTTTATGCAGGAAACTATCGATATCTACATAGAAGTGATTCTCGGTGATAAAGTAGTGTGTTACATCCTCACCTTTGTTATTATAGAAACTGGATCTTAACACCCCATCTACGACAAAGGCCAGCTCACGCGCCACCTGTCCGGCTTCTGACAGGTACGCTCCCTTCGGCAGGTGACGCAGCGTCAGTTTGCTATGAATCAGCCTGATCTGCTGTTCATTTAAATGTCCAAACTGCAGGAGGTAATTTGTAAATGCTTCCATTAAGCTGAAAAATAGAACTTTTCTTTATAGTTTAAAACATTTTCCACACCTTCTTTCTCAATAGTAGCGCCTGTTCTGATGGCATTGTCTCCTATCAGGTAATGCAACTGATCACTGCCATCTACAGCGGCATTGTATACAAAGGTAGCCACTGCTGCAGGATCATCGTAGACCAGCGGAGAATCAGGATTTGAAAAGATCGCCAGCATCTTATCTACCCATTCCTGGTAAGCAGGGTGCAGGATCAATTGCGCATTGGCGACAAAACTGGTTTGCATCAGGTCAGGAATCAGTGTTTTGATACCGATGCCCACCTTACTTAATTCAGAACGCATAGATGTAGACCAGGCTTCTATGGCTGCCTTGGTAGCGCCATAGATGGACATAAAGGGTTCCGGCAATAAGGCTCCGGTAGATGTTACATTCAGGAACAAGCCACTCTTCCGCTCCCTGAAATAAGGCAGAAATTCCTTTGTCACCCTGATAGGTCCCAACAGATTCGTTGTCACCTGCAGTGATACCTGTTCATCAGTAAATCCTTCCAGTGGTCCCACCAGGATGTGTCCTGCATTATTCAGCACGACATCTACCTGCCACTTGTCTTCTACTTCTTTGACAAGTGCCTGCAATTGCGGTACATTATTTACATCCAGTTGTTTCAGGTGCACATTTGGCAATTTACCCAATTCTTCTCCGGCGGCGGGATTGCGCATAGTCGCGATCACTCTCCAGCCCTTGTCAGCAAATACCTTTACGCATGCCCTGCCTAATCCTGAGGAAGCCCCGGTAATAAATATCGTTCTCATTTTCATATCATTTATGCAGTAAAGGTGGCGTGATGCGAAGAAAATAGCCTTGTCATATGACAAGAAATATTATTTTCGCATATATTCTGTTTCAACCTTAAAAATATTATCGAGAATGAAAAAGATTGTTGGCCTCCTGGTATTAACCCTTGCATTGGCATGTAACACCAAACAACAGCCGAAGACTGCGGAAGAAGTTTTAAGTACGATCAACAAGACGAACTTAAACAAAGGCAGTCAGAACTATCACTTAGATACGCCTGAGGGCTGGACCACTGATCATAAAACAATTCAGGGGATTAATTATTACTACATCATTGCACCTAATACAGGTGAAGTACCCAGTCCGAACATCAACCTGCTCACAGAATCTATGCAGGGCGCATCGCTGAAGGATTATATTGCCAAATCATTGTCGTCTTTAAAACAGGTATTACCTACTTCAGAGGTGAAAGCGTCTGGAGATATCACCGCGAATGGTATCCAGGGTGCGTGGTATAACTATACGATGGAGATGCAGGGTGTAAAGGCTTACCTGATGGCGTATGTGTTTCCGAAGGATGGGATTGCATATGTGATTACGGGTATTTGTCCGCCGGACAAGGCGACTAAGTACAGGCCTGTTTTTGATTCGGTAGCGAAATCATTTAAAATGGATTGATAAAATAATACGGATTGATAAAAAAGGCCCCGGTAGTATCGGGGCCTTTTTTAATATCATACTATTACTTGAATGCTTCGCTGTACAGGGTATTGATGATATCTTTCCAGGCCTGGGCATTTTCCAGCTCACCGTTGCAGATGAAGATCACCCCTTTTTTACTGACCGGATTGTAGGAAATGAAGGAGGATACGCCGATGGCAGACCCGGTATGACAATACAATATAGCTCCTTTATTGGTCGCAAACTGGAACCAGGTATGGAAGCCCAGGTTAAAGTCATCCGGCGTTAAAGCCTGGATGGCATTGCTGTCAATAACAGCATTGTTATGATAGCGGCCCTGGTTGGTCCAGGCAATGAGGAAATGGGCAAATTCATTGACATTGGTATGCAGACCACCGGCAGGGTAATCAGGGAATCCACCGTGACCCAAAGCCTGGTAAGTATGCAGGGAATCGGAATAGTGGTAAGGCATCGCTACCTGGTTGCTATCCAGTTCTTTCAGGAACCAGGCCGTGTTGGGCATTTCCAGGGGGCGGAATAAATGTGTTTTGCAATAGGTATTGAAATCCTGGCCGGAGAGGCGCTCTACGAGGTAGCCTAAGAGTGCGATCCCCATGTTGGAATAATTCGCTTTGGTACCGGGTGGATAAGCATAGAAGTTCTTTTCCTTATCGTAATGCGCCCCCTTGGGTGAAAAATAGTCTTTGATAAATACGGGGAGAGGAATGGTAGGATCCCCGTGATTGGTGTCCCAGAAGATATGCAGGTAGTCTACATTATCATCAATAGCAGCACGGTGCCTCAGGAGCTGGCGGAAAGTGATGGGCTTATCAGGGAACGTGGGATTGGCTAGGTGGAAGTCAAGGTACTTATTGACATCGTCATCCAGTTTGAATTTCTTTGCTGCATACAATTGCATGATGGCAGCTGCAGTGACAGTTTTAGACGTACTGGCCGCTTCAAAAATGGTGCTGGGGCCTACAGGTATTTGCTTTTCCAGGTTTTGGTAGCCGTAATAGCCAGTCCATACAATTTTACCTTTGTCAATGGCAACTGCTTCGAAGCCGGCAATGTGTTTACCGGCAAGCAGACTATCGAGCAATGATTTTTGCGGATAGGCGGTAAATGGCAAAAGTGTGCTAACAATCAGAAGAGTGGTGCTTAATTTCATGTTGTGTCCGGGATGAGGAACTAATTTATGGAATTTTGGGGATTGATGTTTACAATTGTATAAATGATCATGGAAAACGTAATATGCTGTTTGCACAGCATATTACGCCAGTTTCTTTTTACCTGTCAGCATCTTGATGGCCAGCAAGCTCACTCCCAACAACACCAGGCCCGCCGTCAGGCGTTGGCGTGTACGTTTTGACAAGCGTGGCCGCGCGTTTCCATTTGTACTCATTGAATAATCCACGGTGTTGAAAATATTCCCATCAGTCTTCGCAATTGCATCTGCACTTTTAAAATACCCCCTCATCAGCAAACTGGTAAACTTCACCATTAGTTCCGGTGCCAGTGCATGCCCCAATTTAAATAATTTCGATGCCCCCCCGGGATACCTGTTGGAAACAGGGCGTAAGATGGATGCCTTTACAGCTTCTGCTACCACTTTCGGATCTGATACAGGTGGTGCATTCCTCAGTACCTTCCCGGTATAGTTAGCGGCATGCTGGATCCCGGGAGTATCCAGGAATGCGGGATACAGGTCTACCACATGGATCTCCGGCCAGCTGCTCAACTCTCCTTTGATGGATTCAAAGAAACCGCGGAGGGCATATTTGCTGGCAGTATAAGCACTGCCGTATGGCACAGGTACATAGCCACCAATAGAGATATTGTTGATGAGGATACCGGCACCCTGCAGTTTGAAAAAAGGGAGCACGGCATGAGTACCACTCATATAGCCTAACAAATTAGTGTTGATGACCTGCTGATGAGTTTCCCAGGGTGTTTCCTCAAAAGTACCTGCAGCGAGTACACCGGCATTATTGACCCAGACATCAATACGGCCTTTCCATTCGAAGGCTTTCTGTGCCAGTTCCAGCACAGCAGTACGATCACAGACATCTGTGGGCAATACTAATACATCAGCACCGAGTTCCCGGCATTCATCAGCCAGTTCCAACAAGGCAGTTTCATTCCTGGCAGCGAGGACCAGGTTTACTTTTCCCGGAGCCAGCTCAAGGGCAGTGGCTTTGCCTGCGCCGCTGGATGCTCCTGTTATGACGATTGTTTTGTTTTCCATAGGAAAAAGACTTCAAAAGCCAAGCCAAGAACCCCGACATTGGATTGAAGCTGACATACCTGGCCCCATCCACATTGAAACTGGTGAATGCAGGTAGCGTTCCCTTTTATAGTTCAGCACTCCTTGAAAAGTTAATCACTATATTTACCTTATAATTGTTGGATGATGCAATCTTTCTTTGATAAGGGCAGGCAGGAACCGTCGGTACCCGAATGGGCAGATTTCTTTTCTGCGGAAGAATACAGCCGGTTCATGACATTGCTGGGCGAATACCTCGCTTCGCAGGAAATCGCATTTACTACTGATGATGAAATCCTCATCGTGGAAACTGAGCGCTATGGTGGTTCTCAGCTTGGGCTGATCAACCTTGCACAAAGCTGTCACCAGGCCGATGAGGATGAATGGACAGAGCGGATTGAAGATCACTTTGAACAGCTGGAGCGGATCCATACTTTCGACCAGGAATTCTCCGCTACAGTGCATGACTTTGAAAAGATCAAAGATGCACTGGGTGTAAGATTGTACCATAAAGAATACCTGAAGCACCTGGAACCAAATACAACAATCACGCGGCAGGTAACTGAGGATATTATTGCCATGCTCATCTTTGACCTTCCTTATGCAATCAAGAGCGTGAACGAGGAGGACATGGCACCATGGAACAAAACAACCGATGAACTGTTTAAGATTGGTATAGAGAATATCAGAGATAATTATGAAACAGATCTCAACTCACAGGAGTTGGGTGATTTGGAATGCTTATCTATCGACAATGAACATTACTACTCTCCTAATGTATTGCTGGATATGGATAGCTATCCGGAAGCGATTGGTACATATGGGTCGATAGTAGCTGTGCCTACCCGGCATTTTGTTTTGCTATACCCGGTGGAAAGCCTGGAGGTGGTACAACTGATCAATATGTTTGCGCAATTAGTACCGGAACTCTATAATGAAGGACCGGGATCCATCAGTCCGAACATTCACTGGTATTACAAAGATGCTTTTACCATCATACCGTTTACATTTGATGAGGAAACACTGCGGATCTCACCGCCTGATAGTTTTGTTGAGGTATTAAATCAATTACAAAATGTGGGAGAAAGAGACTGAAAAATTAAGAAAGATCGTACTCGACTGCGGACTGAATGAGGAGACCAAGTGGGGTAAGCCCTGCTTTGATTACGAGGGAAAGAACATTGTGATCATCCAGGGTTTTAAGGATTATTGTGCATTGCTTTTTTTCAAAGGAGCCTTGCTTACCGATCCCGATGGGATCCTGGTGAAAACCGGTGAGCATACGCAGGTGGGCAGACAGGCCAGGTTTAATAATGTAAAGGAGATCTCGCAGGTAGCTGCGGGCCTGAAGGCTTGTATCTTTGAAGCCATCGCGGTGGAGAAGGCGGGGCTGAAAGTGGATACAAAGAAAACACCTGTGAAGATCCCGGAGGAACTGGCTGCGCAGTTTAAGAAACAGCCTAAGCTGAAGAAAGCCTTTGAGGGTTTGACACCGGGCAGGCAGAAGGCGTATGTATTTTTCTTTTCAGGGGCAAAGCAGGAGAAGACGAGGGAGGCGAGGATAGCGAAGTATGTTCCAAAGATCCTGGAGGGAAAAGGAATAAATGATTGAAATATACACAAGTACGTTTGAAAAGTATCAGTATTACAGTAAGGTAATTATTATGGGAGACCGGTAAAATAACACATTTACCGGTCTTATATTTTACTGGTATGTCCGATCCCCTTTTATATAACTTAGGACAATGAAATCTCTATCAGCATGTTCCCGGCGGGACTTTCTAAGCGCCCTTACGGGAACGGGAGTAGCCATGATGTTGCACCCATTGTCATCCTGGGCTATCAGTGACATAGACCCTCGTGTAGCCGCTATTGTTGCAGCAAGCTACGGTATTGATACGCACAATCACGTAGACGTTCCTTTGACCAAAGAAGATATTCCCGGGCCGGATATTGAGCTGGCAGGCGAAATGAAACGCGCTGGTTTAACGGCTATCTGTATGACGTTTGCAGTAGACTACCAGCAGCTGGTGAATCCCGGAGATGCCTATGATCGTTTTCTGAATGGCCTGACGGCGATGGATGCGGAATTGGCAAAGAACAGGATGAAGCGGGCTTTGAATATGGATGACCTGCGCAGGGCGAAGCAGAAAAAGCAGCCCATCGTAATTCAGTCGGTAGAAGGCGGGCACTGGCTGGAAGGCCAGCTGGACAGAGTGGAAGTGGGCTATAAGAGGGGCTTGCGTCATCTTACTTTATTGCATGATAGTGATGCCTCTACACCGCTGGGTGATGTATATACAAATGTACCCGTGTTTGGCGGGCTGACTAAATTTGGTGCGGATGTGATCACCGAGTGTAATCGCTTAGGTATTCTTGTAGACCTGGCGCATTGTGACGGGAATACGGTGGCAATGGCACTGAAAGTGGCGCAGCAGCCCGTGTTTATTTCGCATACGGGATTGAATACGCAGTTGGGGACTAATCCCAATTTTGCGAAGATGATGTATAAAAGGCTTATTAGTAAGGAGAATGCAAAGATAGTGGCAGATGCCGGTGGTGTGATTGGCGTATGGACGCACCTGGCAGATACGCCGCTGGCATATGCGCAAAATATAAGGGCGCTGGTCGATGTTGTGGGGGTGGATCATGTGTGTATCGGTACGGATACCAAGATGACACCAGCGTATAGGAAACCGGGTAGTGGGTTTGGAGGTGATAAGGGGAAAGGGCAGAATGGCGGGCCGCAAAAACCACGGGTAGGAGAACGAACAAATGAGGCCTGGGCCGATCAGAAAGCAGGGTTTTATTATGCGGTAGTAGATGCGATGTTGAAAACCGGTTTTAATGAAGAAGAAATAAGCAAAATAGGCGGCGGGAATTTCTGTCGTGTATTCGATGCTGCGACTAAGAAATAAATAATTGATTAAATATTACCCCAGCTCACCGGGGTAATATTTAATCAATTATATCTTCTCCATACATATCCTGCATCCCACACCAGCACTTATCAAATTTTTTTTCTCCAGGTCCTGTATTGTACCTCTTCCGGCATTTTTCCCGGATAGGAAATAACCCTTGCCAACACTTCGCTGTCCACATCAAAATATAATACCCTGAAAAGATGCTTTTCCTCCGCAGCATAGCCCCCATTCCCGATTGCCCGGGTGCAGCCCTTTTGTAACCGGGAACCTGTTGCCGGTAATACCTGATCGAATCCTTCGTCAGGGCCTCAAACCATGGTAAATATTGCTATAGATATTCGCGGCCAACGCTGAATAAAGTTATGCTTAGTCATGACGGGAAATACATAAAATATATACCCATATGTCTAACTGGCCACTTCATTTGTCCGGTTCGGGGGTTTGCACCTTTCCCCGGGGCGGCGATGGGGATACCTTTGCTGCATAATCAAAACAATTCATCATGAAACATATACTGATCGCGCTGGTCTTATTCACGACTTCCTTACAGGCACAGACTATTAAACAGATCCATGCAGGGGTATTAAATGTCGGTTATGCAGAAAGCGGGCCTGCGGGTGGCAAAGCGGTTATCTTACTCCACGGATGGCCTTATGATATCCATAGTTATGACAGTGTAAGCAGCATTCTCGCCAATAAGGGTTATAGGGTCATTGTGCCCTATTTAAGGGGTTATGGTACCACTACCTTCCTTTCCCCGAAAACGTTCCGTAATGGGCAGCAATCGGCCCTTGCCATGGATATGATCGCCTTCATGGATGCCCTGAAAATAAAGAGTGCCATCATCGGTGGATTTGACTGGGGAGCAAGAACGGCTGATATCATGGCTGCTTTGTGGCCTGAGCGTGTCACAGCCCTCGTATCTGTGAGTGGTTACCTCATAGGCAGTCAGCAGGCAAATGCGGCTCCTTTAAAACCTAAAGCTGAACTGGCCTGGTGGTATCAATTCTATTTTGCGACTGAAAGAGGGCAGCAGGGCTATGCGGCCAATACAAATGAGTTTAATCAACTCATCTGGGAACTGGCTTCTCCAAAATGGCAATTTGATTCGGCTACTTATCGTGCTACTGCAGCTGCCTTTAATAATCCTGATCATGTAGCGATTGTCATTCATAATTATCGCTGGAGACTGGGGCTTGCACAGGGAGAGAAACAATATGATGCGCTGGAAAAAGAACTGGCTGCGGCACCTGCTATCAGTGTACCTACCGTGACCCTGGAAGGTGATGCCAATGGTGCACCTCACCCGGACCCAGCACAATATGCGGCAAAATTCAAAGGTCCCTATGCGCACCACACCATTACAGGCGGCATAGGTCATAACCTGCCCCAGGAAGCCCCTGTAGCATTTGCGAATGCTGTGATCGAGGCGGACAGTTTTGCTAAATAATCTATCTTTAAGCACGGATGAAGCAAACTACACTCAAAATATCACAGGCGACCATTTGGATCAGCTCAATTTTCCTGGGCCTGTTATCGTCAGTACCACAGATTGCACAGCAACATTTCAATGCCATGGAGGCCATCGTCAATGCCGCAATTACAGGCACCTTTGCTTTGCTGATGTGGTACTTCAATATCTACCTGCTTTCCAGGAGGCCGCAGCAGCAAAGTATCTCTTATTCCAGGCTCCTGAGCAGTCTTGCATTTGGAATGGTCATCATGTTTGGCCTGGCATGGATCCAGCAACTGATCCTCTCTCACATCAACTTCGGTCCAACCATGCTGATGGTAGAGGTAAGAGGGATCCTCATCAACCTTGTGTTCTACATGTTCCTGCACCTGCTGCAACAGAACTACGAGAACCAGGCGGTGAACATGGAACTGGAGCGGATTAAAAACGATAACCTCGGCGCACAATATGAATTACTGAAACAGCAGGTGAATCCACATTTCCTGTTCAACAGTCTGAATACACTGAAGGCAATGGTCGAAACCGGCGATGAAGAGGCGATTGACTTCATCATCAAACTATCTAACTTCTACCGGTTTACTTTGGAGAGCCGCAAATTGGACCTCATTCATGTGCAGGATGAAATGGAGATCCTGAACGCCTACCTGTTCTTACAGAAAGCCCGCTTCGATGCAGGCTTTACCTTTAGTAACGAACTGGATGACGAGGTATTGAAGACCCTCATTCCACCATTCACCCTGCAACTGCTGGTAGAGAACTGTATTAAGCACAACGTGGTGTCTCTGCAAAAGCCGCTTCATATCCGTATCTATGCTGAAGGGGAAAAGATCGTGGTAGAAAACCAGTTGCAACCAAAGGTCGGTGAAAACAATTCGCTGGGCGTAGGACTTAAGAATATTGATCTGCGCTATAGTCACCTGTTACATCAGCATATTGACATCATCAAAACCGATACTATCTTTCAAATCAAACTGCCTTTGATTTATGAATATCATAATAATAGAAGATGAATTAAGAACCGCGAAATCACTGGAGCAAATCATCCTGAAAATAAAGCCTGAAGCCAAAATAACCGGGCAGTATCAAAGCGTGGAAAGTTCTGTAGCAGCTTTGTCCGGCGGCACACAACCGGACCTGATTTTCATGGATATCCAGCTGGCAGATGGTTTATGTTTTGAAATCTTTAAATCTGTTAGCATCAGTGCGCCGGTGGTGTTTTGTACTGCCTTTGATGAATATTCCCTGGATGCATTTAAGAACAATGGGGTGGATTATGTATTGAAACCATTTTCAAAAGAAGATATCCGGGAAGCGCTGAAAAAAGTAGATGAGTTAAAGAACTTCTTCCAGCAGAAAGTAATGCCGGACCTGGGAGATCTCTTATCTAAACTAGGCGCACCACAGGCCAGCAAAAGCAGTTTCCTTGTTTTCAAGAACCAGAAGTATACGACGGTGGCTGTTGAAAACATTGCTTATTTCTTTATAAAAAATGACTGTACGATTATCGTGTGTTTTGACAAGGAGCAGTTTATTATTAATCAGTCCCTGGACCAGATTGCAGGGATGGTATCTGCCAAACAATTCTTCAGGGTGAACAGGCAGTACCTGGTGAACTTTAAAGCGATCAGGGAAGTAGAGCCTTATTTTTTAAGGAAACTGTATGTGAAGCTGGTGATTGAGACACCGGAGAAGTTGTTGATCAATAAAGAGAAGTCGCACAACTTCCTGAGCTGGATGGAAGAAAGATAAATTGAAAGAAAGAGCTTGTATCAAAATCCAGATACAAGCTCTTTTTTCGCTATTGCTCAATAAACGTGATCACCGATTGTACAAACTCCGTTGGGTACTGGAACAAGGCAGCATGCGCTGCATCCGGATAAACGATCAATTGTGCATTGGGGATATTCTCTGCCATGAATTCCGCATTCCCCAACGGCACCGGCACATCGTCTTTCCCCTGTACGATCAGCACAGGTTGTGTGATGGTTTTCAGCTCTTCAGCCGCATTGGCATCAGCTTGTGCCCATCCTAATACAGCGATCACCTGGGCGCTAGCACTTGCCTGGGATACGGCAGCATCGCGGTCCTGCACCCGTTGCTGAATCCTTGACCAGGCGGCTTTGCCTTTTGCCAGACTTTCATTGGAGCTGGTAAATCCAAATCTCAGGAAATTCTCTTCTGCGCTCAGGTTCGCTCCTGCTGCGAGTAAGGCAGGAAGATTAGAGAGACCTACTGCACCTTTTGGCCCCGTGCCTGTCAATATCATTTTATTGATGATGCCGGGTGCTGTGAGGGCAATCTGCTGGGAGATAAAGCTACCTAAAGAAAAGCCCAGCAGGTTGACTTTGGGTAATCCTAATGCATGTACAAAGGCTGTTACACTACTGGCCATGTCTGCAATATTATCAGGTGTGCTGCCAGTGGAAGCCCCTTCTCCCGGCAGGTCGAACAGGATGACCTTGTATTTCTGAGCAAGGGCATTGATAATAGCAGGATCCCAGTCATCCATATTACTCCCTAATGGAGAGATCATCAGCACAGGTATACCGGTATTATTGCCCAGTTCCCTGTAAGCATAGTTCACACCATTGGCAGTGATGAATTTTGTTTTCGCCGTCTCCTGGTAATCTGAGGGTGTTGTGTGGGTCTTTTTGCATCCAAAGAGGCTTAGGCCCAGCAAGGCAATGGTTAAGAGTTTCATGTAGTAATGTTTTTAATGAGGCACAAATGTGGAACAAGCAATGGCAGTAGTCCAGCAGCAAAGCTTCCGGTCGGACAATTCTATTCCCGGCATAGACATTTGAGTAGCCGAACATTTCCTGCTTACTCAAGGAGCAATATGTCCGGCCCGGGGGTTTCATACTTATCACTCAGCCCTGCAAGAAATAATTTTACAGGAAATTATACGCCATGAAAATGATCTGTTTATTAGTAGTTATGACCCTGTTATCATTCAAATCAGGTGCACAGGGATTTATTGTACTTGAATTGTTTACATCGGAAGGATGCTCCAGTTGTCCGCCGGCAGAAGAATTGTTAGCAAAGATTCCGCCTGACAAGCAGGTGTACATCCTGGAATACCATGTAGACTACTGGGATCGCCTGGGATGGAAAGACCCGTTCAGCAGCCACCAGTTTTCAGAAAGACAATACCAGTATAGCCAGATGCTTTCCAGCCAGGTATATACCCCGCAATTGGTGATGAACGGGACTACGGAATGTATAGGGAGTGATGCGGCAATTGTGCGCAGTACAATACATGCGGCGTTATCAAAACCGGCTAAGGCCACGCTGAATGTGCAGGGCAGGATCCAGGGTAATAAGTTGAGTGTGTCACAAAAAAACATCCTGGTTGCGGTGGTACAGAAATACGCGGTAACGCAGGTAAAAAGAGGGGAAAATGAAGGACGTACACTATCGCATATACAAATAGTGAGACAGCTTCACCTGGTGAAAGGAACGGAATGGATGGATCTGCCTGCGGGATTTAATACGGAGGATTATGAGATTATAGCGATGTCTCAGCACCCATCTACGGGAGAAATAATTGCTGTATCGAGAATAGTACCTACCCGGATTTAAATTTCGTAAAAATTAAGTACCATTGTATCATGGAACTGAATTTAGAATACAACAAGGCTATTCGTTTGCTGGATGCGGGGCGTGAGGAAGAAGCCCTTTTACTGCTGGAAAAGGTATTGCTGACCAGCATGCAGAAAAATGACCAGGTACATGTGGTGAGAGCCAGCGTGGTACTGGGAGAATATTTCTTTAACCTGGGTGATGAGGAAGCTGCGGGCAGGAACCTGGAGCGGGCTATAGAGGCGATACTGACTGATGATGAGGCGGAGGAACTTGATTATGAACTGAACCAGGCAAGAGAATTACTGAATAACCTGTAAGGGGAAAAAAGCAATTGTCAATTGTAATGAATACATTTATAAGTAACAGCGCAAGGGCTTTTTACAAACCCTTGCGCTGTTGCTTATTTAGCGTTTAAGATACTCGTTGTAAAATCCACCCACTCCGTTTCAGGAATAGTCCTGTCCAGGTAAAAGTCAGGATGCAACCCCATATCATCCACCGGGAATTCAGGGATGCGCAGGGACCTGGAGATACAATATTCAAAGATAAAATTCCCTGCAGGGTCTTTCGCTTCTATCATATTGGATACATCCAGTGCACCTCCCGTTTTGCGTCCAAAGAACTTTACCTTCTTACTTTGTTTAGCCTTCAGGATGAACTCTTCAGTAGTACTGAAATTATTCTCATGAATGATAATACCGATGTTTTGCGGGTAAGGCAGCACCTTATTCAGGGTGAGTACATTTACATCTTTGCCGAAGATATTGACGAACTGCCCTAATTTGCTGTTCATTAAATCAGCAATATCAAGGTAGGTTTTCTTCTCTTCCGGATCCAGTCCTTCCCTGTTGGCGATGTCTTTCCACATCTGGTTGTTCATGGGCGTGGAGTAGAATTCTGCCATTACACTCCGGATAGGATTGGTGTAGAGGTATGGAACCAGGTTGGAAAAACTTGCATCTGAACCACCCTGGCAATCACGTAAGTCAATGATGAGATTGGGAGTCGTAATGATAGCGGCATGCAGGCTTTTCAAAACACTGTCAATCGCGCCTTTACTTTCGTAATTGAAGGAATTGATGTGTATGTAGACCGTGTTGCTGTCTCTCTTATATCCAAATGGCTGCGGACTTGTTTTCAGCCGGTAATATTCATTTGTGGCCACATCGGCAAGAGGGCGTTTCAGGTAAAAGTTGTCCAGCTGAAGGACGGTTTTCCCTTTACCCACGAACTGGATTTTCTTTATGGCGATGGCTGCGGATGATTTATTACCATATACATAGCGTGTGCCTGTTTTCAAATCAGCGCTCATGTCGAACTTCAGGTCACCGGGCTTCCAGCTGGCCGCGGTGGCAGTGATCACAGTACCTGTGTAGCTGTTATTTTGTTTCCTGACAGCAATGGTATAATCAGGCGATTCCCAGATCCCTTCTATGCTATCGGTAGATTTGTCCAGGTATTGCTTAAACTGCGCGGCCGAGAATTTACTATCATGAATGATTTTAAATTCAGGAGGCGCTGGGGCCGATGCTGTTTTTGTAAAGCGGAAATGATCTGTTCTGAAGAATCGTACCCAGTCCTGGAGATAGCCGATACAGCTGTCGAGGTTCGTGGTATTTTTAACCCTATCCAGTGTTAGCTGGTTGTGCATGTTATATGCATCCTGTCCTTTTTGTTTCAGGATATGGGCATATCCTGCGTCATTTTCTTCAAAGGTTTTACGTACCCATTCAAAACTGGTTTTACAATTACATTGTTGTGCATAAGCGCCGGCTGCTATCAATACGAAGAGCGGTACAAGGAATATAGATTTCATGTTGGTATAACAAAATGTTTGTCAGGTTAAGAACGTGTTGTCCCTACACGTGGGTTTCTGGCAAACAAGATAGTTATATTATCGCTTATTGCAAACCACCGGACGCTTTTATTCTATCGGCGGTAATCCATTTGCCGGCATCGGATACGAGGAAGGTTACAACAGCTGCGATATCTTCTGGTTGTCCCAACCTGCCTAATGGTGTGGAGCGGACCATGAACTGTTCAGCCTCGGTGCCTAACAGGCCCTGTGACTTAACGCCATCGGTGACTGTAGGACCGGGGGCGATGTAATTGACCCTGATATTGCGGGGACCCAGTTCCCTGCCGAGTGCAATGGACAATGCATCCAGTGCGGCTTTGGAGGCGGCATAGATACTTGTGGATGGCATGGGATTTTCGCTGGCAGAAGAGCTGATGTTGACGATATTGCCCCCGGTAGCAGGGAAGTATTTCAGGGCTTCCTGTATGGTGAGCACGGGGCCGAGTACGTTGATATCAAATTGTTCCCTGTAGAAGTCAGGTGTCACAGATTCAATAGGCGCAAATTTATAGATCCCTGCATTGTTGACGAGGATATCGATCTTTCCGAAAGCATCTATTGCTGTTTCAAACATTTTCTTTACATCGCCGGCATTGCTCACATTTGCCTGCAGGGCCAGTGCCTGTCCGCCATTGGCAGTGATGGCCTGCACCACTTTTTCAGCGTCTGTGATGCTGGCGGCATAGTTGACAATTACCGCGGCACCTGCGGCAGCTAAATCCTTCGCAATAGCCGCACCAATTCCTTTAGAAGCACCTGTCACAAGGGCTACTTTTCCTTTCAGTGTTTGTTCCATTTGTACTACTTTTTGTGAGGACAAATGTAGATGCTGTATCTTTACAAAATACAGCACTTTCCCGAAGGAAAGTATTAACTAATTAATAATCAATACAAAATGGAGGCCTGCAAACCAGTCTTATCAGAATGTATGCAACAGATGAAGGGTATTCAGGATGCCCTCGATATCTTCAACGGAAAGTGGAAAATAAAGATCATGGCGGCCCTTACTTTTGGTCCGAAGCGATATACCGATCTGCAAATGATCATCGAAGGAATAGGCACTAAAATGCTCTCAAAAGAGCTGCAATTGCTGGAGCTGAATGGCCTGATCCGCAGGGAGGTGATTGCCAGTAAACCAGTGGCGGTGAACTACGTGATTACGGAATACGGTCTTACGGTGGGGCCTGTGGTCAGAGAATTGTCTCACTGGGGCAATACCCACCGGAAACAGGTCATGGGCAGGATTTAATACCGTGCTTTTAGTTTCAGGTAAATCAGGACCATCAGCAAGAATGTGCAGGCGATCGCCACATGTACACTCAGGGAGATGGCATGGAGGATGTCGGTACTATCCCCGGCAGCTGCTGCGCCGAGTATGGCAACACCTGTGGCACCTGCGGCTTGTCTAACGGTATTCAATGCAGCAGATGCTGTACCGGATAGTTGCTTGTCTACACTACTGAGAATACCTGTGGTCATAGCCGGCACAGCCAGTCCCATCCCCATAGGAATCACCAGGAATGGCAGGAATAACTGCCAGTAAGGTGTTTGTTCATTTGCGATCAACAAGCCTGCAAAGCCCAGGGCGAACATGATAAGGCCTGCCAGGATGGGTTTACGGATGCCAAACTTATTGATGATCGCCGCGCTGGCTAAATTCGAAATTACAAACCCAATGGTGAGTGGCAGGAAGGCAAAGCCTGCGGTGAGGGAAGAATAATGCAATACGTTTTGCAGGTATAAACTCAGGATGAATACTGTGCCGTAATAAAATCCATTCAGCAAAGCGCCCAGCAGCAACAATACATTGAATGAACCTGAGTGAAAGAGATACAGTGGCAGCATGGGATGTGTGCCTTTCTTTTCCAGGATGATGAAGACGATGAATGAGATAGCGCTCAGTATGCAGGCACCATAAATGAGAGGATGGGTAATGCTTAATTTAGGGCCTTCAATGATTGCACCGATCAGGGTGGTAATAGCGATCATCCAGGCAATGGTACCAGGGAAATCTATTTTTCGCTTTAGTTCCGGCAATTCATTTTTCGGCAATCCTAATGTCAGGAGCATACCCAATATACACAGTGGCGCATTGACAAAAAAGATATAGCGCCAGTTACTCACCGAGATAATAACACCTCCGGCTATAGGCCCGGCCGCGATGGCGGCACTCCCTGCCGCGGTCCAAAGCCCGACAGCTCTTGCACGGATCTCAGGCAGATGTGCAAAGTGCTGGTTCAGGATGGCCAGTGAACTGGGAATCATAGTGGCAGCACCCAGTCCCTGTACGGCTCTCCATGCGATGAGCATACCGGCATTGCCAGCGAAACCACAACCGATGGAGGCGGCACCAAATATGAGCATACCCCATTGAAATACTTGCCTGGCACCAAACAGGTCACTGAGGTTGCCTGCTGACAACATCAGTACGGCAAAGGCGAGTGCATAGGCATCGATCACCCATTGCAGCACACTCATATCTGCTTTGAAGGTCTTTGCGATTTCAGGTAAGGCGATATTGACGATAGATACATCGAGTTGTGCGACTACAAATGCAAGACTGGTAACGGCGGTGATCCATCTAAAACTGGTGCTCATGGTTAAAGGAGAGATTTTCTGATGCGGCTTAATGACGAGGGTGTGATACCAAGATAAGAGGCAAGCATGGCCTGTGGCACCCTGTTCGCTAACCCAGGGTAGTATTCTATAAAATGTAAGTAACGGGACTGTGCATCCTGTACCAGCATATTGCTGGCGGCTTTCATCTTGTTTTCCAAAACGGAAGCGGTGATCCTGGCAAAGATATCTTTCCAGCCGGGAACCGCTTGATCGAGCGCGTTGAAGTTTTCTTTTGAAAATACGAGGAGGGTACAATCTGTCACGGCCTCGATGTATTCGGAGGCAGGAAGCGCATCGCGGAAACTGCTGAAGTCTGCCGCGAAGCGATCTTCGTATACGAAATACCGTGTGAAGCCCTCACCTGATTTGTTGTAATAACAGATCCGACAGACCCCTTCCGTGACGTACCCGATTTCTTCGGATACCTTGCCGGCTTCGGAGAAGCTGGTTCCTTTAGGGAGCTGCTTCCATTGTGCTTTATTTTTGATAAGGGCGATCTGTTGTTCAGTCAGGTACCCGAATTGCAGCAGGTACGTAATGAGTGCTTCCATTCCTGCAAAATTAAGGCAAGGAGGGATAACCTGTATTGTCAATTGACAAGTTATTATTTGGTCCGGAATCCGGGCGGATGCCGGCACTCCGAACGGCGGCTTCCCGTTGCCGGGGATGCATGTAGGTGCCTTCCTTCTAAGGCACCAATTCTACTAATAAGCGCTTGCCCAATTTCAGCTTTGTTCCTGCTGTCACCTTTATCACCTGATTGGGATCCATCATTTTCTCGTTATTCACCCAGACCCCTCCCCCGCTTATTAGTCTCCTGATATTACTTTTTGTTTCCTCTTTCTTCAACAGGTGACATAATTCCAGCAGGGTCATTTGCTCCTTAATAAGCCCCAAATCCCTTATTGCTACCGGCTCAAAATTCTTCTCATCAAAGACTTTGTTCTGGAACTGCTGTACAAAGAATTGTTCCGCTGCTTCAGCTGCCGCTGCATCATGGTACTGCTCAATGATATTCCTGGCGATTCGTTTTTTAAGATCCATGGGATGATTGATCTGCTTCACTTCTTCTATTTGCGCCAGGGTGAAGTTCGTTGCTAAAGTTAAAAACTCCGGTATCAATGCATCGGGTATTGACATTACTTTTCCAAACATCTCGTTTGGCGCATCGGTCAGACCGATGGTATTATTCAGCGACTTACTCATCTTCTCTTTCCCATCCAGTCCTTTCAACAAAGGCATACACATTACAACCTGTGCTTCCATGCCATGCGCTTCCTGCATTTGACGGCCCATGCTGCAGTTGAATAACTGGTCTGTACCTCCCATCTCAATATCCGCTTTAATTTGCATGGAGTCAAAGCCCTGTAAAATGGGGTACATTAATTCATGCATGGCGATGGGTGTATTCTCAGTAAAGCGTTTATTGAAATCATTCCTGTGCATGAGTTGTGCGACGGTGATTGTAGAAAGTAATTGAAGGATTTCTTTGAAAGTCAGGTCATCCAGCCAGTCGCCGTTAAAACGAACCTCGCATTTATGGATCTCAATTACCCTGGAGAGTTGTTGTATATAAGTATCTGCGTTTGCCAGTACTTCCTCTTTGCCCAGAGGTTTCCTGCTTTTATTCTTTCCTGTAGGATCGCCTATCTGAGCGGTAAAGCTCCCTACTATAATCACGATCTGATGACCGAGGTCCTGGAACTGCTTTAGCTTCTTTAATACGACTGCATGCCCCAGGTGCAGATCAGGAGCTGTAGGGTCAAAGCCTAATTTAATGACCAGAGGTCTGTTCAATGCCAGCTTTTGTTGCAGGCCGTCTTCAGGTAGCATGATCTCTACATGCTCCTTTAATAATGAAAGTGTTGTCATGATGATATAAATGAAAAAGCCCCGGACAAATGATTTGTCCGGGGCTCATATGAAGAATATGAAATGATACTTATACTGGATAGTACAGTGCATACGCCTCCCGGACAGGAATATTATAGTAATAATAATATGCTGTGAAGAATGGAAGACGTAATATGCTGTTTAAAGATTTCATTGCATGGCAAAGATAGGTTTTTTATCCGGATAAAGGTATATGAACTAATCATGCTTTATTCTCCATACCCTGTTTTCCTTATCATCTGTAATAAACAGCTCTCCCCTGCGGGTCACGGTTATACCGACGGGTCTACCGCGAACGGTGCCGGCTACGCTATCTTTGACAAAGCCAGTGAGAAAATCTTCGCCCGGTCCTGCTGGTTTACCATTCTTAAAAGGGATGAATATCACCTTATAACCAGATACCGGTTTTCTATTCCAGGAACCATGTTGCGTAATGAATGCACCATTCCGGTATTTTTCCGGGAAGCTTTTTTCTGTATAGAATGCCAGGCCAAGATTCGCACTATGCGCAGGCAATGGCAGATCAGGAACAATTGTTTTCTCCACCAGGCCGGGGGGGGCGGCTGGTACACGGGGATCGATGTGTTGTCCGAAGTAACTATAAGGCCAGCCATAAAACCCACCGCGTTTTACATGGGTAAAATAATCGGGAACGAGGTCATTGCCCAGTTCATCTCTCTCATTTACGATGGCCCACATATCTTCTGTACCGGGTGCCCATGCAATGGTTACAGGATTCCTGATACCGGAGGCATACACTTGCAGGCCACTACCATCCAGGTTCATTTCAAGAATGGCTGCCCGCAGTTGTTCTTTATCGATTCCTTTTTCGGCATGATCATCTCCTGATCCTACTGCTACATACAATTTTGTATGCGCCCGGTTTAACAGCATATTTCTCGTCCAGTGACGGTTCACTTTGCCGGCAGGCAGATCAGCGATTTTCACACCCGGCGCTGTAATAGCTGTAGCCCCCTCTTTGTAGGGAAATCGCCATATAGCGTCCGTATTTGCCACATAGAGCTGGTCGCCTATGAGGAGCATACCGAAGGGTTGATGTAAACCTGACAGGAAAATGTTTCGGGTTTCAGGGATGCCATCATGGTCAGCGTCCCTGAGCAGGGTGATGCGGTTGGCACTATTCTTTACGCTATTGGAATGGGTAGCACCAATGATGGCGGCACCTATCTTTTTAAAAAATCCAAAATGACTGTTGGACTCGGCTACCAGCAGATCTCCATTGGGCAATTCATAGATCCAGCGGGGATTCTGCAGGTCTTTCGCAAATAAGCTTACAGTAAAGCCTGCCGGTGCTACCGGTGTTTCATTCTCTCCCCAGCCTTTGACCTTGCTGTATTTCGTTACGGATTTCGTAGCATGCGGCGGCGGCAATTGCTGCGCATAATTCATAAGGGGCAAACACAGCAGCAACAATAATATTCTCATAACAGTACATTTCTTTCTGGCTGTTATGCAAAACATCTGCCGCAATAAGAGGATGCATCAAAAGTAAAATTTCCGGTGTTTAACCGGGATACCAGACGGAGAGAATTTTTGTTAACATTATTCTCAATGCCCTCAATTTACTTTTGATACATTCTTTAATTATCATTTCATCATCGCATCTGCCCTTATTGAAACAGCAGATTTATTTAGATCATCAGCGCACCTCCATCGACGGTTACTACTTCTCCGCTGCTATATGACTGTTTCATGAGGTAGATGTAAGTAAGAGCGATATCGTCAGGGTAGGCGACATATTTTACCGGCAATGCCTGGGCGAAGGTATCGAACAGCTGATCTTTTACAGCAGGGTCCATGCTATCCCAGAGATTTGACCTCACCAGACCCGGACGTACCAGGTTTACCCTCACAGGAGCCAATTCCAGGGCCATAACGCGGGTAAAACCTTCCATTGCGGCACAGATACTACTGCCGATACTCCAGCTGATATTGGGCTTTACAGCGGCAGTTCCGCTGGTCAGGGTAATTGAGCCCCCGGGATTGATAAGGGGAGCACCATATTTTACAGCGGCGACGGCACCCCAGTAGCGGATATCGAAGTATTTACGGCTATCGGCAAGGTCCATGTCTTTGATGACAGAGAGGGAGAGGTTTTCACCTGCGGTGTAGACGAGGTGATCGAAGTGGCCAAAGCCGGCGAAAAATGACCGGATCGCCTGTTCGTCACTGAGGTCAACGCTATGTGTACCTGCAGTGGGAGGCAACTGTTGCGCGGCTTCATTCAACCTGTTTTGATTGCTGGATACGATTGTTACGATAGCCCCTTCTGCGGCGGCGGCTTTTGCAGTAGCTAGTCCTAGTCCTGTGCTTCCTCCAAGAATGAGCACTTTTTTGTTTGCTAAATTTTCCATGAGGTAAAACTAGCCAGCCGCTCAGCCAATCTATTTACCATTTGGTAAATTCCTGCGGATGCGGCTCAGGGATTGCAGGGTAATGCCCAGGTAAGAAGCGATGTATCCTAATTGAACACGGGCAGCGATATCAGGGAGTCTTTCGAGGAACAGGCGGTAACGGGTACTGGCATTATGGCCATGCAGCATATTCTTGAACCGGATCTTCTGCAGTAAGCCCTGGGTGGTATACAGGTCAAAGGTCTTTTTGAAGGCAGCATCTTCCAGCATCAATTGGTTGAACTCATCTTTGCCAATGACCAGGACTTCTACATCAGTGGCAGCCTGTATGCCTTCCAGTGCAATGGTTTGTTCTAAAAAGCTACCTAGTATGGTACAGAAATAATTCTCTTTCAGGAAATAATGGGTAATGTCTTCACCCTTATCCGACACGGACATAATGCGTACTACACCCTGGTTGATATAATACAGGTGCCTGCAAATACCACCGGGAGCAAAGATAATTGCTCCTTCTTTGAAAAATTGCGTTTCAAACCGGCCTTTCCAATCCATGCTACAAATATAGTAACTTGCCTGCATGAGAACCAATGAACAGGATAATGCCTTATTTGAAGACGGGAATAAATTTAAACTGGCTGTAGCGGATATGTATTATTTGCTTTCGAGGGAGTATCCTGCCAAGGCGGCGCTGGCACTGGTAGGCAACCGGTATGAAATGGTGAAGAAACAACAGGCGGCGTTGCTGGGAATGGTTTGTTCTGAGCAGGAACTGCAAAACAGGCGGGCGAAAGAACTGGCTGCGGGGCAGTTAAAAGATAAGATCCTATACATTGATGGCTTTAATATATTGATCCTGTTAGAAACCCTGCTCGCCGGCGGTGTTGTTTTTAAAGGACTGGATGGCTGTTACAGGGATATTTCTTCTGTACATGGGACCTATAAACAGGTAGAGCAGACAGAGGCCGTGTTGTTATTAGCAGGCCGCACACTACAAGCCCTGGGATTGCAGCAGGTGGTATGGGTGTTTGACTCACCGGTATCTAATAGTGGGAAGTTAAAAAGCTATTGTTATGAGCTGGCCGCGAAGTATAACTTTCCCTGGGAGGTTGTGCTGCACCAGCACCCGGATCAGTACCTGATTGAAAATAAGGTATGGGCATGTAGTGCGGATGCATTTGTTTTGAATGAATGTAGGGCCTGGTTTAATTTAGCTGGGTATATCATTGCGCAGCATCAATTTGCAAAGCGGATTGTATCTGCCCAATAGACCATTTGTTTTGTTTTGAAATCTTCCATGGAGACATGGAGGTAAAATACTTTCTTCCTGGCAGGGATTCTTTTTTTTGTAAAGACAAAAAACAATAAGATGATAATTGGATAAAGCCAGAGCGCCCCTAACAGGATATAGAAATGCATGGTATATGGGAATAGATTATTTACGGGATAAATATATGTAAATTCGTATCAAATATTGCGCGCACAATGAACAAAAGCAGGCTCGAAGCTTTCAGCGATGGTGTACTTGCCATCATCATCACCATTATGGTACTGGAAATCAAAATTCCACACGGCACTGACCTCTCAGCCATCAAACCCCTTATCCCTGTTGCCCTCTCCTATTTATTCAGCTTTATTTATGTAGGTATTTACTGGAACAATCACCACCACCTCTTCCAGGTGGTGAAGGAAGTAAACGGGGCTATCCTCTGGGGTAATCTGCACCTGCTGTTCTGGATTTCGCTGCTTCCATTTGCGACCGGGTGGATAGATGAAAACCATTTTGCCTCGCTTCCTGTTGCCTTCTATGGCTTTATCCTTTTCATGTGTGGTGCCTCCTGGAAGTTACTGACGATTATTATTATCAAACATGAGGGAGAAAATTCCCGTCTCAAACAGGCGTATAAAAGTGATTATAAAACCTATGTGTCTATTGCGCTGTATATTTCCGGTATTTCAGTCGCATGGCTCTATCCCATTGTCAGCGTGCTCTTTTATGTCATGATTGCTGTGATCTGGTTCATTCCTGACAGGAGGATTGAACGCAATCTTAAAAGCCACTAATCAATTTTCCTAAATTTCATCGCTCAAAAGCGATTTATTCTAAGCCCTAATTTTTCCGGAATTCGTAAACCGGCTAGTTTCCTATTGCCTAATTTTGAGCCCGCCACTTTTGTATGCGTCTATTCGAACCAACCTATTATGTCCATTAAGCACATTCTAAACCAATATTTATATAATGCTTAAAAGCACGTCTATTCTGGCTGTACTAACCATTTGCAGCCTCGCCGTGATGGCCCAGCATGGCATCATTACAGGTGTAGTCAGCACTGCCGACGGCAAGCCCGCCCCTTTTGTTGACATCACCCTGCAACCCGGCAATACAGGCACCTCCGCTGACCGGCAGGGGCATTACCAGATCAATAATATCAAAGCCGGTAAATATACTGTTGTCGCCAGCTTTACAGGCTTGAAAGCACAGTTCCAACAGGTAGAAGTAGGAAATGATCAAACCGTGACAGTCAATTTCTCACTAAGTGAAGATAACCATACCTTACAGGAAGTTACTGTTTCATCCGGGTATAATAAGTTCGCGAAGAAGGAGACTGAAAACATTGCCCGTATGCCACTGAAGAACCTGGAGAATCCGCAGGTGTACAATGTGGTACCTAAGGAGTTGTTGCAGGACCAGGTGATTGTGAGTTATAATGACGTGCTGAAGAATGTAACCGGTGTGAGTCAGTCGCTGGTCAATGGTTCGAACTCCTGGAACCTAAGAGGATTTTCCACCTCCAGTTACCTGCGCAATGGTCTGCAGGACTATAAAGGTAACAGCATCGAAATTGCAAATATTGAGCGTATCGAAGTACTGAAAGGGCCTTCTGCTACTTTGTTCGGGAGTTCTCTCACCTCCTTTGGCGGTCTGCTGAACAGGGTGACGAAGAAGCCTTATGAAACATTCAACGGAGAAGTGAGTTATACGCTGGGGGGCTTTGGCCTGAGCAGGGTGACCGCTGATTTTAACACACCACTGAATAAGGAGAAAGACCTGCTGCTTCGTACCAACGTTGCTTACCATGATGAAGGTAGTTTCCAGGATGCAGGCTTTACTAAACGCTTCTTTATTGCCCCTTCTCTCTTATACAAGGTAAATGACAGGTTTACGGTGACGCTGGATGCAGAGGTGTATAGCCAAAAGGCCAATGACTTCAACCGCCTGTTTCCACAAGCCTCTTTTACTAAAACAAATCCACGCGACCTGAGTGTCAACTGGAAACGATCATACAGCAACAATGACCTGTACCTGACCACTCCCTCTGTAAGTTTGTATGGTGCGGCTACCTACAAGATCTCTGACCAGTGGACTTCACAAACCACTTTCTCTCATACCAATTCTTCCATCCAGGGGTATTATAGCTGGAACAGCATTCTGGGTGATACTGCAGTATCCCGCAACCCCGGTTATGAGCACGTACAATATAATTATACAGAAGTACAACAAAACTTCAATGGGGATTTCAAAATTGGTCAGCTCCGCAACCGTGTGGTATTAGGACTCGACTACCTGAATGGCAATAATAACAGTACGACTGTCAGCTACATTGGATTTGACCAGGTAAAGATTGCAGGTCATGACCCTAAATATAATGAACTGACCTTACCTGCCTTACAACAGGCGCTGGCGAATTTGCCATATGCCAAAACCCGGACTCAGCAAAGCGTGTATAGCGCCTATGTATCCGATGTATTGAATATCACCCCGGACCTGCTGGTAATGGCGAGTCTGCGTGTAGACCATTTTGTCAACAATGGTACCTACAATGCCAATCTCGATACCACTACCGGAAAATATAACCAGACTGCTCTTTCCCCTAAGTTAGGATTAGTATACCAGCTGGTACCGAAACACTTGTCCCTGTTTGGTAACTATATGAATGGCTTCAGTAATAATGCGCCGGCGCAACAACCGGATGGTCAGTTCAGGACCTTCAAACCGAGCCATGCCAACCAATGGGAAACGGGTGTAAAACTTGAGTTCTTCAATGGTAAACTGAATAGTACCCTGAGCTACTACCACATCAAGGTAGACGATGTGATCCATGCGAGCTTTGATCCAACACAGGTGGGTTACTCTGTACAGGATGGTGGCAAGCTGAGTAAAGGCTACGAAGCAGAAATTATTGCCAACCCTGTAAAAGGGTTGAACATCATTGCCGGCTATGCTTACAATGATATTTACACTATCAATACCAACCATGATGTGGATGGTCTTCATCAATGGACCGGCCCTGCACAGATGGCTAATCTGTGGATCAGTTACCACCTGTTCAACACTGCCCTGAAAGGTTTGGGATTGGGTATTGGTGGTAACTACAATGGTAAAGCATATATCACGCAGTCCCGCGCTGCAGGTGAATTCCACCTCCCTTCCTATACTGTACTGAATGCCGTACTGAGTTATGAACGTGCTGTATACCGGATCAGTATGAAAATGGATAACCTGACAAACGAAGTATACTGGGGTAGCTATGTGAGCCAGATGATGCCTCGTCGTTTTAGTACCACGGTGACCTTTAAGTTCAGATAATATCTTAAATTTAAAGGTAAACCTTCATCCATATGAGCAATAATATTAGGAAAGAGGATATTAAACAGGAAGTCTTTGATCTGTATGACGATTATGCCCATAATCGCCTGAGCAGACGCGACTTTATTGATAAACTCTCGATCTATGCCGTAGGCAGCATGACTGTGCCTGCGTTGATGAGCTTCCTGATGCCCAATTACGAGGATAATATCCAGGTTAAACCAGATGATCCCCGCCTGAAAACGGAGTATATCACCTATAATTCCCCGAAGGGTGGTGGGAGTATCAAAGCGCTTTTGTCTAAACCAGCTGATGCAAAGAAACCGCTGGGAGGTATCGTTGTCGTGCATGAGAACAGGGGATTGAATCCTTATATTGAAGATGTGGCGAGACGTGCAGCGCTCGCAGGGTTTATAACGATTGCTCCGGATGCATTGACTCCATTAGGAGGCTATCCGGGTTCAGATGATAAAGGGCGTGAGATGCAGGCGAAGCGGGATAAAAATGAGATGCTGGAAGATTTTATTGCCGCGTTTGAATATTTGAAGGGGAACAGGGATTGTAATGGGAAAGTGGGTGTGGTAGGTTTCTGCTTTGGCGGATGGATTGCTAATATGATGGCGGTGAAAGTGCCGGACCTGGCAGCGGCAGTACCTTTTTATGGATCACAGCCTTCGAGGGACCAGGTAGCGCAGATCAAGGCACCCCTGTTATTGCATTTTGGTGAGTTGGATACCCATGTGAATGAAGGATGGCCGGCTTATGAAGCGGCGCTGAAAGAGGAGAAGAAGGAGTATACAGCGTATGTATACCCGGGTGTTAATCATGGGTTTCATAATGACACTACACCGAGGTATGATAAGGCAGCGGCGGAGTTGGCGTGGAAGAGAACGATTGAGTTTTTTAAGGCGAAACTTGCGTAAATAACTGGATGGCCTGTAGCAGTAAGGAAGAAATTTTATAATGAGCGAATCGTGCTATTGAATAAAATTGCTTCCTTATTGCTGCAGGCTTTTGCTTTTTTTCCGGCTTTCCCTGGGCAATGTCCCAAAATACTTCTTGAATGCTGCCGTGAAGTGTGTGGCATGACAGAATCCTACCGTTTCCGCCACTTCTGAAACAGCAAGACCGGTACTGAGCAGGTATTGTGCACGTTGCATCCTGACCCTGTGCAGGTATTGAAACACACTCATTCCAAAGGTAAGTTTGAAATTATATTTTATATAGGTCTCGTTGCTGACAATATGCCGGGCCAGGTCTTTCAATGTATAAGTCTCTCCCACATGCTGCAGCAAAAAGTTCCGCAATGCATACATCTTGGTCATCACACCTGGCTTCAGCGGTTCGAAATGTTTTCTTTCCGCTACAGGATTCCCTGCATGCAGGTACTGTGCTACCTGTGATACCTGTGGTAGCTGGGCCACCTGTGATACCGGTGTTGCTTGTGATACCGGTGTTGCTTGTGTTGCTTGTAGTACCTGTGATACCTGTGCCACCTGTGCTACCTGTGCCACCTGTGATACTGGTGTTGCTTGTGTTGCCGGTGTTGCTTGTGTTGCTTGTAGTACCTGTGATACCTGTGCCACCTGTGCCAGCGGCTCCTGAATGCGGCCTTTAATAATCTTTCCGGCCAGGAGGTCTTCCCTGGGTGAGTGACGTTGAAAATATTGATCAAGGGGAATATTTACCAGCTTCGTTCCGGAGTCTATGGTGTCCTCTCCTTGTAGCTCCGGTGCAGATCCAGGCAATACGAGGTACATAGCAAAGTCGCCCTCTTCCAGGGTAAACATACAATCGTTGAACGAACAATGTAGCCGTGTTCCTTTCAATAGAAACAACAACTGTATAAAAGGCTGATCGTAGCGCATTACAGGTTAAATGACAGGTTGCAAATTTAAGCCCTGCCACATGGGTGCGTTTACGGATTCAGGAAAATGATTTACTGAAGACGGAAAAAAAATAGCTTATACCTGCAAGAGGCATAAGCTATCAGGTGGAGAGTGGGAAAATACTATGCTATAATTTTAACCTGAATATTTTATACGGTAGTACCGGTGGGTAAGAGATCTGGGAGCAGGATATATACAGGTATCCATCTGCAGAAATACTGTAACTATCCGGCCACATCAATTTTGTTTTATCCTGTGCGATATAATGCATTTGTAAATCAGGCGTAATCTTCACGATCGCATTCTTCTCCAGGTCGCCCATGTACAGGTTCCCTGCATGGTCACAGATCATACCGTCTGTAGTGACGAACCGGCCCAGGTCCTGTACGCTATCCTGCAGGGTGCGCATGGATGTCTTAAAGTTCCGCAGCAGCTCCGTATTGATACGATACAGCTTATTATCAGTAAGGGGTTTATAATACAACCATTGCTGATCTGCCGTCAGGGCAATACCATCAGAATTTACTTTCATCGTCCGGCCATTCTTCTCAAACTGGTAATGGGGATCTGACTTCACGGAATAATGATCATGCAATACCAGCCTGGATGCTCCTGTTTTGATATTCAGTACCACGATGCCCCCATTGGTAGAAGTGGTCATATAGGCAAAACCATTTACATTGTCAATCCTGATGTCGTTCAGGTAGCTATCCTTGCCAGCTACTGTTTCCGGGAAATGATAGATCCTGTCGATCTGGTTCGTAGCGAGGTTGATTTTTAGTACCTTGTTGGCTGCCTGGTACACCGGGCCTAAGCTGATGCCGGCAGCATCTACCACCCACAGGAATCCCTGGTCATCTGCTACTACAGATTGCACACATACAAATTTATTTTGCCCATCATCGCCTTTCTGAAAACTATTCCAGGTGCTGTCAGGATACGGAACAGGCTTCCCATTTATCACTTCCACGACAGAATAAGCGTGTTTATCCGCCCAGTAAGGGTAATTGGTAAATAAGCGTCCATCCCTGGTAACCGCCACCCCGGTAAGCTGGTAAGCGCTGTCTGCGAATACCTCTTCCAGTTGTGGTACGGCAGTGGATGTAGCAATTGAATCGTTTGTATTTTTATTGGTCTGTCCACTATTGTTGCACGCGGCTAAGAAAATCCCCAGCACAAATAAATTCAATTTCGACATATGTTCTGCATTTGTTGATGCAGCAAATTTAAGGAAGTTGTGCTTTATGATCGTGATTCCATCTTGGCACATCAATATCGAATCCAAAAAGGTCCAGTGCTCTTGCTACTGTATGGGTTACAATTTCATCGACCGATTGTGGCCGCAGATAAAAGGCCGGCACAGGGGGCATAATGATTCCGCCCATTTCTGTCACCTGCGTCATACTTCTCAGGTGGCCCAGGTGTAAAGGTGTTTCCCGGAATAACAATACCAGTCTTCTTCTTTCTTTCAGCACCACATCGGCTGCCCGGGATAAGAGAGAGCTGGTAATACCGCTGGCGATCTCTGACATCGTCTTTACAGAACAGGGGGCGATCAGCATACCCAGGGTCTTGAATGAGCCGCTGGCAATGGCTGCTCCGACATCCGCAGTAGGATAAATAACATCTGCCATGGACATGAGTTCTTCATGCTTCATATCGGTTTCGTAGGTCCTTACCAGTTCCGACGCTTTGCTCACTACCAGGTGTGTTTCCACATCCTGTTCTTTCAGCAGTTCCAGGGCACGGATACCGTATTGGAGGCCGGTAGCGCCACTGATCCCTATTATGATCCTCTTTTTCATGATGCTTCTTTACTTAATTATGATGAAACGCTGCAGGATCGTGTGTTGATCGCTCCGATTCCTGCGCTCGCGCTGACATATTTCAAAGAGGTTGTATCAAAAATAAACCGGGAGGTTTAATCCCGATGTTAGTCTATTATTTTTGATACAACCTCATAAATAAAACTAATGGAAGAGTAACCTCCAGTAATGTGAGAATATCATTACCAGCAATAATGCAGGCAACATATTAGCTATAGGGAATTTCTTAATACCTGTGATCCTGAAACCTGTTACGAACATGATAATGCCGCCGCAGGCAGAAAAATCAGCAATCAACTGTGGTGTCGTCAGCGGCAGGATTACCCCTGCCAGTAAGTATAATCCGCATAGGATTATAAATTGCGGGATGACTGTCGTAGCCACAATAAAGCCCAGGGAAGTAGCAAATATGGCGGAGGTAAAGAAATCCAGCATCGCTTTGGAGATCAGCACCGTCGGATCATGTGTGATACCTTCATTCAAGGCCCCAAAGATCCCTGTACCACTTGCACTGAAGAGTACCAGTACGGCAACGAAATTCTGCAGGAAAGCCTGCGGATCTTCATCTGTTTTTTTGCCCGGGAAGATCTTCTGGATTGGTCCGTTGACACGGATAGCCGCCCACTCAATACCTTTTTCAATTTTCAGCAGTTCACCCACTGCACTACCTACCAGCAATGCCAGGATCACCGGGGGCAACATGCTCACCTTTACGACTGAGTTGATACCCAGTGCCATGGAGGCAGCACCAAATGTAAGCGGGAGTGCAAGACGGAGACGTTCAGGAATCTTGTTTCCCATAGTAGCCCCGATGATGGAGCCTGCAAGTGTAGCGACGGAATTTATAATTGGTCCGGTTAGCATATGATTGTTTTTTTGAGCTGGCCAAAGGAGCTCCTTCAGCCAGCCGTTTTTTTTCATCCGTTTATTTAAACCACTCAGGTAAATAAGGAGTTGGATCTACCTGTTTGAACTGTGCACGCTGGAATTTCGCTTTCAGGTTCCATGGCACTGTACAATCAAAGATAGTTTTGGTAGAAATACCTTTGCCCAGGATCTTAGGATCGAATGAAGGGTCCTGTGAAGGATCCAGTGGATGGCAACGAACACCGGGAATAAAGATGGTACTGATATCGCCCTGGTAACGGGTCGTCATCGCCCAGAAGATATCGTTGCTGTCGAAGATATCTACATCTTCATCTACAAGGATCACCTGTTTCAGCTCATAATAAGCTGCAAAGGCGACCAACGCTGCCTGCCTTTCACGACCCTGGTCAGCAGGTTTGGTTTTATGAATCTGCAGGATGCTCAGGAATTTTCCACCACCAGCGGTATGCGCATATACGTTTTTCAGCAGACCAGGTAGTGCAGCTTCTACTGCATTGTAAATGCTCGCTTCTGTGGGGATACCTGCCAGGCTGGTATGTTCTTCACCAGGACCGATCAGGGTCTGTAAAATAGGGTTTTTACGGGTAGTAATCGCAGTTACCCTTATCAGTGGCAGGGATTGGTTTGCCGGACCGTTATAGCCCGGGAATTCAGGCATTGCGTGGCCTGTGTTGGTATTCTGATCTTCTACCACTCTTACATTTGGCAGGATCTCACCTTCGATTACGATTTCGGCCTTCGCAATAGCGTGTTGGTTGATGGTAAGGGATTTGACCAGTTCTACCGGTTTCTTACGCAGACCACCGGCGATTGACAGTTCATCAAAGCCCAATGGAGTGGTAGGCGCTTCAAAACAGGAGCCGATCATGATAGCAGGATCAAGTCCCATGTTGATGGTAACAGGAAGTGGTTTGCCCGCTTTCTCTGCTTTTTCACGAAAGGCATCAATGTGCCTGCCTGGAGCAAAATAGATAGAGATGGAATCTTTTCCCTGTACGCAGAGGCGGTGAATCGTTACATCGCTGTGGCCGGTTTCAGGATCTGAACCTAATACCAGTCCTTCGCAGAAATATGGACCCGCATCTTCAGGCGTATTGGTAGGCGCAGGCAGGATTTTTCTCAGGTCAAAGTCCTTGTCTGTCGCTTTGTATACGACTTCCTGGCAGGGCGCACCTGCGTTAGGAACTACTACCGGGGCGATGTAATTCTTAACAGCCTGCCCCATATATTTACCCAGTTCGGCACCTGGCGCACCCAGCATAGCAGCTACCCTGTCCCTGCTTGCCAGCAGGCCCACCAGTACTTTCGAACCCGGATATCCTTTTACATTATTAAACATCATGGCAGGGCCCAGGCGGGTAGGGCGCTGTACGGTACCACCTGCACCAATCTGTTTATATACCCCTGCCAGATCAGCATTCGGATCAATCAATACATCTGTTTCATGATATTGTTGCGGAATTGTTTTCAATAATTCCAATGCACTCCGCAAGTCATCGATTACTATTGGTTTGTTTTCCTGACTCATTGTGTTATTGTTTTATGCAACAAAGGTCAGGCTTTGCAGGTGGCCGAACTTGCACTATTGACTTATTAAATAGGACAATTCGAACCGGATTAAAATCAGTCCATTGACTGCCCGTAGTCAGAATGGAAGGGAAAGTGGGCGCTTAATTTTGAGCGATAAACGTATGCTATGCACGCGAACAGCATCCAGCACCATGAGTTCATCAATTACTCTGGTCTATATAGAGAAAAGAACACGCACAAAGAAAATTATATCTATTGCGAGACAATAGAAAGCAGGAGTAAGGAATTCAACTGGGAAGTAGATGCACATTTCCACAGTTCATTATACCAGGTCTTTTTTGTTGAAAGTGGGTATGCTACTTTTTATACCGCCGATGAGCAAGTCTGTCTTGAAGCACCTTTTATGTGTTTCATTCCCCCACTGAGCATTCATGGGTTTCATTTCGGTGCGCATGTAGATGGCCGCATTCTTACTTTCTCTGATTTTTATACGGAGACACTACATGAGCGCTATCCGAATATCCTGCATTCACTGGAGACGGTGTTTGTATTGAAGGGAGAGAGCCTGCACTCATTCCGGGAATCATTCAATGCCATTCATACTGAATTCCATGAGGCCAAAGTAGGGAAAGAAATTATGCTGGAGCACATGCTTTACTTATTAGTTTTGCAGTTTTATCGCTACTCCAATGAACAACCTGCACAGAAATCCGGGCATAATAACAACCTTTATTATTTTAAAAAATTCCAGCACCTCATTAAGATCTCCAAGAGTCCCTTCACCAGTTTACAGGTGTATGCCGATCACCTGCATATTACTGCGAAACACCTGAACAGGATCTGCCGCTCGCTCAAACAAATGTCTGCACTGCAGGTAGTACAGGTAGAGCTCATCCTGAAAGCAAAGGCACATTTGTATCATTTCAATTCCAATATTTCTGAGATTGCGTATGAGTTGGGGTTTGATGATCCTTCTTATTTCACCCGGCTCTTTAAGAAACATACCGGATTAACACCTAATGAGTATCGCAAACAAATTCCGCTCGCTAAAATAGAAGAATGATCCGAAGCAGGGTGCTCCGGATCATTGAAAGGTTAAATTAGAATCTGAAAACGCTGTAGAAGTGCGCGTAGACCATGTTCTGGCTACTACCTGCCTGCTCTAAGTATTTACCTTTGAAAGTTTCATTTACATAAGCACCAAACATCAGGAAGGGATTCAGCTGGTATTCTGCTTTTGCTACACAACGTGTACCAATCACACTGGATGTACCTGCATCTGCACGTCTGAGCTGTACGCCGGACATGGCATAGATACCATCTTCCGTGGATGTGCGCCAGAGCTCCTGCACAGTGAAGTCAACACTCAGTTTCCTGGTTGGCTTACAACCGAAGACCGGTCCTACTGCTGCAATGTTGGTATAGCCCAGGTCAGATATCCAGCTCATACCTTTTGACCAGAGGTAGTCATAGCTATTACTTTTTTTGTCGGTAGAGTCTTTATCACCAGAGGCGATATCGATACGGGTACCTACAAATGGTTTCCATTTTGGTTTGAAGGTATACCAGCTTTCCGTTGCCACATACCACGCATGGATATTTTGCCCTGCCACATTTTCACCTCGCTGGCCTACCAGCTCCAGGTCGTAGTTCCAGCCGCCTTCTACACCGCCGATGCGTGCGGACAAGGTACTCTTTGTACCGTTGTACAAATTATTCGCAGCACTCTTTTTGTCAACATAGATATACAATAATTCTACGGTGGAATGTGGTAGTGCTTTTCCTAATGTACGGGATACATATGCAGATCCAAATTTAAGATTTTTGTTGGACGGGTCATTGAAATACCCTGCTTTGTCCTGCACTTCTTCCCCACCGATCACACCAAAGTTCCAGTCACCCGCCTTCACATTGATACGACCTGCATCAAAGGAGTGACGGTTGTTGGGTGGCTGTCTTACATCGAACAATCTCGCTTTATTGAAGAGAATTTCCTGGCGGCCAGCTCTGAAATACATCTTATTACCTTTGCCTAAGTGCAGGGTATATTCAGCAAATGCCTGGTGGAGTTCGCCGGGATTATAATCTGCCAGGGAAGGATTGTAATCCAGTTCATAGGTAGTACCTGATTGTACTTCGCCAAATACACGCAGGTTTGGCAGGATATGAATATCGGCCCATAAACGGGAACGTTGTTGCCAGTCGAAGCCCTGGTCTTCATTGCCTTTGCCATATTTAAGGTGCTCCCTGTATTCCCCCCTGGGACGGATTTCAGCACCGATCGTAATGTATCCGTTCTTCCATAATGGGATGTATTTAAGTTTTGCCCATAAGCCAGTCCTTAGCTGTTTGTCGGAGAGATATTGGTAATCTTCTTCATAATTCAGTGGTAAGAATTTCGGTGTAGGCCGTTTTTTAATGGTATCCTGCGCATAGGTGAGTAGTGGAAATAAAGCGAGGATACACAAGAAGGCTCGTTTCATCTTCAATTGTGTTTTTTAACAATGCAAAGATGAAAATCATAAGGGAGTAAGGCTTGTAATAAATGGCGTATTAATAGGATAATCGGTCCAAAATAATTAACGGCAGTTTGTGAAAGATAATTGACTGCCGGACCAGTGGGTGTTACCCCTTCACCCGGGGCTTATTAAAAGTCATGCGGACTAACAAGATCGCAATCGCTTTCATAAGTAAGAATGATTATTCGACTTTCTGAATTTCAGTCTTGTCCGATACCCCGTTTTCGTTCATTGCTTCTATGGTAAAATAATAAATCTTTTCTTTATCCAATGTTTTTAACCAATATTCATTGGCATTGTACACCATAATATTTGTGTACAACTTATCAGGTGCCGTACCATAGTAAATATTATAAGCATAGGCATCTGCCGCCGGTTTCCATTTCAGCCATGCACTGCGCTTGTCTTTTTCTGTACGCAGCACGATCAGGTTTTCAGGCTTTGCAGGTTTGTTGCCATTCGCCATACCGAACACCCTGAGACCACTGATCGCGAACTTCCCGGAAGGCATATGCACATTTTCCAGGCGGATATATCTTGCTTTTATTGGTTTAGGAAAAGTTACATAATCATGCGGCACATCCGTCTTATTATTACTTTTGTCTACTAATGACTGCCACTTTTTCCCATCCATTGAATACAGTAGTTTATACTGGTGGTAAATATTTGTCTGCTTACCTAAGAAAGTGGCATCCTGGTCGGCATAATTAATTTGCACGGCATGCACCTCCGATACATTTCCCAGGTCTGTTTGCAGCCACTCTCCTGCATTGCCACTGGCGGCACTCCAATAAGTCTTGATATCCTCATCCACAGCATTGTTTGCGGTATATGCGCCCAGTGTGGAGGACACCGTCACCGGCTTATTATAATTCAATAACATCCAGCCTGTAAAATCTCCATTTGTATAATGCGGGTAATCGCCAAACGCCGTGTTACAATACATCACATCATCCTTATCAAAGCCTGCAGGCCAGATGCCGATCCTGCGTTCAAAATTATTCTTTACGCTAATCCCCATCGTGCTCACATGCCAGTAAGCACCCTTGTTATCCGTAAAGGTAGCCCCATGCCCTGCTCCCCTCGCAAAGCCGCCGGGTTTGAATGACAGAGGATCTGATTGGGGTGTAAAATTATTACCTAATGGTGAGGGGCCTACTATTACACCATCCGCATATCCACTCATCTCTGTTCCCGGTGCACCATATTGCAGGTAATATTTTCCATGATGCTTTGTCATCCAGGCACCTTCTATAAACGGATCGAGAAATGTATTGTCCATATGTTCCCCGAATCTTTGCCAGCCATATCTCCAGGGTTCCAGCAGGTACATTTCCTGGCGTGTTCGCACAGGTTTGAATGTAGTACGATCCAGTTCTACGCCATACAAAGGATAACGATTGCTACTACCATTATACATATAAAAACGGCCATCATCATCTGTAAAGAATGCAGGATCCCAGCCACCAATTTCAAATGAATCGACTAAGGGTTTCCAGATATTTTCTTTGGGAGAAGTGCTCATCCATAATGTAAAATTGCGGGTATAAGTGGAACCAAATACAATCATGGTATCCCCCACTATTCCCACTGCTGGTGCACACAATTCATCATAGCCTTCATTCCAGGGACGGAGGAACTTCCGGGATACAAAGGTCCAGTTTACGAGATCTGCACTATACCAATAGCCCCATTGATTGGTTGAAAACAAATAATAATCTCCTTTATAATTCACGATGACAGGGTCGGCCGTAGCCCTGTGTTTACCCCATGCCGCGAAGTCAGGAATAGGGGTATAGCCATAGTCAACATTGATTGGATTGCAATAGGTTGGCTGCTGGGCATGCCCCACTATAGCGATGAGTAAGCAGCAGGAAAGGAGGATTTTTTTCATAACAAATCACTTTTTCATAACGGCTCAAAGGTAAACGAAAAAGCAGGGATAATGGCCCTATTTAGCCATCTCCCTGCTATGTCCCCGTTTAATGTGTTCACTAATTTCCTTCCGCGGGTAAGGGCACTGGTGGTGGAGGTACTTCCACGGGAACTCCAGCTGGTGCTCCCCAGTCCAGCGTGCTAAAGTCTATATATTCAGCTACGCTCACGCCTATTGATTTACCACGCTCATCTAAATAGGTCCAGTCTGCATTCTCTTGTTTCATCATGACAGGGAAATTATACCCTACCCTGCCATCATAGCCTTCTATATCATCCAGCATGATACGATCATAGACCGGTTTTACTATTTCACGGCCATTCACATCCAGTAAACCAAATTTCTCATCCAGCGTTACCAGGTAGCCCCTGCCATGTTTTTCCGGGGAGATCCGGTCGAAGTTCACAGGTACTATAATTCTCCCGTTCAAACCTGCAATACCTTTTTTACCATTGTTCTTCATCAATGTCAGTATTTCTGAATCATCGTCCCCAAAGAAAGCTTCTTCTGAATATTTCTGTACAAGCTCCTGTGGTACATCGTAGATGACCGGCACGATTTCCTTACCTGTTGAATCAATATAACCATAACGATAAATGCGGGCTGCGGTATCCAGGCATTCATACACCGCTGCTACTCCCTTGTGGAAACTGGAGATGTAATCATACTTAGGCTGCACTACATAATTCCCTTTTCCATCTATGTACCCAAACTTCTGGTTCTTTACCACGATCGCACGGTGATTGGAGAAGTAACCCATGTATTCAGGGAATCCACCCTTTGAATAGTCACCTTCTACCCGCTGTTTTTTATCGATGTCATAGAGGAAACTTTTACCCTGCTGCCATACCAGCATCAGGCGGCCTTCATAGGCTACGAATGCAGTATCAAAAGGCAGTTTGTACAGTACATGGGTACGCTTATTCAGGATCTCTGCCTTGCCGGTATCCTTTGGCTGTAATAAAGTATACAGGCTATCAAAAGGAACTACATCCCTATATTTTACCGGTGCCAGCATCTTACCATTGAAATCATAGACACCGCTTAACCCGTTCTTCGTGACCATCATCACAGTGCTGTCATCGTAGGTAGAGATGTAATCGTACACTACAGGGAGTATGACCTTCTGCTGCTTTATATCGAACAAACCTATTTTGTCTTTCAGGCTTATTTTTACCAGCTGCTCATTCCGGGGAACCGCATGCAGGTCCACATAGTCATAGATAGGTGGTACTACGGTATTACCGTCTTTGTCGATATAGCCATATTTGTCGCCCATACCTACGTTCAGGAATTTCGGGTCGCCATAATAACTGAGGGAGGTATATTTAGGAGGTACGATCTTGCCCGTAGCGGGGTTATAAAAGCCGTATAACTTGCCCTGGATGATGGCAAGCATCCTGGAGCCATTTTCCATCACCATTTCGTGAAAGCCGCTATATTGTGCCAGGATCTGCTTCCCGTTTTTATCAAAGATCACCTCCTTCCCGTTTTTTTCGGATTGGAATACCTCATTGCCACACATGGGTTCAAACCAGGACCCAAAGGCCAGGGGTACTACAATCCTGCCCGTAGTATCCGCCAGGCCATATTTTTCATTCCGGACAATGCCTATCAATGCAGTGCTGTCATTGTAATAATTGATATCATCATATACATGATCCAGGATCAGCTTACCGGCTTTATTCACCAGGCCCCATTTACCATTTCTGCGCTGACCGGTGAACGGCCCCAGTTGTGTATCCAGACTTGACACATCTTCTCCCGGCAGGCATTCACAGGTATCAATCTCTACCTTCTTCGTTTTGAGATTGATGCTCATCTTCTGGTTATTCTTGTAGAGCGATTCGATCCACTCGTCACTCCGCATATTCATATGCTCGTGGTCATATTCAAAAGGCACTAAAACTTCGTTTTGGAAGCTCACTACTCCCCATTTGCCATTTTTCTGTGCAAAGATGTAATTGCCCCTGGTAGTACAACCATAGCAATAATCGATGTCTTCGTACGTATAAGGGATGATCAGCTCATCCTTATTCTTGTTGTACAGGCCCCATTTTCCCTTTTCTTTTACGGCGAAGGTGATGGAGTCCAGCTGATTGCTGTCTTCAAAACGGAATGGGAGGAGAAAGCCTTTGGGGGTATACAAACTGACTTTATGATCTTTTTTTACTATCCATTGTTCGGGCGAGTGGGTGTCAATGGTATCATATTCGGGGAGTAAGATCCATTTTCCTAAGACGGTCATCACCCCTTGTTTGCCTTTCAGACCTACCTGCAGGATATCCTGTGGCAGGTATATGGAGTCGGTGTCTGCCCAGGTGTCGGACAGGCTCCTGTCATTATAAACGGTGTCAAAGGCTATTTTGCCGGTGCTGTCGATATAACTTGATTGTCCCTGGTTTACGACTCTTGCAAATCCCTGCACATAACGGGAGCCGGCTTCGAACTTGCGCTGGGCGGATGCGCTCAGGCTAAGGAGTAAGAAGCAGCTGGCTAGTAATCGGTATTTCATATAAAGAATTTGTAGGCACAAATGTCCGGGTGCAAACATATCTTTCCAAAAAACCCTGGTCACCGGGGGACTACAGGGGCGACTACAAAACGACTACAGGATTTGTAAATTGTTATTATTCAATTATAAAGACATTAATATTTAATTCGGTCAAGCAAGGGCTGCTTAAATTTCCAGTCGGCACAGGAGCCTTATAATCATCTTCCTAAAATAGGGAAGCCTGCCAAAACAGGCAGGCTTCCCTTCTAAAAACTTCCATTAAGGTATGATCTGCCACAACTCCGCATCATACTGATTCTCATACCACTGTTCCAGTTTCGTACCCGGGGTCTGGTTACTATACGGCACATTCAGCGCCAGCAAACTCCGCTGGTTAATGAGCTTGTAATACCCACCACCCATATCCTGCACTCTCCAGTGCTGCGCCACATTCCCATTGTCCGTCCACTGGATCAGGATATTGCCTGCAGCCGTTGAACCGCCCGCGTTATCCAGGTTCAGACCAGATGCCACACTTGTAATGGTATAATACCCATTACCCAATGATGTAAAGATCCACTTCTGGGCATTCGTACCATTGTCCGTATACTCCTGGATCTGTAAGCCGGCAGTAGATGCCGCATTGGGTACATCCACACACTGTGAGGTCACTTTAGACTTAATCCTGTACGTGCCGTTTGCAATCGGCATCGCATAGCCTGGGCCAATGGAAGGTGCCGGCACCGGGATCCCTTTCTCTATCGGGTACCCAAAGAAAGGCACATCGCCGATCCAGCTAAATTGCTGTGCCATCACTCGCCTGTCCCATCCACTGCCATCACTGTTGGCAGCATGGTACACGATCCAGTTCTGCAGGTTATCGGGTGACTTCACAAAAGAAGCATGGCCCGGACCATACACATTACCAAACCTGGAAAATACAGCTGTTGAATTCTTGGTCCAGGATGCCTTGGACAACAGGTTGCCATTTGTGCAGGTAATCCTTCCCAGGCAGTAATCATTCGTCCAGCTGCCACTCGCTGAATAAATGATGTTCACCGTATTGCCGCTGATCAGGGAAGTAGGCCCTTCATTCACGGTAGGAGAACCTACCTTTTCCCAGTCATAATCAGGTCTGGAGATTTCCACCCTTTCCCCGTCGATGGTATAAGGGTTACTCATCTTCGCGATGTAGAGGTACTGCGATACGTTCGTAGTGCCTTCCCATCCTGACCATACAAAATACAGCTGGCTGTTGTAGACAAACGGATGCCCGTCTATTGCCCAACGGTCTGTAGTGGCACTCAGCTTTGTCTTGTAGCTGTAGGTGCCATTGAGGGGGTTGCCGGCATCTGTACCACCTTCCAGTACGTGCATACGGTGGTTGTCATTATTACCATCGTCCGCAGCAAAATACACGTACCACCTGCCGTTCAGGTAATGCAGCTCAGGTGCCCAGAGGTTGCCACTGTAAAGGGTGCCTGATGGTGGGGTGAAAATGTAAGTCTTTGTCTGCTGTAAAAGATTTTCAAGTGTGGCCGACTTTGTAATCCATAAACGGCCGCCATCGGAGCCACAATAATAGAAATACCCGCCGATGTTGATCACCCATGGATCGTAGTAACTACCATTGTCGAGTGAGGGTAAAGGATTTGTAAAGATGACCGAAGTGCTGGCGGCGGTGACAGCTTTTAACGTGGATGAACCTGACAATTTTTGCTCAGATTCCGGCTTTGTGCAGCCGTGCAGGAGTGCGAGCACGGGCAAGCCAAGTAGCAGAAGGGTTCTTTTCATGCCGGTTAATTTTGAGAGATAATGAATAATAGCTATTCAAGTGAATATACAATAAAAAAAATGCTTCTATCCTATAGACAGAAGCATTTTTTTTATTGCATGTGACCAATAATTATGTCCGGATTTCCCTGCGCATAAACAGCCAGTAAGAGATTGCAAAGCAGGCTACTGTAGCTGCTATCAGACCGCTTACCTGTGGCCAGGTGATCAACAGGCTCTCTCTCAGTGGCAAAGGTGAAGGTACTGCCATTGCCATCTGCTCCATCGTCAATGGCCCCATGCTCCTGACCACCGGCATCAGCAAGGTGGTTGTACCATCTGCATACATCTGACCCGGCATCACCACCAGGAAGTTGTGACGGATCTGGTTGTAAATCACCAGTTGATCCGGACTCAGGTCATTCGGATCCGGCAAAATTCCCTTTAGGATGATCTGGACCAGGATAGGATAAAACACGGTGATGAATAACCAGATGGCAATCGCCGTCAATGCCGAAGTAGCCGTCTGCCGGAACTTTACGGACAATAATATTGACAGGTTCAGCCAGAATGCCACATAGATGATACTCAGTCCTACAAAGCAAAGGATCCTTATAAACTCTGCCACTTCTATTCGTACCCCGGTGATCAACATCCCTCCTCCTACCATGAGCATATTCAGTGAGAAGAAAAGAATGCTGATCACAATCAATGAGCCGGTGAACTTTGCATTCAGTAAGGAATCCCTGTACACAGGTTGGGCCATCAGGCGGATCAGTGTACCATTGCTCTGCTCAGAATTGATGGCATCAAAGCCCAGTGCAATGCCTAACAATGGCCCCAGAAAGCCAATGAATACATGAAAGGGAGGCAATGAACGGTCTGTGATCGTCAGTAATTTCAGGTAAAAATACAAGGTATCATGATCCCTTACATTTTCCATTGCCGACCTGATATTGGACATCGATACATACATCGATCCTAACCAGGTGAGCAGGATCAACAGGGCCATAATGATGAACCGCCAGCTATGAATCTGGTCAGCCACCTCCTTCTTTACCATGGTCCAGAAAGGACTAACGCTTTTTGAACCTGCTAAGGAATGATCTTTGGAATAAGCCAGTAGACTGTTCATTATGTACTTCTTTGTCCTTTAAATTATTTTCAAAATAACGTTGATAAATCTCGTCCAGACCATAAGTCCGTTTCTGCACGCCTGTTACATCACATCCCTTATGTACAAAGTAGCGCACGATCTCAGGGGTGATATCCTGTTGTCCGGAGATTTCTACGCTGGCATCAGCGATGCTGACCTTTGTAACGCCGGGCAATTGCAGCAATTCTTCGCTGGATGCTTTAAATGCATTGCGCAGCGTGACCTGCACTACATGTGGATCTGCCTGGAACAGGTTAGCGGCCAGGGTTTCCACACTGCCTTCGGCAAGTAATCGTCCACCAACGAAGATGCCCACACGACTACACACCTGCTGTACCTGGTGCAGGTGATGTGATGATAAAAGAATGGTAATACCCTGTTCCTGGTTCAGTTGCCTGATCAGCTCCAGGAAATCACGCACACCGGCAGGATCAATACCCAAAGTAGGCTCATCGAGAATGATCACCTCGGGGCGTTTGATCAGTACATCTGCCAGGCCCAGTCGCTGTTTCATACCACGGGAAAAGGTGCCTGCTTTCTTATGTATTGCGGACTCCAGTCCTACGGAGATGAGCATTTCCCTGGCCGTATTTTCCACTTCATTTTCCGGAATGCCATTCAGGCGGCCGATGTACTTCAGGTTTTCCAGGGCGGAGAGCTCATTGTAAAAGCCTACGTTGTCTGGCATATAACCGACCTTACGTTTTACCGGAATCGGGTTGCGGGAAGCATCCAGACCGCAGATGTGTGCAGTGCCTGCCGTGGGTTCCGTAAGCCCCAGCAGCATTAATATAGTAGTGGATTTTCCCGCACCATTGGGTCCAAGTAGTCCGAAGATTTCCCCCTGCCGGATAGTCAGGTTCAGGTTGTCAACGGCTTTCAAAGACCCATAGGTTTTGGACAACCCATGTATCGCTATGATTGCTTGTTCCATAATGTACTATCGCCTGCCATATTTACGAATAAGGAAATAAACAGCGCCCAGGGCGATCAGGATGATGACCAGACCCAGCCAGCCTGTCAATACAGAAGTCTTGACGGTGATGCGAAAATCTGCTTTCGCATTGGTGTTGTTATTCCTTACAGTTACATTGGTCATGTAGTCGCCAGCCAGTGTTTTGTCCGGCACCTGCAGGGTAGCGAGGATAGTTGTATCTGCACCCGCTTCAAGATGAAGAACCTTGGTAGGTGCAAAGGTGAGTTGCCATTGAGAAGGCGTTTGTGCATTCAGTTCCAGGTTGTCAAGTGGAATGGTACCTGTGTTTTTAATCACCAGCTGAAGTTCTTTCGTGCTTCCTTCTGTTACGTCTTCACTCAGTTTTCCGCTGGGCGTAGACAGGGATACACCATAGGTACCTTTGATCACTGCTTCCAGCTGTAGTTTCAGGGAATCGTTGCCTACCAGCGCTGTCACCGGTATATTGTATTTCCCTTTTTTAGTATCCAGCGTAGGGGTGAATTCAATGTTGATGTCAGCAGTCCTGCCGGAATCAATGTTCACGGAGGTGACTGACATACCATCTACTTTGAAACTCACATTCCATCCTGCCGGCAATGCTGCTGAAAGCTGGAACACACGGGATACGGGAGCAGTGTTCTTTAGTTTAGTGCTGTAGTTGAACGTGGTGTTGGCTGCTGCCTCGATGTTCATGAGGCGGGCTGTAAATGGAGGAGATGATTGTGCCCGGACCGTGTTGCTGAATAATAAAACGAATAACAGAACCAATAAATAAGGACTGCGCGTCATAATGCGCTGATGCTTAGTTGTAGTAGCTGACATTGCCATTTCGAGATTAATAAATAATTATTATATACTTTGAAATAATTGTTATTTACCTATCAGTTAAAATGAAAACGGCTGCCAATATAGTAAAGTCGCCACAAACAATTGTAAAAAAAATGTGAAAATTAGGAACTACGCGGTCCGCTTATTTTCAAGGTGAGGCTGGTACTTCCTCCCCCACTGCTCCATCATCAATACGACTGGTAACAGCTCTCTCCCATACTCTGTGAGGTAGTATTCCGTCCGTACCGGTACTTCGGCATATACATTTTTTGTTATGATGTCGTGGTCTTCCAGCTCTTTCAGCTGCTGACTTATCACCCGTTTACTGGCACCGTTGATCATTTTCAGTAATTCACTGGGGCGTTTCGGACCATGCTGCAGGTAACAGATGATAAATGGCTTCCACTTACCGCCCATTACTTCCATTGTCACTTCCAGCGAACAATTATATAAACGGGGGATTTTCCTTGTATACATGTTTTGGACCTTAAAAGGTGATTAAATTATCACCTGGTGATTAAATTCCCGGTACTTGACTTTCGTTTCGTACGGGTTCAACTTTGCATTACAAAAATAAGGATATGCAAAACAGAATCGTACAATTGGACAAAACAGGTATAGATGCTATCAGGATAGGCACTACGGAAATCCCCCGGGCCGCTGCGCATGAGGTAGTGGTAAATATCAAAGCAGTATCACTCAATTTCCTGGACCTCATGATTGTGAAAGGAGACTTCCCCACCGGGCTCCCTTTCCCATATACTCCTGGTTGCGATGGCGCGGGAATAGTAACAGCGGTAGGCGACAAGGTGAGTGAGTGGAAGCCTGGCGACAGGGTAGCGCTGACTTATGTACAGAATTTCCTGAGTGGAGAGGGTTTTCCCTTAAAAGATGCCGTACGCATAGGCTGGCAGACCCAGGGTGTAATGGCTGATTATGTAAAAGTACCTGCATATGGCCTGGTAAAATTGCCTGATTCCCTTTCCTTTGAAGAGGCGGCCACCATGCCGGTAGCCGGGGTGACAGCCTGGGAAGGGCTCATTAATATTGCCAAAATACAATTGGGGCATACAGTATTGGTACAAGGCACTGGTGGTGTGTCTATGTTTGCCCTCCAGATTGCCCGCCAGGCAGGTGCCAGGGTGATAGCTACCACCAGTTCAGATAACAAGGCAGCTAAATTAAAGGCATTGGGTGCCGATGAGGTGATCAATTACAAAACCAATCCGCAATGGCAGGATGAGGTACTCCGCCTGACGGGAGGTATAGGTGCAGATGTGACCCTGGATGTAGGTGGCAAGGATACCATCCGCCAATCATTGCAGGCAGTGAAAGTAAACGGACTCGTATGTACGGCAGGTGGTCTGACCGGGTCACAGATTACGCTGGATGTGTATGGAGATCTGAACCTGAACTTTAAAAGAATTACAGGTTTTGCAGTAGGCAGCAGGGATAGTTTCAATGCTTTGCTGAAAGCCGGCATAAAACCGGTGATTGATAAGGTATATGCCGTGGAAGATGTGCAGACTGCTTTCAGGGAACTGGAAAGCGGGGGCCATTTTGGTAAACTGGTAGTAAAGCTCTAAAAAAAGAAGGAGGAAGCTTTCGCTCCCTCCTCTTTGCATTCCCCCAAAAAGTCAGCATTCATTATTTAAGGCTTTAGCTTCGTCGTTTGTTATCGTGAGGAACAATCCCGGGGGCCTTCAGCACCCCGGTGTGTTCCAATTGGAAAAAAGATTGATTATTTCTCATTCTCTGGATAGGATATTGCCAATTGAATGCCAAGGCCCAAAAAGAATATCAAATCACTGTAAATCAATAATTTAACAAACAACAATGCCCGCTATTCTTTCCAAATCCTGGAAAATTATCTCCTTTGTGGACCTAAAAGAAAACAGCGCGTAATTTTCTCTTGCCAGGCGGGCCTATTTAAAGTCCTGTAGATAAGCTCTCTTTAATCTGCGCCAAAAACTCCTTCACTGTCTTTGCCGTCCCTGATGTAGGATCCGTCACCGCACAATTATTCTTTACAAAACTCTTCACATCCGCCATCTGCCAGATACTTGCCCCGCTCATCTGTGGATAATCTGCTTTAAAACGCTTCATCTCACTCTTTATCTCATCCACCGTCTTACTATTATGTGAACTGGCACAGGTACTAAATGCGCCCCTGCACATAAAGATCGGATATACGGGCTGCACGGCACCCATAGCCGTCTTCCAGGTGCCCGGATTCGCTCTTGTACCACCATCATAACATTGCAGGTAAATCGCATCCACGACCTTCGGATCCGTATGCTGCAGCACCGTTTTCCAGAAATCATTTATCCTGAACGGACACAGGGTCATATGCATTTTGAGGCGGGCAGCAATCTTGCTCATCTCAATCACTGAATGACTATCATATACTGACTCGTCATCTATACAAAATGCATCTGCACCCACTACTTCTTTCAAAACTTTGCAGATCTTAAACAGGGTACCCTCCTCTCCGGTACCGGTTACCACGCCCGGAACCTGTTTGGTAGCATCCACCCAGTCTCTCATGAAATCAAAGGTATTCGGCGGCTGGTTATACCACCTGCCTTCCAGCAGGATCTCGATTCTCGCTACCTTTTTCAGGGCAGCTACCCGGCGCAGGTAGGCAGTATCACCTACCCATTTGCCATCATGGATAATGGGATGCTTATTATCATCGCCGGAATACAGATCTCCATCTGCATGAATATAAAAACTGGATAACAAAACGGTATTAAAACCCGCGCCCTGCAGCAATGCATAGGTGGTATCATCTCCGGGATAGGTACCCCTTCCGAAAATACTCAGGTTTTTTGCAGGCAAAGGTGCCTGTGCGGTACAAAACAAAGAAAAGGCTGTCAGGTAAGAAAGCAGCAATAAGACCTTCATAGTATAGTAATATTTATGAAGCCAAATTAAGCACTTATCTCAAGGCCTGCTGACCACTCATATAGTTATATGACTAGCCATCTACTTCCTGTGCTTCCAGGAGCTTTTGGAGGAGCAGGCGGCTACCGATTGTCTCTAACTGGTATTTTCTCAGTACCTGGAAGAAAGCAAACAGGAGCCACACCAGTCCTGTTACCTTAAACAGGAAAGGAGCAGCTAAATATGGAATGAACAAACCCGGAATTAAGACAATACCCACTGCTGCCCCAAAGAGGATCAGGGTCGTTTTGGGCAAATCTACCGATACATGTATTTCGGTCCGGCCCAGGTAATAATCAAATTTGCCACTTAGTACCGGTGTCTGCAGGTTCATCCGGTTGAGTAATCTGTAGAACTCAAAGCCCTCCCCATTTAACTGACCGCCAAACGGTTTGCCATTCATGCTCCTCGCGCCATAAATTGCGCTGTTTAATGAAATAGAAGGATCACATTGCTCCGACAATCTTTGTTTAATTTCTTCCACAGGCAGTCGGGTACTCAGTGTAAAATGGGATTTAATATTCATAACAATTCTTTATTCTTTTTCAAAACCATAGTCTCTCTCCACCAGGCAAATTCTCGTCTTATATTGCGCATACCATTTCTCTCTTCCCAGTTTTTGTGCGATGAGGTGGTCTGCCTGCTGCTTCCAGTTACGGATGGCTTCCAGGCTTTCCCAGTAAGAAACGGTAATGCCTACGCCATCTCTTGCGGATTCTACTCCCAGGTATCCGGGCTGTGTCTCTGCCAGTTCTACCATCAGCGTAGCAGTGTCTTTGTAACCATCTTCGACATCTGTTCTGAGCGATGTAAAGATAACTGCGTAATAAGGAGGTGCAGGTGTATGGGCGATCATGATTATTTATAATTTATCTGCTTGAGGATTTATCTGCTTCAGGTAAAGTACTTAAATATCTTTTGCTTTCTTTATTCTGCTGCCATTATAAGCAGCAGAAAGAATAAATTCCACATCAGGATACTTTTACCTCAGTTGCATCCAGCAGCTTTACCAGGAACTCTTTTGCCTTCTTTGCCTCTATTTTATAAGGAACCGTAAATAATAAACTTCCAAATATCAGCATGGCAAATGGGATCAATAATGCAGGCTCAAACCCTTCCCGGATTGCTACCCCTGTGACTATCACACAACCGAGCAATACCATCAGCATCCAGAACCCGGAAAATACCAGCACGGCTATATGCGGACTACTCTTCACCCTGATTTCTGTCTGCCCCAGGAAATGACTCACCTCTCCTTTCACCACCGGCAGAAAAGAGTTCTTATAATTAATCACCCTTACTATTTCAAACTGCTGCCCGGTGATGTTGCCTGCATAAGGTTTTTCAGACGAATCTTTCTTTTGCCCATAGCGATTTACCACCAGCATAGATGATAGCTTTTTAGGAGATACATTTGCTTCCAGTCTACCCATCACTTCCGGTACTTTCAAAAAAGTGACCAGGGTATAGGTATCGAACGGTAGCACGGATTTGATATTCATACGCTAAAAATACTAGTCTTTTATGGTAATCCACACCGGACAGTGATCACTCGTCTTCTCCCAACCTCTCACTTCTTTATCTACGCCACCGGCTATCAATCGCTTATCTACATCCGGACTCACTAAAAAATGATCGATTCTTAAGCCGGCATTCCTACCGTAGGCATTGCGGAAATAATCGTAAAATGTATAGATCGTTTCATCAGGATACATTTTCCGCAGGGCATCTGTCCAGCCCTGTGCCTTCAGGGTTTCAAATGCTTCGCGCGTCTGCGGCAGAAAGAGGGCATCATTCACCCAGCTGGCAGGTTTATATACATCCTTTTCGGTGGGAATCACGTTATAATCACCCAGGATGATAACAGGTTTACCACTGTCCATCAGTTCCTGTGCATGTGCATGCAGACGCTTAAACCAGCCTAACTTATAATCGTACTTCGGACCCGGTGCCGGGTTACCGTTGGGCAAATACAAACATGCAATGGTAATACCATTGATTACGGCTTCTATATAGCGGCTATGCAGGTCTTCAGGATCACCCGGCAATGCCCTTCTCACTTCTTCAGGTTTGCCGATGCGTGACAGGATCGCCACACCGTTCCAGCTCTTTTGTCCATGCCAGATAGCGGTATACCCTGCTTCGAGGATCGCCGCTTCGGGAAACTTTTCCTGGGGCGCTTTTAGTTCCTGCAGGCAGGCCACATCAGGGGCCGATTCTTTTAACCAACGGAGTAATACTTCCAGATGGCCATTCACGCCATTGACGTTATAAGTAGCTATTTTCATTTTCCTATTTTTCTGATGGCTTTTTTAGACCTGATAATGATTGCATGAAAACTCCAGGTGATCAGCATGCCGATTACACAACCTGCCAGTACTCCACCAGCCCGCTCCAGCGCCACATTCCAGAAGTGTTTGCCCGATTCATGCATGGTAATGATCAATACAGCAATCGCAGCAGAACGGGTAGCAGGTTGAAGTTTTAACAACTCGCAGGCAATGATGGACGAGGTAATTCCAATACAAATCATCAGCAGATTCACGGGGTGAATAAAGAAGATGATCAATCCGATGACAGCGCCAACCAGGTTTGCTTTGATACGGGTTTTCGCCAGTGTCATCGCATCTTTCCGGTCAGGGGCCAACACCAGTATAATTGAAATGAGACACCAGGCACCAATAGTCGGATATACGCTGTATATGTAAAATCCAATCGCCGTGCCTGCTACACATTCTGCAATGTAGAGTAGTAAACTCCTTTGACGCTGCGTCATCTCCATACCTGCAAAGGTAATTAATAGTATAAAAACACCCGCATGCCCGAAAGGAAATGGCCCTGCTGGTCATTGTACAAATAATGCGCGGCATCCTGCATGTATAAAATATGCTTATTTCCTATGACTGCCTTTATGGAAGCGATCTGCTCCGGTGCATACAATCCATCATCTTTGCCATACATTGCAAATACAGGCACTCCACCCTTTACGATCTCTTTTATCACTGGGAGGTTATTGATAGTAGAATACTTTTCATGTTTCCAGAATTCATTGCTGGGGGTATCATTGTTCAGGTTTGCATAATGCAGGTACAAGGTATCCGCATCCAGTTTTTTATAAATGGCCTGTGCATCCGCTGTCCGGTTTGGCGTAGCAAAGAACCCGTTCTTAGAGGCCTGTTTAAAACATCCTCTCCTGAAATCAATAGAAGCATGGTCCAGTTTTTCTAAATTGTCAAGGTCTTTCAATCCACTGGTATCCTTCTTTTCAGTATATATCTTCCTGCATGAACGGATGATAGTACGATAGGTCTCCTGCAAATTCACCAGGGCGCTCACCAGTACAAGTGCACTTACCTGCTCAGGATACCTGGCAGTATAGCCTGTGGCCACGATGCCACCGAAACTAAACCCGATCAGACTGGCTTTTTTAAGTTTATATTGTTTATAGATGCTGTTCAGGTCATCGTAAGACTGCTGGAAAGTATATTTTGCATCCGGGTCAGCGGAGCGGCCTTCTCCCCTCCTGTCGTAGGTAATCACGTAAAATCCCTGCTCAGCGAGTTGTGCGGCGGTAGTGGATTCAAAATTAATGGCATTACTGCCCGGGCCTCCATGCAAAAAGATGACAGCTGGTTTGGATGCATCTCCAAATGCATGGGATACAATGGTTTGGGCCTGTGTACCCAGGGTACACACCAGCAATAGTAAAAATAAAGATCTCATCCGGTAGAAAAAGTTATTCCGCAAATTAAGAAATACGCAGAAAGACTACGCTATTGCCTGATAATATTGGGGCATGAAACGAACAATAGTTGTGGGGGACATCCACGGCTGCTACAATGAGCTGTTGACCCTCCTGGATAAAACCGGCCTCCGGCCAGATGATCTCCTGATCTCCGTGGGTGACCTCGTAGACCGTGGTAATATGTCCCGGGAAGTATGGCAATACTTTATGACACGCCCTAATACCATTACACTCATGGGCAACCATGAACGAAAACACCTGCAGGGCACTCTTAATTACGCACAGGAAATCGTGAAAGTTCAAATGGGAGATGACTATCCGCATTTCCTGGCCTGGGCCATGACACTGCCTTATTACATCGAGACAGCAGATGCCATTGTTGTACACGCTGCGATGGAACACGACATTCCCTTGCATGAGCAACGCCAGGATGTACTGTGTGGTACGACTGCCGGCGAACGATTCCTGGAAAAGAAATATGGAGGGAACAGTAATGGCGATAAGCTACAAAATTCCTGGACAGATCATTATACAGGTGAGAAACCAGTCATCTACGGCCACTCTGTCAGCGGCCATCTGCCACGCATCGTGAATAACACCTATGGCATCGATACCGGTGCCTGCCATGGTGGCTACCTTACAGCTATCGAGCTGCCAGGTTTCATTATTCACCAGGTAAAAGTAGCACGCGACCACTGGAAGGAACAACGGGTACAATGGCAAATACCTGTATTGGAAAGCAAGGACTGGGATAACATGGAGATTGCCGCTATCCACAGGGAAATTGAAAGCCTGGCATATATAGAAACACCGGCAGTAAAGCAATACCTGCAGGAGCAAAAATCTTCCCTGGCACTCCTGGATGGCTCACTCCCGGAAATAAAAGCGCAGCTGGATCTTTTCGCCATTGCTCACCATGACCGACTGCACACCTATCCTTTCAAAGCATTCCTGTACAAAAGCAGGTCCGGCAACCTGAAAGTAGAAGACCTGCGAAAGTCGCTCAACACACCGGCTAAGATAAAACAGCTACAGCATCTGTTTTCTGATAGCCTCCTTGTCGGCCGCAGTCACCGCCAGTGACAAGGCTTTCCGGAAATGCACCATGGCCTGTGTACGGTCCAGTGGTGTATACAGGTGCCCTAACAAGGCGTAATAAAAATGATTATCCTGTAATGGCAATAATGCAGCAGCTTCAATCGCGGCTGCATTACCCATTACCTTCGCCAGGGCGAAAATCCTGTTCAGCGCAGCTATCGGTGAAGACTCCAATACCAGCAGCTGATCGTATAAATGTAAGATCTGTTCCCACTTTTCCCTGCTATCCTCCTTATGCGTATGCCAGTAAGCAATGCCTGCTTCCAGGTGATACTTCGTCAACACAGTACCCCGCGCCGCTTCATTCAGGTAATAAGTACCCTTTGAAATTAACTCCTGGTCCCACAGCTTCGTATCCTGGTCACTGTACAGGATCATTGCGCCCTGCTGATCGGCCCTGGCCGCAAATCGCGATGCATGGAAACACATGAGTGACAACAATGCATTTACTGCAGGCAAAGCAGCAGGCGGATGTGAGACTAATAAATAAGTGAGACGCATGGCCTCCAGGCAAAGATCTTTTCTTAAAGTCGTATCCTGCGAAGTAGAATAATACCCTTCGCTGAATAAGAGATAGAGAGTAGTCAATACCGTATCTAAACGGCTATTCACCGCTCCGGCAGAAGGAGGAATGATGGGGATCTGGTCTGCTTTCAGCTTTTCCTTGGCTCTTTGCAGGCGTTTGTAAATTACATCTTTCTTAGTCAGGAATGCATCCGCTATTTCCTGTGCACCAAAACCACAAAGCAGGTTCAATGCCAGTGCCACCTGCGACTCCTCAGGGATACCGGGATTACATACCGTAAAGATCATGGCCAGCTGACTATCATGAATGCCCTGGTCAGAAAGATCGATATCCATTTCCGTTATTTCATGACTGGATTTTTTGATCTCCGGACTTATCTTCTTCGCAAATAACTGGTCTCTCTTCAAATGGTTCAGGGTCTTGCGCTTCGCCACCGTATACAGCCATGCAGCCGGGTTGGGAGGAATACCCTGCTGGCTCCACAATTCAGTGGCAGAAAGAAAGGTATCACTCACAATATCCTCTGCCGTTTCGATGTGTGCAATACCAAAAAGCTGACAGAGTACAGCAATGATCTTCCTGTACTCTGTCCTGAATAAATATGGGAGTAGTTCCTGATCTTCCATTAGGCTTCTTTCATTAACATACGCACTTCTACCGTCCCGTTCCAGGGTGCACTTAAAACCGGGCAATCTTTTCCTATCTCAGTCGCAGCCGCTAAATCTACCGCCCTGATGATCACAAAACCACCTATGGATTCTTTGATATCCGGGTAAGGGCCATCTGTTACCACCTTGCCTGCTTTGATCACAGTACCTTCGGGTCTGAGGCGGTTGCCATGACTTACCAGGGCACCTTCGGCCTGTAGTTTGCCCAGCCATTCCTGCCAGGGCTTAATGCTGTCCTGTAATTCTGAAGGAGAAGGTTGTGCTTCTTTTGAATTATCTTTTCTGAAGATCAATAAGAACTCATTCATATTGTTAGATTTTTCCGGGTTATTAATGCTTAGCTGCAAACATGCCCACCTTGTAAGCACCTACAGGCAAGGGTGAACCAAAAGCAATATTCAGTCGGTTATAACTGTTAATAGCCACAATTGCGATGACCAGGTCTATCAGCTCACCTTCCGAAAACCGGGCAGCTGCTGCATCATACACCTCGTCTGGTACATGGCCCAGGTTTACCCTGGTTAATGCCTCCGCAAATGCCAGTGCTGCACGCTCTCTTTCAGAATAAAAAGGCGCTTCCCTCCATGCATCCATTACATACAGGCGGTGTTCTTCCTCACCCATGGCACGTAATTCCTTCGTATGCATATCCAGACAAAAAGCACAGCCATTGATCTGGGATACCCGAAAATAAACCAGTTCTAATAAGGATTTGTCAAGTGGAGATTTGGCCAGGTAAGGAGCGAAACCGCTTAAAGCCTGCATAGCATTGTTGGCATGTTGGAAGTAATTCAGTCTTGTTTTCATGATTTTGAGATTTTGCCCTTATAACAAGTGGGCTTTTACCAATTGGACAAAATCAATAGATATTTATTTTATACATTTGTAAGTCAATATACCCTATGAAAAAAAGTCTGTTTATTGCCTTTATCTGCCTATGTGCCTTTTTTAGCTCCCAGGCCCAGCATTTTACCAACGGAGCAGGCATCAGCCTGATACATGATGAAACCAAATACTCAAGGGAAAATCCCTACATGGCCATTGCCTATACGCCAGGGGTGACGTTTAAAGAAAACAGGGAATATGCGTATTCTATCAATGCCCCGATCAGGATAGGCTATTCGAAATACTATTATAATCAAACCTATGGGAACGCATCCGTGACTGACGACTGGAAAAGTTACATTGTCCAGGTGCCCCTGATGTTTAACTTTAACTATGGTGCGGGTTCTTCCCAGAAAGCACGTGGCAGGGTCGGATTTTTTGGAGGTGCTGGGTATGCGGCGCAATACCGGGCTTATGACGAAGTATATACTGACACTTATAATGAGATCAGGATTTCAGGCAATACCTCTGAGTTCAGCACCAATATTGCCCTCAATGCGGGAATCCGTTTTGCTGTAGGCAGGTCATACAGGAGAAAGAACCTGGAGCTGGGTGTTGGGTATTTTGTGGGCGTAACGGGTGAAACGCATCAGCTCTTAAATTTTCATTTTCTCTTTAACTTTTAATATCCGGGCATTCCGAAGATGTGTAAAAGAAAAAATCAAGTCCATCCTCATCTGCATGTCATTTCTTTAGGACCCGATTCTGATAAACAGTTTAACTAACTGGAACGTCGTCCAGGTCTAACTTTCCATTTGTTTTTAGAATAACCCTTCGAAGGCGCTCCTGGTGCTCGTCACCCCAAAGGCCAATAGATTGAATCAAGGGAATAAGTGTTTTGCCAAATTCTGTAAGACGGTATTCTACTTTTGGGGGCAAAACGGGATAGATTGTTTTAGTCACCAATTCATGGTCTTCAAGTTCCTTCAATTGGACATTCAGCACCCGCCTGGTTACGTCCGGGATTTTTCGCTGAAGTTCACTTGGCCGTACGTTGCCATTGTGGATGAACCAAAGGATGCGGATTTTCCATTTGCCATACAGCACTTCTCCAACCAGGTCAAGTCCACAATTGAGTGTCGGAGTAGTTTTTTTTATGTACATAAATACGAATATACGGCAAACCCTAATAGCCACCAATACGGATAAATTTATCCCTATCTGATTCGTAAGCCCGTAATTGTTTGCTATCCGCATACTATCGAATTTTGTCCTACAAACAAAAACATATGGAACAGCAATTCAACTACAGCAACGAATTATCCGGTAAGATAGCCTTAGTAACAGGTGGAACCAAGGGTGCCGGAAAAGCAATCGCAGAGCGCTTAAAAGTTGCTGGTGCAACTGTGCTTATTACCGCGAGGAACAAACCTGAACAGGCAGATGAAGATCTACATTTTATTCCTGCTGACCTGAGCAAGGCAGAAGATGCGCAAAAAGTGATCAGCGAAGTGTTGTCTACCTATGGCAGGCTGGATATTCTGGTAAACAACCTTGGTGGTTCATCAACACCCGCCGGTGGTTTTTCCGTGTTGAATGATGAGGATTGGATATCTACCTTACAAGCTAATTTACTTGCTCCAGTCAGGCTTGACAGGGGATTCCTACCGCAAATGATCGATCGTAAAAGTGGTGTTATTATTCACATCGCTTCCATCCAGGGCAAATTGCCGCTATACGACTCTACCTTGCCTTACGCAGCTGCAAAAGCAGGATTAATCAACTACAGTAAAAGTTTATCAAATGAAGTTACACCAAAAGGTGTTCGTGTGCTAACTGTTTCCCCAGGATGGATCAATACAACAGCATCGGTAGCCTGGTTGGGTGAGATTGCAAGAAATGCAAATATTACTGTAGAAGCAGCCCAGCAAAGTGTCATGGATGCATTGGGTGGAATACCTTACGGCAGGCCCGCTGAACCGGGAGAAGTAGCTGAATTGATTGGCTTTTTAGTTTCACCAAGGGCCAATTACTTAACAGGAACAAATTTCGTCATTGACGGAGGAACGGTACCAACAATTTAAAAACTTAATCATATCACCATGGAATTACCACAATTAGTAGCAAAATTTGTAGAGGCGCAGAACACTTACGACAGCGGGGCTTACCTGACCTGTTTCACGGAAACCGCCATCGTACATGATGAAGGCAAGACGTACACAGGTAAAGAAGAGATCCGGCATTGGATCGAAGAGGCAAATGAAAAATATAGCGCTGCCGTGAAACCACTTCAATATGAAGAGTCGGGTTCGAAGGGCTTGTTAACTGCAGAGGTATCAGGCACATTCCCAGGCAGCCCGATCGTGCTGCGGTTCCATTTAGGGCTGAAGGATGGTCTGATCGATACATTACATCATTAAAAGGCATATCACATAGTTGTGCTTATATAGATTGAGGAAACCGCTGTTTAAATACAGTGGTTTTCTTTTGCCGCGACCAGTCTTTTGCCTGACGATATGACTTCCATTGCCGGAATGAAAAAGTAGGTTGAATTCACCCGGAGCGGACTAGTATGATAGGTTTTGAAATTGGTTCCCAGGTATGTAGCTGTTCCCGGTAAGCGTATGATTATGAAAACCGGATTTTATCCCAGAGTTTATTGGACACTACCTGTTCAATCACCTGCTCCCTATAGTTCCTGCTGATAGGAATGCGGTGTTGCTGGATAAAGATCTCATTGCCTTCGATCGCTTCGATTTTATCGATCGCAACAATGTAGGATTTGTGCACCCTGATAAAGGCGTGGCTATCGAGATTCTGTTCCAGGTTTTTCAGGTAAAGCAATGTTACGTACTTCCCTTTCAGGGTGTAGATGGTGATGTAGTTTTGCATACCTTCTACATAGAGGATGTCTTCAAAATGAATCTTTTCGTATTTGCTGCCGCACTTGATGAAAAAGTAGTCGGTGGCAGCCTCGGCTTTCTGTATGGTAGCACGGTTGACGAGCTGGTGGTATTCGCGTGCTTTGCTGACAGCTTTGAAAAAGCGATCGAAAGTGATGGGTTTCAGGAGGTAGTCCATGACGTTTAGCTGGAAGCCTTCGAGGGCATAGCTGGGGTAAGCTGTGGTGATAATCACCATAGGGGGTTTCTGGATGATCTTCAGGAAATCGATGCCGTTCATTTTGGGCATCTGGATGTCCAGGAAGATGAGGTCGATGGGATGCTGATCCATGAGTTTCATGAGGGCAACCGGGTTCTCGCAGGTGTCGACCAGGTGGAGGAAGTCGATTTCTTTCACATAATCAGCCATTCCTTCGCGGGCCAGCGGTTCATCATCTATGATTACACAGTTTAACATTGTTGCTGTTTAATATTTTTATCCGGAACAAATGTATTCCAGCTTTTATGTACTATGCAATTTTGTGCATCAGCGGCACACCCTGCAAAACGGAGAGCTGTAAAGTCAATAATATAGAAAAAGATGAACTATTACTATTCACTGCCAGTTCATACTGCCCCGGGTACATCAGGTCCAGTCGCCGTCTTACATTCTTCAACCCAATTCCTCCATACCGTAGCACCTCTTCACCGGCCTCCTCTTCCACCGATACGCTGTTAGCTACCAGGAACCTTAATTCCTGCCCGGCTACCTGCAACTCAATCTGCACCCAATTTGTCTGATCTGCCTGCCTGGACACATGTTTAAATGCATTTTCCACAAAGGTCATCAGTATAAAAGGGGCAATGCCCAGCCTGGCATCATATAATGCAGGCAATTGAATATCGACCTCTACATTGGTATTCTGCCTGAGCCGCTCCAGTTCAATCCCATTTTCAAGGTAAGCAATTTCTTTATTCAGCAGGATCTGCTTGTCATTGCATTCATACAGCTGGTGCCTGAGCAAATCGGAGAATTTGGCCAGGGAAGCGGAAGCCATATCCGGGTTTTTATGAATAAGGAAGAAGATGGAATTAATGGTATTAAACAGGAAATGGGGATTAAACTGGTACTTCAGGTAATTCAGCTCCGTCTCTAGCTTCTCCTTTTCCAGCATTTGCTCTTTGTTCTTCGTTTGCAGCCAGCTCCTGCCCATTTTTATGCTCATGGCAAGGGTCATTGCCGCAATAGCACTCGGCAGTGAATTGGCCAGTACTATGCTCAGGAAACTATCTGTATGAAACAGCTCTTTCACAGTTGTTCCTGCCAGGGAAGCGGTAAGGTAATACCCCGGTACAATACAACAGGCAGTAATCAGGGTGGTAGCGACCAAGAGCAGCACATAGGTCGTATATTTTCCCTTTTCGAAATACCTGGGCAGCAAAAAGTACAGGTTAAACCAGACCCCTAATGTCTCCCAGAAAACATAGGTAAAATACTTGGGAAACATGGTAGTGGTAAAGATAATACCCGCCGCTTTGATGGGATTGCCCACGGCCACCGTCCACCAAATGAACTGGTAGAACATCCAGAAAGGGATGTGATAGAGCTTGTATTTGTAAAACCACCTGGGCATCATTCTGAAGTTACGCAAAAGGCGGGGGATTTCCCGGCTCCGTTATGTGAACGACCTGAAATAATTGACGAACTGCATGAAGTGGATAAAGACTGTAATAACCATGGCCATCGACTCATTAAAAAAATCTGTTAAGAAAAACTAACCATCATCAGTTTACTCACTGATATCGTCTGGCACAATTCCTGTACTATCTGTATTAAAAATATAGAACTATGGATATTATTATTCAATCCCTCGGATTTAAAGCCAGTAATGCACTTGAGTCATATATCCGTGAAAAGCTGAACACGTTAAAAACAGATAAAATTGTACGTGCAAACGTTACATTATATAAGGGGCCAGACAGCACTCCTGAAAATAATTATTGTGAAATCCGGCTGGAAGTACCCGGTCAGGATCATTTTGTAAAGAAAGTGAGTCCTCATTTTGAACCTGCTGTCAATGAATGTGTAGATGTTCTGCAAGCCCAGATCGTAAAGGTCAGGGGTAGAAAAGAGGACGGCAACAGGCACCAGGATAAGTTAAATATCCAGGATGTACTGATGCAGGAGGACAGTGATAACAATGAAGATGTAGAATTGGAAGATGTAGTGAAATAGTGTGTTTTTTAAAATGATGAAGGGGGTGATAAAAAGAATCTTTTTATCACCCTTTTTGTTTGTATTGATATTAATTATAGGCATAACTAAAGGTTATCATCCATTACCTTTTACAATTTCCGTTTGCGGCCGCAACATTAGAAATTTGTGGGCATTATGGAAACAATAAACAAAACTTTTTTAGACCGGACAGTAAGTCTAACCACCAGGGAAGTCATCTTTTTATTAGCTTTCGTATTTTGCCTTACACCACTGATCACGCCTCCTGTGGCATTATTGATGGGCCTAGTCATAGCCCAGTTTGTAGGGCATCCTTATTTACATTTAAATCATAAGGCCACTCATTTGTTATTACAAATTTCAGTCGTAGGACTGGGCTTTGGTATGAACGTGACGAGTGCTTTGCATGCGGGCAGCCAGGGTTTCCTATTTACCGTAGCATCTATTGTTGGTACCTTATTCTTCGGTTTTCTTTTCGGGAAACTCTTAAAAATAGACAGGAAAACTTCTTATTTAATATCTGCGGGAACGGCAATTTGTGGCGGTAGTGCCATAGCGGCAATCTCTCCTGTTATTAAGGCAGAAGAAAAACAGATTTCTGTAGCACTGGGTACGATCTTTATCCTCAACTCTTTAGCACTCTTTATCTTTCCTGCTGTTGGACATTTGTTAAATCTTACACAAACGCAGTTTGGATTATGGAGTGCAATTGCAATTCATGATACAAGTTCAGTAGTAGGGGCTGCCAGTAAGTATGGTGCAGAGGCGTTGCAGGTAGCCACTACAGTGAAACTGGCGAGAGCATTGTGGATTATCCCGCTTTCTTTGCTGAGTAGTGTTGATAAAAAGAAAGTTAAAATTCCCTTGTTTATTGGGTTCTTTATAATAGCAATGGTATTGAATTCATATGTACCATTTGTACAAAAATATGGTCATTATGTGGTGGATGTTTCCAGGGCTGGCTTAACACTGACCTTGTTTTTGATAGGGTGTGGGCTGAATGCAAAGGTGTTGAAGGCGGTTGGTATAAGGCCGTTTGTACAAGGCGTGTTTTTATGGATCATCATCGCAGGTGCGGCATTATGGTCTATCATTTCTTTGGTATAATTTGTTGCCCCTGAGGGGCAACAAATCATACTAATAATATTATTCAAAAACTGGTTGCTCCGGCAAGGTATACTTCTTCCCTGCATTCACCTTCTTCAAATAATCCATCAACACACTAAAATATGCTACCATTGGTTTCGCACTCATATCTGTATGCAAATCGTCCTTCAGCTGTTGTCTCCAGTCAATACTGGCTCCCGGACTCATCACCTTCTTCAGAAAATCTCCCACCGCTTTATTTCCCCAATAATTTGTAGCATGTGGATCCTGGTGCAGGATGCTATCTGCAATATGCTTATGGAACTGGAACACCAGTACACTCGCTATAGAATAATCATAGTACTGTGCAGGATCATCATTGATATGTGTCTTGGTAGCCGCATCACAATACTCCTCTCCTCTTTCTACAGGCGGTACAATCCCCTGGAACTGTTTCACCAGCTTCCACCATGCCTGGTTATACTGGTCCTTCGGCAATTTCTTCGCATACAGGTTGTATTCAAATTCCGTCATTACCCCGCTGCTCCAGGGCAAACTTACTACATAACTCAACGCTTCTTTTAATAATTTCAGTGTATCATTGGTAGTTGTATTCTTTGGAATAAGATTCAGATTTTCAAGGAAAGGTTTTTGCAGGGAAGCCAATCCCATCATGGTACCGAAGGCTTCATGGAAGCCCCTGTTAGCACCACTCCGCAGGATCACCGGGATCTCCGGACGGCTATAAGACATATAATAATAGATGTGTCCAAATTCATGCAATACCGTACTCCAGTAATCGGTAGTTGGTGTGATACTTTCCAGGGAACGCACATCATTTGCCAGGTCCATATGCCATGCAGAAGCATGGTTATTCTTGGTAAACGGACTATCGGCAGGTACCGGGTAGAGGCTACTCTTTTCCCAGAATACCGGTGGCAGCGGATCAAAGCCCAGGCTCTTATAGAATTCCTCACTTTGGTGAGCCATCCATTCAGCACCATGTACTTTAAGTACAGAGTCGATACTCAGGCCCTTTACATCTACCAGGGAAGACCAATCCTGCCCCCAGCGGTTGGGTAGCCAGTCAGCAGGAATATAATCAGGTACGGGTTGTTTATATCTCTCCGCCAGGGTGTAACGCGCCCAGGTATGCAGTTCCCTGTACAATGGCCATATCTCAGTTACAAACTGACGTGTCAGTTTGATCACCTCATCTTCGCCCATTCCATATTCGCGGGCATTGTAATCAAAGTAGTCCTTATAGCCCAGGGGTGTGACAGAAGCATTGCGGAGGTATTGCAAAGAATCAAGACCATCTTTGAGGGTTTTACCCACTTCTTTGCTGGCGGTCCATGCTTTTCTTCTTTCCTGGAGATTATCGGAAGATTCAAGGATTTCATCGATGTGACCGGTGGTAACGGGTTTGCCATCGAGGGTGAACTTGAATCCGTAAAGAGCGGATAATTGCTTGTTGGTAGCGCTGATACGGCGGGTAACGATGTCCCCTGCAGTAGCGGGGTTATTACCTGCGTTGAAGAGGATCACTTCGAACTGCCTTAGCTGTAAGGGAGTAAGTTGATCTTTTAATTGCAGGTATTTTTGTGCGGAATCGATGTTTGCTTTACTGCCGGTGTATTCAGCAAGTACTTTATCGGCGGCATCTGCCAGTTGCTGACTGAGGGTGTCGCCTTTTACGATGCGGGTATTGAGTGTCCATTGGGCCAGGTTGTCTTTGTATATAAGGTCCTGGTAGGTTTTATTATAGCTGTCCAGGTAGGTTTGCGCCTGTTGCCGGGTGAGCTGGTTTTTATTGTTGTCGGATGATTGACAGGCTGCCAGTGAGAGCAGGGTGCCTGTAGCGACAAGGGTGAAACGATTCATAAAGTTTAGATTTTGCGGGGTGAATTTAGGGAAAAATAATTTGTTGGGGGGAAGGGGGAAATGGAAGAATGAACAAAATGAACAGAAAAGAAGGAAGTAAATTTGGAAAGGTGGAGGAGTTAAATGTTAAAAGACGACACCTTTAATAAATTAAGCAATTAAAAGACTAAACTTTGAAAAACTATGGCCTATAATCCAACTACAATTGCCAATTATTTTATTACCACGTATGGGACAATACAAGCACCACTTGATGTAGAAGCAGTCGTTAGTTTAACCTACTTCGCATATGGCTGGTATCTTGCATTCTCTGATTGTAAAACTACCTTAATTAAAGAACCGCTGATTTGCAGAAGAGACCACGCTACTTTCGGTTCCTTATTTGAGAATATGATTGAATCAAGAGTAACCTATTATTATAAAAAGCTGCCCAACCCACAGGGGAACCAACCTATTTCAAAGGAAGATCAACAGTTTCTGGACCGGGTATGGAATACCTTCGGGCACCTTGAAGGTCTTTTTGACGTTGCTTTTTATAATGGTGATACGCCCTGGAAAAAAACAGTTGTAACGGGTCAACTTATAATTCCAATCCACGAGGTATATCAATATTTTAAAAACAGACTAGTTAAAGCAACTGACAATGCCGCATAAATAAGATCACATATGAATATAAAACTCATCCATGGTTCGGACCCGGAATTTTCAATGGGCAATAATTTGCCTAAATTTTTGAGTGCCAGTACTCTTCCAAGGAACAGGATACGCGATTATGGCTCCGAGCAGCTCAGAAGGTTTGCCACTGACACTGATCTCCGGAAGCATATTACCTATTCCTTTATCATCAATATCACATTCTGGTTGTCGGCTGTAATCAGCGTGCTTTATTTTAATAATTACCTGTTAAAACTACAACTGTCAGATGCGGTGTTGATCACGCTACTGACTACCTCTTCCCTGAATGTAATTGGTATGATGATGATCATTTTAAAGAACCTGTTTCCCATAGAGGATGTATCATAAGTAAAATTAAGACCCTTAGAATGGCTTAAACGAAAACGTTCTCCATCAGGTATATGAATAAATAGGGGCGGTTCCGAAGTTTTGAGTTCGCCCCTATTTATTCCTGATTAAAAGCAAATCCTATCAAAACCGTTGCACCAAATACTCCTCCTCTAAATCCAACTGCGCCAAATGCTTCCTGATAATCTCCTCATCTATACTATCCTTCTTATTCATCTTCCTCAAAATCCCCCGCTGCTCATTGATCAAATCCGTCAACACCACCTTATACCGCTCTATCTTATGCGACACCAGCTCATTTCCCTCCTCCGACGCAATATAACTCTCCGCAAATGTCACATCCCCCTCCAACCTCGCCTTCAACGACTTCAACAAATCATTCCCCGCTATCTCCTCCCCGTATTTATTATTCAACAAGGCCAACCCATAAGATGCCATCTTCTTTCTCATGATCGCCTCCTGCTCATGCTCCGGCATAAAAAACCGGTCCTCCCCTAAATTTACCCACTTCACCACCAATGGTAATGTCAAACCCTGAAATACCAGCGTAATCAAAATTACCATAAACGTGATAAACAAAATCAAATCCCGCATCGGGAATACATGCTGCTTATCCAGCATCAGGGGAATCGACAACGCCGATGCCAATGACACCACACCCCTCATCCCTGCCCATCCAAACACCACCGGCAATCTCCACCCCGGGTTATTATCCGCCGTCTTTATATACCTGCTCACCACCTTCGTAAATAAGGCCGCCCCCATCGTACACATCATCCTCATCACTATCACCACGAATGTTATAATCAACCCATACTTAATCGCATTCCACAAAGACACCTCGCCCAACTGCTGTACAATCACCGGCAGCTCCAGGCCTATCAGCAAAAAGATAATTCCATTCAATACAAACCCTATGGTGGACCATACATTCACCCCCCTGATCCTGCTCAGGTGGGTTAAAAAATGATGACTCTTGTTCGACATAAACAATCCCCCCGCTACTACCGCCAGGACCCCGGAAAAGTCCAGGCTCTCCGCCGTTATATACATCACATAGGGAGCTACAAAGGTCAACACCGTATCCATACTTGCATTCGTAGGCAACCAGCGGTGAATCGCATAGAAGACCATCCCTATTGCCAGCCCCACCACAATCCCCATCGTGATCACCAGGAAGAAACTGGTCACCGCTTCATGAAAGACAAACTTCCCCGTCGTTATCGCTATCAGCGCAAACCGGAATACAATCAAACTGGATGCATCATTCAGCAAACTCTCCCCCTCCAAGATATTCACCAGGGACTTCGGCACTTTCACCTCTTTTAGTACCGTCGTTGCCGCCACCGCATCCGGCGGAGAAATAATTCCCCCTAATAAAAAGCCCAGCGCCAGCGTAAAGCCGGGAATCAGCTTACTGGATACCAGCGCAATCACCCCCGAAGTCAGGATCACGATCAGAAAAGCAAATGAACTGACGATCCGCCGCCAGCGCCACAGCTCTTTCCAGCTGGTTTGCCAGGCCGCTTCATATAATAAAGGAGGGAGGAAGATCAGGAAGATCAGTTCCGGATCAATGCTGATCTGGGGCAAACCGGGGATAAAGCTAAGCGCTAAGCCACCGATCACCAGTACGATTGGATAGGAGATCTTTAATCGCCCGGCGATCATGACTAAAAACAGGATGACTAATAATATTCCGATATAGACCGTGAAGGTAAAATGCATATGGGCCGTAGATTATAGATTTTGGTATAAAAGTTTTCAATAAACAAAAGGTTGGGTGAGCGATTGTTTTTTCTGCTCCCGCATTATAAACAAACTTCTTTAATTCCTATCTTTATCGCTCATGGAAGCAATTATCTTCTGCGGGCTGCAAGCCAGCGGTAAATCCACATTCTATAAGGAACATTTTTTCAATTCACATGCCAGAATATCCCTGGACCTCCTTCATACAAGGAACCGCGAAGACATTTTTCTTCACGCCTGTCTCAGCTCCCACATGCCTTTCGTGGTAGACAACACCAACCCTACCCGCAATGAACGACAGAAATACATCGTCCTGGCAAAACATAAACACTATACTATCAAATGTTATTATTTCCAGACATCCCTCCAGGATGCACTTACCCGAAACAACACCCGGCAGGGCAAGGCCCTCATTCCCCATGTTGGGATCAAAGCTACCCTGCGGAGATTCCAAATGCCTGAACTGTTCGAAGGTTTTGATGCTATTCAATATGTAAAACTGGAAAACAGTATCTATCTCACGCAGGATCATCCACATGAAATCTGATACGATCTAACATAACAAGCAAACTAATACCCATGAAATTTGACGACCTGGACAGCAAAATGCGTGTATACGAAACCGCTCATGATACCATCGTCCTCCCCAACATCTTTATGGTCGCCCGCATTGACGGGCGTGGCTTTACCCGCCTCACCAAAGAACTCAATGACTTCGAAAAACCCTTCGACATCCGCTTTCGTGACATTATGGTCGAAACGGTCAAACACCTCATGCAATGCGGCTTCAACATCCTCTATGCTTACTCTGAAAGCGATGAGATCTCCCTTCTCTTTGATCTCCACGAAAATGCCTTCGCCAGGAAGACCAGGAAATATACATCCATCCTCGCCGGCGAAGCCAGTGCCAAGTTCTCCTTACAACTAGGGCAGATAGCCGTCTTCGACTGCCGCATCAGTGAATTGCCTAACGCGCAACTCGTAGTCGATTATTTCCGGTGGAGAAATGAGGATGCCCACCGCAATGCCCTCAGCGCACACTGCTACTGGGTGCTGAGGAAAACCGGGAAGTCTGCCAGCGAAGCAACTAAGGTGATCAACCACTTGTCTACTGCCCAAAAGAATGAATTGCTCTTCACCCACGGCATTAACTTCAATGACCTGCCTGGTTGGCAGAAAAGAGGCATTGGAATCTATTGGGGCGAATCCGAAAAAGAAGGCACAAACCCGGTCACAGGAAAAACTGTCATTATGCAGCGAAGAACACTCATTGTCAATGATATGCTCCCAATGAAGGATGAGTATAGTGCGTTCATTGAAAAAATACTAAACAAACAGGGGTACTAGCACCTACCGCTTCCCACTCACATACCTGTTCCCCTCCACGAAAAACCGATAATCCAACAAGGCATCCGCCCCTGCATAATCCACTCCTATGCGGGGCGTTGCCACCACCTTATCAGCCACATACCCATCATCCGCCAGGTAAAACTCTTCAGAATTTAAGCTATACCCTGTATGCGCCTTATCTATCCCCAATGCCTTACTCACATTCCCCGGCCCCCGCGTCAATGTAAAATCCGCCTTTGCCTTCCCCGTCCGCCTCAGCATCACATCAATTCCCTCCAGGGGCTCCGCTGCCCTGATCAACACCGCCTCCGGTATATCCTTTTTATTCGTTACTATATTAAATAAGTAATGAATCCCATAACAAAGATATACATACGCACTCCCCGCCATCCCAAACATCACCTCCGTTCGCTGCGTACGCCTGCCTCCATAAGCGTGACTTGCCTTGTCTACCACGCCCCTGTACGCCTCTGTCTCCACAATCCGCGCTGTCGTCAGTTCACCATCAAACCTGGTCACTATGATTTTGCCTAATAGCTCCCGCGCGATCGTCAGTACATCAGGCCGGTTATAAAATTTTGCTGTCAGTTTTTTCATCTGTATGAATATAAACAAAAAATCGCCTTCCCCTATGGGAAGGCGATCAATAACAATACCAGACCAAATTCAGGTGCAGGATCCAGTCAAATTCAAATTCACCTGGTGCAACTTATACTGGTGCCGCTTCACCAAATTCAAATTCACCTGGTGCTACTTATCCTGGTGCAGCTTCACCTAATGCAACTTCACCTTCACTATCTCCCCGTCTTCCTTCACGTCCACAAAGTCCTCCGCCCGCTCACTATGATCTACATAATAATCCTGCGGCGTATAATAATCCGTTCTTCCATAACTATTATACCCACTACCCGAATACACATTTTGTGTATACCTCGTAGAATACCCGATGATCACCTGCAGGAAATACCTGCCCGGCAACATCTTATCGAAAGTAAACCGCCCCTCCTCATCCGTCCTGGCCTCCAACCTCCAACGATACGCCTCGTCAGACATATACACCGTCGTTTTCTTCCCTTCCTTCTTCTTCCTCAGCGCATACCACGCATCAAAATAAGGAGTCACCGGCAGCAAAATCACCGTTGAATTAGAAGCATAAATCTTATTGGCCAATGGTGCCTTAAAACCGTATCCATTACGGGGCTTTGTATACGCCCGTCCTTCGATTGTCCCCTTCCCGATTCCCAAAGCCTTCTTCGCTTGTGTTGAATCAAAATAAACTTCAGGGTAGATAATATTCTTTTTCTTTTGGGCATTGCTGGCAAGAACACTGAGTATCAAGACAAACAACATGACGATTCTTCTCATAAAGTACATTAGGTTTTTCAGATTAACACAAAGAGCCTGCAAAATAATTATTGAAAGAGGATTATGCAAGTATCAAACCAAAGCCAGCATTGATCAGAAAAAATATTTTACTGTAAACGTATAATTCCAGCTACAGGTGATCTAAAAAAAACTATTTTGCAATCCTTTCCTTTTACTTACTATGCAACATCATCCCATCACCCGCAAGCTCCACGGGCTTGACCATCTTCGCGCATTCGCAATCACCTTTGTCTTCCTGTTCCATTACAACATCTTCGGCCACCCTGCGTGGATTTCAACAATCGGTAGTTTCGGCTGGACAGGTGTTGACCTCTTCTTCGTTCTCAGCGGCTTCCTCATCGCAGGTCAGCTATTCAACGAAGATCCTATCTCCCTTAAGACCTTTTATACCAAAAGAGTCTTCCGCATCTTCCCTGCCTACTTCCTCATCGTAGCCCTGTACTTCCTCTTTCCGTACCTGCGGGAACGTGATACCCTTCCCCCATTGTGGAAATTCCTCACCTTCACACAAAACCTCGGTCTCGATCTCAAACACACCGGTGCCTTCTCACACGCCTGGTCTCTCTGTATCGAAGAGCAGTTCTACCTGCTCCTCCCTATCCTGATCATCTTTTTCAGAACCTATGACTTAAACCAGATAGCGCCATGGTTCATCGCCTCCCTCTTCCTTGCAGGCTTTGGCGTACGCTTTTATTGCTGGAATCACTTCTACCTGCCCGCCACTGAAGATAACTGGATGGTATGGTACAAATGGATCTATTACCCTACCTTCAGCCGTCTCGATGGCTTACTTGTAGGCATCAGCCTCGCTGCCATCAAAGAAAGATTATACAAATACAGTACCCCCCTGCTCATTGCAGGCCTCCTCATCCTGGCAGCTGCCTACATTATGTGCGATAGTGAAGACCTCTTCAATGAAAGTATTTATGGTTTTCCTCTGATTGCCATCGGCTATGGTTGCATCGTAGCAGCTGCTGCCAGTCCTGATTGCTTCCTGTATAAACATGGCAATGCACTCACCCGCTCACTGGCAGCCCTCTCCTATGCACTCTACCTGAGCCATAAGATAGTCATCAACGTGACCCAGAAAATAGTCTCGGCATGGGGAATTGATACGAAGAGTTCTATGATGTTTGTAATTTGTACCCTCACCTGCCTGGCGGCCGCATGGCTGTTGAGATTTTTAATTGAAAAACCCTTTTTAAGATGGAGAGATAAGGTGCTCTTAAGATAATATTCCTGGTTACCACTCAGCAATGGTACCTCCGTGAACTCAATCCACCAAGGCATCCAAAAAGGAAATAAGCGCCTGCTGCTCTGCCTTATTCAGTCCAAGGGTATCGGTGGATAAGGTCTGATGCATAACCGGTGTAACTCCGCCCTGGTTGTAGAAGTCTATTACCTGCTGCATGGTACTGAAGTTGCCGTGATGCATGAAAGGTGCTGTCACAGCCGCATTTCTTAGTGTTGGTGTTTTGAACGCTCCTTCATAAAAGGTAACGGGAAACACCGTTATCCTGCCCCTGTCTGTATCAGCTACAGGATGTTGCAGATCGGCTGTCAGGGGTACACCTAATATTTCAAATTCCGTCCTGTTAAACAATGGAGGCGTTAAACCATTGAACAGGGGGGCAAAATGACAACTCCCGCAACGGGCCTTGCCCATAAAAATATTGAAGCCATGCTGCTGCTGCGCTGTCATGGCTGATCTATTGCCCGCTAAATAATGATCGAATGCGGAATTAAATGGAGTCAATGTACGTATATAAGCTGCCAGGGCGCGGATGATCTTTTCCTTTGGCATTTGCATACGCGCCGTAATGCTGTCATCTGTGCCCCCCATCTCCGCAGGACTATGCAATACCACATCTACCTGCTCTTCCAGGCTCCTGGCACGGCCGTCCCAGAATTGCGCATACTGGTAGGTGGAATATAATAAGGAAGGCGTATGCCTGGGTAAAAAACCTCCCAACAAAGATTTATTCTGTGGCATGCCATCTGTAAAATGCTTTTCCGGCACATGACAGGTTGCACAACTACGCTGCATATTTCCCGATAAGCGCTTCTCGAAAAATAGTTGCCGGCCCAGGGCGGTATCATACCCGATCTTCGGCGCACTATTATCTCCATTCCTTAACACATCTCCCCGGCCATCGACCGTAATATCCGCCCCCTGTGTAAAGGTCTCTTTCTTAAACGGGTCCCGCGAACCAAAAATCGCTGTCGTATTCAATGCCCTTACCGTATGCGTAGCTTCCATGGCTGACAGCATACGCTGTACCGGCATCGCATAATCAGTAATAAATGTCAGACGATCAAAGCTGTTGAAGTCCTCATGCTCATGCAAAAAAGTCCATGCCAATGTCATCGCTGTACGGATACTATCTACTCCCACCACATTCCGTAAGGCATCCATCGCCGCTGCAGCCTCCGGCACTCCACTTTGCAACGAAGGTGCATCATACCCCGTAATATATAAACTCTGGATGCGGATCAGTTCCAACTGGATGCTCTCCATCACCTGCGCATCCGTAGCCTTAAAATTATATAACAAAGCAGGCAGACCTGCCGCTGTTTCCGCGACGATGTCTGCCTGCTGCATCAATGCTGCTTTCGATGCACCACTGTATAATAATGCTTCTATCTGCTGCAATCCTACCGGCTCCTCATATTCTATATAAGGTTCTTCCACCTCATACTTCGCCGGCGTATTGAACACATAAGCTTCACTCACGAAGAAATATTCAAGGAAGAATGAAATGCGCTTATATGCAATCCTGCATTCCTTCAATGCGTGCTTTGCCTGCTCCACCGTAGCCGGGTCCTTCACATCGTATTTTGAAATCGCCAGCTGCAGGGCCTTTGTACTGGCTGCAAAAACTGCCTGCTGCTCCCTGAAATACCTGATCGTCTGTTCCGGGTACTCCTTCGGTGCTTCGCCTGCCATCCCCAGACACAATAACAAACACAAGCCCGTAAGCACCTTTATTTTCTTCATCGCGCAGTAATTGTAAATGTATCTTTTATACAACCTTCCTTATCTTCTACCGTCACTGTCGTAGTGCCTTTTGCCGGCCTGAGGGTAATGGATTTCGAGGTCTGATTCTTCTCACTCCATTTATAATTACCCACAAATGAAGCCGTCAGTGTCAATGCCTTACCTGCCTTTGCTGTAATCACGTTGTGCTTATTCACTTCTTTCATCATTGTAAAATGGTCCCTGATCACCCCATCCGCACAGATCCATTTCAGGTCCAGGCGGTTGTTCTCAATCTCGAGCAGGGATGCGCCACCATTCATATCATTTGCATACTGCATCGCCTTGTGCGGATAAATTTTTTGCCGGCCACCCAGTTTGCCTGCCGAACCACTTACCACATATACCGTCCCTGCATTCAGTGAATCCTTTACGTACGGACAACTATTCTCACTGCCGTCATACAAACCTGATGAACGACTCAGGTTATGCACCGCAGGATCAAATGAATCCATCATTCCATAATGTCCTTTCATGAGGCGGGAACGCTCGTAGTCATGACTATGGCCGCACAGGATTAAATCAACACCATTGCGCTCCAGGATGCGGATAAAATTCTCACGGATGCGGATCAGCTCATCTGCTTCATCTGAGTTATGAGAACCCATGGTATAGGGAGGATGATGCCAGTATGCCACTACCCACTGCTTATTGTTGTTTGCTGCCAGGTCGCGCTTCACCCACTGTACCTGTGGACCCAGTGTATCATACAAACGATATTGTTCTGCCTCCTTACCATAGCTATCCAGTGAGATGAAGTGCACATTGCCGATATCAAATGAGAAGAACGCCTGTGTATGTGAAGGTACCCCACCATCTTCCGCCTCTGTAGGCATAGAGAAGTTCTGGTAATAGGCTGTCTTGTGTGTACGAACGGCTACCTCTACCGCACCCGGAAAATCATGGTCATTATAATCATGGTTGCCGGGAGTCGGGTACATAGGATGCTGCTTTAACAGGTCATCTTTATAGACATTAAAAAATTTGGTCTGGAATTCCTGGTCCGTACCACTGCCATAGGCATTGTCGCCCAGCAGGATCCAGGCATCCATATAATTGTTACCGAGATAGTTCAGCACAGATTGCTTTACATTCCGCTGGTTCGCTGAGTTATTGCCACAATCGCCGAACGCACCGATCCTGATCAGGTCTTTGCTTCCCACTTCAGGCAATGTATAGAAGTAGTTGTTCGCATCTCCCTGCAAGGTATCAGCAAATGTACCTACGGTATAATAGTACCGTGTATGCGGTTTTAAACCGGTAATACGTACTATGTGTTCTGTGGTGATAGCAGAGTCATCTTTCAGCTGATCCCATTTATTTACCGTAGTACCAAAACGCACCCGGCTGCGTGTAGCCACATTTGTACGCCAGCGAATCGTCATACCGGTAGGTGAGCCTACCTGCAGGTAGGGACCACGGATCACTGTGACCGGATCTTCATCCCCATCACTGTTCTGCGCACGCACTGTCAAAAACGAAAAGAAAAATAAACAAAGGAGCAACCATCCCTGCTTCATCTTGCTATATGATTTTTATGTTAACTTTATCTGTGTAGTCCCTTTTTGCGTAAGTAAGCCAGCAATTCTTCCGGCTTGTCCGTCTGGATCACATTGACCTGTTTCTTCTGTAACAGTGAATCAAATCCCTGCTCCCCCAGCTCATCGTAGTCCCCGAGCGCATTTATCCACACTCTCATATTTGCTTTGCGTACCACCTGCATCAGGCTATCCGTATAGCAGGCATCATCTGCATGCAAGATAGGATAACATCCCTGTTTTAGCACCGCCATCGTCTCTGCTGCATTGTGTACCCTCGGCATCACAGGCAGATCCGGATCGATTGCCCTTACAAGGGCTGCATCTTTATAATCATATACAAAGAAGAGCACCTGCTGCTCCATGCCCATCTCCTTCACCAGTTTGCAGGTAGACACCATCGCACTTCTTGTATCGGCTTTGAAATCGATATCGATCATGATCCTGCCCCTGGCCAGTTCCAGGGCATCCCGGAAGGAAGGGATCCGTTCTGTGGTTACTACGCCCTCTTTCTTTAAGTGCAGTGACTGTAGTTCAGCATAAGTCATATCGGCTACCTTACCATGACCATCCGTTTTTTTATCTATGCTTTCATCGTGCATTAACACCAATACCCCGTCCTTTGTTTCCCGGACATCTATTTCGATGATATCAATTCCCTTGTCAATGGCAGTCCGGATAGCAGGCAGGGAATTCTCCGCATACACTTCATGGTCTGCACGGTGAGCAGCCACCAGGATATATTGGTGATGATGATAAAAATCCTTGATTATTTTATCCACCGGCATCATTACTAACAGTAAAAATAATAGCTTATTCATTACCTGTTTCGATTTTGTTTAAGATAATTGATCAATGCCCCCGGATGATCGGTTTGTAAGCCCTGCACGGGGGTATCCAGTGCTTTCTGCCAGCTGAGAGGACCTTCATCCTTTGCCTGCACATCCAGCCATACGGCTATATTCCGCCGCTTAAAAAGGGCCAGCATTGCCGGCGTATACTGCCCGATGCTGCCATCAACGACAGCAACCGGGTACCGGTCAAAAAAAGCATCCAGTTCTTTCACATCTCCAGGTATACTGGTCATCAATGGCATTTGCGGGGCTACCCTGTGCCATGCATCCACCTGCTCCAGCGTATTGCAGTACACCACCATATGCCGTTCCATGCGCGCCTTCTTAATCAATGGATAGACCCGCTCCGGATCTGCCTCCTTAAAATCAAGATAGATATTTACCTTCCTCTTACACAGCTTTAACACCTCATCAAAAGCGGGTAAGCTGCTATTTAGTTCCGTCAGTGCACCATGACTGATATATAAGCGTCCATCCTTAAACGTTCTCAGGTCTACCTCTACATAATCTACCCCATCCTCTATGGCGCGCTGGTATGCCGCCAATGTGTTCTCCGGTAAAACAGTGTGATCGCCCCTATGGGCGATCACTACATGTTTATGCTTTACAACCGGGAGCAAGGCAATCATCAGCATTAAGTAAAATTGCATAGCTAACTGTTTATCATTTTAAATACCACATCTTCGTTGTTATTTCATCCGCACCCTGCCTGGTTACTGCTGCGTTATACTGATCCAGGTTGTAAGACTGCTCCGTAGTAGGATACTTATACCTGGAAGGAATTTCAGAAATGGCCGCCAGCGGACCAGTTACAAATACAGGATAACCTGTTCTTCTCTGGTCAAACCAGCCCTCTGCCCCTTTCAGGAAATTCGCAATCCACTTCTGTGTGATCAGCTGCGCCAATGTACCATTGTACTGTACAGAAGCCTGGGCCAGGTAAGCCGCCTTAGCAGTGGCAGAGATGCCATAAGCATCCAGTGATGCTGCAATGCCTTTGTTATACAATGAAGCCGCGGTTTCACCACTCACTGTTACCTTTCCCGCCTGTACTACTTCTGCCAGTATAAAACACTGCTCTGCATAGGTCATCATACTTGCTTTCAGCAGGTCACTCTGGTTCGCATAGAAGATAGGTGCCATCTTTGAAATGTGTGTCTCACCACCATTATAATCATAAGGAGATGAAATCGCATTGGGTACTCCTACATACAGGTTGGCATCTACTGTATAACCTGTAGTGCTGGACACGGGTGCTGCCCATACCGGTAATCTTGGATCATTCAAACGCAGCAGGGTATCCACGATCTCCTTGGATGGCTTGTACTTGTCGATCTCTGTCGCCTTGCTGTTCAGGTTCCCACCCGGCCAGCTATCGATCGCATTCACGCCTAAATATCTTAGTCCTGCATCGTCACTGTTGCTTTCGAACAAAGGAAATTTGCCTGGATTGTTCAGCATATGCTGCATCTCAGTATATGCTGTTGCAGATTTCTTTGACATACGCAGCAGCAGGCGTAAATGCAGTGCGTTGGCAAACTTACGCCAGTTCAACGCCACACCACCATACAGGAGATCATAATCCGCATCAATGGTCTGTGTGTTGGCAGCCAGTGTATCATTGGCAGCTGTAAGTGTGGCCAGCAGCGAAGAATAGATATCCTCCTGCTGATCATATACGGGATGTACTATACTACTGTCTTTAGATAGTAAGGCCTCACTATAAGGTATGTCTCCATATAAATCTGTAATATAGGCGAAGTTGAACACCTTGATAATATCTGATATCGCCGTGTATTGCAACATACCATTGGAGGCCGCCAGGTCATGAAAGGTTTTATTATAAGTCAATGCCCCATAATACCCATCCCATGTTTTCCCAGCCCAGCCAAACAGGTCATCACCTTCATTGCGTACCTTAGTGATATACCTTGCTGCCTCGGCGGGCTTGTCCAGGAAGGCTTCGTTCTGATAAGGATAAGCCGTTTTTACCAGCGCCGTCGAAAGCAGGTATTGCGGATTTACAGTCGTTGCCGTATTTGGATCTGTGTTGATTTCCTCAAAGTTCTTCGTACATGCACTTAACAGCAACAACACGCCAATGGCATAAATCTTTTTCATATAGTTGTAGTATGAATATTAAAAGTTAAGACCCAGTTTCACTCCATAAGAACGGGTGTATGGCAGTGACCAGCTGGAGGTACCCGGGGTAATGCTACCACTCTTGATCGTCATCGCAGTTTCAGGATCGTAGCCACTACCTGCTGCTGTCCAGCTGAACAGGTTGCGGGCAATCAATGAAATACTCAGGTTAGAAATTGGCAGTCTGCCTGTTTGCTCCTTGCTGAACAGGTAGGTCAGGCTCACTTCGCGCAACTTCACATAGGTAGCACTAAAAGTATTGCGGGCGTGCATCTTCCAGTAGTAGTCACCATAGAAACTCTCAGGATCTGTAATGTTGGTATTCTTTACATAGTTGCCATTGCCATCGTCGATATAACCATCTTCGATCATACCATCGGTACGGTCGCTGGTGCCGTCGTTCCAGGCCAGGCCACCATGTGCCAGGTCACGGCCTCTTAGTGTATTCTTTGTACGGCCGTCAGACAGCAGGTTCATAAACATATAGGAGAAGAACTTACCACCCTGGCGGTAATCGACCAGCGTATTCAGCGTGAAGTGACCATAAGTAAAAGTGTTGGTGATACCCAGTGAGAAATCAGGGTTATAATTACCAATCCTTATGAGGCCGGTTGCATTCTGGCTATGCCCTGTTTCATCCAGCAGTTCTTTTCCTTTGTAAGGACCAGCCGGCACCGTCTTCCAGGTATTACCATACATGTCGCCGAGTGATTCGCCCTCACGCACCTGGTATTGCATACCTTCCGCAGTACCCTGCAGGTAAGAAGTGATGCCGTCTGTCAGCGCGATCACCTTGTTCCTGTTACGGGTGAAGTTGGCACCGATATCCCAAATGAACTTACCGGATACAGGTGTGCCATGTACTGCCAGTTCCCATCCCCTGTTACGGATTTCACCGGCATTGATGATGCGTGCGCTGTAACCACTGGCCATCGTAGTCGGGATCTGGATGATCTGGTTGCGGCTATCGGTAGTATACCAGGTAGCTTCGATGCCCAGCCTGTTGTTGAAGAATTTAAGATCAGTACCTACTTCATAGGAAGTGGCGATTTCTGGCTTCAGGTTATTGTTTTTCAGCGTGGTGCTGAAGGTAGCCATCTTCACATCGCCCCAGTCAGGCGAGCTGAAAGTAAAGCTGTTGTACAGGCTGTAGGGGTCAGTGTCCCTACCCACCTTAGACCAGTTCAGTCGTACCTTGGCATAAGAAAGTGCGCTGTGTTCAATCCTGAACATGTCTGACAAAATCAGGCTCAAAGAGGCAGAGGGATAAAAGTAGGAGTTGTGGTTGGCTGGTAAGGCACTGGACCAGTCATTCCTGGCACTCAGATCCAGGAATGCATAGCTCTTGTAAGATAATTCACCCATTGCATACAAACTGTTGATGCGCTTGGACGCTTTGTAAGAAGCATTGGTAATAGTACCAGCAGCAGCATTAGAGATGTTGTATACTCCAGGCATTACCAGCTGGCTAGCTGCCTGTGACTGCGTGTTAGAATGCTGATCCATGCGGTTACCGCCTACGCTTACGAAAAATGCAAAATCGTGTTGAAGGCTCTTTTTATAGGTCAGCAGGAAGTCGGTATTCTGCTCACTGCCAAATAAATTCCCGATATAATAAGCACCATAAGGGTTCTGAACAGCACTCACGGCACGCTTGCTTTCATCCGTTTCTGTATACCAGTCGAGACCTGTACGCCCCATTAATGTCAAGCCTTTTGCCAGTTCCATTGTCAATTGTACGTTACCTGTTACATGATGACGGTTGTAGGCATTGGTCAGCTGATATGCCACGAAGTAAGGATTGTCTGTGCTACCCTGGTCCTGTGACCACTGCTGCAGTCCTTCCTGCCCCTGTTGCCAGTAATCTTTCAGCAGCCTGGAGTTGATGTTCGCAGGCATCGTGTATAGGATATAACCGGAGCTTCCCCTGTTGAAGGTAGGGCGGTTATTGCTGGTATTGTTCGTATAGGCAATATTGGTAGTGACCTTAATTTTTGGACTCAGTTCATATCCTGCAGCGAGGTTGATATTGTTTCGTTGTAAACCTGTGTTGGGTGTGATACCCTTATTCTGCAGGTTCGTATAAGAGAGCCGGAAATTACTACCGGTGATCGCCACATTGCTGGTATAGGTAGAACCGGTTTCATAGAAATCTTTTACCCTGTCAGGATAAGCGATCCAGTCCGTAGGAACCTTGTTGCCATTGGCATCGGTAGGACTATTCCACTGAATATGTCTGGAGCCATCGTTCAGTTTAGGGCCCCATGATGCAGTCGATAAGGTATTGGTAGGATCGACCGACCCAGTGGCATCACCGGCACCAAATTCGCTCTGGAAGTCGGGGAACTGCCATGCCTTGTCATAGATGGCACTGAAGTTTGCACTTACGTTCAGGCCTTTCTTATTTTTACCATTCCCGCTTTTGGTCGTGATGAGGATTACACCGTTTGCCGCACGGCTACCATATAGTGCTGCGGCGCTTGCACCTTTCAGTACGGTTACGCTTGCGATATCGTCCGGACTTACATCGGAGATAGGGCTGCCATAGTCTACCGTTACCTGGCCAACAGGCACATTCGGACTCCTGTTTGCCGAAGCAACAGGTACCCCATCGACTACGAAGAGTGGCTGGTTGTTGTTGGCAATAGAGCTGGCACCACGAATGGTGATCAATACAGAACCACCGGGATCAGAGCTGGCGGAGCGGATGTCTACACCAGCCACCTTGCCGGAAAGACTATTCACCACGTTTACATCTTTTACGGTGTTTACTTTAGAACCATCCAGGGTAGCGATAGCATAGCCCAGGGCTTTCTCTTCGCGTTTGATACCTAATGCAGTTACCACGACAGCAGAAAGATCTTTTACATCAGGAGAAAGCTGTACGTTCAGTATGGCGCTGTTGCCTGCTTTTACCGTCTTGTTCACAAAACCTACAGCGTGGATAAGGAGTGTGGTAGCGCCATTTACTTCGATGGTATAATGCCCCTGGTCGTCGGCCACCACCATTTTGTTGGTAGACTGGTCGGTGATCAATGCACCGGGTACAGGTTCGCCTTTGTCGTTGGTGATAGTACCGTTGATGATCTTGTGCTCATCGCCGGTGATAGTGATGGTATTGGAAGCAGTCATGCGCTGGATGGCATAATCGCTATGCCCCAGTTGTACGATGGTGAGTCCCAGTGGTTGCAGTGCCTGTGCTATCTTGCTGGCATTGAAAGCTCCCTGTTGGGGAAACTGCTCAAGGTAAACATATTTGTTTGCTACGGTGGCACTGTTGTAGTTAAAGTTGACGTGAAAGATGTCTTCCATTTTCTGGAGTGCTGTGGCCAGCGACACTCTTTCACTCACATAGTTATAGGTGATGGGAGCAGTATGCGCCCTTACCTGCCAGACTTCCGGCAACAGGAGGACAGTCAGGACAAGGGACCTGTTCAATTTAAGTTTCATAAAAAATTAATGCGCTTTCTGTTTACGAAGTGATAATAGCTTATTCGAATACAATAGTATGATTAGCCTGGACTGAAAGCCGGTCATTGTACACTGACCTGATAGCAGCCAGGAGAATGTCTGTATTGTCTAAAGGACAGGAGCCTGAAAAGCGTTCCATTTGTAAGGTGGTACTTTTCCACTGTACATGAAAACCATAGTTTTCTTCCAGGACGGCTGCGACTTTATAAAGCGGTGTATTTTTAAAGACCAGGCGACCGCTCTTCCAGGAGATAAAGGACCCGGGGCTGATGCGTTCCATTTTTTTGCTGCCGGCATCGAGTCGGATCATTTCGCCGGGCGTCATGTCTGCACTACCTGCTGTAGCCGCCCAGCCGGCACCGTTTACATGGACCTTGCCTGATTCCAGCAATACTTCGATGTGTTGTTTGCGGTTGTAGATGTTGAAGGCAGTACCGAGTACAGTTACTTCCATCCCATCCGTATGCACTTTCAGGTCATGGTGTTCACCGCTGAAGTAAGCTTCACCTTCAATCCAGACGTCGTGACCTTTGTACTGAAGGGTGGTGTTGGCATTCAGCAATACTTTAGATCCATCCGGCAATTTTACTTCCTTCGTCATGGCGATACCGGTGGAAATAGTGCTGCGTTTATTCATAAAATAAAGACCTGTGGATATGAGCAATAACAGGGATGCGGCGGCAGCTGTCCAGCGATACATTAATACGCGGAGGCGTTGTCCCAGCGCATGATCAAATCTTTCCTGCATCTCTGCCATATCGGCCGGAGAGGGTCCGTTTTCATTTTCTTTCAATATTGAAAGTAAGGTGAAAGCGGTATTCACGTCCTCCTGGTGTTCAGGGTGTGCAGCCAGCCATTGTTCCCAATGGGTGCGTGCCTGTTCATCATGTTGATTGACCCATGCTCTGAAAGAGCTGTTAGTCATCAGCTCCGCTACTGTATATTGTTCCTGGTCCATTGTTATTATTAAGAGGCGGGAAGTGAGCCGGATACCCTCAATTGCTATTTAAACAAATTGTTAAGACATTTTGAGTATGCTTACTTCCCCTGTTGCTTTTGAATAAGAGGCGGGAAATGGGCCGGATGCCCTCAATTGCTATTTAAACAAATTGTTAAGACATTTTCGTGTATGCTTACTTCCCCTGTTGCTTTTGAATAAGAGGCGGGAAATGAGCCGGATACCCTCAAAAAATGTTTAGTTATTCTTTTGGTTACAATAATCCGGTGAGTTGTTTATTGCGGGCGATCACATCGCGCATTTCATCAAGCGCTCTATAAATAAGGGTTCTGGCGTACTTTACTTCTTTCATAGACATGATTTCAGCAATACCTTCGTAACCGATATTTTCGAAGAAATAAAGATAAATGGCTTCACGCTGACGGTTACTCAGCCCATTGATTACATGCTGTACGACCTGTTTACGGTTGTGTAATTCCTGTTGTTCAATGATGGGATGATCGGCGGAGAGATCGAGGTAGAAGCCATAGCTTTCATCACTGCCCAGGTCCTCAGTGGACCGGGCCTTCTGTTGACTGATCACGCGCAACAGCTTGCGACGAACAGCAATCATCAGGTAGCTCTTTACATGCTGTACATTATTACGCCGGGAACGGCTGGTAAAGAGTTCGATAAAAAAGTCCTGCAATACGTCTTTAATCAGGCTTTTGTCGTCAGTAAACCTGTTACAGTACTTGAATAGTATAGGGAACCAATAAGCCCACAAACCGTCGAATGCCCGCTTATCCCCTTTGCAAAACTGCTCCCAAAGTTGTATATCATCGTTTTGTCCCACTTCCATACGACTTGAGTAGCTGCAAAGCTATTCTATAATGCCATTGAAGTATATTAACTTTTCGTTAACCGTTTTAATGCTTTAATTTTACGATCAACACCAACCATTTAACCTGGATGCCATCGTTAAAAAATATGCTGCTGCAGCTATTGCTGTGTTTTTCTGTACCTGTGATTGCCCAAAAGACGGGAAAGATCTACGGTCAACTTGCAGATACCGTCACTCATCAAACACTCAAGGATGCTTATATCACAATTCTAAAGGGAACTGCTGTACAAAAATCAGTTTTCTCAGATACCAAAGGGGCCTTTAGCTGCGACAATGTACCATATGGGGAGTATCATATTCATATTTCATTTCAGGGCTTAGCACCGTTTGAAAAGGCCGTTTCCCTGGATGCACAGCATCCACTGCTGAACATGGATACCATCTACATGTTTCTTTCTGTAAAGACCCTGGATACCTTGGTAGTAGCCGAGCCACCAATGGTGATCAGGAAAGATACCCTTGAGTTCAATGCAAGCCGTTTCCCCACTAAACCTTATGCGGAGCTGGCCAGGCTGGTACAAATCCTGCCCGGTATGCAGATCAATAATGATGGTACCATGACCATCAATGGCATTAGCATCGATCAGTTGACGGTAGATGGACAGCCATTCTTTACAGGAGATAAAAAAATGGCACTGACACACCTGCCGGCGGACATTGTGAAGAAGATCCAGGTGTATACAACTGATTCCCTGAGTAAGACGCTCAATGCGCCGAAGACATTGAACATTGTATTGCAGGCGAATAAAAGGAAAGGCACCTTTGGTAAAGGTGGGGCAGGTATTGGTACCGCTGAAACCTATACGGTAAATGGAGACATGAACCGGATGAATGACGGACAACAATATTCTGTAATGGGCGACCTGGGCAATGTGGAAAGAGAAAGAATGGGGATGGATGCCATGCCATCTATGAGTAGCGGCAGGCAACGCATGACCAACCTGGGTGCCAGCTACCGGGATAACAGGAATAAGGGGGCCACCTTTGGGGGAAATGTACTGTCGATGAATATGCGGAATGAATCATCCTCCCGCACACATGCACTGAATATCTATCCGAATGACTCCTCTACGATACAGGACCAGGTGTCGGATGGTGTGATAAATAATTACAGTCACCAGTTCAATGGAAATGTGAATATAGGCAATGGAACCAGGACCGTCTTTATGATCAGTCCAGGTGTTGGGATCAATAAGAGTGAGAACATTTCTACACAAAAGGCTTCACAACAATTTGAAAAGACCGGTGTGCAGACCTACCAGAGCTCAGGCAGGAGCAATAGTACGAGCACAGGCACTTCGTATGGAACGGGTTTAAACTTTACCCATAATTTTAAAAGGATGGGAGAAAGATTCATGTCTGCGCTGAATATCAGGAACAGTGACAACGAATCCCTGTCAACGAATAATAGTGAAACGAAATATGCCACTTATAGTAATACTATTCATCAGCAGAACAAGAGCAATAACCAGTCGATGAATATCAATTCCAATTCAAGTTATAGTGTGCCGCTGGGGAATCATTTTTTCCTGCAGGCACAGTTGGGATATTCATTCAGTAAAGACAACAACAAATACAGGACGCTGAAGTACAATGATGCGACCGGGCACTTTGACCAGCTGGATACTACGCAGAGTAATACCTACGGTAGTATTTATCATGCAGGTTCATTGCAGGCGAATGTGACAAAGACCATGGGAAAAGTGACTGTGATGGCGGGTACAGGTATTGAGCGTGACTTGCTGCATGGGGAGAATAAAACGAATCATACAAGTCTGTCGAAGCGCTATGTAAACCTGCTGCCACAGTTTACATTTACCTATAACCCGGTCCAGAGCAATACCCTGCAATTGACTTATAACGGGAAGCCGAACCAGGTGATGATCCAACAACTGCAACCTGTTACCATGACCAAGGACTCGCTGAATATACAGGAAGGTAACCCGGATTTACAGCAACCATATACACATAGTATCAATCTTACTTATACCAGGATGGCAGGTATGCGGATGTTGACTGTAACATTGATGTCGAATATTGTGACACATAGTATCAGTTCAGCTACTACACTGCTGAGTAATGGGGCGAGGGTGACTAAGCCGGTGAATATTGACGGGCAGCAGAACACCTCCCTGATGGTGAATTATGCGATGCCGCCCAGGACGGGGAAGTCCAGTTTCAATTTATCAGGCAATGTCAATTATTCCAGGGCACCGGTGTTGAGTAATAATGTGCGGAATGACAGCCGGTCTTTGTATGTGAGCAGTTCATTCTCCTGGAACTATCACGACAAGAATGGCCTGGACCTGGTCATGGGACTTTCTCCCGGGCTCAATACAATGTCGACCTCAGTGGGTCTGCATACTTCCTATTTCAATACGGGTGTGACAGGCAGAGTGGATTATTCTTATGAAGATTTGGAAGGCGAGCTGGGGCTGTATTATAATTACAACAGTAGTCTGCCTGCCAATTATCAGCCGGCTTTCCCGTTTTTGTCACCTTCGGTACGATATCGCTTTTTAAAGAAGAAAGCAGGGCAGTTAGCATTGTCTGTAAAGGATCTGTTGAATCAGCAATCCGGGGCGGACAGGATGGTATCGGCGACGAGTGTGATTGATTCCTGGATGCAAACGAGGGGCCGGTACCTGTTGCTTTCTTTTACTTATAACATCAGTCATTTTGGACCGGGCCGAACGACGGCAGCCATTTAGGTTCCTGAACAGGGTGGGATCAGAGCCTGATCTTTAATCCCATCTCCCGTTTCATCGTCAGCAATGCTTCAGCATTCCCTTTCGCATCCTCCACAGGGTGATGTGTGTGCTTCGTCACACGCAGGTGCTTGAAGTTTTTAAACATATCCTTTTCCATTCCTTTGAAAAGACTGCCTAAATTCTGTGAGCTGTGACCGAATGGATTTGAACCAATGAAGTGATGGAAATACCAGGCTATGAACATACTATCAAAACCGTTGTTATCACTGATCAGAATTGGACGCTCCTTTCCACATACGGAAGCTATCCAGGTTTCAAATTCGGCCATTACTGTTTTTGCATCTCTGAAAGCCTTTGTTTCTTCCCTGCTAAATCCGGATACTGCCAGTGCTTCAGGAATATAGTTTTCTGAAATGGGTGCTAACTGACCATAAAAGGTTTGATCTAATTGTTCGTTTACGAGAACGGCTCCGAATGAAATCATGGAGAAATCTCCGGGGATAGGGCCATCGCTCTCAATGTCTACCATAATGTAAGGCATGGGGTTACAATTTAATTTTACTAAAATCTGCGCAAGATACGGCAAAATGTGTAAACTCCCAAAGGGACCTGCTGCTTAAATTGCGGTATGACGAGATACCTGATCCTCTTTTTGCTCTTGTTTTCCAGGCTGCTTTTTGCACAGCATCCTGCTGCTGTGCTGCTTTCTAATGCTAAATTTAAAACGGGTGACAGTGCTGCATGGGCATCGCCTTCGTTTGATGACCGCTCCTGGAAAAGCATCGTGGCGGGGAAGGTATGGCAGGAACAGGGCTATCCTGACTATCATGGGTATGCATGGTACCGGTTTCATGTCCGCTTGCAGAAAAGCGGGCATTGGCAGGATAGTTTAAGGATCTTCCTGGCGCATGTGAATGATGTGGATGTGACGTATCTGAATGGCGTGAAAATAGGGAAGACGGGTAGTATGCCGGAGGACCCGGGTGGATATGTTACGAAGTGGCCCAATGTGAGATCCTACCAGCTGGCGGCCAATCATCCGGCTATCAGGTGGGGACAGGATAATATAATAGCGGTAAGGGTGTATGATGGTGGTGGTAGCGGCGGTATTTTTATGGGGCAGGCATTTGCAGATATGCTGGAGAAGGTGGATGGTGTAAGTGTAAGCCTGGGACAATTGAAAAACAATTTCGGTGTACGTATAGACGGCACCTTTAGTTATGAGATCTTAGATGAGGGGAAGCAAATAAAACATTTCGAAAAAGTCTATCACCTGGCACCTTTTGAGGAACAGCGTTTCAATATAGATGCACCACAGAAAGACGGTATTGTTTTCAAATATACATTCAGGGAAACAGCTACCGGATTGAAAACGGCTGGCCGCATCATGGTTCCTTATATCCAGACACCGGCAGCAGGTGTCTATCCTAAAATCAATAATGCGCCGGTATTAGGTGTGCGTGCAGGTCATCCTGTTTTATTCAGGATAGCGGCTACAGGTGCGCGGCCTTTGACGTATAAGGTTATGGGCTTGCCTCCGGGATTGGTGCAAGATGGCAATATTATACAGGGATCGGTTTCCGCCAAGGGTCACTATCCTGTTCAGCTGGAAGTATCCAATGCCTACGGCAGCACCACAAAAACGCTGCTGATAAAAGTGGATACCTTGTTACAGTTAACACCACCTATGGGCTGGAATAGCTGGAACTGCTGGGGTGTGCATGTCAGTGAAGAAAAAGTAAAAAGTTCAGCACAGGCATTAATAGATAAAGGGCTGGCAGATCATGGCTGGTCTTATATCAACATTGATGATGGCTGGCAGGCAGCGGCACGCAATGTGGATGGAAGTTTACCAGCTAATGAGAAATTCAGTGATATGAAGGAACTGGGAGATTGGCTGCATAGTCGTGGGTTGAAATACGGGATCTACTCTTCTCCAGGCCCGCTTACCTGTGGCGGATTCCAGGGTTCTTATCAACATGAACTGGCAGATGCGCATGCATACGACTCCTGGGGAGTTGACTACCTGAAATATGACTGGTGTAGTTATGTACAAACGGATACATCCCTGGCAGCTTACATTTATCCTTTTAAGGTGATGCAGGATGCATTGGCAAAACAATCCCGTGATATTGTGTACAACCTATGTCAATATGGAATGAAGCGTGTATGGGAATGGGGACCGGTAGCCGGTGCGCAGAGCTGGCGTACAACAGAAGACATTGATGATACCTGGGAGAGCCTGTATAATATCGGGTTTACGCAGGGGCCATTAGCGCCTTATGCAGGACCGGGTAAGTGGAATGATCCGGATATGATGATCGTTGGGCAGGTGGGCTGGGGCGAAAGCCTGCATCCTTCCAGGTTGACACCGGACGAGCAGTATACGCATGTGAGTTTGTGGAGTTTATTGTCAGCCCCTTTATTGATTGGTTGTGATATCAGTAAGCTGGATAGTTTTACCCTGAATTTATTGACGAATGATGAAGTGATTGCGATCGACCAGGATACATTGGGGAAACAGGCGCAGAGGGTGAATGAAAATGTATGGGTAAAAGAATTGGCTGATGGCAGTAAGGCGATTGGTTTATTCAACCTGGACACGGTGTATCGGGAGGTAGCAATACCGCTTGAAGAAAGGGTGTTGATACGGAATGTATGGCGACAGAAAGATGAAGGCGTGTTTACAACATCTTACCATGCAAAGATTCCACCGCATGGGGTCAGGTTGATAAAGGTTACACCTGTTATCCATGCGGAGATAGAAGTTAAAAATAAAACTGTGGGAAGTGCTGTTCCATCTACCTTACATGGAATCTTTTTCGAAGAGATCAGTCATGCGGGTGAGGGAGGCTTGTATGCAGAAATGATCCAGAACAGGGGTTTTGAGGAAAGCCGGGTACCGGCAGGTACTAAATTGGTGAATGGTATGCTGGAAGCGCCGCCTACAGAATGGAAAATGGAATGGCCGTATAAGAGTGAATGGCCGGCATGGAATGTGTCTGGTGAAGCGACATTAACAACGGATCATCCACTTTCTGCGGCTTCGCCAAATTCATTAGCTATAAAAGCGCCTGCAACCCTTACTAATGAGGGATTTTGGGGAATAGCGGTAAAAGCAGGTGAAAGTTATAAATTATCATTTTACTTAAGAGGCTATAAGGGAAGTGTGAAAGCTGGTTTGAAGGCAGGAGATCATTTCCTGGCTGCCTACAATTTTAATATTGCCGGACAATCTGGCTGGCAGCAATATGCATGTACCTTTGTGCCTGACAGCTCATCTGACAGTGCGAAATTTGTCTTGGAATTTGCTGACAAGGGTACTGCTTATGTAGATTTCGTTTCTTTATTCCCGGCTAAGACATTTCACAAGCGTCTTAATGGTTTGCGCAATGACATAGCAACATTGATCGATAGTCTGCATCCTGCATTTGTAAGATGGCCCGGTGGTTGTTTTGTAGAAGGCATTACCATCGAAAGTGCGCCTAACTGGAAGAACACCATTGGCAGATTAGAAGACCGTCCTGGTACGTTCAGTCCCTGGGGGTATTGGAGCAGTGATGGATTTGGTTACCATGAATATTTGCAATTTTGTGAAGACATTCATGCAGCGGCCTTATTTGTATTCAATGCAGGTACATCCTGTGAATACCGTAGTGGTACTTCTGTACCGGATTCATTGTTGGCACCCTATATCCAGGATGCACTGGATGCGATAGAATATGCTACGGGCCCCGTCAGCTCTAAGTGGGGTGCGGTAAGAGCGGCGAATGGCCATCCCGCGCCTTTCCCATTGAAATATGTAGAGGTAGGCAATGAGCAACATGGTCCTGTGTATGCGAAGCGCTATAATCGCTTTTATGATGCGATCCATGCAAAGTATCCCGATATGATCATCCTGGCCAGTATGGGTATCGGGGATGTGAACAGGCATACATTAGACAGTATGAAACATGTGCAGCGTGTAGATGAACATGCTTATAAAGATGCTTATTGGAGCATGCGTAATTTCGACCATTTTGACAGGTACAAACGTGGGGACTGGGATATGTATGTGGGAGAGTATGCGACCAATGCGGGAGTAGGATCAGGGAATATGCAGGCAGCTATCAGCGATGCGGTTTACGTGATGAGTATGGAGAAGAATGCGGACCTGGTTAAGATGTCTTCTTATGCACCGCTCCTGGTTAATGAACACGATGTAGACTGGCCGGTGAACCTTATTCATTTTGATGCGGCGAGGAGTTATGCACGGATCTCTTATTATGCGATCAAATTACTGGCGGATAATAAAGCGGATTATAATGTAGCAAGTGAAGTGCGGGTTACAACAGATCATCATAAAGCACGTTTTCCCGGTGGTATTGGTGTAGGCACCTGGGATACAGAGGCGGAATTTAAAGATGTGAAAGTAAACGGGCAGACATTTGATCATTCCGAATGGGCATTTCCCAGGGGAGTCTGGAAGGTCTCCGACTCTTCCATTGCGCAGACAGGCGAAGGAGCGCAGCAACTGGCAGTATTAAAAAATCATACTTTCGATACGTATACGTTGACGCTGAAGGCACGCAGAACGGGTGGGGTCAATGCATTTATGATTCCGTTTGCGGTATTGGATAGTAATACTTATTTGCGTGCGCATATTGGGTCTTACTGGAATAGTCATTGTGTATTTGAGAGTGTGACGAATGGGTATGAGGTAGCGGGGATAACGGATCAAAAGAGACTGCATCCTTTGGAGACAGGGCGCTGGTATGATGTAAAACTGGAGGTAGGGAAGGATACTGTGAAGTGTTTTTTGGATGATACGCTGATTATGCAATATACACCGCCGCAGCTGTTTTATAGTATTGCGGGGAAAGCGGCGAACGGGGATATTATTGTTAAAGCGGTGAATGGGTATGGTTCCGCTGTATTGGCTGATCTTTCACTGGAGACAGGGGGCGGGCATATGGTGGAGATGAGTACAATAGCTGCGGAGGCGAATGCGGAGAATAGTTTGGAAGCGCCGTTGAAGTATGTGCCGACAATGGTGGCGGGGGGTGTATTGGAGGGGGATGTTTTGGAGGGCAATTCATCAAAGGGGGATTCATTGAAGGGCAATTCATCAAAAGGGAATTCATTGAAGGGGGATGCATTGAAAGGAGATTCATTGAAGGAAGATGCATTGAAGGTGCTGCTACCACCGCATTCAGTAAATGTGATCAGGATAAAAGCGGCTAGCGGCCGCTAGCTTTTTCACCTGTTAAAGTCATCACCGTGCTGGTGAGCATCGCGGCCAGTTTTCCATCACTCCGAAAGATCTCACACATGTAATGACTGATGGTTTTCCCTTTTTGTAAGGGGGATGCTTTTGCGGTGAGCACGGCATTGAATACCGGGCGGTAGAAGTTTATTTTCAGGTCCACACTTGTAAAAGATTCGCCTTCCGCGATGAAGGTAGAGTGAGCGGTGCCGATGGCGGCATCGGCTAGTTCGCAGAGCAGGCCGCCGTGGATGGTTCCCTGCTGGTTGCCATACTTTTCTTTTGATGTGTCGATTTGTACGGTGGCTGTGCCTAATCCTATCTCTTTGAGGCTTATGCCCAGGGTTTGCGATATCGGTGTGGGATATTGCATGTGAGTATACATCTCCGGGGTAAGCGTATTATTGATCATGTGCTGTAGATAATCAAGAATGGATAATTTTATCATCGTTTAGCTATTGGTTGTTGTCCTGTTTTTTAAAAGCTGTAATCGCATATACCATTGGAATCTTATCACCTAAGTGAGCGATCCTGTATTTTCCGGGCTCATATTCAATAGTATTGTCAAAGCAATTGTAGGGTGAATAATCATACTCGTCGAAGGAGCTAATAGTAAGTCCATTGTTGATTAAGCTGTTGAATACTTCACTTAGGCTATGATTCCAGGCGATGGTAGTAGGTGCTATGTCGGCTGTTTTATCTGCATAAGTACCGCTTTCGGATTCAACGATAGCACCTGAATTAAAATATCGGTAGGCGATTTCCCTGAAGTCCTTGTCATACATCCATACGAATGGGTGGAATTCAACAAAAACCAGTTGTCCATTGGGCTTTAAAAATTTCGAGATCACCTGGGCCCATTTGTCTAAATCAGGCAGCCAGCCGATGACTCCGTAAGAGGTGTAAACGATGTCAAACTGTTCGTCAAGGTTATCAGGCAGGGCATATATATCACTGCAAATAAACCGGGCGTGAGCATTTGCATCTTTTGTAAGTTTATTAGCCTGGTCTATAGCAATGTCAGACAAATCAACTCCTGTCACCTCCGCTCCCAGCCTGTTCAAAGAAATTGAATCCTGGCCGAAGTGACATTGCAGGTGTAGGATGGATTTGCCCTGGATGTTCCCTAAGAGGTTTAATTCAATTTCGTTTAAGGAGCTTTTACCTTTTAGAAAACCTTCTACATCATAAAAGTCTGATTTGATGTGGGCATCGGTTTTGCTATTCCATGCCTGGCGGTTAATAGCTATATAATTCATCATGATGATTGCTTAGGAGGTGGTTGAGATGGTTTTGATTTTTACAGATGATTTTGATCATAACAGGCGGTTATGATATTTACAGATGGTTTAGATATTATAACAGGTGATTTAGATATTTACAGATGCCTTCCCGGAAGCAATGATGTAAGCTTCTTTCAACACCTCCGAATAGGTGGGGTGTGCATAAGAAACCGCCCCTAATTCCCCGGTAGTAATTTCAAACTCCATACCTGCTACCGCCTGGGCTACCAGGTCAGCCGCCCGGGCACCTATGATATGTACGCCCAGCAATTCTCCGTATTTAGGGTCGGACAGCACTTTTACAAATCCTTCAGTTTCCATACCTGCCCGTGCTCTTGCATTGACAGCAAACGGAAATTTCCCGGTATTATAGGGGATGCCCTGTTTCTTTAATTCTTCTTCCGTGTAACCTACTGCTGCCACTTCCGGCCAGGAATAAACGACCGATGGTATGCGGTTATAATTAATATGCGGCTCCTGGCCATGGATCCTTTCTACGACAAAGATCGCTTCTTCCTCTGCTTTATGTGCCAGCATAGCGCCGCCGATCACGTCACCAATGGCGTAAATATGGGGGACAGTGGTCTGTAAAAGTTCGTTGGTTTTGATTGTTTTATTGGGATGCAATACTACCCCTGTATTTTCAAGGCCCAGGTTGTCTGTATAGGGTTTTCTTCCTACTGCTACAAGGATGTAATCGGCGGCTAGTTCCTGCTCCTGTCCCTCCTTGTTTTTGAACCAAACTTTAGCTGTATCACCCAGGTTTTCGCTTTTATATACCGCCTGCTGCAATTTAATTTCTATCCCTTCTTTGCTCAGGATCTTGTACAATGCGGTACTTAGATCCTTATCCATATTAGGGATAAGGTTTTCTGCATATTCCAGGATAGTGACCTTAGTGCCAATCCTGTTGAAAATGGATGCCATTTCCACGCCTATGACTCCGCCGCCTATGATCACCATGCTATTGGGTTTTGTTGGCATATTCAGGGCTTCTGTGGAAGTGATGATTCTTTTCTTATCAATGCTAACTCCGGGAATGGTAGCTGGTTTAGAGCCGGTCGCTATTATGTATTTCTTTGCTTTTATTTTTATGTGCTGATTGTCGGTTCCTTTTACATTGAGGGTTTCATTGTCAATAAATGAACCGAGGCCCTGGAAAACGCTGACCTTATTTTTCTTCATCAGGAAGCTGATGCCCTGTGTATTCTTTGCTACCACATCGGCTTTTCGCTTGTAGAGCTGTTCAAAATCGAGCTGGATGCCGGAAAATTGAATGCCGTGGTTTTCAAATTTATGAAGCGCATCGGTGTAGTGGTGCGTGCTGTCCAGCAGGGCTTTAGTCGGGATGCAGCCGACATTGGTACATGTACCGCCCAGGGTGTTATACTTTTCAATTAATGCCGTTTTATAGCCCAATTGCGCACTTTTTATTGCTGCAACGTATCCTCCAGGGCCTGAGCCTACAACGGCGATATCAAATTCTTCCATTTTATTCTTTCCTTTATTGTTTGCTTATTGTTTCCTTTATTATTTCCTTTGTTCTTTCCTGTATTCGTTCCTTATTCTCCTATTTTACTCGTTTCTTTACTAGTTCCTTAGCCTTCCTTTGTCCCTTCCCTTATTCTCCTATTTCACCCGTTTCTTTATTCGTTCCTTAGCCTTCCTTTAATCCTTCCATTGTTCCTTCCCTTTCTTTTACTCCTTCCTTATTCTCCTATTTCACCCGTTTCTGTATTCCTTCCTTATCCTTCCTTTATTCCTTCCCAAATTAGACCAATCGGTCTTTTATTATTCAAAAAAATTACACTTTCAAAGCTGTAATCATTTTTTCTAAAAACTCCATTGCTATTTTTAATTCTTTTGTCCTGTTTGTCACTTTAGCCTGCATAAAAGCGCCTTCAATTATGGAGATCATAACGACAGCTATTGCTTCCGGGTTAGTATCTCTTTTTATTTCCTTTCTTTCAATGCCACGTTTAATTTGATTTTCAATGGATGTCTTCCAGAAATCAAGGGCAGCTGCCGCACGTTCTTTTAAGCCAGGATGCGTGTCATCAGCTTCAGTAGCAGTATTCAGGATAGGGCAACCCGCCTGCAGATAGGGGTACCTGAAATAGTTTTTATACATATTCGGATAGACCAATAAGCGTTCGATAGCATTTTCAGTAGCCCGGATCCGTACTTTCAGGTGTTCAACTATTTGGCTGTAATTGTGGTCAAAGGCAGCTAGTGCAACTTCGTCCTTGTTTTCAAAATTGCCGTAGATACAGCCTTTTGAAAGACCTGTTGCACTCATAATGTCCTGCATTGAAGTACCGGCGTAGCCCTTAGTGTTGAATAGGGGCGCGGTTTTCTCAACGATTAGCTGTTTTGTATTTTCTGACTTTGACATTTTACGGGTGCTTATGGGCTGCAAGGTAGGAAAAAAAATAAACCGATTGGTCTTTTTTTAATTATTTAGTTTATTGCCTACCTTTGTCCAATAACCTATGCACATTGATTCAACCCTTCAAATAGGCGCTTACCATTTACAACATTGTGAAGATTATTTATTCCATGATCACATCGGTACAGACAAATTGTTATGTGCGGTGATGGATGGCTGTACGATGGGTACAGATAGTTATTTGATTGCTCCCCTGGTGGGAAAACTTCTCAGGAAGATTGTAAAGGAACGTCACTACCTTGAATTTTACCAGCCATCCCGCCTTCCCTTATCACAGGAACTGAAAAGCATTGTTCAGCAGTTATTCAATGAGTTGAAAATGTTGAAGAACCAATTGCAACTGGAGCAGCGGGAGATGCTGACAACGATAATTATATTCCTGCTGGATAAAAATAACGGGGCCGGCCTGGTAGTCGGAGATGGGGTGCTGAGTATTGATGGGCAGCTAACTGTATTTGAGCAGGATAATAAGCCGGATTATTTAGGCTATCATTTGCAGGAAGATTTTGATAACTGGTATGCCAGGCAGGCCGTCCTGAATATTACGAATTATACGGATCTCAGTCTTTCGACAGATGGGATCAGCTCATTTATGGCATTGGAAGGCGGGGAAACGGAGATGGATCCCATCGCCTATTTATTAGCTGATCCGGGTGAGTTGGATAAAAAATTGAAATACCTGGAGCACCAGGCCGGGCTAAGACCGACTGACGATGTAGCGATCATCAGAGTGCGCAATTCTCATGATAATTCACCAGCTCAATAGGTTTATTTTCAAATTCAAAGCCATTATAGGCCACCTGTATTTCATCCAGCACCTGCGCTATTTCTTCGTGATCAGTAGCAGACACCAGGCGCTTCCTGAATTCCTGGAACTCCGGCAGTCCTTTCAGGTAAGTGGTCATGTGCTTACGCATGGCAAAGATGCCCATCTGGGGCCCTCTCCACTCTATAGATTTAGACAACTGTAATTTGCAGGCCGCCACTCTCTCCGCCAGATCAGGCCCGGGAAGTAATTCTCCTGTCTGTATATAATGCTTTACCTCCCTGAAAATCCAAGGATAACCGATGGCTGCACGGCCAATCATAATCCCATCCACTCCATAACGGTTCTTATATTCCAGCGCCTTCTGCGGACTGTCAATATCCCCGTTCCCGAAAATCGGGATCTTAATCCTTGGGTTATTTTTCACCTTGCCAATCAGGTCCCAGTCGGCCTGGCCTTTGTATAGCTGGCAGCGCGTTCTGCCATGGATAGCCAGGGCCTTGATCCCAACATCCTGCAGGCGCTCTGCGACCTCCTCTATATTTTTTGAATCCTCATCCCATCCCAGGCGGGTTTTGACCGTAACAGGCAGATGAGTGGCTTTTACACAGGCTGCTGTAAGACGCACCATGAGGTCAATGTTCTTCAGCACCCCTGACCCGGCTCCACGGTTCACAATCCCTTTGATCGGACAGCCGAAATTGATATCCAGGAGGTCCGGTTGGGTCATATCAACAATCCTGGCCGCCATGGAGAGCTTGTCTTCATCCCCGCCAAAGATCTGGACACCTACCGGTCTTTCTTCTCCAAAAATGGCCAGGCGGCGGCGGCACTTTTCGGTATCCTTTACCAGGCCCTCGCTGGAAATGAATTCCGTATACATCAGGTCGGCTCCGTTCGCTTTACATACCACCCGAAATGGCGGATCGCTTACGTCTTCCATCGGCGCGAGGAGTAAAGGGAAATCCGGCAATACTATTTGATCGATCTTAACCATATTGAAATAGAAGCTGCAAAGGTAGTGAATAGTAGCGGATACTGATGCCAGGCAAATACTAATAAGGACATTATAATTCCTAATAGCAATTAAAGGGCTTCCTCCCAAAAGGTAACTTTGGGTTCAATTTCGATATAAGTTTCTATTTCTTTTCTAAACGCTTTGCTATGTGCCGTATCCATATGAGGCCCTGATAACAGATCCCTATCCGACCAATATTCAATTAGAAGGAATCTTTTAGGATCGGCAGGATCTTCATGCATCCTGATCTCGCGGCATCCTTCTTCTGTATCTAAAACAGCTTTAGCAAAGGTCAATAGTGCCTGTTTGGCCAGGATCCTCTTGTCTTCCTTAATCTGGAAGCAAATTACTACAGTAACCGGATTGAAATTTTTACTCATAACTTACATCTAACCAGGGTTAAATTTGAGGGCGAAAAGTTCGCCCTCAATACCTTTATAATGCTGACGGCATCTGCTAATGTATGGCTGCCGATTATGTTCCTCACTAATTAATAAAGGTTACAAACTCAGCAAGAGGAAGCCGTACTTTCTTAAGCGATGCGTAAGGGTCATTCTCCGCATCACGGTACCCTAATGATAAGATGACAACTGATTTAAGTCCTTTAGGTGTAAGCCCTAGCAGGGAATCAAATTTTGCAGCGTCGAACCCCTCCATGGGAGTTGAATCTATTTTTAATTCCGCTGCAGCGATTAATGCTGTTCCTAAAGCTATATAAGCCTGCCTTGCCGCCCAGGCAGCATTTTCCTCATCAGATCTCGACAGGAGGCCCCCTATTAATGCTGTTTTGAAATCAGCCAATGCCCCTTCCGGAATGTTGCGTTCACTTGCCATATAGGAAATATAGGTATCAATATGTTCCCTGGTTATCCTATCGAAGGCAGCAAAGACCAAAAGATGAGAAGATGCTGCGATCTGGGCATTAAAAGACCCTTCACCCAGTTCTTTTCGCAATGTTGCATTCTCGACAACGAAAACACGGTATGGCTGAAGACCGGTTGAAGAGGCGGACAAATTAATAGCTTCCAAAATTTTATTCAGCTCTTCGGAGCTCACTTTTTTTTCACTGAATTTTTTCGTGGCGTAACGCCATTGGAGACTTTCTGTAGTGTTCATATTATTCTTTTCTTGAGCAAAGTTGAAGATTTTTGGTTTACTTTTGTCACTGACAGATCAAAAGTAATAGTGACATCCAGGTAACAATGCTTAAAATCACACCAACACCTACACACGACTGCAAAAAAGCAATCATGGGCGTACATGATGCTATGTACATTCTTGGTGGTAAATGGAAAATACATCTCATAGCCGCTTTATTATTTGGCCCTAAACGTTATTCCGATCTTTTGCGGGATATCAATGGTATTTCAGGGAAAGTACTTAGCAGGGAGTTAAAGGAAATGGAGATTAACCAACTGGTTAAGCGATCGGTCAGTAACACACAATCTAATGCCGTTTTTTATGAACTGACGGAATATGGGGAGTCCACAAAATCTATCATAGCTGTCCTTGCGGAATGGGGAGAGGCACAGCGGGAGGTCATTGTTCATAAAAACAATGATAAATAATACCCCCTGTGCAGTTCAGGTAAAGTAGAGGAATAAAGTTGTGCACATTATTGCACAAGGGGTTTGAATACTAATATTTACTCTGTCATCCTGCTCCAGGCCCCCGTCTTCACGTCAATCTTCCAGGGTGCAGGCTCCGGCAGGAACAGCTTCCCCTCTCCTATCTTCAATGGCATCCAAAGGTAAGCGGAATTCCACTGTTCCCGGGGTTTCCAGATATCCCCCATGAAAATAACCGTGGTATCCACTTTTAAGAGCATGGTAGACTGTGATCCATAAGTCCTTTTTTCCGGCGGCGCGATGTCTTTGAACTCGGTCCATGGTCCTTCTAATGTAGGTGCCGTTGCATACTTATTGGGATTAGGATCCCAGCCTGTGAGGCGGGAACCGATAGAATAATACAATCCTTTGTAGTGCACAATCGCCCCACCCTCCATAGGTGCTTTCACCAGGCTCATATCTTTCTCCACAGTCATATAGTCATCTGACAACTTTGCTATATGAAACCCATTCGGCCTGTCTTCAAATACGATGTACGCAGTACCATCATCATCTATAAACTGCCCGATGTCACGACTCTCAAATCCCAGGGGACGGAAACTTTTTACATAGCTATAATTGCCATCAGGCTTGTTACTTACTGCAATCCCTACACGGGCGAATTTATAATCCCGGCTATCCAGGTGGAAGTACATGACGTACTTTTTTGATTGCTTATTATAATAAACTTTAGGTCTTTCAAGTACCCAGTGATGGCCCAATTGCTCAGGATCGGATAATTTTAACACATCGCCTTTGAATGTCCAGTGCATGAGGTCTTTGCTGGCATAGCAACTTACGTAGCGGAAGGCGGTATCCAGTCCCTGCCGTCTTTCCTCGCCGTACCAGTAGTAAGTATCTTTGATTTTGATGATACCGCCGCCATGTGCCTGGATATGATTGCCGTTATTATCAGGCCAGGGAGCACCGGGATTGATTTGAGCGTGCAGGGTAGCTACGAGTATAAGCAGGAGACAGGTAAAGATGTGTTTCATGAGTCATAATTGTCAGGTAGACAAATATAACCATTTACCTTTTAAGTCGATGCTTTAGCCAATATTAAGTAGTCTCTACATTTTTTTACATCCATGTAGCATTGGTGAGGGTATTCAACAGCATTTTTCATCAGGATGAAAAAAACATTCACGTCAGCGCGTTAAGCCATTATTCACTAGTTATTTATATTTATCGTGCAAACCAATTCCCTGTTCTATGAGGGTACGCACTTTTTCTAATCTTGCCAGTTTGGTTTTCTCCTGCTTTGCGGTAGAGATATGCTCTGCAAAATCCCTTTGATTCGTTTTATTAAATGCTGCAAATTTCTCTTTGAGTGCAGGATTCGCATCCAGGAGCTGCTGTAACTCCTCCGGAATAATGAGCGGTTTATTTTTATCAGCTGTGATCTTAAGTCCTTTGGCCTCGTTGGCTACCGCCTCCGCCACATAAGCTTTGATCAGCTTTTCATCGATCTCTTTGACAGAAGCGAAGCGCATGGAGCGCATGGCTTTGGTACCCTCCTGGGCGTTGATCAGTACCTTTGCTTTGTCTTCCAGTAATGCACCCTGGAAAAACCAGAGTCCGCAGTAAGACTTGAAATCACTGACCCCTACAATGTTTTTACCATTGGCGGTATAAGTCGGCTTGCCCCATTTGAACGTCTCTTCCAGGCCTGTTTTCAACAGGATCCTGCGCAGGGTAAGCAGTTCTTCCTTCCATTGCGAAAGGTGCGCGAAAAATTCGTCGGGAGTATTGATGCCTGCCATAAAAGAGGTTTGTATAAAGGTAAGTTACAAACTTATTCATTATGCTCCCAACCCGGCCTGATTTTGAAAAGCATAATGGTATAAGGGACGAGTAACAGGAGAAAAATTACCCAATGCGGATCGTTATATTCCTCCCTGAAAATATTATACAACCCGAAAATAAAGGCACACAGGGCGATGCCGATATTGATCCTGATAGCGGGCCTGGTACCTGTGAGGATAATAATAGCTGCTATCAATGGTATGGGGTACCAGCATAAAAGTTGCCTGTATCCAGGCCTGGTGGCGGTGAAGATGTAGTCGTTTGAAATAGCATGTCCTTTATAAAAAAGGTTTACTACAAAGGGTTCCAATTTGATCAATGAATAGCTGATACACATGGTCATAAATACAATGAATAACTGCGGCAGGCTATTCCTGCGGCGGCCGTGGATGGAAGTTGGTTGGACTGGCGATTTCATAATATAGTGGATGTCTGACCTAAGGTAGCTATAAAATTTCACCGGCTCAAATATGGTTTTTACCGGTAATTCTGTTTGCCTTCACCTAAACCCCATTGCCAACTCCTCCCCTGTCCGCTACTTTTACAACATGAAAGCAAAACACATACTCATTTCCGGCGCAAGTATCGCCGGCCCGGTGCTTGGCTGGTGGCTGAGCAAATATGGATGGCAGGTGACCATCGTAGAGCAGGCACCCAGTGTAAGGATGGGAGGCTATGCGGTTGATTTCAGGGGCACGGTACTAAAAGTGCTGGAGAAAATGGACCTGATGGATGACATCAGGCAGCATGAAACGAGGACGGGCAAAATTACCCTGGTGAACAAAAACAATAAGAAGATTGCAAGTCTCCCTGATGGTTTTACCAGTGGGGAACTGGAGATCATGAGAGGTGATTTGGTGAAGATCCTGTATGACAAAACAAAAGATAGGGTCAATTATATTTTCAACGATTCCATTGCTACCTTGAATGAAGACAAGGACGGTGTGCAGGTGACATTTAAACACCATGCCCCTGCCCGTTATGATTTAATTGTGGGGGCAGACGGCCTTCATTCAAAGGTGCGCTCACTGATCTTTGGACATGAGCGGAAGTTTTCCTCATTTTTAGGTATATATGTTGCCATCTTCACGGTGCCGAATTTTGCCAATGTAGGGATGGATGGGTATTATTATACAGCACCCGGCAAACGCGTTGGCATCTTCGGGGCCAAAGATGGCAAGGAAGCAATGGCAAGTTTTTATTTTAGCTCCTCCCCATTCTACTACGATCGGAAAGATACAGGCAAACAAAAGGCAATTATCAGGCAGGAATTTGAGAACACACCCTGGCATGTGCCGCAACTCCTTGAATATATGGATCAGTCAGATGATTTTTATTTTGATAGCGTGAGCCAGATAAAAATGGATCATTGGTCAAAAGGTAGGATAGCATTGATTGGAGATGCGGCACATTGTCCTTCACCGATGAGCGGGATGGGTACGAGTGCGGCGGTTATGGGGGCGTATATATTGGCGGGGGAGTTGATGCAGCATGATTATGTGGAGGCGTTTGGTAATTATGAAATGGAGATGAGGGAGTTTGTGGAGCGGTGTCAGGCGATAGCGGATGGGGTGGATTGGTTTGTACCGGGTACGAGGTTTAAGCATTGGATGAGTCAGCAGATGTGGAAGGTGCTGCCGTATACGCCGTGGAAAAATATGATGGTGGAGATGCCGGCGAGGGTGGCGAATTCGATAGGGATGAAGGAGTATGGGGAGGTGGAGATGGTGGTGGGGTGATTGGGGTTTGGGAGGACGGGGTATTTAGAGATTGGGGGTATGAGATGTTGATTTGATCAAATCGAAAATTTCTCTATTAAGCTTGAATAAAAATCGCTATTGAAATATTAGATGAAAACCTGGGAACAAGTTCCAAGGGGCTGCAATGTTAAAAAAGGATGCCGATTATAAGGCAGTTGTCAAATGAAACCACTTTCAAGGTTAGATCTGTTGTGAAATAGATCAGATTCGGATTACAACGTTCAAATATAACGATTCCAACTCCTTTGGCAATTTTAATGAAACAGGAAAAAGCAAATGGTTTAGTTATACTTGGTGCCACCGAACCTGACCTTGCCAATTTCAAGGCCCTGGTTTTTGCAGGATACAGCGATCGCTACTATTTCCCAGATACAGACACTAAAGAATTAGTAGAAATTTTGCTACCTTTAAATGAATTTTCGATATATTCGAATAACTTAAAACGCTATTAATATGGCTATTAAATTTAATAGAAAGGCAGAGGTTATTAATCGTGTAAAAGCTGAAGGTAGATTTAATTATATGAATTCAGGAAAGGATAGTGAAATGAGAAAGGCTATAAACACGCATGTAAATGAAACCAAAAGGGATTTTGAGCACAAGGAAAGAATGTCCATGATAGCCGCATCCCAACTCACCCTTACTGCATAATGAGCTATATTTATCTTACCTATATAGAAAAGGTCTGCTTTAATTTAGGCAGACCTTTTTTTCGAAAATTAAATTTTTATTAGCAACTCGTGATGTTAATTATTTACCGATATCGACCTTCTCCTATTCAGTAAAATTCTTAATAACCTCAACCTCCCCATTACCATACATTTTCCTTACCTGAATAACATCTTCTGCAGTAGCTCCGGGAGCTATGTAAGGATTTGAACCAGGCATCCAGAAGTTACGAATTCCTCATTTAATTCCCTGAATCACCTGACTAAATGCTATTTCACCCGTCGTTTCTATTCCTTTTTGAGAAATGACATGGGCAGTACTATCAAGCTCTAAAAGTAAGTTGTACCAATAGTCGCCTCCCATACTTGACACGAGATTCATTTTTATTAAAAGAAAGGTTCTGCCCGATCTATTAAAGGTACCCATGCTCGTCGGCAACATCAAATCTCCATCGGTGATCTTTGAAGTCAGTCTAACTTTAGACCCGTTTACTACCAGGATCGCCTGGTCATTTTCATTTTTAAACAAACTGGAAAAATTCCCGGTTTTTCTTGTAGAATCAACTACATCGATTACACTTTTAATATATAAACTACAGAAGTTCCCTTGGATTGAATCTTCAAAAAACAGCACTTCACTTGTGTCATTTATAGGATATACGGCAGGATGCAGGTTCTTTTCAGTATAAGTCTTATCATACGTTCCACTTTGTGAAGTGGTCGACATAGCCACATCTGTATTGGAACTATTATGCTTACTACCAGCATTCGTAGTATCAACCATCATACTATCGCCTGCATTTTTACCTGAGTTTTGCGTATTGCCAGTACAAGCAATAAAGAAAATAAAACTACCGAATAAACAACTTATAAAACGGATCCTCATAACTTACCGGTTTGACTAATTGAAAATGAACAACTTGTTGACTTATAAAATAATGCAGATCCAAAGTGCATTTCTTACTTCCCTTTAGAACCACCCTGAAGGACCTTATTACGCAATACTTAGCCCATTTGTATTTACCCAGTTGACAATAGCAAATGGATTATTTCATTGTCAATCTACAACCATTTTCTCCAATTTCTACCAGTAAAGATATCCACACTCTGCCAGCCTACAATCAGGCTAGTTTTTTGTCGGGCAAGAGATACACCCTTCGCTGCATGTTCGATCGCATTGTGCCAGCATTTAACCAATACAGCTTTGTGTGACTATATAAAGCTTCGCTGTGGATTCATCATATCTATCACTCTGCCAGAGCTGTATCAATACCCACTAACTACATGGGCCTATTCTCCCAATAGCTATTATTATAGCAGGTACCAGCGTTAGTCAGGCGATTTTCCACAGCCAGGCCATAGCATTTCACTATGGCCTGCTGATATGTTTCAATGTCCCACGTTTGTCTTTTGTATTTTTATCAAATGTGACCCTGTTTACCATTTCCCGCATACGGCTTCTTACTTCTTTCCCATACTTTCTTTCAATCGCATCAGGATCCAATGAAGACGTGACATGAGTAAAGGTGCCATAGCGTATGAATAATTCATATCTTCCCAACAGGATCTTCTTCATCACCTCGCAGGTAATACGATAGTAATGCGCGGGGTCTTCCATGCCCAGGTCATCAAAACACCACACATGGTGATTATAACTTCCCTTCTTTTCAGGGTCACCGATATATTTGTCCAGGATAACAGGCCCCTTTCTCGTAAAAGCGGTACTGACCTTATCACAGCTCTGTAATTCATAGCGTAACGGGGTGGGAACAATTAGTTGCATGAGCCGCATGATGTGGGTTTTCCCAACTCCTACCGGCCCACCTAAAAAGATGCCTTTATGCAGGTCGATGTTAAACTCGTGCGCAACTTCTTCATCACGGAGCATCCAGGCGATGATGGGTATCAATACAGGAAGATCTTCGTTGTAGAGCTGGAAATGTTTCCCGAATTGTTCTCTTCCTTTTTCCGCCAATAGTTGCAGGATTTGTTTGTAATTAAAAAGGCTGGTCGTAATTTTCATTGTTATCATTGTTTGTTTTAGAGACATTTAACATCCATTTATGCGCGAGTGGCTGCCAGTGTTGCACAGGCGTATTGCCGGTGAGCCAGCTGGTGGCTTCATGGTGGTACCAGAATTTTAGTGCTTCTTCCCGTGCATATTGGTTGGTGGAGAAAAACTTCAGGACTTCTTCCAGCTCAGGAAGACTATTTGACACATCGTTTGATATAAGTTTTATATTAGTTTTTAATAAGGGTCCATCCAGAGAGACCATAGCAGTGTCCATTTTTGTGTTTGGGGGTTCTTTTGACGGCCTTGTGCGTCCATCTAACGGTATCATAGCAACCGAGGCCGGACATTGTCTTTGGGAGGACGGATAATACACCAGGTATTGATGTGCATGCAGGTCCTTTAAGGCGCGGTAATAGGTGGATTTTGCCTTGATCTTTGCGGCTGCCATAATCTCATCGCGGCGGATGCTGAATATTTTTCTGAATCCGAGTTTATTCCAGGTGGCGAAGAGGGCCATGTAAAGGGAATAGTGGTATGGTACCATCCATTTCTCCTTTGCTGCCTTATCTAAAAAGGCATTGAGATGAATGATGTAATTCATCGGGATGTATTTTGATGGTTTTAAGATTGCAGTTCTTCCAGCTGGCCTTGCAACCAGGTTTGCAGCATTTTAGTAATGGGGGGATTTCCCGGATCAAGGGTCATGTCGTTTCTGACCAGGATATCTTTAATGGTGTTCTCCATATTTTTAAGAACCTTCCGTTTTTCATTTGGCAGCACGGTACTCTCCATTTCGGCAGTGATCGAAGATGTGAGATGGTGCATAAATCCATTTTCATTAAAATTGATGTAAAACAAAAGGTAATACACATGGTCTTTACGCAGGTTTTCTCCATGTGAGGTGATGAGTTCCATGAGTTGTGTAACCAGGTTCATGATATAGTCATGCTCATGGTAGCTATACCGCCATTGATCCTGATTCCAGAGTCTGCCGATGGCACCATGCATGACCCGCCAGAGTTGCTGTAAATGTTCTCCTTTATCCTCCATCCATTGTCCGATGAGGAGCACTTTATGGTGGTACATTGATTTTTCTATCTCTATGTAGATAAGCGGCGGAAAACAGGTCTTATCGAAATAGGATGGATACTGCAGCTGCATTTCCTTTAACAGGCGGAAACATTCGTAACATACATTCTTATTCCTGGCTAAAGGATCATCGTATGCGGCCGGATTTTCCGGATCCAGGTCTTCCAACCATGACAGCGGGATCTGGTCGAATATTTGCCTGACCTGCTCCTGCCAGGTACGCATGTATCTTTTTAACACCGCATCATCTTTGGCTGAGAGCATGAAATCGGCGATTGCGTCCTGCATAAAAGTGAGTGTATCCTGTAGATTATCATAAGCATCATCTTTGGGATCACCGGAAGTGCAGAGGTATTCTTCTACGCTGACGCGTAAGTCGTGAAGTGGGAAAAATGGAAAATTCATGCTATTTGGATTTTTGGGGTTGCGTTTTCTATGTGAATGATTTTTACGGTCTGACAATATGCGGGAGCGCCTGGTTCAGCCAGGTCTTCATTTATGAATGAAAGTCCAAGCAATACGATGACAGGTTCTCCAATAGGTGGAGGCATTGGCATTGTCAGCGAAAAACCCGCTACAGGATCGCGGGAGAATGGGAACAGCGATGACTGTGCAGACTGGATCAAAGCCGAATAGCGATGAAAATCCAATGCTGCAGCTACTGTTATAATCCTGCAATGAGTGGCGCTATGGGGACTTACTAACTGAGCGGCTGGAACAAACGTTGGTATGTCAATTACAATTTTTGTGGATGCCTGTACATTAATTGTATAGATGACATTAAAATATGCTGACAGCGCATAATCGGGATCCAGGTCATAACCTATCAATGGGTGTAGTCCGGACATACTGATATGTCGTTTCCCCGGCTTATGGAATGGATCATTTTTGAGTACCTCGTGGTAAAGGAATCTTTGCAGTACTCTAAACCTGCTGCGCTTAGGCTGCATGTAGACCGGGCCGCAATTGCATAGGGTAAGAATGAGTTTGGATGCACGGGCAATGTGAATCAATTCTCTATTCATTTTTCTTTTTTGGGATATACCTTTCCCATTACGCCTGCGAGGGCGTTTTTGTTTTTGTAACATAGCGTAATTATGAATTTTAGTGATTTAAAAAAGCTGTGATAAGGTCATTTATTTTTATATTTGCTGTGCCACGATAAATGAACCCAAAATAAAATTAAGCATGAAAATCAAGAAAAATTGCAAAGTGGCGTTAATGTCGCAATTGTCGTAAATGACGCAATTGCACGCATAATAGACTCAGCGATATACCCAAGTGATATCGTATTATTAACAGATCAATCTCTTCGTACTGCCCAAAGGCGATTCAGGAAGTATCGTGAAAAGAACGGTAAACCCAAGGGGTATATACCTACCTTACGGGAATATTGTGAGGTGTACACTGAGCATGACCCGGTTTATCTTGCTTATCGCTTGCTGATGCTTAGGCCGAGGAGCTAAAAAACCCATTTATTTATGTCTGTAGATTTATTTGTACGCAAAAGCAAAGGGCTTTTCACGAAGGTGAGCAGCCAAGTCGTCATACTGGTAGAGGCCAGTGGCGGATGTTCCAGGATCATTACAAGAGAGGGTACTTACCTGGTAAGTAGTAACCTCAGCCAACTGGAGGAACAGCTACCCGTGGCACTCTTTTGCCGTGTACATCGGAGTTACATTGTGGCATTAGAGCATATCACCAGTGTGACGGAAAATAGTGTTGTAGTTCTTGACAGGGAAATTCCCCTGTCAAGAGCTTATTCGGAATTACTGTTTAGTCGTTTACTGATCATTTTGTAAGTCTCTCTCTTCTTTCAACTCCACTTTCTTTAATTGCCAACTGTTAATTTCCCCTTCGTCAAAAGATTTTTCATTTTGGTGTGGATTGTCGTGTTAGTATTGCATTCGTAAGGCGATAGTGATCCAGGCTGTGCCCGGGATAAAGGAGAGGCACCTTTTGTTCCACTGGATGACTGTTAGTCGAACAAGCGTCGAAGAAGCGTCGAAGACGTGTCGAACAAGCGTCGAAGGATGATCGAAGGAAGGTCGAAGAATGGCCTTCATTTTATTAAATCTTTAAAAACAGTTTTTATGGCAAAGACAGATAATCTCATATTGAAAGAGTCTTCCGGGTCTATTGGGAGGATTATGACGATCACGAAGAAAAAATCGGGTAAGATGCTGATTGGGAAACACAGGGGAAGTAGTTCTGTGCCACCTACAGATAAGCAGCTGGACGTGCAGGCAAAGTTTAAGGAGAGCATCATCTATGGTAAAGCGGTGATGGCGGATCCGGCTTTGAAAGCATTGTATGCAGCGGCAGTGAAGGGAGATCAGACGGCGTATAATCTTGCGGTGAGGGATGCGTTTAAAGCTCCGGAGATCACGAAGATTAGTACGGATTTGTATACTGGTTTGATAGGTGCGGCTATTACGGTACGTGCGGTGGATGACTTTAAGGTGGCTGGTGTGAGAGTGGCGATTTATTCGGCTGCGGGGGATTTGGTTGAGCAGGGAGATGCGGTGCTGCAGGCGAATGGGCTGGATTGGGTGTATACGGCGACGGTGGCGAATGGTGAGGTAGCAGGGAGTAAGGTGAGAGCGGTGGCGAAGGATCTGCCGGGGAATGAGACGGTGAGTGAGGTGATAGTGGCGTAAGTATGGAAGGCATCCCGCTGGTTGCGGGATGCCTTCTTTTTTTTAATGGAAATGATCATCCTCAATGCGACTGCTATGGGTCCTACAAGAGAAGCGCAGTTTTTAAACCAAGCCAGGCCTCTCTTTGTGGTAGATTAATTATAAAGACAGGTATCATAACAACTTACTATTTAATAACGCCCGGAGATTTGAAGTATCAATCCCCTCTTTTCTATAAATAATAATTCCCTTATCATCAACCACCACAGTAGTAGGCAGTGCTTTGATCCCGTAGCTGTTACTGATTTTCCTGCCCTGGTCAAATACCTGGATCCAGTTCATATCTTTATCGGAGATTATTTTTGCGCAGTCTGACATATTCCTATCCATATTGACACCCACTATATCCAGTTTGTTTGCAGGAAAGGTTTGCTGTAATGCCTGGTAGAAAGGCATTTCTACGATACAAGGTCCACACCAGGAAGCCCAAAAGTTGAGCAACAGGTATTTACCGGTAGGATTCAATTGAATATTATTCCCATAGATATCCTTTACAGCAAATACAGGTGCGGGATGCATTAAAATAGCGGGATGAAGAATACCCTGTAATTGATCGGCAATCATCTGTCCTTTTTCTGTCTTCAAAAATCGTTTGTCAAGGTCATTCCGGAGAAAGTTGTATAGCGTCCTTACATAAGCAGTATGCTGAATAAGGATATTTAAAGATGGCATTATCACCTGATTACAGAAGAACCAGAACGAATAATATTTATCGGGGTATTTTTTTAATATCGGCAATGCCTTCAGGCAGAGATTTTTAAGCAGTTGTTTATTAATATTAAATAGAGAATCATTCCTGTAGGCATCATTATCTTTTCCTTTCCAGAAATTTAGATAATCGTGTAATTCCGGTAATCTATATCTATAAATTTCCCTGTAATATTTATTATAAATAGTATCAAAAACATACAGTGTATTTGAAAGCTTAGCGTAATTCAGATCGTTATCTTTATAATAAAGAGATATTGAAGCGGGCTTGTCACTGATAAGCAATATGGTGGCAGCCTGTTTATACCGGATAGTTAAGGTGGTTGCCTCAGTCGCTAGCTCCCCGGTCAGCCTGACTTCATTATTTACTGAATGAAAGGTGACCGGTCTTTGTCCATCGTCTACAAAAAATGATAAACTGTCTTTTTGAATTGTATTATTAACCTGGATATTCACAGAAAATGTTTTCTGTGAATATGTTTCTAATGGTATGATCAACCCTATTATCAGAAAAAAATACCTGTGTGTCATTATTACTTAATTTTAAAAGATAGAGATTGTATGAAAAGTAATTGAATGGCATTTAGCATTCAGTAAAAGAGAGTTGCCTCCATTTAAAGCGATGTTCGCTAAGTCAAAATTCTTTAACACCCCACCGACACTAAGCATACCTGGATAATCGGGGTGCTCTTCCAGGTCCTGTGTCAGTGCGGTTTCAGTCATCTTCAGTTATAAAAGACCAACCGATAAGTTAGCCAGCTGAGGAGAATTACTTGTTGATATAAAATGCTTTTTCCATGAAAGTAACCAGGACAAATATTATTTTTAAAAATAGGAATACCAACATCGATAGCCATATTAATAATCAATATTTATGAGTTTGCGACCCGGACACACATTTTCTGGCAACGGACGGGCAGCTTGACAAAACGGCTACATGACAGAAATTGAAGATTATCTGGTAAAATTTATCGCCGGAAGTTAATTGGCGAATAAAATGCGACGGTTTAAAATAATACGCTTATGCAAATAATATTTTTTACGTCAAGGGTTAAACTAAAATAAGAACATTGGATCAACAGACATAAAGTTAGACTAAAAATGTAAAGAGTGGGCTCATTCGCATTATTAATTTTTTAATTTCTCAATAAATTCATTCAGTATAGCATCCTCATTTAAGATCTCACCGATTACAAAATTTTTCTCCCTCAAATAATTTATAAAACTGTTATCCAGCTTATATTGTGGGTACATTTTTAGATAGTAAAGATAATATGATGGCCAAACCCATACACCATCTGTTAAGAAAGCATGAGGAGCAATAGGGTCTTGCGTTCGTAAATCAACAAAATAGCCCATCCATCCCAGTATTAATTTACCTTTCTCCAGATACGAGATAATATTGTTCACCAATTCCTCAGCATTACTTTCTTCCCCCAGCTCATTACATAAGGGGGATGCCCAGTCATAATTATCCAACTCTTTAATAAATCCTACTAATTTCATTTTATAGTTTCAATTACTTTGTTAAACAGTCTCCAAACTCTATTTGATCGATTAAATACGTTTCTCCTGGAAAGTCCATAATTTTATTATCCGGCGCTAAAAACAAAGATTTCTTATATCCTGTCGACTCACATGCTGGACAGTAATCTAAAAATGACGGTTCAGCAAGCAAAAATTGCACTCCTGCACAAAAAAAGACAATCTATTTTTTCTTTTATGTTCTTTAACCGGCTTTATAATTTAGATCACCGCCTAGTTCAAGGTAATAATCGCCGGGCTATTCTATCCTTTGCTTTCAAGTCATCCTTTATGTCCACGCCCAAATGAGCAGTATCTCTTTTTACTAATAAAAGCTCTCTCCCTTCTATTTTATATTTATTGAGCTGGTATAAATAAGTAGTATCATCAATGTATTGGGGAGTATCTGTAGTTAAAAATGTCGAGCGTTTATCATCAATCCAAACTAAACTAAAAGAAGTCCGAATATCATTTCCAAGCACCTGCTGAGACTTCAGGTTTAAAACATACACGGATAAAAATTATTCATTCCTATCAATGGTAATATTAAGATACTGTCATGCACAAGGCAATACCTGGATTCTCTAAAGGTATTGCCATTGATAATCCATACAGAAGTATCTGGGAATACTACTTCCGAATAATCAAAATACTTAAAACAGAAATCTTTATACCCATTGGTATGATTCAAGCGATACCTTAAACAAATTTCTCCTTCCTTTCCTTTTGATGCTTTTAAATAGAAATTTGCGTCTTTTGCTTCAAGTTCGTCTAAATTATTACCTGGCAATGAATCAAATCGCTTACTCTTCTCTTCAACTTCTATATTTGTGGGTTTTCTTCCACTTTTGCAGCTTATAGAGGCAAATGCCAATGCTATATACAATAATATCATCTTCATGCTTCAATTACTGATTTATTTCCTTCTTTACTACTTTAAACCTTCCATTCCAGGGGGACAAGTTTGTTGTTTCTGTTGACAGGATAAACTAAGTTTGTGGAGACAACACACCTGATCAGGGTGCTGTAAGAGTTTCGCTAATTCCTCCACCCCATGAAAAATTTCCGATACCAGCTATTTTTACAACAGCAAAAAATCCCATATTAAATAATACTTATTGATGGTATCATAAATTCTATATTGAAATGAATATTGATTGTATCCATCGACAATTAAACTGGATGATTGAGGGCTTAATATTTGCCCAGGGGCAAACGTTTGATTGGCTTCTCCTGGTCTTTTGATTTGAAGAAAACTACCGTATCAGATCTCGACAATGACTTTAAAATCATAGAATCATCATTTAGCTTTAATATCTTATACTCCTCCATTACAATGGGTAAAAACATTTTAATGAGGGTATCAGATTTAATAGCATACGCGCAATTCGCTATCACATAGTCTTCAACTTCAAATTGAATCCTGTCGTTATTCTTATAATAATAATAAGTAAAATCGCCTTTAACGCCAAGTCTCCATGCAATGTCATTATTACTATCCCAGTATTTAAAAGACAAGTTATTTATATCTTTCATATTGTAAGATATTTTTTGCCCATATGCGTTAAAGGACATAAGAAGCATAATAATACTGGAAATATTTACGGTATGTTTCAGGCACATAATCTATTGGTTTAATTCCCTTTTTGTTTCCGATTTTTGACATCCTCCCTTTGGTGGTATTTTTTCGCATTAATATACGTTGCTGGTCCGGTTATGACCATATTTATTTCAGGAATATAGAGAAATTCATACATCTTACCTATTTTTGGTGCTTAACTATATGTCAATCCAGATAACAGCTTTAAACTCTAGGGAATCTGTTTTCGCTAATGCAGCTATCGCATTTCTGATTTTGCGCTGGAAATATATCCATTTTTTCAAAGAACCCATACCAAACATGGAACTACTATCATACCTCATCTGTTCACCTCATTCTGTGAATTTCTTTCAAAGGAAGAAGGTATCCACCCGAGATAGAGCGTCTTTTTAAACCGAGATTATCAAAATAATATTGCGGCTCACAAAATATTATTAAATGAATCACGATATTTTACGACAAGGCAGACGAGATCTGGAGCAAATTAGGTACTTGCCAGAGCAGAAGGTGGAGGAGAATATATACATTTCTGTCGAATGGATGGTATCGTGCTGCTACTTACTACAATTGGCAAGAGTGCACAATAATGAAGTCGGAGAAGATTACTACCAGGTTTGTATCTGGTGTAATTAAACATCAATCAGCCGACGATATGCCATTTATTGAGATCGAAAAACCAGGAAGAGTTACCATCAGACTTTTCAGACAGAGAGCCGGAAGCCAAAGGCAATGTAGGCTGATTTGTCGCTGGATCACTGGACTCTGAAGGAGATCGTCAAAAACAAAATTTTAAAGTACCGTCCGGAAACGGGATATTGCCGGCTTGAAGGCCAACAATGGGATGCAGCTCAAGGTGTAAGCGTGTGATCAAAGAGGTGATAGATTGGCGAGGCAAACCGCGGTTTATCCGGGCGGATAATGGGAAGGAGTTTCGCAGTCATGAGCTGGTGGATTTTTGCCAGGCGGAAGGAATCCGGCTTAAATTTTTCCAAGCAGGCAACCCCATGCAGAATGCCCATATTGAGCGATTTAACCGCTTTTACAGGGAGGATGTGCTGGATGCCTGCATATCAGTAGTTTGAATAAAGCGCGCCAGCTGAGTGAGAACGGATGGCGTTTTATAACGAGAAGCACCCGCATGGGTCGCCAGGCAAGCATAGTCCGGGGGAATACCCGGAGTTTTTTAATAGTGGGGAACTGCCAACCTACACAACATCAGAGCAATGAATAACAAATTAAGGTATGAATAGAGAATTATATCGTGCATTAAAAGGGATAAATCCTAATGCTCTAAGTGAAGAGGATAAAGAAGAATTGTTGCGGTTTTTTGTTGTTACGGAAAACCACGGCATCAGAGATCAGATAGCCTTCATTTTTTCCGACATTAAATACAATAGAGCGATCCCTTTTATAATTGAAAAAATCAATGATGAAAAGTTGTACCATCACAATGGATCTTTGGTATTCGCCCTGGAGAATCTGGATGTCAGGGATTATTTCATTGAATTTGTAAAGATGGTCTGCGACATGGAGTATGAGCCAAGGTATCAGGCATTCGAACTTCTAATGAAATATGCACCTGGAATTTCGAGGGAAATCAGAGAAAAGGCATTGACAATGTTGGAAGAACGGCAGCAGCAATTAGAAGTTACGGATGCCGACAAAGGACCTGACAGCCCCTACAATTTTGTCAAGCATTCCATAAAATTGATAGAAGGGAAATAAAGCCAGTCCAATGACTATTAGTTGCCTGAATAATAGAAATATTGAAAAACTGTCGTCAACAGGTTCGTCTTAAAGGGGTTGCTATTACTCAGACTACGAATGTCATGTCATGTCATCTCATCTGGTCTGATCTAAATATATTAAAACACCTGCATTCATTACAATTAGCGCTGATAAGATAATACTGAATTTTTGACCCAACTTGATGAGTTGGATTTTTCTTTTCAACTTCTCATTATTAGGATGCTCCTTAACTATTTTATTAAAATCAATTTTCTTAAAAAACCAATTGCCATCCAAAAATGATAAATAACTATGCATTGTCATACTATTGGATTGATCAATCCAGTTATAATATATTATTTTTTTATTAACAACAACTATTTGTATGGCTATGATAAATAAAACAGAAATTAGTATTACAGTAATCCCTAAAATTTTAAACATACTATTAAATATTTTTGCTATTAGGTATAATTGATGCAGTAATTGAGGACACTGACACGTAGCAGGCAGAGGCAAAATTAATAATAATAAAATACTAACCGGTAATAGTCGCATTTCCATTATCGTATCTCATTATGCAAATCAGTGATGTATATAAAGTGGTATGTAACAATGCGACTTGGGGAGATTTGAATCGCAATATCGCTCATATCACTTTACATAATACTATTAATATTACTTTAGCCAACTGATCAGGCTCTCATCTTTTAGCCAAATTGCATCTTCAGTCCTTCACTGTACTTTCTTTGCTAGTTAGCCTTTTGATGCTGTAGTGTCGCTAGCAGGGATACTATATTTTTAGTATGTTCTTTTGCCCTGGCCTTTAATTCATCTTCAGGAAGCGGGGGCTGTCCGGGCCCTCCGTGAGTTGACATGCTGTGAAGATAGATGGGGTCGATGTAGTTCATTTGCGCATAGTAAGCTGTCTGCTCTATATTTTTGGTAAATTCATAAATCGTCCGGTGATGCTTTCCCGTAATTTTGTACTCTTCTTTTTGTGCTCCCGTGGTTAGGCTCAGAATGAAGTTTTTTCCTTTTAATTTGTCCCCTTTAGAGCCATATGCAAACTGGTATTCAAAAACTTCATCAAAATAGAGTTTTAAGATCGCCGGTAAATTCAGCCAATAAAATGGACATTGAAAAACAATCGTCTGATGACGTAATAAAGCTTCTTGTTCTGCTTTTATGTCAATTTTATAAGTAGGATATAATGCATGAATATCTCTGATCTCTAAATTTAAATTGCTGTTATTCAATTCTTCGATAATCGTTTTATTTGCAATTGATGCATCGAAATTCGGGTGTGCTAAGATAATTAATGCCATAATTCGGGTGACTTTTTTAAACTAAAAAACTGTAGTTGCAAAACTAAGTTGAGGAGACTACCTTTACAATAACTAACAAGGTTGATAGGTTAAAATAGCGGTTATGAACTATGTAAAATTGCAGAATAAAGTTTATCCCTGCCCTGTAAGTTTGGCCATGGATATGGTTGGAGGCAAATGGAAAGCGATTATCCTTTTTTATCTTAAAAATGGCGAAAAAAGATATAACGAACTTCATAAAGAAATTTTGTCGATAAGCGAAATGACATTGAGCCTTCAATTGAGACAGTTGGAAAAAGACGGATTGGTTACACGGAAAGTTTTTGGCAAAAAACCTCCTGTAAAGGTCGTATATAATTTAACCGATTTCGGGAAAACATTTATCCCGGTTTTGGAGGCGCTTAATGAATGGGGGAAACAAATCGTGATAGAAAAAGGTCAGTTTATCAGCTTAGAACAATAGGTATTGGTAATTATTGTCCTGGAACACAGATTTGGATTTTGTAAGCTGTTTTCTTCCCTTAAAAGGGATCTCATCTTTAATATTGGCCAGGCCTATTACTAAGATTTTTGCTATTGATTCATTTATTAAGGGAATATATCTGCTTAATGAATACTGAGAAAGGGGCAGCCTCATAAATAAAAAATGAGACAGCCCAACTTACCAAACTATTGAAATCCTTATTTTCGAAGGACTGTATATCACCCAATTTCATCATCCACCATATCCATTCATTATAAGAATCGTCGATAGTAATACTGTGTAGATGTTATTGGCCATAAATAAAAACCAACTATATCCCAAACTGGAACCTCTACATGGCGTAAACAACCCTACACAATAACAGTTGTATGATTACTTCTTTAATTACTAAAAAAAGAAAATGGCAATCCATAATAAGACAACTGGTAAAAGCATGGAAATTAAAAAATAGCTAACAAATAGTTTTCCACCATAATAAGGATACTTTTCCAACAATCGCTCATACCGTTTATTTCTTAGTATCAACAAGTAGTTCAAAAGAACACAAGGCACGATAAATAAAAACACATAAGTGACTAGCGTATTTAAAGTCCCGGATAAAAATGAAAAATGGACCTTGTAAAAGTAACTCTTAATTACATGCCGCTGCATAATTGCCATAAACAAAGCGAAATTGGAGGTCAACGCAATAGACATAAATATCATACTCCCTACTGCCCAATCCCGCCTGGTATTGGGTTGGGATTTTGCACGTTTTATACAATCCACCCAAATTCTATAATATAATCCTATCATTTATATTTCATTACTTAAAGCAAACAAATACTAAACAGTATCCACACTCATCTATAATAATCTATTCCACTATGAAACCCATCATTATATTCCTGTTGAAGCTGAAAATCTGTTTCAAAATCTCCGGTAGCATTACCCAATATACTCAAATCATCAAAAGGTTGATAAATCATCCACCAATTTTGATATATACCTATTACCATTCCTGCAATTTCTGCAAATTTCTCTATACCATCTACTACCGGGCCTGTGTATCCCGCCAGGACAATCCGGTAGTCATTACTCCAGTTGTACCCAATGTAAAGGATGCTTCATCTACTTTATTTATGTTTTTCCCGCCTCCTTCAGCATATTTATCAAAAATTTGCGCTCCTAATAAAGCATTATTAGCAACAGCAAGCCCCATGGTAGTACCTTTAATTACGCTGGAAAGGTACAGGAAATTTGTGCTCTCGCAGATCTAACGGTACCAGCTCTAGTCGTTTTAGTTCTCTGAAAATATTAGGAGTCCTAAGTCAAGCTCTCGGTTGAGAGATGCTTGACTTAAGATAAACTATATCCCAAATTGTTTAATAATAACTTTTTTCCATTCAACGAACATCC
>NZ_QTJV01000017.1 GCF_003412465.1 Chitinophaga silvisoli
ACGTGTTATAACACGATATGATAGATCCATTGAAAGATTTCAAGCTTTTGTTCATCTTGCTTTCGCTTATATTCTATTAAGAAGGCTTACAGCCTATTTATGAAATAAGTTCTAGTGATGTGAATTAGATGAACTAACATGGGCAATGTCATATCGGGATATAACAATCGCCAACGCTCCGAGAAGTAAAAACCCGCAATTTAGAATGAGATGATCTCTCCAAGATAATAATGAAATTATTCCTCCACAGCTACAAGGTATGTGTTTGCTAAGCTTCATTATTAGAAGGATATAGGTTGTAAAAACCATCATTAATCCTAAAGCAAAATATAATCCCCTGGTTCTCCAATTTGGAAATAAGAGCATAATAGAAATGATCACCTCAGATATTGGAACTATCCATGCAATTCCGCCGGCTATGGGGGCAAGTATTGGCGATTCGGCAATTTGCTCCTTAAACAGGGAAAAATCTAAAAATTTACTGGTTGCAGTATAGACGAATAGTAAAACAAATAAAAAAGCAACAACATCAACAAAAACAGACCTTTTCATAATAAAAGACGATTGATCAATAAATCGTAAATATAAATTCATTGAAAGATTTAGAATTAGGAACGAAAGAAATAACTTAAGATTCTGATGCTTATTTTCAACCCTAACCCAGTTTTGCAAAAAAAGATGAAGGTTATTCGGGTTGCTACAGTGTAAAGGATGGCAATCCGGTCAAGAAAGACAAAAGCCGGATTAATTAACCCAACTAAATCATTATCTTATACAATTACACCCACCTTACTCCTGACAGCCAAACCGGGCTCTGGTAAAGTTGTTCTTCTCTTTAACATTCCATATTTTAAGATACAATAAATGGTTCTCACCCCATCTTTCCAATTAATGGTTTTTCCTTCCTTGTATGTACGTCCATAATAGGATATTCCAACTTCGTAAATCCTTACATACTTAATTTTCGCCACTTTAAGGGTAATCTCCGGATCAAAACCAAAGCGTTTTTCTTTTAGAATAAACTGCTGAACAAGTGAGGTTTTGAACACTTTATACCCTGTGCACATATCCGTTAAGTTCAAGTTAGCACACATATTAGCTACGAATGTCAACAATTTATTTCCGATGGTATGCCAAAAAAATAAAATTCTGTGTGGATTTCCCCCAATAAACCTGGAGCCATACACAACATCTGCAATATTTTCAACCAATGGCATCAGTAATACATTGTATTCATATGGATCATATTCAAGATCAGCATCCTGAATTAGCATAAAATCGCCGGTTACATGTGAAATACCTACATGAACAGCGGCACCTTTTCCACTATTGACAGGTAATGAATAATACTGTATTGAAAATTCCGGATGGCGTAAGATATAATCCTTAATTATCCTTTCTGAATTATCCTTTGATTGGTCATTTACAATGATGACTTCTTTTTCTATATTCTGAATAAGTTTTACACCCCGGATCTTATCAAGAATTTGTGCAATGGTTCTTTCTTCATTGTAAACAGGAATAATAATAGATAACCTTAAGTGACGCATCTCATGGATTACCTGTTGATCGGGTAGTAGTTTACTATCAGAAGGGATATATTGCATAATCTATTTTTTATCAATAATGATAATTCGATTCAATATAGAGTTAACATCAAGCTGATATGATAATGGGCCTATTCAGTAAGACTGGGCTATACAATTAAAGTTTTACAAGTTAAAAATTTCTACTGCATTATTTCTTCTATGGAGCCTGCTTTTATTCTTTATTTAAGAATGCCGTAGGAATACAATTTGGTATTGATGAACATAGATATATTCTGTAGTGCTTGAAATTCAAAAATAGAATTCCGATCACTATAATTACCACTAACTTTTACTAGATTATTAATTTATTACTTAAAGAAATCTCTATATCTTAAAAATTAACTTGGTGTCTAAAGGTCTTTTTCAAAAAAATTCGCATATTTATCCTTTAGCGATTTCTCACCAATGAATGAACCACTAATAAGGTTAAAATTTTGCCTGGTAATAAATAACCCCAATATGTATTTAAAAAAATTATACAATCAAATATATTTTTACCTTATTATAGCTGTAATTCTTATTTGGATAATTTTCAAGCATTTTTACCCTTATCCATTCATAACAGTAGATTCTTGTTTATATATCGATTCAGCAAGTAAAAACCTAGACATCGATTACTGGCCAATTGGTTATTCAAAATTTATTTATCTAGCCGGCTTATTATCCCATTCTCCAACCTTGTTTGTAACAATTCAGTTTTTAATACTTCAGTTCTCATTCCTCTGTCTCTTTGTTGCATTAAAATCTATTTTCAAATTAGGGAAATGGTCGTCCATTCTAATTTTACTTTTTACAATTTTCAATCCCCTTTTTATAACAGCCAGTAACCATATAATGTCAGATGCATTATTTACAGCAATTACAATACTTTGGATTGCACAATTGCTTTATATAATAGTCAGCCCCAGGCCATATATGATTTACACACAAGCTATATTGGTATTAGTAAGTTTAACGTTACGATATACAGCATTATATTATCCTGCTATAACAATTTTAGCTTTCGCATTAAGTCCAATCAACTTTAGGCAAAAAACGTTGGGGGTGATTTTGACATTTCTGTTATTAGGGATTTTTATAGAATTTACCCGTATCAAAATGGAATCTGTATCAGGCGTAAGATCCTTTTCCTCTTCAAATGGTTGGAAGAAAGCAAATAATGCGCTTTATATGTACGCCAATCTTGCAGATACTGATACCAGCGAAGTACCAGATCAATTTAAATTAATACATAACATTGTTACATCCTACTTTAAAGGGCCTCATGAAAAAGTTGATTTATTTAATTATCAGTCAGAACCTTCTTACGGTTGCTTTTACATGTTTTCCTCTGAATCTCCTTTAATCAGGTATGATAGTGTAAGGATCAATGTTCCAGGTGATTTACATAATTTACCGACTTCGCCAAGATGTAATTTTTATTTAATTCATACGGTAATTATATAATTAAAAAATATCCCCTGGAATATATTAAAAATCACTTTTGTCCGGGTAAAAGAAAGGGTTAAAAATAAAAAAGGGGCAATTACGCCCCAATAGTTTATAATTTTGGGTTACCACACTCAAAACATAAACTTGGATAAAGATAAAAAATTTCCCGGACACCCGGTTTTGTCACAAATATTAGATGTAATACCTAACGCGTTAATACAATCTACTAATCGAAAACATCAGTCAAACAGATATTATAAGCGTTTACCACTGCGGATTCACTTGGTTAGCCTGCTATATGGTGTATTCAGCTATTGCAATGGATTTCGGGAAATTTGTGAGGGTATGCGGGCCTGTGAAGGAAAACTGGCCCATCTCGGTTTTGACAAGGCTCCAGCGAGAAGTACCCTTTCGGATGCCAATACCCACCGAAAGTACCTGGTCTTTGAAACGATTTATTATGGATTACTCAAGAAGTATCACTCATTTATGTCGGACAGCCGACTGAAAGGGTTAAGCATTCGGAATCTGAAAATCATTGATAGTACAACGATTTCATTGTTCAGTGAGATACTACAAGGTGTAGGCCGTAACCGATTGGACGGTTCCCGGAAAAAGGGAGGCATCAAAGTACATACCCTAATGGATGCATTTAGTGGAGTTACAGAGTTTGTCAGGATTCCCCCTGCCAAAGAGCATAACCGTAAGTTCCTGTATCACCTGAAGTTGAAGGAAGGTAGTTGGATAGTTTTTGATAAGGCATATAATACATATCACCATTTTGCCAAATGGACTACTCAAAAGGTGTGATTCGTTAGCCGAATGAAAGACAATGCGGTATTTCATGTAACAAAAGTGCTGGTGGATAAAACGAAGAAAAAGCAAGCGATTGGAGTGATAAAGGAGCAATATATTACAGTTGGCATTAAAACAAATGGAATTGAGACTGAACGGCTAAAGCTGCGACGGGTTATTTATAAAGCCAGAGATGGGAAAAGATATATTTATATCACAAACGATTTTAGTTTACCAGCATCCAAGATAGCTACTATTTATAAGAATCGATGGATGATAGAATTACTCTTTAAGCAGATTAAGCAAAACTTCCCATTACGATACTTTTGGGGAGAAAGCGATAATGCCATCAAAATGCAGGTCTATTGTGTACTAATCGCTCAGTTGCTGATGGTCGTGATCCGGAAAAAGGCGGCTACTAAAAAATCATTTGCGAATATGATTACGGTAATCCGACTGCATTTAATGAGTTATGTGGACCTCCTTGAGTTTATAAAAGACACTTATAAAGCATGGAGAAAAACACATAATGCGTCTTTTGCCTTTTCTACGTAATTAAACGGGGGGAGCTCCCCATGAAATTGCAACATTAAATTTTAAGCCTGTATGCCTTGACTGCAAAGCATACAGGAATATTTTACCCCGGGGTTACCCGGACAACAATGATTAAAAATGTTATTTACCCGAATATAATTGCTTACTATTCTCCTATTTTACAAATATATGGCAACCATACTCCACTGTATTCAGAATGGCCAAGCTACTATGGCGAAAAGGTAAAAAACTGGTTTAATCTAAAAAGAATCAACAACCCGGATAAATGTCTTCAATTTAGAGGAGCGATACTGAGCCCGTCAATGCTTATATTTTCAAGGATTCCCACCTTCTTTTTATTATCCTTGGTTATAATGGCTATATATGTAAATTTCAAAACACTAGATGCAAATATTAATTATTGTCTGATATTCCTTATAGGAATATGCATAATAAACTTTTTGTTTTATATAGCATTATCTCCATCTGTTATACGATATCAATTTAACATTATAACCATTGAATTTTTTATTCCAATTTGGTTAATCGACTGCATCAAGGATAACCCCAATACAATTAAATGACGAGCATTTTCAAAGTTGAGGAATTATGATATTTATTTGTTCAAACTAATACTTATTTATTCTGAAGATTAGATCATTATACGTTTAACTACATTTTTTCTGCTGTGCAATATAATTTTTATCTTATAAGAACGATAAATAAATCAAAAAAGAAGCTATAACTTGATCTTTTCTCCATATTTAAATCAATGTGTAGATCAATTATCCTAAAATAAACGATAATTACCTTTTCAGATGCCAATTAAATACTGATGTAGTTATCCTTATTTAGCAATTATAATCATCCAGGTCCAAATATTTATCCAAAATCAACAAGTAAATTTATTATGTAAGTAATGTTGAATTAATTACAACATCTCCTTTTAAGAAAAAAGAACTGAATAATTCTGTTTTTTTAAAATCATTTTATACCATGACAAAAGCCAAATATTATTCTTAGCGCGATCTGTTTTGTAAGCACTATAGGTGGCACATTAGCATTTAAAGCACAACACAGATTTAATGAATCACTTATTTGCTACACCACAATTGGTATAGTAAAGGGAAATACGAAAATATATTATGCAATAACTAGTGCAAGGAATATTCAAACCCCAATCGAAACAACATTGCTCTGCACCATTCCATAGAGAATAATCTTTATAAGCCGATAAAAGTCAAACAAGATCTCTAAATGAAAATCTCTTTAGGTATTGGATTGAATTATAATGTTACTCAGTACTTTCAAAATGTATTCATATAAAAAGTATGATGGCTATACCATTATCTACAACGAAAAAGAAAACTAGTTAAATTAATAACTAAAAAATAGAATTCTTTATTTTTTTCCCGGCTCCCATATATTCAATATAAAAGAATTGGACGATAGGATCTTTCATAGTTAAAATTAACGGGCTTTGTTCACTTAAATATTAACAACCAAAATTTAGCTTTTTGATAAAAAGCAATAATATGATGAAAAAAAAAAAAATATACTTCTCACCTTAATTGGTTTTTCCAGCATCTTAGGTGGTATATTAGCCTTTAAATCCCAACATAGATTTAATGGAAATTTATTTTGCTATACCACAGTCGGTACACCTTTTGGTTCACAAAGAACATACAAAGCAGTACTTAGTACGAAGTATTCAGCTAATGTTTTTAGTGGTACTACCTTATTTTGTACTGTCCCAATTATAAATAATACATATAGACCGATAAAAGTTGAACCAAATCTTTAGTAAATAATTTGCTTATTTACAGGATACAAATTTAATGGTTACCTACTATTTACTTATAGGTAGCCATTAAATATTAACAATGTATGCTTTATCTATTTTTTCGTTATTAAATTACATAATTATTAAATTAAACAAGATAACTTACAATACGATCATATGTATATTATCACAATATTGCCCATCTATTTTAATTAAACTTCCAACTGTAATTATTGCACATACTAAGCAATAACTGTTCTATTAAATTATACTGGTTATCCTATTTTATATTTGAGGGTAATTAAATAGCTTAATATTATAAGCTTTGATTGCATTCGCAAGATAACAAACATAGTAACCCTTTAATATAAACCATTCGATAATACTCAATATTATTGACAAATACCCAGGAATAATGCCTTCTACACCTGCACTTCAAACCTTAAATACTAATCAAACTTTTAACGACTTTATCCTTAACAATAAAGAAAACAAATTATATTTAATCCTTGCAATCATAATAATCTTACTGAAATTCATAATTTACAAATACCTATTTCCATATCCTAATTTCTTCGTTGGAGAGTCATGGGATTACATTCTTGATGCCAGAAGAAATGCCCCGGTCAGCATCTACCCTATCGGATATTCCATGCTTTTACGATTCTTCAGTGCATTCACCATCTCCGACACTGCACTCATCATTCTTCAATACACCATTCTACAAGCTGCAGCATTGGCACTTAATTTCACCCTATTTTATTTTTATTCTCCTGCACGTTTAATTAGAATACTTCTACTACTATCTGCATTATTTAATCCACTGTTTTTCCCCATAGCCAATACCATATCAAGCGACAACTTTTGCCTGACACTTAGTTTAATCTGGTTCTCACTATTACTATGGATCATTTATAAACCAACCCCAAAAGCGATTCTTTGGCATAGCTTCATATTATACCTCACATTTACTGTCAGGTACAACGCCATGTTCTTTATTCTAATCTCAATAGCAGCATTATACATTTCAAAAACAGACATAAAACTTAAACTGGCAGGCCTGCTCATTTACTTAATCCTCATTGGAGCTTATGTCAACCATAACCGTCAGGTCTATTACAAAATATCCGGAATCCGTCAATTCACCCCATTCTCCGGCTGGCAATTAGCAAATAATGCCCTATACACCTACAGGTATATTCCAGACTCCTTACGCCTGGAAGTCCCCGATAAATTTAAAAATCTGGATAACACAGTCAGAGAATACTTTCGAAAAGTTAAAAATGATAAAAACAATGAAATAGAAAAAAGAAAAGCCTTTCATGACTATATGTGGGCCGATGAATCTCCACTATGGATTTATTTCAGGAATAATTTCCCAGGCGGAGAACATTCAAGGGAAGTAAAATATTGGGCAAAAGCAGGTCCCCTATACAAAGAATATGGAACCTGGATCATTACTCATTATCCATATGCATTTTTCAAACATGTCATTATTCCTCATATACAAAGCTGGTTCCTCCCTCCAATGATTGCAATGGATAGGTATAATTTTGGATTAGACTATATCCATAAGAGTGCAGTAGAATGGTTCAAATATAAACACTCCCAAATAAAAATAAGACTGGTAGATGTTAATATCATTGATGGATTATTAGGATTATACCCTCTTTTCACACTATTGATCCATTTTCTATTCTGGTTCCTGTCCATAAGGTTTTTCATAATAAACAGAAAAGGCAATTTTAATCCTTTAATTAACGGTCTAATCCTTGTTGGCCTTTTTTGGATAACCAATTTTGCATTTAACGTTTTTGCCGGACAGATCGAGATGCGGTACTTATTATTCCCTGTCCATCTCATTACAGTTTTCTCACTTCTATTAATAGGATTGATCTAGTACGTCACATAGCCCGTCTCAACTCATCCAACTCACATCCATAATATCTACTAAAAGCTTTATTAAGCGTCTGCCAATCACTATACCCCGCTGCATGCGCTATCGCCGAAAGCGGCGTTGATTTTTCCGTAAGCAATTCAAATACCATTATCATTTTTGTCATCCGGATAAATTCATTCAAGGAAATAGAATAATGCTTTAAAAAGCTCTCTCTTAACTCAGACACAGAAAGATCAAACATACTCGCCAACTGTGCATTAGTAAAAGAATGATGGGGATGTTCTATCAGGAATTTAAATAATTTAGTTAACAAATCTAAATGCAAAACATTACCCATCTCAATCGGCAATTGTAAATCCTGTTGAGAAAAGTTCAGTAACAGATCCAGACAACAACGGTATAGAAAATGATCAGCAGGTATACCTATATGACGACAAGTGAGTGCACGCTGTAACAAATAGCTACATACAGGATTGATGTGATAAGGGAATTTATTCAATGGACCACTAATCCCATGTGATTCTAACTTACCCAACCGTGAAAGACCGGGATAAAATTTGGAAAGGTCATTTAATGCATTGGGCGGGAAATTTATATGACATGACAGGAGCCTTTGTCCTTTAACCATGGGAACTTTATGTAAATCTGACTCCAGGTTAAAAAGATTACATTCCCTTTCTTCCAGGTTGAATGATTTATCTTCATATAACTCCACCTCTAAACTGGTATCATACATAAAATGCAAAGCCCAAATATGCATAGGAGTATATGGACAGAGAATGAAGGATTCATGAGCAAAAACTTCCTGTACCCAAAAAGAAAATGGCCCGACCTGCTTATGCTGGCTTAAAATATCACAATGTTGATCCCTTTCAAAATAAATCCCAGCATAAGGTAGAATAAACGGTATATATTCTTCAGGTATAGAAGAAACTTCATCATAAGCTACCTCTGTCCTTTCTACATAGAAAAGTTTTTCAGCTTTTCCTGCCGGATGTGTTAACATAGCAGTATTTTTAGTTATTTTCTTTAATGGCGGTGTTAACTTTGAGCGTTCTATTGTTTACGTGCTAATCTGAGACATACTATATGACATTGCGATTAGCGGAGTTTGATAACATATTTTATGTAAACAAGCCATTCAAATTATGATATTTTTAAATTTATATTATACAAACGCGATTACCGCAATCTCCTTAAGAATTTTCCCATAATATGTATAATAAATACCCATTATTAGTTCTATTTGTATACTTTTCTTGTTTTACAAAGGCATTCTCCCAGGAAATCATTCCATTGTACAATAACGGCCAGGTACCAAATGCGAAAAATGCAGATATTCCAACCTTAACCGTCTATAAAGCAGTTGGAAAAAGCACCGGTACCGGAGTGATTATTTGCTCGGGAGGAGCATATCGGGGAGTAGCAGATATAGTAGAAGGAATACCCGCAGCGAAAAAACTGACAGCTGCCGGCATTACCTGTTTCTTAGTACAATATCGGGTGCCTGATAGCTCAAAAATGACACATAAAGAAATTGTTCCCGTTATGGATGCGCAAAGAGCAATTCAATATGTAAGAGAGCATGCGAAAGAATATAAAATTGATCAGCACAAACTTGGAATAATGGGGTTCTCTGCCGGCGGACACCTGGTCTCAACGCTCTGCACACACCTGGATGACATTTATATCGATAACCCCAATCATACTGACTTAAAGCCTAATTTCATGGTGTTGATATATCCAGTTATCAGTTTCTCTGATAGCCTGACACATGAATTATCACGAAAACTGCTGATAGGCCCGGAAATTACGCCTGAAAAAGTCCAGTACTACTCAAACGAATTACATATTTTTGAGAGCACCCCTCCTACTTTTATTGTTCATGCAATGGACGACAATGAAGTAAACGTTAAAAACACCTTATATTTCTACGCTGAACTGCAACAACATCATGTTCCCACAAAACTATTCCTATATGCGAAGGGCAGACATGCATTTGGCGCTTACAATAGAGAAGCCACTGTTCAGTGGATAGATCCTTGTATTGAATGGATAACTTCAAAAAAATAATTGTTTTCCTTTTCTACCTGACAGAAAAGTGATTACTCACAGCGCTAAATATCATATCCGCCAGATTTTTATAATAATCATTCAGTACATTATTTGCTGTATTATCATTCTCTGCTAATACATCAAAAGGCATAAATTTTGTTCTATATACAGGAGCATTATACCCATATTCATTATAATAAGCCTTAAAGAACTGTAATCCTGACAATTTCTCAAAAGAAACAAAATCGTAATTTCTGATCAACACTGGTAATATTAATAATCCTTCATTAGTCATCCTCATCAAAAATTCCCCCAGTTCTTCTTTCTGTATATAAGGAGAAGACACAAACCCAGGACTCACCAATACCAACGCCACATCTGCTTTAAGAATATGCTCTTTTGTAATGGCTTTCCAATCCGTACCCATATCAATCGCTTTGTCACTCCAAAACTCAAACTCACATCCTGCTCTTGCCGACAAATAATCCTTCAGCCCCTCTATTAATAATTCCTGCAATAATCCATCCTTACCAGAATAAGCAACAAAAATGCGAATCTTCTTCTTTGTTTGTACAGTCCTCTGTTTTTCAAATGGTTGGATCTTAAACAGATAATTAAAATCTTTTATTGCCAAAGTCTCTCCATTTGTCGCATCGATTTCCAGTTTTCCGGCCATATTCTTCGTCTTTAGCGTCGAAAGGATCACAAAACGTTCCTCATCTATAGAAACCTCCAATCCTTCTACAGGATCTATCAATTGAATACGCTCCAGTATATCTTTCACAATACTACTATCATTATCCTGCACACTTACCCGGATTACTCTTTTTTCAATATTACACGCTATGAACACCGTTTTACCATTTCTAAAAAATACTAATCCTTTCCTCCAGTATAAATGATTAACATGTTCACTCCCATAATGAGAAATTAATCTCAAAAAATTACTCTCCGACATAAAGTGAGGGTATCTCAGCGTAAAAGAATGAGGCATATGCTTAAATAACATCGCAAATTCATAAGCCGTCTGATCTTTACATTTATCAGGTAAGTACTGGGGAATAATATACCTTGGTCCGCTTTTGGAAATTACTTCGAAAATCAAACCGGCATTCCTCATAATCTTAATCCAGATATCGGCAGAAAGACGATATGGGGCTACTATTTTTTCTACATGCGCGCTATCAAATTCATATTGCTGTTCATCATCACCTAAAATTTCATAAATCATCGTTACAAGCCACTTAGGATTTGTAAAAACATAATCCTTCAAAAACTCATCTTCCATTGGCTCATGGTACCGGAAATAAACGACTGTACCAATATTATCAAGGTACCGCAATAAGGTATATCTCTGATGGGGATCTGACATGATCTTAGTAACTGAATAATCCGTTTCTTGACAGATCTCCTCATACTCAGCAAATGAGATAAAATGTCGGCCTGAATTTTCAATGACGAATTTAATATCATCATATACCTTGGGAATATACCGGGCAAAATTGGGAAGTGTAGCCACCTTCTTAAGAATTCCCTCTTTCAATGTTTCCATATCCAGTATATACTGAATCACACTATTGGGAGAAGCTTCATTATACCTGCAAATTTTAAAGCTGGTATCATTATCCACAGCATATTCATTATCTGCTTTATTTTGGACCAGCAAAATCGAACTACCAGGTGCATAATGCTGAATATTTTTAATCCAGTAATCAACAGGTAGGTCTTCTTCCTTTTTTTTCTTCTTCCCTTCTTTTAGAGCAGGAGTATCTTTATTCCATAACACCAGATACAATATATCCTTACTCATAAATAAACGATGTGTCGCATGGTAGAATTCCTGCCCGCCAAAATCCCAAAGGTTAATTATAATAGATTTTATTTCAGGCGCATCCTCGGCTTTAAAATTCTGTTGAAGTATTGACCTTAATTGATCGTTTATCCCCTTCGGCAGGTTATCCAAATTTACTTCCCACTTATTAATATAAATGCCATGAGTTCTATCATTCTTTTTATAGAACCTGCCATTTCTATAATAGTAAGACAAAGCTGTCTTTCCTGTCTCTCCATTCCCCAAAAGCACCACGCGGACTTCTGTATTGACAACACCACCTTCGTCCATGGCTATAATCCAGCTCTTAATATTGTCTGAATCGCCACCTCCAATTTCTTTAGGGATATTAAAAGGGAATGATGGCAGAAATAAATTCTTCCCGAACCATTTAATTTCTAATCCAGTACCTTCAATCTCTCTGATATATATACCCTTTTCTTTTTTAAGCAAATTAGAAAATCCAATTATCCTTGAAAGCGGGTTATTGGATAAATCCAGTTTATAAAAGTTAAAAAGAAATGTGGTGTCAGCTATCAAAACAATATTATTCTGATCCAGGCGAACCTCCTTTAATGAAGGATGAGGTACCAGCTTGTCTAATTTATGAATCTTGTTAGTGGATAAAATTAGCCGCTTCAGCTGAGGAAACAATTGTAAATCCGGGATTGCAGAAATCTGGTTTCTGGAGGCTTCCAGCATTTTCAATGCAGGTAGCAAGCCAAAGCGGCCGACTAAGTCCCTGATTCTGTTACCACGCAAATTTACGCTCTGCAGTGCAGGCAGCTCTTCCCATACCCCTATATCTTCTATAATATTATACTCAAGGTTAATGCTTTTCAGATGTGGCAAACCAGTAATACCACTTACCTGCAGGATATTATTGGATGAAACGTCTACCAATTGCAAACCGGGAAGATGCTGCATAGAAAGTTCTCCTGAAAGACAATTTCCTTCCGCATACAATACACATAAATTTGGATGATACCCCAATTCATTTAAGGTGGATATCCTGTTCTTATCCACCTCCAGGTAAACGAGATTCAAACATGCTGTAACAAACCTTAAGCTGCGGATCTTATTATTAGACAAAATAACTTCTGTCAAACCAGTATTATTGCCGCACACTACTTCTTCAATATCATTCTCTCTGGCATATAACTTTTTCAAATTCCGGAAATGGGGTAACACCTTCAATCCCGATAGCCTGTTATTATTAAGGTTCAACTCTTCTAATGAAGGACAATCTGCGCGACAATCCATACGATTAATATAGTTTGTCGAGACATTTATCAGGCGTAATTTTGGCAGATTAAATATATTGGTGAGTACCTGCAGGTAATTATTAGAAAGATCCAGTATCTCCAGTGCCTTCAACCCCTTAAATGATGCCGGCAATTGAGCAATCATATTATGAGAGAGGTCCAATACCTGTAGTTGCCGTAAATTATTAATTCCTTTAATTTGCTTAATCCTATTACACCTGCCAAATAAGCATTTCAACCTGGGTACTTCTCCCAGGTAATCAAGCTGGCTGATTAAATTATTAGAGAAGTTGAGTTTTTCCAGTAATACATTCCATTCAAATGGTTTGAAATCAGAGATAGCATTCGTGGATAGATCCAACACCTGTAATAATGGCAAATTATTTACACCATCCATTGTCTCTAGTCTGTTATTAGCCAAACTAAGCCAGCGCAAATTCGGGAACTTGTTTATTTCATAGGCATGCGGCAACTCATTATTGGAAAGGTCAAGGTATTCTAAACTGCTATGTCCTGCTACTTTATATAAATGGTCTATCTGATTATTGCTAAGATCCAGTTTCTCTAATTGTGGAAACCAATGGAGCCAGTCTGCTTCTTTAATAGAATTATTGCTAAGTATAAGTGTTTTCAGCTTATCAAGTCCCTGTAGAGGTGCCAGCGAATCGATTTCCCATTTTTTAAACCTGGTACCACCACATACCAGCACTTCTAAATTAGGCAAACATGCGATTACTGCCGGAATACATTCCAGGTGATTGTCCGTCTTCCCGCCAGCCCCAATGGCTACAAGAGGTCTGAATGTAGGAATAGGAAAATAGTCAATAGGCTCCCGCCATCGGGGATTTTTAAATCCCTTTTCCCAGGAATTATCCCTTTGATGATAGATGTATCGGGCATTGAAACCCAGGACCGGAGACTCATGTAGTATCCAGTCATAATAATAGTTGCTGAGTATTAAGGTCTTTACATGGGTACATTGAGCCAGCAAGCGCCCCAGATCTCCTGTATAGGAAAAATCATCATCACATAGTCCGCAATTACCCAGATTCAGCACAGTTTCTTGATTGGCCAGGCAACGTTCCAGCCGGGCAACAATATCAGCCATAGTTATTTAGGAGGGGGTAATACAAATTGTTAACACAATTTGTTCATTGCGCTAGCGGGATGAGGATAACATCAAAAAAATGAAAGACTGGATAAAATTATGAGAATTTGTGTTTTATATAAATGAGTGAATTTAACCGGGAGTATTTCCGATTTTAATTGTCCGCAATCTTATTGGACCAAACTTTAATCAACTGAGCATTATTCCCCTCCTGCTTCCATTCAAAAGGGCCCGGAAAAGGATTGGTTTCATCCCGCTTTTTATTCAAGTAATCCAAATTAATAGTTAAAGGGCTCCCATCCGGACTTTCAAAAGGAAGATTTGAATAAATAGTCCGACCAAGCATTTCGCTTCTTATCAGCTTACGCGGCTGAAGCGCCTTCCACCTCTTATCCATTTTGATAGAAAGATAGATACCATCCTCTTTATATACAAGATCTATAGCCGGGTTGTAAAGTTGATTCCATATAGGAAATATTTCTCTATCAGCAGGTCTTGCGCCAGCTAAAAATACATTCCCATCCATCCATAGTGGTAAAGAGGCTGTATCGTAAGTATTCAGATTACAGGTATACCCTACAAAAATATTATTGTAATAGCGGAAATCTCCCGGAGGGTTACTGATTAACCCAGCCATCTCGGTGGAATGTGCTTTCATGTATGGAGTCATTCTGTCATCAAAATTTTCGATAAACATATGCCCCGCAAAAAGGTTATGAGCATAGGTCCCACCTTGCGCTAACACACGCTGGCATCTGGGCGATAAAAAGATGTTATTATCAATCACGAAAGGTCCATGATCTACCTCCAGAAAAACATCATAATTCCAATTACCAAATAATAAATTTCCAGAAACCCGTGTTCCCTGGGCCATCCAATCCAGCCAGATACCACGGTCACAATGGTATATTAAATTATTACTGATTTCCATGTCTATCGCTCCATGAAATTTAATAGCGGACATTTCAGCACCTGTAAATAATTTTTTAATATGAATATTGTAAATGGTATTCCCTGTTATGGTACTAAATGAACACCCTAAACTGCCGACAATACCTGCCTGCTCACAATTATAAATTTTATTATTCCTAACGATATGATGTCCAATATTTTCTTTATTCCAACCATTCTTTAATGCACGGTTAATCGTACCCACATATCCCTCTGCCGATTCTGCTTTATTATCCCATTCATCACCATATTTTCCCAGCGCAATACCGGAACATTTAGAATCACTGATTTCATTATTCTCTATGATCCAGCCTTTACTCCAGTTAGTACCAATTAAACCAATTTGTTCTGCCGTTGGCGGTGCCCATGGAGTGGCGGCATGACGCATAATTAACCCACGAATAGTTAAATAATTTATCCCTGTCTTTTGGGGATAAAAAATGGTTTGCCTCACATTTATTTCTACCAGATGATTATTAGGATCTACGTTTCCAAACTGTGCCCATATAGTTGTACTATCCTTATTCACCTTGGAGAACCAAAACGCATCTCTGTCCTGTTTCCTGATTACCTCATCCAGCGTGGCTGCTTCTGTTAATCTTTTTTCATCTAAATAGACTTCTCCGGTGTGATGCTGCCTTTCTTTACCATAAAACCAATCACCATAAATAGTATCAACATATGGGTTAAAATCTCCAAAAAAGCTATTCAATAAAGTTACCTTCCAGGTATTGTCAGATATTTTAATCCATCCTTTTATAACTTCAGAACCTTTTATTATAACCTTTTCATTTTTAGCCGCCTGGTAGGTAATCCTTAATTTGTCAGATGTTCCCCCTCTGGGTGGGTCAATTCTCTCCCTGTAAGTCCCTTCATGAATATTTATAATATCCCCCGGCTGCGCTTTAGCACTGGCAGCACTGATGGTTTTAAGCGGCTTTAATATTGAGCCGTCATTAGCATTGTTACCTGTCTTACCGGAAACATGATAAATGGTTTGAGCTAAAATATTGGAAGTGAATAAAGCGCAATTAGCAATAAAAACGAGGGCTACAAAGATAATTCTCATTCTATTTCTTTTTTTTAAAATCAAATTGATTTAGGTCTATTGCAATAGTCTAAATAAAGTAATACCTGAAAGTGGTGGGTTGGGGCAACCTGCTTCAACAATTTTAATTTATGAAAAGAAATTCAACCTGCCAACACGGTGTACTATTGGCCAGACAAGGTTCTACACAGCCTACATTATCATAAGCTATAAAGTAAGCGGGTGCTATACAATTTGAAAACACAAATTGTTCATTGCAAGGAAGAAATTAAAATAATGAGCGTGTTAACGACAAGATGACAATTGTCTTACATGACAAAAAGATCATGCTTTGTATCAGCAAATAATAAAATACAATCACATCAGGATGCTATCTCTATATCCTATATAATAAAGTTATCTCCAAAATAATACCCTGCTTTATCGTCTACCTTTGTACTAACGAAAGCTTTTTTCATTCTATCATCCATTTCTGGTTTCCCACCTGATAGCTATACGCTGGTTAGAATTATTGCTTTTTTCTTCTTCGAAAATCCCATTGGAACAACGAGTAACTTCGGGATTAACTTCCCGGGGTTACTTTTGTTTGTTACTATTTAATTTAAAATTAAAACGCAATAGTTTCTTATTCTATCAACTAATGATGATAGTTCCCCCCTGGTCATGCCTTCAATTATCCCTCTATGTTGGCTACACCGGTTAATTATATATCGTTCCGCATACAATTTGGTACTCATCACCACTTAACATTAATTTCAAACAGTACTTTTCCGCACCCTCCCCGATTAAGAAGAACATATGTTACATTTAACCGACTCTGAGTTGCTAGAGCTGGTAAAGAAAGGAGGGGAAAGCGCCTTTACCATACTCTACAACCGTTACCAACCAGTCATGCTGACTGTCGCGAGAAAAAAACTGTTGAATCACCAGGAAGCCGAAGACATTGTTCAGGAGATCTTTACATCCTTCTGGCAGCGGCGAAGCCATATCCCTTCGGGTATTCCTGTGAAACACTATTTTCTGAAAGCCGTACATTTTCAGTATGCTTACAAATGCAGGAATAATGCCGTAGCCCGAAAGTATGAAATGCACCTATGGCATACCCTGCAGGAAGAATGCGAGCTCCACTACCTGGAAAGCAAAGAACTAGGCCAACAGATCCACACAGCCATGCAAAAGATCTCCGCTCCAGCCTGCCGTAAAATATTTGAGCTGGCATACATCGAGGATAAAAGCTGTAGTGAAATCGCAACAAGCCTGAACATCTGCACCCAGGTAGTAAGAAACCAAACCAGCAGGGCACTGAAAGTCCTGAGAGAAGAATTGAAATTAGTCGTGTGATCAATCACTGCTGTCCACCTACAGTAGTGCATCTCCTTTATATTTTTCACGTTCATCATCCTATTCAGTGGTAGCCAGGTCTGCCACAGGATACCTATTGCCATTACTTAAATTGATAGTCTTTTTTATGGGGCTAAATATTACCTATTGCTGTCCAGGTAAGGGTGCCATGATAAACTTTACGTGTATTAACAATCAGTTAACTTAACTCTATCCCCTAATTATTAGTTTAGTAGAAGTAATTAATGGGGGACGGGGTACAAGTTTACATTTAAAGTTATATATTGTGTAGAGCTGATCATGTGAGTCATGTGAATACCATCCAGGCACAATTACAATCCAAGGCTGAAATTCAATTATCGTTATGCAAAATTTAAGCAGCTATAACGACGAGCAATTATTTTGTTTACTGCAGGCAAATAGTGAGGAGGCGTTCAATACGATATTTGAGCGTTACCGCAAACGCTTATTCCTTGAGGCATATAGCCGTTTACAACTAGAAGAAGAATCTAATGATATCGTGCAGGAAGTTTTTATGTGGCTTTGGAACAAAAGAGCGACACTCAATATTGGGGATTGCCTGAAACCATACCTGGTAAGGGTAGTACGTAATAAAGTAGTAGACCACATCCGGAAGAGTAACTCTGCCCGCAATCACCGGCAGCATTACACCTGGATGGCTGATACAGAAACAACGAAACATCCTATCGAAAACAAAGAACTGGGACAACAATTAGAAGATGCAATTAACAGTATTACTCCCGCCAGCCGACTGGCATTCGAACAGCTTTATTTGCAGGACAAAACTTTGAGAGAAATCGCTATTGACATGGACATCAACGTACAATCTGTCAAAAACCACATCCACAGGGCATTGAAAATCCTGCGGAAAAATCTCAAACACAGCTTGTCCTGAAAATTGAGTATTTTGTAACATTTATCGTTATCCATGGGGAGGATAGCCTGAAAAAATTCATTTCCACAATAAGTACCTTTTTTCACTTTCTACGATCTTACGATTAAATATGTCTGTACATCCGGAATATATTGAACAATTAGTGTTGGATGAGATAGCGGGAGTCATTACACCGGAAGACAGTGCTACCCTCAAAAGTCTCCTTGCGCAGGAACCGGAAGCGCTAGTCATTCGTAATGACTTATATGCAAAATATGGTAACAACCCCATCCTGGAAAATCTGCCTGACACACTCCCCGTCGAAAAAGTATGGGAAGGCATCAGGGAGAAAAAGAAAAGCGATGGCAGGTTACGCACAACACTCGGAATAGCCGCAACAGTGCTGATGCTTGTCGGCACCTATAAAATATTATCACCACGATTCCGCCAATCTGGATTTGTCCATCAATTGTCCCCAAAGAATGTCGCTTTGCAAATGCCCGGTGGTCAAGTGGTCAACCTGGGCATTGCAGAGCAACAATTGGAAGTGGAGGGCGTGAAGATTAATAGCAGCGCTGATAGTGCATCTTATTCAGGCGGTACAGGACAGCTGGCAACGCTGATCGTACCTGCCGGGAAGGAGTATGCCATCACCCTGAAAGATGGTACGATCGTACAGCTGAATGCTCAGTCTTCAATGCGGTTCCCACTGAATTTTGATGGTCCCAGCAGGGAAATTACCATCAGCGGAGAGGCATACATTAAGGTGGCAAAGGATCCTACCCGGGCATTTATTGTGCATGTACCCCATAGCACGATTCAGGTATTAGGGACAGAATTCAATGTCAATACTTATGATAGCAGCCAGGTAAGTGTAGCGCTGGTCAGTGGCATTGTTCGTATTCATACCCCGCAGGATTCTTTATTAGTACATCCCGGCTTCGCAGTTCATTATAACCAGGACACAAAGTTAACAGAGGCGCCATTTGATCTTGACAGTGTCATAGCCTGGCGGAATGGCTTGTACTTCTTTCACAATACTTCCTTATCCGAGCTCACAGCTGTCATTTACCGTTGGTACGGTGTACAAGTGGTGATAGATACACCGGAAGTAGCTAACCGCCATTTCAGTGGCGCGATGGATCGAAAGAAGCCTATTGAGCAATTCCTGGAGAGCTTGCAGCTGACAGGTCAGTTTAATTATAATTTTGACAAAGATGGTGTATTACACCTGAAATAGCCTTTAGTACCCTGTTTTCATTTATTGGCCCCTCATTTACATTCACCATGCATTCCACATTGTATAACGTGAACAAAAGTTTACCACTCGAAAGAACCATTCATAAATATACTTCTCCTGATGCTATTCCAATAGAATACCAGGCGCTGCTATTACCGGATGCAGGGATTTATTTCCGGCAGGATGCGGAGTGTGATATCCTGTCACAGCATTTGATCTTAGGGCCTTATTCCGTCTGGCTGCATGATATATTGGCGAAAGATAATATCCTGATACGGTCTTATACACCGATCCCGGTTTTTACTTTGCAATTTATGTTTGAGGATAGCCTGGCAGTGCCGAAGGCAGGGTATACTTTGGATGAGCGGGAGTGTAGCGGGTTTTATTTGTTTCCAGGACAGTTGCACCGGATCCCGATGGCGGCGGATAAGAAGATTTTTTCGTTTCATATTAATATTCAGCCAGTGCTGATGGGGGAGCTGGAACGGCGGTTTCCGCAGTTAAGGGAGATGATGCATGGCGTGCATCCAAAGGTGTCTGCCAGGATAAATTCAAGGCCTTATCATGTGAATGCGGTGTGTGATATGCTGATCAGGAGCGTGATGACTTGTAAGTATACAGGGGCGGCGGGGAGATATTTTAAGGAGCGGTTGGTGACGGATATACTGTTGAACTTTGCGAATCAACATATGGATGCATTACAGCCGTTTTTGTATACAAGTATGCTAAATGCGGATAGCTATCATAACCTGTTTAATTATTTGGGGGATCATCCACATAAGGAGCATTCGCTGGCGTATTTGGCGTATATGTATAATATCCCCCAGGAGGAGATAGATTTAGGATTCAGGCAGCATTTTGCGATATCGATAGCGGAATATTCGAAGATGGTGAAGATGATGATGGTGTGGCATTTGGTGGTGAATGATGTTTCTGATGTGAGGGATATTGTGCAGGTGACGGGGTTTGATGATGCGGGGGAGATGAGGAGGAGTTTGGTGGAGTGGTTTGGGTATGATCCGTTTGTGAGGTAGGGGAAGGGTCTCAGGCAGCCCTTTATCATCAGCAAGGTAATGCATCGGAATGCTGTATAGCCTTTTCAATCTCCACAGGCATCGACCTGTTATAAATGCTTGAAAGATGTACTTAAAGCAATTGCATCCTTGCCTGGCAACGGACCATAAAGCCATGCAGCATTCCTGATATTCTGATCATGACAGAATGCCTTCAGCATATCAATCTTACTATTTTCATACCACCTGCCCGTATCAATCACAAACCATATCTCATCCTCCTGGAGACTACTTAAAGATAATTTAGGCGTTTCAGATAAAAACAATTCCCCGGCATCTCCCATTAACTTTACAGGATCTGATTGCCCATCTTTGTTATCGATTCGAATGATCTCGATATTCGTTACCCATCACTCACAAAAACCTCCCCCTCACCGCTCTCTCCACCCCATCCGCCAAATTCTTATAATAATCATTCAACCACCTATCCTCCATTCCCCCATCCTCCCCCAACACATCAAACGCCATAAACCGATCCCTATCCCCCGGTGCCGTAAACCCATACTCCCTATAATACGCCTTAAAAAACTGAAACCCCGCCAACTCCCTAAACGACATAAAATCAAAACTCCTCACCAACACCGGCAACATCACAAACCTCCCCACCTTCATCTTCTCCAAAAACTCCTCCAACTCCTCCTTCCTGATATAAGGCGAAGCCGCAAACGAAGCACTCACCAACAAAATCGCCACATCCGAATTCCTGATATTCTCCTTGATCTCCCCATGCCAATCCGCCCCCATATCAATCGCCTGATCCGACCAAAACTCATAATTAAACCCCGGCCTTGTCACCAAATGCTCCCTCAACCCATTCACCAACATCTCCTTCAATTTCCTATCCCTACTACTATAAGAAACAAAGATCCGAATCGTCTTCTCTTTCAAATTTAATTGCTCCATATTAAACAAATAATTAAAATCCTTCGTCGCCAACGTACGCCCATTCGTAGCATCCACTTCCAAATGCCCTCCCATCACCTTCTTCTTCAACAATGAAACCACCACATAATTCACCTCATCAATAGACACCTCCACATCCTCACTCCAATCAATCCCCAAAATCGTATCAAACACATCCATCGCCACCCCAACTTCCAAATCCTGCACACTCACCCTGATCTTTCTTTCATCCACATTATTCACGCACTCCACAAACACAGTCTTCCCATCCTTAAAAAACACCAATCCCTTCTTCCAAAACAAATACTCCAAATGCGCACTCCCATAATGCGATATCAATCGCAAAAAATTACCCCCCGGCATAAACCGTGGATAACTCACCGTAAACGCATGCACCATCTTCTTACAACTCAATACTAACTCCAACCCACGCTGATCCTGGCACTCCTTAGGTAAATACTGCGGTACAATATACCGCAGCCCCTGCTTTGATACCACCTCGAAAATCAACCCAAAATTCTGCATCACCTTCACCCACAACTCCGCCGGCAAATTATAAGCAGCCACCACCTTCTCCACATGCGCCAGATCAAACTCTGCTCTCCCCTTCTCCAGGATCTGGTAAATTACGCCCACCAACCACCTGGGACGCGTAAATACATAATCCCTCATCAACTCATCCTTCATCCTTTCCCGATGCCTGAAACACACCACACTCCCAATATTATCCAGGTACTTCAACAACGATTCACATTGCGATACATCCTCCATAATCCTCCCATCCGTATTATCCGCCTCTACGCAAATACTTCGATACTCCTCAAAAGAAATATAATGCCTCCTGGAATACTCCAACACCTCCTTGATCTGCTGATACACCTCCGGCGTATACATCCCAAAATGCGGCAAGGTACTCACCCGTTTAAAAATACCATCTTTCAACAACTGCATATCCAAATGATACCGGCTCACACTCTCCGGATTCAATTTATCATAAGTACCTATTTTATAACAATTATCCTCCTCCACATAAAACACCTTATCAGCCCTGTTCTGCACCAATAATACAGCACTCCCCGCCGCATAATGCTGGATATTATCCACCCAATACTCCTTAGGGAAAATCCCTCTCTCCTCATCCTGGTAATCCGATTCCTGCTCCCACAATACTAAATACAACACATCCGTACTCATAAACAAACGATGCGTTGCATGATAAAACTCCTGTCCCCCGAAATCCCAGATATTAAATGTAAAAGACTCATTTCGCACCGGCGCATCACTCATATCATGCGCATCAACAGCCTTTATGATAGAAGTCCCAAATTGATCTGTCCATTCATTGCGCCCCAGCTTCCAGGTATCTATCATAATACCATGTGTACGATCATTAACAGGAAAAAAATTCCCTGTTCGCAGGTAATGAGATAAAGCCGTCTTACCCGTCTCCCCATTCCCAAACAAAATACATTTCGCCTCCAGGTTAATATATCCCCCCTCATCCCGGGCAATAAACCAGTTCTTGATACTGATAGAATCATCATTCAGGATCTGCCTCGGTACATCGAAATAAGCACCATTTAATAACAAATTCATCCCATGCCGGCTCACCCTCAATGTACCAGAACGATCTCCTGTTATTTCCAGGTCATTGTCCTTTCTCAGGGCCCTGATGAACTTATTGACCGTCGTAATCAGGTTATGACACAAATCCAACTCCCGGAACTGCAATAATGAATAAAGATCTGGCAATACCTTAATCCTATTCGTACTCAAACTTAACTGCTGTAAGCTGGGATGCGGCTCAAAGGCTTTGATGACCGTAATGCTGTTAACGGCCAGGTTGCACCTTTCTAATTTCGGAAACCCTGCCAGGTCCGGCATTTCAATAATTTTATTATAAGAAGCATTGATGTCCGTCAATGCTGGCAACAGCGCCCAATCAACAGGCAGCAACCTGATCTCATTACACTGTACACCTATCCGTTTCAAACAAGGCAAATTCCTCCACTCCCCCAGTTCAGTGATACTGTTATAATGCAGGTAAATCGTTTCAAGCATGGGCAGATCAGCAACCAGTTCAATCCGCTCAATCAGGTTCATAGACAAATCCACATTGACCAGGGCAGGATAATGCTGTAAAGTCAAAGCATGCGCGATCGCATTCTCCTCGGCAAACAGGGAACTGAGCTTAGGATAATGCCCACTTTGCTCCAGCTCAGAGATTTTGTTGCTACTCACATCCAGGTAAGTCAGCTGCTCACATCCCCTTATAAAAAGTAAGTTGCTGATCTTGTTTTTAAATAATACCAGGACCTTCAATGCTGACGGTCCAACACCTATTACCCACTCAAGATCATTTTCTGCCACGAAGAGTTTCTCCAGTTTCGGACACCAGGTGAATACCGACAGGATCGATAACCTGTTATTATTCAAAATAAGATCTTCCAAAGCGGGGAGCACCTGCTCCAGCTTAATACTTTTGATCAGGTTATTCGCTGCATTTAAAATTGTCAACCTCTGCATGCCATCAATATGCTTCAACACCTGCAGTGCATTATTAGAAACATCCAATACCCGTAGTTCCAATAGTTGGTTAAATCCCTGGGGGATATGGTCCATCATATTATGCGATAAATCGAGTAGCTGCAAACCTTGAAGCGATTTGATCCCTGTAATTGTATGTATCTTGTTTCTCCGGGCATACAGGTATTTCAAATTAGGCAACTCACCTATCTCGTACAGCTGGCTCAACTGGTTCTCCGACAGGTTCAGCACCCTTAATAAAGCATTCCTCTTAAAAGTTTTAAAAGTAGCAATCTGGTTATCCGACAAATCCAGGTGCTGCAACAAAGGCAATTCATCCACCCGATCCATAATCTGCAGTTGATTGGAAGACACATTCAACCATTGCAGGAAGGGAAACTTACTTATCTCACCAATATTCGTCAACTTGTTATATGACAGGTCCAGTGCTTTCAGCCGCTTATGCGACTGTATCGCCAGTAAGGACACAATCCTGTTATTCCCCAGATCCAGTTTCTCCAGATCCGGAAAATAATCCAGGCAATCGATCTTATCAATTTCATTATTACTAAGTACAAGGGTTTTCAATTTCTTTAACCCGCGCAGCGGCTGCAGGTTATTAATCCCCCATCTTTGATCCCTGGTTCCCCCACATACTAACTCCTCCAGGTTAAACAACAGCTGTACTGCATCAGGGATAGCATCGAAAATATTCGAATGCCTCACCAGCACTTCCTTTTCAACACGTGGCCGGTAATCCGGGATAGCAAAATAACTAATAGGAGGTTCCTTCAGTGGCTTAGGCTGCCCTTCCTTCCAAAACTCCGGCCTGCTTTTATAGAGATATGCCCCATTCGTAATTAAAACAGTCGGCTCGTCTAAATTCCAATGAAAGCTGTCATTACTAAGGATCAACCTGGTAAGATGGCTACAGCGGACTAACGCCGAACCCAATGGCGTATAAAGATCAAGATCACCATCGCTTAATCCACAGTTGCCAAGATCCAATACCGGATCCAAGGTAGCAAGACATTTTTCTATCAGGTCTAATGCTTTACTCATACGGTATCAACTAAACGTTTCAGGAGAATTTTTCACGCACTGTAGCATATATCATATCAGCGAGGTGCTTATAGTAGTTATTCAGATGAAGATCCTGCGTCTTCTCATTCTCTGCCAACACATCAAATGGCATGATCTTTCCTCTGAAAAATGGCAGGGTATTTCCATAATCCGCATAATATGTCTGGAAGAAAGGAAACCTTATTAAGGACTCAAAAAATTCGTACTCATAACTTCTAAGCAATACTGGAAGAATCAAAAACCGTCCTTTCTTATTTCTCTTCACACACTCCTTCACCTTATCCTTAATATTATAATACGACAATGCAAACCCTGCGCTAACAAACAATACTGCTACATCACATTTTAAAACCTGCTCCTTTATATCCGCATCCCACTTTCCCTCACCTATATCAATACTATTATCAATCCATAGTTCAAAATCGAAATCCGGCTTATTCTTAAGATGAGCCGCCAATCCCTTAATCAACAACTCATGCAGGATCCTATCCTGCGTTCTATATAATACACAAATACGAACGGTGATCTTCTTTTGATGGATCGCATTTGTATGCCGGTTGAAAAACAGGAATTGAAAATCTTCTGTGGCTAAGGTCGCTCCATTACTCGCATCCACTTCCACCCAATGACCCTTTACTTTCTTCTTCAATGCAGGATAAGGCACATAATTTTCCTCATCAATAGAAACTTCTATACTATCATTTGGATCAATTTCTACAATACAATTGAATATTTCTGCTGCCACCACCTCATCATTATCCTGCACATGCACCTTTATCTTCCTTTCATCAACCGTATTAATACATTCAATAAATACGGTCTTTTCCTCCATAAAAAACACCAGGCCATTTTTCCAATACAGGCAATTCACATGCTTACTGCCATAGTTTGAAATCAATCGCAAAAAATTGCTATTCGGCATAAACAATGGATAACTGATCGTAACAACACAATGCATCTTTTTATACGCCAACGCAAACTCCAATGCTTTTTCATCTTTACATTTGGGAGGCAGGTATTGCGGAGCAATATATTTATTCCCCTGTTTTGACTTCACCTCGAAGATCAATCCGAAATTCTGCATCACCTTTATCCACACATCTGTAGATAACTGGTATTGGGATACAATCCGATCCACATGCGCAAAATCAAATTCATTCACCCCTTTTTCAAGGATCTCATAAATGACTTTAGTCAGCCACCTGGGATTAGTAAATATATAATCTTTCATCAGCGGATCATTCATACGATCCCGATGACGAAAACACACCACGCTACCAATATTATCCAGGTACTTTATCAAAGACTCCCTTTGAGAGGGTTCATTCATGATCCGCTCCGGCGTATCATCCAGGTGCTTGCAGATAGATTCATAATCCGAGAATGTGATATAAGGCCTTTTGATATCCTTAAAGAAAGACTTAATAAGAAAATATATTTTGGGCGTGTACATGGCAAAGTGAGGCAACTTACTGACACTCGTAAAAATACCCTCCTTCAGCGATTTGATATCCAGCTTAAATTGCGTGACACGTTCCGGTTCATTCTCATCATATACACCTATCTTATAGCAGGTGTCTTTTTCAACGTAATACTGGTCATCAGCCCGGTTATGCACCAATAATATTGAACTCCCTGCCGCATAATGCTGGATATTTTTTATCCAGTATTCTTTGGGGAAATTCCCCTTCTCTTCATCCTGAAAATCTATTTCCTTTTCCCATAGCACCAGGTAGAGAACATCCGTACTCATAAACAGGCGATGGGTAGCATGGTAAAATTCCTGTCCCCCGAAATCCCAGATATTAAAAGTAAATACATTACTCATATCGACATTCTCCGTATCCAAGTCCCTCAAGACCACAGATTCTATCACAGCTTTCGTAAAGTCTTCTGACCAATCTTTCCTTTCTACCTCCCAACTTTCTATAAGAATCCCATGGGTCCGGTTATTAATCGGGTAAAACTCATCCATTCTCAGGTAATGAGACAGCGCTGTTTTGCCAGTCTCACCATTTCCGAATAGGATACACCGCACTTCCAGGTTGATAAACCCACCCTGTCCACGGGCAATCAACCAGTCTTTGATTTGCTGGGAATCGTCACTCATTATCTGGGAAGGGATATCAAAGTAGGCCGAATTTAAAAGTAACCTGCGCCCCTGCTTGATGATTGTAAGTGTACTATCATTTGCGTAGCTTAATTCCAGGTCCTCATCCTCCTTCAACAGCCTGAGTAACTCCTGTGCCCTATTAATAGGATTAAATGATAAATTCAACAACTTAAATTGAAACAACATGGAGGTATCAGCAAGAGTAACAATGTCGTTTTGCATCAGGTACAACTCCTGTAAGGAAGGCGGATATTCAAAACTGGAGAGCTCAGTAATCCTGTTACTGGAGAGGATCAATTTTTCCAGGCGGGGAAATAACAAGAGATCAGGAATTTGAGCAATCTGATTCTCCCTCGCATCCAGTGCTGTTAAATTGGGTAAAAGTTTAAGGCTGCCTGTAAGATTCTTAATTTTATTGTTCCCAATGCCAATGTAAGATAAGGAGGGAAGCTTGCTCCAGGTACCGATTAATTCAATTTCATTAAAATCCAGACGAACGCTTTTTAAATAAGGGAAGTCTTTCAGACCACTGATCTTGCGAATGTTATTGGTAGAAAGATTTAGGTATGTCAACCTGGGGTAATAATAGTTTGTCAACAACAAATTGCCGGCAATTTCATTAATTTCTGCCAACAGGATGCAGAGCCTGGAAAAAATCGCCGCTGGCGCTAATTCAGATAGCTTGTTATTACTGACGTCAAGATAAATGAGATCCTGTGAGGCACTTAAAAACTTTAAGTCTTTAATTTTATTATTGTAAAGTACTGCCTGCCTTAAAAACGGCAATTTACCAGCTACCACTTTCTCAATATTATTATCAGCGGCATAGAGCTTCTTTAAATGCGGAAAGCTGGAAAAGAGGTTTAATGTGGATAAGCGATTATTGTTTAACAGGAGCACTTCCAAAGCGGATAACCTCGCATTACATTCGATATCCTCTATTTCGTTGCCATCTGCATGTAAGATGCGCAGACACTTTAATCCGTCAATGTTTTTTAATATTCGAATCTTATTACTGGAGAAGTCTAACACCGTCAGACCCTCCAGCTTGTTTATCTGTGGAGGAATATGATCGATGATATTATTAGCAAGGTCTAATACCCGGAGGGATGTTAATGCTTCTATTCTATCGATATCTGAAATGCGGTTGCCGCTGGCGTATAAATATCGGAGCTTAGGAGCACAGCTTAGGTTGGGCAGACTTTCAAACAAGTTATTGGATAGGTTGAGGGTTGCTAACAGGGACATTTTTTTTGGAAGTTCCCAGGAGCGGATGAAGTTATGGGATAAGTCGAGGAAGCGTAAGTGTTTGGCTTCATGGATGCCGCTTGCAGACTGGATACCATTGTGGGACAGGGAGAGCCATTCTAAGTAAGGAAATATAGATAATTCAGAAATGCCGGATAGTTTATTTCCCGATAAGTCCAGCGCACGAAGGTGCTGATGTCCTTGTAATTTTTCCAGGTGTCGGACCTTGTTGTAACTGAGGTCAAGTTTCTCTAATTTCGGAAAATGATGAAGACAATCTATTTCTTCAATACTATTGTGGGGGAGGATGAGTAATTTAATTTTTTTTAACGGGAGGAGCGGCTGAAGGGATTGGATAGACCAACTGTTGTTGCTATCCCCACCGCATACGAGTTCTTCCAGCTTGCTGAGGCATTTGAGCATAGCAGGAATTTCACTAAGATGATTTTCAATTCCCTTCAGGGTGGGGATGAGTGGTTTAAAATTGGGGTCATGAAAGTAACGAAGTGAGGGCGTGTCTTTTTGTTCTTCCCAATACCTGCCATTCGTTCTATACTTATACGCGCTATCAGGTATTAGGGAAGCGGGTTTGTGCAATTGCCAGGTATACTCGTAATTGCTAAGGACTAGTTTGGTAAGGTGGGTACATTTGGTAAGTTGCTGGCCTATTTCGGAGCCGAATTGAAAATCGATATCTTTAAGACCACACATGGAGAGGTTGAGTGTAGATTCCTTTTTGTCAAGACAGTTTTTAATCCGGGATAATGCTTTTTCCATGAATATATTTAAAAATGGGATTAGAACTTATTATTGACAGTATCGAAGATTTTATCTGCCAGATTCTTATAATAGCTATTCAGTTGTTGATCAGTTGCATCTTCATTTTCTCCCAATACATCAAAAGACATGAACTTATCCCTGATATGAGGTTTTTTAAACCCATAGTCAAGGTATTTAGCCTGGAAGAACTGGATACCAGACAATGTTTCGAAAGATGTAAAATCACAATCCCTTAACAATACTGGTAGCATAGTGAATTTATCTTCCTGCATTTTTTTAAATAAAGCGCCCACTTCCTCCTTCCTGACATAAGGAGAAGCGATGTAACTGGCGCTGACAAATAAAAGTGCGAGATCGGATTTTTCAATTTCTCTTTTAATTGCAGCATCCCAATCAGCTCCCAGGTCGATCGCCTGGTCAGTCCAGATGTGGAAATGAAAGCCAGGTCTGCATAGAAGATGAGATTGTAGTTTTTCCACCAGCAGCTTTACCAATGCTGTATCCTTATGGCTATAAGAAACAAAAATGCGGATAGTTCTTGTTGTATTCCCAATAGGATTATTATCAAAAAGATATCTAAAATCATTTACAGATAAAGGCTCTCCATTAGTCGCATCTCTCTCCAACCTTTTCCGCTGCATTTTATTTATCAGTGCAGACCGGGATACGAAATTTACCCCGTCCACTGAAATCTCCAGGTCTTCAGCCGGGTCAAATTCAACAATACGATTTAAAATTTCAGCGGCCACACTTTTATCATTCCCTTCAACACTGACTTTTATTTTCCGTTCCTGGCTGGTATTGATACATTCTATCAAAGCAATTTCCCACCTCTCCTCATATTCTCCTCCACACTCAAATTCTTCCAGATTAGACAAAGCTGCTACTACTTCCGGAATGGCAATAAAATGATTCATGTTATCCAGTACAGTTGGTATAACAGGACGTTTATCGCGCAGGAAAAAAAAGTATGTAGGATGCCATGAATTCCTATAAGGCAATTGGTTATCTACTTTTCTATACTCGTTTCTATCTCTCAGATCGATCTCAAAAAGGAGCGTGTTATCAAGCTCCCATTCATATTCCCTGTTACTTAATACTAATTTAGTAATACGGGTACATCGTGAAAGTTGTTGTCCTACCTCGCTGCTGATCCTAAGATCTTCTTCACAGTGTCCGCAGTTGCCCAGGTCTAAAACGGGTTCCTTATTGGCCAGGCACTTTTTAATGCGGGCTAAGGCTGTATTCATGAATTCAAATGGGTGTATAAACTTGATATAATCGAAAACAACATAGAAACTCCCTCCCTCCTAAGCCCTCCTACTCAAAATCCCCTATATTATTTCCATATACATGTTACATTTTCACCCTCAACGTAACATCCCATATTACCCTCTTTCCATTGTTCCAAGAGGCATTCCATCGTTATCAACTTTAAATTATATTTATAAAAATGATAAATCGTCTTAGTTTATTATTCATTACCCAGTTATTATGCGTCCAACTTTACGCGCAAGTCAAAGTAGACCAGCTCCTCACCGAAAACCTGAACAACCCTGAAAGCGTGGAAAATACCACCCCACGATTCAGCTGGAAACTCATCACCACACAAGCTAATACCACACAAACAGCTTATGAGCTAACTGTGATGTCAGGCAATAAAAGTTTGTGGAACAGTGGGAAAGTAAACTCCGACCAGTCCATTTTTGTTCCTTATGGAGGCTCCACCCTCCAATCAGGCGACAAATACAGCTGGAAAGTCCGCATCTGGGACAATAAACAAAAGGCGTCTGCCTGGTCCACACCGGCTTATTTCAGGCTCGCCCTTACGAAGGCTGACTGGAAAGCGAAATGGATCGAACCTGGCTACGAAGAAGATTCCGTATTACGCCCTTCGCCTATCTTCAAAACAACATTCAAAGCAGGTAAAAAAATAGCTTCTGGCATCGCGTACATCACCTGTCACGGTGTCTACGAAGGCACTATCAACGGCAAAAGAATTGGGGAAGCCTACCTGACCCCTGGCTTTACTGACTACGTAAAACGTCTTCAATACCAGGCATACGATGTGACTAACCTCCTTCAAAATGGAGATAACAATATCGAACTCACCCTCGGCTCCGGCTGGTTCAGGGGCATCGTAGGCTGGTGGAATCAAAACAATCACTATGGCAAAACCCTCGCTCTCCTGTACCAAATGCAGGTCACTTATACCGATGGCACTAAAGAGACCCTCATCTCAGACGAAAACTGGCAATGCTCCACCGGCAAAATCGCTTATGCTGAAATTTACAATGGCGAAACAATAGACAATCGCAAATCATCCACTACCTGGTACCCGGTCAAGGTTGTCAACTATTCCATGGACAACCTCGTACCTACTACCAGTGAACTCGTGACCAAACATGAAACCTTCAAACCACTGGCTGTCATTACAACCCCTAAAGGTGAAACGGTGATCGACTTTGGTCAGAACCTCTCCGGCTTTGTGCATTTCAAAGCCAGCGGCAAAGCAGGTGATAGCATCATATTAGAACATGGTGAAGTACTCGACAAAGCAGGTAATTTCTACAACGCCAATCTCCGTACCGCCGCGGCAAAAGATGTATTCATCTTAAATGGCAAAGGCGAAGAATACTTCGAGCCACACTTCACCTACCATGGCTTCCGCTATGTACGTGTAAAAGGCTCCGTAAAACCGGAACAAATGGAAGCAGTCGCACTCTATTCCGATTGTCCGCTGACAGGCACCTTCGAATGCTCCAATCCCATGATTAACCAATTACAACACAACATTCTCTGGAGCCAGAACGATAACTTTGTAGACATTCCTACTGATTGTCCGCAGCGGGATGAACGTCTCGGCTGGACGGGCGATGCACAAACTTTCTCCAAAACTGCCGCCTTCAATCGCAATGTGAATAACTTCTTTGCAAAGTGGCTGAAAGATTTAGCTGCGGATCAACTACCTAATGGTGCAGTACCTTTTGTAGTACCTAACTTAATGGGAGATGCCGCTGCAGCTGCTGGTTGGGCCGATGCGGCTACCGTGATTCCCTGGACCATCTACCAGGCATATGGCGATAAAAAGATGCTGTCTGATCAATATCCCTCTATGAAAGCATGGGTGGAGTTCATTAAGAGTCGTACACACAATGACCTCTGGGACAATGGTTTCCAGTTTGGCGACTGGCTCTCATACCGTGCCGATGGCTTGACTGAAAACACGGCTAATACAGATTCCTACCTGGTCGCACAATGTTATTATGCCTACTCCACCCAACTTATGATCAATGCCGCAAAGACCTTAGGCAAACAGGAAGATGTGGAAAAGTACAGTGCTTTGTTAAAGAGAATCAAAGAAGCATTCTTCACAGAATACGTCACACCAAAAGGTCGTATCATGTCGAACACCCAGACGGCCTATGTGCTGGCATTACAATTCGACCTGCTGCCTGAAAATCTTCGTCCTATTGCGGCAAAGAACCTGGCTGCGAATATTGCCAGTTATAAATATCACCTGACAACAGGTTTCCTGGGCACTTACTTCCTGACCAATGTACTTTCTAATCATGGTTATATTGATGTAGCGTATAAATTATTGTTGCAGGACACTTACCCTTCCTGGTTATATCCTGTAAAAATGGGGGCGACGACTATCTGGGAGCGCTGGGATGGTATGCGCCCTGACAGCACTTTCCAAACTACTGACATGAACTCATTCAATCACTATTCCTATGGTGCTATTGGTGAATGGATGTATAGAGTGGTGGCGGGTATAGACATGGATCCTTCAGTACCTGGCTATAAAAAGATTCGAATCAAACCCCAGCCTGGCGGAGATTTAACTTATGCTAAAGCAAGCCTGGAAACGGGTTATGGTAAAGTAGGTGTAGACTGGAAAATCAAGGATGGCAAGTTCACAATGGATGTGGAAATTCCTGCTAATACCACAGCGGAGATTTTCGTTCCTGCTACTGATGGTTATGAACAGAAGAATGTAGGTTCAGGAAAATACCATTATGAATCAGTGGGTACAACGCTCATCAATAAGGGTTTAACAGTCAAAGAGAACAAATGAAAGGCAAGGGTATATTCATCATTGCAACTGCAATATTTTCAAGTATAATTGTTAAAGCACAGGATTATCATTGGAAAGGGAGCTGGATCACTTACACAGAAGACACGACCTTCAGGCCAGCTCCCTTATTTAGAAAAGCGTTTCCTATACAAAAGGAGCTCAGAAAAGCCACTGCTTACATTTGCGGCGTAGGGCATAATATTCTTACGATAAATGGGAAGGCAGTAACTGACGCGGTATTGAGCCAGGAGTTTACCCGCTTTGATAAGACCTTATTGTATAATACTTATGATGTCACCGGCCTGCTTTCAGCAGGATCAAATTGTGTAGGTGTAGAATTAGGCAATGGTCGTTATAATGTACAGAGCTATACTATCTGGAACTTTGACAAGATCCGCTGGCGTAAATCTCCCCGTTTGCTTTTCAACCTGGCACTGGAATATACGGATGGTAGCATTGACACCTTGTCTTCAGATAGTAGCTGGACGTGCGCTACAGGACCGAGTCTTTTTAATAGTACCAATGCAGGGGAAATTTATGATGCAAGACTGGAAATACCTGGATGGAATACAGCTAGCTTCAATGATGGCAATTGGAAACACGCCTTAACGACCAGTTCTCCAGGTGGTGTGTTGAAGCCTTCCCGCATTCCTCCTATCTGTGTTATCCGCAGGATCCAACCTGTTTTAGTAAAAGACATGGGGGAGAATACCTGGTTAGTGAATATGGGAGAGAACTTCTCTGGTATGGCTGCTTTGACCGTAAATGGTCATGCAGGAGATACGGTGACCTTGCACTATGGAGAGGTGTTAACACCAGACGGGCAATTTGACCTGGTGCACAATGCAGACCAGATGGCTCCTTATCACAATGATCTATCTTTTCAAACGGATAAATACATTCTCAAAGGTGGTGGTCCTGAAACATACATTGCCCGGTTTACTTACCATGGGTATCAATATGTACTTGTAAAAGGAGCGAAGCCCAAAATAGAAGGCCTGTTTTACAGCACAGACTTCAAACCCGCTGGGCATTTCAGTAGCTCAGATACCATGCTGAATAAACTCTATGCAGCAGCTATCCAATCTTATCGTAGTAATTTCCATAGCATTCCTACGGATTGTCCTACCCGTGAAAAAAACGGCTGGACAGGCGATGCGCATGTAGCAGCGGAGACGGGATTATTCAATTTCTATACGGCAGCGGTGTATAAAAAATGGTTGGCGGATGTGAGAGATGTACAAGCGGCAGATGGCAATCTTCCTGGTATAGCGCCTACGCTTGGTATTGGCTTTCATTGGGAGAATGCGGAGGATGATGGTTTTGGACCGGCTTGGGGTGCGGCATTGCCAATTGTAAGCTGGTATTTGTATGTGTATGAAGGGGATACTGCTGTGATCAAAGAGAACTACGAGGCGATTAAGAAATATGCAGAACGATTGGTGAAACGCGCGGATCATTACATTTATAAAACGGGTTTTGGGGATTGGTTGTATATAAAAGAGACACCAATGCCGCTGGTATCCACAGCATACTTTTACACCAGTATACGGCTCTTGTCTAAGATGGCAGGGGTGATAGGCAACAAAGAAGACCAACAACATTATGGAGCGATAGCAGATAGCATCCGTATTGCTTATAATAAAACTTTTAGCAGTATAGATACAACCCAGACAGCATTGAGTTGTCCGCTTTATCTTCAGCTTACGCCTGAAAAAGATAAGAAAGCTGTAGCTGCTAAACTGGCTGCTTTAATCACTCAAAACAACTATCATCCTACATTCGGGATGCATGGAGCCAAGTTCACCTTATCAGCCCTAAGTGATAATGGCTATGCAGACGTGGCTTATAAAATGCTGACTGATACGGCGTATCCAGGCTGGGGACATTGGATTGCGAATGGAGCGACTACCTTGTATGAAGATTGGGATAGTAAGTTTTCTCATAATCATGTGATATTTGGAGATTTCTGTGCGTGGTATTTTAAAACGTTAGGCGGGATACAGGCAGATGAAAAAGCGCCGGGGTTTAAACATTTCTTTATTAAACCTGTTTTTCCTAAAGGGTTGGATTGGGTGGATGTGACGCATGAGACGAGGTATGGAAATATTGGGGTGAGATGGGAGAGAAAGGGGAAGAATATTTATATGTCAGTATCTATACCTGATGGTACTACAGCAGATGTACAGGCGTTGGGATATCAAAAAGTATTACAACCGGGACAACATGAAATAAAATTATAAAATTAAAACCTCAATTTATGCCTGATCACCGCGTTATTATTCAATTACCAGAAACTGAATTAGGAAAAGCTGATACAATTTTCAAAGTCAAAAAAGATGGAAAGCTATTAGGGACGATACATATTTCTCATGGACAGTTTGAGTATCGACCCAATGGATGGGCGCTTGATAATAGAATTAAGATAAAATGGAGTGACTTTCATGATTTAGTGGTAGCCACTAAGAAGAAATAGTTTGATATGCTGCTTCTAAATCAAACTTTTTAAAATAAAGATACGCATAAGGGTTCAGGTCTTACCAGAGAGTACCTTACCTTCCGGGGTGACCTGAACCCAGAGGAAATTTGAGCCTGCATAAAATAGCAGGCTTTTTCATTACTATAAGTAAAATTAATAATTTTCAATAATTCAATTTCAACATATTACTAAGCCACTTAACATGCAATGACTGGAATTGAATTGATCCTAATTTATCAATATACAAACAAAAAAAAATAGACCTTCAGGCATCAACCTGAAGGTCTTTTTTATTATTCTATTACTAGATCATTCATATTCACTTTACCACTTATCATCGCTATCAACTTTGCAATTATAGGGCCGCCACTTCACATCCACATGCGGCAACTCCTCCTTCATCATTTCAGCCAGCGGTTTCGAATTAAAATACCATTCCAAATCATACCCACATTCCATGGCAATTTGCATCTGATTTATGCTCTGTGCCCAGAATCGAGCCAGTGTTTGTCTTTTCCGATCCTGCATTTTAGTTCCCAGGTTCTTATTCAACATCCACTCATACCCTGTCTTCACCTCATACAACACATCTCCTCTTATCGCATCAAAATCAGCACTCAATCCCTGCTGAGTCGTTACCCTATATTCTAACCTTGTCCCACTAAACAACTTCGCATAATCAGAGTGACAAGGATAACGGCCAAATTTAGATTCAATCCATTCTGTCCTACACCTCCTTGAAGTATCATCATCCTCATCCGACCATGGCGAAGTATGTGGGAAAGGAATAGGATAAGTCACCTCACCAGGTTTAGGAGATGTCTTTTTCTTAGTACGCTTATCCGGCGATGTCCGTTTCACTGGCTCCGCCGGTTTCGCTGGCTTGGTATCAGGAGCTGCTGGTTTTGCCGGCTTTGTAGTCGGAGCCGCAGGCTTAGGTGTAGTAGTAGGCGTTGCTGGCTTCGCTGGTGTAGCAGGAGTCGCTGGTTTTACGGGTGTAGTTTTCGGCGTAGCCGGTGTCGCTGGCTTCACAGGTGTAGCTGGTTTCGCCGGAGTTGCCGGCTTAGTACCAGGTCCTGCTGGCTTGCCAGGCGTAGTTGTCGGCGTAGCCGGTGTCGCTGGCTTCGCCGGTGTAGTCGTAGGCGTAACTGGTTTCAAAGGCTTCATCGGCCCTCTCCATGAAGTAATCGGCCCCCATGGACTTGACTGTGGCTGATACGGATTCTGCTGCGTCCAGGGCTGTGGGAATGGATCCTGTGTCATCCATGGACTCGGCTGCGACCATTTATTCGTCAAGGGTGCTTTCGGCTGATGACAATTAGCAATACATACGCCCAATGGCGCTGGCAATATTGTAAAACCAAGACTTTGCAATTTAGCCTGGAAACTCGCATAACTAAACAGATCCACAGCCGCCACCACAACAACTACCCCTATCGCAACAGGAATTGCTACCGTTGCCACACCAGCACCTGCCGCAGGCGCTGCCGCCGTGGCCGTACCTTCTGCAACAGTCGTCAAGGCAGCCCCTTCAGCGGCTGTGGCAGTTGTACCCAAGCCACCTTCAATCGCGGTTAAAGCCGCAGTGCTCTCAGTAGCCGTTGCCGCCGTTGCTCCTCCTTCCACCACACTCGCAGTGCCCCACCTTACTGCAGCTTGTTCCAGCGCCGTTGTAGTACCTGACTGAGCCGCCCCTTCCACCGCTGTAGTTGCAGTAGCACGTAGTGCCCCTACTGCCAAAGGAGCCCCTGCAACACCTGCATTTGCCGGTGATACTCCACCGCCTCCTGCATTCCCCTGTGAAACTCCACCTCCACCTGTATTGGCCTGTTGCCCACTTCCCGGTTGCTGTTCAAGTCCTGCAGTGATCCTACCCGACCTATACATCTCATAAGCCTCATGCTCTGTCAACACTCTCCCACACTCTCCCCACACCCTGCAATACTGCACTGCATTTGCTTCTTTCACCAGCCCGGCCTGTCTGTAAGAACTTTCCACACTCTCTCCATATTTCTCAAACGGCACAGCCGTTCCTCCATCCGCAGGCTGCCGCTGCAACGAAGACCCTGTCTTCCCCTGCTGCTGTGTATGCGTTAATTCATGCGCCAGGAGGTGCTTGCCTTCCTTAGTCCCGGGATTATACTGCCCGCTGTTAAAATAAATATCGCTACCATGCGTAAAAGCCTTTGCCTGTATGGTACTACTCATAGATGTAGCTGCAGCATTATTATGAATCCTTACATGCGACAGATCCGCCTGAAAAGCATTCTCCATATAGCTCCGGGTGTCAGCAGCCATTGGACTTCCTCCTCCCTTAGTATCTGCCAGTTTCGATTCAAAATGGGGAGGAGCCTCGAACCCACCATCATTCGTGGCTTTACGCATTACATTTTGCTTCTTTTCTTCTTCCTCACATTTTGCACATTTTCTTTGAATAGCCGGTGCGGTATTATGACCTGCAGACATCGGCCCAACCTTGTCAGTCATCGAAGTGACCTTGTCAGCCATCGCATCTGCTTCCTGTTCATACTTATCTCCCGGACTGTTTACATTCAGTTTGGGCTGTACAACAGGGCTAAAAAAAGAGGACGAAGATTGCTGCTCTCCGAAGAAAGCAGATGATGAAGAGGAATGTGATGATTCTCTTTGGGGGTTTGAATAAAACATAACAAACATTTTAGATACTTATATCCAATATGCCATTCTCGCTAAAAAAACATTTCAATTTTTGGGGTATTCGAATATACATAGATTCTTTGGTTTGACAATTTATTCTTCAATGTTATACACTGATAAGATTAAACATAGACGACCTAAATTTAAACGCGTGGCAATAATTATTCTCCGTTAAGGTAGCGTAAAAAGTTTTCAAACAAATTATTATTTTGTAATTTCAAAAACAATAATTGAAAATCTAAATTCAGATACTATCATTTGATTTTCAATTATTTTTGTTTTTTGTTTCCTAATATATATTTGATTACTATTGTTAAATAATAGTAGAAGATCTCTTAAAAGATCCGATTCATATGTTTGTTATTTTCAATAAAATATATCAAAAGTTAAATTAATGGCAGATATCAAAATTCCTAACAAATTTTTAGGGGGATTTGAAATTATTAAAAACCTGAGTAACTCTCAGATTGAATCACTTTCTGATTTTCTTAAATCCAGGACTCCGTCAGAAAAACCGGATGGCCCTTTTGCTAGTGAAATAGTAGGTATCTCTCGTGACAATCTAACTGAAATTGTAAGTACTATATATAGTGTAATACATCTTTCAGTGAGTTATAAGATGCCATTAAATGAATTAATCAAAGACCTATCGGCCGCTTTTTTTTCCCAATCACAATCACCAATAAATGATAACCTCTCATCTAACTTGCAATTGCTTTTAGAAAATGCTAACAACTTAAAGCTTAGCGTTAAGGCAGCTGATGTAATGAGAGAAAAAGATAAAATTTATGATAGTTCAAGAGTCCTTACTGACTTAAGATATATATTCGACAACAATGATTTAAAGAGCGACAACAGGCTAGCTGTTATAATTCATAATTTGAAAATCGCATATCAGCATAATAAAAATGAAGAAGCTTTTTTTGTTGCATTGTCCTTGGACGATCTTAAAGATTTAAAGCAACAAATTGATAGAGCCATCGAAAAAGAAGAAATAATTAAGGCATATTATGCTAACCAGGAAATTGTTTTTGTTAACCTTTAATTATTCGAAATGAAACCTGAAGCATATTCTAAACCACATAATTATTTCTTGGATCAATCATGTGATTTTGATTCAGAAGAAAATTATATGATAAAACCTAATTGCAGGTTTGATAATAATAATCAGACCCAGGTAGAAAAATTATCCGATATTCCTACAAAGTTTAATTATACACCAACAAATAAAATATACTGCTATAAATACAAGCAGGAAAATGATCTCTTTTTATTAGGCTTAGCTACTTCTTATAATTCTGAGAACAGCTTCATTAAGCGTTTTAATGCTATTGATTTTAGAAGACTTATCCAACAGCTATATGATGAAAAGTTTTATGCAGATGCATGGAATATAAGCCCGCAAAACTTCAACTCTAAAATTGAAGAACTTATTGAAAGCTCCAGATACATATTAAAACTTGAAGAAGGATGGGATGACGAAAATGCGCTGGCTATCGACAAATCTATCTGGGAAACCGCAACAAATTTCTTACGGTTATATGGTAATTATTTCACTGAAACATTCTTATCTCCAATGGAATTACCAGAGATCAGTCCAACTAGAAATAATTCAATAGACCTTGAATGGAGAACTGAGAAAGGTCGATTACTTATCAACTTTAACAGTCAATCTGACCTGGCTTCATATTATGGAGACCGATATGCAAATATTGACAACATAAAAGGCACTATAGCCGTCAGTGAAGTAAAAGAATACTTAGCGGTTTGGATGAAAAATTGTTTGTAATAAATTTATGAAAGAACCTTTTATCCCAAATAAAGACCACGTCTTCTGTCGGGTAGTAGATAGCTTTATAAGCTCCAAGGACAAAAAACCTAGGGCAAGCGCATTTAGTAACACACCTAAAACCGGGAATAACCTTAGTTGCGATTGGGACAAATATTGCACAGCCGAATCTTCCCGAGCATTAATTGGAAAACAATATCGTCCTAATACCACAGAATTTAAAGACCCCTCAAAATTTTACATATATCAGCTAAATGTTGGTGAGATCCGGGGAATTAAGATTCCAGAACGGGAACAGGAGATTGAGCATGATCCATTGCTCAACGATCCGGAGATACCTGGTAGTCCCAACAATCAAGCCCATTCTATCATGATTGGAAATAAAGGGCATGAAAAGGACGATCCAGAACTTAGGCTGAAATTGGTAGAAATTGGTAGTTGGGCAATCGGACCCGCTTAATCAATATGTAATAACTGAGCGTGAAATTTAAAGGGATATTTTAAAAGTATTAATCTGAAGGATCGCTTTCCTACAAAGCTATCATCTCCTCATAATGATACTTCCCCGATCCTACAACCTCCCTCTCATACTCCCTCAAATCCCCCTTCGGCACATACACCTCCGCACTGGTATTCGCCGGCACCTCCACATCCAATATAAACTTCCCCCCCACTATCTTCCACTCAACTTTTACCTCTCCATAATAAGTCTCCAACCCCGCCTTCACATAACTAATCCCCGCCCCAGGATGCGGCATAATCCTTATCTTCTTATACCCTACCCCACTCGTATCTGTATCAATTCCCGCCATCACCCTATACATCCAATCTCCCACCGCTCCATAAGAATAATGATTAAACGAATTCATATCGGCCAACTGAAAACTTCCATCCGGCTTTATTCCATCCCAACGCTCCCAGATGGTCGTAGCTCCCATCTTCACAGGATACAACCACGAAGGATAGGTCTGCTGCAACAACAACTTATAAGCAATATCATTATACCCAAACCTTGACAGCACATGCGGTAAAAAAGGCACTCCCAAAAATCCCGTCGTTAAATGATAATCATAACTTACCACATTCTCTGCCAACATCTTTGCTGCTATTGGCCTAAACTCCTCCGGCAATAAATCAAATTGCAATGCCAATACATAAGATGTCTGTGTATTTGACAGTATACGACCATTAGGAGTCACATATTCCTTACAAAAAGCCTCCTTGATCTTATTCAAAACGCCAATATACTTTTCCACATCATCAGACTTACCCAAAGCCCTTGCTGCATTTACCAACAACTGCGTTGAATAAGCATAATAAGCCTGTGCCACCAAATAGACATCCGTCAATGCAGAACGATCTACCTCATTATAACCTGATCGATAAGACAACCAATCTCCAAACTGAAAATTCTTCCGCCACAATCCTTTTACACTTTGCGCAGTCACACAATCCACCCACGCTTTCATGTGGGGATACATATCTGTCAATACCTTCTTATCTCCATAAGCAAAATAAATATTCCAGGGAATAATAGTCACTGCATCCGACCATCCCGCTGCACCATTCCTTGAATTCTCATCCACCGCACTAAAGATATCCGGCACAATAAAAGGCACTACTCCATTCGGAAACTGTGCTACCGCCAGGTCCTGCAACCATTTCGCAAAGAAGTTATTCACCTGCCTGTTGAAAGTCGCCGTTCTTGAAAAAACCTGCGCATCACCCGTCCAGCCAAATCTTTCATTCCGCTGTGGACAATCAGTCGGCACATCCAAAAAGTTACCATTCTGGCTCCACACAATGTTATGTTGCAATTGATTCACCAAAGAATCAGAACACTCAAAGTACCCCGTCTGCGGCATATCAGAATAAATAGCCACCGCTTCAATTTGATCCGCCTGCAAAATAGAAGGATCAAAGTCCTTAATGCCACTAATCCTTGCATACCTAAATCCGTGGAAAGTAAAATGCGGTTCAAAAGATTCCTCTTCGCCTCCTTTTAAAATGTAAATATCCCGTTGCTTTGCAGAACGTAGATTAGCGGTATAAAAATTACCTTCCTGGTCTAAAATCTCCGCATGCTCTACAGCAAGGATACTCCCGGCGGCACCTTTGATCTTTAATCGTGCAAAGCCAACAAGATTCTGCCCGAAGTCAACGATTGTCTCACCATTAGGAGCCTTAAAAATCTTAAGCGGCTTGAAAGTCTCATGTGCCCTCACAGGTTCATTGATAGTAGCTACCAGGTTATCAAAAGGAAGCTCCAGAACTTTTACAGGAGTCGCAGGTTTCGGTTTGAAAGTATGATCTATAATTTCACCATTATAAATTTCAGCGTACCTGATCTGGCTCTCTGTTGCCTGCCAGCTGGTATCACTGTTAATATATTCTTTAGATCCGTCAGTATACTGGATCTCTGCCTGGAACAGCAGGGCGGGCAACTTACCATACATATTATTTTGTCCCCACCATCCGAGCTTACCTCTATACCAACCTGCGCCAATCGTTACCTGGATATTATTGTTCCCTTTTTGCAGGAGGTCAGTGATATCATATACCTGGTATTGCAGGCGTTGATGATAAGAAGTCCAGCCTGGAGTGAGTAGGTCACTGCCGATCTTTTTATCATTGATCGTCGCAAAATATACTCCATGACAAGTAATGTAAGCAATAGCTGATTTGATTTTTTTACCTGGCTGGAAGTTTTTCATAAATACAGGAGAGGGACGCATGATGCTATCTTCCTTGTATCCAGGGGTGATCCATTTCGCTTTCCAGTCGGATGGAGAGAGCAACCCCATTCTAAAAAAGGCAGTATTAGTAGCTTGTTTTCCTTTATTATCCCAGACTGTGACAGACCATTTATATTGGGCACCTGATTTTAAAGCCGGGCCGGCGTAGGTAATATTGACAGATTGATCGATGCTCTTTTTTCCACTCGTCCAGACTAATTCCTTTCCCTCATAGACTTTCAAATCATACGCTTTTTGTAAAACGTTTCTTTCCGGGCTTTGAAGTTGCCAGCTAAAGCGGGGAGCTTTATTGTCAACACTTGCAGGATTGGGCAGGTTTTCAGTAAGCAGGTGAGTGATTTTTAACTGGCTGAATACTACATTTGAAAATAAGGATAGTACCAGTGTGATCACCCATAATTTTATGGTCGATTGAGGTGACATATTAATTCTCCTTTGTATTTAAATACTATTTATTTAATGTAATTACTTTCACTGCGAAATGGTAACACAGGCTTTTGGATAAATATCCAGCAAGAAAAAGGGCTTCGAGGTAATAAACCGAAAATGTTATATAATTCCCGGCATTGCAATAAATTTACTTGTTATGAGAAAAATAATACTCCTGCTTTTACTACTTAGTTACCTATCCCCGCTGATCCATGCCCAGGAAATCATCCCTCTCTATAAGGACTCCATTCCGGGTGCACGGGCAAAAACAGAGATACCGGACCTGACGGTATATCTTCCCCAAGGAACGCAGCACACAAAAACCGGTATCTTAATCATCCCTGGTGGAGGCTATGGCTTTGTATCCTCCATCAAAGAAGGATCTGAAATCGCCACCTACTTTGCTTCAAAAGGCATTGCTGCCTTTGTATTAAAATACAGGCTGCCGACCGACTCCACTATGCGGGAGAAGAAGACTGGTCCCATCCAGGATGCACAGCGGGCGCTGCAAATCATCAGGATGAATGCAGGAAAATGGGGCGTGGATAACAATAAGATAGGTGTGATAGGATTCTCCGCAGGCGGGCACCTGGCATCTACCTTAGGAACGCATTTCAACAGGTCATTTATATCAAATGAAAACAAGGTAAATCTCCGTCCTGATTTCATGATTCTTGTCTACCCTGTAATCAGTATGAAACAGGAGTTAACCCATGCAGGTTCAAGAATGAACCTACTTGGGAAAACTCCTGCTAACGAAGATGTCAATTATTTCTCCAACGAAGAACAGGTAACAGCGACTACACCGCCTACTTACCTCACACATACCGGTGACGATAAAGTGGTGTCTGTGCAGAATAGCATCGCTTTCTACCAGGCGCTGTTAAAAAATCATGTATCCGCAGAAATGCTCTTAGTCCCGGAAGGAGACCACGGTTTTATCTTTAAGATAAAACAAGAGGAGTACATGGATCCGATATTTCTGTGGATGAGAAAAGGTGGTTGGTTAGATGAATAAATGTTGCTTTTTTCTTCACCGATTAAAATCTTCCTTTATAGTATAGTGGTCTTCCTGTTCCCTTAAGAATGGGCTTTTCACCTAAGACGAGGCTTTCTCTAAAGTATAGGCTTTAATCTTAAGAATGTGCTTTGCCTGAAGGAAAGGCTTTGTCTTAAACATAGGCTTCTCTCTTAAGAATGGGAAGACTCACTCGTAATTCTCTCAGCTTGTCTCAGCGCAGGCTCACTCCTTTCTACAGGTGGTAAGAATTGTTTTTTACCTCTCACATGTACTTCAGGTGTGATGCCATCGAACAATTTAAACTTAGCCAGTCCCGTTCTTTGCAGGAAGCATTTCAGGCTGACTGCTAATACCCCCATTCCATACACCGCACTACGTCTAAAATTGATAGAAGACGCTTCTTCAAAGTATTTGGTAGGACAGGTTACTTCAGCGATTTCAAACCCTTTGTAACAAATCTGTCCCAACATTTCATTGTCGAAAACGAAGTCGTCAGAATTGGATTCCCATGGAATGGCTTCCAACACACTTCTATCGAAAGCACGATAACCTGTGTGGTATTCTGACAATTTCTGTCTCATCAACGTATTCTGACTAATGGTCAGGAAACGGTTAAAGAAGTATTTGTAATAGGGCATACCGCCTTTCAATGCACCGCGGCCAAGGATACGGGATCCAAGGACAACGGGGTATACACCTTTGGCGATGATGGAAGCCATAGCTTCGATGAGGAGAGGGGTGTACTGGTAATCGGGATGGAGCATGATGATGATATCAGCACCGAGTTCTAATGCGCGTTTATAGCAGGATTTTTGGTTACCACCATATCCCTTGTTTTTCTCATGACAGATTATGTGTACGATACCGATTTCCTTGGCGACAGCGACAGTGTTGTCTTTGCTGGCATCATCAACGAGAATGACATCATCTACGAGAGAGCGGTCGATTTCATCATAAGTGATTTTTAAGGTTTTGCCGGCATTGTAAGCTGGTAATACAACAAGGATTTTCTTACCATTTATCATAAGCTATGATTGACAAGGTTAACAATGTATAGTCAATCAAATTTATCTCAGCAGGGTGCATTTACTCCTCATTGGAAGCGATTTGGAATTATACTCCCGATGTATGATATGGAGGGCGGTGTGTCTATAGTTTTTGGGAGATGGAGGGGCGATTAAAAACTTAAAGATTTAAAATGGAAGATAAGAGATAGAACATTTGAGATTGGACATGGGGAATTAAAATTCAAGATTGAGGCACTGAAATTGGACATGGAAATTAATTTCGAAATTGGAGCACTGAAATTGGACATGGGGGATTAGGATTGGAAATTGGGGATTAGCATTCGCCCTCATAATTTTCACCTACATAATTGATACGTTTCTAATTTTCAGTTTCCTCATTACTTAATTCCCCAAAAGCTATTCACGACAACTCTGGTATTGAACATTTCTCTATTTTCAAATTAACAAATAACCTTCATCCAATTCCCTCACCATGCGCAACAACTTTGTATCCCAGATCGACGCGTTCTATAGCAAAATGACCAAGGACCCTAAAATCTCTGCCAATCATATCACAACTTATCTTGCCCTCGCCAATTTATGGAGCCTGAATAGCTACGCTCCTACATTCAATGTAACACCGGAAGAAATAATATGCCATGCAAAACTTGAAAGTCCCCAGGAATTGCGTGCCTGCCTGAAATATCTCGAAAAAGCTAAATATATCAAGATCTATCCCACCAGGATCCCTTCCAACGGTATCGGGATAAAATTAATCTCCCTGTATAAAAATGGCACCCATAACCCCCAGAATGATAGCAGAATTATCAAATAGATAATACACTTATAATCAACAAAATAAAAGCAAAAACATAGATAATAAAATCAACCTTTATTTCACTGTATCCCCCAACAGGAGATGATTTAATCGTAAACGCGCCGGGGATATGCCTATATTTCCGGCCTTTTTTGCTGCCAGGCACTCTCCCAAAAAAATTATTAAACTTTTTTGCTTTAGACTCATACTTTTTGAACATCAGCTTTGTCTTACTTATACCCTCTAAAATGAACCAGGCTGATATTCATGTCAGCCATGCTCTTTGCTTTCCCTTTTTAACCTCAAAGACACCTGGCATTATATAAAAACCAGGAGTCACGTATGCGGGAAAGCCGCATACAAGTGCAGACCTCATTATTAACCAGGTTGTCTTGCCATACGAAGACAACGAACCCCGAAATTGTTTGAAATTATTACCCACATCACCCATTCAGCCACCACGAAGGAGCGCCTTCGTACGGTGGCTGATCGGTGGTTGTTTAAAGAAGCTTCTCCAGATAATTTATAATGCTTAACATCCTATTAACGGCTTGGTTAGTGATTATTACGATAATTGTAAAAGACTGTCTTATTTCATTGAATGGACTGTCCGACTCATACACATCATAAATTGTCATTGTGATCACCAATCCTAAGATAAAAAACACATTTCTTTGCATCACAGATCGCCATTCGACCTTATTAGCGGCTATGGTATGCTCATACCTAATAGAAGATGCTTATTATTTACCATTATTTGAAATCCAAAAGGTGACTGTACCGAGAAATTTCCCAATAACGACACCTCAAGATCAACATACCTTTTCGCAACAAAGAGCATTAGAAGTGGCAACCCATATCCGTAACGCAATAGTACGGCTAAATGGCTGCGAAAATATTATTGTAATTGGGCTTAGTGATGATCAAAAGAGTTATTTAGAATTGCCCGACGGTCTTAATATTATATCAATAAATCACCAAGAAGATATAGACTTCCTATTATCGCCATTCTTTGAACAAAAACCAATATTAAACTGCAGACCTGAAGATGTGCTAAACGGGCTTTACGAGGCAGTAAAAAGTAAACGCTGGTTAAATATTGATTCAAATGCTGAAAAATTTGAACAATCTACAAGTAAAGCTACAAGCTGTGTGGTTATAGAAAATGACGGAACTTCTGGACCTATCGTTGCGGTTAACTATGCTCTTTCTATAAATGCTGACATCATAATTGTATCTCCCATAACTGGGGAAGAAATAAAGGATATTAAAGACCAATTAGCTAAATGGAAAACTAATAATATAATCGCAAGGCAAAATTTGGACAATTATATAACAAGCAGAATTGGTGGAGTAAATTTCTCCCTATATAATTATACTACATTTTTTACCGCTGGTATTCCATATTCCCTATTATTAGGTAAGCATACTGTTTGTACTTATGTCCACTTAGAATTCTCCCCTGATCTCTTTACATTTACAAATATCTTATTTGCGGATGCTCCAGGTACAGGAACGGCGCTGCTATTCTCCCCAATTGATTTTAATCCCCCTTTACCAGCTGTAGAACTAGAAATTAATCAAGTAACCACCTTAATGCATGAAATGAATTATCAAGTAAAACAGCTTTGTGGAAAGGAAGCTTCTATATACAATCTGTCACAATACTTGGAATTCTATCCATTCGATGTTTTACATTTTAGTAGCCACGGAGGTGAGATACCTGGTATTAGAATTAAATCAGAATTTATAGATAAAACAGGCAAACAGCACTCTTTAGTGTACGACCACGTAAGATCAATTGTAGTAACTCCATGGTATAATGAAAACGGCCCTATTATAGAAATTAAGCATATGGTCTTCCCTCTATCTTATAATGGTTACGATGTTGGCAGCCCCGAACTAGCGGATCAACAATATTCAGCAGAATTTTTTATCGAATGCCAAAATGTGATAGCTGAAAATAGGACTATTAAGGATACCCTAATAGAAGAAATTAAAGCAGTACCGAATTCCCGTTCAATTATGTGTAGCGATGGTAGCTTCTATGGTATCTTCAGGCATCTAGCAGGTGATATGAAGCCATTCATTTTTAACAATACTTGTTGGTCATGGGGAGAAATTGTTGAGTCATTTATTAAAAAAGGAGCCAGGGGCTATATTGGGACTCTATGGGAAGTGAATGACAATGCTGCTGCTAATACGGCTATATCTTTTTATAAGAATGTTAAAACAATGCCTACCGCCGATGCATTGCAGGATGCAGCAAATATGTGCCAATTAGACGATGACAAAAACATCTATATTATCTTTGGCTTCCCATTTACAAAACTACATCAGAGTACTTCAAAACACGATTCCAAACGTAAACTACGCTGGAAATTAGAAAGAGACAAAGAATATTGGATTAGAACTAAGCAATCCGCAACCAATGCTAACCTTCGCAACGAAATAGATAAAATTATTTCTTGGCATACTACATCTATTAGCAGTTTGGATAATTCTGTTTTATGAAAAAACAAGTATGAACCCTAAACAATAAAATATTTATACACTAACACTTATAAACTCCCTCCACCTCTCCGCCAACGCCTCCCTATCAGGCCTCGTCCCATCTCTCCTTCTCCTTAGCACCACGCCATCCAAATACTCATACTCACTACCCCTCAATTTATTACCTATCCGCACTTTTAAAGTATCCGGCTCAATCCCAATCAAATTCGCATCAAACAAATTATGCAAATCAGCTCTCATCAAAAGCCCATTCGTAGATTGATTATTCCCCCTTACATTATGAGGTTCTATATGACAAGCAATTAATACCTCCTCTACTGAAGACCCAGTTATACAACAACACCCGTCATACAACTTTATTAACCCATCCTTCAACTTCTTCTGTCCATCCCTTACACGTCTAAGAGCAGATACCACTTTTTTAAGTACATCATTAGGAGCTTCACTATTTAAAACCACCTCCTTAATCACTTCATCAGTTTCCTTTTCACCGATAGTCTTAATCAAATCCCACACAATCATTACTGGTGTAGAAGGTTCATGATTAACAGCAATCCCCAGGCCTTGGTACAAAAACGGGCTCCTATCCTGTTCCCTCGTAAAAATATGAACAGGCACCTTTCTGCTCAACAACTCTTTAATAGAGTTCTGGCCTACATGTGATTCGGTCTTTCCATACCAAACTAATAAATCATCTCCTCCCCAATGATTATCATAATCATGCCCCGTCCGACCAGCTACTCCAATATTTGCAAAAATATAGTAGCTGCCATCGTACTTAGTATAACCAGTGTTCCAAGAGCCCTTTTGCTTTTCAGGGGGTACTGACAATGCCCTATAAATATCTTCTTTGAAATATTTCTCGTTGGGTATAAGCATAACTTCGCAGTGTAAAATCAACTGCTAATTTACAAATTTGAACACCCAATTATCATTTCTAACATTATATAATTTCTTATAATGTCTAACAAATAACCAAACAAACACGTATTATATGACTACCCCCATCAACATCCTGGGTCCCGCCATCGGCATGGCTCCCAGCATTCTAATCCTTCTATGGGTACAACACGAAAAAAGCTCCGACAGCTTCCTCTAAACGCCGCCCAACCCACAGGGTCATCGTCTTCATCGCCGCCGTAAACCCTGCCGGCATGGCCGCATCCCTAAAAGCAGCCATCCCCCAGATCAAAAAACACCGTACGCCTCAGACATATGGAAACCACGTCTTCCAGGTGAATGATCTGAAATTTGAAGAGAAAAGAATCTTCTACGCAGCCCCAACTTCCTGCAAGTCTTCAACTTCCCCTTTATAAAAGGAGCCCCCAAACAACACTCGACAGGATAAACGGCATCCTCATCACCCAAGACATGGCCACAAAATACTTCGGTACAGCAAACGGAATCGGGAAAACACTCAAAATCGACAACTCATACCAGGTCACCGTCACAGGAGTATTGGCTAACATTCCTACCAACTCACACCTGCAATTTGACTTCATCCTTCCAATGCCCCCCATTGCGCATACCCGTAAAGACTTAATCAAAAACACCAGGAGCAGCTTTAATTGCTAATGCTATATCCAACTGGATAAAAGCTTCCCCGTACCGACTGCCTTATCTATTGCATGGAGAAGTTTTGAGATCCTAAAAGCAGCCTGGTAAATCCGATGATTAGTTTGAAAAGAGAATAATTAGCGTATCAGAAAGACACACTAATTTTAAAATCGTATTCACTACTCCTGACAATCATCCAAGACTTCTAACAATCACTCTCAAGACGCATCATTCGTCACCGGCCCATTCCCCGTCCTCGTTCCCAAATGGGCCGGCCTATCCTTCGTCTGATTCCTCTTACCTGCATACGAAGTAATAATCGACACAAACGAACCAGTCGAAAAATTCAACAAAAACGCGTCTATCACCACCATAAACAACCACCCCGCCGGATGATCCCGCTGCGTATTCGCCGGCGCATGATACAACGCCGTTCCTGCCTGATCAGGAGAAACGATATCCGGATGAAATGCCAATGTCGCAATCACCGCAATGATAATCGATAAGATCGTACCCGCCGCAGCAGCCAAATGCCCCTCTATCAACATAGACACTGTCCGCTTACTTACATATGACCTCCTGATCAAAATTAAATTGTAAACCAGGATCACAGCGCCAAACACAGCATTCCCAATATACAGGAGATAACTACTCTCATAACTCGCCCTCATCAAATGCGCCCACAAAAATATACTATACCCAATCGCAGCTACCAGCCCAACGATTATATACTCTACTATCTGACCCTTGGTATAAAGCGGATTTTTCATAATTTTCATTTGAAAAAGGTGTGCAAATTATATGCACCTTAGCTAATTGCCATATTTTCAATACTAAGCACTCAAACATTGAGGATACAAAGAAACACTGCTGTTTCCTTTATACCTCTTGCAAACTTATCCTATGCACCATTCCATCCTGATAGCCAGCATCCTCGGACCTGTTTTAATCGCTCTCTCCACTTCCGAATACCTAAACTTTAAAATCTGGGAAAATACCCACCCCACTCTCGTATACCTCAATGGACTCTTCCTGCTTACTGGAGGACTCATCATTATCCGCTTACATAATGTATGGACACCCGCCTGGCCAATGCTCATCACAATAGTAGGCTGGCTATGCTTCTTCGCCGGTTTATTCCGCATGTTCTTCCCCACTCAAAAACAATTGCCGCTCAACTATGTGTCTAAAATTGTTATGCTGACACTCTTCATGATAGGCATCTTCTTAAGTTACAAAGGGTATTTCTACACCTGATTTGGAGCATTCAACAAACTTATCCGGACGATCCGCATTACCTGTTCACAACCTTATCTAAAAAATCCATAACCTTATCTGAAAACTTCCCACCCTCATCTGGAAAGTATTCACGACCTCATCTGGAAAACCTCCCAACCTCATCTGGAAAACATTCCCAATCCCTCCTCACTGGCATGATATTTCGCGCCTATCTCCAAAACTCCACCATGAACGAAAACTCATCCGTTGGCCAAAAACCAGCTGTCAATGTCAGCAATACAGAACGTATCCTTTCTGCTGTAGCAGCAGGCTATCTCTTATACAGCGCTGCCACTGGCAATAAAGCACGTTTAGTAAAAGCCGGTTCCGGCGCATTCCTGTTATACAGAGCCCTCTCCGGCAATTGTCCGCTCTACAGCGCCTTAGGCAAAGCACGCAAACCTGATCCTGTAAAAAACATCAACGTACGTGCTGTTGTGACCGTCAACAAACCTAAAGATGAAGTCTACACCTTCTGGAGAAACCTGGAAAACATTCCCCTGTTCATGAAGCATATCAAATCAGTGACCACCATGGACGATGGCCGCTCTCACTGGGAAGCCAATATTCCAGGGATGTCCTCCCTCCTGAGCTGGGATGCTGAAATTGTAAAGGAAGAAGAAGGCACTTTGCTTGGCTGGAACTCTTTACCAGGCTCTGTCATCGACAACGCTGGCAAAGTCACCTTTGCCGATGCCGGCGAGAATGGTACGGAAGTCAGCATCGTCATCACCTACCGTGCCCCCTTCGGTCCTGCAGGCGAAAGCATTGCCCGCTTGTTGAACCCCATCTTCAAAAATATGGTGAAAGAAGACCTGCGCAACTTCCGCCGCTATTTTGAAACAGGAGAAATACCCACCATCAAAGGACAGCCTTCCGGCAGAGAAGAGACAGCTACCATTTTGTAAACCCAAAAGATATTTTTATGAAAGCATTATGCTGGAACGGTACCCGCAAACTGAACGTGGAACGGGTATCAGACCCTTCTATCCTCAACCCGAAAGATGCTATCATACGGGTGGCTTTGTCCTCCGTCTGCGGCTCCGACCTGCACCTCGTGAATGGATTCATTCCAACCATGAAAGCAGGGGATATCATCGGCCATGAATTCAATGGTGAAGTCGTGGAAGTAGGATCAGAAGTAAAGAAACTGAAGAAAGGAGACAGGGTTGTTGTAGGTTCTGTGATCGGTTGCGGTGAATGCTATCACTGCACACACGATGAGTGGAGCCTGTGTGACAACTCCAATCCTAACGCTGTTTACCAGGAGAAACTGTTTGGCTATCCTACCGCTGCAATCTATGGTTATTCACATTTATTTGGTGGATATGCAGGTAGTCATGCTGAATATATTCGTGTAGCCTATGCCGATAATGGTTGCTTTAAAATCCCCGATGGCATTTCATGGGAACAAAGTCTCTTTGCATCCGATGCATTGCCTACCGGCTACATGGCGGCAGACATGGCCGTAAAACCAGGAGACATTGTAGCTGTATGGGGCGCTGGTGGCGTAGGACTCATGGCAATGAAAAGTGCATGGCTGAAAGGGGCCGCACGGGTGATAGCAATTGACAGGTTTGACTACAGACTGGCTTATGCAAAGCAGGAATGCAAAGCTGAAATCATTAATTATTCGGAGGTGAATGTACTGGAAGAGCTGAAAGAACTCACCGGTGGCCGTGGCCCTGATGTATGCATCGATGCGGTAGGGATGGAAGCCAGGAGCAGCAATAAACTGGAGTATGCGTATGATAAAGTAAAGCAAAACCTGCGCTTGCAACCAGACAGGGCTGCCGTATTAAGACAGGCAGTGATGGCTTGCCGGAAAGGGGGAACTGTTTCTGTGGTAGGCGTGTATTCATCGCTGGTAGATAGTTTTCCAATGGGCATCCTGATGAACAAAGCACTGACCATTAAATCAGGGCAGATGCATGCACAGAAATACATTCCTCATTTGCTGGACCTGCTGCAGAAGGGAGAGCTGGATCCTGAATTCCTGCTCACGCATAAGTGGCCACTGGATGCAGGGGCTGAAGGGTATAAAATGTTTAATGATAAAGCCGATGGTTGTATGAGGGTTGCGTTTAACCCAAGTGTGATGGCGTAATTGGAAAGCCTTCATACTTCGTGTATGGAGGCTTTTATTTTTAATTCCTAAACGCAGTATTTTTCTCAAAATTACATCCTTATTACCAGAGATATTTCCATCACTTCTCTATTCTACTACTTTTTATTCACAGTTACTTACCAATAGACAAACGGTTATTGGCCCCTTACTATCTTCATTATTAATAAAAGAGACCTCCTACATCAGCATTATTGAAAGTATCCGAAAAGATTATGCATACCTCGCGGGAAAATCGTAAATTTCTACCCAATTTTAATAAATTTATTCTTTCAGGTCTCAAATTTTTAACACATTCCACATCATCCCATTATGAATAAGCGTCTCAGTCTTTTATTCCTAATCCAGGTGCTTTATTTACAGCTTTCCGCGCAGGTACAGGTCAAACAACTGCTTACGGAAGGACTAAAAGATCCACAAAGTATTGACAATGCCCATCCACGCTTCAGTTGGAAACTAAGTACCGAGCAAAAAAACACCCTTCAATCGGCTTATGAGATCACTGTGATGGATGGAAAGAAAACCACCTGGACAAGTGGTAAAGTCTCTTCTGACGAGACCTTGCATGTACCCTATGAAGGCGCGGCACTCAGTCCCGGCAAACAATATAGCTGGAAGGTAAAGGTCTGGGATAACCATGGTCATACTGCCACCTCCACCGAAGCTGCCTATTTCCGTATGGGCATTACTGCATGGAAAGCGAAATGGATAGAGCCCGGCTACCAGGAGGCTGCCAGTAATCGCCCTTGCCCTATCTTCAAAACAAGTTTTCATCCCGGTAAAAAAATAGCCTCCGCTATTGCATACATCACCAGCCATGGCTTGTACGAAGCTCAGATCAATGGCAAGAAAGTAGGTAATGGTTTCCTCACACCCGGTTTCACCAGTTACAATAAACGCCTGCAATACCAGGTATATGATGTGACGAACTTACTGCAACCAGGTGATAATAATATTGAAGTGACAGTCGCCTCCGGCTGGTACAGGGGCACTATCGGCTGGGGTACTGATAAATATGGTAAGACACTCGGCATCTTATACCAGATGGAAGTCACCTATACCGATGGCAGCAGCGAAACTGTGATCTCTGACGGCAATTGGAAATCAGGTACCGGCAAGATCACCTACTCCGAAATCTATAATGGCGAATGGCAGGATAACCGCATCACCACTACCAACTGGAGCGGTGTGAAAGTACTGGACATTCCCCTTACCAACCTTGTTGCCAGCGTGACACCACCAGTGACAAAGCATGAAGTATTCAGCAATATCAAACGCATTAAAACACCTGCTGGTGAAGATGTGATTGACTTTGGTCAGAACCTTTCCGGCTTTGTTCATTTTAAGGCAAGTGGCAATGCAGGTGATAGCATTATTCTTGAACATGGTGAGATCCTGGATAAGAAAGGTAACTTCTACAACGCCAACCTGCGTACAGCAGCTGCAACGGACATCTTTGTGTTGAGTGGTAAAGGAGAAGAATACTTTGAGCCACATTTTACCTTCCATGGTTTCAGGTATGTAAGAGTGAAGACAAAAGCGAAGCTGACGAATATCGAAGCAGTGGCCACCTACTCAGATGTTCCTGCGACCGGGATCTTTGAATGTTCTAATCCTATGATCAATCAACTCCAGCATAATATTCAATGGAGCCAGGTGGACAACTTCGTAGACATTCCTACTGACTGTCCGCAGCGTGATGAGCGTCTCGGCTGGACAGGAGATGCACAGGCCTTTGTACAAACGGCGACCTTCAATCGTAATGTGAATACATTCTTTACAAAATGGCTCCGTGATTTGGCGGCGGACCAGCTACAGAATGGTTCAGTGCCTTATGTGATTCCCAATGTACTGGGCAATGACGCTGCAGGTTCTGCAGGCTGGGGTGATGCTGCGACAGTAGTGCCATGGACCATGTACGAGGTGTATAGCGATAAGCGGTTACTGGAGAACCAGTATCCTTCTATGAAAGCGTGGGTGGATTTCATCCAGCTCAATTCACCTAAGAACATGTGGGCAACAGGCTCCCACTTTGGTGACTGGTTGTCTTATAAATCAGAGAATCGTTCAGCTGATACCTATACTTATATTACGACACAGTGTTATTATGCATTGTCTACGCAGCTGGTCATTAATGCAGCGCGCGTGTTAGGTAAGCAGGAGGATGTGGATAAGTACACCGCTTTGCTGAAAAAGATCAAGGACGCATTTTGTGCGGAGTATGTAACGCCGAATGGTCGTATCATGTCGAATACACAGACATCTTATGTATTGGCATTAGCATTCGACATGTTGCCCGAGCATATTCGTCCTATGGCGGCGAAGCACCTGGCGGATGATATAGCGAGTTATAATAATCATTTGACAACGGGTTTCCTGGGTACTTATTTATTGTCAAATACCTTGACAAGGTTTGGGTATACGGATGTGGCTTATAAGTTATTATTGCAGGATACGTATCCTTCCTGGTTGTATCCTGTGAAAATGGGGGCGACGACGATATGGGAGCGTTGGGATGGTATGAAGACGGATAGTACGTTCCAGACCATAGAGATGAATTCATTTAATCACTATGCATATGGGGCGATTGGCGATTGGATGTATAAGAATGTGGCGGGAATTAATATGGATAGTGCAAGTACAGGGTTTAAGAAGATTGTGATCAGGCCGAGATTGGGAGGGGGATTGACTTATGCGAAGGCGGGTTATGAGAGTGGGTATGGGAAGATAGGGGTGGATTGGAAGATCAAGGACGGGGGTACGTTTGTGATGGATGTGGAGATACCGGCGAATACGACGGCGGTGATATATGTGCCTGGGAAGGAAGGGAAGCAAGAGGTTGGATCGGGGAAGTATCATTATGAGGCAGTGATTAGTAAGAATTAATTCATAGTAACAAAAGAGGTTGTATCAAAAGTAAAATTCCCGGAATTTAATTCGGGTACCTGACGGAGAGAATTTTTGTTTATGAAATTCTCAATGCCTTCAGATTACTTTTGATACGGCCTCTTTTATTTTGGCTAAGGAGTAAGAGCAGGTCGTTCGAACTAAACAAAAAGTCATTCCACAATAACACCAAAAATTAACCAGGACAGGCATTCAGGCCCCTATAATAAATCCCCTTTCCCCTCATTCCCTAATTTATATACCCTAACTACCCATCAAAATCCTATATTTAGGCCTGATTGCTATCAACAGGAGGATTTTATGGAAAATACAAAGAGTCTTACGGAATTTATTACCGATTTTGAGCGAACACTAAAACATATTTTTTACGAGAAAAATGATATAAATCAGCTGAGCCTTCAGCGCGGCTTGCCTGATAATATATGGAAGGACATCATGGACATGTCCCCTTTATCTGTCGCTATACCTACAGAATATGGCGGGAGAGGTTGTAATGTAAAGGAATGCCTTTCACTGCTCTCCGCCGCTGCCTATGAATCTTTACCGCTGTCCCTTACTTTCGGAATTAACATCGCTTTATTTTTGGAACCGCTTTCCAAATACGGTAATAACAAAGTCAAGAAGGATGTCTTTGACAACTTCCTTCATCACCAGGCAATGGGTGGTCTTATGATCACCGAGCCTGACTTCGGCAGTGATGCGTTGAATATGATGACGGCATACAAGGAGCTGGAGAATAGTTATAAGATCAAAGGTTCCAAACACTGGCAGGGTTTAACCGGCCAGGCAGATTACTGGTTGATTGCTGCAAGAAAGGAACAGGCAGATGGCAGTTTGTCGAGAGATGTGGATTTCTTCCTGGCAGATAATAATAAGAAAGAGCAAACCATTATAGTTGAATCCTATTACAATAACCTCGGTTTGTACATGATTCCTTATGGTCTGAATAAAATCGATATTGAAGTACCTAAGGAGCACCTGCTCATTCCGGAGACGACCGGTATCAAGATGATGCTGGACATCCTGCACAGAAGCCGGATGCAGTTCCCGGGCATGGGCATGGGCTTTATCAGGCGCATGCTTGACGAGGCCCTGGATCATACCAAAAACAGGATTGTGGGGACGGGTAACCTATATGCGATGGACTCTATTAAGTTCCAGCTGTCCAGGATCCAGACGGCCTTTACAATTTGTTCAGCTATGTGTTTTAAGAGTAGCAGGATGAGCGGTATTGAGCATAACCTGGCTACAGAAGGGCTGGAGGCGAATAGTATGAAGGCCTTGGTAACGGACCTGATGCATGAGTCAGCCCAGTTGTGTTTGCAATTGTCTGGTGCAAATGGATATAAGATTAGTCATATAGCGGGCAGAGGTATTGTGGATAGCAGGCCCTTCCAAATCTTTGAAGGCTCGAATGAGATGCTGTATACACAGATTGCAGAGGCGGTGAGTAAGAAGATGAAGCGGCACCATACGAGTAGCCTATACGATTTTCTGTCTACTTTCCCGCTTACACAGCGATCTTCGGAGTATTTTAAAGAACAGCTTGCTGTGGATGTAACGGAGACCCTGACACAGCGTAAGTTGGTGGATCTCGGGAAGATTATTAGCAGGCTGATTTGTACGGACTATACCCTGGAGATGGAAGATGCCGGGTTTAGGAAAGACCTGGTGGAGAATTGTATTGGGAATGTGAGGATGGAGATTGCGCATCTGGTGTCCAATCTTGGTATTAAGAATTTGTCGACTCCGGTGGATGAGTATAGGGCGGATAGTGATTGGCTGTCGTTTATTTAGGCTCAATTAAGTCTTTTAATGATCACTAAGAAAAAGATGCCTGATGAATTGGCTATCATCTATATAAGCTCAATTAAGTCTTTTAATAATCATTAAGAAAAGATGCCTGATGATAATGAAGAGGTTTTTTATGAGTATTGAAGAGGGTTTCCTTGAAAAGGAGTCTTTTTTCAAATGACAATAGAGCATATTATTCAATCTTTCCTCTAAAAGGACTATATGTCCTTTTTTTATATATCTATGTCAACATAAGCGCTTACCCCGGCGCTTATGTTTGTTCCAGTAGCAAAATAATCGTACCTTTGTCATGATTTAGCACATGTCTGGCACTTTAAATATGCTAAATGCTTATCCAACACTAAATAGCGATCCAGACTAATATTTCACTACATTTTTTCTTATCAATTGAGATGATAGTTAACCTTGTATTGGATACAACTATCTATTGATTATTTTTTAACACGGATCAGTTCCATGTATCCTCTGGAAAATTGATCTATTCTTTCACCAATTTATTAAACTATGGCAATTAGCTGGAATAAAAAGACAAAGGAAAATAAAAAGAGAATCGCAAAGCAGCAGAAGGAAGAAAAGAAAGAAGAGCGGAAGAAGAATGCTGTAAAAGGACAGAGTTTAGAAGAGATGATGGCCTACCTGGATGAGGATGGTAATCTGACGACTGTACCACCTGAAGAGAGAGCGAAATTGAAAAAAGAAGAAGGCGAGCAGGAATAATTAAAGGGGCGCTTCCCCTTTAATTCCGCTGTGCATTTTTTTGTTTTGTGGAGATCCATTGCTTGAGGCAGTTTTTTTGAATGCCTATGTCAGGCTCTTGCTTAGTTATGACTATTTTAACCCATCAATAAATCCTTCAAAAATATAATTCAAATCACCAGGGTATAATGCGTACTTCTCCCACCACCGCCTGTATACATTAACGCACCTATTTCAACCAGATCCTGCAAATCCCTTGTAGCAGTCGCTTTTGAAGCCTTGGTAATCGACATATACTTCTTCGCCGTCATCCCGCCCTCAAAACCCTCCGGCCCAGCATCCAGCATTTTTAAGATCGCTTTCGTCTGGCGTTCGTTCATTTTATCTCTCAGTACATCCATGAACTTTGTCTTTTTCAAAGTGAAGACCACCAGTTGTTTTGCTTCCAGCTGTGCCTTCAGAATCGTATCTACAAAGTAATTGATCCACTCAGTGATCTCATTCCCTTTTTGGGCAGATTTGAGGTGCTGATAATAGGCATTCTTATTCGCTTCTATTGTACGTGAGATACTTAATAATACAGGCCTGCCAATGGTCTGGGACAAGGCTTTTTCGGCTATTGCCCTTCCTATGCGGCCATTGCCATCTTCGAAAGGGTGAATAGATTCAAAATAGAGATGTGCGATAGCAGACCGGATGGCTGGGTTCCTGATAGCTTTCTTTTGGCCAGGGGCAGTATCGTTGAACCAACGAATAAATTGGGTCATTTCTTTGGAGACAATGGCTGAGGGTGGTGCTTCGAAATGGACTGTCTCCTTACCGAAAGAGCCGGATATTACCTGCATGGGAGCGGTTCCTTTTCGCCAGGCACCAATATTAATATGACTTGAGCCTTGCATCAAAAGGCAATGCCATTCGAACAGTGTTTCTTTGGTCAGTTTCTGTTGATAGGTGTTGCGCACGGCAACCATCAATTCACCGGCTCCGGCGGCTCTAAGGTCTTTCAATGAATGTTGGGGAGTAGGTAAACCTAATTTATGACGGATAGAAGAAATGACATCCTGGCGGCTGAGGAATTCACCTTCAATGGCGGATGTCTTTAATGCCTCTGCTACCATAGTTTGGATAACAACCTCCTCCTGCAGGTCAACTGGAATAGAATCCAGCATGCCCGTCACATACCCTGTCTTCTCCGCAAATTCATACAGCGAATATTCGATTTCCGATGTAGTACTGTAGGAAAACTCAGGCCAACCCGCCTGTTGCCAATTATACTTCATGAGCCGAATAAATTAATTATTCGGCTCAAATATACTTATTTTTTGAGCCGAATAACACATTTCCAAAAAATACTTTCAATCGGGACTCAACAGAGATTTTCTCATCCTTTATCTACCCTGATCCCCGAAAACTTTTTCCCTCCAGCTACCTATTCCTATTCCTGTTCCTGCTCCGTTCCTATTCCTGTTCTTATTCTTATTCCTATTCCTATTCCTGTTCCGTTCCTATTCTTATTCCTATTCCTTCACCTTTACCATCCTAAGCGAAAAACTTTACTCAAACCATTCAGTTCTTTATCACTTTCGCCCTCACACAGGTAAAAGCCAGCATTTACAATAAAAAATCCCCGCCCCGCAACAAACCCGCATCCGAGGCTGGACGAAACCTATTAGTTTCATGACAGATCATGAATGAATGTTCAAATCATCTGAGCGGTACTATTAAACAAACGGGAATTCAGGAGATAAATGTCAAAATGCAAAGAAGATAATGCGGGCCGGGAGTCTATTCGCTCATATATGTTGAGGGAATCATCTCATGCATTACTACCTGGAACAATATCCAGGAATAGGTGGCGGCTAAGGTTGATACGCGCATGTAAAAAACCGGTGCCTCCATCCTCTACCAATAACCTGCCTTTTAATAAGCGACGAATATCACTGTTCACTATTGTACTCAAATCTATTTCGACACATCTTTCTCCTTTTTCATTTATATATCCAAAATATTGCCGGTAATATTTAGCCAATTTATATTCAGTATTGCCAGCTCCTAATAATTGCTCTGCAAGTGCAACATCATCACAGGTAAGGTTGATGGAGTCTTTGAACACTATAGCTGTATAATCCTTTCCTTTACAAAGAAATGAATTGTCATTCTTCGTATGTGCATATACCCAGGAAATATCGTATGCTTTTTTTGTTAATTCGGTCACCAGGGCTTTATTATCCGCCACTTTCAGCGGAATGCTTACCTCTCCATAATCGCCCACCTGGTAATTGATGCCCTTATCCTGTAATACAAGTTGCAGGTTCTCTGAAAAGCCATTGAATAAAGGATAACTACGAGTATATGTCCTATCAGGATCCAGCCCTGCCGGCTCAAATGGTACAAAGTTCGTAGATACATGATGATCCCATATCGCATAGCTAATGCCAGCAATTAGTAATCCGGTAATTAGTAATCCAGCTATTATTAAATACTTCTTCATTATGCCCCGCCTTCATCATATGTTAAAAACAATAACTTTCCCTCGCTAAAATCAATAAAGGCATTCAAGATCCTATCTCCGGCATCTTTCATCGCCCCCATCCCACTGAATAATTCAGGAATTCTTCCCTTCAATGACAATTCAATGCTAAGCATCCGGTGATCGTTATTTTATGACCCAACATATTGCCGTTAATAATCTGGCAATGGTTGCTTAATATGCCATTGCTTCAGGTCTGCTACCTGCAAAATTTGCTCAGCCAATTTCACATCTTCACAGCTGAGGTTAATTCCCTCCCTATTAAAAGGCTCGCCTTGTAAAAATACAATTCCCTGGTAATCTTTACCTGCACAAGGCATGCAAGGATACTCCATTTTACTATGTGCATACTACCAGTCAACCCGCTGTGCATCGGCTATCATTCCCGATATTAATGATCTATTCAGCATTACTTTCAATGGTACCAGGACCTGATTAAACCTGCCAGACTTGTAACGGAGCTGGTGATTGCTCAACATAAACTGCAGGTCCCGTTCATCAACACCATCCAATGTGATCGGCACATAAATTAACGAAATTCCACATCATCCCACAAAAGCCAGGGCCACAAAAATAATAACTACTTTTGTCGACATAGGTAATAAATATCACTCTTCGCCTCCACCCTCACAAATTTTGCAATTTCTCCGCCGAATCACACCCTTATCTCCCTCAAATCCCCCAATTTCACCACCATCTTTTTACCATATTTCCGTTCATAATCTGTAAACCCATCATACGGCTCCAACTCGCCAAAGTCAATCCCCGTCTCCCTCCCCACCTGCTGCACACTTACCTGGTAAGTCTGGTAAGCACCATATTCAAACTCCAATGTCTTCAATTCCTTCTCCTGACTAATCATATATGCTGTAGCAGACTTACGGCCATCCCCAGTTACAATCGCTACAACCTTCCAGAATGCCAGCGGCACTAACGCATCCCTATACACTAAATCCTTATCTGTGAAGACAGGCCCTGTGAATACGCTGACCTGCATCCCTGCTGCTTCCGCATTATGCAGGATATAATCTTCCAGTCCTAACCAGGTCTGCTGATTCACCGCCGCCATCTGCGGACAACTATTCGTAAAGTGAAACGTATCTTTATTCGCCAACAGGGCAACTGCTTTCGTACCCCAGACAGGATCATCTCTCCGCACCATATGTCCCCTGTCCAATTTGTTATTATCATACAATGCATCACCCCACTGATCGCTTTTATCTAAGCGGCCATCATAATACCAGGCTGTTTCCCGGGGTACATTCCGCACTGCCTGTTTACCATCAATATTCACAGCCGTGATAATCGGCAATCTTCTTTCGGCAGACATCACCACCGAGAAATGTTCATAATTCAGTACGTCCTTTCCCGTATCTTTTCCATACCGGATCTGCCTGATAGTAGTAGCCGGCGGCATAGGCAATGGCAGCTCCCATCCCTTTAAAAAGGAAGCATCATATCCAGTGCGGTTATCAAATTCCTTTGGATCTGAAACCTGCTCTTGTCCTGCCTTTGCTAAAACCAGGTCACCTAAACGGACCATCGATTCGAAGCTGGTATGTTGTGTACGCATACCGTATAGTTAACAACAAATATGCCCCGGAATAATTCTATCTTTAACTTAATAAATTTTTAATCCATGAAGATCCCAAACGCATTCAACGACATCATTAAAAACCACCTTAACGTGAACGCAGCATGGCTACCGATCACCAATACATTCCAGTTGGGCGATTACGGTATTTTCTCGGATGGTGTCTTCATGCAGCTCGGTAATATCAAAGAATTCGGTATTGAGTTCGACACCGCCGAAGGCCCGGATAGCAGCATCAATTTTACTTCTTCTGAAACCAGTGTGATCAATTTTTCCGGCGGCGCACAGGTAGACGTGATCCCGCCTACAGCCGTAGATGCAAAGGTGACTATGAAGTTCGGTAACAAAGGTTCTTTCTTTGTGAAGTCTCCACTCATCAAGGTCAAAGTGATGCAAAACATCAACCAGATCGGTGCCAGGCTCAAAGATACCGAAGGCTGGAAAAGGAAATGGAAGGTGGTACACCAGGTATATCATGCGAAGGATGCAGCGATCTTTTCCACGATTGCAGCAGATACCGACCTCACGTTTAGCGGGAACGTAAAGGCACTGCGGGAATTGAATTTAGGTGCTGCCAGCATCAGTGTTAATACCTCTAAAGAGATGGGACTGGAAATGCATGGCAAAGCGGGGATCATCGCGCTTGGATTGTTCAAGCTACGTTGGCTCGGTGGCGGTGTACGATCTATGGATGTCACCCACCAGGAGATCGATGTATTGCATGGAGAAGTAGAAGATGATGTATAGTTTTATCCAACCTCACCTCCTTTATCGTTTCGAAGCAGAAGAGGATGTGTAGTTTTATCCAGCCTCACCTCCTTTATCGTTTCGAAGCAGAAGAGGATGTGTAGTTTTTATTCCAACCTACTTCTCTTATCGTTTCGAAGCAGAAGAGGATGTGTAGTTTTTATTCCAACCTCACTTCTCTTAGCATTTCGAGACAGAAGAGGATGTATAATTTTTATTCCAGCCTCACGTCCCTTATCGTTTCATTGCCCGGCAGGTCAAATACAACAATTTTGACCTTGCCGCCCGGCGGTAGAAGGTCCGCTTTGTAATACCAATCCACGCCATTCCTGCCTAAGATGGCATTACCTCTTTCCACCTGTGCACCTTCCGCATCCAGGATCCATACTTCCACACTAGCCACCCTGAATTCGTCTTTTACAGTCACCACAATGGTCTCTTCTTCGAAGCGGATGTTCTGCACTTCAGGGGAGTTATAAGCATCTTTTACAGCCATATTATAGGCATTCTGACCGGGACCGGCCAGCGACTTATAGTACGCCTTGATCTCCGGATCCTGGATGATCACCTTCGCATAGGCCGCAGCTACCTGCATTTTATACCTGGCTTCCAGCTGTTTCGTTGTCGGCTTGTTCTTTGAAGGGCCACGCTTTTTCGCAATGATAATCTGCCCATTTCTTTCGTAGATGGTAAACTGATTGCCAAGGGTGCCCTTGACATGTTCGAACAAGATATGGTTCTTAATTATTGCCATAAAAACAATTTTGAGGTTACACTATTAAGGTAAAATTTATTACCTGGATATAATGCTTCTTTTACACTAAATGAGTACTAATACGCCATCAAAAGGTCACCTGTATATCGAATGGATATTGAAGTGACCTTTTAGTGTCCTTATGGTGACCTTATAATATTATAGCTTAGCTATATAAACGACGAAGCCTCCAAAGCTTAATTGCTTTGGAGGCTTCATGTATAAATTCAGCTTTTTTTAAATCGTTCCTTTCTTCATTTCCTTCACCGCATAATCCACTGCTCTTGCCGTCAGCGCCATATAGGTCAGACTCGGATTCTGGGTACTGGTCGATGTCATACAGGCACCATCCGTCACAAATACATTCTTCACCAGGTGCATCTGGTTCCATTTATTCAACAAAGAGGTCTTCGGGTCATGCCCCATTCTCACACCGCCCATTTCATGGATGTCCAATCCGGGCGCTTGTTTTGAATCGCGGGTTTTCAGATCTGTAAAACCAGCTTTGGTATACATCTCCGTCATTTGTTCGAAGAAGTCTTTCACCATCTTCTCATCATTGTCATCATACCCGATATCGGTATGTAATAATGGAATGCCCCATTCATCTTTCTGGTCTTTGTCCAGGAAGAGGCGACTCTGTTCTTTTGGAATCGTTTCTCCCATCATATGCGAACCCACAAACCAGGGGCCCAGGTCTTTCTTAGACAGATTATCTTTCAGTTGTGTGCCAAAACCATCCTGTTTGGAATAAGATGGCCGCATGGCATGGAAACCGGCAGCATAGCCCCTGAGGAAGTCAGTCTCCTGTTTGACAAGGTTCCTGAACCTTGGGATGTAGGCACTGGTAGGGCGTTTGCCATCCGTCGTGTATTCCAGCAGCCCTTCGTACTTACCGGTGATGACTGCGCGGTAATTGTGGAAAGCGAAGTACTTGCCCAGCAGGCCATTGTCATTCCCCAAGCCATTCGGGAAGCGATCGGAGGTAGAGTTGAGCAGGATGATGTTGGTGTTGATCGCAGCTGCATTTACAAAGATCACCGGTGCGAAATATTCAGTAGCGGCTTTGGTCTTAGCATCAATTACACGTACGCCGGTAGCCTTCCCTTTCTGCGCATCATAGATGATAGAATGTACGACGGAGTCGGGTTTCAGGGTCAGATTGCCGGTCTTTTCCGCCCATGGAATAGTAGAAGCATTGCTGCTAAAATATCCACCAAAGGGGCATCCACGCTGACAAAGGTCACGTTTCTGGCATTGCATCCTGCCTTGTTGTTTATGGATTTCCTGGGGCTGCGTTACGTGTGCACAGCGACCATAAATCACATGTCGGTCTTTATAGTTTTTGCCTACAAAGTCTTTGAAGTATTCCTCTACTTTCGTGAGGTCCATCGGTGGCAGGAATTCGCCATCGGGCAGACCGGGTAAGTTGTCCTTATTACCGGAGATGCCGGCGAACTTTTCCACATAGCTATACCATGGAGCAATGTCTTCATACCTGATGGGCCAGTCAACAGCAAAGCCATCCCTGGCGGGGCCTTCGAAGTCGTAGTTACTCCATCGCTGTGTTTGCCGGGCCCAGAGCAGGGATTTACCACCTACCTGGTAGCCGCGGATCCAGTCGAATGGCTTGTCCTGAACGTAAGGATGTTCTTTATCTTTGACAAAGAAGTGCAGGGCATCTTCCTTGAAGGCGTAGCATTTACTCACCACCGGGTTGTCGTCCTTTTGTTGTTGGGTCAACTGGCCACGATGCTTAAACTCCCAGGGCATCATGCTGGTGGTGGGGTAATCTTTCAGGTGTTTAACGTCTCTACCTCTTTCGAGTACTAAAGTCTTCAATCCTTTTTCCGTGAACTCTTTGGCTGCCCAGCCGCCGCTGATACCCGATCCGATTACGATCGCATCAAAGTTGTGGCTGGTATCGCCTGTATTGATATGTGGCATACAATTTTAACCTTTATTAACTAATACACTTCCGTGGAATCGCCCGGGTACGAGCTCGTATGGGAATACTTTGGTGAGATAATATTCTGATCCGGTATAGCCCTGAATCAATAAGTCTTTGTACGTATGGTAAAATGAGGAGGCTGGGGATGCATCAGGAGCAGTCTCTTCCATTTTTTTCAGGAAGGTGTCGTCTCCTTTTTTCCATTCCTTTTGGAAGGCCTGGAGACCGGTTTTGAATTTCTCCTGGTCTGCCTTCGGGTAGCAGTCATCCATGATTGTCATGGCGTACTGGTCGGCCTTGACCTGTCTGGCACCGGGCTTTTCGCCACCGGGGATGATGACATCGGCAAGGGAAATTAAGGTGGCTTCCTCATCACTGTTTAGGTCGATATTTTTCACTTTAAATTCCGGTGGCTTTTTGTCGTGGAGACACGAGGGCAAAATAGCCAGCCCGGCAGAAACGAACAGGACCTGTTTTAATGCGGTTCGTCTGGATACAAGCATTGGCGCGTTAGTTTTTCATTACGGACAATAAGGTAGTGGGAATAATCAGGATTTCCAAACATTTGGGATGAGTGGGGGTGGAATTCAGGGGCAGTAGAAAAACCAGATCTCTGCGTGATCGCATTGGTAGCATTGGGCACGTGCGGCATACAGGAGGTCAAAAGTGTGGATGAGAGATTGGTAGGTGCTGCTGTCACCATAAGAAAAATGTACACCATGCAGGGTGTCGGCGTTTTCGATGATTTCCTGGACGCTTAGTTGGGCGAAAGAAAATTTGATAGCATCCTTCTCTTCATCGCCGGTAAAATGAATATCGATGAAATCTCTTTTTACATGAAAGTTGGGAAAGCTGATGTAGTCGATGAATCGTAGCCTTTTGGGCCGCCAGTTATAAAACTCCCAGAGGCAGGTAATGCTGATTAATACAAAGAAGCCTGCACTCAGGGTAGGTAATAGGAATAAATTCTTTTTCATGCATAGTAGATGCAGGAGGCATTACTTTCCATAAACCTTCATGTCCCAAAGCATGCCGCCGAATGTAGCGCCGATGATCATGTTGAACAGTTGATACCTTAATACAACCGGCGATGCGAGTACACTAAAACCGATATTGACTAACCAGTAATAAGTGACGATGGTGAGGGCGTATCTGAAATGTTCATTGGCGATGGCGCGGCCTTCCTGGTAGAGATACTTTATCCATCCGATGGCGAAAAAGAGGAGGATGAGAAGCATGAGATAGGGGTAGAAATTGAAGTATTTCAGTTCTGCGCCGGCACGCTTATAAATATGGGTGGTGTTGTAATGGAACCAATCTTTAGCAACAGGCAGGACGCTGTCCAGGCCATCGTTATAGACAGCGAGGTTTTCTGCCGGCGGGAGCATGTATTGCAATAGATTTGGCCAGATGTAGTATTGGATGTAGGGTACGGGATAGCGGGCAATTAAATATTTTCCATAGTCATTGAGCAGGGGCGCTACCTGGGCCATTTTTCGGAGATGGCTGGCATTGTCAGAGATGTTTTGTGCACCGGTTTCAGGTTGCAGGGGCGATCCCGGATCCCAGATAAAATAGGCCATGATAGGGCGGTCAGGCCTTTGGGACATGGGTACGGAATCGAGCCATTGGTGGACGCGGGAGTGGATATCTTTGAACTGTGGAGGAACGGTGTCCTGGGATCTTTTATTGGCGGGGATATGTACATAAGCATACACAGCGTTGTTCGCCATTTGCCAGCCGCTGAATACAGAGAATTGCCGGCGGCCCATGTGGGTTTCAGTTTGACGGGTGGTATAGAGTATGAAGGCACCGACGAGGAAGATGGTCATGGCGATGGCCCATGCTTTCACGGTGGCAGAATACTGGCAGAAGACGATGACGGTCATGCTGATGACGGGGTAGATTAAGGCATGATAGCGGACGGTAAATGCGAGTAATAAAACGAGTAAGTGCAGTGATAGCAGTAGTAAAGTAGGTTTGTAGGTAAGGCGGAATAATTGTGCCATCCACACGAGGCTGATGCCGATAAAGTAAACATCGCTGGTGACATAATTACTTAAGTAGAGAATAGCGGGATTGAGGAAGATGAAAATGAACATGGTCCATTGCAGCCATTTGCTGCAGGGTCTCAGGGCGAGCAGGGTATGGAAGTAGAATAGTCCGCAGATGTGGTAGATAAATAATTGCAGGAATACCAGCAGGTGATCACAGTGAGAAAAGAAACCGGCAAAGCGGATCAGTTTTGCATAGCCCACAGGCCATAGATTAGCGTCGATATTGGTAGCAGCACTCCGCAGGTAATTGTAGGAGTCCTGCATAAAATTGGGGAATGGGTACAGGTATTTGATTAAAATAAACTGCAGGACCATTGTGACTCCTGCTAAGAAACAGTAATGGTAACGCATTCTCATCATACGGCAGGAATTTAATGATTTCTTTGAATATAAAGTTAGGAGATGCAGTATACAATCATTAAAAAAATTAAATGAGGTTTAACCAAATGTTAACTATTCTCAAATTTTACTTTATTAGTTTAGAGGATAGAAATAAAACGTGCCAGCATGCAAAAAGACCTTATCAGGATATTTGAAGAACAGGCCCCAAATGATTTATCCCATTTCTTTTACGACAATGCCATTGCCATTGACCAGCTGATTCAGCAATATGAATCCTGGAACCTTTCCAATACGCGACAGCAAATGCAATGTATCCATGAGATCAGGAAGGGTATTCGCCAGCGAACGGCTGACAATGGCTGGACGGATATTGATGGCCTGGATATTTGTTACCAGTTTATGCGACCGGGGGTACCAGCTATAAACATAGAGGCGGGGTTCACGGCAACGCGTACACAGGCGGCGGGTGAATTTGTGATTAATATAACGACAACTGGTATACAGGCCTGGAATCATTATGAAGACAAGTTGCTGCAGGTGTACAGGGAGTATGAGCCGGTGATAGCGATGCAGAAGACGATCTTGCGGGTGGCGGCGATTGGGGGTGCGGAACAGGATAAGATCCTGGAGGCACTTCAACAGGTATACGCTTTTTTACATAAGTTGTGCGGGCAGGCCAGGGAGTACAAGGTGACGGTACCTGGGTTATCCTAATCCCAATCATAATCAATACATTAACAGCTCCATTTCAATTCAGGGCCCCTTTTCCTTCCTGCGGATCTTCAGTTATCTATTTTATCTTTTTTATTTTATTAACAAGTCATTAACCACTCACCCCAATCAATTTATTAGTTTAGCACAATGCTGGTCAATGGCGATAAGAAGGGTAGTCATTAAGATGGATTAGAGATATTAACTATTCCGGTATTGGAACACAACTTTGCTGTAGTGGAGCGTAATATACCCCAAACAGTTTGAATACCAGGCATTGTTCAAACCCTGCTGACAAGCTACCTTACTATTTGATCATCATATTCATGATTCATGTATTCATGTGAAAATGTTAACTGCCTTATTTAGAGGCATCATCGGGATCGCCGTTAAACAACACGATTATGTATCCAATATTGCATGATGAGAACAAGCTGCTTCTGATTGACCGGTTTCTTACGGAGTATGTGCATGCCGGGCATGTGCCGGCGGAGTATTTGCAACTGGTGATTCCGAATGCGGGATTGTATTTTGAGTCGGACGATGATTTTGACATGTTATCTCAGCATATGCAGTTGGGTTATTTTTCAGTGTGGTTACATGATATATTTGCGAAGCGGGATATCGTGTTGTGTCCATATACACCTTATCATTTGTGGGCTTTGCATTTTATGTATGAGGATACCTTGCGGGCGGAGACGATTAAGATGCCGGAGTTTATGTTGGAGGAGCGGCAGTGTAATTTGTTTAATTTGTATTCGGAGATGCACCGGGTGCCGATGAAGGCGGGGCAGAAGGTGTTGTCGTTTCATATAAATATAATGCCGGTGAATGTGCCGAAGTTGGTGCAGCAGTATCCGGGATTGTATAATTTGGCGAATAAGCGCCTGGAGAAGATCAGTGGGGTGATTAATGACAGGCCTTACAGGATAAATGCGGTGTGTAATTATCTTATACAGAGTATTGTGTCGTGTAAGTATGTGGAGGAGATTGCGCAGTATTATTTGCATAGGTGTTGTGTGGATTTGTTTTTGAATTTTTCATTGCAGGATGCGACACCGCCGCCGACGATACAGTTGTTTACGCCGATACAGACGGTGATGTTGCATCAGGTGTTTAATTATGTGACGACGAATCCGCATATGAGGCATAGTGTGGCGGAGTTGGCGAATATGTTTAATATGCCGGGGGTGCAGTTGGCGCAGGGGTTTAGACATCATTTTTGTATTGGGATAACGCCGTTTATTAATATGGTGAGGATGATGCATGTGTATAATAGTATTATGCAGAAGTCGTTTTCGTTGGGGATGATAGCGGCGGCTACGGGGTATAGGAATGCGATGGATATGTTGAAGGAGGTGGATGGGTATTATGAGTGTAATGTGATGTTGTTGAGGAGGGAGCAGTAGGTGGGGTGGATTTTTGGGGAAGTTTAAAGAGAGCTGTGGGGTGTTTGGTGGGGGTGAGTGAAGGGTGTGGGTGAGAGTATGAGGAGAACTATATTGGGTGTAGCGGTGAGGTGAGAGTTGTGGGAGCTGTGTGGTGAGAGTTTGAGGTGAAGCTTTGAAGTGAGAATTGTGGGAGCTGGATGGGAGGAGTTATGTAGTGAGGGTGTTTTTTGTCTGGGAAGTAGCTTTTTAAGGCTATTACCAGATTTATCACATGATGATTTTTTGGCTTATCATTTCATTTCCGGTATTTTTAGGAAATGGAAATTCAAGAGATAGAAACCCGGCTTGCCAATGATGCAGCATTTCGTGCCTGGGCAAGTGAGATACTTATTAAGTTTGTGTATACCCCTGCTTCTTCTGACGAGACTGATGGATTACATAAAGTCATTACTGATTATAGTTACGCATTAGATATCCTGGATCGGTATGATCACCGGAGTCTTACAATCGATGGTATTCATCCAACATCTGCCTTTGTAGCGACGTATGATAGTGCGATGCATGCGATAAAGGGGCTACGGGATATGTTTGGAGGGAGTCGGTTATTTGGGAATGAGAAGGATGATTCATTTAAGGGATCGATTGCAAATATTTACCAGTCTTTCGGTGGGAAGGATTTATACCCGAGTATAGAGGAGAAGGCGGCGCACCTGCTTTATTTTGTAGTAAAGAATCATTCATTTTCGGATGGGAATAAGCGGATTGCGGCCTTTTTGTTTGTGTGGTTTTTGGAGAGGAATGGGATCTTGTACAGGAAGGATGGAGGGAAGCGGATTGCAGATAATGCGCTGGTGGCGATGACCCTGATGATAGCAGAAAGCAAACCGGATGAGAAGGATATTATGGCGCAGGTGGTGGTGAATTTGATTAATGAGGATAATAGGTGATGGGGGGAAATGGCTGGAGGAATGCGTGAATGGGGATGAGGGACTAAGTGAATGAGGGAATCAGTGAATGAGAGACTAATTGAATGAGGGAATCAGACTATTGAATGTCTTTCAATTATAATGTCTTTCAATTTAAAATGGGTGGCATTATTTTGAAATGGATGACAATGTTGTAATTGGATGGCAATGTTGTAAAATGAATATCCTTATTTTTAAAATGAGAGGCAATATTTAAAATAAATGGCATTATTTAAAAATAAAACCTCCCCAGGAATTGTAAAAAAGGTATTTACCAATAAATGAATTAGCCGGGCAAGAATGCCCGGCCATTATGGATATAGACTAAAAAATTCAATCAATTTGCAATGCTAGACTATTGTTCGGAAAATTCGGTTAATGCGGAGTTAATTATCCCATATTTTTTTCCTTTTACTCACATTATTTATTATTCGTAAATTATTGCTGGTCATACAAATCCTTGCTCCTACTCAATCTCCATGCCTGCATGCATGCAAAAATGAATGAAATGAACAGGCCGCATGATGTATATTTTCCTATATTGCATTTACTATCAGGATCACCTATGCCTGGTACCCTCCAAATAACTATGAATAAAATTTACTATTGTTAACCATTAGCGCTAACACATTATGAAAACTCCCTTGAACCCGCTGAATCAGCTGGTAGAAAGCCTGCAATTCCTTAAACAGCCAGAAGACAACATCACTCCATATGAACTGATTGCTTCCATACACCAGGGAACTATTAATGCCATCAGTCATTTGAAAGCAGCACTGGAAACATGCCGGTTAAACGGGCTGCATGAACAGGCCATGCAACGTTATATTATCATTTGTCAGCAGCGATTATGTGCCGTCATTGGTGAATTGCCTACATCATGGCTGAATACAGAATTGTCATCCTCGCACACAATACAGGAGAACACGGCCCTGTTGCGCGCGGATATTTGTTTCCAGCTGGATGAATTCCTGGTTTACCTGCGAGACACCTTCCCTGCTTATTTCAATCGGTTGCTACCGCTACCTAATATTCACAAAGAGATTATCAGACAGCAATTGCTACCGGGAATTCCACTTATTAAAAGGTGGTTTGAGATTACGGAGGAGGGCTGTCATGATCTGCAGGATCTGATCCTGGACTTGTTTGATCAACTGGAACCTGCATCGCCGCATCGGTTGAACGATGCGAAGCTGCAGTTTTTGGTACAACTACATCAACATTTATTACGCCTGCTGGAGCAGGAGAATTATAATTTACAGCATCACCAGTTGCAGTATGTGTTGTTTTGTCTGAACTGCAATACCACGGATTTCTATCATTATTGTACGACGTGGCTGAACAGGCAGTTACATATAGCGAATTCAGTGGAGGAGCAGATGAAGTTGTTGAAAGATTCGTATACTGATATGCAGCAATTGCAAATAAGGTCAGGACAGGCATATAGTCCGGATGCGCCATCGATCAGGGATTTGCTACAGGAGTGGTTGTTTGTGGAAATTAATTACCTGGAGCGGGAAATGAAGGAGGAGCCGGAATTGTTAATAGCACATGAGAAGATCAGGACAAATATGTCGGTATCGATGATGGCATTGATTGTGAGGTTGCTGCGGGCGATGGGGCAGTTGTCGCATAAGCATGTGGATGAGGTATTGCGGTTGTTGCCGAGGTATTTTACGGCGAGGAGGAATGAGCCGTTTACGGAGAGTATATTCAGGGCGAAGTATAAGGAGATAACGAGTAGTACGATGAATAGGATAGCGGGGATTGGCCAGGAGTTGTTGAAGATGATAAAGCCGGAGGAGAGGACAAGCAGGACGAGGCGATCGTCTTTGTGAAGGGTGAGGGAGTGGGATTATGGTGGGGTGTTATCTATTGGAGAAAGAATTTGAGATGCCGCCGGGGAGGTATTGAAGAAAAAGTTTGAGATGCCGGCCGGGTATTGGTATCGCCGAAAGAGTTTGAGATACCGACCGGGTATTGGTATTGCCGAAAGAGTCTGAAATGCCGGCGGGTGTTGGGTATTGCCGATAGAGTCTGAGATGCCGGTTGGGTGTTGGGTATTGCCGAAAGAGTTTGAGATGCCGGACGGGTGTTGGGTATTGCCAATAGAGTCTGAGATGCCGACCAGGTGTTGGGTATTGCTGAAAGAGTCTGTGATGCCGGCCAGGTGTTGGTATTGCCGAAAGAGTCTGAGATGCCGACCAGGTGTAGGGTATTGCTGAAAGAGTCTGTGATGCCGGCCAGGTGTAGGGTATTGCTGAAAGAGTCTGTGATGCCGGCCAGGTGTTGGTATTGCCGAAAGAGTCTGAGATGCCGGTTGGGTGTTAGGTATTGCTGAACTAGTCTGAGATGCCGGCCGGGTGTTAGGTATTGCTGAACTAGTCTGAGATGCCGGCCGGGTGTTAGGTATTGCCAAAGCATTTGATTATTGAAAAAAAAGCCCCCTCGGTTAGAAGGGGTCGAAATATGCTTATTTCTTTTTTTTCTTCTTTTTCACTTTATCCATCTCCGCATTGTGCTGATCCAGCAACAACTGCCAGTTATCATTCGGAATATCCTCAGAAAAACTAATCGTCTCCCGATAATCATTCTTATCAATCTTCATCACTGTAATCTCCTTCCCTAAATATTTCTGAATCTCCTCCAGCACCGGCTTCTCCTCCTCACTACAAAACGACACAGCCTGTCCTTTCTGCACGCCACGACCGGTACGCCCTACCCTATGCACATAATTCTCCGGCACATCCGGCAAGTCATAATTTACTACATAATCCACATTAGGAATATCTATCCCTCTCGCATTCACATCGGTAGTTACCAACAACTTCACTTTCCCGCTCTTAAAGTCTTCCATTGCCTCCAGTCGGTTCTCCTGTTCCTTACCACCGTGCATCACGAGTGCAGGAATCTCCACTCTCGCCATAGCGGCCTGTACACGTTCAGCACGTACCTTAGTCCTCACGAACACCAGTATCTTACCTTCCGGGAATTCCTTCACTAATCTCTCCAGGAAGAATCGCTTATCATCCATGCTTACAAATGCCACGGCATGTTGTACGTTCTTTGACACCGGGTCTTCAGGGGAGATCTGGATCCTGATCGGATTTGTCACCACGGAATAAGCCAGGTCTTTGATATCCTTATCGATGGTCGCGGAGAAGAACAGGGTCTGGTGTCTGCGGCCCATATGTTTCAATACATCCCTGATATCACGGATAAAACCAAGGTCCAGCATGTGATCGGCTTCATCCAGGATGAGTGTTTCGGTAAAGCTCAGGTCAATAAAGCCCCTGCTGATGAGGTCAAACATTCTACCTGGGGTGGCGATCAGTACATCTACTCCCTGGGCCAGTTTTTTCAGCTGAGGGCCTTCGTCAACCCCACCGAAGAGGCCTAATATATTCAGTTTGGTATACTTGGCGATAGTGACAAAAACTTCGGCGATCTGGATGGCCAGCTCGCGGGTGGGCACCATAACGACACATCTTACCTCGCCTTTATTCTTTTTAGGTAGCCTGTGCAGCTTTTGTTGCAGCAGGTGCAGGACTGGGATAGCGAAGGCAGCGGTTTTTCCGGTGCCGGTCTGGGCTATCGCCATTACATCGTCCCCCTTCAAGATGGATGGGATCGCCTTAAATTGGATATCTGTCGGGCGTTTAAATCCCAATTCCTCCAGGCTTCGTTTTATCTCCGGGGAAATACGATACTGTTCAAATTTCATAGTGCAAAGATATGGGATGTAGGGGGAATGTGTGGGGGGTGGGGGAAAGGGAGGGGAAATTTTGATGTTTGGAGAGTAGATCAGTAAGGCATAAGAGCTTCTTTGAAAGGAGAAAATGTGGGAGGAAAGGGAAAGGAAATATGGCTTTAGGGAGAGTGGTTTTGAGAGAATAAATGGCTTTTTTTAAAGGGAAATTATCAGGATGATTGGGGTAGGTTTTTATTTTTTTAGTTCAGAAGAATGGCTGTAAATTGAATACCAGTAAGGATTTTAAAACAAAAAAAATTTAACTTATGAATGTCAATTTGCAACAGGAAAAGCAGACAATTTTGGATGCTTTGCATCACACAGAAAGTGGAGTTTGGGCAACGCCACCTGAATTATCCAGGATTTCTGGGGTCAATTTGGAAAGTGTATTAAGAATTATCTACAATTCTGATGAGTTTTTACAATGTGGGGTAATGAGTGAAGACGGATTGCCTTTATTCACTTCCCGAAAATTATATAAAGAAAGGACTCCTTTCAGGAGAAGAGTATTAACAAGTTTAAAATACGCATAATGTATAGTATTCCAATTCCAATTGTATGCTGCCTTTTAGGGGCAATAGCGGTACAAATAGTAAAGTTTATAGATGATTCAAGGTTACCCCCTGACAAAAGGCCTGATTACCTTTCCCCCCTATACTATATCCGAGGGATACTCGTTCTTTTAGTGGCGGGTATTCTCGGTTATGTATATTCTGAGAGTCAGCCAATCGGCAATAGGATCATTTATTTCCATACGGGAGCATGTGCGCCCTTAATAATAAGGGCATTCGTAAATACGCTGCCTACCAATATGCTGCCGGAAAGAATCAATATGAAGTGAAAATGAAAGTTTAACCCCTAATAATTTCCTATAGAATGCCTACCTTGCTTCCAGACAAAACACTTCCCATTGGCAAAAGCAAAGGCAAACACAGACTCCGGCATACCATTACGCTCCCCGCTTTCCCGGTTCTTCACTAACCTTCATCCGATCAAAAGAATCCTGATTGCCCTGCTTGCCTGCGGCATAGTCTGGTTCTTTATCAAAAACGAATACATCACCACTTTGCTGAGAACGATGATCCTCTGGGATGTATTTTCCCTGGTGTTCTGTGCCCAATGCGTTTACATTTTTTTCAACCGTACGACTAAAGAGATCCGTGAATACGCGAGACAGGAAGATGGCAGCCGACTCATGGTATTTGTACTGATCGTGTTAGCGTGTTTTGCCAGTATGCTGATGGTGCTGTTGCTGATGTTGTCATCAGAGTCGAAAGAAGCGGGACTGGTGGTATATCTGCCGGTGGCGGTGGCAGGGATATTATTGTCATGGGCGATGGTACATTGTATGTTTGCTATTCATTATGCACATATTTATTATGATGACGACGAGGAAGATAATACCAGGCATGTTGGGGGATTGGATTTTCCGGAGGAAAAGAATCCGGATTACCTGGATTTTGCTTATTTCTCTTTTGTGATAGGGATGACATTTCAGGTTTCTGATGTGGAGATTAGTAACAGGAAATTGAGGAGGTTGGCTTTATTACATGGGTTGCTGGCCTTTGGATTGAATACGTTTGTAGTGGCGTTAACGATTAATTTGGTGGCTGGGTTGAGGAACTAGTGTATAACAACAACCAAAATATGTTTGGCATAAAAATATTATAATAGCTTATGCTTGTCGCATAAGCTATTTATTTCTACAACCATTTATAATTTCCCTATTCCATACTCCAAAACGCCTGCGTTGCCAGCACCTCGGCCCTTCTCAACATCTTCCTTTCTCTCAATGGCTTTACTATCCCCCAATAGCCCTGCTCAATATACTCCCATCCAAATGCTGCCGTACTAAACACTATCATGATCGCCGCAAATAACTGCAATCCCATAAAAACCGAAATCCCTACATGCAATAACACCACACCTACATAAGCATACACCCTCGTCTTTCTCCACCAGATAAATACAGGATAACCGATCTCAATCAATAATGTACTCCAGCAAATCATCTTTGCTAACCAGGGATACCCCGCCAGCCAATGCATATCAAACTTTGCAAACTGCCCCTGCATGAATGTCTGCCAGATCGCCTCTCCATTCCACCATTGCGTACCCATTGCCTTTTCCAGGCCCGAAGCCAGATAGACGATGCATAAGTGGATCTGTAATACTCTTATGGACAGCGCATTCCATTCACTCACACTACTCTCATTATTCTTCCATGTAAATGACTCCCCTACCGGCATCAGGATACAATAGAACAACGCGATGTGTAAAAACGTCTCTACTCCATACGCCGCCATAAAGCCAGTGTTGATGAACATCAGGTGTAATCCCCAGGCAAGGGTTGCTGCGGCTCTGGTGGACATGCCCATTAGCAGGAAGACTAAACAGATCAGGTATACACCCATTAACACATATACCATTGTATCCCCGGATATACCCGTCGCAGTGGCCAAAGGTTGTAACCAAGATAACTGTGGCATCAGGGGAGATACGATGCCCTTACTAAGCGCCCATGGGATAAGGCCGTTTACGCCATATAACATAACGACATTACCTAGTAGACAGCATCCCTGCACTAAGCCAATGAATGCAATGGCAATTCTAAAAAATGCTAATGGCTCGCCGGAGCGGGGCGAGAAAAAGAAGCGTTGTAATACACCGGAATACCTGTTCATAAAATCTATTTATAGATGAAGGACATCATCCCCGGCGGGGGGTATTAGGATGTGCCCAATCCTCCTACCGGACATGTTTATTTATTGAAATTCTATTTTCATCTTTACCCAAATCAGGAATGATCGATTATTAACTATTTTGATTTAGTCTTTAATCAAACCAGACAGATCTGATTATCGACTCTTCTTTTATTATCTTTTACCAAATCAGACGTATCCAATTATTGACTGCTTAAAATTCACTGTCAAATCAAGCATTTCCAATTATCGACCCTGCTTTTATTATATTTTACCGAATCAGACATATCCTATTATTGACGGTTCTTCTATTATCCCCTATCAAATTAGACATTCCCGATTATTGACTATTCTTCTTATAATCTTTCACTAAAAAAGGCTCCCACTTTGGCATCACCCCATTCCTATAATCCTTCATTTCCGGCACCAGCTTACTTACCACTGTAATCCTGACCATCGTACCATCAGGTGCTTCCTTCAACACATATGCCGCACAACTCCTCGCTAACAAAGGCTGCGCTTCTTCTATACTGAAAAAATTATAAATCGTTTGAATCCTTCTGTTACACTCGCTATTATTCCCTTCCAATCTCATTACATGCTGAGATTTCCCATTCGCCACTGTGTATAAAACCGCAATCTCATTACCAATATGCGGAGCGAAAAAACTAAAAATGTTTCCCGCGCCGGTGAAGTCGCCATAGCTGGATAACCAGGTGGTCCGTTTGCTCCACTCTTTAAAATGAGCGGCATGTAAAGCGACTACCACTAAATGGAAGAGCGCGATGCTCATCCAACAAATATGCTTCCACGTTATCATAAAAAAGGTTAAAATGAAGCAGGAAAAAAGTTAAAAAAAAGGCCAGCTGAAAAACAGCGTATAAGATTTCCAGCTGGCCCTGGGGTTAAGTAGTATTAGGCGGATGAAAGACCAGGAATGTAACAGGGATTAATCAAAGTCTTTCAGCGAAATCAATTTGGTTGAAATTGGGGTTAGGAAATAGTTGGACTATTCTTTTGTGAAATACTCCGTTAAGAGAAACTACATGGCACCTATCATCAAAGGAATCCCCTGAAATCGTTCCATTCAATGCTTCAATGAAAGCAATATTCTAAGAATCTCATGGCACCTATCATCAAAAGGAATCCCTGAAATCGTTCCATTCAATGCTTTAATGAAAGCAATCATCTAAGAATCTCATGGCACCTATTATCAAAAAGAATCCCGAAATCGTTCCATTCAATCTTCAATGAAAGCAATCACCTAAGAATCTCAGGGTACCTATCATCAAAGGAATCCCAGATATCGTCCCATTCAATCTTCAATGAAAGCAATCATCTAAAAATCTCATGGCACCTATCATCAAAAGAAATCCCCGAAATCGTTCCATTCAATGCTTTAATGAAAGCAATCACCTAAGAATCTCATGGCACCTTTAAGTCACTTCTTTTAATGAAACAATGAAACCCTGCTTTCCCTTTCCTACCCCATCACCTTAAAGCTCCGATTATTACCAATCAGTCAAAGGCCTTTCACCCCTACCAACTAGTTAATCCCTAATATCGCACCACCAGCTACCTCCTCAATATTGAGCTTTTCAAACCCTTTATCAAGGCTCACAAAATTCGCCCTGATATCCCTCAGCACAATCGGATCAAAACATCCGATCATATTCGGAAACTTCCTTCTCAATATATCCTCCCATCTCAAACTGGTATAGATCGTCAGCTTTCCACCTGCACTGGCAGGCACCTGGGTGATGTCTCCCAAGCCATAAAACCCTCTTGTAAAGTAAGGCAGCGCTGTCCCCTGGGGCAGTGATAACCTAAACTTTTCCAAAGGAGACCTGGCCAATACCTTCGTATCTACAGCATCAGGTTGTAGTCTGCTGGCAGCAGTCAGGAACGACTTTGTTGCCAATACCTTCTGACTGGCAGACAATTCTGTAATTGTCAGATCTGCGAAAGTTCTGCTATCAACTTTTTGAATCAATTCTGCCGCTCTTTTGGCTATATCCAGGTAGGGAATCATTGTAGGACAAGTCTTTATCCAAATCTTCTTAAAAGGGGCTTTGGTGTATCCAATTTTTTCCAGGTATGGAAAAGGCATTGGCGTTCTTCCATCGCCGAATTGGGTTTCATCGGAAAGACTGCCATAAGTTGTTTTGGTGATGTAATTATTTGCCGGCAACGCATCGAAAGTGAGCAGATACGTTTCCGGCCTAAGGTCTTTCAATATGGCATCCATTTCGTCTGTGCCGGTTGTAACAGTTGCAGCTACTTCCGAATCAGGACGTAAGGAAGCCTGTTCTTTTTTGCAGGAAAACAAGATAAGTGCAGCGAGGCCAGCTACACCCGCTAATAGGTTGCGTTTCATTTTTTGGGGTTTGAGGTTTTGAACAACAATTGTTTACGACACAAAAGTCATGGAATTACCTCTTGCCCACAAGCAGAAAAACACCTGTTTTCACAACGTAGAAATACGCAAATATGGGGTCAACAAATCAATGGGGGGTGGGGGGGACTATGCGCTTTAACCCACCGGGTTTAATTATTCGAAACTTTGAAGTGGGATGAGCTATGATTTTAACATAGCTCGCTGACCAGTTGTCATCCCACATTTGAAATTGGGACGGGCTATGCTTTTAAACACAGCTCGCTGCCAGCAGCTATTCCACATTTAAAATTGGAACAGGCTATGATTTTAACACAGCTCGCTGACCAGTAGTCATTCGACATTGGAAATTGGGACAAGCTATGATTTAATACAGCTCGCTGACCAGTAGTCATTCCACATTGGAAATTGGGACAAGCTATGATTTAACACAGCTCGCTGCCAGCAATCACTCCACATTTGGTACTTTAAAGAAGGACGCACTTACTCCAAAGCATAGCCGGTGAGAGAGCCGTCATTCGATTTAAGACTTCTTTGATGGAGGCGAGCCATATTTAAAGGACAGCCTCCCAGGAATAGTTATTCAAAACGGGTTAATAATAAAATCCGATAAAAGGCGAGCTATACCATAAAGCATAGCCCACCGGGTTTATTGTTTGTTTATTCGCAACAGATGAAAGGCCAATCATGCCCGAAGGCATAATTCAAACCATTGGGGTTATAATAAATCAACTGGACGAAAAGAGGTTCAAGGCGAGCTATACTATAAAGCATAGCCCACCAGGATTATTCACCTTAAATTTGCTCTGATTAATAAATAACGCAGGCCGTCATAAAAGAAGTAGGAAATAATCACCTGATCCATACAATCTTTCCACCTTTGCTGGACTTATATGTCCCGCTGGCAGCATCATAATAATACGTACAGGTACCAAAGTGGTCAAACTGACATTCATAATCATATCCTTCTATACCTGCTTCTACATAAGCAGTACCATTCCAGTAATATTGAGTTTCCTCACGGTGATTCTTAGTGAAAGAGCTGGCAATAGCGGAGCCGGTACCGATTACAACAGCCAGTGTCATTAACGAAAGTTTTAAATTTTGAGTCATGGGTTTACATTTTGCGGGTGACAGGGTTAACAATACTGGGTACGTACTTTTTAAATATGGATGATCAAGGCCGTAAAACAATGAAACGAAGATATAATAGTCTGCTGCAACGCCGCCGCAGTTTTAGACAAGAATTTATTTTAACTTTTCATGTACCCCATTCAGTGCTAAAACGGAATAATATTGAGCTTTACGGCAAAATAGCTGCATCCGCCAGCCAACCAGATTTCAATTTCAATAAGTGTTTTTAATACACCTCAGCTCTAAAAATATTTTACTTTTTAAAAATATCTTTATAGCTTTGCGTCAAAATAACACAAAGACCCCATGCCATCATTCAGTAGCTACAAAAACCCATCGCTGGCAGCAGATCTTGTTGTGTTTGGTTATCAACAGGGTATCCTCTCTATTCTGCTCCTGAACAGGAATACGGAGCCGTTTAAAGATCAATGGGTACTGCCCGGTGCCTTCCTCCTTATGGAAGAACGCCTGCGCGATACCTGCGCCCGTGTACTGAAAACCAAACTAGGTATGGATGACCTGTATCTGGAGCAACTCTGTACCTATGATGAGCCCAATCGTGACCCAAGAGGCCGCGCTATCGCAGTTGCCCACTATGCACTGGTAAATCCAGCCAGGTTTGCCATCACCGCAGGGACCATGGCGAATGATGTGAAGTGGTTCAATGTGAAAGAGTTACCAGGTCTTGGCTTTGACCATGATCTCATTGCCGCAGATGCACTCAAAAGTTTGCAGCATAAAATCCTTCATTATCCTGTTGGGTTTGAGTTGCTCAATGACCTTTTTACTATGCCGGAACTACATGCACTGTATGAATGTATCCTGGATATCAGTATTGACAGGAGGAATTTTAGAAGGAAAATCCTGGATGCGGGGTATATTATTAGTACCGGTAAAAAAAGGGAAGGATTGCATAACAGGCACCCGGATCTGTATGAATTTAATAAGGAGCTGAAGAGTATTCATTTGAGTTTTTGATCCGGGCAATTTTGAAAATACCCATTAGTTAATTCCTGCAATGCATTATTCATCAAATCATGAAACGCATACCACTATATAGACCCGTTGGCCTCAGAGAGCTGGCCCACAACACCCATTATAAAACAGACCCTTTCAAAATTTTATAAACATGACTTACGATAATAACTGGCTCATCGCCCAAAAACCAACGCCAACTTTCTGCTTCTTCTGGGGCCACCAACCTTCCAAAGACGGCAGTATTACCAAATCCTGCTTTAGCCAGTGGTGGGTAGCACCTTTTACTGTCAATGAAAAGACTTATCCCACCGCTGAACACTGGATGATGGCAGGCAAAGCCACCCTGTTTGGCGATACCGAAATCGAGAAAAAGATCCTTGCCACCCCATCCCCTGCTGCGGTGAAAGCACTCGGTAGAAAAGTTGCCAATTTTGATCCTGCTAAGTGGGATGCAGCGAAAAGAGAGATCGTAACACAGGGGAACTTCCATAAGTTCTCCCAACATCCTGCACTGAAAGCATTCCTGTTGGCAACAGGCGAAGAAGTGATTGTAGAAGCCAGTCCCATGGATAGGATATGGGGTATCGGGATGGCCGCTATTAATGAAAATGCCACACACCCTGAAAAGTGGAGAGGGCAGAATTTACTAGGCTATGCATTGATGGAAGTAAGAGATCTGTTGCAAGCCCCAAATTAAAAACACATGAACCAAAAAGAAACATCCAAATTCCTCAGCCTGATCCTCCGCCACCAACCGGAGCTCATCGGACTGAAACTAGATAACAACGGCTGGGCTGATGTAGACACCCTACTCGCCCTCGCCGCACGCCGTAAACGCATCACCAGGGAAGAACTCGAAACCATCGTGGCCGAAAGTGACAAACAACGCTTTGCCTTCAACGAAGACCACTCTAAAATCAGGGCCAACCAGGGCCACTCCATCAAAGTAGACCTGGAACTCCCCATCACCACACCACCCGAGTTCCTCTTCCATGGTACCACCGGCGCTTTTGTATCCGACATTCTAAAAACCGGCATCCGGAAAATGAGCCGCCAACACGTACACCTCAGTATCGACAAAGCCACCGCTACCAAAGTAGGCAGTCGCAGAGGCATCCCCGTCATCCTCACCATCCGGAGTGGTGACATGCACAGAGATGGCATCCCATTTTTTGTATCTGCCAATGGTGTATGGTTGACCGACCATGTGCCTGCTAAATATATTTCACAATGACATCTCCCATCAAAGGTGCCCTCCTTGGTCTTGCCGTTGGCGATGCCCTTGGTGTACCTGTAGAATTTCAGTCACGCGACCTCCTCACCCGTTATCCCGTTACCAACATGCGGGAATACGGTACCCATGGCCAGCCGGCAGGTACCTGGTCCGACGATAGTTCGCTTACGTTCTGCCTTGCTGAAACCCTTGTAAAAGGCTATAGCCTCCAGGACCTCGCCAACCGCTTTATCAACTGGCGCTATCATGCTTACTGGACGGCTCACGGCAAGGTCTTCGACGTAGGCAACGCTACCAATACCGCTATCCATTTTCTCTCTCAAGGCACACCGCCTATCGTGGCAGGCAGTACAGATGAAGACAGTAACGGCAATGGTTCACTCATGCGGATCCTGCCCCTCCTGTTTTATATCAGGGACTTTGATATCAATGATCGCTATCAGCATGTGCGGGATGTATCCAGTATGACCCACGGGCATATCCGTTCCATTGCCTGTTGCTTTATTTACCTGGAAGTTGCGCGTCATATTCTGAAAGGAGATCAACCTGCCGATGCGTACCTGACTGCGATTAGAGATGTGAATAAATACTTCAAAGAGAAGGATTTACTCAACAAGACAGAACTTGAAATATTGGCACCTATACTTTCCGGCTCGCTGATCAATACACCTGTCAGCGAGATTCACGGTACCGGCTATGTGGTGCACACGCTTGAAGCTGCTATCTGGATCCTGGTCCATACAAAGACCTATGCTGATGCCGTATTGACTGCTGTCAATCTCGGCAATGACACAGATACCACCGCCGCTGTGGTTGGTGGACTTGCCGGCATGCACTACGGTTGGGAAGAAATTCCTGCCGAATGGTTAAACATTTTAGCAGGAAAGGATAGAATTGAAGAACTGATTGCTAACTTGCAGGTCAAATTCAAGATCTAATGGCCCGAACGTTTGTAATTGGGGATATTCATGGCGCATTAAAAGCATTAGAACAACTGATAGGTCAACTCCTGTTGCAACCGTCGGACAAACTAATATTCCTTGGTGATTTTGTAGATGGATGGTCGCAATCCGCAGAGGTGGTTGAATACCTGATGGCTTTGCAACAGCAATATGACTGCATCATCATCAAAGGGAATCATGATGCCTGGTGCGAACGTTGGCTGAATGGTGAAGATCCTGATCCTGTATGGTACAGGAATGGCGGGAAACAAACCATTGCCAGTTACGAAAAGGTTTCTCCGGAACAACGCATGGTACACCTGGAATGGTATCAACGTCTTCGACTCTACCACATAGATGAGCAAAACAGGATCTTCCTGCATGCAGGGTATGCAAGTATGCATGGTCCGGAGAAAGAGCATTACGATACTAATTTCTATTGGGACAGATCGCTGTGGGAAATGGCGCTGTGTATGGATAGGCGGATTCCAAAAGATTCAGTGCTCTACCCGAAAAGATTATTACTGTTTAAAGAGATTTTTATTGGCCATACGCCTACTATCAACTATGACGTGACGGTGCCTATGAATGCATGTAATGTGTGGAATGTGGATACCGGCGCGGCTTTTATGGGAAGGATCTCAGCGATGGATATTGATACGAAAGAGTTTTGGCAGAGTGAGCCAGCGTATGTTTTTTATCCGGGAGAAAAAGGAAGAAATAAATAAGCAGATTGAAATTGTGATAAAAGAGCTTGTAGCAAAAGTAAATTTCCGGGATTTAATCCGGATGCAGATGGAGAGATTTCTATCATTGAAGGTTAAATGACATCAATTTACTTTTGATACAAGCTCATTTTTTTATTTAAACGTTGGGCACTTATTTCATACCCATTTCTTTCTTTGCCAATGTCATATGCTCATCCTGCTGATCTTCCTGGTAGTAATACACAATCCCATCCTCCATTACAATCCTGTTCTGCAAATCCTCATCACTTAAATAATTACATCCGTTGTACACCAGCCATGGATCCGCAATTTGCTTCCAGCCGTTCTTTGTAAATCCCCAGGTGCTCATCATATAAGTACAGCCATGCAAGGGAGCCTGGTATACGGAAATATCATCTCTGCCATCGCTGTTTAAATCCCCTTCATTGATGAGACGGATCTCTCCATAACCCGTTACCAGTGGCTTTATGTCGGGGTTGGAAAACCTAATCACATATTCATCCTGCCCTTCCTCTTCCATCGCCTTCCTGTACAAGACACCGAATGCCTGGTCCAGGTTGCCGTCTCCATTAAAATCTCCGTCTATTTTGATCGTGTCCGGTACCACCTGCGGCGTTTCAGGGGGTGCAACTACTGTCATCACACCTGTATCTACTTTCGCGGCTTGACCTAAAAAGGAGTCTGGAGTAGTATCAGCAGTTTTTCCCGGGGAATTGCACGAGACCAGCCCTGGAATAAGGATAAAAAGAAGGTTTTTATACATGGATTTAGCTTATTCCAACAAAAGTATTAATTTCATTTTGATAATACATAATACTTATGTTCGCTACTACTTTGAAAACGCTTTTTCGCAGGGATCTTGAAAAATTGATCCAGGAACTTTCACTCTACACCAATGAAAGTAAGATCTGGTATATTGAAAAGGGCATCAGTAATAGTGCCGGGAATCTTGCATTGCACCTGGTAGGGAACCTGAATACTTACATTGGCTTGTACCTGGGCAATACGGGATATGTGCGTAACCGTGAGCTGGAGTTTTCACAAAAAGATGTGCCGAGAGCAACGCTGATTAAAATGGTTGAGGATACGATTGTAGTGATTGACAAAGTGATGGATGAGTTGACAGCGGAGCAGGTAGCTGCCTTATATCCGATTGAAATATTTGGTGGTCCTATCTATACAGAACATTTCCTGATGCACTTAAGCGGGCACCTGATGTACCACTTAGGCCAGGTAAATTATCACAGGCGATTGCTGGATGCATGATTTTTCAGGTCATGCATTCCAGGAATTTCATTCTTTTTCAATGAAATAGCCTTCCCTCACTGCGCTCCACATATCACTGGAAACCCTTTTCCCGCAAACGTTTGCGTAAATTTATCTGTCTCTGTCTGATCACCTGCCAAACATTTCCATGTAAATTCAGGTAAAATAAATTCCCGTATGAAAACACTTCTACTAGCGCTGCTATGTCTGGCAGGAGCTGGGCTCTCCTATGCGCAAACCCTGTATGTATCCCCCAGTGGATCTGCCTCGAACCCCGGCACCAGCATCAGTGCTCCTACTACACTTGCCAACGCACTGGCAACAGTCAGCGCAGGAAACACTATTTATTTAAGAGGAGGTACCTATAGTTTAAGCGCCCCCGTTATTATCACTGCAAGTAACAATGGTACATCTTCCGCGTACAAGAGTGTCGTTGCTTATACCGGCGAAACCCCGGTTTTAGATTTCTCCGCCATGGCGATTGCCGATGCCAACCGGGGTGTAATCCTGGATGGAGATTACTGGCATTGGACCGGCATCACCATCCAGGGTGCCGGCGACAATGGAATGCTCCTGGCGGGCAACAGCAACATCATTGAACGCTGTATCTTCAAAGGCAATCATGATAGCGGATTACAACTCAGCCGCTATGTGACATCAAACACTACCCTCGCTTCATGGCCGACGAACAACACGATCCTGAACTGCGAGGCCTACGACAACCAGGATCCTGACAATGAAGATGCCGATGGCTTTGCAGCAAAGCTTACCTGCGGCACAGGCAATGTATTCAATGGTTGTATCTCTCACAACAATATTGATGATGGATACGATCTCTATGCAAAATCAGAAACAGGCCCTATTGGTCCTGTGACACTCATCAATTGTATTGCTTATGGAAATGGTACGCTCAGCAGTGGCAATACTTCAGGTGATGGTGATAAGAATGGCTTTAAACTCGGAGGAGATGGGATTGCTGTGGCACACATTGTACGCCGTTGCGTGTCTTTCAACAATGGCCACCATGGTTTTACGGACAACAATAACCCTGGTGCGATGGAAGTGACAAACAATACCAGTTACAATAATGCTGCATCCAATTTCAATTTCCGTACGGGTAGTACCGCTACTTTCAAAAACAATCTATCTTACAATGCCGGTTCTTCTGATGCGACAAATGGTACGGATGTAACGCCTACCAATGTTTGGTGGAAGAGTGGTGCCAGTTCTAACACAGGAGGATTGGTGGTCAGCAGTGCAGATTTTCAGAGCCTGTCACTATCTGTGAGCAGGAACAGTGATGGGAGTCCGAACCTGGGTAACTTCCTGGCACTGGCATCCGGCAGTGATATGATTGACAAAGGTGTAGCTACGACAGGCATTACTTATTCAGGCACTGCACCTGATATCGGAGCCAGGGAATCAGGTGGCAGTACTAATCCATCTACTTATACGGTAAGTGTAACTGTATCTCCTGCTGCAGGAGGTACAGTTACACTGAGTCCGGGTGGTGGTACTTATACATCGGGAACCGTGGTCACGCTGACGGCCACACCTGCCAGCGGTTATACATTCAGTGGCTGGAGTGGTAGTGCCAGTGGGACTGCTACTACAACTACGGTAACGGTTAGCTCGAATCTTGCTGTTACGGCAAGTTTTAACAGCAGCAGTACGGGTGGAGGTTCTACCCTGCATATCGATGATGCGGCAGCTAGTACAGGTGGTTATTGCAGTGCTGATGGCAGCAGACAAAATACTTATTCCGGTGCCGATGGTGGGTATTACATCAACCTGAGCAACTCAGCAGCCAAAGGGGTGAATTATAGTGTGAGTGTGCCTGCTGCGGGGACCTATTCATTTGTATGGCGTTATTCAAATGGCGGAGCAAACGTTTCTACGACGGCGAAGTTGTTAGTAAACGGAAGTACGGCAGTCCCCAGTGTGTCATTTCCTAAAACCAGCAGCTGGACAGCATGGACGACTACGGCTGCGGTAACAGCTACCCTTGCAGCGGGTGTGAATACGATCAGGATTGAAACCCTTTCTTCTACAGAATTTGCCTTGATAGATTGGATGGAGGTAGCGGGTAATAGTCCTACCGCAGGGGCATGTGGTTCATCTGCTTTGTCAGCAAGATCTGTAGCGCCGAAACTGGAATTTACGCAGACGAAGATTTATCCAAATCCGGCTACGCATACAGCGGCGATCAGTTTTTATAATGAGCAGGCGGATCGGGTGCAGATCAGGATGTATACATCAAACGGGCAGTTGGTTAAAACGATTGCGGATAAGGAATTTCCGGCAGGGAGTAACCAGTTGGCAGTGGATGTGAGTCGCCTGCCACAGTCATTGTATTTAATAAAAATAGAAAACTCAGCCGGTAGTAATATCCTGAAACTGATTAAACAATAATTGAGATGCCTCGCCTGCTGCTGATTTTTGGCAGGGGCGAGGTTTACTGCGTTATCTGAGGTATTATTGTGTTGTCGAAGTTTTGCTGCCTTATCAGAGGTTTTCGGATGTTATTGCCTTATCAGAGTTTTTACTGTGTTTGTAAAAGTTTTGCTGCCTTATCAGAGGTTTTTGGGTGTTATTGCCTTATCAGAGTTTTTACTGTGTTTGTCATAGTTTTACTGCCTTATCAGAGGTTTTCGGATGTTATTGCCTTATCAGAGTTTTTACTGTGTTTGTAAAAGTTTTGCTGCCTTATCAGAGGTTTTTGGGTGTTATTGCCTTATCAGAGTTTTTACTGTGTTTGTCATAGTTTTACTGCCTTATCAGAGGTTTTCGGATGTTATTGCCTTATCAGAGTTTTTACTGTGTTTGTAAAAGTTTTGCTGCCTTATCAGAGGTTTTTGGGTGTTATTGCCTTATCAGAGTTTTTACTGTGTTTGTCATAGTTTTACTGCCTTATCAGGGGTATTACTGCGTTGCCAGTTATCATTGATCCCTTCCCTGTATTATTTTTGATTGTTATGTTAGCCAGGCACCCATACATTATAAATTTATCGATCTATTTAAATAACTATAATTCCTCCCTAATTATTATTATTTTACTATCTGCCAGGAAGTATTAGTACAATAACCCATACATCAACCAAAATGTCAATTTCAAGAAGGGAGTTCCTTACCAGTACGGGAACAATGGCTGCTGCCTACCCCGCCATGCTCGCTTTAGGGATGCTAAGAGAAGCCCCTGCACATGCCTTTTCGCTCGCCGGGAATGGAAAGGGAAAGCACATCATCATTTTAGGAGCTGGTCTGGCAGGAATGGCTGCCGCTTATGAATTATTAAAACTAGGCTACCAGTGTACCATCCTGGAGGCCCGTGAGCGCTCAGGAGGGCGTGTGTGGAGCATAAGGAAAGGGACTACGCACCGGGAGACAGATCTCCCACTCCAAACGGCCCAATTTGATGAAGGGCTTTATTTCAATGCGGGCCCTTCGAGAATTCCTCATCACCATGGACTGACTTTACATTATTGCCGGGAATTACAGGTGCCAATCCAGGTGTATAACAACATCAATGAGGCGGCGTATTTCTTTGCAGAGGGTAAGGGGCCACTTTCGAATAAGAAAATCCGGGTGCGTGAGATTCACAACGACCTGAGGGGTTATACTGCCGAACTGCTTGCCAAAGCAATAGACCAGCACAAACTCGATACAGGACTTACAACTGAAGACACGCAGAAAATTCTGGAATACCTGCGGGCAGAGGGCGGCCTGGACATCGACAAATTGTACAAAGCGTCTGACAGAAGGGGTTACCTGGAAGGTCCGGGTGCCGGGGATCTGCCGGGGAAGATAGCGCCGGCACATAGTCTGGCGGATATTATTAATTCCGGTTTAGCGGATCCTGATTTCTACAATGTATCTGAGTATGTATATGAATTGCAAATGACCATGTTCCAGGCAGTCGGTGGCAATGATCAGATTGCAAAAGCATTTGAGAAAAAGGTTGGACAATGTATACAATTTGGCTGCGAAGTGACAGGGATTCATAATCAGCTGGAAGGTGTGAAGATTAGTTATAAGGACAGCAAGGGGGCGAAGGAACTGGTGGGGGATTATTGTATTTGTACAATTCCTACGCCGGTGCTCAGTAATGTGGATCACAACTTCTCATCTGATGTGAGCAGGGCGATTGATTACATTCCTTATATGGTCACAGGGAAGATAGGAATGCAGTTTAAGCGGAGATTCTGGGAGGAGGATGAGCATATCTATGGCGGCATTACACATACCAACAATGAGCTGACACAGATCTTTTACCCTTCCTATGATTATTTGTCGAAGAAGGGAATTTTGTTAGGCTATTACAATTTTAATGAGAAGGCGCGGCAGACGGGCAACCTATCACACCAGCAACGGGAAAAGCTGGCGATGGATAAGGGCAGGCTGATACATCCGCAGTATGATAAGGAGTTTGAAAGTTCATTTTCAGTGAGCTGGCATAAGACCCCTTATAGTATGGGCGGATGGGCGCTGTATAATAATACGACCAGACAATCACATTATAAAAGCCTCTTGCAGGCAGATAAGCGGGTGTATTTCGCAGGGGAGCATACGACTTATCTGAATGCATGGATGGCAGGAGCATTTGAATCGGCAAGAAGGACAGTGACGGATTTACATGCAAGGGTATCAGAGCAAAGGATTTCTTATCCCATTACAACCAATATCTAAAACTCATGATGATGCGTACCACCAACAAATCTATTAACAGGCGGGAATGGTTAAGGACCACCGCCTTATTTACGGGAGGCCTGACTATGTTGCCCTCTGTATTGCAGGGAGCGCCTGTAGAAAAAGCGGCTTCAGGTTTGCCGATCGGGGCGATGTCAACAACAAACAATCTGTCAGCTTCCGCTGGCCTACATGCTGATGCCGAGCTGGCAGCGCGTGTACCGGGTGTATTGAAAGCCCGTTTATTTGCCAATGAAAACCCTTTCGGGCCATCTTCCCTTGCCAAGAAAGCTATGATAGATAGTATGGATAATGGCTATCAATATCCCTTCATGCTGCTGAAAGACCTGGAAGCAAAGATTTGTGCATATGAAGGACTGGATGCGAAGATGCTGATGACGAGTGCAGGTTCATCGCCATTACTGTTAGGTGCAGCGATTACCTTACTGGGCAATGGCGGCAATATTGTGAGTGCAGATCCTACTTATGATGACTTACCTACGCGTTGTGAAAAAATAAAAGCGACCTGGGTGAAGGTGCCTTTGAAAGCAGATTATACTCATGACCTGGATGCGATGGAGAAGGCGATTACGCCTGAGACAAAACTGGTGTACATCTGCAACCCGAATAATCCTACAGGAACGATAGTAGATGTGGCGAAACTGAAAGATTTCTGCGAGCGGGTTTCCAGGAAGGTGCCTGTGTTTGTAGATGAGGCCTACATTGATTACCTGCCGGATCCGGCGGCGACTACCTTGATTGATGGAGTGAAGAAGGGGCAGAACATTATCATCGCACGTACATTTTCTAAAGTATATGGTTTGGCCGGACTTCGTATAGGCTATGTAATTGCGCAACCTGCGATGATCGATTTATTGGGACATTATTCAGCAGCGGGTGGCTATGCCTTGTCATTGCCGGCTATTACGGCGGCTTTGGCCAGTTATAATGATAAGGCTTATATCGATGAAGTGAAACAGAAAATGGAGGCGAGTAAGCATTTCCTGTATGAGACGCTGAAAAGTGAGGGGTATACTTATATTCCTTCGCATACCAACTTTGTGATGTTTCCATTGAAAATGGAGGGGCCAAGGTTTGTGGAAGAGATGAGTAAGCGGGGAGTGGGATTGCGGAACTGGAAATTGAATAACCAGGATTGGTGCAGGATCAGTATTGGCAGGATGGATGAAATGCAGGCGTTTGCGGCTGCTTTTAAAGAATTATCTTAAATAAGAATATGCGCACATTAATTTTATCATTGAGCTGTATGATTTGGATGGGTACAGCATTTGGACAGTCAAGGCCGATTCGCACGGAGGAATATGAGAAGGCGAAGACATTTACGGTAAAAGATCTGGATAATGATACTTATGTAAAGTTTAATAACGCTTATGTGCTGGATCGGTACGAGATGCGGAAACCGTATATAATAACCGGGGATGATGGCTTGAAGAAAAGGATAGATTTATACCGCCTGGTGGCGAAGGATAGTATGCAGGAGATAGGGACGGTTATATTTTATACGAATGAAAAGGGGGTATTGTATACGGCAGTATTGCCTTTGTTTAATAGCAATGCGGAGATTTGGAATAAGTATTTTGAGGATATACATGCGATAGATAAGGTGGAGAAGAATTATGTGTTGAAGTTGTCGTATGTGTTGTCGAGGGAGTTTAGTTTTCAGTTGTATAAGGCGATGAATGCGGGGAAGGATGTAAAGGCGGAGGCGGGGACATACGGAACGGATATATGTTTTCCGGGGGATGAGGAGGTGATGCTGGCAGATGGGTCGCGGAAAGTGTTGAAGGAGATATTACCGGGGGATAGGATCGTGAGTTTGGATGCGGAGACGCGGAAGACGAGTGTGATGACCGTGAAGGAGTTGGTGGTGCATGAGGCGAAGAATTATGCGATCACGCGCTTGCTGGCGGTGCATGTGGATGCTGTTGATAAGGAGGATGTGCATGTGGTGAGGATATCGGGGAAGGTGTTGGAGGCGACACCGAATCATCCGGTGCAGACATCGGCGGGGAAGAAGAAGATGGGAGAGGTGAATGATGGGGAGGAGTTGTTGTGTATGGATGAGGGGAGTGGAAAGGTGATGGGTTATGTGGTGGTGAGTAAGATGGAGCAGGCTGGAGGTATGCAGGCGGTGTATAATATAGTGGCGGAGGGAGAGGGCACGTTTATGATGAATGATGTGATGGTATTACAGAAGTGATATTGATTTTATATTTTTTAAAACCCGTATTTGCTTGATGTGAATACGGGTTTTTTATTGGGTGTTATCGTTTTGATCTGCGGATTTTTATTTGGCTGGAATGGTTGATTTTGTTGGGTTTTATAGGCATATATTCGTTACATTTATATAGAATTCCATTAAAGAAAAACCAAAACTCCAAAACATGTCAACATCGTTTTACAATTTTGATTATTACATAGAGGCTAATGAAAAACGGGATGCAGTGATACGAGCTGAGTATGACAAAGTGCTCGGCAGGGTGTCAAATATATTGATTATTTATTCCGCCATTTCTGTATCACTGATTTCAATTTGTAAAGATTTATTCACTGTTCCATTTAACTTTTGGTACTTCATGGCGGTTGTCCTATTTGGGGTGCCGTTTTTGGTATCGTTTGTTTATGCGATTCGGTTTTTATTTCCGATTGTTATTCCGGTTCTTGTTGAACCAAGAGAATATTATGCACAGTTACGATTAGAGCTGGAAGCGACTTATACCAATAGGCCTGAACTTTCAGAGGCTCAAAAGGAAGAGATTAATCACAGGATAAAGACCATGTACTTAGAAGAACTGGAAGACGCTATAACGAACAATACCGTTTTAGTTTGCCGTAAACGGGACTATTACCATAATGCGCTGAAATATGCGATATACAGCATATTTCCTTTCATTATATGCCTGATATTTCACTTAATACATTAATAAAAACAATCAATATGGAAAATGAAAAGTATCCACAAAAACATTACCCCGGTAGTAAATATCCGGGTATTAGAGATGAGGATCGGATAAGAGTAAAATGTGCAACCATTAACTTATGGACAGGAAAAGTAACTCCTGCCAGGTTTACATTCCCCAATGGGAAGGTAATTACAATTTATCCATACTAAAAAAAGCGCATTTGCCCGTAAGCAAATGCGCTTTTTTACTAAATTTCACTACTAAACATTTATTGTTGCAACATGGTATCCAGTACCGGGGCTATCCCGTCACTATCCTCCATGACATCATCAGACTCGATCCGGCTCGTCTCCGACAGGTCCTTTCTCATGTCCATTTCTTTCATTCCCTTAATAAATTCCCCCTTCTGTATAATACATATCGCGCCATACACATTATTCATACTCAACTGCACCCATACCTCCGCTCCTCTATTCCTTAACACATACGTTTTCAACTCAATTCCCCCAAAACCCACCGTAAACCCTCTCTCCTTATCATAAATCTCCTCATCTCCCACTCTCTCCATCTCCGCTTTCGTAGGTATATCCGTACTCACCTTCACACCTCCCACACTCGTTATCATCCTGTCAAAGCTCTTCTCCACTTTCGAAATACTAAACGTCGCAGGCCTACTCTCCTCTCTCACCAGCTCCGCTTTGAACGACCTCCCTTCCACAGGCATCAACTTTCCATCTGCGAGGAAATATTCCTGCCCACTCTCTTTCAGTTTCACATTCCGATATTGATAACCTTTAGGTGCCGGAAAGAAGGGGAAATTCCCCAAATCGATATTGGTCCTGGGTACTTTGTTCATATCAAATGCAACACGTGCAACAGTAGGATAAGTCTCCGCTGTATCAGCATTGACCATTGTATCTGTAATAGTGCTATCTCTATGAACCATAGGCTGTTTATGCGGCTGGCAGGCAGGGAGTATGTATAATAGAGGGATTAGAGCACAGAGATACCGTTTCATAGAATGCTTGAATTTGGCTGACATTAAACAACAATCATGCTAATAAAAGTTGGATAGCTAGGATGGCAAATATAATACGCTCATATTCAATATACAAGAGGCCAGCCAAAAAGATTCGGCTGGCCTCTGGATGATCTGGGTTTTCCAAATTATGGAATTGGGGGAAAGATGGATGGAATTGAGGTCGCGGTTTTTAAAAATGCATTCATATTGAAAGTACGTTTAGTTGAAACGCATTCATTGTTGAAACGCTTTTATTATTGAGCGAGTTCATTGTTGAACCCATTCATTGTTGAGCGTATTCATTGTTAAAACACTTTTATCGTTGAACGCGTTCATTTTAAACCCATTCGTTGTTGAGCGTATTCATTGTTGAAACACTTTTATCGTTGAACGCGTTCATTATAAACCCATTCATTGTTGAGCGTATTCATTGTTAAAACACTTTTATCGCTGAACGCGTTCATTATAAACCCATTCGTTGTTGAGCGTATTTATTGTTGAAACACTTTTATCGTTGAACGCGTTCATTATAAACCCATTCATTGTTGAGCCGTATTCATTGTTAAAACACTTTTATCGTTGAACACGTTCATCATAAACCCATTCATTGTTGAGCGCATTCATTGTTAAAACACTTTTATCGTTGAACACGTTCATCATAAACCCATTCATTGTTGAGCGCATTCATTGTCGATTACCTCAAAATCCATCACACACCCACACCAGCCGGTGCCTGCTCATACCCTACGAAAGTAATCGAAGCCGCAGCCCTACCGGAACTCAGGGTCCTCAAGCTTGTCACATAACCAAACAACTCTGCCAATGGCACATCCGCCTTTATTACCTGAGCATTCCCTCTCATTTCCATATTCCGGATCATCCCTCTTCTTCTATTCAGATCTCCCGTCACCGAACCGGTATATTCTTCAGGCGTGGTCACTTCTACACTCATCACCGGCTCCAATAACCTTGGCTTTGCTTTCGCCGCCACACTCTTGAAACCAATGATAGCAGCATGTTCGAAATCCAGTGCATGAGAATCATTCTCATGGATCTCACCATCCAACAACCTCACTCTCATGGATTGCATTGGGTAACCGGATAAAACACCTGTCTTCATCGCTTCTTCAAATCCTTTCTGCACAGCAGGGATGTATTCTCTGGGGATCGCACCGCCTTTGATCTCATTCACAAACTCCAAACCGGCCAGTCCATCTGTTCGCGGACCTAATTCAAATTGAATCACGGCGAAGCTACCACTACCCCCATTCTGCTTCTTATACACCTCTTTGTGGATAACTGAAGATGTGAATACCTCTTTGTAAGCTATCTGTGGTTGTCCTTTGCGCACTTCCAACTGGTAATTGGTCGCGATCTTTTCAAGGACTACTTCCAGGTGCAATTCACCCATACCTTTCAGGATGGTTTGTCCGGAAGCTGCATCCACACTCACCTGGAGCGTAGGATCTTCATCTACCAACCTGGCCAGGACTTCACCTAAACGGTTCGCATCTTTTGCCAGTTTGGCTTCTACGGCATAACCGATCATGGGTTCAGGGAAATCAATGCTTTCTAAAGAAACAGGATGCGCAGGATCGGATAATGTATCGCCTGTGCGGACTTCTTTTAGGCCCACTACGGCACCGATATCACCGGCTCCGATTTCTTCGACTGCTTCAAACTTGTCCGACATGATGCGAAGTAATCTGCTGATGCGGACCTTTTTGTTTGTACGATTATTCCACACCATGTCCCCGGTATGCAACGCACCTGTGTATACTCTTACAAGGGTCAGTTTGCCGGCGTAGTCATCAGCCATGATTTTGAAGGCTAAGGCAGCGAGGGGGCTGTCCGTTATAAGCGATGAAGGCAGTATGTCATCCTTTTCAGCAGAAGAAATCCTGGCATTTTCCAACAAATCCCGCAAATTACCCATCTCCTCAGGCGAAGGCAGATAATGCACCACGGCATCTAATAAAGGCTGCACACCTTTATTCCTATACGCCGCTGCCGCTAATACCGGCATCAACACACGACTCAGCGTTGCCTTCCTCAATGCCGCATACAAATCTTCTGCACTTACACTACCCGGATCTTCTGTATACTTTTCAAAGATCTTCTCATCTACCAATGACAACTCTTCCAGCAATGTTTGTCTTGCCTGCAAAGTAGCTTCCTGCAGGTGCGCAGGAATCTCCGTTACCACAAACTGCTTCCCATCATCACTATTCCACACATAGGCCTGCATGGTAATCAAATCAATCACACCAGTGAAATGATCCTCTGCACCAATCGGTATCTGTACCGGCACTGCATTCGCCTGCAACACATCCCTGATCTCCTGCACGACACGCTGGAAGTCCGCTCCCTGTCTGTCCATCTTATTGATGAGCACTATACGGGGCACTTCATACTTATCAGCTTGTCTCCACACGGTTTCAGATTGCGGCTGTACACCAGACTTCGCACAGAACACTACTACACCGCCATCCAATACACGCAGTGAACGTTCTACTTCGGCAGTGAAGTCTACGTGTCCGGGCGTATCGATCAGGTTGATCTGATGATCTTTCCAGTAAGTAGTAATCGCAGCAGAAGAGATGGTGATACCACGTTTTTCTTCCTGCGGATCGCTGTCCATAACCGTGTTTCCTTCATCTACACTACCTAATTTATGTGTCAGACCTGTGTAGTACAACATACGTTCTGTGACGGTGGTTTTACCAGCATCGACATGGGCCATGATTCCTATATTCCTATATTGAGATAAACGTTTCATAAAATAAATGATAAAAAAAAGCGCCTCCCGTTTGGTAACGAGAGGCGCTTGCTATTGCAAATGCATTCCCTGTTACCGGACTAATCTGGTAATTACTAAAATCAATGTTAAAATTGTCAGGAGCTGCATGCTGTTAAATAATTTAAATACAATAAGATTAATTTTGACTCACGGGGGAGACAAGGCTTAGCTGAAAAACAATAAATGTTATTGTGGGAGTGTGTAGATGATACAACATATCCGGGTGCAAGGCTGCCTCCCCGTCTTAAATTAAGACGATACAAGTACTGGCAATTACTGCCCTTATTACTGTACGATATGTGTTGTGAGTAAACATAGTGCAAATTTATAAAGAAAATCTATTAAAACAAAATTCGCATAGATGGGTGGTCTGAGTTCAAAATGTCATACAGATAACCGCCATTACCCATTAATACTTCTAATTTTATTGTAATTTACTGTCATGACCAAGGATCGGAAATCACCACATATACTCAACACCTCTACGAACCTCCTGGGCTTCTGCCTGATCGTATTGACCTCGATAAAAGTATCAGGTTTCAACCACGTGACTGTCATTGATGATATTACGGGGGTAGCAGCTATTTTGCTGATGGCGAGTTGCTTATCATCTTTTCTTTCTTTGAGATCTTCGAAGCCGGACTGGAGTGAGAAACTGGAGACTGTGGCTGATTATATATTTTTGTCGGCTTTGGTATGTATCAGCATTACCATCATTTTCGTGTCTTTCAATTTGTTGAAATAGTATTCCCTTATTTACAATTTATTGAAGCGGTATTTCATTATTCCCAATTTATTAGGTAGTATTCCCTTATTTCCTACTTGTTAAGCAGTATTCCCTTATTTACAATTATTGAAGCGGTAATCCCTTATCTCCAATTTATTAAGTAGCACTCCCCTATCTCCATTTTATTGACAGTATCCCCTTATTCACCTTCTTTTTAAAAATAAAATAAGGAAATACCCACCCACTAATTCTATCCCTTAAAAATCTCCTAATTATCCTTATTCGTATCCATAATCTCCTCATTTTCCACTTTCAATATGAAATAAGGAAATAGTGATTTCTTCTTCTGCAACACCACCACAAATGGCTTGTCAAAAACCAGATTCGGCGGCCGCATTACTTCCTCCCCTTCCACCAGCGCAGCCATAGTATCCACCACCAGGTCTGCCGCATCTACTATCTTCGCCCCTTCCTGGTCCAATGTAAAGAACGTCTTCTGCCGGGCCGTCTTTACCCTATACGGCTTCCCTTTCGCCTTAAAATCAATTCCTTCCAGTTCCTTAAAATGCTCTTCCTCCTGGAATTTCAATATCGGGATCTTCAGGGAAGCAAAGTCCTTGATCTTCGTTCCCTTCCGGATGGCCCCCTGGATCTGCTGGAGGATGACGTGCAACTGGGCTCCTTTGTTAAACCCCTTGGCCAATATCATATCGGACGACTTATCCTTTGAATCCAGGCTGATTACAAAATGATCCTCATCCCTATAAAAGATCAGGTGGGCAATCCCAATTATTTCCGGATCATAATCCACCATCCCAAATGCCTTCACAGGTCTGCCATTGAATGTAAATGGCTCCTTAAGTGGTTGCATGGGTACATCAAATCCCAGCTCCCTTTGAAAATTCACCAGGATGGAGATTTCCTCCCCCTTGATCCTCACATCGCGCTTATATTCCTTTGGTCCTAATATATCCCCTGATACCGGACTATCATTCATCCACTTCACCGCCTTTGCCTTATTATTAATCGGCGCACCTACCTGTTGCCTCATTTCATTCCACGCCAATGTAAAACTCGCTGCATATGCTACGTTTTTATTAGCATCAACCGGCGTAAGCATATTAGGTACTATCTGTGATCTTGAATAATATCTCGTTTTCCTACAGGCGGACATCAGCACCATGGCCGCCAGCAAATAGGGATATAAAGTTTTCATAACTGCAAGTTATGACAAAAACGGCTACCTTTACCCTGATGCTTAACAGGGTCATATTTTTCATAGCCAGTCAAACGCACATTCTCGATCTCGCAGGGCCTGTACAGGTGTTCTATGAGTCCGCAGAATATGGACATCCTTATGAGATCATCTACCTTTCTGACCAGCCGGAAAAAGCATGCTCTTCCGGACTCATGATAGGCCAACTCCAACACATCAACGATGTTCACATCAGGCAGGATGATATTATTTTTATTCCGGGATTTCAGTTGCAGGCAGATAACCAGGCGCTGAAAGACTGGCTGATTCACATTGCTCACGCGGGTGCCACCCTTTGCTCTGTATGTACGGGTTCCTTTGCGTTGGCAGCTGCCGGCATCCTGGATGGACATGGATGTACCACGCACTGGAAATATACTCAACGCCTGCAGGAGGAGTACCCGGAAACGAAGGTGTTTACTAACCGATTGTTTGTAAAGAGCGGGAATATTTATACCAGTGCCGGGATTACTACAGGAATTGACCTGGCACTTTTCATTATTGAAGAACGGCATGGTCCTGCTTTTGCATGGCAACTGGCGGCAGAGCTGGTAGTGTATATCCGCAGGGATGGGGATGATTCACAGCAAAGCGTTTACCTGCGTTACAGGCGGCATATCAATAATCATATTCACCAGGTGCAGGATTATATTATTCATCACCTGGATCAGAAATTATCGCTGGATGTGCTGGCGGCACTGGTGCATACAGGTTCAAGGAACCTGACGAGGATGTTTAAGGCGGCAACGGGCATTACGATTGGACAATATATCGAAAGTCTGCGAGTAGAGAAGGCGGTCAATTTATTGAAGGAAAAGAATAAGGTGACCATCGTGGCACAGCAATGTGGGTTTAAGAGTGTGGTGCAATTGAGGTCAATGGTGAAGAAGTATACGGGGGAACTGCCATCGAAAATGTCCTGATACTTTCCTCTCTTGTCCTTTTCCCTCCTTTTTCCCTCCCCTACCTTTACCGCCATAAAATTACCGCCATTATGAAACGGATCATTTCAATCGCGCTATTTACCATGCTGACCGCCTTTGCCAGCGCACAAACCTACGTTTGCCCACCCTGCAATGGACCCAGCTGCGATACATTGACTTTTACCCAACCCGGCAAATGCCCGCATTGTGGCATGAAGCTGATTAAAAAAGAAGAAGAGATTAAAAAACTGAATGTCTGCTTCTACCTGTATGATGGCATTGAAGTACTGGACTTTGCCGGTCCTCTGGAAGTGTTTTCTTATGCAGGATGTAATATCTCTATCGTTTCAAAGACGACGGACCCACTTCGTGCACAGGGCGTGCTGAAGGTACTGCCGACTTATAGCATTGAAAATGCGCCTCCGGCGGATATTTTTGTCACCTTCGGCGGGAATGATGATGTGGCGGCTAATGATCCTGAGGTGATTAAATGGATCCAGTCAAGAATTCCTGATACTAAGTATTTTATGTCTGTATGTACAGGGGCGTTTATTCTTGGGAAAGCCGGCATCCTCGATCATAAGACTGTGACGACTTTTCACAATAGCATTGAAAACCTGCGGAAGGCATTGCCAAATAGTACCGTGCTGGCGGATAAGAGATTTGTGGAGGATGGGAATGTGCTGACGACGGCGGGGATTTCTGCAGGGATTGATGGGGCGCTGCACCTGGTAGAGAAGTTGAGAGGTCATGATGCGGCGATACAGATAGCGAAGCAGATGGAGTATGATAAGTGGGTGCCTGGTGAAGGGCTTGTGGTGAAGAAATAATACAGAAAATCAGGAAGAGGTTGTATCAACCAGTAAAATGTTCCGGGATTAAATTCGAGTACCTGATGGAGAATTTTTTATTTTAAATACCATCAATTTACTGTTGATACAACCTTTTCCATTATCATACTGCAATTGCTTCTTTATTATACTTATTCCTGTACTCCACCGGCGACAACCCGGTCTTCCGCTTAAACACCGTCCTGAACGCCTTATTATCCGCATATCCTACCTCGCACATCACCTCATTGATATTCTTGCGGCTGGTCTCAAACCCTTTCTTTGCCGCCTCAATCTTCACCCGCTGGATATATTCTGATACCGTATTGCTGGTCGCTTTCTTAAACCGTCGTTCAAAACTCCTTCTGCCCATTGTACACAAAGATGCCAATTGATCGACCGTAATCCTCTCCTGGAAGTTTTTCTCAATGAAATCCTGTGCCCGCTTGATATCTTCATCCTGATGATCCCGCTGGCCGCGGAACATGATAAAGGGTGACTGACTGAAACGGTCGATTTCAATGGCGAAGAACTTCGCACAGAAGATGGCCATTTCCCGGTCAGTGTATTTCTCTACCAGGTACAGGAGCAAATTCCAGAATGAATTAGCACCTCCGCTGGAGTAAATGCCATTCTCATCGGTGATGATCCTGTCGGATACCATTTCTACGTCAGGGAACATTTTTCTGAACAAATGCACAGACTGCCAGTGTGTACTGCACTTCCTGCCTTGCAACAGGCCAGTGGCAGCCAGGAGGAAAGCACCTACACAGAGACTCGAGACTTCAGCTCCCCGTTCATACTGTGCCCTGATCCAGGGGAAGAAATCGCTGTTGGCAGCAATGACTTTGTCCATTTCCCCGTTTACGGCAGGGATAATGATCAGGTCAGTATTAAAATTATCCTGTATGCTGAGGTCAGGAGTTACTTTGCAAAAGCCATCGTAGACAATGGCATCGTGGGTCATGCCAACGAACTGGATAGTGAATAATGGATCGTCTCCCCGGTCGATGAGGAAGCGATTGACATTAAAGAACATTTTATGTGCGCCTTCAATACAGCCCAGGGACGCGGCACCTCTGGGGATTAATATAGATATGTGTTTCATGGTTGTAGGTAGTGTTCTTCCAGGCGTAAGTTACTGAAAAATGTAACTTGATGACAGGGAGTGGTGAGTAGGGCTGTTAAGCAAAAAATACCAGGGTTAGCAATGCTGATAAATCAGATCAATTGCTGATGACCATGAAGCACATTTAATGATGAATACGGATAAGTCAGATTAATTGCGAATGACTATAAGGTACATCTAATGATGAATACAAATAAGTCAAATCAACTGCAAATAACATACGCCTAATGCCCAATACTAATTACACGGGTCGCCTTCCACACCCCATCCTTCAACCGCCATACCTGCACAAACTTCATCAACCCCACCTCTTCCTTTCCATTCTCCTTATGTATAAACCGATGCTCGCCCACCTCTATCGCCCCAAATCCCGGCATAGGATATACTTCCAAAGATCCCGGTACCAGCTCCCGCCTTAAGCCACTCGTCGCATTCCGCTCAAACATCGCCTTAAAATTCTTCATCGTCGTCGCATAATCACTCACCCCACCTCCATCATTATAAAACTCCACATCCTCCGCAAACACCTTCTCCAACACCGGCATATCATGGGTATTAAATGCATTGAACATCACACTGTCCATGTGTGCAATAGTATCAAACAATGCTTTGTCTTTAGGAACATAGCTGGACTTTTGGTTTTGGGCATAGCTTAACTGGCAAAAGGTGATGGCCAGCAACAATAGAATTTTATTTTTCATACCCTCAAGATAAAAAAAGGCCGGCACCTTTACAAGGTACCGGCCTACAATTATTTCTTCCAATTTACAGCTTCACAAACTTGCCCGTCTTATCACCCACCCTGATCAGGTACACCCCAGGTGTCAACCCACTGACAGATATCGTATTCATACCTGCCGTTACTTTGCCCGCCTGGATCATATTCCCTTTCAGGTCTGTGATTGTATAATAAGCACTTGCTGCGGCTGTCAGATACACCTGATCCTGGGCCGGGTTCGGATAGACCAAAGATGTATTAGTAGACTTTGCAGTGCTGGTAGTACGTGCTGCATCAGCCGTAGTCGGCTCACTGGCTGTACCACAAATTTCAAATTCATAAATTGAATAGCCATAAGGCGTATTCCTTTGTACACCATACATCCTCAGGTAGCGATAATCTTTTCCAATATTATCAATCAGGTCTGTACGGTTGCCGGTTGTTGTATTGATATAATGCCCAACGGTATCCCAGCTTAATGTATCCGTCTTTGCACCTAAGATATAATACTCTTTCGCATTAGCCACTTCCCATGTCAGCGTAATCTTATTCACATGTGATACCACTCCCATATCCACCGTGATCCATTGGGGGTCGGTAAACTGGCTCTCCCAACGGCTCCCCTGGTTACCATCTATAGCAGCATCCGCCGTACCGGAAGATGCTGTTGCTGACGCAGGCACCAGGTTATAACATCCTGTAGGTGCAGACCCGGAATCAGGTAATACCGGGTAGGTCAGCAAGGTCCTTGCCGGCACGGAAAAGGAAGCTACCTGAGCACCACTGGCATCATACACTTTACAGGTGCTGGTGCTGGCTGATGGATTGTATGCTACTGCATGACTGAAGCTGCCATTCTTTTCAAACACACTGCTGCTTGGGAAATTGGTATGATACTTAAATGAAAAATCACCCAGGTTCTGATGCGCATGTGTATAATAATACGTCATACCTGCTACCTCGTAATCCATGATGTAATCTGTATCCGTCACGGGCAACAATAAATTCTTTGCCATGAATGCTGCAGCATATCTGGGATCGGATATCTGTTTCCAGCCAAGGGCTACATGTGCCCAGTCATCGCCAAAATCTGTCTCATCTTTGTGCCCATCTACTGTAAGCGTCTCACTCATCATATCTGCATATTCTTTCTTCGCCCAGGTAGTATCCCTGGCTACATACTTAAACCCAGGATTTACAGGCAGGTATTGGATGGCATGGATATGCATCGGGCTTGCACTAAAATAGGTACCATAAGCAAAGCCCTGGTTACTCAGGATGCTACACATATTATGATTGTAGGTAGCAGGCAGGTTACGATTTTTCCAGTCAAACCAGTATTCCAGTGCTGCGTAGGTTTCACTGCTATAACCAAAAGCTGCTGCAGAACGGATAGCAGGGTCATTCAACTGATCGCCTAATAAGAATAAACCTATCCAGGACTGAATGGCCTCTGATGAAGATTCCTGGTTATTGCCTGTAGATGAACTGGTACCTCCTGCATAACTATGCCCGATCCATGGATCGAAAGTGCGCAGGAATGGCAGCGTAGTATCTGAGCGATCCCAGTTAGCATATTGTTTCGCCACCAGTTTGATCATGTCGCCATATTGGGCAATGAAATCAGGATCCACCATACCATATAACGCTGCTGCCAATACAAAGTAACCATAGTGAAAATGATTATCTGTAAAATAAGCAGATGTATAAGATTCATTGAAACCTACGATGGCTCCCCAGCGATCATACTTTGCAAAGAACTTTTCTGTTTCACCGGGTGTATATGTCAACCAGTTCACGAGGGCTGCCCTGGTTTTGGCTTTTAATGATTCATAAGCCTGGTGATTCAGTTCCTTTGCCATCACGGTGTATTTTGCAAAGTTGAGGATGTCCTTACCACCCCAGTAAGTATCTCCGCCATAGTCTTTCTTCTTAGAAAATTGCGTGAGCAGGTTATACATCGCACCTGCATCATAAGGCGCTGCATCGCCTGCACTCCTGTACGGTGCATTGAAGTTGGGAAGAATACCACCGAAGTCGTAAGTGAATGTCCAGGCATTCCCGATGGATGTTTTCATGGTACCGCGCGGACTGACATAACTATATGCACTGAAGTTCACATTGTGGGTAGCATCGTCGTAGAGATGTGGCAGGAAACCTTGTATGGTGGGCCCTGCGCTGCCGCCTTTCAGGTTGGTGGTGGTGACATTCCAGTTCACTGCTACTTTACCGGCACCGGCATTATAATCGTAAGAAACTGTTGAATTTGTAGGCTTGTTAAAAGCGTATTGTTCATAGGTAGTCAGATCAGCGGGAGCCAATAATGCAGAGACGACAAAGAAAGCATTGCCACTATTCGTATTCAACACCAGCTTTTCTGATTGATTGCCATCGGAGGCCCAGCGGGTACCGAAGTTGCCATCGTTTACATTCGCAGCAGCGAAAGGTCCTTCTACCGAGGAGGCGGTGACTGACTTATTCTGAGAGAGTAAGGTCGTGTTGTTAAATACCTGCATTTCCCAGAGGGAGTAGGCATAGATGGTACCTCTTTCGTTGAGGGTGATCTTTACATAGCGGGCAGTGGTATCTTTAAAAGATAATGAGTCTGTGCCGCCATCGCCATTGATGACAGTTACCACTGTGGCCCAGCTGGTGGTATCATTGGATACCTGGATGCTGTAACCGGAGGCATAGGCTGTTTCCCAACTTAGTTTTACAGCATTGACGTGCTGAGAGCTACCTAAGTCAATTCTTACGAATTGCTGTCCCTGGATAGCAGCGGTGGTTTTGCCATCAAGGTGAATACCGAAATAGCGGCCATCGGTTTTGATCACAAAAGATTTGTTGGTCGGGAGCGTCAAAGCATTGCCACTTGCAGTGAGGTAAGAGCCTCCTTTATCGAGTGCGATTTCAGGATTGATTCCTTGTGTTTCGAACCAGAAAAAAGGGATGCCGTGGTACATGGTGACATCCATATTTTTGCCATGTGTGCTGTCTGGCAGCGACATGACTACACCCCAGTCGGACCAGTCTTTGGCAATGGCTTTTTCCGGTGCATAGCCATCAGCTTTGATGCTCATGTAACCACCGTATTCCAGGTTAGAGCCATCGGCTACAAAGCTGTTAGCAAAATAAATTTTTGTACCAAAGTTCTCCGGATCGGCGGAAAGTGGGTATGCCCAAAGCATGCCTGCATACTGGGATACGACGAGGTCTGTCCACCAATCGTTGGTAGGAATGGCCTGGTGTTTTTTGTTTTGAGCTACGTAAATGGGTGCTGTGTACACGAATGCCTGCAGGGAGGAATCGAGTTCAGATACCGGTGGAAAAGAGGCGTAGCTACCTGCGCCGACAGGCACAGGGGATTGGGCATGCAGTTGCCATGTGCCGATAGATAGCACTACTGCCAGCAGGTAAAGGTTCTTCATGGTCATCCTGAGATTTTATGGATTATGGGTATGTCTTTTAATGAAAATCGATCATGGTTTCAGGGGGTAAATTTACTAAATAATCAGAGGGGAAATATGATTAAAATCAATACCGGGGTGTGCGTAGCAGGCCCCGGTACGATTCTCTATCGGAAGAGTGAAGGTTTATGCAGAGATGAGATTATATCTATACAATCAGTAACCTGTAATTATCCTTCTTTCTACTCCTTCTATCTCCATAATTAGTTCTGTTCCATAGGCGGTAGCCGGCGTTTGATATCCTGCTTTAAAATCTTTATTCAAGACCTTTTTTGTAATCAGTAATGCAGTCAATGCTGTCAGGGTATATGCTTCGGGCACCACCATATGTGCAGTAAGCGTGTTCCCTTTGGGGTTAGTGACCTGTGCCCAGATCAAAGTATTCGTTTTGTCGCGGGTAGCCTGATCTGGTCCGGGAGATTGACTTTTGACAATCGCATTTGCAATACCACGTACCAGTTTAGTTTTCAACAACCAGTTGTAAGCTGCTTGTCCCTTCAAAAAGAACCAGGCTGCTTTATTGATATTGATATAGGTTTCGATATTCGGTATTCCCGTGGAAACATACGCTGTACTCAGGTCTCCCCATGGAAGACTCATGGTGAAGATCTTCTTTTTTTGCCCTGGGAATTGCACATACATGCCTTTTTTCCCTACAGGTTCTTCCACTAGTTTGCCATCAATCCTGGATAATCCCGGGAGGCCGAGTTTGAGTACGGTATTAATAGCAGTGCCTCTTGACAATGCGCTATTCAATATTGCGAATGCGATCTTTAAGGAACTGGCATCGGGCATTTGTTGTTTGAGCCATAGCGCAAGGCAGTCTGTAGGTACTACGTCGTAACCGGCACCGGGCAGGAGCATGACACCTTTATCTCTAGCAGCTTTATCGTAGGTACGGATCATGTCATAGATCATGGCATCGCCATTCAAATCGAGGTAATGCCGGCCTTCGGCAATACAGGCTTCTACTAATTGCTTCGCGGTAAAATCGTAAGGGCCGGCTGCATTTACCACTACACCTACTTCCTGCAAGGCTTGTTGTATGGCAGACTGATGATCCAATGCAAATACACGAATGGGCAGACTGAGTTCAGCACCCAGTTTTTCCAACGCCTGTTTGTTTCTGCCCGCCAGGATAGGTTGCAGGCCGAATGCCGCCGCATAGCGGGCAATTAATTCTCCGGTATAGCCGTTTGCTCCATAGAGCAGGAATGAATGATCCAACATGGGAGAAATGTACAAATATTCTTTGTTATACTCTCATATAATCGCCCTGCCATTCTTTTACTGCGCGCTTGATCTGGTCAGGAGAAAGGTTTTCTGCCAGGGCTCTCTTCACCAGGCCGGGGAATTCACCATCTGACGCAAACCTTAACGCCAGGATCTGACCAAGGGAAAGATTTTTTTCCAATGGTTCAAAGCGCTGGCCTGTCAGCGCAAAATACCTGAACCGTACTTCGAGCCGGACGATTCTATCCTGGGTAGTGAGCGCGTAATGCTGCCTGAGCATAAAGCCCAGCCAGCCAATGATCAACAGGAGGATGGCCATGAATACCCATTCCAATGCAGCATCTGGATGCCTGACAGCAAAGGTAATGCTGGCTATGATCCCGACTAAGAGAACAGGATAGAATACAAAGTGATGAGGTGGATAATACCGGATGTGATTCTTATAATTTTGTGTTTCCATGAGATAAATGTAATCATTTATCAGGCTCTTAGCCGGGAAGGTGCCACTCCATATGCTTTCTTAAACACAAAAGAAAAATGCGACAGGTCTTTAAACCCTACTTCCAGGTAAACATCTGTGGATTTCCAACCCTTTTCTTTTATCAGGAAATAGGCATCTTCCAATCTCTTCTGCTGTAGCCATTTACCGGGTGTGGTATGGAATACTTTTTCAAAGTCTCTTTTAAATGTCGCCAGACTCCGGCCTGTCAGGTAAGCAAACCTGCTGATATCAACATTGAATTTGTAATGCTCATTCATATAGGCTTCCAGGTCTATCTTGCCCGGTGCACTAAAATCGAATAACAGGTTCTTCAGCTCAGGCTTCAATTGCAATAACAACATGACCGCCTCTTTTACCTTCATCATGGTGAGCATAGGGTTATGCACGCCCTGTCCGTCTATATAAGGTTGTAATGAATCCCTGTAATGTGTCAGGAGCGAATGTTCCGGGAGATGGAAGTTCTTTTCCCCTTTGAAGATACCATCTGCTTTCAGGCCAGTCTCCTGACTTAAGCTATGTAGCAGTTCCTGGTCTATCCTGATGCCTACAGTTTTGAAATCGCCCCCGGTGGCAGGCGGGATCTTCACGAATTTTGCGAGCTGGTTCCTGGCAAAGAAGCGGAAATCGCCCGCTTTAAACACATAATGCTTGCCATCCAGGAACACTTCCTGTGTACCGGCAACGATATATCCCAGGGAATGCTCGCCGATGAAATTCTCACCTTCTCTGCTCACGTGATGGTAACAGGATACAAGTATTCTTTCCTTTTCTGACATACTTTAATAATTAAATACGGGGTTGTATCAAAAGTAAAATTCCCGGGATTTAATACGGCTTCCTGATGGAGAGAATTTTCTTTAATTGCATACTAAATGCCATCAAATTACTTCTGATACAACCTCATCTGTATTTTATCCTCTGATGATCGTCTTTGGTTCTACATATTCTTCCAGTCCAAAGGTACCATATTCTCTTCCGATACCAGACTGTTTAAATCCACCAAATGGTGCCATCGGATCATGCTGCAGGCTATTTACCATGACTCTACCTGCCACTATCTGCTCTGCCACTTTCCTGGCGCGCTCCTCGTTCGTACCACTCACATAGGCAGCTAATCCATAGGTAGTATCATTGGCCATGGCAATTGCCTCTTCTTCAGTTTTATAAGTTAGTACAGAAATGACTGGTCCGAAAATCTCTTCTCTTGCAATCTTCATATCAGGAGTCACATTTGCAAACACGGTTGGTTTTACAAAGTTACCGGCTTCCAGTCCCTCAGGATGGCCAGGGCCACCTGCCAGTACTTCAGCACCCTGTTCAATGCCTGACTGGATATAACTCTGTACACGTTCATATTGCTTTACACTTACCATAGGGCCTATTACAGTAGAATCATCTGCAGGATCACCTACTTTTGCATTCGCCACTGCCTCTTTTAATAAGGCCTTTGCTTCATCCAGGCGGGTTTCAGGTACCAGCAATCTTGTACCTGCTATACATGCCTGTCCATTGTTCATGAAACCTGCTGCTACTGCCATTGGAATCGCCTTAGTAAAATCAGCATCATCCAGGATGATATTGGGAGATTTACCACCCAGTTCCAGGGTTACTCTCTTCATGGTATCTACTGCACCTCTGGCAATCGTCTTACCTACCGCAGTAGAGCCAGTGAAGGAAATTTTTGCCACATCCGGATGGCGGGTCAGTTCAGCACCTACTACATTCCCCAGGCCATTGACTACATTGTAGATACCTGCAGGCAATCCTGCTTCATGAAATGCTTCGAGTACTATCTGTGTTTGCAATGCACTCATTTCACTTGGCTTGATCACGGCTGTACAACCAGCTGATATGGCGGTGGCCAGCTTACCACAAATGAAGTTGGCATTTGCATTCCATGGAGTAATGATGCCTACTACACCCAGTGGTTCCATTCTTACCCGGGAGCGGCCTGCTGTACGTTCAAATTCAAAGTCAGCCAGTACCTCCTGTGCATGCAGGAAAGCATCCAGCGCCATTTCAGTGCTTGCTTTTGCACGGGATACCGGTGCACCATATTCTTCTATAGTCGCAGCAGTGAGGTCATCGATACGCTTATAAAGGGCATCGTATAATTGCTGTAGATATTGAATCCTGGTTTCTTTTGAAGAAAGAGAAAAGGTCTTAAATGCTTCCTTTGCACTGGCGATGGCTAATTGGGCATCGGTTTCATCGCCGAGTCTTACTTGGCCTATGAGTTGATTGGTGGCTGGGTTGATCAGGTCAAACATTTCCTGTCCGTGAGGGGTGACAAATGCCCCGTTGATATAAATTTTATCTATCGTTTTCATAATTGATATTTTGATAGATCAAAGGTAGGACGGGAAGGGCTCATGCTGTTTTGTTCTAAAGCTCAAATTACTTTGTTATAAGGTGCAGTTATCCATCACCTTTCAGCAGGCGGTTCAAACTCCTTACACTTATGCCCATATAACCGGCAAGATCCTGTTTAGTGAACGCAATCTGCTGTGCGGCGAGCATTTTCTGTAACCGGGGTAGTAGCTCTGCCATGGTATATAATTGTTGTCTGGCCATCTTTACCGAAGAATTCGCTACTCTGGTGGCCAGCAGGCGCAGTACTAATGTATTGAAGGCGGGTACTGTCTGCAGAAAATAATGAAACTGGCCAACGCCCATGGCATACAGGCTTACAGGCGTTACCGCATCTACGCTACAAACCGTCTTCGTACCTCTTATGGCCTCTACTTCGCCCAGCATTTCGCCTTCACCCAGGAATTCTAAGATATACTCCTTACCATTCTCTTCCGTAATCAGGGGTTTTACTACGCCGGAACGGATGATATAGATCTGCAGGATTTCCTGCTCCTGGAAGATAAATCTTTGCCCCGCATCGAACTGCCGGATGGTAATAGCCCCTCCTGCTGCAGGCAGGATGTCATTGATTAATTGTAATAAGTCAAGGTTTGTTTGGATCATGTTGTAAATTGGGACAAATGTCCCGCGATTAAGTTTTACCCAAAGTAAATTTACGTCCTCAATTCATTATATGAAAATACTGATTACTGGCAGCACCGGACATCTTGGCGAAGCATTGGTCAGAACCCTTGCTCCACAAGGGCATGAAATTGTTTCTATCGATATACAGGCTTCAGGTTTCACTACACATACGGGGAATATTGCCAATCCTACGCTTGTACAGGAATGTATGCAGGGTGTGGATATCGTGCTTCATACAGCTACTTTGCATAAGCCGCATGTAGGCACGCATTCCCGCCAGGAGTTTGTTGATACTAACATCACCGGCACCCTGCAATTGCTGGAAGCGGCTACTGCCAACCGGGTAAAGGCTTTCATTTTCACCAGTACGACCAGTGTATTTGGGGATGCGCTTATACCGCCACCGGGGCAGCCGGCAGCGTGGATTACTGAGGATGTAGCGCCGCAGCCTAAGAACATTTATGGTGTGACGAAGACGGCTGCCGAGGATCTTTGCCAGCTCTTTTATCGCAATCAAAAATTGCCGGTACTTATTTTGCGCACCTCCCGTTTCTTTCCTGAGCAGGATGACAATAAAGGGATGCGCGATGCATTTGCAGATGATAACCTGAAAGCACTGGAGTATTTGTACCGGAGGGTAGATGTGGAGGATGTGGTGTCTGCACATATAGCGGCAATGCATCGTGCAGCGGAGATTGGTTTTGGGAAATATATTATCAGCGCGACTACGCCTTTTACAGCGGCAGATCTGCCAGCATTACGCGCAGATGCTGCCGGGGTGATACAAGGTATTTACCCGGAAGCAAAGGAGATCTTTGCACAACATAAGTGGCAGTTCCTGCCGCAGATAGACCGTGTGTATGTCAATGAAAAGGCCCGCAGGGAATTGCACTGGCAGCCACAACATGATTTCGGGTCGCTCTTACAAAAACTACAACAGGGGCTATCTATTAAGAGCAAACTGGCTGATATAATCGGTGCCAAGGGTTATCATACAGAAACGTTTTCAGAGGGGCCATACCCTGTGAGTCATTAAAAGCAAAGAGGTTGCATCAAAAGTAAATTGCAGGCATGGAGAACTAAAAAATTCTCTCTGCAATTATCCGCATTCAATCACGGAAATTTACATTTGACACAACCTCTTGTATATTTTATATCACATCTTTGCTGATCACGGTCCAGTCTTTATTGCCAAATCCTTTTGCAATCCACTCATCCATCACCTGTGCAACTACAGGGATCACATTCAGATGAGTACCGCCTTTAGCAGTAGCATCTATGAAGATACCGGCATCTTTGCGGGCCATGTTCAGTTCCCAGGAAGGGTCATCATAAGGTGCGGACAATATTCTCTTTAACCTGGAAGTAACGCCTAATCCGGGGTTCCAGTCGGCCAGCAGGGTCAGTATATCATCTCCGTTTACACCCAGTGCTTTACCTACGGAGAGCATGTCAGTGAGGCCTGCAGTGAGGCATATTAAGAATGAGTTGCCCACCAGTTTCATAGCAGCGGCCTTTCCTGTTTCTTCACCGAAGTTCAGCAGTTTGCCTGTCATAGGGGCTAACACAGGCTCCAGTTTGTTCACCACCGCCTGGTCACCTGATACCAGCATATAACCGGTGCTTTCCAGTGCATTGCCCGGGCCCATGAACACAGGGGCATGCAGATAGGTGAAGCCTTTCTCTTTCCATTCCTTAGTACGTTCTTTCGCACCTTCTACGGTAGTGGTAGTATGATCTATGATCACAGCACCTGCTTTAAATCCAGGTGCAGCAGCGGCCAATACTTCGTTTACAGCTGCATCATCCTTGACAACTATATGCACATAATCAGCACCCTTCACGGCATCGGCTACGTTCGTAAAAGCCTTTGCACCAAAAGCTTCCAGCGCGGTCGCTCTTGAAGTCGTTCTGTTCCATACCTGTACCTGCTCTCCTTTTTTAATTAAAGCCTTCGTGAAATTTGATCCTAAAAGGCCCATCCCTAAGAATGCTCTCATAATTTCCGTTATTTTTTTTAAAGTTACGAAAAGCGGTGACGAATTGATCTGCGGCCGCTTTTTTTGAAAAAATGATGTATAATGCAATACTAGCTTCCAGCATAAAAAGTGCCGGTGATACATTCCTTCAATTATGTGCTATCTTAGCAGTCATGTTAAAGTTTAGTTTAAAGTATTTTTTGCTGGCCCTGGCACTGTTTATTACTGAGGTACTGATAGCGCTATATGTACACGATTCCTTTATCCGTCCTTATGTAGGTGATTACCTGGTTGTTATCTTTATTTATTGCGTGGTGAGAAGTATTTACCAGGCTCCGGTGAGGCGTGTTGCAACTGGGGTCTTAGTTTTTTCATACCTGATTGAAATCGGGCAATACTTCAACCTGGTGGGGATACTGGGGCTGCAACACAACAGGGCGGCCAGGATTATAATCGGGACGAGCTTTGCGTGGAGTGATCTGGTGGCCTATACCCTGGGGATCCTGACGGTGATACTTGTGGAGAAAAAACGATAGAAGAATAACCCGTTTATGCTGACGACAATTCTGGTGGAAAAGAAGCGATAGGAGGATGCCCCTTACAAAAATCAGCAGCATTTTATAATTCTGAGGATTCATTCCCTAACATGCTTATTTTTGGATAAGCGCATAATTTTTCCGATCATGAAGATAACCCATACCTTACTATTGCTGCTTTTAGCATTGCCATCAACAGCACAACAAACACTTTGGCGTATCAGCAGCCCCCAAACAAAACAAGCATCGTACCTGTTTGGCACCACTTACAGTAATGCCCCCAATGCTTTCAATTTCAACGACTCGGTACTGGTCGCATTCCGGAAATCCAAAGGCTTTGCGATGGAAACGAACTATGATTCACTATTTCAATACCTGAGTATAGCAAAGTACGAGGAGGGAACAAACAATCCAATACGGAGCATACTTAGTAAAGAAGAATACGCCTTTGCTGACAGTCTGGTATTTAAGAGAAGAAGGGAGCACATTGAAGACTTACAAACCAAACACCTGACTGTAGTAGCCTCCCGGATTACAGGTGATAAAATCCTGCCCCTGGTAGGTCCTGAATACCCGCAATTCTGGCTCTCCCTCCAGGCCGACAAACTAGGTAAAACTACCTATGGCCTTGAAAAAGCGCAGAACCAGGTAAAAGTACTGTTTCCTGATACCGTACTGCCTGCATTCAAAAAGTACTTCCTTAGCAGGATAGGATATTTGTCCGCCGATGGCACAACCCCGGACCAGCACCTGGAAAGTCGTGCCGAGGAAATGGCCGCTAACTTCATCCGGCTCTCCCGCACTACGTCTATTTTCGCTGCTATAGATACGCTATATATCCCAGGACTGATTCAGCAGCTGCGCAGGCAGGGATATAAGGTAACACCTGTCAATGCTGCCACTACGGATAGAGCAAAGCAGGATCGTGCGCAACTGGAGAATGATACATGGTTTGCACTGAATAAGCCGGAAGAGGGCTTCAGCGTGCTACTCCCCTCTTACCCAAAGAAGAGCAGGTCCGCTGACCTGGAGAATGAGAAATATTATATAGGAGGTAATAAAACCAGCGGGGGTATTGTGGCTATCAGGGAGCTGACAGATATGGCCATTCCACGGGATACGATCGTTGCTGAAATCCTTAAGAAATACACAAAGAAGCAGAAGCTGGCAAGCATTCCTACAAAGCACATTGTGTACAAAAGGCATAATGGGATTGAAATTTCCGTCCGGGAAAAAGAAGGCATGTTCTCACTACGCATGTTCCTGGTGAATAACAGGGTATTCACATTTATTTATGCAGGACAGGATACCATCGACAGGGATCGTCTATTTAACTCTGTAAAGCTGTATGATATCCGGCCCCAAACAGTATACGATTCCTTTACTGTAAGAGGTGGCGCTGCCACAGTGCTTATGCCGGCGAACAGGTTTAGCTATAGGGAAGCAACATATACGCATGTATACAAAGCGGCAGACTATGCACAACACATCTCATACTTCCTGCGCACAGAGCTGCCACCCGCCGGCGGACAAGCAGATGATGGGACCATGTCGCTGACAGAAGAGACCAGGAGCCCTCTTGCCAATGCCAGTAAAATCGACTCCATCAGTTACCAGAAAAACGGACTACCCGTATACACGGTAAAATATAAACAGCTCAATGGATTCATGTCCCGCCAGGATGTGATAAAAAGGGGGACTGCCACCTTTACCCTGATCAGTACCTACGATCCCCGGCAGACGGACAGCAATTATGTAAACCGGTTTTTTAACAGCTTCCAGCTACGCCCTGTTCAAAGTAATGCTGAATGGGAAACTTTTACTGACAATGACAGCAGCTTCACGATAAAGACACCCGCATATATGCGCTTCAATATCCTCGCAATTGGCTGGGACCACCTTGCAGGTGCGAGCCGGAAGGTATATACAGCATGGGATACAGCCAGTCAGGCCAGGTACAGGGTTTCTGTGATAAGCTTCGATGAAAATGAGCAGGCAGCTGTTTCATCAGGCTTTATGTCAGCAGATGCCGATCAGACTATTATCAGCTCCACAAATTATAAGACGGGCGATTTACCTACCTGGGAACTAACATTGCAGGCTAAAAATCATTATACAAGAGAATATAGGAAGGCATTGATCTCTGGTCAAAAAGCCTATATTATACAGGCATTCCTGCCGGAAGAAATGGCAAGTACAGGGTATGGACAGCGCTTTCTCAATTCCTTCCGCCTGTTAAAAAGTGAAGCAATGCAGCAATAGCAATGACACCCATCCTTAGTAAAAAAGAGGTTGTAGCAGGCGTGAAATTACTTTCTGATACAACCTCTTCTTTTTTTATTTTAAAGTAATCCTCCCCACTGCAATCCTGTTCTTCCACACATTTTTATCAGACCTTCCAACCATATAGACATCATTCCCAATAGTTACCATACTCTTAGGCATAGCAGTAGGAATGTCTTTGTTACTAAAGATTTGATTTCTTGTCAGGGCTCCTGTTTTCTCATCCACACTAATCATAAAGCAATCTGATTTTGTCATTGCTGACGCAGTTCTTACCTGCTGCCCTGCCTGGGTGACAGTTGCATTTTTAGGGTTATCATTCATGAAGATGTTAATATTATGCCCTGACCTAACAGCACCAAAGCCAGAGTGATAGGGCATCTCAGAAGTACTGAAGAAGCTCATTGCCGGTCCCCAGCCGCTGGTGACAGCATACCCGTAGTGCTGAACCAGTTTCTCCCGCTGCTTTTTAGGAAGTGTCTGGATCCAGCTAACTTCACCTGTAGCAGCAACTTTACATAGCATTATATCACCCGATTCATAGATGGTAACAGAAGTAGTCCTTTCGGTACCGGGCGAGTTATTGACACCCGGACTATAATAAGTGGAAGTATTGGTATGAGAACTGAATGTTTCTGCCAGGATGATCAAACCACCATCAGTAGTTGGGAAGATATTCCGGAAATACATGTTTTTGCTCATCTTGAAAGCTTCCACATCTGTAGCGGAAGATTTATCTTTCTTCGATTTTTTTTCCTCATTACTATCATCGTCATCTTCATCATCAGCACTTACATTTTCATCCTTTGTCAACATCGATGCGGTGATCTCCCTGTCATTCGTAGAGATCGTCTTACCATCGTTGATGTCGATGCGCTGCACCATTAACCCGTCTACTTTTCCACTGTTCTTTATATTGCTGTAGAAAGCAGCCAATACCAGGTTTTTGTTATTTTCCTGCAGCACCTTTGTACTGTTCTGGAATTTACCATTCAGGCTGGTATTGATTTCTGACTCCTGCTGGCCACTTTCATTGTAGACCCGTATATTATAATGGTTAAAAATGTAGTTCTTATCCTTCGCCTTTTTGCCTTCTACAATGTCATAAATACCGCCGACCATTACTATCTTGTGGTTGAGGGTATAGACTACATCACTCAACTGATAGGTTCCTGGCCCGTATTCGTTGGAGAGCGTAACTCCCCCTGATACATTCAGCTGATCATCTATTTGCTGCACCATATATTGGGTTTCTCCTATTGTTCCAACGCGCTGTACGATGACCATCTTTGCACTGTCTGCGTTGTAGGCTATTTTGTAGGTAGGGGCACTCCACTTGTCCTGCATTTCGAAAGAGGTAATCAATTTCCAGTCACCTGCCAGATTTCCATTGTTTTTATCCAGTTTTGCGGCATACAGCTCCAGGGTTTTACGCTGTTTGTTAGTAGCCGATGCAAAGATGAAAAGATGATCACCCAATGGCTTGAATAGTTCGAACTCTTTATTTTTCAACTCTTTATCATAATCATGATCGTAGGCTTTGGTCAGATCCGGCCGTACTTTTATCAGGGTGCTCGATCTGCCCATCCTGGCAGTAACTACATAAAACTCTTTCACGGCTTCATGCAGTTCCATGAGGTAGACACCAGAATTGTCAGTAGTAATAACGCTGATTTCCGATGAACCTTTTCTAAGTTTGAAGTCATCTCCCCATTTTACAGTGGTTTTTTGTTGGGCTAAGGTAGAGACAGCACAAAGGAGTGCTATCCCGAAGAGATAAATAGATTTCATGTGAATGCTAATATAAGTTGGCACAAGTATATATCAAATCATATTAAAAAATACAACAAAATGACGGAGACCTCTATATTTAATAAAACGCTTCTTAAATAGAAACAATATCTTTAATCATCAATCAACATCATTTCGCTAAATCTGATCTACATGAGAAACTTGTTTTTACTACCCACTTTCCTCATTTTCCTTTACGCCTGTCAGACCCGAACGAATGAGCCATCCTTTATTCCTATTGACGGGATTGACTCAAGCATCAGGCCGGGCAATAATTTTTATAACTACGTCAACCTGAAATGGTATGATACCGCGCAAATACCACCGAGTCAGTCAGGTGTAGGTGCTTACCGCTTCATGAACTACCAGCAAAGGCTGAAGCTCCAGGGCATCCTGGATAGTGTATCGAAAAGTAATAATCCAGCCGGCAGTCTTGAACAAAAGATCGGTGATTTCTTTGCCGCGGGCATGGATACCAATACCATCAATCAGCGGGGCTATGAACCACTCAAGGCCGGCCTGGCACGGATCAATGCAATCAGCAGTATCCCTGACCTGCTGACCTTCGTAGCGGAAGAAAGCAAGTTGTCCAATATCTCCCTGATTGATTTCCAGGTATCACCCGACCAGGAAAACAGTAGCATGAATATGGGGCATGTTTACCAGACAGGTATCGGTATGCCTGACAGGGATTATTATTTTAAGACGGATTCTGCAACTGTAGCAATCCAGCAAGCCTATAAAAAGACCATCGCAGACCTCTTTACTTTGACAGGAAGCGATGCTGTGCTGGCACAAAAGAATGCAGCACTTGCTTACGACATTCAAAAACAACTGGCCACAGCGCATAAAACGAATATCGAACTGCGGGATATCAAAAACAACTTTCATAAAATAGCACTGGCCGATTTAAATAAGCAACATCCTAATATCGACTGGAAGAGTTACTTCCAGCACCTGGGTGCGAATATGGATTCTTTGGATCTGGCACAACCAGCTTATTATGATAAATTGAATACACTCCTCAAAACGATTCCGCTTGAGAACTGGAAACTGTACCTGCGTGCAAGTTACATGAGTAATTATGCCGATTGCCTTAGCAAACCATTTGTGAATGCTGTGTTTGAATATAATAAAGCCCTTACCGGACAAGCCGTGCAGAAGACCCGTGGAGAGACCATATCAAGTATGGTAGATATTTACCTGGGCATGGCATTGGGACAACTATACACAAAGCTCTACTTCCCGGAGTCAGCCAAGACAAGGATGCTGGAGCTGGTGAATAACCTGCAGAAAGCATTCTCCAACAGGGTAGATAGCCTGGACTGGATGAGTGACAGTACTAAACAAAAAGCAAAAGAGAAACTGTTTGCCATCACCAAGAAGATCGGGTATCCCGATAAGTGGCGTGACTACAACAAGGTGACCGTGGCGAAAGATAAATACTTTGAAAATGTGGTATCAGCAGCAGCAAACAACTTCCAGTATAGCCTGGCGAAACTGGGTAAACCTGTGGATAAAACAGAGTGGTTCACCACACCGTCTACTGTGACTGCCTATAACAATCCTTATGCGAACGAGATAGTCTTCCCTGCCGGGATCCTGCAACCACCTTACTTTGACAACAATGCGGACGATGCATTGAACTATGGAGGTATCGGGATGGTCATAGGCCATGAAATGACCCATACATTTGACGACCAGGGTGCGCAGTTTGATAAAGATGGGAATGTGAAAAGCTGGTGGACGGCAGAAGACTATGCAAAGTTCAAGGCTAAAACACAGCAGGTGATAGACCTGTACAGCACATTCACCGTACTGGATAGCATGCATTTAAAAGGTGGGCTGACGGTAGGAGAAAACACAGCGGATCTGAGTGGGATTGCAGTAGCCTATGATGCTTTTAAAATGACAAAACAGGGCAAGGATACCACTAAGATCGGCGGCTTTACACCTGATCAGCGCTTCTTCTTTTCAATAGCCAGGATCTGGAGAGTGAAGATGAAAGACGAATACCTGCGGTATTGGGTGAATAATGATCCGCATTCTCCGCCTTTGTGGAGGGTGAATGGACCATTGATGAATACCACGGCTTTTTACACAGCATTTCATGTACAACCGGGAGATAGTATGTACCTGAGCGAGGATAAGCGGATTAAGATCTGGTAACTTAGAAAACCATTAGCGCTTTCAGGTCTGTCCGACCTGAAAGCGCTCACAAAATGACATGCTTAGTTTACAAACAAACCTACTCCGGCAGCCTTTTTTGTTCCATCAGTCAGTTTCTTAGGTACGCCGTTTTTCCACAGTATAGCTGTATCTCCCAGATTCCCCAATACATATTCATCACCGTCTTTGACGAAAATGCGGCTTACCCCGGAAAACTTCTTATCATATGCAATGGCTGAATCAACACCATTCTTCCAGATCATTCCTCTTATATTTTGGTTATTCAGGGTATATCCACCGGCATATACGTCTTTCCCATTTACAAACACATCATTCACCATTTCATAATCCGCACCCTTGCCGAGTGTTATTTCTTTGCCATTCTTCCAGAGAGTCGCCACCTGGCCAACGAAATCTTTATAGACGTAACCACCCACATATACATCAGTACCGGACACAAATACAGAAATACCTTCTGCGCCACTTCCGCCCAGTGAGGTAACCTCGCCATTATGCCATAACATGCCACTGCTGACACCGCCTCCCTGGCTTATATACCCTGTGATGTAGATGTCATTGCCAACGACTACCAGGTCATTAGGTATATAATCATAGTCACCCTTGCGAAGGGTTGTCAATACGCCATTCTTCCATAGCTTACCAGTTGCATTGGTAGAGAGGCCTGATTCTCGTCCTACCACATACACGTCATGGTTGGATACATAAATAGCACTGGAGGTCATGTAAATATCGGAGGTTCCCAGGGTATCTGCTTTCCCGTTCTTCCAGACCATGACATAGGTTTTATTCGTCACACTGTTGTCACTAAAACCAGTAGCATATACATCATTGCCATCAACCACCATGTCGACTACAGTACCGCCATTAAAGGAACTGGCAATGCCGTCCTTCCAGCTTGTATAACTGGGGAGATAACTTGTTTTGTCCGTTTCACTGACACCAACAAATAATTTGAATGCAGGCTGGGTATCAGTATTTTCATCTTTACCACAGGACATTAAAAGGCTGGCCACAATCAATGTAGCAAGGAGGGTTTGTTTCATGTTTTTATTATTAGGATATACTCAATTACCAGAATTTTTATTGTCCTTTTTTTGTCGCATAAGGATCCCTACCTTACCATCGTATGAAACCGGAGTTTGCTGTAGTAAGGCTGGCAGTCGTTATACTGTTTGTCTACCCCTATAACGATCAGGTATTAAAATGGTGGACAACAAACAACTTTATTTTGTGGTGTTTATTTTCCGGGGGCAAAGTTCAGCAGCCGGTCTTTCAATTTCATTTACATTTGGCAAGATTTTAACGTGGGGGCATTTTTTTTGAAAAAAAGAGCATTCACCAGTGGAATGAAAAACAATTCCATAAAAAAAGCGCTTTTGCCATTACAGCAAAAGCGCTTTTGGGTTTTGTCAATTAAGATTACATACGTATCAGCTTTACACTTTCTTTACGCGTACCCACTGCGTTAGAAATCTTTACTATCCATGTACCTGCCGGTACTTTACTAATATCCACACTAATCATCTGTGCACCCTTTGCACCCGCCGTATACAGCTTTCTCACCACGGGACCATTACCATCCACACTCCACAATTCCAACACCACCTGCTCACCTGCCTTTGCCCCTACTTTCACCTGCAAGGTGCTACCTGTAACCGGGTTAGGATACACTGCCACAGGAATAGCATCGCTCGTTGCATCAGCAGTCATCGCTGTACCTGCTATCCTCCCGCTGCTGCTACAAGCACCCAGTGGCTGCCACCAATAATCTGCGGTACCCGGCGTTACATTGTACAGCCCATTTGCCAGTGATACATACAGGTAACCATTGTATACTACCTTGTCACCCGTATTGTATACTGAAGGATATGGCTGATAGGTAGCTACCCCGGAGCAAGAACCACCATTGTTTGAAGAACCTGATACGGTAATGCTCACTGTACCACTTGTAGCAGATGCACCACCGTTATCAGTTGCTTTTGCTGTCAGGGCATAAGTACCTGCTGCTACACCAGTCCAGCTATAAGTATAGGGAGATGCTGTCGCGGTGCCTAACAGGGTAGCACCATTGTAGAATTCAACTTTTGTAATAGCGCCATCGGCATCAGCAGCTGTAGCTGTAATACTTACAGATGCAGGGGCTGTATAAGAAGCGCCACCTGCAGGAGCAGAGATGCTTACAGTAGGGGCTTTGTTGCCACCTGTTGAAGAACCGCAATCACTCACATAGCCCCATACCTGGCCATCACCTGTATGTGTGTCAGGCTGTTCATTCTGTGTCCACCATTTAGCAGTATACAGTTTGCCGTTGTATACAACCTGTGCACCACCCAGGTAAACACCTGATGCAGTCCATGTAGCTACACCGGCACAGTTGCCCGTATTACTACCACCACCTACTACGATAGTGACAGTTGCACTGGTAGTCACCGCACCTTTATTATCCGTTGCTTTTGCTGTCAGGGCATAAGTACCTGCTGCCACATTTGCCCAGCTATAGGTATAAGGAGAAGCTGTTGCCGTACCTAATAAGGTAGCACCATTGTAGAATTCAACTTTGGTCACTGTACCATCAGCATCTGCGGCACTTGCTGTAATAGCAACGGTAGCACCTGCAGTAAATGTTGCATTGTTAGCAGGAGAAGAGATGCTTACGGTTGGTGACTGGTTACCACTACCACCGGTTTTCACCACTACTTCGTCGTGAATAGCAGACAGCAGTGAATAAGTGCCGGTAGCATCCTGAGACAATTCCCAGATCATGATACCACTACCCTGATCGTAAGCCAGGTCTACTTTGCTCTTCATGGTAGTAATACCATTATAGCCCACGCCATTATAAGTATCTGCATATGGGCTTGCACCTCTTGCGATCAGTGCAGCATAGCTTTCCCAGCTGGGACGGCCATAGAAAGGAACACCTAATACACATTTGGAAGCAGGCAACCCTTTGCCTTTCCAGTAAGAAATAGATTGAGATGCATAGGTATAGGTAGAGTGATCATAATTATTATAATCATACGCCATCAGGTTCAGGAAATCTACCTGGGCAAATACGCTGCTCAGTACACCATCGCCACCTGTACCTACTACAGCGGCAGTGAGTAATTTACCCTGCGCATGCAGAGAAGTAGCCAGGGCGGTCATGAGGGATACATAGTTGTTAGCCGAAGTACCCGCATCAGGATACTCCCAGTCGATATCCACACCATCCAGGTTGTACTGGCTCACGAAGTTCATCATGTTGCTAACGAAGGTAGAACGGTAAGAACTGTTGCCGGCGAGTGATTCAAAACCACTGTCATCACCGTTGTTCCAGCCACCTACTGAGATCAGCACCTTCACCCCATTGGCATGAGCGAGTGATACAAGACTCTGTAATTTAGAGGAGTTCTCAATAGCCTGTAATCCACCTGTAGCTGTAGGTAAGAGGAAGGCATAGTTGATGTGTGTAAGTTTACTATACTGCACTGCGTTCACATCGCCCTGCCAGGAGGGTACATAGCCGATTACTCTGAACTGTGCCTGGGATAATAAGGAGGAGATAAGTAACAGACAGGATAGTATTCCCGCTCTTATCAATTGTTTTGTTGTCATTGACATGTTTTTTAGGAATGGTTATTAAGGGTTTGCACAGTAGTCGTGCGGGAAGGCCAACAGTACTATATTTGGGGCAAAAAAAATGCTTCCACCCGGCGGCAGAAGCATCTTATAAAAAAAGTAAAATTCGCTGATTAATACAGGTATCTGAACTTTATAGTTCCTTCTATCTCCTTCAGCCCTTTCAGTACCTGCTTGTCGTATTCCGCAGTTACATCTGTGATCACATAGCCGATCTTACTATTCGTCATCAGGAACTGGCTGATGATATTAATACCTCTCTCTGCAAAAACCTGGTTCACTTTTGCAATCATGCCTGGTGCATTGTGATGAATACCAATCAGCCGGTGTGCATTTTCCACTTCAGGTAATTGCAGGTGTGGGAAATTGCTGCTCTTGAAAGTATCGCCGTTGTTGATAAACTTCGCCACTCGCTTTGCGACTGACAATGACTTCTTCAGGTTGTCGAATACCACGATTCCACGGGTGGTGCAGGCATCATAATCAATCTGCTCACTACCATTCCCCATATAACCGATTACTTTCAGTTTGGGTGCCTGTTCCAGCAATGCCAGGTCCACTTTGGTCCCTCCGGCTACCAACAGGATGCCTGCATCAGCAATCGCTTCCTGGCCTGTCTCTATGGCAAAACCATCTTTTTTCAGGAAATGTACTGCCTCATGCTCTACCTCGCCTATTACCACACAGGTAATCCTGTTTTTAGGATAAGACAGGGCGCTTGGTAAGTTATTCACATACAGGAACTCATCAAAGCTCGGGGTGACGTGATCTGCTTTCTCTGCGACAGCTTTCCGCTTGATATTCTCCGTGAAGGCAAAGAATTTCTTGATCATACCAAACTCCTTGAGCTGGAAGTCAGAATGGCCATCGCCGATACCATAGATATCGCCGGATAATTGCATGTCCTTCAGCAGTTTTACCTTACCTCCTTCGTCAGAAAGGGGGTTGGCTTCGTCAAAACCGATGATTTTTCCATCGGCATCGAACACAAAAGTATTAGCGTAGATATTCTCTTTCCTGATATGATAAGGCAGCACTACAGGGGTGATGAATTCCTTGAAGCCGCCCGATACTATCAATACATCGTCTGCATGGTGTTTGAAAAACTTCTTATTCCTGGAAAAAGAGACAGAAACCTGTTTTTTCAGGTGCTTGATGAGTAAGCCCAGGTGCTCTTTGTTGGCTTCCAGGAGCTTTACCCTGCCGGAGAGACTTTCTCTGAAGGACAGCTTCCCTTCCATAGCCAGGTTGGTCAGCTCTTCAATCTTCCTGTAAATGGCCTCCCGATCGGGATGGTCCTGTAATGAAATGCGCGCCAGCTCATCCAATGCTTCGACCTGCGTAAAAGTGCTGTCGAAATCGATAATGTAATAATTTTTATTCACAGATCAATTGGTTTAAAAGCTACGCTCAGTGGGGGTAGCTTCCCGAAACAGGCGATAAAACTACAAATGAAAGTGGAATATTTTTAGGGAAATATTAAAAGTCCGGGGTATGGGGAATGCCTGGCGGCTATTCCCATTCTTTTTTACCCCACTCGTGCAGGTCCTGTACAATCTCCAGCAGCGCCGCCCCCTTCTCCGTCACCTCGTATTTCACCTGGCAAGGCATGGTATCCGGCACCTGGATCTTCACAGCCAGCCCTTCCGTAACGATCTCCGCCAGGCGGCGGGAGAGGACCTGGTCAGAAATAGTGGGAAACACCTTTTTCAGCTGGCTAAATTGATACACCTCCTGGGAGATACAAAACAGCACCTGCATTTTCCACCTTGGACTTATCAGCTCCAACACTTCCGATACCTGGCAGTGTTCTGCCAATACCTGGAGGTTGTGCGCATTCATGGAACTGCTTTTAATTTTTGTTGCCATAATTTATTTCATTGTACGACTCACTTTCGGGTGAGTTATTGAATAGCCAGGTTACTACTGCTACTTTTGAGCTACAAAAATATCACAAAAATGAAATGGAAATTTTTCTATTGTCTGCTGCTTTCTATAGCAGTGGCCGGAATGGTGCATGCCCAGACTTTCGTGCTGGTACATGGTGCCTGGCATGGTGGCTGGTGCTGGAAAGAAGTGAGCAAGGCATTGCAGGCAAAAGGGGCCACGGTGTATACCCCTACTTTGAGTGGAGTGGGTGAGCATAAAAATGTACTCGATACCAGCATTAACCTGGAAACGCATATTACTGACATTGTCAATTTTATTAACATGCAGGATTTGCATGACGTAATTTTGGTAGGGCATAGTTATGCGGGAGCAGTGATAGCAGGAGTGGCGGATCGCATTCCCGGCAGACTGAAAAAACTCATCTTCTTAGATGCGATGCTGATTGAAGATGGGAAGAGTGCCCTGACATCACAACCGGAAAACCTTTCTGATAATGTAAGGGCAGCTGCAAAGGCATCGAATGGATTGTCTGTACCGGTATGGTCACCGGAGGTATTTGGAGTCACAGATCCTAAGCAGGTAAAATGGGTGAGTGAAAGATTGACACCGCAGCCATTCAGGAGTTTTGACCAGGCCTTACACCTGGAGCATGTGTATGGGAATCATTTACCGCTGACTTATATTGCTTGTACGAAACCACAGATGGCACAGTTGAAGGTGTTTGGAGATAAGGCAAAGGGAAGTAAGGACTGGAGTTATTATGAATTGCCGACGGGGCACGATGCGATGATTACGATGCCGGGGGAATTGACGGCGTTATTGTATAAAATTTCTAAATAGAAAACCTGGGCAGAATAAAAGCTGGCTTTCGCCGAAGGTGGAAGCCAGCTTTTATTGAAAACATTTATTATCCTTTTGAGATACTCCCTCCTGTCTGCGTCACCGTACTACTGGTCGTAAACGTAGTGCCGGTACTTGTTCCACCAGTATAACTGCCACTCAGGTACAATCCATTAAAACTACTTCCATCCGTGACACTCCCACCTGTATACACGGTGTAGGTAGTATTAGACTTCAACTTAGACCCTGCAAACAGCAGCGTGCTAAACGCCTTTGGTGCCAGGAATGTCATAGCCTCCGTACCATCTGCCGCCTCTATATGCACAATCTTATTCGCAGTACCACTACCCATTATCACCGAATTCACTGTAGATACAGCAGCAGTCGGCCCGCTGGTGGCACCACCTATACCTACGACCAAACCACCTGTAATTTTCAATGTCCTCGCATCCACATCTATCCCCGCTTCGGGAGATCCACTACCTGCCGCTACTACGATACCACCTGTAATGGTAAAGGTGCCATTGGAATCCATCGCATCATTCCCGGAACTGATGCTATAAATATGTCCGCCATTGATATAAATAGCGGTACCTCCATTGAGACCATCATCTACTGTATTAACAGACACATATCCATCATTAATAGTCAGCACACTCTTACTCTCTATACCTTCTCCTGCTGTTGTGGTGACCGTGATATTACCTCCATTGATCGTGACATATGGAGTAATCGTTTCGTCACCATCATCATAAGTAGCTCCTATACCTTTGCCTGCAGTATTGATCACAAAGGTACCATCATTCACCACGATATATCCTTCTTCACACTGAATACCATCATCGCCGGAGGTGATTTTTACCGTACCACCATCTGCAATAAATGCATCGTTGGTATGAATACCATCACCTACCGCACTGGTGACCGTGATATTCCCTTCACGGATACGTACATACTGATCAGAGCAGATGGCATGTTTGTATTTAGCGGTCAGGTTCAAAGTACCTGTACCACTAAAAATCACCTGTCCTTCTGCAAAAAGAGTTCCCTTCTGGTCTTCAGTAGATGTTGCATAACTGGCACCATCTACCAGCGTGCTGGTAGTACCATCGGCCAGTACGATGAATGCGCGTTTTTTGGATTGCAGGTTCAGTGCAGGGCCATCGCTATTGGTGATGCTCGCACCATTCAGAGTTACCTTGTATTTATTGTCACTATAGATCTTCACAGCACCATCGGTAGTAGTACCGGAGATCACATATGCTACACCAGCAATGGTCGAAGTCACCGATACATCAGTGCCAGTGGTAGTCACCGTCACACCATTACCTTCCAAAGGATTTGTAACAGTGATAGAGGTACCGAAGTCGATAGTCACGGTACTTGAAAACGTGGCGTTTTCCACCAGGTCATCTTCATCTGCAGCAGTTTCAGTCGAGCCTTCGGCTGTGCCGGTGGTGAATGTGCTGTCGATGTCAGATCCGGAGCCAGTGGTGGTAGTATCAGTAGTCTCGTTTTTAGCGCAACCGGTAGTGAATACAAGAGCTGCTGCAAACAAGGCTACATAATAAGGTAAGCGGTATAGTTGCATAACAAAATGTTGAAACACCTTTGATATGCAAAACACCAGGAAGTTTAATGAGAATTTAATTTGATTTTGCCAGATAGTCTTTCAGAGAGATGGTCATGAGATGTGTCCAACCGCCTCTGAAGCTGTCTGCAGCAAAATCCGGATGTTTGGGGAAACTATCTAATCCTTCGTGTGTCAGTTTTAACCTTGTCTTATCTCCTTCATCGAACAATTCGAAAGTGACGGTGGAATAACCTTCGTAACCCTTGTATTGCCAGCTATATTGTAATTTCTCCATTGGCTGTGCAATGGTCACTTCGCAGAGATGAATGTATTGTTCTCCTTTGTGTCCCTGTCCCGGAAAACTAAATTTGAATCCGCGCTCTGCTTTGAAATCATCGAGGTTGAAATACCATTGTTTCATCTTGTCCTTGTCAGTAAGGGCCTGCCACACTTTTTCCACGGGCGCATTGAATGTTTCTTCAATTACAATTACCTGGTTGCTCATTTCTTTTTGGATTTGTTGTCTTCAAGAAAGTTTTTCAGTGCCTGCATTTTGGTTTTCCAGAATGATTCATACTGACTGATCCATTCCTGTACTTCCTGTAATTTCTCGAGCCGGGCGGCACAATATCTTTCCCTGCCTTGTTGCCGGATCTCTATGAGACCACATTCTGCTAAAATCTTTATATGCAGGGAAATAGCTTGTCTGCTCACGTCAAAGTTTTCGGCAATGGCGTTGAGGTGACGGGGCTCGTGGGCGATCAGGTGAATAATTTCCCGCCTGGTAGGGTCTGCTATTGCCTGGAATACATCTCTTCTGGCCTCCATAAATAAGCAAGCATTTGCTTGCAAATATATGAGCAAGCATTCGCTTGCGCAAATAAATTTCAGGAAGAGGAATGATTTTTACCCCAAAAAGTATATGATTCCCTGTGCTGTTACCTTACCTGGTATCCTTCAGTCCGCAGCGCCTTGTGAATATCCATTGCGCCAAATTGATTATTATGGATAAATAAATTGCTTACGACTCTACCCACTCCATAAATGGCCAGCCCATTTTTGGCTCCACTCACCTTATTTCCTTCTATGATCGCATCCTGTACATCGTTCACTTCGCCACCCGGGGAGACCCGGATATAACTCTTGCCACTCAGGTTATTTCCCCTTACCAAAGAACCGATATTTAAACCTGAGAACCCGGAACCGATGATGTTGATCTGTTGATCGCCCCGGAACCTATCTTTCTGATCCAGTTGTGGGGTGTAGGTACCGTCACTCAATTCACAATCCACGATATCGATATACCAGTTGGGTTGTCTGCCATAGTTCAGATAAGAGCCTTTGCCAACAATGCCCGCACTGCGTTGCATTTTTAAGCCGGCAATCACACAGTTTTGCGCGGAACCATAGAACTGGTAGGCACCGGCATCAGTCGCCGTATTATTCACAAAGAACAAATGATCGCGGATGGTGGTGATGCTAATCACTGAACCGGTATCAGGCTGCACCAGGAATGGTTCATCCAGTTCTATTTTATCCATAGTATGACTGACAATTCTCCTGAACTGCCCGGAGCCTTTGCCATCGATGATGAAGAGGCCTCCCCCAATCCATTTATTAGCCGCCCATTGAAAGGTTTTGCCATCAGGTGCCAGGGAGATGGTATGGCCGCTGGCATTGCTGATCTTCCCGAAATAGCCACCACTGCCACCGTCCAGGGTCATCACTTCCCTGTCATTAATGTAGTTGAATGGTGTGATGTTTCTGGCCTCGTACAAGTCATAGCTTTCATTGATGGTAGCCCCATAGCCGAACCCGTTAGTTTGCTTATGGCAATCTTCGAAGATGAGTCCTACAGGATGAATCTTCATGTAAGTTTTTACACTTCCCCCTGTTTTTTCAAAATGGCAACGTTGAATAAACCCGCTGACACCTACAAACGAGAACATGCCGGCAGATTTAAACACACAATCTCTTATACGGATACCAGGTCCTTTTATCTGGATGCCGGTTCTATTCCACTTGCTATCCAGCTCCGCAAGGGCATTGCCGATATCCTGCTGTACTACGACTCTTTCTATAATCACGTGCCCATCCCCGGTATTCATGATGATGCCCAAGGCACGGGTGGCCTGGATAGTAAGGTCAGTAAGACCAAAATGATCACGGCCACTGATCAGGCTTGTTACGCTAAGCGGTTTAAAAATTAAGGTGCTCCCTTTTTGTCCTTTCATCATCACACCCTGTGGAATGCTGAGGGCATCGGATAAGACATAATTGCCTGATGGTACGTTTACAATGCCACCATCCTGAGCAGCAGATAATGCTTTTTTGAATGCTTCGGTGTCATCCTGTGTGCCATCGCCTTTGGCACCGTAAGTTTTTACATTATAGGCCTGGGTTTTCCACAATTCTTTATTCACAATATTGATGGAGACAGGTGTGCTCCATGCAGTTTTTCCGCCTAGTCCATTGTGATAATACAACTGGTATTTGCCCTGGGGTATCGCAGCTGGAATATTTACTTTCACAGAGTAATCATCGTAAACGCTGTCTACTTTTATCCTGGTGGCTTTGCCTGCATTCACTAAAATCACCTGTCCAATTGCGCCTTTGCGAAAGAGGTTCTTACCCTGTATACGCAGTACATCTCCTGCAGCGGCGGCATTGTAACCATCATCACTGATGGCCCAGTTTACAATGGGCACATTGACATAAAATCCGCTGATGCCGCCTTTATTGTCTGTCATACGTACACAATACACGCCTTGCTGAAATGAATTCGGGATGATCACCTTGACAGATTTTTCGTTTTGCTGTACTTTATCCACAGGCATCATGCTTTGAGCGCTGGCGATTTTACTGCCTTTTGTATCAGGCAGGTGATCGGCATCCGGCAGGGGCACGTAGAGAGGAGAAGCATTGTCAACGCGATCATCTGCGAGTCGGCCGACTTCAATTTTCGAAATCTGGTCAATGTATTCCCCTCTTATTAACACGGTTTCTCCGGGTGCGGTAGCGGCGGTGGTGACCTGGAAAAGTTGCGGCGTGTTTTGAGCAAATGTTGGCAAAGAAAAGATAATGGTGGCGAGAAAAAAGAGACGTTGCATAGTAGTAAAGATTATTACTAGTTTCAGTAAACCCAGTCCTGTACTATATATGCGCAGAAATTATGCCATCATGGTAATTATTCAAAAGGGCTAAACTCTGAAAACAGGTTACTTATCTCTTCCAGGCCGCCAACGGGCACATAGTCACACACGGCCGCATATTCTTCCCATAATTTTAACACTACCGGGTGCGTATGTGCCTGCTCAATGGCAGCTTTGGATTTCCATTCAAACACTTCAATGATGGTACCATTCTTTGCCTTCATGATGATGGGAATTCTATCAGTCACTAGTCCCGCGTCTTTTAATAATCCATAATGCCTGCGGGTTAAAGCATCCAGTTCATTTTCTTTCCCGGGTTTAGGCTGATAGCCAACGATGACGATTCTTCCAGACATAAGTTGTGATTTTTAATACAATTAAAATACAACAAATCCCAGTACCTTTGCATCTCAAACCCATCCAAACAATGAAAAGTATAACCGTCTTTTGTGGCTCCAGCAATGGTACTGATGATGTATTTATGGAACAAGCCTTTCAGCTTGGTAAAACGCTTGGAGAAAATAAAATAGGACTTGTATACGGCGGTGCTAAAGTGGGCCTGATGGGTGCAGTGGCAGATGGTGCATTGTCAGTAGGAGGTACGGTGACAGGTGTGATTCCGGATTTTTTAAGATCAAAAGAAATTGCACATACCGGCCTGACAGAACTCCTGATTGTGGATAGCATGCATAGCCGGAAAACGAAGATGAATGAACTTTGTGAAGGGGTGATTACATTACCGGGCGGGTATGGAACGATGGAAGAATTCTTTGAAATGCTCACATGGGCACAGTTAGGCCTGCACAAGAAACCGATCGGGATCCTGAATATAAATGGGTATTATGATGCGATGATTACGCTGGTGCAAACGATGGTGGATAAAGGATTTTTAAAGCAGATCAACCAGGATATGATCTTGATAAGTGATGATATTGATACCCTGTTGGATAAGATGAAAAATTATGTGCCACCTGTAGTGGGTAAGTGGATTAATAAAGATGAGGTATAAAGGGGAAGGATTGAAGTAATTCACTTTTTAATCGTTCAAATTTGTTCATAATTCTTGATTTTAAGCCCTTAATATCAATAGCTACTGCATAGTATTACAATTTTTTATATATTTATCCTTATAAAATCCCTATTCCTATGAGCGCAAGCATTGTTATAGACAATGACATCTCCCGTTTGACCGGTTTGATGTTCACAGCCCCCGATCAATTCTTTGACCAGACTAAAAAGTTTGCTGCAACACTGACTCCAGATGATCTTTCACTGCTTCGTAGCCGTTTGCATGCTAATCTGCCAGTACCGGAGAATGTTGATAAGGCGCAACTGGGGCTTACCGGCTGGCTCTCTGCCTCCCAGTACACGATTTTTGAGGTCATTTATCACATGGGTATTCCTGCCGTTCCTATGCTGAAAGAAATTGCTTTTGGGGAATATGACTGGATCCAGGCCAATGCCCTGGATTTGTTGACGAGGTTCTATATGGATGGGAAATTGCCTGTTGAGATCATTGACGAAATTGATTCAAATCTTGGGGACATGCGATATGAATCACATTTGTACTATGCACAGCATTTGATAGCTTTGAGGCGTAAAGACCAGCGGTATGAAGCGCAGGTCATCCAGCGGATCAAAAATCAGGATCTGCATGATGCCATCAAAGAAATTATGGATGTAAAATGACATATGAACGGCCATTAAACGAACAGGAAGAAGCTTATTTCAAAGGTAAAATACGACACAGGAACTGGTGCAGGATTGCGATCTGGCCATTGCTGGGCGTACTGATAGGGTTGATGACACAAGCCTGGCAGGGTATTATCTTCTTCCTGGCAATGGGCACATGGCTGACGTTTTTCATCAACTTTCATTACCGGGAAATCTGGACTTTTTTACAGAAGAACCGGATAACGGTATTGCCGATACGGGCCACCAGGTACATGAAAGCGAAAGAGGATGTAGGGGATGGGGAGCTGTATTTTTTCCAGTTGACCGACGATACGATAATCCAGGTGAATATTCAGGGAGAGATAGAGCCTACTGACGATTTTGAGATTATTACGGGCTATGGCATGCATGACCAGGTGATTTACCAGCGATTTATTCACATTGGCGATCCCATTCCACTTGTAGCTGATATACATGATCCATTAACCGATATACCTATTGAATTTACGGAACACCATGCTTATAGTTTGGCGCATGGAAAAATTGAGGACCTGCTGGTCTGATACTTCTGATAATTTTAGCTCAAAACCATTCAACTACTTAAACATTTTCCCCTCGCGCATTCCCGTCCTTTGCTCTAACAAAAACATCATCTCATGATACCATCAGTTGAAACCATGATAGAGCAATACGTTGACACCTGGAATGCTTCCAGCCTTGAAGCCTACAAAGCCGGCTTTGCCGCCTGCTGGGCCCCTGAAGCTACTTACACCGACCCCGGCCATGCCCTGATACAAGGTGTAGATGGCATTGCAGACCTGGCACTTCATTCCTGGAACCAATTGCCCGGCAGGAAATTCAATATCCTCAAGCGCCCGGTATTTCATCATAACAGCGGCAAATATTACTGGACAGTCGCCCTCCCGGAAGGCCCCAGGCAAGGACTTGATTATTTTGAGTTCAATGATCAATTCCAGATCACCCGTCTTGTCAGCTTTTTTTAATATCTTTTTGCTTAAAAGGAAACATGCAGCAGCGGATTCTCGCCAATTTTGCCATGCACATCTCAATGGATCAGGCTGAAACAGACCTGGTATTGGCCCAGCTACAGACACGACAGTTAAAAAAGAATGCTTACCTGCTGCGTGAAGGAGACATCTGCCGGCATATTTATTATGTCAATGAAGGATGTCTTCGCTTATTCCATACAGATAGCAAAGGCGAAGATCACAATGTGTTGTTCTGTCCCGAAAACTGGTGGATCAATGATATGGCCAGTTTTTCGGGACAGCAACCTGCATTTTATAATATCAATGCGCTGGAAGATAGCGAAGTGGCTTACTTCTCTTATGATGAACTGGAGCAACTTTATCTGAAAATACCCAAGCTGGAACGCTTTTTCCGGATCCTGATCCAGAATGGGTTCTACATGTATCAACGGCGAATCACGGCCAATTTATCGCTGACAGCCGAAGAAAGATATGCACGATTCAGCAGGCAGTACCCCGGGCTGGAACAAAGAATTACGCAAAAGCAAATTGCTTCTTACCTGGGTATTACGCCTGCATTTCTCAGTATGATCAGGGGCAAAAAGTCATAACTTCTGGCACTTGACCAGGTAAAAGGGGTAATTCTCCGTCACCTCGCTCACATCAAACAGACCTGCATTTCCAAATTCTGCCTGGATAGATTCCCTGTCATAAAAGTACATATTCACACCACCGAACATGGCATAACGATCCTTGCTTAAATAGGTACCTGTACCATAAGTGGGAGCTGCTTTTGATATAACGGTAAAGACCATATACCCACCAGTATTCAACTGTGCATAGCAATCCCGGATCAGCTTCTCCCGATCAGCGGCATCCAGCAAATGAATGAGTGCATAACAAAAGATGCCGTCATACATTTCATTGTCAAATGGCATGTCTGTAACGGAACCATGATAGATAGTCATTTCGTTTCCATAGTGCTTCCTCGCCATGTCAATAGCGGTCTGAGAGATCTCGATACCGGTTACCTTCATCCCGTTTTCTCTCAGCAACTGTGCATTACGGCCATAACCAAATCCAGGTACCAGTACGTTTTTTACACCATGCTGCAGGAAGTAATCCTTGGTTAAAACGGCTGATTTGGCAGGCTCAAAACCCCACATCTCCTGCTTCTCGGTAAAACTCTTCTCCCAGAATTCTGGTTCTTCATTTGTCATAATTGGCTACCTTTATTAAAATAAATTTAATAATGTCTTTTACGCATACGTCTCAGATTTCTCCTGCACTCTATATAAAATTCCTCTATGGTCAATATTATAAAAAGCCGGCGATTATCCTGATTTATCTCTTTAGTGTATACTTCCTGTCCCGCATTGTGAATGGTACTGCCGGCGTTCCTTCATTTGAGTTTTATTATATCATATTCAGCATAATTTTCCCTAACTTAATGATCTATCTGAATCTGAAGAAACCAGGTGTTAAGAAATATGTTTATTCTCCTATGCAATATACATTTACAGATGAAACGATCCTTATCCAGGGAGAGGATTTCAGAACTGAGTTAAAATGGTCTGCTATCCGGAAAGTAAAAGTAATGAAGCAGTTGCTTTTCTTCAAGACGAGCAGGACGAATGGGACCTTGTTTGACAAAACGCTGCTTTCAGCGGAAGAAATGGAATTTATCCGGGAGAAAGTGAAGGCTTAAGTCCACCTCATGTCCACCTTGTGTTCGACGCTTCTTCGACACTTCTTCGACACTTCTTCGACGCTGCCTAGACACTTCTTCGACACTTCCTCAACACTTCCTCGTTCCATCCTAAAGCCCAATCTTCATGCCGCCCGCTGTCATGCCCGGCATAACTGCCAGATTACCACAAATACTAAACACGCTACCAATAAATTCACTCATATAAACATTAATTTTGACAAATCTGAATTCAGATTCTTACTATTTTTGTTTTAATTAATTATTTAATACTTTAGCATCAAATATAAGGGGAGTTAACCCAAGGGACAATAAACAGACAATTACCATTAACCCGGAGAATATAAGCGTGTAGCCCGATCTATTTGTGTTTTCAGCATACTTATATAGTGCGTTTGCCCAGGGACAATATTGATATCACTCAAAATGATATAGGTATTATGCGCATATAACTTGTAACACTAAATAAAAACCAAAGACAATGTAAACAAAAAGGCTGCTCGCAGCAGCAAAGGGGATTCCATGCCTCTCCTTATCCATTTTTTAACACCAGAAAAACCTAGTAATCATGGGAAATTTTTTATTCGAAATCCGCAGTAGCAAGTGGCTGGGCATCCTGTATGCTATTATCAGCTTCATCGTCGCACTCGCCGCACTTACTTATTTCATCTATGCCTGGTCAGCAACCGGCATCATCGGTAAAATCATCACAGGACTGATCGTGTTAGGTGCCGGCTATTACGGCTATGACAGGATCAATGTAATCGGTCATAACAAGATCCTCTTCTACGAAAAAGGATTTGAAGTGTACACGAAAGGTGATATGGAAACACTCTTGTTGGAAGATGTGGCCAGCATGAGTTTTAACAATGCAAACAGCACATTCACCTATAAGTTCATTCGTCATAACGGGTCTGTCCTATCCCTCGATGCAGATGATTTTTCAATGCTCGCATGGAACCTGGAGAACTATGGTAAACAGGTAAATTTTGAAATCAGAACACAATTTTAAAACTGCATATTATGTTTGCATATAACGGTATGTACATCTATATAGGGATCGTATTTCTTGGTATGATTATCTACGCCATTGTCTACAATATCAACTACAAGAAAAAACTAAACAAGTTCATCGCTGAAAACCCAGGGAAAGTGTTCATTTACTATCATGGTAATGAAAATACGCCAGGAGCTTTTGTACATGAGGTAGTCAGTCAGAGCATGGACAATGAGTTTTCTCACAAGGGGCATTTCAGCGTTAATCCGGGACATGTGGAACTGACTGTTGAAAGAATCAGTATGTCGTACAACCCGGTTATGAAGAAGACGACCTATACATTTCATGGCAAGGAAAACAGGTCCTTCAATACTGAGGCAGGCAAAAAGTATATCCTGAAGTACCATAAGAAAAAGGACTTCTATCTGAAAGAGAAGACCAGCATGTGGAGCTTTTAAATGGTGATGTAAAAATAACAACGGTTGTGGTGCTTCGCCACAACCGCTTATTTTCCAATCACTTCTTTTCTGTGTGCTAAGCCCAGTTCCACCAGGTTCGATATTACCTCTCTCATCGACCGTCCATACTCCGTCAGCTCGTACTCCACCGTTACATCGTCGAGACCGCGTTTTACAATATGATGCTCCTCGAGATCTTTCAGCACAGATGACAATACCTTGGCAGAAACCCCGCCCGGTATTTCAGCCTGTAAATCCTTAAAACGGCGTTTGTCATATTGCAGGAGCAGGAGGATCACTTCCATTTTCCACTTGCCATTCAGCACATCCAGGATGTCTTTTGCGACTCCCAGTTTTTGGTTGCAGTCCTTATCCGAACTGAGCATTGCCTGTAGTGGACACCCTTTCATGCCATAAAAATATAATTTTTTATCTTTAATTTACTTATGAACTATACCTATTAACAAGACGACCTCAAAGAAAGACTGACCGAATTTTATCACAAAACCCGGAAGTTAACCGTACTCACAGGCGCAGGCCTGTCAGCCGATAGCGGCATCCCCACTTTTCGTGGGAAAGAATGGCTCTGGACCGGAGTTTGTATCCTTCTTTCGTACATTAAAATCGGGCTGAGAACTCCTTTGCAAAATCTTCAATACTCGTTTTACCCATTGTTGCAGGAGGATGCAGATCGTAGTCAGACCGCATGGCACCACTGTGGATAGCAGCCCCCAGCTCTACCAAAGGAGCCACCTGGAACGGCTGCATCCCTCTTTCCAACATAGCTTTTGTCACTTCCTCATCAGAGAGCGTGATCCATTGCAGACCAGGTTTACCAATAGCAGCACCGATCGCCTTTGCAGCAGCATTGGCAGTGATGTCAGTGCTGGCTACATAGCGAACAGGCTCACTTTCTTTCTTAGTCAGTTCTTCTGCGGCCACAGCTGCAATATCGCGTGGGTGTACCATGACTACCTTATCTTCTCCACCATAGTTGGTACCAATAAAGCCTGCCTGCTTAATCATACCGGCAAAGCTGTACAGGTTGGTGTAAAAGGAGCCTGCGCGTAAATGTGTCACATTATCCAGCGCATTCAGGATCTGCTCAGCATGATAGGACCCTGTAATGAAACCAGTACCTTTTTCTAAATGTGCGCCCCAGCTGCTGAGGTGAACGATGCGTGGTAAATGAGTCGCCTTTGCTGCTGCTACATAACTATTCGCAATGGTCTTATAATATTCATTGTGATCTGGAGCCGCAAAATTAGGTGGCTCCATGGCGAAGAGGGCATCAGCACCTGTTAAGGTCCTGGTCAGGAATTCCACATCTTCCAGCTTACCGATAGCTGCAATTGCACCCAGCTCTTCTATTTCCTTTTGCTTGCCGGGATTGCTGCTGATAACGGTAACCCTATGTCCCAGCTGTAATAAATCCTGCGTCAATGGCTTGCCTATGTTCCCCAGGGAACCAGTGATAACAATGTGCATGGTGAGATATTTTTTGTAGGGACAAAGTTCTGCCGAAACAGCTTGCAGGGTAAGGGCTGAAAGATGGGAAGATTGGGTTAAAAGTCGGAACCTTGTTTGTAAGTGGCTGGAGACATACCGGTTTGGTTCTTGAAGAACTTGCCGAAGGTGGACTGGTCAGCGAAGTGGAGCATGTCGGAGATTTGGGAGATGTTGAGACCAGGGCTTTGCAATAGTACTTTTGCTTCCAGGGTCACCGCTTCGGAGATCCAGTCGCCGGCGGTCTTACCGGTGATTTCGCGGAGGGTTTCTGTGAGGTGTTTGGGGGTGATGAAGAGTTGGTCGGCATAGAACTTCAGACTGCGTTCTTTCATGAAGTGGGTGTTGACGAGGCGTTTGAAGTCGGCAACGAGCAATTGGCCCCTGCTTAGATTTGAAGCCGTGGTATCGGTGTAGATAGCAGCGATTTCGTAGAGCAGGCTATTGACCAGGTTGCGGAGTACATCGTCTTTATAGGTTTGTTCTTCCTGGCATTTTTGCTGGATGAAGTAAATGGAATTGGAGATGGATTGAGGGGAAGGGAGGTCGATGACACCTTTGGCCCCTGCCCAGAAGAAACTGAATTTGTCTGGGTTGAGGTGGTTGTTGGTAGTGATGAAGTCCCGGGTGAAGAAGATGTCTGCCAGTTTATAGTCCGGCGACATGTAGGTCCATTGTTTGATGACGTGGGGGGCAAGAATCAGGAGATTGCCTGGTAAGACCTGGTAGGTATCGAGGTTAATGTTTACGGTAGCGTGGCCTTTAACACATACGCCCAGTTTGTAGAAGTTGCTGCGGTAGGGCTGATCGATGGCGATTTTGGGAAGACCGGGCTTTTGCCCGAGGAAGAAGATGCCTTGTTCGTCATTGGTGGTCAGCTGGCCGAGTTGATATGTGGGGATGTGGGTGCTCACGCTTCTTTTTGTGTAAAATTAAGGATTATTCCCCCATCCTACTGTTTCCCTATATACCACAGGCGACACCTCCGCATTATTCTTAAAAAACCTGCTAAAATAAAACTCATCATTGAACCCCAGTTCAAATGCTATCCGCTTCACCGGCTTTGCTGTCATATATAGCTCCCGCTTCGCCTCCGTCATGATCCTTTCCGCTATCAGGCCTCCCAGGGTTCTGTTGAAATGCGTCTTGCTCAATTTATTCAATGCCTTCGGGGTAATGTTCAGTAAGCCCGCATAATACCCCGGGCTATGTTCCTTTCTATAATACTGTTCAATCGCATCCTTCAGGGATTGTAAAATGAAGGGCTCATTCCCTACAGGAACCAGCCCTTCCTGCCTCTCTAACTTCATCCTGGACGCATTGATCAGGAAGATCTTCAAAAACGCCATTACCACCTCATATTGTGCCAATGCAGGGCGTGCCATCTCCTCTTCAATCTGCCTGATAATATTCAACAAAGCCGCCATTTCTGTAGCTGCTAATTGCATCAAAGGTGGTGCATAGATATTATTGAACAATACCCCATTGCAGGCGACTTCTTCTTCATGCTTATAGATACAAAAGAAGTCAGGGTGAAAATTGATCAGCACCCCTTCCAGCTCTCCTTTCACCTGGAAAGGTTGATATAAGCCCAATGCCAGCAAGGCATTTTCCTGGAAAGTATATTCAAACAACCGGCCGCTTCCCTTCGTCACCAGCAGGATATTATAATGGTTATATCCCTGCTGCTCCTGCAATGACGCGACTTCTTCAAAGCGCGACACCCTGAAAGCCATATTACCCGTCTGCGAACTGACCAATGTATACATACGATAAAGTTAGAAAAGTTTCCGCTCCGATGCTGCAATGGGCAGGTCATTAATACAGGCAAAGCGTCTCTGCATTAAACCACTCTCATCAAATTCCCAGTTCTCATTGCCATAGCTCCGGAACCACTGTCCTTCCGCATTATGCCATTCGTATTCAAAGCGCACAGCAATCCGGTTGTCCATGAACGCCCAAAGTTCCTTCTTCAGTTTATAATCCAGTTCCCGCTCCCACTTGCGTTGCAGGAAAGCCCTGACTTCCGCCCGGCCGTTGATAAACTCATGACGATTACGCCATTCAGTATTGGGGGTATACGCGAGACTAACACGCTCCGGATCTTTTGTATTCCAGGCATCTTCTGCTTTCTGTACTTTTAGTAAAGCCGTTTCTAAGGTGAATTGCATCATATTTTTTTTATTGCAAAATTGCGGTATCATAGCATTCAGGAACATGGACAAATGACATGAGTGCATGGACAATCCGGATAGGGGAAATTTCCCCTATCTTTATCCCATCATGCAGCAGATTCCCATCAGGACAAATATCAGCTTCAGCATCCGGGATATTCACGATTACATGTCCGGCAAGGATATGGTGCAATCACTGCACCGGCATGATTTCTACTACCTCTTAATTTTAGAGAAAGGTGCCGGTACACATAGTATCGACTTCAGGGAATATACCATCAGTGATCATGCTGTATTTTTACTTCGACCAGGACAAGTGCATGCAATACATCTTCATGGCAGCAGCACAGGTTATTTAATACAATTTAATCAGAGCTTTGATCCCAGTCCCTTATTGCGGAGTACTGCACAGCAGAATTATTACCAACTTAATAAAGCAACTCCTTTATGCGCGCAAATGCTTGAAGAATTTACCCACCAGCAGGATCAATATGAAGATGTGATCAGATCATTACTACATATATTGTTCATTCAGCTCATTCGCGTACAGGAAACACCTGCCGGCAATGATCAGTTACAAACGCTGCAAGACCTCATCGCAGCCAATATCAGCCAATATAAACAGGTAGCAGACTATGCTGCGCTCATGCATTTATCTCCTTATCAACTCAATGCTATTACGAAATCGGCACTTGGCAAAACCTGTTCCACGCTAATTAATGAGCACATCCTTTTAGAAGCCAAACGCCAGTTACTCGCTACTACTAATTTTGTCAATGAAATCGCCTGGCAATTAGGTTATGAAGATGTCTCTTACTTTATCCGCTTTTTCAAAAAACACAGCGGGCTATCCCCCGAAGCTTTCCGGCAAAATTTTAAATAAGTCCTGTTCAATTTGATTTTTGTCCTATCAGGGGCTTGCGCCTGATAGCTACCTTTGACATATGACAAACGAACAATACAAAAGCAGGTGGGATGATCGCTATCGCGATGCAGATTTTGCCTATGGTAAAGCACCCAATCTCTTCTTTAAGGAGCACTTAGATCAATTAAACAAGGGCAGCATTCTCATGCCCGCCGATGGTGAGGGCAGGAATGGGGTATATGCAGCAGTCAGCGGATGGCAGGTGACTTCTACAGACCTGAGTCCGGAAGGTAAGACCAAAGCATTGCAATTAGCTGCGGAGTTGAATACTGATCTCAATTACATTGTAGGTGACCTGGAAACAATGCAGTTTGAACCTGCCTCATTTGATGCCATTGGGTTGATTTATGCACATTTCCTGCCGGAAAAGAAATCTATTTTACATAAGCAGTTGGATAGCTATTTAAAACCTGGTGGTACGATCATCTTTGAGGCGTTTAGTAAAAACCATGAAGCGAATGCACAGGTAGGCGGGCCTACTGAAAAAGCATGGCTTTTCTCAGAAGAGGAGATAAAAAAGGATTTCTCTAATTATGAAATTTTACTTTTAAAAGAAGAGGTAGTTGGGTTAGAGGAGGGCAAATATCATAATGGGCAGGGTACGGTGATCAGGTTTATAGGCAAAAAAAGTAATCCTTTTAGAAAAGACGGCCGCTGAAATTATTTACCAGGCTTTTTGATTTATCATTGATCTTATTTATTAAAAATCCTTCATTACTTAAATCATATCAATAATTAATTCATCATATTAACAATATATTAATCAATAATCAAATATTGCTTATGGCCGTATTTTCATGTATTTAAATCCCAAAATTGTTTAACTTTAGGTAATGATTTCCATTGATTATAATCAAATTTTGGACTTTCAGTTTCAGGAAAGTAAGAAGGGATACAAAAGGGCTTTTTCCTGGTATTTCCTGGTTAAATCTTTTTTTTCAACTCGTATATTGCTTAAAAAGATAAAAACCAACTTAACTAAGCAATTACTTAATACAAAAGGTATTTATGCTTATTTATTGGAAAATGTTGCTGATTTAAAAGGGCAGGACCTTAATAATTCGATTGAAAAAACTGAAAAAATTATTAAAGAATTTTCCGCATTTCAATCTGATCTGGAAGGCCATTTGTCCGAACCTAAATTTCAAGAATTGGCGGCAATATATGCATTAACCACGGAGATACTAGATGTAACTTATAATATTCTTCGACTACTCAAGAAAAACAACCTTAAAACACCTGCATCCGACACTTCGGAAGAAGCCAAAATTGCTATTCAACATTCCACCAATACACTGAACAAAATTTTCCATGGTCGTACACAACGCAATATATTAACTTCTCAGTCATCCTTTTGATTCGGATAAGCCGCATACATCATCCCTTCCGTTAACGAAGCAAATGAACAAGAAAAAACATTTGTCGCTGTAATGATTACAAGTTCAGAAAAAACAAGAGATGATTTTCATTCGAACTTAGTAACGAGATGTTTTTTATCACCGCTACCTAAAGCTAATAGTCATGTGAGAATGTATCTTATAACTTCATCATTTAATAACTGAATCATTCAAAAGATAAATACGATGGAAACATACCCCTTTAATCAATTAATGAGCAGTATTGGAGACTTGATTTTTAACTTTGATTTTATTCCGCTAAAGTCTTAATGCTAATTGATAAAAGTGAGCGAGAAAAGAGAATTTGTTGAACCTTGCATTACAAGATTTAATAACGTTCCACTATTTAAGTAATTTATACTTTTTCAAGTAATTTTATTAGGTCAACCTGAGTTTTATACTTACATTCAATGCGTTGATTTTAAACACATTGATATATGCTTCCTATTTATCCAGCAGTATCTTATATTCGAATAATAAGTCAAGGAGGAAGGACTAAACCATGGCTAGTACTTGTTAACACACCAAATGGAATTAAACCTTATGTGGTTAAAATGTTTCGCAGTGATGAATTAGAAAGAGAACCTGTCTTAAATGAAATACTAGGTAATGTTCTGGCCAAAGAATTTGACCTTCCTGTACCAGAAGCGGCGCTGATTGAGATGGATGAAAACTTTCGAATGTCAATCAAAGATCCAACTGCATTAGAAATCCTTGATTTGGTTGACGAACGTCCAAAATTTGGATCTAGCCTGATTGAAGGTAATTATCTCTTTAATACCTCATTTAAGAAAAATCAAACTTCACGAATGATTGAAATTGATACCTTGTTTGCCTTTGATGTCTTAATAAGAAACAAGGATAGAAATTCATTCAAACCTAATCTATTAGTAACAGGCAATTCTGCTATTTTAATTGATCATGAACTTGGTTTTGAAATAAATGAAAATACAATTAATCAATTAGATGCCTTACATATTAATAACCAAGCATTTAAATACCATATTTGTCTATTACGGTGATACTGGGCCAGCCCAAACGGAGGATATAGGGCCAGGCCGAACGGAGTCATTGGGCCACTTT
>NZ_QTJV01000018.1 GCF_003412465.1 Chitinophaga silvisoli
ATCCAAGTTTGTTGCTTCTTTAATGAGTTGCAAAGCAACAAATTTTTAGCATTCCCCCCAAGAATTCAACTTGATCCGTAAAAGCGTATTCTTAACAGGGAGAAATATAATCAACAGATTTATCCCAAAAACAAAAAAGGACCTCTCTTTCAAGAAGTCCTTTTCTAAAACTTGGGTGGATGATGGGGTTCGAACCCACGACCCCCAGAACCACAATCTGGTGCTCTAACCAACTGAGCTACAACCACCGTTTGAATTGGGATTGCAAAGATAAGTAAAACAATTCCCAACTTCCAAATATTTTTTAGAACTTTTTTCTCCCTCACAGCCCTAATCCTCACCTTTCATCACATTCCACCCCCTATTCCCCTCCACTCCCGATATATTTGTCCCGGTCTCAACTTTCTATTCAACCATGCGGTATTCCGTATTAATTGTACTAACAGCCCTCCTGGCAAGCTGTTATGGATCTGTACTAGCCCAATCAACCAACACCCTCACCGGCAAAGCCGTAGATGCCAGCACCGGCAAGCCCGTGGAATATGCCTCCGTAGTCATCCTACAGGAAAACGACTCTTCCGTGCTCACAGGCATGTACACCCATCCCGATGGTAGCTTCGCATTCCCCCCTACTGTCAAACAGGGCAACTACATCCTCCGCATCTCCTTCATGGGATACGACAACCTCTACAAAAATATTTCTGCCAATAAGCCCCTCGGCACCCTTAAACTAAAGCCCAGCGGCAAAGTGCTCGCCACCGTCGAAGTGAAATCCGAAAAACCCGCATTCTCTATGCAGATCGATCGCCAGGTCTTCGATGCCGGTGCTTTCGTCACTGCCGAAGGAGGTACGGGTACAGATATACTGAAAAATATTCCCAGCGTAGATGTTGATATAGACGACAACGTTACCCTCCGTGGCAAAAGCGTTACCATCTACGTCGATGGTAAGCCCTCTCCTTTCGGAGATGCTAAAACAGCCCTGCAAATGATTCCGGCGGAAACGATTGACAGGGTGGAAGTCATCAACAACCCCTCCGCTAAATTCGAAGCCAATGGCGGCGGCGGCATTATCAATATCGTACTCAAAAAAGATAAAGCTATTGGCTACAATGTGATGTTCAATGCAGGCGTAGCCACCCGGGGGCAATTAAATGGTACTGCCAACGCCAGTCTGCGACTGAAGAAATTCAATTTCTTCGGCAACTACAATGGCCGTTATGAATCCTCCACCGGCTCGGGTTACAGCTACCGGCAGAATCTCACAGCTGATACTGCCGGTGCCTGGTTCTTTACCCAGGATAGCCATAATAAGAATTCCAATCACCAGAACGGCGGCCGTATTGGACTCGACTACTACCTCGATGACTACAATACCTTCACCCTCTCCGAAGGCTTTAGCAGCAGTCAGGGCAATAGCGAAGACAATATCCTGCTCGATTACCTGAACCAGGCAAAGGATCCTTTAAAATCAGGTGAAAGACACAATACCAGCGGTAATAAAAATCCAAATAACAATACCAGCTTCAACTTCCGCCATACTACCAGCCGGCAGAATGAAGAATGGACCGCTTATGTAAGCTATAGCAACAACAAAGGTAATAGCCACAGCAACTACTTTACTAACTACAATACCGCCCCTAACCCTGACATGCAGGCCAATACCGGGCGCTCACAAAACAAATTCTGGAACATCCAGACGGATTATACCACTCCTTTTGGCAAAAAGGGTAAATTCGAAACCGGGGCGAAGGCCACCTTACGCAACAACAACAATGATTATAACGCGAAGGTCTACGACTGGGATTCCATGCAATACGAAACCAGCAGCCTGCTCTCCAATACCTACTACTACAAGGAAGACATTTACGGCGCTTACCTGAACGTATCCAATGCCATAGGCAACCTGGGTTATATGGTTGGCACCAGGGTGGAGCAAGCCTATCTCAATGGCTACTCCTACACCAAGGATACCTCTGTCAACAACAAATTCTTCAACGTATTCCCAAGCGTATTCCTGAAATACAACCTGCCAAATAACCAGGACCAAAGCCTGATTTTCAACTATTCCACCCGAATAGACCGGCCAAATTTCGATCAGCTCCTCCCCTATGTCAATAACTCCGACCCACAGAATATCCGTGTCGGCAACCCGGCCCTGCGTCCTTCGCTGACCCATAAGTTCGAAATGAACTACTCAAGATATTTTCCCGGTTCCAAAGATTTCCTGAACACGGGGGTCTATTATTCCCAGGCCAATGACGACATTGACCGCATCAGCGTATTGGATACCACCACCGGGGTCACTACCACCAGGCCCATGAACCTGGCGACGGACAAAGACTGGGGGGCTAACTTTACCTACAACCTCCACATTCTCAAAGGCTGGAACGTATCGAGCAATCTAAACCTGGAATACAGTAAACTGACAGGGGCTACCATTAGCAATGAATATTTCAGCTGGGGGATTAATGTCAATTCCAATTGCCGCCTGCCCGGCCGCTTTAATATCCAGATGAATGCGCACTACCGCTCACCCCGCGTACAGCCACAGGGTACCTTCAAGGCTATGAACGGCATTGACATGGGAGTGCGTAAAGAATTGCTGAAAAACAATGCGCTGGCCATCTCCCTCAATATCTCAGATATATTGAATACACAGCAATTCAGTTCCCATTACGAAACTGAAGCCTTTATCCAGGACTACAGCCGTAAAAGGATGACCCGTTTTATCAGGTTGAATATCCGTTACCGCTTTGGAAAGATGGATCCTAATTTATTCAAAAGGAAGAAGAAACAGGAAGACCAGGAAGAAACACCGGAAATTGAGGATAAAAGACCACAGAACGGCAGGTTATAATACCCCGTTATCAGGCTTTTTTTCCTGCCAGCATGGGAACAAAGGAGAAATTGTCAAACATCTCCTGCTCATAATCGCCCTCACTGACCTTGGTGATGCGCAGCATACGCTGTACTTCCTGTCCGCCGACAGGGATCACCATTTTACCACCGACCTTCATTTGCTGCAGGAGCTTTTCAGGAATCATGGGTGCTGCTGCGGTCACGAGGACCTTGTCGAAAGGCGCGTAGGTAGGAAGACCTTCATACCCATCACCATAGAAGAAGCGGAGATTGGGGTACTTTGCCTTAAAAGGAAACAGTTTTACCTGGTCAAAGAGACGCTTCTGGCGCTCAATGGTGAAGACCATCGCCTTCAGCTCCGCCAGTACACAAGCCTGATAAGCACTGCCGGTACCTATCTCCAGGACCTTTTCGAATGGCTTGATTTCCAGCAACTGTGTCTGGTAAGCCACGGTATAAGGCTGGGAGATAGTCTGCCCCTCCCCAATGGGGAACGCCCTATCCTCATACGCAATACTTTCGAATGCCGTATCCAGGAAATAATGCCGGGGAATGTTGTTGATAGCTGCTAAAACACTTTGATCTGTTATGCCTTTTTGCAGGATACTATCCACCAGTTGCTTGCGTAATCCTTTTTGCTTATAGGAATCTTCGTACCGCCTCATGCACGCAAAAGTAATTAATACCCCCAATTTTAAGCAATGAATAGGAATTTCTATTTATCCCCATACCAGTTGAATATGGTGCAATAATTGTATATCCCTCCACCTGGGGCCAAATTGTAGGCCCATAATTCAGGATTTATCCTTTATTTTACAATCTTGTTTCTGACACAATTTTCAGACAAACCCAATATTTTTTATGGATAATGTAATTGAAAGTAAGGTATCACAATGGCTGAACGGCCAGTTTGATGCGGAGACGGTATCCGCTATCAAAAAATTGCAGCAGGAAAACCCCGATGAACTGGCTGATGCCTTCTACCGTAACCTTGAATTTGGTACGGGCGGTCTCCGCGGTATCATGGGTGTAGGTACCAACCGTATGAACAAGTACACGGTAGGTATGGCTACGCAGGGTTTTGCCAACTACCTGAAACAGGCTTTCACGGATGAAATCAGTATCGCGATTGCACACGACAGTCGCAATAACAGCCGTTTCTTTGCTGAAGTGGCTGCCAACGTTATGGCTGCAAATGGTATCAAAGTATACCTTTTCGAAAGTCTCCGCCCTACCCCGGAGCTCTCGTTCACCATCCGTCATCTCAAATGCAAAGGTGGTATCGTACTTACAGCATCGCATAATCCTAAAGAATATAACGGCTATAAAGCTTACTGGAACGACGGTGCCCAGCTGATCCCGCCTCACGACAAAAACGTGATCCGTGAAGTGGAAAAGATTGCCTCTGTAGACGAAGTGAAATGGTCCGGCGGGGAAGCGAACATTCACCCGATCAGCACTGAGATCGACGAAGCTTACCTGCAGATGCTGAAAGGCCTGAGCATTCAGCCTGAAGCTATTGCTGCCCAGAAAGATCTAAAAATCGTATATACACCGATTCACGGTACTGGTATCACCCTGGTGCCTGAAACCCTGAAGCGCTTTGGATTTACCAATGTACATGTGGTAGAAGAACAGGCGACACCAAATGGGAACTTCCCGACCGTGGTGTATCCTAACCCGGAAGAATCTGAAGCCATGAGCATTGGCCTGAAGAAAGCAAAGGAACTGGATGCAGCTATCCTGCTGGGTACAGACCCGGATTCTGACCGTGTAGGTATTGCTGTAAAGGACCTGAAAGGGGAATGGATCCTGCTGAATGGTAACCAGACTGCCGTACTGCTCTTCAACTATATTATAGAAGGCCGTCGTGCGAAAGGGCTGGCGGGTGCTACAGATTACGTATGTAAGACCGTGGTAACCTCCGATCTGATCGATGTATTTGCTGCTAAAAACAATGTAAACTGTTATAATGTACTCACTGGTTTCAAATGGATCGCCGAGCTGATTCGTGCCAAGGAAGGAAAAGAGCAGTTCATTTGCGGTGGTGAGGAGTCTTATGGCTACATGATCGGCGACAATGTGCGTGACAAGGATGCCATTGCTTCCGTAGCACTCATCTGTGAAATGGCCGCTGTAGCTGCAGGCCATGGTCGTAGCCTCTACCAGCAACTGATCGACATCTATGTAAAATACGGGTATTATAAGGAGAGCCTGATCTCTATCACCAAGAAAGGTATGAAAGGTGCCGACGAAATTGCTGATATGATGAAGGGCTATCGCGAAAACCCACCTGCTACCATTGCGGGGGTGCCGGTAGTGACGACTTATGATTACCAGCTGCAGCAGGTGAAGAACCTGAAGACCGGTGAGGTGACACCTATCACCCTGCCAAAGTCAAACGTACTGCAGTTTGTACTGGAAGATGGCAGCAAGATCTCTGCACGCCCATCCGGTACAGAACCGAAGATCAAGTTCTACTTCAGCGTAAACCAGCCACTGGAAAACGCAGCAGGATTTGAAGCGGCTACGCAGGCCCTGGATGCGAAGATCCAGCAGATCATCCAGGATATGAAACTGAAATAAAATACAGGAAAGGGTAGCTTGTTGGTAGTTAAAAATGAATTTAAACTACCACACTGCCTTAAAATAAAAAGAGGGTGTATTTTTCAATACACCCTCTTTTTTTATAATGCCCGGGCTTATTGTAAATAAGCAGATTGAATCTCCTCTCCTACTACATCTACCATCACCATTTCCTGTAAAGTGGTAGACAAAGAATGGCCCACAAAATCTACTGACAGCGGGAAAGACTTATGCTTACGATCTACCAGTACCGCGGTTTGAATCTTCCTCGGTAAGAACTCCAGCAATGGCTTCAGGGCATAGAGCATGGTCCTGCCTGAATTGGCTACATCATCTACCAGTATTACTACTTTCCCATTGAAATCCAACGATTCGGAGATCTGCACCGTATCAGGGTGTTGTTTATCCAGTTTCAGCTCAATCATTTTTATCCGGATGGGAGAAATCTCTTTGAGGATAGCCGCAATTTTTTCAGCGAGAATCGTTCCCCTGTCCCAGATGCCTGCCAGGATGATTTCCGGCTCTTCACTGTTATGCTCATATATTTCGTAGGCAATGCGTTTGATTTTTTTATCGATCACATCCTGGGTGAGGATTACATTCTTTGATTCCATGTCAGAATTAATTGAAGGGATAAAAGTAGGGTTTTTTCAACAAATCTTCTACGCAGGTATCGTAGCATATTGGGGATAATGCTTTAAGGGCTGACCAATGCATCTCCCATACTAATAGGTCACTACCAGTTCACCTTTACCTTTTGGTAACCTGATAGTATCGATTTAGTGTTTATATAGTATTGGAGTTGGATTGGAGGAAGGATATATTTTCGTTACATTGCATATCAGTCAAATCTGATGTATGCATATAATTCAGGAAATCCTGTTTGTATTTGCCTTCGCCATTGCTGTGTACCTCTTTTACCGCAAAGCCAGGCAGATCAGGCTTAATATTTTGCTTGGAAGAGATGTATCGTTGAATGATCACCCCGATCTACGTTTGAAAAATGTACTTCTCCTTGCCTTTGGGCAGAAAAAAATGTTCCGCAATCCACTGGTGGCCGTCCTGCACTTTTTCGTGTATGCCGGTTTCCTGATTATCAATGTGGAAATTCTCGAAATCATCCTCGATGGGATCCTTGGTACCCACCGCTTATTCAGGGATGTCTTAGGGTCAGTATACCCGGTCCTGATTGGCTGTTTCGAGGTACTAGCGGTACTGGTAATCGTTGGTTGTGCCATTTTCCTTATCAGGCGTAATGTAGTGCGTGTGCGCAGACTTGCCATGCATGAACTGGATGGCTGGCCTAAGTCAGATGCCAATTACATCCTGGTCACGGAAATTGTACTCATGCTGCTGTTTCTCACCATGAATACGGCGGACCAGGCACTGCATCCGGACCTGGGGCCATTCTGGGTATCCGGGGCATTTAAGGGTGCCTTTGAAGGGTTTTCTCCCTTTGCCCTGGAAGCCATTGAACGCAGCTGCTGGTGGCTGCACATCCTGGGCATCCTCGCTTTTTTGAATTACCTCCCTTATTCAAAGCACCTGCATATTATCCTGGCATTTCCGAATGCCTACTTCAGCGATCTCCGGCCAAAGGGGAAAATGGAGAATATGCCTGCCGTACAAAAAGAGGTAACGCTCATGCTGCAGCCCGAACTTGCAGCAGCGGAACCTGCACCGGCAGACATGCCGAAGTTTGGGGCCAAAGATGTACCCGATCTGACCTGGAAGAATATCCTGGATGCTTATAGTTGTACAGAATGTGGTCGTTGCACTGCTGCCTGTCCGGCAAACCTGACGGGAAAGAAACTCTCTCCCAGGAAGATCATGATGGATACCCGTGACCGTGCGGAAGAAATAGGGAAACTGGGAAATACGGAGGGAAAGACCCTGCTCCGCGATTATATCTCTGAAGAAGAGCTGCGGGCCTGCACCAGCTGCAATGCCTGTGTACAGGAATGCCCTGTGAGCATCAATCCCCTGCACATCATATTACAACTGCGCCGCCACCTGGTGATGGAAGAATCCAGTGCACCGCAGGAGTGGAATATGATGTTCAGTAACATAGAAAATAATATGGCCCCCTGGAAGTTTAGCCCTGATGACAGGGATAAGTGGGCGATTGAAATGAATGCATAAACTGATAATTCCATGCAAATAAAAACGATGGCAGAATACTTCGCCAGTGGAGAATCACCGGAAATACTTTTCTGGGTGGGCTGTGCGGGCAGTTTTGATCAAAGGGCGCAGAAAATTACAAAGGCATTTGCTACGATCCTTACCAGGATCGGGGTCAAATTTGCGATACTGGGAAAAGAGGAAAGTTGTACAGGCGATCCGGCCAGGAGAGCGGGAAATGAGTTTATTTTCCAGATGATGGCACAGAACAATATCATGGTGTTGAATAATTACGAGGTAAAGAAGATCGTGACCACCTGCCCGCATTGCTTCAATACTTTGAAGAATGAGTACCCGGAATTAGGGGGGAATTATGAGGTGCTGCACCATGCAACATATTTACAGCAACTGATAGATGCAGGCAAGATCAGGATGAAAGAGGGAGGTGCATTTAAGGGGCGGAAGATCACTTACCATGATTCCTGCTATTTAGGGCGGGCAAATGAGATCTATGAAGCCCCGCGAAAGGTGCTGGAGGTATTGGATGCGGAACTGGTGGAGATGAAGCGGTGCAGGAGTAATGGATTGTGCTGTGGCGCGGGCGGTGCACAAATGTTTAAGGAGGAAGAGAAGGGGAATACCAGGATCAATTTTGAGCGGGGCAGGGAGGCTGTGGAGACAGGAGCAGCTGTGATTGCTGCAAATTGTCCTTTTTGTATGACGATGCTGACGGATGGGGTGAAGGAACAGGGGAAGGAAGAGAGTGTGAAGGTGCTGGATATTGCAGAGCTGATTGCCATGGACCTGGAAGGATAGGTAGCCGGGCGCGCTTAGGAAAGGGAAATAAAAGCGTTTTTTTATTTCCGGGCGGGAGCCATCGGTGTAATTTCATTCGTGCTTTGCATGGGTATTATTACTTTCAGAGAGCTGGCAGGGGCAACTGATTTTCGTCAGGTTATTGAAATCAGGAATTTCGTAATTTTGCGATATGGATATCAGACAAATACTACCGACTGACTTTAACCCTGCCTCGCGGGTTTGGATATATCAAAGCAATCGCCCGTTTTCTGAAAAAGAGCAGGCTGAGATTGCAGAACAACTGGATCAGTTCACCGCTCACTGGCAGGCACACGGTGCGCCTGTGAAAGGTTGGGCCAAACTGCTGTTCGAACAGGTGATCCTGGTGATTGCGGATGAAACCGATACGCATGTAAGCGGTTGCAGCACCGATAGCTCTGTCAGGGTGATCAAGAGCCTGGAGCGTCAATATTCTGTGAATCTTTTCGACCGCCTCTTGCTGGGCTTTGTATTGAAAGAGAAACTGCAGTTGCTGCCCATGATGCAGATCCCATATGCGCTGGAAAAAGGGTATATAGATGAAAATACTATTTACCTGAACAATACAGTGCTGACATTAAAAGAATTAGAAGAAAACTGGCTGTTGCCGTTAAAGAATAGCTGGCTGGCAAAGAAATTTGCGATTGCACAGTAAATGGCAGGGTGCATGCATGGCAGGTAGCATTGCTATGCACAGCCCATGGAATTTACATTTGCGATCGTACAGTAAATGGAATGGCGCATGCATGGTAAGTAGCATTGCTATGCACAGCACATAGCATTTATGCATGTATGGTAGGCATAAATTCCTTTGTACAGTAATGAATTCACAAAAACGGGCAGCATCACCAGCTGCCCATTTTTATTGTTATGAATGTGATTGCAATAGATGTAGACATCATCTGCCCTGTCTGTTCCCGTAAAGCTGTGTTATCTGCTGACTGTGAGATCACCGGGTATATGTTCCGACCCAAAAAGATTACTGGCAAAGCTTCCTGTATACATTGCGGATATAGCCATCCAAAACTAACGGTGGTGAATGCAGATTTTTATTACCAGTTTCCGGTGGGAGACAGGATGTTTTATGCGAGGAATAAAGAGAATCTGATCGCACTGAGAGATTTCTTTAAGGAACATAGCAAATGGGATGATGCATCTTGCCTGGATTTCCCTAAGACATTTTATGTGCATAGAGATGAAATTGTCAGGAAGATAGAGTCGCTTTTATAAAAGTGACTGGTTTATAAAAGCGACTGAGTTATAAAAGGGACTTTGTTGTTTGCAATTTAAATTTCATTTCAAAATACGCCGGCATTCGGCAAGGCCCTGCAGTCGACATCATTAAATTCAAAATGATATACCTGCATTTTATTCCTGAATAATAAAATATCTTATATTTGGATCCCTTGTTAAAATAAGCGGGAATAGCTCAGTTGGTAGAGCGCTGGTTTCCCAAACCCGAGGTCGCGGGTCCGAGTCCCGTTTCCCGCTCCATTTTTAATTCAAGGATGCTGCATACAGCTCCGCAGCCTTCATCCTCAGTTCAAAATTCTCTTCACCTGGCATATACGCGTTATTCAACATTGCCATCACATAGATCAATTTAGGATTTGGTACAATCCCATTTTTCAGATCCGCCTTCCAGTCACGCCCCTCTGTTGCATATGCATCACGCATTCTGCAGTAGATCGTATCACAGATGTTATCTGACAGCCATTCAGCTCTTGCATAAATGCCTGTCAGACTACCAATCAATTCTCTTTCTTCTATTTCCTCCGGTGTATTCTTACCATAAAACATCATCAGGTAGATTGTAAATGCTGCAAAGGCCAATGCTACAATAAGCCATGCAGCCATACCTGAACCTGATGCAAGGGCGAAACTACCAATCGTAAGTCCGATCATCCACATACGGCCATAACCAGCCAGTACACTGGTATTGTTCAACTTCATGTAGATGCCTTTGCGGGTGCCGAAACCAGATTCTGTTACTAACAGGGAATCACCTTCTACAGGAAAGAGTGGCAGGAAACAAAAATGTGCAAATTTGGTTTGGATCTCCTGGCCATTATAGCTTTTTACGCCGCCGAGATACCTGGTTCCATAAATAAAAAACATAGGGATAAGGTTTTTTGGGTTATAGGGATTAAAAATATATTGTCCGCTTACAGCTTAAACCGGGTGTAATATTAATATTTATTTTCAAGTATTAACAAACTGATTTGAACCGCCAAATGGCTGTAGGCAGTCATTTGGCGGGTATCTATCTATAAAACAAATACTTAGGATGGAAAAAATCAGGCTAATGCAGCTGTCTTTGCTGTCCGCATTCTTACGACAGCTATCACCGCACAGGTCAGGATTGCCGACATGACCACATAACGCAGGGACATATCGGGTGCGGTCGTCATTTTGCCCGTTGTTGACAATACATAGCTGGCGAAGGAGGTTACCACGTACACCATGCCGCCCATCAGGCCACTAGCCAGTCCTGCATGCTGCGGAAACACCAGCATACTATGTGTAAACAGATTGTTGAACAGGAATCCTGAACAGATGTGGATTACAAATGCGAACATAACAAACCACCACAACTGATGCATTACAAATCCTGTTGCCAGCAACATCGCCGTAAGTATCAACTGTGTAAACCCTGCTATCATCAGTTTCCTGTTGAATTCAAAATTAATCAGGCGCTTGCTCACGAGCCCTCCTATCATCCAGGAGAAACCCAGGATGAGGGTACAATAACCAATCACGACTGAATTGTAATGGTAGCTTTTTTCGATTACAAAAGGGCCTGCAATGTTGAACACCATCACGACTGAATAACTTAGTCCCAGGATCACGATACCTAATAAGAAAGTACTGTTGGTGAGCATATGCGCATAGTTATCGCGGATCTTCTTCAGCTCCAATGGTTTCTTGTGCACCAGCGTTTCCCCGCTGAAACACAGTTCCAATACAAACATGATACACGCATAGATGGCCAGGAAATAGAAGTTAGCCTCCCAGTTCAGATACTTCTGTAAGAACCCACCTAAGAAAGGCGCTACAATAGGCCCAAGGGACCAGGTAATGGTGAGATAACTCAAATAATGCTTACGCTCCTCCCCTTCATACAAGTCCACGAAAAATGCGCGTTTGCCCACGATCACAAATGCGGTGGCTATACCCTGTACCACACGCAGGAAACAGATCAGCGGTATGCTGTGGGTAATACCAATTAATAAAGAAGACAAGACCAATACACCCAAGGAAATCACCGCCGGCTTGTACCTTCCCAGGCTATCCAGCAGGCTGCCGACAAACATCTGGGAAAAACCATAACTCATGAAAAAACAGGTCAGGGTCAATTGGATCTTATCAGCTGATACCCCCAGATCCTTTGACATATCCGGAAATGAAGGCAAATAAATGTCTGTAATAAATCCCGACAAAGGGATGCAAATGAACGCTAATACCGTCGCAAACCTCTTTCTGGCTGCCGATGCACTTTGTAACATATCCTAAATTTGACAACAAAATTATAACAGCTGATAAAATCTGCCGTTGGAAGAATCAAAGCAATAATTGCAAAAATCAAATATGCGCGATTCTGGTGCTCTGTCTATAATGTAAAGGAGTGGTTCCCGTAGATTTCTTAAAGAAGTTATTAAAATGCGCTGGCTCCTCAAACCCAAGGCAGTAGCCAACTTCTGAGATATCCCATTGCGTATTCAGCAATAATGTCTTGGCTTCCTCGAGAATGCGGGACTTAATAATAGATGTGGTCGTATTGCCAGTTGTGCTCTTAATTACATAATTCAAATGATTCACATGTACGTTCAGGGCCCTGGCAAAGTCAGCCGCCGAGCGCATGGTCAATGGGTTTTCAGGGGAATCCAGAGGGAACTGCTGGTGCAGCAATTCATCGAAGCCCCGGAGCAGGCGGGAAGAAGCGGACACTTCGCCGGAGGACAGGCTTGCTGCGGGTTTATCGACCAGCAGGGCGTGCATCAACAGGCAGAGCAGGTTCCGGATTGCCTCATATTTAAAGGTGTAGTCGCCATGGGCCATTTCCAGCATCTGCTCAAAGTAGATCTTTACCAATGCCAGCAGTTTATCGTCCAGGAAGATCACCGGTTCACTCCAGGCCTTGAATAAGGGGGAGCGCTTGAAGATGTCGAACTGGTAATGTTCATTGAAGAATTCCTGGTTGAAGAGGCAGTAGTAGCCATCCTGTTCGGCAGAGATACTGTTCCAGGAGTAGGGTACGGATGGACAGGGAATGAGCAGTGCAGGGCGGTCTACCAGGGTGGTATGACCATTGTAATTGAGTTCGCCTACCCCCAGGATCAGGGTAATCTTATAAAAGTCCCTCCTGTTGTAAGGGGTTTTGAAATTGCAATACTTGCGTGCGTTGACATTGAAATGAGAGATTCCTTTTCCGATATCAGTAGTACTGAAAGGGAATTGTATGTAGGACCGTTCCCGGTAAAAATCACTTAAAGTCTCCAATTGCTCGCTCATAATACAAAGGTAAAAAAAAGGGCTGTATTGCTACAACCCCTTTTTAATATCGTCAGCTTCCTGATTGCGCGAGTGGCACATTGGCCATTGGCACTATCACTGCATTGTTATATCCACTTTCAAAGTGAGAATAATCCAGTTGCTTGGTATGCCCAAGTACCCTTCTCAGCAAAGCTTTTCTGCACCATCTTTTCCAGGTCGCCGCTTTGCGTTTTAAAATTACTTTCAGCGTTTTGCTCTTTTGCACATCTTCAAGTCCTTCGTTCAGCAACTTGATGTGATCATAAAAGATATCGTCGCGGGTAATCCTGATCAGACCATTGCAGGCCATATAGCTATACATACGCTTCTCGAACAGTTCCCCTGCATAGTAGGGATACTTTTCAGAACCATAGTTATAAAAATTATAGATATCACCCTGTAATCGCTCTGCTTCTACCAGGAAGCACTGGTCGCTGAAGCCGGTGGAGTGAATGAAGTGATTGCTGGTCTTGATAATCTTCAGTTCGGCCTCGTAGGTGAAGTCAGTCCACATGGGGTTGGCCACAAAGATGTAGCGGTTGCGCTTCATCTCGTCTATAGCCGCCCATACCCATGCACCGCCGGCACCTTCCTGCATCATACAGTCGCAGGTAAAGTACAGCAGGTATTGTCCCTTACAGAAGTAAGCGGCTGTAAGGGGACCTATACTATAATAGTATCCGTCGAAGAAGTCGAGCTTAAAGCTCTCCCTCGTCATATTATACTTAGCCAGTATGGCCTCCATATGGTCTTCAGCAAAATAATAGGCATCAATCACCCCACGGTTTACGGCACTGATTGCATATTGTTCAACTGTTGCGCGATCTTTTACATTGTTGATGACAAGTATTTTCTCATAAAATGTTACTTCACACCGATCAATCATTTGTTCCAGTCTATTCCCTTTCAATACTCTTTCCCAGTCGTTTTCATAACAATTTGTAAAAAAAGACACGGTTGGTTGGCCTCCATTGTTTTCACTCATAGAACTCTTAAATTGTCGCAGGTTGATAATTAGGTTAAAAATGTATCGTAATATACGCAAATATTATCATTTGTTTAACTGATTTTTAACAAACTCATGTACGCATATTTTCTAAATTCAATGTGGCAGGGCCTTTGCTCTTAAAAAAACATTATGAAGCCGCTCATATTTAACATTTCATTTATTTTTTTAATGGCGTGCTCCACTGGGAAGCATTTAGAATCAGGTCATAATGAGGATGCCATTCCATGGAGTGCCAACTATAAACTGAGCTGGGCGGATTATAAAGGAACCCCTTCACGAGACCAGGATGATCATATTGCCGCCAGGACCAATTGCCGCTTCGGCATTAAGATAAGTGGTACCCATGTCGACGTAACGAGTGAATTTATCGCTACAAGGAGTAATGTACGCCCCGGACAACAAACTCCCTCCCTGCTTGCGCATGAACAGTTGCATTTTGACCTCTGCGAAGTATACGCCAGGTTGCTGAGGAAAGAATTAAAAAAGGCACCGCTGACGAAAGAGAATGTAGCAGCGATATCAAGAGATGCTTTTTTGAAGTATTATGATGCCTATAAGGAAAGGCAAATCATATATGACAATGAAACGCAGCATGGGCTTAATCAGGACAAACAAAAATTATGGAACGCCCAGGTCGCTGCTGCACTGGCGGATCTTGCTGCATATGCGGAATAAGCATGCCTATCGATAAATGTATGGCAACCAACGATTACTCAAATTGTTGGAGCAACAAAAAAATTTACCCTCCGTTTAACATCCCAAAATCCCGGTAGTGGGTCATTTTGTATTTCATACAAAAGGCAGCCGTTCCCTGACGGACTGCATCCGGCTGTAAATACATGTCGTGGCTCACTGTCGAATCCCTAATTTAAAACACTAAGTAATGCAAAGAAATCTATTATGCGCCGCTACGATTGCATGTGTAATGCTGTCCGCTATCTCCTGTAAAAAAGACGACACTGCGACCCTGCCAACAGCTTCTCTCAGTGCCACTTCGCAGACAATCAGCGAATCAGCCGGCACCGCAAGTATCACTGTTACCCTTCCTTCCACCCAATCTACTGATGTAACTATCAAGGCTACACTGGGAGGTACAGCTATCCTGAACGGGGACTACCAGCTGAGTACAGACACGACTTTAATTATTGCTGCAGGCAGTACTTCCGCTACCTTAACTTTCGAAATCTTTGATGATGAAGTGGTGGAAAGTGATAAAACCATCAATGTATCTTTCAGCAGCACCAATGCTTCGCTGACTAATTCCACGGCGACTATTACCATTACTGACAATGACACTGACCAGTCTTCATCCGGCCTGGTATCTGAACTGACCTGGGATGCAGGTACGCTGGTGGACATGGATCTTTACCTGGCAAACAATGTAACGATCTCTGACGATGCCGTTACTGATTACACCCTTTTATCAGGCAGTACCAACAATACAGGATTTGAATCCCTGCTGCTCAGCAATGACCTGGATGATGCGGACTACTATGTGTTAGTGTATTTTGCAGAAGGTGCAAGAGAAGTGACTTATACACTTACTAACAGGGCAGACGGCAACACTGTTTATGAGGATACTTACAACTTTACTGCTGATGAAGAAGGGGGAGCTTATTTCTATGGTCCGTTTACGAAGAGCGGGACGGCTTATACTATTGGCAAAGCAGCTAATTCAGTATTGTGGGATGTGAAGCTGGTGGAACCGCATTGGCATAAAGGGAAGATTGCTAAGTAATAAATAAAGGGCCTGGATGATAAATAAAGAGGGTGGATGACAAATAAAGAGCCTGGATGATAAATAAGAGCCTGGATGCCAAATACAACACACTCAGGAGGGTTAAAAACTTTCATGGTGATAATTTCTTAAAACTGCTGACATACTGTTGTCACCCCACCGCCTCAATTTTGCGTTATGGAAACACGCAATATAATCAATAACTACCTGCAGGCGCTCATTGCACGCAACCTACATGTGATGCAAAGCTTATTTGCAGATGAGGTAGACTGGTACATTCCCGGTAACCAGGCCGTTGCTCCATGGCTGGGCCGCAGAAAAACCAAAGCAGAGGTTATCGATTTCTTTCGCCTGCTCTGGAAAGAGACGATTCCTATTGCCGCGGAAATCGACCATATTTTTATTGATGGAAAAAAGGCGGTTATTGCAGGGGATTTCAAAACAGGTATGCTAAGAACGGATAAAATTTGTGATTCATTGTTCTTTGTCCGGATCACTGTCGAAAACGGGTGTATAGTAAAATATCATTTGCTGGAAGACAGTTATGCCGTGGTACAGGCATTGTCATAAAAAAGTGGGGGTATCAAAAGTAAGTTGAATGCATGGAGAATTATAAAAACATCAATTCTCTTCGTCAGTGAACCGGATTGAATCCGGGAAATTTTACTTTTGATACACCCGCTTTTTGCTATTTTTCATAATACTCCAGGGTATTATTTGTATAAAGATTTGCTTCGGACTTCCGTCTCCTGGTCAGTCCATCCAATACTTTACCACCGCTCATATTCCACTTCAAAAATTCAGCTGCGATTTTAGGATCTTTGGGATTGGCTTTTACCATTTTCAGTAAAGTGCTGTCGCCCAGCCCTTCTGCGATACCATTGTTGTTCATATCGCTGCCTACATTGTAAGCGAAGGATACTAATGCGTCAAATTGATTTTGTTTCAGCACAACGCCTTTGGTCAGTTTGTTTACATCGTTTACGAAGCCTTTTATAATTACTAAGAATAATTCATCCGCACCATCCTGCGTCAGTACATCGCCTTTCAGTACAGGGGAGTCATCGATATAGCGGGTATTGCCCCAACCGATCGTCCACACACCCTTGCTATCCTGGTATGCCGACAGGCGGCACTTTTCATAATGCTTGATCAGCGTTTCTCCTTTATCTCCTAAATTCATTGGTATAAGTATTTTCAGTTTAAAGATATGTAAAATATATATAATATTCAAGAATCAGGAGGACTGGCAGGCGATCAATACCTGCAAATGCGGATGAATACAAAAATGCGGATGCCTACAAAAATGCAGATGCTTATCAAAATGCGGATGCCTACAAAAATCCAGACACCTACAAAAAATAAAGCCGGGCTTTTACACCCGGCCTTTTTATATCAGGAATAGAATGGGCTATTTTCCTCCTTGTGCTGCCCAGTTGTCCAGGTAGTCTTCCAGCACATAGAGTGGCATATCGCCATTGGCCAGCAGTGCGTCGTGAAATGCTTTCTGGTTAAACTCATCACCCAGTTGTTTTTCATATTTAGCACGCAGTGCTTTTATTTTCAGTTCCCCTGTTTTGTAGGAGAGCGCTTGTCCAGGCATCGCCATGTAGCGTTCTGTTTCTGCGATGGCGATGTCTTCACTAATTGATTCGTGGGTAAGCATGTACTGAATGGCTTCCTCTCTTGTCATCTTCCCGGTGTGAATACCGATGTCAGTCACGAGTCTGATTGCGCGGTGTAATTCATTATTCAGGGCACCCATCTTTTGATAAGGATCGCTATAGCAGCCCAGCTGTTCGCCCAATGACTCCACATACAGGGCATAGCCTTCTGTAAATACGCTGAAACCCGGTTGTTTGCGGAAGCTGGGGATCTGGTCATTTTCCTGTTGTAAGGAAATCTGGAAATGATGGCCGGGAACTGCCTCGTGTATAAAGGTTGCTTCCAGCCCATAGAATGTAACATTGACCTGGGAAGCATCTCTCACCGGTACATAGAAAATGCCGGGCCTGTTTTCTTTCAGATTGCCTGGTACATAGGAGGCCCCGGCCTGGGAAGCTTCCCTGAATGCCTCTACCCTTTTGATCTCGAAAGCGGTAGCGGGTTGATGACTGAACAGGTCATTGATGTGTGGTTTTATTTTAGTATAAATGTCCCTGTATGCCTGCAATACTTCTTCTGGTGTTTTGAATGGCCTGAATTGAGGGTCAGTTTTCAGAAAGAGGAAGAATTCGGTTAAGGTGCCATTGAAACCGGTCTTTGTCTTCACTTTCTCCATTTCGGCTGTGATGCGGGCTACTTCCTGTAAGCCTGTCTGGTAGAGTGCTTCAGGAGTTAAGCCCCTGGTCGTTGTAAAGCGCCTGAAATAGTATTCATAGAGTGCTTTGCCGTTGGGTAGTGCGCTCAGGCCATCGTGGTCCTGGGCAGCAGCCAGGTAAGTATCTTTTAGGTAAGCCACCAGCTTATCGTAGGAAGGCAGAAGTTGGGTGTTGATCACCGCTGCGTAGCGGGCTGTGAGCTGCTTTTTATCTGCTGCAGAAAAGGATGCTGGGAACTGATGTAGTGGCCTGTAAAAGATACTTTTTGCCGGATCCCTTACTGCCAGGGCTTCCAGTTGGGGTATCATTTTCCGCACCAGGGCTTTGGGCAAAACCATTTGGATGGCGATGCCATGATTGAAATTGGCAATTGTGGTATCTGTCCATTCTTCAAAGGCAGACATACGCCTTGCCCAGTTCTCATAATCCTCTACGGTTTTGAATGGCTGTACACTGCTTCCGGAACCATATTGTCCCATGCTCAAAGCCGTGCTGAAAAACTGTGTCATGGGGAAATAGGCTGTATGCAGCCGGATACCTTCCAGCATATCCTGCAGGTTAAAAGCAAGTACATCGTAGGAGATCCTGTCTGATTCGCTGAGGGTATTGCGATCGATGGCCTGTAAGCGGCGCTGGTAAGAAAGGAAGAATTGCTTTCTCTTTTCAATGAGCGGCGCACCTTCTATATCCAGCTGATCGTCAAAACGGTGATCGCCGTTATAGGTAGCATCTTCATGGAACAGGGGTTGTAATCCTTTGTAGTAGTCTTCAAATAATTGTTTTACCTGACCGTAGCTGCAAAGGATGGGCAACATCATCAGGAAGGATAATGCAATTCGTTTTACGTTCATAAAAATGCGTTTTTAGATAAGCGGCCTTTGCATCCAGATGCTGCATGCAAAGTGGCCGGAATCTCCCAATGGTGCTGTTAAGTGCCTGAACCCGGTTTTTTCATACAGGGGTACGGCGGTAGTTAATTCTGGCATTGTTTCCAGGTACATGGAGTGGTAGCCCATTTCCCTGGCACCGGATATACAATGTAAGAGTAGTTCTTTACCAAATCCTTTTCCTCTGGCTTTGGGTAGCAGGTAGAATTTGACCAGTTCTACGCAATCAGGGGCCAGTCCCTGGGTTGGGAAGATGCCGCCACCACCGACGATTTCGTTGTCGATTTCGGCTACCCAGTAGGAGGAACCGGGGGTGTCAAAAAGTTCGGACAATGAGAATAACTGTGGGTCGTAGTAAGCCGTTCCGGGGCGATCGATACCGAATTCTTTGAAGACCTGTTGGATCACTGTGCCGAGCGTATGGTTATCTGCAGATTGAATTTTTCTGATTGTCATGAGGCAAAGGTAGGGCAGAGATTTGGGAGAAAATTGTATGAAATTAGCCTAAAAGAGGGGGATGAGAGGAATAAACCTGCGGCGCTCATTTTATAATTTTTCATATTGCCGGGGCAGCATACCCGTTATCCGCTGAAACATCTTCGTAAAATGCGCCTGATCTGCAAACCCACATTGATACGCTACCTCTGTTAACGAGTTCTGCCCGCTCCGTATCAACCCTACTGCGCGCTCCACTTTAATTCGCCGCAGGTACTCTCCTGCAGAGCAATTAAAATACTTAGAAAAATATTTTGAAATCGTAACCGGGTGCAAGCCCAATTCTTTTGCGAGTTGTGGCAATGACAAAGGCTGATCCCAATAATCCTGCATCACTGCTTTGATCTTCGGCACCCATTCAGGGAACAACTTTTCATCCGGCTGTATCAGGCTTATACAAATCTGCTCTATTGCCATCTGGCTCTGTTCATCATGCAGATAGTGCTCTTTCATGGCCCTGATCAATCCCTTCGCATTCAACTGGGCCTGCTCATCGAACATCAGGGAGGGCGGCGGCACTTCCAGCTCATATTGTTTGAAAAATCCTGCTTCCAGTTCGAGGTTAAAAATTCTTGTACCTTCCTGGTACCCTACATTCTGATGGGGAATACCGGGATAATAATACAAGCCCTCTCCGACTACATTGAGATCAGATTGCCCTTTTACCAGCTCCTTACTGCCTCCACAAAGAATGTGTGAAAAATGCGGGTTGGAATGATAATGCCATTCAGATGTATAGCCCGCGGGATAAGTGGTCTCGGTGGTAATTATATGTTTAAAGGTATGTTCCCGGACCGTCCGGCCCACGTAGGTACCTTTCTCCATCTGAACAGGACTTTGTTGCATTATCATTTATTCCTTAATTGATTATTACAATAAATATAAACAATCCCACATAGCTTAAGTTCTAAAAATAATTTTTATCCAATCCAATGTTACAACCCTTTTTTTCCTTAGAATTGTAGTAAAATTGGGACAAACTTTTCTACTTCTCTCATAATTAACAGGATCTGACCCCTTATTCTCTGTAACTATGAGCACTCATCTGTTCACGCACTTTATCCCCTCAATACCGCTGCAGGCGGTCATGCATTTTTTTGAATATAAGTCAGGGGATGTTACCGGTATGTTGCCTTTGATTGGCATGTGGAGTATTATTACTGTACTCATATTCATGCTGTATAAAATTGAAAGCTACAAAAAGAAAGAATTCATTCTCCTCAACCGCATTTACGAACAACAGGAACATGAACTTGACATCCAGGAGGCGGAACGCCGCCGCATTGCCGCAGATCTACATGATGAAATAGGCAGCAGTCTGGCCGCTATCAGGATGAACCTGCAAAGTCTCAGCTACAGCTCCGTATACGATGAAGAACGTGCCACCTCGCTACTGGAACTGGTAGACCAGACCAGTCAAAACGTACGGCGGGCTACGCACAACCTCATTCCCCCACATTTTGAAACCACTCCCTTTACGTCTATATTACAATCGTACTTTTCTTCCCTCGATTCCCAGGGTGCTATTGCCTTTCATTATTATTGCAACGCCTATCAGCAACATTTCAGCTCCAGGCAGGAATTACTGATTTACCGGATTGTCATGGAACTCACGCACAACATTATCAGGCATGCAAAGGCATCGGAGGCCACGGTACAGATCCTCTTCTGCCCTACTTACCTCGAAATTATGGTAGAGGATAATGGTATCGGGCTGCCTGCTGCTGTGCAGCAGGGCATTGGGCTCAACAGTGTGCAATCGCGGGTCAGGTTGCTGGATGGAAAAATTCATATAGACAGCGGAAGGTGTGGTACTACCTTTATCATTCATGTACCTGTAAGCTGCGAACATGCCTGTTAACATTATGCTGGCGGATGATCACCGGCTTTTTACCACCGGAATCCGTAATCTCCTGGGCACAGACCCGGCCCTCCGCGTCACCCATATAGCCACCAATGGCCAGGAACTCCTGGACCTGTTTCCTGTACGCCTCCCCGACATGGTGCTGATAGACATTAATATGCCTGTGATGAACGGGCTGGAGGCCTGCCGCCTGATCAGGGACCACTACCCCAAAGTGAAAGTAATTATTGTAAGCGGGTACAACGATGCCCACCTGATCACCGAAGCCATGCAGGCGGGTGCCAGGGGTTACCTGCTCAAGGATTGCAATGCTGAGGACCTGTTTCATACCATTCACCTGGTCAACTCAGGACAAACCAGTTTCCCCTTCCGCCCCCACCTGCCGGTGAAAAATTTTGAAACCGACAACGCTTTCCTCCAGCAATTTAACCTTACCCGGCGGGAAAAAGAGATCCTCCAGCTCATTAGCCGGCAACATACCAACCAGCAGATTGCTGACCACCTGCACCTCAGTATATATACCATTGAAACCCACCGGAAAAACATTATGAAAAAACTTCAACTCAAGACCCCGGCGGCTCTCATGAAGTTTATACTTACTCATCCATGCCATTCTGTCATTTTCGGATTTTATTGCTTAGTTTTGCTTTCCTAAAATGATAAGAAAAGAATGCTGGATCAGGTAACAAAAGTGCATGACGAAAACCGGCAGGGCGAGGCTTACGCTCCTGAGGCTGCAGATATTCAGACTTATACCAAGAAATTCTACATAGAAAGTTATGGTTGCCAGATGAACTTCAACGATAGTGAAATCGTGGCTTCCATCCTGAAAGAAGAAGGTTTTGGCCCTACCCGTAATGTGGAAGAGGCCAGCCTGGTACTGCTCAATACCTGTTCCATCAGGGAAAAAGCGGAAACGACTGTGCGTAAAAGGCTCACTGAGTTTCAGAAGGTAAAGCAGCGCAATCCGGAACTCCTTGTAGGTGTACTTGGTTGTATGGCAGAAAGACTGAAAGCCAAACTCTTAGAAGAAGAAAAACTGGTAGACATGGTCGTAGGACCGGATGCCTACCGTACCCTCCCTGCCCTGATTGAAGAAGCCGAAACCGGCCAGAAAGCAGTGAACGTACTGCTGAGCCGTGAGGAAACTTATGACGACATCAGCCCTGTAAGACTGGATTCAAATGGTGTTACTGCCTTTGTATCCATCATGCGTGGCTGTAATAATATGTGCTCGTTCTGCGTAGTACCGTTTACCCGCGGGCGCGAACGTAGCCGTGACTACCGCTCTATTCTCCAGGAAGCCACTGACCTCTTCCAGAGAGGTTATCGCGAAGTAACCCTCCTGGGCCAGAACGTAGACTCCTACTACTGGGTAAACCCTGTAAATGATGCTGAAACCGTGACTTTTGCCAACCTGATGGAAAAGGTAGCACAGATCAGCCCACTCCTTCGGGTACGCTTCAGCACCAGTCATCCAAAAGACATTACGGACGAGGTACTGCATGTGATGGCGAAGTATGAGAACATCTGTAATTATATCCACCTGCCGGTACAAAGCGGCAGCAACAGGATTTTGCAGCTCATGAACCGTACTTATACCCGTGAGTGGTACATGAAAAAGGTAGACCGCATCCGCGAAATACTGCCTGACTGTGGCATCTCTACCGATGTCATCACCGGCTTCTGCACTGAAACCGAAGAAGATCACCAGGATACCATGGAAGTGATGGCTTATTCCCGCTACGATCTCGCTTACATGTTCTTCTACTCCGAGCGCCCGGGTACCCTGGCAGCCCGCCGTTACCAGGACGATGTGCCGGATGACGTGAAAAAGAGAAGACTGGCGGAGGTAGTGGAATTGCACAGGGGCCAATCACTGGCCAGCATGCAGCAGGATGTGGGCAAAACTTTCAAGGTATTGGTAGAAGGTACTTCCAAAAGATCAGAAGACCATCTGTTTGGAAGAACCGGACATAATAAGGTGATTGTTTTTCCTAAAGAGAATTACAAGAAATGTGACTACGTTTGGGTGAAAGTAGATAGCTGTACCTCCGGCACCCTGATCGGTACCGCGACAGGAATGGCATAAGAGAAAATAAATTGGATCACAGCGGGGATGTATCTAAAGTAACCTGAAGGGCATTGAGAATTACATCAACAAGAATTCTGTCCCTCAGGTACCCGGATTAAACACCGGAAATTTTACTTTTGATACGGACCCGAAAACTAAGGATATGGATAACATACAGTCCATTAAAAACAGGTTTGGCATTATAGGAAATTCACCGGTACTCAACTACGCCCTGCAGGTGGCCGCCCAGGTGGCCAATACAGACCTGACGGTATTGATAGTCGGGGAAAGCGGCGTTGGTAAAGAAGTGTTTTCCAATATCATCCACTCATTAAGTGCCCGTAAACATAACCCTTTCATCGCTGTCAACTGCGGTGCTATACCCGAAGGAACAATCGATTCCGAATTGTTCGGACATGAAAAAGGATCTTTTACCGGTGCTGTCGATAGCCGCAAAGGCTATTTCGAAACTGTAAACGGGGGTACCATTTTCCTCGATGAAATTGGTGAAATGCCCTTAGGCACACAGGCCCGCCTGCTCCGTGTACTGGAAACAGGGGAGTTTATCAGGGTGGGTTCTTCCAAAGTTCAAAAAACAGATGTACGTGTGATCACGGCGACCAACCGGGATCTGCTGGATCATACACAACAGGGTAAGTTCAGGGAAGACCTGTACTACCGTCTCAATACCGTGCCTATCCGGGTACCCTCGCTACGCGACAGGAAGGAGGACATTCCCCTGCTGTTCCGCAAGTTCTGCCTTGACTTTGCTGAAAGGTATAAGACCACCTCGATCCAGCTGGATGACGAGGCCCGCAATATCCTGGTGAACTACCAGTGGAGAGGTAATGTGCGTGAGCTGAAGAATATGGCGGAACAGATCTCCGTATTGGCACATGATAAGCTGATCACTGCCCAGGAACTGAGACGATTCCTGCCGGAACAGCCTGAAACCTCGCGCCTGCCTATGCTGGCGGCACCACAGCCAAAGGCTAACGGCGATTTTTCGAACGAAAGGGATATCCTCTACAAGTTGTTTTTCGACATGAAGAAGGATGTGACGGAACTGAAAAAGATGTTCTTCGAAGTACTGCAGAATCCCAACCTGGCGCATGCCGCCCCTGCTAATTTCCAGGACAGCCATGTGCTGCATAGTTTTCACTCCCAGCCGGAGGTGAATACGAATGTGGCTACGACTGCTATTGCGGCACCGCAACAACCGATCATTATCCAGGACAATAATAAGATAGATCACCACGAAGAGGTAGAAGAGACGCTATCTATTGCGGACAAGGAGAAAGAGCTCATTGTGAAAGCGCTTAAGAAACATAAAGGCAAGAGAAAAGATGCTGCGCTGGATCTGGGCATTTCAGAGAGGACGCTGTATAGAAAACTGAAGGAATACAACATTAACGAATAAAGTATGGCAATGACCAGATTATTTCAGGGGATAATGACCATCGGACTTTTACTGCTGATGGGTGGCTGTTCCGTTAAATACTCCGTGACCGGGGCCAGTATTGATCCAGGGGCGAAATCAGTGAATGTACGGTTTATTGAAAACAGGGCACCGATCAATAACCCGACCCTGAGCCAGAACGTCACTGAGAGACTAAGAACGAAAGTAACTTCACAAACCAGGCTGGTACAGGTAAACGAAGACAATACCGACTATGAGTTCAGGGGCAATGTGACTGGTTATGCATTCAGCAATGCTGCGGTAACCAATGTGGACAAGGCGGCGACTTCCCGTTTGACGGTGACCATTAATGTCACTTTTATAAAGCGGGTGGGTGATAAAAAAGGATGGACCCAGGCCTTCACCCGTTCTGCTGACTTCTCGGCCACACAATTGCCCAGTGCAGTGGAAAACAGCCTGTTAGAAAATAATATCCTGCCGCAGATTGTAGATGATATTTTCAATAAGGCGTTTGCAAACTGGTAAAATGTAGCCTTCGTATTTAAATTTTTTTCATACTTTAGCAGCTATATGACCGCAAACAGGATCATTCAACATATTTTCCAACTGCCTGATATTAAGCAGGTAGATGAACACAGTATAGATCGGATTATTTCACAATATCCGTATTTTACTGCGGCAAGGTTATTACTGGCCAGGAAGCAATATAGCGAACAAAAGAACCTGCTGGCGCCTGCAGTAAAGAAGGCACAGCAGTTCAGCAATAATATGCATTATTTCTACCGCTTTATCACGACTGATGAGGTGGTGGCGGCACCGGTGGCTGTGTATGAGGCATCGGCGGAAGTAGCTGAGCCGGAGGCGGAGGTGTATGAGGCACCTGCTTATGAAGCCCCGGTAGAGGAAACACCCGCCTATGAGGCGAGGGGTTCTGAAGCGACAGCGTATGAGGCACCTGCTTATGAAGCCCCGGTGGAGGAAGCGCCTGAAGAAATAACTACATTTACTACCGACGACGAGCTGACCATTACACCTGATAATGTGACAGTTACGCCAGAAGAGCCGGAACCAGAAGTTATACAAGAACAAATAAAAGAAGAAGAGCAAGAGATGGTACCTGAACCGATTATTGTAGCGTCCGACCTTCCGGTAGCCATCAAAGGTGAAGAAGTAGAAGAGCCAATCAAGATTTTCCCGCTGGATATGCCAGCACTGGAAGATAGTTCCACCCTGACATTTCAACCGCTTTATACAGACGATTATTTTGCTTATAAGCGCCTGAAAGATCCTGAAAAAGCGGATGAACTGAATGAAAAAGGGAAGGCGGAAATGAAGAGTTTCACTTCCTGGCTGAAAGAAATGAAAAGCAGCTTTGCCGATAAGGCCAGCAAAGACTGGTATCGCCAACAGATCAACATCAGTTACCAGGATGCAGATCCAGAGGTTTCTGAGGCGGTAGAAAAAATGGCGATGAACAGCATCACCCTTAATAATGATATGGTAACCGAGACGCTGGCAGAGATCTGGGCGAAGCAACGCCAGTACAATACAGCGATCCTTATTTATCAGAAATTAAGTTTGCTTAATCCCGGCAAAAGCGCTTATTTTGCGCAAAAGATCAAAGAATTACAAATTCTAACAGACAAAAATTAACACATATATTATGTTATTGATTTTCGGTATATTAATCATCCTGGCCTGCGTGCTGTTAGGCTTTTTCGTGCTGGTTCAGAACCCTAAAGGCGGCGGTTTGAGCGGCTCTTTCGGTGGTTTTGGTAACCAGGTAATGGGTGTTCGCCAGACTACCGATGTACTGGAAAAAGGAACCTGGATCCTTGCTGCGCTCATTGCTGTACTTTGCATGACCTCTTCCATGTTTATTGGCAAAGGCACCACTGTACAACAGGACAAATCAGTAATGGAGCGTAACGCAACTGCTCCTGCACCTATGCAACAACAGCAGCCTGCTCCGGCTACTTTACCTAATACTCAGCCAGCTAAATAATCTGGACTACAAAGCTATTATAGAACCTCGCCACAAGCGAGGTTTTTTGTTACCTATCCTTTTATGGCAAAGACAAAGAGAAGCAAATCAAAGCAACAGCCACAAAAACGCCTTTGGATCCGTCGCGCTATCGTGATCGTGATTGCACTGGCTGCCGGTACGCTCGTTTATTTTGGATATCGCCTGTTTGGTCCCAATACCCGTTCCTTTGGCGATAACAAGTTCTTTTATGTCCGCACCGGCAGTACCTATACCGACGTACTCAATGGCCTGATGGACCAGGAGATCATTCGCAGCCGCAACAGCTTTGACTGGGTGGCGCGGGAACTGGGCTACCCGGAACGTGTAAAGGCAGGTAAGTATAAAATAACCAGGGGCATGAGCAATTTTGATATTGTCAAAATTCTCCGCTCCGGCCGTCAGACACCCGTGACCCTGACCATCACCAAGCTCAGAACGAAGAAAGACCTGGTGCATAAAATCTGTGCAAACCTGGAGGCAGATTCTGCCACCTTCCTGGCACTGATCAATGATAATGTTTACCTCAGGCAATATGGGCTGGATACCAATACGGTGATGTGCGCCATTATGCCCAACTCCTACGAATTTTACTGGAATACCTCCGCCGAGAATGCATTTAAAAAGATTGAGAAAGGCCGAGAAGATTTCTGGACTTCAGAAAGAAAAGAAAAGGCACAACACCTGAACCTCACGATTGACCAGGTGACCATCCTGGCTTCTATTGTAGAAGAGGAATCCAATAAGAATGATGAAAAACCACTGATTTCCAGTGTATATTTGAACAGGTTCAGGAAAGGAATGCGACTGCAGGCCGATCCGACTGTGAAATTTGCCCTGCAGGACTTTGGCCTGCGCAGGATCAGGGAAGGACATCTGCAATTCGATTCCCCCTATAACACCTACAGGTATGAAGGTCTGCCACCCGGACCTATCTGCACTCCATCTGTAAAAACACTGGACGCTGTACTCAATACACCGGAGACAGATTACCTGTATTTTTGCGCTAAATCTGATTTTTCCGGTTATCATGCATTTGCGGCTACCTACGCAGAACACATGAAAAATGCCCATTTATATCAGGCGGCCCTGAATGCACGAGGTATATAGTGGTGTACCTGGTTAGCTATGAGAAGAATAGAGTCTGTCATACTCGCAATCAAACCTATCAGTTTCCTCATTACCAGGAGCAAGCATATTGTATTGCCCGGATTTGAGGGGTTGCCCCTGTATGATGTGATCCATTATTTCTTCAAGGAAATAAAGAATAAGAGTCTCGGAGAGCGGGCGGCCGCCATTTCCTTCAACTTCCTGCTGGCTATACCGCCCTTCTTTATCTTCCTATTTACACTGGTCCCTTACATTCCCATGAACAATGTGGAGGCTACCCTGTACGAGCTGGCGGAGGATGTGACCCCGAACTACAATACCTATATCATAGTGCGGGACATGATCCATGACTTCCTGTATACCCATCACAATGGTTTGCTGTCGATTTCATTTGGCATGAGCTTCTTTGCCTCGTCGAATGCCGTGATGGGGGTGGCCCGTTCTTTCAACAGGAAGCAACCGGGATTCAGGAGGCGGAAGTGGTGGCAGAAAAGATTGCTGGCTTTACAGCTGACAGCCATCCTGGTGTTTTTGCTGATTGTGACCGTGATCCTGATCATCGCACAGGGTACTGTGCTGCACTATATCTTTGATACCCTTGGCATAAAGAATAAGACCCTCATTTCCCTGGCGGAAACCACGCGGTGGGTATTGATCATCTTCCTGTTCTACTCTATTTTGTCCGTATTATACAAGTTTGTACCGGCTACCAATAAGCGATGGAAATTCATTACAGCAGGGAGTACACTGGCCACGATTTTAATGATTTTAGTCACGCTTGGTTTTTCAGTGTTTGTTAATAACTTTAGTAACTACAATAAGATTTACGGGTCTGTTGGTACACTGTTAATACTGATGATTGCGGTTTACCTGAATTCCTTAACGTTATTGATTGGTTTTGAGCTAAATGCGAGTATTAAGTATTTAAAGGAATTGAAGCACGCTTAGATTTTTTTCAAGAAAAAGCATCCTTTTCTGGCTGTGCAGGCTAATTTCCGCTTATACAATAGATTAAATTTATTTAACACATAATTATTAACTTTAGCCCGGCTGTTACCCCCGTAAACCTATATTTATGATAAAGTCTCACTACCTAGCGCTATGTCTTGCCCTTACCGCTATGCGGATGGCAGAACTCCCATTGGAGATTGGAGCTCCTATACCCAAGGCTGATCAGGCATTAAAAGACATTTCCGGAAAAGAAATCACACTGAACAAAGCCAAACAAAGCAATGGCCTGTTAGTGATGTTTTCGGGCAATGACTGCCCTTACATTGAAAGAAATAAGGCCAGAACGGTGGAAATATGCCGTTATGCACAGGCGAACCAGATAGGCGTGGTGCTCATTAATTCAAATGCGAATGCCAACCTGGAATCGATGAAGGCATATGCCGGTGCACAACAATATACCTGGTACTATGTAGCAGATCCTGCTGCGGCATTTGCAGAGGCATTTCAGGCTACACATACACCGGAATGCTATCTCTTTAACCAGAGTGGTACATTGATGTATAAAGGGGCGATTGATGACAGTCCGGGGAATGCGGATGCCGTAAAAAACCGGCACCTGAATAATGCCATTAATGACCTGCTGGCGAAGAAAACACCGAAGGTCAGTTCTACTCAGGTGCTCGGGTGTAATATTAAGCGGTTTTAAAAATCCTGCATTTTAAAACACCATAAACAAGGCATTGCCAAACAGTAATTTCCCGTTTTCCCAGAAACTGCGGAACAGGGGATCGTCTGCCAGCATCACGACCTTACCACGGCCTATTTCTTTCACACCAAACAACAATCCGTCTTTCAGGCGCTTACGTGTTTCCGTGCCTACAAATCCACTCAGGTAATTATCCTTCTTCAGCACACCTACATTCCATCCATCGCCATCCATGAATTCATAAATCCTATCATCCTGCTTCAGGGTATAATAGGTATCTGAAAAGCCAAATGCCAGGGGATGGGTATTATCCAACTGTACCTTGTAAATAGCGCCGGGAATAGCCTGCCTGATGCCATCTCTTTCCCTGTTAGCATAGCTCTTCAGGAGTGCATATGTATCCTTCTTTTCATCCAGGCCGGGCATCCCTTCTTTCTTCACTTTAATGCCCCAATCCTGCTGCGCTACCTGGAACAATGCATCCTGCAGGGCGATCAGTTTTCCTCCATTGCTCAACCAGTCTTTCAGCTTACCTGCATTGTCTTTATCTGAGAGGAATTTATAATTACCATCAGGCATGATCAGTACATCTACATCTTTCCAGTTCACCTGCTCCAGGTTATTTTCATCCACGATAGTGAGCGGATACCCGATCTGCTGTTCAAAGTAATACCAGATCTCCCCGGCAGCCAGTGAGGAAATACCGTTACCTGTGACCAATACTACTTTCATTGGTTTGATATAATGCACTTTTTCAGAGCCAAAATCAACGCCCTTATCCACGAAACCTGTACTTGCCACATCCAGGGTTACACCTACCGTTTTCGCTAACCCGGTCACCATGACATCGAAGCCCTCTCCTGCTGCTTCATTGCCTGCCCTGGTGATGATCAGTGTGCCGGGGGAATAAGACTTACCACCTGCTGTGAATGGTCCTTCTGCAAAGCGTACCCTGATCTTTCTTTTTAACAATGCAGCCAGGAAACGGACATCTCTTATACTGTTCCATTTGGCGAGGTAGGCATAGCTACGCTCTGAATTGACAGGAGTAGCTACCGGAATCAGTAAGGTATCGCGCTCTGCGTTCAGGGGCTCTTTCAGGGCATAAGACTGTAGTCCGTATGCATAAGGCAATGCCCATGCTGTAATATCGTAGGTCACAGAATCTGTGAGCCGGCTATCCGGTTCGAACAATACTTTCAGGAGGTTTGAACGGGGTTGCATGGCATTGATCACCATATCTTCTTTTTCAATGGAAAAGCTTTCTGTCTTACCATTGAAATAGTTGAATCCAGTGGCTTTTGCACCATTAGCACCGTAACCGAACCGGATCTGGTTCTTTTTCAATAAGCCGGATAAAGCGGCTAATTTTTCAGCGTTGCCGCCAGACTTAATCACATAAGTTTTATAAGGACCATCCGGATTATGACTGGCTTCGTAGAAGTAATCAGTGAAATCTTTCAGCAACTGGGCACCCTGTGCGGCAGCTACTTCTATGGTAGACATACCGGTGGTATAGTGATGAGCGATGCGCTGTGTAAGTGTAAGGGTATCACCATCCTGCCTGAGGGCCATGATGCCTGCGCGGCCGCCCCCACCCTGCTCGTAGGTCATGCCGATAGCACCGTTATAAGTAGGATAGGTATCTCCATAACTTGGATAAAACATATCGAATGTTTCTTTGGTAAAGTAGAGCCAGCCTTCCTTATCAAAATACTTTGCATTGTTCTTACCGATCATGGTAAGCATTTTCCTTTGCCAGGGTTTGATGATGTCATGAAGGGGTTCGGCAGCAGGTGCAAAGTAATAAGGTGCATCGATGCTCTGCTCGTGGAAGTCCACATGGACCTGTGGCATCCAGCGGTTATATTGTGCGACCCTGGCCTGGGATTCAGTTTGCGTTTGCCAGGCCCAGTCACGGTTCAGGTCAAAGTAATAGTGGTTTGCCCTGCCACCTGGCCAGGGTTCTTTATGTTCCCTGCCGGATAATACCGGGTCAGGAATGAGTGTATGTACCTGGTTATAGTAATTCACATAACGCTCACGGCCATCGGGGTTCAGGCATGGATCGATGATCACTATGGTTTTTTCCAGCCATTGCTGCTGCTGTGTATTGCTCTTGTTTGCCAGGGTGTACAGGGTCTTCATCGCTGCTTCTGTAGACACAGCTTCGTTCCCGTGTACGTTGTAACTAAGCCATACTATCACGGGATCATTGCCGGCTGCTTTTTCGTCGCCGTTGACCAGCTGCAGGTTATGCTCCCTGATCTGGTCCAGCCTGGCAAAGTTGGCAGGCGAAGTGATAGTCGCCATCATCAGCGGCCTTCCTTCGTAGGTAGTGCCATATTGTTCAAGCTGCATATTGGGCGTAACGGCTGCTACTGCCCTGAAATAATCCAACACCTTGTAGTGTGGTGTAAACTGTGTGCCAAGTGGGTATCCAAGAAACTGATCCGGCGAAGGCAGTGTTTGAGCGGAAAGGGAAAAAGTTGTGGCAATAACTGCGAAAACCAGTGCCAGTAAGCGGTATTTCATCTGTTGTAGAATTACTACATGAAGATAAGAAATATCAGCATCACCTGCTACCGTCGCCTAACAAACCGTAATACTGTACGCAGTCCAGCTGCCCGTCTTCCCGGTAATAACGGAACTCCCCTATACGACAATCATTCCGCCAGTTGCCCGATTCGGAGAGCATGCCGGAAAGGTAAAAGAGTTGTCGCGGGCCATCCAGCCTGCCAGCTTTACGGAAATAGCGTTCCTTCAGGCCACCGGATTTGAAGTAAATCTCCACCCGTTCCCTGTTGGGGTCCATTGATAAGGTAAATACGCGTTTGTATACGATGCCATCTTCATCCCTCATGATCTGTTTCAAGGTCGCATTATCGGGTCGCTGGTTGTTACAGTGCACTGCTATTATAAACAGCAATAAAGTGCCCGTGCATTTCAAAGCTGTTGTCATAGGTTATGTTGTCCCTTACAAACATATATAAAAAATGGTTATTTCAAATAACACAAAAGGGGGGATATCCTTCAGGGCCCGGGTCAGTCGCTTAGGGCAACTAACCCGGGGGCCTAAAAGAGACCTGGCAGGATTTTATAAGTTTAATTCCAGCCTGGCGAACAGGAACCTGCCATTGTACCCAAACTGGGTAGTACGGCGGCTATACCTGAACTGGTTACTGTTGGTATTAGCAGGATTTTTCACCAGGTCGGGGTAGACATCCAGTACATTGTTGGAACCGATGCTGACCCTGACCTCTTTGCATAACCTGTACCCTATTGCCATATCAGTGATTACCTTGCCACCATAGGTCTGGTAAAATGCCGGGTCATTGGTCGCTTCTTCCACATTGCCGAAGTACACGTTTCTTACAAAGAGGTTCAGTTTATTGAGGGTATATGAGAGGGAGAGATTTACTTTTTCCCGGGGCACACTTCTTTCGAGGTAAATACGGCTGGTTCTGCTGAAATAGATATTCTCCTTGCCTTTCAGTTTGGGAGAGGAATGGATATCGCCCACCTGTTGTGTATAACTATAGGTACCGGAAAGGTCTGCACGAAAATTACCTTTGCCCAGTCTTGTGCTGTAAGTAGCTACGAGGTCTACTCCCCTGGTTTCTGAATTGATAGCGTTTGCAAAGAAGGCCGCCCTGTTGGCATTGGCGAGGGAGAGCAACTGGTAGATTTCCTTATCAACTGCTGAAGCAGTATCTGCATTGTTGCCGGAAAACTGATCGGTGTATACGATCCTGTCATTGATGCGGGTATAATATCCATCCAGCGTAAAACTGAATTTGCCTGCTATAGTTGTGAACCCTGCGCTCAGGCTTTTTGATTTCTCCGGCTTCAGTTTGGGAATACCCAGCAGTTGTGCGGGGCGGCTATCATTTGTAAAGGTGCCTACTTCATATGGCTGACCGTCTACAAACAAGGTACTGGTAGAAGAATAATATTGCTGGTGGAGGGAAGGTGCTCTGAAACCGGTGCTGGCTGATCCACGGAGGGCTGTCTTGTCACTGAGCTTATAGCGGGCAGTCAGTTTACCATTGGTTGTGCTGCCGAAATCATTGTAGTTTTCAAAACGAATAGCTGCACCTAATAAGAATGCGCGGCTGAGATTTGCTTCCACATCGAGATAGGCAGCAATCGCCGATCGGGTGGCAGTAATGGCATTCTCCGGTCTGAAACCCGGGAATACCTGTGCACCACCGGGTCTTGCAGAACCATCGGGGCCGAACAATGTATTGATGGGGCCTTGCGGATCAGGAATGAGAATATCATTGCCATTGGCATCTACACCGATTTTAGCAGCACGGCCATAGTCTGTATACGAGTTTTCTGCACCAGCTACCAGCTGGTATTTTTCAAAACGATGTTCTGCACCAAAGGCGATATCGAAAAGGTCTATTCTCCGGGAGAAATCAAGGTTGGTGGTATTCTGCGCGAAGATAGGGCCACCGCAGGTGAACCTGGTAGGAGATGCATTGACCAGTGAGGCATTCAGAGAATTTTGTACAGAGAAATCAAATTCATTTCTGCCATAGGTATTGCTAAAATCTACTTTCCATTCGCCCAGGTTTCCCCTGATACCTGCACCAAAGGAGCGATCGTAAATATCGCTGTTGATCTCAGGCAGGAAACCAAGCGGATAGATATCTATCACATTGCGGCTATCGTTGGGCAAGCGGTAGATGCCTGCAGCATTGCCGGCCCTGTAGCCGATGCCGCCGAAGAAATAGATTTCTCCATTATTTTCCAGTGGAATATTTGCATTGACGAAAAGCTGTGCACTGCGCAGTTTTGATTGTCCTACCCGCATCCGGATATCGTTGCGGGTAATGTGATTGGCGACCAGGAAACTATCTGTCTTATCTGCACCACCGGGATATGCTTTGTAAATCGTGCCTGACCATGGGCCTGAGCGGTTGGTATAATTCCTGAAATCGTAGGAACCACCGAAGTTGATATAACCTCCTTTGCTACCAATGGGGATACCATAATTAACACCGGTTTGCACAGTCTGCCCGTCTAAATGATGATCTGCCTGTGAAGTGACATTTCCTCCGCTGGTAACGCTGATGCCTAATTGATTTACGCTGCTCTTCAGGATAATGTTGATGACACCGGCGATGGCATCGGAGCCATATTGCGCGGCAGCGCCATCTCTCAGGATTTCAATACGGTCGATGGCCGAAGTAGGAATGGCATTCATATCCGTGCCCACAGCACCACGGCCAAAGGTACCGTTTACATTGACGAGTGCGGTGGTATATCGTCTCTTTCCATTTACCAGTACCAATACCTGGTCTGGTCCTAATCCCCGCAGTGATGCAGGATCTATATGATCCGTACCATCGGCCACTGTCTGCACGCCTGAGCTAAAGGAAGGTGCTACATAATTCAGGATCTGGTTCACGCTTACCTGCGGGGAATTTTCTGCTATCCGCCTGATGTCTATGACATCGACAGGCACCGGTGTTTCTGTCTGACTACGGGGCAGGCTTCGGGAACCCAGTACCACCAGTTCATTCATCGTTGTACTGGCTACCAGTGAAATATTCAGTACAGCTGCTTCCCCGGCTTTTACGGTTACGGGTTGATGTTGTGTCACGAATCCTACATAACTCACCAGCACGGTGTAATTGCCGGGAATAGTCTCGAGCGAAAATCTACCCTGGGCATTGGTGTACCCACCTTTGTTAGTCCGTTCAATTTGTACGGTGGCACCTGCCAGTACATTGCCATGGACATCTTTGACAATACCTGAGATAATGCCGGCTGTTTGGGAATAGGTGATTTGTGCCGATAGAATGAATAGAGAAAAAAAGAGCAATAAGCTCTTAAAATGGTTAACTGGGTGAATCATACGACGTAGATTTTGGGTTTTATATTTAGATTTGTTGTTTGAAGGTGGCGAATATGGTGATAGACTATAGGCTGTTAACCAAAATACTAAATAGATACAAAAGAATAAAACACGTTTCAGATGCGCACAGTACTACTCACAGTTACGTTATGCTCCTGCCTCAATGTTTTTGCGCAGGACGACGCAATCCACTACAAAATTGAAAAAGAAGTAAATGCTTCTCAAGGTGCAGTAGTCTCGGCTCATCCCCTTGCCAGCCTGGCGGGAATAGAGGTCATGAAACAGGGAGGTAATGCCATAGACGCTGCGATTGCTACGCAGCTGGCGCTGGCGGTTGTATACCCTGCTGCCGGTAATCTGGGTGGCGGCGGGTTTATGGTAGCCCACCTCAAAGATGGCAAAAACGTTACGATCGACTACCGGGAAGCTGCGCCGGCCAAGGCTTCCAGGGACATGTACCTGGATTCTGCCGGTAACCCGATCCAAAACCTCAGTATAGATGGTCACCTTGCCTGTGGTGTACCGGGTACTGTTGCAGGGCTATATGCCTCCCTTCCTTATGCCAAATTACCTATGAAGAAATTGATTGCGCCGGCGATCCGGCTGGCGGAAAAAGGATTTGCGATTACGGCTGCTGAAGCACGGAGTCTCAACTCGACACAGGCACAGTTTAAAAAGTTCAATACAGAAGACAACGCATTTATGCGTGATACTCCCTGGAAAGAAGGTGACATCCTGATCCAGGAAGACCTGGCGAATACACTTAAGCGGATTCGCGACAAGGGCCGTGAGGGTTTCTATGAAGGCGAAACCGCACAGCTGATCGTGGATGAAATGGAAAGAGCGAATGGACTGATCACACTACAGGATCTGAAATTATATCGTGCAGTAGACAGAACGCCTGTTGTATTTAAATACAAGCAATACCAGATTGTAACGATGCCACTGCCAAGCAGCGGTGGTGTAGCTTTGCAGCAGCTCATGGGTATGGTAGCACCTTATCCATTATCGGCATGGGGGTTCCATTCAGTGAAATCCATGCAGCTGATGATAGAAGCAGAAAGACGTGCTTATGCTGACAGGGCACAGTTCCTCGGTGATCCTGATTATGTGAAGGTGCCTGTAAAACAACTGACAGATGCGTCTTACATCAGGTCACGTATGAATGATTTCGATTCTACCAAAGCGGGTTCCAGCAAGGTAGTAAAGGCCGGCGATATTCATGAAAGCGATGAAACCACCCACCTGTCTGTCATGGATGCGGAAGGCAATGCAGTATCGGTAACGACCACGCTGAATGGTGGTTATGGTTCCAAGGTAGTAGTAGGTAGTGCCGGTTTCCTGCTGAACAATGAGATGGATGATTTCAGTGTAAAACCAGGTGTACCAAATATGTATGGCCTGGTGGGCAATGAGGCAAATGCCATTCAGCCTGGTAAAAGAATGTTGAGTTCTATGACCCCGACTATTGTTTTGAAAAATCAAATCCCCTACATTGTAACGGGCACCCCTGGTGGCTCTACCATCATCACTTCTGTCTTTCAGACACTCATGAACCTGCTGGAATTTGATCTTTCGCCAAAAGAGGCGGTAGACGCGCCAAAGTTCCATCATCAGTGGCTGCCGGATGAGGTATTGGTAGAAAATGACTTTGAGAAAGCACCGCTGGCAGGGCTGGAAAAAATGGGGTATAAGGTGACCCCAATAGGACAAATAGGCCGTACTGAAGTCATCAAAAATGTAAATGGCCAGCTGAACGCGGTAGGCGATAAGCGCGGTGATGACAGTGCTGCCGGTTATTAATACTTACTACTATGCTTGGAAAGATTTACCTGGACAGCGCCATGGAAAGACTGTCCTACTACAAATCACTGGGTGACAAGACCATTGCCCGGTTAAGCGATGAGCAACTACTGTGGCAACCGGAAGGTGAGCCGAACAGCATCTACCTGATTGTAAAACACCTGAGTGGGAATATGCGTTCCCGTTGGACGGATTTCCTGACATCGGATGGTGAAAAGGAATGGCGAAACAGGGATGAGGAGTTTGTGAATGGCGTAGCGTCGAAGGAGGAGATCATACAATTGTGGAATGATGGCTGGAAGGTGATCCTGGATTCGATTGGGAGTCTGACACCAGATGACCTGGAGAAGAAGGTCATGATCAGGAGTGAGCCGCATGTAGTGGTAGATGCGATCAACAGGCAACTGATGCATGTACCGTATCACGTAGGCCAGATTGTGTATCTCGGTAAGATCATGAAAGGTGAAAAGTGGCTGAGCCTGAGCATCCCGAAAGGGGGTTCACAGGCTTTTAATGATAGCATGATGAAATAACTTAATTGCGTTACCGGCGGCTGCCAGTAACGCAATTTCACGTAACTTGTTCCCAAAAAATTACAACCCGTGATCAGATTTTTCACCCTGGGCATATTGCTGTTTCTCTGTTCCTGCGGCGCTGGCGACGATCAGCTCCTGCACAAAAAATGGAGAGTCTACGATGTAGTTGTGCCTCCCGGCTCCGGTTACGATATCACGCAGATCAACCAGGCAGCTGAGCTGAAGAAAGGATACTATACCAACGTATTCTACCAGTTCCTCGACAATCATCTCTTCATCGCGACTATTGATAATAAGCCCGATTCAGGCATGTACAAGATGCTGAGCGGTGGTAAAGTTATTTCCATCACTGCCAACAACGGGGACCGCACCTATGAGAACCTGGTAAGTGTAATCACCCTCGATGATAAGCATTTCGATATGAAAGTGAAATCCGGTGATTATTATTTTATTCTGAAAACAAAGGCTGAATAAATGCATTTGCACACGAATACGACGCCTGACAATGTTACCCATGTCAGCGGAAAGGAATATCTTTTCTTCTCCGGCTTCTCCTACCTGGGCCTGCATGCACATCCCCACTACAAAGAAGCACTCCGTAACGGCATCGACCTCTACGGAACCGTATTTGTGTCTTCCCGCATTGCCAACTTACGCCTGGATCTATACGAGGAGCTGGACGACACCCTGGCTGAGATGCTCAGACAGGAGGCAGCAGCTTCCTTTTCCTCCGGCTACCTTGCCTCGCAGGGTGCTGTTCAATATGCAGCGACAAAGGGGGAACTATGCTACTCTCCTACCACGCATCCCTCGCTGCGCTTAGGCAAAGCGATTTTACCTGAGCTGAGCTGGTCAGCGTGGACATCTCAAACTATTGAGAAAGTAAATGCCTGGCCTGACAATACCTTTGTGATCGTGACGGACAGTGTAAATCCACTGACCAGTACCGTCAATGATTTTAACTGGCTCAGTGAAATCAATAAGGAAGTGATGGTGGTGATCGACGACTCTCATGGCTTTGGGGTATTGAGTGCAGATGGTGGAGGAATTGTACATTCATTACCGCAGCATCCGCCGCTACGCTACCTGCTTACGGCCTCACTGGCCAAGGCATTCAGCATCCAGGGCGGGGTGGTCTCGGGACGACTGGAAGATATCATCGCGCTTAAAAAAACGCCTGCCTTTACAGCAGGTACTTCATTGATGCCGGCGAGTGCCTGGGCATTCCTGCAAAGCAAAGCTTTGTTCCGGCAGCAGCGCAAAACCATGCAGCACCGCATTGGTGAATTTCTTGCATTCACACAAGGCATGCATCAACTTCATAATCCCTTTCAGCTACCTATCTTCGTATTGAATGCAGGGATAGAAAAAGAGCTGGAAAGGAAGGGTACGATCATCTCCTCTTTTGGCTATCCTAATCCGGATAGTCCGCCTATTAACCGCATTATCATTACTGCACTGCATCAAACACCTCAGCTGGAAACATTGTACCAGCAATTAAAACAAGCTTTCAAAACTGCCTGATTATGTTGACGACTTTACTTGGATTGCTGACTACTTTCATGCCACTGGCCCCAAAAGATGCCCCAAAAAAAGATGCTTCCTCTTTGCTCTGGAAAATATCGGGACATGGGCTGTCGAAACCTTCCTACCTCTTTGGTACGATCCATATGATCTGCAGTGAGGATCTGCCTTTTTCTGTGGCGATTATAAAAGCGATGAAGGAAACAAAGGCCTTCTACATGGAGTTTAACCTGGATGATACGGAGGCTATGAACCGCATTGCAGGTGAGATGATCATGCCGCCTGATTACTCCTTTAAATCACTGTTAGCCCCTGAAGATTATACAGTGCTCAGCGATTACTTCCGTGATTCTGTCGGTGTAGAGTTGCAGACACTGGACAGGATGAAGCCGATGGTCATCATGTCTATGCTTATGGAGAAAACAGTGACCTGTGCGAACCCTGTCTCCTGCGAAAGCATGCTGATGCTGCTTGCAAAAGAACATGGTCTGACTATTCACGGCCTGGAAAAAGCGGAAGATCAAATCGCGATCTTTGACAGTATCCCTGACAAAGAAGAAGCTGCGAGCCTGGTGAAGACGGTGAAGGCACTGGCCACTTCCAGGCAGGACTACCAGCAATTATTATCGGCTTATTATGCAGCAGATATCAACCAGCTGTTTGAGCTGATTACACAGGAAGAAGATATTGTCCGCTATAAAACGCTGATGCTGGATAACCGTAATCGCAACTGGATCCCGGTGATCTCCAAACAAATACAGCAGACACCTGCTTTCTTTGCCTGTGGTGCAGGCCACCTGGGGGGTAAGGATGGGATTATTGCTTTGCTGAGGAAGGAGGGGTATAAGGTAGAGCCTGTGATGGAGTAAGGCTGCCCGACAGCAGGGCAATGGGGAGCGATTATTATAAGGGTTTGAAAATCAATGCCCGGTAATTCATTAGTCGAACAAGCGTCGAACAAGCGTCGAAGAAGCATCGAAGAAGCGTCGAAGAAGCATCGAACAACAGTCGAACAACAGTCGAAGGAAGCTTATACAAATGCCTTCATTTTCCCATCTCAAAACTTTAACAACTGTATTAACTTAGCCTGAGAAAAATTGCTAACCCGATCGCTCCAGGAGCCCGGTATTGTCAACTTATTCAATTAAATTTGCCGCTTAAACATTGCTGCGCTGAAAAAGGTACGTAAAATAATCACGATTGTTCTCCTGAGTATACTGGGTTTGGCTATCCTTCTGGGTATCCTTGTCAACATCCCTGCAGTGCAGAATTTCCTTGTTCAGCAAGCTATCACCCGCCTCTCGCATCAGCTGAAAACGAGAGTAGACCTCAGGCATGTTGATATCCGTCTCTTCAATAGCCTTCGTCTCGAAGGGCTCTATGTGGAAGACAGGAATAAAGACACCCTGCTGTATGCAGGAACTGCCCAGGTTAAGATCACCGATTGGTTTTTCTTCCAGGATAAGCCTGTACTCAAGTACATCGGCCTCGATAATGCCACCATCAACCTGGTACGTACCCGCAAAGATTCTCTCTGGAACTATTCTTTCATCGTCGATGCATTCAGCAGTGCGCCGGATACTTCGAAAACTAAGAAGCCTTCAGGCGGCGTATCGCTGGATCTTCGTAAAGTAGACCTTACCCATGTGAGGATTAACCAGATAGACCAGTGGGTGGGTGAAGACTACTATGTATCAGCGAAGCAGATTTACCTGGATGCCAAGAATCTCGACCTGCAGCAGCACAATATTGACATACAGGAACTGAAGCTGGATAAGCCTTCGTTTATCATATCCAGTTATAAGTCATCCCCACTCCGTCACAAACGCCCGAAAGCGGAAAAGGAAGAGCTGGCAGACACCAGTGCCATTCCTGCACTTCGCTGGAATAGTGCCAACTGGAAACTGCTGGTGAAGGAAGTCTCGATCAAAGACGGCCTCTTTGGTGTAGACGACCCGGATGATACCACTGCTGTAACAGCCGGTTACTTTGCCCCCAATCACATCCGCTTCCAGAAAATAAACCTGCAGCTGACCAATACGACTTTGGTAAAAGACAGTATCCTGGGCGACCTGACCTTCAGTACGAAAGAGCGCAGCGGGTTTGAAGTGAAGAAACTCAGTGCCCGGTTCAAGATGTCGCCCGTGGAAATGGAGTTCTCCCACATGGACCTCCTCACGAACAACAGCCATCTCCGGGATTACTATACCATGCAATATGCCGATATCAGTGATATGAACGATTATATCAACCTGGTATTCATGCGTGCACATATTGTAAACAGTAAATTATCTTCTGACGATATTGCTTTCTTTGCGCCGGAACTGGCCGACTGGAAAAAGGTGGTCACCCTCTCTGGTGATGCCCGCGGACCGGTTTCTAACTTGAAAGCCAACAATATAGAGCTCTCCGATAATAGTGGTACCCATCTGAAAGGTGGGGTGGAAATGCGCGGATTGCCGGATATCGATGAAACCTTCATAGATTTCCGTGCGGATGAACTCACCACGAATGGCAGCGAGATCCTGAGCATTGCTCCTTCCCTGCGCGATGTGGATCCATTACGGATAGACAGGCTGACGAACATCCTGTTCCAGGGAAGTTTCACAGGGTTTATTAATGACTTCGTGGCCTATGGTAAGTTCCAGACCAACCTGGGCAACCTGAACTCTGACTTAAACTTTAAGACCAGTAAGGATGTGCCGGTATATTCCGGTAGTCTGACGACAAATGATTTCAACGTAGGTACCCTGCTGGATGTGCCGCAGCTCTCTACCGTATCGCTGAGTGCCAAGGTAAACGGAGCCGGTTTCAACTTTAAAACACTGAATGCGACAGTAGATGCAGATGTACAAAAGATCACGCTCTACGATTACAGCTATACCAATATCAGGACGAAGGGTGAGATGAACCGGAAGTTCTTCAATGGTTCCCTCACGGTGGCGGATCCGAACCTGGACATGGACTTTGCCGGTACGATTGACTTCAATACCCCTGTACCTGTGTTCCGCTTTGACTCCGATATCCGCCACAGTAACCTGAAGGCGATGCGCCTGACGGATGATTCGCTCACTTTCCAGGCAAAAATGGACCTGAACTTTGCCGGTAGTAATATCGATAACTTCGATGGTTCTGCCCGCGTATACGACGTATCGCTCTACCGTAAGCTGCACAGACTGGAATTTGACTCCCTGAATGTATCCACCCATTTTGAGAATAACACCAAGGTGCTGGCGATAAAGGGTAGTGAGATCAGCGGGTTTGTGAAAGGGAACTACAGTTTTATGGACCTGCCGGATGCCTTCAAGCTTTTGCTCAATAAGTATTATCCCAGCTATTTTCCCACTGCACCTACCAAGGAGATCAAACAGGACTTTTCTTTCGCCTTCCAGATGGGGGAAGTGGATAAGCTGATCAGGGGCTTCACGGATAAAGTGACAGGCTTTGACCAGTCTAAAATAGACGGCTCCCTGAATACGGTGAATGGTAACCTGGCCCTGAATGTATTTGTGCCACAGGCAGGATACGGGGGCTATACAGTGAACGACCTGCAACTGAAGAGTTCCGGTACATTTAACAAGATTGACATCAGTACAAGTATAGGCAGGGTGAGCAGCGGGGATAAGGTGATCCTGCAGAATCCGCTCATCCTGGCCAGCTCAGGCAGGGATACTTCTTACCTGAAGGTGGACCTGCAGGCACAGGATACCTCCTCACTGGATGGTTTCTATGCCAGGGTGGTCACCGTGCAGGATGGCGTGAAGGTCAGTTTCCTGAACAGCGCCTTTACCGTGAATGAGAGGCAGTGGAATGTGACTCCGGGCAATGAAATCTACTGGAGTAAGGACTTCCTTACAGTACATAACCTGAAGGTGACGCGCAACGAACAGAGTGTAACTGTAGAAACAAATGAATACAACCCGGATGAGTCTACGTTTATGATCACCCTCAAAAACCTGAACCTTGCGGATGTGATTCCTGCACAGCTGACACCCATGCGTATAGAGGGTATGGCCGATGGGAAGATCCTGATCATGGACCCTATGCGGAACCTGGATGTGGATGCAGACATTACGACAAAAGAACTGCGACTGGATAATGACTCTATCGGCCTTGTATCTTTTGTAGGCGGTTATAGCCAGGGCACCGGGCAGGCGACTTTTGAGGTACATAGTGACAATGCAGGCAAGAACCTGGATGCAAAAGGCAGCGTAGGACTGACCAGGGAAAATAAAAACCTGGATGGTGTCATTAACCTGAAGGGCGTGGACCTTGTACTGATAGACAGGTTTGTAAAAGACTATGTAACAGACCTGAAAGGACAGGTGAGCGGCTCCATCAATGTAGGCGGCACTACGGATCTGCCATCAGTAAAGGGGAACCTGAAAGTGGATAGTGCAAAAGTAAGGGTGCTGTACCTGGGTACGAATTATACCATTCCAAAACTGAATATCAATATAGACGATAACCTCATTGAATTTGGCAACTTCTCCATTATCGATAAGAATGGAAGTAAGGCAACTGGTAGTGGCTACATTTCCCACGACCATTTCAATAAGCTGAACTTCGACTTTGATGTGACAGCGAGGAACTTTGTGTTCCTGGGTACGGGGCCGGCGGATAGTGATCTCTTTTACGGGGATGTGATTGCGGATGGTAAGGTATACTTCCAGGGGCCGATGGAAGATATGCTCCTGAAGGTGCAGGCAAGGCCGGACAGGGGTACACACTTTTACCTGCCGCTGTCGGACAGTAAGGATATCGGGAAGTCGGACTACATTACCTTCAAGACCTATGGTACGGAAATGAAGGAGGAGAAGAAAAAGAAAAAGGACAATGTGAAGCTGAATGTAAAACTGGATATTTCCGCAACTCCTGATGCACAGATTGATGTGATTATGGATGCGGCTTCGGGGGATATGATTTCTGCGAATGGTACCGGTAATCTTCAGATCAATGTGAACCTGGATGGCGACTTTACCATGTTTGGGAACTATGAGATTAACCTGGGTAGTTACAACTTCACATTACAAAGACTGACCAGCTGGAAGTTTGATATAGACAAGAGCAGTTCCATTACCTGGAACGGGGATCCGCAGGCAGCGAAGGTGGATATTCATGCGAAATATTCCCTGCCGAAGGTGAGTTTGTACAACCTGGTAGGTACGGCATCGACAGCCACTGATAAACTGGCTACGCGTACGGAGAGAGTGGACATCCTTATTAACCTGAGAGGGGAACTGATGAAGCCGGATATTTCTTATGAGATCAATTTGCCGGAGGTAGGTTCACTGGCTTATGAGAGTGGAGTGGCGGCAAAACTGAAAGAGATTAACCAGGACCAGAATAAGGCATTGCAACAGATGGCGGGTTTGCTGCTGTTTAACCAGTTCCTGCCGGAGGATCCGAATGCGGCGGGTGCGAATGTAGCGATAACGGGTAAGAATAGTGTGGGGCAGGCATTGAGTGCGCAGGCGCAGGCGATTTTGAATAATATTACGGGGGCCCTGCTTAAGAACAGTGGTATTGGGGTGAATGTGAACTATAGAGCTTATAATATTGGTAACCAGGATAATACAGCGATGGATAGGAACCAGGTGAGTGCGGGTATAACGAGTAACTTCTATAATAATAGGGTAAGGTTGTATGTGGGGGGTGATTATGACTGGGGGAAGGCTTCAACTTCGGCCAATACGAACCGCCTGGCGGGTGACTTCAGGGCGGAGTATTTGCTGACACCGGAGGGCAGGCTGCGTATCAATGCATTTAGTAAATCGGATTATGATGTTTATAATTTGGTGAACAGGAATAAGGCGGGTTTGGGTATTTCTTATGTACGTGAGTATAATAAGTTCACGGAGCTGTTTAATGAGCGGGCGAGGAGAAGGATGATAGATAGTGCCAGGAGGGCTGAGCTGATCAGGCAGGAGGAGAAGGATTCTTCGATTGTGAAGCCGGCGACGGATACATTGCATTAAAAATAAAATATTGCTTAATACTAAAACATAGCATTAAAACTAAAGGCCCTGGTTATTAGCCAGGGCCTTTTAGTTGCTTATCCTTTCAGGATCTCATGACCCATTTTATCTCTCTTTGTTCTGAGGTACACTTCATTATGTGGATTTGGATGAATTTCAATCGGCACGTTTTCCACCACTTCCAATCCATAACCTTTCATCCCTGCCCTCTTCTTGGGATTATTGGAAATCAACCTCATCTTGGTAATGTCCAGGTGTCTCAGGATCTGGGCCCCTACGCCATAATCTCTTTCATCCATCTGGAAACCTAATTCCAGGTTTGCTTCGACGGTATCTCTCCCCTCTTCCTGTAGTTTATAAGCTTTCAGTTTATTGAGCAGGCCGATACCTCTGCCTTCCTGGTTCATATATAATATAAGGCCTTTCCCTTCTGCTTCCACCATTTGCATGGCTTTGTGTAACTGTGGTCCGCAATCGCATCTGAGGCTATGCAGGATATCACCTGTTACGCAGGAGGAGTGGATTCTTACCAGTACTGGTTCACCTTTTTCCCAGGTACCTTTTTTCAGTGCCATATGGGTTTCGCCTGAATTCAGTTGCTTAAACGCAATCAGTTCAAAATCACCATATTCAGTAGGCATTTGCACTCTTACCTGCTCTTCGATCAGGGATTCTTTTGCCAGTCTGTACTCGATCAGATCTTTGATAGAGATCAGTTTCAGGTCAAACTTAATAGCAATTTCTTTCAGTTCGGGCAGTCTGGCCATAGAGCCATCTTCGTTCATGATTTCAACCAGCACACCGGCGGGTTCAAATCCAGCCAGGCGGGCGAGATCGATAGTAGCTTCGGTATGCCCTGTACGGCGCAATACGCCCCCTTTTTTTGCTTTCAGGGGGAAGATATGGCCAGGCTTACCTAATTCTTCGGGGTGGATATTGGGATCGATTAAGGCTTGTACAGTTTTTGCCCTGTCGTGTGCAGAGATGCCGGTGGTACAACCATGGCCCAGTAAATCTACAGAGACAGTAAATGGTGTTTGGTGTAAAGCGGTATTATCGCGCACCATCATTTCGAGTCCGAGCTCTTCGCATCTTTCCTCAATCAGGGGTGCACATATTAATCCACGGCCGTGACGGCTCATAAAGTTGATAATCTCCGGGGTGACATTTCTCGCAGCTGTGATGAAATCGCCCTCATTCTCCCTATCCTCGTCGTCTACTACTATGACCAGTTTACCCTTCTTTATATCTTCTATGGCTGATTCTATTGTATCTAACATATCACTGTTGTTATATTGATTAGCAAAGTTAGGGTAAAAAGACGCAGGAATCGTTGGACTAATCCCGGATTTTACGCCCTTTTGACAGGACAAAAAATCACCTTGTTAAGGTGTTGTAAAGCACTAATTCTTCATTTGGGGTTCAAACACACTGCCATCCATTCATTCCCTGCAAGCCGGCATCACATATAAAAAATAAACATATAAACATTTGAGCTAAACCTAATATAAAAACAGTCCTTGCCTGGCAGAGATTTAAGTATTTGAACATTTTATTATTCGAAATATTAGAATTTCTACCCCTATTAGTTGAACAAACTCGATTTAAAGGCTGTTTTCCCATATAGTTTCGAATTAACCTAGCGATCTACTCATCTTTTTAATATGGCTTAACAATTTGTTAATTTGAAGTTAAAATTACTACGTATTTTTTTTTAACCTTTGCGCTCTAAATAAAATCAAACTGCTCAAATATGGGATGTAAAAAACTACTGTTAACATTCATTGTCTTGCTTAGCGTTTGCTACTCTTTCGCTCAGGTAACAACAAGTGCTGTTACCGGTCTGGTGAAGGATGCAAAGGGGGAAGGGCTGATTGGGGCCACAGTTAAAGCCGTTCACGTTCCAACGGGAACAGTTTACGGTACCACAACACAGGAGGGAGGTCGTTACACAATCCCTAATATGAAAGTAGGTGGACCTTACACCATCACAATTACCTATGTAGGTTACCAGGAACAAAACTTCAGGGACCTGTATCTGAGCCTGGGTACTGCATTGACCCAAAACGTAAAACTGGAAGATGGCAGCAAATCGCTGAACGAAGTAACTATTACCGGTCAGAGAAGCAGCATCATCAGCTCAAACCGTACTGGCACACAGACCAACATCAGCCAGCGCCAGCTGACTGAGTTGCCAACTGTAGGCCGTAGCATCCAGGATTTTGCCCGTCTGACTCCGCAGGCGGTAGCTACTTACAGCAGCTCGAATGGTAGTCCGCTGGGGATCTCTTTCGCAGGTCAGAGCAACAAATTCAACCAATTCACTGTAGATGGTGCGAGTGCAAATGACGTATTCGGTCTGACTGCTACAGGTACAAACGGTGGTCAGGCAAACGTAAACGCTGTGCCACTGGAATCTGTACAGGAAGTACAGGTTGTATTGTCGCCATACGATGTTACCCAGAGTAACTTCACTGGTGGTGGTATCAATGCTGTTACTAAATCGGGTACTAACCAGTTCCATGGTTCTGCTTATTTCCTGAACCAGAATCAGGGTTTTGTAGGTAAGCATGTACAGAGCGAGGCAAAATATCCTAATTATAATAATACTACATGGGGTGCCAGCTTAGGTGGGCCACTCGTGAAAAATAAAGCTTTCTTCTTTGTAAACGCTGAAAGGAACGATTACAAAACTCCACTGGGTTACAACCCTGCGGATGCTGGTTCCGGTTCCAAATTCAGCACAGCAAGACTGGATTCTATCCGTAACTATGTGAACAGCACTTACGGTTTCGATCCGGGAAGTTACACTGATATCAGTTCCAAAGGTTATGCGACTTCTGTTTTCGCACGTATCGACTGGAACATCAGTGACAAGCACAAGCTGACCCTGCGTCATAGCTATGTAGATGGTAGCAACTACGTGATTTCCCGTAGCACCACTACTATGACTTTTGGTAACAGCGGTTACTACATGCTCAGCACAACTAACTCTTCTGTAGCTGAACTGAACAGTAACTTTAATGCAACTACTTCTAACGTACTGCGTGTTACTTACAACCGCATCCGCGACAGACGTAATACTGCTGCTTTCCCTTCTATTTATATCCAGGAAGGTGGTCTGAACTACAACGTAGGTTCCGATTACTCTTCTGCGCGTAACTCACTGGGTCAGGACAACTTCACTATCGTGGACAACCTGACTCTCCAGAAGAAGAAACACACCCTGACCTTTGGTACTGACAACCAGTTCTTCAACACGAACAACGTGTTCCTGCAGTACTACTATGGTTACTATACTTACAAGAGCCTGAGCTCTTTCCTGGCTAACTCTGCTGCTCCATCATCATATGGTATCAGCTATTCCGCTAAAGGTGGTGATGACGTAGCTCCAGGTAAGATCCATGCAGGTCAGTTCAGCTTATATGGCCAGGATGTATGGGATATCAATGACAGGTTCAGACTGACTTATGGTGTTCGTATCGATCTGCCTGTTTTCTTCAACAAACCTGATGCAAATACCGGGTTCAACGCTTCTGACCTGGCTGCTAAATACAGCGTTCAGAATAATGTGGTTCCTAAATCCAAACTGCTGTTCGCACCCAGAGTTGCCTTCAACTACGATGTTAATGGCGATGGTACGACCCAGCTGAGAGGTGGTGTTGGTCTGTTCACTGGTCGTGTACCACTGGTATGGATCTCTAACGCTTACTCCAACACAGGGGTAGCATTCACTAAATTCTCTGGAACTCCTGATGCTTCAGTGCGTTTCAACTACAATCCTAATGATACACACCTGGGTGCTTATATCCCAACTACTGCAGCAGCTCCAACTGAGGTTGACGTAACTGACAAGAACTTCAAATATCCACAGGTACTGCGTGGTAACCTGGCTATCGACCAGAAACTGCCATGGTGGGGTCTGATTGGTACTATTGAAGGTTTGTATACAAAGACTATCAATAACATTGCTTACAAAAACCTCAATGTAGGTGACCAGGCCGGTACTGTTGCTGTAGGTAACGAAACACGTCCATGGTACAATTTCAAACGTGCCAACACATCTTATACTGATGTGATCTACCTGACTAACACCAGCAAGGGTTATGCATATAACTTCACTTTCCAGATTCAGAAACCGCTGGATCACGGATGGGCTGGTAGCGTCGCGTATACTTATGGTAAATCTACCTCTGTAAACGACGGTACTTCTTCTACTGCTTATTCTAACTGGCGTTTTGCTTACAACCAGAATGGTCTGAATAATGTAGATATCGCGCGTGCTAACTACGATCCAGGTCACCGTGTGGTTGCTTATGGAAGCAAGACTTTCCGTTATGCCAAGAACCACATGTCTACTACCATCGGCCTGGTTTACCAGGGGTACACTGGTCAGCGTTATTCATTCCTGTATAACTACAACCTGACAGGTGATGATGCTTCCGGTAAAACTGGTTCTGCGAGCTTAGCTTACCTGCCTACAGATGCCAGTCAGTTCACTAACCTGACACTGTCAAACGGTACTGTAGTAACTCCTGATCAGCAGCTGGCTGACTTCAAGGATTTTGCTTCTCATAACAAATACCTGCAGGATAACCTGGGTAAGAGCACAGTACGTAACGGTGCAAGAATGCCATGGGAAAGTCACTTCGACCTGAAAATCGCACAGGACTTCATCCTGAAAAATACACACAGACTGGAAGTTGGTTTCGACGTGCTGAACGTTGCTAACCTGCTGAACCGTAACTGGGGTTGGTCTTACTACCTGAGCAACCAGTCTCTGTCCCTGTTCAACATCGTATCTCAGACGCAGACACCAACGTTCAACTTTGATAAGACAAAGATGAACAACATCAATGGTATTCTGAGACCATACACAGTGAGTGACTACCTGTCACGCTGGAGAGGTCAGTTGAGCGTTCGCTACAACTTCTAATCTGGATATCCACAGATACAAGGAAACGCTTCGGCTGTGTAAGCCGAAGCGTTTTTTTTATTATATTTATAGGGATGCAGGAACAACATTACAAATGGAAGTCTCCACATCTCGGGCGTGAATTCGAGATGCTGGTGTTCGGAGAGGAAGGCTATCCCCTCATCCTCTTCCCTACTTCTATGGGCCGCCATTATGAACATAAGGAAAGAGGCCTGATTCATGCATTACAATGGTTCATTGACCAGCAGCTCATCAGGGTCTATTGCCCTGATAGTATAGATGCCCGGAGCTGGTACAATACACAGGTCTCCCCTGCCCAACGCACCCTCAACCATATCAGTTACGACAACATGCTGCGCCACGAGGTGCTGGAAAGGGTGATGCATGAAACAGGTGTACGCCGCGTAGCCGTAGCCGGCTGTAGTTTTGGGGGTTACCATGCAGCCAACTTTGCCTTCCGGTACCCCGGGCTGGTTTCTTACCTCTTTAGTCTCAGCGGTATATTTGATATCACCGGCCGCCTGGATGGGCATTATGATGACAATGTTTATTTTCATAATCCGATGGATTATATGCGCGATAATCCGCATGAAGCCCTCTGGCGTATGGGGATTATACTAGGTGTAGCTGACGAAGATATAAGCCGTGAACAGAATGAACGGATGTCAGGGATCCTTGCTCACAAAGGGATCAGCCACTGGCTGGATATCAGACCGAATCAGAAACATGACTGGCCTGTATGGAATGAGATGTTGCCGTATTATATATCGCTGATTAAATAGGGTTGGGAAGGGAGATGCCCTTTATTAATAGGGTTGGAAGGAGAGATAATCTTAATTAATAAGATTGGAAACAGAGATATCCCTTTATGAATAGGGTTGAAAGGAGAGATTACCGTATTACATTTCTCTTATTAAAATAAGCAGGCGAATCCATTGGCGCGAATATTGATCCTCAACCGCTTCTACTGCAAACGGAATCATTGATACACTCAACGTAAAACCTTTTTTAGGATGAAAAAAATAGGCCTTCTCTATGGTCAGGAAAACAGTTTCCCCCAGGCATTTATTGACCGTGTAAACGCTAAAAACGTTCAAAACATCAGTGCTGAATTTGTATCCATCGACAAAGTAATTCAGGGTATTCCCAATGAATATGCTGTGATCCTGGACCGCATTTCGCAGGATGTTCCCTTTTACCGCACCTGGCTCAAACAGGCTGCCCTGGAAGGAACCGCGGTGATCAATAACCCATTCTGGTGGAGCGCGGACGATAAATTTGTGAACAACGAACTGGCTGCACGTACGGGTGTCAATGTTCCTAAAACAGCTTTAATCCCCTCCCGTGATCTGCCTGTGAATACGACAGATCAGTCTTTCCGGAACCTCGTATACCCTTTTGACTGGGAAAGCATTTTCGCGCACATTGGCTTCCCGGCATATATGAAACCTTACAATGGCGGAGGTTGGAAACATGTCTACAAAGTAAATAGTCCTGAGGAATTCTTTGCACAACATGCGCATACCGGCCAGCTGGTGATGATGCTGCAGGAAGAAATTGAATACGATTCTTATTACCGTTGTTATTGCATCGGCGGCAAGTATGTAAGGGTCATCCCCTACGATCCGTATGAGGCCCCTTATCAGCGCTACCTGGACAAGCAACAGGGAGACGATGACCTGGAAGGGGTGATTATAGAACAGGTGGCTAACCTGAACCGTTACCTGGGATATGATTTCAATACGGTGGAAATTGCTGTGCGGAGCGGTATTCCTTATGTGATTGATTTCTGGAACCCGGCTCCGGAGGCGGACAAGGATACGATTGGTGCGGAGAATTTTGAGTGGGTGGTAGAAACAGCGGCTAATTATGCGATTGAGAGAGCCTTAAGACAGTTGCCGGGAACGGATAACCTGACCTGGGGTGCGTTTATGACGCATGCGGTGCCGGGCAGCCAGACAGCGATCGTTCCAGGTGCGAAGAAGACAGCGGCGAAGAAGTCGGCCACACCGGCTGAAAAAGAAGCCAAGCCAAAAGCAGCGGCAAAGAAAGAGCCTGCTGCCAAAAAGACGACTGTTAAAAAAGCAAAGGCAAAAGAATAAGGCGGTTGTCGTAATAAAAGACGACAGCTAAAAAAGCAAAGACCAAAGAATAAGGTTGTTTGTTGTAATACAACCGGCCTGCATTACCAGCTTCTCCCCTCAGCCGGTATGCAGGCCTTTTTGTTTGCCCTACCTACACTTCCCTTGCTGCCGCAGGCCATTTTCCATATTCTTCTTATCTTGCCTCCCTAATTACCAGCTATGCTCCGGAATTTCACACTCGGCATTGAAGAAGAATACATGGTCATGGACCCTCGCACGCTCGAGTTATGCTCCCATGAACAGAAAATTGTAGAACAGGCCCACAAAGTTATCCCGGAAAAAGTAAAAGCTGAATTTCATCAGGCCGTGGTTGAAGTCGGTACCCACATCTGTGGCAATATCGACGAGGCCCGTGCAGATGTAGCTCACCTTCGCAAAACCGTGGCACAGATAGCCGGTGACCTGGGCTATAGTATCGGAGCTGCCGGTACCCATCCCTTTTCCAAATGGGAAGCCCAGCTCATTACGGATCATCCCCGCTATTTCGAAATCGTAAATGAAATGCAGGATGCCGCACGCTCTAACCTGATCTTTGGGCTGCATGTGCACGTAGGGATGGAAAACAGGGAAATGGCCCTGCATATCGCTAATTCTGTGCGTTATTTCCTGCCGCATGTTTTTGCCCTTAGTACTAATTCACCTTTCTGGGAAGGCCGGAATACGGGCTTTAAATCATACCGCACGAAGGTATTTGATAAGTTTCCCCGCACCGGTATTCCCGATTACTTTGCAAGTATCGAAGAATACGACCGCTATATCCAACTCCTGGTCAAGACCAAGTGTATTGACAATGCACGCAAGGTATGGTGGGACCTGCGGGTACACCCATTCTACGATACAGTAGAATTCAGGATCTGTGATGTACCGCTCACCCTGCAGGAAACCTGTACTATTGCCGCCATCTTCCAGGCACTTTGCGCCAAGATTTATAAACTGCGTATGCAGAACCTGAACTTCATTATTTACAACCGCGCACTGGTCAATGAAAATAAATGGAGAGCTTCCCGCTATGGCATAGATGGCAACCTGATCGACTTTGGTAAGGAGGCGGAGGTGAATACCCGTTCCCTCATCTTTGAGCTGCTGGAATTTGTAGACGATGTGGTGGATGAACTGGGTAGCCGCTCTTATATCGAGTATACAAAAGAGATTTTACAAAACGGTACCGGGGCTGATAAACAGCTGGCCGTATTTAAAGAAAACAAGAATCTCCACAGTGTGACAGACTTCATTATTCACCAATTCCTCAAAGACTGCTAACACATGAAGGTAGCTATACTGGACATGTATGAAGGAGTCCCGAACGAAGGGATGCGCTGTATCAGGGAAATACTCGCAGCATATGCTGTGCGTAATTCGCTGGCATTGCAATGTGATGAGTATGAAGTGCGCATAGCTGTCCGGGTACCTGATCTTTCTTACGATATTTATATCTCTACTGGTGGTCCCGGCTCCCCGCTGGAGAGCGAAGGGACGGAATGGGAACGCCGTTATTTTGAGACGATGGAAGCGCTGATGGCGGCTGCCAAACCTGTGCTCCTGATCTGTCATTCATTTCAATTAATGTGTCGCTACCTGCAACTGGGTAATGTGTGCAGACGAAGGTCCCCGGCTTTTGGGGTCTTCCCCGTACATCCAACGGTATTAACAGAAAAGGTCTTTGAAAATCTTCCGGATCCTTTCTATATCGTGGACAGCCGCAACTGGCAGGTGATCGGGCTAAACCATGAGCGCATGGCTGCTATCGGCGCCACAGTGCTGGCGATTGAAAAAGAACGCCCACATGTACCGCTGGAAAGAGCGACCATGGCCATTCGTTTCAGTCCTCACATGATTGGCACACAATTCCACCCGGAAGCAGATGCCACCGGTATGCGCATGTACCTGCTACAAAAAGAAAAGAAAGACCAGGTGCTTACCAACTATGGTGCTGAAAAATATTATAGCATGCTGGAACAGCTTTCTGATCCTGATAAGATCATGCTTACGTATGATACTTTTATTCCTGCATTTCTGGACAACGCCTTATCCTTCAAACCATGATTCCTTCTTTACGCAAATACTACAACGAACATTTCACGGCTGAAAAATACGCGGCATTTATTCAATCAATGGCGGCTGCCGCCGGAGAAGCACCTGCTTTCAAAGTAGCGGAAACACCTGTGTTTGTGCCTGCTGCCCTGACAAAGCAATTGGTTGAAACCAGTGAAGCGATCATAGATATCATTACGCAGGCTGACTTCAAAGCCAATAGCGAAGCGTCATTCCCGCCATGTATGAAAGTACCGGGAGAAAATGAGCATGCACATTTTGTAATCATTGATTTTGCGGTGTGTAAGAATGCGGCAGGTGAATTACAACCACAACTCATAGAGCTGCAGGGATTCCCTTCCCTGTACGCCTTCCAGGAGCTGATGGCGCGGGAGTTTAAACATCATTTCCAGATTCCGGATACTGTCAATAACTATTTCAATGGCTATAATGACAATAGCTATTTATCATTATTAAAAGAGATCATTGTAGGGCCTTATCAGCCGGAAGAAGTCGTATTGCTGGAAGTAAAGCCGCATGAGCAAAAGACCCGCATTGATTTTTACTATACGGAAAAAGTGCTGGGCATTCCTGTGGTTTGCATTACAGACCTGGAGCAGAGGGGCAAGCAGTTATACTACAAGGATACTTTAATAAAGCGTATATACAATCGCGTGATCTTTGATGATCTGCAAAAGCAATCGGCTTATTTACCGGCACATGTATCCCTGTTCCAGGACTTCGATGTGGAGTGGATCACGCATCCGAACTGGTTTTACAGGATCAGTAAGTTTATTCTGCCATTTATAAAAAGTGAGTTTGCACCGGAGAGCTGGTTCCTGAATGCCAGGGAGTTGCCGGCGGACCTTGAAAATTATGTGCTGAAACCGCTGTTTTCTTTTGCAGGTCAGGGGGTGGTGATAGATGTAACGCAGGAAGATATAAAGGGGATTACAGATCCTGAGAACTGGATCCTGCAGCGTAAGGTGCAATATGCACCTGCCATAGCAACGCCTGAGGGGCCGGCTTATTGTGAGATCAGGATGATGTACCTATGGAAGGATGGGGCACCCCGTCCTGAACTGGTGCACAACCTGGCGAGGATCAGTAAGAGCAAAATGATCGGGGTCACGAAGGATAAATCAGATACCTGGGTGGGCGGTAGCTGTGCCTTCTTTGAACAATAATACATGCATTTAAAATATAAGGCTGACCGGATGGTCAGCCTTATATTTAATTTCTTATCTCCCGAACTTCTCTTCCCAGTTTAACATTCCACCGGTCAGATTCTTGACATTCTGAAAGCCCATTGTCTCCAGGATCATAGCTGCCTGGCCGCTTCTGCCACCGCTTCTGCAATACACAATTACCTCTTCGTCTTTCAAATCTTCCAGCTCATCCACCTGCATTGCTCTGATATCACCCAGTGGCAAGAGGATGCCACCGATGTTAAACTCTGCGTGCTCATGTGGCTCTCTCACATCGACGATATGCAAGGTTTCACCACTGTCTATACGTTTTTTCAGTTCTTCAGCAGTAATATTTTCCATTGCTGTAAATTTTATAAGTTAAACGATTATGGGGTATACTTATTAATTTTCGGAAGTTGTATCGCCACCGCTTTTTACCGGCGGGTTGGGTGACAACCAGATGCTCACCAGTTCACCTGCTCTCACCATACTCAATTCCTGCAGACTGTTTTTAGGTGCCGGATCCTGTTTGACCACAAATGCATTGGCCGTATCTGTTATAGCAGGATCTACCATGACGGTACCCAGGTTCAGGTTTCTGCCGCTGAGGGTGACCTTGGCTTCCTGGAAAGTCATCCCGATCAGGTCGGGAACCGGGTTCTCTATGCTACCGGTTCCGCTACTCAGTACCAGTGTGATGCTGCTACCTTCGGGAACCTGTCTGCCTGCTTTGACCAGTTTACCGCCCAGCAGCTGCTGCAATACGGTGTTGGTAGCAAAGTCAGGTTTATAAATTGTATCTCCTACATTCAGCCTGCGGCTATGCAGGGTCATTTCAGCACTACGGAAGGTAAGACCAACCAGGTCCGGCATTTCCACCATTGGTGGTACTACCTTATTGATTGTGAGATAAATGGTTCTTCCCACTTTTACAATCGCGCCTTTTGCCGGCGTTTGTTCCCATACAGCCAGGGCAGGCAGGCTATCGATAAAAATGGAGTCTCTTACATCTACGTTAAACCCTGCGTCTTCCAGCAGTTTGGTAGCGTCTTTCACACTCTTGCGATGTACGTCAGGCACGGTCAATGTGTCCCCATGCTTTGTAATTACCCCCAGGAGCATGAAGAAAATCAGCCCCAGTACCAGGAACAACCCTACCACTACGGCCAGGTTAAACCCAAAGGAGCGTTTTGTAATTTGATTGAACACAGATTATATTTTAACTTAAAGATAGCGTAATCTTATACCGCTTTGTTATTTCCTCAGGCACTCTTCAATTAATGTGCCGTAAAACTCCTGCAGGGTTTTGCCTGCAGCTCTTACCTGCTGAGGAACGAGACTATTATCGCTCTGGCCCGGCATGGTGTTCACTTCCAGGAAGAACAGGCGGTTATTTGCCTCATCGTAGATGAAGTCTGCACGCACGATACCTCTGCAATTCAGCTTGTTATACAGTTCTTTGGCGGTATTCCGGATCAGCTCACAAACGGCATCGGGAGCTGGTGCAGGGGTGATTTCTTTGGTGATACCAGGGGTATATTTGGCCTCGTAGTCAAAGAATTCCTTGCTGCTTACGATTTCTGTCAGTGGCAACACAGTGAGTTCGCCATTCGCTTTATATAAACCACAGGTGATTTCCCGGCCTTTGATAAACTCTTCGATCAGGATCTGCACATCTTCTTTGAATGCCTTGTCAATAGCGGGTTGCAGTTCTTCGGCTGTATTCACTTTAGACATACCGATGCTGCTACCACCTTCTGCAGGCTTTACAAATACGGGCAGTTTCAGCTGCGCCAGGATCTGTTTGGTATCGTATGGCTGGTTACTGAAGATATGCACGGATTTGGAAACGTTCACTACATTCAGTGCAGCTACGACTTTATTGCAATAGCTTTTATTGAAAGTGAGGGCGGAGGTAACCATCCCACAGCTGGTAAATGGAATACCCAGCATTTCAAAATATCCCTGCAGGCGGCCATCTTCACCTGGTGTACCGTGGATGCCGATGAAAACAGCATCGAAAGTTACCTTTTCTCCCTTGATAGTCAATGAGAAATCATTCTTATCCACCGCTATCGCCTGCCCCTCAGCCCCGGTATAATTCCAGCCATCTTTTGTAATAACTATTTTATACACATTGTATTTGCTGCTATCCAGGTTTTTCTCAATTGTTACGGCACTTTGTACGGAGATAACGTATTCTCCTGAGTATCCGCCGGCAACAAGGGCGATATTCTTTTTCATATGATAATTAATAATAAGCGGATAAAGTTAATAGAAAAAAGGGTATGTAATCTTTTTTTACCCCAAAAAGAAGGGGAGAAAAGGCAATTTCTACCTCTTCTCCCCTTTTAGGTTCGGTATGCGTGCCAGGGATTTGGGTCTGGCGACCAGTTACCGATAATTCCTTATGCTTCCTGATTAAATATGTAATTTTTCTTTCTTTGCCAGCAGTTCTTCTTCAGACTCCTGGTACATTTCGTCTGGTACACAACAGTCTACCGGACAAACTGCCGCACACTGTGGCTCTTCGTGAAAGCCTTGACACTCAGTACATTTATTTGGAACAATATAATAACTGTCAACAGCCAAAGGAGCGTTGCGCTGGTCGGCATCGATAGAAGATCCATCCATCAGCACATAAGAACCCTTAATTGTAGTGCCATCAGCCATTGCCCACTCAACACCACCTTCATAGATAGCGTTATTCGGGCACTCAGGTTCACAAGCTCCACAATTAATACATTCATCTGTTATTTTGATTGCCATGTTATAAACTTTTTGTTTAAGAAGTAAGCCATTAATTTTGCAGACAAAAATAGAATATCTCGCTTTAAAAAGTTAATTATTTATACAGATTCATGAGCAGTACAGAAAAAGTAGCGGCCCTGGTACGTTTAGGTCAATACCTGACAAGCGATGATCCGGCGCTGGAAACAGTTAAGGAAAGGGCTTTTCAGGCGAATGGATGGTTTACTCCGGAATTTATTAACCTGGCTCTTCGCCAGATTGCTGACAATTTCCTGGATGCCGCCCGCCTCAACAGCTGGATCAATGCCTACCCGGAATTGAACAATGGCAAACCTGCCCGGACAGTGGGCATTGTTACCGCAGGTAACATTCCCCTCGTTGGCTTTCATGACTGGCTCTGCGGTTTCGTGAGCGGCCATCATGTTCGCCTCAAACTGTCATCGAAAGATGTGATTCTTATGCAGCATGTGCTGGATAAGATGAAAGAATGGCATCCCGAATGGGCTGAGCAGACTACGGTGCAGGATATGCTGAAGAATTGTGATGCCTATATTGCTACAGGCAGTAACAACTCTTCCCGGTATTTCCAGTATTACTTTGCGCAGTACCCGCACATCATTCGCCGGAACCGGACTTCCGTAGCGATCCTGACCGGGGAAGAGACACCGGCGGAACTGGAAGGCCTGGCTGATGATATCAGCATTTACTTTGGGCTGGGTTGCCGCAATGTAACCAAGGTATATGTACCCCAGGGCTATGATTTTGCGCCGCTGCTGGATGCCCTGCGCAAGTATAGTTATCTTGCCGATCATCATAAGTATAAGAATAATTATGACTACAACCTGGCTTTGATCCTGCTGAACAATAGTCCGTTCATGACAAACGAGAGCGTGTTATTGCAGGAAGCAGCGCCACTGTTCTCGCCGCTGAGTGTGCTGAACTATGGGTATTATACCGATAAGGAAGCGCTGGCGGCGGAGTTGCAGGCGAATGAAGATCTGCAATGCCTGGTTGGGAAAGGGTTTACCCCGTTTGGGACGGCACAGCAACCATCGCTGACGGACTATGCGGATGGGGTGGATACCCTGGAGTTCCTCAGTAAGTTGTAAAATGCATTCGTGATGGGTGATAAGATGAACGAATGATGTGGTAATAGGATCCTGATGGGTTATTCAGATCCATGATCTATTTCATGATGGGTGATAGGATCCATACCTGAGTAAGTTATAAGAAAGGGGCGGCCGGAAAGGCTGTCCTTTTTTATTTAAAATAACATTTTGTCTGGTTCCATCGTTATTATGTCAGTACCTCCGTTACTTTGTCACCCATTCCTTTAAGATGACATTAACCTTTCATATAATAATCTGTTAAAGTAATAATAGCACTGGCTGAATGAACCACCTGCCCCCTTAAATTTGTATCAGAGGCACTAAAATTGTTATATTCCTTATATCAATATTTTTACTTTCAAAAAACCTAAACACAAAAGAATATGAAATTCCGGCAAATTGCGGCAACTGTTCTAATCAGCGCGGCCACTGCCTTTGCCAGCGTATTTGTTTACAGCAAATTTCAGCCCCGGCAGGCAGGTCCCTATCAAAATGGATCAGACAACATTCCAGTAAACTATACCAGCTACATGCCTGGTACGGAAAACAGAAACATTACACCACCTACTGACTTTTCCCAGGCAGCCAAACTGGCTGTTCCAGGAGTCGTGCACATTAAGACTAAAATTAATCCCCGCCAGGTATCAAACAACCTGCAAAGAAGAAGAAGTGTGCTCGAAGACCTCTTCGGCGATGATTTCTTCGGCGATGAATTCCAGGGTGGCGGTGGCGGACGTAAATATTATGTGCCGGGCCAGATGGCTTCCGGCTCCGGTGTACTCATTTCTGACGATGGTTATATCGTGACCAACAACCACGTAGTAGATGACGCGGACGAAATTACCGTTACGCTCAACGACTACAAGACTTACAAGGCAAAAGTGATCGGTACCGATCCTAATACCGACCTCGCAGTGATAAAAGTAGACGCGAAGAACCTGCCTTACCTCCTGTATGGCAACTCTGATGACGTTGAGATTGGTCAGTGGGTACTTGCCATCGGTTATCCATTAAACCTGGAAACCACTGTGACAGCGGGTATCGTGAGTGCGAAGGCCCGTTCTATCGGTATCAATAAACAAGCTAAGAGAAATGCTATCGAGTCCTTCATTCAGACGGATGCTGCTGTAAACCAGGGTAACAGTGGTGGTGCACTGATCAATACCGCAGGTGAACTGATTGGTATTAACTCCGCCATCGCCTCTCCTACCGGTGCATATGCAGGTTACTCCTACGCCATACCGGTGAACCTGGTGAAGAAAGTGGTGAATGATATCATGAAGTATGGTAACGTACAGCGTGCTTACCTGGGGATCAGATACCAGGATCCTAACAGCATTCCCGAGGAGAAATGGAAAGATTATGGGGTAAGAAGGGATGTGAATGGTGTGGTGGTGACTGATGTAGTAGCCAGTGGTGCGGCAGCTGATGCAGGCATTCAGAAAGGAGACGTGATCACAGGTATCAACGGTATCAATACACCCTCTATTCCACAGATGACTGAGCAGATTGCCAGGTATAAACCAGGTGATAAGATCAGTATCAGCTACCTCCGTAATGATAAAGCACGTACGGCCAATGCAGTGCTGAAGAACATAGATGGTAATACCAATATAGTAAAAGCAACCGTGATCGATGCGCTGGGCGCGGATCTGGTGACACTGGAAAAAGGTGATGCAGCGAAGATCGGTATACGTGGCGGTATCTATGTAGACAACATCAGCAGTGGTATACTGAAGAAACAAACGAACATGAAGCCTTCTTTTATTATTATGAAAGCAGGTGATCAGGCGGTAACTTCAGTAGAACAACTGAGAAGCATTCTTGAAAAACAGAAGAAGGTGCAGTTGGAAGGTGTATATCCTGAGCTGAATGGTGTGTACTATTACAATATTGATTTGACGAATGGTACTGATTTTTAATGAGCGTTTTTCATATAGGTTTATAAGTTAAGGAAAAGAAGAGCCCTGGTTGAGAGACCGGGGCTTTATTATTTATTCTTTTAAAACAAAAATGCCCGGCTATTCGCCGGGCATTTTCTATTATAAGTTTATGACTCCTTTTAATTGTGCGAAGAACTCATCTTTCTTCCTGGAGCTGATTGGTATATTCTTCTGATCACTCATGACGACTGCCGTTCCCAATCCTTTTATAATCTTTACAATGTGATGGATATTAATCAGGAATGACTTGTGCACCCTGTAAAACCCTTTATCACTCAGCATCTCCTCATACTCTTTCAGTGACTTGGAGATCAGGTGCGAGACATTATTGATCAACTGAATCTTCGTATAACTATCAAACGCCTCACAATAAATGATATCTTTCAGGTCTATCACGTTATACCCATCATTCACCGGGATCACAATTTTAGAGAAGGCGTTGTCATTGTTCTTTACATAGTCTTTCAGGATAGATGCCAGTTCATTCAGTCTTCCCTTCTTGCTCTTCTTCACTTTTTCCAATGCGTCTTCTACCTCACTCACCTTGATAGGCTTGAGCAGATAGTCTAATGCGGCAAACTTGATTGCCTGTAAAGCATATTCCTGAAACGCAGTGATGAAGATGACTTCGAAGTTCAGCACAGGGAACATTTCCAATAACTGGAATCCATTATGTGGCGGCATTTCAATATCCAGAAACAATACATCGATCTGGGTATTTTTGAGCATTTCCGCCGCGTCATGAATGTTCTGCGCCTCCCCGACTACCGTAACATCCTTACAGTAATTTTCAAGAATATTTCGCAAAATATGGATGTTGCGGACTTCATCGTCTACGATCGCAGCTTTTATATTACTCATAACATCTTAACAATGGGAATCAGAATTTCAACGAGCGTACCCTCTTTATTGCCGAAACCTGACTTAAATTTATCAATAATTTCTAACTTTCCAACATTTCCATTAAAAGATTTTATAATCTGCAACCGCTCCCGGATCACGCTCAGCGCTGTAGATTCGTGCTTTACGAGGCGTCCGCTCTTCAATTCATTGGCCCTGTCCCAACCAATTCCATCATCATCTACGGAGCAGTATAACATGTCTCCCTTCAGCATCAGTTTCACCTCCAGGTGCCCGCTGCCGTTCTTTGGAGCCAGGCCATGCTTGATCGCGTTCTCCACGATCGGCTGGATAATCATAGGGGGTATGTAGATCGTATAATCCTTCAATGCATCCTGCAACGCAAAGTTGTAGGTAAATACATTTGCAAATCTAATCTTCTCCAACTCAATATAACGGGTAAGGAAGGCAATTTCTTCGTCAAGGGAGATATAAGACTTCCTGGAATTATTGAGCATCTGCCGCATCAGGGTGGCAAAATCCGCGAGGAAATTGAGCGCCTGCTTTTCTTCTTTCTCCATGATCAGGTGCTGTACGCTGTTCAGGGAGTTGAATATAAAGTGTGGATTCATCTGGTTGGTCAGGGCTTTGGCTTCCAGTTCAGCGATTCTCCTGTTGTATTCTGTTTTCCGTTTCTCCCCGTCTTTGAACCGCAGGAAGATATAACGGAGTATAAACGCCACCAGCAACAATGCCAGCAATATCACGATTCCCCTTGCCCACCATTCCTGGTACCAGCGCGGTAGTATGGTCACCGTAATGGCTACCGGCTGGCTCCATTCACTCTTATACTTCCTGGCCCTGATCTGCAATTCGTAAGTATCCGGCTGCAGGTCTGGGAAAGGTACGATATTGGACATGGTCGTGATCCATCCACTGCTTGTATCGCTGGAAAAATTGTATTGATACTCTACCAGATCGGGCAAATCATAGGCAATTGCCCCAAATTCCACTTCGAATGAAGCTTTGCGCTGGTACAATAGGGTAATCTTTTTAGCGGGCAGGAAGGTACTGTCGCCGTACCTGATATGACTTAAGTATACCGGAGGTGGCACGGTATCTACGGGCATATTCTTGTCGTTGAAATAACTGAGGCCGTTGGATGTAGCGATGTACAAGACCCCGTGCTGGTAATAGACTCCCCGGGTATCGTCGCTCATCAGGCCATCATTGCTGGTGATGTTCCTGATCAGGGTCTGGGTATGTACGTCAATGACAGATACTCCCTTGTTGGTCGATACATACAATCTGCCTACGCCATCATAATATAGTTGCTGGCAGATGTCGCTCACCAGCTTATCTGCCGAGCCAATATGCTTTACTACCCGGTTGTTTTTCAGCACATACAGGCCCTGGTCAGCCGTACCGATCCAGAGGTAGCCATCTATATACTTCAGGTCTTTGACAGGTTGGTGCAGTTCCACCTCTGTACCCGGAATCACCACTTTGGCAGATCCGTCTTTGCCATAGAACAAGCCGGAACCTGTACCCACATAATAAGAGGAGTCACTGACGCTGGCGACAGAAGTAATCTGCACATCGGGTACCTCTACTGAATAGTTCTCACCTATCACCTGGTCTTTGGACACTGCCCTGATGCTTCCATCGGGTCCTACGTCCATGTCCTTCATATTCTTGATAGGCCGGAGTACAGACACCCGCTGCTGCAGGGTGTTGAAGGTAAAGAGTCCATTGTCTGCACCGATCAGGATTTCATTGTCCTTATAAGGTAAAATGCTGAGGATACTGTTGCGGCCACTGGTAGTATCCAGGTTGAAGCGCCGGATATTGTTGTTGCTGTCAATTGTATTGAGCACGCCTGCATTCTGGCCTACCAGCAGGATACCGGTTTTACGGTCTTTGCAGATGCTGAAGATGGAGTGGGAAAATAGTCCGTTTGTATTATCGAGATAATTAAAGTAAAAATTTTTGTAAGGGATATTATACACGCCGTCACCGAAGGTAGTGATCCAGATGTTGCCATCCCTGTCTTTCAATATAGAGGTGATGTAGTGATTGTCGAGCAGCTTGGTAATGTGGCGTGCTCCTTTGAAAAAGTCTTTCAGGTAGTACAGTGCACGCGGGGTACCGATCCACAGGTTATCGTTATCCAGGCATACATTACTGATTTCATCGTTGATGCCCCAGTCGGGACCATTGAAGAAACAGGTAGCTTCTTTATTGTTGTAGGTATAAATTGCATTTTTGAGAATGACGATCGGGTTCTTTCTGATTCTGCCAATGAACACATCATCATCTGCCGGGTATGGGGAAGAAAGGAAAATCTTTATTGCAGGGTTATTGATATCTTTCAGGGTACCGAGGTTGAAATAATTCTGGAGGGGCTTGAAGATGGTATCATTGCGCAGGAAGTAGAAAAGATCGGTGCGGCCCTGCTTATATTCTGTTCTCATGCCGCTGTAGCGGATAATCCTGCTGTCTGTATTGAGGAACCATATAAAGCCTGCATAATCTTCGAACATGTACTGCATATACTGTCCGTGAGAATCGATCCGCAGCGAGGAATCATTGGCACCCGAGTGAATCTCGTAATTGAAGTAAAAGGAGGGTAATCCATTCAGGGTAGAGAACCACACTCTCCCTTTGGAATCGGCTGACAGCCGTACGACATCATTATCTGTCAGGCCATCTTTCTTGGCATAGTTACGGAAGCGTTTTCCGTCGAATTTACTGACACCTGTGGGGGTGGCGAACCAGATAAAACCTTCCTTATCCTGCACGGCGGTATACACAGTAGCATTGGCCAGACCGTCTTTTACATTATAGTTGCGGATCATGAGGCCCTGTGCCGATGCGAGTTCGCACAAGCACACAGTCAACAGTATCCAACATAATATGTAGCGGACTGCAGGCATGAATAAGGTCAGATTTTATGGATTATGTAACCTAAGGGAAGCAGGACTGATCTGGCGGATCAGCCCTGCTCCCGGAATATCTCTGAGCAGAGGAGTTAACAGGTCGTAATCCGGCCTTATCAACTCATCAATTAATAAGCTCTCGCGAATAATACACGCTGTGTAGAAGGTTTACCAGTCAGGATGCAGGTACCGGCTTCCTGAGGATTGTTCAAAGGAATACAACGAATGGTAGCCTTTGTACGCTCTTTGATCTTTTCTTCTGTTTCAGTAGTGCCATCCCAGTGTGCGGAGATGAAACCACCTTTTTCGTCCAGCAGTTTTTCAAATTCTTCCATCGTGTTGGCAGGTGTGATGTGCTCATCACGATAGGCTTTCGCCTTATTGTACATCTGCGTCTGGATTTCTTCCAGCAATGTGCCGATGTAAGCACCCAGGCCATCGAGTGACTGACTGGATTTCTCTTTGGAGTCGCGGCGCGCTACTTCTGCTACATTGTTTTCCAGGTCTCTTGCACCGATAGCGATACGTACAGGCACTCCTTTCATTTCATACTCTGCAAACTTCCAGCCAGGACGGTTGTTATCTGCATCATCGTATTTTACACGGATACCCTGCGCTTTCAGATCATTCATGATCTCATTTACTTTCGCATCGATCTTTTCTTTCTGCTCTGCACCTTTATAAATAGGTACGATGACTACCTGCAGCGGAGCAATGCGGGGAGGCAGGATCAGACCATCGTCATCACTGTGTGCCATCACCAGGGCACCAATCAGGCGGGTAGATACCCCCCATGAAGTGGCCCATACATGTTCCAGCTTATTTTCCTTGTTGGTGAAAGTTACGTCAAATACCTTAGCAAAATTCTGGCCAAGGAAGTGAGAAGTACCTGCCTGCAATGCCTTACCATCCTGCATCAGTGCTTCGATACAATAAGTATCCAGGGCACCGGCAAAACGCTCAGCAGGAGATTTCACCCCTCTTACAACAGGCAGCGCCATATAGTTTTCTGCGAAGTCAGCGTATACTTCCAGCATCTGTACAGTTTCTGCAATCGCTTCTTCAGCAGTTGCATGGGCGGTATGCCCTTCCTGCCAAAGGAATTCTGCGGTACGCAGGAACAAACGGGTACGCATCTCCCAGCGCACAACGTTTGCCCACTGGTTGATGAGCAATGGCAGGTCGCGGTAAGACTTGATCCAGTCTTTATATGTATTCCAGATAATTGTTTCGGAGGTTGGGCGTACGATCAGCTCTTCTTCCAGCTTTGCAGCGGGATCTACCACTACACCGGGGCCATCAGGATTTTTCATGAGCCTGTGGTGAGTGACCACTGCACATTCCTTGGCAAAACCCTCTACATGATCTTCTTCCTTGCTCAGGAAGCTTTTGGGGATGAATAAGGGAAAGTAAGCATTCTGATGCCCTGTATCTTTGAATTTCCTGTCCAGTACATCGCGCATGCCTTCCCAGAGCGCAAAACCATAAGGCTTGATGACCATGCATCCTCTTACGGCAGAATAATCGGCTAAACCGCCCTTTAGAATCAAATCATTATACCACTGTGAATAGTCGTCGGAACGGGCCGTGATCTCTTTACTCATTTAAAATCTGATTATATAATTGTCGATTATTTTACTGAATTACAAGCTATTACACAAACTTGTCCAAAACATTATATTTAATTACATATTTTGGCTTAATATTTGTACTAAATATATTACCAAAAGGTAAAATGTCACAAACCTACATGAAAATCAGAAACGTGCAAATAGTTTAGGAAAATATTATGAGCGGTTGAGTAATCTTGTAACGTTTACCGACATTTGAACGTTTAAATAGTGTAAATTTATAGTGTAATTCAGGCTAAAAATTCCGACAATGAAATCAGCTCCTTACCTTGCTGTACTAACGCTAATGATATTAAGTAGCTGTTCGTCAGCATATAAAACCACACAAACACCGGATGATGTATATTATTCTCCGAGAGTTAAACCCACTTATGCTTCTTCAAATAATAATAACCGGGATGATAACGTTTCATATACCGATAGTGAAGATGGGGGTACATACGTTAACTACGATGATGACCAGGGGGATTATGCACGTCGCTTAAGTCTGTTCAACAGCAGCTATTCCGGCGGTTTCTATGATTATTATGGCACACCTGGTGTTTATTCCAGCATGTATGCCAATCCATACTATGGTTATGGCTATGGTAGCTCCTTCAGCTTAGGCTTTGGGTATGGTTATCCTTACTATGGTTCTGCATTCAGCCTTGGCTTCGGCTTCGGTTACCCATATTACGGCGGTTTCTACGATCCATGGTACTATCCTTACTATGGTTACGGCTACGGTTATGGTTATCCATATTACGGTGGCTACTATGGTGGCGGTTACTATGGTCATGGTGGTTACTATACCGGCTACAGACGTGCTACACGTAACACCGCGTTTTCCTCAGGATCAACAGGTGGCCGTTTAGTAGGTAGTGGCTCAACAGGTGGCCGTACCAGAAATACAGACTTCCGTCCAAGCAGGGTAGTGGATAACGGTTCCGGCAACAGTGGTGGTCGTATGTCTAATGGTGGTAGCCGCAGCGACAATGGTTCTTACCAGCCAAGACGTACCTTCTCCCCTTCTTCCGGAGAGCGTACTACAGTGGATAATGGCGGTGGTTCACGTGGTGGTTATACACCAGCCAGGTCATATTCACCTCCTCAACAGTCTCAGCCTACTTATCAGCCACAGCGTTCTTATACACCGGCTCCATCTTATACCCCTAGCCGCGGCGGTGGTGGTGGTTCCTTTGGTGGTGGCGGCGGCGGTGGTCGCGTAGGCGGTGGCAGAGGCCGTAACTAAATTTTACAAATGATTTGATCATTGATATTCTTAAAAATCTACCCTGGTCAAATAGGCCGGGGTATTTTTTAACCCTTAATTCTACCATATGATGAAAAGAATGGTGTTAGCCATTGCTATGACAGGAGCCTGTATTTCACTTCAGGCACAGAACATTGACGACGCTTTACGTTTCAGCAGCGGCGCTCCTTCCGGATCTGCCCGTGCACAAGCAGTGGGTGGAGCCCAGGGGGCCCTGGGTGGGGAAGCCTCCTCTATGTATATAAATCCTGCTACTGTAGGTTTCTTCAGAACCAGTGACTTCTCCTTTACCATCGGTGTACCTTCTATATCCTCCACCGGAACATACCAGAAAGAATCTGCCAGTGATTCCAGGACTAACCTGAATATCTCAAACGCAACCCTCATCTGGGGTGGCAAAAGAAAGAAACCGGGGAGCAAATGGCAGAACTTCAGTGGCGGTATTGGGATCAACCGTACGTACAACTTTAACCAGCGTACTTATTATACAGGCGAAATCAGCAACTCTTCCCTGTCTTTAAACTATTACCTGGCGGCAGATGCAGCAGGCATTACCAATCCTAATGCACAGCTGGGAGGAGATCCTGATCAGACCATCCTGGCACATTCCTCCGCACTTGCCTACCAGACTTACCTGATCAATCCTGTTAAAAATTCAGACGGTTCTTTTGCAGGTACATTCTATTCCGCAGCTGAAGGGGTAGACAACAGTGTGAAAGTTCGCCAGGAGAGCACCAGCTTTGAAAGAGGCGGTAATACTGAATTTGCCGGTACATTCGGTGCAAACTATAATGATAAGTTCTATATCGGTGGTGGGGTAGGTGTTCCAAACATCCAGTACAGGAGAGACCTGACCTGGAGAGAAACAAACACCAATACCGTAGCTACGGACCTCAACTACTTCACGACAACTGAATTCCTGAGAACATATGGTACAGGTGTGAACGCGAAACTGGGTGTGATCTACAGGCCTGTTCGTTCCTTAAGCCTGGGTGCAACCGTACACTCACCATCCTGGATGTGGCTCACAGATGAGTATTCTACCGATATGACCACTTCTACGAAGAGCAATGGTATCAATTCATTCTCTTCCCGCGATAGCCGTTATGATGGACTGGACGATGAGTCTAAATACACCATCCGGACTCCATGGAAAGGTATCCTGAGTGCGACTTACCTGTTTGCACCATCTGCTGACACCCGTAAGCCTACAGGTTTTATCTCCTTCGATTATGAATATGTAGACTACGCTTCCATGCACTTCCGCTTTAAAAACCACGACGGTTATGACCGTGAAACTGAAACGGATAGAAACAATGGTATTAAAGATACCTACCAGGCAGCTTCCAATTTCCGCGTAGGTGGTGAGTTGAAACTGCATACCATTGCGCTCCGCCTGGGTTATTCCTACTATGGCAGCCCTTATAAACTGAGCAGCATGGACGGTGCACGCTCTTACTACTCCGGTGGTATCGGCTACCGTAACAATGGTTTCTATGTGGATCTTGCATTCATCTATGGTTCTTCTACCAATTATGTACAGCCATATACTATGCTGGCTAATAACATGGGTTATGTAACCCCTGCAGCAGCCCAGATAGAAAAGCATTCTTATACAGGCTTAGCCACTTTTGGATGGAAATTCTAAAGATTATTATAAAAAAGAAAAAGGGTGGGGCTATAGTCCCACCCTTTTTTTTAGATCTTCCAGTAAGCCCTCTCCTTTCTCATACCACATGATCTCTTTATCTTTCCTGAACCAGGTCATCTGCCGTTTCGCATATTGCCGGGTATGAATTACTACCAGTTCGGCCGCTTCCTTCAAATCTGTTTTCCCATCCAGGTAATCAAAGATTTCTGTATAGCCTACAGTCTGCAAAGCATTGTGAGTCCTGAATGCTGTCATTGATTTCACTTCGTCCACCAGGCCATCCTTCATCATCTGCCTGACTCTTGTCTCAATATTAGCATGCAATTGCGGTTTCTCCAGTTCAATCCCCGTCTTGATAATTTCAAAATCCCGGTTGATTTTATTCCCTGTCCTGAACTCGAGGATGGATTTCCCGGTAGTTTCAATCACTTCCAAAGCCCGCATTAATCTTTGTGGATTCCGGGTCTCGCCTACATGATAAAACCGGGGGTCTTTGGCTTTGACAGCCTCCTGCAGCCAGCTTAACCCTTCCTGCTCATATTGTGCAATGATCTGTTGCCTGAGTGCTGCCGGGGCCGCAGGTATATCGTCAATGCCTTCACAGAAGGCTTTAATATACAATCCCGTGCCACCGCATAATACGACAACATCATTGTTCCTCCACACTTCCTCTGCATATTGTAATGCCAATCGCTCAAAGATACCCGCATTCACCTCTTCGCGAATGCTATGAGAATTGATAAAATAATGGGGGACTGCCGCTAATTCAGCCGGACCGGGCTTCGCCGTGCCTATGCTAATTTCTTTATAGCACTGCCTGGAATCTGCTGATATTACCGCGGTGTTGAAATATTGTGCCACCTGCACAGCCATCGCCGTTTTACCGGCAGCTGTAGGACCTGCTATTACTATAACTTTCTTATCGCTCATGTATCTTAATACATGTCTTCATTTTAATACATGTCTTCATTGCCACCATCATCCATTCCTTCTTCATCACCTTCATTGTTATCATCCTCCTCTCCTTCTTCTCCAAATCCATCTTCACTCATGCCTTCTTTATTCAGATCGTACTTCTCTTCCATCTCCACCAGTTTATCACCTACCAGTCCTTTAGTACCATACTGGCTGGGTGCCAATCCTTCTTTTCTCACGCAAAGCGGATAGGTCACTCTTGAATTTTCATCTTTGGATACCCCGATCAGTTCAACCAGGAATGTCCAGTTCTTCGCAAAATCATAGAGGTAAATAAACTTTTGATTAGGCGTTTTCACGGCAGCTCCGATGACAGTTTCCTCCATCAGTAATGGTTCTGCCTTGCGGACTACATTGTCTTTTTCGAGAATGATCTCCCTTCCCCGTTGCCAGTTGTCGTTGCTACGGAAAAAAGTCGCTTTATGTTTATTGTCAAATTCGAATGACTGCAAAATGACTTGGTGGAATTGTAAAAATGTCTGGTCTGGTTTAATGGAAATATCCCTGTACACACTTTCATCTTCTTCCCAATAAACTCTGAATTTCAAAACAGGCATGACAATAAAGGATTTTATTGAATAATTGGGTGCTTCCGCCTCCGGTTTTAATGTTAATATCTACTATATCAAACATCAAACCTTAAAAATCAGAAACACCAGCACTTTACTAAATTAACATTTTTATTTAACTGGTGTCAAATCCATCTCTTTTGCTTTTTCCAGCAAAAAGGCATAAGCGGCATCGTAGGTATTGGGTATGACCCCATCCAGGATGGCTTCACGGATAGCATTTTTCAGATCGCCGACAGTTCTGCAGGGAGTGAGGTTAAAGGTTTCCATGATCATCTCCCCTGTTACGGGTGGTTGCCAGTTACGCAGGCGATCATTCTCCTCGATCTCTTTCATACGCTGTCTTACCATCTCATAATCATCCAGATATCTCCGCACCTTGGATACGTTTTTCGAGGTAATATCCGCCTCACAGAGCATCATCAGGGCTTCCACATCTTCTCCTGCTTCGAAGAGCAGGCGGCGTATAGCAGAATCAGTGATATTTTCTTTCGTCAGACTGATAGGCCGCTGGTGCAGTTCTACGAGTTTCTTAACAAAGCGCATGGGTTCATGGGTGGGCAGTTTCAGTCGCGAGAAGATGCGAGGCACCATTTTGGCACCAACCATCTCATGCCCGTGAAAGGTCCAGCCATGGCCCTGTTCATATCGCTTGGTTGCGGGTTTGCCAATATCGTGCAGCAGGGCTGCCCAACGTAACCAGAGGTCTTTGGTATTCCGGGAGATATTGTCGACTACCTGCAAGGTATGCGAAAAGTTCTCTTTATGCCGCTTGCCATCTACAGTTTGTACTCCGGCCAGATCGACCAGTTGCGGGAAGATGATCTTCAGGATACCGCTTTTGTACAAAAGGTTCAGGCCAACAGAAGGCGTTGTAGACAACATGATTTTATTCAGTTCGTCGGTAATACGCTCCTGCGAGATAATCTTAATGCGGTCTGCCTGCTCCCTGATAGCCTGGAAGGTATCGTCAGCAATGGTAAACTGCAATTGGGAGGCAAAGCGGATGGCCCTCATCATCCGAAGCGGGTCATCGCTGAAAGTCCGGGCAGGGGCCAGGGGGGTACGGATGATCTTTGCGTCCATGTCCGCAAGGCCATTGAAAGGGTCTACCAGGCTGCCATAATCTTCTTCATTCAGGCTGATCGCCAGGGCATTGATGGTAAAATCTCTGCGTAGCTGGTCGTCCTGGAGGGTACCCGGTTCCACATCGGGATTACGGGATTCCTGTCTGTAACTTTCTTTTCGGGCACCGACAAATTCAATCTCAAATTCATTCCACTTTACCTGTGCTGTGCCATAGGTTTTAAAGAAGCTTACTTTAGAATTTTCAAAGTAAGTAGCCACTTTGTGTGCCAGGGCGATGCCATCTCCTACACACACTATGTCCATATCTTTAGTACGGCGGTTCAGCAGTTTATCACGCACGAAGCCTCCGATCAGATAGCAGGGCACGCCCAGCTCATGGGCTGCTAAAGCTATCTGCTCCAACACTTTACGTTCCTGTAGGGTACAGGGTATGTCAATAGGCTTTCTGCTGATCATATTTAAATAAAACGGCAAAAGTAGCTTTTTTTAGCCGATAGTCCATAGTATCGTCATCAGGGTTTGAGTAGTAGGGTAAAGTGCAGTCTATCAGCGACCTGGCACTACTTATCCAGATATAATACTAGTCCCTGATGATTTGTAAAGTTCCATCTTTCAGCAGCTTAACAATCCGTGAAGGCTGGCGGGGGGTATGATCATCCTGCCGGTAGGACACGACGTAATCTACTCCATTTTTAACAGCGGGATCAATATCTGCATAAAATGCAGGTGAGGGCTGGCCGCTCAGGTTGGCAGAAGTAGATACCAATGGTTTCCGAAGGCGTTTTACCAGGTGACGGCAAAAAGGGTCCTGCACGAGCCTGATAGCCACCGTCCCATCTTCATTGATCACGCTGGGTGCCAGGTCGAGGGCTCCTTCATATATAACAGTGGTAGGTCTGTCAAAACCGGCGATCAGGTCAGCAATAGCCGGATCCGGGTGGGCGACATATTTAAGCAGGTCTTTCACATCAGCCAGCAAAATTACCAGGCTTTTCTTTTCAGGGCGTTGTTTGAGTGCGAAGACTTTTTTAACGGCTTCTTCGTTGGTAGCATCGCAACCTATGCCCCAGATGGTATCTGTAGGATATAAGATCAATCCTCCGGTTCTCAGGGCGGCCAGTGAAGCCGTTACATCATTTTCGAAATCGGTCGTCATAAATTTATATCGCGTCTTATTATTATAAATTCCGGTACACCTTCATCACCTCAGCGGCACATTTATCTCTTGTAAACTTTTCTGCCTGTATGATTCCCTTTGCTTTTAATTCCTTTGTCAGCCCCGGGTTATTCACGACATCTTCCATTGCATTTGCAATAGTATCTGCGTTTGCCGGGTCAATATACAACGCGGCTTCTCCGGCGGTTTCACCAAAACAGGAACCAAAAGAAGTAATTACAGGTGTGCGGCTCCACAAAGCTTCCAGGATTGGAATCCCAAATCCCTCAAAAAAAGAGGGATAGATCAATGCCTTCGCTCCCTGGTACAAAAGTGGTAAATCATCATAAGCGAATTTCACTGTATCATTTACCAGGATGACGCGATTTTGCAGCTCATGGGCGATAATAAAATCAATCACCTTCTTTTTATAACTACTCCCCCCTCCTACTACCAGCAGCGGCACATCTATTTTGCCTTTCAGCTGTACCATCGCCTGGAGAATGCCTAACAAATTCTTGCGTTCAATCAGGGATCCTACATACAAAAAATACTCCTTTGGAAAGTTATATTTCTCCAGCATCTGCGCAATTTCCGTATCACTGTGTTGCACACCAAATGACTCATCGCAACTTTGATAGGCTACTGCAATTTTATCGGCCGGTGTGTTATAATACGTAATCAGGTCCTGTTTAGTTTGCTCACTGATAGCAATCACTTTATCTGCATATTGGCAGGCATACTTTGCCTTTTTGCGATAGGTCTGCACATCAATGGGATTGTATTGTTCCGGGTTGCGTTCAAAGATCAGGTCATGCATGGTCACCACACTTTTCACCCCGCTCTTATGAATGCCAAAAGGAATTTCGTGACTCAAACCATGATAAAGACCGATGCCTTGTTGTGCCAGTTCACCTACTACATATTTGCTGCGCCACAGGCCTTTCAGGAGGCGATGCAGTGGCTTTTGCGGCAGGATGGTAGTCATATTGCTGAAAGCAGCGGGATTGTACATCCCTGTTAGTTTAGGCGCATACAGGTAGTAATGGTGCTCCGGGTAATAGGTAGCCAAAGAACTGATCAGGGTCCGGCTATAATTGCCAAGACCTGTGTTATTCTGGAAAGCCCGTTTGGCATCGAAAGCAATGTTCATAGAGTGGTTTAAAGGGTCGTAAAGGTAAGAAATATAAAATTCCCCCCTCTTTTACTATGTTTGTGAAAAATTTCGATAAAATGGAGCTACAAGAACTCATCCAGGCTGCCTGGGGAAACCGCAGCCTGCTACAGGAATCTACTTACAGCGATGCAGTCAAAGCTGTTATTGAAGCTGTAGATAAAGGAAAGCTCAGGGTAGCAGAGCCCACAGGAGAAGGCTGGAAAGTCAATGAATGGGTAAAGCAGGCGATCCTGATGTACTTCACTATCCAACCCATGGAAACCATAGACCTCGCACCATTTGAGTTCTATGATAAAATGAAGCTGAAATCCAACTATAAAGAGCTGGGTGTACGAGTAGTACCTCATGCGATTGCACGTTATGGTGCTTTCATCGGTAAGGGTGCGATCCTGATGCCTTCTTATGTAAACATTGGTGCGTACGTAGGCGAGTGCACCATGGTGGATACCTGGGCAACGGTGGGTTCCTGCGCACAGATTGGGAAGAATGTGCACCTGAGTGGTGGTGTTGGTATTGGTGGGGTATTGGAACCGCTGCAGGCTAGTCCGGTGATCATCGAAGATGGTTGTTTCCTGGGTAGTCGTTGTATAGTAGTAGAAGGGGTGGTAGTAGAGAAAGAGGCGGTACTGGGTGCGAATGTGGTATTGACAAAATCTACTAAGATTATCGATGTGAGTGGTTCTGAGCCTGTGGAGTATAAGGGTCGTGTACCGGCACGTAGTGTGGTGATTCCTGGTACTTATACGAAGAAGTTCCCTGCTGGTGAATACCAGGTGCCTTGTGCGTTGATTATTGGTCAGCGTAAAGAGTCTACGGATTTGAAGACGAGTTTGAATGATACGCTGAGGGAGTTTAATGTGGCTGTGTAGGCGGGAAAGGTTTTTTAAGAGAAAGGCTGGGCTGATTAGTGCCAGCCTTTTTTTTGGGGTTTTCGTGCGGGGGGTGGATGTGGTTTAATTGTGTAGGCGTAGGGGGTAGTTGGAAGATTTTTTTAAGAAAAATTTGGAATAATGGGAAAAGGGGTTACCTTTGCAATCCCTTAACACGGAATCAGTTGCCCAGATGGCGAAATTGGTAGACGCACTGTGTTCAGGTCGCAGCGCTCGCAAGGGTGTGCTGGTTCGAATCCAGTTCTGGGCACAAAATGGCTCTGTAATCAATGATTGCAGAGCCATTTTTAGTTAGTGCTTGTCAATATTTCACAGGTTTTAACGCATTCTGGATCAAGTTGGTTTTCTGAGGAAATTAGTTTTTCCCGGGAATATCGAACCAATGATTTGTTTTTTGCCGATTGGAGAAGCTATAATCCAGCAGGTGGCTATGTTTTTTATAATTTCTACTCCATGGGAAATATTCCAGATAGTTATCCTTAGTTGATAGCAACTTCGATTTCCTCCTTTCAAGCGCTTCTATCTTCTTTAGTAGATCTGTCTTTATGGTACTACACTCAGAAATCGAGTAGGAAGTGATGGGGTAATTAATTCCCTCACTGTCCTCTCACACCACCGTACGTACCAACCAGTATATGGCGGTTTGCCAGAATAACTTAGTCTGTTGAGTTGTTTTCCGATTGTAGTGATTGGCGAACTCCCCGTATCCTTGCCCGGTAAAGTAAGCGCTATTCAAACCTGAAGAATTCGGAAATTTTATTTTTAAACGCACAGCTTAACCAGGTGTCCATTTTTATGTTGCAAATCAACTGCAAAGCTCATCCGTGACTTGCACCCTAGAGCTTATAACCATGCCTGGCACACACAAAAAAGGTAGGCCATTAAGACCTACCTCATAAAATTCATTTCCTCTCTAACTCCTCAATCCTCCTCCTTTGTTCTTCCACCACCTTCCTCTGCTCTTCCTGCTCCCTCTTCATCTCTATTAAATATAACGTTAACTCCTCCACCTTCTGCAACAACACCTTATTCATCTCCCCAACATCAACCCCTTCCTTCTTCACCTCCGCCTCATCCGGCACTCCTGGCAAATGCTTATACTTCTTAATATACCCCGCTGTCTCCGCCAATGAAGGCAACTCATAATCCTCATCAAAAACAAAATCCGCCCAACTCGCCTGCGTAATCTTAATCTTTCTCGCTCCAATCACCCCTTCCACCGCTAACTTATAACTCCCGGTATTCGTAGTCCCAATCCCCAAATTCCCATTATCATCCAACCGCATTCTCTCCGTCCCATTATTCGTAGTAAACGTAATAAAACCACCGGTATAACTTCCCCCACGATAAAAGTTAATCGAACTATTCAACCTGCCATAAAATTTATGCTCAAGTGAAAATGAATTACAAGGGCCGGGCTGCGTAACATAAGTATGAACTCCCAAATAAGACCCAGAACTATCGCTATTGCCCTCGGGTAAACGCCCCAATACACTTGTCAACGTATTTAAACTAGCCGTCGCTACATCTAGATAGGCGCGGGGAAAGGTCGTTCCAATGCCAACAGACCCACTCGCAGGGAATGTATTAGTTTGTGCTGATGCAGCAATAGAAACGCTACAAAAGGCTAACAACAAATAAAATTTCATATATAATATTTTTTTATGTTCGCTCAATGTAAAACAATTTATAATGGATTTAATATTGATTTGGTAATTATTTTAATTTATACACACACCGAAGCACAGCAGTTGGTTAAACATGGCAGAAATAGAATTAAACGTCTTAAATGGACAATGGGTATCTAACCAATGCATATAATTATATAATAACTGTTAAAGATTAAATCGATGATAACTACTCAATTTCAAATAAAACCAATATTCGTAGACTTGTAAATAGTCAAGAGCACACGCATTTAAATATTCGAGTTCTAAAACTGACTAAATAGATATCAATCAATCAAACTATTTTCCATTTCCTCAATAGTAGGAAGCTGCATTTTTAGACCTTCAGGAATTATTTCAGACAACTCAAAGGCACTCACTCCAATAGGTTTATTCATGTCACGAAGGGCGTATTCAACCTCTATTTTGTCTTTCATTCTACATAAAATGATACCAATTGACGCACTATCTGTTGGGTGTTTCAATTGGCTATCTACAGCCGATAGGTAAAAATTCAATTTACCGGCATATTCCGGCTTAAATTTCCCAGCTTTCAATTCAATTACTACATAACACCTAAGATGCAAATGATAAAAGAGCAAATCCAGAAAATAATCAGCTTCATTTATTTCTAATTTGTACTGACGGCCAACAAATGCAAACCCTTTCCCCAGTTCCAACATAAAATCTGTTATTTTTTGGGTCAAAGCTTGCTCGATTTCACGTTCTTGAGCATCATCTTCCAACCCCAGAAAGTCAAAATGATACGGATCCTTCATACTTTCCACTGCAAGATCGGATTGTGGTTTAGGCAGTGTTACTTCAAAATTATGGTCCGCGTTACCTAATCTTAAATGGTAACTTCTATTAATATTAACCTCCAGAGTATCACGGGACCATCCGTTTTTATGGCTGGCATTTGCATAAATAATGGCAATATCAATATCTTTAACTTTGGAAATCAATAGTCTTTGGTATGACCAAGGTAATTGTGCCACAGGCTGTGGCACAAATTCAAATTGTTGTGAAAAAAATAGATACCACTGCCTTATCGTATATAAATTCCGACGGGAAAACCCATTTATTTGCGGGAAACTCAATTTTAAGTCAATCGGAAGCTGTTGAAGAAAGTTATCGCCCCACTTGAAATCTTTCTGTCATGCTACGATTTCACGCCCTAACTCCCAGTAAAGTTCAATCAGAACAATGTTGAAATTTTGGGCAGCTCTTAATTGGGACTGCTGAACTTTGTATTTAATTTGTGAAAGCCACGCTTGGTATTCCTTATTCATAAATAGTCAACAATTGGATGAATCCTGTAAAATTAATCCTCTGATGACTCCGGTAAGTTAATCCGATGTTAAACTCAGTAAAATTATCAAACACTGAATTTGAAATGATTAATTTATTAATAATAAATGATATTGGGTTTAAAAACGCTCCAGTTCAGGGCACTTAATTGGCGATGTTCGGAGCTATTATCTACAGCTTTCCTGTTTTTATATCATTTGATGATAGATCTGATTAAATAAATTTCGATCAACCTCCAAAAACCTCTAACAACTGATTACACATATCTCCTTCACTATATTTACCTATTTGGATATTTATGGGTAATTTTATGGGTATTCCTATTGCCACAGAAAATAGCAGGCACATTTTGTAAGTTATTTTACAAATAGCTTGATACGCTTTTGCGGTAAATCGGATTACAAAATAACTATTCAAGAAAAAAGGATAAACTGGTTTAAATTGATATATAAATTTCATATAACACTACTAGAAAGTGATCCGTTAGTTTGGAGACAGATTGTTGTACCGGCTGATTATACCTTCTACCAATTGCACATGACTATACAGGCTGCATTTGGCTGGGAGAATAACCATCTTTTTCAGTTTTCCCAGACAGGATTGATGGATAAGATATGTTATGGTCTCCCGGGAGATGATATCGATCCGGAAATAACTACTATTGATGCAAGAAAAACAAAAGTAAGTCGGATATTCAAGAAAGAAGGACAGACTTATTGTTATGTCTATGATTTTGGGGATGAATGGAACCATAAGATTCTCCTGGAGGGAATAGAAGCAAAAGATATGAATGGCCCGTATTGCCTCGATGGAGGAGGAGCATGTCCGCCGGAAGATGTCGGTGGACTGTCTGGTTATTACGAAATGGTGAAGATATTAAAAACAAAAAATCACCCGGAAAAAGCTGAATATATCCAATGGCTTGGTCTCGTATCTGGAGAAAAATGGGATGAAAAATTATGTAGTATCAGAGAAACAAACAAAAGACTGTTGTTATTGGCAAAATGACTGGTCTTTAAATTTCGCAAATGCAGCATCGATATAATCGGATATACATATCTCCTATAATACGGAACAGCCCCAATCTATATACCATATCAATATATAACCCGTTACAGATATTTACCAAATATTTATCAAAAAAGTCCATATGCAGAAATACGATCTTAAAAAAATCATTTCCAATTATGAAGTTGATGCATTTGAAATGGTCAAAAAAAATGAATTAGATCTTGGCGAATTCCTGGTCCTCGTTCTTTATGATGACAAATATTTTGATAAGATATGTGAAAAACTTACCAGTTATCATAAACATGAGATTGTAACCCCCGTGAAGGATTTTACTGTTCCCAGGGCCGAATATGAGGGCAAAAGCGGGTTAGTTAAACTAGAATACAACGCTATTTTTAAGTACTATGATCATGAATCAGAAGGAGAAGAGGATTACTACGAAGATGAAGAGTTTAAAGAGGTAAAAACTCGGGAAGAGACCCGTTACACAAATATCAGCTTCACAATGAACCCAGACCTGAAGCAAATCATTTTCTGGTTCCCTCTATTTTCCTAAGCGACATCAGGGGATCACCGCAATAAATTCATCAAATAAAAGGGTAATACCATTACCTGCAGTACTCAATTTAGAACAGTAATTAATTACTGATGTTTAGTAATAATTTGAAGCATTTGGTTCGAACACATACCATTACTGGGCACGTAATGGCTCTGTAATCAATGATTGCAGAGCCATTTTTAGTTTATGATTGTCAATAAATCACAGGTTTTAACGCATTCTACCACTATTATTAACAAGCAATTGACAAGCAGCATGACAAGCAGAAATTGTCGTACTTCTCACACTTTTCCCTGGTGGAATTGGCAAAAACAAAACTCCTGGAATTCTTCTAAGCGATCTATTTCCCTCCCTTTCCTAATTGTACTGAAAAAGTGAATAAAATAATAAAGAGAACGCTTCAAAACCTCTGACATGCCCCTTTTATTTAGCTCTAAACTATTGAAACAATTGGCTATCCACGATTGTACATGTTCTCTTCGAAATCTCAAAAATCATTCCTCCTCCGTTTCTGATATTTCCATCTGAAAGTAAACGTAATACAAAGATGGATGTATCGTTTTCATATACCTGTGTTTTATATAAACCTGCCGGCGTTTTACGTTTCTTATCCAGCTTTTTAAAAGCTATCTCACTTTGCTTCCTGACAGAGTCAATGTTACATCCTTTTGAAATAAATCTATCCTCAAAATGACGCGATGAGCTGCAGGATAACAACAACAGAAAAGTAAAACATATCAAAAGCAATAATAAATTTTTCATAAAAAAACTAAAACTTAAGGAATGTATTATACGAAAATTGAAGGATTTAAGGTCGGAAAAATTCAATCTCCTAAATGCATAGACGTATAAACTGCCGCCTGTAATACAAGTAAAGCAAATGATGCATGCTTGCACGATGGTTAACGAAAATTTGTATTTTTATGCAATTCAATATACTAACAAGAAATTGTAAATAAATGACGTTAATTCCGAAAATTACTACATATCATTTCGTGCCTGATAAATATGGGCCAGAACTACTATTAGATATTGGACGGATTGAAACCCTTAAAAATTATGTGCTAGACAATACATTACACCAACTTAGTTTTTACGAAATTATTTTCATAACAGCGGGAACGGGAACATTTGTATTGGACGAAAATAAAATATCAATAAATCCTCGAACCATTATTTTCACCAGTCCAGGACAACTTCGTCGCTGGGAAATTAAGACGCAGGTAAAAGGCTATGCCTTATTTTTTTCAATAGATTTCCTCCATCTTTTTTTTTCGGATGAATTATTTCTCTACCGGTTACAATACTTCCATCAGTATTCACATCCTGCGGGAATGCAGATAGGCAAAACATCATTTGGAAAATGCCTCGAACTCTTACATGATATAGAACGGGAGGTCGAGCAGATCCAGAATGACAGCAATCATTTGATTAGAGCTATTCTATATCAGCTGCTTATCATTCTCAATCGCTATTATGCCGGGGAATATAATATTCAGAGGGATACCTATGTTCATCCGGATTTCTATAGATTCCGATCTTTATTGGAACAGAAATATTTAGAGAACCAGACTGTTGAAGCTTATACTAAAATGCTTAATGTAAGCCCGGGATTCTTTAATAAAATCTGCAGGCAGTTCAGTGGATTATCAGCGCAGCAAATGATCCATCAAAAGCTGATTTCAGAAATAAAGAAACAACTATATCAAAATAAAACCGCAAAAGAGATTTGCTACGAATTTGGATTTTCAGATCCGTCCAATTTTAACCGCTTCTTCAAAAAACATACTAATACAACTCCCCGGCAATACCGAAAGAGAAATATAAAATGACAAGTTTAAAGGCAAAATGACCTTTTTAAAGGATATGGGTGTTCCTAATTTCACAGGAAAAGGGCATATGATAAAACCACAGTTCTTAATCTTTTATTCTTCGTTAGGAACATGCCTGGGGGAAAAGCAAAACGACCATATGTTAATCCTTGGACCGGCTACGACATAATATTGGATGAAGGTGCAAAAATACAGGGTCTAAAAAGAATGCTAAATAGCTCCGAGCCTCTAAATGAATTCATATGAAAAAACTAAACCTTATTATTTGCCTAAGCCTTTTAGCTGCAAAATTTGTTTACGGTCAAAAAATAAAATTGGGAAAAGATAACCTTATACCGAATAAGGTTTCTATGCAATTCAATAAAATTCAAGGTGAAAATGTTGTTCAGGTTGTAAAAGATTCTCTTATTAAGGAAGCGGACGAGGCTACATTTGTTCGAATAAAAAATACTAATTTCAAAAATGGTATTATTGAAGTAGATGTTTTAAGTAAACTCCTTGCTACAGCTTCTCCAACGGACCGGGGATTTATTGGACTGGCATTCAGGATTGATGATACGAATTCTAAGTTTGAATCTATTTATATACGTCCAACCAATGGCAGAGCAGACGATCAGGTAAGGCGCAATCACTCAATTCAATACTTTTCCTTTCCAGATTATAAATTTGATCGTTTAAGAAAAGAAAATCCTGAAAAGTATGAAGCATATGCTGATATGGGCTTAAATGAATGGATTAAGTTGAAAATTATTATTCATGGAACTCAGGCAAAGCTCTTTTTGAACAATAATAATCAACCTGTTTTAATTGTGAATGACCTAAAACTGGGTGCAGATGCGACCGGAGCTGTGGGTTTATTTGTTGACGTTGGGACAGAGGGCTATTTCCGCAATCTAAAAATCACTATACTTGATTGATACTTAAAAATATCGCAGCTGAAGTTTCAGATTTGTAATAAATAAATATATCTTAGTCCTACTTTTAAAATAGGATTTTATTCTCTCCTTATTTTGTTAAGCCAAAATTTTCATTGCTTGCTTTTATTCCATTTTGATATTTTGAAATTATAAAAAGCCTGGGCAAATTATGTGCTTGCAATATGGTTCTTAGTAATAAGTAGGCAACTTTTTTTCCCGGAGAGATTACCCATTTTTTAATTCACATTTACAAAGCTCCCAATCCATTACTATGAAAATTTGGCTTTTTGTTATTATTTGTATTCTTGCGATTCTTATTGGCGCTTATCCACTTATTTATGTCTTTGTAGATCATAAAAACACTTTTCTACATTCTAAATCCCCTGAAATATTAGGACATATAGTTTATAAAACTGCTTTTTTTGCACATATTACTTTTGGAGGAATTTCGCTCTTTATTGGGTGGCGGCAGTTTGGTGATAAATTCCGGAGTAAGTACCTGAATCTACATAAAATAATAGGAAAGGTGTATGTGGTATGTGTAACCATTAGCTCTTTATGCGGCATCTATATAGGTTTTTACGCTAATGGTAATTCAATCTCAGCGATAGGATTTATTTGTTTAGGATTGACCTGGTTCCTTACTACCGTTATAGCAGTTATACAAATTAGAAAGGGTAAAGTAATCAACCATCAACAATTGATGACATACAGTTTTGCTTGTACATTTGCGGCTGTTACACTCCGGTTGTGGTATCCGCTGTTAATTCAAATTACAAAAGATCCTGCCTCTTCTTATCTGACCGTTGCGTGGTTATGCTGGATTCCGAATCTTTTCGTCGCTGCTCTCATTAATAAAGCGAATTTTTCAAGATAAATAGTTCGGCCCATTTTGTAGTCATAAGCTTTGAATTTCTAGCATCGTTTAGTGCTGAGGACTGTTCCTCATTTTTAAGATTGACATAGAAACGGTCATTGGAGTTTTTCAGCTTAGAGAGGCAATTTCCTGCATCAGTCAACCCGCTCCCTAACATTTCCTAGATCTGGGCCTGGATTAACAATAAAAAGTACTATCTGATTTTTAATTCATTAAAACTGGCTTGTTTTGCGTCATTAACCAGCAAATAATCAACAAAAATTTGACAATATTATATTTTATATTAATTTTATTAATTGTTCCGTTTTATAAAATGGCTTATGCGGTTATTAAAAGATAATATAAAAATTGTTCACTTTTCTCTATTAATTAGTTGTCTTAACTTTTTATTCTTTCATTATCCTTTTTTCAAATTTATTTTTAATAATGTTGATTGTAAAAGTATTAACGGCATCTCCATTATTATTTGTTTTGTGATCCTAATGGTGGTTGCAAATGCATTCGCCTTTTTTTTGATATTATTTCTATTACGCTTTGTAGGCAAAGTTATCCTGGCATTTTTCTTTATTGCCAGCGCAATTGCAGTTTACTTTATTAATACTTACGGCGTTATAATAGATGCAGAAATGATGGGTAATGTGCTCAATACCAATTATGGTGAGGCATCTGGTTTTTTTTCCATAAAATTACTACTCTATATAATTCTGCTGGGTGTTATTCCTGCCATTCTTATCATTAAAGCCAAAATAGTAAATGTAACATTCAAGCGATTTTCAGTCATTGCTTTAGCTACTTTATTATTTATGTTAACTGTAGTATTTGCCAATTCCCCCAATTGGCTGTGGGTTGATAAAAATTCAAAAGTATTAGGTGGGCTTGCTATGCCATGGAGTTACACAGTTAATCTTTCCCTGTTTTTTGTACATAAACACCAGGAAAATGAAAAAGAAATATTATTGCCAGATGCTACCATAAAAGATAACCGGAAATCAGTTGTTGTCTTAGTGATTGGAGAATCCGCCAGAAGTGAAAATTTTTCTTTATACGGGTACAGTAAAAATACAAATCCATTACTTTCAAAAACCCCTGATGTATTTCATTTTAATGCTACCTCTTGCGCCACCTACACTACTGCAGGTGTAAAGTGTATTTTAGAACATAAAAATACCGGGGATTTGTATGAGATTCTGCCCAATTATTTATATAGAAATGGCGTAGAGGTTGTCTGGAGAACCACAAACTGGGGAGAACCACCCGTTCATATAAAAAATTACCTGAACAAAGAGGCGCTGATGAAAGATTGTAAAGGAGATGGATGTGATTACGATGAAGTTCTTTTGAATAATCTGAAAGAGCAAATAGCAGCAAGTACAAAAAGCAAGGTATTGATAGTTTTGCACACAAGTACTAGTCATGGACCTGAGTATAGCAAAAAATATCCGCCTCAGTTCGAAACTTTTAAGCCAGTCTGTAATAGCGTTGAATTAGCAAAATGTTCTAATACAGAACTGGTCAACGCTTATGACAATACGATTTGTTATACCGACTATATTTTATCCAATGTAATTGAAGATTTAAAACAATTAAAGGAATATAGAAGTGCCATGATTTTTGTTTCCGACCATGGGGAATCTTTAGGGGAAAAAAATCTCTACATGCATGGTTTGCCTTTAAGCCTGGCACCGAAACAACAATATGACATCCCTTTTATAGTTTGGACATCCGATAACAGTTTAAAACAACTGAAGCCAGACAGTCCATTGTCACAAGACTATGTATTTCACAGTGTTTTAAATTTTTTGGGCATACAAAGTCCTGTTTATAATGAGGAATTGAACATTTTTAAATAGCGAAGGGCTCAAATCATTTTGTCTATTTGACACGCAATTTCTATAAATAATTAATATTCAGTCCGCGAGCGATCCAGCTTCGGGCACCTGGCGAAAAGGCCGGAGGCTTTCTCCGGCCTTTTCTTATTTTAGGAGGATTTTCGCCGCACCCGCTCACCCATCCTCCTAAAAAAACTTAGCTCCTCCCCTTTCAGCCTCTCCTTACTCAAAAAAATCATAAACCCAGGATACTGCCTCGTCTCCAACACCACTGATCCCCCCGTAATTATAATCCTTGAAATCCACTCCCAGCCTTTCGTCTCCACCACATCCTTATTCCTATGCCTCAATACAATACCTGTTTCACTAAATTCTGCATCTGCATCAAACTGCAAAGTCTTAACAAGGCGAACAGTACTAAAATGATAAGCAGGAATAATTACCAGGACTAAAAAAGAAATGAAATAAATTAGTCCCGAAACCAGGAAGTTAACAGCGGGCAAAGGTAATACCGACGCAATCACAAACATACAAATCAAATATATCCATAAACTCTTGGTTAATAACCTGTAGATTTTTGCTTTCAAAATAGACCGATAATCAGATTTAATTCTTTTAATGATCTGCATGCTAATAATCAATTTATATTTAAATTAAATAAATGAAATGGACATTGTTAATCTAACAAAACCCTTTGATGTACCCCATTTCAATCATATACCTTACATGTTTATACCAAAAAAGCATACCACGTTTTTACTACTAAATAAATATTAACCATGAAAAGTCGGATCCTGGCGATTGCCCTATTTTGTATAGCCCATCTAAACGGTTATACACAAGCGATAATTAACCATGCCCCTGAAGGATTTGATTCCTTACGCAGCAACATTATACATGGAAGGATAGACACCATCCACTATCCATCTACAACTGTGGGCACCATCCGCAGCGCCCTGGTATATACGCCTCCTGGCTATGCCAAGAAAAATAAATATCCTGTACTGTATCTCCTGCATGGCATTGGCGGCGATGAGAAGGAATGGCTCAACGGTGGTACTCCTCAAATTATCCTCGATAACCTCTATGCTGAAGGAAAAACAGCGCCCATGATCGTTGTTATGCCAAATGGAAGAGCGATGAAAGATGACCGCGCAACCGGCAATATCATGGCACCTGATAAAGTTCAGGCATTCGCTACTTTTGAGCAGGACCTGATCAAAGATCTTATTCCTTTTATTGAAAAGCACTACCCTGTGTTAGCTGACAGGGAACACCGTGCCATTGCAGGCTTATCTATGGGAGGAGGCCAGTCACTTAACTTCGGCTTAGGTAATCCTGATAAGTTTGCCTGGGTGGGCGGTTTTTCCTCCGCACCTAATACCCGGAGTCCTGAGGTATTGGTGCCTGACCCTGAAAATACAAAAAGACAGCTTAAATTACTCTGGATTTCCTGCGGTGACAGTGATAACCTGATCGGTTTCAGTAAACGAACACATGAATACCTGTATGAACATAAGATTCCACATATCTATTATTTAGAACCTGGTAAACATGATTTCAAAGTCTGGAAAAATGACCTATACATGTTTTCACAGTTGCTGTTTAAGGACCTCGAACCTTCTTCATTCAGTCAATATACCGTGCTTGGCACACCTGCGGCGACGAATGTACGCCAGGCCAGCTATCCACAGGTATTGCCTGACAACCGTGTCGTCTTCCGTCTGAAAGCCCCCCAGGCACAAAAGGTACAGGTCGACCTTGGAAAAAAATATGACCTTTCAAAGGATACTGCAGGATATTGGACCGGTACAACAGACTCCCTCGGCGAAGGATTTCATTATTATTCCCTGTTGATTGACGGTGTAGCTGTAGCTGATCCGGCCAGCGAAACTTTTTATGGAATGGGACGTATGGCCGCCGGCATTGAAATTCCATTTGCAGATGGTGCTTTTTATGCCATTAAAGATGTACCTCATGGCGATGTGCGTATTAAACGCTATTTCTCAGCCGTCACCAATTCCTGGCGCCGTTGTTTGGTATACACACCTCCGGGTTATGACAGCGCCATTCAGCAACGATACCCTGTACTCTACCTCTTGCATGGTGGTGGCGAAGACGAAAGAGGTTGGAGCACACAGGGAAAAACGGACCTGATCATGGATAACCTTATTGCAGCCCATCAGGCTACACCTATGCTGGTAGTGATGATGGACGGCAATGTATCTTCAGGTACCTTTGGTGAGCAGGCATTACAGACATTTGAAAATGAACTCATGAAGATGGTCATTCCATTTATTCAAAATAATTACCGTACAATAGAAACTGCACAACAACGGGCGTTGGCGGGTCTTTCCATGGGTGGTTTACAAACACTCTATGCAGGTATTAACAATACTGATCAATTTGCGTATTTGGGTGTGTTCAGCTCTGGTTGGTTTGGCGGTACACAAACGGCTGCAGAAAAACAATACAAATTTATGCAGCAATCAGCCGGTAAAATAAACAGTAACCTGAAACAGTTCTGGATCGCTATGGGCGGGAAAGAAGATATTGCTTACAAAAATTGCCAGAATATGCTGGCCAGGTTTGACGAAATGAAGATTAAGTATAGTTACAGTGAATACCCCGGTGGCCATACCTGGCCAGTATGGCGCAATAACCTTTATCAGTTCGCTCAATTGTTATTCAAGTAATAATATTTGTATTTGTGGGAAAGCCGGAGGTAGGGTTCCGGCTTTCTTACCTACCAATTAAAGCCGCTTTCACATATGTAAAACAGCTCGAAACACACTGTCATGGTAGTTTAGTGCAAGCCGTATATCATTAATTTCGCCCAGGCGCGTAGCAATCCATAATCCCAATCCAAACCCTTCTTTATAATTTTCAACACGTGTAAACTGCTCCTGCAAAGATTTAACATCGCTGATTACCAGCTCCGTTTCATTCTGTATAGTCAATACGATTCCATCCTGCTTTAATAGATCAACACGGATTACAGTGTCCGCTACACTATACTTTATACAATTACTAAACAGGTTGCCTAATATGATACTCAAATGATCCTTATCAGCTGATACAAATAGCTCTTCATCAGTTGGAGATACATGTAACATAAACCGGAGTTTGTGTTCATACGCCTCATTCTGCATGCGTTCCATTATCTCCATACATAACTCTGCAATGGAAATCCTGGTTTTATTCACCGGAACATTTTTCGCCTTCAACCTGCTCATCAATAAAAAATTATCTACCAGCTTTTTCAGGCGCTGCACCTCTTCTACCTGGTTTTTAATGAGCTGCGCTGAGCTTTCCGCCGCGGCTGTCGTCTGTAATTCGGTCAGCATATTGCTCAAAGGCGTTCGCAATTCATGCGATGCTGCGGCAAAAAAAGCATTTTGTAATTGAGACTGGTGATCGATCCTTTCCAACATCCTGTTTAAAGCCACTGTCAGTTCATGCAGCTCGTCTTTAAAAATAGGCTCTTCCAGCAGTTGGATACTTGCCGTCAGATCTGTATGATTAGCCTTTTTTATTATTTTTTTAAGTGGAAGTAAAAAGAATCCTGATAAAAAATACCCTGTTATAATTGAAATGATAATTGCAGACGGAATATAAATAAGCAGTAAGGACTGCAACTGCTGTATAGATGTATTATAGTTACCGGCCGGCAATGCATAGACGATGGTAAGCGTGCCACCCGTTTCCAGTTTTTTACTTTTCCTGATCCGCCAGTCTTTGCTATTTTTTTGAATACTATCTGTCATAAAATCCCTCCCGGATGGAAGGTTATTAAAAAGCGTATCTGTCCGGATAGTATTATCGTATGTGAGCAGGAACCTTTCATCCGCCTGGGGCAATGCCAGGGTAACCGGGTTAACACTTGTTTTTTGTAACAGGCTTGTAGCCCCTGTTGATAAACGAAGGATGAAATTATTCTCAAACGCTAGTTTTACTTTCCCGTACATGAGAAAAATGATCGCTGACAAAAACAGGATCAATAAACAGTTGAACAGTAATCCAAACCGGAACCTGATGCTTGTATAAAACGGATATGGTGAATGTTTCTTCACATGCTTTTCTTATCGCCTTTTAACATATAACCAGCACCTACCACTGTTTTTATGATAGGATTATCAAAATCCTTATCAATCTTCTTCCTCAGTTGATGCATATATACTTCGATAATATTACTCTCCGGGTCAAAGTTCATTTCCCATGCATTCTCCAGCAATTGATTTTTGCTTAGTACCCGGTTGGCATTCTTTGCCAGGCATTCCAGCAATAAATATTCTTTGGTGGTAAGGTTGATTTCTTTATCTCCGCGTAGCACTTTACGGGCAGCAAAATCGATGCACAGGTCATCAATCATTAGCGTGGAATTTTTTGTATTTCCTGCAATGCGCTGTACAGTTCTGATCCTTGCCAGCAACTCCTCCCAGTCGAAGGGCTTCTTGATATAATCGACAGCTCCAAGATCCAGTCCTTCTACAATCTGCCGGGTATCACTCAGTGCGCTGACAATGATGACCGGTACATTTATATTGAATGCACGCAGGTTTTTCAGTACTTCAAATCCATTCGTTGAAGGCAGCATCAGGTCCAGCAAAATCAGGTCAAACTCTTCAATGGCTGCCTGCTCAAGTGCAGCAGCACCATCATGACAGACAGTTGTCAGGTATCCTGCCTGCTTTAAGCCTTTTTCCATATAGCCGGCTAATTTCCGTTCATCCTCCACTATCAGAATTTTCATAGTTCACTATTTATTGTACCAGATAAGTTTGATGATCTACGGTGATGGACGATGGCCGTAATACCTTGCCATAAACATTTACGAAACCATCCTCATCGCTTCGCTGCTGACCTTTTACAGTTAGCTCCTGAGCAGTCAGGATCATTGGCATGAGATTCTCAGCTATATGCGGGGGTAATACTACTAAGGTACCTGCAAGTACAAATCCTATCATCCTTCCTTCCTCATCTTTTCTGATGTAAAACTTGTTGCCGCTCACAGTCACTTCATCGCCCCGGCTCGGTGGTGGAGGAGGAATACTTCTCAGGTCCACTAAATGATTACGCCGAACCGTGATTGTCCTTAATTCATTATTCGTTTCACCTTTTCCATGTATATCTGCTGTGTATTCAATTGTAACAGCTACCTGCCGGTCTGTCGCCTGTAAAACAAATCTCGCCGCATGCGGAGGAAAATGGATCCACAGTTGTCCTGCCTTCCCTTTCATCAGCATTTTGTCAATATCGCCATGCCCGTTGCTCCCGTACCTGGTCACCATCCCGCTCATGCGCTGGGTAAGCGGAGCAGGAATTGCCGAAGCGGGTACTTCGTGCTGAAGATCGTTTTTCTGAAGCATGAAGAACACCAGGATTCCTACCAGTGACAGGGCTATTGTAATGAATATAATATGTCTCCGAAAAAAATTCATGCTGATAGTTTAAACAGGTATAAGGATAACGAAGTTGTGGATTTTATATTTTCCGCCACACACTACACAACACGCAGGCTGAGAAGATTCCTGTAGAAACTTATACCCGGAAGTCCACAATATAATTGAGGCGATCGCAAAACTACCCAGCAGCAGAAAGGTACTATTATAGCCTATGAAATGTACTAGCCATTTACCCAATGACGGGCTTAAAGCTGCACTAGCTATCATCGAGGTAAACACCATGATCAGCTGCGCAAAGGCGACCGTCATAGCTACAAACATGGAAGGGTCTCCGGCTTTTTAGATGCAGCTGCCCAAACATAAAGAGGTAGCATGGCCCCGTAAGCTGCCACTACCCACAACTGCCGGGAGTACAAAATGATTGCAGCTGCTAAGAAGGTACATATACCAGGTAGCAGCACAAACAATCTTTTCTTGTTTGTAGCATCCACCGGTGCACCGGCAGGAGTCGTTATCATTATACCTGCGATGCCGCCTATTGTCATTACTGTGCCGTTCATAGATGTCTGCCATCCCCGTTCTATTAAGAAAATTCCCAGGAACGGACCTACGCCCGCCTGCAAATCTGCTATAAAGAAATTCAGGCGATTTAGGCGACCTCTGCCTGCTGGCTATTTACCAATAGTACCATAAAGCGATGAAGTTAGACCCGTATTCCTATTTACAAGCAGATGCAGAAGTTGATGCCGTATTATCCTGAAAACGGGGATGTCAAAGATGAATCATTCCCCGTTTCAGGATCTACTTTCACAACTATTACTGTGCCAGATACTGGTGGCCATTCACGGTTATAGTCTGACAATGTACAAGTGTATAATTTCCCTGCAAAGCCTCTCCTGCATTGAGGGCTCTCTTCATACCCGTGAATGCGACCGCTGATCCAACCTGTAATGAGCTGGCTAACTGCATGGCAGATAATGGCGGGATTCGCAATACGGTATTGTTGTCGATAAGTAAGCCGGCTAACATATTTTCCCTGTTAAGCTGCAGGCTCGTGATCTTTCCACTTCCGGAAATAAATGTTTCCTGTGCAGGTGCTACCGACGATACACCGGTATCAGAGAAAGTTTTTCCGCCTGTTGAAACAGACAACATGCTGATTTCTTTTTGTCCTGTAGGAGCAAGGTTCATAGTTCCTGTAACCGTTGCCTTTGCGCCGGATTTCAGGCCTTCTTTGAGTGTGGCACCCAGGTGTGGCGGAAACTTCACGAGGAGCGTGTCGGCATGATCTGCCAGGTAATACCCGTCATATATAAATTCATCGTTTGCTGCAAGACTAACAATGGTACCTGTATATGTTTGTACTTCCTGCAACTGCCCTGGAGGCGGAGGGGGAAGTATGGCGGGTGCTGATGGAGGTGGCGGAGGTGCTTGTAAGCCAGGTCCCCCGGGAGGTGGTGGTGGAAGCATGCCTGGTGCTGGTGGAGGCGCCTGCAATCCAGTTCCCCCGGGAATAGGCGGTGGAGGTGTCGTCACAGCAGGTGCCACACCTGGTATTGCAGCTGGTGCTGTAGCCGGCTCTTGTGCATAAAGCATCGTTCCGCAGCACAAGCAACATGCTACCATCATAAATGCTTTTGTGAAATGTGTTCTTGTTTTCATCGTGTAAGCTTTTAAGTGTGAATACATGATTGCTCATTACAGGCGGTTTCTTTCAAGAGAAGATATACACCATTCAATCCCCTGTAATAAACTATTAAATGCAATAATCTCGTGGGCAGGAGCATGCGACAACACCCCGGTTACCGCTTCTTTCTGAGCATCACTGACTTCTTCTAACACAAGTGGTATTGGCACTTCAGTATCCTCCTTATGAGCCACCAATACATTCCCTTTCCTGACGGCAAACTTATTTCCTGAATGATTTTCCACAGCTTTAATCAAGGCGTACATGCGTTGCAGCAGCAAATTGCTGTATAATTGTTTGTGTGCAGGACCGCCTGTTGTAAGCTCGTGCAAAGAAAATTCCCGGTCTTCTTTATCTTTTATCAGCAGCCTGATGAACGATTCGGGATTTCCGGTTACTTGTTGTAAATCTTTTTCCAGATGATGTTTAGGCATAACTCTTACTTTTGAATGTAAAGTTGACCTGAGAGGATGAGGGCTACATGAAGACCAGATTAATTTTTCTTAATCTTCAACCATACATTCAAAAGAAGAGATCCAAATTCATTGATAACGGGCTTTTATTCCTGGTTTCCTTTCCCCCTTATCCGCAGGAGCAATTCCGGGAAGCGGACTACCGCTGTAATCCACACGAGTGCTTCAATTGCCATCGGAAATACGATATTCTGCTGATGCTGTAAATGGGTGGCAATAGCACCCCCTAAATAAGAAGATAACAGCAATGTACCCAGGATTCCTGTTCTGGGAATCAGGAAAAGGATAACAGATAAGATCTCAATGATTCCCATCAATGAATAGGTCGCACCAGAAAGCCCAAATGATGCCCCCATTTGCAGGGCATGATTGCTTTGTATAATTTTGTCGATAGCCGAAGCACAAAGCATCAAGCCAATCAATCCACTTAATATCCAAACGAAAATTTTTCTTGTATTTGTTGCCAATTCTAATTGTTTTGTGATTATAAAAATTGTATCCCCGTAGTTGAAAAAAGACTGCCAGCTAAGTGACCAGCCTGGCAACATACTTAGATTGCATGATCACTACTTTGTCTTTTAATTTTTTCATAAATCCATAATTTTTGATTGAAGGACAAAGTTTGGCGATTTATAGTATACATTTGTAACCAGTTACATAAATGTAAGTAGTTACATAAAGAGAAGTATATGAAGGATCAACAGGATGATGGATGTGAGAATGTCCATGCTGCTATACAAGACACTTTATACGTGGTAAATGGCAAATGGAAATTAGTCATCCTTTCAATTTTAGTAAACGGCGGTACCAGGCGGTTTGGAGAATTGTCGAGAGAGTCAGGGATTTCACCCAGGATCCTAACCAAAGAACTGCAGGAACTGGAAATAAACCAATTGGTAAAAAGGCAGGTATGTAATACGAAACCTGTTACAGTAGAGTATTCTTCAACACCCTATGCGGAAACGCTGAAGGAAGTGATTGATGCGATGATCCGTTGGGGCAGAAATCATAAACGGAAAATTAGGGGGCAGTAGCGTGTCAAGTGCTCGCATACCTCGCTTTCAACTCATCGTATCGCATCTTTGTAAAGATAAAAACGCAGCACTCAATATCCACGCGACTGCCGCGGCAATTGCGAACAGGCCTCCAATTTTATGAAGAACACCTGAATGGAAGATGCTCCTGCTGAAAACTGACCAGACCAGGAATTGCTTCAGTCGTTTTAGCCAGGAAGGAAAATTATTGGAGCTTATACATCCTGCCGGGAGCTTGTGTATGCAGGCCGGTGGTGCAGGGAGAATTGTTGTATGCATCGATACTGAGATCGCCGGAGGTGAATAAGGAAGGAAATGGGCTGTCTCAAACTTCGAGACAGCCCATTTTATTTGGCCTTATGGAGAAAATTTTGTTTAAGCGATTATCCGGAGCTTCATTTACTCATGCCCTTTTTTATTTCCGGGATAAAATATTGTACCCACAAGAGCATTTATTTGTAAATGAACAGTTTTTCAGTTGATTTCTTCCGTCCATCTATAAAGACTTCAATGATATAGTTACCGTTATTTAATAAGCCAACATTCATCTGCTCTTTTTTGCTATTGCCGGTAAACCGTTGTCTTAATCTCAGTTTACCTGTCATATCATATACCCGGACTTCTGTAATATTCCCGTTCTTCACCGGATTAGCAGTTCTGGCATTTACATCTTCTGCATATTTCGTTTGCGGAATACTGATCAGAATATTCTCTGCCGCAGGATTTGGCTGGATAATTGGATTAACCGGCGGTACCCCACCGCAGCTTTCAGATTTAAATCGGTATGTATAGCTCGTAGTCCCACAATTATTGGTTACAGTAACACGGAAAATTGCCCATTGATCCGGTTCGGAAAATGTAAAGCGGAGGTTATTACCTACCTGGGACCATGAAACAGGTGAAGACATACCCGCGTTTGTCCATGTTACAGTGCCGGCCCCCTGGATGTTCATGTTGGTGCTCGTCTGGTAGCCGTAGCAGGCCACATTTGGATAGCTCAGATCAAGACGGCCGGCGGGAGTCAGCACATGTGTAGTGCCATTTACAGTAAAACTTCCCTGTACAACAGGCTCACCGATAAAAAACTGCTTTGTTGCAGCATACGATGTGCCACAGGGATTGGTAATGGTCGCTGTAAGGGTAAAATAATTATGAGTGCCGTTATCGGTAACAGTAACAGAACTTCCTGCTGGTGTGAGGGTAACGAATGTGGTGGATGCAGACCAGGTTACATTGGAGCCTGCTGGTAATGCCGTTAGCTGATATACACCGCTTCCATTGGAACAAATAAAATCAGGCCCTGTAATAGAAGGGGTAATAATTGTGTTTACGTTCTGAGCACCGGTATTGGAAGGATCAAGCCAGTCCCTTAGCCGGGTGCCTATACTGCCCCCACCTATCCAGGAAATATCGAAGCGGCCATAAAAGCTGTCAAAGATAGCATCTCCGGGGCAATTACCTCTACCACCATGCAATTGTCCGACAATCTGGTGATTGGGATTGAACAAGGGAGAACCTGAAGAACCTCCTTCTATCCCACCCTGATCATACATCACCTGCCAATGTGTATGTGCAGGAGAAACAGTGCCACCTACCCAGCTAATATCCGAGGCAAAATCTGTGGCCGCATCATTATCTATTGAAATCTTCATCACATCTCCATTTGGATGATGAATACCAGTGCTACTGGCAGGAGCATTGGTACTCCTGGACCAGCCGGCATAAGTAATTCCGCTGTTCTGCGCCGGGCGTGTATTTAATTCCATAAGTGCAAAATCAGATGTCTGCCAGGCAGCCCGAAGCGTTGCGCCATTAAAGGATATAAATGAGGTGCCATCGCTGCTGGTGCATCCAGGACTTTTATAATTAAAACGAAATACCATACCGCTTACATTCCGGCCATCAGTGCAATGAAAAGCACTTAGAAAATATGGCCTGAAATCATTACAGGTATTATTGATCATGGAGCCGGAACACCAGCGATCACCATTCTCCAGGAGCATCATTGCCACAGCATTGGACTCTGTTCTCCAGGCATCTCCTTGCGTACAGTTCACATTAATCTCACACGGTAAGGATTGACCATATCCCGCATACTCTTTGTATACCGGCTTATAACCGTGTATTACTTTTTTAATGTGCAGCTGGCTGCGACCAGCTACTGCAGCAGGTTCGAAGAGTTCAAGTACAATAGCAGATCCCTGCACAAGATCTGTATTGAATAAATGGGAACTGTTATTCTGTGCAGCAGTAATTGGCCCCATCAGCATAGTCTTTTCTGCGTTGTAAATAGTAAGCTCCGCACCTTCTGCCAGCTGGAAATTGTTAAACTGCAAGTTCAGGCTATGCGCACCCACAGAGGAGATTCGGAGCTGCCATACTTTGCCTCCTTCAACGTCTGTCCAGCTGCCATTCTTTAAACCGAGGTCCACATCATACCCAACACCAAAACGGAAAGGCAGATCATGTTGCTGATCATAGGCATCTTCTTTGAGCAGCGAATCAACATTAATACGGGTATTAAGGGAAAACCCGGCAATTCGCGCATTAGGATTTTCAGGTACCCGGGATGAAACCTGGTCTGCACTGATGAAACGGGTAATAACCTGCGCAGATAAGCATGCTGGTAGTAATGCAAGTAGCAATACCAGATAGAATTTTCTCATGGTTAACAATGATTATAGGTGATTAATAAAAGGATATTCTGGATATGTAATTAGGGTAAAGGGGCATTTAATGGTAAAGAGTTTTTATCTTCAATATGTGAATATAAGAATAATTTACTAGTGGACGGATGAAATAATTAGGAATAAAATAATCATTTATAATCATGCCCCTCTATCTGTAATATAAAAGAAACCGGAAGATATTTTCAACTGTAAGCGCACGATTGAAGTAAAACTACCTGGCACCAAGCAAGCATTGGAATTAATGGATATTAAGAAAAGCCAGACAATAATAGTACAGCAATCTATAGGAACTGCCTATATTCCACCACATAAGTTTAAGGGGAATTTACTGGAACACTACGCGTAATATGTAGATAAAAACAGGACCGATGCTAACAGGCTTTACAAAAACAGTTTTAAGCAATTCAAAGAATTTTTAGGACGTAATTTCATTTCACCAGATGACATTACGGAAAACCTATGCAAAGAATTTAGAAAATTCCTTCTTGCCAAATTTAAAGGGGAAACTCCCCTGGGATAGTATGTATCTTCTGCTCTTATACAGGACTTAAATTTGCCTTTACAGTGATTTTTTTATCGTCTCCAGATGCTTTTCTCCCCAACTACTTAGGGCTAAAACAACCTCCTCCAGGCTAAAACTGTACTCGGTCAATTCATAGGACACTGTAACTGAAAAGCCTTCGCTGTCGATAACCCGCTTAAGAAATCCATTCACTTCCAAATCCTTCAATTCGTTAGATAACACTCTAGCGGAAATCCCATTGACTGCCCGACGGAGCTCACTAAATCGCTTATTGCCATTATACAAAGCTATAATTATCCTAAGCGTCCACTTTCCACCAAGAACAAAGAGTGCATCACCAACTGTTTGGATCAGCTTTTCTACTGTTTTCTCATCAAACTTTTTGAAACATTTTTCCATATTCAACTATACTGGTAAACTAAAAGTTACCGGTAACCTTTAGTTTACTGGTAACCTATGATTACCAAATGTATTTACTTTTGGACGAACGATAAAATATGAAAACAAGAATCTTTTTAGGCGCACTGCTGTTTCTAGGCTTATTATGGAACATTGCTTCAGGACAAACCAGGACTGGTGATGAAATAGTTGGTACCTGGACTATGGAAACCGGGGAATCGAAGATCAGAGTTTACAAACAGAACGGAGCATTCTTCGGCAAGATGGTCTGGTCGAAAGATATGTATGAAGCTGATGGTAAGACTTCAAGAAAAGACATCAATAATGCCAATGTCAATTTACGTGATCGCTTTCTCAAGGACCTGACGATACTTGAGCATTTCAGGTTTGATAAAGATGAATGGTCTGATGGCAGGATCTATGACATTAAAAGTGGTAAAACCTACAGTTGTACCATTAAACTGAAGAACCCGGACGTGATGCTTGTACGTGGATATATTGGAATATCGCTTTTAGGAAAAACTGTATCCTTTAACAGAGTAAAATAAAGAATATACCCTATGTCAGCACCAACCAATATTATCAGTGATCAGGTTAATTATCAAGTGGCCATAACACATCCAGGCGAATACGCTGAATTAAGTATTATAAAAGAACAGATCCGAGCTCCTAATATCGGAGAGGTACTGATCAGCGTTGAATATTGCGGTGTGGCCCTGGGCGATATTTTGTTCAGAAAGGGTATCAGTCCTGGTAAATTTCCCATGGTCCCAGGGTACGACATTGTCGGAATCATTATCTCTACCGGCGAAGGTGTTGTGAAATTCAAAAAGGGGGATAGGGTGGCATGCTTAACATTGACCGGGGGGTATACGACTTACATTACACTACCAGTGAAAGATCTGATCCTGCTCCCCAGCCCGGTAAAACCCGAAGATGCTGCTGCATCGGTCTTGAATTATACCACGGCCTACCAATTGCTGGTAAATACAGCAAAACTCAAAAAAGGTGATAGTGTACTGATCCATGGTGCCGGAGGAGGAATAGGCTTGGCAGTACTCCAGCTCTGCAAATATCTGGGTATAGAAGCCTACGGAACCGTTTCAGCTAAAAAAATGAATGCCGTAAAGCAGGAAGGGGCCATTGCTATTGATTACCAACATAGCGATTTTGTTGAATTCATCAGGGAAAAAAAGGCAAATATCGACGCAGTTTTAGACCCTATTGGAGGGTCTCAGCTCTTCGGATCATTTAAAGTACTTCGTTCTGGTGGTACACTCGTTTCTTTCGGTATCGGTTCTGCTCTTAATGGAAATGGTTGGCCATTCTGGAAACTAATCAAGGCGATGCTTCCCTTATTGCTGCTTAAATTAAGCTTTCAGAAAAAACATGTGAAACTCTACGTTACTACTTCTAAAACTAAGGGGCTACGTGCATCCTTACAAGAGATGATCACGCTTTTGGCCAAAGGGGAAATAGCTCCCCCAATCGCTAAAATATTCAGGCTTAATGAAGCTGAAGCAGCCCATCAGTACTTGCTAAAAGAGCGTCCTGCAGGAAAAATATTATTGAAACCATGAGAGAGGGAATTAAGGCTTTAAGTCGTTGGGACTTGAAGCCTTAGTTTTCATTCATGCAGCTTTTCGGAAGACTAAATATTTAAGTCCTTAAAAAGGAATATTTCCAATTACTGTTTTCTCTATCTGCATCCCGGGGACTGCCAGAATTTAGCTATACGAAATATCAATGGCAAGCCCCCGGGGCAGACATAAAATCCATGAATGTTAACCTGGGTTTCAACATCCCCCCCTGCTGGGTATGGCATAAATCACATTGCCTGAAACATATAAATTAAAGACCTTATCCTCCACAGAAGGAAGTAATAATTTCCATGTTTTCCCCTTGTCTGATGACCTGAAAATGCCATCGGGATGAGTACAAAAGAAGTTTTCACCCACCTGGATAATTGGAGTCATGGAGGCTTTTACACGAGGCCGATTATTCCAGGTCCGCCATATTGAATCGACCAGGCCTTTATTCTGAAGACCGGGTTCAATAGGCTGCCAGGTTTTACCGCCGTCGTAGGATGTACTTAGTCCCCGGTTACCAGACTCTGAACCGGAAGTGATAGCTGCGAATCCTCCCTTGATCTTTTTTACATCGAAAGCTACACTGCCCTCATTGCTCACCACCGACCAGCTTTCACCATTATCGGTGGATCTTATTATCCTTTTCATACTGATCGCCAACAGTACGCCATTCGCCTCTGCCATATTCCCTACCAGGGATCCGGTATGAACCTGTTTCCAGGTCTCTCCATTGTCAGCCGTTTTAAAAAAGCCCCTGTCGGTGCCGACGAAAATTGTACCTCCGGTAGTCTCAAAAGCGCTGCGTATTCGTGGCTCCTGGAAATTTTCGAATATTGGCGACCATACACTCGTTCCGTTTGTTTTTTTCAAATTTATCCCCCAATAATTGAAGCCAAATATCCCGGACTTAGGGGAAGCCATGCTGGAATGTTCGTCAGGCGAAATCTCTTTGGTCCAAAAAGGAGCTGTAGCATTGGGTACACTGTGATAGAGTCCGTTTCCAACCCTTAAAAACAGCCCTTTATCATTTGCAAAGAAGCTATTTCCCCTGATCTTTTCTCCCTGCAAATTTTCAGGCAGCCCTTTGCTGATGTCCTGCCAGGTTTGTCCGCCATCTGTAGTTTTAAAAACGATTTTTGCAGTTCCGGAAGTATTTGTTTTGGCACTTTGGAGACTATTCCCGGTTATGGATGCCCGTGCCATTTCAGACACCTGATTACAGGAAAAGAGGCATTGGGAAAGGAGCAGGATAGCAAGATGATAGACGATCTTCATGACTGGAAATGATTTTGTGAAACAATACAGCAAAGCTATCAGGACTCAACTACCTCGAAGAATTTTTGCAGTAAAAAGTTGTAAAAGGTGCGTAAAACGTTTGTAAAGCCCATTAATACAGGGGGCTAATAGTGTATTTTGCACGCATGAAGCCATTTATTCTATTCGGATCGTCCATCATAATCATTTTTATTTTAATTTCTGCTATTGCTTCTCTTAATAAAAAAGATGAAATTCCTAAGAAGCATTTAGAAGTTGTGTTACGGGATATAGGACATCAGCTTTTGCTCTCAGCTAAAGATTCTTCGTCCCGCGTGCTGCCGGTCAGGCAAATAGATGAAAATACCTACCAGATCTCCTTCCAAAATGATTTTGGGTTTATCTCGGATACACTCATCAATTTAGTGCAGCGAACATTTCAAAAAAGCGGCCTGGCAAATAATTATATAGTAAGTTTAAAGAATTGTATCCCAAAGGAAACTGTCTTTGCATTCGAAATAAATAGCCAGGCCGGTAATTTAACACCCTGCCGGGGGCGTAAACTTGAGGTTGGTTGTTATGCGATTGAAATTGAATTTTTTAAGAAAACTACGTTTAATTATTTGTGGTTGTTACTATTAATTATTCCTTTGGGTATTGCTGGATTTTATGTAAAAAATAAGTCCCGGAAAGAAGAGGAGCAAGTATCAATCCCGGATGATAATGATTACCTGCAATTAGGAAGCTTCAGATTCTACACAGATAATAATGTGCTGAAAATAGAGGATAAAAGTATTGCCCTTTCAGAAAAAGAAACGAACGCGCTAAAAATATTCGCAGAAAATATAAACCAGGTCGTAGAAAGGGAAAAACTGATGAAAGAGATTTGGGAAGACAAAGGCCTGGTGGTCATCAGTAGAAATGTTGATGTATTGGTGTCAAAATTACGCAAGAAATTAACCGACGATCACTCTATTAAATTTATTAATGTCCCTGGCAGGGGTTACAAATTTATTATTGAGTAGCTACCTGTTAAAATTAAGTAAAGTATAAAACCTGGTAGATGGTGTTTACAATTAAGGTAAAACCTCATTTACACAGGCTATGAAATGGTGTACCCATCATTTCACTTCTCCCATCCATTAACCTTGAAAATCAATCCCTTTCCAACTATTTAAATCTCAAATTCAAGGCCACCTCCTTCTTCGCCTCAGCCAGCACAAACAAACTCCTAATCTTATAAATATTATCCAGCTTAGACAGCTTATTTAAATTAAAAGCTTCATAAGCATCCATATCCGTTACGACTACTTTAATCAAATAGTCAAATTGCCCATTCATCTTATAACATTCCATCACCTCGGGAAAAGTATTGATCTTCTCCTCAAACGCCACCAACCAATCATGCGACTGCTCTTTCAATGTCACACTGGTATACGCCACCAGGTGTTTGCCCAACTTATTCCTGTTCAACACAGCAATATACCGCTCAATATACCCTTCCGCTTCCAGGCGTTTGATACGTTCAAAGACTGTTGTAACAGACTTATTCAACCTGGCGGCAATTTCCTTGTTCGTTAAGCGGGCATCTTCCTGAAGTATATCTAAAATACTAATATCAACGCTATCTGGGGTAAAACTCATATCGAATTTTTGAGTGGAATCTATCAATAACCACGACCATTTCCGAAAAAAAAATGCCCGTTTGGCTAAATTAAGGTTTTGTTTTCGTCTAATAATCAACCTCGTAGTTATAAATCCCGACAAACTCTATTATTGCATCAAAGCAAACATGCCACGTTACTTATAATCTTCCCAAAACAATCTTTTATGGTTTCGCCAATTGTACTTCCTCTTTCCGATGTAGGCCTGGAAGACATCGCCACCGTAGGTGGCAAATGTGCCTCGATGGGTGAAATGATCGGTAACCTCGCAAAACTAGGGGTGAACATACCCGACGGCTTTGCCATCACGACTGAAGCATATTATCGTTTCCTGCGGGAAAATGACCTGGAAATTTTCATCCGTCAACAGATCGCATCAATCGATTTCAATGACCTCGTCACCCTCCGCCGCGCCGGCCAGAAAATACGACAGGCCATTAGCAACAAGCGCTTTCCCTATGACATGAGCGCAGAGATCATCAAGGCCTACACAGCCCTCTCCCTGCAATATGACCAGAAGGAAACAGACGTTGCCGTACGTTCATCTGCCACTGCTGAAGACCTTCCGGATGCCTCCTTTGCCGGCCAACAGGAAACATTCCTCAATGTACGTGGTCCTGCTGCACTGATAGACGCTGTACGCAACTGCTTCGCTTCCTTATTCACAGACAGGGCCATCAGCTACCGGGAAACCTTTGGATATGACCACTTCCAGGTAGGCCTTTCTGTATGTGTACAAAAAATGGTGCGCTCCGACCTCGGTGCCTCCGGTGTAGCCTTTTCCCTGGATACTGACTCCGGATTTAAAAATGTAGTTGTCATCAACGGCTCTTACGGCCTCGGTGAAATGGTCGTTCAGGGCGCAGTATCCCCCGATGAGTTTATTGTATTCAAACCATCTATGGCCATTATCGAAAAGAAACCCGGCAACAAGAATAAGATGATGGTGTATGGAGAAGGCAGTAATGACCGTACCAAAATAATCCCCGTTGAAAAAAACAAACAGCAACAATTTTGCCTTCCGGAAACACAGGCCATCCAGCTGGCAGAAGCAGTTGTAAAAATAGAAACCTATTATACCAACCTTAAAGGGAAATGGTGCCCTATGGATGTAGAATGGGCACTGGATGGCCTTTCCAACCAGCTCTTTATCGTACAGGCCAGACCAGAAACCGTGCATTCAAATAAAGACCGGCACCGCATTGTATCCTATAAAATGGAGCCTGTACCTGGAGATAAGTGCATCCTGAAAGGCATCGCGGTAGGTGATAAAATTGCAGCAGGAAAAGTGAACATTCTTTTTTCGCTGGACAAACGCATTACAGAAGGTGTAGAATTTATGAAGGGTGATGTGTTGGTGACTGATATGACAGATCCTGATTGGGAACCTATCATGAAAATAGCTTCCGCCATCGTTACGAATAAAGGAGGACGTACCTGCCATGCAGCCATTATCGCCCGCGAAATGGGGATACCTGCTATTGTAGGTTGTGGGGATGCTACTGAAAAACTCAATACTGGTCAGCTGATCACGGTGAGCTGTGCCGAAGGGGAAGAAGGCGTCGTATACGACGGCAAATGGAGCTACCGCGAAGAAGCTGTTGACCTGCAAAGCCTGCCTGCCATCAAAACGCCACTGATGCTCAACGTAGCGTCTCCATCTATGGCCTTCCAGTTTTCCTATCTGCCCAATAGCGGAGTAGGACTCGCACGGGAGGAGTTTATCATCAACAATTATATCCAGGCACACCCGCTTGCTTTACTTCATCATAAAGAACTGGCAGACGCAGCACTCAGTGTAAAGATCCAGCAGCTGATTACGGGTTATCCCAACGAGGAACAATATTTTATTACCAAACTTGCCTATGGCATTGCCAAGATAGCCGCTGCTTTCTACCCGTCCAAAACCATCGTCCGGTTTTCTGACTTTAAGAGCAATGAATATTACAACCTGCTGGGAGGTAAATATTTTGAGCCGCATGAAGAGAATCCAATGATTGGCTGGCGGGGAGCCTCACGCTATTACTCCGAAAAATATAAATCTGCCTTTGCGCTGGAATGTAAAGCCATTAAAAAGGTGCGTACAGAAATGGGATTAGGAAATGTGGTTGTTATGATCCCCTTCTGTCGTACCGTCGAAGAACTGCACCAGGTGCTGTCTACGATGAAGGAGGCTGGATTAGAAAGAGGCGATAATGGCCTTGAAGTCTATCTCATGGCCGAGATCCCCTCCAATATCCTCATGGCAGATGAATTTGCTGAACATATTGATGGATTTTCTATTGGTTCAAATGACCTGACCCAGCTGACACTTGGTTTAGACAGGGACTCCGCGCTGATAGCAAATATTTACAATGAAACCAATCCAGCTGTGACGAGGTTGATTGCTCACCTGATCAGGGTGGCTAAAAAGCATAATGTAAAAGTAGGGATCTGCGGACAGGGCCCTTCGGACAATCCTGCATTTGCAAAATTTCTTGTAGAACAGGGTATTGATAGTATCTCGGTAACACCGGATGCAGTGGTAAAGACGGTGATGGCGATTGCCGAAGTAGAGGAAGAACTAAGAAAGAAAGCAATGGTAAAAGAAGAAGTGGAGCTATAACTCCACTTCTTCTTTTACGCTCCAGTTCAAAATACCTGGCGTAATCTTACCCTAAAACTGTCGCATCCACCCCCTCTCTCCTCTCACATAATATCGCATATTTGTACTTCTTAGATAAACACCTGTACATGAATAATACCCAACTCGATATCTATGTGAACTACCCCGGCAACTGCCAGGAGGCCTTCAGGTTTTATGAAGAACACCTGAACGGGAAAATCACCATGATGATGACACATGCACAAGCCCCGGATCAAAATTCCATGTTGCCGGCAGACTGGAAAAACGCCATTCTGCATGCACGTATAGCAATAGGAAATACAACCCTGATGGGGGCCGATATTCCAGGCGCAGAACCCATGCGCAGCGCTTACCTTACATTACGGTTCGACACTGCGGCGGCAGCAGAACAGGCTTATGCATTGCTCTCAGATGGCGGACAGATTTTTATGAAAATGGAAGAAACTTTTTTCGCCTCCCGCTTCGCCATGCTACGCGATAAATTCGGTACATCCTGGATGCTCCTGCATGAAACTAAAAAGTAATTATTCTGATTTCTCTTTCCCGCCATCCCTCACCACATGGTAACTGGGCGACATAATCTCAATACCATGCTGATTAAACACGTCCTGGATATTTTCTAATAAACTACTATAAATCACTGCCTGCCGGTTGGCCTCCTTTGTATACGCATTGATCTGATAAGAAATAAAATAATCATCCAGGCTGGTTTGCAGCACAAAGGGTTTGGGTTCTTTAATAATATAAGCAGTCTTTAATGCGGCTTCAATCAACAATTCATACACCTGCTGCCATGGCACATCATAACCGATAGTTACCGTATAATGTATAATCAAACCCTGGTTTTCACTTTTGGTATGACTTGAATAATTAATAGTAGAACTGGACAACACAGTAGAATTAGGCACCGTAATATCTTCGTTCTTAATCGTCTTTATCCGTGTCACAAGCATCGTCTTCTCTGTTACATCTCCCACCACTTCTCCAATCTTCACCCGGTCTCCAACCTTAAATGGGCGCATGTATGTAATCACCAAACCCGCAACAATATTGTTCGTCGCACTGGATGACCCCAGGGAAATCAGTACCCCAAGAAAAACCGATACTCCCTGGAATGCCGGCGAACTGCTTCCCGGCAGAAAAGGAAACACAATCACCAGCATAAAAGCATAAAGAATAAATCGCAGGATATTAAAAGTCGGTATCGCCCATTCAGCATGAAAACCCCTGATCTGAATATTCTCCCGCTTTATTTCATAAAATAAATACCTCACCCCTTTTATCAGGTATTTAAAAACAAAATAAATCACAACTACCTTGAATAAATTCGGCAGGTAATCTATCACCGCTTTCAGCGTCGATTTCAAAGGGGCAAGAATCCAACTGAGCAAGGTACTCGTCCATGATTCAGTCTCCGGAAAAAGGCTGAATAATAAAGGAAGTGACAGGTAAACAAGCAGGATAATGACAAGGATCTTTGCGAAAAAACTTAATCTTATCAGTAAAGTTTCAAGATGATTCGCAGTGATTATTTTAGTCTTTTTTAGACGAAAAAAGTTTAAATACTTATCCTTGTTAACCGAAATAAATCGCGTGAATCGCCTGAAGATGATGTTTACAAACCACACTATTATTACAAGCAGGGTAATAATCACTGCTACCAGTCCGAGTCTTTTGAGCAGGTTTACCACACTATGTACCTCTCTTTCCTTTGCAATAGTCTGCTTAATAATACCCAGGTACTCCCCGGCCAATTCAGCATTACTCTTGCCAAACCAAAGTCCGTCCAGATTTCCTACACTCAGAATTACCTCCGTACTATTATAGATAATATCATAATAACCCTCATTTTCAACAATGGTAAGAGAGTCAGGTTCAAAAAAAGGCGTTTTGTATAACTTGTCTATCTTGGCAGAAACTGCCACAGCACGGTCTTTTGCATTGAAAGATCCTGTACGTGTGTAAATGTAAAATAAGGTATCATGTGTCAGCGTAACCGGATAACCGGCTGCTGTTTTCTTCATCGCTTTCAGTTTCTCTAACTGCGCAATATTCCGCAAAGAGTCATTCACAGCTATTTTGTGCAATTGCGCTTCCAGTTCTTTCGTGCGTTCTGCGTTGCCTGACACCGTAGCAAGTTGTTGCATTAACTGTGCCTTGACCAGTGAATCTATTCTCTTCTGCTGTTCTTCCTTCACCATCAGGGCTTCATTAATCGCAGTGCTATCAATACCCGGTGCCGGACCAACGCTTGGTTCCTGGGCGCGGCAGTAAAGTGTAAGAGCCAGTAGCAGGCTTATGGCCAGGGTTTTAAAATACGTCATAAGCTATTGTGTAACAATTAATTCAGCTATTTAAAGATAGCAATTTTCAGCTAGATGAAAATTGTGAGCAATTGTTGAATCACATTTCATACCAGACACATAGCTTAGCACATCCCGCAGCGACCTACTTTATTAACCTCATCAATAAACCATCAAATACCACCTTATCCTTCATCACATCTTTAAAAAACACATCATCCACCGCTTTCACTACCCGGTACGCCTCTCGCAGTACCTCTATCCCCTTGTCCGTCATTTTCAACTGTTTCGCACGACTATCCCCGGGATCTTTCACTCGTTCTATTAATTGCTTATTCTCCAATACTGCCAATACTTTCGAAGTCATCATCTTATCAGTATTAGCATAATCGGCCAACTGCTGCTGCGTAACCGCCCCCTTTTTTTCACCCAACCAATAGAGACCTGCCATCAAAGAAAATTGAGTGAGCGTAAGTTCCATCTTCCCAAGTGCCCTGTTCATACTCAGCTGCCACTGCATCGTAACCTGCCATAGCAGGTACCCGCTATTTTCCTCCGGTTCTATATAGGAGAAGACCTGATTTTGTGTATCCATGTTTTTATTGCATGTGCGATTCTATCAAATCAAAATCGTGTTTGTTGATTTCAAAAAAACCTGTTCTAAAAATATATCCCCACTTTTCCTTGTCTTTAATAAATTCAAGGCTGTTTATTAAAGGCCTGATCTCGGCCTCCTTTACATCCTTGTATTCCGCTTTCCGCCGGTAAGGCTTAAATTTTTCTGTCACTTCATATTGAAATATACCATCGTCAGCCAGCACCGCAAGTGCAACAAACCGCTGACACAATTCATGCTGTCCATAAATCATTTTCCCGGCATAATACAATACCTTGTCACCTGCAGCCATTCTCTTTAACGGGGCAAGTTTGCCATGATTTACCTGTACTACCCCCTCCCTGGCCCCGTCAAGGGCGTGATCACGCGATGTGACCACCACCCAAAATCCCGTTGCCATTAATCTTCCCTGGTTTCCTGTAAGGTAATTGCATAACCATCAGGATCAGCTACTACCAGGATCCGCCCAAACGGTGTCGGATGAATATCCTTTACAATAGAAATCTTATCTCCATTTTTCTCCAGGAAGGTATCCAGATTACCTATCCCAAACCATACAGCCACTCCCCAACCCAGCAAATTTGCCTTGGATAGTTCGATCATCGGCTTCCTGATAGCGAAGGCTGCACCATTTTTTTGCTCAAATACAATCGCATCAGGTGGCGATTTCAAAACCGGCTTAAAACCTAAAATCTCGGTATAAAATTTTCCCGATGCCTCAAGATCAGTCACTTGCAGCGAAACAAAGCTGAGTTGTGTTGGATTTGTCATAATCTCTAATTTAGTTGTCGTGACTACTAAATTAGAGAATAAAGCAACAATAAAAAATCTTTTTTAGTCAAGGGGGCATCCTTGCCACCTCATCAAGACCATTAACCATTCCCCCATTTGTTCCTATCTTTATCAAAGAACAGCGCCTACTATGATAGATTTATCTCACGCCGAAAACCAGGTTCACTGTGTCACAAATTTTCAGGACCTGGTTAATACGCCATTTCAGGGGAACATGAATGCGATATGCTGGACCCGTAAACTGACAGGCGATTTTTCTGAGATTGTTAAGAATGTAGCGCTAAGCGGAAATATAACAGAAATTGAACCGGGCGAACTTTGTACCCTTCAATTGAGTGAACAGGGTCAACTTGCCCGGGAAATTATTTTACAGGACCTGGCCGCATTGACTGCTCATGGTGCCTCCCCCAGCCTCAATATCATTAGTTATTATGACCGGGATGAGGCTTTCCCCTTTTTCCCAACTGATGTTTACTCTTACCATGTAGATCGCTCTCCTATTCCAACCAGTACATTTCTATGCACCTACTATGGCGATGCCAGTGATATATTGCCCAATTCACAAGGGATACAAAAAATCCTCATCCCCGAAGTACGTGCTGAACTTAGAACGCTGTACAATGGGCCGGATGAAGGTTTTGAATCCTTCTTAAGCGAGCATTTCTTTGACCTGCACTACCAGGCTAAACCGGGTGCCGTTCCGGTCAACTTAGGCACCGGACACCTGTGGAGATTGGCGGTCGATCATCCCGACAGCCTGGTTCCCCCCTGTCTTCACCGTGCACCTAAAGAAAAGTCCGGACCAAGGCTCTTACTCATTTGTTGAGCACAAAGAAAAAATCCTCCATTAACTATATATATACTTTCTTTGCACCATGCTACAAATTCAGGACCTTATCCAATCAGGACAAATTGAAACTGCGATCCGGGAAACAGAAACCATGCTCGGTCAATTACCAGCTTCCGACTTCCAATACGTGATCGGCAAAAACCTTCTGCACCTTAAAGGCCCCCTGACAGCTTACTTCAACTATTGCTACACCATTATGACGGAAGACGAAGAACTGGATGTCAAAGCCCTCTACCTTGAAATGAACAGTTTTACGACCCAGTACGATCAATGGTTCCTGCATTTACTGGCTTACGATACACTTGCCAACCGTGACAATCCCGACTGGCTGGAGAATTTCAGCGGCGAGGCCCAAAAGAAACTCACCATCACAGGCTTTGAACCACTGCAGGAGACCAACAGGAAATTCATGCAGACAGAAGGTTACCGCGATGATCAATTGCGCCAGGCATGCGAACTCCAGGAATATCTCGTGATCCTCCGGTTGCATGAACTCGCGATCCAAACCGTCAAAGAAAATAAAGGAAAAGCTCCCTGGGCCAATATCCCCGTGTTCGCTGGCGCACATGATTATGAAGACCTGATCTTTATGATCTCTTAGGTCTCTTAAGATCAAAGCCCACACATAAAGAATCACTACCTTTGCAGCATGTCGCACAGCGTATATTTAAGTAATACCAGCTCCCCATCAGGAATAAACAGGAATGAAATACTGATGATGGAATGGGGATATGAGATGCCGTTACTATTACAACCACTGTTAATAAGTGGCGGGTTTATTGAGAACGATATGCTATACTACGATGCCAAACGCGGCATCGAAAACCTCAAAAGGTTTTATAAGTTCCTGGACATAACAGCTGCGCTCATCAACAATAAAAGTAGCTTTACTGAATGCAGCAATAAACTCTTCCAATACCTGGACAGCCTTGACCATGCTTACTTTTGCATGGATGCCCGGGCTGTATTCAACAGTGAAGAAATACCACATGACCAACAAGCCGCTATCTGGCTGGCAGACATTGCATACAACAATGCGATGATCACCAGCGCCATGGATAACATGGACATTAGCCTCCTCTCTTACAAGCAATTCAGGCATGTCAGCATGGCTTTTCATTCATTTGCTGAGCTGCTGAACTTCGAAGACATTTCTTATGGTTGGGGATATATCCTTGAAGAAGAAAAACAGGAAGAAATTTACTCCGAAAATGGATTATGGGGATTAAAAAATGCAGCAGGAAACATCTTGCTGTCGCCCCAGTTTGATGAATTTTATGCATTCAGTGAGCAGGATCTGGCGGTAGTAATGAAAGCACAGAAATATGGTTATGTGCACAGGTCAGGTGAAATAATAGTGCCTCCGGAATGGGATGAGGCTTACGATTTTGTCTATTCCAGGCGGGCAATCGTTCAGCGAAATGGCCATTTAGGTCTCCTCAATACTGCAGGCAAAGTGGTGGCCGAACCAATATATGAGAATCTTATTAAGGCCGGTCACCATGGTCTCTACATCGCACAAAAGAATGGAAGCTGGGGGGTACTGACAGCAGATGCAACTGTGCTGATAGGTTTCAAATATGAAAAGATTGAACCCTTGCATGATGATGTATTCATACTACAGAAAGACGGCTTTTACAGCCTTGCAGAAGAGGGTGAGCAGTTCGATCTCATAGTGCATAAAGCGCCGCCACAGGGATTTGCCTGGGCTATCAAAGGGGATAAAGTCTACCTCATCGATAAATATGGCATCTCAAGAGCCAATAAAGCCCTGGTACAACAGGATGCTGAAAGCGAAGCCTCCTCTTTCTATTACGATGACACAGTGCGGCAGAAACTGCTGGCATATGCAAAAAGTGCTGATGAAGCAACTACAACAGATGCCTACACCCCGGTTGAAGAATTGTATAATATAGGTGTAGATGCCTATAACAGGCAGGACTATCCCTCCGCCATCTATCACTACACGCTTGCTGCGGAAAAAGGGTATGGTTACGCGATGAATAACCTGGCGCATATCTATTACATGATAGATGGATATGTAGATGAGCAAAAAGCTTTTTACTGGTATGAGCAGGGAGCTGCCGCCCGCAATACAAATGCCCTCTTCGGATTAAGTCTGTGCTACCAATACGGCATAGGCACTCATCCTGATATAGAAAAAGCTATAGACCTCCTGCTGCAGGCAGCGGAGGACGGCATGGCAGCGGCACATAATAACCTCGGATTTCTACTGTACGATACAGATCCGGAGCAGGCACTATATCATTATCAACAGGCAGAAAAGTTGGGAGAACCAGATTATAGCGGACTCGGATTTCTCTATGAAGGTAAAGGAGATTTTGAAACCGCTCTCGCTTATTATAATCAGGACAAGTCAGGATTAGGGGCCTATCATCTGGGGAATCTTTACCGGAAAGGATCAGGCACTGCAAAAGATATAAAAGCGGCCATAGCGTACTTTGAAACAGCGCTGGATGCTGCTTATGATATGGCACATATAGAGCTGGCAGGGATATACCTGTTTGAAGAAGGCTTTAAAGATATTGATAAGGCAAAAATGCATTCGGACGCAGCAGCAAAAGCAGGCATTGAAATCCCTGGGGAACTATCTATGTAAGCAATAGGTGCAGATTTATGTAGTAAAATATTTTAAATTATCCCCAACAAAAATCAAATAAGTACTGTTATCTAACAGTGTGAAAATTCACGTACTCAAATAACCACCATTCGCAGGCTCAGTAAGCAAAAACAATGAAAAATGCACCACATAAAAAGTGAAAAACACCCACATAAATAACGGTATTTAATATTACCCACAGCTATCTGCTGTGCGGCATAGTTTCTCTCTTTTGAAGATGATCAGTAGTATGCACTAACTGGTATGTATTACTCATACATATATCAATCGCTATGGCGGATACCGAAAAGCCTTAACAGAGTAGGTAAAATATTAAACCAAATTTTATGTCAAACACAGCGCAAGCTCCCATTCGCTCAAGGACAACCAGAAGGTCAGTCGCTAACACCGTTAATTTAATCATGGTGGTAGATACGGATGTGATTAAATCCACCTATGGTCCGAATTCAGGTCTGAATGATGCCCGTGGTCTTGATCACCATGAAGGTATCAACCTGTTATGCCCTAAGGCAAACTATAAAGGCCAGGCTAACGGGCAAAACGATCCGGCCAATATCATTTTCTCTGCAAATGTACAGGACTACGTTGCTTTCTGGGGGACTACCATCTCCAACAATTCAGATGATGCCGTTATCATTTATGATATATCACCTAACAGTGGGAACCCTAATGTGTTTAATCCTTTCCGCTCAGATGAGGAAACTTTAAGCGGTGCAATTGTGCCTTCACAGCCGAATCCTGTACCGGGAACAAATACATCAGTATCGTTCTATTCATTTGAGTCCAAGGTAAAAAATAAAGGTACAGAGGCCTTTACCATCTCTTTTGCACTCTATGAAGTGGATCCGAACAATCCTGAAAACCAGGTGCTATATGGCTGTTATTTCTGGGATCCAACGATCGAGGTGAAATAATTCCCGATAGCTTTACACTACGATTTAAAACATAACAATATAGCAGTTCTGTGTATGCAGAACTGCTGTTTTGTTTTGCATTTCTTATTTAAATTTCTCTAATTCAATTGCCTCTTCAAAAATAGATTTAAATTTCTCAGATAAGCCCACATTCTTAAATTTCAAAATAGTATAACTACTATCAAAACATACAATTTCTATTACAGCCTGCTCCAACTGGATATTACCATTTTCCCAGATCAAATCATTCCCTTCTACATATGGCAGTCTGTCTTCATCAATTTCTATTTCTTCATCTGCGGGAATACCGCAAATTACCCCCCATATTATCTGGAGATCTGCATTCGCAAGAATGCTAAACTCCTCCGGTGAAAGAATAAAATAATCCTGCTCATAATTGATGGGAACCGGATCAGATGACATGTACTCTAAATCGGATACTACCCACTGGTAATTCTTTATATCCTCCCAAACCGGCAGCATCAAAGCCCTGAGATTAGTATGATAATTCATCTTCCTGGTTTTACTGATGATCCAGTTCATGTAGGTATAGATTTATGCTAAGTTAATAATTAAGCACATCGCCTACCATACATACTCGCCGGTATGTCCGCAATCCTATGTTTGAAGTTTTTCATATTTCTGTCAGGAACTTCAAAACACTTTCGCTACAATTTAAATTTTTGTAGTTTAATCGTCCATCCAATATCCACGTATGTCACTTTTCCACACATTGTACGACGAACTTATCGGCTTCCTGGGGCTCAATGCCCTGCTAGACATGTACCACACAGGGAACTACCAGTCTCTGCTGACTTTAAACGGTATTTTAGGAGCCGTTTCCCCGGTTCTCCCCTTCCTGTTATTGATCGAAATAACACGCGCCATCGTTTATAAAAGGTTCAAGATAGAGGACTATCGCATGCCTTTTCTTATCTTCATTATTAACCGTGTCATCGGCCGTTTCCTTTCTATCGCCGCAATTGCGTTTTGCATTGGCGTATTTGAAAAATATGCCATCTTCAAAACGACCTTCACCTGGTACTGGCTCATCTATGGCTATATCATCTGGGAATTCGGCCACTTTCTTTACCATTACTGGGGTCACAGGGTTCGCTTATTCTGGTGCCTGCATGCCACGCATCACATGCCCCAGACCATGAACCTTTCTGTCAGCTATGCACACTTCTTCCTGGAAGGTGCTTATGCTGATATCATCCGCACCACAGTATGTATACTGATGGGCGTAAATCCTCCTCTCCTGTTTTTCATTATGTTTATCGATGGCTTTTGGGGCGGGTTTATACACGTCGGAGAAAATGTGCTTAAAAATGGAAGATTAGGCTTCCTCAATAAATGGATCCTGACTCCCTCTCACCATCGTGTGCATCATGCAAAGAATCCATTATACATGGATACCAACTTCTGCAACCTGCTAAACATCTGGGACAGGGTCTTTGGCACCTATCAACACGAGGATCCTAAAGAACCGGTTCAATATGGGGTAACACGCAATGTGAACAACCGCAATTTCTTCGATGTCTATTTCGGCGAATTCTATTACCTGGCACTGGATGTATGGAAGGCCCCCGGCATCCTGAACAAGGTCCGTTACATCTTCATGCCTCCGGGATGGAGTCATACAGGTGATCATAAAACCGCTGTCACCGTAAAGCGTGCCTACCTGGAATCGTTAAAACAAACGCCTTCAACAACCACACAATATGAAGCAACAACCAGTTAATACGAATACCTCGCGCAGACAATTCATCCGCAATACATCCTTATCGCTCGGTGGCCTTTGGCTGACCAATGGTCTGCTGGCCAGGGATAAAGGTCCGGTTTACGGCCACAATCATGTTCAGTATACCCTTGATACCGCCTGGAGTAAATGTAATCCACAGCAATATCCTGTGAATGACTGTCATGAAATGGTGCAGGATAAAAAAGGCCGCATCTTCTTACTTACGAACGAAACAAAAAATAATATTCTCATTTACGATACGAAAGGACAGTTACTCAATTCCTGGGGACATGCATTCCCCGGCGCACATGGATTGACCATTCATGATGAAAACGGGACTGAATTTTTGTATATCACAGATACGGTGAAGCACCAGGTTTATAAAACCACTTTAAGCGGCGAAATACTGCTTAAAATCGATGCGCCGATGGATAGTAAGTTATATTCACAGGCGGAGAAATTTGTGCCTACAGAAACCACTATAGCGCCCAATGGGGATATTTTCATTGCTGATGGTTATGGAGAGCAGTATATCCTGCATTATGATAGTAAGGGACATCTGCTGAATTATTTTGGTGGGCGAGGTAGTGGGGATGAGCATCTTGATAATGCACATGGCATTTTGATTGATCCAAGGAGGAATGATGGCTCCCTGCTGGTCACTGACAGGACCAGGAATTGTTTTAAGCGTTTTAGCCAGGATGGGAAATTATTGGATATTATACATCTGCCGGGAGCTTGCGTATGCCGGCCGGTGGTGCAGGGGGAGTTTTTGTATGCGGCGGTATTGAGGTCGCCGGATATGGATAAGGAAGGGAGTGGGTTTGTGACGATCCTTGATAAGGATAATAAGGTGGTGAGTAATATTGGGGGGAGTGAACCGGTGTATCAGGATGGGCAGCTTCAGGCTATGTACCAGACGGATAAGATCTTTTTTCATCCGCATGATGTGTGTGTGGACCGGGATCATAATTTGTATGTGGCACAGTGGGCTTCGGGGAAGGTGTATCCTTATAAGTTAAGGAGGGTTTAATAAGGGATTGATATTCCGTGAGATTTATGTGTACTGAATAAGGGTAATCCGGTAAAATTTCAGAATTTTTGAAAAAATATTTTGTAATTAGAAATAAAGGTCAGACATTCGCGGTCCTGAAACACAATATCAGTTGCCCAGATGGCGAAATTGGTAGACGCACTGTGTTCAGGTCGCAGCGCTCGCAAGGGTGTGCTGGTTCGAATCCAGTTCTGGGCACAAAGGCGGAAAGGTCGGAGATATCTCCGACCTTTTCTTGTTTTAGGGGGTCAAGGTCCGCTCTGGATCGCGTTATCAGCTCTAGTAGTACATGAGGTTCGGCGGTTCGAAGTCGGTTATCCGAGAAAATTAGTTTTTCAGGGAATATCGAACCAATGATTTGTTTTTTGCCGATTGGGGAAGCTGTAATGTAGCGGGCGGCTATGTTTTTTATAGTTTCTCCCCCGTGGGATAAGTATTCAGAGTAGTTATCTTTAGCAGATAATAACTTTGTCTTTCTCTTTTCAAGTTCTTCTATCTTCTTTAAAAGGTCAGCTTTTATGTCCTTGAATTCTTCTGCGGTAAATTCATCGTCTAATCTCATAGATCGGGCGTTTTGTATTCTTTGATAGTACTTGTCGATATCGGTCTGTATGCCTTTTAATTCTTGCTCTTGTTTCTTATTGTCAGTCTGTAGGGAGGTGCGAATAATTTGACAGTAGTAGTCAATGATGGGAGCATTCACAGCAATCTTGCCGAGTTGCTTTACAAAGATCTCGTTGGCTGTTTCAGCCCGAAACCGCTCCTTGCACAATTTGACTGACTGGCAGTGGTAATAATAGTATACACCTCCATTACCACGAGAACCACTTCCACTTAATGGTTTCCCACAACGCTGGCAGATCAGAAATCCCCTAAGAGGTAGGTGAATATCGATTTCCGTAAAGGCATTAACCCTCACCTTTCGCTTCTTACCCATCAATACATCCTGAACATCATCAAACAATTGTTCTGACACAATTGGCTGATGAATCCCTTTTACGCAATGCGCTGCCTCGTTCTTATACGCTGCAAGAAAGACTTTGCCGCAATAGACAGGATTACGTAACAGGCTCCAGAATTGGCTACGTCCAATCTTTACCCCTTTTTGGTTTACCATACGTCTAAGTGTATCAATATCCCAAATACCCCTTGATAATTCCTCAAATGCCCATCTTACGATTTCCGACTTTTCATTGGGAATAAGTAGAGGCTTATTATGCGCATCACGTCCATTCTTATAGCCCAATGGAGCAATACCTAAATAGCGTCCCTCCTTCTTAGCCTTTCGCATACCATGTAAAGTATTCAACGCCCTTCTGTCATTTTCCACCTCTGGTGTGGTCAGGTAAATAGCCAACATAATTTTACTCTCCGGAATTTCCATATCCAAGGGCTGCTCTATAGACTGTGGTTCTACAGCATATTTTCTTAACCTGCCGATCATTTCATAAGCAGCAGCCACGTTCCTGGAAAACCTATCCCATTTGGAGAATAAGATCAAATCCACAATACCTTTGTTCTTGCTGACTACATTGAACATTTTCTGGAACTCTGGTCTGTCAAATGTTTTAGCAGAATGATCTTCCCGGTAAACGCCAATGACCTGAATGTTTTCTTTTTCACAGTAACGCATCAGTACATCTTCCTGATGAGAAAGACTGTAGCCATCAGCCTGTTCGTCTGTGCTTACCCTGGGATATAGGAATGCTTTTCGTTGAGTGATCATCATCATATGGTTTAATGTGAATAACTGGTGTATCGTTTCTTAAAGATTCTTCATAAATGGTAAGGTCAATGGCAGCTAACCGATATATGAAATCAACAATCAAGGCAACTTCCTCATCTGTATAAGCATATATATCTGCCTGTAGCAATTGTCTTGCGTCATCTAATGTTGGCTTAATGGGTAAATGGTGTTGGGCTTCCTGTTTCATGCTGATGATATATAAAACAAAAGTAGACCAACGTAAAATTCCACTTTCCGATTTAGGTTGTTTTAGGAAGAATTATGTCGAATTATGTTGAATTTTGTCGAATTATGTCACTACACTTCGTAATCAATAGAACATACTAAACGCATGTTCTATTGATTACGAATTGATTTCTTATTAAAAACAATTCAAAATTTTTCACTTCAATTTGAAGTCACACGAAAAATGGTTAAAATAATATTGAAGGCTAGTCACATTCTACGATATCCACCATTTGCACGTTATAGTATTTACAAAGATCACTGAACCTATTCAGGCCAAAGTTCTCATATTGACCTTTTTCTAATTTACTGATTATACTACGAGACATTTTTGTTTCCTTTGCAACAGCCCTTATACTTTTGCCATTGCTTTTGCGTAAATCACATAATTTTTTTCCTATACAAATTAGGTACTTCTGCGCCCTTTCGTTGAGTTCAGTATTTTTAATATTACGTCGGCTCATTTTTTATCATATTTTAATGGAAAACTGATTTGCTGATTACTTTCCAGGCTAAGTCGCTTCTTGTCATAAATCTCCTGAGCAATACTTAAAAAATCAGCCACCCTTACCCTCAATATATTTGCTACTTCTACAGACACAACATATTTATCATTATACCTGGATTCTGAATATGCTCTATTCAAAATATTAAAGAGATCCGTTTCTTCCTTTGTCTGACGAGGAAATACCATTGTGAGAGCATGTGAGAAATTGCCAATCAGCCCCAACAACCTGGATATATTATGTGTAGTAGGTCGAAATCCCATTATAACCCTCAGCACAGCAGCACAGGCATGCTCTACTGACTGATGCAGTTCAAAAACAGCCTGTTCATACCACCCATTAGAAAAACAAAAGTCCGCTGTAGTTAAAAATCGCTGAGACATCCCAAAATATCTATTCCAGCTATCATTAATCAAATCTTTTAAATCTGAAACATTACGTTCATTTGCTGCTACGGGCATTACCGATCCATTCATGTTAAATAATATTGTACCCTGATTATATACCGCTGATATAAACCTGCTGTTATTCTCGAAAGCATTATTAGCAGTTTCCAAATGCTGAGAAATTATAGCAACATTAGCACCCAATGATGTCGCACATTGCTCTGCCAGATCAGATATTTCATGGTTTGATCGCCTCTCATTACTATTAGTCAAGATCAAAAGATAGAAAGTGGGAATAGGTTTATCACCAAACATATTAGGCTCCCCAAAGCAACTCCAATGATTTATGGTATTTATACGATACCCATAGCAAATAATCTTTGCCGGACTAATAGCATTCACAATATTTTGAACTAACTGCGCTAGTAAATTCATGTGGAGCTTTGGCAGATTTTTGAAAGTAACTGTGTCCATGTTGGTTAATTAATGTTTAGTTGTTATGTTGGATTGTGAATCGATCATGAACAAAAATGAAGTTCCCCGCTTATCATTCCTACCAAGTAAAAGATCTCCCCCTAGTAAAGTTGCATATAACTTGCTGACATAAAGACCGAGCCCTGTACCTGAAAATCCGACTTCAAGAGATTGAAATGGTTGAAATAAAAGGTGAATTTTTTCTGCAGGAATACCCTTTCCATGATCAGTAATTTGAAATAAAAGCCGACCATCGCTCAAGTAACTGACGCTAATAGAAATACATGTACCGGAAGGAGCAAACTTAAAAGCGTTATCAATTAAGTTTTTTACTATCTGGCCTAATTTTATCTCATCTGTTGTTATATAATCCGGAACTGTTGTACGGAAATGCGCTTTAATTTTTACAGAACTCAAGGTTGATATAAGATCATACTGGCGAATCTGTAATTTTAGCCATTGGCGAATGTTGATTCGAGCTGGAGCCATTTTAACTGCCACATTATCGTTATAGAACCTGCTTGTTGCCATCATGTTATTTAAAACATGCAGCACATTCATACTCATAGCGTTAACATGAGAAAGATAAAAACGTTTGTCTTCCTTACTATCATTCTCGCTCAAAAGCATTTTGCTAATTGTACAAATACCGGAAATCTGAGATCTCATTTCATGAGCAAGCATTCCTATAAAAAGATGTGTTGAGGGGATATCATTTGAAGGAACGGCTTTAGATACTGTGCTAATTCCTAACATAAAAAATATTTAGAGGGTAAAAGGCATAGAAAGTCTAATCCCATAGCAGGATATCATTTAAAAAGATAACTGGGAATTTTTGGGAAGTTTTTGGGAGGAACGGGCAAAATAAAAGGTGCAGGCAATTCTTACCGGCGCTGAAGGGCTACGACACCCGAGACTCCAAATAAGAACGCCCACACCCATAGTGTGAGCGATTTACCTTATCACCTGGAGTCCTTGAAAGGTCGTAGTTTTCAGCACCAGACATAAAGCAAACACGCTTATAGTATTTTTGTGTTCGCGAAATTACAATTTTCTTTAACAAGTATTGTTCAATATCATTATTTTCATGCGGATACAATTGAGATTAAAATAAACATAAAATGGTTTTATTGCCATTTAAATGACAATAATAATCATTTTTATTTTATTTAATGTTATTTATTTGATTAAATAAGACTATTTAATGACTATAAAGTAACTTTAATGACTAATTTCCAATTAGTTAAATTTGCTTATAGCCATATAGGAATGAAAAAAACAGAATACAATAGGATAAAAATAGTGTTAGTCGAAAAGAAAAAGACTAATAAGGAGTTAGCAGCGTTTTTAAAGAATAAACCTGAGACGGTTTCTCGTTGGTGTACGAATGATAGTCAACCTAATATAGCTACGTTATTTAAGATTGCGAAGTTTTTGGGGGTAAAGGCGTCAACTTTATTAGTCGATCAAGAATAAATAAAATAATCATTATAACGGATACCGCTCTTTTCTGGATGAAATTGCCAGATCACCAGATAGGTGCTCTTTCTATGAGAAATATCAAAATGGCCTTGTATAATAGATACTAACCAATCGGATTTTCTCAAACTTATCGCTGGATTTGAAATAAAATAAGAAAACCATATCAAAAGTGCCTGGAAATTGGAAACTTGGCCGCTTAATTATTATCTAAGTATTGTCATAAATAACATCGAATTGGTATTTTGTTTACAAATACTATCCGACTGCGCAAAGAACACAGGAATAGAAAGATCAAACCATTCCGGCAACTGCCCAATCAGCAGATGTAAAAAGTGCCACAAGCACACACCCTACCTAATAATTCTGCTTTACCCGCACCGAAAAGCGATCGAAAACGATCGTATCAATTGCGTTACGGAAGGCATCTCCTAAAACTGTAAGGTCATCATCAATATCCGCCCCAGCATTGAGCAATGTAATATGTGGCTGAAAATACCTGGCTCCAAACGCGCTCCGAGAGTTATTACTTTGTTGCCTTCGACCTAGTATGCGCTTCGTTTCGTGAATGGATAATTGTTGCCGATAGCGATAGATTTTTTTACGAAATGCAGATCTGCGATGTACTCTCACGCCAATTTTGTGCCTACCAGGTATTAGATTGGGGCGGGGATTTTCACCACCGGGTGCCATCACCATGAATTTTAGGTCCATCGTATCAACAGCTAAATGACAATTTTGAGACACGCTCTGAATAGCAGGCATAGGTCTGCGAGAATGATAGATGGTTAAATGCATATTCCGAACAATTACTTCTGGGTCTAAACCACATTCGAAACGAAAGAAATTGAATATTTCTTCCTCGGATTTGCGACTAACTCTAAAATCCGCCCATACCTCAAACTTTGATAATATCCTATGCCTCATACATAACGAATAATAAATATATAACATATATAAGCAGCAGAAAATACGCCACACCATCTTTTTCCAATGATATTTCCAATAGAACACCTTGGGCAACTGATAGAACGATTAATTGAATTCAAAATGCGAACCATCAGGAAAATTAATAACCATCTTCACTCCCGATTCAATTAGCATACCAGCCAAATTGAAATAAGGTTTACAATCTTTTCCTTGAAAGGCAACAAACACTTTTGCACCTTCATAAAACGTCATAATCAGAGCTATTATACCTTGTTCATCTGGATCCATAAATTCATACCGGAAAATTTCAGGATTTAAACCTTCTTTTTTAGGTTTTTTAGGTTCTAATTCAATCCGTTTTCTGCAGAGCATTTTATAAGTCTCCATCTTTTCATTCTCGTAGGTAAGGAAGTCCAGAAGAATACGGCATTCGCCCTCAAACTGCTTACCAAACTTATGGAAATAAAGGCCGTGCGCTATATGTTGAAAACAGGAATGCAGCCTGTCAAAATGAGCTCGTCCTACCAATACTGGAAACTCTTTGCCTTGTCCCGATTTAATGATAGCTGGACGATAATCGCGCATGAATACGTTAACGAAGTCCTTACCGCTTCTCTCCATAGCTCTTCTCACCTTGGTATGAGCATGGAAAAAGCCGATGATATTACCTCCTACAATACCCGACATACAGGCCATCAGAAACTCATCATCTTTCGACTTTTTAGAATTATGCAGTTCACAAGAGGGAACGGTTATTAGATTGTTTCTGAAGATAGACGTTTTAATATCCTTTTTTTCAGGGAAGAGGCAGGCAGGTGATACATGCTCTTTTGAAGTTGCAGGTGCTCCGCACATATAGCAGTATTTTGACTGATTCTTTTTTCCCATTAGTAGTGATTTAGTAAAAGCAGAGTCAGGTGATGCTCATGCCGCCAAGTCTTCGAATTTACTTCAAATTTGGGGAAATTTGATAATGCAGAAACTATAACTAAGACGCTAATAATTATACGAAACATTAATACTTGTGCTATCTTTCCAACAAATACCTTTTCGAACGCTTATCACTAATAAAATGCCTAACCTAGAATTAGAAAAGAGACACGTGCTACAACTGCTTGCATTAATAGCACAATCAGCAATAGATGTTACTCTTCAGAACCCTCCTGAACCTGATTTTTCCATCCACCTCAATAACGAAATTATAGGCATCGAACATACCCAACTAATTAGGAAGGAAGACAGCAGTGGCGTTAACATCATGGCCCATACCAATTTTGCAAACCAGATTATGCGAAAGGCGAATGGTATTTTCCGGCAAAAGCGTGAGGATTGCCTTATGGCTCAGGTGGATTTTAAATTCCCCAAAATGAATATTCGTCTTCCTCATATTATAACAGTATGCTTTCTTCTTTTTTTATTGCTATGGGAGCATATATTTACCAATTCCATGGAGGGTTATCAGGATTACAAGGGGATTTTGGCACCTTTGGAGATTATTTAAATCCAGTATTAACATTAATAAGCACCTGTTGATAGGATTTATTACAATACGTGCTAATGCTCTAACTGACTCTTTCAATTGGTTAGAGCATGATCTTTCTTTCTTCTAGGGCTAATGATGTAATACAATCTTACACCCAAATTCAGTTACAACCACAACTATTTTTAATCAACTCAATCCTACAGTTAAGCAAAATACAAGATGATGAATCTTGGATAATAAAAAATGTATATGAGGCTTCTGCCATAAATATTTTGGTTAGAATGAAACTTGATAGATCCTCTCCGTCATTTACCAAATGGGTGTCAGAAAGGCTTTGAAGCTTGTGGGGCTTCACTTAAAACCAAGTGGGCTAATAATATTTCAAAAAGAAATACAAGTGCGCAAATAAACTGCGTACTTCCTCCTCAATTTCGTGATGATAATAATTGTTCTATTATTATGCAAAATACCAAAACGATTAACTTCAGTGTAATGATTCGGTTCTCGGCATCTATGAACCCGTCACCAGAGACATTATCTTTGCCTCAGTTCTTCTTCCAGTTGTT
>NZ_QTJV01000019.1 GCF_003412465.1 Chitinophaga silvisoli
CAGCTTTGTGTTGTTCATCAGATACGCAATAGCTGTAAATATGTAGTGTGGAAAGACAGAAAAGAGTTTTGTGCTGATCTGAAGGAGGTTTATGGAGCACCAAATCGGGATCACCTTTCTAATAATTTCCCTGCTTACAGGGATCATGACCTGTGCCGCTGCCGGTCCGGGAATTGAGACCTATCAGAATGAACTCAAAGGACAGATAAAGCAAGGTGATATCCTGATTATAAAGGATGAAAAATTTGAAGATTCCAATACAGACTGGAGTAAGATTAATAACCGGAAGGTAACGGATATAATTACCTTAAGTCTGAATAAAGATGAAGTTAATAAGATCACCAAAGCCTTTACGGCAGAAATAAAGTTCAAAGTTGAATACTGGTCGCAGCCTAACCAGGCAGATCCGGGCGTTTCAGATAATATAAAGCTGAAGGTAACCTATGATCCTGCTACAGGAGCAAGCTATCAATCATCTGCTGATTATCATTTTGACAATGCATATAAGGTAAGGATTACCATTGAGGATTTTACGAGTGAACAACTGGGAACTCCGATGCCGGCTGCTTTTCATCTGACAGGTCAGGTGATTATAGAGCGTTCTTATACTATTGCATCTACACCGATTGTGACGCATGTTAAAATGGGGCCCAATACGTCAACTGCCTACCAGGCATCGTTGATATGGAATAAGGTAGATGGTGCACAGGAATATGACCTTGAATGGACTTTTATATATAATGGTACTGATTATGGCAGGGAGTTGAATGAAAATTATATGGCTTATACTGTACCGATGGTACAGAAGATGTTTAAAAACAATGCCACCCGTGTAACGGTACAGCAGGAATATTATGATATCACCCAGACAAATTATAATTCCTACCTATTAATACGTGTGAGGCCCGTTTATTATGACGCGGAAGGATTTCGAATAGAAGGAGACTGGAACTATGACCTGGTAGACCAGGATGGGAATCCAATGGTAGGGGCCATATTTGCGCCGGCAGCGGGTAACCAGTCCAACTTTAACTGGACTTATAGTGCTTCATATGCAGAGGATGGTAAGCGAAAAGAAGTCATTCATTTTTTGGATGGTTCTTTACGTGAGCGCCAGGCAGTCACCCTGAGTAATACGGATAAAAAAGCAATTGTACAGGAGACACTGTACGATGAGTTTGGTCGTCCTATTCTCAATACAATGCCGGCACCGGTGAATAATAACGCTCTTAAGTATTATAAAGGAATGCACCCTGCCCCCGGAGGTAATACTTATGATTATACATATGTTTATAATAATACAGATTGCATAGGCACGCCAGCGCCTATGGATTCAACTGGTTATGAAGATGTGGATAATTCTGAAAATACGGTGATGGTAGGTGGGCCCGGGCAGTATTATTCTTCCAATAATGTCTTTTATAATCTTGATAATAAGTCCGTAAACCAGTATACACCTGGAGCGGCAGGGTATCCTTTCTCTGTGACCAGGTATACTCCGGATAATACAGGAAGGGTGAGCGTACAGGGTGGTGTAGGTGCGTTATTCCAGCCGGGACCAGATCAGGCGACCAGCAAGGCAGTGAGAACTTATTATGGCACACCTGATCAATGGGAGCTGGACAGGTTGTTTGGGAGTGATGTTGGTTTTGCGAGCCATTACCTGAAGACGATGACAGTAGATGGCAATGGGCAGGTTGCGCTTTCTTATTCCAATGCATCCGGGAAGGTGATTGCCAGTGCACTGGCAGGTGGAGCGCCGGAAGGAATGGATGAGCTGACAAGCAAACCCGAAGCCCGGCAGGTGACGGCGATCATTTTGGACTCCAGCCAGTTTAAGTTTGATGCTTCCAGGTTATCTATGACAGCCGTGAAAACTTACCTGAATCCTGTGCCTGGTGATGTGGATATCTCTTATAATATCGCGCAGCTGATAAAGACCTATCAGAGTACCAGCGTGAAAATTTGTAGTAACTGTTATTATGAACTGGATATACAGATAACGGATGACTGTAACACGGTGGTATATCATAATGATAGTCCAATTCCTGTGGGCAGTCTGACAAGTGATTGTAGTAAAAATACGATGAGCACTGGTGCTATTCCTACTAAACATTTTGACAAGGTTGGGCCTTATAATATCACTTTTACGCTAAGTTTATCACAGACTGCCATTGATAATTATACCAATGATTATGTAAGTAAGAATAGTGACCTGCGTAGTCAATGGAGCTTTGTATACAATGCATTGAATGACCAGGATTTAAGCTCCTGTTTTAATGATTGTTCTACTTGTCTGACAGCATTGGGCGCTAAGACAGACTTCGTTAACCGGGTAGTCACTGAGTTGACAAAGGATGCTATGTTGTTGCCAAAGGTTGATTCTATTACAGATTGGGCAGGCTTGCAATATGATGCATTGTTGGCAAAGTGTAAGGGTTTACAGATCAGTTGTGGCGGTTCATCCTGTGATGAACTGAAGCATGTGATGCTGCAGGATGTGAGTCCGCAGGGACAGTATGCATTATTTGATGCAACATATGCTCCGCTGGAAAAGAGTATCAATGTATTGTATAATAACTGGCGTATAGTTTTCCCAATTATTAGTAACACATCGGATTCAACATATCAGAAGAACCTGGTAGAGTTGGGCGATGGTGTAACGATGTCTGCTAATGATGCGACTTTCACCCTGGAAATGCTGGTGAAATATTGGAAACCTGAGTGGGATACGGCTTTCCTGCAGTATCATCCTGAGTATTGTGCATTGCAATTCTGTGAGGCTTATTCAGGTCCAAAGGACTGGGATGAGCGGTTAAAGAATGTTGCACAGGGGGTGACGAATCTCAACCTGATTCTGCCGGGTGTGGTATATAGCAGAACGAATGTGAACTGGCTGGTGGATAATGATCCATTCTTTTCCGTGTGGGCACCGGATTATAAGGCCAGGGTGATTGATGATCTGCAGCATTATACGACGGTGGCGAAAATTTCCGGTACCAGTTCTGACAATCCGCTGTTTAATAAAAGCCTGGTGGATTATGTAGATTATGTGGTGTATTGTGCTGATGGTAATGGAAATACGAATAGTGTCAACCAGGGGTCATTAACGAGTGATAACTGGACACATTGTACGCCGGTGGAGAGCTGTCGGCTGCCGGATGTTGAATTCCGTACCTATCGGGACCTTTACCTGGAGCTGAAACAACGGTATTACCAGGAGATACGTACTGCTAAGTTCTGTAACAGTGCCTGTCCTATAGGTGATTCTATTGGTTTTGTGTTTAGTACCTGTGCGAAGACGAGTGATTTTGATATCATTGAGGATGCAGAACTGAGCTGTTCTGGGAAATATGGTTATAAGGTAAGGTATAACGGAGCTGGTTTAGCGTCTGCGACCACTATACAGTTTTATTATCCTGCAGAGTATGTGAGTGCAGGAACGGAGCGAGTAACATCAATAACATTTGAAGTTGGGCAGACAGAACGTACATTTTGTATGGCAACGCATGCTCCGGCAAATGTGATCCGTGTGTCAAATGTGATTTGTAATAATAGTAATAGTAATGCGGGGAATAATAGTGATGCTAAGTGGGATTGTGGTGCCTGGAAGGAGAGCTGGTTTACCATTATTAATAATGGTCAGGATGATCCTAAGACTATAGGTATTACTTATGTTGGTCCCGACGCGATTCCTGCAGGGAAATATACCTATGTGGTGGTAAAAGCAAATGTTAGTGGCGTTACAAAGTATGGTGCGATAAGAATTGATGCTAATAGTACTTCCGGTACCTGGGCACCAGAAAATCCAGGTAATGTAAGTTTGACGGATTATAGTTATGTGCAGAATCAGTGTTCAGGTACGGTAATAGGATTTGGGGACAATGCACGGGTGGCGACAACTTCTGACGCGACCATCACCACCTCTTCATCTACTATTGCAACAGCTGCTGTATCAGCTACCAGTACCTGTGACGAGGCGTATAAGTACAAAATATCCCGTATTACAAATGTCTCTTTTAGCAGTGAAATGAATATTCCTACAGATGCTACCGCATTGACGGATAGCCTCAATGCACAGTTGGCGCTGATGGTACATTCCAATTGTGAGACGATGGCTGATGACTGGATGACTAAACTGGATGCGTGTCTGAATAGTAATGCTAACTATCTCGCGAAGAAGGCTACCTTAAAAGCGGCGCTGATTGAGATCTGTGCAGCAGGTGCGGATACTTCTCATCCGTATGGGACAAGTACAACACCTAATAATGTACTTGTAGGCGGGTATGCTTCCTTTAAGGATGCGATTAAGGGTATCCTGGGCCTGAGTACTTTCAGCATGATCTGTAACCCATGGCTGATTGATGCGCCATATCCTTATAATGTGGAGATGCAGGCTTCAGAGAAGGTTGTTAGTAAAACCAATTTTGCTATCTGTAACAGGATATCTTCTTTAAAAACGGCCTCTTATACGGCAGCAGGCGATGATGATGCCTTCTATGCCTGGCTGAAGAATCATTTCGGGGATGCCATGAACTTGTCAAAAGCTGACCTGGTCACCTTAATGAATGGATGTGGTAATTGCCGGTTCTTATTGAGTAAGAACATTAAGTTGCCGGTATTCTTTGACGGGTATGCAAAAGCGGAGGCGAATTACTGGGATTATACGCCTGCTGTCAATGATTTTAAAGCGGATATGGGTGGTACGGTAGACGAAACAGATGCTAACTACCCGGAGGTGTTTACTAATTATATGAATCAGCGCTGGGGCTTTACCCTGACTTATGATGACTATGTAGACTATAAGGCCCGTGTCGCTGCTGATATCAATGCAGTATTGGTGAATAAGGTAGCTTATCCTACCGTAACAGAAGACCCCTATGCATGTATGGTGCAGCAGGTCAATACAGCTGCAGCTACAGGTTATGTGTTGTACAAGGAATTTATAGATGAGGTAAAACGTGTTTTCCGTAAAGAATACATTGCGTATTGCGGTAGTGCTAAACCAACGGTGAAGATGAAGAGCAGCCAGCAGATCTATCATCATACATTGTATTATTATGATCAGGCGGGTAATCTTGTGCGTACGGTACCGCCAGAGGGGGTACACCTGGTAAGTGAAAGTTTATTTAGCCAGATTGACAGGGCGAGAATAAATGGAGACCAGGTATGTACATATAACGGCCCGACCAGTAATTCAACTGTAGATGCAGGAATGACTGCGTTGACGAACCTGATTGCCCTGGGTACGAATAGTGCCATGGAATTCTGGACGTATAGTGCGAACACGGGATCTGCGCAGTTCTTAACAACTTCAGGAAGTAATAAATACCTGGTAAATTTATGTTTGGATGGACGTTATGCACATCTTGAGATGTATAGTTTGACGGTGACTAGTGGTGCGGTAGATCTGACGCAATCTTATATCACAGATGCTGATATGCAAGCCATTCTGCCATTAGGGCAATGGACGCATGTGGTAGTGCAGGGGACTGGATTGGCAAACAATAACCTGGCTATTTATGTGAATGGTGTGAAATGCCCGGTAGTCACAAATGCAACGCCTGGTGGTTGTGGTTGGGATTTGGCAGGTGGTGCGAGTGCGCCGGTATTACCACAGAATTTAGCCAATATAAAACATATGCGTTTGTACAGCAGATTGCTGACGGAAGCGGAAATTGCAGCAAATGCAGTGGATGCTTGTATGGCGGCGACTGATAAAACGAAGATGGATTATTGGTTTAGGTATAATATGCCGACAAGTGGTACGGGTAGTGCAGGTTCCGGGTTAGCGGAGACGACTATAAGTCCGATTTACCCGGTGCACACGCTGACGACCAGTTATGCATATCAGTCATTGAATGGGCCTACACTACAGGTATCACCTGATGGTGGTATAATGCAGAACTGGTATGATTACCTGGGACGTGTCTCCGTTGCACAAAATGCTGAGCAAAAGGCGGGTAGCAGGTATTCTTATAGTTCCTACGATGAGCAGAACCGAATAGTTGAAGTGGGCGAGAAGAGCAGTGGGAATACGATGGATGCAAGTGTTGGGTTTGTGCCTGCAGCTACTATGACGGCGTTTGCGGCTTCTGGTACGAACAGCCAGATCATGCATACCTGGTATGATAAGCAATATGATGGATTTGGTTATACACAGGAAAACCTGCGTAAACGGGTATCAGCAAGATCTTACCAGGATGGATCTTCCACTCCGCAGATGACTTATTATAGTTATGATCAGATAGGTATGGTGAAGACCCTGTGGCAACAGATTGATGGACTTGGCACGAAACAGATAGAATACAATTATGACCTGGCATCAGGTAAGGTGAATAAGCTGCGTTATCAGCATCTGAATAATGATAATACTACGACGGATCAGTTCTATTATGGTTATGAGTATGATGCAGATAACAGGGTAGTGAAAGCGCTGACGGGTATCAGGGGCTGGAGTAATGATGGATGGGAGATTGAGAATCCGAAGACGGATGTGCATTATAATTATTACCTGCATGGGCCTTTGTCACGGAGTGAATTGGGAAATAAGCAGTTAGTGCAGGGTACGGATTATGCATATACCTTACAGGGTTGGGTAAAAGGAGTCAACAGCCAGTACCTGAACACAGCAGCGGATATGGGGCAGGATGGATTGGCAAGTGGGGATCATAGTGTGGTAGCGCCTGATGTATTTGGATATACTTTAGACTATTACAATACTGATTATTGGGCTGTTGGTAATCAGAGTTTCCTGCCTTTGACCTGGGGAACTCCAGGGTCAACTTCGACCGGGCATAACCTGTATAATGGTAATATTAGCCGTATGACAGTGGCTTCTGCACAGTTTGGAAATACGGTGGGGTATAGTTACAAATATGATCAGTTGAATCGAATGAAGGCAATGCGTCAGCATCCGGTGACACTGGGAGCTACTTCATGGGATGCTGCTACGGCAGGAGCGGCGTATCGGGAAGATGTGACGTATGATGGGAATGGTAATATCCTGACTTATAATAGGAATGGTAGTGGTGCGAATGGGAAGGGGGTAGCGATGGATCAGCTGACTTATGGGTATAATAGGGATGCGTCTGGTTATCTGACGAATAATAAGTTGACGCAGGTGACTGATGCTGTTACGGCAAATGATTATGGTACGGCGGATTTGAAGTCTCAGGGTAGTAATAACTATGGATATGATTTGATTGGGAATATGGTGAGTGATGTGCAGGGAGGGGTGTCTAATATTACCTGGACGGTGTATGGGAAGATTAAGAAGATCACCAAAACAGATGGAAGTACATTTGAGTATAAGTATGATGCGGATGGGAATAGGGTGTGTAAGGTGTATACGCATGGTACGCAGGTGGATAAGACGTGGTATGTGAGGGATGCGAGTGGAAATGTGTTGGCGGTTTATGGGAATAAGGATGGTGATGGAAATGTTTATTGGAAGGAACAACAATTGTACGGTACAAGTCGTTTAGGTTCATGGTATCCTGAATTGAATGTGTCTGCTGGTGCTGTTGGGGCAGCGGAGTTATGGGGTAGTACGAATAAGAAACAGTATGAGTTGACGAATCATTTGGGGAATGTGCTGGCTACGGTGACTGATGAGTTGAAGGCTGATAATACGGCATTGGTGATGAGTGCGAATGATTATTATCCGTTTGGGATGATTCAGCCGGATAGGAGGTATAGTAGTGGAGGGTATAGGTATGGGTTTAATGGGAAGGAGAATGATAATGAGGTGAAGGGAGATGGGAATCAGCAGGATTATGGGATGAGGGTGTATGATCCGAGGGTTGGGAAGTTTTTATCTGTAGACCCATTGGCCCAAAGTTTCCCATATTACACACCATATCAATTTGCTGGAAATAAGCCGATATGGGCTACTGATCTTGATGGTGGGGAAGAGAAGTATTTTAATGTTAATGTACAACTTGACACTAAGGGAGCTTTAAAAGAAATAACATATGTTGAAGTTGAAAATCCATACGGTAATCTAAGAGGCTTTCATGAAACATATGAAGGATTGAAATGGTATGATGGATATGGCCCTAAAGGTAAAGGGCTGGAATTTAATTATAATGTATTTCAGGCACAAAGTGATGGTTCAAACATTTTAGTTGGTTCCAGAGTTGACTTTGTCCCAGTACCTACATTTGCTGAAAAGGTCCAAAATTTCTTTACTCCAACTAAAGAAGGTGAAAAAGGAGGAATTAAGTGGGTATCTTCAAATAGACAACCAGGTTCAGATAATTCATATAATGCACCCACAACTGATCCAGGTAGACCAGAAAATATTGACTGGCTATTGGATGCAGTTAGTATGTCTATAACTGCTGGAGGCGACCCAATGAAGATTCCCAAAAACATTAAGGATTTTGAGAACATTAGTCTAATTTTCAAAAATACGCTGTATCAAAAGGGTGCATTAGATTATTTGGGAAAAGTTTATAATAAATATTTCCCAGAGAAAAAGATAGACAGTGTGACTTGTCCTACTTGCACTCAATATCAAGATAGCGGACATGTTGATTTTTATAACAGTCCTGGAACCTTTAAAAGTATATTAAACGATCAAAAAAAGGCAAATGAGAATAATAATTAAGAAGAAATTAAGCAAAACATCTACGTTATCGGGAATATTGGGTTTGGTGTCTTTTGTTTATGGATGTAATAATTTAAGTTCCGAAAGTAAATATAAATCATTTCTTAATGACGGTAAGGGAGGCCTTGTTGAAATAATATTCAATGAAAATGGGAAGATTTCGGAATCGTTTCAATTGAGAAGTGATTCCGTGAAAAATGGGAGCTATAAAAAATTCTTTTCTGACGGAACAGTAGAATCTGTTGGCCAGTTTAAAAATGGAATCATGGATAGCTCCTGGACAAATTACTACCAGGGAGGGAAAATTAAAGAACAGCAATACTATATAAGCGGCAAGCAGTTTTGTGAACAAAAAATTTTTGAACCTGACGGAAAATTAAAAGAGCTCAAATTTAATGCACTTCATTTAGGTACGGTTTCATTAATTAAATATAATGAACAAAATAAAATTATAAAATGGAACGGATTTCCAATTTATTGTGTATTTAATTCTGATAAAATTAAGAGTGGTCAGGAATATGTTATTGGGATTTTCTTTGGAGTACCTCCTTCAATTAATATTGATGTGCAAATTGAGGGAAGAGATAAAAATAATAATGAAGTAATTTATTCAAAAGAATACAATGAAAATAATGCTGAGATACTAACATTTGGAAGGAGAATTGTCATTCAGGAAACCATGCAAAGAAATGGCGACTATTTATGGGACATTCACTTTCATTATAAAGGTGAGAATGTAAGAAAGGATACAACGGTGAATTTAAGGGTTAGCGTCGATTGAGAAGATTAAATGATTTCATGTCATTATCCACATTATCAATAAAAGAGCCGGCCATTTGCCGGCTCTTTTATTAATTCCTTTACTTCTTCATGTATGGTCACAATCGGAATAGGTGCTAATTTAATCTTTATGAAAAAATTATTGGTTATAATATTAACTCTGTTTGATCAAATTTAAAGTTCTTAATATAACATAGTCGAAACTTTGCAGGGAAGAGGGATTTACCTAGCTTTGCATCAACCCAAAAAGAACGCCCAATCAGTAGAAACTGAACGGGCTTACTATTTAAAAATGATAAATATGAGTCGAAATTAGATAATTTCCGGCTCATAGAGACCAGGTTGTTGCAATTCCTTTTCAGCTTCACATTAAATTTTAAAAGCCAGACAAAAAGCGGGATCACAAATGCCTTTTTATATTTAAAGGGATTAATGGTTAGCCAGCGACGTAATTGCCAGGCGATGGAGAAGAGCTTCAGCAGTCGTCTCAACAATGTTTACACCATTTTATAACTGTCGGTAAATGGTGTTATTCAAAGTTAATGCACAAAATAACGCTTGAGTTTTGGTGCCCAGTATCACCGTAATAGACACCTACTGCAAAAAAATGGTTTGGATGACGATACTTGTCTGATCATTGATGAAAGTGGTAATTCGAAAAATGGGAAGCAATCAGTAGGCGTGAAAATGCAATACTGTGGACAACTTGGAAAAAACAGAAAACTGTCAGGTGGGTGTGTTTGGTGCATTGTGCGGAGGAAGTTTAGTAAGTCTTGTTCAGGCAAAATTATCAATGGGAAGCGAGGAAAGTAAAATTGATCTGGCAAAGGAAATTATTCATCCTGTAGGATGGAAACTGAAGGTAAAAGTTAGGTGGGTTTGTTTCGATGCTTTCCATGGACGGGACTCGAACTTTTTGTGCAGCCTTATAAAAATGAGACCTCCGTTTGTAGCTTATGTGCCAGATAACCTTCATATCTGGCTAGAGCCCTTTCAAATGAGAGTTCCTGTGAGAGAACCGGGTAAACGTGGATGAAAAAGCATTTATGCCGGGCCTAACAGGGAATCTGTATCCATCCGAAACTACGCTAGTGGCCTGAGAAGGAAAGACTGGACGTGGATGAAGGTCCGGCATCAAAGTAAAGGAAAGTTATTATTTGCATGGTTTCACTGGGCAATCGAATGATTTGTTGTCTAATTTTTCAACTTAATAATCAAAAAAATGGATATTAAATTATTTCCAATTAAGTCGTGGCAAGTTTCTACAAAACTTAACAAGGAGGAAATTCTTAAAAAAGTATCTGATTTAACCGTCAGTAAGTCTTGGAAGATATCTATGAAGGGGTTATTTAATAATGTAAGTTTTACAAGTCAGCCAACACATGATGGATTTATTTTAGTAATAGGTAACTATGGTTTAAGTTATGCAAAGAATCCTCTGCGTCCTCCAGTGGATGTCCGTTTTGCTAATGAGAACAATTTAACATTATTAAATTGTACACATAAACTTAGCAATGGTACTTTCGCTCGACTGGCAATGTTTTATTCTATTTTTATCATCATTTCATATTTTATGGGATTTAAGGATAAGGATTGGGTAGGTATTGTTATCCCTTTAGGAATAATAGTAGTTCATTACTGTTTAGTATTATATAATTTTAATAAACAATTATTTAACTATGAATTTTTTATAGCTGAATTGGTAAAGGATTAGCTATTGTTTTATTGACTTCTCAAGATGCCTTCGGATTTCCTTCTGAAGGCATCTAAGTATTAACTTGGCAAGGTATGACTTCAAATCGTTGTCTGAAGATTTCCGAAATTCATTCATTCAGTATGCGGTAATTGACTTTTCTTATGTAGGGCTTTTTTATTGTGAAGGTCCTTTATAGGAAAGACTTTTTCGGAGCCCATATTTTCAACTTTGTTAAAGCATAATTTAAAATAATTGTATAGTAAAGGTCTATAATACTCCCCGAAAATCGGACAGTAAATTTAAGATGTTTTTCCACTTAAACTTACTGTCCGATTTTCGGGGAGTATTATATGGTCAGGATTCTAAAACAAAACAAAATCTTTCAATTGAGGCTACACCTGTAGCCGATCCTCATTAAATTTGAATAGATGAATAAAGTAATATTTTTGTTTGCTGTTTCGATATTAATAAACTGCAATTTTGAAAGGAAGCGTGAGATTGAAGTTTATTTATCCTCTGATACTTGTAAGTATTGGCGTATACATGATGAAAGGCCGCTTAAGGATTATTGTGGAGGATTTTGTTTTAAATCGAACGGAACTTATATATAGAATTTGGGTGTTGGCCAAGAACTGGAGAGAGGTATTTGGAAGATTACGAAAATAATGATAGGAAAGTTTGGACTATTATTGGTGATTCTACCCTTATACTTGATAAGGAATTTCATTATAAAATATGCTATGCAAATAAAGATTCTATTGTTTTATTTCGGATAAGGAAGGACTCGTTATTTGAATATATTTATTTAGAAAAAGATAAGGATCAAAAGACAAAACCTAAAATTGATACGGTAAATAAATTAGAATTTAAAATATAATTCGAAAAGTGGCTACTTATTATGCTTGCTCACGAAGTTCGATTTTATAATATGATTAGATTGAGTTGAATTAAAATTAGCAATAGGAACATCTAAGAATCGTCTATGGTAATACAGACGATTATTATGAAAGGCAGCTTAATAGTTGTACCATTAAGTGTAGCATTTCTTGTCTCTTACTCCTTTTTGGATGTGAGGCCAATTTACCTGAATTGGTTTGGTTATGTACTATCATTTTGGGGATTGAGTTATTTTTGTATCAGCCTTTTTTTGAAGAAAAAAATCATTTAGTAAGTAGATACCTATTGATTGTAGGAATAGGCTTATTTTTGCTTGGGCTGCTATCAATAATCTATTATTATAATTCTTCGCCCTTAACCGCCGAGTTAGACTATCAGGTAGAATATAATCTACATAACTGATAATTCCGGTCGCAGACGGGTTAGGATTTATATGCAAATACCCTCTTTGACCTGCCATTTAGAAGCATATTTATAATGAGATACACCAATAGATCCGGACAGTCAATTTGCCTAATGTTTTAAAGCAATGGAAACAAAGACGGTAAAAAGGACTTGTAGAAAGTATGATGCAGCCTTCAAAGAAAAGTATTAAAATTGATTATATCTGGTAATGCAGTACCAAATATAGCGAACGCAGTTGGTATTGCAAAGAACCTGGTATATTGATTTGAAAATCAAGAAAAGTGGTCCGTCAAGTCGTAAAATCCAATAACAACACGTCTGCCGATCACCTGATCTGCAATTACTGAACCATAGGGCCATTACCTAAAATACAAGTTAATAAATGGGATTAATAGAAAATCTTAAAAAGAGAACATTTGCGAAAAGTATTTTGATTTTTTCTCTTCTTTTTATTGCACAGCAACATGTATCAGGATGCGATTGCAATATGTATCAGGTGGATTATTATGTGCCGCGAGCCATTAATATTATTGTAGCTAAGGTAATTAGCGTTACTCCGGTTGGTAACCCAGATGATTACAGAAATGAAGTTATTGTAGAAGTATTAAAGGTTTATAAGGGTAGAATTAAAATAAAGAATAGATTAACCTTTATAATGCAGGATAATTGTGATCCCGATTTTAGAGTAGATGTAGCATTTTTATTATTTTGTCATGAAATTAAAGGAATATATTATTCTGATCATTGTTCCTACTCTGATAGAATATCCAATAGCGGTTCAGTTATTAAACGAATAGAAAAAATTCTGAAAAAGTAAATGTTGTTAGTAAGAAACTAAAGGGGGTGTCTCAAAAGTTTGAGCTTCCCCTTTTTAGATTTTATATGTTTATAGTCCGCAATCTGATAGGCTAAATGTATATTTTCGGGACGTAAATAGATTGTTACAACTCTGTTTTGAGAGTCCTAGGCTATTTTCTTCCAAAGATTATTTGCAATTGCTAATAATCCCGTTTCAACTTCTACTTTTTCGATTCCGCTTAGCATAAATCTCCTAAAGGAGTGATTATGTTTGATATTACAGCAGTTATTGAAGCCCCTTATCTTGCTTCTACCAGTATAATTTCAGGAACGGTAATAGTTGGCGGAGGTACAACAAAAGCCATTTTGGATGCTGGTAATAACTATGGATATGATTTGATTGGGAATATGGTGAGTGATGTGCAGGGAGGGGTGTCTAATATTACCTGGACGGTGTATGGGAAGATTAAGAAGATTACCAAAACAGATGGAAGTACATTGGAGTATAAGTATGATGCGGATGGTAATAGGGGGTGTAAGGTGTATACGCATGGTACGCAAGTGGATAAGACGTGGTATGTGAGGGATGCGAGTGGTAATGTTTTGGCGATTTATGGGAATAAGGATGGAGATGGAAATGTATATTGGAAGGAACAACAATTGTATGGAAGTAGTCTTTTAGGTTCATGGTATCCGGAATTGAATGTGTCTGCTGGTGCTGTTGTGGCAGCGGGGTTGTGGGGTAGTACGAATAAGAAGCAGTATGAGTTATCTAATCATTTGGGGAATGTGCTGGCTACGGTGACTGATGAGTTGAAGGCGGATAATACGGCGTTGGTGATGAGTGCGAATGATTATTATCCGTTTGGAATGATTCAGCCGGATAGGAGTTATAGTAGTGGAGGGTATAGGTATGGGTTTAATGGGAAGGAGAATGATAATGAGGTGAAGGGGGAAGGGATGAATCTAGCTTATGAAAATAGAATTTATGACCCAAGACTAGGAAAGTGGCTAAGTGTGGATCCTCTTCAAAGTAAGTATCCAGGGTTTAGCCCATATAATTTCTCATTGAATTCACCACTTTATTTTAAAGATATTGATGGTAGAGATGTCGGTGTCACCATAACTGGTAACACGATTACATTTAGTAATACTTTTTATATTCAGGGGCTTGATCCAATCGAGTCTGTAATACTACAACAAAATTATGATAGACTTTTTAAGGGTAAGCTTGGCGGAACTTACACAGATGAACATGGTAAAACGTATGAGGTTAAGTTTGAGTTATCCTTTAAGACAGCCACTGCTGCAGATGTAAATAGGATCTCAAATTCGGCGGCACCAATTGCGGAGTCTTTAGTGAGGGTTAACCCAGATAAGAAAAAGTCATATTCTTCTGGAAGTATTGGGGGAAATACGATTGATATGAGTATCTCAGTAGCTAAAGATATTCGTTTTTACTTCCATGAAGGGAGTCATAATTTGGGTATGGTTGACAGATATGATAATATTGCTCTGGTTGATGATAACGGACAAAGAGCATCATTGCTAGAAGATTTTAAATGGTTGCAAGGTCAATCAGTTACCATGCCAGGATTTGAAGGTGATCCTTTAGGAGGTAACTATAAATTAGATGAAAACGGAAAATTGGTTTCAGATTTGGCAGTAAAATATAGTTAACCAGTTATAAATCAATTTGCAAAGGTCGCCCTTGAGTATTCTAAAGAGCATAATAATGCCAAAAAGTTTGTTTTAGAAGGAAATATCGATACTGATGAGAATAAAAATAAAGGAGGCTATAATAAAATTGTAAACATACCTGTTAAAGCAGCATCTAATATTATAAAATAATAATCTGAAATGACTAAATACTTTTTATTTTTAATTTTACTTTTTTGCAGTAAGCTATTCAGTCAAAATATTTCTGGCAGCTTACTAAGTGATAAATATCTGATTTTCGCGGACACCGGCTTTGTAATATATACACAACCACATTTTAAAGGGTTGTTTATCAGTACAAGTGATACTAGTTTAGTTGAAACATTAAAGAAGAATTCATACTTACCATATTTTTTTACATATAACGATGATTTTAAGGACTTTATAGTGAAGAATGACACAATCCCTGTTTTTATTAAAAAGAATAATAACGTAGATATTTATAGTGGGGGGAGGCTGGAGCAACGATCTATCTCGTATTTTCGGGCGGTTGTTACCGTGAGAGTATCAATGATGTATTTCAAATATATGGCACCTGACAATAGCTTAAAAAAAGATTTTTTTCTCAGAGATGTCAAAGCCAATAAAGATATCTATCTGCGTGAATACTTTCGATCATATTTGAATGTACTTGAGTGTGTAAGCTATAAATTACTTTAAATGCATACAGATTTTATTGGGTAGTTGATGTGGATGCATTGGAAAGATTAAAGGATGACATATTATATATGGAAAATGGTATGGTAAAAATTAAAACAGTAGATGGTATAGATGAACGAAAACTCAAAAAAAATCTTGATTTTCTCAACAACTTTCTTCTGAAATAGATGAACTCGTAATGCCATTGTCTAAAATATAAGTTGATAAATGAGAATACCAGTAAACCTTAAAAGACGATACCTACGGTCTTTGTTTGAAGTACTGGAGAGATTCTGTTCTTTCAAATCATGACATAGATAGCTTAAGAAAAGATCTACAAGCTATTTGCAATAAGGTTAATAATAGCGCGGCTGCAGTTATTCATAGACCTCTATAGTGAAAATAGTCGGCATTCCATTTTTTCTTCAAAGAAGATAAAATCGCCTTCGGATTAACATTCGAAGGCGATTTTTTTAATATTGAACACAAAGCAGCATATAGTTTTTAAGTGCAAATGCAAAGAAGGATATGACAGTACTTGGCACTTCTTCAGTTACGGTGGCTTTGGGAGGAGGTGTTACAAAGATGATATTAGATAGTAGAGATAACTTTGCGGCATCAGATAATGTGCCAACTTCTGCTCTGGAAGGCTTGATAGGTATACCTGTGCAAAAAATAGCAAAAGATAATACGGGATTGTCAAGAAGTATCCCATCTTTGGCAGAAGGGATATTTATATTTAAAGCAGACCTGCCTGAGGCTATTGCTGAAACTTCCAAGGGAATTGATAAATTGGACAAAATTGCGACTTTTGTTAATACTGGAATTACGGTAAATGATATAATCAACCAGGGGAAAAGAGTGCAGAGGGAAAATGAAGAGCAACAGGCTAATGCAAATCATAAAAATTATTTAAATTATATGGTCTTATTTGAAAAAAATGTTTCCTATTTTAATAGGTTATTCACATTGCTGAGAGTTATTATTATAATAGTTATCGCCATGTCATTGCTGTTTCGTGCAGTAACTTATAAAGAACATGGATGGGTGGCTTATTGGTTTTACATTATTCCCGTTACCATTTTTCTAAATTCTTATTTTAAATGCTTAAAATATAGTTTGCATTGGATTAGCTTGATAGAAATTGTTGAAGGTAATATTTGCCATGTAGTAGTAAGAAGAAAGGATAAATTGGAAATTGATATTTCTGTGCCAATAAGTGAACTCAAATTTGAATTAGTACCTATCCCATCCCGTTATACTTATTATAAATTATTAGTTTATTATAAATCTGATCTGTTAGTTTTTCAATGGGAACTAGATGAGTGGCGTAGATACCGTATGCAAAAAATAATTCAATATTTTCATCCGGATAGCAGGATGGCAAAGCAGGAAAAGTTATAGTATATTATTTGGGGTATGCTTAATTGCAGGCCCCACAGTAGGTTTGATGGCCGAAAGTGGTTTTTGGCGAATAGCATTGTGGGGAAGTCTGCCGCAAAACCAAATGCTGGTTGCCGAGGGAATAACATTTACTGCTGGAGCATTAAATCCAGGACCTGACGATGTTAGTCCAGGGAATTCATCTGATGAATTGGGGCGCTATGCAAGACAGACTCTACTTAAAGTACCCCGATTTGGCTCAAGCAGAGGGTCAAGGTATTATGATTTTGGTAGCTAATCCTACAAGACAAGAAATAGCAGAAGAAATATTGCACCATGAACAGCTTCTTAAATATGGGAAAGATTATTTTACAAGTAATCCATATCTTATGGAAGCGGAAGCACAAAATATTTTATTGAAGATTGGTAAAGATGAAAAATGGTCTAAGAAAGAAATGGATGAGATTATAAGGGCAAGAGAAACTTGGACTAAAAAGTTGGAAAATAGCAATTGATAAATTTGACTATAATATAACCGTATGCGTAAGGCGATAATATTAAAAAAAGATAACTATTCTCGAATGGGTACCATTGCGACAATAAAGTTTTTGGATGGCAAGCCTGCTGGAACTGCTGATACGTTTATGTTCGAGGGTTCTTGTTATAAAATACTTGGAGTTGTAGTACCAAGTAGTTCCGAAATATTATGGAACAATTCTCTTGAAGGGATCTATGATTGTAGAATATTGGAAGTTGAAAAACCAGATTAGAAGATGTTGTTGAATAACATATCTGCATGCGAGAGGCTAGATTTTTATGTAAATTAGTTATCACAGCTAGGCAGACTTGCTGAGAAAACACCTTGGAAAATTGAATTGATTATTCCTATGCAGACATTATTTTATGGTTATGTGTCTTTTCGTAAAAGATTTTGGCAAACCTCATAGAGAGAGGATTTTTTTATAGAGGTTCTATTCACCTTCAGCCAGTTGCTAGAAATCGGAGGTAGTTAAGGCTTACCCCGACGATATGTTTGAATTCGAAGGCTCTTTTTATAAAATAGCTGGAAGTTATTAGAGCAGGTACTTTTAGTAAAATAAAAAAGAATTCACTAGAGGGGATTTATGATTGTAAATAGTAAGTGTGGGAAATAAAGCAGAATGATAATGAGGTGGGAAGATTGGATACTGCATGACTATGGAATTCGAATTTATGATCCAGGAAAATTGTGATCCTGATTTTAAAGTAGATGAAACATTTTTATTGTTTTGTCATAAAGTGAAAGGAAAATATCTTTAAGATCATGGTTCCTACTCTGACAGAATTTCCAATAGCAGTTCTATTATTAAGCGAATAGAAGAGATCTTGAAAAAGTAAATGTGGTTTGAAAAAAATCTAAGGGATATCTCAAAAGTTTGAGTGCCCCTTTTTAGATTTTATATGGTTATCCTGGGGGATTGTAGAGTAACTTGATGGGTGGAAAGGAAAAGGATTAAACCAACCAAGTATGAAAAATGATGTTCTCAATTACTCTTAATGGAAGAAACAAATGGTGATAACTTTATTCTGTTTAAAAGAATTGAATACCGGAAAGTTCCAGGAGGGTTAGGACTGGTGGCAGATTCTAATGTTAGTAATAAAATGGGAAGAACTGTATAAGTCATATAAGAATGAATATAATTTAAACAGCATGCTGAAATAGAAAAGTTTGAGAGTAATAAAATCTTATATATCTGTTTGTTCTTCATATTGCTGCTATCATCATGTGGGGTTTCTTTTTGGGTTCCAGCCAATAAGGTTGTCAAATGAGAAACTGGTCTAATCCTGTTTTATAATATGACCAAACTCAATATTGATACGATGGATTTTGAATCACGTAAATACTTTCAGATGAATGATAATAATTCGTTTGGGAGTTTATTGTTTTCTGGAAAGCTAAAAGATAGTATAACTTTAAAGCAGGGCATTTTGAAACCAGGAGTTAATTTGAAAGCGGAAGAATTAGGACGATTTTGTAACATGGAGATGAACTTTGCATATTGTGATACTTTGGGGATTGATTCTCTAGGAGTATTTCTTACAATGCCAGCGGTAGTATATTATGTCAAAGAGAAAGATTTTTTACCGCACTCACACGTGACTCGAACGATTAACAATCAACCAGTTACTATTATTAAAAAAGTGAGAAATATACATATAATAAGAGTTGATCCTGTGACCGTGAATGTATTTCGGAGTAATGGGTTTATACAATATTAATAATGGCCAGCAGAATGTGTTTATTTTGACATATAATACGAGAGGGAAAAGTGGGCAGCTGAAATGATGGATAAGAGCGCGAAAAATGAAACATAAAAAAAGAAGGATACTATGATAATTTATCAGCTCATATTTTCAGGTGATTCGATACCGGACGAGTTAAAGCCATTTTTTTTAATGGATGTACATGCTTTGCTGAATTCGTTAAATCGAAGCAATCAAATTGTCTATAAAGATAACGTTGTCAGTTTTACGGGAGATAAAGTTTACATTTTTATAGCGTGTCCTGGTGAAGAAGTAATATCAAATGGATTAAATTTTTATGCAAAACAATGGATTAGCAATATTGAAGAAGATTACTCACTGAAATTATCAATTGAGAGAATAGGAGAACATCCGGAAGAGCTAAATGGCAGTTATTTAGAGGTATCTGCGTACATTTTGTATGGGAACAGTTATTTGCCGTTGAGGTCATTAGATAATTTTGATCCCATTCCATTATATAAGTTTCCATATACTTATAGTGATAATGCATCTTATTATGATATAAATATGTGGCACTCTAATTATGATAATGTTTACGCAATATGGGATAGAGGGGATATTAATGAACCATATTTTAAAGAACTGCTTTCCTCAATCGAAAGTCAGTTGACAGTAGAAGGAATAAAAATATGCAATCGAATCAAACAGCTTACAAATAAAGATTGCTATTTTTATTTGTTTAATTACGATAATGATGTTCCTGATGCTTGCCCTTCTTGTGGGGGAAGCTGGAAGTTAGAAAACCGAATACTGGATAAATTTGATTTTAAATGTGATAAGTGCAAAATCCTATCCAATTTGGGGGTTGAATGAGCTAATGATCTAATTTAGAAAGTTGTAAAAGATAGCCTGGGGGTAGAAGCAGAAGGGAGAGAACGTAGTATTTCAGCCATTAGAACGACATAGGAATTTCTAATTATGTAGTATTGTAATTTGCTGGTAGCAGATTACATATTGATATATAAAGTATAACGAATTGCACCAGATGTTTTTCCAAAATACCGTAGGCTCAATATATTACACGTTTACTATGATTTTATAAAATTCAAACAGGCACATTTTTCGATGCACTATTTTAAATAACTGATTATGTAACTAAATCGAGGTTTCACCGCCTCGGTTTAGTTACTTTTTACATGCATTTCAAACATGGAACCAGAAGATGTTGTTATGAGCCCTTCTAAGGTCAATTGAATAAAATAAAAAACGGTCGTGACTACAAAGTTCATTTCATTGTTTTTTTAGTCCATATCGTATCACAACTTGTTTTTGGTCAGTTAAATGGTGATGTGTTAGCCAATTCAAAGATAAAAGTGGACACTGTTGAAGGCCTTTTCTTATGTGAAATAGATGCACCTCTAAAATGTTTGAATCGATTAGATAATTTAGGAAGCCAAGCTATAATAAATTACGATTCAACTTTGTTAAAGAATAATTTGAAAGAATTATATAGTAAAGGTCTGCATTATTACCTGGACCATTATAATCGTCGAAAAATAACCCTTTATATTCAAGTGTTGTCAGATCAGCAGTCGGTAATAGAATTATACAAACGACTACATGATTTAACCGTACTCAATGATGAAAAATCTATAGCTACTGCGGTATATGATGGTACCGGTTATCTTAAGTATAAGAAATTTTATGCAAAGCTTGTGTGTGAAGATCTCGGAATGGTAACTAATATGATTCCAATAATTGACAAGGGAGAATGTACTTATAGTGACGAAGATAATCTTATAAATACTAAGTATCTCATCAAGGTTTTTAACAAGTAAATTGATCTTTTTTCCTGATATCATTTTAATGCAATGATTCCTTATTAATACCATCTAAATACTATTATTTCTTACTCGGTCACCTATATCCTTTCTACTCAAGTATTTTCAAAATAATAGCATCAATTACAAATAGTATCGTAGTTGTAATACTAACCATTTTAACAATAGAAACATTTTTCACACCTCTTCTCAATTCTAAATCCCCTGGATTATTTTCTAACAAAGTCTTATAATTAATATCCCTTAATAACCAAAAACCTCCAAAAGCTGTCGCATAATCGAACGCAGTAAGTTTATTCGATTTTCCTTTATTGCCCCATTTATTGTAAATGGACTTTTTATTTAGGATTAAAATTTGAAGCGATCCCAAAATAATAAATCCTAATACTATTAATAGAACAATAAATATTTCAATTAACTTCATCTCGATTACTGTTTTAAAATTTTTGTAGTAGTAAAAACAAGATACTATAATTTTAACTAACTCAGTTAATTGCTTTAGTTAATATTGTTAATATTAGCTGGCGAAGAAAATATGCAGATATGACACTTGAAACTGGGCATCTACCAGGTTTTTGCTAATTAATTAGCAAACGAATGTTGTAATTGTATGGATCCAACCTAGGTAATCCGCTCTTCTGTTTATTAATCCGAATTCAAACATTGATTTTGAAAAATATCTATAAATTATTCCAGACTTATTCTTCTATTATTTGGATGCAGAAATCATTAGCTTGTAAACATTATTACATCAGAAGTTGCGTTTTTGCCTGTATCATAATATTTATCACTTCATGTAGAAACACTCCCAATTATAACTTAAGTTTTGAAAATATTGACTCTCTTGGATACCCCTCAGGATGGACATTTTCACAACTCAATATGGGGTATCTGGTAACTATAGATACCAGTGTATCCCAGGATCAACATTTATCTACCAGCATTGAGTATGTCTTTGGATCAAACGGGTCCGGTGCCTGTACCTACGAACTGGCAAGTCCATTACAGGGACATGAAATACAATTGACCGGATATATTAAAACAGAAAATGTAAAGAATGGATTTGCTGGTTTATGGGTTAGAATTGAGGATATTAATCAGGAGATTATTGGTTTCAAGACCATGGCAGATAGTGGTATAAATGGTACACAGAACTGGAAGAAATGTAGTATTACTATACCCTTTAATGCTGAAAACGCAGATAGGATCTATTTTGGTGGCCTGCTGACAGGATCAGGGAAATCATGGATTGATCATTTACAATTAACAGTGGATGGTCGCGCTATTGAATCATTGCCGCTTAAGAAACTGGAAAAAGCAGAACTTGACAAGTCCTTTATAAGAGGGTCGGGAATTAGTAAAGTATCATTAAATGATCAGACCGTAAAAAACCTTACAAATTTGGGCATGCTTTGGGGATTTCTGAAGTATTATCACAGCCGGGTAGAGAGTGGAGACCTGAATTGGGATGCTGAATTATTTCGTATTCTTCCTGAAATTATTTCATGCCGGTCCGCAGAAGAGGCTAATAAGGCTTTTGAAAAATGGTTGGACAGGATAGGCCCTTCCCAATTAGCTTCCAAGCCAAATTTGATTAATGATAGTTTAGTTAAAATGCAGGCTAATTATGGCTTTCTTTTTTCAGACAATACTTTATCCCCGAAAATAACCGCGCAATTGAAAAAAATGCGGGATTATCATCTACCTATTGATGATTCTCATTACCTGTCTTTTAATAAGGACGTGAACAATCCGATTTTCAGACATGAAAAATCATATAGCGGTAATTTATATCCTGATTCCGGTTATAGGATTTTAGCCTTATTCAGGTACTGGAATTACATCAACTACTGTTATCCCTACCGATATCATATAGAAGGTGACTGGAATGAAATATTAATGGATTTTATTCCGAAATTCCTGCATGCTGCTGACAAGACAGATTATGCGAAGATATGTACCGAATTAATTTGTAGAATTAATGACGGGCATGCAAGTATATCCGGCAATCCAGCGCTTGATTCTCTCCAGGGAAAAATGACCGCTCCTTTTGATGCCAGATTTATTGAAAATGAATTAGTCGTAACCGGGGTCTCAGGATTAGATATTGCTGAAAAGGGTAAATTGAATCCAGGCGATATCATTACCAGTATCGATGGAGAACCAGTGAAAGGCTTAGTTGAAAAATATTTACCGCTTACGCATGGATCTAACCGCAATTACAGATTGTTTAAGATGGCTGCTAACACCGGATGGTTATTAAGGTCGTCCAGGACCAGCATGACACTGAAAATAGAGAGGGGTGGCATCACTAAAGAGGTAAAGATTACAAAAATTCCTTTTAAAGATTATTATGATAAATTTCTTCTTCATCTAACGGAAACCAGGAAAGGCAGGGGCTACAAGTTAATGAATGGGAATATTGGATATTTATATGCCGCACAATTGAAAGATAAAGACCTGGAATCTATTAAGGAATTATTTAAAAATACCAAAGGTGTGATAATCGATCTGAGATGCTATCCCAATACACCTATGCCTTACGAGTATGGTAAGTGGTTGAAGGAAATAGCCTCTCCATTTGCTTCCTTTACGAAAAGCAGTTTATTAAGACCGGGTGTATTTGTAAAGGATATGACAGTCAGTAATGGCCTGCTTGAATCCGGTGCTGTGAAGTATAAATATAATTTCTCCCCTGTTTATGCAGGTAAAGTGATCATTTTGGTGAATGAGTCATCTATCAGCCAGTCTGAATTCACAGCCATGGCCTTGCAATCTATTCCCGGTGCAGTAGTGATGGGGAGTCAGACTGCTGGTGCAGATGGTAACGTATCGGGAATTGTACTTCCTGGTCAGATTAACACAATGATTTCAGGTATTGGTGTGTATTATCCGGATGGCACAGAAACACAGGGAAAGGGAGTCAAAATTAACGAGGTAATTGAGCCAACAGTAGAAGGAATTCGTCTTGGAAAAGACGAATTAATGGAGCATGCTGTTGCTGAAATTCTATCAAGAGAGATTGAAAGGTAAATATGGTATATGAGGGAGTTTGGCATTCCCACATTTTTTACAGGATATCAAGATCACGCGCCGTATAAAAACTCGGTACCAGTGGCCGAAAACCTGTTCTGTTGCGCAACTTCGTAATATCCTGCACACCCTGGAACGGATCGTCGAGTGGTCCGGCTGCTTCATCAAATATTTCTCCTGCATTGCCAACAGCATCAGCCAGTTCATACAAGGTGATCGGTGCATCATCGGCTACGTTAAAAATCTCCCCATCCAGGCCTTCGGTGTTGAGTAATAAAATCAGTGCTTGTGCTACATCCAGGTGATGAACCATATGCATGCGTGAACCCGGGTGTCTCTTGAACTTTTTCAGCAGCGGGATGCTCTCTTCGATATGCGGATCTTTGTCACCATACACGAAACCCAGGCGAAGTACGCGCACATCAAATCCCTGGTTTTGCTGCATGGCAATCAGTTCCTGTTCTGCAGCGATTTTGCTGGAAGAGTAAGCACGGGGATCATTGATATCAACTTTTTCATCTTCGCGGGCTGGTCTGCCATAACCTGAACCATACACGTTGGAGGTGCTGGTAAACACAAACCGTTTTACACCGGCTTCCAGCGCTGCCTGCGCAAGTGCGATGCTACCTTCACGGTTGGTTTTGATGATACCTTCGGTATCAGTGAACGTACGGAATAAGGCAGCCAGGTGAATCACGGCATCCATACCCGCAACGGCAGGTGGTAAAGTGGCCGGGTCATATAAATCGCCAGTAATAGCTTTTGCACCAAGTTGAATCAGGTCGCTTGCTTTAGCAGCATCTCTCACCAGGATAGATACATCATAACCTTTTGCTAAAAGGCGTGGTACGAAACGGCTTCCCACTTTTCCTGTTGCACCCGTTACTAAAATTTTCATTGCTAATTGGTTTATTGTTACAGGGCAAAGTTCCCCCGAAAATGCGGGGACAGCCAATCACGATCAAACCAATTATTATAATTTTCAAACCTTACGGAAGGCATTGGGTGTGCTACCGGTGAGCCGCCTGAAGTAGTTGTTGAAATAGGCGGGATATTCAAAACCGAGGGCGTAAGCAATCTCTGCCACACTCCAGTCGCTGTGCTGCAGGAGTGCTTTGGCTTCGGCAATGATTCGTGCTGCTATATGAGTGGAGGTGGGTTTGCCTGTCACTTCCTTGACGGCCCGGTTCAGGTAATTCACATGGATGGAAAGGTGGTTGGCATAATCCTGTGCGCTGCGTAGCCGGAGCGGTTCGTTGCTGCGCTCGATGGGGAATTGCCTTTCAAGGAGGTCGGTAAATAAATGAGCAATGCGGCTGGTACCGTTTTTAAATGGCAATGCATGTTTGGGGGGCTGGATCCGCAAGGCTTCGTGTATGATGAGTGTGATGCAGCTTTTGATTAATTCGCCCTTGTGAAGATAGTCGCCGTTGTAGACAGCCAGCATTTTCTCAAACAGGCCGGTCATAAAGCTCGTTTGTTCTGGATTGAGGGATATGACAGGGTTATCGCCCACCCGGAAAAGCGGGGAGTCTTGTAGTTCGCGCCCGCTGATGAAGGTTTCGGTGAAGATACAGGAGTAACCGCTGGTAGGGGTGACGCGATTGACCAGGGAATGCGGTACTCTTGGATTGACAAAAAAGAGGACGGTGCCTTTGATCTCCAGCAGCTGGCCGCCATAATTGATGGTCATGTCCCCATTGACCAGGCCCATTTTATAAAAGTCACGACGGCCTGCTTTGACGGGTATCTCAGCTGATCCGGGCAGGGTCTGCACCTTGAAACCATTTACCGGTGCCTCAGCCGATCCGGGTAGTGCCTGCACCTTAAACCCATTTAATCGCAGGTCTGCCAGATTCAAACCGGGAATTTCTGTGGTTGCTGGGAATGTCATGGGACAAAAATAGTAAAAATCAAACTTTTTGCTGTTGGTCGATCAGGTGGGTAAGATTGACGCAACGCGATTGGTGTAAGGGAAAATGATAATGGTTACTTTAGTAGGTCTTTAATTTCTTTCTCAAAATCACTTTTAAATGCCTTGTCTTGCCAAATCCGAAATTTTTCATATTCTGTTTCTGCCAATTTCATTGCAATTGCATGACTAATCTTGCCAGCATCAGTTAAAACCTGGTACTCATTAAATTGTAAGAAAGCATCCAGCTTATTTACCCAGTCAGCCATTTTCATTGGTAATTGTCTTGCAGCCTGATTTTCTGCGTAGTCTAAGTACATAGAAACAATTCTTTCCAACTCCTTGATTTCTTTTTCTATCAAGTAGTTCTTAGCTATACCAATATCGCTTTTTAATATTTTCCCTGTTGGAGAGTTTTTGAAGGTTTGTAAACCCATATTAGGTTTGTTCGCATCCGCTCTGTCCGCTATTATTTGAGCAGCTGTTTTTCCTGATATGGCATAATGTAGTTTATTCTGAACGGTTTTAAAGAATTCCTTAGTAATTATTGCGTCTTTATTATAATCAATACTACATTGTTCATATATGTCCGTTATTTTAAGATAAAATCGTCGTTCACTGGCTCTTATTTCCCTGATGCGTTCTAATAATTCCTCGAAATAGTCCTTATTAAAACGTTGTCCTTGTTTAAGTCGTTCGTCATCAAGCACAAAACCTTTAATAATAAATTCCTTGAGAATTTTCGTCGCCCATATACGGAACTGAGTAGCTTCAAAACTATTAACTCTATAGCCGATAGCTATAATGACATCAAGATTATAAAATTCCAATTCCCGTTTTATGTCTCTTAAACCTTCTTTTTGAACTATTCGAATTTTTCGAATAGTTGCTTCTTCTTCTAGTTCTCTACTTCTGTATATTTCTTTGAGATGATAATTAATTGTTTGAGTTTCAACCGAAAATAGCTCTCCTATCCTTTTTTGTGTGAGCCAGAAAGTGTCATTATTATAGACTACTTCGACTTTTATATGTCCTTTAGGGCTAGTATAGAAAATTATATCTGAAACCTGCGAATTTTCTTCCATTAGATAGTTGTTATTCCTGGAAAATTAAGCATCTTCTACATTTGAACAAAACAATTCTTTGTTTTTTAAATAATTGATTTATAGTTGTTTAAGATGATTTGGAGATCGGCTATTTTGATTTTGAAAAATACTGGTTAGCATGTAAATTATCGTTAGCATTTTGAAAAATTTGATTAATAGCCTTACCCCTTTGATGAAATAAGTTCGAAAATTGTCGGCTAGCCCAAGCATGGAACATAATATGAGGGAACAGGTATTTGATCTAATTTAAGATTGAACTCCTCGAGATTGTTAGGTTATTTCTGCCCCCCCGCCTTACTATGTCAAGTAGTTTTGTTTAACCCTTAATTCGCTAACTTAAATAGTGTGTTATCTCCCACCATTAAACCTTTATTCCATGCACAAATTCTACCTACCCTTTATTTTTCTACTGTTAAGTACGGTTACCATGAATGCCCAGGTATCCGTACATGCAAGCGCCGGTGTACCCGACAGCATTTACACCACCCTTAAAGGCGCATTCGATGCCATTAATGCAGGCACGCATCAAGGAGTGATAAAAATTTCCATTACAGGTTCTACCACTGAAACAAGCACCGCTAAGCTCAATGCCAGTGGAGGCACCTCTAATTACATTACCATAGAAATACGCCCCACCGTGGTTTGTACGCTCCGTGGTAACCTGCCTTCAGCTATGATTGACCTGAATGGTGCGGATAGCGTGATCATTGATGGCCGGATCAATGACACTGACACGACAAGAAGCCTGACAATTTCAAATATACATAGCAGCCTGACAGTACGCAGTTCTACGATACGTTTTATAAATGGGGCCAAAGGGAATACGGTACGCTATTGTAATATCGAGGGCTCCGGTCAGACGAAAGAAAGCGGGAATATTGTGCTGGCAGAAGCAGCGGTCAATACATCGCTGAATAATTCCTATAATGTCATTGATCACAATGAGATCCGGCCGGCAAATAACAGGGGAATGCTGTATGGCATACTGGGTAGGTTTGTGCTGCAGAATCTTGGATCTAATTACTACAATACCATTTCCAATAACCTGATCCACGGATTTTATAATTACAATACTACAAGTTTTGATATCCCTTTTACAGCAGGTATTTACCTGACTTATCATGAAGGCTTCCTTACGGTGAGTGGGAATAGTATTTATCAGACAGATACTATTAAGCAAAGCCAGTATTTTATGTACCTGGAACCCGTTGCCAACTGGAATATCAACAAAGACAACTATATAGGTGGTAGTGCTCCACATGCCGGCGGACATCCTGCTTATTATTCCGGTAATAATATCAGTGTAACGGGTATATATGATGCCAGTGGTTCTGACAGGAATCGCGGACAGGTAGATGGGAATGTGGTGACTAATTTTAAAATTTTGTCGTCCACTGGCAATGTAGGGTTTACCGGAATGGTATTTAACCGGACCAATGATCTGATTGGAGCATTGGAGAAGAATGTTGTTGGCTCAGTGAGTGATACAGGTGTCATAAGCGTTCAATGTGCCGGCTGTACTTACATGAATATTACAGGTGTGTTGCTTAGTAACTTGTACCGTGGCAGCCATTCGGCATTGAGATTAAAAAACATGGAAGTAGGAGGAATCAGTGCCGTAGCACCACTTTCAAATGCATCGGTAGCAGGTATTGTAAAAGACAATGGTTCTGATACGGTGATAATAGAAAACTGCATCGTCAGCCAGTTTGCCGTGAACGCTGATAGTGGCGCTGTATATGGCCTGGCACTAAACCATGGGAATTACCAGAGTGTATTTTGCCGGAATAATACTGTCAGTAATTTAAATTCCACTATCAATATACAAGGCATCTATTCTTTATTGTTGAACAGTGCAGGTGCATTTACTGCCAATACTATCATTGAGGATAACCAGGTATATGGTCTTTATAATAATGGTACTATAAAAGGATCGGTAAGGGGCATCCTTTCTGAAAATTTGCCTGGGACCGGGTCTGTCCTAAGTGTTTATCTCAATAATACCATCCGGCGAAATACCATTTATGATTTGTATACTACAAGTACTAATGCAGCTACTATTGTAACTGGTATTGAGAACACGAATATGTTTTATCAGTATTATTATGTAGACTCTAATAGTATTCATTCCCTGCATAACCCTGCTGCTTATTCAGGTACACAGTACTCTCCTGCCGTGCAGGGAATCAGTGCAAGAGGTCCAAGAAAAGCACCTGTCCGCATAAGGGGGAATATCATTTATGACCTGGAGAATACGGCTACACCTGTGGCATATGTGGCGGGCATTACCTGTTTGCATAATGGGGATGCCAATGTTTTACAGGTGCAGAAAAACAGGATTTATGACCTGAGAACGCCTTTGGCAACGTCTGGTATTGTGAGCGGGGTATTGTTAAACGGTGCATATGGTGCGGGCTCTTTCACTGTTCAGAATAATATGATCAGCCTGGCCCCTGATAAAACGGAGGTGTATGGCATTAATTTGTTGCAGATCTCTACTGCCGTTTCCTCTTATTATAATAGTGTTTGGATCGGTGGTACTGGGGCTGGTAGTAACATCTCTGCTGCGTTCAGGAAATCAAGGTTTACTGGTGCAACTGTTACTTCTGTTGATAACATCTATTATAATACCAGGACTGGTGGTACCGGAAATCATTATGCACTGGTGAATCAAAGGGCTGTGCCTGCGCAGGAATGGATCTTGTCTGACTATAATGATCTGTATAGTGTAAATCCGGCTACTGTGGGCTTATGGTATAATAAACCACTGAGTTTTGAGGTGTTTAAAGATAGTAGTAATATGGATCAGCATTCGATCTCCGTTCCTGTATCTTTTGTAGATGCGACAAGTGCTGATCTGCATTTAACGTCAGGAAACAGTGCGTTAGTTGCCGGCACGTCTTCGGTACCGGTTACTGATGATTATGATGGTGATCCGCGGCATGCGATTCCTACTATTGGTGCGGATGAACTGGAGGAGATGATGTCATTGCGGAAGGAGGAAGGTAAAGATTCAGTTGTTATTTATCCCAATCCCACACATGATTTCCTGGCGGTGAATATTGCCGGCAATGCTTTGTTGAGTGTGTATGATGCGCAGGGCAGGAAGATGTTTGATAAGGTGGCCGTTTCGAAAACGGTGGTAGATGTGCAAAAGTTAGTACCTGGTATGTATTTGCTGATGATCAGGACATCAACAGGAGTATCGGCGAAGTGGTTTATAAAACAATAAATTAATGGAGGTTGTAACAAAAGTAACTTGATGGATGTAGCATTCAATTAAAGAAAATGCTTTCCGTCAGGGAGCCGGATTAAAGCCTGGACATTTTACTTTTGCTACAACCTCTTTCTTTTGAGCATTATTTTATTGAAAGCTTGCCATCTCTTTCTGGAATGCTTCCACACTTATTTTACCGGTAGCAAAGTGGCTTTCCAATTGAAAGATTTGCTCACGTTTCGTCAGTGGCCTATTGTAAATAGTTGTCAGCAGTTCATTTTCATGGGGCAATGGGGCCAATACATCTGTCCTTTGGCTATAGGCCTGGTAATACCTGATTCCTAATACACGTAAAGATTCGGCATTGAAGTGCAAACCATCGGGGTTGGCACTTAAGCCCTGGGCACTTACATAGTAGCAATCAGGTTGATTTTGAGCATACGTTTTAAGTGCATCATTCACCAAAGGATAAGTGTTGAAATATTGCCCATACATTCCATGTGGCAGGAAATCGCCCAACGCGCCTATGACCAGGGGAGTCGTAGGGAGTCCTAATTCACTGCGTAATGCATCCATTATTACGGTCAGCTTTTGCTGGTATACCTGTGCACGTTCGGGAAAGCAATCGTTTTCGCCCTGGTGCCAGAGGATACCTTGAATTGTACTGCTACGTTGTGCCAGTTTTGCTTGTGCAATGGCATGATCGAAGAGTGCACTTCCTACAGTCCAGTCGTCCAGACTTGTGCCTCCTTCGGCAGCCGGTATGAGACCAATTCTGTGGTTAGGGTGATCCAGTCGCCAGGCTGCTGCGAAGCTGGAAGCGAGACCAATACCGGATCCGGGTCTGTCGTTGTGAATAGGTTCTGTCATCATCTGCCAACGGCCATTTCGAAGCATCTGGATGCCTTCATTGATGATAGCGGGCACTTCGTGGGCAAAACCACGCCCGGCCATATTTGATTGTCCTATGAGGAGGAAAGAGGAGATCATGTTATAATTGTTTTTACCAGGCTGTTTATTTCATCCCGATACTTCTGCGAAAGGAATACCAGGCCATTCTTTTAATCTCATTGGGAGCAATATCTCCTGAGCGATAGGCCTCAATGGTCGTATGAATCATTTGGATAAACAATAGCCTGATCCAGGCAGCATCAATTTTATCGCTGATTATTTTTTTCTGCTGCAGTTGCGGGATCAATTGAAACCACTTTTCCCTGGCTGAGGTGTATTTTGAATTAGTGGATGTGGGCTGCTGTTTGCTGAGCTTGTGAAGAAATGCATATTTTACGCCGCAATCAATACCGGCATAGAGCATGCCTTCCAGTTGTTTTACAGGGTCATCTGAATTACTACAGGCTTGTAGCATGGCTGTTTCCCATGTCTGCATCATATTGAGAAGGCAGGCATCTATTAATGCTGTTCTGTCTTTGAAATAACGATGAAGGGTGCGACGGCTTAACCCGGCTTTATCCGCAATTACGTCTATGGGCGCTGAAAAGTCCTCGTTTAATACTTCTATGGCGCTGTCCAGAATTTTTTGCTGACTTTCCATGGCCCAAAGGTATGTAAAATGTCACAAAGTTGAGACATTTTGATTGTGGTGTTTTATTTTATTGATGCTATCAGGGAGGATCCAGTACCTTAGTGGTGTTATAAAACATAGATGTTGTTTACCTGGAAGATGTAATTTTGGATCTTTTATGCAGTAATTATTCTTTCCCTAATTGAAAAAAGATATGGCAAGAACTCCGATAGAACATATACTCAAACCTGTAAGCAGATTTATCCACCAGGAATTTACAGGAGGCATCGTCTTATTTGTAAGTGTAATTATTGCAATTATATGGGCAAATTCTCCTGCAAGGGAAAGTTACCTTCATCTGTGGGAGACGAATTTAAGGGTTGGGTTTAATAACATGACGTTTGACAAACCCTTGCACATCTGGATTAACGACGGACTGATGGCTTTGTTCTTTTTCGTGATAGGACTGGAATTAAAGCGTGAGTTTATCGCCGGAGAACTTTCTTCTATGAAGAAAGCATCTTTGCCAATGATAGCGGCATTGGGTGGGATGATTGTCCCGGCACTAATCTATATATCAATGAATAGTGGATTGTCTTCATCCGGTGGATGGGGGATTCCAATGGCAACAGATATTGCATTTTCCCTGGCCTTATTGTCGCTGGCCGGCAGGCGTATCCCTGCTTCCGTGAAGGTTTTTCTTTCAGCGCTTGCAGTTGCGGATGATTTGGGAGCTGTGTTGGTCATCGCATTTTTTTATACAGCCAAAATTGCGTTTTTCCCTTTGGTGATAGCAGGGGGAGTATTGATGTTGCTTGTCGCAGGTAACTTATTGGGTATACGTCATCCTATTTTTTACCTGATCCTGGGTATCATTGTTTGGGCTGGATTTTTAATGTCTGGTGTACATGCAACAATAGCTGGTGTATTGGTGGCTTTTACTATTCCTGCCCGGCCTAAGATTGATGAAGATGAATTTTTGAGGGATGCGCGTTGTTATGCAGATGAGTTTGAAGTAGCGCGTAGACAGGATGGTTCATTGATTTCACCGGAGCAGTTGCGTGCACTTGAAAAAATCAAGCAGTTGAGCGTGGATGCAGAGACTCCCTTGCAGAAGATAGAGAATTCTCTTCATCCATGGGTGGCTTTCATCATAATGCCTTTGTTTGCATTGGCTAATTCCGGGATGGTAATAGGGAATGACTTTTTCTCCTCTCTTGTAAACCCGGTTAGTATGGGAATATTATTGGGGTTGTTTTTCGGAAAGTTCATTGGTGTGTTCTCTTTTACCTGGCTCATGGTAAAAATGAAGTTGGCCAGCTTACCAGGGAATGCTAAATGGATGCATATATGTGGTGTCGCTATCCTGGCAGGTATTGGTTTTACGATGTCACTTTTTATAACAGGGTTAGCGTTTACCGATGAGGTATTTATTACGCAGGCCAAGTACGGTATTTTGGTAGCTTCTTTTATTGCTGGCACAGTTGGATTAGTAGTACTTCGGCGTATTAAATAAGCATGATTGTGCATATCTGCTGGCGGATACTATCAGCGAAGATGCAAAGGAGCCATTTTTTGTGGCTTGCAAAAGTATTCAGGATTGTTGTTTATACAGTCTGTAATTCGAAATTAAAAGTTGTACCCTTGCCAGGAGTGCTGGCTACTGTAATGACTGTATGATGCAACTCAAGGATCTTTTTTACAATTGCCAGGCCAATGCCCATGCCTTTTGAGGTGGCGGAGCGAGGTTGTGATTGTTTATAGCGTTCAAAAATATGTGTCAGGTCTTCGGTCGAAATACCAATACCTGTGTCCGATATGGATATTTTTACGCCGGCATTTGTTTCCTGTAAGTGAAGCGAAATAGTGCCGCCGGTAGGCGTAAATTTAAATGCATTGTCCAGTAGATTCTGCAATACCCGCTCGGTAAGAGAAATATCAGCAAAGACCAGTGCCAGGTTATCAGGTGCATAAAAGCCCAGGCGGATACCTTTTTCTGCTGCCTGCAATTGGTAGGCCATCATGATGTCTGCTGCCAGTTCGGCCACCTGGAATGGTTCTTTATCAGGGGTGATCAGGTTGGCCTCCAGTTTGGCATATTGAAATAGTTGTTCCACCAGCACGGACAGTTTACGATTGCTGTCATATACAATCGTCAGGAACTTTTCCTTTTCGGTATTTGTCAGCTCATTCTTTTTCATCATCAGTGTTTCAACATATCCCTGCATGATAGATAAGGGGGTACGAAGATCGTGTGATATGTTTGCAATCAGTTCCTGCCTGAATTTATCAGTTGCGGAGATTTTTTCAATGTTGTCCACAATTACATCAGCCATTTCATTGAAGGTGGATGTCAGCATTCCCAGATTACCTTTTGCATAACCTTCTATACGTGCTGTGTAATCGCCTTCTTTAAATCGCTTTACCACTCCTGCTATACGGCAGATGCTGTCGGTGATCAGGAAAAAGGTAACTACGCCTACGATAAACGCTACAATGAGTGCTGCAAAGAACATATAGCTGGCAAGACGCAGGTATAAATTATTATCTAATGATTGCAAGATCTCTTTTTGTTTTTCGCTGGCCAGCACTGCGTACACATACCCTACTAATTTTCCTTTTTCATAAACCGGTGCAGCTGAAAAGATACTGGGTTCACCGGGTTGTTTGGGATTATCTCCCATAGGGCGTTGCAACCTGGAAGCGGCAAGCCATTGGTGAACTGTGTTGATATTTACTTTGTGCATCTGCACTGTTTTGTCCGGCACCACATAATCTTTGATATTGCCGGCGGTATCCAGCAAATATACTTCCACGACAGGGTTGGCTACCATTGTACTGTGAATGATGTCGTGTGTGACACTGGTATCCGGTTGGCCATTTTTAAAGGGCTGGGTAAAGGAGGCCAGGTGTTGTGCGATATCACCATATAATTCCTGGTGTGCGGCAGTATAGTAAGTTCGGGAAAAATTGGAGGCGATACCTACGAATATTATCCCCAGCATGATCAATAGTGCAGTGAACACTATTGTGATCTTCCAGAACAGCCGATTGCCTTTTATAGTTCTTACTGACATTTATAATTCCTCGTTAAACCTGTAGCCTACGCCCCAGGTGGTTAATATAAACTGCGGGTTCGATACGTCGGTTTCAATCTTTGCTCGCAGGCGGTTGATATGACTGTTCACCGTATGTTCATAGCCTTCAAAATCGTAGCCCCAGACCAGGTTCAGAAGCCGTTTCCTGCTATAGCTCTTGCCGGGATTAGATGCCAGCAGGGTAATCAGTTCAAATTCTTTTGGTGATAGATCTATGCGGTTATTGTGAAGGGTGACTTTTCTTTTATCGAGATCGATTTCGAGTCCGCTACAGGAGATGATGGTGGCTATTGTAGCAGGAGTGGATTCAGTAGCGAAATCTTCGCTTCTGCGAAAGATGACTTTAACCCGGGCAATAAATTCCCGGATGCTGAATGGTTTGGTCAGGTAATCATCAGCGCCGGTTTCAAGTCCCATTACCTTATCAATTTCTTCACTCCTGGCGGTAAGCATCAGGATGGGCGTTTGCCGGTCGGTCTGCCGTAGTTTCCGGCAAATCTCCATGCCATTCAGACCAGGTAATGTAATATCGAGTATGATCAGGCTAAAATGGCCTTCCCTTGCAGCTGCCAGTCCTTTCAAGCCATCGCTTTCGCTGGCTACTCTGCATCCGAGGTCATATAAATGAATGCGGAGGAGTTCAACTATGTTGGGATCATCTTCAATAATCAATACAGTTTTGTTATCCATAATCAACGATTATAACAAAGTTGCTAAATAAAACTGTGGAAAAGTCACTGTGATACTTTTGTTACAATTCTGCAATACCTGTGGGATATGGTTTGATTTGTTTTGTGGTACTAAAATATACCCAAGATGAAATATAACCTGTTGAAAACGTATTATTTATTTGCTTCTGTGCTGACTCTGGCTGCCTGTAAGAAGGATGATGACATGCCGTCGGCCCAATCTACTACTATTTCTATTGAGAATGTGCTGGATAGTAAGCCTTTGGTTGAGACTGGTACTTTCCAGGGAACCGGAACGCCGCCGGTTATTTTGCCGGGGCAGTCGACCAGTTTTACATTTTCTGCTGCCAAAAACCAGCGGCTCACATTTGCTACGATGTATGGCTGGAGCAATGACCTGTTTTTTGCGCCGGATAACCCGGGGATTCAGTTGTATAATGACAATGGGGAGCCTATTACCGGGGATGTATCAGACCAGATAAAGTTGTGGGATAATGGTACGCGGCAAAATCAGGTGCCGGGGTCGGCAGTGGTTCACCCTGGTACGGCTGAAAGTGCGGCTAAGAATATCAAGGAGGTGAGTGGGACTGATGATTATGGTAATTCTTACCTGGCTGCTTCAAAGCTGATGAAGGTAATGCTGGCGTATAATGGTAATTCTATGTTTACAGTTACCATCAGTAATATCTCGGGCGGCACGGGCAATGAAACGCCTTTTAGCCCGGGTGTCTGGACTATTTCTTATGTAGCGGGTGGTAACCAGTTATTGCCTGAGGCGATTTATTCGGCGGGCAAACCGTCAGCCAATGGTCTTACCAATATTGCTGAAATGGGAGATAATTCTGTACTGAATACTTACCTGATGGGTAAAACGGGGATTTTTACGCCGTTGTCGCCAGTATTGGTAGTCGTTTATAATGGGCAGGCAAATCCATTTTTTATGACGGGAGAAAATGATCGTGGTGAGGGGCTGAAGGACCTGGCACAGAAAGGGAGTGCTGATGCGTTGGCGGCGGCGTTGAAAACGAAGGCAGGGGTTAAGGCGGTATATGTGCTTAAAGATGCCACCAATACGGTTTTATTACCAAGGATTAATGGGGCTGCCGGGGGGAGTGTATCGCAGCAATTATCTGTGGTAAAGGGTGATAGGGTGGCTATTGCAACGATGTATGGGTTTTCAAACGACTGGTTTTTTGCTACTTCGGGCAATGATTGGGACGCTACGCAAAAGGGGGATCTTTCTTCTACGATAGGATTGTATGATGATGGAACTGCCGTGAACCAGTTTCCGGGGGCTGGGATTACACAGTTTAACCTGGCGGGTACGCCATTGACAGAGTCGAAAGTGATAGCGGCTGTACCTAACCCTAATGCATTTACGACATTGCCGGCTATCAGTAGTATTATTAAAGTGACGCTTCAATAACAATTAAAATAAATTACCATGAAATCGATTCTTAAAATTTCTGTTGTTATGCTTATGCTTGGATATGGTTCTTTGACTGCTGTTGCACAGGATAAAAAGCAGGAGGGGCCAAAGGTGAAGACGGAGAAGAAAATGAAGATGAAGATGAAAGATCATGTATGTACGCAGGCTTGTCATGATAGTGGGAAGCATGTGTATGCGCATGGAGAGAAGGGGCATGTGTGTACGAGTGCATGTAAGAAATAGGATGTTTATTGAGTAAGGGCGGGAATGAGGTTTCCGCCCTTGCTCATAGATTCAGGTTCTCTTTTTGAATTCATTTAAAAAAAAATGGAGTAATAATTTGGTAAGTTTTCTAAAAATTTATTACGTTTGCGCTCCCAAACACGGAAGTATCTGTTGTAGAGCTGTGTTTTTCGGGGCGTAGCGTAGCCCGGTTATCGCGCCTGCTTTGGGAGCAGGAGGTCGCAAGTTCGAATCTTGCCGCCCCGACGAATCGTAAAAAAGGAGATCAAGCAATTGATCTCCTTTTTTGTGTTTATATCTTCTGAATGCTGTTCAATTTGGCAATTATTCCTAATACGCTACATGCCATCTTTGTTCGAAGTCCCCTAATTTTTCAAACGACAGTAAATCTGAAGGTTCATTTATCTTAATAGTGATATTTTTAACTTGCTTATTGATAATGTTTTCTCAACACTCTAATTTTCATCACCCTGTTTATAAAGCCATCCTCTTTCTGTTGCGTAATTTTTTAGCTTTTTGGCTTTTTTCTCTATTTGACCATTAGGCAGTTCCTCGAAATCAATAAAAGAATGTCCGTCAAAGGGAAAATTGTTTTCTGTACAGTTTAGCGCTTCATTATTACATTCCTGAATAGTTACTGCAACTACACCATAAGATTTAAAGTCACTATTCATATTGGTAAAATGTGCATGAGATTCTTTAGGGCTATATTTCTCGCCATTATAAACAGAAAGTTTATAATCATCTTTTGGGGTTGGTCTGAATACCTGAGATGTAATGCTAAAGACCTGGGAAGATATTTTATCAGCCTGTACAAAAGAAGGATGAACTTGTCTTAATAGTAATGTGTCTTGGTGCATTTCCTAAACTTTAAAAATATCTGCTAAATTTTTATTAAGTAATTTCCAATCAGCATCACTAACCAAATTTAATGTATGTTCAATAGCATTATCAGTATTGTGATCTAAGGATTGATAAAATCCAGATTTGTGAGCCAAGTCTATGGTTAAACTTATGTCATGGCTTTCAAACGACCATTCTGCCTGAATTCCCCCCAATGGCGTAGGATACAGATATGGTAGTGGTAAGACTGGATTGTAATTGTTTTCGAAAATTTCTGCAAACCAGGTTAAATCTTCTTTTTTCATTCCTACTCCTTCACCATTAAACCAGCCTGCCTCTAGATTTGAAAATTCTTCAAGTCGAGATGGAACATCTAATGGGTCAAGAATAGAAATATGTTCAATTGATTCAAAACTTACTAATTTATCATGTTTATCAAAATGACCAAGTCCGGAAATTAACACTCGCGTTTGGGATTCATAATTATTGAATGCTTCGAGTATGGTTGCAGCATGTACTCCCAATAGTTTAGCAGTTATTCTTTGACCATTATTGGTCATAATAGTAAATGTTCTTTTACTTTTATCAGCTTCTGGAATTGTTCCCCTGATTGTTGTTTCAAGTGTAACTTCACTAATATTTGAAGATGCTAAAACTAATTTTTTACGAGTTGTTTTGTTTAGTTTAGCTTGCAAAGCAGAATCAGGGCTGAAATCAATGGCTTCGTCATCCCTCAGTCTTTTACCTATGCGATTAAAATAGGCCAATAAATTTTCTGGTATATATTGGGTGACTTCTTTTCCATTATTGGCTGCATCTATGGATTTTATAATGTTATCTTTTGCTTTTTCAAAATACTGATAATTATCATCAGGAAATAATCCAAAGGATGCTGTAACCAGCAAAAAGTTGAGTATGGTACTACCCTCTTCAATTGAGGATAATTTTAATTCTACTTTATTGTTAAAACCTCGTGGCACACGTTTTCTGTCTGGATTTTCTTCCAGATATATCCATTTGGCAACCTCAATAAACAACTCTTCCAAAGCCGCAAAATCTTCTAATAATTCCAATGGAATAGTATGGTCGTCGAAACGTTTGCCAGTCATTCTTGGTTTTAGAAATTCAGTACTATATGACATACCCGATTTAAATACCTTTTTAAAACCTGCTGATAATTCAGTTTATCAGGACTATTTAAAGATACGAAGAATTATTTTTACCACAAATAATTGACAATGAATTGATTGTGTGTTGTTTGTTTTGAAAATAGATATTTTGATTTAATAACTACATTTTACTCCTTGCCGACTTATTTGTTGATTCTGACTGATATGCTTCATTTAGTATCGGATCATTTATTATTAAGTTCGAAAAGTGTCCTGTCACACCGACCATATAAAACCCCTTCAGATCCAAAGATCTGAAGGGGTTTTATATTTAATCAATTTTTGAATCCATTTATAAGAAAGTCTTATCGCACTGGTTTTAAATACAAGCAGTTCAAGTCCATTTTGAACACCAGCATTACCCAGCCAGGTCAGTCGGTGTGTACCCAAAATGTTTTTTGAAAGCATAGGAAAAATGCGATAAGTTTTCAAAGCCCACTTCGTAGTATACGTCAATCGGTTTCTTTTTCTTTTCAACAAAATGATAGTGTGCCAATTCCAATCGCTTTTGCGTAAGCCAGCGCTGAGGTGTAGTGTTGAATATTTTACTAAAATCCCGCTTGAAAGTGGTTAAGCTACGACCGGTTAGGTAACCGAATTTTTCCAATGGCAGGTTGAACATAAAGTTCTTTTCCATATAGTCTGCCAGATCTATTTTTCCAGGTTCTTCGAAGTTCGCCAACACATTGTCTATTCCTTTGTCGATAGCCCTGAGAATACTAATGGCTTCTGTAATTTTCAATGATGCAATATTTTCGGGAAGCTCTTTCATTTCAAAGTATGGGATCAGGGATGCCATGCAACTTTCAAGCAGGGGATGGTTGTTGAATGTATATATTTTCCGGGATTCCGAGGCTTTAGGTTTTACGGCCAGGTTGGCGTAAAATTCACTAAGCCTTTTGGTTGACAGGTGCATCACCACGGTTTGGTGGGGTTGCCCGTCTTTGGGATAATTGATGATTGTTGCCAGTTGATTTCTGGGGATCAAAAATATATCGCCTTTTTTAAAAATGTAAGTCGCATCTGCCTGGACGATCTTGGTCTCTCCTGAAATGAACCAAATGAGCATATGATGGTCGAACATAATATCCGATTTAAAAAACTTGTCTTCGTAACAAGAGAGTTTAATATCCTCGGTTATATATTTTGCCTGATATTCCATACTTTATGTTTTTGATAGTCCTTTCTTCAGACTGTTAATTATGAATACAAAAATAAAAGTAATCATGATATTCATTTAGATGGATTGACCGCCATCGATCAGGAAATTTGAACCGGTAATAAATGAAGATTCGTTGCCCGATAAATAAGTTATCAAATCGGCTACTTCATTGGCCTTTCCTAATCTGGATAAGGGGATACTACCCACGAGTTGTTCCTCAAGCGCAGCATCCAGTCCTATTTTATTCAAGATTTCCGTAGCAACAGGCCCGGGGCTAACTGCATTCACACGGATTTTACGGGAAGCTAGTTCAAGCGCTGCAATTTTCATAACGGCATTAATGGCAGATTTACTTGCTGCATATACCGATGCGTTTTGCGGGGAAATGGTTGCGGATGTTGACGACAAAAATATCACCGATGCGTTATCATTTAAAACGGGGATAAATTTACTTAATGTAAAATAAGCTCCTTTGAAATTTACATTCATTATTTCGTCAAACACATTTTCGGTCATCGACTCAATAGGAGCTAATTTTGTAATGCCCGCATTGATGAGTAAAATATCTACTTTGCCAAATTGCGCTTTCACTTCTGATACCAGCATATCGATGTCAGATAATTTGGATTGGTCAGCCACCACTCCACTTACATGGAGTGTTGAGGCTGCCGTTTCAATTGCTTCTTTTCTTCTGCCGGTGATAATGACCCTTGCGCCTTTTTCGGTAAGCGTTTTTGCGGTGGCATACCCGATGCCACTATTGCCACCGGTAATAACCGCTACTTTATTTTGTAAATTATTCATTTTAATTAAATTAAATAATGCGGAAAGTAATGCCGGTCATTTCTTCGCTCAATGTCCATAAACGTTTGGCACTGGCTTTATCTAATGAGTAAGGATTTACGCCGGTTGGCATGGAAGGGTCGGCAGTCAGTTCGGCAACGTCTGCATCTTCGCAATACACCCCTCCTATATTGTTCAATAAAGGACTGGTGGCACACCAAACTGTCGTGGCTGCACCCTGAGGGATCGTTTTTAAAGAGGCGGCCACTTCTGGCAGAAGGTTGCCTTCCGCATCGCAAAAACCCATTTTTTGAAACAGTTCCAAGGGGGCTTCTCTTCCTAATTCAGTGCCGCCAATAGAACCTGGGTGCAATGAATATGCTCTTACATGATAGGCTTTGGCAAGATTGTCTAATTCAAGCGCAAATAAATTGGTGGCAGTTTTTGATTGGCCATATGCCTGTAGCGTCTCGTATTCCCGGTTGAGAAAATTAGGGTCCTCAAAATTGAAAGGAGCGAATTGATGTCCGTGTGAGGATACATTGATCACTCTTGCACCACCGGCTTTTTTGAGTGCATTCCAAAGCCGGGCGGTTAATTGAAATTGCGCTAAATAATTGGTGGCTAACTGTGATTCAATGCCACGGCTGTCTTTACGCAATGGTACCCACATAATACCGGCATTATTGATGAGTAGATGAAGGGGGCGGCCTGAAGCCAAAAACTTTTCGGCAAAAGCGTCGATAGATGCCGGATCCATCAGGTCCATGGGTTCAATTTCCACATTGGCAACAGATGCCAGGTTTTTCTTTGCTTTAGCTATATCTCTTGCAGGTACAATGACTGTTGCCCCGGCAGCAGCCAGCGTTTTTGTTGTTTCTAAACCAATACCGGTATTCCCTCCTGTTACAATGGCAATTTTTCCTGTAAGGTCAATGCCTTTGATTACGTCACTTGCTGTTGAAGTTGCGTTAAAGCCAGAACCTATTGAATGCTGTAATGCTCCGTTGTAATTTGTTTGTTCCATTTTTTTAATTTTTAATTATGTTTGATGGAACAAAAATAGCACAGTGGTTTTGGGGGTGCTTTGTTTAAACGTCCGAATATGCTTTGTTTAAAAGGCCAGCTACGGGCGAGGTAATATTATGTATTTTTTAAAAGTAAGGGGATCCTGCTTAAACTTCGAAAGTATCGGCCAATATATTTTAGATCTTTTATCAGCAAGTCCGAAAAAGTGTCGGCTCTCCCCGACTATAAAAAGAAATGCCTCTCTCAGGGTAGGTGCTCTTCCTTTGCAACTATGGTTTGTTTTAAGAAACGGGTTCTACCCGAGAACCGATCAAAAACTTTTAGAGCATAAATATGAATTCAGGACAGTTTGGCCTTTTCCGTGGGCTGCAAGCATTACAGAATGCGCAATGAAGGTCGCAGTGGGTTTAGGTAATATTCTTATTGAAAATGCCCTTTTTTTAATGATTTGATGTCATTATTTAAAATTATTCTAATTATTCAATTTAGCTTTCCTTACTTTTGTTTAGTGAATAGTTATATGTTGTTCTATAACTGTAAACCTATACCTCAATTACCCTGATAAGTTTATATGGTATTTGCAACGAATTGCTATGCAGCCCATTATAATTAGTACCATTGTTCAGGTGACGTTGAATTAACATTGTAGTAAACTTTCGCAAGACGAAACATATGAGCATTAAGTTGTGTTACCTGTCATTACCTATATCGGCTTCCATGAACCGAGTTGAAGAAATTTTCCAATCCAACTATTTACAGACACGTCTGATATCGTCGTTCCTTTTCTTTTGACGAATATTATGGTTAGTCACTTGCCTAAATGAATTCTAAAAATTACTTGTAGTATGAAACTCCTCTATACCATACTATTCTGTGCCATTATTACATCCCCTTTTTATGGATGGGCGCAAAATAACCCAAATAGTTCTACGCTTCCAGCAGCTACGCCGGTTACGAAACCAGGTGCTACAGCTAATGCAAACCAACCCAATTATGTGACTACCTGGGAGCCTAATATGCCGATCAGTGATACGATGAGTGTTGTTAGTAAGTCGCGGATAATCAGGGAAGTAAGGCAATCTACTACCTATTATGACGGATTGGGACGTGTAAAACAATCTGTTGCCAAAGGCTTGACATTTGGCGGCAGAGACCTTGTTTATCCTGTTGTATATGATGCATTTGGACGTCAACAATATATGTACATGTCTTATGCGCAAACAACAGATAATACCAATGATGGTAAATTTAAAACAGATCCTTTTGGTGCACAGGAGACATTCTTCAAGAATGCCAATCTAAATCCTGAGACAGCCAATGAAAGTATTTTCTACAGAAAGGTAGAATATGAATTATCTCCATTGGGTAAGATATTGAAAAATTATTCTCCGGGTAATAGCTGGAGTACACATGGTACTGAAACCAAACAGTTGGCAAATACAGCTGCTGATTCTGTTCGCATCTGGAATCTTATTAATGAAGTTCCGGTTAGCCCAGGTATATATGCTCCCGGGGAGTTATTAAAAGAGGTTTACATTGATGAGCAGCAGAATCAAACTGTTGTGTATAAAGACAAACAAGGTCAGCTTGTACTCAAAAAAGTACTGCAATCCACTATTAATACGGCCCATGCAGGATGGCTATGTACCTATTATGTGTACAATGATGCTGACATGCTTAGCTTTGTGATTCCTCCGGCTGCAACAAACTATACCATGATCAATAAGTGGAGTAACATTGCAGATGTAGCTAAGGAGCTGTGTTATCATTATGTATATGATGATCGCAATAGGCGGATCATAGAAGAAGTTCCGGGCAAAGGAGCATTATATAAGGTATTTGATCTTCGCGATCGGCTGGTTTTTACGCAGGATGCTGAACAGCGGACGAAATCTCCTATGGAATGGTATACTGTGTTATATGATGGGCAGAATCGAACCGTCATGACAGCAATCTATAAAAGTAATTCTACCAGAGAGGCTTTGCAGGCGGCCATGAATACAGCAACAGCTTCAACAACCATGTCTTATCAGTCACCACTTGATGCAAATCTTGCTTTATATTATGACGACGGAAGTGCAAATTATTACGCAACGCAATTAATTGAATTTTTACCTGGGTTTGAGTCGAATACCGGGACAGAATTTGGGGCTGAGATAGTATCTGGTACAGGAAATACAAACACTATGATGTCCTCCTATTCACTGCCGGGAATTGCGATGTCTGCATTGACTCCGCTGATATATATGTATTATGATGATTATAATTACCCTGGGGTACTCAAATTTAAAAGCGATGAATTCTCAAAGTTATCAGCGGCAGATACTCTTTACCCTGAAACATTTTCGGGTAATTATAGTACGCTTACAAAATATCTTCCTACAGGGATGAAAGTTCGTGTATTGGGTACAGATAAATGGCTGACTACGACTACCTATTATAATGATAAAGGAAGACCCATTCAGTTAGTCTCCGGTAACAGTGTTGGCGGAAAAGACATATTGACCATGCTGTATAGTTTTAACGGCAATTTACTGACCAGCTATTTGCGACATCAGCATCCTAAAAGCCCTACTTCCGAAACGAGGTTATTAACAACTAATTCTTATGATCATACAGGCAGGCTGGTGAGTATTAAAAAGCGGTTAAATGATGAATCAAGATTTGACCGTACTATCGCTACTTATAGTTATGATGAGTTAGGCCGAATAAATAAGAAACGTTTGGGTATTATCGGTAATGGACAACCTGTCGATTCATTATTGATGACTTATAATGTACGTGGCTGGTTGAAAAGTATTAATAAGGAATTTGTGCAGACAAATAGCAGTACGAAAAACTGGTTTGGGGAAGATCTTAGCTATGATTATGGTTTCAATGTGAATTATAACAATGGTAATATAGCAGGACAAAAATGGAAAAGCCGTTCAGATGGTATACCGCGGGCCTATGGTTATACTTATGATGCAACTGGCAGACTTGCTGGCGCGGATTTCTCCCAACAAGATGTAGCTGGTGCTGCATGGGGAGTAGCAAAAATGGATTTTTCTGTGAGTAACCTGGCATATGATGCAAATGGGGGGATGCAATCCATGATACAGCAAGGAATGAATGGTACTGCGAAAGAAACAATGGATAACCTTACCTATAAGTATTTTGATAACTCAAATAAACTGCGGACTGTAACGGATGCAAATACCAAATCCAGTACGACATTAGGTGATTTTATAAATGGAACTAATGGCGGCGATGATTATACTTATAATCTGAATGGTAATTTGACATCTGATGAGAACAGAAATATATCATCTATATCCTATAATTATCTAAACCTACCTGAGGTTATTACTGTAAAAGGAAAAGGTACTATTACCTATCAATATGATGCATTAGGTAATAAATTGCGTAAAACAGTTGTTGATAACAGTAATATCACGGCTGTAACGACAGTTACTGATTACGCAGGAGGATTCATATATCAGAATGACAGTCTGCAAACCGTAGAACATGAGGAAGGCAGAATACGGCCTTTATATATTACGAATAAGCCTGTTAGTTATGCATTTGATTATTTTGAGAAAGATCATCTGGGTAATATTCGTCTTGTGTTGACGGATCAACCGGATTCCAGTGTATATGCTGCTTCTATGGAAGTTGAAAATGCTGTGGTAGAAGCTGCTACTTTCAGTAATATTGAAGAGACGCGTGTAGCGGCACCGGCTGGATATTCCCCGGCAGATACAACAATAAACAATAAATATGTTGCTAAGCTGAATGGGAAAACGGAGGGGAATGAAAAGGGACCGGCTATTGTATTGCGTGTAATGGCGGGAGATACTGTGATGATAAAAGCAAATGCATTTTATAAATCTCAGGGTCCGACTGATAATTCTGATAAGACTCCCTCTTCAATGATAGCAGATGCTTTACAGTCTATTACTGGTAGTGTTGCAGCTGGTGGGGTGCACAGTGCAGCAGGGATAAATAATACTGACGTGGCTACTAACCTATCAAACAATGATTATCGTCAATTAAAAACAAAGGATACTGAAAATCCGGATATAAATCGTCCAAAGGCTTATCTGAATTATGTCTTGTTTGATGATCAGTTTAATATGGTTGATCAGAATAGTGGGATGAAGCAGGTACAGGCGATGCCGGACGAGGTACAGCAATTGGCCGTGGATAAAGCGGTGATGCAGAAAGCAGGTTTTTTGTATGTGTATACGGATAATGAAACTGCGCAGGATGTTTATTTTGACAATGTGCAGGTGATGGTGTTGAACGGGCCAGTATTGGAGGAGACCCATTATTATCCATTTGGTTTGACCATGGAGGCTATTTCTTATAATGCCCTGAAGGGGATGAGGTATGCGGAGAATAAGTTTAAGTTCAATGGTATTGAGTCAAATCGGGATTTGGGGTTGAATCAGTATGATGCGTTTTATCGGAATTATGATCCGCAAATTGGGAGGTGGATGCAGGTAGATCCTAAGCCAAATGAAAGTACTAGTTCATATTCAGGTATGGCGAATAATCCGGTATTACTAAGTGATTTTTTGGGAGATACTACTATTGTGGGTCTTTTGAGTTTACCTGAGACTGTCGTATATGCCAGGATACATCAAAACGTAGCGCAGCTGCGTGACCAGTTAATCAATCATTGGGCCACGTTATCAGGGCTTAATTTGACATGGGATAGTAAAACTAGTCGAATTGTAAATCAGGGAATCAGAACTAATAGAAATATAAGTATGCAGGCGCGTAAGGATATAATGGATGCAGTAGATGGACCTGGGAAAATTTATATTGGTTTTACAGAAGGGCAGACAGGAACTATAATTCCAGATTGGAAAGAGGTAATAGATCCAATGGTAAATGTTATAGTTCTCAATCCTCAGGAAATTGAAGATATGGTAAATGGTACTTCACCAGATTTAGACCCGATGACATTTGGCATTGGGATGACTGCTTTGCATGAATTAGGCCATACCTTTTTATATGGAAAGTTTGTGCATGCCAATATAACTAAGACGGAATTTAATCATTTGGATCAAGTAGATGTCAGGATGAATATAATAAGAGCAGAGTTAGGTAAGAAATTTGGAACGCGGACTTCTTACGCTTCTATAACATTCGGAACAAAATCATATTTGCCTATGTCTCAAAGCGCATTGGAAATTTTGAAAGCGGCGATTAGGGACGAGAAAGTAAATGCTAAATGGCCTTACTCTAAACAATTGGTATTGCCTTCAAAAGGAGTGATAATATTTCCAGAACATCAACCCATAAAATAATAAATGGGTAAAATATCTAATCATAATAGTTTTATTTTATGAATAGTTATTATATAACCTTTACGAAAAAAAGATAACTAACCGTTTGCTTTTATTCTGCCTAATCAAAAAAATACATTGTATCCATATAAATACCTATGTGATGAAGAAGAATAGTATTTTGTTTCTACTAATTGCCATATTTTCTTTTCCACTATTGTCAATTAGTCAGACAATAAAAACAAGAGTTGACGCTAAAACACCGGAAGTCGCTGCATTTAACCGGTTCATAGAAACCCCTGTGTCCTACTTCACAGGTGTTCCATCTATCAGTATTCCCTTATATGAAATAAGCATAAACGGAGTTTCGATACCCATCACACTAGACTATCATGCCGGTGGTATACGCGTAGACCAGGATGCTACCTGGGTGGGGCTGGGATGGAGCCTGAATTATGGAGGAGAGATCTCCCGTACAGTAAGGGGCGCAATTGCTGATGAGAAAAGTTTCTTTTTAGATTCAACTATCAAACGTTTTCTGGCAATGCCGGATGCTGCTAAGGATCCATATCTTATCCAAAGAGGCTCTTTCATGTGGTACGCGAAGCACCCGGCAAATAATACGAATGATTTGATGCCTGATGAATTCTATTATAACTTTTTAGGTTTTTCCGGAAGATATATGTACAATCAGAGCAATAAAAAATTTGTATTATTCCCTAAGGAGGACATTAGTATAAAATATCAGCTCAAGAATACAACTCAAATTGATTACTGGACTTTACAATTACCAGATGGAATTAAGGGTACATTTAGAAGAGGTACAGAAAGTTCCATTGGAGGGCCAAATTCTTATGCTGATAATAGCTGGGTACCTACCAGAATAGATAACCAATATAATGATAGTATTACTTTTTCATATGATACATTGCCTGCCTATACAATAGATAAAGTCTTTAATGAAACCTTCTCCTACTATAGTCTGGTGGGCTCTCCAGGTTTTGCGATCAGTTCAGGCACCTGTTACTATCATGAAAATATATTAAAACAGATAAAATTTAAAGATGGTAAGGTTGACTTTTATACTACAACACGTATAGACATGCCCAATAAGGCGTTAAGCAAAGTTGTGGTATCTGATAATCAGGGGAAAGTCATTCAAACGATTATTTTTAACTATAGTTATTTTACGGCAGATGCATATAAGTCTGTTAATTATAACTGGCCGGTAGCTACATCTGATTATGCGAACAAAAGATTGAAGCTGGATTCTTTGAATATATATGGAAGTGGCCCTGAGAAAATTAATACTTACAAGTTTGATTACTATACTTTTAGCCAGATGCCGTCCAAATTCTCTGCAGCACAGGATCATTGGGGATTCTTTAATGCGATTCAGAATACAACAATAGTTCCCAATATTTCACCCGATTATTATGCAGGAGGAGATCGTAGGGTAAAAGGAGATACGAGTAAAGTTTTTTCACTAAAGAGTATTACTTTCCCGGAAGGTGGCAAAACCGAGTATATTTATGAAGGGAACAATATAGCTAAAGGATATGGACAAAATAATGTTCCTTGGGCACTGGAATCTACTTACCAGGATGATAACTTCACGGATAAAACAGTATCAATCAGTATCTCCGGTTACGATAGAAATAATTTTGTTCCAGCTCCGGATTCTACAACGGGCATAGTTGGAGAGCGATATTATAAAAAATATTTTACTGTTCCTGAAGGTAGTTTTTATCAATTGGCATATGATTTTGTGTCTTCTACTAACATAGGCCAGACAACTGTCGATAAGAACCTTGCTATTAGTTGTAATTCAGCCAATGTAAACTTTGATCTGTACCAGTTAAATGATGATGGTAGCATAAACCGGAGAATGACAAGCCATACGGCCGTTGATTGTAACTCAGGTGTGCGAACACCTTCCACCAACCAATTTGTAAAAATGGCGGCCGGAAAATATCTTATGCAAATCAGGATTCTATCAAATGTTACTGGCACTGCGCTTAATCAGCCACACAGTACATTTTTTCAGGTCAAATGGAGAGAACCGGATCCTAATGGACATAAATTGAATATCGGTGGTATCAGGGTAAAGCAGATCAACACTTATGATATGGATGGGACGCTTGCTTTACAAAAGCAATATGATTATACTGATCCTAATACAAAAGTTACTTCCGGACAAATATTATCTATGCCGCTTTACGTCAAACCTATGATCAGAATGATATCTGACGGTACAATGGGATTTGGCCTGCAATTTGGCTCTACCTCTAAACTACCATTGGAATCTACATCTGGCTCTTATGCGGGATATAGGGTTGTGACGGAAAATGCAATAGGTAAGGCAGGCGATACGTTAAAAACAAGGTATAATTATAATTTTAGTCCTTCACTTTTTAGTGAATTTTATGCCGGTACAGATCTTTGGCAATATGAAGCTAAAGAATGGACAAGAGGTAAATTGACCTCAAAAGAATATCTGAAAGGAAATAATGTAGTTGCTAAAGAAGAATATGCCTATAATTTCTACTCTCCTCATTTGAATGGAGATAGTTATGAAGATACTGTCAGGGAGATTAATACAGAATTTATCAGCTTATTCAATGTGCATTATAGGGTTGTTGGTGATGAAATAGTAGATTTCTATGATGCTATCCCAACTTCTACAGGATATTATGCAGGATATTTTTATGGTGAGTCTGATTATTATGTATATGGGAGTCCAGGTAGTGGTTTAAACTATTATCAAGTCAAACTTCCTTTGTTTTATCGCCTCACCGGGTTCGATAAAATACAATCAAAAAAAGTAACGACATATGATGATAATGGTAATAGTATCATTCAGACTGATAACTATTATTACGATAAAACACCAAATCATTACCAGCTGACACGTACTGAGACAATGGATAGTAAGCAAAACTTATTGAAAACTGTGTATAAATATCCTTTGGATAAATCAACGCTCTCTGGTACTACTGCAAATTCATCGAGGGCAATTGATAGTTTGATGACAAGAGATATCAAGAGTGTTGTACTCGAAACGGAAAATTCTAAAGCTGGAGTATTACTTGATCGTACGCGGAATGATTATAGGGTGTGGCCAGTAGGCAATATAATTCTGCCGGAATTTATTCAATTCCAGAGAGGATCAACGGCGATGACTCCGCAATGGCAGGCGTTCAGTTATGATAGCTCTGGTAATTTACTGGAACAGGGTAATTACAATGATATGCATAACGCATATATCTGGAATTATAATCGTACCACTCCCATAGCTATTGTGAATAATGCTGGTGTTGCTGATGTTGCTTATTCCAGTTTTGAGGATGCCGGTACAGGCAACTGGACGGTTCCTTCTACTGGTGTAAGTGTAACTGGTGGAATTACTGGTGGTAAATCCTGGACAATTAGTGGGAGTATAACAAAGAGTGGGTTGACAGCGGCTTCGACTTATATTGTTTCGTATTGGAGTAAAACAGGTTCAGCTACAGTTAATGGAGTGACTGCTTCTTCTTCTTTTAGTAAAAAAGGATGGAATTATTTTGAGCATAAAGTGACAGGTGTGACATCTATAACTGTTACAGGTAGCGTTACTATTGATGAGTTGAGGCTATATCCTGCTGATGCGAAAATGACTACTAATACCTATAATCCGCTGGTAGGGATTACCAGTCAGTGTGATCCTGCAAATCGTATAGCATATTATGAATATGATGGAATAGGTCGGTTGAAAGTTGTGAGAGATATGGATGGTAATGTGCTAAGAGTGCATGATTACCAGTATAAAAACTAGTTTCAAATTATCTCAAAAAACAAACGCTTCCAAGAAATCAGGAAGCGTTTGTTTTTTCAACTCATTTCATAAATGTCATTTAGATTTTCTAAGATCTTTATAGCATGTCAAATAGTTACAACTTAACTGATGGGTATGATGCAAAGAGATTGTGGCAAATGTGAAGATATTAATATGATTTTAGTAACTTAAAGTTCTAATTGAAATTGTATGATAAAATCTTTGGCCCTTTTAGCATTGTTCTCATATTTTCAGTTAAGTATAGTAGGAACTTATATCCAGGAAAAAGGAGACGGCCGTACAGATGGCGATAGTCAGGACTGGACGTTGACATTAACCGAGTCTGGAAAATTTAAATATCATTTTCACAGTTTCTCGCGTCTGACTAATTACAACTATCATACAGAAGGTCAATGGACTTTGAGGAACGATACGTTAATGCTGGCAGCATCAAAGGATGCGTTCTTTGTGAAATTTGTTGCGAAAAATGATAAGTTGATACCTATTCAAAGTATTGTTTTTCAGAATAAAAATTTACATAATGTGGATACACTGAGACGGATAAATCAATAAAAGCCTTTATTGTACTCTTCCTGCAGGATCATTGTACTAATAAACAATAAATGTCTTACTTTTTAGCAGATAAGAGTAGGAAAGAATCGCTGGGCTGAAATATGATAAAATATTTGATACTTTTAGCTTTGTTCCCATTTTACCAGTTTGGCATATTAGGAACTTATGTCGGGAAATCAGGCAATAGTGGCATGGATGGAGCATCGAAGGAATGGAAACTAATCTTAAACGATAATGGCAGGTTTGAATATAATATTCATTGGTTTTATAGCATGAATTCTTATGAACATACAATGTCAGGCAGTTGGACCTTAAATAATGATACTTTGACTTTGAAATCATTTGAGTATCCTTTTATTCTGAATTTTGTTGTTGTAAAAGCGAATAAATTGGTACCGATACCAGAAAAATTGCTTAGTCATGGAAGTGCCTATAATTTAGATACCTTGGTAAAGAAATAGTAGAGTACCTTCAGCGAGCAATTCCTGACGACTTTTATGCCAATAAGCAATACTTATCTTATAAGTCATTTTTTATCTTCTAGTTTAATATTCACTTTCCACTCCCTTTTACTGATCGTATAGAGGTGGCATTGACAACAGAATTGTTCAATTTGGGTTAAATCTGCTATAAAACAAGTTCGAAAAGTGCCGGGGCTCCCCAATCATAAAAGAAATGGGATCATTTCATTGCTCAAAATTATACCTAAACCAATCAATATCTACGTAACCCTTTTCCTCCTTTATGTTGAAATTAAAGACCCCAATGCGATCGCCCCGGTAACTCCCCCAGGTCAATTGATAAATATCCGCTAAAGGTTGATAATGCTTTCCATCTATACTAAACGCATATCGGTTTACGCCATTCGCATCCCATGTAGAACGGAGCCAGATATATCTTCCATTTATCCTGGTACCTAAGGAATCTTTTCCATTTACCTCATAGATCAAATGACGGATGCCATTCTCCTGCCTGACACCTAATAAGCTGGCACTTGTCGTCGAAAAATGTGTTAATCCGGCAAATTGGCCATCAGCCATATGACTAATGTCTATTATTACCGTTGCCATATTCGAAGACGTGCGCATACTACGTTGGGTCAATGTATTCCCTGCCTTCAAAATCATGCTTTTTTCATTGTTTAATTCAGTGGGCATAAATGAATAAAGCCGGAGAAATCCTTTTCGTTCTGTTAAGGACCATTTATCACTCCTGGGCTGGTAGTTCCATTCCCATTGAACATTGAGCTTGTTTGTATTGAATTCATCACTGGTTTGAATGGTCAGTTTTCTTTTATATGATATGGGTTTTACTCCTTTCCAAACCATGCGACCAATTGTATCAGCACCCACTTCGCCAACAATGGGCCATCCATTTATCCACTGAACAGGCAAGAGACTGGCGGCACGTCCTTCCCAATCTCCTGTACCATGATGGGTGAAGAAATACCACTCACCAGAAGGTAGTTGCAATAAACCTCCCTGGTTAGGTTCTTTATCCAGTTTTTGATCTACATGGTTCAACTGTTTAATTTCCCAGGGACCGTACAGGCTTTTTGAACGTTCCATCATCATGACACGCCCTTCCGGTTTCACCTCGCTAAAATAGTGGTAATAAAGTCCGTTGATCTTATAAAGCTTATTTGCTTCACTTCCGTCAGACTGGTGGATGATGGAGTCTGATTCCATGATAAGCCCTTTGCCGTCGGGTGTCATTTTGAATAAATGGATATTATACTTTTTGTTGTTCTTTGGATCCGTCTCAAACCTGGTCGCAATGAAATAGAGTTGGCCGTCATCATCACAAAAGGAACAGCAATCATCCCATCCGCTCACCTTCCATAATTGTTGAACAGGTTCCCATGGTCCTGCAGGATTGGTGGCAGTACTCATAAAGAAGCCATCATCAGGCGTACCAAAATATACCCAGAACTTATTCTTATAATACCTTACAGAGCCGGCCCAAATTCCTTTTCCATAACAATTCATCCTGTCCCAGTTCAAATTCGGGCTTATGCGAACGAGGTCACCAACTACATGACTGATAATTTCCCAGTTGACAAGATCTTTGGAATGGAGTACTACCATGCCAGGCGAGAATTGCATAGTAGATGATATGGCATAATAATCACCCCCTACCCGGATACAGTCCAAATCGCTATAATCCGCCGGTAAAACTGGATTGCGGTAGGTGCCATTGTCCTGATCTCCCCAGGTTTTATTTCCTGGAGGATGCTCCTGCCCCTTTACACATGTCAGTGTAGTAATAAGGACAAGTAGCGTGAAATATAGCTTGTACAATTTATGGGAGATCATTGTTTTTATGTGTAGCGTGTTCATATACAATATAGTAACAATTTGTCAGCGTATGTCCTTTGGATAGATTTTTTTATTTGTGTGGAAATTTTCAATCGGCGGGTTCGGAATGTGTAGGATCAGCCCTTACGAAATCAAAAAGCGCCTTCAAATCTATGATTGGAAGGCGCTTTTTGATTCAGGAATGCCTTGCCATTCTTATTATTATCTTCGCGCATCAATCATCTGATCGTTGCCCCTTTATTTTTTTAGTGAATCTTTTTGAGAACTGGTATTATACTTGCCATCGGTTTTATCCACCCGCTGGTTTTCGGGGAACTATTTCAATAAAAAGGATGTTAATCATCTGGATGAATAGCTACTCCAGCAGGTAATGGTATATGCTTATTTGTAGGATAATATCGCAAACTACTATATTAAAAATGCCTGTCAGGCAAGAAGGAAGTAAAATTATGGCGCACAGTGTGAAAGTGATTTTTGGGTTTTTATTGATGTTCAGTAGCCTGTTGGCGGGGGCTCAAACGCAGAACGATACTGGAAAACATGAACCTAAAACTATTTATCTTTTTAGTGGTATAGGGGCAGACTCGAGTATATTTATGAACCTGGACCTGCCAGGTTATCACAAAATTTACATAAACTGGATTCCTGCTTTGCCATCTGAATCTATTGCCCAATATGCGGCGAGGATAAAGAGTCAGATCACTGTTGAAAACCCGGATATTATCGGACTTTCGTTTGGTGGTATCGTGGCTGTGGAAGTGGCTAAGCTGATAAAGGTGGACAAGATGGTATTGATTTCTTCCGTGAAGACAAAGAATGAACTGAACCGGGTGCAGTTTTTCTGGATGAAACTGGGCTTGTACCGGATCATTCCTGGTGCGTTGATTCAGCGTACTAATTTTCTTACCTATAAGTATTTTGGTACCCGGTCGCCAAATGATAAAGTGTTGTTGACAAATTTGTTAAAGGATACAGATGTATCATTTTTCCGTTGGGCATTGAAGAGCATTGCTTATTGGGATAATAGGGTGCCGCCGGAGAGGACGATCCAGATAAACGGGACGGCTGATAGGGTGATCACCAGCAGGCTTGTGCATCCTGATTATCGTATTAAAGGGGGAGGGCATTTGATGGTTTTTAACCAGGCAGATACGATTAGTGCGATTATCAGGAATTACCTGGGTCATTGAGCTATTGGCACAATAGCTCAATGAATAAATTGCCTGAGGACTTGCTTTTTAATGGAGTTGCTAACTATTAATTGATGCGGTATTTTAATTTTTTATTTTTTGAGAAGCTATTATTGCCGCAATCATTGAAAAGATGAGACCAGGAATAAATAAGCTACCTGAAAATAATCTGAATAACATATTTCTCCCGTTTTTTCCTTCTCCAGTTATTATCTTTCCACCTTTATAGGTCTCAAAACACGAAAGAGGAATGAAAATGTTATTCACCTGTTTAACCGTTGTGCTATTCAGCTCCGGCGCTGCTTTCGCTCAAACGGTTCAACATTCACCACAAACCAGTCAGGCATTTGCGCAACCAGCTACCTTACCTGCCATCTTCCCTACGCCCGTATCTATCGAACCTGGAAAGGGTGCATTCTCATTGGGAAAATCGGTGATCCTCATCACGGCTCCGGGCACTGATACTTCTACTACCACCCTGGTTCGCAGCATATTAGCAGCAGCAGGAGTAGAAAATGTGATTACTGCAAAGCAACTGCCACAGGTGCTTGACGGTCCTTACATCCTTTTGGGTACTGGCGACGCGGCTATTGTTCGTTCTGCTCTTGCTAAGAGCGGTGCTGTCCTGGATAGTAATGCGGAAGGCTACACGATTGCCTGTAGTGTAATTGGCAACGGCGCTTTGATTACCCTGGCTGGTCACGATGCAGATGGTTTGTTTCATGCTGCCCAGACTTTCCGCCAGTTAGCGCAGCGGGCTATCATACCTGCCCTGGTGATAAAGGATCATCCATCTATGCCTATTCGTGGTACAATTGAAGGATTTTATGGCAAGCCATGGTCAATGGCTGATCGCGCAAAGCACCTTGACTTCCTGGCTACCATCAAGGCAAATACTTATGTTTATAGTCCGAAAGATGATCCATATGCCAGGGATCGCTGGCGGGATGCTTATCCTGCGGCAACGCTGGCTGAGTTGGGTAAACTGGCGGCGAATGCCAGCAGGAATCATATCAATTTCGTATATGCGATCTCTCCTGGCCCTACTGTCTGTTTTTCAGATACGAGTGATCTGCAGGCGCTGGTTCGTAAGTTCAATGCCCTGCGCAGTATTGGCGTTCATAGCTTCTATGTCGCCCTCGATGATATTGAATATACCAAATGGAATTGTGACCTGGACAAGGTGACCTTTGGTCCATCAGGTGCTGAAGCGGCAGGTATTGCACAGGCGAAATTGCTGAATGCTTTGCAGGCTGGTATCAGGAAGGTGGATCCAAATGCACCTAACCTGATTATGGTGCCGACTGAATATTATGATGCCAAAGAAACGCCCTATAAAGCTGCGTTGCGGAAAAATCTGGATTCACAGGTAGTCGTGCAGTGGACGGGTACTGATGTGGTGCCTCCTGCGATCTCTGTAAATGATGCGAAAGCGGCCATGAAGGCGTTCGGTCGTAAGACGCTCTTATGGGATAACTACCCTGTGAATGACTATGGAGAATCTGTAGGCCGCCTGTTGCTGGCACCTTATGTAAAGCGAGAAGCTGGTTTGTCTGCAGAGCTGGCGGGTATCCTGTCTAATCCAATGAACCAGGAAGCACCGAGCCGTGTGGCGGTTACTGGTGTGGTGGCGTTTTCATGGAATGATAAGGGATATGATGCAGAGAGAACCTGGATTTTTGCTGCAAGAGAACTGGCTGGTGGTGATGAGCAAACCATTGCCGCACTGCTCACCTTCTTCGATACACAGCACCTGGCACCGACTTTTGGTAGTCAGCCATGGCAGGTGCAGGCACCTAAGCTGAAGGCAATGCTGGATGGCGTGCGTGATGCAATTGCTAATGGAGATGGGCTTAGACGGCATCAGGCGATTGCAGAGCTGACTCAAGGTGCAGCAGCGTTTGCAAGTGCTCCTGATATAATCAGGGCGGGAGTTGCGGATACTTCTTTTGCGCAGGATGCGCGTCCATGGTTAGATGCAATGCAGTTATGGGGAAGAGCTCTTCAGCTCACGGCCGCGGGCCTGGATGCTGCAGATCGGGGAAGTAATGCTGCGGGTCGTTATTTTGCAAATGCGAAGAAGTTGGCGGCGGAAGCTGCTGCTATGCAGACGATTCCCGGGGCTACGCGTTTTGGTGGAGCGATTAAGATTGCGGATAGTGTGCTGGATGAGTTTGTGGCAAGTGCACCGAAGTTGATTGCGTTTAATGCAGTGGAAGGTGTAGGGGCAGGTGCCGGAAAATAATCAGCGTTACATTTATAAATTTGTTGGTTTATTTTGACAAAAAGGAGATCAGGTTATTGATCTCCTTTTTTAAATCTACTGGTTTACTTTTTTGTGGGATCTATCATCCCCTGCTTTAATTTTATAACAATTATTGCCGGCATCGGCTCTCTCTCCACACTTCCCTCCGCCTGCTTTACAATGTTTATCGAGTCAATACCATTCACCTCAATCCGTACATTCGTTGTGTCAGTGATGTAATTATCATTGATCATATAGCGAACAGTATCCCCGGCACTTAGCTTTGTCCTGATTGCTCCTAACGAAGTCAGTGGATGATGGGCTTTTCTGGTGATAAGGATCGCTGATTTGTTTGTACTGTATATTTCTGCATCCCTGCTTTTGACGGCTTTTATCTCAAGAATATTGTCTGATGCAAGGTATGTCTTCGACATATCGATTTCAATACTATCCAGGTAGAATTTATCCATGGAAACAAAAAACGTGGGCGAAACATGGACTGTATCTGCCAGCTGTGCATATAGCGTCTTGCTCAATAACAGTATACCCAGGAGAAATGTAATTCGCATACTGAATAATTGCATTGTATTGTTATTACCTCGCGGCTATATTCTTAATACAAGTCATAATCTGTCGCTTCATGGCCTTCAGCTCCTGGATCTTTTCCTCTATCTGCACCAATTTTAGCTCTAATACATCCATCTGTGCCTTCCTGCTAATCTTCTTTAAATACCAGGCATCTATTACCTCCTTGATTTCACTCAACGTAAATCCAACTGCTTTCGCCATCTGGATAAATCTCAGTTTTTCTACCACATCATCTCCATAATACAGATAGTTATTAGTAGTTACTCCCGGCTTCTTCTCCCCTTTTATAAGGCCTGACTTCTCATAAAAACGTATCGTAGCTATCGGTATGCCTGTCTCTTTTGAAAGTTGATTGATCAGTTTCATTATGAAAATAAATATATAAAGTATGTAGTATACTTCATACTTTTCAATGCCAAATGTAATATTTAAGTTTGGCTTATAAAGAGAATTATCAAAACGGATGATATGGATTTAGTAGAAAATTTACCAGGATTTACGAGCAATTATATTCATACTAACGGGATTCGTTTACATTATATCGCAGGCGGACAGGGTGAGCCATTCATCCTGATTCCAGGATGGCCTGAAACCTGGTGGGCCTATCATAAAGTGATGCCGCTGCTGTCATCGCAATATAGGGTAATCGCTGTGGATATACGTGGAATGGGTAATTCAGAGAAGCCATCAGGTGGTTATGATAAGAAAAACATGGCAAAGGATCTTTATGGTTTAGTGCAAAACTTGAACCTTGGTAAAGTAAAAATCTGTGGGCATGATATCGGTGCGCATGTTGCATTTAGCTTTGCTGCGAATTATCCTGAACTGACTGAAAAATTGATCATGCTGGATACGCCTCATCCGGATGAAAGCATGTACCAGTTACCTATGTTGCCGATTCCTGGTTTGGATTATACTTATCCCTGGTGGCTGGCATTTAACCAGGTCAAAGCGCTGCCGGAGGTATTATTAGGGGGAAGAATGCACCTGGTGATTGACTGGATTTTTAAATCACTGCTGAAGAATCCTGATAGCGTTAGCGAATTTGATAGAACTGTATATAGTCAGGCTTATGACAGTGCAGATGGTATCCGTGCATCTAATGCCTGGTACCAGTCATTTACACAGGATATACAGGATATGAAATTATACGAACAGATCCATCTTCCTGTGTTGGGCATTGCGGGTGCCGGCAGTTATGAAATGCTGAAAGCTGCTCTGACAAAATCAGCAAAGCATGTAAGCATGGAAAAGGTGGATGATAGCGGACATTTTATCCTTGCCGAAAAACCGGTGGAGGTGGCAGAAATGATGATGCGGTTTTTGGAGAGGGAGGCCTGATAATGCTGCCCGTCAATTCACCCGATTTCGTTAAATTTGATACATACTAATTAATTCAATGCAATGGCAAATTGGGCATTCGAAATAGATATAGCTGACAATTTCATTGTTGGGTTAACAGAGACACTGGTAGATAAAGGGTTTAGAATCTGGTGTTTCTACAATGACGGTCAACCCCTGTATGTATTTAGTTCTGCGTATTTGTCGGCCACACCGGATTCTCAGGCGTATGAACAGGCCCGTCAGTTAGTGAAGTTTATTGATGGCGTGTCGTACCTGTTGTTTGAAGATAAAGACAAGGTCAACAAAATTACTTTAACGGCGGTGATTGATGTGAATACATTTAGAATGGCCACTGTGCAGCGGGCCGGGGATGTCCAGGCTGAGATTGATTTTTCTGTCTACCGGCCACTTATTGAGGAAGATGAACATCCGGCGGCACATTTGCTGAAGCTGGTACCTGGAGATGTGTTTATAAAAGACCTTTTATTAGCACTTAGTCAGGGAATGGACTATAAAAGTTTGCAAAAGGCCTATCATCATATCACTGCATTTCTGACTGAAAAGGGAGATGATTTGATCTTGTCGGGTTTTTCAACAACAATATTGGAGCGTTTTTCGCAGACTGTCGCCGCCCGTAAAAGCAGGGAGTATGAGGATGCAATGCCTTTAAAAGAAGCGCAGGAATTGGTATCTGAATTAGCGCTTATGGTACTGGCGAGATATTACCGCATCAATCTGAAACCTTTTATTATTAAAGAGCGGAGTGGCGTGAGTGATGATTGGTATGATACTTTATATGATTGAAATGTTTATAGAAAGAGGTTGTATCAAAAGTAACATTTCCCGGAATTAATCCGGAGACATGATGATGGGAATTTTTTTTTAATGAATTCTCAGGCCCTCAAATTACTTTTTATACCACCTCTTTTATTATTAAGATGGCAAGCCTTCCAGGAATTCAAAAATATCCTTCCCTATCTCCAGCGCATGTGTCTCCAGGGCAAAGTGTCCTGTGTCATAGAATTTTACTGTTGCATTTGGATTATCCCGTTTATAGGCCTCTGCTCCTGGTGGCAGGAAATAAGGATCTCTATTGCCCCATACTGCCAGCATGGGTGGCTGGAATTGTCTAAAATACGCCTGGAATTGTGGATAGCGCAATACATTGTTCTTATAGTCTTTTACCAGGTCAAGCTGTATTTCTATATTACCTGGCCTGTCCAGGAAATACTGATCCAGTGTATAGGTTTCCGGTGCTATCAAGGTTGGATCTGCTACACCTTCATGATACTGGAACCAGGTCGCCTGCTGGGAAACAAAACCTTTCAATGCTGTTCTGTTAGCCTCGGAACTATCTTCCCAGTACCTGCGGATAGGATCCCATTCCTTACTCAATCCCTCTTCATATGCATTTCCATTCTGGGAAATGATGCCGGTGATTTTTTCAGGGTTAGCCAATGCCAGCCGGAATCCCGTAGGCGCACCATAGTCAAATACATACAAGGCAAAGCGCTTTAAATTCAAGTGATCGATAAAATCCTGCATCACGGCTGCCAGGTGATCGAATGTATAAGCAAACGCCTTGTGATCTGGTGCATCAGAATATCCAAATCCAGGCAGGTCCGGTGCTATTACATGGAACTTTGTACTGAGCATAGGAATGAGGTTCCTGAACATGTGAGAGGAGGTGGGGTAACCATGGAGCAGGAGAATGACAGGTGCATCTTTAGGACCTGCCTCGCGGTAAAAAATGTTCAGCTCTTTTACCTTTATTTTTTGATAGTAAGTCATGTGCTTATTCTTTTGTGATCTCAAAACTACAGCGTAGCTTTAATCTCTAAAAACGAATAATAGTGATTTTAATAATCATTAATAGTGATAGATGATAAACCTTAATGACCTTAAATTATTTGAGGCTGTAGCGCAGTATGGCAGCTTTACCAAAGCCGCTGAAGCTATGTTTACAGTGCAATCCAACGTGACAGCACGGATCAGGAACCTGGAAGAGGAGTTTGGGAATACCCTGTTTACCCGTACTTCCCGGAAAGTGGAGCTTACACCTGCAGGAGAAACTTTCCTGACCTATAGCCGGCAGATCGGGAAGTTGTTGGATAAAGCCAGGGAGGCACTGGATCCGGATGGAGATGTTACAGGACATCTGGAGATAGGTTGTATCGAGACGACGATGGCATTGAGTGCGCCGTCTATTATAAAGCGGTTCTCTGCTTTGTATCCAAAGATTGACCTTGTATTTAAATCAGCTATGGTCAATGCGCTGATTGCCGATGTCGTGGAGCAGCGGCTTGATGCGGCTTTTGTATCGGGGCCGGTAAGTGTAAATGGATTGAAGCAGGTGAAGCTGAAAGAAGAACAATTGGTCTTAATCGCATCTTCTGATGTGAAACAGCTGAATGATATCCTGACGATGGAACAGATCAGGTTGATTGTATTTGATCAGGGATGCATATTCAGGGCAAGGTTGGAAGCATGGTTGTCAGGAAAGGGAATTGTACAATACCAAAGTACAACGCTGAATTCTATTGAAGGCATTATCAATTTCGTGGAGGCGGGATTGGGCATAAGTATTCTTCCTAAAGATGTGATTGACCGGTATTATAGTAAACGGGCAATCCATTATTTTCCTTTGAACAAAGAGTTAGCAACGATGGTTACTTTGTTGATTTACCGGGAAGATGCTTTGATGTCGCAGGCGTTGAAGGTGTTTATTGAGGAACATAAGGTAAAGTAAACCTGCTATTGGAGCAATATGGCAATTTTGCCTAAAATTACACAACCGGTTGCGTAGTAACACTCTCCCCAATTAAGGTTATTTTAGAAAGTAAAACAACCAAATCATGCCCTTGGGAAAAGTTATTTCAACCATTCTAATCGCTACCATCTGTAATTGCTCGTACGCACAAACGAAAACTATTCAAATTAAAAAAGGAGAAAGCTGGTACGGTGGTGCTGTGACCGAAGGGCAGCAGATGCCGCTCAAAGACGGGTATTCATTTAATCTCTTTGCCAATACTGGTGGCAACCAGGCGGCTCCGCTCTTACTTTCTACCAGTGGCAGGTATATCTGGAGTGATGAACCTTTCAAATTCTCCGTTCATGGCGATGCACTGGAAATTTCAAATGCCACTGCGCCTGTTGAGCTGGATTCCCTCGGGCATAATTTAAAAGATGCTTTTACCAATGCAGCAAAGAAACATTTTCCCGCAAAGGGAAAATTGCCGGATACCTTACTCATTGCCAAACCCCAGTATAATACCTGGATTGAACTGGTATACAATCAAAACCAGACAGACATCCTTAAATATGCAAATGCTATTCTTAGCAATGGTTTCCCAGCCGGTGTGCTGATGATTGATGATAACTGGGCAGATTATTACGGCAGATTCGATTTTAGAAAAGACAGGTTTGAAAATGCGACCGCGATGGTAGATAGTCTGCATAAGATGGGTTTTAAAGTAATGCTGTGGATAAGTCCTTTTATATCTCCTGATACGGAAGTGTTCAGAGACCTGTTGAGCAAGAAACTCCTGCTAATGAAGGATAGTATTAATCCTGCTATCTTAACCTGGTGGAATGGATATAGTGCGGTGATGGATTTTACAAATCCTGCAGCAAAGGAGTGGTTCACCGGCAGACTTGACTATATGGTGCACACCTATCACCTGGATGGTTTTAAACTGGATGCCGGTGATGCTGATTTTTATCCTGCTGATGCGATCTCTTATGCAAAGGCGACTCCCAATGATCATAGTCGCTTATGGGGTGAGATTGGCTTGCACTATGCGTTGAATGAATATCGTGCAATGTGGAAGATGGCAGGTGAACCGCTTGTGCAGCGTTTGAGAGATAAGCAGCATACCTGGGTAGATCTGCAAAAACTGATTCCTCATATTACGCTGGCTGGTTTGCTGGGATATAATTTCACTTGTCCTGATATGATTGGTGGCGGGGAATATGGTTCTTTTATAGGGAGGGATAAATTGGATGAGGAGTTAGTAGTGCGATCAGCGCAGTGTTCTGCTTTGATGCCGATGATGCAGTTTTCAGTAGCGCCATGGCGCGTGTTGAGTAAAGAGCATTTCGCGATTGTGAAGCAGACTGTAGCGATCAGGGAAAAATATACCCCTTATATCCTGCAGCTTGCTAAAGCGTCTGCGACTAGCGGGGCACCGATTGTGCGAAGCATGGAATATGAATTTCCCGGCCAGGGTTTTGTAGATGTAAAGAGCCAGTTTATGCTGGGAGATAAATACCTTGTAGCCCCTGTAATGGCGAAGGATGGTACGCAAACTGTGGTGCTGCCGAAAGGAACATGGAAAAGTGATAAGGGAGAGATTGTGAAAGGGCCGAAGACAATTACGCAGACAGTACCGTTGGATAGATTGCCGGTGTATGAACTGGTGAGATAATGTTGAGAGAATAATTAGAATGAGGTTGAATCAAAAGTAATATTTCCGGGATTTAATCCGGATTTCTGATGGAGAGAATTTTCTTTTATTGAATTTTAAATGCCATCATATTACTGTTGATTCAACCTCATTTTATCTATTTCGTAATGATATCTTCCAGATTTAATGTTACTGGAGTACCATCTGTCTCTGCAGCATCAGCAATTGTCATTTCAGTGATGAAAGCCTCTTTAGGCGTACGAACTTTTTTCATATTCACCAGCCAGTCGTTTGCTTCTTCTCTATACCCCAAAGGAAGGATCACTGTGCTTTTGTAACCTGTACCTTTTAATTTCAGGAGTTCATCCAATTGCTCAGGTACGAAACCTTCCATAGGTGTGGCATCTACCTTTTGCTCTGCTGCGGCCGCAATTGCCATGGCAAAAGAGATGTAGCTCTGTTTAGCTGCGTGATGAGCCTGCCATTCCTTTCCTTTGGTTTCATACAGGTTCAGGATCAGGCTCTTATAGCTATCCATAGTGTTGTGTGGTAATCCACGCTCATCCATCATAGCATTGAATACAGTGCTGATTCTTGTATCGCTATATCCATCCCAGGCTACCCATACCAGCAGGTGGGAGCAATCGGTAATCTGGCTCTGACTGTAAGCGATACCTTTTATTTTCTCAAGTAATGCCTTGTCGGAAATAACGATGATTTTATATTGCTGTAAGCCGGAAGAGGATGGTGCCAGTCGGGCCGCTTCCAGGATGTAATCTAATTTTTCCTGAGGTACTTTCGCACCATTCATCTTTTTGGTAGCATAGCGCCACTTTAAATCTTCAAGTAAACTCATATTAGTCCAATTTTTAACAAATTTAAATTCACTTGAGGTAATTAAGTAACTTTAGGGGGCTTATTGGTGGTGACATTAGGAGCACCAGGTGACAAAAAAGTAACCAAATTATTAGCATATGGCAAACGAGCATTCAGCATATCCGACATTCAGTGAGTGTATGAAAAGAGTGCGTGCAATTGAAGATACGCTTTACATATTAGGAGGAAAATGGAAGGTGATTATCATTGCGCATCTTTGTTTTAAACCGATGCGTTATTCAGAGTTATTAAAGGATCTGAATGGGATCGCCGGAAAGGTGTTGAGCCGGGAGCTGAAGGACCTGGAGTTGAATGGTCTGGTGATCAGAGAGGTGTCTGAGGGGCAGCCGGTGACGGTGACTTATAAGTTATCACAGTATGGGAAGAGGCTGAAGGAGCTGACGGATAGCCTGGCGGATTGGGGGCTACAGCATAGGGAAAGGATTTTTAATGCAGAGAAATTTGAACGTCCGGTAGAAGCGGAGTTGCCTGCCAGATAATGCCTTGCTGCCATCCTTTGCCAATGAAACCCCGGAAAGGGTTAATCATTTTTTATTTAAGATATAGCACCCCTACTTCTGAAACCCTGGGAAAGGGCTAATCATCTTTCTATTTAAGATATATCACTCCTACTTCCAGACTATGATTAGCCTGATATAACTTATCATATAATATTGCATCCGTCATAGTACCTGCATGGTGCTGAAAAATAATTGTGATTATTATAAGTGTACTTATTATATTTGCAATTATTAAACTAATAGTCATGTGGACACGATCCTATTCTGTAACTACACGGGAAGTTACTAAAGAACAAATGTGGAACCTATTTACCGATGTGAATAACTGGCATACCTGGGACGAGGGAATTGAACAGGCATCTATTACTGGCCCATTTGAAGAGGGCAATCATTTTATGCTACAACCTAAAGGTGGGCCGAAATTAAAAGTTTCATTATTAAAGACCATTGAGAATAGCCTGTTCCTGGATGTTACCCACTTTCCCCTCGCTAAAATGTACGACAATCACTCGTTTGAAGAAACTGCCGAGGGACTGAAAATCACTAATACAATTACTGTGAAAGGATTGCTTAGCTTTGTATGGGTAAAACTGGTGGCGCAGAACATTGTCAATGCTTTACCGAAGGACATAGAAAAACAAATACAAGCAGCTAAAAGTCTATGAAGACAAGCAATAATACTTTCAGCGTAAATAAGGCGGAGGAGAGTTCAGGGTTTCTGCTCTGGCAGGTAACCAATCTTTGGCAAAGAGAGATCAGGAAAGCATTGGAGCAATATGACCTGACTCACTCGCAGTATGTACTGATGGCAAGTATTCATTGGCTTTCGTTGCAACAGCAGGAGGTGACACAGGTTGTATTATCAGCGCATACCAAAATAGATCCTATGACTACTTCTACAGTATTGAGAACACTGGGGAATAAGGGGTATATTAAACGTACTGAGCATAAGACAGATACAAGGGCGAAGTTGATTGAGCTGACTAAAAAAGGTATTGATATTATTAAACAGGCGGTGGTGACAGTTGAGAATTTTGACCGGGAGTTCTTTTCAAGGCTGAAGAATAAAGCGGCGTTTAATACAGAATTGGAGAAGTTGATTACTTTAAAATAATCTTCAGGCAGGCGAGTGTAGGCCCGCGAAAAAAATAATGTATTATATTGTAGGCAAGATCTAAATGTGTTAACTATATGAGCCTGATTGCCGTATTACCCAAAATATTCTATGCTGATATTCAGCAGGCACTTGATTTTTTTATTGATGGTCTGGGGTTTGAGCTGGGTTACCATGACGAAGTATTGTATATCGTAAACAGGGATAATGCCACTTTCCAGCTAATGGTAGATCCTGAACTTGCAGAGACGGATAGCAGGCCCGAGATTAGAATTGCAACTGATGATATTGAAGCGGTGTATGCGGACATTAAGGCCAGGAAGCCTTCTATTCTGCATCCGAACCTGAATCATATCAAGCTGCAGCCCTGGGGATTGAAAGAGTTTGCAGTATTGGATCCTACTACGGTTTGCATTGTATTTCAGCAGTCATTATAGTTTTATTCACCACCCTATACTTTTAGTATGACTAACCAGCGTTGGGAAGGCGTTCCCATGTACAAAATTTACCTGTTAAGGATCCTGTATGTCCTGATGTTCGTATTTCTTGGCAAGGATGCATGGACTTTTATTTTTACTCACAAGGGGGCCTGGGATCCTGCTGAGGCCATGAATTTTTCTATCTGGGCATCTTATTCTTTACTGTCTTTTTTCGGTATTTTTCAACCACTTAGGATGCTGGCGATTGTCATGCTTGAGATCTTGTATAAGTCTATTTGGCTGATCATAGTGGCGTTGCCGTTATGGCAGGCAGGCCACCTGATGGATTCTCCGGCTACTGGCATGGTTATGGTATTTGCACTGGTACCATTGCCTATTGTGGCGATGCCATGGAAGTATTTCTTCAGGAAATATATTCTTGTGTTTAAAAAGAATTAATTTTCCGGCATAATTGATCTAAATGAGAAACCAGTTCATCGCAACGGCAGTAATGCTGTCCGTTTTTTCTTTCACTGCATGTCAGCAGTCTCAAAATGCACAAAGTGCGCACAATGACACGACCCAACAGGCGCAGGATACAACTGCTGCCGTAGCTGAACCTGTAGCTGCTGATAGCAGCAGCGCTTCTGTACTGGAAACCGTAATGTCTGCTCCTGCAACCGTAAAAGCAGGTAAACCTATTCTGGTGAAATTTACTGTTAACAATCCTTCTGCCAGTGAGCAGGCGTTTTGTAAATGGCATACGCCATTCGAGCAAAGGTTTTTGAATGCTTACTTTGAAGTGACTAACAGCAAAGGTGAGGCAGTTCAGTACAAAGGTGCCATGGCGAAGAGAGTAACGCCACCGCCTGCGGATGCTTATATTAAAGTAGCTGCAAAAGGTAGTGTGTCTGCTGAAATCGATTTGCTGATGGGGTACAAGATGGATGCACCTGGTACTTATAAAGTGGTGTATCAGGGTGAAGGCGTGAGTGGTCTGACAAAGGTGAATGAAGTGACTGTTACTGTAGAGTAATTTGTCAGGGGCTTTCTTTGAAAGCTGGCTGATATGTGAAAAGACTCATAGCTTTTGCTATGGGTCTTTTTTTTACTCTACCTGCACCACCTCAAACCCCAGCCACCCATCAATCACCCTCACACTCATACTATCCACATGCTCAACATCCGCATACCTTGGATACAACTTGCTTACTGTTTTATGCTTATACACCACATCTACATAAGGCACCGGCGCACTATTCCGATGTCCCCTTGTATACCCGAATGATACTGCCGGCAATTTCATACTCACCTGTGAACGCCCTCCAAACGCCTGATTGCTCCACAGTATAAAGAAGATTATAATCGTACCCAGCGAAAAGCTATTGCATACACAAAATAAGAGTAACTTGACCCTATCAGGCAGATCATGTTTTTCTGAAGAAAGATCTATCTTTTTCCTGAAAATGATTGTAACGGAAAAGCCAATACCAACTGCCAGTAGCAATAGCCTGTAACCATCAATCAACGTATTCCAATAGAGTGTAAGCGTCCAGAAGATCAGTGGAATACTGATAAGCAAACTGATTCCAAATAAAACACCTAAGAATGTAGCTAATGCAGTAATGGGTTTTTTATGCTGGTATAGGGATGGGTTCATGGATAGGTTCCTGATTAACATGTACGAAAGGTACAAAAACTTCGTATTCCGCAAGAACCGGATTTTTGTCATAAGTAAACTGTGCCAGCTTTTAGGCAGCTTTGGGTTTACCTTTCTGCATAATTTTCTGGATCAATGTCCTCAGGCGTTCTTTATAATCCGCTACTAACCAATCTGTATAATTCCTGGTCACCTTGCCAAGGCATTTTCCATACTGCTTTACCCGCCACTGTATTTCCTGGTCCAATAAATCGGACAATTCCAATGCCTGGGAGATAGAGTCACTATTTTCTATACACATCAATGCATGTTGTCTGATCGCATCCCTGATCACTGTCAATGGCTTCACCCCCGCATCTACTGCCCGCTGATGTGCCTCCTGGATATCAAAGGATAACTGTAATGTATTGGGGAATTTAGAACGGAGATCAGAAGGAATGACACGGGCTTCCGTTGAAGATAAGGAGTGCATACTTTCTATATACGCCTCCGGTCTTTCGAAGATCAGTTGCCAATCCATCGGTGCCTGCCATTCTCCAAACCGGTCCATATTGTTGCCCAGGTCGATGATAGTAAAATTCTTCTTCTTAGGTAAACTACGAGATCCCCGCCCGATCATCTGGTGATACAATGTCAGTGATGTGGTAGCACGATTGAGGATCACCGTTTGTATCGTTGGTTCATCAAAGCCCGTGGTAAGGATCGAGACGGATGTCAGGATCGCTCCTTTCGTCTTTTTGAACCATTTCAAGATCTCCTCACGTTCTGCCGGGGAATGACGGTTATCTAAATGCCTGATTGGATAGCCTGCATCCTGAAACATTTTACACACATTCCTGGAGGTAAAGATCCCATTATTAAAGATCAGCGTTTTTTTATGCTTAGCATGCGTTTCATATGCATGCAATAGCAATTCCAACATCGCTTTGGATGAATACAATTCATCGGAAGTGCTGATGGTAAAATCACCGTATATACCTGTCTTCAGTGAATTTAATTCCACATCATAACGCCAGCTCACCGGCTTTGCCAGATATCCTTGTTTGATCAGGCCACTGATGCTTTCTCCCACTATCAATTCCTGGTAAGTTTTGTTCATCGGCAGGTCGGCATTTGAACTCAATGGTGTTGCCGTGACACCTACTACTATCGCACGGGGAAATTTATTCAACAGTTTTTGAAATGCATTGTGATGCGCTTCGTCAATGATCACTAATCCAATTGAAGAAGGATTGATGAGTCCCTGTTTTAAACGGTTCCTTAGCGTTTCTACCATCGCTACATAACAGGCATGTTCTTCCCGTTTGCGTAATTGCTTCACCGTACTATTGATCACCTTGTTTTTGATGCCTATTTTTGTCAGCGTAGCAGCTGTCTGCTTGCATAGTTCGATTCGGTGTGTCAGCACCATCACCTGTTTGTGAAAGTTTTCTACGTACCACTTCGCTATCTCCGAGAAGATCCTGGTCTTGCCGCCTCCTGTTGGTAATTGATAAAGGACTCTGTAGCCTTTGGTAGCATGTGTGAGTTTATCAAATAGTATATTGAGGTCACGTTCCTGGTAAGGGTACAAACTATCGTTTCCCATTTTCATCTTACTGTTAGTTATAAAAAATATATATCAAACCTGGGGCCAATGGTGAGACCGGTGATGAGATCTGATAATCATATAACCGAACAGGATCATTACCACTGATATTCCCAGGAAGAGGTAATTAGCGGGCTGATGATTGTGTGCATACTCAATCACATTGTGCAATTGTAGAATCTGGTGATCTATGATGCCTTCTACCAGGTTAAAGATACCCCAGCCAAGGAACAGACCGGCAGTGAGCAGTCGGCCGGAGTGGTCTGCATTGCTACGTTTACTTACTTGCCACAACAATATGATCCCTATGATCGTTACGATCAGGCAGAACGCATGAAAAATGCCATCCCAGAACATGTTAATGCTCTTACCGATATAATCTGTAGCCGGGATTTTATTTGAAAGCATTTCATGCATCTGCAGGATCTGGTGTAATATGATTCCATCTATAAACCCTCCTATGCCTATTCCCAGCACGGTGCCCGCTGTGGTGAGTGGAACAGGAGAAAGTAAAATTAGCTGTGGATGGGCCTGCATTTTGTGCCGATGCCTGGCAGTTGAAATGGCGGTCAGTACAATAACAATGATCGTCAAAACTACAAATGCCAGTAGCATGGTGAATAAATTGGGGTAGAACTGACTATTGTAAATGCCTTCCCTGATTTGCCTGTTGCACAAAGGGCAGGAATATGCGGGCATACTGAGCATGCAGCATAATACCATGGTTAACTTTCTCATACTATTATTGCAGGAAACTTCGTGCCATGGCTACTATGGCTGTTAATGCCACGCCTGATTGATGATTATTGTAGCCATTGAGTGGATTTAAGGAACATTTAATAGTGCTTACAACATGCTTATGGCCCCGGCATAATTTTTACAATATTTTAAGACGCTTTCTTACTACTGTTTTTCTCTTTTTAAGAGAAGTGATAAAAGGCTCTTCCAACAAAGGCAGTCCCTTTACATCAAGGATTTTAAGTGAGCGACCTAATGCTAAATTGATCTTTGCAATTTTCCTATTGGCTTTAACCCAGGCATTACGATTAGCCAGTATGGTTTCTTTGTTTTGTTTGATAGTATTGTCAATTAGCTGGAGTTCTTTTTTATAATTTTTCAGTTTTCTGTAAAGCACCAGCATTCTGCCGATCACACGCCTGTCATCAGGCACCTGGTCATGCAGTCGCTGGTAGATGGTTAGCGCCTGCCCGGGCTCATCATTTTGTTCGAGGGCACGGGCCTTTTCAAATAAACGGATATCAATGGTCTTCCTTTTCATAAGAGGAATACTACAACAGACATACCATTAAAATGAGTGTTATGAATGAAGCATTGTTGAAATTATTAGACAAATCTTATGCGCCTTCTCAACTGGTTGAAACTACTTATCAAAAATTTGATCTTGCCTTTAAGACGGACGAAGAAGGACTGCCGATCCTGCTCTTTCTGGGGACGAAAGATAAGGAAGGGAAAATTCGGGGGGAAAGATATGCACGCCGAATTGTTCGTAATGAAGAAGGGAAGATTGTTAAGAGCCACTGGGATCATAAAGGGAAAGCCACGCCATAACCAGGCGGGACCTGGCTAACAATTTACTAAGAAGATGGCTGGTCAATTCCCTGACTGTTCTGCCTGCTTGTGGAAGATTTTGCTGTAAATGTGGGCGTAGGCATGCAACGGGTATTGTCAGCTCTTCTTATCAGATGTGGCTAATAGCTGCATTTTTTAAGATCGTTTCTATTTCATCGAGATCGGAGATGCCTTCTTTTTGAGTGGGTACAAGTACTTTCCCTTCCGGATCTATCAGGAAAATCGCAGGTATACCTACTACACCATAGCTGTCTATAATATTCTCATCGTTGTAAATATGTGCCCAGGTTGCAGGTAGTTTTTGTATAGCTTTCAGGTGTGATGTCGTGTCTCTATCCAGGGATACTGATATTACTTTTACCGCAGGGTATTTTTTAGAAATTTCAATTACCCTTGGCATCGCCTGCATGCAGGGTACGCACCAGGTAGCCCAAAAGTCAAGGATTACGTATTTACCTTTATAGGTATCCAGGGAAAGACTGTCACCGTATACATCACGTGTACGGAAATCGACCGCAATGTGCTTGTCCCTGATATTATTTATACTGATTAAGCTTCTATAGATATGTTTCCCTGCGTCTGTATTCTTAAATGTTGCAGGTAGATGGTCCAGTACCTGCAGCAGACTATCTGCGGGAAAGAATTGTTGATAAGGGGTAAAGGAGCTGTAAAACGTATAGGAAGAATAATAATCAGAAGGATGCGTGTTAATAAAATCCAGTGTTTTCCTGTAAAAAGCTACTGAAGATTGCCTGATCTTTTGAGCCAGTGCTGCATCAAAATGGCCTAGTTTGTTCCACGCTATCAATAGTAACCTGTTCTGCTCCGCCGCTGCTTTCGTATATTGGTGAAATTCTTTTCCTCCTTTCGTATCGGCATCAACGATATTTACGAGTTTTGTTGTATGCAGACTCGTATCTTTTAATACAAGTTCGCTATTGCCCGGTCCAAAGAAGAATAGCTTATTCTTGCTGAAGGCACCGTATTCGCCCTGAATTGCTAAGGATAGGGAGCCGAACTGGGTATGTAAATCTCCATTTACAGTTATTGAGCGGCTAAGTTCTTCGGATTTAATGTCGGTATCATTCAGGCCATCTCCGTAATTGACCACCAGTTTTTCTAAGGGGAAGCTATCGGGCACACGGATCGTCAATGTGAATGCCTGGGCATGGGAAAACAGGCTGGCAAGTAGCAGGGTAGAAAGCAGGTAAAATGGTTTCATAAAAGTTAAAAGTTGGATTAACCCGTTTTATGAAATGAAATTAACCTGCTTTATGTTAAGGAGTTTGTAAAACTGTTGTCAGTCCTATTACACTTTGTTAAGAAGATGATAAAACTTATTTCAGTCTTTTCGCCGCTGCCGGCACCTTCCCTGCCTTAAACTCTTCCCTTTGCTTTTCATCTGCCAGATCCATGTTGAAATTCTCCCATTCTCCTTTCTCATTCAGCACGGCACAATTCCACTCACCATCTGCATCATCGGGAAACTGCCAGAGAATATGATATCCTTCTTCGTTGGTAAATCCTTCTTCATCTGCCTGCAGAATACCATTTACCAATTCCCAGATCACACCCTGCGTAGTCGTAATAATATGATAGTTCTCTGCCTCCATCCCTATCGGCATTAGCTCCATGGCATATATTACCTTCACCTTATCAAAGAAATCGTTCAGCCACTTAGCCGCCGATGCAGGCTGGAATTCCAGAATGCTTTGTTTGAATTCATCCAGCTCTTCCCTGCCTATGCCTTCGGTGCTCACAGGATTTCGTTCTACCGTTGCCAGCAGTTTCCCTTTCTCATTTTTCAATTCAAAAGCCGTCCATTTCTCCGGCTTCTCATTCCGGGGAACCCCAAATTGAGCTGACAGTGCTTCTGCGTCCAGCTCTTCTGAAATATCGTCGAGATGAATGTCCGGGTCTTGTGTGCCCAGGATACGGATGTAGTAACTCATAGGCACAAAATTAGGATTATTTTACTACTGTAGCCTCCAGTTCTACCTGCAATGTTTCGAAAAGAGATTTTACCTCAAATAAGGTGGATGCCTGCCGGATACCATGCCTGGCAATCCATTCCTGCAGGATGGGGAAATGGGGCCATAATTCTGCCGAAGAGGTGGTGTAGATATTAAGTCTTACAATACCCTTACAGTCATAGCCCGCCGTGGTAATCACCTGTTCCAGGTTGGCGATGGCGTGGATCAGCTGAGTTTTCATATCCTCCTTACTGGAACTGCCATCGGGGAATACTGCTGCCTGTCCGGCACAATACAGGGTGCTGCCTGCATTTTTCACTTCTACTGCCTGGGAATAACTACGTTCCTCCTGCCAGGTCCAGGGGTTGATGCTTCTTGTTTCCATGAGGACAAAGCTCCGGAATCGTGCTGGAATGGGCCCTTGATGTACCTCACTATTATCCTGTGATGTACGTCACACCAGGCGGCTCAGGGTTTCTCTGGATACACCCAGGTAGGCAGCCAGCAGACTTTTAGGCACCCGCTGTAGTAAAGAGGGATATTGTTTGAGTAACTGCTCATAACGTTCTTTTGCATTGGAGGTGAGCAGGGAGAGAATACGGCGCTGTGCTGCCAGGAAACCGAAGTTGGTTTTCTGTAAGAAGAAGTGCTCTATTTTGGGGAATTCTTCACAGAGCTTTTTATAGTTTTCAAAGGAGAAGCAATAGACTTCTGTGTCTTCTATACACTGCAGGGACATGGTGGCTATTGATTGTGTATAGAATGCATAGTAATCACTCTCCCACCAGTCTTCCATCGCGAAGGAGACGATATGATCCTTGCCGTTATCGTCGTTGTATACGAGTTTTAGTAACCCGGAAATGACCAGGTAGCAGTGTTTCACTTCATCGCCTTCCTGTACAAGGTACTGGTGTTTCTTATACTTCCGGGTGCTGAAGTGAGTGGCTACAAATGCAAATTCTTCATCTGTAAGCGGGAGTATTTTTTCTATGTGCTTGCGGAGGAATTGCATTTTAAAAAGTCAGTTCTCCTGTGAATGGATTGAGCGTATCAGAGGAAGAACGATCCGGCATGTCCTGCTGATCAGTGACAAGATAAGTCCTGCGGCCATCCGTATCGTTCTTGCTTTTAAAATAATAACGCTGTAAAGATAGTCAATCACAGTTTATTTAAAATCCCTTCCAGGTCCTTTTCTCCTTCTCTGGTCTGCACACCGGCTGCCAGGGCAACTTTAGCTCTTGCCACTGTAGCTGGTCTTGCGAAGAGGCCCATGCACAGCTGGTTTTCTAAGGTTAGTCCTTCATAGAGATCTCCGCTGGCAGCATCGATGGCTTTTACGGCATAGTCAGCTACATCTTCAGGGAGCTTAGCGATGCGGGTAGCGAGGGCGTTGACATAATTATAAAGATCTGCCTGTGGCAATGCACGGTTTACGAGACCATATTTCTCTGCCATTACTCCATCTAACAATTCTCCACCTACTATGACTTCCATTGTTCTTGCTCTGCCAATTAACCTGGTCAGGTATTGGGTACCGCCGCCTCCAGGTATAATTCCCATCAGGGTTTCTGGTTGTCCAAAACGGGCTTTTTCGAGTGATGCAAAGCGCATATCGCAGGCAAGGGCAAGTTCGGCACCACCGCCGCGTACAAAGCCGTCAATAACTGCGATGGTGACCTGGGACAGCTGACGGATCTGTTCATGGAGGTGCTGCATAGGATTGATAGGAGCCTGCAGCATTTCAGGACTAGCCAGGCTGGCAAAAGAAGTGGGATCCACGATGTAATTCGTGTCGCCATGGGCGATAAAGAAGTCGGGATCTGCACTTTGAAATACGATGACCTTTACAGTTTTGTCTTCCTGCATGGAAGCTACAAATTGCCCGAGCGAGATCATTAGTGATGCATCCAGCACATTGAGCGGGGGATTATTGATCGAGGCAAAAGCTACTCCATTTCTGATGTCTACATTGAGTTTGTCCATGATTGATTAATTTTGCAATGCAAAGGTCTTCCCCCGGGGAAGGGAAAAAAAAGTCATTTGACGCAAAATTTTTCTGATAAGATGTTTAGTGCGCTGGCGGCATATTTTACAGATAAGATACATTTGACTCAGCAGGAGCTGGAGTTGATAGAGATGCATTGTCATCCCAGGAAGCTGAAGAAAAAGGAATTTTTGTTGGTGGAAGGGGAAGTGTGCAGGTTTAGTGCATTCGTGGTAAGTGGTTGTCTGCGCTCTTATAGGTTGGATGAGGCGGGGAATGAACATACTTTTAAATTCGTGATTAAGGATTGGTGGATTGTAGACAATGAGAGTTATAGTAATGGTACGCCTGCGCAGTTTAATATACAGGCTTTAGAGGATAGTGAGTTAATGATCGTGTCGAAGGAGTCTTTTTATTTTATGCTGGAACAGATGCCGCAATTGAAGATGCTGGTAGACAGGTTGCAGCAGAATAGTTATAATGCCAGCCAGCAGCGGATTTATAAACAGATCAGTGCTTCGCCGGAGGCCCGGTACCAGGCATTTGTAGATACCTATCCGGATATATTTAACCGGGTGCCATTGCATATGGTGGCTTCTTACCTGGGCATGTCGAGGGAGACGCTGACACGGATCAGGAGTCATTTTGCAAAGAGTAAGTGAGGGTTTGAATATCTTAATGATTGGTTTGATTGTCATTATTTGAATGAGGGATTTCAGCGGAGCTTTGTATAAAAATAAAGCTCATGGAACAAGTTATTTCAGTAAGTCCTGTCGTGCTCCCTGCACCGGGGCGTGGTTTAGATCTGCAAGTCCGGATTTCGGCACCAATCAGGGGAGAGCAGCTTCCCGTCATTTTATTCGCACATGGTTATGGTAATTCATTAGATGGTTATGCCCCGCTTGTGAACTATTGGGCAGCCCGTGGTTTTGTCGTGATACAACCCAGTTTTCTCGATTCCAAAAGAATAGGTTTAAGCCCTGATGATCCCAGAACGCCGGAGATCTGGAAGATTCGTGTGGCGGATATGAAGCTGGTACTGGATCATTTACAGGATATAATCAATGTCGTACCGGGATTGCCCGAACGTGTTGATACCAGTCGTATTGCGGCGGTAGGGCATTCATTTGGTGCGCAGACAACCGGAATGTTATTAGGCATGCGTGTGATTGGTGAAGAGCTGGATATGTCTGATTCACGGATCCAGGTGGGTATCCTGCTTACCGCCGGTGGTAATGGTGGCAAGGATTTGAGTGCGTTTGCAGCGGCTCATTATCCATTTATGAATCCTGATTTCAGTGGTATGAAAAAGCCGGTACTGGTAGTGGCAGGTGATAAAGATATTTCACCACTTACTGTGCGGGGATGGGATTGGTTTACGGACCCTTATACGATGAGTCCCGGGCCTAAATCACTGCTTACACTGTATGGTGGCGAACATCTACTGGGAGGGATTTCCGGCTACCTGGTGACAGAGACTACTGATGAAAATCCTGAAAGAGTGGCGGCGGTACAGCAATTGACATGGGCTTATCTGCGGAGTGCATTTTATCCGGAAGATACTGCCTGGCAGGATGCAGGAAAGGGTTTGACGCAAGGGAAGATTGAAAATAAAGGAGGTCTGTAATGATCTCCTTTATATGTAGAATATGAAAAATACCTGATTTTTATTATTCCCTCTTATGTCATAATGGCGATGCTTTGAACTGGAGAGAAAGTGATACCATTCATTTATTCATAAGTAATCCTGATCAGGGATACTGCCTGTCCTGGTAAATTCACTTTCAATTTATACACACCATTTGTAATTTTAATTTTCTCTGGAGCATTCAGCATGGCTAATTGTCCTGCCTTTTCCAGAGTGACATATTGAGCGGGTGTAGGTGCCGCAGGTGATCCCATTTTCTTCCAGACTTCATAGGAATTACTATGCTCCTGATCGATACGGTAGTGATATAATACCGCTTTCTTAGCCGGAATATTTTGAATAGTCAGATCTACTGTTGATGTTCCGGTGCTGATATCATCATCATGGTAATTCCAGAGCAACAAAGAAAAGTCTTTTGAAGATGCAGCTGCCAGGGCATTTACATCTGTACGTTCTCCTCTCACACCATTAGCCATGATGGTCTGCGCATCATAAGCCAGGTCGCCGCTTATGCGGAGTCTTTGTCCACTCATCATTCCCATCATTCTAAACACATTTAATACAGGTTTATCCACACCATTCGTAGCCAGTTCCCTGAAGCCATAAAACCATGGCTGGTTTTCAAACTCAAAAGACCAGTTCACCGCACCGATAATATTGGTACCATAAGCGTCATTTAATTCAATAATGCGTGCAATAGATGCTGCGGTATAACTGGAGTACATGGTTCCGTTTCTATACGCATTCTGCGGATCCGTTTTCATACCGCAGGCAGCGCATCCTTCCGGATCTGATTCCCCAATGATAATAGGAATATTTTTCAGTTCAGGAAAAGAAGAGATGATTTTCAGGTGCCGGTTTACATCTTTCAATTGGTTGTTCATACCCATCCGCACCCTGTTCTCTGTAAATACAGGTGCTCCTTTGGCATGAAAGGCGAGGAAGTCTATAGGTGCGCCTATTTGTCCGGTGGCTTCGTTTTTTTCTTTCAGGCAATGGGTGATAAATCTGCGCATAAACTCTCCTGCCCCACCTGTGGCATGTGGACCTCCTATCCTGGCTGAAGGCAGGGCTCTCCTGACTCCTGCGGCTGCATAGTCATACATTTTACAATAGGTCGTGATCTTATCATCTACCATCAGGTAATAACCATCTGCCTCATTCCACAGTTCCCAGTACCAGCTTTCCACTTCTGCTTTTCCATAGCGCGCTACGCAATGTTTTACCCATTGATAGATCAGTTCTTCCCATTTATTGTAATCTTTGGGAGGATAGGCCCAGCCTGTACAAATTTCTTTGTAGTCATGTCCGGGTTGCCAGTAGTGCCTGTAGGGAGTAGGATGTGTGGATAGGGCTTCCGGCATGAAACCAATTTGTGCCAGTGGTTTCATTTTCCGGGTGATATAGGTATCGAAGATGGAGTCTACGATCCGCCAGTTATATACGGGATTTCCATTGGCATCTTCAGTATACATATTGGTGGAGCCCCATTTCAGGGCAGCTTCGCCATCGCCTGTATTCATCAGGTTATGGGTCCGTACGTATACCGGAACAGGGCTAAGGGCTGCCAGTTCAGAAAGTAATTTCCTGCCGTCTTTCATATAGGTATAATTGGGCTCATCGTAGCCAAACCAGGCCCAGATGGGTTTGAGGGGACCTTTTTCCTGTTTGAGGTCTACCTGAATGGCTGTCTGGCCAAGGCAGGCAATGGCATATAGGCAACAAATCGTTAGCAGTGAGCTGAATTTCATTGAACGTGGGTGGCGATCCGTTTTTTGGTAGCTGAGCACGGATACCATAACCAAGATACACAAACTGCCAATTTAATCAATGGGTATAATTCGCTACCTTTTATTAGTATCCTTCAAGGTTTGTGGACCGCAAGGTTTTGTAAGTATTTCTCCTGGTCCTGTTACTCCTGGAGTGATAAGACCCTTTACCTGGAAGACCTGCATCTGCGTGTTTCTTTTAAAAAGCAGGATCAGCTACAAATTAATAGATTGTCTGAACTCCAATGGCCTTTGCTGTGTCTTTGCTTTAAAGAATTTACTAAACGACTGTGAATGTTCAAAGCCCAGCTCATAAGCAATTTCACTTACAGACAATGTTGTTGTAGACAATTTCTCTTTCGCTTTCTCTATCACTTTTTCATGTATATGCTGTTGTGCTGTCAAGCCTGTCAACTGTTTCAGCATATCGCTGAAATATTTGGCTGACAGGTGCAACTGGTCTGCAAAGTAGCTCACCGCCGGCAGGCCTGCATGTGTACTTTTATTAGCAAAGAAATCTTCCAGCAGGGTTTCAAAAGCAGCAAGCAGGTTATTGTTTAATGGTTTGCGGGTTATAAACTGCCTGTCATAAAATCGATTACTATAAGTTAATAACAGGTCTAACTGTGCAATCAATACATCCTGGCTGAATTTATCGATAGGCCTGTTAATTTCCTGTTGGATTTTCCTGAATAATTCTTCTACATCCTTTTCTTCATCTGCTGATAAAATGAGTGCCTCATTTACTTCATAATGAAAGAAATCATATTGCCTGATCTTCTTTGCCAGTTCGGTGCCCTGTAGTAAGTCAGGGTGCACCATCAGGCACCATCCTTCCTTAGGCAGGGCAAAGTTCTTATTCACACCCAGTACCTGGTTGGGTGCTGTGAATCCCATCACTCCTTCATCAAAGTCATAATTCGTCTGGCCGTATTGTGACTTGCAATCGCAATTGTATTTGATCGTTATTACATAATAGCTGAGGGTAAAGCGCAGGTTTTCATCCACCTCTATTTTCGGCATTTCATGAAACTGGTACACCCCGATCAATGGATGCTTTGGCTTGCCCAGGTTGCAGGCAGCGTAGTATTGTGAAATGCTTTTGATGTGTAACATACCTACTTTATCTCTAAGTTCAGATTTTTTCGCATCATATTCCCATACATTTTTATGCCTGCTTTTACAGGGATGAAGTTCACTAACACTTTCACCACCTTATTTTGGAAACCGCTGATGGTCAGCATGGATTTCTTGCGTATTCCTTTCATGGCAGCGGCTACCACCTGTTCGGGTGTTTCCATTTTTTTGGTAGAAAAACTGCTTTTCCGGTCACTGCCTATCTTCGCAGCATCAAAGAAACCTGTTTCAGTAGCCCCGGGACATAGCAGCATCGCGTGAACATTGTAGAGTCTGTTTTCTTCCCACAGGGCTTCTGTAAAGTACATGACGAAACCTTTGGTGGCGGCATATACATTCATATATGGGATACCGTTAAAACCTGCCATTGAGCCTACATTGATAATGGTACCGCTTTTACGGGCACGCATGGCGGGCAGGAACTGATATGTGAGGGCGACCATTGCGTCCATATTCAGGTGCATCATGTTGCGGTATTCGTCCATGGTGTACTCCAGCAGATCGCCACCACTGCCAATACCGGCGTTGTTGATAAGCCAATCTACCTCCAGGTTTTTATCACGTACTTCATTGGCAATGCGTGCATCACTGCCTGCCTGTGCCAGGTCGATGGGCAGGTACTGTACGGTGACCTTGTATTGCTGGCTCAGTTGTTCACTGAGGGATTTCAGTTTATGAGCGGACCTTGCTATAAGGAATAAATTATGTCCTTCTTTGGCCAGTCGCCGGGCGAATGCTTCGCCGATGCCGCCTGAGGCACCTGTGATGAGTGTAACTTTCATGACACAAAGGTGGGGGATCGGCAGGGGGAAAAAGTAGCCGAAAGGCGGGACTGTGTAGTCGATTTACTGCCTGTGTCTTAATAAATGGTAAAATGCAAATAGGAATTTTCATAGGGGTAACGAAGTCTCTTAAGATTTCAACTCGCTGATCACATCTTCGACGGTATCTTCTGCTTTCAGTTTATTCAGCAATGGACTTGGGGAGTCTGCAAAATAGCTTTTACCAACAGTGATACCCAGCATATCATCGAAATTGCTGGTGCCTACGCGTGACTGCATCACCTGCCTGGCCTTGTCCCTGGTAATGGTGACAGTTACTGCGGCTGCATTCAGGAGTACGAGTTTTTGATTGTTGATAAATTCATCCATATCACTTGGTACGGAAGTAATAGTCACCGTTGAAACGTCTGTGCAGGCGAATGCTGCATAGGCATTGGAGACCAGGTATTGCATAGCTACTCTTTTCATCCTGTTTACATCCTGATTTTTGTCTTCCTGATGAGAGATCTGGATATGCAGGGGGGATTTGGAAATGAGTTTCAGTGTACCATCTTCAGTGGAGAAGTCATTCCGGTCTTCGACCATTTCCATGACTGATTCGTAATGTTTGTGTGTCAGCTCTGCTACAGTGGGTACAGAATCGACTGTAGTGCCTATGTCTTCTGTTAAAGCTACAGTGTCTACAAGATCAGCGTCATTTGTTTGCTTTGTAGCCGGAGCATCGCAGGAAGATAGGTAGAATGCTAAAGATAAGAATACCAGTTTGTTGGGGTGGTTCATGCTCGAAATTTTTGTCTTTATTGCAGAGGGATAAAGAGGGTAACATTGAAAACGCAGGGGATTTTTCCCCTTTGTTGGCAGGAAATGCACGTTAGATAAAGCGGGACATTCAGGAAATGTATAGGATATCCCTGCAAAATTAGCTAAGTTTATAGAAATTAGGATTCGTTATGAAGCGGTTGTCAGTATTTTTGATGCTCATGATTGTTGCCCGCATGCCATCTTTTTCCCAACAGGTACTTCCTTCCAAAGACCAGATAGCATGGGCGGATGCCGAGATAGGCGTGATTATCCACCTGGATATCAATATCTATGCGCCTGCGTCGTTCGATTACAAAAAGAAAGAGACACTGCCTCCACTGTCGGTTTTCAATCCTTCAAAACTTAATACGGATCAATGGATAAAGACAGCAAAAGCGGCTGGTGCAAAGTATGCCGTGCTTACGGTAAAACATGGTACCGGTTTTTGCCTCTGGCCTTCTGCTGTAAATGAATACAATGTAGCACATACCCCTTTTAAGAAAGATATTCTCCAGGCATTCATTGCTTCCTGTAAAAAGTATGGTGTGCAGCCGGGATTGTATTACAACACAAATACAAACACATATTATGGTGCGCATGATGCTGAATACAATAAAGCCGTTCTGGCCCAGCTGAATGAGATCTGGAGCAACTACGGTCCTATGTTTGAAATCTGGTTTGATGGTGGATTGCAGAACGGACTGGAAGCAGAGGTACTGAAAATGATTCATGAAAAGCAACCACAGGCTATTCTGTTCCAGGGACCTTTGAAAGCTGGAAATACGATCCGCTGGATTGGCAATGAAGATGGTTTTGCTGCTTATCCTCAATGGAGCAGGGCGAATGAAACGACATCTTCTGACGGTGTAGTGAAGATTGATGGACTGCATGGTGATCCTGAAGGCAGGTATTGGTGCCCGGGAGAATCTGATTTTCCTATCCGTAGAAATTCTGCGTGGAATGGTGGATGGCTGTGGAAGGCGGGGGAAGATAAATACCTGTTCTCTGTAAAGGAACTGATGGAGAAGTATTATAAGAGTGTGGGCAGGAATACGAATATGCTGGTAGGTATGGTGGTGGATACCAGTGGACTGATCCCTAAACCGGACTCCCTGGTTTTTGATAGTCTTGGCAGGCGTTTAAAGCATGTTTTTTCAGCACCGCTTGCGATACGTAGTAATATGACCAAATCCATCATAGAGCTCAGTAATAAGAGCGGGAAGGCTGTCAGTCAGTTGATGATCATGGAGGATCTGGATTATGGTGAGAATATCCTGTCTTATAGTTTACAGGTGCAGGTGGGTGATAGTTGGAAGGAAGTGGCTACGGGGGAGTCTGTAGGGCATAAGCGATTGCAGACGTTTAGTCCGGTGACGGGGAGTATGTGGCGACTGATGATAACGGGGAATGCGGGACCACTGCATATTAAGCAGGTGGCATTGTATTAGCAGATGAAGGAACGTTTTCCACTTGCAGGGATTTACCACCATCTACAAAACTATCGCCCTTGGTGTAAGCTAATTTCATGTGAACTAATTTAGAAAATCTTATTTATGATTTTCAAACCTTATTGCATTGGGCGTGGTGCCTGTAACCCTTTTGAAGTAATTATTAAAATAGGTAGGGTATTCAAAGCCCAGGCCATACGCAATATCTGCCACGCTCCAGTTGGTATGCTGTAATAATGCCTTCGCTTCGGCAGTGATTCTTTCGGCTATGAGTACGGATGTGGGTTTGCCGGTAACTGCTTTGACTGTACGGTTCAGGTAGTTGATGTGGACGGACAGGGATTGGGCAAAGTCCTGCGCGGTACGTAGTTTGAGTGGTTCGGCAGGGTTGTCGATGGGGAACTGCTTCTCCAGAAGTTCTAAAAAAGAGCGGGTCATGCGGGCGGCGGCATTGTGTTCTCTCAGGTCCAGGTTGGCCGGCTGGATCTGGAGCGCTTCATGAACGATGAGCTCAATACAGTTGCGGAACAGGTCATCTCTATGTTCGTATGCTGAATCATATACGCTAAGCATTTTCTTATAGATCCCTGTCAGGAAGGCTACCTGGTCCTGGTTAAGGGGGAGTACCGGGAATTCAGAAGAACGGAATAAAGGGGAATGCTGCAATAACTCAGTCAGTTCCCTGCCGGCGATGAAGTCTTCAGTAAATACACAGGCATAGCCGGAGCGTTCAAGGGAACGGGGGACAATGGTATGATATACATTCGGATTGGCGAAGAAGAGGTAAGTACCATCCATTTCCACACTTTTGTCTCCAAATTTGAGGGTGAAATCCCCCGTTACCATGATGATTTTATAATAATCTCTTCTTGCGTGTATTTCAGCAGCCGGGACAATACCCGATACTTCCTGTACTTTAAACCCTTTTGATTTTAAGTCTGCCCCCATACAGGTCGGTATCCTGGAGATTGTTTGTGTTGCCATACCGCAAAGTTAAGAAAATCAAACCTTTTATTGGCCATTGCCCAGGGTACTATAATTGATGGGGATCCAGTTATACCCCTTGCCTTGTGCCCTGACATGGCCAATACCGGGAAAGGATATGTGATCCGCTGCGAGCCAGTAACCTTTAGCTGCCGCATCTTTGAAGGTCTTTATTCTTTGTATGGCAGCGGTTTTTTCATCTACATCGAAGTTGATGGTCACGGCAGGATCGGGTAATTGTACACTGGCAGCGTGCACCATATCACCTATGAATAACATCTTTGCGCCTTTGCTTTCGAGGGCGTAAAAGGTATGGCCGGGTGTATGGCCATGTGCATCGAGTGCCGTGATACCGGGAAATACCTCATCTCCATATTCAAAAGTTTTCACCTTACCTGCTTTTAAGTAAGGCCCTACTTTGTCAGCTGCTTCCTTGAACCAACGGGCCAGGCGGGGTGTTTTGTTTTTCTCATTCATCCAGAAATCTACTTCCGGTTGGCTGATGTAAATGGTGGCATTGGGGAAGACCATTTTACCATTGAGCATCAAACCGCCTGTGTGATCAGTATGAATGTGCGTGACGAGGATGGCATCGATCTGTTCTGGTGTTATGCCTGTTTTACGGAGACTTTCAGGCAGGTGACCGAGTGTGGGACCATATAATTCAGCGGCACCGGCATCGATAAGAATGTTTTTGCCATTGAGTTTTAAAAGGTAGGCATTGACAGACGCTTCTTCGGTAGGTGTTTGATAACTGAGCGTAGTTAAGCTATCGATTTCCTGATGTGAAACATTGGTAAGAATGTCGTGCAGGTGAATCGGCACCGTACCGTCTGATAGTGCGGTAAGTTCATATTCGCCGAGTTGAATACGGTAATAACCTGGTTGATCCATCTGAGATTGCGCATTGGTTATTTGCGAGGCCAGTAGTAAGGAGCATAAAAGAATTTGCTTCATTGTTTTTTTTGATAGCAAAATTCCGGGTATATGTCTTCCAGGTCAAGTACGCAGTTGATTATGACATAGGCATAAAATTATGCGTATGACGGGGTTGAAGCAGGTGATGTATATTTGTAGTATGTACACGCATAAAATACCAAAGGACCTCAATTGCGGGATGGCGATGACGATGGAGATCATTGGCAATAAGTGGAAGCCTTGTTTGCTGTATAGTATCAGACAGGGTGTGAACCGGCCCGGGCAATTGCAGCAGGCTAATCCGAAGGCATCCCGGCAGGTGTTGAACCAGCAGTTAAAAGAGTTGGAGGCACATGGCATCATCCGGAAGGTGGTATATGCGCAATTGCCTCCAAAGGTGGAATATTTTCTGACAGAACTGGGAGAGTCACTGATCCCTGTGTTGGATGCAATGACTGCCTGGGGGGATAAGATTATTGCTGATGTAGCGCAGCTGTCGCCTCAAAAATCTGAGGTGCTCCTTTCGGAATTTCCCTGATTTCCACACTACCTCCATATGCTAAGATAGGACAGGCTTTGGCCAGTTCAGTTGCCTCATCTATATTCTCCGTGCGCAGCAGGATGCTGCTTACCTGTTTCATATTTCCTTTTTCTTCAGTTGGATTGATCACCCTGCTTTCTCCCGGATAGGCGAAGCTGGTGATGTAATGGCCGGTGGCTTTCCAGTCGGCAATCGCTTTCTCCCATTTGGGATTTACTGATTTTGCGAGTTCGGTCGTGTAAGTGGAAGGTACTTTTACAAGTACGACAAAAGCTTTCATGGGTTGTGATTTTTGTGCGGTGCCGGCAAAGAGCAGCATGGCGATGAATAAATGTTTCATGGAGCAAAGTTGCGATACTGAGCAGACGGGAAATAGTAAAAAATCATTGATCTTACCACCTAGGGGAGTCTTCTTACCAAGGGGAGCTATCTTACCACTGAGGGGGTGCCTTGAAGAAACTGGAAGGAGTCAAGCCTGTATATTGTTTGAATGCTTTGTTGAAGTGAGCCTGGTCAAAATAACCGGCTTCTAAGGCAAGGTGGGTGAGGTCTGTTATGCCAGGTTTTTTTATAATGGCCTGCATGCGTACAAGGGTGGCGAATTGCTTGGGGCTGCTGCCGATTACTTTACGAAAACGTTTTTCAAAAGCATCCTGGCTGATATAGAGGGAGGAGGCCAGTTGGGTTATAGAAAGCTGTCCCTGCTGCTGTTTGATAGCTTTTGTGGCTGTTAGAATAAGTGGATCGGTGGCGGTGTTTTTAATTCGGGCTGTTAGAAAGTCTTCTGCGATGGCAATGCATTGGTGATAATCTTGTGCTTCGCCTAATTGGTCTTCCAGGCAGGTAATATCTACCAGATTGTGCAGCGGGATACTTTCATTGAAGAACTCATGGGCAGGGATGTCGAAAAATGCATTGATGCCTCCTTCTTTGAATAAGATCAGCAGGTTAGCAGTGCCGGCATGATACTGGATCAGGCGGGGTGTTTTTCTCAGTCCTGAGACGAGGAACCCAGGGAGTGATTCATTTTCTGAAGAGATCCTTCCTTTTAAGCGTAGTGCCAGCACAGGCACAATACCTGGTAAGACCCTGTTAACAATCAGTTCCTCACTTTCGATGATGCGGAAACCATCGATGTAAGGCTGTAAAGCAAGGGACGGTATGTAGTTATGAATTTTGATACCTGAAGTTAATGACTTTTGGCTGAACTTTCTTCCTCCATAATGAACTCCAGGATCTCTCCTGTATTTTTAAAATCCCTTACCTGCTTTTCGATATGATACCTTTTGTGAATGAATTTTACCATCTTTCTTTTTGCGCCCGCTTCTCTTAAAAACTCTCCACTGTAGATCCTGGTGGTGTCATTCCCATTTACAAGCAGCATTAAGCGGGGCATGATGAAGTGATCTGTATAGTTGGAGAGTTCATGTTTATCCATTTCACTGAGATCATAAATTGCAATCCGCCCTTTGAGCAGATCACGCCGCAGGAAAGCGTTTCCTTTATAACTGATGTAGGTTGTCGTATCTCCCAGGTGATAAGGGAGTGGGAGCTGCATGGTCACGGAATCTACCGAATCGGTGTAGTACATTCTGAATACAGTACGGTCATAGATATTTGTTTTATCGATCTCTGACCATGGTCTGGTCACCTGTTCTACCATCGCTTCGTACCAGATGTGGTGCCCTTTTCCATAGGTAATATATGGACGGATCCAGGTTTCGCCTGTTAGCTGGCTGCCTTTTTTCAGATAGATCCTACCCTGGCTCACGGGGAAGTTCCGGTCATTGATTTTGAAGATACCCACCTTTTCTCCGATACTCTCTTTTCCATGGATCTTATGAGGAAGCAGATAAGGTTGCGGCCAGCGTACAGTGGTGACATAACAACCAGGGAGTACGAATATGCATATTGCTAACAGCCATTTCATCTGCTAAAGGTAAAGGAGAAAAGGCGGGCACGGCATTAAAGTTCGATTAAAAAAAGTGCCTGCAGCATTAAGAAATTACGGCTTATTGGGCACGCTGTTTCTCTTCTTCACTGGCAGTTTTCCTGCTCCTGGCAGCTTTGATATCTTTACCCATACGATAAGAGAAACTCAGCGTCATTAGCCTTGATTCATTTTTATGATAGAAGCTGCTTTGCTGATCCAGGTAATTGATATTGACACGGTAGGTGAATGCATTGAAGATATCATTAGCCGTGAGGCGAACCGTTCCTTTGCCTTTCAGCACATTGGCTTTCACACCTAAGTCTATTTCACTCAGACTTTCGAAGCGGTAAATGTTTTGAATGCCGGGACCTATATACTGTGCGGTCACCTCAGCAGCGATACCTTTCTTTTTGTTGATAGTAAAAGACTGATTCAGCCTGCCATCGTAAGAGAAGGTGCTAAAGTTGTAATGACTTTGCAGGTAAGCAGATTTCTCCTTTGTATAATAGCCGCCTGCATCTACATTGATATCCCACCAGCTGGTTGGATGGAAGGCAGCGGCGATGCGCAGGCCTGCATTGACACTCAGGCCCAGGTTCTGGTGAGTGATGTAGTAGTTTTTAGTGTTGTTGTCCTGCACGGTGACGTTGGTGAATATATTGCTGGTGGAGGTATAGTTGGCCGTGAGGGTATAGTTTTCTTTGTATGTGTATCCTACTTCTACATTGTGCACAAAGGCTGGTTGCAATGAAGGATTACCCACATAGTAATTGTAAGGAGATGAATAGTGCCTGGCTGGGTTCATGCGTGCATATTCGGGCCTGTCTATACGATAGCCGTAGGTTAATTGCAACTGGTTGTTGTCATTAATTTTGTATTGTAAGAATACTGTTGGGAACAGTTTGAAATAACTGCGCTTGTTCAGGGAATCGAGTGTGATGGAGTAACCACGGGTATTGGTGTTTTCTGCGCGCAGTCCTCCCTGTACAGTCAGTTTGTTGAAGGTGCCGGAGATGTTGGTATACAGCGCGGTCGTATTTTCAGTATATTCAAAATGATTGCTTTTATCAGGCATCAGTACATCACTTTGGATGAAGGTGAATAAATTGTCGCTCTTAATGCTGCTGTATTTAAAACCGGAGCTCATGTTCCATTTACCTAAGCTATAGGTATAGTCAGCCTTTCCGGAGAAGATGTCGATATGTTGGGTAGTAGGGGTATAGATGCGATAATCATTGGCGGAAGAAGAGGAGGTACTGTTTATATGTGCATAACTGCTGGTTTCGTAAGGTGCGTAATCCAGGTCGAGGTTTACACTACGCTTGCCACTATCCAGTTTCAGGCTATAGTTAATATTGTAGGTATAACCGCTACCGCCTTTTTTGTCGGTAGAGTTAGTTTGTAAGGTAGAGTCGAGATTTGACTTGTCTGCACTGAGAATGCGGGTGGGGATGTCGCCATCGCTGTGGCCAGCGCGGTTATTGCCGGTGAAGAGTACACCCAGGATCTGGTTGTCTGCCAACTGGTAGTCTACACCCAGGCGATAGTTATGGCTATTTGAATTCAGTACGTTGTGGTCATTGGTTTCCCAGTAGGAATCACCGAAATTGATATTAGTCCTGTTATCCATGTAGGTATGTTTATGGCCATAGCCATAATTACCATATACGTTCACTTTATCCTGGCGATAGTTGAAGGTAGCGCTGCCATTGTAGGAGCTGTAGATGCCCTGGATATAGTTACCGTTGAAGGCAACGTTGAGGCCTTGTTTCTTTACTTTTTTAGTGACGATGTTAATAATGGAGCCACCTTGTGCTTCGAAACTGGCCGGGGGATTGGTGAGGACTTCGATCCTGGTGACCATAGAAGAGGGCAGGCCCTGGAGGTAGCTCACCAGGTCATCGCCGGAGAGGTGGAGGGGCTTGCCATCCATATATACTTCCACGCCTTTGCGGTAGGCGGAGATGGAGTTGTCTGAGTTCACTGACACACCCGGGGCCTTGGTCAGGGCCTCCCAGGATGTACCGCCGTTGGCAATAATGCTGTTTTCAACATTGAAGACAACCCTGTCGGTTTTGCGCTCAATGACTGGTTTGGCCGCTGAGACGGTGATGCCTTGCAATTGTTTATGATCGGCTTGTAATAGAATGGAGATAGAATCTGTCGGTACAGCAAGTTCTTTCATATACGATTGATAACCCATGGACATCGCGGCAAGGGTATAATTGCCTTTGGCGATGCCTTTGAGTGTAAAATGGCCAAGGTCGGTAATGGCGGTGGCGATATATTTATTTTGCTGGCTAAGGGTAATGGTTACGCCATCGAGCAAATGACCTTCGGCATCGGTGACAGTGCCGCTGATGTTGGACTGTGCAACTGCGAATAAGGGCAGTAATGTCAGGAGGAGTATGTGGATCTGTTTCATGAAGCAAACGTACTCCGATGTGATATTAAGGCCGGTTAAACTAGGTTAAATAAGGTTAAATCGTATTTTCGGGGTGTTTGAACAATGAAAAACTACCCATCTTTGTAGCATGAAATGGTTTTCAAAAAAATATGCATATCCTTTAGTGGTGGTGGCGATGATCGTCAGCGTGCTGTTGCAGGTAGTGTGGCTGCGGCAGTTGTATAGTTCGCAGCAGGTGCAGGTGAAGCGTGACCTGGACCAGGTGGTGACGAATGTGGTGAAGAGCAGTAATTACCTGAGTATGTTGCCGGGAAATGAGGGGAATGAAAATTTCCTGAGCTTCTTTCAGTCGCCGGAGTGGATTCAGTTCAAGGAGGCGTATAGCAGGATGCGGGGGCATAAGGTAATGAGCCGTTTTGAGTCGGACGTGAAGGGGGATAGTTCTATAGTTGATATCAGTATCAGGATTCCAAATAAAACGTACGAGCGCAAGCCGCACAAAGTACAGCGTGTGTTTGAACATGGTGAAACGATGGAAGAGCAGCTGCATTTGGATTCAGTAGAGTATTACCGCCTGGATAGTCTGGTGCGTCAGGAATTGCTGAAGAACCGGATAAACGTCAAGTACTTTATCATTAAATATGACTGGGAGACGGGTGTGATTATGAATAAGCATACGGCTGCGGAGGTAAAAAATGCGGATTACCGGAGTGAATCCTACAGCTATAATATCCGCTTGTATAACAATTTTCAGTTGGTGGTACCTTCATTGGAGAGGGTAGTATTTTACAGGATGCGGTATTATTTATTATCCTCCTTTTTTATGTTGTTATTAACCGGGGCTGCGTTTTATTTTGTGTTCAGATTGATGAAGCACCAGAACATTTATGCGCAGGCGAGGATTGCTTTTACCAGCAACATGACGCATGAGCTGAAGACACCTGTGGCAGTAATGGAGGCAGCCCTGGATGCGATCACACGTTACCAGCTTACAAATGACCCGGAGAAATTGTTGCAGTATATCAATATCAGCAAGACAGAACTGCACCGCCTGAATATGATGATAGAAAAGGTGCTGAACCTGGATGAAGCAGATAGTGGGGAGACGAAGTTGCGATCTGAATTGTATGATGTGCAGCAGGGATTGGAGCAGGTAGTGAGGTCTATGCAGTTGCAGCATACCTCAGCAGGCATACATTATCATCCTTCAGCGGAGCCCTGTTTCCTGGATGGAGACCCGGTGCACCTCACAAATGTATTTTATAACCTGATAGATAATGCGCTGAAGTATGGCGGCAAAGATGTACAGGTGAATATCACTTGTCATTGTACCGCAGATAATATTGTGATCAGTGTTAAGGATAATGGGCCTGGAATTGCGAAGATTTATCATGCACGGATCTTTGAAAGGTTCTTCAGGGTGCAGGATAATGTGGATGTACATAATGTGAAGGGCTCCGGGTTGGGATTGAATTATGTAAAGCAGATAGTGGAAAAGCATGGAGGAAAGATCCGTGTGGTGAGTGATTTAGGAAAGGGAACAGAATTTATCATAGAATTACCTGTTTATAATGAAGTATAAAGTTTTATATGCGGAAGATGAGCTAACGCTGGCGCAGATCATCAGTGATGGTTTGCGGCAGAGCGGGTATGAGGTGGTATTGGCTACGGATGGCAGTCAGGCCCTGGAATTGTTTCAAAATACACCGCCGGACATCTGTGTGCTGGATGTGATGATGCCTTTGAAAGATGGGTATACATTGGCGGAGGATATCAGAAAACTGGATACGGGTGTGCCGATTATATTTTTGAGTGCCAAGTCCTTGCCGGAAGATGTAATCAAGGGCTTTAAGAGTGGTGGAAATGATTATCTGCGGAAGCCTTTTAATATGGGGGAATTGCTGATCAGGATGGAGTCTTTGCTCAGCAGGTTTGGAACGAAGCAGGACACCGGGTCTGTATATACATTTGGCAGTTGTAAGCTGGACCCGGTGACACAGGAGTTGGAGACATCTGCCGCGAGGTATACCTTGTCTTACAAGGAGGCCGCGTTGTTAGAGCTGTTGCTGCAGAACAGGAATACCCTGGTACCGCGGCAGGTGCCGCTGCTGAAGATCTGGGGTGATGATACGTATTACAATGCACGTAGTATGGATGTGTTCATGTCGCATTTGCGAAAGATGCTGAAAAATGAACCGGGCGTGCAGTTGATGAGTATCAGGGGTGCGGGGTATAAGTTGATTGTTTAAAGAAGCGAATGAGTTCATTACATAATAGATCAGGTTGTTCTTCCTGGATATAATGCCCGCAATCGGGGATGATGGCATTGGTGATATCGGGGGCAAGTGCTTTCGTGATATTGTAAGCGAGGTGGCCGAGTCCCTGTTCTCCTCCTATTGTTAATACGGGCATTGGTAGTATTGTTTTGTTATCGTCTATATCCTGTAGTACGGCGCGGTAGTAGTTGAGACTGGCGCTTAATTTTTCCTGCCGGCTGTAAGTGCGGCAGTATTCGCTGATAGTAGCGTCATCGAAGACTTCTTTTTTGAAAGCCGAGTTTTTATAAAAATAGCTGAGGTATTCTTTTTCTTTTCCTGCGATCAATAATTCAGGTAGGTCCTGTACCTGGTGGAAGGCGAACCACCAGAGGGCTTTGTTATTTCTGGGTAGTAAGGGTAGCTTTTCCAGGTATTCACCTACAGGAGGTACGTCCAGCAGGGCGAGTTGTTGTACTGCATTGGGGAATTGGGCAGCATAACTATATGCGACAGATGCGCCCCAGTCGTGGCCGGCAAGGAAGATGTTGTCATAATTGAGTTGTAGCATCATGTTGTGAATGATGGCAGCAATATGTTTTTTATCAAATGAAGCCGGGATGCCGGAATCGCCCATGCCGGGAAGGTCTGGAGCGATGACGTGGAAACCTGCTGCTGCAAGTATTGGCATTACAAATCGCCAGGAATAGCTGGTTTGTGGCCATCCATGCAAGAGTAAAATTACATCTTTGTTGTTGGAGCCGGCGCTGCGGTAGCTGATTTGAAGCTTGTCTATCGTGATCGTTTTGTGCATAATTCTGTAATTTTTTATGGGCAAAACTATCTTAGTATTTACCTTTAGTCAAGTACTTACCGGAAAGTTCGGTACTTACTTTTTAGTAAAAATTGTTGATCTTAAATTGGTTGTGAGATGGAGAAATATAAATTAGGGGATAAGGTGTTTGATTGTCCGGTTGGCCTGGCATCGAATGCGATCAATGGGAAGTGGAAGTTGCAGATTTTGAATTTGCTTTCGCAGGAGGAATGTATGCGGTATGGGAATTTAAAGAGGAGGATAGAGGATGTGTCGGAGAAAATGTTGATACAACATTTGCGGGAGTTGGAGCAGGATGGGTTGATAGAGCGGAAGCTGTACCCGGAGGTGCCGCCGAGGGTTGAGTATGCCTTGACGGAAGTGGGTAGACAGATCATCCCGGTAATAGTAGCATTAAAACAATGGGGGCAGTTATTTAGGATTTAATATCAACAAAAATCCCCACCACCAAAAGGCAGCAGGGATTGGAATTTATTGCTTCAAGAAAAATTACTTCTTCAACTCCCACTCCGGCCTGATATAATGACAAGTATACCCATTCGGATGCTTCTGCAGATAATCCTGGTGTTCTTCTTCCGCATCCCAGAAATCACCCGCCGGCACCACTTCCGTCACGATAGGGTTATGATAGATCTTCGCTGCATCCAGCTCTTTGATCAACTCCTCTGCGGTTTCCTTCTGCGCCGCATCCAGGTAGAAGATTGCTGAGCGGTAAGATGTACCTATATCATTGCCCTGACGATTCTTCGTAGTCGGATTATGAATCTGAAAGAAGAACTCCAATAATTTACGATAAGAAATTACCTCATCATTGAATTCTATCTTGATCCCTTCTGCATGGGTGCCATGATTCCTGTATGTCGCATTCTTCACATCGCCTCCCGTATAACCCACATGTGTATTGATCACGCCCGGCAGCTCACGGATGAGTTCCTCTACTCCCCAAAAACAACCACCAGCAAGTATCGCAGTTTGATTAGCCATGTTATCTCTATTTTATACTGATAATTATCATCTTTTGTGCCAAATGAAAAAGCGCCTGACAAAAGAGCATGTATGGAACGATTGTCACGAAATTCATTATGGTATTGGCATTCAATCTGGTGTATTTGCTAAAATTAACTGTAATATGGTCAGTAATAAGTTAATTGCAACTATTATAGAGATTTCATCCTCTTGCATGAATGCCCATTACCTACTTGCTTAATTACATTTTTATTTTATATCTTGCCGGCAGATTGTTTAAATTTTAACCCTGATGTTCGTAATAATCAACATTAAACAAGCGGGACGTAAACATGCCATTCTTGAAAAACAACAAATAGAGCTGGATGATATTGGCCCCAATCCTACTGTAAAGGACCTGATCACTGCTGTGGTCAAACAACAGGTAAATGCTTACAATACTAAAAAGCCGGGGGCAAATGCATTACCATACCTGAGCAGTGAACAAATGGAGGGACAAGCTGCTAATGGAAAGATCGGTTTCGGAAGCATTTACAATGAAGAAAAAGCAGATCTGACCAGAGCACAGGAAACAGCACTACAAGCTTTTGAAGATGGCATGTATGCCATATTTGCCAACGAGGAAGAACTGAAACAATTAAGTGATCATTTTGAGCTTAACCCTGATACAGTTATCACCTTTATTCGATTAACATTTCTTTCCGGTAGCATTTGGTAACCGGACCCTAAATTTATTTTTAAGATGAATGCAAAAGAATTCCTCGCTACGAGGATTATCCCGGATTTTGAGAAAAACCTGATCAACACTTTACAGTCTGTGTACAAAGGCGAAGCCTCACACGAGCTGCTTACACCACGCAATGCTGAAGTAGGCCTGGTTTTATTGGGACAATTAGAAGGGTATACTGTTGACCGCAACGATTATACTACTGATATTAAATTCGGTAGTCCCCGCTACGAGGGCATGGTGAAGTTGCTGCCTGACAATGAGTGGGATGATCCCGAAATGTATAACCTGCTCCGTTATATTTATGGTGATGAGAAAGCAGTATATGTAAGAATTGCCTGGAAGAAATTTCCCCGGCTTAGCTACCAGAAAGGCTACTACCGCCGCTCTTTCCGCTCCCCGGGCAAAAGAGAGCTGTACCTGCCCAATCAACTCGATTTCCTGGTGAACACGATCTTCCAGGTTTATCAAAGAGATTATGGCGATATTTATACCTATACTGCTTACGATACCAGCATCACAGAACAGATCATCTGGGATCATCAGGAGTCCATGAGCTACCTGTATTACATCTGGGCAGCTGCATTGGACGAGGGGAATGAGGAAGTATACAAGCTTGTAGAGGATATTGTATTCAATAAAGAGGAAACCGGAAAGGTTACGCACAATATTATCAAGGCCCTGCTGACAAGCGAGCGGGAAGACTGCTGGCAATTGGTAGAGAAACTCCTGATCGCGGCACAAAGACAGGAAGGCTTAAGACAAAGCATCGTTGAATCCATTGATACCAGTACTATCGGTGCTTTCAAACATATGCTGAAAGTGATTGCTGACAACAAGCTCGCTCGTTTTGCTGCTGTGATCAGGGCCATCGATGTATGGGCCGGTGTAAGCTGGGAGGCAGAAAAGGAATCTGCTATCCATGCTTTCCTGGGCAAAGCATGTACTTACATGTTCGATACTGCCAAAATACCGGAAGGCATTCAAAGTAAGAATAACGCAGATGTATATATGGCCCTGTGGGCACAGGGGGTGCACGATCTAGAACTGACATTGCCTTATCTGCATGAGTTAATGCAGTCGACATCAGAAGAGAAACGTGTAATTGCCGTAAAGTTCGCAATGGAAGCCAGTCACTTTCAGCTGGATCTGCCTGTGATCATGGCAGGACTTGAAGATGAAAGTCTGGCTGTAAACGGGCTTGCTGTGAATATGCTGATCATGCGTATGTACTACAATGCTAAGCACTATGATACCTATTATCCGGGCCTTTTTGATAAACTGCACCAGATACTGAAGCGCTCCGAAGTAAAAGAAAAGAACTATAATGGCATCGCCTTTTCATGGTTACATATCTCCTATAGCAGGAGCAATGTACTCTCTGCCATGCTCTCCCTGGTTTTAGAAAAAAGCGAACGACTGGATATTGTGCTTTCTTACTATGATGAGATGGCCCTGGATGTAAAAGAAAAACTGGCAAAAGTATTACTGCCTGGATTCGCGGTTTACTATTGGGATAGTAACAAGACTGAAACCCCCGTCACCGGTTTCCAGCGCGACTTCGCCATGCGCATTCTGAAAGAAAAAGGCGAATTCCTGCAAAAAACGGCTTTTAATGTACTGGATACGTTACAATTGAATGCCGATGAAAATGCAGTGCTGGTTGATATGCTCAAACGCAAGAGCAGCGGTATGAGAAGCAGGGCTATTGGCGTTTTGTTAAATCAGCAGGATGAGTTGTTGCTGCATGCTGTCACGGCGCTCTTGCAGGGAGATGTGGAACAGCGCCTTGCCGGCCTGGATATTGCCAGCCAGTGTAAACAACGTAATCGCCTCACCGCGGAGCTTACACCATTGCTACTGGCATTTAAAGACAGGAAGAATATCTCTCCGAAAGAAGAGATCTTACTAAAAGAACTCAGCACTGATAGTGCCATTGTATATAATGAAGAGAATGGATACGGTTTGTATAATCCTGCACTTATACAGGAACCTGTCAAGCCCCTTGTTGACCCGCATGATTACTACGGTCAATGCGTAGCAGAGATTCCATTTGGTTTCTCACAGCCAACAACATACATCCAGCAGGAACTCCGGAAACTCATTGAGCTCTTTCTTGCTAACCAGGATTATGAGTATGAAGTAGAAACTTGGGATGAAGCAAAACATAAGTTACTTTTAGGAAATGGCTTCCGTAGTAAATATGTAAGAATGCCTGAAGGACTGAGTCCCGGAGAAAAATATGCTTCGTATCCATTGCCTGAGGTCTGGAAACAATGGTTTGAAGCATCCGGTCTGCAGCCCATAGATCTGTTTTTGCTGGACGAAATAGCCCTGAAACCCCAATATTTTTACGGGTTTAATAATGCAGAGCCCTTTGTATTCGACTTTATTCCAAAGTTGAATGATTATCTGCCCGCAGAGATCACAAAGGAAGTGCGTACTGGAAAACTCCACCTGATCGCGAATGCCTTCAGTGCATTGCGCCTGATCTTCCCATATGCTGAGCGGACTGCATACCTGATTGGTGCTACTACGCGGTTATTTGCCCGCATACCGGAAGAACGCCTCGCTACAGGTAATTATAACTATGGCTGGCAGTCGGAACAACACCTGAACTGGTTCCTGCAAAAGATCTACCTGTCCCAGATCCCTGATCATTTAGTAGCTGCTGTATGGCAAATCTACCACTGGCGGCAGTTTAGCGGCTTGAAAGAGAATATTCCAGTGTACCTGGCACCACTGGAGCTGTTTTGCAAAGCATTTAGCCTGGGCATCATTCCTGAAAGTGAAATGTACAGGGGCCTCCTCTCACGTAGTGTGATCCGGGACTTATCTACCTCCCGCAGGACCAGTGTACAACGTGACTATTTTACCCGGTATCCCTTCCTGCAGGATATGTATCTTCGGGTAAGAGAGCACCTGCTGGATATTGAACTGAAACGTGGTGACTCCGCTACCCCTGTATCTTCTTTTGTTGCTGATATCGAAAGACTGGAAGGCATCCACCGTTTTGCACAAATACTGGCTGGTTTGGGAAAAGATACTTTGCACAAAGGATACATGTATGCTGCCGATTCCAGGAATAAACAACAGTTATTCTCTTCTTTGCTGAAGCGGTGTTACCCTGCTCCTGCTGATACGCAGGCGCAATTTGATGTTACTATGCAGGCAATCAGTGCCAAAGAAGAACGCCTTATAGAAGCGGCCGTATATGCGCCACAGTGGCAAAAGCTGGTAAGTGCTTACCTGAACTGGAAAGGACTGGATACTGCTATCTGGTGGTTGCATGTGCATACCAAGTCCGATGCCTATGCTGCGCAGAATGCTGACCTTGAAAGCGCCGTGGCATTATATACTTCCATCGAACTCCAGGACTTTAAAGATGGTGCGGTGGATAAGGAATGGTTCCGGCAGGCATATAAAGAAATTGGTAAAGACCGCTGGCAGAAAGTGTATAACGCCGCTAAATATATCAGTGACGGCAATGGTCATCGCAGGGCGCGCCTGTATGCTGATGTCATCACCGGTGACCTTAAAATCAAGGAGGTGACCCAAAAGGTGAAAGAAAAGAGAGACCAGGATTACCTGCGTATGTATGGCCTGATTCCATTGAGCAAGGCGAACCCGCAAAAAGACATCCTGGCCAGATATGAGTACATCCAGCAATTTAAAAAAGAAAGCAAGCAGTTCGGTGCACAAAAGCAAACCAGCGAAGGTATTGCCATCCGTATTGCGATGGAGAACCTGGCCAGGAATGCAGGGTATGCAGATCCCATACGCCTGAGCTGGGCCATGGAAACCAAACAGGTACAAAGCATCCTCTCTAAGGAAACCCAGGTTCAATATGATGATGTATTGATCGGCCTCATTATCGAAGAAGACGGTGAAGCAGATGTAGTGGCATTCAAAGGCGATAAAAAACTGGCTGCCATACCTGCTAAATTCAGGAAAGATAAAAAGGTGCTGGAACTACAGGAATTCAAAAAGACACTGAAGGAACAATTCCGACGTTCCCGCAAGTCACTGGAAGAAGCGATGGTGAGAGGCGATGCTTTTGAAGCTGCGGAACTGGCTACCTTATTCACACATCCGGTGATTGCAAAGCACCTGGAAAAACTGGTGTTTGTAACAAGGAAGGGACATGGTTTCTGGCAGGACAACACATTAGTCTCCCCTGCTAAGCAAATCACAAAAATAGCTGCAGACGATCAGATCCGCATTGCGCACTGTACAGATCTGTACGCCAGTGGTACCTGGGGCGACTACCAGCATTATTGCTTTGAACAGCATTTACAACAGCCTTTCAAACAGATTTTCCGTGAACTGTATACCCCGCTGGCAGAGGAACTGGAAGAACAATCCATCTCCCGCCGTTATGCAGGGCATCAGGTACAGCCTGCGAAGACGGTGGCATTGCTGAAATCCAGGGGCTGGAAAGTAGACCATGAGGAAGGTTTGCAGAAGGCATTCCACCAGGAAGGTTTTGTGGTGAAAATGTATGCGGAGGCAAACTGGTTCTCCCCTGCGGAGGTGGAAAGTCCGGTGCTGGAGCAGGTGATCTTCCATGACCTGAAGACGTACAGGAATGTCGCTTTCAAAGATATCGATCCCCGCATTTTCAGCGAGGTGATGCGTGATATTGACCTGGTAGTAAGTGTGGCGCATGTAGGTGGTGTAGACCCTGAGGCCAGTCACTCTACCATCGAAATGAGGGCGGTATTGCTGAAGGAGACCACCCGCTTATTCAAACTGGACAATGTGAGTGTAGTGGGCAACCATGCAAAGATCAAGGGGCAATACGGTGAGTACAGCGTACACCTGGGCAGCGCCATTGTGCATATGATGCCGGGCAGGTACCTGTCCATTCTGCCGGTACATTCACAGCAAAGAGGTAGGTTGTTCCTGCCATTTGCGGATGATGACCCGAAGTCAGCCGAGGTGATGGCGAAGGTATTATTGCTGGCAAGGGACAAGGAGATCCAGGATCCGACCATTATACAGCAGTTAACTTTTTGATTATGTAAGACTTAGCGGCTTCTGCTGAAATAATATAAATCTTATCTAAAATTATATACATCGGGAGTTGTACCTTTGCTTATACATGAAAAGGGTAACCGCAATATGTTTATTACTGCTTTACTCCCTGACCCTTGTCGGTCTGGGTGTAAAGCAGTTTTATTGTTGTGGTAAACTGAAAGAGGTGTCCCTTGGACTGGCAAGTGCTACAGCGCATCATTGTGACATGGACAAGGAGCATAAGGGGTGTTGCGAAACAGCCTTTAAGACCCTGAAGGTGGAGGATAGCCATTTCTCCGCTACCCATGTGAATATCCCGGCTACCTTCTTTTTTACGCTGGCAAATCTGCAGCTGAACAACTGGAGTATTGAACCGGTTTTGGAACAGCCTTTCCATTTTAATTATGGAAATGGGCCACCACTATATAATAATGTCCCCAAATATATCCTGCATTGTATTTATAGAGTTTGATACCCCACAATCCATTCATTAGCCATCTACAGGCTATAAGTTGACTTTTTTCCCATTTATTACGCAACATTATTTTTATGTATAAGCTTATTATGCTAATAGGTTCCCTATTATGCTATTCTGTGATTGTATCCGCTCAGAAGAATATTTCCATACCTGTATCCGGGGAATGTGACCAATGCCAGCGAAGAATTGAAACCGCTGCCAAAGGTACTGGTGTGAGCATGGCTCATTGGGATGTGGCGACTAAAACCCTGCATTTACAATTTGATACTACCCAAACGAATCTCAATACAATTGAAGACAGGATTCTGAAGGTTGGGCATGATGTGGATGGTAAAAAAGCAGGTAAGAAAGCTTACAATGCACTGCCCGGATGCTGTAAATACAGGGTAGAGGAAGATGCGCCCGGGAACAATGCCGGGGATCAAACCAGCATGCCCATGAATAATTCCGGTCACCAGGCTACTATCAACGTAGCCGGTGCCTGTGAGCAATGCCAGCAAAGGATTGAAACGGCTGCTAAAGGTACAGGTGTGAGCATGGCCCATTGGGATGTAGCCACTAAAACACTGCACCTGGAATATGATGCTGCTCAAACAAACCTGAATACGATTGAAGACCGCATCCTGAAGGTAGGTCATGATGTGGAAGACAAAAAAGCCAGTGCCAAATCATACAACGCACTGCCCGAATGTTGTCACTACCGTGTGAATGAGCAGCAATTGAAAGAATTCACGGTGAACTCAAGGGTGAAAACTACCCAGATCTCTTCCCTGGCTACTGCCAGAACTGAGGTGATTACCAGCAAGGAATTGCTGAAAGCTGCCTGCTGTAACCTGAGTGAAAGCTTCGAAACCAATCCATCAGTGGATGTATCTTATAATGATGCGATAACCGGATCTAAACAGATCCAGTTATTAGGCCTGAGTGGTAATTATACGCAGTTGACCGTAGAAAACCTGCCTGGTCCGAGAGGACTGGCTACTCCCCTGGGCCTGAATTCTATCGCCGGCCCATGGGTGGAATCTATTCAATTGACGAAAGGGATTGGTTCTGTGGCAAATGGTTATGAGAGCATTGCCGGCCAGATCAACGTGGAATTAAAGAAGCCTGAGAACAGTGAACAATTATATGCCAATGTATATGTAAACGACTTTGGCAAGACGGATGTCAACGTGAACCTGGCACAGAAGATCAATGCTAAATGGTCAGTAGGCTTGCTGTTGCACGATGACTTTCTGACTAACAAAAAAGTGGATTTCACCAAAGATGGATTTAGGGATGTACCCACCGGGAACCTGTTTAGTGCTGTGAACAGATGGAAATATGATAATGGAAAGGGGTTCATGACCATCTTTGGTGTGAAGGTATTGAAGGATGAAAAGAAGGGAGGCCAGATTGACTATAAATCAGGTTCTTCCCTGTATGGATTGGGCATTAATACGGACAGGTATGAAGCATTTGCAAAGATTGGTTATACATTTCCCAGCAAGCCTTATAAGAGCATCGGTTTGCAGTTAGCCGGCATCAGTCATACCCAAAACTCTTATTTTGGATTGACAAAGTACGATGGTGACCAGAAGAGTGTATATGCAAACCTGATTTACCAGTCCATCATTGGTACTACTACCCACAAGTTCAGAACAGGGTTCAGTTTCCTGAATGATAACTATAATGAATCCCTGAATACGCTGAAGTATAAGAGAACTGAAGTAGTACCCGGTGCTTTCTTTGAATACACTTATTCACCCGTGGAAAACTTCAATGTAGTAGCCGGATTGCGTGGGGATCATAACAGTCTCTTTGGTTTCTTCCTCACTCCCCGCATCCATGTACGGTATGAGCCTGTTCCGGGTACAACCATACGAGTGAGTGCAGGTAGAGGTCAGCGTACAGCAAACATACTGGCGGAGAATATGAGTGTGATGGCCAGCGCCAGGAATATCAATATCCTGGGTACTACAGGTGGAAAAGCTTATGGCCTGAATCCTGAAGTGGCCTGGAATAAAGGCATTAGTGTAGATCAGAAGCTGCAATTATTTGGCAGAGATGCGATGGTGAGTGTAGACTATTTCAGGAATGATTTCAACAACCAGGTGGTAGTAGACCTGGAGAATCCTACAGAAGTGAAGTTCTATAACCTGGATGGAAAGTCTTATTCCAACAGCATGCAGGCGGAGATTTCAGCAGAGCCTTTACCAAAACTGGATGTAAGAGTCGCCTACCGTTATTTCGATGTAAAGACTACTTATAGTGGTATCCTGAAACAAAGACCGCTGACAGCCAAGCATCGTGTATTTGCGAATCTGGCCTATGGTGTAAAGGCCTGGAAATTTGATTATACCGTGAATTACAATGGTCCAAAGCGTATACCGGTTACCGCAGTAAGTCCGGAGGCATACTCACAGCATTATGTAACCATGAATGCGCAGGTGAGCAGGACCTTTGCAAAGAAACTGGATATTTATATCGGGGCGGAGAACCTGACTAATTTCTACCAGAAAGATCCGGTGATCAATGCGGGTCAGCCATTTGGTGCTGGTTTTGATGCCAGTATGGTATGGGGACCTGTGATTGGAAGAATGTTTTACGGGGGGCTGAGATATAAAATTTAGGACTTATTTCATAGGGAGGTATTTGTAATTGATAGTCAATGATTGAAGGGTAATTAAGAAATGAGTTTTAATCATTGTATAATGGGGGTATAGGTTATTAAAATTATTTATATAATTTGGCGGCGTAAAACCTAAGCCCCCATTACTACATGAAGAAGAAGTTCATTTACCAGGACGAAAAGTCGCACAAATTCTGGAACATTGAGATTAACCTGACAAGCCTCACTGTAATATTCGGAAAATACGGTACACAGGGACAAGCACAGACAAAACTCTTTCCTACCGTAGAAGAATGTATTAAAGCAGCAGAGAAACTGATAGCCGAGAAAACAAAGAAAGGCTATACCCCGGTAATTGAAGACCTGCCTCCCAAAGAGTTGTACAACGATATAATTGGCGTAGCCAGACTACTGGAGGCCCAATTCCCTGACAAAGTAGAGATCACCCCGGTATCGGCTGCACACATCAAAGAGATGGAAGCCGCTGTAGGATTCCCTATGGATGAGGAGTTCCAGGCGTATTGGCTGGAAAAAGGATCTTTCTTTTTTGATAAGGATGATTTTGTTTGTGCCCTGTATGCTTATGACCAGCAGGGTCCAAATGCGAATCACCTGTATGGTTTCCTTTCTGTTTATTGTCAAATTCACAGGTGTCATTTTAATGCATTGGATGAGGAGCGGGATTTCCTGTCGCAGGCCACTATGGTGTTGGGATTGATCATCAGCGGGAATGAGAAGTGGGTAATGGTACAAAATCCCGTAGGAGTGTACCAGATTTACTATGAGAAGGAGTTCCAGGAGTATAGTGAGGAAGAGTTTATGCGTTTGTTAGTACCGGTGCTGGCAGCAAAGGCGACGGCAAAGTATACGATGACGGAGCGCATTGTGGCAGAAAATGAGACCGAAGACGAACAGGAGGAAGCATCAGCAGATGGACAGGAGGAAGCATCAGCAGATGTCTTCCGGCATGCATTGAAAGAAATGTCTTACAGTGAAGTCTTAGACCTCTTAGGCGTAGACCAGTTATTCGATGACTGGGATGACAACTCATATTATGGCTACGATTCAGAGGAAGAATACTTTGAAGATTACGGGGAGATCTTTGTACATGAGGGTGATTTACATGTGGATAAGGATCTGGATAGTGCAGGTGGGTTACTGCTTGTAATTGGTGACCTGACAGTGGCAGGGGTATTGGATGTCTCTTATTATGTAACAGGCAATGTGACAACAGAATACCTGAAACTGCAGGCATTACAATATACGAAAGGTACTGAAACTGTTCGCTATATGGCTGTGGCCTGGGGAGAGGATGATGAAGTAGTACATAAGATGCCATTCAGAAAAATCAATGCCCCTCATTTCATCTCCTGGTTTTATGATCTGGAATGTTTTGAATTTAGCCCTGATACTGTTATTACGGCACTGTATAACCAGGATTCATTAGACTATTATAAAACAAACAATACCTTCCTCGCCTGGCATAACTATGCATTGGTGTTTCGATCTGAGTACTGCTATGTGGTAGAGTCGGAGCATTATGATGTGCTGGGATTGAATACCCGTGAATTATACAGGGCGCTGAAGAATAAGCAGCCTATCTGGAAGGAGGGTGTGACGGAGGAAGGCATCCGGTTGGTAGAGCAGGGAATGAATGAACGTGGTCAGGGCGCAGCATCAGAAGCGTATCATCGTTTCAAGGCAGCGATTGCGGTAGCACCAGCTTATTATTTAGCTTATTACAAAGCGGGGGAAGTCTTGTTTGCTGCCAGGGCATATGCACAGGCCAGTGTGTATTTTAAACAAGGTATTCCTTTGTCTCCTGATAAATTACATTATGATTATGGTTGTATAGGATGGGCTGCTATGTGTGAAGTAAGACTGGGCAATTATGAGGAGGCGATTGCGATTGCTACACAGGCCCGGGATACTGATTACTTCCCGCTGCGCGTATTAGGTGAGGCCTATATGCTGCAAGGCAAACTGGAAGATGCGAAAGCTGTATTGCAAAAATCAGTAGGGATCAGGTCTGTATTCTCCAACCACTGGTTACTGGGATTAGTACATCACCTGCAGGGTAATAAGAAAGAAGCACTTAAGAATTACGATACAGCCAGTTACTATAGTAAAAAGGCACAGCCTTATGAGCAGCAGACCAACCTGCATTATTTTTATGGGGATAATGTGACGGTGAACTGGGATGCAGAAGGGCCTTCTAAAATAGTGAAAGACCAGGCCTACTGGCATGAATCCTTTTATAGTAAAGCCGCATCGTTTGATACTTTCCTTCAGGTGCCTGCAGCATTCCGTACCAGCGAAATGCTCTCCAAAGTGTTGGAGAATAAAAATGAGACCGGTCATATCGTGTCATTGGTGGATCCTTCATTAATCACACAGGACATTGTGTTACAGGCTGTAGACCGGGAGTCTCCGTTGCGTTACCAGGACATACCTGAGCAGTTCTTAACTGAGGAAGTCTTTGCAAAACACAGGTATGGTGTGGACCTGCAATTTCTGCCCCAGGATAAGATGACGTATGAGATGTGTTTTAAGCAGGTCGCTTTCAATCAATACAACTATAAGTATATACCTGAGGCATTCATGGATGAGCGGATGAATATTGCGCTGATAGCAGGTGGCGGACTGAGTGATGTGCATTATAAGGACCTGCCCGGGAAGTACTATACCTATGAATATATCATCCAGGCGATTGACCTGGGTATAGAAGTGATCAATAATATACCCGCAAAACTGGTGAGTAAGGAAGTGTATGAATATGCGGTGGCGAAGTATGGCCAGGAACGGGAATGGCCGTTTATTGTAGATAGAAATAACAGGGATCGCTGGCGCTATGGGGCAAGTAGTGACGTGAAGGATATGGCGAAGCATATCCTGGACAATACAATTGACCAGGTAGATGTGCGCCAGATCAACAAGCATAGTTATGCGTATTATAAAAAGTACCTGGCAGAACTGCCGGCTGCATGGGAACAGCGAAAGGATATTACCAATGAATACCTGGCAGGGAAACAGTTTGACTACACTACTTTCGACCAGGTATGGGCATGTTTCTGGGACGAGGATTTTATCATCAATGCACTGAAGGCTGATGAACGTTTGTATAATGTACCAGCTCAATACATCACTCCAAAGATCGTTGAGACTGCGCTGAATAAAAACGGGTATGATTTGCCGTATGTGCCTAAAGAAATGCTGACACAGGAGTTATGTGAAAAGGTCTTTAGTGAGAGTGATTATTATGAATTGGATGCGGTGCCATTGGCGATGCGGACCCTTAAGATCTGTGGAATAGCAGTGGCAAGAGATGTAGAGAATTTTAAGTATGTACCGCTTGAATTCCGGGATCCTGAATTTTGTGCCGCAGTAGTGGCCAGGAAGACAGGGTTGAGCAGGTTTATCCCTCATCAGCATTATGCGGCTACCTTCGGGATTGTAGAGAAGCGTTTTGCCAACAGGCTTGACAAAGGATTTATAACAGTGAACCTGGGACTTGGATTGATCCTGCAGGGAGACTATGAACAGGCAGAAAAGAAGCTGGAAACGGTAAAGGAGAGCTATCAGCATGAGGCTGTATATTACCTGGGATGGGCATATCATCTGAAAGGAGATATACAGCAGGCGAAGGAGTTGTGGAAAAAATCGCAGGAAATTGCGAAGAAGGAGGACCTGGAAGCAGAGGATTGGATTAAATTCCCTTATGCGGAATTCCAGTTGCCTGAAGTGCCGGGTGTATATGAATTCAACCAGGCAGCATTTGATAAGCAGATGATGGAAGCGTCTTTGTTAGTGCAGGATAAGCAGTACGAAGCAGCCATCAGTTTACTACAACAAATCGAAAACATGCTGACAGCGGCGCAAAGTAATGAAATGCGATTATGGGCATATGTATGGGATCACCAGAGATATGCTTTGTATGAAGCCGGAGAGCAGGAAGCATCCTTTGCAGTATGCCGTCGTATGATTGAAGAATTGGGTAAAGTCACTTTGTGGGAATACCTGCAGGAGCACAATCCTATCCGTGCTGCATTGCGTGCTGCGCACAATAACCTGGCGTATCACTGCTATGAGAAAGGGGAAATCGCGGAGGGCTTACAGCATATTAAGACCTGTATGAAGACTATCGCTGCCATAGAAGATAAGAGCGTGTTGTATCCTTTTTACGAAACGCAGGCATTGCTGATGTACAAGGCCGGTGATGAAAAAGGATTTGAGAAGGTGGTGGCTAAGATGAAAAAATTGAAACTTTCCTTTGGAGAAGAGTTGTCTAAAATTACGTCCTGAAGCTAAGCGGCGCAGCAGCCGTTTGCTTCTTGAAGTAATTGGAGAAATGTGATACTTCGTCAAAGCCCAGTGCATAAGCGATATCCGCCACACTCCAGGTAGTTTGTTTGAGCAGGATCTTTGCTTCTTCTACCAGGCGTTTACTAATGAGTTCTGAAGTAGTACGACCGGTGGATTCTTTCAATACTTTATTCAGGTGGTTGACATGTACAGCCAGGCGGTCTGCGTATTCCTTTGGGGTACGCAGACTTAATCTTTGTTCCGGCGATTCCAGGGGGAACTGTCTTTCGAGCAATTCCAGGAACAACATGGAGATGCGCTGCGATGCATTTTGTGTGGTATTCAATGCGGTCATTGGTTGCAGTTTCTGGCCATAATGAATGAGTTCCATCACCAGGTTCCGCAGCAGGTCGAATTTAAATTTATAATCAGCATGGAGTTCTTTCTGCATCTTTTTGAAGATGTAAGCTACTTCAGCTGTTTCCTCATCATTCAAGTGAAATAAGGGTACATGTCCGGGTTGGAAGAGAGGGAGTTCTTCCAGCACCACACCTGATTTTCGGGGCATGAGGAAATCGGCGGTGAAGATGCAGAACATACCAAATTGATTGCTATCTGCAGGGATCCAGTGATATGGGATTTTGGGAGTGGCGAAGAGCAGGGCGTTCTTTTCTACTTCAATGACCTTATCGGCATATTCTGCCCGGCTTTTGCCATTCAGCCAGCTGATCTTATAGTACGTCCGGCGGCTGTAGGGCATGGTGCGATTGTCATTATCTTTGTTGAAGAGTGTCTGCGGATCAAAGACATTGAAATGCCCTGTATCCTTTGTAATGCCTGCCGGAAAGGTAGCTGCATTACGTTTGTAAAATTCTTCGAGCGAGGTATTGCTAAGCATACTATAAAGATACGAATCAATTAAATGAGGTTGAATCAAAGTAATTGATGGGAATTTATCTCCATCAGGGAGCCGGATTTAGTTCCGGAACTTACTTTGATCCAACCTCATTTATGTTATACAAACATCCCTCCGGATACTTCTATTCTTTGTCCGTTTACCCAGCGGGCATCGTCTGTACAGAGGAAGGCGACTGTGCCACCAATATCCTCTGCTGTGCCAACTCTGCCCAGGGCGGTGATGCTGCTTACATTCTTTTGTAAATCGGCATTACTTCTTAAGTGTGCACCACCAAAATCCGTCATGGTCGCACCCGGGGCAACTACATTGGCCCTGATGCCTTTGCTGCCAAGCTCTTTTGCCAGGTAGCGGGTGAAGGTTTCAACCGCAGTCTTGAGAGAGGCGTATACAGAGGATCCGGGGAATGATACGCGGGTCAGACCGGATGAGATATTCACAATACCACCGCCATCGTTCAGGAAGGGGATGAGTTTTTGTGTTAAGAAGTACACGCCTTTGAAGTGTACATTGAGCAGGTCGTCGAAGAAGGCTTCGGTGACATCGCTGATGGCACTGTATCCACCCTGACCAGCATTGTTGACTAAATAATCGAAGTGGTCGGTACCGAAATGGGTACTTAAGGTGTTTTTGAGCTGTGTGGCGAAGTCTTCAAAACTGCTGATCACACCGGTATTGAGTTGTAAAGCAGCGGCTTTTTGTCCGCTTGCTTCGATTTGTGCAACTACTGCCCGGGCATCTTCCACACGGGTATTGTAAGTGATGATGATATCGAGTCCTTTGCCAGCTAATTTTAATGCTGAGTCGCGACCTATGCCGCGGCTACCGCCGGTTATCAATGCTATTTTGTTTGCCATTGTTTGATTATTTATAACAAAGGTAACAGCGTATGACAGGGCGATGTTTAAAGGAATCAATCGGTTTTTTGCAAAAATCAAATCATTTTTCGAGGGTGCCGGATCCTCTATTGTTGCGATCAATTATTTCTTGTGGATCGTATACAATCTGCCTCCATCAGTGATGGCATACAAGGCGCCATCCTTACCCTCTGTAATATCTCTAAACCGCTGTTGCTCATCGGCCAGTAATCTTTCTTCTCCCACCACTTTATTATCCTTGATTACCAGGCGGGCAATGTGCATACCACTCAGTGCACCGATAAACAGGTTGTTCTTCCACTCAGGAATCGCAGTACCTGAATAGAACGTAATACCACTTGGACTGATCACCGGGTCATAATAATAAACAGGTTGTTCCAGTCCAGCTTTCTGCTGAATGCCTTCACCTACCTTTTCACCGGAATATTCAATACCATAGGTGATCGTTGCCCAGCCATAGTTCTTGCCTGCTTCAATACGATTCACTTCATCCCCGCCTCTTGGGCCAAATTCAGTCTCCCACAGGTCCCCTGTTTCAGGATGGAATGCAAGGCCCTGCACATTTCTGTGTCCATAGCTCCAGATTTCAGGGCGCTTATCAGCCTGGCCGGAGAACGGATTACCTTCTACTGGCTTTCCATCTTTCGTAATGTGTAATACCTTGCCCAGTGCTGAATTCAGCTGTTGAGCCTGTGGCCGGGTCTGAAGGTCAGAACGTTCACCAGTGCTGATGAAGAGGTTGCCATCTTTGTCAAAAACGATTCTGCCGCCATAATGAAGGGTGCCATTGTAGGCAGGAGTAGCTTTATAAATAACGGTAGCGCCTTCTATTGTCTTTTCATCAGCAGAGAGCTTGCCTTTGGCTACAGCAGTGAGATTACCTTCTGACAGTGGGTCAGAAAATACCCAGTAGACCATCCTGTTTTTGCTGAAATCAGGGTCTACGCGAATGCCCAGGAGACCTCCCTGTCCTGCTGAGTTGACAGCTGGCAGACCGGTGATAGGTGCGCTCAGTTCACCGCTGGTGGTAGCGATGCGCAGGTCACCTTTTTTCTCTGTGATGAGGAAGCGGCCATCAGGTAATTGGGTGATGCCCCAGGGATTCTCGAGTCCGGTAGTGAGTACTTTGAATTCATAGGGTGTTTTGGTTTTCACGCCACCAATACGGGTCTGGCCTTTGAAGGCGGGTTTATAATCTGAATTGGGTGCCTTGGTTTCCACAGGTGCGAGCAGGCTATCGGTGCCTGTACCAGTGCTGTCGCCCGGGTTATTGACATGCTCGCCGGAAGGTGAGCCACACGACGCAAGGGTAAATGCTACTATAGTCGCACAGCGTTGAATAGGTCTGATCATATTGATGGAATTTAAGTAATAATGGCAGCAAAAACCGGGCTCATTCTACAGAGAAGGCCCGGTTTGTTTTTTCTATTAATTTGAATAGCTATAAGAATTTCTGATGAATGGCTTAGCCTAAAGCAGCCAGTATATCAACAGCCCAGTCCGGGTTATCTTCGCGCACAATCACCGTACGGAAATTGTAGGTCTCTCCTTCCATCTCTACGCCTTTTGAATCGTCAATGTGCAAATCGATCTTAAATGCCGGTGGATATTTTGAAGGCTTGGCTGGTATCCGTACAACCTGGTTATGCACCTGCTGATTGATCACTTTATCCAGTTTGATACCATATAAATAAAACATCCACCATATTCTGCGTGGAGGGCGATTAGAGGTAGTATATACATATACCTTATGCCCTCTTGCCTGGCAGGCTTTCATCAATTCGATGGTACCTACGCGCAGCTTTTCCACCCTCCACAGCTTTTGCAGGAATGTACGCTCTACAGTCTCGAATTGCCTGATCCCGGGTATCAGGGTATCATCAAGGTCAAATGAGATAATCATGTTGGCTTACCAGTTTTTGTAGGGATGAGTAGTTAGATTTGAATTATAATATTTCTCCTCTCCGGTTACTTCTTTCGTGACCCACGTTGGCAGATCAAATTGTTCATCTTCACTTTGTAACTCTATTTCGGCAACAAATAAACCTTCATTGGCACCTAAGAATTCGTCTACTTCCCAGACTTTGTTATGATAGGTAATTTTGTACCTGATTTTCGATAGTTCAGCGATAGCGAAATTGTCTAAGAGTTCCTTTGCTTCTCCGGCAGGAATCTCATATTCATATTCGAGTCTGGTAGCGCCTGTGGAAATTCCTTTGATGGTAAGATAGCCACTGGTATCCGTCAACCTGACGCGGATGGTTTTCTGCGGGTCGGTGACTAAGTAGCCTTGCCTGAAATGCTCGCCGGCAGGCTTTTCAACAGCTTGCCATTGGGTGAGGTCGAGCAGGAATTTCCGTTCTATTTCTTGTGCCATAAGTTGGGTCTATTTTCCCCTGGACAAAGATATGGGATCTTTGAAGAAGAAATCCCAAATCACCGCTGGTACATCTACATCTTTGTTGATGTGGCCCAATAATGGAATATAAATGCGGAAATTTTTGTTTGGTACATTATGTCCTCCATCTTTGATATTGACAAAACTTACCTTTTTACCATTTTCTTTGTTGTAGTAATTCGTTTGACTGGCTGTATGCCCGAATTGTAAGGTGGAGATCTCCGTCGCCCTGGCGGCTGCCTGCCAGTATGCTACGGTGGAAAGTGCACTTTCTGCCATACCATAGCTTTCACCTTTGAGGATGATTTCACCACCATTAAAAGGAACGATGCCATCCTGCTGCCCATTGACGAGGATGATGGAAACAGGCTGCTGGGGACTGTGTGCAAAGAGATTGTTCTCCGGCGCTGGCAGGGTAGAACCTATGGTAGCATAGGCTGCAAACAGGTCAGGGACGGTCGCTGCAAGTCTGAAGGCCATTTGCCCTCCGTTGGAGAAGCCAACAGCATAGATTTGTGTAGGGTCGATGTGGTATTGTGCTTTGAAATATTGGATGATCTCCTTCGTAAAAGTTACGTCATCCATATTCAGCTTTTTTGCAGGATATGGGGCATGGATCCTGCCGTCATTCCAGTTGCCCATGTATCCCTGTGGATACACTATGATTGCATCCTGGTTTTGATCGGCCAGGAGATCGAATTCATGCCCGGTCATCATCTGCATCATGAAGGATTTGAGTTTTGAACCGTGGTAGACGATGATGAGTTTAGGATTGGGGCGAAGGTGTTTGGGAACATGGTAAATGAATGTCCGTTCATAGCCATCTATTTGCAGGCTGTGAGATTTGTTTGGATTCCCGATATTCCACCTGTAAGTGTACAGGAACAGGGCCGCGATGGCGACAAATAAAACTAATAAAGCACCGATTATCATCTTTCTCATTGATTTTATAGAGATAGACGGGGTGCCTGGAAAAAAGACGCAGTTTTTAGAGGATTTCTTTTGGCGGGGTATAATCGGTCACATTGCCGTATTTATCAGTTCTTAGGAAACAGCTGTTCATGACGGTTTCCCTGATTTTTTTCCGAGCTCGCTGGATGCGGGATTTCACGGTGCTGAGGGGAAGATGGTGGAGCCGGGCATATTCTACCTGCGGGATGCCGCTCACTTCGATGGCTTCCATTACGTGCTTTTGTTCTTCAGGCAGGGTTTGGATCAGTGAAGAGATGCATTTGATCAGGTGCTCGTTGCCTTCGTTCAGGGAGTCGTTGGGGGCGATTACAGGTACTTTGCGTTTGGATTTTCTATAGTGATCCACGACGGTATTGTAAGTGATTACTTTCAGCCAGGAGATGATTTTCTGGTGATCTTTCAGTGAATCAATAGATTCGTGGGCTTTGAGGAAGATGTCCTGGCGGATGTCGTCCACGATGTTGTCGTCTACTTTTAGTTGTTCCAGGTAGGCGCTGATGTGATTGTAAAATGCTATTTGAATATCGTTAGTCATTTGAAATAAAAAAAAACTACATTTAGCACTATGAAATTATTGTTAGTCCTGCTGCTACTGCAGCTTCCACAGAAGATCTCCTATAACTATGCTGAAATCCCGGCTTCGCAATATACTCATTGCAAAGGTATTAAATACCTGACTAAGCCCGGACAGTTTAAATTGAAAGGCGGCAAACTGGTAATTCCAGTAGAAGGAAAATCGCCGAGGGTATTTAAGAATGAGGGGGAAATATATAATTATGAATATGTAGGCGATATTAAGGATACTAAATTATCCCTGGTAAAATTTCTGACACCAAATGATGAAGATTATTACCTGATAAACAGGATGACAGGTGGAATAGATACTTTACTAAGTGCACCCATCTTTTCGGAAGATGGAATTCATTTTGTATGTGCGAATAATCCCGGTACGGATCAAAAACAGTATATACAGATTGGAGAATTAGTGGATGGGGCGGTGCATATAAAAGGACGGATCAATGGCAAGTTAGGTGTACGTTATTTAACAATAGGTTGTGTGTACAGCAATTATGTATTGGTGACAGATGATGATCGCAAATTCTGGAAACTTACTTTTACCTTAAAGTGAGTAATCATTTTTTGCTAAGCTATACACGAAATTCCGCCTGTTAGCCCCAAACGCCAAATCCATTTCCATTTCACCGACTTTGACAGCTCCCAGGCGGCTTATCGCTATCTGTGAGCGCACATTATTCATTCCTACATGGAAGCCTACAGCTGTCACATATTGAAAGATATAGTCCAGCATTAATTTCTTGACTGCTTTATTAAAGCCGGTTCCCCAGTATTTGGTAGCGTAAAAGGTATAGCCAATATAAATACTATTTTCCCTCGCATCATAATCATAATACCTGGTTGAGCCAGCAATTTCCCCACTAACCTTATCGATGATTTTAAATGCACTATGGCTCCTGATAGCAGCATCAAAAAATTCACGGAATACCTCTTCTTTCCAGCGGTCATGCTGTGGGTGTTGTGCCCAGATGGCAGGGTCGGAGGCTACGGCATACAAGGCATCGTAGTCGGCGGCTTCTAAAGGTGTAAGCAGGATCTGCTCGTTCTCTAAGGTGGGTTTGATACTGAAATTCATGGGACAAATGTAATGGATGACTGGATGACTTATATAGTCCAATTATAACAAATGGAGGAGGCCAGCTTAGTGAGATGGCTTTACCTGTGCATGTCTTATCCTGCTCAGCGTCTCTCTCGATACACCCAAATAAGAAGCAATCATATGCAAGGGGACTCTGTTGATCAAATCGGGATAGTTATTTACAAACTCCTGGTATTTCTCTTCAGAAGTTGCACTGATATTACTGAGGATCCTCTCATAACTGGAATACAGGCTTTGACTAATCAGGTAGTTAGTATACGCCTGTAACCCTGGGATATTTTTCACCAGGCTACTCAGCACATCATGCGTCCATAATAAAACGACACTATCCTCCATCACCTCGATATTCAGTTTAGACGCTGTCTGGTCTGCCATACTCCTGGCATCCGTGCACCAGTTCCCCTCCGGCGAAAAGCGGAGAATATGTTCAGAGCCGTCATCTTTAATATAATATGTCTTCAGCAGCCCTTCGGCTACGAACATTTTATACATACATACTTCTCCCTCCTGCAGCAACAATTGTTTCCTGCGCACCTTCCTGACCTGTGCCCGCGAACATATTTCCTGGAACTCTGCAGTACTAAGGGGATGTTGAGCGGTTAATAATGCTTCCAGACGATCAAACATACCCTGAAAGTAATAAAATTGTGTCAAATGACCTTGTTTTGAGCCCCCTTCCTGTGTCAATTTTGTAGTATAAAATTAAAACTTTATGCGCGTATTTATGACCGGTGCTACGGGCTTTATAGGCTCAGCCATTGTAAAGGAATTATTGAAGGCAGGACATCATCCTATAGGTTTGGCACGTACGGATGCTGCTGCGCAGAAACTGGAAGCAGCAGGTGTGGAGGTACATAGAGGGGAACTGGAAGACCTGGAAAGTATCAGAAGGGGTGCGGCAAAGGCAGATGCCGTGATACATACAGGTTTTATTCATGACTTTGCCAACTTCAAAAAGTATTGTGAGCTGGACAGAACTGTAATAGAAGCGATGGGTGAAGTGGTGAAAGGACCGATCGTGGTAGCTTCAGGAACAGCGCTGATCGCAAGGGGCACGGTGACGACAGAAAATGATCAGCCACTGGTTAGTACCGATGTAGTACCCCGTATTGCTACGGAGGAGGCGGTGGCTGCTGTGGTAGCCCGCGGGGGCAATGCATCGCTCGTAAGACTCACACCAACTGTACATGGTGAGGGCGACCAGGGATTTATTCCAATTGTGATGAATGCTGCAAAAACAAGTGGTGCTGCTTTCTATATTGGCGAAGGGCAGAGCCGGTGGCCGGCGGTACACCGGAATGATGCAGCGAGGTTGTTTGTACTGGCAATGGAGCAGTCTACCCCGGGAGCCATTTATCATGCCGTAGCGGAGGAAGGTATTACTACGAAGGAACTGGCGGGGGTGATGGCACAGCAGCTCAATATTCCATTGAAGAGTATAAGTGCGGAAGAGGCAGCAGCGAATATGGGGTTCTTTGGGATGATGTGGGGGATGGATCAGCCAAGTTCAGGCAGGCTGACGCAGGAGAGATTGGGATGGCAGCCGAAGGAGATTGGATTGGTGGAAGATATGAAGCTGAATTACTTCAAATAGGGTTGATCATTCATATTGAATAAAGGCAAATCTTATTAGGTTTGCTTTTTTTATTTTACCACTACAATATAATTAAAGGATTAAGAAAGTCTTTAATTACATCTCCCCCCGCGAACCATTCTTTTTTTTGAAATACTGGCTTATTTAAATACCTTGCTGATTAACTGTTAATACCTCAGTTTGAAAATCAACCAGAAGCTTCCCTTATCCTTACCGTCTAAACGAGATTGCATCAAAGCTGTTGTGTAATGTATGGATATCCTCATTATGAAAATTTAAACGTAATCCAATGTATACGTGCCTCAATCGATATGCCATCCCTATCTTAGGTTTGCTAATCCTTATTCTTGTCTGCAGCTGCAATATAAAATCAAGTGAAAGGCAGCCTGATTCTACAGATAATAATTATACACCGCCAGAGGTAACTACAGATATAGGGCACGGGATCCCTCAGGGAAATCATTTTAACAGAAACTGGGTGATGAGTGTTGAGGAGGGTGATGGATTTATAGGCTTGTATACTGATACAAGCGGCAAAACTTATGCGCTTTCACCTTATGGTACTCTCTATTCCTGCACCGGGCATCAAACATTGAAAAGAGAATTGCTCACACCTGACTATGCACAATTTATAGTATTAGGTGGCGCTGGCGATGACATCTATGCTGCAGGCAATCATTCAACAATGTTTCATAAAAAAGGATCAGGCGGATGGGTACGTGAAAAATTCGGCGGAGACACGCTTTGGTTTACCGCCCTATATGCTGATACTACTGAGGTATGGGCGGCAGCGGGTACCAATGGTTCGATATGGCACCGCACTAAAACCGGAACCTGGCAGCAACAGGCAATTGCCGGAGATATTATATCTACATTATATAGAAACGGCAATGAGTTATGGGCGCTTGCCGGGAAATCTTTATATAATAAAACAGACACCGGATGGAAGTTAATGTTAAGTGCGGATAAAAAAGAACGTTTCTATACCATGTACCAGTATGACAAGTATGTGTGGGTAATGGGCTCCGGCGGAAACATTTTTTATAATAATGGCGGAGAGGAATGGAAAAAGGAAAACATCGGTGACACTAGTGCCGATATCTTATGCAGCTACGGTATAAAGGAAGAGGTATATGCAGCGGGTAAGAATGGGCTGATCCTACACCGGTTACCTGGTGGAAGATGGGTCAAAGAAGTAAACGGATACCTGGATGTTACGGCTAACTGTATGTATGGAAAAGGACATGATATATGGATCGGCTGTAGCGATGGGCTTATTTTTCATAACCATGGGAATGGTGCCTGGATCAAAGAGGCCGGACCTGAGAAAGGCCGCAACATAAAAGATCTCAGCGCCTGGGGAGAAAGTGTCTTTGCTGCCGGGAATTATGCAACACTTCTTACAAGAACTCACAACAATACCTGGAATAAAATAGTGTCTCCTTTCCCTGATACACCCCTAACGTCCATTTTCAAGTTCAATAAGGACATTTTAGTAGCTGGTAGCAATGGTAAATTTTATCATCGGCTGGCGGACGGGCAATGGCAAATAGAGAACAGTCATGCAGGAGATATTGTTTTTACTGACTTGTACGAAAATAGTAAGAGCGTTTACCTGGTTGGCAACAATGGCACTATTACATGGCGACATAAAACAGATACTGCCTGGAAAAGTCAGGTGATTGGTTCTGCTAATTTCGTAAAGATAAAAGGCTATGGGGATGATATATGGATTATAGGTAACCATTCGGTTATATTACATAAGAAAGAAAATGAAGATGACTGGCGGGCCATTCATACAGGTGCAAGTGAAGTTGATTTTTTGGATCTCTATGGCTGGAACGGCCAGCTATGGGTACTGGGAATAAAAGACCAACGGGGCGTAGTTTTTCATAAAGACGTTGCTGGTAAATGGTCAAAAGAAGATGTTCACAACGGTGTTGATCACTTTCATGCCTTATACGGATATAAGGATACAATCTTTGCTGTAGGCGCTTCTGGCGACTGGGCAGGGAAGGATAAAACAGGGAATGATTATGAAGGTACAATTATCTGCAAAAAGGGGAATAATCCCTGGGAGATACAGGTAAACCATGTTTCCAATATGCATTTTAATGATATTAATGGCCAGGGAGACGATATTTATGCATTGGGGACCGCCGGCCGCCTATATCATAAAAAAGGTGATGGAGATTGGGAGGAAGAGGATACTTATCAACATAACGAGACCCTAAAAAAACTATTCTTTTTTAAGGGCATTGTGATGCTTGCGGATAATGGCTTTGTGTATAAGGAAAATGAGGATAAAAATTACATCAGAATCAACCGTACAGATAAGCTGATCAATATGGTGGCATTGGATGACGACCTTTTCTGTATAGACCGTAATACAATTTTTAGGCTTACTACTAAAGAAGAGAAGTATCCGGTAATAGATAAGGTAAGGTATACCCCCACTCCTCCTATTAATCCTACTTCAATCGACCTGAATTTCGTATTGCAAACCAATAAAAATGCAGCTTTTAAAGATAACTACCGGATAGAATTTTATGCCAGGCCTTACTGTGAAAGGTGTCATGAAGAAAATTGGGTAAGAGCATATGGAAGTCCGGCAAAGGCCAAAATAAATCCGCAGGAAGGTATTTTGCTTCTTTCTACGACTATTGAAGTCGCTAATAGCCTTCGGGTGATTCCTGGTATGGAAAGCGCTAACAAAATTTGTTTGCGAATGGATGTATATACCGAAGATGGCCGTGCCCGGGAAAGCTTCATCGTGAAAGATGAAAACGGTAATCCCTTTATTACTTTGGAAAACAATTTCTGGTTGAAAAATAAGGTGTGGATCATACTAGCTGGCACGATCGTATTATATTATGCTTTCTGGCTGTTGCTCTGGTTCTTTTATCCCCTTGTTTTTCTCCGGATCTATCACGCAGAGATCTTACAACAGTTGATTTCTATACATCCTCGTTTTCAGTTAATTGTTGGAATTGTTAATGTACTGTTTCCATTAAAAAAGCTGGTCGCCACAGCCAGGGTACAAAATGCCTGGGTGATGCTTTTTGCCTCCACAGCGGCAAAAAAATATGAGAGAAGTGAAATAACACAACTCAGGTCATACTATGTCTCATTACCAGTTAGATTGAATGATCCGGTAACAGGCAGATTGGTAGAGAAGCCTGATGAGAAGATCTTAGACCAACTTTTTAATACTGAACGTACTATTATTCAAATCATTGGTCCGGGGGGAACTGGCAAGACCTCACTGGCAGTAGCAATATGCCGGTGGGTGATACAAGCTACCCGTGACAGGGTTCCTGGCTGGATTCCCAGGCTGCCGATACTGCTTGAAACAGATAGCACAGATGTACTAAAGGAAATTACCGGCTTACTCCGTTCCTGGCAAAATGATTATGCAATACATGAGGACTTCGTTCGATTGCTATTGAAAAATCAACATTTGGTGATTGTTGTTGATTCATTGTCTGAGCGGCCCGCTACCATACAGGAGTATTTTAAAACGCTCCATACTACTACGCCTGTCAATGCATTGATCATAACGGCGCGACAGCCGATTGATCTGCAGGTGAAGGAGGGGCTGTATTTATATCCTTCTCCGCTTAATTCGAACAACCTGCTACATTTTATAACCACTTATCTCAATATTTATCCCAGCCATCCATTACAGAACAGCCGGGAGCAACTATCATTTGCCGAAAAAATAGTCAACATCATAGAAGGGCATAATAGCAGAACACCAGTTACCCCGATATTGGTAAAACTGATTATAGAAATTGCTTTGAAGAAAGAGGGGAATGATGAAAGGGATTTTCAAACAATACTAACCGAAATGCCCGATTCTATACCGGATGTATATTATCAGTATCTGGTACATGTTAATCCGAAAAATCCCGCAGCAGCTAACTATCTGCCTAAACAAGAAATGCTGCAGATAGCGGAATTGTTAGGCAGGATGTCTTTGGGTAATAATTTCCTGCCGCAGGATTTTCTGGAAAAAGATGCCAGGAGGGTGATAGCTGATGTGTATGGTAGTATGCCTGGCGATCCAATTCAACGATTTATTGATAATGGTATCCTGACACGAAGAGAGTCACTAGCTACCTCATATCTACGGTTTAATATTGATACGCTGGCGGAATATCTTGCTGCTTCAGCATTGTATGATGAACATAATACAAGTCCTCAGCAATTGTCAGATTTTAAAACGCGGGTGAGTAATCTTGATGATGTGGCATTGGAGTTTAAACTGGCATTTATTCAGATTAGTGAGTATAAGATGAAGCATGGATAATGAAGGGGTGGGTGTATTATTCTTTTAATGAAGAGACTAGATTTCAGGAGATTTTTGTATAGGTTACAAACCTGGTCCGATCTCATAGTATTTAGGAAAGCTTTGCGGCTGTAAATGTTAAGATGTACAGTCTCCTATTTTTAGGATTAGCCAGTAAATGCTTCAATATTCTGGTGAAATAATCTGAATTTCGACATTCGGGTAATTGTCTGTAAATGTTTGCGGGAATCTTATTCTTTCCATCTTGCTGCACCGTCTCCGTTCAGTTACAAACATTCCTTATCTTGATTTTCAGCAGGTTTTTAATCAATGCGGATTTCCCCAGCTGCGGGGGGGCAAACAAGGATGGCTTATAAAAAAGAAGAGAGATTTTCGGAGTTTCCAATTGTTAGAGACGCTTATTGGAAACACCGATATTATGGCGTTAACAATAGAGACTAGAATATGTCTGAACTTAGAGAATGATATTCTTGTTTAAATGATTTTAATTATTTGATAGAAGATAGTTAAGGGTCTCATTAGAATAAATAGCTATGTCTTCTTCTTGAATAATACGTTTGGGGGCATCTGAATTTTCAATAAGTCCAATTGCATTTTCATAGGCCCTGAACAAGCTCCTTTCTTGAGGTTTAGACACAATGAAGTCGAACCGATAATTATGTTGTTTGGCATAGTCTCCCAATAAATTAAGATAGCCATAATTTAAAAGGGATTTATCTATGATATTTTTTTCCTCAGACAGATCAAAACTTAATGGCTTGATTATATTAGTAGATCCATTTTGCCAAGCAAGATCAATTCTTATTTGGATATCAGTGTTGTTAACATTAGTTGTTATTACTTTATTCTTAAGTAACTTCTTTTCGATGTTTTTATAATAAGGGTGTTCGATTAAAATGTCGGTAAATTTTTTTATTAAAAAATGCTCATTGTGTCGAATCGGTCCAGATTTAATATTCGCTAAATTGGGTAACAACAAGTTAGAAAATTCTTCTATTGTTTTCTCGATATCAATATCAATTTCACCGAGCACTACATTTACAGGATCTTGAAATTGAAGAACAGTTGCATCTTCGGGAAGTATAGAGGTTTTGATGAATTTTTTAAAATCGTCAAATGAGCTAAGTGTAAAAATAGGGTTCTTATCTAACCTTATCTTGTTAGTAATATTCTTTGAAAGATAATTGTAAAGTGATTGATCAAAATCAGAATAAAGAGATTTTATTCTATTTATGTTTCCAGAAATAAAATGAATTTCCTCGTTTGAGGGAAACCAAAACAAAATACCCACATTTATTGATTCTCCTAACATAAGAGAATGATGATATTGTAAGACGCTATATGTGAATGAATTTGTCATGAAATGAGAGATTTTAAAAAGGTCTCAAATTTACTAGAATTTTGCTTGGCGTTTATTAAATAATCTTTGACTAAATTTTCTTTCTTTGAAGTAAAGCCTAAAGTGTTAAGTTGTTGAAAATAAGAATTTAAAGTGTTTAAATTAAGCAATCTCAAGTATTCCTGGAATACTTCAAAATAGTATTTTTTTGTTACTTTTCTTGATCTTTTTAAGAAATTATAGAAAATATGGTGTCTAAAACGGAGATCATTGGGCCACCCTTAACGGAGCATACCGGGCCAGTCAAAACGGTGGTATAGGGCCAAAAG
>NZ_QTJV01000002.1 GCF_003412465.1 Chitinophaga silvisoli
CAGCTTTGTGTTGTTCATCAGATACGCAATAGCTGTAAATATGTAGTGTGGAAAGACAGAAAAGAGTTTTGTGCTGAGCTGAAGGAGGTTTATGGAGCACCAAATCGGGCAGCGGCGGAGCATGCATTAGCAGCCTGTTCTGATAAATGGGGGGCCAAATACAGACATGCCATTCAATCATGGGAGAACAACTGGGATAATCTTACCAGCTACTTTGACTTCCCAATGGAAATCCGCAAGATCATGTATACCACGAATACCATCGAAAATCTAAACAGGGGCATCCGCAAGTATACTAAGACCAAAGTTCAATTTACGGACGATGCTTCGGCTCAGAAGGCCGTTTACCTGGCTATTATGAACATTGAAAAAAAATGGAGCATGCCACTACATAACTGGGGACTGGTGCTCCATCAATATTTGACTATTTTTGAAAACAGATGTCGGATTTGATCAGTTGACTATGTGTTTACACAATATATTTTATAGTCTCTTAAAACAAAAAAAGCTTGCAGATATTGACTTCTGCAAGCTTTTGTTTGACGTTATCGTCTTTAGTGTCGGGGCGGCAAGATTCGAACTTGCGACCTCCTGCTCCCAAAGCAGGCGCGATAACCGGGCTACGCTACGCCCCGTGCTCCCTTCTTTTCTCTTTCCTCAGTACCATTCTTCGTCGTTGGGGATGCAAAGATAGGAATTGTTACATTCATTCCAAATAATTTTTAAAAAATTCCGAAAAACTTCTTTCCATCCTTCTTCTTCGACGCTTCTTCGACGCTTCTTCGACGCTCCTTCGACGCTTCTTCGACGCTCCTTCGACGCTCCTTCGATACTTCTTCGACGCTCCTTCGACGCTCCTTCGATGCTTCTTCGACGCTTCTTCGATGCTTCTTCGACTCCCCCATTTCCCAAAAATTTATATTTTTACCCCAATCCTGTGAAAAAATGATCGTCAAAACATTCCTCCGCCAACTATTCCTAAGCACCTGTCTGCTGACAGCCCTTACCTCCATCGCACAAAAATCTCCCAAACCTACCCACATCCCCCTCAACCAACGCGAAATCCGCTTCGACGATAACTGGCTCTTCCAAAAAGACTCCCTGCTCACCAACGCCCGCATCGTCCAACTCCCCCACGACTGGAGTATCGAAGACCTCCCTAACCAAAACGACAGCACCATCATCGGCCCCTTCTACAAATACAGCCCGGCTAAAGAACAAGGTGCCTATACCCTCGGCGGTACCGCCTGGTACAAAAAATCCTTTACCCTGCCCGAACTACAAAACCACCACCTCCACATCCGCTTCGACGGCGTTTACATGAACAGCGATGTATGGATCAATGGCCACCACCTCGGCAATCACCCCTATGGCTACACTCCCTTCACCTACGACCTCACTCCCTACCTCTTACCTGCCGGGAAAGTCAACACCATCACCGTAAAGGTTAAAAATGAAGGAATTACATCCCGCTGGTATACAGGTTCCGGCATCTACCGCCATGTATTCCTGGTCAATCTGCCAGAACTACACCTGAATGTTGCCGATATAGCCATCACCTCAAAATCAGATACCATCTCCGTCAACACCCCCATCCCCCAAAATACCAGCCTGCACCTCCGCCTCCTCGATTCCAGCAATAACATCATCGCTGAGTCTAATTCCAATTCCCTCCATATCCCAAACCCTATTCCCTGGTCCCCCGACCACCCATACCTTTATAAAACCGAAATAAGCCTCATTAAAGACAATATCACCCTCGATAAAGTAATTATCCCAACCGGCATCAGAGACATCAAAATTGGCCCTAAAACCGGCCTTTTCATCAACGGTACCCGCACCCTCCTCAAAGGTGCCAACATACACCACGACAACGGCCTCCTCGGTGCCGCCGCCTTCGACCGCGCCGAAGAACGCAAAATAGTACTCCTCAAAGAAAATGGCTTCAATGCCATCCGCACCAGCCACAATCCTCCCTCTCCCAGGTTCCTCGAAGTGTGCGACAGCCTCGGTTTGCTCGTCATCGACGAAGCCTTCGATACCTGGGATGATGAAAAAACACCCGCCGACTACTCCCATTTCTTCCGCGAACACCACATCTCCGACCTCGAAGCCATCGTGCGCCGCGATAGAAATCACCCCTCCGTTATCATGTGGAGTATCGGCAATGAAATCCCTGAAAGAGCAGAATTCAGAGGCATGCTCATTACCAAAGAGCTCATTGCCACCATCAGAAATTTAGATACCACCCGCCCCATCACCGCCGCGTTCAATAATTTTCCTCCCGGCACCCCCACGAAATGGGAAGATGCAGATCCCTCCCTCGCCCTCCTGGACGTAGCAGGATATAACTACATGTGGGACCATTACTTCCTGGACAAAAAAAGAGTGAAAGACAGGGTCATGATGGGTACCGAAACCACCGCCCAGGATTTACAAAATGCCTGGAACCATGTAGAAGGACTCAACTTCGTACTCGGCGATTTTGTCTGGTCCGGCATGGACTACCTTGGAGAAGCCGGCATCGGGCATTCCATTCACGCAGAAAACGATAGCTCACGCCTCACCTGGCCCTGGTTCAACGCATGGTGTGGCGACCTCGATATTACCGGCGAGAAAAAGCCGCAATCTTATTACAGAGATGTCGTGTGGAGAAGAAGTCCTATTGAAATCATGGTGCACGCACCAGATGCTGCCAATGAAAAAACCAGCTACTGGGGCTGGCCGGATGAACTACCCAGGTGGTCATATCCTGATCAGTTGAAAAGACCCATGAAAGTAAGAGTGTTCACAAGGGCTAAATATGTAAAACTGGAACAGAACGGAGAAGTACTGGCTACCCAGGAAACAGCTACCGATCTGACAGCTACTTTTGAAGTAAAGGTAAAACCAGGAACAATTGTAGCCAATGCCCTGGATAGGAATAAAAAGCCAATAGGCGTGAGATACCTGGTATCTACATCTGAACCGGCAGCGATTGCATTACGTGCAGATACAAGCATGATTACAGCAGACCCCGAATCACTGTCATATATCAACGTAGATATAATGGATGCCGAAGGCAATGTAGTCCCTTATGCTGACCTGCCCTTACAAATCAACATCTCCGGACCCGCCACGCTGGCAGGAGCGGGGAGTGGCTGTCCAAATCGCATGGCCAGTTTTCAGCAGTTAAAACTGACCACCTTCAGGGGAAAAGGCTTGATCATTCTGCGGAATACCGGCCATGCAGGAAAGATTAAAGTAGAAGTAAGCGGAGAAAACCTGAAGACAGGTCACATCTCCATCAAAGCAAAATAAAACAGGTAAAAAAAGCTTGTATCAAAAGAGAAATCCCAAGGATGTAATCCGGATTTCAATAATCACCATGTCTTTAAATGACAAGGGCTGAAAATTCCTTAATGTACCACGATCGCATCATCCCCATCATGCATCACTATCGGGTGCTTGATCTGCCTGTGCCCAATCACCAGCAATAACACGGACATAATCGCCGTCCCTGCCATAATCATCGCCATAGGCAATGCCGTATGACTATCAAACAAACTCACCCCCACTGATGCCAGGGCACCTATTCCCATTTGTGTAGCACCCATCAACGCAGCTGCACTACCCGCATGCTTCTTAAATGGCGCTATTGACAACGCCGACGTATTAGGATTCGCAAATCCTACACAACTCAGGAATACAAACAACAACACAATCACCTGCGGCAACTGGTACCATCCCTGGTATTCCCCCACCACAAACAATATTCCCGTCAATGCCTGCGCTACCACCGCCACCTTCACTACCTGGTCACTCCTGTAACGGCGCAATACCCAACTATTCACCTGGCTGGACCCGATCAATCCCACCGACAAACCTGCAAAGATCCACCCATACACCGTTTTATCCAGGTGAAAGATCTCCATAAACACCATCGGCGACCCCGACACATAAGCAAACAAACCTGCAAAAGCAAAAGACCCCGCCAACGTATAAGTATAAAACTGTGGCTCCTTCACCACCGCCACAAAATTGCTGATGATTGGCCCCGGCTTCAGAGACATATTCACATCCGGCTCATAACTCTCCGGCAATAAAAATACACTCGCCAGCAAAATCATCACCCCTAATACACCTAAGATAATAAACACTGAATGCCACCCTAAAGCCAGCGTTACATATCCCCCCACTGTAGGCGCTATCATAGGCGAAGCCCCTACCACCAGCATCAGCAAAGCAAACACCCTTGCATTTTCCTGCACCGGAAATAAATCCCTGACCATCGCAATAGCGGCGACCGCAGCAGCACAACTTCCTATCGCCTGGAAGAAACGCAAGATCACCAAACCCTGTAAACTATGCACCATCGCACAGCCTCCCGAAGTCAGTATATACAAACACAAACCAATGTAAAGTGGCTTCTTCCGGCCAAAACGATCCAACAAAGGACCATATAATAACTGGCCAGCTGAAATACCAATGAAATAACTCGATAAGGAAAGACCAACTTCTGCTGTAGTCACACCCAGATCTTTTGCAATGGAATCAAAACCCGGCAAATACATGTCAATAGAGAATGGGCCTAGTGCTGTCAATGCACCTAAAATAAAAATAAGAAGGGATTTCCCGCGCGACGAGGAGTCCAATGTTTGCATAGCTCGTAATTAAATCACGAAAATAATCTCCTTTCATCGAAAACGCACTTTTATTAAATTACTCTCAATAAAAAAGCTTTTGCAATATTGCAAAAGCTCCTATCAAATGAAAAAATATATTTTCTTACTTAAAGAATCCTCCTGCCGTTGTCATCTTTTCCACCCAGATCCCACATCCTTTCGGCAACACAAACTCACTTACACCTACCCTGTTCACCCGCGGATTCCAATCATACGTGTACCCCATCCTCGTCCAGGGATAATGCGCTGCCCCGGCCGGCAATGGCTGAAAATAAGAAGAAATAATATACCCGTTGAACCAGGCCTTATATTCCTCCGACACGCCCGCCGATAACACCGGACTCGCATGCGTAGTCGTTACATCCGGACTCCCCGCAGGGCGATACAACTTATTCGCCGGTACCCATACCTGCGCAATATACTTATTCCCATTCACCGGCGGCAAACCCAGCATCTGACTCAACCGCAATAAAGTATCCGATGTCGGCCCAAACTGATTCCCCAACCTGTACTTCATCTGGTTGGGAATGAAAAGCCACATCTCTCCCCAGCTATTATTAATCGAATCACCAGGAGGGAAACTATTCGGATACTTCATAAATGTACCCATCAGCACGTATTGCTGCCCGTTAATCGTCTTCCATTGTAATACAGGATTACCGGCCACTATAGCCTGCAAGGTGTCGATAGTTTTAGTGGTGTCTGCGATCATCGCCTGGTTAATGGACCTGTTATAAACTTTGTCCAAAGGTTCATTGCTGTCATACCCATGCTGTGTGGTTTTACAGGCAGCTGCCAGAACAGCTATGAGCACTAAATTGCGAAAGGTTTTCATGTCGGGGTGTAATTTAGTCAAAGTTAACATCACCGGAAATGATATTGTTCACCCTGCCACATATAAATATAGGCCAATGAGTTACGACTAAATCCTGTTAAATGTTAGGTACAAACCCAAACGCCACAAATCATGGGAAGATTTGTAATCCCAACAAAAACAAAAAAGGCTGTCGTACCCATGACAGCCTTTTTAAAACCTATGATAAATACTTCAATATCGCAATCATATCCTCATCACCCAATCCCTCCTTCACCGCCCCATTCAGCGCCTCACTCAAGGTCACGCCCGCCGGCGTATCCATTCCCTGCTCCCTCGCCAGCCTGATATCCTTCGCCAGCAACTTCAATGCAAACGCAGGTGCATAGTTCCCATTGATGATTCCCGGTGTCTTTATCTTCGTAATCCCACTTCCTACACCACCTTCATTAATCAATGGCAACAACTTATCAGGCCCGATCCCATGCTTCTGTGCAAAGATCACAGCCTCCGCCAGCCCCTGCACCGTTATTCCTAAAAATGCATTAATGGCCAGCTTCGCATAATTCCCCGCACCATTCTCACCTAACAAGGTCGCCGATTTCCCCAGACTATCAAACACCGGCTTCGCCCTCTCAAAATCCGCCTCCTTACCACCTACTAATATGATCAGCTGTCTGTCTTCCGCAGGTTTTACACTACCGGATACCGGGGCATCCAGGTAAGCAATCCCTTTCTCTCCCACACGCGCCGCCATCGCCTTCGTTGTATCCGGCGACACCGTACTCATATCAATCGCCAGCAAACCCGCTGGCAAGGGTGCCGCCAGCAACTGATCCCAGATCTCCTGCAATGCCGCATCATCCGATACCATCGTAATGACACAATCTATCTCCTTCACCAAATCCGCAGGCGTAACAGCTACTTTCACCCCCACTTCCTTTGCAAATTCTTCCGCTTTAGATACCGTGCGGTTATACACCGTCACATCAAAGCCTGCCTTTACCAGGTTCTTCACCATAGGTTTCCCCATGTTGCCGAGTCCTGCCCATCCTATTTTCATATATCCGATTTAAAAAAGAAATTGCCGCAAATTACTGCGGCATTCATTTATTGTGCAATTTTTAACTCAGCGGGATTACCCAAAGGCAAAGAGATCACATTTCCTTTTAACTGATGACATAAACCGGTCAGCTCCCTAACAACCGCATCCCTCGTATTATTATAACATTCCAGGTCGCCCTCCCGGGCCTTCTCCAGCGAGAAATAATGCTGCCTTACACTTCTGAATGCCCGCAATAAAGTGAGCGAAATCTGTGGATCCTTGTCCTGGCGAAGGTTGGAAATATGCTTTGTAGTGAGTGTAGATGCAACATCCATTAACATCATCCGCAATTCGAAACAACTGTTTGTATCACGGTAATGTTCTGCCGCTATTCGCTCCTTTATCTGCTGTAACTCAATCATGGTACATATGTATAAAAATTAAAATCAATCAATTTTCAAACCAAGACAGTTCAAGTGAAATATTAACACAATTTATGTACCAATATAACAAATAAAGATAAAATGTCATAAGTTAGGGGAGAAGCTTTTCCACAAGTTGGGGGAATTAAAAAAGCCCCTGCGGAAAGCAAGGGCCTTTTTCTATGCTAAAGCACTTCAATTATTTCAAATAGGAACGCAGGAACCACGCCCACTCCTCATGCTCTTTCAGCACACCTGTCAGGAAATCAGCTGTACCCGTGTCCTTATGCTCATCTTCCACCTTCTCTATGTTCGCACGCACACCACGAATGATGGTCTCATGGTCATCCAGCAAACTTTTGATTTGAGTAGTCTGGTCATTCGTGTATTCTCCTTCCTGCAGATTAGTCAGTTTCAGGTAATCCGCCAGACGGCCTTCCGCATAATGTCCGATCTTACGCACACGCTCCGCTATCTCATCAATCGTTTCAGCTAACTCTGTGTACAGTCTTTCGTACAACTTATGCAGCTCCATAAAACTTGGACTTTCAATATTCCAGTGGTAATTGCGGGTCTTGGCAAATAACACCTGTTCATCTGCCAGTAATTGATTCAAGATAAGGGCAACAGCCTGCGTGTTCTTTTCGCTGATTCCAATATTAGCTTTCATATCAAAATTGTTTATTATTTACTTAATCTTCAATTTTTCAAGCATTTCGGTAGTCAAAGGATCCGCCGACGGGCCATAACCCGATACCAGGATCCCCTTTAAACCATTTTTACACTCAATGGCATATACCGCCGCCTCGTCCGATGGATCAGAATTGCCCTCATACCTATACACATCCACAATACTGAAATCATTCACATGAATCTTCTCCTGTTGTGAAATGATATAATTGTCCTCCAGATTAAAATCAATGGTAAAACCTCTTTTCCTCAAAGCGGCAATAGCATTGGAAACGGTATCATAATGCAATTGGTGTTCCATAATCAGGTCTTTTACTAAGTGAGTGTACATTCTTCCGTAGGAACAGGGGATTCTTCTTTTCAAACAGTATGCTATATTAAGCATTTTTGTTCAAACACAGAAGGCCGCTTCTTAACAGAAACGGCCAATTGTAATCAAGCTCCACTGTATGAATAAAGGAAGGAATGAACATAATTTCAATCAAACAAAGCTAAGTCCCTTAGCTGCTGCTGTCAATTGATAAAACATATTATCTGTTGTACTTTTCGTGGCTTCTCTCTAATTTCTTATCTTTATTGACCACCCCACCAATAAATCCATCTTTTTTTTACCACCCAAATTCTTCCAAGATGGAAACACCCTACATCGACCTCCATTGCCATCCCGCATTGAAACCCTATGGCAAGAGCTTCAGCGTTTCGCCCACACGCAGTAACAGTCCCGATCCAGCCAAACCGAATAGCCTATGGTACTATGACCCACCATCACTGACCGATAAGCTACTCAACTACATCGGCGGACTCACAAAATTCTCCCAGGCCAATGCCACCGCCCTGGCCTATGGCAATGTCCACATTGTATGCCCCTCCCTTTATCCCCTGGAGAAATGGTTTGTGAACAACAAACTAGGTACCGGCAGCGTGTCCGATGTCATCAATGACTTTGCCCTCGGCATCGGCAAGGAACGCATTAACTTTATCCAACAGATCACCGATTACTATTCAGATCTGAAAGATGAATATAACTTCTACCGCCAGCTGCACAACACCGTCGTCAAAGGCCAATACCGCTATGTACTTGTTAAAAACTATACTGAAATAGAATACTGGCAGTCCCGCAATGACGGCATCACCACCATCTGCTTCCTCCTCACGATCGAAGGGCTGCACGTACTCAATACCGGACTTGAAACGGATCCCAACCCTGATGAAGTACTCGCTCACGCTACCGAATTAAAAAACTGGGAATTCAAACCCTTCTTCGTCACCTTCGCCCATCATTTCTGGAACCACCTGTGCGGTCATGCCAAAAGCCTCAGCGGCCTCGTTGCAGATGCCACCGACCAAAGCAAAGGAATCAATACAGGTTTTACCGATCTGGGAAAACAAGTCCTAAGTATCCTGCTCGACAACACGGACAACAAACGCATCCTCATCGACATCAAACATATGAGTGCACTCGCCCGCAGTGAATACATCGACTACCTAAAAGCCAACAATCTCAAAGTCCCCCTCATCATGAGTCATGCCGCAGCCAATGGCCTGCGCTCCAGAACTGAACCCGTAGTAGATATCCTGGAAACAGGGTACAAACTCCTCCAGGAAGACATCAACTTCTACGATGAAGAAATTCTCTACCTCGTACAATCCGATGGTATCATCGGTTTACAACTCGATGAACGCCGCATAGCCAGTGCCGCTACTCTACATGATACTCCACATTCTCTATTCAGGAATAAGATCATGCACTATCGCTCCGCATTACTATGGAACCAGGTACAACACATCGCTGAACTACTCAATGCTCACGGCTTATTTGCATGGAACAACATCGCGATCGGCAGCGACTTCGATGGCATCATCGACCCACTAAATGCATTCTGGACAGAAGAAGAAATTCCTTTCCTCGCTGATTACTTAGAAAGACATGCTTATAATTATATGCAGGGAAGGGGAAGTACAGTATTACAAACTTATAATCAGATTTCACCACATGAAATCATAACCCGCATTTTTTCAGATAATGCACTGCGATTTATAAAGACTTATTTTATATAAAACCCCACTTAGACCGGTTAAGAATTCCAAAGTTTAATCTTAACCGGTTTCTTTTTTTTAGTGTAAAAAAGACCTTTCAATTCACCGCAACAATTCTATCCTTTACCGACAAAACCCGCTTCCAATCACGATTCTAAGATACATTTACAACAGCGACCAACATAAATATTTCATTAAACATCGTGCCATGGAAAGAAAAATCTTCTTGAAAAACACCCTCGCTGCTTTAGGTTTAGCAGCCGTTGCCCCACTGGCAGTATCGTCGTGCGGAAAAGATACCGATACTACCACCAGTACTACTGACGGCACTACTACAGACAGCACCACTACAGGAAGCACAGCTTCCTCCTGCACCCTCACCAGCACAGAAACAGCAGGGCCATATCCTACCAAATCCCCATCTTCCTATGTCAGAAGCAACATCGTTGACGGACAATCCGGTGTACCACTCACAGTGAAAATCACCATTGCTAATACAAAGAACAGTTGTGCTGCACTCTCAGGTGCACTGGTAGACATCTGGCATTGTACCGCCGTAGGCTACTACTCTGAATATGTAGTAAACCCGGGCGGCGGCTACACCAGCGTAGACTATACCTCCTCACACTTCCTCAGAGGCCGGCAAACTACCGATTCCAGCGGCCTGGTTACTTTCACCAGTATCTTCCCCGGCTGGTATTCAGGCAGAGCGCCACACATCCATGTGCATGTATATAATAGCAGCGGTACCTCACTACTCATTACTCAAATCGCATTCCCTACTGACGTTTGTAATACTGTTTACACTACTGCTACCGACTATAAAGCACATGGCACGCAGGATACCTCCAACTCTTCAGATATGGTTTTCAGTGACTCACTAAGCAATGAACTCGCTACCGTAACAGGCAGCGTATCCGCTGGCTATACACTGACACATACCATCTACGTCGCCGCATAAATTCATATAGAGAGGTTGTATCAAAAGTAATTTGATGGTAATTAATAAAAGCAAATTCCCACCATCAGAGATCCGGGTTAAATTCCGGAATTTTACTTTTAATACACCCTCTCTTAATTACAGTAACAATGAAGAATATCCGCCTCATATACCGTAAACTCATCGATGCATCCAACACCAAACCATGGGATCAAATGCTCCTCGAAGGCTCCTGGTACGAATACCTGCTACAGGCACAAACATTCAATCCGGAGAAAAAATATAACACCTTCGCAGAACTGATGGCCCATGTCCCTAATGCTGACAGGCTTCATTTCCTTGTCACTCCCGCCATCATCGGCTACCTCAAACAACTGAATGGAAAAATACCCGATATCACCAACAATATTGGCAAAACATTCCTGCCCTTTAAGAATTTCAAATTTGAAATTGTCAACGCTGATATCACCGACAAAAGCAAACACCAGGTAGCCGTCAACTTCATTTCTGAACCACTCACCTGGCATGATACCATCGGCAACCAACTGCTGGTCACAATTAACAATGAACCGGAAAATAGTGAAACACTCACTGAGATGTTCAGCCTGCAACCATTCCTAAGCATTTATTCTATTCAATCATGATACCACAATCAAAAGGAAAGATGTACCTGTCCGATGAACGGGGGTATAATGAAATGCCCTGGTTCCGTACTTACAATACTTTCAACTTTGGCAGGTATTACAACGAACACAAACAAGCCTTCGGTGCACTCTATGTACTGAATGAAGATGTGCTTGCCGGCGGCAAAGGCTTTCGTATGGAAGTAGAAACACCTTCTGACATTCTCCTCTTACCAATAGTTGGTGCCATCACCTTCTCTACTGATGACGGCCACAATGGCTTGCTGGAAGCGGGCCAGGTACAGGTCTTACACCTCACACCCGGCACTGCATTCGAAGTACGGAATCCATACGAAAATGACCTGGTGAAGTTCCTGCAACTATGGATCAAAGCAGCGGCCACAAAGTCAGCTACATTGACCACTTTCGACCTCAGTCATAAAGATCAGCTTTACACGCTCGTGAATAATGATACCTATACCTTATCTATCGGCAAATTCAATGGGAGGGCAGAAGGTTCCTATCACTTAAAAGATAAAAACAAAGGTGTATTTGTGTTTAATATAGAAGGAGCCTTTGAAGTGCAGTACAGGTTGCTGCATAACGGCGATGGACTTGGATTGTGGGAAGTAGATGAAGTAGAAATAGAAGCCCTGTCCAATGATGCCATCATCCTGCTGCTGGAAGTCGCTATGTAAAAAAAACACCGGCATAAAAAAGCCCCGGGTAATCAGTCCGGGGCCGCATTTCATCACTCTTCCAATTTACCATCTTTATAAGGAGTTTTATTTTATGCATACCTAATTCCTGCCCTATAGCATTTAGAAGAATGTTATCACTAAGATAAAATATTGTTTATCACTGGCTGATGATGCGGATCAGCGTGAACTGTGATAGTCGTAAGGCATTAAAAGAACTTCCTCCCAAAACCCCAGAAGAGTACTCTGACAGGACTAAATGGAATGCCATAATAGAAAAGATAGGCTATTTGCCCCAGCTTTAAAGCTACACTCATCACTATAATCCACAGACCATGCTGACGGGCACTTTCTTCAAATTTATGCACGGTCGTGCCATCGGGCAACTTCCTGTAAGCAGATCGTAGATAGAGCCCAATTCCTACACCGGCCATCGCAACAAGCAGCGCAGCAAGATATCCACCGCAGATGTAGCCAATACCCGGACTTTCAGTTGTCTTCAATTCCGCGATCCTTTTCTCCTGCATCTCTTTCAACTGTGAATCGTTCAGCGAAATACCTCTTTCTGCCAATAATTTTTTGGCCAGCGCATAATCAAACTCTCCCCATTCATCCCTTCTCTTCACCAGGTCCAGCAATTCCCCATCTGTAAATGATAACAGATAATAATCGTCTTCTACCTCCAGTGCATTCAGGTCTACAGCTGCTTCCAGTATGGCATTTGCAGTCAGAAATTTGTCTTGCGGAATCTTTACGAAGTATTGCTGCATGTTCATAGCACCTACAATCGGTGTATCAAAAATCGCTTTACCTTCTTCCATAGAGTTAGGGATGCCGTTCTTCGATAACAGGGCCTGCATAGCAGCAGCCTCTTCGCGGGATTCGAAAATACGGTATGTAGTATACGCTGTCATAATATGACAAAAATAACAATTTATTCTAATTGATCCTTTCCCGCTCCTCCTTCGCGCCACCTTCCTTATGCGTTAATTTCGCCCCGCCAAATGACCTGCTATACGTAAGTTTCATGACAGGAAAGTAAGAAGATTCTGCACTATACACGACCTTCGTTTTTAAATCATGTGCTTCCTCCGCCACCTTTCCAAAATAAAAAGGGATATGCATGCTGGCAAAAATGTCCTCTACTGCAAATTGTATGGTACCCTTACCCAGTTCTTTCTTCACTCCTATATTCACCTCACCAAAACCATCTACTTTCTTCGAACCATCATAAGAAGGGCCCCAGTAGAACCCGGATAATTCTCCGGACCATCCTTTTTGAAATTTAAATTGTTCACTGAAATTCACACTCCCTGTGTAGTATCCTTTCTCTGCCGGCGTACGTGTATAATCCAGCTTAAACTTCCTGTATGCCGCCAACAGAGAGTAACTCATGCTCCACCACTCAGTCACTTTCACTGGTATGCTTGCCTGGAACACCAGGTTATTCTGCCACAACATATTCTGCGAAGACACAATCAACACTGCACTATCCGGAGTCTCCGTCATCTGCCAGCGTACTATAGGGTGATCATCCCTGCTGGCCAGGAGGGTAAACGAATAACCTTTGTAATTATATCCTATCTTGAAGATATTCGTAATAGTGGGCAGTAATGCAGGATTGCCTGATTCATAAGAATTGGGACCGGTATAAGATTTATACGAAGCCAAATCAGTATAAGCAGGCCTGGTAATCCGCTTATTATAAGAAAAGAACAATTCATGCCCACCAGGCAATTGTTTACTAAAAGATACTACCGGGAACAGCTTTCCCATCTTACGCGTCGTCGAAGATAATCGCGTATCTGCATACTCATACCTGCTGCCTAACGTCAATGCAGTCGTAGAATCCAGCTGCCATTTAAAGGAAGCATATGCTGCACTGATGAACTCTTTCATCACACCCTCATTCGTTGCATTGGCACCAGTCACATATTCACCATTCACCAGGCTCCTGATCCCCGATGCACTCTCTGTACGATTATAACTTCCTTTCACACCAGCATCCAGTTTCAGTTGATCATTCAACTGCTTTACATAATCCAGTTTCACTACACCCACCTGGATCAATGAATTGGCATATCCTTCCTGCATAGGCGCAAAAAGGGTATCGTTATTCCCAATCTCCTGTCCCTTCAGGTTTACAAAAGAATTCACTGCTTTACTGGGCCTGTCCAGTGTATAGCGCAGGTAATCCAGGTTCAGTGTCAGGTGCTTTCCCTCAACATAAAAATCTGCAATCGTATTCTTCCATTTCATAAATTCATTGACATCTACATGATTGTACAAAATTGAATCAGGCAATACATTGAACAAGCCACTATTGATATTATGTATATGCGTATGACTATACCCGTACAGCAAACTGGCACCCATATGTTTTGAGTCAAACCCTACCCTGGCTGTATGACTGTTTTCCACAGGTTGCATCACGCCTGTTACATCAGAATAAGTTAATCCACCATACAAAGGTTCCACCGCAGTGCCTATAGCATGCCAGTCCGCATTACTCCTGTTGTGATTATAACTGTAAGAACCATACCATTTATTAAACCCTAATTGCACACTGGTGCCTGCTTTTTCACCCCAGCCATAACCAGCCGTTGCACTGGCATTGCCATTGAAACCAACATGACTGTTTTTCTTTAAAACGATATTGATAAGGCCCGCATCACCTTCAGCATCATACTTCGCCCCCGGTGTAGTAAGCAGTTCAATCTTTTCAACATCGTCTGCACGCATACCGCTCAACAATGCGACTACCTGGGTAACAGGCATCCTTAACAATTTCCCGTTCAACATGACCATCACCCCACTCTTACCATTCATAGAGATACTATTGTTCCTATGATCAATCATGATACCCGGCGCACGCTCCAATACCTCCAACGCCGCACTGCCTTTAGAGATAATACTGCTTTCCACATTCACTACCATGCCCTGTTCCTGTTGCTGGTAAAGCGGTTTACTGCCACGTACTACTACTTCTCCCAATTGCCGGCGATTGGGTTGCAAGACCTGAACACCCAAATTTCCAGCACCCGCTACCGGTACATATAATACCTGGTATCCGATAGCATTCACCCTCAGTAAATATTGTGCCGCAGGTACACCTGCCATCTGAAACGCCCCCTGTTCATCGGAGACAGCCCCCTTGAAAATGCTGCTGTCAGCAGCTTTCATCAAAACAACATTTGCATAAGGAACCGGCATCCCTTGCACATCCTGTAGTTTACCACTTACCTGCGCCATGGCAGACGAGTAACTTGCGATGATATAGCATATCAGAAAAAGACGTTTCATAATGCATGTTTTCAGCAAAAGAATTTAAAATCCTTCCCTCCGAAAAAAGCGTATGACCACCCGCTATAAATAATTGATGAAACGCTATACTTCCATTCATGTATAAGCAACTGCATTTGACCATTTATCCCGGTTATTTCATATAATAACCCCAGCCCCCATGTAGGTTTTTCGTAAATTAGGGATATGGAAAAGCATTGGTTATTTCGTTACAGGCTCTACCATCTGCCATTCTGGGTAATGTATCATTACGCCTGGTGGGTAGTGTCTTATGGCGATCCGCTCAGGGCGGCCAATTCTATCCTCTTTACTCCACATGCAGTGGAGTTTGCCTTCTACGTGGTATTCCAGGCAGTGGCGGTGTACTTCAATCTGTATTACCTAATTCCCCATTTTCTCCAGAAGGGACGAAACCTGGCTTACATCGGCTACCTGGCCCTCACCCTGGTCGCTGCAACCCTGTGTATTGTAGGAGGCTATTATCTCATACCCACCCCCAGGGATCTCTGCTTCTTTGGTTTTGTAGGCAAGGCCCTGCCCAGCACCATCGCCAGTATGACCCTGGCTATGAGTATCAAACTGGCCAAACACTGGATGAAAACAAAAGAACGGCAGCAACTGCTGGAAAAAGAAAAACTGGAAACAGAACTAAGATTCCTCCGCAACCAGTTTAATCCACACTTTCTGTTCAACAGCATTAATTCAATCTTCTTCCTCATTCATAAAAACCCGGATGTTGCAAGCGCCTCACTCGCTAAATTCTCCGAGTTACTACGACATCAGTTGTACGAGTGCAATGATCACCACATTCCCCTCGACAAGGAAATTAACTTCCTTGAAAACTTCATCGAACTGGAAAAACTTCGACAGAATAAAAATACACGTATACAGGTACATTTCACTGACAAACCCGTATCCCATCTGTCTATCGCACCTTTCATCCTGATGACGTTCATCGAGAATGCATTCAAGCATGTATCAGGCAACGAGGCTAACTGGATCAATATTTACCTGGAACTGGAAGAAGAAAACCTGATCTTTATTGTCAGCAATAGTACCACAGGCAAGGTCTCCACGGAGTATAGCGGCATTGGCCTACAAAATGTAAAGAGAAGACTGGACCTTTTATATCCGAATGAATATAGCCTGGAAATTAAGGAATCAACTGATAGTTTTAGCATTCAATTACACCTCTCTTCTTTCGCCGCTAGTACAGTGGAAACACTCCCACTTGCGATTTGAACAGGACCCGCCTCCCCTCATCCACAAATCCGCGAATTACAGGATAAAGTGGCTGTAGTCAGCAAAGGGAACCACCAATAATATGTCCCCTTTTCACATGGCTCCCAAAGCGCTAAACACGCCCACATGAAAAAAAAGGCTCCGCAAAAAATGGAAGCTGTTTTTTTCGCAAGCGATTTATTATCTTGTTGACACTTAAAACCAACAAGATATGATGAGGGCATTGATTCTACTGTTATGTTTTAACTGTATTCAACTTTCCGCACAACAAAAGAACTTCCCCATTACCAGCTACGGCGCTAAAGGTGATGGCAAAACCAACAATACGACCGCTATCCAGGAAGCCATCGACAAAGCAGCTGCTGCAGGCGGTGGAACAGTAGTCATCCCCGCCGGGAAATTCGTGACCGGTGTCATCGCCCTGAAATCAGGCGTGACCCTGCACCTCGCTCCCAATGCCTTCCTCCTCGCTACTACCAGCCGTAAAGACTATGGCCCGGGCAAAGCCTCTGCCCTGATCGTGGCGGACAACCAGCATAATATAGGTATCACCGGGAAAGGTACGATCGATGGCCAGGGAGAACTCCTGCTGAAAGATATCTTCGATATGCTCAAAAAAGGAACCTTAAAAGATAAGGAATGGCAGCACTATAACGAATGGGGCCAAATGCGACCAGAAGAAAACAATCGTCCCAAACTGATTGCATTCACCAATTGCCAGCAGGTAACAGTGAAAAATGTGACTATCAAAGATGGCCTCTGCTGGATCCAGGACTATGTAAGCTGTACAGACATGGTGTTTGACAGCATTAAGGTCATTAGCAACACCTTCCTGAACAACGATGGTATAGACCTGGTAGATTGCAAAAACGTAAAACTCACTAACAGCAGTTTTGATGTAGCCGACGACGGTATTTGCCTTAAATCACACGACACAGCCGGCCTTTGCGAGAACATCTACATTGCAGATTGTAAAGTACGTTCCAGTGCCAGCGGTTTCAAAATGGGCACCGCTTCATGGGGTGGCTTCAAAAACATTATCGTTAAAAATATCTATGTCTACAACACCTTCCGCTCTGCCATCGCCATTGAAACAGTGGATGGCGGAATTGTGGAAAACATTGACATTAGCAATATAACAGCAAAAAATACCGGTAATGCCATCTTCCTTCGTTTAGGCAAGCGCCAGGCACGCCGCGAACCAGGTACCCTCAGCAAAGTGCGGATCTCTAATGTAAAGGCAGAGATCCCAGCTACCAAGCCCGATGCAGGCTATAACATGGAAGGGCCCCGTGAACTATTTGAACACAATACTTTCCCGGCAGGCATTTATGGTATCCCGGGCCATATCATCCAGGATGTGACCCTTGAAAATATAGACATCACCTATGCAGAGAAATCTAAAATGGCAATAGCCAATATGAACGTGGATTCATTGCACCGTATCCCTGAAGCCATCAGCGACTATCCCGAATTTTCTATGTTCAGGGAACTGCCGGCATGGGGTTTCTATGTCAGACATGCAAGTGGCATTACTTTCAAAAATGTAAAGCTGAGCTACACCGGCGAAGAATTCCGTACAGCCTGCATTTTTGATGATGTAAATGGATTGAAATTAGAAAAAGTGAAGATTAATAAGGCAGCCTCCAGGCCACTGATCATATTAAATAATGTAAAGGATCCCGTACTGGACGATCCTTCCTTAACCAGGTAAAAGAAGAGGGGGGTAGCAAAAGTAATAATGCCATCAAATTACTTTTGCTACACCTCCTTCTTTATATAATAAATTCCAATAATCGTTGTCTCGTCACCGTCTGGTTCCCCCAATAAAAAGCATCCATTTCATCCAACCTCGCCATGGAGGCATCTGACTGACTCGCCAGCCACCCCACAAATTCCTCTTTGGAAGAGAAAACCTGCACCTTATCATCCATCACCCCATCCCACAATCCACCATAATAATAAGCGCCATTACGGTATTCCAGTCCCATGCCGCAATAGTCGCGATGACCAAATCCAAAGCTCCGGGATTGCAGGCGGTCCGCTACCTGCCGGGCTAACTCCAACCCATATAGCTCTGTTTTGCTTTCCAGTAAGCGCCGCCAGTTCTCCTGCTGTTTACGAGCTTCCTGCTCTCTTTGTCTCTGAACCTGCTGGGCCTCCATCTGGAGCCGGCCCTTGCTCACCTGCTTATACACAAACTGGTCCATGACCAGGTCCGCCTGCACGATTAACCCACCCAGTTCCGGCTCCTGGAATACATATCTGGATACCAAAGAATCGAGCTTTTTGTCTGTCGGCCAAATCAAAACAGGCTTTCCGTCAGTTCTAATCCCGTTCATGGACAATAAGGCTGGAGCCTGAAACCGGATACTTCCCCGTACACAATGATATTTCTCCAGTACTACCCGGAGCTGAAGGTCTATGGCTGATTGTAATTCTTCTCTGGATGTCATTAAGGATAGCTTTACGAACTTGATGACAATTTACATTTTCTCAGATAAAAATGATTATCAATCATTTTTTCTTTTTATTAAGAAAAAGGAGAAGCTTTTGGGGTAATTTAATATATAAATTAATCATACTACCATCGCGATCCCCCCTCATGAGGTCTCTGATGCATTAACTGTCCGCCCGGTAATAAATCTACCAGTACTTCATATTCTTCTGTTTCAGGTACACCATGCTTCCTCACTATATCAAACTGTAGCAGCCCCAATTCATTATTGATCTTATCCATTACGTCGGCATCCAGCTGCATTGCCTCATCAGGATTCGTTCCACTCATCCGCTTATTAATTTCTTTACAGCTGGCTTTCCCATTTTCATCGATCGTCACTTTCACCACATATTTCTGATTCATTGGGAACAATTCCTTCCAGTTTAAATGGCCCAGGCTAGCAAAAAGCGTATCATAAACATTTACATTGAAATCACATGGCCTTTCTATACCATTCACTATGGGAGTATAGTTATTCACAAGCTCATGGCGTGTTACTATACCTTTCTTACATCTAAACAGTTCTTCCCTGGTAAATTCCTTCCTGTCGATCTTATCTCTCATTACATCTCCACCCTTATTAACCGCCAGCAATCCAGAAAACCAATACGCCGCTACCTTACCATCTTTATAATAATCCGGGAATGCTGCCTGAAGCACCTTATCACTATTCTTGATGTACTTCATACCGGTGAGATATAATTTCCCATCAATCACCTCCCAGTAGCGGCTACCTGCAGTCAGATCATCAGGCTTCACCGTCTTGCCATATAAGTCCAGGGCATGCTGAAACCGGTCTGCTTCCTTTTTGTCCAGGTAATCAAAAGGATAATAATAAAGCGTAGTGGTATCTGCTCCGTTGATAAACAGTTCAGGAGCAATATGGGAGACCCATATATTTGTTGTTTTGGGCATCAGCAGGTATAGGCAGAATAATATCGGGTACATATAACTAAACTACAAAAAAAATACTTCTGCTAAAAGATCATTGATATCTCACACTCTCAGTTCATGCTTTCCCCATATAAAACTCACTTCCTGCACGGCCCCAACGAGAATCCGGTACGTTATCAGGTATAGGGAGAATAAATATGCGTGTATCCTAATGCGATAGCTTCCTTCTACCCCAATATTGTAAATCGTGTTTTTATCCCAGTTCGCTTCCTGCCCACATGGTGCCGGAAATGAAGTAGCCTGGCCATGACATACCTCCTGATCCTTTCATGGGTGAAGTCCACCGGTATACCATAAGGGATATTAACTGATAAGCACCGTTTTTTCAAGGGGCAAAAAAAATCGCTCCTGCCTGAGGCAGGAGCGATGACTATTTTAACTGACCATTTGTCAGTGACCATCCGGTTCAAAATCCAGGGAAACTGAGTTCATACAGAACCGCTTACCTGTAGGTGGAGGACCATCGTCAAAAATATGACCTAAATGTGAGTTACATCTTGCACATTCCACCTCTATCCGTTGCATACCATAAGAGTTATCCTCTTTATAGATTACACTGTTTGGACGATCTGCTTCAAAGAAGCTGGGCCAACCGCAGCTGCTGGCAAACTTGGCATCAGAGCGGAAAAGTTTATTGCCGCATACAGCGCAGTAGTAAGTGCCTTTGGTATCTGCATCCCAGTATTTACCGGTAAAAGCCCTTTCTGTTGCCTGTTCTCTGGCTACCGCATAGAGGTCAGCCGGCAGAATTTTCTTCCATTCTGCATTGCTGACGTTCAGATGGGTCGTGTCTGTGCGTGAATAGTATGGGTTATGCATATCTGATTTGGTTTTACTTTGCTGAGCGCGGCCGGTGCAGCTGAAAAGCATACATAGCAGCATGCTCAGGTATATTGCGTTTCTCATTATAATAGTATTATAATAATAGTAACGAATTTCGGACCAAACAAGATTGCATGACATTTTAGCTACCACCCTTATTTAACAATATTTTAGCCAAACTGCCATAATACGCCATAAGAGCAATAAAGCTTTACTAAACCGGGGAAATGATGGTCTCATACAGCAGCTTCCCCTCATAGTTGATCACCTTAATATTTAACTGCTCTTTGGCCACAGAAAAATACATAAAACCATAATCTGCCGCCTGGAAACGGCTGTATGACAATCCCTCCTTCACCGGGGTAACTTCTGAGCCAGCTCCCGAAATAAAGTGAAGGGTCACCCCACTGCTCTTCAGGTGCTGAAGCGAGTGATCATGACCTGATAGATAGACATTCACCTGGTGCTTCTCCAACACATCTTCTAAAATCTTTCTAATGCCAAGTGTATCATAATTCGTAGTACGGGGACCAGCAGTATACATTGGATGATGACCAACTACCATCTTCCAGCGCACATCCTTGCCTGCGGCAGCCAGGGTTTTGTCAATCCACTCCAGCTGCTTTTCAGGATGCTGCCCTTTTACATGCGGACCGTACTCCGGATTGTCATAAAACTCAGGCAACATAGGGTTCGTATCAATAAAAAGCATCAGCACCCTGCCATCCTTTCCCAGAGAAAACTCCTTGGAATAATAACGCGCCGGCATCTTCCAGCGGCGGCTGATAGTGCTGTAGCGTACCTGGGCATCGGGATCAGACTTATAATCATGATTGCCCAGGATCGGATACCAATCCCATTGCAGGGAAAAATCAGTATAGATGTTTTCAAAGGAATAGTGAAACAAGGGATCGTGTTCACTAATCACACCAGAAGGATAGAAATTATCACCTGTGGATATAATAAACTGATTAGGGTGCTCGCTCGCCCACTTGCCCATTTGCCGGGCTACATGTAATTGATGATCGGCACCATTGCGGCCCCAGTCGCCAATAGCGAGAAACTGTAAGGGATAACTTTCTACCGGGGCAGATGGTGCTGCGTAAGCGCTGAGAGATGATAAAACGGAAGTGCTTAAAACACTAAAAGCTGTCTGTTTAAAAAAAGTCCTTCTTTCCATGCATCCTATTTATAGAGGCTGTAGCAAAAGTAAAATTCCCGGGATTTAATCAGGCTCCCTGTTAAAGAGCGTTTTCTTTTATTGAATGCTAAGTACCATCATATTACTTTTGATACAACCTCTATCCAATTAATAACCTTCGTTCTGAACAAGATTTGCATTTAATACTATCTCAGTAGCCGGAATAGGGAACAATCTTCTGGTAGTCGCCTCACCACCTGTCTTAAAGCCCCAGCTGCCTTCCCACTTACCAAAACGGATCAGGTCATTCCTTCTCCAACCTTCCCATGCCAGCTCACGACCTCTTTCGTCCAGGATATCCTGCAATGTGAGTGATGTCACCGTTGGCGCATTCACCCTTGAACGTACTTTATTAAATAATTCCACCGCAGTAGCAGTACTCCCCCCATTGCGCAACAAAGCCTCCGCCTGCATCAGGTATACATCCGCCAGCCGAAGTACAGGAATGTCATTGTTCTGATAACGGTTCACAGCATTGGGATCAGGATAGAACTTGATCGACCTTGCACCACAGGAAACGCCATTCACCTCCGCACCCACATTCATCGTGGCAGCATCCGTCAATGTAATCTCACGGGTCAGGTTCAGCTGATAACTACCATTCATAATTTTGTTACCGGCAAAGTCATATTGCAAGCCGGATAACCAGGTCGTATCTCTCGCATCGCCCGCCAGGCTAAACAGGTCAAAGAATTCAGGAGATGTACACATCGCATTACTGGGACTGAAATTAAGCCCGTATTTTGCCTTCAGTGTTCCATGCAGTGTATAACGGGTAAAATAGTTGCCCGTTGCCTTATTGGCATCAAACACGGCAACAAAGATAGTTTCATTGTTAGCCGTGTTATCAGGACTAAACAAATTCATATAGCTCTTCTCCAGCGATAAGCCCGATTCATCCATGATCTTTTTGCCATAGGTCACGGCATCATCATACCTGGCAGTACCTGTGTAGTACTCAGCATTCAGGTACAACTTCTGTAACAATGCATACGCCATCCATAAGGTAGGACGACCATAATATTCCAGCGTAACAGTAGACGGTGCACCCAATCCAGGTGCCGCTGCCAGCAATTCACTTTCTATATAGTTAAATATTTCCGCACGGGTAGACTGGGTAGGACTTGCCGTGCTGCCATAAGTCGTGATAGGCACATTACCATACAGGTCCATCATATAGAAATAAAACAATGCACGCATGGTACGGATCTCCGCTGTAAACTGTGTACGCAGTGCACTGGAATCAGCTTTCGACAACAGGTTCAATACCCTGTTACACTCAGAGATACTACTATAACCCCAGTTCCAGGGAGCATCCAGGTCCGAAGAAGTCCAGGTATGCTTATGCCACTTTATGTACGATCCATTGTCATAATAGCTACCATTCCTGTTAGGAATCATCGCCTCATCAGTAGACAATTCTATCACTCTCCAGAAATCAACTGCAAAACTCTGGCTCGACATCTTCTGGTATACAGAACCAGTTGCCGCCACATAGCCTTCCTGTGTATTGGGAATAGTGGTCAGCTGTGATTCAACAGGCACATCCAGCTTGGTACATCCTGCTGCCGCCATCATAAGTGTTGCGGAAATAGCGATATATAATAATGCTTTCATTCTTCAGTTCAGTTTTAAAATGTAACATTCAATCCCAGCAGGAACGTACGGGTCTTAGGATAATAACTGCGGTTATCAATACCCGGAGTCTGACCAGATACATTGATTTCCGGATCAATACCCTTATATTTTGTGATGATGAACAGGTTATTACCCGAAGCATACACACGCAGCTGATAATTCTTTTTAGTAGCAAATGAGTACCCCAATGTCGCATTATCCAGTCTTAGGTAAGAACCACTCTCCACATAACGGCTGGATATGAAATGATCCTTATCGTCATTGATTGATTCAGATAATGTGCTTACGGGCACATTGGTGGTATTGGCATAAATAGGAGCATTCATATCAGCACGGGTGGCATTCAGAATCTGGTTGCCATATACCCCGCGTACAAAGATGTTGAGGTCAAACTGTCCGTAACGGAAAGTATTGTTCCAGCCATAGATCAACTTAGGTTGTGCGGAACCAGTGACACGGAAATTGCTAAATGCGGTACTATCAGTAGAAATGGTACCATCAGCAGCAACGAATGTAGACTTACCAGCTGCATTTTTGCCTGCATACTCCAGGGTATAAAAGGAGCCCAATGGCATCCCCTCTTTGATGATCTGGTAACCATTAATACCTGATTGTCCACGGGCACTGAAGGCAGCTGTGTAAAACTGTGATGCACTGAACAGCTCATTTGAAATAGAGGTAATCTTATTCACATTGTGTGCAAGGATAACAGCGGAGGTCCAGCTGAACTTTCCTGTCTTTACAGGAGTAGTACTCAATGCCAATTCAATACCTTTGTTACTCATTGCACCCACATTCGCTGTCATAGTATTGTACGGATACTGCGTGGTAGATACCGTATAGTCGCCAATCAGGTCAGTCGTATGCTTGTTATACACATCCACACTACCACTCAATTTGTTATTGAACAATACGAAATCCACACCTACGTTAGTCGTTGCAGTACGCTCCCATCTCAGGTCAGGATTATCATTTTGAATAGGAGTGAGAGAATTGATCCACTCCCCGTTATAATAGAAGTAAGAAGACCCGCTACCATAAATCAGTCGGGAAGTATAAGCATTGAAGCCGGTGGAGTTACCTACCACACCATACCCCGCCCGTACCTTCAATACATTTACGAAGTTTACCCCCTTCATAAAACGCTCATTGTGAATATTCCAACCCAGCGATACAGATGGGAAATAACCCCAGCGGTTATTCGCACCAAAAGCTGAAGAACCATCACGACGCAGTGATCCCTGGAACAGGAAGCGACCATCATAATCATAAAATGCCCTGCCATAAAAAGAGATCAGTCGCAGGGTAGATACATAGATATCACCATAGTTAACAGTCGTTCCATTCCCCTGACCCAGGTTATTCCATTTCAGGTCATCGGATACAAAGTTATATCCGCTTACCTGGTACCCATCGCCATTACGATCTTCCTGCCAGCTATAACCACCCAGCAACTTGATGTTGTGCTTATCGAACCTTCTTTCGTAGGTAGCAAAAGATTCCAGTACTTTCTTGGTATTGGAAACATTTGTACGCTGTGCATAACCGGTATAATCCTGGGCCAGCATAGAAGAACTGTTATAATACAGGTCTGTATCATTGCGCTGTCGCTGATAGGAGACAGAGGTGGTGAAGTCCAGGCCTTTCAGGATATTCACAGTAGCAATACCATTTACCAGGAGAATATTGGATTTACTGTGAATCGTATTGTCGTTGATCAAAGCAACCGGGTTGTAATAACCACTCGTGCCTGTAGTACGGGTCCTGTCTTCATAATAACTGCCATCCGCATTTTTCACAGGAACAGTAGGCATATAAGTAAGCATATTGCTCAGCACCTGGCCGGGAATTTGCTTACCATTCGTGATGCTGTTCGTCACATTCATATCCAGCTTCAGGCGATTGTTAAAAGCGCGGTGCTGTAAATTGGTACGTACTACAAAACGATCCATGGCAGAACCTTTAATAATACCTTCATTGTTCAGGTAGTTCACACTCACCCCATAAGCAGAGTTTTGGTTGCTGCCATTGAAAGCAACATTATGGTTGTGAGAAAAACCGGTACGCGTCACTTCTTTCTGCCAGTCTGTATTACTCACCCCATCATCATTGATGGCATCAATGGTAACGTTATTCGCATCCAGGTAAGAACGGAGCTGTGATGCAGATGCCATTTTAATGGTGTTAGAAATTCGTTCAACTGCCCCATAGGTACTATAAGAAAGATGTGATTCCCCCGAACGTACCTTGCGGGTGGTAATAATGATCACACCATTCGCTGCACGGGAACCGTAAATAGATGTGGACACCGCGTCTTTCAGTACTTCCATGCTTTCGATATCCCCAGGAGCCACACTATAAATAGATGCTCCCGGCACCCCATCGATTACATAAAAAGGCTCATAGGCATCCGTACCAGACCTGAAAGAAGAAGGACCACGGAGTATTACAGCGGCATTTTCATTCGGGTTACCACTCCTGGAAATATTCAGACCTGCGACCTTACCCTGCAGCATCTGCACCGGATCACTATACACACCTACATTAAAATCTTCTTTCCTGACGGAGGTCACGGCACCTACCATTTCACTCCGGCTTCTGCTACCATAACCAATTACCACCACATCACTGAGCTGACCATTGTTTTCCTGCATCTTAAATGCAAGTGAAAGCTGGTCATTGGCTTTTACACTATAGCGTTCGCTCACGTGAGTCGTATAACCTATATAGCTTGCTTTGATCACATACCCGGTATCCGCAGGTACCTTTGCAAAGCGGAATAAACCAATAGAATCTGTACGCGTTACTTTAGAAAATGAAGAAGCATTGCGGGTCAGGATGACAGTAGCACCGGGAAGGGGTTCTCCCTTCTCCGTCCTGATCAAACCTTTGATATCTCCCGTTTGGGCAAAAACTTTTAAATGCAGCAATACGGCAAATAAGAGCAGCACCGCATATCGCGGAAACGGTCTTTTTCCTCTAAATGTCATGTTATTCTGTATTTATGTATGATCCTGTTATCGGGTGATGTTGTACCCTGTAGCTGTTTTTTCGAATTTTAATCCGTTTACCAGTGTAATGACAGCGAGCAGATCTTCTACACTGTCAGTGTCCCCGTATGTACCGGAGAATTTCATATTCTTCAACACTTGTTCGTCGAAGGTGATACTGGTATGATAATAACTTTGTAAAGTAAGGAACACATTCTTCAGCGGTTCCTGGTGAAATGCGTGTCCTGTAGTCTCATTAGCGGCAATCGTTGCAGGTGTGGTTTTCAGCACAGGCAGCTTGTTGTCAGACACAATCGCTTTCTCCTGCTGCGTGTTAAATACCAGTTGTTGTCCCGGGTTTAGGTATACCGGTTTGAAAGTGGCGCTGGCCTTTCTCACCACTACTTTACCAGTGATCAGCTGTACCTGCACTTCTCCTTTTAAAGCGGTAATACGGAAGGATGTACCCAAGGCAGTCGTGGTCAATCCACCCGCTTCCACAGTAAAAGGCTTGTCTTTGTCTTTTGCTACATCAAAGAAGGCTTTCCCTTCCAGCATGATATAACGTTGTTGCGCATCGAAGTGCAAAACATGTGTCAGCTTACTACCGGAAGAAAGTACGACTGTAGTACCATCTTCCAGTTGGTAAGTCTGATCATGTTTTTTGTCGTTACTGATTACAGTATACCTAATGCTTGTTGTGTCTTTTAGGTTAGCCTGGAAATGAGTTGTATGCTGTGGTTTCCACAGGAGTACACTGCCCCCTATCATTCCGGCAATAGCAGCTGCAGCAGCTATACGGCGGAAATAGTAGAGTTTCGGCTTACGCTTCGTGTGCCGGGAAATGTATTGCCACATAGCGTCATCCGTTTCTTCAGGGATACGCTGCTGCGCTACAAACTCCTCCCAGGCCGGTGTACTGATCAGATCTTCTGGGTGTTCTGCAAACCACGCAGCGAGCATTTCCGCTTCTTCCGGACTACAATTGTTTGTAATAAAACGTGCAATCTGTTCGCTGGTGATCTTCATTTGAACTGTTTCTAACTACTATTCGTTTGTAAATTGGGAATACCCTGGCGCTTAATAATTTGTTAACATTAGGAGGAACAGGATGAGTGTTTTGCGCAGTACACTCAATATCCGGGAGATGTGATATTCAACTGTTTTTGGGGAAATGGACAGCTGTTGGGCGATCTCATTATAGGTCATTCCTTCCTCCCTGCTGAGGCGGAATACGAGCCTGCCCTGTTCCGGTATAGTACTAAGGATCTGTTCAATTTTAATACGGGTTTCGCGGGCCTGGAATTGGTTATTGACACTGTCCTCAGATTCGTTTGTTTCCACAACGCCCATGCGTTTTTTCTCTACAGCCAGTTTACGCAACTCATCGATCATGAGTGAGCGGGCAATGCGGAAAATTTGAACATCTATATTAATAACAGGATTAAGCGTATCGCGGTGGGTCCAAACCTTTACAAAGGTCTTTTGCACTACTTCCTGCGCCAGGTATGCTGATTTCGTCCTGCCCAGCAGGAGAAAATACAACTTATCCTTATACTCTTCATAAACAGACGCAAAGGCTTTTTCATTACCCTCCTTAATGTCTGCTACGGTATAACGCTGGCACATAGTTATGGAAAGGAGTTTTTAGAAAAAGCAAAAGTATAAAAAGAAGGAGAGTGGGTATATTAAGGTAATATTATCAAATTTTGGGGGGATTATGTTTTGGGTGTGCCTGCTTCCAGGCACACCCGGGTATCTATCTTGTTAATTTTACAGTGCCCTGCTCTCTCACCACCTTGCCATAATAATCTGTTCCCACGGCCATCCAAATATAAATTCCTTCCGGCACTTTCTTACCCTTCATATTTTTACCATCCCAGGCTACCTCCCCTTTCTTAGGTTTCTGATACACCTGGTTCCCCATACTGTCTAATATATCAAATGAAGAAATCGTCTTAATCGTTTTTGCATACACCTGCAACAAATCATTCTGCTTATCCCCGTTTGGTGAAAACTCCTCCTGCACCATAAATGCTTTGGGATTAGCTACACTCACCTTCAATGTATCTGTAGTCGTACACCCATTCTTCATAGTCATCCTGATAAAGAATGTTTCCGGTGCCTTTAGCGTCGCCTTCGGATCACTCACCTTCGCATCAGTCAATCCATTATTCGGCAGCCATTCATAAGTAGCACCTTCCATCTTTCTTGCATTCAGTTGCACAGGCTTCCCAGGTTCTGCTTTTACCGCAGGCAATGACCTGGCCGCTATCGGCTCCGTAATCGTAATATCATGAATACTTGTTCCCCCCATCGATGGACAACTGGGCGGGGTAGCCGTCAACACCACCGTATAAGTACCCGCTTTATTATAAGTAAAACTCGCACTGTTATTTTCACTGCTCTGCCCATCCCCACTATGCCAGCTGTAATCCACAGGGCCGGTGGCCTTCGTCTTATTGGTAAAATAAACAGACGTACCCGTACACCCACTCGCATAAGCAAAATCAACAGAAGGCAGCAATACCTGTGTCATAGTGATCACATTAGAAGTATTGGAACATCCGTTTCCATCCACTGCCAGCACCTTATAATCTCCCGGTGCTGAAACCTTCAGCGAACTGCCTTTCCCTACAATAGAATCCTGCCGCATCCAGGTAAAAGTATATTTCCCGGTTGCACTCAATGGCATCTCCTTCGCCCCGCATATCACCGTACCCTTATCAGCACTGATGGTAGTAACAGGCAACTGATAGATCGTCAATATTCCATTTACATAAGTAATATCATAATTCTCTGCACTGGCACCAGCCGGAATCAGCTCATTGGCAGCATTCACACTTACAGTAGGTTTTGTCTCCAGCACACTATCCGATTCATCGTATACCCACCCTTTGTACGTCACCGTAAATACAGGATCCGGTGCTCCATAACACCTGGCCACATTATTCGCAGTAATAGTAAGCGGTGCCTTGTCAATCACCAGTTTTTCAACCGTGCTATCAGTAGTAATATCCACTTCCCCCGCCTTCATAATCTGCACCATCCATTTATGATCCTCCAGGAAAACCCTTGCAACATTTGTATCCGAGGAGTGTACCTGGACACTGTCGCTAAATGTGAGCGCGAAGTCCGGATCCCCGTATTTTTTCTGACCATAAGTATTTAAACAAATGAAACACAATGCAAAGAGTAATCGATTCATATTAAAGATTGCTATACTTTGAAGCAAAGATAGCACTCCGATTCATTTATCAAAAATGCCCGCCCACTACATCTGCACTCAATAGACCTGTCTTAATAGCGTACCTTATAATTGCGTTCCCAGAACTTATACCAGGTCTTATTTTTGGGATAGCTCCTGTGAGAGGTCGCATTATTACACACAATAGCCACCAGCAATAAGATCAGCACTCCGGACAGTACCGGACTTAATACATACAAATATCCCAGTGCCTTTACCTTGGCAGTACCAATATTTGCAATCAGGGCAGTAGCCCCTCCAGGAGGATGCAAAGTTTTAGTAATCTGCATCATCACAATAGCGAGAGAAACGGAGAGGGCAGCTGTCAACCATAGCTCCCCGGGAACCAGTTTATAAATAGTAACCCCCACCAGGGCACTGACAACATGGCCACCAATCAGGTTACGGGGTTGTGCGAGCGGACTGTTAATAATACCGTATACCAATACAGCAGAGGCACCAAAGGAGCCAATTAAAAAGAGATTGTCGGAGACGGGCAAAAACTTACTATTAAGCAAACCAATAGCGCCTATTCCGAAAAAGGCCCCAATAAACGTCCAGATATGTTCTTTAAGATCGATCAGTGTTTCGTGGTAGATGATCAGCCCGGCCTTGCGCATGTGCCGGCGTAATTTTCGATGTATCATTGCGCCGCAAAAATAAAACAATTAGTGTAAGGTTTAATAATCATTAAGAGTCATACCGACTTTATGTCTGAACACTCCCGTGCAACCTGGTAGGCGATTGATGATTTATGTGAGTCATGCTCACATGAAGCAGCAGGATCTGGACTTAAAGTAACACTAATTATACCCACATATTATTCTACTGATTGGGGTACAATATCAGCAGTACATAGCTCACCTATGGATGTATAAAAAGAAATGACACAGCAATTATAAAATCGATTTGCTCACATAGAAAGGGGAGATACTACTAATACATGTGATGCAATCACGGAATTGATAAATATTATAGAACCTCCACTACAGCTATTTTTAGAGTAAAAGAGTATTCACTTAACAAATGCAGTTAATCAACACAACTTAGCAACATACGAGCAATAGCAACATATAACAGCAGGCGCTCAGTAATTTTTTTTAAACAATAATCAATTAAAGGGTGTTTTGTTTTGCGTTAGTATTCACAATTTCAAAACACCCTCATTATGAGCACAGCAACCCTCAAAGCAAGCAAATGGAGCAAGACCGCTCCACTATCCGCCCTTGACACAATTCGCATCGAATGCGGTATCGATGAAGACTTCAGAAAAAAATTTATCGCTGATCCAGCCGGAGTGTTAAAAGCACATGGTATTGAAGTACCAGCTGATGTAAAAATCAATGTCGTGCAGGATACCCCCAGCACTTACAACATCAGCATTCCTCCTTTCCGTGGCAATGATTTATCAGAAGCTTCTCTGAAATCAGCTGCAGCAAGTAGCAATGGTACCACATGGTGTACTACATGTACAGCGACTACTCCAATTTGTGCCGGTTCTCTGGCATCATTGACTTGTGCTTAATACTATTCCAAACCGGGTATCACTACCCGGTTTACTTTTTTCCCTTATCCGAAATACACCATTATGAGTGCTGTCCTTGCGCAACAACCTGTATACGATATCAGCCTGGCATCCAGAATCAATAGTGAACCCATTATACCCGAACTAACTGAACCGCTCTGCCAGCAGGCAGCGCTATTATTAAAAAACCGGCTACTGTCAAAAGGAATTAACATCTACCCCGGCGTATTCCTCAACCTGACAGACTGGTATGGAAAGATCATTGCCAGGTTGACAAACAACCTGCTGATACAAAGATATTCCAGTTTCTTCCTGTCAGTCTATCCTTTCTGGAGACCCAGGAATACCGAACCCGGAGATTGTACGCCGGGCGCATCCAGAGAAAAACTGGATGAATACATTATATGGGAAAGTGAACAATACTTATTTTCCGGCAATGAAAATTACCCGGAACTCACCCGCCTGCTTACACTCGCACAACAAAACTGGCTGACAGTCATTGAAGAACTATTTGATAGAATACAGCGCCATCGCCCGGATGGGATCCCGGCATTGGAAAAGTTAACAGCTATTCATTTTGGTATTTCTGACCCCCATGATCATGGGAGAACAGCAGCAATCCTGGTTTTTGAAGACGTGAAGATGGTATATAAACCCCGGTCAATGGATGGTGAATATGGATGGAATTATATACTGGATTACCTGATGGAACAAGGATTAAATTATGATTTCTTTCTGCCTGCGGTATTAAACTTCGATGGCTATGGTTTTATGGAGTTTGTAGAACCCTCTACCTGTCATCACGCTAATGAGGTAGCTAATTGCTATGAAAAGTATGGAGCAATTTTAGCAATTGCACATGCCTTTGGCACATACGATTTACATCATGAGAACATCATCGTACAGGGTGATAGTCCGGTAGTGATAGATGCAGAGCCGCTCTTCAGATGCCTGCTGGCGAATTCAGAAAGTGGAGAGAAGCGATTACAACTGGATAAAAACATATCGCTGGAAAATATAGAGTCCAGTGAATCCGTGATGGATATTGGGATGTTGCCACATACGATTTTGAGCCAGTTGGATAAAGATGGGAATAAACATGTGGAATTTATAGCCGGGGCCCTGCATGCATTTGGGAATGAGCCGATGAAGGAGTATGTGTTTTGCGGGAGAGGGTCTGACAATCTGCAATTGTTGGAAAAGCAGTTTACCGCGGCCACCATTCCTAACCTACCTTCATTACAGCATGCACCCCAATTGCCCAAAGACTATTTAGCAGAGATAGAAAGAGGATTCCGTATAGCACATCAGTTCCTGCTAAAAAACAGGGAGCAGATCTTATACAAGGATGGACTGTTGCATCAATTACGCCATTTAAAATTACGGCTGTTATTAAGGCCTACACTGCAATATGGAGTAGTGTTTATCCGGAGTATCAGTTTGCAATTACTTAAATCATCCGAACAACGGCGACAAAAGATCCTGCAGGATTTAAGGATCTTAGGTCAATTGCGCATCGATGCCATTGACAATATAGAAATGGAGGAAGTTGCAGGTATCATGGATGGAGATATTCCCAGGTTCGATGTATTGGCAGATGGTGCGAGTGCTTACAATACTACCTTATTATATTCTCCCCTTGAGATGGCGAAACAACGTTTTGAGCGCATCAATGAAAAAGAATTAGAATTACAGGTAGCTACTATAAAAGAAAAAATCACCGAACAGCCTCAAAAAGGTCAGTCTGCATTTGCAATAATCGAATCAATAGTGAATGCAGCCATCTGGAAAGATGATGTGCCATCATGGGCATATACGGCTTATGCACCGGGTTTTGGCTGTACCATGGTGCACTCAGATCCGGAAGCTTTGTATGATGGGGTGTTAGGCACCGCAGTGGCCATCGCAGAGGCGGGCAGATTATACAACAACCAGGAATGGATGGATACCGCGCTGAAAGCGATTCGTCCGCTTTCTGCACCTATCAGTGTAGGGAGAGGAGGTGGCCTGGCGAGAGGCCTGGGCGGTGTGATCTACGGCATCATCAGGATTGCAGCAGCCACCAATACTCCCGAAAATATGCAGCTGGCGAAATCAATTGCGATCAAATATTACAAGGATGTATTTGCAAAAGAAGAGCTGGATGAAATATTGCATGGTCGTGCAGGATTCTTATTAGCGATGATAGCACTCTATAAAAGGCAACCAGATTCGCTGCTTGAAACAATCATAGAAACTACCGCTAATACCCTCATCAATCGCTCTGTAACACACGACAGGGGCACCTGCTGGAAAGTAATGGATGGTCATTCCCTGCCTAATATCAGTCATGGTACTTCAGGTATGGCAATGGCATTAGCCCGCTGGTATGAATTATCCGGCGATGCACAAGCTAAAAATGTTTTACTGGGAGCCATGGAATACGATAATTCGTTCTGGGATGCAGGGGAAAGTGGGTGGATGGATATGCGGGTAGCAGGATTACAGGATAATCAAAAAACAACCTGGACATGGTGTAATGGACGTAGTGGTGGATTGCTCTCCAGACTGGCGGTATCACAGGCAATAGGTACGCCGTTTATAGATGATTATTCACAACATGCATTATGCGCCCCGCATACTGATATTCTTGATGAATCAGCTCCCGGGCTGTGTTGCGGCACTGCGGGAGCATTGGATACTTTATTAAAAATCCGGGAATATTACCCTTCTGAAAAATTACAATCACACATTTCACAAGCTACCCGTTTAATAATAGCTCATACACCTGATAGTCACTATTCGAATTTGATGCCTGCATTATTCACTGGAAGTGCGGGGCTGGCTTTTGCGATGATGCGGGCAGCGCATCCTGACAAAGTGGAGTCTATGTTGTGGTTCGGATAGAGAGATCTAAAAAGGAATGTTGAGAGGTGTCTCCAACCGGGGTGGGGGAGCCTTTTGGTATCCATTGTAATAAAAAATTAGTTGTTACCTTGCTACGGCCTCTGCAACAAACAATTTATTAAAAGACCAACTAAAATTGTTTGTTTCTATGCAAGAGTACATGACAGTATTAAATGAGATTAAAAAGAAAGTCCAACAAGCACAATTAAAGACGGTAATAGCGGCCAACAAGCATATGCTGTATCTTTACTGGGACATGGGGAATTATATTCTTAAGCACCAACATGAGAAGGGTTGGGGGGCGAAGATAATTTCTCTTTTAGAAGCTGATTTGAAAAAAGCATTTCCGGCTATTAAAGGGTTTTCCTCCAGAAATCTGCTTTATATGAAGCAATTTGCTGAGGCATATCCAATAGCAATATTGCAAACTTTCAATCAGTTAGAAGAAGAAATCAGGGAAGGAAAAACTTTCACTTACGAATGGAGCAATAAATTAATATCAATTGAAAAACAATCAATTATAATTACGCAACAACCTGTTGCGCAATTACAGGAAGAAACCTTCTTAAAATCAATTGTATCAAAAGTCACCTGGTCACACCATGTAATTTTATTAAATAAACTTACCGATCCGGGCAAACGCTTCTGGTACATGTTAAACACCATCGAACACGGCAACAGCCGCAACATTCTCGCCTCTCAAATCGACAGCAACCTTTTCGAACGCCAGGTCACCGCCAAAAAGATCACCAATTTCTCAAAGACCCTTCCCGAACCTGACACCGAATTTGCCACCTACATCATGAAAGATCCCTACATCTTTGATTTTGTACAAGCAAAAGAAAAAGCCGATGAAAGAAACATTGAACAACAACTCACAGATCACATCACCAAATTCCTGCTCGAATTAGGCAAAGGATTCGCATTCATCGGCAAACAAGTGCATCTTGAAATTGGAGGACAGGATTTCTACATCGACCTGCTCCTCTATCACATACGCCTCCATGCCTACGTAGTAGTAGAACTAAAAGCCAGGGACTTCCAACCCGAAGACACTGGCAAACTCAATTTCTACATCAACGTTGTCAATGATCGCCTGAAAGGCCCCGGAGATACTGACACTATAGGCATGCTGCTCTGCAAAGGGAAAAATGAAGTAATGGCAGAATACGCCTTAAAAGGCATTGGCCATCCAATCGGCGTAGCTGAATACCAACTGGCCAAAGCCATTCCGGAAGAGCTCAAATCTCAATTGCCGGAAATAGCTGATTTAGAAAACGAACTAAACGAAGAAAAATAATCCACTATTCTTCCAATTGTGCAACAGCTTGTTGCACAATTAGAAAGTACACTTTTATAATTACGCAGCAACCTGCTGCGCAATTATAACCCACCTACTCAATTGCGCAGCAGGTTGCTGCGCAATTTCAATACCCCCTAACCAAAAGCCTCCAGATCAAATGACCTGAAGGCCTCACTATTATTTCCCAAAAGCCCTATGCACCTTTTCAACTATCAACTCATCATCCAAAATAAATTCACCCTGCTGACGAATATCCAGTGAAGAACTCCCCACCTTCACCGTATATCTCCCCGCTTCCGCAACCCAGGCTTGCTTTGCCTCAATAAAGGATGCCAAATCCTTTGTATGCAACTGCAGTGTCACCACTTCCCGCTCACCAGGTTTCAACACCTTCGTCTTGGCAAACGCCCTCAGTTCCTCAGCCGGCTTGTCAATGGTATTATGCGGAGCCGCCAGGTATACCTGCACCACTTCCTTACCCGCTACCTTGCCAGTATTCGTTACAGTTACACTTACCGTCAGCTTATCTTTATCCACCCTCAAATCACTGTAAGCAAAGGTGGTATAAGAACCCCCAAAGCCAAAAGGATAAGACACCTTTATATTCTTCGTGTTGAAATAACGGTAGCCTACATAAATACCTTCTTCATAAGTCACGTCAGTAGGATTATCTGCCGGTGTACCCAGCCAGTTCTTCGCAGAAGGTGTTTCCTCATATTTCACAGGGAAAGTCATGGTCAATCTGCCACTGGGATTTACTTTTCCACCGATGATGTCTGCAACAGAATTACCCCCTTCCTGGCCAGGTTGCCAGCTCAGGAGAATAGCATCCGGCTTGTCTTTCCAGCTAGCCGTCTCAATCACACCTCCAATGTTCAGGATCACCACTACCTTCTTACCTTTTGCATGAAAAGCTGCAGTCACATTTTCTATCAGCGCTACTTCATCAGCCGCCAGGTTGAAGTCTTCATTCACTTTCCTGTCTCCTCCTTCTCCTGAGTTACGCCCAATCGTGAAAATCGCCAATGCATCAGTAGCCGCCTTTTTATCAATCAACGCTTTATCCACATCCATCTCTTTCATTCGCTGTGGCAGTGCCAGTAATCCCTCTTTTACCTTACGAAGTGAATCCTGGGAGTTCGCATGCTTTACAAAAGGCACATATAGTCGCTTCAGTTCCTGGTCTACCTTATAACCTGCATTCGTCAGCCCTTCTATCAATGATACAGTATAGGCCTCATTCACATCACCACTGCCCGTACCACCTGCAATGAAATTGTAAGAAGTCACGCCAAATGCCGCAATCTCCCCGGTCTTATTGGTATAAGGCAGTAATTGCTGATCATTCTTTAAAAGCACCATACCTTCTGCTGCTGCCTGGCGGGTAATAGCCGCATGAGCTTTCAGATCCGGCTTATTACTGTAAGCATACTTCGACATAGCAGGGGAGCGGAGTACGAAAGTCAGGATCCTTTTCAGGTCAGTATTCACCACTTCTTTCGGCAGACTCCCATTCTTCATACCTTCCAGGATCGCCTGCTTCTGCGCTGGTAATCCCGGCATCAGCAGGTCATTGCCCGCACTGAGCTGCTGCACCACATTGCTAGTACCACCCTGGATGTCCCTAAAACCAGCATAGCCGCCAAACCAGTCAGTCATCACCATCCCTTTGAATCCCCATTCATCACGCAGAATATCTGTAAGCAGGTCTTTTCTTGCAGAAGTATAGGTGCCATTAATCAGGTTGTAAGATGACATCACCGTCCATGGTTGAGATTCTTTCACCGCTATTTCAAAACCTCTCAGGTAAATTTCCCGCATGGTTCTTTCATCTATATGCTCATTGATAGAAAGACGATTCGTCTCCTTGTTATTAGCCGCAAAATGCTTGATGCTCGTACCAACTCCGTTGGACTGTACCCCATTCACAATAGCAGCAGCCATCTTACCTGCTATCAACGGATCTTCTGAGTAGTATTCAAAATTACGCCCACACAATGGGTTCCGCATAATGTTCAGCGCTGGTGCCAATAATGCATCTACACCATATTCCTTCACTTCCTGTCCCATCGCCTTACCTACGTCCTGCAATAAGGCAGTATTCCAGGTAGATGCCAATGCAGTGCCTACAGGGAATGCGGTACAATAAAAAGTCGCTTTCGTATCCTTTCTGATTGGCTTGATGCGCAAGCCCGCAGGACCATCCGCTACAATTACCTCCGGTATACCCAGCCTTGGAATTCCATAGGTGCCTCCCGCAGCACCCGGCACTTTTCCTTCAATCGCACCTGCTACAGGTGTCAACCCATTAAAACCCGGCATCCCTGTGCCTATTAACATACTTGCTTTTTCATCATCCGTCATTTTACTGATCAGGTCATCCACCCGGTCATCCATCGATAAACGCTCATCTTCATACCTGTCCAGTTTTCCATTGCCATTCAGATCCCTGAAGGTATAGCCATCAATAGTAATGATGGGGGGTGCGGGCTTCCAGCTGATCGCTGCAAATGCCACCATCCCGCTTAGCAAGATTTTTTTCATATATCACTTATTTAATAGTTCTCAAAAATTATACATCCCAGGACTGCAGGCGCAGCACTGTTTTTTAGATGCAATGTCTGGCCTGACGAGTTTCCTTTCCTGTTTTAATAGGATAAATTAAAGTCTGCAGTGCAAGGAGTCGCCTTTCAGTCCTATATGCTCCGTTATTACAAACTGGCCGGATTAATTGCACTCCAGGTGCTGGGGGACCAGGTACCTGTATATTTTGGTAAGTGTTTTTTCATAACATCAGTATTTAAAACGGAGTGCCGCTTCTCCCTAAAAAGAGCGCAAAATTTCAACTTAAACGGCATGCTTAATCATAACGCTTCGCACAGAAGCAATAATAAGCCATTTTAGGAAACCCACAAATTATTACTGGTTTACAAAACTGATCTTCGTCAGCATTCCGGACGATCAGACCTGATCCTGGTCAGTCTTCGCCTTGATGGGAAAAAGTACCTTTGCGTGCCCGTCATGCCAACGGGACACACACATATGGACATAGAACTATTATCGCCTGCTGGCTCATTCGAGGCTATGCAGGCTGCCATCAATGCCGGTGCAAACGCCATTTATTTTGGTGTAGAACAACTCAACATGCGCAGCCGCTCCTCCGGCGGTTTTACCATCAGTGACATCGCAGAAGTAAGTGAACGTTGCCATGCAGCAGGGGTAAAATGCTATCTCACGCTGAACACGGTGATGTATGAATATGACATGCAATTATTGCAGTCGGTACTGAAAGCAGTGAAGGAACATCATGTAGATGCTGTAATTGCGTCCGACTTTGCCGTGATTCAGTCATGCACCATGATGGGGATCACACTGCACATTTCCACACAGGCCAATGTGAGTAACCTGGAGTCAGTACAGTTCTTCGCCCGCTTTGCAGATACCATTGTACTGGCACGCGAACTCACCCTTAAACAGATTGCCTTCATCTGCAACGAGATCAAACGCAAGCAGATCAAAGGTCCGAATGGTGAACTGGTAAAAATCGAAATCTTTGTACACGGTGCATTATGCATGGCCATTTCAGGAAAATGCTACCTAAGTCTGCATAGCAAAAATGCATCTGCCAACCGGGGAGCATGTCTGCAAAACTGCCGCCGTAAATACAAGGTATCAGATGCTGAAACAGGAGAGGCACTGGAAATAGACAATGAATACATCATGTCTCCACAAGACCTTTGTACCATCAATATACTGGACGAAGTTCTACAATCGGGCGTAACTGTTTTGAAAATAGAAGGTCGCAGTAAAGGGGCGGATTATGTACATACCGTGACTACCTGCTATCGCGAAGCAATCACCGCTATCCAAAATGGCACATACAATGCTGCGCTTATTGAAGACTGGATGAACCGCTTATCCACTGTATATAACCGTGGATTCTGGGAAGGTTATTACCTTGGCAGGGAAATGGGCCAATGGACCACTAAGCCCGATTCTATTGCTACAGAAAAGAAGATCTATGCAGGCAAAGGCGTGCGCTTCTATCCTAAAATTAATGTCGGGGAATTCTTTATTGAAAAAGGCACCCTGCAGCAGGGCGATGAATTGCTATTGACAGGCAATGCCTTTGGAATGGAAAAGATCAGTTTTGATACAGTGCTGGTGAATGGTGAGAAAAAGGATAAAGCCGTAAAAGGGGATAGCATTACCTTCCCATTCCCGCACAAAGTCACCGCAACAGATAAATTATATAAACTGGTAAATGCCTAAGATTATACATTATAGAGATAAATGTATTGGTTGCGGTATTTGTTTTGAAATGCAACCGGAATTGTGGAGGATGAGCCGTAAAGACGGCAAAGCCGTATTGCTGGGCGCAGAAGAGAAAAGAGAAACCGATGTCCTGGTGGTGAATAACCTGCTGATAAAAGAAACGAAAGTTGTGGCAGCAGCCTGCCCGGTGAAGATTATAAAAACCCTTGGATAATCATTCAGATGAAGCGCTTGCTAGTACACGCGCTTCATCTTACTCCATATTATCTTTTCGCCAATGCACCAAAATAAAACGCACTGCCTAAGTTGGATACATTATTTGCCGCTAAGCGCAAACTATCTTTCCTTACTAACAAATCAACGACAAAAGGACGGCTAAATGATTTCAAGGTCAAAGTATCATTTTTAACACTCCACCAACCCCTCATTTTAAAGGTATCCTCTTCAAGAATCATTGCGGGCTTGTGACGAAACGAATACGTAAAACTGGAATCCGGCTTTAATATCAATTCCCACCTGTCATCATCTCCATCCATCCCGCTATTCAACATTTCCCGGTGATATACACCATCAATACCCGGCCGATAACAAGTAAGCCATACCAAAAGGCTTAAATATTTAAACATACAATATCAATTAGCACCTTAAGATACTAAAACCATAAGTGTGTTTTCCCTAGCTTTGCAGTACAGATCCAAAATTTTGTAAAAGTTAGCAATACAGAGGTGAAAACATACAAATTCGAAGTATTTACCAGAGATATTGAAAAAAATATCATGGACGGCATCTTCAAACCCGGCCACAAACTTCCCTCTGTCCGTGAACTGAAAGAACAATACCAAACAAGCATCAGCACCATTCAAAATGGGTACGAATACCTCATGATCCGTGGACTGGTTGAAAGCATCCCCAAATCTGGTTACTACGTCAGCAGCAAACCCATCATCACCAAACAAGCACCCAAAACCAAACACACGCCCGTAGTCAGAGATCCTGTTTTCAAACATCACCTGGGCCTCACCACCTCCCTGAGGGCCGGCAGAAAACTCTCTGAATTCAATGTAGCCGCCCCCGGTGACCTCCTCATGCCACAAAAACTGGTGCTCCGCACCATGCAACAGGTGATCAGGGAACAAGGTGCCAACCTCCTGAGATATTATCCTTCCAATGGCTCTCCAGCCCTGATAGAAAATATCGTAAAACGCGCCGGCACCCATCAAACCATCCTCAACCCCGAAGAACTCCTCATCACTGACGGTGCCTTACAAGCCCTGTATATCGCACTTGCTGCCATATGCAATACAGGCGATGTCATCGCTATCGAAAGCCCCTGCGTCTTCTCTGTATTAGAAGTCATCAGGATGCTCAATCTCAAGGTAATCGAAATCCCCGCCGGTTTTGACGTTGACTTCCTGAAAAAAGCCTGTCAGGCCAATACTGTAAAGGCCGTCATCGTCACTCCTAATTTTCAGAACCCTACCGGCACCCTGCTCTCCTATGAGCAAAGACTCGCCTTACTGGCCATCGCCCACCAATACCATATGGCAATCATAGAAAACGACATCTACGGTGACCTGAATTTCCACGGTCCCCGTCCCCCGACCATCAAGAAGTTTGATGATAGCGGACTCGTACTTACCTATTCCTCCTTCTCAAAAACACTCGCTCCCGGCATACGCCTGGGTTGGCTATCGGCGGGCAAATTTATGCAGCGGGCAGAGCAAATTAAGTTTGCACTCGGCAGCACTGTTTCCCCACTCTACCAGGAAACCGTCAACAGCCTCTTATCCGGCAACAGCTACGATCGCCACCTCCGCACTTTCAGAATGCAACTGGCAAGAAATGCCTATCTCGCCACACAACTCATTTCAACCTACTTCCCCGAAGGCACTACACTCCAAACACCCTCAGGAGGCTACAACCTCTGGGTAAAAATGCCTGATCATATTGATATGACAGCGTTCTATGAGCACTGCGAAAAGATTGGCGTACGCTTTACTCCCGGCTACACCTTCTCATTTTCAGGTGCTTTCAGCAAACATTTCAGACTCGTCTTTGCTGATAAATTTTCACCTAAAAGAATCGAGGCGCTACAACTCGCCGGCAGGCAATTCCGCTAATAGCTGTACTGCTTAGAATTTCAATTTCTGTACGATGTATGCTTCAGGCAATCCCTATAGTTTTGCTGTCATGAAGATCAATACAAAATTCACCCTGGGTTCGCAGCAGGGTAGAGATATACTGTCACACCTCACAAGAGAACTGGCGATTGAAAAATTCTCTTCCCTGGTAGATGAGCAAATACTCACTGACTATATTCACAAACATTTCAACAAAGCAACACTTATTGCCGAAACCAACGATATGTCCAACCAATGGCTGGTGGTCTATGTAGACGATACTCCTGCCGGTTATGCCTGCATTACATCCAAAGGCGAAAGACCGGCTCTATTAGCTGGAAAACGGGCCATGTGTATTGCTGATTTCGGGGTACTACACAAGTATGCTACACCAGCCGTCATCGATTCCCTCTTCGAAAAATGCCTCAGTGTCTGCCAGGGGGTAGACGGTATCTGGATCACTGAATATGCCCAAAATCCCCTGATACTTTATTTCGAAAGCAAAGGATTTACCTTAACAAAAACCGGCTTTCAGGCTACAGAACTGCCCTTGAAATATGTGAGTATGATCCGGTAAAATCAAGTGGGAATAGCGGTATTATTCAATCATTCACCATTACAGAATACCTAAAATCCGCTATTCCCACCCTCTTAAAAATTTCGTATTTTTAAGATTCATAAAATTGTTGTTATGTCCCAGCTCACCGAAACCATATTTCGCATTGACGAAAAACCCGTAACCCTTTTCAGTTCCTTTACTTTAACCCAGCACATCTTTTCTCATCACACGTTTACCCTGGTTTGCCCTTCCGAAGCTATTGATGGCCAGGCAGGCTTACTCACAAAGTCCAAAGACCTGATTGGCGCAACTTTCGAAGCCCACATATCAGCCATTAGCGCTGAAGCAGCTACAGGCAATCCGCTCCTGTTTCGTGGTGTAATTACGGATGTAGAAAGCATTCGCCTTACTGGCAGAACGGAAGAAGTCATGCTTACAGGCTATAGCCCCACCATTATTCTCGATAGTGGACCACATTGCAAAAGCTGGAAAAAGAAGGACCTGAAAGCCATCCTGAACGATGTAATAGCAGTCTTTCCCGCTGATCAGCTTGCACCTGACATAAACCCCGTTTATGCCGATGTGCTGGGCTATACCGTACAGTATAAAGAAACTGCCTGGGAGTTCCTGCAACGCATGGCTGCCTCCTACGGGGAATGGTTGTACTGGAACGGAAGCAGCCTTGTAATTGGCCCACCAAAAGATAAAAGCAAGGCATCCCTGGTGTATGGCAGTAACCTCAGTCAATTCGCCATCAGCCTGAAAGCCATCAGCTCTCAACATAAATACGTAACCTGGGATTACCAGAGCAGCCAGGTGTATGTCAGCTCTCCCGATGGCGTAGAACAAAGAGCCGGACTGAATCAACTCGGCCAAACCGTATATAATTCTTCAAACAAACTATATAGCACTCAACCCAAACAATGGAACTATCGCTTTGCCAATAACAAAAGCCAGCAGGACAAACTGGCCACCCTACGCAGCGCTTTAGAAGCCAGCAGAATGGTCCGGTTTACTGGCTATAGCGGCAATCCACAGGTAGCCCTTGGTGACACTGTAGATATCAGTGGCAACAATCTCTATGGAAGCGGAGAAACAGAGGGATATGGTCAATACCGCATTACCAGCATCAATCACAGGGTGAATGGAAAAGGTAACTATGATAATGACTTCACCGCCATACCTGCATCTGTTATCCTGCCACCAGTCGAAGTGCCGGCAGAACCCGTTTGCGAAACACAGAGTGCCATCGTCACTGACAACCATGATCCACTGGGCCTCGGTCGAATACAGGTCAGGTTTCACTGGATGAAAGAAACGGAGAAAAGCCCCTGGATAAGAGTGACCACACCTCACGCCGGCGGCGGCAAAGGCCAGTTCTTCATTCCCGAAAAAGGTGAAGAAACCATCATCGGCTTTGAAGGCGATGTAGCAACCAAACCTTTTGTAATCGGTGCCGTCTACCACAGGAGTGCAGGTAATACCTATAGCAATGCAGGCAACGATATCAAAGCCCTGCAAAGCCGTAGCGGCAATAAACTCATCCTGAATGACCAGGAAGGAAGTGTACACCTGACAGATAAAGGTGGTGCCGATATGAAGTTTGATGGTGCAGGCAATGCTGTAACCAATGCCAGTAAAAACAGTACCCTCAACGCTGGTACCAATAACCTGATCAATGCAGGTAGCACCAATGTAATCAATGTAGGTGGTACAAAAGATGCCCCACCCACCAGCGTTTTATCTATGGACGCGGATGGCACTATCATATTGGATGGTAAGACCAAGATCCTGATCCAGGTCGGTGAAAATAAGATCGAAATCTCCAAAGAAGGCATCTTTACAACTGCCAGTGACGGTAAGATCCATACCATTGCTAAAACAGGTGATGTGAACATCGAAAGTGAAAGCGGCGAAGCTAAGTTCAAAGGCAGTGTGAAGACAAATCTTGGCGGTGGCACCAACACATTTGTGATTGGAAGCGATTCTGTAGAAATAAACCAGGCCTGATCATGAAAAGAGTAATTCCCCCAAAACACGTAAAAGAATATTATCTCGTCACCACTGCCAATAAAACCACTATTGGCCAAAAGAAACTGGAGTTTGTACAGGATAAACTGATCAGCTTTACACTGGTTGATCAGCAAGCTACACATCTTGTCTTCGAATACAAACTCTATGAACAGGTCATGCAGGGAAGCTCCCTGCTGCATTATTATAGTGGTGATATGGATGAACTGCAATCAGAACTGCTGTTCAAAACTACGCCCGAAGGCCATCTCTCCGACCTGCTCCAACTCAATAACCTGAAATTGAAATGGCAGACCGGCTTTGAGAAAAACCTGAAAAAGAAATATCCAAAAGAATTCATCTCCCCCTTGCTGGAAGAAACCACAAAACTGCTGGAAGATAAACCTAAACTGGTTGACTCCTTTAAGGGATACAGCTCCTGGCGGTTCTTTTTCCAGAACTGGTTTCGAAATTTCAATGAAGAAGAAAACGAGTTACTAACACTCAGACATTACTTCGGCCACATCGATCTGCCACTACAGCTACAGCGAAAAGTAATAGGTAATCTAATTACAACCACCGGCAGTTTAAATGAACCGGCCTTTGACCGCAATGCTTTTTCCAGAATGCTAAAAGACTTAACCCATAAATACAATATCGATGCTACACTGGACCTGACACTGGAAGAGCAGTACCAGTTCTCTGAAGATGGCAGTCTGGAAAACGCCGAACTCTATCTGTCCACAGGTGTTGGCATCTGGTACAATGTAAGTTCCGCACACCAGCTGAAAAAACTCACCAAAGCAGCGTTCCAGGAACAACGCATCGAACTTGAAAATCTTAAAAAGGAAGTCGCACTCCCCTTTTAAGATTCATCCATTAAACCGGTCGTGACTCATTTCACATTGTATTATCCAATGAGTTCTGCCCCATTAAACCCGAAATTATGAGTAAAAAATACATCCCGGACAAATCCTGGCTGACCTGCGATAAAGGACAATTACCCACGCAAATAAGCGTTACACATGATAACAACTCTAAGTTGTATGGAGAGAAGATGGTCAGTGAGGCAGACATGGTGCCGGGCGAAAATATAAAACCCTTTGGTCGCTGTAGCGTCACCGGCGGCCCCTGCAAATTTGATCCCCTCTACTGGGATAAGTGTAACCAGGGCGTGAAAGTGAACTCTTTCAAAATGGTATTTGAAGATGCCAACCTGCTGTGCAAAGCCGGCGGCAAAATCAAAGTAGATTTCACTGTACCACAGGGCAGCTATTTTGATTTTGGCTTTACAGGCCTTGGCCTCACCGCACAGTGGGCCAACTATAAAGGTGTCATTGACTATAACCAGCGTGGCGTAATCTATGATGTAAAGAATGGTCTTATTTCACTCACCACAGAAACCGGCAACCATGCCCGGAAAGGTAACTATGGTGAAATGAATGATAACGTTTACCATAGGGAGAATGGCTGGAGGGATATCAGGGAGGAACATCCTGTAATCGATATTGATAAACCCACTGCCAGCGGTATCGATGGTGCCTATGAGAAATCAGGTGTGATGAGAACCACAGATGGTAAATATGGAACGGCAAGAATTGAAAATACAGTGCGTAATGGCAAGGAACTGAGTGAATCCTGGGTAGAGAATCACCTGGATCGCGGCGCAATCGCCAATCCGGCCGATGAACAGGCCATGCGCACAGCCAATCAGAATGGCACCTTAGAGCGGGAAGTGATCTATACTGATAAAAATGAAAAGGGAGTGATCCGCGAAGGCTTATCCTCCGAAACACACACCTCCACAGGTGCCAAGGCGACCCGCGGCCAGTTTGAAACACTGGAGATGAAGCCCCAATCGATGGCCAGCCGGATGATCAACTCAGCCCGCTCTTCTCTACGTAATTCCAGACCCATAAAGGCACTGGCGGCATCCAACTTTGCAAAGGGCGTGCAGGAGAGCAGCGCTGCTATAAGAGCCAATAAAGCACTGTGGAAAGGAGCCCAGTTCATGGAGTCTACACCCGTCCTCAAAACAACCGGGAAAGTGGTAGGCAGAGGCCTGATAGTAGTAGGTATCGCCATCGATGCCGCCTTCATTTATAAAGCCTATAATGAAGAAGGTGGCTTTGGCGACAAAACCCAGCAAGCCACAGGTAGCGCCATCGGTGGTGCAGCAGGTGCATGGGCAGGTGCTGAAATAGGTGCGGTAATTGGTACCGCCATCTGCCCTGGAATTGGTACGGTGATTGGTGGGGTTGTAGGAGGTATCATAGGAGGCCTGGCAGGCAGTAGTGCTGGTTCAAAACTAGTCGATTGGTTATTTTAAATTATTTTAGCATCAATTGAAATATTATGGGAATATTCGGTAAACTTTTTGGTGGCACCAAAGATACGGACAACTTCAGGGTGAGAGCTCAATACAAAGATGCAAAGTATTTCCAGAAGGAAATAGAACGCTTCGAACAGATCATTGCGGCCTCCCCTGAACCTACCAGACCATTTCACTACTGGTCCCGGGCCAGCAAACTAAACATCCTCATGGACCTGGAATATTCTTTGGGAAAGCCTTTTGCTAGCCTGAAAGATATCTATCTGCGTGCGCTTGACAACCTGGTGAAAGGATGGAACAAAGAAGATCCTACCTACGAAGATTTCCTCAACCTCTTAGCCAAAGGTGTCTTATTGGATATTCCGGATGCTGAATTTCAACGCCTGGTCAAATACCTTGAACAAGCCGATAAAGATGCCCCTGAAGGATGGAAACCGGATGCACTGGCCTGGTACCTGATCAGAGGGAAGATGAAAGTGAATACGAATGAGAATGTAAACACCACGATGTCGCCTGAAATAGACCAGCGTCTTTTTGACCTGACTAAACTCCCGAAATCAGAAGCTGAAGAAGCTGTAAAGGAATATCTTGAAGACTGGTATCAGCTAAGAAAGCAATCCGCCTGGTATAATTCACATACACGTGACAGGGGGTATAGTGGGTACTGGGCCTGGGATGTGGCCGCCGTGGTAAAAATAATGGGACTGGATGACAGTAGTTTTAAGGATAACCCTTATTATCCGCAAACATAAAATGAAAGCGGCGATGGTATTACCATCGCCACTTTCATTTTTATTCAAAAATAATTTCTCCCCTTTTATAATCAATAGAGATCTTCATAAATCCCCCCAATGCACTCTGCCCAAGCAACAAAGGCGCGTCCAGGTTATGCACCACAGATGCCTGTACATTTCTCAGCACCCGGTCACCAATCTTCACCGTACGCAGGTTCACCACTGTACCTTCTGAGATATCCCCGTTTGCATCTGAAAAACTTGCGTTGCCCAGGATATCTTCTTTCGTTAAAGTGCCCTGTTTATATAAGAAAAGTGCTTCCGTTTCCGAGATAGAAATCATGCCTGCACCCGTATCAAAGATGAAATGCATTCGTACATCATTCACCTCAATAGGCACCTGGTATACACCATTAATCTTCTCCATTTTCACCACTGTTCTACCTTCCGGGTTGGGCGCGTCTATTGTTGTAGCAGGTGCCTGCGCCACCGTGTCTGTGGCAGGATGTTTATGACCTTTCCGTCTTCCTGATTGTGAAAAACCGGAACATCCGGACAGGAAGAGGACGACACTCAACATTATAAATAACTGTTTCATTCGATTTTTATTTCACCGATTTTTGGGACTATCTGAATCAAAATACGCTGATTCTTTATTTCATCTTTAGGAGCATACCGACCAATGCCACCAGTACCGGAACCCGCCACCTGCACTTCACACACCTTCGGATCAGGCACTATGTTCTCCCGCTGCCATAACTTCAACACCGCCCAGGCACGCTTGTAACTTAAAGGAAAATTATCGCTGTAATTATCATTAGAGGCCATCCCTTCTATAATCACCACATACTTAATGTCCTGGCCCGCATACTTTGCTGCCAGGTCTTTGATCAGCTTACTGATAGACTCTCCTACTTTGCTCAGGTACACCTCGTCATCCGGCTTAATAACATCTTTCCCCCTGTCAAACTCAATATTCTGTACCAACGAAAACCGCTTGTAAGTAGAATCATAGGCAAAATACTCCCTGGGTAATTCCGTCACAGCCGCCTGGATCTCCTTGATCTTCTTTAATTGTTCTTCTGTGGCCTTTTGCTGATAAGTAAGTTTCAGAAATGTAAGTACGTATAGTACCAGCATGATAAAAAACAAACTGGTCATCAGGTCTGTAAAACTAGGCCAGAAAAACCCTGCTCCTTTTCCCTTCATAGACTATGATTTTCCGGATCCGAAGAGTTTTTTTATAGAATTTACAATTCCCTTTTCACTGTTCTTCTGAATTTGTTCAAGCACCACCAGCGTTTTCGCCATGTTCCTGTTCATATCATCCAGCGCCTGTTTCAGTCTTTCACCCTGCGATGCAGAGCTGTTCTTAAACTGGATCACATCCGTCTTCAGGGTCTGTAAATGTTCAAGATTCCCCAGGTTCATCTTACTTTCAGACATGGCTGCTTTCAAGACCTCTGTTTCATCAACCGTAAATTGCTTCACAGCCTCACTGGAACTGATAATGTGCTGCTTCAACTCCTGGAAAGTGTCAGTAATATGATAACTAACATCCGCCACCGCATTCGCTGCAAATTCCTTCTGCTGTTCCAGTTTATTGAAATGCTCAGAAAGGAAATTCAGGAGTTGTGAGCTTTGATGCAAACGATTATCAATCGTATCAGCAACTACTTTGAAGTCACCGGTTCTTTCAAGCAATTCATTCGTTTTCCGCACCATCTGCTGCGAGTTATCCACAAACTCATTGACGTTCGTGAGGTATTTATTGAACTTCTCAAACTGTTCCACAGAGAGAGTCAGCTGCTTCAATACATGTACATTGAATTTAGCCATATCGGCTACTTTGCCTTCATCCAGCATCTGCAGCACCTCTTTCTGTTCCAGGATGGCTTGCCTGTTCGTATCAAAGATGCCATTCAGTTTATTCAGGTTTGTGGTAAACTCCGAGTTAAACTTCATCAGGTTCCTTTGCAGGGAATCCAGTGTATTCGCTAATCCCTGGTTAATGATCGGCAGCAACTGGATCTGGATAAATGTATACAATTCATTCTTCCGTGCTTCATTAAAACTCCTGGCTCCTTTGAATAACCAGCCCGAATGAACAATCGTACACAGCAATCCTACGAAACTTGCGATCATCGCAATCTTTACACCACCGATCAATGACTCAATACCAATATCCAGTTTTACACTGGCATTCAGTTCAGGCATGTTGAACAAGGCAATTACGATACCCAGCATAGTACCCATCAGCCCCAGGTAAAGAGGCACACCGATAGAGAGATTGATATCTTCTTCTACCACACTGGTATTACGTTCTACCACATCCTTGATCAGGTTGAAATCGGATGATGCACCACTGTTGCGGATCAGGTAATTGTTGATCGAATAAAGGATCTTTACAAAGACGACATTATTATAGGCACCGCTTTCAATAATGCTGATCTCTTTCCGTGGTACATCTGAAGCTTTGATCTTTTCAATCAGCTTCATCCTTTCGTACGCGGCATCTATATCTTCCGCGGGATCCTCTTCATCTTCATCTTCTTCATATTCATAGTCATCTTCATCATCCTCCGGGAACCGGTCCAGGGTCAGATTCTCCGCCTTATATTTATTCCTGTTTGCCAGGATCTCTTTCGGCGATAACCTTTCAAGATCAACAACAGGCACCAGCAACTTCGTTACAGACAATGCATTTTCTGCAGGGATAATATGTCTGAATAGTTTTATTTGCATCATGGTACGCCAAAAGACGTACAGCTGGATACAAACGATAATACAGACTAAAAAAATCTCAAAATTTTCAACCTTCATAACTGATTTTCGCTTTAGTCTTTAGCACCCAGTTCTCACCGTGTAATTCTGCCGTTCCAGGGCTCTTGGTGACGATTCTGCTCGCCTTTGGATTATACGCATTCAATGCTTCACACACCGGATCTATACTCTTATCAGGATATTGCAGCGCCAGCTTGATAGACGCTTCTCTCTCATCAATACAGAAAGTCGCCTTATTGAAAGATTCTTTTGTAAACCTGTAAATGGAAGCCCCCTCCCTGAAAGTGGTGGTAGCAGAGCTGTCATTGAACGAGCCATTTGAATTGGGAGTGGAAAGAAAGAAAACTTCCTTTTTAGTTTCCACTACTGGCTGCGTCTCTGGCACAGGGGTCACTGCCTTTTGCGGGCCTGGAGCCGGCGGCACTGGAGCTACGGGAGTCTCGCTCTTTTGACGGAGCTTTTCCACTAATGATTCCAGGGTATTTAACCTGCTAAACAGGTCCTGTACTTCATTCCTGGTAGCAGGCAGGTCTTTAGGCTGCTTCTTATTATTAGCAGGCGGCTCATTACCACTATTCAATTTGCCTATTTCAAACTGCACATACTCCTTCAATTCCCTGGCCATATTTCTCAGGTCATTTTCTCTCGCACTACGCGCCATCTTCAACGCCAGATACAAGGTAATACCCGCCAGTATAAGAGCGAAGATCAGGGAATAAATAATGAAAGGCATGCTCACTCCATCCACGGTGTTCTTAGAGGTATGCTCCTGGTCAGGCTTAGGCAGCTTTTGAGAATCATCATTATGAACGCCTTCATTATGAGGAGTATCAGGAGAACTGGCAGGAGCTGTAACAGTCAATCTTGCTAACAGATCATTCTCAAGAGATGTCTTGAACTTCTTCATTTCATCTCCCTTTCTTTTCTCTGCAAAAGCAAATAATTTGGGATGCCCGTCCTTATCGGAAAATACAGTATTTGAAAGGAACACCACCGTCTTCCCTTTATTGAGGTCTTTATTGTACTCGCCTTTTAACTTGTCTATTTCTGATGCCAGCTTACCCGTAGCATCCAGATCCTGTGCATTATCAAGAAATGACTTGATACCTGCATAATTAGTCTCTCCACAGTGACATGCTGCGTTAAAATCCCGCTCATGCACATTCCCCTTCAATGATTGCGCTACTGCCCTGCAATTCAAATAATCCACCGCACTGTCATACGATGGTTTTGTCACTGTCTGCGCTCCTGCTATCTGTACCCAAACAAGGCTAACCAGTAAAATATAGATTACTTTCATTTTCATTAGTTATTAATCGGAGTGAGTTGTGATAATGGTGATGCAAGATGATTGATCGTACCAATAATAGGATAGAAGAAAAGGGTCTCCTCCAGCTCCTTATCACCTGTTCCCCCTTCATCCAGTTGCCTGTTATATTCCAGCCCTTCTTCCAGATAATCCCTCAGATGCTTATTTAACTCCTCCCTGAAGATCTCCAGCGAGCGCTCTGATACATTGAAATAATCATTGAAGTTATACTTCCCATTCAGACTCAGGAAAAAGTTGTTGAAGCTCTTCACATAATCAGCAATCCCCGCCTTATTCTCCTCTGTCAGCTGATCATAAGTCAACTTGCTAATCCCCTTATCTTCCAGACAGGTAACAATTGTCTTAATCCCCTTCGTCTCCATTTCCAGGTCTTCCGCATTGGACATCAGGCCCCCCTTACAGGTCACCTCCTTCGGCATTTCCTTCTCCGTTTCAATCGTCAGCCCATCTGCATCATACGCCTCTCCATACACTTCTTCAAAGATCAGTTTTGAGAAAGCCGCCAGGATCTTTTGGTTGGATGTAATAATATTTAACACCTTAGAACCCGTACCACTAAACACGATGTGCTTTGGCAATATCAGCTGCTCATTCTTCATCATCTGCGCTATCTGGTATACAATAGCTGCATAGAAATAAAGCACCAGGATCTTCAGGTCCTCATCATTCGAAAGAATCTGGTTATAAGAAAACAGCTTCTTATCAGTAATACTCGGATTGTTTTCTATAGAAAAGAAGAAAGCATTGATATCTTCCGTCTTATTCTTATCTTTTATAGAAGTCAATACCTTCGACAGATCATACAGCTTATTCGCAGACAAAAGGTTTTCATAATAAGGCAGGTACTTGATGATAATACCATTTGAAGTAGCTGCACCATATTCACTAAATCCGTCTCCAAACAGGGTATTGGCCGCAAATTTAAAGGAAGTCATTTTCAGCGGCTTATTGCCCTGGAACACTACAATGTCCGTAGTACCACCACCAATATCAATTGAAACGACTGGTTTGTAAGCACCTCCCTGCAATTTATTCGACGCTTTAAAATAATAGAAAGGAGCCAGTGACTCTGCAATACCAATGGTCTTATTTACAGGATGGAAGTATTTCTGGAACAGCTCATTCCAGGTACTCTCCAACGATGATCTGCGGGCAGGTTTCATACTGGAAGGATAGAACCATACCAGCTTGGTCTGGGATAAATTCCCCCTGTTCAGCACCACCTTATTCCGCAGTAACATGATCAGCTTCTCAAAGTAGGCCCTGATGCGCTTCTCATTTCCCTTCTCCTTACGTGCCCATTTCAGGTTGGACAATACCTTATCTCTCTCCGGTACCCTTTCATAAATGAACGGTATATTGAAATCCGCCAGGGAGAAAGTTTCCGTTTCAATATTCAACGCATGACTTTCCGCTATCACCGTTCTATGAGGGAACCTGAATTCTGCATTCGGTCCCAGGTATTGCGGCACAAATTCATGATTGATCAACTCCCTGATCGCACCCGCACCGGTACCACCAAAGTCATTGCGTGTCTTTGTAGGATGGAATAAGGTAGCAATCTGCACATCATCGATCGTAATATCAAAAGGCTTAGGTGAGCCGCTGCCTACCTTGTATTCTATATGGGTATTGGTCGTACCAAAATCCACTGCAAAACTAAACAGCTCATTCCCCGGACTATAATGCGGCCAGTGAGGAATAATAATACCAGCCGCACCGCCGGCAATAATATTACTTACCTGTATGTAATCAAACTCTTTATTGAGCACATAATACTGCGTACCTGGTTCCAATGCCTCTATCCGCTTCCTGCTCCTGACCTTCTTCGCCCTCCTGTCTATTGCAGTAGCCGAATTATTCTCAAAAAATTGCAAATCATACTCCGTACCTCTCAAAGCACCCGCCACATCTCTATCTACCAGTTGCACCCTATAATACGCCTCTACATCCGGGTTATTAAGCTTAATAAAAGGGAACAGCGTCACCCCAAACTCATGCTGCACGATCACCCCCTTGTTCTTCTCCGTATCCGGCTTAGTCTGCTGCGACTCATTCCCCTGGTAATAAATACGCTCAAACGTAATATACTCACCCGCCTTCGCCACAGGGATCCTCAGCACCACCTTCACCGAACCCGCAGCGCCCTGCCTCATCTCAATCGCCGGCTTATCAGGCAATGCATTCAGCAAATCCCCTGAATCAAAATATTCAAAGAAGGTCTTCGTCAAGGGCAACAAATACCCCTTTGAATCATCTCCTATATCTGTCACCACATTGCCATCAAAGAACTTCTCCTTATTAATAGGATACACTAACCTTATCAGGTAAGGCTCCAGGAAATCACTCACCGTCAGGTAAGGATACTGGATCTTCACCCCTGGTAGCCACCTTCTATCCATCACCGTCTCCGTATCTACATACGGAACCGCAATTGAATTATCCCAGTTATCATTAATATACCTGAATGGCTTATTCAGGTTATTCTGCAACACCAGCGGCTTCAAGGCCTCCCTGTACTTCGCAGAACTAATCATAAAATCACTCGTCTGGATAGACCCGATGATATCCTCCTTCTTCCGCTTCCTCAATGGCACATCAATCACCTCTATTACCTCTCCACCAATACCCGTATCCAGCTCTGAATAATTCGTTCTGAAATCACCCTCCTTCAGCTCTTTGATCTCCTGGTACAATTTCCCATTCGTCTTATCCAGGATCTTCAGGTTCTTATCCAAATATTCTGCAAACACTTTCATGCGCTCAGAAAGTCTTGGATTCGCCTTGAAGAGCAAATACAAATATTTCTGAAAATCCGGATCCCTCAGGTAAAGCGGGGTAAAATGATCGCTAAAAGTTACCTGGTTCTTCGTGAGCTTGATCTGCGCATGCGTCAGATCATTGGCAGTGGCAAAGAACAGGGTAGCTGGCGACGTACAACCGATGATCTTGTGATTATACTCAATCAGGTACAAGCGTTTCATCAGGTCAAAATTGTAAGATGCCTTATCCTGCTCAAGGTACAGTTCCAGGGTCTCCGCCAGTCTTCTGTGCGAATCAGCACCCCGTTTCATCTTCCCCAGCTCCACCTCTCTATCCCATACAATGATCTTTACCTTGTCCTTCACACTATCAATATTGAACAGCATCTCAGCCAGATCCAATGCATCAGATACCAGCTTCTCATCATCCTTTCCCGCCAGCACATCGCCATCTTTCATATACGCCTTCAAATCAGGTGATTTCACAATATTGCGGAAGGCCGTCTTCACCAGGTCAATCCTCGCAAAAGGACTTGGGATAGCCGTTGGCAGACTTATCTCACTACCACCCTCCGGATCCTTGATCGATTCAATTTCTTTATCAGAATAGGCATCTGAAGGGAACCAGTCCTTTCCGCCTTTTTTTGTATATCCGAAATTCTTGTTCATGTCTTTAGTTTTTCAAACCGAATTTTGAGGTCAGTATATCCTCTGTAGTTTCAAAAAAGAGCTGTACAAACTTCTGCGGTGCAGAACTATAACTCTTTCCTTTAGAGAGCTTACTCAGCCTGCCATCATAAAAAGCATAATCCACCTTGCCGCTAAACCATCCACTATTCACACTCCTGTTTTTGATCAGTGCATCCAGCGGTGCATTCAGGTTGAAGGGTGCAAACCCTCTTTTGTTGGTGCCCATCTCCCTCAGCCATTCTCCAAAAGCATGCAGAAACTCGGAAATATTTGTCCTGTAAAAACGGTCATCCAGGAATTTCTGATCCAGTTCAGGTGCATCATTACTCCAGGCTTCCTTACCGGCAGCAGCCGCAATATGTTCATCCAGGAAACGCTTGAACAACACAAACTGGGAAAGACGTAACTCCGTCTTCCGCTGGGTATAATCTTCAAAATCAGAGAAAGTAATATCAGTCGCATCATTCCTGATGGCAAACTCTTTATAAATCGGGCGGATCGCTTTTCCATTATCGCATTCCAGGTCTGAATCCGGAATTTCCATAAAGTCAATAATAGCCAGCGCAGAGGCAAACTCCACAAAGTGCGCATCATTCTGCTGCCCATTATCACCCGGGTCATTTTTATAAGGCTTTCCACTGTAATCATCGCCTATGTAGTAAAGCGCATTCACAGAGTTATTGCCCGTTACATTGTCTTTATAGTAGTATAAAGCAGCCTTCGTTTTTGCAATGAAATCAGATTTCTGAATCGGACTATCCGCCTCCTTTTCAATATTGAAATAAGGCATCGCCGTCAGCGCACCGATCTTTGCATCCTGCAGGAAACCCTTGCCGTCAATGTTCCTGTTATTCATGGCATCCCTGATATTCTTCAGGATGGTAGGGAAACCCGCCGCCCCCGTGCCACCAAAGATCGAACTGATGATGAATACCCTGTCTTCCGCGTTGAAGTTGGAGGCAAACTCCTTGAACTCCTCCGAATCCTTAAACTGGTTCAGCACCACACTCCCGATATTCGGGTTGCCCACGAAACCAATATCCATTTCAATATCCAACAGGTCTATCTGCTCATGCCGTTTATTAATCGACTGACCAGAGAAGAGAATATCTGTCAAGGCCTTGTTAGCCGGATCCAGCTGATTAAAATCGATATAGTCCCGGAACTTCTGACCCGCTACCTGCTGCAGACTAAATGTAAAACTGCCGGACATCCTGTTTTCAGAACTCACCAGCTTATTGAGCGTAACGATCTTTGTATTGAAGAACCCATTCCCTAAACCTGTATAATCTACGATAGACTGGTAATTGCCCAGTAATCGTTCCGTCCGCTTCAGGTCTTCATTAGATTTATGTGGATCGATGATAATAGGAACGATCTCAAATTCCTGTTTTGAATTTGCACGGACACCGGCAGCGAGTAACATCGTCAGTGATTTCAATACCCTCGAACCAGTCCCTCCGATTGCGAATATGAACAAACGAGCCATGTGATAATTTTAAGGTTTCCAGAAAGTAGTATGTCTGCAATTAGTGCTGGCCTTCCTGATAAAAGGAATAGAAGTGATCAGCAGGAAGAAGATGAAACTCCAGATAGCATTAGACAATCCGAACATCAGGCAATCCGCTGTAGTAGGATGCAGGTCCTTACAATAATCCCCCGCATTCATCTCGTTAAAGGAAATTGAAAACGCAGCTATGAAATTGATCAGTACAATAACTAATGCAAACAACCACCAATGCTGCTTTTTATTCCAGCGGGCGCTGTCAATAATATGATATTGTAAAGCATATACAAACGCAGTCACGCCCACCATGATCCAGCCGATATATAAATACCATGGTGTGTTGATATAATCCGTACAGGTCACGTCATACCCTCTCAACATATCTCCCAGATCGGTTGAATACAGAGGTATCAGTCCAAACCATTCGTACAAACTAGCGAAGAGATCCTTCATAAGAACTATTTTTTAATCTGAATATTAAATTTGCTGATCGTGTTAGTAGTATTAGGGGGATAGAAAGCCTCACATACACCATCCAGGAGGTACTTAAATCCGAATGTGCGTTGCTTCTCGGCATTGTCAGCAGCAATGTTCACATCATCTTCAGAACTGAGTGTATCTACCCAGGATGGAGATTTACCAACCACACTCACCTCTACATTCTCATCTCTCAGCTGATCAGTAGTGATATGCAGCAGGTGAGTAAACCCTTTCAAAGCAGGGTTATTCTTATCCTGGATCAATTCTGCCGTAAGGTGGTAATGCTTATTACTCAGTACATAATTGGCCGGATCGATGAAATAACTGGCATCCTGCAAGCCATTCGAGAAATCTACAGCTACATCAAAACCGAATTCCCCATCAGCCGATGCGGAGGCATTGGTAATAACCCCCTGGGGCAATTCTTTAGCATCGAAATGCCCGGTCTGGGGTTTATACATAATTTTGAAAGCAGGAGTCTGTGCGTCTTTGATAGACTGCAATACCAGTTTATGCTGATACCCCCCCTTTATATTGTCAACGATCTTCTTTTGCAGTATTTCCTGTACCTGGGCCCTGGTACCGATGATCCAGATATAATAGGGCCTTTTGGCACTTAGTTGAATAGGTTTGTCCGTCTTATCATAATACAGGCCATCAAAGTTCGATTCCAGGTGTAGGATGATAGCTGCCAGGTCTAAGGCATGTAATTTCTCAGCAAAGTCGATCTTAATACCCACACTCTGGTTGTTCAGATAGTCCTGGGCATCCGCCTTATTCCCCGGACTGAATACGAAGTCAGAGATCAGGATAGCAGCATTCCTGTTGTCCACAGTATGCAATACAGTATTCAGGATGCTTTTAAGATCGGATACACTGCGATCTCCACCTCTGAGCCTGAAGGTAGCCGGCTCGAGTTTTTCAATGAAATCCTGGATCTCAGGACTCACAGCATTCTTCTTCTGGTAAGGGATGGTCTTGTTGATATAACTGAGGTTGAGGCTATCACAGATGCCGCTGATCTTGATATCGCCTAAGAGGTTGTATATAGCAGTTTCAAAATTGGTCACTCCCTTTACATAGCCATCCATACTGGCGGAGTTCTCCAGGAACACATTCATATTGAAAGCGGCTACCTGGGTAGGGGGAGCATCTCCGGTACTAATCTCAACAGCAGATAGCTTTTTACTATCCAGGAACTTTCTTAAATAGGTCACCAGCTTCTCATTGTCGATCCTGCCATCCTGGTCCTTAAAGGTCTTAAAGGCCCCTTCCTTAGAACTGCCAGCCAGGGCGGCAAGGTCCTCATATTCCTTCTGGTCAATCCGTTGATCGCTTTTAGCATCTTCGATCACCTTTTGCTTAAATTCATCAAACTCCGATTTGCACCCAACGAATATCATTAGTGCCAGCAGACAAAGACGTTTCATTCAGTAATTTTTATTATGCGTTTGTATATAGCCCCCAAAAGGTATTGTCTGAGTATGGGTGATGCGAGGACAAGCTGTGTGAGGAACAATACAGGTATTGGTCTGGTGAATAGCTCTTTTCGACTGAGTAAACGTATTGTCCGGGTAAGTGGCCGTATGCCAGGGTACTACATCAGCTGCAGGAACATTCATTCCTTTTATCCATTCAACAATCTTTCATTGTTAATCCTTCCGGCTTTGCCTTCAGATTGAACATCACGCGGTGTCTTTAAATAAACTTTAAACGGAAATTAAATATTGGCCCAAACCGGACGCTCATGTGGGCTACATTAATAATTCATATCTAACTCAGCTATTTCATTCTTTCCGGGATAGTGATATAACCGTTTTTCTTTACGTTGGCTCTAAAGTTACAAGCTCCTGTGGTTTATGCCAAAATTGTTTATCTGTTTTTTGAAAAAAGAAGGGGGAAAATTATTGTGCAGGAGGGCGGTTTTTATTTAGAAAGCAATATTGAATTATCAACACTATTAAACACAATGACAAAGGGCCTTCAGATAGTATCTGAAAGCCCTTCTCTTTAAATGCTTTATATCGCTGCTACTTCCTTTCCCTTCGTTTTCTTTTCCTTCGCGCTTTCAGTATTGTATCTCCTGATCGCATTTCCCACAAACATGGCCAGATCTACCGGTACCGCATTCCCAATCATCTGTTCCACCGATGTCTTAGACCCGTTAAATACAAAATCTTCGGGGAAAGTCTGGATCTGCGCCCTTTCCCTGAAAGTCAGGGGCCTGAGTGCATCATTCAGGGGAATCGGGTCACCCGGATGGCCTACATAGCCGGCAGGCACTGGTCTGTTCACCCCCCTGATGGTCGGAGCAGGTTCGTCTATAGAGAAAATCCCTCTTCTGCTATAATTCCTGGGATGCCTGTAGTAATACTCCAGGCCTAACCTGTCTCCAAAGTAATCTCTGAGGGTAGTCGGACGCTCTGAGAGCATATCCTTGATCACAGGGAGCAAAAAGTTGTCTTCCTGCTCCAGTTTCCCGATGGAGAAGAAGCGCTTGCGCTTCTGAGGCACTCCACAGTAACTGGCATCTAAAATCACCTCCGTAATCCCATATCCACTTTCCGCCAATTTCTTTCTCGCACTCTTATAGGCCTTACTTTTCTGGGCCCGGTCCACATTTTCCATCACATACATTTGCGGTTTCAGGCCGATAACGATCTCTGCAAAAGAATCCGTCAGATCTGCTCTGCTACCTTCTGTTCTCTTACCAGCATGTGAGAAGTCCTGACAGGGAGGACCACCTATGATGATATCGATCCTGGTGTTATTCAGTTTATTGATAATCACTTGCGCATCAGCAAGATCAATCTGCTCAATATTATGATCGAAATTTGAAGAATAGCATGCCACCGCTTCTTTCCAATTATCAAATGCACTGATTATCTCAAATCCTGCTTTTTGGAATCCTAAACTCATTCCCCCACAGCCTGCAAACAAATCAACAGTTCTCATATCAAAAATATTTATTCGGTATAGCTAAAAATCGATCTGCGAAACTACCCAATCGCTGCGTAATCTATTTGCATAACAATTTTTTAAAATAGTTTTTAAAACATATTTTAGCTGTTAAGCTACTTGAAAAAGCCGAGACATCAAAATACTGACATCCCGGGCTAGTGTATCATACTGAATTAATGAAGCCGGCCACAGGCCCATACTAAATACCCTACATTGATACACCGCCAGATTTGCTGACCTAAAACAATCTGAATTATGCTGGAGCCATCATTATACGGTATTCATAAAACGAACAGAAAGGGCAACGATTTGTGGGGTAAGAATCAGTTCAATAGCACGTTCCCTGCTTCCCTGGCCTGCTACATGCGGGACAAGGATATCAAAGCTGTTTACCTGAAAGTGAATGAGCAACTGCAGGTGGTGGCAGAAGAAATTTCAATCGATGACCTATTCAATACAACAGCGCCTAATGAGGAAATCACCTTTTCTTTCGAGAGCAAATATCAGCCCTATCAGAAATTCGCCTTTGACGATATCAAAGGCATAGACCTGGTCATCAAACACGGAGAAGAATGGTGCCGGCCCCTGGAAGTCAAACTCACAGTAGTGCCTGACCAGACGACCTACAACGAGATAGAGGCCAACTGGGGCGCTGAATTGGTAATCAGACCCGCATCTACCTCCTATTGCGCCCTGGGCATCGCAGAATCCTGTGAGAACGACCTCCGTGAAATCAGGGACATCTTCGAACCGGTATGCTACGGTATTCAGCACTGGGATAGCAAGTTGGAAATCTCCAGCATCCAGGGGAACCTGATCACGGTACTGGACATCTTTCAGCGAAGGTTCTGTCAAAAGCAGAAACCCTTTTTGATGCAACCAATCTGGAAAACGAAAGGGAAATCCCCCTTGTTAGCCGACAATGCATTCGATATTTTTGTGTGGAGTGACTTTGCACTCTGCAGAACATTTATAGATCGGTCTACCAGTCCGCAGACAGAAGTAAACCGGTTTATGAGAAGTTCCGCCCGGTTAGCAAAAGTCTTATACGACCTCTCCAGCACAGGCAAAGCACATTTGGAAAAGATCTACTCCGCATTGACTTATGGCCTGCAAAGCGACAAGGAATTTGCATTGAGCGGAAAGATCACCAGGCATTATATGAATTCTCCAAGAAGAGTACATCCTATCTTACCACCAAAAATACTGACGGAATTAATATTGAATGGGGGAGAGAAGAAACTAAGTCCGGAGAGGAGATTTGACCAAACGATCTACTATAGTACAGAGAGTTTGTTTAATGAATTGTAGAGAGAGAATTTTTTTCTCTTTCAGGACAATATTATTTTTGTGAAAGATTTCCTTATCTTAGTACAAGCACGTTTGAATCAAATTCCAAAGAATTATCCTTTTTATTTCAGGGGACACTAACCAAAATCATCAGAGCGTAAAAGGTTACAACAACAAGATTGTCACTAAATCTGCCTTATTTATGAAAATAACCATGGGTACTTAATACATACTACCAAGTAGATATGATGTGTGTTATTGTGAATTTATATCCGGTTGCAGGCGTTACCGGCGGGCAAATTAATGTTCTCAAAAAACCATTCTCCTCAAAATAAAATCTTTTCAACCATGAAAAGCAGAATCGCGCTGTCCTGGATCAGGTATGCATTATGTTTTCTATTTCTTTATACGAGCTTTAATAAGCTGATGGCTTTTGATTACTATCTGTATGATCTGAAAAGATCTCCTTTGTTAGGCAATTATGCCATCATTATATCTATTCTCATTCCCACATTAGAGCTGCTGGTAGCAGGACTTTTATTAATTGAGAAAACCATTAAAGGAGGTCTACTGGGTTCCCTGGTCCTCATGGTCCTGTTTACGATTTATGTGGGATATGTGCTAATGTATGCATCTAACAGACCATGTACCTGCGGGGGGATCATCCGCGAACTGACCTGGCCGCAACACCTGGTATTTAACATCTTCTTTTTACTGCTTTCCATTCTGGGCCTCTTTTTACAGCGGAGGCCTATAGCTTCTTTTATTCACACGGGGGACGCCGAAAACCATTAGAGTAGGCACTATTATCCATCTTTAATTGATCCTTATGAAAAAGAGAAAACTACTGATTGCACTCTTTTTGATTCTGGGTGCTGCTGGCGCAGCCCGGGCTACAAAGGCCAGAGATTTTTATGGGTATATTTATCTCAATGGGGCATGGACACAAATTTACATTCCCTACGAGTGTCCGTATAATGGATGGGGTTGTACCTACCCCCATAATGGCGTTGTTTATCAAATTTATCTCCAGTCAGGAATAACATTCTATCCACTTAAACCGTAATCAAAAACAGAGGTTGTATCAAAAGGAATTGGATGGCACCAGCATTCAATAACAGCAAATGCGTGTCATCGGGCATCCGGATTAAATCCCCTAAATTTTACTTTTGATACAACCTCAATTTAATATTTCACTGGTATCCTGGATTCTGTACCAGATTGGGAGCACGGCTGATTTCCGACGAAGGAATAGGCCACAACTGTTTGCTTGCATTCCAGGCACCTCCACCCTTGGCAGGAGTTTCAGTCGCCATTACAACCTCCACCTTCCCTGTTCGTTTCAGGTCAAACCAGCGGTGACATTGCTCTGTAAACAACTCTACCTGCCGCTCCCTGAAAATGGTGTTTAGCAACTGGTCTTTGTTCAATACACCTTCAGGTATTGCGGCTAAGCCGGCTCTTTGCCTGATCTTATTCAAATCTGCAAGTGCATCAGATAACTGACCAAGATGTGCCTCGCATTCTGCCCTTATCAAATAGATCTCTGCCAGTCTGAAAATCATAGAATACTCCTTTATATCTTCACCCGATTTCACTTTATACTTATATGGAAAATAATAAGTAACAGCAGGTGAAACGCCACTATCTGTATAAGTACTAATCCAACGCTTCCGTCTTTGATCACCTACCTCAAAAGCTTTCAACAAAGAACTGCTAATAGCCTGTTGTCCGTCTGTCTTGAGAGACTGCGTTATAATGAATTCATTGCCTTCAGTAGTATTGATCTTGGCCGTATTGGGCGTACCCGGCATCAGCTGCCAGATCGTTTCTTTACTATTCTTTAAAAATACCTGGTCAAGCGCTACAAGGGTATAAGTATCATTCATTGCAATAATAGCACTTGCCTGTTGTTCGGCTTCCGCATAATTTTCGGTATAAAGATATACCCTGGCTAATAAGGCAGATACCGTGGCCCTGTTAGGACGAACACGCTCATCACTGTTATCTTTACTATTGACACCTTTGTAATGCTCATCAATGTCCGTTTGAGCAAGCATCAGATCCGCAATAATCTGTTGATAAACGTCTCTCTGTGCAGTTCTTGAAAGTAATGCAGTTACATTGACATCTGTCGTAACCGTTATTGGGATATCACCATATAAATTCGTCAGATAAAAGAACCAGTACGCCCGGATAAAAAGCGCTTCCGCCATTAACTGTTTTTTAATAGCAGGGTCCAGCGTTTCAGAACTATAACAGCCCCAATACACCTCATTTGCAACACGAATGTAATAATAACCGGCAGTCCATAGATTGGTTCCAATTACATTATTAGGAGCAAGCATGTTCTTGTAAATTGCCTCCATATCCGAAGTCCAGGTAAGCATCAGTTCATCACCACTCAATCCTGTTGAGCGGGCAAGTCTCGCCGGCGATGCATCTGCGTTATGCATACCTCCATAAATCCCCAATAGTGTATTCGTGGCGGTGGTATTATCCTTAAATACCTTTTTCGCTTCTATTTTTGACCCGGAAACCTCCACATCCAAAAATTTGCGACAGCTCATATTCCCGACAAACAAAAATATTAAGATCAAACATCGCAATTGGCGATCACTCATTGTTGCATAATTTAATAATTACAAACTGATCCGGGCTCCTACCACAATAACTTGTTGTGTTGGCTGATGGAACCTCACAAGAAAATCCTGCGTCTCAGGATCCAGCCCTTTAAATCGCGTCCACGTAAATAAATTTTGCGAATTCAGGAATAAACTCGCCGCTTTAATTTTCACACGGGTACTCCATAATTGTGGCAGATCCCAGGATAGGGATACATTCTTCAATCTGATATAGGAAGCATCTACAATACTGGCATCACTTTGCGCAAATAAATCTGTCGCCTGCTTTGCATTCATATCGCTTGCCGAATACCTTTGCACATCAGCTATATCCCCTGCCTGTCTCCACCTTACTTTATCCGACAAGGGCTGATTCCCGCCTGATGGCACAAAACTTCCCGGCATGTCCATACTCGCCACATAATATCCTGATTGTTTCACTAACTGAAGAAACAGGGATAAAGTCAATCCCTTATATTTAAAAGTATTCCCCCAGCCGGCATATAATGTAGGACCAATATTTACCGGGTATCTATCCTGCTTATCTATTTTGTTATCTCCATTGAAATCCACAAACTCCGCAATCCCTGTAGCCGGATTAATCCATTTGAATTTATAAACGTTCCGGATATCAAGCGGCTTGCCCACAGCATAAATAGAAGAATACAGGGAAGACGAAATATTCGGAAAGGATATCAACTTGTTATAAGGAATAGTGACGTTAAAAGTACTCATCCATGAGAAGTATCTTCGCTTAATCTGGTTGATGGCAAATTCCAGTTCCCACCCATGGTTCTGAACAATCGCCGGTAAATTATCAGTCGTATACTTATACCCTGTAATAGCAGGCAATTCATATTTGACTAACTGGTTCCTTGTTCGATTGCGGAAGAAATTTACCGCTATCGTATACCGTTCATTAAAACGCAATTCAAAACCCGCTGCTGATTTAATCAGGATCTCCCATTTGTACTTATAATTCGTCAGCTGCGTGCGCTGAAGCCCCAATACACCCTGATAACCTGTCGAGACCGTATAAGTATCATAAAACTGGTAATCAGAAAATTGATCATTTCCAGTTCTGCCAATGCTGGCATAGATCTTCCCGAAACTAAGCGATGGGATCTTCAGAAATCCCGGTGTCCTTGAAAATAGCCATCCAATCGCTGCACTACCAAAATACTCGTTCCTGGTATCATTGCTAAACCTGCTGCTACCATCATTCCTCCCTGTCAGGTTCAGATAGAGCTGCTCTTTGTAATTATAACCTAAGCGTGCATAGATCCCTTTATAACGATACACATTCGTATCCAGATTTAAATTTTTAACATCCGCCATCGAAATATTTCCAATCAGCTCATCGCTTTCAAAATCCGTTCCCACCATCAGGTGCTGATGTTGCCTGCTTTCCTGGAATGTAATCCCCGTCAGCACATCAATTGCATGTACAGCATTCAATTTAAAATTGTAACTCACCTGCGGCTCTACAATCCAGGAGCTAATCGCATTTAAGCCCTCGCTATGTGATCTAAGCCATGAAAAGGTGCTTAACAGAGGAGTCATAGAACTTAACGGCACCACAGCACTCTCATCCAGCCTGATGTAGTTGGTACCCAGATTTGCACTCAGCTTTAAACCCGGTTTCAATTCATATGTCAGCTTCATACTTCCCAGAAAATGACTGAACACAGCACGATAACGTTGAAGCAATTCCCCATAAGGATTCAGGAATGTGTTATTCTCCCAGTTCAGATCACCGGCTGTTGTGAATAAAGATGGAGCATTGGGAGCAAGCAGGATATTCGGAGTGAGGTCATTTACAGGAAGCTGGTTATCATTCTTCATATAATGTAAACCAATGTCAATATTCAATTTGTTGCTGTCAGAAGAATGAAGCAGTGACAGATCTGCTGACAAGGTAGTACTGGCAAAATTCGGCGAGAACACAGCGCTTTCGCGTCTGTAAGCACCACCGATGCTGAAACGGGTTTGCGCATCTCCTCCGGAAAAACTGGCGCGGGCATTGGTAATAGCTGCATGTCCGCCCAAAAATTGTTTCTGCCAGTTAGTATACCTTGTTGTATCCCAATTCACCAAATCATAATCACCATCCCCAACTTCCATTTTATCATTGTTGATGCCCTCATGTCTCATGGCCAGGTACTGCTGTGTATTCATCAGCTTCAGGCGGCTGGTCACTCTGCCCTGTCCGGAATAGACAGATACATTCAACCCACCTTTACCCGCAGCAGGCCTTTTAGTTTTGATCAGTACAATACCATTCGCACCTCTCGCACCGTAAATAGCAGAAGCATCTGCATCTTTCAGGACCTCTATACTTTCTATATTTTCAGGTTGTGGTAATTGCATGGAGCTGATATCGCCTGCAGCATTTTGCAGTTGGTTCAGTACGGACATGGCCAGGGGTACACCATCTACGATGTATAATGGCGCATTCCCATTCGCTAAGCTGTTGCTGCCCTCAATATTGACAACAATAGCAGCCCCGCTTATCCCGGATTGCTGCCTGACAGTCACACCAGCAAACCTTCCGGCTAATGCCATTAAAGGATCTGAAACAGGCTGTCCTGCAATATCACTGGCACGCAGGATCCCAATCCTACCTGGATTTACATCAGAAGGCACACTGTAATACCCCTTACTGACAAAGGAATCTAATTGTTGCTCTTGGGGTGACATAATACATTTGATGAACGAACTGTCACCACACGTAAACTCCCTGGTCTTATACCCCAGATAACTAATAATAAAAGTGTTCTCCTTATTGATCCCTGGTATCCTGAATTTACCTTTTCCGTCGGAGACAATCGACAGACCACGTCCTTTCAGGATAATGGTAGCATTACCAAGAGGCTTGTTGGCAGTATCAACAACGATACCTAATAGGTCATAAATCGGCAGACTATCCACTTTCTTAGCGGCAACAGCCTTATTAGAAGCAGGTTTGTATAGGATTTGTACGGACTTCTCTGCTGGCGTAATCTCGAAAGAATAAATTTGTGGATTCAGGATTGCTTTTAAAACAGCTTGCAGTTCCATTTTAGAACAGTGGAAATAAATAGGCCCTCTTTCATTAACAATACCATCCTGAATAGTGAAATTATAACCTGTTTGCTTGTGCAGTATTTTCGATACCTGGAATAGGTTTTTCCCTTTGATGTTCAGGTCTATTAATTGAGCTTTTAAACGATTAGTGCTTATTAATAAAGTAAAAAATAATATTAAAAATGATTTCATGGATGGAGGATGTTTTAAAAACAATAAACATTAAAAAATCCCTCACCAACCAACCAGCACAACGCAGGATTGCACATGGCTATTTGTCGATGAGGGATGGAAGTAAAAGACAATGGAAAAGACCGCTTACTCTACAGTTATGGCATTGTTCTTCATCACCAATTTAATTCCTTTAGAAATTGAGATTTGTTTTAACAGGTTCGGAAGCGAGTCGCTCTTACTATATATTGCGTCCAGTGTAGTATTACTTATTTTGCTGGTATCGATATCTACCTCGTACCATTCTCCCAGTTCTTTAAGTACATCTTTCAATGGAGTATGCTCAAAAACCCAATCATCTTTCCAGGAAGTAACACTGTTAAGATCTACCTCCTTTATCTCAAATCCTTTAGCACTTTGTGAAGCCTGTTCTCCGGGCCGCAGGCGTTCTTCATGTTTACCACCTACAGTAGAAGTTAAGATTACAGCGCCTTCCAGGAGGGTCGTCTTTGGTCGCTCCCCGGCATAACTTCTTACATTGAAATGAGTACCTATTACCTGTATTTTTTGTCCGCTGCTGCTTACAATAAAGGGATGGTTTACATCCGGCTTCACTTCAAAATAAGCTTCCCCATCCAGGAAGACCTGTCTTGTTTTTCCCTTCAGGCCTTCAGCGAACCGAAGCTGACTGCCGTCATTCAGGTACGCAATCGAGCCATCTGGCAAAGTGTTTTTAAAGTTCCTGCTATGATGGCTGGTAATCGTATCCTGGACGGCAGCGATGCTGACATCATTAACCCTGGTACCAGGTCTGTAATACAAGATGGCGACCACGCCAATTGCTACAGCGGCTACAGCCGCCGCCATTGGGCGAAGGAGACTGCGGGTCTTAGCAGTATGCCCGGGCATGCGTTGTTCTATTTCAGCCTTTATCTCCTTCCACTCTTCAGCCATCGCATGAGGGCTCAAAAAAGCGATATTTGCACGCGGTGCTTCTTTGAGCAATTTATTGAACCAGGCATCAACCAGGTTCTCTTCCTCCTCGGTGCATTGCCTGGCAACATACCTTGAGAGTAAATCTTTTGCTTCTTGAGGGGTCATCTTTGAGGATTTTTATTAGTTTCTATTTTGGATAAGTAAAACACATGATTAAGGTTGTTCGCGGTCTTTCCTGCTAACAATCGTCAGAATCGAACCGTATATTAGTTTTGATGTATGCTTTATCAATCCAATAAAGTCACGCCCGCTTAAGGTTTCAGGGCGAACCATTATAATACTGCTGATGATAACCAGCAAACCTGGAAGTAAGGTCAAAATGAAAACATAGTGATACCAACTAAAATGTCCATTCACCATCATCATCACCATGTAGGTGGTAGCAAACATGATTGCCATCCAGAAAATGCCTTTTGGCCATAAGTCTTTCATAAAATATTTTTGAATTTGTGCATTTTAATTTTAATAATACGCATAGCATTCCCTGCCACCCAATTCACGGCTGGTAACTCTGGGGCTGGTTTTAACCTTTATATGAGTTATAATCGGGGTAGAATAATTCTTTGATTTTGCATTCTATAGATGTTGCATCGTTTGATTAGAGATGCCTACAATAATATAACGTGAAATAAATGGCTTAGGGTTATCGGCTAGGAAAAAAAATTTTTAATCAACTGGGATAAAAACAGGATTAAATACAAGATCAGGAATAGCTTTATTACTGAACGGATCCGTACCAATGCTTTATGAATTTGATTTTTCACCGTTTCTTCACTTTTATTAAGCCGCGTGGCTATTTCCTGCCGCGACAGCTCCATTTCCCGGCTCAATGAGAATACTTTTTTGATTTCCTCTGACAACTGGTCTATTTCATGCTGGATCAACGCATTTAATTCCTTTGTGAGAAGTTCAGAATCTGCTCCAGGTGTCGATTCATCTGCACTAACAGCAAAGCTATTATAGTATTCATCCGCCCGCTTATTCTCCCTTATGTAATTAATCGCCTTATTTCTTACAATCTTATATAAATATCCCTTTAGAAAAAAGCCTGGATCCGGTACCTTTTTCATCTCATACAACGAAAGAAAAGTATCCTGCACCAGGTCTTTTGCAACTGTGTCGTCGTTATTCGTCATCTTTAAAGCGATCGTCTTAATGTATTTCCAGTAACGTTGGTATAACACTTCAAAAGCTGCATGATTGGAACTATTCATCAGGGTTAATAGTTCAATGTCTGAAAGGTTAAGATATTTTTTCATAAGGGAAAATTGTTTTGAATTTTATCGTCTTTTAAAAAAACGGCACAATTAAAATTATTTATTTCATAGTGAAACGGAAAAAATCATGAGTTAACAGCAGTTTAACAAAAAATAGTCGCAGTATTAATCTTGAAAAAATTTTATTAAAAATATTCCATTTTTGAGTATTACTTTTCTTAAATCAATGCAATCAGGCTTATTTCATTATTGCATTTTACATGTGCGAAAACACAAAAAAATTGAGCTCGTATAAATAAAAAAAACCTGTATCAAAAGATACAGGCTCTCAACAATATCTGCCCTGCCAGTTATTCAATATATTATTCTATCACCAGTTTATAACTTGCCTTTTCACCTCTATTATTTATAAAGGTCACAAAGTATAACCCCGGTGTCTGTTCACTGAAATTATAACTAAGCTGTTGTACACCACCAGAATTCGCCCTCACCACTCCCAAATCTTTCACCAGCTTCCCCTGCGCATCGAACAGGCGGATCACTCCCTGCTCATTCTCAGCAAGTGCCACATTGATCGTAGTATGACCATGTGTTGGATTTGGATAAATATTCTTCAGCTTTTCTGTCGTCAACTTCTCCTCCACAACCCCTATCCTTGCAGATGAACTACAAGCACCGGCTGCAGGTGAGTTGCCTGTTACTTCCATCCAGTCTATATCCGCAGTAGCAGCGGAAGCAGTAGACTCCAACCGGATTGTATTGTTCCCTGCATTCAGCGCTACAGTTGTGGTAGTATTGGAGAAAGTAGTACTGCTGCTGGTCTTCGCAAAAGAAAGTCCATTATTAACAGTGCTTCCATTCACGATCAGCGCCATTGTAGATGCATTGCTGCTACCACTGTTTACATAGCGCCAGTTGAGGCTATAAGTTCCTTCAGCAGCAGCATTCACAAGCCATGTCACGCCTTTACCTGCACTATTGGAAAGATTCACCACATACCCGTTATTCGCACCGCTGTTATTGCTGATAGCTCCATCATAACTACAAAGCCCTGTTGTCGAATTATCCTCTATCCGGATAGTAGCATTACTGCCAGTACTGCTTGCCTGGAAATTAGCTGTCACTGATTTAGCCGCATTCATGGTAACGGTAACAGCACTTGCAGTACCTGACACATCTCCGCTCCAACCCGTAAACGTATATCCTGAAGCAGGACTGGCCGTCAGCGTCACTACCGTACCGGAAGCATAAGTGCCAGCACCGGTGATGGTGCCTCCTGCAGCAGGAACACTTGTTGTCGAAAGCGTATATTCTGTAGTACCTGTACTACCGCAATCCGGGCTGCTCAGGGTCGCGCCGGCACCTGCACTTACCAGCGCCTTAACAGCACTGGCAGGAACGGCGTTCAGGGTATAAGGAGGCGTGAATGCAGTTCCACTTCCTGAAGTATTACCGGAAGTATTCGTGAAGATATTATCCTTCTGCGTGATGGCCGTAAAGTCATTATTCATCAGGTCAATCGGATTTTTCACATTTTCAAACACATTCCCTTCAATCAACAGGTTAGCTTCAAAACCTGCCATAATACATTTTGAAGATACCGTGGAGTTAAAATAGTTATTCACCAGGTGTACCTGACCAAATCGTACTCTTGGCATACGTTCCTTACAACCCTGTGCCCACCAGCAATTGGCCATTGTAATACGAAGATGCCCTCGGTCACCGGTCGCCCCATCACTGGAGCCAAACAGGTTTGAGAATCGATGATCATCAGAACCTCCTGAGCCACCTGCCACCGGTGTCTTATTGTAAGAAAACTTACACCAGGTCACTGAAATATAGTCGGCAGCAGACTTGATATCAAGGTTCCCATCCATGCCGTCCCGGAAGTCACAATGATCTACCCAAACATTTGTACTGTTATCGATTGTCATGTTATCCCATCCATCGGTATCATATGCAGCAGGACCTTCAAAGGTGATGTTCCTGAATATTACATTCGATACCCGTTTGACGTAGATGATTCCTGAACCGTCTTTCGTCAGGTCACTGGATACCAGCCTGGAACCAGGTAATCCATAAATCGTCTTGGCCGACTGGTCCTGGAAATTAATCCTGCCTCCGGAAGGGATGGTGATCGTGCCTGAAATGTGTACGACTTTTACATTGGAGGAGGTAATGGCTGTCTTCAGCGCATCATAAGTGCTTACAACAGTAGGGGTGGCAGTTCCACCGCCTGTAACGCCTCCATTTTGGCTGGCCCAGCCGACAAGGCTACATTGGGCATGGGCAGATACACCTAAAAAGCAGCAGCTTGCAATTAGTACCCATCTTAAATACCGGGTTTTCATCATAGGATGTTGATTTACTAATAATGGTTATAAACAGGGCAGACTATGGTTATTGTTAATAATAGTCCTGAGGGAATACCATTTACATCAGATATGGTTTGATTGGGAATTTTAGCGCTGCTAATATATTTTATTTTATTAATTTCTTACATGATTGTATACAAAAGAGGGTGCATTCAAAAGAAAATTATCCCGGATTTTATTCGGGTCCCCTTTAATACACCCTCTTTGGTTTTTATATTCTTTAGTCAATTGCCTGCTACTTATCAATCATCAGGTCAATACTTATAGCCTTTTCAATAACGCCACTGTATCCAATGGCTCAGGGCGATACCTATAATCAGCATCTGCTTTTACATCCAGGATTATCCCATTCTGCCCAATCACAAAGCGCGCAGGAACAGGCAACTCCCAGGCCGAGCCTTCATTGATCTGCTGAATATCATTCCCAAATCGCTTCATATAAAGTTGCTTTAAATAATCAGGAAATTCATACACCAGCCCAAATGCCTTCCCTGTTTTATTATCCACATCTACCAGCATATTATATTGCAGCTGAATTTCATTCGCCTGTTTTTCCGTTCTTGAAAACTGCTGCGGAGAAATCACCACCAGATCAGCTCCTGCATCCCTGATCTGGTTATATACATTATTCAACACCTTCACTTCTTCTACACAATAAGGGCACCAGCTTCCCCTATAAAAACTCACTACCAGCGGCCCTTTATTTAACAAATCAGTTGAACTGATGATTTCATTCCGCTGATTGCTTAACTGAAACACCGGTGCCTGATCTCCGGGTTTCAGTATCCCCTCCATGGCCCCCGATTCTCTCAGGTAATGAATATGCCGCTCCATTAATTCCTCATCTTCAGGAGAAACCCGCTTTCCCCAGAATTCACGCAACTTTTCCAGCTTATGCGCCAATAGTAGATTCCTATCAATTGTCTCCATGATCTTCATTTTTAATAGTTTCCTTTAAAGTTCAGCTGCCAATGGAAAATCAATATCCAGATGTGTAAGGTTATGGATATAATTGCTGATGATTTTATCACCTATCACCATTACCACGTCAATCATATTCGCTTCGCTATATCCAGCCAGGTAAAAGGCTTCTATTGCTTCAGCTGTAGCTTTACCACGATTCTCCACTACGGACGATGTAAACCGGGCCAATGCATCCAGTTTGGCATCAAATGATGCCTTGCCGGATCTTATCTCCAGCACCTGCTCATCTGAAAATCCATTCATCTTTCCCAATACCGTATGTGCCGACTGACAATAACGGCAGCCATTGATCTGGCTGGTCACCAGGTTAATCACTTCTCTTTCCTTTGCCGTTAGCGTACTTTTACGGTTTTGTAAACTGAGGTAATCCCCCAGGGCCGTTTCATTCTTACCAAAATATGCGTAGAGATTGGGAACAAAGCCCAGACCTTTTTGTAGCTTGTCAAAAATAGCCTGGTTATTAGCAGAGACATCTGATCTTGTGGGAACGCTGAATGATTTTTGTGCTGTTGTGTTCATGATTGCTTTCGTTTTTGCATTTATGTCGTTATTGACAATGCAAAGATGCGATAGCAGCAACCCTCATAAAATGAAGTAGATTAGGAAAAATACTTGAACCAGTTCAAGATTTACGCCCTAGCTTATTATTCCGGATTTTAGATAGGAATTCCGTGCTCATACCCAGATAAGATGCTATGACATATTGGGGCATCCGCGCATTGAGCAAGGGGTACCTGGTGAGGAAGTCTTCATAACGTTCCTCGGCAGATTGTGTAAGGCTTGTAATAATCCTGCGTTGCATATAAGCCGCTGATCGCTCAGCCAGCATACGGAAAAACGTCTCAAAATGATGGGATGCTGCTTTTAATCTCTTTTCATCCTCATGACTGATCTGCAATAGTTCACAGTCCTCCATCGCCATCACAAACATAGTGGCCGGCAGCTGGTTCATATAGCTATTGTAATCCGAAATCCACCAATCCTCAATAGCGAGCTGAATAGTATGCTCCTGCCCCTGGTCGCCAATAACATAGGCCCTCAAAGCCCCTTTTAGGACGAAATAACGATGATGTGCGACAAAGCCAGGCTGTACCAAAAACTGGCGGCGCTTTGCTTTAAAAGGCTTAAAACACGAAATAAAATCCAGTACTTCTTCTTCAGAAAGTGGTATAATTCTTTGTATATAATCTGCCAGCGCTTGTTTATTGGTCATTACATCCGTTGAATAGTCCAGGCAAAGATATGTAATCTAATGGCTGGGTTATAGTCAATTTCCCGGAGAATCAGGTAAGGCTTTGGAAATTGAGCAGGTGATGATGACACCGTATAAGCATGACTGCACGAGATCCCCTCCGCTAGCTAAAAGACTGTCTAAACTCCAAAGGCGAAAGCCGGGTTTTGGTCTTAAAAAGTTTACTGAACGATTGGGGATGTCCAAATCCCAATTCATAAGCAATCTCACTTACCGACAAATCTGTGGTCGATAATTTCTCTTTTGCCTTTTCAATCAGTTTGTCGTGAATGTGTTGTTGTGTACTTTGTCCCGTAAGCGCTTTCAGCAACCCGCTCAGGTAACTTACTGAGATATTTAAGGTGTCAGCAATGTATTGCACGCTCGGCAAACCCTTTTTTATTAAATCATCATTTTCAAAATAATGGGTAAGTAATTTTTCTAATCGGTCAAGGATTTGATGATTGGTTATTTTACGGGTAATAAATTGTCGTTGATAAAACCGTTCAGAATAGTTCAGCAATGTCTCAATTTGAGAAATGATAATGTCCTGGCTGAATTTATCAATGTTGGTATGATACTCCTGCCGGATATTCCGGATAATATTATTCAAAATATCCTCTTCTTTTTCTGACAGAAACAGGGCTTCGCTAACGGAGTAATTGAAAAATTCATACTGTTTTATCTTTTGGGCCAATGACGTAGCCCATAAAAAATCGGGATGAAAGAGCAACAACCAACCCGAACGCTTTTTATTTTCATTCGGGTTGTTGTTAGTTCTCAGTATCTGGTTGGGTGCCATAAAGCATAATAAACCTTCATCAAAATCATATTGCTGTTGGCCATAAAACATTTTGCTCACACCGCGTTTTAGCGAAATCGCATAGTATCCCAATAGCAAGGTGTCTGAATCTTCACTTGTATTTTGATACATTGTCGAATAATCTACAATGCTGATAAGCGGATGTTCAGGATTAGGCAAACCATTATACCTGTGAAATTCACTGATTGTTTTTATCCTATGAGGTTTTATATGGGCCATACTACAAAAATAATTTTAATTACAATGATTACCCAGGTCTTAGTAGCAAAAAACACCACAATACAGTTGGTTATTTACCTTGCGCCTGCAGTGATAAATGCTGCCATTGTTCCCAGGTCTCTATTCTGGCCTGATAAAGATCTTTCGCCCACTTAAGAGATTGCTCACCCAGGAAAATTCTCAGCGGAGGATTGGCCAGGTCAGCAATTTTCATAATTACATCTGCCGTAGCGGCAGGATCGCCCAACTTGAATAAGCCACGTACTTTCGCATGCTCTTCCCTTACCTTGCTATAATCAGCATTAGCACTGGTATGTACTGCAGAGCTGCCACCCCAGTCTGTTTTATAACCACCCGGTTCGATAATGGTAACATGAATGCCCATACCACCCACTTCCTTGCTTAAGGATTCAGAGAATGCTTCCAATGCCCATTTAGATGCGTGATAAAGGCCAAGACTGATATTTGCAATAATCCCTCCGATACTTGACACCTGCATAATATGGCCGCTTTGTTGTTTACGCATAATTGGCAATACAGCTTGTGTAACCCACAGAGCACCGAAGAAGTTCGTTTCCATTTGAGCCCTTGCTTCAGCCTCTGAAATTTCTTCAACCATACCAAATAAACCATATCCGGCATTATTCACGACGACATCTATTCTCCCAAAATGCTGATGTGCCTTATCAATAGCATTAAAACAGGCTTCGCGTTGCGTAACATCCAGCGGCAGCAGCAATACATTCTCCTTATATGCCGCCTGCAAATCTTTCAGGTTATCAATGGTACGGGCTGTAGCAACAACTTTATCGCCCCGTTGTAATGCTGCTTTTGCCCATTCATTGCCAAACCCCTTTGATGATCCTGTAATAAACCATACTTTCTGTTCCATAACTTATATTTTTTGTTAATGCAAAAGTCAGTAACAATACAGGGACGCATGAAGCCAAATCAACTTTTATTGTAGGCAAAAATGAGGTAGCATAAAAAATCGCCTGTTGCGGCCGCCTCATGAATTTACATTTCAGTCATAATAATTAAATACCCCAGCCCCGGAAAAATTGATTGAATTTTTGAAGTATTGGTTTGATTTATTGTAACACGAGGGGCTGCTTCAAAAGTACTTTTGTATCACAAACAATAACAAAACAAAAACACAATACCATGAAAACAAAAGATCAGATCAGGACCCTTGCACAACAGGCATTCAAGAACCATCTTACCTATTTATCTGCCGGCCGGATCAGTGAGTGGGTAGACCTTTTCACAGCAGACGGTATACTTGAATTCCCCTACGGCCCTGCAGATTTTCCCAACCATGTAGCCGGGAAAACCGCGTTGTATGACTACATGAAGAATTTCCCTGAACACTTTAAGGTTGAATTCGAAAACCTGCATTTCCATGGCACAGAAGATCCGACCCTTGTGATCGCGGAATTTACCAGCCGTGGGCATGCCATTTCAACAGGCAAGCCCTACAATCAAAAATACATCTCAGTAGTGACCACAAATGATGAGGGCAAAATTGTGAAATATGTAGATTTCTGGAACCCACTGACAGCAATGGAATCTATCAATCAACCACTTGCCAGCTTCGTATCTTAAACCTTCAACCCATCATGACCGCAAGCTCCTGCTTGCGGTCATTTCCAAATTACCACAGATGAAATTTTTGCGTAATTTTATTTTTCCGAAACAGACGCGTACTAAGAATATGGCCAAACCGGAAACAATAGAAGAATATTATGCAAGCAGGCCTTTCCTGTCAGCCAGGGGAGCGGGAGACAATATTGCACATTTTAATATCTTCCGCATAGGTGATCCTGATATCGAAGATGTCCCTGTTCAATTTGGCCGGAAAAACTTCTTTAAGATCTGCATTATTTCAGGCAATAGCCTTATACATTATGCAGATAGAACATTTGAGGTCAGGGAGCATGGAATACTTTTTGCCAACCCACAGATCCCTTACAACTGGGAGCCCTTATCCAGCAAGCAGCAGGGATTTAGCTGTATCTTCAACGAAGCATTTTTCGAACACTTTGGCAGGATAAAAGAATACCCTGTTTTTAAGCCGGGTGGCTTCCCTGTATATGAGTTGACAGAAGGGGAGCTGTCGGCGATAAAAGGCATCTTTGAACAAATAATGGTGGAAAAGAACAGTGAATTCACATTTAAAGAGGATGCGATCAGGACACTGGTGCTGCAACTCATTCATAATGCAATCAAGATACGGCCGGCTATAATCACCTCACCGGAAAAAGTAAGTGCAGCAAGCAGGATCACTTCCTTATTTTTAGAATTGCTGGAACGTCAGTTTCCACTTGACAGCACTTCATCAGAAGTACAACTGCGTACCCCGGCAGATTTCGCGAACCAAATGGCTGTGCATGTCAATCACCTGAACAAATCGGTGAAGGAAATTACCAATAAAACGACTACCGGTATTATCATGCAGCGGCTCCTGCAGGAGGCAAAGATTATGTTAAAACATACTTCATGGCCAATTTCAGACATTGCCTATGCTTTGGGTTTTGAAGGACCTACGCATTTCAGCACATTTATTAAGCGGCAATTACAGGTGTCGCCGTCACAGTATAGGAATGCCTAGCCTGGGATGTTTTCTATTAAGGGGTTATTACAGGGATCACTTTTCTCGTATCGGAATAGCTGGTGCTAATGCCTGGGTTGGGATGTTTTCTATTAAGGGATTATTACATGTATCACTTTCTTGTATCAGAATAGCTGGAGCTGTTTGCTATTAATCGGCTATTACTGGTATCACCCTTGTTGTATCAGTATACCAGGATCTGCAGCTATTTTCTTAATGCCTCTAAACTTAACACCTACTTTTCCCGCAGCAGTCCTACGAAAAATTGCCCTTCTTATCTACCCAAAAACAAGTCGATCTAACGCTATGAATTATTCAAATTTCGCATTCTATACTGCTCCGGACTCACCCCCCGGATCGTCTTATAAAAATGATAAAAGTGACTGCTATCATGAAACCCAAACTCTTCCGCTATTTTTTTCACAGACTTATCCGACGAAGAAAGCCTTGTTTCAATCAACGCTATTTTATACGCATTGCAATAACTACGAAATGACTGTCCATATGTTTTCTTAAAGAAATTACTAAAATAGCTCTCCGAGATATGAAAGCGCCTGGCGATATGCTCTATCTTCAGTAGTTCTGGCTGGTAAATATTTTCATGCAGGTAATCTATCAGATGATCGGTATCAACCTCCTGAAAATCCTTCATCTTAGAATGATCTATGCACATCCTGCACAATTCGATCAAAGATAAAAATTGGTGGTAAAACCATACTTCATTAACCGGTCGCCCGGCCAGGTAGGACTCCGCCAAATTAGTCATCGTACGTTTCAGGATCTGGTCATAGGGTGCTATAACCTGTATTTTATTTTCCTTCACCCAGGCATGATGCATCAGTTGTTTAGTCCGGTCTAAAGCTTTCAGGTCCCCCGAGTGCATAGTGATAAAATCCGGTGTAAACTTAACGACCGTAAAATGAGTAGCGACAGCAGGGTCAAAGGAATGGGTATCCGCAGGTGAGATCAGGTACACATCTCCGCTGCCATAGTAGATTTCCCTTCCATTCAGCATATGTCTTCCTGTGCCACTATGAATGTAGACAATCTCATAATAGGTATGACTATGAACCGAATAGTGAGGAACCTCGTCTTCATAATCCACCACTTCCAGTGCCGAAAATTGCTTTAATTTCATTAGCTCCCCTAAATTGTAAAAACAAAGATAATTACATCAGAAAGAAATAAATCTACATCTCTTTAATAAAGCCAGGGGCCGAATTTTACATAAACAAATACAGGGAAAGCAATGGAAATGCAATTTTTGAAGGTGGAGGGTAAATCCTTTGCCTATTATGAGGAAGGACAAAAAATTAATCCGGCTATAGTACTGTTACATGGCTGGCCGGAAAACTCAAGTATGTGGGAAAAGATAATTCCGGCACTCACTAAATCTTACTATGTTCTGGCAATTGACCTCCCTGGGCTAGGGGATAGTGATGCGATAGCGCAACATGACACCGGAACAGTGGCAAACTGGATATCGAAAATTACCAGGGCCTTGGACCTGACTCAATTCAACCTGATCTCACATGATATCGGTAGCTGGGTGGCGAGTACCTATGCCCTCCTGTTTCCCGAAGATCTCGAATCTTTGGTATTGATCGATGCAGGCATTCCGGGCATCCTTCCCGATGCCTTTTTCTCCCTGGCCAATGCACAGAAAGCATGGCACTTCTATTTCCATGCGGTACCTGGACTACCTGAATTTTTAGTCAAAGGGCAATTGAAGGAGTATTTAACCTGGTTTTTTGAGAACAAAAGCTTTGTCAAAGATGCGATCACGGCAGACCAAATCAATAATTACACAAAGCAATATGAAAACAAGCTGACAAGCGGGTTTGACTATTACCGGCAATACGAGGAAAGTGTGTCGATCAACCGGCGCTTGCTGCGCAAACTGCCGATTCCAGTGTTAACTATTGGGGGCAGGTATGCAGTGGGGGACAAGATGCAAGCTGTTGCCGGGGCATTGTCCGATAATTGGTACTTTAGGGAGGTTGATGATTGTGGGCATTATGTACCAGAAGAGCAGGCGGAGGAATTGATTGGAATCCTGGAGGGTTTTCTGAAAAGGGATTTGGTATAATTCTTTGCACAAAAAGAATGAAACGACTGTTAAATATTCAGTAATGGCAGAAAATGAAAAGTTAGCATCTCTAAAAGATTTCCCGATAAAAAAGCGCCTCCATTCAACCGGTCTTTTATTTTGCCTGTTGGACATGGTAGTCTTTCGCGTGACGTACTAATAGCTGCGCCAGTATTCGCGCTGCTTTTTTGCGATATTGACCTGCCGGCCAGGAAATAGTGGCCAGTCGGGTCATACCCTCACCTGTAATTTTCAGGGCTTTTAATTCAGGATAGTTAAAGATCGACGACCCCATTAATATGGTAGCCCACTGACCACTATCTACTAGTTGTAAAAGCATATTGATATCATTTACTTCCATTTTGATATCAGGTATTAGATGATGCTCTTCCAATAAAAGATCGAGGTAATTTCGGATACTATATCCTTTTGAAGGCAACAGCAAAGGCAGACCATCTAATTGCTTAATGTTGATCTGCTTTCTACTGCCCAACGGATGGCTCTTGTGAACTACAAGTGCCAGGCAGGAAGAAAACAAACGTTCAATTTCAAATCCTTCGCCTTTCTCACCCTGAGAAAATGACAACATCATATCAATATGACCCTGATCAAGCTTGTATAGTAGATCCTCAGTGGTACCAAAGTTGATTTTTATGCTGATTTTTGGACACTCTCGTGAAAAGTCCAATATAGCTTTCCTTAACAAGGCCATTAGTCCATAGGTCACGCCGATCGACAGCATTCCTGTATTCAGATTCATCAAATCCTTCAACATGTCTTTTCCGTCCTGTGCATCTTTCGTTGTCTTGAGAGCATAAGGCAAAAACGTTCTACCCGCCTCTGTGAGTCGCACCCGCTTTGCGATCCTGTCAAACAAGGGGATTCCCAGTTCATCTTCCAATTGTTTGATCTGTTGAGACAGCGTGCTTTGCGTAATAAATAATGCACCCGAAGCATCAGTAAAATTTTGTAATTCGGCGGCCTTTATAAAGTATTTTAATTGACGGAGTTCCATGTTTTAAAAATATAAAAAAATAATCGCTTTTTCCGATCAAGTAAATCTAAAATAACAGTTTTAACGATTAATAAATTTCGGTGACCTTTGAATTATTAAACAAAAAATATCATGGAAATCAAACAAACAACCGAAAACGCGCTTTCTCACTCAACTGTAAAAGCGATCATTAACGCGCCAATTGAAAAAGTAAACATTGCTGACTGGTTATTCAATCTCCCCGATGAAGAATATCAAAGATGCTCTACAGCTCATATCGCAGCTGGCTTTACACGCACTTTAGCTGGCGAACCTATGTCAATCAATGTAGAGACTATCGGTAACGCGCTTGTCATTCAACATTATGTTGCTACTGAATACGGTGCAGATTATTGCCGTATGTTATCGGTTTCTGATACGATTACTGCCAACGGGCGCAGCAAAGTCCAGGTGCTATGGGAACTGAGAGCCACAAAATTGGACGATCACACCTGTGAATATACCAACGAAATTCATGCAACAGCAACCCCGGAGTTTTTTGAATTTATGAAACTGCACAATATTTCTCTGGCCCAGGCTGCTCATGACCGCCAGGTTGCATCGGATGCTCACAATCATGAAGAAACACCCCTGTTTGCAAAAAGCATCGAAAAGAAAGCCCTTACCGGCAGTTATGGTATTTGATTAAATGCTTAAAAAATGAAATCCAAATTAATCAGATTGGTGAATATGCCGTCAGGTATGCCGCAAATCGATGACTTCCTGCTCGAAGAGGAGGAACTTCAATCGATTACTGATGGTCAGCTATTATTAAAGCCACTATTTATTTCCGTCGACCCATACCTGAGAGTCGCCATGAGTGGTGGACATCCCCCCGCTTTAAATGTAGGAGATATTATTATTTCACGTGGCATTGCAGCGGTGGTGACTTCCGCTCATAAAGATTTCAAAACGGGTGACCTGGTAATGGGTTATATGGAATGGCGGGATCTTTTACTACGTGATGGCGCTGATCTGGTTGTATTAGAGGATAAGAATATGCCATTGAGTTCCTATCTGAGTGTATTAGGGACTACTGGTTTATCCGCTTACTTTGCGCTTAATGAAATCGGTAAGCCGAAAAAAGGTGAGACGATCGTTGTTTCGGGTGCGGCTGGTGCGGTAGGAAGCATTGCAGGTCAAATTGGTAAATTGTTCGGTTGTAAGGTCATAGGTATTGTTGGAAGCGATGATAAAGCCGACTTTATAAAAAACGAACTAAGGTTTGACGCTGCTATTAACTATAAGACCACTGCTGACATCGGAGCCGTCCTGGACAAGCTTTGTCCTGAAGGAATAGATGTATATTTCGATAATGTTGGCGGCAACATATCGGATGCTGTAATCAGTAAGATGAATGATTATGGACGGATAGTGGTCTGTGGTACCATCGCTGATTACAATGATGAAAAGGGAGCTGTTGGGCCAAGATTATTACCGCTTGTGGTTTACAAAAAATTATTAATTCAAGGGTTCCTCATCAGTGATTACAAAGAGCGCTTTCATGAAGGCCGGGCGCAGCTAAAACAATGGCTGATTGACGGAAGTCTGAATTACAGAGAAACGATCGTGAAGGGCTTTGAGCAACTTCCAGCGGCTTTCATAGGACTTTTCAATGGCAAAAACGAAGGTAAGATGTTAGTTGAAATGTAATGGGAATAACTGCTCATAAGTAGCTTTAATGCACTGTATCGGTTTGGGTCAACAATACTGAGGAACAAGCCAATAAAGGTTATTCACAACGATAACAAAAAGTAGTCTTGCTATCTTGTACAAAGAGGGTGGTGTTTAATACATTCATATTGGAGTTAGGAAATGATTTTTCTTTATTGCGACATCAAGCTCATTTCGGTATGATCGAATTCAGTTGTTCAATTGATTTCCGATTTCATTCAGAGTCATTGTCATTACAATTTCCGTCGGCATCCTATCCTGTACGGTCGATCAATTTGGGTTATGATAAAAACAACATCATCCGTTTTGGCGGCGAGGACGACTCCCATAAACAGTCGGCCTTTTTAGCCGAAGTGAAACAGATTCCCGGTGTTATGAATGCCACGGCTATGGAAGGCGATCTGCTGGGCAATTCCAGCCATTCCGGTGGCGGCATTAGCTGGCCCGGCAAGGATCCTAACCTAAAGCTGGAGTATTACGGCAACAGTGTCGATTATGATTTCATGGAAACCCTTGGCCTGAAATTGGCGGCAGGCCGGACTTTTCCCCGCTCGTTTGCAGATAGTACCAGTGTACTGTTCAACGAAACTGCCATCCGGGCAATGGGCATCAAAGACCCGGTCGGCAAAATGGTCAGCCTTTGGGGAAAGCCTATGCAGATCATCGGGGTTGTCAAAGATTACCATTTTCAATCGCTGTATAAAAAGATCGGCCCGGCCTTCTTTACATTCTCTACAGACAACAAAAATATCCTGGTGCGGGTCGACCCTCACCGGCAGCAGGTAGCACTGGCAGCGGTTCAAAACCTATACCACCAATATCATCCGGGATTGGACTTCGCCTATACATATGTAGACGACAGCTACAACAGGCTCTATGCCTCGGAGCAGCGGGTAGAGGTACTGACCCGTTATTTCGCGGGTATGGCGATCCTGATTTCCTGCCTGGGCTTATTTGGGCTGGCCGCTTTCACCGCGCAAAAACGGCAGAAGGAGATCGGCATCCGCAAAGTGATCGGCGCATCATCCGCCCAGTTGGTCACCATGCTATCCAAAGATTTTCTTAGGTTAGTATGTCTGGCGCTGGTGATTGCCATGCCTCTTGGTTGGTGGGCTTGTTATCATTGGCTGCAAAGTTTTGCCTATCGTATTGAGCTGAGTCCGATGATCTTCGTATTGACAGCGCTGCTGGTAGTGATAATCACCCTGCTGACAATCAGTTACCAGTCGCTTAAGGCGGCGATGGTTAATCCGGTAAAAAGCCTGAGAACAGAGTAATGCAGAAAGAAGAAAAATTTGCCGCCGCCGATCAGTAAGACCAGCCATCGATTTCGAACATATATACGTCGATAACAAATGCCTTGGGAAGGCATCAAAATATATTAAAAATCAAGACCCGCTCTATGAGCGGGCCTTGATTCTCTGCGGACCAGACGGGATTCGAACCCGTGACCTATGGATCGACAATCCATTATTCTAACCACCTGAACTACTAGTCCTTTCCGGGATCAACAAACCTGGGATTAACAACTTCCAGGTCAACAAACCTTAGGGTTAACAAACAACAGATAAAAACTTTAGGGATAACAAAACGGGGTTAACAAACAATCGATCCAAATTGCAAAGGGTAGCTTTTCTATCCCTTTTGTTTGATATAACAAAGATACCAGCCACATGCGCAAGCTTTCTGCGTAGCAAAAAATATCCCTCAAAAAAACCTTCAACCCCAAAATGAATGTCCATTTTCGGGCACCAAACCGTACATATATGAACACCCCACAAGTTCCCAATCAGCCATAGCACCACCTTTCCCTATATGGCAATCTTTTTGCACCAACCTTTCAATCCTTATTGCATCCGATTATGCTTAAAAACTACCTTAAGATTGCCTGGAGAAGCCTGCTCAGAAAGAAAGCTTATTCCGCTATTAATATCACAGGCCTCGCCGTAGGCATCACCTGCTGTATTATGATAGCCATGTATGTAACAGATGAGCTGTCCTATGACCAGTACAATGTCCATTACAATGAAATTTATCGGGTATTGCATGCTTACAAAAACGAAAAAGAAATAGATAAAAGTAAACCACCTGCACCGGAAGAATACCAGGTATGGGGCAATGCGCCCGTCGCCCCTGCCCTGCAGGAATACTTCCCGGAAATAAAAAAGCTGACACGCTTTACCAGCTCTGGCTCCGTCTTACTGGATAACCATGGCGTACGTTTCCAGGAAAAGGGAGTAGTCTTTGCCGACTCCACCACCTTCGATATCTTCAGCTGGAAAATGCTTTCCGGCAATCCTCATACTGCGCTCACAGCACCTAATAGTATCGTTATCACCCAAAGTACTGCCAGAAAATACTTTGGTAACAAAGATCCACTAGGCCAATATCTACTTGCAGATCACCAGGAATCCTTGCTCATAACTGGTGTAATGGAAGACCTGCCACCCAACACACACCTTAATTTCAATGTGCTGATATCCATGAGCTCCATGGTAAAATGGCGCCCGGAAATATTCCCTGAATGGGGCTATATTGATTTCTATACCTATTTCCTGTTGCCGGAAAATACAGATATAAATCACCTGACAACACGCATTCCTTCTTTCGTAGATAAATACTATCCTAAAAATCGTGGAGCATACACCATCGCATTCGAACCTTTATCATCCGCTTACCTCCATTCAGTTGCCCAGCGTCAACCCGGAAATACAGGAAGTCTGTCTGATATTTATATTTTCTCTGTCATTGGTATTTTTATTCTGCTGATTGCCTGTATCAATTTCGTCAACCTCTCAACAGCCCGTTCTATGGAACGAGCCAGAGAAGTCGGGGTCAGAAAAGCAGTAGGTGCTTATCAGCAGGGATTAATTTACCAGTTCCTCACAGAAGCAATATTGATTGCCTGGATCGCAGTTATTATTGCCGTACTGCTTTCTGTACTGCTCTTACCAATGATGCGTGAAATTTCCGGTAAGAATTTTCACTATACCACACTGCTATCCCTGCCATTATTACCCACTCTCATCCTGCTGCCTTTCGTGCTAGGCTTACTGGCAGGCAGCTACCCTGCATGGGTATTGGCCAGCTTCAAACCGGTAGAAGTACTTACCGGTCAGTTCCGTTCTAGCGGCAAAGGTATCCTGTTAAGAAGGTCACTTGTCGTTGTGCAGTTCAGCCTTTCTATTGGACTGATAGCAGGGACTATTGTTGTATATTCTCAGCTGAAGCACCTGCGGAAACATACATTAGGATACAGGCAGGACCAGGTGCTCATCATTGATTATGGTGGAGACAATAGTATAAATATGTCCCTTGCCTCCATCAAGGCCTCATTGGCTAAAAATAGCGCAGTCACCGGTATTGCAGCCTCCAGGGCAGTCCCGGGCGATTTCTTTCCAAATGCGACTACGGTAATCGAATCACAAACCGGTGATGTAAAAGTGGAGACACCTGCATTGTATGAAATCGATGATGACTTCATTCCTACATATGAAATGAAAATGGTAGCCGGCAGAGCTTATTCCGCCGCATTCCCATCAGATACCACTCAGGCCCTTGTAATGAACGAAGCAGCCGCAAGGCAATTTGGTTATGCTGATCCAAACAAAATAATCGGGAAACGCTTTGAGTTGTGGGGGAACAAAGGAATTGTAGTAGGAGTCGTACAGGATTTTAACTATATCTCCCTGCACAAAAAGGTGGAACCACTGGTAATGAGGATGGCACCACTAAGTAGTCTGAACAAATTCTCACTCAGAATAAAAACCGCAGATATGTCCAAAACGATTCATCAACTGGAACAAACCTGGAATGCACTGGTACCCAATCGTCCATTCCTCTATACTTTCCTCGATGAATCTTTTAATGAACAATATACACAGGATGAGCGTTTTGGGAAGCTCTTTGCTGCCTTCGCTATGCTCACCATCTTCATTGCCTGCCTGGGATTATTAGGCCTTGCTACTTATACAACAGAACAAAGAATAAAAGAAATCGGTATCCGCAAAACATTAGGTGCATCTGCTTTTAGCATCGTTACCTTGCTTTCGTCTGACATAGTTAAATTAATTGGAATTGCTATCTTAATTGCCACACCATTAATATGGTGGGCAATGCAGCAATGGCTGGCAGGGTATGCCTATCGCATTTCCATTCAATGGTGGATGATTATACCTGCCGGGTTATTGGCAGTTGTAACAGCACTGCTGACAGTAAGTGTATTGTCTTTTCGCGCAGCATTGATGAATCCTGTAAAGGCTTTGCGTACAGAGTAAAACGGATCTGATATATTAACACATAAAAAAGCCTTCAGGTTGAAAGACTTGAAGGCTTTACACTTATAGGGCAAAAGGACAGGTGTCGAACCTTTAGCACTCAATGATTTTAATGCTGGTGGTATTAATCATTTTCAGGAATTTGTGACCTTTTGTATCCTTAATAATTGAAAAACTCCCAGCTTACCGGTAATCAAATTTACGACCGCCCTTCAGGATTGACCACAGAAGACCTGCATTAGTGGCGGATATTCTCAAAAATGAGTAGTTTTGACCCCTGAGAAATTAGAATTTTTATTATAAAATAAGCACCTCAAATGCCTGCGCCTGGTACTAAAATATTCCGCATGCGGAAGCTGCTCGAAGAGCCTTTCGATTCTCCGGCCTGGCCGGCAGATGTTTACCTCACGGAACTAGATCCGGATCTGGCAAGGGAGGTTCACGATCTTCTTATCCTTGGGTATCAAAATGGTGGCGGATCAGTAGCACCATTTTCGGCCTGGTGGTCAGCTCTTTTATCTGATTCTGAATTCGATCCCTCTCTCTGCTTTTTAGCACGGGATAAACAAGGTATTGTTGGGGTTGCGCAATGCTGGACAAGTGCATTTGTGAAAGACCTGGTCGTTCACCCGCGCAGGCGCAAGGAAGGAATTGGTGTATCGCTTCTTTTACATGCATATGCGGCTTTTTATCATCGGGGGGCCAGCACCGTTGACCTGAAAGTTGAAGAAGGAAATACACCGGCGATCAGACTCTATTTGAAATCAGGAATGCAGATCATTTAGCTGCCAGGATATTTATTCAACTGATTTCTTCTAATATCTTCCAGATACTTACCGGCAGGCTACATGGAGCCAGGAAACTTCATCAGCTTTCGAAACCTTGCTTCTGTAGCCGGTTGTCAAACCCTCAGGAACTGCAGGCAGCCGTTGCTGCCCGTCTAACCCCACCCGACAAATTCGTTGATCCTTCGAATATCTTTAAACAAAGTGTAACAGAAATAAAACAGAAGTCAGGTGCTGATGAAAGTATTGGTTTGCTTTTTGTGAATTCCATTATTTTACCGTCTGGATGACAATAAATATTTTTGACTTCATTGTTTAAATTAATCTACCTATTATGACTGTAGCTAACGCAGTGAAATTACTTTTAAATATCTTTTTCGTTTTTGTTGTCAGTATTTCCCATGCTCAAATAAATAAAATTGGTGATGTTTTGGGGAAAGCAAAAAATGCCCTGGGGAAAGTCCGTCCTGATTCCTGGGTACCTGGGGGAGCTATCACCACCTCTATTAATGATACGCTTTATGGATTTACCTGGTTGGAGAATGAATTGAATTATTTGTCAGATGAAACTGACACCATTCAAAGTTTCGATCTGGCACCCGGACATTACAAGGCAAGTATCCGGTCCTATTGTTTACATGCAGGTGTGTATGGTCCCTCAAAGGGCGATGGTTACCAGATTGCGAAATTAAAAGGTGCCAAATCAAACCTGGTACGCAATCTCCTGGATCGCTCGGCAGAACATCCCGAAATTAGTCAGGAAGATGTGCAGACCCTGATCTGGGGTATAGAAGCAGGGGCGAAGTTTAGTTCCTATTCCCCATCATTTCAGGTTGCCGTCAAACCTCTTCTTACACCGGCAGAAATTGCCGGTATGGAAGTGAATGTAGCAGACCTGGCAAAGAGAGCTGTGCCTGCCGAGCTGAAAGAAATTGCACAAACTTATGAGTCGCTCCGTTATAAAATGCAAGCTTCACAGGTAAAATATGATGAAATTGAGGCAATTGCTGTTAAGACAGGTGCCCCACCCTTAGGGATTGGTAGTAAGGTTATCAATACAGACGTATGGTCATATATTGGTAATGGCTTTTTCCTCAAAGCATCTCCATATGGGTATAAGCGTACCGATATTGAGATCTATCGCCCATCCAGTCCGGAGCTTAAATATGATTCAAAAGAGAGGATCAGTAAATATATGTATAATGGTTATAGTGTGGAGATTGTTTATGATGACCAGCCAGGCAGGGACCAGATCATTGTTGACAATCACACGATACCGGTGTGGATAATAAAATCCTACAACCTAAAAGGACCTGGGGCCGGACAGTCACTTCAGGTTCCGGCCAATCAATGGGTTTACCGTGGGAAAATGGCTGATTTCAGTACCCTGGTTAATTCTCCGGGGATGGCAGTCAATATCCCGCAGGGAGGTCCATCAGTATCATATGCCTCAGGGTCTGAAGGCAATCCTACATGGCAGGAAATAAAGGCGAGGTATAAACGTACAAAAGAATGGGTAGACAGGTATAATGAATACCGTGATTATGTTAAGGAGTATGAGGACATGAAAAACCCTCCCGAGATGGATAAATACATAGACGAGACAGCAGTGAATGAAAATATTTACGAAGGTTTAAAAGCGGCCCTGAATCCAATCGACAAGAAGGGTCAGTCGAACTGGATACGAAAAAACCTTGCGATGACATTAGACATGATGTTCTACGCTATCTGCCAGTTAAAAGGTGAATGCGGTGATAATAGCCCGCGTCGTCCTGAGTTATCCTCACATCCTGCACAACCTGGTAATACCAGTAAACAACGGATAGGGTTAAGTCCTTACAAATCTGGATTGTGATACCTGTTTGGGTTAATGAAGGCTCTTTCCTTCATGGATATTATATAAGCGGCAGGCCCCTGGAGTAATGAAGATCAGTTTCATTCTTCCGGACTTAATCTGTATATTAATCCCATTATTTAGGAAAACTAACTACCATGGTCAATTGGCCAAACAGCCATTTTTAAGCGGACAACAAGCTTAGTTGTCCGCTGTAAAATTTAAAAGACCTTTTAAATCCGAAATGACTATACCTAAATTGACATTTTTCTTAACCTGCTTGTTTCTTCTTACAGCTTGCAAGGTACAAATCAAATTGCCTAAAAATTTGGATGAATCAATTTTGTATTTTCAACAACAATTGACACCGGCAGAACTTGACAGTTTCAAAAACAAGCCGGAAAGCGATGCGGTAATAGAGTTGCACCAAAGCACTGGACAATGGATAAGAAACAATTGGGTCTACGGTGACAGAGACACCGCCCTGAAAAACTATTTTAAAGCGTTAGGCATTTATGCTCCTGACGATATCTCGTCAATCATCCTGACATCTCTGCATCGGACCTTAAATAAAAAGGAAATTGAACTTGAGAAACAGGTTGAAACTTACAAAGCATATTGGCAGCCTATAATAGACTGCAGGGAGAAACAGAAAATCCAGGCGGTATCTACCTACAAAAAGTTTAAGGTAGGTGATAACATAACGCTATACATGCCAGTTGACACATCGGAAGGAAATCGCAACGCAATTCTCTATAACTGTCCAACAACTGAATGGGTATTTAACGAAAAGAAAGACCTGATCTTAAAAGGAATTGTTACAAAAAAGTATTTCATCAATGATACGGCCAATGCGTTTTTTACTGTCCGTGTAACATATTTGAACCGCAAAGACACACGCATTTTGATGGAGCAGGTTCAGATAGGTAACGAAAAAAATTTCTCTTTGACAGGACTTAAAATTGAATAATACTTACTCCCAAAAAGCAGTTACCTTCAATCAAAATGAACCAATGAGTTGCCTAAAACTTAAAAAGATAAAAGCCTCAGAAGTGGCTGGTATCAGGGTTTAATTATTAACAATCATTTATACAATTCAAATGCGCTAAGTATAATTAAGCCTTAGAAAGGCATTCACCCCCTGGCAATATTTCGAACATAAAAACGCCTTCAAATTCAACGATTTGAAGGCGTTCTAATTTTTCTGCGAGCTGGGGGAATTCCTCCGATTAAATTTGTTTTCGAGATGATTGCGAACCAGCCGGGTAATATAGATGCAAATGAATAAGAAGCAACCTATTTTTCGACAAGTTGTACAGGTAGCTAAAATTATAAAGAGGTTTACTATTTTCGTCAAAAGTCTATAAGGTCCTTTTTTGTAAACATGAATTGAAGAATAACAACAGTATCATATAGTGCAGAACGGTAATTGTCCTTTCAATTAAAGGTTGATAAATGATCAGTAATATCATCAAAGTAATTCAATAAGTCACGAAAATAATTGGGTTTCTCTTCTGCAGAAAAACGGATTGAATATTGGCAAACCCGGTATTCCGGGAATAATTGTTCCAGGAATCTTCTTAACTTTTGAGAGGATAACTATGATCGGTTCAGTTAAAATTATTAAAACATGACGGGGCTAACCCGCTCTCAAACGTCTTAAACGCAAAAGGTCTCCAGATCATATTTAAAGCCTTCAACCTTTTACTAACCCCGTTCAGTTTACTTACCTAAGAAAAAACGATTCGCCCCCAAACGCAAAAAAGCCTCCAGATTTCACATCTGAAGGCTTAAAATTTTTGCAAATCGGTCGATTTATTTTGCGGGCTGCGAGGGACAATTATCGAACCAATTTGCTCAGGATTTAGAGCAAATCTATCGACTTGCGAAACAAATTATGGAAAAGTGATAATTAATGAGCATGGCATTGTTAGTCTCAGATTCCGTGACTTTTTCTGGCCCGACGCTAGAGCTGTTAAGAATAGATCAAAAAAAGAGAATTTTCTTAATGAGTCAATTTGCTAGCATTAGTTAAAAGGGCCAAATATTATGCCTATCTCCCTCACTTATTACGAGCTCACCAAAGCCTGACAAACATTTAATTCATTGTAAAGTTGGATTTGTACTTTTTCTAAGGCTAATATTTTAGCAATAGAGAAATGCTCATCTAAATATCGATGTGTGCAAAAAAGCATTTGGTAATTTAACGGGTCATCCTATATTTTAAGACCAGTATGAAAAATATTAGGAATACTGCTTTCATTCCGACCAAAAAGAAACTCAATTTTGCACCCTTTAAGTAAGGATTTTATACTGTTTGTAGGTACCTTTATCACGATCTTTGAACCGTATTCATCGCTAATGTACCAGATGTTGGCAGGCTCATGCATTAGTTCTTTATGAATTCTATCTGCTTTATTCATAACCTCAAGTAATATAGATTTCCCATACTCATATGCCTATAGCAAAGATTAAATTTGAGTATAAAGGTTACTTTCTTAAGATAAAAGATTGTTTATGATTTGATTTACATCAGTACTAAGCCTTCCATTTTCTTTTGTTGTTAAGAGCTTTCCAGGAAAATGCTTATTGTACCATTTTTCCTTGGTGCTCCAATGCGCATTATAGCTAGGGTCGTCTAATCGGCCTAGATGCTCTAAGTAATAGTCTTCTCCCTTTATTGTAATTGTAAAATCAGGCAAATAGAATGAGCCATCTAGCTCAGCAAATAACGGATATTCATACTTAAATGGGATTTTCCTCTCAAAGAGCATGTTGGCTATAATTACTTCAGATTTTGATCGCACCATATATGCAGATAATGTTTCATGAATTTTCCCCTCGTTATACCACTCGTTCATAATTAGCAGTTCTTTACTCAGTGGTTTAAATTCAAATAAGGAAGAGTTTATTTTTGAGATTACACTTGCTTCCGGTCTACTTAGAGAAAGAAAAGCGCTAATGTCCCTCTCGGCGAATATTGTCAATTTTGTCTTCGCTCTTGTGATTGCGGTATAGATTAGTTCTTTAGAAAGCAGGGCTTTTTTAGATTTGGGTAAAACCAAATACACATAATCAAACTCACTGCCTTGTGATTTATGAACAGAAATTGCATAAGCGAGTTCCAAGTTGCCCTCAGGTTTCTCTTCTGGTAAATAATAAAGCTTTCCGTTTGGATGCTTGTACTTGCCCAAAGTGTTTTTCTTCCCGAACGGAACATACCCTTTTCTTCCCTCGAAATTTACAATAAATCGGCTTGGTCTGAAATGAGGGAATAGCCACCTGTAACTGTACCACCTACCTGTATCTTCATCTTTAAATTTTTTATTATCAAAAGGGTGTGGTGCGGTAAAACCTAGTTCACCATTGTGAATTTGTATTCTTGTGTTCTCTCCATTTACAAATGCAAATATTGGGTTGGACTTAGGCCGATTCCGTGTCTGTATAACCTTATCAAATAGGGATATGCCATCCAAAAATTGATTACGTTCTACTTTTTGTTTATTGAATTTTCTCTGCAAAAAAACATTTAAATCATCTGTGCCATATTCTTCTCCCCGATAAGGAGATATGACCTGAAAGTAATCTGCACGCTTTTCATTGTCATTTCCTGTATCTTCAAATGCTTTATTCAGTAATTCATATGGACGTTCTTCATAGTATTTTGTTGAGCTTCGTCCTTCTAAATCTGCTATAAGTGTTTCAAACATTAAATCCTTAAGTTCATCTTCGCTATCCCAAAACAAAACATTTAAATCTTTTAAATTGTCAGTAAAATCACCTTCCTGAACTCGCTTTAATAAATCAATATTTTCTGCCTTACTTTTTGCTACATCCTCTAATGACACCGCCTGCCCATAATCCTTATTAATAAATATTCGGGCCAAATCCAAAATACCTGTTCCTCTATTTGTAACGCGATTCTCCATCTGTCTTAAATTCACTTTCAGAACGCCTTTATTGTCTTCGTCGATCCAGTCAATTATATCCGAAAACACTTTACCTACTCCAATAGCTGGTAATTGGTTGGGATCCCCAACCAATATGACCCTTTGAACAGTATTCCAGTTTATTGCTTTAAAAAGAGTTGCAAATAAACTTTGATCTATCATGGAGCATTCATCGATGATGAAAATTTTTATATCCTCTTCTTCGCGTCCTCCAAGTCTTTTAAACGTATAATTTTCATTTAGCCAAGATTTTTCAGCCAAAAAGGAATGAATCGTTTTGGCTTCTTTTTTGGTTCTTTCTCTAAGCCTATCAGCTGCTTTCCCTGTTGGGGCCAGAAGGAGAAAGGACGTTCCTGTGCCATGCCCCTTTTCTATTGCTTCTATTATTGAGCTGACAATAGTCGTTTTGCCTGTTCCAGCACCTCCTATAATTATACTTAGTGCTTTTGTAAAAATCTTCTGGCAAACCTCGATCTGACCCTGTACAGCTTCTTCATATTTAGTAGGATTAAGCTTTGCGAGTTTCGATGTTGATTTATATAAGAAATCGTGCCAGTTCTTTTCAGTAACAGGACTTCTAATCGAACTAATTTTTTGTTTCGCTAGATGTTTGATTTTCTCCTCAATGAATCTTTCATCATCGAAAATATTCTTGAGATATAAATAGTGATTTCCTATACTGTCGGGTCTTTTAAATATGACTTTGCTTAGCTCTGGTTCATATGAGTCAAAGTTTCGCTTCTTAAACTCATATTGCCGCCATTCTTGTTTATAGGAGAGATACTTGTTTACTCTAGCCAAGATAATTTCTCCATTAGTAAACGTATGTGCTGCTATCTTTTTTAGTTCATTAACACACAACGCACGAAAGCGAATTGCACTTCCCCGAGTGGTTAATCTGTCTAGCCCTAACTCTGGAGATGGCAACACACCATGATCTATTTTACTGAAGGTAATTTTGTCATCAGAGTTGTTGCCAACATATGATTCACAAAGGATGTAAGGATTAGATATAATTTCGCTTAGAGAAGCATATATATTGTTTTTTTCTCTGTTAGTAGCTAATATATTCTTTATATGCTCTTGCTTCAAATCAAATCTCGGGAGTATGTCAAGCATTAATGTCAATTCGTCTTTTTCACAGCCTGCTAGCCAATCCTGTAGTTCTTCCCATTCAGCCTTATTAATATTAGCTTCATCTATGGGAATGTTATTTAATAGAGAGTTCCTTATTGTCTGATATGCTTCTTCCTCTTTTCTGTTTACTGTTTGAAGTTTAAACCAAGTAATCAATGCGGGTATTTTGATGTAAGAAAGCACTTTGGATAAACCCGGATAACGTCCTCTGTTTGCCCATAATTCCCCAACGAGTAATTGCAACCATTTCTTTCTCTCATTCCAGTTTTCTGACGTGTCGCCTACTTCATTTTGAAGAACATCAACAATTCCTAATGCATTTTCTATCACTTCTAGTGCGTCATCATCTGTCATTTGACGCATTGCATACTTAAATGGTCTTTCATTATCAGGAAATAGTGCAATCTTTTCTAAAACTTCTGGTTTGTTTTTGTATAAATGATAAGGGATTCTGAAACCCTGATCAGGGTAATGAGATGTAACAGGCAATTGCCACACAAAAGCGCCTGCATAATCTTCTTTTTCTTGTGCAGTTGCCTTTTCGTATTCGATAAATTCTTTTGGGAAATCTTTAAGTCTGCTTATGCCAATAATAGCATATCGTTTGTTTTCATCTTCACTAAATGGATTACTGTAATTACTGTAATAGAATATTAGGCTTCTGTTTCTCTCTAATTGCTTGAGAAAATCTTTTACATTGTTCAACCGATTGTCATAATTGAATGTACCATCCTCATTTTTGTCGTCTTCAAAGTACATCTCCTCATAAGGCCATACACTAATAGTGCTTGGTGGCATGTTCCATTTAGTAATGCCGTCTTTATGTTTATACCATTCTGGAGGTTCGGCGTAGGCCGCTATTGTTTCAGTTCCAAATGCATTAATGCTAAAACAACAAGGAGGTATATAATTGTTCTTAATAGAGGCACAATTGCAACCAGCATATTCTGCTTGTTCTTTTTGAACAAAGGGCTTCTTCCCCGTCATGCCACCAGGATATGAATAAGTTCCTGTACAGTAAACGTTCTTAAGAGGCTCTTCGCAAATATGACCATTCCAACCATTGTCATGCCAACTTAGTCGTGCTGAAAAATGTGTCACAGAACTCATATGTTTATAATTATTTAAAATATATTTATGAAAAACGTCAGCTATTTGGGAATAAGTGAAAAAACGAAAAAAAGTTGCGGTCCCCGATAATTTATAATAGAGTGACTTGCTTTTTTGATCATGACGCCCTTAACAATGGTCTCAATTTTATAAAAATCAACTAGAAGTATTATATTTAAATAATTCGAGAATATCCATTGACTCCTCTTCTATCCATTTATTCTCCTTTATAAGCTGATTGATAAGTTTAGCTTCTCTTTCCTTGTAGTCTGCTTGATTTAGTCCTGATAGAGGGATGTTGAAGTTCCAATTACTATTGTGATGGTCAGAATTTACCGGAATGGCTAGGTCAAGCACATATGGATATAGCAAATTTATCTCCACAGACTTCTGCTTCATCTTGTATTTAATTCTAGAATAGATAGATAGTCCATGAAAATCCCAATCACAAGAATAATAAATAGGAAATTTCAACTTGTCCGGACTTATAAAATCAATAATACCGATATTGTTCCCTCCCACATACCAGAGCTCCAGACCTGTTTCACGGATTTTCCAGGGGCTTTTAAGGTGCGCAATATTTTCACATAGAATAATTGCAGTAGGCGCCGGACTGTCAATCACCAAACGCCATTGATGATTTTTAGGATCTTTATCTGGAAAATCATCTATTCCTAATATTTTGCAGACAGCACTTTTTAATCCTGGTTTGTTTTCCAAATATTTGGAACCATGAGTTTTAAATACTTCGGACGAAAAAATTCTTATGGTCGTTAGATTTTTCAGTAACTCGTCTTTATACTCCGATATAAACATAAGCGTTTGAATATCGTATTCTGTATATTTTCTTCTAGCGTCATCCTCCAAATCCATAGCCTGCAAGAACCGGGTATACTGTTCAAAGTCTTGTTTGAAGTTTTGGTCGTAAAATGAAAGATATTTTGGCGTTGCCTCAATTATTTTGTTATTCCCTGACTTAAACTTCAATAGTTTCTTTTGCGTAATCAACACGTTTGCTATATAACCGTTGTCGGTAATTTTAGCGTTTGTGTACTGATTAATATATAATTGGTTCAACGCCTTGAAATGCCGCCACTGTAGCTCTCTTTTCATATCTCAATATCATTCCCGATTTTGGATTTATCTACTTCACTTAAAATTGCAATTGGTGTGTAATTTACTGCAGCGTCTGACTCCATATTTTTGTGCAGCATATAAAGGTATTGCTCGCCATCTTTAAATTTACCCACTGGCCCAATTGAGAGCGATATAATTTGATAATCGTAAGCTTTGGCAATGTTATGAAGCATATCGTAGTTTGAACCCAATCCCTCTGCTTCATCAATGGGCATTACCCTTATTGCTGGCTGTTGCTTTTTACCCTCCTCTTTATCCATAACAGAGAGCCTGGCGATACAAAGTAATGCTATAGCTGCATATGTTTGCCCGGTACTGCCTTTATTTATCCTACCTGTTTCAGATTCCATATTGAACTCTACTTCATAATAAACAGATGGATCTAGTAACTTTTGAGTAGTTACCTGCGCACTATGATACCCGCCACAATCCAAAAATGCAGTTATTATCATATTCTCCAAGTCTATTTTTTCAGCTAGTTTGGCGGTGAAATTATTCGTCGAGTCTTCTAAGTTTTCCTGAAACCGACTCATCCATTCTTTCGGGAATAATGTGGATGTTGTTTTTTTTAACCGAGCTTTATATCCACCCGTAATACTTGTTTCGTTTTTGAGAAAATTATCAATTCTACGAATCGTGTTCTCCTGGTCTGAAATAGCAAGGTCCACTTCATGCAAGAGATCTTTTATTTTTTGTATTTTCCTATTGTTTAATTGCCTATTCTTATCGTTAATGCGATGCAGATAGTTTGCAATCGTTTCTATTATAGTCTTTTCAGATTGATCAGAAAGTATTGCATCATGAAACGCCTCAGGCAGTAAATTTTTTGCAAGCTCACTCAAATTATCTTCTTCTTCCAGCCGGTATGCTTCGGTTGGAATATATTTTTGTAGAGCATCTTTATAGCTTTTTACATAAGTTGTTTCAGCTACGAGATAGCGGTTATGTTCTTTCTCGGGATTTGAAATGTAACCTTTAGAAGTCAAATTATCAGGCAAGGTATTGTAGAGTTGCAGGTATTGCTGTTTTGCATTTGCAAATTTCTCTTTCCATTCTTGGTACACCCTGATTTTAGCTTGTAATCCTAAAATACCGGACAGTTTAGGTTGAATCTCATCCTGACTCTTCTTTATAAATGCAATCTTGTCTTTTGATTGCGAAAAAGTAAGCTGAACATTATTTTTAATAAATCCATAATTCCCGTTTATTTCTTCTGCTATATTAGCGAATTCATCAGCGCCTGATAGTAGGTCTATAAAACCCTCACGCACTTTAGGTGCAGCTTCTTGAAACGATTTGTAGACATTCAGCATTGTTTTGCCTTCTGTAATTTTGGTCTGAACATCATCCAGATTCTGCCTTGCCTCAGTGTATATCTGTTCTATTTCAAATTTATTTTCATAAGCCTCAAGCGCCTTATCAAACTCAACTTCTCCAACATTCAATGAGTTTACCAATTTGTAACTAGTAATTTTTTCTTTGTTATTGTAAGCGGAAAGTGATTCTGTAGGGTTTGATAAGTTTAATAGCAGTTTCTGAATGGCGGAATAATCAGTTATTGCCTTCTTACATTTAACGATCTCTTGTTCAAGAGAGTCCGAATAAGAAGAAAAGTATGAAGCGATAGATTGGGTATCCGTAGTATTAAATACTTGCTTAGGTGTATACGCAACAAATCTTCTTACTCCTTTTAAATTTACCCAGAAACCAGTACCCTCTTTTTCTATGATTTGCAAGGCATTCATGAATTCATCTGGCGATGGCAAATAGTCGCCGCTCTTATTTGCTGGCTTTTGCCTTGGTAGCTTTTGGAACTCGAGAATTACGCTTTCTTCTTCTAAAGAAAATGCCCGGTTTTGTTGGATCGCCCAATAAGCGAAAGAATCGGGGTCAGTCAGATTTGAAAATCGCCTAAGCATTTCTTTAGTCTCGATCTGGATTTTCAAATTTGTGATCTCATCACTTAAGAACTGATTAATAGAATCGATGGTGTCTTTCATTTCAATATTATCAAACACCGTTTCAAGATTCTGTGATTTTAGTACCTGGATAAAATTTGTAAGGCTTGTCCTTTTTGAACGCATTTGGCTGTTCTCAACATATTTTTCTTTCAGTTTCTCAAATGTACAACTGCATTCTTTTAGCCAGTACTGAACTCTTTCAACTTCCTTATAACTCACAAAACTGTCCTCATATTTGTTACTTGCGGATTTCTTTTCGAGTTCTAATCCAGGTAATATTGATTCAAGAAGTATGATTTCAGCACCAAGTAATTCATGAAGAATTAAGTAGTGCTGCTTGGCTGTTATAAATTCGGTAATTGTATCAATGATTTCTCTATGGAATTTTCCCGTTTCCTGATTGGTATATAATAAATGTTTTTCAATCCAGTCCTTTTGATAATAATCTCGTTCATCCCGATTTGCTTTTAATTCTAATATTGCTGCTTGCTTTTCAGTTACACGGCTGATTTCTTTTAAATTGGATCCATATTCGCCTATAGAAGCTTCCATGTCCTTAACGGCGGCTTTATACCCTTCGTGAATTTTGTTGGCAGCATCTTTGCCGAATAAAAAATCTTTGAGGCTACTGCTCTTTTGTGTGTCCAAAAGTTTGCCCCGCGAAAAAGATTGAAGAATCTCTGCATAGTCCCTCATTTGTCTGTCGTTGGCCGTAATGTTTATTGGAACTATATTTTGTTTATATAACAGCTCATGATATTTTTTTAGCCTTGACCATGATTGGCAAAACAGTCCTTTTTCAATTAGTATATCCTTTAATTTATCTAATGGCTGAATTTCTTCATTCAGCGTAAAATCTTTATGAGATATTGGGTTGTCCAGATAAACAATATTATCCTTTTCAAATCCCTGTTGAACAACAAATGCCTGAACATTTTTATTTCCAGTTTCAATATAAGAACCTACAACAAAGTATTTGCGCGGCTCCATTTCTATGTTCAAAAAGGCATATCCCATTGTTTTACCATGCCCTCCTTCACTAAGCACCATTCCTTCCGGCTCTCTTTTTCCCGTTGCTTTTGTCGCTGACTCAAAAGCGTCCGAACCCACAAAAATGAGTTGTATCAAATCAGCTATCATACTTTTACCGGAACCACTTTCTCCTATAAAATCTGTACGAAAAGGATGAAATAAATAGTCAAACTCTTGGTGATGTATTAATCCGAGAGTAGATAGTGAATATATTCTGGGGTATTGCTTCATTTTACAGATTCTGTTTTAAGCCAGTCATTAATATTACTAATGTAGTCCGCATATAATCTAGGCAATCTCTGAAAAGAGGGTAATACCTCAAAGGTGTCTTCTTGTAATTCGACCCATCCTAGTTTTTCAAACGCTTTCATTGCACTCAACACTACGCTATCCATCTTATGTTCATTCATTTGGGTGACATTAATATTTTTAGCCTTTGCAAGTACCCTAAATAATCCCTCCTTTAGTTCTTCATAGTCCTGTCTAAGCATGCGTTGAAATGCTTTTATAGATGCTAACTCTATATAGTTATCTATGTATATCGTCTTATACAGCATGAACCCAACGATTACAAACTCATTTTGAAGAAAATGCCTATTATCTAACGGTATATTTCCTCTTGAATCAGGCATAAAATCGAGATAATAGTACTTTTGGTCAGTTTCTCCGCCATACTCCAACCTAACTCCGAAATAACTACGGTAGTATTGCTTCAAGCTATCTTCATTATTAGCAATAAATCGGAACCACCAGGTTTGCTCTTTCCACTGTTGTATATGCTTTCCATTTTTTAGAGCATAATCTATTTTAGCAAAGTAGTTTTCCGCTTCGCTATCCAAAAGGAATGACCAAGGCGTTATTTCTGGTGTATTATTATCTGCCATAATGTTGTTTTTGTTCCTTTTTTACTCTTTACAACGTTAGGATTAATTAATACTTCATATTGACTCTGTTGTTCGTATAGTTTTATTGATCTATAGACGACTGAGATGGCCAAGCTCAATGCATTTTCTCTTTTTTCTTCTTCAAGAATCTTAAAAAAGAAGTCTGATAGATCAACCATTTTTTCTTCCTGTAATCTATTGGCTAGTGTATTTAGCCATCTTGCTACTTCATCTTGCTGAAATACTTGATTTATTGTCGAGGCAAATGCTTTTTGTTTTAGTTCGGGGTTCTCAGTTACTACTATTCGTTTTTTAGGTTTTGTAGGGAACAAATCTGATTTTCGCTCCACAATTATAAAATCTGAAAGTTCTCTGTTTATTGCTACTTGATGAATTCCCTGGGGCAAAGACAGTTCTCTGCTGCCTACGATGTTAATTTCAGTGCTGTTCCGAATTAAAAACCCGATGAATTTTTCGATTTTGATATTGAACAGAGGTTTATTTAAATTGCTGAATAGTTGTTTTATTCGAGGCTGTATGCGGTCCAGTCTTTTATCGATTAATAGCAATACATAGCGCATTTCTTGGAAAAATGTGATTGCATTATGTGTGTTCTTACTTATTTCATCATTGTCATATTGCTCTGAATAATTATTGAGCGATCTTCTAATTTCTTCCGTTACCCTGAAAGCAGTTCGTAATTCTTTGTTCTGTGTGCGTATTATTTCAAAACGTTCATCAATTTGACGCAGTGTATCTAAAATTGTTCCTTCCTGTAAATTTAACTTTCTGTTCTCGCGAAGATCTGCAACAGATTGGTCGATTTGTTTATCCAAATAATCCAATTGACTTTTCAACCGTGGTTTGAAAGTTGAAAACTCCAAAGAAAACCACTCTAACAATTTCTGTTCATTGTCGCAGCTAGTCAATTTATCTCGAAGATTACTGCATATTATCTCAATCTGTGTAGGGTCAAAAAATGATTTAAGTGTATCCTTTGCATGTTTGCAAAAACTAAAGGCATACTCTTTAAAACTATAATGTTGTTTTTCGTCATCGTACCTTAAGAAATATTCTTGCAAATCGCCGATAATGGCGTTATAGTGCTCTTTTAAATGATACTTTCCATTGTCTAAATCGACCGAGGAAACATCTAATAATGCATCGTGTATATCAGATTCTTTAAAAAAACCATCAGGGAAATAGCCGCTTTCCAGCTTTTCATATAGCCATATAATTGCCATTCCAGCTTTCGAATCGGGGAACAGCAGGCGATATGTATTTTCCTTTGATATTTCTGAAAGGAAATGGAATGTATGCGACTCAGTATTTTGCACTGTTGGAAAGTTTAGCTAATGCCGGCAAATCACCATCTCAAAACTGTTTTCCCATTTTACATTTTTGTAAGTCTTACTCGGGTTACCTCTCATCTCACTGACAGATAGTGAATGAGTAATACGCCCCATACAGATTAAAATGGACAAATAGCTTTTTGAGATAAGAAGTCTTGCTCAGGTTGGCTCAGGCTCAGTAACGAGCCTATAAAATAGCAGACCTTCGGGGTTATCGGCCCGCCAAAGGGGGCTGGGGGCAGGGAGTTCTTCAAACCAAACATTCATAGTTAATAGATAGTTTAACGCGTCACCTATACATTATATCGATAGTACACAATATACCTTTTTATATAATAAGAAGCTGAGTAAAGATTATCAATGTGGCCTCAACAATTCAAACAAAGGAATTTCTAATCCCTTTGAAATTTTAATAATCGTAGAAAATCTAAAATTCAGTGTCCCTTTTTCGATTTCGTGGATGGTGTTATGCTCTACATCACAGATGGCTGCCAGTTCTCTGAGGCTTAGTCCTTTGTCGGTTCTTGCCTTCTTTATCCTTTCTCCAAGATGTATATATACTATTTTATCATCAATGGGCACCATGCCTGGCAATTTGGGATAATTCTTAAAATATTTTGTATTAGAATAAGCAGACAAAACGATATTTTAATTATGTTTGTCATGTTGAATGCTATCCGATTGGGTTAAGAGGCATATTATTATATTTGCCCGCCCCAATACCGATATAGCGCGTCTTATTCTCATATCGCCAGGAAAACGTAGGAAATTTTCAAGGGTATGAAGATGAGGATGGGAGGCTCATGCCATAGCGTGGGCTTCTTGTCCGTACCCTGGGCTTCCTACGGCCCTCCTGGCGGCAAGCAGACCCGCGCTTTTTTTGCGGATTTCCTGTTACCTCATTGCTCACATATAGCCGCAAAAATTATAAAAGAGCTAAGCAGGCTGCCCAAACCCGAAAAAAGTCGCAACATATTTGTTGCAAGACAATGTTCCAAGATTTTGCCACGGTCTTACTGCATTACATAGCTGAACGGGAAACGCCATTTTACTTACAAGCTTGCATCCGTAGTGGTGTAACCATAGGTTACATATGTAAACTGCAACCGAATCTTTAATCCGGTTAGGCATCCTATTGCCCAACGGTAAAACTAATCTACTTCTTAAAATCATTCATCATGTCGCAATCCATCGAAAAAATAAAACAGTTTATGGACTGGTACCCCGAGGCCGGGGAGGTTAAAACAGTCATATGGAATTTGCTGGAAGCTGCTATGGCCAGCCCAAATGCTGATACATGGAGTGCTAACGACCGCAGCAATGTGATGTTCTTCTATTCACGTATGGGGGAGTTTATGGATGCTGCCTATGTAGTAGTGCCGCCTTTATTGCAGATTCTTAGCAGTTCAGAATTGAAGGATTAGAATGAATACATTCTCTCAAAATGGCCTCAAAACATGTGTATATCCAACGCTATTTGTAACCTAAATAATAGAAAACTGATCCCTATTTCTCATTTTTTAATGAGCTGGACACAAAGGGTATCAGAGAACTATTCCCGCCAGAGCCATTGTCTGAAAATCTGTTGGACGACATCAACAAACGTGCATTCAACTTTCCCTATTTCTGGATGAAATTATTGATGGCGGAGATGGACTGGTCTGTTGTCGTAATGTTTAGAAAAATGCAGAACAGGAATCCGAAAGACAAAATTGTAGAGGAACTGACCGTTCCCGAGAAAATGATGATTCTGAAACTAACATTTCTCGTGTTGGAAGTTTATCAGCGATACTTATTACACTATGCGCTGGATGAAATGACCAAAGAAAAGTTTCTGGAACTGTTTGGCCGGTATGACAACGAAAGAGGCGGGATCGTGGACGAGCTGGAAAAATGTAGCTTCACTATATCGAACCTCGAAGAAAAGATAGATTATGTGGTCAATTTTTCCTCGCAACTGGCTATAGTATGGCATTCCAGCGATACGGGCATGAAGGAAAAAATACAAAAGCTGGTGTTTCCTGACGGAATTGTCTATGGCCGCGAAAAAGGGCAATATCGAACCGAAAAAGTGAATTTTGTTTTTGCCCGGATTGTGCGACTGCAAAGGGATTGGACAGAAAACGAAAAAGGGGACAGTCATTTTTTTTGATGACTTGTCCCCTTTTGCGGACCAGACGGGACTCGAACCCGCGACCTCCGCCGTGACAGGGCGGCATTCTAACCAACTGAACTACTGATCCGTTTTTTACTGTTCGGGACGCGAATGTACATAAATCATTTGAATTACCAAATTTCCATACCTGTAATATCATAGATTTTTTTCCTGACATTCAAATCCCTCCCCACCTGCAACCATCCATTCTCATGTCTGTCATTCAAAAAAAATCAACGAAAATGCTTTCCCCATCTAAGTCGGTGGCCAAATCTGCATGATCTTTTAGCAGTCAGTCATACTCCTCAGAAAGGAAAAAAATCCCCTACAAATTCTATTCTATCTGGCTAGTCCCTGCCACCAATCATTCTCCACCCCCAAGTCAATTGCCAGGTCTCAGCCCTCACCTTTCCCCCTCACATCCTCCCTTCAATATTCCGGTTACATCCCAAAGAGCCAACAAGTGAGTGGGAGGCTCTCTCCCTGCTGCGAGCCACCGCGCCACAGTCCCAAATACACACCCTATCCATTAGCTACAGGTTTTCAAATCCGCTACGAACTGCTCTACTGCCTCTAGCCGCGTATTCCAACTAGTCACTAACCGAATCGCCGCACACTCCTCATCCACTCGCTGCCATACATAAAAACCATACTTTTCTTCCATCTTCTTTATCACCTTCCATGGTAAAACAGGGAAAATCTGATTCGTCTTTGACTCAATCAAAAACTCATAACCAGCCTCTCTGATTCCCGCTGCCAACTTCATAGCCATCTCATTCATATAAGCCCCTATTGACAAATAGGTATCTCCTTTAAACAATTCCCTGAACTGAAGCCCCAACAATCTCCCTTTTGCCAACAAGGCACCTCTCATTTTCAAATTATAAGAAAAGTATTCCTGCAGGCCTGGATTGTTAATAACAATTGCTTCACCAATTAAGGCTCCATTTTTCGTCCCCCCGATATAAAATGCATCCGTATACCTTGCCAGGTCTTCATACCTGATATCTCCTGCCTGCATTCCTGAGGCCAGCCTGGCTCCATCCAGGTAAAGCAGTAGCCCTTTACTTTGACAACATTCATACAACGCAATCAATTCTGCTCTGAGATAATGCGTGCCTAACTCCGTAGAATTTGAAATATATACCAGGCGGGGAAGTGGCATATGCACAACCTCTACCTGGTCTATAAAAGAGGCAAGCAGTGAAGGCGAGAGCTTGCCATCTTTTGCAAATACTGTTTCTATTTTATGTCCGGTGGCCTCAATAGCGCCTGTTTCATGGTGAAAGATGTGTCCTGTGGTTACAGCGATTACGGATTCATAAGGCCGTAATACAGAAGAAATAAAAGTCAGATTCGCCTGTGTGCCTCCTGATACCAGGTGTATAGCAGCATGGGGGCTATTAAGCTTTTCACGAATGAGTTCAATGGCCTCCTGAGTGTAGTCGTCTTCGCCATAACCTCCCTGTTGGATCTCGTTGGTTATAGCTAAAGCGTGGAGGATGGCAGGCAAGGCTCCTTCGCTGTAGTCGTTTTTGAAACTTATCATAGTGCAAAAATATAATCCGTATAAATGCCGGAATGCAAGTTATAATCTTATTAATGCACAGAAAATAAATTCGTGAACAGTGGTATGAAAATTATTGAGGAGGAAAGGGTCTGAAGAATCCAATTTGAGTTAATATTAGAAAGGGAAATATTAATTTAATCAAACTAACAACTTCTCTAAAACATATTCTTCTACCCAACCTGGTATGTCATCGTCCATTACTTTAATTTCCTTTCCTTCTACTATTTCAAGGATCAGACGATATTGTTCACCCGAGTTATCCAGAATAAAACAACGATAACAATAAGGGATCATAGCAGATAGTAAATCCATTGACCGGAAATATCGTTCTTTGATTTTTTGTTCATCCACGGGATGCCCTCCCTTATTGACCCTTGCTGCAACTCTATTGATATTTATGCTTTCAGATTCTGTAGAAATGAAGTAGAGATAGTTTCTAAATCCATTTGCATGCGCACGCTGTAACATCTCCAGCTTGGATGGATGAGACATTACCGTTTCAAAAGAAAACGTTGCACCTTTTTCCAACAATAAATTTCTGAGTAAATCCGCGATTAATGCCGCTGTATAAGAATTTGTAGGCAACGGCACCTTTATTACATTATTAGCAAAGGAAAGATTCAACTGATAGCCATCGGCAACTGCCTTCTGGTTTAAAGAAGATTGGGCTATAAATGAATTGAAAATGATCTTGATTTGCCTCCAGGCCATAGTCTGCCAGGTTAACAAACCCTTTTTCCCGACAGGATTTTTCAATATCGTCTGCATTTATATATGGCCCTGTTGTTACAAACTTCTGAATTTCCTTGATAATGGTACTCCTACCGGATCCATTTGGACCAGCAAAAACACGCATCTTTTTTAATGGCCTTTGACATGCAGCACAACCCCTTTCGTTAAAACTCTTGTTCTGACAGTTGCGGGCTTACGATCAACGGGAGCTATTTTTACAACAGTACCGTCTATCGATTTTTTGACTACCCAGCCATCTTCAATAACCGTTACTGGAATATTCATTGCTTTATTTTCATTAATGGCATTAGCAGCTGCAGCCCTGGCAATAGCAGCAAGAAAGTTTCTGTCATTGATATCTTCTACTTCACTCAATGTTCTGTAAGGCCATGCACTATCATGCCTGTGTCTCCGGATGAAACCAGGGTACATACCATGAGTCCTTTTCCCTCTTCTTTTTGGATTTGGCATTTCATTAAGATTTTATGTAGCTCTTATCCTAAAATTACAAATTTAAAGGCAAATGAGGTGAAGCCGGACAAACAATCTTATACGAGTATAAATAAAAAAGTACGCACAATGCAGGCTTTCAAAAAATTTCGGCGGACTGTGGGGAACAAATGTCGAACCAATTTAAGGCTGATTTTATCCAAAACCTATGATTATATTAGCGAAATATTTTATTAAAACAATTATAAAAAATTGTACTGGACCCATCTTTTCTGATATTACTCAAACTTCAAAACGAGGTTACTTCCTGCCTCGAATGACGAAAATAAAGCTATCAATTTTAGGGCTCATGAGTGACTTAAGAGAATGTTGTGTTAAATATTTTCACCTAATAGTAAGATTTTGCGGAATATCCCTCAGCAATACCTCTCATTGATTTAAATTGAGGGTAGGAATTGAATACGTATTTCAACCTTACAAATGATTAACAATGATAAGACAATCCAAACTAAAAAGCCCTCAAATCTATTGATCTAAAGGCTTTTTTGTTTTTTACTCGCTACATAGACTGTGACAACCTAATGTCCGTTCATTACTTCATCATAACTTGTAAATAATACGAACTCCAAAATAACAATATCTACTTCTTCAATTATTAAATCGTCTAAGGATTCTATAGTAACAATCGACCTTGCCAGGATCATCACAAGCTGGGATAAAGACGCGGAGACCCCGTACGGCTATCCTGCTAGTCTAAGATCCGATCGACTATTTAGCTCACATCATACCTGAATAAACATCTAATATCAATCATCAAAGTTTGGCTTTCCCAGCAACCTCAAAAGAGTCTTCCAGCAAATGATAGCGAGTGAGCAGGCCGTTTTCGACAACGATATCAATACTGAACTCAGACTTCATTACTTTGTTATTCTTTTTCATGCGGGATTCAAGATAACCCAGGATGACAACTCTATTCCCTTTGCTTAATATATCTGTAAACTCCAGCTTTTCCGGTGTAATGTTTTCTCTTAGCAGTCTGAAGTGTTCTGTGATCGCTACGCGTCCTATCCTTTTACCAATCCAGGGAACGTTCTTCGTATCGCCGGGAATGAACAATTCCGCTTTTTCGTCGAAACTTTTGGCCAGTTCTTCCGGAGTTGCACCTGATTTGAATTTTTCAAAAAATGCAGTCACAACTGCTAAGGCAGTTGAGTCCTGAGCAACAAACTTTGCATCCGCTTCAAAAAGTATATTGTTTGATTGGTGGTTTCCTGCTGTACCGCTTAGGGTAGTAACTTTTATATTGTTACTCAAAGAAGCTATTGCCATTAAGGCCAATCCTGACATTAAAACTATTCTTTTCATTTTTTTTAGTTTTTGTTATGTCAAAATTAGATCGCCCGTTTGTAAACAGAAATGATGTTTGATAAAAACGGAATGTGACAATTGTCAATAGATTTATCAGATACCTTTTCTGATAACGATTATCAATTTGTAGTCTTCCTTTGTGCTGCCTGTTTTCTAATACGGCTCAGCGTTTCCCTTGTGATGCCCAAAAACGAAGCAATCATATACAAAGGTATCCGGTTATAAAGTGTAGGATAGCTGTTTACAAAATTCTCATACCTGGTATCCGCTGGTTCACTGATGTTGCTGAAAATCCTGTTCTGATGCGCTTCAAAGTTTCTTGCTGTCAGTTTATCGATCATTCTACGAAAATTTGGGATAGTCGCAATAAGATGATCCCATGTTTCCCTGGAAAACCACATCAACTCACTATTCTCAAGGGCTTCGATGTAACAATTACTTTGCTCACCAGACAAGAAACTTGTAAAATCAGATATCCACCAGTTCTCTACAGCAAATTTCATGGTGTATTCCTGCCCATCTTCTCCTTTGCGGAACAAACGGAAAGCTCCTTTTGTAACAAAGCCAATAAAGTCACTCACCTTACCTTCTTCAAGCAGGTAGTGACTTTTTCGGATTTTTTTTGACACCGTGACTTGTCTTACAAGCTCCAGCTCACTTTCCGTGAATCCTCCCTTTTCAACAAGGTATTTTGCGAAAAACTCAAACATGTTAGACGGCTTTTGACAAATTTATTCAAAAGTCCGCAAACAGTTTATTTCGGATAAAATAAGTATGCTGCAAATCAATAGCCGCCCGTAGTGTGCCTATTTCATTAAACTTAAATTAGTCAGGCCTCCATCAGACAAGATCTCTGTACCTACAATGAAAGCTGAATCATCAGATGCAAGAAATGCTGCAGCTTTCCCGATATCAGCAGGTATCCCTTGTCGTCCTACTGGCGTAATATCAGTCCAGATTTTTTTGACACTTTCAACTTGTTCTTCCGGCACAATCTTTCCAAACACAGGCGTGTCTATAGAGCCGGGAGATAAAGTGTTTACTCTTATCTTTCTTGATAAAAGATCAAGTGATAAACCTTTAGCAAGAGAAATAACAGCCGCTTTTGCAGCACCGTAAATGGTCATGCCGGGAACTGCGCGATGAGCAGCGCTTGAACCGATCAGAATGATGGATGCGCCATCATTTAGATAGGGCAATGTTTTTTAACAGTGAAATATGTGCTTTTAAGGTTCAGGTCCATATACAGGTCAAAACTTTCCTCTGTCACATCTTCAATGCCAGCCATTGGCACCCCATCAACAATTCCTCCTGCATTTACCACGAGTGTATCGATCTTGCCAAATTTTTCATAAGTGAGCTTGAATATAGTTTCCAGGTCACTCAGCTTGGTTACATCTCCTTTAATACCTATAAATGCCTCACCAAGTGCTTTGGCGGAACTATCCAGTGTTGCCTGGTTTCTTCCTGTGATCACACCCATAGCACCTTCATTTTTTAATGCTTCTGCTATGCCGAAACCTATACCACTATTACCTCCGGTAATTACGGCTACTTTGTTTTTTAATTTCATTTTTTGAAGTATTTATTACCATGCAAAGTTGAAGATTTCGGCATCTGCCAGAAAGGACATTTGATAATAAAGCACTGTGACAAATGTCAATAAAATGTTTTCATAACTTATTTTATTGTTTATTATCTATCGGTCTCACCCTAAACGAAAGGGGCCTATCCAAAGTCGCTCAATAGATTTGCAAAGACAATGTTAATACTTAATTTATCCCGTTATTTTTGATAATCAACAATTTATAATTTTAATAATTTTTATTTAACTTAATAGTTGTCGATAATTAAAATAATAATTAAAATAATTTTGCAAGACATTATAATGTTTAACCTAAGAGGTAGGGCTAAAAATTTTGTAATAGATGAGTCATGTTATTGAAATTTCAATTCCTCTTTGTCCGATTCCATTGCTAAGGTAATAGCCCAGGCAAGGAGAAAAGTTTAATACGATATTGTTAGAAACGTATTGGGAAATAGGTATGCTCATTATTGAGGATGAGCAAATGGTAAAAACCAGGCGGAATACGGGGGAGCAGTTCTGAAAAACCTTGCTGCTCAACTAACCCTTGATTCGGAAAGGGTTTTGATGAGAGTAACTTAAGGAATATGCGGCATTTTTTTCTGGCATTTCAGATTTGGGACGCGGTGGGTCCTGAATTGAGTTGAACTCATTATCGAATTATAAGCAAAATTGAGAACCAGTCTTTAGGATGCTTCTGGTTAGTCACGCTATTGACGGCAATTGGAATAGCCGTACATTACAACGTACCGTTGATAGTCAATATTTAGGAAGTTCAAATCTCAACCCAAATTCCTTGATAAAATTTTCATCTCTATGGTATTTACTACTCACAGAGTCAAAGAGAATATTTTCTATGCTGATAAATTAGAGCAAATTTGCCTAATATTATAATATTCCCTTTTTTCAGTCTTAAACTCTCTCTTATTTTTGGACAAAGTTTGTTCTGGGTCTTCTGGACCTATAGTAGCCTTTATGCCAGGAAGAAAGATAATACCACTGAGGCATCTACTACAACAAAATGGGAAAACTTATACTGTCAATGAATCCAAGAGAGTAACAGGTTAAGAATCAGCTTTTGTGGATTCCTATATCTACAAAGGATCAAACTTCACTTCTTTTAACCTTGATGTAGAAGGATCAAACCTCCCTTTTGAAATGTACACAAGTATTGATGGACCTTTAAATGCCATAGGTCATTTTAATGATGTATCTTTTCGCTGGATAAAGGACAAATATTTTGGTGGTGAAGGTTATGATATAATTGATGCTGATGTGAACATCTAGGTACGTTTGTATCACACATTAAAATACATCTGGAACTAAGAACGTAACAGGAACTTTTACTATCAATCAACCAGCACAGTAATATTATGATTGAAGCCACTATGTAATTATATAATTGGTAACTTAACAGAGATGAAATTTACCTAAAATGAAAAATTATATACTTATTACATGGATAATTATTTCCATGATATTTAACGCATGTAACACACAAAATAAAAATCCCTCAAGTGATTCCATACTTTTAAAAGAAAATGAATTATTAAAGAGGGAATTGAATATTAAGCAGGAGGAACTGAATTTAGAAAAAGAAGCTGCAAAAAAATTAACACATACAGAACCAGACATACCTGTTTCTGAATTATATAAAAGGGTAAAACAGGGAGTGTTCTTGGTATATGTGTTAGGGAATAATACTGATGCAATAGGTTCAGGATTTTTTCTGGATAAAAAAGGTGTAGCAATTAGTAACTATCATGTATTTGAAAATGCTCAAAAGGGAATTGTTATATTAGATAATGGAGAGAAGGAGATGATTACAAAAATTATCTATACAAATAAGGAACTTGATTATGTAATTTTTAAGGTGGGGCTCGGGGATGATGAAAAATATTTCCCTTTAAATATATCTAATAGACTGCCAGACATAGGAGAATCCTGTTTTGCAATTGGTAACCCCAAAGGATTAAGTCAAACTCTTTCTATTGGTAATATATCAGGATATAGAAATAACAATAACCAACATTATATTCAAACTACAGCAGAAATCACACATGGAAGCAGTGGCGGCCCATTGTTTGACAAGCATGGAGATGTAATAGGCATAACCACTATGGGATTAGATGAAGCCAATCTTAATTTTGCTATTGAACTTAATGCTATTCCATATTCGAGTTATCTAAATGAATCAAATAATGAAACTATTACAAATAAGAATGTTTCATTCGATCAAGTAAAAACAATTATTGCTGCCTATTATGAGTGCCTTTCAAAAAAGAATTATAATAGATTAGCAAGTTTTTATGCTCCTACCTTAGAAAGATACTATACTTATTTTAACCTCCCTCAACAAAAAGCAATCATTAATGCCAGCGAATATTTTGATAAATATAAAATCATCCAAGCTAATGTTCTAATAAACTGGCAAACTTTCAGAGTGGAAAATTTAAATGATGGGAATATTATGGTTACTTTCAATATGGATTATATACTTCAAAGAATTCAAGCCAATAAACCCACCAGATTTAATCTTGACATTAATATACTTATGATGCCTGACCTTAAAATTAAAAGTATCTTTGAAAATATTATTTCTAAGGCTTAAGTTTATAATCGTGACATATAAAAGTAGCAGAGGCAAGGCTAATTGCTTAATGTAATTTGTGGTTAAAGAGAGTATTAGGATCGAGCCAATAATTCTAATCTAAATTTAGCATTTGCCCATATATTAGTTGCTATAGCCATAAATCCACAAAGATATGTGCTTAGAATTGGAATAAATATACTACTCATTTCATTTTCCTCTCCTCGATAAAACCTTGACCAAACCTCCCATGTAAAGGTTATAGCGAAAAACCAGCAAGTAAATATTATAAAATATTTGGCCATCTGTTTTTGATATGGCAGCTGGTACAACAAATAAGGGATATAAGTAACAATTACTCTAACCAGTTTATGTCCTAAATAAAATGAAGCTGGATATTTAATCCAATTGTTAATGTTTATTACATCTACCCATATAGAATAGAAAAGTATACCTGTTGGAAGCAAAAATGAATATATACTTGCCAATATTATGAAGAAGAAAGTATAGAATAATTTCCTTTGGGGTTTCATGATCTAAATTTTATTCTTTCTTTGCACCAAGCTATGTTGAATAATATAAAAAGTGAAAAATGGATATAAACTTTTAAACTTGTTCTAAGGAAGTGAAAATATTTCTACAAAAAGAGTATCACTACCTGCTGTGATACCTCGTAAGGCAAGATATCCCCTAAATAGCGAATAGGAGCAAAAACCTTCTAGCAGAGAATTCCCCCTAAAACAAAAATGCCCATAGATTTTAATCTATGAGCACTTTCTAATTACTTGCGGTGAGAGAGGGATTCGAACCCTCGGTACAGTTTAACCCGTACGACGGTTTAGCAAACCGTTCCTTTCGGCCACTCAGGCATCTCACCGAAACTTCCCCGTTAGGGGTTGCAAAAATAATAATATTTCTTAATTCTCCAAAAGCAATTAAAAAAAATTATAAAAATCCCTATTCGTTATCATTATCACAAATTATCACACCCCCATTTTTATCCCGGATTAATCCGTTACCTTGTTAATACCATTTGCGAACTAATTCTGCCAGCCACTTACTTAAAACCTACAAACTGATGAAAGTATTCACTGACGTACTTACTGACCCTGTTTACATCCAATCACACAAACCCGATTCCGCATTCCGGAAATTCCTGAAATCGATGATCCGTGACGAACGCGACCTTCCATTTCTCTACCTCACTATCGAGCTCACCTTCACACTGCTCCCCCTGGCCATCCTCTTATTCCTGCCATTACCCACATGGCTCTGGTGGACCGCAGCCGCTGCCTTTACGGTTTTGAACAACTTCAGGTATAAAGGCCCTTTTGGCCTCATGCTTCACTGCACCAGTCACCGGGTGTTCTTTGTAAAAAAATACCAGCTCCTCAATCATTACCTCCCCTGGGTGATCGGCCCTCTCTTTGGCCAGACACCTGAAACATATTATAGTCACCACATCGGTATGCACCACCCGGAAAATAACATGCCTGATGATGACAGCTGTACCATGCCCTATCAGCGCGACTCCATCCGGGGCTTCAGCCGCTACCTGGGCAGCTTTTTCTTTGCCGGTGTCGTACACCTGGCCATGTATTTCATTAAAAAGAACCGTAAAAAACTCCTGGTACGCTCCGTAAGAGGGGAGATGCTGTATATATTAATGTGTATAGGTCTCTCTTTTGTTAACTTCCCGGCTACACTGGTAGTATTTATCCTGCCATTTGTGATTTCCAGGATCATTATGATGCTCGGTAATTGGGCCCAACACGCGTTCATCTGTGCCGGCGACCCGGACAATTCCTATAAAAACAGTATCACCTGTATCAATACAAAGTATAATCACAAGTGCTGGAACGATGGTTACCACATCAGCCACCACATTAAACCCAGCATGCATTGGACCGAACATCCCCATTATTTCAGAAAGACCCTGCATGAATATATTGAGAATGAAGCGATCGTATTCGATGGCATCCACTTCCTTCATGTATGGCTATGGCTCATGACCAAGCGGTATGACCTGCTGGCAAAACATTATGTCAATATTGGGAACCGGTTTAGTTCAGATGAGGAAGTGATGGCTTTCCTGAAACAGCGGACGAAGAAAATTGACCTGGCAAACATACCGGCGGCTTCGGTAGCGGCTGCATAATAAATAATAAAAGGAACGGCTATTTGATAAATGGCTGTTTACTTTTTAATAATAGGAACAATGGGGTAAATGAGGAAAAAGGCCTGAAAATGGTGCAAGGGGATTGAAAAAAGAGAAGCAGGGTCTTCAATAAAAGAAGTATGTCAATAAAAAGAAGGTGGTCAATTAATAAAGGTATCACAAATAAAAGGAGGTATCTCAAATAACAGTAGGCATCACAAATAAAAGAAGGTATCACAAATAAAAGGAGGTGTCCATAAACAGGGGATCTCACCGCCCCCTCATACGCCTAATAAAATCACAAAAATACCCTGTTCCTCCCTCAAAACCCTTTTTACTACCAGCCTGAACAGCCTGATACTCATCATCCACCCGACAAATTTTTATCAAATCATTCCCGACAAACTCAATACGGGAGGCCCTCCAACGCCTCCCACCCCCCAACTTTCCCCCATTCTTTCTGCATTATATTATATAATTCTTATGATTATGCATAAACATAAGAATAAGTGCCTAAATTTGCGCTCTAACTTTCGATTTTAAAGTTCAAAAGCAATATGCGCACTGTTACGTTAAAAAGGGTTGTGGTTACCGGGCTTGGGGCCTTGACGCCTATCGGAAATGATGTAAACACTTTCTGGAATAGCCTTAAAACAGGGACCAGCGGTGCCGGTCCTATTACACGATTCGACACTACAGAGTTTAAAACCAAATTCGCATGCGAACTGAAAGGTTTTGACATAGAAAAGTACATGGATAAGAAAGATGCCCGTAAAATGGACATGTTCACCCAGTACGCAATGGTTGCAGCTCAGGAAGCTGTCGAAGATGCCGGCCTGAACGCTGAAGGCGTTGATAAAACCATGGTCGGTGTTATCTGGGCTTCCGGTAACGGTGGTATGCAGACCTTCGAAGACCAGATCGTGGAATTCGCTCAGGCCAACTTCGTACCTAAGTTCAATCCTTTCTTCATTCCCAAGCTGATCTCCGACATCGCTGCCGGCCAGATCTCCATGAAATATGGGTTCATGGGCGTAAACTATTGTACGGTATCTGCTTGTGCTTCTTCCAGCAGTGCCTTGGTTGATGCCTTCAACTTTATCCGTCTGGGTAAAGCCAACGCTATCGTAGCCGGTGGTTCTGAAGCCCCTGTTACCCGCGCTGGTATCGCAGGTTTCAATGCGCTGAAAGCCCTCTCTACCCGCAATGACGATCCTACCTCCGCTTCCCGTCCTTTCGACGCTGACCGCGATGGTTTCGTAATGGGCGAAGGCGCTGGCGCTATCATCCTCGAAGAATACGAACACGCTATCGCAAGAGGTGCTAAGATCTACGCTGAAATGGTAGGTGGTGCCATGTCTGCAGATGCATATCACCTGACTGCTACTCACCCTGAAGGCCTGGGTGCACGTCTGGGTATGACCCGCGCCCTCGAAGATGCTGAACTGAAACCTGAAGATGTTGATTATATCAACGCACACGCAACTTCAACTCCACTGGGCGACGCAAGCGAACTGAAAGGTATCATCGGCGTATTCGGCGATCACGTTACCAAACTGAATATCAGTGCTACCAAGTCTATGACTGGTCACCTGCTCGGTGCTGCCGGCGCTATCGAAGCCATCGCAAGTATCAAAGCAACCCAGCATAACCTGGTTCCGCCTACCATCAATACCACTAACCTGGGTGAAGGTATTCCTACCAACCTGAACCTGACTATCGGTAAAGCACAGGAACGTGAAGTGAATGTAGCAATGAGTAATACCTTCGGTTTCGGTGGTCACAATGCGATTGTTGTGTTTAAGAAATACAAGGCGTAAGTTTTACTTATATATTATTATGAAAAGGGCTGCATTTACGATGCGGCCCTTTTTTATGGCCCGCTTATTCAAATGCGCTTCGAACCTTCTTCGATCCTTCTTCGACCCTTCTTCGACCCTTCTTCGACGCTCCTTCGACCCTTCTTCGACACTCCTTCGACGCTCCTTCGACCCTTCTTCGACACTCCTTCGACGCTCCTTCGACGCTCCTTCGACGCTTCCTCGACGCTTCTTCGACGCTCCTTTGACTCTTCTTCGACCCTTCTTCGACCCTTCTTCGCCTCTCTAATACCAATTCCCCTCCAAAAGCTCACCATACCTACACCAAAACATCACCTCAATATCCCCCGGATATACAAGTGACCTTCTAGTACCCTTTTAGCACCCTTATAATGTCGAATTAGTACCGAATCTTCCCAGAATCAACCCCGAAATTTCCCCCCAATCTCCAAACTCTTCACTAAAATTTTTAGCAAAATCACCAATTATGACGTAGCTTAGTAGTAAAATAACACCCCATGGTTCCCCTCCAATGAACCATGGATACTCGCAATTCAAATATGGCAAAGAAGAAAGAGAATGCATCAACGCCGGTCCTCACACCGGCTACGGCAGATGATCAAATAGCTGTGTTTGGTGCCCGGGTTCACAATCTCAAAAACCTGGACCTCACATTACCTAAAAACAAACTGGTTGTCATCACCGGCATCAGTGGCAGCGGAAAATCCTCCCTGGCATTCGATACCATCTATGCAGAAGGCCAACGCCGCTACATGGAAAGCTTTTCTGCTTACGCCCGCCAGTTCATCGGCGATATGGAACGCCCCGATGTGGATAAAATCACCGGACTATCGCCGGTTATCTCCATCGAACAAAAAACCACCAACAAAAATCCCCGCTCTACTGTAGGGACCATCACCGAAATTTATGACTTCCTCCGCCTGCTCTATGCACGCGTAGGTATCGCATACTCCTATAATACTGGTAAACGCATGACGCGCTTCTCCGAAGAAGAAATCATGGACCACGTATTTAAAAACTACCCGAAAAAGAAACTCGTCATCCTCGCCCCCCTCATCCGTGGGCGTAAAGGTCACTACCGCGAACTCTTCGAACAACTCCGCAAACAGGGCTACCTCAAAGTACGCGTGAACGGAGAAATCCTGGACCTGAAAGAAAGGATGCAGGTGGATCGCTACAAAATCCACGACATCGAACTGGTAGTAGACAGAGTACAAGTGCAGGACGATGCCCGCACCCGCATCAGCCAGAGCATTCAAAAAGCCCTGCAGATGGGGAAAGGCCTCCTCTTCATCATGGACAACGACACCAATAAAGTCAGCCAGTACTCCAAACAACTCATGTGTGAAGATACCGGCCTCTCCTACGAAGAGCCCTCTCCAAACACTTTCTCCTTTAATTCCCCTTATGGTGCCTGCCCCCGTTGTAAAGGTCTCGGTACCATCTACCAGATAGATATGGATGCCGTGATCCCCGATCAGAACATCTCTATCAATGACGGCGGCCTTGCCCCACTCGGCGAAGCCAGAGATACCTACACCTTCAAACAGGTACAGCAACTTGCCAAAAAACACAAATTCTCCCTGACTACACCTATCGGCAATCTGCCCCAGAAAACATTGAACCTCCTGCTTTTCGGAGATGAAAATGGTAGCCTGGAAATGGATATGGAATTCGGAGAAAATGGGGAAAATGGCTACAACGCTGACTTCGAAGGAGTGATCAACACCGTACGCCGTTACTTCAACGACACCTCGTCTGACGCTGTACGCAACTGGGCCGAAAGCTTCATGAAACTACATACCTGCCCTGAATGTAATGGCTCCCGCCTCAAAAAGGAAAGCCTCTTCTTCAAGGTAGATGAAAAGAATATCTCCGAACTGGGGAACATGGACCTTGATAAACTGGCCATCTGGTTCAAAGACATCGAAAAGCGACTGGACAAGAAACAAAATACCATCGCCAAAGATATCCTCAAAGAAATCAGAGAACGACTAGGCTTCCTGCTCAATGTAGGCCTGACCTACCTCACCCTCAACCGTGCTACCCGCACCCTGAGCGGCGGTGAAAGTCAACGTATACGCCTCGCTACCCAAATCGGCTCCCAGCTCATGGGTATCACTTATATCCTGGATGAACCCAGCATCGGTTTGCACCAGCGTGATAATATGCAGCTGATCGATGCCCTTCGCAACCTGCGTGAAATGGGGAATACCGTAATAGTAGTGGAACACGATAAAGATATCATGCTCCATGCCGACCACCTCATTGATGTAGGCCCGGGTGCTGGTGTACATGGAGGGCAGATCATTGCCCAGGGTACTCCCAAACAGATCCTGAAACTCAATACCCCTACCGCCGGCTACCTGAACGGGAAAGCAGCAGGCGCACTTCCTGAGGAAAGACGTAAGGGTAACGGTAAATCACTGGAGCTGAAAGGCGCTACCGGCAATAACCTGAAAAACGTAAGTGTAAAATTCCCACTCGGCACCTTTATCTGTGTGACAGGAGTATCAGGTAGCGGTAAGTCTACCCTCATCAATGAAACACTGTACCCTATCCTGAGTCAGCATGCTTACGATTCCAAACAGGATCCAATGCCCTATAAGAGCATCAAGGGCCTGGAAAATATAGACAAAGTGATCGAAATCGATCAGTCTCCAATCGGTAGAACACCACGTAGTAACCCGGCTACCTATTGCGGGTTCTTTACGGATATCCGTACACTGTTTTCACAGGTGCCAGAGGCGAAAATCAGGGGATATAATGCAGGCCGGTTCTCCTTCAACGTGAAAAGCGGTCGCTGTGATGTTTGTGAAGGAGGGGGGATGAGAGTGATTGAAATGAACTTCCTCCCTGATGTATATGTACATTGTGAGAAATGTAATGGCCGCAGGTATAATCGTGAAACGCTGGAAATCAGGTATAAAGGCAAATCTATCTCTGATGTACTGGATATGACAGTAGATGAAGCAGTGGAATTCTTCCAACCTGTAAGTTATATCTACCGGAAAATCAAGACATTGCAGGATGTGGGCCTGGGATATATCACACTGGGTCAATCTGCAGTGACACTGTCAGGAGGCGAAGCACAACGCGTGAAACTGGCGACAGAGTTATCCAAAAAAGATACCGGGAAGACCATCTATATCTTAGATGAACCAACTACCGGTTTGCACTTCCAGGATATCCAGTTGTTGCTGAATGTACTGAACAAACTGGTGGATAGGGGGAATACAGTGCTCGTGATAGAGCATAACCTGGATGTGATAAAGATGGCAGATCATATTATAGACCTGGGACCGGAAGGTGGTGCCGGCGGGGGTACGATTTTGTGTACCGGTACGCCGGAGCAGGTGAGTGAGTGTAAGGATAGTCATACGGCAAGGTTCCTGAAGCAGGAACTAAAAGGGTAAAGAGGGCTGGATAAGAGATGATTTCGCAAGGGATAAAAAGCCAGTACTTCCTGAAATGACTGGACAAATGATGATTTTGCAACGAATAAAAAGCTAGTACTTCCTGAAATGACTGGACAAATGATGATTTTGCAACGAATAAAAAGCCAGTACTTCCTGAAATGACTGGACAAATGATGATTTTGCAACGAATAAAAAGCTAGTACTTCCTGAAATGACTGGACAAATGATGATTTTGCAACGAATAAAAAGCCAGTACTTCCTGAAATGACTGGACAAATGATGATTTTGCAACGAATAAAAAGCTAGTACTTCCTGAAATGACTGGACAAATGATGATTTTGCAACGAATAAAAAGCCAGTACTTCCTGAAATGACTGGACAAATGATGATTTTGCAACGAATAAAAAGCTAGTACTTCCTGAAATAACTGGACAAATGATGATTCGCAACGAATAAAAAGCCAGTACTTCCTGAAATGACTAACCAAGAGATGATTTCACATTCTTTAAAAACGTAAAATTAATCTCAAAAAAAGCCTAAAATCCAGCAATTCCTTCCCAAAAAACACCTGAAAATTTAATCTTATTCCCAATAACACCTCCCCGAAACAATCATCCAAGTCGCAGACTTGGGTGATTGTTTCGGGGTTTTTATATTTATCTTCGCCTCCAGAATTGTTATAACCAACAGGCATGAAATATATTCCCGGCATTATAGCCCTCCTGCTCATGGCAGTATTTGCGGCTTGTGAGGATGAAACCAAAACCTGTGATCAATCCTTGCTCGCAGATATTGGTATTAACTTTAAAAAAGACTCTCTGAACGGCTACATCGACAAAGATACCATATGGCCCAAGGTCACCCTGTGTGCCCTCGACAAGGACACCATCATCAGTCAACAAGCCAGATCCAGTGTATATTTCGCGCTCGACCCACTGACAGACACCTGCCGGTATTACCTGAAACTCGACTCTGCCGCCGTAGCAGATACCCTGACCTTCAGGTATACACGCAAGCCTCACTTTGTATCACCGGGTTGTGGCTTCGCTACTTTTTCCACACTGGATACTGTGCTCTGCACCTTTCATACTATCGATGCTTTAAAAATTAATAACCGGGAGGTAACAAGTGATAATACTCAGAACATTACTTTATACTTTATTTATTAGTCTGTTCGCGGTCGCCGCGCAGGCACAGGTGAAAAAGGATACCATTCCGGCTCCTGTTAAAGATTCTACTCAAAAGAGTCCGTCAAATGCCGGGCTCAAAATTCGCCAGGCTACCACCTTCAAAGCCCAGGCAGCCAAAGATACCACCAGCCCAAAAGCAAAATCTGCCAAAGATTCTGCCGCACTCAAAGCCAAACCGGCACCCGCTAAAATAGTAGACAGCACTTACCTGTCAAACGCCGGGATCCGTATCGGCCTCGACATCAGCCGCTTCGCCCTCCTCTATTTCCAACCCTACAGAACCGATGTCACCGTACAGGCAGATGTACGCCTGGGACAAAAAATCTATGGTGCCATCGAAACAGGCTGGAACCGCACCTCCCATAATACCGACACCACCTACTCCTACAAAGGCAGCGGGATTTACAGTACCATCGGTATCGACTATGACTTCATGAAGAAAAAGGAAACGACCGAACAAAATATGCTCTATGGCGGTATCCGGTACGGCATCGCCCGCAATACCTACGAAATCCCTTTTTATACTATAAAAAACGATTACTGGGATGCAAATACCAAAGGGAGTTATCCAAAAACAACCATCACCTCCCACTGGATTGAACTGGTATTTGGATTGAGAGTGGAAGCTGCCAAAAACCTCTTCCTGGGTTGGGGTGTCAGAGAGAAAATTATGCTTTCCAGCGGCGCAGATGACTCACACCCGCCTATCGTGATCCCGGGATACGGCAGCGGTACCAAAAGATCACAATTCGATATGACTTATACCGTCTCCTACATGATCCCACTTTACAAGGTAAAAGTGCATGTGCCACCGGATAAAAAGAAGTAATTAAACAGGAAGAGGGGAGTCGGCCAACTCCCCTCCTCCTGTTTAAAATCAATAACTTACCTTAAGGCCGTATCATATCAATATGCGCCAACCCATGGTCATCATACTCCTCACTCACCTGCTCAAACCCCAACTCCCCATAAAATTTCAACAAATAACTCTGCGCACTGATCTTCACCGGCACCTTCCCAAACCGCTCCGCTATCACCTCCAGCGTCCGCCTCATCAACTCCTTACCTGCACCCTGCCCACGTAGCTCCTTCGCCGTTAGCACCCTGCCAAACGCCGCCTCCTCATACTTATCCCCCGGACCAAATATCCGGGTATACGCCACCACTTTCCCACTTTCATCTACCCCAAACAAATGCAAGGCCTTCTGGTCATAATCATCCAGATCCTCCGCCATACAATTCTGCTCAACGATAAATACATTGAACCGAACCTGCATAATCGCATACAATTCTTTATTCGTTAATTCCTCAAAAGATTTAGTAAACCATTGTATCATAACAACAAATTTAGCAGCTTGCCCTCAGCTAACAAGGACCTTTTTTTCAAATACTCACTCCCTTAATCCTTATTACCTCTACCACCCGTACATCAATTAAAAAAACACCCCATCCCCACACAGCTGCCATAAACAACACTCCCCACACCCCACAACCAGCACAGGCAAATTTAAATCTGTCCCCAACCTCCCACCAAACAAAACCAAATTTCTACCAATAACACCTTATCTTTGACCAGCCTTGTCAGAGAAAAGTATACCTATAGCTGATACAATGCACCGGTTCATACACCTGACATCCCTTCGTACCCCCGTGGCCACGAAGACCCAAAAGGCAGGAAAAAGGGGAGGACTTTAAAATATAAATGCTACCTGTTTGTGTTCGTAAATGGATTTTTTAACCCAACCCCGGCTCCACCATATTAATTTTTAAAATATATTTTAACATACCTTTATATCTTAAACCAGCATATCCACATGCATCCCAAAAGAAACATTGCCATACTTACTGGTATTTTCTGTCTGTTATTGTCATGTTTTTCCGCTTGCAAACAATCCAGAAAAGCGATGAACCCTGCCCTGGCGAAATACATCGATGCCTATACCGCCGGTGTGATTTCCAAACAAAGCACCATCAGGGTACAGCTCACCAGTAACGTAAACGTCACCCACACCCAAAACGAGCCTGTCAGCGAAGAACTTTTCGATTTCAGCCCCTCCATCAAAGGGAAAGCCTTTTGGGTGGATGCCACCACCATCGAGTTTCGCCCGGATGCCAATCTGACTCCCGGCAAAACCTATACCGCCACTTTCAAACTCGGTAAAGTCCTGAAAGTCGAAAAAGAACTTCGCTCCTTCGACTTCGAATTCCGTATCATGAACCCATCGTACGAAATCGAAGACTATGGACTCAAATCAGCCAGCACCACCTCCCGCGAAAAAATGGTCTATACCGGCGCGATCGTGACTGCTGATGCCGAAGATCCTCAACAGATCGAAAAGATCGTAACCGCGAAAGCCGGCAGCAAATCATTCCCTATCAAATGGGAACATAACGCCGCCGAAAGAACATCGAAATTCACCATCGAAAACATTACCCGCGGTACCGATGGCTACAACATAGACCTCGCCTGGGACGGCGCACCTATCAAAGTAGAAACCGCCGGCAAAAAACAAATCGAAGTCCCCGCCATCGGCGAATTCAAAGTCCTCGATGTGAAAGCAATCGTTGACCCGGAACAATATGTACTCGTACAATTCTCCGACCCTATCAGCATTGCCCAGAACCTCGATGGCCTCATCGGCATCAGCGGTATCAGCGACCTGCGCTATACCATCGAAGGCAGTGAAGTAAAAGTATTTGCACCTAAACGCCTGGAAGGTAACTTCTCCGTTGTCATCAACGAAGGCATCCTCAATTCCTTTGACGACAAACTGCTGCAAAGCTTCTCCGCCAACATCAATTTCGAAAATATCCAGCCTTCCGTATCCATCCCCGGCAAAGGGGTCATCCTACCGGAAAGCAATAAACTGGTGTTCCCCTTCGAAGCCGTGAACCTCAGCGCCGTAGATGTGACCATCATCAAGATCTACGAAAACAACATTCCGCAATACCTGCAAAGGAATGACCTGAACGGTACCCAGGACCTGCGCCGCGTAGGCCGCCCGGTGGTTGAAAAAACCATTCGCCTCGATACCGACAAGTCACTCAACCTCCATAAACGTAACCGATTCTACCTGGACCTGGACAAACTACTCCGTACCGAACCAGGCGCGATCTACCGCGTTACCATCGGCTTCCGCAAAGCCTACTCCCTCATGGGTTGTGCTGCTAAAGAAGACGATACCAAAAAATCTGAAGAACAGTCTGAAGAAGACTACTACAGTGACAGCTACGGCGAAAAGATCGATGAAGACGATGACTTCTGGTCCCGCTACGATAGCTACTATCCATACGGCTATAACTGGGAGACCCGCGATGATGCCTGCTCCAACTCTTATTATAACAAAGACAAATGGGCATCCCGCAACGTATTCTCCTCCAATATCGGCCTCACCGCCAAGAGAGGTAATGACAACAGTATGCTCATTGCCGTTACCGACATCCGCGATACCAAACCGCTGATGGGCGTGGAACTGGAACTACTCGACTACCAGAACCAGGTGATCTTCAAAACCAAAAGCGATGGCGATGGTCTCGCCACCTTCGACCTGAAACGCCGGCCTTACCTGCTGATTGCTAAAAAAGGTGATGAAAGAGGCTACCTGAAACTGGATGACGGCAACTCCCTGCCCCTGAGCCGCTTCGATGTAAAAGGTGAAGAAGTACAAAGCGGTATCAAAGGCTTCCTCTACGGCGAACGTGGTGTATGGCGGCCAGGTGATACCCTCTACCTGACCTTCATCCTGGAAGATAAACAACAGAAACTGCCAGCCGATCACCCGGTAACCTTAGAACTGTACAACCCGAAAGGCCAGCTGTACAAACGCATCAACTCACTGCAATCCGTAAATGGCTTCTACAACTTTATCACCGCTACCAACCCTGACGACATTACAGGTAACTGGACAGCGAAAGTAAAAGTGGGCGGTGCCCTCTTTACTAAAAATCTTCGCATCGAAACTGTAAAGCCAAACAGGCTGAAAGTAAAACTGGACTTCGGGTCAAGAACAACCCTGTCTAAAGACGATGCCTCCGATGGTACCCTGAGTGCCCAATGGCTCTTCGGCGCTACCGCCCAACACCTGAAAGCGAAAGTAGATGTGTCTCTCACACAGCAAACTACCAGCTTTAAAAACTTCGCTAATTACACCTTCGATGACCCCGTTACCCACTTTGACGCTGAAGACAAAACCATCTTCGAAAGCGCCCTGAGTGAAAATGGTACCGCTCCCGTGAAAGTAAATCTGCCTCTGGGCAAACTTGCGCCGGGCCAGCTGAAGGCTAACTTCGAAATAAAAGTATTTGAGCCAGGTGGCGATTTCAGTATCGACCACTTCTCCATGCCCTACAATCCATTCTCTACCTATGCCGGTATCCGCATGCCCGAAGGCGATCGTACCACAGGCATGCTGCTCACCGACCAACCTCATGCTATCAGCATCGTAAATGTAGATAACAACGGCAACCTGGTACGTGGCTCCAGCAACGTACAGGTAGAACTCTACAAAGTTCGCTGGCGCTGGTGGTGGGATGAAGATGGGGAAGATGAGTTTACCAACTTCACACAGGATAGCTATAACCAACTGCTGAAGAAAGAAACCATCGCCCTGAATAATGGTAAAGGTACCTGGAACCTGCAGATCAACTCTCCTGACTGGGGCCGTTACCTCGTAAGGGTAAAAGACCTGAAGAGCGGCCATACCACCGGTCAAGCTGTATACATCGACTACCCGGGCTGGTATGAAAGAGTGCAGAAAGAAAATCCTTCTGAAGCATCCATGCTCGTATTCACCTCTGATAAGAGTAAATATAATGTAGGCGAAGACATCAACCTCACTATTCCAAGCAGCGAAGGTGGCCGCGGTCTCATCAGCATTGAATCAGGCAGTAAGGTGCTGAAGTCCTTCTGGGTGAACACCAAAAAAGGGCAGACTACCTTCAGCTTCAAGGCCGACAAATCCATGGCCCCTAATATATACGTCAACGTGAGTCTGCTACAGCCACATGCACAAACTGTAAACGACCTGCCGATTCGTATGTACGGCATTATCCCACTCACCATCGAAGATGCCAACACCATCTTAAGTCCGGTGATCTCCATGGCCGACAAACTGGAGCCTGAACAAAAAGCCAGCATCACCGTATCCGAAGCCAAAGGTAAATCCATGACCTACACCATCGCCATCGTTGATGAAGGACTGCTGGATCTGACACGCTTCAAAACCCCTGATCCTCATAGCGCCTTCTATGCAAGAGAAGCACTGGGTGTAAAAACCTGGGATATCTTCGACTTTGTAATCGGTGCTTATGGTGGTGATATGGAACGCATTCTCAGCATTGGTGGTGACGAAGGACTGAACAGGAATGCCGGTGCTGCAAAAGCAAACCGCTTTAAACCTGTCGTATTATATATGGGCCCATTCACCCTGAAAGGCGGTGAGAAGAAAACACATGAATTTAAACTACCTCCATACATCGGTTCCGTGAAAGCAATGGTTGTAGCAGGCCAGGATGGTGCTTATGGCACTGCTGAAAAAACTGTAGCCGTGAAGAAACCATTGATGCTGCTCACTTCATTGCCGCGTGTATTAGGCCCTTCTGAAACCATACAATTGCCGGTAACCGTATTCGGCCTGGAAAACAATATCAAATCTGCGAAAGTAACACTCGCTACCAGCTCCCTGCTGGAAGTAGTCGGCGAAAACACCAAAACAGTAACTTTCAATCAGCCAGGTGAACAACTGGTATACTTCGATGTGAAAGTGAAAGCTGCCGTAGGTGTAGCCAAAGTAAAAGTAACCGCTACCAGCGGTGCTGCGAAAGCAGAAGAACAAACGGAACTGGAAGTGCGCAATCCGAATCCGGTGATCACGACTGTGCAGGATGCAACTGTAGCGGGCGGCCAAAACTGGAGTGCTGATTACAAACCAGCAGGTATGGCAGGTACCAATACCGGTGTGTTGGAAATCTCTACCGTGCCGCCAATGAACCTGGCAAAACGCCTGAACTACCTGGTACAATATCCACATGGTTGTGTTGAACAAACAACTTCTGCCGCCTTCCCTCAACTGGTGCTGAACCAACTGGTGGACCTGAAGAGCAGTGAAGCTGCCAATGCTGATCATAACATCAAAGCAGCGATCAACAGACTGAAAGGCTTCCAGACTTCCGATGGAGGTCTGGCTTACTGGCCGGGCAATGCAGATGCTGATGAATGGGGTACTAACTATGCTGGTCACTTCCTGCTCGAAGCACAGGCCAGGGGCTATGAACTGCCTGCCAGCATGCTGGATCAATGGAAGAAGTACCAACGTAACAAAGCTGCTTCCTGGACTCCCCGCAGCACTAACTTCTATGGTGGAGACCTGATACAGGCTTATCGCCTGTACCTGCTGGCACTTGCAAAAGTACCTGAGCTGGGAGCAATGAACAGACTGAAAGAATTCACATACCTCTCTGATGCAGCGAAATGGAGACTGGCAGCAGCTTACAAACTCGCCGGTCAACCTGAAGTAGCCGCTTCACTGGTGAGAGGCCTGCCAACAAGTGTGAAAGCATATAAGCAATTAGGTGGCACCTTTGGCTCTGATACCCGCGATAAGGCCATGATCCTGGAAACGCTCACCATCCTGGGTCAGAATGCCCGTGCAAATGAACTGGTGAAAGAACTGGCTGCCGATATGTCGAAAGATGATTACTACAGTACACAGACCACCGCATATACTTTGATTGCAATCGCGAAATACTGTGGTACAAATAAGAGCGGAGCGAAAGCTATTTTCACTTACAAGCTGAATGGTAAAGCGACAAGCATCAACGCCACTTCCTATATCACACAAATTCCTGTTGCGACCAATGCAGGTGGTAATGTAAGCGTACAGAATACAGGTGCCAATATCCTCTATGCAAGACTGATCCTGCAGGGTCGTCCGGATGCAGGACAGGAGCCTACTGTGCCTAATAATCCTGAAGTGCTGGGCATCGCTGTCACCTACAGCACCCGCGATGGTCATCCGCTGGATGTAACGAACCTGCGCCAGGGTACAGACTTTATGGCCACTGTGAAGATTACAAATCCGGGTAAGCGCGGATATTATGAGCAGATGGCATTGACACAGATCTTCCCGAGTGGATGGGAGGTGATCAATACCAGGCTGATGGAAAGTGATAGTGCATTCCATAATTCACCATTTACATATATGGATGTACGTGATGACAGGGTGTATACTTATTTCAATCTTGAAGAGAATAAAACACATACTTACAATGTGTTGCTGAATGCAGCTTACTTAGGGCACTATTACCTGCCTGCAGTGAATTGTGAGGCGATGTATGATCATACCATACAGGCCTTTCTGCCGGGTAAATGGGTGGATATTTCAACTAAGTAAACAATTCTTACCTATTTTTGCGAGACCTCGCTTCTGCTGCGGCGGAAGCGAGGTTTTTTCTGAAAACAATGCTATGTGGTTGCGTAAAAGAAAATGGTGGCTGATTGCTGCTGCCACCTTATTGATAATTTATATCTTTTGTCTCCCCTCCCGTTTATTTACGGCCCCAACCTCCTTTGTCATAGAAGACAATAACGGCAGACTACTCAGCGCTACCATTGCCAGCGATGGCCAATGGCGTTTCCCGGTTGACAAACCTGTTCCCGATAAATTTGCCAAATGCATTATTGCTTACGAAGACAAACGTTTTAAGTACCACTGGGGGGTGGATCCTATTGCCCTGGCACGTGCTATAAAACAAAACTTACAACACCGGTCCGTGATCAGCGGAGGTAGCACCCTCTCTATGCAGGTCATCCGGCTCTCGCGCAATAAACCCCGTACCATCTTTCAAAAGATGATTGAAGCCCTGCTGGCTACACGTCTTGAATTCTCCTATTCTAAAAAGAGCATCTTACAACTATATGCAGGCAATGCCCCTTTCGGTGGAAACGTAGTGGGCCTGGAAGCCGCATCCTGGCGCTATTATGGCCGTAGTGCAGAACAATTGTCATGGGGAGAAACAGCTGCACTCGCAGTGTTGCCAAACAGCCCTGCTTTAGTACATCCCGGGCGTAACAGGCAAATCTTACTCACCAAAAGAAACCAGCTTTTAAACAGGCTCTGGAAGAATAAAACTATTGACAGCGTCACCTGTGCACTCTCTAAATTAGAGCCTTTGCCAGATCAGCCACAGGCATTACCACAGGATGCACCTCACTTATTAGACCGGTTCCGGAAAGATTACCGCTCCGGCACTACCCGCATCAAAACCACCCTGGAAGGAGATCTACAAAGGAATGTAGCCAACATCGTTGAGCGCTACCACAACATTTACAAATCGAATGGTATCAACAACGCAGCTGCCATCGTACTAGATGTAGAGACAGGAAATACACTGGCATATGTAGGCAACATCTATCATCCCGAAGATGCAGAAATGGAAAGCCACGTGGATATCATCCAGAGTCCACGCAGTCCGGGGAGTACATTGAAGCCGGTGTTGTATGCAGCCATGATGACAGACGGCATGCTCCTACCACATAGTCTAGTCCCTGACATTCCAACACAGATAGCAGGCTACACGCCGCAGAATTTTGACCTGGGTTATGATGGCGCAGTGCCCGCCAGCAGGGCGCTGGCAAGGTCACTGAATATTCCTGCAGTGCGCATGTTACAGCAATATCGCTACGAACGTTTTCATGCATTGCTGAAGAAAATGGGAATCACTACCCTGAAGCAACCCGCAGATCACTATGGTTTATCCCTGATCTTAGGTGGTGGGGAAACCAACCTCTGGGAGATGTCAGGCATGTATGCAAGCATGGCCCGTACCATATTGCACCTGGATCAATATAATGGGAAGTATGATGCAGATGATATACATGCCCCTAACTATATTCATGACTTCAGAAGACCTTCTGAACATTCACCTGCTGATTATGGGGTGCTGGATGCAGGTGCCATCTGGTATACTTTTCAGGCCATGGAAGAAGTGATGAGACCCGGTGAAGAAATGCTCTGGCAACAGTTTTCTTCTTCTCAAAGAATAGCCTGGAAAACAGGTACCAGCTTTGGCTTCAGAGATGGCTGGGCCATAGGTGTAACGCCACAATATGTAGTAGGTGTATGGGTAGGTAATGCCGATGGGGAAGGCAGACCAGGTTTATTGGGTGTAGCGACAGCAGCCCCCGTAATGTTCGACATCTTCAGGTTGTTGCATACCAGCGGCTGGTTTACCACACCTTACAGTAAGCTGAGGAAGATAGAAGTATGTAAGCAGAGTGGATACAGGGCCGGCGATCTCTGTCCTGACAAGGATTCGCTGTGGGTACCGGTGAGTGGATTGCGCTCAGGTATCTGCCCCTATCACCAGTTAATACACCTGGATCATACAGGGCAATACCGTGTTACGGCGAACTGTGAATCTCCCTCACTCATGCAGCATGTACCCTGGTTTGTATTGCCACCGGCTATGGAGTTTTACTATCGTACCAAACATAACTACGCCGCATTACCTCCTTATCGGCCTGATTGTATCGCCACTTTATCAGCAGATAAACCAACGATGGAAGTGATTTACCCAAGACCGAATGCACGTATCTATGTACCGATAGAAATAGATGGCACGCCGGGAGAAGCGGTGTTTACAGCCACGCACAGGGATACGAAAGCAAAAATCTTCTGGCACCTGGATAATAACTTTATGGGTACGACAGAAGAGTTTCATCAAATGCCTATGCACCCGGCACCGGGCAAACATATGTTGACACTGGTAGATGAAACAGGAGCAGAAATCCATGTACCATTTGAGATCCTGGCGAAAGAAAAAGAAAAGTAAAATTCATTGTTAATCTAATACCTATATTAATGAAATCACATTACATGGTTGTTGCCCTTGTGATCTGTTTGTTTGCCTGTAAGAAGGAGGACAAAACCGTCACAGTAACAGAAACGGTGCATGACACTATTTACAATCCTATTCCTATTGACAATGCTGTAAACCCGGATGATCTGAGTGCCGGCATCACAGTCGGGTACGGCAGCAGGGTAGCCGATGCGACATTCCCGGCAGCAAGCGCAGACGGGCCTGTAATAGATACCTCTTACCGCCGGTTATATAAGGTGGTAGAAGGCAATTACCTGGTGATCTATCCACCCAATCTTTCCGGGAATGTAGCCGGTTATTATGTGCAAATTGCAGGGGCTACTTCTTATTTCAAGATAGATTACACAAAGGAAAAAGGCCTGCGTAACACAGCAGGGGCACGCAACTATGGCGATGCCACCGGTTATGTTGATTCCACCATCGTTATTAAAATGCCCATCGAAATCAAGGGCAATAGGTTCAATTTAATATATGCCGCATACGATCCACAGAACAGGGTAAGCCTGCCCATTACAGCGAATGTGACGGTGATGCCACAGGGAAGTGCAGCATTCAATGATTCACTCAGTGGTACCTGGTCTTATGCCTCATTCAGATCTTACGGCGATGGCTATAATAACGAGGTCTGGGCACAGGATACGCTGAAGTCTTATTCTCAGAAATATTACACCTGTAATAACGGGAAGCTGGTAGAATCAAGTGCTAAGACGGAACTCAGTCTTACATATTACGGATTCGTGGAGCATAGGTACCTTACATTTAGCAGGTACAACTATTCAATAAAAAGTAATAGCGCTTACAGAACGCTCGACCTGGTTAATTCTTCCTGTACCAGTTATACATACACCTATATACCGTCTTATGATGCTTCAGAAACAGGGTCGATCTCATACGACCCCAGCATCCACAGGCTCACGATGATCACTGAAAACAGTTCAAATACAGCTCTCAGCTATATCTCTTACGATGTAATAGCATTAACTGAACACCAGCTCATACTGGCATATAATAGATATGATGACAATAGCGATGCCCAGTACACCTACCAGTATGAATACACTAAATAATTAAATTCTTATGCAGAAATTTATCATACCCGCAGTGTTAGCCTGCTTCACAGGTTTATTCGCCTGTACAAAAGAAGGTACCACCACAACAGTTACAAATATTATACGCGATACAACCCTCATTAATACCATTGTACCCGGTGTTGTCAATGCAGATACACTCTCAGCCGGTATCAAAGTAGGCTACGGCTCCCGTATAACAGGGGAGTTCCCAACTGCATCCGCGGATGCCGCAGCACCTACACTGGATACGCTTTACAACAAGGTGTACAAGGTGATAAAAAGCCGTTACCTGGTGATCTATCCGCCTGTTACCTCAGGCCATATTGCAGGTTATTATGTGCAGATTGCAGGGGCAAAATCTTATTTCAAAATAGATTATACCCAGGCATACAATCTGAGAAAAGCGCAGCAGGCGAATGCACGTGGTGAGGTATCAGGTTATTACGATTCTACGATCGTATTTAAATTACCTGCTATAATCAGTGGCGATACATTTTATGTAAAGTATGCAGCTTATGATAGCCTGAATCGTGTAAGCAAACCTGTTACTGCACAGGCCCTGATCTTACCGGAAGGGAATGATCAGTTTACTGATTCATTAGTTGGCAGCTGGCGATATGCAGGCAATTTTAATTTATATTCAAATGGCACTACTTCCCACGATGGTTTTAATCTGGATACGGCGACTGCTACGAAAAACGGGTACTATTCCTGTACGAACAACAAGCTGAAGCAGATGGATGGAGGCGCTTATTACCTGCCTGCCACATATTATGTATACCGCGAAATTTATAAGATCGAAAAATATGGATGGTCCAGTAATTATCAAAATATCTACAAGGACCTGAACCTGGATAGCTCTTCCTGCAGCAACTATGTATACAACCTGGCATCCGTTGCAGAAAGTGGTTTGAGAGGTATGGGAGGCTATTCATATGACCCGGTTAGCAAAAGACTGACCATGGTGCATGAAGAGTCCAATAAATCCAATACCTCACTGGCATATGAAACATTTTATTTAAATGAGCTGACGAATACACGTATGGTGATTTCAGGAATGGTCAGTGATGGAGATACGGATGACGGTACCTATTACAGGTTATATATTAAACAATAAAACAGATCGCCGGTTCAGATGAACCGGCGATCTTATTAATAGCCATATTTTTCTTTCCACAAGCTTCTCAGGTGCTTCCTCAATTCATCTTCTCTGGGGTTCTTACCCGGATCATACAGCTTCATACCTTTGATCTGTTCCGGCAGGTATTCCTGCGGAGAAAAGTTGCCTTCATAGTCATGAGAGTATTCATATCCTTTGTTATACCCCATGTCCTTCATCATCTTCGTCGGCGCATTCCTGATATTCATCGGCACCGGCAGATCCCCTGTTTTATTCACGACTGACAAGGCATTGTTGATCGCCATGTAAGAAGCATTACTTTTCGCAGACGAAGCGAGATAAGTAGTACACTGCGATAAGATAATCCTTGCTTCCGGATACCCAATCATCGTCACCGCCTGAAAACAACTGGTGGCTAATAATAATGCATTGGGATTCGCATTGCCAATATCTTCAGATGCAGATATGAGAAGTCTCCTTGCGATGAACTTTACATCCTCACCTCCTTCAATCATCCTGGCGAGGTAATAGACTGCTGCGTTCGGGTCACTGCCCCTGATAGATTTAATAAATGCGGAGATGATATCGTAGTGTTGTTCGCCGGACTTATCGTAGATAGCTACCCGTTGTTGTGCAATGTCCATCACCTTCTGATCTGTGATTACGATGGGCGACTCCTGTTGCAGGGTATTCACCACCAGTTCAAATAGGTTCAGCAATTTACGGGCATCTCCACCTGATATATTAAACAGTGCACGTGTTTCTTTCAGTTCAATCTTCCTGCTGCCTAACCATTCATCCTTTTCCATGGCCTGCTGCAGGAGCTGTAGCAGCTGTTCTTCACCCAATGGTTTGAGTACATATACCTGGCTTCTGCTCAGCAAGGCCGCATTCACTTCAAAGCTGGGATTTTCGGTAGTGGCACCGATCAGGGTAATGATTCCTTTTTCCACAGCACCTAAGAGGGCATCCTGCTGACTTTTATTGAACCGATGAATTTCATCGATGAACAATACGGCATATCCCTGCCGGCGGGCAATCTCGATGACTTCCCGAACTTCTTTTACACCGGCAGCAATGGCGCTGAGGGTATAAAAGGGCACTTCCAGGGTATGAGCAATGATGTTGGCAATGGTCGTCTTACCTACACCGGGTGGGCCCCACAGGATCATGGAGGGAATTTTACCCTGCTGTATGGCTTTGCGTAAAATGCTATCTTTTCCGGTCAGGTGTTCCTGTCCCACCAGCTCATCCAGTGTCTGAGGCCGTAACCGCTCTGCTAATGGTTCCATATAAAAGATCTTAAGGGATTAAAATAAAGGCTCCTTATCCTGCCTGTTCTTCCATTCTTTCAGGAAGGTGTAAGAGAGCGTTACATTCGTTACAATTACCGCTCCAACGATGATGAAGAAAATGGCCATAGGTTTCAGCATCGCTGTCATGGCAGACTGCTGATCGGCCGGAAATTGTTTTATCACCTCTTCCAGGGGCCCCAGGTTACCGGTTTTGAGCATCATAAACAGGGATAAGCCAGACAGCGCCATATATCCACCTACAAAGATGCAGATACCACCTATGATCCGAATACCACCTGGTGTGCTTTCTTTTAATACCATATTACTATCTAACAGTGCTTTTTGCAAATGGAGTGATAATATAGCATGAATTAAAATAGCCCCTAAAAAGATTCCCAATGAGAGCACCTGCAGGCTACCCGTGGTAAACAACATGATAACGAGTGCCATGAGGAAGAAAGTCGAGAACATGATGTTAATCGCAGTGAGTCCTCTGAATAATTTAAACTTAAAAGTCATTGATCTCCGGTTTATCGAGGTACAAACCTACTAAATCTTCCCTTTTAGCAAGATAAAAACCGCCGTCTGTAAAAATCCGTTGCTTTCACAATCCTTGATTTAGCTATCTTTAAATACTAAACCTGTTTAATTTATGAAGAGCATTTACGCTTTACAACTATCGTTGTTGGCTGCCATCTCAATCTCATGGTCTGCATGCAACAACAGCACTACAACAGAGCAGGCGGGGACACCTAAGGACACATTAAAAATTCCCGCGTTTGACGTGAGTTCCATTGACAGTACTGTAAACCCCTGCGAAGATTTCGACCAGTACGTAAATGGCAATTGGAAGAAAAATAATCCCGTTCCTTCTACAGAAAGCCGTTGGGGCGCTTTCAATGTTCTTGATAAACAGAACAAAGAAGTAAGACTGAAAGGTATTATCCTGGATCTGGCCAGCAAAAAAGACCTGAAAAAAGGTACTGAAGAGCAACAGATTGCTGATTTCTACCGCTCCTTCTATGATACTGCAACCATCGAAAAACTGGGTATTACGCCATTACAGCCTTACCTCGATAAGATTAATGCCATCCAAACCCTGGATGACTGGACCAAAGTATCCGGTGAACTCCAGAACCTGGGTATCAGCACAATCGCTGGTTTCTACATTGGCGCTGACTCACGTAACAGCAAGATGAATGCTGTATATGAGAACCAGGGCGGCCTCAGCCTCGGCGAAAGAAGCTATTACGACAGAACAGACAGCGCTACCAAAGCGGTACGTGATGAATTCGTAAAGCATGTGGATAAGCAATTCGCACAGGCAGGTTTCAAAGATGTACATCCAGGTCAGACTATCCTGGACTTTGAAACAAAACTGGCAAAACTGCAACTGACCAATGTTCAGCTGCGTGATCCGGTAGCTACTTACAATAAAGTGGCTTTTGCCGAACTGAAAAAACTGGCTCCTGAGTTTAACTGGGAAGGTTATGCTGATGTACAGCAGGTGAAAACCGATACCATCATCCTGGAAAACAAGGCGTATGTTACCAATTCAGCTAAACTGGTGAAAGCAACTCCGCTGGAAACCCTGAAGACCTATGCACGCTGGCAGACCCTGTCTCACTTTGCAGGTTACCTGCCTAAGGCATTTGACCAGGAGAACTTCCATTTCTTTGCAACCGTAATGCTGGGTACCAAAGCACAAAAACCCCGTCTGGAGCGCTCTATCCGTGTGACCGACGCGACTATGGGCTATCCGCTGGGTAAACTGTTTGTAAAACAGTATTTCCCTGAAAGCTCCAAGCAGAAGGTATCAGAAATGATCGAAAATGTACGTGCAGTATATGGCGAAAGAATTGACAGCCTGAAATGGATGAGTCCTGCGACCAAAGAAATGGCGCACAAAAAGCTGAAATCATTTACATACAAGATCGGTTATCCTGACAAATGGAAGGATTATTCCAGCATCGATGTGAAGCCTGGTACCCTGATCGAAAATGTTGTGTCAGCTATCAACTACAAACACAAGGAAGAAATCGATAAGATCGGTAAGCCTGTAGATAAGTCAGAGTGGGAAATGACCCCTCAGACAGTGAATGCTTACTACAATCCGTTGAACAACGAGGTTGTATTCCCCGCTGGTATTCTCCAACCTCCTTTCTTCAATGCGGATGCGGACGATGCGATCAACTATGGTGGTATCATTGCGGTAATCGGGCATGAATTTACCCATGGCTTTGATGATCAGGGTTCACAATTTGATGCAGCAGGGAACCTGGTTAACTGGTGGACACCTGAAGATCGTAAGAACTTCATGACATTGGCGAACAGGTATATCCGTTATTTCAACGGTATCGAAGTATTACCTGGTTTCCATATCAATGGTGCACTGACTATCGGTGAGAACATTGCGGATCTGGGTGGTCTGACACTGGCTTACCATGCACTGGAGAAATCCCTGAAGGGTAAACCGGCACCTGCGAAGATTGATGGCTTTACCTGGCAGCAACGTTTCTTCCTGGGTTGGGCACAGGTATGGCATGGCAACAGTACAGAAGCTGCACTGCGCAACCAGATTCAGAAAGATCCACACTCTCCGGCTAGCAGCCGTATTGATGGCCCGCTGGCACACCTGAAAGAATTTAACGATGCGTTTGGGTGCACTAGTGGTAAAATGGTACTGGCAGATACTGCGAGAGTAGTCATCTGGTAAGATAATTTAGATTCGGGGTCTGCCGCGACAAGGGTTAAAATCCAGCAGCAGGACATTCATTGCTGAAACCCGGATTCGATTTTTTCAGAACGCTTTTGTCTTCGGACAAAAGCGTTTTGATTTTATGGGGCAGGTCAATACATTTTTTATGTAAATTTGTGTATCCTTTCACCAGATGTAAAAAAGTTCGATATGACAGGCATTATCAGACAATACCGCACGGAATTACGCAACATCTTCATCTTAGCATTGATTCTACTCGCTGTACCTTACCTTCCCGCTTTTGCTGGTCTGGCATTGACTGCCAAGGGTTTAATTTTCTCAGCTGCCATCATGGGGAGTTTTGTACTGGCCATGGTTGTGAAGCTTTACTTCCGCATTTTAGTGTTGCGCATTACCAAAGAAAACTAACATTTGATGAAAAAGACGCTTTACATAGTATTCGCCACGTTAGCAGCAGGTGCCTTTGCGGCCTGTAATCAACATTCCACAGAGAAGGCTGCCGCAAAGGCAGACTCTGCGATGAGTTCTGTCACTCAGCCAGCTGGGGATACGACAGCTTTACAGCCAATAGCAGGAAAAATGGGAGATCCGGTATGTGGCATGCCTTATGATACTATGTTCCATGAATTTAGCGTTTATAAGAATGATACGGTGCATTTTTGTTCTCCAACCTGTAAGCGGGTATTCGATAAGAATCCGGAGAAATTTGCAGCTAAACTGGGTCTGTAAGAAACCAAAGTATATCATCTAGTATAGCAACGTTGGGAATTATTTCCGGCGGAGTGAGATGTCATAAAGCCCCTTTTGAAGATCATGGGAGTGAACTCCCTTGAGGTACATAAGCATTTTTGAGCATAACGCACTGATTGTCAATCAGGCTTTAACATTTCCGAATCGACCAACCGCCTTTTTTCGTCTCCAACCTGATGTAACTTCTTATAGTATTTCGCGTTCTAATTGATCATACAAATACGTGCGCATGAGATCTATATTTACGTGGCTGCTGCTCCTCATGTTAATCTGCAGCTGTGAGAAAAATGATACGGAGGCAACGCCTTCAGTAGATGTGACCGGTTCCTGGGAACTGGCCGCCAGTATGAAACTGCCGGATACTACCTGGCAGGCGGTAAGTGCTGCGGATTCCGCGACGTATTCTTTTGATGGGAACGGAGAGGTGGTTTACTCGACAAAGGCATGGAGGACAAAGGGGAGTTATAAGGTGATCGCGGATGGGAGCAAGGTGAAGTTGATAATTAGTACCGATTCATTGTCTCAGTACCTGGAGGTGGAGAAGACGAGTGATAGTACGATACGGGTGGATGATTGGCTGAAGGCGGTGAATAAGGGATATACGAGTAAGCGGTTTGTAAGAGTAGATTAATTAATGCGGGAGAGTATAAAATAATTGAGGGCTTCATTTGCAATGAGGCTCTTTCTTTTTTAAGAAGAGTTATTTTTGAGGCATTCAGCTAATGTATTTTTTTAGGGCTTTCTTATTTTGCATTCAGCTACTCCCGGATTTTTAAAAGAAACATCCCGGGATAATTCCCGGGACGGTCAGTTAAACAGCTTATGAAAATCTACGCTTACGTTCAGATTATTAACCTGAAGTTCGGCAGTTAATATTATGACAGTGTTACCGGAGGATTACCAACGTATTAACAATTAGTTGTAGCGACATATATGAGATTTGACAAGGTTTCACCAACAGCCGCCCTTGCTCCTTATATTAAGTATTACGTGATCGCTGAGAATGCACAGGCTGAGCAGTATACAGTATTTCCTTCTACAAGCCTGGTGATAGGGTTCCAGTATAGCGGATCTTTGGCGCAGGTGAAAGATGCTTTTGTGAGCCCCTTATCCATTTCCGGTATTACCGGACTTTCCAATTCCTTTAAAGTATTCAGAAATTCTCCTGATATCGGGACAGTGTTAGTTTATTTCACTGAGACGGGCCTGATACATTTTACGGCGAATCCGGCGCATGAGCTGTTTAACCAGAGTGTGGGGATTGATTACATCTTTCCTTTAGCGAAGGTAAGGGAGGCGGAGGAAAGGCTTGCTTTGGCGGCTAATGATGCCGAGCGGGTGGCGGTGATGGATCGGTTCTTCTTGTCATTGCTGAAGGAGGTAGTGCTCGACAGATTGATAGTGGAAGCGGTGAGAAGGATCTATGCGGCGAAGGGGGTGATTAAGATCAAGGCCTTGCAGGAAGAACTGTTTATTAGTCAAAGTCCGTTTGAAAAGCGGTTTAGGAGCCTGGTGGGTACATCGCCGAAGAAGTTTGCATCGATAGTACGGTTTAATGCGGTGATGGGGGATTTGGGGAAGGCGCGGTCATTGACAGAATTGTGCTATGAGTATGGGTATTTTGACCAGGCACATTTCATAAAAGATTTTAAGCAGTTTACAGGGAAAACACCGGAGGGGTTTAAATAAACGATTTTTTACAATCTGGATTTTTAGGTGAAGAGGATCTTTGTATAAAACTGATAACAATGTTTACAATTCAGGAGATTCAAAACGCGCATGCGAAGGTAAAATCAGGAGCTGATTTTCCGGGGTATATAAAGGATTTGAAGGGGCTGGGTGTGCTAAGGTATGAGACCTATGTATCAGATGGACATACGAAGTATTATGGTGAGAATGGGAGGACGGTTATTTCTGAAGAAAAGTATGATTTTTTGGAGGTGAAAAGAGTGAGTAGTTTGGAGGAGTTCAGGAGGGGATTGAAGGAGCATCAGGAGGGGAAGAGTGATTATATGGGATTTTGCAGGATGTGTGCTGGGAGTGGGGTGGAGAAGTGGGTAGTGAGTATGGGGGAGATGAAGTGTGTATATTTTGATGTGGATGGGGAGGTGATGGTGGAGGAGAGGATACCGGATTAAAGAAATTGATTTTTTTTTGTATAAATTAAAAAACCAGGTGCCTGGAACACCTGGCTTTGTGAGCAGTTTAGAAAAAAATTTTCCAAAGTGCTATTAGTTTTAAGCCGAATTCGACCAATTTGGTGAGACCGTCCAGGATAACTAAAAACCGGGACGGTTTTTTTATTTCATTCATATTCCTCCTACAAAAAAAAGGGCGTATCTCACGATACGCCCTTCGACTTTTACATACTTTATCTAACTAGAAACTATATCTCAAACCTAACTGCATCTGATGTCTGCTCGCAAAGAAATCCTTTGAATACGGAGTACCAGGATTAGTCCAGGTATACACCGGATTCGTAGTCGCAGAACCCGCAGTAGCAGTCTTCAAACCTACACTCGCCGTTGAGTTAAATGTATTCGGTGAGAAGTACTGAACACCCCAATTCTTATTAATCAAATTCGTCACATTCACGATATCATAAGTAAGCGTGAGTGTATGCAATGTCTTTCCACTCTTGAAATTGAAATCCTGTGTGAAACGGAAATCAGCTGAAGTATTCCAGGGTGTACGACCACCATTACGCTCTGTAAACTCACCCTTACGTGTCTTCAGGTATTTATTTCCTTCTACATAAGCCCAGAACGCATCTGCCTGGCTCTCATTAGCTGCTGTAAAGAAGGAACGTGCTTCCGTCTGATCCTTTGGAATATACACCAGGCTTACCTGCTGTGGCGTACCTTGGATTGTGCTGTTCACAAAACCATATGTGAAAGGAACACCAGAAGATGTATTGAAGAACACTGCGAAGTTAGCTACCCAACGATTCTGCTTAGTCCAGTCAACCTTGTAAGAAGCTGTTGCCACTACACGATGACGAATATCAAAGTTAGAATAAGCCAGACCAGGATTGTTAGGATTCAGTGCCTGGTTCAGCTGCCAGTTAGACTCCATAGAGTTACGGATACCATTGGTGATATCTTTAGACTGACCATAGGTATACGCTACACTTGCATTCAGACCAAACTTCCATGTTTTGCTTGCCTGACCAGTGATGCTGTAACGGTAACCTTTGTTTGTATTAGATAACAGGTAAGCATTGGTATATTTAGAGTTGATCTTCGCACCAGTGTAAATAGGCTGCTGGTGTTTAGTATCATATGGCATGTAGTAAGGATTATCTACCAGGTTTACCTGCTGGAATTTCAGATCCTTGATAGTCTTGGTATAAATACCTTCTACAGTAAAGCGCCATTGGTTCTGTGTAGAATAATCCAGCGCTAAGCTGCTTCTCCACATAGACGGCATCTTAAAGTTGTTATCGATCATATCTACCTGTGTAGCACCAGATGCATCATGTACATCTACGCCTTGTTTAGATACAAACTGTGCAGCACCCTGGCTGTTTACATTTACAGGATTAGAACCGGCAGCAGGAGCATCAGCAGCGCTTGTATAACCAAACTTCTTATCATATGCACCATAAGTTACACCGTTGTTGTAGTAAGCATAACCTAACCATGCGAAAGGAATACGACCGGTGAAGATACCAGTACCACCACGCAATACCAGGCTCTGGTCGCCATTGATGTCGAAGTTGAAACCTAAGCGTGGAGAGATCTGTACATTATTCAGGTACTTGTTCTTAATATCGCTTGGTTTAGTATATGTATAAGTAGTACCGTAGTTTGCGTCAGTTGGAGCGCCTGTAGTTTTAGCACTCAGTGGCTGCTTGTCAGGCAGGCTGGTATAGTCTAAACGCACACCAGGAGTCAGTTTGAAACGATCAGTCACCTGGATCTCATCCTGTGCATACAGGGAGTACAGGTTGATCTTGAAGGCTGCCGGTGGGTGAGACATGATATAATCACGGCTATTGTCAGTGTAGTTGAAGTTACCACGTACACGGCTAGGCTGGTCAGCCAGGAAAGAAGCAATACTGCCGTAGTCAACACGACCGTTCCAGGAGTTTACGAAACCATAAGTGATGTTGTAAAACTCGTTGTGTGTACCGATGTTGATGTTATGTCTACCTTTGAAGATATTCACGTTGTCAGTGAATTCAAAGGTCTTTTGTTTCATGTTGAAGATGGCAGCTTCACGGTCAGTACCCAGGAAGATAGTACCACCATTGCTCGCAATCTGGATCTGAGGCAGTGAAGGATCAGACAGTGGATCACGATAGTCATGAATGCTGGAATAACCCAGGATCAGGCTGTTGGATACCGTGTTGTTGAAATGGCTTTTTAATTCAGCAACAGTAGATGTCTGGTTGTTGGTCTGCTTGTAGTCAATACCGCTGAAACGGAAGTTCTGCTGGTCACGCTCCAGGTTAGTAGCCTCAGAGAGGATGGTATTGTTACGGATAGACAGCTGATGCTTATCGTTGATATTCCAGTCTAAACGGTTAAAGAACTTAGTAGAGTTGGAATAGATATTATAGTTACCGTAAGTACCGGAATTGTATTTACCAGTCTTATCCACGTCCAGTGCTGCCATGTGATCAGCGATTTGTTTTGCCTGATCAGCAGTCAGCAATGTCATGTCAGAGGAACCTGCAGCGAGGATCACCGGATCCTGGCGACGGGTGATTTCTTCGTTGGTAAAGAAGAATAATTTGTCTTTGATGATTGGGAAACCTACACGAACACCTGTCTGATATTCATGGAAGCTGGAAGGTTCTTTAGAACCATCACCTGCATTGTTCTTACCAATCATAGATGCATTACGACCGAAAGCATAAACGGAAGCATGTACTTCGTTTGTACCACTACGTGTTACAGCATTGATACTACCACCGAGGAAGTTACCAATCTTCACATCGTAAGGAGCCAGGTATACCTGGATATCCTGAACGGCATCCAGAGAAACCGGGTTAGTACGGGTAGAGCTACCAGGCTGTCCGGAGCTGTTAGTCTGACCACCCAGTGAAGGGCTAAAGCCAATCGCATCGTTATTGATAGCACCATCCAGGGTTACGTTGTTATAACGGAAGTTAGAACCAAGGAAGGAGTTGTTATTACTTTGTGGAGTACCACGGGTGAAGTCCTGGAAGCTACGGTTCAGAGAAGGCAATGTTTTCAACGCATTCTGACCTACACGGAAACCACCTGGTTTACCAGTGTTATTGCCCTTTACAACTACTTCGCTCAGTGCAGTAGATTCATCCTGCAGCTGGAAGTTGAAAGTTACGCTACCCAGTGATAAGTTAATATCATTTCTTTCTTCCTTCTTAAATCCAATGAAAGTAACGGTGATGGTATAAGGACCACCAGGATTCAGGTTGTTGATCAGGAAACGGCCTTCTGCGTTGGTTTGTCCACCGTATTTAGTACCGGTACCCGTGTTTACAGCAAGTACAGTTACACCAGGCAAAGCTTCACCTTTTGCGCTTACGACCTTACCAGTAAGTGTGGATGTAGTAATCTGCGCCTCTACGTTGGTTGCAAGTACAAGGATGCTAAAAAGAAAAATTAGTGAAGAGTAAATCTTATTCACGTCTGTTAAATTTGACGCAAACGTATTTCGACAACATTACGCGTGTGTTAACACAATATTAAATTAATGTTAACGAGCGCATGTAGCACTATGTACCAACGACTTACGAATGTAATCGATGATAATCTATGAAAAATAAATCAAAAAAAGGTGTGAATGGCAAGCCATCACATAGGTGCGGATAAAAAGAATTGTCAGTTCGCAATAGGTTATTCTCTTAGTTCGCAATATGTTCAAAAATACAGGGTCAATGTTAAGGCATTGTTACCCTAATATTAACTTTATCTCTGATAACTGTTAAAATTTTCATAAGACAAAAGGGCCATGGATGCGGGATACAAAACAAAACTGCTAAAAAACAAAAAGCACTTTAGCATTATGCCAAAGCGCTTTTTGTATATCTGAATAAAATAGCTATTAATAAACTGTTTTTTCTGCACCAGCAGTAGTCCAGGTTTTAGTCCAGTCATTAGTACCATCAAATGCACCAATGTAGGTAGTTGCTGTAAAACCGGTAGTCAGCTTAGTGAAATCCGCACCACTCAGCGCAGGTGAACCTGTTTTTAGCAGGAAGCTGGGTGTACCAACGTTTGTAGAAGAAACACCAGCAGAGAACTGATAAGGATTATCCAGCAATACTTCGGTAGCAGTTGGCAGGATAGTCGTGTTGGTGGCACCCCACCATGCTGCATATGCAGTAGCATCGGCAGTAGCCCACTCACTCTTGGTGGCAGCCTGGGTGCTGCCAGCGATGATATTATGAGAGAATACCAGCAGACCTTCAGCAGCATTAGCAGAAGTTTTGTGAGATACTACTTTGCTATCATCCAGGTAGAAACCGTAAGGGAAACCAATGATCAGGGAGTTGTACAGGCTCATCGCAGAGTTACGACGGATCTGAACACCGTTCTGATAGTTTGCGTTTACAGAACCGGTACCACCAGGACCTACGATGGTCATGTTAGAGAATACAGCTTTCGTCTGTGGAGCATTGGTAGAACCAGTAGCATCGTTATCAGACTCAAAACCATTGGAACCGGATTGGTCAGCAATAGTTCTGTAACGCTGAGAAAGACCAAACTGCACACGGCCGGAGAAACCATTGTCAGTATCGAAGTCGTCATCCCATGAATAAGTGGCGATCAGGTGATCACAGTTTACAGTACCACCGAACCATTCGAAAGCATCGTCACCGGAACGGTAAACCTGTACATAGCTGATAGTAGTACCACTACCAACACCGCCCATAGTCAGACCGTTGATTTCGTTATCTGGAGAGTAAGCAACACCCGCGAACTCGATACGTACATATTTCAGTGTACCAGAGTTGTCAGCAGCATCGGTACCACCGTAATAAATATAAGTTTTCTCGTTACCACCGTTGGTTGGAGTCAGACCACCTTCGATCTTGGCTTCGCCACCAGCAGCATTTACAGGAGCTTTACCCAGCAGGATAATACCACCCCAGTCACCTTCTCTACGTGAACCTGCAGCTTGTGCGGAAGTGAATACAATTGGTTTGTCTACAGTACCGGTTGCATTAATTTTACCACCACGGGTTACGATCAGTGTACCATTAGTCACCTTGTCACCAGTGATCACAGTACCTGGCTCGATCGTCAGGGTAGCGCCGCTCATTACATATACAAACCCTTTCAGGAAGTACTTTTTGCTGGCAGATAATGTTGTGTTAGTGGTGATATCACCAGACAGTGTAACGTACGTAGAATCAGTAGTAGGTTGAGTTGTAGTATTATCATCTTTACTACAAGAGGTCATTGCCCCAATTGATGCCACTACCAGCAAGCCTAAAAGATACCTTTTCATGGATTGTCGAATTGAATTTAGGTTCAGAAAAAATTAATCTACTTTGATAAATGATATGTAAAAGTCAATGTGAATGAGGTGCCAGGGCGGTACTGCTGTAACAGGTAGTCTTCGCCGGAATTGATACTTCCTTTTTTGAATACAGGATGATCAAATTTGTTGTTACCGTTCTGATCGTAGTAGAACTGGTAACGTGCATTTAACAGGTCTTTGATGTTCAGGCGGAATCCACTGCGCTTGCTCACATTCAGGTTAGCCTGAAAATCAAGCAGGTCTCTCGGGCTTTCATAAATGTTACCGAGTCTGCCGGAGCCATCTGCCCCTCCACCTTCACCTACCAGGTACAGACGCTGGCCGATTCTGTTGTACAATAAGTTGAAACTTACCTTATCGTTAGGCAGTGTATAACCAAGGCTTGTATTCACTACATAGTTAGATTGACCGGATAATGGCCTGTCTTTCGCAGTAGTAGTGGTATTGTCAGTTACTACAGATTTAATATAGGCTACGTTCGCATAGAAAGTCACATTGTCCAGGAAGCTATGTGAGGCAAGGAATCCGAGGTTCTTTCTCAGTTCTACTTCCACACCTATGTTAGATGCTTTAGGATAGTTGTAAGGCGTTACATCATACTGGCTCAGACCTGAAGATGTTACCCTGCTTTCTATCGGGTTGTTGAAGTGCTTGTAGAACACAGATCCTGAAACAATCTCACCTGCTGAAGGATAGATCTCATAACGCAGGTCTGCATTATCGATCTGGCTGCGTTTCAGGTTGATATTACCATTGATGAGAGAAGACATCTCATAATCGTAATAAGATAAAGGTGCTATTTCACGCAGTTCAGGTCTGGCAACGGTTCTGTAATAAGAACCGCGCAGATTGGAACGCTCGTTCAGTGCATAGGTAATGTTTGCTGAAGGCAGTACATCCAACCAGTTGTTATCCAGGTTTACAGACGCATTCTGAATGGGTGATTTCAATTTCATATTAAATGATTCTACACGCACCCCCCATACGATACGCAGCTTATCTGAAATACGGTTATCGAGTTGTGCATAACCGGCAGTAGTCAGTGTTGTCGCCCTGTATTCATCAGCTGTAGCAGTGATATCATCCAGCAGGTAATAATCCTGGTCAATTACATCATTGCCAAACAGGGTGTTGATAGGACGTTGTGCCACCTCATTACCGCCATCCTTGATCGCATCCAGTTTCAAACCGATATACCGTGCATGAAAATCCCTGGAACGATACTGGCCTAAAACACCAGCTTTAAAGCTGCTCTTGTTATCCAGGAAGCGGAAAGGATGTGTATAGTTTGCGCTGGCGATATAAATATTTTCATCCAGGTCGGAGAACAGTCTGCTGTTTGCTTTACCAACGGAACCTATATCAGCGATCATTGGACTGGTTACATCGTTGATACCTCTGCCATAAGAAACTTTACGCTGGTCAGGCTGGTTGTTGGTTACTTTGTTGTAAGACAATAACCAGTTGATTTTGCTCTGGCCCTGTCCTACCTGGTGATCACCTTCTACAGAAGTTTTGAACAATGATTTCTGGATCAGGTCAAAGGCATAGTAGTTCACGTATTTGGAGCTACCAATGTTATCACCCGTTCTGTACAGGAAGTTATCATCAAAGATCTTGTTATAGATATTTCTCCAAACCAGTTTGCTTTTGCCAGTAGTGTAACCTACGTTTACTACTGCACCCAGGTTAGAAGAATACTTATAAACATTATCGATATAATCGAAGTTGTCATAGTGTCTTATCATGTCTTTCGCCACCGTCTCATTGTGTGAATAAGTCACACCTGCGATCATACCCAGGCTGCCATGTTTCTTTGTATCCCAGTGATTACCCCAGCTACCCTGGAAGTTGATGGATGGTGCACCGTTTCGTTCTCTTACACGGTAGTCATTGTTCAGGGATTTTTCAGCGGCGCGTGTCTGTTCCAGGCTCAATTGGCCATTTTTGATAGCGGTAGTAGAAGGGAAAGCTGATGGTAGCTGACGACCACCATTGTCAAATCCTAAGATATCGGTGCTTGTCTTGTAACCAGTTTTGAAAGGCTGGAAAGTAGAAACGGTATTGAAGCCGGTACCCAATGAGATATCGAAGAACTGCTGTGCAGGGATTTCTTTGGTCTGTACATTGATCACACCACCTGCAAAGTCACCGGGTAATTCAGGTGTAGCAGATTTGGTGATAACAATGTTATCGATCATATTCGCAGGGATAATATCGAAGGAGAATGCCTTACGGTTCGGCTCTGTACTTGGCAAACTTGCATTGTCCACCAGTGCTACGTTGTAACGATCGCTGAGACCACGTACAATAACGAATTTATTATCCTGGATAGTAGTACCGCTTACACGTTTCAATACTTCGCCAGTGCTGCGGTCCGGTGATTTCTTAATTACATCGGCAGAGATACCGTCTGATACAGCGGCGTTATTTTTCTGCAATGTATATAATGCGTTGATAGTTTCCTGTCTGAAAGAGCCTTTGATGACTACTTCCGCAAGGTTCTTGGAAGTGGGTTCATCCATCACCACGGGCAGGCTGGTAGCATTGCTTCCCTTCACAATCACCTCAGTGACTGCTTTGGTCTGATACCCCATGTATTTGAACTCGATTGTATAAGTACCTGGTGCAATATTTAGTGTATAGTTGCCCGTTACATCAGTCACCGTCCCCTGCGAGGTCCCCTGGATTAACACAGTTACACCAATCAATGGTTCACCTGTCTTCAGGTCGGTTACTTTACCAGTAATTCTTCCATTATCGAAGGCAAAGGATGGCATGACAATGCAAAATAACAGGTATACACACAAGCGTGCGGACTCAAAAAGTTGCTTCACAGTAGAATTGTTCGTTCGTTATATAGATTGATAGTAGGGCAAAAGTAGAGGGGGTATATAACCTCAATGTTAACTGAGGGTTACCTGTATGTTAACAGTTTTACGTAGGTGCGTTATAGGTATAGGAATATAAAGGTTACACAGATGTTGTATATAATAATTAACAGGAGAAAGGTTGTGGTCCTTGTCTGTTATTATTATGGAGGTTAATTAATTTCTCGAGCTGGATATTATATTCGTTACCGTTAGTATAACCTGGTCTTGCGTGATCACTGATACCTTTGATCAGTTGGAATAGGTGCATGCTTTTGTTGGTAAACGGTTTATTGTCTTTGTTACAGAGTTCGAGGGTGAAGTTGAATCTGTCTTCCAGCTCTTCTTCGAATTCGCGAAGACTCAGGGTTTCGTCAATGGGGTATTCAATGAGCATATTTTCCAGAAAGCCGGCTTCCTGCAATGTATCGAAAGCATTCGCCGGGGAGTTCCGCATATAAACAGCAATGTTACACGAGAGTAACCGTTGGAACTGCATCTGCAAAAGGGATACTGTCATTAAAGGATGTAACTTCAATACTTTCATTTCACGTTTGGATTATTATTTCCAGTCTTACTGAATTGTTTGCAAACTTAGTTCCTGCGTATTAAGTGAATATTAAGGGCGTGTTATATAATCATAAATATATGTTAAAGTATAACATATATAAGTATAAGAATTTTACCTATTGCCTTTCCAGGCAATAGGTAAAAACTAATTTTTATGAATTTGGGAAAGTCACCGCTTTTGACAGATCGAGATCCCCCCATATTTGCTGATCTTCCTCTTCTTCCGGCAGTATCACTTTAGTTTTGGTGACTGGGTACTGGTAGAGGGTCCATTCTTTATTTACATATTCGAGAGAGGTAAGGCTTTCCACCCAGTCGCCGGAGTTCAGGTAGGTGACGGATTTACCGTTGTGCACCATTTCCTTAATAATTGGCTGGTGGATGTGTCCACAGGCTACTACATCGAATCCCTTGTCCACAGCGATCTCAGCTACGATCTGTTCAAAATCGGAGATGAATTTCACTGCTTGTTTTACACCATGTTTGACCTTTTTGGAAAAGCTCATCTTTTCCCGTCCCATGCTTTCCAGGATATTATTCACCAGGCGATTGATAATAATGAGCAGGTCATAGCCCTTACCCCCCAGTTTCGCGAGCCATTTGGAATTTTTCATGGTCACGTCATAAACGTCTCCATGGAAGAACCAGTGCTTTTTGCCGTCTACGTCCAGGATGAGTTTATTATCGATGGTGAGGTTGCCCAGGCCGAACCCTGCAAATTTGCGGAGCGCTTCGTCGTGGTTGCCGGTGAGATAATAAACGTCTGTGCCCTTTCCTGTCATTTTCAGGATTCTGCGAATCACTTTAGTATGGGCTTTAGGAAAATAGCGTTTGCTGAACTGCCAGATGTCGATAATATCGCCATTGAGAATCAAGATCTTAGGATCGATGCTATCTAGGTATTGGACAAGCTCTTTAGCGTGACAGCCGTATATTCCGAGGTGTACATCGGAAATAACGACTATATCAAGTGGGCGTTTATCGGACATTGTTTACGCTGGTGAACCGGAAAGCCAGGTTCGTTGTTCTAATGGTGATAAAAAAAAGATGTTCGCTCGCTGTAGGTGGATCTGCACTGCGTGGCTGGGCGCTTTCGGGACAGAAGATCCTTGAAAACCAGGCTCATACAATGCAGATTTTAACAATACAAAGAAAAAATTGCTATATTACTTTTATATTAATCCAGTGTTAAGGAATCATTAAGAAAAATTATTTCTTGGAGGTATTGGTCGCGGAAAGCTATTTTTGCGGCAAATTCAAACTATATAGCGTATGGGAGGCTTTAATTCCTTTGTAAAATTGTTTATTCCTAAGGACAGGGTATTCTATTCATTATTTGAAGATGTAGCTGCCAATCTGGTAGAAATGGGGAAGGTACTGATTGAATTGGTAAATGCTACAGACCCTGCTGTAAGGAAGGATAAGACGCATTTGATCGAGCGATTAGAACACAAAAATGACGATTTTACCCATCGTATATTCGTAGAACTGGGCCAGAACTTCATTACTCCCTTTGACCGTGAAGATATTCACCACCTGGCAGCTACCCTGGATGACGTAGCAGATTACATTCATGGTTCTGCAAAGCGGCTTGATCTGTACAAAGTAGTGGAGATCAATGATAGCGTTCGTAAACTGGCTGACCTGATTTATCAGGGTACCCTGGAGCTGCATAAAGCGATCCCTGAACTGAGAACCATGTCCAATATGCGTAATATCACTGATGCCTGTGTTAGAATCAACAGCCTGGAAAACCATGCTGATGACATTTATGACATGGCTATTGCGGATCTGTTCGAGAAGGAATCCAACAATGCAGGTGAACTGCTGAAAATGCGTGAATTGTATCAGGCACTGGAAATCGCTACCGATAAATGCGAAGACTGTGCGAATGTGATCGAATCCATCATCATTAAATATGCATAGTAGCCCGGTCATGTAATGGCTCAATGCAAACTTTATTCTAATGATCTTACTTGTCACAATCATTATACTGGCCTTCATCTTTGACTTTATCAACGGGTTTCATGATGCTGCCAACTCTATAGCTACGATCGTATCCACAAAAGTGCTGACTCCGTTTCAGGCCGTATTGTGGGCTGCTATATTCAACTTTGCCGCTTTTTTTATTTCAAAGTACGTTTACGGGGAATTTAAGGTAGGTAATACGATTGCCAAATCAATATTTGAGCAGTTTATCACCCTGAAAGTGATTTTTTCCGGCCTGGTAGCTGCTATCATCTGGAACCTGCTTACCTGGTGGTATGGTATTCCATCCAGCTCGTCGCATACCCTGATCGGTGGTTTTATTGGTTCTGCCGTAGCTGCTGCTCATGGTAACTTTGATGTAATCAACTATGGTAAAGTAATGCCAATCATTTACTTTATTGCGCTGGCTCCTTTCATAGGCATGGCCGTCGCCTTTGTGATTACCATTATAATTATGAACGTTTGCCGCAAGGCCAACCCATACAGGGCAGAAAGCTGGTTCAAACGCCTGCAGCTGGTATCTTCAGGTGCGCTGAGCCTTGCCCACGGTGGTAACGATGCCCAGAAAGTAATGGGTATCATAGCAGCGGCCCTGGTTGCGCATGGTATCATCCCCGATCTGATGCATATACCCAACTGGGTGCCATTCTCCTGTTTCGCTGCGATTGGTCTGGGTACCATGAGTGGTGGCTGGAAGATCGTAAAGACCATGGGCTCCCGTATCACGAAAGTAACTCCTCTGGAAGGCGTAGCCGCAGAAACCGCAGGTGCCATTACGCTTTACCTCACTGAAGCACTGGCCATTCCTGTAAGTACCACACACACTATTACCGGTTCTATTATCGGGGTAGGTGCTACAAAACGTCTTTCAGCAGTACGCTGGGGGGTAACAGTGAGCCTGCTCTGGGCATGGATCCTGACTATTCCGATCAGTGCTTTACTGGCTGCTGTTGTGTATTTCATAGTGAATCTGTTTATGTAAGCGATCTTCGGATCGATATATCCGGGCCGGCGTGGGAATATTAAGGATATTTCTCACGCCGGCTTTTTTTATGGATATTTTCCCACTGCCGCTTTTTTTTCTCCCCCATACCCCTATTTTTGTAAGGCTTTTGGAAGACCCAGTATCCTATTATGTCAATAAGGAGGTTTCCACAAGCGTCACCTGAAGGCCGGCATGTAATCATTCTCTCCATCAGGTACTCTCGCTTTTGAGGCAAGCTCTTATTGACGATTGTTTATCATATAATAAACCGCAATGAAAGGTATTATCTTAGCCGGGGGCTCCGGCACCCGTTTACACCCCATTACTTATGCCATCAGTAAACAGATCATGCCGGTGTATGATAAACCGATGATCTATTATCCATTGTCTACGCTGATGTTGGCTGGTATCAGGGAAATTCTCATCATTTCTACCCCTCATGACCTGCCGGCTTTCAAGCGCCTCTTTGGTGATGGTAAGCAACTGGGACTGGATATTGCCTATGCTGAACAACCGGAACCAAATGGTCTGGCCCAGGCATTTGTGATCGGAAAGGACTTTATTGGAAATGACAATGTCGCACTGGTATTAGGTGATAATATATTCTATGGCGCAGGTCTGGGTACCCAGCTGGCCAACAACGTAAATGTGCAGGGTGGTATCGTTTATGCCTACCAGGTATCAGACCCTGAAAGATATGGTGTAGTGGAGTTCGATGACAAAATGCAGGCTGTATCTATCGAAGAAAAGCCGGCTAAGCCAAAGAGTAACTATGCTGTACCTGGTCTGTACTTCTATGACAACAATGTGGTGGAGATTGCCACTAACCTGAAACCAAGTGCACGTGGCGAATACGAAATCACAGATGTGAATAAAGCTTACCTGGAAGCGGGTAAACTGAAAGTATCTATCCTGCCACGTGGCACCGCATGGCTGGATACAGGTACCTTCGACTCTATGATGCAGGCATCCCAGTTTGTACAGGTGATAGAGCAGAGGCAAGGGATTAAGATCGCCTGTATCGAGGAAATCGCCTACAGACAAGGGTTTATTGACATAGAGCAGTTGCATAAACTGGCTACTCCGCTGCTGAAAAGCGGTTATGGCAACTACCTGGAGTCTTTATTGAAACAATAATATTGAGATCATACACCAAAAAATCGCTTTTGCCGCCAGGTAAAAGCGATTTTTTGCGATAAAGGGGGTAAAGGAATGGAAGAGCATGTAATTTTTTTGAGAGAATGCAACTGTTTTGTGAAGGAAAATGAAAATGTTACACTACCCGGCTGACCAATATTTTGAGAATATGGTATTTACGACATAAATTCGTAATTCGCTTTTTGTTACTTTGATACCAACTCTAAAAACAAATCATATGAAGGTTCTTGTTACCGGCGGTTGTGGCTATATTGGCTCTCACACTATCGTAGATCTGATTAACAATGGATTTGACGTAGTCTCTGTAGACAGCAATATCCGCAGTAGTACACAATTGCTGGAAGGCGTAGAAAAAATCACAGGTAAAAAAGTCCGCAATTACAAAGTTGACCTCTGCAATCTGGAAGATACCCACGCCGTATTCCACGAAAACCGTGACATCGTAGGTGTCATTCACTTCGCAGCCCTGAAAACAGTACCAGAATCGGTGGCAGAGCCCCTGTTATATTTCCACAACAACCTCACTTCACTGACTAACGTACTGAAATGTGTAAAGGAATTCAACATTCCTAATCTGGTGTTCTCTTCTTCCTGCTCTGTGTATGGTAATACCACTGCACTGCCCGTAGTAGAAGAAACTCCGCTGGGAGAGGCACAGTCTCCATATGCACGTACCAAACAAATGGGTGAACAGATCATTGAAGACTATAGCCGTGTAAACAGCACCCAGTCTATCCTGCTCCGTTATTTCAACCCGGTTGGTGCACACCCTTCTGCCCTGATCGGCGAACTGCCACTGGGTAAACCAGATAACCTGGTGCCAGTGATCACCCAGACAGCAATTGGTAAAATCCCTAAGCTGACTGTATTCGGTCATAATTATGATACCCGCGATGGTAGCTGTATCCGTGACTATATCTATGTAATGGATATCGCAAATGCACATACCAGAGCATTACAATACCTGATCGATAAGAAAAATACGACCAATTGTGAGGTCTTCAACCTGGGTACCGGCAATGGGGTTACCGTGCTGGAAGCCATCAAGGCATTCGAAAAGATCTCTGGCGTGAAACTCAATTACGAACTGGGACCTGATCGTCCGGGTGATGTAATAGCCATCTATGCAAATAATACCAAAGCCAAATCCAAACTGGGCTGGGAGCCTAAAACAGGCATTGAGGATATGATGAGAACTGCATGGCAATGGGAAGTAGCACTGAGAGACAGGGTACTTAATAATTAATGTAGTCCAGACAATTAAAATGAGCATGTCCTTGCCTTTAATAAAAAGGTATAACATGCTCATCTTTTTTATTACTTTTAAGGCTCAATACTTATAATAAAGGCTATGGTAAAAGATATTAAACCGTTAAATGAGAAGGAAACCCGCGCAGGATTTGGAGAAGGAATCCTGGAGGCTGGCCGTAGAAATCCAAATGTAGTAGCACTGACTGCTGATTTGCTGGGCTCTATGAAACTGAACGCCTTTATTAAGGAATTTCCGGATCGTTTTGTACAAGTCGGTATTGCAGAAGCCAACATGATAGGCATCGCTGCTGGTATGACCATCGGCGGTAAAATCCCTTACACTACCACGTTTGCCAACTTTTCAACCGGACGCGTATACGATCAGATTCGTCAGTCCGTTGCTTATTCTGACAAGAATGTGAAGATCTGTGCATCCCATGCAGGTTTAACCCTGGGTGAAGATGGTGCTACTCACCAGATCCTCGAAGATATAGGTATGATGAAAATGCTGCCTGGTATGACTGTGATCGTACCTTGCGATTTCAACCAGACCAAGGCTGCCACTATCGCAATTGCAGAACATCATGGTCCTGTGTACCTGCGTTTTGGTCGTCCAAAATGGCCTAATTTCACCCCTGAAGATCAGAAATTTGAAGTAGGTAAAGCGCAGATCCTGCACGAAGGTACTGACGTTACCCTCTTCGCTTGTGGTCACATGGTATGGCTCTCTATCGAAGCAGGTAAGATCCTGGAAGAAAGAGGTTATAGCGTGGAAATCATCAATATCCACACTATCAAGCCGCTGGATGAAGCAGCTGTACTGGCTTCTATTAAGAAGACCGGTTGTGCTGTAACTGCTGAAGAACACAACGTACTGGGTGGTCTGGGTGACAGCATCGCACAGGTAGCTGCACGTAACCATGTAGTGCCTATCGAATATGTAGGTACGGAAGATACCTTCGGTGAAAGTGGTAAACCACTGGAACTGCTGAAGAAATATGGCCTGGATGCAGACCATATCGTAGCTGCTGCTGAAAAGGCAATCGCCAGAAAAAAGGCTAAGTAAGAGATATTAACAAGCTTTTTATAAGACTGTAGGCTGACTGATAAGGTCAGCCTATTTTTTTGAGGCTAAGGCTTTGGATTAAAAAATTGCTCATTCCCCCTGCTGACAGTATTAAACTTTCGCAGGAAAAAACAATCTTAATAAGTGGTTTTTAATTAAATTCCATTCTTTAACCATTTAACCTTAGTATGGCCATTATCCAGGATGATAAGACATTGCTGAGTTTGTACCGGGATCCTGCCACAAGGGAAAAGGGATTCACGTATATCATTCAGAAATACCAGGAGCGCTTATATTGGCATGTGAGACGATTGGTGCTGGATCATGACGATGCGAACGATGTATTACAAAACGTATTTGTAAAAGTGTGGAAAAACCTCGAAGGCTTCCGGGAAGATGCCCAGTTATACACATGGCTCTATAAGATAGCGACTAACGAGTGCCTGACCTTCCTGGAAAAACAAAAGAAGAATACATCTGTGTCCCTGTCCGATGTAGAAACAGGACTCAGTAATACGCTGAAAGCTGATAGTCAGTTCGATGCAAATAAACTGGAATGGAAACTGCAGAGAGCTATCCTGGGACTACCCGAAAAACAAAGGATCGTTTTTAACCTGCGATACTATGACGAGATGCCCTATGAAGAAATGAGCCGTGTTTTGGATACCTCAGAAGGTGCCCTGAAAGCCTCCTACCATCACGCCGTAAAAAAAATTGAAGAATTTATTAAGAACAGCTAAAATTGCGACATTTGCTGAATTTTTGAGGTGAAAGCGTTAATTTTTGAGATGAAAATGAAAAATTTAAAGACGAAACGTGTAAGTCTTTAAACTATTCATATCTTCTGCTGTCTAATTACCATAATGATACCCAAAGGTCACGATATTGCGAACGAACTTCAGGAGATTATTCCTGGCGCTCAATGGCCACAAAAGGCTCCCCTGTCTGGGGTTCCGGCTGGTTACTTTGAGTCGCTGCCGGCGATCATCCTTGATAAAGTGCATCAGGTAGATGTGAAGGAAGAGCTGCAAGGCATTTCTCTCATGCTGGCTACTGCACCAAAGACGTTCCCGATGGCTGTGCCTCAAGGGTATTTTGAGCAATTACCGGCGGCGATCCTTGCACGGATCCAGGAGCCGGAACTGACTGGTTTTTCCCGGATATCTGCCCTTACCCCTCCTCCAAACGGCTACTTTGGGCAACTGTCCGCACAGGTAATGCAAAAGATAAAAATGGAAGAAGCCGCCAGCGAACTGGCAGCGATCTCTCCATTGCTGGCATCTTTGTCGAAGACGACACCTTTCTCCCTGCCTGAAGGGTATTTTGAGCAGCTCCCTGCCCGCTTACTCCAGCAGATCCAGGAAGAGGAAAGCATATCACCTTTTGCCGAGCTGACCAAAACAGCGCCTTTCTCTATGCCTGAAGGCTACTTTGAGCAGCTGTCTGCCCAGGTGATGCAAAAGGTAAGAAGTGAGGAAGTGGCTGATGAACTGGCTGAAATATCTCCACTGCTGGCAGGCGCACCAAAAGCAATGCCTTTCTCTGTACCAACTGATTACTTCAATCAGCTGGATACACAGGTAGCCGCCATTGCACAGCAAGCAACCAAAGTGGTGAACATGCGCCCACGCAGAATGCAGTTCTACAAATGGGCGGCTGCCGCCTGTATGATTGCACTGGTAGGCACCAGCGGCTTATATTACATGTTACACACCCAACAAAGGCCAGCGTCTGCTTCGACCATCAACCTGGCCGAAGCTAGTTTATCAGATGTAAGTGATCAGGAAATCCTGGAATACCTGCAGAACCACATGGATGCTTTTGATAAGGAAGAACTCATGGGATTAACAGCAGGCACTCCGAAAACGACGACGACAGCTACGGAAAGTACACCTTTGCCTGGTGAACTCTCTACCCAGGACATCGAAAGCTACCTGGAAAACACTGGTTCTTTAAAAGAAGAAAGTCCAATTACAAACTAAATGAAACATTTTTACATACTGTGCTTACTTTTTATCACCTCCCTGCTGTGTCGCCCCTCACCGGGTATGGCGCAGACCGGCGGCAGCGATGCTGAGATAAAAGACAAGATCCGGGCGGCAGAAATTGCCTACCTGGCTCAGAAGCTCGACCTTACACCAGATGAAGCTCAGAAATTCTGGCCGGTGTATAACCAGTATACTAAAGAAGTAGAAATCCTGATCGCTGAAAGAAATAACCGTGCAACCGCTACCAAAGCGCAAAAAACGGATGATAAAGTCTCCGCCCCGGATCAGGAATTAAAATACGACCAGCGCATGCTGGATATCAAAAACCATTACGATAAGGAATTTCAGAAAGTACTGCCAGCAAATAAAGCAGGGTCGGTGTTCAGGTCAGAAAGAGAATTCAGAAAAGTATTATTGCAGCAGCTGAAAGAGAGACAAGTCAGAAATATGGGTGGTCCCGGCCCACGTAGATGGAGAAACTGATAACTATAGATGTTATATAAGGAATAAGTCAACAAAGCCTCCCGACCTGGGAGGCTTTGTTTTTTAGGCGTAATGCGCTTTTACCTCTACTACCTTCCCTTCCTTGTTTAATACCATCATTTCAGCAGCAAGCCGGTTGCCCACACTCCGGTAATACAATACCACTGAATTCACACCTTCCAATACCTGTATCAGGTCGAAATGCAAGTCGGGGTAAGCAGTCAATGCTTTTGAGAAATAGGCCTGCAAGGCAGTCCTACCACGGAGATTGCCGGCAGGGTCATTGTTGATTTTGATGATAAAAGGAGAGTAGAAAACCACATCTTCTGCATAGTGAGACATGATAGCTTCCAGCTGATGGGAGTTCCAGGCCTGCAGCCATTCCTGCGCGAAATTGCTCATAATTACTTTTTTAAAAACAAGATAGCTAGCGGGATGCGCCGACTATTTGCTGAAAAGCTCATTTTATCGTTCGCCATTCTTTGGGTGTCATTCCATATGTTCGGCGAAACAGGCGATAAAAGTGAGGAATGTTTTCAAAGCCATTGCTGTAAGCGATTTCCTGAATGGAAAGCGTGGTAGTCCTTAACAGGAAACTGCTTCTCTCCAGGCGTTTTTCCCATACCCAGTGCATGGGACTTTTGAGATAGCGTTGCTGAAAACGCCTCTTCAGCGTGGCCTTGCTCATGTAACTCTGGCGGGCCAGGTCTTCTATTTGTAAAGGAGCAGCGAGTTCCCGGCCGATAGTTTGCACAGGGAGATCGCTGGATAAGGACTGGCGGAGCATTTGCAAGGCTGCCAGAGGTAAGTGGTCAACTGCCTTTGATATGATATATTCAGGATCTAAGGGAGATGATTTTTTAAATGCATTGAATATTTCTAAGGAGAAATCCTCCCAGTGAGCTTGTTTTTGTAGCTGGCAGCTAGCCACTTCCATTGCTGAGGAGGGCAGGGGTAATTGTTCAATTATTTCATTCGGCAATACCACATTGATACTCGCATAACCCTCTTTCCTGCCCAGGATTTCAGAGCAGAGCAATGTACCTGCCGGGATAAGGAATACGTCGCCTGCATGCAGATGGTGAATACGCTGCCCATCATACATGCGCTTTTGCCCCTGTATCACCAGGTTGAGGATGCTGACAGGTGTGTATACTTCATGATCTGTTTTGCGATTGTATTCGCTGTAAGCAGCCCAGTTGTATGATCCCTGTCCCCAGGCCTGCATGTGTGCATGACCGGAAAAACAGAGATTATCATACGCGGTATACATTTATTTGAATTGGTTGAAAGGTGTTTTTGTATCGTGATAGAAGAGGAATGTCCAGTCACCGGCAATGCCACGTTGCTTGAACTGCTCGCGGAGTTCCAGGCCACGCTTACCATCATAGTCATACTTGGCTGCAAAGCGGCGGAGCATATAAGACATCTGAGGGGCTTCATCACCACCGAAGAAGATCTTACCATCTTCATCATCGATCAGGAAGACCTGGTGATAAGGGCAGTGCCCACCGGTTACCTCGTAAGAGATATAATCGTCGATGGTGCCATTGCCTTCTGTAAAGATAACGTTGTCATAATTCTGGAGCAGGGAGATATACTCAGCATTGTATGATTTACCATTGTGTTCCAGTGCATATTGGAATTCCTGCCTGTTCACATAATAGGTAGCGTGAGGAAATGTAAGCTCCCGCTGGCCGGTGATGGGATCAACAGAAGAAACTCCACCAGAGTGATCATTGTGCAGGTGGCTCATCAGTACTTTGGTGATTTCCATGGGGTTCACGCCATTATCGATGAGGTGTTGGTGTAGTTGCAGTACGCCGTCCTTATTGCGAAGACCCAGACCTGTGTCAAAAAGGATGAAGTCCTGATTGGTAATAACGAGAAAAGGTTGGATCTCTACCAGTAATGAACCACCAGTTCTCTGCTGCATAGTGTCTACTGATGGATTATAAGGTACGAACTTTTTTGTAGCATCTACAGTGAAAGACCCTTCTGATAATGGAATAATACGTGCCATAGTTTCTAGTGCCAAAGTGAGGATGCAAAGGTACGAAATAAAAAAAGAACGCTCCTGCCTCAGGCGGGAGCGTTCTTTTTTTAGAGCGGCCTGCGGCCGGTCTTATCTCAGTACCATCTGCCTGTCGGCATCCAGTCTCAGCATTATAAAGATCAACATCGTAAACGTCATCAGGGAGGAACCACCATAACTCACCAGGGGCAGTGGAATACCAATTACCGGTGCCAGACCTATCGTCATCGATATATTGATGGCCATGTGGAAGAAGATGATGCTGGCCACCCCATAAGCATACACCCTGCTAAACGTCGATCGCTGTCGCTCCGCGACAAAAATAATCCGTAAGAGCAGGGCGACGTATAAGCCTATAAATATCAGTGAGCCCAGGAAGCCAAAGTCTTCCCCCACGGTACAGAAGATGAAGTCAGTACTTTGTTCCGGTACGAAATCATATCTCGTCTGGGTTCCTTTCAGGTATCCTTTTCCGATCACACCACCGGAACCGATGGCGATCATACTCTGTCTTGTATTGTAAGTAGCTTTCGGGTCGTTCTCTTTACCCAGCATTACGTTGATACGCTTTACCTGGTAATCTTTCAGCACCTTGGTAAATGCAAAGGGCACGATGAACATGACGAATACCGAGCAGAATGCATAGACACCCAGGATCAGCGCCAGTTTGGAACGATGTCTTCTGATATCACGGCGCATGAAATAAATGACCAGTGCTGTAATACCTGTGAAGATGTAAAAGAGAATATTCTTATCCACCAATAATGCTGACAATACCAGCACGATTCCCGAGAATGCAATCACCAGGAGTACTGCCGGCAAACCTTCCCTGTACATGACCAGGAAGAAAGAGAAGTACACGAGTGCCAGACCCGTTTCATCCTGCAGGATGATGATGGCGCAGGGAATCAAAGCCAGGGCAGCTGCAATTAACCGCGACCTTAGTTTGGTAAAATCTGTTTCCAATGAAGACAGATACTTGGCCAGTGCCAGGTTGGTACATAGCTTGGTCAGCTCTGCAGGCTGGAACTGGAAGCCACCTATCACTAACCAGGAATGCGATCCTTTTACGTCTTTACCAATGGCTATTACCAACAGCAATAAGAGTATACCGCCTGCATACAGCAGGTTTGCCGTGGCAGTAAAGAACTTACTATCCGTGAGCCAGATGATGGTCGCCAGGATAGCGGATACACCCAGCCACATGATCTGACGGGAATAGTTCTTATTCAGGTGAATGATATCGTTCCATATATTATCGCCCTCTCTGTACTCAGCAGCAAAGATCGATAACAGGCCAACGAACACCAATGCCAGGTAGAGACCCATGATAGGCCAGTCAATACCTTCTGTAAGCTTTAATTGCTGCCGGCGGTTCATCATTAGTTATTCGGGAAATAGAGTTTAAGTATTTGTTCTGTCGTCATTTTAGCTGAAGCTCCGTTCAGGGAATCCAGCTTGGATTTTTCTCTTACCACAGGGTCAATGGTCACATCGTTCAGTGTCTTCATCATCTGTGGTTTGCGTTTCAATGATATGGTATCATTCAGGTATTTCTCAATCATTAAGCTGGCGATAGGGGCAGCGTAAGTGGCCCCGAAACCTGCATTCTCCACGATCACGGCAATGGCAATCTTAGGATTGTCTCTAGGTGCAAATGCTACGAATACGGAGTGGTTTTTCAGTTTGGTGAGCTTACCGTTTACAATGGCATTGTTTTCCGCAGTACCTGTTTTACCACACACGATGATGTTGTCGATACGGGCAATCATACCAGTACCTTTCTCCACCACATCCTCCATACCATATATTACTGAACGATAAGAAGTATCTGATACGTGGGCTACCACGTGTTTTTCCTTGTATTTATCCAGCAGGTGTGTATTATCATTGTCTATGCTGCTCACGAAGTGAGGTACATAGTAGGACCCGTGGTTGGCGATGATACACATCGCATTTGCCATCTGTAATGGTGTGGCTACCACCTGGCCCTGGCCCATACCTACATACAGCTCTGAACAGGAGTTCCACTGACCGCGATAGAGTTTATTCATACCAGCGGTATCGATGGCTTTACCACCTGATTCACTTGGAATATCAATACCCAGTCTGTGTCCCAGGCCGAAGGAGGAGATATAGTCATGCCATTTCTGGTGTCCTTTTTTCACACCGCCCCACTTAGGCGCGTCTACCTCCAGCCTGTAAAGGTGTACGAAGTAGGCGTTGCAGGAGTTGGCGATGGCCAGTCGCAGGTTGGCTGCGTGCCCAGCATTGTGGTGGGTACAGGCTATCGGGCGGCCGCAGTACGTATATGCACCGAAGCATGGGAAACCATAGCTGGGAGTAATTACGCCTTCATCCAGTGCGATCAGTGCTGTCAGCGGTTTCATAGAAGATCCCGGTGGGTATCCAGCCTGGATAGCACGGTTAAAGAGTGGTTTGGTTGTATCAGTAAAGAGGCGGCTAAAGTTGCGTGCTCTGAAAGAACCTGTCAGCAGGTTCGGGTCGAAGGTAGGTGCACTTACCATAGAGAGGATACCACCTGTCTGAGGGTCGATGGCAACTACGCTACCGATTTTGTTACGCATGAGGTGCTCGCCGAGTACCTGCAGGTCAACGTCGAGAGAGAGGCGGAGGTTCTTACCGGCGATGGCGGCGGTATCGAATTCCCCGTGTTCGTAAGGGCCCTGGGGGCGGTTCAGGTTATCTTTTACGAGGTATTGAATACCACGTTGTCCCATCAGCACTTCTTCGTAGGTTCTTTCCAGGCCGGTCATACCCAGGTAATCACCCTGGTTATAGTCGGCATACTGCGGGCGTTGCATCATCTGGGGGGAGATCTCACCGATATATCCTAAGATATTTGCTGCGGCAGCGAAGGGATAAGAACGGATTTGTCTGGGTACCAGTTCAAATCCGGGCTGGAACATATACATGCTTTCCTGCAGTTTTCCGAAGGCTTCGGGGGATAGCAGGGGAGCGAATACGGATACACGGCGGCTACCATTTTTGAGGATGGAGGCGGTGATACGTTTTCTGAATTCTTCTTTGGTGATATTCAGGATCTGGCACATGTAGGCCGTATCGATGTTTTTGACATTGATAGGGGTCACGACCAGGTCGTACATAATATCGTTGCTGAGGATACTACGACCTTTGCGGTCGAAGATGATACCCCGGCTGGGGTAAACTACTTTGCGGAGTACCGCATTGGCATCTGCCAGCTTAGAGTATTTTTTTTCGACAACTTGTAAAAAGAAAAGCCTTGTCATGATCAATACGACCATGCCAAGGAATATAAATTGTATGACCCGTTTTCTGGGTTGATTATAGACAGACATTTCCCCGGAGATGCATTATTAAAAAAAGTATCCTTCTTTATAAAGATACTATACATTTTACTTCCTCGAAAAGAACAACAGCTCATACAGCACGATCAGGAAAATGCTCGCGGCGGTAGAGAAGATGATCTTTAACAGCAGATACAAAAAGCTGCCTACATTGAACACCTCCAGCGAAAAGAAGACCAGATTGTGAAGGAATACCAGAATAGCAGCATAGATCAGAAACTGGGATACGCCCATACTAGTCATAGAAGGGGTCTTCTGTGTAGTTTCAAAACCACCCTGTGGTGAAAGGATGTTAATAATAAAAGGTCGCAGGTAAGCAATGAATACGCAGGCAGCGGCGTGCATACCCATGGTATTCATAAACATGTCGTGAGTAAGGCCCATGAGCAGTGCCAGCAGCATGAGTGCCGGGCGGGGCAGGTTAAAGGGCAGCAGCAACACGAAAAGCATGTAGATGTTGAAGCTAACCGATTGATGCAGCAATATCTTGTTTAAAACAAAAACCTGCAACAACAGCAAAAGCACAAAACGGATTATATTTCTTAACAGTATGCTCATTGTTTGATCAGCTTGTAAGTTGAATCCTCCAAAGATTTTTGTTCATCCTGCAAGAGGTTGTCAATTACATACACATATTGCAGGTTGTAGAAGTTAGTAGCCAGGCGGATCCTGATGTTAAAGGAGGTGCTGGCTTTGTCTACCTCTTCGGTTGATTCTACGTAACCGATCGGGATATTTTCAGGGAAGAAGGCGGAGTAACCGCTGGTGACTACGGTATCCCCTTTTACGAGGTGTACGCTTTTAGGCACGTCTTCCATGGTGGCATAGCCGGCTTCACCGCCGTGCCAGCGAACCATGCCCATTTCCTTGCTATGGCTAAGGCGGGCGCTGGTACCGAAGTTACGACCTTTGGAGAGGAGGGAGAGCACTACTGCGTAATGTTCATTTACGCTGCGTACGATACCTACAACACCGCTTGGGCCGACAACGCCCATATTTGGACGAATGCCATCGGCACTACCACGGTGAATGGTGATATAGTTAATCGGATTTGTAACGGAGTTGTTGACAACCTTGGCGGCTTTGTAAAGGTAGCGGCGTACAGAAGTGCTGATCACCTTGCGGGCGGTATCAGTACTATACTGGCGCATCGTATCATTTTTTACAATATTGTCGAGGATAACAGTGTCGAAACTTGTGCGCAGCATATTGTGCAGGCGGGCATTCTCTTTTACCAGACTGTCATTTGTAGCTTTCAGGTGAAAGTAGTATTCTACGTTGTTGTAACGTTCGTATAACCTGGCGCTAATGTTATTGGCGGAATTGAGGTAAGCTGTTTTCTGAAAATCGTTGTTCTGGAAGACCAGCACTAAACAGATCACTTCCAGCAGCAAGAACAGAAAAAAATTAAAGTAGCGCCTTAAGAAAATGATGAGATTACGCACAGGATTTTATTTCTATAAAGAAGCCTGCAAAGCGCTGAGTTGTTGATTCACTTTCTGCCTTGCAGGCCTCTCTGTTTTATTGCATTAGGAACGGATACTTACCTACGTGTTTCAGTGCGATACCGGTACCTCTTACTACGGCGCGCAGTGGATCATCTGCCACGTGTACAGGCAATTTGATCTTCTGGGTCAGACGTTTGTCCAGACCGCGTAACAGGGCACCACCACCGGTCAGGTATAAACCTCTGCGGTAGATATCGGCAGCCAGTTCAGGAGGAGTTGTTTCCAGTGCTTTGAGGATGGCTTCTTCGATCTTGAAGATGGATTTGTCCAGTGCTTCGGCTACTTCCTGGTAAGATACCATGATTTGTTTAGGAATACCGGTTACGAGGTCACGTCCATTTACCGCTACATCATCTGGTGGATTGTCCAGTTCTTTCAGTGCAGAACCGATCTGGATCTTGATCTGCTCAGCAGTTCTTTCACCGATCAGCAGGCTATGATAGCGGCGCAGGGCTTCCATGATATCGGCAGTGAATTCGTCACCGGCGATACGGATACTCTGGTCGCACACAATACCAGCGAGGGCGATCACGCTAATACCGGTGGTACCACCTCCGATATCGATGATCATGTTACCTACCGGCTCTTCTACGTCAATACCGATACCCAGCGCAGCGGCCATCGGTTCATGTATTAAGAACACTTCCTTAGCGCCTGCCTGTTCAGCAGAGTCGCGTACGGCGCGTTTTTCTACTTCTGTAATGCTGGATGGAATACAGATTACCATACGCCAGCTAGGAGAGAACAAAGGTTTCTTTGGATACACCAGTTTGATCATTTCACGAAGCATACCTTCTGCTGCGTTAAAGTCCGCGATCACACCATCTTTCAAGGGACGAATGGTACGGAGGTACTCATGCGTCTTCTCGTGCATCATCATGGCTTTTTTACCAACAGCCACGATTTTTCCGCTAGCGCGTTCTATAGCAACAATGGAAGGTTCATCCACCACCACCTGGTCATTGTGAATGATCAGCGTATTAGCTGTACCTAAGTCAATCGCTATTTCCTGAGTTAAAAAATTAAAGAACCCCATTGCTTAATATGGTCAAAATATTATTGTGTGCAAAAATGAATAATTCCAACGAATATACAATCTTAAAATTGTATGTTTTCTCAATAATACAACTATAATATTAAAAAATGTTATTTATTGTATTTGATGAGCCGGTTAGTAGTTGTAACAGTTAAAAACAACTTGTTTGCCGGTATAGTAATGACTCTCGAAAACGCTTAAACGATCCCTCGTTTGTTAGTATGGTATTGCTCTCTATGAATGAATGAGTTATGCGACAGTAGCGGTGCCTGCATAGCCACAGGCCACCTCCTGCTGGGCTTACACGAACTCGAATCCAATATCCCTCCTGTAATATTTGCCTTCAAAATCAATAGATTCTGCGGTTTGCCGGCTATGCGACAACGCAATACCCAGATCAGAAGCCAGTGAAGTGATGGTGAGTACCCGGCCCCCATTGGTGAGGATCTCACCACCGGATGCCTTTGTACCTGCCTGGAATACCAGCTGATCCTGCGTAGGGGCAGGAATATTGGTAATGACCTTACCCTTCTCATATGCTTCCGGATACCCCCCGGCTACCAGCATTACTGTGGTGGCTACGCGGCTATCCTCGTAAATTTTTTGTGCAGACAGTTTACCGTCTATCACTGACTGAAACAGCTCCAGCAGGTCATTTTGCAGGCGTGGCATCACCACCTCAGTTTCAGGATCTCCCATACGACAGTTGTATTCTATCACAAATGGAGCACCATCTACGTTGATCAATCCAAAGAAAATAAAGCCGTTGTAAACTATATTCTCTTTGGCCAACCCGTCTACCGTAGGTTTGACAACCTGTTCGATCACCTGATCCATGAATACTTTGTCAGCAAATGGAACAGGGGATACAGCTCCCATACCACCGGTATTCAGGCCGGTATCGCCTTCGCCAATACGTTTATAGTCTTTCGCGGAAGGCAGCAGCTGGTAGCTTTTGCCATCCGTGAGCACAAATACAGATAATTCTATGCCAGAAAGGAATTGTTCCACGACAACTTTTTTGCTGGCATCACCAAACTTCGCCTCGCGGATCATCTGGGTGAACTCAGTCACCGCAGCTTCGCGGTCTTCCAGGATCACTACACCCTTACCGGCAGCCAGGCCATCGGCCTTGAGTACGATTGGTGTGGTGTGCTGACGCAGGTAAGCTACCCCTTCTTCATAGGTACTTTCGTCAAACTCCCTGTAGGCGGCAGTTGGAATATTGTGACGGCTCATGAACTGCTTCGCAAATGCCTTGCTGCCCTCCAGTTGAGCGGCATATGCAGAAGGCCCCATAACAGGGATGTGTTTCAGCGCTTCGTCCTGCTGGAAGAAATCGTAGATCCCTTTTACCAGTGGTTCCTCAGAACCAGGTACTACCAGGGTAATGGCGTTTTCAAGACAAAAAGCCTTTATCTTTTCAAAGTCGGACACCGCGATGTCTACATTCTGTCCATGTTGGGCAGTACCGGCATTCCCGGGGGCGATGAACAACTGCTCGCATAAAGTGCTTTGAGTCATTTTCCAGGCCAGGGCGTGTTCCCGGCCACCACTTCCTAATAGTAAAATCTTCATATTGTATGTTCAGTGTGTAATTTGAGCGAATTCAGCCATTTCTGCCCCGTTCTTCCAAATTTTTTGCAAAGAAAGGCCAAAATTTAACCAAAAACACCATTTTTCTAGATAAAAAGCCTAATTTATTTATCTTGCCGCATTCATAGGACTTACTTATCAACAAAACTGACCAATTATGACTCAAACTGCTGTTGAGCAGCCTGTAATTACACCAAAACAGAATGGCGGCCATCATAAAGGCCTTTATGTTCTTTTTTTTACTGAGATGTGGGAGCGCTTCGGGTATTACCTGATGATTGGGATCTTTTTCCTATACCTGATAGATCCTACTGCCAATGGCGGTAAAGGCTTTTCTAACAGCCATGCTTCTGACCTCGTGGGTACCTACATTGCATTGGTTTACCTCTCGCCGTTCATCGGGGGCTTAATGGCCGACAGGTATCTCGGCTATCGCAAAGCGGTCATCCTGGGGGGCACCCTCCTGGCAGCCGGTTATTTTACATTGGCTTTTCCAGGAGAATTAGCGATGTACATTGCCCTGACCCTGATCATTATCGGGAATGGCTTCTTCAAACCTAATATAGGTACCATTCTGGGTAACATCTACAACAGGGAAGACCTGAAACCTAAGAAAGACATTGCCTACAACATCTTTTACATGGGTGTGAATATCGGGGCCTTCATCTGCAATTTCGTTGCTGCCTACCTCCGTAACTCACTGGGATGGGGCTATGCCTTCGCTGCTGCCGGTGTAGGTATGCTGATTGGGTTAATCATCTTCATTGTCAAATCCAATGTGATTGCCGAAGGTGATATCCGCAAGCCTGTACAGAAAGATGATATGCCGATGAGCAGGATCCTCGGGCTCGTATTGCTGCCTGCTTTTCTCGCTGCCGTACTCGGTTATTTCATGCACAAATTCATTGGACATCCTTTATTCGGTACCTCCTCCATCGATGCATTCATGTTTGCCTGTGTACCGATTATTATATTTTATATCCGTTTGTATACCACTGCTAATAAGGAAGATAAGCGCGGCCTGGGTGCCCTGCTGGCTTTCTTTGTGGTAGCAATCGTGTTCTGGGTGATCTACAACCAGAACAGTACAGGTCTTACTATCTGGGCAGATCAGTATACTGACCGCTCTATGTCTCCAGCTGTGGAAAAGATCGCCAAACCAATGGGGATGCTGCAAACAGTAACCACTGATCCACATCCTGTAACACAAATCGATGCACAATTCCGTGCAGTGACTGATGGCCAGGGTAATACGATTACCGTACAGGGTCCGGATCCTTACTTCCAGAATCTGCCCAGGGATAAATGGCCTGCCAGCGGGAAAATGAAACTGATTTCTACAGAGATTTTCCAATCTGCCAACCCGGGATTCATTGTGTTATTCACACTCTTAGTCCTCGGATTGTTCGGATGGCTGGCGAAGAGAGGCAAGGAACCAACGACTCCTGTAAAGGTGGCAATGGGGATCTTTATTGCCGGTTTATCTTCCCTGCTGATGATTTTTGCCGCGGCAATGACGAATGTATACGTGGATAAGAGCTCTATGGCCTTCCTGGTAGGAACTTACGCCATCTTCACCGTGGGTGAAATCCTCGTAAGCCCGATCGGGTTATCAATGGTATCCAAACTGTCACCTCCACGCCTCACCGCGCTGATGATGGGTGGCTGGTACCTGGTGAACTCCATTGCCGGTAAGGTAGCTGGTATGATGGGTACTTTCTGGGATAGCTTTATTGACAAGAAAGTATACTTCATGATTCTGACCGTAGCTGCAGCAATTGCCTTTGTGGTCATGATGATGATCAGCAAATGGATTGCCGGTGTTGTGAAAGAGAAGACTGGCGGGATTTAAAGATTTAAAAAATAGGTCCACTTTTGTGGAAAAAACGCTTCTGTCGGCCGGCAGAAGCGTTTTTTTATGGATAAAAGGGCATATAATGCTATATTGCCCCCCGAACAAAATCTAACTATACCCACCAACACTTACTATGGCAGATAATTTTAAGCCTTTTGTCTCACCAGAGGTGAAGATGAAGGAATTTACGGTCAAGTCCATTTTACTGGGCTGCATGTTTGGTATTATATTCGGTGCCGCAACGGTGTATCTTGCACTGAAAGCGGGTTTAACGGTTTCCGCGTCTATTCCGATTGCCGTTATTGCTATTACGCTTGGCCGGAGATTCTTCAAAACCACTATTCTGGAAAACAATATTATCCAGACCACCGGTTCAGCTGGTGAATCTATTGCTGCAGGTGTGGTATTTACGTTACCGGGCTTTTTGTTCCTGTCTGACAAGAATGGTGACCAGTATTTTAATTACATCACGATCCTTATTCTCGCCATCTTTGGTGGCATCCTGGGTACCCTGATGATGATTCCCCTTCGCCGCTCACTGATTGTGAAAGAGCATGACACCCTGCCTTACCCTGAAGGTACTGCCTGTGGTGATGTACTGATAGCAGGTGAAAAAGGGGGTGACTTTGCTAAAACTGCTTTCTATGGCCTGGGCTTCGCAGTGGTGTATGCACTGTTCCAAAAGGTTTTCCATGTTATTTCGGAAACACCTGCCTATATGACCAAACAGGTCAATAAGTTCTTCCCATCTGCCAAAATAAGTGCTGACATTACGCCTGAATACCTGGGTGTAGGTTATATCATTGGCCCCCGCATTGCCGGTGTACTGGTAGCGGGTGGTGTATTGTCCTGGCTGGTACTGATTCCCTTGCTGGCAAGTTTGCTGCCCGGTGACCTGATTGCTACCCAACTGGTAAAACTGGGTTACCTGGCTGATCTCGCTACGCCTGGTGGCAAAGGAAACTGGAACCCAACTACACACACTTTCACTGATTACTCTGCCGCTATCTACTTTGCCTATGTACGTCAGATAGGTGCTGGCGCTGTAGCTGCCGGTGGTTTCATTACCCTGATCAAAACAATTCCTACTATTATATCTTCTTTCAAAGGTAGCCTGGGGTCTCTGAAGAAGGGTGAAGGTGCTGCAACTAGCAATGCGGAAGTACCACGTACTGAAAGAGACCTGAATGTAAAACTGGTATTGTTCGGTAGCATTGCCCTGATCATCCTGATGGCATTCCTGCCTCAGCTGCCGGGTCAGTCTATTGGCCAGAAACTGCTGGTAGGTTTGCTGGTAGTAATATTTGGTGCATTTTTCGTAACTGTATCCAGCCGTATCGTAGGTTTGATCGGTTCTTCCAACAACCCTATTTCAGGTATGACCATCGCTACCCTGATGGGTACCTGTCTGGTATTTATCGCTGTGGGTTGGAGTGGTAAACTTTATGAACCAATGGCACTGGTAGTAGGTGGTATGATCTGTATCGCTGCTGCAAATGCAGGTGGTACATCGCAGGATCTGAAGTCGGGTTACATTGTAGGTGCTACGCCTATGTACCAGCAATTATCACTCTTCATTGGTGCGATCGTGTCTTCTATCGTCATTGGTCTGACTGTTAAATTCCTCGATAAGCCCACTGCTGTCATGATTGCGAATGGAGTTACTGATCACGCTATTGGTAGTACTTATTTCCCTGCTCCACAGGGTACACTGATGGCGACACTGGCTAAGGGTATCTTGTCTAAGAACCTTGACTGGCAGTTCGTACTGGTAGGTGTATTCCTGTCTATCGTAATGGAGCTCTGTGGTATTAAATCATTGTCTTTCGCAGTAGGTGCTTACCTGCCATTATCTACCACCTTACCAATTGCCATTGGTGGTGCGATTCGTGGTTTGGTAGAAATGAAAAACAAGAAGAAGAATATTAAAGTTTCCGCTGAAGAAGAGGAGCTGGGCAAAGGTAATCTGTTTGCTACCGGCCTGGTAGCCGGTGGGGCCGTCGCTGGGGTAATCATTGCGATCCTCGCAGGTTTCAATAGTACTGCTAATGCCCTGAATGCGATGAATATGGAGAATGCACTCTCTGGCTCATTGGGTGAAGAAGGGTATTATATACTTGGAGTAGTAGGATTTATCTTCATGGGATGGGTGCTGTATCGCATCGCGACAAGGAATAAAGAGGCGTAAAGTTTCTATTAAAATATAAAAAGCGTTTTTGGCCGATGGTCAAAAACGCTTTTTTATTTATTTTTAGTTATCGATTGACAATTAGACCCTTACATTTTCGTTAGCTATATAAACCCAAAATCACATGCGCCCATTATTTGCCATAGCCGGAGTTCTGTTGTTGATTAGCGCCTGCAAGCACGATGATAACGAACCCATCAGAAAATTTACCTCCTTCCAGGTAGACAGTCTGATTGTAATTGCTGAAAACCCCACTGCTGTGCTTTCTCCAGCTAATCTCACTGACGATGACGCTACGAATGATTACCCCGTTCTCAATATTCTCGCTACCGGCAATCATGGTGAAACGGTGAAGATCTCCCTGATCTCTGAATCAGAAACGATCCGAACCGGTGATTACTCTTCTACTATCCAGGGCAATGGCTTTCGCCTGGGTTTTGCAGGTCTTGACTACAATCTGCAGGCGAATTACAACTATGGTACCCTGAACTTTCATATTACCAGCGTTATTGATACGCTGATCGAAGCCACCTTTGATGGTGAGCTGATTGATACCACCGGCACCATCTCTCCCAAACCAATGGAAAAAGGTTATCTCAGGGCAGTTTATGTGAGAGATACACTCTAAATAAAAGATAAATAATCGTAGTGTTGTTTTAAGATCGTCTTGTCATCTGCACCCAACCATTTGTTGAGCAGTGTGGCATATACACGCTTGAAATCGACTTTATATTGCAGGTCTCCGTCTTTCAGGTTCAGCAGGTCAGGACCTTCATTCAGTAAGCCTTGTTGTTTTAACCCGCCACCGATCAGGAACATGTTATTTGCCGTGCCATGGTCTGTACCATTGCTGGCATTCTGCGCCACTCTTCTGCCAAATTCAGAGAAGGTCATGACTACCACATCCTGGAAACGGTTATTGTTCTTCAGGTCCCGCGTAAATACTGTTACGGCATCATCCAGTTGTTTGAACAGGTTTTGTTGCTGCGCCTGTTGATTGACGTGGGTATCAAAACTGCCATGAGAAACATAGTATACTTTGGTACTGATGTCGGACATGATGAGTTTTGAAATCGTACGCAGACTCTTACCAAGATGTGTGGAAGGGTAATTTTCTTTAGTATCGTATGTTTTAAATTGCTGCTGGATGTAATTGGCTGATGACAATGTAGATCCCAGTGTTTTGTACAGGTAATCTACATTTGGCTCCTCATCACGGTGCTGGTGCATCAGGTCACGGTAAAGTCCTGCATTCATACCACTGCTTAATCTGCCGGGGTCATTGAAGGCGAGTCCTTTTTGAAATTCACCCTTCATGGCGAGACTGAGCGTATCATCTATTTCCAGTCCCTGCACGGGTTTATCGCAATCCCTGCATTGCGCATCCAGGTAGCGGCCTACCCAGCCATTGCCCCAGTAGTCGGATGAAGTACTGGCAGATTGCCAGATATCCATGGAGCGAAAATGGGAGCGATCGGGATTAGGATAGCCTACGTTTTGCAGGATGCCCATTCCCCCGTCATCGTACAATGCTTTCATACCTACCATCGCAGGATGCAGCCCTGTTTCGTCGGTGAGAGACAGTGCCTTTTCTCTTTGTATACCTAAGCTGGGACGAAGTTTATAGTAGATATCATTGCGATATGGAATCACGGTATTAAGGCCATCATTACCACCGGACAACTGGATAATCACAAGCACCTTATTGCCCGGCGGCACCATGGCAGCTGTAGGATTCTCCAATGCCTTCAGGAACTTCGGCACGAACAAGGATGCCGAGGCCAGTGAACCCGCCTGTAAAAAACGCCGTCTGTTTAATATTAACATACAATAAGTTTTAACACAATTGATATTCGGGTGTACTCATCACAGCGATGGTGACTGTCTTTATGAATTGCTCCCTGGATGTGATGTCAGCATAGTTTTCCAGGATTTGTCTGCTTACATTTTTACTGTTTTGCAGGAGTGTGTTGGCAATGGTAGCAGCCAGTTCATCGCGCGTTACATCTTTGTAATCCTGCAGGTAATCATCCCAGTGAATTACGCCTTTTATCTTTTTTGCGTATTGTTTTTTTGCTGCCTCGTTTACCTGTTGTGTGACTTTGTAACTACCCATTCCCATTTCAGGAGTGATCTCTTTGGGTTGGATATTGAAATCCTTTTCATAGAGGATCATGGAGGGCAACTGCATACGGTACATGAGGCTAGAACTATCTATCCAGTTGCGACCACCGGGCCACCCTGCTACGTTTGGCGGGTAGAATAAAGTCTGCCCAAGAACTTGTTGAAAAGAGATCATCACTTCTTCCCTTTCAAAATCAACAGGGATTGTCCTGCGAAAACCGACGAGTAATTCTATCGGTGATTTGATATGAGTGCCGATGAGTTGACTATCGTAGAACCAGTCCGCCATGAAGATGTTGCGCATCAGTTCTTTGATGTCGTATCCGGAGTTATAGAATTTATCAGCGAGTGTGTTGATTTTTTCAGTGTCGGGTGTTTCTTCGTCCACAAAGAATTTATACACTTTAGCCGTGATGAATTGTGCGGTCGCCTTTTTCTCCAGGAGTATTTTCAATACATCGTCGCCATTGAAATTGCCTTGTTTGCCGAGTAGGTTTTTCACACCTTCATCATGTGTCTTTTCTTTGAATACAAAATTGCCATCTTCATCAAATGCCCAACCGGTAAAGGCTCTGGCGGCTTCTTTGATATCCTTTTCAGTATAGTTACCACGTCCCATGGTGAAGAGTTCCATTACTTCGCGGGCGAAGTTTTCGTTGGGATGTGCTTTTTTATTTTGCTGATTATTCAGGAACTGTAACATGGCAGGTGTCTTGGAAACGGCGGTAAGTAAGTCGCCGAAATTGCCCAGGGCATTGATCCTGATCACATCCAGCAATTGCTGGTTGAAGAGCACATTCTGTGTGCGGCAGGCAAAATGTCCATGCCAGAAGAGGGCCATTTTTTCACGGAGGGGATGTGCGCTGCGCACCATTTCGTCTACCCAGGATACGTTCAGGTCTTTGATGCCCTGTGTATTCATTTGCTGCACCATCTTGCGGGTTTCCGCGTCCAGGTCTTTTTTCTTCCTGTAGTCAGGAAGGTCGGACTGGTCAATGATCTTAATTGGCGTAGTCTCATCTTTAGCAGGACCAATGAGGATCTTGCTTACAATTTGTTTACGGCGCTTGTGGGTCCAATCAGCTATTACGGGATAGCGTTCTCCAAAGCCAGCCCTCCAGGCAAGGTGCTGCATCTGTAATTTCTCAGGGACCATAGTTTTATTTTTAGATCAGGATCTGAATCTCCACACGGGATAACTACTACCTTTCTCAAAGATTTCCTTTTCTGATGGCAATTCCAGAAATCCATCTGCCTGCAATAAAGCTGCCAGATCTCCGGAACCGTGATAGGGAGGTGGCAAGGCAATGAGCTGACCACCGGCTACAGGGTGCAAACGCACAGGCATGAAATAGGTCAATGGTGGTTTGAAGTGGACATCGGTACCCAGCACGGCATATGGCTCAGGTGCAGCAGTAATTTGCAAAGATGCCTTGAGCCATGGCAGCACATATCGATAACAACACATGAACCCGGAAACCGGGTTACCGGGCAATGCAAATACGACCGGGCCATTTTCAAAATGGCCGAACAGGAAGGGTTTGCCGGGGCGCTGTTGTACTTTATGAAATACCAGCTGCATGCCCAGCTCTTCCAATGCCTGCGGCAGATGATCGTATTTACCTGCGGAAACGGCTCCTGTGCAAATTAATACGTCCTGGTCTAATAACGATCCTAATAACTGTTGTATTGCTGTTAAATCATCGCTGACATGATAGCAGGAGGCTTGAATACCCAGTTCAGCCTGCAATGCAGCGGCGAGTGTATAAGAGTTGGAAGTACGTACCTGGTGGATGTCAGGAGTTTCTGATACAGGTACCAGCTCATCGCCGGTGGTGATGATGGCCACTTTGGGCAGACGGCTTACGCTGACCATCGTTTTGCCAACGGATGCCAGTACCCCTGTTTCCGCAGCAGAAATACGGGTACCTGCTGCGATCAATACCTGACCTGCGGCAGCATCGGCACCCTGACGGTGAATATGTTGGCCCTGTTCTACACCCGCTTTGATGGTAAAGCGGCGAAAGCCATCATGCTCCGAAACTTCAAGATGTTCATACTGGATCACGGTATCTGTTAGTTCCGGAAGGATAGCACCAGTCATCACTTCTATACAATCGGCCATGCTACCAAGTTGTTTACGCGGCATACCTGCGGCCTGAATGTCTTCTACGCCAAATACGATTTGCCCTTTGGCATAGGTTTCGAAATTGATGGCAATCCCATCCATCGTAACGCGGTCGTAAGGAGGGAAATCACGATCGGATAATACGGGTTCGCGCAGGACTCTTCCTGTAGCGGCAGTAAATGGTACCTGCTCCATGCCGAAGTCTCTGGCTACTCCCATGACGGCAGCATAGGCAGCTATGACATCCATTAGCATATGTTAACAGCTTTCTTTGTAAATTTATTCTATTATGAGCAATGATTCAAGTAAACAAGGTTTTTCTCACCTGAATGCAGCCGATCAACCAACCATGGTAGATGTAAGCGGTAAAATGGTGACAGAAAGAATGGCGGTAGCGGAAAGCAGGGTCTTTTTGCCGGCGATCATCCGGCAACAATTCAGTGGATCGGATATTCATACGGCAAAAGGAGCAGTGTTTCAGACAGCGATCCTGGCTGGGATCATGGCTGCAAAAAAAACGCCAGATCTGATTCCGCTTTGTCATACATTATTGCTGGACGGTTGTAAGGTAGATATTGAACTGGAAGGAGAAGAGGCTGTGGTGAGATGTACGATCAAAACCACGGGCAGAACAGGTGTGGAGATGGAAGCATTGACGGGGGCCAGCATTGCAGCTTTGACCATCTATGATATGTGCAAGGCATTCTCTCATGAAATGGAGATCAGGCAAACAAAATTAATCAGCAAAACAGGCGGTAAACGCGATTTCTGATGTCAGCTTTATATGGATTGATATTATGTGGCGGGCGAAGCCTGCGCATGCAGCAGGATAAGAGCCAGCTGAATTACCATGGTTTGCCGCAATGGCAATATTTAGCGCAGTTACTGGCACCACTAACAGAGCAGGTATTTCTATCCTGTCGTGAAGATCAGCAATTAAATACGGAGTTAACTGTGATCACTGATAGTGTAGGCGATGCTGGTCCGGCTACAGGGATCCTGAGTGCATACAAGGCATTTCCGGAGAGGGCCTGGCTGGTGCTGGCCTGTGATCTGCCTTTAGTCAGTGCACAAAGTTTATCCTTGCTGATAGCTTCAAGAGATGTTAGCAAAGAAGCGACTGCCTTCATCAGTTCTTTCAGGCAATCACCGGAACCATTGATGACGATTTGGGAAACGAAGGGATTGAAAAGGTTGGATGAGGAAAGAGGCTGCCCACGCAAAACCCTGCTGAAAGCGGATATCGCATTGATTGAAAATCCATTTGCGATAGAGCAGTTTAATGCAAATACACCTTCGGAAAGAGAGGAAGCGCTGAAAACGATTATGGATGCGCAGCTACCCAGATAGCCCCATCTTCAAAGAATTCTTTTTTCCAGATAGGGACTGTTTGTTTCAACGTATCGATGGCATATTCACATGCTTCAAAGGCTACACCCCTGTGTGGAGCGGCAGCGGCAATGACTACAACCGTTTCGCCGGGAAATTTTTCACCTGTGATGTGCAGGATGGCGATGCGGCTGATGCCCATTGTAGCAATAGTATGTTGCGCGATTTTCTCCATTTCGGCAATGGCCATAGGTTCGTAGCATTCAAAGAATAACTTCACTACTTTCCTCCCTTGTGTTTCATTGCGCACATTACCTACAAAGAGTACTACACCACCACAATCCGGTGATTCTACAAAGTTCAGTGCCTCCTGCACATTGATATCAGCTGCGATTTTTACGAGGACGTTCATACTTACATTTTTCAGCCTCCGCTTACGGGAGGTATTACGGCAATCTCATCACCGGGCAGTAATGATTGCTCATCGTTTGCATATACTTTGTTCACAGCTATCATCAGCGATCTTAGTTGCCGTAATGCAGGATATTGTGTATACAGCCATTCTTTCAGGGCTGCTACATCTGCAACTGCCGTAGTGGTGATAGCCGGTGTTCCCGCAATATCTTTTGCAATACCAAATAATAACACACGCATAGTTATAGATAAAGCTACGATAATGTAGTAATTTACATACGTCAAACTTTTTACGGGATGAAAATAAGAATTCGCGGGAATAGTATCCGCTACCGGTTGGATAAGGCTGATATCGCTACCCTGCAGGAACAGCAGCAGGTAGCAGAAGTTACAACGATTGGCGCTGGTACCCTGCACTTTTCTATACACGCCAGGGCAGGCGTTCCGGCTATTAAGCTGGAGCCAAATGGTGTACAATTATTCCTGCCTGTGGAACAGGTTGCTGCCTGGATCACAACTGAGCAGGTAGGTTTTAAACATGAATTGCCAAATGCAGATGGATCTGTATTGCACCTGCTGATAGAAAAAGATTTTAAATGTCTGACCGAAAGAGATGAGGACGAAAGCCAGGCTTTCGAGAATCCCGCTCAGCGTTGCTAAGATATGTTGACAGACGCACATAACCGTATTATTAATTACATCAGGCTGGCAGTGACTGATCGCTGTAACCTGCGCTGTACCTATTGCATGCCGGAGCAGATGCAGTTTCTGCAAAGGAGGGAACTGCTCACGAACGAGGAGATCCTCACCCTGCTAAAACCACTGGCTGCTGCAGGGATTGATAAATTACGGATTACGGGAGGTGAACCTTTCCTCCGGAAAGACCTGATGCCCTTATTGACGGAACTGACAGCATTCATACCTGAAATCTCTATCACTACTAATGGGGTGCTTACCCAGCCCTATATTTCTCAATTAAAAGCCTTAGGGATCCGGAAAATCAACCTCAGCCTGGATACCCTGCAGCGGGAGCGCTTCCTGGAAATCACGCGAAGAGACCAGTTTCCGGCTGTGATGCAGACTTTGTATAGTCTGCTGGAACATGATATGCTGGTAAAATTGAATGTGGTGATCATGGGTGGGGTGAATACGGATGAGCTAAAAGCCTTTGCAGAGCTGACTAAGCAAACACCTGTATCTGTACGGTTCATCGAAGAAATGCCGTTCAACGGGCAGGGACATGATTTCTCAGGCCATCAATGGAATTACCTGCGCATTCTCGATTCATTACGGGAATACTATGCCCTGGAACACTTGCCTGGTACGCCACAAAGTACAAGTATTAATTACCAGATACCCGGTTATCTGGGGCAGATAGGAGTCATCCCCGCTTACAGCAGAACATTTTGCGGTACCTGCAACCGGCTCAGGATTACACCTACAGGAGGATTAAAAACCTGTCTGTATGGAAGTGATGTATTGAACGTAAGGGATCTGCTGCGTAGCGGAGCCAGCAATGCATTCATTATGAACGAGATCCGTAACGCGCTGGGGAACAGGGCAGCCGATGGATTTGAAGCTGAACGCCAAAACCAACACTGGGATAGTATGTCTGTGATTGGCGGATAAATATAATTTCCCGATTCGAGTAACCCTCTTTCTTTTCCTGCTGTACCTTGTGTAAGGTCTGATATGGGATCATATTGATAATGAAGCGATTAATTGGCTGGTTACATCTCTGGCTGGGGCTTGCCTCGGGTCTGGTGGTTATCGTGGTTGCACTGAGTGGCAGCCTCTTGGTGTTTGAAGATGAACTGGAACACCTTTTTGAACCTTCTCTTTTTAGTGTACAGGCACCGGCAGGTGCAGAAAGGATGTCGCTGGATGCCCTCGCGGCGACCATCCGGGATACATACCCAAAGAACAAGCTTAATAATATTGAAATTCAACCTGCAGCAAATAGCACCGTCACTTTTTACCTGAAAAAAGGGAAGGCCAAGGGTGATTTGCTGATGGTAGTAATGGACCCGTATACCGGCAAGATTATTTATTCCGGCGAGCAGCAAAAGCGCTTTTTTGTAGTGGTAAAGAACCTGCACAGATACCTGTGCATGGGTGAAACCGGTAAGATGATTACAGGTATTTCCTGTAGCATTTTTACCCTCCTCATCATCAGTGGATTGATTCTATGGTGGCCTAAGAAGAATGCCCGTAAGCAGCGAATGAAAGTAAAGTGGAATGCCAGTTTTAAAAGATTGAACTGGGATTTGCATGCGGTCTTTGGTTTTTACATTCATGTGGTTATTTTCATTACCGCCATTACTGGTTTGATTTGGAGTTACAAATGGGTGAATAACCTGCTGTTCTATGCATTTGATGGCAAGCCGCAATCCAAGGTGGAAGCACCTGTAAGCAAGGCTGAAAAAATTAATGACGTTGCATGGTTAGATAAGATCTTTGCTGCTACCAACCAAAGACTTACTTACAATGGTATTGTAAATATTCGCTTCCCTGAAAAGAAGGACCAGGCTATTACTGTAGGTAAAGAGAATACAGACAGGATTACTACGCACATTGTAGATGTACTTTATTTCCAGCCAGGCAGCGGTACCTTTGTAGGCGATAAATTATTTGCCAATGATACCAGGGGCACGCAGGCGAGAAGACTGGTTTACCCTATACATACAGGAGGATTGTTTGGCTGGCCTACTAAGATCCTTGCTTTTATATGTGCACTCGTAGCTGCATCGCTGCCGGTGACGGGATTCCTGATCTGGTGGGGGAAGAAGCACAAGAAACCTATAGTAAAAAAACAAACCAGACAAAAATCTGTCGTCGCTTAAATGCAATAATAAGAGCTTGTATCAAAAGTAAAATTTCCGGCATTATGCGGATGCCTGATGGAGGGCATTTTCTTTTATTGAATACAGAATACCATCAAATTACTTTTGCAATCCCTCTTTCATTTAGTACGTGTTCATATTTTCGTCTATATCGTAAGCCCATGCATGTATACCACCCGTTACATTGTATACTTTAGGGAAGCCGGCAGCATCCAGTTGTTGTGCGATCATCATACTCCTCATTCCATGATGGCATAATACGGCTGTAGGAATGTCTCTTCTCAGCTGGGGGAGCATCCCACCTACCATGCGCATAGGGATGAAGACGGCCTGCGGCAGTTTACAAATCTCCCATTCATCAGGTTCTCTCACATCGATTAACTGTACCTCTTTTCCTGCTTCCAACCATTGATGTAATTCCTGCACGCTGAGTGCCTGCACACCACCTGTATCGCAGGGGATATCGTATTCTTCCATAAGTGCTGTGATGGGTTGTCTGACAGGTTTGAACTGAAATACCTGGTGAATATTACTTAATGTATCGATGGTCAGTAACTGATTGCTCAATGGTTCTCCTATTCCACACACGATCTTCACGACTTCATTGGCCTGATAGGTACCAATGATGCCGGGCAATACGCCTAATACACCGATATCACTGCAGTTCTGCATAGTACCGGGTGCCGGTGGTTCAGGGAAGAGGCAACGATAAGTAGCGCTTTCTTTATAGTTGAAAACGCTTACCTGTCCTTCGTATTTATGAATAGCGCCGTATACAAATGGTTTGTTCAACAGTACACAGGCATCGTTTACCAGGTAGCGCGTACCGAAGTTGTCAGAGCAATCGACGATGACATCGTAGGCTTTTAAAATTTCCAGCGCGTTATCCCGCGAGAGCCAGGTATCGTGCGGTATGAACTGTACTTCGGGATTGAGTTGCTGTAAGCGTTTGATGGCTGTAAAGAGCTTAGGCTGGCCTTGTTCGGCGGTATGGTATAAGACCTGTCTTTGCAGGTTGGTGATAGAAATTGTATCGTGTTCTACAATTCCGATTTTACCTATACCCATTGCTGTTAGGTACTGTAATACAGGCACACCTAATCCACCGGCTCCGATTACTAATATAGCTGCGTTGTTTAATAATTCTTGTTTGGCAGGACCAAATCCTTCCAGTTTCAAATGTCTGTCATACCTCATGTTACAATGGCTTTACTCGTTTCGACATCAGGATATTATCTACATAAGATCCATCTGGCTGGCGTATACCTTTTTGCATACGACCATATTCCATAAAGCCAAAGTTACGGTATAACTGAATTGCTCTTTCATTATTAGCAAGTACACTCAGCTGAATAATTTCTAATTGTGGATGTTGTTCCGCCCAGCGGGTAGCCGCAGTCATCATTCGTCTGCCAATGCCCATGTTCCAATAGCTATGGAGTACACCGATTCCTAAATTGCAAAGATGGGCTTCTTTTGAGAAGGTGTTCTGGCGGATAGAGAGGGTGCCTACGGGTTGATGGCCGGCAAAGGCTAAAAGCAGCAGGTCTTTTGTGTGATTAGAAAAAGAATGAATGAAATCTCTTTCATCTTCCACTGTCCAGGAGGCTGCATCCTCGCGGGTATAGAGCAGGAAATCCGTTTCGCTGATCAACTGGCGAAAATAGGATAGGAGTACGGGCGCATCGTCCGGTACGGCCTGGCGGATTTCCAGGGTTTGGCCATTGGGAAGAAAATGCTGCATATTAGATACAAATGTAATAAGAAATGGGGCTAAGATATTTCTACTCATAAAAAAAGGCCATCTCATTGCTGAGATAGCCTTTTCATTATAATGAGATCTTACATTATGCGATTTTGTCGCTGCCGAAATATGGCCGCAGCACTTCCGGAATCAGGATACCTTCTGCCGTCTGGTTATTTTCCAGGATACATGCCAGGATACGTGGCAGGGCCAGGGAGCTACCATTCAGGGAGTGAACCAGCTGAGGTTTTCCACCACCATCTTTGAAGCGGATCTTGGCGCGGTTAGTCTGATAAGATTCGAAGTTGGATACAGAGCTCACTTCCAGCCATTTCTGCTGTGCGGTGCTGTATACTTCGAAGTCGTAAGTGAGGGCAGAGGTAAAGCTCATATCGCCACCACAAAGGCGCAGAATGCGGTAGGGCAGTTGCAGGGACTGAATCAGGCCTTCTACATGTGCTACCATTTCGTCCAGTACTTCGTAAGATTTATCAGGGTGAACGAGCTGTACCAGTTCTACTTTGTCAAACTGGTGCAGGCGGTTCAGACCACGCACATCTTTACCATAAGAACCTGCTTCGCGGCGGAAACAAGGGGTATACCCTGTCATGCGTACAGGCAGGTCTGTATCTTTCAGGATCTCGTCGCGGTAGATGTTGGTGAGTGGTACTTCGGCAGTTGGGATCATGTAGAACCCGTCTTCGCCGATGTGGTACATCTGTCCTTCTTTGTCTGGCAACTGGCCGGTACCATAAGCAGAGGCTTCGTTTACCATGTGAGGCACCTGGTATTCGGTGTAACCCTTGCTGATGTTGTAATCCAGGAAGTACTGGATCATAGCGCGCTGTAAACGGGCACCTTTGTTTTTGTAAACAGGGAAACCGCTACCGGTGATTTTATTACCGAGTTCAAAGTCGATGAGGTCGTATTTTTTAACCAGGTCCCAGTGAGGCACCGCACCTTCGTAGAGGGTAGGGATGTCACCACCTTTACCTACTTCCAGGTTTTCTTCCGGGGTTTTTCCGGGAGGCACGATGGCAGCGGGGAGGTTAGGGAGTTGTACCAATGTATCGTGCAGCAACTTCTCAGTGGCAATCAGTTCTTCATTGATAGGCTGTAATTTCTCTTTTAATGATGCTACTTCCGATTTGCGCAGATCAGCAGTATCTTTCTGACCCTGAGCCATCAGTTTACCGATTTCTTTTGAAGCGGAGTTTACCTGGGCTTGGGTTTCATCATATTCCAGCGTCAGCTTTTTGCGCTTGTCATCCAGTGCCAGTACTTCATCAACGAGCTGGATTTCTTTGAAGTTTTTCAAAGCCAGACGTTCCAGTACCAGTTCTTTGTTTTGACGAATGAACGGAACTTGTAACATTGTACGATCAATTAAATTTTGCCAAAGATAAGAGAAAGCATGAAAAAACCTCTTCCGCCTTCAGCAGAAGAGGTTTCTTTGAGTATCGCGGGGCCGGCGGCCGGCTTTTAAAGATTTAGCTTAAATATTTCCCTACGATCGGAACCCTTCTGCCTACGCCAAATGCCTTCGATGACACCCTAATAATAGGACAAAACTGGTTCCTCTTATACTCATTATTGTTTACCAATTTGAGTGTACGCGCTACCAGGGCTGGGTCAAATCCCTGTGCGATGATCTCCTTAGGCCCTTGTCTGCGCTCTATGTATTGGTAAAGTATTTTGTCCAGTACCGCATAGTCAGGCAGACTATCACTATCCTTCTGGTTAGGACGTAATTCGGCTGAAGGAGCTTTGTCAATAATGTTCTGCGGAATGATTTCACCATTGCGGTTGATGTACCTTGCCAGTGCATAGACCTGCATCTTGTACACGTCTCCCAATACAGAAAGGCCACCAGCCATATCACCATACAGGGTACCATAGCCTGTGGACAGCTCACTCTTATTGGAAGTATTCAGCAGAATATAGCCGAATTTATTAGACAATCCCATCAGCAGGTTGCCGCGGATACGGGATTGTGTGTTTTCTTCCGCTACGTTGAATGGCAGGCCCTGGAAATATGGCTGCAGGGTTTGCAGGAAGCTTTCATAAATATCATTGATGCGAATGATGTCGTATGGGTTATCTAAGTTTTTAGATAAAGCCACGGCATCATCTACGGAATGCTCGGTTGAATAAGGAGAAGGCATTAAGATGGCACGCACATTTTCCTTGCCCAGGGCTTCTACGGCAAGGGCCAGCACCACTGCGCTGTCAATACCACCGGAAGAGCCCAGGATGGCCTTTTTGAACCCCATCTTACCAAAATAGTCTTTGATACCCAGCAGGATGGCCTGGTGAATGCGATCTATGTTGTGATCGAAGAGTAGTTCTGTAACAGGTACATATGGTTTTACGGCAACGGTGTTCGTTGCATTCTGCAAAGGCTCCAGTTCCAGGCCGTCGATGGCTTCTGTGAAGTAAGGGAATTCCTTTACGATATTGCCCTGTGCATCGAAGATGAGGGAACCTCCATCGAATACGATTTCTGTTTGAGAACCGACTGTATTACAGTAGAACATAGGCAGTTTGTACTTGCGTACATTGGCGCGGATGATCTCTTTGCGGTCTTCGTCATGATCGTAATCAAACGGAGATGCAGAAAGATTGATCATTACATCCGGCTGTTGTTCCATGAGCTGATCCATTGGACAGATCCGATAGAGTGGGTTATCGCCCAGGTTCCAGATATCTTCGCAAACGGTAACAGCCAGTTTCTTTCCTTTGAATGGGATGACATTCCAGGCGAATGATGGCTCGAAATAACGGTATTCGTCAAATACATCGTAGGTAGGTAGCAGGGTTTTGTGGATGATCTGCTTTACCTCACCTTCGTAGAGGAACCAGGCGGCATTGAACAGGTCTTTGCCTTCCGGTGCAGGGTTACGGCAGGGGCCACCTACCAGCACTGCTATATTTTGAGTATATGCCCTGATCTTGTCAATAGCAGCATAACATTGTTGTATGAAGTCCTCGAATTCCAGAAAATCCCTGGGAGGATAGCCACTTACACAAAGTTCAGAGAAGACTACGAGGTCTGCGCCCTGCGCTTCAGCCGTCTTGATCCCGTTCAGGATCTGCTGGGTGTTCCATTCGAAATTGCCTATGTGATAATTTTGTTGAGCCAGGATAATTTTCATCTGTAATAGCGTTGGACTGACACAAATTTCCTGAATTTTATAACAAAAAACGCTCCTACCTTTTGGCAGGAGCGTTTTTTTATGGGCAAATGCCCTATCCTTATTAAAAGAATAATCCCAATTTCAGTGCTATACTATTCATATTCACCTTGCCATCATTCCACTTTGCATTCCTGGTCACGTCAATGAATCCGTTTCTGTAATCCAGTCCTACCAGGCCTGTCAGGTTTTCTCCAAGGGGATATTCTACCCCTGCACCTACCAGCAAACCAATGTTTACGGGCTGTAAATCTCTCAGCACATTTACTTTGTCATAAGATTGGGTCAGGCTCACTACGTCAGCGCGACCTCTTACCGGGAATCCTAAATAGGTACCGAACTGGCCAAAGATATTCATTCCCGGGGCAGTTTCTGCCTTGAGTTTCAATGCCAGGGGTACTTCTACATAAGTTGCCTTGATATTATATTCAGCGGGATTTGCTTTATAGTCATCCAGGCCTTTGCCGGCATCGTATTTCAGTTTGCTACCTGCGGTGGTGATCTGTAAACCTGTTGCAAAGGCATAATGCCCTGCCTCATCCAGGAGGAAGTCCGCCATTACCCCAAAACTTATTCCCAGGCGACCTGCATTTCTATCAATACCTGACTCCTGTGGCACCAGCAGTGATACTGTAGGATCCAGCCTAAATCCCAGCCTTACCCGGTGCTCCTTTACATAATAACCGCGTTGTGCGTTGCTTATCAATGCAATTTTTAAAAACAGGATCACCAAAAATGCCTTTCTCATGATAATTTTATCTTTTTTTTAATACAAGGTATATAATATTTTTACCGCTCAGTAGTTTAGTAGAAGTATGCAAAATAAGACTAATAAATTAACCGGTATTTGTCAGCAGCTATTGCCCTATGTTCTCTTATTGTTCTGCCTGACAGCATGTACACATAAAAACGTGCCAGATGTCAGTAAAATTGCCATCAGTGTACATATTGACCGTTTTGATCAGGCGCTGGACAAGTTGGATACGGCGAACATCACGTTTGCCTTACAAAAACTGGATCAGCAATATCCTACCTTCCTGCCTGGTTATATTGAGCATATTATGAATTTCGGCCCTTATTCCGATACCAGCCAGATGGTTTTATTGCAAACAAAAATGCTGGTAGGCAACAAGGATTTCCGTCTTTTGCAGGATTCTATCAACGCGCATTACAAGGATGTAAAGCAGATTGAAGACGATCTGGCGCAGAGCTTTAAGTACATCAAATACTATTTCCCAAAGTTCCAGCCGCCTACCAGGGTTGTCACTTTCAGTTCTATGATCAGTAATTATGGTGCGGTGACGATAGACTCTACTTTAGGGATCGGACTGGATATGTACCTGGGAGCGGATTTCCCGATTTATGGGATGTTGCCTGATTACCCGGGGTATATGGTGAGGAAGTTTTCTTCTGAATACCTGGTGCCTAACTGTATACAGGTACTGGCGCAGCAATTATATCCTGGTGGCCAGCCAGGCGATAAACTGGTGATACAGCTGGTGAATGCAGGTAAGCACCAATACTTTATGGAGCAGGTGATGCCTTATACAGATGATAGCCTGAGACTGGGTTATACCGGGGAGCAGGTGAAGTGGTGCTTTGACAATGAGCAGATGATCTGGCAGTATTTTGTACAGCAGGATTTGTTGTATAAATCTGACTGGCAAAACAATATGCACTTTATGAACGATGGCCCTTCTACACAGGGAATGCCGGAAGGCTCTCCTGGCAGAATTGGCTCTTTTGTAGGTTGGAGAATCGTGCAGGCATATATGAAATCGCACCCTGATGTGACTTTACAACAGCTGATGGAGAATAAAGATGCGATGAGCATCTTCCAGCAATCCAAATATAGACCTAAATAAAAAACGGTGGCTCTGAAAAATCAGGCCACCGTATCTGGCTCAACGTAAAAATAGAAGCCGGATTGGGAAGATTCAGCCTTCCGGCGAAGCTACGATGCATTGGAAATACCTTTTGCCTAATCACCAATGCAATTCCATTTGAAAGAAGAGGGCTGAAATAAAAATTTCAGCGCCTGTAGCATATCAGTTAACCCCAAAATGTTCTATAAACGTATACCCTCTTATTGCTTATAATGATTTGATTGTGTATCTAACGATTACGATACAAATATAAATACTATTTCTGAAAAATGTACAATATAATATACATATCACAATACCACTTGTATTGTTGAGTTGATTGTAGTAAACTTAGTTTGTTAATTGCAACATGGGTAAAGAAAAGAAGGAACCTAAAAAGAAGGCGGTTCTTGGTCATTTTGATCACGACATTTTCCTCGAAGAATTAGGAAAACGCATAAAATTTTTAAGAAAAGACCGGGGATTCAGGTCTTACGAAACATTTGCCTATGATATCGACATTTCCCGTGTTGGAATGTCAAGGTACGAATCAGGGAAGTTTGATGATATCCGCCTCAGCACCCTCCTGAAGATCATTGATGGACTCGAAATGACACCGCAGGAATTTTTTGCGGAAGGATTTACTGTTACAAGGTCGGAATAAACGGCTTATTTACCTCTTACTTTCTTTACCATTTCTGCAGTTACGCTTGTTTCCTCATTATTGAAGCGGTCCTTGATATATGCTACGATGGATGCCACCGACTGGTCATCCAGAAATGCGCCATGCGCCGGCATTATTCCATCAAAAGTTTTTCCATTCACAGAGATCTTTCCTTTTAATCCATTCAGCACGATATTGATCAACTGTTCTTTTGTACCTGCGAGATAGGGTGAGCCGGCTAAGGGTGGATAGCGGTTATTATCTCCTTTCCCATCACGCTGGTGACAGGTAGCGCAGTATGAATTGTACAGCATCCGGCCATGCATTTCATTGCCTTTGCCCACCATATCCAAAACAGGATCCGGGGTTTTGATATAAGTGCGTGACTTTCGTGCTTCCATCGCCGTGAGTTGAGACGGATTGAATGATTGTTTGTCACCTCTATACATCACCCTCCATATTTTCCCTTTGTTGGATTCTGCTATGTACAGGGAGCCATCCGGACCTGTAGCCAGGCCCATAGGGCGATAGCGGGCATCGCTGGTATTGAATACGGTATCGGTGTCAGTGAAGCCATCTGCGAATACTTCCCACTTGCCGGTAGGTTTACCTTTGTCAAAAGGAACGAAGCAAACGATGTAACCTGCCTGCGGATAGGGTGCCCTGTCAGTAGAACCATGGAAGGCAACGAAGCAACCATTCTTATATCGATCCGGAAACTGGTTGCCTTCGTAGAACAGGAGATCCATCGGTGCCCAGTGGCCCGGGAAGCCCATTACCGGCACATCAAAACTATCAGCTCTGGCTGTGATCTTACCATCGCCGCCATAGCCGGGGGAGAGTATGTTTCTGCCTTGTATATGATCGTAGTAAGCGTAGGGCCAACCGAAGTTGGAATGCGGTGTTACTTTCAATAAAGGTTCCGAAGGCAATACGGCTGCCTGCCAGGCAGAAAAGATGCCGGGATAGCGGTTATGAAAGTTATCCATACCATTCATGGCGATATACAATGTATTGTCAAAAGGGCTCCAGGCAAGGCCTAATGCACTTCGGATACCTGTAGCATACAGTTCTCCGTCATCCTGTGTCTGCCCCTTTTTGTTGGCATCGAAGCGCCATATACCTCCATGCCTTTGCAGGTCTGGCGCAGGATCTACGCCTTTGCCGCCGGGCATACCACCCGGACCTGCGGTATTGATATCCTGTGCAGCATCTGTAGGTGCGCCGAATGGTACATAGATATGGCCATCATGATCAAAGACCAGGGGCTTTGCGCTATGCCAGTGTTTGAAAAGTGCGGTATCTGTATCGGTAATGATAGTATCTGTGGGGGCATCAGGAATTAATTGTCCTGGTGTGAGTTTGGTTCGCAATACATATTTCACTGTTGAGAAATACAGGTATCCCTTGTAAATATTCATACCCGCGGGCAGTCCTCCTTCATCCTGGTAGTCACCAAAATAGGCCACTATATCGGCTTTGCCATCACCGTTTTTGTCCCTGAGGGCTACGGTGCCACCACGCCCTTCGAGCTGCTCATTGTAGGCAAGTTTCACATAGATGTCTCCATTTTCATTTACAGCCAGGTGGCGGGCGGGCCCTATGCCCTGGGTAACTGTTACGGCAGCAAAACTATCAGGTAAAATGAGTCCTCCATTATCGGGATCAGGAGTAGGTAATATGGTATGTACAGGAGATGGTTTACACTGGCTTAGTACCAGCAGGAGCATGAGGAAGGTACGAGACATGATATCTTGATTTTGGTAGACCTGTGCGAACAAATTATTCATGAAAAAGGGCATTCATATTGGGTATGAAACCTATTTTCAGTCATTAATGGTTTGAACTTTTCAAAAAATGAGATATCATGGCAATCTGTTGCCATGACCAATAAGACCTGTATAAATCAGTAAATCAATTTAGCTTAAAGGGCACAATCATTTGAAACTCCGGGATTTTCACCTCGAAAAGTTTCTTGTTAAGTTGATTCTCCATCTGGTAGGTACCATACATCTTTCCGATCTCTGTACGCAGGTTAGAGCCTGATACGTACTGATAGCTCTCAGTAGGGGCAAGCAGTGGTTGTACACCTACTACACCTTCTCCTTCTACTTCGCGGTGTGTACCGTTGGAGTCAATGATGTACCAGTGACGGCGCAATAACTTTATGGGAAAGGTATTATTGTTTTCAATAGTGATACGGTAGGCGAACATAAATTCACTACCAATCGGATTAGAATAATCCGGTTGATAAAATGTTTCCACGCTGATGGTGATTCCGTCTGTTACTTTTTTTACCATAGAACACCTCCGTTTCACGTAAAAATAAGCAAAATAAATCCAGTGTTATCAAAAAATTAATATGAGTTCAGACTTTAACACTTTCTTGCGAATTCAACAAATCCCTGTTTTTCAAGTACTTAACTAAAAACCACCCTGTTAGTGATGCTGGCATTGTTTTCGGCGGCCCGGGCAGCTACTTCAAAACGGTTCGCATAGTAGCCTACTTTTTTGCATTCCCAGAGGTAACGCCAGAGAAAGGGGATCAGTCCCAGCTCCTGGTATTGCATAATATGACACACTTCGTGGCGAACCCACCAGGGTTGACGCAAAAATTCCTTGCGGCTCACTCCATAAAGATGAATAGTTTTTCCAATCACCATGGCCATATTCGGGCTTTTCATCCGGCGGGCAGCCAGACGGGCTATGAATGAACCTTCTTTGATATGGCAAACAAGCTTTTCCATTACCTTATAAAAATACGAATCTATTCTTTATACCAGTCGCAGGGGCAAAAATCGTGCACAGGCTTTATAAGCACAAAAGAGGCTCTATCAAAAGTAAAATTCCCGGGGGTTAATCCGGGTATCTGATGGAGAGAATTTTCGTTTTTGTAATTCTCAATGCCTTCAGATTACTTTTGATAGAGCCTCTTTTGGATCCGGCACGCAGCTATACTTCTATAATGAAAATCTTCTGGATATGTTGAATCCCCATCTGAACTGACCTTGTAACCAGGAAGTGGTGGTTTCAGGTATGAACTGGTTTTCCAGGATGGCAGTAGAGTTGGTGAAGTTGATATGGAATACGTGTCCGCCGGTTTCTATTTCCAATCCTACGGAGAGTGGATTGTACAGTTCGCGGCCTTTGGATTTAAAATAATCTTTCGATTCCTGACTGCGGAAAGGATAGAAATATTCTACCAGCAGTGCCATGCGGTTACTGAATTTCAGACGGCCGCCACCGCCTAATGCAAAGATGTCATTCTCGTCCATATAGGTCACGCGGTTACGGTGTACTAATGTTGGCAATAGTGCCAGCGACAGACTGCGATTGAATTTGCGCCCGATGATCACCTGGCCGGTATAAGATACACGGTCACTGAATTTATCAAAATATGCAGCATCGGATTTTACGGTGCTGGATGTGGCACCACTTGCCACAGCATTACCAAAAAGTGTAACCGTGACAGGTATATGATCATCAGTGGTTTGCGTGATCAGCTGGTACTTCGCTAATCCTTCATAGAGCTGTGTCAGTCCACCAGAGCCTTTAGAGCGGGAAATGCCTGCCATCAGGCGATCTGTAATCCCATATTCAAAAGCGATACGGATATCGGAAGAGTTATCAAGTCCAAAGGCTGTTTTTCCGCCACCGAATTCACCGCCGATGTCGCCAAAGCGATGATCTACGCGGAAATCCAGTTCATGCTTTTTGAGGGTCTCGATAGAATTGCCCTGAATGATACGGGTTGATTTGAATGTTGCAATAACAGGTTCATGCTGCTTAGTACTATCCTGAAACATGTTTGCCAGTTCATCCTGCGCAAAAGAGCTCAGGCTGCAGCAACAGGCCAGCAATAACAAATATATTTGCTTCATAGAAGAGTTGTGTGTTGTGTGTTTTTAAATGGTTCAGGAAGCGGGCAGGTAGGCACCTTTTACAGTGACTTCTATTACTTCTGCAATGTTCTTTACTACGAGTGTAGGTACTTTAATTTTGTGATCTACCAACTTTACATTGAATTTGGCATCGAGGGTTGGTTTGCCGTCTTTGACGGTGATGGTTCCTTTTTCGCGATACACTTTATCCACACCGTGCATGTTCATGGTGCCTTCTACTGTTACAGGATAGGTGCCATCCTTGTGCAGGTCTGGTACTTCCAGGATTTTACCTTTGAATTCCGCAGTAGGATACTTGTCGCTCTCCAGGTAGTTTTCATTGAAGTGTTCTTCCATCAGTGACTTTTTGAATTTAAAAGTGTTGATGGCGACTTTAAAGTAGACAGCGCCTGTTTTTCCATTGATAGCAGATACGGCTTTGTTGGTTACAGCATCTATGTCTTCCATAGGAGTAGCAGAAAAGAAAGACAGGGTTGTGTTTTTGCAGGAATAGATGTCCTGGGCGATCGTGCGCAGCTGTAACAAGAGCAAGGTTGTCAACAGCACAATGCAATGTTTCATTGTTTTACTTTTTTAGGATTTTTTGAATAGTAACTTATTCGGGCATTCCATGAGAGATCCAGCAGTCAATGGAATCTTTCATGCCCTGGGTCAATTTTGTAGAACCGGGAGGCATGTCGGCATCAGCACCTGTAACGCGTGATTTCCAGAGGGCTTCATTGCTGGTAATGTAACCTTTGATCCCTGCGTAGGTAGTGAAATTCGTAGATGCGGTAGAACCGGTTCCTTTGTGACATCCCCTGCTTGTACATTTATCTGAAACGGCAGTCAGAATGTAAGCAGAGGTGATAACGGCGGTGTCGCAGGCAGTAACAGTGATTCCTGAGTCAGGGGCTGGCGCTTTTTCAGCAGTACATCCGTAGACGAGCAGGCTAAGAAATAACACTGCCAGCGCAAGTGTTTGCATAGGTTTATTCATTTGGTCATGCTATAGCTGGTTTTGTCCAGCCAGGTCTTTTAATATGGTCGAGTGATGGTTATTTGAGTCGCGATATGGTTATATGTTGGAACAAATATAGAAGATATATTTATAAATAATATTTTATTTTTCACGGGAAATTTGGGGGGATTTTTGCGGTGTAAAAAGTGTGGATTACTCCTTATTTGAGGGAAATACCTGAAAAAACTGTACTTCACTTACAGTCATTTCAGTTTCCTGATCGCATGCAAAAGTGCTGTATTCCGCTTACCAAGATATTTCATTATATGTTACATTTGTTTTTATGAACATAGCGCAGTTATACGAAGTTTACCGCAATCATCCATCTATCCAGACTGATACGCGCCAGCTTAAGCAGGGCGACATTTTCTTTGCTTTGAAAGGCCCCAATTTTAACGGGAATGCCTATGCAGCAGCGGCACTGGAAGCAGGTGCTGTACTCGCAGTTATAGATGAAGCTGAATATAATACTCAGCCGGACAAAATGATGTTGACTACTGATGTGCTGTCTACGCTGCAGCAGCTGGCATTACATCATCGCAGGCAATTGAAGATTCCATTTCTTGCGATCACTGGTACGAATGGTAAAACTACTACCAAAGAGCTGGTAAGTACTGTACTGGCAGCGGAGTTCAAAACAACTGCTACTATTGGTAATTTCAACAATCATATTGGTGTGCCGCTGACTATTCTGCGTATTCCTGCAGATGCTGAGATTGCAGTGATTGAAATGGGTGCGAATCATGAACATGAAATAGAAGCATATTGCAAAATAGCACTGCCTACTCATGGAATTATTACCAATATCGGGAAGGCTCACCTGGAAGGCTTTGGTAGTCCGGAAGGGGTGCGTCGTGCAAAGGGTGAGTTGTATGATTTCCTGAGAGCGAACGAAGGCACGGTATTCTTATGCAATGAATATCCTTACCTGCTTGAGATGAGCAAGGGTATTCCACAGGTTATTACTTATGGGCAGAAAGATGCTACCTATACAGGTGAGCCAATTGCTGACAGTGCATTGCTGAGTGTGAAAGTAACGAGTAATGAAGCGGCAGGATTGATTCCTACACAACTGGTAGGTGCTTATAATTTTCCGAATGTTATGGCCGCTGTGGCGGTAGGTCTATACTTCAATATTCCGGGCGAAACTATTCGTGAAGCCATTGCGGGATATATTCCTTCGAACAACCGTTCGCAGGTAATTAAGCAGGGAAGTAATACTGTGATTATGGATGCATACAATGCCAACCCATCCAGTATGAAAGCGGCAATCGAAAACTTTGCCGGGATTGAAGCAGCACAGAAAGTATTGTTGCTCGGCGGTATGATGGAATTAGGGCCTGACAGTATTGCTGAGCACCAGGCGCTGGTAGATTTACTCCAGCGAACTCATTGGCATGCAGTAGTATTGGTAGGTGGCGACTTCAGTAAGGTAAAGCACCCGTATATATATATGGAAAACGCAGCAGCGGCAGCTGAATGGCTGAAGCAGCAGGAGTTTACGGATACGTATATATTAATCAAGGGATCGAGAAGTATGGGTATGGAGAAGGTGATTCAGTAAGTTCTTTATAGATCTATTCCTGCTTCAGGCGGGAATAGATCTCTCTATAAAAAAAGAGACCTGCAAGCTAAAAAGCCCGCAGGTGTTCATAACCTATGCCAACTTTAGAGTATTTTTATATACCATGCCCGTCTTCATTTTTCAATGAATGAGGGGAGATACAATATTTTTAAGGTGATTATTAGTAGTGTTTAGTTGCTTTTGGTTGTGTAATTTAAATTCTTAGGTATATCGATAATGATAATTTGCATTTCCCGAACATTCCCAAGCTACAAGTCTTAACAAATAATAATGACTATTGTTTAAAAAATGTTTTTCAATTTATAATTAACGTGTCTGCTACAGAGTCTGATATATCTACGTAACCAGATAAAAGGTGGATTTAAAAAAACTGGAAATTTTTAAAATATTTCCTGGCATAGTTCTACAAGTACGCCATTGGTACCCTTGGGGTGTAAAAAACACACTAACTTATTGTCTGCCCCCTTCTTTGGTTCCGGGTGAAGCAGGGTAAATCCGGCGGCAGCGAGGCGAGCCATTTCAGCATGAATATCAGCGACATCGAAAGCGATATGATGCATTCCTTCTCCTTTCTTTTCCAAAAAACGCGCTATCACACTTTCGGGGCTTGTTGGTTCAAGTAATTCCACTTTTGTTTCACCTTTCCTGAAGAAAGCGGTCCGGACTGCTTCACTGTCTACCTGCTCCTGTTTATAGCAGGAAGTGTTGAGCAGTGCTTCAAACAGGGGAATTGAATTTTGTAATGACTGTACAGCAATACCTATATGTTCTACTTTCAACATGTTAGCAAATTAACACAAAATGGCTAAATCCTGTTCGCCATGAATTCGTACCTTGATGATAGCAATTCGTTAAATTTGTAGTATAAAATCTTGTGTATGTTGCAACTGCCTGTGTATTTAGATAACAATGCTACTACGCCCCTGGATCCAAGGGTGCTGGAGACGATGCTTCCGTACTTTACACAGCACTTTGGCAACGCCAGCAGCCGTCATCATGCTTATGGATGGGCTGCAGAAGCTGCGGTAGATCTGGCAAGGGAGCAGGTAGCTGCCCTGATAGGCGCGGATCCTAAAGAAATCATCTTCACTTCCGGTGCTACTGAAGCTGACAACCTCGCCCTCAAAGGTGTATTTGAAATGTACGCTGACAAGGGAAACCATATTATTACTACCGAAATAGAACATAAAGCTATACTTGATACCTGCAGGCATCTTGAAAAGTTGGGCGCATCTGTGACCTACCTGAAAGTGAATCATGAGGGTATGATTGACCTGAAAGAGCTTGAATCTGCTATAACTGCTAAAACGATTCTCGTAGCTGTAATGTACGCTAATAACGAGATTGGTTCCATCAATCCTATCCGCGAAATCAGTGCCGTTGCCAAGCGTCACGGTGTACTGATGATGAGCGATATCACCCAGGCTGCAGGTAAGATTCCTGTGAATGTAAATAAAGATGGGATTGACCTGGCTGCCTTTAGTGCACACAAATTATATGGTCCTAAGGGGATCGGGGCATTATATGTTCGGCGTAAATCACCCAGGGTAAAGGTAACTGCGCAAATGGATGGCGGGGGACATGAACGTGGTATGCGCTCCGGCACCCTGAATGTGCCTGCTATTGCAGGGTTTGGTAAGGCCTGTGAGCTGGCTTTGCAGGAAATGGAGGAGGAAGGAAAAAGGTTGGCTGCTATGCGGGATAAGCTGGAAAATGCGTTATTACAACTGGAAGAGACTTATGTAAATGGTAGTCGTACACATCGCCTGCCACATGTAAGCAATATATCCTTCAGGTATGTAGAAGGAGAGGCCCTGCTGATGGGCTTTGGCAAGGAAGTCGCATTGTCTTCCGGCTCTGCCTGTACATCTGCTTCGCCGGAACCCAGCTATGTACTGAAAGCATTGGGCCTGGGGGATGACCTTGCTCATTCTTCACTGCGCTTTGGGTTGGGGAGATTCACTACTGAAGAAGAAATAGACTATACCATCAATGCTGTAACAGCAACCGTGAACAGACTGCGCGAAATCAGTCCCCTGTGGGAAATGTTCAAGGAGGGAGTGGACATGAACGCGATCGAATGGTCGCATCATTGACAATACGGAAAAATCTGGCCGAATGATTGCATAAACCAACTATAAACGGCCGACAGAGAAACGGGTCTCTGGATTATTTGATGCTTTATACTTATGCTTATGTCTTACGCTGAAAGAGTACTGGAGTACTACAACAACCCCAGGAATGCCGGCACGCTGGATAAAAGTTCCCAGCATGTAGGTACGGGGTTGGTACATGTCTCGGAATACGTTGATGTGGTGAGGTTTCAGGTGGAAGTAAACCCTGTCACTCACGTAATCAGGGACGCGCGATTCAAGACCTTTGGCTGTGGTTCAGCTATCGCGTGTTCTTCTATCGTTACTGAATGGATTAAGGGGAAGACAATTGAAGAGGCTTTCCGTTTAGATCACATGGAGATTGTGGAAGCCTTAAGTTTACCGCCTTCAAAAATTCATAGTGCGATTTTGACTGAGGATGCTGTGCGGGCTGCAATTAATGATTATCGGGTGAAGAATGGAATGGAGCCTGCGGAGGAAGAGTATGAAGAACCAGCCGACTATTATGACGAAAGGGATTGATTGATTTTTTTTCAAGATTGTCTTTTGTATACATCCGGGGGCTCCCCCCGGTTGATAAGGTTTACTCTCTGCAATATTTTTCTGAATTCTGCGCTATATAGGGGATTTATTATTTGGCCTGCGGCAGGTAAAATGCATTGCCCGGAACGGATCAATTATATTCTAACGCTTGCAGCTTAAATAATATATATATTTGTACTTTCAGTCAAATTACTATGCTAGCAATATTCAGAAAGGAAATCCATCAGTTTTTCAGCAGCATCACAGGGTATATCGCTATTATCCTCTTCCTGCTGGCAAATGGCTTATTGCTATTCGTATTCCCGGACACCAGTCTGCTGGACTATGGTTATGCTAACCTGGATCCACTCTTCAACCTGGCACCGATTATTTACCTGCTCCTTATTCCCGCTATCACCATGCGTTCCTTTGCCGATGAATTCAAATCAGGCACTATGGAGCTCCTGAGTACCAAACCCCTCAGCTGGTGGCAGATCGTGAACGGGAAATTCTTTGCAGGCTTGCTGATCGTATTGATTTCACTGATCCCTACTTTCGTTTATTATATTGCTATCCGCAAGCTCAGCGCTCAAAATACGGTGCTGGACAACGGTGGCATTGCCGGTTCCTACATCGGTCTTTTCCTATTGGGAGCCGTTTTCACCGCCATTGGTGTGTGGGCATCCTCTCTTACCACAAACTCTGTGGTTGCTTTCCTTACCGCAATTTTCACCTGTTTTATATTCTATTATGGATTCGATTCACTGAGTAAGTTGCCTGCCTTCAGCGGTTCGGCGGACTACTACCTGCAAATGGCCGGTATCCGCTTCCATTACACCTCTATCAGCAGGGGTGTCATTGATAGCCGGGATGTAGTTTACTTCTTCAGTATTATTGCATTGATGCTCTATTTAACGAGGTTGTCATTACAAAGAAGAATCTGGGATTGAAAATAAGACTGTCATACTAAGTAATTAATCATATTGTGGTTAACAGTAAGAAAAAATACCTGCAACGGGCAATACTCGTCATAGCTATACTGATAGGCGTTAACATCCTGGCCATGTACATTCATACAAGATGGGACCTTACCGCCGAAAAGAGATTTACCCTTACTCCCAGTACCCGCCAGCTGCTCAAGGGCCTGGATAGCACTGTCACCATCGAGGTATTCCTCAAGGGTGATTACCCTGCTTCCTTCCGTCAACTGGCGCAGTCTACCCAGGAAATGCTGGAGGAATTCCGGGAAGTAGGCGGTAGCCGTGTGCAGTTTTCCTTCCTCAACCCCGGTCAGGGCATGAATGACTCCGACCGCCTGGCTTTCCAGCAGTCACTGGCTGAGCAGGGGATCATGCCATTCAATATGCAGGTACAGGAAGATGCGAACCAGGGATATTCAGAAAAACTGATCTTCCCGGGTGCCCTGGTACATTATGGCAGCAAAACCCTTGGCATCAATCTCCTGAAAAACCAGGGTGGCCAGGATCCGATGCAAACAATGAACAACTCCGAAGCCTTGCTGGAATTCCAGTTTGCCAACGCGATCTACCAGTTAAAACAAAACCACCTGCCACTGGTAGGCTACATGCTCGGCCATCATGAACTGTTGGGGGCCGAAGTACTGGATGCCCTTACCAGCATGCAAAGCAGCTATCTTCTTGACACCATTACCTTACAATACGTTTCTCACATTCCGCAGGACTTTGCCGCCATCGTATTTGCCAAGCCCCTGGACCGCTTTAGCGATGAAGACAAGCTGAAGATTGACCAGTATGTGATGAACGGGGGTAAAGTGCTCTGGTTTGTAGATGAGCTGAATGTAGGCATGGATAGTCTGCAGAAGCATGATACCTATGTAGCCATGGATCGTGACCTGAACCTGGAAGACATCCTGTTTCGCTATGGGGTGAGGATCAACCAGGACCTGATCCAGGATCTGCAATGTGATCGCCTTCCACAGGTAGTGGGCCATGTTGGGGATAAACCACAGTTTGACCTGTTGCCCTTCCCTTATTTCCCATTGCTTTCACCCACTGGTGCCCATCCGATTGTTAAAAATATGGACCTGGTACTGAGCCATTTTGCCAGCTCTATCGATACGGTAAAAGGTGGAGACATCAGCAAAACAGTCTTACTTGCATCTTCTGCCAACTCTAAAACAGAGCGGGCTCCTGTGCAGCTGAGCTGGAATGACCTGCGTGTAAAACCAAATCCACGCCAGTTCCGCCAGCATGATCTGCCGGTGGCAGTATTGCTGGAGGGGCAGTTCACCTCCCTGTTCCGCAACCGGCTGAGTGCCGATGAGCAGCAGCTGATAGCACAGGTAACCCGTAAACCTTTTAAAGAACAAAGTGAATTTAATAAAATGATCGTCGTAAGTGATGGCGATCTCCTCACCAATGCGATTTCCCAGAAAAACGGTCCTATGCAAATGGGCGTTAACCTATTCGACCCCTCGATGGTGTATGCCAACAAGGAGTTCCTGCTCAACTCGCTGGGATACCTGACTAACAATGCCGGAATAATGGAAGCGCGTAACAAAGAATTGACACTGCGCCTCCTGGATGCTGAAAAGATCAAACAAAACAAGTCTGTATGGCAGGCTATTTGCGTCATTGTTCCCGTTCTGCTGATACTCTTGTTCAGGGTGATTTTCCAGTTCATCAGGCAGCGGAAGTTCGAACGATAAGGCCATTAGTAATAGCGTGGTTACCACCGGGAAGCACACATTTATAACAATGTGCTAACGGTTATTCCCATATATTTGCCATTCATTCATTTTAAAATTGCGGTAACCATGACCCCACATTAGCAGTAGACGTCAACTTTGTTTTATTTAATTCTATTAAGGGAAGTGGAACAATGAGACTGTCCGCAGGTCATTGTTCCGGCAAAATAAATTAACCACAAGTGTACAACGCAGAAAGTATCAGCAAGGTGCTGAAAGGTGAACTATTACAGCAAACAGGGAACCCGGAGATTGAACATGTGCTGCTGGATAGCCGGAAGGTGATATATCCGGCCACCTCTGTCTTCATTCCTTTAGTAAGTCAACGCAGGAACGCTCACCAATATATTAAAGAACTGTACGAAAAGGGGGTCAGCAACTTCATTGTAAGTGAAGCACCGGAACTGGCCCAATATCCTGCGGCCAACTTCATATTAGTAAAAGACACAATGTCGGCGCTCCATTCATTGGTGGCCTGGCACAGACAACAATTCCATATTCCGGTGATCGGTATTACGGGGAGTAATGGTAAAACCATCGTAAAAGAGTGGTTGTACCAGCTGCTGGAAAAAGATTACAATATTGTACGTAGTCCTAAGAGCTACAACTCACAGATAGGGGTACCCCTCTCGGTTTGGCAAATGAAACCCGAGCACCAGCTGGCCATCTTCGAAGCAGGCATTTCCCAACCGGGAGAAATGGAGCACCTGGAAAAGATTATCCGTCCTACTATTGGCATTTTTACAAATATTGGTGAAGCCCATAATGAGGGTTTCCTGAACATCCGCCAGAAGATCAATGAAAAACTGGTGTTGTTTTCCAAGAGCGAAATTCTCATTTACTGCAAGGATTATCCTGTATTGAACGAGTGTGTGCTCCAGTTCAACAGCCTTGTAGGGAAGAAGGAAAACCAGGAAGGCGGATTACAGCTGTGTACCTGGTCCCGGAAGACGGAGGCCGATTTCAGGGTAATGAGTGTGGAGAAGACCGGCACCCATTCCCGTATCGAGGCTTTGCACAAAAATGAGACCCTGAGTATTACCATTCCTTTTGTGGATGAGGGTTCTATTGAGAATGCCATTCACTGCTGGGTACTGATGCTGCACCTGAAGATCCCACAGGAGGTGATTCAGCAACGCATGGATCAGCTGGGTAATATCGCGATGCGACTGGAGCTGAAACAGGGTATTAACAACTGCTCGGTGATCAATGACAGTTACAATTCAGATTTAGGTTCTCTCAATATAGCACTGGATTTTCTGCAACAGCAGCAACAGCACCCTACCCGTACCGTGATCCTCAGCGATATTCTGCAAAGCGGTAAGAGCGATGCCTCTCTTTATGAAGAAGTGGCCAGCCTGATGCGACAAAAGAAGATCGACAAACTGATTGGTATCGGAAAAAACATCTTCCGTGAAAAGAAGTGTTTCCAGCAGGTAGAGGGATTGAAGAGTTCATTTTTCCTCACTACTGAGGAGTTTATTCAGCAATTTAACCAGCAGGATTTTCAGCATGAAACCATTCTGCTGAAGGGGGCCCGGGTATTTGAGTTTGAGCGTATTGGCAAGTTGCTGGAGCAAAAAGTGCATCAGACCATTCTCGAAATCAATCTCAGTTCGGTAGCGCACAACATCAGGCAATACCAGGCATTGCTGAAACCTACGACTAAGCTGATGGCGATGGTGAAAGCATTTTCCTATGGCAGTGGAAGTTTTGAGATTGCAAACCTGTTGCAGTTCCATGGCGTAGATTACCTTGCCGTTGCTTATGCTGATGAAGGTGTTGAGTTGAGAAGGACAGGTATTACCATGCCGATCATGGTCATGAACCCCGAACCTAGTTCATTCGATGCGATCCTGCAGTGGAACCTTGAACCCGAGATCTACTCCCTGCATTTGTTACAGCAGTTTGAAGAAGAAGTCCAGATAGCAGGCAAGACCGGTTTCCCGGTGCATATAAAACTGGATACCGGTATGCACAGGCTCGGATTTGAGAAGAAAGACATTCCGGAGCTGGCCGCTATGCTGACAGATAATAATTACCTTACAGTCAAATCTATGTTCAGCCACCTGGCTGGCAGTGAAGATCCGGAACTGGATGAGCTGACCAGGCAACAGGGTAAGCTTTTCTATGAAATGAGCTATGAGTTGCAAAAGGCACTCGGCTATGCGGTGATCAGACATATTTCCAACAGTGCGGCGATTTTACGTCATCCTGACCTGCAGCTGGATATGGTACGCTTAGGAATCGGGATGTACGGTGTGGACAGCAGTGAGGAAATGCAGGCCCAGCTGAAACCGGTGAGCACATTGAAAACTACCGTTTCACAGGTAAAGCACCTGAATGACGGCGATTTCGTGGGCTATGGTGCTAAGTGGCGGGCGAAAGGTCCTGCTATAACGGCAACAGTGAGAATCGGGTATGCAGACGGTTATCCACGCAGGCTCAGCAATGGAGTAGGCAAGATGCTTGTGAGAGGGCAGCTGGCCCCGGTAGCAGGTGTGGTTGCGATGGATATGGTGATGCTGGATGTAACACATATTCCGGATATAACAGAAGGCGATGAGGTGATAGTATTTGGCGAGTCCTTACCTGTACAGCAATTGGCGGCCTGGGCAGGTACTATTCCCTATGAAATATTAACAGGAATTTCGCAGCGTGTGAAGCGGGTATATTTCCAGGAATGATTGGAAATTCCGATTTTGCACATTATTATTAATTTTGATAAAAATTATACCCTTTGAAATATCGTCACGTAATATTGATTGTAGTTCTGGTGCTGGTAGTAGATCAGGCATTAAAAGTATGGATCAAAACCCATATGAATTTCTCTGATGAGATCATTGTCTTCCCTAACTGGTTTAGGATTCATTTCATAGAAAATGATGGCATGGCCTACGGAATGAAGTTTGGTGGTGATTTTGGCAAGATAATCCTGACCTTATTCCGCTTATTTGCGGTAGTCATTGGTTTCAGATATATGAAGAAACTGGTGAAGCAGGATTACAGCAAGGGTCTGCTGATCTGCGGTTCCCTCATCCTGGCAGGTGCTGCCGGTAACCTGATCGATAGTCTGTTTTACGGAATGATTTTCTCTTCTTCCAATTATGCTGATGTAGCACAGTTCATGCCTCCAGGTGGTGGATATGGTTCTTTCCTGCATGGTAACGTGGTAGATATGCTGTACTTCCCGATCCTGAGAGGACACTTCCCTACCTGGTTCCCAATCAATGCCGGTGAATCTTTCGTGTTCTTCAGACCTATTTTCAATGTGGCTGATGCTGCGATTTCAGTAGGGGTGATCACCATCCTGGTATTCCAGAAGAAATTTTTTGCGGCACACCATGAAAAAGAAAGAGCGGAGAAAGAAAGAGAACATGTAGCTGTAAGCAAATAAGCGTTTAATATTATTTATATAGAAAAGCTCCGGTCATATGACCGGAGCTTTTTTTATGCCGGGTTTGATTAAAAATTTTGAAATACTAAATCCCCTCATTACATTTGTCCACAAATTCTATAGACTAATAGACGTAATAAAGGACGCTAGAGATAAAATACTGACCTGTAATTAATTAAACATTCACCGCGACTGAAGTCTTTTTACTAATACATATAAATTATATGCAAAACACCAGACGCCCCGTACGTGTAATCTACCTGTGGCTCCTGACCATCCTCCTGCCACTTATGGCGCAGGCACAATTAAATGGTTCCTACATTATTTCCGGGAAGATCACCGGTGATGCGAGGGAACCGCTGGCAGGTGCTTCCGTGCAGATTAAAGGTACCTCCTTCGGCGCCATTACTGACAGTACCGGTGCTTTCCAACTCACCGCTAACACAAAATTCCCTTTCAAATTGGTGGTCCGTCTCCTGGGTTATCAACCCCAGGAGTTCGACGTGAAGAACAGCGATAGCCGCTTACAGATACAACTGGTGACACAGAACCTGCTGGTGAACGAAGTGGTGGTATCCGCCTCCCGTCAACAGGAGAAACTGATGAAATCACCGGTGGCGATTGAAAAACTGGATGTGAAAGCACTGAAAGAAACGCCCGCCGCCTCTTTCTACGATGCGATCGGGAACCTGAAAGGAGTACAGATGACTACTGCAGGTTTGACCTTCAAGGTATTCAACACCCGTGGTTTCAATGTACCGAACAACTTCCGCTTTATGCAGCTGGTAGACGGTGTGGATAACCAGGCAGCCACCCTCGGGGTACCTCTGGGTAACGCCATCGGACCTACTGAGCTGGACATCCAGAGCATAGAAGTCACACCCGGTGCATCATCTGCCTTGTATGGTATGAATGCGATTAACGGGATGTCGAACCTGATTACCAAGAACCCTTTCCAATACCAGGGTATCAGCGTCTATCAGAAAATAGGTGCTAACCACTTTGATGGTAGTGGTGGCTCACCTAAGGCACTGACTGAAACTTCTGTGAGATATGCGCAGGCTTTCAAGGACAAATTTGCTTTCAAGATCAACTTCTCTTACATGCAGGGTACTGACTGGTATGCTGACAGTCATAATGACTTCAACCCCGGTACCAAAGCCAATCCTGACTTCCCTACACTCGTGGGAGTGAATAACGTGGCTAACGATGCATGGAATAAATATGCTGACCAGAGTACTTTCCCGATTACCGATAAAAATGGTAAGTCTTATAATGTATCCCGTACCGGTTACTGGGAAAAAGACCTGGTAGGTGATTATACTGTACGTAACCTGAAATTTGATGGAGGTCTTTATTATAAGATCACGCCTAAACTGCAGGTTTCCTATAATTACCGTGTGGGCCAGATGGATGGTTTCTTCCAGCGTGGTAACCGCATTGGTTTGAAAAACGTAGTGGTGCAGAATCATAAAGTCGAGTTGCAGGGACAGGATTTCACCATCCGTTCTTATATGTCTCTCGAAAATACCGGTGACTCCTATAATATGAACCCGCTGGCTGATAACCTGGAGAAGTCTTTCAAAACTGATAAGGTTTGGCAGGCGGATTATACCAAGGCACTGAACAGTGCACTGGATGCGGGTAATGATATTGCTGCTGCGCACCGTGCTGCCCGTGCGGCTGCTGATAATGGCAGATGGACACCGGGTACTGCTGCTTTTGACAAGCAGGTAGCTTTGATCAAGAGTATTAATGACTGGGATATTTACCCAACTTCCAAGGATAGTACGAACAAGAGTGGGGGAGCTGCCCTGTTGCAGATGAGCCATTTCTATCATGCGGAAGGTACCTGGAACCTGCGTAAGTATATTCATTTTGCGGATGTGCTGGTAGGTGCTGATTATCGTACTTACGAGATCATTCCTGATGGTAACAACTTTGTGGATTTCACGAAAGCACTGGCTGACCGTAATACCCCGGGGGGTAAGCATATCTGGTATGGTAAGGTGGGTGGCTTTGTGCAGGGAAGCAAGACTTTCTTTCACGATCAGCTGAAACTGACAGCATCTGTGAGATATGATAAGAGTCAGCAGTTTGATGGTAAGTTCAACCCACGTGTGGCTGCGGTGTATACTACGCCTAATCAGCGTCATAACTTCAGGGCCAGCTGGCAGAATGGCTTTAGGTTCCCATCCCTGTTTGAGGCATATTCTTTCGTGAATAATGGTGGGGTGCGCCGTGTAGGTGGTCTCGCATTTATTGAAGAAGGCCTGGGTTATTTCAAGAATTCATTCCTTACTTCCAGTGCAACCGCGTTTACTACAGCTGTGAATAAGATTACAAATGCAGATGCATCTGTGACCAGGGCAGAGGCAGAGCAACGGAGTGCAGGTGTGCTGAAAGTAGCGAACCTGGATCCGATTAAACCAGAGCAGATTCATTCTTTTGAGGCTGGATATAAGAGTGTATTGTTTGATAATAAAGTGTTTATCGATGTAGATGCTTACTTTAACAGTTACAAGAACTTCATCGGCCAGGTGGAGGTTGCGGTACCGAAGACGGGTAGTGTGAATGACCTGACACAGGCAGTATTGGATCAGATGTATGATAAGCAGTACCAGAACAGGTACAGGGTGTGGACGAACAGTAAGTCTACCGTACAGAACTATGGTTTTGCGCTGGGAGTTACTTACAATTTCGAGAAAGGCTATACGCTGAGTGGTAACCTTAATTATAATAACCTGACGCAGGATAAAACGAAGGACGATGCGTTGATTCCGGGTTTCAACACGCCGAAGTACTTTACGAATGTGAGCTTTGGTAACAGGCAGGTGTTGAAGAATGTAGGTTTCAATGTGGTATGGCACTGGCAGGATACATTCTACTGGCAGAACCTGTTTGGTAATGGGGATGTACCTGCTTATAGTACGGTGGATGCCCAGGTTACTTATGGTATGCCTAAGATTCATACTTCTGTGAAAGTGGGAGGATCGAACATCTTTAATACGGCTTACTTCCAGTATGTAGGCGGGCCGACGATCAAGGGATTGTATTATGTGGCGATTACTTACGATTTGCCTTTTGCGAAGAAATAATATAAGAGCTAAACAAAAAAGCGTTTGCCAATGGCAAACGCTTTTTTGTTTAGGACAATGGCCTGCCGGCCGCCGCACCCATTAAACTTCCTATATTTTTCCTTTTCTAATAACTTTTTAAGGTTTGCTACTTGGATAAACCGTTTATTCACCCTAACTTAGTCTATCTTATCTATAGACTATATAACCAGAGAATAATGTCGCATAACGAGGAGATAGAGCAATTAGAGAATCAAGTGGCCAGTCCTGAACGCCAGGAGGTCCTTATTGACCTTGTCAATGATGACAACCGTAAGAAGCCAGGTTTATGGCTGCTGATCGGCCTCATTGCGGTAGCGGTACTTGCTGGAGCAGGGATATTGTATTATTTCAATACTTCTGAGGCTGAGCATACCCGCATCTATGAGTTTACGGCTTCTATATTCACCAGGGAGGTGCTGTTCTACATTTGTGTAGGTCTGGCAGCTCAGATGGTGGATGGTGCTTTAGGTATGGCCTATGGTGCTACGTCTACCTCCTTACTGCTGGGTTTGGGTATTCCTCCGGCTATTGCCAGTGCGAGTGTGCATGTGGCAGAGGTATTTACCACGGGTGCCTCGGGCATCTCTCACTTCAGGTTTGGTAATGTGAATAAGAAACTGTTCCTGGGTCTTTTGGTACCTGGTATCATTGGCGCAGTAACGGGTGCGTTCTTATTATCCAAGGTGATCAATGGCGACATCATCAAGCCATTTATGAGTGCCTACCTGTTGATCTTAGGTATCATCGTATTGCGCAAAGCATTTCAGCATAAAAAAGGTAAGAGCAAAACCAAGCGACTGGGGCTGCTGGCCTTGTTTGGTGGCTTTATGGATGCCATCGGCGGTGGGGGCTGGGGTCCGGTTGTGACATCTACCTTGTTGAGTAAAGGCCGTTCAGCACATTATACCATTGGGTCTGTAAATGCTGCGGAGTTCTTTATTTCTTTGAGCAGTGCGGGTACTTTCCTGCTGTTTGGTGCTATTACCGGTTGGCCGGTGATCATCGGACTGATTATCGGGGGGGTGATTGCTTCTCCTTTTGCAGCCTTGCTGGTGAGGAAGATCAAGCGCAAGCCGCTGATGATTATGGTAGGAATACTAATTATCCTGACCAGTTTACGAACGATCATAATGGCTTTAATGCATCATTAAAAAAAGTTAATGCATCATTTTAAAAGAAAGAGGTTGTAGTAATTACAACCTCTTTTTTTATCCTTTATTGAGACTGATTATTTAATCTCTCCCACCATATCGATAGGATTCACCCAGGCATCAAATTCTTCTGGTTTTACGTAACCCAGTTTCACTGCCATTTCTTTGAGGGTAGTACCTTCTTTATGTGCTTTTTGCGCAATCTCAGCAGCTTTGTAGTAACCAATCTTTGTGTTCAGTGCGGTTACCAGCATCAGGGAGTTGTCTACGTGCTTTTTGATATTTGCTTCGATTGGCTCGAGACCAGTCGCACATTTATCATTGAAGCTTACACAGCCATCACCGATCAGGCGTGCAGAGTGCAGGAAGTTGTAAATCATTACAGGCTTGAACACGTTCAGTTCGAAGTGACCGGTAGCACCACCGATGTTGATAGCTACGTCGTTACCCATTACCTGTGCTGCGATCATGGTGAGAGCTTCACACTGTGTAGGATTCACTTTGCCTGGCATGATGGAAGAACCTGGTTCATTGTCAGGGATGTGGAGTTCGCCGATACCGGAGCGTGGGCCGGAGCTGAGCATGCGGATATCGTTTGCGATTTTCATCAGGCTTACTGCTACGGTTTTGAGCGCACCGTGTGCTTCTACGATTGCATCGTGAGCGGCCAGGGCTTCAAATTTGTTTTCAGCAGTGATGAAAGGCAGGCCGGTGAGGTTTGCAATGTGTTTTGCTACGTTCTCAGAATAGCCTTTAGGGGTATTGATACCGGTACCTACGGCAGTACCGCCCAATGCCAGTTCGCTCAGGTGAGCCAGGGTATTGTTGATCGCTCTCAGACCGTGGTCCAGCTGAGATACGTAACCGCTGATCTCCTGACCCAGGGTGAGTGGGGTAGCATCCATGAAGTGGGTACGACCTATTTTCACGACATGCTTAAAGGCTTCAGCCTTTTCAGCCAGGGTATTGCGGAGCTTCTTAATGCCCGGGATGGTTACCTCGATCAGCATTTTATAAGCTGCAATGTGCATTGCAGTCGGGAAAGTATCGTTGGATGATTGTGACTTATTCACATCGTCATTCGGGTGTATTGCTTTATCCTTATCGGTGAGCTTACCGCCATTGTTGACATGGGCACGGTAGGCGATCACTTCATTTACGTTCATGTTAGACTGGGTACCGGAACCGGTTTGCCATACTACCAGTGGGAATTGGTCATCCAGTTTACCAGCGAGAATTTCATCGCAGGCATTGCTGATGAGGGTGGCTTTTTCCTGGGAGAGAACGCCGGCATCCAGGTTGGTCAGTGCTGCGGCTTTCTTGAGGTATGCAAATGCCTGGATGATTTCTTTAGGCATTTTATTAATATCCTGTGCTATCCTGAAATTGTCGATAGAACGTTGGGTTTGAGCACCATAATAAGCGTCTACTGGTACTTGTACCTCGCCCATCGTATCCTTCTCTATTCTATATTCCATAATGCTTGATTTTTTGCGGTACAAACGTACTAAATGTCAGTAAAAAAATGCTTGTACAGGCTATAAAATTGGGGTGAATGAATGAAAAGAGGCCAATGGGGTGTAGACAATGGATGGCCTGTACAAGCGGGCTCTGGGGACAATGGTCAGGTATAGGATAGGTCTAAAAAGGTAGGGGTGAATGGATAAAAAAGGCCCTGTTAGGGCCTAAGGGCTTGGGGGCAAATGAATGAAAACAGGTTAATGGATGGCCGGACCGGCAAAAAATCTTTGGGGGCGAATGAATGAAACAGGCCTTTTGCAGGCAATGATTTTCGGGGGCGAATGGATGAATAGATGCCTTTTGCAGGCAATAACTTTCGGGGGCGAATGGATGAATAGATGCCTTTTGCAGGCAATAACTTTCGGGGGCGAATGGATGAATGAGTGCTGGTACCGGCTAATATTTCGGGGGCGAATGGACGAAAAAGTGTCAATGAGCGCCAGTACCAGCTGTTTTTTCGGGGGCGAACGGATGAAATAAAGTTGACAGGAAGCTTCCGGGTTTATCTAATGGACGAAAACCTGCCTTTAATATCATTTGGGGTCATACAAACGGCTGAGACTAATCAACCTTGTTAAGGTCAGCCTTCCCTCCCGGTGCGGTTAATTCCGCTGGCGCACTTCCCGGGAGGGGGGCTTGTTGGGTTGTCCCCCCAACTTGTAATGTGACTTTCGGTATAGGGGTTAAAGGAATCGATGAATCAAAGGTAAGGATGCCTGCCAGGTGCAGGAAATACATTACACCGATCCATCTTTTCAAGGTACGGATAGCAGGATTGCAGGTATTTTTAAAATTCGGGGATCAGGATACGGTGATCCATAGGGAGGCGGTATAATTGTCCGCTTCCTCAGTGGTAGTAAGGGAATAGTTGTTTTTATAGGTAGCTTCCAGCCTTCTCCTGATGTTATCCATGCCTATACCGTTGGACAACTCTTTTGGGCCTGTTTTCTTACGGTTGTGCGTGGAAAAGTAAATGGTTCCGTCCTCCTCTGACACTTTCAGTTGCATGACCAGGGGGTGCTGGTCATTATTCAGTTCTCCATGTTTAAAAGCGTTTTCTACCAGGGTAATGATGACCAGGGGGATAATCCGGATTTCATTGATATCGCCACTGATATCAAATACGACCTGCAGCCGGTTACTAAACCGGAGTTGGTTGATCTTGATCACGTTCTGTACGTGTTCAATTTCTCTTGACAGGAGCACGGTATCTACATCCTGCTCACCGGTATGCATGGAATAGCGCATGATTTCGCAGAGGGTCAGGATGCCTTCTGACAATTCTTCGCTCACTGGTAAGGATTTGGCATAAAAGAGATTCAGGGTATTGTGCAGGAAGTGGGGATTGATCTGTGCCCGTAGAAAAGCATATTCTGATTTAAGGCGATCGGCTTCAATACGGGCCTTTTCCAGTTCCATAGCACGTAGTCGTTTTTCCTTGCTGACGGACTCCATGGCGAAGTAATAGCCAAAGGAGAAAAACTCGTAGATCAGGAAGATCCACAGCAGATCTACTATCAGCTCTGAGAATATATAAGGCGGTATGGTACCGGGTGGTTCATAGGGCCTGATGAGGGTACCACATGCCCAGTATAAACCTGCAGCAGAAAAATACAGGAAGATCTCAGCAGCAATCAGTAAAATATATCTTTTTGTGCTAAGGAATTTTTTGAGGACGTAGTAGTTGCCGTAAAATATGTACACAACCGGAATCTCTGTGAACACGAAGTCCAACAGATCGAAAGTATAATCAGATTTTAAAAATTTTCGGGATAATCCAATAGTGATATAAATCGACCATGCTAAGAGGTGATAGATTATTAATCTAAAAAGGGTCCGGGTTTTCTTCGACGATTCCATTATTGTCTAAAGATAAACAAATTAATCAGCGATGTTCCATTACGTACTGCACCCAGTCAGTGCAGCTTTCAGGGATTTCAACGCCGGGAGCAATGCCAATATTGTCTATCACTTCTGCAGGCATGCGAAGTGTGCGGGAACTGGGTATACCCAGCGCGAATAATGTGCAGGGCATCTTATACGGCACTACATCCGAATAGTCTACTGCGCCAGCAGTATGGGTACCGAACAGTTGTACCTTTTTACTCTGCCGGGCTTTCAATACAAACATTTCTGTGCTGCTCCCTACATTCTGATTGATGATGAGTGATACTTTTTGCGGATAAGGGAAGACCTGGTTCATCCTGATTGTATCATTGTTCCATAACTGGTATGCTGTGCCCAGATGTGCCCGTAGTGCAGCGGCTTCTTTCCGGAAAACGGCTTTCATGCTATCACTTATATTCGGATAGTCCGTGACATCGTAGAGGTTGCGGATATTCTCTTCTGTAGCCAGTACAGTGGCCCCTTCTGAGATGATGGGGTTTGTGTATAAATAGGGTAAGAGACTATCAAAACAGATGGTGGATCCTCCTTTGTTTTCCCTAAGATCGATGATGAAATGTGGTGTTTTGTTCAGCCGTTCTTTGTGTAGTGCAAGCAGGCTATCAATGATGCCTTTGAATTGCAAACGGGCACTGGGAATGGTGAGCAGACAGGTTTGATCATTCAATATTTTAAAAGAGGGAGCTGCTACGGGGGGTAGCGGTGTTTTAGGGAAATAAGTATCCAGTAGAGGATGTTTACCTCCACGGTTGACGACAACTACTAAATGTTTATCATGAAAAAAGCCTGTCCATTGCTGCAATAGTCTAAGGCAGACGGGCATAGTGGCGGTATCTGCTACCAGTAGTAAGCTATCAGTCAGTGCATGGTATTGTTTATTATTTGCAGCAGTGACTTTGTCGGGGAAGCCGATATAATTCTTCTCTACTTTATCGATGAGGAATTGCAGGTTTGCCTTACAGGCACAGTCCTGTGCTATAGCGGGGCATACAGCCAGGCTTAGAAAAATGGTTATTAAGTAGCGTGTCATCATACATGGTCAACATAACTATCAGGGAAACCGGTTTCCCTGATAGTGTGAAATGAATTAAAGGGTCAGCACTTCAATCACCGTCGGCGTTTGTGTGAACTCACACACGGGGTGTGAAGAGGGGCCTTCAACAAGAATGGGTGATAAGTGAGGTGTGTTCAGTTTTGAAATTGTTATTTTTCCCAATTTCAGCTTTTTTGATGTTTTGAGGGCAAGGGTTGTTTTCTTCATGAGTAGGCTTTTATGGTTATATTGGTAAATATGCACATGAAGTTATCGCAACGGGTTACTCTCATCAATTTTTATACACGGATATTGGCATTTAAAGTACAGATGTTGCTTATTCACCAATGAATGAAGCAGGTCGTTTTTCAATGAATGCGGCAGCGCCTTCCTGCATATCTTTTGTAGAAAAGCAGGCACCGAATTCATTGATTTCCAGCTCATATCCATCTATATCCTTGTCGATTGCACCATTCGTACATTTGATCACCCTGGCAATTGCCAGCGGTGCTTTTGCATGAATTTTTGCTAATATTTCTTTGGCTTTTGTGAGTAGTTCTTCTGGTGCTACAACATGGTTCACGAGTCCCCATTGCAATGCGTCCTGAGCATTGATCATATCGGCAGTCATCATCAGTTCCATAGCTTTACCTTTGCCTATGAGAGCGGTGAGACGTTGGGTACCACCATATCCCGGGATGATGCCGAGGTTTACTTCGGGCTGACCGAATTTTGCATTGGTCGCAGCGATTCGAAAGTGACAAGCCATGGCGAGTTCACAACCGCCACCCAGTGCAAAACCATTTACAGCTGCGATGATGGGTTTAGGGCTGTCTTCGATGCGCTTGAAGATCATGTGTCCTTTATTGGCCAGTTCTACGGCCTGTTGAGGAGATAAACGCAGAAATTCCGAGATATCTGCGCCGGCTACAAATGCTTTTTCTCCAGTACCAGTGATGACCGCACTTTTTATTTCCTGATTTTTGTATACCTCATCTATGGCAAGCGCCAGTTCTGCCATCACCTGCTGGTTCAGGGCATTCATTTTATCCGGGCGGTTGATGTAGATGAACAAGGTATTGTTTTCTATGGTAGTATTGATCGTCTGGTACATGGTTTTTCGGTTTGGATATCTAATGTAAGGAATTTTTACGGCCCGCCGCTGATAGGATTTTAACATTTAATTATTAGATAATATCTTACTACTACTCACAAAAAAATCCTTCTTAGTTATTGACAAAGAAGGATTTACAAATTTATTACTCAGCAAAAGGTATGAGCTTATAGAAGCGTCGAACTAGCGTCGAATTCGCGTCGAAGAAGCAACGGCAGAGCATCGAACACGTGAAAATAATACCAGTTTAATTCCTGATCATTTTAAAATGCCCATAGTTTTTTATGAAGGGATCCCTGAAATCGTAGGTCAGTGTCACCAGGAACATTTTGGATGCCACATTACGGTAAGGGTAGGTGGCTACTCCTGCTATCGTTTCTTTATAATTTTTGTTGAAAAAGTCATTGGGATAGTACTGTACTTTCAGTCCAATACCGGGGTAGAAGCGGAAACCAGCGAACAGTGAGGGCATGAGCAGGGGAGTGCGGTCACTGAACCATTCATTGAATTTCTTTACTTTTTTGCCATCTACGAATTGCTTCTCTTTATAGTTAAAGGCCAGGTCATACTGACCACCCAGGAAGAAGAAGAAATTCTGTCCTCTTACATCGCCAATTTTAATACCGAAAGGTACACCCAGGGTGTAAACGCGGCGCTTTAGCTTTATATCGAGGGTATCGCTACCCTTGGTGATGATACCTATATTTTTGATGTTGATGCCCGAAAAGACACCCATCCACTTAGAGAAGTCGTAATTGTAATTACGGCCCATATTGAAGAAGAGGGTAAAGCGGGGGGCGGTGCTTACATGTTCGCCACCATATTTTACATCGCCAAACGTGAGAATCGGCCCGTCTCCACCAATGGATGGATATACGTGCTGGTGGAGTTTGGTTGGTTTTTGAGCAGTGGTATCCTGGGCAAAAACAGCCAATTGGCACAGGCAGCATACGAGGGTAAACAGGGATGTCTTTATATTCATTCTTGCTTCTTTTTCAGGAAAAGACGAGTGAGTGAACAAAAGGTTACAGCAATTTTAGAAATTTCTGTGGGTGGCTACCCATTCGTTGATATAAGTAGCGATATCTGCTGTGCGGGTGCCGGGAGGGAACAGTTTGCCGACCCCGATCTCATGGAGTGTGTGCATATCTGTTTCGGGAATGATGCCGCCGCCGGTTAGCAGTACATCGTCCATACCTTTTTCTTTCATAATGGCCATGATGCGGGGGAATACGGTCATATGAGCACCTGAGAGGATGCTGACACCGATAGCATCTACATCTTCCTGGAGGGCGGCGCTGACCACCATCTCAGGGGTTTGGCGCAGGCCGGTGTAAATGACTTCCATACCGGCATCGCGGAGAGCGGCGGCGATTACTTTAGCGCCGCGATCATGGCCATCGAGGCCAACTTTAGCCACGAGTACCCGGATAGGGCGTTGCGGAGGGGTGACCATTGTATTTTGTAGTTTTTCCGTGAATTTATTTCCTAAATGTACGATTCTCTGAAAAAGAGTATTCGCTTAAAAAGAGAAAATTCTTTCCCCTGAGGCAGGATAACTCTATCTTAAATAGCGGTGTTCTGCGGTCAGCTTGGCAGATTTCGTTACATTTGTCGTCCGAAATAATTTAAACCTTATGAGCGAAGAAAGGTCCTTGAACTTCCTTGAACAAATCATCGAAGAGGATATTGCCAACGGTGTCAATGACGGAAGGGTACTCACCCGTTTCCCACCTGAACCCAATGGCTACCTGCACATCGGGCATGCTAAAAGCATCTGCCTGAACTTTGGACTGGCAAAGAAATATGGTGGCCAGACCAATCTTCGGTTCGACGATACCAATCCGGTAACCGAAGACACTGAATATGTGGAGTCTATTAAAGCCGACATCCAATGGTTGGGCTTCCAATGGGCACAGGAACTCTATGCGTCCGATTATTTCGAGCAGATCTACAATTTCGCTGTACAACTGATCAAAAAAGGCCTGGCTTACGTGGATGATTCTACTCCGGAGGAGATCGCTGCATCCAAAGGCACACCCACCCAGATCGGTACACCTACTCCTTACCGTAGCCGTAGCATTGAAGAGAACCTGGATCTCTTTGAGCGTATGAAAAACGGAGAATTCAAGGATGGTGAAAAAGTACTGCGTGCAAAAATAGAGACCGAACAATTTGAGGAAGGCTCTCCGGAGCGTTCCAATATGCATATGCGTGACCCGTTGATGTACCGCATCAAGCATGCACATCACCACCGTACCGGTGACAAATGGTGTATTTACCCGATGTATGACTTTGCCCATGGCCAGAGTGACAGCATTGAAGGAATCACCCATTCCATCTGTACGCTGGAGTTCATTCCTCACCGTGCGCTGTACAACTGGTTCATTGCACAGCTGGGCATTTTCCCTTCCCGTCAGTATGAGTTTGCCAGGTTAAACCTGACATACACTGTGATGAGTAAACGTAAATTGCTGCAGCTGGTAAATGAAAAGCATGTAAGTGGATGGGATGACCCTCGTATGCCTACTATCAGCGGTCTTCGCAGAAGAGGTTTTACGCCTGCAAGCATCCGTGAGTTCTGCGAAAGAATCGGGGTGCAGAAGCGTGAGAATGTGATTGATGTAAGTCTGCTGGAATTCCTGGTACGTGATGAGCTGAACAAAACAGCGAATCGTGTAATGGCCGTATTGGACCCAGTGAAACTGGTGATCACTGATTATCCGGATGACAAGGTGGAGGAAATGACGGCAGACAATAACCCGGAAGATCCTGCATCCGGCACACGTACTATACTTTTCAGCAAGACCTTGTATATAGAGAGAGAAGACTTTATGGAGGAGCCTCCTAAGAAGTTCTTCCGTCTGGGACCTGGTCTGGTAGTGCGTTTGAAGAATGCATATATCATCAAGGGAGAAAGTTTTGACAAGGATGAGAATGGCAACATCACTACTATCTATGCGACTCACTATCCTGAGAGCAAGAGTGGTGGTGATACTTCTGGTCTGAATGTAAAAGGTACCATCCACTGGGTGAGTGCAGCGCATGCAAAGACTGCAGAGGTGAGACTGTATGACCGCCTGTTCAATACGCCGGATCCTGGTAATGAGGAAGGTGATTTCAAGTCTTATATCAATCCTGATTCACTCACGGTGATTCCGAATGCGCTGATTGAGCCATCATTGGTAGATGCGAAGCCGGGAGATAAGTTGCAGTTCCTGAGGAAGGGGTATTTTACTGTGGATCCTGATAGTACTGCGGAGAAGATGGTGTTTAACAGAACGGTTACCCTGAAGGATACCTGGGCGAAGGAGGCAAAGAAATAAGCTGACTTTTAAATAAAAAAAACGCTTCTGCTGGTTGGCAGAAGCGTTTTTTTTATTGACTACTTTATGCGTTGATGGCTTTCAGGCCATTCATGATTCTTTGAATCGTTTCATGTTTACCCAATGTCTCAGCGATATTGAAGACAGGAGGACCGAATTTACCACCTGTCAGCATAATGCGGAAGGGCAATTGCAGTTCACCTACTTTAATGTTCATAGAAGTAGCGAGTGTTTTGAAGCTTTCTTCTACAGATGCCAGTGAGAAATCGGACAATGTTTCCAGTACGGAAGCCCAGTCCATAAAGAACTGTGTTTTATCAGCATTCCACTTGGGTTTCACCGCAGTTACATCCCATGTTTCAGGAGCCTGGAAGAAGAAGAAACCGTGGTTCCAGATATCATTTACGAAATCGCAACGGTCTTTTACCAAACCAGCGATGGTGGCTACGTATTCAGGCGCAGCAGTGATACCTTTTTCTTTCAGCACAGGTTCGAACAAGGTAGCCAGTTTGTTATTATCCGCATTCAGCAGGTATTGGTGGTTGAACCATTTTGCTTTTTCATAATCGAATTTAGCACCTGACTTGCTTACGCGATCGAGGGAGAAGCGGGCAATCAGTTCATCCATAGAGAAGATTTCCTGGCCGGAACCGTCATTCCAACCCAGCATGGCCAGCATGTTGACAAAAGCTTCAGGCAGGAAACCGTTTTCACGGAAGCCTTTGGTGAGGTCGCCGGTTTTAGGATCGGTCCAGTTCATGGCATAAACCGGGAAACCGAGTCTGTCGCCATCGCGCTTAGACAATTTACCATTGCCATCAGGTTTCAGGATCAGTGGCAGGTGCGCCCATTGCGGCATGTCTGCTTCCCAGCCCAGGTATTTCCAGAGCAGGAGGTGTACGGGGGCAGAAGGCAGCCATTCTTCACCACGGAAAGCGTGGGTGATCTTCATGAGATAGTCATCTACTACCACGGCGAGGTGATAGGTAGGCATACCATCGGCTTTGAGCAGTACCTTATCATCGACAGTGCTGGTATTGAACTGTACATGACCACGAATCAGGTCGGTAAAGCTTACTTCTTCGTTATCCGGCATTTTTATACGGATGACGTGGCGGGTGCCATTCTTCAGCAGTGCTGCCGTTTCGGCTTCGGACAAAGAAATGGAGTTCTTCATCTGTGCGCGGGCGGCATGATTATATTGTGGCGACGGATTTTCTTCAGTTTTGAGACGGGTGCGCATCTCTTCCAGTTCTTCAGGCGTATCAAAGGCATAGTAAGCATAGCCTGCTTTTACCAGTTGTTCTGCATACTCACGGTAGATAGGTTTACGTTCGCTCTGGCGGTAAGGGGCATAAGGGCCACCTACGAGCGGGCTTTCATCTGCATTCAGGCCGCACCATTTCAGGCATTCCATGATATATTCCTCTGCACCGGGAACATAACGTGTCTGGTCGGTATCCTCAATACGGAGCACAAAATCACCATTGTGCTGTTTTGCAAATAAGTAATTGAATAAGACCGTGCGTACACCACCCAGGTGTAATCCGCCGGTAGGACTGGGCGCAAATCGTACCCGAACTTTCTGTTGTTGCATGCCGCAAAGGTAAAATGGAATTACGAATTACGGTTCAATTTATGCTACCTTTAAAATTAAATCCGAACCCATCCATGTTTTATCTGACCAAGACACCGGCTATCCTGAAAGCCATTTATAGTAGCTGTACCTGGAGTCTTTCTCCGGCAAAGCCATCGGTGTACCTGACTTTTGATGATGGTCCGCATCCTACAGCTACACCTTTTATCCTGGATTTATTGAAGAAGTATAATGCAAAGGGCACTTTCTTTTGTATTGGCAAGAATGTGGTGGAGCATCCGGAGATTTATCAGCGGATATTGGAGGAGGGGCATACGACGGGGAATCATACGCATAATCACCTGAATGGGTGGAAAACTGGGACGGATAAGTATGTGGAGAATGTGATGGAGGCGAGGAAGTATATTAATTCTACCTTGTTCAGGCCACCTTATGGGCGGATTACGCCATTCCAGATTAAGCAGATTAAGCGGCTGGTGCCGGGGGCGCAGATTGTGATGTGGGATGTATTGAGTGCGGATTTTGATACGGAGATTAATGGAGAGGCGTGTGTGCAGAATGTGGTGTTTAAGTCAAAGCCGGGGTCGATCATAGTGTTTCATGACAGTACGAAGGCCTGGGACAGGCTGGAGTATTCATTGCCGAGGGTGATGGAGTATTTTAAGAAGAAGGGGCTGGGGATGGAGGCGATACCGGTATAATAGGGCTAAAATAAAAAAACCAGGTTCCTTGCTCCCCTAGTGGCATTCGCGCTTTCGGGCAATCAGAAACCTGGGCAGTCAGATTTAATTTTATTACAAAGGCAGTTTGATAGTCTTTACTTGATCACCTACTGATACTGTTAAAGAGTCATCACATACCCCGTTACCATAATCAAATTTTATTACAAAGGCAGTTTGATAGTCTTCACTTTATCGCCTACTGATACTGTTAAAGAGTCGTCACATACCCCGTTACCATAATCCAGCACAGCAGTCAGCGAGTTGAATGAAACAGCAGCTTTACCCTTGCCGATATAAGCGCAATTCAGTTTTCTTTCCAGTGCGGAAGAATCTGACACGGTGATATAAGCAGCTTTACCTGTTGTATACACCAGGGAGTCAGTACCTACATACGTAAAGATATCATCACTTACATTACCCAGGGTTGCAGTACCGGAAATTTGGGTATAAGTACCCGTACCACCGAAGCCTACGATTGTAGTATCCAGGGTTACAGAGCCGCCGGAGATAACGGAGAGGTATTTATAAGTGCTGTTATTGCTGGTATTGGTGATGGTCTGTGTACCGGTTACGCTCTTGCCATTTACGGTGTAAGTGAGTGGTTTGATGGTGATTACGGAACCAGTGTAATAGAAGTAGCCGGACATGGTAATCTGGATGTTGCCTGCGCGTACACGGCCATCGGAATCAGCACAGTTGTTAGTACCAGCACCGAAGCTTACTAATATAGTTTTAGGCCAGCTGTCATTTTGTACGTTATCAACAGAGTAGCTATAGCAGGAGCCCAGTTTGGAAGCTATTTCATTATTTGCGGCTTTACGGCCAGTCTGGTTATAACCGGCATCCTGGCATACTTCGAGCGCAACTGCGAAGAGATCATCGAAATAGCCGTATACAACAGCCTGATCGCCGGCGGCGGAAATAGTCAGGTTATCGTTTGTATTACTTGTTTTTACATCGGTAGTGCTTTTGGAACAAGCATAAAATAAAGTGGCTGTCAATAAAAGGCACACAACACCTGCAAGGATACGGTTAAAGCAAAAATAGCTTCTCATAGGATAAGTATAATTTTTAATGAGGTTTTGCGGCCGTACTTTTGTACGGGAGATCGCTGATATATTTAATAAATACAAATATAATATTTTTAGTAATCTCTTAGAAAAAATTAATATTTCTGATAAAATGCAATGGATTGATACACATGCCCATTTGTATGGGGAAGATTTTTCGGATGACAGGACGGCGACTATTGAGCGTGCTATACAGGCGGGCGTATATCAGTTAATATTGCCCAATATTGACAGTCAGTCGATTGATGGGATGCTGGCATTGGAGCGGCAGTTTCCGGGGGTGTGTATACCTATGATGGGGGTACATCCCTGTTATGTGAATGATAATGTGGATGTGGAATTGGGCGTGGTGGAAAGCTGGCTGGAGCAGCGGTCTTTTAAGGCGATTGGGGAGATTGGGCTGGATTTTTACTGGGACAAGACGTTTACAGCGCAGCAGTACAAGGCATTCAGGCGGCAATTGGACCTGGCGCGGCAATATGGGATTCCGGTGGCGATTCATAGCCGGGAGAGCACGAGGGAGTGTATAGATGAGGTGCGTGCATTACAGGATGGCAGGTTGAGTGGTGTGTTTCATTGTTTTGGGGGTACGGTAGAGGAGGCGAAGGAGATCATCGATCTAGGCTTTTACCTGGGTATTGGTGGAGTAGTGACTTTTAAGAAGTCTGGATTGGATGTAACGCTTGCGCAGATAGACTTAGAACACATTGTATTAGAGACAGATGCGCCTTACCTGGCACCTGTTCCATATAGGGGGAAGAGGAATGAGAGCTCGTATATTCCATTGATCGGGGAAAAAATTGCAGATATAAAAAATCTAAAAATTGAAGATGTGGCTGCAATAACGACAAGCAATGCCTTGAAATTATTCAAAACTAACTAACTGATTACGCGGTAAATTTGCAGGCATTTTAGATACAGCAGATACAGCAGCTTGCAATGAGTAAAATCCTGATTATTTACACGGGCGGAACAGTGGGTATGATCTACGATGAAAAGACAAAGGCTTTGCGGCCGATTGGCTTTAACGAGATCAGGAACAACTTGCCCGAACTATACCGCATGGGCATAGACTTTTACGTGTATGCATTCAATCCACCTATTGATTCGTCTGATATGCAGCCGGAAATATGGGTAGAACTGGCTTCTATTATTGAGGACAGGTATGACCGGTATGATGGTTTTGTGATCCTGCATGGGTCGGATACTATGTCATTTACGGCATCGGCGTTGAGTTTTATGTTGGAGAACCTGGCGAAGCCGGTGATTTTGACAGGATCGCAGTTGCCGATAGGTAAGATCAGGACGGATGCTAAGGAGAACATTATTACGGCGATGGAGATAGCTTCTACCCGTCATAATGGTCATGTGGTGGTACCGGAGGTATGTATTTATTTTGACTTTTCTTTGTTCAGGGGGAATCGTTCCAAGAAGTATAATGCGGAGAAATTTGAGGCGTTTTATTCTATGAACTATGTGCCGCTGGCGGAGGCAGGGATTGATATCAAGTATAAGACGCAGGCGGTATTGCCATTGCCTACGGCACCATTGAAGGTGCATAAGCATATGGATGATAATGTGACGGTGCTGAAGATGTTTCCGGGGATTACGAGGAAGGCGGTGGAAGCGATATTGGGGGTACAGGGGCTGAAAGGGGTGATTATGGAGACGTTTGGGAGTGGGAATACGAATACGCAGCCATGGTTTATAGATTGTTTGAAGAAGGCGATCGATAAGGGGGTGGTGATAGTGGATATCACGCAGTGTGATGGGGGATCGGTAGAGTTGGGTAAGTATGAGACGAGCTCGCTGCTGGCGCAGATAGGGGTGATAAGTGGGCATGATATGACATTTGAGGCGGCGATTACGAAATTGATGTTTGTGTTGGGGCAGAACCTGGATGCGGCGGCTACCAGGGAGATGATAGAGACATCGTTGAGAGGGGAGCTGACACCGATAAATCATGAGTGGTGACGAAGATCAGGTTTATTCTTTTGAGAATATTTTGGAAATGTGGTTGAAATGGCTACCTTTGCCATCCGAAATAAAATTCAACCTTCAACCAAGGAGAAGTGCAGGAGTGGTTGAACTGGCACGCCTGGAAAGTGTGTAAACTCGAAAGGGTTTCAAGGGTTCGAATCCCTTCTTCTCCGCAAGCTTTAAAAGCCTTCAAGTCGAAAGATTTGGAGGCTTTTTTGATTGGCATAATTATAAATAAGTCAATAAATCCTTCCATTCAGCCAAATTTTTCATCAAATGTCTTCCATGTATTAGCACTGCCAGGTAATGGTAATCGGTGGTACACTAAAGTCTCATGTCTGATTACATGCTTCAGATATAGCTCTCGCGCTTTGCCGCTGGTAAAGAAAACCTGCTGTGTATCTGGGTACTCCTGATAGAAGGCATTAAAATTATTTGAACATTCATTCTTAATTGCGCTATCCGCACTACCGAAACGTTCACAATGCTGAAAAATGTCCTATAAAGCAATACCATTATCTAATAATAATTTTCTTTTCCCATCGTAGTCGTTACAAAAAGGTTTGCCAATTATCGCAAAAATCAACTTCCAAAACTGGTTCCCTTTATGTTCATAGTATTGCTGTAATTGTAATGATCTTTTACAAGACATAGTGCCCGGAATAAGAATTTTGCTATTTTTATCAACAATTGGTGGAAATGAGCCCATCATCACATGGCGTTTCTTATTGTCTTCCTAAAATAGGATTAATTCGATCCCTTAACATGCTTTCAATTGCAGGTGCTATCATATCATAGTTTACAACATCTAGCGGGATCCAACTTACTCTCAATACATTTCCGTGCAAATTAGTTCTCGCTTTTAACTTCATTGAAAATGTCCTACGGTCTTTCACTTGATGAATATGTTCTGTAATTCTGCCACCAATATCTCTGGATTTTCCTATATATAAGGGTATCCATTCATTAAAATGACTATGTGCATGAATACGCGATTTTTTCATGCCAGGCACCCAAATTACATCAGTATTCTTCCATAATTCCTCAAATGCAGCAGCCCAACTATCTTTATCAAGGGAAAGATTATTATTTTGTATCTCAAATAAATAAACTCCCTGCTTACGTGTTACTGCACGAGGAATAGGAGGTACATCATTATTGAGTTCAAACTCCGTTATATACTCAAAAATAAGTTTATCGGCTAATTGGCCTAGCCTGCCGGCTTCATTAGACAAAGCCAGATCTATTTCATTCAATTGATCTATCCAAGGGAATGTGTTGGTAACTGTGCTCATTAGTTAAACATTTATTCAATAATTATATCGATATCTTTAACATCACTTAGCGGAGATTGTTAATTCCCACGTATCAATTTTACTTTTTTTAAGTATCAGTTCTGTATTAAACATATTACCTTTGTTTGAAAATTCCTTCTTATTTAAAATAGCCATCCGAAGACCTGGTGGAGCCTTAATTCCTAGTGAAAAGAATGTTTTCTCCGCTATTTGATTAAACTTTTCCATTGCTAGCTTTTCTTCTGCATCATTAAAAATGTTTAGAACCAAACTTAGGGTCTCTACATAATTCTCATTCTCACTTTCTAAATAATAGGCTAGATCATTATACATTCCATTTTGAATATTGGAGTTTCCAAACCTGTAATAATCAGTTGCACTCATATAACCCAAATCATCATTTATCCAGTCATGAAGATTTCCAATATCGTTTCCTGATAGTTTTTGGCGCATGACATTGATATTATTAAAAATATTTAGCTTCCTTGGTATTGTTGCCGGCTTCGGCACATTTTCTGGATCTATAAGGTATTTAGTTTGCACCCAGCCTACATGAGAATCTGTCAACCAATCAGGTCGAACTACTCTTATTTTTGACCATTGTTGATTCACTTCTTCAACATTTACTAATACGCTCTTATCTACTTCTGCATATTCTGTATCCTTTATTATCTGACTAGCCTTTTCATTTATTATCTTTTCATATTGTTCTCCAGGACCAGCTCTCAGAATAATTCCATTTTCAGTTAGCGTGTATAATTTAGACTGATTTGACTTTTGGGTAACAGATAAATTGGGGGAATAATTGGTATTACATGACATTAATATGAATGCAATAATGCTTATAAGATAGATACGCATTGTGAAGTGACGGAACATTATATAATGTTTTTTGCTTTTAGAATTAGCAACCAAGAGGTGCTGCTAATGGCACTTTTTGTAGATACAATATAATTGGGGTATTATGCTCTTAAGAGCATTCCGGCAAAGCTAATAAATTATCGTTCCATTGGCCATCCGCATATGTTCTCAAATACTTCCCATATGTACCTTTTACAACACCAATATCAGCCCTTTTACCTTTTACAAAGGTATAAAAGGTATTAGTTCCTTCTTCAATAGACTTAATTACTTCGCTTCTTGTCCATTTCCATTTATAACCACCTAAATGAGTAATTCCTTCATGGGTATTGTCCCGGGGATTTTTGTTAATACAAGTAACCAGAGCATCGGCCATAAAATTAAATTTTCGATTTAAAAAATTCGAGCGTTTTCTGACACGAAGTTATGGGGTTACTATTAGTTTGAAAGAGGGGGTTTTTCCGGTATTTAAGGTATACCATCATGGCGATTGGCTGAATATATGCTCTATCTTATAGGTAGGTAAGACTTGTATTTAAAGATCGAATATGAAGATTTTATTAATTATAAGCTTAAATTAATTCGGTAATAAACGCTTGCACCATCTGTTGTATCTGCGCTCGGGGTATTCCAATTTCCTTTGCATCCTGTTCCCAATCATTAACAACGTTGGTTACCTCTGTTAAAATTCTGGTCATTTCAGTTTGCCCTAATTGAAAATAATCCCCGACTTGAAAAGCAAGTTTATAGTTCAATGCGTTATCATCCAAATCGACATTCAATGCAAGACCATTTTTATCGATTGATGGATTTAAGTCATAAGCCGGCGATAGCCGCCACCCTGCTTCAGTCAAAATGAAACCATGATTGCGCAGATGATCATCCGTATTAGATACACTCATATTGAAAACAATTCTGCGCCAAAGTTGATGAAGATCCTCTACCGGAGCGGCTCCCTGATATTGAATAAACTCTGCAATTTCAAGGTAACTGGGAGTTTTGTCGCGAAGTAGCTGTTCTGTATATCCCAACATTGTCATTGCCGAAGTAAAATGAATGCGATCAGCACCTTCCCGATCAAATCGTTTTGTTAGGAATGTCTTAAATGGTCCATAAACATGTTCTACTTTGCAATCTGACATTTTTATACCAGCTTTCACAGCTAGACGGTATGTAAGATATTCCCAGGCTGCTTTATCAATTGTATCATTCTTTGCCGGGAATTTAGCTATCCAGAGTTGCCCTTTTTCATCAATGATATTGGCTTTGGGCCTTGCACCACCTAATGAAGAACCAGGAGCAATTAATAATTCAAGCCATTCATTACTAACTTCTTCATCTGCCTCAAATTTTTCTGCACTTTTCTGCAGCTCACGAATATGTGCCCATGGGGGAATGGGCTTTTCATTATTGTTGTTCAAAAAAGGACCATCAGGATGAAGTTTGAAGCGCAATGCTCCCATTCTTGTAAAGTCACTAACCTGGAGGAGATAGTCCAAATCGGTTAAACGTGGTCGGTGCTCATTTTTTTCTCTTGCTGATTGTGCTGCTTTTCTCTGCATTAATCTTCTACCCCAGGTGTCTGGCATAGAATCTACAAACACACCAAAGTTCTCCTTTTCGATTGGATATTGTGTGCCTGTATACCATCCTATTTCAGGATCCAGCAACAACTGCTCTGCAGACTCAAGCCAGTCCTTATGGTATTTAAAACTGAATTGTTGCCCCATTTTACTTAAATCTGCGGAAAGCGAACCAATGAGCTTAGGTTGAGCCATGCCTTTCCAATGTGCATATACCCAAATGTCAGTTTTGGCCATTTCAATTAGTTCTTATTCATTAATCTCAAATCCTGTAATTTTCTTCCAACAGGATCCTCTTCAAGCAATTTTGTTATTTCATTCTGAAGACCTAGCACTTTTAATACATTGATAAACGCGCCAATGGAAACAGAGGGGCTGCCTTGCTCTATCGCTCTTAGTGTCCCCCTATCAATAGCTGCACGCTCTGCAACTTGAGTAGCAGTTAACCTCCGACGTTTCCTTGCAAGCGCTATCCTATTACCAAACTCTTCAAGTAGAACCTGTTGCTTAGGGAAAAGAATATGCTTTTTTGACCTCATTTTGATGCATATTTTCACCAAAAATACAAATATTGGTGATAATATTCCGAGCTTCGGTTTATTATTTAATTCAACAAGAGGACAACACTGAGTGTTATAACCCGCAAAAGCTTATAATTTGGCGAAAATATTCATCATTAATATATATGTTAAAGTAAGACATAAGGCCCCATTGATAGCATTAATTCTGGTCAATCGAAGCAGAAGACGATCTAGTTTCTGAGTTTTAGTGATAGGAGAATATATGAGTACAGTACAATCTTCTATAATTGTTTAATAAGAAATTTCACTAATAAAAACATGAATTTTAGACAAATCGTCCAAAAACCGGTTACGGGTAGAGCGGTTCATTACCACCCCCGCTTCCCCACAGACCCGTGCGAGCAGATTTCCTGCACACGGTTGCTCTATTTACGGTTTCGCTAATTGATAACTGTGATAGATCTTTGGTCGTATAAGTGGCATCCACTCTGTAGTCAGCTTTGCAATCTTATTCCCTGTTCAGACTAGTAAGCATAATGGCCACGCAGCTTTTGGTTCAGCTCTTCGATAAGTTCCCTTATCGGTAACTTATGCCGATAGCACTTGATCCAGTCGCTTAAGCGTTTCAAAGCCTGGTTCAGTTTCTTATTGCTTGTTTTGCGCTTCAGGATTGGTTTTCCTTTTCGAATTTTACTCATGTAATGGATAAATCCCAGGAAGTCAAACGTTTTAATTGGATGATTTCCGCCCTTCTTTTCTTCTTCCAGATCAATTTGTCTGGTCTTTCCAGGGTGTAAGGTCAAGCCAAATTTCCCTAATCGCTTTGGCAGGACTTCCATCACCCGTAAAGCATCTTCCCTGTTTGTAAAGCCCAACAGAAAGTCATCCGCATAGCGGATGATAAAGCTGCTTCCTCTCAATAGTGGCTGGGTTTGCGCTTTGAACTTAACCACTTGTCGATCATTTTCCTTATCACGCTATCTTTTATCTTCAGGTCAAGGAACTCCCGCAAACATTGATAATTGATACCGCCAAAGTAGTTTTGCATGTCAGCGTCTATTATATAGCGCATCCGGTTTACGCTCACTTCTCTGGATAATTCCTCCAATGCCTGATGTTGAGATTTCCCCGGTCTAAAACCAAACTAACACGGATAGAATATTTCCTCGTAGACTGTTGTCAGGACTCGGGTTACCGACATCTGGAGTAATTTATCTTCCCCACCTAACGGGCTTTGCCACAACGCAATCGAAATAATACCGTTCATTAACTAATTGTTAAGCACTAGGGCATTCCCCTAATTGAAACGAATTATTATCGGATGTAAGTTAAGAACGCCGGCTTTTTACTTGTGATTTTTTGGTGTAGAGTAAATGTTTAATTTTTTTAAGTATTACCAATGCTCAGTTTTATCACATTGAGCGTACAGGTATTCTATGCAATTATTAAATAAAAAAAACCATGAAAAGACCTAATGTTTTTTTTCAGTTGCTTGTTCTTGCTGTGTCTGTAGTTACCGCCAGTTGTAGCAAACAATCAATACAAACGGAGCCTACCCTGGCAGCCGGTAATGATGCCCGCAAAGCCACTGCTACCACTACCGCTACCGGAGGCACCTTTAATGTTCTTACATACAATATTGCCGGCCTGCCCCAGATATTGTCGAGTGCTTCTACTCCAAGAGATTCCAGTACCTCATTGATTGGCAGATTGATTAATGCCTATGATATTGTACATGTGCAGGAAGACTTTAATTATCATGCTTATCTGTACGACAAAGGCAATGTTCATCCTTACCGTTCTGCAACCAGTGGTGGGGCTGGCATCGGAGATGGCTTAAACTCACTGTCCTATTTTCCAATGACAGATTTTACCCGCGTTACATGGAATAAACGCATTAATGAAAATGCATTGACACCTAAAGGATTTACTTATTGCCGTTACCGCGTAGCAGAAGGTGTATATATTGATGTATATAACCTGCATACCAATGCAGAATCTGATGCTGCTTCCATTGATGCCCGTGCCGATAACCTGTTACAGCTAAGCAATTACATTGCTGCTAATTCTGCAGGAAACGCGGTAATTGTGATGGGGGATACCAATGGTCGTTATACACGCGATAATAACCTGCGTTTGTTGCTTACTGCCAATGGGACCAAAGATGCCTGGGTTGAACTGATCCGCGGTGGCAATATTCCTGCTTTGGGTGCAGATCCTATTGTATGTGATTTCCCGAATGTTACCAATACCTGCGAAATAGTTGATAAAATCTATTACCGCGGCAGCAAGTTTGTTCAATTAACTGCGGCTGACTACAATGTAGTAAGCACTTTTGTGAATGCAGATGGCAAGCAGTTGAGCGATCACCTGCCGCTTACCTGCAACTTCACTTACCAGCTGAACAGCTCTTTCCATATGAGCGATTTGTTTGGTGGTCCACATGGCACGCCATTTAACGATATGGCTACTCTCACTGAAAGCAGTAATGCGGTGTCTTTCACTATCAGAGGTGGCAACCGTATTGATGCGGTGGGTGCTACTTATGCTGACGGCACAACACTGACACATGGCGGTACAGGTGGAACTGCGCAAACATTGACTTTGCAAAGTGGTGAAACCCTTAGTTCTATTATGCTTTGTGAAGGCAAGTATAACAATACTACCCGTATCTTCTACCTGAAGCTTACCACCAGCACAGGCCGTACGCTGGAGGCAGGTACAAAGAATTCAGATATTGTTACTTATTCCGCACCAGCAGGTTATAAAATTACTGGTTTCTTTGGTAACGCTGGCGATGAAGTAGATAAACTGGGTGTGATGTATACATTGAAATAACAGCAATCTGACTCATATTTTGAATCAGACTTTTGAGGCTGCTGTTGGCTATTATCTGCCTTTAGGTCGCTTATGTTCATATAGCGAGTAAGCGTTTTCACGACACACACCGAAGTTTAAACTTTTCGGCCAAAGCCTTTAATAGTTATTTAGTCTTTACCTGATTTCAACCTTGAAATCAAAATAAAGAATTGAATTTAGATACATCTTCCATAAACTGGTTCGAAAGTTCTGCCCCTCATTCCGTTAAATAAAAAGGACGGGTTAGCAAAAGTTTGAAGCCTTCAGATGTTGAATCTGAAGGCTTTTTGCATTCGGGAGGTAAAATGGAATTTGTCGGTCATGTCCCAGCTGATTTTGACTGTAAGATATCTCACCTTACATTGTCCGGCACCGGACAAGAAAACGCCCATTTGCGGACAGTTACAAGCTTTTCACTACACATAAACAGGTCGTTTTTATTGAGAAACAGGCTGTTTGTTGAGTTGGCACCCCCTTTGTTCGATAAAATAGAAACTAATACCTAGACATATGCGTAGAACATATTTGGGTGAATTTGAAGAAATGATTTTACTGATGGTCGCCATCCTGAACGGAGAAGGGTATGGTGTGACGATAAGTGAGGCCCTGGCAGAGCATACAGGACGTATCGTCACATTTGGTACGGTGCATAATACGCTGATCCGTTTGGAAGAGAAAGGGTTTGTGACATCTGAACTGGGTGGGGCCACGGCCGAACGCGGAGGACGACGTAAACGGATATTCCGGATCACTGCCCTGGGAAATCAGGCGCTTCAGGAAATCCAACAACTACGCAAAAATCTATGGTTGTTATTACCGCCTGACATGCTTCAACCTGGTAACGTATGAAATCCCCTGTTCAACCGCCCCGCTGGGCACGATGGCTACTCAGCAGACTACATCCTGACAATACGCTGGAAGAAGTAACTGGTGATCTGGATGAGTTATATACGTACTGGTATAAGCGTTCAGGTAAAACGCAGGCCACACTACGTTATCTCCTGAATGTAGTGTCGGTGATCCCTCCATTTGTACGCAGAAGAAACACGGATAAACAATATTATCAACAACCGGATTACCGGCCCACTTTAAGTTTAAAATCCACGATGATCCAGAATTACCTCAAAATCGCATTTCGGAGTTTGAAACGACAAAAAGTTGCGACCAGCATTAATGTAATTGGTTTAGCTATCGGATTGGCTACCTGCATACTGATCATGCTTTATATTCAGGATGAATTATCCTATGATCGCTATAATGAGAAGGCAGATCGGATTTTCCGTGTCGGGCTTATGGCGAAGCTAAACGGTGAGGATGTGGGTGGTCCTATGTTAGGCCCGAATGCTGCCCGCGACTTACAACAGGAAATTCCGGAAATATTAAAAGCAACGCGCATTCTGAAGGGAGGTGAGTTTGTCAGCAACGGGACCAGTTCATTTAAAGAAGATAATCTGTTATATGCCGACTCAAACTTTTGTGAGGTATTTACCATTCCATTTCTGAAAGGAGATCCCAAGCGGGCACTGACAGAGCCAAACACGGTAGTATTGACAGAAGAAACTGCACAGAAATACTTTGGCAATCAGGATCCGGTTGGAAAGGTGTTATTATTCAGCCGTGAAAAAATACCTCATCGAATTACAGGTGTGGTCAGAAATGTGCCTACAAATGCCCATTTTCGGTTTGATATGCTGGTTTCCTCACCTGATGATGACGAGCAACATATAGGATGGATGTATAGCATAAACTATTACACCTACGTGGTGCTGCCTGAGAAATTCAATTATAAACAGTTGGAGGCTAAAGTTACGCGGCTCGCTGAAAGGCAAATTGGAGGTGAATTACAGGAATTTCTACATCTTAGCCCAAAACAGTTTCGTGAGAAGGGTAATGACTTTGGGATTTTTCTTCAGCCACTCACTAAAATACATTTATATTCCACATTCGGCGGAACAGAGTTAACCCCGGGTGGAAATATTCTATATGTATACGTACTTATGGCCATTGCGGCTTTTATGTTGCTGATTGCCTGCGTGAACTTCATGAACCTGTCAACAGCCACGGCAGTGCGGCGTTCACGTGAGATAGGAGTACGCAAAGTATTGGGGTCAGTAAAAAGGCAATTACAGCACCAATTTTTGATTGAATCGGTTCTGCTGGCAATTGCTGCACTAATAGTAGGATTGTTGATTGTGGCCATTTCCCTGCCTTTCTTTAATCAGTTGACAGGCAAGACACTTACGTTGAGTTTACTGACCAATGCATTCGTAGCCACTGGATTACTGGTGGGGACCGTGTTGGTAGGCCTGCTGGCTGGTAGCTATCCGGCTTTTTACCTTTCTTCGTTCGAGCCTGTCGCGGTATTGAAAGGACGAATTACTGCCGGACGCGGGAGCTTTAACCTGCGAAGTGGTTTGGTAGCGTTTCAATTTTTCATCACCATTTCGATGATTATTGCTACAGTTACCGCAGATCGGCAACTACGTTACATGCAAGCGCAGAAAATCGGTTTCAATCGGGAACATGTGCTGATCATTCATGATACGCAAATGCTTCACAAAAACGAAATCCTATTTCGGGATAAGATCGTCCAGTCTCCGCTGGTAATTACAGCAAGTATTTCAGGGCAGGTACCCATTGGAAATTCGGCCCTTGATAACACACCTGTAATGTCCAGAGAAAATCCCGATAAAGCTGTAATGAGTCGATTTTATAAAGTAGATGATGAATATATTCCTACACTAGGAATGCATGTGATGCAGGGAAGAAATTTTTCTAAAAATTCCTCTACCGATTCCTCGGCTGTTATTCTGAATGAAACGGCTGTACGGGCCTTAGGCTGGCAGCAGAATCCGATCGGCAAAGAACTGATTGGTCACATTGATGATAATGGCGTAAAAACATATTACCAGGTCATAGGAGTTGTTAGCGACTTCCATTTCGAATCCCTGCGGCAGAAAATTGGGCCTTTAGTTATGTTCCTTGGTGGAAATTCAGGCAACATTCTGGTCAAAACGCGTACCGGCCAGCTTCCGCAATTCCTCGCATCGCTGAAACAGCAGTGGGAATCATTTTCTCCCGCAGCGCCTTTTTCCTATTCGTTTTTAGATGATCGGTTCAAGCAAGTTTATGTCGGGGAACAAAAAATAGAACAGGTATTAACGCTCTTTTCCGGCCTGACTATCTTTATTGCCTGCTTAGGTTTATTTGGATTGGCGACCTTCGCGGCCGAACAGCGGACAAAAGAAATAGGCGTTCGGAAAGTATTAGGCGCATCTGTCGGCAGTGTCGTGGCATTGCTTTCACGGGATTTTCTCAAACCCATTGTGATAGCGTTGGCACTAGCATCTCCTGTAGCCTGGTGGAGTATGAATCAGTGGCTGAAGGAATTTGCCTATAAGGTTACGATTGACTGGTGGTTTTTTGCGGTGGCAGGATTACTGGCGATCGGGATTGCTTTACTGACGGTGAGTTTTCAGAGTATCAAAGCAGCGCTGACAAATCCTATAAAAAGCTTACGTAGTGAATAGGAATTAAGTTGAATACCTGGAGGAAGGTTAAAAAAACTTAAGAAATTATTATTTATTCGAATCTGACAGAACAGCGGTTTTGTCGTGAAACTAAACTATCTGTCAAAGATTGCAGATAACTAAAAAACGGTGCCGTCTCAAAAGTAAATCCAACGGGCGATAACCCATGGCCGGTTCAGAATTCCTAATAGTGCTTTTTATCCACGACCTAAAAATGCGCAGATCAGGACGGGTTATAAAAGGACGGTGAAAAGCAAAAAAAGGAGGGCAGCAATTTAAAAAGCTGCCACCCATAAAATCGGGAGCCAAATCCCTAAAATGATCATTACATTAAAAATGCAATCTGAACTCCACATTCATTGCAGGCCCTGTCTTATTGTCCCACACCTTTGACCCTGGAACAGCCTCCCCATTTGACCCATAGATGGTCGTACTCTGCTGTAACACCGCTACCAGCAGCTGTACGCCGAACTCCGCTTTCTGCGGAATGACTTCAAAGAAAGGCCCTATACCGCCAATCTCACAAAATGCATGACCTTTCACCTTTACATACTGCTCAGGACTGGCACTCACCATGCTCTTGACACTTACAGGTCCCCAGGTAGTACAGATAATCGGCTCCAGGAAGAAGTTCCTGGAAATAGGGATGTGATAATTGACAAGAGGCCCCATCAGGAAACTGATCCCCCTGTTATAGACACCTTTGTCTTTCTTGTCCACAATACTATATCCCCCGGTCACGGTTATCCCGACAGACAACTTATCTGCTACAAAATATCCTCCCTTGGCAGAAAGACTCGCAGACGTGCCAATATACTGCCCCATAGGAGCTACAGAACCCTGTATCCCCAGGCCTCCTCCCAGCCAGTAATCCCCCTTTTTTATCCTAAGGGTGTAGGATTGTGCAGAGCAGGTCAGAAAAGAGAATAAGGAAAGAAGGGATACTAGTACCCCGAATGTAAAAGGCACTGGTTTTGGTTTGTTTTTCATCTATTTGTTTGTTGTATGTATTGAATTGAAATCACATGGACGACTTCCTTTTGGTTGAGATTTTGATGTTGAGGCTAAAACAAATGTAATAACTTCTACTATAAGGCTCAAAAAAAAGCCATTTTTTAGTTTATCACCATTGGTTGCAAAATCCAAAAAGAAGAGAAGGATCGAAATAACAAAAACATTCAATTAAAATATTAAATACAATAATATTCATTTGAAAATCAGCTATTTGAATTATACAACTTTGTTAATAAGCAGTTTTTTGGGGGCTCAAAAAGGCTTATAATTACACCACCACATTTTTGCACAAGCCGACAGCATGGATACTTTCATCCAAACCCAAATGCAACAACGCAAAATTCCCGGCTTACAACTGGCCATCTTGAAACATGGGAAAATCATCAAAACAGGCAATTACGGACTGGCAAACCTGCAGGATTCAGTGCCAGTAAGTGACAAGACTGTTTTTACAATCAATTCAATCACCAAAGCATTTGTTGGCCTTGCCATTGTACAAATTTGTTTTTATTTATTCCAAAACCCAGGTAGGAGAGTACATTTTGAATAAACATTTTACCTGATCTTCCCTTTTGGCTACAACATTTTGACTTTTGCATACAGCTGCTTTGGGATTACTGTAGACCTTTACTGTATCAAAAAAACAGCCTTCATGAACTTACAAAATAATACTATTCTCATTACAGGTGGAACCAGCGGGTTTGGTTATGAATTCGCATCCAGGCTGCCCGCCCTGGGGAATACTGTTATCATTACAGGCAGGAATGCAGAAAAACTAAAGGTCACAAAACAGCGGCTGCCTGCCGTACATACCATACAAAGTGATGTAAGTAAACCCGGTGAGATCGTTAATTTTATATGAAGTGGTCACCCGGGAATTCCCACATCTCAATATCATCATTAACAATGCCGGGGGAAATGCGGAAGATAAACCTGCAGCAGCAGTAAGTCCGGACTTCGCGCCTACACCCAGTCATTAAGAGTGCAGTTAAAGAAGACGAATATTAAAGTGATTGAACAGTTGCACCTGGGGCTGCTACACCACTTAATGATATCTTTGCGCAGGAAGATGGGGTTAATGCCAAGGTGTTGATGGCTGTCAAACTAATAGATGATGCTATTAAAGGCATTCAAAAAGGGAAAGACGAAATACTCCCCGGTTTATCCAAAATGATCCGAATCCTGATCAGGATAGCGCCCGGATTCCTTATTTCTCAAGCAACCAACATGGGGGCTTCCACTATGTATGGTACAAACTAACATTTATGAAAATCATTAGCATCACTCTCCTGTTAATTTCTGCTTTCCTGTCTATTAAACATGGCTGGGACGCTTTCCAACCTGCTCAACCAGCTCAGGCAAAGATGATGGCGGATTTAGGCATCAACGCATCCGTTGTGCTGTATCTCGGGATATTATCCATCATTTTAGGCATATTGCTGTTTTTCCCGCAAACGTTTTTCATCAGCAATCTTCTAAATGCCATAATAATCTTACTAATTATAGCATTTTCCCTGCGGGCAGGAAATATCAAAATGGCATTGATAGAAATACCATTTCTCACCTTACCTTTGGTACTCATCTGGTTAAAGTACCCATTTAAATTTTAACCATGGCAAACAATAAACCATACAGGATCCAATCTATCACAGAAATACATAGATTGCTCGGGTTACCCAAACCGCAACATCCACTGATCGGCCTGATTGACCTGAAGGGCTTAAGAAACAACAATTCAGATATCGAGGCTGTGGTATTTGATCTGTATGTAGTTTCGTTGAAAAGAGGCTGTGATAAGCTGGTCTATGGCCAACAGAAGTATGATTTCGACGAGGGATTAATGGCATTTATGTCTCCCGGACAAGTCATAAGAGGAGAAGACGGAGGCGTACCCCAACAACTGGAAGGCTGGATGTTGTTTATCCATCCCGATTTCCTGTGGAACACCCCGCTTGCCAAACAGATCAGGCAATTTGAATACTTTGATTATTCAACCAATGAGGCCTTATTCCTTTCTGAAAAAGAGGAACTCACCATCAATGGTATTATTGAAAATATCAGGCAGGAATACAACTCTAATATTGACAAGTTTAGCCAGGATGTGATTATTGCTCAACTAGGAGTATTATTTACGTATGCTCAACGGTTTTACGAAAGGCAGTTCCTGACACGAAAGATCACCAACAGCAAAATTATTAGCCGCCTGGAAGATGTTTTGACCGATTATTTTAACGATGACGAGCGGCTATCTAAAGGGTTGCCTACGGTTCAGTATATAGCGCGCACACTTAACATTTCGACTAAATACCTGGGAACTTTGCTCAAACAACTAACCGGCCTCACTACACAACAACATATTCATGAAAAGCTCATTGAAAAAGCTAAAGAAAAGCTAACTACCACGGATCTGACCGTCAGCGAAATTGCTTATGAATTAGGATTTGAACATTCTCAATCATTCAGCAAATTCTTTAAAACCAAGACCAGGCAAAGTCCTATGGAATTCAGAACTTCTTTCCAATAATACTATCTCAGGTATTTATTTTATTGGCCAGCACGTTCTTAAGATACTCTCCGGGATTGACCTTATAATACTTTCTAAATGCTTTTGCAAAGTGCGTCATGTTGTTATAGCCCACCATATAACCCACTTCTGACACACTGTATTTTTTTGAATTTAACAGATCTTTGGCCTTGATGATTTTTGCCTTTTGTGCAAACTGGTAGATGGTACGGTTAAAGACCTGCTTAAATAATTTCACCATTTTGCTCTGGCCCATACCGACCTCTTTTGAAAGTGTAGCAATTTTTATGGTGAGATGACTATTCTCCATCAAGATTCTCCTGATAGCAAACAACTTTTCGACATCCTCCTTCAATAGACCGGATGAATTATAGCGTTCTTTGATAACAAAAGTGCGGTATAGTGTTACCCTCAGCAAATTCAGGAGCGAAATATACGTTTCAAACCTGGAAGGTCCATTCTCCTCGAAAGCCGCTGCCAGTTTGCGGATATATCCCTCGGCCTCCGGTACTGTTTCATCCAGATATAAAAAAGGCAAACCGGTATTTATTCCTTTCAATACATCAGGCTGATCTATAATAGCCCGCACCGTATCAAGGGTAAAAGTGAGTGCAATGGTCCTGAAAGGCTCATTTCCAGGGAATGCGATTTCCACAGATGACCCGGAGGAACAAAACAACAATGTATTGGGACCGTGGTGATTTATGGCTGCCCATTCACCCTTACTTTTAATGGTCATCTTATTGGAAACAATAGCGGCAAAAATGCAGAATGTCTGGCTACCCGGTTCGTTGATCGTTTCCAGTTGCCGTGGATCGTTTTTATTAAAATCACCTATATACAAATTTAAATCTGAAGGGAAATACAATCCTTTCATCTTGCCGGCGCTTTCGCCTGGCGGCACATGAATGACATCTTTCGGACTCCTGATGTGTAAATAGTTCTTCATATTCTGACCTGCGCAAAAATAAAACAATGCGGGTATTATAATCAGGAAACTTGTCCTGCAATTATAATACCCACATAACAAGTTAACCCGGATGGGTTATATAAGTACCGTCTCTTCTGTCACCAGTCTTACGGCTGCAGATACATCCAGAAAATTCACATGGTCCGGATCTACAATATTTACAAAATTATCGGACTGGAAGAACGAGGTCATATCTTCTACGTTATCGAACCATGCCTCTACCATGGCATCATAAACAGGTGCCGGGTAAATTGATGCCGGGACAGGCGTAGAGACAACGAACTTCCTGACATATTGTTTCGTTTCAGGAATCGATAGAAGAAGCGGAGCATGTACATCTCTCCGGTAATCTAAAAACTCCTGGTGTGTCATACCCTTTCTACGTGTTAATAAAATAGCTAACTTAACCATAATATTATTTAATGGAGGAGCATATCCCCACTGTTTTAGAATGAAGTTAACTGCGCAGTTTAACCAAATTTGTTACTTATGGCAAAGGTCTATGATGGCCATCAAAGTGAATAACCCGAAACATTTAAAATCTAGCCCGAAAATGGAAATTCTTAAAAACGATCTGCTGCCCACTCAGATTTATAATTATCCCCCTCCTGATCATACCCTGTTCCTTAGACAGGGCAGGGTGGTGTAATACTCATTGTTTTAATAGGGTATAGTTATGCGTAGTCAGCTTATGGCGACTTAGGTATTGCTTCCTGAGCATTTTCGTTTTACCCGATACTTCATAAATAATGTAGATTTGTTCAATATTCTAATTATAAGCGCCAATGAATATTCAAGACCTGATTCCTGCACATAAAGGCGATGACAGGGGAATTGAACGCCTTAAAAAACTCTCCTTTGAGGAAATTCAACCTATTGTACCAGAATTATTGGAATGGTTGCAGGACGTGAATTGGCCAATAGCCAGTGATATTGCGGATGTGCTGCATCCCTTTGTTAACCGGATGGTTCCTGAAATTATAGATATTATGAAAACGAATGATGGTATCTGGAAATATTGGATATTATGCACGTTTGGAAGAGATTTTAAGCACCCGGTATTATTGCAGGAGATTGAACGAATTGTAAGATTCCCAACAGAAGATGAAATTGCAGAAGAAGTTAACATCATAGCGCTTGAAATTATGAATGGTGAGTATGATTAATTTAATATTTCACCCTGTCCCCACCGATCTGACGTTCAATGAACGAGCTTACAGTCTGAAGGTATCAATGCAATCCCCAATTTCACCGGTAAGGTAATTAAACAGTCTTTTCTCCGCATATTCCCTGTTGTAGATAAGGTTCAAAGCCATTCCCATCCCGCCATTTTTATCCCTTACCCAAACTACGCCGCCAATATATAGTCCTTCAAATGCATTGTTGCTTTTTATATTTTTCGATGAGGTGGGTGAAGGAAGGGGAGGGATCATATAGATGCTTTTATCTTCATTATAAATAACTGCATTGCCGGGGGAGTTGAATACAGGATGGTCATAGGGATATATTACTACCACTTTTTTGAAATCGGGGGTCATAATGCCGTGAATATGGCGGCCTTCCTCATAGATGATGTATTCATGCTTACCTGAATACCATTTTAAACCATTTGAATGGGCGTTGAAGTATTTAAATTTAGCTGTTTGTTCCATTTCCGGCATGTTTATACCTGTGGAAAAATCCTGGGTAATATCTATAGGGATGTCGATATTACCAGATGCTATCATGTGGTAGGCTGTAATCATCAGGTAGATAGTTTAGGTATTTGACGGATAAAATGTTCAGCAATAATAATTCAAAAACCGGGATTGACATAGGTAATGCTTTGGGGTAATGTAGGTCGCAATATTCCAACAGCTATAAACAAAAAACGGCAGTAGCCCAAGCCCCTGCCGTTCACATTAAATCCTTTCCATTTATAATAACTCGCCCATCCCGAACACTGTCAATCCTTTGGCAAATTGTTCGGTTATGGCCTGGTTGGCAGCTTCTATATACTGGCCGGTAATGGGGTCAACCACAGTGCGTAATGGCCGCATGCCTTTTGGCGTGCCGATAAGTTTTACAATGGCATCGGCTACGTCCTGCGGATTTGGGTTTTTAGCCTGCATTTCTGCACCCAATGCGGCTACCATTTTCTTGGGTATATCGGCTATGGCACCATATCCCTCAAATACTCCCTGGTCAGATGCGGGGTTGTTTTTTTGTTGCATTTCTGTAGGGAAAGCACCCGGTTCCACCACGGCCACGTCGATACCTAAACGCTTTACCTCGTAATGAAGGCCCTCGCTGATTCCTTCCAGCGCAAATTTGGAGGCCGCATAAATAGTAGCAAACGGGAAGGACACACGCCCAAAGCCGCTGCTTACGTTAATGATCAGTCCGTCGGCCTGTTTGCGCATAGCAGGCAGCACCTGTTTGATGGTTCGCCAGGGCGCATAAACGTTGATATCAAAAGTGGTGTGCACATCGGCCGTAGTAAAGCTCTCTGCTACGCCGGTCATGCCGTAACCAGCATTGTTCACCAGCACATCGATAGTGCCTTCTTTTGCCAGAATGGTGTCAACTGCCTGCTTCACGCTATCATCGTCGGTCAGGGTAACGTCTAAAACAGTCACGTTCTCTACCTTGCCCAGGGCCTGTGCTTTATCAGCATTACGGCCCTTGGTGTCGCGCATGGTGGCGTATACCTTATGTCCTAAGGCGGCTACGCTGTGGGCGGTAAGCCAGCCAAAACCACTATTTGTTCCGGTTATCAATACAATCTTTTTGCTCATTCTTTGGATTTTTTAAATGAATTAGCAAATGTTGAAAATGGCAACATAAAAACAATTACCATTTGGTAAAAAGCTTCTTTAACGGATATTACGGCGTATGCGGCTCAGCGATTGCTGGGTGATGCCCAGGTACGAGGCTACATAAGAAAGCGGGATGCGGTTGATGAGGTTGGGGAAGGCCTCGATGAATGACAAATAGCGGGTGGTAGCATCTTCTGAAACCAGCGGACTGCGCCGCTCCATGGCCACCGTAAGGCACTTCTTTACCATGTTGGCCTTCATCATTTCCCAGCCCACTATGGTGTTGGAGATCTCATCCCAGTTCTTTTTATTAAATACCAGGACCTTGCAGTCGGTAACGGCCTGTACATATTCAGATGCCACGATCTGCGATTCGAACTTTTGATTATCGACTACAAAATTGCCTTCGTCTACGAAATAGTTGGTGATTTCTTCGCCCTTGTTGTTATAATAGCAAAAGCGGAACACGCCTTCCAAGACGAACGCCACATACCGGGGCACCTTCCCGGCTTCCGACAGATAGTCGTCTTTTTTGAATTCAAGCATTTCAACCTTACTCAGCAAAAATTCAATCTGCTGCTTGTTCAGGTCACCAAATTGCAGGATTAGATTTATAAGTGCTTCCATTCCCTAAAGATAATACACATTGCGGGGCATCCATTTATCATATGGTAAAAATGAGGTAAGGCGGACACAAGCGCCCAAACTCAGCATTATCGAAATGAGTAATAGCAGTGCTTAAAAAATGGTTTAATTAAGGATATAAGTGTTCATGATGTACGTGCCGAGTATCGCTATCGGCACGCCGATCATGGCGCTTGTTAAAGCCATTTTAGCCTTATTGGGATGAGTCTTCCTGTATCTGAAATAAAGGAAAAATCCTATCGGGGGTAGGGCGTTGGAAATGACGAACCAAAACCTTGACAGATGATCTATATTATCTTTCATGAGCATTGTTTTTATAGTTTATTAAACTCTTTTCCATTTAAATGATTTCCCCATCAACGGTATACCTTTGTAGCCCCGGGTTTCAAGGTCATCAGGCCCTTTCAGTTTACCTTTGAAACTATAGGTGTTTCCATCCTGTACGCTATACAACTTACCGTCTACGTATTCGCCGTCCTTATAAACAAGATCGGTAATATGCGTAACGCCTTGTACGGGCCTGCTCCGGAGTTTTTCATTGGGATTTTTAACATCTTTCTTTGACGTTTTGCCGTCTGCTTCAAACATGTCTTTCGACCATAAAAGTCTGGCTGAGTAAGTGTTGCCTGCTTTGAACACCTCTATCTTGTAGTCATCACATTTCCAGGTTCCTATAATTTTATCCGCAGGTAGTTCCTGTGCGAAAGATGCCAATGACAACAGCAGCATGAACACTGCTAATATTGATTTTTTCATACCGGGTTATTTATTGTTTTTTTATTAAGTTGTTTGAATTTCTCAAATTCCCTGTGCCCTAATTTCATTAACTGGTTGGGCATCAACCTGCTTAAAAATTTTATCACATTTACCAGGAATGGCTTTATCTCAGGCGTATCGTTCAGCAGTCCTTTGATGACTATACTTACTAATTTATCTACATCCATCATTTGCCTGGGATTAGGTGGTAGCACCCAATCATTCTGAAGATTGGTATTCACTCCCGGAGGGACCAGTTCAAAAACCTTAACACTGGTTTTATTCAATTGGAGGCGCAGGGCCTGGGAGTACGCATGCACGCCTGCTTTTGAAGCGCTATAAACCGGGGCGGTGGAGTAAGGCATAAAAGCAATGGCAGAGGAAACATTTACAATTGCGGCGGTAGGCTTCCTGATCAGGTGAGGCAAAAATTGATGAACCATCCGGATCGTTCCCGTAAGATTAATATCAATTTCACGGGTTATGTTTTCCAGGTCCTTACTGGCATCCAGAACGTCAATCAAGCGCATTTCACCTGCATTGTTAACGATCATATTCAGATCAGGAAATTGTTGTGTCACCTTTTCATAGAGGTGCTCAATGTCTTGCGGGTCGCTTACATCACTCTGGAAGACGTGTATTTTGGGAAAACGCTTTTTCGTTTCATTTAAGGCCTCCTGTTTACGTCCTGTAACGATGATGGTTGAGCCTTGTTCGCTAAGTTGCTTTACAAGTTCCAAACCTATACCGCTGGTTCCACCTGTGACCAGGATAGTACAATTTTTTAAATCCATATATTTCTCATTGTTATGGGTGTAAAGTTCAGCCAATGTCAATGAGCGGATGTATCCAAAAGTCGAAAGTTTGTAGTAAAAAGGGCGATTGCCGGTGTCTGTGACAGGTAAACGGTATTCCAGCGTTTAAAGAACGGTCAATCGAAATTAAACTGACCGTTCTATTTTATTACAATCAACATATGCAACACTAAAATCCAATTTTAAGCAACAAATCTGATACTTCTCCCGCCTGCGACAAAAACGGTGAATGACTTGTGTTTACAGCGTAAACTGTGCTTATTCCTGCCACAACTATCATTCTATCCTGCAAGCCTGGAGAAATCACAATGTCCTGTAGCATTTTGATATCCACCTTGCTTACTGAACAAAAATTTTCATGAGTCAGTATCACCTTGTTAGTAAACGGTATGGCCGGCTCTGCGCGATAATTATCTATCACCTGTTGTTTTGCAACAGCATTACCGTCATTGATAAAGAGGCATTCCGCCATCTCCATTTTGATTGAAAGGACTGGAAAAACAGGCTTCAGAGATCCTGGTTATTATCCGGCGCAGGCATATCAAACCCGTTCAATACAAGTGCTATTAAACAATAAGCAGCTATGAGAAATATTAATTCTCCTGCACCTTCTTTCCCCACCATCGTCACAGCTTGTTTGTAAGTTGAATCGGGAACAATGCGGCCGGTCACCAATGCATGTGCAACATCATGAGCGATGGCTTGCTGTTCATCTAGCTCATTCGGTCTTCCTCCTGCTGCCAATGTTGCAATGGCCGAAGGAGAGAGTCCAAATGTCGCAGCCATTATTTCATGTGCATATAGCTCGAACTTTGCTCCATAAGCGGCGGCAACAGTAAGTATAGCCACTTCCCTTACATCCTTTGCAAGGGAGGCATTCATATCAAGTGTTCTTAAAAAACTTAAAGCCGGGATACCAAACTGTGGAAAATGAAGCATGGGGGCAAATGGGCCCAGTAATCCGCCGTTGGTATCTGTCATGTTTACCTCCTTTTGGCTGTGACCAACAAGGTTGGTTATTTCATCGTGAACAAAGCGGAGTTCTGCGCCCAGTGTATCGGGCGACAATGGTTTGATACGCATAAATTTTATTTTGAATTGTTTATTAATATTAAAAAGTGAATTGTCCGTCAATGAGTACAAAAGCCATCCGGCATATTTTTCCGGAGCGGTTGGCCCATGCATGGTTGGTGCCATTTTGGATGACGATATCCCCGGCTTTGATGGTCGTTTCTTCACGATCAAGTATCATGATGATTTCTCCTTCCAGCACAATTCCGTAGTCAACAGTTTTTGTGCGGTGCATTAGTGAGTGTGGTGCTCCTTCTTCAGATGAATTAAAAGCGTTTTCTGCGCCCATCGTTTTAAATTTTTCTGCAGCAGTTATCCCGGTGAGGCTTTTTATTTCATTTCCTTCAGGAGGAAATTCAATTACCCGGATGCGGGTGCCGTTTTTAGGTGGTGCCAGCACTAATTTTGTTTCATCTAAGTCATCCGGTTGAGGATGAATGAGTGCAGGTGTCTCCATCGTATGCCACATTTCAAAGAAGGTTGGTCCACCGGGCCCACCGATTAATTGTGTAAATGCGGGGGGTGCATCTGAAACGATGATAGATTTGTGGTCGACATCATGACCTGTTACGATGCGCCTGAAAGTTGTTTGTTGCTGATCCATGATTGATAAAATTTTATTTGTTAGCTGATTGCCTGAAAACATATACACCGAGATAGTGGAATAGCACGCCTATTGCCCATGCAGGAGTGCTCCATAATGGCCAGGGATAAGTTCTGTCTGTGACATACCATACCAGCCAGATGATGGGAGTAACTAACAGGAAAACCAGCAGGTGAATCCTGAAACCTTTTTTGGGATTGATATGGGCAGTCTTGTACCCGTTTGTTGACTTTGTCATCGTATTTATTTTTAATTTGTCAGGAAATGATTAAATAAATTGTTTACCTAAATGCGCTGTTTTGTTCAACCATTTATTTCTTTGTATCGCGGTTGATTTTCTCATAAATCCGAAAGTGGAAAAGCGAATGGGCTTAAAGCCAACATAACCAAATACTACTTTTTTGAGTATGAGATAAAGTGAAGCCCTGTGAACAAGGTAGAACCAGAACTTAGGAGTGTCCATGGTTACGATGATCCTCATGCTTTTTCCTTTCAGTAATTGTTCGGGGAAATTTTTGCCTGAATGATTTTTAAAGGCAAATCCGGGAAGAAAAAGCCGGTCAATAAATCCCTTTGTGATTGCAGGCATAGCGCCCCACCAGTTGGGAAATACGAATACTACATGGTTGGCCCATTGAAATAGTTCTTGTGCTGCCACCAGGTCTTCTTCCAATTGGTCGGTTTTGCCGGTATTATAGCCATCGGCAAGGTTTACGTCAAAATTGAGGTCGGAGATATAAATGGTTTTGCAATTGGCACCTGCACTTTCGGCACCTTCCTGGTAAGCATCCAGCAGTGCTTTATTAAATGAATTTTTGGATGGATGCCCGAGGATGAGTAGTATGTTCGTTGCCATTGTGTATCGTTTTGATTTGATAACACAAAGCTGCAAAACAAATCAGGGGGGCACCTGACTCAAATGTGTCAAAATATTATTGGTGGGATAATTTTTGGCGGATGCGGGTAAGTGACTGTCGTTCTATGCCCAAAAAACTACAGAGGTGAGAGAGTGAAATTCTGTTGAATAACCCGGCGTGATTGTTAATGAAATCCAGGTAACGCTGTTCTGCTGTTTCAAAAATGAAGCTTTCGATACGCGCTTGCTGCCGCTTCAGGATTTCTTCAACAATCAAACGGCTATATCGTTCAAAGCCAGCAGACTGTTGGTAGATCCATTGCTGGTCTTCGTAGGTAAGACATAACATTTGTGTCGGCTCTAAACATTGAATAGTATAACGACTTTGTTGCCTTGTAATAAAAGCAGGATAATGTGTGGCATAATCGCCCTCCTTATAAAAGCCAACTGTTATTTCGTTCCCCTTGTCGTCAATATAAAAAGAACGCACCAGGCCTTTTGCTATAAAGCCAATGGCATTTTGAACTTTACCGACCTGAAGAAAGATTTCTTTCTTTTTTAATTCCTGAAATTTAAGTTTTGATGCAAACAGCGATAATTCGTCAGCAGATAATTGGGGGCAAATTTTCCTTACTGATTCTATGAATATTTCTGTTGCGACTTCCATTTGGGGGTTTATTTGGTATTCAGGTTATATAAAGATAAGATTTTTGAAATTCTGCTCATACTCCATCTAGCATCATAGACAGCAAAGGACAGTTAACCCGGTTTTTATTTTTACATTTCGATACTCAGTTCCAATTCCCTTATGAAATCCAAAAACCTATAGTTCACGTTTTCACAAATAAATCCTCAAAATCAACACCCTATGAAGCAAAAAACAATAATGCTGTTATTGCTATTCTGTACGTTAGCCACCCGTGCCCAAGTGGTATTTTACAGTGACATTAATTATGGAGGCACCGCTGTCTCATTCCCCGTTGGAAATTACACCCTTGCAAACATGAATGCCGCGGGGTTCCCGGATGACGCACTTTCCTCCTTCTATCTACCTGCAGGGTACCAGATTACCCTTTTTGCAGACGACAATTTTACCGGGAAAACCTTTAATGCTACATCCTCTTCCACATGGATTGGTACTGAATGGAATGACCAGGTCACTTCTTTTATTGTCAGCCTTATTCCCCCTTCCCAGGGAACGGCTAACTGGATCTGGTCTCCCGATGCTGGTCCGGCAAACACCTGGATTGCATTCCGGAAAAAAGTAACACTCACTTCCAAACCCCTTACGGCACTCACTAAAATTGCTGCGGAAAACAAATACTGGCTGTATATTAATAACCAGTTGGTTGTGAAAGATGGTGGGCTCTCCATTCGTCCTGATCTGGTAAATACCTATTATGATGAGGTAGATATTGCCCCCTATCTGCAAACTGGTGAGAATACCATTGCTATTCTGGTATGGTATAAAGGTGGGCAGAATGGTTACTCAGAAAGAGCTGTCGGGAATGGCGGTTTATTATTTGATGCAAGTGCCGTGGTGGTATCAGATGATACCTGGAAGTACAGCATTCATCCATCTTTTGGCGCTACAGCACAGTTAATTCTGAACGGACAGGATTACAAATGGATCGCATTCCCTGTCTCCTACAATGCGGCAAATGAACCTGCCGGCTGGACCACTGCCGGTTTTAATGATGCCACATGGGCCACAGCCGTAAAAAAAGGGCCTGCTGGCGCTGCACCATGGAATACCCTTGTACCGAGGGGCATCCCATTTTGGAGAGATGCCGGCTTAAGTAACTACCAGAATACGCTCCCTGCATCTATTACAGCAAATACCAGTATTACCGGAACGGTTGGTACCAACATTCAGTTGCGTCCTTACCTGCACGTAAATGCACCTGCCGGCGTAAAAATTAAAATGATAGTCAACAGGTTTTACTGGCAGGAATATATCACCAAAGCAGGTGAGCAGGAATTTGAATGTTTTGCCTGGCAAAATTCAAATAACCATACCGTCACCTACGAGTTTACAAATGTAAGCGGAACAGTACAAATACTGGGTTTGAAATACAGGGAGACCAGCTATGATGCGGACATAGCAGGTCAGTTTAATTCCTCAGATGCATCGCTGAACACATTGTGGACAAAGGCAAAAAACACGTCCAGAATATGTATGCGCGATCAGTATTATGACTGCCCGGACCGTGAACGTGGTCAATGGTGGGGAGATGTGTCTGAACAAATTTTATACTCATTCTACATTTACGATACCAGTGTAAATAAACTCACCCGCAAAGCTTTTCGTGAATTGATGCATACACAGAAAGCAAATGGTTCCCTTTATACAACTGCCCCGGGTACCAGCTTTCATCTGCCTGATCAGAACATGGCTGCAGTCGCCACGCTCTGGAAGTACTACATGTATAGTGGGGACGGTGCTTTGCTACAGGAGATCTATCCGCAATTAAAAAAATACATCCAGTTTTGCGTTGCCTGCACCAATTCTGATGGCATGATCCTTTTGCAAAGCGATGCCTGGAACTGGATTGACTGGGGGACGAACATTGATCCGGTACCTGCAGGCAGTGCCAATACAGTTGTCAATGCACTTTATATCTCTGTTTTGCAGACTGCCATTAATACAGCGAACCTTCTAGGCCAGACTGCTGATGCAGCATATTTTCAGACCTTGCAGACAAAAGTGAAGAATAATTTTAATAATTATTTCTGGAATAGTGCGTTACGCGCCTACGTATCCAGCAATGTATCTTCCCGCATAGTAGATGACAGAAGTAATGCATGGGCTTTACTCACGGGTCTGGCCAATGATCAGCAGAAAGCCGGTGCACTGAGTGTATTAACCAACAGAAATGATGCAGGTCCTTACCAGGAAATGTACATTGAAGAAGCCCTGTTTCAGCAGAATCCAGGCGCAGCCATTACACGTATGAAGAATCGGTTTACACCGATGATCAACAGCTGGTCATCTACCCTGTGGGAAGATTTTACTGAGAGTAACAGTAATGCTGGCTATTCCAGTAATAACCATGCATGGTCCGCAGGACCATTGTATGTGATGAGTGCTTATCTACTGGGGATTCGTCCAACACAGCCGGCTTATACTGAGTTTATATTTGCACCACAACCCGGCGGGGTGACGCAATTTTTAGGGGTGATACCTAGTGTAAAAGGCAATATTACCGCCAGCTTCTCTCTTGGCAGCAATACTTTTACGCAAAGCCTGGTATCCCCTTCCGGCACCACTGCCATTGTGAGCGTTCCGAAGGATGTATTTCCCACTCTTATCGCAGAGATCACTGTAGGAGGTATTACTGTATGGAAAAATGGTACTTTCTTAGGAGGTGTAAGTGGTGTTACATTCCTACAGGAGGATAATAAGTCAGTGCAGTTTAAGGTAAGTCCGGGTAGCTGGGCGTTCACTGCGATGCCATATAGTAATACTGATCCAGTAATCGCCTATGTAGGCTGTAATTACAGCGGAACAGCCATCAGTTTGCCGGTAGGCAACTATACATTGGCACAGATGACGGCAAAGGGTATTCCTGATGATGCCATCTCATCACTGGCTGTAGCCGAAGGATACAAAGTCATTTTGTATGCAGATGATAACTTTACCGGGCAGACAGAGACGCTGACTGCTAATAACAATTGTATTACCTGGTCTCCACTGCATGATAAAACCACTTCTATACGGGTATTGACGAATGGTGTTACCAATCTTTCAGGCACGTATTTTATACGTAACAGGGCCAGTGGCTTACAGATGGATGTAAACGGCGCTTCTACAGCCGATGGTGCCAGTGTTATTCACTCTGAATATAATGGCAATGCCAACCAACAGTTTGTTTTCACACATCTGGGCGATGGTAATTATAAAATTCTTGCTAAACACAGCAACAAATCGCTGGATGTAAATGGCGCTTCCCTTTTGAATGGTACCAATGTAATCCAGTACCCGTATCATGATCCGGTTGAAAGTCATCAGAACTTTATTATCGTTGCAACCGGGGATGGTTACTATAAAATCATTGCAAAGCACAGTGGAAAGTTGTTGCAGGTCAATGGTGTTTCAGGCGGAGGGCTGGTGCATCAATGGTCAAATACCGGGCAGGTAAATGGTCAGTGGGCATTCACCGCCGCTGCGGCTGCTCTTGCTAAAGAAACGATGTCTTCACTTTCTGTAGATCCTAACCCGGCAACCCACACGATAACAGTAAAGGTGCATGCTACAAAAGAAGAAAAGCTGTATATGCGTATTTACAATGCCTCCGGAACATTGGTGAGTCCGGCACAGAAGATTTACAGTGGTCAGCAGTTTAACCTGTCTGCATTGCCTGCGGGGGTTTATATTGTTAATGTCAATATTGGTGAGCAGGTGCTGAGTAAGAAGATTGTGAAGTATTAATTGTAAAGAAGGTTCATCAAATCCAGGTGGACCTTCTTTGCTTCATTAAAACATTTTTGCAAAGTACCAGGCAAGTGCTACTTTGTAAATGCAATGTAGGAAACCAATTTAAAGTTCATGTTATTTATGTTAAAGAAAACAATTTCCTTTTTGTTAGTGGCTCTTTTATGCCAGTTTGCAACATACAATGCGGATGCCAGACAAAAGATCAACACACTTCATCCTGAACCCAAAATTATTAATATTGTCAACTTCATCCGGGATATCGAGCCAAGGGATCCCAACATTACCAGGGACGTGCTATACCAGACAGTTGTTAACCAGATTAAGCTAATGAAGCAATATCATCTAGGCGGTACATTCTTATTACAATATGATGCGTTAATCGATAAGCGTTACCAGGATCTATTAAAAACGTTGCCGAAAGATCAGTTTGAAATTGGTGGATGGTGGGAGCTTCCGCAACAACTGATAGAAAAAGCAGGTATTCAATGGCGTGGAAAATATTCCTGGGACTGGCATTCTGATGTTGGTTTTTCTGTAGGGTATACTCCTGCCGAGAGAGAAAAGATTATTGATGTTTACTTCACTGATTTTAAGGAGATTTTTGGGTATTACCCAAAATCCATAGCATCCTGGGTCATTGATGCACATTCACTGAACTATATGTATGATAAGTATAAGATCGTTGCCACTGCAAACTGCAAAGACCAGGTAGGGACAGATGGATTTACCCTCTGGGGAGGCTATTGGAACCAGGCTTATTATCCAAGCCGTGTAAATGCCTATATGCCTGCACAGCACGCGTCTAAACAACTTCCGGTACCGGTGTTCAGAATGCTTGGAAGCGATCCTATCAGGCAATATGCCGATGGTCGGACAGTAACCACTCTTGAACCTGTTTACAATCATGCAGGTGGTAATGAGCAATGGATTAATTGGTTTTTCCAATGTTTTTCCGGTGACCTCTCATTAGGATTCAATTATACGCAGGCCGGGCAGGAAAATTCTTTCACCTGGGAGGCTATGAGGAAAGGTCTGGAATTGCAAATGCCTATCATCGCCCAATTAAAACGTGAAGGGAAAGTACGTGTAGAGACCATGGAAAAGTCAGGAAGATGGTTCAGGGAGTCATATCCCTTAACCCCGGCGACTACATTTACTGTAAGTAAAGATTTACCGGGAAGCAACAAGAAAACTATTTGGTTCAACAGCCGTTTCTACAGGATCAATATACTTTGGGAGAATGGTACAATGCGTATTACAGATATTCATTTGTTCAACGAAAACATTCCTGATAAATACCTGGAAAATGTAACTAAAAGCAATCAGAGCTTCTTTTATACGCTTCCGCTTGTAGATGGTTTTCAATGGGGGAAAGCCGGGAAACCTGAGGGATTCCGTTTAATGATGAACAAAGACGGCCAGGAAGTTCCGATACATGGAAAGGACCCGGTTTTTGCAAATGTAAATACAACTACAGCGCGGGCTACCTGGCCTTTAGAGAATGGCTCATTGGAAATAGAATTAAATGAGAAAGGGCTAAGTATCAAGGCCAAAACAAATGCACCTGAGGATTGGTTTTTGGATTTGTACGTGGCTGAAAATGCGCAAACTGCTTTTAAAGCAGTAACGGAAGCAGGGGCAAAATATGAGTTTGACGGGCACACTTACTTATTGAAGGCGACACAGGGGATAATAGAAAAGAGCAATGCCGGAGGTTTGTATCGTATCAGGCCCAAAGGACAGCGCATTGTATTATCTATGGTGGATCCTGAATGAGTGGGAGGAATTTAGCTTATTTTTTTTCAAGTGATTGATTTGCTGTAGCATGGATGTAGGTATGCGAACTGTAATTGAACTACCTGCAATTTTTTGCTTATGAATATGAAATAAAATTTTGGAGAATTTATGGAAAATGCTACCTAACTAGCATCACATAATAAAATTCTCCCAAATGAGATCAGTGAAATATCTTTTCCTGCTTTTTGTCATGTTCGTAAGCTTTCAGGCACAAGCACAGCGTACTATTCAGGGTATTGTATCAGATTCAGCTAAAGAGGCGATTATAGGTGCTTCCATTATCATTAAAGGAACGGCCACAGGGGTGGCAACTGATGAGAATGGGAAATTCACGCTGAAACTATCAAAAAATGACTCGGTACTAATTATAAAATATGTTGGATTTAACGACCAGGAGATCACGGTTGGCCCGGCTGTGAAATTTATTACGGTAGTCATGAAGCCCGCAACTCAGGCGTTCCATGAAATAGTTGTAACTGCACTGGGGATTAAAAGAGAAGAACAAGCGCTGGGATATGCAGTATCTACTGTTAGTAGTGAAAATGCCCCCACTACAAATTTTACCAGTCAATTATATGGTAGCACTGCGGGTGTAAAAATTACTACGGCATCACAGGGTAAGAAATCCAGTAAAAATAATCGCACGAAGGCAGTTGCTACGCCGGTAAGTGCAGCGGTTCCTTATGAGAATGAATCTTATGGCGCTATTAAGGAGAACAGTTATCAGTTGGTGAGTGATCAGCCACTCAGTACTTTTTCTATTGATGTAGACAGGGCTGCTTATTCTAATGTCCGGAGGTATCTGAATAATGGTAGTCTGCCTCCCGTTGATGCTGTTCGAATTGAAGAAATGATTAATTACTTCGATTATAAATATAAAAGTCCTGCCGATAATGATCCTGTTGCTATTTATACAGACATGGCCACCTGTCCCTGGGAGCCTGCGCATCAATTGGTACGGGTAGCATTGAAAGCTAAAGAGTTGCCACTGGATAAGATGCCACCAGCGAATCTTGTATTCCTGCTGGATGTATCTGGTTCTATGGATGAATACAATAAGCTGCCACTGGTAAAACAAGCGCTGACTGCACTGGTACAACAATTAAGGAGTAAAGACAAGGTAGCGATTGTCACTTATGCAGGTGCTGCAAATGTGGCATTAGCTGCTACTGCCGGGAGTGAGAAGACTACCATTCTCAATGTGGTTGATAAACTGACAGCGGGAGGATCTACAGCTGGTGGTGATGGCCTTAAGATGGCTTATGATATAGCGACTGAGCAGTTCATGAAGAATGGAAATAACAGGATTATTATGGCGACGGATGGAGATTTCAATGTTGGGGAATCTTCAGAGGGGGACCTGGAAACATTGATTGAGAAAAAAAGGAATAGTGGTATTTCTCTTTCTGTTCTGGGTTTTGGAATGGGCAATATCAAAGATTCCAAGTTGGAATTGCTGGCTGACAAAGGCAATGGTAACTATGCATATGTAGACAATTTTGAAGAAGCACGCCGTACTTTTGTCACTGAATTTGGAAGTACGCTTTTTACTGTTGCGAAGGATGTGAAGTTGCAACTGGAGTTTAATCCCCAATATGTACAGTCTTATCGCCTGGTGGGGTACGAAAACAGGATGCTGGAGAATAAAGATTTTAATGACGATAAGAAAGATGCGGGTGATATGGGTGTAGGTCATACGGTGACGGCGCTTTATGAAATTGTTCCTAAGGGGGGTGCTATTAATGAGCAAGCATTGGTAGATTCACTAAAGTACCAGCGTACTGTTGCTACTAACGCTTATGGTGGAGAAGTTTTGACTGTAAAGTTGCGTTATAAACAACCTAAGGAAGATAAGAGTAAATTGCTTTCAAAGGTAATGTTATGGAAGGTACAGGATCTTAGTGAGGCTCCGGAGGATTTCAGGATGGCAGCGGCGGTAGCTACTTTTGGGTTGTTGTTGCGTAATTCAGCATATAAGGGGAACGCGAAGTATGATGCCGCAGTGGCATTGGCGAAAGGAGCGAAGGGTGAGGATGAAGAAGGGTATAGAGCTGAGTTTATCCAGATGGTAAAGCAGGCAGCGATATTGGATAATAGAAAATGATTAGTATTATTTTGGGGAGCTGTTTCAAAAGTAATGTGAAACAGCTCCTAGCTGATGCAACAAATAGGAAATACAAGTTATGGTAATCCTATAAATCCAACATCATTCGGAGCGGAGACTTTTAACTGGATTCATCAACGCCGCCCGCACTGCCTGGTAGCTGACCGTCGTTATTGTAATGAGCAGCAAGCCAACACCAGCGACCACAAAAATCCATGCGGATAAAGAAGTATGAAGCACATAACTCTGCAGCCATTGATCCATGCAGTAGTAAGAGAAGGGCATTGCAATCAGCATGGACACGGCCACCAGTTTTATGAAATCGAAAGAAAGTAGTGCCCAAAGACCCGTTACGCGGGCACCAAGCACTTTCCGGACTCCGATCTCCTTTGTACGTTGTTCTGCGACGAAGGATGCGAGGCCGAAAAGACCCAGACAGGATATAAGAATAGCCAGGCCGGAAAACACCGTTGCAAGATTACCAATTCGCGCCTCTGTATTAAACTTCTTCTGAAACTCTTCATCAACAAAAGAATAGATAAAGGGACTGGCGGGGTTGAACTGTTTAAAGACCGGCTCCATTGCGGCGACGGCGGCGTGTACCGACGTACCGGGTTTGATGCGGATCAAAAATACGGAATGGCCACCTTGACCCATAAAGATCGCAGGTTGCACCGGGTAATAGGGGTTATTGCTGATCATGTTCTTCGCGACACCGATGATAGTATAAGACTTCCCCCAATGTTTAACGGTTTTGCCGATGGGGTCTTTAAACCCGAGGATGCGGGCTCCCGTTTCATTAACGATGGCAGCCATGCTATCGGTGGGGAGCGCACGGGAAAAGTCACGTCCATTGATGATGCGCCAACCGATGGTAGGACCAAAATCGGCGTTCACAGAAATATCGCGGAATGTGAGGTTTTTTGCTTCCTCACTCATTCCTTCCCATTCGAGTAAATTATTCTGGTAAAATCCGTTGAGGTTCGCTGAGGAGTTGGCGATATTGGCGACAACGCCCGTGTTCAGCAAGCCCTGGCGAAGCGCCTCATAATGTGTGTCCAATTCATTTGTATTATCAGGAACGGTGATCAGTCCAGCCTGATCATAGCCCAGCGGTTGACTTTTGGCAAACTGGATCTGGCGGAATACGACAATAGTACCGATAATTAAAGTGAGTGATATGGTGAATTGTGTCACGGCGAGAATTTTACGTGGATTGGCAGCGCCTTTTCCAACTTTGAATGCTCCTTTCAACACTGTCACCGGCCGGAAGCTGGAAAGATAAAAAGCAGGGTAGCTGCCGGCCAGCATACCCGTGAGCAGGGTACAGAGCAATGAGAGGCCCCAGAAAAGCGGATTCGTCCACGGGAAGCTCATGGCCTTACCAGCCAGTTGATTAAACCATGGAAGGGTAAATGCTGCCAGGACAATAGCAATGACAAAGGAGAGGAATGCGAGCAGGACTGACTCCCCGAGAAATTGTGCAATGAGATGACTGCGTGGCGAGCCAACGGTCTTGCGGATGCCTACTTCTTTTGCGCGTTTTTCGCTTCGGGCAGTAGCCAGGTTCATAAAATTGATGCATGCCAGCAGGAGGATAAAGCCACCTATGATAGTGAGCATTCTTACATAAACGATACGTCCCTCGCCGATGGAGTTACTATCATCGTAATGCAGGTAGAGGCTTTGAAACGGAAGCACCTTATAGTTTTCATAAGCGAACTTTACAAAAGGGCTGCAGATATTTTTAATACGGGCTGTTGCCTGTTCCGCGGTGACATTATCGGCGAGCCGCGCAAAGATGCGGCAATTATGGTCCTCAAAATTATCGGCATTCCTGACCCAACTTGTTTCCTCATTGGCCATCGAAATGAAAAAGTCACAGTCACGTAAGCTGCTATTGGAAGGTTGATTGGCATAAACGCCCCCAACGGTGAAGTGGCGGCGATTTTCATATTTAAAGGTTTTACCTACTGCGTTCTCTGTGCCATAAAGTGCAATAGCAGTGGATCTTGAAATAAGAGCAGTGTTTGGGTCCCGCATAGATTGGGCGGTGCCGCTTAGGAAACGGTAACCGAAAATGAGGGGGAAAGTAAACTCTGCCGAGGTGCCGGTACGGGTGATGCTTTTGTTATCAGTAACCAGCAAATGTTGGCCCTCCCAGAGGGTCATCGCTGTTTGGGCGAAGATATCCTGGTATTCTCCTTTTTGCAGCCAGGGGTTGAGCGCTGCGGATACGGTTGTGCCTACATATGTGGGGGGCGTATTCTCATCGTTCCTGCCCTTGGGCCATTGATTTTGCATGATCTCTACAACGCGATCTCCGTTTGGAATATCCTGGTCGATGGAAAGCTCGTCGAAGGCCCAGATGCCAATGATCAGAGCGATTGCCATGCCGGTGGCCAGACCGAAGATGTTGATAAAGGAGTAGCCACGGTTCTTGCGAAGTTGACGGAGAGCCAGGAGGAGATGGTTTTTGAACATGCTCTTAGTTTAAGAATACAGCAGCATCGAAACAATAAAAGTACCTGTTTTATTATTTATTAATAGTCAACCAGTTGCGATTTCTTTAATTTTATTAATTGTCCGGTTCCGCACATTTTATGTTCAGTTTTATAATGTAAGATTAAATAGGGTTTTAATACAGGTAATTAATGGCACCTGGATTCAAAACTCTTTCCATCAGGATTTGGATTAAATCGCGGAGATTATACTATACTACAACTCTATTTTTGAGGTCCTTAGTCATCTTCAATACAACCGATGATGGGGTAAATACTTGCATCTGTTTCACAGCAATTGCATATTTCCAACGGTTTCATTTTTGAACAGGATTGCACTTATGCTTGTATGATGGTAGCGGATACCAGCTCCTGCCTGATTGAGGTATTTGATTTGGAGAAGCCGATCAATTTTGTCATTGAAAAATTTATCGTTTAGGAAGAGGTCTCACAAGGAATCTATCACTGTGAAGGGTTTGGTTACATTAGTACGGATATCAGACTTTCTAAGTGGTGGCTAGTTCATTATGTAAGTGTTTGAATAATTTTTTTAAAACAAATTTGGTAGTGTATAATCATTTACGCATCTTTGCACCCTCATTGTGAGGTAGAGCAGTGGTAGCTCGTCGGGCTCATAACCCGAAGGTCAGAGGTTCGAATCCTCTCCTCGCTACAAAATGAACGCCTTCAGGTCTAGGACTTGAAGGCGTTTTGCATTATGAATCATTTTATCAAAGGTTTCCTGTTGGAATAACAATTTTCTTTTTTCCAGGTATTATCAACAAACAACAATAAGGAACATTTTCCTGCCAATAAAAAGGGCCTCCTGCTGTAGAAGGCCCTTATTGAAAAGTCTCACGCTTTTTTGGGGATATTCAAAAATGATGATGTAATAATCGGAACGAAAAATATCAATACCGTAACTACGGATATCGCCACATCAGCTACATGGCTCGCCAGCAATGCACTAAATGCGCTATCCGGATAAAAGTGTTCTAAAAGCGACAATAGCAGCTTTATACCTAATATTCCAATCACAATAAACGCTGATGTTTCTAAAAAACTATATTTCTCCATCAGTTTCACAAACCACTGTGCAATAAAACGCATTGCGAAAATACCTATGAATACACCTGTGCAAACAAGAATAATGTTGGGTGAAAAGGCAACGGCAGCAAAGACATTATCAATTGAAAAAGCCATATCCATGATTTCGACCATACAAACTGTTGCCCAGAAATTACCAATAGCACCAACAGTAAATTTGTACAACCAATTATTGGATTTATCAATGGATTCCTCGTCCCCATCATTTCCCCTGTACCAATCGTATACCAGGTATAATAAATAAAGACCCCCTAAAGGTTTTAGCCACCAGATCTTCACTAATACGGCTGCGAAGATCATGGCTAATCCACGAAATATATAGGCCCCCCAGATACCGAATTTCAGGGCTTTTCCTCTCTCCTTTACAGGAAGGTCCATTACCATGGTAGCAAGTACAGCCGCGTTATCGACTGACAGCAAGCTTTCAATGATGATGAGATTACAGATAATAGCGATACTAGTTCCGGGATGAGCAACAATATCATTCCAGAGCAAAGCCCAGTACTGTGATAGATTCATTAAAGGGAATTTATAAATTATTCAATACTTACTTCTACACGACGATTTTGGGTACGACCTGTTTCGGTGTCATTTGAAGCAATGGGGTCGTCGATTCCTTTCCCCACAGCGGTGATCATGGCTGGATCTATACCTTTGGAAACCAGGTATTGTTTAAATGATTCCGCTCTTTCCTGTGCAAGTGCAAGGTTTACAGAGAGGGTTCCTTCGCTGCTGGCGTAGCCATAGATAGTGATTTTATGAGATTGCCTGATTTTATTTACTACTTCTTCTGATATCGAAACTGGGTCAGCTGTGCCTTTATTGAAGGAGGCTGCTAACAGAAAAGAAGAAGAAGTAGTAGTAGTATCAGGAACGGGGTTATGAACAGGTTCAGCTACAGGTGCTGCCGGCGCTGCAGGCAATGCTACCTCAATAGAACCCGTTTCTTTTTTTGGTATAAAATACCAGATTGCAGCACCTATCACTACTACTGCAAACAATATGAAGGCCCAGGCATTCTTTTTAGATGCGGGAACCGGATCATTATTCTTACTTAGATTAAAAGCCATAAATAATTATTTAAGTATACATATCAACCAATGTTTGTAAGCTACCTGTATGCGCCCGTCCCATCGCCTCAAACTCCCAGGAGTTTCCTACACGGAATAAGCGACCAAATTCAACAGCATCTTCTTTCGTGTATTTATCTTTTAAATCAAACCGGAGAATTTCCTCCCCAGTGCTTTCATTGATGATTCTTATATAACAATCATCCACCTGTCCGAAATTCAGATTAAGTGTACGTCTATCCTTTTTATTATCATGTGGATATTTACATATTGTACAACAAATAATGATCTGCTCTATATCAGGTGTGACTTTAGAGAGATCAATAAACATATCTTCGTCATCATCGCAATCACTTCGTCTTCCATCAGGATCATCAATTGCTCCCATAATTGCCCCATCTTTTGTTATGGGTCTCATCAAGCCCTTCTCAAGTGAATCTTCTATGTAATTCCCCATTCTTACCTGACCATAAAAAACGAAGTAGGAATCGGATGGAATTTTAAAACCTGCATTTAATGCAAATGCAGATACATCCAGATCAAAGTCTGGTCCACCTGGCTGATCGTTTGGATCCCATCCCATACCTATCCTTACCACTGTAAGCCCGGGAGCTGCTTTTGAAAGGGGAAAGCGTTCCCCTTTTGTTAAATTAAAACTTGCCATATCTGATTATTATTGATACATTTCGACCAGTGTATTTAATCCTCCCGAAAATGCCTGTCCTACAGCCTCAAAATCCCATTGTCCATCATTTCTGGAGAGTGTTGCAATGAGCAATGAGTCTTCATTTTTAAATTCCTCATTTAATCTGTACTGACATAAAAGGGTATTATCAGCAGCATTCCTTATATTGATATAAGCATTATGTACATAGCCAAAGTGATGGCCACGATCTGCTGCCTGATCAATTGTAACAGCAAAGTATAGGAACTCGATTTGCCGATCTATCTTTGCCAGGTCTATTGATATGATTTCGTCATCCCCGTCTCCGGTACCATCCCTGCTATCTCCGGGATAATAAGCAGCTCCATCGGGGCTTGTATTGTTATTATAAAAGACAAAAAACTCATCCCGAGGCAATTTGCCATTGATCCCCATCATAAAAACAGAGAGATCCAGGTCTACATTATGCCCATTTACATTTGCTATATCCCATCCCAAACCAGCTATGATGTTGCGCAGTCCGGGTTTGGTTTTTTCAAGTGAAACAGGTTTCTTCTTTTCTAAATAAATAGCCATAACCTATTTTTTTGACGGTGGTAAAGGTGGAGGTATTGAAGGTTTCTTTTGATTCACAACTGGTGGTAGAGGTGGCTTTGCCACTGGCAGGGGAGGGGGTGGAGATGATTTTGAATCAGGTCGTAAATTAGTCACTACCGGTTGTGGAGGCGCAACTATTTTCCCTGACAGTCCGGCAAAAATCGACTCCAATGTATCTTTTAACCAGGCAGTTTCTACAATTTTTACATGTGGATATTTCTTCAATAACTTATTCAGGAAATAGGGGGTAGTGATTTCTTCGCCGAGCAATAGAATAACTGTGTTATCAATATTCAATTTATTTTCTTCCAACAGATCATCAATACCGGTAAACACAGCCTGATCGTTGGAATAGTATTGCAACCTGTCATTCAGACTACGTTCATTTACCCTGAACCAGTACTTATTGCCGTCTGTCAATTCAATTTCTCCCTGTATCACTGGGGTCAAATGGTTGAGTCTAGCGGTACAGAAGGATAAAATCCCACTGATCTCCTTATCCTTATCAATTGACAAAAATGATTGTTGTTCGATGATATATTCTATGATCATCTGTGCCAGTAATTTCACCCTGGGATCCGCGCCCTGCCCATCCATGAACAATGTACTCAGCGGTTGTTGCTGATAGTTTTCAAACAACCTGAGATATAATGTTCCATTTAGTCCATTCAATAACAACACGTGATTCCGGGAGGTAATCACTCCATACCGTGTCAATACCTCAAACAATGCTACATCATAATTTACCCTGCCGGTGTTGATATATCCAGCATCATTGAATAAACTTTCAATTAGCGCCTTTTCCTTGTCCTCTATATCTACATCATACAAAAAATGAAGCGAAAAATGCTGACGATAAGATTCTATTGAATCGCTTTTATATAATACTGTATTAATGAAGAATGACAAACATTGTTCTACTCCATAATATAAGAGTTGTTTTACAGGTTTTTTATTCCCATAAATCGTAAAGTGTTTTGCGGGATCTTTTATAATTTCAAAGTAATTGCCATATGCATTCGGATGATGCTGGTTAAATAGATCTCTCGCTGAATTTCCAAATAAAAAATCATTGCCATTTACATAGAAATACAATAGCACTTCGCTACTATCTTTGATTATCAAAGGAGCATATCCATTGCCACTAGCCTGATACCAGAAAGAGACTGAGCGTCTTGAGATCCTCACCAGCATGCGATACGTCATATCTTATTGAATTTTGATTCCTTTCAACAGATGCTTTTCAAAAAATTTCATTCCTTCCAGTATAATAACCGGAGCCACGTAATCGAACTTCTTCTGTTCATCCAGTTTACGTTTCTTCGCTTCGATGAATTCAGGTATGCCTTTGATATAGTTCTCAATATTCATATCATGGAATCCTGCCATAAAATCTGCGGAGCTCATCTTTAGCCCGAACATAGCGGAGGCCACCTTATAAAACAGATCTGCAAAGTCCATGAACCGCGGACAAGGCTGGCTGCCCTGGGGAGGATAATTGATGAAGTGATCACCAATATGTTCCAGCATTTCTGGTGTGATAGAATTAGTAGACTCCAGATATTTAAATTCTCCGTTAGGCATCACAATGCAAAAATGATCTTCTCCCAAAATCTCAATTGCCTGTTTATTGGCAGGTACCAGGATCTTGGTATTATCTGTAGGAATAGCCAGACCCTTAGACACTTCATATTTCACGTCAGTATAGTTATCTGCTTTCTGAGAATTGATATCTATTATTTTCAGTGGATTCTGGCTCACAGGCATAATGGTTTTCTTTGCCACGGCTTCGCCACCAATGCCTCTTATGAACATCTGAGTATAGTAAGTATTGGCGGCAGATGGATCCACAGCATTGAACCAGTCAAAGATCCGTGCGCCTTTACCAGCAAAGGCAATCCTGATCTTTGGAGGGGTATTTTTTACAGCAGGAGGTGCGTCTTCAGACCGAACTATTTCAGTACGCAGTTTATGTACCAGCTGACCGGCATAGAACATAATCAGCCCTGTGATATATAAATTCACACTCATCATCTCCTGGCATTCAGCAGCAACGAGCCGGTAGAAGGTATTAAAGTCAGTATGCTCCAGTCTATCCAGGACCTGCTCGAAATAATAAGGAGCCGTATTTTCCGAAAATTTATTCTCCCCCTTATTGAGGCCCTGTATAGAGATACCCTTTCTTTCACACATTTTCAACAGTACAGTTCTGAAATTGGGAGAATACCTGGTAGCCTGGGCCATGCGCTCCGCTGCAAAGCGGATGGAGTTCTGTTTGATCATTGCCTTACCACCAGACATCTGGCAAAGTGCGGTAATATCAGTAGTACTGCCGCCAATATCAAAGCAGAGCACTAATTCACCCGGATTAAGAGAATAGCCACCATTAGGCCTTACCAGATAATTTGCTACTGCACATGCTTCTGACAAGGAGTCCTTATTTCCCAATGGTTTAAAGTCAAAGCGGATAGGGGCTGTATCAAAGGGGATTTCTACTATTTCTTTTTTTTGCGTTTCTACCTCACTGCCCCAACCAATTTCTTCACTGGTGCCCCAGGAACCACCTGTATCATTACCTGCACTCCAGGTACTTCCCTGCACATCCCCAATATCAGATAAGTCTGAGGGCGGATACGTTTTCAGCGTCACACCATTGTTAATCGGGCTGATGTCTACCAATGAATCCCATATAGCTCTATATTCACTTAACAAGTCTTTCCCCATCGAAGATGGATAAGACCACTTTAAAGTATGCGGCTCGTGGTTTTCCACGAAGAGCTGTGCATAGACATGCAACATCAGTGTGCTCAGATAAGCGGTTTTATAACTCTTATCTATATTCTGTGTTGACCACTTCATGTTGTACACCAGTTCTGCTTTGCCAACCCTGTTATACGTCAGGAAGTACCGGTTGTCTAATGCGGTATCGATAGGCAGATTTTTTTCAAAACAAGGGAATCCACCTTTCACGGCTTGTGCCAACAGGAAATCAGATTGGCTACCTTTTTCGTTGACAATTCTTCGGGGATCGTGAATAGTAAGGACGGACTTGATAGAATTAGAAAGGATTTCATCGTTCTGGAAGAAAAATATTTCATCTTCCACGGCAGGGCGCTCATCATTATTTTTAAGATCAGTGGATAATAATGAAACTCTTTTGTTGGTTAGTTTCAGATTCTCCTTGATCATTTTATCGCTATCAGAGTAATAAGCAATGGAGGAGTTCGTGCTGCCAAAATCCACCCCCAGGAAAGCAGGGGACAAAGTCCTGGTGGTATTTAGCAAATTCCATGGGAATGCAGGATCATCTCCAAAAGACTTGTACCGAATGATACCAAATCCGCAATCCATGCCAGCATGGGCAAACTTTATTCCTTTGAACGGTTGATTGCTTTCATAGATTTCGTATTTATACTTGTTGTCAGCCACTGCATTGTTCGATGCTACATGTAACTGAACCTTCATTTCAGGTATTGATAGTGCCCGTCCTTTTTCTGCCAGATAGAACGGAATTCCTTTTTCATCCAATGCAATGCGGAAGAAGTCGTCATTTACGTTTCCTATAAATGGTGTAGCCTGAAATTTTGCATCATTGTGCGGTATTTCGGAGTATAAGAAATACCTGTTCCATTGTTTGGATATAAAATTGGGCCACATGAGGATGTCCTTGCCCATGATAGCTTCCTGCGTCACTTTATACACTACCTGTTTGAGGATTTCATTACCGGTATCGGTAAACAACCTCAGGTGAACTATCAACTTCTCACCATCTTTGTCATTTGGATCATAGAGGGCAGATATCCGGGACCTGACATTGGAATTTGGAGAAAGGCCAGTCAACGCATCCAGATTTGCGCCGAATACATTCAGGGCCAGTGGAGTCAGTGGCAGGGCAAAGTAAGCATAATTATTAGACTGTCCCTTTGTTTCAGCTGCCAATAAAAGTATTGGTTTGTTGGATAAATAGTTCCTGGTTCCTACACCTTCCTTCCCAAAATCAATCTGCGCGATTTCAGTAGCATCCGGCAGTAACAAGTCTTTGGGATCAAACGGAATACTGAGTTCTGAACTTGATTCCTGTGTAATAATACCTTCGGAGCCAAATAATAAAGTAGAATAATTAAAAAGTTTACTGAAAGGCAGGGCAAAGAGTGCACCAACCTCCGGAGGTGTTTGATTATCCAGTCTGGCAAAGTTTCTTTGCTCCTGATATTTCACCATATCTTTTATCCAATCTTGCAGACAGGCGCTGATATTCTCATATGAAGGTCTAATATCGGAGGACAGGTTATTGAAATGCTGTCTGAATTGCTGGATGTTGTCAAGAATTTGTTTGGCATATCCATATATTTTATATAATTCTTCCGGCCTTAAATCAGATTTTAACGGATCAACGAAGCGGCCGCTTTGGACATTTATAAAGGGGTATCTGTCTTTGATATTATACGATACAGCAGTAAAGAGGAAACAATCAGGAGATGTACCTCCTACGACACTTCCCTTAAAAGAAATCACATCTACAAATGGTACTTTCTCCGCATTGTCTGCCAGGGACTGATCACACCACAACGGCTGCCTTTCGAACAGGGAATTTCCGAAGGCACCGGTAGGTTCATAAACATTTTCTGTGTCGTTTATTTTCTTTCCATCTGAATACACCAGTGGCACCCTATTCACTTCAATGTCTTTATAGTTAAGCGCGATACAGCTGATAAAGCCTTTCCATTCGCTCACCAGTGATTTATAAAACAACATGAGTCCGGAGGCAGCGGCATCCTGGTCTATAATGTTATTCAATGCACTTTCGAACAAAGAGGCTCTTGCAAATACAGTAGGGATACCAGATACCAGTGTACCAATGTTGACAGCGGCACCGCCATCCTGTTCTACAGCGATTTCAGGAATGATGATATTCCTGGTGAAAATTTCCAGCTGCGGAATTTTATCCCATGCGTATTGTACTCCCTGTAATTCTGTTTTAGCGTGTACCTTGATAGTTAAGGCTTTTATTTTATTGCTCATTGTAAATTTCAGATTAAATGGAAGCCCTGTGAATGAGTAATTGCATTATAGATATGCGCGAGAAATTTCTCTTTCGTGGTATTGACCTGTTGTTCTTCCTCCGGCCCCAGATTGATCAATTTTTTGATGAAGGTGTCATATCTATTCGCCAGAATTCCGCCTTTAGGCCAGTGATTCTTTTCATCCAGGAAGATGGTGCCCACATCTAATTTCTTCAGCTCGGAGAGACTATCGGGGAAAGCTTTGCTATCGAAGATGAAGGTGCCTGGAGCCACTGTACTTCTTACCTGATATAGCCAACCAGGCGTGAACCGGGCGCTCTCGAAAGTGTAAGCAAAGGCTTTGAAATAGTCATTAATTTCCACACATTCAGCATCTGTAATGGTATTGTACTGCGTGATCTTTTGTTCCTGACAACGGGTAATGAAGCCTTTGATGCCAGCGTCGCCATTAGCGGCATTATTAACGGTGAGCGAAATATGGGCGAGTGAAAAGAAGGCACCGATCTTATTGGCGAACCGTTCTCCTGCTTTATTACCATTGCCTACAAAGTCATGAATGGAGAAACTGAATGCGTTGTTATTAAAGTCAACTGCCTTGTACACGTATTCTGTTTTATCTACATCCAGTCCATTTGTTCTGGTAAAAAAATCATAGGCGGCACAGGCAGCGAGGAGTTCTGTAATGTGCGATGTATTTTCCTGTGTCGCTCCTCCTGTAACGGTTTGAGAACTGCCAGTATCTACAGGTTTACTTTCTACCGGCCACCCAATGTGGTACAACATCTTGTAGCAGCGTTGTACTGTAGGGTCGCTTTGATAAAATTGTAAAGCAGCCTGGCTATTTAATGGAAAATAGGAGGCATCTGCAATGACGCTATTTTCCTTGCTGGCCTTTTGTTTGTCATTCGGTTTTTTGAAAGTAAAATATTCAGTGAGCAGGGTAGAGCCGAATTTTGCTTTGGAGAAGTCTATGCTGGCAGCACCTTTGGATCGAATCCTGATAAAATCCTGCAAAGCCTTTGGGATGATGGGGATAGAAGAGGCACCAGTTCCTCCGAAGATAGAACCAAATATAAATACTCTTGCATCCTGGCCTGCGAGTTCGAGTTTGGTGACGAATTCATCCAATTCCCGTTCCTGTACTTTTACATCTGTGCCTCTTACAATGTTTCTGGCAGCCTCAATAATTCCATGATACATGAGCATGGATCCGAGGTGTGTTTGTGCTCGGTAGCCGTGGGAAAGGTCGAATTCCTGTACTGACTCATTGTCCAGGAACAGGTCTGAGATGAGTTGATTTCTTTTCTGTTGTTCAGTTGAACCTGAGTTTAATTTGGAGATATTCTTGTAGTTCTCTCTCCCCTGCCCGGAATAATTAGTATAAAACCGGTAGAGGTTTAGCTTGGAAGAGAAGAAGGTGTTTGCGTTTGGGGTACCACCTGATTTAATCCGGTTGTAGAGTTGAATAAGTTTTTCCACCCGGCCTTTGTTGCCATTGGCCTGGTCTGTATCCAGGGTGAGAAGCTCGATTTCCTTGCTGTCGAACATGCCGATTGCACAGAGGTGTGTAAAAGCTTCGAGGCAGCGCATTCCTGTACCGCCTACGGCGATAACAAATAATTTATCCATAATAATAGCAGATTAAAACCAGTGACCTAACTTACCGTTTGTGAAGAGCCGGCTGAGGATGAAGCCTAATAATATATATAAGAAGAAACCAGCTACTGTGCCAATACTTAATGCAGCGATGTAATTTTTCACAACTCTCACATTGCCATCCGGCATGAATACGAAGAAACCAAGGAGAAAGATGAGGACTGGATTAACCAGACATAAGATCCAGAACCATAGTTTCCTGATTTTAGGATCTTTGGGTTTACTACCTCCTTCGAATTTGATGAGGTTAGCGATAATTGCTGCAATGAACAAGATGACAAGGGTGATAATGACAGATACGGTGTAGGCAGTGATTGATTCCATTTCTATAAAGTTTTAATATAGTAGGTGTAGACAATTTTGTTTTCAGGTTTTAACTCGAGCAGGGTATTCTTTACTGACTCATATAGTGCGATATTCTCCGTTCCTTTCTCATTGATCCATTTGAATTTTTGTAGTTTTGGATTGTCTATATTAGGGGTTGCGGCAGTCAGCACAATATTGATTCTTAATAATGTATCCGATTCGGCAGGTGAGAAATGAGGATCGAAAGTTATGCCCAATTCCACATGCTTATTATCGCTTTTATTGGTATTATCAAATAAGGGTTGATTGAGGCGGAAGTAATTGGATAATGGCTGTAAGGTTGGTGGTTTATATTTGCAGGCCTCTTTCAGTGTGCCATCCTCATTATAACATTCAAGTAGAATAGCATCGCTTTCCCCGTCTGATATTTTTGTCTCTCCGTTCTTTCCTTTAATAGTTTTAGGAGGGTTATGAAGTGCGTAATCTGCTTTTGCAAAGTGTTCGAAATCTGAAGTTACATTATAGGTTAGTACTTCAAACGATTTGAAAGAATAGCTATCCTGGTTACTAAGATCTATGAAGAGATTGCGAAAGATGTCAGAGAAGTTTGCATCGTCTTTGCGAATATCTGAAATATCTTTCCATCCAAGCCCTGAAGGGTAGTATTCATACAATTCACTTTTGATATACTGATCCTTCCTGAGGTCCAGGATATTCTTATCATTGTAAATACCGCCAGAGGTGGGATCAGGGTAATTGGTTGATAATGAATAAGCGTTTGTTGTCAGGTCGAACCGGGTGCTATAAGCAGCTAATTTAGGAGCAAGTTTTGCCAGTAAGTTGTTAGTACAGTTAAAAATGGTGAAATAGATATGTTTATCCACATTACCTTCTTTATAATCTACTATGAAAAAATGGATGGAGTGACCTTTGGTCAGCCATTTTGAAAAAGGTATTTTCAGATAAGCTGTGTTAGTGACCTCCGTTTTATTAATCCATTCTTCGAAATCTGTGATCAGGAGTGCATCATTATCTGCATCTGTAATTTTATCGACGGTCTTCTGAATAGGTGCCCAGATATCTTTATAGTTACTTTGATTATTTATTTCCTGCCCCAATTGAGTCGTATTGGTAATGGGCAATGAAGTGACCTCATTAGATCCCAGCTTAAATACTTCAAATTTATCTGTCAGTATTGTATTGAAGCATTCCGACATCAGGCTGCTGACAGTTGAGGTCTTAAATGCATTGTTGATGCCTGCTGAGAAATCGATAAATAAGCCGGGGGTTCCTGTTTTAACATTCGACTGAACATTGTTATAGGTATTGAGGCGTTCAGCAAGTCCGGGGCCATAAGGATCAAAGGTTTCTTTATGCTTGCACCCTCCGAAGCATATTAATAACAGAAGGCCATATAAAAACCGGGAATTCATTCTCATATGTTTAGGAGTTAAGGCAATAGTCTTCCAGCAGCCCTGACAATGCATCAGCGCCAGAACAAACTATCTGGAAAAATTCATGAATAAGTGTTGTAAAACCAGTTGAAAATTAGAACTAATTTCCAATGCAGCAAGTGTAGAAACGCAAAAAGGGGATTAATCCCCTTTTTAAAAATGACGTTTGAATATTTGCCTTATTTTAAATATCCTCCTTTTACTATATCCTCCAAAATCCCTCTCTCCTTCGGCTCCCAGCCCAGAATCTTCTTCGTCTGCTCTGCCGAAGGCACCACTCCCATCCCCGCAAAATGCATAAACCAACCAAAATGTTCTTCCGCTGCTGCCCCCGTCTTACTTACTACCGGAATATTCAATCCCTTGCCAATAGCAGTCGCTATCTCCTTAAACGGCACTCCCACTTCATCCACCGCATGAAACACTTTCTGTGAAGGCAATTTTTCCAAGATCAACCTATACAACACTGCTGCATCAAAACGGTGTACTGCTGCCCAGGTATTATTTCCTTCACCAATATAAGCAGATTCACCTTTTGCTTTTGCCAGGTTAATAACGATAGGTACAAACCCATGATCACCTGCTCCATGTGTAGTTGGCGGCAGTCTTACGATATATGCGCCTACTTTTGCCGCTGCCTCTTCAGTAGCCGCTCTCGCTACTTTATCTGATGGCGGCGGTGTATCACTTTCATCCACCGGACGACCATAATTTAATAAGCCAATAGCTGATGTAACAATGAGTGGGCGATGAGTTGCACCTAATGCCAATATCAACTGGTGATCTTCAAGACTGCTCTCTTTAAAGCGTGAGAAATCATGATTGAAAGCCGTATGAATGATTGCATCACATTGTGCTGCTCCTGCCTTTACACTTTCATGATCCGTAATATCGCCTCTGTGTACTTCAGCGCCCGTCTTCGCTAATTCCACTGCTGTACTGTCTGAGCGTACCAAACCTAATACCTGGTGACCTGCCTGTAAGAGTTCCTTTACGATAGCGGAGCCTACAAATCCAGAAGCTCCTGTAACAAATACCCGCATAAATAAATGATTTAATTTGTTGGTACAAAAGTCACAGAATGCTGTCGTGAAAATGTGGTCATTTGACCATAATTTAATTATCGATGTAACTGTGCGTGCCGGATGCGGGTCAATGTCTTTAATGACATGCCCAGATAAGCTGCAATCATATGAAGTGGGATACGGGGGAGTAATTCAGGGTTGTTACGAACGAAGTCTTCATACTTCTCTTCAGGTGTGCTGCTGAGCGTAGTAAACAGCCTTTGCCGGCTGTTATAATTATTTCTTGAGGCTAACTGCTGGGAATACCTGTCCAGGGCCGGGATATCCTTTAGTAAGCGATCAAAATCCTCCTTATTCCATTGCAATACATCAGCACGCTCTATAGCGGATATATTGAATTTTGTCGCCGTTTGGAGGTGGTAGCTCTCGGGATCCAGGATCCAGTTATTTTCTGAAGAGAATTGTAATATGTATTCGGCACCGTCTGCAGCTGTACCATAGCTGCGTAATAATCCTTTTATTACAAAGGTCTTATGCCGGCACACCTGGCCTTGCTGAAGCAGGTTCTCTCCCCGATGCAGGGACCTGGGAATGGCGAAGGCGCAGATCTGGTCTACCTCCTCACTGGTGAGATTCGTCAACGTGCGGCAATATGTTTGAAATTCAGGGATCATATGCACACTAAAATTAACGCTGAAAAGAAATTTCACCAAATACTTTCATTCCGGAAATATATTAGCTTTCTTTCCCGGCAATTTAGCATCCTCTCTACATTTTGGAATTAGGACGAAGGATGTTGTGGTGGTGAGGTTTTATACGGGGGAGAAGAGGAATGTGTATGGAGATGTGAAGGCGGTGATGGATATGGAGATTGAGGAAGTTGTGAATGGAGAATGATGATAAGGAGGTATTGGCGACCTTTTAAATAAAGATATAGATAAGTAGCCCCCGGTTGGGGCTACTTCTATTGTAAGGTATCCGGAGACATCTAATCTAAAACATCTTCCGTTCTGGTGAGAAATTTATTGACCGCATCCTCTATGTTTAGATCCATTCTATTTGCTAATACAATCAGCCACCAGATAGACTCCCCTAATTTATGTTCCAGTTCGGCAGGGGTATTCCCTTTAGGCCAGCGAACTTGCTGGGACATGGTATACCGCCCTATTAATGCGGCATCCGTTAAGAATGCAAGTGCATCCTCTTCAACAGACCATTTGTTACCATGGTGACGTTCCTCTATTTGATGATAACGTTCACGAATTGCCAATGAGCGGTTTATTATTTCCTGCATAAATTTAATTAAATGAATGGCGGTAATCTAAAGGAGATACCTGTGTTTGTTTTTTGAAGAATTTATTGAAGGATTGAGGATACTCAAAACCTAACTGATAAGCAATTTCGCCTATGGTCAGGGAGGTAGTGCTCAGGAGTTCCCGGGCTTTTTCTGTCATTTTTGCCTGGAGGTATTGTTGGGTATTCATACCTGTGACGGAGCGTAGCATATCACTCAAATACCGCTGGGACACGTGTAATTTCTCTGCCAATGTAACAACTGAAGGGATGCCTTCGAATAATCCTGCATCGCGATCAAAGTAATCAGATAACAACTGGTCCAGCGTGGACAGCATATCATTGTGTACTGCCTTTCTGGTGATGAATTGCCTGTTATAATAGCGATTGCTATAGTTGAGGAGTTGTTCTATCTGGGAGATGATGATATCCTGGCTGAAATGATCGATAGAAGAAGAGAGTTCATGTTGTATGCTGTTAAAGATTCCCATGATGATTTCTTTCTCCTGTTCGGATAAATGTAGTGCTTCGTTCACTGCATAAGAAAAGAAGCCGTAATTTTTTATTGTTTTTGCTAAGGGATAATTACGCAGGAAATCGGCGTGAATGATCAGTGAGCGGCCGCTGTAATCAGCTTCTTCTGGAGATGCTGATATTACCTGCATGGGGGACGAGAAGCTCATACCACCGGCATCAAAATCATAATGTCGTTGTCCGTATTTAATGCGGCCGGAGAAATTGAATTTGAAGGAGATTTTATACATATTCAGCACCAGCGCTTTTGATAGTTCTGTTACATCTGCTGTGATGTTGGCATAATCAGAAAGGCTGATGAGTGGGTGCATAGGCGCTGGCAGGCCCAGCGCTCTGTGCAGTTCTGATACGGAATTGAATATGTAATTTTCCATACTTCAAAGTTAGGTAATAATGGTATGCTGAAGTGAATTGATAGTATAGTTAGGTTACTTACCTGTATAGTTCATTAACCAGTTCACGATGTTTTTCCAATCCTAACTGCTCCCTCTTTTTATACGCATCAATGGCATCGGGGCCCGCGGCGTAGCGCATCTGGTCTTTGCCATCTGTGGCTGCTTCGTATACAACCTGTGCAATAGCTTCGGCTGGCGAGAACTGCATGAGTGTACCATCGCTGAAACCGGCCAGCATTCTATCATATAAAGGCTGATAGGCCGGGTGTTGTGCTACATCCATGGCTGCAGCAGCGAAATTAGAAATGATGCCGCCGGGAGCGACAGTTTTAAATTGGATACCGAATGATTTCAGATCGTAGCCCATACCTTCACTCCAGCCTTCCAGGGCAAATTTGGTTGCATCGTATACAGATGCTAATGGATTGGCAACGATGCCAACGATGGAAGTGGTGGTGATGAAGATACCTTTGATATTGTTCTCCCTGAAGTACTTTACGAATGGGTGTGCTACGCGCAATACACCTATAAAGTTAGTGTCTATCTGCCGGGTGATTTGTGAGATGGAATAGGCTTCAAAGGGGCCGACCAGGCCATAACCCGCATTATTAAATACCACATCGATAGGAGATATGGCGATGGCTTTTTGAAAAGTATCGGCGATCTGTGCTTCATTTGTTACATCCAAAGGTAATAGATGTACATGATCCAGTTTTGATAGTACTGTTTCTTTTTCGGGTGTGCGCATGGTGGCGATGACCCGCCAGCCTTTGGACTGAAATAATTGGGCGGCTGCCTTGCCTAAGCCGGAAGAAGCTCCGGTGATGAAGATGGTTTGCATGTGTTGCTGTGTTTATTGTACAGCAAAGATGGATTAAGCAGATAGGGCGGATGTGTCCAGGTTGGTAAATGTTGTATCCAGATTTTCCGTTTGCGGGATGGCTGATGTGAAGTCTGCGGGATGGCTTCTTTGAATTTTGCTGCATGGCTCTTGTGAAGATTGCGGCACGGCTCCTGTGAAGGTTCCGCATGAATGCACCACCTTCCCCCCACTACACACCTTAGCCATTTACAGGTAGGCGGGATGGATAATGGTAGCTAAAATAAGACACCCCCAATATAACCGCCGCCAGTAAAGCAGAGAAAGGGAAGCCATCACCGGAACAACAATGGGCGATGACACCGGAAATAATTGTAATTGTGAAGCCGGCATAAGCCCATTCTTTAACAGATCCTTTTAGGAAGAGAAGCACAGCAATACCAATGACCTTGGCGACAGCCAATTCTATTCTAAAGTAATCAGGGAAGCCAAAGTGGACACACAGTGCTTTGGCTTCAGGTTTGGTAATGTAGAAGAATGCATTTAAGCCCATCCAAAGAGAGAGCAGGCTTGTAGAGATCCAGTAGCTGATTTTTGTTTTCATGTAGCAAAGGTATCCGCCCGGGAGCTGGAGTACGATAACATATGTTATGGATTTGAACACAACAATCTTAGATTTGGTTACACCGGGAGCACCAGTTATCAGGAGCTTTGTATTACAAAATCAAACATCATGAAAATCGTATTAACAGGTTCCATAGGGCATATCGGGCTCCCACTCGCCCAGCTGTTGACCCAACAGGGACATGAATTAACTATCATCAGCAGTAAGGAAGACAGGGCTAATGCCATCAGGGCGCTTGGCGCTACACCGGCAGTGGGCGCTATTGAAGATGTGGATTTCCTGACTAAAACATTCACAGGTGCGGACCTGGTGTATACCATGATCCCTCCTATTGTCAACTACTTTGATCCTACCGTAGATCTGTTTGCTGAATGTCAGAAAGTGGCGGACAATTTTACTAAGGCGATTAAGCAGGCAGGCGTGAAAAGGGTGATTCACCTGAGTAGTATTGGCGCTCACCTCGAACATGGTTCCGGGTTGATTAAACTGCATTACAATGTAGAGCAGGCATTGAACACACTTGCTGATACAGACATCACCTTCATGCGCCCGGTAGGTTTTTATTATAACTTATATGCATATATTGGTTTAATTAAACAACAGGGTGTGATAGCTGCTAATACCGGCGGAGATGATATCGCTACCCTGGTAGCACCATCTGACATTGCAGCGGCTATTGCCGATGAAATTTCGCTGCCGGTTGCTCATAGAAGGGTAAGATATGTGGTGAGTGATGAGCTGACCTGTAATGAGGTTGCACGGATTTTAGGTGAAGCGATTGGTAAGCCGGATTTGCAATGGGTAACGCTTACTAACGAACAATACCTGCAAGGATTGATTGCTGCAGGCATGCAACCTGCTATTGCAGCGGGCATGGTGGAAATGTATGCCAGCGTGCATGAAGGTATTTTGTCCGCTGATTATTTTAAGAACAGACCTGCTGAGTTTGGGAAGGTGAAAGTGAAGGATTTCGCGAAAGACTTTGCAGTGGCATATGCAGCGAAATAATAAAAACCTGAGTAGTGCTGCTGAGTTACCTGCAGCCTTACAAGATCGATTTTAACAACACTGCACACTGCCTTTTGCCACAAAATAATTACCTTGTATTATGGCCGGAAAACGCATTTTTACCTTTAACACGATCTCTGAATTTCATGAGTTCAGGGGCTTCCCTAAACCGGAGCACCCGCTGATCAGTGTCATTGATGTCGCACCTATCAAAGACATCACTATGGAAGAGCCAGTTAACATTGTTTTCAATTTTTACCTGATCAGTATGAAAAAAGGATACAATGTAAAAATGAAATATGGACAGCAGGAGTATGATTTTAATGAAGGTGTGATGAGCTTTATGGCTCCCGGACAGGTATTTAGTATCGAGCCACTGGCAAAAGAAATCAATCAATCGGGATGGGTATTACTGATCCATCCCGATTTCTTATGGAATACTTTACTGGCAAAAAAGATCAGGCAATACCAGTATTTTGATTATTCTGTGAATGAAGCATTGTTCCTTTCTGAGAAAGAAGAACTGACTGTGTCCGCGATTGTTGAAAACATTAAGAGAGAGTATCATACCAATATAGATCAGTTCAGCCAGGAAATTATTATTGCCCAGCTGGAGTCTTTACTGGCTTATGCAGAGCGGTTCTATCAGCGACAGTTTATTACAAGGAAAATCAGCAATCACAGGATCCTGGAAAAACTGGAAGTGCTGCTCACTGATTACTTTAATAGCGATGAATTGCTGCAAAAAGGCTTGCCCAGTGTGAAATACATTTCAACCCAGCTGAATGTATCGGCGAATTACCTGAGCAATTTATTGAAGGTGTTAACAGGCAAGAGCACCCAGCAACATATCCAGGATAAAGTGATTGAGAAAGCCAAGGAACAACTGTCTACCACAGCGCTTTCCGTCAGCGAAATTGCCTATGGATTAGGATTTGATTATCCACAGTCATTTAGTAAATTGTTTAAGGCGAAGACGCAATTGTCGCCTTTGGAATTCCGACAATCATTTAATTAGTATGGCAGATTTTCTTCAATTTTGTAAGCAGTTTTCCCCATTGGAGGATGCCGTTTTGTGGGAATTGGCACAACAGACGGTCACTAAGCTATACAGTAAGGGAGCATTTCTGTTGCATAGTGGGGAGACCTGTAAGTATCTTTATTTTGTAAATGAAGGGCTGATTAAGTCCTATTCAGAGAAAGATGATAAAGAATTTATCATGAGGTTCTTTTCTGAAAATTTGCTTTTTTCAGTATTTGATAGTTATATTAATCAAACTCCGTCTAAGTTTAACCTGGTAGCGCTGGAAGATACAAAGGTTACACTTGTTCGTTATGAGACGATGGCGGCGCTCTGTAAACAGCATCATGCAATGGAGACGTTTTATCGTAAGCTGGTGAGTATTGCGGCTACGAAGATGATGAAAAGGATAAGTGAGATGCTGGAGGAGAATGCTGCGGATCGGTATCGCCTGTTTGTGGAGGAGCATAATGCGATTCATCAACGGATCAGCCTGGGGGATATGGCGAAGTACCTGGGAATCACACAGCAGTCGCTGAGCAGAATAAGGACCATCAGGTAATTAATACCTAATGAACACTGATACTTCCCTACCTGGATCCGGACCACCAACTAAATTTTCCAATTCTTATTTACCCTATGGTAAAATATTACTTCCCCTGCCAGTCTAGCTTTGTTAAAAAAACAAGCTATGACACAATGGAACATTGACCCAGGGCATTCCCAAATCGGTTTTAAAGTAAAACACCTCGGTATTGCCAATGTATCGGGATATTTTAGAAAATTCAGCGGTACTGTACTAACTGACAATGACCAGTTTGACAACGCTACTGTCAGCTTCACACTGGAAGTAGCCAGCATAGATACCAATAATACTGAGCGTGACGGCCATCTTAGTTCTCCTGTCTTCTTTGACGCAGCGCAATTTCCAACTATTAGTTTTAACGGAGTATTAAACAATGAGACTTTAAAAGGGGAATTGACAATTTTAAACAATACCCGGCCTGTGAGTTTGCAGGTAGAACATACAGGTAGTGGAGTCGGTCGGTTCAATGACCATAGAGCAGGGTTTGAAATTAGCGGGAAAATCAACAGGAAAGACTTTGGATTAAGTTTCCATTTATTAAATGAAGCAGGGAACCTGATTGTAGGTGATGAAGTAAAGTTATCAGGTGAAATCGAGCTGATCCGTGTTTAGCAAGATTTTTGTATATTCATTCCCATGAAATATACAATCCGTCTCATTTGTTTGCTCATGACCATCAACTGTGCTGGTCAGACGAATAACCCAAATTTCAATCAGATATATACACTTATCATGCAGAAGGATTTTTTCCATGCAAAATCGCTGTATGATAGCAAACTGGCAACGCTTTCCGGGGCGCAACAAAACTACTTAGCCGCTCTACTCGATAACGCATTTAACAAAGTCTCCCTTTCGGCACAGCGCATTGCCAACCTGAAGGGAGATTTCTCTGATAGCCTGTGGTTCCAGCTATACAAAGTAAAAGAAGATAACGCTGTAAAAACTTACGACTACAAAGCCGCTAAAGCGACTGCGCAGACCATGTTGCAGCAATATAAATATCTGCTTTCCCCGGATGGGCAGGATGATCTGAAAAACAGTTTGCAGATGTGGACCGCCCTTGAACATACTGCTCCGCAACGTGTAGTTATCAACGGTACAAACAAATTAAAAATCAAAAAGGATAAAGCCGGGTTAAATAACCTGCTTGCTGTAGTAGACAAAGACAGTGCTGATTTCATTTTTGACACAGGCGCAAATATGTCTACCATTTCTCTTTCTACTGCCAAACGCCTGCACATGCAAATCATTCCTGCTGATGTGGAGGTAGGGGCTATTACGGGGGCTTCTGTAAAAGCACAATTAGGTGTATGTAAGCAATTTAAACTGGGAAAAATCGAGATCAATAATGCGGTCTTCCTGGTATTGGCTGATTCCGCCCTGGCATTTCCACAGATCAATTACAAGATAGAAGGCATTTTGGGTTACCCGGTGATCAGCGCACTAAGGGAAGTACAGCTTACACAGGATGGCTACCTCATTGTGCCGGAGCAGGAAACTGCGATTCATAGTACACCTAATATGGCCATTGACAGGTTATCCCCACTCATTTTTATAGATGGGAAGCATTATACTTTCGATACAGGAGCAGATGAAACCTTCCTGTACAATAATTTTTTCGAGGCTTATAAGGAGGAAATTGCCGCCAATTATAAACCTGTTCACATCCGTTTTGGCGGTGCGGGTGGAAAAACTGAGCAGGAAGCTTATAAGATTAAACACCATTTCAACATCATGGAGAAGGATGTAGTGCTGGATAGTGTGCCAGTACTCAAAGACAAAATCAGCAATGAGATGGTGTATGGGAACATAGGGCAGGATATTATCAGGCAATTCAAAACTATGACTATCAATTTTGATAAGATGTTTATTAAATTCGACTAGTTACCCAAACCCTGACATAGCTATGAAAAACCAGATCCTCATCATCGTTGATCTGGAGGCTACCTGCCGGAGAAAAACCTGCCCAAAGGCCATTTTTGAAATTGGTTCTTGCCTGCTTAACATTTAAAAGGCACCTTTTCGAACAGCAGCAGCATGCTCCTAAAACCGCAAATGTCTACAATCAATGTCGAATCCCTTCCAGGTTTAAAAAACCGGACAGGCCTGTTAATATAAAAAATACTTAAAATGCCCGGCATGTCATTAGACGGTTCCCATCATAGAAGTATGGACGCCCCAAAGAACATTGCGAAAATTTTGTACTGGTGCCCGCAGTGAGTATTTTCGCACAATGTATTCCAAACAGGAAGTTTCCAAACTGAAAGAAAATTTCTGGACCGCCTTCGGTAAGTATATGAAGCCTGTACTCTCGGCTGACGGAGAGCCTATTAGCTGGCTGAACTATAAAACAGGTATTCCGGGTGTATTTTTTAAAATGGATGCTGATAGCCGGCATGCCAGCATCGCTATTGTCATCACCCAATCTGATCCCCGGTTCTATGCGCAGTTTGTGGATAACAAAGCTTTCCTGGAAACAACCCTTGGGGAAAATTGGAATTGGCAAGCCAATACCGAAGATGAATATGGTAAAACGATGAGTACTATCAGTACCCGGCTGGAAGGTGTAAATGTGCTGAGTAGTGAGGACTGGCCCGAGATAATCTCATTTTTCAAACCCCGCATTATTGCCCTGGATGAATTCTGGAGCATGGCGAAATACGGTTTTGAAGGACTCTTATAGACTCTTATAAATAGCTTTAACCCCTTTTATAAATAATTGTTAAAACCAGTTATATGAATATATAACTAAAAAATTAGTTTACTTTTGATTTGATAACCTAGAGGGACAAGTGTCGACGGATTTTAACCCATGCATCAAAAATTTACTGATGAAAGCAGGACCTATACTCCTCTTTTTTTGTTTGTGCTCAAGTTACCTATATGCCCAGCAGCCTTATGCCGTAAAAGGAAGTTTGACTGATTCAGCTGCCGGAATAAAGATTACTGATGCCACGATCAGCGTACTCAGAGCAAAGGATTCCACCCTTTGTAAGTTCATCTGGAATAATTCCAGCCACAATTTTTCTGTGCCACTCAAAGAAGCTGGCCACTTTATCCTGCTTGTATCCTACCCGGGATATGCAGATTACACCGCCGAATTTAGCCTGGATTCCACAAAGCCAGTCTATGATTTCCAGGGCATCAATATGCTCCTGAAGTCGCGACTATTGACTGAAGTATTGATCCAGGGCAAGAAAGCGGAAATGAAAATCAAAGGCGATACTACCGAGTATGATGCCACGGCTTTCCATGTAGAGCCCAATGCAAAAGTTGAAGACCTGCTCAGGCAGTTTCCCGGCATTGAAGTCGATAAAGACGGCAAGATCACCGCCCAGGGCAAAACTGTGAATAAGGTGCTCGTAGATGGTGAAGAATTCTTCGGTGATGACCCGACTCTGGTGACTAAAAACATCCGGGCCGACATGGTAGACAAGGTACAGCTCTACGACCGCACCAGCGACCAGGCCAATTTCACAGGTATTGACGATGGGAAGAAAGAAAAGACCCTCAACATCAAACTCAAGGAAGACAAGAAGAATGGCTACTTCGGCAAGGTCGATGCCGCCGGCGGTACTGATAATTTTTACACCGGCAAGGTCATGTTCAATGCCTTCAAAGGCAAGGAAAGGTTCTCTGCTTTCGGCATTCTTGACAACACCGGCCACTTTGGGATGGACTGGGGCGAAAGCAGTAAGTACGGCATGAGTAACTATAACTTTAACTTTGGCGACGATGGTAGCATCCGCATCACCGGCGAAAGCAATGATGAACTGGAAAGTTACAATGGTGAATATTATGGCGAAGGCGTACCTACTGCACGAAACGGCGGTTTGCACTACGACAATAAATTCAACAATGATAAAGCCACCGTCAACGTCAATTATAGAATAGGCTCGCTGGCCGTAGATGGTACCAAAAATGTACTGACACAAAACACACTGCCCTCCTCTTTTATTAATACCAACTCAAATCAAAAATTCCATAACTACCTCTTCCGGCAAAAAGGGAATGGTCGATTTGAGTTTAAACTGGATACCACCAGCACTCTTATCGTAAATGCGGCAGGTGGCACCCGGAACAGTTCTGTGGATAACGAGTATACGACTACTAACCTGCGCCAGGATAGTACCTTGCTCAATACCAACAACAGGGCCATTCATTCTAAAACAGATGAAACAACCTTCAATGCAGGTGTCTTATATAATAAGCAATTGAAAAAGAAAGGCCGGAAAGTTTCCATGGGCATCAGTGAAAGTCACTCCCGTACTACGGGCAATGAGTTGCTGAAGTCTGATATCAATTATTACAATAACAAAGAAGTACTGGATAGCAGTGTGATCAATGATCAGAACAGGGTACAGCACAGTGATAACAATACCCTGACTGCCAATGCGACCTTCAATGAACCACTGTCAGACAAAGTACAAATTGCTTTCTCTTACGACTTCGTAATGACCAATGCCAACAGCAATCTGAACACTTACAAAAAGTCAGCCGAGGATAAGTATGATATGCTGGATAGCCTGTACAGCAACGATTTTAAGATTGACAACATCTCTCATCAGGGTGGTGCCATGTTCCTGTACAAGGCGGCTAAATTCCGCTTCAGTGGGGGCACTAAAGTATCTAACGTCGCATTTGAACAACTGAACCGTTTTGATAACAGTACCTTTAAGCGGAACTTTGTCAACTGGAATCCACAGGTCTACCTTACATATACATTCAGTCAGTCAAAATCCATGACCCTCAGCGCTACCCGGAAAACGCAGTTGCCTACTGTAACGCAATTGCAACCTGTGAGGATCAACACTGATCCCCTGAATGTACGTTTGGGTAATCCGGATCTGAATCCGTCCTATAGTGAAGATATTTACTGGAATTACAATTCCTTTAAGGCCATTACGCAGCAATATACTTACGTGAATGCGAACTTCTCTATTAAACACAATGCAATTGTATCGAATGTAACGACAGATTCGGCCGGTGCCAGCACCTATCAATATGCGAATATTAATAAGGATGGCTTCAGTGGCGGCATCTGGGCAATGCATGATTTCAAGATCAAATGGTGGGATATGCACGTTGCCACTATGTTCTCTGCTAATACAAACGTGTCTTACAACATGGTGAATAGTATTCTGAATAAGTCTACTTCCTATAATATTGCACCAGAGTTCACACTCAGGAAAAATGCAGAAAAGAAATTATCCCTGGAACTGAGTGTTACGCCGAATTATACCATCCAGAAGTCCTCCCTCTTGCCTTCTCTGAACAGCAATGGTCTGGGGCTGAATGCGGGAGCAGATTTCCGGGTGTTCCTGCCATCAAATTTCGAGTTCTACTCCAGGACGATGTTCACCTATACACCCAAGACAAAATCGTTCAATACAGATCTGAAGAGAACGATCTGGAACCTGGAAGTAAGCAGAAAGTTCCTGAAGGAGAAACAACTGAGGGTAACGGCATCTGTCAATGACCTGCTGAACCAGAATTCCGGCTTCAACAGAAATGTATCAGGTAGTCAGATTACACAGAATACCTATACTACTATCAGAAGATATTTCATGTTCACCATCACCTGGGACTTCAACAAGATGGGTGGTGCAAAACCTAAATCATGAGAATGCTCTATATCTTGATGGCTGTATGTCTGTTGGACGTACAGCCATTGACGGCACAACAGCGCTTTCCATCCAGCGGCACGATCACGTTTGAGAAAACGATCAATTTGCATGCGTATATTAACAAGCGCATTAAGGAAAGACAGGATGAAGGATTTTCCAAACAATTCCTGGAATCATACAAAAGCGCGAATCCTCAGTTCAAAAGGCTCAATTCAAAACTTAGTTTTTCCGGTAGCCGGACTTTGTTCACACCAGTGCCTGATTTGGTGACGCAGGATTTTATGTCAGATGCACCGGGAATCTACCAGGCGAATATTGTTTATACGGATTTAGCTACCGGTTTGTACACCTGTCAGAAACAGGTATACGGCGATAACCTGCTGATCAATGATACAGTAAGGGCTATTCAATGGAAGATCACCAGTGAGACCAGGGAAATAGCGGGATATCAGTGTAGGAGAGCGAATGCCATTATCATGGATTCAATTTATGTAGTAGCGTTTTATACGGATCAGATTCATGTGTCAGGGGGTCCGGAATCCTTTACAGGCTTGCCGGGAATGATACTGGGGGTGGCGCTGCCGCATGACAATGCGACCTGGTTTGCAACGAGTGTGGATCTGACTACTGTGCCGCCCACGAGTATTGTAGCACCGAAAAAAGGGAAAGCGATGACAGCGGCTCAGATGAAGGCAAAGATTAAATCTGTTTGGGGAGATAATAGTTTTGGCACTATCTGGTGGCTTGAATTGTAGTTAAACTTTGTAAACGGAGGCCCACTTAAGTGGGCCTCCGCTTTTTATTGAATCACCACCTGGGTTAGAGTACCACCGGCTTGCTTCTTCCAGTTTTTCCGCTGCCGGGCACCATAAAAGGTAGCATTGTCAATGGCATGCCTGATCAGGGTTATGAATTTTCTCAAAATAGGGGATGGCGGCCTGTAATTTTTGCTATTTAAAGGACTTCAGTCCGCTATAATAGTTAAATTCGAATAAATTTTCTGGTAAGGATCTTCTTTTAAACGCGCAATCTCCGCCAGTTTTTCACGATCGTATTTAGCCGTTTGGACAGTACTATAGACAGGTTGTTATCTCCGGCAAATGCCAGGAACAGGAGTAAAAGTAATGGCTTCATCATTTGAGGGATTAAAATCATATAATGCTGTACGCAGTATTTTTATTACTTCCTGATTTTAACCGGGGTTAAAATTTTCCTTCTCTCTTCTTTCGAGATTTGTATTACTAAAACAACAAACAATATGATCTCTTTATCCGTACTCGGAGCCATCCACACTATCATTGCGATTGTCGCAATCATTTTTGCAATTGCAGCATTTATTCAATCTGGCAAAATTCAGCCCGGCACCACTACAGGGAATTATTATTCTATTCTCACGGTCCTTGCCTGTCTCACGGCTTTCGGGCTTTCCAAGGCAGGTGGCTTTAATCCGGGGCATGCATTGTCAATCCTGATCCTGGTTTTCCTGGGAATTGCCTATTTACTCCGTCGCTCTTCAAAAGGATGGACTAAATACATCCAGAATTTCCTCATGACCACCACCTTATTATTGTCCCTGATTCCTGCGGTAAATGAAACACTGACCCGCATTCCACTGGGACATCCGCTTGCTACTGACATCAGCTCTCCTGCTATTGCTAAAACACTCATGGCATTACTCGTATTGTATGTAGTTGCCCTGATCCTTCAATCCGTATTCATCCGCAAAATGCAGACGGCTACCCACAGAGAGTAGCCGTAATCAGGCATTAGAATGGCGTTCTTCTACCTTACTCTCAAAGGTGTCACTTCCTCCTTTCTTTAACTAATTTATTCAACCATCAGGGTTATATTTTCAATAGTTTATTGAATAAAGAACCCCGATGGTTGAATTATGAGGGGGAGAAGTACAGGGATTTGGTATTTTTAGAACGTGGAACGCGTCTTTTTCAATTTCAATATGCGGCAATTGCAGTGGCTGGGCTGGGGCCTGATCTGCATTTTCCTGTTCACCTCGCTGCTCTCTATGGATGGATGGCAGCAGTCGATCTTTTTTTCTTTATACTATACGGGGTTCTATGCCACTGTGATCTATACGGACATGCTGGTATTGCAGCCACACCTCTACAGGAAAGGGAAAAAGCTATTATATGTATTAACTGTGATCTGCCTGATCGCTGTTACAGGCAGTATCCGGTCTTACGGCAACTGGTACATTTATAACCACATTATAGATGATAAACCGGAGAAGGTATTCAGTTATGACATGATTATCAGCTCCTCGATGGGTATGGCGATCGTGTATTTTTTGGGCTACCCTATCAGGATGACCATGGCATACTTCAAGCTGCGTAAGCAAACCGCAGCCCTCTTACTTGAAAAGAGCCAGACAGAACTCAACCTTTTAAAATCCAAGGTACAGCCACATTTCCTCTTCAATACCCTGAACAATATTTATTACGAGGCTTATCTTGAGGCACCCCGCACCGCCTTGCTCATAGAAAAGCTGGCAGAAATGATGCGCTACTTTATGGAAGAAAGCCCCCGGGAAAAAGTAATGCTGGAAACAGAGGTCGGGTTCATTGAAAACTATATCGGCCTGGAGCGCATCAGGGTTCGTCATGGTATTCAACTCGACTTCCATAAGCAGTACGACCCGCAACATATGATTCCCCCCATGCTGCTCATTACCTTTGTGGAGAATATTTTCAAGCATGGCATTGACAAATGTGCCAGTGAAAATAAAATCAGTATTTCTTTGACTACGGATAGTGAGCACCTGACGTTCGAAGCAATCAACCATCTCCCGGACTGCCAGGTGCCGACCAAGGCAGGCCTGGGATTAAAAACCCTGACTCACAGACTCGATATCCTGTATGGTCCTAAGGCCCAACTGGTATGTGGGGCCAAAGATGGCATTTATACCGCCTCCTTAAAAATACCGCTCGTATGAAACTGAACTGCATTATCACTGACGATGAACCTAATGCTGTGAACCTGCTGGAGGTACTTATCTCCCAGACCACTGACTGGCAGATCGTGGCCAAATGTTTTAACGGGCTGGAGGCATTGCAGGCCCTGAAGCAAAATAAAATTGACCTGATCTTCCTGGATATCAATATGCCCCTGCTGGATGGGATGTCGCTGGCAGGCTTACTGCCTGCGGATATTAAGATCGTATTTACAACTGCTTACTCCGAATTTGCCGCAGATAGCTACAACTACTCGGCCATCGATTATTTATTGAAGCCCATCACCCTGAAACGCTTCCTTGATGCCCAGAAAAAGATTGAAGCAGCCTTTGAAAACGGCAAAAATGTAGTCGCCAACGGGTATTTTTTTGCCAAAACGGGCAAAACTATCAAGAAAGTGCCCATTGCCGACATTCTTTATGCAGAAAGTGAAAAGGAATACGTGAAGCTGGTATTGGAAAAAGAGAACATCCTCGTTTATCGCCGGCTCAAGGAAATCGAGGAGCTGCTGACCCTGCCATTTCTGAGGATCCATCATTCGTTTATTATCAACCTGGATCACCTGCAACAGATCCAGGATAACCACGTCTACATCGGGGATAAGCGGATCCCGGTAAGTGATAAGTACAACGAAGCATTTTGGGAAGTGATCAATAGCAAGAAGATTTAAGTGGCAACACTAAAAAAGTCTACACAAATCAGTAAAAAAATCTGAGCGACATCAGTTAAGGAACTGCTCACCGTCAGTTATCTGGCAAAAATATCTGGTGAACTTTACCTTATGAACACTACGACGTTGCACCACTTCCATATCCCTGTTCTCGGCCTGGGGTATACCATAGACACACCAGCCAAAGTGGCGAGATTCGGGATCTCGTCAGTCATATCGATCACCGACGATGTTGTGATAGAGAGTATGCGGGCACATTATTCAAAACTTTTAGATCATCCTTATGAACCGATCAGCGAGCGCGCAGAAGACCACAGAGCCAGAAGAATTACAAGCTACCTGGACCTGATCCACGAAATGGTGGAACGCCAGATGACTACTTTACGCGCATTGCCTTTCTTTGAAGATAATGAACTCAGTAAATATTTCGAACTACTTCCCGACGATGTTCCTGTAAAACAACTATACCTGAAAATGATGGATGGTGAGCCTGTAGATCAGGATTACCTGCGTAGTCAGCTGGTAGCAGGTGCGATTGATGTGAACATCATGTGTAAGGTGGATAACCTGCGTACTGATGCGAATGGTGATTTACTTCCTGAAAAATATTCTGATGCTATTGCAGCACTGAGAGGCTTTGCCGACAGTAAGCTGAGCAGCTCCGTAGTATTGTCTGCAGGTTATAATCCACGCCTGTACAATTACGTAGAGCAATTGCCAGATTTCCTTCCTGACGAAGAGGGTAAGCTAAAAAAGAAGATCATTTTGAAAGTGAGCGACTACCGCTCTGCACTGATACAGGGTAAACTGTTTGCAAAAAAAGGGATCTGGATCTCTGAATTCAGAATTGAGTCTGGTTTGAATTGTGGCGGACATGCCTTTGCTACTGATGGGTTACTGCTGGGACCTATCCTGGAAGAGTTTAGAACCAAGAGAGCCGATTTAGCGGCTGAGTTGTTTGCTTTGTGTAGTGCTGCTAAAAATTATCCCGTACAGCCACCACAACTGATTACTGTGCAGGGTGGTATTGGAACCGCGCATGAACAGGAATTCCTTTTAGAATATTACGCAATGGATGCTACCGGCTGGGGAAGCCCATTCCTGCTGGTACCGGAAGCTACCAACGTAGATGCAGAAACGCTGCAACAACTGGCTACTGCCAAACAGGAGGATTATTATGTAAGTGATGCTTCTCCACTGGGCGTTCCTTTCAATAATCTGCGCAATACCTCTTCAGAAAGGCAGCGCGAAACGAGAATTGCAAAGAACAGACCGGGTAGTCCCTGCTATAAAAAATTCCTGGTGACAGATACGCAGTTTACCAAGACTCCCATATGTACTGCATCCAGAGAATATCAACACCTGAAGATCAAAGAACTGGAATCACAGCATCTGAGCGAAGAAGAATATAAAGCGGCGTTTGAGAAGATAGTAGTAAAAGATTGCCTCTGCGAGGGGCTCACGACTTCAGTACTGATCAATAATGAACTGCCATTAAACCATAACCTGTCAGCAGTAACGATTTGTCCCGGGCCTAACCTGGCTTACTTCTCAGGTACATTCTCATTGGCAGAAATGGTCAATCATATTTACGGCAGGGTAAACATTCTGAATAAACTTTACCGTCCGAATATGTTCATCAATGAGCTGCATTTGTATATAGATTATTTCAAAAAGAAATTAGCTACAAGCAGTTCACTGACAGCACAGCAGGCAAAATCTTTACAAACATTCAAGAAGAACCTGCTGAGTGGCATTGAATACTACAAACAACTGGCGGAGCAATTTAAGAAGGAAAGCAACGAATACATCGCCCAGATGCGGGCAGAACTGGATAACGCGGTGATGACGTTGAATTTGCCAAGCTTTAATCCATGCCCAACAGTTTAGTTTACAGGATTTGTAAGCCTGGACGGTAAAAAAGGTATGACCAATCCTTTATTTGGACGAAGGTATTGGCGCTACCAATCAGATCTTTAATCAATACGCATTGCCAGCAGGGCATTTCTGGAGCTTTCTATAAAGGAAGTATCGGCATCGGGGGAACGTTTTTCAAATAAGAGTGTTAGCGTACGTCCTTTTCTAAGCGTTGAGGCCTCCACCGTTTGCAGATAGAAAGAGTCCTGCTGGAAATTGCTTTCATAAATATGAAATTGATTTCCATTGATATCCATAATGGTATCAATAAGTAGTTGTTCATGCCTGGAAAATAACCGTTGAATAACGGCTGCAGAATCGTAAATCTTATCGACAGATAAATATACGGTGAGGCGGTCGCTGTTGTTCAACGGTGATGTTCTGGGCTGATAACGGTACATGAGGTAGTCTATTCCCATCTCATAATGTACAAATGAGAATGCAGTGTCATATTGTGATGGCAACTGAATGGTGAGGACACCTATACTATCTCCTAATGGGATTTTTCTGCCTTCCGGCAAGTAAGACGATTGTCTGCAGGCGAAAACCATGCACACAGGCATTACGAACATGTAAGGTTTCATAGGTTCAGGATATAAAATTATACCACTGTTCAAAAATATTTTTTTACAGTGTCTACTTTAAAAATAACGTATTTTTTGCAGGTAGTGGTATGTTTTTAGGGCATCGCTCTGATAAAAAACATATATTTTTTTATACCCTCTACACAATTTCAGGTATCCCTTTCTTAAAAACTTATTTTCCAATAATTTGCACTTGTATACGATTTGTTAAAACTTTTTTGGAATTCAAAAAATAGTTATAACCTTTGTATAGTAATATTATTTACAATGTACAATAAGCCCGCAAATTGCAGTTTTCCAAATTTGCAATATTTCATCTTCACCATCTTTAATACTTCCCCACCAGTATTTTAATTTAAAAATTTATTGCTTTACGCTGGCGCGTAATTATTCACAGGTATTGGGACATACCTGATCTGGATCCCTTTTTCTTATATTCAAATACATAAACCAACAACTTTTATGCAAACAACTGATGTAATCAGGTGGCTGATGCTGCTTGGCATCCCCGTACTATGCCTTGTATTGTACCGTTTCATTCTCCGCGTATTCTTTGGCCTTGTGATTGTACCCGAAGATAAAATAGGTCTTGTCACCAAAAAGTTCGTACTGATGGGTAAACAGGAACTCCCTGAAGGCCGTATCATGGCTACAAACGGAGAAGCTGGTTTTCAGGCCCAAACCCTTGCCCCGGGTGTGTATTTCTGGAAATGGTTCTGGCAGTACGATGTAAAGTTCCAGTCCTTTACTGTTATCCCCACAGGTAAGATCGGGCTGGTATTAGCTAAAGATGGTGCCGAACTGCAACCCGGTGCCATCCTTGCCCGCCGCGTAGATTGCGATGCTTTTCAGAATGCGGAAGCATTCCTGAAAAATGGTGGTCAGAAAGGTCGCCAGACGGCGATTATGACTCCAGGTTCTTATCGTATCAACACCTACATCTTTGAGATCGAAATCACCGATATGGTGAATGTACCTGACAATGCGGTGGGTATTGTCACTACACTCGAAGGTAAGGCGATTGAATACGGACAGATCGCAGGTAAGATTATCGAAGGTCACAGGAACTTCCAGGATGCCGACGCATTCCTTGAAAAAGGTGGCTACAAAGGTTTACAGGAACAGGTGATCCTCTCAGGTTCTTACTTTATGAACCCATGGTTTGCCAAAGTAGAGATGCGTACCATGACTGAAATACCTATCAGCCACGTAGGTGTCGTGATCTCCTATGTGGGTAATGAAGGTGAAGACCTGAGTGGTACCGATTTCAAACATGGCAACATTGTAGGTAAGAACTACAAAGGTGTGTGGGCTGAACCTTTAGGCCCCGGTAAGTACCCGATCAATACTTACATCATGAAGGTGGAATATGTGCCTACGACCAACCTGGTACTGAACTGGGCGAGTGCCCGCAGTGAGGCCCACCAGCTGGATAAAAACCTCTCTACCATTACCGTGCGTAGTAAGGATGGTTTTACTTTCAACCTCGATGTGGCACAGATCATTCACATCCCTGCTTCTGAAGCACCAAAGGTGATTGCACGATTTGGTAACATGAGCAACCTGGTGACACAGGTACTGGAACCTACCATTGGTAACTACTTCCGTAACTCTGCGCAGGATGCTGAAGTGATCGACTTCCTGAAGAGCCGTAAGGAAAGACAGGAATCAGCCAAATTACACATTGGTCGTGTACTGGAACAATACAATGTATTCGGTGTTGATACACTGATCGGTGATATCGTTCCTCCTGAGAGCCTGATGAAAACCCTGACTGACCGTAAGATCGCAGAAGAACAAAAGGTAACTTATGATACGCAGATGCGTGCACAGGAAACCAGGCAGGCACTGGAAAAAGAAACCGCCATTGCGGAAATCCAGAAAGATATCGTAAAAGCAGATCAGGGTGTATTGATTGCTGAAAGAATTGCGGATGCTGCTGTGAAGAAAGCGACTGGTGATGCAAACAGTGTACGTCTGCAAGCGAATGCTGAAGCGGATCGTATGAAACTGCTGGCAAGTGGTGAGGCAGAAAAAGTAAGAGTACTGGCGAAAGCTGAAGCTGAAAGAACTGAATTGACAGCAAAAGCCGAGGCTGAAAAAATATCCTTAACAGGTAATGCGGAAGCCGAAAAAATCCTGGCTATTGGTAAATCAAGCGCAGAATCTTATAAGCTAGCCGTGGAAGCAATGGGTGGTAACAACTTCACTCAATTGAAAGTGATGGAAGCGATCGGTGAGCAGCATATCAAGATTATGCCTGACATCCTGATCGGTGGAGGCGATGGCAATAATGGTCCTATTAGCGGACTGCTGGGTCTGAAGCTGCTGGAACAATTGGGTGAAAAGAATAATCAACAAACACCTAAGGAATAAACCGGCCAGCATCCTGTGTTATCCCTTTCCTTGTACCTGAGGTTGTATCAAGCGTAAAAGTTCCGGATTTAATCCGGGACCTGATGGTGAGAATTTTTTAATGACTTTCTCAATGCCTTCAATTTACTTTTGATACAACCTCTTTTTTATCCCACAATCAATTGGTTTAATCACATTTAAAATTTGGTGCAATGCTGCTTGGTTAATATTGCCTTACCAAAATTGCACCGACATGAAATCCATTTTAATACCAGCCTTTCTTTTTTCCTGCCTGTCATTGTGTGCGCAGGATTTCCAATTGCTCAATGGTAATATACTTATGGCCAATAAAGGCAAAGTCGTACATCGTCTTTCCTACGGCTATGCTGATTTTCCATCACGTACCTCCAATAATATAGAGACACCATTTAACCTTGCCTCTATTTCAAAAATATTTACAGCTACCGCCATTCTTCAGCTGATGGAAAAGGGGAAGTTAAACCTGGACGATCCTTTCCAGGCCTACTTCCCTGAATTTCCTTTCCCGGATATTACCATCAAACACTTACTCACACATACTTCCGGCCTACCTGACCTGGAATTGTTTGAGCCGTTGATCAAACAATATCCTGATACGATTGTGTCCAGTCATATTGTAATAGATCAGTTAATAGCCTCCCATCGCACACCTGCTTTCAAGCCAGGTGACGAGTTCCGCTATTGTAACAATGGCTTTGTTTTACTGAGTTTGCTTGTAGAAAAAATAAGCCATCAAACATTTGATGAATATTTGCATGAACAAATTTTCAGGCCGGCGCATATGCATGAAACATTCCTGTATGATCCCACACAAAATAAACTTCCTACCCAGGTAAGTAAGCATGCTTATGAAAGCTTTGCGGTAGACTCTTTATCAAGAACAAGAGATCTGAAAAAATACAGGTATACTGATTATAATAATGATGCTGCTACCGGTGCATCCAATATCGTCACGACGGTAAATGACCTGCTGTTGTTTGACAAGGCATTCTTTGGTTTCAAACTACTCAAACCGGCTACAGTACAACTCGCAATTACTCCTGTAAAGTTGAACAATGGCACTTATTATACAGAAAAAACAATGGATACTATGCAGGGTGAAGGAGAAGGTTCTTATGGAATGGGCTGGGAATTGTTTGATCAACCCGGCTATGGTAAAGGTGCCGGACATGGCGGTTTCCAATTTGGCTTAGCTACCTTCTACTACCACAACCTCGATAAAAACCAAACGATCATCGCATTTGACAATACTGCGGCTCCTTCTTTCGGTGCAATAGTAACAAATGCATTACGGATCATGAATGATCAGCCTCCGATAGCACCTGGACATAAGAAATCATTGGTCAGAATATATGTAACGACGCTGGTAAAAGAAGGTGCAGATGCTGCTGCGACTCAACTGAGCCTCTTAAAAACAGATACCGCACATTACTACCTGAGTGAGTGGGAGATGAATAAGGCAGGATACGAACAGCTCTATGATTATTATCGCATTGATGCGGCACTGGAGATCTTTAAACTCAACTGTCTGCTCTTCCCGCTTAGCTTCAATACCTACGATAGCTATGGCGAAGCCCTGAACAAAGCAGGTAAAAAAAAAGAAGCCATCGCCCTTTACGAGCGGTCCATTCTGATCAATCCGAATAATAAGGATGGCATAAAAGAACTCAGTAAGATCAAAGCCCGTTAATAATTTATCACTCTGGGAGAAGATAAAATCACTTTAAAAATTCTTTTAAAACTAAACCCTTTACTTGTTATTTTTAGACTCACAATTCATCTAAATAAATGATTGTCAATAAATTTAACAGGTAACGATGAAAATCAGACAAGGAATTATCATGCTTGGGGTATTGTTGCTAGCCCTTGGTCAGGCTGGTGCACAGACCTACAAAAATGCTAAAGCGCCGGTTGAAGCCAGGGTGAAAGACCTGCTGCAACGCATGACGCTGGAAGAAAAAGTCGGGCAGCTGAATACCCTGCTCGGTTGGCCCATGTACGAGAAGAAAGGTGATATAGTTGGCATCAGTGCCACGTTTAAGGAAGAAATTTCGAAAAGACATATTGGTAGTTTCTGGGCTACGCTCAGAGCCGATCCATGGACGCAGAAAACCCTGGAAACCGGATTGAGCCCAAGGCAGAGTGCTGAGGCTACCAATGCTATGCAGAAATACATGATGGAAAATACCCGCCTGGGGATACCACTGATCCTGGCGGAAGAATGTCCTCATGGACATATGGCGATTGGAACCACTGTATTCTCTACTTCTATCGGGCAGGCCAGTACCTGGGATCCTGCACTGATCCAGGAAATGGCAAGTGCTATTGCTGTTGAAGCCCGTGTACAGGGTGCACATATTGGTTATGGCCCGGTACTGGATCTGGTACGTGAACCAAGATGGTCAAGACTGGAAGAGACTTATGGCGAAGACCCTTACCTGATTGGGCAAATGGGGATTGCAATGGTAAGAGGCTTCCAGGGCACAAACCTGAACAGTGGTAAGAACATCATTTCCACCCTGAAGCACTTTACGGCTTATGGTTCTCCTGAAGGCGGTCATAATGGTGGTATTGCGCTCACTGGTCAGCGTGATCTGTATATGTCTTACCTGCCTCCGTTCAGGGATGCGATTAAGGCTGGAGCACTCTCTATCATGGCATCATACAATTCTATAGATGGTATTCCCTGTAGTGCCAATTCTTTCCTGCTGAAAGATGTGCTGGTAAAAGACTGGGGTTTCAAGGGTTATACTGTATCTGATCTGCACGGTATTCCAAGCATGAACACCAATCATCGTGTAGCGGCTGATATGGAGCAGGCTGCAACGATGAGTATCAATGCAGGTCTGGACAATGATCTGGGGGGTGCTGCTTATGGTGATGCGCTGATCAAAGCTGTGAAAGATAAACTGGTGACAATGGCGACCATTGATTCTGCGGTAGCACATGTGCTGCGTGTAAAATTCAAAATGGGCTTGTTCGAAAATCCATATGTGGATCCGGCAGCTGTTGAGAACGTGGTAGCGACTCCTGAACACATCGCCCTGTCGAAAAAAGTAGCGCTGGAATCTATCGTTCTCCTAAAGAATGAAAACAGCCTGCTGCCACTGAGTAAATCAATTAAGAATTTAGCCGTAATAGGGCCGAATGCAGACAATATCTACAACCAGTTGGGGGATTATACTGCTCCCCAGCCAGAAGAGAAAATTGTGACCGTTTTAGAGGGCATTAAAGCGAAGTTAGGAACGGGTACTAATATCAATTATGTAAAAGGTTGTGCAATTCGGGATACTACCAATGATAATATTGCTGCTGCGGTGACTGCTGCACAGCATGCTGATGCGGTAGTCTTGGTATTAGGTGGATCCAGTGCACGTGATTTCAAAACTTCTTACCAGGCTACGGGCGCGGCGGAAGTAAAATCAGGTGAAAGCTCTGTGAGTGATATGGAGAGTGGGGAGGGTTATGACAGGGTAAGCCTGGACCTGATGGGTTTACAGAATAAGCTGCTGAAAAGCCTGGTGGCAACTGGTAAGCCGATTGTACTGGTGCTGATTGAGGGTCGCCCTCTGAACATCACCTGGGCTGCTGAGCATGTACCTGCGATCGTGAATGCATGGTATCCGGGTCAGGAAGGTGGTCATGCCATTGCGGATGTACTGTTTGGAGATTATAATCCGGCTGGCCGTTTGCCAGTGTCTATTCCTAAGTCTGTAGGCCAGTTACCGGTGTATTATAACTACAAGAATGCTTCCAGGCATGATTATGTAGAGATGACTTCCAGGCCGCAATATAGTTTTGGCTATGGTTTGAGCTACACTACTTTTGGTTATGAAAATCTTCAGTTGAGTGTGAATGGGAAGAAGGTAGCGGTGAAATTTACTGTGAAAAATACCGGTAAGGTGGAAGGTGATGAAGTAGTACAGCTGTATGTAAGAGATGATTACAGTAGTGTGGTGACAGCGAATGAGCAGCTGAAACGCTTCCAGCGCGTGCATTTGAAAGCAGGAGAAGCAAAGGAGATTAATTTTGAACTGAATCCTGAAGATCTGCAATTGCTGAATGTGCAGAATAAGTGGGTGGTAGAGCCGGGCACCTTTAGCGTGATGGTGGGTGGCTCCAGTGATGATGCGAAATTGAATGGTAGCTTTACTATAAAATAGTTTTTTTATCGGCGGGCCGCTGCCACGGATGCTTTATGCAATTAAAGCACCTGTGGCAGCGGTTCTTTTTGTTTTTCCGGGATTCCGATTACGAATGTTGCTCCCTGTTCCAACTCTCCTGAAGCAGTAATAAACCCATTGTGCTGCTCCATAATCTTTTTACAAATAGACAAGCCGATACCCGTTCCTTCTATTTCATGGTAACTATGCAGTCGTTTAAAAACGATGAAGATATCTTCTGCATACTGGCTTTCGAAGCCAATACCATTGTCAGTGATGAAGATCTTATACAGATGACTGTTCTGATCTTCCGGCACTTCTTTTTGGGCATAGATATGCACTTCAGGCGCTACATCCTTTTTCCTGAACTTGAGTGCATTGCTGATCAGGTTATAAAACAGCTGCCGCATCAGGGTAGGAATCACCTGTATAGACGGTAGTGGATCAATCTTAATAACTGCATTGTTCTGCTGGATCTTTATTTCCAGTTCATTCAGTGCATCTTTCACTATTTCATTCAGATCGGAGTCAATGAAGTCTCCTCCCTGTATAGAGTGGCGGGAGAAACGGAGTAAATCACTTACCAGCTGCTGCATGCGGATAGTGGCGTTCGTGATTTTCATCACATACTTATTCACTTCGTCGCTGCTGTTTTTCTTTTGAATGATCATATCGCTGAACACCCTGATCTTGCGGAGTGGCTCCTGCAGATCATGGGAGGCGATATAAGCAAAGCGGTCCAGTTCAGCATTTACGGCTTTCAGGTGAATATTGTTATGTGTCAACTGTTTGTTCAGCTCCAATACTCTCAGTTCCGAAGCCTCTCTTTCTTCTATTTCCTTCTGCAGGGAGGCGTTGGTATTCAGTAGTTTTTGTTCCTGTGCAATGAGTGATTGAGTTTTTCGGTACAACTCTACGAACAGGCCTACTTTGATACGCAACAACTCCGGATTAATTGGCTTATAGATGAAATCGACAGCCCCCGCCTTATAGCCTTTGAAGATCACTTCTTCTTCGTGGCTATGGGCAGTGATGAATATGATCGGAATATCCTTTAGCTTCTCTCGCTGATAAATGAATGCGGCAGTTTCAAAACCGTTCATATCAGGCATCTGTACATCCATCAATATCAGGGAAAAATCAAACTCCTTTAACAGGATCTTCAATGCAGCCCGGCCAGAGTTTGCTTTGACGATGATGTAGCTTTCCCTTTCCAGGATGGATTCTATCGATAAGAGATTATCCGCCCGGTCATCAACTACTAAAATTTTTATGACATCGTGGTGCTGCACCTATTCAATTTTTTCGGAATGAATGTACATTAATATTTTTTGCTATATACCAGTTTTATATTAACGGTATAGCCATACTCTCATCAATGATAACAGCTGATCGATCTTCAATGGTTTCGTGATATAATCCGAAGCACCCGCTTCCAGGCATTTCTCCCTGTCGCCCTTCATCGCCTTTGCCGTCACCGCTATGATGGGCAATGCACTATTCTTATGTTCCCTGCGGATCTTCTGCATTGTTTCATATCCATCCATCTCAGGCATCATGATATCCATCAATACTATGTCAATCTGGTTGTTCTCACTGAGAATGCTCATAGCCTCTTTTCCACTCTCTGCCGTGATTGTATTGATATGGAAACGTTCAAATGCTGTAGTCAGGGCAAACAGGTTACGTACATCATCATCTACTACCAGTACATTCTTATGGATCAACACATCTTTCTGAGAGCGCAGATCTTCTATCAGTTTCTTCTTTTCAGGCAGTAAGGACTGGTGGTTCAGGTGCAACTGCATGACCGTTTCTTCCAGCAGCAAATCCAATGAATTAACGCCCTTCAGCAATATTTTATTGGCATACTGCTTCAGTTTCGATTTTTCGTTGGTGCTAAAGTCCCGCGCGGAATATACTATCACAGGTGTGGCATTGTACCGGTTCACCGTATTTAATCCAGCCACAAAATCTGCACCATCTATATCAGGCAGCATGTAATCTGCTATGATACAGTCATAATTATTTTGATTGATCGCCTCAATGGCTGATTTTCCATTATCTACAAATTCCATTTCAATCAATTCACCATTGTCCAGGATCCGGGCTATCTGTGATGCATCCGGTTCATTGTCTTCCACGACCAGTACTTTCTTGGTCTTACGCTCATGCTGGTCGATGATATTGCTGAAGAGAATATTCAATGCCTCTGTCTTCAATGGCTTCAGATTGAAGCTGCGTGCTCCGCGGTGCATGGCCAGCAACCTGTTTTCTTCGCCGGAGATGAGGTGAATAGGAATATGCCGCAGGTTGATATCATTCTTGAAAAGATCTAATACTCTCCATCCACTGGCATCCGGCAATTTTACATCCAGTGTCACCGCAATAGGATTGAACTTGTTCGTGAGGTCGAATACTTCGCCGAAACTGGTTGCTACCACTACTTTCAGTCCCATTTCATGTGCCTTCTCCTGCATGATCTTCGCAAAGCGCACATCATCTTCCACAATCAACACCACCCTGTCGGAATCCATGATATGCGTTCTGTCGTCACCTATTTCGTTGATGATTTCATTCAGTCCTTCCAGGTCTTTGGTTTCGCTCACCGTACGACTAGGTATCATTGGCGGTTCATATGGCTGTGGCATTGTATATTCCCCCACAGTCAGGCTGCTTTGTTTCTCTTTCCTGATCACAGAAGGATTGTAGTCCAGTGGCAGGAAGAGGGTGAAAGTACTACCCTGACCGGCTTCACTCATCAATTCGATTGAACCACCCAGGAGGTCTGCCAGACCACGGCTGATACTCAATCCCAGACCGGTACCACCATACTTACGGCTGGTAGATCCCTCTGCCTGCTGGAAGGCTTCGAAGATGATGTTTTGCTTGTCTTTGGAGATGCCGATACCGGTATCCCTGATTTCAAACGCCACAACTTTTGATGCACTTTCAAGACTGTCATTTTGTTGTTTCCAGTTGTGACGAGCTTCGTAAATACGGAGTCGTACTTCACCTTTTTCTGTGAACTTAAATGCATTTGAGAGCAGGTTCTTCAATATCTGGTTCAGGCGCTGTACGTCTGTTTCCAGTGTTTGAGGCAACTGGTCATCCATTTCAATCCTGAAGCGCAGGTTCTTGCTTTCCGAGATGTGTTTAAAGGTAGTTTCCACAAACCCGATCACCTCATTGAAGCGTACCTTGATAAAGTCGGTAGAGATATAACCAGATTCAATTTTAGACAGGTCGAGGATATCGTTGATCAGTTGGATCAGGTCATCTCCACAGCTATGAATGGTTTTGGCATAGCGCACCTGTTTTTCATTCAGGTTACCATCATGGTTTTCGTATAATTGCTGGGCCAGGATGAGCAATGAGTTCAGCGGCGTACGCAGCTCATGCGACATATTGGCCAGGAATTCTGATTTGTATTTGGAGGTGAGCTGCAGCTGCTCTGCTTTTTCTTCCAGTGAACGACGGGCTTCTTCCACCTCTTTGTTCTTGTCTTCCACCTCGTCTTTCTGTTTTACCAGCAGGTGGGCTTTATCCTGCAGCTCTTCGTTCGTACGTCTCAACTCATCTGCCAGTGATTGTGATTGTGCCAGCAGATCTTCTGTACGGGAGTTAGCTTCGATGGTGTTCAATACGATACCGATTGATTCGGTCAGCTGACTCAGGAAGTCGAGGTGCGTTTCACCGAAGGCATCGAAGCTGGCCAGTTCTATCACCGCCTTGATCTCTGTTTCAAAGAGCACCGGCAGTACGATCAGGTTCATTGGTGCTGCTTCACCTAAACCTGAGCTGATCTTAATATAATTAGATGGTACGTTCGTAAGTAAGATACGTTCTTTGTCGAGTGCTACCTGCCCCACCAAACCTTGGCCCAGAGAGAACTCGCGGTTGATGCTTTCCTCTTCGCCATATGCATAGGAAGCGAACAGTTTGAGTTTAGGATTTTCCAGGTTCTCTTCCTGTTCAAGTATGTAGAACATACCTTTCTGTGCACGTACTACACGCGCGAGTTCGGAGAGGATGCGGCGGGTTACGGTATTGAGGTCTTTCTGGCCCTGCAGCATCTGGGTGAACTGTGCAAGGTTCGATTTCAGCCAGTCCTGCTCCTGGTTACGGAGGGTGGTTTGTTTCAGGTTGGCGATCATCTGGTTGATGGTATCTTTCAGTTCTTCCACCTCACCTTTCGCTTCCACGCGGATCATCTGGGTCAGGTCACCTTTCGTCACCGCAGAGGCTACGGCACTGATGGCACGTACCTGGGTGGTAAGGTTTTCTGCCAGCTGGTTCACGTTTTCCGTCAGGTTTTTCCAGATCCCAGATGCTCCCGGTACACTTGCCTGCCCCCCCAAACGCCCTTCCACACCTACTTCGCGGGCCACGGTAGTTACCTGGTCGGCAAAGAGTGCAAGGGTATCAATCATTTCGTTGATGGTATCTGTCAGCTGTGCTACCTCGCCGCGTGATACGATGGAGAGTTTTTGTTTCAGGTTACCTGTTGCTACGGCAGTTACTACTTTCGCAATACCACGTACCTGGTTGGTGAGGTTAGAGGCCATCATGTTTACAGAGTCGGTCAGATCTTTCCAGGTACCACCCACGCCCTGTACTTCTGCCTGGCCACCCAGTTTACCTTCCGTACCTACTTCGCGGGCCACACGCGTTACCTCTACAGAGAAGGAGTTCAGCTGGTCCACCATCGTGTTGATAGTATTTTTCAGATCAAGGATTTCTCCTTTTACATCGATGGTTACTTTTTTGGTGAGGTCACCGGAAGCTACGGCTTTCGTCACTTCTGCGATGTTACGTACCTGCGATGTCAGGTTACCAGTCATCTGGTTTACGGAGTCTGTCAGGTCTTTCCAGGTACCAGCTACACCCGGTACGAATGCCTGGCCACCCAGTTTACCATCAGTACCCACCTCTCTCGCAACACGTGTTACCTCTGAGGCAAATGCACGAAGCTGATCCACCATCGTGTTGAGGGTTTCTTTCAGCTGTAAGATTTCTCCGCGTACATCCACCGTAATCTTGCGGCTCATATCACCATTTGCCACGGCAATGGCCACATCAGCAATGTTACGTACCTGTGCTGTCAGGTTACCTGCCATCTGATTTACAGAGTCAGTTAAGTCTTTCCATGTACCACCTACACCTGGTACGTTTGCCTGACCGCCCAGTTTACCTTCAGTACCTACCTCACGGGCTACACGCGTTACCTCAGAGGCAAAGGCGCGCAGCTGTTCCACCATCGTGTTGATGGTATTTTTCAGTTCCAGGATTTCTCCTTTTACATCTACTTCAATTTTACGGGAAAGGTCTCCATTCGCAACTGCGGTTGTTACTTCCGCGATGTTACGTACCTGGGATGTCAGGTTGGAGGCCATGATATTTACAGAGTCAGTTAAGTCTTTCCACAAACCTTCTACACCCGGTACGTCTGCCTGGCCACCCAGTTTACCTTCAGAACCTACCTCACGCGCTACCCTGAATACTTCGCTACCAAAGGCGTTCAGCTGGTCCACCATCGTGTTGATGGTATTCTTCAGCTCCAGGATTTCTCCTTTTACATCCACCGTGATTTTGCGGGAGAGGTCACCTTTCGCAACGGCTGTCGTTACTTCAGCGATGTTACGTACCTGTGCTGTCAGGTTAGATCCCATCTGGTTTACTGATTCAGTCAGATCTTTCCATGTACCACCCACACCCTGTACTTTGGCCTGTCCGCCCAGTTTACCTTCTGTACCTACTTCAAGGGCCACACGCGTTACCTCGGAGGCGAAGGAGTTCAGCTGATCCACCATCGTGTTGATGGTCTTTTTCAGTTCCAGGATTTCGCCCGCCACATCCACGGTGATCTTTTTGGAAAGGTCACCGTTTGCCACGGCAGTTGTTACTTCAGCAATGTTACGTACCTGGCCGGTGAGGTTACTCGCCATCTGGTTTACAGAGTCGGTCAGGTCTTTCCATGTACCACCCACACCCTGTACTTTCGCCTGGCCCCCCAGTTTACCTTCCGTACCTACTTCGAGTGCCACACGTGTTACCTCAGAGGCGAAGGAGTTCAGCTGGTCCACCATCGTATTGATAGTGTTTTTCAGTTCCAGGATTTCTCCTTTTACATCCACCGTGATTTTGCGGGAAAGGTCGCCCTTTGCTACCGCGGTGGTTACTTCAGCAATGTTTCGCACCTGCGCTGTCAGGTTAGAACCCATCTGGTTTACAGATTCTGTGAGGTCTTTCCATACCCCGCCTACACCTTTTACAGTAGCCAGGCCTCCCAGCTTACCTTCAGAACCTACTTCACGCGCCACACGCGTTACTTCGGCAGAGAAGGAGTTCAGCTGGTCCACCATCGTGTTGATGGTGTTTTTCAGTTCCAGGATTTCTCCTTTTACATCCACCGTGATTTTGCGGGAGAGGTCACCTCTCGCCACGGCAGTGGTCACTTCAGCGATGTTTCGCACCTGACCGGTCAGGTTGCTCGCCATCTGGTTCACAGAGTCGGTCAGGTCTTTCCATGTACCGGCTACTCCTTTTACTTCTGCCTGACCACCCAGTTTACCATCAGTTCCCACCTCCCTCGCAACACGTGTTACCTCGGAGGAGAAGGAGTTCAGCTGGTCCACCATGGTGTTGATGGTATCTTTCAGTTCAAGGATTTCTCCTTGTACGTCTACAGTGATTTTTTTAGAGAGGTCACCTTTCGCCACGGCAGTGGTTACTTCAGCGATGTTACGTACCTGGTCAGTGAGGTTACCCGCCATCTGGTTTACAGAGTCAGTCAGGTCTTTCCAAACCCCGGCTACGTCTTTCACTTTGGCCTGACCACCCAGTTTACCTTCGGAACCTACCTCGCGGGCTACACGGGTTACCTCAAGCGTAAAGAGGTTCAATTGTTTTACCATACCATTTACCTCAGTAGCAATACGGGCAAATTCTCCCTGCAGTACGTGGTCCTCAATTTGTAAAGGCATTTCCTGTGAGAGATTACCTTTTGCCACGGAGCTGATTACATGGGCAATTTCGATGGTAGGATGTACCAGGTCAGAGATCAGGTTATTGATAGATACTTCTGCCATATTCCACGAGCCCCTGGCTGTGCGGGGCATTTGCACCCTGTGATTGAGCTTCCCCATTTTCCCGATCGTATTCCGGGCCAGCATGAGTTCTTCCACCAAAGTTTCATTGAGGGCAATAATATCATTGACGGTATCACAGATCTTACCACTTAAGCCTATATTATCTGCTGGCATCCGGACAGTGAAATTACCATTCTTGACTTCGGAAAGGACCTGTAAGAGCTGGCGCATATCCAGTTCATCTATGACACTATCGGTCGCACTGTTGGTAGTTTTTGGGGAAGACTGTGGAGTATTTTCCACATGCGTTTCAGGCAAGGGAGTGGTGTCAGAATTTTTCTTCCGGGTGTTCATGCTGAAAGTATTAGCGACTTTATGCTTATATATGCTGAAAAAATATCTTTAATGTGCGTCCTGTCAATGAATTAAAAAGAAAACAAGGTTTGTTTTAGGTAATCATACATCGTATGCTTTGAAATGGTAATTTAGCGTTATAGAAACATAAAATATTATCAAAAGATGCAATTTTCAGGCCATTCGAAGCGGCTTATCCTGTTAGCTGAAGATGATATTGATGATCAGGAATTATTAGAAAATGCATTTAGTGAAATAGATCCTACCTGGCAACTGGTGTGTATCCCTAACGGCAGAAAATTCGTTAAATATCTGGAGAGTATTGAAGACAAGGAATTGCCTGCATTAATGATCCTTGATTATAATATCCCGGAACTGACAGGTGTAGAAATTGTAGAAGAACTCAACGACCAGTCGCGCTATCTCGGAATTCCTAAGATCATCTGGAGTACATCCAGTTCACCGGTGTTTAAAGCCCGTAGTATTGAGCTGGGTGTGGTGGATTATATCACCAAACCCAGTGACCTTGCATCTTTTTTAACTATTGCTAAATACATGTTATCATTTGTGAAAGAGTCATAAGATTGTATTAATGATAAGATTGTATTGTAACTCCCATAATTATTTCCCCCCAAACTATATACGGAAAAATTACATCCGGGCAATATGCTGTAAAGTGTATTGAAGGAATGGTAGCCTTTCGCTACATTTGTACCAATGGTTGATAGCGCGCATTATCTGGATATTTATCACTCACGGAACGAGGAAACACAACTGGTAATAGACATACTAGCCGTTTACATCTACCCGGTAGATAAATACATGCTCATTGATGCTGCGCAGAAAATCCTTGACATACCACAGGATGCAATTTCTGACATATTAGAAGAGCTCATAGCAGCGGAGGTTGTGGTCAAACATGTGACTGGCAATTATTCTCTTGATCCTGCTATGAGCTTCTTTTTATTCCCTGAAAAAGTACGACAGCCACAATACCTGCAACTCATTCAGCAGGTAAGACAATACTCTTTTTATAGCAGCAACGCCAGAATCCAGGAATTACAGCAATTACTGATTGCTTTTTTCACAGGGGAGCGGTCTTTGTTAAGAGCGCCGGTAATGCGCATCAGCGGCGAGATCAACGAGTATCTGCCACATATCTGTTATCTCCTGTATTTCCCGGAATACAAGCCCCTGCTTCAGTTTTTTGACACCGATATTATCCAGGTGATCTACCAGGCCGCTGTGAATTTGCAAGTGCAAAGTATGTCTCCGGTTACCTTGCTGGAGACCCCGGTCCTTAACTGGTCTATATTGGAAGGTTCGCTCAAACCGGATGATGATCCTTTTGCACAGGCCGTGATTGCCCTTTATGACCAGCAAGCCGATGCCGCCTTTCTCTTATTCGAGCAGGGTATTAAACAGCAGGCTAAAACAGACCGAAAGCACCTGGTACCACTATCGCCTTTAACAAGCTTTATATATGCCTTTAACCTGACTTTGTTACCAGATTCCCGGTCCTATCCCCTGATTACGAAAATTGTTACTTTTTACGAGAAGAAGCTGAAGGCTGACATTACACCTGCCATCAGTTTATTGCATTTTCACCAGGGCAGAAAAGAAAAAGCAGAAAACATGCTGCTGATTCTGCTCCAGGGCAATCATGGAAACCTGATCAGTTATCTGGCATTGATCTGCTTACAGATTTATTTACCCGGCAGTAAGTTGCTGAAGACTTACAAGGACCTTAGCACACAACTACTGTATAAAGGCATTCAAAACCACTACCGCTTCCTTACGTACGAATACCTCTATCTCTTCAGGGATGAGGGCTTCCGTAAGCAGCAAGAAGCCTACCTGGAAGCAGCATCTGTGATAGGGAAGAAGCCCTTGCTCTCACAGCTGAAAAGAACTGCTGAATGGGAAAGGCTGTTAAAATTACTTGCTGTCCCAGAAGGCCCTCAGGCCGAAAAGCCACAGCAAACTACACGTATTGCTTACCTGGTAGATCCTACATCCAGGGAGATCCAGGTTATTCTGCAATCCTTTTCAAATGCCGGCGGCTGGAGCAGGGGCCGGCCTGTAGACATGAAGCGGTTCAGGGAAGGTGTCATTCCGGGTATGACTCCGCAGGATGTAAAAATAGGCGAGTGCCTGATCAAACAAAGTTTCTACACTTACGGTTCAGATGATTATGTGTTTGAAGACAGGGTATGGCCTGAAATGGCCGGACATCCTTATCTCTTCATGGCACATAACCAGGAGATCTCCCTTGACATTGTGAAAGGAGAACCGGAATTGCTTGTGAATAAAACAGGAAAGGGATTTACTTTCGATAGTAATCTGCCGACAACTGATCTGTCTAAGGAGATCATCTTTATCAGGGAATCGGAAACAAGGCTGAAGGTAATCAGGCTAACGCCCAAACAACGGAATGTATTACAAACTGTTCAGCAGATTCCCATCGTACCCCTTGATGGCAAGGAGCAATTGCTCAGCGCCTTACAGCAAATAGGCGCACACATTACTGTGCATGCGAACCTGGAAGGTACTTCTCTTAATATTCAACAGCGCAAAGGCGATACCCGCATCACGGTTCAATTACAGCCTACTGCCGATGCCCTGAAGGCATCCTTCTTCGTAAAACCTTTTGGAGCGGATCCCCCGTATTGCAAACCGGGTGAGGGCGCTGCTCACATCATCGGTATTATGAATGGCGAACGCTGTCAGGCTACGCGTGACCTGGAGGCAGAAAAAGCCAATTACGCCCGTTTGCTGGAACTTATTCAACAGGCAGTCGCACAGGAAATAGACGATGACCACATCCTCTTCTCCGATCCCCTGGATTGCCTGCAACTACTTGAAGTGATTCACGAACATCCTGCTATTGCGATTTCAGAATGGCCGGAAGGAGAAAAGTTGCGGATTAAAAAGGTAGTCACTACCAGCAGGATGGCGCTGACGGTGAAGTCGAACCGGAAATGGCTGGAATGCCAGGGTGAATTAAAAGTAGATGAAGACCTGGTGCTTTCCCTGAAAGAGTTGCTGGACAAAACGGTGCAACACAGAAGCCGCTTTATCCCTCTCAGGAATGGCAGCTACCTGGCACTCACGAAAAAGCTGTACCGGCAACTGCAGGAGATGAACAGTTTCGCCGTGGCTGATCATGAAGCTGTAAAAATACAATCCATGGCTGCCCATATGCTGGATGAGATGCTGGATGAAGCGGGTAATGTAGAAACGGATGCTGCTTTCAAAGCGCAAAAGCAGCGATGGAAAGAAATCATCTCCGTGACACCTGCCATTCCCACAGCATTGCAGGCTACCCTACGTCCATACCAGGAAGATGGTTTCCGCTGGATGGTGCGGTTAGCAAACCTCGGTGCCGGTGCTTGCCTGGCAGATGATATGGGTTTAGGTAAAACTATTCAGGCCATCACCTTATTACTCCACAGGGGAGCAGAAGGCCCTGCCCTGGTGGTATGCCCGGCTTCGGTATTGCCTAACTGGATCAATGAAATCAATCGTTTTGCCCCTTCTTTACAGGTGGTAATGTTGCATGCTGGTGGAGACAGGAAGGAATTGCTGACTTCCGCAGGCAAATTTTCGGTAGTGGTTACCACCTATGGACTGCTGCTGTCAGAAAGAGCATTGCTTACTGCAACAGAGTGGGATTCCGTCATCCTGGATGAAGCACATGCTATCAAAAATTACCAGACCAGAACTGCAAAAGCGGCGATGGCCCTTCAGGCACATTTCAGGTTAATACTCACGGGTACCCCTATACAGAACAACCTGAATGAGATCTGGAGTTTATTTCATTTTATCAATCCAGGTTTACTGGGTACGCTTAAGCACTTTACCAGACAATTCACGACTCCTGTTGTATACAATCCTGACAGCACTGTAAAAACACACCTCAAAAAACTGATTGCCCCCTATATGCTGCGCAGAACAAAAGGTGCGGTGCTGGATGAATTGCCGGAAAAAACGGAGATCGTCAAACTCATTCCTTTATCGCACGATGAAAGGGCATTTTATGAAGCCATCCGGCTCAAGGCGATAGAAAATATCCGAAAATACAGGGTGAGTGATAGCAAGCAACACCTGAATACCCTGACAGAGATCGGTAAACTCCGTATGGCGGCCTGTCATCCACAGATGTTGCATACAGAAGTGAATATTCCATCATCCAAACTCTCCACATTCTTAGAAATCGTTGAAGAACTGATTTCCAACAAACACCGGGCATTGGTATTTAGCCAGTTTGTGCGGCACCTGGACCTGGTAAAACGGGCACTGGATGACAAGGGGATTTCCTATCTTTATCTTGACGGCGCAACAGCTATCCCTGACAGGGAAGAACGTGTCAGGCAATTCCAGGGAGGCACGGCAGACCTTTTCCTCATCAGCCTCAAAGCCGGAGGCCTGGGTCTTAACCTTACAGCGGCCGACTATGTCATTCACCTGGATCCCTGGTGGAATCCTGCGATAGAAGAGCAGGCCTCTGATCGTGCCTACAGGATGGGACAGACAAAACCCGTGACCATCTACAGGCTCGTCATGCAGGATACCATTGAAGAAAAGATAATTTCTCTGCACCGGAACAAGCAGGATCTGGCAGATCAATTGTTGGCAGGCAGCGATATTTCAGGTAAGCTTTCCACAGAAGAACTGATTGCGCTAATCATGAAGTAATTTCGCCTATATTGTATTCCAATATCAAATTATGCATGAAAATCCCCCATCTGATCAGACCGCTCATGCTGATCAGGAGATACAACAGATAAAAGCTGCCCTTCATGCCGTAGGCATTGGTATCTGGGATATAGATATTCTCCAGGGTAAGGTGATACTTGACACAACATGTAAAGAGCTATTCGGGTTACCACCGGTGGCAAACATTACTTATGAAATGTTGTTGGGAAGTCTGCACCCTGCAGACAGACAACTGGTACGTGAGTCGGTACGCAAACACATGCAAAAGCAATCTGACCATAACCTCAACCTGCGTTTCAGAACTGCTGATGTTGACAACCGATCCCTCCGTTGGATACAGGTAAAAGGGCAGGTATACTTTACACCCGAAGGAACTGTAAGCCGCCTTTCCGGCATGGCTATGGACATTACCAGTGAAATAGCTGCCAGTGAAAAAGCGGAAGCGGCAGAAAGACTTTCTTCCATCGCCATAGAAGGTTCGGGAGCCGGCTCATTCACCATCGATTTTGCAAGTGATACTATTACCTATTCTCCTTCGCTTGCTCATATGATTATGGGAGAAGAAGTGGGAGGTAGTCACTTCAGGGATTTTTTTTTACCCTATGTACACCCCGAAGACCGCAAAATCAGGGAGCAGGCATACGAGGAAGCGATGGACACCGGTATTCTGAACTATGAATGCCGTTTTATATGGAAAGATGGCTCTGTGCACTGGGTGAAGATCAGGGGTAAATATTATTACGACCTTACAGGTAGACCTGTATCTTTCTCAGGCATTGGTCTGGACGTGACAGAATCCAGAGAACATACCCGGCTCCTGAAAGAAGTAGAACAAAGATTCCTGCTGGCATTTAATAATTCCAGTATCAATATGGCATTTCTGGATAAAAACGGAGTCATACAGGAAGTAAATAAAGCCTTTGCCGGGTTCCTGGGTTATACGCAGCAGGAGCTTTCCGGAATGTACTACCGAAGTATTGTGCAGGCAGATTACAGAAGGGAAAGCGATAAATTGTTTGCAGACCTTGTACATGGCAAACAGGAATTTTACAACCAGATTAAACAATATTATCACAAGGATGGCAGTGCACGCTGGGTGCAGGTAAACATTGCCACTGTAGCGATGGAAGAAGCCAATTCCACACACATCCTTGCCATCGCCTTTGATATAGGCAATGAGGTAGCCGTACGCAAGGAACAGCAACAACTCTTATCATTGGTGGAGAATAGCAATGACCTGATCATGGTAAGCAACCTTAAAGGCAATGTGACCTATATCAACGAGGCTGGCGTGCGCCTGCTGGGCTTACCGAACAAGGCCGCGGCGGTGACACACTCCATGAAAGATTTTTTTGAGCCCTCCTTCTACAACCAGGTAGAAGATGCCATTATTCCGGAACTGATGCGGGAAGGGAAATGGACAGGCAGACAAACCTACCAGCACCAGGAAACGGGTGAAGCACTGCCCTTCATGACAAACGCCTTCAGGCTGGATAGCCCTATGAGCGGGAAGCCTATTGCGATAGCTGGGGTAGCCAGGGATCTGCGTTCAGAACTGGAAACACAAAAAGCACTCAAAGAAAGTGAAAACAGGTTCCGCTCCCTGGTGGAAGAAGCACCTGTACCTACTGCGCTGTATGTAGGCAGGGAACTGATCATCGAAGTAGCGAATGATGCTATGCTTACCCTTTGGGACAGGGGTAGCGCCATTATAGGTTACCCACTCGCCCGGGCATTGCCGGAACTTCACGGGCACCAGTTTCTAGACATCATGGACGAGGTATTCAATACAGGAGAGGTCTACCATGGCCGTGAAATGCCAATCGAACTGATGATCGATGGCAACATGACGCTGACCTACCTGAATATTACCTTCAAACCATTGCAGGATCCAGAGGGCGAAGTATATGCTATCCTGAATATGGCCATAGACGTGACCCAGCAGGTATTAGCTAAAAATAAGATCCTGGAGAACCAGAGTTTCCTGGAATCAGAAGTGTTGGAACGTACAGAGGAACTGGCAGCTTCCAATGAGGAGCTGGCTGCTATGAACGAAGAATTGCAGGATGCGAATATGCACCTGATACGCTCTAACCAGGAGCTGGAACAATATGCCTATGTAGCCAGTCATGACCTGCAGGAACCCCTGCGCAAGATCAGGATTTATGCAGACCTGCTGTCAAGAAAAGATGACCTGAATATAGAACATAAACGCCTGGTAGATAAAATCAATCAATCGTCCGAGCGGATGTCTATGCTGATCAAGGACCTGCTGGAATTTTCCCGCTTGCTGGAAACGGGGAATATGATGCGGGATGTAGATCTGACAGAACTTCTGCTGATGGTGAGCAAGGATTTTGAACTGATTATTGAAGAAAAGAAAGCACGCATTAATATTGGAAAACTACCTGTGATCCAGGGTGTACCCCTGCAAATGAATCAGTTGTTTTACAACCTGATGAGCAATGCTTTGAAATTCACACAGGACGGCGTAACTCCTGTGATAGAAATTCAGGCCCATGTGATATCCTTAGCTGAAGCAGCTACTTATCTGCGCATGCCGGAACAGGGTAAGCAGTATTACGATATTTCATTCAGAGATAATGGAATAGGTTTTGAAAATAAATATGCGGAGCAGATCTTTGAAGTGTTTAAGCGCCTCCACAACAGGAATCAATATCCCGGCTCGGGCATTGGCTTATCTTTGTGCAGGAGGATTGTGGGGAATCATGGAGGACATATGTATGTATTGTCAGCTCCGGACGAAGGGACTATCTTCCATATTATCCTGCCGGGGAAACAGGCAACAGGATAATATCAAATTTTTTATTTTTACACCATGAACATTTTTGGCCTCTGGAATAACTCCTATTACCTGATTGTTGGTTTACAGATCATTTGTATCATCCATTGTCTCAAAACGGGCAAAAGAGATTATATCTATCTCCTGATTTTCTTACCCATGATCGGATGTATCATTTACTTCATCAGGGAAATCCTGCCAGAAATCAACAGAGGGGAGTTTTTTTCCAACCTGCAACGTGTATTCTTTCCCAAATCCGTTATTGGGGAGTGGGAGCGCCGTGTCAGGTTATCTGATACTGTGGCTAATAAAATGGGACTGGCAGGCGCTTATGCTGACCAGCAACAATATGCTAAAGCCATTGCACTGGCAGAAGAATGCCGGCAGAGTTTTCCAAGAGACTTAGGCATTTTACAACAGCTGGGCCGCTTTTATTTTTATGATCAGCGATATGCTGACAGCATTGCCTGTATGGAAAAAGCATTTGCACAGACGAATGCCAACCTGATCAAACAGGAAGATGAGTTAATGTATGCACGGGCGCTGGAAGCTACGGGCATGCTACCACCAGCTGAAGAAGTGTATAAAAAAGTGGTTCGTGTACACCACTCTATAGAAGGCATGTATTACTATGGCTTATTCCTGAAAAAGCAGAACAGGAATAAAGAAGCCCTTCAACAGTTCCAGACGATTAAAGATGAATTTCACCTGCATCCCCGGTATGTGCGCAGGATGAACTCACAGTGGTTGCGCCTCGCGAAGAGAGAAATGGCAGGTCTATAAACCAACAACTCCCGGCTCCACAGTAAGAAAATTACTGCTTTGCCAGGAGTGTCTGTGACTATACTTATCGAACTGCTTGTCAACTGCTGATCTTGTGTACTACAAGATTGTCATAGTAGATGTACCCATCTGCTGAAGCTTCCCAATAATCTTCACTACCGCCACGGAATGTGTGGAAGGTCAATCCTTTGATCAGGCGTTTGCTGTCATTGGTTGTCCAGCGGATATCTCTGTCTAATACAATTGTATTATCGATCACGTATTGTACGTGACCATCTGTATTACTACCGGTATTGCTTTTTACATACAGGTGTACATGGTACCATTGTCCTTTATTGAGGCTACCTGAGGAGGGATAAGATTTCCCGAACGTTTCCCCATAGGTCCCTGATTGGTCCTTGAAGTAGAGATAAGGCTGGAAGAATACACGGCCGGCATCAGTCTGATACCACATAAGTCGTGCACTGCCGCCATTACCATCCCAACCCGGGTCGCCGCCGGTATTACCATCGCCGATAGAGAAGCCAAAGCCTAACTTACCACCCCTGGACCATTCGAACTGACTATGAAAACGGATGTCGTAATCCACTTCGTAGGCGGAGCCATCGGAAATGTCGACATTGCCAATTACGCCTCCTGCACCAGAAAGGGCGTTGGCGAGGAGTTTAATACGGCAGGTGCCACCGGAGATCCAGCAACGTGTGTCTACCCAGCCAGTGATGTTGCCAAAGTCGGTGGCAGCAGCGGAGCTGGCGTAGGTGCCGTCGGCATAGTTGTTCCAATTGACTGACCAGCTGCTGTTTATTGCTGAACCTACAGCAGAGGTGTGGAGAACGGAGGCGGATGCGAGTGGAGGAGATGAAGCGGCCTCCTTGCTGCAAGCGCCGAATAAGGTGAGGGCGCAGAGAGCATATACGCCTACCTTGACGGTCATTTTTGATGTCATTGATTTTGGTTTTAAAGAGGGAATAAATGGTTTTTCATTTCAGGAGGGATGTCGTGCAGGAATGATTAAAGTACTATTCATATTATAAAAAAAAGCTTCCACCTTGGGTGGAAGCTTTTTTGATATAGTTACCGGCTTAATGCCTTGAATTATTGACGATGATTTTTTGTCTGCTCACTATGCGCTGGCGCTCATCGGCTATTGTGATGATGTACACGCCGGTAGGCAATCCGCTCACATTCAATGTAATGCTGTTGCCCTGCGCAATGCGGGAAACATGTTTTACACCATTCAGACCATATAATGATACGATATACTTCGCCGCCTTTCCCGGCAGTGATACATTTACATACCCTGAAGCAGGATTGGGCCATACATGGCAGGTAGGCACCTTTACCGTGTCGATAGTTGTATCAGGTACTACCGGTTCATCAGGATAGGTGAATGGGAAATCAATCTGTGCCTGCTTAAACTGCATTTCCAGTTCATCATCCCATTTAAATGCTGTATCTGCCTGTTTCTTCAGACTATATCTTACAGCACCACTCCAGAAATGTACAAACTCACCCAGGTTCAGATCCCTGGTATACTCGCCATTATGCTGCGGGAAATATTCAGACAATAATGTAAAATACCTGTTCAGTGCAGCGCTGGAATCAGAACGGGTATAGATCGGATAGAACCAGTCTCTGAACCAGTGTGTACCTGGTTTTGGATAATTTTCCACACCACCTATGACATCGTCATAAGTTCCCTGTGCATCATCCGTCCATCCCAGGCGTTTTTCCACATCATAAATAAAGATCTCCATCCATTTACTATCATGCCATATAGCGAATGCAGGTGAGTTCTTCACGCCCTTGCTACCACCTTCTACAATATGCCCTACTTCATGAATAGATGCACCCAGGTTCCAGTCACTTCTGGTAGTCCAGTCGCCACCCAGGTCTGCTACGTTACGATAGTCATGTGAGTCATCGAATACAGTAGCCGGATGTCCGCCGGAGAAGCCTGCCACGCTATGATACACCATGTTCAGTTTAGGATCGCTGAATGAACCGTAATTGGATTTTACGTATTCCCATACCTTAGTCATATCATCATTCATCCAGGTGACGGTTCTTGGTACCGCACTATCATAGTACATATTGATACTGCTGTTGCTGTATACCAATGACAGTAATTCCCTGTGTTCAAACCAATGCTCTTTCCAGGTAGCAGGTGGTGTGTTTGTCAGTGTGGTATTTTGTGCATATACCCACTCAGAATTGCCATCACTGTTCTCTGCCCTTACACGATAATAGTAAGTGGTAAGCGGAGATAATTCCAGTGAATAGAAATGTGTAGAATTTGGATGCAGCTCTTTGGAGAAATCCCAGTTAGTACTATCTGTTGAGTGCTCCAAGCGATAGCTGGTTTCGGTGGTAGCATTATCAGACCAATCCAGGATAATCTGGTTGCCTGAAACGCTGGTGGTTACTAAATCTGAAGGCGCAGCAGGAGCTCCCGTAGGGAAAGATCCGGTACCTGTGCCATAGATCTCCAGTTCTGAAAACTGAATGAGGTCATCCCCGTTATTGGCTGTAATATTTAAACGATAATATTTATAAGCTGTCGTGTTGGCAAATACAAAAGTTCTTTTCTTTTGTCTGCCAGTGAATACCTGATTGCTTTGTGTATTCAATGTCACCCAGGTAGTGCTGTCATTAGAACCTTCAAACACCCAGTTTTTCGGATCTCTGCCCTCGGCATCATTGCCGGAGGTAATGGCATATTGTGTGGCGGTACCGGGATGTGCCAGTTTGTACACGACCCATGTAGTAGGATTGTACGCGAGGTATTTGGTATAGATGCTATTGTCTGTTGCTTTGGCAATGCCTTCTGCACCGGTAGTATTAAACTGATCCGATACTTTGCCATTTACGTAATTAGTCAGGTCTATGGCATAAGGTGCTGCAGCCGTTCTTACTACTGCGGATGTTGCATAAGCAGATACGCCGGTAGCATTTACAGCTCTTACCTTGTAAATATAGGCAGTACCTACACTCAGACCGCTATCAGCATAGTGATGCACATTGGCAGCTACGGTATCGAGTATGTGAAAATTCACACCATCAATAGAGCTTGAGATGATAAAGCCAGTTTCATTTGTAGCATTATCTGTCCAGCTCAGGTTGGCATGATATCCTGAGATGCTGGCAGTAAGATGGGTCGGTGCCGCGGGTCCTGCAGCGGATCCCGTCAGTTTCCATTCTGAAAACTGGATAGCACCTGCACCATTGCTGGCAGTGATGTGAAGGCGAAAATACAGGTAGGCGGCAGCGCCGGATACGGTGTAGGTGTTGGTCTGAAAGCGGGCCGCAAATGTCTGGGCGGTCTGCGTATCCAATGTCACCCATGTACTGCCGTCATTAGAACCTAAGAGCACCCAATCTTTAGGATCACGGGTATTGGCATCGTTGGCAGAAGAAATGGAATATTGGCTCAAGATGGCTGAATAGGCCGACTGGTACTGCACCCAGATGTCTGTATGTGCAGTATAGTACTTGGTGTTTACATCATTGTCTGTGATGTTCTGATAGTTTTCCTTTGCATTGTCGTCGTTGTTATACTGTACAGTGACGGCACCTCCATTGGTGGTCAGCTCAGTCTGGGCGAAAGTACCAAGACTGCTGCACAGGCATACAGCGTACAAAGATAGCTTTGTAAAATTACGGGTCATCATGATGGGCGTTATGCGTTTGGTTAATAAAGTGCGCTCTTAAAAATGTGGATATCGATTTTGGTCTACGGTGTCAGGTCAACACGATTCTATATAAAAATAAGCACAGGTCGCTTACGAACCTGTCAATAGAATTCAAATGGATTGTTAATAGATTTTAAAGATGTCTTTGAGCGCTTTCTTTGCGGCATGGTAGCCACACATGCCATGTACACCGCCACCAGGGGGAGTTGCAGAGGAACAAACGTAAATACCTTTTGCAGGGGTGCTATAGGGAGATAAGCGGATAGCTGGTCTGGTGTAGAGTTGGGTAATATCCAGGATACCCCCGTTGATGTCACCACCTATATAGTTTGGATTGTAGTCCTCCATCTGGCGGGTATTCATCGTATGCCTGTCCAGGATCAGGTCCCGGAAACCGGGTGCGAATCGCTCTACCTGGTTTTCGATATGAGTAGTCATATCTACCGTGGAACCATGGGGAACATGGCAATATGCCCAGGCTGTATGTTTGCCTTCGGGTGCACGGGAGTGATCGAAGATGCTTTGCTGTGCCAGGAGTACAAAAGGTTTGTCAGGATGCTGTCCTTTCGAGGTGAGGTGTTCATTGGCGGTAATCTCCTCCAATGTATTGCCCAGGTGCAGGGTACCTGCTTTGCGGCACAGTTCGTTGGTAAAAGGAATGGGGCTATTCAGCGCCCAGTCTATTTTGAACACACCCATACCGTAGCGATAATGTTCCAGCTGGTATTTGTAAAAGCCTTTTATTTTGTCACCTGCGATGTCTAGTAGTTGCTTAGGCGTTATGTCCAGGAGAATAGCGCGGGCAGGAGGCAGATCGTTTAAGGAGCGTACATAAGTACCCGTCCGGATCTCGCCACCGATTGATTCGAAATAAGCTGCCAGTGCATTTGCTATGGCCTGTGAACCGCCTTGTGGTGCAGGCCATCCTTCCAGGTGACCATTCGCTAATAAGACCATGCCGATAGCAGCCGTAGTGAGGTTCGTCAATGGTTGTATAGCATGTGCAGCCATACCGGCAAACAAGCCCCTGGCTGTCTTTCCCCGGAACCTGGCAGCAAGTGTGCTGGCAGGCAATAATGCTTTCAGGCCAAAACGCGCCATAACACCGGGATGTTTTGGAATTGCCAGTGGACCCAGTAAGGCAGGTGCCAGTGCTGGCCAATCCTTCACTACCGGGTCCATGAGCTGGTGATATTTATGTTCGTCTATACCGAGTCCTTTGGCAGTATCATCCAATGAACGGTGTAATACAGCAGCCGTACCATCGTCAAAGGGATGAGCAGCGGCTACTTCAGGTTGCAGGAATTTTAGTCCGAAATCTGCCAGGGGCAGGGTACGAAAAAAAGGAGAGCCTGCAGCCAGGGGATGAATGGCAGAACACACATCGTGAACAAATCCGGGTAAGGTGAGTGCTTTGGAACGGAGACCGCCGCCAATAGTATCCTTCCCCTCCAGCAGCAGGACCTGTATGCCCTGCTGTTGCAGGGTAATGGCTGCTGCCAGGCCGTTAGGACCAGCACCTACTACGATTGCGTCATACGACTGTTTGTTCATACTATATTTAATATTGCCCTGCTTCGATGGTACTTTCAGACAATGTATACCTTTTATCTACCTTATCCAAAATTACGTACATGGAGTCTTTATTATCATTCAGACCATAGAGTATAATCCGTTGCAGGAAGTACGGGTCAGGAGAGAGACATCCACATTTTGTGCATAAATAAACATAGCATTGCCTGGGGCAATTCTTTAGCTGGCTGGCGCATTCAGTACATAGCAGTACAGCCACAACAAGATCCAGTGATATCTTTTAATTGAGTGCAGGATGCTGTAGGTATAATAAAAATAATGAGGTTGTATCAAAAGTAATTTGATGGCAATTTAGAATTTAATAAAGAAAATTCTCTCCATCAGACATCTGGATTAAACCCGGAAATTTACTTTTGATACAACCTCATTCCAATCCATTATCTGGGGCGACTTCGACGTTCCATCATGATCACTTCGATGTTCATTACGATCACTTCGACCCTCCACCACTCTCACTTCAACGCTCATCGCGATCACTTCAACGCTCCATCATATCAAGGATATCAGTCCAGATAATTCGCGCGATCTGCTCACTCTCCACCATTCTGACTCTTTCTGCCGGCAATGCCATACTATCTTCCTGCCAATCAATAATGTCCGGCGAGAAATCTTTCAGAATATTACCACTCGTAATTACTTCATAGGTGGTTTCATGACGTGCTTCATTCACACTGATCACAATCTGATAGGACCGACCCTCTATATATACTGTAACTGTATGTTTTTCCATAACAAACAAAAATTAGTTGTGCTATCACGACAATACGTCGCAACAGTGGGGTACAAATGCTGTAAGATCAGATATAGAAAGCTAACCATGATTGGCCACGCGATGTCCTGTTCTTTTCGCCACGCCGGTAGGATGGGGTCCCCTGTTTTTTTCCTTGTTGGTGGTCAGACCAATGGCTTCAGCCTGACTGGGGTGCTTCACTTTCTTTCCACTTTCATGCTTTGTTCCTGCTTCCTGGTTTTTTGCCATGTCAACGCGCATTTTAATGGGTGAGTAATAGAAGAACACTAAAACTAAATCAAAAGGTTTGCCAGCTTATGAAGCAATGAGTTAAATAATGTTAATTGACTGAAAATCAATTATTAACAAGTGAGAATTCCTGGCTCAGTCAGGGATGGGAAGGGTTGAAAAGTATCTACAATACCGGATATCCGGCGAATGAAAATGTGCCCTTTGGCAAAACCTTCATTCGCCGGGAGGATACCGCACGCTGCATACCAGGGGGTTACGGGAGATGAAAAACCTGTTGAGACCTGGTTTTCGGCCTGGCTTGCAGCATGCAGTTTAACAGTTCAGAGTACTTGTATCGTGGTAAGTTTAGCACAAAGGAGAGGACTCCGCCTCTATCAATAACGTTTAAACTATGTGTTCGTGATTGCTAAATTACCAATCCCATTCATTAAAAGTTGTCAATGAATTTCAAACGAATTGTAAATGAAATTTAAATTCCCGATATTTAAATATGAACAGAAAAATGCGGATGGGGCTTAAACTGGCGATTGAAAGAATATATTTGTCTTTCAGGAATTATTTCATGAGGCATCCGGTTAAGGTTTATATCACTTCTTCTGTCATCTGTTTCATTGTATTGGCAATTGTCCAGATCATGTTAGTATACAATACCTATGATCTGTTGAACAGAAGATTCTACTATGAAAAGAAAGGTCGTATCAATGAACGTTATACTAAAGCAATCATTAACGACCATGTCTTTCCTGGTGGAAAGGATATTATAGAAAACCTGTTATCACCTCAATACCACGAACTCGAAAGGCTCTATAAAGCAGGCGATACTGCCGGTTTCAATCATGCATCACAGTTATTACTCCGGAATATTTTTAATACACTCATTGACAAGCAAAATGCAGATGCCCTGCTAAGGGATATCAAATTCAAAGAAGGCATCCAGGATTCGCTTAAATACCTGCTTGTCGTATCACGTATCGACCTGCAATTCGCCGATCCCAAATATGTAAACATCTATGATAAGCGAAATAAATACCCGCTTATTGATGCACATATTCAGACAGCCAAGGGGATCAGAATATTCGGTGATCTCACCAATCCGGATGAACAAAGTCAGATAATCGGTCTCTTTGTGTCCGATCCCAAACCTTATACTTACGCTATCAGTTTTTCACTCTATGCTGACCCGGCTAACCGCAGACAGGTTGTGTTTAAACAGATGCAGGGCATCCTTACCATGAGCCTGCTCTCCGTACTCGCGATCATTATCCTCTTTTTCATCACACTTCGCAACTGGATCAAACAAAAGCATATTGCTGATGTAAAAACTGACTTTATCAACAACATTACCCACGAGTTCCATACACCATTATCAGCCATTATGGTGGCCAATAAAAATATTCAGAACGAACGGGTGCTGGAAAATAAGACGGCCATCCGCTCTCTTTCTGACATCATAGAGCGGCAATCACAACGATTGAAGTTGCTGATAGGACAGGTGCTGGACATCGCTACTGTAGACCAGCTATACGTTCAGAAAGGTCCCGAAGACCTGAATATCCTGATCAGTGAGATCCTTACAGATTTCAGTATCAAGTTCCCTTCGGACAATTTGCAACTGTCTTTTGTACCGGCACCTGCCACAATAATTGTCGATACAGATAGTTTCCATTTTACCACTCTACTCCTCAATCTGTTGGATAATGCGGTGAAATATAACCTGCAGGAGGTAAAACATATCCAGGTAGCTGTAGTGGAAATGGACACCGATATACAGATCTCGATCAGTGACAATGGAATTGGTATGGATAAAGAAACAATCCGTTATATCTTTGATAAATTCTACCGGAATCAAAAAGACCTGACGCAAAATGCCAAGGGTTTAGGACTTGGCCTGCATTATGTAAAGCAATGCATAGATGCTCACCAATGGACAGTGAGAGTGGAAAGCGAACCAGGCATGGGAAGTACATTTGTAATCATTATACCTAAGTGAAAATTGTAAGGGGATGAAACACAAAATTCTGTTAGTAGAGGATGAAGCAGACCTCGGAAACGTTGTAAAACAATACCTGGAATTAATGGATTTTGATGTGGACTGGCAGCAAAATGGCCGGACCGCCCTGGACGTATTTGAGAAATCGCCCAATGCTTATCATATTCTTCTTATAGATGTCAACCTGCCCGGGCTGAATGGATTCGAACTGGCAGAGCATGTCATCAAACTCAATAGCGATGTGCCTTTCCTTTTCCTCACAGCAAGAGGAGAGAAGAACGACAGGCTCAACGGCCTGAAGATAGGCGCTGATGATTATGTGGTAAAACCCTTTGATGTAGACGAACTGGTATTACGCATCCGCAACATCATCAAGCGGAAACAACCTGTTGTCAGCGCGGAGCCTGCACAGCAGAAAGTGATCAATATAGGTACAACGCAGCTTTTTGTGGATTCCCTCAAGCTGGTGACAGAGCAGGGCGAAGAGATCATTCTCACCCCGCGGGAGTGCGATTTGCTGGTGCTGTTCTTTAACAATGTGAACCGTGTATTAAAGCGGGAAGAAATCCTCACTAAAGTCTGGGGCTCCAATGACTACTTTGTAGGCCGCAGCCTGGATGTCTTCATTTCACGTTTCAGAAAATATTTCCAACATAATATCAATATCAGTATCAAGAATGTGTATGGTATTGGTTTCGTATTTAATGTGAAATAGCTATCGCCTTGTTTGCCCGGTTATAAGCAGTCTGGGTTTTGTACTCAAACCACTTTTTGCCCAGCAGCTTGCGCATTGCATCGTCAAAACGGCGGGTGATAAAGATGTTTCTCACACCGATGGCCCTCCTGGCCAGCGATACAGGCAATGCCCTGTAAGCCACAGAATAGCCAGCCGTTTCGTACTGGATATAGTGCCAGTATCCCGAAGGAATAAAGATCGTATCTCCTACATGCAGCGTACACTCATATCCATCCAGGAGGCGTAAGCCAGGGTATTTGTCATAATCAGGCTGCCGCAAATCTGCCAGGCCATGAAAGTTCCAGGGTAAGCGATACAGGAGACTTGCCTGATCATTGGGAAATAACCATACCCGTTTTACACCATGCAGCTGGGTGAGAAATACATGAGACATATCGATATCATAGTGGTATCGTACAGATGATCCTTCTCCACCAAAAAAGAGGAATGGGAGCCAGGTAAGCAGGTTGTCCGCCAGCTTCCGTACCTGCAGTTCTTTCCGGATATCCGGTCTCTCGCGGAGCAGGTTGAATAAAAACAGGCGGCTTTCTGTAGGCCCGGCAGCTATCAGATCGAGGTAATCTCCAAATTTCATTTTATTGCCAGCCTGACTGGTGGCCTTATCCAGGTGTGCATTCTCCTTTTCATGCACTGCTACCAATGTATCTCCCGCTTCTTTCTTAAAATAGTCGTAGTTCCATCTGGTCAATATATCCTGGCTTTCCGGTAAGATAAAGTCCTTAATCAAGGCTGGTTTTCCCGGATTTACAAATTCAGTGGTGAATTGCTCCCTGGTATAGCCGCTGACTATGTTTACAGGTTTCAGATGCATATGTGTACTTGTCTTTTTATTAGTGCCTGGTATCTATACAGACGATCTTTAATGTGGAATCAGCGTTGGCTGCTGCTACCCTGGCGGCAGGCGTATCCTGCTGGTTATTTAACTGATGTTGTTCTACAGTCACCGATATGGTAAAAGCGGTGATCACTGCGATGACACCCAGGGAGGCAAATGAAGCCGCATACTGTCTGCATAAGTTCAGTTTCATGACTATTCGTTTTAAAAGGACTGCAAGGCTGCTGACACAGCCCTACAGACCAAACAACAGAGAACAGAAGGTTGATTTTTGGGTCCGTCCCCGGCAGGTATACGCATAGCAATACCTTTTCCGACGAGGGATCAGTTATTTTTCCAGGGTGAATAATAAAACTGAATTTGTTTATACAGTGGTGGGCTGTATCAGGTGGTGGTATGGAACAAATTTAACGGGAGAGAAGCTATTTTCCAAAAAATAGTCCATAAATTTTGTAGACTAAGCGAAAGGGAATGATTCTCAATACGGTACAAGAAGCTATGATTGCGAAAATCCCCTTTCGCAGTAATTACCTGGTCTTAAAATACGGGTTATCAGTGCGTTGCTTTCCTGCTGCTGTAGTGATATACTGTTGTCCGATGTCTTTCTTTGCTCACTTTGCCTTTGTGGCCGTAGATTTTGTTTACAATAACAAATACAACTGTAATGCTCGCAATGATAACATAATGCAATACGATTGAAGGCATAATGTTGGTGGAATAAATTTGTTGATAGTGCTGTTTAATGCTGTCTTTAGTGCGCCCTTAAACTTAACCGATTTCGTAGTAAAAGATACTGCACTCTCATGAATTTAACATCACACTTTCCTGTTATTAACAAACATTAACACGCCCCGCCGAGCCTGCATTTATGTATCATTGCGAAACATATTATAATAAATGTTTACAGTATACGTAATTCTGTCTTTACAGATACTGGTTTGCCAAAAACGGGCATTCCATCCTTCCCCCAGGTGAAGGGCTGCATACGCGGCGAACGCTTACCCCCACAGCCATCTCCCGGGTTATCATTGGCATGATAGAGAATCCAGTTTTCCTTACCATCAGGTGATGTGAAGAAGGAATTATGTCCCGGTGCAAATACCCCGTTTTCCGGTGATTGCATGAACATGGCCTTTGTACTCTTCTTCCAGCTGGTGCTGTCCAGGAGATTGCTATTGCCATCGGCCACCAGCATGCCCAGGGCGTAAAAATCCGTCCAGCAGGCGGAGGCACTGTAGCATAAAAACAGCTTATTGCCATGCTTCAGGATCTCCGGCCCCTCGTTCACGTTGACGTGTGGCAGGTTTGGATCATTCAGATCACCATGCGTTTCCCAGTCAAATACAGGGCGGGAAATTCTTACCCGTTGGCCCGTAATGGTGAGAGGGTCTTTCATTTCCGCGATATAAATGTCCTGCTCGCCATTCTTATCTCCTTCCCATCCGGACCAGATCATATACAACTTTTGTTTGTGCTCAAATATGGAAGCATCGATAGCCCATTTGTCTGCCGGGTCACTTACTTTACCTTTCATTTCCCAGCTACCTTTCATCGGATCGGGAGAGCTATTCTCCAATACATAGATGCGGTGGTGCTGGTTGTCGCCATCATCAGCACTGAAGTATACATACCACTTGCCCCGCAGGAAGTGGATTTCCGGTGCCCAGATTTCTTTAGAGAAAGAACCGCTGGCAGGTGGTGTCCAGATGTTCTTATGAGGTGCTTCTCCCAGTTTAGCCATATTGGCTGTTTTCCACAATTCCAGGTGATTACCTACGGTATGCATGTAATAGTAATATCCATCCTTATACGTTACCCAGGGATCTGCCCCGGAGGACATGAGGGGATTGCGAAAGGAGGTCTTCTGCTGTGCATTGCAGGCGAAGGCACAGAGCAGTACAAAAAGCCGGAAAATAGATTTCATATACTAGAATTAAAAAACCGCTGAATGCAAATTTTCATTGCACTCAGCGGTCCACTGATGATAAATATTAAAGGTCAATTTTTACTACGGTAGAATAGAGCAGATCTTCCACACCGGCGATCTTGACCCCAATTCTTGCAAACGCATAATTCTGATCGCCTGTTGTACCTACTGATGACATAGAAGAAGGAATGTCTACAGACATAGATACATTGTTCAAATCAGTAATACTACTACCTGTCACCGCAGTCCTTACTTTATAATTGCTCTGGTCTACGATGCTGGTTTGGTTCAGGTAAAGATACACGTTTTCAATACTCCTCGCATTGGCATCCGTGATGATCTGTTCCAGTTTGAAGGTAGCTACTGCAGTAGTTCCACTCTTGCTGATCTGCTGGTTGCGGATCATGTAGTAAGGCATCACCTCAATGTTCATGGTCGTGCTGCCAGAAATCTTCAGGGGAATGGTATCGCTATTGGTAGCATTGTTAATGATTGATCTGAATGGTCCCTGGCCTGCAGGTATAATCAGCTTGTAATTACCGTTGAAGAGGAGGGAAGAGAAAGAACCATCTTCTTTTACCTGCACGGCAATAGCGCCGCTCTTACCCCAACCTGGTTCCCACAGTTCAAAATTTACAGCCAGTGAAGCTACGTTGATGGCCTCACCCTGGTATGTAATGCTACCCTGAAAAGTAGTCTTTGGTTCATCATAATTATCCTTCTTGCATGCAAATGCAGTCATGGCAATCAATAGACCGGTGATATATTTTCTACGAAACATAATTAACATTTTACTGATTAGGATTCTTTACCAGCTTAGGGTTATTACTCAGGATATCTGCAGAGATAGAAGAGTAATAGTTACCCAGGTTGAAGCGGTGTGCCGCAGTTACGTTTGCTGATTTTACCACTTTGTATACGTACTTACCATTGTTTGCACTTCCCGGGTTGTAGATCTTGTAAGGCCACAGACCATAGATCTGGGTATTTACTTTATCAGCTTTTCCAATGTTGGAAATCACCTCGGCAGCACTGAGGCTTTCGCCATTCCATACTTTGTGAGCCAGGCGCCAGCGTTTGTTGTCAAACAGTTCATGACCTTCAAATGCCAGTTCTACTTTTCTTTCATGTACAATCCTGTCGAAGGTGATATCGGTAGCAGCCAGTGGTATAGTCAGTCCCGCTCTTGCACGTACTGTGTTCATATAACCCGCTGCTACTGCAGGCTGATTCAGTTCGAATGCTGCTTCTGCGGCATTCAGCAGTACTTCAGCATAACGGTAGCGTACCCACCAAACTTCACTCTGTGTACCCAGCTGACCGGAACCAACAGTTGGATCCATGAACTTACGTACCAGGAAACCTGTTTGTGCAGAATACTCTTTACCATCGATCGGGCCATCCATACCTACTACCTGTACGCCTGTAGGGCCACCAGGTATGTTGCCGATTTCACCATAGGTATCACCGCTGATGATGCTGTAAGCACCGTTATTCCAGTACATGATACCTGCCCAGATATCCAGTGCTTTGCCTTTGAATTTAGAGCCGGGCAGCATGATGGTACCACCTAATCTGGCATCTCTGCCAGCGAAGATGTCACCTGGATTATCGTAGTAGATATAATCGCTACCGGCATTAGTAGCAAATGGTGCATATGTATTATCCAGTTTTTCGAATTGCTCAGCGAGGTTAAGGGAAGGATTCACACGACCACCCTGTTGCTCTTCGGCAGAAGACCATGGCTGGTTAGTAATCGTCCATCCCTGTACCTTTCCGCTTTTCAATTTGAAATCCTGTGCGAAGATGACTTCCGGGTTATTGGCCTTATCATAAAATGCTGCAGCGAAGTTGTCCTGCAGATCTTCTGTTTTCTTCTGATACAGGGAATACTTACCACCATTGATCAGTTCCTGTGCAGCAGCCAGTGCTTTCGTATAGTAGCCTTCTGCTTTGTCAGCAGGGATGCCTACTTCGCCACCGGCAGTGAATACGGATGGGGTGCTTACCCCATATTTTGCAATAGAACCTGCATACAGTGCTGCTCTTGCCTGCATGGCCAATGCCACACCTTTGGTAGCTCTTGACTGTGTAGCAGGATCATCAGGGAGCATTGTTTTGATGGTATCCATTTCTGCAATCACAAAATCATATACTTCAGATTCTTTTGCTCTTGCATGTTGCAGATAGGTAGGGTCACCACTAAAATTGTAAGTCATCGGCTCCGTGATCAGGGGCACACCACCCATACGTTTTACTTCTTCAAAGTACAGGGCAGCACGCAGGAAACGGGCTTCACCCAGGAAACGGGTACGTGCCTCTTCACTTAATGCTGTAGCGGCGGAACACTTTTGAATAAACAGGTTCAGATCGCGGATCTGACCATAATCCCACAAACGCCACCAGTCATATGGATAGTCAATCTGCTGTACACGCCAGTATTCGCTGGCCTGGGACGGAAATGCTTCGTCAAAATTTGTATACTCGGGCCAGTTGGTAATCGTTTGCTGATCTACATAACGGTTATAGAGGTCCGCCAGTACTGACAATACCAGGCTCTCACTTTTCCATACTGCTTCGTCTGTCAGGATATTGGAAGGATCAGTTTGCAGGAAGTCAGCATCCTTTTTACAACCAAACACAAACACAAGGGCTGCTGATATGATTAACAGATATTTTCTCATCTAATTGCTGTATTAAAGGATCAAAAGGAAAGGTCAAAACCAATATTCACATACTTGCTTTGTGGATAAGTCAGACCGTTATCATCAGAGACTTCAGCGTCTATACCTGTCTTACGCAGATTGTCGATAGAGAACAGGTTGTAAGCGTTGATGTATGCACGGAAACGTTCGATTTTAGCTTTCGCCAGGATGTGCTTGGGAATGGTATAACCCAGTTCCAGTGTACGTGCCCTGATGTAATGAACGTTAGTCAGCCAGAAGTCGGAGTCTACATTATAGTTGCTGTGACCACCATTATTGAAACGCAGTGCAGGGTACTTACCCGGGATCCATTTGCTGTTTACATTATAAGGATCTTCCCTGTGCCAGCGGTCGTTGTAGAACTCAGCCAGCAGGTTGCCCTGGTTGGTATAAGGAATACGCATTTCCCATTTACGGTTGAAGGAGTAACCGGTACCTGCAGAGAAATCAGCTCTGAAATCAAAGTTGCTATATGCCACCGTGAAGTTGATACCACCGTTCATGATTGGGTTCTTACCTGTACCCCATCCGATAGGACGCTGATCCAGGTCGTTGATCACACCATCGCCATTCCAGTCTTTGTAAATCAGGTCACCCGGTAATAATGTTTTGTTCCCCGCCCCGTCTACGTTTACTTTATAGTTGTTGATTTCTTCCTGTGACTGGAATTGTCCGATTGCGTTATATCCCCAGAATGTATTGCTAAACCTGGTTTCGCCTGAGTTGCGATAGTGATCCCAGGAGTTCAGGAATACCGGTTTGTAGCTTTTCAGCGTCTTTGCACGCGCATAAGAGAAGTTAGCACCTACAGAGAAACGTACTTTTTTGTATTCACCTCTATAGTTGATGGAGAACTCACCACCGGCTACCTGGTCACTCTTCACGTTTTCGAAAGGCAATGTATAACCCAGTTCGCTCGGTACAAGGATGTCATATTTGGTACCTAACAGCCCTGTTCTCTTTCTTCTGAAGAAATCTACCGCACCACTGATCCTGTTGTCCCAGAAACCATAGTCAGCACCGATATCTGTTGTTTTACTTACATACCAGGAGATGTTATCGATAGGTACGCCTTTGTAAGCAGAACCGATTACTGATTTACCATCCAGGATGACTGTAGATGAGTTGTAGTTATAACCGGAGAGATAGTCATACGCCGTCAAAGGAATCGCATCATCACCCAGTTTACCATAAGAACCTCTCAGTTTCAGTTCGCTCAGTGTTCTCTTACCACCTACGAGGTTCTGGAAGAATTTTTCTTCGCTGATACGCCAGCCAGCCTGCATGGCAGGGAAAGTACCCCAGCGTTTGTTAGGCGCAAATTTCCAGGACGCATCTCTTCTTGCGGATACTTCCAGGTAATATTTGCTGTCGTAGTTATAAGTGAACCGGCCGATGTAACCCAGACGGGCAGTAGTAGAGTCAGTATCATTATAGGTATCCATGGTACTGAAATAGATCAAAGGCAGATCGTTGGTAGTTGGTACGGCATGAACCCAGCTGGCCAGTTCCCTTCTCTTGATCCTTTCTGCTACTACGGTACCGCCTATGTTATGCTTGCCAAATGAGTGCGCATAGTTCAGTTGCAGCTGAATGGTAGGAGACAGGTTGGTGTGGTTGTCTCTTTCTCTCCATGGATTGGAGCTACCACCAGATACATTGTAGGTATCCGTGTTTGGATCATAAGTGTATACATTATAAGTATACTCGTGACCATTCATAATTCTGTTCGCATAATAATAGGAGAACAGGCCTTTTGCGGTCAGCCCATCGATCGGGAATTTATATTCTGCGTTCAGGTTAGTCTGGAGTACACGCCAGTCTTCATGCCAGTAGCCAGACAATTTCTTGTTCTGCAATGCCCAGTTTTCGGTATTATGACCGATGTTGTTTGGGTAGTTAGGATTGTCATTTGCATATGGACGTTCGATGGGCGTGTTACGCAGGATAGCAAAACGCGCTTCCCAGTAGTCATCAGTACCTGGTACACCTGGCTGGTCCCTGGTTTCAACACGGCCATTGATTTGAGCACCGATCTTGAAGTTGTCAGAAACGTTTGCTTCGATGTTACTCTGAATGTTTGTACGTTCAAAAGTAAATTCTCTGCCCAGTACAGAATATTGTTTCAGGTGAGTAGCGGATACGTAGTAGTTGATTCTGTCAGAGCCACCGCTGAAGTTCAGGTTCAGGTTAGTCAGTGGAGCATTGTCTTTTACAATAAATTTGTACCAGTCAAAGCTCTTGTAACCTGGTTCAGTACCAGCTTTCCATTTTTCCAGTTCTGCCTGGGTAATAGTTGTAGCACCATACTGGTTCATTTCAGCATCTGCTTTACCTGCCATCCACTCATAAGCGTTTACGCCTTTAGGAAAGCGGGTCCAGTTTTGCCAGCCGGTATATGCGGACAGATTAATTGTATTTCGGCTATTCAGTTTACCTCTCTTGGTAGTTACCACCACTACGCCATTTGCAGCACGCATACCATAGATAGCAGCAGAAGCATCTTTCAGTACGGTGATGGTTTCGATATCGTTTGGAGCGATGTTGTTGAACTGAAGCTGATCCTGCTGGATCCCATCAATCACATATAAAGGGTCGCCCATGTTACGAATCTGGATAGAAGCACTTGCACCGGGGCGGCTATCGGACATGCGAAAGGTAACACCCGGCAGTTTCCCTGCCAGTACTGTACTCACGGTAGAACCAGCATGTACATCGCCCAGATCCTTTGCGGAGATGGCGGCGATTGCACCGGTGAGTGATTCTTTCTTTTGTGTACCATAACCTACGATTACCACATCGCTCAGTGAAGTTGCAGAAGGTTCCAGTGTTACGTTGATCACGCTGAGACCATTCAGCTCTACTTCTTTTGAAGTATAGCCTACATAAGAGAAGATGAGGGTACCGGAGAGGTCGGGAGCATTGAAAGCGAAGTTACCGCCGGCATCAGTGACAGCACCGCTTGAGGTATTTTTGAGTTTTACGTTTACCCCAGGGAGTGGCGTTCCTTTTTCATCTACCACTTTACCTGTGATACGTACTACTGCATCAGCGGCATAAGTCACCTCTTCTTCTCTACGTAATCGATTGAGTACAATTTGCCGGCCATCGACCTGATAGGAGAGTTGCAATGGGGCGAGTAACTTGTCCAGTACCTTTCCAAGAGGCTCCTGTTTCGCTTCCAGATTCACTTTGCGGGAAGCGCTGATGAGCGTGGAAGAATAGAGAAATTTCACATCGGCAGCTTGTTCGATTTTAGACAATACCTGGTCAACTGACTGCTGACGGACATCTATTGATACAGGCTTGGTGAGAATTTCCTGGGCCTCAGTGGACTTTGCAAAAGTGAGACCGGTACATAACGTGGCAATTAGCAGCTGGTAAAAGCATGTACGCATGACCATAAAGATTAAATCATGGATTCGTAGTCTTTTTTTCATAACTTGAATTGTGTTCCTGTTTGTAATGGGAAATAGAAAGGGTGTCTTATCCCAGTGGAGCGGGTATAAGGCGGTGCCGCAAGAGTATTATTTTTTCAGCCAGTGGTACGGCCATACCGCTGGCTTTTTCATTACGTGATGTAAAGCATAAGTATCAGTGTAATTTATTTGTTCTCAATAACGTATTTCGTGGAATAGTGTGTCAACGGGGGAACTCTCTACATTCCTTATTAGCTACGCGTACGTGAACACTATTAATGACATCCTTTGGTTGTTATAGTAATTTCATTTCCTGCGATCGTACAGTTTGCTTCCAGCGCCTGGCAGATAAGCTTTAATTTTTCTTTTAGTGGTTCGTCATCCAGGGATGCTGTCAATTTACAGCCGGCCATCAGGGTTTTGTCATAGTTGATATGTACACCATAGGCTTTTTCCAGCAGGTTAAACACACTATCTGCGGATGCGTCAGCAAATACAAACGAGTACAGCTCTGTTATAGTTGGCTGGGCATTGATGGCTACTGTCATTGGCAATACATCTAACGCATGAGTGGAACGTTTCAGTATCGCCTGCTGGTTAGCCGACAAATTTGCCCTTGCATCGTTCTCTTTTGGTTGTATCGCGATGGCTACTTTCCCTGTTTTTACTGCTACACTCACCAGGGTATCTTCGTCATAGGCCCTCACCATGAATGAGGTACCGAGTACGTTGATCACCATTTCGTTGGCATATACTACAAAAGGTTCGATGTTTCTTTTTACTTCAAAAAATGCAGCGCCGGAAAGGAATACCTGACGATGGCATTTGCCGCCAGGACAGGTGGAATAACTAATCCGGGCACCGGGTTGCAGAATCACGGAACTACCATCGGGCAGGCTGACAGTTTCAGGCTTTTTGCCTTTGTTGATGTTCTCAACGAAGGCATTTTCCTTTGTTTCGGCCTTTGCCACCAGCTCATGGTAAGCACTGTGATCCGGCTTGTTCAGGGTGAACCACATAACGGTGGTTGCCACCAGGGCAATCAGCACGGCAGCTGCAAGATACCAGGGGCGTAAATTCCTGACAGGTCTTTGCGGTGTCTCCATACTTTCACGAATATGCTGCCAGATGGCATCGCTGGATTTTTCCTTCAACTCAAATGCCGGTAGCTGGGAAGCAGCCAGAATAATGGTGCGTGCCTGCAAAATAGCAGCTCCCTGCTCAGGATAATTCCGCGAAATGGATTCCCAATGACCTGCGTTTTCGCCATATTTTACCCAGGCGACAAAGCTGTCGTTGGTCACAAAATCGGCCGTATCGAAGTTTGAGTAATCCATGTATAGTTATAAAGACGGGGTAGGGGCGTTTTAACTCACTTTTGTTAAAGTTTTTTTAAAATCTTTTTGAGAGGGGCAGGTGCGTGTTAACAAAGTTTCTACAGCAGCTCTCTTAGTTTGACAACTGCGCGCTGTACCAGGTTGCGAACTGACTGCTCATTCACTCCCATGATGCCGGAGATTTCCTCCCAGCTGAAATTATCGTAAAACCGTAAGCGGATGGCTTCCTGTTGTCTTACCGGCAGCTGGCGCATAGCCTTTTGGAGGCGAAGCTGTTGTAACAGGTCCTCTTCGCCCATTATCCGCATTTCCTCTGCAGAGGCTTCTTCCTGCAATGACCAATCCAGGACCTGGGCCGCCTTAGCATCTGACAAACGATGCAAACGCCTCCGCAAAGACCTGAACAGATAATATTTCACAGAAGTGGTCGCTGAAAGATTATGCCTTGTACGCCAGAGATCGGCAAAAAGATCCTGCATAGCATCCTGCACCTGTGCAGCATCGCCTGCAAGATGGTAACCATAGTTATATAATACAGCAGCAAAACGCCTGTACATCTCACTAAAAGCCTGCTCATCGTCCTGTCTGAAGGCATTCCACAGTACCTCTTCCGCTATGAATGACTGATAGCTGTTTCCGGACCCCAATTTACCTGATTTAAAAAAGTATCACCTGTAGTAATAGTATTGTTTACCAGTCCATTCTCACTGGCTGCGGGGACTAAACTACGAACTATAAAAATCATTTACGAATCATTACTTCCTCCGGGATGAGTTAGACCCAAAAAAATGGGGCCTGATAAATATCAGGCCCTCCCCAAATTAACCATTAAAAAAACTCATTTGAATTTTGCTTAAATCAAAAATAGAATGAATCTCTATCAAAATTGTTAATCATAAGTTAATGATTCTAAATAATATGGGGAGGTAATAACCGTGGTATTAGAATGATAAGTACATGTTCAAAATGGGTTGTTTAATAAATCCGATGCCGCAATACCTGCCATAAAAAAAAGGTCCCCGCAAAAAATTGCAGGGACTTACCATTTAACCTATATTCTGTACTGTAGCATCAAAATTTTAAATATTTTTCAGAGGTTTAGACCTTTTCTCTATTTCTATACTGCTAATCGCTTCTCTAAAGTGTCGCTCTCAAATATTTTCTGTATATAAGACGGTGTTTAATATCCGAAGTTTAACGGGTTTCAATTTTTTTTTTCATTTTATTTCTAATTTTCCGGCCATGAACAGGATAGACCGCCTTTCCGCCATACTTATTCAGCTCCAGGGCAAGAAAATTGTGAAGGCTGCTGAGATAGCAGAACGCTTTCAAATCAGTCTCCGGACTGTATATCGTGATGTAAGAGCCTTGCAGGAGGCCGGGGTACCTGTAGGTGCGGAGGCTGGTACGGGTTATTACCTGGTGGAAGGTTATCACCTGCCCCCGGTAATGTTTAACAGGGAAGAGGCAGCTGCGCTGCTTACAGGCGAGAAGATGATGGCCCAGCTAAGCGACCATTCCAACAGGAAGCAATTTGGCAATGCTATGCAGAAGATCAGGGCGGTGTTGCGGAGCAGTGAAAAAGATTTCCTGGAATCGCTGGAAGAGAATATTGCTGTAATCAGCCGCCGGCCACCGGAAGACAGTGAGTTTCCTAACCGCTTTCTTTCTGATATTCAATATGCCCTGGGCAAGCACCTGATGCTCCGGCTCGATTACTTTGCACTCCACAACGAAACCCTGACGCATAGAGAAGTAGAGCCCATCGGTATCATTTACATGATGGGATACTGGTACCTCATTGCCTGGTGCAGGCTCCGGCATGCTTACCGGAATTTCAGGATGGACCGGATCCGTAACCTGGGAGTATCGGATGTTTCTTATGACAGAGACAGGCATATATCTTTAAAGGAATACATGGAGAAATATGCAGAACCAGCTGCTTATCCACACGTGGTAAAGTTGCGGTTTACGGCTGTCATGGCAAAAAAGCTGGGGAATCAGCGGTTTTATTATGGTTTGATGGAAGAGCAGTCGGTAGGGGAGTGTGTGGAGATGACATTTCTGACTTCTCACCTGGATTGGTTTGGGAGGTGGGTGCTGACGATTGGGAAGGAGGTGGAAATAATCGGTCCGGAGGAGTTGAAGGAGCACATGCGGGTGTTAGCAAAAGAAATTTATGAGCATTACCTACTGACATAATGTTGTCACCCGGCCCACTTTCCTTTGCATTATTAACGCTAATGCACATGTCAAAAACAGATCTTACCAAAACCTATAAGGAACTCTACACCGCTAGTGCCAAACCGGCTTTACTCTTCGTGCCCCCCGGTCACTATCTCTCTATCGAAGGCCAGGGCGATCCCAACGGCGAGCACTTTGCTGCCTGTACCCAGGCCCTGTATACCGCCGCTTATGGCATCAAAATGCATTATAAAAAAATGGAACTGGACTTCGTAGTCTGCAAGCTCGAAGGCCTCTGGTGGGTAGATGATGTGGAAAACTATACTGATTTCCGCGAAGTAATGGAGGTGTCCCGTGATCAGTGGCACTGGCAACTCCTCATCCGTATGCCGGACTTCATCAATAAGAATGATGTAAAAGCCATTTTGAAAAAGACCTATCAAAAGAAACCAGTTCCACATTTCAACCAGGTCTACCTGCAAACCCTGGCCGAAGGGCAAAGCGTACAGATCCTGCATACAGGTCCTTATGCTACCGAACCGGTATCCTTACAGCTCTTACATGACTTTATGGAAGAAAAAGGCCTCACCTGGAATGGGCGGCACCATGAAATATACCTCAGCGACCCACGCAAAACTGCGCCGGAAAAGCTGAAAACAATCTTAAGACAACCGGTAAAATAAATCGGAACGGGTTATTTTTCTCCCAGCCCCAGCAGCTCTATGGCCTGCTGTGCAGCAATCTGGCTGGCATCCTTCTTATTGAAAGCCTTACCACTGCAAATGAGCTCCCCATCTACTACTGCACCTACAGTAAAGATGCGGCGGCCATTGTCCATCTGTTCTTCCAGCAGGTCGAACTCCAGGGTCTTGCCGTGCTTATTGGCCCATCCGTACAGCTTGTTTTTGTGGTTCATTTCCACACTTTCAAGCAGTTCCAGATCAATGTAAGGCATGATGATGCGTTGATGCACAAACTGTTTGGTACGGTTGTAACCTTTGTCAAGGTACACAGCGCCAACCAGTGCTTCGAGGGTATTACCGAAAATCTGGGAAATCTTCAGGAAGCTATTGTACTTATCATAAATGGTCAGCTTACGCAGGCCCATTTTGATAGCAATATCATTAAGCTGCTGGCGGTTCACAATTTTGGACCGCATTTCGGTGAGATAGCCTTCTGTCTTATAAGGATATTTCTTGAAGAGGTAATCGCCGATAATGGCACCAAGGATGGCATCACCGAGGTATTCCAGCCTTTCATTGCTCTCAAGAAACTTCTCCTTGCTCGAGCGATGGCTCAGGGCGACTTCATACAATGAGAAATTGCCCGGGGCAAAGCCCAGCAGGTTATACAGATCCTTGTAAAGACTTCTCTTACCGGATACAAATCGATATAAAAATCCTGGCAGTAATTTCACACAATCAAGCAACAAATTTTTTGAAAATCACGGATGCATTATGCCCTCCAAAACCGAAGGTATTACTTAATGCAGCGTTTACTTCTCTATGTTGTGCGACGTTAAAGGTAAAATTTAATTTGGGATCCAGCTCCGGATCATCAGTAAAATGATTAATGGTAGGAGGAATAATACCATGTATAACAGACATGATAGCAGCAATTGACTCAATGGCACCGGCAGCGCCTAATAAGTGACCAGTCATAGACTTGGTGGAGCTGATATTCAATCGATATGCATCTTCACCAAATACCTGTTGGATCGCTTTTACTTCGGCAATGTCTCCAAGTGGAGTGGAAGTACCGTGTACGTTAATATAGTCAATTGCATTGGGTTGCATTCCAGCGTCTAACAGGGCCATTCGCATTACGTTCATAGCGCCTAATCCCTCTGGATGGGGTGCTGTGATATGATAGGCATCTGCTGTAGCGCCACCTCCTGCCAGTTCAGCATAAATTTTGGCACCTCTAGCAATCGCATGTTCATAGGATTCTAGCACCAGTGCTCCCGCACCTTCTCCCATTACGAAACCATCACGGTTCAGGTCAAAGGGCCTGGAGGCTGTGGCCGGGTCATCATTTCGCTCGGATAGGGCCTTCATAGCGTTAAAACCGCCTACACAGGCATCGTTTATAACGTTTTCGGATCCTCCGGTGATCATTACATCCGCCCTGCCGTACCTGATGTACTGCATGGCCTCTATAATGGCATTTGTTGCAGAAGCACACGCTGACACCACTGAGAAATTGGGTCCTCTGAAACCGTGGCGTATAGAAATGTGTCCTGCCGCAATGTCGATAATTAACCGGGCTATTAGGAAAGGACTAAAGCGGGGAGTCCCGTCGCCCTGACCGAAATCTTTCATTTCCTGACAGAAATTGATCATACCTCCAATACCAGAACCCCAGATTACCCCAACCCTGTCCATATCGACAGAATTACGGTCAATCCCGGCATCTTGTACCGCCTGGTCAGCAGCTATCACAGCCGTCTGCGTGAAAGGATCCATCTTACGGGCTTCCTTCTTGTCCAGGTAATTGGTCGCATCAAAGTTCTTCAGTTCGCAAGCAAAACGGGTTTTGAACTTGGAAGCATCAAATTGTGTAATAGGCCCGGCACCGGATACACCGTCCGTCAATCCCTTCCAGTATTCGGATACGGAATTGCCGAGCGGTGTAAGTGCGCCTAAACCTGTAACGACTACTCGTCTTGGTTGCATTAAAACAAATCTGATTAAGTAGGATTATTTTACATGTTCTTCCAGGTAAGCAACTGCCTGGCCAACAGTAGTAATAGTTTCAGCTTGTTCGTCAGGAATGGAGATGTTGAATTCTTTTTCGAATTCCATGATCAGTTCTACCGTATCCAAAGAGTCAGCGCCCAGGTCGTTGGTGAAGGAGGCTTCAGGAGTTACCTCAGCTTCGTCAACGCCCAATTTGTCAATAATGATCTTTTTAACTCTTGATGCAATGTCTGACATAATTTTAAGTGTTTTTGGTTTAAAACTTGAGTGCAAAAATATAATTTTTATTGAATTGACAAGAATAGCGCCCAATTTTACCCAATTTACTTTAGTGTTATAGCCCCTAAACCCCACCCCATAAAGGATTAGCCAGATATTTCGAATTCCTCAATTCCCTGGCAAACACCCCTTTTCACCTCCGTATATGCTTCAAAGTACACATATAATAATGCCTTTATTTGCCATTCAACCGCCTATTAAGCCTCCTATATACCCATAAATGACAATTAACGCTAATTAACACATGAACCTCCCTATCAGCATGGGCTTTTATTAAATTTGCCCCGGGCAATATCCCCTCAACATAAATATGCGAACAAATGGCTGGTAACAAAAAGTTCCTGAAAACAGTCGTTTACCTGATCCTGGCTGTAGTTATTATTGGTATTATCTATACCAGGTTCGCTGCTCCTAAAAAAGCAGCTGCACCCAACAAAGACACTGTACGTGGTAGCAAAGGAAACAAACCCTTGCTGGTAGACGCTTTTATTGTACACACCTCCTCCCTGAATGAAGTTATTGATGCGAGCGGTACCCTTCAAAGCAATGAAGAAGTTCAGATCCAACCCGAAATTACCGGCAAAGTCACTGGCCTCTTCTTTAAAGAAGGTACCCAGGTAGCCAAAGGAGCCCTCCTCGTCAAAATCTATGACGAAGACCTCAAAGCTCAGCTGGCTAAACTGGAACTTCAACAGCAACTGGCCAAAACAACCCTCGAAAGACAGGAAAACCTCCTGAAGATCAATGGTATCAGCCGCCAGGATGTAGACGTAACCCGCAACCAGGTGAGCGCCTACGCCGCAGATATGCAATATACCCGTACCCAGCTCCAGAAAACCGAACTCAGAGCCCCCTTCAATGGCCGCCTCGGACTGCGCAATATCAGCCTCGGGGCTATTGTAAACAATACCACTATTATTACCACCCTGCAGCAAATAGACCCGCTCAAAGTTGATTTCACCGTCCCGGAAAAGTATCGCAACGCCGTTAAACAAGGCGATGCTGTCAACTTCAAGGTAGCCGGCGACGCAAATTCTTACAAAGGACAGATCTACGCCATCGACCCGAAAATCGATCTCGCTACCCGCACGATCAAATTAAGAGCGATCGTACCGAACCCCGGTCAACTACTGCCCGGCGCTTTTGCTAACGTACAAATCGCCCTCCGTAATATGCCGGATGCCCTCATGATTCCTTCACAGGCCGTCATTCCCGGTACCCGCGACAAAAAAGTGATCATTGCCGACCAGGGTAAAGCAAAATTTGTTGTTGTAGAAACAGGTCTCCGGGATGCTGACAACGTTCAGATTACCAGTGGCCTCAGCAAAGGAGATACCGTAGTCACCAGCGGTATGTTGCAGCTAAAGCCCGGTATGGTACTGAAGTATAACAAGATCAATTAAATTATGTAGACCATGAGCCTACCCTCTCTATCGCTCAAACGTCCTGTATTTGCCATCGTGATGAACATTATCATTGTCATCTTTGGCTTCGTGGGCTTCAACTTCCTGGGGGTAAGGGACTTCCCTGCCATAGATCCACCCATCGTAAACGTGCGCACCTCTTATGCTGGTGCCAACTCTGATATTATTGAAACACAGATCACCGAGCCACTCGAAAAATCTATTAACGGGATTGCCGGTATCAAAAATATATCGTCCAGCAGCAGCCAGGGTACTTCCAATATCACCGTTGAATTTGAACTGGGTATTGACCTGGAAGCCGCTACCAACGACGTGCGCGATAAAGTATCGCAGGCCCTCCGGAACCTGCCCCCCGATATCGATGCACCCCCTGTAGTATCTAAAGAAGATGCCAATTCGGACTATATCCTGTCCATGACCCTGCAGAGCAGCACCCGCAACCAGCTGGAGATTACGGAATATGCCAACAACGTACTCCTGGAAAGACTGCAGACCATCCCCGGTGTCAGCTCCATCCGCATACTCGGTGAAAAAAAATACGCCATGCGGCTCTGGATGGACCCCGCCAGGTTATCGGCCTACAGCCTCACACCTTCCGACGTGCAGCAGGCCCTGGCCCGGGAAAACGTAGAACTGCCCTCCGGTAAGATCGCCGGGAATGCCACTGAACTGACTGTGCGCACCTTTGGCCGCCTCAACACCGAAGAAGATTTCAATAACCTGATCATCAAGAATGTCAATAGCAGCGTGATTCATTTCAGGGATATCGGCCAGGCCGTATTAGGCCCTGAAAATGAGGAAACGATCCTGAAAGAATCCGGTGTACCAATGGTGGCCCTGGCACTCACGCCGCAACCAGGCTCCAACTATGTAGCTATTACCGACGAATTCTATAAAAGGTATGAACAGCTGAAAAAAGACCTGCCATCAGACCTGAGCACCAATATCGCGATCGATAATACCCGCTTTATCCGCAAGTCTATCGAAGAAGTAGAAGAAACCCTGGTCGTGGCACTGGTACTTGTGATTCTGATCATCTACCTCTTCTTCCGCGACTGGCTCATGGCCTTCCGCCCATTGGTAGATATCCCGGTATCCCTCATTGCCGCCTTCTTTATCATGTATATGTGTGGCTTCACCATTAATATATTGACACTGCTGGCAATCGTACTCGCCACAGGTCTGGTGGTGGACGACGGTATCGTGGTCACGGAAAATATCTACAAAAAGATTGAAGCAGGCATGCCACGTATGCAGGCAGCCAAAGAAGGGTCTGAAGAAATCTTCTTTGCCGTTATCGCCACCAGTATTACCCTGGCATTCGTATTCCTGCCGATTGTATTCCTGCAGGGCTTCGTAGGCCGCCTGTTCAGGGAATTCGGGATCGTGGTAGCAGGGGCTGTACTCATTTCTGCATTTGTGTCTCTCACACTCACTCCTGTGTTGAATGTGAAGCTGGGTCGTAAAAAACATACTCACTCCTGGTTCTATACCAAAACAGAGCCTTTCTTCACCTGGATGGAGGATAGCTATCAGCATGCGCTGGAGAAATTCATGAAAGTACGCTGGATCGCCACCCTGATTATTATAGGTTGTGTGGCCCTGATCTACTTCATCTTCCGCAACCTGCAGTCAGAGCTGGCACCGATTGAAGACCGCAGCCAGTTCCGCCTTTCTATTACAGCACCTGAAGGTACTTCCTACGATTATATGGAGCGTTACATGGATGGACTCACCCAGTTCATGATCGATTCCATTCCTGAAAAGAATATTATACTAACGGTAACCGCCCCGGGCTTTAGCGGGGGTGGTGCGGTAAACAGTGGGTTTGCAAACGTGGTACTCACAGAACCACATGACAGAACCCGTTCACAGAAAGAAATTGTGAACATGGTGAACCGCAATATGTTCAAATTCTCCGAAGGCAAGGTATTCGCAATCGAACAGCAAACCATCCAGGTAGGCCGCCGTAGCGGCTTGCCGGTATCCTTTGTATTGCAACATATCAACTTCGATAGTTTATCGAAGGTACTGCCCATCTTCCTGGATGAGGCAAACAATGATCCGACCTTCTCTGGTGTGGACGTTGACCTGAAGTTCAATAAACCTGAATTACGTATTCAGATCAATCGTGCCAAGGCAAGTGAACTGGGTGTATCTGTCGACGATATTTCACAGACCTTACAGCTGGCATTGAGTAATGTACGCTATGGCTACTTTATCCGCAACGGCAAGCAGTACCAGGTAATGGGCCAGGTATTCCGTGGCAGCCGCGATAAGCCTGCTGACCTGCAGAATTTTTATGTACGCAACAGCAGGGGAGAGGCGATTCAGCTGGATAATGTGGTGACGATCCAGGAAGAAACCAGTCCGCCAATCATCTATCACTTCAATCGTTATAAATCAGCAACGGTTTCTGCGGGCCTGGCCCCGGGCAAGACCATAGGCGATGGTATCGATGCCATGTACCGTATTTATAATGACCTGCAAAAGAGAGGAGTGATCGATGATTCTTACAATGCTGCATTATCAGGATCTTCCAGGGATTATGCAGAAAGTGGCTCCAATACTATGTTTGCATTGGTGCTGGCACTGGTATTGATTTACCTGGTACTGGCTGCACAGTTCGAGAGCTGGGTCGATCCCTTTATCATCATGCTCACAGTACCACTGGCATTTGCGGGTGCCCTGTTCTCCTTATGGATCTTTGGGCAGACATGGAACATTTTCTCACAGATCGGGGTCATTATGTTGATTGGTCTTGTCACCAAGAATGGGATCCTGATCGTAGAGTTTGCAAATCATAAACGGGATGAAGGACTGCCAAAAGCAACAGCTGCCATAGAAGCGGCAACGATGCGTCTTCGCCCCATCCTGATGACGAGTCTTGCAATGGCCCTGGGCGCATTGCCGATTGCGATGTCACTGGGTGCTGCAGCTACGAGTCGTATTCCATTGGGTATTGTGATCGTGGGCGGTATCGTCTTTTCACTGGTCCTTACCTTATTTGTGATTCCGGCGATGTACATTTTCCTGAGCAGGAGAAAACAAGTGAAGGAACCCATAGAAGAATTTGAAGCTACTGTATAAATGCACGACATGAAACGCATCCTCATATTCTGCCTGTTGCTGTCTGCCATCCATGTTTCCGCACAACAGGTGCTGACGGTGGAGCAGGCAATAGACCTGGCTTTGAAGAACAATTATGATATACGGCTGGCAAAAAATGATGCCGCCATTGCAGCGAACGATTATGCATATGCCAACTGGGCATTTGCACCCAGGATTAATGGAACAGCTTCAAAAGTATGGAATACCACGCGTACCAAACAGGAATTCGTAAATGGTTCCAAGCGTGATACCAGTGGGATTCATAGTAATAATTTCACAGGGAATGTGACCTTGTCATGGACCCTCTTTGATGGACTAAAAATGTTTGCTACCAGGCAGAAACTGGAAGCGATAAGGGATCTGGGTGATGCCGCCATGAAAGATGCGCTGATCACAACTGTGGCCAACGTAATTGCAAGTTATTATGCTGTAGTGCAGGGCAAGCAGCAACTGCACAACCTGTCAGAACAATTATCGATTGCAGATGAAAGAGTGAAATTGTCAGATGCAAAATTTCAGACAGGGCTTGGGCCTAAAACAGACTGGTTGCAATCAAAAGTAGATTACAATGCACTGAAGGCCTCTTATCTACGACAGCAAACGGTGATTGACCAGGGAAAGGTAATCCTGAATCAGTACATGGCGATAGAAGGAGGGAATACACAGTACGAGGTGCAGGATAGTATTCCGTTAAATACGGATCTTGCCTATGGCAAAATGAGGGAGGAGATGCTGCAGCGGAATACTTCTTTGCTGGTAGCAAAGCAAAACCTGCAGGTATCGCAATTGGCGTTGAAAGAAAGCAGGGGAGATTATTTTCCTGTCATCAATTTCAATTCAGGCTACAACTTTACGAAGCTTAATTCGAATGCAGCAACGAACTCATTTAGTCCGGTATTTAACCAAAATGGGGTGTTTAATTATGGGTTTTCGGCTACGATTCCCATCTTCAACGGACTGACTGTGCGCAGGCAGGTGAAGAACGCGGAGCTTAATGTGAGCTATCAGCAGCTTTCGCTGGAAAATACGCGCACGAAGGTGGATATGGCATTGAGTAATGCATTTAAGGATTATGAATATTATAAGACGGCGGTAGACCTGGAGGAAGAGAACCTGGGACTGGCAAGGGAGAATGCGATGGTGGCTTTGGAGCGGTTCAAACAGGGAGTGTCCACAACGATTGAGGTGAAGGAGGCGCAGCAAAGCCTGGAAGATGCTTATAACCGCCTGATTAATGCACGATATAATATTAAACTGGCAGAAACACAACTACTGCGTTTAAATGGCGATTTAATAAAGTAAAAAAGCGGGGTTGCCGAATGGCAACCCCGCTTTTTTTTATTGCTCCTCCTCTTTCTTCGCCGGTGGCAGCGTTCCCGCAGCCTTATCCTTCTGATACTGAGCAAAACTATTTTTAATATACAACATCAAATCATACTCTGTCGCATCCTGCATAAACTGGTACCCCGGCCTATACCTCATCATAAAACTATCCAACTCATTTCCATTCAGGTGCGTCATCTTCTCCACCAATTCCGGGCTATACCGGTTATCTATATACTTTTCCTTCTCCCAATATACCAGCTGCTCTTTGAAGTGTTCATTACGCTTCCTCTGCTTACTGGGCACCAGGTATGTCAGTGCTGTAATCGGGTGCGCCGGCAATGTCTTCAACACATCCATCGCTCCCGGTTTCTTATATCCAAAATACTTTGCATATTCCTGCCTGGTAGCCGCCGAATCTCTCACATAATTACGCCCTCTTACATCCACACCCTGTATAGTAATTACCCGCTTGGTCATATACACATTAATGAACATAGAAGTAGAAGGTACAGCTACAAATTTTCGTTCATAAGTCAACATGCTGAACTCCAGGGTATCCCCCGGCATTGCATCAATCTCAAATCGACCACTTTCACTCCCTAACACCCCTGACCGCGTCTTTTTATTGATAATACTAACGTTCGGAATCCCCTGTCTGTTGTCAATGTCCGTAATCAGACCCGACACTCTTACCTGCGCACCTGCGTGCTGCAGACAGAAAAACAGGCTAAAAAATAGTGCTCCAAGCCAGATGGGAAGCGTTTTAATTCGTCTAGGCATCGCTCAAAAATAAATTTCCCCTCGCAAATGAAACGTTAAAAATAGAGATTAATGTTCAAAAATCGGGGTTAATGGCCGTTAAACATACCATTAATTTATAAATAATTACTTTTAACACTCATATATTCCAAACACTATGCCTCAGAAGATCATTTTTGCAACACAGCGCTACCAGTATCTCAAAGACCGTATACTGGCGCTGGCCCCCCACTGGGAGGAAGGAAAACTGGAAATACGTGACTTTCCGGACGGGGAGCATTATCACCGTATCAGGAGCCAGGTACATGGCAAAGAGGTAATAGTGCTGGGAGGTACCATTGACGACAAAGAAACCCTGGAATTGTTCGATATTGCCCATGGATGTATCCAGCTGGATGCCCATGCATTAAACCTGGTTATACCTTTCTTTGGTTATTCCACCATGGAAAGAGCCGTCAAATCAGGCGAGATTGTGAAGGCCAAAACCCGGGCTTTACTTTTTTCTGCCCTGCCCGCTACAAACAGTGGTAACAAAGTGGTGCTCATGGATCTTCATGTAGACGGTATCACTTACTACTTTGAGAGTGGGGTAAGACCAGTTCACCTGTATGGCAAAGACCTCGTCAAAGAAGCAGCGATGGAATTAGGCGGCGGTGAACCATTCGTATTAGCAAGCACCGATGCAGGAAGAGCAAAGTGGGTGGAATCACTTGCGAATGATCTGAATGTAGAAGCAGCCTTTGTATTCAAAAAACGCATCTCCGGCGAAACCACACAAATCACAGGTATCAATGCAGAAGTAGAAAATAAAAATGTCATCATCTATGATGATATGATCCGCACTGGTGGCTCCCTCATACATGCTGCACAATCCTACCTGGATGCAGGTGCAAAATCTATTTCCGTCATCACCACGCACGGAATATTTGCTGGTGGCGGATTTGAGAAGATCAAAAAAAGCGGGATCATCAAAAAAGTGATTTGTGCAGATACACATCCGAATGCACTAAGTATACAGGATGATTTGCTGACAGTAAAATCAGTAGATAAGATCATAGTTGACTATTTTCAGCACCAGGGATAAAATTCCAACACACTTCACTTACTAAGCCGCCGTATGCATCAGTCATCAACGACGGCTTTTTTTAAATACCTGGTAAACTCATTCAGGTAATCTCATCAAGTGAGTATTACTGCACAATTCCGGCACCGGGCCTTGGCAAGGTGTTTGATATACAGCGTTCTGGAAAGGAAGAGCTGTAGAGTAGTGCTGCGCAACAAACACACAAACTGACATAACGAACACTGAATTGTTTGAAACGGTGCTTCACCGCAGGTGAGGGGCAGGAAAATACCATATGCGGATGTTGCATTTTCACACCTATAGACCAACACTGTAGAAGCCAGTGGTTAAGGCATTTTACAGGAATTCCCAAGAAATAATCCTGAGCCGGTTCATTGTACCGAAGATTTCGATTGTATTATAATTGAGCGAAGGAATCAGGTATTGTAAACAGGAAACGGAAACCTGTTACTAAAAAATTTTAAACCAAATCTTGCAATATAACAATGAGAAGCCATGTACTTACCTGGTTATGGCTGTGCTTTGCTATTTACTGTACTATAGGACCCAACAGAGCAAGCGCAAACGTTAACCGGCCAATCCTGACGTATTCTGCTGTAAGCACAATACAGCAGCAACCCAAAGACACTACTGTGAAGCCGTCCGCTTCTCCCGTAGTGATCACCCCTTCTGCCGGCAAACCGGCCACAGACACGACTAAGCCAGCAACGGCCACTCCTGTGACCATTACGCCGAACAATAATAATCAAAGCAACAAAGCAGACACAAACAAACCTGCTGCGGCTGTGATTAAACCCAATAATACGGCGAAGGATAGTACTAAAACAGATACTACCCAACCTGCTGCTGCAGTGATTACTCCTAATAATAAGGCGAGTGACAGTACCCGCAAGGATACGACCAAACCCGCTACTGCAGCTAGTGACAGCTCAAAGAAAACTTCTTCTGACACATCTGCACTGATCCTGCCTTCAGATAGTAATACACTGAAGAAAGAGATTGGTCAATTCACATTGAATGGTGTGGTAAAACAACCGGGAGGCCAGCCCATACCGGGTGCACAGGTAGTGAACCTGTCCACAAAGCAAGGTGTTGCAGCCAATGTAGATGGTACCTTTTCTATCAAGGCTTCTCTGAAAGATACCATCAAAATATCAGCACCTACCTTTGGCGACCAGGCAATACCCTTGACCAGCAAGGATTCCCTGCCAGTGACATTGACGGCAGCCTCTACGGGTAAAAAACAATTGCAGGAAGTAGTAGTCACTGCACTCGGTATTCAGCGCAATACAAGAGCAGTAGGTTATGCTATTGAAGATGTAGGCGGTAGTGCCGTACAGGAAGCAAAAGAAGTGAACTTCGTAAATGCCCTGCAAGGTAAGGTACCGGGTCTGCAAATCTCCTCAAACACCGGTTCCATGGGCGGTTCCAACAAGATCACCATCCGTGGTACAAAATCAATCTTAGGTGATAACAACGCATTCATAGTTGTAGATGGAACTCCATTCGTAAACAGCAACAGTAACCAGCCAGGACAGCTGAATGGTGGTGGTGGTTATGACTACGGTTCCTCTCTGCAAGATATCAATCCTGAAGACATTGATAATATCTCCATCCTGAAAGGTGCCGCTGCTACTGCACTGTACGGTAGTCGCGGTGCAAACGGTGTAATGCTCATCACTACCAAAAAACGTCCTGATGTAGGCGGTGGTATCGGTGTAACATATAGCCTGAATGCACAAGCGGATCAGGTTTCTATCTTACCACACTACCAGAATCAATATGGTGGTGGTAGTGGTGGAAAGTTTGAAAAGCTTTATTACAACGAACATCCTGAAGCCTTCACCAGCGAGTCCAGTGCTACATACGATGACAATGACGGATTAGGAAGATATGACCTGATGCCGATATACAAAGCAGATGAATCATGGGGACCAAAACTGGAAGGACAGCTGGTGCGCCCATACTACTCCTTCGATAAAGATAAGGGCAATCCTTACTTTGGCCAGACTACTCCATGGGTAGCGCAACCTAACAACGTGAAGGATTTCTACAGAACGGGGTATACCATCACCAACAATATTGCTATGGCCGGCACGAATGACAAAGGCTATTTCCGCCTCTCCTATGGCAATATGAACCAGGTATTCGTACTGCCTAATGCAAGTATGAACAGGAACAACGTATCGTTCAATGGTGGATATGAAATCGCGAAAGGACTGAAAGCAGTAGCTTCTGTAAACTACACTGCATTCGCCGCGAAAGGCAGACCTGGTACAGGTTTCACCGGACCTAACCCCACCCTCCAGTTTACAATGTATGGTCAGCGTCAGCTGAATCTCGATATGGAAAAGAGATACAAATATGAAGATGGTTCACAGATCACCTGGAACCGTACTTCATGGGATAATCCTGCTCCTGCTTCCAGCAACGGACCATACTGGAACCGCTACATGGATTATGAAACCGATAGCCGTAACCGCATCTTCGGTAATGCAGGCCTTGATTATGAAGCGAACAAATGGTTAACCTTCAGTGGCCGCGTGTTTATGGATAACTACAATTCACTGCAGGAAGAACGTACTGCAAAAGATTATTTCATAGGTGGCTATATCAAGCGTTTACCAACTGCAAGAGAAATGAACTACCAGCTGACTGCTAATATGAAGTTCGATCTTGGAAAAGATTTCAAACTGAATGGCCTGGTAGGTGGTAATATCATGCACCGTAAATGGACTGTAACAGGTGGTGCTACCAATGGAGGCCTGATCCTGCCACTGGTATATAACCTGAACAACTCTGTTACTACTGCGACTCCGTACGATGAATATTATGAGAAACAAATCAATTCCGCATTTGCAACTGCATCCCTCTCTTATAAGAACTTCCTGTTCTTAGATCTGACAGGACGTGCTGACTGGAGCTCTGCGCTGATGAGTGAAAACAATCCTTATGTATATCCATCTGCGTCCGCATCCTTTGTATTCTCCGATTTATTGAAGAGCTGGAAATGGCTGTCCTTCGGTAAATTACGTGCAAGTGCTTCTGCTGTAGGTAGTGATACCGATCCTTACCAGATCTATGACATCTACCAGTTCGTAGCTGGTTTTGGCAGTAACCCAATCACACAGGCTTATCCTACCAAATACAATATGAATCTGAAACCTGAGCGCACACAGGAATATGAAACAGGTATCGCCCTGAAGTTCCTCGATGAACGCGTAGGCCTGGATTTCACCTACTATCAGCGAACTACCAAAGACCAGATCATGCCGCTGACAGTATCTCCGGCTACAGGTTATACCACTACATATGTAAATGGTGGTAGTGTTCAGAACAAGGGTATTGAAGCATCACTGTCACTGAATCCTATCCGCCTGAAGAATGGTTTCCGCTGGGATATCGTAGCGAATATTGCACGCAATAAGAACAAAGTGTTGAATATGAATATCGACCAGTACGGTACTTCTCTCACGCAGTTAACGATCGGAACTGACCGTCGTACTACAAGAGTATCAGTAGTAGGCCTGGTAGGTCAGCCGCTGGGAACACTGATGGGTACCGACTATGTGTACAATGATAAAGGTGAACGCATCGTAGGTGCTGATGGCAACTACCTGATCTCAGATATCAAACCTATTGGTTATGCTTATCCTGATTACACAGGTGGTATCAACAATACGTTCTCTTACAAAGGGATCTACCTGTCTGCGCTGATCGACTTCCAGCATGGTGGCAATTTCTTCTCTTATACCAACATGTATGGTAAGATCTCTGGTCTGCTGGATGTCACTGCTGACAACAATGTGCGTGAAACCGGTATCATCGCAAAAGGTGTGAAGGAAGATGGCACACCCAATGACGTAGTGCTGGATGCAAATACTTACTTCGTAAACAACGAAAACAAAACCTTGAGCAAAGCGAACCTGTATGATGCAAGTTATATTTACCTGCGTGAAGTAAAGCTGGGTTATAACCTTCCGGAGGCATGGTACAAACGCTTCCACGCACAGAGTGCAAGACTCTCTTTATATGGCCGTAACTTATGGTTGATGCATAGCAATGCACCAAACGTAGACCCGTCCAACATTCTCAATTCAAGTTCCAACATTGTGGGTATAGAAGGTGGTGCATTGCCATCCATCCGCTCTTTTGGTGTTAACCTCAATGTTTCATTCTAAAAAATGACGCAAAATGCTTAACCGTATCATAAAATATAGTTTGCTGTTTGCTTTCGTTGGGCTGATGATGGCCGGATGCAGAAAGCTGGATAGCATCAATCACGATCCGACTAAATCAACTACTACCGAGCCTCCATATTTGCTCACAGGTGCAGAAAAAAGTGTAATGGACATCCTGTATAGCACTTTGCAGAATGGCTACATCGGTATGCAGTATGCACAGTTTTGGACTGGCAATACCAGGGTTGCAGACAGCCAGTATTCACTGGATGAAAACAACAATGGCGCTTTGTGGACCACGCTGTATGCAGCTGCGCATAACCTGGACCTGATCCGCATTCTGAATGCTGATGGCACTAATCCTGCTGCGCAAAATCAGAATGCTATTGCAGGTATTCTGAAAGTATGGATCATGCAGATCCTGACAGATACTTATGTGAATGTACCATATACACAAGCATTGGATGTTACAAAATATATAACACCAGTGTATGACGACGCAAAAACAATTTACAGTCAACTCGCTGATACGCTGACAGCAAATATCAATGCGCTGGATGCTTCTCAGCCTACATTTTCCACGGCAGATGTGATCTATAGCGGAGATGTAGATAAGTGGAAAACTTTAGGTCATAGCCTCATGCTGCGCCTGGCTATCCGGATAGCGGATGCTGACAATGCAAAGGCGAAAAGCCTGATAGAAGCAAACTACCAGGGAGCAATGACCAGTAACAGTGACAATGCGGAATTTGCATACCTGGGTGCTGATCCCAACAGGTATCCGATGGATGAAACCAACAGGCCTATTATTGATTTCTTTGTAACAACCACACTGGTTGATTATATGAGGAGTGTCAATGATCCAAGACTGGGTATCTATGCAAGACCAGTAGAAGGTCTTACAATTGATACAATCTATGGTATGCCTTATGGGATGAGCACCACAGATGCAAATCGCCCCAGCACAGCTTCTTACCCTGGTACAAAGATCTATGGTGCTGATATGAAAGGCATCCTGATGACTTATTCAGAAGTAGCCTTTACACTGGCAGAAGCGGCAGCAAGAGGCTATTCAGTAGGCAGTGATGCCGCTACTTATTATGAAGCGGGTGTACGTGCTTCTATGGAGTACTGGGGGGTAACTGATGGTGTGGATGAATACCTGGCTACAGTACCTTATAATGGTGGAGATTGGAAGAATGTAATCGGTACACAAAAATGGCTGTCATTGTATCCGCAGGGTTTCCAGGCATGGTTCGAAAGAATCCGCCTGAACTTTGCAAAACCTGATGGTTCCGCTCTGTTCATTGCACCCGTTTCCGGCTCACTGGATCAGGATGTGACACTGGTGCCTTACCGGCTCACTTATCCAATAGTGGAGTCGAACTCCAACAGTACCAATTACGCCGCTGCAGGTAGTGCTATAGGCGGTGATAATAAGGGCACGAAGAACTGGTGGATTACTTACTAACACAACTATCACTTATAAAACCCTGCCGGCCTGCTCTTTAGCGGGCCGGCTTTTTTTATGGCTGTATTTCTTATTTTTACTACTCAACCTATTATGTGATTTAATATATGCGCACAAAAATTTGCCTGCTGGCACTATGCCTGCTTATGGGCGGTCTACAACTTTCCGCACAGGAACTCACCCAGGGCTATAGCCACTGGTATACTTATTTTGGTACTGCACAGATTAACCAGAAATGGGCGATTGCGTACGATTTTCAGGCGAGAATACGGGATGGAATCAGTGCTAAGGGGCAAATCCTGAGCAGGGCAGGATTGCAGTATACGCCGGGGAAGAATGCAAGCTATCTGCTGGGGTATTCGTTTATTACAACATATAGTGACGGGGCGGATCAGTACTTCCCGGAGCATCGTATTTATCAGCAGTTCATTTATAAGAATAATACCCGGACCTTCAATATGACACATCGCGTTCGATTTGAGGAGCGTTGGGTAGGGGCGAAAACAGTGAGTTCAAAGGATGTGCAATATTGGAAATATGGGCATCGTTTGCGCTATTTCAACCGTACGCAGTTCCCGATCCGGAAGGGAGAGAAAACGACTCCTTTTTATTTCGCTCTGCAGAATGAGTTTTTTATGAATGTTTTCAATAGTGAGATCAATGATAAATTCGTAGATCAGAATCGATTCTTAATTGCGCAGGGCTATGCTTTGAAGCCAAATCTCAAGGTAGAAGCGGGGTATATGAATCACTTTGTACAGCCAGCTACGGGAAATAATTCTATGACGCATATTTTGCATCTTGCTGTATTCCACAACTTCGATTTATAAAAATATTCGCACATCAAAAAAAGCGGGCAGTCCAGAGAACTGCCCGCTTTTTTTGCAATTATTTTATTTAGTTGATCTTATTCTTCGCTAACCGCTCAAATTCTCTTTGCTCCAACTCAGTCTTAAACGCACTCGTGGGTACCAAAAAAAAATCCTTCTTTCCCTTGTATAAAAAGAAAAAATTCTTTGCCTTCACCACCTGTGTAAATACATGCCAGGACAACTTTTTCTCCACATCACTCTTCCTCGTGGTAATCACAATCCCATCTTCAGAATACTTCAAATGAATATCATCCTGAAACGTTGCCGCATTATTATAAATGGATACCGGGAGCATATACCAAAACACCAGGACAATCAATATTGACATACTGACAATCCCTATCAGTGCGCCCACCGTCACCAGCTGATATGCAAACCCACATAAGGTAAATACCAGCAGTATAAAAAGCGTGTTCCTGAAAACTTTGATTTCACCCCGCTGCAGGAAATGATAGCGCAATGCATGCAAAACCTCCTCCTTATTGTAACTAAACTCCAAATGCATTATGGCAAGGCAGACATTTTTTATTTAACAACTGGAATGGAAATCTGGCTTTCCATATCATCCCTGGTACTTACAGGAGCATATTTTTTATGACTGGCCACCGGTGCTTTCTTAGGGGTACCATCTGTCAGATCATCTTCGCTCAGACCAGGAAAATTATTCTTGATAAACTGAAAATACTGTTTTAAAGTTTTCGCATCCACTTTGAAAGGGAATGCAGGTTCTTCGGCTACCGCTTTCATGTCGCTCGTATTGATCCGGCTTCCATTCTGCAGGTACCATTTATATAAGTCTACTATCCCTTTCTTCAAATCCTCCTCATACATCTTATCACCATCCTGATCCTTTGGTAACATCCATACGTACTCCTCAACGCGGGTAGCGCGTGCGGTAGTTTTTGTTACGGTAGTAGCTTTATCAGAATTATCGCAGTTAGCAGACTTACATTTTTCCTTTTCCCCCTTATCGCCTTCTTTATCTTTCTTTTTTTCCTCGTTCCAGGTATTATCTAGCTTCCTCTTTCCGCTAATGGCGCTTGCTGATGATACTGTGGCACAACTTACCAACAGCAGGAACAGCAGCTTTTTCATAGTGTAAAATATTTGTAAGTCTAAAAATACAAAATCCCGGTCAAAAAATGGAAACTGTTTTTGCCCGAGCCTGCTATTTTGGTCGGCCAATGAGGTAAAAATCCCACCAAAAAAACAAAAGCAATGGATAAACCATTGCTTTCGAGAGTCATTTTACATTGCATGAAGATTCACGCCTGTAGGAATTAATTGGTTTTTCATAGGACAGTAACCATAATAAAATTAATACAATAACAAATATAATAAATATATATAGTAATGGTAATACCAGCATAAATATTTGAAATACTCCAATTTATTAGATCAATCTTAAAAAAACGTATAAAAAAATAATGGATTTATGGTAAATCCAAAATGAAAGTTTTTACGAATATATAGGAAATGCCAACTAAGAGGGGAATCCTCACTACGACTGTTATTAATACAAATCAGCAGATATTTTCCAAAAAAGATATTGTGGAGCGCGAACTAACAATGAAAAAACCTATGTTGAAAGTTATAAATGTGCCTTTGAGAGATCGGGGCTTATCAGGTAATCTATGCGGTAAAAAATAAGAAAGAGAGATAAGATCAGAACTTAGAGAAAATAGTAAGGGCACCTGGAAAGGCGCCCTCAATTTGTTACTATCCTATGAAAACCCTATTTGAATACAAATGTAAGGGCATGTTATTTTTCTTTAAAATTTTCCGGGCACAATAACAAATCATTAACAAAGACCCTGTACGCTAAACCCTGAAAATGAGGCCAGTAGCTCGTTTTCAAGGCTATTCTGACAGCAGGAAATTTACATTTGTAAATAGGGCTGAAAGGGCCTCTGCTATTGAGTTTCACCGCAAACTGGCATAGATATCCAGTCAACAAACTCAACTTTTTCGTAATTTGCTTGTATTTACTGTTCAAAAAATATATTTTTATTTTATATGATAAAAATAACTTTTTAGCTGGTTTATCCGTTACACCTTTGTGAATGGCCCAAAGATTGCAGACTGTAAAATTAGAGAGGGGGTCCAGACCACGCTATTTTTCTATAGAAAATAGCTCACATGCATATTTATCTAAGACTGTGACTTATTACCAAAAAATTTATACTTTTGCGACAACCGGAACAATGCTATTTTGATGCACAATAAAATATACAATTCTTTCATCGACAGGAAGGCAAAAGGTGTTAAATCCTTTGCAGTACTGATTGATCCGGATAAGGTAACTCCAGCAGGAGCAGCCGACCTAGCTGCTAAATGTACAGCAGCAAAGGTTGACTATATCTTTCTTGGAGGGAGCCTTGTGATTACCTCTCATCTAGACGAGTGTGTACAGCAGTTGAAATCCAACTGTGATATACCAGTAGTTTTGTTTCCCGGAAGCCCCTCCCAGGTTTCCCGCTACGCAGATGCTCTGTTATATTTATCCTTAATCTCAGGCCGTAATCCGGAATTACTCATTGGTCAGCACGTCATCTCTGCTCCCGCAGTGAAGAAGAGCGGACTGGAAGTGATTTCCACCGGTTACATGGTCGTAGATGGAGGAGCACCTACAACCGTATCCTACATCAGTAACACTACTCCTCTTCCTGCAGACAAAGACGACATTGCCATGTGTACAGCCATCGCAGGCGAAATGCTAGGTCTTAAAGTAGTCTATATGGACGCTGGTAGCGGAGCCCGTAAACCAATTACTGAAAGTATGATTGCCCGCGTGGCAAGCCAGGTGAGTGCCCCTATTATTGTGGGCGGTGGTATCCGGGATGCTGAAAAAGCCTATCTGAACTGTAAAGCTGGTGCCGACATCATCGTAGTCGGAAACGCTATTGAAAAAGATGCTTCTTTGATCAAAGAAATAGCAGATGCTGTACATGCAGCACCTGTGTTAAGATAATAGCTCCTGCAACTTAAAAAAATTAAAGTCCCCTCCTGAGAGGGGACTTTTCTTGTATTTCTAAGTTTTAAACCTGCAAATTTCTCCCACTCTAAAGACTCATCATCTCCTTAAACTTCACGGCCTGCCTTCTGCTCACCTCTATCTTTTCACCCCCTTTCATTTCCAGCAGCAATCCACCGTTAAAATAAGTATCGATCTTCTCTATCATCCGCAAATTCACAATGTGCTTACGGTTTGCACGGAAGAAAGTGCGCTCATCCAGGCGTTCTTCCAGGGCATTCAATGACTTCAGGATCAATGGCTTATTGGTCTCAAAATAGACCCTCGCATAGTTACCTACACTCTCAAAAAGGCGGATTTCCTGCAATTTTACAAACCAGCAACGGTCACCGTCTTTTACAAATACCTGGTCATTTTCTGAGAGAATGGTTCTGATCGCGCCAACTTCGGCCTGTCTTTCCTTTTCTTCCTGCTGATGCAGTTTGTGTATGGCATCTGCCAGCCTTTTTGGCTCTACCGGTTTCAGCAGGTAGTCCAGGGCATTGTACTCAAATGCTTTCAGCGCGTGTTCGTCGTATGCTGTGGTGAAAATAACCTGGGGAGCTTTCTCCAGCTCTGCCAATAAATCAAAACCGGTTTTGTCAGGCATCTGGATATCCAGGAACAGGAGATCCGGATGCAGGGTTTCAATCTTGTCCAGACCATCTTTGGCATTCACCGCTTCTCCCACCACCACTATCTCCGGATGGTCTGCCAGCAGCTTTTTGAGCTCACTCCTGGCTAATCTTTCATCGTCAATAATTAAAGCTTTTTTCATGAGCAGTTGCTTTGTTTTGATCGCTGCGCGTTACTATAAATCTAAGAATTTTATTCAACTTGAAACCAGGACCAGCTCTCAGCCTTGAGCAGTGCAGTTATAAAAATGGTCCTCTTTCACCGGAAAGCCCACCCGGACCTTATACCAGCGGCATCACCACCTTTACTTCTACCATCTCCCCATCCTTATTGTAAATATTGAAAGATGCCCTGCTGCCAAACAACATACTCAACCTTTGTCTCGTACTCTGGATCCCAAACCCGAATCCCGGACCTGAGGCCGACAGCTGCCCCGTATTCTCAATCGTAATCTCATGCTGCATATCCCTGACATGAGAGCCTATCAACACCGTTCCTCCCGTTATAATTCTTGAAATACCGTGCTTGATTGCGTTCTCCACCAATGTCTGCAACATCATAGGAGGGATGGGCAATTCCAGGGTTTCAGGATCTATATCGTATTCTACTTTCAGGCGTTCCTCGAAGCGGATCGTTTCCAGGGCCAGGTAATCCTTCACGATACTCAACTCATTTTCCAGGCTCACCGTCTCCGCTTTTTCCACCTGCATACTACTCCTCAGGATGTTGGACAACTCTGTGATAGCCGTTCTCGCCCTTTGAGGGTTTTCGTCTACCAATGCCCGTATACTGTTGAGCGCGTTAAAAATAAAATGAGGATTCAGCTGTGATTTGATCGTCTTCAGTTCCAGCTCCTTCACTGTACTCTCCAGCTTCAACTTATCTACCTGAGTATTCCTGCTGCGGTCTATATAGTGCCACACAAAATAGATGAGCCACCAGATAGCCGTGATCAAAAAGATAGGAATGAGAAAATTGACCGTCTTAAGATCCGCAAAAGTGCGCTGCTGGCTCAGATCGCGAAACAGGTTCCCGACCGAAATGTTCCCGACATAAATAATAATCCCGGCACCTACCGTCAATCCGAAGAATAACAGCATCTGGCTCTCAAAGCTGTACTGGAACCAGTTGATGCGCTGCAGCAAGCTCCGGAGAGCATGGGTGGCCACCAGACCAAAAAATATGATAAGCAACAGATTGATGGTATATGATCTGTCCACACTTCCCTGGTAGGAGTAGGCGAAGAATATATTCACGACAAAATAAGCAGCCCATCCAGCTATCTGACACCACCAATATTTTGATATTCGTTTAAACATCTATTTGAAATTAATAAACAACTGCTACATTTCAAAAATGCCCGGCCCGGGAGCATTGAATCAATCGCTTTCCTGCCAATAATCCCGGAAAAGGCCCGCGGCCGGCATGATTAAATTCAAAAGGATACATTTACAGGTTGAAAGAGTTCCTTCAACAGGCCGCCGCCTCCTTTTCAAAAATACCATTAGCCGGTGGTATCCTGCAACAGGTGCAGATGTACGGAATTCTACAGGGGCAAATGGTTCTATGTGCTGATATTTGGCAAATGAATTGCTAAGTGCATACACACATTATTTATCGTACTTTTGTGTATTAAAATCCTGCATCCAACAGATATGAACATTACGCCGGGCCCATTGCTGGGCAACATACAAACCCCTGCTGATTTGCGGAAGCTGAGTAAGGAACAACTGCATGAGGTAAGCGAAGAACTCCGCCAGTTCATTATTGACATGGTGAGCGTGCATGGTGGCCACTTTGCGGCCAGCCTTGGTGTGGTAGAACTATCAGTAGCCCTGCACTATGTATTCAATACCCCGTATGATCAGCTGGTATGGGATGTAGGTCACCAGGCATATGGACACAAAATCCTCACCGGCAGAAGGGATGTGTTCCATACTAACCGTAAATACCACGGTATCAGCGGTTTCCCTAAAAGAGATGAAAGCCCCTACGACACCTTTGGTGTAGGTCACTCTTCCACCTCTCTCTCCGCCGCCCTGGGTATGGCTATCGCTTCCAAATTCAAAGGAGAAACCGACCGCCAGCATATAGCTGTGATCGGTGATGGTGCTATGACCGCAGGTATGGCCTTCGAAGCCCTCAACCACGCAGGCGTAGCCAATGCCAACGTGCTTTTTATCCTCAACGATAACTGCATGTCCATTGACCCTAACGTAGGCGCACTCAAAGAATACCTGACCGATATTACCACTTCGCCCACCTACAACAAATTCCGCGACGACGTGTGGAACCTGCTGGGTAAACTCCCTGTAGGCAAACGCTTTACCCGCGATATGGCTTCTAAACTGGAAGCAGGTATCAAAGGCGTGGTTTCCGGCTCCAGCAACCTCTTTGAATCCCTGAAACTCCGTTACTTCGGTCCCATCGACGGGCATAATATCATTAAACTGGTAGACACCCTGCAGGACCTGAAAGATATTCCCGGCCCTAAACTGCTCCATATCGTTACCACCAAGGGTAAAGGATATGCACTGGCAGAAAAGGACCAGACTACCTGGCATGCACCCGGCCTGTTCGACAAAATCACGGGTGAGATCTTCAAAAAAATACCTGATAAGCCCCAGGCTCCTAAATACCAGGATGTATTTGGGCATACCATCATAGAACTCGCAGAGCAGAATAATACCATCATGGGTATTACTCCTGCCATGCCTTCCGGCTCCTCCCTCAAATACATGATGGAAAAGATGCCGGATCGTGCCTTCGACGTAGGCATCTGTGAGCAGCACGCCGTTACCCTCTCTGCCGGTCTGGCTACACAGGGCATGCGGGTGTTCTGTACCATCTACTCTTCCTTCTTCCAGCGTGCTTACGATCAGGCTTTGCATGACGTAGCCATTCAGAAACTCCCCGTAGTATTCTGCCTGGACCGCGCAGGCCTGGTGGGTGAAGATGGTCCTACCCACCATGGTGTGTATGACATCGCTTATATGCGTTGTGTACCTAATGTGGTGATCAGCTCACCGATGAACGAAGAAGAACTGCGTAACCTCATGTATAGCTCCCAGCTGTCTACACAGCAACAGCCTTTCGTGATCCGCTATCCGAGAGGGCAGGGTGTAATGCCTGAGTGGCGCCAGCCTTTCAAAGAAATTAAAATCGGTACCGGTCGCAAACTGCGTAGCGGTAAAGATATCGCGATCCTCTCCCTGGGTCACGTAGGCAACTTCGTGACTGAAGCATGCAAAGACCTGCTGGCAGATGACCTGCAGCCTGCTCACTACGACATGCGCTTTGTAAAGCCGCTGGACGAAGAGATGCTGCATGAAGTATTCAGCCAGTTCGATAAAGTGATTACTGTAGAAGACCATGCTATCAGCGGTGGTTTTGGTAGCGCTGTAATGGAATTCATGGTGGATCATGGATATACCGCAAAAGTAAAACGCCTGGGTATCCCTGATCGCATCATCGAGCATGGTAAGCCTGAAGAGCTGCACCGTGAATGTGGCTTTGATGCCGCTGGTATTGCGGCGGCTGCCAGGGAAATGATGAAAGATAAAGTAACAGTAACGGCTATCTAATAGCTGGAATAATATTTACATGATAAAATCGCTTTTGTCTTCAGGCAAAAGCGATTTTTTTTGCTAAGACAGCCTGATGAAAATGATAAATTTGTAAGTATGTATTTACAGCTTCGGATCACTGCTATCGTAAAGGAAACACCTGATACCTTCACGTACAGGTTTCAGCCCATGAATGGAGAAAAGATAGATTATGAGGCTGGTCAGTTCCTTACCTTCCTCATCGAACTACACGGCGTGGAATACCGCCGTTCCTATTCTTTCAGCTCCACACCGGGTATTGATCAGGATCTGGCTGTCACCATCCGCCGTAAGGAAAATGGTGAGATCTCCCGGCATATACTGGATTACTGGAAGGTTGGCGACATCGTTACTACCCTGCAGCCTTCAGGCAGGTTCACGCTGGATGAAGTACCATCTGTACCTTTCGACATCTTTTTGCTAGGTGCCGGCAGCGGCATCACGCCCTTGTTTTCCCTGCTCAAATACATCCTGCATCATCATGCCCATGCCCATGTCAAACTGGTCTACAGCAGCCCTACCCAGGAACGCACTATCTTCCACAAGCAACTGCAATCACTGCAGGAACAATATGCTGAACAATTACATATCATTTACCTCTTCAGTGCCGAAGGTATCATTCGCAGACTCAGTAATGGTCTGCTGGAACCACTGGTGAAAGAGCAAACTAAATATGCCGCCCACCTCACCCAATTCTTTGTGTGCGGACCACCGGAATATATGCGCATGGCACTGCTCACGCTCACCTTTATGGGGTATAGCCAACAGCAGCAGCACAAAGAAAACTTTGTAGTGGAGACAGGCCCCCAGCTGGCACGCATAGGCACACCGACTGACAGCACGATCAAAACAGTACTGATCAAAAAGGGGCATGAAAGCTATGAGCTAAAACTACCGGGCAATAAGAACATATTGTCCGAAGCCTTAGCACATGGCATTACACTTCCCTATAGCTGCAAAGGAGGTGTTTGTGGATCCTGTACAGCCCGTTGTACACAGGGAAAAATATGGATGGCCCTGAATGAAGTGCTCACTGATAAAGAGATGGCACAGGGCTACCTGCTTACCTGCACAGGTTATGCAGTAAGTGAGACAGTCATTATTGAATTGTGATTATTAACCTTATTCCCTCTATCCGGCAGGGATTAAATCCAATTCCTTTTATTCCAGCAAGGTTATGAAAAAGCGGAGAATGCGTTGAATTCTTCCTGTAACTCGTGATATAGCTTTCTGAATGTTTGCATGCGATCTTCCATTGTGGCGCAGTCATCCACGGGGCGGTCATCGTGTAGAACGGAGAGCTGACCATTGTTGGAGATCTTTTTTGCACACTGCTTTAAGTCGTGGAACATCTCATCCGATACCTCTAACTGACGGATGAACTGATTTTGAAAATGCTCAATCTGTGCCAGAGAATCTTCGTCTGATTTTTTGCCTGATAACAGTTCAAGACGATTTTGCATAGACCGGAGGGTATCTCTGACACTATTCACTTCTACCTTCCAGTCCTGAATCTGTTCTAGTTCTGATGTTTGTGCTGAAACTTCCATGTGTATTGATTTTGCTGTGAAAAAAATTAGCGGATCAACCATGCTTTCCTTGCGTAATACAAGTCCTGTTTAGAACACATTTCTAAGTTACAAACCTTTTTAGCAATAGAAAAAGGCAATTTGCTTTTTAACAAATTGCCTTTTCCTGATATATGGGTACTTTTCCCGAAATCTTCGGGTAGCACTGCAATCGAATTATTTTTTTTGAAGAAAGTGCTACCATATTTTTCAATTAAATGCCTGTCTCTGCATTTAATGGTGATATCTATTTTTAACGCAAGTAAGCGTTGTACATCCAGATTACTTTTTCCTGTTCACGGATGTAGGTGGTGATCAGGTCATTGGTACCATCGTCACCTACTTCGGCACTTAATGATGAGACTTCACGTTCTATTTCGATGATGGTCTGGAGACCGGAGAGTACCTGTTGTACACAGGCCGTGTCCTTGCTTTCATTCTTAATTTCATGAATGAGAGAGTCTGCAATGTAGTCCGAGAAGGCGTGGCTGGGAGTGAAGCCTAATGTCAATATACGTTCTGCGATTTCATCAATTTTCACTAATGAATCGGTATATAATTCTTCGAATTTTATGTGCAGGGTAAAGAACTTGTCGCCACGTATGTTCCAGTGGAAACCGCGCACGTTTTGGTAGAAAACCTGGTAAGCGGCCAGCAGGTGATTGAGTTTTTCTGCAAGTTCTTTGGAGGTCTTTTTCTCTAGTCCGATATTGGTTACTGCGGTACTCATACGATTAAATTTGTTTTGCTTAACGAGTACAAATCAGATGCCGAACGGGCCTGCAGGAATGCTCAGCATTCCCGCAGGCCCGTTCAAAAAGAAAATAGTGTAAGTGCTATTACGCCAGACTCGCATCCAATGTAATCTCAGTATTCAACAGCTTCGAAATCGGGCAATTCGTCCTCGCTTCCTCCGCCAGTTCTGCAAACTTTGCTTCATCCAGACCCGGCACTTTCGCCCTCAGTTCCAGATGGCTCCCCGTTACTGCACCGTTTTCCAGGGTGACAGTTGCTTTTGTATCCAGGTTCTCAGGCGTAAATCCCGCACCGGAAATCAGGAAACTCAGTTTCATGGTAAAACAGCCCGCATGCGCAGCTGCAATCAGTTCTTCAGGGTTTGTACCATTTCCATCCTCGAAACGGCTCTTGTAAGAATAAGGGGTACTGTTCAGCACAGTGGATTGCGTAGTAACTGTTCCTTTCCCATCCTTTCCGGTACCTTGCCAGTTAGCAGAAGCATTTCTCTTCATGTTTCAGTTTTTTATGTAGATTAATAATGCATTTGTAGGGATCTCTAAATTACTACTTCTTTTATTGTTCCCAACCCCGTACCCACGTAGATTTTTCTCTACATACGTGGAATAAAAAAGCCGCCCCGGCCGGGACGGCTACTCACTATTTCTGGCAATCTATCCTTCAAAAAAAGTTTAATGTTCCAAAGGCCACATTTTCCCCCACACACTTCGATTTGTATTATTGCTTATTCCGTTCTGCTGTTCCTTAATTCCAGTCCGGATTGCCAGAAATCTTCCACTATTCCTGATTATGCCTGTTTTACCAACTGCACACTTGCCAGCAGTTTTACCTCTTCACCCAGCAACAGACCACCGTTGTCGGTAGGACCGTTGAATGTAATGCCATACTCTTTTCTCGCGATTTTACCTTTTACTTCAAAGCCAGCTTTAGTCTGTCCATATGGATCCTTAACAATACCGCTGAACTCTACATCCAGTTCTACTGGTTTGGTCACACCACGCATAGTCAGGTCACCAGTTACTTTATAAGTCTCATCATCTACTTTCTTAATACCGGTAGATACAAAATTCAATGTAGGATATTGTGCTGCATGGAAGAAATCTTCTGCCTGCAGGTGCTGGTCACGTTGCTCATTCTTGGTAGTGATGCCAGCTACTTCAGCTTCGAAAGAAATCTTAGCATCGCTGAAATCATCGCTGTTGCTTTCTACAGTAGCGTCGTACTTTGTGAAATAACCAGTTACGTTAGTGATCATCAGATGCTTAATCTTGAATTCTACATCACTGTGAGATTGATCAATTTTCCAGATTGCCATAAAATAAGAGTTTTAGTTTTTTGAATGTTTTTAAATATCTGAAGGATTAATTGCCTTGTTCGTTGTTTGATGATGTAAAATTAATCGTTGCAACAACTATTCGAAATGGATAAAAAGATGAAAGTGGTGGACTTTTTTATTGAGTCCAACTAAGTAGTTGATTATCAAATAGCAAGTTTTCCGGTCTCTTTAAATTCAGAAGGGGTCTGACCGGTATATTTTTTAAAAAAGCGGCTGAAATAATGAGGATCTTCAAAACCTAACCTGTATGCAATCTCTTTTGCTGACAGATCTGTATTATATAAATAACGTTGTGCTTCCAGGATCACCCGGTTGCGGATATGCTCACCTGCGGTAATGCCTGACTGCTGCTTGCTGATCTCATTCAGCAATACCGGCTTCACGTGCATGAGGCCAGCATAGTCCGATACATTCTTGTGGGTGGTATATTTATCTTCGATGAGGTTCTTAAACTGTAAAAATAAAGAGCTGTTGTGCGATGCATGCTGATCAGGGGTTGCGATCATGCTGCTACCCTTGATCCGGGAGGCCAGTACCAGGAAGTATCGCAGCAATCCATGCAGGGCGGTATCAAAGCCCGGCTCCTGGTCCTTCACCTCTTTCTTCATGAGTTGTACCAGCATCTCAAAATCCCTTTCCTGCTCAGGTTGCAGGGTGATCACGGTGCTGAACTGGTTGTTGAAGAAGAGGGACGAGTTAATGCCCATCAGGGAGGCCGCCTGGTCTTTCAGGCACATAAATGCATCCTGAAACGCGATCATATAGCCTTCTACCTTTTCGCTGAAGGTCATGGTATGTACCTGGCCCGGTGCCAGGAAATACAATGTATTCTGATTTACCTCGTAAGTGACGGCATCGATAGTGGGCTCGATATGCCCTTTTTTGATCCAGTAGATAGTATAAAAGTCGTGACGATGGGGTTTACCATTGGTAGCAAAAAAGCTCTCCTTCAGCTCACAAATACTGGAAGCAACAAAGTTGCTATCTGCCTGCGCATAAGCCGGCAAGGAGACGATTTCGATATGTTCCTTTTTGTCACTCATTCCATATCCAGTGTTCCCGCTACTTCCAGTTCACGGTCTTCAGGTTCTATAAAGTCGATGATAAAATTATTCCGGCCCTCGCCCACCATGATAGTCATGTACTTCATTTGCACCAGTTCCAGCATCCCCAGGAAGAGGAAGATGGCATGCACCCTGTCCTGACAATGATCGAAGATCTTTTCGAATGCCAGGGTCTTCTCCCTCGATGCCAGTTCTATCATATACTGACGGGAGCCCTCCATGGTATAGTCATATTTATATACCACGTGCTGAGGTTTGTTGTCCCGCTGCTTCACCCTTTGCATCACCTTTTCGAAGGTCTGGGTGAGTTTGAAGAGGGTAAGCGTCTGGATTTCAGTCCCTTCGCTGGTGATTTCCCCGATAGAAGACAGTTCTTTTGCAATATTCCCTCTCTTGATCATCAGCATCCTGTCGGCTTCTTTCTCAGCCAGCTCGGCGGCCGCCTGTTTGAAGCGTTTGTATTCCAGGATCTTATCAATCAACTCCTGACGGGGGTCAATTTCTACACCCTGCTCATCCAGTTCCTTGCGGGGCAGCAGCATCTTGGCCTTAATACGCATCAGGGTAGATACGAAAAGGATGAATTCGCTGGCCAGCTCAATGTTGAGTGATTCCAGGTGATGAATATAGTCCAGGAAGTCGTTGGTGATAGTGGTGATGGGGATATTATAGATATCCAGTTCGTCCCGCTCAATAAAGAAGAGCAGCAGGTCAAAAGGTCCCTCGAACTGGGGTAGTTTTATCTTATATGAGTTGTCGGCCATAATATTATGATCCCTTCGCCAGGCAAATTCCGGTGAAGGGATCATTCAAAAATAGGAAAAAAATCCCGCTTAAAACTTAGCTGAAAATCCGACACCGATCACCTGTTTGACCTGTAGTCTTGGTCCCAGTACGCCTGTTTTCGGATTTACGAAAGACTTTACATCATCATCGTAGATCATATCAAGTGAGATCACGGCAGAAATATACTTATTCACAGCCAGGTTCAGTGAGTTTGTCATATACAGATCCACGTTCTGCGGATTGTTTCGATAGTTGGAGTAGAGGTCCAACCTGCCTTTGTACACGATACCTTTTGCCAGGGTCTTTACAGTATTGATCGTCAGGTAAGCACCAAACTCAGATTTTACATGCTTGCCGGTATCTACACCAAATGCAGCCTGGGAAGACAGGTAATCGTCCATCACGAATACATAACGACCGGTAACAGGGGAGAAGAAGATAGAAAACTGGTCCGTTGGCTTATAGTCAATACCCGGGGAAAGTACCAGGTAAGCAGGTGCAAAGAATCTGGATGACAGGGTTTTGCTGGTATCTGTATACAGGTAACCGTCTGTAAACTGTGTACGCAAATCCACTAAACCTGAGAGGTAAAAGTTCTTACCGATGTCATATCCATATTTGGATGTAATGGAGATCAGGTCATCGCTCTTACGGCCACCAAGGCTGGTCGTATTTACATAACCGTAAGCCAGGTTCAGCACATTGTCCCAGCTATGCCTGCCTTTTTTGTAAAAGGCAAATGCGTTCAGGGAAGATGCCACGGAAAAAGAGAATTTATCACCACCCGCAGCCCAGTTAGTCAAAGATCCCTGGTTTACGTTCAGGTTGAAAGTGCCTCCTTTTTTCCAAACTTTGTTAGTAGTGTCACTGGCATCTTTTTTAATTTTTCCACTCGCTTCTTCGCGGGAGGTTTTCATCCAGTCTGTCTGAGCATGCAGCAGACCGAAAGTACATACCAGTAAAATGGCTGTCAAGAAGGATCTTCTCATTACAATTGTGGTTTAAATGCGGGGGTCAGCAGACAGTGAGACCTGTTCAGCAGCTTACGAACCGCCTTGAATAAAATGTTCTTAAGCTGCAAAAATAACTAACTCTCCAAAAAGCTACAAGGGGTTACCTATGGCAACCCCTTGTTTATTACTTGTGTGAGTAATTATCTTTTCTTCAATTCGTCTCTGATTTCCATCAGCAACTTTTCCTGTGGAGTAGGTTCTGGTGGCGCTGCAGGAGCTGCGGGGGCTTCTTCTTTCTTTTTGGTGAGGGCATTGATTCCTTTTACCAGCAGGAAAATACAGAATGCAATGATAATAAATTCAATGATTGACTGGATAAACAGACCATAAGACAATACCGGTGCTCCTGCTTCCTTTGCTTTGGCAAGAGATTCAAAATTGCTTCCCTTACTATCATTCAGCAGCAGGTACTTTTCCTTGAAATCTACTTTACCGGTCAATATGCCAAGTATAGGCATAAAGATGTTATCTACCAATGCTGATACGATCTTCCCGAAGGCAGCACCAATGATCACACCGACTGCCAGATCAATTACATTCCCTTTGGTGGCAAAATCTTTAAACTCTTTGAAAAATCCCATATAACAACTTTTTTAGGTGACACGAACAATTTGCAGGTACAAGATAATAAGCTTTTTTATTGCTGAAAAACATCCATTCTTTGGTAGCAGCTCATTTTTGAATTTACTTAGGCCGGCTGCAGGAGATCCTGGTAACCCTTTCTGAAAAGAAAATCCAAATCATATCCGGCTAACCTTTTAATACCGGATACTTCATCTTCAAAGACAACAGTGTATCCCTTAACGTTTTCGCTACTACGTATTCCTTATACCAGTTATCATCAGCAGGTACAATCATCCACGGCACCTCATCACAATGTTCAAATACATCCTCATACGCTTTCCTGTACTTCTTCCAGAACTTCGCTTCTATCAGATCCCCTTTATTATACTTCCACATTTTCTTCGGATTGGTGGTGCGCTCCTGCAGCCGGTTTGCCTGCTCCTCCGGAGATACGTGCAGGTAAAATTTCAGGATGGTTGTATTTCCATGTACTGTAAGTAATCTTTCAAAATCATTGATCGCATTCATTCGTTTCATAATCATTTTATCATCCACCCATTTATGCACGCGCTGCACCAGCACATCTTCATAATGAGAACGATTGAATACCATAATCATGCCTTTGGGAGGGGCATGCTGGTGTACCCGCCATAAAAAATCATGATCCAGTTCCTGCTCTATAGGTGCCTTGAATGCCTTTACATCTACCCCTTCAGGATTCATAGTACTCATCACTGCACGGATAGCACCGTCCTTGCCACTGGCATCCATGCCCTGCAATATAATGAGGATGGCATGTTTATGTTCGGCATAGAGCAGGTTCTGTAGCTCATCCAGCTCTTCCCGGATCTGGTCTGTCAGGGTCTTGATCTTTTCTTTATCCAGTTTTTTGGGAGCTGTGGTACTGATATCTGCCAGTTTAATTTTACTCATCTGCGTAACATTTCTACCTAGTGTAACAAAATATAAACCGAAGTGTTGTGCAGTAAAGGTGGATTTATTCCGCTTTACTACCGGGCAAACCTCTCTTTTTTTGCGATCTTTGTATCGCCATTCTAAAAACTAAAAAACGTGAGCCAACGAACATTAAACTGGGGGATCTTCCTCCTCCTTTCCCTCACCTGGGGCAGCTCCTTTATTCTCATGAAACTGGGTATGGAGCGACTATCGCCCTGGCAGGTAGCCAGCCTCCGCATGTTATGTGCAGGCATTTCATTATCACCTTTCTTTTTCCGTTTTATCCACAAGATACCGGTGAAGAAACTTCCCCTGATCTTCCTCTCCGGTTTACTAGGCAATTTCTTTCCAGCCTTCCTTTTCTGTATTGCTGAGATGCAGGTAGATAGTGGCCTCGCCGGGATCCTGAACGGGTTTACTCCCCTTATGACCTTAGTGACAGGGGCTTTGCTGTTCAATAATGCCATTATCAAACGCCAGTTACTGGGTATCAGTGCAGGCTTGATCGGGGTGGTGTTATTATTTGCCTCTCAAGGGATCAGCACGAGTTATTGGTACTACGGTCTGTGGATCCTAGTAGCCACCGTATGCTATGGTACAAATATTAACCTGGTACGCAGGCACCTGAAAGATTATTCTTCTGTACAGGTAAGTGCTATCTCGCTGGGATTCTGTGCCATCCTGGCCTTGCCGGTATTGCTGTACACGCATTTCTTTGCACTGCTCAGCGGGCCGGCTGTACCCTGGACTTCTATCGGGGCCGCAGCTACGCTGGGCATCCTGGGTAGTGGTATTGCCACGGTTTTGTTTTACTTCCTGATCAGCAGAACAGGGGCTATGTTCGCCAGTATGGTGACTTATGTATTACCTATTGTGGCGTTGGGCTGGGGTTTCCTGGCAGGGGAGCACATCACCCTTTTACAGGTCCTGAGCCTGGGAATTATATTAGGGGGCGTGTACCTGGTGAACAGGAAATAAAAGGGAGCTTCTCTATCACCAACCTGTAACAAACCATTCATTTTCCCAAAAAAAGAGCCTGTATCAATCCGGATACAGGCTCTTTTTATAATTATGTACTGACAATCAGCTTAGATCGCCATAATTTCTTTCTCTTTCTGTGCACAATGCTTATCCACCAATTCGATGAACTTATTGGTCAATGCCTGCACTTCAGCTTCAGCATCTTTCGCAGTATCCTCGCTCAGTCCCTCTTTCTGCAGTTTCTTTATTGATTCGATCGCGTCACGACGGATGTTCCTGATTGACACTTTACCTTGCTCACCTTCACCAGCTGCTCTTTTCACGAATTCCCTTCTTCTTTCTTCAGTCAGTGGAGGCAGGAACATTCTGATGATGATACCATCATTCTGTGGGTTAATCCCGATATTAGAAGCAATGATAGCTCTTTCGATCGGCTGGAGCATATTTTTTTCCCATGGCTGAATAGTCAGGGTACGCGCATCAGCCACATTGATATTGGCTACCTGAGAGAGCGGGGTCAGAGAACCATAGTAATCTACAGAAATCCCATCCAGAATTGCCGGAGTTGCTTTTCCAGCTCTGATCCTGGACAATTCCACCTCAAGGTGAGCGATCGCCTTTTGCATGGATTCGCTGGCATCGTCCATGATTAAGTTTAGATCATCTTGCATAGCAAACAAATAATTAAGTGCGTGCAAACCTACAGGATTTATCTGAGATTTTGAAGCCGGGATATGATAGAAATAGAATATGAGGAGTGCGGAGTGGACAGTTGACGGCCTGCCACGGCCTTTCATACGGGAAAGTGAGACCTGTAAAATGACCGGGAACTATTTATCCTGTAGCACTCCTTTTGGGTTAACCTTGATACCGGACTTTGGCATTACCTCTACTACCGCCTTTGTTTCATTTACAGTAGCCAGGTTCACCTTGTGCAGCATCGTTTCTTTTCTCTTCTTGAGCTGATAAAGTACCCCTGTGAGTATCAAAGCAGAGCCAATCATACAAGCCAGTAACCAGCCCGTACCAATATGTTGGAAATAAAATGCGAATGCGATGTAGGCAGCATTGACCACTACACATACCAGGGTTGTCTGCCGGTGATTGAGGTTCAGCGCCAGCAGGTAGTGATGCAGGTGGTTACGGTCAGCAGCAAACGGTGAACGTCCGTGCAGCATACGCACTGCAAATACTCTCAGGGTATCGAACAGTGGCAGGATCAGGATAGCAATCGCTACCGCAGGTACGGATTCTACAGGCAGTTTACCTGCAGGGTTACCTGCAACTTCGATGAACTTGATGGTCAGGATGGCATTGACCAGGCCCACCAGCAGTGAACCTGTATCGCCCATAAAGATCCTTGCCGGAGAAATATTGTAAATAAGGAAAGCAGCTAAACCGCCTGCCATGGAGAAACCTAACACAGCATATACCAGTTGACCGGTATACAGGAAGTATGTACCCAGCACACCGGATACCAGCATGCCTACACTACCGGCCAGGCCATCTACACCATCAATCAGGTTGAAGGCATTGATCACTACCAGGAATGTAAAGTAGGTGAGCAGCAGGCTAAAGTGTGGGGGCAGGGCATTGAAACCCAGGAAACCATACATACTGCTGATCTGTAAATTGCTGAGATAAATTACTGCGAAAGAAGCCATTAACTGGCCAATGAGTTTCTTGAGAGGGGTGAGTCCTACAATGTCATCTTTCATGCCCACCATAAAAATCACAAAGAACGCAGCCACCATATATTGAAATGGAGAATCAGCCAACGCAGGCACACAAACCGCAGTTGCAACAATGAATCCTGAAAAAAACGCTATCCCCCCTAAAGTTGGGATTCGCGACTTATGTGATTTCCGTTCGTCCGGTTCGTCATACAAATGCTTCAGTTCTGCTACCCGGATTAACACGGGGATGGCAAAGTAGGTTATAACGAAACTTAGGACAGTAGCTATTAAAACATTCTCCATTTGGGAGGGGACTTGGTCTATGTACAAAGATATTAATTTCAAGTAAATGTGTATCACTCTAATCTGAAAATAATACAGATTGAGAGATCTCTAAGTTTAAAATGAGGGAATTAGGCAAGATTATGTGCAATTGTATTTAAATTCTATTATTTTCGCCTGATCAAAAAATTTGCAAGTATTATGCCACAGTTGAAAGATATAGCTACACAAATCAGAAGGGATATCGTTCGCATGGTGCATGGCTGCCAGAGTGGCCATCCAGGCGGTTCATTAGGTTGTGCTGATTTTTTCACAGCCCTGTATTTTAAGGTGATGCAGCACAAGCCGCAGCCTTTCGACATGGATGGAGGTGACCAGGACCTTTTCTTTTTATCCAATGGCCATATCTCGCCGGTATTTTACAGTGCATTGGCCCGTTCGGGTTATTTTGAGGTATCTGAACTGGCTACATTCCGCCAGTTAAACTCCCGTGTGCAGGGTCACCCGACCACACACGAAGGTTTACCAGGTATACGTATGGCTTCCGGCTCCCTGGGCCAGGGTCTGAGTGTAGCGATTGGTGCTGCGCTGACTAAGAAACTGAATAATGATGACCGTTTTGTGTTCTCCCTCCATGGTGATGGTGAACTGGAAGAAGGTCAGAACTGGGAAGCAATTATGTTTGCTCCTCACCATAAAGTAGATAATCTGATTGCAACTGTGGATTGGAATGGACAGCAGATTGATGGTACCGTGGAAGCGGTAGCTGGTCTGGGTGACCTGGAAGCTAAGTTTGCAGCTTTTGGCTGGACAGTGTTGCATATGAATGGAAATGATATGGATGAAGTGGTGGCTACACTGGAGAAAGCAGTTGGTATGACAGGACAGGGTAAGCCGATTGTGATCCTGATGAAAACAATTATGGGAGCTGGTGTGGACTTTATGGAAGGGCATCATGAATGGCATGGTATTGCGCCAAATGATGAGCAGCTGAAGAGCGCTTTGGGACAGTTGCCAGAGACTTTGGGAGATTATTAATAGAATCAGATAGCAAAAAAACAGGCCAGTCACTTCGTGACTGGCCTGTTTTTTTCTGCGCGGTATCAGCCAGCTGACGCTGGCTGATACCGCAATATGAAAGTGGCTATGTTGCTTTTAAGGCCACTTGCTGCCGGCCGGCGCGGAGCGCCGGGTACCAGCTGGCGGCCAGGCCTATTAAGATTATAGTGATACTCACAAGCAAAAAGTCCGTAAGGTGCATGCTTACCGGATAGGAGCTTACGAGGAATGATTGTCCCTCCAGCTTCACTAAGCCAAACTGGTCCTGCAATACACAAAAGGTAATACTGATGAAAAAACCTATCAGGGTACCAATCATAGCAATGATCAGTCCTTCCATTAAAAAGATCTTTGTAATAAGACTGCTTCTTGCCCCCATGGCCTTCAGAATAGTAATGTCCTTCTGCTTTTCCATGACCAGCATATACAATGAACCAATCATATTGAATGCTGCAATCACCATTATAAATGACATGATCACATATACGGCCCACTTCTCTGTCTGCATAATCGCATACAGGGACTGGTTCTGTTCATACCTGGTTTCTAAATGATAGCCATCGCCCAGCAGCTGCTTTAGTCTTGCCTTCAGCTCATTGTCACTCACACCGGCCGTTGCCTTCACCTCCAGTGCCGACATCTCATCCGCTGCCATCCCCAATACCCCTCTCATGAAGGCAATATTGGTGATCACATACTTACTGTTGAACTCCTGCTGTATAGCAAATGAACCGGCAGGGTAGAGGATGCCACTGCCGAGGGCCTCTTCGGGTGTAGTCACACTCGTGATATTACGACGGGGCAGGTAGACGGTGAGGGGTACCAGGCTTCTCTCCACATCCACACCCAGCGCCATTTCCAGCTCCAGGCCCAATACTGCCCTGTAAGCCAGTTCATCGCCCGTATCATAATGGCCGCGGGCAATGCTTTTGTCTACCGCTGCCACTTTATTATAATTGCTGTCCACACCTTTCAGGATAGCAATCGTCTGATCGCCATCCCCATATCGCAATACGGCTTTTTCCTCAATCACTTCTGTCATGTACGCCACCCCCTTTGTTCCCGCTATCTGCTTCAGCTGAGCAGGTGTCAGGTGCAAAGATTTCCCGCTCACCGGGCTCACCTTCACAGAAGGATAAAAGGAGGAATACAATGACTTGACCAGTCCCTCAAAGCCGTTGAATACGCTGAGAACAATAATCAGGGCCGCTACACCGACTGCAATAGCCGATACGCTCACCCATGCAATAATATTGATGGCATTAGTACTCTTTTTGGCCCTGAAATACCGGGATGCGAACTGCCAGATCATACTTTTAGCTTAAATTCCTATTTGTTTTCCTTCCCGGCATCGTCATCGTTAATCTTCTTGAACAGCTCTTCCATCTTGAACACGTAATCCAGCGTGTCATCCAGGAAGAGGGTAATTTCCGGAATACGGCGCAACTGCTTGCCTACACGATTTCCCAGGTCTCTTTTGATCACACCCATCTGTTCCTTGATGCGGTTGATCATCTCGTGGTTATCCCTGATCTGGAACATGCTCAGGTACACCCTGGCCTCCAGCAGATCCGGGGTCACACGAACTGCGGAGATGGAGATCATACCTCCTTCTATCACATTGAATCCATGACGCTGGAATATATCACTGAGTTCTTTTTGTAACAGTTGTCCAATTTGTTTCTGTCTCTTGCTTTCCTGCATATTATACGAATTGTTAATATTGAGATGTAAAGAAACCAGGGGAACATCACTATTAATATTGTAGTAACTTGCAGCCCTGTTCCAAATCTCTCTGGCAAAGATAAGGAAACACGCATGCGCGATACGATATAAAATAAAGTAAAAGATGAAGACATTTTTTAGGTTGCTGGATTTATCACGACCTTATCACCACTACGTTCCGGAGTACATTGTTTATATTATCCTCTATTCCTTACTGGGAATCATGAACTTTACCCTGCTCATCCCCATGATGAATGCCTTGTTTGACACGGGGCATCAGCAGATCGTGACCCAGATGCCTGAATTCTCTGTGAGCTTCGGGTACTTAAAAGATGTTTTCTATTATTACCTCAACCAGCAGCTGACTACAGAGGCCGGTAAATTCGGGGTGCTCGTATATGTATGTATAGTACTGTTTGCTACCATCGTACTCAAAAACCTCTTTGGTTACCTGAGCCAGAAAGTACTGACCCGTATGCGTGTGAGCATGGTGAAGAAGATGCGTGACAGGCTGTTCGAACAGTTCAGCACCCAGTCCCTCCGTTTCTTTCATGACGAACGTAAGGGTGACCTGCTTTCTACCATCAGCTCTGATGTTGTGGAAGTGGAAAACTCTGTGGTGACTTCATTGCAAACGTTGTTCAGGGATCCCCTGGTGATCATCTCCACCTTTATTGCACTCTTTGTTATTTCCAAGGAACTCACCATATTCACTATCTTATTTTTCCCGATCTCCGGCTGGCTGATCAGCAGTGTGTCAAAGAAACTGAAGCGGCAATCCAATATTAGTCAGGGTTTGCTGGGGAAGTTGCTGAACGTGACAGAAGAAACCTTGTCAGGGATCCGCATCATCAAGGCTTTCAACGGGGAGAAGTTCATCCGTGAAAAGTTTGACAAGGATAACTCAGCCTTTGCCCAGACAGTCAAGAACATCCAGAACCAGCGTGAAATGGCCTCCCCGGTATCCGAGATCCTGGGTGTACTGGTAGTAGTGATCATCATGCTGTATGGTGGATACCTGATCCTGAATCATAAGAGCAACCTGGATCCGGGTATGTTCATTGGTTACCTGGCGCTGTATTTCCAGATCCTTGCACCGGCCAAGAACATAGGTTCTGCCTTTACGGCACTGCCTAAAGGTCTGGCAGCCGGCGAAAGAGTATTGCGCATTATCGACCTCGACAATCCCATCAAGGATAAACCGAATGCAAAATCACTGCCTGGCTTTACTGACTCCATCGTATACGACAACATCACTTTCAGGTACAATGAAACTCCTGTTATTAAGAATGTAAGTCTCACCATTCCGAAAGGCAAGATGGTGGCGCTGGTGGGCAAGAGCGGTGCCGGTAAAACCACCATGGCCGATTTGCTGCCACGCTTCTACGATGTACAGGGTGGTAAGATCATGGTCGATGGCCAGGACATCCGTGATGTAAAGATGCACGACCTGCGCGCTATCATGGGTATGGTATCGCAGGAAGCGATCCTCTTCAACGACTCTATCTTTAATAATATCGCCTTCGGACAAGAAAATGCGGACAAAGAAGAAGTGATCAGGGCGGCAAAGATTGCCAATGCACATGAGTTTATTATAAAGCAGGACGATGGTTATGATACCGTGATAGGGGACAGGGGTATGAAGTTGAGCGGTGGTCAGCGGCAGCGTCTCACTATTGCACGAGCGATCTTCAAGAACCCGCCCATCCTGATCCTGGATGAAGCGACTTCTGCACTGGATACGGAATCAGAAAAACTGGTGCAGGATGCGCTGGACAAACTGATGGAAAACCGTACGACCATCGTGATTGCTCACCGTTTATCTACCATCCAGCATGCGGACATTATTGTGGTAATGGACCAGGGCGAGATTAAGGAGCAGGGTACGCACGAAGAACTGATTGCTGTGAATGGAATCTACAAGAAGCTGGTAGAAATGCAGGAATTTAAATAAGCCGGATGTCATCAGACATCAGCTACCGCGATAATATTGCAAAGAAAAAGCCCGGATGGTACATCCGGGCTTTCTTTTTATCTATAGAAGAGAAAATTACTTGCTCTTAGCCAACTTAGCTTCAATGCTCAGGGTAGCATGAGGTACTGCACGCAGTCTTGCCTTATCGATCAGCTTACCTGTCATACGACAAATACCATAAGTTTTGTTCTCGATACGCACCAGGGCTTTCTCCAGGTGGTCGATGAACTGGATCTGGCGGCTAGCCATCTGGTTCAGCTGTTCTCTTTCCTGGGAACCGGAACCATCTTCCATGCTCATGTATTTGTTTTCGGTATCGTCGGTTCCAGCTTCATCCTTGCGGGTGATCAGGCCTTGCAGGTAAACCAGTTCTTTCTTAGCTGCTTCCAGCTTTTTCATGATCAGGTCTTTGAATTCCTGCAGGTCAGCATCGCTGTAACGGTAGATAGGTCCGGAAGGTTGTTCAGGTTGATCCAGTACGGACTTGGTGAACTCGGGCTGGTAAGTAACCAGGGTGTTAGCTTTGGAACCGGCTTTCTTATCAGCTTTCTCCACACGTTCAACAGGTTTTTCGGCTTTCACCGGAGCTTTTTCTGTTTTAGCAGGCGCTTTTTCAGCTGTTTTCTTGCCGGCATCTTTCGCTACCGCTTTTTCCTTCTCGTCTTTTTCTTTATTATTCTTTACTGGCATTATTACTTCTTTTTCTTCTGGCTTGGAAATTAGTTTTTCTTTTTCAGCAGGTGCGACAGGCGCAACTACTTTCTGCTTTGTATCAGGCACTTTCTTAGCTGCCGGCTTAACGGGAGCCGTAGCTTTATTAACGGGCTGCTTAGCTGCGGGTACAGCCTTTGCAGGTGCTGGTTTCGCTACAGATTTGCTGGAAGGGGATGCTTTTGTAACTGTTTTATTACTGGCAACAGCCTTTGGGGAAGCAACCGGTTTAGCGGCTTTAGCGGGGGCTTTCGACGTTACAGTCTTCGCAGTTGATTTTTCAGCCTGGACCGCTGCCTTTTTAGCAGTGGATGCCTGGGCCGCATTCTTTGCGGGTGTAGCCTGCTTTACCGTAGCTTTAGAAGCCGGTGCTGCCTTATGGGTCTTACTAATAGCAACTTTTTTGCCTGTTGCCATGGGGATTAGCTTTTTTTGTTAACTAATACATTAAATGTCAAATCATTAACTTCAATTTCAACTCCATCCTGTAATTCCGGCACTAATTCCACACTATCTGCCAAAATTTCCGTGCAAATATAGTCATTATAGTTAATAATCGCGGACTTGAGGCTTTCTGCGGCCGCCATTTTTACCTGTATTCTGTCAGTCAGTTCGAAATCATTATCCTTCCTGATTTTCTGAATACGGTTTACCAATTCACGGGCATTACCTTCATCGAGCAGCTCGGGAGTAATAGTAATATCCAGCGCTACCGTTAAGGCGCCTTTATTAGCTACAGTCCAACCAGGAATGTCTTCTGAAATAATCTCAACGTCAGATAACACTATAGGCAGTTGCTCATTATCGATCAGCAAGTTAAACTGTCCGTCCCTTTCCAATACGGCTATATCGGCATCAGTGAAAGCGGTAATAGCTGCTGCTACTGCTTTCATTTTTGCTCCCATTTTACTCCCCAGGGATTTAAAGTTTGGCTTGATCTTTTTCTTGATGAAACCGGCGGTTTCCGTAAGATAATCAATACCTTTCACATTGACTTCACTTTTTATGAGGTGAGCCACTTTTTCCACCTGATCTTTCAGATGTCCATCCTGAACAGGGATTAAAATCTTCTGTAAGGGCTGGCGTACTTTAATATTTACCTTCTTACGGAGAGACAATACCAGGGAACTGATATCCTGGGCCAGCTGCATCCTTTCTTCCAGTTCAGCATCGATCGCTGCAGTGACTACTGCAGGGAAGTCCACATGGTGTACAGACACCCTGTCGCTACGTTTACTTACCTGATTCAGGTTGTTGAATAACCAGTCTGCAAAGAACGGGGATACGGGTGCCATCAGTTTGGAGAGGGTTTCGAGACATTCGAACAGCGTCTGGTAAGCAGAGATCTTGTCATGTTCGTATTCCCCCTTCCAGAAACGGCGACGACAGAGACGTACATACCAGTTACTCAGATGTTCGTCTACAAAGGTCTGGATAGCCCTTCCTGCCTGAGTTGGCTCGTATTCATCAAAGAATCCTGTAACATCTTTCACCAGCGTGTTCAGCAGGGAAATGATCCAGCGGTCAATTTCCGGGCGCTGTTCCAGCGGGATATATGCTTCCCTGAAACCGAAGTTATCCAGGTTCGCATACATGGCAAAGAAGTTATAAGTATTGTACAGGGTGCCGAACAACTTGCGTTGTACTTCACGGATGCCTTCAATATCAAATTTCATGCTATCCCATGGGGAAGCATTAGTAATGAGGTACCAACGAGTGGCATCTGCCCCAAAATTTTCCAAAGTCTCGAATGGATTGACCACATTGCCGAGCCTTTTACTCATTTTGTTGCCATTCTTATCCAGGACGAGCCCGTTAGATACCACAGTCTTGTAAGCTACGCTGTCGAACAGCATGCTACCGAGCGCATGCAGGGTATAGAACCATCCACGGGTCTGATCCACACCTTCAGCGATGAAATCGGCCGGGAAATTTTGCTCAAAAGTTTCTTTATTCTCAAATGGGAAGTGCCATTGCGCATAAGGCATCGCCCCACTGTCGAACCATACGTCGATCAGGTCTGGTTCACGGCGCATTGGTTTACCAGATGCACTTACCAATATTATATTATCGACAAATGGCTTGTGCAGATCAGAGGTAAGGTGCTCAATATAAGCAGCTTCATCCTTTTGATTGGCAGGTACTTTCATGACACCTGCTGCCAGTGATTTTGACAGTTCTTCACGGAGTTCTGCCACGGAACCGATGCAGATCTCTTCCTCATTGTCTTCTGTACGCCAAACCGGCAGTGGGGTACCCCAATAACGGCTACGGCTCAGGTTCCAGTCTACCATGTTCTCCAGCCAGTTGCCAAAACGACCGGTACCGGTAGAAGCAGGTTTCCAGTTGATGGTTTTATTCAGTTCCACCATCCTGTCTTTAAGGGCAGTAGTACGGATGAACCAGGCATCCAGCGGATAATATAATACAGGCTTATCTGTTCGCCAGCAGTGAGGATAAGTATGTTCATACTTTTCTACCCTGAAAGCGCGGTTTTCTTTCTTCAGTTTTACAGCGATATCTACATCTACGTCCTTGTAATCCGGGTCGCTTTTATAATTCTTCACATAACGGCCAGCGAACTCACCCACGGTATCCAGGAATTTTCCCTGACGGTCTACCAGGGTCAGGATACCAATACCATATTTTTTGCCCACCTTGTTATCGTCCGCACCAAAAGCAGGCGCAGTATGTACGATACCGGTACCATCTTCGGTGGTTACGAAATCGCCGATGATGACACGGAAAGGATCTCCTTCTTCAGGCTGTACATATGGCAAGAGCTGCTCATAGCGGATTTCTTCCAGCTGACTGCCTTTGAAGACTGCCAGGGTCTGCCAGGGGATTACTTTGTCACCTTCTTTATAGGCAGCGAAATCGCCGTCTTCACCCTCTTTCTTAAAGTATTTGCCAGTCAGGGCAGTTGCCATAATGACAAACTGTGGCAGACCGGTATATGGATTGAAAGTGCGGATCAGCGCATATTCGATATTCGCTCCTACAGTCAGACCCAGGTTGGAAGGCAGGGTCCATGGGGTAGTCGTCCACGCCATGAAGAAGATTTCAGCAGCAGGGTCTGCCTTGCGGGCAATTTCGAAGAGGAATGCGGATCTGTCTGACTCGATAGCCTTGAAAGTGGCAACGACAGTAGTATCCTTTACATCTTTGTAAGTACCTGGCTGGTTCAGTTCATGTGAGCTCAGACCTGTACCTGCAGCAGGAGAGTAAGGCTGAATGCTCACGCTCTTGTACAGGAGGCCTTTCTTATATAATGTCTGCAGGCACCACCACAGGCTTTCGATATAATCATTTTCGAAAGTGATGTATGGTTTCTGGAGGTCTACCCAATAACCCATCTGACGGGTCAGGTCATCCCATTTATCTTTATATTTTAATACCTCAGTACGACAGGTCTTATTATATTCTTCAACAGAAATAGTTTTTCCAATATCTTCTTTAGTAATGCCGAGCGTTTTTTCTACACCCAGTTCCACAGGGAGACCATGGGTATCCCAACCGCCTTTGCGCTTTACCTGGAAACCGCGCATAGTCTTATAACGGCACACAAGATCCTTGAGTGTACGGCTAATGACATGGTGAATGCCCGGTAAGCCGTTAGCACTTGGCGGACCTTCATAAAAAACGAAGGGGGTCGCGCCTTCCCGCAGGGAAACACTCTGCTCGAAAGCCTGCTCCTGTTCCCAACGAGCCAATACATCTTTCGCTATCTGCGGTAAATTCAGCTGATTATATTCCTGATATTTGCTGCTCATAAAACAATTATGCGCCCTTTGACGTTAATAAGTGAGTTGATTAAAATTCTGCAAAGTTACGGATTTTAGCCGGCTCTTATAAGGAAACCGGGACTAAAAACAAAGAAGTAAACCATTTGATTTTAATTGCTGAATATTTTTTGTATTTTTACAGTGCATTGGTTCGCTATTGAATCTTGGCATTGTTTTGGTAACTAACGTCGGAAGAAAAAGATAAGTTGAAAAACTTAACCCAAAAGATTGATAAACCATAATTGATAAACCATATCTGATCTTTTATGAAAAAGTTAGTTTTTATATTTTTTGTGGCACTTGTAACTTCCGGCACAACTTTTGCACAAAAAAAATCAGCAAAAAAATCAAAGAAAGTAGTTGCTAAGACAGAAATGGTCGCTCCGGCAGTTGTAAAAGAATCTTTTCAACAGAACTTTGCAGGTACGGACGCCAGATGGACTAAAAACTACGGAGGCAATTGGGTAGCGAACTTTACCAAAGATGAAGTGAAGACAGCAGCAGAGTTTGATAAAGATGGTAAATGGTTAGCAACCCGCAGCAATTACACAGAAGCAAACCTGCCCCCGGCAGTTGCAACAGGTGTAAAAGCGAAGTATCCGACCGCCACCATCAAAGATGGCTGGAAAATTGAAAGGTCAGATGTTGCTTCTTATTATAAGGTAAATATTCAGGACAACGGTACAGAAAAAGCAGTGTTGATTAATGAGGCTGGTACCATTGCAGAATGATTACTTTCACTAATTAGTATTTCATAGGTATAGGGATAAATAGGACAGACCCTGCTCTTTTGGGCGGGGTTTTCTTTTTGTATTAATACCTGGATCTTATTTGTGCGCAACACATAAAAAAAGGGTTCACCGCTGGTGAACCCTTTTTTTCGCATTTAAAATTCTAAATAAAAACCGTCTCGAGTAGTTCGAGACGGCTTTATGTAATTACGGTAGAAGACTTACCTGACAAAAAATGCACTTTCAAAAGGTCAAATATCGTGTTTGAGGTGCAAAATAATGGCTTTACTCAAATCTTTTGCCCGGTAAGCCTTCCCCATGGTCAAATCTGATAAGGAAGCTTATAAGGATGATCAGGATAGATATCTGCCGATCGTGATACAAAGATGCAGCAATCTTTCACAGATCCTTTTTCAATTCGGGAAAACTAATGATCGAAAAAGGAAAATCACTGTTCCCAAATTAAAAAGCCCCCTGTTTGACAGGGGGCTTTTTAATATAATAAGTTGATTATTAGCGCAATAACAATTCACATGGCTTCAATCCGGTGTGTTTCTTAAACGCAGTGGAAAAATGGGAAATACAGGAATAGCCCATCAGGATCGCTACCTCACTCACACTCATTCCCTTTTCGTACAGCAGGCCCTTGGCCTTCTCCATTCTTTCCTTCTGGAAATAGTCATAAATGGTGGTACCATACATCGCCTTGAACCCTTTCTTCAGGTAACACTCATTCATGGCTACCTTACGGGCCAGATCACGAATGGTAATAGGTGCATCCAGCTGCTCCAGCAGGATATCCTTTGCCTTCTCGATCTTTCCACGGTCTTCCATGTGGGTGAGGAAACGACAACCGAAACGGTCATCTGTATCATTCTGCACAAACTGGTCAGAGCTGAATAACAACAGCTCTAATGCCTTGCTCTGCAAAAAGATATTCTTCAAAGCCCCATCATAGTTATGATGTACCATTTGCTCCAATACCTGTTTTGACTTGGTACTGGGCGCTATTGTCTTTACGAAAGGCTTACGTGACTGCATGTCAAACAGGGTACTCGTTGAAGAGCCCTTCTGCAGGGTTTGTATAAACGACGGCTGAAAACGCACCGTAATCATGTCGATGGAAGGCTGCTTTTGATTGCAGTTATCCTTTTTATGTGCGCAAACCTGGTCTGTACATCCTGGATTTTGACAATATTTGTTCCCGGCTACACAATAACGTAGCTCCACAGCTGCAGACTGACCTCTTTTTGCCGGCTGATACACTACCATCGCTACATCGTCTACTGGCAAAGGACGGTCATATGTAAACCGCTGCAATGTGAAATCGAGACAGTCAGGTACCGCCACGCTATCAGATACAGCCAACTCAAGCTGGTCGCTCATAGCCGGCTGGCGGATAGCCAATGTTAGTATGTCCTGCAACTCTTTCAATTTTCCTGATCTATTGTTAAAACCTCGACAAAAATAGTCAATCATATTTTAACGGAAACGATTATGACAGTAAGGTGACCAAAACACGTGGTTTCCAAAAGGAAACCCGGTGCCGGATTATTCCTTCAAACATTGTAAACTTTTAACAGGATTCCTTAACCCTTGTGTGAACCTATATTCGGATAATGACTAAAGATCTTTAAGACCTACGGAGAGGCGCTTAATGCCGTTAGCAAGGCCATTGATTATTATAACCGTGTCAGACCGCACATGAGTTGTAACTACCTGACACCCAATGAGGCATATACAAAAAAGGGCGCTTTGTCCTCAAAATGGAAGAAAAGAAACAAAGTAATGAGTAATTCACACCTGTAAAGCGCTCGCTGAACCAACTTCCAACCTGTAAAGCTAATTCTGCATACAATACGTCAACTGTAAGGTTTTTCTGTACTAAGACACTGTGCTTTCTAAGGGAAATATCCCGCAGATAACCCGCAGATAACCCGCAGATATCCCGCCAATAACCCGCATTCTAAAAGAGGCGGATTACCTGCGGGATATATGCGTAATATCTACGGGAAACAAGGGGAATACCCCTATTTCCGACAAGAAACAAACCCGGCTTTTACCCTTTCATATAGGGCCTTTTTAAAATAACATGCGTTACTTTTACGAATGAGTGCGTACTGGTATGAAATTCGTTCACTCATCCCTAATGGAAAGAAAGTCCTTTATACGTCGGTTCTGGAAGAAAGCCCTGATCATTCTGGCCAGCTTTATCCTTTTAATTATGGCAACTGCCTGGTACCTGGCCCACCGCTGGGATAAGCAGATCCGCATTCAGCTGAAAAGCTATGTGCTGGACATGTCGGACAGCCTGTACAACCTCCGTTACGACCAAATGCACCTCAATCTCATCACAGGTAGCCTTGCACTTGAAAAAGTTAGCCTGGTAAAGGATTCCGCCGTTTACGCCCGTTTACAGCAGGAGCACAGGGCTCCCCGCTTCATTTATACTTTCAGTGCTGACGAAATCAGCCTGAAATATTTCAAAGTATGGCGTTACTTCCACAAAAAACAGCTGAGCGCCACCTCCTTAGTTCTACGCAACCCCAGTTTTGTACTGGAACTCAATACCCAAAATATCGATACGACAAAGCCAAGAAATGCCTACCAGAATATTTCGAAGAAAATTTCCTCGATTCACCTGGGCAACCTGGTCCTCGACAACACTAACCTGAAATACACCTATATCAAAAAAGACAGTAGCCTCATCTACACCCAGCTCAATGAACTGAGTGTACAGGTCAAGGATTTCCTGATTGACTCCGTGGCGCTCCAGGACCCTACACGGTTCCTGTATGCCCGTAACTATATATTAGACCTGAAAAATTACCAGTACCGCACCCCGGATAGCCTGTACTGGATGCATGTGAGAGATGTTCATTACAGTGCGGAAGACAGAAGCATCAAAATAGGGCAGTTCCAGGTAGCCCCCCGCTACAACAGGGAACAGTTCGATATCAAATCCGTTTACCAGCGGGATCGCTTTGATGTACACCTGAATAATATTGACATTACAAACCTGGAACCCCGCTTACTCCTGGAAGACCAGATCTTCCAGGCAGGAAAGGTGGTGATCAACAGCGGGAACCTGGATATCTACCATAACCGTAACCTGCCCCCTTCGCCCGGCAATAAACTGGGGAAATTTCCTAACCAGATACTGCTAAAAGTAGCCTTACCTATTAATATAGATACCATCGTCGGGAAGCGAACGGACATTCTTTATACTGAAATCAACCCCAAATCGCAGGAGGCAGGAAAACTCAGTTTCAAGCAGGTACATGGCATATTCAGGAATGTTACCAATATTGACACCGTCATTGCCCGCAAACCCATGCTCACCATCGACCTGGATGCCGTACTCATGAAAAGTGGTAAGCTAAAAGCCCATTTTGGCTTTGGCCTGAAAAACAACAATGGCGCATTTTCCGTTACCGGCCAGGTAAAGGATATGGATGGAAAGGAACTCAACCCAGTATTGAAACCACTTGGGATGGTGGAGGTGAAGTCCTGCAAGATCAACGACCTGAGCTTTAGCATGACAGGTAATGAACAGGGTGCTAAAGGTGAGGTGAAATTCCTTTATTCAGACCTGAAGGTCAGTATCCTGAAAAAGGAAGAGGGCAGTCATGAGTTCAAAAAGAAAGGCCTGATCAGCTTTATAGCCAATATGCTGGTCATAAAGGACGAAAACCCCGGTAAGGGACAGGTTAGAATTGCTCATCCCAAATATACCAGGGATCCCAATAAATCGTTCTTTAACCTGGTATGGAAAACACTTTTTACGGGGATCAAGGAAACGGTGCTCGGGGAGCACTCACCTATATAATATTTGACATGTGAATAATCGAGGTGGAAAAATAACCCATCGATACATCATTTTATTTGCACATTAAACATTGAAATAAGGCTCATTTTTCGTATTTTTGCACAATTCACGAGAATTCAATTCTAAACTACATTTTCTCCCAAATATGAGCGAAGAATTAGCGCAAGTAACTACTCCAGCCCAAGGCGGCTATGATGCGGATAGTATTCAGGTACTGGAAGGTCTGGAAGCGGTGCGTAAACGCCCTGCGATGTACATTGGTGACATTGGCGTTAAAGGTCTTCACCACCTTGTATATGAAGTGGTGGACAACTCAATCGATGAGGCGCTGGCAGGTTATTGTAAAAATATAGAAGTCACTATTTGTGAGGACAACTCGATCAAGGTAGTGGATGATGGTCGCGGTATCCCGACAGGGATGAATACCAAAGAAGGCCGTTCGGCGCTGGAAGTGGTAATGACCGTACTGCACGCAGGTGGTAAATTTGACAAAAACACATATAAGGTTTCCGGTGGTCTGCACGGTGTGGGTGTGAGTTGCGTAAACGCACTGAGTACCCTGCTGCATGTAACCGTAAAACGTGAGGGCAAGCTGTTCGAACAGGAGTATTCCCGTGGTATCCCCCAGTACTCGGTACGTGAAATCGGTACTTCCGATACTACAGGTACCACTGTTCATTTTAAACCAGATGGTGAGATCTTCAAGGATACTACCTACAACAGGGAGATCCTGGCTGGCCGTCTGCGTGAACTGGCTTACCTGAACAGGAAGATCCGTATCGTTCTGACGGACGACCGTGAGAAAGACGATCATGGTAACTCTGTGAGCGAAACCTTTTACAGCGAAGGTGGTATTGTCGAATTTGTATCTATGCTGGATCGCAATGGTCGTCGTAATCCCCTGTTGCCAGATCCAATCTTTGTAGAGACCCTCGATGCTGCCAGCAATGTGTCCGTAGAAGTAGCGGTGATCTATAATGACTCCTTCTCTGAGAACATCTTCTCTTATGTAAATAACATCAACACCATTGAAGGTGGTACACACGTAGCCGGTTTCCGCCGTGCTATCACCCGTGTATTCAAAAGCTATGGTGATAAGAACAAGATGTTTGAAAAGACTAAGGTAGAGGTAACCGGTGATGACTTCCGCGAAGGTCTGAGTGCCATCGTGAGCGTAAAAGTACCTGAGCCACAGTTCGAAGGTCAGACCAAAACCAAGTTGGGTAACTCCGACGTAATGGGTGTGGTAGACAGTTCTGTAGCCGCAGTACTGGATGCTTACCTGGAAGAACATCCGCGTGAAGCCAAAACTATTATCAATAAGGTAGTGCTTGCTGCCCAGGCCCGTGAAGCTGCGCGTAAAGCAAGGCAGATGGTACAGCGTAAGAGTGTACTGAGTGGTAGTGGTCTCCCTGGTAAACTGGCTGACTGCTCTGAGAACGATCCTGAAAAATGTGAACTGTACCTGGTCGAGGGTGATTCCGCGGGTGGTACAGCGAAACAAGGTCGCAACCGTAGCTTCCAGGCCATCCTGCCACTGCGTGGTAAGATCCTGAACGTAGAGAAAGCCATGGAGCATAAGATCTACGAAAACGAAGAAATCAAGAATATCTTCACCGCCCTTGGGGTTACCATCGGTACTGAAGAAGATGATAAAGCACTGAATCTGGCTAAACTCCGTTATCACAAGCTGATCATCATGACGGATGCCGACGTGGATGGTAGTCACATTGCGACACTGATCCTCACGTTCATCTTCCGCTATATGAAGGCGATGGTAGAACAGGGCTATGTTTACATTGCGCAGCCGCCACTGTACCTGGTGAAGAAGAGCAAGGAGCAGATCTATGCGTGGACGGAAGAAGACCGTAAAGCAGCGATCCAGCAACTGGCTAATGGTAAGGAAGATAGCGTAACTATCCAGCGTTATAAAGGTTTGGGTGAGATGAACGCAGAACAGCTGTGGGAAACTACCATGAACCCCGATAACCGTACCCTGAAACAGGTAACTATTGAAAGTGCTGCCGAAGCAGATCGCGTATTTAGTATGCTGATGGGCGATGAAGTACCTCCCCGTAGAGAATTCATCGAATCTCACGCAAAGTATGCGAAGATCGATGCCTAAGTTTAATTTTATATAAGCGAAAAAGACTGGCTCCGGCCAGTCTTTTTTATTTCTGATATACTCAAAAAATTATCTAGCCAAACTCAAAAATTACCCCCAAACGTTAATTTTATACCATTTTGTGGAAAGTGTGGACAGTTTGTTTCTCTCTCATTTACAGTCACTTCGCTATTATTGTGAACATACCTGTTAAAAAACTTATAAATCTTTTATTTAATTCATCTGATTTCTCAGTATTTTGCAGTCCTATTTATCTCTATACCTATTGAAATTTTACTATCCTATGAAACCTAGCTCCCTCCTGGGACTTCTGTGTCTGGTGCTGTCTTTCTGCGCATGTCAGAAAGACAAGGCAGTGCCGACTTCGGGATCTTTAACATTCGCGTTTGAAGGCACTGCTTATTCTGCAAACGATGCGAGTGGTTTTGTGACCGATACGGCAGTAGTTGGCAAGAAGGCCCTGACCATTGAAGGTTTGACCAGCAACCTGAGTAAGCACATTGCAATCACAGTTATATTCCCTGATACGCTTGCCGTAGGGACATATACACAGGCAAACGGGACCTATATTTTATGGTCTCCGTCATTATCCGCAGAGGTTGCGTCCTACCTGAGTACTACAGCGACAATTAAAATTACAAGCATAAATAGTAAGTATGCCGAAGGCACATTTGCCGGCATTTTAAACAATGGCGAGAAAGAAGAGCCATTAACGGACGGAATATTTAAAGTCAACATTTATTGATCATCGTTTTTTTTTGAAATCTTTTTCCATCGTGTCCCGCTTATATAAGCGGGACTTTTTGTTTTTAGCGGGGATCAAATCGTACTGACCCAATTTTAAAGCCTGCCGGGGTATCTCCAGGAAAACCCCATTCTGGTTAATATCCGAACATAGATTGTTAATTGCGATAAAAGGATACGAAGCCCCACCTATTACATTTGAAGTAAGTCGTAAATCACATAATCAGGAACTTATTGATGGCCATTTGCGCAGATGGCCTGTAGAGCGTAATAATTCAACTTAAAAAAACCAATTTCTAATCTCCTTCGTATGAAAACAGTTTCATATTACCTGTCAGCATTGCTGGCGGGCTTGCTTCTTAGTACCCTTACCATTGCGCAAAGCAGGGTTATACAGGGAACAGTGACCGATGAAAATAAACAGCCCTTAGGCTTTGTAACAGTGAACATTAAAGGAACAAACAAAGGTACCGTTACTGACAAAAACGGTTCATTTTCACTAGAAGTCACACCGAATACCACACTCATTTTAAGAGCGGTAGGATTCCTCACCAAAGAAGTGGGTGCAGGCAATACCGGTACCTTAACTATTACCATGGCCGAAAGCGCCAGTGACCTCAATGAAGTCGTAGTGACTGCACTGGGTGTAAAGAAAGAAAAACGTAATCTCACCTTCAGTTCCCAGGAAGTAAAAAGCGATGAGATCCTGCGTGCAAAAGAGCCGAATATTGTAAATACACTTACCGGTAAGGTATCTGGCGTACAGATAACCAACTCATCCGGAATGCCGGGTAGTTCTGCCCGTATTGTCATCCGTGGCATTACTTCTCTAACGGGTGAAAACCAGGCATTAATTGTAATGGATGGTGTGCCTATTAACAATGATGAAACAGATAATCCCAACGATGGAGGTCCCGGTTCCAACAGGCTTTCTGATATTGATCCGGGTATTATTGAGAGTATAAATGTGCTGAAGGGAGCTGCGGCTACAGCATTATATGGTTCTGCCGGAGCAAGGGGCGTGGTCCTGATTACTACTAAGAGGGGGGGAGACAATCGTAAACCAACCGTTATGCTTAGCTCCGGTCTTTCATTTGAAAACGCTTACTTTCCGGATCGCCAGATGACTTATGCGCAAGGTAATAATGGCATCTATTACGATGGGGAAACTGCTGCTACCAAAACCAGTACATCATGGGGCCCACGTATGGACACCCTGAAGGTCAATGGAGCTAAAGTTCCTTTTCACAATCAATTTAAGGAATTTTTTCGCACAGGTGTGAGTACTAACAATACTGTTTCGGTAGAAGGAGGAACTGCCAATTCAGGTTATTATCTATCCTATTCCTACTTTAATCAACAGGGCACTATTCCAGCTACGGATTACACCAGGCATAGCCTATTTGCAAAGTATACCACTAAAATTTATGAGAAACTGACAGGAACATTTCAGATTACTTATAGCTCAGTTAAAAACCATCGTATGCCAGAAGGTTATGGTCTTGAGAACCCACTTTGGACAGTGTATGCAGCCCCGGTCTCTTACGACTTAAAACCTTACCTGAATGATGATGGAACCCAACGACTGTATCGCTATAGCCGGAATAACCCATACTGGGTAATTGACAATGTACTTAATACAACCATCGTTAACAGGTACCTCCCTGTTCTGACATTTGTATATGCACCTACTGACTGGCTTTCAGTAACAGAGCGTATGGGTGCAGATATGTATGGAGATCAGTTGCAGTACCATGTAAATATGAATGATATTACTTACACTACTGGTCTGATACAATCCAAACATAGCACCTTTCGTCAATTTAACCATGACTTCATAGTACAACTAAAAAAACAATTCACATCTAAGATAAATACCAGCCTGCTGTTAGGAAACAACGTTTATTCTAACTACTCTGATTACATGCAGGCGATTGGAAAAGGCCTGGCAAAAGCCGGTTATTACAATATGGCCAGTGCTTCTTCGGTGACTTACACTGAATCGCAGACAATGGTAAGAAAAGTAGGTTTTTATGCACAAGGTGAGCTGGATTATAACAGGACATTAATCCTCAACCTGAATGGCAGATATGATGGTAGCTCTGTTCTTTCTGCCAGCAACAGGTACTATCCTTATGGTTCTGCTGCCGCTGCATTTATTTTTTCAGAAGTGATGCCTGAAAAAGTGAAAAAGACAATCAATTTTGGTAAGGTCAGGGCTTCCTATGCCATCGTAGGTAATGATAATGTAAATGCTTATACGACAACTACTCCTTACTACCAGGCAACTATTTATGGAGATGTAAGCAGTAACCTGACATTTCCTTATAACGGACAGAATGGCTTTCTTATAAGTAGTGGGCTAGGTAATGCGAACCTAAAAAATGAATTACAGAAAGAACTGGAATTTGGATTAGAAATGAAATTCCTCAATAACAGACTGGGATTTGAAACATCGTGGTTTGACCGAAAAATGTCCGACGGACTGGTTGGAGGTATTGCACTTCCTAACTCTACCGGGTATGCATCGACAACGATCAACTCTGCAAGAATGGAAACAAAAGGACTGGAAGTATTGCTAAATGTCACTCCTGTAAGAACAAAAGATTTTAGTTGGGATGTAACAATGACCTACACTAAAATGAATTCAAAGGTTCAGGAAATTGGGGCAGGACTTGATCAGACCAGTATCGGTAGCACATGGGCAGTAGTTGGCCAGCCATGGGGAGTATTGAAAGGGACAAAATATGCGAGGACATCAGACGGTCAGTTGCGCATTAATGCATCCGGTCTTCCCTATTCGGATGATAATAGTAATATTCTCGGAAATACCACGGCAGACTGGCTGGGAAGTATCACTAATCAGTTTCATTATAAACAATTTGGTCTCAGTTTCTATTTTGATACAAGACAGGGTGGAAAAATTCAAAACTCAGACGATGGATACAACCTATATTATGGCGTATCTAAAGTTACTGAAAACCGGGCGGACAGGGTGGTAAAAGGAATAAGTGATGAAACCGGCCAGCCAAATACTGTTTCTGTAAGTGCTCAAAAATATTACCAGCAGATAAGTGGTATCACAGAAGCGGTGATACAGGATGCATCTTATATCAAACTCCGAAATGTAAGCTTGTCGTATAATATGGGTCAAAAAGCGTTGGGAAGTTTACCTTTCAAAAATGCCAGCATCGTGCTGACTGGCCGTAACTTATGGATCCACAAATCTTCTTCATTTACCGGTGCTGACCCCGAAGCCAATTCCTGGGGCAACGGTAATAGTAGTGTGGGTCTTTACTCTTTCACCGCGCCAACTTCCCGCTCTTATGACTGCACTATCAAACTTACTTTTTAAAATATTGAACATGAAAAAAACATTCATCATATTGACCATTTTCACGGGATCACTGCTGGCTGGATGTAAAAAATATCTGGATGTAAATGATAATCCAAATCTTCCTGGATCGGTCTCTGAATCCTTGTTACTAGGTCCGCTGGAAGCTGGTGCATCAGAATATATTGCAAATGGTAACGCTTCCGTATTAGTTAATCAATGGATGCAAAATTGCGTTCCAAATCAGCCTTTGCCCAATACTGCCAATTACCTTGTTACCACTACAACATTTGATGACTATTGGAATTCCTTTTATATCGTAGAGTTGAACAATCTGCATATTTTAAATGTGCAGGCATTAACTAATGGGAATCAAATGTATGCAGGTATAGCAAAAGTATTAACTGCATATACACTTGGTAATGCCACAGACCTTTGGGGAAATATTCCTTACTCAGCATCTTTCCAGGGTACAGATGTAAGCACACCTACCTTTGATTCACAGGAAAGTATTTATTCAGCCATTCAATCAATGCTGGATAGTGCTATTACAGAACTGGCTACTGGTGAAGGATCCACTCCCGGAACTGATGATTATTTTTATAGTGGGGATATGAGTAAGTGGATTAAAATGGCATATACGCTGAAAGCAAGGTATTATATGCATCTCACTAAGGCACCTGGTTACACCGCGGCTACACAGGCATCTCTCGCTTTGGAAGCACTCAACAATGGTATGAGCAGCAATGATGAGGACTGCTATTTCCCATACACAGGCACTGAGACCTCATCCAGTCAATGGTATCTTCATTTCTTCAACACTACCACGCTTGTATTAGCTTCACATTATGTTGATTCACTTGTATCACATGCAGATCCCCGTCTTCCCTATCTTGTAAGTAAAGCGTCAAATACAGGTCTTTATACAGGTAACGTAATTGGATCCGGAGCAGGAAACCTAAACGACTACTCAGTGCCAGGTAGTTTTTACGGGGATATAGCCTCAAACGGGTATGTACTAAATGCAGCAGAAGCTGATTTCATGAAAGCAGAAGCCACTTATCTTGTATCAGGATATGCAGCTGCACAGCCGCTTTACAGGAAAGCGATTGTGAACAATATGGTAAAGGTTGGCGTGGATACAAGTAGTAGTGACGCACAAACTTACCTGTCGAAGAGAGGAACATTGACAGCTGGCAATGCATTGCAGCTGATCATTGAAGAGAAGAATATCGCGAATAATTTTTCTACGGAGAACTGGGTAGACTGGCGCAGAACCGGGTACCCGGCGCTATCGCTGATTGCGAATGATAATATTACAAGTTTGCCGCGCAGGTTTTTATACCCGAACTCGGAGATTTCTACAAATGGTACGAATGTGCCTTCGGTGAAAGTGACAGACCGTGTGTGGTGGGATGGGCAGTAAGCCTGTTGAGATAAGATTGAACAATATTGAGAAAAATTGTGAGAGCCAACCCCAATATATGGGGTTGGCTTTATTGCTTTTACTGAATTGCAAAAACCGCGCTTACGTCAGCTGTCACTTTAATAGTGCGGTAGTCGATATTCGTATCAGCAACAGAAGTATTAATTGAATTCAGTCCACGAATCACTACATTGGCGTTATTATTATATGCAGGGCGAAACACATTTATATTGTTTTCCACTACCTGTTGCACTGCCCCCAGTTTCTCCCCGATCCCTTCTATCATCACACTTGCTTTTGCTTTAGCAGCCTGCAGGGCTTTTACCTTTGCCGCCATGCGATAGTCCTCTATCTTGCTGCTACTAACTTCACTGATATATACATTGGTGATACCTGCATCTTCCACACCATCCAGGATGCTGTTCAGCTTATTGAGGCTGCTCAGTTTCAGTCTGAATTCTTTTGATGCATAGAAGTCTGCATCTTTCTTTTTCTTTCTCCACCACTGGGCACCGGATACGCTTGAAATGGTAAGGTTTTCAGCAGGGATGCCGGCTTTCTGTACAGCCTTAGTCAACTGATCTTCCAGTGTGGAAATATCTACTTTATTATTCTTGTCTTTCTGATATTCCTGGAGGGTAATGTTCAGGTAAATAATGTCAGGTGTAATCTCTATTTCAGATGTGCCATTTACTGTGATTGTCTTCGTCTTCTTATCATTCATGTCCTGCGCAAATCCGGTGATCGCCATTCCTGCTACCAACAGTGTTAATAATACCTTCTTCATAGTTTTCGTATTTGTTTCCTACATGATGCAGGGGAAAGATCAAATTCCATAAACCGCAGTAAAAAATTTATATTTTGAGTATATGCTATATCTATTCATTTCATTTTCTTTTTAAAATCCCGCTGAATCTCCTGATTAAGGTCAGTATGACCCAGGATCTGGAATTTTATTGGAACAAGGCCATTGTTTTTTGAGTATATTTAAGCTTAGCGCTTCTGTATCTATGTCATCATCCACGGGTATTATCATGGTTCTGCTATGTCTGTCATTTCTTGCCAAGGCGCAGGTACAGACTCCTTATATCTTAAATGGCAGTGCCACACAGCGCACCTGTAACTGCTATATCCTGACACAGGATGTAAATACCAGTAGCGGCACCGTCTGGAATAAGAACCAAATCGATCTCCGTAATTCTTTTGATTATTATTTTGATGTAAACCTGGGCTGTAAAGATTATGAAGGCGCGGATGGGATTGGCTTTATCTTACAAACCAAGGGAACTAATCTGGGAGCAACAGGATCAGGTATTGGATTTGAAAGTATCAGTCCTTCGCTGGGTATTATCATTGATACCTACCAGAATTCCAATGACAATGATCCTTACTACGACCACCTGGCCATACAGATGAATGGCGTGACAGACCACAGTTCAGCTAATAACCTCGCAGGGCCGGTAACGGCGCTGGATGGGAATGAGAATATTGAAGACTGTAACTGGCACATCTTCCGGGTAAAGTGGGATGCCACCACTATGCAGATGACGGTGAGCATGGATGGTGTGCTGAGACTATCATTGACTAAAGACATTGTACGTGATATTTTTAGTAATAGTCCCATGGTTTACTGGGGCTTTGCCGGTTCTACAGGAGGCTCTTATAATGTGCAGCAGTTTTGTGCCGCACTGAGGCCCGAACTGGCCTTTAGCAGTAACCAGCGTTTTTGCATAGGCGATCCGATTTTGTTTAGTGACTCCTCTAAATCATTTGGTACCATTACCAGGTGGTTGTGGGATTTTGGAGATGGCACGACTGCTACGGTATCACAACCGGGACAGCACCAATATGCCAGGCCGGGCGTGTATGATGTGACCATGGTGATTGAGGATAATAGCGGATGTATTTCGGATACCATGCATCAGCAGGTAACGATAGGTACTTACCCTGTTGCGGAAATGTCAACAGCGCCTTTGTGCCTGGGGAGATCGCTGACCATCAAAGATGCGACTACGCTGGAAGTGGGCACCTTGACGGAATGGAACTGGGACCTGAATGGACATAGTGCCAGCGGACAAAATATAGTAGCTGATTTTACCACACCGGGCACCTACCCGGTAAGGTTATCGGTGCTGACCAAAGAGGGATGTACAGATGATACGACACAGTTGCTCTCAGTGTATAATACACCGTTGATCAGTGCCAGCGGCGGTGATGCATGTATCGGGGATGCGATTAATTTTTCAGGAACGAATCTTACACCCGGCATCGGGTTGGCCGGCTGGTATTGGGATTTTGGTGATGGAACTAAGGCAACGGTGAAGGATTTTAGTTATACTTATAAGGCGGGTGGCAGTTATACGGCGGGTGTATATGCTGTAAGCAGGGATGGGTGTTTGTCCGATTCATTCTGGATTCCTGTGAAGATTGTGGATATTGACCTGGAGGCGGGCCGGGATACTTTGATTGCGAAAGGGCAGCCTTTGCAGCTGAATGCGGTGGCAAGCGGAGATGACCTGGCGTATAGCTGGTACCCGGCTATAGGGTTGAATGATGCGTTTATAGCAGATCCGGTAGCGATATTGGGGCAGGATGTGAGGTATATATTGACCGTGACCTCACCGGAGGGATGTGTGCAGAAAGATACTTTGTTTGTGAAAGCGTATACAGGGCCGGAGTTTTATGTGCCAAGTGCATTTTCGCCGAATCATGATGGGCAGAACGATTTGTTCAGGGCGATAGCGGCGGGGGTACCGGAACTGGATTTTTTATGTGTATGGGACAGGTGGGGAAAAGAGGTGTTCAGGACAAGCTCACTGACGGGTGCCTGGGATGGCACTTTTAAGGGGCAGGATTCGCCTGTCGGGACCTATGTGTACCAGATACAGGGTACGGATTATACAGGGCGGAAATTCAGCCGAAAAGGGACGGTAACACTGGTGAGATAATTTTTTTGGGGCCGTCTTGCAGACGGCCCCAAAAATTAATTTATTCTATGAACGGGCATCCTCCATATTCTTTAAGAAATCGTAGAGATCATTCATGTTCGTAATCTTCGTAGCTACCAACATAAAGTTTGTGCCCACCTGTTTCAGCTTTGCATTATTCACCCTGGTTTGTACATAATTCAGGATATGATCAAAGGTAGGCGATGTGAAATAAGGTGAGTCAGGATTGTTGATAAAGTAACAACGCAATGTCTCATTCTTCAGCATCATTTTTTCAAAACCCAGTTTGATCGCCATCCAGCGGCAACGGACCAGGCATAAGAGTTCCAGTACCGGCTCCGGCAATGGACCAAACCTGTCTTTCAGTTCTTCTTCAAATGCAACCAGCTTGCTTTCCAGGGTGATGTTATCCAGTTCCTGGTAGAGATTCAAACGCTCCTGGATGCTTTCTACATAGCTATCCGGGATGAGTATTTCCAGGTCAGTATCGATAGTACAATCACTCACATAATCCTTCTTCTCTTCCAGTTGCTCCTTAAAGAGATCCTTAAATTCATTCTGCTTCAGTTCGCGGATGGCTTCATCCAGGATCTTCTGGTACATATCGAAACCAATATCCGACATGAATCCACTTTGCTCACCACCTAAGAGGTTACCGGCACCACGAATGTCCAGGTCACGCATCGCAATCTGGAAACCACTACCCAGTTCACTATGCTGTTCCAGGGTTTGCAGGCGTTTCCGGCTATCAGCAGGCAATGTGCTCATAGGTGGTGCCAGCAGGTAACAGAATGCCTTCTTGTTACTACGGCCCACACGACCACGCAACTGGTGCAGGTCACTCAATCCAAAGTGATGTGCGTTGTTGATGATAATGGTGTTTGCATTTGGAATATCCACACCACTCTCCACGATATTGGTACATACCAGTACATCGTATTTGCGATCGATGAAATCGAGGATCACTTCTTCCAGCTGGTGTCCTTCCATCTGCCCATGGGCAGTAGCGATAGACAAGTCCGGGCAAAGGCCTTTGATCAGGCTACTGATTTCACCTAATCCTTTCACACGGTTATATACAAAGTAAACCTGGCCGCCTCTTTCTGTTTCGAAGTAGATGGCATCGCGGATCATGTCATGATCGAAGACGTGTACTTCTGTTTCAATCGGCTGCCTGTTAGGCGGCGGTGTATTGATTACAGAAAGGTCTCTTGCACCCATCAGTGAGAACTGGAGTGTTCTCGGAATAGGCGTTGCCGTTAGTGTAAGTGTATCTACATTCAGCTTGATGTGTTTCAGCTTTTCTTTTGCTGCCACACCAAATTTCTGTTCTTCATCCACGATCAGTACTCCGAGGTCTTTGAACTTCACATCTTTGCTCAGCAGGGCATGTGTACCTACGATGATGTCTATCTTTCCTTCGGCGAGTCGTTGTAATGTATCTTTCTTTTCTTTGGCCGACTTAAAGCGGTTCAGGTAATCTACTGTACATGGGAAGTCTTTCAATCGCTCTGCAAAGGTCTTGTAGTGCTGGAAGGCGAGGATGGTAGTAGGTACCAGGATTGCGGCCTGCTTGCCATCTACAACGGATTTGAAGGCTGCACGCACAGCTACTTCCGTCTTGCCAAAACCAACGTCACCACATACCAGTCTGTCCATTGGTGAAGGCGATTCCATATCCCGCTTCACATCGGCAGTTGCCTTGCTCTGGTCAGGGGTATCTTCGTAGATAAAGGATGCTTCCAGTTCCGTTTGCAGGTAAGTATCCGGTGCATGCTGGAAACCTTTCTGGGCCTTGCGTGCAGCGTATAACCTGATCAGGTCTTTTGCAATATCCTTTACCTGTGTTTTGGCTTTTTCTTTCAGCTTATCCCAGGCATCACTACCCAGTTTATTCACCTTGGGTTCTACACCTTCTTTGCCGGTGAACTTACTGATCTTGTGCAGGGAGTTGATGTTTACATACAGGAGGTCATTGTTCTTGTAGATGATACGAATGGCTTCCTGCATTTTACCACCTACTTCAATCTTCTGCAAGCCACTGTACATACCCACACCATGGTCGATATGGGTTACGAAGTCGCCCGACTGCAGTTCGCGCAGGGTCTTCATGGTCAGGGCCTTATTCTTGTTGTAGGCCTGTTTTACTTTGTACTTGTGGTAGCGCTGGAAGATCTGGTGATCTGTATAGCACACGATCTTCAGTGAGTGATCGATGAAGCCATGGCTCACCGGCACCGGGATGGGGTGGAAGGTAAATGTGGCCTTCAGGTCTTCGAAGATGCTGCGTAGTCTTTCCAGCTGGCGGGCATTTTCGGCGAAGATGAAGAGGGCGTATTTATTCTTATTGTGCGTTTCCAGGTCTTTGATCAGCATTTCGAATTGCCGGTTAAAGACGGGTTGCTCCTGTGTTTCGAAGTTCAGCGGTGTGAAAGGACGATTGGTTTCTTCCCACCAGAGTTTATGGCCGAAGTTGATGCAGTGCCTTTGCAGGATCTGCTGCATGAGGAGATGTGCTTTCACAAAATCTTCTTCCTTCAGTTCCATCTTCTCATCTTCATCAATTCTTACCTGCTGACCGGATTGCAGGAATGCCTCCAGCTTTTCTTCCAGCTGCAGGATCACGTCCTGCACATAGCCGGGGTCCTTCATCCAGACAACGGTATTGTCGGGCAGGAATTCCAGCAGGGAGGTTTTCTGATGGTCCAGGTTATGGGTATCCATATTGGCAATCAGGGTGACCTGTGTGAGCTTGCGTTCACTGAGCTGGGTTTCAGGATCGAAGATGCGGATGGAGTCGATATCTTCGCCGAAGAGCTCTATGCGGTAAGGTTTTTCATTACCAAAAGAGTAGATGTCGAGGATACCTCCACGCAGGGCATACTGTCCTGGTTCGTATACGAAGTCGGTAAAGCTGAAGCCCCAGCCAACGAGTTGTTCCAGCAGCTGATCCACTTTGAGCACATCGCCTACTTTCAACTGGACCATGTTGGTGCTGAAAGCGTTGGAGGCGGCTACCTTTTCCCAGAGGGCTTCCGGGTAGGTGACGAGGATCTTTTTATGGATATTATTGCTATCGCCGGAGAATTTCATCAGGGCTTCGGTACGCAGCATGCTATGGCTGCTGTTCAGATCGCTGAACTGACCTGCCTTTTTGAATGAATCCGGGAAGTAGAAGATGTCGAGTGCCTGACTAAGCTGCTCCAGGTCATTGTGGAAATAGGCAGCCTCTTCTTTATCGTTTAAAATGAACAGGTGATTGACCGATGATGCCAGTTCCCACGCGCCTGCCGCGATAAATGTGGGGGTACTACCGGTTAGTCCTGTTAATTGGAAATACTGTGGATTTGACAAATGAATCCCTTTCACCAGCTGTTGCAGGCGGGTGTCTCGCTGGTACAGTTGTAATACAGCCTGTATATTCATGAGGGGAGCAAAGTTACGAATTATTGATCATTCTTTGATCTGCTGAAAGCGGTCTTTGGTTTCATAAAAAGTCATTGGCGGTCGTGGCATTTTTCACGATATTTAAGTAATAAATTCCACTAAATATGCAGGACAACTGGTACACTGGTTATGTGACCCGCATTGTGCAGGAGACGCATAACACGAGACGGTTCTGGATACAGATAAGGGAGCTTGAAAGATTTGATTATAAACCCGGGCAATTTGTAACCCTTGATCTTCCCATCCATGAAGAAAAGAAAAAGCGTTGGCGGAGTTATTCGATTGCCTCGGCACCGGATGGCACGAATGAGTTTGAGTTGGTGATAGTATTGCTGGAGGGTGGAGCGGGTACTACTTATTTATTCAATGAGGTCGGTGTGGGAACAGAGATCCCGGTGAAAGGGCCGCTGGGGGTGTTTACACTGCCGCAGGTGCTGGACAGGCATTTGTTTTTGATTTGTACAGGTACGGGGGTCGCACCTTTCAGGGCGATGGCGCATCATATACATACGCATCAGATACCGCATCAGGCGATACATTTGATTTATGGGTGCAGGAAGGAGTGTGATTTGTTGTATGCACAGGAGTTGTGGCAGTTGGAACGGGAGCTGGAGGGGTTTAGGTATAGCCCGACCTTGTCGCGGTGTGAGGATGGATGGACGGGCAAGAAAGGGTATGTGCATTTGATTTATGAGGAGTTGTTGGGGGTGAGTAAGGAGCCGGCGTATTTCTTTTTGTGTGGGTGGAAAAATATGATTGATGAGGCGAAGGGGAGGATATTGGGGATGGGGTATGACAGGCATGATATACACCAGGAGCTGTATGGATAATAAAGAAGCAAAAAAAAGCTGGCACCACAGGTGCCAGCTTTTTTTTGCGGGGCTGGGGTTATGCGGGTTGATGTCCGCATCACCCCAGCCAGTATGGTTATTCGTTGATTTTGTTCAGCACAAGTTCTTTCACTTTATCCAATGGAATTCTTTCCTGTTCCATGGAGTCCCTGTAGCGGATGGTAACGGTATTATCTTCCTTGGTCTGGTGATCGATGGTGACACAGAATGGTGTACCGATCGCATCCTGACGGCGGTAACGCTTACCGATTGCATCTTTCTCTTCGTAGAAGGTATGGAAATGAGGCTTACAGATGTCCATCAGTTCTTTTGCGATCTCAGGTAAGCCATCTTTTTTAGTGAGCGGGAAGATGGCCAGTTTGGTGGGTGCCAGTTTTGCAGGGAAGCGCATTACTACACGGCTATCTTCTTTACCATCTTTGGTCAGGTCTTCTTCTTCGTAGGCGTTGCATACGGTGAGGAGGAACATACGATCCAGACCAATGGAGGTTTCGATCACATATGGAATATAGTTCTGATTGATCTCGGTATCGAAGTACTGCATTTTCTTTTTGCTGAACTCCTGGTGTCTGCCCAGATCGTGGTCGGTACGGCTGTGGATCCCTTCTACTTCTTTGAAACCGATAGGAAATTCAAATTCGATATCTTCAGCTGCATCCGCATAGAAAGCCAGCTTTTCGTGTTCATGGAACTTGTACTTAGCCGGGTCTGCGCCGAGGCTCAGGTGCCATTTCATACGTTCTTCTTTCCAGTACTGGAACCATTCTTTCTGGGTGCCAGGGCGTACGAAGAACTGCATTTCCATCTGCTCGAATTCGCGCATGCGGAAGATGAACTGACGGGCTACGATCTCGTTACGGAAAGCCTTACCTATCTGTGCAATACCAAAAGGTATTTTCATACGGCCGGTTTTCTGTACGTTCAGGAAGTTTACGAAGATACCCTGAGCAGTTTCAGGACGGAGGTATATTTCACTTGCTTCGTCGGTTACGCTACCTAACTGGGTGGAGAACATCAGGTTGAACTGACGGACATCGGTCCAGTTTACAGTACCGCTGACAGCGCATTTGATTTTGTATGCTTCGATCAGCGCTTTCAGGCCAGCCAGATCATCAGCCGCCAGCAAAGCGTTCATTTTAGCGATCAGTTCTTCACCTGCAGCAGCATCCAGCGTTTCGGCGTGTGCTTCGATCAGGTGGTCTACACGGTAGCGCTTTTTGCTATCCTTGTTGTCAATCATAGGATCGCTAAAACCATCAACGTGCCCAGACGCTTTCCAGGTAGTCGGGTGCATAAATATAGCCGCATCGATCCCCACGATGTTATCGTGCATCTGGGTCATGCTTTTCCACCAATAGTCGCGGATATTCTTCTTTAACTGGGCTCCATTCTGGCCGTAATCATATACTGCACTCAATCCATCGTAGATCTCACTGGACTGAAAAACGAAGCCATATTCTTTACAATGCGAAATGATCGCCTGGAATTTGTTCTGATCTGTTGCCATAATGGCGCAAATATATATAACTTTTTTGTGCCCGCTCTTATGGGGTAGGAGGCTTTTTTTCGGCTGCGGCCAGATTGGTTTCCAGCTCTACCGGTACCTCCTTAACATAGACTGCGTACTCATTGGGCCTGATCTGCTCCCCATGATACTGTACGTAGACCTGGGTAAACTCCGCCCCAAAGTAGAGGATGATGGCTGAGTAATAGACCCAGAGCAGGATGATGACGATACTGCCTGCGGCACCATATGCGGTACCAACCTTGCTGGCACCGAGGTAGAATCCGATGGCAAATTTACCTATCATGAAGAGGACGGCAGTGGTCATGGCACCTACTATGACGTGTTTCCATTTGACCTTCGCGTCCGGAAGGACTTTAAAAATGATGGCAAACAAGAGGGAAATGACCCCAAAGGTGATGGCCAGGTTGATTACATAGACCAATACCATGGTCACTTCGGGGAGTAAACGGGCCAGTTGCGTGCTGAATAACTCGATCAGGCCGTTCAGCGCCAGGGATACCAGGAGGATAAATCCCAGGGAGATCACCATGGAGAAGGAGAGGAGGCGGTTGATGAGAATTTTGAGGATCCCGTTTTTGGGTTTGGCTTTGAGCTGCCAGATAAAATTGATAGAATCCTGGATTTCACCGAATACACCGGTGGCACCGAAGATCAGGGTAATGATACCTACTGCGGTGGCCCAGGTAGAGTCTCCGGAGAGGGCGGCGTTTTTGATCATCTGCTGGATCTGGATGGCGGCATCATTGCCGACAAATGAATTGATTTGTCCGTAGATGCTGCCTTCGATGGCATCCTTGCCCAGGAATACCTCGCATAGTGTGATGATCACTATGAGCATGGGGGCGATGGAGAAAATCGTATAGTAAGATAAGGCGGCACTCAGTTTGAGTACCTTGTCGTCCATAAAATCGCTGAAGGTTTGCTTCAGGATCTGCCAGTATTTCTTAAAAAATCCGGGTTTCTGCATATTGTAGATTTAACAAAAAACCTGCCGGTGCTATTTTCATTTTTGATGAGTAGTGTTGCGAATTTGCTGAAACCGGCTTAGTGTAATTTTTCATTTTCCTTGTGCCTGGTGGCATCGCGGATGTTTTTTTTCTCGAAATTTTTGAGGAGGGCGTTGGTCATGTCAATGCCTGTTTGGTTGGCAATGCAGAGGAGTACCCACATGACATCGGCCAGCTCATCGGCGAGTTCTTTTTGCTGGTCGGAGGGTTTGGAGGATTGGTCGCCGTATTTACGGGCCATGACGCGGGCTACTTCGCCGACTTCTTCGGTAAGGATAGCCATGTTGGTGAGTTCACTGAAGTAGCGTACGCCTACAGTTTTGATCCAGTGGTCGATCTGGTCCTGCGCTTCTTTGATAGTCATGTGTTTGCTTTGGAGTTTGTTTGAATTTTAATATTTGAAAAAATTTATTACTTATTCCTTATTTTTTGTATCGATGATGATAGTTACTGGTCCATCGTTCAACAGGTCTACCTTCATATCAGCACCAAAGATACCGGTAGCCACCGGCTTACCGAGATCCTGCCCCAGTTGCTGAATCATCTGCTCATACAATGGAATAGCAATATCCGGTTTACTGGCCCGGATATAAGAAGGACGATTTCCCTTCTTCGTAGCTGCGAACAATGTGAACTGACTTACTAACAGGATGCCACCATCCACATCTTTTACTGACAGGTTCATGATACCTTCTGCATCAGCAAATACCCGCAGGTTGACGAGTTTATTGCTCAACCATGTAATGTCTTCTGCATGATCAGCATCTTCTATGCCTAACAGCACCAGCAAACCTGTTTGAATACTGCCAGTCGTATTCCCATCCACGGTCACTGAGGCCCTGGTCACCCGTTGTATAACTGCGCGCATGTTGTAATTGTTTAGTTATTCCCTGTCTGTAATTTCCATAATATCTTCTGCTTCCAGTTCAGGATAGAATGTTTCAATTAAGAAATAATAGTACAGGTAGATCAGTGCAAGATAGAATATAAAGTAATCATTGAAAGCATAAGCTACCGTCAGGATATTCAATAACACGACGATGTACACAAAGATCTTGCTGGCATTGAGTTTCAGGTATGCACCAATTTTGAGCAGGTATAACATCGCCAATATACTGATGGCTACCAGGCGCAGTCCTGTAGGTACAAAGAGCATGGTATAGATATTATATGCGGTGATGAGGAGGCCCAGTACTATCATTGCTTTACGTGCATATTCCCGCTTTGCCTGCAGGTAGCTCGCTGCATTTTTCATGTGTGTCTCTCTTTTTTCAGGTGCAAAAAAACAGGTGATAGCAGCGATAATATTTACGACAGGCAATAAATGCAATAACAACATCCATGGGCTATAATAGCCTATAGTCAAGGCTCTGCCGGTTATCACATTGCGCAGCATGATAGCACCTGCATATAAAAAGAATACTGATGCCATCATAAAGAGAATACTCATGGGCGTAGATTCTTCCGGCATCTGTTGTCCTTCAAAAAGCATGTGTACACGGGTGCTAAGGTCACCAATACAGCCCATGTAAGCGAAGAATAGCATCATCCACATAAAGAGATATTCCCACCTGTTATATACCTGTACCTTAGAGGGCAGGCGCTCCATGAAGTGACGCAGGCGATAACCATTTTCCACCAGGAAGAGGATTACATAATAGCATACGATCTTCATGTACAGCAGGATCAATGAAGATGCCATGAAAATGCTTTCTTTCATAAAGGTGCCGGTGAAGACATAATTACTGCTAAAGGGATTGCCTGTCTTTGGCAGCAAATAAAAAATGGCCGTCGCCAGCAGGCCGGCGGAGAATTTATTGTCTATTCCCATCAGGTGATAATGGGTGGTGATTGCGACAAGAAAAGCAGCAAAGAGGTTGAGGTGAGACAGTGCCCCTGCAGCTGCGGGATTCCCATCCGGCAAATGGTTCATCAGGATATGCTGCAGGGAGAAGGCGATGCCCGATACCAGTACCATGATTGAAAAGTCTTTCCAGCGGCGGCTCACCACAAATTCCCAGCTTAAAAGACCTGTGATGGTGAGAGTGTTGACTATATAACCCGGTGCATGTGGAATAAAAAGCAGCAGCCATGCAAGAACGGCCATTATCCAGCCGGATTTCAGAACGCGGAGTTGGTTAGGGTTGAAAAATGTCATAGCCAAGGGTTTAGGTTAATAATTGTACCTTTATTAAATTACAATAATCAGTTATAAAGAAAAGTTAATTTAAATGAACCTCGATCTCACGCCCGAGATTACCTTCCAAACTGCCCGCAGCGGAGGTAAAGGCGGACAAAATGTGAACAAGGTAGAAACCATGGTAGAGGGATACTTTGATGTAGCCGCATCCCAATTGTTAACCCCGGAACAGAAAACCCTTGTTTTAGAAAAATTAGCCCACCGACTCACGAGTGAAGGCCTGCTCCAGGTAAAATCCCAGGAAGAGCGGAGCCAACTGGGCAACAAACAGCTGGTCATTAAAAAAATGAACGAGCTGGTGCAGAAAGCGATGATCCGGCCTAAAAAGCGTGTCGCGACCAAACCTTCCCGGGCTGCCAAAGAAAAGCGGCTGAATCTGAAGAAAAAACAATCTGACAAAAAACAGCTTCGCCGGAAAGGGCTGGAATAGTTAATTTTGGTAAAAATACAGGGCATTGAGTAGTATTAAATCACTGGCAGGACAGACTATCTATTACGGCTTTAGTAACATTGCAAGTAAGTTGCTGAATTACTTTTTGACACCTCTTTACCTGGAATTAATGACCCAGGCGGCATATGGGGAAATGTCTACAGTATATGCCTATGTACCTTTCATGAATATTATTCTCACGTATGGGATGGAGACTGCCTTCTTCCGCTTTGCAAAGAAGGAGAATAAGGCGGAGGTACTCAGTACATCTATGTTGTCCCTTATTTTTACGACGATTGGTTTTACCATACTGCTGCTATTGATGCAGGGAACGGTCGTCAATTCTTACCTGGGTACACTGGGAGGATTGAAAGGGCATCCCTGGTTTTATACATGGGTGGTGTTAATTATGGCATTTGATGCGCTCACGGCGATTCCTTTTGCACAGCTGCGACTGGAGAACCGGCCAATCAAATATGCGATGATCCGCCTGTCAGGGATCCTCACTACGATTTTATTCAACATCTTTTTCCTGGTCGTATTGCCTAAGTTTGCTCCTAATGTGGTGAATACCGGCAACCAGGTAGGATTTATTTACCTGAGCAACATGCTGGGGAGTGGGGTTACCTTATTGTTATTTTTACCACAGTTGCTGAAGATCCGGGCGAAGTTTGACTTTGCGTTGTGGAAGAAGATTCTCCACTATTCACTGCCCCTGGTCATTTTTGGGATGGCGGGGATGGTGAATGAAACCTTTGACAGGGCCTGGTTCCTGCCGGAGTTCCTGCCCGGGAATAATATGGAGGTGAAGAAAGAGCTGATTGGGATTTATGCGGCTAACTATAAGCTGGCCATCCTGATCACGATGTTCATACAAGCTTTCAAGTTAGGTGCGGAGCCCTTCTTTTTTAAGCAGGCAGAGGGGAAGGATCCGCAGCGAACCTATGCGAGAATTATGAAATTGTTTGTAATCCTGCTGTGTTTTATGTTCTTATTCGTGAGTCTTTATCTGAATATATGGAAGATCTTCCTGCGGAAGCCGGTGTATTACCCGGGTATGAAGATTGTGCCGGTGTTGTTGCTGGCGAATATGTTCCTGGGGATTTATTATAACCTGACGATCTGGTTTAAGCTGACGGATAAGACGAGGAGTGGGGCGATTATTACGCTGATCACTGCGGCGGCGACTTTCTTCTTTAACTGGTGGTGGATCCCGGTGTTTGGGTATTTTGGTGCGGCGCTGGCTACCATGGTGTGCTACTTTATCCAGATGGCTATTTGCTATGCGTGGGGGCAGAAGCATTACCCGATTCCTTATCATTTGCCGAAGATTATTACTTATATAGGAAGTGCGGTGTTGGTGTATTATTTATTTGATTTGCTGAACAGGACGATTTTGTCACCCGGGGATGTGTATGCGGCGAAGCCGGGGAATTTACTGGTGGCGACGGTGTTGTTCTTTGGGTATGTGTGGTTCCTGTTGAAGATGGAAAAGAAGGAGTTTGGGAGGTTGCCGGTAGTTGGGAAGTATGTAGCGAAATTATAAGCGAAAAAAATCGGCCAGTGCTTTGCACTGGCCGATTTTTTTCGCAGGCCGGTTTTTGGGGAATGGCTCCGCCATTCCCCAAAAACGGCGGGTTTATAGGAAAGGGTTATGCTGCTTCTCATACCCTATAGTCGTCTCTTTTCCATGACCGGGCCAAACGCTCACTTCATCCGGCAATACGAACAATTTCGTCTCTATGCTGTTAAGTAAAGTTTGATGATCACCACCAGGCAGGTCAGTACGACCTATACTCTGGTAGAACAGCACATCACCGCCTATCACAAACTGCTGCTTTGCACAGTAAAAACATACACTTCCGGGAGAATGTCCAGGTGTCAGCAACACCTCCAGCTCATTGTCCCCAAACTGTATCTTTTCGCCATCCTCCAGGTATCGGGCGGGAGCGGGAGAAGCCTCAAATGGTACTCCATACATCTGGCCTAATTCCGGTGAACGCTCCAGTACCACTGCATCCAGCTGGTGGATCTCCAGCCCTACACCATACGTATCCGCCACCAGTTTGTTGCCAAAAATGTGATCCAGATGGCAGTGCGTATTTAGCAGCCGGGTAACTTTTAATCCCTCTTTTTCGATATATGTTAGTAATTCTTTTCTTTCCGACTCAAAATAACAGCCCGGGTCTATAATTATACATTCCTTTTTTTCGTTTAAGAGCAAATAGGTATTTTCCTGAAACGGATTAAAGGTGAAATGTTTGATTTCAAGCATTGTTACCGATTTTTGTTACTTTTAATTAAGAACGCAATATTATCAATACTTTCTGTATGAACAGACTTATTACCAGGTTATTATTTACCGGTACCCTATTACTTGGCCCGTTTCTCCTCATGGCGCAGACGAATAGCGTGGAATTTGGACAAAACCGCATACAGCATAAGAACTTTAAATGGCGTTATTATCAAACCAGCCATTTCAATACTTATTTCAGCCAAAACGGTCTTGAGTTGGGGAAATACGTCGCTCAGGTTGCAGAAAAGGAGTTACCCCAGCTGGAAGAGTTTATGGAGTTCACCTTCCGTCAGAAGGTCAATATCATTGTTTACAACTCCTTTGGAGAAATGAAACAATCCAATATAGGCATTGGCGTAGACTGGCAAAATACCGGTGGTGTAACCAAGCTGGTGGGTAATAAGCTGATTGTATATTTTGATGGCGATCATGAACACCTGCGCTCCCTGATCCGTCAGGGTATTGCCCGCGTAATGCTCGAGAATCTCCTGTTCGGAGAAGATATCGGGGAATTCGCAGGCAACGCTGTATTGATCGATTTTCCAAAGTGGTACACAGATGGATTTATTGCATATGCTGCGGAAAACTGGAATACAACCCTCGACGATCAGCTCAAGGATGCTATCCAGTCCAACAAATACAAAGATTTCTACCAGTTTGCCTATGACAAGCCTTTGCTGGCTGGCCATGCATTCTGGTATTATGTAGAAAGTAAATATGGTAAAGATGCCGTTCCTTACCTCATGTATATTTCCCGTATCAACAGAGGTCTGAAAAGAGGCTTTGAGCAGGTGCTGAACACGAAACCAAAAGCTGCCCTGAAAGATTTCTTCGCATACAATACCAAACGCTATCAGGATGATAACCGCCGTCGTCGTCAATCGACCAAAGGCCGTACTATCGCCGTGAAAGAACTGGGTAAGACTGATTACTTCCGCTTCCAGGCCAATCCTAAAAATGCCAGCTTTGCTGTCATTTCATATAACAGAGGTTTCTACAAGGTACAGCTGCAGACAGGTGAAGACAATCCTACCACCCTGCTGAAAAACGGGGTACGGATGCAGGCCAACCAAATGGACCCTAACTACCCACTGCTGGCGTGGAACCAGAAAGGTAACCGCCTGGCGATCGTATACGAGTCAGAAGGCATGACCAAACTGATGGTATACGACCTGATCACCAGGACCAGGATGAAGTACGACCTGAACAAATTTGACAGGGTGATCGATATGAAGTACTTCTTTGAATTCGATAACTCCCTCCTGCTTTCTGCTGTGAAGAATGGTCATACTGATATCTACGTATACAGCATTGCCAAGAATTCCATCGAGCAGATTACGAACGATGTGTATGATGACCTGGATCCATCTTTCGTAGCCTTCCCTGGTAAGAGCGGTATCATCTTCTCTTCCAACAGGCCTTCACCTACTGCTAAAGGTGGCGATACCACCCTGCCTGCCGGACACTACAACATCTTCCTGGTGGATAACTGGAACAAGAGTGCGGACAAGCAGATCACACAGCTGTCTAACATGAAATACGGGGATGCACGTAACCCGCTTCAATATAACACCACTCACTTTACCTTCGTGTCCGACGCGAACGGTATCCGTAACCGTTATGCCGGTTTCTTCAAAACGGAAAGAGCCGGAGTTGACTCCCTCTTCTTTGTAGGTAATGAGATCCTGCACAATCCTGATCCGCTGGAACTGGATTCTGCCCTGCAGGAATATGGAACCAATGCACCTGATAGTGTAATGGCTGTATCTATTACGAAAGACTCTACTTATACTTTCCCACTGAGCAACTATTCATATGGGATCAAGGAAACAAGAGGTGCCGGCGATCAGAGCGAGGTATCCCAGGTGATTCAGCAGTATGGCTATAAGATCCTGCAAAAGTTGAAAGTAGATACCATTGCACTGAAAAAGCGTAATGTGAGTGATCGTCCTACTGCTTACCGTGCTTATGTAATGCACCAGGATAGTATCAGGCTGGGCCTGCCTATTTACCAGAACGCACCTAAGAAGGATACGGTAAAACATAATGACTTCTTCCAGAGCGAGTTCGCCAACGATCCAAAGGATACGACGCTCAATAACCCTGCAGGTAATAATGCTACTGCCGATGTATCAGGCAATGGTAATCCGATTAAACTGCCAGTGGAATCAATACTGAAGAAAGCAAAGTTGCTGCCTTATAAATGGAAATTTGCGTCTGACTACCTCATCCTGCAACTGGATAACTCCATACTGGTGAACAGGTACCAGACCTTTACCGGTCAGCCTAGCGGCCCGATCCAGTTGTCAGATCCACTGAATGGCCTGATCCGCCTGGGGGTAAGTGATCTGATGGAAGATATCAAGATCAACGGTGGTTTCCGTATCCCATCTTCACTGGATGGTACAGAATACTACCTCTCTGCTTCTTACCTGAAAAAACGTTTTGATTATAAATTCACTTACTACCGTAAGGTGGCCAAGTATACCGGTATCGGTGTGGATAGCACAGGTACAGTGCTGATTGATTATCCTGCCAAGCTGAAGACGAACCTGTGGCAGGGAGAGGTAAAATATCCGTTTGACGAAGCAAGAAGTATCCGCCTGCAGGTAGGGTATCGTGTTGACAGATTTGTGATTGCGGCTTCTGATCAGAACTCACTGAAATGGCCTACTTACCAGGATAAAAATATCCTGACCCGCCTGGAATATGTATATGATAATACCATCAATCCTGCTGTGAACATCTGGCATGGTACAAGGTATAAGATCTATGGTGAAGCATGGGCCAAAGTAGCGGGTAACCTGAACCAGGCATTCAATACAACGGATCCTACCGGCAAGGGAAGATTTACTTATAACATGGGAATTGATGCCCGTCACTATGAGTCTATCTACCGCAACTTTATCTGGGCGACCCGTTTTGCGGCCGACTTATCATGGGGTGACAGGAAGCTGTTGTACTATTTAGGTGGTACGGACAACTGGCTGAATCCTAAGATCAATACACTGACACCGGTAGCTACGAATGCAAGTTATGCTTACCAGACGCTGGCAACGCCGCTGCGTGGTTATAAGCAGAATGCAAGGAATGGTAATAACGTGATGGTGTTTAACTCGGAGTTACGTTTGCCGGTGTTTGCGACCTTCCTGCAAAGGCCGATAAACTCTGCGCTGCTGAGGAACTTCCAGCTGACACAGTTCATTGATATTGGGACAGCGTGGAATGGTAAGCTGAACTTCAAGGATGCGAATTATACTTATTATAATGGTAGTGATGGAACGGTGACTGTGAAGGTGAAGGATGGGTTCCTCGGCCCCTTTGTAGCTGGTTATGGATTTGGTGCGAGAACGACGATTGCAGGGTATTTCCTGAGAGTAGATGCAGGATGGCCGGCGATAGCGTTCTTTAGAGGAAGTCCGATCTGGTATTTCGGTATGGGGGTTGATTTCTAATTTTCCTGATAATATTGCAATAAAAAAGCTTCTGCCTTGCGGCAGAAGCTTTTTTATTTTTGGGACAGTTTAGCATATTAATGGAACGAAGATAATGGCACCGATGATGATAGCGATGATGGCTGCTATTAATACGGCACCTGCCGCTACATCCTTGATCCATTTCACACGGGGATGGTAGTCGGGTGCTACGTGATCCATTACCTTCTCCAGCACGGTGTTTAACATTTCGGTGATCCATACCAATGCTATCACCAGGAGCAGGATCATCCACTGCGTATCAGTAATGTGATAATAAAAGCCCGCCGCCACAACGATGATCGTTGCAATAAAATGCAGCAGGGCATGTGGTTCAGCACGTACAAAGGCGATGATACCAGCAATCGCAAATCCAAAACTGCGCAGTCGTTTTTTGAGATAACTCATATGTTTAAAGCAATCTTGTTCAAGCCGTATAGTCATGCCCAATTATTCATGGCCTTTCAACTCTTTCCACCTGATCTTACGGCTAAAGTACATTACAATAGCGAGTATAATGAATAATCCCAGGCTACCCATCAGCAATGCCTGGTCTTCGGATTGAATGATGACATAGATGAACCCATAGAGGATGAGTAATACCCCACCTATGCCTCCGCCAATACGGAAGTTGTTAAAGATACTTGTTGTGTATGCAGTAACAAGGCCAATGGTCATAATACTGGCGATGAGGTAGGCAGTGTTAAAGTTCAGCTGTTCCGCGAGGGCGATTAACAGGGTATAGAAGATACAAAGGGCAAACCCGATCAGGATATATTGCAGGGGATGCACAGAGAAGCGCTGGAGTAATTCAATAAAATAGAAAACAAGGAATGAAAGGCCGATAATGAGGATAGCGTATTTAACAGCGCGGGTAGATTGCTGATAGCCATCGACTGGCAGGAACAGTTTGATACCAAAATCCGCGGTCCGCAGGTTCACTTCATTTTGGGTGGTGAGCGCCTGTGGGAAGTTGCGGTTCAGGTGAGATACCTGCCAGGCAGCAGTAAAGCCGGTGGGCAAAACGCTGGATTTAACAGGCAGGAATGCGCCATCGAACTGGGGATTGGCCCAGTTGGATTTTATATTGACTTCGGTGGTTTTGCCGACGGGAGAGAAGTAGAGTACGCCTGAGCCACGGAGGTCGAGGTTGATTGTAAAACTACCTGCTGACCAGCCGCTGTCAGTTTTTGTGAGTGGGATCCTGGTCTGCATACCGTTGTGGAACACGCTTCGGATCATGACACCGGGGCTAAAGATGTGTGACTGCCCGTTGAGCTGCAGTTCGGGTTGATTGCTGATACCTCTCAGGTCATCGACACCCACGGCGATCACGGCTTCATTGACCAGGAAGCGGTCTGCCGGGATATCGGAATTAATTGCTGCGAAGTTGCCGCTGATCTGTAAGTGAGAACTGTATACAGCGGTTGTATAGATGCCGCGGTGGCGGGTTTCGGGCAGGAGTTCACCATTGATGCTTAGTTGATCCGGCAGGAAGAGGGCATAAGCCCGGTGATTGGGGGTATCGATGTAAGGTACAATGATGATGGGGCCTGTGAAGGTTTGGGTACCGCCCCATTTGTTACTGATTTCGACGGTAGCTTCATCACTCCGTTGTTCTCTTTCCTGGATCAGGTTCATGATCTGATTGGTAGGAATGAGGAGCAGGTTGACCAGTACAAAAATGGTGAACGCTTTGATGGCGTAAGCGTATCGTTTCATAAAGGAAGGTTTTTCATTGGAAAAGTCTTCCCCTGGGGCAGGAGAATGGCTCTCCTGTCCTGCATTTGCAAGATGTTGTTGTTCCATGGTATGTTATTTTAAAGTGCTTTGTATTTCAAAGTATAGGGATAAAAAAAATTTACTCTATAGATCGAATCATACTTTCGAGTGCAGCGAGGTGACCTTTGAAGGCTTTTTCACCTGCTTTGGTGATTTGATAGGTTGTATTTGTTTTGCGGCCAATGAAGCCTTTGTGGACTTTGAGATAGCCGTTTTCTTCCAGGGTGTTCAGGTGTGATGCCAGGTTACCATCGGTGAGTTCCAGCATCTGTTTAAGATCGTTGAAACTGACTTCATCGTTGACCATAAGTATGCTCATAACACCAAGACGGATCCTGCTGTCGAAAATTTTATTCAGATTACCTATGGGATTGTTTATGGCCACTGCTTACCGGATTCAAAAAGTTCAATAATTGAAGCTATGCTGTCAGGGGACTGATTAGTCTTCTGCGCTGGCATTGCGTTCATACTTCCACCACATCATCACACCGTATACGATGTGTAATACACCAAAACCGAAGGCCCAAAAATACAGCCCGCGACGCAAATAGAAAACATTGATTATCCCCAGTATGATTTGAGCGATCCCAAAGTATTTGATATCTCCGAATGTATACTTACTGGCGTTGACCAGTGCCAGTCCGTAAAAGAGGAGGCAGGCGGGTGCAACGAGTACTTCAAGGTTATTGTAGACCATTCCGGCTATGAATGCAGCGCCGGCTACCATGGGGATGAGGCCACTATAGAAGACGTTGCGGGCGGTTTTGTCCCAGATGGGGAGACCATCTTTCCTGGCTTTTCGCCAGGTAAAGTAGGTACCTCCGCCAAGGGCGAGCCCCATGACGATGAGGCCGAGAATGGTGAGTTTAATTTTAAGGATGTTGAAGTCCTGTTTGTCAAAGATGCCGGAGGTTTCCCAGCGGGTGTAGTAGTCGCGGATCCAGCTGTGAGCGATGGCTGCACCTACCAGGCCGGAGATGCCAGCGCATACACCGCTTAAGCCGCTGAGGGAGATGTAGCGGCTGCTGCGATCCATGATTCGCTTGATATCACTTAGGGTGTTCAGGTGTTGCTGATCGGTCATACTAAAGTACTTTGGAATTCAAAGTTAGTGTTTAGGCTGGAAATACAAAATAAAAAAGTGAAGATTTTAGAAAGTTGTTTTCTCAATTTTCTAAAATCTTCACTGGGTGCAGTGGTTTGCCGCCAGGCAAAATAGCTGCAAAAGGTAAATACAATGTGATTGCTTATGCCAGCGTATTTAAAACTTCGAGGATGGTATCGCAGGCGAACCTGATCTCTTCTTCTGTGATAATGAGCGGAGGCGCAATGCGCAGGCATTGCGGTGCAAATAAGAACCAGTCTGTCATGACTCCTTTCTCAATGCAGGCATCGATCACCTTCTTATTAGTGGCGAAGCTTTCCAGTTCTACTGCCATCATTAAGCCCTGGGAACGGATTGCTTTGATAGCAGGGTGGACGAGGTATTTTTTAAACAAGGCTTCTTTTGCCCTGACAGTATCTGTTAGTTTTTCTTCCAGCAAGACTTTGAACCCTGCCATACCAGCTGCACAAATAACGGGATGGCCGCCGAAGGTGGTCATGTGGCCTAAGACTGGATTGTTGGTGAGCGTCCACATGATCTCTTTATTGGCAATGAAAGCGCCCATTGGCATACCACCACCCAGGGCCTTTCCCAGGAGGAGAATATCAGGCACTACACCGAACTGCTCAAAGCCAAAGAGCGAACCATTCCTACCCAGGCCACACTGAATTTCATCCAGTACCAGTAAGGTACCTGTTTGGGTACATTTTTCCCGCAATGCCTTCATCCATTCCTGCTGTGGTACAATGACCCCGGCCTCTGCCTGCACTGTTTCAGCAATCACACAGGCCGTTCTTTCTGTAATGCGGTCTATTGCCTCCCAGGTATTGTATTTCAGGTGTTGGATATCGGGCAGTAAGGGCCGGTATGCATTCCGCCACTCTTCATCGCCCATAATGCTCATGGCTCCCTGTGTAGAACCATGATAACTATTTTCAAATGCTATAATTTCTGTTCTGCCGGTAAAACGTTTGGCCAGTTTCATGGCACCTTCCACCGCTTCAGAACCACAATTAGTAAAGTATACACTATCCAGAGAAGCTGGTAAATGTTGTGTGAGTAAGGTAGCAAAGGCTACCTGGGGCGACTGCACCAGTTCCCCATACACCAGGAGATGCATATAGGTTGCTGCCTGATCCTGTATGGCCTTTACTACTGCCGGATGGCAATGCCCTACATTGCATACACTAATCCCTGCTATCAGGTCCAATAATTTCTTTCCATCCACATTCCACATGTACATGCCTGATGCCTTCACCATCTCAATTCCTAAGGGCGCGTCTGACAACTGCGCTACGTGTCTTAAAAAAAGTTGCCTGTTATTCATTTGCCTGCAAAAATACGAAAATGATATGCCCATGCGTATTAATAAGTGTGCAGGTTGGTTGTGGTTGGAATGATTCCGTTTTGTGTGTTCAGGGAGCTTTTCTTAAGCACCTGCGGGATAGCGTGTTTTTTATTGGCAGTTGAAATTTCATTCAAACTACAAGACTGTAAGTGTGCCTGATCCGGAGCATGAGTTAAATCAATTGTAAGTGCTAATTTGCCGGCAAAACATATAGTAATGCCATACATTCTGCCGGTAAAAGGAGTAATGCCTGAAATGGGGAAGGACTGTTTTATAGCCCCAAACGCGACTATCGTGGGTGATGTGATCATGGGAGATGAGTGCAGCGTCTGGTTCAATGCTGTGATCAGGGGCGATGTAAACAGCATCCGCTTAGGGAATAAAGTAAATGTACAGGACGGTGCCTGCATTCACGCTACTTACGAAAAGACCAAGACCATTGTTGGCAATAACGTATCTATCGGCCATAATGCCATTGTACATGGCTGTACGGTAGAAGATAATGTGCTGATTGGCATGGGCGCTATTGTGATGGATAATGTGCACATCGGCAGTAATACAATCATTGCTGCGGGCGCTGTGGTACTGGAAAATACCCAGGTAGAAGCAGGCGCTATTTATGCAGGGGTGCCTGCGAAGAAGGTGAAGAATATCAGTGAGTCACTGATAGGCGGGGAGATCAACAGGATCGCGAATAATTATATCCTGTATTCCAGCTGGTTCAAAGATCTGCCGGAAGAAGGCAAATAAGTTGTTTGTTGATGAAAGCGCAGTTCACCAGGTTTAGCTGCCGGTTCAACCTGGTGAATGTGGGATACCTATGCCCCGGGAGCGGTAAATGCATAACATATAAGTGACATATTTTAATTATCTTGCATTTAATATCCTTACCCTATGCAGAAATTATTATTACTCCTCGTGCTGGGTAGCATTATGGCTATCAGCTGTCAATCAGAGCAGAAAGGCTGTCCCAGCAGCAATTACTATTCTAACAGGAATATCAAGCAGAATAAGCATTCTTCCAAACAAATGTCTAATAGGGTATTCTAATGATACGTACGTTCATTATTTGCGTGTTCGTGCTTGGGCTTTTGGGCCTGAGTTCCTGCAGGACAAGGAAGACGGGGTGTCCGCAACCGAGGAGTAACTGGGGTGCTGAGAAGATATTGGATGAGATGCAGGGGAAGCATCATAAGAAGAACAGGCATTAGCAGGTAGTGAAATTTGAGGGGGATTTCCTTCGGAAAACATTTAAATAGGTTTTCATTTTAGGAAATTGTAAAAAGGTATTTCCTTTCAGAAAAATCAGGGGCTTTTATTTCCTTTAATTTCAAATGCCCTAATAGCTCTCTTCTTTCATGGATTCCAGAATCGTTGCATAACTCACATACCTCTCCGGATCTATTTCTCCCGCCTGCACCGCCGCTTTCACAGCACAGCCAGGCTCATTGATATGCAGACAGTTATTAAACTGGCATTGTGAAAGATAAGGTTGCATTTCAAGGAAATAATGTGACAGCTCCGGCTTTTCAATATCCACTATCCCAAACTCTCTTACCCCCGGCGTATCTATCAGCTTACCACCTATTGGCAGGTCATACATCTCTGCATAGGTTGTGGTATGCAATCCTTTGCCACTCCAGCCACTAACAGCTTTTGTACGCAGGTCCAGGCCAGGTAGTAAACGGTTGATCAGTGATGATTTCCCTACGCCGGAATGCCCGGACATCAGGGTGGTTTTATCTTTCATCATGGCTTCCAGTTCTTCTACACCGTCGCCCGTAGCGGCAGACACCAGTTTTACAGTATAACCAATGTCTTCATACAGGGCCGCCAGTTCGGCAAACCTGTCTATTTCTTTCTCTTTGTAAATGTCTCTTTTATTGAACACCAGGACGACCGGGATGTGGTAGGCGGCAGCCGTCACCAGGAAACGATCCATGAACCCGTTGGAGGTTCTGGGTTCCTTTACGGTGCAGATGAGCATGGCCTGGTCTACATTGGCAGCGACAATGTGTTTGGCATTCCCTTTTTTATGTGGGGAACTGCGGACGATGTAATTGCGTCGTTGCTGGATGTCGGTAATCATTGCATTTTTTGCATTGGCATCGCCCTCTTCGGGTACGATATCTACGATATCGCCTACGGCGATAGGATTGGTAGAGGTGATATCCTCATCCAGTTTCAGTACGCCTTTGATGCGTGCCTGGAAAGTTTCGCCGGTGGTAGTGGTTTTTACGGTGTACCAGCTGCCGGTAGATCTGTAGATTAATGCCTGCAAATGCTATGTTTATTATTATGAGGGTGTAAAAATACAAAAAACTCGCTTCTGCCTTCGGCATAAGCGAGTTTTTTAGGCTATAGCAGCTGACGCTGAGGTATAGCTGATGGTAATTATTTTATGGCAGGCTCCGGAATATGGTATATCGAAGCACAACTTCCAGTAGCATGCAAGCCAGTGCCAGCATGGCAAAGGGGAAGAAATGTTCTGCAAAACGCTTGTAGGAAGTGATTTCTACTTTCGTCTTTTCCAGTTTATCGATCTCGCCATAAATATTTTCCAGGTCCCTGTTGTTGGTAGCCCTGAAATATTTACCTCCTGTTTCTGTAGAAATCTTTTTCATCAGGGGCTCATCCAGCTGCACATCCTGCATGGCCATTTGAATACTGCCATCCGGCATTGTCATAGGGAAAGGAGCTTTTCCTACGGTACCAACACCGACTGTATAGACCCTGGTTTTGAATGCCTTTGCAATTTCGAGTGCGGTGAGCGGATCGATGAGACCTACGTTGTTCACACCATCAGTCAGGAGAATGATCACCTTACTCTTGGCTTTTGAATTTCGGAGGCGGTCTACTGCTGTTGCCAATCCCATCCCAATCGCGGTACCATCCTGCAGCATACCACTCTTGATGGCTGCTATCTGGTTTTTGAGTACAGCATGGTCCGTAGTGATGGGACATTGTGTAAAGCTTTCTCCTGAGAAGATTACCAGGCCAATACGGTCACTGATACGGCGATCCACAAAGTCGTTTGCTACTTTCTTGGCAGCTTCCAACCTGTTAGGTTGCAGGTCTTCTGCCAGCATACTACCTGATATATCTATTCCCAACACGATATCGATCCCTTCGCTGTCTATGCTTTCAGATGTATTGCTGGTCTGAGGTCTTGCCAGCGCCACTACCAGCGCGCTAAACGCCAGCAGTCGCAGTATCAGCAGGAGGGGGCGGAACCGCACCTTCCAGGATACCGGCAGGCCCTTCAGGCCCTGAAGGGAAGACATATCCATAGCCACCTGTTTCTTTTGCTGCTTTGCGTAATGCCAGTAGATCATCACCGGCACCAGCACCAGCAGGCCAAAGTAGGCGGGGTGGGCAAATTCAATATTTTTCCAGACTGAAAAATCCATGTATCTAAAATAATTTCCTGTTTCAAGTTATTGCCTGCAGCTGCAGTTTCCCATTTGTACAGGGCTCTTTCCGGTTGCCGGCGCTACGCTAAGCGCTTCGTCAATTCATTCTTCACATCCTGAGTCGCCTGCGACCCCGGTTGTCACTTCGTCAATTCCTTTTCTTCGTACCCTTAGTTGCCTGCGCCTTCAGTTTTCCCTGCGTCTGCATCATTTGCTTTCTCTGATTCCTTTGCTTTTTCCACAGCGGGCTTCGTCCATTCTACGATCTCAAATGCCTGTGACAGTGCACGTTCATGCTCTTCCGGTGTAGGAGTCAATTTTGCAAATTTAGCCAGATCGGCAATCGTAAGCAGGTCTCTCAACCTGTCTCGCTGTTGGTTCAGAATTGTCACCGGCTTGATGTGCTGTAACAGTTCCTCACTGGTTTGCTCCAGGGCAGGGATATTGAATTGCTGTTCGAAGTATGCACGCAGAATGTCGGTGATGCGGGTATAATACTGCTTCACATCGCCCTGTTGCCAGAGTTTCTCTTCCTTCAGCTGTCTCAGTGCCAGTAATGCAACCTCATAAGGAGGAACAGCGGGGGCCGTGGGTTTCAGCACTTCTTTCTTAGGACGGCTGCGGAAATAAACGAACAACCCGATACCTATGAGAATGACGCTGATACCAATTGCGAAGTACAGCCAGTAATCCCAGAAACTCCAGGGCACTGAGCGTACGGCTTTGATAGGTTTGAATGCTTTGGTTGTATCTACTTCAACGGTTCCTACATCTATGAGCAGGGAATCGGTGAAAGCCGAATCTGTGACAGCACCGTTACTGAGTACATCGAATTTTAAGGCAGGGAGATTCCAGCTACCGCTGTCAAAGCTGGTGAGCACAAGGGTTTGCTGAAGCACCTTGTTGCCGTTGGCAGCAGAAGTATCGAAGCCGGTACGGCTCACAACTTCCCAGTGGGTAAAGGAATCGGGTAATTGTGGGAATACAACATTGCCAGCGCCCTTATCGGGCAAGGTGGCGGACAATATTAATTTTACCTGCTCACCTATACGGATCCTGTTGGTATCTGTACGGGCGCTCACCTGCACCTGGGCCTGCGACCCAAGCCCATAACCCAGTATTGCAAATAAAATAAGTGTTTTAACTATGATCTGTTTACCCATGTTAATTTGCTCATCTTTAAACTATCACCTGTTTGTAAAGAAGCCCCGTAGAGCCTTTACATAGTCTTCATCCGTACGGATGCTGATCAGGTCTGCGCCGCTCTTCTTGAAGGAATTGCGGCAATACTGTACGTGCTGCTGAAACTGTTGGGTATAATACTGCTGCACCTGTTTGTCAGAAGCATCTACCCACTGGCGTGCACCGGTTTCAGAATCCTGCATCTGTATCAGTCCTACCGGAGGCAGTTCTTTGTCACGCTGATCGTAGACATGCACACCCACCACATCGTGGCGTTTGGCGGCTATGTTCAGTGCATCCTGGTAGTCGCCTGTCAGGAAGTCGCTCAGCATGAATACAATGCTTTTTTTCTTGGCAGCATTATTAAAGAACCGGAGGGTTTCCCTGATATTAGTGCCTTTGCGGGTAGGCGTAAAAGACAGCAGTTCGCGAATGATAAACAGGATATGGGATTTACCTTTCTTAGGCGGGATATATTTTTCCATACCGTCGCTGAAGAAGATCACACCCACTTTATCATTGTTCTTGATAGCGGAGAAGGCAAGTACAGCGCAGAGTTCGGTCATCATATTCCGCTTGTTCTGCCGTACGGTACCGAAGAGGGAGCTTTCGCTCACATCTACGAGCAGCATAACGGTGAGCTCACGTTCTTCTTCGAAGACCTTGATGAAGGGATGATTTAAACGGGCAGTCACATTCCAGTCGATCGCCCGCACATCGTCGCCTACCTGGTAATCGCGCACTTCACTGAAAGACATACCACGGCCTTTGAAGGCGCTGTGATATTCACCTGCAAAGATGTGATTGGAGAGACCTTTGGTCTTGATCTCTATCTGCCTGACCTTCTTAAGTATTTCTGCAGTATCCACCGGTTGTACATTAACTTTTAACAAAACTGATTGCTACAGAGGGGCCGATTAAGGTACTTCTACAGCATTCAGAATTTCGCTCAGGATGTTTTCGCTGGTTACGTTTTCAGCTTCCGCTTCGTAAGTGAGGCCTACACGGTGGCGCATTACGTCGAAGCAAATGCTGCGTACGTCTTCAGGAATAACATAACCACGGCGCTTCATGAAAGCATACGCTTTTGCAGCCATTGCCAGGTTGATGCTCGCTCTCGGAGAGCCACCATAAGCGATGAGTGGTTTCAGTTTCTGCAGTTTATATTCTTCAGGATTACGGGTAGCGAATACGATATCGAGGATATAGCGTTCGATCTTTTCATCCATATATACTTCACGCACCAGGTCGCGGGCCTTCATGATGTCGGCAGGCTGAATGATGGGATTGATTTTCTGAGAAGGCTGCGGATTCAGGTTCTGGCGGATGATCATACGCTCTTCTTCCTTGGTAGGATAGCCGATCACCACTTTGAGCATGAAACGGTCTACCTGTGCTTCGGGCAGTGTATAAGTACCTTCCTGCTCGATAGGGTTCTGGGTGGCCAGTACCAGGAAAGGTTCTTCCAGTTTGAATGTATTGTCACCGATGGTGATTTGCTTTTCCTGCATGGCTTCCAGCAGGGCACTCTGCACCTTTGCAGGGGCACGGTTAATTTCATCCGCCAGGATAAAGTTGGCGAAGATAGGACCGCGTCTTACCACAAATTCATTCTTTTGCTGGTTGTATATCATAGTACCGATCACGTCCGCAGGCAGTAAGTCCGGGGTAAACTGGATACGGCTGAATTTACCATTAATGGCGGAGGAAAGGGATTTGATGGACAGGGTTTTTGCCAGACCGGGTACACCTTCCAACAATACGTGGCCTTGTGCCAGCAGTCCTATCAATAATCTTTCTACCATGTAACGCTGCCCTACGATGACTTTGCCCAGTTCCAGGTTCAGCAGGTCTACAAATGCGCTTGCCTGGTGGATTTTTTCATTTAGTTGACGGATATCATACGAAGTATTCTCCATGCTTATTTATTATTTACAAGTTTGCTAAAGTAAAACTTTCTGCCAGGAAAACACTGTCAGACAAGCTGATATGGCCGTTAAAATGCTGTTAAGAATAGGATTACAAATTATAATTTCCAAATTACGATATGGTTCTCAGATACATACATTTAATAATCTGTAATCCTTGCATTATAAATAACGTATGTGAGCCCCAAATTAATAAAGCCGCCGCATATTTATATCATCTTTTTTTATAACGTACATTTGCAGGGATAGAAGGTTCATAATTAAATAATTATAAAATGGCGGAGGAATTTGAGCAGCAATGGAAAAGGGTGCTGGATATGCTTACAGAGCGATTTGGCAAGACCCCGAATATGGAAGCAATACTTTTTTTAATAGGCATCCAGGAGCTTGGGCACATGAAGAAGAAGTTCACCAAGGAACAGAAACAGGACCTGATGCATGTGGCAACATGTACTTTACTGAGTCAAAGCGGTTATTTTGAACTGGAGGGATACGACAAGGATGGTTGGCCTCATTTCAAGGAGGCACAGCCTGTACCCAAAATGAGTATGCCGGAACAGGAAAGATTTTTGCAGGAGCATATTATTGCATACTTTGATGATCAGGAGGGACGATAAAATTCCCTCCTGATATAAATTACACACCCTGGCTATGGATACATCATTACACGTTGTGCCCGTTTCTACTGAGTTGCTGGACTTACTGGTGATGCTTGAGCAGCGGACGTTTACTGAAACATTTGTACATCAATACAACCCGGCGGATTTTAATGCTTTTATGGAGGAGAAAAAGTCCAAAAAGGCACTGACAGCTGAAATGGCGGCCCCTGGCTGTTTATATTACATTCTGTACGAGGGCACTTCACCGGCGGGTTTTCTGAAACTCAATTTACACAAGCAACCGGATCATCATGGTCCCCTGGAACCTGCTCCCGTTATGGAGCTTGAAAAAATCTATGTGCTGAAAGCATTCCAGGGCATGAAAGCCGGACAGTTCCTGCTGGACTATGCGCTGGAAGTAGCTGCGCAGCATAATATCAGGACGATCTGGCTGGGGGTTTGGGAATACAATACCAAGGCTTACCAATTCTATGAGAAGAATGGCTTTGAAAAATTCGGCAGCCATATTTTCATGCTGGGTCAGCAGGAAGACACCGACTGGCTGATGCGCAAACAACTCTAAAAAAATAATCATTCACCCCATGAAACGACTGCTCCTCTTTGTGTGTTTAATACTCACACTACCCACTATGGCTGCTAAAAACCGAAAGGTAAAAATCATTACGCCTTATGGCACGATGGTGATTGAGCTGTACAACACTACACCGAAGCACAGGGATAATTTTATCAAACTTGCCAGGCATCACTTTTACGATAGTACGTTATTTCACAGGGTGATCAAAGGCTTTATGATACAGGGCGGAGATCCTGATTCAAAGCATGCTGCCAGGGGAGCGATGCTGGGCAACGGGGATGTGAACTACACGATTCCCGCGGAGTTCCAGTTAAACCTGTTCCACAAAAAGGGGGCGCTTGCTGCAGCCAGGGATAACAATCCGGCGAAGGCAAGTTCAGGTTGCCAGTTTTATATCGTGCAGGGAAAAGTGTGGACAGACGAGGAACTGGACAAACTGGAGCGGGGCAGGCTGGGAGGGAGGAAGATTCCTGTAGATCAACGCGAATACTATAAGAAGTATGGAGGCACGCCACAACTGGATCAGAGCTATACCGTGTTTGGACAGGTTGTGGAAGGCCTGGACGTAATAGATAAGATAGCAGGAATGAAGACAGACGGAAATGACAGGCCACTGGAAGATGTGGCAATGAAGATAAGAGTGGTGAAGAAATTTTTGTTCTTTTAGGTTTTCCTTACTTTTACGCCTTAAAATCAAACTTGCCATGAATTTTCCGTCAAATCTGCGTTACACCAAAGATCACGAATGGGTGTTACTGGAAGGTAATACAGCGACTATCGGTATCACTGAATTCGCTCAGCGTGAACTGGGAGATATCGTATTTGTAGACATTCCTACCGTTGGTAAATCACTGGATGCAGAAGAAGTATTCGGTACTGTAGAAGCAGTAAAGACTGTGTCTGACCTGTTCCTGCCAGTAGCCGGTACTGTTAATGAAATCAACGAAGAACTGGATGGATCTCCTGAACTGGTAAACTCTGATCCTTACGGCGATGGCTGGATGATCAAGATGACAGTGAAGAACCCTGCAGATGTAGCAGGACTGCTGGATGCAGCTGCTTATGGTGCACTTGTTGGCGAATAAGCTAAATACTTAATAAAAGGTTAAAAAAGTAGAGGTATAAGGTGCTAAGGTTGTGAACGACTTTGGAACCTTATACCTTTATGATTATTAATATTAGCCCTGATCCATCGTGGATAGGGTGGCTTTGAATCATTACATTACCTTTTAAAACAACCGGACGTGCCAGCGATGAGGATTATCAGATACTATTGGCCTGCTATTTTATGGATATTGCTGGTGCTTTACTTATGTACACTACCTGGAAGCGATCTTCCCAAAGATCCTTTCTTTGAGAAGATACATATGGATAAGATCGTTCACCTGGGTTTGTTTGGTTGTACGGTACTCCTGTTGTGTATAGGTTATTACCGAAGCAAGGGACATATATCTGCACTAACGCTCACGCTCTTTTGGCTGATCGCGGCTTTTTATGGGCTTGTTATTGAGTACATCCAGAAGTATTGGGCAGTAGACCGCAGCTTCGATATGATGGATGTGGTGGCCGATTCGATAGGTGCCCTCTGTGGGATTATCGCCTTCTTATTCGTGCGAAAGTGGTGGTTAAAAAAGTAATTTAATATAAAAGGCCGTATCCATGGATACGGCCTTTTTCATTATATGTGTATGAAGGAAATCCTATTATTGTCCTGATTCTTTCTGCGCATCCTGCTTCATCTTGTCGTTTGCATAGATGGCAAATTCCACACGGCGGTTTTTTGCCCTGTTAGCGTCTGAAGTATTTGGAACCACAGGCTGTTTAGAACCATACCAGTATGTCTGGATACGGTTAGCAGCTACGTTCTGCGTTTTCAGGTAGTTAGCTACAGCAGTTGCACGTCTTTCAGAGAGTGCATAGTTGTAAGCATCGGTACCGGTTGTATCTGTGTGACCTTCTACGCGTACGTAAGTGTCAGGATATTTATTAAGTACCTGCGCCAGTGACTGGATGTTTGTCTGGGCAGTAGGTGTCAGGTCAGATTTATCGAATCCGAAGAGCACTCCTGAGTTGAAGGTTACGTTGATACCTTCGCCCACACGCTCTACGGTAGCATTTGGTACGGTTGTTTTGATTTCCTGTGCCTGTTTATCCATTTTTTTACCGATCAATACACCGGCACCACCACCTACAGCGGCACCAATGATAGCTCCAAGCGCGGTGTTGCCAGCGGCTTTACCGATCACAGCACCAGTGGCAGCACCACCACCTACACCGATGGCTGCGCCTTTTTGGGTGTTATTCATTCCATTCCAGGTGCTACAGCTAAATAACATGGTGGCAGACAATACTACTGCTACGATAGGATTGATTCTTTTCATTGTACGAATATTTATTACTGAAAAATACGAGACAAATATGTTGCCAGATTTTGGTAAATCAAGGCAAACATACTTATAAGTATTAGTGAAAAAACAAATGTAAGACTATTGTTTCATATTTCGGGGAACGCAAAAATGAAACGCTTTTACCTGCGGCAAAAGCGTTTCATTTTAAATTATTATTGCGCAGCGTTTAGCTACCCATCTTCATTTTCTCCACGTTTTCTGCGAACGCCAATGCCTTCAGCATTTCCTCGATATCACCATTGGTAAAAGCATCCAGGTTGTACACCGTCATACCAATACGGTGATCAGTGACCCTACCCTGTGGATAGTTGTAAGTTCTGATTTTGGCAGAACGGTCACCGGTTGATACAAGGCTCTTACGCTGTGAAGCAATTGCTTCTTCATGCTTACGTACTGCTGCTTCGTAGATACGTGTACGCAGCATCTTCATGGCGATATCACGGTTAGAGTGCTGACTGCGTCCTTCCTGACATTCTACTACCACACCGGTAGGAATGTGTGTGAGGCGAACTGCAGACTCAGTTTTGTTTACGTGCTGACCACCCGCACCTGATGAGCGGAAGGTATCCATTTTGATATCCGCTTCCCTTACATCCACATCCACTTCTTCTGCTTCAGGCAGGATCGCTACTGTAGCCGCAGAAGTGTGTACACGGCCGGAAGTTTCCGTAGCAGGTACACGTTGTACACGGTGTACGCCTGACTCGAACTTCAGGGTACCATATACATCGTCTCCATTTATTTCTACGACTACCTCTTTGTATCCACCCACTGATCCGGGGGTTTCACTCAGGATATTGGTACTCCAGCCTCTGAGTTCACAGAAGCGCAGGTACATACGCAGCAGGTCACCGGCAAAGAGGGCAGCCTCGTCACCACCTGTACCACCACGGATTTCAAGGATCGCATTCTTTTCATCCTGTGGATCTTTCGGGATGAGCAGGTTACGGATTATTTCCTCCTGTTCGGTTTTCTGGTTGGCCAGGGCTTCAGTTTCTTCCTTAGCCAGCTCCCTCATTTCTTCGTCACCACTTTCAAGTACTTCCTTATTAAAGGCGATGCTATCCAGCAGTTTCATGTAAGTATCGTAGGCTTTCACGATTTTTTCCAGCTGACGGTACTCCTTGCTCAGTTTGCTGAACTGTTTGTTGTCGCTCACTACTTCGGGGTTGGTAAGGGCAAGGGAGACCTGTTCAAACCGGCCTTTGATCGCGTCTAGTTTATCTATCATAATTATCTTTGTTGAATGGTCGGTGATTGGTCGACTTATCAATTGCCGGCAAAATTAACATCTTTAGGATAATTATGACCCAACAGCTAAAATTTAAAGGAACAGCCCTCTTTGACGGGCAGAAAATATTGCCCGGGAACAATGTGCTGATCCTTTCGGAAGACGGTACTGTCGTGGATATTGTACCCGCAGAACTCGCCGGAGATGGGGTACAGTCTGTAGACGGAATGCTCAGTCCGGGCTTCGTCAACAGCCATTGTCACCTGGAATTGTCACATATGAAAGGGGTGATTCCTGCCGGAACCGGCTTACCGGCATTCCTGACGCAGGTAATGGAAAAAAGGGGGGCACAGGATGAGGAGGCCATGAAAAAGGCTGCAATAGCGATGTGGGAAAGTGGCATTTCGGCTGTAGGTGATATTTGTAATAGCACTGCGACCTTTACAGAAAAACAGGGAGCGCCTATTTACTACCATTCCTTTGTGGAAACAATGGGCTTTGTACCAGCTGCAGCGCAGGGCAGGCTGGATTACAGTCTTTCGGTACTGGAACAGTTCAGGAGTCTGAATGATACAATGCATTCCTGTTCCGTGGTGCCACATGCCCCTTATTCAGTGAGTAAGGCACTTTTTTCTTTGCTGTCCGTAATGCCTGATAATACCCCTATCAGTATTCATAACCAGGAAACAGCAGCTGAAAACCAGCTCTACCGGGATAAAACGGGGGCTTTCCTGGATTTCTACCAGCACTTTGGCATGGATGCGACTGCATTTGTACCTACAGGAGGTACCAGCTTACCTGCCTGGTTACCCTACTTTAAGCACCTGCCGGTGATCTTGGTACACAATACTTTTTCTACTAAGGAAGATATTCAATTTACCAGCTTACATGCCCCGCAAGCCTACTGGTGCTTATGCCCGCAGGCAAATCTGTACATAGAAAATCGCCTGCCGGATATCCCTTTATTACGCAGTGAAGGCTGTACGATCACCCTGGGTACGGATAGCCTTGCGTCTAATCATCACCTGTCCATCTGGGAAGAGATTCAGGCTATACGCACACATTTCCCGGAGATTCCATTGGAAGAAATACTGCAATGGGCTACACTAAATGGCGCTAAAGCACTGGGAATCAACAATCGGTATGGCAGCTTTGAAAAAGGGAAGCAACCGGGTGTAATCGTTATTACTGATAAGGGAAGCCGAAGAATATACTAATATTGTAATTTCGCATAATATGAACAACATGCTCGACAAGGTTATCCTTGGCAACCCTATTCAGAATTACTTTATTCTGGCCTTTGTGCTGCTGTTTGTCTCGATGATCAAACGGTATCTTTCGCAATGGCTGGCGAATCTTCTCTTCAAAGAGGTTAGAAAATGGGCTCCTGATATTGGTGAACAGGAGTTTTCCCATTTGCTGCTGCGGCCTTTGGAATACTTCTTCCTGCTGGTTGCTTTCATGCTTACGATCGATCACCTGAACTTCCCGCCGGAGCTGAATATTACCATTTACAATGGGTTTAGTCTGAAGGCGGTGTTGAGTACTATGCTGGAACTGGCGCTCTCTGTGTCGATCATCTGGATCATTCTTCGGGTGATTGATTTTGTATCGCTGATGATCAGTAAGAGTGCCGACCTGCTGCACGATAAGACGGACAACCAGTTTATTGTATTCTTCAGGGATTTCTTCAAAGCGATCGTATTTATATTTGGTGCCATTGCTTTTATCCGTATTCTTTTTGGTGCGGTGCTTGTCAACAAAATTATTGCGGGTCTTGGTATCGGTGCTGCGGCCCTTGCGCTTGCTGCCAAGGAAAGTATAGAGAACCTGATTTGTTCTTTCATCATTTTCTTTGACAAGCCTTTCCGTGTAGGAGATACCGTAAAGGTGGATGCTTACCAGGGTGCTGTTGAAAAGATCGGGTTGCGCAGTACGCGGATCCGCACACAGGATAAGACTTTTGTGACTGTGCCCAACAAGAAAATGGTGGATAGCATTCTTGATAATATTTCGCTGCGTACGCAGCAAAGGGCTGTATTCAGGCTGGAAGTGGCGGGAGATACACCTGCGGATAGTCTGCTGAAAGTATTACAGGACATTAAGTCCCTGTTGAAACAGCAGGAGAAAGTAGCGGATGGTTTCATTGTCAACCTTCATGATTTCACGAAGGACACTTATGTGATTCAGATTATTTACCTCACGAATGTGATAGAGAGTATTCCTTACAACCAGTTGAGGAGTGAGCTAAACCTTGGGTTTATTAATATATTGGAGAAACAGGGTGTGAAATTATCGAGTACAAAGGTGGAAATACACGAGAAATAAGTTATCCACTGTGCATAAAAAAGGCCGTTCCGGGATCCCGGAACGGCTTTTTCATTAGTTAGTCTATATCAATCTTTATCTTTTCTGTTTGCTTTCAGCAGGATTTTGGCGATATCGCCTTCGAGTGAATCTTCCAGATCTCCGGAGATGCGACCCAGTTCCTTACCATCACGCACTACGATGAAGGTAGGGAGTTTCTTTGCCTGGTAGCCTACTTGTGCACCTGTTTGCAGTTTTTCGTCAGCACCGTAAGTGATGATCTGTTCATCGGGACTACCGGCCAGGATCATGATCTTATAGAGGGCTGGCAGGAGGCGACGGCTCTCGTCATCGAAGGTGCCTACTACTGCTACCACAGTGAATTTGCCACGATTATCCTTGATGTACGCCAGCATTCGGTCATTGGGCTGATACTTGTTTACACCAGCATAGAACCAGGCCATGGAGCTATCGTTCATCAACGTTTTCATTTCAATCTTGCCTTTCAGAATCTTCCTTCCATTAGCTGCTGTGGATTGTGCATAAGATAAGGTGGTGGCGAGTAGGAGACATGCCCCCATGAGTAATAATTTCAATCGCATAACTTTTTTTTATAATTGTTCCTTCAGTTCGGTTAAAAATCCCTTTACCTTCAGCAAAGCCTGTACCATTTCAAAATTACGGGCTGCCAATTTACGATCTTCTTTTAACTTTTGCTTTGCACCTTCGATAGTGTACTTACGCTCACGCAAAAGATGATAGATCAGTTTGAGGTGTTGGATATCTTCCTGGCGGAACAAGCGATCGCCTTTTCTGTTCTTTTTGGGTTGGAGTATATCGAATTCGTTTTCCCAATAGCGGATCAGCGATGTATTTACTTTGAACATCGTGGCTACTTCGCTAATGGAGTAGTATTGTTTGTCCAGCGGCACTGTTTCCAGTGTTTTGATCAGATCAGGGTCGTCGGACACTTCTTTCAGCGATTTGCGTCCCCTTTTCTTCTGGGGAGGCTGGGATGCGGTCACAGACTGGCTGGATACCGCCAGAGGTGGCGGTATATCAGGAGGCAACTGAACCTGAATCCTGCTGGGTATGTTTGGTAAGTCGTTAATCTCTGCCATCTTAGGTCGCTCCACAACTGGTTGCTGCTGCGGCTCCGGTTCCGGCTCCTGTTTGGGGAGCGGTTCCTGTTCCTTTTCAGGAACCGGAGGGGGCGCAGGGTCTGGTTTTTTAGGTTCCAGGTTAGAAAATAGATCCAGCTGTTGCATCATATCCATTATATGAATACCAAATTACAAAATTCCGGGGGAGTTTGGATTTTTAAAAAAAGCCGCCGTTCATTGCTGATACCTGTGGCATCGGCAATGAACGGCGGGAAAAGATGGCCTGCGGCCTGCTTTAAAAATCTGGTATTGATTAGTCAAATGATTGGTTGCCGGATCTGGCTATCTTCAGCATTCTGTCAAACTCTTCCGGAGACAGGTCGTTGAAGAAGAAGTACACAGGATCTACCTTTTCCCCGTTCTTTTCCACTTCGTAGTGGCAGTGAGGGCCTGTAGACTTACCTGTACTGCCTACCCAACCGAGTACATCGCCACGTTTTACGGCGGTACCTGCTTTTACTTTTATTCTGAGCATGTGGCCATAGCGGGTTCTGTACCCATAGCCATGATTTACCACCACATGGTTACCATAACCTACATCGCTCATGCTGGCTTCTTCCACCACACCATCGCCGGTGGCGTAGATGGGGGTACCGGCAGGGGCAGCGAAGTCAAGTCCGGAGTGGTACTTTACAGTTTTGTAAATAGGATCGATTCTATAACCAAAACCGGAGGCAATGCGTTTCAGGTCTTTGTTGGATACCGGCTGAATAGCCGGGATAGAAGCGAGCATTTTCTGTTTATTCTTCACCAGGTCGTCGATCTTTTCATAAGATTTAGCCTGGATACCAATACGATGCACTAATTCCTGGAGTAAGGATCCGGTGCTGGCAATGATTTCACTGCTGGAGAAGGAGGCCATCTGGGTGAGCTCTTCTTCTTTTGCCATATTGCCGGCCCTGGTACTATCCGGGATGGGGGAAGCTTCAAAGATAACGCGGTAAATTTCATTGTCGCGGTGTTCCAATTCGGCCAGCTGGGATTTGACTTCCTTCATGCGGCTCTGCATTTCCTCGTATTTCTCGTTCATCACTTCCAGATCACGACGCAGATTTTTCTCTTTGGGGGAATCCAAGACTCTATAAGATATGGATAGAAAAATAAATCCTGTGACAATGGCGGCTGAGACAAATCCAAGGATACGTAATACCTTGACGCGCAGTGATACTACGAGTTTTTCGTACTTGAGCGTCTGAGTATTATAAAAGTATTTTACCTTCTTCATGTGCCGGGCTTATGCTTTAACAGCAGTAGTAATTTGTTCCTGGGGGCTATTCATACAATGAGGATGAAGTTGGGTGCGGCTTTTCAGTAATTCTTCGCCATTCTGACTTTTTCAATATTTTTGCACTCCTTTCGCTCTTGCGTCAGGGTGTGCAAACCTAAGGGAATTAGACTAAAAGGGCAATCTTTTGAGTGTCAATTTTCTAAACACCACTAGTTGGCTTAAAATACAAATTAAAGCCATTTAGGTGACACAAAATTATAATACATACTAATTTTTTCAAATACTTATGACTGCTTCCGAGATTCGCCGGCAATTCCTGGAGTTTTTTAAATCCAAAGGGCACCATGTAGTGCCATCCGCTCCTATCGTGGTCAAGAACGACCCCACCCTGCTGTTTACCAACGCGGGCATGAACCAGTTCAAAGACTACTTCCTGGGTAACCAAACACCTGCCTGGTCCAGGGTCGCGGATACACAGAAGTGCCTTCGCGTAAGCGGAAAACACAATGACCTGGAGGAAGTAGGGATCGACACCTACCACCATACCATGTTCGAAATGTTAGGTAACTGGAGTTTTGGTGACTACTTCAAGGAAGAAGCCATCGCCTGGAGCTGGGAGCTGCTTACAGAAGTGTATAAACTGCCCAAAGACCGTTTATATGTTACTGTATTTGAAGGTGATAAGAAAGAAAACCTGGAAAAAGACCAGGAAGCCTACGACTTCTGGAAAAAACATGTTCCGGAAGATCGCATCCTGCTGGGTAACAAAAAAGATAACTTCTGGGAAATGGGTGATACCGGTCCCTGCGGTCCTTGCTCTGAAATTCACGTAGACTGTCGCCCGGACGAAGAAAGAAAGCTGGTGGAAGGTGCCACCCTCGTGAACAAAGATAATCCACAGGTGATTGAGATCTGGAACAACGTATTCATGCAGTTCAACCGCCTGAAAGACAAAAGCCTGGAGCCACTGCCTGCGAAGCACGTGGATACAGGGATGGGCTTTGAACGCCTGGTACGCGTGATCCAGGGTAAATTCTCCAACTACGATACTGACGTATTCTCCGGCACTATCGGGTATATCGAAAAACTGACCGGTGCCAAATATGAGGCTTCTGACAGCAAAAAGGATGTGACCTTCCGCGTGCTGGCAGATCATATCCGTGCCATTTGCTTTACCATTGCTGACGATCAGCTGCCCAGCAATACCGGTGCCGGTTATGTAATACGCCGTATTCTGCGCAGAGCGGTAAGATATTACTTCACTTACCTGGAATATAAAAAACCATTGCTGCATGAGCTGGTACCTGTACTGGCACAGCAGTTTGAAACTGTATTTCCTGAGCTGCAGAAGCAGGTGGATTTTGTGAAGAAAGTAATTTTCGAAGAAGAAAATAACTTCCTCCGCACCCTGGATAGCGGGATCCGCCGTATTGAAGATATTATTGCTGCCAACAGTGCTACGAAATCTATTGATGGTAAAACTGCATTCGAACTGCTTGATACATATGGCTTTCCATTTGACCTCACCAACCTGATCGCAACAGAAAATGGCTTCAGCGTGGATGAAAAAGGTTTTGAAGCTGCTATGAAGGAACAGAAAGATCGTTCCCGCGCTGCTACGGAACTGGATATGGGCGACTGGACCATCCTGGAAGACAGCGGCACCACCTTCGTAGGCTACTCACTGGATACTACCCAGACCAAAGTAACCAAGTACCGTAAAATCAAGGCCAAAGGCAAGGAACAATATCAACTGGTACTGAGCCAGACCCCTTTCTATGCAGAGAGTGGAGGCCAGGTAGGGGATACGGGTACCTTAGACTTCGAAGGTGAAAAAATCAGCGTAACCGATACCAAAAAGGAAAACGACCTGATCGTTCATTTCACCGACAAGCTGCCTGCAACGATTAATACCACTGTCACCGCGACTATCAATAAAGATAAACGCCAGCAGACTACCCTGAACCACTCTGCTACCCACCTGCTGCATGCAGCCCTGCGCCAGGTACTGGGAACGCACGTAGCGCAGAAAGGATCCCTGGTAAATCCTGAATCCCTGCGTTTCGACTTCTCTCACTTTGCAAAGGTGACTGATGAAGAACTGGCTCAGATTGAAGATATCGTGAATGAAAAGATCCGTGCTAACATTCCTGTTGTAATCCAGGAACTGCCTAAGGAAGAAGCGATGAAACTGGGTGCTATGGCCCTGTTTGGCGAAAAATATGGCGACATTGTACGGGTAGTAATCATGGACCCCAACTACTCTGTAGAGTTCTGTGGTGGTACCCACATCGGTAGCACCGGCGAACTGGGCCTGTTCAAATTCCTCTCTGAAGGCGCTGTAGCTGCAGGTGTACGCCGTATTGAAGGTGTAACCGGCGCCCATGCACTGGCTTATGTAAATGAGCAACTGCAGCAACTGAAAGAGGTAAAAGCTGCCCTGAAGAATCCAAAAGAACTGGTGAAGGCTGTGGATACCCTGATCGCTGACAAAGCGGGCCTGGAAAAGCAGCTGGAAGTACTGGAACAGGAGAAGATAAAACAACTGGCAAGCAGCCTGCTACCAAAAGCAGAGAAAATAAACGGCATCAACTTCATTGGTAGCGTTGTGAGCGTGAATAGTGCCGATGCCCTGAAGCAGCTGTGTTTCCAGCTGAAAACTGAACTGACTGATTACGTATTCGTCTTCGCTGCCAATGTAGGCGGTAAGGCAAACGTAGCAGTAATGATTGCTGATAACCTGGTTGCTGACAAAGGCCTGGAAGCACCCAAAATTATCAAGGAGAAGATCTCCGGCCTCATCAAAGGTGGTGGCGGTGGTCAGAAATCCTTCGCCTCTGCCGGTGGTCAGGAAACTGACAAGCTGGACCAGGTGATTACCGCAGTCAAAGCAATACTCTAAGAACCTTCTCTATAGCGCCCTCTGACCGGAGGGCGCTTTTCATTTCCCCCTTGTCGATTTTAACTTTTCCTTTATATCTCCCCCCTCTAAATTTGCTCCTGTAAAACATATACATATGAAAAAGCTCTTACCAAAATTCGCACTAGCGGGTTTTACCTGCCTCGCTTTTAGCATGGGCTACGCGCAGGAGCCAGCCCCCAAAGGAGATAAACTGGGTGAATACGACGAAATCATTATCAAACGGAACAGCAATAAGGACGGAAAAGTAACTGTTGAAATCAAGGATGGTAATGTGCTGGTAGATGGCGAAAAACTGGAATCCTACAAGGATGGCGATATCTCTGTATATCGCCGCAAGATCCGCCCGATGGATGGCAATGACTTCAACTTTAACATGCCACAACACCGTGGCTTACAGTTTTTTGGAGGAGAACCGAATAATAATATCCGCCCGGGAAGAGCACTGCTGGGTGTACTGACTGAAAAGAAGGAAGCTGCCGGTGCTACTGTGAAAGAAGTATCCAAAGAGAGTCCTGCCGCCAAAGCGGGTCTGAAAGAGGGAGATGTGATCACCAAAGTAGATGCTGATAAGATTGAAGAACCAAAGGAACTGTTTGAGAAAATTGGTGCACACGAGCCGGGAGATAAAGTGACTATCACCTACCTGCGTGATAAGAAAGAAAACACTGTTACGGTGACGCTGGATGAAAGAAAGCAACCTGAGTTTGGTTTCGGCCGTGGTCGTGATGACAATGATGGCCCGGAAGATTTCTTCCGAATGATGCCGCCTAATGGTGGTCGTTTTGACTTCCGTGGTGATGATGGCGGAGATGAGGAGCGCCGTGGCCCCCGCAATTTCAGCTGGGATGATCGTCGTGAAAATGATGTGAAACTGGGTCTTTCCGTACAGGATACTGAAGATGGCAATGGTGCTGTGGTACTGGCCGTAGCCCCGGGGTCTGCTGCTGAAAAAGCAGGTTTCAAACCCAAAGATGTAATCACCTCCCTGGCAGGCACCAGCATCAGCTCTACCCGCGATGTAACGAATGCTTACAGGGAAAACAAGAATAAAGGCACTGTGGATGTACAGGTAAAGAGAGATGGGAAGTCACAGACCTTACAGGTGAAAGTACCAAAGAGATTGCATAAAGCGGATTTATAGGGCAAGCATATCGAACCGCCTTTAGTAAAAAGAGGATGTCTCCAGTAGTGGAGGCAACCTCTTTTTACATTTTAAGAAGTAGGTCTTTTTATTAGGAAGACATTTTTATTCAGGAGCTTTTACTCAGGAAGTCCTTTTATCTGAGGAGCTTTTTATCCAGGAAGATTATTATTTCATGAGTCTTTTTAAGAATCCCAAGCCCCGGTAAGGAGGGTATTTTAGCTTAACATCCAGCCAGGTACCGGTTTTCATCACCGCCTTGGCATGGGTAAAGGTCAGGAAGTTGTATTTGCCATGGTATTGCCCCATACCACTGTATCCTACGCCACCGAAAGGTAGTTCTACATTGGTATAGTGCCCCAAGGTATTGTTCACACAGGCCCCTCCGAAACTCAGTTGTTCAATAAGTGTTTTTTCAGTACTGCTTCTCTTTGTGAATACATAGAGGGAGAGGGGGGCAGGGTGCTGTTTGATATATTGAATTGCATCGCCCAGGTGTTCATAAGTCATGATGGGCAGGATGGGACCGAATATTTCTTCGTCAATCGCAGCATTTTCCATGAGGGTAGGGCCTATGTACAAATTGGCGGCATCGGTATCGCCTCCGTGCAGGATAGTGCCTTTGGAGAGGTAGCTGCTAAGCGTATCGAACCGCTTTTTGTTGATAATGTGGGCATAGTCTTTACTGGTAGCCGGGTTGTCGCCATAGAAGCTGGCAATCGCCTTTTTCATGGCAGTGATAAGTGCGTCCTTTACTTTGGCATGTACCAGTACATAATCAGGTGCTATGCAGGTCTGGCCGGCATTAAAGTATTTGCCCCAGATGATCCTTTTGGCGGCTACCTGTATGTCTACCTTGTCATCAACCACGCAGGGAGACTTACCGCCCAGTTCCAGGGTGACAGGGCTGAGGTGAGGGGCGGCCATTTCCAGTATTTTCTTACCAACATTTGTGCTGCCGGTAAAGAACACATGATCAAAGCGATGCTGCATCAATGCGGGAATGACTTCACTGCCTTCGCCATCTACAACGGTGACATAGGCGGGGGCAAAGGTTTCCTGTACCAGGTTGGCAATTACGGCGGCGGTATGGGGAGCCAGTTCTGAAGGTTTCAGGATGGCACAGTTACCACCGGCGATGGCACCAATGAGGGGTGTCATGATCAGGCTGAAAGGATAATTCCAGGGACCTATGATAAGGGTTTGGCCCAGGGGGGCGCGATGAATTTTGCTTTTGGAGGGGTAGAGCATGAATGGACTGCTTACAGGCTCCGGGCGCATCCAGCGCTTCAGGTTATGCAAACAGTATTTGATTTCACCGTACACGAGCCCTACCTCGCTGCCGAAGGCTTCCATCGGGGGCTTATGTAAATCGGCATGCAGGGCAGCCAATATACGTCGCTCATAGCGCTTTACGGCCTTTTTCAGCAGTTTAAGCTGCTTCCGGCGGTATGCGTAAGGAAATGTAGCGCCGGAGGCAAAAAAGGCCTGCTGTGCCTGATAAGTATTTTCAATGCTCATGCTTGAAAGTTACTAAAAAGGCATCAACCCCTAATTCAGGGAACAGGGATAAATAGTGGTTAAATGGTAAGTCCCAATGTCGAAGATAGCTACACAGCGTTGCTAGTTACCGCTTTTATCAGGAAGAAGGTTAAATGTTTTGTGGTGCGCCAGTAGAATATAGGTCAAATGCTGTGGCTAGTAATATTAATGTGGAAATACAGGTCAAACAGTTGCTAGTGCAAGTTTAATAAAATTTTGTTAAAATTCAATATTCCTTTTAAAAAGCGGTGAATCATGAATTTAATTAAGCCAGATGCAGGCTGGCTTAATTAAATTCAAAATGATACCCTTTCTACCCGTCATTTTTTATATTTGCGTTCACAGCATAATATAATATGAGCGCAAGCATCGATTTTGACAAATATGAGGTAGTGATAGGCCTGGAGGTACACGCCCAACTGCAAACAGAGAGCAAACTATTCTGTGGGGACAGTGCTGCTTTCGGAGGCGCTCCCAATACACATATCAGCCCTATTACACTGGGGCACCCCGGTACCCTGCCAAAACTGAATAAGAAGGCAGTGGAATATGCAATCCGGTTGGGGCTGGCATGCGAATGCCATATTGAGAAAGAGAACTTTTTCGCCCGCAAGAACTATTTCTATCCTGACCTGCCCAAGGGCTATCAGGTATCGCAACATACCGCGCCTATCTGTGTTGGTGGCCGGGTTATCATTTCGACTGCAGATGGTGAGAGGGCGATTCAGCTGAATCGCATTCACATGGAGGAAGATGCCGGTAAATCTATGCACGATCAGGATCCTGCCTTTACCTTGGTGGATTATAACCGTGCCGGTGTACCCCTGCTGGAAATTGTAACTGAACCGGACCTGCATAGCAGCGATGAGGTATATGCATTCCTCACGGTGCTGCGCCGCCTGGTACGCTGGGTAGATGTGTGCGATGGTAATATGGAAGAGGGTAGCATGCGCTGTGATGCTAACATCTCCATTCGCCTGAAAGGTGAGACCAGACTGGGTACCAAAGTAGAAGTAAAGAACCTGAACTCTATCCGCAACGTAAAACGTGCGGTAGAGGGTGAAATAAAGCGCCAGATCACCCTGGTAGAAACCGGCGGCACGATTGTACAGGAAACCCGCAGCTTCGATGCCGGCAATGGTACTTCCTTCCCGCTGCGCTCCAAGGAAGAGGCGAACGACTATCGTTACTTCCCTGAGCCGGACCTGGCACCGTTCTCATTTACCGACGAGTTCCTGGAGGGCATTCGTGCATCACTACCTGAACTGCCGGAAGCGCTGGTACAAAAATATGTGAAGCAATACGGGCTCTCTGATTACGATGCCAGAGTAGTCTGCGATGATAAGGCCACCGCTGACTATTTTGAGCAGGTGGTCAATGTGATTCCAAAACACAAGGCGGTAGCTAACTGGCTGCTGGGCCCTGTGAAGTCCACGCTCAATGACAAGGGCATTGATATGTCTGCATTCCCGCTGCCGGCAAAGGCGCTGGCCGCCCTCATTCAGCTGGTGGAAGATGGAAAGGTGAACTTCTCCATTGCATCTTCCCGCATCTTCCCGGAATTGCTGCTGGCACCTGAAACTGCGCCGCTGGACATCGCTACCCGTCTCAATCTGTTGCAGGATAATAATGCAGATAATATTACACCCATCATCGATGAGGTGTTAAATAAATACCCTGATAAGGTGGCAGAATTCCGCAGAGGGAAGAAAGGTCTGATGGCCCTGTTTGTGGGCGAAGTGATGAAAGCCTCCAAAGGTAAAGCCGATCCAAAACTCACTAACCAGCTGCTGGCTGAAAAACTTAAATAACAACTGATCTATATGAAGAAATTAGCATTATGGGCGATAGCCTTCGGTTTTGTACTGGCAGGTTGTCACCAGCAGACCGAGAAAGGGGATTTTGTGATCAATGCAAAAATCGATAATGCACCTTTGGGTACTGTGGTACTGGAAGAACTGTCCATGGACACCCTGAAAATAGTGGACTCTGTAACGCTGAAAGATGCCAGTGGTAAGTTTACCCTGAAAGGCATGCTGCCAGAACAGGGGCTGTATCGTATTCGTTTTGGCGAAGATCAGCAGCGCTTCATCCTGCTGGCGCTGGATGCAGGAACCATGAGTGTAACAGGTGATCTGAATAACCTGGAACTGGTGAAATTTGAAAATGCGGAAGCTTCTACTGAACTGCAGCAATTGCTGAACGATGTAAGTTCCAAGAGCCGTATGCTGACTGAAGAAAGCATGGCGCTGGATAGCCTGGCGAAGAGTGGTGTTGGTGATAGTGTTATACAGGTAAAAACTGAAGCGCTGCAGGCAAAGGAAAAAGAAGTCACTGATTTTGTAATGCACACGGCTACTACTTCCAAGAATCCGGCTGTAGCTGCATTTGCATTGAGCATGATCAATCCACAATCTTTAATGGGCAGTGGAAAAGAGATTGCAGAAGTAAAGAGTCATTTTCCTACCAATACGCTCGTTGTTGGGCTCACCAGTAAACTGGAGCAGATGCTGAAGCAGGCGGCTGGTGAGGTAGATGCGAATATGACTGCACTGCAGGTAGGCCAGGAAGCGCCGGATTTTTCACTGCCTGATGCGACTGGCAAGATGGTGAGCCTGAGCTCTTTCAAAGGTAAATTTGTATTGGTTGATTTCTGGGCTAGCTGGTGTCAGCCTTGCCGTATGGAGAATCCAAATGTAGTAAAGGCATATAATGCTTATAAAGGTAAGAACTTCACTGTGCTGGGAGTATCCCTGGATAAGAAGAAAGAAGCATGGTTAGAGGCGATTCAGAAGGATGGTTTGACATGGACACACGTGAGTGACCTGAAGTTCTGGGAGAGTGCGGTAGTGCCTCTGTATGGTATTAATTCTATTCCTACTAATATGCTGCTGGACCCGTCTGGTAAGATTTTGGGAATTGGATTGAGAGGAGAGGCGCTGGAAGCGAAACTGGCGGAAGTGATAAAATAAGTTGAGCATTCATTTTAAAATAAAAAAAGCTTTTGCCATCGGCAAAAGCTTTTTTTATTCCGGATTTAATACCCGGGATTTTGAGCTATGTTTTTATTTACATCTATTTCTCTTTGTGGTATGGGTGGTATCACTGTTGGCTGTGTAGCCGGATAAGTACAAGCCGGTGTATTTAACTCCAAAGGATCTCCACAGAATTCTCTTACAATATCCTGTTTGTTCCGCAGCAAATCGAAGTAACGATGGCCTTCGAACATCAGTTCTTTTCTTCTTTCGAGGAGTACATTTGCAAGTACATCTGCATCAGGGATATTCACCAGGTTGGGTATTGTTCTCTTCGCGCGGATAGCATTTACATCATCCAATGCAGCTGTATAATTGCCCAGTTTTGCATTTGCTTCTGCACGTATGAGGTATTGTTCAGAAATCCTCAGGATCTTGGGACTGTACAATCCAAAGATACCATCCTGTCCGGTAAACTTATCATTTTCATATTCTGTGCTATCTCCATCGAAGGGTAGTATGTACGACTTATACCTGGCATCAGCCGTATCGAATACTTTTACTAAATCAGGTGATACACGAATATCACCATAACCAGGTTTCAGATAGATTCTGCCTACATCGTCAGAGCCCAGTGATTCTGTGGATAATACCATGAGTGTAAAGATATCTTCGCTGGTTCCTGTTGTGTTATAAAAATCAGGGAGATCATTTGCGGGAACGATTGCATATTCTGCTGAGCTAATTACAGCAGATGCTTCGGTTACAGCGTTTTCGTTATCGCCTTTGTAGAGGTACACTCTTGCGAGCAATGCGGATGCCGCATATGCATTGGCGTTATATGGGTTACTGCCGTCTTTTGCAAGCAGTGATTTTGCCTGTGTAAGATCGTTGATGATCTGTGTATACACTTCATCTACGGTATTCCTGGCGGGTGAACCTACTGCAAATTTTGTCATAACAGGGATACCTAATGCACTGCCACCGCCTATTGCATAAGGCTGTGAAAAGGTACGCAGCAGATCGAAATGTATGAGTGCCCTGATGAATAATGCCTGGCCCAATGCATTATTTTTTTCTTCATCCGTACCATCAGTTAAGGTTGGTATACTGTTGATGATATTGTTTGCCCTGAGGATTACTGCATATGTCTGGTTCCAGAGGCTTGTGATATCCCCGTCAGATGTGAGCCAGGTAACACGAAATGAGGAGCCGAAACGATTACTGTTAGCCGCTGCCAGGTATACATTATCAGCGGCTATTTCGGGTATTACAAGAAAATTGCGGCCATAGTAATTGACGGAGCGCATACCTGCATACATGCCGCTGATACCGGCATTTACACCAGCAATATCAGTGAGTGCATCTTCGGTAGGCAGTGATACAGCAGGTGATAGCGTCAGCTTATCATTGCATGCTGTAACGGATAGTAGCAGGAATATATAGATGATATAGTTTCTCATGTTTTCAGCAGTTTAGAAGTTTACATTTAAGCCCAGGCTAATTGTTTTGGAGGGAGGATAACGGAAGACTTCATTCGCGGATATATCCTGCTCAGGATCCCAGCCGGTATAGCCTGTCCATGTAATTAAATTGGTGCCTGTAGCAAACACGTAAGCCTTCGTGATTTTAGCATGCTTCAGCCATCTGGCAGGCAGATTGTAAGAGAGGGTTACATCTTTCAGGCGCAGGAATTCCCCATTCTCCAGGAACCTTGTAGAGGTAGCAGAATTCGCATTGCTGTTACCACCTTTTTGGGGCTTGGGTCTTTCTGCAATATCACCTGGTTTACGCCAGTAATTTTGTCCCTGTTGCCTGCTGTAATTGTAACCAAAATATACGCCATCAGCATCTGATAAAGACCTTGTCTGGTTCAGGACTTTATTGCCTGTTACGCCGTAAAACATAAATGATAATGCAATGCCTTTGTAGGAGAGTCGGTTCGTCATTGAGCCAATGTATCGGGGTTCTGCATTACCTGCCACTACTTTGTTTGCAGCATTCAGGCTACTGGTAGTCGTTTTGTTGTCTGATGTGAGCCATAATGGATTTCCATTTGCAGGGTCTACTCCTGCCCATCTGTACATATACCAGCTGGTAACGTGATAACCTACACGTTGAATGGATATGCTACCGGTGATATCCTGTCCGCCGTAGAGTTCAAGGATCTTATTCCTGTTCAGTGAGAAGTTAAAATCTGTCTGCCATTCGAATCCGCCGACTTTTATATTGGTAGAGGAGAGCAAGGCTTCAATACCTTTGTTCTGCACCCTGCCTACATTTGCCTGCTGCTGTGTGAATCCACTGGTAGAGGATACCGGTGTATTCATGAGCAAACCATTGGTGATGCGTTTGTATACATCAAATGTGAGTTTGATCCTGTTATCCAGTACGGCAGCTTCGAAGCCGATGTTGGAAGATTTGTTCTTTTCCCAGGTCAGGTTTTTATTTCCGATAGTGTTCGGTGCATTACCTGGTGCGTTGTTGTAGGAAGTATTGTAGGCATACAGTGCAGTCGCTACAAAGTTGTCAAAGTCTGCATTACCAGTGAGGCCATAGCTACCGCGCAGGCGCAGGTCGGAGAGGACTTTTTGGTTCTTCATAAACGGCTCATCTATCAGCATCCAGGAGGCACCTACAGAGTAGAAATTACCAAAGCGTTTGTTCAGGCCAAAGCGGGAAGATCCATCGCTGCGGTAGCTGACATTGAGTGTATATCGCTCTTTGAAATTATAGTTGAGCTGACCTAAGTAAGAAATAAAAGTATAGTCAGTACCGTTACCATTCACATCCTGCGGAATGGATGCGACATCCAGGGCTTTTAGTTTTCCTGATACGAGGCCGATACCTTCTGCACCGAAGCTGACATTGTTAAACCGGTCATATTCCATCAATGCGATGTAGTTGAGGGAATGATCTTTTGGAAGGGGAATGTTGCCTGATGCGGAGACCTGGTTGGTAAGTGTAACATTGCGTACGAGCTGGTTAAAAATATCTCCGCTCTTCAGTGGTTCTTTCACATTGGCACCATCGTGGGTAGTAGGATCAGTGAAGAGGTTTGCATATCCATATACCATATCGATATTGATCTTTTCAGAGATTTTGAGCCAGTCAGTAAAAGTATAGGAAACCGTGAGACCACCCAGTCCTCTGAAATTATTCAACTTATTTGTATTGCGGGTGTAGGAGTACAGGAAATTGTTTTTGGAAGCGGCTTTAAAGTCCGTTTCATTGCCTGTGTACATGGTGCCATCGGGTTTGTAAGGGCTCTGGAAGGGAGACACAAAATAAGCGCCTAAAATAGGGCTGGAATAGAAGTTTCCACCGCCGGCAGAATTGAAATCGGTATAGGAGATATTGAGGTTGAGTGCGAGGTCAATCTGGTCATTTACTTTTGAGCTAACATTAGACATGACGGAGTAGCGTTTCATGCCGGTTCCGATCATGGGGCCATCTACTTTTTCATATCCTCCGGAGGCATAGTATTTGGCTTTATCAGTACCGCCGGATCCGGTGAGACCGAGTACCTGGTTAGTACCTCTGCGCCAGCCCGCTTTTGACCAGTCAAAAGCATGGTCGAGGAGAGACAGAGGGAATTGCGCATCAATATCGGCCTGAGAGGTACCATTGATGGCGAGTACGTCTCTGTCGTAGGCCAGGGCTTCGGCGGGTGTCATTAAAGCGGCATGGCCCCTGGTCATTTCTGTTTTACCATACTGGGCATTGACACCTATTGTGGTGGTACCTGATTTACCTTTTTTGGTGGTGATGACGATCACACCGTTGGCACCCCTGGATCCGTAGAGTGCGGTGGCGGCAGCATCTTTCAGGATAGTGATGCTTTCCACATCGTTGGGGTTCAGGTTGGCCAGCAGGTCATTACTTTGTACCCCGAGAGAGCCGAATGCATTGATGTCCCGGCCGTCGATAATGATCCCATCCATGACGTAGAGGGGAGAGGAACCGGCACTAATGGACCCTATGCCCCTGATTCTGACAGTTTGAATGGCACCGGGCATACCTGAGTTACCTCCTACGAAAACACCCGGCGTTTGGCCTTGTAATGCCTGATTAATGTCTACATAGTTTTTGTTTTCCAGGTCTTCTGCGGTGACTTCACCTACGGCGCTTGTTCTGGTGCGCCTGTTGGTGTTCGTGTAACCGGTAGCGATATACTCGTTCAATACGTTTTGGTCCGCACCCAGGGTTACTGATAATGTAGTTTGATTTGTGACTACAATTGACACAGAATGAAAGCCGACAGACGATACCTGGAGGGATTGGCCGGGTTCAACACTGATCAGGAAATTACCCTGTTGATCGGTGGTAGTTCCTTTGTTGGTGCCTGCAATTCTGATGGTGGCGAGGGGGATGGGTTGACCATCGTGGGCATCGGTTACCTTTCCTTTGAGGGTACGGGTCTGGGCATGCGTGGATACCACGCTGATGGCTAGCAATAGCCATAGGAGTACAGATGTTTTCATGAGGGACTTTGTTTTTAAAAAATCAATGTGAAACGGCTACATGCATGCATGAGGGAGCTGCAGGGCACAGGGCACAATGATGGCTACAAATACAAATTGGTTGTTTTAAAAATGATGGCTCGTTGTGTTCAGATTTTGGTTCTTAGCTATTTTGAGTTTGGATTATTAGTCTGTACTAATATAAAAAATTCGGGGGAGAATTAGCAATAAAAAAAAGGGAGTGCATCATAAGACACACTCCCTTTTTGATATGAAGAATTGAAAGGATTACAGGTTATCCCACCATACTGGCTGGAAGATATCTATATCTTTGTAAGCTTCAGCGTTTGCTTTGTTATAAAGCAGTTCGTCGTTTACAACAGGCAGTCTTCTTGGAACAGCGTTAGTACCGGTTACGTTATCTGCGTTTGGAGTGATAGCCGGATAACCAGTTCTGCGCCATTCAGCCCATGCTTCGATCTGGCAATACAGTGCTATCCATTTCTGAGTTGCGATCTGCGCTTCAGTGATAGTGGCAGCTGTAGCAGAAGCGTAAGCAGCAATGAAAGCAGCATCAGGGGCTGTACCAGTTACCTGGGTTACAGCTTTGATTACAGCCTGGTTGTAGTAAGTAGCAGCATCACCCAGGTTACCCAGACGGAAGCTAGCATCAGCTTTGATGAACAGTGCTTCAGCATAAGTTACCAAAGGAATTGGAGCACCATCACCAGCAATGTATGAACCCACTTCAGAAGCGGAAGTAAGTTCAGATGAAGGAGCAGCACCTACATAAGTACCAGCATCAGTTTTATCTGCATAGTATGGTAAGCGTGGATCATTGTTATTCTGTAACAGGTCAACCATGTATTTACCAACCTTGAGATAGTTAGCTCTGTCTACTTTGAATACAGCCCACTGGTTCAGTTCAGCGGTTACAGAACCGTAGTAAGCTTTTGCATCGCCAGCGTCAGTTACGTTAGCCAGGAAGCCCAGTGCGGTATTTGCAGAACCGGTAGCATCACCTTTGCTCAGGCGGTTAGCAAAACGAGCCTGCAGGATGTGAGCAGTATTAACCCATTTGGTCAGATCACCACCGAAGATGAAGTCATCGGAACCAATTGTGTAGTTGTTAGTACCGTCAGTAGCAGTCAGGGTAGTTACTGCTTCGCTCAGCAGGGTCTGAATGTATGCATAGATAGATTCCTGGGTATCGAATTTAGGAGTCAGGTTACCGGTAATGTTACCCATACCAGCTTCGGTAGCAGGTACATCGCCCCATACATCGGTAGCAACACCCAGTGCCATTGCTTTCATGATTTTCATTACAGCAGCATACTGTTGGTTGGTAGCACCATAATTTTCGATCAGGTCATTTGCAGGCTGAACGACATTATTATAAAGGTTGTTCCAATCGTTGGTATTTGCTGTATTCAGCAGCTGGTACTGATCGATTTCCAGCATCTGCGCCTGTACACCACCAGTTTGTTGAGTCAGGGTAGCAGAGATTCTTGCCAGGGTACCGGTGTAGGTACTGAAAAGGCCTAATTCTGCTGCTGACAGGATCAGCGGAGGAGTCGCTTTCGTTGGGTTATTTGGGCTTTCGCCGTAACCTTCTGTGAACTTTGAACAGCCTTCCGCCATGAATAACAGCGGTAATGCTAAAAATATTAAGACTTTTTTCATGACTTAGTCGTTGTTATTATTTTCAAATAATTCCTTTAAATACACTTTAGAATCCAACTCTCACGCCAACTGCATAAGTTTTAGTACCCGGGTTGTTGAAATAATCAAAACCTGTCAGGTTAGAACCAGCACCAGTTAAGCTAGTTTCAGGATCTACACCTTTGTAGTCGGTATGTAACCACAGGTTACGACCAGTCAGGGTCAGTTCTACAGTTTTAATCGGGCTATTGCCTGGAATGGTATATTTATAACCCAGGTTCAGTTCACGCAGACGAACCCATGATCCATTCTGTACTGAGTTTTCAACAGCGGAACCAGCAGCATCACCTTTGTAAACGCGATAGTAGCTCTGTGCGGAAACCGGAGTTGTGTTATCAGTGTATTTACCGTCAGCACCCAATACAACACCTGGAATAACGTAAGTTCTCTCACGATCTGCAGTCTCAGCAGTTCTACCCAGGTTGTTCATTCTTGCATAAGTACCGTTCCAGATCTTACCACCATGTCTTACATCCAGCAGGGCAGACAGGGTGATGTGTTTGTAGGTGAAAGTAGTTCTTGCACCACCAGTCCAATCAGGGAATGGATTACCGAGGTTGCCGCTTGCGCTGGCAATAGAAGGCAAACCGTTCGCACCGATTACGAGCTGGCCAGCATCGTTACGTACCCATTTGGTACCATAAAGCGCACCATAAGGCTGACCTACGATAGCATAAGAACCGATAGAAGTGAATGCAGATTCAACGCTGATTTCGTCTACACCATTAGCCAGTTCCAATACTTTGTTTTTGTTCATAGACCAGTTCACCTCAACGTTCCAGGTGAAGTCTTTCAGTTTCAATACATCAGCAGATGCTAACACTTCGAAACCTCTGTTCTGCATTTTACCAGCGTTATCCAGGATGCTGGCGAAGCCAGAAGAACCAGCTACTGGTCTTGCTACCAGGATATCTTTGGATTGTTTATCGTAGTAAGTCAGTTCCAAATTTACACGGCCGAATAATTTAACATCCAAACCGATTTCTTTTTCCACACTTCTTTCTGGTTTCAGGTTTACGTTACCCAGCGCGTTGCTCAGGCTCATACCGTTCTGACCTTTGAAAGGGAAGGAGTTACCATCGGTAAAACCGTCAGCAAAGTTTGGATTAGTATATAAGGTGTTTGCAGCGTAAACACTAGGGCTCTTACCACCAGCAGCAATAGCAGCACGCAGTTTACCATAAGTGATTACGTTATTAGCTGGTACAATCTCAGTGAATATCCAGCTACCACTTACTGAAGGGTAGAAGAAGTTATTTTTAGACTGACCGAAAGTAGAAGACCACTCATTACGACCTGTAGTAGTCAGGAAGAACTGGTTTTTGTAGGCAAATTCCAGGTCATAGTACAGTGCTGATGTTCTTTTAATGAAAGAAGAGTTATCAGCGTACAGGGTAGAAGCGTTATTCAGGTTATAATAGTTGGGAATAGACAGCTGCGTACCTTTCGCATAGTCATTCTGACCAGTTTCCTGATTCAGGTTACCACCCAGGTTAGCAGTTACATCGAACTTTTCGTTGAAATTCTTATGACCGGACAGGATCAGATCTGAGTAGATGTTTCTGTTGGTATAAGTGTTTTCTTCGATCTGACCCAGATAGTCGCTCACAGCGTTAGATCCGATTGCGAAAACCTGTTTGCTGAACTGAGTGTACATATCCACACCGGTACGGTTGTTCAGTGACAACCAGTCGGTGATTTTGAATGATGTATTCACGTTACCGTAGAAGCGGTCGGTTTTATCTTTATAAGGGTTGTTGTACAGACTCCAGTATGGGTTGTCGTAGAAGATGTAATAGTTCTTGCTGGAACCGTCTTCGTTTTTATAGTCGGCCAGGTTCCATGATGCCGGGGCTCTCATGAGCGGCAGCATAACACCGGTAGTGTTAGAACCGTTTTGTGCTTTAGTACCTTCAGTCAGTACATAAGAAGCAGATACACCCATTGTTAACCTGTCGGTGATCTTAGAGTCAGCATTGATACGAACGCTTGTTCTCTGCAGATCTGTGGTTGGTACCACACCTTTCTGGTCTACACGGTTCAGGGACAAACGGAAAGTAGTATTATCGTTACCACCGGTTACAGATACATCATGTGTGAAGTTCTGGCCAGTCTGGAAGAATTCTTTTGTGTTGTCATACACTTTAGCACCGCTAACAGAGCTGATAGCGGGACCCCAGCTATATGGAGAACTTGAGCCCAGGCCACCTGGATCGTAAACAGGAGTTGCACCAGGGCTACCCTGAGAATAAATATGTTGTTCTTCAGGCAGTTTGCTTACCTTATCGAAAGCAGCATTGAAGCTGTAAGCTACTTTAGTTGCACCTGCACGACCTCTTTTGGTAGTATAGATGATAGCACCGGAAGCAGCGCTTGCACCATAAAGGGCAGCAGCGGCAGGTCCTTTCAATACTGTTACAGAAGCGATATCGTCAGGGTTGATATCCAATGCACGGTTAGAGTTGTTTACACCCTGCAGGTTGGAGTTATAAGGGTAGTTTCTTGCGGAAGTAGCGTTAGTGCTGTTATCAACAGGCACACCATCCACAACGATCAGTGGCTGGTTCTCCATAGTGAAGGTAGCGTTACCACGGATGATGATCTTGGTAGATGCACCCGGAGTACCACCGGAACCAATCACCTGCACACCTGCAGCTTTGGAAGCCAGGGCCTGGATAACGTTGTGTTCGTTAGAATTAATCAGCTCGTCAGCGCCGATTTTCTGCACGCTATAACCCAGTGATTTCTTTTCTTTTGTGATACCGAGAGCGGTTACCACCACCTCGTTCAATTGTTTATTGTCTGTACCGAGTGATACGGAGATGTTTGCTGCACCACCTACGGCTTTTTCCTGGTTAACATATCCTATGAAGGAGAATATCAGCGCATCTTTTGCGTCTGCTTCAATTTTGTAGCTACCATCAGCACTGGTGACAGTACCTTTGGAAGTTCCCTTCACTATAACTGACACTCCAGGTAAGGGAGACCCATCTTTGGTATCAGTTACCTTTCCCGTAATTGTTCGTGTTTGAGCGAACGTGTGTAACACGCTCATGGCCACGAACAGCCATAGGAGTAATCCTTTCTTCATAAAAGATAATTGATTTGATAAAATGAACTTGTTAACAATTATATCAGTATTCCTCATAAGCAAATAAGCAATAGTCTATAGAAAATAAGCAAAACCTCTCCCACGCCTTTCACGGCGCATAACAAAGCAGTATTAATTCATAAGCAAGCAGGCAATTCTTGTTCATTTTAACATCTCACTATCGTTCCCCCGTTACAGTCAATGCCGATTAAATTAGATACAAGCGACCCCTAATTCTGTGTAACCAAATAATAATAAATCTGTCTTTGTTAGATCATCTTTAAGCAAAACCAATAAAAAAACCGCATACTACATGTTGCCATGCAATATTTTTCGGGCACCAAAATTCAGTTCACAAGTTTTTATTCAGTAAGCACTTCACGAGATTATGTTGTGATATTGTCGGGTTGTATGCACAATACATATTCGTCTCAGCAGCTCCTTATCATCACGTTTTGATTTTGGCTTAGATTTCTGTTGTTGTAATGTTACTTTATTATTATTTAATAGGTCGGCAAGATACTTAATAAAATGTTAAAACACGCATACAATTTTCATGTTATCATGCACATATTTTGTCATAAAAATGTAAGAATAGACTATTATAGGGGGTTTTATGGCACTACTAGTCTAAGTTAAGTTTTAAAGGATTGTCAAAATTATGTTACAATAACGCTAAAACTTATCTAGAATAAATTCATATTAAAAAAAATAATAAAGGCAAGCGATAGGAATACCGCCTGCGCGCTCATCAACCAAAATCTAAATCCGGGTTAAAACCAGATTTAAATAAAAATATACGTCTGATAACGGTTTAATAAGGGAAGTCAATCAGCATTCACATACGCACATACCGCCAACCGGGCCTCATAAAGGCTGGCTGCTTTCGTCCCCGGAAAATTGGCCTCTCCTTCAGGACAGGCTTAGTGGCTGTGTCTTTAACAGTTCCAGCAGTGTTTCATAGATATCTTCATTCCTGTGGTTGTAACGAAACTCACATTCCTTCAGGTGAAGATATACTGTGCTGCGGTTAAGACCCTTGAATTTGGCCAGGCGATGCTTGGTAAGTCCCCAGAATGCGTCTACATCCTCAGCCGGGTTGCTGGCACCCTCATTTTCCAGGTTATAAAGCCTGTATTGTCCCAAATCGGCGACGTTGCTGAAACGCCTGATTTTGTCTGCTGCACTCTGGGTTTCCAATATGGATCGGTTACTCCGGACTACAGAATGAATCATGGAACGGCTTACATCGGGCAAAATCTCAGTGTGCAGACGATCAGATGCACGGTAGATACCAAAAACAACGGGCTTGATATTCCGGCTTACATCTGTTTTTAGGGGAAGTGAGGAGTCGGAGTCTTGAGTGGCTGGGACTACTTTCCGTTCAGTAGTAGAGGTTGAACGTAAGGGGTCGGTTGGCAATAAAGATTCACAATGCCGGGCTATCTGTTGTCTGATTTTCTTAAGATAACTGTTAACAGTAACCCGACTTACTCCACTTATGCTGGCAATCTGAGTGGCCGTGAGATCCTCGGCAAATAGCCGTAGGATCTCCTTAAATTTACGCTCAGATAAATGAGCGCCCTTTAAGTATTTGTTTTTCATGAACTAAAAGTGGTTAGAATGGCATCATAAACCTCTTATTTTTTAATGGGTATAATTCACCCTTTTATACAAACGGCTAAAAGGGGGGGATGAGTGCCTTGCACTAGATTATTTGAAACTAAAAAGCTCAATGCCAGTGCACTGGCATTGAGCTTTTAGCTATTTTGGATATTTTTTTAAGTCTATTTGTCGCCTTCTTCCCGGTCTTTTAATCCCAGTTTGGACATCTCTACATCTTCTTCATCATCCAGCGTATTCCATAACTGTTTCTTCTGCGCCTTTTTGATCAGGCCCTTCTCCATCCATAACAACAAAGCAGGCAAAATTGTTAAGTTCGTAATCATCGCCAGCATCAATGTCAGCGATGTCAACCAACCTAATGCTTTGGTACCTCCAAACTGAGAGAATGCAAAGATCATAAAACCTGCAAACAGGATCAGGGAGGTGTATACGATGCTCAAACCTGTTTCATGAATCGTCTGCTTTACTGTCGCAGAGATATCCAGGTTATGATGTGGCAACTCCTGCTTGAAGTTCACCAGGAAACGAATCGTTACGTCTATCGCAATACCCAGCGCCACGCTAAATACAAGTACTGTTGATGGCTTGAGTGGTACACCTGCCCAGCCCATCACACCTGCTGTCAACGCCAGCGGAATGATATTCGGAATCAGTGATATGATCAGCATCTTGAATGAACGGAACAGATACAGCATACAGAAGATGATCAGGATAAAGGCAAGCAGAATACTTTCCATCAATCCATCGATGATGAAACGGCTACCTTCCAGGAAGATCACTGTGCTACCGGTATATGTCACCTGGTAATGTGTTGTATCGAATATTTCATTCACTTTCGGTTTCAGTGAATCCAGCAGGATTGGTAAACGACGGGAACCTACGTCCGCCATATTCACACTTACTCTCGCTACCTGGCGGGTACTATCCATAAAGTTGGATACCAGTTTTGTAAACATTGCTGCTTCCTTGCTGGCATTACCCGTGTTCTTCATGCGCAGGTAAGGAGCCAGGAATCCGATATCAAATGAGTTTGGAACCGCATAGTTTGTGCTGTCTCCATTGTAATAAGCCTGCTTTGCAAACTTAATACCCTGTACGACTGACAATGGTTGAGCGAAATCCGGCTGAACAGCAAACAGCTTAGATAACTGATCCAGTTTATCCAGCGTTTGCAGGTTGATAACACCATTCTTTTTCTTTGTATCAACTGCTATTTCCAGGGGCATTATACCCTTGAAATTTTGTTCAAAGAATTTCAGATCCAGGTATAACCTGTCTTCCTTCGGAACGTCATCCAGCATAAAGCCTTCTGACTTCAGGCGCAGCATACCGGTAACTGCAACGATCACCATTATTGCTGTACCAATATATACAACTGGCCTGTACTTAAATACCAATGCATTCAGCCCATCGAGGAACGCGCGGAAGAAGCGGTTGTTCATGTAGCTGGTGTGCTTTACTTTCGGTGCTGGCAGGTAGCTCAGTACCGCAGGCAGGAAGATAAAGGAGATCACAAAGATCAGCATGATATTCAGGCCTGCTACGATACCAAATTCTTTCAGCAATGAACTCTTGGTAAAGCAGAATACACCGAATCCAATGGCTGCTGTCAGGTTTGTGAACAGGGTCACAATACCCATACGCTGAATCATGTGTACCAGTGCCCTGGTCTTGTTCTGATCCTTTGCGAATTCAGTATGATATTTATTGAGGAAGTATACACAGTTCGGGATCCCTATCACCACTATCAATGGTGGAATCAGGGCTGTCAGCAATGTGATCTTGTAGCCTAATAATACGATGGTAGCTACTGACCAAACCACCCCCATTGCTACTACCACCATAGACATGAGCACTGAGCCCAGTGAGCGGAAGAATACGAAGAGGATCAGGGCTGTCAGTACAAATGACAAGATCAGGAACATCTTCATTTCATTGGCCACCATCACCGCCATGATGGTACGAATCAGCGGCAGACCGCTCATACGTACCTGTGTATGATGTTTAGCACCGAAATCATCGCCGAGTTTCATGATGTCATTCACCACCTTGGTACGGCCTTTTGTAGCCATCACCTGCTTGTTCACGCTGATCATCATGAGATATGCATGTGTATCAGGATTGTACAGCAGCCCTTTGTAGAAAGGCAGGTTATGAAATACATTTGCCAGGCTATCCAGCACTACCTGGTTTTTGGTATCACCTTTGAACAAAGGCTGCGCTACCAGTTTGTGTGTGCTGTCATTCTTCAACAGATTGATGGCAACAGGTACACTCAGTACATTCTCAACGTATGGAACGTTTTTAAGGTCGTTGTTGAGCTGTACATAGTCATTGAAAAATCCGGCATTAAAGAAACTGTCTGATTGTACACCCAGTACAACCATGTTTCCATCCTGACCAAAAAGCTTTGTGAATTCCTGGTATTCCTGATACTTTGGATTATCAGTAGGAATAGCTTTGTTGGACTCATAAGACAGTTGAACCTTGCTGGCGAAATATCCCATTACTGCGGTAGCTGCCAATAATGCAATCAGCAGTGGGAGCCTGAATTTTAGTACGAAACCCGCTAAGCGTTGCCACATAAGCATCGTTGAATTTAGGTCGTAAAGGTAATCAAAGTTGTCTAAAAAAATGGGCGACTCAGCCTATATCACAGTAATTGTCATAAAGTAACAACATATAACTATTTTTGATGCATGTACCGGTTCCTGCTTCCCCTATATCTTTTGTGCCTCGGTCCGCTGCTGTTACCAGCACAACCCCTTATCGGACAATGGCAGTCATGGCTACCAACGCTACCAGCTATTGCCGTCGCCCAACAGGGGGACAAAGTATATTGTGCCACCAGTTCAGGCTTATTTTCCGTGACTACTGGTGCAGAACAAGACATTTCCCGTTATAGCAAAGTCAACGGCCTTTACGACATAGGCATCCGTGCCATCAGCAGTAATGAAAATGGCGTACTGATCGCCTACCGCAACAGCAATCTCGACTTCCTGAGCGGCAGTAACAGTTATAACCTGCCCGAGCTGCTAAGGAAACAAACGACCAGCGATAAAACCATTTTCCGCATCTACCCCGGTGGTAGCAACATGTACCTCTGTACAGGGCTGGGTGTTGTAGTCGTGAATACAACAGCCCCGGAAATTGCGGCTACCTATGCCCTTGGACCTGTTTATGGCTTCACTGTTCTGAATAACCAATACTATGCCGCTACGGCAACCGGGGTGAAAACCAGTCCGATGACCGGCACTAACCCTGCTGACTATAGAAACTGGTCTGCGGTAGGGCAGTTGGCGGATACGGTTTCCAATATCCTTTCCTTTGGCGGACAATTGATTTGCCAGCAGGGAACGAAATTATATATTCTACAAAATAATGCCTGGGAGCCTTATTATTCAGGGGTTACCAACCTTGCTGTTCAGGGTGATTATCTCACTATTTCCAACCCAACGAGTATTGTTTTCATTGGGAAAGATGGGAGTGTGGGTACACCTGTTCAGGATGGTTTATTAAAAGCGATCCGGCAAACCACGGGAGATAAGCAGTATACCTGGGTCGCAGACTCGCTCTCCGGTTTACTGCAATACGATGGACAAACGTTTTCTACCATCAGTCTCAATGGCCCCGCCAGCATACTGACAGGGCAGTTGCTCTTTACTAACAATACGCTGTATGCCCCTGCAGGTGGGGTCTCCGATAGCTGGGCGGCCAACAACAATACAGGAGTATACTATACCTATAGCAATGGCGACTGGCAGCAATATACAGATAGCCTGCACCATGATATTATGGTCATGGCTCCTGATCCGGCCGGGAACGGTTTGTATGCCGGCTCATTTGGCAATGGACTGATACATATTGCCAGCGATGGTACCCGTACTTATGAACTGCCAAACCAGAAAATAAGTGGTCTTACCACGGATGCCTCCGGCAATCTCTGGATAGCCGTGTATGGTGCTAGCTATAACCTGGTGTGTAAGAAGCCGGATGGTACCTATCTCACTTTCCGTAGTACCTATGCTCAAAGCGGTAATGCCATCAGCCAGTTGATTGCAGATGATGCCGGGCAGATCTGGATAGTATCCCCGCAAAGCAATGGCATCTTCATTTACAATACAGTCAGTAATCAATGGACACAGTACAGACAGGGGAGTGCGCAGGGCAATCTGCCGTCCAACGATGTTAACTGTATGGCAAAAGATAAGAATGGCAGTATCTGGGTAGGCACAGGAACCGGGATCGGGGTTATTGCCTGCAGTACCTGCGATGCTGTATGGCCCATCATTCAGCAGGGCAATTTTGCCGGCTACCTCTTCCAGGATGAAGAGGTGACTGCCATTGCTGTAGACGGGGCTAACCGGAAATGGGTAGGCACTCATAAGGGGGTATGGCTGGTGAATGAGGATGGTACCGGCATTGTTGAAAATTTCACGACTGATAATAGTCCTTTGCCGGGCAACAGGATCTATAGTATCAGCATCAATCCCAATACCGGCGAGGTGTATTTTGCCACCGATCAGGGCCTGATGTCTTACAGAGGCACTGCCACGGAAGGAAAAACAATGAGTAAGGATTCTGTGCTGGTATTTCCCAACCCTGTTACGCATGACTATGGCGGCAATATTGCTATCAGCGGTTTAGCGGACAATAGTTTAGTGAAAATTACTGATGTAAGCGGCAGAGTAGTATATCAAACGTGGAGTAAAGGTGGACTTGCATTATGGAATGGGGTAGATTATACAGGTCACAGACCTCAGACAGGGGTCTATTTGGTATTTGCTTCCAGTGCTACTACAGGTGAACATCTTGTTACGAAGATAGTGTTTATTAATTAGCCTATTTTTGTAGTGTAATGTTACACAAAACACGCGGTATAGTCCTCAGAACAGTTAAGTATGGTGAAACCAGCGCCATCGTAACGATTTTCACAGAGCTGTTTGGTATCCAGTCTTATATGGTCAATGGCGTTCGTTCATCGAAGCCCAAAGCCAAAGGTAACCTGTTTCAACCCGGCAACATACTGGAACTCGTGGTGTATCATTATGAGCAAAAAACCATTCAAAGGATCTCCGAATTCAAGCTGGGATATATCTATACCTCCCTGCACTTCAATATAGTCAAAAACACGGTCGCGCTCTATCTCATAGAGTTGTTGCAAAAAAGCCTGAAACAACCGGAACAAAACCTGGAGCTCTATTACTTTTCCGAGGCAGCACTGGCAGCATTGGATCAGGCTCCGCTGGGCATCGCAGCGAATATACCCTTGTATTTTACTTTGAAACTGGCAGAACAGCTGGGCTTCCGGCTGAATGGAAGGTTCTCGGAATACGCACCTTTTCTCGACCTGCAGGAAGGCTCATTTACTGACTTACCTCCACACCATAACAATTACCTGGATGCCATGAACAGTGAGATCACAGATCGCCTGTTCCAGTGCCAGGAATGGGAACAACTGGGTGAGGTGGTGATGAATAAAGATAAAAGAAGGAGATTACTGTATGCTTACCTGGATTTCTTCAAGCTGCATATGCCGGACTTCCAGGAGATGAATTCACCGCCTATTTTGCACGAGATTCTTGATTAAGGTACTTCAGGGTTGTAGTTGTACCGTCGAACTCCGCATAGGTGAAATAACGCAGCCAATCGCCCAGGTTGATATAGTGACTGTTTGATGTCAGCTCAAGGTCTAATGGCAGGTGACGATGACCGAATATAAAGTAGTCGTAGTGGGTCGTTTTGAGAATTTCTTTGCTATAGATGGCCAGCCACTCATTTTCTTCTCCCAGGAATTTTTCTTCATGCTCTCCACCGGTAGCTGCCCTGCTTTTGCGGCTGAAGTAATTAGCGAGCCCAATGCCCCATGATGGATGAATGAGGGAAAACAACCAGCGGCAGATGGGATTACGGAAGACCTTTTTCAACATCTTGTATCCATGATCGCCGGGGCCTAAGCCATCGCCATGACCGATGTAGAACTGTTTGCCTGCAATGTCGTAAGTCTGTGGCTCGTAGTACACCGGGATATCCAGTTCATCTTCGAAATAGCCGTTCATCCACATGTCATGATTGCCGATGAAAACAGAGATGCCAATACCATTGTCACGCAGCTCAGCCAGTTTACCCAGCAGTCGGGTATAGCCTTTTGGAATTACCTCTTTATACTCAAACCAGAAATCGAAAAGATCGCCTACGAGAAAGATATGCGCTGCATCTTTAGATACTTCATTCAGCCAGGCAACGATCTTTCGCTCTCTATCTCTGCTGCGCACCATATCAGGTGCACCCAGGTGAAAGTCTGAAGCGAAATAAACACGTTTGCCAGCCGGCAGTTGAATATGATGATGCATGAGCCTTTTAATTGCGCGTGCAAAGATGAAGAAAAAATGTGATTACCTGATGCCCGCTTCCTGTACAGCAGTTTCAATATCGGTGACATCCGCCTTTACAGGATCATTGTAGCTGTCGAACAGGAAGATTTCCCAGGCATATTTTTCATGCATGAGGTTAATGTCTACATCTTCACCGTTCTTTTTGTGAAACTTAATTTTCACTTTGTCAGTACTGATAATTTTCACGCCCAGTTTGGCGAGATAGGCGCTATCTGCTACCAGGGCAGCGTTGTTGGACTGCTCCATTGCAGCAAAGGAGTTCTTGTTGAAGGTATTCTTCAGGTAGGTCAGTTTATCGCCTGTGGGATGGAAGATAACGGCACAGGTATCGGCAACGATAAGGGTAGTGGTAGAATCCTGGAAATTACCACCGCCTCCACTGCCACAGGAGGCGCACATGACGATGATGGAAATAAAAAACAGTAAGCGTGTCACTTGCTTGATTATTTAAAAGAACAGCGCATGACGGGGTCACGCGCTGTACGAATATTGTTTACTGATAATTGAATTATTCATCTACCAGGAATACATACACTTCTTTCGGACCATGTATACCTACTACCAGTGTTTTCTCGATGTCTGCCGTGCGGCTTGGGCCAGAGGCAAAGTGAATAGAGGAGGGGAGGTCTCCCTGGTATTTCTCCTTCAATCTTGCAATGGCATCTTTCAGGTCAAACACCAGTTGATGGGTATAAGCGATCACCAGGTGTACCGGTGTATAAACCGGGAGTGCTCTTCCTGAAGACTGTGCCGCACTGAGTACCATGGTACCTGTACGGGCTACCAGCATTTCGCAGTCAGTGATGGCTGCTTGTGCGGTGTGCATATCACCTTTGTTCAGGCCGGGCAGCTGGTTCAGTTGCAGATCTTTGATCAGGGCAGGAGTCTGGCAGATGATATCTGTCCATTCCCTGGTGGCGGCCAGTGCCTGCAGGTTTTCCAGCAGTTCGGCCTTACTGGTACAAAAAACGAATTTGCCCTGCAAGCGGGCAAATTCTTCTGCAAATTTCATTTCCAGTCCTTCGTGTTCCTTCACGAAGACGGAGTTGTTGCCCTCCGAGTTAGGGAAGGGCAACTGTACCGACTGGCTTAATGCATTTCTTACTCTTTTGAGAATATTTTCCTTGGCAGGAGATACTTTCATATCAACTTACGCATTAGCAGTAGCTGGTGATGGATTGATCAGGTCTGTAGGATGAACACCGTCAGTAGTCATACCTTCGTGGTTTGCTATGTGCTCTTTGTGTACATCGTAAGGACGTTTACCAATCAGTCTTTCCAGATCTGCCTGATATAATACTTCTTTTTTCAGCAGTTCACCGGCCAGCGCTCTCACGTTGTCGATTTTCTCGGTCAGCAGGTTCTTGGTACGCTGGTAAGCTTTTTCGATCAGTGCACGTACTTCTTCGTCGATCATTTTTGCCGTCTCTTCGGAGTAAGGCTTGGTGAATGACTGATCACTGTTTGGATCATAGAAGGATACATTACCGACCTTATCGTTCATACCATATACGGTTACCATTGCATAGGCCATACGGGTGATCACCTGCAGGTCATTCTGGGCACCGGTAGATACCTTACCGAATACGATTTCTTCTACTGCACGGCCACCGAGGGTCATACAGATATCGTCCATCAGTTGTTCGGTATTATAGAGGTATTGTTCTTTCGGTAAGTATTGTGCGTAACCGAGGGCAGCTACACCACGGGGAACGATGGTTACTTTCACCAGTGGATTAGCATGTTCCAGGTACCAGCCGCAGATAGCGTGACCAGCTTCATGGAATGCGATGATTTCTTTCTCTTCAGGGGAGATGATCTTGTTTTTCTTTTCAAGACCACCGATCACTCTGTCTACCGCATCGTTGAAGTCATCCATTTCTACTTCCGTCTTGCCTTTACGTGCAGCGATCAGGGCTGCTTCGTTACATACGTTGGCAATGTCGGCACCGGCAAAACCCGGAGTCATGGAAGCCAGTTTCTTGATATCGAGGATAGGAGAAGTCTTGATTGGTTTCAGGTGCACATCGAAGATGGCTTCACGGCCAGCCAGATCCGGCTTATCGATAGAGATCTGACGGTCAAAACGACCTGGACGCAGCAGCGCACTATCCAGTACATCCGGACGGTTGGTAGCAGCGAGGATGATGATACCACTGTCGGTACCGAAACCATCCATTTCTACCAGCAGCTGGTTGAGGGTGTTTTCACGCTCATCGTTGCTCATCATTACGTTTTTACCTCTTGCACGGCCGATCGCATCAATTTCATCGATGAAGATGATACATGGTGCTTTTTCACGCGCCTGTTTGAACAGGTCACGAACACGGCTTGCACCTACCCCTACGAACAGTTCTACGAAGTCAGAACCGGACATAGAGAAGAAAGGTACCTGAGCTTCACCGGCCATTGCTTTGGCCAGCAGGGTCTTACCGGTGCCCGGAGGGCCAACCAGCAGCGCACCCTTTGGTATTTTACCACCCAGGGAGGTGTATTTTTTGGGATTCTTCAGGAAGTCTACGATTTCCATCACTTCCACCTTGGCTTCGTCGAGACCGGCTACATCACTGAAGGTGATATTGACACGGGTGCCTTTGTCGAAGAGGGTAGCTTTGGACTTACCGATATTGAAGATGCCGCCTGGGCCACCGCTGCCACCGGCAGGGCCTCCCATTTTACGCATCAGCAAGATCCAGAGACCTATGAGTAATACCAGCGGCAACAGCAGTTGAATGAATGGTTCAAACCAACCTTGTCTGTCTTCGTAGGTGACTTTCACCTGGTCTTCCAGAGCGGTATTGGCCTGCGCCTTATCCATATCTGCCTTGAAGCTTTCTTCACTACCGATAGTAAAACGATAGTGAGGGCCTGGATTCACACGACCCAGGTTGCCCTTGGATACTTTGTCGAATTTAGGCTCATTAAGACGGTCTCTTTTTATGTAAACCTCTACTGATTTTTTATTTACAACCACCAGCTTATCTACATCACCTGGTTTCAGATAATCCAGCTGGAATTCCTGCCAGCTTATATCTCTGGGCGGTGGGTTAAAGGGAAACCAGTTCATTGCCAGCAGGGCAATACCTATAAAGGCATAGACCCAGTATATATTGAACTTTGGTCCTTTTTTAGGCGATTTGTCTGACCCCTTTGTGAAGTTGTTGCCTCTTTCCATAATCTTTCGCTCCTTTACGGATGTCGGGTAATAGTTAAAAGTTATTAGTTAGTCTCATTATGCTCCATTCGTTCGGCATCACTCCACATATCCTCCAGACCATAAAATTGTCTGGTTTCCGGTTGGAATACATGCACCACAACATTCACATAATCTACAAGAATCCATTGTTGTGCGGTAAAGCCCTCATGCTTATAAGGGGTTTCTCCGGTAAACTTTTGCACCTGGTCTTCCACGAAGTCAGCAATAGCCCGCACCTGTGTGTTGGAGTTAGCCTCACAAATTACAAAGAAATCAGCCACAGCTTCAGGAATCTGGCGCAGATCCAGGGAAACTATGTTTTCTCCCTTTTTTTCCTGGATGGCCTTGATGATGGTGGAAAAAATCTCGCTTTCTCTACTCAGGCGCGCAAGCGCTTTCTTTCTCGTACTCAGAACGGTTAAGGGTGCCAATAAAATCTCTTTTGGTTAAAAATAAACTTTAATTGTCAAAATTACTAAACAAGCCTGAAATAAACGCCGGAATAAAACGAAGGTACCACTAGGGGATGATCGAAGGTTTACCGGGTGTTAATGCTTAAGAACCACGGACTTGCTATGGCTTTCGGCGGCTTGGCGCAGGCTGTTTTGTAACTGTTAAGGAAAAGATAAAATGAGTTACTTTGCCTTTCCAAAATAATTCAACGAATTTTTTCAATGACAGGACAGCCTTTCTATATCTTAGATTCAGTAGACAGCACCAATAACTATGCCATGGAGCAGGTAAATTCGGGCTTCGTGACATCCGGTACAGCCTGGTTTGCAATGGAACAAACGGCCGGAAAAGGACAACGTGGAAAGCAATGGTCATCGCCCAAAGGGGAAAACATCGCACTGACAATAGCACTGGAACCCACTATGCTGCCACTTTCCAGACAATTCCTGCTGAGCGTAGCTGTAGCCCTCGGTGCAGCTGATTTCTTTACAAAGTATGCTGGTGATGAGACTGGTATAAAGTGGAGTAACGATATTTATTGGCGTGACAGAAAGGCAGCAGGCATTTTAATTGAAAATGTGCTGCGTGGCAATACATGGCAATATGCCATAACAGGTATTGGGTTTAACATTAACCAGGGTAGTTTCCCGCCACATTTACCGAATCCTGTGTCTCTCAGGCAAATAACCGGAAAAACCTGGGATTCTGTAGAGCTGGCAAAGGACCTATGTACGTTTCTACACACACGTTTCGAACAGTTACATCCCGCACATTATAATGAGCTGCTGGACGAATATAAAAGCAAGCTGGTGCGCATGAACAAGCCTGGTCTGTATCGCAAAGACGGGGAAATCTTCGAAGGCACCATCAGGGATGTACTGCCGGATGGCAAACTTTGCCTGGAAAAAGAAGGAAATATTTTACAACTCGGATTTGGGGAGATAGAATTCATTTTTCCTAAGTGATATCGTCCGGTTTTGATCAAAGCGAACACTTAAAATGATACGGATTACGTGCCGCGTTCATGTTAAGAATATAGGTTGGATGACGGGGTCACGTAATCCGTTTAGTATCTTGTTTCTACTGCAGAGCGGGTAGTTGGTTGTTGTTTCATAGCAGTTCATCAAAAAGCCAGATGAAAAACAAGATTTTGGTTGATAAAGGGTAGGACTAAATTGTGAAAACTTTGTTAATTTATCAAATTAAAAAATGCAACGGAGAAACATATAATTTTAATTATTAACTGTTTACAATTTATAACGTGGCACAAAAAGTAATGCCTGTCCTGCAAATTTTTGCAGAACAGGAGGGGCGATTTCTTCTTAATTTTATTGTATGATGAATATGGGGGCTGTTGTATCAGTTATTTGGCTTTATAGCCCCAGTCCTGCAGCCACTTGATGACCTTCTCTTTGTAATCTCCCTGAATCAGGATCTGGCCATCTTTGGCACTACCACCGGTGCCGCATTTTGTTTTGAGGTCTTTACCCAGTTTTTCCAGGTCTTCCTCTTTACCTACGAATCCGTCTACCAGTGTAACCACTTTACCTGCACGCTGCTTCGTGTCTAATTTTACACGCAACTGCTGTTGAGCAGGAGGGAGGGTATTTACTTCTTCCTGGTCGTTATCATTAAAAGGAGTAAAATTGGGATCTGTGGAATAAACGATCCCGCCGCTGCTATTTTTCTTTTTGGACATAAAATTCATTTTAAATTATGCTACAATTACCTGTAGGGAAGCGGGTTCTACTCTGAAGAGCACCTGTCCCTGACTGGTCAGTGGCACCGCATCTCCATCTACCTGCAAATGGGCCAGTTCCGGACTTTTGACCAGAATTTGCTTACCCATGTAATGGTTCATGTAACTGGTCTTGTCAACATTGCCCATCAGTGAAAAGAAACCTAATGGCACTAATCCAAAGAAAGGCATGGGAGGTACGACACATACATCGAGGGTACCATCGAAAACGCTGGCGTTTGGTGCAAGTTTGAACTCGTACCCAAACTGGTTCCCGTTAGCTACGGTGAACATAAAAGCTCTCTGTTCCAGTTGCTGCCCGTCAATATCGATTTTATAAGAAGGCCCTTTGTACTTGTTGAAACTGCTGATCACCAGCTTGGCATATCCCCACAATCCTCTCTTTTTCGTATGTCTGAACTGGTCGGCGATGAGGGCATCGAAGCCTACCCCCGCATTGCTGAGGAATAGGTGTTCATTGGCATACCCGATGTCAATAGATTTCCTTTTTCCATTAGCAATCAGCTCCAGTGCCAAAGGTACTTTCAGCGGAATCTTCAAGGCTCTGGCCAGGCCGTTGCCACTACCCAGTGGAATTACTGCAAGTGCGGTATCTGTACCGATCAAACCCTGCGCTATTTCATTGATGGAACCATCTCCTCCTACTGCTACCACAGTATCTACACCATTGGTGACTGCTTCGCGGGATAGGTCTGCGCCATGACCCAGGTATTCCAGGTGTTTAATTTCTACCTGAAAAGCTTTCGGTGTCAGGTATCGCCGAATCACTCCTTCTAACCGCTTTTGTCTGTCCGTACCGGCTTTGCGGTTGATGATAAATAATATCTTTCTCAACGCTAGGGATATTTCTGTTTTAAATAGCTTTCAGACTCAGGTCAAGACTCACCGCGTGGTGAATGACAGCTCCTGCTGATACGTAATCCACTCCTGTCTTTGCGTACTCTTCAATCGTATCCAGGTTTATGCCTCCTGAAGCCTCTGTTTCATATTTCCCGTCTATCAGTAATAATGCCTGATGCAATTGTGCCGGCGTAAAATTATCGAGCATGATGCGATGAATCTTTCCAACAGTCAAAGCTTCTTTTACATCATCGAGATTACGGGTTTCCACTTCAATCTGCAAAGGTAATCCGTTCTTTTCGAGGTAAGCAACTGTTCTGTTTACAGCAGCAGTAATACCGCCTGCGAAATCGATATGATTGTCTTTCAGCATCACCATATCATATAGTCCCATCCTGTGATTGACACCGCCACCAATTCTTACTGCTTCTTTTTCCAGCAGGCGGAAGTTAGGTGTTGTCTTGCGTGTGTCGAGCAGTTTTGTATGATATCCGTTTAGTTTTTGTACGTATTGATTGGTGAGGGTAGCAATTCCGCTCATGCGCTGCATGCAGTTCAACACCAGTCTTTCGGCCATAAGCAGGGTATGTACGGAAGCATGCACTTCAAATGCCGTTTCACCGGCAGTCATGGCTTCTCCATCTTTCTTAAAAGGCGTAAATACAGTTTCCGGATCCAGCAACCGGAAAATGACAGGTGCTACTTCCATTCCTGCTAAAATGCCGTTTTCTTTGATCTTCAATTTTGCACCACCTTTGGCGTTGGCTGGTATACAAGCAAGGGTAGAGTGGTCTCCATCTCCGATATCTTCTGCCAGTGCGCTGCGAATAAGGTTTGTTAATGCTGGTTCCTGTAACATACTATTGCTTTGAGACAACGAAAGTAAGCGAATTTTAACTGACGCTTCCAAACAAAAAAAGTCCGGAGATGTACTCCGGACTAAACAATATCAATCTTAACAATCACTACTTGTTTTCAAAACGAAGCTCATTGAGGACCATTGAGCCTCCCTTTTTTTGCAGGAAAAAGGATGTACGGTATGCTCCACCAGAGGTACCCATATTACCGATACCGAAGCGGGATCCGCCTCCGCCTTCGCCCTGATGTATCAGTTCGAATGACTTCACCTGATTCTTTGAAAAAAAGTCTTTTAATATAATTTCAGCCTGAGATTTGCTGTAAGAGCTGGATTTACCTGAGATGTTGATTTCAACAGTATTATCAAGGTAGCGGGAGAGTGAACTAGCATCACCCGATTTGATGGAGCTGACTACATCTTCGAAAGGTCCTGCAGCACCCGGATTTAAGGCGCTTGCTGACATTGTAAATGCAGTGACAATGCCTGCTAACAGCACCACTCCCAGCACGTACATTAACTTTTTCATTGCCAGTATTTTATTAGATAGTAAAGTTTTCATCATCAGTGAGAAACGGGCTAAAACTATGCCAAACTGCCAGTTGGCGCGGAAAATACAATTATCGTTGTATCATCCAATTGGTAATTAATTCAAATTTAAAAATATATAAAATTAGAATAAAACTTAAGTGCATGTTGTAACAATTAATCTCAGTCAGAAACTGATATGAATTTTGCCAGCAAATGATCAAATTACTAGAAGAATCAAGGATGCTTGCGTAACTTTACGACCTTACTGCTTTAAAATCTCAACCGGATATATGGAAAAGAAAAAAGCCATGCTCGTTATCATGGATGGATGGGGACAAGGACAGGTTCCTTCCGCTGACGCAATAGCAAATGCCAAGACACCTTTCGTGAGCAGTCTTTATTCAAAGTACCCACACAGTACGCTCGTTACCTGTGGCGAACAGGTAGGCTTACCGGATGGACAAATGGGTAACTCAGAAGTAGGTCACCTCAACCTCGGTGCCGGTCGCATTGTATACCAGGAGCTCCAGCGTATCAATGTCGCTATCCGTACAGGAGAACTGGCATCTAATGCTGTGTTGCAGGAAACTTTCAACTACGCTAAAGACAAAGATAAAGCCCTTCACCTGATTGGTCTGGTGAGCGATGGAGGTGTGCATTCTCATATCACCCACCTGAAAGCGCTGACCCAGATTGCTAAGGAAAAAGGTCTGACCAAAGTATATATTCACGCCTTCACAGATGGTCGTGATACAGATCCTAAAGGTGGTCTGGGCTACTTCGCTGACCTGTTGCCTCACCTGGCACAAACTACCGGTCAGGTAGCCACCATCACCGGCCGCTACTATGCGATGGACCGCGATAAACGCTGGGAACGTGTAAAACTTGCTTACGATGCCCTGGTAAATGGTACAGGTACCCCTGCTACCGATGTACTGGCAGCTGTAAAAGCTTCTTACGAAGCGGGTGTAACTGACGAATTTATCAAGCCTGTAATCATCACTGATGCAGCTGGTAAACCAGTGACCACTATCCAGGAAGGCGATGCAGTACTGTGCTTTAACTTCCGTACTGACCGTTGCCGGGAAATCACCCAGGTGCTCACTCAGCAGGCTTTCCCCGATTTCGGTATGCAACCACTGAACCTGTTCTACACTACCATGACTGAGTATGATAAAACATACAAAGGCGTGCATGTGATCTTCGAAAATGATAACCTGGCTAATACCCTGGGTGAAGTACTGGAACAAAACGACCGTACACAGATCCGTATCGCAGAAACTGAAAAATACCCTCACGTATCTTTCTTCTTCTCCGGTGGACGCGAAAAAGAATTCAAAGGTGAACGCCGTCTCATCGTAGCTTCTCCTAAAGTAGCTACTTATGATCTGCAGCCTGAAATGAGTGCGCCTGAAGTAACCGATACGATCGTAGCTGAAATTAACCAGAAATCAGCCGACTTTATCGCCCTCAACTTCGCAAATGCTGACATGGTGGGTCATACCGGTGTATGGGAAGCCGCTATCAAAGCAGTAGAAACTGTTGATACCTGCGTAAGCAAGGTAGTGACTGCTGCCCTGGCAAATGACTATACCGTATTCCTGACTGCTGACCACGGGAATGCAGACTTCATGGTGAACGGTGACGGTACACCAAATACCGCTCACACCCTGAACCTGGTTCCATATTTCATCATCAGCAATGATTTCAAAGGTGAAGTGAAGCCTGGTAAACTGGGTGACGTAGCACCTACTATCCTGACACTGATGGGATTACCTATTCCAAAAGAAATGAGTGGTAATGTCCTGATATAATTGCTGGTTCTACCACAGCCAAAAGGCCGTTCTGTGAGTAACAGGGCGGCCTTTTTATTTTCAGCCCTGCCTGTAACTATTCTGTTTGGTAAACCGTTTTACGTTTTTAGTGCTCTCGACAGATTTGCTCATGCATCAGATGCGCCGTCTTCACGGCGCATTATTTTTTAGCCTTTAGTGCGGGAGCAGTTCAGTTTGCTATTCCTCTCAATTCCTCATACTTCGCTACCTTTGCTGCATGAAATTTTTCTGGATATTACTGACTGGCACTATACTCTTTAGCTCATGCAAAACCGGCTCTTCCACTACTCCTCCAACTGGCAGCGGATACAGGGATCTGAAAGGCTACTTCCAGGAAGAACTCAACGGATTGGAAAAGACAAAACCCGGCTTATTTAAAACTGTTTCACTGAATACAAAGCATGATAGTGTCACTATCAGCGCCCCCGATTCACTGCAACTGCACAATATGCTCGCCCCCTTTATGGATGTAGACCTCCATAAACCCAGTTTGCAGGGTGCCTACGATACGATCCTGCTTGCTGATCAATTCAGCGGCAAGCGTTCCCTGATGTACAAGGCAAAGGAAGAATCGACTCTTCCACAGGAAATAATCCTCGAATTAGACAATGCACAGCATATTACTGCCGTACAGCTGAACAAGCATGTACGGAACCTCGTTTATGAGTACGAACAAAACCTCGAGTATCAGCAAAATCATCATATCCGGATTACGACAAGACAGCGCATCGCTTTCCTTCCCGAAAAAGAACTGGATATAAAGATTGCGATGATGCACCTTTAATGACTTTATTGATCAGATGACAGCAGCGGAGTTTTCACAGATATCACATACCATTCCCCTTCAACCCGGTATTTACAAATACTATAGCGAGGGTGGCGAGCTCCTGTACGTGGGAAAAGCGAAAAGCCTGCGTAAACGGGTGAGCTCTTATTTTGTAAAGAATCACGATAGTTTTAAAACCAGGAAGCTGGTTGAACATATTCATCATATTGAGTTTACCATCGTCGGCTCCGAACAGGATGCCTTCCTGCTGGAAAACTCACTGATTAAACAATTTCAGCCCAAATTTAATATCAACCTCAAGGATGATAAAACCTATCCTTATCTGGTGATCAAACATGAGGCATTTCCGAGGGTCTTTTTTACCCGGAATGTCATTAAGGATGGATCGGAATACCTGGGACCATACACTTCCGTATGGAGAGTAAAAGAACTGATGGAGGTGATCAAGTCCAATATTCCTTTACGTACCTGTAACCTGAACCTTTCCCCGCAGAATATCGCCAAAGGCAAATACAAGGTTTGCCTCGAATATCACCTGGGTAATTGTAAGGGGCCCTGCGAAGGTTTGCAGACAGAAGAAGATTACAGGGAAGGTTTATCGCAGGTAAAGAATATCCTGAAGGGCAATCTCTCACCGATCTTACAACATTTCCGTTTGCTCATGTCGGAGTATGCCATGAACATGGAGTTTGAGAAGGCGGAGATGATGCGTAAAAAGATTGAAAAACTACAGGAGTACCAATCCAAATCTACCATTGTGAATACAAAGGTGGGCAATGTAGATGTCTTCTCTATTATCAGTGAAGGCAACCATGCCTACGTGAACTATCTGCGTGTATTGAATGGTACTATTGCAGATACAAAAACTGTCACACTCGAGAAGAAACTGGAAGAAGAGAATGAGGAAGTATTGGCGTATGCGGTGAGCTACCTGAGAGATGCATTTAAGAGTGTAACGAAAGAGATCATTGTGCCGATTGAAATAGAATACCCTGAGGAGCAGGTAATAGTTACTGTACCGAAGGGAGGTGATAAGAAGAAATTGCTGGAGCTCTCGGAGAAGAATGTGGATTACTTCAAGGAGGAACTACACCGTAAGAAAATCCTGCACCTGGAGGGGAAGAGTGATATGGAGAAGAAGAAGGTATTGTACCAGTTGCAGGCAGATCTTGAGCTGGTGGAGTTGCCCACGCATATAGAGTGTTTCGATAACTCGAACTTCCAGGGAGCGTATCCCGTGTCCGCCTGCGTGGTATTCAAAGATGGTGTAGCGTCTAAAAAAGACTATCGTCATTTTAATGTGAAGACGGTGGAAGGGATCAATGACTTTGCTTCGATGAAGGAAGTGGTATATCGCCGTTACAGCCGTTTACTGGCCGAACAACAGCCATTGCCACAACTGGTAATTATAGATGGTGGTAAAGGGCAGTTAGGGGCAGCAATGGAAAGTATCAGGGCATTGGACCTTGTGGGTAGTATGACGGTGGTAGGTTTGGCCAAGAATGAGGAAGAGATTTTCTTTCCGGGAGACAAGGATAGTATCAAATTGCCCTATGATAGTGAGAGCCTGAAACTGATAAGAAGGGTACGTGACGAGGTGCATAGATTTGGCATTACTTTCCACCGGAACAAGCGAAGTAAAGGAACGTTCAAGAATGAGCTGGAGGGTATAAAGGGGATAGGGGAGAATACGGCTACGCAATTGTTGAAAACGTTCAGATCAGTGGCGAAGATTAAGTTGCTTACGGAGGATGACCTGGTAAAGGAAGTAGGGGCGGCGAAGGCGAAATTGATTTATAATTATTTCCATCCCAAAGAATAAGACCAAGCCCGGATCTTTTCAGGATCCGGGCTTTGTTTTAAAAAGGAAAGGGTGTCTTGTACAAGACACCCTTTCCTTTTTAATTCTTTTATCTGCGAGCAGTTATTAATACTGCCACATATCCTGTTCTTTGTTGAAGATTTTATCCTTCACAGCCTGACCTTCCAACAATCTCATAGTACCGTCTTTGATGTAATCTTTAATCTCGCGGTTATAAGTATTGTTTTCTTTGGTAATGAAGCTGGTGAAGAAGCGCATTTCGAACAGATCTTCCCAACTCATAGTAGCCGCATCGTTATTCTGGTTGTATACATCGTATTTAGCCAGGATAGGACGCATATCAGGATAGTACACCCAGAACAGCGGGATAGCTGCACGGAAGGAACCATCTTCGTTCATACGTGATACCATTGGAGCGATACCGAGGATACGAACTTTCAGCTGGGACGCTTCCTTGTCGAATACCCAGATTTCTTTGATCTTGTACTGTACTACAGTACGTGGATCGAATTCGTCGCGGGTAGTTACCATCTTTTCTTCGCCTGTTACAGGGTCGATACTACGGATGGTTTTTTCTTCGCCGCTCAGTTTATTCTGGATTTCCTCGTAAGCAATAGGAGTAGTGAACCTGTCGTCGATAGCACTGAAGGCTTCTACTTCTTTGCTCTTGATAGCATTGAGCAGGATATTAATGAACAGCTGGCTTGTACCATTTTCATCCTCAACATTGTACTGGAAAGGAAGGTTCATCTTTTCGCGGGTATCTATCACCTGCCAGATCTTCTTTTCCCAGAATTCATCATCTGAGCGAATGTGATCGTAGGCAATAGGTGTGCGGTCTTTGATGAAGTTCTTTTCAGAAATACCATCGATACGCTGTGATTTACGCGGTGTATCTACCGGTATACCGATACCATCAGGGCGCAATGAAGCACCTGGGGTTGGTGGAGGGGGCGGTGGCGGCGCAACGCTGTTACCTGTAGCAGGATTTACTACGGAAGCATCCTGGGTAGCTGCATCGGGAGTCGCCGGTTTACGACGTGTACCTCCACGGCGTTGTGCATCAGCCTGAGATGCCAGCAGGATCACCAGCATGAGGGAACACCAACCAATTTTGTTAAGGATGACTGCTCGCATAGAACGTTATTAGTTTATCTTGAAATTGATATTGCTCATATCTCTTACTTTACCATCCGGACCCTTTACGCGAACGTTATCGAAGTAAACCTGGTCGCCTGGTTTCAGGCTACGGATAGCACCCATTACAGAGCTAGGGAAGTAAGCGGAATTTGCCTCACCTTCAACATAATCGCCGGAACGAGGTTGGATACCGATACGGTAGCTAACAACATCGTATTTTACACCGTCGAATACGAAGTCTTCCAGATCAGCACGCAGACCGCCCTGTACTTTGAACTCAGCAGCTTTCATAGATGGGCCTTTGCTCAGACCAACTTTCAGCACTGGGTCAGGGATGTATTTGATACGGAACTCTTTGGAACCTAAAGTTTTTACTTTACCATCAATAGTAGCACTTACGGAGATTACTGCTTTACCTGGGCTGCTTACAGTTACACTGTATTCGCCGGTAGCTTTTTTCACCATAGAACCGCCAGAGATGCTAGCGCTAACTGCTTCACCTGGTACACCACCCGCAGATACTGAGATTGGGTTCTGTAAACCGATGTACAGTACGTTCATCTTATCAGCAGAGATAGAAGTGGTAGAAGCGCCTACGCTATAGGATTCGTTGAAAGGATATTCTTCAACTGCACCATTTGGTTTTCTCAGTCTTACAGTACCAGAGATTGTTTTATCACCGATACCGGATACTGGCATTGTATATGTACCTAAACCTTCCTGAGCAGTGATAGTCTGACCATTTACTACGATCTCAGGATTTACAGTGCTGCTATAAGCACCTACTGCGATTGAAGCTGTCAGGGTCTGACCTTCCATCAGGTTTTTAGAGTTCAGGGACACGAAAGGCCTGATCTTATCGAATGTGAAATCATTGGCGTGAATCTGTTTCAGCAGGTCGTCAATAACTTCAGACTCAGAGTTTTTGATATCGTTCTGGAACTTACTAAGCAGTGTGATAGCTGCGATAGAAGGAACCATTTCGAAGTGGTAGCTGGTCCAGGTCTTGTTTTTAAGCGCGTGTCCTTTTCTTTCACCTACTACAATTTTCAGTGGGAAAGAACCTTCTTTGGCTGCTCTTTCTTTAGGATCGAAGTAAGAAAGTAATTTCTCACGAAGTTCCTTCAGACGTTTTTCCAGTTCAGGACCTTGTTTGCGATTTTCCATTACACGGGTAGGAGCATCCAGATCGGATTTACCTTTCATGTCTCCATGCTCGTCTAATCCACCGCTTTCTCTTGTAATGATAGCTTTCAGCGTATCGATGTAAACATACATCTCCTGGGAGAGCTTTTTTACTTCTTCGGCTTTGGCTTTCATCGGACCAGCTTTACCTGGATCCGATTCCATACTTTTTTGGAATTGATTGTATACTATATTGTTTTTCTCCGCAATCGCACCATTCGAGGTTTCGATGGAGGTATTTACTATATTAAATGCGTTCAATATCTCAGCAGAAACGTTCAATGCAAGCATGGCCGTCAAGACCAAGTACATGATATTGATCATCTTCTGCCTGGGATCTTTAGGTAGTGCCATAGTTTGTTTTCAGATTAAATGATTGTCTGTTGTTAATTCAAAAACTATAAGCGTACCTTATCTTCCCTGCATAGCGCTGAGCATGTTACCGTAAACGGTGTTCAGATTGCTCAGATTTTTAGCGAGCTGGGAGATTTGATCCTGAGTTTTACGCGCGTCGTCTACGCTGCTGGTCATAGCTGAAGAAACTTTGAGCAGATTTCCGTAGAAATTGTTCATTGCCTTCAGGTGGTTGTTAGTGTCCTGGAGTTCCAGTTCATAGATAGCATTCAGAGAAGCCAGGTTTTTGGTCATACCCTGCATCTGCTCATGGAAGTTTCTGGTAGACTCAGAAGCACTGTTGAAAGAAGCAACAGCCGATGCTGCTGTAGTGTAAGCGTGAGCAACGTTAGTAATTGCGCTGGCAGCTTCCCTTGTTTTCTGGGTGTAGTCGCCTGTAGCCGCAACAACGTCGCTAATGTCCCTCATCTTATCTACTGTGGTACCTAATTTCTGGAAGTTTTCGCTCAGGCGCTGCAGAGATACAGGAGTGATGTCAGCCTCTTCCAGCATTTTGTCCAGGCCAGCCAGTGCAGGGCTACCACCGGCAACAACAGAAACGTGTGTTTCGCCGTGATCTCCGCCACCACTATCTGGTACGAATGCATATACAAAGAAGATTAATGCCTCAGTGCTCAAACCAACGATCAGGGCGATATCCGCGCCTGGCCAGTGTTGCAGTTTGAACAACGCTCCGATAATTACTACTGATGCCGCGATACAAACAAAGAAATTAAGCCATTTCGATGTAGTAGGATTCATAGCCATAGGTCAAAATTTACTGGTTAAAGTGTTAAAGGTTAAATTGTTGTTATGGAATAGTTGTTGCTCATCGATGATTTGCGGTTTCCCAACGTACATCATACGGTTTCTCATGTTGAACATATTTTAAGTTGTTTAACACACACTACATGCCTGTCCCAAAGACACTCGGAAATAAATCCCCGGTACTGCTTCGATATTGCCTGCGTCCTTGCCCATCTATCCGTAATGCTGATTATACTATTGAATGCTGTCCAGATTAATGGTGACCAAAATCATTTTTAGAACGGCTCAGGAATGCAATCGTACATCTGAATCCAATGTAAGACTTAGCACTATCCTGGTATTCATAAGAGCGTGTACCTGTTTGAAGGAAATATCCGATATCTTTCCAGCTACCGCCTCTAACAGCTTTACGCTTCATTTTTGGTGGCGCATCATCTGAAACGTCCATACGGAGATATGGGTTCATGTCAGAAGTGAAGGAGTAGGCATTCTCATAGAAAATATCCTGTGTCCATTCCGCTACGTTACCAGACATGTTGTACAGTCCGTAATCGTTAGGCCAATAAGCGTCTGCTCTTACAGTGTAGAAACCACCATCTTCAGGATAGTTACCACGACCTGGTTTAAAGTTTGCCAGCAGACAGCCCTTCTTGTTGCGGATATAATAACCACCCCATGGATAAGGAGATTGCTCTCTACCACCACGTGCAGCATATTCCCACTGTGCCTCGGAAGGTAACTGGAATTTATCTTCAGTAAACAGATTCTTGGAGATACGGTAGTCTTCCCAGAACTTACTACGCCATTCAGCGAATGCGTTAGCCTGATGCCAGGTCACACCTACTACCGGATAGTTGTCAAATGCCGGGTGCCAGAAGTACATTCTCGTCATAGGCTCGTTGTAAGCATAAGAGAAGTCTCTGATCCAACACAGGGTGTCAGGATAGATTGCTACGTCTTTCTTTACAATGAACTTAGAACGTGGCTTGTTTGCGTTCTCACGCAGCTTTGCCTGCTCCCAGTTAAATGTTTCTATATGATACACCAGTTTATGTACGTCGAACTCTTTCCGGCCGTACAGGCGATCCTCCGGAGCATATGTCATCTGCTCCAGCTTATCCATGGTGCCTTTATCCTTGTAATTGATCTTCTGCTTCCAGTCGATCACATCCTCTCCACCATCACTCTTTACATGGCTCAGGAGAATGTGTGCGATAGAGTCTGTCACCCATTTTACGAACTGACGATACTCGTTATTTGTAATCTCCGTTGCATCCATATAGAAGCCGGAAATGGAAATAGACTTGTTACGAGCAGTGTACGCATAGTTCAGATCCTCATCGCTTGGTCCCATATGAAATGTACCTGAAGGTACATACACCATTCCATAGGGTACAGGAGGGAAATACTTCGGTCTGGGACTAACTCCAATCAGCTGTCCTTGTGCATTTTTGGGGGTTTTACTACCACCGCAGCTGGCTAGCAGGCTAACCAGCAATACTGCTAACAGACCACTTGAAAAATTAAGCTTCATAAGGGTAGCTTTCATTGAAAATCATTTATTTCGATACAGCGACGCAATTACATTGGCCGAAATGAAACTGCTTGCCGTCGCTAAGTTCTGAAACATGGCCGAACGTCTTCCCGGACCTCCCGGTCTGACTGATAAGCCAACCAGCCATTCACATTTTTTGAATTTTAAATGACTCTAAAGCTGCTGATTTATAGACAACTCCAGATATAACTGGTTGTTCGCTTGTTGGTTTCTTTAATATCTTGCCCGATCAGGTCGTGTTCTCAGAATCAGCACTTTTACCCATCACTCACCCGTATTGAATCTTAAGTAAGATAACAAATGTAACGATTAATTTTAATCCGTAGTTAGTTTTTAGCCAACTTTTTCATTCGCTCATAGGACCGATGACAATTAAATTAAACGTATTTTTTAACATTTTATTATATCTGACGAAAAATCCTTTTTACCGTTTCCTTTTTACAGAGATATGGTCATGCAAGATACATAAATATTATTTCAAATTAATAATTTCATCTATATAATTAACAGGTTTAATGCAATGATAATCTTCGCAAACATAGATCAGCGTCTCATTCGCCCGCTCCCGGTGTGACAGTAAGGGTATTTCAGGATTATCTTGCGTTGCTCCCAACAGTACTTTAAACGGAATATAATGTTTATTAGTATCCTCCATTTTCAACTTATAATCCGGCCCCACTATCGCAATTTCTTTCACTCCCTGCACCCGTTGTAATAACAATCCCGCCCAAACACCCAGGGATGTCGGATACCTCACCGTTGTCTGTGCCTGGCCAGCCTGCATTTTCATCGCCCTTTCTCCCCATTCCTTCTGGTCAAATACAATACCCAGATACCAAAGATTAGCAGCCATTATTGCATTGCCACTCGGGGTGGCCCCATCGTATACTTCCTTTTTACGAACGATCACATCGGATTGACTCTCAACTGTATAAAAGCAATATACACCTGATTCGTCAGAAAAATGCTGCAACACGAAAGTTGTTAGCGAAAACGCCCTGTCCAGGTAAATTTTGTCTCCCGTTACCTCCTGCAGTGCGATCAGAGCCCTGATCAACCAGGCATAGTCATCCAGGAATGCCGGATATTTTGCCTGCCCGTTTTTATAGGTATGGTAAAAGGACTCCTCACCATCTTTCCTGAAATGCGTCCAGCAAAAATCCATAGCCTTCAGCGCCATATTCCTGTAACTTCCTTCACCTGTGGCAGCAAAGGCTTTACAGCAGGCATGTATCATCAGGGCATTCCACCCTAATAAGAGCTTATCGTCCAGTCCCGGTCTTACACGTTGGCCTCTCACCTCCATCAGTTTGGCAAGGCCAATTGCCAGCTGTTCGCTCAGCTTAGATTCATCCAGCTGATGTTCAGCTGCAAAGGCAGACAATGATTGTTTGATCCATAGGATATTCGTCTCCTCCCAGTTTCCTTCTTCACTGATATCGTAAAAGCGGCAGAATACATCCGCATCCTCCCCCAGTATTTCATCTATCTCAGCCTTGCTCCAGGTATAAAACTTACCTTCCACGCCCTCTGAATCAGCATCCAGCGCAGCATAAAAGGCTCCTCCCGCATCCGTCATTTCCCTTTGTATAAAAGTCAGCGTTTCCGCTATTGTGATGGAATACAATGGATTACCTGTTAGCAGGTAGGCTTCACTCATTACATCTACCAGCAGGGCATTGTCATACAACATTTTTTCAAAGTGTGGTGCCAGCCATTTAGCATCGGTACTATAACGGGCAAAGCCACCACCAGCCTGATCATAGATGCCTCCTTGTATCATTTTGTCCAGCGATAGCAGCGCCTGGTCCAGGGCTGTCTGATCACCGAAACTATGATAGTAGCGTAACAGGTATTGAATGATAAAAGTGCCGGGGAACTTTGGTGCATTTCCAAATCCTCCCCATTCTTTATCTGCCTGTTGCATTATGTTGCTGAAAATTATATCACATTGATTACGGGTGAATTGTTCTTCTTTTGGCAGCAGGTTGATAGTACTTCCAAATTTACTGGCTTGTGCCAGGTGATCCCGCATATTAATCGCTTGTGTCTCAATGTCTTCCCGTCTATTTTTGAAAGCGTCGGACAAGGCGAGCAGTAGTTCCTGCCAGGAAGGGCGGTTATAGGCTTTCACAGGAGGGAAATAGGTACCTCCATAGAATGGCAGTCGCTCCGGGGTCAGGAACATATTCAGGGGCCAGCCACCGGAACCGGTCATCGCCTGCAGGGCATCCATATAGATATGATCCAGGTCTGGTCTTTCCTCTCTGTCTATCTTAATATTAATGAAGTGTTCGTTCATGATCCGCGCTGTTGCTTCGTTCTCAAAGCTTTCGCGTTCCATGACATGGCACCAGTGACAAGCAGCATAGCCGATGCTAACTAAAATTGGTTTATCTTCTGCTATTGCCCTTTGTAAAGCTTCATCACCCCAGGGGTACCACTCTACAGGATTGTGCGCATGCTGTAGCAGATACGGACTCGTCTCGTTAGATAGTTTGTTCACGGTTATGGTCTTCCAGTAATATCTTTTCCAAAAATAAGAAGGGACAGCGTATGCTGTCCCTTAAGGTATATTAATTTCCTGTTTTTTTTACAGATTATTTTTTTATCTACCCTGATTAACAGATAGAAAGCTGTTTTTCCGGGTCAATTCTTCCTGAAATTAGGAGGATTTATTTCTTGTTGGTAGTAGCCAGGTATTGTTCCAGGGCAGCTACCATAGAAGGAGCTTGTGGCGCGGGCGCTTTTACATCCAACCTGAGGCCAGCCTCTTCTACTGCAGCAGAAGTAGTAGGACCGAAGGCACCAATGTGGGTACCGTTCTGCTCAAACTTTGGCATATTTTCAAACAGGGATTTCACTCCATACGGGCTGAAGAATACAATCATGTCGTAATCTGTGCCGGACAGTACTTCCTTTACATCGTTTGAAACGGTTTTGTAAAGGGTAGCCGTAGCGTATTCACATTTGTTGGCTTTAAGCCATTCTTCAATGTCTTTCCGCTGGCTGTCAGAACTGGGGAAGAGAAATTTCTCGTTGTCACGATGCTTGTTCATCACTTCCAGCAGGCTTTTGGTGGAACCATCAGCCCCATAGAATACCTTACGCTTGCGGTAAAGGATGAATTTTTGGAGATACAACGCAATTGCTTCTGTAATGCAGAAATACTTGCAATCCTGCGATACTTTGATTTTCATTTCTTCGCAAATGCGGAAGAAATGGTCTACAGCATTACGGCTCGTAAATATCACGGCTGTAAAAAGCTGTATGTCAATCTTCTGTTTCCTGAAATCTTTCGCGGACAGTCCCTCCACCCTTATAAACGGATAAAAATCCAACTTCACATTGAATTTTTTCGCTAGTTCAAAGTATGGTGATTTTTCTGTTTCAGGCTTAGGTTGGGAAATTAGAATTGACTGAATCTGTTTCGCTTGCAAATCTTTTTTTGGCCCGCCTTTAATCATACGTTTTTTTGCTCTTGTGTTAACAATAGGAGATCAATGACCGCCAGTTAACCAGACCAGCAGCACCTTCGTAATTATTAGTACCGGTGCTACTTCGAATGCGCAAAGGTAAAGAAAAAAATGTAATCTGCTGAAAGATAAGTATTGCTTTACCACTGAATAGGACCTGATATACCTGTATGCGACCAATATTACTATGAAGAAAACGGAAATGTAAAGGAAGGCTCTTGCCAGTTCAGGCGTGCAAAAGGCCAGAATTACAAGGAATGGCACCAGCAGAATTCCCAACACTTTATTGATCAGATACAAAATAAAAATATATGCATCTGCCAGCTCCGTACTGCCAAATAACCAGCCACAAAAGCGCAACATCACATATTTTACACTATATACCAGCGCTACCAAAATGATCAATGCAGGTATCACCATCCAGGCATTACTGGCAGGTATATAGTTTTGACGATACATCAGTAAGTACAGGTACATCGCCAGACTAATCACAAAAAATGTATTCAGCAGGAAGTTGGGGAAAGGGCTCTGTGACAACTGATCCTTCAACTGGCGCTGGCTCAGGGTTGGGTTCATAAAGGCCCTGAACAGATCCGTGAAATACTTCAGGTAGCTCAACCTGATAATGCCCAGTAACAATACCACACCACCCATTACATACACCAGCCAGTCAAGATCCCTGTATATACGGATAGGGTTGAGATCCAGTCTGTGGGGCTTGTCCGATTTCAAAAATATATTGTTGGCGGTCAATGTCTTTAAATATTTCTCATAAGCCGTTTCCTGATGCAAAGGTACGGCCGGTGCCTGCGGAATCGTATCAGTATGCAAGCTGTCAGCACCTGTCGCAGCAAGTGTAGCAGGCGCTGCTACCACTGGTTTTTGCGCTGTTGCAGCTGGATTGATAGCTGTTGCAGCCGGAGTGACAGTAGCAGGTTTAGGTGTGGCACTCCCAGGGGGATTCGTAGCCACTTTAGGTGCTAAACTATCCTTTTTCACCACAGACACTTTCTTTTTCACCGGCTGCACGATTCCTGTATCCTTACGGACATGGCTCTCTGTCGTTACAGGGGTCGTATGGCTCACCGCCGCACTGTCTTGCGCAGCCATCCGTAAACAGGGTAATATGAACAGGAACAATAACCAGGTTCGCACCTCAAATATTTTTTTATGCTGAAATATGATTGCTGGCAAAGATATAAAATAAGTGCATCGTCTATAGGTGCTCTGCATCTTTTCTGTATGATCCGGGTTGGATCCCTTTGCGCTGTTTGAAATAATGTGATAAATGGCTGGCATCTGTAAATCCGAACTCATCGGCGATTTGTTTCATTGTTACTGTACCCGAAGCGATCCGGTTTTCTATCAGCTTAATCCGGTAATCGTTCACATAATCCCGGTAACTGACATCAAAATTTCTCTTAAAATATGCACTGAAATAATTAGGGCTGATATTGAAGTGACCCGCTATATGCCGGATCTTGATTAATGAAGGGTCATAAATATGCTGGTGAATGTAAGAGATCATTTCTTCTTTATCCGGTTGTCCCTGGTCAATTCTTACATTCATGCGAACCATCGCCTCCCTGATCAGCCCGAAAATCGACAAGACCTGAAAATACATGAGTGCCGAGTTCGACAGGTCCTTTTCCTGTTTCCAATAAAGGAGCAGGTTATCGATCGTATTCCGCAGCACCACCTTCCCCGCATCGTCCATCACCATCTTCATTTCCTTCAGCAGCGTAAGGCGCATAATCTTTTCGGGAGAGGCAGACAGGGACAGATAACTCCTTCCGCTGAAATAACTGTCCGTAAACTTTATAAAGATAAACCGGCTTCGCACACCAATTTCAAAATAATGCTCATCCTCGGGGGAGATCAAAAACAGGTCTCCCGCTTCATAAGGAATTCTGTTATTGTTGTGCTGGTGAATGCCACTGCCCTTGTATACATAGATCATCTCGTAATAAGTATGACTATGCACTGGCAAATGATAGACTGCTGTATCCATTTCGTCCAGCTCCAGTGGCTCAAACTGTCTCCGTTTCATCTATTAAATTTACAATAATATATCCTACATATACCATTTTCACCAAAGAATACTACAGGAACTTTGCTGTTGATTGCACCTGGGTGTAAAGCGATAGCCTATTCTATTTACACTCCTATTGTTTATTAAATAATTGAATATGCAAACAGCACAAAATGCTGGTGTTTCGTTGTCGAAAGTCCGTGCAACCATAGCGGAATTCGTTGCCTTTACCTTTATTGGATACTTTACAATTGGCCTTGCGCTGGCAGTATTGCCATACTTTATATATCACGACCTCGGTTTTAGTACCATGACTGCGGGTGTGGTGATCAGCCTTCAATATATCACAACCTTCCTGTTCAGAGGCTATGCCGGGAGTATCGTAGATAAGCAAGGACCTAAACCTGCTGTGATGATGGGTATGATTGGCTTTGCCGTAAGTGGAGCCCTACTGGTCATCGCATATATTTGCAAGGGTTTTCCTGCATTGAGCCTTTCTTTGCTGGTTATTACCCGTCTTAGCACCGGCTTTGCCGAAGGTATGATCGGTGCCAGTCCTATCAACTGGGCTATCCTGGCTGTAGGCGATGAGCATACAAGCAAGGCGATTTCTTATAATGGTATTGGTAGCTATGGCGCACTGGCGGTAGGTGCTCCTTTGGGGGCCATTCTGCACCACAATTTCGGAATGAGTGCCATGGCTGGCCTGATTATGGTCTGTGGTATCACCGGATATTATTATGCGAAAGGCAAAACACCGCTGAAATCTACTTCTACTGCGCCAAGACAGCCTTTCATGGATGTATTTAAAATAGTGACCCCTTTTGGTATTTGCCTGGCATTGGGAGGTTTGGGCTTTGGTACCATTTCTACCTTCATCACCTTGTACTATTCTCAGCTGGGATGGCAGGGAGCTGTCATGTGCCTGTCTACGTTCAGTATCAGCTTTATCCTGGGTCGCCTGTTCTTCGAAGATTATATCAACAGGTATGGAGGCATGAAGACGGCCATCTTTTGTCTGCTTACAGAAGCAATCGGTTTAGCAATCCTCTGGCAGGCATATAGTCCGCATATCGCGCTGGCTGGGGCCTGTATCGCGGGTTTCGGTTTTTCACTGGTTTTCCCTGCTTTGGGTGTTGAAGCCGTGAAATTAGTACCAGCCTCCAATAAAGGCGCTGCACTGGGTGGCTATGGCGTATTTATAGATCTTTCTTTGGGTATAACCGGACCTCTCGTAGGGCTTGTGGAGAGCACTTTTGGCATGGCACATATCTTTATGTTCAGCATGGTAATGGTCTTCACCGGGTTTATTATTGCCGTACTCATAAATAACTGGCAGCGGAAAGGAGAAATGACTTTGCGCTAAAATCGCGGATAAATACCCACCTTTGCAGCATGGCGGGTATTTATTTGCATATTCCTTTTTGTAAGCAGGCTTGTTACTATTGCAATTTTCATTTCTCTACTTCATTGGCGCAGGAACCGGCAATGGTGACAGCACTGTTAAAGGAGATAGAGATGCAGAAAGAATACTTGTCCGGAGCTCCGATCAATACCATTTACTTTGGCGGCGGTACGCCGAGTTTGTTACCCGAAAAAGACCTGCTTCGCTTATTAGAAGCGATTTACAAAAATTTTACTGTTAATGCCGGGGCAGAAGTAACGCTGGAAGCGAATCCGGATGATCTTTCTCCTGAAAAACTGCAGATGCTCAAAAGGGCAGGTGTGAACAGGTTGAGTATAGGTATCCAGTCATTTCATGAGGAAGATCTGAAGTGGATGCATAGGGCGCACAATGCCCTGCAGGCAAAGGATTGTATCCTGCATGCACAGGATGCCGGATTTGAAAATATTACAATTGATCTGATCTATGGAGGCCCGACCCTGACGGATGCCGGCTGGGAAAACAATGTACAACAGGCAATCGCATTGGGGGTACCTCATCTTTCCTGTTATGCTCTGACGGTGGAACCGGGTACAGCGCTGGATCATTTTATTAAAAAGAAAAAAATGCCTGCGGTAGATGCGGATAAGGCAGCGAGACATTTTGAGCAGTTATTAAAATGGACGGGAGAGGCAGGGTATGAACAATATGAGATTTCAAATTTTGCATTGAAAGGCTGGCATTCCAGGCATAACAGTAGTTACTGGCAGGGGGCATCATACCTGGGTTTAGGACCATCTGCCCATAGTTTTGATACGAAGTCAAGACAATGGAACGTGGCGAATAATGCCTTGTATATAAGAAGCCTGGAACAGGGGAAATTGAATTTTGAGAAGGAGGAGCTGACACCTGTGATGATGTTGAATGAGTACCTGATGACGGCATTGAGAACCTCAGCAGGCTGTGATCTGCAGGTGATAGCTACCCGGTTTGGGAGTGATAAAAGAGAGAAAATACAAAAGGAAATTATAAAGTATCTGCAAAAGGGTTGGATGCGTCAGGAAGGGGAGCAGCTGATACTGACACCAGCGGGAAGACTCTTTGCGGATGGAATTGCATCCGAATTATTCTTTTAAAAAAAGCCCCCCACAATGTGGGGGGCGGGAAAAATTTATTTAACTCCAAATTTATAAATACACTCAGAAGTGTAAGTAGCCCCTGGTTTCAGCACCACACTTGGGAATTCAGGCTTATTTGGGGAATCAGGATAATGCTGTGTTTCCAGCGCAAAAGCTTCGCGATGGCCATATGTTTTGCCATCCTTACCCTTATCTGTACCATCTAAGAAATTACCACCATAGAACTGAATACCTGGTTCAGTCGTCCACACTTCCAAAGTACGACCGCTTACAGGCTCTTCTACTTTCGCTGCCAGAGACAGCTCATTACCCTTTTTATTCAGCACATAGTTGTGGTCATACCCTTTACCAAATTTGAGCTGTTCAAAGTCAGCATTTACTCTCTCACCAATCTTCGTAGGTGTAGTGAAATCCATTGGTGTACCCTTCACTGCTTCTAATTTGCCGGTAGTAATCAGCGTACTGTCGACCGGCGTAAATTTATCAGCATTGATCATCATGATATGATCATTGATTGTACCATTTCCGGCACCAGCCAGGTTAAAGAAAGAGTGGTTAGTTAAGTTAACAACAGTTGCTTTATCTGTGGTTGCTGAATAATCAATTTTCAGTTCATTGCTGTCAGTCAGTGTATAGGTAAGCGTTACATCCAGATTACCGGGATAACCTTCTTCACCATCTTTTGACAGGTAGTGCAGTTTCAGGGAGTTAGGTGCAGTCTGTTCTGCATCCCATACTACATCATTGAAACCTTTTTTACCACCATGCAGATGGTTCTGGCCATTGTTGGTAGCCAGTGTATATTCTTTACCATCCAGTTTAAACTTACCTTTTGCAATTCGGTTGCCGTAGCGGCCTACTATACCACCATAGTATCTTTCTTTGGTAGTCACATAACGGGAAATGTTGTCATATCCCAGTTCCACATCTTCCAGCTTACCCGATTTATCAGGTGCCAGCAGGCTTACGATTTTAGCGCCATAGTTTGTAATGGCAACCTGCACATTACCTTTACTTTTCAGGTAATACAATTTTGTTTGTTTACCGTCTACCGTGCTGTCGAAACGTGCAGCAGGGATCTTCCCTTCGATTGAAAGGCTGTCTTGAGTGGTCTGCATACTGTCTACTGAATTATTATTGGATTTTGTACCAGACTGGCAGGCGCTTAAGCTAACAGCGGCTGCCACCGTGAGTAGTGGAATAATGTTTTTCATGCATTGGAAGTTATAAGGGTACAATATACGCTTTTCTCGATTACTTGTTATTGACTCATGGCGAAAAAAAAAGCGTTCACCTTCGGTAAACGCTTTTTTTTCCGGGGCGCTGGCCAGCGGCCGGCAAACCCGTATGCCTTTTGCCTGGGGGAGGATTACCAACCCAGCAAATAGGAGAATATCAGTGGTGCTACAATTGTAGCATCAGATTCAACGATAAATTTCGGTGTATTGATATCCAGCTTACCCCATGTGATCTTCTCGTTAGGTACTGCACCTGAGTAAGAACCATAAGAAGTAGTAGAATCAGAAATCTGGCAGAAGTAACCCCAGAAAGGAACATCATGCCATTCCAGATCCTGGTACATCATTGGCACCACGCAGATCGGGAAGTCACCAGCGATACCACCACCAATCTGGAAGAAGCCTACGCCTTTACCACCAGAATTATTTCTGTACCAGTCAGCCAGCCAGATCATGTATTCGATACCGCTCTTCATGGTAGAAGGCTTCAGTTCACCCTTAATGCAGTAGGAAGCAAAGATATTACCCATGGTACTATCTTCCCATCCTGGTACTACGATAGGAATATTCTTTTCGGCAGCAGCGAGCATCCAGCTATTTTTTGGATCGATCTCGTAGTGTTCTTTCATCACACCGCTCAGCAGCAGCTTGTACATATATTCGTGTGGGAAATAGCGCTCACCTTTATCTTCCGCATCTTTCCAGATCTTGTGGATATGCTCCTGAATACGGCGGAAAGCCTCTTCTTCAGGAATACAGGTGTCAGTTACACGGTTGAAACCATCCTGCAGCAGGTCCCACTCTTCCTGAGGGCTCAGGTCACGGTAGTGAGGTACTCTCTTGTAGTGAGTATGAGCTACGAGGTTCATGATATCCTCTTCCAGATTCGCGCCGGTGCAGGAGATGATGTCCACTTTCCCCTGACGGATCATTTCCGCGAAGGAGATACCCAACTCGGCGGTACTCATTGCACCCGCCAGAGATACCAGCATTTTGCCCCCTTCCAGTAAGTGAGCTTCATATCCTTTAGCAGCATCCACCAGTGCAGCCGCGTTGAAGTGGCGGTAGTGGTGCTGGATAAATTGAGAAATTGGACCTTTGTTCATTTCCGTTGTTGAATAAGTTTAAATCTTGAAACAGAGGGGCAAAGGTAAGGATTTTGAAAAGATTTCAATTCAGGCGCAGCGGGGGGAAGAAGTCAAAATAAAAAACCGGGGCAATGAATACCCCGGTTTCCAAAAATTAACAATAGTCTTCTCTAACTTAAAAAGCAGGTTATGCTTTCTTCAGGCGCTGGTGTACGCTCAGGTCGCCGCTAGCATTTGCTTTGATCACTTTCCAGGTATTGCTCCCTTCCAGTGTAATATAATACGCGGTAGCTCCCTCACTCTGGAACTCCACTATCCAGCGGATAGTTTCGCTTGGATAACGCTGCGCCAGCTTTGTAGAAACAGCCAATGGCAGGTTTACTGCGTCAACATAACGACGGGTAGCCAGCAGATGCCCTTCTCCATCAAAGTAAGCAGTGACGTTACGCTCATTCAGCGTAAAACGTGCCATAAAGGTCTTGTTGTCATCGCTGTACCATTTGATGCCGGAAGCTCCGGTAAACTCCTTATCCAATGCGGTCTTCAGCGTATTGGAAGCTTCCAGCTCCTTGGTACCTGTGCCAGCAAAGGAATAAACCGAGGTAAATACGGCTATCGCTACCAGGAGCAACAGCTTTTTGAAACGGCCCAAAGGCCTAACACCCGCAGGTGCAATGTGGTTACTGATTTTTGAACTGAATTGTTTCATGGCGGAAACTTTTATTTTGTTTGATGATCCAAAGGTACATGCTTATTGGTAGGTAGGTCAAGGCTTTTGTTACAAGTGGAGGCCCACTGGATAAGATGTACGTAATCTCCTGTAATATTGGGGCTTTACTTCTTTTCCTGACTTGATATACAAGCTTTACCACTGAAGAGTTGCACTGGAAGAAGGAAAGTTGCAGGCCCCTGCGTTAAGCTTTTGTTAAACTGGACAAGGAAAATAAAATCTATCTTCGCTACATGAACTTTCTCGCCCATGCATATTTATCATATCACCAACCTTCTATCACTGTTGGCAATATGATTGCCGACTTTGTGAAGGGTAAGCACTGGATGGAGTATGATGCAGATATTCAACAGGGCATTCGATTGCACAGGCTTATTGATGCTTTTACCGATACACATCCTGCCACGCTGGAAGCAAAGAAATTCTTCCAACCCGGCTGTGGCAAATACAGTGCTGTATTCATCGACATTGTCTACGACCATTTCCTGGCCAACGACCTATCCCGTTTTCCCGGTGATAGTCTGGCCTCCTTTGCACAGGAAGTATATATGGTATTGCAGGCACGCCATCACCTGCTCCCCGCTGGTTTTCAGGAGGTATTTAAATATATGCGGGAACAAAACTGGTTGTATGGCTATCGCCTGAATGATGGTATGTACAAAACTTTTAGTGGTATCGTCAGGAGAAGCCGTTACCTGGAAGTCTCTGCCGATGTACCCTTTGCCGCTTTCGAAGAAAACTATGATGCGCTGTCTGCCAGCTATCAGATCTTTTTTCCGGACCTTGTCACCTTTGTGCAAAATGTACCTCCCGATCTCACATCTCTATAACTTTAGTCGTAGGTTTGTGCTACTATATTTTTTGAACAATTAAGACCTATTAATGAAGCAAGTATTCATCGCCGCACTGATTACCCTGTTTGGCTGCAGTGCTGTGTTTGCACAGGACAAAAAGCTGCCGCCGCTTGATTCCAGCCCTATGGACATGGCGTATTACCCTGTAATGTATCCTTACGTTGTAAAAGTTAAAGGAGAACCTGGTGCCCTCGTAGCACGCGTCATCTACAGCCGGCCACAAAAGAAAGGAAGAAAGATTTTTGGCGACCTGGAACCATATGGAGAACTCTATCGCCTGGGAGCCAACGAAGCTACGGAAGTAGAATTCTACCGTTCCGTTACCATTGGCGGCAAACTGGTGCCTAAAGGCCGCTATACTATGTATGCCATTCCAAACGAAACAAAGTGGACCATCATTATCAACAGGGATACCGACATCTGGGGTGCTTTTAAATACAACCAGGCAAAAGATGTGGTGAGAACTGATATACCCGTTACCAAAATGGATACGCCGGTAGAACCTTTTACCATGGTATTTGAAAAAGCTGATTACGGTGCAAACCTGATTATTGCATGGGATGTAGTAAGTGTGAGTCTGCCAGTGAAGTTTAATAATTCAACAGCTCCTGCTAAAAAATAAAAGGCGGTAAGATTACCGCCCACGAATTTTAACCATATCCTATGAAAAACCTGAACCAAAATTAGCCGGAAATACTGCGGGAATACTACGGTATCAGCCCAACGTGAGAAAATAGTTCGTGAACGCAGCGAATTCATCCGTGTAATGGTTTCAAAGAGCTATTTTAGACTATAAGTGCTTTTAGTATACGTAGTTCTACGCAATTTGCCGTTTGTGGGATGTACGGAGGATCGTACCTTTGGTCCTTTCCTAATAACTACAAAATCTTACAGGAATGAAGCTGGGAACTAAACTCATTCACGCGGGTGTAACGCCGGATCCATCTACCGGAGCCATTATGACCCCCATTTTTCAGACCTCCACTTATGTTCAAAGCGCCCCCGGCCAACACAAAGGATATGAGTATGCACGTACCCAAAACCCTACCCGCGATGCCCTGCAAAATGCACTGGCAGCCATAGAAAACGGGAAATTCGGTATCTCCTTCGGCAGTGGCCTGGCCGCTACTGATGCTGTCATGAAACTCCTGAACCCCGGAGATGAAGTCATAGCCAGCAACGACCTTTACGGTGGCACCTACCGCATCTTTACTAAAATATTTGAGCGCTATGGAATCAAATTCCATTTCGTAGGTATGCAGGATGCTCAAAACATCCGTAATTATATCAATGCCAATACAAAGCTGATCTGGATAGAAACTCCTACCAATCCGCTGCTCAACATCATTGATATTGCCGCCTGTGCACAGATTGCCGGCGAACACAATTTACTGCTGGCAGTAGATAATACCTTTGCCTCCCCATACCTCCAGAATCCACTGGACCTGGGTGCCAACATTGTTGTCCACTCTGCTACCAAATACCTTGGTGGTCATAGCGATGTGGTTCATGGCGCTATCATCGTTAAAGATGAAGAACTTGCCAAACAATTGTATTTCATACAAAACAGCTGCGGAGCTGTTCCCGGTCCGCAGGATTGCTTCCTGGTACTGCGTGGCCTGAAAACCCTGCACGTACGCATGCAAAGACATTGTGAAAACGGAGCAGCAGTCGCCCACTTCCTCCGCCAGCACTCCAAAGTGGCAAAGGTATACTGGTGTGGTTTCCAGGATCATCCAAATCATGATATTGCCAAAGCACAAATGCGTGGTTATGGTGGCATGATATCCTTTACTCTGAAAGATGATAGTATAGAAGCTGCAACAAAAGTATTGAGCGGTACACACCTCTTTTCACTGGCAGAATCGCTGGGTGGTGTGGAGTCGCTGATAGGACACCCGGCCTCTATGACCCATGCATCGATTCCCCGCGAAGAGCGCATCAGCAATGGTTTGGTGGATTCGCTGATCCGGCTGAGCGTAGGGATTGAAGATGCGGACGACCTGATCGCAGACCTCTCGAAAGCTATTGGATAATTGAAAACGCTTCTGCCGCTGGCAGAAGCGTTTATTTTTTGGGGACATTTGTTTTCACATTTTTACTTATTTTCAATGCGTCATGCTGCAATATTATGTGAGCCTGCAGACACACCTAACCGACTGACCACCATGAAATTCCAGCAACTGAAGGCGTTTTTGGATTCCAAAGCGGCGTATTATAACACACCGGACTTTATTGCCGGCGATCCTATCACGATCCCGCACAGGTTTTCCAAACTACAGGATATCGAGATCGCAGGGCTTTTTGCTGCAATACTTGCCTGGGGCAACCGGACCACCATTATCAATAAATGCACTGAACTGATGAAGTTGATGGACAATGAGCCTTACGACTTCATCAGGAACCACGAGCCCAGGGAACGGATAAAGCTCATGCAGTTCTGCCACCGGACCTTCAATGGAGTAGACCTGCTCTACTTTGTCGAGTTCCTGCAGCACTATTATAGCAACGTCACCTCCCTGGAATTTGCCTTTAGCGGCCACCTGACCCCTAAAGACCAAACAGTCGAAAAAGCCCTGATCGGGTTTCATAAGGTCTTCTTTGCCATGGAGCACCCGGAAAGGACCCGGAAACACATATCTACCCCCGCCAGGAACTCCGCCTGTAAGCGCCTGAACATGTATTTGCGCTGGATGGTCAGAAAAGATGAAAATGGCGTGGATTTTGGACTATGGAACCATATCAGCCCTTCTCAACTGGTATGCCCTGTAGATGTGCATGTGGGCAGAGTCGCTACCAGACTGGGATTGATCTCAGCCGCCAAATCAGATTGGCCTACAGCGCTGGACCTGACCGAAAAGTTGCGGCAACTGGATCCTGAAGACCCTGCCAAATATGACTTCGCGTTGTTTGGCCTCGGTGTCATAGAAAAATATGTTTAATAAATATAGCGTAATGATGAAGCGATTTTTTGTGTCAATGGCCCTGGGTGCCACCCTGGCCATGCCGGCATTTGCACAACAACAGGATGATAAAAGAGATTATGTAGACCTGAGCTACAGTTTTCTCAAAGGCCAACAGTTCGAGCTGAAACAGGAAAGCCGCAGCGAAACCTATACGACAGTAGATGATATCATGCAACGCGTAACCCGCGACTTCAATAATACCATTGCTATCGAGGTGACCGAAACATCGGATGGCCACGCCACCCTGACTTTCAGATATAAAGAATTAAAGTTCAATTTCAACGCACGTAATCAGAACATCCTCGTGGATGCTTCCGTGCCTAATGAAAAAGAACCTTTTCAGGCTGCCCTGAAAAGCATTATCGATCAACCATTCTCCGTCGATATCTCGTCTTCCGGATATATCAACAAAGTAATTGGCCTGGATGATCTGCTGGACAAAGCATCGGCTACCTTTTCCAATCTGAAAGCCGATGAGCAGACCGCTTATAAAAAGCTCATGAAAGACCAGTTTGGGACCAACGCCTTCCATACCTGGCTGGAACAACTGCTGGTGATCTATCCTGTACGCAGTATCAAAACCGGTACCCGATGGGAAGAGAATGTACCTATCCGCACCGGACTGGTAGGTGATATTTCACTCTACTGGAACCTCCAGACATGGGATGCCCAGACTGCCAAAATTAATGGTACAGGTAAAGTCGTGACCAACAAAGTGGAAACCTTTACTACAGATGACGGGATTGAGGCTACTGCCGAAATCAATGGTGATATCATGACAAATTATCTGATTGATCGTACTTCAGGCTTCCCTAGTATCGCTTCACAGAATACTGAGATGAATGGTACGTACACCTATAAGGCAAACAAGGCAAAGAAGATTAAGAGTGATGTGAAAGTGCCTGTAAGAATTGTGACGAATGCCTCTTACAAGATTAAAAGAATGAAATAAGTTTGCTTCATGCAAAAAAATAGCTGCTGCCTATGGCAGCAGCTATTTTTTTGCAATCAATAAATTCAATGCAATGCAGGAATTACTACCGGAAACCGCTTTACAAATCGCAGCTGATACAGCACTCACCATTCCCGACCAGATTACTTATGAACAACTGGAATCCCTCTTAGCCACCAGGCTTGAAGCCCTTATCAACCAAGACTTCCAGCAGTTCGTACTCCTTTTATACAAAATAGATGTAGCTGAAAATAAAATCAGACAAGTCCTTGCAGACGACACAAGTGAACAGGTATATAAAAAAATTGCTGCCTTGCTCATAGAGCGTCAGCAGCAAAAAATTATCTCCCGCAAAACCTTCACCCGACCATTCAATGATGATGATAGTGAAGACCGATGGTAAACTATTTATCAAACATCAACTCACGTACCTTCGCCTTGTCTTCTTTCTCTTTCTCCAGTTCGAATGATGTTCCAAACACCCAGTCCCACAAAGAAGAGCTCACACCAAACCCTTTCTCCTCCGCCTTATAATGATGCAGGTGATGATTACGCCACAATGGCTTCATAAATTTAAATGGTGGATTCCATGCATGAATCGCATAGTGCATACTGCCATAAATCAGGTAACCTAACATAAATCCCGGAAAGAACATGTAGGTATATTCTCTCAGGAAAAAATATTGTACACCAAAGATCGCTGATGCCAGAATGAGACTGGGCACAGGTGGCATAAACAAACGCTGCTTGTCACGCGGATACTCATGGTGATTACCATGCATCACGTAAATAAAGCGCCTTACCTTCGGACTCTCACTGCTGAAGTGAAACAAATACCGGTGCATGATATATTCAAAGAATGTCCAGAATAACATCGCACCAAAAAAGACTGTTAATACAGTAGTGATGTTAAATCCCAAAGAGGTGTTGCTGTAGTAAAGGCTATACCCGATAATAGGTATGTACATGCCCCATATTACCAATGGATGTGTCTTGGTGAGCATTTCTAAATATCTGCTCTCAAATAGCCTCGCCTGTCCTTTGTTCTTAATCTTTTCAAACTTCATGACTTCCTTTAGATTTTTGCAAATTGAAAAAGTCTTAAAATAAACTCCCGTTAATCTTCCAGTTCCATCATTCGCCAAAGTGCTAATGCACCAATATTATGCCGATCTTACCTACCCTTTTCGTACGTCATTTTAAATGGAGACAGGTCTGGTTGATACTTCCTTTTTCGCTGCAACTCATATTGATAAATTATCTCACCTGTTTCCCTGAAAAAGGGATATCCGACCTCTTCATATTCATATTTATCATCATTCAGAATTCCATCTCTATTCACGTACAGTGTCGCACTGAGCATGAATTCCACCTTATTTTTAGTATCAATGATATATGCTACATCCGTCAAAAACCCATAAGACCATCCGGGTTTATTAAAGATTCTGATATATGAGGGCGGCCTTTGTTTTTTGTCCTTAAAAAGAAAAAACTTAACATAGCTATCAAAGTATGTCGCTGTGTCATAATGTGGATTTGCTACCTCAGAAGGGTAGGCGGACATATATGTATACAGAAAACGATAGTCATTTGTTGTAAGATGAAATCGTTGTTTTCGGGGAACAGATGCAGGAAATATGACTGACTGCAATAGTTGCTGCAGATCCTCCAGGGGCACATTATTATGTTTGGTAAAATCCATCGGTGTCATGATCAGGCTATCATGCTGGTCCCAGTGTCCGCGTCCAATTTCGATATTTTTACTGAAATCAAAATTCAATGCACTGCGGGCAGGTGGCTGTGTATAGATTTTACCAAATGATACAGCAGGCGTATTCCTGTTCCCCTCCTCATCAAGCGGCATAAATCTCCGGACGATGCGAATACGTGGATAGCCTTTCTCCCAGAGCTTTTCATGGATGGTCTGTTGGCCCAGAAATTCATACAACCGATTGTAAGCATCGTTGTCACTCACCAGGAAAATCTGCTTCAGGTAATAGGCGATATCATGCTCCACACTATCTATCCGCATGGGTGTATATTTATCCAGTCCCTGCTTATGCAGCTCGTTTAACTTTTCAAGTGCAAGAAATGCGATTGGCATTTTCACAGTAGATGCCGGATTAAAATACTGATCGGGATCTACATGCAGATAATAGTGTTTAAAGTGAGGACGATTTTTTGCATCTCTGTCAATCTGTGTATAGATCAACTGGTAGCGGAATGAATCAGGATACTGCAATATATGCTGCAGCGCAGGTGATCCCTGCGAAAAGAGTCTTTGCAACAGGGTATCCGTACGCGGCTGGGCTGAAAGTGTTATACTCCCCAACATAGCTACCATTAAAATGTAAAAGTTATATTTACACATCATACAACCAGAACGTTATATTATGAAACTTGTTACTTACCTCCGGGAAGAGAGCGACCAACTGGCAATTTTGGTAGACAACCAACTCTACAACACCCAGGACCTTCACCCCAATCTCCCCGGAAACATGCAAATGTTCCTGCTCATGTGGGAAGATGTGATCGATATTGCAAAAGAAGCCGATGCCCAACTGAAGGCCGGCAAACACGTAGGCATTGCGACTCCTATACCGGTGGACAGGGTTACACTGATGGCCCCAGTGCCATTTCCTAATTCCTGCCGTGATGGTTATGCATTCCGCCAACACGTAGCCTCTGCACGCCGCAACCGCAGGGTAGAAATGATTGCAGAATTCGACCAGTTCCCCGTCTTTTACTTTACCAACCACAATGCTATCCAGGGACCGGGAAATGTGTATTGCATGCCTGATCACTTCGATAAACTGGACTTTGAGCTGGAAGCTGCTATCGTCATCTGCAAAGCTGGCCGCAACATTCCTGCCGAAGAAGCTGACGAGTACATCGGAGGTTTCATGATCATGAACGATATGAGTGCACGCACCCTTCAGATGGATGAAATGAAACTGAACATGGGCCCCTGCAAAGGCAAGGATTTCAGTACCGTTATAGGCCCCATGCTGGTTACTCCCGATGAACTGGCCCCCCTGCTCACCGATCCAAAACCCGGCCATACCGGCAACGCTTACAACCTGAAAATGACCTGCCATGTAAATGGTGTTCAGGTAAGCGAAGGCAATATGGGCGATATGGACTGGACCTTTGCCGAAATCATTCAACGCTGTTCCTATGGTGCGAACATTATGCCCGGCGATGTAATCGGTAGCGGTACTGTAGGTACTGGCTGCTTCCTGGAACTGAACGGCACCGGCAAACTTAATAATCCTGATTATCCTGAACAATGGCTGCAGGAAGGTGATGTGGTTGAACTGGAAATAGAAGGTTTAGGAAAACTGACCAACACCATCGTAGCAGAAGAATCAGATTTTTCGATCCTCAAACTAAAGAAATAAATGCAGATTATCCCCGGGCAGGTTACAACCGCCGTACTGCAAGGTTATTTACAGGGTGCCATCGCTCCCAGGCCAGTCTGTTTTGCAAGCACTGTTGATAAAGAAGGACAACCTAATTTATCTCCATTTAGCTTCTTCAATATTTTCGGTACCAATCCTGCCACACTAATCTTTTCACCTTCCCGCAGGGTGAGGGATAATACCACCAAACATACACTGGAAAACCTTTACGAGGTCGGGGAAGTGGTGATCAACATGGTGAATTATGCCATGGTACAACAGACTTCTTTAGCCAGTTGCGAGTATCCAAAAGGAGTCAGTGAGTTTGAAAAGGCAGGGTTTACAGCGCTTGCATCTGAAAAGGTGAAGCCTTTCAGGGTCAGGGAAAGCCCGGTGCAGATAGAATGTATCGTAAAGCAGATTATTGAAACCGGTACTGAAGGTGGTGCAGGCAACCTGGTGATTTGCGAACCTGTTTTGATTCACATCAGCGATGAAGTGCTTAATGAAAAAGGAGGCATTGACCCGCATAAAATTGACCTGGTGGCGAGAATGGGAGGGGACTACTATTGCAGGGCCTCCGGCGATGCGGTATTTGAAGTAGCGAAGCCGAATACATCACTGGGTATTGGTATCGATGCCCTGCCTTTGCATATCCGGAATAGCAGGATCCTGACAGGAAATCACTTAGGCCAGCTGGCCAATGTACATGAGCACCCGGTGATAGATCCGGCATTTGAGGATGAGCACCTGAAGAATATTTTCCAGTATTACAGCATTACGCCAGATGAGATGGAAAGAGAGTTGCATGCTTACGCACAACGCCTGTTGGATGCCGGCAAAGTAACCGAAGCATGGCAGGTACTGCTGGCAATATAATTTAAAAGGTCCTGCCTTCCGGCAGGACCTTTTAAAAATCTCTATTTCGTTTTGAAAATCTCTATTTCGTGGATGTCACACTTCCAAACACTTTCTTCAGCAGATCGGAAGTCCTCGCAGCCGGATTCGCCCTGATATTTTTCTCTTCTACCTTAATCTGATCAAACAGCGCATTCACCGCCATACCAGTCACATAATCCTGCAGATCAGGATTCACTTTATTGAAAGTAGTAGGCAGCTTATTATACCTGGTCACAATATCTCCATAATACTTGGTTGCACTTGTGCTATCCAGTGCACCCTTTACCACCGGTGAAAACGCAGCCTTCAGCTTTTCTGTGGTCTTACCCTTGAAGTATACAGTAGCAGAACTATCAGAACCCTTCAACAGGTTCAAGGCATCGGTGATCGTCATTTCCTTGATCGCATCCACGAAAATAGGCGCCGCAAAACCTACTGCTTTTTCAGCAGCACGGTTGATAGAAAGGATTGCTTTATCCACCTGGCTGCCCAGGCCTACACTTCTCAATGTATTGCCGATCTTCACCGCATCAGGAGGTAATAACAATTTGTATACTTCACTGCCAAAGAAACCATCCGTCTTGTTCAGAGAAGCAATACCTTTTGACACACCCTTTGACAATGCCTCCTTGATTGCATTCCCTGCATCTGTCTGGGAAACACCTGCAGTACTTCCAGTCGCGCTACTGGTTGCACTACTTACAGCTTTACTCAAATTCTTTAATATCTGGGCCTTCGATACCGTCCCTAAAGAAATACCAGCCAAAAACAGAAGACATAGTTTCTTATACATATTGTTGAAGTTGTGGTTTACATGCAAATTAATAACAATATTTAATCTACCAATTCAATTAGTGATGAAGGGTAGCTCTTCGCACAGCAGCCCCGGATCGCAATGCGATCCGGGGCTGCTACAGGCTATAAAAATAATGTATTTTTCTATTCGTGTATTGCCAGCAATGGGATATGACTGTGAAATGCTAACTGCGTGGTCCGGCTCCTTCTGAACATTCCATCAAACAATCCATGTTTCCTGGGTATAATAAAGATCAGATCGGCACCTTCTTTTTCTGAGAACTCTATGATGCCATTCGCCACATTTTCATTGTCCACAAAATGATAGATCGGGTTATAGCCTTCCAGCAGGGTATCCAGCAGCAAACTTTCCATGGGCGTTTCTCCTGCCAGTCCTTTCCCGGAATGATCAATGTTCAGCACATGCAGCGATGCGTTAAATACACTGAGCAAGCTCTTGAGCGGACCAATGGGCGTATTTTCCCCTATATGTTTAAAATCGCATGCAAATACAATCTTCCTGATAGGGCGATATACGGCATCTGCCGGCACAATGATTACCGGACAAGCGGTATGCTTAGCTACATCTACTGAATTGGAGCCAATCAGGATCTCTTCGAACTGGCTTCCTCCTTCAGTACCCATTACAATCAGATCTGCCTGCTGATCCTGGCAAAAACCATCAATATTGGCTGACAGCAGATGGTTTTCTGCCTTCAGCTCGAGTATTACATTGTCAGGCACTTCCGCCACCAGCTCATTTCTCATCTTTTCCAGGCCCTCCTGGCTGGCTTTCTTCAGTTCCTTAGAGTCTACCATCGGAATTGCCGAAGGCATATCCGGCACCGGCACTACCAGCTCATAAGCATGGTACAAAACGACCCGGGTAGCCCCCATTTGCCCTGCCAGTCCCAGCGCGTAGCGGGCGGCATTATATGCTGCTGTTGAAAAGTCCGTGGGAACAATAATAGTTTTCATCTCATTACTGTTTTAGTGTGGAATATGTAGAACCTATGGAATAAAGAGAAAAATTAATGCCAAAGGGCAGAAAAAGCTATTTTTGCAATCCATTATTGTAATTCAGTATTTACATGACATCACTATCTGAGCAAGAGATCATACGCAGGGAGAAACTGCAGGAACTGGAGAATGCGGGTATAAACCCCTATCCGGCGGAAGAATATCCCGTAAACAATACTGCCGCGAACATTAAGGCAGTTTATAGTGAAGAAACCAAAGACCAGCTGCAAAACATTTGTATTGCAGGCCGTGTCATGAAGAAACGTGACATGGGTAAGGCTGCTTTCATTAGCTTGCAGGACCACACTGGCACAATTCAGCTGTATATTCGCCGCGATGACATCTGCCCTGGTGAGGATAAAACCATGTTCGATACTGTTTTCAAAAAGCTGATCGATCTTGGAGATATTTTGGGTGCTAAAGGTTATGCTTTTGTGACTAAAACCGGGGAATTGTCTATACATGTAACAAAGCTGGATTTTCTCGCTAAATCATTGCGTGTATTGCCAAACGTAGCTGAAAAAGACGGTGAAACCTTCGATGCGGTAACCGATCCTGAATTCAGATACCGTCAGCGCTACGTAGACCTGATCATCAATCCCGGGGTAAAGGATACCTTTATCAAGCGTACCAAGATCATGCAAACCATCCGTGATTTCTACAACGACCTGGGCTACCTGGAAGTAGAAACACCGATCCTCCAGCCCATCCCTGGTGGTGCTACTGCACGTCCGTTCAAGACGCATCACAATGCACTGGATATTCCATTATACATGCGTATTGCTAATGAGCTGTATCTGAAACGTCTGATCGTAGGTGGTTTCGATGGTGTGTACGAGTTTGCCAAAGACTTCCGCAACGAAGGTATGGACCGTACCCATAACCCGGAATTCACCGTAATGGAAATGTACGCCGCTTACAAAGACTATGAGTGGATGATGCGTACCACCGAAACCCTGCTGGAAAAGATCGCCCTCACCCTGCATGGTACCACCCAGGTACAGGTAGGAGATAAGGTGATCGACTTCAAAGCACCTTTCAAACGTATCAGCATGTATGATGCGATTAAGGAACATACCGGTATTGACATCTCTGAAATGGATGAAGCGCAACTTCGGGATACCTGCAAACAACTGGGAATCGGCGTAGCACCAAGCATGGGTAAGGGTAAACTGATCGATGAGATCTTCGGTGAAAAAGCTGAACACAACTATGTACAGCCCACTTTCATCATCGATTACCCGGTGGAAATGAGTCCGCTCACCAAGAAACACCGTAGCAAACCAGGCCTGGTAGAACGCTTTGAACTGATGGTAAACGGTAAGGAACTGGCCAACGCCTACAGCGAGCTGAATGATCCTATCGATCAGCGCCAGCGCTTCGAAGATCAGGTGAAACTGATGGAAAGAGGTGATGACGAAGCCATGTACATCGACTACGATTTCCTCCGTGCACTGGAATATGGTATGCCACCAACCTCCGGAATCGGTATTGGTATCGACCGTCTTACCATGATCATGACGAACAATCCATCTATCCAGGATGTACTGTTCTTCCCACAAATGAAACCAGAGAAGCTCCAATAGTCTTCTTTTTCAACCTTATATCAAGAAAAATCCGGCTGCTAGCAGCCGGATTTTTAATTTACAACAAATCCGATCTATGCAATTACGTCACTTCACCCGCTGCATGGCAGCCCTGGGACTACTATCTGCACCACTGTGTGCCCAGGATAAGAAAGATCTTACTTATGAACAGATCTGGAAAAATGCCCCTTCAGGCATTTCCAGGCCATTACCCAACATCACTGGTTGGGCCGATGATACCCACTATATTGAAGTGCGCAATGGCAAGGCTTACCAGGTAGATGTTAAAACGGGAGCTTCTTCCGAATATTCTAAAGCCGGGATCTCTGTATCTGTACAAAATCACGATATTATCTATACGGCTGCTGACGGTACCAGCACGCAGCTCACAAATGATACGCTCACAGAAAAGAACCCGACTATTTCTCCTGATGGCAGGTACGTGGCCTTCACCCGTCACAATGACCTCTATAGCGTGGAAATAGCCAGCAAAAAGGAGACCCGCTATACCAATGATGCCTCTGACGTGGTGTACAATGGTTACGCTTCCTGGGTGTATTACGAAGAAATTCTGGGCCGCGCCTCCCGCTACCGGGCTTTCTGGTGGAGCCCGGATAGCCGCTACCTGGCTTATATGCGTTTCGATGATTCCAAGGTACCCGTATTCCCTATCTATAGCGAAAAAGGGCAGCATGGCTTCACTGAGAACACCCGTTACCCCAAAGCCGGCGATAAGAACCCCGAGGTGAAAGTTGGCGTGGTGCCTGTAAATGGTGGTGCTACCATTTGGGCCGCTTTCGATGAAAAGGCAGACCAATACTTCGGTACCCCGTTCTGGACCAGCGACAATCACCTGTGGTTACAATGGATGAACAGGGGACAGGACAACCTGAAACTCTATGATATCAACCTGAGCACCGGTGCTAAAAAAGAGGTATACGATGAAAAACAATCTACCTGGATCGACTGGAAAGATGGTATGACCATCCTGGAAAAGGGCAGGGGCTTCATCATTGAGAGTGATAAAACAGGCTGGTCACATCTCTATTGGTATAATATGGATGGCTCCCTGAAAAAGCAGCTGACCAGTGGTAACTGGACGGTGAACTACACTGTAGCTTTCGATACCAAACAGGAACAGATCTACTTTGTAGCCCGCAAAGAAGCCTCTACCCGTACAGACCTCTACAAGGTAAACATGAACAGCGGCGCTATTACCCGGCTCACATTCGGGGAATATTTCCATGCTACGACTGTAAGCCCACATGGCGACTATTTCGTGACCGCCTATTCTAACCTGACGACCCCAACCCGTGTGGCACTGATGGACAACAAAGGCAAGGTAGTTCGAGAACTGGGTGACAGCAAGGGCGATCAGATCAGCGAATATAACCTGGCTCTGCCTAAACTTATGACCTATACCACCCGCGATGGGCTGACATTGCCAATGACGGTGACCATGCCCCTCCATATGCAGGAAGGTAAAAAGTACCCTGTGCTCATCAGCATCTATGGTGGACCTAATGCCGGTACCGTTTACGATCGCTGGAACCTGAACCTGACCTCACAATGGTGGGCAGAGAAAGGGGTGATCCAGGTAGTCATTGATAACCGCAGCTCCGGTCAGCTGGGTAAAATGGGGATGAACTACATCCACCGCAAGACAGGGATCTATGAAATAGAAGATTATATGGATGCCACCAAATGGCTCCGTTCCCAGGCTTATGTAGATACTAACAAGGTTTGCATCACCGGGGGGAGCTTCGGGGGGTATATGACCTGTATGGCGCTCACCTATGGTGCTTCCGTATTCAATTATGGGATGGCTAACTATTCTGTGACTGACTGGCAGCTCTATGACAGCCATTATACAGAAAGGTATATGGATACGCCTGCGGAGAACCCTGAAGGGTATAAAATCACCTCACCGATGAACTACCTGGACCGTTATAAAGGCTTAATCAGGATTACCCATGGTACCATGGATGACAACGTGCACATCCAGAACAGTATCCAGCTGGTCAATATGCTGGAAGACATGAATAAGCATTTTGAATTTATGATCTATCCGGGAGAGCGTCATGGGTGGAGAACCAGTATCAAGAACAGGCATAGTGATATGGAAGCGTACCGGTTTATCTATCGCTATTTACTGGAAGAGCCGTTTCCGGCAGAGTTATAAAAAAAGAAACGGGGCTGCAAGACTACAGCCCCGAAAAATTTTAACCATATCTTTATTGAAAAACCTGTACCAAAGGTGGGCTTATTTTGCATACGTGCAAAACCCATTCTGGTGAATGCTATATTTTTGTTTGGGAACGTAATGAAAAGGAAGTTAAACGTAGCGGCTTTTGGAGGCGAAAATCAGTTTTTGAGGGGTGAACGTAACAGATGAGCTGTTAATGGCAGAACCTGCCTTAAATATAGAAGGGCGGTAAGAATACCGCCCTTGTAATAATTTTAACCATATCCTATGAAAAACCTAAGTCAAAGATATAGTCTACAAAACTGAGTTCTTCTCCCATTTCCGTGAACGTTATAAAATAGTTCGTAAAACGGTAAGAATGAAGAGGTCAGCTCATATATGTTAAATAAGATAATATTAATTAATTTTTAAATTGTAATTATTTTTAATTACTAGCTTATATACCCATTTTACCCTATCTGCAGGCCATTCCGGACCGTTCTATCAGGCTGTAACAACACAATTTCCTTATCATCACCTACTACACCCAGCACCAGGCATTCGGAAAAGAAATTGGCCACCTGCTTCACAGGGAAGTTTACTACAGCAACAATCTGTTTACCGACTAAGTTCTCTTCTGTATACAATTTTGTGATTTGAGCGGATGAACGCTTGATGCCCAGCTCGGGACCAAAGTCTATTAATAACTGATAAGCGGGGTTCTTTGCCCTGGGAAAGTCGGCTACTTCTATAATAGTTCCTACACGAATGGCTACCTTTTCAAAATCCTGCCAGGTAATCTGCTCCATAATGTTTTGTTATTGAAGCTTTAAGATAATAAAAAAAGGCGGTAAGAGTACCGCCTAATAATTTAACCATATCCTATGAAAAACCTATTGTAAATATAGATTGCCAGATCTGTAGAAAAGTCTGCCATTTGGTGAATGTTATAAAATTCCCGGTTAATGCAGGATATAGGGATTCTTTCGAACATATGCCAGAGTATCATTATATTATAAAATAGATAGCTGCATGCACATACTTAATGGCATGGTTCTTGCGTTTTTATAAGGACAAAATTTTAGGTTAAAAAATAGGTTAAAGCGAAACGGCCCATCATTGCATACGCGATGATGGGCCGTTATCGTTGTGGGAATATCTTTAATTCAGCATCGTAGTATCCTGGACCACAAACGGACCGGTTGGATGCATAATTGTATAGTCAGTAAAGTCCTGGTTGGAAATCAGGCCCGTACCATATAAGGTATCTGTCTCCGTGCTGATCCTTACCCTCGTATTAGAAATAAACTGCTGCTTCTTGGAATCCCAGTTCAGCTCTTCGCAGTCCAGCCGTTCTCCCTTTTTATTCACCACTACCACATGGTCTTTCAGAAAGATGTTGGCATCGTTCTCAAAGTATTTTCCATAACGCGCTGTCAATGTGCTCTCTACACTCAGGGAATCGCTGTAAAACAATACCTTCAGGCCGTTATTGAATTCTACATAGATAGGTACCGCCAGATGGCGAAGCATGGTAGGAGCTGTCAGATTGGCCTTTACGTGACCATCCTGACTATACAGGGAATTGATTTTCTTCCCTTCTTCTACAGCTGTGGCTTTTTTATCGAGGTTCATGACAGCCTCCATATCGTTCTCACACGATACGGCAGCCAGCAAAACCCACAGAAACGCTAAACGCGTAATGATCTTCTTCATATAAGTAGTTCGGGCGCAAAATTATACAATTCCTAAATATCACCTGCCGACAGGTTTCTAAAATGCCCGTTCAATTTTACCCGGTCTTTCAGCCGCTCCATTTCTGCCATTACAGGCACGACCCTTAGCAGGTGTCGTTTCAGGTATTCCAGGCGCTGCAGTTCCTGGAACAGGAGGAGCAGCTCATATTCTTCAAGCAGGGATAACCCGGCATGATGCGCAATATCGTAGGAGAGGAGGTCTGCATCCTCTTTTTTAAAGCTCTTATTGACCTGCAGCAGGTTATGCAGTTCTCTCAGCGCCTGTATGACCTGCTTTTGTAAGCGCTCATTTGAATTTGTATGATTCTCCGGGTAATTGACTATGGCACCTGTATATAATTTCTCCGGAATGGTTTTGATCACTTCCAGTATACGAAACACCCTGGTACCTCTGGTTACCACATCCAGTTCCCCACTTTCATAAGATTTCTCCACCCGTACCACTTCTACCAGTGTACCATATTCTACTATCTTATTATCAATCACAGAGGGAATTCCAAAAGGTTTCTGCTCGGCTATACATTCCCGGATCAGCTGTTTATACCTGGGTTCAAATATGTGCAGGTTCAGCTGCTCTTCAGGGTACACAACAATACCCAAGGGAAATATTGGGATGAAATTCGTCATGGTTTCTAAATTATAGAATATATATTTAACCCCCAATTACCATTCAAACTTATATGCCGCGACTCTTACTCGACTGCGAGAAAATGAAATACGCCAATACAGGACTCTATGAATTCTGTAAGCAGCTGGGCTATGCCCTCCTGAAAAATAAAGCGGCCAATGAGGAAATGGTGTTTTATATGCCCAAACACCTGCAGGGATTCTTTGGTGAAGCAGGTACTTACATCAGGAAGAACTCTCTGCATAAATACTGGATGCCCGACTTTAAAACGGATGTATGGCATACCACCTTCCAGTCTACCCGGTATATACCACAGGCAGGCAAAACGCCGATGGTATTAACCATCCATGACCTGAACTGCATCCACGAAAAACAAGCACCTGCAAAGGTGAAGGCAATCCTGAAGTCCGTTCAGAAAAATATAGACCGGGCTGATCATGTTGTGACCATCTCCCAATTCGTGATGAACGATGTGAAAACACACCTGAACCTGGAAAATAAAGCCACCAGCGTGGTATACAATGGTGGTCACCTGGAAGCTTTTCCTGACTTTGATGCACCTGCCTATCGGCCGGCCAAACCATTCCTGTTTAGCCTGGGTGGCGTGAATGCTAAAAAGAACTTTCATGTACTGCCGGCACTGCTGGTGGGCAATGATTACGAACTGATTATAGCCGGCCCCATCTTCGATGAGCAGTACAAACAGCAGATTTGGATGAAGGCACAGGAACACGGTGTGGCAGACAGGGTGAAAATACCGGGAGCAATATCGTATCCCGATAAATACTGGTACCTTCGTCACTGTGAAGGATTTCTTTTCCCTTCCATTGCCGAAGGATTTGGAATACCTGTGATAGAAGCGATGACCATGGGTAAGCCATGCTTCCTCTCTACCAAAACCAGTTTGCCTGAAGTGGGCGGACCTCTTAGTTATTATTTCCAGGATTTTGAACCTGACAACATGCAGGAGGTTTTCCGGAATGGCATGCTCGATTACCAGCAAAAGCATCCTGCAGATGCAATTAAAGCATATGCAGCACGTTTCAGCTATGATAATATGGCAAAAGGCTATCTGGAGATATACCGGAGCCTGTATTAATCTTCAACTATCTTATTAATATGCACCGCATCGGTCTGGATTTCGAGAAATTAAAGTATCCACACAACGGTCTTTACACCTTCTGTTTACAATTAGGACAACGACTATTGAACCTGCAGCAGCAGGATGAACAACTGCTGTATTACATGCCTGCATCCTTTGCAGAATTTAACGGACGATTTGAAACAATACCGTATAAATGGTATGACAGATATGCTTTCCGTCCGGCAAAGATGGATGTATTTCATGCTGTACACCAGACAGGTAATGTGTGGCCCAGGAAACAGGCCAGGCGGGCGATTGTCACCATTCATGACCTGAACTTCCTGATTGATGACCGCCTAAAAGAATGGCAGAAAAAATACCATCTGAAGCAACTGCAAAAACAGGTGGATGAAACGGATGTAGTCGTATCGATTTCCCAATTTACACTGAATGCAATCAGGGAACATATCAGGGTGCCTGACAGCAAATGCCAGATTGTATACCAGGGCTCTGAAGTAAAACAATTTCCGGGCTTCGATACACCATCATATAAACCACAGCGGCCTTTCCTGTTTTCGATCGGCATGCTGACACCGAAGAAGAATTTTCATGTGCTGCCATCATTGTTAGCTGGCAACGATTATGAATTGATTATCGCCGGCAGACAACAGGGAGATTATATCAAAAAAATTGAAGCTGCTGCTGAGGAACTGGGTGTGAGCAACAGGCTGAAACTTGTAGGGGGCATTACTGATGAAGAGAAATACTGGTATTACAGTCAGTGTTCAGCTTTCCTGTTTCCTTCGCTGGCAGAGGGCTTTGGCGCTCCGGTGGTAGAAGCCATGCACTTTGGTAAACCTGTGTTCCTGTCTGATAAAACCAGTTTACCTGAAGTAGGAGGGGACGTTGCATATTACTTCCGTGATTTTGCACCTGATGCCATGCAGGATGTATTTGCAAAAGGGATGGAACACTTTGCGAATAATGATCGCACAGGTGTTATAAAAAAACATGCCCTGCAGTTTAGCTGGGATGCTAATGCAAAAGCATACTTCGATTTATACAGAAAGCTTTACTAAATTAAAAAGGGTTTGCCAGAGGCAAACCCTTTTTAATTGCTATATTTTTTTATAATTCCTGTAATCGAACAATCGCTTACCTGTCCTCTTTTCTATCCAGTAAAGTATACTGTCTTTAAACCCAAACTTCTTCCTGCTGATATCATGCTCAAACTTCCAGTTCTTCTCATCAATCCTTGACTGCATCACCGCCGGATGCGTACCCTTAAACACTTCCAGGCTATCCACTTCGCCATAATCAAATTCAGAAATATTCACTCTCTTCTTCATCTTCTCATCATTCGCTCCATTATACAAAGTGAATGAATTATTCAGCTTCCTTGCCTGTGCCTCCGGATCCTTCACCCATCCATAATGATAGATATGCGCATCCACCGGCTTCACATGCAATTTCTCACCTTCTCTCCTGAAACCCTGGGCATCGCGGTAAGAAGAAATCTTTTTATCGTTCCTGATTACCCTGATTTCATTTTTGTACCACACTCTTGAATCACCAATGTAATCATAGCTACCAAAGAAGTGCATATACTCAAACAACAATCCTTGTACTTTCGGATCATCCTTGTATTTCTCCATTGCCGCCCTTATAGCAGGGTAATCTTTTTCGTGCACCACCTCATCTGCCTGGATATAAAAACACCAGTCGGCATCAGGGCTCACATGCGCAAATGCTTTGTCTGTCTCTACTGCCAGGATCCTTCCTCCTTCTTTCAGTGATTCATCCCATACAGAATGTGTGATCTTAATTTTAGGAGAATCGATGGACTGAATGAGGGCCAATGTCCCATCATCAGAGTCACCTACACTGACAATCACCTCATCGCACAGTGGCAGGATCGACCTGATAGATGCCAATACTGGATAGTCATATTTTACGGCATTGCGAACAAAAGTGAATCCGGCTACTTTCATAGAATACTTATATTGGCTGCGAAGATAATCCGTTATTCGTAATTTAGAAGATGCGTTCTCTATTGACAGCCCTATTACAGGGCTCAACCAGGGCCCTGGCCCGATGTATTACGCTGGTGGAAAATGAAGCCAGCGGGTACGAAGCCTTGTTGGCAGACCTGCCGGCCAATGACCATACCCGGGTCATCGGCATCACAGGCCCTCCCGGAGCCGGCAAAAGCACGCTTGTAAATGGCTTGATTGAGCTCCTGCTGGAACAGGGGAAGAAAGTAGGTATCATCGCTGTAGATCCCAGTTCTCCATTTAATTACGGTGCATTGCTGGGCGACAGGGTACGCATGGCCCAGCATTTTAACAACGACAATGTATTTATTCGCTCCATGGCCAGCAGAGGCGCTTTAGGAGGATTGAGCCCACGCATTATCGAAGTGAGCGAGCTGATGAAAGCTGCTGGCTTCGATTACCTTTTTATTGAAACAGTAGGAGTGGGGCAGAGTGAAGTGGAAATTGCAGGAATTGCTACCACCACCGTTGTCGTGGTAGTACCGGAAGCCGGCGATGAAATACAGACGATGAAAGCAGGCCTGATGGAAATAGCAGACATTTTTGTCGTGAATAAAGCTGACAGGGATAATGCTGATGCATTCGTAAAAAACCTGCGGATACTGGCACATAGCCGGGTGCAGGAGACGGCCGTGTTAAAAACTGTCGCTACTACCAACGAAGGCTTAAGAGAGCTCATACAGGCAATCGATCAGCATCAACTGCAACTTACCCAACATCCTGAAAAGCATGCACAATTGCTTACTGAAAAAGCCTGGCAACTGATACAACGCCAGCGTATGAAGGCCATTAACAGGCAGGAACTCTATCAACAGATAAAAACGGCACTGGAACAGGGTGATTTTAATTTGTACCGTTTCTTACAATCACGCTACGGAGCAGCATAGCTGGGATCAGCGCGGCAATAACAGGTATAATAACCATCCACTGATGGGTGAGTTCTATAGAGAAAATGAGGGCTGCAAATATAACCGGGAGTCTTCCCGTAAGCATGGCTGCAATTCCTACCACTGCTGCTAACTCCGGTGTTACATCATAAATGCCCACGATCATACTCACCAGTAATAAACTGGCCATTCCCAATGTAGCTCCTATTAAAATTAATGGAGAAATGATTAATTCTCTCCCCGGGGCTCCCGATCCTGCCGCTAAGATTAACATGGCCAGGCGTACCAAAGACAGGCCCAGCAGGATCTGTAAATTGATAGCGCCGCTGCTAAGTGCAGGAATAAAGTAATTACCAGTACCCAGACCCTCCGGTCGCTGCCATCCCAGGTAGCCAATAATTATTGCTGCGGCTACCGGCAACCAGGTACGCTGAAACCTGATCTTCTCCAGCATTTTGATCAGCCAGGTCATTAGCCAACCAAAAAGAAATACAATAATACCCGTTACAAAACAGGCATATAAAAGATCTATTTTAAGCCCTGGTACACGTTCTACGGGCAGGATGGTGTCCCATCCCACCAAAATTACCCTGCACAAGGCACCTATGCCTGCTGCCAGCACAATCGCCAGCACATTGAATAATGACAATTCAATAAAGCCAAGTTCAAATACCAGCACTACTGCAGCCAGTGGGATATTTAATAAACAGGCCAATCCAGCGGCAATCACAGCTGCTTTCAGTAATTGCCTGTCGCCTGATATAAACAAGCCGCTGGCCAGCACACCTTCCACTCCAAAAGGGAAGCCCGTGCCGGTCATTATTACCGCACTAAGTGGAGTCAGCCATTTTTTCCCGCATTTTATCAGTAGTACTCCCGCCAGTGCACCTGCTACTGGAATGAGTATCATCCACCCGCCCAAACCAGAGTTACTGATATCCGGCGATGTTTTGGAGTACTCTCCTAAGTAGCAAACCCAGCTTAAGCCGTCAATGATGTAAGTGAGGCATTGTACTGTCACAGCTGCTAATAATGCGGCAAGTACAACAAGGCCTAAATTTTTCATTCTTAACTTCCAGTTATGTTAATGACTCGTTAACAGAAAAAGATTACTTATTTAAGATCAATTTAATTCCTCATTTATTATAATCTAATAATAAAATTATTACCCTGATATTTACTACTTCATTTCCCTGAGTAATTGTTCGTCAATAGGAAGTTAAAAATTTCATGTCGTATATGCACCTCCCTACTTTTGTGCGACCTAAATAACTGTTATTGATTTTAATGTCATATCCATGGAAGTTGCTATTTTTGACACCTATGTGAAACGCCGGGAAGGAGGCTATATGCACTTTGACATCATTGTCTCCGCCGATACTAATTACGAAAGCGTCCTCACTTTCGGCAATGCTTATCTCAAATCGCGTTCACTCACTGCCCCCATTATTTCTTCCCGCGACTGCAGGTTCTGCCATATGCAGGAAACCGTTCCATCCTGGGAGAAGAATATCCAGCAGCAAGGTTACCACATTTATGAATTAGAAGGTTGCAGATAATGCTGTAACACAAAGGGCTGACCATTGCTGATCAGCCCTTTGTTTATTATGAATTTGTAATAGTAATTATGCCTGTTGCCTGTTATTCCTGTAATAGCGGAAACCCAGGAAAGCGATAATAATGAGTGGCGTTACTGCCAGCATTAAAATACCTGCATTCAAACCCTTTGCAGGGCCTTCTCCCAGTTGCTGTGCCGTCTTGGTACAAAGAGAACACTGTGCCATGGTATTGATGCTCAGGGCCAGGAGTACAACTGCTATTTGTCCAATCTTTTTCATACCACAAATTTACTGATTAAAATTGCATGTGCCTTAGACACAGGATTTAAAAAGAGGAAGAAATTTAATTCTCCCCGTGCACCAGATCAATAATAAGGAGAGATCATGATATACACGATTACGCCGGTCACCGCTACGTAAAACCAGATGGGCCAGGTGATGCGTGCTATCTTCTTATGCTTCTCAAAATTATTCTGAAACCCGCGCAGCAAGGTAAACAGTACAAGTGGTACAATGATCCCGGCCAGCACAATATGTGTGATCAGAATGAAGAAATAAACATAGCGCAGGCTGCCTGCTGCTGCTTTCTCTGCTTCTGTTACAATGTAGTCATGGTTTACATCACCATACATAGTAGACTTCACAAAAAAGTGATAGGTCACATACGATACCAGGAAGATGGCAGACAATGCGACTGCAATCAGGTTAGCAGTTTTGTGTGCTTTAATCTGCTTCATCCTGATAAAATACAGACTTGCCAACAACAACACTGCCGTAGCTGAATTCAATGCTGCGTGAAACAAGGGCAATACCGTCACATTGAACCCTGCTTCCATATGCTGGCGCGGCATGAACATGAGGAGTGCCACTACTACCGGTATTGCTACTGATACGATTGCAATAGGCAGGTTTAGATTTTTGTTTGTAAGACTCATATCAGGATATTTAAAGCAAAAAAGTGAAATGGAAACGCTCATGCTTAGCGTCTGCACATTTCACTTTCTTACTTATTTTTCATTTTTATAATTTTCTTATTCAGTGCCTGGATTAAAGATCCTTTTCAGGAAAGGAGGACGGTTCTTTGCTTTTTCCAGGTGTAATACTGCGATATCATTTGCAATCTGGCGTACCACATTGCTGTCGGTGCCATCATAGTAGCCCCTGATATGGCGATCCTTGTCCAGCAGGATCAGTTTCTCGGTATGAATAAAATCATCCGGTCCGCCATCACCTTCTGTTACACTCACGAAAAACTCATGTCTGGCCAGATCATAAATATCTTTCTTATTGCCAGTGAGTAACCACCAGTTATCAGGATTGATATTGCGTTTCAGACCATATTGGCGCAGTGTCTCTGACGAGTCCCTTTCAGGATCTACTGTCAGCGACATCAGTTGCAGCAAAGAGTCACTCTTGATATACGCTTTTTGTAGCTTCTCCAGATTTGCCATCATTTTTGGGCAAATGCTGGGACAGGAAGTAAAGAAGAAATTCACCAGCACCATTTTGTGGGGCATATCGTGCAGGGAAACCTGCTTGCCCATCTGGTTGGTAAAAGTAAAATCCTTTACCGTATGGTATACTGTATCATACGTTGTCTTCCCATCTTTCTTCACAGTATCTACACGCTCCGCGATATAATAGCGGGGGAGTGGTACTGCATCTTCCCGATAGTGATCTACTATCAGGTAGCCCACCAATGGCAACAGCACGGCGAGTACTAATCCTAAAAGTCCTTTCTGTGTGATGGCGTATGGTATTAATTGTGAACAAAAAATTACGCTTTACAATATCCGCATCGCTGGGGACAATGTAAAGCGTAATAGTATAAAAGTCGTTATTAACTCATTTTCGATTTTAAAGCCGGCAGCAGGCATAAACCACTAACAGGCAATTTTTCTCAAAATACTAAATGAGGAAATACCAGCTATATGATTATTCGTGATGTCCCTCTCCGTGCTCTATAACCTGTACTTTTTCAACTGGTTTTGGAGTACCAGGAGCCAGGTTTTTACGCATATTCTTCCATGAATCACCATCTGCCAGGAAGGCGATGATAAACCAAACGAACAGCAGCAAAGGCATCAGAATGGTCATGATCAGGTTCTTGATCTCGTGACCCAGGTGCATGAATTCAGCTACGATAAAGAATGCCTTCACGATGGTCAGACCAATGAAGATAGAGTTTACCAACAGCTTTGGAGGAAAATGTGTTTCCAGGTGGATCAAAGCCAGCGCGATTTCAACAACCGTGATGGCTAATAGAATCCAAAACGTTTTCCAGATAGTCTTAGTGGAGCTATCCGCTACATGAACATCGTGACCAGCGTCTGTATATGTTGTATTTGACATGTGTTCTCTTTTTAAAATTCCAATTTACTAATTTCTCAATCCGATTAGAGCAGGTAGAAGCAGGTGAATACGAATACCCAAACCAGATCTACAAAGTGCCAGTACAGACCAACTTTCTCAACCATTTCGTAGTGCCCTCTGTTCTCGTAAGTACCTTTCAGTACGTTGGACAGGATCACAATGTTCAATACTACACCGGAAGTTACGTGCAAACCGTGGAAACCTGTGATTGTAAAGAAGAAGTTAGTAAAGTTGCTGGTAGCAGCAGTACCATCAGCATTTACAAAAGGATTACGACCCCACCATGCACCTTCATGATACAGGTGTGTCCACTCCCATGCCTGACAGCTCAGGAACGCAATACCACCAATGATAGTCCAGATCAGCCATTTAGCCACATCTTTCTGACGACGCTGATGACCAGCATGTACCGCCAATACCATGGTTACAGAACTCATGATCAAAATGAATGTCATCAAGCTCACGAATCCCATTGGAACATTCGCATGTCCCAAACCAGGGAAAGAACGGAACACCTCATTTGGGTCAGGCCATGAAGTACTCATGAAACGGATGGTTCCATATGATATCAACAATGCTCCAAAGGTGAAAGCATCTGACAACAGGAAGTACCACATCATCAACTTACCGTAGCTCACATTAAAAGGAGAATGTCCCCCGGACCACCATTTTTTCTTCGCTGTAACTGCTGTATCCATTGTTTGTTTTGTAAATTAATTTTTAGAAAGTTTATCTGGCGATACTCAGAAAAATCAGAAGGTAAATCCACAAAATGTCTACAAAGTGCCAGTAAGTAGAAGCTACCTCAATCGGAACTGAACTGTAGCTCAATACTTTGGTTCTGAAGGCTCTGCCAAACAAGACCAGCAAAGCGACCACTCCACCCAGTACGTGCAGCAGGTGAACGCCTACTATCACATAAATAAAGGAAGCAGAAGCAGGGCCATTTAAAGGCAGTCCTCTCTGTGCCATTTGTGAAAACCCAATCCACTGGCAAACCGCAAAAGCTATTCCTAATACGGCGGTCAGCGTGATCAGCTGTTTGTATGCCTGCATATGTCTGTTTCTGAACTGCTTTACAGCCATCTGAACAGTTAAGCTACTGGTCAGGATTACTGCTGTACTCGCCCAGAAAATCATAGGCAGATCGAAAGTGACCCAGTTTGCTTGCGATCGCTTTACAACATACGCGCTGGTAAAACCAATAAACATCATCGTAATACTCCCCATAGCAATCCAAAGGGAATATTTGTGTGGATGGATTTTTTTGCGTTGTTGTAAACTCATTGCCTGCATCACTATTTTGTCTTTAAACTTATTAAATGTTATGCACTTTATCTGCCAACAATGCCAGTTGCATGATGGTGAGGTAAATGTAAGAACCGAACATCAGCTTACGTGCTGCGGGTGCATCACATTTCCTGTACAGATTGATTGCACGGTAAAGGAAGAAGAGGGTAGCCAGCAATACGATGATTGCAGAAATACCACCACTTACTCCTAAGAGGTAAGGAAGAAAGCCCAGCGGGATCAGGAGGAATGTATACATCACTGCCTGAATAGCGACCATCCTGTTTGGCTCCGAACCGTTTGGTAATAATTTGAAACCGACAGTTTTATAGTCATTATGTCCAATCCATGCAATTGCCCAGAAATGAGGGAACTGCCATACGAACTGAAGTGCATATAAAGACCAACCGCCAGCGCCCAATTCATTCGCTCCTGCAGCCCAGCCAATCAAGAGCGGCATTGCTCCGGGAATACCACCTACCAGTACGGCCATTGAATTCCATTTCTTCCATGGCGTATAGATAAATGCATACACCACCAGCGATAAGAGGCTCAGACCAGCGCTCAGCCAGTTGAATGCCCATGCCATGATCAGTACACCGGAGATAGCTGTTGCAAAAGCGAGCACCCTTGCTTCATTTTCAGACACACGACCTGATGGCAGGGGCCTTACGGCTGTACGCTTCATCAGTTTGTCTGTCTCTACCTCGATTAACTGATTGATGGTATTTGCTGAGCCGGAAACTAATAAACCACCGGCAAATAATTCTACGATTTTTATCAACGAAAACTCCACTCCCGGTACCAGCAGGTAGCCTACTACGCTGGAAAACACAACCATGAAGGTCAGATTAAACTTCATTAGCTGAGAATAATCCTTCACCTTACTGGCTACAGCATACGACAACGATAATTTTATGGAGTTTTCTCTAATCATTTCTTAGTCCAATTCTGTGAGGTGCGCGCTCACAGGGGTCCAAAAATATCAATCTTCACATTTGGTTTGAAGCTGCCCTCCCTTTTAGCGGGGGAGGGCAACCGGCAATTCATTATTAGTGACCGCCGTTAGCTTGTTCTTCCGGAGACAGCGGAGTAGTCTGAGGAATGAAGTCATGACCATCCTTGCTGTAATCGTAAGCCCAACGGTGAACTTCAGGGATTTCACCAGGCCAGTTACCGTGACCAGGATTAATCGGCGTAGTCCATTCGAGGGTCGTTGCATTCCAGGGGTTCTGTGTTGTTAACTTACGCCCCTTGAAGATGCTGTAGAAGAAGTTAAATACGAACAGGAGCTGAGTAGCGAATACCAGGATCACCACGATAGAGATGAAGTGGTTCAGGTCAGCGAACTGTTTGAATGACTCCCAGGTAGAGTAGTCATAATATCTTCTTGGCATACCCACCAGACCTTCATAGTGCATTGGCCAGAAAATCAGGTAAGCACCAATCAGTGTGATCCAGAAGTGGATATAAGAAAGTGTGTTGTTCATGTAGCGGCCAAACATTTTCGGGAACCAGTGGTATACACCGGCGAAAGTACCGAAGAAGGCAGATACACCCATTACTATATGGAAGTGCGCGATTACAAAGTAAGTATCGTGCAGGTGAATATCGATAGAGGAGTTACCCAGCCAGATACCTGTCAGACCACCGGAGATGAATGTGCTCACGAAACCGATAGAGAACAGCATACCAGGAGTGAAACGGATGTTACCTCTCCAGATCGTAGTGATCCAGTTGAACACCTTAATCGCAGATGGTACCGCAATCAGCAATGTCAACAGTACGAAGAAGGCACCAAGGAATGGGTTCAGACCAGTTACGAACATGTGGTGCGCCCATACCAGGAAGGCCAGGATAACGATCGCGAACATGGAACCAACCATCGCCAGGTAACCGAAGATAGGTTTGCGGGAGTTAACCGCCATTACTTCAGATACCATACCCATTGCAGGGAGGATGATGATGTATACTTCAGGGTGACCCAGGAACCAGAACAAGTGCTGGTACAGGATTGCAGAACCACCTTCGTTGCTCAGTGCTTTACCATTTACGAACAGTTCGCTCAGGTAGAAGCTGGTGCCACCGTGGCGGTCGAACAGCAGCAGGATGAAGCCTGACAGTAATACAGGGAAGGAAAGTACACCCAGTACAGCTGTGAAGAAGAAGCCCCAAACAGTCAGTGGCATCTTGGTCATAGTCATACCTTTGGTACGCATGTTCAGAATAGTAGAGATATAGTTCAGACCACCCAGCAGCTGAGATACTACGAACAGCGCCATAGCAGACAGCCAGAGGTCCATACCAATTTTAGAACCGATTGATGCATCGCCCAGTGCACTCAGTGGAGGATAAGAAGTCCAACCACCGGAAGCAGGACCAGTTTGTACGAACAGAGAGCTCATCATCACTACGCTGGCCAGGAAGAAAAACCAGTAGCTCAGCATGTTCATGAAAGGAGAAGCCATATCGCGGGCACCTACCTGCAGAGGAATAAGCAGGTTGGAGAAAGTACCGCTCAAACCGGCAGTCAATACAAAGAATACGAGGATGGTACCGTGCATGGTTACCAATGCATAGTAAGCTTCGTCTGTAATACGGCCACCTTTAGCCCAATGTCCCAGTATGCTTTCCATCCATGGGAAAGTAGCATCGGGGAACCCCAGTTGCAAACGGAACAGTACGGAGAAGAAAGCACCTATGATAGCCCAGATAATACCGGTAATCAGAAACTGCTTAGCGATAGTTTTGTGATCAAAGCTGAAAACATACTTCGAAATGAAGCCGCCCTCATGGTGCTCATGATCGTCGTGACCATGGCCATGATCGTGCGCGTGCGCGCCGTGCATAACCTCCTGTTGACCGTGCAATGTTGCTTCGTTACTCATAATCGGTGCTGTTTATATAAAACTGATGTGCGTTCAGTTTTTCTTACAATTATTTTAAATGTCCTGTGCGTCTTGTGTGCGTCTAAAAAAATTTCTTTCTCTGGCTACAAAGTTACTACTTCACTAGTTTTTAGCCACTGCCTTTTGGGTGCTGTCTGCCGCAGGTGCTGCAGCCGGAGCGGGAGTTGCGCTCTCGTGAGCCACGTCGAATTGAGCTTTTTGTTTTGCAGCCCATGCATCAAATTCTTCCTGAGTTTCTACCACGATGTTTGCCTTCATGGAGTAGTGGCCTTTACCACACATCTGGTCGCAGGAGAGTTCATATACGTAATCAGGATTGTCGGTCTTTTCCTTCATTTCCTTGGTGGTGAACTTTGGAGTTACCCACAGGGTGGTAGGGATACCGGGTACAGCATCCATCTTCATACGGAAAGCTGACAGACCTACGTCATGGATTACATCGCGGGAACCGATGATGAATTTCACTGGTTTGTTTACAACCAGGTGAATTTCGGTTGCCATGAAGTCATCTTTATTCAGTTGATCATCCCAGTCCTGACCTAAAGGATTATTCGCTTCATTGATGTTTTTGAAGAACTTACGACCCAGCTGACCATCTTTACCAGGGTAACGAACGAGCCAGTTGAATTGCTTACCGGTCACTTCTACGATCATTGCATCTTTTGGAGCATCAGAAGTGAGGCGGAACCAGTGTCTTAAACCGAATGCTACCAGGATGGTAAGGGTGATAGCAGGAATTACGGTCCAGATTAATTCCAGTTTATTGTTGTGAGGGAAATAGAAAGCCTTCTGGCCTTCTTTTTCCTGATATTTAAATGCGAACCAGAAAAGGAGGATCTGGGTGATAACGAATACGATACCAGTGATAACCAGTGTCCATTTAATCATGCTGTCGATACCTTCACCCTGTACAGATGCTGATTCAACGCCAATTTTACCTTTCAGTAACTCATTACAGTAGTACACACCTATCAGGCCCACCACCAGGAACACGATCATCAGGAAGCCGTTCACCTTGTTAGATTGCTGGCGCGACTTCTTTTCTCCCTTTAATATCGACACATATTCGCTGGCCTTCGCAATCTGGAAGATGACTACGAATATGAGCACAACTACTAAGACTGCTAAATATCCTGACATTGCTATTTTGAATAATTAAGTTATCTAATGCTTTACGATTTTATCTAAATCTATCCCGGTATTATTGCCAATTAAGCCTGGTGGATAATACTTTCTTTCAGATAAGGGTGGCTCTTTGGAACCAGTGGAGCTTTAGTCAGTTGTCTTGATACCAGGAAGATAATCAGACCAACGAAACCTACACCTATACCCAGCTCGAACCAAGGGAATACCAGGTGCTGGTAAGTACCAGGACCAACCATCTGCCAGAAATCCATCCAGTGACCACAGATGATCAGCACAGTGATGAAAGTCATAGATGACCAGTTACGTTTAGTATCCTTGCTCATCAGGAACAACAGCGGAGTGATGAAGTTGATGATCAGGTTCAGGAAGAAGATAGGTCTCCACTCACCCCACAGACGAGGTTTGAAATAAATAATTTCTTCAGGCATGTTAGCATACCAGATCAGCATATACTGGGAGAACCAGAGGTAAGTCCAGAAGATACTGAAACCGAAAGCCAGTTTACCCAGGTCATGCAGGTGTTCTTCGCTTACATAAGGCAGGTAACCATTACGTTTCAGGTAGATCACCCACAGGGCGATCAGGGAGATACCGGATACCCAGCTGCTCACGAAGGTATACCAGCTATACATAGTAGAGTACCAATGTGCGTCGATACTCATTAACCATAACCAAGGAGTAGTAGAACCTACGCTCAGTGCATAGATAACTACGAAGCCACCGCACATTACAGTATTTCTCCAGAGAATGCGTTTACCGCTATCTTTGGAAAGACCCCAACCATCTTCTTCGATGGACATGTTGCGGAGCTTGATAGTGAACAGGATCCAGAGACCAATAGTGATCACTGCTGCTACTATAAAGAAAGTTGGATTCAGGAATGCTGCTTTCCAGCTCAGGATCGGATCGTGAGCTACGTGTTCTTTATCAAGCCAGTGGTAGATATGACCTTTCTGACCATAAATCAGGAACAGCAGAATTACGAAAAAGATACCACCCAATACAGGAACAGCCATTGAGATAGCCTCCGGTACGCGACGGAAGGCAACCTGCCAGCCACCATGTGCCAGGGTAGTAGCACCAATAAAGAAGGTACTGGCTAATACTACAAGTAGAAAGAAAGAGCTGTTCTGCAGGAGGCCAGCCCAGAAACGTGTGGAGCCATGCTCACCACTAAATGCGAAAATTCCGATCAACAAAGTCAGCAAGCCAATTCCTATTAACACGAAGCTGGTCGTCTTTAATCTTGCCGGTACTACAAATTGGTCCTTCATTACTGTATATTAAAATACTTAATTAATGCTATTATATTCAATTACTTGTGTGCAGTGCTATCCGATGTTGGAGCTGCTGCTGTTGCAGCTTCTGCAGGTGCAGGTGCTGCTGCAGGTTTAGTATCACCATCTACCAGGGTAGGAGGGTTCGCACCACCATTCTGTACACTGCGGATATAAGCAGCAATTTTCCAACGCTGTGTTCTGTCCAGCTGGCTGGCATAGCTACCCATCACGTTGTAACCATAAGTCATTACGTGGAACAGGCGACCTTCAGTGTAGCTGGCTTTTGCACCACTAGCCAGGTTAGCAGGAGCAGCTACATAAGGACCAGTTCCGTCCTTATACAGTGGACCATTACCATCCAGCTTAGTACCGTGGCAAATACCGCAGTAAATATTGAATAAACGTTTTCCTTCCTCCAGATCCGCTTTCGCCAGAATCAGTGGATTTTTAACACCGTTAGCTAACGCAGTATCTTCTGCTTTCAGATGGTAAGGCAATAACTCTCCTCTCTTCACGGTGCCATCTACAGGTTTCATAGATGATACCTTCTCGTTATAGAACTCATAAGCACGGGATTCATACATGTCAGGCATGTAAATCCTTCCGGGCTTTCTGTTATTCTCTCCCCTGTTGCATGATACCGATACCAAAGCTCCACTTACCAAAGCAGCTGCGATCAATATGTTGGAAGTCCTTTTCATCTGTTTATTATAATTCAAGCTTATATTCTGTATACTTTCCTGTAAGTCTGCTTTACAGGGAAGTTTGAAATCGTTGTTTTACGCGTTTACAGTTGCAGTCTCAGCGTTTTTGTACAGGGTAGCTTCATCATCCTGATCGAAGCGACCGTACCACCATCCTGCTTCCGCACGCTGCTCGTTTATTTCTAAACCGCCCGCCTGAGCCAGGAGAGCTTTTACTTCTTCAGCGTTTGTTTTAGCAGTTACCTCGATCACCATTACAAACAGGTCATCTGTCTGACGTGGGTGGAAGATGTGTTTTTTCACACCTGGCATCAGGTTACACAGGTAGCAGAAGGTCATTACCATACCTACCGCAGCGAACAGTACTGTCAACTCGAAGGTAATAGGAATGAACGCCGGTAATGGGAAGTGTGGCTTACCACCGATGTTCAACGGCCAGTCTGAATTAAATATCCAGCTCATGCAGGATAATGCTGTTGTAGTACCGCAAACACCATATATGAAACCGGCAGTATGCAGGCTGGTTTCACGAAGACCCATGGCATGATCAAGACCATGCACCGGAAATGGTGTGTATACATCATGGATTTTGTAGCCCGCAGTTCTTACTTTCTTAACTGCCGGAAATAATACCGCCTCATCATCAAAACTTGCTACAACGAAATTTTTAACCGCCATATGTTTAAAAAAATTCTAAGTCTAAAATGTCTATGTCCAGATTTCTTTCAGCTATCAATTAATTGTGAGCTGCATGCGCTACTGCATGACCTGCATGTCCGTGGTCATCATGATGATGAGCATGATCGTGAGCGAATTGCTCATCAGACAATGGCTCAAGTTTCTCCATGTTGTCTCTCTTGAAGCTCTCACCGGTAGTCTTCAGTACGAACTTGATTTCAGCTACTGCGATTACAGGGAAGTATTTAGCAAACAGGAAGAAGCAGGTGAAGAACAGACCGAAGGTACCCATGTAGAAACCAACTTCTGGCCAGGATGGACGATAGTAGCTCCAGCTGGATGGCAGGTAGTCACGGTACAGGGAAGTACAGATGATTACGAAACGCTCGAACCACATACCGATGTTTACAATGATTGACATCACGAATGTTACTACGATGTTTCTTCTCATTTTACGGAACCAGAATACCTGCGGCGTGATTACGTTACAAGTCATCATGATCCAGTAAGACCAACCCAGCGGACCCGCTGCGCGATATTTGTAGAATGTTGCAAACTCGTAAGGAACTGCTGCATACCATGCCATGAAGAGCTCAGTCAGGTAAGCACAACCTACTACGGAACCAGTCAGTACGATTACCTTATTCATGGCTTCCATATGGCCCATGGTAATGTAATCTTCCAGACTCAATACTTTACGTACAATGATCAGCAGTGTTTGTACCATCGCAAATCCGGAGAAGATCGCACCCGCTACGAAGTAGGGAGGGAAGATGGTAGTATGCCAACCAGGTATAACTGAAGTTGCAAAGTCAAAAGATACGATAGTGTGTACAGAAAGTACCAGTGGGGTAGACAGACCTGCCAGTACCAGAGACAGGGCCTCGTGACGCTGCCAGTGTTTTGCAGAACCGGTCCAGCCGAAAGATGCTACACCATACAGCAGCTTGCGCAGTTTGGTCTTTGCCCTGTCACGAACAGTTGCAAAGTCAGGCAGCAAACCTGAATACCAGAACAGCAGAGATACTGTGAAGTAAGTAGAGATCGCGAACACGTCCCAGAGGAGTGGAGAGTTAAAGTTCACCCACAGCGGACCGCGTGTATTTGGATAAGGCAGTACGAAGAACGCCATCCATACACGACCCATGTGGAAGATTGGGAACTGACCGGCACACATTACCGCGAAGATCGTCATCGCTTCTGCCGCACGGTTTACCCCAGTACGCCATCCCTGGCGGAACAGCAGGAGGATTGCAGAGATCAGTGTACCCGCGTGACCAATACCTACCCACCATACGAAGTTGGTAATATCCCAACCCCATCCAATTGTTTTATTCAGGTTCCACACCCCGGTACCGTAATAAACTTCCCAGGTTACGGAGAAAACACCCCATAACAACAATGCTACGGAAATGAAAAAGCCTACATACCACAGTTTACCAGGCTTTCCTTCAATAGGACTGATGATATCTTCAGTTACCTGGTGGTAATTCTTCTCCCCATCAACTAATGGTTCTCTTAGTGTGGATTCGTACTTTAAATGCATAATTCTTTAAGCTTTTACCCCTAACCTTTGCCTGCGCTTCAGAATAAGGAGCTTTTATTGTTCTAAACTTAAAACTTTATCTCTCTGTTAATCTTTCGTTCTCTTTAGCAAAAAGCCAGCTTTCGCTGACTATGCTTCATGATGAGCAGCATGCTCTTCCTTCTTACCTTCAGCTTTCTCAGCATCTTTATTTCTGATCTTAGCCAGGTAGTTGATGGAAGGCAGTACGTGCAGTTGTTCCAGTACATAGTACATTCTGCTCTTCTGCTCTTCGTTACGCACTTTATAGATACGGCTTTCCTTATCGTTCACGTTACCGAATACGATTGCATCTGCGGAACAAGCCAGCTGACAGGCAGTTCTGGCTTCACCATCCTTCAGCGGACGACCAGCTTTCTTAGCAGTCAGTTTAGCATCCTGTAATTTCTGTACGCAGAAAGAACATTTTTCCATTACACCACGGCTACGAACCACTACATCCGGGTTCAGCACCATACGTGTCAGATCATCGTTCATACCACCTACATCGTACAGGTTGTTTGCAAAGCTATCTGCACCATTCCAGTCTCTCCAGTTGAAGCGACGTACTTTGTACGGACAGTTGTTAGCGCAGTAACGGGTACCGATACAACGGTTATAAGCCATCTGGTTGATACCTTCAGAGCTGTGGTTGGTAGCAGCTACCGGACAAACGTTCTCACAAGGAGCATTGTCACAGTGTTGACACAGCATAGGCTGGAACACTACTTCCGGATTGTCTACATCAGTACCGCCAAAGTAACGGTCGATGCGCAACCAGTGCATTTCGTGCGCCTTGATTACCTGCTCTTTACCAACTACAGAAACGTTATTTTCAGCCTGACAAGCTATGGTACATGCACCACAACCGAAACAGGTGTTCAGGTCAATTGACATACCCCATTTAATACCCTGGTATTGGTGAACATCAGGGTAGAGGGTACCATTCTTAACAAAGTTAGAAGTAGTGTCATGAGGATTTTTCGGATCATAACCGAACTGATCCAGTTCTTTCCTGTCTTCATTTACTTCCTCCGGATTCTTGATGAACTCTTCCAGGGTAGTTTCTTTGATGATAGGACGACCTTCGTAACTATTGTGCGTTTGAGTAACACCAATCTCGTAAGTCTGGTTAGTTTTCTCCACTGCAACTTCAGGAGAGTAGAAATCGCGGGTTGTACCGTTGAAGCTTACAAAGTTGTAAACGTTCTTACCTACACCGGCAGCAGCTTTACCTGCGTTAGCGTTGCGGCCATAACCTACTGCGATAGCGATCACTTCAGGATGGATACCTGGCAGGATCAGCAATGGTAACAGAACTTCTTTACCATTTGCTTTTATCTTCAGAACAGTCTTATCATTGTTGATTTCGTAATCATCACCCAGCTCAGAACCGAAGGTCTTAGCCAGTTTGTTGGAGATTACAGCGTAGTTATCCCATGTAGCGCGGGTGATTGGGTCAGGCATTTCCTGCAACCATGGGTTGTTGGCTTCCTTACCGTTACCGATGGCTACTTTTTCGTACAGTACCAGTTCCAGGGCATCTTTACCGCTCTTCTTAATGCTACCGATTTTAGCAGCAGCTTCCGCTACATTACCAGCGAAAGAAGCACCACCTAAAGCAGGAGCAGTAGCTGGTTCGATCACACCATCCTGCAGGGCTTTATCCCATGCTTCCTGGCTACCCAGTTTAGCAATCCACTCATTCTTCAGGAAATCTTCCCAGGCAGTAGTGTTGCCACTCCATGCCAGGAGGGTAGCTTCGAATGCACGTGTTTTGAACAGTGGTGCAATGGTTGGCTGTATGAAGGAGAAATATCCGGTGCGGCCTTCAGCATCACCCCAGCTTTCGAGGTAGTGGTGAGCAGGAGCAGCGAACTTAACGTTCTCGGAAGTTTCGTCTTTGTGAGAGTTAAAGGAAACGGTCAGTTTGGTTTTCTTCAGACCTTCGGTGAAAGCCTGTGCATTGTAGTAGTCGTAGCTAGGGTTTACACCGTAGATGAACAGACCGCCCACAGCACCTGCGTTCAGATCTTTCACCAGTTGTTCCATTTCGCTATCGATACCCTGACGGTAGTTAACAGTAGAGTTCCAGTCGATGGTCGTACCGTTAGCGCCGATCTGGCTGTTGATCGCGTTTACGATAATCTGTACGTTTACATCGTTGGAGCCTGCTACTACGATGGATTTACCATTGTTAGCCAGCAGGGCTTTAGCAGCTTTCTGGATACCATCTGCCAGGCGTTTGTCGCTGATAGCAGGAGCGCTCACGCTGCCACCAACTGCATTCAGCAGGGCCAGGGCAATGTCGCCGGTTTGAGAAGGCTTGTGTGTATATCTTTCGTCAGCATTAGCACCGGTTACACTCATCATGCTCTCGAAGTGGAAATGTTTGCTCATTTCCGGCTTCTTCTCATCGATTTTACGTGTAGCACCGTATTGCTTGCTGTATTCGACAGGGTTTAACCAGGTACCCAGGAAGTCAGCGTTCAGACTTACTACTACTTTGGCATTTTCAAAGTGGTAAGCAGGAAGGGCGCGCTTGCCATAAGAAGCTTCGTTTGCCAGCAGCATACCGGAGTAAGAAACTGCATCGTAAGTTACATGGCGGAAGCTTGGATATTTAGCCTGGAAACCAGCGATTACTTTTTTAGTAGAAGGGCTGATGATGGTAGAAGTCAGCAGTACAATCGGAGCACCTCCCAGACCGGCGAGGGCAGCGCCTACCTGTTTGTCCAGTTCAGACCAGGTAGCCTCAGCGCCTGCGATAGTTGGGAAACGCAGACGGGCCGCATCGTACAGGCTCAGCACTGAACCCTGTACTCTTGCAGTAGAGGATGTACCAGTGATAGAAGACAATTCGTTACCATCCACTTTAATAGGACGGCCTTCGCGGGTTTTCACCACCAAAGGAACGAACTCACCATCAACGGCGTATGTAGAAGCGTAGTAGTTAGGTACACCTGGAGTGATTTCCTCAGGCTTATTTACATAAGGTATTGCTTTCTTCACAGGTATCTCACAGCTGGCAGCGATGGTAGCCGCTGCAGTAGTGAACCCCAGGTATTTCAGGAAGTCCCTGCGTGGGGTAGTAGCATTCAACAGGCTTTCACTCTCCTCAAAAGGCAGATCCTCTCTAAATTCGTTATTCACAATCTCCTGATGTTCCTTGGTATTGTGCAACTCCTCCAAGCCTTTCCAATACTTTTTTTGCTCCATGTTATTTATACTAACGAGTTACGGATTATAATTAGCACTATGAAGAACGATGTATGAAGCTGGTATTATAACGATCTGTATTACGCTACTACTTTGCTTCCTCCACCAGATTTATCTTCACTTCTTATATTAATAGTGACATTTCTGACATTCAGTACCACCGACCATTTCAACAGTTACGCTGTCGATCTTGCCATCTTTTACATCCTGGTGGAACTTCTCGAAAATGCTGTAGTATTTGTTGTCGGCAAACTGCACCTTGGTAGTACGGTGACAGTTGATACACCAACCCATTGACAGGTCCGCGAACTGATGAACTTCATCTTCTTCGGTGATAGGACCATGACAAGTCTGACACTGTTGCTTACCAGCTACTACGTGTTGAGAGTGGTTGAAGTAAACGTGGTCAGGCAGGTTGTGGATCTTAGTCCATGGAATAGGTTTGCCTGGTTTAGTGTAAGCTTTTGCATTAGCATCCCAACCAACATATTCGTACAGTTTTGCGATTTCCGCTGTACCGTTGATCTTCTTACCTTCTGCATTGAACAGATCACCACCACTGTATTCGCTGATCACTTTGTGACAGTTCATACATATGTTTTCTGAAGGGATCATTGCATGCTTACTCTTCTCAGCACCAGCGTGGCAGTACAGACAGTTGATCTGGTTCATACCCGGGTGAACTTTGTGAGAGAAGAAGATAGGTTGCTCAGGCATGTAATCTTTCTGACGACCCAGGCCGATAGCTCCGTTGATAGTGAAGTAACCACCAACCATGAACATAACCAGGATTACCAGCGCGATGTATGCTTTGTTTTTGTAGAAAGGAACAGGTTCCGGAACCGCTACGCCTTCTTTATCAGCAGCAAGTTTGTTCAGGTTGCTGTTGATCTGGAGGAGAATCAATGCTACAACTGCGAGGATGAGGGTAATGATACCAAACAGCAGGCTGTTGTTGGCAGAACCTTCTTCCGGGTTTTGAGTAGGATTTGGATTGGAATTATCCTTACCCTTATCGCCACCGCCCTGGGCTTCCTGTTGTGCAATGTATGCCAGGATATCATCGACATCGGCATCAGATAAACTAGGGAAAGGAGGCATCGAAATCTTGTACTCATTGTACAATGCATTAGCATATTGGTCTCCAGTAGCTAATACAGCTGCTGAGTTGTGGATCCACTGGTGTAATAATTTCTTATCACTCCAACGACCTTCAACACCCGCCAGGGCAGGACCAGTTAGTTTCTTTTGGACATTATGGCAAGATGCGCAGTTGCTCTGAAACAATGCTTTACCCTTGGAAGGATCGGCAGCCCTTACTGAGAAGGAAGCAATCATACCAACGCATAGGACAAGAACACTCACAAAATGCTTACGCATACGGATGGAAACACGACGATACACAGCCTATTTAGTTTAGATTTGACCTTAAGTTTCTTTAAAAAGTGCCAGCAAAAATAAGACACAATATTGACAATTTATCAACAATTATAAAAAAATCTTACTTGCTTCACTAATTCCTTTTCCCTATATATGACGCGGCAAAGCGCGTAATGATCAGATACTTTTGCATGAGAAAAAACATGATAAATGTCATAAACTGCACACCGGTTTCTTAGCTTCCTTGCAAACCTATATATTATCATGTATTGTAATATGGTATAGAGAGGGGTAGATGGTCCAAAGTTGTGCCTCAGGTTTATTAACCTCTTTTCCCCGTGAATAGTTCAAATATACTCCGAAAATTCTGGGATCAGTACAGCCCCTGCCGGACATCTGGCGATATTTATCTAATTTTGCAACTCTTACCATAATTAAAGCAAACAAAAGGATCGTCTTGAAAAATATAGCCATCTTCGCTTCCGGTGCAGGCAGTAACGCGCAAAAGATCATCGACCACTTCAGAGGCTCCGACAAAGCCGCCGTTACGCTCATCCTGTGCAATAAACCCGGAGCCGGTGTTTTTACTATTGCTGAAAATGAGCACATTCCTTCCATATTAATAGAGAAAGAACGCTTTTTTAAAACTGATGATTATATTCAAATCTTAAAGGAAGCAAAAATAGACCTGGTAGTGCTGGCTGGTTTCCTGTGGAAAGTACCTGGTAACCTGGTACAGGCATTTCCTGATCGTATCATTAATATCCATCCCGCCCTGCTCCCTAAATATGGTGGCAAAGGCATGTACGGCCATTTTGTGCACGATGCCGTAATCGCAGCAAAAGAAACTGAAAGCGGGATCACCATTCATTTTGTCAATGAAAAATATGATGATGGTGCTACTATCTTACAGGAACGTTGTACCATCACCCCGGACGATACCCCGGAGACCCTCGCAAAGAAGGTACAGGTGCTGGAACACAAGCATTATCCACTAATTGTGGAACGATTATTGACTTTATAATCAGTCATACTTTCAGCTAAGAAGCTGGTAACTAAACTTTATGAAACAACCACTGCTTGTTACATGCCTGTTATTACTGAGCACGGTTTATTCGTTTGCCCAGGATAGCAAATCCCCCTTTCGCAGGTCTACCTACATTAAGGTAAACCCTACTACTCTCATTAATGAACTGGATATATCAATTGAACAGGAACTCAGCGAAAAGCTGAGCCTTGAATTAGGTGTAGCCGGGATCTATACTGATTATCCCGATTACATCCTGTCTAAGAAAATTGACATCGGACAGAAGAAACCGGACATCAGTACCGAACAGTTTGTAGATGGGAGAGGCCTGGGATTCAGGGCCGGGCTGCGGTGGTACCTGTTTTCTGCAAGAGATGGTTTATACAGGGCCATGGGTACCTACTTCGAACCTGTCTTAATATATAAGAAGGTATTCTACCCTAACGAGGATATAGACATCAACGACAATAAATATAAACGCTCTGCCACCAAGGATGTATACGCCTTCCAGATCCTCCTGGGCCGGCAGATCACGAAAGATAAAATCGTCTTTGACCCATACATCGGCCTGGGGATCCGTACTAAAGTCTACCGCTACCAGAATTTTTCAGATAATAATGGAGCGACCCAGACGAATGATGGCAGACTGGTAAGCGTACTGCCAAGCATTCAGCTGGGAATTAAAATTGGACTGAAACTTTAACACTGCAATTTCTACCTATATTATATATACCTGATCGCCCATTCGGTAAGGCAGTGTAATACTCGAAATATTTTAACCGGTTCATGTTTGCCTGGTACACGGTGTTCAGCACATTGTCTACCTGGAAAAACAGGTCGAACCTTTTGGCGATTGTAGCCCCTGCTCCCAGGTTCAATAATACATATCCATCCGTGGCCGTCTCGGTATGGTCTACTGCATAAAAGTGGTTTTGCTTTGCGTAGCCGTCTATTTCCACCCTGCCATACATCTTTGGGAACACCGCTTTCCATTCTGAACGTGCATGGAGTGGTGGAATGAAAGGCAGGTATTTCGCCTGCTCACCATGTTCCCGGATGAGTGCATTGTTTTGATTTAAACCCAGGGTATAAGCAAGGCTATTGTTAATTTTTAACCAGCTGATCCCCCTGGGATGGAGATTAACGGTGAATTCTCCACCATAAAGCCTGGCTTTGGATTGCTGGTATTGGTAAGTCGCATTTCCGGGTACGATCACTACATCGCTCAGGCGGGCCTGGTAAATGTAGTTGGTGATATTATTATTAAACAGTTCTATGCTAATGTCCACATCCCCCAGGTACGCCAGAAAGCCAAGATCTTCCTGCAGACTGAACTCCGGATTAAAGCTGCGGTTTCCTAAATACACAATGTGCGCACCGGGATCAAGGCCATTTGATCCGATCTCTGTAATGTTCGGTGCACGGTAGCCCCTGGCGATGTTGGCTTTCAGCAGCAGGCGCTCGCTGAGATTGTAAGTAGCGCCCACACTGCCGGAGATTCCATTATAACCATGGGCAAAAGCGGTAAACTGCCGGAAATCGTCCCAATGTATATTCCGATGGTCATACCTTATGCCGCCGGAAAGGTCTACCGGCCCGAAAGACTTTCTCAGAAAATAAAAAGCACCAATGTCAAAGAGGTTGTAGTCAGGAATCGGGAAGTCGGTGGCATTCTGACTACGGTTCGTTTGATACATTCCATTCGCGCCGATCGTCATTTCTACATTATTAATGGTGGGAAAGTTGTAGCGAAAATCGTAGTTCAGGGTATTTAATATTAAGTCCAGCCCAGGTTGTTTTGGTTCAAGCGGGTGATTGTATTCCTGGCGAACACTTTGCTGGAGGGCGATGGATGAAAGGAAGTTCCCGATTTTGGTGCGGTTATATAATCTATAATGCCGGATGTGCTGGTGTAGGTCAGCAATCGAATAAGTTTTTAACAGGTGATCAGGTACCACAGGACGGTTTTTGATATCATCGTTCTCACCTTCCGCCACCTGGATCGTGAATTTGCGGGTAAGGGAGTCCCGGCTACCATCAGGAATCTCCTGGAGGTTATTATATAAGGTTGTGGCGAGGAGGGAGTAGCCCCATTTTTTATCTATCCTGGCCATAGCGGTACCATTCAGTTCGCGGAAGGCGGTGCCGTAGACATAGCCATCCACGGCGTTCCGGTAGTTATGGGCCATTTTGCTACTGAGTCTGAACGCATAATGCCAGTCATTTTTATGATAGGAGAGGCCGAGGGAGGATCCAATCATACCATTGTTGGATTGGTATTCGGTCAGAAAGTTGCCTTTAAGTTTGCCATCTTCCCCGCCAGGCAGGTCAGGGATCATGTTGACTACACCTGCCAGGGCATCGGAGCCGTAAGTGAGACTTGCAGGGCCTTTTACGACTTCAGCACGACCTATGCCATATTGGTCTACTTCTATTCCATGTTCATCACCCCATTGCTGGCCTTCCTGCCGCACACCGTCATATAAGGTAAGCACCCTGTTATACCCCAGGCCCCTGATAAAAGGCTTGGAGATATTGGGACCGGTGGTTACGGCAGACACCCCGGGAATAGATTTGGTGATTGCGTCGATGAGGTTGGTATTGAGATGGGTCGACATCTCTTTTTTAGTCAGGATAGATATGGGCACCGGGTTCTTCCGGACCGTCGTGGCCCGGGTCACACCTGTCACAATTACCTCGTTCAGGTGAGCGGTCTGGATAGAATCTGTTTGGGCAAAAGCAGCCATGCTACAGAGTATGAACACTGCTGTAAGTAGTCGGAACATGTATGTTTTATTTTCACGAAAGTATTTTTTAATTTTTTATTACAAAGAAATAATTTTTAGGCTAGCCTAAATTATAGGGTAATAAAGAAAACCCCTACCTTTGCATTATACAAATAACAGATCGGCGATTATGTCTAAGAAGAACGTCTTTTTAATCACCTTTTTCGTGCTATTGGCAATAGCTTTTATGGGATACTCCGGCTATGTGATCAAAGGAGAGCAGGGTGATTTTTTTGGCAGGGAAAAACTGCCAGTGCTGGGAACCAATGGCCATATTGTAGGCGGCTTTTCATTTACCAACCAGGAAGGCCGTACCATCACAGCCCAGGATGTGGAAGGCAAAATATACGTAGCAGAATACTTTTTCACCACCTGTACCGGCATCTGTCCTAAGATGAACAAGAACATGGAGAAAGTATATGCTAAATATAAAAACGAACCTAAGTTCAGAATCCTTTCCCATACTGTAGATCCTGAAAATGATAGTATTCCTGTCCTGAAGAAATATGCTGAAGAGCATGGGGCAGATCCATCCAACTGGTGGTTCCTGACCGGTTCTAAAAAAGAGCTCTATAAACTGGCGAGACAGGGTTATCTTGTTGATGACGGTACCTATGCCGGCGACGAAGATTTTGTGCATACACAATGGTTCGCGCTCGTAGACGGTCAGGGTCGCATCAGGGGATTATACGAAGGCACGAAAGCTACTGATGTAGACAAGCTGATCACAGACATTGACAGGCTGCTAAAGGAATAATTATGGACATCACGCACAAAACACATATCACGGAGCTGCTGAAAGCGAGCAAGCTTAGCATAACAGATACGCGGTTAAAGATTCTGGAGCTGTTCATGGAGAGTAACGGCGCACTGGAACATAGTAGTTTTGAAAAGCTGGCCGGCCAGTCTTTTGACCGTGTCACCGTATATCGTACATTACAAACTTTTCTTGATAAGGGATTAATTCATACGATTCCTACTACCGATACCAGCATCAGGTATGCATTGTGCAAATCTGATTGTTCTGAACATGATCATCATGATCACCATATTCACTTCAGGTGTGAGAATTGTGGTACTACCATTTGCCTGGATGATACGGAGATACCGGTGATACAGCTACCGAAGGGCTATGCAGCGCATAATGTAGATGTGGTGGTGAGTGGGGTTTGTAAGGAATGTAAATAATTAAAAAGGCTCGCCATTCAGCGAGCCTTTTTTTATTTAGATCTTTTCTATTTCGGCCTGTACAAAGTCAGCCAGCTCTTTCACATAAGCAGGGGAGAAGTCGAACTTAATTCCCGCCGCCTTATACAGTTCAGGCAATGTCCTGGTACTACCCAGGCTCAGGGCCTTCACATAATTATCCAGTGCCTGCTGCTTATTCTCTTTATACTGTTTCCACATCGCGATCGCACCCAGTTGTGCAATACCATACTCTATATAATAGAAAGGCACTTCGAACAGGTGTAACTGGCGTTGCCAGCTGGCTGCTCTGAATTCTTCCAGTCCTGTAAAGTCAACGGTGTGTGTTGAGAACTCTTCCAGGATATCTACCCAGGCAGCAGTACGTTCTTCCACGGTATGTTGCGGGTGTTCGTATACCCAGTGCTGGAATTTATCGATGGTAGCAATCCATGGGAAGATCACGATAGCTCTTTCCAGTTGCTGCAACTTAGCACGGCGCAGTTCGTCAGGATTACTGAAGAAGATATTCCAGTGATCCATGGTGAAGAGTTCCATGCTCATGCTTGCCACTTCGGCGATTTCCATCGGGTATTCCTTGAAGAAGCTCAGTTTGAGGTTATGGCTCAGGAAGGAGTGAACGGCGTGGCCACCTTCGTGTACCATGGTGGTCAGGTCCTTCATTTGGCCGGCAGCGTTCATGAAGATGAAAGGCACGCCGGTTTCAGCCAGTGGGCAATTGTAACCTCCCGGTGCTTTTCCTTTACGGCTTTCCAGGTCCAGGCGGCCCATTTTCTGCATGACGCGGAGACAGTTGCCAAAGAAAGGTCCCAGTTCGTCGAAAGTTTCAATCGCTTTATTGATCAGTTCTTCGCCGGTATGGAAGGGTTCCAGCGGTTTTACGCCTGCTGGTTCTGCTTCGCCATCCCATGGTCTCAGTACATCCAGTCCCAGTTTCTGGCGTTGTTTTTCCTGGAAGTTCTTCACCAGTGGCAGGATATGTTCTTTTACGGCTGCGTGGAACTGGAAACAATCTTCCTTGGTATAATCGAAGCGACCCAGGTCTTCGAATTTGTAATCGCGGTAGTTGGCGAAACCTGCATTTTTTGCTACCTGGTCACGCTTTTGCACCAGGGCGGTGTACAGCTGGTCCAGCTGATCCTTGTCCTGGAGGCGGCGTTCGCTGGTTTTGCGGTATACTTCTTCCCTGAGGGCTCGGTCGCTGCTTTCGAGGAAGCGGGCAGCCTGCTGCAGGGTATATTCCTGGCCATTTACATTGATGGTCATTTTACCAACGATGGGGCCGTATTGCTGGGACTGTACGCTTAGTTCGGCCAGGAGGGGTACGTTTTCTTCACGGAACAGTTTTACCTGTTTCTTTACGCTACGGAGGTAGGTAGCATACAGGTCCTGGTCCAGCTGGCTCAGGTATTCGCTGGCCAGCAGTTTCTTGTTCAGCGCATCAGTATAAGGTTGCAGCTGAGGTTGTATTTCCATGCAGAAGTAGGCGAAAGCCTCTTCCAGAGACTTGTCGGTGGTATCGCAGGTCATGCGGATCTGCCGCCAGGCGGCATCTTCACTGATGACTGCGTCGAGTTCGCTGATGTCTTTCAGCCATTTTTCCAAAGCAGCCACACTATCTACCGGTCTTGCCAGCAACTCGTCAAAATATGGCTTCAATGCTTCCCAGGTCGTTACCTTAAAATCTTCGGGTAAGAGTGTACGGGGCTGTTTATCAATGTTTGCGTCTAAAGTCTTCATTTTACTAAAATAAGAAATTAATGTCAGAGGAATATGCTGGCTATAGCCGGAATCTTATGCTAACGGGTCACTAACAGGTCACTAACAGGGCACTTTAAGGGCACTTCATTATCCAGGGGATAATGAGGTGACCTTATGGTGATATATTGGTGACGAATTAGTGTGCTAATCATTTTGGATTTCGAATATAGCTGAGTCGAACAAGCGTCGAAGAAGCATCGAACAAAAGGTGGACTATAGGTGGACTTATAGCAATAAAAATGCCTGACGGAAAACGCGATTTGCGCTTTCCGCCAGGCAATATTTTATCCTGAAAGGAATTAAATTATTCCTCTGTCTTCTTTTTCTTAGGAGCGGCCTTCTTTTTAGGTGCTTCTTCGCCTTCAGCAGCAGGAGTTTCTTCTTTCTTTGCCTTAGTTGCTTTTTTAGGTTTAGCAGCTGGTGCTTCTTCACTTTCATCAGCAGGAGTTTCTTCCTTAGCTGCAGCTTTCTTTGGCTTAGCTGCCTTTTTAGCAGGTTTTGCTGCTTCTTCTTCAACTACTGCAGTTTCGGCAGCTACTTCTTCAGCAGGTGCTTCTTCTGCCTGCTCGTCGAATTTCAGCAGGTCATTATTCTTGAGGATGGTATACCATTTTACCATCTTCTTCATATCGCTCACATACACCCTTTCTTCATCGAATTCAGGGAATACGCTTTTGAAGTAAGCTTTGATCGCATTATTGTCAGCCTTAGCATCCACCAGGGCAGTTTTACCATCTTGCTCCTGCATAGCTTTGAATACTTCTGCCAGGTTTACGTTTTCACCTGTAGTAAATACTTCAATGCTTTCCAGGGGGGTAAAATTATGGATGCGCGAACTCACAAAACGCGTACTCTTGTCTTCCAGAGATCTTACAATGGCACCATCCTGTTTGCTGGCGATCAACTGAAATAAACCGCCCAAACCGGTTACTGCAACTATTTCTCTATACTGCATGTTCAAATTTTTAAGAAGCGCAAATATAAAAAATCGTTTCTATCCGACAAATTGATCCTTCCTATACTTTAATTTTCTTCTAACTGATCAACTTCCCTGACTAATTATATATTAAAAAATTATTTGCTTTTAGCAACTAAAAAAGTTGACAAAATCAGGTATTTTTTGGTTTTGCCACTACCAGCGGGAGCTTCCAGCGCTGCACATCTCCTTCAGAATGAATTAGTGACGCGAACACCACATATATACCAGTAGGGGCTATATTGTGTGCATCATCTGTACCATCCCAGGTAAAAAAACCTTTTGCAGGCAATAAAAAATGATTGCAAATGGTTTTGACTAACCTGCCTGCAGCATTATATATAGATATATCAGCTACAAATCCGGGGGCAGGCAGTGCATAATTGATCACGGCTACATCATCCCTTCCATCATTATCAGGAGAAAACACTTCGGGAGTCAGGGTCAACTTACCGGGCAAATCTACTGCACCTAACTGCTGGGAATTTGCAATACCTGGTGTCGCAAACCCCACCGTTGAGGAGGCAGAATGCCAGTTAGAAATTTGTTGAGTGGGTGCATTTACGTTCAGTCTTTCCAGCGATACACCTTTTGTATTTTTCGCCATAGGAAAATGCATCGCATCAGAATAATGTAAGGCATCGAGAGTGTCACCACTTTTATCTGTTATTAATACATTGCCACTATCATTTGTCAATGCAGGTAATGACATCTTATATACATGCATACAATTATATTGTAGTTGCAGGGCATCGGGATCAGTGGTGAATGCAGCATATGCACCGGTTTCCAGGGTACCGGACGGAAATGCGACAGGATCTGTGAGACCACCGTTTGGCTTACTTCTCCTAAAAGATAATTGTGACAGTGAAACGGGTGATATACCATTATTATATAGCTCTATAAATTCGACATCACCATCGTATAATATTTCATTGATCAGTACATTCATTTTTTGAGGGGTACCGACTATTACATCATCGAAAAGATGTTTGTTCACAAATGAAACCGTGGATTGCCTGACTGCAAATCCCATGATGGTTCCATTGGTATACATACTATCTATAGCTGTACCTTCGGTGACATCATTCACTGTGAGAGTCCATTCATAGTCTTCATTTCGTGTCACTTTTACATTTAATATATTAGTTGTATGGTCAGTGGTGCCATCTCTGCCATCTATGAGTAGAAGGGGAGTTGCATGTGGATCTTTCCTGTAAAAGCACACTTCATCTTTCGTGTTACCTACTCTTACAAAATACCCGCTGAGCAAGGAATCCAGGAGATTGCGTTTATCGGCACCGAGATATACATCTACATAGTTTAAAGATGAAGTATTGAAGTTGAGTTGCATCCACCATTGCCATTCGTTTGCTGTGGGTGGGGATGTAATTGCGGATATATAGAAATTACTATTAATCTGTCCGAAGTTGCTTTTCAATTGTCCATTTTGAATTATCCATGCGGAATCGGTGCCACGCCATCGCGTAGCGTCTTTCATATCCTGGTAATTAAAATATTCTTCGAACTGGGCGTGAGCAGAAAGGGCATGCAAAAGCATGCAAACACAAACAATGGGATACCTCATTTATTAACAATTTACTAATGACAAGTGTCTAAATTTAGTGATTTTCTATGATTCATAGACCTACATTGAAAACCGATAAGGTTGTAGTAAATTTGCATCTCCAAAAAATTAAAATGTAAATACAATGAAAGTTGCCGTAGTAGGAGCTACCGGACTGGTAGGCTCAAAAATGTTACAGGTGTTAACGGAAAGGAATTTTCCGGTTACAGAACTCATTCCAGTTGCATCTGAGAAGTCAGTAGGTAAGGAAGTAACATTTAAGGGCAAGCAGTATAAGGTAGTCAGTGCAGATACGGCAATTGCCATGAAGCCTGCAGTTGCACTGTTTTCCGCAGGTGGCAGTACTTCACTGGAGTGGGCACCAAAATTTGCTGAAGCAGGTATTACTGTTATTGACAACTCTTCTGCATGGAGAATGGATCCTACCAAGAAACTGGTGGTACCAGAGATCAATGGTAAGACACTGACTCCTGAAGATAAGATCATTGCTAACCCAAACTGTTCTACTATTCAGATGGTGCTGGCATTGAACCCGCTGCATGAGAAGTATAAAATCAATCGTGTAGTGGTATCTACCTATCAGTCAGTGACAGGTACTGGTGTAAAAGCAGTAGAGCAGCTGATGAATGAGCGTAAAGGTGTAGAAGGTCCTAAGGCTTATGCTCACCAGATTGACTTGAATGTGATACCACAGATCGATGTGTTCCTCGATAACGGATACACGAAAGAGGAGATGAAGATGGTGAAAGAGACTGTAAAGATCATGGGCGATAGTAACATTCGTGTCACTGCTACAACTGTACGTATCCCTGTAATGGGTGGTCATAGTGAATCTGTGAACGTTGCATTCGATAATGAGTATGAATTGAGTGATGTACGCAGCATTTTGGAGAAAACACCGGGAATAATAGTAGTAGATGATCCTGCTAATGCTAAGTATCCGATGCCAAAAGACGCACATGAGAGAGATGAGGTGTTTGTAGGTCGCCTGCGTCGTGATGAGACCCAGGAGAAGACTTTAAACATGTGGATTGTCGCAGACAATTTGCGTAAAGGCGCAGCAACCAACGCAGTGCAAATAGCAGAATTTTTACATGCACAGAAATGGATCTAGTCCATACGTCCATGATATTCGTAAACGTATATACGTTATAACATAAACAATTGAGAGCAAGTGACCTATCACTTGCTCTTTTTGTATCAATTAGTATTATTCTGATGAGAAATTTGTATCACCGAAACAAAAATTACACAGAAGTAGTATTGATTAATGGAGGATAAAATTCAATTTTGGTATTAATAATCCTATGCCAACTTACTTCTCCGAAAAAAGTTCAAACTTAAAGAAAGTAAGGTGCTGACAGAACTAAAATTCACAAATCCGTAAACACCCTTAAGTCCTATGAAAACCAACGCCAATCGTGAGCTTTTATTGATGCACAAATTTACTGAGGAGTGGAGCAACAACTTTTCTTCACAGGTATCACGCATCATGAACATTGTGGATCAACATGATACACTGGATGGCATTATCCCAATCATTGAGGTAGCCAACGTGTATAACCAGCGTTTTGCACACACTAAAACAGACAAAGAAAACCTGTTGAAGAACCGTAAGGCAAGACCGTTTGAGTTCCTGATCCACAAAAACTAGCCAGCAAGGAGCTTGTCCCGTATTTATCTGTTGGTCTTTTTAACATGTGTAAGCCCCGGGTTTACATATCCGGCAGATAGGACTACAGACAAGTTATTTTGTGATGGAGATTGTCTGAGAAATCGAAGAGTGTATTGTAGAGTTAGTTGATTGCCTGTGCCCCGAGTCTTGCACAGGGTAAGTATTTTTTGTCCTACTGAAGTTGGTGATGCGTACGGAAAAGGGCTGACTAAAAAGCAACAGAGAGTCATTGCACAGGAGTGCATCAAACATAGCTTTTTAGTCAGCCCGGAGATTGGGTTGTAGTTGGCACCATTATTCCAGGTCCAGCGCCCGATCCATGAATTTCACAAAAGGCTGCATGACAGCAAAGATTTTCAGAATTTCTCTAACAAGAGCAGGCTGTAAGGCTGCATCGTCTGTGATGTGGTGCCATACGGTGAAGCTTTTTAGTTTCAGGTAAGCTATAGCTGGATTATCCGGCTGGTATCCCTGCGGCACGGTTTTGAGTGCTTCCCCCTCTATTTTACCAAAATAGCGGATGAAATCCTTATTGGATATAATCTGCTGGAACTCCTCAAAATTGTAGTCTATTTCCTGTCTTACTTTCTTTAATACCGGCGCTTCGGGCATCCAGAGGCCGCCGCCGGCGAAGCTGTTTCCGCCTGGTTCCAGATGGAAATAATAGCCCGGACGGGGTGTTTTGCGACCACCTGGTGCAAATGCTGCCCCCATATTGGTCTTATAAGGTGTCTTATCTTTTGAGAACCTTACATCTTTGTATATACGGAATGTACAGTCCTTCACCTGTAGTCCGATCAATACCGGATCCTGTTTACACAGGCCATCCAGGATCTGCTGGACCACACTTTCAAAGTCAGATTTCGCCTGCTGATAGTCCCCTTTATGGTCGTCGAACCATGGCTTATTGTTATTCTTGCTGAGTGATTTCAAAAATTTCAACGTGGTGGGCTGTAACATGCATCAGATTTTGTACACAAAATATAAAATAGCTTTTAGAGGTAGTATATCATTTTGAATTTATTTAGGCGGGTCACAAGCACTCACCCGAATCAACCACATAATGATTGATTCGGGTGTTTTTTTTGGAACAGCTATTTAAATGGACAAAATCTCCTTTTAAAAATGATAAGTTGCGGCTACCAAAACGTTAGGTGATGTGCTTACAGGGGCACCATCATGTTTGTTAAAAATATCTACTGAGGCTTTGTCGAGTCTGAATTCAGGGATAATAGTGAGATTACCTACTTTATAATTTACAGAAATGGTGCCTGCCATTACGTGGCCACCGTCTGTACCGGCAAATGTTTTCAGGGCATCTGCATCATCAAAATACTCACCTCTCAGGGTCAGGCCGATTGTCTTGTTGAAATCGATGTTCATATACAGTGCGGATCCCCACCATTTGGCTGAGTTATCGATAGCTTCTTTTTCGCGCGTGTTTTTATAGGTGCTTACGGTACCATTGTAGCCAAAGCCGATGACATCACTCACATTGTAGAGGGCTACAAAATCCAGTTGATGGTTCTGAACACCGGCGGTGTCGCGGCCTTCGAGGTAGTTCAGGTATAATTTGAGGGGAGTGGTGTTGGCGCTGTAACCAATCTGTGCACCGATATACTTACTGTTTGACCAGGAGGCCGATTTAAAATCGGTGGGATTGAAAATACCCAGCATAGCGGTGAGGTGTTCGTTGATCGTGATGTCTGCTTTTACACCGGTATTGAAGAAAGGTCCATTGCTGAACATATAGCTCATGCTGTAGTTCCTGTTCTGATAGGCATCTACGAGTTCATAGCCGATGTGTGTAGCAAAGCTACCCATGCTGATTTTCAGTTTATCCAGTACCTGGTAACTGAGGTAGAGTTGTTTGACGGCCATTTCCATACTTCCCTTATCACCGGGATGATCATTGTATGAAAACTCTGCAGCTCTTCTGCCAAAGCCAAGATCAGCAACGATGCTACCTTTCTGAAAACTATGTTCTGCTTTCAGTGAGAACATACCGAGTTCAAAACTATTCTGCGAATTAGTGAAGCTTGTCTTATTGTCTGTGTTGTTACCGTTGAAATTATACTTGTAATAAACATCTGCGGAACCTGAGATATTCACTAAAGGGCTTTTGGTAGAATCCACCGTTTGGGAATAGGCAAAAGAAATCTGGCTGGCAGCGAAGGCTGCCAAAAAAAGTTTTTTCATGCAGTAAAATTTGGATGATAAAAGGAGTGTGCTAAATCTGCGTGGTTGCTGCTTTCAAACGATAGGACCGATAAGGCAATAAAAAAGAATAGCTAATAATTAACCTCGGGAAGGAAAATTTTTACACGAAACAAATAAGAAATTGGTTGATAAAATATGCTGGTTGATAAAATGATACTATCTACAATTTCCCGTGTTAATTATTAGCTATTCTAAATGTTTTGGGTATTCAAACTCACTATATAATCTTCATTAATCTATTACTGGCTCTTCCTTGAGTGTACCGTTGTCGTATACACTCATCATGTGTGGATGGTAGCTTTCGTTGTGCTGTGAAGCATCCAGACCCAGTGCTTCCTCTTCTTCGCTTACACGGAGTGGGTGGATAGCATCAATCAGTTTGAAGATGGCGAAAGATACGATGAAGCTGTATGCTACTACGATAGACAGACCGATGAACTGAGTTTTGAACAGGTCGAAGTTACCATAGAACCAACCATCTACTACGTTCACTGCTTTGGTAGCGAATACGCCGGTGAGCAGCATACCAACCATACCACCGATACCGTGACAAGGGAATACATCCAGTGTATCGTCGATAGCGGTTTTAGATTTATAGTGAACCATCATGTTGGAAATGATTGCAGCGATGAAGCCCATAAAGATACTCTGTGGGATTCCTACAAAACCTGCAGCAGGCGTGATTGCTACCAGACCAACTACGGCACCGATACAGAAACCGAGTGCAGATGCTTTACGGCCACGAACCACATCGAAGAAGATCCATGACAGGCCAGCGGCAGCAGCAGCAGTGTTAGTAGTAGCGAAAGCAGATGCAGCCAGACCATTTGCAGCTACAGCAGAACCGGCGTTGAAACCGAACCAGCCGAACCACAGTAAACCAGTACCTAAGAGTACAAATGGAATGTTTGCCGGTTGCAGTTCTTTCTTTTCAATATGATCCTTACGGCGTTTCAGTACCAGGGCACCAGCCAGCGCAGCACAACCAGCAGAGATGTGTACAACAGTACCACCTGCAAAGTCAATTACACCGAGCTTGAAGAGGAAACCTTCCGGATGCCATGTCCAGTGTGCAATTGGACAATACACCAGTAAGCTGAAAAGCACCATAAATAATACGTAAGATGTAAACCTGATCCTTTCTGCGGTAGCACCTACTACGAGCGCAGGAGTGATGATCGCAAATTTCAGCTGGAAAAGCGCGAACAACAGTAAAGGAATGGTTGGAGCAGCGGCCCATGGGGCGCTGGAAGATACTCCCTTGAAGAACAGGAAGGTGGTTGGATCACCGATGAATCCATGGTAAGACTTACCAAATGACAGGCTGAAACCTACAGCTACCCATAATATACTGATCAGGCCCGTAGCTATGAAGCTCTGCATCATAGTGGAGATCACGTTTTTGCGGTTTACCATACCACCGTAGAAAAATGACAAACCAGGTGTCATGAAAAATACCAGGCAGGTTGATACCAGAATCCACGCGATGTCACCATAATTGTATTTTCCCTCAGGATCTGTAAAAAGCGGCTCGTTTTTAACGAATAAACCAAATATTGCCACTAGTCCCAGAAAAATAAAGGGTAAATAGTCTTGAAATGATGTTTTCTTCATAGCAATGCGATTTTAAATTTCTTCAATAAAAGTATGAATAAATTTAAATCATCAAATAGAGGGGTTCAAAAATAGAAATGATCGAATAAATAGGGGTGAAAATGGGGCAAATGCTAAGTATATTATAATAAATAATAATATCAATAATGATTTTCGTCATTCTTTGAGTGGAAGAAGCGGCAATGCTAAAATATAATCTACTGAAATACAATTATTTATCTGGTACTTAAGTAGGAATTAACGATTTTCTAACAATAGGGTTTTGAGTATTACAGCATTTAGAGCAGAAGGCTTACAAATAATTGTTATTTAATAATATAGATATTAATTACTTTTTGTTGTGTTGTTTAAAATGCTTAAAAAACCTCTAACACATATGATAATTCGTAATATTAATTTTACTACTTAATGGTTTCCTGGAGGAAGTCACTATCGTTTTTAGGTACATTTTTTAGCCTTTTTTAAAAGGAAACCCCGAAAAAGAGGTCTCAAAAATCTTAAAACCAATTTTTCGGGGAGCAAGGCTGAAAAATTATGGGTAAATCAACCTTAAAAGTATTTATTAGTAAATTTTATAATTCTTTCATGGCATCCAATTCCCGCTGTAGTGCAAACATCTGGTCGCGGAGTCGGGCTGCTTCCATAAAGTCCAGATCCCTGGCTGCTTTTTCCATGTCTTTTTTGACCCTGGCAATTGACTTTTCCATTTGAGGGATGGTCTTGGCAGCGGCTTCCTGTTTGGCGTAGTCCACCGCATTTTCTGCTACCAGGGTTACCTCATCATGAACTGCAATAGGGGAGTTCTCATCGAAGTTCTTGATTTCCAATACGGATGTCTGGCCCATGATCTGTTCCTTGCTCTTCAATACCGTTCTTGGCGTAATGCCGTGCAGTCGGTTGTAAGCGATCTGCTTTTCCCGGCGGCGATCAGTTTCATCAATGGTACGCTGCATACTATCCGTAATCTTATCGGCATAGAAGATGACCAGACCATCTACGTTACGCGCCGCCCTACCAGCTGTCTGAGTCAGGGAACGCTCGTCACGGAGGAAACCTTCCTTGTCGGCATCCAGGATGGCAACCAGGGTTACCTCCGGCAGGTCAAGCCCCTCACGAAGCAGGTTCACACCTACCAGTACATTAATATTACCTAAGCGCAGGTCGCGGAGGATCTCTATTCTTTCCAGGGTATCCACTTCTGAGTGGATATACCTTGACTTAATATTAATACGTTGCAGGTACTTGTCCATTTCCTCAGCCATACGCTTGGTGAGGGTGGTTACCAGTACACGGCCACCGGCTTGTACACGTTTATCTATTTCCTCCAGCAGGTCGTCTACCTGGTTTATGCTCGGCCTTACCTCTATTGGGGGTTCCAGCAGGCCAGTAGGTCGTACTACCTGTTCTACCACCACACCTTCTGTCTGGCGCAGTTCATAGTCACCCGGCGTTGCACTGACGAAGATGGCCTGGTTCACCAGGTTCTCGAATTCGAAGAAGTTCAGCGGCCGGTTGTCCAGTGCTGAGGGGAGGCGGAAGCCGAAATCTACAAGGGTAAGCTTGCGGGAACGGTCACCACCATACATACCACCGATCTGTGGAATGGTGACATGGCTCTCATCTATGACTAAGAGAAAATCTTTCGGGAAGTAATCCAGCAGGCAGAATGGGCGGGTACCAGGGGTACGCCTGTCCAGGAAGCGGGAGTAGTTTTCGATCCCGCTACAATAACCCAGTTCCCTGATCATTTCAAGGTCATAATTTACCCTTTCTGAGAGGCGCTGGGCTTCTATATGTTTTCCCTCTGCCCTGAAGTAATCTACCTGTGCTTTCAGCTCATCCTGTATTTCGAAGATGATTTGTTGCATCATGTCTTTGGGAGCCAGGTAGAGGTTTGCAGGGAAGATAGCGGCATTATCCATGGTGCCGATGCGCTTTCCGTTCTGTACATCGAAGCTTTCTATTTCTTCTACCTCATCGCCGAAGAAGGTGATACGGTATGCATAATCTACATAAGGCAGGTTGATATCAACAGTATCTCCTTTTACACGGAAGTTACCACGGTTGAAATCGCCGGTGGTACGGGTGTACAGGGAGTTGACCAAACCGTGTAAAACGGTGTTGCGGCTGATGGTTTGACCCTTGTGCAGGCGGATGATACCGTTTTCATAATCGGTCGGGTTACCCATACCATAAATGCAGGATACGCTTGCAACCACGATGATATCTCTGCGACCGGAGAGCAAATTGGTAGTGGCTTTGAGGCGCAGTTTATCCAGCTCTTCGTTGATGGCAAGATCCTTTTCAATATAGGTATCGCTTACCGGCATGTAGGCTTCAGGCTGGTAGTAGTCGTAGTAAGAAACGAAATATTCGACAGCATTGTCGGGGAAGAACTGGCGGAACTCACCGTAGAGCTGGGCTACCAGTGTTTTATTGTGGGTAAGCACGAGGGTGGGGCGCTGTACCTGTTGGATGACGTTCGCAATGGTAAAGGTTTTACCGGAACCGGTTACACCCAGCAGGGTCTGGTAAGGAGCTCCATCCTGCACACCTTCCACCAGTTGTTTGATTGCTCCTGGCTGATCGCCGGAAGGAGCGTAAGGTGAATGAATTTTAAATGGCATAATCAAATTTACGTGAAAAAGGATAAACGGTTGTTGCTCCCTTCGCCAGAAGCAATCGTTTGTATTACCTTTACTTTTTAGTGACTTAACCAAGCTCATTTATTTTTTATGCTTAAGAAGTTATACCTGCTGGGTCTGGGCCTGATATTGCCGCTCATACCTTTATCTGTTTTTGCATGGGGCGTGACCGGACACCGCATTGTTGCTGAGATTGCCTACCGGCACCTTACACCAAAAGCTTTAAAAGCTGTACAGGCGATTCTTGGAAAAGAGAGTATGGCGATGGTGTCTACATGGCCTGATTATATTAAGAGTGATACCACGCATCGGTTTGATAGTCGTTATAGCTGGCACTTTGTAGATTTTCCTGCGCATGTGGATAAAGCCGGGATGGAAGCGACTTTGAAGACGATAAAAAAAGAGAATTTGTACGATGAAACAGAAGCGTTGATCAGTGAGTTGAAATCACGCAAGGGAACGAAGGAAGAGCAGTGGCTGGCGATGACTTACCTGATTCATATGATAGGGGATATGCATCAGCCTTTGCATGTAGGCAGAGACGAAGATCAGGGGGGTAATAAGATTCCGGTGATGTGGTTTGGAAATCAGTCCAATTTGCATAGGGTATGGGATGAGCAACTAATAGATTTTCAGCAGTTGAGTTATACCGAGTATACGGCGGCATTGGATACAGCAGATGCAGCGCAGATTAAGGTAATGCAGAGCGGGAGTGTGAAGGATTGGTTGTTTGAGTCAAATCAGCTGGCGGATAAGGTGTATGATAAGACAGCGGCTAATGAGAAGTTGAGTTATAAGTATAATTATCTTTTCGTGAAGGATTTGAATAGTCAGCTGCTTAAAGGAGGTTTGAGACTGGCAGCTATCTTAAATGAGATTTATAAATAGCAAAAAAATAAGCCGATCACTACATGATCGGCTTATTTTTTTTGAGCCCCTGTGGCGGGCTTTTAATGCTATACTAAATCAATGTCGAAGTTTACCAATTCTACGAACTGATCCAGTCTTGCAGAAATATCTTCCTGCGTAATTGTCTTCAGGCGATCCGCACCAAACTTCTCCACACAGAAAGAAGCCATTGCAGAACCCACAATAATCGCAGTCTTCATATTTTCAAAAGAGATGTCTTTTGTCTTAGCCAGGTGACCAATGAATCCACCTGCAAACGTATCACCGGCACCGGTTGGATCATATACATCTTCCAGTGGCAATGCTGGTGCAAAGAATACATGGTTTTCATGGAACAGCAATGCACCATGTTCACCTTTCTTAATAATCAGGTAACGTGGACCCATTGTCAGGATCTTACGCGCGGCCTTCACCAATGAATATTCACCAGACAACTGGCGGGCTTCACCATCATTTACCAGCAGTACATCTACTTCTTTCAGTACTTTCTTCAGATCATCCAGTGCTACTTCCATCCAGAAGTTCATTGTATCCATTACAATGAGCTTAGGCCTGGTCTTCATCTGTTTGATCACTGACATCTGTACCTGTGGTGTCAGGTTCCCTAAAATCAGGAACTCGCTACCCTGGTAGCTTTCAGGAATCACAGGATTGAAATCGCCCAGTACATTCAGCTCAGTAACCAGGGTATCACGGGTATTCATGTCCATATGATACTTACCGGACCAGTAGAATGATTTATCATCCTTTTTCACCTGTACACCTTCCAGCTCTACGCCCTTGGCTTTTAGTGCTTCCAGTTCAGACTGAGGAAAATCCCCACCTATCACAGATACCTGATTGATAGGTTGAACAAAGTTGGATGCTGCCCATGCAATATAGGTTGCGGAGCCACCTACGATTCTTCCGGACTTGCCAAATGGGGTTTCTATATCATCAAATGCCATAGTGCCTACAACTGTGAGCGACATGCGTAATACGTTTTAATTAAGAATATTAGAAATTTTGAACACGCGCAAAGGTAATTAAACTTTTACCCGCTTCCACCATCCTTTCCGGAATATGATGATACTGGCAATTGCCATCGCAGATTCTGCGGCAGCTATCGCTGTAAAAACACCAGCCGGCCCCCATGCATAATGTACCGCCAATGCCCATGCCAGCGGCATTTGAAACATCCAGAACCCAATGAGGTTAATAATTGTAGGGGTACGGGTATCGCCGGCACCATTAAAAGCCTGGGACAAGACCATTCCGTATGCATAGAATATATAGCCTAAGCTCACCAGCTGTAAAGCCTGTGCACCATAAGCCACTACTGTTTCCTGCTGGGTAAACAGCTGGATCACCGGCTTCGCCAGCAGGATAAAGAAGAGCGAGACAGCCCCCAAAAAGATCATATTGAAAAAGGCGGCTCTCCATACAGAACGCTCTGCCCTTTCCGGTTGCCCCGCCCCTAGGTTCTGCCCTACCAGCGCTGCTGCAGCATTTGCCATGCCACTCGCGGGCAGTATGGTAAAGATCACGACCCTGATGGCAACTGTATATCCCGCCACTGCCTCTTCACCAAAACGGGCGATCAGGCGTACCAGGAAAATCCAGCTGGTGGTGTTGATCAGCAGCTGGGCAGTACTCCCCATGGCTATCTTCAACAGCTTTCCTATTACAGGGAAATCCGGCTTCAAATGATGTACATTGATCCTGATCAGCCCTTTGCCACCAAACAGGTTATACAACTGGTAGCATACACCCACACCGCGGCCTATGCAAATAGCCAGTGCTGCTCCTGTAAGTCCCATGGCGGGTATCGGCCCCAGACCATTGATGAGCAGGGGACATAAAATAATGTTTACAATATTGGCAATCCAGAGTGAACGCATAGCCATAGCGGCATCGCCCACACCCCTGAAAATACCATTGATAAGAAATAATAATACGATCACCAGGTTACTGCCCATGATCATACGGGTGTAGATATTACCATGCTCCACTACATCGGCGGGTGCGCCCATCAGTGACAGGAGATCAGGTGCGAAAACGACACCCAGGATACTGATCACTACTGAAAAAATCACTGCGATATACAGGGATTGTACTGCACTATGCGCTGCGGCATCAGGATCTTTCTCTCCTGTACGCCGCGCTACCACTGCCGTGGCTGCCATACTCATGCCGAATGCAATAGTGTATACAATGGTGAGAATAGATTCAGTTAACCCTACAGTTGTGATTGCATGTGTACCCAGTTTGCTTACAAAGAAGATATCTACTACTGCCAGGAGTGATTCCATCACCATCTCCAGGATCATGGGTACTGATAATAAAAATATAGCCCGGTTTATACTACCGGTCGTGAATTCAGTCTCTGTGCCGGATACTGCGGATATAAATAACCGGAATACCCTGCGCAGACGATTGTCAGCTGCCTGCTGCATTGTGAAATTGTTATAGAAGTTAGCAATGAAAGTTGGTACGGCTGTACCGCAAAATTGGAGGTCGAAAGGAGGATCACGGACGTACCGGATCGGGAATTACATATTCATAGTTCGTAGATTGAAGGCTACGAAGGTAGTTTTTTTTATTGGAAAGATAAGGGGAGGGGAGTACGGGCATTGTCTACATACAAAACTCTATATTTATGTTCTCTAAAATGAAACCCGTTATCTTATCTATGGCGGTGATTGTAGCCACCGTTATCGCCTGTTCAAAAGAAAAACAAACCGCCCTGCAGGAACAGGATAAGATTGCAGCAGATGCTGCCCTGAAGGGAGATAGTACACATTTACCGGGCGACAGTACGCACCTGCCTGGTGATAGTACACACTTACCGGGGGATAGCACCCATTTGCCTCATGACAGTACACATCTGCCTCATGACACGCTGCCACATTATCCGCATGACACCTTACCACATTATCCGCACGATACGCTGCCACATTATCCGCATTACCCACATGATTCTACAGGTGGTGGTGATTCTACCGGTGTACCGCCAATCGATACTTTTGCAACACGCAGCAGACATAGCAGGCATTAATGTTCAGGTGCTTCCTACTGTTTCGTTTTCATAACAGCAACACCACTTTGTTTATATATAAAAAATAATGGCCGGTCTTGCAACCGGCCATTATTATGATGGTCCTCTTATCGATAGGATATGGCTCCCACCCTGTGGTGGGTTTAACCTTCTTTATAGCTTATTGCGATAACTGGGTTACACGCAACACCTTGAATTCTGTTCTTCTGTTCAGCTGTCTTCCTTCAGGATTATCTTTACCATTCGGCAGCGTATTCGGTGCTATCGGCCTGGATTCACCATAACCTTTCGCAATCATGCGGGATGATGGAATACCTCTGCTGATCAGGTAGTCTACACAGGATTGTGCCCTGCGCTGAGACAACTTCATGTTATATTCATCCTTGCCCTTACTGTCTGTATGGGCACTCATTTCGATGATAATATTCGGATTATCCTGCATAATAGAAACTACTGTATCAAGTACAATCAGTGATTGTGGACGCAGGGTTGCTTTATCGAAATCGTAATAGATATCCTTCAGGATAATCGGCTTCCCGATTTCATAACGTTTCAGGCAGATGGAAGGACTTTCCATGGAATCCACCTTCTCCAGCTGATCTGTATTGATATAGATCGCTTTGGAGAAGTAATTTTCTTTCTCTGCCATGATCTTATAATTCCTCTTCGCCTCTACTTCAAAGCGATAACGACCTGTTTCATCGAGTGTTACCTGTTGTAGTACTTTTTGCTGAATGGTATCGATCAGGGTGATCTTTGCACCTGACAGAGGCAGATTATTATCACAATCCATCACCATTCCATGGATCGATTTGGAAATCCGTTTGATATGGAATAATTCAAGACAGCATACTGATTCCCTGTCGGAGCTGATGTAGCCTCCATTCATAGGATGTGACCAGTCAGAAGCCGCATAATAGATATCATCCTTTGGAGAGTTCAGTGGCGCACCCAGGTTTTTAGGCACTGCCCAGCTACTGAAGTCACCTTCGCTGGAAAAGAAATCCAGTCCACCCAGGCCTACCCGGCCATCAGAGCTGAAGATCAGCATATGCCTGTCGCCGTCATAGAATGGAGCCTGCTCTTCATCGCGGGTATTGATCCCAGTACCCATATTTCTTGCAGCACCGGGGGTATTCTTATCCAGCATACTATACCAAAGGTCATTCTTACCCATACCACCGGGTCTGTTGGATGCAAACAACAGGTATTTTCCATCAGCAGTTACAAAAGGCTGCATGGAGCTATAGCCATCCACGTTTACATTTGGTCCTAATGGCTTTGGTTCCGACCAGTCATTGCCACTACGGGTGCTCACATAGATAGCGGCTGCTTTTACCCCGTTTTTATTCGTCCAGCGGGTCAGGAAGATAGAATTACCATCAGGTGTGATGGCTGATACTCCCTGATCCACACCTTTTACTTCAGGTATGGCCAGGGGGCGACTGTTGCTGAAAGCCGCATCTTTTCCATCGGCCTGAAATAAGCTGTTGATATAAGGGTTTTCCTTCTTCTTTTTTTCCAGTACAGTAGTATCCGGGCGGGAAGAGGTATACAATAGAAGGTTCTTTCCCAGCAGGGCAGGTGCATAGTTGGCACCCCCTACGTTTACATCGCCATTCAGTTTCGTCACGATATAACCGGGTGTACGGCTGGCTTCGGAGATCGCAAATTCGCAGCTTGCGATTTCCAGTGCTACACGCGATGTGATATCATCTACCTTGGTATACTTGTCCTTAAACTGTTTGAACTGGTCAATGGCTTCCGGATATTTACCATTTGCGCGCAGGCATACTCCATACCAGAAGCGGGCCAGCGGGAATAAGTCCGGGTTATTATAGCTCACTACTTCTTCATAATACTTCTCTGCATTGCCGAAGTCATTGTACATGCGGTAAGATTCTGCGAGTCTGTATTTTACAGTTTCATAATCTTTGACCTTACCTGTTTCTTTTCCTTTGGATCCTGGCTGATAGGGCAGGATTTCATTGGGGTTTATCTTAAATGTTCCCAGTGCCCGCTGGTAATATTGGGCAGCAGAATAATAGTCTTTAGCTTCATAATACACATCGCCTGTCCGCTTATAATCGTAAACGTACTGTGCCTGTAAAGAGTTAACCACAAATAAGCAGCAAACGATGGCCAGCCAATAGTGTGAATTTTTTTTCATCCGTTATTTTTTTGTTTTACAACCGTGGGCATATGAAGTATTCCTCTCCATACACTTTTTTCTTACGGCTGATGAAAGACAGGGAGATTTCGAAACTGTTGCTGCCATTGACCAGCCTTCTCAGGTTGGAGGCGTTTACATCATAACTCAGGCCCAGTACAAAATTTTTGAAGTGGAAACCGGCAAATGGAATCGCGGAATCATTCCAGCGATAGTTACCACCTATCAGGAAATCAAAGTCTTCATTTACCAGGAATGATCCGTATACTCCTGCTACTATTTCCTCAGCATTACCCTGTCTCATGTACATACCATTTGGAGTAAAGCTCAGCAGGTCATTCACCTTGATACGGCTACCACCCTGTAACAGGTAACGGACAGGTAGTTTCCTGTTAGCTCCTGTCACGAAAGGATCTACCGGCTGTGTAAGGTGCCCGGCAGAAAAACCTACAAACGGGTTGAGCTGGTGGTTGGGGTTACCATCAAAGAACATGGCACCTGCGGCAGCATCAAAAACATTGGAGGAGGTAGTATTGATATTTTCTCCACTTGATTTTGAAGGGTCAAAGCCGATTACCGGATCGTACTGGCTGCCCAGCTGCCATTTGGAAGGATCGATACGGCGGTTGATCATACCGGCCTGCACGCCGAATACCAGCTGACTGGTACCAGTAGCACCAAAACGAACACCTCTGTAGGAGAAGCTGGCCATACCATTGAAGTAATTGTAACCTGCGTCACCTGCTTTCATGTTGGTCACATTGATACCGATCCCTACATTGTTTGCGGCTGCCGCATCGAATGAGAAGCCCATAGTAGAAAAGGGTTTACCAATATTCACCCATTGGTTACGATAATTGGCGGAGGCCCTGTAGTCTCCGTCAATTACACCTGTCAATGCAGGATTCAGCCACAACGGATAGGCATAGTATTGAGAAAAATGGGGGTCAACCTGCGCCCTGGTAAGTCCCGGCAGGAACGCTGCAGCCGCCATTAATAGAATAGCGAGTATATTCTTATTCTTCATGGGAAGAGGTTTATCATTTTGATATTAATAACCGGGATAGTGATTGTCACTATCCCGGTAGCTGTATTAGTTATCGTACAATGGTTACGGTACCCTTCCTGTTAACAACAGTACCATCCTGCAGGGTAGCTTTCAGTATATAGATGTATACACCTACCGGCTGCTGTGTGCCACTCATGGTACCATCCCATCCTCTTGTCTGATCTTTCGTTTCGAAGACCAGCTGACCATACTGGTTATAGTAAGTCATTACAATAGATTTGATGGTATTGCCATACACATAGTGGATATCATTGAAGCCATCGCCATTCGGTGTGAACACGTTTGGAACAAAGACCTTGTTGCCTTGTGGGTTCTTCGATTCACCGGTTACGGCATTGGAGAGACCACTTGTTTCGCAGCTTTCGCTACCCAGTGCTCTTACCTGTATGGTCACAGGCTGACCAGGAGTGAGGCCATAGACGGTATGCGTAGTACCTGTGCTGCCGGAGCTTGGAGCAGTGAAGTTCGCACCATTGTTCGTAGTCACTTCATAGCCCGTTGCACCTGCTACAGGATCCCATGTGAATGTTATGGCATTGGTAGTAGTGAGTGCTGTATCTACACTTACTATCGGTGCATCCAGTGGTTCCAGTATCGTTACTGTAGCTGCTACTCTTGTACCACTTGAACAACCACCGGCAGAAGCTACTTCTACATAGTAAGTCGTGGTAGCTGTGAGCGCCGGAGTAGTGAACGAAGCTCCTGTTGATACAGCTGTACCGCCCGTAGCTGTTGTATACCAGCTGAAGCTTGCACCAGCAGTAGTGGATGTAGCTGTCAGTGTTGCGGAATTGTTTGGACAGATGCCTGCTTCATTGCCTGTCACCACAGCATTGTTACCCGGTGTACCAATTGATACTGTTACGGCTGTACGGGTATTGCTTGCGCAACCATTCGGATTCTGCGCTTCCACATAATACATGGTAGTACCTGTGATAGCAGGAGTGGTGAAGGTAGCACCTGTGCCGGCTGCTGTACCACCAGTGTTAGTAGTAAACCACTGATAGGTGAGCGCTGCATTTGGATTTTGTACCTGCAGTGTTGCACTGGAACTTGCGCAGGTTACGACTGCTGCATTGACTACTACAGGAGCAGCAGGTGTCGCATTGACTGTAACAGGAACTGAAGTGCGGCTTACGCTTACACAACCACCGGTAGCTGCTTCCACATAGTAAACTGTATTAGCAGTGAGTGCCGGTGTAGTGAAGTTTACACCTGTGAATACGGGTGTACCACCACTTGCAGTTGTGTACCATTTATAAGAGTAACCTGAAACCGGGTTGGTCACGGAGAGGACTACAGTATTGCCGGAGCAGACTGCGGCACCAGTTGTTGCCACCGGAGCATCGATCGTATTGGTGATAGTTACCGTTACACCTCTGCGTGCCTGGCTGCTACAACCTGAGCTGTTCAGCGCTTCTACGTAGTAAGTAGTATTGGTGCTGAGGGCAGCCGTTGTATAATCAGGACCTGTAGAGAGCAGGTTACCACCAGCCGGTGCATCGTACCAGCGATAGGTGAGTGCTGCATCAGGGTTCAGTACGGAGAGGGTCGCAGTACCGCCTACACATTTTGTTACATTAGCAGATACGACATCAGGAGTGGTAGCAGAATTATCCACTACGATGCTGCCTGCTGTGCGGGTAGTGCTTACACAGGTTGTACCGATCAGCGTTTGTACATAGAAGGTCGCATTTGCGGTCACTGCTGTCACGGTGTAAACAGGGCCGGTGAATACCAGGGTACCGCCATTGGCAGCATCGTACCATTGGTAAGTGGCACCTGTTTGCGGATTCAGTACAGACAATGTACCGTCGTTGCCAGCACATACTTTCACGCTACCTGATACCAGGGTTGGTGCATCAGGTGAGGTGCCGACTGTAACTGTAGCACTTACTCTTGCGCTGCTGCTGCCACAACCGGAAGTTGTATTCACAGCTTCTACATAATAAGTGGTAGTTGCAGTCAGTGCTGGTGTGGTGAAGGTAGGTCCTGTGAATACAGGCGTACCACCAGTTGCTGTTGTATACCAGTTATAATCTACCCCGGTAGTAGTTGAGGTCACCCGCAGGATTGCGGTGGTACCGGAGCAGGTAGTGATATTATTTGATTCCAGTGTCGGAGTCGGTGCCGGAGTTGCTACGAGCACGCTCACTCTTGCTCTTACGGCACTACTGCAGCTGCCATTGGTAGCTTCTACATAGAAGTCAGTGTCAGTATTGATGACAGGCGTAGTAAACGTAGCACCTGTACCCAGTGATGTGCCACCAGTTGCAGTGCTGTACCAGCGATAAGTAAATGCCCCATTCGGGTTCTGTACAGAGAGCTGAGTGGTGCTACCCTGACATACGCTTACTGAAGCTGCACTCACTGCCGGTGTACCTGGAGATACGACAGCTACTACGCTGGCTTTTGTACGACCGCCGGTGTTTACACAACCACTGGTATTTACAGCTTCTACATAGTAGTCAGCGCTGGCTGTTACATTCCTGATGGTGATAGTAGTACCTGAACCAATCAGGGAACCTGCCGTAGCAGCATCATACCACTGGTAGGTGACACCGCTTTGTGGTGTGGATACAGACAATATTGCATCCTGACCTGTACATACATTGATGCTGGCGGCGCTTACTACCGGTTGAACCGGATTCAGTGCCACATTAGCTGTAGCTGCTACTCTGGCTGTACCTGCTGTACAACCGGAGGCTGTGTTCACAGCTTCTACATAGTATACTGTAGATGTATTCAGTGCAGCTGTTGTATAAGATGCCCCTGTGAATACCGGTGTACCACCTGTGAGAGTCGTGTACCATTTATAAGTAATACCAGTAGTGCTGGATGTAACCTTGAATGTTGCCTGCTGGCCTGCGCAAATATTTACATTATTTGCCTGCAGGGTTGGTGTTGGAGCACCTGCACCAACAGTTACAGTTGCCTTAACTCTTGTAGCGAGCGTACAGCTGCTGTTGCTGGTTTCTACATAGAAGGCAGTATCTGCAGTCAGTGCATTAGTCACGTAAGTAGTGCCGGTGAACAGCAGTGTACCACCTACAGGCGCGCTATACCACTTAGTGGTGATATTGGACCCTGTGACGGTAGCAGTGAGAGTAGCAGTATTGCCGGAACAGATATTTGCATTGTTTACAGTAGGTGCGGTCAGTGCCGGTACTACATTGACAGCTACAGATACTCTGTTAGGATTCGCACAACCATTGGATGTACGTACTGCCTGTGCATAATAAATAGTATTTGCAGTCAATACCGGCGTGGTGAAGGAAGGACCATCGCCCACCTTGGTACCAGCGGCATTGTACCATTCTATAGATGCAACAGCGCTGGCTGTAGCAGTGAGGGTAGCGGTTGTACCACTACAGATAGTTGTGCTTCTCACAGCTACTACCGGAGCAGATACCTGGCGGGAAGCATAGTAAACGCGGAGGTTTACAAGGGCGGAGATCACACCACCTCTCAGTTTAACCTGTACGCGGTCGTAAGTAGCACCAGGCGCGAAGGCTACGGTGAACTTATTACTGCCACTCAGTAAGGATACTTTCAGGTTACTGCTGTTGAGCAGGAGGGCATCATTATTTGCAGTAGCACCATTGAAGCTGGATACTTCAATTGCGCCCAGTAATGAAGCGTCCAATACCTGTGCAGGCAATTCCAGAACCAGTCTTACGCTATCACCTGCGGCAGCAGCGTTCGGGAAGATGAGGGATTGCTGTACACTTCCGCTACCGGCAGCCAGTGGTACTGACAGCAGGGAGAAGTTATCAGTATTTGCATCTGTTGTATTGGCTGCATCCTGTACAGAACACAGTACGCAAACAGCAGTAGTGCTATTGATTTGTGCATTTGCAAAGTCACACGTAGTATTTGGTACAACCGTTACAGTGAGTGGAACCGCAGTACGCTGACTACCACAGGTAGCAGAATCTGCTACGGCCTCTACGTAATAAGTGATATCACTCGTAAGTGCCGGTGTAGTGAATACATTGCCTGTGAATACAGGTGTACCACCCGCGGCATCTGTATACCAGTTGTAAGTAACACCTGTAGCAGCAGGAGTGACTGTCAGCGTTGCTGTCTGACCAGATACTACCTGACCACCTGCCGGCGATACATTTACAGTTGGTGCTGCAGGAATTGCATTCACCTTTACAGTCGCCGCAGTCCTTGTAGCGCTTGCGCAGATACCTGCTGCCGCTTCTACATAGTAAGTAGTAGTCGTGTTCAGTACCGGCGTAGTGAAGGTAGCACCTTCAAATACAGGGGTTCCACCAGTTGGAGTAGTATACCAGCGGAATACTACGCCATTCGTAGCAGCAGAAGCTACCAGTTGTACAGAGCTACCAGCACATACTTCGGCAGTACCAGGTGTTACGGTTACTAAGGCTGGTTGTGTGATGACATTGGCAGTCACCATGGTACGGGTAGTGTTGGAACAACCCGCAGCATTGGAAGCTTCTACATAATATACAGTAGTTGTGCTTAAAGCAGGAGTAGTAAATGAATTACCTGTGAAGATTGCTGTGCCACCTGACAATGCGGTATACCAGCGATAGGTTACACCTGTAGCAGGTTTCACATTGAAGGTTGCAGTACTGCCACTACATACGGTGATGCTGGTTGTATCCAGTGCCGGTGCATCCGGTACAGGATCTACTACTGCGGTAACAGGCACCCTGACAGGATTAGGACAAGTCAGGCTTGTTTTCACAGCCTCTACATAATAAGTAGTGGTAGTGTTCAGTGCCGGGGTTTGATAGCTGGTACCAGTGAAGATGGATGTACCACCTACAGCGGTTGTATACCAGCGGAAGCTGACGTTGGACGGGCCTGTTGCCAGCAGGGTAGCACGGTTACCAGCACAAACTGTATCTCCGCTTACTACCGGCAGACCAACCAGGCGGCTGGCGTAGTGAATGTTCACTGCACTCAGTGCGGTAGCCAGACCTGAGTTCAGGCGTACTACGATCCTGTCGAAGAGACCTTTAGGTTTGAAGCCAACAAGTGCTTGTGAGTTGCCGCCGAGCAGACTCACATTTACGCCTGCAGCATTCAGTGCTACAAAGTCATTGTTGGAAGTAGTGCCATTGTAAGAGCCTACCTGTATAGTTCCCAGCAGACCTACATCTGCCAGAGAGCTGGAGAAAGACAGCCTGATCTGAACGCTGTCATTCAGTTCGCTCACCTGCGGGAAGATCAGGGTTTGCTGTACATAACCACCTGTGAGACCCAGGATCACATGCAGCGTGGAGCTGCTGCTGGTGCTGTTGTCTACTGACAGGGCTGGATTTTCTACATAGCAACCTATGCAGATGCCATTTGCATTGTTGGTTTCTGATGTTGCGGCATCGCAGGGAATATCATTATTACCCGGTATTACGGTAGCGGTTACCGATACACGGGATGCGCTCTTACAACCGGCAGCATTCACTGCTTCTACGGTGTAGGTGGCAGTGGCCGTGAGGGTACCGGTGTTGAATACGGCACCGGTGAAGATAGAATCGCCGGCAGCGTTATACCATTTATAAATCAGATTAGTTCCGGTAGCATGAGCGGTGAAAGTAGCGCTCTGACCACTGCTGATGGAAGTACCCATCGGCGTAACAGTGAGTCCTGTCGGTACTGCATTCACCGTCACAGCTACACGGGTCCTTGTTGTGCTGATACAACCGTTATTGTCTGCTTCTACATAAAAAGCAGTATCGGCTGTCAGTGCATTCGTTGTGTAGTCTGGAGTAGATGCCAGCAGGGTGCCTCCGGTAGCAGCAGTATACCAGCGGAAAGTAGCTCCCGCAGGTGCGGTTGCCAGCAGGGTTACCTTATCCCCGGCGCAGATGCTCCTGGCAGCAGCAGTTGGTGCTACAGGTGTATTACCTACACTGACCATCACGGGCACCCTTGTTGGGTTTGCACAACCAAAGCGGCTGGCTTCTGCATAATAGGTAACTGATGCATTGAGAGCAGCAGTTCTAAATGTATCGCCGGTAGCAACCGCTGTACCGCCTATAGCGCTGGTGAACCAGGCAATGTCAGCATCATTGGTAGTTGTGGCTACGAGGGTAGCGGCATTGCCACTACATACATTGGCAGCTGATGCAGTTACATCAGGTCGTGGGGTAACGACTGCTGCGAAGTATACATTCACAGAGGTGAGTGCAGTGAGCAGACCATTAATGCTTACCAACACACCATTGAAGGTTTTGGTGGCAGGTATAGTTACCCTGAACTTATTGCTGGTGTTCAGCAGGGTGAGGCGGACAGGAGCATCGGAGAGATAACGACCATCGCCATTGGCAGTAGCGCCATTATATGTTTCTACCCTGATACCGCCCAGCAATGTTACATCCGCTACTTTGCCAGGTACTTCCAGATCCAGCGTAATACTGTCGCCGGCAGGGTAAGTATTATTATACCTCAGCAGCTGACCGATATAACCGGCAGCATTTAAGGTAGCATTGATAGTAGATGCAGAGTTTGCGTTCTGATCTACTGCCAGTGCAGGATTGCTCACAGAGCACAACAGACATACACCGCTGATAATAGGACTTTGCTGCGAGGTAGCATAGCTACAAGGTGTTGGCTCTGTAGGCAGGTTGATATCTACCCTTACAGCTGTACGGGTAGCGCTGGTACAACTATTCACCGGATCCCGTACTTCCACATAGTAGATAGCTGCTGCCGTAAGAGCAGCAGTTGTATACGTAGTGGAATTAGCCTTCAGCAGGTTACCGCCTGCCGGTGCATCGTACCAATTATATTGATATGCCGGGTTTGGACTTAATACCGAGAAGGTGGCAGTCTGACCGGAATTGATAGTTTGTGTAGCCGGGTTTACCAATGGCTGTGGCAGACCTACCATTACATACACGGCTTTGCGCACAGGGTTTGCACAACCACTGCTGGACACGCCTTCTACATAATAGATCGCATTGGTAGTAGGTGTTACCGTGTAAGTAGCACCGGTAGACAGGGCTGTACCACCTGTAGGCTGACTATACCAGCGGAAAGTAGTACCAGGGCCAGTAGCTCTGAGTGTAGCAGGAGAACCTGCACATGCATATACCGTATCTTTTTCAACGGTTGGTGTACCTGCAAAAATCTGTGCTGAATATACTTTCAGGGCAGTGAGGGCTGTAGCCAGACCATTCAGCCTGATATTCACCCTATCATATGCAGCACCTGGAGCGAAAGTGTAGATCAGGTCGCGGTTGCCATTCAGCAATTGCAGGTTTAGGGTGCCACTATTCAGCGTTACCGCATCATTATTAGCTGTGGCACCGTTAGAAGAGGAAATCTGGATACCAGCCAGTGCACTCAGATCTGCCAGACCTGTAGTGAAGCCCAGCCTGATCCTTACACTATCTCCTTTCACACCGGGTGCAGGGAAAATCAGGGATTGCTGTACATAGGAACCTACCCCCAGGATAGTGTGAATTACAGATGCAGTAGCAGTACTATTGTCCACAGCAGAATCCTGTTTCTCTACGTAACAACCTACGCAGATGCCGCTGGTAGTAGAGATCTGGGAGCTGGCACCGCCACAATCTATATCACCTACAGGAGCTGGTCCGCCAGTACCATTCAGGGTAATAGCCACTGGTGTACGCAGGCTCTTACAGCTTGCATCGCCCAGGGATACTGCTTCTACATAATAGGTAACATTGGCAGTAACTGGAGGTGTAGTAAACTGAGATCCTACATATGCAGGTGTACCGCCGGCAGGCACTGTATACCAGTTGTACTGATAAGCGGCATTTGGCGATACTACATTGAAGGTGGGAGTAGCGCCTTCTGCTACGGTAGCAGTAGATGGCGTTACGTTTACACCTGGCAAACCTACTTTTACAGCTACTGGTGTGCGTTTTTCACTACCACAACTATCTGCACCTACGGCTGCCACGAAGTAAGTAGTGTCTTTGGTGACCGCTGGCGTAGTGAATGTAGTGCCATAACCAACAGGGGCACCTCCTGTGTAGGAGGTATACCACCGGTAGTTATAGCCGGTAGGACCTACAGCAGTTAATGTAGCGGCAGTACCGCTACAAGCATATACAGTTGGTGCTGACACCTGAGCGATCGGGGTCACCACCTGTGCATAATAAAGATTGTAAGAAGCGAGGGCTGCCAGTAAACCATTGATGCGAATTTCGACGCGATCGAAATCTTTTGTAGCCACAAAGGTATAGGCCGATTGTTGTGCACCATTTAACAGGCGTACACTGAGCAGGGCAGGATTCAATGCTACCATATCTGCATCTGCAGGGCGTGCACCATTGCCGGTACCTGCGCTTAATCCGGCAAGCAGCGTAGCATCCAGCAGGCCTGTGGTAGTACCAAGACCAATGCGGATAGAGTCACCTGCCTTTCCCGAATGAGGGAATACCAGATCCTGATAAATGACTGCACCCAGGCCAACATTGATACGGAGATTGGAAGCTGTGGTCGGGGATGCATCTACTGCATTGGCAGCATCCGTTACACCACAAAGGAGACAGAGTAAGCCTGTCACTCCGTTATTCTGAGTAGTGGCGCCGCTACAACTCAGGGGACCATTGCCGGTAGTATCTGTTACATCTACAGTAACAGCAGTTCGCCCGATACTGATTAATCCATCAGTAGGAGAAACTGCTTCGACATAATAGGTCTTGTCAGCATACAGGATCGGTGTTGTGAAAGAGCTTCCTGTGCTTACAGGTGCACCGCCGGTAGGTACATCGTACCAGTTGAAGATCGCATTTGGAATGGACGGGATACTGGCATTGAGTGTAGCGGTCTGACCGGCATTGATGTTCGCAGGGCTTGGGGTGACCGTTACCGGTATCATTGCCGCTGCTTCATAAATATATAATGAGTTATCAGCCGCCACGAGGCTGCTGAGGTCTATTGTTGCTGCATCGAAATCCTTTGTTACAGGGATTGCAATACGCACCTTAGAGATCGTATCACTTGACAGGAGGTCCAGTGCCAGGAGCGGTGCATTCAATGCTGTACGATCATTGTTGCTCACATTGTTCAGTGAGGTAGTGACACCAATATTGCCCAGCAGGGAAGCATTGGCAATCGGATCACCTTTTACACCCAGTGTCAGGATGATACTATCTCCCGGATGATATACACCGGGGAAAGTGATCTTCTGACCTACAGAGGTAGCAACACCCAATGGCAGTGAGAGACGGGAAGCCGTAGTCGTATCACCATCTATGGCCAGTTGCGGATTCTGTACACTACACAGTGCACAGGCCACCCCTGTAGTGATCGGAGAGGTCTGGTCGGTGCCATATGTCCATAACGGGCCATTGCCACCCCCTATGGTTACAGGAACGGCAGTACGGGTAAGGCTGGTAGTTCCTGCAGGATCTTCTGCTTCTACATAATAAGTGGTATTGCGGATGAGTGCAGGTGTAGTATACGCTCCTGAGCCGCTGAATACCGGTGTGCCACCGGTAGGAGTGGTGTACCAGTTATAAGTAGGATTTGAGATCCTGATAGAAGGTGTTAAAGTAATGCCTGTATTGTAAGCAGTTTTTGCCGGATTCGGGGTTACAGAAACAGGAATCATGGCAGCTACTTCATACAGTTTCAGAGAGCCGGAAACGCCGAGCAATCCGCCAAAGTCGACCTTCACACCGTCGAAGGTATTCGTAGCAGGAATAGTTACTTTGAATTTGCGGGCGTTGTTCAATCCACCACCCAGTAACTGTAATTTTATTGCCGGGTTATCCAGGGAACGGGTATCATTATTAGACACCGCGGGACCTGCAATGCTGTTCTGGTAAGTAGTCACAGATACTTTAGGCAGTACTACCGCAGCCAGATTTTCGGTAGGTGCCTCCAGGAACAGGACGATGCTATCGCCTGACTGATATACACCAGGGAGTTTTACCAGCTGACCTATAGTAGATAGCACGCCTAATGGGACTGTCAGAGTAGAGGCGGTGGTGGTATCACCATCTGCAGCAAATGCAGAATCAGTAACTGTACAGGCAGCACAGGCAACGCCGCCGGTGATGGGACTTTCCTGGTCCTGACCATAGCTCCAGATGGTACCCGGACCACCGGCTACTTTGATCGTTACCGGTGTTCTGACATAGCTGCTCAGGTTATTATCAGGATCATAAGCTTCTGCATAGTATGTAGATGTTCTGGACAGTGCAGGAGTTGTAAACGGGTTACCGGTAGATACAGGAGAGCCACCGGTAGGAGTAGTATACCATCTGAATGTAGGTGAACTCACCCTTGCATCAATACTGGCAGTCAGGGTTTGTGAACTGCCGGCAGTGGTAGTAGGTGCAGATGGAGTAACAGTAACCGGAATAACGGCTGCTGCTTCATAAATGCGCAATGCACCATAGGCGGTGAAAGCGGTACCGAGGTCAATTCTTACACCATCGAAATCTTTAGTGACGGGGATGGTTATCCGTACTTTGGGGGTATTTCCCAGTCCCAGGCCGGAAGCCTGTAAATGAACAAGACTATTATTGAGGAAAACAGGATCGTTATTCGAAGTGGTACCTGAGTAGGTAGTTACCTGGATCGCTGATAATGCAGCTGCAGAGATTAACTGGCCGGGGACATCCAGATCCAGTACAATTTCATCTCCGGCTTTGTATTTACCTGGGAATGCAATGTACTGACCCACGGAAGACAGTGCGCCTACCGGCATGGAGAGGGTAGAAGCGGTAGTAGTATCAGCATCTACGGCATTGTCCGGATTATCAACCACACAGAGAGCACAGGCAACACCGTTAGTGAGGGTACTGACCTCCCGGTCGCCATACATCCAGAGCAAACCGTTGCCACCGCCTACCAGTACCTGTATTGGTGTACGTACGGGGCTTACCAGGCCATCGGCAGGATTGGTCGCTTCAACATAAAAGGTGGTAGTACGGTTTAGTACGGGAGTGGTAAAGTTAGTACCGCTGCCAATGGCAGTACCGCCATCTGCTTCTGTATACCATTGGAAGGTAGCACCTGGAATGCGGGGTAAAGCAGCGGAGAGGGCAACAGTACCGCCGGTGATCACCGCTGGTGTAGCGGGAGAAACGGTAACAGGCTGGAAAGCGGATGCTTCATATACACGGAGTGAGCTGAAAGCCGTAACAACGGCGGAGAAGTTCAGCTGCACCTGATCGAAGGTGTGTGAGATGGGGATTACGACGCGGAACTTGGGGGTGCTTCCGATGCCGAGGCCCAGGAGGTCTACTCCAACGATGTTGTTGTTCAGTGATATGACATCGTTGTTACTCACGCCAGCATTGAAGGTAGTGACGGAGAGGGCGGAGAGCAGGGAGAGTGATACATTTTTGTCCGGGATTTCCAGGTCGAGGGCGATGGCATCGCCTGCCTGGTAAGTGCCGGGAAAAGAAAGCTGGAGACCGACACCTCCCACAGCGCCCACAGGCAGATTCATGGTAGCTGCAGTGTTGGTATTGCCATCTACGGCATTGGCGGCATCGCTCACACTGCAGGCGGCGCAGGCCAGTCCAAACGTAACAACGTTAGGATTGGTTGCGCTGCTCCAGAGGGGCCCATCAGCGAAATAAGCACCGGAAGTGATCCAGTACTGCCATGGTAGTTGTTTTTTTGATACCGGCGCATAGGGGTGCAACGCAGTATATGCCTGCAACCATGACAAGGCCTTGTTATTTTTTATGTCGTTGCCAGGGTCGGTAGCAACAGACGCAGGAATTTTCTCCGCAAAGGAGATTCCTGCCGGCAACCCAACCATGCAAAGACATGAAAAAATAGTAAGAATAAAAGCTCTTAGGGAGCCTTTAAGAGTAGCGTTAAGATGCATAGAAATCAATTGGTTCGGGTTATAAAGCGTGTATGTTTTTCACAGTTATTATTTTCATTCTCGTTTTTCCAGGAATTCAGGTTAGCTATGCATCACATTGAGTCTGGCGGCCAGCAGGCCACTCAATAGGATACATAGCACATATATGGTATGTCTATGCATTGGCACGGTCATGAAGGGGAGGTAGCAATAAAAGATGTTATGGTTAAAATAGGGGTAGTCTGATTCGGTTGATACATTACGAATACACAATTTTGAAACCCTGCGGTCAGAATACGGTACGAATTTATGGGGATAGGGTGGGAAAGCGGCTGTTCTTTTCGTTCAGTATTTGAACCTTATTCATTCTATTCATTATAACATTTCAAAAATCTTTTTATCCAGTTCTTTTTAACCCGACAACATATTTTTTATAGTACAATGATTCACAAGGTAATTAGTTGGCAGTACTAATAGGAAATCAAACTGAATAAATAAAAATAAATTTTAAACAGACAGTACTATATTTATTAGTAATACTGAATAACAATTAATTGTAAATTGTATTCATTTACATATGTTTTGTTCATTTTGTTCATTTTTCTAAGAAAAAATCTAAACTAAAAAACGCTACGTAAGTTTAAACTTGATTACCAAAATCCGTTTACAAAAAATCCATTTCTTGTCCCCGTATGATAGATCTCTCCTATGACTTTATCATAACTCTACAGAAAGAAGTTTCGAGACGTTTTGGCGTTGACTCTGTAACGGCCAGTGATTGCAAACGATTGTCACTCGCTATATCCGACGAGACAGGCAAATTGGTTAGTGAGACGACTCTGAAAAGAGTTTTTGGATTCGCTGTGACACAGCATAGTTTTTCGCGCTATACATTAAATACCCTGGCGCAGTATTGTCGTTACAAGGACTGGGAAGATTTTCAGACCAGACACTTCACACAATCCACTCCCGGGGAGATGGTGAAAGATGGTAAATGGGCAGAACTGAAGAGTAAAGGAGCTGCCGTTTCACACTATACTTTGGTAACACTGAAGAATCGTTCGGGTATTCCCTTCCATAATACAGTATCCAGAGCATTCAGCGTTGCACATATAGAGCGTTTCCTGGAAGGCAAATATCCTGCAACCGCACTCATCGCACCCAGCGGATGGGGCAAATCTACAACGCTCGTACACCTGGTAGAACACTTCTGGTATAGCAAAGAAGCAAAGTATCCACACGACATCTGCTGGTTTATACATGCACATGCCGCGGGAAGCCTGTTTTTGCGTGGACTTAACCTGAGTAACTGGCTGGACGATCAGCTCAGCCTGGGGCAAAGAGAAAATTTCAGGGAATACTTCAAAGCACATTTTGATAAAATAGGAGGAAGACTCATCCTTATTATCGATGGTTTTGATGAAATTACCATGTCCAGCGATAAGCTGAAACTGATGTATACCAAACTGGAGGAGTTCGTATATTCCAATGATGAATTCCCCTGGATAAAAGTAATCCTCTCCGTTCGCAGTAATACCTGGTCAGAAATTTTTCATAATGATCAGCGTATGCCGCCTTTCGGCCGCTATTGGTACCTGGGACCGGAAATGGATGAAGAAACCAATATTAATATCCCCCGGATGACTGAGCAGGAGGTGAAATCCGTGCTCTACAATCATCGTATGGACCCCGCCGTAGTGCGTACCTTCAGTGAAAGCTTCCTGCAAAAACTGCGGTACCCTTTTTACCTCCAACTCTTCTGTCAGCTTAATACAGGTGAGAATACCTTTATTAATGAGCACCTCAGCCTTTTTGAAATGGTCTCGCGATTCGTGCAGATGAAAGTATTCAGCACGAACAACAATAACTTTAAGATCAATATCATCAATAAGCTGCTGGAGCTGCTGGATTATGGTAAAAAAGGACAATATGCCGACAAAAGTGAACTCCTGAATAAGAATGCCGAATTATTTTCTGCCTTTAAAGAACTGCTTTCCGATAATATACTGGTAGAAGAAAACCTCAGTCAGGACATCATGTTCTACGTGAAGGTGCGTTTTGCCCATCAGTTCCTGATGGAATACTTTATGGCCATGCATTTTGTGTCAAGGGGCCATCACCAGACGAGCGAAGGGGTATTTAATGATGTGATCAATCACCTGCCTTCTTCTCCTTTCCGTACCGGGATCTTTAAGTGGATGCTGCGCTATTCGATCAACAACGGACAACTGGAAAGCATCCGACAGATGTTCCACCTGTCTTTATCCAATATTGAGAAATCCCAGTTGCTGGAATACCTGGCTGTACACTATCAGCAGGAAGGAAACCGGGAAATGTCACTTAAATCCATTTTTCCCCATGGTTACTTTAAAAGGTATCCTCTCAGTAAAATTCTGAATGATAATTTCATTCATTTTGGTAAGAGAAAGGTACTCGTTGCCTTATTGGAACTGGCGGAAGTACCGGAAGATAAACTGAAAATCAGGAGTATCCTGTTCATCATGTCACTGCTGCAGCTGGATGCAGAGCAGTGTGAGCAGGAACTTCATTTTATCAAAAAGATTGTTCAACGTGAAATGACGGAAGAAGAGTTGTGGGTCACTCCTTACGACCTCTTCCTCTTTATATATGAATACCTGAAGTTTGGTATCGTCAACGAAAATATCAAGGATAAGCTTTATAACTATAGCCGATACCTGAATGGTAGTACCAGGCAGGCTCCTACTGTATCTCATGAGCTGGTATTCCGGTTTTCAGGATTTGCCTTTGCTTTGCTGCAGGATTATGGCCATATGGCTAATTATTCTAAGCGGATATTTGAATGTTACCCGGCACTGGTATACCAGAAACTGGACTCGGTAAGACTCTCATTGCTCAGCTGGCAGGCATACGCCGCCCTCGGGCATAAGGATTTGAAAACTGCTTTAAGGATCAGCGGCCATGCAGACCTCTTACTAAAGAATTACTCTTTTGATCATACCAATGGCAGACACCTGGAAGTATTGCACAAGCTAATGCAGGGCTACTCTTATATGCTTGAAAATGAGCTGAATAAGGCAATACGACTTACAGAGACAGCCATGGAAATTTCCCAGAAATTGGATTTGAAACTGTTGATGCTGATGGCATTGCAGTTATTACAAAAGATCTACACTTCACTAAAAGCTGACAAACAATTACATATTACGCGGCAGCAGTTGCAGTTAATAGGAACCAGTACATCATTTAAACAGCTTGATAAGCTGTGGGGCCAGTAATAAGGACTGGTGGCATTCTGACCGCCGGTCACATCTGATTTTCGTTATCTGGCATAATTTTGCGTTATTGCATACCGTAATGGCCATAGATGAAAGTAAATATTCCTCTTTCCAGCAATTTCTGCTCAACCTGCTGAGCCTCCTGACGATCATACCGCTGGCACCATATCTAAACCGGTATATACCACCACTGGTTGAGGATGGATGGCACCTGGATATGTTGCTGGCTGTTCTGGCCGCTTTTCTGTTTACCCGTTTATTGCTCTGGGTCTTCAAACCGCTCATCATTCCTGCCTTTGTATTGGTGGTGGGAGTATTGTCATTCAATTACTTCTCGGATAATTACTCTTTCAACAATGTCCTGAATGACTATAAAGGCATGGTACAGGGTAACTGGGGTGCAAAGAACTATAAGCAACTGGATATCCTGAGTTTATATCCTCATCGTGTGGAAACCTACCGGGATAAAACGGTGAGAGGCATGCGGGATAAGGTGAACTACAAAGATTCCCTGGTACGTAACTTTTCTATTTACCATTCTGTAGAAGATTTTGATGAATATTTCCCCAAGTATGGGAAAGTAACCCGCTATCTGGCGCTCTTTAAGTATATCAACAAAAATTTCCGATGGGTGCCTGATACCCGTCGTGATGAATATTTTGCCACCCCGCAGGAAACTATACAAAATGGAATGGGGGGTGACTGTGACGATCACAGTATACTGATGGTTTCCTGTCTGCAATCTATCGGGGCCAGATGCCGTATTGTATTGATCCAGGGCCATGCCTACCCGGAATTGTATTGTGGTACTAAAGAAGATTTTGAAGTAATAAAGCAGGCTATCGTAACTTTGTTCCCCCAGCCACCCATCAAAGAGATTCACTACCACGAAATGAAAGGCGAATATTGGATAAACCTTGATTATTCTGCACGCCACCCCGGTGGACCGTATCTGAATGATAAGGTATATGCGTTGATTGAAATATGATAACTAACTGATGAGTCAATTTAAAAACATAAAGAAATTTCACTCGTTCCTGCGCTTCAAGCGCGATTTTGAACGATACAGCCTACGCAGGGTCCGAAGTTATGAGATCGTGATCCACTGGCTGCACAGCAAAATGAATAGAAACCAGTTCCTCGTTCTTTCTGGTATCCTGGTTGGTCTGGTCGCGGGATTAGCAGGTGTGATTTTAAAAACCCTGGTCCATTATATTCATTACTTTATTACCTACAAAGTTCACTTTAGTACACAAGTCTTTTTCTACGCAGTATTCCCTTTCCTTGGTATTGTAATAACGACACTTGTTGTAATCATCTTTTTTAAGGGCCAGTCGCGCAAAGGGGTCGGACTTATTCTCTACGAAATCGCACAAAACTCCAGCCTGATTCCTCCTGTTAAAATGTATTCCCAGATTCTGCAAAGTGCCCTAACTGTAGGCCTGGGAGGTTCTGCCGGCCTGGAAAGTCCTATTGCCGTGACCGGGGCTGCAATTGGCAGTAATTATGCCCGCAACTACCACCTGGGATATAAGGAGAGAACGCTGTTACTCGCTGCCGGTGCCACTGCCGGTATTGCAGCCTCCTTCAACGCACCGATTGCAGGGGTAATGTTTGCATTTGAAATACTGCTTACAGGGGTTGTTTTCTCTGATTTTTTGCCTTTGATTCTGGCAGCAATCTGTGGTAGTCTTCTCTCAAAGATCATTCTGCAGGAGGAAGTATTGTTTCACTTTGAATCCAGGCAGGCATTCAACTACCATAATGTACCCTTCTACATTATGCTGGGTTTATTAAGTGCAATTTATGCCCGCTATTATATTGTCATTTCACAGAAAGTAGAACATTTTTTCCATAGGCTTAAGTGGAGTGCCTTACAAAAGGCTGTATTGGGAGGAGTAATTATTTCCATCCTCTGCGTACTGATGCCGCCCTTATTTGGGGAAGGTTATTCAAGTATTAAGCAGATGGCGAACGGACAGGCGGATGAAATCATTGCACATAGTTTCTTTAGATACATCCCGGCTAAGAACTGGGTATTACTGGCGTTTCTGGGCTGCACCTGTTTGCTGAAAGTATTTGCCTCTTCCATTACTATTCAAAGTGGAGGTAACGGGGGTAACTTTGCACCTTCGCTTTTTGCGGGCGGTGTATTGGGATTCTTTTTTGCCATGCTTTGTATACAGGTGGGATTCCATGACGTACCTGTCACCAACCTGGTAATCGTTGGTATGGCGGGTGTCATGAGCGGTGTGATGTATGCCCCGCTTACGGCCATTTTCCTGATTGCGGAAGCCAGTTCCGGGTATGACCTATTCATTCCGCTGATGATTGTTTCATCTACATCTTTCCTGGTAGCAAAATGGTTCTCACCTATTTCTCCTGAACTTAAACACCTGGTAGATGAAGGAAAGATCTTTACCAGGGAGCATGACCGGAATATCCTTTCATTACTTCGTACGGAGGAACTCGTAGAAAACACGATTCAACGTATAGACATGAATGCCACCCTGCGTCAGCTGATAGAACTGGTAAAAAACAGCACGCGCAATGTGATTGCCGTGGTATCGCCGGAAGGGAAGCTGGATGGCGTGGTCACCCTGGATCGTATACGCCCTATCATGTTCAACCAATTACTTTACGATACAGTCACTGTGAAAGAAGTAATGCAGGCAGCACCTGCACTGATCGGCCTCCATGACAATGTGGTAGATGTAATTGCAAAATTTGATGAAGTAAAAGAATGGAATCTGCCGGTAGTAGACAATGATAAACTGGTAGGCTTTATTTCCAAATCAAATATCCTCAATCAATACAGGTTGTTACTCCAGGAATACTCCGGTGACGAAGTATAGATTATGTTTTACAAATCATCGATGTTCCTGATTTGTAAAACGTAATTCGTAATTTCCATCTTCTATGTCAAGAATTCTGATTCTATTCGCGCACCCGGCCTTTGAAAAATCAAGGGTCCACCATCAGCTGCTTGCAACTATCCGTGGTATGCAGGGGGTGACTGTGCACGATCTGTACGAAACATATCCTGATCTGAACATTGATGTAAGACAGGAGCAGGGACTACTGCTGCAACACGATATTATTTTATTCCAACACCCTTTCTACTGGTACAGCGCACCCGCTATTATCAAGCAATGGCAGGACCTTGTACTGGAGCATGGCTGGGCCTATGGCCGCACGGGTACGGCACTCCGTGGCAAGCGGATTACGAATGTGATTTCCGCTGGTACCAAGGAGGAAGCATACCAGGCAGATGGCTGGCATCAACATTCGTTGACAGATTTCCTGTTGCCCTTTAAGCAGACAGCCACCCTTTGCAATATGCAATATCTGGCTCCCTTCGTGGTGTATGGCACTCACCAGATGGATACCACCGGCATTAGTGAACACGCTATCAGTTACAAACAATTTCTGGAAAACTTAAGGGATCGATAACTATGGAGCATTCATACTTTTTTATAACCATGATCTATCTCGCTGCGGCGGTGGTGTTTATTCCCATTGCTAAGAAGCTGGGCCTGGGCTCCGTACTGGGTTACCTGCTCGCAGGGGTAGTGATTGGGCCTTCCCTCATGGGGTTTATTGGCAGTGAGGGGCAAGACCTCATGCACTTTGCTGAGTTCGGGGTGGTGATGATGCTGTTCCTGATTGGAATTGAGCTAGAACCGGCATTACTCTGGAACCTGCGGGCACCTATCCTGGGACTGGGAGGTTTACAGGTCCTGATTAGCACGGCAGCGGTCGCGGCCCTGGCCCTTTTGCTGGGACAGCCATTGAATGCTGCACTGGCGTTGGGGATGATTCTCTCTCTTTCGTCCACGGCAATTGTGTTGCAAAGTCTTAAGGAGAAAGGGCAGATGTCCTCTGCCGCTGGTCAAAGTGCATTTTCAGTATTACTGTTTCAGGATATAGCAGTTATTCCAATGCTGGCAGTATTTCCACTACTGGCGGGCTCCTCCCAGAGTGCTGCGGGTCACAGTGAATCCTCTCTGAGAGATAACCTCCCTGCCTGGGGACAAACCCTCGTGGTACTGGGTGCTGTGGTGGTGATTGTGGTAGCGGGACGATACCTGCTGAGACCTTTACTGCGCATCATTGCTGCGACCAGGGTAAGGGAATTGTTCACCGCGTTTTCATTATTGCTGGTGGTTTCAATATCTGTGCTGATGTCGCTGGTAGGATTGAGTCCTGCGCTGGGCGCATTCCTTGGTGGAGTAGTGCTGGCAAACAGTGAGTATCGCCATGAACTGGAAAGCGATATAGAGCCATTCAAAGGGTTGCTCCTGGGATTGTTTTTTATGGCCGTAGGGGCATCTATCGACTTCAAATTGATCCTGAGTATGCCCTGGGTGATTTTAGGGCTTGTAGTAGGCTTAATGACGCTAAAAGGATTGATATTGTTAGGGTTAGGAAAGATCTTCAAGATCAGTATAGAGCAAAATCTCTTGTTTGCAATGGCTTTGTCGCAGGTAGGTGAGTTTGCGTTTGTATTGTTGTCTTTCTCCAACCAGAATAATATTCTTCCACAGGCTACGGTGAGTATTCTTACGGCGGTGGTGGCCATCAGTATGGCACTGACTCCACTATTGTTACTTGCTTATGAAAAGCTGATACAACCCCGCTTCAATGTGCAGTCAACCAATACACGGGAGGCTGATGAGATCCAGGAAAAACATCCCATCATTATTGCCGGCTTTGGTCGTTTTGGGAATATTGTAGGCCGTTTTCTGCGGGTGAATGGGGTGAAGGCTACTATCCTGGACCTGGATTCAGACAGGGTAGATGCGCTGCATAACCTGGGGGTGAAAGTATATTATGGAGATGCGGCCAGGAGAGACATGCTGGAATCAGCAGGGGCGGCAGATGCTAAAGTGATTATTGTAGCTATGGATACGGTAGAGCAGACACTGGAAGTAGTGCGGGTAGTACGGAAGCACTTCCCTCACCTGCAGATGCTGGTGAAGGCGGAAAATATACCGGATACCTTTGAGCTGATGGACCTGGGGGTATTGCACATCTACAGGGAGACGCTGGATACTTCTTTGCGTATGGGGGCAGATGCTCTGCAGATGCTGGGTGTCAGGGCGTACCATGCATACAGGAATGCAGGTACCTTCCGCAAGCAGGATGAGAAGGCCATGAAGGGCTTATCTGCTATACGGGATGATAAAAAGCTATATATCAATACAGTTAAGGAACGTATTGAGGAGTTGGAGAAACTGATGTCAGGCGAAAGAACAACCCGTTATAATCCATCAGGGTTGGGCTGGGACGAACAGTCACTGATAGATGAAGCCAGGCAGGAGGAGTAGTTTACTCTTCTCCGGCTATTGCTTCTTCAATCTTTTCGGCGATAAAGCCAACCAGTCCGTGATCAATTGCTTTGGAGGAGTGAGGCTCGTCACTGATAGCACGCAAGCGACCTTCTTCATCCTGTTCGTAAGTGATTTCGTGTTCCTCTACGGTAACTTTAAATGCAATCTTATAACGTTGAACCCAGGGCCGCACTTCAAGGATGTGCGGCTTTCCTTTGTACTCAAACTTCAGTATAAAATTCAAATCCTCCATCGGACTAATACCCTGCGTTTTAATAATGGTGCGTCGGTTAACAAAGGGGCAGCGATCGATTAAACATCAATACTTCCATCTATATCCATATCGATGGAGCGGTTGCGCATCCTTACTTTCTCATCTCTTGAGAGCTGATGTATGAACATCAGGGAGAAGAAGGCGGCAGCACTAATGATCAGGATATAGCCTATGAAACCCAGGGTATGAAATACCCGGAACCAGGCCCAATCGTTAGTGATGGCGTACTGAGCTAAAATGGCGAATACTGTTCCTATGGTAGCAAACGCAAATGCAATTCTCTTCATAAAGGTAAATTTTGGGATTCCTTTTTTGGATCTTTTTCCTTTTGGTTTACAATACTGTCCTGATGCTTTTAAACAATGACAATTCCGATTTTAATATCTGGGGCAAACCCAATGCCACGGCATTAGATAGCACAAAGGTACTATACAGCGGTATTTCTACGAGTATATTTTTCCACATTTGTGGCAAATAGTGAAAATGTGAATAACTATTGTTGGTAATTTCTACACACATATGTATAGAACCTAATATGTTTGTGTGGAAGGGAGTGAAAAAGCCGGAGTAAGAATACTCCGGCTCATTACCTAAACCTACAACTGTTACACTGTTAGTAACATATCTTTAATATCTTTTAGTGCATTGCACTTGCGTCTAATTTTCCTTGTTGTTTGTTGCTTTTCACCATGAGTACGAATGGTACACAGATGAGGAACAGGATACCGAGGTACAGGAACACATCCATATAGGAGAGTACTGTTGCCTGCTTAATGATGCTATACTCCAGGCCCTTATAAGCGCTACCCAGGGCAGTTCTTGAATCCATTCCTTTGCTGGCCCACATGGAGGCAGCGGAATTGACCCTGTTTATCACATCCGGGTTGTTGGTGTCCAGTTTACTCACCAGGTCCATACGGTGCAGTTCATTACGTCTTGATACGAAGGTGGTGATCAATGCCACACCAAAGGAACCTCCCAGCTGACGCATCATACCTGTGAATGCAGCCCCCTGACCGATCTGCTGACCTTTCAGTGTAGAAAGGGACAGTGCAGTGATCGGGATAAACAGCATACCCATACCGATACCACGTGCCATCAACATCCAGAAGAAGTCATCTGCCCCTGTATCAGGTGTGATGATCTTGTAACCCCAGAAGCTGTACACAAAGAACACTACCATACCACCTGCTACCAGGTACTGGTTAGGGATCCCTTTTTCGAGTAGTTTACCAATCAGCGGCATCATAAAGGCAGTCATCAATGCTGCCGGTATCATCAGCATACCTGACTGGGTAGCGGTCCATCCAAGCAATCCCTGAGTATACAGTGGAATAATGAAAGTGGATCCATAAAGACCGAAACCTAAGAGGAAGGAGAGTAATGTACCTACCCGGAGGTTTGAATTCTTCAATACTCTCAGTTCTACGATCGGATTTTTATATACCAGTTCTCTCCACACAAAGAAGAAGAACCCTAAAACTGCAGTGATACCTAAGACAAGGATGGTTGTATCGTTGAACCAGTCATCTTCCTGTCCGCGTTCCAATACATATTGCAGTGATCCAACGGCCATTGCAAGGAAGCCAATACCCCACCAGTCAATTTCATTCGCTGACTTCTTCTCTGCATATTTCGGGCTGCGTACGAACTGAAGGGTCAGTAATGTAGCGATTACGCCGATTGGAATGTTGATGTAGAAGATATATGGCCATGCGAAGTTATCTACGATATAACCACCTAAAGGAGGACCGAGGGTAGGTCCGATGATCACACCCAAACCATAGATGGCTTGTGCCATACCACGTTTTTCAGGAGGGTAGCTTTCGGTGATAATAGTTTGAGAAGTTACCAGCAGTGCACCACCACCTAAACCCTGTATGAAGCGGAACAATACCAGTTCCCACAAGGCGCTTGCGTTACCGCAGAGGAAGGATGAAATGGTAAAGATTACTATGGAAACTGCGAAGTAGTTACGTCTACCGAATTGTTGTGACAACCAGCTGGTCATCGGAACCACGATTACGTTACCAATCGCATACGCTGTGATCACCCAACCAATTTCACTCAAGGTAGCTCCCATATTTCCGCGCATGTCATTCAGGGCCACGTTCACGATGGTGGTATCCACGATCTCCAGCAAGGCGCAAAAAATGGCAGTGATTGTAATGATGACCCTGCGGGCACCATATTCTACCAGATTCTCTTGTTGCATGATGTTAATTATTTTATAGTGATCAATGCGCAGATGTTCAATTACGAATTACAGCCAAGCGATATTTATATCCAGTCTGAAGTATTATTGTGAGTCCTTTCCCGTAATTCGTAATTGATCACCGGCGATTGAAATATTAGTCGAGGTGTACATCTACCACCACGTTCATACCTGGGCGGAGTTGTTTAACTTCTGGCTGACTGTTTGGATTTTCGAATTCGATCTTTACAGGCAGGCGTTGTACCACTTTCACGAAGTTACCAGAAGCGTTATCCGGAGGCAGCAGTGCAAAACGGGCACCGGTAGCAGGGGAGAAGCTGGTTACTTTAGCTTTCAGTGATTTACCAGGGAAAGCGTCTACATGTACTTCTACTTCCTGACCCAGTTTCATTTTATCCAGCTGAGTTTCTTTGAAGTTAGCTACTACCCAAACATCGTTGGACAATACTACGCTAAACAGAGACTGACCAGCCTGAACCAGCTGACCTGGCTGTACATAAATCTTTGACAGTTCGCCATCTTCAGGAGCGAGGATGATTGTATAGCTCAGTTGCAGTTTTGCGTTGTCTACCTCTGCCTGACGTTCTTTGATGATTGCTTTGGCGGCGTTGATAGATTCAGCGGTAGCATTTGCCTGGGAACCAACAGCGTTGGTCTGGCGGGCAGCTACTTCTTTCTGTTCCTGCAGCACTTTCAGCTGACGCTCAGCAGTTTGCTTGGTAGCAAGTGCCTGCTCATATTGTTGCTGGGTGATAGAGTGATCTTTGATCAGGTTGTTGTAACGCTCGTAGTCCTGGTTTGCGCGCCATACGTTTACTTCAGCAGCTTTGATCTGTGCGTCAACGGCACCGATGTTAGCAGAAGAAGAAGCGATATTGGAACGGGCAGCAGTTGTATTAGCAGTAGCTACTGATACCTGTACTTCGGATGCAGCCAGTGCAGCTTCAGCCTGTTCCAGTTTTATTTGCAGATCCCTGTCATCGAGGATAACGAGGGTATCACCTTTCTTAACTCTCTGGTTATCTTTTACACGTACTTCTTTCACATAACCGGTAACACGAGGGATAACAGGGCTCACGTTTGCTTCTACCTGAGCGTTATCTGTTTCTTCGTGGTGTTGTGCATGGATATATTTAGTGATACCAAATGCACCACCACCTATTACCAACACGGCCAAAACGATGATGAAAGTGGAGTTCTTTTTCTTAGGCGCTTGATTTTGCGTTTCCATATAATGCGATATATGATATTAATAACTTGTTACTGTGATAATTATTTACCGGTGGTTGTGGTGCCGGTAGTTGTAGTTCCTTCTGTACCTGCTTCGTTCAGCACGCCTGCTGTTTCCAGTAATTTGGAGTAAGCAACCATGGCATCGGCTTTCGCGAAAGCGTAGTTCAGTTTTGCCTGGATGTTAGCTACGTCAGCTTCGAGCAGATCGGTAGTAGTAGCCAGGTTATTTTCCTGCTTATTCTTGACGATCTTGTAGTTCTCTTCGGCCTGATCGATTGCTTTCTGGTACATATCAATCTTCTTCTGGTTGACCAGGTAGTCCTGATAAGCTTTGTTAATGCTGATGTGAATGTTATCCTGCAGCATCTCTTCATTTACACGTACCTGAGCGAGTTGGATTTTAGCATCATCCACTTTCGCGCTGTTTTTCCAGAGGGAAGCCACGTTATATTTTACACCTACACCGGCATTTACTGCGTTGGTTACACCGAAAGCTTTAGGAATGTCCAGGGCTACATAACCACCGGTGATTGCAACGGAAGGGTAGTAGTTACCTTTTGCAGCTTTCACACCTGCTGTTGCAGCTTTTTCACGAGCCTGCAGTGCAGCGTTATCAGTACGGTTAGTCATTGCAATCTGTTCCCATTCTGCTACACCTTTGCCGCTTGCTACCACACCCTGGTCGTAAGTATCAGCTACTGCTTCAAGATCAGTGCTTTCGGGAATACCCAGCAGCAGGTCCATGGTGATGCTTGCGATTTTCAGGTTGCTTTCAGCTTCCAGGAGGGATACGTCTACATTCGATTGTTGCAGTTGTACTTTCAGGAGGTCGTTTCTTGCTACCAAACCGTTCTTTTCGAGGTTGGTGAAGTCAGCTACACGCTGTTCCTGTTGTCTCAGGTTTTCCTTTACCAGTGCTACAGCCTGCTGTGCTTTGTACAGGTTGCTGTAAGCATTGATAGTATTCTGGATTACAGCTTCACGATCTTTCACGGCATCCAGTCTTGCTGCTTCTGCCAGGTATTTAGCAGATTCTTTCTGGCTCTGGATCATAAATCCGGAGAAAACCGGGATAGATACATTAGCCATTGCGTAGGCGACAGCGTTAACTTTTGGAAAGGAACTTTCTCCACCGCCTGAGCTGCTACCACCTAAGAGAGGACCATATATGTTTGGTTCGTTGATTCTCATGTAGGAACCGGATACACTGGCTTCCGGTAATTGTGCGTTTTTAGCTTCTTTAACTGAAGACATAGCCGCATCTATCTTTGTCTGGCTGAGCTTCAATTCTTTGCTGTTCTGAATACTAAGCGATATGGCTTCCTTCAATGACAGGGTTCTCTTTTCCTGCGCCTGACTGCCAAGGTATGGCAGCGTCAACAATACTCCCACTGCCAGAGACCATAACCGCCTGTATGTGCTATTAAGCTTCATGGATAAGAATGGCTTTTAACAATTTTTTTAAATGATTACTGATATGTATAACAAGGTGCTGCTGTAATTGATCATCTGTGAGATGCTCAAGCCCTGAAATTCTGGCAAAATGATGTCTGGTTGACATTATGTGGTTGGTAGTACCGACCAGTGTGTTAACCATCATCAGTATGTCGACTCCTTCATTGAACACCCCTTTTTCCTGTCCTGCCTTAATGAAGGCGCTGATGATATTGTGCACTTCCAGTTTATTCTGGTGGATCAGGTCGTTTACCCCGAGGTCTGCCTGAATTTGCGCGCGCATCATCATCAGATTAAAACAGGGATTATTAAAGATCCGTCCAACATATGTTTCCACCAGCCGGTCAAACCGGGTTTCGAACGAAAGTGATTCATCTGTCAGGGCAGTTTCCAAAACTGATTTCCATCCTACGATTCTTTTCAGGAAGATCGCTTCGATCAATTTTTCCTTAGAGCCGAAGTAGTAGGAAATCATTGCGATGTTCACATCAGCGGCATGAGCAATATCCCTGACTGAGGTTCCGTGGAACCCCTGGGAAGCGAACAGTTGTTCTGCAGCGTCCAGGATTGCTAATTGCTTGTGATTGTATTCCATCTTCTACCGAATTGTGGGTACAAAGTTAAACAAACATTTAATTTAATCAAACGATCGTTTAAATATTTGGCAAAAAATCGTGTTTTTAAGCAGATTTTAAGGTCAGTGGAGAGGATGTGGGTTAATATAATATGACTCAGGCGTGCGTGAATAGATTGGTAAAGGGAATAGCAAAATGAACGAAATGGCTAAGATGAGGTTGGTTAACTTAGGGAAAAGGTCATTTTGAACATGCTTAGATCAGGGTTTTGCGGGAAAATGAGTTTTGATCATATCCATGAAAAGTTCCTTACGGGCATTTGGGTAACGTTATTTTTTGATCATATCCATGAAAAGTTTCTTTCAGGCATTTTGGGGAACATTCTTTTAGATCATATCCTTGAAAAGTTCCTTTCAGGCATTTTGGGGAACATTCTTTTTGATCATATCCTTGAAAAGTTCCTTTCAGGCATTTTAGGGAACATTCTTTTTGATCATATCCTTGAAAAGTTATGTCCATTGTGAACAGGTTCTTTCTTAGAACATCCAAGATTGAACATGCCAACTCCGGAGCATTGTCCAATGCTCTGGCTTTTTAACTGAAAATCATTAATATGCGCCAGCTTAACAGAATAATCATGAAACCGTATCAAGTTGCCTGCTTTGGAGAAGTATTATGGGATATACTCCCTGATAAGAAATTGCCGGGAGGAGCCCCTATGAATGTGGCTTATCACCTGCAGAAACTGGGAGTACCGGTCGCGATGATATCCGCGACAGGGAATGATGCAGATGGAGATGACCTGCGGCAGGTTATGCAGCAATTACAATTAGACACCACGTTTATACAGAGAGATCCGGATCATGAAACCGGAAAGGTGTATGCCCGCCTGGCAGCCACCAATGAAATGCAATATGAAATTGTCAGACCAGTAGCATGGGATTTTATTCAACTATCAGAGGGGCTGGCAGAAATAGCTAATACCCCGGGATACCTGGTGTTCGGCAGTTTAGCATCAAGGAATGAGGTGAGTAAGGAAACCCTGCTTTCATTGTTGGATGGTGGTCGCACGCTGGTGCTGGATATTAACCTGCGCCCGCCGCATTTCACTCAGGAGCTGGTGACATTGCTCTTACAGCATTGCCAGATCCTGAAAATCAATGAAGCAGAACTGGAACTCATAGGTGACTGGTATGGATTTCCGGCCAGCATGGAGGAAAGAGTACGCGCATTCAGTCAGAAATATGATATACCCACAGTCATTGTGACCCTGGGAGATAAAGGGGCTGCTTTGCTGATGGAGAATGCGTTTTACCTGCATTCAGGATATAAGGTAGTCGTAGCGGATACTATTGGAAGTGGAGATGCATTCCTGGCGGGATTTCTTTATAACCGGATTCTTAATACACCACCAGCAGTGACATTAGCGTATGCGTGTGCATTGGGAGCATTGGTGGCCTCATATCATGGAGGTTGTCCTGCCTATGATCCGAATGAAATTATTGCTTTGATGAATAGATAGGGAAGTAGGAGATTTTATTAAATCAGCTACCTGCTTTGATGAATTGACAGGTAAAATTGTATTATGCCGGTTCGCCGGCATAAGGTGCTTATGAACAACTAATAGATAAAACTAAAGTGATAGAATATTCTTAATTCATCAATAATTCCTACCATCCATTAAGAATACTATAAATCCACAATTGACTTTTATTATATTTAACTCATGTCTCAACTTATCCGTCATGTGATTGCAGGAATGGGATTGGCGTGTCTGAGCCTCCCTTCCTTTGCACAGAAAAAAGCGGCCTATCTGGCCCCAAGGCAATATCATGTCTATCAGACCACGACACCCATTAAACTGGATGGCAAACCAGACGAAGCAGCCTGGCAAAAGGCTGAATGGAGTCAGGATTTTACAGACATAGAAGGGGACAAGCAACCTGCTCCCGCTATGCGTACCAGACTCAAAATGCTGTGGGACCAGGATTATTTGTACATCCTGACAGAACTGGAAGATCAAAACATCTGGGCGACCTTACACCAGCATGATACCATCATTTACCATGACAATGATTTTGAAGTATTCGTAGATCCTGATGGCGACACCCACCAGTATTTTGAATTAGAAATCAATCCATATAATACTGTCATGGATCTGTTCATGCCCAAACCTTACCGTGAAAACGGGGATGCACTCATGAACTGGGACGCTCAAGGCATGCGTACTGCTACGCATATTGATGGCACCCTGAATAAACCTGGTGATAAAGACAAAAAATGGACGGTAGAAATGGCCATTCCATTCAGTGCCTTTGGTTTCTTCAACCAACACATCAAAATGAAGGACAGCACCATGTGGCGCATCAATTTCTCAAGAGTTGAATGGGATACCGATATTGTAAACGGGAAGTATGTAAAACGTACCGACAAAGCGAGCGGCAAACCACTACCCGAACATAACTGGGTATGGTCTCCACAGGGCATTATCAATATGCATGCACCGGAGAAATGGGGTTACCTCTTCTTTGTACAGCGTCCTGTAGGCAGTACCCCCATCAAATTGTCCATCCCGGCCATCGAAGAAGCAAAGGAAACTCTCTGGGACGTATACCACAAGCAACATGAATATCGTCAGTCACATGGCCGCTATGCAACGTCCTTGAGTGATCTCGGCATTACTGAAAGCACATTTACAGTAAATGGTATTACCTATACATTGACTATGGAAGCAATATCAGGACAATATACAGCTACGATCAGCGACAAAACAGGTGCACAAAGAGCAAGTATCGATCAGGAAGGCAAGGTAACAACCAAAAAACATTAACAATATTACTATTACAGGTCCAACACTATGAACAAACGTAACTTTCTTAAATCAGTAGGTCTCGGCAGCGTCGCTATGATGGGTGCCGGCCTTCCCGCTATCGTGAAAGCAGAGAAAACAGCTGATGCAGGTGCTGCTGCTACTAAAACCAAACACCGTGTGTGGATCAATCCTGATGAAAAGGATACTGATGCAGACATTCGTCAGCGCTATGCTGCTTATAAAAAAGCAGGTATCGGGGATATCATGTTTGAAGCAGACAGCGAAAGGCATTTCAGAATTGCAAAAGAGAACGGTATCAAAGCACATCGCTGGATCTGGACGATGAACAGGGGAGAGAAGGACTTGCTGGCAAGCCATCCAGAGTGGTATGCACAGAACCGTAAGGGTGAAAGTTGTGCTACACATCCGCCATATGTTGATTACTATCGTTGGCTATGCCCAAGCAAACCGGAGACAATTAATTATTTGAAAGAACAGGCGGAAGCAGTACTGTCAAAGGATTATGTAGATGGATTACACCTGGATTATGTGAGATATTGCGATGTTATCCTGCCGGTGAATTTATGGAGTAATTATGGAATTGATCAGTCCAGGGAGCTGGCTGATTATGATTTCTGCTATTGCGACACGTGCAGAACTAAGTATAAAGAGTTGCACGGTAAAGATCCGCTGGAATTGCAACATCCTGATCAAAGCCCTTCCTGGCGTAAGTTCAGGTACGATCGCATTACTAATGTAGTGACGAATCTGGCAGGGGTAGCGAAAAAACACAAGAAACCTATTTCTGCAGCAGTATTCCCAACGCCTGAAATTGCGAAGCGCATTGTAAGACAGGATTGGACAAACTGGCCATTGAATGCAGTATGTCCGATGATTTATCATGGGTTTTACCAGGAGGATGTGAGTTGGATCGGCGATGCGGTGGCTGAGGGTATCAGGGGACTGGACGGACGCTTTCCATTGTATGCAGGCCTATACCTGCCGGATTTCCATGGTAATATGGATGATTTGGAAAAGGGAGTCAGGTTAGCGATAAAGAATGGAGCTGCCGGGGTATCACTGTTTGGTGGAGTAACACCAGAGGTATTGGCGGCATTGCAAAAGGCTGGTGTGTAGATGATATTTGAAATCCGACTTAGGAAGTCATAAATTTAGCATTTACATAATGCAATTGTTAACAAGACCGGGGATCCTTACAGATCCCCGGTTTTTTTTTAATAACCAAAATTAATCAATCGTCGAATCAATGACCAGGATTGGCCTTTGCTGTATTAAACATGAGCCTTTGTAACCATTATTAATTTTTAAATGATGATAGATAATAAACTCTTTTTCATCGCACACATTTCTAACGGACACACTTTTACCAGGTACACTTCTACCAGGTACACTTCTAACGAACACACTTCCACCAGATATACTTCCACCAGAAATACTTCTAACGAACACCTTTCTACCAGATACGCGTCCACCAGATACCCTTCCACCAGATACACTTCTATCAGATATATTTCCACCAGATTCCCTTATACCAGATTCCCTTATACCAGATTCCCATCTACCAGATTCCCATCTACCAGATACCCTTCTAACGAACACACTATTTAAATCAGGGACCAGGAATGGTCCCCGCCTATTTGGTCCTCGATTTTGTTACTTTATGTACGCTATACGTTTATATAGACACTTCCTCACACCAGGAATAGTATAAGGGTTTCGTAAATATGCTTGTATGAACCTCTTTATAATCGTAAATATTTATTGAATAATGATTGCTAAAAAAACAACCGGCTACCAGAATTGGTGCCCGGGTTTGACATATACATTATCCCCTATTCTGAAAAGAATCATTACCCAATTAGAATAATTTAATTCCAGATCATCCACTTGATTGTATTTCATACAAGTCAACAGGATGCCAGGCTTCAGGAATGAAGCCCGGATTATTCTTTTTTTTAAGCTGTTGTTAAATAATGAACCGTGATGAAAAAACATCTATTAATCAACCCAAAATTCAATATTTTATAAAATAAGGTGATAAGCTAACAGCAGGCAGTAGGTGTGCTTCGTTCAACTGTTGAAGAGTTTTTATACCTTTTCAATTTTAAAAGGTATCATTCTCTTTCTTTAATTGAATAGTTGAATACATCTTTATCAAACTCCACAAAGAGTCTCCCGCCTCCCAGGTTGAAAAGAAGTATCTGTTCTTCTCAATTTAAAAGAGTAGTGATCCTTCAATTATAAAAAGTAATCCTCCTCATCAATTGAAAAGAGTAGTTCCGTCGTCAATTGAAAAAGAGTGGCCTTCCTCATCAATTGAAAAAGAAATCCCATTCCCAATTGAAAAATTCACTTTTTCAACTGCGAAGCACAGATACGCCTGGCTCGTTAACATTTCAATTCCAAAAGAATAAACCAGGTATCAGGAATAATTCCCGGAATCCTTACGTGTTATACCCTATTTAAATTCACCAGATTTGAAATAACATACCCATGAAGGACGTTCTTTTCGAAAACGTTTATTGGGTAAATATTGTGAGGTTCGGCTACCTTGATTGGTAAAATCTTGTTGTGTCATTCTTACATAGGTTTTTGGTTAACAATTCTTAATCTTACAACATAAATTTACACCCCCTTTTTCGGTTTTCCTCACACCACTTCGTTCACTCTTGTACGTTGTTGTTCACCTTGTTCATTCTTAAATAAAACATCCATGAAATTGGCAATTTACCAAAGGCCTTGAAACCACTTCAGAAAAAAAAGACCGGCCAGTACAAACTGGCCAGCCGTTAATCTTTTGCCTGGTCCCGGTGGAGGCAACCAATACCTACCCCCAACCGGGTATCAGGCTGCATCAAAATTCCACCACAATCCTATCCGCACTATTTTTTATGCTCAGTGTCTGCACCTGGCAAACAGCTGTTGTGGCATACCCACCCTGTGGATCAAAACGGGAAATAGGAGAGAGAAAACTGATGCCTGAAGATTGTAATGATTGTACCGAACCATCCACCTTTACCTGCTGCAATGGCCCAAATCCATGTAATATCAGACTGATATTAACAAACTTTGATGTATAGCTACCCTCTACTTTGTCAAGGGTCAACTGATGATCATAATGTATAGTCCTTTTGTAATAATTACCCTTTTCATAGTCATATGTCTGCCCGTCATCCTCATAATAAACTATTGTACTGGCAGTATCACCCTTATATACATGCAGATACAGCGTATCATTCGGCCGCTCCGCCGTTGTCTGCACCAGCGATTGCATCGGCACTATACTACCCGCTTTTACATATACCGGCAGCTCATGCATCCCCAATGTATTGATCCTTACCTGCCCACCACTTACCTGCTCATCCGTATACAAATCATACCACCCTCCTGCGGGAAAATAAATCGCCCCATACTGCTGATTGCTCTCAAACGGCGCTATCATAAATGCATCGCCCAGCTGAAACTGCTGCTGGAAACGGCTATCATAGACATGCGCATCATCTGTATAATTAATCGCTAATGAACGCATCACCGGCAAACCCTTCTCCATCGCCTCATAAAACACGCTATAGATATAAGGCAGTAACTTATAACGCAGATTGATATAATTACGCGATACTTCTAATGCCTCTTCACCAAAGGACCAGGGCTCCGCCGATTTTGTATTGACCGCTGTATGATTTCTGAAATAAGGTAAGAATGATCCTACCTGCATCCATCTTGTATACAAGCCCACCGATGCATTGCCGGTAAAACCGCCTATATCCATCCCCGTGAAAGGTACTCCACTAATACCCAGACTATTCATTATACGCACACCCGCCAGCATATGATCATCCTCTGCTCTGTTATCACCTGTCCATATAGCGGAATAACGTTGTAAACCTGCATAACCAGCCCTTGTAAGAATAAACGGACGCTTATTCATCGCCGCCCTTGCACCTTCATAACTCGCCCTCACCATTTCCAGTCCATACACATTATGCGCCTGCCTATGCGTAGTACCATGTCCATCGAAATCAAACAACACATTATCCGGCATCTTCTGCCCCCAGGTCGCAATCTCGTTCATGTCATTCCAAAATCCTGCTACTCCTACATCTACATATGTCCTCATTTGCTGCTTCCACCAGTTCCGTCCTTTTTCGCTCGTGAAATCAGAAAAATGACACCATCCAGGCCATACCTGCCCTGTATACAACTGCCCGTCTGCATATTTGATAAACACATTTTCCTTTACCCCACTTTCATATGCCGCATATCCCTTCTCTACCTTTATACCCGGATCATTGATCACCGTCAATTGAAAACCCTGCTGCTTCAATTTACTTACCAATCCTGCCGGATCAGGAAAGCGATTCTTATCCCATGTAAACAGCCTATATGCATCCATATAATGAATATCAAGGGTAATCCCATCAGCAGGTATTTTCTTCTCTCTCAATGTCTGCGCAATATGCAGCACCTCCTGGTCAGGGTAATAGCTATACCTGTTTTGCTGATAACCAAGACTCCATAATGGAGGCATGTGAATTCTACCGGTTAAACCAGTATAGGCCTGAATAATTCCTGCTACTGAAGGCGCATGGATAAAGTAATAATTCATTTCACCACCCCGCGCTGCAAAAGATGAAAACCGATTGTTGCTCGCGCCGAAATTGAAATCAGACTGGTAAGTATTATCCAGGAAAATGCCATACTCCAGCCCATGATGAATACCGATATAAAAAGGAATAGTACTGTACAAAGGATCCTGATCTGTTCTGTATCCAAATACATCAGAGTTCCAGTTTGTATAAGCTGTGCCGGTTCTATCAAGCGGTCCGTTCTTTTCTCCCAATCCAATAAAGCGCTCTTCCTGCTGCATTTTCCTGTATGCCGTCACCGTATTATCCACCCAGGAAGTTGTCAGACCATTTTCTTCTTCATTGATGGGTTTCCCATCCGGAGTATAAAAAGAAATGGAGAAAGGCCGTTTATTTATGCGGGCTTGTATCAACCTGGTTATGATTGTAATCTGGTCACCTGCTTCTTTGATAGTAGCCGATACAGCAGAAGGATGGGCGATTACAGCATAAGAAAAATCATCTCCCAGCATCTGTCTGTCCATCCTTACCCTGATCACGCTATCATTGTATACGCTTATCTGTATATAAGCATGTGTTGTAGTCAGATTCACCTGACCTTTACCAATATGCACCTGTTTTACCTCGCCTGCATTCACGACACCATTCTGGGCAAAGAGCGCCCTGTTGCCTGATAGTGTTGTCAACACTACCATAGCAATCCAAACTATTCTATTCATATGATGACTTTAAACAACATCAGCTGACGGCTACAGTTCCGTCAGCTGATGCATGTGATTAATAACCTGTGTTCTGAACCAGGTTCTTATTAACCGAAAGGTCGCTGGTGGGAATTGGGAATAATAAATATTTAGGATCATCAGATGGTTTCAGTTGCCAAGTGTCGAGGAATTTGCCAAAGCGGATCAGATCCTCTCTGCGCCAGCCTTCCCAGTACATTTCACGGCCTCTTTCATCGATCAGGTTATCCAAGGTGAGTGCTGCAAATGGAGTAGCACCACGTTTTACACGCAGGTCATTTACAATAACCAGTGCACCCGCTGCATCTCCTGTACGCAGCATCGCTTCTGCTTTCATCAGCAATACATCTGCATAACGCAGGAATACGTAATCATTGCTGGCATTATTGGAATTCCTGGATTCTTTCGAAGTAAGATCCGGTGGATATTTTACTACACGGATACCTGTTACTTCAAGTGTAGTGGGGTCTGTTTCCTGCAGCTTCAGCTCTCTTGTAAAAATGAGTGGATTACCTTTTCTGTCTTTCAATGCCACGCCGCCGGCACCATATTGCTGTCCCAGCAGGAAACCTACTTTCAGACCTGTTACATCCGTTACCCCAGCATAACTGCCCCCACGGCGGGTATCAGTCGCTTCAAACTTGTCATAAAAATCAGAAATGGTAGTAAACCCGTTCCATCCGCTTGGATCCTGGTTGTAATGCAGGGTGGGTGCCCAGCGACAGAAAGCATTGTTACCACCTCTGGAACCGGCAGTGCTATACCCAGGTCCATTGCGCTGCGTGAAGATATTTTCTGTACCGACTACATCATTATTGTAAGCGAAATTCGCGAAGAAATTACTATTGATACTATACTTCCCGGAGTTAATGATCTGATCTGCCAAAGCAATCACCTGTTGCATATCAGCTGCCTCAAAGGTGGGTGATTGCCTGTTCAGGAATGCGCCTCTGTTCAGGTACACCTTCATCAACAGTGCCCTGGCAGCATTTTGATTTGCCTGATATGCCTTTGCACTATCAGACAGTATTGGAATGATAGCTTGCAGTTCACTGATAATGAAGTCAGCTGCTTCAGCTGCTTTCAATACCTTAGGTGCATTCAGCAAGGTATCTCCCGGATTACGGAAAGGAACCTGCCCCCAGCCATCCAGGGTAGCAAACATAGACCATGCACGAAGAAAACGGGCTTCTGCCGCCTGACTTTCACTGGGATGGAAGTTGAGTACGTTCGTTGCAAGGAATTGTAACTGCAGAATAGCTGTAAACGCATTACCAATAAAGGTATGGTCAGAATTCCAATTATGCAGTTTCAGTGCACGCCATACACCGTTATCATCCCAGTCGCCACCCCGGGTAGGGGCCACTGCTTCGTCTGATGTCATTTCACATAAAGCCCAATAATTGGACTGGTCCTGAAAAGGCAATTGAAGTCCATCATAAGCTGTCACCAACAGTGCAGCCACTTTGATTACGGAATCAGCCTGGTTCTTGGTTATAGTGGAACCCAACTTTTCATCCAGCTTTGTACAGGATGCCATTCCACCTATTACCAGTACTAATATGATATATGCTATTTTGGATCGCATGTCAATAATTTTTGGTCAGTGATTTATAACGAGAAATTGATACCAGCGAGGAAGCTCCTTGCTGTCGGATAAGGTGAGTATTCAATACCCAGAGATGTAACCCCATTGATATTCTTATCAGTGTTTACTTCAGGGTCAAATCCGGTGTATTTAGTAATGATAAAGAGGTTCTGACCTGTCACGTAAACAGAAGCTCCTTTAACCACCTTCCCGATATTCCCGATCTTATAACTGAGTGTGATGTTGTCCATCTTCATGAAATTGCCTTTTTCCAGGTACCGGCTGGATACGGTGATAGGATTGGACAATGCCTCCTTAGTACCCACCAGTTTGGCCGCGATATTCCTGGAACCCAGATTACCAATAGGCAGCACAGTGTTGGCAGTATTATTATAAATATCGAATCCGAAAGCACCGTGCATATTCACGCCCAGTGTCCAGCTCTTGTAGTTTACAGAAGTAATGATCCCCATCATGGTCTTGGGATTGGGTTGTCCCAGGAAATACATACTGTTGCCATTATCCTTGTAGATACCCTGGCCATTGTCGTCGAAGCCTTCGAACTGTCTTACATAGAAGGAGTTCAGCGGCATGTTGTTCACGAGACGCTGAGCATAAGCATTGGACACACCCTGACCGCTGATGGAACCTGTGAGCACCGGAGGACCATCATAGTTCTTCAGTTCGTTAGTCAGGAAAGTTGCGTTTACACCGAGATCCCAGGTGAAGTCTTTAGTAGCAATGACATCGCCACGCAGTACGATTTCAAATCCTTTGTTGATCACATTCGCAGGCAGGTTGATCCAGTAATTGGAAGCAGGTGCCGGCTGAATAGCTGGGAAGTTGAAAAGAAGGTTAGTAGTGTTCTTATTGAAATAATCAACGCTACCATACAATCTGCCATTGAAGAAAGCATAGTCAATACCAGCATTGAGCTGTTTGGAGCTTTCCCATTTCAGGTTGGGGTTTGCCACATTACTCAGGCTGGCACCTCCATTGGAGTTGAGCGTATATTGTTCCTGTGCAGCACCGGCAGGAAACTCCTGGTTACCGGTGATACCCCAGCCTACACGCAGAGCCAGCTGGTTCACAGTCTTATTATCTTTCAGGAAAGGCTCATTGGCGATATTCCATTTTGCGGCGAAAGAGGGGAAGTAACCATACTTATTGTTTTCTCCAAACTTGCTGGATCCATCTGCTCTCAGGGTGGCAGTCAGCAGGTACTTATCAAAGAAGTTCAGGTTTACCCTGCCAAAGAAGGACTGCAGTTCTGACTTAGGATTCTTAAAAGATGAAATAAATGTATTGGTCTGCGTGGGGTTCTGCAGAATGTCTACATACTTCAGGGCATCGGTAGTGAAGCCCAGTCCGCCCATACTACGTCCTTTGTAGTTGAATTGCTGGCTTTCATAACCTAACACAGCACTGAGGAACAAGGCCTTGGTCACCTGTTTGTTATAATTCAGGGTGTGGGTGAACAACTGGGAGGTGAGGGTATTCACACCATAATAAGCCTGCCCGTTATCCTGTACACCAGTAATATTGATAAAGGAAGCTATCTGCGTTTCCCTTTCACCCACCTGATGATTGATGCTATACACAAAACGGTATTCCAGGTCATCAGTGATTTTGATGTATGGGGAGAGATTTGCAAGAATGCTGTTGACATTTACATCATCATCATATGCTGCTGACATTGCTTCAGGATTGATAGCAGAACCAGCACCTAATATATTAAAGGAACCATCCGCCTTACGCAATGCAAGGGTAGGATTCCATTGCAAGGCCTGGCCAATGAGACTACCGGTAAAACCGGCATCATTGGTAATAGGCGCAATCTGCTCTGTGGTATGCGCGGCCTGAATAGAGTAGTCAATGCCTATCCGCTGGTTGTCCAGCAGTTTGAACTGACCGTTCAGATTGGCTGTATATTTTTTTAAACCGGTTTTCTTTACAATACCCTGTTGATCCAGCATACCAAAGGAAGCACGGTAAACACCATTATCATTGCCACCACTGAGGCCCACATTTACGTTGTGCGTAATGCCTGTACGGAGAATGCTTTTCATGGCATCTACACTGCTGCCCTCATCGCCGGCAGAGAGGTTATATTGTTTCAGTGCGGATCTGTAACCGGCTGCATCCAGCACATCCAGTTTTTTCAGGATGGTGCTGGCACCAGCAGAATAGTTGACATCCAGCTTTGGAGGACCGGATTGCCCTTTCTTTGTAGTGATGATCACCACCCCGTTAGCACCTCTGGCACCGTAAATAGCGGTAGCGGATGCATCTTTCAATACATCCATAGACAGGATGTCGAAGGAGTTAATGAAGTTAAGCGGGTTGGCATCCGGCGTTTGACCCAGACCATTTGCATTCACAGAAGGTTTGGCAGTACGGCCATCCAATGGCATCCCGTCTACTACATACAATGGCTGGTTGCCGGTTCTTACAGAAGAGTTACCACGAATCCTAACCGTAGTAGCACCTCCTGGCGCACCACTGTTATTCATAACCATGAGACCGGCTACCTTACCCTGGATCAGCTGATCGGGAGCTGTGACAATCCCCTTGTTAAAATCGGCCGACTTGATAGAGACTACGGAACCTGTCAGGTCTTTTTTGCGGGTGGTACCATAACCTACAACTACCACATCCGTGAGGGTAGTGCTGGTGGGTACCAGTTGAATAGAGAATTCTGATTTTCCGGCGATAGCAACTTCCTGCTGATTATAGCCGATGAAGGAAATTACGAGGGTGTTTCCATTGGGGGGAACACTTAATTTAAAAGTACCATCTGCTGTGGCAGCTGTACCGGTGCTGGTACCTTTCACCTGGATGGTAGCACCTGGAACAGGGTTGCCATTTTCGTCTGTTATTTTACCGGTGACGGGCCGGTTCTGGGCGCTGGCTATGCCTGCTACTAGCAGTAATAACGAGCATAATAGCCGCACCTTACAAAACAGGAGATTGGTCATAGATCAGTTTTTATTGGTTTGTGGAATATTGATGCCGTATGGAATGAAAAGAATGGAGGGTACGGTCAGGCAAGCTGACGTACAAAGGTCCATTTGAAAAAAATGAGAAAGACTAGTATCAGTCCTTTATCGGGCTGTGATTACAACTTGGTTCTCTCATAACTGGAATTTAAAATGCTGCGCGTCCGGTCACTACAGGTTACAATTAACTACGACACAGTCTGCCAATAAATTGGTTGATGATCAAAATAAAACGGAATACACCGGGCCGACAATTTATATGGCCCTTATATAGAAAATAAAGCTCAAAATAGGTTTCCTTTCATAACAAATAAATTAATAGTCAATTACTTAGTAACGAATTAACATATTTTATATATAATGGTTATTATAGCGCTTTTATGTCCATTAGCCGCTCTTCGAATTCCTCTTTTGGGATGATTGCCTTGTTCTTGATCTTGGTTTTATATGTATAAATCGTGTTAACAGAATATTCCAGGATCTGGGCAATTTTTACATTGTCATTAATTCCTATCCTTATCAAGGCAAAAATACGAAGATCTGTATTGAGCAGTTCATCTTCTTTTAATTTTATCTGGTCTTCTTCCTTAAAGAAGGAATTGAAAACGGTGACGAAGTTGGGGAAGATGCGAAGGAAAATACGGTCAAAGTTTCTGAACAACTGTTCTCTTTCATCTTTCAGGTCTATATTATTCACCAGGTATTTGACTTCACTATATTTATTATCTGACAATTTCTGGTCAGCGAGCTTTTTGAATTTTTTAATTTTGTCGAGATAGGCTGAGTTGATCTGGAAGCAATAACCGATATATTCTTCTTTGATTTTATTCGCTTCCATCAGTTTCTCGTTAATTTCCTGCTGAACGGCGTGCGCTGCTGTGATGGTTTGCTGGGCGGATTGAAGTTTTCTGTATTGCTTGAGGATGATGATGGCCAGCCATACCAAAGCCAGCAGGAGGAGAGTCACGATGGCAGCATACACGAACAGCATTTTTTTCTGTCCTTCAACCGTATTTATTTTTTCGCCTTCGATAATGGGGAGGATGGCACTTAACTGCACTTTTCTGAGGCGCGCGCCATAAAACGAGGCATCGGCGACGGCATATTCTATATATCGCGAGGCATTTTTTACATCCTGCTCTTTAAAAAGCAGGCTTGCCAGTATGAACATGGCAGTAGTTTCTTTAGTACTTGACTGAACATCTGCCATGGCGGCAATGGTCATCATAATGATCGCACTATCCTTTTTGCCGGTACGAATAAAGATGTTTCCAAGAGAAGAGGTGGCAATTGCCGTTTGATGTACAGTGAGGTCTTTATGGGCTACAGCTAATCGATAATAATAGGCTGCACTATCCAGATTGCCTGCTTTCTGGTACAGCAATCCATAATTATAGTCATAATTAAAGCTATGGGGTTTAAAAAGTACCAGTGCCGAATCTATACAGGCACCTCCCAACTGTGTATATCCTGGTGCAAAATATTGGTCGCTGCTATAATCAGAAAGGTCATAATAATACCGGCTCTTTAATGCATAGTATTCTGCCCTGGCGCTATCGGGTAATTTATGGACATCAATCGCCGCCAGGTAATCACCCGTCTCTTTAAACATACCGGACGACAAAAGTACAAATCCCAGTTTGACACCGGCATAATTGATACGTGCAGAATCCTTCATTTTTCCCGCCAGCACTTTCAATTCCTGGGCATAGGCAAATGCAGAATCAAATTTGAACACCTTGAATTGTTCGTAGAGTTGCTGACAAATATCGAATTGTTCCCGGAGGGAAAGGGAATGTGTGCTGACCAGCTCCGCCCTCAGTGCATTGATCTGCCTGAGTTTGTTTTCGTCATACACAGATGCCTGTTCAATAGTATGGTTTAACCGTTCCAGCAAGCTGTCATTTTTGGGGAAGGCATGGAGCAATCCATAATGTACGAGCAAAAACAGCGAGATGATCTTACACTTCATTCGTTCAATTTTGTGGAATTGGGTGGAGTATGGTCACTCCTGAGCACTATAATTATTTACGAAGCTGCGCCGGCTTCCTTTTCTTCCTCATCATAACCGGATATTCCGTTTTTAAACTTCCAATATATGCGCTTTCTGAGACCTTCGGGCGCTAACACCCTCATTCCATCTCCATACCCCAGTATTTCCCTTTCAAGTTCCAGGTTCAGCTGTACCTTGATTTTAATAACAATACCATCCGCTCTCTGTTCAATAATTTCCTGGGAATGGTGCATGGGTTTAGTAGCAATATAAGGCGCATGTTCCTGGCTAACAAATAGTTTTACATTCTTTGCGCTTTTTTCATTGGAAACCGTCACACCGACTACGTCCTGATAAAACTCCGCCGGGGAGATCCGGCCATTTTCTACATATAAAGCTTCCGGACAAAAGCTGATGAATTCAATTCTGTCCAGCGCCAGGTTCTGTATTTGTGCGTTTTTGTTTTTTACACCCACAGCAAACCACCTGTTTTTAAACTCCTTCAGCCACCACACATGGAATTGAAAGGTACTCTCGGACCTGGCTTTGAAGGACTGGTAGGTGATGGTAACAGCCTTCTGCTGGATGATGGATTGATAAATGATCTCCAGATGTTCCAGCCCTTTGAGTCGCTCGTTTTTTTCAAAATCGATTACAGACTCGGTATGGTTAGCGGCTGAATAAACGTGGTCTTCCAATTTTTGTACAACCTCATTCAGATTGGTAAAATGAGAGAAGCCTTTAAACTGTTTCAGTATTTCCACGGCTTCATTCATTCTGCCCAGATCCTGCTCACTCAGCGGAATGTTCGTGATGCTATAGTCAGCATCTTCATATGTGTAATATTTCTTACTGACTACAATGATAGGCGCATTATATCCCAGTTTATCACTGCGCATTGTTTGAATATCCGCCTGTACGGAGCGACGGCTGATTCCTTTGTCAATACCTTCATAATCGTACAGCGCATCGGATACAGCGTTTATCAGGTCCTCCAGGGTCCACTTCCTGCGGCGGTTTCTTAAGCAGGCATCAATGGTTTTATATCGGATTAAAGCATTCTTATTAGCAGGCATCTCCGGGATATTTTTATCAAAAAGTAGGAAAAATAATTAATTGCGCAAAAAAACTGCGCAGTTGTAATAGACTTTTGTATCGTCGATTAACCATAACGACAACACGAACTTTTACGGCTTTTCGTCCATTTAGGACCACTTACCAAATTTGTGTCTTATAGTTTAAGAGCGGCTTTTTTAAGCCGCTCTGACTTAATCCCAAAAGCACACTAATAATCAATCACTTACATCTCTAAAAAACAAAACCCCTGTTTTCAGGGATTCTCAGAGATCGCAAACCGCACTACTTTTACATCATGATCAGGTACGGCAGTATAGCACTAGTAATCTTGGCCCTGGCCATTGGAGGCTATGTTTTACTTGCCTACAAATTCGACACGATTATAGTATATGACAGGGAAGCAGCATACACCACTGTTGGCAGACATCTGTCAGTACAGCCTGAATTCATGATCAATGCCAACCAGGAAGTGCGGGTGAATATCAACTTCGAAGATGTACACGAATCCGCCTTGCTGAAAAACCTGGAAGTAAGTCTTACACCAGCGGGAGATACCACTAAAACCATTCCGCTACTTTCTGTTACTGTCAGCGATTGCAATCCTGGTAAAGGAGCTACCACATTCACTGACCTTTCTGAAAACTGTAAGCTGCTGCAACCCGGGTATTCTACTCCAACCAAATCTTTCACATTCGCCTTTGATGCGAATACCGTGCGCCGGAATGCTTATCTCGTCAGGATACGGGGTGACATTAATACTGATGGCAGCAATGCTGTAACTCCGTTCGCAAAGGAGATCAGTATCGAGAAGGAAACAGTGCTACGGGAAAGAAGCTGGTTGTATTAAACACGAACGATTCCTATGCCTATAAAAAACCCGATTTTGAAATTATTCCAATCTATCCTATGACAACTACGCAGGTATTCTCTACTTTTCCTTCAATATCTGATCGGCGACCTGACCTGCCAGGGCGCCGATCAGCCTGGTAGGTATCACACATCTGACCAGCGCAAAGGCAGCGCTAACTTCAGGCTGCTGAATTCAACACCAATTACCCGGCGGGCCACTGATTGCCAGTACAGCCGGAAGCTTGTTTCCCTTATTAGTGTTTGTAGAACTCTGTTCTGATTGTAACCAGCAATTCATTGGTTTTTGCTTCATCCGGCATCTCCTGCAGATCAGATTGTTCATAAAGCTGCTCTATACGATCCAGTTTTTCATCAACCATCTCCAGGAGATCCTTGTATTCAAAACCTCCTCCCTTTATTTTCAGGAGGAAATCCCTGTCCGGTCTTTCCACAATCACCTTTTTATGTACCGCAATTTCTTCCGCCATATTCAGGAGGCGGAAAGTATGCATCATATTCTTTGCATCATAGTTCTTGCCATGGGACAGCGTATTCTGGAACCTTACATCGTTCCTGTTTTCTACCCATTCCCGGTATTCCCTGTACTCACGACAATAAACAGAGTAGCCATCTTTATTGAACTGCATGACAGCAACAGGGGAGAGGCCTTTCGGAATGCTGCTCACGCGAACATCATTGGCATCATCGCCGGACACGATTCCTTTTAGTGATGCACCCGGCTGGTGATAGATAAGGTATACATCTCTAAAATGCGGTACACTGGTAAGACCACAGTCTTCCTGTCGAAAGTGATACTTTTCTAACCATGTAGCAAGCGGTATGCTTCCGTTTTCGTCAATAACGTAACAGAATTCGGGAACCGCCTTTCTCTCTTTCTCAGCAGGGCGGTTGATCATTTTATTCAGACCTTTTGCCTTTTTGATTTGTGAAGCAGCATAACCGGCGAAGGTATCCTTACATAATTTAGAAAGAAAATCTTCCGGCTTGATCAGCTCCATGAGCGGATGCCGGAAGAGTACACAGCTTTCCGGCGTACCGAGCAACTCCAGTATATTAGGATTATTCTTTTGTAAGAGTTCCAGGAATCTGCCTATTTCAAAATATACTTCATCGTTAGTCGCATTGTAAACCTGTGGGGTATAGGTAAAACCATACAATTCCTGCTGAGGTAAAACATAAATACCTTTCAGGTCAGTATCTGAAGTGGCAGAATGCAGTTGTTGGGAGCGACTGCCGCTGATGGCCTTCAACAACAGGTGTTGCGGCTCATTCATTAATTGCTCAAAAGTCATAGTTACGGATGTATTTTCTGAACAGCGTATCCAGTTCAATAGTATCATTCTTCAAAGGCGGCAGTGCTGCTGCCTTTTCATTACAATACTGAATGGTATCAGCTATCCATTGTTGAAGGGGCATAACAGGCGGGATCATTGTCTTCTCGTCTGCCGCCTGTTTTTGTACCAGCAATGCATCAATGCTTGCCTGCCACTGCGTATCGGTAATCAGGGTCCTCAGTATATGAAATTCCATAGGAGGTACCTGTTTCTTTTCCACAATCCACTTAGCGGCGAGTAATGGACGCAAAGCATAGAAGTACTTTTTGATCCTGACTTGTTCCCCCTGTAAGTCATTCTCAAATGTATTTTTTGCCATGGAAATGTAGTGGTGACAACCGGCTCTGCCGGAAAAGTATTTCTCAGACAATTTTAGTAAATCTGTTTTCAGCTCCTCGCTTGGAATATAGTGTATAGGTGATTGCACCCATTCATACAAGGGTGCATTTGACTTCAAAAAAAGCTGCAATGCTTTACGTAAATCCCAACCACCGATGTCGAGCACTTCATTTACCGGCAACTCAATAACATCTTTCCTTTCGGCTATACTCAGGTAATCATTTAACGGACGGATGTAAATAAAACGAACATCAAAGTCGCTGTCAGGCGAGGCAAACCCCCATGCTCTACTACCTGACTCACAGGCATATATGATTTTTACACCCTGACTTTTTTCAATCATTGACAATTTCTCTGCGATGATAGTTCTCATTTTTTTTCTTGCATTTTCAGGTCAACAACAATTTAGTTTTCTGTTAATTAGCTACAGGAAAGCAATTCAAGCTAAAAAAATCTTTTGAAATATTTGTGTAGAATGAAAAATTTATTTCATCTTTGCATCGACAAAAATTATTTAAACAATTCACATATGCAGCACCTCGTATTAAAAAATATAGACACAGTCGGTCCATGGATCGGCACCGTCCGCGGGGAGTGTTATGTCACGAAGTAGTACAATAAACTAATTCAATATAACAAGAGCCCTGCAAGGAATTGCGGGGCTTTTTTCATTTTAAACCGACAAAAACTAATGCGCATGCAAATGCAGTTGATATCCATACAATTCACTATGCTAGCCGGTCTACAGAGATCAGGCATAGGGGAGGCGTGTGCAAAAATGTCAACAGTTGGAAAAAGTGGGAGTATTGGATTTGGAGCACCAGTTAGTAGTGATTGTAAAGATAATTATGATAGCGAGCGCGAGCCGGAAATATATCAACGACCTAGTTATATCTGGACATAATTAAACATTATGTGTTCAGCAAAAAGAACCCGGTCGTCATCAAACGACCGGGTTTTTTTATGCCCTTTACTGGCTTGTGGCGCAATGGTTAGCGCGGTTGCCTTATACGCAAACGGTTACTGGTTCAAGTCCAGTCAGGCCAACAAACAAGAACTTAAAAAAGTAAAACGCAAACAACAAACATGACATAGCCATGGAAACTGTAAGAAGCTGGAGAAGGCTCAATGGAATGGAAATAAAAAGCCCCATCGAAGATGAAATAGAAAGCGTACTCGCTGCCGAAACCGGCGATGGCAATGCACTGAAAGTGTGCATCGGTACGGATAGTCAGAAGAAGGGAAAGATCGTGGAATTCGCCACCGTGATCGTTTTCCTGCGGAAAGGGAAGGGAGGATTCATGTATATACTGACTGACACTTCTCACCGCAAGATGAGTATAAAGGAAAGGATGCTCGCAGAAGTAGGCAAGAGTATAGAGGTTGCTTATTCACTGTGTCATCTCTTTACTAAATACGGTGTAGATATGGAGGTTCACGCCGACATCAATACGAATCCAGCTTTTAAAAGTAACGATGCGCTGAAAGAGGCAATGGGTTATATCACAGGAATGGGTTTTTCATTCCGGGCTAAACCACATGCTTTTGCAAGTACAAGTTGTGCGAATAAAATTGTTCATTAATCAATTCAATATAATGATCTACCTAACTAACTTTATTTATGTAGACCTTAGTTTCGGAGAAAACGAAACAGTTGATAAACTTACTGCCAGGAACGGATCTGACCCCAGATCAACTGATGGATCCAAGCTGGCGCCAACAAGCACGCACTGGGGTGCAAGCCTTGTTGATAACGGTGGAGTACCAATACCCGAAGGGTATAGGACTCTACCTATCCCCAGGTGGTCTGGATAGAAGTTTATCAGGCAAGTAATTTCACTTCACCTTTAAAATAAGTACTACTTATATGGTGTATGGTCTGAATTTCGGTACCAATATCCCGTAAGATATTGGGCCGGAATTCAGGGCCTTTGCCAAAGCGAAATGATTGCCTCCCATTATAATGTTGATGCTACTGCCAATGCAAACCGTTGGAGTGGTAATTTTTTTTGTCTAAGAAATCCATATACGCCGGCAAGAAAGTTTATTTCAATCGCGTTCATTTATTGCGTACTTTAAATTTACATTATAACCCGAGCAATATGAAAAGAGTTCTTTTGACACTAGCTGTACTGGTACAATTGGCCTCTCTGAATTCATTTAGTCAGATAAAAGATCAGATTACCACCCACAATGGTATCGTTCAGGGAGTACGGGAACCGGGATCATCTATTTTAATCTTCAAAGGCATACCTTATGCCGAACCACCTGTTGGCCCTCTCAGATGGAAAGAGCCACAACCCGCTAAAAACTGGAAAGGCATCCGCAAAGCCGATCACTTTGGTCACAATGCCATGCAAAAAAACATCTTTGGCGATATGTCGTTCCGCTCCTCAGGCATGAGCGAAGATTGCCTCTACCTCAATGTCTGGACCCCGTCCAAAACAGGTAAAGAAAAACTGCCCGTATTAGTTTACTTCTATGGCGGCGGCCTCGCTGCCGGTGATGGCTCTGAACCCCGTTACGATGGTGCCAGCATGGCAAAAAAAGGCATTGTAGCCGTTACTATCAACTATCGCCTTGGTATCTTCGGATTCTTCTCGCATCCGGACCTTACTAAGGAATCCCCTCATCATACTTCCGGCAACTACGGCTACCTGGATCAGCATGCTGCCCTGGAATGGGTACGTGACAATATCGCGGCTTTTGGTGGCGACCCCGCCAAAGTCACCATTGCAGGTGAATCCGCAGGCTCTATATCCGTATCCGTACAAATGGCCTCCCCACTGTCCAAAGGACTCATTGCAGGCGCAATAGGGGAGAGTGGCGCTGCCATCAACCCGACCCTGTACCCTGTACCACTGGCAGAAGCAGAAGCACACGGTACCGCCTTCGCTGAAAAAATGAACGCTAATACTCTGGAGGCCCTCAGAGCTATTCCCGCAGAAAAATTGCTGGATTCCGTTTTCTCTGTAGCTACTCCTTACTCCTCCGCCACCATCGATGGCTACCTCATTCCCCGCTCACTGCCAGAGATCTTCGAAGCAGGCGAACAGGCACAGGTTCCCCTCCTGGTTGGATGGAACTCCGCAGAAGTACCGTTTCAGGCAATCATGAGAGCAGAAGCCCCTACACCTGACAACTATAAAAAGATCCTGAACCAGACCTTCGGCGATAAAGCCGCTGGCATCCTGGAACTCTATCCTGCCCGCAGTGAAGAGGAAACTATCCGCTCCGCCACAGCATTAGCCAGCGACCGTTTTATTGTTTATAGCACCTGGAAATGGGCTGACTTACATGCTAAAAACAGTAACCAGCCCGTATACCGGTATGTATTCTCCCGTATTCGTCCGGCTATGACCCCTAAAATGGGCAATGCAACGCCTGGCCTGGCCGGAGGTGTGCAGAAAGGAAATAACGCAAAGCCAGCCCCTCCTAAATATCCTGCGGTAGGAGCCTCTCACGCATCTGAAATTGAATATGCCCTGGGCAACCTTTATAGCAATAAAGTATATGCCTGGACGGCTGACGATTACAAAGTATCCGCTACCATGCTGGACTACTTTGCCAATTTCGTTAAAACCGGCAACCCCAATGGCAATGGCCTCCCGCAATGGGAACCCATCACCAAAAACAGCAAGCGAATCAACTATATGGATATCAACGTAACAAGTGAACAGAAAGAAGAAACCGACAGAGCCAGATACCTTTTCTTAGATAAGTTGTACATGAAATAAAAAGAAGCCGTATTGAAAGTAACTGATGGAAAGAGAGGTCATTTATTTAATTCTCTGGCTATTCAGATCACTTTTGATACGGCCCCTTTATCTTCGCGCCATGAAATTCCTCTACCTGCTGCCTTTCTTTGGAATCCTCATAGCCTGTGGACACACTTCCAACCCTCCGGAAGAAGTATTCTCATTCGATTATGAACTGCTGGAAAACCTATATCATCAGAGTGATTCTGTCATTGTACACGGCGATACCGTAGAGACAATCTGCTACGCTTTGGATACAACTGCCATACAAACGGGAATTTTTGCCTATATGCAGCACGATTTTGAGATTTATGCCCCTCCGAAGCTGATTGTACTCACAAGAAGGGCACAGGCCCTTAAAAGCCAGGGAAAAGATGCAACAGATGCTTTCAGGGAAATTGCTGCTGACTATCCCGCTGAACTGGAAGAACGCCTCTATGAGACTTCAGATATGAACGACTATTGCCAGATCTCTGTCAATACAGCCATACTGGGCGCTTATGCCAATGAGCAACTCAAAGAAATTGACTCCGCCATCAGGATCTTACAACCACAATTGGATAACGTGGAGTCATGGAGCTCGAGAATCCACGAAATGTACATCAGGCTATGTGTGCAGCGCTATGGCAAAGAAAGAGTCATACAGGAGCTGGAAAATTGTAAAACAACGCTACAGCATACAGACACACAACCGGAAATTGCCGAATGGGCAGTGACAGTATTTGGGGCCAGGATAGGGGATACAGGCATGAATGGAATGACACCCGAAGAAGCTGAAGCCTCTATCGATGAAATAGTGATTAATGATATCTGTAAACTGGTGAATTAAACTCAGGCATCCTCGAACGAGGTCCCTTTCAACCAATATCCATACCCTTCAATCGCCATCCACAATTCCTTCTTTACACGCAAAAATTCCGGTGTATCAATCTCACCATTCAAACGTCTTTCTTCCAGCACTTCCAGATCCAGTTTCTTTTGTTTGCGTTTATAGGCATATTCGTACATTTCTGCATCCTTTCTCCTTTTTTCAATGTACGCCTCAGATAGCAAATAAGGATTAGGTTGGTCGGTGATCCTTTCCAGCGTATATCCGCCTCTTTCTATGCCTATAAACTGACGGTATTGAAAAGTAGGTTTTTGTCGTACGAACATCTCATAACCATCACTGGTAAATGACAAATCGCCATTACGGGTCACAATGGTCCAGCGATCATCTGATTTTTCAATATAGTCTATCTGAAAGCCATCGCTCCTCACCACATCCATATCGAATCTCAGGTCCCTGATCTGCTTAAATACAAGGGTACATGGAGCTATCCAGAAAGTAGGTATAAAACCTTTCAGCTCCGGTTCATTCCTGTTGAAAATATAATCAAGATCCAATTCCAGATCCCCTGTCATGGCCATCTCGTATATCGACACACCACGCCAGTTCATCTTATCAAAATCAGCCGCTGTCCAGATTGACTTTTCTAAAATATAATCCATGCTGTATATTACATAAAAATTACCCCTTTGATAAAAAAATTACTTGCCCGGCCCTACCACCTGTTTTTGCTGATAGCAATTGTGTTGTTTGTAGTCTCTTTTTTTCATTTCAACACCAGCCTGGATATCCATCTGCACGATACCTATTACATCATTGCTATTCGCACACTCTACCAGGGCTTTGCCATCATCTTTTGGCTTCTATGGACAATCTATCATTTTACCTATCGTTTTTTATACGGCAATATTTTAATCTGGTCACATCTGATCCTTACCCTCATTTTTATACCAATATTTACGATTATTGCCAACTATCAATTTCTCGTCTTTGACGACTTCAGTCGTTATATGGTAGTCGTTCGATTAGCCGCTGGCACCATCATCGCAGGCCAATGTACCTACCCAATAAATCTCATAACAGGGTTAATAAAACATCACTCCAGGACATAACTTCCATAAGGTTTCTATAAGCGTTGTTTAAGCATTCTATATTCATTCTATAATCGTTCTATAAGCTTTCTTTAATGCTTCTATATCGCTATAAGGGCGCTTCGCCTATTCTTCTATATCCCAAAACAAAAAAAAGACAACCATTTCTGATTGCCTTTTCTCATTTATTGGACTTGATTCGTCTATTATCCCTTAATAAACTCTAATATATCTTTATTAATTGTAGCCGCCTCAGTCGTAGGCATCCCATGTGGGAAACCCGGATAGGTAATCAGCTTACCCTTCTTCAGCAACTTCGCAGCCACCAGCGCAGTCGTCTTGTAAGGTACGATCTGATCGTCTTCACCATGCAATACCAGTACAGGTACATCTACCGCTTTCAGATCCTCTGTGAAATCAGTCTCGGAAAATGCCTTTACACAGTCATAATGAGCTTTAATACCACCCATCATACCCTGTCTCCACCAATTATCTTTCACCCCTTGTTTTACATCCGCACCTTCGCGATTGTAACCAAAGAATGGAGTCGGGAAATCATGGAAATACTGTGCTCTGTTGGTAGCAGTATTTTCACGAATTTCATCGAATACCGATAACGGAACTCCATCAGGATTTTTCTCATTTTTAACCATGATAGGAGTAACAGCACTGATCAGCACAGCTTTCGCTACGCGACCGTTGCCACCATGCTTTGCTACATAGCGGATTACTTCTCCACCACCGGTTGAGTGACCAATGTGAATCGCATCTTTCAGGTCCAGTGCTTTAGTCAGTTCCGCTACGTCTGCTACATAAGTCTCCATTTCATTGCCGGTAGCTGTCTGTGTAGAACGGCCATGGCCCCTGCGGTCATGTGCTATCACTCTGTAACCTTTCTCCAGGAAAAACATCATTTGTAAATCCCAGTCATCAGAAGATAAAGGCCAGCCATGATGGAATACAATCGGCTGTCCGGTACCCCAATCTTTGTAAAAAATCTCTGTTCCGTCTTTAACTATAATCTTACCCATATACCAGTTTTGTTTAGAGTTTGTGATAATTAAAGTTACTTCGATATTAGATTGGTGAAAGCCCAAGTAACATGCCATATTATCGGTTTTCTTGTCCGATTCATGGCTTCATTCATAAAGCCCCGGAACAACCGCTGCTACAAAGACTGATATTAACATAAATGATAATGAGCAGGTGCCTAAATTCAGTGATCTGATAATACCCTTATTTGAGATTTCTAATGTACTCCCACATAAAAAATATCAAAGCCTTAACTTGTTATAATACCTTTTCAAATACACCTACGCATTCGTTTAGGCCCAATACCCATACCTAAAGCAGTAAGATATTTCTTTTCAAAAAACCAGTATAGCAATCAGGAAATAATCAATCCGACTATTATACCGGCATGTATATGTTTTATTTTTAAATCTAAAAATATTGTGTTGCTTTGTGCATCACTTACAATCCACAACCTATGCTTCTGAATGTATCCGGCTTCAAAATCTACAAGTTAAAACAATACCAGCACCGCACTAAACACCGCCATGATGCCGGTTATTCTGGCCGGATTACACAAAGCGGCCGCATCTATATACAAAGGAACTGGTATACGACTATCAGCACGAAAAATGCATACATCGTGGGATGCCAGAATATGGGGACAACACCTGCCAGCATTCACCTGCACTTTAGCGTATATAACAGAACCGGCCAAAAAGTAAACACATTTATCCAGTCCACTTCCCGCTTACTTCCTGGCAAATCATGCGAGATTCCTTTTGACCTGACGATTGATAAAGCATATGTTAAACTGGAAGGCGTGGAAGTTTACAGGGAAGGTGAAGGATCAGCATACACACCGGTTATGAGAGCCATTCCCCCGATGATTGGCATAAAGGCCTCACTGGCAGCATTGCTGCTATGTTTCGTTTCTGCCATGGCACTGACTGAACCACATGTATCCAATGCTCCGTCTGTATTGCTGCCACTTATTGCAATCATCACATTGACCATGACGATATTGAATAGGACACCCATATGGTTCATGTTTATATTCCTGGTGCTGGTGCCGTTTTCCGGGTATAAGCCTGAAATGAGTACAGGGATCTTTGCAGTTGCTATCGGTTATTTGTTCCTGGTATGGAATAAAAGAGGGTCTCTGAAGGATTTTCTGTGTCCATATTCGACTCCGTGGTTGCTGGTGTAAGGGGATGACATTTTATTTGCCGCTTGAGTATTAATTTCTCCCTAACCAGGTAAGAGGAAGCAACCACAATCATGATGCAGGAAAAATCCAAATTTGCTATATTTATGCCCCAAATACCTATGCTATGTTTGAGACGAAAGGACCTACACACCTTGAGCTGCAAAACATTGATCCATATGAAATTGAATTTTTTCTCCCGAAACTCGAACAATCTTTACGGTTTACGTTCGATAATGATGAACTGAATAAGATAACTACATTCGGGGATCTCTGCGACTACATCGTTCATAAGCAGGAAGGAAAAGCGACAAATGACTGTACCTCACAGCAGGCATTTTACAGGATTCGGAAAGCAGTTCTCGACGCACAATTGTATGATAAAGAAACATTTAGCACGAAAACCAGCCTGGAAGAAATATTTCCCCGCAAACACCGGTACCAACTGGTCAAAAAATTCGAAACCCATTTAGGCTTTAAAGTACAGCTACTTCTACCCATGCGCTGGCTATTATTGTTATCACGCCTGGCGCTGCTGGTATCCGTGGTGACCATATTCTGCGAGTTTTTACCCGGGCTTGCAGGAGTGGTATTTTCCTTAGTAGCTATGCTTATATCAGGATTACCGGGTAAAAAACTGGCCGTAAAGACCGTCGGCCAACTGGCAAAAAAGATGGCAAAAGAGAACTTCAATGATATAAGACGTACACCGTCTGTTGTGGATGAAGAAGAAATAGTTCGAAAAATAAAGGCCCTGTTTAAAGAGCATTTCCCAATGTTAGATATATCTTCATTGACAAGAGATGCCCCTTTAACCTAAAATTTATTGCAGAAATGGAAGATGAACTGATTAATACAGATCTCGACGACATCAATGATCTGCTACCTAAAATTGAGACATCTTTTCGTATAAAATTCGATAAGTCAGACAAGATACATGTAAAAACCTTCGGTGAACTTTGTGATGTCATTATCAACAAAATTGAAGGCAATCATGTAAACGACTGTACTACCCAACAAGCATTCTATAAAATCCGGAAGGCAATCATCAACACACTACAATGTGATAGAGATGCTGTAAAACCGGGCAGCCAACTGGCTGAAATATTTCCCCGCACACATCGGCGGGCGCAGGTAAAGAAGCTCGAAAATGCACTGGGATGTAAGATCCACATCCTTGAGGCAAAAGCATGGTTATCCAACTCTCTGCTGGTAATTGCACTGGCCAGTCTTATTGTGATTTTCTTTTCTCCGTTAAACGGCCTTTTAGTCCTGGGTCTCTCTATCGCAGGTAGATGGCTGTCCTCCAAACAGGGTAAAGAGTTAAAGGTCCATACGGTAGAACAACTTGTAAAAAAGCTTACAAGAGAACACTATATGGACCTCAGACGCGCCCCAGGTACTGTAAACCGCACAGAGCTCATCACCCAAATCAAAGAGCTTTTCAAAGCAGACTTATACCTGGATGACAATGCACTGAGAGCAGACGCGCCATTGTATTGATTTTATTACAGACTAACCCCTGTCAGCTTTTTTGAAAGCTCCCATAGGCGATATGCCTGCTCCGGATCAACGGCATATGGCCTTACTCCTTGGGAAGGTGCATCCTGTTCAATTTCGGCCACATTACAATCTTCACAATACAGTCCTCCAAGCCCATCCAGCAGGGGAGAAGTGGCGGCCCACACCTGCGTGGCAGCACCTTGTTCAGGAGTCTTAAAAGTCGAATCAGCAGGATTGCCTTCCTGGTCTATCCAGCCTCTATTGACCATTTCATCATTCGTCAAAAACCGCTGCAGCGGTGTGATAATTTTCCCGGGATGAAGCGAGAATGCCCTTACACCTACCTCTTTTCCTAAAGTATCCAGGTGTACGGCGAACAATACATTGGCAGTCTTGGATTGGCCATAAGCCAGCCACTTGTCATAACCGGTATTAAAATGAATATCATCCCAGCGGATACCGGATAAGTGGTGCCCGGCAGATGAAACTGATACGACTCTTGCACCACCTGTCAACGCTGGCCAGAGATGATTTACCAATGCAAAATGGCCAAGGTGATTGACAGCAAATTGTGCTTCCCAGCCATCCCCGACACGACTTTCAGGACAAGCCATTATACCCGCGCTGTTGATCACGATGTCAATATGCTTTGTATTGAACAATACAGCATTCGCAAATTCCCTTACACTATTCAGATTCGCTAAATCCAGCTGTCCAACTTCAATATCAGAAAGCCCGCTTAATGCCTTCCTGGCAGCCACTACATCTCTCGCACCTACAATGATGCGGGCACCTGCTTTAGATAAGGCACGACTGGATTCCAGCCCTAAACCAGAATGGCCACCGGTAATGACTACCGTCTTTCCATGCAACTCCAGACCTGCTAACACTTCGTCAGCTGTCGAATTTTTATCATAACTCATCATAAAATGTTATTATTGAAATCTAAATTACGCCCTCTGAAGTAGATGATCTATACGCTTCAGTCCATAAAACTTATCCAATCGTCCAGAAAACTAGCTTATGGATACATTGTCAGACGTACTTGCCATTCTCCGGCCACAAACCTTTGTTTCAGCGGGCCTGGATGCGGGAAAAGAGTGGGCCATTCAGTTTCCTCCCCATGATGGAATTAAGTTCAATGCCATCCTGAAAGGTACTTGCTACCTGCAGGTAGAAGGAGATGAAAACGTGTACCTGTTACATGCCGGGGATTGTTTTCTGCTTACGAGTGGACGACGATTTGTGATGGGATCAGATTTATCCATCCCCACCATCCACTCGGATACGATTTTTAGCCATGCAAAAGATGGAATAGCCACCTGCAATGGGGGTGGTAGCTGCTTCCTCACAGGGGCGCGATTCCACTTTGGTGATCAATCTGCCAGGCTGCTTTTTGGGCAATTACCCCCGGTAGTATATGTACCTGAAAAATATGATCAGGCAGCGGTGTTGAGATGGGGAATTGAGCGTTTCACAACGGAATTCCGCTCGGAACGTTTTGGCAGGAGAACCATTCTTGAACACCTGGCCCCTATTATGCTGGTGCAGACTTTAAGGATCTACATGTCATCTCCTGGTGCAAAAAATACCGGTTGGTTTGCCGCAGTAGTACACCCTAATTTAGGCGTTGTCATGCAGGCAATACATAGCCGTCCGCAAGAGAAATGGACCGTTGAAAGTCTTAGTGAACTGGCATATATGTCCCGCTCAGGATTTGCGCTAAAATTCAGGCAGGTGATTGGACAGTCTCCGCTGGAATATTTGACACAGTGGCGAATGTTCATGGCTGCTGAATATCTGAAAAGCACGGACCAAAGCATCTCAGAAATTGCGCTGGCCGTAGGCTATGAATCTGAGAGTTCGTTTAGCGCAGCGTTTAAGAAGGTAATGGGAGCAGCACCCAGAAGCTATAAAGGGTCAGCCGTTAAATAGGCGATTTCTTTTTATTTCCCGTCCTTTCCTCAATTGCACAGCATGATATACGCTGGGTACATCATTGTACCAGTTCCTGATAATAAAGAGGATCAGGATGATCTCCAGACGGGTAGCCAGGCCAAAGTAAAAAGCAAATTGAAATAGTATGCCGGCTTTACAGCTGAGCATAATTTGTATGACGGATGCAAGAATGGTCAGGGTCCAGAACTTGGAAGCGATGGCATGGGTAGCTACTTCCTTTTTAAACCGAAGATAACTGATCATATAAGTGAGTGCCTCCGCAGCAAGAATGATCAGTAATTCAACGTAGTGATCCGATAGTCTATTCTCCCTTCCGCCATTTTTCTCTTCTTTTTATTTCCGCCTCACTCGTTTCATTGGATACATAAGAGCCAATCCGAACTTCTCCATCAGGCACATAGGCCGCCATAATTACCCCGGAAGGTGAGATCGCTGACTCCGTCATTTTCCATTGCTGCGCGGTCGTTCCTTCTGCAAACAATTTCTTTCCTTTCCCTAAGGTAAGCGGGTAAGTAAAGGTATATAACACATCTACCAGGTGATTTTCAAATAAGGTTTGTATCAGGCGGCCGCTACCGTGTACCAATAAATCCGGGCCATCCTGTTCCTTCAGTTTTTTCAGTTCATTGACCACATCAGTACTGATCAATATAGAATGCGCCCAGGAAGTATCAATAGGTGTAGTCGCTACAACGTACTTATTGATACGATTGAATTTCTCACCAATTGGATTATCGGCATTATAAGGCCAGTAAGCAGCAAATATTTCGTAGGTGCGCCGTCCCAGCAAGAGGTCGAATGGATTATTCATGATTTTCATTAGGGTATCCCTCAACAGTTCATCGGAATATCCGAACTGCCAGCCGCCCCATATGAATCCGTTGGTAGGATCTTCATCAGGTCCGCCGGGTGCCTGCAATACACCATCCATGGTCAGGAATGTGGTTACAATTATCTTTCGCATAGCTTATTTTTTTATTACCCTAAAAGTAAGTTGCTTCGATAAAAAGGATGGGGTAGGGGTACGACAATTATACTGGCTGGTTGCGACAACGACTGAGAACTCTAACATTGCCTCTTAAGCTCATTATTTTACTATAATGAAGGGCGATTTTATAAATCTTACAGTGAATTCACAAAATGCATACAATCGGGAAATTTAAGATAACAGAAGCTTTCAGGAATAAGCAGCAAAAGGAGATATTGGTAGGAAATCTGCTTGAAGGTAATATTGCTGTGGGCAATTTTATAAGCATTAAAACTGCAACGGATGAATTGGTGTTGAAGATTCTTGATATGGAAAAGGGAATAACGGTATCCGGCATTTCTTTCACAGGCCTTGTTATCGAATGTAATGATCAGTTGGAGCTTGCAATTTTAAGAAATATAGAAATTGACATTAAAGCGCAAAAGTTGCCATAAAACAAAAAAGGCCTGCATCTCTGCAAGCCTTCCCTTTTTCGCTCCCCTAAAGGGACAATTATCTAACCAATTTTTGAACGGCTTTCAATTATTTATCAAATTGTAAGTCGTCGAAGTTCGTCCTTAATTTCCTCCCAATCCTTTTTCTTATAACATATCGGATCGGGCATTTGATCGGCAATGGTAAAATCAGATAGTCCTTTAAGAACATCTTCAACTTCAAACCATGGATACTTCTTCTTATAAATTTCTAATAGGTCAGAAATTTTATTCGTTTCAAGAATCTCCGATAAGTCCCAGAAATCCTTCTTACGTCCTCCCCGTGAAATTGTGTCCAATTTCATTGCCGCAATATCCTCAATAGTGGCTAATCTGACTCCTTCTTCTTCTATTGGCGGAAATAAAAAAGGTGCATCCCAATACAGTAAATCTGTCTTAATAGCTGTTTCTTCATCATTTCCAATAAATAGATTAAATCCACGGTTGTTTACCAATCCAATAAACGGACTTATATCTTCTACATATCGGAATTGTAATTTTAGCACCTACAATATATAATCAAACGGAATCTCCTCATAAGGGCCATCACAAAACATATCAATGTCCACAGATTCCCTGTGTCCTCTTAACAAACTTAGAGCCGTGCCCCCAACTAATCTAAAATCAGACAATTCAGGCAAACTCATCAACCGGCTTAAAACATTGAAAAGTTCCTCGCTCGTTGTGTTCCGGTAGAGCATTTAAAATCACTATTGTGAAGGTGGAAAAGTCTACGTGATATAACTTGTGCCCGTGGCAGAAGGCGTTCTGAATTGGTAAGAATAGTTTGTACTTTCTGCCTGCCATAATAGCGAATAACTTCTCTAATATCATTTGAAGTTCCTCTTTCCATGGCTCTCACAACTGTAAATTCTGGATAACGATCAAAGTCTAATCGTTTCAGATCTACATCCCAGAAAGCTCTACGGGACAATGAAGGTTTCGCTATGTTAGAATTCGTTTGCACTATCCAAATATACTAAAAACAGGGAAGACTAATATCATAGTCCCAGGACTATAGTACTAGTTGATATGCACCAAAAACAAAAAAGGCTTGCATTTCTGCAAGCCTTCTATTTTCGCTCCCCCTGCTGGACTTGAACCAGCGACCCTCTGATTAACAGTCAGATGCTCTAACCAACTGAGCTAAGGAGGAGTGTTTTTCCCGTTTCGGGATTGCAAAGATAGACAATCTTTTATTTCTGCAAAATATTTTTCAAAATTATTTTACCAAAACCAACAATCTCTCTCCCACAGCACCTCTCCGCGTTGAAAAATTTACAAACTCCCCATCCAGCTTCGTCACCGGAAACCTCGGAAAAGACTTCAATACCTCACAATCATGCCCCTGCACCTCTAAACTATCCACCGCCTCCCTCGTCGTATACAACAACACCGGCGGCTGCATCAACGTATCCGACCTCAACACCGGCGCATCCAGGTAAAAATTAAACGCATAAGAGTTCTCCCTGTACATACACACCGCCCCTCCACGCAATTGCTCATTTGCATAAAACGCCGCCGAACTCCCACTCTGATACCCCAACACATCCGGATAAAACAACCCGTTCAAAAACAAATTTAATAACACTGACATCAAACATACCCTGAAAAATACTTTCTCCACCTTCACCACAAAAAATAATACCACCACACCCGCCATCAACCCTACAAACACATAATTGACCTGAGGCCTGTATAAAGCCCATAATCCCGCTATCGCCACTGCCATGACACCCATGATCACCTGCTGCGTGATAATAAAAAATCGAGGCTTATTTAGCGTAAGTATATACTGCGCCGTGAGAATCGCAAAAAATGGGAAAATGATATTCAGATAATGCGGCAACTGGAACTTCGATAAACTAAATAACAAAAACGTACTCAACGCCCCACTGATACAATAAAACTCCACCGCCACCTTCCGCTTCCTGATAAACTGTATCACCGCCGCATACAACATCACCGACCAGGGCAAAAACGCCCATAATACCGTATGGAAAAAGAACAAAGGATCCCCCGATCCCTTGATCGGCCCCGTATTCATAAACCGTCCAAACTGGCTATCCCAAAAGAAGAATCTGATACCAGATACCCCCGTCCGCCCAAACACCACCTTCTCCGGATGCGCATCAAACTGCCTGTACAAAGCATACAACTCCGGCGTAATAAACACCAACACCAATACCCCCACTATCAACCAGCGATAATGAAACAACTCCTTCCACTGCTTCGTAAAAATATACTGCCCCGCTATCGCACACCCCACCGGTACTAACGCAAACGGCCCCTTCGTCATCACCGCACAAGCCGTAAACAAAGCCCCCAACAACAAACGCCGCTTATACAAAAAGTAAACAGCCCCTATGATCAGACCGGTCAAATAAGGCTCCGCCCTCACATCCGTACTGGAAATCACCAGGTGCTCCGCCGTCAGTAAGATACATACAGACCACCGCGCTACCTTATCCCCATACAGATCAAAGGCAAAACGATACGTAAAGTATACCCCCATCATCAAAAATAGAAAGGCAGGCAACTTATAAGCAAAGGTATTTATACCGAAAATCTGATAGCTGAAAGCCATCATCCAGAAAGGAAAGTGAGGTTTGTCCAGCCAATCATGACCATCCGCAAACAAATTCAGATAATCATGATGCTGCACCATATACTTCGCAATACCAGCATACAATGCGCCATCGGGCTCCATGATCGTAACAGACAATCCTGTAATGTGCATAAAGATAAGCAGGCCTATAATCCACCAACTTATCTTCTTCTCAGAGAAGTTATCAGACATGCGCAAAGATTACATCGCTGACGCTAAATAGCAAGGTCTTTAATAGAAATTTAACACCCTGTCCGGGCAGAAATACCCTTTACCCCGTCCGGGCAGAAACACCCTTTACCCATCCGGGTACCATCATCCATGCATCCATTGTTGCATCCCAAACAACAAACTACCTCCACAAATCACCATCCAAACAACCCCGTCTTCTCCAGCCCCAGATACAATCCATCCTCCCGCTGCTCTATCGGATAGGTCTTCAAAAAATACCCCTCACCACTCGTATTCCGCCCATTCTTCACACTAAACCGGTACCTGTGCAACGGACATACCACATTCCCATCCTCATCTACCCAACCATCCACCATGATCCCACTCGCATGCGGACATTTATAAGCAAACGCATACAAAGCACCCTCATACCTCGTAAAAGAGATCTTCTTTCCCTCCACCTCCAGCACTGTCAGATCCTTTTCACCAATACCCGGATCGGAAAACCGGTGCCATGTATACGTCTTCGCCATAATTAATAAAAGAATTCAGATTTGTAAGGATAACGCTCCCTGTACAGCTGTGCCACCTTCTCCATAATCGTCTTCCGCAGCTCCTCCAGGTTCGTCCTCTCCAATGCAGAAATGAACACACAGTTCCCCTGTGTCCGGGTCTCCCAATCCGTCTTCAGCTGATTCAGGATATCCTGCTTCACATCATCTGCCAGCCACTTATCGAAGGTATTCTTCTCATACAGATCCATCTTGTTAAAGATCATGATCGTCGGCTTGTCAAAAGCTTTCAGCTCATGCAGGGTACGGTTCACCACTTCTACCTGGTCTTCATATTGCGGATGGGAAATATCTACCACATGCAGCAGGATATCACTCTCCCTCACCTCATCCAGCGTAGACTTAAAACTCTCCACCAGGTGGTGAGGCAGCTTGCGGATAAACCCTACCGTATCACTCAGCAGGAACGGTGTCTGGTCAAATACCACCTTACGGGTAGTCGTATCCAGGGTAGCAAACAACTTATTCTCTGCAAATACCTCACTCTTACTCAGCGTATTCATGATGGTACTCTTACCCACGTTGGTATATCCCACCAGCGCTACACGAATGAACTCCCCACGATCCTTACGCTGCGTAAGTGCCTGTTTATCAATCTCAGCCAGTCTCTTGCGCAACAAGGAGATCTTATCCTTCACAATACGGCGGTCCGTTTCTATCTCCGTTTCACCCGGACCACGGCTACCTATACCACCACCCTGTCTTTCCAGGTGACTCCACATACCTCTCAGTCTTGGCAGGATGTACTGGTACTGAGCCAGCTCCACCTGTACCTTTGCCTGGGCAGTACGGGCCCTGCGGGCGAAAATATCCAGGATCAGGTCACTACGGTCAATGACCTTGATTTTTAATACGTCCTGTATATTAGATATCTGGGAACCAGTCAGTTCATCATCGAAGATGACCAGGTTGATGTTTCTACCTTGTACAAAATCTCTTATTTCTTCCAGCTTTCCCTTTCCTACGAAAGTTGCTCTGTCAGGGTGCTGCAGCTTTTGGGTAAACCTTTTCACAGTCACAGCGCCGGCCGTCTCCGCCAGGAACACCAGCTCATCCAGGTACTCCTGTACCTGGCGCTCGTTGTTTTGCTCCTTATGGATCAATCCCACTATTACCACCCGCTCTTCCTGCTCAACAATTTGTTTTTTCTCAATCAATGTCTATAATAATTTTAGCAAAGGTAAGAAAAGCCCTCAGACTAACATTTTTCCATACTTTTAGCGTCCAAACAAAATCTGAACATGCATAAACCTTTTTTGTTAACATCACTATTCATCACAACTATGGCAATGGCCCAGGAGAAAATGACACCTGAACGGCTCTGGCAACTGGGCAGAGTGAGCGGGGAATCAGTTACGGCAGATGGAAAGTCTGTAATTTTTGGGGTAACAAACTATAACATCGCTGACAACAAAGGCGAGAAAAATCTCTGGTCCATTCCCCTGACCGGTGGCACAGCCAAACAACTCACCACCTCCCCCGGAGGCGAAGGAGATGTAAGCATCCTGCCTGGCAACAAAATCGGCTATTCCCTGAAAGGTCAATGGTGGGAAATGAACAGCGATGGCAGCAACCCTACACAAAAAACACACGGCGAAGAATCCCTGTCAAACATCCGCATCTCTCCCGATGGTAAATACATCCTCTTCTCCAAAGAAGTAAAAATGCAGAAAATAAGTGGCGCAGACCACTACGCAGACCTGCCTAAATCAAACGTGCAGATCTACGATAACCTGAACTATCGCCACTGGGATACCTGGGAGGATGGCAACTTCCAGCACGTATTCTACGCTACATACGAAGATGGTAAAATCGGTACCCCTGTCGATATCATGCAGGGCGAACCATACGATTGCCCTACCATGCCCTTCGGCGGCGCTGAAGATATGATCTGGAGCCCTGATAGCAAGAGCATCATCTATGTCACCAAGAAAAAGGTCGGCAAAGAATACGCCCTCAGTACCAACACCGACATTTACGAATATAACCTCGCTGACAAAACCACCAAAAACCTCTCTGAGGCTAACAAAGGTTACGATTTGAGCCCGGCTTTCAGCCCGGACGGCAAGTCCCTCGCATGGCTCTCCATGGCTCACGACGGTTATGAATCCGATAAAAACGACATCACCCTCCTGGACCGCAACACCGGTACCAAAACCAATCTGACCAAAGACTGGGATAATACCGTTGCATCTTTCAAATGGAGCAAAGATGGTAAACAGCTCTACTTCCTTGCAGTGATCAAAGGCACTGAACACCTGCACGAACTCACCCTGAGCTCCAAAGCCATCCGCCAGGTCACCACCGGCGACTTCGACATCTCCGCTATCGTAGGCCAGGCCGGCAATACCCTGGTAGTAGCCCGTACCGATATGAACCATGCCGCAGAACTCTTTACTGTAGCACTGCCCAAAGGTACTGTCACTCCGCTCACCAGTGTCAACAAAGCTATCTATGACAACACTGCTATGTGTAAAATAGAAAAACGCTGGACCAAAACTACGGACAACAAGGATATGCTGAGCTGGGTGATCTATCCGCCTAACTTCGATCCTAATAAGAAATATCCAACCCTGCTCTATTGCCAGGGTGGTCCTCAATCTGCTGTATCCCAGTTCTATTCCTACCGCTGGAACTTCCAGCTCATGGCTTCCCAGGGCTATATCATCGTAGCACCTAACCGCCGTGGTATGCCTGGTCATGGTGTGGAATGGAATGCAAGTATCAGTAAAGACTGGGGCGGTCAGCCCATCCGTGACTACCTGAGCGCTATCGACGACGTAAGCAGGGAACCTTATGTAGACAAGAGCCGGCTCGGTGCTGTCGGTGCCAGCTATGGCGGCTACTCTGTATATATGCTGGCCGGCGTTCATGAAAACCGCTTCAAAACCTTCATCGCCCACGATGGTCTCTTTGACCTGAAAAGCTGGTATGGTACTACCGAAGAACTGTTCTTTGCCAACTGGGATATCGGAGCTTACTTCGATCCGGCAAATGCAAATGCTTACAAACAATTCAACCCAAGTGAGTATGCGAACAAATGGAATACTCCCATCCTTATCATCCAGGGCGGTATAGACTTCCGCGTTCCTATCGAACAGGGTTTACAAGCCTTCCAGCTCGCACAACTGAAAGGTATCAAGAGCAAACTGCTCTACTTCCCTGAGGAAAACCACTGGGTGCTAAAGCCGCAAAACGCTTTGGTATGGCAGCGTGAATTCTTCAGCTGGCTCTCCGAAACTTTATAATGAAATGAGGTTGTACCAAAAGTAATTTGAGGGAATCTCAATTTATTTCCGGTACAACCTCTTCTGTTTAAAATTACCCCCAATGAATACAATCCATCTCCACGTACAAGACAACATCGCTACCATTACACTTAATCGCCCCGACGTTTACAACGCATTTAATGATGAACAAAGCTATGAGCTGCAGGATGCCCTGAAGCAGGTGGAAAAAGATCCGCTGGTAAGAGCTGTAATACTCACCGGTGCGGGCAAAGCCTTCTGTAGCGGCCAGGACCTGAAAGCGGCCATGGATGCAGGCGACCGTAAGCTGAGTGAATCACTGCATAAACGCTATAACCCCATAATACGGGCTATCCGCAATATGCCCAAACCTGTCATCTGCAAACTCAATGGCGTGGCCGCCGGTGCCGGATGCTCCCTGGCATTGGCCTGCGACCTGATCATAGCCAGCGAAACCGCTTCGCTGATCGAGATCTTTATCAATATTGCGCTGGTGCTGGACTCCGGGTCATCTTATTTCCTGCCCCGTACTGTAGGCTATCACAGGGCTTTTGAACTGGCTACCAAAGCCACTAAACTCTCTGCCACCGAAGCAAAGGAACTGGGACTCGTCAATAAAGTCGTGAAAGGAGAGGAGCTGGATCAGGCCGTGCAGGAAGAAGCATTGTTTTATGCCAATGCACCTACCAAAGCCATTGCATTGTTAAAGAAAATGCTGACCAAAGGCATGACTGAAGACCTGGATGCTGTACTGGATTACGAAGCATATTGCCAGGAGATCGCCGGTAAAACTGCGGATAATAAAGAGGGAATCAGGGCATTCATCGAAAAAAGAAAGCCCGTCTTTACAGGTCAATAAACCACATAAAAACACATAGCGGTCTGACCAAAGGCCAGACCGCTACAATAATATCATGTCAGATACAATTACAGACCACTCACGCTAATCCCAAAGGAGTAAGCATTTACAGCATATGTATTGTTATCCTTGAATAAGCCGTTCAGCGCATAAGTACCAAACAAAGCCCAGTTACCATATCCAATTCTTGCAGTACCCGCAAAACGGAAGGTATTGAACCAATACTTACTACTTTCTTTTTCAATCACTTTGAACCCAGTCAGGTTACCAACAGTACGGGTATGTGCATTCAGCAGATAACCTACTTTCAGACCAAGCGCCGCTTTGAAACCTTTGTTCGCATTATCTGGTACCTGGCGGAAACGCAGTTCCAATGGGATCTCCAGGTAGGTAGTCGCCAGTTTAGACTTTTTATACGCATCAGTAGCAGTCCTGGTAGGTGCAGTCGTGTTAGTGATGTCCAGAACCATGTTATTGAAGATATAGTTATCATTCCCTATACCAAGACCGGGAGCCAGGCTAAAATTACTTCCTGTCAGCGGAATATCGTACATCAGGGCAACATTGAGGGTCCGGTTAAACTTGGTATCAAGGTTACCGGCACCTGTGCCGGACAAACCAACATAACCCAATTCGACTACCAGAAAATCCTTGGAATGCTGTGCCGCACTCTTTGCTTTTGCCGAAACCATTGTGCTGGCAGGGTTGTCCTGGGCAAAAATTCCGTAAGAAAGCCCCAGTAATCCAAGCGTAAAGAATATTTTCTTCATGTTTAAGTATAAAGTCTTGAAAAAGAATATTAGGCAAATTTAATGGAATAGGAATAAAACAAAGGGTTAAAATATTCCCAAAAATCTCATTACCCTTCCAGAGCCCCCTTTTTGTAAAATGAATTATAATCTATAACTTTTGCAGCTTAATTTGTTTAGACACCTATGATCGAGAATGCCCCTGCTGAAGAGGAACAGGAAATACCTGATGCCTGTTTTCAATGCAATAGCCCGGATTATGAACCCGGCTACCAGGTGAAGTTGTGTAAAGCCTGCCGGAAACGATTTAGCCGCTACCCGTTAAGCAGAAACATCGTACTTGGAGCTATTGGCTTAGCCATCCTCTTCGCCTTTTCTGTCTATAAATTCCGGGAGCAGTTCAAAGCAGCCATCACCTATGAAAAAGGACTTGACTTTGCCGATAACAGGGAGTTTATTTCCGCCCAGGCAGCATTCTATCACATACTCCGCCTGTACCCAGAGCATGAAAAATCAAAAGTACACCTGCTCAAAGCCTATTTTTTCAACGATAATACTGAACAAACCACCGCGCTTTTAGCGCAACTGGATGCTAAACCGGATTATAAAATCAATCCCGGCCTGGAAGAAGAAGTGGAAAGCGTGAGGGAAATGTGGCTTAAAAACAAAGAACAAAGTGAAGAATTGGGCACCGCAGCTATGTATTTCTTAGATAAGCGCTTTACTGAAGCTGACAGCCTGTTAAAAATAATCATCCATAAAAACCCTACAAACTGGTTCGCTTCCCGCCTCCTCTCTGCCTGTCTGAGACAGGAAAAGAAATACACTGAAGCACTATCCGAAATCAACCGCACACTATCCTATAATCACCAGCAATCAGCCGCCCTCGCAGAAAAAGCGATTGTACAGCTCATGCTGAATAAAGACAAAGAAGCACTGGCACTGGCAGAACAAGCTGACAAATTAGAACCACTTAACAGCACCAACCTGTTCACCCTCGGCGTAGCCAGGTATTACAACAATGATATAGCAGGTGCCAGGGAAGCCCTCCGCAAAATGGATGGTCTGGCTACCGATTCCTATCACCCTGCCGATTCCCTCAATCGCATCATCACCCAACACATTAATCTCAGGACCTTATGATCTTTGTACCCGGTATATATATCGCCCTCATCACCTTCCCAGGTATCGTTGTACACGAATTCGCGCACCAGTTATTCTGCCGGATCTTCGGCGTAGCAGTATTTGATGTGAAATATTTCCAGATGGCCGACCCGGCAGGATATGTAAAGCATGAACCAGTACGCAATCCTGTTCACCAGCTGTTCATCTGTATCGGACCATTTTTTATCAATACCTTATTGGGATTGGCAATCGCCTTTCCTGCAGCTGTTCCCGTATTTATTCTTGGAGAGGGCAACTTCCTCGACTTCGTAATGCTGTATTTCGGTTTCTCTATCGCGATGCACGCCTTCCCCAGCATCACCGATGCCAAGGTAATGTGGGAAACCATCTGGCATGGTGAAAACACGCCCATGTGGCTCAAAGTTCTCACCGTACCCATTGTAGCATTGATCTACCTGGGCGCAGCAGGCTCCATGTTCTGGTTAAATTTATTGTATGGAATGGGAATAGCGTTTGGCGTACCAGTGCTGATTATTAAAATGCTGGCTAATTATTGCTAGCTGAAGAGGTACAATACATCCTCTTTTGTCAGCTTCTTGATAAAGCCACTATCGTCTGCAATGATTTCTTTCACCAGCGATTTCTTACGCTCCTGCAACTGAAGGATTTTTTCCTCTACGGTATCCTTACAGATCATGCGGTAAGCAAAGATATTTTTCGTTTGCCCGATACGGTGTGTACGGTCTATCGCCTGTTGCTCTACTGCCGGGTTCCACCAGGGGTCTACGATATATACATAGTCTGCCGCAGTGAGGTTCAGACCCACACCACCCGCTTTGAGTGAGATGAGGAATACACGGCATTCTTCATTGTTCTGGAAATTCTGGATCGCTCTTTCACGCTCGCTGGTGCTGGTGCTACCATCGAAGTACTCAAACTGAACTTTCATATGCTGCAGCTTTTCCCGGATCAGTCCCAGCATACCGAGGAACTGGGAGAAGATCAGCACCTTGTGATTACTGATGTTTTCCGACATCTCACGGGTCAGCTCATGCAATTTCACGGAGTGATTCGGATATTGTTCTGCTTCATTCAGGATAGCAGGAGAGTCGCAGATCTGGCGCAGCTTCATCAGGCCTTGCAGGATGGTGAGCTGGGAACGCTCCATACCCTGGTCTTCTATCACACCCAGGATCTTGCTGCGGTAAGAGTTGCGGTACGCATCATAAATATGGCGTTGCTCCGCATCCATTTCACAGAAGATCACGGTCTCTATTTTCTCAGGCAGATCTTTCGCTACCTGCTCCTTGGTACGGCGCAGTATGAAAGGATAGATCAGTTTACGCAGGTGATCCTTGCGCTCTTCGTCCTGGAACTTGTCAATGGGTGTGGCAAATTCATTGCGGAAGAAGTCCACGCTGCCCAGCATTCCCGGGTTCAGGAAGTTCATCTGGGCATAGATATCGAAGGTGTTGTTCTGCATCGGGGTACCACTCAGGGCCAGCTTGTTGCGGGTATTGAGCAGTTGTGCAGCCTTGGTCACCTTACTCTGCGGGTTCTTGATAGCCTGCGATTCATCCAGCACTACATAATCCAGCGCCAGTTTCATCAGCAATGTGATGTCACTGCGCAGGGTACCATAGGTGGTGATCAGGATATCGAATTGTTGTAAAGTTTCTGCATCCTTCAGTCGGGCAGGGCCATGGTGAATATGATATCTCATGGAAGGGGTAAACTTCCTGATTTCATTCTCCCAGTTATAGATCAGCGTGGTAGGACATACTACCAGCGCCATGCATTTACCTTCGTTCTTGTTCTTGTAATGCTGGATAAAGGTCAGCGCCTGGATCGTCTTACCAAGACCCATATCATCTGCCAGGATCCCACCCCACTTCACTTCATCCAGGTAGTTCAGCCACTGGAAACCGCTTTCCTGGTAAGGACGCAGGGTCGCTTCCAGGTTATAAGGCAGCTCGATATTCCGGATCTCGTCAAACTGCAGCAGCTTTTTACGCTTGCTTTCCAGCTCCATCAGGATCGCTTCGTCATCGATAAACTCATAGAGCTCATCGATCACGCTGAAGTTGTACTTACTCAGTTTCAGCGCACCCTTATCTTTTTCTTCCCCGATTTTGAAGAGCAGGGAGTATTTTTTCAGCCATTCTTCCGGCAGCAGGCCCAGGGAGCCATCTGCCAGCTGTACATAGTTCTGCTTGTTGTTCAGCGCATGCTTGATGTCGCGGATGCTCACCTTCTGGTCTCCATACAGCACTTCGATCTGTGCATCGAACCAGTCGATACCAGAGCTGATCTGTAAATTGGTCACCGGCTTGTAGGCACTGAACTTAAAGTTCTTCAGGTTCTCAAACCCGAACACACGTACGTTCATTTCCTTCAGGGCATCGAAGAAGAGGAAGAACCAGTTGTTCTTCAGCGCTTCTTTTGCTCTCAGGAAGAAGTAGTTGTTGTTGGTAGGTGTAGCGAAGCTGGTATGCAGGCTGGCCAGCTTTTCCACGAATTGCTGTTCCGCCTCTTTGTTACGGTGAATGATCAGCACCTTATTTCCTTCCTGCACGGTGATTTTTGCATCGTCATTCCACTCCACTTCCTGCCCGTGATAGGCGAAGCCCGGCTGGATAATGAATGTTTCACCTACTTCACGCAGGAATACCCTTGCCTCCGGCACCACATCATCTACTTCAGCCAGCAGGGTATGATCAAATTGTATGTTATACTGTTTGCTCAGTGGCAACAGGTAATCTTTCAGGTAAGTACTCCATTCCCCGGCTGGTATGCGCAGGCGGCCCTGTTCGCGGAACAGTTCTACATGCAGCGCATCCTGAGGATTTTCGAACAGGTACAGCACTTTGTTTTTCAGGAACAGAATAGGGCTATCCCATTCATTGTCCGATACACTCATCAGTTCCCCCTGTATAGATACATGGCAGGTAATCTCGATCGCATCCTTACCGGCATGCGTCTTGAAGATAGGCTGCAGCCTTTCGCCTGCCAGCTGTACGGGCTGGAGATTTTTGGTTTTGAATGGCTGACGGTTAGGGAGCAGGAACAATAAGCCATGGGCTGCTATCTGCGGAAACAGTTTGGCAAGCTTGGGATGCAGGTACTCCAGCATCAGCTCCTTGGTTTCTGTAGGCAGCGCCGACTCATTATTATCATGGGTAATGTTTTCCCAGATGCCCGCAAAAGGGGAGTTCTTGCTCAGGAACTTGCTCACCTCTGTACCCTGTACCTTGCGGACAGGCGTAATGAGATCGCGATCCTGTTCTTTATATTGGTAAAAATCTACGTACTTGGTCAGATCCAGTTTATTCACCAGCGATACAAAGGCATCCTGTTCATCGTTTACTTCTCCGCTTACGAGGTCGATCCTGAAGAAAGGATACAGCGGATCGTTGGCATTGAATACCACACCTACTCTATGCGTGATTACTGCCGCGGTCTCAGTAGGAGGGGGCGGAGCTGGCTGCCGGCCGGCATTCAGGCCATCCACTCTCTTGATGCTGGGGTCCAGTACCCGCAGGAAAGGTTTCCCTTCCATATAGGCAAAGGTGAATTTCCCTTCCAGGTCATCACTGAGGGAGTAACCATACAGCGCAAGCAGTTTGTTTTTCTCCTTGTCCCAGTTACGCAGGCTATCGAAATAGTAAGGTCCGTTATTGTTCAGCAGGTTCAGGAAGAGGGCGGTCTTGTGCTTACAGATGGCATGTTCCGACTCATCGCAGGTACAGCTGGTGTCGAAGAAGCGTTCCTCATTCCGCTGCAGAATTACAGGGTATTCGACACCGTTCTCCTTCACAATCGCTTCTACTTTCTCATCTTTGGCTGACTGAACCTTGATAGCTTTACTTTGTTTGGCCAGTTTCTCTGCTTCCATGAACAGGTCATTGGAGGTCAGGAGCTTCAGGGCCTTAATATCAATCGACTTTATTTTCACCAGCGTATGCTGCTGGTTATACGAAGTATCGAAATTTTCAAACTGATTTTTATCCAGCATCTCCTGCAACTGGAACATAGCAGCAGCCTCATGGCGGCAAATGTCTCCCAGGTTGTAGGGACATTGACAGCGCACAGACATGATGCTGGTCTCATGATATTTGTTGATGGAAACGCGGTAATAGTTAGCGTGGGTATCGCTCTTCACCCTAAAGGTGGCCGATTTCAGGATAGGGTCTGCCTCGATCAATTCCACGCCACCAGTAGCAAATATGCGTTTCCCCCTGCGGATTACCTCATCGGTTCCGTTATTGTACACATATTTGAGCAACTGGGGTAGCGACATAGTATCAGTTTGCCTTATTTTATTCTGACCACTTGCGGGTTAAAAACTAAAATATTTAGCAGATGGCTAGAAGGCAATTCACAAAAGTACACAGAAAAATCGTAAAAAAGATGGGCGAAAGGGACGCAGTGAAGGAGTGAAAATGATCCCTGCGGATAAACCCCTGATCAGAAAAGGGTTTCATAAAAAAAAGGAATCCCCGGCAATGGAAATCGCCGGGGACTTTAAGAATTATTTTGCAATTACCAGCTCTCCATTTTTATAAATAGGGAGCACATTTGCTCCGTTCGGAGTCAGGCAATATTGAATATCTTTTTGCAAACCAAACTTCGCAAGACGTTTGTAGTGCGATGCCTGTGTCATTATTTCCTGGATCTTATCCTCATTGGAGCTATACAGCATTTCAGCAGCCAGCGCAGCATCATCATTAATATTGAAATGCGCTTTAATACGGCTGATCACAGCACCGGCAAAGAGGGTATCTTCCAGGTTCACCTTATCTTTCCAGGCCGCACAACCCAGTATCACCGGGCGCTTTTGTGCAATCAGGTAATCGCACACCGCAGAGAGATTAGGGAATGAACCTGTAATGATCTGTTCCGCATCCTTAGCCATATGCAACAGCTTGGTGCCATTGGTTGTAGTAAGTACCAGTGTCTTGTCCTGAATAAAGTCGCGGGAATATTCAAAGGGAGAGTTGCCATGTTCCAGACCTTCGGCTACCCTGCCATCTCTTTCACCGGCAGTAATTGCTCCCAGTTCAGCACCAATACGGATACAATCCGGCACAGTGGCTACCGGAATAACCCGGGTAGCACCATTGTACAACGCAGTACAGATAGTGGAAGTGGCTCTCAAAACATCGATAATCACTACAATACTGCCTTTCACCTCATGCAGGTGCAATAAAGCAGGTGATAAACATACTTCTAAAGATGGTAACTGTATTTCTTCTTTGCTCATTATCAATCTAGTATTACTCTCCATTTTTCAGTCTCCGCATAGTCCTTGATGACTTCATTGCGCATTTTGAGCAACTGTGTCATGTACTTGTTCAGGTAAAGCTTTTCAAACCATCTGCCTAAACGCCCGTAAGGGGTACCAAATTCAAATACATCAATAGCAATCGTAGCATTCTCGATTTGCTTAAAATGATGTTCATGCTTCATAAAGGTAAAGTCTCCTTCTACCATCTCATCGCAGAAATACTCCTTGGGGCGCATTTCCGTAATGCGGGTGGTCAGCTGTCTGATTTTACCCAGATGTTTAGCTTGCCAGGTTACTGTTTCGTCAGCTTCAATCAGCCCGTTCACACGGCCTTTGATAGCGTCTTCCTGCAAATGCGCCATACTGCGCTTATGTAGGGTGATGCTCCGGCTCAGGTCAAAAACCCTGTCCATTGGAGCACGAATGACAGTAGTTAGGTGAATGGTAGGCATAGCGATATGGTTTTAAAAAAGGTGTATTAGCTTAAGAAAGGTACTTTCACCACCTTGGCTTTCAATAACTTATCCCTTACTGCTACATAAATCTCGGAATCCAGCGCGGCAAAAGGTGTTTGAACATAGCCCAGGCCAACCGCTTTCTGCATAGTAGGCGATTGCGTACCGGAAGTAACGCGGCCTATCACCTGGCCATTGGCATCCTTAATCTCATAATCATGACGGGGAATGCCCTTGTCAACCATTTCAAACCCTACCAGTTTCTGTTTCACACCGGCAGCCTTTTGCGCTTCAAAGATACTACGTGAAGTAAATTCTTTCGTAAATTTCGTGATCCAGCCCAGCCCGGCTTCCAGCGGAGAAGTGCGGTCATCGATATCATTACCATACAGACAGAAGCCCATTTCCAGGCGCAGGGTGTCTCTTGCACCCAGACCAATGGGTTTCAGCCCCTTAGGACCGCCTACCGCAAAGATGGCATCCCAGATCTTGTCTGCATTGTCGTCTTTGTCTTCAAAATAAATCTCAATACCACCCGCACCGGTATAACCAGTTGCACTGATGATCACATTGGATACACCTGCAAACTCACCTTTGGCAAAAGTGTAGTATTTCAGGTTCACCAGGTCTACCCCGGTCAGCGGTTGCAGCATGCTCGCAGCATTTGGACCCTGAATAGCCAGGAGACAGGTACGGTCAGAAATGTTCTGCATTTCCACCCCTTTGGTGTTGAATTTGCTGATCCAGTTCCAGTCCTTTTCGATATTGCTGGCATTTACCACCAGCATATATACCTTGTTCTCCTCTATGCAGTATACCAGGAGGTCATCCACAATACCACCTTCTTCATTAGGCAGACAGCTGTATTGTGCTTTACCAGCCGTCAGTTTGGAAGCATCATTGCTGGTCACCCTTTGAATCAGGTCCAGGGCATGCTCTCCTTTTAACATGAACTCACCCATATGGCTGACATCAAAAACCCCCGCATTGTTGCGCACCGCCGCATGCTCATCGTTGATACCAGTATAAGAGATAGGCATGTTGTAACCTGCGAAGGGTGCCATCTTAGCGCCCAGCGCTATGTGTTTGTTTGTAAATGGTGTGTTCTTCATAATCTAATGATCGGTACTTGTTTTGGGTATGCTTATAGTTTAGTTTTTGTTTAAGCCCCGCAAAAATAGGCTGATTTTCCAAATTCGGCGAGTTTGGACCAATAATTGCCTTTTCCGTCACAATAGTTATGCTACAGCGTCATAAATTTGAACCGGGAATCTAAACAACGTATCGGATATGAATGTTATTATCCCGCGGTATATGATTTGCTAACCAACAACTTAGATACCGGGTTATCGCTTGCAGAAATTGACTATCGTCTCTTGACCTCTTAATATTAAATGCATACAACTGTGAAGCACACCATCTGGCTGCTGGCGCTCACTTTGCCATCTGCGCAACTGACGGCCCAAAAGAAAGCCGACCGTAAAACTTTGGGAAACCTACAGGCCCACATTACCTACCTGGCCAGCGATAAATTGGAAGGACGGCTCACGGGCAGCCCCGGTGAACAATTAGCTGCGGGCTACATCTCCGCTCAAATGAAACAGGCAGGCCTGGCCCCAAAAGGGGAGAATGGCTACCTCCAGACTTTCCCTGTCAATGAAGGGAAAACCATCGCCCCCGCCAGCTCCCTGACTATCAATAACAATGCGCTGACACCCATTGAACAGTACATCCCTTTGCCATTCAGCGCCGAAAAGAGTGCCAAAGGCGAAGTAATGCCCGCCGTCAACGAGCCTGATAATATATGGCTGCTCAATGTTAAAGACTTTGAAGCCGATCCTCATACAGATCCCCTGGAAGTATACAAACAGGCAGCCGCAGAAGCAGCTAAGGCCGGAGCCACCGGTGTCGTTTTCTACAACGGCCCCGAATCTGCCGCCGATGTACATAAATGGTTATCAAGAGAAAGTACCCCGCTCACCATTCCCGTAATGTGGGTGACCGATGGTATCAGCAAAACCATGGAAAATGCTGAAGAAGTAAAAGTGTCCATGAATGTCGCCTTTGGCACCAGCAAACGTACCGGTACCAATGTAATTGGCTTCCTGGACAATAAAGCCCCCGCCACTATTATAATAGGTGCCCACTTTGACCACCTGGGAAAAGGAGAGGACCATAACTCCCTGTCCCCCAACGACAAATCGATTTACAATGGTGCCGATGACAATGCAAGTGGTACCGCAGCCCTTATAGAACTGGCCCGCATGCTCAAAAGCGCACATTTCAATAAATACAATTTCCTGTTTACCGCCTTCTCAGGAGAAGAACTGGGCCTGTTTGGTTCCAAATACCTGGCAGACCACTCACCAATAGACCTGGGAACCGTTGATTATATGATCAATATGGATATGATTGGCCGCCTCGATACCTCCAAAGGCTTACAGATAGGAGGGATAGGTACTTCTCCTGCATGGCCGGAACTGGTGAAAAGCGTGACTCCTGCAGGCCTCAAATTAACACTCGATTCCTCCGGCACCGGCCCTTCTGACCATACTTCCTTTTACCTGAAGAACGTACCCGTACTGTTTTTTTTTACCGGGTCCCATGCAGATTATCATAAATCCTCCGACGATGCAGACAGGATAAATTATAATGGTGAAATGGTAGTGCTGAAAATGGTGTATGACATCGTAGAGAAGACGAATGGTATGACCAAACTGGCTTTTACAAAAACGAAGGATAAACAGATGGGGACCAGTGCACGTTTCTCCGTTACCCTGGGGATCATGCCCGATTATACCTGGCAGAAAAATGGTGTACATGTAGATGCTGTCACGGAAGGTAAACCCGCTTACAAGGCAGGTTTGGCAGTAAATGACATTATTATCCGCCTAGGTGAGCATCCTGTCACCAACCTGGAAGCATACATGCAAGCCCTTGCCAGCTTCAAAAAAGGAGATAAAACGACCGTACTCGTAATGAGAGGCGCACAGGAAAAGAAATTCAATATTCAATTTTAAGCCGGCCCCAGGCCATAGATACTTACAAAAACGCTTTTGCCATACGGCAAAAGCGTTTTTTGTGATCTTTTTTTTAAAACCGGTATCTTGCAGCTTCAATATCGTGATATGAAGCCTGTTTTGTTGATATTAACGGTAGCCGCAATATTCTTTTCGTGTAATCAGTCGCGTAACGACAACCGGGATGCCTCCGCATACGATGTCGTGACTGAAAAAAGCTATATCGTGCGCAATGCCCAACCCGTGAGCAGCGATTCCCTTACTAATATAGTCTTACAGCGCCAGGAAGAAATGTCCCGCATTCTGGAAAGACATGGATTCCAAAAGCACATTGCCCGGAAAGACAGTCTCCTCTTCCGCCGTACAAACGGCCTGGAAGTAATGCTTGAACTCCCTGCACCGGAAGATGCCTGGCAGGCAAATGCAATCATCGCATTTGATCCGCAGAAAAGCCCGCTATTCATCAACCTGAAAAAAGATAGTACGCAGGTGATCAATTATATTAAATAACCCTGCTGCAAGAATCATTCATCATTTGGTACCTAGACAAGACATACGACTCTGTGTAGATGCAGTTGTATTTGGTTACACTGCCGAAAAAAGTATCTCCGTATTGCTGATCAAACGGACGATAGAACCTTTTATTCATGACTGGGCACTGCCCGGTGGCTTTGTGCTGAATGGCGAAACACTCGAAGATGCCGTGACCCGCGAACTGCTCACCGAAGCCGGCGTGCACATCAACTACCTGGAACAGCTGTATACCTTCGGCAGACCAGAACGGGATCCCCGCGGCAGAATCATTTCCATCGCCTACTTCGGACTCGTCAATCCTACTAATTTCAAGCTGGCAGCCAGCTCAGATGCTGAAGATGCCCGCTGGTTCGATATCAAACATCTACCTGCACTGGCTTTTGACCACGGCGAAATCGTAGCCACCGCCGTCAAAAGACTCCGCAATAAGATCCGCTATGAGCCTATCGGCTTCGAACTGCTGGATAAAAAATTCCCTATTTCTGACCTGGAAAAACTCTATGAAACTGTACTGGACCGCCCTATAGACAGGCGTAACTTCCAGAAAAAAATGAATCACTTCGGGATCCTGATGGGGCATAATGAAAAACAAAAACATCCTTCTGCCGGCAGGCCGGCTAAGTTGTACAGCTTCAATGAAGAGCGGTATTTCCAACTGAAACAGGAAGGAATTATGTTCGAGATATAATGGCATTCAAATAAATTTTTTAATTCCCCCTACCTTATAAACAAGGAGGGGGATTATTTTTTATCATTGATAATCAACACGTAATCTATATTTGTGTAAAAATCACCAAAAATATTTTGCGTATATAAAATAACCCTTCTATATTTGTGTAGAAGATACACAAAACACTGGCATATGACAACGCTAAAACCGACAGGAGTAATCATCGCCCGCTTTCAAACACCCAGCCTTCACGAAGGTCACCTGGAACTGATCCGGCAGGTAAAGCAAAAGCATAACCGCCTCATCATCGTACTCGGCGTAAGCCCGGTGAAAGGAAGCCGCAAAAATCCACTGGATTATTACACCAGGGAAAGAATGATTAAACAACTCTTCCCCGATGTCATCATCCTTCCGCTGAGCGATCAGGCAGATGATAAAGTATGGTCCCAGAAACTGGATGAATTACTCTCGACCAACTTCCCTCACGAAGCATTCGTGTTGTACGGTAGCCGGGATAGTTTCATCCCTTACTACCACGGTCGCTATTCTACCAATGACCTGCCTCCCGTAAAGGACTACAATGCTACCGCACTTCGCGAAGCTGTATCCGACAAGGTTTTTGATACAGAAGAATTCAGAGCCGGCATCATTTACAATACATACAACCAGTTTCCGAAAGTATATCCAACCGTAGACATTGCCGTTTTCAGACATCACCGCAGCGAGTTATTACTGGGTCGTAAACCAGCTGAAAACACTTGGCGCTTACCTGGCGGCTTCACGGATCCAACAGATGATTGTTTTGACATGGCCGCCCGCCGCGAATTGCAGGAAGAATGTGGCCAGCTCGAAACCAGTCCCATGCAATATGAACTCTCTATGCAAATGGACGACTGGCGCTACCGCTCTGAAGTAGACAAGATCATCACTACCTTATTCAGTACTGACCTGATCTTCGGAGAACCAGATGCTGCTGACGATATCGCCGCCTTACGCTGGGTGCCAGTCAACCAGATCAAAACCCTGATCGCCAATGGAGAAATTGCACCTGTCCACATCCCATTACTGCAGAAACTTGCTGAAAAATATTCTACTAACGCCTAAATCAATGAATCATGACAAAGGAAAACCTCATACTCTTAGCCGATGCCTATAAATACTCTCACCATAAACTGTACATACCCGGCACTGAATATATCTACTCCTACCTCGAAAGCCGGGGCGGTAAGTTCCAGGAAACTGTCTTCTATGGTCTCCAGTACCTGCTCATGGAATACCTGCAGGGTGTAGTCATCACCAAAGAAAAGATTGACGAAGCAGAAAGCGAATTGAAAGAAGTATTTGGTCGCAACGATGTGTTTGACCGCAGCAAATTTGAATATATTATCGAAAAACACGGCGGTCGCCTGCCAGTGAGAATCAAGGCCGTGCCCGAAGGTACCGTCACTGCTACACACAATGTGCTGATGACGATCGAAAACACCGACCCTAACTGTTTCTGGCTGACCAACTTCCTCGAAACACTGCTGATGCAGGTATGGTACCCTTGTACCGTAGCCACCATGAGCCGCGAAATCAAAAAGGTAGTCAGTAAATATTACAACGAAACAGCCAGCCCTGCCTCATTCGCAGGTATCGACTTTGTGCTGAACGACTTCGGTTTCCGTGGTGCCAGCTCCGTAGAAAGTGCAGGATGGGGTGGTAGCGCACACCTGATCAATTTTGCAGGTAGCGATACCATCATCGCATCTACCTTCGCCAAGAGATATTATAAGGCACCTACAGCTCCCGGCCTCTCTATCCCTGCTACCGAACACTCTATCATGACATTGTTAGGTGAACCCGGCGAGAAAGAAATCTTCAAACATGTGTTGGATGCATTCCCTACCGGCACTATTGCCTGTGTGTCTGACTCCTACAATATTATCAGGGCCTGTGAAGAATACTGGGGTACAGAATTGAAAGAACAGATCCTGAAAAGAGAGGGTACCCTGGTGATCCGTCCTGATAGTGGAGATGCTGTACAAACCCTGTTAAAAGTATTCGAAGTACTCACAGAAAAATTCGGTTATACTGTCAATGAAAAAGGTTACAAAGTATTGCCTCCGCAGGTACGCGTGATCCAGGGTGATGGCATCAGTTATTCTTCTATCCCTACCATTTACGAAGCATTGAAAAATGCCGGTATCAGCTCCGAAAACCTGGTGTTGGGTATGGGTGGTGCATTATTACAGCGAGTGAACAGGGATACCCAGGAATATGCGTTGAAATGCGCACACGCAGTAGTAAACGGTAAAGGCATCAATGTACAGAAGAACCCATTGGAACTGGATGCGAATGGGAATACCCGTGTATCCTTCAAGAAATCCAAATGTGGTAAACAGGTATTGGTGAAGAAAGATGGCGGATTCGTAACCATCCCTGAAAGTGAAGCTGCCGGCCTTAAAGATGAGTTGGTGACCGTGTTTGAAAATGGTGAAATAAAAACTTCATATACATTTAACGATATTAAAATCAGAGCACAGATCTAGCCTTTCATCTGTTGTTTGTTACTTCAGTCCGGCCTGCGGCACTTTCTGAATGCCCGCCGCAGGCCTCGTCCCAAAAGAGAAGTACTTCTTTTTTTAAATGCTGGTATTACACCTTAACCCTGCCGGCTGTATTCTGCACCAGCAATGAAGTCCTTCTGCTACAGTCGGCTAAGCCCTTTGAATACTCACTGTTTTTTGTAATTTCCCATCATGTTTTTACTAATACCGGGTAGACACCATCTATTGTCAGACTTCCAGTTCAAATACCTGCACAGGTTGTTGCAGAATCAACTGGAAGGAGAGCAGGATGTACAGGGTCAAACCATGCCAGCTTCCGCCATCACAGCGGTTATATTTGCAGTTACTTCGGCGAATCACCTGGGTACAAAGCGTAACCCGGTTCCATTTTATCTCCGCGCCATGATCATCCAGGAATTCTCCAGTTATCTGGACATCCCGGTGTTCGTGTACGGTATAGATGATGTGGGCGAGATCAGTGACTTTGCCGGCTATACGCTCAAAAGCATTCGTCACAGCAGCGAAGGATTACACCAGCTCACACCTGAAAATACTGTTGTAATCTGTAGTACCGCGGTAAAGGATATGTATACCTCCCTTGGCTACAAAGTATTGCCGGCGGAATTAGATATCACCACCGGCCAGCTGGAACATCCGCTGCCATGGGATATAGTGCGCCTTATAGCCCAGTCTCCGGACTGGCAGAAGGATAGAACAGTCCTGGATCTCATCCATCCGGCCTCTTTTAAAATCTGGAAGCAATACAAGATAGGGGAGAAGGTGCAGCACATTCTCAAAGACCCCATTATAGGCGCAGATGGCGATCTTACCACTACCCGCGATTACAATGCCTACGTAAAACAAATGGACGAAATTGCTGCCCTGAAATACCAGGAAACGGCCCCCTATATACAACCTGGCAACATCGGCGACATTGGCTGTGCTGCCGGATCATGGATCAAAATGGGATGTGAAGATGAACGTCTGCATGAATGCGATTTCTATGGCATAGAAGTATCCCGTCATCTTTTTGAAATTTGCTACCAGCGTAAACACAATGGCGATTTCGCCAATCCTTCCGTTTTCTTCTCCCAGAAAAATGCGGTGACCAGTCTTGTATTTGATCCCGGCAGTATGAACACCATTCATACCTCCTCGCTCACCCACGAGATAGCCTCTTATGGCAGTGAGCAGGACCTGCGTGATTTCATTGCCAACCGTTACCAGGAGCTGGCTCCCGGCGGTGTATGGATCAACAGGGATGTGGTAGGACCAGAGAACAAGAACGAAATTGTATTACTCTGGCTCGATCATACAGATGGGGAAAACAAGCAGTGGGCTGCAGGTATCACAGACAACCAGGAACTGGCCGCAGCATTGGAAAAACTCTCTACCCGTGCAAAATTTATTCGCTTCGCGCAGGATTTCCGTCACCAGGAAGGCTATAAGCTGGCTTATGAATGGGTCACGATCGGCGGACAAACCTATTGCCGCCTGCGCATGCAGGATGCCTGTGAATTCCTGTTTACAAAAGATTATACGGATAACTGGCTGAGTGAAATGCACGAAACCTTCTGCTTCTGGAGCTTTGCAGACTGGAAGCATGAACTGGAATGTGCGGGTTTCAGGGTAGATAAATTGTCGAAGCCTTACAGGAATGAATGGATTGTAGAGAATAGGCTGGAAGGGAAGACGAAGTTGTTTCGCGAACAGGAAGATGGCTTGCAGGAAATTCCATTTCCTGTATCGCACATGTTACTCCTTGCCAGAAAGTAATTTGCATTTTATGCCGGCCGCAGGCGAAACGCTTCCAAATAAAAAGGCCGGAGTACGACTACTCCGGCCACTTCTTAAACCTACAACTGTTACACTGTGTTTGTAACGTATCTTAAATATCTTTTTCTTATTAATTCAAAGATGCCTCTTCAATCTCCGCCGCATACGGTGCTACCAATCGCTGCCTGATCAACCGCTTCGCCGAAGGCTTATTCATACCAAACCTCGCCATAAATCCATCCACGATCTTATACACCACCGGCACCACAATCAGCGTCAGGAACATAGAACTAATCAACCCGCCAATAATCACCCACGCCAAACCATTCTTAGTCGCAGACACACCTCCCGTTGCCAACGCAATCGGCAACATACCAATCACCATCGCAATCGTCGTCATCAGGATCGGGCGCAAACGTGCATTGTTCGCATGAATCAACGCCTCATCTGTACTCTGCCCCTGCTCCTTCATCTGGTTCGTAAAGTCCACAAGAATGATCGCGTTCTTCGCCACCAGACCAATCAACATAATCATACCCAGAATCGTAAAGATGTTCAGCGTATTATTGGTCAGCGCCAATGCCAGCAAAGCTCCGATAATTGCCAGCGGAATTGAGAACAACACCACGAAAGGATAAATATAGTTGTCATACAGCGCCACCATGATCAGGTACACCAGCACGATTGAGATCAGCAATGCTGCACCCATCGTACCAAATGAATCACCCTGGTTTTCCGCATCACCTGCCCACAGATAACTTACACCCACCGGCTTGCGCAATGGCTCAAGTTGCTTCGCAAACGCTGCCTGCACCGTACCCGAAGGCACGCCTATCACCTGGGATTTTACTGATACAGACGTATTCTTATCCCTTCTTTCCAGCTGACTCGGACCTGAACCCTCAGTGATCGTTGCAAACTGAGACAACTTGATCAGCTGACCTTTATTATTTACAAACTGAATATTGGAAACATCCGTCAGGTTCTTTCTATCAAAATCATCAAAGCGAATGTTGATATCATACTCATAATCTCCCTGTCTGAACTTAATCTTACTATCATCCGCAGTACCGCTGAAAGCAGTTTGCATAGTACCTCCCACATTTTCCAGTGTCAGTCCCAGTGCTGACATCTTATCACGATCCACCACTACGTTGATTTCCGGGTTACCCTCTTCTACAGATAACTTCACATCACTGGTACCATCTATCTTCTTCAATACCGCCATCGCCTCTTTGGCAAACACCATGGCACTATCCAGCTCAGAACCCATTACCACCAGTTCAATGGGTGCCGCTTCAGCAGTACCCAGGATGCTCACATCCATGGTTTTTACTTTCACACCTGGCAATATCTTACGTAACTCAACCTTCATTTGCGCTGCATAGATATCCGCACTCACTGTACGTTTATCAGCATCCACCATCATCACCGTGATCTCTGATTTATAGGCAGTAGACTGTGAAGTACCAAAGCCATCCTCACTGGTCTGCCCTACTGTGGTGATCAAACGGGTCACTTCTTTCTTTTGAGACAGTAAAGCCTCTGCCTTCCTGGTTGCCTGGTTACTCTGCTCTACAGATGCATCTTTCGGCATTTCCAATACCACAATGAATTGGCCACGGTCACCCTTCGGGATAAACTCACCACCGATATAACCTTTACCCACCAGCATGAAAGAAGCTATCAGCAACACAATCGCAGCCAGGATAGCCCAACGCTTATGGTGCAGCGCCCATTTCAGGATACCTGTCATCCACTCTGTAAACTTCGTCAGCTGACGTTCAAACCACAGGATGAACTTCTCAAACAGGTTCTTACCAGTTATATGTTCCAGCTTACCAAAACGGGAAGACAGCAAGGGCACGATCATAAAGGAAGACAGTAAACTCAACAAAGTAGAGATCATCACCACCACACAGAACTGACGCACGATCTGTGATACCATCTCATTTGTCAGCGAGATCGGCAGGAATACCACCACAATTACAAGTGTAATGGAAGTAACGGTAAACCCGATTTCTTTCACCCCATCAAATGCAGCTCTTACCCTGTTCTTACCCATCTCCATGTGACGGTAAATATTCTCCAGTACCACGATGGCATCATCCACCAGGATACCTACTACCAGCGATAAACCGAGCAGTGACATCAGGTTCAGGGAGAAGCCCATCAGCTTCATACCTATGAACGTTGCGATCAGTGAAGCAGGAATAGAGATCATAACGAAGATCGCACTACGAATACTGTGCAGGAACAACAGCATTACGGCAGCCACCAGCAGGATCGCGATCATGAGGTCATGAATCACGGAATCAGCAGATTCCAGTGTAAAGTCAGAAGAGTCATTTGCAATGAAGATCTTCAGGTGGAAAGCAGCATAATCACGCTCTATGTCAGCAATAGCTTTCTTCATTTCCTCACTCACCGTTACCGCGTTCGCATCAGATTGTTTCTGCACCATCAGGGCGATCGCACTGGAACCATCTACACGCGCAATACGGTCTACATCTTTTTGCGCATCCTGTACATCGGCAATGTCTTTCAGTCTCACCTGTGTACCATCTTCACTTGTGCTGATTACCAGGTTACGCAACTGATCTACATCTTTATATTTACCAGCCAGGCGGATCAGGATCTGCTGATCGAGGGTCTTTACTTTACCGGTAGGGAAGTCAAGGTTCGCATTCGTGACTACCTGACGTACCGTGTTGATAGACATCTTATACGCTTCCAGCTTATGAGGATCTACGTTGATCTGTATTTCTCTTTCCTGGCCACCGATCAGCGATACCTGTGCCACACCACCCAGGCGGGAGAGCAATGGCTGGATCTTCTTATCCACCAGGTCATAGAACTGCTTGCTATCCATATCAGCGGTAGCAGACAAGGTCATGATTGGTAAGTCGTCCAGGGAGAACTTAGACAAGGATGGTGTTTTTGCATCAGAAGGCAGGTCAGACAGCACCGCATTTACTTTACGTTGTGCATCCTGCAGCGCCACGTCCACATTTGCATCGTTGCTCAACTGTACAGTTACAGTAGATAAACTTTCATTGGATTTGGAAATGATCTTCTTGATCTTTTCCATAGAGGCCACCGCATCCTCAATTTTCTTGGTGATGGTACTTTCCACCTCTTTAGGCGAAGCACCGGGATATACGGTAGCAATCGTTACCACCGGTTGACTAAACTTAGGCAACAACTCGTAGTTGAGTGACTGATAACTCATCACCCCCAGCAAGGTAAGGATGGTGAATATCACGACTACGATCGTAGGCCGCTTGATGGATATTTCTGTAATCTTCATTGTTTTCTTTTTTTAACCGGAATTTCCTGATTATCCTTTCGCCTGTTGTTGCACGGTTACTTTAGCACCATCCGTCAGGTTGATCTGACCAGCAGTGATCACCGTTTCGCCTTCATTCAGTCCTTCCCTTATTTCTACTTTGTCACCGAAAATGCGGCCTGCTATTACTTTACGCAGCTTAGCAGTATTGTTTTCGAATACATATACCTGGTTACTGTTTACACCACCTACAAAAGCAGTGCGTGGTACCAGGATCATTGGTGCAGCATTTTTGATATCGAAATGAGCGGTACCGAACATACCTGCGCGCAGTTGCTTGCCGCTGATGTTGGTAACTTCCATTTCTACAGGGTAGTTCAGGGTATTGTCACCTTTGGCAGCGATGAAAGTGATTTTACCTTCATAGCTTACTTCAGGGAATACATTGGTCGTTACATTTACTTTGTCTCCTTCTTTCAGGCTTACAACCTGGATTTCAGGCACAGATACCGCCAGTTTCAAACGGCTTACGTCTACGATGTCGAACAGTTTGTTGCCAGGGGAGAGGTAAGCACCCTGCTCTACATATTTCTTATTGATGATACCGGAGATCGGTGCTTTGATATAGGTATCGCTTACGCGGCGGGTAGCAGCAGCATAGCGGGTTTGCGCCAGTTCGTACTGCAGGGTGGCATCATCTACCTGTTTTTTGGTCACACCACCGGTTTTGAAGGCGGCTTCATATCTTTCTTTATCAACACGCAGTTGTTCGAGATTTACTTTTGCGGATTGCAGATCAGTACCCAGAATTTCACCATCTACATAGGCAATCACCTGACCTTGTTTCACCACGCTACCCTCGTCTACCAGCAGTTTGGTAATACGGCCGGAAGTTTCAGCCAGGTAGTCCAGCTCACGTACAGGTTCAAAGTTTCCGTTTGCAAGGAACCCCTGTGAAAAATCCTGTTTACTCACCTTTTCAGTCAACACTGAGATCTCACCTGCATTACTTTCCTTTACAAAATTAGTTTTGGCTTCGTTGGCTTTTTTATTGGCACCCAGTTTCCACATGATCAATACCACAGCGGCGATGGTCACTAAGGTCCAGATAATAATTTTTTTCATATAGTTCCAGTATACGGTTTTAAAGAAGGTGATTGTGTTAGTTCAACAGGGATTTAAGATTCCCGTTGGATTTGATAATGTCCAGCTCAGCCAGTTTATATTGCAACAATGCCTCGTTGTAGTTATTCTGTGCTTCTGTCAGTGATGTTTCTGAATCCAGCAGGTCAGTAAGGCTGGCCAGTCCCAGGTTGTAGTTGTTCTGGGTAGAGAGGTATACCTCATTTGCCAGTTCTACGTTTTCCTTTTGCGCGCGGATGGTGCTCAGGTTGTTCTGTGCCTGCAGTTTGGCATTTTCAAACTGTGTGTTCAGTGACAGTGCTACTTCTTCTTTCTGCTTACTCAGTTCTTTCAGTGTCACGTTTGCCTGGCTTACTCTTGAACGGCGTGCAAAACCATCGAAGATAGGCACCTTCAGTGTCAGGCTTACAGAAGCCATATCGTACCAGCTGGCAGTAGAGCCACCAGACTTGGATTTCAGGAAGTCGAACTTATCGCTGATACCGTTATAAGAATAGTTGCCACCCAACTGCAGACTAGGGTAGTACTGGGCGATGTATGCCTTTTTCTGGTAGTTCTGCAGTTCTTCCTGTTTGGTCAAGAGTTTATATTCAATTCTGTTGTCCAGTGTTACACCTCCGAAATCGGCAGCAGTCGCTGTTTTGCTTTCGATCTCTTTGAAGGAGGTAGCCGGCAGTTCCAGGGCAGTACCCATAGACATCCCCATTTGCATTTTCAGCTGATTGGCCTGGATCAGGAACTGGTTTTGTGCGTTGATGCGCTGTGTTTTATAGTTAGTGAGGTTTACACGCATTCTGTCCAGGTCTATTTTGCGGGCGAGGCCGTTTTCTACCTGGGTGGCAGTGGTGTTCACCAGTTGTTGCAGTTTGTCAATATTGGCATCCAGTACAATCGTTTTCTCACGGCTTACCAGTGCTGCATAGTAAAGACTGGTCACGTTGTAGATCACAGTTTCTTCACTCTGCACGGTTTGCATACGGTAATATTCTTCCCCTGCTTTTGCGGCTTTCAGGCCGGTGAATACAGACTGGTTGTAGACTTCCTGGGTAATGGAACCAGAAGCAACTACGTTGTGGGTTACACCAGCGGTAAGCAGTACAGTTTTTCCGGGTTCACCAACGAAATCACCAGGAATAGGCAACACCTGTTTCTTAATGTTGTTTGTATAACTTCCGTTGGCATTAACTTGCGGCAGTGCCTGACCTCTTACTTCACTGGTCTTGAACCTCCCCATATCTTCTTCAAGCCTGGTGCGGGCCAGGGCCTGATTGTTGGCGAGGGCATATTTCAGGCAGTCCTGTAAAGTCAGTGCGGATTGCGCATAGGAAGCCCTGATCCCCGCCAGGAGGACAAGTGTTAACATGATCTTTTTCATCCGTATGTTTCTTTGAATTACTTTTTAGTTGGCGGATTCGGTTTTAAGTGATGCTGGTGGTAGATTCTTCTTCTATATGTAGATATTGTGCTGCCAGTCTTCTTCCTTCCAGGGTAGCTACGCCCAGAATAAAATGTTTGGTCAGTTGCTCCATTACTTCATGCATATCAAACTGCATGACCGGGTACTGCTCAGTATCGAATACGGTTTCAAGCTGTAGTTGTCGCATACGGCTGATGATGTTCATATTCAGATCGTTTCTGTATAGCCCTTCTTCAATCCCACGCTGTAAATTCTCAGTAATTCCCTGCAGTACATAATCTTTCTTAAATTCTTCGATTCGCCGCCAGATAGCCGGATGGTATTTCTGTATTTCGTACAGCATGACAGGATTGACTGTTTTTCCCATCATCTCCATGTATTCCAGTTCCTTGATCAGCTCTTCAATAGCATTGGCGGAGTTTTGGCGAAAGTCCTGGAAATGTTCGATGTGACTGTTCAGTACGAATTTCATTCCTTCCAGCACCAGGTCCTCCTTATCTTCGAAATGCTCGTATACCGTCTTTTTGGATACGCCCGTTTCTTTCGATATGTCAAACATCGTTACGCTTTTGATGCCGTACAAGCGGAACATCTTCAGCGCATTCTCCATGATCCTTTCTTTTACGCCCATGTTATCCTCATTGCTTTATGCCTTTAACAAAAATCTCGGTAAGTAACCGCTGTTTATCTATGATCTTCTCTATTTCATCTGGTTCCAGTTCAAATTTAGGATTGATGCAATCCAATACTGAAAAGCGCAATCCCTCAATCGCCTGACTATATAAGGAAGCTAACTCACTGATATTCCGAATCTTGAAATCACCTGCTGCCACTCCTTTCTCCATAATGCGGGTCATCATTTTCTGTTCCCGTTCTTTCATAATAGCCATTACACGAAGTGTTTCTGCACTATTATCATTCAGGATCTTGAACATCTCCAGGCGACAGTACCTGAGTACAAACTGGCGTTTTATTTCAAGAAGGTTCATCAGGATGCTGGCCGCCGGCAGATCTTTCTCTGCCTCCATTTCCTGTTCTGATATAAAGTGTTCCCCGATCTTTTCAAGCACGGCAAAATGCAGGCTCTTTTTGTCGGAAAAATAATAATACAATGAAGCCTTTGAACAATGCAGATCGTCCGCAATCTCATTCATGGTAGTCTTGGAAGCAGTGTAATTAGAGAATCTCTTTAACGCTGCATCCAGGATCTTATCCCGCATTTCATCCTTGGTTTCTGCGATCATTAACTTTTTGACTTTTTTAGTTTCGAAGTCAAAAGTAGAAAGTTTTACGCAAATAGAGAAGAAAAGATGCCATTTAACAATTGATTAACTTTTCGAACTGAAAAGTCAAAAAGTCGGAATAAGCTATATACATCTATATATCAATCAGTTATAGGTATCACAATCTATAATTGGTAGGAGGGGATAGTTTATCAGGAGAATTTGAGGTTTAGCCGACACATTTCGACTATACATCTCAAAAAATGGAATTTGTGCGCTTAAGGCATTCCTTTTGTCTTTACATCAGCAAATCGAATCTATATGAAAAAGTTAATGTTCCTCTTTGTGGCAGTGATAGGTTTCACTGCAATAAGTAAAGCGCAGGTAAATGTTTCTATCAATATTGGCGCACAGCCGGCATGGGGTCCTACCGGTTATGACCACGTAGATTATTATTATCTGCCAGATATTGATTGTTATTATGACGTACCAAACAAGGTGTATGTATATCCCAATGGCAACAGCTGGGTAAGAGCTAAACAATTGCCTGCCAAATACCGCAATGTTGATTTGTATAGTGCTCACAAGGTAGTGATCAATGGTGATAACAGACCTTATATGAACGCTGCTAAATACCGCCAGGAATATGGTAGTTTCAAGGGTAGACACGACCAGACTCCGATTCGTGACAGCAGGGAAGAAAAATATTTCGAAAGCAAGGGTCATCCCCAGCACTCACAGTGGGTAAAGGATCATCCGGGCAATGATGGTAAGAAAGGTGGCAAGAAAGGTGGTAACAACCGTAATGACAGGAACGATCATCCAGGTCCTGACCATCACTAAGAATAATTATTTTATTAAAGGAAAAGCCGTCCTGCCAGGTGCAGGACGGCTTTCTCATTTGTAATGCTTGCCATACAAAATATCTTCTGAAGAACTTAGCTCAGTTTTTCGAGCGCCGCTTTCAGGGTAGCCAGCATAGCCGGGATTTCTTCTTTTACGCAGGTACCTACGCTCAGGCGATACCATGGAGACTGCTTGCTTGCACCGAATGCATAAAAAGGAACCAGGCCCAGTTTCGCTTCGTTCAGCAGGTAAGAAGTTACAGCTGCCTGGTCTTCCAGTACGGTACCATCAGCAGTTTTCTTGCCTTTAAGATCAATTTTCAGGGTCAGGTAGATAGCGGCCTGAGGAGCGATAGCTTCTACAGAATGACCTGCTTTTTTCAGGGCATCGAATCCTTCATAGATCTTTTCCAGTCTTTCCTCTACTTCAGCTTTGAAGCTTTTCAGGTAAGCGTTTACCTCATCTTTACGACGCAGGTAGCGGGCAGCAGCATGTTGTTCTGCCATCGGGCTCCATGCACCTACGTGAGACAGGATGGCTTTCATCTTGCCAATTACGTGTGCAGGACCCAGCGCCCAACCCACTCTTACACCGGTAGCAGCGAAAGCCTTACTCATACCATCGATGAAGATGGTGTAGTCTCTCAGTTCAGGACGCAGACCCACCGGTGTGTGGTGCTGGGTCTGACCAAAAGTAAGTACCCAGTACATCTGATCGAACAGAATGTACAGTGGTTTCTCATCCGCACCACGGCTCTTGTTTTCAGCAATTACCAGGTCGCAGATTTCTTCCAGCTGTTGCTTTCCGAAAGCAGTTCCGGTTGGGTTCTGCGGAGAGCAGAGTGCCAGCAGGGTAGCTCCTTTCAGCAGCGGTTTCAGTTCAGCAGCAGTAGGCATGAAATCGTTTTCCGGCTTGGTTTCCAGAACTACGTGTTCAGCCTCCAGGAAGTGAGTATAGTGATTGTTGTTCCAGGACGGAGTAGCATAAACTACCTTCTCCCCCCGGTCCAGGATTGTTCTGAAAGTGGCATAAATGATAGGACGACCTCCACAGGAAATCACGATCTCTTTGGTAGGATCGTAGGTCAGCTGCTCATGTTCGGCAATGAACTCGCTTACCGCCTTTCTCAGATCCAGGATACCATCAGCCGGTGGGTAGTTGGTTAATCCTTCCTTGTAGGCAGCAACTATCTCTTGCTCAAACTCAGCCGGAATGGGGAATACTTTGGGGTCAAAATCCCCAATCGTGAAATTGTAGATTTTCTCACCCTTGGCCTGCTTCTCCTTTATCTCACCGGCCAGCTTAATAATTTCAGACCCGATCAACGTTTCGGCTAAATGAGACAGTTTCATAACCCAAAAGATTTTTTAGTGTTTAATAGATTTTTTGCGCCCGCAAAGCTAACGGATATGCGACTCATTTAAAACAAATACCAGATTTTTTCATGACATTCCAAATTGAAAGCCTTATTTTGAAATTAATTCAATAAAATTGCCTTTTTTAAGCACCTCATCTAACATAACATTTTGTTATAATGTAGCTGGGATTAAGGGAGAGTACACATTGCTACAGGTCTTTTCCACATGCCCGTGCAGGTTTTATGTGGAAAAAAGCTATAGAATGCCGGATTCTAACGCTGTTCGTAGATTGACAATTCTTTCTATCTTTGTTTGCTCAGGTTGTATAACCTCACCGCCTTTACAGCGGAAATTCCTTAGTAAGCATAATAACAACATATCAACATGAAGTTTATCGTTTCTTCCTCTACTTTGTTAAAACAATTGCAGCAGATCAGCGGGGTTATCAACTCCAATACGGTATTGCCTATATTGGAAGATTTCCTTTTCATCATTGACAGGAACGAACTAACAGTAGTAGCTACAGACCTGGAGACTGTTATGAAAGTGAAGCTGGAGGTAGAAGCCAAGGAAGGCGGCCGTATCTGTATCCCCGCTAAAATCCTGATGGACTCCCTGAAAAATCTGCCTGATCAGCCACTGACTTTCAACATTGACCTGAATTCCTACGCGGTTGAAATCACTTCCGACAATGGTAAGTACAAGGTAATGGGCGAAAATCCGGAAAACTTCCCGAAAGAGCCGGCAGCAGATGATACTACCTCCTTTACAGTGACCTCTACCGCACTGGTAACCGCTATCAACAAGACCCTGTTTGCCGTGAGCAACGATGACCTGCGCCCTGCTATGACAGGTGTGTTCTTCGAGCTCACCCCAACCAGCCTGACTTTTGTAGCTACTGATGCACACCGTCTGGTAAAATATGTAAGAACCGGTGTGGAATGCCCTAAAGCAGAAACCTTCATCGTGCCCAAGAAGCCTTTGAACCTGCTGAAATCAGCCCTGCCGGACAATGATAGCGAAATCAAGATTGCTTATAGCCAGAATCACTTCTTTGTAACTCACGATGGTGCACAGATGATCTGTCGTCTGATCGATGCCCGTTTCCCTGATTATAAAGTCGTAATTCCAAAGGATAACCCATATCGCCTCACCCTGGTGAAGAGCGATTTCCAGAATGCACTGAAACGCGTGAGTGTTTTTGCTAACAAGAGCACCAATCAGGTAGCACTGAGCATTACCGGCAGCGAATTGCAACTCTCTGCACAGGATGTGGATTTCTCTTTTGAAGGTAATGAGCGCATGAGCTGTTCTTACACCGGCGATGATATGCAGATTGCTTTCAATGCGAAATTCCTCATTGAAATGCTGAATGCTGCTGAAGGTGATGAAATCACTATCGAGCTGTCTACACCCACTAAAGCAGGTATCCTGAAACCTTCTGAAAAAGAAGAAAATGAAGACCTGCTGATGCTGGTGATGCCGCTGATGCTGAATAACTAATTTTATATCTTCTCCTCAATAAAAAACGCTTTTGCCATTGGGCAAAAGCGTTTTTTTTGTTACTGACTATTTTTCTTTTATACATAACCCTATCACCCCCATAAGTCTGCCTTAAATATTGATCCACAGCCACTTTCAGCCTTTTTATTCCCCAAAAATGTCGTAAATTAATATAGCCATTGAACCCATAAATAAATTCCCGTATATGGAATCGTTCTTCAATAACATTCCTTCTTACTACCGCACCGCAATTCTCGTTGGTGGCCTGATCCTCCTTTGGGTCTTCGAAGGCGCTTTCCCCAGGTTCTACTTCAAATCTAACCGCTATCACCACGCCGGCACAAACCTCTTTTTCACACTCACTACCGCCATTGTAAACTTTACGCTCGCCTTCCTTATTGTCAAAGCCTGCTCATTCACCACAAACAAACATTTTGGGCTGCTTTACCTTGTACCATTACCTGACTGGCTTCACGCCATCCTCGCCCTGCTCATGATGGACCTGATCGGGGCCTACCTGGTTCACCTGATCCAGCACAAAATAGCCTGGATGTGGCATTTCCATAAAATCCACCACATCGACACCGCTGTAGATGCTACCACCGCCCTCCGGCACCACCCCATAGAAAGCATCTTCCGCGTTATCGCCCTCTTTGTCGCTGTCATCACTATGGGCATCCCCATCTGGATGGTATTCCTGTACCAAACCATCTCTGTATTCATGTCCCAGTTCAACCACGCCAATATCCACCTACCCAAATGGCTGGATAATGCCCTGAGCTGGATCATCGTATCACCAGACATGCATAAGGTACACCACAGCCATTTCCAGCCGGAAACAGACACTAATTATTCCAATATTTTTTCGATTTGGGACCGCCTCTTCGGCACGTTTAAGAAGGTACATGATACTACTTCCCTGAAGTATGGACTGGATGAATACCAGGATGAAAAGTACCAGGAGATAGGGGCATTACTCAAAGCACCGTTCGACAAACCTTTAAATCAATAAATATATGCAACAGCACACCACCTCTTCCACGTCCACTAAAGTAGCCTGCTACATTTCTTTGTTCGCAGGCGTATCATCCGCTGTGTATGCATTTGTGGCAAGAAACCCTGAAACAGGCCTTGTCTTCGCTATCGCAGCCATCATTATGGGCGGACTCTCAGATATAAAAGCCCGTAAGAGTATTGATGATATGCAGGTGGCTACCGCCGGTATATTCATGGCCGTAGTAGCCCTCGCTGTTACCTTATGGCAAATGTATAGCTGATTAACCCCACGGAGGAGAAGAGTGAACTTACTTACGTGACTTCACCTTTTTTCCTCCTGTTTCTTTCCTGTATTTTTCAAGATACCCCTCTGCGGCCTTCACAGGAAATAATACCAGTGATGTATCCGTCAGCTCCCTGATAATGGCGGTATCCACAGTTCTCGTACTATCCGATGATTTTACTCCTTCTGCATGATTCCAAAGCAACAGCGTATCATGTTGTAACTCCCATTTCTCATACACCAGCGAATACATATTGATGGCAAGCACCTTCCTGTTCTTCCTCAACTCCATCCCCTGCCACTCATTATCCTTCCCGGTCACAGGCTGCAACCACTTACCAATCAGCTTTGCCGTGTCTATCACTACCGTATCCGCCACAACTGTAACAGTTGAGTCCTCTACAATCACAGGCGTTGTATCCGCTGCCGGCGCTATGGCCGGAGTATCCACAACAGCGCCCTCCTTCGCAGGCGTACGCGACTGATGACAGGCAAATGAAAAGATGGTGATAAAACCCACCAGCAGAATGCTATTTTTCATATGCTCAAAGATATGGACTTTTTCCCCTACCTTTATGCCTCACTTTAGGGGTGTTTTCCAGGCCACCATACCCGGAAAGCTGAGATGAGACCCTCAGTACCTGACGCAGCTCATACTGCCGTAGGGAAAAGTACCTGGTACCGCGTTCCGCACTATCAGGAATTAACTGAATCCTCACATCTTCTACCATCCTTAAAGTTTATTGTTTCACCTTAATTCATGCACTCATGGAAGTGACTGTAAACAATAAACTTTATGCGGTGCAGCAGGGGACAACCATCGCTGCACTCTTACAGTTTATCCAATTACCATCAGACAAAGGTCTGGCCGTCGCCATCAACAGGGAAGTCATCCCTAAACCCGCATGGCCGCAACACGTATTGCAAACCGCAGATAGTATTACCATCATCCGCGCTACCCAGGGAGGCTAATTTCCTTTTCTGAACAAGCATCTGTGCACTGCAGGGATTCCCCCTCGCAGCAGGACTTCCTATTTCTTCACTCATCTTATTTTTTGTATGAAAATCGAAAACATTTCACGCACGCCATTACCCGCGTCCAGGAAAATTTACATCAATGGCGTAGCCATGAGAGAAATAACGCTGACACCTACACGCCTCCACGGCACCAAGGGAGAAACCACACCTAATGAACCCCTCATCGTGTACGATACAAGCGGACCTTACACCGATCCAAACATCGATATCGATGTACGCAAAGGCCTGCCCAGGCTGCGCGCCGGCTGGACTTCCAACAAAAAAAATGAAACGCAGTTATCCTACGCACGCAAAGGCATTATCACACCGGAAATGGAATACATCGCCATCCGCGAAAACCAGGGTGCCACTGAACAATACATTACACCCGAATTCATCAGACAGGAAGTAGCCGCGGGCAGGGCTATCATCCCTGCCAATATCAATCATCCGGAATGTGAACCAATGATCATAGGACGTAAATTCCTCGTAAAGATCAATGCCAACATCGGCAATTCCGCCGTGACTTCCAGCATCGAAGAAGAAGTGGAGAAAGCTGTATGGGCCTGCCGCTGGGGCGCTGATACCATCATGGATCTCAGCACCGGGAAAAACATTCACGAAACCCGGGAATGGATCCTCCGCAACTCACCCGTACCCATTGGCACCGTTCCCATTTACCAGGCACTGGAAAAAGTAAATGGAAAAGCAGAAGACCTCAGCTGGGAAATCTTCCGTGATACAATTATCGAACAGGCTGAACAGGGTGTAGACTACTTCACTATTCATGCAGGTGTACTGCTGCGCTATATACCGCTGACAGCCAATCGCATGACGGGCATCGTATCCCGCGGGGGCTCCATCATGGCCAAATGGTGCCTGGCACACCACAAAGAAAACTTCCTCTATACCCACTTCGAAGAGATCTGCCAGATCATGAAGACCTACGATGTCTCTTTTTCATTAGGCGATGGTCTGCGCCCCGGTAGCATTGCCGATGCCAATGATGCCGCACAGTTTGCAGAACTGGAAACCCTGGGCGAACTCACTAAAATAGCCTGGAAACACGATGTACAGGTCATGATCGAAGGCCCGGGCCACGTACCCATGCACCTGATCAAAGAAAATATGGACAAGCAACTGGAACATTGCCATGAAGCGCCTTTCTATACATTAGGGCCATTGACGACGGATATCGCACCCGGTTATGACCATATTACATCCGCCATCGGTGCCGCTATGATCGGCTGGTTTGGTACTGCGATGCTCTGCTATGTGACTCCCAAGGAACACTTGGGCTTACCCAACAAAGAAGATGTTCGCCAGGGCGTGATCACCTACAAGATTGCCGCTCATGCAGCAGACCTTGCCAAAGGCCATCCTGGTGCACAACACAGGGATAACGCCCTTAGCAAAGCACGCTTTGAATTCCGCTGGGAAGATCAGTTCAATCTTGCACTGGACCCCGATACCGCCCGCTCTTATCACGATGAAACCCTGCCTGCAGAAGGAGCCAAGGTCGCACACTTCTGCTCTATGTGCGGACCACACTTCTGTTCCATGAAGATCACCCAGGAAATAAGGGAAGCTGGTATGGCGGAAAAAGCCAGCGCATTTCGTGAACAGGGAAGTACTATTTATTCATAATCTGACAGTTATATAATCGCGGTACAGTTTTGGGATCAATGATTCAAACACCAATACTTTGATACAGATCATCACACATACAGGCAAGATAAACCACGAACCAACCCTCTGGTTACAACTTTTACAGGAAGGTGCTGATAGTATTCTGGTACGCAAACCGGGATGGCAGGAGGCGGATTATGAGATGTTATTGCTCGCGGCAAATCCCTCCTGTTACCCTCATCTTATCATCGCCAATCACCCTGTTTTATGTGAGCGCTATGGTCTGCTGGGGATACATTTTGGGGAAGCCATCAGGGGATCTGTTTCGCAGGAAGAGCTGCTCAGGTACCAACAGTCAGGCTGCATACTCAGTACCAGTATTCATAGTGTGCAGACCTTGCCGGTAGTAAGTAATATCTGGAGTCAGGTGCTTCTGAGCCCGGTGTTTGACAGCATCTCCAAAGCTGGATATATGGCCGCGTTTGACACAAACTTCCGTTTGGACAAAGATGGCTATGCAGGCAATGTTCTTGCATTAGGCGGCATCAATCAGCATACGGCTGACAAAGCCCGCCATATGCGCTTCGATGGCATTGCCCTGCATGGAGCCCTCTGGCAACACCCGGAACGTGCAGTACGGAACTTTATCAGTATCCGCGATGCATGGTCAGGCAATTCATTCAGCTCATCATGATTTCTATACAGTACATTTCACAGCAGACTGACACCTACTCACACCTGGACAATATCAGAATGGCCTGCGAAGCAGGCTGTAAGTGGATTCAATTGCGCATGAAGCAGGCAGATATTCCCACTATTACAGCCACCGCAGCCCTGGCAAAAGAGGTGTGCGATGCGCATGGTGCCACACTTATTATCAATGATCACCCGGACATTGCTGCCCTGGTAGATGCTCACGGCACCCACGTAGGTAAAGAGGATATGACAGTAGCTGCCGCCCGTAGAATATTAGGCCCACATAAAATAGTAGGTGGTACTGCCAATACACTCGAAGACATTCTGCAACACGTTGCAGATGGTGCCGACTATGTAGGCATAGGCCCTTATCGCTTTACAAAGACCAAAGAAAAACTGAGTCCGATCCTGGGCCTGGAAGGGATTCGCAACATCATGGCACAGCTGGATGTAAAGATCCCCGTAATTGCCATCGGCGGCATTACCATGGAGGATGTTCCCGATTTATTCAGGACAGGTATCCAGGGTATTGCCGTTAGCGGACTTATAACTCACGCTACTGACAAACGCCAGCTTTTATCTTCTCTTTATCAAACCATACCACATGCAATCACTTCAAATAGCTGATCATACATTTAGTTCACGGCTCTTTACAGGTACAGGGAAGTTTTCTTCCTTACAACTGATGGAACAGGCGTTGCTGGCTTCTGCCACACAACTGGTCACAGTAGCGCTTAAGAGAGTGGACATCCAGGACACCGGCGATAACATGCTGCGCCACCTGCAATCTTTCAAACTAATGCCGAATACCTCCGGCGTACGAACTGCCAGCGAAGCAGTGTATGCTGCACAATTAGCCAGGGAAGCACTGGAAACAAACTGGATAAAACTGGAAATACATCCTGATCCCCGCTACCTGATGCCGGACCCTATTGAAACCCTGAAAGCCGCCGAAGAACTGGTGAAACTCGGTTTCATTGTGCTGCCTTATATACATGCAGATCCTGTATTGTGCAAAAGGTTAGAGCAGGTGGGTGTGGCAGCAGTCATGCCACTGGGATCCCCCATAGGCAGTAACAAAGGCTTGCGCACTGCTGATTTCCTGGAGATCATTATTGAGCAAAGCCAGATACCTGTGGTAGTTGATGCAGGTATCGGCAGTCCCTCCGATGCCGCAAAAGCCATGGAGATGGGTGCAGATGCTGTACTCGTCAACACAGCTATTGCAGTAGCCAAAGATCCTGTAGCCATGGCACAGGCATTTGCAACAGCGGTAGTAGCAGGCAGGATGGCTTACGAAGCAGGACTACCACCGGTATATAAACAGGCTGTGGCTTCCAGCCCTCTTATTGGATTCCTGGATGAAGTATAAGTATGGCAGATTTTAAAACACTCTTTTCCCAATATGATTGGGAGCAGGTAAAAGACAGCATTTATGCAAAGACCCCTGCAGATGTAGAACAGGCTTTGCATAGCACCAGGCGCACGATCGAAGACTTCAAAGCATTGATATCTCCGGCCGCAGCACCCTATTTGTCCGATATGGCTCATATGAGCCAGCAACTTACCAGACAGCGCTTTGGCAATACCATGCAGTTGTATATTCCGCTTTACCTCAGCAATGAATGCCAGAACATCTGTACCTATTGCGGGTTTAGTCTTGATAACAAAATTGCCCGCAAAACGCTGAACAGGGAAGAAGTACTGGCGGAAGTAAAGGCCATCAAAGATATGGGATACGACCATGTATTGCTGGTGACAGGCGAGGCGCAGCAAACCGTAGGCCTTCCTTATTTCAGGGAAATGCTGGAGCTGATCCGGCCTCATTTTTCCAACATATCTATGGAGGTACAGCCCATGGATCAATCAGATTATGAGGCGCTCATTCCACTGGGACTGCACAGCGTATTGGTTTACCAGGAAACGTATCATGAAGCGGATTATAAACTGCATCATCCCAAAGGGCGTAAATCGAATTTCCATTATCGTCTCGAAACGCCTGATCGCTTAGGAAAAGCGGGCATTCACAAAATAGGGCTGGGGGTATTAATTGGATTGGAAGACTGGCGTACAGATAGTTTCTTTACCGCATTGCATCTGCAATACCTGGAAAGGACCTACTGGCAAACACGCTACAGTCTCTCATTTCCACGTTTGCGCCCTTGTGCAGGCGGCTTAACGCCAAAGGCGGTGATGAATGACAGGGAGCTGGTGCAATTGATCTGTGCATATAGATTATTATCACCGGAGCTGGAGCTAAGTCTTTCTACACGGGAATCTCCCAGCTTCAGAGATCATGTGATACAACTGGGTATTACTACTATGAGTGCGGGTTCGCGGACGAATCCGGGAGGTTATACCCTGGGAGATGATTCACTGGAGCAATTTGAAATTTCAGATGAACGTGATCCGGGAATGATTGCGGAGATGCTTAGAAACAAAGGCTATGAGGCCGTCTGGAAAGACTGGGACAGAGCTTTCTAAACCCGGCATTTGTCAGCCTGCTGCAAAAAATACAACAGTCCCGCCTGCAGACGGGACTGTTATTTTTACCTAAATCCATTACTGAAATTGTTACTTATAAACATAAGTAGCCGTTTATTCTTTGAATTCAAATGTAAGTTGCGCATAATGAACAACAGCATTCCGCTTCATTTTGAACAAAAAGAACAGCCATGCTTATAATGAACAGGATGTTCAGTGAACTACTTTCTCCAGGTCACGGTAAGTCCTTACGGTATCATGTGCACTTCTCAGTGCCCTGCGTTGATTGGCGATCAGCTCACGGATACTATATGGCATTGAGATATCAGAGCCCAGTACATCCTCATAGGTCCGCTGGGTGGCATCTTCTCCATACTCGCATGCAGACAGAATAGAATGCCTGTCATGCCCGGAGAAGGTCGCTTTTACATCCATCCAGGTTCTGTACAGCTTACCATAAATAGTAGTATTGTGTGTAGACTCCGCGCCACCATCCTGCAATATACCGTTCAGTTGATCTATATAAGTAATACTTTCTTCTCTCATTCTTTGGAACAATGCTTTCAGATCAGCATCATCTGTCTGATCAATGGCTTTCAGATATCCCGCTTCCCGGTCATTATTGATCCTGATCAGATCATTCAGGGCCTCTATCAATTTCTCGTTCAATTGCATGATGATAGTTTTTAAATGAATGAAGAATGTTGTGTTCTTTCTAAAATAAAATTCAAAAATTTTACCAGCCTTTTCTGAACGGAGGTTTAGCAGCTGGTCCGCAATGAATATACTTACTGCCAGCGGAAAGCACTCATCAGTAGCGTACATTTTACCTCCCTACGGGGAATATGTTCTACATAGCTTTTCGGCCGCAAATGCAGTATGTATAAGGATTCCGGGGCGCTAAAACGGTTTACACCGCTGTCAGAAGCACATCTCCGGGAAGAGCTGCTTAACTGGCACAAATTTTCTATTCTTTAAGATAACCAAATCTTTTTGATATGAACGGCTTACTTTATTTAATTGCGATTATTCTGATCATCGGATGGATTTTGGGCGTGTTTGTTTACTCCGCGGGCAGCCTGATACATGCCTTACTGGTATTGGCCATTATTGCTATCCTCGTAAATATAATACGCGGCAGAGCTGTTTAACGGCCTGCCTCAGAATAAGGAATTTCATCGACTACAGCCGGCTGAAGAGCATTATCCTCTTCAGTCGGCTGTAGTTTTTTTACCTTAAAAACCAATCTCTCTTTAAGCACGTATATCAATTTACACGTTTGAGAAACCGCCCGATGGGCACCAGGATATATATAGTCATGTGATGTTTGTTTTAATTCTCTAATATTTAAATTCCTTCTTATGTTCACACGGAAGACCCACTCCGAAACCAGCAATGGTCTTGAGGATGGCATTGCCATGCCTAACGTACATCGTCGTACATTCTTAAAATATGCAGGTATGGGAGCAGCCGTACTTTCAACAGGATCTGTACTTAGCAGTTGTAGTAGCGATGATGACAATGATGGCACCGGTGTAAGCCTTGGCAGCGGCGATACTGCTGTATTAAATTATGCTTTCGCACTGGAACAGCTGGAAGCGGCTTTCTACACCCAGGTGATCTTAACCCCGTATACAGGCATCAGCGACGAGGAAATGTCTTTTCTGACTGATATACGAAATCATGAAATTGCTCACAGGGAATTCTTCCGCAAAGCCTTAAGTACATCGGCTATCCAGGATTTACAGGTTGATTTCAGCAGTATTGATTTTACCAGCAGAGACAAGGTACTGGCAGCAGCACAGACATTCGAAGACCTCGGTGTATCTGCATACAACGGTGCAGGTAAATATATAACCACACCGGCTTACCTGGGCCTGGCAGGCAAAATTGTATCTGTAGAAGCCCGCCATGCAGCGTACATCCGCGACCTGGTAAGCGCAGGCTCCTTCTCATCGAATGCTGACAGTAATGGGTTGGATGCAGCTAAAACACCTGCAGATGTATTTGCAGCTGCCGGCGTTTACATCAAAACAAAGATCAATACAAATACTCTCCCCAAATAACTTATAAAAAACTACACTCATGGACCTGCAAAATATCTTTTCTGAAATAGAGAAAAAAGACCCTGAAATATATGAGAGGCTGGATACCCGCAGAAATGTGATGAAGCAGTTTGGCCGTGTATTAGCCATGTCAGCAGTGCCCTTCGCCCTGGGCGGCATGCTCAAAAAAGCATATGGCCGTACCCCGGCGGATGTACTGGCTGTGCTCAACTTCGCCCTGACACTGGAATACCTGGAAGCGGAGTTTTATGCGCAAGCGATCACTCATACGTCCCTGTTCCCAACAGCTGCATCGCTACAGGCATTCACCACCATCGGCACTCATGAAACTGCACACGTAGCTTTCCTGAAATCCGCGATTACCAGTGCAAGTGGTACACCTGTCGATAAACCTACCTTTGATTTCACGGCAGGAGGTACATTCAGCAATGTATTTACCAACTACGGTACACTGCTCGGTGTTGCACAGGCATTTGAAGATACGGGTGTCAGGGCCTACAAAGGACAGGCCGCTACGCTGATGGAAAATTCTACCGTACTTACAGCAGCCCTGCAGATTCACTCCATCGAAGCAAGGCATGCGGCGCACATCCGCTCTATGCGCAGAGCACTGACTGGCGATACTAAAATCAAACCATGGATTACCGGCAAGTATACGGATATCGCGGCCACACAACCGGTATATAATGGGGAGGAAAATGAAATACAGGCCAATGTAACGATCACAGGTATCGCTACACAGGTAACGCAGGATGCAGCCACAGAATCGTTTGATGAACCGCTGACAAAAGAGGCGGTGTTAGAGATTGCGAATTTATTTATCGTTTAATTAATACATTCCGCTTAATACGTTCCGGCGGCCGAAGGCCGAAAAAAATTTTTTTAAGGAAAATGCTTTTGCCCATGGCAGAAGCATTTTTTCTTAAAGGGCTTTACCTTTGCTGACATGAGAAAATATCTTTTGTTTAGCCTGCTCTTCGCAGCCTGCAGCACCTCCCGTCATTCTGTGAATACTTCGGATGTATCTCAGCTCCGCCTTTTACACAAACAAACTGTTCCATACAACACGCCATTCAATGGCACTACGATAGGAGGGCTCTCAGGTATTGACTACGACAGCTCCCGCAATGTATACTACCTCATCTGCGATGACCGCTCGGAACACCAGGCAGCCCGTTTTTACACGGCCCGGGTGCCGGTGAATGGCGACAAAATAACTTTCACTGCTGTGACTTCACTTCCTATGCCCGATGGCCGTCCATTCCCCGCTACCAAAAACCTGGCACCGGATCCGGAAGCCATGCGTTACAATCCTCATAGCGATCACCTGGTCTGGAGCAGCGAGGGAGAACGTATTATCAATGCTAAAGACACCATTTTAAAAGATCCTGCTGTTTATGAAATATCCAGGGAAGGGCAGTTTATCGGCTCATTCCCCATTCCTGCACAATTGCATATGCAGGCCACGAACAATGGCCCCCGCAAGAATGGCACCTTCGAAGGCCTGGGTATCACTCCTGATGGAAAGTATATGTTTGTCAGTGTAGAAGAACCCCGTTATGAAGATGGTCCACGTGCAGATCTGAGAGATAAAAGCGCCTGGATCCGCATTATCAAATACAGCCTGCAAACAAGGCAGCCCATAGCTCAGTTTGCCTACAGACTGGCACCTATAGCAGCCGCACCGGCACCAGCAGATGCCTTTGCCATCAATGGTATTCCGGATATCCTCGTATTGTCAGATACCCGGCTCCTCATCATGGAACGCTCTTTCTCCACAGGCGTAAAGAATTGCACGATCCGTCTTTATAAGGCAGACCTGTCTCATGCTTCAGATGTATCGGCGATCCAGTCATTGCAGACCGATACCCACTTCACACCTGTTGCGAAAAAGCCTTTGTTCAATTTTGAAAGTCTGGATACCTATGTGGATAATGTGGAAGGGATGAGTTTCGGACCAAGGTTGCCAAACGGCCACAGAAGCCTTATATGTGTGGCTGACAATAATTTTTCTGACCAAGAAGAAACGCAGTTTTACATCTTCGAAATCAAATAACAATACTATTTTATCAATGAGTGGTATCATCTGGTTGTATACTTGGAGATCCACTTAATGTCAACTATATTAGAGAATCATTCGAGATCTTGAATGTATAATCTATGCCAATTTTTAGGCTATCCGTGAAAACCCTATATTCCATTTGATGCAGTCAGAATAATAGGTTCTCCACTTGTCACGAGCACAGTGTGTTCATGCTGGGCCACAAAACTACCATCCTTGGTGATTAGTGTCCAGCCATCCCCCGAAGTATCAGCATAGTTTGCCCCTGTAGAGATAAATGTCTCAATAGCGACCACAGAATTACTGCGGAAACGGGTTCTGTTGAACCGGTCGTAGAAGTTAGGGATTTCTCGGGGAGCTTCGTGCAGACTTCTGCCTATGCCATGGCCGACCAGGTTCCTGATGACCCGGTATCCTTTTTCTTTGGCGGCATCTTCTACAATACGACCAATGTGGGCCAGGCGTACGCCATCGCTGATATTGCGGATGGCCTTGTGCAGGATTTCGATAGAGGCATTGATAAGGGCTGCATGCCGGAACAGGTCTTCTCCCAGTACAAAAGAGCCTCCATTGTCAGCATAATACCCTGCCAGTTCAGCAGAAACATCGATATTGACGAGATCACCAGGCTGCAAAATTCTTTGTGCGGAGGGGATGCCGTGGGCCACTTCGTTGTTCACACTGATGCAGGTATAACCAGGGAAATTGTAAGTCAGTTTCGGGGCCGATCTGGCACCCATTTGGGTTAATAAAGCACCGCCATACTCATCCAGTTCTTTGGTAGACATGCCGGGAGCGGCATATTGACGCATCAGCTGCAACACCTTACCAACTACTTCACTGATGGCCTGCATGCCACTTAGTTCTGCTGTGGATGTAATGGACATAATTCCTTCTTTTTATCTGGAAAAGGGTATTACACTTAGCCATGAACTTCCTTTTCCAGGAATGTTTTAAATCAGTTTTTCCAGACAGGCTACGATGCTTGCGTGGATGTCCGCAATAGGCAGCATGCTGTCTGTTTTATCATAACATACTATTTTGGTAATGGCAGGGTCTGTATCTGCCAGTACTTCATATTCTTTTCTCACTGCCAGCTGGAGGGAGAAGTCTTTTTCATGGATGTCTTCCTTGCCATTCAGGTAGCTACGGTCTTCATGCTTCATTCTCCTGGTCAGCGCCTGTTCAGTGTGGGAGAAGGGCACATCCAGGTAAATGGAGAGATCCGGCTGGGGAATGCGGTTGTACTCGTATTCAAACATGTTAATCCATTCACGCAATTCCTGCTTTTCGGTCTCTGTGTCTAGCTTCGCGCATTGAAAGGCGATATTCGACAGCACATACCTGTCTACCAGAACGGTATAGCCATTGGCCAGCCATTCATTGATGGTGCTGGCAAAGTCTTTCCTGTCTTCGGCAAAAATGAGGGCTACCAGCTGCGGGTGTACATTTTTCACATCTCCGAACTCACCGCGCAGGAATTTTGCCACCAGGTCGCCAAATACGCCACCGTTCTGACTTCTTGGAAAGTGGATGAAGCGGGTTTCAATACCCTGCTGGTGATAGTAATTGCTTAGTAAGTCAATCTGGGTCGATTTTCCTGCTCCATCGAGTCCTTCTACGGCTATGAATCTGCTTTTTCGCATTGATCTGGTTTAGGGGGTAAAGATATTACATCTGTTTTCCATTTGGAAAATCTGTTTCTGTTGGGGAAATAGTTCCTGTTCGGAAGAATCACTGTATAAAATAGGATCCGGGTGCAGGATCGGGTTTGCCGTAGTATGTCTGGTATGCATTTTTAAGGCTAACCCATCTGTAACCCGTAGGTATTCCGCAGATAATCCGCCTCTTTTAGAATGCGGGTTATTGGCGAGATATATGCGGGTTATCTGCGGGTTATCTGCGGGATATCTCCCTTAGAAGCTAGGCTTGTCTTAGTACAGAAAAACCTACAGTTGACCTTGTATGCAGAATTAGCTTTACAGGTTGGAGCTTGATTCAGCAAGCGCTTTACAGGTGTAAAATACTCATTACTTTGTTTCCTTTCTTCCATTTTGAGGACAAAGCGCCCTCTTTTGTATGTGCCTCATTGGGTGTCAGGTAGTTACAACTCATGTGCGGTCTGACACGGTTATAAAATACAAAGGGATGGGCCTTTAGGCCTGGCCTAATATAGGTTTAAACAATGATTAATGAATCCTGTTTGCTTACTCGCAGCGATACCGGGATTTGCGCATTTTCTTTAACATATCCTTAAGGGTCTTATACATTACTTTTAAAGGCAATAAAGTACCTGTATGCCTGAAGCTTTACCCATAGAAAAAGAGATCATTCGTTTGTTTGACTACACCTTACATCCTTCATCCAGTCAGCGCTTATATGATATCTTTTCGGGGCCACGCTTATCATTTTCTGCCATAATGGAGCGACAGCAATTATTACAGGCATTTTTATTTCACTGGGAGCGGATCCTGGGGTTCACCTATCATAAGGCAGATTTACAGGAGGTGTATCAATTCACCACCTATATAGAACTGCCTGAAAGCTCTATCTTTCAATACTTTGGAAAGGACAAATACCAGTTGCAGGGCAGGTGTATGCAGACAATCCGCCTGCTGAGGAATATCTATGGGAAATACCTTTTACCCTTGTTGGGCAGGCCATTGCTGGAAGATTTTGCCGGACCGGCAAAGGCACTTTATGAGGCACTGGAGATGGACAAATTACCGAAGGAGCCGACTTTCCAGCAGATCTTCGCTTTTGCCCGTAAACTGGTGCAGTGCAGGGAACAAAATATTACCGCAAAGTTCTGGGATTCCCTCTTTGAATATGAGGCCTGGTGGTCCCTGGCGATGGGAACGCGGAAGCATGGATTCTCGCTTCCGAGCTTTTCTGCGGACCATTTTGTGATAGAACAATTCTGGCATCCCATGGTGGAAAATCCGGTCAAAAACAACCTGCAGACGACCTGTAATATGATTGTATTGACGGGCCCTAACATGTCAGGGAAGTCAACGACACTAAAGGCAATCGGGCTTTGTGTGGCATTAGCGCATTTAGGGCTGGCAGTGCCGGCAGAGAATTGCCGGATCCCATTTTATGACCAGGTATTGATTGCAATTAATGTGACGGATGACCTGAAGAATGGATTTAGTCATTTTATGCAGGAGATTGTGCATCTTAAAAATACGGCCATGCAGGCGAAGGAAGGACAGCGGTGTTTTGCGATCTTCGATGAGATCTTCAGGGGCACGAATATAGATGATGCTATGGATGTGACATATACTACCATTATGGGTTTGAGCCAGTTTAAGCAATGTCATTTTATTATTTCCACCCATTTGTATCAGCTGGCGGGTATGCTGAAAGCGGAGGTTTATGAACCTTACCAATTGCGGGCAGGCATACGGGATGGCGTACCAGTGAACGCTTATCAGCTGGATAGGGGATGGTCTGACCTGAAGTTCGGCAGACTTATTTTTGAGCGGGAGGGATTGACGAAGTTGCTGGAATAAGGGTTTTTTGAAGTGAGCAGAGGTTTAAATGGTCCTTGCTGTAAAGTTATTTGCCAATCCTCGCTGCGGCAATTCAGTTCATGATGAGTTATCGCTATTGCAGGCTGCAAAGTTATTTGCCAATCCTTGTTGCGGCAATTCAGTTCACGGTGAGTTATCGCTATTGCAGGCGGCAAAGTTATTTACCAATCCTCGCTGCGGCAATTTTCCTATACGCTCTCAGGTATTTATTTAACCTGGCTACATCTTTTTCAGTGACTTCCGGTATGCGTTTTACATCCATATTATCAGTGAGGTCATTCATCTTTACCGCACAGGACAATGGATTTTGCAAGGTCCTGTTTACAAAATGATCGTAGTCTTCATCTTCAGATAATTTGGTGACACCTTTTAATGCTTCCAGCAATTCAGGTGTTACGCCTTCGGCAGCGAGTTGTTCAAAAGTCCAGTCAGTATCTTCCACTACATCATGTAACACACCTACGATTTTTTCTTCGGGAGTAATGCCCATATTCATGACTCTTAATACATGTCCAATGTAGGGGGCTCCGTACTTATCTTTCTGGCCGTGATGGGCTGTTACGGCAATCTCAATAGCTCTTTCTAACGTTATCATAAAAAAGTTTTTCAAAATACTCTTCGGGGAAACAGACCATCAAGGTAGTAAATAAAATAATGACAATATCATCTTCGGATTAGAAAATGAGGAAGGCGCAAGCACTGCCTATGGCCATGGCAGCGGGGTGATCATATGGTGCAGGATAGTACGACCCCAGATTATGTTCTTTTTAGCCTGGCCAGTAAATAGCATACTATCACCAGGAAAAAGATATTTACACCTGTCGCGGATCTATATGCCTGCAACCATTGCTGCCACGTGGGAGTGTCACCCAGCAACTGTAAAAACAAACCGCCCGTAATACATATTCCCAATGCAATAGAAATCTGTTGAAACGTAACATAAGTACCTGCTGCTGTAGCGGCCAGTGATACAGGAATTTTCCGCAATGAGAGCGTTAATAATGAGGGTAGCACAGCACCACATCCTAATCCATACAAAAACAAAATCACGACAAATAAATAAGCGCTTGTTGTAATAAACAGTATATGCATGAGCAACATCGCAATCATCAATAATACACCTGTCTGCAATATTCTTTTCCCATATACTGCGACTAACTTTATAGAATAAAGTGCAGCAATTACAAAGCCTGAACCTTGTGCTACGAAATATATACCCGTCAGGCCGGAACTCAATCCCATTCCTAATTGCAGCATCATGGTATTCATAAAAAAATAAGAATCCTGTACAATGAAATAGGCGACGACAGCACCAAGTCCGATATTAAAATCTCTGTTGCGAAATAATTGCAGATCTATCAATCCATCTTTTTTTCGCTGGCTAAAAGTAAATAGTGTCAGCAATAACAATGATACAGGAATTAATATGATACTCCATAGTGGCCAGGCTGTTTCTCTACCCCTGATGAGTGGATAGATCAATGCCATTAATCCGCTACTGAGTAGCAATATTCCTGCATAATCCGGTTTCCCTTTTATGGTTGGTGCAGGTTCTTCCAGGTAGGATTTTGCGATAATGACGGCTATCAATCCTATCGGCAGATTCACGATGAAAAGCCATCTCCAGCCAGCGATTTCAGGGAGCAGGCCCCCTAAGGACTGGCCAGTTACAGAAGCGATTCCTCCAATAGCGCCATATACACCCAGTGCTTTGGATCTTTCATGTTGTTCCGGAAATAAGAGTTGAATAAATGCGATACTCTGGGGAACCATAAAAGCGGCAAAGGCTCCCTGCAAAAACCTTCCTGTATTAAGTTGCGTGGCGGTTTGTGCAGCCGCACAGCAGGCAGATGCGAGCGTAAATAATAACATGGACCAGATGAAGATCTTTTTATGTCCATAGTAATCGCCCATTCTTGCACCGGTGATGAGAAAGATGGCGTGACCCAATAAGTAGAGTGCCATTATCATCTGGCCATCCCCATTTGTGCCATGGATGCCAGCCTGGATAGCAGGCAATGCCACATTCACAATGAACAGATCGAGTACGGATAAAAAACTGGCAGTGCAGACAATATAGAGCGAGGCCCGGCGATACGACATAATACGTTACTTTTAGATGGACAAAATTGGGCTGGGCCTGATTGTAAATCAAGTAGTGTTGTAGAATGTATTAGGTATGAAAAAAGATACTATTGCACAGCGTCAGTCGCTTATCTTAGGAAAAAATGCGGATTTTGACAATCCAATGATGAATGCTCTGCAGGCGATAGGAGGGAAGTGGAAGTTGTTGCTGCTGGATAGTATACGGAAGGAGTGTCCGAAGCGGTTTGGGGAGTTAAGAAAAGAGCTGGAATATATTACGCATAGTACATTGACAGCACAGTTGCGGGAGCTGGAAAGAGATGGAATATTGGTAAGAGAAGTCTTCCCCGAGGTACCGCCACGGGTGGAGTATAAACTGACGGAGCTGGGGAAGCAACTGATACCGGTGATGGATGCGCTTTGCCGCTGGGGAGAGGAGTATGGAAAGCAGTTATAGACCTAAAATGCGTTCAGCATTTTTATATTTTAACTTCTCCTGGTCAGCGACAGAAAGACCGGTATTGTTCAGGAATTCTTTGCCCGTTTCGTTTGTACTAAAAGGGTAGTCGACGGAGAATAACAGGTTGTCAATTCTATTGTGTCCAATGCCAGTCGGAATGGTGGCTGGGTGAAGAAGCCCATCCCCAGCCATAGCAGGCGAGGGCTTCTACGAATCCTTCTTTGCCTGACAGGTTGTTGTAATAGATATCGGCAATGCCTTTGAGAGGTATATGCCTGGAGGAATGTAGAGAGGTACGTTTAATTTTCCGCGCGTTCGAAGATAGGGTCGAACATGGCATGATCCTGTGACCTCCTGATTATGAGTCAGGTGGTTTAAAAAATGGGAAGCCTAATATTTAGACTTCCCATTTAAATTGACAATTTAATAATGATATCTACATTGTAGAATTAGAATAGCATCATCCAATACTTTATACACTAACCGATGCTCTTGATCTATTCTTCTCGACCAGCAACCCGTCAAATTTTCCTTTAACGCTTCTGGCTTGCCCAAACCTTCAAATGGCTGACGCATTGTATCTTTTATCAGCTCATTTATTTTTTTAAGGATCTTTTTATCTGTTTTTTGCCAATACAGATAATCGTCCCAACCATTTTGGTCCCAACTTAATTTCATTAATCATCGATTAATTCATGATCTTCACTAATACCATTATTTGCTCTCTCAATCGCCTCCATTAAGCGAATTCTGTTTTTCTCAGACTTCATAAGGTGTAGCGTTTCTAATATGGAATTATATTCTTCCAAAGAAATAATCACAACACTTTTATCTCCACCTCTTGGCACAATAAGCGTATCATGATTTTCCGTCACGTTATCCAAATGCGCCTTAAGTTGCTGCCTAAATTCGCTATAGTTTACAACTTGCATAAACACGTTATTTAACAATATGTCAGTATAAGTACATTTATACGTACTTAATTCAGTACAAAAATATTAATTTTTTTCAATTAAACAAACAAAAAAGCCTTAGGCTATGCGCCTAAGGCTTTATCTTCGTGCTCCCAACAGGGCATGATCCTGTGACCCCCTGATTATGAGTCAGGTGCTCTAACCAACTGAGCTATAGGAGCTGTTCTTTTCAGAACGAAATTATATATGTAAACTTTCTCGGGTCCCTTTGCGGGACGGCGAAATTACTTAAAATTTATTCAATTTAACCAAACCAAGAGTAAAAAATTTTATTCCAGCTCCTCCGCCTCTATATAGAAATTCTCATCATCTATCTCAAAATCCGCCGCCGCCTGGTTATGAAGGGTCAGCATCTTCCATTCCAGCGTAGGATAAATAAAATCCCGCCCTTTTACCCTCACCGGCATCCGGAAACCAGGAACATCTGCCACCCATCGATACCTGACCCTTAGATCTGCGCCTTTTTCTGCAAGCTCGTATTCCAAACGCGGAATGTTGGTATAATGCAGGTACTGCCTGAAAAAATAATGATAATCTTTTCCTGTAAAGTCACAAATAAACTGCTCCAACTCTTCAGCAGATAAGGTCTGGTAGCGGAAATGCTGCTGAATAGCCGGAAGTAATCGCTTCCAAAGCCCTTTATCATTGATCACGTTTTGTAAGGTAAACAGCATCAGGCTTCCCTTAGTATACATGTCATCAATGTCATAAAATATGTCATTCACATTGTAAAACCCTGTCACCGGCCGTTTGTTCTTCACCTGCTGCCGCTGTTCGTTCAAAAAATCCCGCATCATCGTATCTCCAGCCCGGCAACCAGCATATACACTTTCTGCATAGGTAGCAAAGGCTTCATGGATCCACATATCTGCTATATCCTTACAGCTGATATTATTCCCCCACCACTCATGCGCAGCCTCATGCCAGACGACAAATGCAAATTCAGGATGAGGATCTGCAGGAATCCGGCCTACACAAACACCACTCTGGTGTTCCATAGGATAAAGGCTTTCTACCAGCGTAAAACCGTCCTTAGGGAAAGGGTAGGGGCCAAAATGCTCCTCATAGCAGGCTAACATAGCAAGGATCTCGCTGAAGTATACTTTTGCCTGTTCCAGGTGATAAGGCATGACGTAATAGTTCACACCATGATCTGTGTAATGCGTGTATTTGCCAATACTGAAGGTGACATTGTAATTATTGATAGGATAGCTCACCGCCCATTCATACCTGGTTTTATGGCCAGGCAGCGGCACCTGGCGCTGTAAACGGCCATTGGAGACTTCTGAAAAACCTTCAGGCACCGTAATCCAGATCCGCATGCTATCCGGTTCGTCAGATAAATGATCCTTGCAAGGCCACCACAGACTAGCCCCTGAACCCTGGCAAACCACCTGGGCCCATGGATTGCCCAAATCATCTTTATCCCATAGTACACCGCCCTTCATGCTGATACTCTTGTCAGGCACCTGGGGAGTGCCTTCATAATATATAGTGATTTCCTGTTCTTCGCCAGCTGGTTGCTGCCCCGGAAACTGAATAAAGACGGCATTTGCTTCACGGGTAAAATTCAAAGACTGCCCTTTGAACAGGATTTTCTGAATAAGCATATTTGCATATAGGTCTACCTGCATCTTGTCGAAAGGTGACAGCACTTTATAACGAATGAGGCTATTGCCACTGATGAAGTGCTTATCCAGGTCGACTTCCGCATCGAGATGATAAAAAGTCACGTCATAGCAGGAGCGGAGCGGGGACAGCATTCCCCTGAGTGTATCTGCACGGGTAAAATTCTGCGGCTGCCAGGAAACAGTTGAATCCCGGAAACTATCCGGAGTAGGGGGATTTAAAAAAATTTTATCCCGGGAAAGGGAATCCCGTGGGGTTAAATTCTTTTCAGCTGACACCGAATTGACCGAAAGCAGAAAATCCGCCCGCCAGGGTGCATCTTTCAACCCCCGCTTATTACTATTAATCACCGATTCCCAATGCCGCCTCACATTATGGAGGTAATATTTCCCATCCTGCTTTTGATAATCCATCTCCACCCTAATCTGCTCAAACTTTATCGAAGCCCTCAAATACGCCGCCATCATGGAATATCTAATCCCTCCTCTACCATGCCTGTTTACATGCCTGATTCCAGCCGGACTCGCCACCAGTTCACACCTTACAAGCGCCAGACTGGCTGTATCAATAAATAAGCGCCCTCTCACAAACCCCTTCTTATTATGATTCCTGGGCACCACGGCGATCACCAGCTGATCTTTCAATAAAGTATCCAGATAATAATTGTAATAACGGAAATAAACAGGGTTCAAAATTGAGTATTTAGTCGCTGCGTATTTAATTATGTCTTCATGCAGCGCACCCCCAGGCGCATTATTGATATTACTGATCCAGCTGTAGAAGGCAAAATCCCGGCTTGAAAAAGATTGCTTCCGCCCATATTTCACCACCTTCCACTGATCACCTTTTATTGCAAGTTCAGATTCATTGAAATTAAGTGTATCCCCTGCCAGGCGGATATTTTCCTGGTAAGAGGCGGTCATTGTAAAACTACCTGTATCATAATTCCGGGGAATTGCGGCAAGCATCTTTCTGACAATTTCCAATACCTGGCCGGGGCGCACTGCCACTTCTCTGAGGTTAACAATCTGGGCAAATACGGATGCAGGAAACAACAGGAGAAACAAATACTTCATGGAATCTTTTTTCTCCAAAGCAACAGGAATACCCGCCACCAGTCCACTCAAATCCGGATTTGATCATTCATTTTGATATATTCTTTAGGCGACATTCCCACCATATTTTTGAATGCCCGCTGAAAGGTAGGGAGGGAATTAAACCCGCAATCCAGGGCAAGTCCCATAATCGTCAGGTGCTCAAAAGCAGGATCTGACACCCTTACTTTGAACGCCCCTATGCGATATCCATTCACAAATTCACTAAAACTTTTATTCAAATGCTGGTTCAAAACTGCCGATATAGTCTTGGGTGGAACTGCGATATGTTCAGATAATAAAGTAAGATTCAGTGATGGGTTGAGAAATAAGTGATCTTCCTCCATTGCCTTTTTCAACAGGGGCACGACTGTGGAAACCAGGTGTTCTTCCGGGGGGATAGGGGAGGCCTTTATCTCCCTTTCCGGCATCAATAAGCCTTTGATGCCTAATAAGTATAGCAACACGACCATCGGAATGTACACAGGATACCAGTCCACCGTATCCAACACCTTATCTGTCAGCTGAGGTATTACATAGGGTATTAAATAAAGCAGCCACACTGCCTGGAAAGCCATGAACACTCCTGTGAACTGTTTCATCCATTTCAGCCGATCCTTTGCCAGGTTAAAACCTTGCAGGTGTAGGTAGGCAAAAAACAGGTAAACTGTAATCGATGCCCAGCGGGGAATATCAGCATACACATTATAGGTGTCGATAAATTCTCCCCATGGACGGCCATTATTTGCAACTACCCCTGCCTTAACGCCCAATACAAACACCAGGGCAGTTACCTGGGGAACCACATCTACTACCACCGGCCAGAAGTGCAGGCGATCCCGCCGGCGCAGACGGAAGTCCGGATCCGTAACCGATCTGACATAAAAATAGATCAGTGGCCCGATGGGCATCACGATGATCAAAGGCAGGAAATTCAACGCAAAGCGAATGATAGCAGGAAGCCGGGACACGCCTGACAGGTACATATTCAATACTGCCAGGGTAATGAGCAGGATCAGGATGCCCAGCAGCCGGTTAGCATATTTGTTTTTATGAGAAAAGAAAAGTAACCCGCACATAATGAACCCCTGCAGGGTCCCGGACAACATCAGTGTATTGAAAGCAGGATGCATGGAACCAGGTTAAACTACCTGAAAATAAATAAATTTTTCGGGCATAGACATTAATTTGCAATGAACAGCAATAGCATTCTAAGTATGAAAGGCATTAAAAATATCATATTCGATCTCGGCGGTGTTATCCTGAATATTGACTATCAGGCTACATATAAGGCATTTGCAGACCTGGGGGTGGCAGACTTTACCAGTCTGTATAGCCAGTTCAAAGGCAATAAGTTATTCGATGACCTGGAAACGGGGCGGGTAAGTACTGAAGAATTTTTGACAGAAATGCTGAAACATACCCCTGAGGGTACTACAGCGCAACAGATTGTTGATGCCTGGAATGCGATGCTGCTGGACTTTCCGCTACGCAGGTTACAGTTACTGCAGCAATTGAGGCAGCATTACAACCTGTATTTGCTGAGTAATACCAATGCCATCCATCTGGCAGCGTTTAATAAAATCCTGGAAAACAGCAGGGGAATACCTTCTCTGGCGGAGTTTTTTGATAAAGCATACTATTCTCATCTGATTGGCTATCGCAAACCAGACAAGGAATCTTATCAGCTGGTATTGGATGAGAACGGGTTGAAACCTGAAGAGACCTTATTTATCGATGACACCCTTCCAAATATAGAGGGGGCTACAGCGGTCGGTGTGCAGACCATTCATCTCCTTGCACCCAGGACCATTACAGACATATTCAGATAGGGATTACTTGATTTCTTCAAAATCGAGATAATCACCCTTATCTGCTTTGGGCTTCGTCTGCTGGCTGCCGAAATTATTCGGCTGTTGTTGCTGATAATACTGTTGTTCCTGTTCGTATTGCTGGCGCATACGGTCCTGGATGTCACCCATCTGGCGGCGCACCTGCTTTGCTGTCTGGTACATAGGCAGTACCAGGTTAAATACGAACTTATATAGTATATATCCTATAATAAATGCGATGATAATGCTAATTGGACTCATAGCACAAATGTAGCCCTTAATCCGGTTCAGGGGCAGAAAAATGGGGGTATTTTAGGATTCCTTTAACAGGCAGGAAAATTTCCCCCGGGAGTGGGGAAAAAAATTTCCTCCCGGGAGGAAAGGTTCATGGCAGCGTATGGTTGCCGGTCCATTCTTCCGGGGAAAAAAGCAGCGCCAGCAGGGCTGGCGCTGAATAAGCTTAGTACTGTTTGATCAGGGCAGCGGCTTCCATAGCAGCCACTTTATTGTATTCCCATGCCAGTTTGCGGTGGTTTACAGCATCTACGATAGTTCCCACAATGCAAAGTCCGCCTGTGAAGAAGTACAGGATTCCCATACCTATCTGGTTGAGTATGAAGCGGTGAATACCGGCGAAGCAAACGAGCCCTACCAGGCAGCAGATGAGAACGGTCTGTGGATCTTTGCGGCGGCCCTGGTACAGGGCCATAAACTTGCGTTTATTGTCTTCGTTGTAGTCTTTGGTAAGTTCCTGAAGCCACAGGAGCTCTTCCTGATCGATGCCAGGTAACATGGCAAAGGAGAAATCGGTCATGTATGATTGTTTTTTAGTCTCAACTGTGATCTACCGATCTGAAAGGTTCTATGCAAAAGTACCGCTACCGCAAACGGGCTTAACACATGATGATGGATTGCATTCTTCAAGTCCCCATGTAATAAATAATGAATGCCATGTCCCAATCCACACCCCGGGCACCAGGTAAATCCGAGCCATTTGAATGGGCAGAGACTAAAGGTGCCATCTGCAGCCGGATTCATGCAGTACAATAAGATTAACGCTACCGGCCATATGATCAACTCTATGTTAATGCGTTGTATGTATTGAATAATCGACATATAACAAACGGTCCCACGAAGTTATTAGATTTTGCCGTAATCTGTGTAGGTAGTGGATTTCCTTATGTAAATTATTTCGTACAAGTTAAAGAAAATGTGCTTTGATCAAAATAAAATCCTAATTTTGCATAGGAAAATGATTCTAACGAAGGGGACTGGAAGTCCCCTTCTCGTTTTTTGTATGGCAAACGAACAAGTGATAACAAGCATCCGGGAGCATGCAGATGCTATGCTCGCTGAATATCCGGAATATTTCGTGGTCGATATCAGGATTAAGCCCACTAATAATGTAAAGCTATTTGTGGATGGTGACAGTGGTGTACCTGTGGAAAAGCTGGTCTCATTCAACCGCAATTTGTACGCAAGGCTGGAAGCCGCGGCGTTGTTTCCTGACAACGATTTCTCGCTGGAAGTCTCTTCCCCCGGACTGGACGAACCTTTGAAACTGCACCGTCAATTTGTCAAGAACATTGGTAGAAAAGTAGCTGTAACCCTGCTGGATGGTTCCGAAAAGGAAGGCACCCTGCTGGCGGCTACGGAGGGGGCCTTGACGATAGAAGAGACGATTGGTAAGAAGAAAGAGAAAAAAACTACTGACATAAACCTTAACGAAATCAAGCACACCAAAGTGTGCATCGTGTTTTAAAATATATAATATAAGCAAAACATGGCTAGTATTAATCTGATTGAGTCATTCACGGAGTTTAAAGAAGCGGAAAACATTGACCGTCCTACGTTAATGAAGGTGTTAGAAGATGTGTTTAAAACACTTCTCCGTAAGAAATATGGCTCTGATGAGAATTTTGACGTGATTGTAAATACTGAGAAGGGTGACCTGGAAATATTGCGCCGCCGTACCATTGTAAACGATGGTGAGGTAGAGGATGATAATGCACAGATCGCTTATTCTGAAGCCATTTTAGTAGAACCGGATTACCAGGTAGGTGAGGATTTGTACGAGGAAGTTGAGATCATGGATTTTGGCCGCAGGGCCATACTGGCTGCGAAGCAGACATTATCTGCCCGTATCGGTGACCTGAAAAAGAACATTTTAGTTAAGAAATATGCGGATAGGGTAGGTGAAATTGTAACAGGTGAAGTGTACCAGGTTTGGAAAAAAGAAGTTTTATTGCTTGATGATGAAAGGAATGAGTTAATTTTACCTAAATCTGAACAGATTCCTACCGATTATTTCAAGAAAGGTGAAAATGTAAGGGCAGTAGTAAAAAAAGTGGAGATGAAGAACAATGCTCCGCTCATCATTCTCTCCCGCACCCATCCTACCTTCCTGGCTAAATTGCTGGAAATTGAAGTTCCGGAGATCTTTGACGGCCTGATTGTAATTAAGAAAATCGTTCGTGAGCCCGGCGAAAGAGCTAAAGTGGCAGTTGAATCTTATGACGACCGTATCGACCCTGTAGGCGCCTGTGTGGGTATGAAAGGAAGCCGTATCCATGGCATTGTACGTGAGCTGCGAAACGAAAATATTGATATCATTAACTATACTGCGAATATTCAACTGCTGATTCAGCGTGCTTTGACACCTGCGCGTATCAGTCGTATGGAAATAGATAATGATAATAAATATGCATCCGTTTTTCTAAAGGCAGATCAGGTATCCCTGGCTATCGGTAAGAAAGGGGTTAATATCAAATTGGCCTGTGAATTGACCGGATATGAAATAGATGTATTCCGTGATGAGGAACAAGAGCAGGCTGAGTACGATATTGACCTTTCCGAATTCTCAGATGAGATCGAAGAATGGGTACTGGATGAACTCAAACGTATTGGTTGTGATACTGCCCGTAGCGTATTAGACCTGACAGTTGAGGAACTGGTACGTCGTTCAGATCTGGAAGAAGAAACTGTAAAGGACGTGAGAAGGATCCTGCAGGAAGAATTTGACAAAGAGTAAGACCGCACCACCACTTCCCCGGGATGTGGGCTTACTTGACAGGATTTTTTTTAAGTTATTGTTAATTGTTAAAAAGGAGTCCCGTTGATAAACGGGAAAAAAGGGGAGGCCCGAGATTACAATATGCCTGAAGTAACAAACAACACGCCGCGATTGCTGGCAGCAGCGAAAGAGTTTAATATTGGAAAGGAAACGTTGATCGACTTCCTTTCTAATAAAGGCTATGACATGGATGGATTTGGTTCACCCAATGCACGCCTGACCTCTCAGATGTATACCGCCCTGCAATCTGAATTCCAACAGGACAAGGCTAACAAGCGCAAAAGCGATCAGATAGCCCTGCCCAAAGGAAGCGTGTTAGATGCAATGAAGAAGAAGGAAAAAGAAGAAGCAGAAGCAGCCGCTAAGAAGAAAGAAGCAGCTGCCAAGGAAGAGCAGCCCACAGCCCCGGTAGCAGAGGTCCCAAAACCAGAAGCTAAAACTGAACCTAAGCCTGAGCCTAAGGTAGAACAACCTAAGGCCGAGCCGAAGCCCGAACCAAAACCGGAGCCGAAGCCTGAGCCTAAACCAGAGCCCGTAAAGGCCCCGGTTGCCGAAGTTCCTCCTGTAGTGGCGAAGGAAGAGGTAAAACCGCAGCAACCACCTGTAGCCCCTGTCGCTGAAAAAGCGCCGGAACCAAAGGCACAGCCGGAAGCGCAGCCTGAAAAGAAACCAGACGCACCAAGAATCAATGGTCCTAAGATCATGGGCACCATCGACCTCGATGCACTGAACAGACATAATAAAAAACCTCAGCCTGTGGCCGCTAAAAGGCCTGAACAGGAAGAGAAACCACCGGTTGCAAAACAACCGGAGCCGGTAGCTAAGGCCCAAGAGCCAGTACAGGCACCTCCTGTACAACAGCAAACTACTCCTCCGGTACAAACTCCTGTAGCGACAGAAAAACCTGCCGAACCAGCAGTAAAACCCACACCGGTACAACAACAACAACCAATAGAAAAAGAAAAAATTTCAGCGCCTGCTGCTGAAAAAACTGCTCCAAAAGCTGTAGAAGAGAAACAGGCGCCAGCTACCGAAAAACCGGCAGCTGCTCAGGAAAAAACAAAAGAACCGGCTGCAAAAGAACCAATTAAGCCGGCCGCACAGCATATGGACGTAGTTGCAGCAGCAGATATCACATCTGAGCAAGATGACAGCACCGGTTCTGCCGTGATATCAAATATTCAGGCAGAAAAACTCACCGGTCCTAAAGTCATCGGAAAAATTGATCTCCCTGTTCATCAGGAAAGAAGAGACCGTGACACTAAAGGCAATAATAACTTCAACCGCGGTGGCAATAACAATAATGCCGACAACAACCGTAAACGCAAGCGTATTATTGTAGAAAAGAAACCTGAGCCTATCCAGCCAGGTGATGAAGCCAACAAGGGCGGCGAAGGTAACCGCGGTAATCATGGTGGTCAGCATGGCCAGGGTGGTAACCGTGACGGTAACCGCAACTTCAACAGGGATAACCGCACCGGTGGCAACCGTGATCATAGCCACGGCGGTCATAACAATAATAATAATAACAACAACCGTCCGGGTGGTGGTCCTAGCAGACCACATACCGCACCTAACCGTGACAACCGCCCAGGTGGTGGTCCGGGAGGTCAGGGTGGCAATCGTGGTCCGGGTGGTCCAGGAGGTCAGGGCGGCAATCGCGGTCCGGGCGGACAGGGTCATCAGGGTGGCAATCGCGGCCCGGGTGGACAAGGCGGTGGTTTCAACCGTGGAGGTGGCCAGTATGGCAATCGCCCAGGTGGTAACAACTATAATAACCGTAACGCTAAGCCGGAAGATAAGGAGATCGACAAAAACGAAATCCAGAACAAGATCAAGGAAACCATGGCCAAGATGGGAGGTGGTGGAAACCGTGGCAAAAACATCAAGGCGAAACAACGTCGTGAAAAACGTCATGAACGTGCAGAACACGAAGCAAACCAGGCAGGCGAAAACAACAAGCTCCAGGTTACTGAGTTCGTTTCTGTAAGTGAACTGGCCAACCTGATGGATGTAAGCTTTGCCGAGGTAATCTCAAAATGTATGGGGCTGGGTATCATGGTATCCATCAACCAGCGTCTGGATGCGGAAGTAATCGAACTGGTAGCCGGCGAGTTTGGCTACGAAGTTGAATTCATCGGTGTCGATGAGTCCGACGAAATGGAAGAAGAAGAAGTACAGGACAATGAAGAAGATCTGGTACCAAGAGCACCGATCGTTACCATCATGGGTCACGTTGACCACGGTAAAACTTCATTGCTTGACTATATACGTAATGCAAATGTAGTATCTGGCGAGGCCGGCGGTATTACCCAGCACATCGGTGCTTACCAGGTAACTACCTCTACCGGTAAACGCGTCACCTTCCTCGATACCCCAGGTCACGAAGCGTTTACCGCGATGCGTGCCCGTGGTGCCAAGGTAGCAGATATTGCAATCATAGTAATCGCTGCGGACGATGCTATCATGCCTCAAACACGTGAAGCAATCTCCCACTCTCAGGCTGCTGGTCTGCCAATGATCTTTGCGATCAACAAGATCGATAAAGAAGGTGCCAACCCTGAGAAAATCAAAGAACAACTGGCAGGTATGAACCTCCTGGTTGAAGATTGGGGTGGTAAATTCCAAAGCCAGGAAATCTCAGCCAAGAGCGGTCTGAATGTAGACATATTGCTCGAAAAGATCCTGCTCGAAGCAGAACTGCTGGAACTGAAAGCTAACCCGAACAGGGAAGGCTCCGGTAGCGTGATCGAGGCTTCTCTCGATAAGGGTCGTGGCTATGTAGCTACCCTCCTTGTTCAAAATGGTACCCTGCGCCAGGGAGATACCATCGCTTCCGGTTCTAACTTCGGTAAGATCAAGGCCATGTTCAATGAACGCGGTCAGCGCGTAGACTCTGCCGGACCATCTGCACCTGTACAGGTGCTGGGTCTGAACGGTGCTCCACAGGCCGGTGAGAAATTCAAGATGTACGAAAATGAATCTGAAGCGAAGGAAACAGCTAACCGTCGTGCACAGATCATACGCGAACAGGGTATCCGTACCAAGAAACATATCACACTGGATGAAATTGGCCGCCGTCTGGCACTGGGCAACTTCAAACAGCTGAACGTAATCATCAAGGGTGACTTCGATGGTTCTGTAGAAGCGCTGAGCGACTCCCTGCAGAAACTGTCTACCGAAGAAATCGTAGTGAGCGTGGTTCACAAAGCCGTAGGTCAGATCACAGAATCCGACGTATTGCTGGCTACCGCTTCCGACGCTATCATCCTCGGCTTCCAGGTTCGACCTTCTTCTCAGGCTAGCAAACTGGCAGAGAAAGAAAACATCGAAATCCGTACTTACTCCATCATCTATGACGCTATCGATGAACTGAAGAGCGCGATGGAAGGTATGCTGGAACCGAAGATTGAGAAGAAAGTGGTTGCGAACGTGGAAATCCGCGAAACCTACCGCTTCGACAAGGTTACCGTTGCAGGTTGCTTCGTACTGGATGGTAAGATTACCCGTAACACACGTGTCAACCTGGTACGTGAAGGTATCGTAATCTACACCGGCGAACTCCAATCCCTGAAACGCTATAAGGATGATGTGAAGGAAGTAGCAGCCAATATGGAGTGCGGTCTGAGTATCAAAAATTACAGCGACCTCAAGGTGGGCGATATCGTGGAAGGTTTCGAAGAAGTTGAAGTGAAACGTACGCTCTAATGCAGCCTGAATAAGGCTTTTACAGCAATAAAATTTTGTTAAAAAAATAAGCCGCTCTAACGCGGCTTATTTTTTGGTTATTTTTGAGACTCACAGTGCTATTAAATAATATGAATAAATTTTTGGCTTTTTCTGCAGGCGTGATGCTGCTCGGTCAGGTTGCTACTGCACAGCAGCGAATGGTGGCGGACAAAATTGCCGCTATTGTGGGGGATAAAATCATCCTGAGCTCTGATGTGGAAGGGGAGCTGGTAAATATGCAACGCCAGGTTCCTGACGGCCATATGCCTCCTGATGCAGCCTGTATGATCATGGAACAGATCATTGCTCAGAAAGTAATGGTGATTCAGGCAGAAAGAGACAGCTTGCCGGTAAGTGAAGCAGACGTGGATGGCCAGATCGACAACCGTATCCGCTACTTCGAACAGCTGTACGGAAGCCGTGAAAAAATGAAAGATGTAACCGGTTATTCTATCTACCAGCTGCGCGAGCGCTTCCGTCAGCCTATCAAAGAAGGGCTGCTGGCCAAGGCGATGCAGGACAAGATTACCAATGCGGTGAAAGTAACACCTTCCGAGGTGAAAAGATATTTTGACGGTATTCCTAAAGACAGCCTCAAATTCTATGAGTCTGAGCTGGAAATAGGGCAACTCGTGATTATTCCAAAGGCAACCAAGGAGATGGAACAATACACCATCGACCGCCTGAACGAATTCAAAAAAGATGTACAGGAAAAGAAAGCCGATTTCGGTCGCCTGGCTATCCTTTACTCACAAGACCCGGGTACCAAAGAGAACAATGGGATCTACATCCTGAACCGTACTGACAAACAGTGGGATCCTGAATTCCTCGCAGCCTCCTTCAGGCTCAAGGAAAATGAGATCTCTTCTCCTGTAAAAAGCCAGTTCGGTTACCACCTGATCCAGTGCCTGAAACGCCAGGGTGACAACATCACCGTACAGCACATCCTGCTCAAACCAAATATAGGTAAGTCTGATATCGCTGCTGCAAAGGTGAAACTGGATACCATCCGCCAGAACATCGTAGCTGGAAAAATGACCTTTGCAGAAGCTGTAAACAAATTCAGCGACGAGCCAATGGCGAAATTTACCGGTGGTATGCTCCAGAACAATGCAGGCGGCGGTACGCTGATCACCATCGACCAGCTGGACCAGCCTTCTGAAAGAGATATCGTACTGATGCTCGATACCCTGAAACCAGGTGGCCTGTCAGCCCCGGTACAATATACCGACGATGAAAACGGAAATACCAACCTGCGTATCGTTTATCTGAAAACACGTACCAACCCTCACCGCGAAAACCTGAACGACGACTACGCACGCATTCAACAGCGTACACTGGCCATCAAACAGGCAGAAGCAAGAGATAAATGGCTGAAAGAAACGATCCCTACATATTATATCCATGTCGATAATGAGTATAAAAAATGCGGACATATAGCCGCATGGATGGGGGCAGTAGCACAGAAGTAATTACAAAAAAGGCGGATCGGTTCGATCCGCCTTTTTTGTTTAGGATAATTCAACGTAACTTTGCGCCTTCAATTCTAATGGGATGAGCGAAGCCATAAAACATGAATGCGGATTAGCATTTATAAGACTTAGAAAGCCTTTTTCTTATTATCAGCAACAATATGGAACGGTTTTCTACGGCCTCAACAAATTGTACCTGCTGATGGAAAAGCAGCATAACCGTGGACAGGATGGTGCAGGTATAGCCACGGTGAAGTTGAACACCGAACCCGGGGTTCCCTTCATGCACAGACTTCGAAGCAGCGCTCCCCAAGCCATAGGAGACATCTTCGGCAAGGTAAGAGAGGAAATCGACGAGATCGAAAAATACCAACCCGAAATCACCAAATACCCCGGCCTCATGAAAGGCCACATGCGTTTCCTCGGAGAACTGATGATGGGCCACCTCCGCTACGCCACTCAGGGTAAAAACAACGTAGAACTCTGCCACCCCTTCGTAAGATACAATACCGTCCCTGCACGCAATCTCTCTATAGCAGGAAACTTCAACCTTGTAAATGCCGATGAACTGTTCAAGTTCGTAAATGTTGACCCGGGAGAAACTCACCGTAACAGTGATCTCGCGGCGATGCTGGAAGTTGTACATCACTTCCTCTGCAAAGAGGATGAAGTGCGTCAGAATGGACTGGATGTAAAGAAGATCCTGAAAGATGCCTTCTCTATGTTCGACGGTGGTTACCATGTGTGCGGCCTGCTGGGTAGTGGCGATTCTTTCGTGATCCGTGATGGTCATGGTATCCGCCCTTCCTATTACTATGTGAATGACGAGGTGATTGTTGCCGCTTCTGAACGTGCCGCCATCCGCACCGCATTCAACGTAGGTGAGAACGAAGTACTGGAACTGATGCCGGGAAATGCCCTGATCGTAAAAGAAAACGGCGAATACAGCATCGAACAGATCCTGGAGCCAAAAGAGCGCAAGGCATGTAGCTTCGAGAGAATCTACTTCTCCCGTGGTAACGATGAAAAGATTTATAAAGAGCGTTCCCGCCTGGGTTACAACCTGGCAGAAAGAGTGCTCTCCGATATTAATAACGACCTGAAGAATACCATCTTCTCCTTTATTCCAAACACCGCTGAAATTGCCTTCTATGGTATGATCAAAGGTCTGGAAGACTACCTGAACAAGATCAAGGTAGAAAGGATCGTGTCATGGGGCAAAGACTTCGATGAGGAAAAGCTGACCGAAATGGTGAACCGCCGGATCCGCATCGACAAGATTGCTATCAAGGATGTGAAGATGCGTACCTTCATCACTGCGGATACCAGCCGTAATGAAATGGTACAGCACGTATACGACATTACTTATGGAACAGTTCGCCCAGGTGTAGATACACTGGTGGTGATCGATGACTCTATTGTAAGAGGTACTACGCTGCGGGAAAGCATCATCAAGATGCTGGACAGACTGGGACCAAAACGTATTATTATCGTTTCTTCCGCGCCGCAGATCCGTTACCCTGACTGCTATGGTATTGACATGAGCAAGATGGGTGATTTCGTGGCTTTCCAGGCAGCTATCGCCCTGCTGAAAGACCATGGTAAGGAGCATATACTGCAGGAAGCGTATGGCTTGTGCAATGAATTGCAGCGTACAAACACCCTGCATGCGCAGAACGTGGTAAGGAATATTTATAAACCATTTACTACTGAGCAGATCTCTGCAAAGATTGCAGAAATCATTACTCCGAAAGGAATAGGCGCGAAGGTAGACGTGATTTATCAGTCAATAGAAAGCCTGCATCAGGCTTGTCCTAATAACTTAGGGGACTGGTACTTTACGGGGAATTATCCTACACCGGGAGGGAATAGGGTAGTGAATAAAGCGTTTATGAACTTCATGGAAGGTAAAAACGAAAGAGGATATTAAAAAACAAAGCCCGTTGCTACGCAACGGGCTTTGTTTTTTGGACCCTGCCAGCGGCAGGCATTATTAATTTTATTTTAAATCACACACTGGGCTATAGTATGCCTCATGAAGTGATTCAGTTATTTCAGTAAATTAGTAAGTAACTAAAAGTCAATTATCATTTAAAGGATGAAAACGTTACTGCTGATCCGCCATGCAAAATCGAGCTGGAATGATCCGGACGTAGACGATTTTGACAGGCCACTCAACAAACGGGGCAAACAAAACGCACCTGAAATGGCCAATCGCCTGCGTACACGGGGAATAGTTCCCGAACTACTGATTGCCAGCCCTGCTAAACGTACTAAAAATACTGCCCGTCTCATGGCCAAAGAATGGCACTATGACAAGGATGCTATCCTGCTGGAAGACGAACTTTATCTTTGCTACGCTTCTACCTTCCTGAAAATGATCACCAAAATTGACGATGATATCGACACCGTCGCCATCTTCGCTCACAATCCCGGTATCACGGACTTTGCAAACTACATCACACAGGAAATAAGGATAGACAACATCCCGACTACCGGTGTTTTTGCTGTAAAAGCCAATATCGATTCATGGAAAGAATTTGACAGTGCAAACAAAAACTTTCTCTTCTTTGATTACCCCAAAGCGGAAGTAGTCTAAATCCCGTCCTGTTTCTCCCTATTAATCTTTCTGAATCTTATTGTAGGAGACTGTGATCCCCTTGATCAGCGAAGAGCTGAATCCCTGGTGTTCCATCTCATTCAAACCGGCAATCGTACATCCTTTAGGGGTAGTCACCTTATCAATCTCCTCTTCCGGATGGCGTTTCTCACGGATCAGTAACTCTGCCGCACCTTTCACGGTTTGCGCCGCGATCAGGTTTGCCGTGCGTACGTCAAAGCCGATTTCAATACCACCCTGGATATTCGCCCTGATAAAACGCAGTGCATACGCAATGCCACAGGCACCCAGTACAGTGGCGGCATCCATCAGCTTTTCGTCGATCGCTACCGTTACACCCAGCTGGTCAAACATATCTTTTACATAATCCTGCAGCGCCGGAGCCACATTCTTGTAGCATACACAGGTCATTGACTCCTGAATGGCGATAGCGGTATTTGGCATCGCACGTACTACGGCAATACCATTTCCTCCTACCTTCTCCAGGTCATCCATAGACACACCGGTCATGACACTGATCAGTACTTGTCTGGACGGATCAAAGGCTCCCTGCACCTTGCTCAGTACTTCTTTCCAGTTGTACGGCTTGAGGGCGATGACAATGATCTCCGCATCACGGATGGCAGCTTCATTATCGGCAGTTGTATTAACACCTGCTGCCTGAAACTCCTTCAGGGCAGTTACATTCCTCCTGGTAATAGTCAGATCGGCAGGTTCAGAAAACCCGCTTTTCAGTAAACCCTGCGTAATGGCAGCACCAAGATTGCCACCACCTATGATCGCTATTTTTTTGCTCGACATGATGTTCACTATATGCTTTAAATCAAGGGGAAGGTATAACAAGATATGGAGATGTGCAAATGAATCAGCCACAATGGTTAGGCTCTTCGGGGGAAAATTTGTTACTTCGCATCCCAAAATCCTATGCAATGCCTAAAGTTTTTTTTAGAGTGATCATGTGTATGCTCCTTTGTCTGTTTACTCAGACAATTGTTGCCAGCCCTCCGAAGAAAATAAAAGGAAAGGTAGTGCGGATCATGGATGGGGATACATTCGAAATCCTGGTAAAAAAGGAAACCGTCCGCATCAGGCTTTCAGCCATAGATGCACCTGAAAAGGGACAGGACTACTACCAGAAAAGCAAGCAGGCATTGTCCGATTTGTGCTTCAACAAGACCGTAACGGTCGAACTGTTAAGAAAAGACAGGTACCAGCGCTGGATAGGTGATGTTTATAACAGTAAAGGTGAATATATCAATGGCTGGATGATAGCCGGCGGCCATGCATGGCATTACACAGAATATTCTAAAAGTGCACCGTTAGCAGCAGCGCAGGCTACTGCCAAAAGAAATAAACTGGGACTCTGGAAGCAGGCCAAACCCGTTGCTCCCTGGGAGTTCCGCGCAGCCAAAAACAAAAACAGGAAAAAGAAGGCTGCTTAATCTGTCTTCATTTATGTCAGTGAATACCAGCGATAAAGCCCTCACCGGCCATATGTTGTATATGCGCCTGCTGGAAGCCGGAGATGGGCACCAGCCGCTAGCCACCCTGCGGTTTTTGCGGGGAGTGCTTGAGCAGTTATTCCGGCATCTCACCAGGAATGAAGCCCGCAGCTTCAGCAATCTGTTTGCCCGTATGCAGTTCTACTTCGATAAGCACGGAGTAGCTGCCGAACAACGGCGACAACTGACCATTCTACGCATTCTTACTACCAAAGCTATGACTGGTGGTCTCCGTGCCGACCAGGATGATGCCCTGCTTTGCATCCATACCCTTGCCAACATCATAGAAGCATACTACGAAGTACCCCAACCGGAAGCACTGCTGGAACGCTGTGCCGCCGTAGCAGGACAAACACTGGCACAGGGACCGGTAGATAATAACCCGCTGGTGCCGCTGCTCAAATGCCTCGTCACCGGGGTAGGCCCTTTGCAAAAGACACCCGACGGGGTGGAATCTTTTGTATTGCAGGGCAAGGACGATGAGGCCGGAGAATTCCTGATCAACATAAATTCCGTTTACCAGCCACATACCAGCGCCTTACACAGGCAGCTGCGCGTATACGATACCCTGCACATTCTGCATGCTGACCTACATGCCGGTACCGGGCAGTACGAAGCAGTGAAAGCCACCCGCTTTATCCTGGAGCCAGACCTCCTGATCGACATCAGTGACCTTGCAGAATGCTTTGGTCGTAGCGGCCCTAATCCATATCTATACCTGGTCAGGAAACTGGTGCCACAGTCAACCGGCTTACCAGCCTTCAAGGGAAACATAGTTAACTCACTGCTGGACAATGTATTGCGCCATCCGGAGATGAAGCTCCGCGAATCTTTTGTGGAAGCGGTAGCCGAAAATGTACTGCAGGCTGCAGGCTATGGCAGACAGGAATTGAACAGCATGTATGCGGATATCCGGGAAACACACTGGCCCAATTTGCTGGAGGCATCCAGGGAACTGAAAGACCGCCCGGTGAGGATAGAGCCAACTTTCTTCTCTGCCCTCTACGGATTACAGGGTCGATTGGACATCCTGGCAGAAGATGATACTGATCCTACCCGCAAGGAAATCTTTGAACTTAAAAGTGGCAAGGCACCGGATTATGGTGCCTGGAAGAATCATGAAATGCAGGTAACGGGCTATAACCTGCTCCTGCAATCTACCTTTGGCGATGAACGCTGTGGAAGTTCGGCGATCCTGTATTCCTCCGCCTCCAATAGTCCTTTGCGCAACGTGACGAATAACCGGCCTGCGGAAAATGAATTGCTCGCCCTGCGCAATGAAATCGTGGCCCAGCTATTACGACTTTCTGCCGGGGAGTATGATATACTTGAGCAAATTACGCCTCTCGCCGCTGAAGGATTGCCTTCTTTCAGCGTGGTGCACTTCGCCAGATTCGAAGAAACCTATAGCAAGGCCAGTCCACTGCTGAGGACCTATTACCAGCAATTCCTGTCCTTCCTGCTCAGGGAGTTTTTGCTCGCCAAATGCGGCATGTATGCTTCCATGCACAGGGAAGAAGATGCGGAAGGATTTGCAGCGCTGTGGTTACAACCGGAATCGGAGAAGCTGTCCCGGTTTACGATCATACCAGGCCTCTGTTTTCAGCATTTTGATGAAGCACAGAGTAGCGTAGTATTTAGCATCCAGGAACCGGTGAATCACAATTTTCGCCCGGGTGATACGGCTATCATTTACCCCAGAGATACTACAGGACTGGCTCCTTTGCAACACCAGATCCTGAAAGGCAGGGTAGACGAACTACAGAAAGACCGGCTCACATTTTCACTGAACAACCGACAGATCACCCACGACTTCTTTGCCCACCGGCAGCAATGGGTGATTGAACACGATATTTATGAATCCAATTTCTGGATTTCGGCGACAGCATTGTTCCATGTACTGGAACCCCGCTTTGCGGACAGAATGGAATTGTTGCTGGGGATGCGGGAGCCTGTAAAGGTACCTTTTCCAATACCAGCGCCTACTATGTTCAACAGCAACCAGCAGGAGATCCTGCAGGCTGCCCTGGATGCCAAAGACTATTACCTGGTGCAGGGTCCTCCCGGCACTGGCAAGACATCGTCTTTGTTGACTGCCATGGTGACTTCACTGGCAGCAGCAGGCACCCAGATGATGATCGTAGCCTTTACCAACAAAGCAGTAGATGAGATTTGTAAAAAACTGGATGGTAAAGGTGTACAGTACCTGCGACTGGGTGGACGACGCTCAGCAGCTGAAAATCAGCTGAGGACCTATTGCCTGGAAGGGGATATTGCACAGGCAAGGGAGTACATTGCCAATCAGCAGATCTTCGTGGCTACAGTAGCTACGATGGCCACCAGATTGCCCAATCTGCAATTGTTGGGTGTAAAAACTGATACACTCATTGTAGACGAGGCCTCACAGTTGACAGAGCCTCAGCTCTTAGGCCTGGTGCTTCCATTTCAGAAATTCATCCTGATAGGAGATCAGAACCAGTTGCCGCCGGTGGTAGCGCAGGCAGATAATTTCTGTCTGACTGAATCAACACTTTTACATAGTACAGGGATCTCTGATCTCCGTTGTACGCTGTTCGAAAGGCTGATCCAGGCGTGTAAGCAAAATGGCTGGCACCATGGCTGGGGCATGCTCAACACCCACTTCAGGATGCACAATGATATTGCAGACCTGATCAATCATTATTACGCACACCAGTTATCGCCGGGTCAACCATTGCAGGCAGCTCCTTTTGTAAGGCAGGATATAGGTGATGGCAAATGGAGCAGGATCCTTTCAAAAGGCAGAACGATTTTCCTGCCTAGTCCTATGGAGCCAACTTCGAAAATGCATAAGACGGAGGCAGAACAGGTAGTATCATTGCTGACTTATTTAAAGGAGAGCAGGGGAGCGGCTTTCAACACGGAAACGGTAGGTGTGGTCACGCCCTGGCGTACCCAGATTAGCCTGATAAGGGAACTGATAGGCGCTGACGAAGAATTGCAGGCCATCAATATAGATACGGCAGAACGCTTTCAGGGTGCAGAGAATGATATCATTATTATTTCACTGGCGGTCTACCATCCTACGCAGTTGAATATGCTGCAAAGCCTGGGTACATTCAGGTGGGAGGAGCATACGATAGAGGTAGACCGGAAGCTGTTGGTTACCTTATCGCGGGCGCGGCAGCAGGTGATCCTGATGGGATATGAGCCGGCACTTCGGAGTAGCCTGCACTATGGGAAGATACTGGATAAGATCGGCGGACAATAAAAAATAAAGCCACCCGCCGTAAGGCAGATGGCTATATGTCAGACAACATCATATGATCATTCCTGACTAGTCAGGCTTTAATCCAGAGTAACATGGCTCCAGTTTTCACCGCTTTTAATACGGTACAACTGCATTTCGCTGATATCGAATTGTTCAGCGATCTGTTTCATAGTCTTGCGACCAGGTTTAGCCAGTAAGCGCTTGATGCTCTTTACTTTAGTAATGTTAAGTTTCAACCCTTTGACGCGGTTACGTTGTTTTTCTTTGTAAGCGAGTTTGGCGGGGCTGAATTGTTGGTGAGCTTCCATTTCTTCTTTGGTAGCCCATTGAAGGTTTGTGGCTTTGTTGTTCTTTTTGTCGTAATCGATGTGAATCACATACTTGTGAGAACGACCGGGCTTTTTGTTAAATAATTTCGCTACTTCTCTGTGGAGGTACAGTGACTGGTAACTATCAGCGGGTTTTACATTTAGCACGGTATAACCTTCTACGGTAGAGCCGGAGAGCAATTTACCGTCTGTTATATCTTCATAATAGCTAATCACTCTTCCCATGTTAGATACTGCATACTTTTTACGCAGGGCAGATTTGTTTTTGATCTGCAAGTCTTTCCAGACTTCATTTTTCAGATTTTTAATCGTGGCCATGTGAAAGAAAATTTAATAGTTGAACCTGGGGTTTATCCGTAAACGTTACAATCTGCTACTTCATTGTCTAAGTTTACTGGCAGGCTTGAATTATCAGGAAGGGGAGAGGCCCTTTCTATAATGTGACCTTTGTAATGTTCTGCTATTGTATCTAAGACTTCTTCTACTGCTGCCAGTGTACTGCAAGTTACTAATTGTTGCCTGAATTCTTTTATGTGCGGTAATCCTTTGAGATAATTCGTATAGTGCCGGCGCATTTCGAGGATCCCTACTACATCTCCTTTCCAGATCACCGATTGGCGCAGGTGTTTTTTACATACATCGACCCTTTCCTGAACGGATGGAGGGGGCAGATGCCTGCCGGTAGCCATAAAATGTTTGATCTCATTGAAGATCCACGGATATCCTATTGCAGCGCGACCTATCATAACGCCGTCTACGCCATACTTTGCACGAGCTGCGATGACTTGTTCGGGCGTAGTGATGTCGCCGTTGCCGAATATGGGAATATGGATACGGGGGTTATTCTTTACTTTTCCGATGAGGGTCCAGTCGGCATGGCCTTTATACATCTGGGTGCGGGTGCGCCCGTGAATAGTGAGGGCCTGGATGCCTACATCCTGCAGTCTTTCTGCTACTTCCTCAATATTTTTAGTATCGTCGTCCCAACCCAGGCGGGTCTTTACTGTAACCGGCAGTTTGGTAGCCTTAACCACGGCTGCGGTAAGCCGGATCATTTTGGGAATATCTTTCAGGATACCGGAACCGGCTCCTTTGCATACTACTTTTTTAACGGGGCAACCGTAGTTTATGTCCAACAGGTCGGGGTTGGTAGCTTCCACGATCTGAGCGGCCATGGCCATAGGCTCTTCGTCGCCTCCAAAGATCTGGATCCCTACCGGGCGTTCTTCGGGGAAGATGTCCAGTTTCTGCCGGCTTTTGATTGCGTCACGGATAAGACCCTCCGAAGAGATAAATTCTGAATACATCAGGTCTGCACCCTTATCTTTACACACCGCACGAAAGGGTGGATCACTTACATCCTCCATAGGAGCAAGTAATAGCGGAAAATCACCCAATTGTATGTTACCTATCTTTACCATCTTTTTCTGTTAAGGGCTGACCAAGGTGCCGGAATTTCCCGGTTTGCAATTGCCAACTCAATTTCACACTGTAAATTTACGCAAAATTAATCTAAGACAGGTTATATGAAGCAGTATCCACCGTCCTTTCAATTTGCAATATTCATTGGCTTTTTCATCGGTTTCTACCTGCTTTACTTTCTATTTTTAATTATTGTTTTTCCTCATATCAGCGGGTATACCATCTTCACGCTGCAAAATCTGGATTCGTCGGTTCCTAAAGTTCTCGGCTATAGGAAATTAACGCAAATACTTTATACTTTAGTCGTTTATCTTTCCCCGGCATTAATTTTTGCCAGGCTGGCTGCGCCAAAACCATTGGAATATCTTTCCATGAACCGTGCGCCGAAGTTTATCCCTGCTATATTAGCAATTTTGATAATCCTTGTAAGTCTGCCAATGGTGGACCTTTCAGCACAATGGAACCAATCCTGGCATGTTTCGGAGACGATGCGTATGCAGGAAGAGTTAGCAGAGAAGATGACCCGCGATCTACTCAAAATGAACTCATTTTCTACTCTATTAGGAAACATTTTGTTTTTCGCAGTGATGCCTGCAATTGCAGAAGAGGCATTTTTCAGAAGTGTTGTACAGCGACTCATGATCAAAATGATGCCCTTCAAAAATGGCGCATGGGTAGCCATACTGGTTACCGCCTTGTTATTCAGTGCTGTACACCTGCAATGGTTATCTTTTGTACCCAGGGTGATACTGGGTTTCCTGCTGGGGGTCATCTATTATCTCACCGGTAACCTGTGGTTGTCCATTCTGGCTCACACCATCAACAACGGGCTGCAGGTAGTATTAATGTACCTGTTCCAGATGCACCTGATGCATACTGATCCAATGGAGAGCGGGCAGTCTAACTGGCTGGCGGCGCTTGCAAGCCTGGTCGTGACAGGCCTCTGGGTTTGGGTGCTACAACGCCGGTCCAGGGCAGCCATTCAATAGCAACCTGTTGAGTATAAGACACATTTACGTGGTAATTTTACAGATACCATTTGCATGAACTGTTTATTTTACCCATTTTTGTACAAACTATTCTTCTTAATAGATGAAAACATTCTTTACCCGTACAGCTTCGGCGTTAGTATTTGTAGCGATTATGCTGACCGGGATCCTATACAGTCCGTTTACCTTTTTCCTATTATTCTTCCTGGTGAATTTCTTTGCCTTACAAGAGTATTTCAAACTCATCAGGAATATTGATCCAGACTATGGCAATACGTCCGGATGGCATAAAACGGGGGTACTGGTAGCCAGCTGCGCACTGATTCTTTCTTTCACAGGCGATCATTTTGCGGGTGGTAACCTTTCTCTGGGCTTCCTGGGCTGGTGGATTGCCATCATCTTCCTGATGGTGTTGCCTGTGGGTGAAATCCTGCTGAGCAACGAGTTTTCGCTGAAAAATATCGGGTATTCTGCAATGGGTCTGCTCTACATTACCATTTCCTTTGGTTTGCTCATTCACCTGTGCCTGAATTATAATACGATCCATTTCACAGCCGGACCAGCTGGCATCGGAACAGGGCCAGGCTGGCTCATTCCACTGCTCCTGATCATCTTTATCTGGATCAATGATACCATGGCCTATATAGTAGGCTCCCTGATAGGAAGAACTCCCTTTTTCCCCTCCATTTCACCTAAAAAGACGATTGAGGGTACAGTAGGAGGAATGATCCTGGCTATCGCCGCAGCCGGCATATATGGTTATTATTGGGGTAGCCAGTGGCTGTCTCTGCAACACTGGATGGTGCTGGCAGGGCTGGCGGCTGTAGTAGGAACTGCTGGCGACCTGATGGAATCTAAACTCAAGCGTATGGCGGGTGTAAAGGATTCCGGTAATATTATGCCAGGCCATGGAGGGTTTATGGATCGCTTTGATTCCCTCATCCTGGCAGCACCCTTTGCGTGGATTTACATCCATTTCTTTGCAATGAGTTAACTTTGTATTCGCTTTAACCAAACTATATCACCTAACAATTACAGCATGAAGATTCATCGAGAAGGATTGGCCAGTATTCTGATCGCCTTTGTTGTACTTGCACTGATCAGCGGTGCAGTCATTTATTTCCTCCCCGGTATGCCCCTCGTTGGCAATATCGTAGCTGCCTTTTCCCTGGTTTTATTCCTGTTCATCATTTCCTTTTTCCGCATTCCGGCAAGAGAAATGAAGGTGGGTGAGAACCTGGTTATGGCTCCCTGCGATGGTAAAGTAGTCGTAATCGAAGAGACTTATGAGCCTGAGTACTTCAAAGACAAACGTCTGCAGGTATCTATCTTTATGAGCCCTGCAAATGTGCACGTAAACAGAAACCCAATCAGCGGAGAAGTGAAGCTGTCTCAATACCACTCAGGTAAATACCTGGTAGCATGGCACCCTAAGTCATCTACAGAAAATGAGCGTCATACCGTAGTGATCGGCAATGGTAAGGCGGACATCCTGGTAAGACAGATTGCCGGTGCGCTTGCACGTCGTATTGTAAACTATCTGAAACCAGGTATGCAGGTAAACCAGAACGAAGAGCTGGGCTTTATCAAGTTCGGTTCCCGTGTGGACCTGTACCTGCCTATTGGTACCAAAGTAAATGTACAACTGGAGCAGGTAGTTCGTTCCGGCCAGACAATCATCGCTACTTTATAAGCAGAAAAGGGTTAACTTTAAAAGGTAACTAAATCATCCAGCTATGAAGAAGATGTTATTCAGTGCAATGACCTTGGTTTTCCTGACAGGTGCCGCTATGGCCCAGGACAAACAAAAGCCAAAAGCCTGCTGTAAAAAGGATGCTACCGGAAAAAGTGCCTGCTGCAAGCAACCGGCTAATACAGCCAGCCTGCGGATGAAGACGGCCAAACCAGCTCCAGCTACCGCACAGGCTACGCCAGCAGCAAAACCTGCCAACAAGAAATAATAAAAAAAGCCGGCTACAGTAGCCGGCTTTTTTTTATAAGATATCTCTCAGCTCATGTAAATCCCGGATCACATAAGTGGGTTTTAACGCCCCTGTCACCGGCACCAGGCTATTGAAGTACACCTGATCTATCCCTGCATTGTGCGCTCCCAAAATATCAATCTCCAGTGCATCGCCAATCATGATACTACTGTCCGCAGTAGCGCCTGCCATTTTGATAGCATAATCAAATATTTCGCGGTAAGGTTTAAGACTACCCGCTACCTCCGACGTAATAACATGGGTAAAGAAATGATCTATCCCTGAGCTTTTCATTTTAATCAGCTGGGTTTCTTCGAAACCATTTGTGATCATATGCATCGGGTAGTTCTTTGCTGCCAGGTATTCCAACACATCCTTAGCATTTGGAAATAAGGTGGTTTTATATGGCAATATTTCCAGGAACTGGGTACCCATAGCATGCGACAGCTTATCGTCTCCTATCTTGAAATCCAGCAGGGTCAGGCTGAATCGTTTGAAACGGAGATCATTGCGGTTAATGAATCCTTTACGAAAACGATCCCACAATTTCTCGTTATGCATCATATAGGTGCGGTGGAACACCTCAAAAGAGGGTACTCCTCTGCTGGCCAGTGTATGTGTGTGGTATAATTCTTCCAGGACCTGGTAAGCATTTGTTTCAAAATCCCATAATGTGTGGTCAAGGTCGAAAAATATATGCTTGTATTTCATGTGCTGCAAAGATACGGAATCCACATTTTTTACTATTTTCCAGCTTCTAAACAAGATTTATGAACGCAGTAGTCACAGGTGCCAGTAAAGGTATAGGGAAAGCCATCGCAGAAAAACTGGCCTTGGAAGGATTTAACGTAGCCATCTGTTCCAGGGATGTAACAAAACTGGAAGCTGCCGCAGCTGATATTAAGGCGAAGGCACCACAGGCAGAAGTATTGACATTCGCTGCCGATATGAGTAAAAAAGAAGACGTACTGGCTTTTGCCAACAAAATAAAAGAGACTTTCCAGACCGTGGACATCCTTGTGAACAACGCAGGACTGTACATACCCGGGGCCCTGCATGAGCAGGAAGACGGGCTGCTGGAGTATCTGATGGCCGTAAATGTATTCAGCGCACATACCATCACCCGGCAATTATTACCCTCAATGATCACACAACGTAAAGGACACATCTTTAACCTCTGCTCTACTGCCAGCTACCAGGCCTATCCCAATGGAGGGGCGTATAGCATCACCAAATTTGCCCTGCTGGGCTTCTCCAAAAACCTGCGCGAAGAGCTCAAAAGCCACAACGTGAAAGTAACCGCTCTCAGTCCCGGCCCCACCCTCACCGCATCCTGGGATGGATGGGATGGCCCTGCCGACAGAATGATGGAGCCTGCTGACGTAGCAAACCTGCTATGGGCAGCATACACCCTGTCTGCTCAGGCCGTTGTGGAAGAAGTCATCATGCGCCCGATTTTGGGAGATATTGGCTAAAACCTTTACAAACAAGCGTTTTACGCCCTCATATCAATATTTTTTTTAACTAACTTTTAACCGCGACCGCCTCGTTATGGGGTGCCGTTTGGTTAAATTTGTTATACATTATGAAGGTCATTACTGTTAGTATAAGGAGGTCGCTACTATCCCTGCTGTTTTTACTGGGCATAGTAACTAGTCTGCAAGCGCAGGAATTTAAATTCACCACCACTGTATCAAGCAATAAAGTGGCATTGGATGAACCATTCCAGATTCAGTTTATGCTGGAAAATGGCACGAATGTATCTCAGTTTATACCACCGAATTTCACTGACTTTGAACTGTTGCAGGGGCCTAATCAAATGCAGGGTACTTCCATCGTCAATGGCAGACGTTCTGATTATATTGCACTGATTTACCTGATAAGGCCTAAACGGGTGGGTAACTTTACCATTCCTGCAGCTGCTGCACGTGTAAACGGGGACCTGGTGAAATCAAATCCTGTTACCATCGAAGTGATGAGGGGCAACGGCAATGCCGCTGCTCAGCAACAACAGCAACAACGCCAGCAGGTGCCTGCCAATCCTTTTGCAGGCATGGGTCAGCGGAGTGCACCCAGCCACCAGGCAGAGGAAATGGAAGGTGTGCTCAAAAACGGTGAGGACATTAATGCCAAGCTAAAAAAGAACATTTTTGTGAAAGTGGATGTTGACAAAACAACGCTCTTCGAAGGAGAACAGCTGACTGCGACCTACAAGCTCTATACCCGCCTCCCGACTAATGCCAGTGTGACAAAAGTACCCGCCTTTAAAGGATTTTCCGCCAAAGATATAGAACTTCCTAACCCGCCACAGGCCAGCGAAGAAATGGTAAATGGCATTCCCTACAGGGTCTTCGTGATCCGCAAAACCATGCTGTTCCCCATGCAGTCCGGTACACTGGAACTGGACCCTGTAGAGGTGGACAACCATGTAAGGTTGGTGAAACTAGTGAAGAATGGCAAACGCAGAGATCCGATGGCGGACCTGTTCAATGATCCGGCTTTCAAAGATGCCTTCAATGATCCTTTCTTCGACGATATCTTTAACCGTCCGGAAGTAGAATACCAGGATGTACCTTATAAAATCCAGACTGCACCAGTAAAAGTCAATGTTAAGCCGCTACCCATCGACAGCCGCCCTGAAAGCTACAATGGTGCAGTAGGTAAATTCAACATGACTGCTACTGTAGACAAGAACAGCCTGTCTACAGACGATGCGCTGACCCTGAAAGTGACGATCTCCGGTCAGGGTAATGTGAACCTGCTGAATGCCCCTAAGGTTGACATTCCAGCCAGCTTTGACAAATACGATCCTAAAGTCTCTGACAATATTGAAAAGAACAGCAATCCACTATCTGGCAGCCGTACTTTTGAATATGTGCTGATGCCGGTAGAAGCCGGAGAACAGGTGATTCCTCCTGTAGAATTCTCCTACTTTGATGCCGCTTCCAAAACCTACAAAACAGTTACTTCCAGGCCATTCAATATCCATGTGACAGCGGGCAAGCAAACGAAGAGAGAGAAGGAAGACTTTAGCATCAACAAAAATGCCATTACAAACAACAGCAATAGTGTACTGGATTGGGTAAAACACAATACATATTTCATTACCTCCATCTGGTTCTACGTGCTCCTGATCCTGCCTTTGCTGGCACTGATCGCTGCATGGCTCTTCCGCCGCCGACTGGAATACCAGCAGAATAATGCGGCCTTCCTGAAACACCGCTATGCAAATAAGGTAGCGCTCAAACGCCTGGAACTGGCTGCCCGCTACCTGAAAGAAGGTAAGGACAAGGCTTTCTACGAAGAGACTTCCCGCGCTGTATGGGGCTATCTGAGTAATAAACTGCATGTGCCTTTTGCTGACCTGAGTAAACAACTGATCCAGGATAAACTGGCGCAGCAACAGGTAAGTGAGCAATACACCGCAGACCTGTTTGACCTGCTGGATAATTGTGAAATGGCCCTCTATACGCCGAACCACAACAATTCCAAAATGCAGGGTACGTATCAACAGGCCGTGCAGGTAATCAGTAAACTGGAAGATGAACTGACAAGGGCGAAGAGCGCCGTATAAATAAAACCATAGTCAACGTGAAACACATCGTAACCGCTATACTTTTATGCATGCTGATGAGCAGTACCCGCTTGCTGGCGGCCGCTGCTCCTCAACAGGATTTTGAAAAAGCCAATTCCCTTTTCAGACAGAAACAATACACTGAAGCGGCCAATATTTATCAGCGACTGGTAGATGAAGGATACAGTCAGCCAGAACTGCTGATCAACACAGGGAATGCCTGGTACAAAGCTAACCGTACCGGGCTGGCCGTGTATAATTATGAGAAAGCACTGTTGGCAGATCCATTCAGCAAAGCAGCGCAACACAATCTCTCTATTGCCAACCAGCGCGTAGAGGGTTATGTCAATGAACTTCCTCAGCTGTTCTTCCAGCAATGGTGGACGGCTATCAAATACATGCATGCTCCTAATGGCTGGGCTACCGGCGCGATTATCTTTTTCTGGCTCACCATGGCCGGCGGTATTTTGTTACTGCTGCGTCCTTCGCTGCTGCCTGTAGTTACGAAGAGTGCTACAGGATTAGCGGGCTTACTGTTCGCTTTCTACCTGTTTATGAGTATCACTACCTATGTAAATGCGACTACGCATGACAATGGCATTATCATGGGCAGTGTAGTCAAGGTAAAGTCAGCACCTGACCAGGATAGCAAGGATCTGTTCGAACTACATGAAGGAGTAAAAGTGCAGATTACTGACGGTACCAGTGAGTTCTGTAAGATAGAGCTGCCAGATGGTAAAACCGGCTGGATGGCCTGTGGGGATATCAAAAAACTATAGCCGCTCGATTCGCTCCATAAAATCCTGCTTCCGGTGCCGGGAGACAGGAATACAGCTTCCATCATTCATAATGATTTCGCCACCGTCGCCTTTCAGGTATCGGTCCATGTAGTTCAGATTCACTACATAGCTGTGGTGTACCCTGAAGAATCCTTTGTTCCGCAGCATATTTTCAATCTCTTTGAGGGAGCGGAATACAGTGGCCGGTTCTGGTGTGGACAGAAGGTGCATGCGGGTATTGATACCGTCTGCCATGCAGTACAGGATATCTTTCACCAGGATCATTCTCAGGCCTTCGGGGCTAGGTAAGCCCAGTCGCTCACCGGGATGCAGGTGCTGGTGCAGCAGTTCCATCGTATTGCCTGAGCGGGTAGGGGACTTATCTGTATGATGTGCCTGGCGTACCATGGCCTTATCTACTGCTTCCTGCAGCTCATCTTTCAGGATAGGTTTCAGCAAAAAGTCAACGACGTTGTGGCGAATTGCCTCCAGGGCATATGATTCATGAGAAGTAGTGACGATAATGGCGGTATTTATATGGCCGCAGGCTTTTATCACCTCAAAACCATTGAGGCCAGGCATTTCCACATCCAGGAAAAGCAGTTCAGGTTGATGTTTTTCTATGGCTTCAAGCGCAGAAAGGCCATCAGCACATACGGCGACGATGTTTACAGAAGGGCAATGTTTTTCTAATAACAGTTTTAGTACACTCCTGCTCAGCTTTTCGTCATCAACGATGATGGTTCGCATGATCAATAAATAATTCTTATTCCATGTATTCCTCTATGTTTATTTCAGGGCCGGGTGGTGTATAGAGTTAATACTAAAATTGAGTTGATTAGGATGGTAATAATTCTGCGTTGAAAATACAAAATCTGTTGACATTGGAACTATTTTTAATTTGACAGCTAAGCATTATCCTTCATGTGTGGGCATCATACGACTATTAACATGGAGCATGGAAATTTTGATACGATGTCCGGAAGGGTCTTCTTCTTCAGCTATCTGTGCCTGAATATGATATTTTTCATTGATCACCTGTATTCTTTCTCCGGCAATGGTGATACCTTTTTTGAGGTAGGATTGCTGGTCCAGGTCGGGGGCCTCCTGTTGTACACCGTTATCTTCAATACACACGGCAATAGTATCTCCTTCCCGGTCGATGGTAATATTGAGCATACCACCTTTGCCCGGCCTTAGGAGCAGGCGACGCCAGATGACATCCTGTACATATGGCTGTATAAGCAGGGGAGGGACAAAAGTAAGCTGCTGAGCGACAGCAGGAAGTACTTCCAGCTGGTATTCGAACTGTTGGCCAAACCGGAGCTGTTCCAGTTGCAGATAGAGCTCCAGTGCCTCCACATCTTCTTCAAGGTTCACCCATTCTTTGTTACAATTACGGATGATGAGCCGCATCAAGCGGGCAAAACGTGTCAGGTAAAGGGATGCAAGATCCGTACTGGTCGTAAGAATGTAGTGGTGTATAGCATTCAGGCTATTGAAAATAAAGTGGGGGTTCATCTGGGCCTGAAATGCATGCATTTCAAGATGGACGAGTGCCTGTTGCCTGCTTATCTCTTTTGCTACATCCTTTTTCAGCTTATTTTCCCGGTTGCGGAACAGAATCAATACCAGGGCCAGGCTCAACAAGAAAAACAGCCAATATTGCCAGCCCGCTGCATTGAATAAATCAAAGCAAAAACTCACGCCTTATCGGTTTACTATTCCAAGGATACAATTAAAATCTTAGTTCGGAATTAAATGCAAATTGTCTGACTATGAATAACAATATCCGTCAAATCCGCTTAAGCTGGAAGCAACACTTATTACTAGGCAGTATTTATGATAAAAGCGGTGTCTTTTTGCCGGTAAATGGTAGGAGAGTAGGGTTTATAGAATAAAAAATTGCGAAATACGTGATCCGCACTTCGCAATTAGTTCATTTTAGATACAGCAGGGGCTTATTCTGTAAACTTATAGCCTACGCCTCTTACTGAATGGAAATATCTGGAATTCCGGCTGTCTTCTTCGAAGTACTTGCGGAAATTGAGAATAAAGTTGTCAATAGTACGGGTGGTAGGATATACGTTGTACCCCCATACTACCTGCAGGATTTTTTCCCGGGTCACTACTTCTCCTTTGTTCTCGATCAGGAGCTTCAGGAGCATGGTTTCTTTTTTGCTCAGCTCATAGTGTTTGCCATCCTTTCCGATGCACTCCTGTGCTGCAAAATCAATTTGGTTGTCGCCGAAACGGTAGACGTTCGAGACACTATCTTTGTCCTGGATCTTCTTGTTTTTCAGGATCAGTTTTTCTACTCGCAGGAGCAGCTCTTCGAGGTTGAAGGGCTTGGTCATGTAGTCATCGCCCCCTTTTTTCAGGCCCAGTACGCGGTCCGCACTGCTGTTCTTGGCACTGAGAAAGAGGATAGGCACTTCGTTGTTCTGGATCCTGATGTTTTCGCACACGGCGATACCATCCATTTCAGGCAACATTATATCCAGTATGATGAGGTCGAAATACTCGTTTTTTACTGCTTTTAAAGCAGCGGTTCCATTATCTACAGCCGTTACTTCATAGCCTTCCAGCTCCAGGTTGAGCTTGAGGGCTTCCTGAAGATTCTCTTCGTCTTCTACCAGTAGTATGGATGCTTTTGTAGCTTCCTTCATAGTTTAAATTTCGATAAGCTTAAATTACTGATAATGTAATTTACGCCGTTTGTACGGAATATACCGGCCATGTGATTTCAAAACATGCTCCGGTAGGTACGTTATCTTTTACGATGATAGTTCCGCCATGTTGCTGTACGATCCTTCTGGTAAGGAAGAGGCCCAACCCCGATCCTTTGGCTTTGCGCGTATTCTCATTGCCAATGCGGTAAAATTTTAGGAAGATTCTTTCCCGTTCATCGACTGGGATGCCGGGTCCTTCATCTTTCACGATCAGTTTAAGCTGCCCGGCATTTTCCTCTAACCGTACGTCTATAACCGTATTTCTGGGTGCATATTTAGCGGCATTCTCCACGAGGTTGTTCAGCGCTATCTGGAGCATGAACTTATCACCATTCAGCCAAACATCTGGCAAAATATGTGCCTGTATAGAGTGTGTGGCGATTCTGCCTTTTATTTCCTTTACGCCGGTGGCTACCAGTTCGGAAAAATTGAGGTCTTCGCGGAACAGCTTATAACGGTCTGATTCCATTTGGGATGCCAGCAATATATTATTACACAGCTGATCGAGACGATTGGTTTCGCGAATGGTATTGTCCAGTAACTTGAGTCGCTTTTCCTCATCCAGTCTATGCTTACGAAGTGTTTCCAGATTGAGTTTAGCGGCGGCGATAGGGGATTTTAGTTCGTGTGTTACGGCCATCATGAAGTTCTGCTGTTGCTGGGAGAGCTTCATTTGTTTGTAGATAGAGCGGTATACAAAGAATCCGCCCATTAGGATGATGGCCAGAAAAATAATTCCTTCTCCAATGAACATGACAGTACGGCGGTACTCTGTCGTTTGGATCCGTGCCAGTTCCTGTTTGTATTCTACGGGATGTGCAACACTGTCAGTTCTCAGCACCAGGTTCTGGATCTCGAAGCGGGAAATCTGTTCGCTTTGCATAAACAGGAGTACCCCCCACCATACGAGTGCCAGGATCGTGTATGCAAGTACAAACAGATAGATGACGGAAATGGCTTTCCCGTCCTGTAATTTATTGAGTAGCTTTTTCATTGGTCCGTAAACCGGCTTTCTCCACCCGTAAGCCAACATTCATGATATCCGGAAGCGGATTTTGCCGCATGTTTTGTTCAAAAGTAAACTTATAAGTGCCTGGTTTGTTCAATATCGCCTTTGCCTGAATAGGAATCCGGTGTTCATAAATGTCGTCAAGTTTATTCACCTTGACACCATTTGGTCCACTGCCCAGCCATTTGCCATTCACATCAGCCAGGGGTAATTCAACCCTCTGGGAGATAGGTTGTCCACCCGGAAACTGCGTATTGATCAGCAGATAAATATTACTATAGGGGTATGAATCCTTGTGACGGATATTCACATAGATGTTATACAAATAGGCTGTATCTGCCGGTTGCAGGGTGACCTCAAATGCTGGCTTATAGTTGTAGGCCCATTCATGCCCCGGAATCTCCAGGTTCTTTTCATAGGTGTCCATCTTCATGGGCTCGCAGGAAGCTGCTACCAGCAACATTCCTACAGCCATCATCCGGAAGAATTTGTTCATATACTATTGCGATACGGTTTTTTATTACAGCACATTCAGCACCTGTTCTTTCGCTTTCTCCAGTTCATCTTTCATGAGTACTACCCATTGCTGGATGTTGGCATCATTAGCTTTGGAACCGGTCGTATTGATTTCACGGCCTACTTCCTGTAACACGAATCCCAGTTTCTTACCCTTGGAAGGCTCTGCTTCTTTCAGGATTTCCTTGAAGTAGCGGCAGTGGTTTTCCAGTCTTACCAGTTCTTCGGAGATGTCCAGTTTTTCTAAATAAAATATGAGTTCCTGTTCCAGGCGATTCTCGTCTATGTTTTCTTTACCTACATATTCAGCCAGCAGTGATTCGAGTCTGGTTCTTACCCTGTCTTTACGCTGGGGGTCCAGTTCTCTTACCTTGATGGTGTAGTTTTCGATGTTCTCTATGCGGGTGAGCAGGTCAGCTGCCAGCACCTGACCTTCGTCCAGGCGATGCGCATCGAGGTCGGAAATAGCCTGCTGCAGTGCTTTTTCCACTTCCTGCCATTCATCTTCAGAGATCTGCTCATTAGCGGGGCTCACTACTTCAGGGAGTTTCATCAGCACATTGAGCATATCTTCCTTGGGCAATTTCAGTTCATCGGCCAGGGTGGTGATGGACTGATGGTAGAACTTTGCCAGATCTGTATTAATGACCACCGGACGGTTTGCTCCGTTCTGCCTGATATTAACACTGGCATCCAGCGTGCCACGTACTAACGTTTGCTGCAGCTGATTGCGTATATCAAACTCGTAGGGCTTTAACAACGGGGAAATTTTCAGGTTGACTTCAAACTGTTTTCCATTCAGTGATTTTATTTCTACCACTATTGTTGTCTCTCCCCGGGTTATTTCAGCCCGTCCGAAGCCGGTCATTGATTTCAGCATATTAGAGATTTGTAAGCAACAAACCTACCTAAATTAGCCCAAAGCACAAAGAATCGTTCAAGATCAGGCCTTAAAGAGCAGGTCGTAGAGCTCCTGTTTACTGTATTCCTTCATGTCGCCTGGCTGCAAACCAGCTATAGTAGCCTTCCCTATCCGGTAACGTATAAGTCTCAACGTTGGGAAACCTACGGCTGCAGTCATTTTTCGTACCTGCCTGTTTTTCCCTTCTTTCAGGGACAATTTTATCCAGGGGGCGGGTATGCTCTTGCGGAAACGGATAGGAGGGTTGCGTTCAGGCACTACAGGATCTTCTTCAAAAAGGGTGGCCTTGCAGGGACGGGTTTTATACATCTTACCATCTATATTGATATCCACTCCCTGGCTCAGTTGCCGGATAGCGGTATCGGTCACAGCACCATCTACCTGTACCCAATATTCCCTTTCATGTGCAAATTTTGGATCCAGGAGCCGGTGATTGAGGGCCTTGTCATTGGTCAATACCAGGAGGCCTTCACTGTCATAGTCTAAGCGTCCTACCGGGTAAACATCCGAAGGAACTTTAAAAAAATCTCCCAGGCTGGCTTTTCCTTCTTCTTTGCCGAAACGGGTAAGTACCTGGAATGGTTTATATATTATATAATAATTAAATGCCATAAGGACTGATGAGCAATGCGATTTTTTGCAGGTTTTAATCTACTAAATTAGTAATTTTGGAGATCGAATACTATGTGTACGCCTTTCCATAATGCCTCGTGTATGAACTGTCAGGACCGCTTTGGATCAATTTTATTCAAGGCGGAGAAGTGCAATCTGGAAGAAATAGATGCCGCCAAGGTCTGCTCCACCTATAAAAAAGGAGAAGTAGTATTCCAGGAAGGCACCTATCCCTTCGGCATTTACTGCGTAAATACCGGCAAAATTAAGCTCTCTCATTCAGGAGATGATGGCCGCGAACAGATCGTCAGGCTGGCTAAGCCAGGTGACATCATCGGCTATAAGGCACTTTTATCGGCCGAAAGGTACACAGCTTCCGCTATCGCACTGGACGATTCCTCTGTATGCTTTATTCCAAAAGACCTTTTTATGAGCATCCTTCAAAAAGATGCGAACCTCTCTTTTGAAATGATGCGCATCATTGCCAGCGAGCTGCGTAAGGCCGAAACCAAGATTACCCACCTGGCCCAGAAGCCTGTGAGGGAACGTCTGGCTGAAACCCTTCTCTTTATTAAGGAGACCTACGGCGTGGAACAGGATGGCACCACCCTCAATGTGCGCCTGAGCCGTGAAGAAATAGCCAACCTGGTAGGCACTGCTACCGAGTCGGCCATCCGCCTGCTTTCTGAATTTAAGAAGGACGGCCTGATTGAGCTGCAGGGTAAGAAGATCCGCCTGCTCAACCAGGAAGAAATTACCCGCACCGCCAACCTACAGGACTAATTATCACCGTCCTGTCATTTCCTTTACTTCCTGATTGTTGTCACCCCGGCTCTTGACTCTTGTCATTTTTCCCCCTTTACATTGCCGGTATTTTTGCACCAAATCCTTTATCATGGCTACATTTACCGCCGTCCCTGGTATAGAGGTGGAGTGCGAACATTGCGGAGAGGCCTGTGCTGATACTACCATCGTTCTCGGGGATAAGATTTTTTGTTGTCAGGGATGTAAACTGGTGTACGAACTGCTCAATGAGAATGACCTTTGTGAATACTATAATTTAAATAATAAACCCGGACTTGCTCAAAGGATCCCAGTGAGAAAGGACAAATTTGCCTTTCTTGAAGATAATAAGATCCAGCAACAACTATTGCAGTACCGGGATGATGAACATACGCACATCACTTTTTACATTCCACATATTCACTGCAGCTCCTGCCTCTGGTTGCTGGAGAACCTGCACAAACTGGACAAGGGGGTCGAAAGCGTAACGGTTACCTTTACCCGCAAGGAAGCTCGTATTGTATACCGGCAGGAAGAAACCACGCTGCGCCGTATTGCTGAAGTATTGACCAGCATTGGCTACGAACCCTATATCAGTCTGCAGGACATGCAGCAAAAGAAACCCCGTGTTCAGCGGGACCTGATATACCGGCTGGGAGTGGCCGGTTTCTGCTTTGGTAATATTATGCTGCTCAGTTTCCCCGAGTACTTTGGTAACTACGGTTATTCCGACGCGAAAATGAATGTAATGTTCAGGATCCTGAATGTGAGTCTTTCACTGCCGGTATTCTTTTACAGTGCACAGGTATTTTTTAAATCGGCGTGGAGCGGCCTTAAGACAGGTTTCCTGAATATTGATGCGCCTATAGTATTAGCCATCGTAGTCACTTTTGTACGCAGCCTGGCCGATGTGATTTCCGGCACTGGCTCCGGTTATTTCGACTCAATGACCGGCATAGTATTTTTCATGTTGATAGGCAGGGTACTGCAGGACAAGACTTACCAGGGTTTATCTTTTGACAGGGATTACACTTCTTATTTCCCGTTAGCCATTACAATTATAAAAGATGGAAAGGAAGTGCCTACAGCACTTCCTGACATCAAAGTGAATGACACCTTACTCATACACGACAATGAGCTGATACCTGCAGATGGTATTCTGGTAAAAGGTTCCGCCCTTGTAGACTATAGTTTTGTAACCGGAGAATCGGTTCCGGTAAGCAAATCAATAGGCGAAATCGTGTATGCAGGAGGTAAGCAGTTAGAAGGAAACATCGAAATTCTGACAATAAAAGAGGTGGCGCAGAGCTACCTGACCAGTCTCTGGAACAGGGATGAACTGAAGCAGAAAGCCACCCGTCAGGAATCATTTATTCACCTGGTGGCACGCAACTTTACCTGGATCCTGTTGGCAATTGCTGCGCTGTCCGCCCTTTACTGGTGGAAATTTGATCACACCAGGATCTGGCCGGCAGCCACTTCCATCCTGATTGTGGCCTGTCCATGTACCTTATTGTTAGCTGCTTCTTTCACCAATGGTCACATTCTCCGTATCCTGAGCAGGCATAAATTATATCTGCGCAATGCGGGTGCCATAGAAAGAATGGCGGGTATAACAGACATAGTATTTGACAAAACAGGTACGCTGACCGGCAACAAGGATATTCCTGTCACCTGGCATGGTCCTACACTCTCCAGGGCGCAGATGATGAGTATCGCTTCTGTGGCGGCCCAATCAACTCACCCTCTGAGTAAACTGATCAGCGCTTTTTATCACAACATTCCGAGAGTACCTGTAAGCGGCTTCAAAACCACCACAGGCATGGGCGTAAGCGGTTATATCCAGGAGGAAGCCGTGCTCCTGGGCAATGCTGCCTTTACGGGCACCCGAACAGTACCGAACCACAATGATGGTAGTATCGTATACGTAGCTATCAATGAGCAGCCACTGGGTTACTTCCTGATCGGTAATCAATATCGTGAAGGCATCAGTACCCTCCTGCAAAGTCTGAGAACAAAAGGCTACAGCCTCTCTTTGCTCTCAGGCGATAATGACAGGGAAGCGGATTATCTAAAATCATTGATGGGAGAGGATGCCACACTCCGCTTTACACAGCAGCCACAAGACAAACTAAACTACATCCTGGACCTTCAAACAAAGGGCAAACGCGTGCTGATGATTGGTGACGGTCTCAACGATGCCGGGGCTTTGAAACAAAGCGATGTAGGTATTTCATTAACCGAAGACAGCAACAACTTTACACCCGCCAGTGACGGGATTTTAGAGGCAGGGCAACTAACGAGATTACCGAAGTTTATCAGGATCTGTATTGCGAACAAACGGATCATTGTCATCAGCTTTGTGATCTCACTGATCTATAATGTGATCGGGTTGTCATTTGCAGTGCAGGGTATCTTATCACCGCTCACAGCGGCTATCCTGATGCCTGCGAACTCTATCAGCATGATATTACTCTCATATGGCCTGAGCGAATGGGCCGACAGACGCTAAATACAGGCCATTACCTTAGTATAGAACCTGCCCGTTGCCCATTGGGGGCAAGGGGCGGGTTTTTAAGGTTCTCCTAATCAATTTATAAAGCAGGATACTGCTCAAGGGATGCACTGATTTATATCAGTGTGTTCCTTGAGCGGCATCATCGTCCCCGCAACCGTAGTAGGCTAGCTTTGTTCATGGAAATTAAAACAACTCACCCATGAGCGTGATCATTTTATTACTAGGAGCCAGTCTACTGGTAGCGATATGTTTCCTGGCGGCCTTTATCTGGTCGGTACGAAGCGGACAGTTTGAAGATCATTTCTCGCCGGCCCATCGAATTCTATTTGAGCACAAGCCAACCGAACACGCCAGCGGATCTACACCACCAGCAACACCTTGTAACAACAACAGCACTGCCACTCCAACGAATTGTAAGCAATAAGTAATCAGCAACAGGAAGTTTAATTTTTTTTCTACGATCAACTCGTCATCCGTAATCGCACAAATATGTCTCTTGAAAAATTTGCGTACGACAACCGTACCGTGAAATGGTTTGCATATGCCAGTATTGGCTGGGGGCTTATTGGTATGCTGGCAGGTCTCTGGGCCGCGCTGGCGCTGGTACTCCCGGGCATCAACCTGGACTTTGCACCTACGACCTTTGGCCGTATCCGGCCCGTTCACACCAACGCCGTCATCTTCGCTTTCGTAGGTAACGGTATTTTCATGGGTGTGTACTATTCACTTCAACGCTTATGTAAGGCGCGTATGTACAGCGACCTGCTGAGCAAAATTCACTTCTGGGGCTGGCAGGCAATCATTGCCTGTGGAGCTCTTTCGCTGTTCATGGGTTATACTACCGGTAAGGAATATGCCGAGCTGGAATGGCCTTTGGACATTGCAATCACACTCATCTGGGTTGTATTTGGTGCCAACATGCTGGGGACAATCCTGAAAAGGAGAGAGGCCCATCTGTACGTAGCCATCTGGTTTTACATCGGTACATGGGTAGCGATCGCCATGCTGCACATCATCAACTCTTTCGAGTTGCCGCTGAGCTTCATGAAGAGTTACTCCTGGTATGCAGGTGTGCAGGATGCGCTGGTACAATGGTGGTATGGTCACAACGCGGTAGCGTTCTTCCTGACTACTCCTTACCTGGGCCTCATGTACTACTTTGTGCCTAAAGCTGCGAACAGACCTGTGTATTCCTATCGCTGGTCTATCATTCACTTCTGGGCGCTGATCTTTATCTACATCTGGGCTGGTCCTCACCACCTGTTATATACTGCTCTTCCTGAATGGGCACAGTCACTGGGTACTGTATTCTCCATCATGCTGATCGCTCCGTCATGGGGTGGTATGCTGAATGGTCTGCTCACCCTGCGTGGTGCCTGGGATAAAGTAAGGGAAGATGCTATACTGAAATTCTTTGTAGTAGCTCTGACCTGTTATGGTATGTCTACATTCGAAGGTCCGATGCTCTCCCTGAAAAACGTAAACGCTATCAGCCACTATACCGACTGGACTATCGCTCACGTACACGTAGGTGCACTGGGTTGGAATGGCTTCCTGACCTTCGGTATCCTGTACTGGATGCTGCCACGCATTTTCAACACTGAACTGTACAACCGCAAATGGGCGAACACTCACTTCTGGCTGGGTACCCTGGGTATCATCTTCTATGTGATTCCAATGTATTGGGCAGCTTTCACCCAGAGCATGATGTGGAAAGAGTTTACAGCAGAAGGTCAGCTGAAATACCAGTTCCTGGAAACAGTACATACGGTAGTTCCAATGTATGCGCTGCGTGCAGTAGGTGGTGTGTTCTATTTATCTGGTGTGATCCTGATGATCGTGAACCTGGCGAAGACAATCAGCCGCGGTACGTTTGTAGCTGATGAAGCTGCAGAAGCAGCACCACTGCCAAAAGTGATCGAGGTGCATGGTAAAGCACACTGGCATAACTGGATCGAGCGTCGTCCCATTCAGCTGGCGGTATTCAGTCTGATTGTAGTAGCTATCGGTGGTTTACTGGAACTGGTGCCTACCTTCCTGGTAAGAAGCAACATTCCTACTATCTCCAGCGTAAAACCTTACACGCCACTTGAACTGCATGGCCGTGACATTTACATCCGCGAAGGTTGTTATACCTGTCACTCCCAGATGATTCGTCCTTTCCGTGACGAGGTAGCCCGCTACGGAGAGTATTCCAAAGCTGGTGAATTCGTTTATGATCACCCGTTCCAATGGGGTTCAAAACGTACCGGTCCGGATCTGGCCAGAATAGGTGGTAAATATCCTGACTCATGGCATTATAATCACATGCTGGATCCAACCTCTATGTCTCCTGGTTCTATCATGCCAAGGTACCCATGGTTATTCGAAGACAGGCTGGATAAGACCAAGACACCAGCTATGATTACAGTAATGCGTAAACTCGGTGTACCATACGCGGCAGGATATGAAAATCAGGCAAACGCAGATCTGGAGAAACAGGCAAATGAAATAGCCGGTTCACTGGAAAAAGAAAAACTGCATGTTGGTAAAGACCGTGAAATCGTAGCGTTAATCGCTTATCTGCAAAGAATGGGTAAGGATATCAAAACGAAATAAACTGATTTATCATGAAGTTCATAAACTATCTGCAATCCATCACCGGCGTAAGCATTTACCCGATGATAACATTGGTCCTCTTCTCGCTGTTCTTTGTAGTAGCAGCCATCTGGGCTTTCAAAGCACCGAAAGGCATGGTGGACCACATCAGTAATATCCCATTAGACGAAAGCTGAAACCTGACCAACAATGAAGAAAAAACTTTTTAATACAACACTGTTGTTCTCACTGCTGGCCAGCTTACCTGCGGCTGCGGAAGAATACACCTCCTACAAGCCAGATGGGCCTTCAGAACTGGGGCACCCTGTAGCTATCGTACTCCTTACCGTAATCGTAGGCCTGTTTATCGCTATCGTAATATTGGGTAGTGCAGTCATCGGTGCCATCGATATCTATAAGGAAAGGCTGAAAAACAGTAAAGCGCTCCTGATCGGAGGCTTACTGGTAGGCTGTCTCTTTTCAGCTTCTGGTGCTATGGCACAGGAAGCTGTGACATCAACAGCAGCAACAAACACGATCAGCGGTCTGTCCAAATCTTCCTTTTACCTGTTGATATCTGTAATCGGCCTTGAACTCCTCGTTATTATTGCTCTGCTGTATGCACTTCGTATCCTGGTGGGCATTAAGAGCAGACGTAAAGTAAGAGCTGAGAAAGCTGAAAAAGAAGTAGCTGAAGGCAAAAAACGTATTCACTGGCTGGAAAAGCTGAACGATACCAAGAGCCTGGATGCTGATTCCGAAGCTGAAGCAGACATGGGCCACGATTATGATGGTATCCATGAGCTGAACAATCCTACGCCTCCATGGTGGAGATATGGCTTCTATGTCAGTATCGTATTTGCAGTAGTGTATCTCTGGCGATTCCAGGTTGCTCACTCAGCACCATCACAGATAGAAGAGCTGGCCATTGCCAATGCGAAAGCGGATGAAGCAAAAGCTGCCTATCTGAAAAATGCGGCGAACAATGTGGATGAAAATACAGTAAAACAGCTGACAGATCCTGCGGACCTGGCTGCTGCGCAAAAACTCTTTGCGAGCAACTGTGCTCCCTGCCATGGCCCCCAGGGTCAGGGTGTGGTAGGACCGAACCTCACGGATGACTACTGGTTACACGGTGGAACTATCAATAAGGTATTTACTACCATCAAATATGGAGTACCTGAAAAAGGGATGAAGTCATGGAAGGATGATTTCTCTCCTGTGCAACTGGCACAGCTGGCAAGCTATATAAAAAGTATCCATGGCTCTAACCCTCCTAATCCAAAGGAGCCACAGGGTAATCTGGAAAAATAACCTATCACGGGCCGGACTGACCGGTCAAACGGAAACCAGTTCCGGCCCACTTTTTAACGCGTATCACAATGGATACAACGTTTCGAGACAGTTTGGCGACTGTGAATAAACAAGGGAAACGCAATTGGATCTATGCACAGAGACCTAAGGGTAAACTTTATAATGCGAGAAGTATTCTTAGTTATCTCTATTTCATTGCGTTTTTCGCCGGACCGTTTATTAAAGTAAACGGCCGGCCCCTTTTTCTGATTAACGTAGTTGAAGGCCGTTTTATCCTCTTCGGCGCTATTTTCTGGCCCCAGGATTTCTTCATCTTCGGGTTGGCAATGGTAGCCTTCATTCTCTTCATAGTGATCTTCACGATGGCCTTTGGCCGCCTCTTTTGTGGCTGGGCATGCCCCCAGACCATCTTTATGGAGATGCTGTTCCGAAAGATAGAATACTGGATAGAAGGCGATGCGGCTGCACAGCGAGTACTGAATCAAGCTCCCTGGAATACAGACAAGATTATCAAAAAGACCAGTAAGCAGGTGTTATTTTACGCGCTTTCATTCCTGATCGCAAACACCTTTCTGGCTTATATTATAGGTATAGACAACCTGTCGCGCATTATTACGGGACCTGTAACTGAACATATTGCTGGCCTTACGGCCATGCTCATTTTTGCAGGCATTTTTTATGGAGTCTTTGCTTTTTTCAGGGAGCAGGTATGTACAATTGTGTGTCCGTATGGCCGTCTTCAAGGCGCATTGCTGGACAAAAACTCCGTTATCGTAGCTTACGATTACTCCAGGGGAGAACCCAGGAGTCACTTTAAAAAACAACAGGATGCCGCCTTCGGGGATTGTATAGACTGTGCACAGTGTGTGAAAGTATGCCCCACAGGTATCGACATCCGCAATGGCACCCAGCTGGAATGCGTAGGTTGTACCGCCTGTATTGATGCATGTAATTTCATGATGTCAAAGGTAAACAGGCCTTTGAACCTGATCCGTTATGCATCGGAAGATGGTATTGCCAACAATAAGCCGCTGACAATCACCCCCCGTATGAAGGTGTACAGTGCTATCCTGATTCTGATCCTCACCGCCATCACTTTTATGCTCACAAGCAGACAACCTGTAGGCGGCGATATCATCCGTACACCGGGTATGCTGTACCAGGAAAGGGGACAGGACAGCGTGTCTAACCTGTACAGTATAAAACTGATCAATAAGACAACAGCCGATATTCCGCTGACGTTGAGACTGGAAGGGATTGCAGGTCGTATCCAATCTATTGGTGCACCCGTGATCAAGGTGAAAGCAGAGGCGCAGGGAGAAGGTACCTTCTTTATCGTATTGCCCAAGAGCGCGATCGATAAAAGGAAAACCGTACTGCATGTAGCATTATATGCAGGCGACAAGAAAACCGGTTCCATTAAAACTACTTTCCTGGGACCGATCCAATAACATTCTTAAACTAATCATCATGAACTGGGGACATAGCATCATCGTAGTATTCGTTCTTTTTGCGGCCGGTATACTCACATTGGTCACCAAGAGTATGCATGCACATGTGGAAATGGTGAACAATGATTATTATGCGGAAGAGCTGAAATACCAACAGGTGATAGATGGACGAAAAGAAGCAGCATTGCTGTCGGCACCGGTAAAGATCGATCAGGCAGCCGATCAGATAGCAATAACTTTCCCTCCTGAAATGCAGGGAACGCCGCTGAGTGGCAAGATCTATTTTTACAAGGCGGCAGACTCCCGTCAGGATGTAACCGTTCCACTCCGTTCCGGCATTGAAGGAACGGTAAGCATCAGTAAACAGAAACTGAGTAAGGGAGACTACCAGGTTAAAATGGAATGGGATGCCAAGGGCAAACACTATTTCCAGGAAGAGAATATATCGGTGAACTGACTTTAATATTACACACCATGTTCCTGACATTTCTATATGCACTTTCGCTTGGTTTTATTGGCAGTTTTCATTGCATAGGTATGTGCGGGCCGATAGCGCTTACTTTGCCGGTTCAGCACCTGGAGGGCACGCGCAGGCTGGGAGGTATATTATTGTACAATGCAGGACGTGTAAGCGCTTATACCGGCCTTGGCATCTTTTTCGGATGGCTGGGCAGGCAATTTTATCTGGGTGGCCTGCAGCAATGGCTTTCTATTACCGTAGGAGCATTATTGCTGCTGGTCATTTTTTTTCAGTACGGATGGAAGTCCTTCCGACTTCCTGAGATAGGAGGGTTCTATACCAGAAGGATAAAAACAATCCTTGGCAACTTACTTCGTCAACGTCGTTTCAGTACACTTTATGCAATCGGTTTTTTCAATGGCTTACTGCCCTGCGGTTTGGTTTACTTTGCCATAGCGGGGGCAATCGCTACAGGTGCTACCTGGCAGGGAGCTATGTTCATGACAGCATTTGGAACGGGAACCCTACCGGCAATGGTAGCGGTGAGCTGGTTCACAGAGCTGATCAGTCTGCGCTTCCGTACCCGGATCAGGCGCTTCATACCCGTTATAGCAGGCATTATGGCCATTTTACTCATCATGCGTGGCCTGAACCTGGGCATACCTTATATCAGCCCGGTACTTTCCCCTCAGGAAGAGAGGGTTTCTTTACACTGTATTAAACCTTGATTACAATGACGCTCATTCAAAAATATAATACCGCTGCACCACGGTATACCAGTTATCCTACCGTTCCCTACTGGGATGAATCAACCTTCGATGCTACCAGATGGAAACAATCACTGCAGGAATCGTTTAAGGCGACCAACACTACAGAAGGTATCAGCATTTACATACATCTTCCTTACTGCGAAAAGTTATGCACCTACTGTGGTTGCAATAAGCATATAACCGTCAACCACGGGGTAGAAAAGCCCTATATGGACGCTATCTTACGGGAGTGGGGCCTCTACATCAACCTGTTTGAAAAACGCCCGAGAATCCGCGAAATTCACCTTGGAGGGGGTACACCTACTTTCTTCAGTCCGGAGAACCTGGCGGTACTGATCAGTGGTATTTACGAACATGCTGACCTGATCTCTGACGCTTCTCTGAGTTTTGAGGGTCATCCCAACAATACAACCGCGGCACATATGCAAACCCTGCACAATTTAGGGTTCAGACGTATGAGCCTGGGAATCCAGGATTTTGATCCCAGGGTTCAGGATATCATTAACCGTATACAACCTTATGAAACCGTAGAGCGGGTGACAAACGAGGCCAGGGAAATTGGTTATACATCCATTAACTACGACCTGGTATATGGTCTGCCTTTGCAGACAAAGGAAAGTGTACAGGATACAATTAATAAGATTATTCAACTGGGTCCGGACAGGATCTCTTTTTATAGCTATGCACATGTGCCCTGGATCAAAGGAAATGGTCAGCGTAAGTACTCCGAAGCGGACCTGCCTAAAGATGAAGAAAAGCGTGCGCTGTATGAATTAGGCAAAACAATGTTTGCCGAAAACGGGTATACCGAAATAGGAATGGATCACTTTGCCCGTCCACATGATTCACTGTACCGCTCAGCGCAGGAGGGTACCCTTCACCGCAACTTTATGGGTTATACAGATCATCATACATCCCTGATGATTGGTTTAGGGGCATCATCTATCGGCGATAGCTGGTATGCTTATACACAAAACGAGAAGACGATTGACCGCTGGATGGAAAGGGTAAACAAAGATGAGTTTCCGGTAGTAAGAGGACATATTTTGAGCACTGAAGACCTTTTACTGCGCCGCCATATTCAGGCACTGATGTGCAACTTTGAAACTACCTGGAACAAGGCAGATGTGCAGTGTGATGCCATTGTAGAAGGCTTGCAAAGATTGCAGGAACTTGAAAGGGATGGTCTAGTATCTGTAAGACCTAAGAAGGTTTTTGTAACCGAAAAAGGGCGCCCTTTTATCCGTAATATCTGTATGGCATTCGATGCCCGTTTATGGCGCAGACAACCACAATCACAGCTATTCAGTAGTGCTATCTAAAACTTATTGACTTCATTCTTATTGCTTTATGCTGAATGCACATCCTTGGATTGGAAATTATTCCAAAAAATGGAATTATCTTTTAGTGATAAACTATCACAATATTAGATCATAATGATCGCCTGAAACATTGATGAATAAAGGGTTTGAGCGGGCATAAAAAAAGTCTGACCGTTTGTTACAATCAGACTTTCTTGTTATGTGAATGGGTTAGTAAGTACAGGGAACAAAAATTCCCTACACAATATTAAAAAGAATTTTATCACAAAAGAAAAAAAATGCAAACTTTTTTATTCACACCACTAAAAAAAGTGTGGATAACAACAGTTAAAAAGTGTGGCAGAAACTTTTTTTATGCCGGAAGCCAAACCAAATTTACACAAACGATTATATCCCGATTCTCACCTACCTTTGTTGCACTAAACAGCAGAATATATGAAGTTTAATGCTCCGATCCCGGTAACCGAAATCGCCGCATACATAGGCGCAGAGCTGGAAGGCAACGATCAGCAAATGGCAACCGGTATTAATGAAATACATAAGGTTACTCCAGGTGATATCTCATTTGTAGACTTTGAAAAGTACTATGATAAGTGTCTGCGTTCCGCAGCAACAATTATTATCATCAATAAAAAAGTTGACTGTCCTCCCGGTAAAACATTACTTGTATTACCTGATCCGTTCAGTGCTTATGTTAAAATTGTGAAAAGGTTCCGCCCTTTTGAACCAGCGACCAAACCCATCAGCGATACCGCGGTAATAGGGAAGGACACTATCATTCAGCCGAATGTGTTCATCGGAAATCATGTCACTATTGGAGAGAACTGCCTGATTCACCCGAACGTTACCATCTACGACCATACCGTAATTGGCAATAACGTGATCATACATGCAGGTACCGTGATTGGTGCAGACGCATTCTACTTTAAGAAAAGGGCTGACAGGGAAGTGATGTACGATAAGATGGAAAGCTGCGGTCGGGTGATCATTGAAGATGACGTGGAAATCGGTGCCAGCTGCACAATTGACAAGGGTGTAAGTGGTGATACCATCATTGGTCGCGGTACTAAGTTCGACAACATGATTCACATTGGTCATGGTACCATCATTGGCCGCAACTGTCTCTTTGCTGCACAGGTAGGAGTGGGCGGCAAAGCACACATCGAAGACAATGTAATTCTCTGGGGCCAGGTAGGTGTATCCAAAGATCTGGTAATCGGTAAGGGAGCTGTGGTGCTGGCACAAAGTGGCGTACCGGGTTCACTGGAAGGCGGCAAGACATACTTTGGTACTCCGGCAGATGATGCGCGCGTGAAGATGAAAGAAGTAGCATGGATCAAACGTATCCCTGAAATCTGGGAGAAATTAAAGAGTAAATAAACTTTTGTAAAATAGCTTCTGCAAGTGGCAGAAGCTATTTTTTTATACATTTGGAACATGCTTTTCCGAACATTGCTTCTCCTGTTTTCAACCCTGACTGCTGTGGCCCAGAAAGGGCTTACCGAAGTCCCTGTCACTATTAAGGATGGCTGGTTTACCGCCAAAACCCTTTCCTTCGATAAATATACCACCGGCGACCGTAAAAACGGTATCGATCAACCCGCTAATCTATCCTTTATAAAGAACCCCATTGATGCCTTCAATTTCCTGCTACAGTGTGATACATGCAAACAAGGTAGTAAGGCGCATATTCAGGCCCTTTATACCCCTCACATCGCTTTTTCGGATCGTTCCTTACCCTCCGCACTGGAACATGCAGACGCAAATAATAAGTTCTTCTATATAGTCATCCAGGCTGCCGATTCTACCCTTGGCAAATGGGAAATGATCCTCCGGAACATGACTTACCTGGACCTGAACGAAAACAAACAGGCTGGCATACTCCGCTCCCCACAGGGAGAGTTCAAGGTCACTGCCAATAATCACTTTGGTATCGTAAATTCTTATGAAAATATCCGGTATGAATTTGTATTCCGGAAGAAGGTGGTGGCGGCCGTCATACCCGGCAATAATCCCCGGGTATGGTTAGACCTGAATAATTTAAAAGAGGAACAGCGCATCATCGTTGCAGCTGCTATGGCTGCATTATTGCTGAGATGAGGATTGCATCTTTTTCAGATAGGCTTTACTCATTCGCGCGACCGTTTCTTTCAGTGGTGTAAACGTAAAGTCCGGCAACGCCGCTTTTATCTTCTGATTGTTGTAGTATACTTTCAGCTGTGCTGTATGAGCCGTTTCTTTTGTTAACACGGCCTTTTTTCCGGTGATCTTACTCTTCAGGGTTTCTATACGCCATACTATTTCGGCCTGCCAGGGTTTTACCAGTTTATGCGGTGGCTTTTTACCCAGCTGTATTGCCATTTCTGTGAACAGATCTACATAGCGCCAGTTATCTGCCGAGATCACAAAACGCTGTCCGCTAACATTACTTTCCATCAGGCGGATCATAACTTCAGCTACATCTTCTACATCTGTAAAACCAGTCACGCCTTCGGTATAATAAGGGAACTCTTTCCATGCATTTTTGATGAGCAAACCGGAACCATCTTCCCAGTAATCAGGTCCCAGGATGATGGAAGGATTCACGATTGCTGCGGGCAATCCCTCTGCGATACCCCTCCATACTTCCATCTCTGCCCTGTACTTACTCACGGCATATTGGGAGTTGTGATGACTATCCTGCCATTCCGTATTTTCATCGATCATCTGCCCCGTCTTTGCACGACCTAAAGCGGCTACTGAACTTACATGCACCAGTTTTTTCACGCCTGCATCCAGCGCAAGGTTTACCACGTTTGCAGTACCATCTATATTCACTTTCATGATCTGCTCACGTGCCTCCGGGCGGAATGAAACCACACCTGCACAGTGATAGACTTTTTCTACTCCTTCCATGGCTTCTTCCAGCGCACATACATCCAGTACATCACCTTTGACCCAGGTTATTTTATCCGCGATGTCTTTGATCTGTTCAGGAATTTCCCTGCGGTACAATGCCCTTACGGGTACCCCTGTTTTCACCAGTTTCCGTAATAAATGACTGCCTAAAAATCCGGTTCCTCCTGTTACTAATATCATGTAATCTTGTTCCGTTTGTCTAAAGATAATTATAAAACCCTTTCCCGGTTTTCTTTCCTAAATCACCGGCCTGCACACAGGCAACCTGTAATGGGCTCGGTGTAAAGCGGGGTGCCTTTGCAAATGCATCGTACAGAGATTGCGTTACTGCCAGGTTTACATCGTTGCCGATCAGGTCCATCAGGGTAAAAGGTCCCATTCTGAAACCCGCACTTTCCAGCAGGCGGTCTATCGTTTTATAGGATGCTATTCCTTCTGTAGCTACCTGCATCGCCTCCAGGTAATAATGCCTGGCTACCCTGTTCACAATAAAGCCGGGGGTATCCCTTACATGTACCGAAGTTTTACCCATTTTAGCAGCCAATGCATGCAATAGCTGTACAACGCTGTCTGCTGTTTTTTCACCACTCACCACTTCCACCAGTTTCATTACCGGTGCAGGATTAAAAAAATGCATGCCCGCTACCCGATCAGGGTGGGGTACCGCTGCTGCAATGGATGATATGGAGAGAGAAGATGTGTTGGAAGCGAAGATCGTGTTCTCACTGTTCACAGCGGCCAGTTCCCTGAATAATGCTGTTTTAATGTCGATTTTTTCTACAATGGCCTCGATGACCACATCAGCCTTTACATCGCCGGTATGTGCCGTAAAATGCAGGCGCTGCATGATCTGAGCTGCCATTCCTTCCCTCAGTTTCCCCTTTTGCTCCAGGGCGGACAATTGACTACTGATCTGTTGTCTGGCTTTTTCCAGCATGGCTGCCTGTACGTCGAACAATACCGTGTTGAAACCGCTTGCAGCGGCTACCTGTGCTATACCGGCTCCCATAGTACCAGCTCCGCATACAGCAATTGTTTGCATTTGTTCCAGGTTGATCATCTTCGTCGTTTGGGGTCAAAAAAGAAAAACAGGAGAAAAGGCGTATGGATGATTCAATTGCGCGCTTTTCTCCTGTCTGTAAATATATTCAAATATGCTGTTGCTAGACCGTCCCTTCAAATTGCTCCAGGAATCGAACATCATTTTCTGAGAACAAGCGCAGGTCCTTGATCTGGTATTTTAGCATGGTAATACGTTCTATACCCATACCGAAGGCAAATCCGGTATATTTTTCAGGATCAATACCACAGTTTTCCAACACTTTCGGATGTACCATTCCACAACCCAGTATTTCTACCCAGCCGGTATGCTTACATACGTTACAACCCTTACCACCACAGATAAGGCAGGAAATATCCATTTCTGCACTTGGCTCGGTGAACGGGAAGTAAGAGGGGCGGAAGCGGATACGGGTATCTTCGCCAAACAGTTCCTTCACGAAGTGATAGAGGGTTTGTTTCAGGTCAGCAAAAGAAACGTTTTCGTCGATATACAGACCTTCTACCTGGTGGAAGAAGCAGTGTGCACGGGCAGAAATAGTTTCATTGCGGTATACGCGACCAGGGCAGATGATACGGATAGGCAGCTTACCTTTCTCCATCTCTCTAACCTGTACGGAAGAGGTATGGGTACGCAGTAACCAGTCCGGTGACTTGCTGATGTAAAAAGTATCCTGCATATCCCTGGCCGGGTGGTTTTCCGGCAGGTTCAGGGCGGTAAAGTTATGCCAGTCATCTTCAATTTCAGGCCCTTCTGCAATAGCAAAACCGAGGCGCTCAAATATGCTGATAATGTTATTTCTTACTATGCTGATAGGATGGCGGGTACCCAGGCGGTGAGGCTCCGCAGGCAGGGTAAAGTCGGCATCGGTAGCGGCAGCACCGGCACCATCTTTCAGGTGTTCAAATTGCGCATAGCGCTCTTCTACGAATTGCTTAAACCCGTTGAGCAGTAAACCGAATTCTCTTTTCTGCTCTTTGGGCACGTTCGCCATTTCTCCGGATATAGCTTTTACGATCCCTTTGGTACCAAGGAATTTGATACGGAATGCTTCCAGGTCGGCAGCTGTGGCCGGTTCAAATGCCTGGATTTCCTGTTTGTAGGCAGCTATTTGCTGTTCTATGTGATCCATAAGACAGCAAAGATAATGATATACTCAGAAAATTAATTTATAACCCACTCCACGGATATTGACAATTTGCACTCTTGGGTCGTCTTTCAGGTAGCGGCGCAATTTGGTAATGAAAACATCCATGCTGCGGGCATTGAAAAAGCTGTCGTCGCCCCATAAGTCCAGCAGTACGGTCTTCCGTTCTATCACCTGGTTCAGGTTTTCCGACAAGCGCCGCAGGATCTCAGCTTCCCGGTGGGAGAGGAAGGCAGTTTCACTATTGCGGGTCAGTGTTTGCTTGGTGTAATTAAACTGGTACTGGCCAATCTGGATTACATCGGAACCAGAAGCTTCCTGCGCCGCCGGCTGATCATTGAACCGTTGCAGCAGTGCCTTGATTCTTACAATCAGCTCATCCATACTGAATGGTTTTTTGAGGTAGTCATTGCCCCCCAGCTCAAAACCCTTTACCACATCCGCTGTCTGGGACTTGGCGGTGAGAAAGATAATCGGAGTGATCTTGTCCTGCTTCCTGATCTCTGTAGTCACGGTAAACCCATCCATGTTTGGCATCATAATATCCAGCACAACCACATCCGGTTTATGTTGCTGGTACAATTCCAGGCCTTCTTTCCCATCTGATGCGTAGAACATTTCAAAGCCACGCATTTCCAGGCTATCTTTAACGATTTGCCCCAGTTGCCATTCATCTTCTATCAATAATATTTTCGCCATAGTATCAGATTTAAACTCAAACAGGTATCTGGATGATAAATTCACTGCCTTTGTCCGGTTCACTGTGTACTGTGATACGGCCACCATGCAGTTCTACAATTTTTTTAACATAACTGAGCCCAAGCCCGAATCCCTTCACGTTGTGAAGATTGCCGGTCGGTACCCGGAAGAATGTATCAAAAATACTCTCCTGGTAGGATTTAGGAATTCCTATCCCATTATCTTTTACCCGTATGATCAGGTTCCCGTTTTCAATAGAACTACGTATATGTACGACAGGCAGTTCTCCTGAGTACTTGATCGCATTATCCACGAGATTGTTGATCGCGTTGGACAGGTGGGTGCGGTCTACATCTACCAGGCGGTCGCCAATCAGGTTATCATACCTGAACTGTACTGGCCTGTTCGTTTTGAGCTGATGGTTGGTAATGATCGTATCCATGATCTCATTCATGTCAGTTTCTTCCCTGTACAGTTCTATTTCTTCTCTTTCTTCCGATGCGATGTGCAATACTTTTTCAACCAGGTCAGACAACCTTTGCAATTCCTGCTTGGAGATGTCGAGGTAGGTCTGTGTTTTCCGCTGGTCGTTGAGCGCATTGAAATTCTGCATGGCTTCTACCGCTGCATATACAGTGGCAATCGGGGTTTTCAGCTCATGCGTCATATTGTTGATGAAATCATTTTTAACCTCTGAAAGTTTCTTCTGTTTCAGGATTGTGCGCAGCATATAGATAAAACAGATTGTGGTCAATACCAGCAGCACCAGAGAACCCACCAGTGTCCAGACCATTTTGGTCAGGATGTATTGCATCGGAGATTCAAACACCGCTTGTACAAAGAGACTGCTGGCCGGGTTGAAAGGAATCTTACTCGTCTTTTGTGGTGTGCGTCTACGCAGGCTATCCCTAAAACTTTCCCTGGCAAAACCTTCAAAGTTGATATGAAAAGTATCCAGGCGGAAGGCTGTTTTAATCTGACGGTTGTGAAGTTCTGAGCTAAAGATGGAATCCAGCTTTATCAGTTTTACACTATCGTTGGTAATATTATTCAGAAGCAGGAAGTCGGAAATTTGTCTGGCCAGGGTATCTGCATAGATCCGGTTTGGATTCTGGTGAGGACCGGGGCGGTCATTTGACTCAGCAAATATATGCCTTCCTCCTTCCTCAGGTCCGGGAGGTGGAGGCAACTCTCCAGGGCCTCTCAGGCTATCTCCATGCTCCCTGCCATAGCGCCTGAAATACCTGCGTACGTCAGCAAACTGCTTGTTGTACACGGCTGTGCGCAGTGATTCGTTTATATCTTTACTGAACTGATCTAACTGTACGTGATAGGAGTTATATAACCAGTATCCCTGGAACATGTAGATGCCGAGAATGCATATACACATGAGTATCAGAATGTTTCGGATCCGCTGGCGCATTATATCAATGAATTTATCATGCAAAGCTATTTGATTATAGGCTTATCATGGCTATACCCTTAACAGTAATTAACAGTAAATAAGGAACCTTAACCCTTTGGCCCATATTATGTTCTTTCCTTAACAGTAATTAACAATAAATAAAGCTATTTAACCTGAAAATGCCCGCTGAATATTGACTTTTGTGAGAGCAAAAAACAAACACATGAACCATTTTTCAAAAACCCTCTTTGGTGCTGCCCTGATTGCCTTCACTGGCTTTACGGTACAGGCACAGGACAAGAACAGCGGTGTAATCGACTATGAAGTGAGTCAAAAATTGCCTCCAAGAGGCGGTGATGGCGGTGATGAAGAAGGACAGGTAATCACTATAAACCAACATTTCTTTTTCTCAGCCGGCCATGGTAAGCTGGAGACGGAACGCCCCAACTTCGGCGGCCGGGATCGTCAGGGACCTCCTCCAGGTCAGGGTGGAGAGCAAGGACCTCCTCCGGGTGGAGCTCCTCCTGAAGGAAACGGTGGACCCGGACAAGGTGGTGGACGTGGCGGACGTTTCCGTGGTGGATTTGGTATGATGGGCGGCGGATTCGTAGATCTTCAAAATCACAAATACCTGCAAACATTTACAAAGCCTGACGATTCTACTAAAACATTCTTTGCAGAAGAAGATTTTCGCCCGGCAAAAGATGTAAAACCTGGCGATAAAACGAAGAAAATCGCCGGTTACAATTGCAAAAAAGCGACCGTAACGGTAAGAGATGAAACTTATACGGTTTGGTATACGACTGAACTGCCTTTCAGCTATAGCCCGGTAAATGGTTTGCTGCCTGAACCCAATGGTGTAGTACTGGGTGCTGAAAGCAGCAACCGTTCCTTTACAGCAAAGAAGGTAGACTTTAAACCAGTACCACCTGAAAAAGTTTCCCTGCCTGGTAATGCGGAGAAAGTGAGTGAAGAAGACCTGCATAACATGCGCCGTGAAGCCATGCAGAAATTCCGTGACAGACAAAACAGGAATTAACAGCCTCCTTAACTTACATCCTCGAATTAAATGAAAAGGATCCCCCTGATGATTATATGCCTGATCCTGGTTGCGCTAATATCCAAAGCGCAATCAGGTCAGGTTAAAGGACAACTGACTGACTCAACCGCTTCACATCCTTTGGCTGATGCCACCGTTGCTTTGCTGAATGGCAAAGACTCGTCATTGGCAGCAACTGCATTTACTGATAAAAAAGGAGGATTCAGCTTTACAGGTCTCTCCGCTGGTGGCTACCGGGTATATATTACGTACCTGGGCTACAAGCCTATTTTCAAAAGCATTACTGTATCTGCAGCACAACCTGTGGTAGATATGGGTACCATTCACCTGCAGGGCAAAGGTATCACCCTCGGTGAAGTAGAAATCATTCAGGAAGTTCCGCCTGTAGTGGTAAAAAAAGATACCCTCGAATTCAATGCAGACGCTTTCAAAACCCGTGAAAATGCGGTAGTAGAAGACCTGCTCAAAAAACTGCCCGGTGTTACTGTGGATAAAGATGGAGTCATTACTGCACAGGGTGAAACGGTGAAAAGAGTACTGGTAGATGGTAAGCCATTCTTTGGCGATGATCCAAAACTCGCTACTAAAAATCTGCCTGCTGAAGTGATCGATAAAATTCAGGTGATAGACCGTAAATCAGACCAAGCACAATTCACAGGTATTGACGACGGCAATACCGAAAAAGCCATCAATATCACAATCAAAAAAGATAAGAAAAAAGGGGTATTCGGAAAGGCATCTGCCGGCTATGGTACGGATGATCGATTTGCTGTCAATGCAAATGCAAACGCCTTCCGCGATAACCGCCAGCTCTCCTTCCTGGGAAGTGGAAACAATGTAAACAACATGGGCTTTACCATGCAGGATGTATTCAACTTCTCCAGCAGCAACAATGGAAGTGGAGGTAGCAACGGCCGTAGCGGTGGCGGTGGCAGAGGTGCCGCCCAATCCACTATAAGTAACCTGGGGGGCAACAGTACCACAGGTATCACTACCAACTGGAATGCAGGGTTCAACTATAATCAGGACTTTGGATCCAAATTAAAAGTGAATGGTAGTTACTTCATCAATGATGTAAAAACCGAAACCAAAAATCAAAACGCAAAGCAAACCTTTACAAAAGATAGCTCATACTATTACAACTCTACCACCGGTTCTCTTACTGAGAATAAGAACAACCGTCTTAATATGCGGATCGAGTATCAAATCGACTCCTTCCATTCAGTGATCTTTACACCGACCTTTTCTTACACAGATGGTAACACCAATTCAACCAGCTACTATCAACAGCAGGATATCAATAAGGTGACCTCCATTGATGGTTCCAATACGAATACCAGTGGTGCCACTTCACCGAACTTTTCAGGCTCTGCATTGTACCGTCAGAAGTTCCATAAAACAGGCCGTACACTGAGTGCTAACTTAACTTATGGATACAATACTACTGACCGTCAGAACTATTATAAAACGCTGGACAACTATGTAGCTACTGATACATCAAGTGCTTATAGCAGTGGTTATGACAGGAAGACGAATGCAAACAACCTTGGTAGAAATTACCAGGCTACAATCACCTACACGGAGCCATTAATGAAAGACAGGTACCTGGAACTGAATTACTCTTACAGCAATAATTACAGCTCTTCCAAAAACCTGACTTACGATGCGAGTGCTTCCGGAAAATACGATGTGCTGAATGATAGTCTGAGCAATATTTTCGAGAATACATTTTCTACCAATCAGGCAGGTGTAAACATCCGTACAAACAAGTTCAAGTACGACTACACTTTCGGGATGAATGTGAAGTGGAATAGCCTGGTCAATGATAACGTAAGCAGAAATACACACATTACTCAAAACACGGTGAACTATTTTCCGTCAGCAAGTTTCAACTACAATTTTGAACAGGGTAGAAGGTTCCGTTTCCGTTATAATGGAAGCACTACACAACCTACCATTTCTCAGCTGCAACCACTGCCTGATCTGTCCAGTTCCCTGTATGTACAGCAAGGTAATCCAAACCTGAAGCCTACGTTCACACATAGCCTGATGGCGGGGTACAATGCATTCAACAGAAGTTCTTTCCGTGGTATTTTTGTCAATGCAAATGCAACATTCTCCAACAACCAGATTGTAAATGCGAATCGTACTGATGACTCTACCGGTAAGCAATACACTAAACCAATCAATACAAATGGCGTGTATTCACTTAGCGGTAGTATGGTAAACTCTATTCCGATTAAGAACCACGTCACATCGCTGAATCTTAGCACTAATGTTTCTTATAAAAGAGATGCGAGTTTTACCGGTGAAGACAAAGACTTCACAGATATTACAAAGTATTACACCAGGAATTTCAGTCTGACAGAAGGTATTACATTCAACTACTTCTTCAAAGAATTATTTGATGTATCCACCTCTGGTAGTGTACAGTATGCGGCAGCACGATATGACATCCTGCCAAGCAACAACACGAACTATTTCAACTATTCATTCTCCCTGGATTTTAACGTCAATCTGCCTGCAGGATTTCAGTTGGGCAGCGACATGACATATACCCTGAATGCCGGCCGGGCTGCGGGTTACAACGTAAATTACACCTTGCTGAACGGATATGTATCAAAGTATGTGGGCAAGAAAAAACAAGGGCAGTTTAAAGTCTATGCTTACGACCTGCTGAAACAGAATATCAGCATCAGCCGTACTACGGGTGAGAACTATATTCAGGATACACAGAACATGGTATTACAACGTTATTTCATGGTCAGCTTTACTTACTTCCTGCGTAAGTTCGGTTCAAACAATAATAACAACCGTGAAGGGCCTCCACGCGAAATGCGCTTTATGCGTCCTCCGGGTGGCGGCATGCCGGGAGGTCCACCTCCGGGCGGCGGCGGTCAAATGTAAAACAGAAAAGGAGTGCGAACTGCACTCCTTTTTTTATGTATATACATGTAAAATGACTCCGGATTTTTTTGAAAGGTTGAAAGGAAATAAAGGTGACGGTGAAACATCTCCCCTCGTACCCTCAGCTTTATAACCTTACAACCTTAATAACTTTGTCGTTTGACCATAGAGGTAGTACCATCGGACTAAGCAACTTTATATTGCTGTACCTTCTGCGCCGGGGTTTTGCGCTCTCTGATACCCTGAGTAATCCTGCGTACTATCCAGCTTAGCGTAAACGTCGGAATAAAGTCCAATCCAGGGAATAATTCCTCCATAAAGTTGAACACACTTCCGAATGCTCCCATACTACCACCAAACATCCTGTAAAATATGATAGCGGAAATGGGGGCCCAAATTACATCACTTACTTCGCCTAAAACCGGCACTGCATAACTGGCACAGCCTATCAGGTCCATCAGTATACAAATCCATAAGGCGGGAGTAAATCTCTTTTCCATATTGACCTCCGCTTTAAATTGTGAACATTATAATATAATCAAATAGCTTACCAAAATTCAATTACGGATGCTGGAATAGTAATTACAGAGTCGATGGCCGGGGCGTTTTCGGGAGTAATGATTTGTTATACAATTCCTTAAAAAAATGCTGATTTTTTATACTTCCAGGGATAACTCGTAATTTCTTCTTTAACTCAGGCGTAACTGTACTTCTATAACGTTTGATGCTACTATAAAGTTACGGATTTCACACCGGTTTGGTTGTACGTATTTCAAAAATGCGTAGTTCCACGCTATATTTATAAAAAAATTCTATCGTTATATGTCCACTCCGCTCAAAGGTCGTATCCGTCATTCTGTGTGTGCCTGGCCTTATGAATCAATGCCATTGGACACCTTCTGCAAAGGTGCTAAAGAAATAGGGCTGGAATCTATTGATCTCCTGTATCCTGACCAGTTTGAAACTGCTAAGCAATTCGGGCTCACCTGCGCAATGGTAGCGTCTGTGAGCGATGAATGGAACATCACCAGGGGCTGGAACCGCCCTGAGCACCACGATGACCTCATTACTTACTATAAGTACCTGATAGATGAAACAGCCAAAGCCGGATTCCCATCTGTAGTATGCTTCTCCGGCAACCGCGATGGTCTGGATGACGAGCAGGGAATTGAAAACTGTGCGAAAGGATTGCAGCGCCTACTGCCTTATGCAGAGCAAAAGAGAGTAAATATTGTAATGGAGCTATTGAATAGTAAAGTAGATCATCCTGATTATCAATGCGATCATACAAATTGGGGCGTAACCCTGAGTAAAAAAATTGGCTCAGATCGTTTTAGCCTGCTCTATGATATTTACCATATGCAGCTCATGGAGGGCGATATCATCCGCACCATCCGCGATAATCATACTTATTTCAGTCATTACCACACTGGCGGTGCCCCTGGCAGAAATGAGATCAATGAAAGCCAGGAATTGTATTACCCGGCCATTGTGAAAGCTATTTATGAAACAGGTTATAAAGGGTTTGTGGCACAGGAATTCATTCCTACCAGAACGGATAAACTCTCTTCGCTGAAAGAAGCCGTACTGATATGTGATATCTAGCCGCCTACTTGTTTCAGTACTTCCAGTCACTGCGGAGCATTCCCATGACAACCATATCTACAAATTGTCCATGGAGCCTGGCATTGTGGCGCAAAATACCCTCTTTCGTAAATCCCAATTTGATAGGGATACGCGCACTGCGATCATTTTCCAGTGCAAAGCGGATTTCAACCTTGTTGAGTTTCAGATTTTCGAAAGCAAATGAGATGAGCACCTTGCAACAGGCCACAGCAATGCCTTTGCCACGACAGTGTTCTGCCAGCCAATAGCCGATTTCAGCTTTCTGCAGCAGGTGATCCCAGCAATGTAAGTCCAGTACTCCGCACAGCTGTCCATTGTACCAGATACCGAAGGCAATGGCTTCCTGGTCTTCTGCTTTGCGCAGCATCATCTCTATAAAACGAAGGGAATGATCTTCATTCGTGTTGTAATCCACCCAGGGGAGGAATCGGCGCAACGCCTTACGGGATGTATCGAGGGTGCGATAAAGCACCGGTGCATTCTCAGGTTGCAACTGCCTGAGTATAATATGATCGTCTACGGCTAACTCCAGCATAAAAAATTAAGGTTTGGCCCCTATACCTTCCTGTGTATATTGGCCAAACCTCAAATATAGTAAACTTAACTTTTTGCAAACAACTGTTGCCGCTGCATATCGCGAACTATCTGCCGTGCAAACTGTGATGCCTGCTTATAGGCAGTAGGCGGATCTATCGTTTCTGATTGCGCGTTGTAGATCAGTTTTTTCTGCCCCAGATCATACAGATTAGTATCCCACTCATACCGCACATTTGTAGTATAATAACCCGGGGTAAACATACCTCCATACCATCCCCTGTAATAAGGAGCGTAAGGGTAGGGGGGCACATACCCTTTGGATTTTGTTTTATCTACCATGGCAATAGTGAGCACCTGGTCCACATCCTCATTCCTGAATTTATGCAGGGCAGCCTTTTCATCGTCTGCCTTTGACAAGGTATCGTCAGGGCCGTATTTGGCAAATGAAGATTCTGCGTTGATGCCTTCCTTCTGTAGCTCGTTCGCCAGCTCATTTTCCATTAAAATGCGCAGGTTTCTGTCCCCGGGCGGAACAAGGGCTACCACAATCATTCTTTTGTTGGTATCCAGTTTGGCATCCGGTGTTTTCCAGGACGAAGTTAGTTTGGTACTGGTACATGCTGTCGCGGACAGCATCCCTATACATAATAGCAATACTCCTAGCCTTTTCATAATCTCCTCCTTTTAACTGTTGATTAGACAGGAAAAAAAGTGGAGAGTTACATTGACCTCTTAAAAATAATAGCGGCTTACGACGATTAGTCGCAAGCCGCTATATGTATATACATCAGTATTAATAATTAATTACCTGCTCCTGGATACCTGCCGGAATTTCCCTGAACTCGTACAACTGGGTTCTCAGCTGCGGTTCAAAACCCGCTTCTTTGATCGCCTGTTGCATAGATTTATAGGTAAACCTGTGCGGAGCACCGGCAGCACTTACCACATTTTCCTCGATCATGATAGACCCGAAATCGTTCGCACCGGCATGGAGACAGATCTGTGCAACCTGTTTACCTACCGTGAGCCAGCTTGCCTGGATATTCTTAATATTAGGCAGCATGATACGGCTCAATGCGATCATACGGATATATTCTTCGGAAGTGGTCATATTGTGGACCCCTCTGATTCTGGAAAGTAGCGTATCTACATCCTGGAATGTCCATGGAATGAAAGCGGTGAAACCATAGTGGCCTTCCGGCTTCTCGCTCTGTACCTGTCTGATATCTGCCAGGTGTTCAAAACGCTCCATTACTGTTTCCACGTGTCCGAACATCATGGTGGCAGATGACGCGATATTCAGCTTATGCGCTGCCCGCATTACATCCAGCCACTCCTGTGCACCACATTTCCCTTTGGAAATGAGTCTGCGCACGCGGTCGTTCAGAATTTCAGCCCCAGCACCTGGTAAGCTGGCCAGACCAGCTTCTTTCAGCGCTTTCAGGACTTCTATATGTGTACTTTTCTCAAGTTTAGTGATGTGTGCCACTTCCGGGGGGCCGAGGGCATGCAGCTTAATGGTAGGATACAACTGTTTCAGTTGCTTAAAGGTATCCACGTAGAAGGCCAGACCCAGGTCCGGGTGGTGTCCACCCTGCAACAGCAACTGGTCGCCGCCGAATTTCAGGGTCTCTTCGATCTTTACCTTATACTCCTCAATAGACGTAATGTAAGCGTCTCCGTGACCTGGGATACGGTAAAAGTTACAGAATTTGCAGTTAGCCGTACACACATTGGTTGTGTTTACGTTTCGATCTATCTGCCAGGTAACTTTCCCGTGTGGAACCTGCTGCTTACGAAGCTCATTTGCAATGTGCATCAGCTCAGTAAGTGGTGCTTTTTCAAACAGATATACCCCTTCTTCCGGTGTAAGCCACTCAAAATTTAATGCTTTCCTATATAGATCTTTCAGTTCCATGATAAACAAAGGTAGCAAAAAACAATATCCCGCCATTCGTGGATTTTTAGGCAGCAATCGGCATATTAAATCCTAAATTTATACAACTGTTATTCTGTCATTCTCTTGTATGCAAAAAGCATTTTTGTCAAAGCTCATTTATTCCACATTACTAGCGCTTTCTCTATTCCACGCCGCAACAGCTCAATCAAAATTGCCCCAGGAAGCAGAAGGAACGCTGATCTGTCGTTTTCCGTTCAGACAATACTATGGAGGCGTAGTGGTGATACTCGCTCAGCTCAAAGGTTTTTCGGATACCCTCCAGTTTATTCTCGATACAGGTAGCGCCGGCATTTCGCTGGATACCAGCACCTGTGTCCGCCTGGGCATTAAGCTTACGCCCTCCGAAAGGGTTGTACGTGGGGTAGGAGGGTCCAAAAGAGTAGATTTTGCCATGGATCGCACCCTGGTATTACCCGGCCTGGAAGTAGACAGCCTTAATTTCCATGTGAATAACTATGAGCTGATCAGCCAGGTATATGGTCTCCAGGTAGATGGCATCATTGGCTACAGCCTGCTGAGCCGCTACAATGTACTGGTAGATTACAATACAGAAGAAGTACAGCTCTACACCACAGGAAAGTTCACTTATCCCAAAGGCGGTACTTTACTCCATCCCACCCTGACAAACATCCCAATCGTCAATGCCCAGCTTCGTAATGGCAAAACCCAGTGCGATAGCCGCTATTACTTCGATACAGGGGCCGGTATGTGCCTCCTGTTTTCCAAGCAGTACGTTGCTGATAGCGCCATCCTTTCCACCAGGAAAAAACAACGAAAAGTCATTCAAACTGAAGCCCAGGGCCTGGGAGGGAAAATGACCATGGATGTAACCACCATAGGGGAATTTAAAATCGGCAATTTCAGTTTTCGTAATGTTCCCGTCTATGTATTTGACGATCAGACGAATATCACTGCATATCCCTTTCTTGGAGGCATGGTAGGCAATGACCTCCTGCGTCGTTTCAATATCTACCTCAATTATGGCAAAAAGGAAATTTACCTGCTGCCAAACAATCATTTCAGAGAGCCTTTTGACTATTCCTATACCGGGCTGGTCATCTATATGATTGATGGAAAAATTGAAATCACTGATATCATTAAAGGATCCCCGGCTGAAAAAGCCGGGCTAAAAGCCGGAGATATTATTGTGGCTATCAATAACCTCTTCACAAACAACATTCAGGAGGTGAGAGAGCAGCTTAAAAATGTAGGCACAAGGCCTATGTTACTCATTAGCCGAAACAACGAACTCATGCTGAAAAAAGTACTCATCAAAAGTATTTTATAATACTTTGCACTATCTTTCGTTTGATGTGTAACGTGAAAAAGCTACTGTTCTATATACTTATCGCTTTGCCGCTCTTGTCAGCCGCCCAGGCACCACCCGCTACTGCAGAACCGGTAGCCATTCTGCCATTCAGGATTTATAATCACTCATTGATTATCAGTGCTTCTATGAGTAGTGCGGAAGATAGCCTGCATTTTATTTTCGATACAGGTGCCGAGGCAAGTACACTGAGTTATGAGACGGCCAAAAAGCTGAAACTGGAAACGAAAGATGATGGAGGACTTAGTGGAACAGATGATATCGTCATAAGAGTGCCCACATCCACTATTAACCTTCTCTATTTTGGCAAAGCCCGTTTACCGCTGGTAAAGGTATTTTTAGAACCGCTGCAGGAATTCAGAAAATCTCCCATTCATATAGACGGTATCATCGGTGTGGACATGCTCAAAATGTTCATTATCCAGATCGATTATGCCAAATCCCGGATCTTACTATACCGCCCGGGAAAGACACCTATGAGCATCCCCGGCAAGCGCCTGGCAATGACACTTAATTTTGATACTCCAGTCATAGAAGCCGTTATCGAATTACCTGATGGCCGCTCACTGGGTAGCCGCTATCATTTCATTACCGGCGGGGATTACGGCATTTTGTTCAACTGGCCCTTTGTTGAAAAGTACCGCCTGAAAGAGATTCTGCCCATCGTCAGCTCAGACAAGGTAGGAGACCTTTACCAGGAACTGACCTACATGAATACCATCATCCCTTACCTGGCTTTTGGCTCAGTACGCATGGAAAAGGTTTCCGGCAGTTACTGCAAACAGGTAAACGATGTCGGTGGCCTAACAGAAGTGGCCGGTTCTATCGGTTCTTATGTCTGGTCCCAATTCCGCACAATTACCATTAATTATAAGCAACGGGAAATTTACCTCGATAAATAAGGGCTTAGCCTGCTTCTGGCAAAATCAATATGGACATTCCTCTTTATTTTTAATACCTTAACTTGCAGTTCTCATAAATAGGAATTATGATCCATTACAATAAATTCACTTTAGCCAATGGCCTGCGCGTGATTGTGCACGAAGACCATACCACACCAATGGCAGTGCTAAATGTTATGTACGATGTAGGCTCCCGCGATGAAGATGCTGACAAGACAGGATTTGCGCACTTATTCGAACACCTGATGTTTGGCGGTTCTGTCAACATCCCGGAATATGATGAACCACTCCAGATGGCTGGTGGCGAAAACAATGCTTACACAACCAGTGATCTGACCAACTACTACATTCAACTACCCGCAGAAAATATTGAAACCGCTTTCTGGCTGGAAAGCGACCGTATGCTTTCTCTTGCATTCAGCGAAAAAAGCCTGGATGTACAGCGCAAGGTAGTATGTGAAGAGTTTAAGGAACACTACATCAACAAGCCATATGGCGACATCTGGCACAAGATGCGCGACCTGGCTTACACCGTGCATCCGTATAAATGGATGACCATCGGTAAAGAGCTGGCACACATTGAAGATGCAAAGCTGGAAGATGTAAAGAACTTTTTCTTCAAATATTACCGCCCGACCAATGCGATCCTGGTAGTAGCTGGCAAAGTGACCACCTCCCAGGTAAAAGCCCTGGCGGAAAAATGGTTTGGTGATATTCCCGCTGGCGAACGTATCCAACGCAACATTCCACAGGAACCTGTCCAGAAGGAAGCGCACAAACTGGAAGTAAAAGCCAACGTTCCGCTGGATGCCCTGTACAAATGCTATCATATGCCGGGTCGTATGGACAAAGATTATTACGCAATCGATCTTATCTCTGATATCCTCGGTGGTGGCGCATCTTCCCGTCTGCACCAGGTACTGGTAAAGGAGAAAAAGCTCTTCAGCAATATAGATTGTTACCATTTCGGTACCCTCGATGCCGGCCTGTTTACAATAGAAGGCAAGCTGGTAAAAGGCGTGAAAATGAAAGATGCCGAAAAAGCAATCCAGGAAGAGCTGGATAAAGTACAACAGGAAATCATTCCCGAAAGAGAGCTGCAGAAAGTGAAAAATCGCGTGGAAAGCATGCTCGCTTTTGAGGATATGGGATTGTTGAACAGAGCAAACAACCTCGCTTTTTACGAGCTGATGGGCGATGCTGCTCTTATGAATGCAGAATTCAGCAACTACGAAGCGGTAACTGCCGAAGAAATGCACAAGCAGGCTGCTATACTCTTTGATGAGAAGAACTCAAATACTCTTTACTATTACGCAGGATAATATTCACTAAGATTAATGATAAATCGTAAAATCGCCCCTGAGATTAAAGATGCTGTTGATTTTGAAGTCACACTGAAACCGTATGAAAAATTCACACTGGATAACGGCATCCCTGTCTACGTAATTGAATCGGACGAACAGGAAACCTTGCAGCTGGAAATGGTTTTTCCTGCAGGTAGCTGGTACGAATCAGAAAACCTCATTGCTTCTGCATCCAACTTCCTCATGAAGAATGGTACAGGCAAGCATTCTGCACTGGAAATAAATGAAAGTATCGATTACTATGGAGCATACCTGAACAGGAGTTGCCACCATGAATTTGGTACTTATACACTTCACTGTCTCACCAAGAGCTTCTCCGCCCTGCTGCCTACACTGCAGGAGGTGATCCTGGATCCGGCCTTTTCTGAAGAAGAACTGGCTCTTTTCCAGCAGAACATGAAGCAAAGGCTGGCAGTAAATCTGCAGAAATGTGATTTCGTAGCCAACAGGCATATTGATAAATACCTGTTTGGAGAATTCCATCCTTACGGCCGCGTAAGCAGCATGGAAGCATACGATGCACTGCAGACAGAATCACTGAGAGCTTTCTATCAGCAACATTATACTTACAATAACTGCCGCATCTTTGTGGCGGGGAAACTTCCGGATCAACTGATTCCTCAGCTGAACCAGTTCTTTGGTACCACCAAATGGAATGGAGAGGCAACGATCATCAAACCGGAAATATCTATCATGCCGGCGGAAGAAAAAAAGTTCCGCATTTTCAATGATGAGAATGGGGTACAGGGTGCCGTGCGTATCGCACGTCATTTCCCTAACCGCTACCATCCTGATTATCCGAAGATGATGGTGCTGAATACCATCTTCGGCGGTTACTTTGGATCCCGCCTGATGAGCAATATCCGCGAGGACAAAGGTTATACCTATGGTATTTCCTCACAGGTCTACAACTTCCGCCAGGCAAGTGCCATCAATATCCATACTGAAGCTGGCAGAGATGTATGTGAAGCCACTATCGAAGAGGTGTACAAGGAAATGCGCATACTGCAGAATGAAGTGGTGGACCAAGAAGAAATGGCACTTGTGCGCAACTTCATGATCGGGTCTATTCTAGGTGACCTGGATGGCGCTTTCCAGATTATTCAACGCTGGAAAAATCTGATCCTCAATGATCTGGACGAAAATTACTTCTATAATAATATCCGGACAATCAAAACCATTTCAGCAGAAGAACTGCACGTGTTAGCAAAGCAGTACTTCAAGCCGGAAGACTGGTACGAGTTGGTCGTGATATAATGCAAAAAAAGGCGCGTCCTCCAGACGCGCCTTTTTTTTGTTCCCTCAAAACTGTCAAAATATAGTTATTATAATTTATTACTATATTTGCACACTTTAATCCATATCCTATGAAATTACTTTTACTATGCCTGCCATTGTGCATAAGTCTGACTGTGTTTGGACAAACCACCAAAACCACCGTAGACTCTATTGAATTACGCTACCAGCAATGCCTTAGCCAGGGCGGCAGCTCTTACAACTGTGCATTAGCCTATTACCAGGAAATGGAAAGCCTTCTAGCCACTGTATACAATGAAGTCTATCATAACCTGGACAATCCCCGGCGCGAAACCTTAGAACTCTCTCAGGCTCAATGGGCTGAAAAGAAAGAGGCCTACTTTAAAGACATCGAAATCCGTGCGGAAAAGAAAAGACCATTGACGCTCGCTGGTCTGGATGACGATATGATCCTTACCGACAATAAAGCTGCTTACCTGAAACATAGAGTAATAGAACTGCTCAGAAGTATGCACTCTTAATTAATGATGTGTGGCCCGGCGCTTAATCATGCCCCCCTTAGTATCATTAATGTTGTGCTGCACTATAAACGCTTTTTCATCTATTTTCTCTATTTCGTCAATGATTTTGTGCACTTCCAGGCGGGTCACCACGGTGTAGATAATATCAATATCCTTATCCACCGCACCCCGCTTACCATAACCGCTTTGTCCCTTGAATACGGTCACCCCTTTTTTCAGGGACAAAGTCAATGTTTTGCGTACCAGTTCACTTTCGTTGGAAATAATCGTAAGCGCTATGTATTCTTCAAAACCGGAGATTACGTAATCTACTGTCTTTGAAGCGGCCAGGTAAGTCAGAATCGCATACAGAGCCGTTTCAATATTGATGAGGATCGCCGCTACACTAAAGATGACCAGGTTGAAGTACATAATCACTTCACCCATGGACAATACAGTCTTACGGTTGATGTAAAGTGCCAATACTTCTGTACCATCCAGTACTGCACCACCTCGTACCGACAATCCTATACCGGCACCTAAAAAGAAACCACCGAAAATGGCAATCAGGAGGCGATCGCTGGTAATGGTAGGCACCTTAATAAATACCAGGGCACAGGCGAGTCCCACAATAGCACACATGGCCTTGATGGTAAACTCAACTGAAAGCTGTTTGTAAGCTAATAGGATAAAAGGGATGTTGATAATGACCAGGAGTACAGAAATATTCCATCCGGTCAGCCTGTTGATCAGCAGGGAGATCCCTGTCACGCCGCCATCGAGAAACTCATTGGGCATCAGGAACCCTTTCAGGCCAATAGCTGCCAGCAGCACGCCAATGGTGATCAGGATAATATCCTGCAAGTTCTGGATCAGATTAATACGGGCGCGGATTTCCTTAGTGTTCGGCATGATAGGTACTATTTAATGTCTATTATATCTTTTGCCGTTCGTGGTGTGTTACATCCGCTCCTGGTGGCGCAACCATCTTTCCGGGATCTCATTATTGCTCGCCATCAGGTAATCGTTATAGGCACAGGGTAAGAATTCCTTCCCAGGCATCTGCATCCACCAGCGCCCGGTCTTTTTACTTTTCAGAAACACGGTTTCGATATCCCCACATACAATGTTAAACTCCCAGAATGCTTCGCGATCCTGCAGCAGGGCCTCTTTATTCCTGATGGCTACACCATCCATAAAGTACCACATCATCTGAGATATCTGTTTGGCAGTCAGATGGTTTTTGTCCTTTTCAGGCCGGTAACCATAAATACCGAAGGAGCTCAGACGAGCGCTCATGCCGGCATAGCGGGAGAGCATACAGGCCTCATCCCCAGCGAGTCCGTTAGGGGAGAGGGTATTTGCCGGAGCATCTGAATTTCTGATAATATTGATATCAAGGCTCAGCATATCTGTGTTCCGCAATACCGGTTCCATCTCATCCATGTTTTCTCTCACCTTACCCAGGCGATAGCAATCGAAGCGGAGTTTATCCAGTGTTTCCAGCATCCGGGGATGCACAAAGAAGCTCTGGAAGCCCAGGTGATTGTAATGGCGGATGTAGTTCGGCTGTTCGGTGAACATTTCCATCAGGAAACTGTCCGCAGGGATCGTTGATTCTTCTTTAAGGTCTATCAACGCATCGGCCACTGTAGCTTCTATCACATACTTCTGCGTTGCATAAGCCTTGTATTGTGCATAGGTCAGGTCATGGGAACCGCCTAGAATAATCACTGTTTTGCTGGAGTTAATCAGTTCTGACAGGATCGTTTTCAGACCTGCATAGGTATCCGTGAGAGCGATACCGGGGCGCAGGTTACCAACATCCGCAATCTTTACCTCCTTATGCCAGTAGTAAAGACTAAAAAACTCGCGGCGAACAGCATCTGCTGCGTCCGGGCCTTTCCTGCCGGGGCCATATCCACGCTCTTCAGAAGCACCTATTAAAATGATGTCAGCTGCATCCAGATCAGGAATGTTTCCTTCTTCATAGCAATCACAGATAGCACCAATCTGGTATCCGTCATATTCCTGTTCATTATTCAGGTCTGCTTTTGAGATTGGAATCAGGTAATCGTGAAGTAGCGCGAAGTCTGCCATCAATAGTAATTTAGTTGCTCGCAAACCTACGAATCAATTGTGAATTAAGGATCAACGTGAATAAAGATAGTAATCGGATCTGCTACTGATAGCCGTAGCAAGGCCTGACTGATGATATCAGGGGGTATAGTGACGACCTGCCTGCCACTACAATTGAACCGTTTGTTAATTAGTTCTTATGTATGATGAATTCAAAAGGTTTGACTTCTTTTCTTGATAATGCCTTTTGGAGTACTGTACGCTTGCTGCTGACCTTGTTTTTATTACAATCTGCAACTTCCATAACATTACACAGATAGTCCATTGTTTCTACCATGGATAGCATCTCGTTGATTTGTCTTACTGCATTTTGAATTTGCTGTTCGCTGTACCTGTCTTCATGCAGTACAAACAATAAATCCCTTTCAACCTGTTTCATTAGAATAAATTGATTGTTCCCCTAAATGTTGTTTAAAGGCGTTTTCAATAGGTGTAAGTGATTTGGTGTGCTTAACAACTGGATGTACAAGGTCTTTAAATTGCGCGGGAACGATCCGGCTATTTTCAATAAAGATCAGTGCATGCGTTTCTTATTCATAGTAGGACAACCGCAATCGTTTTTCTTAAAAACTTTACAGCTCTGTCCGATAATACTAATGCTGGCGCAAAGAAGAAAGATAGTCAGCCATTTATTTGATTTCATACTCTATGTTGTTTCCTCAAAAATATTATAGATGCCAGTCTGTACGAGAGTTTACCTTTTCTTAACAGTGCGCATTTCTAAATTAAGCTAATTTCGTAAAAATTTCAAATATTTGCCTACAAAATCTGCGCGTAAAACAGTTCTGGTAGTCCCTCTGGACTGGGGATTAGGTCATGCAACCAGGGATATCCCTATCATTCACGAATTATTAAACGCAGGCTGTAATGTAGTTATTGCCGCCGAAGGAAAACATGCTGCGTTGTTAAGTCAGGAATTCCCACAGCTGACCATCCTGCCACTTCCCGGATACCGTATCCAGTATGCTCAAAAGGGCTGGTTTTTTGGACCGAAAATCATCCAGCAGATCCCCCAGATCATCAAGTCCATTAAGTATGAGCAACAATGGCTGCAACAGGTAGTGAAAGAACATCAAATTGATGCTGTTATTTCCGACAACCGCTTCGGCCTCTACCATCGCGACATCCCTACCGTTATTATCTCTCACCAGTTGTTGATCAAGACTCCATTTGGTGGAATCATTGAAACCCTTCTGCAAAAGATCAATTACAGCTACATCCGTAAATATGGTGCCTGCTGGATACCGGACTATGCCGGTTCCAACAACCTTTCCGGTGTCTTGGGCCATCCCAAAACACTACCTCCGAATACAAAATACCTTGGGTGTCTTAGCCGTTTTGAAAACAAGCCAGATGTACCTAAAAAATACGACCTGCTGGTACTCATTTCCGGACCGGAACCTCAGCGTTCCAACCTGGAAAAAATGGTACTCGACCAGGTAGCGGCGCTGCCCATCAGTGCACTGATCGTAAGTGGTAAACCAGGTACTCCTGAAACCAGACAGGTCACTGATCGTATTCAACAGGTTAACCACCTGAATGCAAAAGAACTGAATGAAGCGATGCTTGGTGCTGATATGGTATTAAGCCGTTCCGGTTATACGACACTCATGGACCTTGTAAAGCTGAATAAGAAAGCGATTTTAGTGCCTACACCCGGCCAGTCAGAGCAGGAATACCTGGGTAAGTTCCTGATGAAAAAAGGATTCTTCTTTAATGTGAATCAATCCGATTTCAGGTTGGGAAAAGCATTGGAAGATATCAAAACATTCCCGTTCAAGTCATTTGAACATGAAGAAGATATGGAACAATACAAACAAGTGGTAAGAGACTTTGCTACCTCCTTATAAAAAAACAGGGCGACCAGAGGTCGCCCTGTTTTTTCACTATTTTTTTGCCGCCGCTTCCAGGCCCTCCACATTCTTCTTATCATTTCCAATAAAAATCTCATTTCCCACTATACTCACCGGTCTCTTCAAAAAAGAATACTCCTGCAAAATCAGGTCACGATAATCTTTTTCCGTCAACTCCTTTTCATGCAATCCCATCGGACGATACTTTTGTGACCTCCTGCTAAACAACGCCTCATAACTGCCCGCCAGTTGATACATCTCCTCCAGCTGCGCTGGCGTAATCTTCTCCGTCTTTATATCCTGCAACACAAACCCTTTTTCTTTTGCCGATATAGCATCAATGATCTTCTTACAGGTATTACAGGTCGACAGATGGTATATTTTTTTCATGTTGCTTTTCTTTGATCGCAAAGATCCTAACTCAGGCGATAAATTTCACAATTCATAGTTATTTTTGGCAGATGCAAAAGAAACTTTTTTTACTGGATGCCATGGCTCTCATATATCGCGCATACTATGGCCTGATCCGGAACCCTCGCCTCACCAGCGCTGGTCGTAATACCAATGCCCAGTTTGGCTTTACCTCCACACTGATAGACCTGATCAAAAAAGAAAACCCCACACACATGGCAGTGGCATTCGATACACATGCCCCTACCGAAAGACATACCACCTTTGTTGATTACAAAGCGAATCGTGAAGATGCACCTGAAGACCTGCTTGACGCTATTCCGGATATCAAACGTATCATCACCGGTTTCAATATTCCCTGCATAGAATTGGATGGATATGAAGCCGATGACGTGATTGGCACCCTTGCCTGGCAGGCAGCAGCAGCAGGTTACACCGTATACATGGTGACTCCCGATAAAGACTATGGCCAGCTTGTAAAAGAAAATGTATTCATCTATAAACCTCCTTACATGGGCAGCAAAGAAGAAATTCTCGGCCCTAAGGAAGTATGTGAAAAATGGCAGATTAAAGATGTACACCAGGTAATTGACATCCTGGGACTTATGGGCGATGCTGTCGACAACATTCCTGGTATTCCGGGAGTAGGAGAGAAGACCGCCATGAAACTTTTAGCCCAGTACGATTCCATCGAAAATGTGCTGGCCAATGCGGATAAGATTGGCGGTAAAATGGGAGAGAAGATCAAAGCCGGTGCCGATAGCGCCATCCTCTCGAAGCAACTCGCTACCATCATCACCGATGTACCTGTCACCTTCCACGAAGAGGACTTCTGCATCAGGGACCATAACAAAGATGCCCTTTCAGAAGTATTCATCGAACTGGAATTCAAAACCCTGGGTAAACGTATCCTGGGCGACACCTTTGGTTCCGGCGCTGAGGCCGTTGCCACCGGCAAAGTACAGCTGGACCTCTTTGGCAACGCAACCAGTGCCACTGTTGTCGTTACTCCCGAAGATAATCCTGAGCAAACGGTGAGCATTCTCGTAGCAGAAAAGAATATCAACAATACTCCACATACCTATCACCTTGCAGACACGCCTGAAAAAAGAGCGGAACTGCTGGCCACCCTGTTAAGCAAACAGGAAATCTGCTTCGATACGGAAACGACCGGTACCGATGCAAATGCCGTAGACCTGGTAGGTATGAGCTTTGCATTTGCAGCCGGCGAAGCCTGGTACGTACCTGTTCCCGCTGATAAGGCAGGTGCACAGGCGATTGTAGACGAATTCCGCCCGCTTTTTGAAGCCACCCACATAGTATTCATTGGCCAGAACCTGAAATATGATATGCTGGTGCTCAAGTGGTATGGTGTAGATATCAAAGCACCTGTATTTGACACGATGCTGGCCCACTACCTCATAGAGCCGGAAGGCCGTCGTAGTATGGACCTGCTCAGCGCACAGTACCTCCAGTACGAACCGGTTTCCATTGAAACCCTTATTGGCAAAAAAGGGAAGAACCAGGGCAACATGCGCGATGTGGAGATCGAAAAGATCAAGGACTATGCGGCAGAAGATGCCGACATCACCCTGCAGCTGAAAGAAAAGTTCGCCCCACTGCTGCCGGCTAAAAATGTAGAAAAGGTATTCTATGAAGTGGAAAACCCGCTCGTAAAGGTCCTCACCGATATGGAGTACGAAGGTATCGCTATCGATACACAGGCCCTGGCCGATTACTCCGCCGAACTGGATACTGAAATCAGAAGAGCAGAAGAAAGTGTATACACACAGGCAGGAGTGCGTTTCAATCTCGCCTCTCCCAAACAACTGGGCGAAGTGCTCTTCGAAAAACTGGCACTCGATCCTAAAGCGAAAAAGACCCGTACCGGTCAATATGCTACAGGTGAAGATGTACTGGCAAAACTGGCCAGCAAGCACCAGATCGTAGACGACATCTTAGTATTCCGCGAGCTGAGCAAGCTGAAATCTACCTATGTAGATGCACTGCCAACTATGCTCAACAAACGTACAAACAGGGTACATACCTCCTATAACCAGGCAGTAGCTGTAACCGGCCGTTTGAGCAGCACCAACCCGAACCTGCAAAACATTCCGATCAGAACGGACAGGGGCAGGGAAATCCGTAAAGCATTCGTACCCCGCAGTGAAGAGTATACCCTGCTCTCTGCTGATTACTCCCAGATAGAACTGCGCATTATTGCCGCCATCAGTGAAGATCAGGCCATGATAGACGCATTTCGCCAGGGTATAGACATTCATGCCGCTACAGCCGCTAAGGTTTACGGTATACCACTGGAAGAAGTAAGCTCCGATATGCGCCGCAATGCCAAAAGCGTGAACTTCGGGATCATCTACGGTGTAAGCGCCTTCGGTCTTTCCGAAAACCTGGGCATTGCCCGCAGCGAAGCCAAAATGCTGATCGATAACTACTTTGCCCAGTATCAGGCTATCAAAAACTACATGGATAAGCAAATCCGGTTTGCACAGCAGAATGGTTATGTAGAAACCCTGCTGGGACGTAAGCGCTGGCTGAAAGACATCAACAGCTCCAACGCTGTGGTAAGAGGCTATGCTGAGCGAAATGCCATTAATATGCCGATTCAGGGTACCGCTGCGGATATGATCAAGCTCGCAATGATCGCTATCCACAAAACTTTGAAAGCGGAAAACCTACGCTCAAAAATGATCCTGCAGGTACATGATGAATTGGTGTTTGATGTCCATAAGGATGAAATTGAAATAATTAAGCCGATTATTCTCGAAGGAATGCGCAATGCACTGCCGCTTGCCGTGCCGGTAGAAGCTGAAATAGGCCTCGGCCGAAACTGGCTGGAAGCCCACTAATTACTAACAAAGTGTTAAATCTATACACAATAAGGCCGGACAATGATCTGTTGTCCGGCCTTTGTTCCTCCTGGAAACTATAGGAAAATCCACTGCATCCCATCTGCACTGAGTACTTACACCCCTCTTGTGTTTTCCAAATTCGTTTACTAGCTTTCGCCCATGATCCTGACCTCAAGGTTGCAAATATTGCCTTGTACCCTGCAGTACTTCGAAGCATTACTACAAGGAAAAGAAGCGTTGGGCCATTTGTTGGATATTGATATACCTCTATTCTGGACCGAGTTCCCTGAAATAATACTGGTAGCGTACGACAAATTGCGCAATGACCCTTCTATGCTTGGCTGGTTTCTTTACCTGGTAATTCACCAGGAAGACAAACGCCTGATTGGTGCCGGTGGCTTTAAAGGCCGCCCGGACAATGACGGCGTGGTCGAAATAGGCTATGAAATTAACACCGCCTACCGCGAGATGGGCTATGGTACCGAGCTCACTCAGGCCCTGATCCGGTTCGCCTTTGGACACTCCTATGTGACCCGGGTGATAGCTCATACTGAAGAGGAATATACCGCTTCTGTAAAAGTGCTCCAGAAATCAGGAATGTCCTTTGCCGGCGAAAACCCCGACACACAATTATGGCGCTGGGAAATATCCCGTGCGCAATATGAACTCCCCCAGGATTAGCAACCGCTTACCTTAACTTTCTTTCTGAGTATAAAAGGATTGGTTTACATTTGAAACCTCGTTTTCAAATCAAAACACCAAACCAAAATGAAGAAATGGATCTTATGCCTGGCCGTGTGTTATTCTACCACGACTGCCATGGCGCAAACCACCAACAAAGAAGGCAGCAAATACCAGTTTACCGTAATCAAAAACTTAGATGCAGGTGATGTGGAAAACCAGGGCCGTACCGGCACCTGCTGGTCTTTCTCTGGTCTGTCCTTTTTCCAGGCCGAGGCGCTGCGCAATGGTAAAGGCAAGGGTGCGAACCTGAGCGAAATGTTCGTGGTAAGAAGAATGTACCCCCTCAAGGCGGTAAACTACGTGCGCATGCACGGTAAGGCCAACTTCGGTGAAGGTGGTGGATTCCCTGACGATCTGCTCTGCCTCCGTGAATATGGTCTGGTACCTCAGGCTGTATACGATGGCAATCGCGATAAAGTATATAACCATGCTGAAATGGTGTCTGTACTGGAAGGCCTGACCAACAAAATCGGTGCTGCTGAAGGTACCATCAATCCTAACTGGAAGAAAGCCGTTGATGGCGTGCTGAATTCCTACATTGGCGATGCTCCTGAAAAATTCGAATACCAGGGTAAATCCTACACGCCACAGTCTTATGCAAAAGAACTGGGTCTGAATGCAGACGATTATGTACTTGTGTCTTCTTTCACTCATCATCCTTACTATGAGCAGTTCGTGCTGGAAGTACCGGACAACTGGAACTGGGAAAGAGTATACAATGTACCCCTGAACGACTTCACTGCCATCGCAGAAAACGCTATCCAGAATGGTTATACCATCGCATGGGCTGCAGACGTAAGTGAGAAAGGGTTCAACTTCTTCGAAGGCCTGGCGGTAGTACCAGAAACTGAATTCAGCGACATGAGCGCTGAAGAAAAGAAGAAAGTATTCGAAGAACCTGTAAAGGAAAAAACTATCACACCTGAACTGCGCCAGAAAGCTTTCGATAATTTCGAAACACAGGATGACCATGGTATGCACATCGTAGGTATGGCGAAAGACCAGAATGGTAAAGTATACTTCCGTGTGAAAAACTCATGGGGTACTACCAATCCGGGTAGCGGATATTTCTATGCTTCTGAACCTTACTTCGCTTATAAGACTACCTGCATCATGCTGAACAAAAAAGCACTGCCTGCAGACGTAGCTAAGAAGCTGGGCATCAAACAATAGTGTTCTTTATCTCAATAAAAAGGGGCTTTTTCCAATGGAAAAAGCCCCTTTTTATTATTTGCTCAAAGCAAGTAATTTATTTGCTTTCATCAACTACTTTCCTGTATTTCCGCCTGGGAAAAGGCCTTTCGGCCAACAGGATAAAGTTTGGTTATCATTTACCTTCAATGCGTTGTGCCTCCTGGTAGGTTCCCAACCGGAACTTCAAGGGCACCTTTGTACGCTGTTCAAAGTTCCATTCCTTTTTACAGAAATATCCGAAGCACTGATCATAATAAGTACGGGGAGTCAGGGGAGGAGTCACTTTTGGCGTAAAAGTAGCTACTGGCGCTGGCTTCACAAAAGTAATTGACGAAGTCATCTTTTTTTGAAGCGGATATAAGGGCGCTACGGAGAGCTTATTTTGCCCTTTTACGACACTGAATCCTAAAAATAGCAGTAACAAAACACTCCCTATTTTCATATTTAAAAGTTTAAACAATCTCTTCAAAACTGCCCAGACCTTCCCTGATCAGTTCAGGTTCAGAACCGGTACAATCGATCACTGTAGAAAACTCCATACCTCCAGGACCTCCATCCACTACAATATCCACAATGTTCTCAAACTTTTCATGAATGATTTCCGGATCAGTATATTCTTCTACGTAAGCTTCAATCGGCAACGACGTACTGAGGATAGGATTTCCTAATTCCCTCACAATTGCCCTGCTGATATTATTATCGGGAACGCGTATACCAACCGTATCTTTCTTTTGTTTCAGCATTCTGGGCACTTGCCTGCTGGCGGGCAGAATGAATGTATACGGCCCCGGCAATGCCTTCTTCAGCATCCTGAAGGTAGGTGTATCTACACTTCTTGCATAGTCAGACAAATGACTGAGATCGTAACATATAAATGAAAACTGGGCCTTGGCAGGATTAATATGCTTGATGCGGCAAATGCGTTCTATAGCTTTGTGCTGTGAAATATCACAGCCCATGCCGTAAACCGTATCGGTCGGATAGATAATCACGCCTCCATCTTTCAGACATTCCACGATCGTCTTCAAATGACGGGGATTCGGGTTGTCCGGGTGTAAAGTCAAAAGCATACTGTAAATTTACGATTATACCTCCAATTACCAGACCAGCAGAAAAAAAGGTAATAACTCATTTTTTGTAGCCGGCATGCGGCCAGCTACAGAAAAAGCCTGCCTTAGTTAACATCGACATTAAATAATCTTACTATCTTTCCGCCCGATTTCCAAAATCATCTTGTGGATGAAGTTGAAAGGAATTGTTCCGAGAACATGGCGATACTTGAAAAAGATTCTCCTGGGCTTATTTATTGCACACTTTGTTTACCTCATTGCTTTAAAATGGGTCAATCCCCCTATTACCGTCACAATGATCTCCAGCTGGATCGGTACATGGGGTACTGATACTAAGTTTCATAAAACATGGGTAGACTACTCAGAGATCTCTGAATTTACCAAACTGGCTGTACTGTCCAGCGAGGACCAGCTATTTCCTGATCACAACGGCTTTGACTTTAAGTCCATCGAAAAAGCCATGAAGCATAACCAAAAGAGTAAAAAGATTCGTGGGGCAAGTACTATCAGCCAACAGGTAGCCAAGAACGTATTCCTGTGGCAGGGGAGAAGCTGGTTCAGAAAAGGGCTGGAAGTGTACTTTACATTCATGATCGAAAAACTCTGGGGCAAAGAGCGCATCCTGGAAGTCTACCTCAACGTAGCCCAGACCGGCGATGCTGTGTTCGGAGTAGAAGCTGCAGCCCAGCTGTTTTACCATAAACCGGCTGCAAACCTCAACAGGGAACAATCTGCCATGATCGCAGCCAGCCTGCCTAACCCTGTCAAATATACGATCGTGCCACCGGCAAGGCCAACACTCTACAGGCAAAAGAAAATATTGGTGCAAATGCGCTTACTGGCCGGAGACCCCGATATCTCAGAGCTGATTAGCTCCAAGTAGCTGGTCGACCGCCTTTACAGCTGTAGCCTCTCTTTCTTCAAATGAACCACGGACTTCCACCCATGGCACGCCTGAAGATTGTACGATCTCTTTATACACGTTGTAAAAGTATTCCCGCATAGCAGGGTCAGGATGTTCCCGCTGCGGATCTTCTTCCCATGGAATATCTATATACGTGAGCAGGTAAAGGTCATATCTTTTTTCTGCAATAGCGGCTACAATCCAGGGATCACATTCACCATACTTATGCTCACTCCATACCCTGATCACATGCAGATCTGTATCGCATACCAGCAGTCTGCTTGCCAGTTTCGCCCTCTCAGCCTCCAGTTCCAATTGTCCCTTAGCAATAGCCAACAAATCTGATTGCTCATAAGGACGAGGCAGATCTTCTATATACTGACGGGCATACTCAGGCACCCACATCGTTTCATAATGCGATGCCAGGAACTCACTCAAGGTACTTTTGCCCGTACTCTCCGGACCAATAACCACTACTTTGAATAACTCTTCCATATCTTCTTCCAGCTGAAATAACCCATCACCGCTACTATAAACAGGAAGATGGTCAGCACCGCTGTCGCGACTAGTTTTTTATGAAATAATAATGGGATGGCGACCAGGTTGGATATATTCAGTACCACCCAGTTTTCAATCTTCCGCTTGGCCAGCAACCACATACCAGCACAGGCAGTTGCAGATACAAATGCATCTACCAGCGGTACATCCGAATTGGAGAAATGACTCAGCAGGTAGTAAAATACCGCCCAGCCTATCAATGCTATGGCCACCGTCACAATCCATTCCGTTCTGGATGCCCAGGCAATCGGTACTTCGGGTTCTGAAGGCTTCTTCTTCGCCCAGTGGTACCAGCCATAAATACTCATGATGAAATAATAAGCATTCAGCGTTGCCTCTGCATACAGCTTAAACTGTTCCCTGGATAACAGGTATACATATATGCCCGTGCTGATCAGCCCTGTAGGATAAAGCCAGATGCTGTTCTGTTTACTACATACCACGCTGATAGCGCCAAAGATTGCTGCCAGGATTTCCAGCCAGCTCATGGCCTTCACTCCTTCTATCAGCGCCTGGTAAAATACATCCACATTCATGCCGCAAAGATAAGTGTAGCAAGTCCCTAAAAAAATCGCTCATGCAGTTGGCATAAGCGATTCTCAATAAGTTATTTTTTCTCTCCCATCAGTACCCCCGACACATTCCAGGCACTGAAGGCCGTACCTTCTCTCTTACCTAATGGAATGGCAACTTTAAATTCATGTACCCCCGGTGCCAGATCTGGCAGTGGGATATATACTGCCGGTGTCAGACTACCTGGACACCAGTTACTTCTGCTAAGGTCGGAAGATGACAGGCCGTTTGAGAAATTGCCTGATGATGGGTTGAGCAGACGGTAAGTACCGCAATCCGTTCTCCAGGGTACAAAATGATATACACGCTTGCCATCTACAAAGATCTCATTCAGCTTAGGTACAAATTCATCGCCATTGCCCCAGCCACCATGACCGGTGGTGATATAACGCAGCTGTAAGTGGGTCACGCCTTCCGGAATATTCACTTTCACAGTCAAAGAATCATGATCGAACATAGTACCATATTCCTGTCCAGCCATTTCCATCAGGTTCGTGGTATTGAAGATCGGGTGTAAATAACCTGGTGCCTGTAAGCCCTCATCTTCATCCCCCTTAAAGTATTTGAGGCGGAGACTTACGATGTGTCCGCCCTTATCATAATTTCCAATGAATACACCAATCCATACATCACCTTCCATTCCCGGTTGCAGTTCTGTGATCTCCTGACGGAACACTGCAGAATCTGCCCAGTTGTAACCGGCAATCTGGCTTCTTTCATTATAATGATGTATACCGAAAGGCGTGAAGAAGCGCAGGAGCTCCATAGCAGGCAGGTAATCGTCTGTAGCAACTACACCCTGGTATTTCTCTTTATAAACAGGTAAATCTTTTACACCATTCTGCAAACCATTCAGGAAAGAGCGTTGCTTATCCACAGGAATCATAAATACAGAGCCCGTCCGGTCATAAGCATCTCCGTTGGAGTACTGGGCCAGTTCTGCAAACAGCTGGCGGCCTGTTTCGTATTTAGGCAATTTTATCTTTTTCAGGATTACGGTTCCACCGGCGTAATGATAGGTCACATCGCTCTGGTTGGCAGCGGGATTGGGTTTATCATAACCAAAGGACACCTGCTCCTTGCTGAATACAGGAATAGTGGTATAACGGCTGTCGATCACTTCGCGCGTATAATTTGCCTGGTCTACCAATTTACCCATAGCAGCCGCATCCGGCCAATTGAGATCTTTAGGATTGATCTTACCTTTTTTCACCTCGGTAGCAACTGTCTCCAATTCTCCATTCCGCACAGTCTTTAACACAAGACCCAGGTCAGGAGTCGTACCAATAGCAGGTGTACCGTTTACATTCAGTGCATTGGTATACCATACTTCCACGGTATTAGACCGGATAATTACTTTCGCTTTTTTACAGAGATACCCTGCAATGGTAGCAGTATCTGGCAGCAGCTCCGGCTTTTCATAATCTGTTGTCTTTTTTTTGAAGGTCACATTCCTGTCGCTCAGGTGTAAAACCTGCATGGTTACTCCTTCTGTATAGTCAACGTATTGCTGTTCTTTTGCTCCCGGATCAGCATTTTTGATCACATGTACTTTTTTGCCATCAACAAATAGCGTGAGGGCACCATCTTTCATTTCTTCTCCATGATAACGGGTTTTGTAATGAACCGTCAGGGCATTCTGTGCATGTAGTTCTGTCGCAAACAACATGCTGGCTGCTATAAACAAGTATTTCATAAGTATGAGGCCTGATTTTGTAACGCTTGCAAGATAGCTGCAAAAAATAGAATTCGGGGCAGTATATTATTTTCATTTTCTCATTAAAAAATCACCCGAATCTCCAGAGCATACCTATAAAAAACAAAAAAGCACAGTCAAAAAGACTGTGCTCATTTTTAACACTATCATTCTCTCAACTATGGCTTATTCCGCTTCGGCTACCACTTCCTTCACTTCCGGGATCATACGCTTCATCATGCCTTCGATACCGGCTTTCAGTGTGATCATGGAAGATGGGCAACCTGAACATGAGCCTTGCAGCATCAGTTTCACAGTACCGTCTTCGTAGTCTTTGAACTGAATGGCACCGCCATCCATTTCAACTGCAGGCTTTACGTAGTTTTCAAGCAATTCTTTAATACGCTTTACCACATCAGTATCATCTGCACTTACTTCGTTTCCGGCAACCGGTTTGTCAACGATTTCATCTTCGTTCACCACCGGGCGGTTATCTTCCAGATACTCCTTCAGAAAAGCTTTTATAGTAGGGATAATATCATTCCAGTCAGTTTCAACAGTTTTTGTCAGCGTGATAAAGTTCGCCATAATAAACACACCTCTGATGAACGGGAAACTGAACAGTTCGGCCGCCAGGGGAGATGGTTTTGCACTTGCCTCATCCGGAAAGTCAATATGCTTACCTGGGTACAGGAGCTTGTTAGCAACAAACTTCATGGTTTCCGGATTCGGTGTCATTTCCGTATATATGCTGATGATGGGATTTCCTGTTTTAATCATAGTATTCTAAACTTTTGATGGGACAAAGGTAACTACTTTCGGTTAGAATCTGAGGGAATTCAGCCCTTTTAACTATTACATTTTTCAATAGGGATATAGACGAAACTATATTGATAAATGTCGAAGTCTCAATGGTCCAGAAATCTTTTTAAAAATATACATGACACATTATTCTATATATTAACTTTATGGGAAATAACGCCATCACTGAGTATGCCCACTGTCAAAACCTTGCATGCACGCAAAAGAATAGCACTGATCGCCCATGATCACAAGAAAGCTGAGCTCATAGAATGGGCCCTCTACAACAAAACCGTACTCTGCCGGCATGAATTATATGCTACCGGTACCACAGGCAAACTTATTGAAGAAAATCTCGATGTTCCTGTCAGAAAATTATTATCCGGCCCGCTCGGTGGCGACCAGCAAATAGGTTCTATGATCGCCGAAGGCAAAATTGATGTCGTGATTTTCTTCTGGGATCCAATGGAAGCTCTTCCACATGACCCCGATATCAAAGCCCTGCTCCGTCTTGGTGTAGTATGGAATATCCCTATGGCCAGCAATCGTACCTCTGCCGATTTCCTGCTTACATCTCCTCTCATGCACCAGGAATATGAAGTACGCTTACCTGACTATTCACAGTATCTCGGTAGAAAAGTTTAGCAAACATTTAGTCCTCTTCAGACCTTTTCTTTCAATTATCTGTCTTTCTTAGAAAGATCGGCACCGTTTGTGCTGCAAAGTACTCCTTACTAATCAGTTAGGTGTTTTCACACACCTCGCTGGCAAGTAACCGGGTTTCCTTATTTTCGCAATTTTTCAGGTCTTAACGTATTGTAGAATGGTGAAACACTTATTAGTGGCCGCTTTCCTCCTGGCAGGCTTTTTCAAACAGGTCCAGGCACAGCTGCCACCCAAACGGGAATTCAGAGCCGTATGGATAGCAACAGTTGAGAATATCGATTGGCCTTCCCGTAGAGGGTTACCTGTTGAACAACAGAAACAGGAATTTATCAACCTTCTCAATACACATCAGCGTAATGGCATGAATGCCGTGGTGGTACAAATCCGTCCGGTAGCGGATGCTTTTTATGCTTCGCCCTTTGAGCCCTGGTCCGAATACCTGACTGGTACACAGGGACAGGCTCCCAATCCATATTATGATCCTCTCCAGTTTATGATCGAAGAGACACATAAACGGGGAATGGAATTTCATGCCTGGTTCAATCCTTATCGTGCAGTATTCAATGCCAGCCGCAACAATGTCACGCCTAACCATATTTCCAGGATGCGCCCGCAGTGGTTCCTGAATTATGATAACAAGAAATACTTTGACCCTGGAATTCCAGAGGTCCGCGAGTATGTTACACAGATTATCCGCGACGTAGTACGTCGTTATGATATAGATGCCGTTCACTTTGATGATTATTTTTATCCCTACCGTGTTCCGGGTAAGGAATTTCCTGACTATGCCTCTTATCGCCAGTATGGACATGGAATGGAAAAAGATGACTGGCGCAGGTACAATGTAGATACCATCATCCACATGGTTAGCATTGCCATCAAGCAGGAGAAAGCATGGGTGAAATTTGGGATCAGCCCCTTCGGCATCTGGAGAAATAAGAACAAGGATCCGGAAGGATCTTATACCAATGGAGGCAATACCAATTATGATGACCTGTATGCTGATGTGCTAAAATGGCTGAAGAATGGCTGGATTGACTATGTAGCACCACAACTATATTGGGAAAGAGGTCACCGCATTGCAGACTATGAACTCCTGCTAAACTGGTGGGCACAGCATGCTTATGGCCGCCATTTGTACATTGGGCATGGGGTTTACCGCATCAATAGCAATGCCGCCTGGAATAATCCGAATGAATTGCCTGTACAGATTACCGAAGCCCGTACGCTTAATACAGTGCAGGGAAGTATCTTCTACAGCGCTAAATCTTTCAACGGAAACCCCAGGGGTATTGAGGATAGTCTGCGAAATCACTTCTATCATTATCCTGCTCTGCGTCCTATTATGCCATGGCTGAACTTTAAAGCCCCCGCATCCCCATATTTTGCTGATGCTTTTGAAAGGGCTAATGGATTACATATACATTGGGTAGATGGAGAAGAAGATAGTACCAGCCGTACGAAACAATATGTGTTATACCGCTTCGAGGGAAATGAGGTGATCAACCTGAATAATCCCGAAAAGATCCTGACCATCCTGCCACAGTCCTCAGATCCGCAGTATGTAGATGCTACTTATCAGAAAGGGAAAGGCTATACATATGTGCTGACATCTCTCGACAGGTTGCAGAATGAGAGTCTGGCCAGCGATCCGCTTTACATCAGAATAGTAGGAGGGAAAACGAAATTTTATTTCGATCCTGAACCATAAAAACAAAAGAGGCGCGGCTAATAGCCGCGCCTCTTTTTTATAATTTACTTATACACTTCCATCACTGCCCTGCCCACACAACCACTCGGCATCTGTATCTTCAGCATCGCTGCTACCGTAGCTGCTATATCCGTCATACCCGTCTTCTCATTAGTATACCCATGCTTCACATGCCAGCCCATGAACACCATTGGAATATGCGTATCATAAGGAGCCCATGTACCATGCGTCGTACCTTTCAGACTACCTTCATACCATCCCGGATCAGGAATCATAATTACCGCACCATCGCGCTTGGGATAATATCCATTGATTGCCATCTGCCTGATCGGCTCTGGCAATGCACTGTTCCCGATATTGTCCAGATCCGCAGCAAACTGGATACCCGGCACTGTCTGCAGGTAGTACACAGCTTCCTTTTTCACCGCATCGTAATCCAGCTTCGCAGCTTTAATTCTCTTCACGTCAAAATCCACATGGTAGTTGTTAGTACCCATAATCAGGCTATCCACACCAAATGCATTTTTCAGATCCGCTGTCAGACCGGTGATAATCGCCTTGTCATTTACCAGGCCTGAAGGAATATCATGCTCTTTCAGGAACCCTACAGAATGGGAAGCACCATGATCTGCTGTCAGGAATACCAGGTAATTTCCCTTACCCACCTTTTGATCGAGGAAGGTAAAGAACGTTGCCAGATCCTTGTCCAGGCGCAGGTAAGTATCTTCTACTTCGATAGAGTTAGGTCCAAACTGGTGGCCTACGTAGTCAGTAGAAGCACAATTGATCGTCAGGAAGTCGGTCACCGGACCGCTACCCATATTATACCCGTTCACGGCAGCTTTCGCAAAATCCAGTGTAAGGGTATTACCATTTGGTGTTGCACGCAGGCTTCCTTTGCTTACTTTATAGATAGAAGGCAGATCGTGGGGGAACTTAGGACTGGTTTCGCCTTTATAAGTATTTTCCCAGGTCACGTCATCTTCAGAACTCTGTACATAAGTATTGATAGGGTAGAGGGTTTCCCATGGTTTAGACATCAGCTCAGCAGGTTCATTCTTAGCATTGAACTGTTTTACCCATTCAGGAAGTTCCTTCATGTAGTAGCTGCTTGTCACGAAAGATGCATTGCTGTCATCCAGCCAGAAGGCACCATTTGCGATGTGGCCTGCAGGAAGGATAGAAGCCCGGTCTTTCAGGGATACACCCACTACCTTAGAGCGGAAATTAGTGGCCAGTCGCAGTTCATCAGTGATGGTAGATGCCAGCAGATTGCGTGGAGACATTTTACCCGCATCAGAGGTAGTACCTACAGGAGTAACGGTAGAATCTTCTGTACAATAGAATTCTCTGCCCAGCGCCTGGTCAGTCCAGCCATTACCTGTGATTCCATGAATGGCAGGAACAGATCCGGTAAAAATTGTGCTGTGACCTACCGCAGTGTAGGAGGGAAGATGGGTAATGAATGCATTTTCACATGTAAACCCTTCGCCCAGCAATCTTTTGAAACCACCTGTGCCATAGCGGTCAGCGTAACGGTATAGGTAGTCCCAGCGCATCTGGTCTACGACGATACCAACTACCAACTTAGGGCGGGCGACTGCTGCCTGTGTCTGCGCCTGTGCCATTACAGTATCGTTCTGGCCGAAGGTACAGGCTAGTACCAGCGCCAGGGCAGATAATGTTTTGTTCATATTGCTCATAATATTGATAATTTCCTGATTGTCATCCGCAAAGATGTATAATAATTGGGATAAACGATTTCCGCTCATCAAACGAAAAGGGGCGGCCAGGTGGTCGCCCCTTATTCTTTATAACTTATTAATCCGATCCGGATAATCCGTAATAATCCCATCTACCCCCATTCCCTTCAATCTTTTCATATCTTCTAAATCCTCCACTGTCCATGGTATCACCTTTATTTTTTTTCCATGACAATAGTCCAGCAGCTCCTTCGTCACCAAAGAAAAATGTGGATTATAAAATGCAGGCAGGAATCCCAGGCTTTCCAGCTGCTGGTAAAAGGATACATTCTTATCTCCGGTCAGAAATCCTAAAGCCACTTTTGGATGTGTTTTGTGCAGTACCTGCAAAGGCCTGATATCAAAAGACTGGATCAGCAGGCGTTCCTTTAGTTTTTTCAGCTGCTTAACGGCCATTAGTTTTTCCACATATTCTTCCGGAGCCGGCTGTTCCTTTCCATCTGTCTTTTCAGAAGATTTGATTTCCAGTAAATAATAAACAGGAGGCTTATTGTGTTTCTTATTATACGCTTCAACAGAATCAATCATTTCTGACAGCAGTGGGGCATAAGTCCTCATACGTTGCTGCTGGGGAAATTTAGGATACGCCTTTTCACCAATTCTAAAAGGCCTGATCTCGCTATAATTCATCTGGTAGAAAACATATTTTCCTCTTTCCGCAGGCAGAATTTCACTGCCATCGGGTTTGGTTGTATACGCAGGGTCGAATGATGCATCGTGGTAAACCACCACTAGTCCGTCTTTGGTAATGTGTACATCAAACTCCAGGGTATTGGCACCATCTTCAATTGCCCGGATCATAGCTGGAATTGTATTCTCCGGCATCATTCCCCTTGTACCTCTGTGTCCTACTTTAAAAAATGTCGGTAGAGGTGCAGTAGCCATCACAGCGGGCAACAAGGCTACTATCAGCATCAAAGTCAATAGAGATTTCATCTTATTCATTGGATTTAATAACATTCTCTTTTCAAAACTTTCTTTTTATTTCGCCCCTTTCGCTAGTCCACTTTCGTTTCGACTTTCTATTCAGTGGCTGAAAATAATATTTTGTTAACTAGTTTTCAACAGGATAGCCCTAAAAAATGCCTTTATACATCAAAAAGCGCACTTTTCCCTAATATTTTTTTCCATTTACATGTGTAAAATTCAACAACATGAAAGTACTTTTGTAACCAATTGAAGCAATAAAATCTTTTGCGCATATGTCAATGATAAATATCGCTGAGCGACATAAATATATATTAGACCGCTTAGCGGAAAAAGGATATGTAAACGTAATAGACCTGTGCAAAGAACTTGATGTATCTGGTGTAACGATCAGAAAGGACCTCAAGTTACTTGAAGACAAAGCCTTACTGTTCCGTTCACACGGTGGTGCTACGGTAAATAATCCTTATATCAATGACAAGCCTGTAAATGAGAAAGAGAAACTGCGCCGTGACGAAAAGAATCTCATCGGTGCAGCTGCCGCTACTCTCATTGCCCATAATGACGCTATAATTATATCTTCCGGTACAACCGCACTGGCCCTTGCCAGGAATATTCATCCCAAAGGACATCTCACCGTCATCACCCCTGCACTCAACGTAGCACAGGAACTGCTACGATATCCGGAAATAGAAGTATTGCAACTGGGAGGCATTGTCCGCAATAGTTCTTCTTCCGTCACCGGTAACTATGCCGAACGCATCCTCGCCGATTTCTCCTGCAGTAAACTGTTCCTCGGCCTTGAAGGTATAGATATTGAATTCGGGCTTACAACTACAAATCTGATGGAAGCACAGCTTAATCAGCGCATGGTGGCTGCCGCACAAAAAACAATCGTCATTGCCGATTCTTCAAAGTTCGGCAGAAGAGGGTTCGGCAAAATATGTGGACTCGAAGATATTGATGAAATCATTACCGATAGCGGTATCTCTGCCCACATCGTAAAAGCCGTAGAAGAGATGGGGATCAACGTGACAATCGTATAGTCCCGATTACCCACTTAATATATTATATAACCCCATTTTATTGGTTGCTATAGCAACCAGTGCGGATTTCCCATGCATATATTAAACTAATTCTCAACACGATTTACTACTCACAGGGTAAAATACGTTCACTTTCACCGCCCACTCTTATTATATTCTAACAATAGCCTATACTTTTTTAATCTTTTCTAAATTTTTAGTGTTATACGCATGTTTTACTAAAAAATACCGGCTTCCTTTAGTATCTTTATACCGTTCCCGAAACAATTACGGTACCTCCACCGCACCTTTAGAAGGGGTGAAGTGTGTGCCAAGGTCAAAAAATCTAAACGAATGCAAGAAGTGAAGCAATTGCAAGGACTGTACCACCCGGATTTTGAACATGATGCATGCGGAACAGGCTTTACTGTCCACATTAAGGGCCGTAAATCGCATCAGATCATCCGGGATGCGCTTACCATGTTGGAAAATATGGAACACCGCGGTGCATGTGGCTGTGAACAAAATACCGGTGACGGGGCAGGGATTCTGATCCAGCTCCCGCACGAGTTTTTGTACGACGAATGTCTGAAAATTGGCATTAGTCTGCCAGAATTTGGTAAATATGGTGTGGGTATGGTCTTCTTTCCAAAGGAACCACGATGGAGAGAAGAATGCCGCGAGATCCTGGCCCGGGCGGCGGAGAAACTTGGCCTCGATATTCTTGGATATCGTAAAGTTCCTGTTCGTCCCGATGGCATCGGTGAAAGCGCCCTTTCAGTAGAACCTGAAATTGAACAGGTATTTATCGCCTGTCCTCATCATATCACCGACAACGACGAATTTGAACGCAAACTCTTCGTTCTCCGTAATTATGTGTCCAAAACCGTCAGGAACACCGTTCCTAAGGAAAAAGCGCTGTTTTACTTTGCCTCCCTCTCTACTAAAACGATCGTATATAAAGGTCAGCTGACTACCTACCAGGTACGTCATTATTATGCTGACCTCAGTGATGAGAAAATGGTGTCTGCCTTCGCAGTGATCCACTCTCGCTTCGCTACCAATACCTTCCCAAGCTGGAGACTTGCTCACCCTTACCGCTACATCGCCCATAATGGTGAGATCAATACTCTCAAGGGTAACCTCAACTGGCTCCGTGCCGGCGAAAAAGACTTCGTATCCAAATACTTCTCTCAGGAAGAAATGGACATGCTGTCTCCAATCGTCGAAGAAGGTCAGTCTGACTCCGCCAGCCTGGACAACGTAGTAGAACTCCTGCTGCTCACCGGCCGTTCCCTCCCTCATGTAATGATGATGCTCATCCCTGAAGCATGGGATGGCAATGAGGACATGGATCCGGTAAGAAAAGCCTTCTACGAATACCACGCTTCTCTCATGGAACCATGGGATGGCCCTGCCTGTATTTCATTTACAGACGGTAAAATCATCGGTGGTACCCTGGATCGTAACGGTCTGCGCCCTGCCCGCTTCGTTGTAACCAAAGACGATCGCGTAATCATGGCTTCCGAAGCCGGCGTACTGCCCGTAGATCCTAAAAATATTAAAGAAAAAGGCCGTCTGCAACCAGGTAAAATGTTCATTGTGGACATGGAAGCCGGCAGAATCATCGGCGATGAGGAACTGAAACAGAACATCTGCTCTCAGCAACCTTACGGTGAATGGCTGAATAAATACAAAATACGTCTCGAAGAACTGCCTGAACCACGCGTTACTTTCAGTCACCTGGAACCAGAGCAGATCTTTAAATACCAGCAAGCCTTCGGTTATACCACTGAAGACCTGAACACCATCATCGCCCCAATGGCCCTGGATGGTAAAGAGCCGATCGGCTCCATGGGTACGGATGCTCCCCTGGCTGTGCTGAGCGATCAGCCACAGCACCTGACCAGCTACTTCAAGCAGCTGTTCGCACAGGTGACTAACCCACCTATCGATCCAATCCGCGAAAGGCTGGTAATGTCATTGGCTACCTATGTAGGTAACAATGGCAACCTGCTGGACGAAAATCCCCTGCACTGTCATGGTGTGGCCCTGCGTCACCCCATCCTGAGCAACTACGAGCTGGAAAAGATCCGTAGCATCGATACAGGTCTGTTCCAGGCAAAGACCCTGCAAACTTACTTCCGCGCCGATGGTAAACCCGGCTCCATGGAGAAAGGTCTGCAACGTCTCTGCCGCTACGCTGTAGATGCAGTGGAAGATGGTTATGAAGTAATCATCCTCTCCGACAGGGCGATCGACTCCGAACACGCCGCTATCCCTTCTATCCTCGCTGCTTCTGCCGTACACCACCACCTCATCCGCAAAGGATACCGTGGTCAGGTAGGTATCATCGTGGAAGCCGGTGATGTGTGGGAAGTACACCACTTTGCCTGCCTGCTTGGTTTCGGTGTCACCGCAATCAACCCATACCTGGCACTCAGTACGATCCGTGATCTGAAACTGAATGGCAAACTGGAAACTGAATATGATGTTGACAAACTGAAGAAGAATTACATCAAGGCTGTCTGCGATGGCCTGCTGAAAGTCTTCTCCAAAATGGGGATTTCCACCCTGCAGTCTTACCAGGGTGCACAGATCTTCGAAATATTGGGTATCAACCGTCAGGTAGTAGATAAATACTTTACCGGTGCAGTATCACGTATCCAGGGTATGGGCCTCGATGAGATCGCCCGCGAAACCCTCGCTAAACACTGGATGGGTTATGGCCGTAAAGAAACACCTGTATCCCGCCTGGGTGTAGGTGGTATCTACCAGTGGAAGAGAAAAGGTGAGTTCCACCTCTTCAATCCAACTACTATCCACCTGCTGCAGTTATCAACCCGCATGGGCGACTACAGTATCTTCAAGAAATATTCCAAGGCGGTGAACGACCAGAGCGAAAAAGCAGCTACACTCCGCAGCGTTTTCACTTTCAAACGTAACCGTCCGTCTATCACCCTAGATGAAGTGGAATCTGCTGAAAGCATCTTCAAGCGCTTCGCTACAGGAGCTATGAGCTTTGGCTCTATCTCTCACGAAGCACACTCTACCCTGGCGATCGCTATGAACCGTATCGGTGCCAAGAGCAATACCGGTGAAGGTGGTGAAGATGAACTGCGCTATGAGAAGCTGCCTAACGGCGACAGCATGCGCTCGGCAATCAAGCAGGTAGCAAGTGCACGTTTCGGTGTGACCAGCAACTACCTGACTAATGCAGATGAATTACAAATCAAAATGGCACAGGGTGCTAAACCCGGAGAGGGTGGCCAGCTGCCCGGCCATAAAGTGGATGACTGGATCGCGAAAGTACGTCACTCTACACCAGGTGTAGGTCTGATCTCTCCGCCTCCTCACCACGATATCTACTCTATCGAGGATCTGGCTCAGCTGATCTTTGACCTGAAAAATGCTAACCGTGCTGCCCGCATCAGCGTAAAACTGGTGTCTAAAGCAGGTGTTGGTACCATTGCTGCCGGCGTAGCCAAGGCAAAAGCAGATGTTATCCTGATCGCTGGTTTCGACGGCGGTACCGGTGCATCTCCAATCAGCTCTATCAAGCATGCTGGTTTGCCATGGGAACTCGGTCTGGCCGAAACTCACCAGACGCTGGTGAAGAACAAGCTGCGTGGCCGCGTAGTTGTACAGGCAGATGGTCAGCTCAAAACAGGCCGCGATATCGCTATCGCTACCCTGCTGGGTGCAGAAGAATGGGGTGTAGCTACTGCTGCTCTGGTGGCTGAAGGCTGTATCATGATGCGTAAATGTCACCTGAACACCTGCCCTGTAGGTGTAGCGACACAGGATCCTGAACTGCGCAAACGCTTCAACGGCGATCCTGAAAACGTAGTGAACCTGTTCAAATTCCTGGTAGAAGAATTCCGTGAAATCATGGCTGAACTGGGCTTCCGTACCGTAAATGAAATGGTAGGTCAATCTGACTGCCTGCAGGTACGTGAGAACATCACCCACTGGAAATATAAAAACCTGGACGTATCTCAGGTCCTGTACAAAGAACCAGCTGATGAAACAACAGCATTGTTCAAATCAGAAGAACAGGATCACGGTATCAGCGAAGTGATTGACTGGCAGCTGCTGAAAGCTGCACAGGCAGCCCTCGACAAGAAGACCAGAATATTCCAGCAATTTAATGTTAAGAACACTGACCGTTCCGTAGGTACAATCCTGAGCAATGAGATCTCTAAACGCTATCAGGGCGCAGGTTTACCGGAAGATACGATCCACTTCAAATTCGTTGGATCTGCCGGCCAGAGCTTCGGGGCTTTCAACACCAAAGGTGTAACCCTGGAACTGGAAGGTGAAGCAAATGACTACTTCGGTAAAGGTCTCTCCGGTGCTAAACTGGTCCTTTATCCAAATGCTGAAGCAGGCTTTAAAGCGGAAGAAAACATCATCGCTGGTAACGTAGCCTTCTATGGCGCTACTTCCGGTGAAGCTTACATCCGTGGTAAAGCAGGTGAACGATTCTGTGTACGTAACTCAGGTGCTACCATTGTATCCGAAGGCGTGGGTGACCACGGTTGCGAATACATGACCGGTGGCAGGGCTGTCATCCTCGGTGAAACCGGCCGTAACTTCGGCGCTGGTATGAGCGGTGGTATTGCTTATGTATACGATGTGAAAGGCAATTTCGCCGGCCGTTGCAACAAGGAGATGATCGACCTCGATCCGCTGGACCAGGAAGACGCTACCGCACTGCACGACCTGATCACCAAGCACCACGCTTACACAAACAGTACTGTAGCTAAGTTCATCCTGAAAGATTGGGAAAACCAGCTGCGTCACTTTGTGAAAGTATTCCCTAAAGAATACAAAGCAGTGCTGACCGCTTCCAAAGCAAAGGAAAAGGTAGAGAAGTAGTAACATTAACAATCTAACGACAACCAACATGGGCAAACCAACAGGATTCCTGGAATTTACAAGAGAGCTGCCTGGAAAGAAAGCTCCTCGGGAAAGAGTCCAGAACTATAACGAATTCGTAGAAAGACTTTCAGATACCAAGCTGAATGAACAGTCTGCGCGCTGCATGAACTGTGGTGTTCCATTCTGTCACAGCGGTTGCCCGCTGGGTAACGTAATTCCTGAATTCAACGATGCAGTCTATCACAAAGACTGGAAAGAAGCATATGAAATCTTAACCAGCACAAACAACTTCCCTGAGTTCACAGGACGTATCTGTCCTGCGCCTTGCGAAAGTGCCTGTGTACTGGGCATCAATCAACCTCCTGTGGCGATCGAAGAAATCGAACGCCACATCATCGAAATCGCTTTCGACAAAGGACTGGTACAGGCTAAAACGCCCCGCGTACGTACCGGCAAGAAAGTAGCAGTTATCGGTTCCGGTCCTGCCGGCCTGGCTGCTGCCGCTCAGCTGAACTATGCTGGTCACCAGGTAACCGTATTCGAAAGAGATGATGCACCCGGAGGCCTGCTCCGCTACGGTATCCCTGACTTCAAACTGGAGAAATGGGTAATCGACCGCCGCGTGAAAGTAATGGAAGAAGAAGGCGTAAGCTTCCAGTGTAATGCCAACGTGGGTGTAAACATAAGCGTGAACGACCTGCTCCGTGAATACAATGCGATCGTACTGGCTGGTGGTTCCACCATCCCCCGCGACCTGAATATTCCTGGCCGTCAGCTGAAAGGTGTACACTATGCAATGGACTTCCTGAAACAGCAGAACAAACGCGTTAGCAACCGCCCAGTAAGCGGTGAAGATATCCTCGCTACCGGCAAGAACGTAGTAGTGATCGGTGGTGGTGATACCGGCTCTGACTGTGTAGGTACTTCCAACCGTCATGGCGCTGCAAGCATCACCCAGATAGAACTGATGCCTAAGCCGCCGGGAGAACGTACTCCTTATATGCCATGGCCTACCTACCCAATGGTGCTGAAAACATCCTCTTCCCACGAAGAAGGTGCTGACCGCCACTGGGCAATAGGTACCAAAGAGTTTGTAGGAGATGCAAACGGTAACCTGAAAGGACTGAAACTGGTAGATCTGCAATGGAGCCTGGGCGCAGATGGTCGTCCTGGTGGATTTACAGAAGTACCTGGCTCAGAAAGAGAAGTTCCATGCGAACTGGCTTTCCTGGCCATGGGCTTCCTGCACCCACAACATACCGGTCTCTTAGACGACCTGGGAGTTGAAAAAGATGAGAGAGGCAACGTGAAAGCAGGAGAGAAGGCATTCCAGACATCTATACCTAAAGTGTTCGCAGCAGGCGATATGCGCCGTGGACAGTCCCTGGTGGTATGGGCGATCAGCGAAGGCCGCGAGTGCGCACGTAAAGTAGATGAGTTCCTGATGGGCGTGTCCCACCTGGAAAGCAAAGACGCTTCTTTACCAGCATTGGCAGTGTAAACACATAATCTTGATGTGAATGTGCGTATCTTTTTTTCAAACCTGCTGATTGATACAAACACACATTAGTAATGAAGATTCTCATAAGCAGGTTTAGATTTTGTTGTAACCTTCAGCCGGGCCGGGTCTTTACCCGGCCTTTTCTTTTAAACATATTGACCGTGTCAAAGGCACCGGCAATTTGTTTATTTTTGTTAACCATGAAAAAGATTTTATTCCTCCTGCTCAGCGCAGGCTTTACTCATACCACCTTCGCCCAGATCGGCCATACCATCTACGACACCCACCAATACAATAAAGGCATCTACAAATCCTTCGAAGAGTTCCGCAACAACGAACCCTCCGAAACCGGCAACATCGTCATCAAAGGCAAAACCACCGCCGCCCAGTTCTACCTCCTGTCCGCACCCAATGAACTTTACGCTGTTGACAGCACCGGCAAAGAACATAAAGTAAAAAAATATTGGGGCTATTGTGATGGCAACAACCTGTACGTCAGGGACAATGGCCTTCAGAAAATTGAAGAAGTCGGCTACTACTGCCTCTACCAGGTACGCGCCATTCCCACCTCCACCCCCAACAGTGCCACTGCCGGCATGGTATTCAGTAATACCCCGCCAGCCGTAGTCACCAAAAAGGTGATTAATCTTGCCACCGGCACCATCTATGGCCTTACTCTATACAACATGAAGAAATATATCCTTCCAAAGGATACTGCTTTAACACGGGAGTTTTACCAGGATCCTAAAAACAAGGAAAGACTCATCTACTACATCCAGAAATTCAATCAACGGAACACACCTAATTGGTAATTCCACCCATAAATACTCATAAAAAGCCCTTTTACTGACGGTAAAAGGGCTTTTTTAATTAATCTTCCCTCCCTAGGTATAAATTTTGTTTAACAACTCTTTGTTTAAACAAGGGTCCGCCTAATGCGTTTTAACTCAATATTTTCTATGTAATCCTTTTAAATGACAGCACCCGCAACTAACGACGAAAAACATCATGGCCGGCCCTGGTGGCGCTGGCTCTTATGGGGAATTCTGATCTTGCTGATCATACCGGTGATGGCTGTACTGGTTTTACAGCTTGAACCTGTACAGGATTACATCCGCCGGCAGGGAGAGCAATATCTCCAGAAAAAATTGCATACAACTGTTCGTATCGGCTATCTCCGCGTACGCGGATGGCAGTACCTGGAATTACGTAACGTTTACGTAGCAGATACTTCCAAACAGGCATTGTTTTACTCCGGAAACCTGAAGGTTCGCTACAATCTGTTGGCATTTCTCAACAATGAATTGCGAATTAATGGTCTTGAATGGGATTCCCTGACTGCAAATATTTACCGCAATACCGGAGACTCCGCTTTTAACTACCAGTTTATCGTAGATGCCTTTGTGACTAAAGACACCATCCCAGATACTGTTAGCTCCAAAACCGGTACTACACTTCAGTTCCTCATCAAAGATGTTAGCCTCAGACATGTAGCCCTTCGCTACGCCGATGCACCCGGAGGCATGACTGCTGTAGTCACCTTCCAGGAACTGCATGTAGACCCCGACGACCTGCTGGTCAACCAGGGACTCTATTCTGTAAGAGGACTGAAAATTGATGGCCTCAGAGGGTTCTTTACCCAGGATTACAGACCTAAAGTCCTGGCAGCTTCTGCACCTCCACCAGTCGACGATACAGCCAGTTCCCCATTCCACCTCATCCTCAAGAAATTAGAAATTCAGAATAGCTCTTTCCTCTACGCTGACCAGGGTAGTGGCCTGAGCACCGGCTGGAAAATAGGTAAACTTCAGCTTCTCAATTCCAGCATGGACATCGACTCTACATTGATACAGGTAGGGGAATTGTCCATCCAGCATACCGGGGGTACGCTGACAATGAATGTCCCCAAAGATACTTCCGCTCCGGCACCGGCAGATAGCAGCGCTCCTAATACCTGGAGAGTACTGGCTACCAAAGCCGAACTGGATCACATCAATATGCGGTATGATAATAATATCGCACCAGCCCCGAGAGGTGCCGGTAGCAAGGACCCCGATTATAATCACTTGCTGCTGAAGGACTTCGTTGCCCACATAGGCAATATCAATTATAATCCTGACACACTCAGCGCCGTATTGCACAGAATCTCCGTGCAGGATAAGTCAGGATTCGGTATCAAACAGGGTCATTTCGATGTATTATATACACCTACCACCATCGCCCTGCACAATCTCCTGCTCGAAACGAACCGGAGCATCCTACGTAAACAGATTGTGTTAAACGCCCCTAACTGGTCTACAATTTCTGAGCACCTGGATCTTCTACAGCTCCAGGCCAACCTGGACTCCACCCATATCACCCTGGGCGAGTTCCTGCCCTTTGTGCCTGATAGTCGTAAGAACCCTTCCATGAAGCCGCTCTGGGATAAGGAGATCTTCCTGACCACCTCCCTCAAAGGCAGCCTGGGCAAACTGATGATCGAAACACTCAATCTCACTGACAATAAAGGCAACCGTATCACGGCAAAAGGAGAAGTCGGCCACGTGACTGATGTAAATAACCTATATGCTAACCTGCCTTCACTATATATCCTATCCGGCAATAAAGCACTCCGTTCATGGCTGCCCCCGGGTACCATGCCGGATACCCCGAGACTACCGGAGCAGATGATCATAACAGGTAGTTTCCTCGGAGGTATGAAAGACATGAAAACGAAGCTGGACCTGAAGAGTAATGCCGCAAACGCCAGTCTGACTGCCCATCTTGTGAATATTATGGATAGTATCCATAGCAGCTATGACCTGAACCTTGCCTCATTCCGTGTGCAACCGGGATATTTCCTGTACGATACGAGCATCGGCTGGATTAGTGGTCGTGCCATGGCTTCCGGCCAGGGATATGCCTTCCCCGGTATCGTTGCCAAAGCAGATGCCCACATCAACGAAGCTACTTACAACAGGTATACCTACCACGATGTAAGCATTAAAGCCAACATCGATAAGCAGAATCTGCATGCCGAAGGCCAGAGCAATGATTCCAGTATCAACCTCACCTTTAATGCAGACGGTACCCTGAACGATACAACTCTCCAATCCCTGAAAGCCCAGGCCCAGATAGTACGTGCAGATCTGTACACTACGCATCTATACAGTGATCCTTTCGAACTGAAAGGCAATATGGACCTGGATTTCAGCAGCCTGACACCCAGCCGCCTCGATGGTAATGCATTCCTCACGGGTTGGCAGCTTGCCACAAATGGACAGGTCTTCGTACTGGATACGATTTCATTATTGGCCCAGTACAAAGACCAGCAGTACCTGAACCTCACAGGTCCTTTTGGCTATATCAATGCCAATGGTAATATAGATTATACTAAGGTCGGCCCTGCTTTTGGGCAGATTATCAACAAGCCTTTGAGTCCTTATGATAGTGCAAAACTGGTAAAACTGCCTGCTGGTCAGGTCCTGGCATGGGATGCTTCTCTGACTTTCCCGCGCAGCCTCCAGGCGATGGCACCGACATTGCGCATGGAAAAGCCATTACTGGTAAGTGGTCGTCTGAACTCTGACAGTAGTCTGCTGGTACTCAATGCAGCACTACCCAAACTGAGCTACGATTCTATCTTGCTGGATAGCCTGGCCATTGCTGCGCACATTGCAGACACTGCCCTCAAGGCACAGGTATCGCTTGCGGATGTGCATCATAAAGTAATGCCCCTGTATCACACCTCCCTCACAGCAGCTGCTACGGCGGGAAGGGTGAACTGGGACCTGTTGCTCGATGATCTGAAACGCAATCCTAAATATAAAGTCGGCGGTTTCGTGGAGTTCCTGCCGGATAATGCGCTGGCACTCTCCCTGAAACCAGACCTGCTGCTCAATCGCCAGCAATGGCAGGTGGATGAGAATAACCGCATCCATATTCACAATGGCGGACCGGATACAGCACACATCAAATTGTCCTACAATGACCAGTCCATCGCCATCCAGACAAATTCTGATAGCAGCAGTGCCGGTGGCAAACTGCCCACGCTTGAAACTCATATCCAGAATTTCAAGCTCTCTACAATCACTGCTTTGCTGGCTGCCGATACCTTACTGGCCAATGGCGTGCTGAATGCAAATGCCACTATACGTAACCTGGATCAGTCACCGCTGATCAGTTCAAAGCTCAAAGTAGATAGTCTTACCTTCCGTGCTTCTAATCTGGGTACTCTCACGGCAGAAGTAACAACTCCACAGGCAAAGCAGTATAGCCTGAATATGGGTCTTGAAGGCAATGACAACGACCTGCAGGTAAAAGGGACCTACGATTCTACTATCAATGCCATCGTGGACATTAACCAGCTGAATATGAAATCGCTGGAGTCATTCACTTTTGGCAATATGAACCGCATGCATGGCACAGCTGATGGTCACTTTAAAATCACAGGTACTACAGACAATCCAAAGGCTACCGGTAACCTGCACTTCAATGATGCAGGTGGTACCATCACGTATGTAGGTGCCAGCATCACCATGCCGGATGAGAACATTGTGCTGGATGAAAAAGGCGTGCAGTTCAACAAATTTGTGATCGCAGATAGTCTGCAGAATGAGCTGATACTGGACGGCCGGATCAATACAAAAGACTATTCCAACTATAATTTTAACCTGAATATCAACTCGGACAACTTCATGATCCTGGGTAAACAGGTCGATCCTCAGCAAATGTATTACGGGCCTGCATTCGTAGATACCCGTATCAAAATAAGGGGTAACCTGGATCTGCCGAGGGTAGATGCTTATGTGAAGCTGCGTGATAAGTCGAGCGTAACTGTGACCCTGCCATCTGAAGAACCGGGTGTAGCGAATAGGGAAGGGGTAATTGTTTTCGTAGACAAAGACAATCCCCTGGATTCTTCGTTCGTGAAAATGGTAGACAGCACCAAGCTGGAAAACCCAAGACTAAAAGGCATCAACTTCTCCGGTAATGCTGAAATCACACCTCAATCCACCATCCGGATCATCATCGACCCTGTGAATGGAGACTTTGTAGAGGCAAAAGGTACAGCCAGCATCAATGCTACCCTGGACGCAAGTAGTAAAATGAGCCTTACCGGTCGTTACGAAATCTCAGAAGGTAAGTACGAAATGTCCCTGAACCAGTTGATCAAACGTTCTTTTTCCATTGAAAAAGGAAGTGCGATCACCTTTAGCGGCGATGCCACCGACGCAGACCTGGATATCACAGCAAAATATACCGTGAATGCACAGGCGGCCGACCTCGTTTCCGATCAGCTGACCAATCTCTCACAAACAGATAGAAACAAATACAAACAGAAGTTACCATTCTATGTATATCTCCATATCAAAGGCAATCTGCTCAAACCAGACATCTCCTTTGAACTGGATATGCCGGAGGCAGAACAAAATGCATTCAGTGGTAGTGTGTATAACCGTATCAAGCAGATTAACCAGATACCTTCTGAACTGAACAAACAGGTAATGGGTCTGCTGGTGCTGAATAGTTTTATACCTGAAGATCCAATGGCTGGCGAGGGTAGTAGTGATTATGGCGTAAGCAACATGGCCCGGCAAAGTGTGAGTAAGATCCTCTCTCAGCAGTTGAATAACCTGGCAGGAAACCTAATCAAAGGAGTTGACCTGAACTTCGACCTGGAATCAGATGAAGACTATTCTTCCGGTTCTGCACAGCAAACTACTAATCTGAAAGTAGGCGCATCCAAGAGCCTCTTCAACGATCGCCTGTCTGTATCCATTGGTTCCAATGTGATGCTGGAAGGTGAATCACAGGCAAATCCAAGCTCCCTGGTTGGCGATGTATCAGTAGAATATAAATTAACCCGTGATGGCCGCTACAGGGTAAGGGTGTATCAACGTCAGGATAATACTACTGTGATTGAAGGTCAGGTAGTAGAAACCGGTGTCGCCTTTGCATTGATTATGGACTACGACAATTTCCGCGAAATCTTCCAGCGGGCGAAAAAAGAAAAGAAAACTGAAAAACTCCGTACCCAGAAGAAAACCAGTACTAAGAAATAAGATGGTTAAAAGCTATAGACATATAACTTCCCCGGTCCTGGCGGTTTTGTTCGCCATGGGCTTTTATGCGTGTAGTACGACTAAGTCTGTACCGGAAGGCGATCGCCTGTATACAGGTACGACCGTAAAGTGGGATGGCAAAAAGCCCAGGGATTATGGTACGCTCAAAGCCAGTCTGGAAAGCAGCGTAAGGCCGAAACCTAACAAAAAATTCCTGGGCATGCCTATTCGGCTCTGGCTCTATAACCTGGGCAAAAAACCTAAAGGGAAAGGCCTCAATTACCTGCTTCGCAATAAACTGGGAGAGGCTCCCGTGCTGCTAAGTTCAGCTAAACCCGATTATACTGCCAATGTGCTGGAACAATACATGGTAGACAATGGCTTCTTCCAGGCACTTGTTACTTCAGAGATAAAAACCTCAGGTAGCAAAAAAGCATCCGGTGTATATACAGTGACTCCTAATCACCGCTACCGCATCAAGAGTGTAACTTACGAAACTGACAGCAGCGATTTGGGTAAAGCTATTGCTGCAGCATACAAGAATACCTCTCTGAAGATCAACCGCCCTTATCGCCTGGATAGTATCAAGGCAGAAAGAGTGAGGATCAATAATATCCTGAAAGATCAGGGCTACTATTACTTTACTGTAGATCATTTGTTGGTAGAAGTAGATAGTACCAATAATGGAATGGTAGATCTGTACCTGAAAGTGAAACCCGAAACACCGCCACAGGCAAAGCGGCCGTACACAATGAAGAACATCACGCTGTACCCCGATTATTCGCTGGATCAGGATTCAATGGCCCGCAGAGGTACACCGGTTTTATACAATGGTCTCCGCATCATAGACTCGGCTAAGAAGTTCAAACCCAGCGTATTTGACCGCATGGTCTTCCTGAAACCGGATAGCCTGTACAGATTAAGTAATCATGACATTACCCTGCATCGCCTCACTGACCTTGGTACCTTCAAATTTGTAAAAGGACAGTTCCGGCAGGTGAGGGGAGATAGTTCCAGGCTCAATGCCAGCTTCTATCTCACACCGTACCCAAGACGCAGTTTATCTGCCGAATTGAGAGGTACTTCCAAGTCTAACAACTTTGCAGGCTCTGAATTAAAGATAACCGCCAAGAACCGTAACTGGCTGCACTATGCTGATCTGCTGGAGATCTCACTTTCCGGTGGTCTGGAATGGCAGGTAGGGGGTAAGGCAACATCCACGGCAGTGGGCGGCAATGGATATAACCTGAAGGCAGAAGCGGCGGTGACTATTCCCCGTTTCTATCAGCCATTCTGGAATCTGAATGTGCATACACCGTATGTACCACGCACCCGCATCAGTGTGAGCTATGAATTGTTTAGCCGGAGCCAGTTGTACAATCTGAATGCATATAACTTCCAGTTCCAGTATATCTGGCGCAAGACCCAATACCTGGAACATAAGTGGGCACCTGTATCCGTTACTTATGTACTGCCTACCAAAACGACAACAGGATATGACAGTATCTTAAAGTATGATCCCAGCCAGCGGGCAGCGATAGAGAAGCAATTCATCCTGGGTGGCAGCTATGATATTACTTATGACAATAAGGCCTCCAATAAGATCCATACATTCTACATGAATGGCAACCTTGATTACTCCGGTAATCTGGCAGGCCTGATTGTTCCCAGGAATGATACCGGCATGAAAACCATAGTAGGTAGCCCGTTTGCACAGTACATTCGTTTGTCTGCCGATATACGTCATTACTGGAAACTAAGCAGGGGACTGACATGGGTAAACAGGATTTTTGCAGGCTATGGTATGCCGTATGGTAACTCAAGCACCTTACCCTTTGTGAAGCAGTACTTTATAGGTGGTAGCAGTAGTTTGAGAGGTTTCCGTGCCAGAACCCTGGGTCCTGGTAGCTATCGGGATACCAGCAGTAAGTACCTGGCCAATGAAGCCGGTGATGTGAAACTGGAATACAACTCCGAGATACGTGCACATCTCTCTGGTATCTTCAACGCAGCAGTATTCCTGGATGCCGGTAATATCTGGCTCAAGAAAGAGATACCTGAAAAACCGGGAAGTCAGTTCAGCACCGGTAGATTTCTCAGTCAGATCGCAGTAGATGCGGGTGCAGGTTTACGTGTGGATGCATCTATTCTTGTAGTACGTCTGGATCTGGCCTTCCCTCTCCGAAAACCGTGGTTGCCAGAGGGCGAGCGATGGGTGATGAAGGATGTTAAGTTCGGGGATCCGGATTGGCGCAAGGAGAATTTGATTCTGAATATTGCGATCGGTTATCCGTTCTAATTGGTTTAACTTAGCAATATGCCTATGATTACAAAGAAACACTCAAGGACCTTGCTCGTGCTGTGTAGCGCGATGCTGATTTTATTTTCTTCCTGTAGCAGGAAAATTACAGAAAGTGGAAAAGCATCTTATTATGCGGACAAGTTTGAAGGCAGGAAAACTGCCAGTGGCAGCATCTTTCACCAGAACAAAATGACCGCAGCACACCGTACATTGCCTTTCGGCACAAAAGTGAAGGTGGTGAATATTGCCAACGGCCGCACGGCAAAAGTTACCATTACAGACCGGGGGCCTTTTGCAGAAGGCAGGGTAATAGACTTGTCGAAGAAAGCTGCAAAGAAACTGGGGATGATCAGCACAGGAGTGGCACAGGTAGAAATAAAATATAAAAAGAAGAAATAAATACCCTGGGAAAAAGACAGTCTTAACTATAAATGCTGTTTTTTCGGAGCTTCATTTCCCGAAAAAGATTTACTTAAATATATAACCAGCGCTAAGCAACAATAAAAAAGTGGGCAGTAACAAAGAGGAATCCCTCCTTTACTGCCCACTTTCTTTTTTACATGCCTGCTCAGGCGTGAACACCTTCTCCAATCTCTTCCACCATTTTTCTGCAAAAAGCAGGCAGATCATGTGGGTTACGACTGGTAACCAGTCCGTTATCCACCACTACCTCCTCATCAACCCAGTTGGCACCAGCATTCACCAGGTCCGTTTTTAAAGAAGGATAGGAGGTCACCCTTCTACCTTTTAACTCACCTGTTTCAATCAATGTCCACGGACCATGGCAGATAGCAGCTATAGGCTTACTATCATCAAAAAAACCGCTTACAAAGTTTACAGCCTCCTGATTTTCACGTAAGTGATCAGGATTCATTACACCACCTGGCAGTACCAGGGCATCATAATCTTTTGCATTGGCATTGCTAACAGTCAGGTTAACGGGATAACTATTACCCCAGTCCTTTTCAGCCCATGCTTTCACTTCTCCATCGTGCAGGGATATAACATCTACTTCCGCACCAGCATCTTTTAATGCCTCCAATGGTTTGGTAAATTCTACCTCTTCAAATCCATCTGCTACCAGGATAGCTACTTTCTTATTACTGAGCTTGTTTTCCATAATTCATGTTTTAAAAATGATGGTGTTTAAGTGCTATTAATGCCAGTACAAAAACGGTTCCTTTTAGGCACCCGCAACCAGACAGACTTTGCACGGATGATTTCCCCATAGGAGTTGTCCACATTTTTACTCACATGCAGGTATCGTTACTCATTTTCCTTACATTTTTGTAGTATTTATTCTATTTTTTTTGGAATTCTTATGACAGTATTGTTATTTGCAGGACAATCAGTGTGAACCATATACCTTCTGAGAATGACGAGAAATACCATCACAACAAGTGGAATGTGAGTGTCGTGGGATGTGTTTAGAGCTGACTTTTAATTTTTTACCCATTCTTTATTTGTAATTTCCTTTTTCAAGTACTTACGTTTATTGTTGTTCCGTATAATTTACGGAAGCGGAAGTATTATATTACCTAGTCTCCATATCCTATCTTAATAACCAATCTTTGGCTGCCGGTGGAACGTTCGCCGGCAGTACCTTTTAAAAAAAGAGAGGCACAACCATTATCTTTGAAAGCGCTTTGCTAAATAGCAAAGCGCTTTTTTTGTGGTCTGTTTATTGGGAAAAAAGAGCGGCTTGCTGATGTCTGCAACCGGATTTAAAGGCCCAAAAGTCAACTGTTTTTTTGTTTACATTTATAACATGCGTAAGTCAAAGTCCATCATACCCATTCCCATCCCGGATGTACTGAACCCATTCAAGGCGAAGAAGCAAAGGATTATGAACTATAATCCGGTGACAGGCCCTGCTTCACGCCCGCCGGGTAGATGCGAGAAAGTAACAATATTTGATTACACACCGGTACATGTGACAGAGAGTTCTGGAGAAGACCATCGCATGATTTTCAAATACATTGATACACCGGAAGCTACCTGGATCAATGTAGATGGGATCAATAAAGAAACGGTTCATGAAATTTGCACAAAACTGGGCATACACATGCTGCTGGAAGAAGATATCATGAGTATCGGGCAGCGGGCCAAGATGGATGAGATAGGGGCACATCTTTTTGCCTTATTGCCAATGGCCTATTACAATGTAGAATCAGCAGCGATAGAGTATGAGCAGGTGAGCATTGTGGTAGGTAAAAACTATGTGATTTCCTTCCAGGAAGAGGCTACAAGAGATGTATTTGATCATGTAAGAGAAAAGCTCAGAATAGACAATTCCAGGATCCGTAGTGCGGGGGTGGACTATTTATGTTATAGCCTGCTGGATATAATTGTGGATTCTTACTTCCTGATCCTGGATAAACTGGGAGACCGGATAGAGCTGATGGAAGACCTGGTGCAGCACCAACCCAATACTCGTACCCTGGCGAGGATCAATTACCTGCGCAGGGAGCTTTTATTGTTTAAGCGGGCTATCTCTCCGGTGAGGGACCTGATCAATGGGTTTATGAAAAGCGAAAGTCCGCTACTGGATGAGCGGACTATGAAATACTTTAAAGACGTGTATGATCATATCATACAGGCCAATGACCTGGCGGAGAACTATCGGGAAGCACTGCTAAACGTACAGGAGCAGTACCATACACAGATCAACCTGAAGATGAATGAGATCATGAAGGTGCTTGCGGTGGTAACGACCCTGATGGCTCCTTTGACACTGGTAGCGGGGATCTACGGGATGAACTTTGAATACATGCCGGAGCTGCATACCAGGGATGGCTACTATGTAGTACTGGGTGCGATGGTGCTCATGCTGGTGGGCATGATAGTCTTTTTCAGAAAAAGAGGGTGGTTCTGATCAGCTCTTTAAATAAATGATCCAGCGTGAATATTTCTTCCGGGAAACCGGAAAATGGCGCTGAGGATCTCTTTTAAACCTGCAAGACTATTTCTTTTTATAAATAGGCACAGTAGAGCAAGGTTCTCCATACATAATACTCTTAGCCACCGGGCGCAGCAAACGTGTGATTTCCACATAAGCCGCTTCGCCGGCACCTTTATCCCCACAACCTTTTACTACTACACGCTTATCTTCATAAGCACTCATGTCTATTGCATTCAGTCGCTTCATAAACTGGGTCTTAAACACTTCTTCTTTGGAACCAAAGGCAGCATAATTTGCAATAGGCTCCAGGTAAGTCATCACCAGCATATAAGCCCAGAAAGGTATCACGGCATCTGCAGAGCAGATGATAGCAACGTTTTTATTTCTATACTGTTCCCAGTCTAATCCCTGTAATGCGGCACGGAAATCTTTTTCTTTCAGGATCATCTCCATAAAAAGATATTGTTTCAGGTCGAATACAACAGTTTCTTCCTGAGGATAGTAGTCTTCCAGATCTAATGTGAGGAGTCCACTTTGCGCTACTTTATTTACTATCTCTTCCATGTATCAAATTTACTAAATAAATAAATGACCCTCTCTAAAACAAAAAAGCCCGGGGCGAATGCCCCGGGCTTAAAATATCATCAGTTATTACTCTTCCTTAAAAGAATTTAGCACGATTATCCTCAATCTTATTCAGCTTCTTCAGCACTTCATACAGTTGACCACCCTGATCCAGGGTACCCTTTACTGTCTGCTCATACTGAGTAGCCATAGACAGTGGATCTACAGCTTGTGTATTTGGGGTAAAGCCATCTACTTTCACCACAAACACACCTGCATTACCTTCGATAGGCGCAGTTACTTTACCCACACCCCATGCTTTATTGAAGATAGCACCTACTACCCTTGGCTCAAAGCCAATATTTTCAACAAACGGAGTAGCGAAGTTCACATTTTCAGCTTTCAGCTGTGGCTGTTTTACAGCAGCTGCTGCAGCTTCCAGGCTGGTTGGAGAATTCAGCTTAGCAATCAGTTGCTCAGCTTTCTTTTGTTTCTTTACCAGTGCTTCTACCTGTGGTCTTACTTCATCCAGAGAGGCAGTGCCTTCTGCACGGATACCAGTCAGTACAGCTACTACATATTTATCTTCGAAAGTGAATACATTGCTCACATCGCCTTTCTTAGCCTCGTATGCCCAACGAACCAGTTCACGTGCCTGGCCGACACCTGGAATTACGAAATCCATAGGACGGAGATTATCAGCAATACGTTTGTTCAGACCTTTTTCCTGAACACTCTTTTCGAAAGTTTTAGCGTCGTGGTTCTGAGCAGCGAATTCATTGGCAGCAGCATAAGCTTTACTGTCAGTTTCTTTGCTCGCTTCTACTGGTTTTCCCAGGTAAGCCACTTTTACCGCAGGGCCAAAGTTCTTCTGGCTCATGATCTGAATGAGGTGATAACCGAACTGGGTCTTCACCACTTTCATTTCACCGGTTTTACCATCCAGCGCGAAATCTTTGAATTCAGTAACGAAAGAAGAAGATGGAGTTACATCGTACTCACCACCATTGTCTTTGCTACCTGGATCGTCAGATAACTGGGCTGCCAGCGCTTTGAAATCTGCACCACCCTTTACAGCTGCCTCGATGCTGTCGATACGGATCTTGGCAATTGAGTCAGGCAGACCTGCACCAGTTTGAGGATTGGCAGTTGCAATTAAGATGTGACGCACCTTTACGCTATCTGGCAAAGTTTTGCGATCCATCATTTTTGCGAATACGATCAGGTTGTTGTCGAAGTAAGGACCGAATACGGTACCTACTGGCAGACTAGCGATGGTATCTTTCTGAGGAACCATCAGTGCTGACTTGGCAACGAAACCATCGAAGTAAGGGATATCGGAATTGCGTTTTACGAAGTTTTCGATATTTGCCAGACCGGTAGTATCCAATTCATCTTTTGCATCGAGCAATACTTTCAGTGCATTAGCAGTATCCTGGGAGGAAGGCAGTGCATTGAAAGAGATATAATCTACGCGACGGCCTTCTTCAGTTTTGAAGTTAGCCTTGTGGTTATTAATATATGTATTCAGTTCGCTATCGGTAACCTTGATAGTAGAATCTGCAATAGATGCATAAGGAGCAGATACATAAGATACGCTCGCAAACTGTGAGTTATCTTTTATCTGGGCTTCGGCCAGCCATTTAGGATAGTATACACCACCCTTGATGAGGGAGATATATTTTTCCTGCATTCTTGACCTTATAATATAGCTTTCCATTTGTTTCAGCGCGGTTCTCATTCTGCCGGTCTGATCCTGACCTACAGAAGACAAAGCCTGTTGCAGAGCAGCACGGTCGAACTGACCGGTCTTCCTGTCTGTGAACTGCTGTACTACAATTGGATTAGGTTCTTTACCACTGAACTGATCTACCAGTTCATTTTCAGTTACCTGAATACCCAGTTTATCATATTGGGCAGTCATGATTTGCTCACTTACGAACTGGTTCCATGCCTGCTCACGGGCATACTGTTGAACCTGTTCATTCAGATTACCGGTTGGGCTTTGCTGGCGTGCAGCTGCCTCGGCATCCTGGATCATTTGCTGATACTGGGTGATATCTAACTCTTCACCATTGACTTTACCCACCGTAGTAGAACGGCGCATGATGGAATTTCTGCCGAAAAAGGCATCCTGCAGCAGGAAACTGACAATAGCCACGCAGATCACTACTACGATCACCACGGCATATTTATCCCTGATCTTCTGAATAACTGACATATATTATATAGTCTAAATTTTTTAAGGAAAGCAAAAATAGAATAAAATAACTGTATCTACAAAACAGATTTTTTTGGCTCAAACCCAATACAGTAAAGGGTTTCATTGAAAATTACGGTATAGGTATTTTATCTTTCATTCACAGGTTATCCACATTAAGGTTAAAAAAGACAGTGTTGAATACACCCTGAAATTAACTTCCAGGTGCCGCTACTGACGTTTATTTCGGGCTTAAACCACTTAAAGAAATTAAGGGCTCAATATTCACATTTCAGATTGTCCAGTTTCCTGATTCACATCGAAATGTGTACAAAAGTGAAAGTAAAACTAAAAACGGGAAATGCATAGAGAAATAATTTTTGAGCTCGTTTTATCCACATGACCTGTTAAAAAACCCACCTTTTTTGTTCAATAACCTCTGAAAAACCCGAGGTCGGTGACCGTAAAACTAAATTTGTTATTTCCTTAAATGTTGGTCTGAAGAAAAAATGGCCTGTTTTGTGGATTGTTATACCCTGTAGTTAACATTTTTTTAATACTGGGTACCCAAACAAAATATTCACGCAATGAGAAATCCACCTATGTGGATATAAGTGCCAAAAATCAATGCTATGGCCGAAATTGGCTGTTAATTTCCTGTGAATAGAACAGGCAAAAAGAATAACAACTACATTTGTACACGGTGGCAAAAATTACTTTCCCCATATTCACAGCCCTAGTAGTAGTGGGTTTTTCTTTTTTAAAAAGAATAAATTATAAATATAGTTATGATAAGGGAGCTCGAAATCGCAAAAAAAGATTTGCAACGAAAAGGTTTTTTGGATTTGCCGGTCGATTCACGTTTGGATCTGTTTGATGAAATCGAAAGATTAAAAAAAGAAAAAAATGCAATCGTCCTCGCGCACTATTATCAGGAACCAGATATTCAGGATGTAGCAGATTACATCGGCGACAGTCTCGGACTTAGTCAGCAGGCTGCGAAAACCGATGCTGACATAATCGTTTTTGCCGGTGTCCACTTTATGGCCGAAACCGCAAAAATTCTGAGTCCGCAGAAAAAGGTCCTTTTGCCTGACCTGAAAGCGGGTTGCTCACTGGCCGACAGCGCCCCTCCGGAGCTGTTCCGCAAGTTCAAAGAGAAACATCCTGACCACCTGGTTATTTCCTACATCAATTGTTCTGCCGGAATCAAGGCACTCAGCGACATCATTTGTACCTCTTCTAATGCCGAAAAGATCATCGAGAGCGTTCCCAAGGACCAGCCGATCATTTTTGCCCCCGACAGGAATTTAGGGGCTTATTTGGCCAAAAAAACGGGTAGAAACATGTTGCTCTGGAATGGAGCCTGCATGGTTCACGAAATTTTCTCGCTGGAGAAGATCACCCGGCTTAAAATCCGGCATCCAAAAGCCAAGATCCTGGCACATCCGGAATGTGAAGCAGCTGTCCTGGAAATAGCAGACTACGTTGGTTCTACCACCGGGATCCTTAACTTTTCGAAAAAAGATGACGCAAAAGAGTACATCGTTGTGACCGAAACAGGTATTCTCCACCAAATGCAGAAAGAGAATCCGGGCAAAACGTTTATTCCTGCACCGCCCAACAATGCATGTGCTTGTAATGACTGTCCACACATGAAACTCAATACGTTGGAAAAGCTTTACCTCTGTATGGAATATGAAACCCCGGAAATAACGATGAACGAACAACTCCGTATAGCAGCCAAAAAGCCTATTGAAAGGATGCTGGAGATTAGTGCACAGGCTGGTTTGTAAATTAAAATATTGAAATACAAATAGTTACGAATTAATTATTTGAATCTAAGGCTCGGTTATTCATTTAACCGGGCTTTTTTTATGCCTATGAGTGGCCCGTAGTTTTGTTATACATTATATAATAGTGGGGATATCTATGGGATTAAATTGTGGAAGCCTTCCTGAATGAAGCGCTTGAGAATTGAATAAAATTTCATTGTCAAGGGGTAGGGAGGGTACGTTTAATTCTCAGGGCTTTCATAAATGCAGATTATACTCCCGCTTATCCACAGCCCATTCACAAAATGTGAAAATTCATACTAAAATTAAAAATGAAGGCCCTGAGAATTGCATAGAATTATTGTGCTCGTACCATTATCCACCTCGCTTCATTCTCAGCGCGCTCAAATTCAATTTTACTCACCTTATTCACAATTGTCTTACACGTCATCTATGTGTATAAGGCTGGCAAATATGATATGGCATGTAGTTAACATTGTATGTGGAATACCCTATATAAAAATGTGAAAGTATTGTTGAATGAAGGGGCTGAGATTTTAATGAAAATCGCAGATCCCGGGTAGGATAGTGGCCATTTAATTCTCAGGGGCTTTAAAAAAGAAGGCTTTATAATTGCGATGAAATTTGACTATCCAGAGGAGTATTAATGTCATCCAATTCTCAGCGCCTTCGTGAATAAAGGGCCTGAGAATCGTGTGGAAATGTTAGTAATTGGAATGGAGATAGTATAATTCATTCTCAGGGCCTTCATAAAAGCAGATATTTTTCACTATTATCCACATTGAATTAACAAAAGCTATAAAAATAGATAAAATTAAAAATGAAGGCGCTGAGAATCACATAAAAGCTAATTGCCTGGGGATAAGCCTAGCCATTTGATTCTCAGCGCCTTCAAAAATGAAATTAGTGCCTTAGTTTTCCACAAATGTGAGTAAATGCGAATTCACAATTCACAATAGACCACCATTTACATTGAGCACAGCCCCGTTTATGTATGAATTATTCACAACTGTTTCAATGAGGTTAGACACATCCTGTGGATTACCTATTCTTCCCACAGCGATGCCTTGGGCGTAGTTTTCGAAGGTGGCTTTCCGCTCATCCCTGTTCAGGAAATTCCACCATTCAGTATCTATTACACCAGGTGAAACAGCATTGATGCGAAGGGGCTTTAGTTCCTTGGCAAGGATGGGAACCATCACTTCCAGCGCACCGTTGATAGCTGCCAGTCCTGAGGTGCCTGGCAGAATAGCTGTGGAGGATGCAGCACTTACGATGGTAATGCTACCGTTTTTATCGAGCCATGGAAGTGCAGCCTGGATGGTCTGCAGGTGTGGCCAGAATTTACCATCGAAGCCTGCACGCAGATCATTGAGATCCATTGTCGCAAATGGACCACCTCCTTTGGCGCTGCTCAAGGTAAGTATGAGGTGATTAAAGTGGCCGGTCTGGCTAAAGAATGTTTCTAGTGCGTTGCTATCTGTGCTGTCGAGCGAGGTAGCGTTAATACCAGGTGCTGTTTCAAGGGCTTTAGCTAATTTATCTTCACTTCGGCCGGTGATGATTACTGATGCACCTTTTTCTGCCAGGAGTTTTGCGGTGGCCAATCCGATTCCGGAGCTTCCGCCGGCGATGATTATTTTTTCCATTGTACGGTTGTTTGTTTCGACCATACAAATATGCGAAGCTGTGGAGTGGGGGAATTGTTTGAATGATGCAGGGAATTGATCAGATTATGCTTTGATGAGAAAGTGGGGGATGCAAATCTGATTGAGGGAATGAGATTTTAAGTTTGAATGAAAAGGCAATGGTGTTGTTTATACTACCGTGGCGAACATACTTCTATAACTCAGCGGGGTTCCCCCGGTTAATTTCCGGAAGAAGTGATTGAATGCTGCCGGTTCGCTAAAGTCCAATTGATAAGATATTTCTGAAATTGATAACGCAGTATTCTGCAACAAAACTTTTGCTTCCTGTACCAGCATTTCCTGGATGGCATCCGATGCGGTACGATTGGTTGTATTTTTTACCACCCGGTTTAGGTGGTTAGGGGTTACATGGAGCATCCGTGCATAATCACTCACCTGCCTGTATTGCAAAAAGTGTTGACTCACCAGTTTATGAAATTGGGTGACTATGTGTGTAGCCGGTTTTAAATTATTATGGGGCAACTGCCTTTCATATGATCTTTTGGCGGTCAAAAGTAGAAGGTAGAGATACATTTTGATGGCTGTCACCTTCCCTGAAGAATCTGACTTTAGCTCAGCGTCTATTTTTTCTATAAAACTCACTATTTCATTGATTTCCTGTTCGTTGCACTGAAGCAGTTGGGAACAGGAATAGTCATAGAAGGGGAATTCGGTACTCAAATTCAAAGGGGGAAGGATGCCTTCAAGAAAAGTAGATGAGAATAATATATAGTAACCGAAGATATCGGGACTGGCATTGGATTTACTATGCACTTGTCCGGGGATAGAAAAGGTCAGGCTAAGTGGGCCAACGTCGAAATGTTCCAGGCCTAACTTCATATGGATACTTCCTTTTAGAACAATACCGACTCTGTAGAAAGTAGATTTTGCCGGACCGTAATCTGGTATCATGCCTTCGGAGGAGTACAACTCAAATCCTGGAATTTGATATTGTACCGCTAAGTTGTTGTACCCAAAGATCGCATTGGTAGAAGTACGGTGACGTTCTTTATGGAAAGGATCCAGGTGGTGGGTAGGCAAAGAATTGGATGAAGGCATGGATCAGGTATTTTAAAAAAGGGGAGAGTAAATCTTTATGCAAGTTCTTCTACCCAGATATAATCGGCTTCTGTTTTACGAAGGGAAAGATTATATCCGGCTACCATTATTGAGATGGGATCTCCGAGGGGTGCAATTTTTTCAATCTTTACTGTTTCTCCAGGCACGCATCCCATTTCCATCAATTTGATATGTAAGTCATCACTTTCGAAAGCAGTAATTACGGCACTTTTTCCTATAGCAAGCGAGGACAATTTAATCGCACTTTTTTTCATCTCATGTGGTGTTTAACGACAGTGCAAAGGTACTTGCTGAAGGGGAGACCCCCAAAGATAGTGTGCTGTTAATCAGAAATTTCACTATACTTTTACATATAGAATTACACTATAAAAACAGCAGTGGTATATGGCGATAAATTTTACTTCCCATGAGGTAAAGGTAAACCTGAAAGATAAGACAAGGTTGAAGGCATACATAAAAGAGAAGTTTTCCAGGGAGGGACAAAAACTGAAGGACTTACAGTATGTGTTTTGTTCAGATGACTATCTTTTGGAGATCAATCAGCAATTTTTGCAGCATGATACCTATACGGATATTGTAACTTTTGAATTGGGTACTGACCCGAAAGTGACGGAAGGGGAGATTTATATTAGTATAGACCGGGTAAAGGAAAATGCAGAAAAATTCAAAGTACCTGTTGAACAGGAATTACACCGGGTAATATTTCATGGCGCATTACATTTATGTGGGTATAAGGACAAGTCAAAGGAGCAGGCAGCTATTATGCGAGCTAAAGAAAATGAATGTTTGAAAGAATATTTAGGTGTGTCACTTTAAATGTTCCACGTGGAACACTTATCGTAATAAGAAAAAGGTCAACTTTTAAAGTTGACCTTTTTTATTTCTATTCATTTCTAAATAGAGAATTGATGACCTCATTCTAAGTTTCCACTTTCCATTTCTGATGGCATTTATTTTGACCGTCTGTTTTCATGAGTTTTTATTTTTCTTCATCCTATTGTTTTATAGTTCGGCTTTTGTACTAAAACATTATCATAAGGTCACTATCAGGGCACCAAAAGGTCACCTCAATATCCAATCGATATTGAGGTGACCTTTTGGTGCCCTCTTGATGTACTTATAATATCCTTTTTGTCTTAATGCCGGGATAAGGAATCGAGGAATTCTTCTTCTTTATTTCACCCCGATCTTTATAAAATTTCATTTGTTCCACGTGGAACATAATATGTGCTTCCTTGGTTGTACCTTTGCATCTCTATTAATTAATATTATGTTTCCATCTTACGATGTTATAGTGGTAGGTGCAGGACATGCCGGTTGCGAAGCTGCGGCATCTGCAGCGAATATGGGTTCAAAGGTTCTTTTAGTGACCATGAACATGCAGACTATTGCCCAAATGAGTTGCAACCCTGCTATGGGTGGTATCGCAAAGGGACAAATAGTTAGAGAGATCGATGCCATGGGTGGATACTCTGGTATCGTGACTGACCAGTCAATGATCCAGTTCCGTATGTTGAACAGATCTAAGGGGCCTGCAATGTGGAGTCCCCGCACCCAAAATGATAGAATGCTCTTTGCTGCTAAGTGGAGAGAAGCATTGGAACAAACTCCCAATGTAGATTTCTATCAGGACATGGTGAAAGGCCTTCTTGTAAAAGATGGTATTTGCTATGGTGTGGTGACAGGCCTGGGGCATGAAATAAAAGCAAAATCCGTAGTGCTCACCAACGGAACTTTCCTGAATGGTGTAATGCATATTGGTGATAAACAATTCGGTGGAGGTCGCGTAGCAGAAAAAGCAGCTACCGGTATCACCGAACAATTGGTTTCCCTCGGTTTTGAAAGTGATCGTCTTAAGACCGGGACACCTCCCCGTATTGATGCCAGAAGCCTGGATTACTCCAAAATGGAAGAACAAAAAGGAGATGATGTCATTACCGGCTTCTCGTACCTGGATGTCGAGAAGATAAAACCTGAACAACAAAGAAGTTGTTTCATCACCTATACAAGTGACGAAGTACACGAAATGTTGAAGACAGGTTTCGATCGCTCTCCAATGTTCCAGGGTAGAATACAGGGTAGGGGACCTCGCTATTGCCCAAGTATCGAAGACAAAATAAACAGGTTCGCCGAAAGAGACAGACACCAACTGTTCGTAGAACCGGAAGGTTGGAATACCGTGGAAATATATGTAAACGGATTTTCTACCTCCCTGCCAGAAGATGTTCAATATAAAGCCCTGCAGTTAGTGCCGGGTTTTGAGAACGTAAAAATGTTCCGCCCGGGATATGCTATCGAGTATGATTACTTCCCACCAACCCAGTTGAGTTTCTCCCTGGAGACCAAACATATTCAAAACCTCTTCTTCGCAGGTCAGATAAATGGTACTACCGGGTACGAGGAAGCAGCATGCCAAGGCCTGATGGCAGGTATCAATGCCCACCTTAAGGCAAGCGGTCAGGCTCCTTTTGTTCTGAAAAGAAGTGAAGCTTACATAGGAGTACTCATCGATGACCTGATCAACAAGGGAACCGATGAACCATATCGTATGTTTACCTCCCGTGCAGAATTCAGAACACTACTTCGCCAGGATAATGCGGATCTGAGATTGACCGAACAGAGTCATAAAATTGGTTTGGCAGGGGAGAACAGGATGGAAAAAGTGAAGGTTAAATCAGAAGGAGTAGAAAAAATTAAAGCGATTCTGAAAGAATTACCCATCGATCCGGAAGATATTAATCATTTCATGATCGAGAAAAATACTTCCCCGCTTACCCAAAGAATCCGTGCTTACCAGATTTTACTTCGTCCATCTATGGATATTTTCTCTATGAGGGACAATGTGACGAAGATGAAAAATGCTATGGCACCATTCGATAATGAAACCCTGGAACAGGCAGAGATCCAGATTAAGTATGAAGTTTATATCGAAAAGGAAAATGAACTGGTAAAAAGAATGAGTCAACTTGAAGACCTGGTGATCCCGGATAGTTTTGATTATACTAAATTGGTTTCACTAAGCGCCGAGGCAAGACAGAAATTTAATAAAATAAAACCTCGTACTTTAGGACAGGCATCCAGAATTAGTGGTGTAAACCCAAGTGATGTTCAGATTTTGATGGTGTATATGGGAAGATAAAACTCGTATTTTAAATTTTTATTTATAGAATAAAAAATACATGCTTTTGTAGAGCATGTATTTTTTTTTGACTATATTCGTTCTATAAGTACTGAATCATATCCCTCAATTTAAACGACACAACTATGAGCACTGGCCAAAGCATATTTTCCTGTAGTATGATTCCTGCTTAGACTTATGAAATTATCCACCTTTAGAAAAATAAACTGAAACTCGTTTTTATAAATTCCTGTATTCGTAGCTTAAGAAATTTGTCATGAAGGTTAAGGTATTGCCTTGCCTATACATTCTTTAAAGTGAAGGTTAAATTAGAAGTATAATAAACACCCGGTCCGTTTCTTCGGACTGGGCTCTTTTAAAATCGCGAAATATTCATTTTTCTCCTCTAAATCCCCTTATTATTCATAATAAATTGATAATCAATTAATTAATTCGATCTCAATATCTCCTTAAATTTCAACGATCACCGAATCGGCTATGTGATTCCTTCAAAACAGGTATCAAATTAAAATTACCCCCTTAAAATGCGTTTTCCTGTTTTTAGATACTTTTAGTAATTTGTTTAGGCATAACAATTCCCGAATATGATCAAAATCTTACTCACCAGCACAGCTTTACTCTTTTCCTCTACTTTGCTTGCTCAAACAGATACATCTTCTGCTGAGAAATATTTACTCATCGGTGGTTATACTAAAACTCCTGATGAAGGTATCAGCGTCTATGCCTTCAACACCCAAACCGGTACCTTCCGGTTTGTAAGCACAGCTCCCAATGTAGAGAATCCCTCTTACCTTGTGATAGCTCCGGATCACAAGTATGTATATGCCGTGAACGAAACGAATGGGGATAAACCGGGCAATGTGAGCGCCTTTGGATGGGATACAATTTCAGGACAACTTACCTTTTTAAATAAACAAGCTTCGGGCGGTGACGATCCTTGCTATATCACTACCGACCAGGATGGAAAATATGTAGTAGTCGCGAACTACTCCGGCGGCAGTTTTTCTATACTGCCTGTAAAACCGGATGGTCGCCTCGAAGCACCGGTGCAAACCATTGAACATACCGGTTCCGGTCCAAACAAAGAGCGACAGGAAAAACCACATGTGCATTGTGTGTATTTCAGTCCGGATCACCAGTATCTATATGTGTCCGACCTGGGTATCGACCAGATAGCCATTTACAATTACCGCCAGGGTGATGTACAACCACTGGTGCCTGCTAATCCGGGTTTCGCACCTTTCCCTCCGGGCTCAGGTCCCCGCCACCTGGTATTTCATCCCAATGGGAAATGGGTCTATGTGATACATGAACTGGATGGAAAAATTACTTCCTTTCATTATGACAATGGTAAGCTGACTCCTTTCCAGGCAGTATCTATTCTTCCGGAAAATTTCAAGGGAAAGCCCTGGGCTGCTGACCTCCACATTTCGCCCGATGGAAAATTCCTGTATGCAACGAATCGGGATCCCCTGAATAATATCCTGACTTTTTCCATCAATGCTAAGACAGGGAATCTCGTGAAAAAAGGAGAGACAGCTACAGGTGGAAAAACACCCAGGAATTTTGTGATCGATCCTTCCGGCAACTACCTGCTGGTTGCTCATCAGGGGTCAAACAATGTGACCGTTTTCAAAAGGGATAAAGCAAGCGGACTCCTCAAAAAACAGAAGGAAGAACTGAAGACTCCAAGTCCGGTTTGTTTGAAATTCATAGGCAGTAATTAAATCGCATTGGCATAACTTTTTCGGTACAAACCTTAAAGATCAAGCCATGAAAAATAAAGACTTAAAAAATAAAACAACAGGGAATGAACACATTCCAACTCAGGAAGAATTAGAAGCTAAGAGAGATCAGGCCTTTCCGGGCTATCCTACTTATCCGGCCAGTGAAGACATTATGAATAATGAAGAAAGAGAGGACCTGGATGTGGAAGGTGTAACCGGATCACGCAGGATCAATAATGAAATAGCAAGGGAAGAAGGATCTATTCCACAGGAATTCAGTGAGGAAGATGATGATCTGGATATACCAGGTGCAGAACTGGATGATGAGGAAGAATCAATCGGTGAAGAAGATGAAGAAAATAATTATTACAGCTTAGGTGGAGACAGACACGAAGATCTGGATGAGACGAATGAAGATGATATTTAAATAGCGAATCAATTTTGATTTTTATAGCAGGCCCCAGGCCTTCGCATCCGTCGTGGATAATTGATGAAAAATGCATCAACTATCAACGGCGGATTTTTTAATGAATTTCATTACAATAATGGTGTCAGCAATCTGCACACAGCATCAATAAAACGTTGCCAGATAGAGCGGTTTTTCCAGGAGCGCCTTTCAATCTGAACGGCATCCTGCAAGTCCTGTTCAAAGGCAGCATTTAACTTATGTACTACCGGTCTGTCATACACGACTACTGCAATCTCACTGTTCAGATAAAAGCTTCTGTTATCAAGGTTTACAGTGCCTACTATCGCCAGGTTATCATCTATCACAATAGTCTTGGCGTGAATAAATCCCTTCTGATAAAAATATACTTTCGCACCTGCATCCAGCATTGGTTTTACATATGACTGTGCAGCATGTTGCACAAAAAACGAATCACTTTCTGATGGCATTAACAACTCTACGTTTTTACCTGCCAGTGCAGCCATTTGTAAAGCAGTCAGGATCTGGTCGTTAGGAATGAAATATGGATTACTGATGCGGATACTTCTTCTCGCTACATTGATCGCCATGAGAATCGTTTGCATAGACATCGGGAAATCTGAATCAGGTCCGCTGGATACGATATCTGCAAAGCAATGCTCTTTCAGATGTGAACGATGAAAGTATGGATCACTGAATGGAAAAGTGTTCTTGCTGCAATAACGATAACTCATCATAAACTGTAGCTGCAAAAGGTTAACTACATCCCCTTCCAGTTGTAAATGTGTATCTCTCCAGAACACGGGATGCTTGCCATTGTTGAGATAGCGGTCATCCATATTGATACCACCAGTGAAACCGATATTACCATCTATGATAATGATCTTACGGTGATTACGATAATTAGCATTGAGGTAGAAGTTGATTAGTACAGGTGAGAACTTAAATACTTCCGCACCATGTTCTTCCAGCAGATCGGGGATATCACCGATATCACTACAACCCAGGTCATCGTATACAAATCTGACTTCTACACCTTCTTTTAATTTTTCTACGAGTATATTGGCTACTTCATTGCCTATATCATCTGCGGCGAAGATGTAGTATTCCATGTGAATGTGATGTTTGGCCTCCCTGAGGGCTTTCATTACAGCAGGGAATTTCTCTTCACCATTGAGTAGGATCTGGATTTTATTATTTTGAGAAAGGACAGAATTTCTGGTATTCAGTAACATAGCGGAGATCTCCTGTTTGCTGGCCACGTGATGACGGAGTGAGAGCTGCATATGTTCAATTTCTCTGCGCTGTGATTCCCAGTATCTTAGCATCAGGGTTTCGTCTTTACTGCCTTTGAGCGTGAAGCGGCGGCGTTTGCGCAGGTCACGGCCCAGGTAGTAGTAGACAATTAGTCCAAGGATGGGAACGAACACCAATAACATGATGTAAGACAATGCTTTAACAGGGTTGCGGTTTTCCAGCAGGATAGTGCTGACTACCCCTATAAAGGAGAGGCTGATCAATACATAGCCGAAGATCTTGATGGCGATGTGCCAGTCGGTGCCCCAAAGAAAATATAGTACCTGATACACGCTATATGGTTATGTATGATAAAGGTAATACTGAATTTCAACTTCTAGAGAATTGAACTGATCCGAACCGATTAATGCGGCCTAAGGTTCCATGAATTGGTTCGGATCCTGCGATTTAACTGTTAATTTTCTAACTCTTCAGGATTTGTACCAAATAATTATTAATATCCTTCGTTCTAAAAATAATTAGTAATTTTTTTGTTGTAACAACAAACTGTACATGCAGGAATCAATCCTCTCCAAACTGGAGGCCTCAAGAAGGGAGTTGCTCGACCTGGGACTGCGTAACCCTTTATTAAATTATCGCTTACCAGTTAGCCGTGGAGTTCATATCGATCAGGAAAAAAGTGCCAACGTCTATGAAGTGCTGGTAAAGCAAGGAAAGGCGATGACGTTTTTACCCAAACCAGGTAATAAAGAAAACAAGGAGAAAGCTGTTACCCCGGAAGATAATACAGCCGGTATGCTGGATGACCCCAATGCATTTTTGAAAGAAGAAGTATTGGTAACCCCACCCGCTACTGACGAAACAGGACTTCCGAAAGAAGAGCAAAAAGAAGGATCTACCGCACTACCCGAAACAGTCGTGTACGATACCCGTTTGCAAACTACCGAAGCCGCTGCTGCTTTACAAAACAGATTGCTCAATACTTATTATGCCGCACGTACCAGCCTGGAAGAACAAGGTGTGAATATCCTCTTCCTTACATTAGGTATGTTGCAATGGTATGAAAAGGATAATACCAAAGAAGCACGACAAGCTCCTTTAATACTCATACCAGTATCACTGGAAAGAAGTAGTGCACGCGAGAGATTTCGTTTGCGCTATACCGGTAGTGATGTAGAAATGAACCTGAGTTTACAAACAAAGATCAAAACTGACTTTGGAATTGTATTGCCAGATATGCCGGAAACGGATGAAATTTCTATCAACGATTACTTGCAGGAAATAGCAGATGCCGTATATGGTATGACGAAGTGGGAAGTGAAAATGGATGCTGTGGAACTAGGATTTTTCTCCTTCGGAAAATTGATGTTGTACCATGACCTGGATAGTGAAAACTGGCCTGACGATGAACAACCTGCCTTACATCCTGTATTGCAAAGCTTATTCGGTGGGGGATTCAGTGAAGGTGAATCTGCTGTAAGCGATGAAACATTTATAGATACTGAAACCAATGCACACGAAATGCATCAGGTAGTAGATGCAGATGGTTCACAACTGCTTGCCATGCTTGCTGTGCAGGAAGGAAAAAATCTTGTGATACAGGGACCGCCTGGTACAGGTAAATCACAGACCATCACCAACCTGATTGCAAACGCTATCGGCGAAGGAAAGAAAGTACTTTTCGTTGCAGAAAAAATGGCAGCGCTGGAAGTAGTGAAAAGAAGACTCGATACGATTCAACTCGGCGATGCATGTTTAGAATTGCATAGTCACAAAGCGAATAAAAAAGAACTGCACCAGGAACTGCGCCGCACACTGGAACTTGGTAAACCTGCTATCATGCAGCTGCAGCAGGAAGTTGCCTTATTACATGAGTACAGGCGTGAGTTGAATGATTATTGTTTAGCAGTGAATTCACCTGTTGGAAAAAGTGGAGTATCACCGCAGCAACTCATGGGCTATTTGTTGCAACTACAGGAAGCAGCAGGTGAACTAATTTTACCACGTATACCTATTCCGGATATTGCAAACTGGGATGCCAGCAATATGCAACGTGCAGAAAATATGGCAAACAGGATCACCGCAAGATTAGGTGAAACAGGTATGCCATCTGCATTATTATTCTGGGGTAGCCAGTTAACAATCTTAACACCTTCCGAACAGGAAAAATTAATTCCACTCATGCAGCACGCTGTTGAGACGATCAAAAGTCTGCAACATGAAAGTGCCATGATTGCTTCGCATGTAGGCATGCCGATGCCACTGAATAAGAAAGATACAATGGACCTTTCTTATGTGCTGCAGGTAGCAGCTGTAAGACCTGATCTATCAGGTGTGAATATTTCGAACGTTGCCTGGATGCAAAGAAAAGAAGATGTGAAGGAGCTGTTGCAAACAGGAAAAAGATTAGCACAAATACGGCAGGTATATGATTCTATTCTGATACCCGAAGCATGGGAACAAAATGTACTCGAGATCAGGCAAAATCTGTTAGCCTATGGCGAGAAGTGGTTCAAGTTTGCAATTGGTGATTACAATAGGAGTAATCGCCAGTTAGCTGCATTATGCAGGAACGGCGCACCTGCTGATGCTGCTGCAAAACTTGCATGTGTAGATGCAATCATGGAAGCAAAGCGATTGGATAAACAGGTGCAGGATTATGAAGTACTTGCTAAAGATCTGTTTGGTCAGCGCTGGCAAAAAGGATTGAGTAACTGGAATGAGCTGGAAGCTATTTCTAATTATTTAAGTGATGTACACAGGCAGGTTAGTATCGGTTCATGCGACAAAGTGATTCTCTCTTATCTCGAAAAAAATGAGCCGCAGGCGACAGCCAAACAGTACCTGGATACACTGTTAAAATATTTGCAGCTGCATGGAACTGCTATTGAACAAATAGTAACTGCAACTGCTTTCAATGAGCAAATTCGTTACAAAGAAATCACCCCGTTATTACAACGTTCATACGAAGACCAGATCGTATTGATGGAATCATGGATTGCAGGTTTGCCTGAAATTCATTTGATGATCTCATGGAATAACTTAGCATCATCTGCCATCAATGAAGGATTGGAATCTTTAATTGATGCAGTAGTGTATTGGCCGGAAGCACAGAAAGGTTTGACACCTGCTTTGCAGAAAACATGGTATGAATATTTGTATGAGCAGGCATTGGTGAAACATGCTGCACTGAGGAAATTTGAAAGAGCCAGTCATGAGTCGTCCGTGAAGCAGTTTGTAAAACTGGATACACTAAACCTGCAATACAATCGTGCACGGGCTGCATTGAAACACTATGATGGTATACCACCGTTAGATGCGGGTGGACAGGTAAATGTACTCCGTACTGAATTCAATAAAAAAGCAAGACATATGCCTATCCGAAAACTGATGCAGGTAGCGGGATTGGCGGTACAGGCTATCAAACCTGTATTCATGATGAGCCCATTGTCAATTGCTAATTTCTTACCACCGGGATCATTGCAGTTTGACCTGGTTATATTCGATGAGGCTTCGCAGGTAAGACCAGTGGATGCATTGGGTGCATTGCTGAGAGGTAAACAACTGGTAGTGGTAGGAGATAGTAAGCAGATGCCACCAGGTAGTTTCTTCGATTCATTACTGAAGGAAACTGATGATGAAGAAAATGTGACTGCCGATATGCCGAGCATTTTAGGTATGTGCGATGCACAGGGTGCACCACAACGCATGTTGCGATGGCATTATCGTAGTCGTCATGAATCACTGATCACATTATCAAACCAGGAGTTTTATGAAAATAAACTGGTGATCTTCCCAAGTCCTGGTGCGACGCATAAGATGGGATTGATCTATCATCACCTGAAAGATACAGTATACGATCGTGGTAAGACGCGTACAAATCCACAGGAAGCAAATGCGATTACAGAAGCAGTGATCCGGCATGCAAAAGAACATCCTGATTTGAGTTTAGGTGTGGTGGCATTTAGTACAGCACAAATGCAGGCGATACAGGAATCACTGGAAGCAGCGAGAAAGAAATTGCCTGAAGTGGAATCGTTTTTTAAAGCACATCCACATGAACCATTCTTTGTGAAGAACCTGGAGAATGTACAGGGTGATGAGCGTGATGTCATTTACATCAGTATAGGCTATGGTCGTACGGCTGATGGTTCAGTTAGTTTAGCTTTTGGTCCATTGAATAATGAAGGTGGTGAGAAGCGGTTGAACGTATTGATCACGCGTGCAAAACAAAGATGTGAAGTATTTACTAACCTTAGTGCTGATGATATAGATATGAATCGTACAGATAGTGAAGGTGTGAAGGCGCTGAAGAACTTTCTATACTTTGCACAGCATGGACAATTGTATACACCGTCTGCTGATGGATTGCCGGCTAAAGTTCCTTTTGAGGAAGAAGTAGCAAAGCATTTGCAGGAGGCAGGTTATACTGTGCATAAGCAGGTAGGTAGCAAAGGCTTCTTTATTGATCTGGCTATTTCTGATCCTGAACATCCGGGTAAGTATATAATAGGTATTGTGTGTGATGGGGAAGGGTATAATTCTGCGCGGTCTGCGAGAGACAGGGACAGACTGAGACAACAGGTGCTGGAAGATATGGGCTGGAACTTATATCATGTGTGGAGCACGGATTGGTTCAGACATCCTGCGAGAGAAATAAAGCGATTGCTTGCTGCGGTGGAACAGGCAAAAAAGAACGAAGTGATTCCTGAACCGGAACCGGAAGCAGCAGAAGATTTTACAATGGTGAGGGAGGAGGAAGATATGACGATGCCGGAACTGCCATTGTATGAAACTGCCATCTTACCGATGGAGATTTCTACGAAAGAATTGCATGCACATGGATTGGATAAACTAAGAAGCTGGTTGGAAAAAATAGTGCAGGTGGAAAGTCCGGTGCATACAGAGGAAGTAGCGAGGCGATTGATAGAAGCAGCAGGAGTGGCAAGAGTGGGTAGCCGTATACGTGAGACACTGAAGCAGGCGATATCCAGTGCAGAAGAGGGGGGAAGTATTGTAGTGAAAGATGCGTTTTTGTGGGATGCGAAAATGGAAGTGCCGGTGCTGAGAAGCAGGGCGAATATGCCAGCCACATCGCGGAAGCTGATGTATATAGCACCGGAGGAAATGAAGCTGGCAATAGAGAAGGTGGTGAGAGATGCGGTGGCGATTACAGAGGAGGCAGCAATACCATTAGTGGCGAAGCAATTAGGGTTTACCCGCGTTACAGAAGAATTGAAAGCGGAATTATCAACAGCTATAAAACAGGCGATTGAGGGGGGAGTGATTATGCAGGATGATGAATGGCTGAAAACAAATTAATACAAAAAAGGTGCGGCGAAGAGCCGCACCTTTTTACTTTTTTAATACAAGGTCTTCTCTCGCTGCCCAGGTATTGATATCCTGCTTACTCAGCGCTGCCGCCATCATATCAGGAAACTTGTCCGGCGTGCACGCAAACACTGGAATTCCCAAATTAGAAAGGAACTGTGCATTTTCATGATCATAATACGGCGCACCATCATCATTCAATGCAAGCAATACAATCACCTGTACACCAGCCGCCACCAGTTCAGCTGCGCGCTTACGCATACGGTCATTACTACCACCTTCAAATAAGTCGGTGATCAATACTAAAACAGTATCTGCAGGTCTGGTAATAATCTGCTGGCAATAATTCAGTGCTAACTGAATATCGGTACCACCACCCAACTGTACACCAAACAACAAATCAACAGGATCTTTCAACTCTTCGGTGAGATCTGCAACTGCGGTATCGAATACAACCATCTTTGTTTTGATAGCAGGAATGGATGCCATGACAGAACCAAAGATACCGGAGTATACGACGGATGTTCCCATAGAACCACTTTGATCCAGGCAAAGCACCACATCTTTTAAAGACGTGGTTTTGCGTCCGTACCCAATACGTGTTTCAGGAATAATAGTTTTATACTCAGGTTGATAGTGGCGCAGGTTTTTTAAGATGGTCGCATGCCAGTTGATCTCATTATGCTTAGGACGGCGATTACGGATACTGCGATGCAGGCTACCGGTGATCGCTTGTTGAGTAGGTTGAGTAAGTTTCTTTAATAACTCTTCTACTACACGGCGAACGACTTGTCTGGCAGTGTCTTTTGTTTTATCCGGAATAGCGTGGCGTAATGTTAATAAGGTGGCTACGAGGTGTACATCAGGTTCAACATTTTCCAGCATTTCTTTTTCAAAGAGCATCTGTGTGATGTTCAGTCTTTGCAAAGCATCACGTTGCATTACCTGTACGACAGATGCCGGGAAGAAGGTGCGTATGTCACCTAACCAACGGCTTACGTTAGGAGAGGAGGGGCCAAGGCCACCTTTCTTTTCACTATCGTAGAGTGCTTCGAGCGTCTGGTCCATTTTCAGTTCATTGCCGGCGAGGTTAAAGCCTGTGCCGTCGGCATCTTTACCACCGAGTACGAGCCGCCATTTATGTAAGTTGTCCATACAATTATCTTTTTTTGCTGAGAGCAAATCATTTCAACCGGATTGTTTATGATTTAATCCCCAGCATTTTCATTACAATTGGAATACCCTTCTCCGCTCTTTCTGTATCGAAATGTACTTCGACAGAAGCCGCCGCAGGTCCGCCACCTATGCCACTCTTAGCTTTCTCTCCCAGCTTCCTTCTCTCAGGTTTACTAAACCCTGAAAACGTTCTCCTCAATAAAGGCAGGAGTTGTGTAAACGTATCCTGTTCCAGCTGATTCATCCAGTTATTCACAACCGTCCACAAATCGTTATCCACCAATAATAAGGTACCACTCCCTTTCAGAAATCCTTCCAGCCATGCTGCGGCTACAGCAGGAGCATTGGCAGTAGACATGGCATAGCTGAATGCCTTCACTAATTCAGCACCTGTAATCTGTCTGTGATCGGATAATAAGCGGGTAGCATATCCTGCTATGACAGGAGCGGTGTTATTATTATGAGCGATATAAGATAATGTCTGTGTCCATTGTGCAGTCAGGTCATCCTGTTGTAATAATAGGATTGCATCGTTCATGTTGTAGAACAATTCTAATAACTGTAATGCAGCATCTTCTGCAAGACTTGTACAGGCAGCGGGTAAACTGATGCAGATACGCGTGATCATCCCATTGATGATACCTTCTACCAGTGCAGCGTCCGTTTTACGTACGTTTCCATATCTGCTGATCTGTACCAGGTTAGGTAATACCGTCATGAGCTGCATCACATCGCCGGTAGCGGCGGCCAGGTTATTGATCTGCTGAATCAATAAATCGATCGCGGCATCCAGTTCTGCAGGAATGGCGCTTTCCAGCAGGGTACATACTTCTTTCAGGTTGTCTGCTGCGTGTGCACGGTATTTCACATAGCTGTTAGTCGCTTCTTCGACAGTGTTCCCCCAGCTTCCTCTTTCGATGATATCAATAGATAAAGACGGATCCCATTGCAAGCGCCATTGTTCCTTGAAAGTACCTCTGCCGGATACATCGTAGCGATCTCCCCATTTAATACCTAACAATTCCAAACGATGTAAAAAGATGCTTCGTTCCAGGTCATTTTCCTTCCTGAGATCTAAGGTGTAATCTTTGAAATCGGCAGTCTGCGGTAAACGCAGTTTCTTTTGCAGCTTTTCGATATCTGTTTGTAAAGGAGGACGGGGTACGTCGATAGGTACTTCTCCGATCTTATCACTGACGATCAATGCTTTTTCAATCAGTTTGACGAGGATGTCTTCACCATTGCAAAGCACACTCAAGGTAGCTTCATTCAGTTCTTCCAATCCTGCTCTTGGCAATCTGCGCAGAGAGGCCAGTGCATTTGCCAGGCGAACAGCTTCCATTACATGCGCTACCGAGATATCTTTTTGTTGTTCCCTGAACAGTCTTGCTACGCGGGCCATCCATCTGGTACCATCATCAGTGGGATGATGCCACAGGTGTTCATACCATCCGGGGGAATTAATACCTGCACCATAACCACTGGTATAACTCAAACGGTTGTATGTCCATGGCACCCATGATACTGCTGTTTTAACTTTTGGCAATCCTTTCAGCAGATCATTGTCATCTTTTGCCTTCGGCATATGTGCCAATGCAGGGGCATGCCATGCACCGCATATTACAGCGATTTCTGTATACATTTCCTTTTCTGCCTGGCGGATGGTTTTACGCATCCATGCTTCACGCAGTTGTTCTTCCCTGTCATAGGGAAGTGGTAGGTCAGTGCGCAGGGCGTGCATGCCTTCGGTGATAGCATCGAAGACCTGCTCTTCATCCTGGCGGTATTCAAACTCATGTTCCCACCAGGTTTCTTCTTCCTCAAAGCCTGCGGCAGCGGCCAGCCATGCAATAGGATTTCTCCTGAGTGTTTCCGCATCGGGAATCACAACACTGTTATTCAAAGAGGAATCGGCAGCAGGTTGATGGCGCAGTTCAAACTGATGTGCCATTGGCAGGTCCATGAACTTAACGGGGATCTTATGCTTTCTGGCATAGAGAATTGCCTGCCATTCGGGGGAGAATTCCGAAAATGGATAGAACACTGCTTTCTTTGGATCGTCGGGTTGGAATACAAGGATGGCTACCGGAGGTTTCAGGTCATCATGTCCCACCCATTCCAGTATAACGTCAGCATCTGGCGGGCCTTCTACGAGCACGATGTCCGGTTTTATCTTTTCCAGGGCAGCGCGTACTCTCCTGGCAGAACCAGGGCCATGGTGCCGTATGCCCAGTATATGAATTGACATAATATGCGTTTACAGGTCCCGGAATGCCCGGTAAATATCTTTCCACTCATCTCTTGTTTTGATGACAGTCTCCAGGTATTCCTGCCATACGATTTTATCCTGCACAGGATCCTTGATCACTGCACCGATGATGCCTGCAGCCAGGTCTGCTGCTTTGATAGCACCATCCCCAAAATATGCTGCCATGGCCAGCCCGTTGTTTACTACAGAAATGGCTTCGGCAGTGCTCAGCGTGCCGCTTGGTATTTTGATCTTGGTCTTGCCGTCGGCAGTGATGCCGCTGCGCAGTTCACGGAAGATGGTCACAATGCGACGGATCTCTTCCAATGCCGGTTTCTCTGCCGGCAGGTCCATTACTTTCTCATAGCTTTCTACTCTTCTCTTCACGATGTCGATCTCTTCTTCCATGTTGTCCGGAACAGGTAGAATAACGGTATTAAAACGGCGTTTTAAGGCGCTGGAAAGATCGTTTACACCTTTGTCCCTATTGTTGGCTGTAGCAATGATATTGAAGCCTTTCTGAGCCATTACTTCACTGCTCAGTTCCGGTATAGGCAGTGTTTTTTCGGAGAGGATGGTGATAAGGGTATCCTGTACATCGGCACCGATACGGGTCAGCTCTTCGATACGGGCAATTTTACCATCTTTCATAGCACGCATTACAGGTGTTTCCACGATTGCCCCGGGGGTAGGACCTTCTGCCAGCAGACGGGCGTAGTTCCAGCCATAACGGATAGCTTCTTCACCGGTACCGGCAGTACCCTGTACAATCAGGGTTGAATCTCCGCTGATTGCAGCAGCCAGGTGTTCACTCACCCAGCTTTTGGCAGTACCAGGCAAACCATATAGGAGCAGTGCACGGTCGGTAGTCAGGGTGGCTACAGCGATCTCCATCAGGCGGCGGTTGCCAATGTATTTGGGTTGAATTTCAAATCCATTTTTCAGTGTACCACCCATGAGGTAAGTAACTACTGCCTGTGGGGATAATTTCCACATATAAGGACGCTTTTCAGTATCCTGCTTTTGCAGTTCTTCCAGTTCCTGAGCGAACAGTTGTTCGGCGTGTTGACGTAAAATGTTGGACATTTTTATCTGCTTAAAAAGGTGATCATTTTGTATTTGAGAAAGATTTATTGATCGCAGCCTTGCAGGTCAATAATCTTTTGATATGTTCGGTTGTATTCTTCCAGGTAGCCTGGTAGGCGGGGAGTTCAGGTGTAAAACTTTCCAGTTCGCCCGCGATTAGCAAGGGGATATTCTGTATCTGTTTATCAAAGAAATTACGGTTGTACTGGTAAGGATTTTTAGCGATCCATTTGAACAGTTCCCGGGTGATGGGCAGACCCCATTCATAATCTCTTTCACTAAGAATGCGGATGATGAATTGTGCTTCTTTTTCAAGGAATCTGAGAGCATAAGCTTCCATATCATGAACGGGTAATATTTTCATGGCATCCATGTAGAAGTCTTCACCTTCTTTTATTATCAACCGTAACCAGTCCAGGTCCCTGAAACGGCTGGCGGCCATACCTAATGCCTGTATGAATTTTTCTGTGAGCTCTGTATTATTAAAATAGGAAAGTACACCTTTCTTATCCGTTTGCAGATAATCTTCCCACCATGCAGGAGGTACATAAGCAGTGAGCTGATAGAGAATGAAAACATCATCATTTGTATTTTTTGAACTGCTTATTAACTGTATTCCTGAATCTGCAATTCTTTTATCAGAAGGCAATTGCAGGTGGATGTCCAGCGACTTTTTATTGAGCAATCCTTTTTTGGCAGGAGTGATGCTTTGTTTTAGTAACTGCCAGTAAGCCTGTGTAATAGATGATGTGGGTAACTGTTTGAGTAGTTCCCAGGTTTCATTTTTCACTTTGGTGCTTTTATCTGTGAGCAGTGTTTCCAGCCAGGGTACATCTTCTTCACTGGCATTGATCTTTAATACCTCCAGTAATTCAGCCCGGGTAGCTGCGTTTTCCTGTGACCATGTTTGGTGCAGCCACTCTCTGGCCTGTGCAGGATTTTCCTGCCTGATGGCAGCAAGCACCTGTTTGCGTTCTTCAAGTGCACCGGTTTGCCAGCGTTCTTCAGTGGTTTCTATCTTTTTGAAAGCCCATGCAGGATTGAGCTGGCCGAGCCATTCACCTCTTTTGCCACCAACAGTGAGGGCCAGGTTTCTCCATTGTTTTTCCTTGATGGCCATATCCATCAGGGTAGGAATGAATTCAGGAGGAGCGAGTTGCCGGGCGGCTGCGCAGGCTTCCATCCAATAGAGGATGAGTGCCTGTAAACCCATGTCGATAGCGGTTTGCAATGCCTGGCATGCAGCAGGACTGCAATAAGGCAATAGTTCGTCAGGAGCAGCTTCCAGGGTGACACTACTATCCTGTAGTGCGGTGACACCACTCTGGCGGTAATTAAGAGCAAGTGCGGCGAGGTGTAGAAACTGTGTTTCCACATCCAGTGATTTGTCTCCCAACACGGTATCAGCTATCGCGGATAAAGCAGGGGGTAGATCGTCTTTGCGCAGTTGTTTTTTGCCTGTACCTAACAGGACGGTGTTAACAATATTATTCCACATAAGTTTTGTCCCGCGATTACAATAGTTTATAAGAGCCGTTATGCCATGCGCCTAAAGGTTCATATTGTTGTTCTTTGCCCAGTATTGCCATGTTCAGTGGTTTTCCTCCACTGAGGGCGAGGAGTTTCCAGATGTTTGGATAGCCGGCTTTCAGAGGCATCAGTCTTTCTTCCCGATCCTTGAGCCACCATTGCAGGTTGTGTTGAACAGGGGTGAGTTGCTGTACGATGTAAGGTCTTTCACTGCGCACAGGCATCTGTTCGAAGAGTGCTGTTTCGGTAGCTGTGACCTGTGTCCATCCTTCCAAACCTGTTACTTCAGGCAGGGAGATATTGGATACAGGGTATTTGATGATGGCTCTGAGTGGTATGGGAGAAGGAAAGTAAACGAGTTCTCCCTGTAGTGCAATGCCGGGGGTGATGAGTACTTCAGGTCTTGTCTGGTTCCGGACATAGAATTGAAGTACCAGTGCCGATTGCCGGCTATGTTGCCCATAGAGCCAGTAGCGTTCAGTGGTGAGGTTTTCTTCTTCAGTCGTCTGTTTACTCAGCACCAGCCAGCTATCCTTAATACCAGTCTGTTGTTTGAGTGCTTCCTGGTTTTGTGTAAAGCCGATCAGGCTACGTAGTTCCTGTTGAAGAGGTTCATCTAAGTCAGCACTTTGCGTATAGCCTTGTACAACGAGATAGATGCGTAATAACTGGTCGAGAAAGGAGAGTTGCCAGCCTTCGCTATAGAAGTTTGTTTCGCCCAGTGCGCGCACCATTCCTGCGAGGCCGGAGGCTTGTGCATCGACCATTCTTCTCGCCATATTTTCCCAGTAGGCATCGCCTTTTTCAGGGATCTGCAGGAGGCCATTGCGCACGATGTCTTTCATCCAGAGCATGAGTTCTGTGATGCCATCGGCTACTTTTTGCTGGCGTGCCTGTAGTCTTTTTGCCTGTGCGTTTTCGTCTACGGGTTTATCTGATTTTTCGACTTTCTTTTCAGCGCGTTTGGATAGCCAATCACTCACCCATGCAGGAGGAGTATTGTCCGTGAAGGTATCTTTCTGACGGGCATAAAGTAGCATGAGTCCTATACCATGTTTGCAGGGGAACTTGCGACTGGGGCAGCTGCATTTGAATGCTACGTTTATGATGTCTACCTGGGTTTGATACGGCTTGCTGCCGCTGCCCTGGCATTCCCCCCATAAGGCATCAGTGTTGGCACCTTTGCTTACCCATTTTCCCGGACTGGCCAGTGCGGATCCCGCTTTACGGGAAGCGTCATCCGGGGCTAAACCTATTACATGTTCTTCTGTCAGGAGCAATGGAGTAGATATTATGATTATACAAAAATGAGCGAATACAGCCGGATATAAATTATTGTGATATACACCAGCAGGATAACAGCATTCAGTACCAGCAGCCAGTTGAAATCAATAACGGTGTATTTCTTTTTGATCACCAGCACGATCAGGGTAAGCAGACCTGCAAAGAGCAGTGCAGGGGCTATCAGTGTCATTTTATTAGGGATGACGAAGTGTGCGTTTTCCAGTCTTTTACTCCAGGGTTGTTCACCTGTGATAAAAGGGAGTGCGCCTACAAAAACGATGATGACAAATAAACGGATGGCCGACTTTGCTGCAATTTTACTGATCTTAAGAGCCCTTGTTTCCTTTTCCATGATTGATTAATTAGTGGTCACTAAGTTCGGGATTTAGTATTTAAAATCAATAGCCAATGGATAAGCGTTCCCACTAATAAGCTCAGTACGCTGAGGATGGTCATCAGGATATTTTCCTGAGCGAAGCCACCGATGAATAGCCAGCAGAAAAAATAGAGGTGAAACCAGGCAGGAACGAGCCAGGTGATGAAGGGTAGGTTGAGTGGATGTCGTTTCATTTTATAGATCTCAATTGCTGTTAGTATTGCAAAGAAAAGGAGGGTAAATACTAACTTATCTGCGCTCAGGATATTAAAATGATTTTTTAGGAAAAAAGATATGGGGAAGAGGGTGACGTACAAGGCGACTTGTGAAATGAGAATGGCAAGGATGGGAATCGCTGCTTTCCAGATGCGGGTCTTTTCGAGATAGCGGGAAAAGAGGGAGTAGAAGAATACAACACATAGCCAGCCGTAGAAATTACCCCAGGGTACGCCGAAGTATTGGGCGCTGAGGGCAACGGATGGATTGATGATCGTTTCCCAGTTCCAGTGCCACATATGGAGGCGGTAGGCCACTACATCCATGCTCCAGTCTATGCTTAAAGCGAGTAATGCTTCCATGGCGGCTGCGGGCCAGCTGCGCATATGCATGCTTTCGGTGATGAGGCGGGAGGTATACATGATGATGCCCCAGCCTGCGCCGATACCTACAGGGATATCGCGGATCATGAGGAGGAAGTGGCCGTAGCGGTAGCCGGCATTAGCCCTGACGTTTATGTATTCAAGGAGGAGGCCAAAGCCGAAGCCGCCGAGGAGGTAAGCAAGTTTGGAAATGCCTTGTTTCCAGGCATGGTATAAACATAGGAGAAAGAGAATGTACATGCATATCTCGGTAAGGGGATAGCAGAAAGCAGGGGGATAGCCGTAAGGCATATCGGCGAATGGACGATTCATTTTTATGGGATTTGAAATGGCCTGCGGCAGTAAGAAAGAATCATATTGTCCGGCTGTAGCCTGGCAGAGAAACTCCTTTAGCAGCAGAACGAATTATAGTTCTCTATTCATATAAGAAGTCTTCCTGGTATCCCTCAAAAATACATACACCAACAATGAAACAAACACGCACACCGTGACATACCAATAATACCATGACTCATGGCCGATATTCTTACAATAAAGTGCAATATACTCCGCTGTACCTCCAAAGATCGCCACCGTCAAGGCATAAGGCAAACCCACACCCAATGCCCGGACCTGCGAAGGAAACAACTCAGCCTTCACCACTGCATTAATAGAAGTATACCCACTTACAATCAGCAGGGCAGTTAATAATAAAAGAAACGCTGTGGTCTCCGTGCTGGCATGGCTCACCGCAGTCAGGATAGGTACTGTAAATAAGGTACCGGCTACCCCGAAAGTAATCAGCAATGGTTTGCGTCCTATCTTATCACTCAGCCATCCACAGAGAGGTTGTATACATGCATAAATAAGCATGAGCCAGAAGGTAAGCACAGTAGATCTCTCCTTGGTAAGATGTACGGTATTCACCAGGAACTTCTGCATATATGTCGTGTAAGTATAGAAGGCGAGGGTACCACCCATTGTTAAGCCTACTACAGTCAGGATAGCTCTGGGATGTTCATTGAATAATACTTTTAGCGAACCCCGTTTTTCATCGCCTTTCTTCACAGAAATAGTTTCCTCCATATGGCGGCGGATGATGAGTGCAAAGAGGGAGAGGAGGGCACCGATTACAAAGGGAATCCGCCATCCCCAGGCATGCAGCTGATCAGGTGTGAGAAATACTTTCTGCAATATTAACTGCACTCCCAGTGCAATGAGTTGACCACCTATAAGGGTTACGTATTGAAAGCTGGAATAAAAACCTCTTTTATCGGGAGTAGAGATTTCACTCAGGTAGGTAGCAGATGTACCGTATTCACCCCCTACACTCAGGCCTTGCAGTAAGCGGGCCAATAACAATAATATGGGGGAAAATAAACCGGCAGTCTGATAAGTAGGAGCTACCGCAATCATAAGACTCCCCAGCGACATCAGCAACACAGATAATGTCATGGCCGTTTTGCGACCTGTACGATCAGCTATGGTACCAAAGAGCCAGCCACCAACCGGGCGCATGAGGAAACCAACGGCAAAGATGGCTGCCGTATCCAGTAGCTGAGCAGTAGGATTCCCTTTGGGAAAAAAGGAAGGAGCAAAGTAAATTGCAAAGGCAGCATAGGCATACCAATCGTACCATTCGACGAGGTTGCCGACAGAACCGGTGAAGATAGCCCTGATACGAAGAAGTGTGGTCATTGATCCCTTGTGCGAGTCGATAATCATAATGAGGTCTAAGGTGGATCGTAAAAATAAGGCTTATATTGCTGTACACTAGCATTAAATTTCTAAAGAGTCATACAATGGATGCAATCACAAAAGCGAAGAAAGCTGCCGGCGAAAAAGCTGCTGCTTTGGTACAACCAGGGATGCTGGTAGGATTGGGTACAGGATCTACCGCTTACTGGGCGATCGAAAAGATCGGTCAGATGGTAAAGGAGGGATTGAATATCCAGGCAGTGGCAACTTCCATTGCTTCGGAAAAGCAGGCGTTGGCACTGGGGATCCCCATTACCTCATTCAGCGAGATCCAGCAGCTGGACCTGGACATTGATGGGGCAGACGAAATCAGTGAAGAAGGGCAACTGATAAAAGGCGGCGGTGGTTCCCTGCTCCGGGAAAAGATTGTGGCACTGGCCAGCAGGCACCGTGTGATAGTAGGTGACGAAAGAAAATATGTAAAGACGCTTGGGAAGTTTCCATTACCGATAGAAGTTGTACCTTTTGGCTGGGAGCTGGTATTCAAAACACTACAGGCCCTGCAGGGACATCCTACACTCAGAACGAAAGACGATCAGCCTTATATTACGGACAACAGCAATTACATTATCGATTGTTCATTTGGCGTAATCCGTGAACCGGAGCAGCTGCATCAACAATTAAAAACACTAACCGGCGTTGTAGAGACGGGCCTGTTCCTGAATCTGAAACCTACAGTGATCATTGCCTATGAAAACGGAGACGTAAAAACCATCTGAGGTGATTGAGCATCAGACCTATTGAAAAACCTGCATCTTTATGTTATACACAACTATTGTCGCTATCTGGCTGGCTTCAGAGATTTTTCTGAACCGCATTTTTCGTTCCGGACCACAGGAAAGACAGAAAGCAGACAGAAAATCGTTGCTCTGGATTTGGGTGACGATTATGGCTACGCTGCCGCTGGGATCTTATGTAGCGGAACATACAGCAGCCCCGATCGTGAATTATGCTTATTTTTCTAAGTTTGGAATAGCGCTGATTGTAATAGGTATGATGTTCCGGTTTTATTCGATCTATACGCTGGGGCATTACTTTACGGTAGATGTATCTATCCGGGAGGATCATCAGATCATACAGCATGGTGTGTATAAATATTTGCGGCATCCATCATACCTGGGCTCGTTGATTTCATTTGTAGGGAATGGCATTGCAATGAATAATCACATTGCATTTCTGATCACGGTATTGCCTGTCACCGGCGCGTTTTTGTATAGGATGTATGTAGAGGAACGGGTGTTGATAAATAACTTCGGAGAGGAGTATTTACAGTATAAAAAGAGGACATGGCGGCTGATACCGTTTGTGTTTTAAAAAACTAAAAGATTATGAGCTATACTACTTTCATTCAGCCGAAAGAGGCCCTTGAAAATTTGCACGACCCTAACTTCCTGTTTGTTGATTGCAGCTATTCGCTGGCTGATAAAAAATGGGGTGTAGAAGAATATAAAAAAGCACACATTCCGGGCGCAGTATATGCAGACCTGCATTACGACCTGTCAGGAGAAATAATAGCAGGGAAAACCAGCCGTCATCCATTGCCAAAGAAAGATGCTTTGGTAAAGACTTTTTCTAAACTGGGTATTGACGAAAATGTGCAGGTAGTGGTTTATGATGCCACAGCCGGTTTCATGGCTGCGGCCAGGATGTGGTGGTTGCTGCGCTGGGCAGGGCATGAAAAGGTAGCTGTGTTGAATGGAGGAAAAGGTGTGTGGGCAGCGCAGGGTTATCCTCTAACTGCTGATATTATGCCGCTGCAGCCAAAGCAGTTTGTAGCCCATTTTAATGATAGTATGCTGGCATCAGTGAATGAAGTCATGGCATCTATCGAAGCAGGTAATACCTGCCTGGTAGATAGCAGAACAGCTGACAGATATGCGGGACAGAATGAAACGATCGATCCGGTAGCGGGGCATATTCCAACGGCTATTTCCAAACCTTTCAATGCACAGATAGGTGCAGAAGGGGTGGCTGCGCCTTCCGTGTATAAAGAACATTTCAAAGAAGAATTTGCAAAGGGGAATGTCGTATTTTATTGCGGCTCTGGAGTAACGGCAGCTTACAATGTACTGTTGTCAGTATATGCCGGCTATCCTGTACCTAAACTGTATGCAGGATCATGGAGTGAGTGGATCACGGATCCTGCACGGCCGGTAGCATAATCAAATCAAACGGGGATGGGACTCAATTGGGATTTTGATACGGGAAGGAATGCATCCTGTACCGGGGAAAAAACAAAAGAGGCTCTACCAACAAACTAAATTTATGGTCATTATCGCGAAGATCTTTGTAGCACTTGTCGCGCTGGAGCATTTGTATATCCTGTGGATGGAAATGTTTGCCTGGGAAACTGCGGGTAAACGAACTTTCAAACAACTGCCTCCGGAGCTGTTTAAGCCTACAAAAGGACTGGCTGCCAACCAGGGATTGTACAATGGTTTCCTGTCAGCAGGCCTGATCTGGTCTTTTTTTATCAGTGATCCTGCATGGCAGAAAAATATAGCCGTGTTCTTTCTGAGTTGTGTGGTGATAGCAGGTGTTTTCGGAGCCCTTACTGCTGCGAAGAAGATCTTCTTTGTACAGGGGCTGCCGGCATTGATCGGATTGGTGCTGACTTTATTGGCGTAATAAGTGTTGTCTCATTTTTGCATTTAATGAAGCCGGCCGCAGGCCTGAACGAAATTCCCGTGTGGGGATTTGGGCGTTTTTTTGAAAGGAATAGGATACACTACCGGGTAAAAATGTATTTTTGGTGTCACTATGAAGAATGTAAGCAAAGATTTCAATCCGACCATCAATCAGTCGTTCTACATAACTCGTAATCTGTTGATCACGAACCTGAAAAAGCATTTCAACGTGCTTCATGGCCGTATGTTGGACTTTGGTTGCGGTAGTAAGCCTTATAAGACCCTTATTAACGTAGATGAATATATAGGTGTAGATTTCCAGGGAGAGGGGCATAGCCATGAGAACGAGCAGATAGATGTGTTTTATGACGGGCTGACATTGCCGCTGGAAGACAATTCGTTTGATAGCGTATTGTCCACGGAGGTGTTTGAGCATGTGTTCAACCTGGAAGATATGATTTCTGAGCTGCACAGGGTGATGAAACCTGGAGGGACCATATTGATCACCATGCCGTTCCTGATCGCTGAGCACGAGGCACCGAACGATTGCAGCCGTTATACTTCATTTGGCTTAAAGAGTTTGCTGGAGCGTAAAGGATTTGAAATCGTGTATTACGAAAAGCTGGGTACTTCAGTACAGACACAGGCGCAGATCAGGATGTCGTATATGGATAGTTCTATTCTGTCCAAGTTCAACTTCTTCCCGCCGCTGAGGAAGCTGGTGACAAACATTACGATCTCCCTGATGAATATCTGGGTAATGTTCCTGAATGCGATACTGCCAAAGCGATATGATGCCTTCCTGAATCACATTGTGATATGTAAGAAGAAATAAACTACTGATATAAGGGCCATCTGCAAAGGTGGCCTTTTTAAATTTTAATGGACTATGCATTGTTTGTAGCTCCTTGTCGATTTTAAGAAATGAAATATGAGTTTGTACCCTATGCGCTGATTGCAGATCGCTCTGATCTGGTACACGACAGGAACCCGAAATTTCCCGGATATTTAAGAGGTCACTTTCCGGATGATATACGGATGTCGCTGGCGAATATAGCGATGGTATTATCAAAAGGATCACTATTACATTTCTCCGGAAGAAGTTGTTGATGCCTGGCTGAATGCATTCAGGCGAGATCCGTACCTGGGGGATAGCTGGCATGTGTACAAATTGCTGGGTGAAAGTATGGCGGCACCAGGGGCACATTAGAGGGGGGGCTAATGCAGGAGTTAGGGAAGGGGTTAATAGTGGGATTAGAGAATGGGGTGTATAGCGCAGATTATTTAAGGAAAGTTGATGTTTTGGTAGCGGTGAGGTTTGGATATAGAAGAGTCGAACAAGCGTCGAAGAAGCATCGAAGAAGACGTGGACTTAAGGTGGAAAAAAAAAAAGCGACTACTTTCGTAATCGCTTTTTCTTTTTTGTGGTGAGGGCCGGAATCGAACCGGCGACACAAGGATTTTCAGTCCTTTGCTCTACCAACTGAGCTACCACACCAACTCTTTACTCACATCCTTCTCTCGAAGGGAGTGCAAAGATAACAAAATATGAATTTAAAATCCAAATATTATTCTAAGAAATTATTGCAGTTGCACGAATTTCCTCCAGAATGCCTGTCCACAGTGCATTCCGCTGCTCCAATGCTTCGCGGCAGGCGCTGGCAGCTTCTTCCCATTTGAGTGTATCAGTACCACAAAGCTCCTCTACCATCTCCATTCCGAGGTGACTATGATGATCACCATCCACTTCGATATGACGTTCCAGGTAGTACTTGAACAGGCTGATCTGTCCGGGGAACTGCTTGTCCAGATCGTTTACCAGTGCTACGAACATATCAGGAATAAGGTCTTCACGGCCAAAGGTGAAAACAGCCGCCTGCACATGGATCGGTGCATTTTCGATCAGGTCGAAAGTATGTTGTACAAATGCTTTGGCGGCAGGGGGGAAGGTGTTAAAGATATCGGTCAGGGCTACACCTTTTTGCAGGGACAGCAGGGCATTCTCCATCACTGAAGTATCTGCGCCAACTTGTTTCATTGCATCCAGGTATAATTCAAAATGGCTGACACGCTTACCATCAGGATCGATATCACTCTCTTCGCCTGTTACGATTTCATTGATCAGAAAGCGGGTAGCCGCACTACCTACGGGTACCCATGGCAGGTTGGTGCAGGTAAGTTTGCGTTGCAAGGATTTTAAAAGTGACATGAAATCCCATACGGCGAAGATATGGTACTGCATGAATGACCGGATGTCTTCCATGCGTTGCATTTCATGATATAGCGGGTGCTGAATAATCTTTTCCCTTACAGGAGCAATAGCTGCTCTGATCGAATCCTGTCCCATGGTTGGTTTATTATTTTAGTTCCCGTATACTACGAGGAACTTAATACGCATCAATTTCAATTGTTCAATGGTGTAGTCGCTATCGATGAGTTCTTCGCGGGCCAGTGCCAGACTGGAGGTCTCGCAGCCTTTGAAGTATTCCATGATTTCGTCCTGGGCGTAGTCGTCCAGTTCTTCATCAAGGCAATAGTCAAGATTGAGTTTGGTGCCGCTTGCCACGATGGTTTCCATTTCGTCCAGCAGTTGAGGAATGGTGAGTTCCTTGTTGCGGGCGATGGTTTCCAGAGGCATTTTCTTATCGATATTCTGGATAATGAATACTTTCAGGCCGCTCTTATTCACCACGCTCTTCATGACAAAGTCATCCGGTTTTACGATATCATTTTCCTCTACATATTTAGAGATGACATCTACGAACTGTTTGCCATAGCGGATGGCTTTACCCTTGCTTACACCCTGTATTTTCTCCAGTTCCTGTACGGTAGTAGGGTACTGGGTAGCCATGTCTTCGAGGGAGGTCTCGAGGAAGATGACGAATGGAGGGAGGTTCTTTTCTTTTGCTACTTTTTTACGCAGCTCTTTCAGCATTTCGAAGAGAACAGGGTCAGCGGAAGCCTGGGCTTCTGCGGCTACTTCATCTTCTTCATTGCCTTCTTCTTCAAATTGGTGGTTGAGAGAGACCATGATAGAGTAAGGGGTTTTGAGGAACTTTTTACCCTTATCAGTGATCTTTAGCAGGCCATATTCTTCGATGTCTTTGGCAATCAGGTCTTCCAGCATCATCTGGCGGATGAGGGAGTTCCAGAAGTGTGCATCGAATTCTTTACCCTTGCCAAACACTTCCAGCTGGTTGTGACCATAGGTAGTGATCTGCGGGTTGATCTTGCCGGTGATGATATTGACAACGTAGTCGGTGCCAAAGCGTTCTTCCAGAGACTGGATGGCTTTGAGTACAATAACCACACGGTTTTTAACTTCAATCTTTTCTTTTGGATTACGACAGTTGTCGCAGGCACCGTTACACTGGTGTTCTTCGTACTTCTCACCGAAGTAGTGGAGGATCACTTTGCGGCGGCAGGCAGAGCTTTCGGCGTAGGCAACGGTTTCGTTGATGAGCTGAGCGCCCATTTCCCTTTCGCTGAGGGGCTTGTCGCGCATCAGGTGTTCCAGCTTCTGAACGTCCTTGTAGGAGTAGAAGCATACGCAGATCCCTTCCAGGCCGTCACGACCTGCACGACCCGTCTCCTGGTAGTAGTTTTCCAGGCTCTTGGGAATGTTGTAGTGAATAACGAAGCGAACGTCCGGCTTATCGATACCCATACCGAAGGCGATGGTAGCTACGATTACCTCACACTCTTCGTGCAGGAACATATCCTGCCGCTGGGCGCGGGTGCCGGCATCCAGACCTGCGTGGTAAGCAACAGCTTTGATATTGTTGGCTACCAGCATGTCTGCCAGTTCTTCGGTGGTTTTACGGTTCAGGGTATAGATGATACCGCTTTTACCTTTATGCTGGTGGATAAACTTGACGATTTCGCGGATGGTCTGTTCTTTCTTCCTTTTTGGGCGGATCTCATAGTAGAGGTTAGGCCTGTTAAAGGAGGAGAGGTATACCTGCGGATCGCGGAGACCCAGGTTTTTGACGATATCGCTTTGTACTTTTGGAGTCGCGGTGGCGGTGAGGGCGATGATAGGCAGATCGCCATTGATCATTTCTATCATTTCCTTGAGGCGGCGGTACTCAGGACGGAAATCGTGTCCCCATTCTGAGATACAGTGCGCTTCGTCCACTGCTATGAAAGAGATGTCCAGTTCCTTGAAAAACTCCAGGTTTTCAGCCTTGGTCAATGTTTCCGGTGCTACGTATAACATCTTGGTTTTTCCGGAGAGGAGATCGGTTCTTACTTTCTTGATTTGAGCTTTAGAAAGGGTAGAATTTAGAAAATGCGCTACATTATCCTTGCTACTGTAGGAGCGAACTAGATCTACCTGGTTTTTCATTAAAGCTATGAGCGGAGAGACGATCAGAGCACATCCTGGACTCATTAATGCCGGGAGTTGGTAGCAAAGGGACTTGCCTCCGCCGGTTGGCATTATGACAAAAGTATCTTTGCGGGCAAGAATGCTTTTAATGATAATTTCCTGATTCCCTTTAAAAGAATCAAATCCAAAATGTTCCCGTAATGCATCTATCAAACTTACCTTTACAACAGCCATTGCATTCAAAATTTAAAACAAATAAACTCTAAAGAAAGTAACAAATTATGGATATTGTTTATGTGTTTTTTAGGGGACACGAAGTTAACTAAAATTGCATTGACCCCCAATTAAATTTATCCGAAATGAGGTCCAGTACTGCTTTGGCATGCGATTTAGCAGCAGGGCCAGCAGGTAGAGGCTGCGGCTGGTATAGTAGGGAATGAGAATAAGGAATGATTCAGCGCAACTCATTATAAAATAGGTGCATGTATAGGACCGAATCTCCCTAATACTGGTTAACTTTGCAATGCTCATGAAAAACAGAACGGATATTAATATAGCAGCTATAGCAAAAAAGACACTCCAGGTTGAAGCTGCGGCGATAGACAATCTTCAGAAGTTTATCAATGCTGACTTTGAGCAGTCGGTGGCACTCATCGCTGCCTGTACAGGCAGGGTAGTTGTCACTGGTATAGGCAAGAGCGCTATCATTGGCCAGAAAATTGTGGCTACACTTAATTCTACAGGTACACCTGCCCTCTATATGCATGCAGCCGATGCTATCCATGGGGATCTGGGTATGATCCGGGATGAAGATGTTATTCTCTGTATTTCGAAAAGCGGCAATTCGCCGGAGATCAAGGTATTGGTACCGTTGGTCAAGAGTTTTGGCAACAAGTTGATTGCCATGACGGGCAATATTGATTCTTATCTTGCACTGGAGGCAGACCTCTTGTTAAATACAACTGTTGACCAGGAGGCCTGTCCGAATAACCTGGCACCTACTACGAGCACCACTGCCCAATTGGCAATGGGGGATGCCCTGGCCGTGTGTTTAATAGAATGGCATGGTTTTACGGCTGCTGACTTTGCAAAATTCCATCCGGGGGGTACGCTTGGTAAAAAATTGTATCTCAAGGTATTGGATCTATGCCGTCAGCACGATGCGCCTAAGGTATATCTGGATAGTTCATTGAAAAATGTAATCGTGGCTATTAGTTCCGGCATGCTGGGAGTAACAGCCGTATTAGATAGCAATGACCAACTAAGCGGCATTATTACAGATGGTGATCTGCGCCGTATGCTGGAAAAAAGTATGTCAACTGACAATGTGACTGCCAGTGATATTATGTCTCGCCACCCCAAAACAATTCAATGTGATGAATTGGCTGTAAATGCCCTGGAGATGATGAGACAACATGATATTACCCAGTTGTTAGTGCTGGATGACAAGAAGTATATAGGTATTATTCATTTACATGATTTAATCCGGGAAGGAATTATTTGACACGATGACTTACGTGAACAGGCATTTTTATGTGGCCATTATGGCCGGAGGTATAGGTAGCCGGTTCTGGCCTTATAGCCGTACTGACTATCCAAAGCAATTCCTCGATATTTTGAATACGGGGAAGAGCCTTCTGCAATGGACATATGAGCGATTCTCCCAGTTTATTCCACGGGAAAACATTTTTGTAGTTACGCACCAGCATTATATTGGCAAGGTGCAGGAACAACTGCCGGATGTGGTCGTTGACAACATTGTCCCCGAACCATCCAGGAAGAACACGGCACCCTGCATTGCATATATTTCGCACAAGATTTATGGACAGGACCCCAAGGCAAACATCATTTGTGCGCCGGCTGATCACCTGATCATGGATGCGACTGCATTTACCAGCACCTGCCTCAATGCCCTGATGTTTGTTCAGAAAAATAGTGCATTGGTGACCCTGGGCATCAAACCTACCCGTCCTGACACGGGGTATGGCTACATCCAGTTTGAAACCCAGCAGGTTGCGGACAATGTATACCCTGTGAAGACCTTCACAGAAAAGCCGAATTTAGAACTGGCCAGGACTTTTATACAAAGTGGAGACTTCCTCTGGAATGCCGGTATCTTCGTATGGAACGTGAAAACCATTCTCGCTGCCCTGAAGACCTACCTGCCAGAGGTAGATGAGCTCTTCCAGCAATACAGATCCGCCCTGAACACTCCCGGGGAGAAAAAGGCGATAGAAACCATCTATCCTCAGTGTACCAATATCTCTATAGATTACGGTATCATGGAAAAGGCAGATAATGTGTATGTGATTCCTGCCAATTTCGGATGGAGTGACCTGGGTACCTGGGCATCTGCCTACGAGAACCTGGAAAGGGACGATTCCGGCAACGCCATTCAGGGAAAGAACGTGATGATGATAGATGCAACGAACTGTATGGTAAGGGCTCCCCACGATAAGTTACTGGTATTGCAGGGCCTCGATGAGTTCATCGTAGTCGATACCAACGATGTATTGTTGATCTGCCGCAAAGACAATGAGCAGGCGATCAAGGAATATGTAGCGGAGGTAAAGCGCAACAAAGGAGAGAAGTACCTTTAAGATATGTCCAAATTACCCAATGTAGGAACGACGATCTTCACGGTCATGTCGGGCCTGGCTGCGCAGCATGCTGCCATCAACCTGTCGCAGGGTTTTCCTGATTTTGATTGTAACGAAACCCTGAAGCACCTTGTAGGCGAGGCCATGGAAGCAGGATATAACCAATATGCTCCCATGCCGGGGATCATGCCCCTGCGCGAGGCGATTGCTGAAAAGATTCGTTTACTGTACGGGCAAAGTGTCAATCCGGATACGGAAATCACCGTTACCCCGGGAGGTACGTATGCCATCTTCACCGCTATAGCGACAGTAATTGGTCCTGGCGATGAGGTGATCATCTTTGAACCTGCCTATGACAGTTATATTCCGAATGTACTGGTGAATGGCGGGGTTCCGGTACGGGTTCCACTTTCATTTCCTGACTATCATATAGACTGGTCGCTGGTGCGGAGTAAGATTACGCCCCGTACGAAGATGATCATGCTCAATACACCGCACAATCCAACCGGCAGCATTCTTACGCCGAATGACATTGCGGAACTGGAAAAGCTGGTGGCGGAGCATAATATTCTCATTCTCTCCGACGAAGTATATGAGCACCTCATTTATGACGGGAAGGAACACCTGAGCATATTGCGCTATCCTTCTTTGTTGAAAAACAGCTTTGTGACCTTCTCTTTCGGGAAGGTATTTCATAATACGGGGTGGAAAATGGGCTATTGTATAGCACCGGCTCACCTGATGGCGGAGTATAGAAAGGTGCACCAGTACCTGTGTTTCTCCGTAAACACGCCTATGCAGTATGGCCTGGCTAAGTTCCTGCAAACGCCGGATCATTACCTGAGCCTGCCGGCATTCTTCCAGGAGAAGAGGGATTATTTCCTGTCGCTCATGAAGGATACCCGCTTTACGCCTCTCCATTCTTCAGGCAGTTATTTCCAGCTGATGAAATACGATCGTATATCAGATGAGGGGGATAAGGATTTTGCGATCCGGATCACGAAAGAGTTCGGGGTAGCGAGTATTCCGGTATCTGCTTTTTACGAAGATGGGAAGGATGACCATGTGGTCAGGTTTTGTTTTGCCAAAAGGAACGAAACACTTGAAAAGGCAGTAGAGCGCCTTAAAAAGATCTAAAATAAAAGCCGCCCTGTAATCAGAGCGGCTTTTCCTTTGTATATGACTACAAGCAAGGCTTGTGTTACACAGTTACAGCCTCCAGTTGCTCTTTCGCAACTTCTTCACCAATAATCAGTGTATTTTCCAGGAAAGTCACTACGCCGGTTTCGACATCATACATGGCTCCGATAATACCTACTTCTCCGGCAAGAATCATTTCGCGTAAAATGTGACTTTGCTCCATAATTGCCTGTACGGAACGTTCGGTATGGATATGTGTTACCGCATGTACGAACGCAGGGTTATGAGAGGTTCTGTCTTTTGTAATGGTCTTTTCTGCGTATACGGCAGGGGTAATTTTACCCAGCAGGGCAGTCAGGTTACCCATTTCAACCTTGTCGCAGGCACCCTTGATGGCACCGCACTTGCTATGGCCCAGTACAACGATAAACTTGGATCCGGCTACTTTGCAGGCATATTCCAGGCTACCCAGTACATTTTCGGAGATCACAGCACCTGCCAGGCGGATACTGAAGATGTCTCCCAGGCCCTGATCAAAAATCAGTTCTGCAGAAGTGCGGGAGTCCATACAGCTCACGATGGCGGCCATTGGCCACTGACCATCGCGGGTTTCATTGATCTGTTCCAGGTGATCGCGGTGCAGGCGGAGGTTCTCCACGAAGCGGGCGTTACCATTCTTTAACAGTTCCAGGGTAGTAGCTGGAGTCAGTTTGTCTTGCAGAGATTTATTTAACGTTTTCATTCTTTTCACTTTTTTTTATTGGTTTTTAAATGGCGGGTCAACAATTGGTTTAGTTCAGTTGCAATTCTTTCAATAACTGCTCATGATTACCGGTGGATATAGTATGTACGTGTCCGGACCTGATATCGGCTTGGTAATCGGCAGGAATATTTTCAGAATTCTGGATTTTGTACTCATTCTTAAACCCCGCTAGCACCACATTAATGTTCTTTTGAGCTGCTTTTACATCTTTAAATTCCCTGATAGATTCCAGGACATCGAAATCTATATAGGTTGTATTGCTTGCATCTATCACTACTGTTGTGTTCTCCGGCATGTGATCCAGGGTAAGCAGGATGCTGGCTTTGTTCAGGAATGATACTTCCTGTGCAAGTTCCAGCCTGATGCTGTCGCCGTTCTGGTATTTTTCCTTGCGGAAATAGTAGGAGCTACGCATATTACCTCTCAGAATGGCAATCACGCTAACCGCCATGCCTAATGTGATACCAATCAGCAGGTCGGTAAATACGATAGCTACTACAGTCACCACGAAAGGCACCCACTGGTACTTACCATTTTTGAACATCTCTTTGAAGATGGAGATTTTGCAGAGCTTATACCCGGTCACCAGTAGTACGGCGGCGAGGGTAGCCAGCGGAATCTTGTTCAGGATGGTAGGAATCAGGGCTGTACATACCAGGAGCAGTACGCCGTGTGTGATGGTAGCGAGTTTGGTACGGCCACCTGCATTGATATTGGCAGATGAACGAACGATTACGGAGGTGATAGGCAGACCACCGATCATTCCGCTTATAATGTTACCGATGCCCTGTGCCTGCAGTTCACGGTTAGGAGGCGTATGTCTTTTCAGCGGATCCAGTTTGTCAGTCGCTTCTACGTTCAGCAGGGTTTCTACTGAGGCTACGATGGCGATAGTGGCACCTACGATCCATACTTCCTTGTTGGTAATGGAGCTGAAATCGGGAGTAGTAAATTGCCCGATAAAGTCGCCGAAGCTCTGAGGCACCGGCAGGCTCACCAGGTGAGAAGGTGCAATGGCCAGTTTACTACCGATGGCAATAAAGATGGCATTCAGCACCACGGCAGTGATTACGGCTACCAGTGGTGCAGGGATCACCCCTACTTTAGGAATTTTGTTCCAGTAGAGGATGATCAGCACCGAAATAACACAAACTATAGTCGCACCCAGGTGGATATGGTTGATAGTGGACAGCAAAGCAGTGATGCTATTATGTCCGTCTACCTGGATAAAGGTAAAATCTCCTTCAGAATCAGCGTCATAGCCAAAGGCATGTGGAAGTTGCTTCATTATAATAATAATACCAATGGCAGTGAGCATCCCTTTGATCACATTGGAAGGGAAGTAGTTGGCTACGGTACCTGCTTTAAGCAGGCCGAGTCCGAATTGAATCACGCCACCGATCACAACGGCCATGAGAAATACGTCAAAAACGCCAAACCTGGTGATGGCAGAGAGTACCACAGCGGTAAGACCTGCAGCAGGGCCGCTTACGCTCAGTTGAGCACCGCTCAGGGAGCCAATCACCAGGCCCCCGATAATGCCGGCGATCATACCGGAGAACAATGGAGCACCGGATGCCAGGGCAATACCGAGACATAAAGGCACCGCAATCAGAAATACTACAAGACCTGAGGAGAGGTCGCCTTTGACGTTCGAGAATATATTTTGCCTGCTCATAGTCAATAGAATTTAATTACGCTTGCGCGAGGTTGGTCATGGGGATAGCAGTGCCAGTGCGCTTTCCCGCGTAGGCATAGCATTCCCTATGGAATTTTGTGTTTGAGTAGTAATAAATGTGTAAAAGCAGCATCGAAGGCATAGTGGTGCCGGATGCAATAGAATTAAAGAAAATGAGCTTTAGCAGTTGGGAGGGGGGCAGTGTATTTCCCTGGCGGGGCCTTTAAGAATGTTCTCCATTACTGTGAAATGGATCTTGCTAAGAAAAAGGGAAGGTTCGTGGAAGGAGTGATCATGGTGCTTCAGCCATTTTAAGTCTTTGGCGAGCTTGACTACATCATCACCCGAGCATCCATCTGAGGGATGTTCCTCCACAATCTGGTTATTAAACAGTAACCTTCCCATCTCCTTTATTGGAAGGAGCTGGATACACATCAGTGTAAGAAGGAATATGCCGATAACCTTTTTCATGTGTCTTTACAAAAATAATAAAAGCTGAGACGTATCGTAAATATACGATTTAAAAATATGTTAAACGTTATTTTTTTTACCGCTCATCATAAATTTTCTCTACCTCCAAAATATCAAGTAGTTGAATACTAGCTCATTATGTTTTAACGAGTAATAAACAAAGCAAATTATTTTGCTTAAAAAGGTATTGTGTATTGCATAGTAGTATAAATCCCCTTATCTTTGTATCGTAGATATCAAAAACCAAATAGTATGAACATAGTAAGACAATTAATAAAGCTCACTTGCCATGAACATAGATAACACACAATCACAGATGCGAAAGGGCGTGCTTGAATTCTGCATCCTGAGCATCATCAAGCAAGGAGAAGCTTACCCTTCAGACATTATCGAAAAAATGAAAGAAGCAAAGCTGGATATCCTGGAGGGCACTCTTTATCCTTTATTAACACGGTTGAAGAACGCAGAATTACTGAGTTACAGATGGGAAGAAAGTAACTCAGGTCCACCAAGGAAATATTTTTCCATGACCGACAAGGGAGAGGAATTCTACCTGGAACTGGAAAAGACCTGGAACGAACTGGCAAACGCGGTACATCAGCTCACAAGTAAATAAAAATCCATCCAAACTAAAATCTAATAAATAGCAACGAGTAATGAAAAAGATTATTAACATAAACCTGGCCAGCCGCCTTATTCCCATTGAGGATAGCGCATATGAGATACTGCGGCAGTATCTGGACAGTTTGAAAAAATACTTTGCAAGGGAGGAAGGTGCGGATGAGATAGTGAGTGATATTGAAGGTCGTATTGCAGAGATCTTCCAGGATAAAATCAAGAAGGGTGCACATTGCATCACTGACGAAGATGTAATCGGCGTGAAAGCTGTGATGGGCACACCGGACCAGTTTGAAGAAAGCGACGATACAAATACCAAGCAGCAGTCAGCACCTGCCAGCGATCCTATCTACGATAGTTTCCGCACCAGGAAGCGTTTATACCGTGACCCGGATGCAAAGGTACTGGGTGGTGTATGCGGTGGTCTGGGTGCTTACCTGAACGTAGACCCGGTGGTTTTCCGTATCATCTTCGCCCTGCTGGCGATTGGTGGTTTCGGTTCCGGTATACTGGTATACTTCATATTATGGATCGTAACACCTGAAGCTAATACTGCTGCTGAAAAGCTGCAAATGAGAGGAGAGCGTGTAGATGTGAACAACATCAAAACTGCTGTTCAGGATGAAATTAATGCTACCAAGGCCCATTTCAAGCATATCGGAAACGAAATGCGAAATTTTTCTCAGGGCCGGGGAAGACAAGTTGGAAATGATATAGAACGTTTTGGCCGTAACTTTTTTGATGTATTAGGCCGCGTTCTGATCGTACTGACTAAAGGCTTCTTTTACTTCCTGGCTGTAGTCATCCTCCTCGTCCTGCTGGTAGTGGGCGTAATGATCACAGTTGCTTCTCCGGTCCTTCTGCCATTCAAAGACCTGATATTGTCAGGCACCCTGCAAAACCTGCTCTTCTGGCCATCTGTATTCCTGTTGATCGGGATACCGATTGTGGGGATTGTCATCTTCATCATCCGCAAGCTCACGGGTGTAAAGCAGACGAACCGCTATGTGGGTTATACCCTTAGTTTCCTCTGGTTCACAGGCCTGGTGTTTGGAATACTGGTAGCTATTTCTGTAGCAAAAGACTTCAGGTTACGGAATACTGTAAAAGAAAATTTTGCTATCGTGCAACCTTCTAACGGTAAGATCGTCTTTAAAGAAATGGACAACCTGGTGCAGGTAGAAGAAAGTTTCTTTGATGATGACCTGAAACTGGCTGACGATACTGTAATTATCAATAGTTACCGTGTAAATGTAGAGAAGAGCAAGAATGACAGTTTCTACCTGGAAGTACAGCGTATGGCCAGGGGCCGTAGTATCTCCCAGGCAAGGATGCTGGCACAGGAGATCTCTTTCCCAATCACCCAACAGGACTCAGTGATTTACCTGCCCGCAGGTATTTCTATCCCAAGAAACAGCAAGTTCCGTGACCAGCGTGTACGCCTCATCATCAGGGTGCCGGTTGACAAGCAGGTGGAAATGGACAGAAAAGTTCGTAACCACTATAGCAGCTGGAAATGGGATGGAGACTGGGATAACGTCCACTTTGACAGTGATGATGATGATAATAACGATGTGCAGATAATGAAAATGACTCCTGATGGAGTGGATAACAAATCAAACAAGCACGAATCAGAGAATGATTCCTCAGACGATAATTACCGCTACAAAGGAAAACAGGAGCGCCATACCACCCCGGCAGAAGAAGATTCTACCAAGGCAGCGAACGCTACTGGTAAAGGAAAAGTAGCCTTTGAAGGCGGAGATGCCATCAGCTACAGTCTTTACAAACTTTTGAGCTAAACTTTTCATCACAATAAGTTCAATAGTTAAAGAAATGAATACCACGGTCTTTACCGTGGTTTTTTTATTTAACCACATTTTTCCCGAATTGATCAAACAGCTGACATTTAAATGCCTAGTTTTGTTCTTTTAACCGGAGAAGATAAGGAATGCAGGCTAATAAAAATGGAAAGATCAATATTGCGCTGGTAGGGAATCCGAATAGTGGCAAGAGCTCGTTATTTAATGCTTTGACAGGACTGAACCAGAAGGTTGGTAATTTCCCGGGGGTAACTGTTGACAAGAAAACCGGTGCGGCGACCATTTCAGCCACACTGCAAGCCAACATAATTGACCTGCCCGGTACCTACAGCCTTTATCCCAAGAGTGCCGATGAATTAGTAACGTATGATGTGCTGGTAAATCCTCAGGGAGAGGAGCTGCCAGACATTATCCTCATTATTGCCGATGCTTCCAATCTGAAACGTAACCTGCTCTTCTGTTCCCAGATCATAGACCTGAAAATCCCCGTTATCATTGGACTGACCATGATGGACATTGCCCGTAAAAAGGGGGTGGAAATCGATGAAGCCGGCCTGGAAAGGGAATTAGGGGTACCGGTGGTCTCCGTTAATCCCCGTAAGAATAAAGGGATTCCGGAACTGAAAAAGATCATTGAACTCGTGACCCGGGAAAAGCAGTCTGCACCTCCCCGTGATTTTATAGACAGCCGTGCGCTGGCCCCTGAGCTAATTACCGATATCAAGAAAGTAGTACCTGTGAAGAGTGACTATGCTGCCCTGCATATAGCTGTGAATCACAATGAACTATACTTCCTGAATGCAGCACAGAAAGAAACCATCTCCAGGTCTGTTGAAACGCACCAGTTTAATAAAACGAAAGTACAGGCAGACGAAATTATGCAGCGCTATGCCCGTATCAAGCATATCATGCGTAACTCAGTCGTGGAAGCAGATCCTTTGCAGAAACAGTTACAGACAGAAAAGATCGATGATCTTCTCCTGCACCGCTTCTGGGGGTATGTGATTTTGCTGGTGATCATGGCCATTATGTTCCAGAGTATTTTCTGGCTGGCCTCTTTCCCGATGGACTGGATCGAGGGTGGTTTTGGTGCGCTGAGTGGCTGGCTGTCCGATGTGCTGCCGCAAAATCAGCTCTCCGACATCTTCATCAATGGTATCATTGCCGGTTTAGGCGGGATCGCGGTATTCGTACCCCAGATCATGATCCTCTTTGGGTTCATTACTATCCTGGAAGATACCGGCTATATGGCCAGGATCAGTTTTCTCACCGATCGCCTGATGCGCCAGGTGGGATTGAATGGAAAGTCTGTCATGCCATTGATTAGTGGAATAGCTTGTGCCGTACCCGCTATCATGGCTACCCGTAACATTGAAAACAGGAAGGAAAGGCTGATTACAATTCTGATTACACCACTCATGAGTTGTTCTGCCCGTCTGCCTATCTATACAGTGATGATTGCCCTGGTGATTCCAAACAAACCTGTATTGGGTATCCTCAATTTACAGGGTTTAGTGATGATGGGATTGTACCTCTTAGGTTTTGTGATGGCACTGATCATAGCTGCGATCCTGAAGATCTTTGTGAAGATCAAAGAAAAGAGCTACTTCATCATGGAGCTGCCGGTATACCGTGCTCCCCGCTGGATGAACGTAGGTACCACTATGCTGCAGAAAGCGAAGATCTTTATCACGGATGCGGGTAAGGTAATCATGGTAATTTCCATTATCCTGTGGTTCCTGGCATCGTATGGACCATCGAAAAAGATGGAGGCTGTGTCCACGAAATACGAACAATTAAAGACCGCACAACCAGATAAGACAGAGGACCTGAACAGGCAGGAAGCCATGGAAAAACTGGCCAATTCCTATGCAGGAGGCCTGGGGCATGCCATAGAACCGGTAATCCGTCCTTTAGGTTTTGACTGGAAAATCGGTATCGCTTTGATCACGTCCTTTGCCGCCCGCGAGGTCTTCGTAGGTACAATGGCGACCTTGTATAGCGTGGGTGAGTCAGAAGAAGACAATGATGCCACTTTAAGGGAAAAAATGCATGGTGCTACCTGGAGAGATGGCCGGCCGGTATACACACTGGCCAGTGGAATTTCGCTGATGCTGTTTTATGCCTTTGCCATGCAGTGTATGAGTACATTGGCGATTGTGAAGCGGGAGACCAAATCCTGGAAGTTACCTGCCATTCAATTTGTATATATGACAGCGCTGGCTTACCTGAGTGCATTGTTGGCATACCAGCTGCTGAGCTGATAAACTTATTCTTATTTGTAAGCACGCCACCCCTTAACCAGTGGCTGATGCTTTTAGTAACAATTCAAAACGATTCCATACCGTTTTTTCCGGCAGGGTGATAGCGCGCAGTGAAATAGTTTATATTGCGAACTATCATCCAGCTGATTATGAAAACAACCATACTGTGTTGCCTGCTCCTGACAGGCGTATTAGCAAAAGCGCAGACCAATATTGATTCTGTTCAACTCATTAAGGACATCCGCACTTTATCTGCCGATAAATTCGAAGGCCGCCGCACAGGCACCAAAGGCAGCAGGATGGCCCAGTTTTATCTCTTAGACCGTTTCAAACAATCTGGTTTACAAGCCTTTAATAAGACTTACGAATATCCCTTCTATTACCAGGAAGCTGATAAGCAGGTAATGGGTACCAATCTGTATGGCTATATCAGTGGTAAGTCAGCATCAGTTATCGTAATCAGCGCACACTACGATCATTTAGGGATAAAGAAAGACCAGGCAGGAAAGGATAGTATTTACAATGGCGCTGACGATAACGCTTCCGGTGTAGGTAGTTTACTTGCCCTGATAGGATATTTCAAAAAGCACACACCTGAACATACCCTTATTTTCGTTGCTTTCGATGGTGAGGAAGAGGGGCTGAAAGGCGCTGCAGCTTTTGTAAAGACCCCACCCGTACCAGTCAACCGTTTTCTGCTGAATGTAAATCTGGATATGGTGAGCCGCAATGACAAGAATGAACTGTATGTATGTGGTGTGACTCCATATCCTGCACTGAAGCCTTTTGTAGATGCTGCGGCTGCAAAATCAGGTACTGTCAAACTGATTGCTGGTCATGATCATAAAGAAGATGGCAGCAACAACTGGATCAGCCAGAGTGATCAGTATGAATTCCACAAACTGAAGATCCCGTTCTTATATTTTGGCGTGGAAGATCACCCCGACTACCACAAGCTCTCTGATGAGTTTGAGCATATTCAACCATCCTTTTATTACCAGGCTACGAATCACATCCTGAATGTAGTGCTGGCAGCGGACAAGGGTTTATAATGCCCTGAGGGAATCGGCAATCGCCTGCTGCCATTGGTATTGTACAAAATGGTTGATGCCATGGTTGGTTTCCCTGTCATACGCTTCCTGCAGGCGGTTCATTTCCCTGAAGGATTCGATGTATTCATATTGGATCATGCTGTCGTAATCATCGGCAGTCAGTTCCATTTGCGTCACCTTTTTCCTGAAGCGCAGGGCTACGAGCCAGGTGATATCAAAATGCAGCTGTTCATGCGCCAGTCCATAATCATCCTGTACCGGGGGAGTCACCCAGGAGGCACTTTTGATATGAAAGACCTGCAAGGTGAGGTTGATGTAGAGGGTATCTTTCTTTCTGATACTGCCGCCCTCGTAGGCAAAGCTGCTGTAGGATACCGCTCCGCTTTTCGGCCGGGAGGGGGGAGCAGCCTGGAAATCAGACCACTGTAGTTTTCTATCAGAATGGTAAAAGAGTGTATCAGATTGAGAATTTTCAGGCCGGGTATCAGGTACAAAAACGACTTTGATGACTGGTTGGGTACTCATCAGTGATCCAAAAAGGCAACAGGTCCATATGATAATACTGCGCACACATTAAAGGTACATTTTTCGTAACTTACAGGTTACCAAAACAATCACACTATGTACGGTGGTGGATACATCTTTGAAGAGCCGAAAAGGCAGCCCCTGTCCGCGCAAACCCCGGACGACCCCGAAAAACTGGCCGCTTTTGAAAAGCGCATCGCCAATGGGGAAAAGATCGAACCTGGCGACTGGATGCCGGCCGAATACCGCAGGCAGCTGATCCGCTTAATAGAACAGCATGCTCATTCCGAAATTATCGGTGCCCTGCCAGAAGGTACCTGGATCACCCGTGCACCCGGCTTCAAACGTAAACTGGCGCTCATAGCCAAAGTACAGGATGAAATAGGCCATGGGCAGTTGCTTTATAATGCAGCCGAAACCCTGGGCAAATCCAGGGAGGCTATGATCAACGACCTGCTCAGTGGCAAGTCTAAATATTCCAATGTCTTTAATTATCCTGCTGAAACCTGGGCGGATGTAACTGTGATTGGTTTCCTGATTGATGCTGCGGCTATTGTGAACCAGGTAGCGAATGCCAAAGGGTCTTATGGCCCTTATTGCAGGGCACTGGAGCGCATTTGCTATGAGGAAAGTTTCCACCTCAAGCAGGGCCACGATGCATTTATAGAACTGGCGACCGGTACGCCGGCACAAAAGGCAATGCTGCAGGATGCGTTGAATCGCTGGTGGCAACCCATCATGCACTTCTTTGGTCCTCCTGATAAAGCCAGCAATCACAGCGAAAAGCTGATGCAATGGAAAGTGAAGATGGCCAGCAATGACGACATGCGCAACCAGTTTCTCGATACATATGTTCCTAAGATCTGGGAATTGGGATTGACCCTGCCGGATCCATTATTGAAAAAGAACCCGGAGACAGGAAAGTGGGAATATTCCGACCCGGACTGGGACCTGTTTTTCGAAGTGATCAAGGGCAATGGACCCTGTAATAAAGAAAGACTGGATGTAAGAAAATGGGCGGAGGAAAATGGCCGCTGGATAAGAAAAGCCCTGATGCGCCCGGAAGAAATGAAACGACAAACAGCCCCCGTAGCTTAACAAGAATTTTTTTCACGATTATGACTGACTCATTAGATCCACGTGTCAACCGGCTCCGGTTAGATAATATTGATGCCCCCTTTACCATAGAAGAAGGAGAAAACTGGCAGGCCTATGAAGTATTTCACCAGGAAAAGCGCGGCGCACACCATGAACATGTGGGGTGTGTACACGCACCAGATCCACAAATGGCGCTGATTTTCGCCAAAGAGCAATTTGGTAGAAGAAAGAAATGTGTGAATCTCTGGGTAGTGCGCAGTGCGGACATTCTGGCTTTCGGGCTGGAAGATGAAGATATGTTTGCCAACAATATGGAGAAGACCTACCGCGATGCCAGCGGGTTCAAGGTGATGGAAAAGATCAATAAGTTCAAAGGTAAGCCCTGACAATAATGGAAAACTTAATAAAAGAACTTGTCACCAAAATGGCTGACGATGCCCTGATACTGGGCCACCGTAATTCTGAATGGACGGGGCTCGGCCCTGTAATGGAAGAAGACATTGCTTTCTCTTCCATGGCACAGGACAAGATAGGACATGCCTGGGCGCTTTACCGCATGCTGCAGGACATGGAAGGTGGCCAGGATCCTGACCAGTTCGCATTTTTAAGACCTGCATCAGAATACAAATGCTGTCATCTTACAGAGATGCCCATTGGTACTTATGAATTTAGTCTGATGCGACATTTTCTGTTTGATCATGCAGAGACTGTACGCTATAGTAGTCTGCTGGAAAGCAGTTTTCTGCCACTCCGGCAACTGGCCCAAAAAGTAAAAGGGGAACTGAAATACCATACACTTCATGCAGATGCCTGGATCATCCAGCTGGGAAAAGGAGGGGCGGAGAGTCATGAAAAAATGCAGGCAGCGCTGGACAGTTGTTTCCCGCTGGCGGCAGGTATTTTTGAACCGGGTCCTGATGATGGAGGGTTGAGTGATGTATACCCCGGAGAGAAGGTATTACAGGAGCGCTGGATGGAGAATATTTATCCTGTATTGACCAAAGCAGCCCTGAATCTTCCTGGAGAAGTAACGCCTGCTTATGGTGGCAGGTATGGTCAGCACACACCTTACCTGCATGCTTTACTGGAAGAAATGGGAGAAGTGTTCAGACAGGATCCTGCTGCAGCCTGGTGAGCTTTTTAACTGAAGATAATATGGATACTATCAAAGCCATTTATGCATCCCTGGAAAAGGTCATGGACCCGGAAATCCCTGTATTGAATGTACTGGAAATGGGTATGATTACCGATGTACAGCAGGATGAAAAAGGCATTCATATAAAAATGATCCCAACCTTTTCAGCTTGTCCGGCTATCTCAGTGATCAGGCAATCAATCAGTGATACGGTGAGTAAAGACCTGCACTTGCCTGTAGAAGTGAGCGTAGATGCTGCTATACAATGGAATAGCAACAGGTTGACTGAAACTGCGAAGGAAAAGCTCCGTGGTTTTGGCATAGCAGCGCCTCCGGTACATCATGGTGAAATAGAGGCAGATATGCTGTTGCATGTCACCTGTCCGCATTGTGGCAGTGACAATACATTTATGCGTTCTCCCTTTGGAGCGACCCTTTGCAGGGCCATGCATTTCTGCCGTCAATGTGGAATGATGTTCGAACAGTTTAAGCCCCTTACCTGATTTTTCCTCATATTTATTTACTTTCACGCTTCAAAAAGCAAGGGGCATGAAGATAGGCTTGTATTTTGGATCATTTAATCCTATACATACCGGTCATATGATCATCGCGAATTTCGTGGCATATCATACGGATCTGGACAAGGTGTGGCTGGTCGTTTCTCCACAAAATCCATTAAAACCATCGGCATCATTACTCAATGAACATAACCGTTTTCACCTGGTAGAACTGGCTATCCAGGATGAGCCTAAGCTCAGGGCCAGTAACATCGAGTTCTCGTTACCAAGACCATCATTTACTGTTGATACATTAGCTTACCTGTCAGAGAAATTTCCGACACAGGAGTTTGCGATCATTATGGGGAGTGACAGTTTTCAGAACATTACCCGCTGGCGCAATTACCAGCACATTGTGAGGAATTACCCGATCTATGTGTACAAACGTCCGGGACATGAGGTCACAGAGACACATGGCGCTACGGTAAAAATACTGGAAGCGCCTATGCTGGATATATCAGCAACAGATATACGGAACTGGATAAAAGAAGGAATGTCAATCCGTTACATGGTGCCAGACAATGTAGCAGCGTATATTGCAGCCAATAACTACTACAAGTAATTATTTCTCTATCCTTACTTCCCGCTTCTTGACGAGGAATTCATTTGAATAGATCTCGAGCAGCAGGATGAACATAGATATTAACAGAGGTCCGAAGATCAGTCCTATAAACCCGAACAGGTTTACGCCTACCAGCACACCGAATACGGTAATCATAGGGTGTACATCACCAATCTTTTTAGCCAGCATAAATCTGAAGATATTATCTGACGTACCTACTACGGCAAATCCGTAAACGAGAACGGCTATGCCCTGCCAGGTATTGCCTGTGCCCAGGAGGTATAAACCCATGGGAACGTATACGGCGGCGGCACCTACTACTGGTAGCATAGAGGTACAGCAGGTAACGGCAAACCAAAAGACAGGCTGTGGTACTTTGAAAATAAAGTATCCGATCAGGGAGACGATACCCTGTATGATGGCAATGAGTGGAATTCCCACCGCATTGGCAATCACCAGTTTGCGGAATTCAGCGCCCAATCGGAGTACATTTTCATCTTTCAGGGGGATGTATTCATACAGATAGGCCTCCATTTCACGGCCACATACCAGCATGAAATAAAGTATGAAGTACATGATGGCGATCGTAGTAAGGGTATTGAAAGTAGCGCCCAGCAGGCGGGGGAGGACCGCTGTCAGGTAGCCTTGCAATTGTTCCAGTTTAACCTGCGAAAGCACATCTACCTTAGTGGCACTATGAATGCGTTCATTGAGTGTCTTGAGACCTCCAATCAACTCTGAAGTATGCTCAATGGCGTAGCCAACCTTGTCAGTAAGCATATTGATCATCAGGCCTACCGGCAATAAGATGATGATGAAGGAGAGGATCATCAGCATAGCAGCGGCGAGCGGCTTTTTCCAATTGCGCTTTTCAACCAGTCTGAACATGTAATTCCGGCTGATTACATATAGGGTGATGGCACCCAGGAAGCCGGGGAAAAAGGCATACATCTCAATAAAGAGGAGTGTAGCCAGCAAAACGATAATCAGCAGGAAACAGATCTGTTTCAGGCGTTCGTTGTCAATCGCGCTCATAAGGTTGATAAGTTAATGTAAGAGAAGGTGATACAAAAAGAGTACCGTTCGCTGCTATTTCCTTACCAGCCCTGAGTGATTACTAATTGCGCCTGCCGATTTTTTCAACATGTATTTTTCGTTAACTGCTAATCTTGGAATAGTGTTTGTACCTCTCATATTCCAATTATGTTAATCTAATTACTCACCTAAAAAACCAGAATTATGGCAAGCAACGGATCAAAAGCAGTTGTATCATTCATTGTTGGCGCAGCAGTAGGTGTTGCGGTAGGTTATTTCCTGAACTCTGACAAGAAAGACGAACTGGTCGACAAGCTGAAATATCAGGCTGACAAACTGAAAGATAAACTGAAAAAGAAAAAGGAGCAATATGAGGATGCCCTGGAAAATGAGCTGGCTTAATCCCTTATTGCACTAAAATCATTTGCATGGAAGATAATTTCAGCAACTATTTTAACCAGACAGGCAAGGTTGCCAAAGAGTATCTGGAAACCCGTCTGGACCTCATTAAGCTCCAGGCAGCAGGAAAGCTATCAAAGGCCCTCGGGCTTTTTTTCTCTTTGATACTGGCTTTCCTGCTGTTCTTTTTTGTTGTCGTATTTCTTGGAATGGTACTGGGCTTCTGGATTGGAGAAATGACCAATAGTTATACAATTGGATTTTCCTGTTCCGCCGGGCTTTTCATCTTCTTACTCCTCATCATCTTATGGTTCCGCGAGCCCCTCATTCAGCGCCCGCTGTCCAATATGCTGATTAAGGAATTAGTGAGTGAAATGGAGGTTGAAGCCAAAGAAGAAGCAGAACTGGAAAAGGAATTAGACAGAATGGAGGAGGAAGACGAATATCATGAGCAGTTATAATTTAACCATCATGAAAAAATAATTACACATGCCCAAGGTGAAGATCACCAACTCAAGCACACTACAAAGTGAGATCCTGAGGTTAAAGAGAAAATCCCGTTCGCTGGAAAATGAGCTGGGAGACCGCGTAGATTATTTCAAAGGCAATTATGGCAAGATGGCCCTCAATTCTGTCATACCCGGTAGTGCAAAACATTCGGGTTGGATGGGTATTGCAGGCAAGGTAGCGAAAGTGGCCTGGCAAAGTAGCAGTGCCAAATCATTCGCTACCAATGCCCTGATGACGGCATTAGAATTTGTTGGTGTCAGAATGGGAATCAATCTCTTTGATAAATTCCGCAAGAGCAGAAGCAAAAAGAAGAAAGCCAAAATGGCGGCTACTCCTCCTGAAGAAGATTAGCCCCATACCTTGGTGCCTTCACTACAGTTTGCACAGATATCTATATTGGCCCTGCCCTTCATAATCTGGGTACGGAAACCAACATATTTCTCATTTTGCCACAGTTCTTTCATGGACTGTTGCTTCAAATCGCCCAGTTTATGCTGGGCGTCCTTGTCAAAACAGCAGGGTACAACCAGACCATCCCAGGTAATAACAGGTGCATGCCACAGGCGCCAGCAGTGATTCCCCATTTTATTCTTGATCTTATAGGTACCATCTTCGAGGCGACGGTAACGGCTAAATTTGTCAATAGTCGGAATCAGTCGGTTTCCTTCTTCATAATCATACACTTGTGCAGTTTTGAAGCGCACCTGGTCTACCCCTATTTCCTTCGCCAGTAGTTTGATATCCTCAATCTGGTGTTCGTTTGGCTTCACAACCAGGAACTGGAAGAAGACAAAGGGCTTCTTGGAATTCAGTTCCTTTTTCCACTTCACGATATTTTTAGCCCCCTGAATTACCTTTTCCAGGTTGCCACCCACCCTATATTGGGTATACACATCCTGTGTGGTACCATCAATAGAAATAATCAGGCGGTCCAGGCCACTTTCTACCGTTTTGCGGGCGTTTTCGTCCGTCAGGTAGTGCGCATTAGTGGAGGTAGCAGTATACAGGCCTTTGCTGCTGGCATACTTTACCATGTCCAGGAATCCTGTATTCAGGTATGGTTCCCCCTGGAAATAAAATATGAGGTAGAGGAGATCTTTGGAGATCTCATCAATCGTTTTTCTAAAGAAATCCTGATTCAGCATCCCTGTAGGACGGGTGAAAGCCCGTAAGCCACTAGGGCATTCCGGACACCGGAGATTGCAGGAAGTAGTCGGTTCGAATGACACAGAGATTGGTAAACCCCATTGCACTGGTTTCCGAGACCATTTACTTACAAAATAACTGCTCAGTACTTTTCCGGCATTCCATCCACGACGAAGGGTAAACTTAGAAAGCAGGTTCAACGAATCATTCCAATTAAAATCCGGCATAACACAAACACTTTGGATATTGTAAAAATAAGATAACTATATCGGTTATGGATAATAATATTATACTTGCTATAAATTTGACATAGTCAATACGTAGCGGATACTCCAAAAGCAAAGGCTATGCTAAAAGCAGAATTAATACTATCGTGACAAAATCCAGAGATAAAAAAGGTTGGGGTCTACTTATCTTCATCTTTCCAATGGTGGTCCTGATTGCCGCCGGCATCGTTTATTACCAGCTAAAGACAGGGGGGCTCAACTTTGTGAGGTATGCGGAGTTTGGTATCGATATGCCCGTTGACTATGAAATACATGGGATTGATGTCTCCAAATTTCAAAAGAATATCAACTGGGACGCGGTACAGCAGATGCAGGTAGATAAGATCCACATTTCTTTTGCGTTTATAAAGGCTACGGAAGGAATTACCCGCCAGGATGCCAATTTTAAGCAGAACTGGACTCGTGCCAAGCGGGCAGGAGTGGTGCGGGGTGCCTATCATTTCTTTTATGCTACCCGTAATCCACTTAAGCAGGCCATCAATTTTCAGAACGTGGTGCAGCTGGAGCCGGGCGATCTCCCCCCGGTACTGGATATAGAGGTGAGTAACGGGCAACCGCCAGCCGTGATCAGGAGCACCGCCCGTGTCTGGCTGGAAGAAATGAAGAAAGCCTATGGGGTAAAGCCCATCATTTATACGAACGTACATTTTTACGAAACTTATCTTGGCGATGAATTTGACGACTATCCTTTGTGGGTAGCCCATTATTACCGGAAAAAGAAACCGGCATCCGCAAGGAACTGGCTTTTCTGGCAGCATAATGATGGGGGCAGGGTAAATGGAATATCGACCACTGTAGACTTCAATGTATTCAGAGGAGACAGCGTGGCATTCAGTAAGTTATTAATTCGCGCAAAAAAGCACTAATGGAAAACCAGGAAACTCCCCAACGGGAAGATGAGAAGGCCCCGATGGATATGCGGATCGTATATTATTTCGTACGCATTATCCGAACCGTCTTTTTGTTCCTGTTCTGGGGGATTGTCAATGTATTTCTGGGATTATATCTCGGATTTGCCGTGCCGGAGGAGTTTACGCCCGGCCGAATGATCTTCTTCTATAGCTTTGCTTTCCTTACACTTGTGGCATACCTCTTCATAGTGTGGAAAACGTGGAGGAAACATGGCCACACTACAGATAATTATTAAAATAAAAAATGGCGAACTACGTTTTCCGTAATTCGCCATTATTGATGGAGAGATTAAGTTAATTAAAGGAGGGCTTGTTGCAGATAAGCCTGCTGCATCCCTTTGATAATGCGTGCTACGTCTTCCTGAGGTTTGCCAATCTTACGTTCCAACCGTACAAACAACTCTTTCTCTTTGCCTGTTTCAAATACCAGATCTTCATCAGACAACTCTGTGAAACGTTGTTTTAGCAATTTCTTCAGTACCGACCACTGGTAACTACGGATGTTCATAGTAAAGCTTATTTTTTATTGAGTTATAAATATGTGACGTATTAATCCATCGTTCCAGGGTAACAGGGGGTCCCTCCATTGAGGTCTAAATCAAACAGTTATCTTCAAGAACGTAATACTATAATATTCAACATCTGTGCCATTTGGCAGCATTATGGGGTAAAAAAGTAAACCGCATTGATCAATTATGTCCCTTTCTAATAAATAGTTTGCGGGGTACCTATTACTGAATATAGGAATTAAAATTATGCTAAAATACTCGAATAACCATTTTAGCACCTGAAATGCAATCTATTGCATCCGTGAATTTTATGTTAAGTTGTGGAGACATGGGAGCCGGGGTTGTTGTCGCATTACGCAATATGTGGAGGCATTTACTCATACGAGCACTATCAAATGCCCTATTAGCAAGTATTTCGGGATGGTACATACTTTGCAAAGGTATATTCGTATTGATTGACAAAGGAACTGTTAACAAATAAAACGGAAACTCATGCTAAGTGATGAAAGTAAACAGCCTCCTCGTGAAGAGCACAAGCAACCTTTACAGCACAAGGTTGATATTTTAAAAACCGATAAAGCCGATACTAATACCAACCCGCTTCATGGTGCACTCTCCGAAGAACCGGAGGAGGAAAATAAAGCGGTGAGGGATCAGGATCGTTCAAATAATGATAACTAATTCGTTTGCCATAGTTTATTGATTAACCTATTATGGAGATCAAACGATTAGTAAGATTCTTCTTTAATGTTGTGGTGTATAGCAGGCCGTCCCATTCATGGGATGGTTTTCTTTTTATAGGCATTCCTCACTTTCTTATAGTTTACTCCTAACTGCTATGGTCGGCAATAATCTTCCATTGCCCCTTTATCTTCCTTATTAATAAGGTATATGCTCCCTGCAGGTCGCCGGCGCTTCGCTGCAAATGCCATTTACCTACTACAAAGCAGAGATCTTTTGCCAAAGGCCTGATTTCCAGGATCTTGAAATCCAGTTTGCCCATGGCTGCAGTGTCAGGGTAAGACTTTTTATATCGCTCCAAAGTCGCCTTCCAGCCATAAGTGGGGCCATGACTGCCTACAAATACCAGCGAGTCCGATTGCCAGTACGTTTGCATAAAGCCCTCTATATTCCCCTGGTTCCAGGTACTGGTTTGCACCGTCATCAGCTGGCGGATCTCACTGTCCGCAGTTTGTGCCAGAACAGCAATAGAAGGGGCTGTCAACAGAATAAGATACAGGATAAAACGCATGGTAATTTTTAGTAAAAGATAAACAGTTTTTCCGAGGGCCGAGTAGTGGATTATACTACCTTTGCAAAAAATCAACAACTTATGCCCGGATATGAATTTTTTGGCCCGGAAGAACGCAAGGAAGTAAATGACGTGCTGGAAACCGGCATCTTTATGCGCTATGGGTTTGACGGCCCACGCAAAGGCATCTGGAAAGCAAAGGAGCTGGAACAAGCCATCTCTGAGAAACTGAATGTTGGATACACTCAGATCGTATCCAGTGGTACAGCAGCCCTCACTGTAGCAATGCAGGCATTGGGTATAGGTGCGGGAGACGAAGTGATCATGCCGACCTTCACATTTGTGGCAAGTTTTGAGTGTATCTTCTCGGTAGGCGCTACCCCGGTGCTGGTAGACGTAGATGATACCCTGACCCTGGACCCTAAAGCGGTTGAGGCAGCAATCACCCCACGTACCAAGGCGGTAATGCCGGTACATATGTGTGGTGCTATGGCTGACCTGGATGCCCTGAAGGCCATTTGCGACAAACACAATCTGATCTTACTTGAAGACGCCTGTCAATCTTTCGGCGCTACTTATAAAGGTAAAGCGGTAGGTACTATCGGCCACGCCGGTGCCTTCTCCTTCGACTTCGTAAAGACCATCACCTGTGCTGAAGGTGGTGCTATCGTAACCAACGACAAGGATATTTATGTAAAAGCGGATGGTTATTCCGACCATGGTCATGACCACCTGGGCGTAGACCGCGGTGCGGACCTGCACCCTTTCATCGGGTACAACTTCCGTATTTCTGAACTGCACGCTGCCGTAGGCCTCGCGCAGGTAAGGAAGCTGGATACCTTCCTGAGCATCCAGCGCAAAACCAAAAAGATCTTCAAAGATGCATTGTCCGCTCTTCCCCAGGTAAGCTTCCGCCGCCTGCCGGATGCAGCAGGTGACAGTGCTACCTTCCTGGCCTTCTTCCTGCCGGAAGAATCTCAGGCAAGGGCTGCCGCTGCTGCTATGAAAGCTGCCGGCCTGCCTGCATTTTACTGGTTTGACAACAACTGGCATTATATCCGTAACTGGGAACACTTCAAACAAAGCACGGTATTAAGCCGCTTTGCACCAGGCCTGCAACAGGCAATGGAACTGTATAAAGTGAAACAATTCCCTGCTTCTGACGCTATCATGAGCCGTTGCATCTGCACCCCTATCAATTTAGGCTGGAGCGATGCTGAGGTAGCTGAACGTGCTGAGAAACTGGTAAATGCAGTAAAAAGCGCCCTGTAAATGAAAAAAGTAGCCTTAATACCTGCCCGCTATGGCGCTACCCGCTTCCCGGGCAAGCTGATGGCAAAACTGGGAGGTAAGTCAGTCATCCTGCGTACTTACGAAAGCACCGTGAAAACAGGTGTGTTCGACGAGGTAATGGTGGTGACCGATTCCGATATAATCTACCAGGAGATCATCAGCAATGGTGGTAAAGCAGTCATGAGCAAAAAGGAACATGAGTGTGGCACCGACCGTATTGCCGAAGCGATCGCTGACAGGGAAGATGTAGAGATCATCGTGAATGTACAGGGAGACGAACCTTTCACCCAGAAAGAACCGCTGGAAAAACTCCTCCAGGTGTTTGAAGGCGAAGCTGGTCAGAAAGTACAGGTCGCGTCCCTGATGCAGGAACTGAAAGACTGGGCATCCATCGAAGACCCTAACTATGTGAAGGTGGCCGTGGATAAACAGTTCAACGCACTTTTCTTCTCCCGTTCCGTCATCCCTTATCCACGGGATAAACAGGTGAAACCCGTTTATTATGAGCACATCGGCATCTATGCCTTCCGCCGCAAAACCCTGCTGGATTTTACCCAAATGCCGGTAAGTCCGCTGGAAGCCGCTGAAAAGATAGAATGCCTGCGCTACCTTGAAAATGGCATCTCCATGAAAATGGTAGTAACAGAGTACATGGGTGTGGAAATCGATACACCGGAAGACCTGGTGAAAGCAGAAAAATTATTGTAACAATATTAACTGTTCGAGATGAAATTCAGGAACTTTAAGATGGTTGACTACGTGGTATATGGCCGCGGATGTTTTGACCAACTGGATGAAATATTGGCTCCCAACCGTAAAGGAGATGCTCCAATGATCTTTTTCGTGGACCATTTCTTTCAGGGAAATGACGCTTTCGCTAAGCGCATCCCGGTAAGAGGCAAGGACAAAATCATTTTTATAGACGTTACCGACGAACCTAAAACTAAATACGTAGACAAGATCAGAGATGAACTGAAAGCGGAATTTGGTGAAGTGAGCGGTATCATCGGCATCGGTGGCGGTTCCGTAATGGACATGGCCAAAGCGGTTTCCCTGATGATGACCAACCCCGGTTCATCTGCTGACTACCAGGGCTGGGACCTTGTAAAGTTCCCCGGCGTATACAAGGCTGGTATTCCAACCATCTCCGGTACCGGTGCTGAAGTAAGCCGTACCTGTGTGTTGACTGGCCCTACCCGCAAGCTGGGTATGAACTCCGACTTTACCCCATTCGACCAGATCGTACTGGATCCTGAATTGATCAAAGGGGTACCTAAGAACCAGATGTTCTATACAGCGATGGATTGCTATATCCACTGTATTGAATCCCTGACAGGTACTTACCTCAATGCTTTCAGCCGTTCTTACGGTGAAGAAGCCCTGCGCCTCTGCCAGGAGATCTTCCTGCAGAAAGCACAGTGGGATGACGATGCCGATGAGAAACTGATGATGGCTTCTTATGCCGGTGGTATGAGTATCGCTTATTCTCAGGTGGGTGTAGCGCACGCTGTGAGCTACGGTCTGGCTTACCTGTTGGGCACCAAGCATGGTATTGGTAACTGTATCGTGTTCGACAAGCTGGAAGAGTTCTATCCTGAAGGTGTAGTTGAATTCAAAGAAATGGTGAAGAAACACAACATCGACATTCCGCAGGGGATCACCAAAGGACTGACTGATGAGCAATTCAACATCATGATCGATGTATCCCTGGGTATGGCTCCGCTGTGGGAGAATGCATTGGGTAAGGATTGGAAAGAGAAGATGACAAGAGAAAGACTGAGAGCACTCTACGAAAGACTGTAATCAGACTCCATATTAAAAAGAAATCCCGGTCGCTGTGCAGCGCCGGGATTTTTTATTTTATACCAGGCATGAATTATCGTTGAAACCATTTGCCTGGTGAGAATACAATTTGTTTCACAGTTTGCATGCGGCGATTTTGATAAATAAAGATCAGGTAGATTGTCGCCAGCAAGGTTACAATAGCAGTAGAATAGAAGGTGATCGGGAATAACCTGGAATCGTTGTGATATACAAATGCAGAGAGGTATGCACCTATCCCGATACCGGCTTCCTGGGCTATGTACATAGATGCCAGGGCCCTTCCTTTGTATTCAGGTCTGCCAAGGTCGATGGTCCAGGCAGTCACCGCAGGAGAGTTCAGTCCTACAGATACACCATAGATCACAGCAGCTGTAAGCATCAGGGCAGGAGTGTTGGCGACTCCCAATGTAAAGACTCCGATAGCCATAATCACCGTAGCAATCTTTAGTACCGGTAGTCTGCCATAACGGTCAGATACCTTACCGGCCAATAAGCGGATGCTGATAGAGCTGGCAGTGAAGAATGTATAAAACAGGCCTTTGCTCGCAGGCGGCAGTCCTACATAATTGCTGAAATCAGGAATAATTGTGAACAGTACGCCATAGCTATAATAAGTGATGAAGGTGACGATGACCGGTGCCAGTACCAGTGGCTCAAAGATCTCTGATTTCGAAATCTTCAAAGACGAAAGCCGGAAACCTTGCTTATTAGGGAGCGTTTCTTTCATACCACCTACCAGGATCACCACTGAAAGCAGGGCGAACACGGCAGACAGCTGGAACATTACATGTATATCCCAGATAGAGGTGACATAGCCCCCGATGGCGGGTCCCAGGGCCATACCAATTGTACTGAAGAGTCCCACCATGCCCATTGCTTCTGCCCTGCGGGTAGTCGGTACGATGTCTGCCACATAGGCAGCGGTGCCGGTAGGTTTGAAGCCTGTTGAGAATCCATGAAAGAATCGGAGTAATAAGAAAGCAGCTACGGTGCTGACCAGGGGATAGAGGAGGCTACAGATCACACAGATAACGGAGCCGAAAATCATTACCGGAACCCGGCCAACGGTATCTGTCAGTTTACCGCTAAAGGGGCGTGACAACCCGGCCATGAGTGTAAACAATGCCAGAATATAGCCTTTATATTGTTCACCGCCCATGCTGCTGAGGTAAGCTGGTAAGTCTGGAAGCATCATGTTGTAGCTGGCGGAAAACAGTGCGTTGCTAAGGCATAGCATGATAAAGTGGAAGGTATAGATCCTCCCGTGCGACTGATCCATGATGCAAAGGTAGTGAAGGGCAATAAAAAAGCCGTCTTAATTATTTAAGACAGCTTTTTAGTATCATGAAGAAGTTGAATACTAGCGTTTTACGTATTTGAACGCAGCAAAAAGGAACATTGCAGCAAATGCAGCGATTACAAAGTAAGTAGCGTAATGAGCAAATGCATCTCCTGCTCTGAAAAAATCTGTGGTCTCTACGTTATTAACTACGGCAAGCAACATAAAAAATTCGTTTAATGATCCGGGGTGCAAGTTAGCACATTCAATTTAGAAAAAGGAGGAAAATTTCCGTCAGGACTAAGCGCTGATTCAAAGCTAGTATTTAACCAGTTTTTGTACACATTCATGCAGCCTTGACTTGGCGAGGAAATGCCCTTCCAGCTCCGCCGCAAAGGGTACCGGCGTATCCAGGGATGCGCAGCGCATGACCGGTGCATCCAGCAGATGGAAACAGTGTTCCGCTATCCAGGCAGCTATTTCACCTCCAAAACCTCCCGTCAGGGTAGCTTCATGTAAGATGAGTACTTTTCCCGTAGCAGCGACAGCCTCCCGGATTGCGTTATAATCCAGTGGTTGCAGGGATCTTAAATCTAAGATATGGATAGATAAATCCTCATGCAGTTGGGCATACTCCAATGCCCAATGTACGCCCGCTCCATAGGTAATGATACTAAGCTCATCCCCATCCAGCAGCACCTTCGCTTTCCCAATCTCTATTGTATAGGGTGCATCGGGTACGGGACCGCTGATGCTCCTGTACAAAGCTTTGTGTTCAAAAAACAATACCGGGTTTGGGTCTGCCAGTGCTGCCAGCAATAAGCCTTTTGCATCTTCAGGTGTAGCCGGGTACACTACTTTCAGACCCGGTGTGTGTGTAAACCAGGCTTCATTACTCTGCGAATGAAAAGGGCCTGCACCTACGCCTGCACCGGCAGGTAGCCTGATGACCACATTGGCATTTTGGCCCCAGCGGTAATGGATCCTGGCGAGATTGTTTACAATCTGGTTAAACCCACAGGAAACGAAGTCAGCAAACTGCATCTCCACCATGCTCCGGTACCCCATCACTGATAAGCCTAATCCTGCACCGATAATGGCACTTTCGCAGAGGGGCGTATTACGTACCCGCTCCTTACCATATAAGGCTACCAGGCCTTCTGTGATCTTGAATGCGCCACCATATTCCGCTATATCCTGTCCCATCAGGATCAGTTCAGGATGCAGACTCATCGCCTGCTGCAGGGCATCGGCAATCGCATCAATAAAGCGTTTCTCTGAAACGGCTCCTGCAGGAGCCAGGGGAGCAGGTGCCGGGGCATACATATCCGCCAGCTCATCGTCCAGGTTAAAAGCATGCACAGGTTCATGCAATGCTGCCTGTATATCCAGGTCTATCTCCTGTTTCAGTGATTCCCTGAGGGAAGCATCGAACAGATTCAGATACTGTAAGAATTGTTCAAAATGTAAGATGGGGTCGCGCTGTGCCCAATACTCCAGTAGGGCCGGGGGCACGTACTTTGTACCACTGGCTTCCTCGTGTCCCCGCATTCTAAAGGTCATTGCCTCTATCAGTACGGGTTGCTGTTCCTGCAGGGCATGTCGCTTGGCTTCCTGCACCGCGTGGTATACCTCCAGGATATTATTACCATCTATGCGCATACCCCGTATGCCATAGCCGGCGGCTTTATCTACCAGCTGCTCACACCTGAATTGCTCCCTTACCGGGGTACTCAGGCCATAGCCGTTATTTTCAATGAGAAAAATAACTGGTAAGCCCCACACAGCGGCTACATTCAGGGCTTCGTGAAACTCCCCTTCGCTGGTGCCGCCTTCTCCTGTAAAAGCCAGGGCTACCTTGCCTTCACCTTCCAGCTGAAGCGCCAGAGCGATACCATCGGCTACAGACAACTGCGGTCCCAGGTGAGAGATCATACCAAAGATGTGATGTGCCCTGCTTCCAAAATGAAAAGACCGTTCCCTGCCTTTACTATATCCCAGCGGACTACCCTGCCATTGATGAAACAGTTGCTGCAAGGGCATCTGCCTCGTGGTGAATACGCCCAGGTTGCGATGCAATGGCAGGATCCATTCATCCTGGTCCAGGGCTAAAGTCGCGCCTACGGCAATTGCTTCCTGCCCTATACCTGAAAACCACTTGCTTACTTTACCCTGCCTTAGCAGCAATAACATTTTCTCCTCCACAAGCCGGGGGTATAACAGGGCTTTGTAAAAGGCCCGCAATTCGTCGTCACTGATATGTGTGCGGTCGAAGTACATCAATCATTAGGATTGGTACCTGCCAGGCTATTCATAATGCCTGTAACTACAGTCAGCACAAGACTGAACAGCAGCGCCCATATAAAACCATCTACTTTGAAGCCGGACACCAGTGAGCTGGCAATCATAATAATGACTGCATTAATTACCAACAGGAAAAGCCCCAGGGTAATGATGGTCACAGGCAATGTCAACAGGATTAAAACAGGTTTTACCAACAGGTTCAGTATAGCCAATACAATAGCCAGTACCAGGGCGGTACCAAAACTGTTGATCTTAACTCCAGGCAACACATAAGCCGTAACCATGGCTGCGATGGCGCTAATTAACAGGCGGATCAGGAAATTCATGTGAATAAATTTGAACGAAAGGTACTGAAATTAAAGAAATGCATCGCTTTCCCTGTAAGCCTTTATCAGTGCTACCTCACCTTCTTTTCCAGGGTTGGCATTGCCATGTTCCATACCCAGTACTCCCTTGTATCCTTTTGTATGTAAATGTTTGAAGATGTTCTTGTAATTGATCTCGCCGGTAGTAGGTTCTTTTCTACCCGGATTATCTCCGATCTGGATATAGGCAATTTCGTCCCAGCAAAGGTCCATGACAGGTATCAGGTTGCCGGTATTGCGTTGCATATGGTAGATGTCGTAGAGTATTTTACAACTGGGGCTGTTCACCGCTTTGCACACCATATAGCTTTGTTCTGCGGTGCGGAGAAAGAGGTCTGCATTATCGCTCAGGGGTTCCAGCACCATGATCAGGCCCTGAGGTTCCAGGATGGCGGTGCCGAGGCGCAGGGCTTCGATTACGTTGGCTGTCTGCACACCGATGGGGAGGTTGCGCTCAAAGTAGCCGGGTACAAAGGTGGCCCATTTGGCATTCACGCGTTTCGCTGTTTCCAGTGCCTTGCGGCATATTTTCACAAAGGTATCCCTGAACTCCTGTTTGCCGGTGGTGAGGGAAGTTTTCCAGTTGTCGCCGCCGTCTATCACAAAAACGCCCATTTGCATACCCAGTTTTGCCAGCAGGTTCCCGATCTTTTCCTGTTCGGCCACATCCCGGTTCATGAGACCGTTGTCCTCAAAAGATCTGAATCCCTGGTCGTACATAAACTGAATCTGGTCCAGTACATTGCTGCCGGCACTGTTCTTAAACATGCCATCATGGGGCGCATAGTTCAGGTTAAAAGGTTTTCCGATGGCTGGTAATGAGCCTTCCGAGGGATGGGCGGCAGCAGTAGCAGCACTGAATGCAAGGGTTGACAGACCTGCCAGGGTTCCCTGCTGCAAGAATTTTCTTCTTTCCATAACGTTATATTTATTGCATGAGATTACTAAATGTATAAAAAACATTGCTTTACCGCAATCGATTTAATAAATTCACTACCGATTCTTTAAACCGGTGTTATGAAAAACAAATTGCTTGTACTGTCTCTCGGCTGTATGATCGCCCAAAGTGTATCAGGCCAGGACAATAGTCCTCCTAACCAGCCATATACGGCCACCCTTCCTGGTACTACTGTTTCCTTCAGGATGGTGCCTGTACCTGCTGGTACCTTCAACTGGGGAAGCCCTGTCTCGGAAAAGGGCAGAAACGAAGATGAAGGTCCACATCAACAGGTAAAAATCGGGGCATTCTGGATGAGCGCACATGAAGTCACTTTCGATGAATACGATGTGTATGCAGATGCAGAAAAAGACAAGACCCCCATTCCTGATGGTATGACCCGCCCCAGCCCGCCATACATTGACCTGACCCTGGGTATGGGTAAGCAGGGGGGCTACCCGGCAAATAGCATGAGCCAATATGGTGCATTGAGCTATTGTCGCTGGCTCTATGTCAAAACCGGCATCTTCTACCGCCTGCCTACCGAAGCGGAGTGGGAATATGCCTGCCGTGCCGGTGCCACTACGCCTTATCCTTTTGGCAAGGATAGTGCAAACCTGAAACAGTACGCCTGGTATGCAGGTAACAGTGGCGGTAAGTACCACAAAGTAGGAGAGTTGCAGCCCAATGCCTGGGGATTGTACGACATGCTGGGAAATGTAGCAGAATGGACCCTTGACCAGTACGATGTACACTATTTAGAACAGGCACCCGATACAGATCCATGGAAGCAACCTACTTCCAAAACGCCCCGTAGCATCAAAGGGGGCCATTACCAGGACGATGCTTCACACCTGCGCAGTGCGGCCCGTTTAAAATCTGATCCTGACTGGAACAGACGTGACCCTCAGATTCCTAAAAGCAAGTGGTGGAATGCCGATGCTCCTTTTATCGGTTTCCGCATTATCAGGCCTGTAAAGCAACCCACGAAAGAAGAAGCCGAACAGTTCTTTGCTGACGTACTGGATAAATATATTGGTTCCCGATAAACGATAAAAACACTCACTATCATGCAAAAAAAAGAATTCCACTCAGGTCGTCGTGACTTCGTAAAGCAAACCTCGCTGCTGGCAGGAGGTCTGTTAACCCTGCCTTTAATCAGTCAGGCCAATTTTTTCTCTGGTGGCAATGATGTCATTAAGATCGCTATGATCGGCTGTGGTGGCCGTGGCACAGGTGCTGCTGTACAAGCCCTGAGTACCAAACAAAATGTCCAGTTGGTTGCTATGGCCGATGCCTTTGCCGACCGCCTGAACGAAAGCTATGAAAACATAAAAGGAGAAGTGGGTGATAAACCCGGCCGTCTGAATGTAAAAGATGAACATAAATTTGTAGGCTTCGATGCCTACCTGAAAGCCATTCCCCTGGCCGATGTGGTGATCCTGGCTACCCCTCCGGGTTTCAGGCCTGTTCACTTCGAAGAAGCGGTGAAGCAGGGTAAGCACATCTTTATGGAAAAGCCTGTGGCGACTGATCCTGCGGGCATCAGGCGGGTACTGGCAGCTGCTGAAATTGCAAAGCAAAAGAAACTGAATGTGGTAGTTGGTTTACAACGCCGCTACCAAAATTCCTACAGGGAACTGTTCAAACGGGCACAGGATGGCATGATCGGAGATATAACTTCCATGAATGTATGGTGGAACCAGGGTGCACTGTGGGTAAAACCCCGTAAACCGGAGTACACAGAAATGGAATACCAGATGCGGAACTGGTATTATTTCAACTGGCTTTGTGGCGATCATATTGTAGAGCAGCATATTCACAATATAGATGTCGGCAACTGGTTCATGAATGAATATCCAGTAACAGCCGTAGGGATGGGTGGCCGGCAAATACGCACGGGCAAAGAGTTCGGAGAGATCTATGATCACCATGCAGTAGAATATCGCTTTGCAAACGGCGTAGTAATGAACAGCCAGTGCCGTCACTGGAAAGACAGCGCCAGTCGTGTGGATGAAGAACTGATTGGTACCAAAGGCCGCATCATTTGCGACAAGGCAGTGATACAGGATCACAAAGGAAAAGTGCTGTACCAGTTCGATAAAAAGCAGGAGAATCAGCCTTATCAATCAGAACACGATGAACTGTTTGAGGCAGTAGCGAAAGGAGAATATAAATACCACGATGCAGAGCGGGCAGCAAAGACAACGCACACTGCTATCATTGGCAGACTCGCTACCTACTCCGGCCAGGTGATACCATTTGATCAGGCATTGAAGCTGGACCTGAATTTACAACCGGCTACCTATGCATTTGATGCGAAGCCACAAATCCTGCCGGATGCAGATGGAAACTATCCGGTAGCTAAACCAGGTACCACCAGGTACGTTTAATTTTTATATAAAAAGTCGTCTCAAAGAGTAAAGAATTTACTTTTGAGACGACTCTATTTATTATATTGAAGCATGAGGAATTGCAGAATCTTACTTGTTGTCATGTTGTTGTTCCTTTTGCAACAACCCGTGTTTTCACAGTACGCTAAAATTCGATCCTGGTCAGAAAAAGAATTGCTCGCCAGCAAGGCATTGAAGCCTGCGCATGTGGGCATTTGCATCTACGAACCTGCGACCAATAAGTATTGGTACAACTACCAGGAAGATCACTACTTCACTCCTGCGTCCAACACTAAAATATTCTCTTTATACACAGGTATGTTATTGCTTGGAGATTCACTCCCCGCACTCAGGTACCTGGATACGGACTCTGTATTGTATGTACAGGGTACTGCGGATCCCGCTTTCCTGCATCCTGATTATACCTTTCAGCCAGCCTTTCAGCTACTGCAGCAAAGCAATAAGAAAATAGAAATTGTGCCTGCTAATAATGAAAACCCCCGCTTCGGCTATGGTTGGTCATGGAATGATTATGCAGATTACTATCAGTCAGAACTGAATGAGTGGCCTATGTATGGCAATGTTGCCCGGCTCCGTCATCATGGAGACAGCTTATACATCATTCCTAAGATGTACGAACTGAGCACCAATAAGAATAACAGCCTTACAGAACTGGAAGTAAAAAGAGATGAGCGCAGCAACCGCTTCTCCATGGGCTACAACAGCACGGTATATAAATCAGAAGAAGAGGAAGTGCCTTTCATTACCGGTGGCCTGGAAGATCTGGCTCTCCGCCTGCAGGATACCCTGCACAAACCTGTATACATCGCTCCTCAGGCACCTGCGGGATTGCAACTTATGAAAGGCATTCCATCCGATTCTCTCTTCCTTCCAATGATGCACAGAAGTGATAACTTTTTTGCAGAGCAAACGCTCATGATGTGTGCGGATAAACTCTTCGATACCATCAGTACAAAACACATGATCAGCTATATGCTGGATCATTCATTGAAAGACCTGCCTGATACCCCCAACTGGGCGGATGGCAGCGGCTTATCGCGGTACAACCTTTTCTCTCCGAGAGACTTTGTATATGTACTCACCAGCATGTACAACACCTATCCTACATCACGTCTCTACAGCCTGTTTGCCACAGGAGGCAAGGGCACCCTGAAAAACTACTACAAGGAGCAGTTTGTGCATGCAAAAACCGGTACCCTTACCGGGGTAGTGGCCCTGAGTGGATATCTCGTCACTAAGAAAAATAAGACACTAATATTCAGTGTGCTGGTAAATAATCACAACAACAGTGCCTCTACGGTCCGCAGGGAAGTAGAACATTTCCTGACGCAGGTATACGAGAACTACTGAGTTTTCAGGGAATAACTGATCAGGCGTATCGTATCTGTCGGAGAATCCTTCTCGAGGAATCCTACACTATCTGCATAATAATAATTGCCGATGGTGCCGAGACTATATGCTTTGCCTTCAATGATAAGATAACCGTCCTGCTTTACTCCAATCACCTTTGAATAAGTATTGCCCATCACAGTTTTAGGTGTTGCTTTCTGAATGATATGATAATCCAGTAAAGCTGTTTCCGGATTGCCTGAAAAGGTAGTAGCTTTCACAGTATCGGACCAATGGCCATTGAGTGGATAATAGTCATACAATACAGGGCGGATGGCTGCAGGGTGATTGGAGGTAGTAGATTGATATGCCGGCTCAAAGTAGTAATATACGCCCTCGCTATACCTGTTATATTGTTTGTTATAGCCGTCACTTTGAATAAAAAAGGTATTACCCTGAATCAGGGTGTCGCCGGTGACGGTCATGGAATAGTAGAAGGTGTCTGTTTTTGTATTATACATATAATTGTACACTGCACCTTCGGTATAGGGAGCATAATTAACTACTTCAGGCGTACTAACAGTATCTACAGATTTTACCGGACCCCCTTCATAGCTATATTCTTTTTTACAGGCGGTAGTTAGGCACAGCACGAGAATAACGGGTTTAAAAACCCGGGAAAAGATTGGCATACGTTATCTCTCTTTATAAGTTGGCAATCGGTTGCAGAGGATAGCATAATAATAAACGTAATTGGGAGTCCTACAGATTTTTTAAGGCGTACAAAGGATCAGATTGTCGGTTTTGAGGGTATCAATGGTTGTATTTGCACTATAGGGACCTATTTCTTTTTGAAATACAAGCTTGCCACAATGATCAGTAAGGGTGAGGATCAGAGGTTGATTGAGGGCTACTTTTCCTATGAAATGGCCATCAGCGTTAGTATAATTGAATGTAGGAGTGAAGTCAATTTTAGTAGCGATAGTGGTAAGCAGGTTGCTGACAGGCAGGCCAGATTCCTGGAAAATATTTGCGTCCAGTGTCACCTGTGAGTAGGAGGTAGCAAAAAGCCAGCGGGTTCCCTTACGGATATTACCTGTATAGCTGTTGCCCTGTTTATACCCCAGGGTTTCCTGTCGCCAGTATCCGCTGATGGTATCCAGGTAAAAGAGGCCAATCTGGGCAGGCGCGCTTGCCCTGTAAGGACCCGGAATGGCAATCGTCACATTGACCAGGTGTTCTGCATCCGGATGCAGGGCGATATTGTTTGTATCCAGCAGATCCACGGACACCTGTCCATAAGGAATCAGGCCAACCTGGTTCCCGTTGTTGTCAATGCCTCTCAGGTCTCCTGCCATGCGGGTAGGGAGGTCTGCATCTGAGGGGGCTAGAAAGTCTACAGCGACAGATACGGTGCCTTTATAAACCTGGTTGGAGGGGGTATAGATCTGGTTAGGGGAGAATACGATGTTCACACCGGTAAAACCGATATTGCCCACGGCGTTTCCCTGGAAAGAGGTGGTCAGGTCTTTGGCCGTCAGCGTCACCTGCAGGTATTGCTGGCCATTAGCGCGGGCCATCAGGGTACGTACCCCATTGAGGTAGCCGTTTTTGTTGACAGCGATTATGACAGCATTGGTGTCGACTATGACATTGGAGAGGGCAAAGTGGCCATCGGCATCGGTGGTGGTGCTTTGGCCGCCACAGGATACGGTTGCATCGGCGATGGGTTGCTGAGACTGATCTACTACCAGGCCCTGAAAGGAGGAGGGAGCTGTAGGAGTCTGTTCGACGGGATCGACAGTTTCGGTAGAAATGGTCTTTTTGCAGGCAGTTGCGATCAACAACAGCAGTAGAGGGGACAATCTTAGCAAATACATAGTAACAGTGGAAAAAGCGGGATTAGCTCTTCCGATAAAGTTAGGGTATATTGTTGATTTACAATACATGAGGCTGACCTGCATGCGCAAGCCAGCCTCAATAAAGTAAGCTCAGTAAAGTCTTATACACCCAGGCTCCATCCCTGACGGTAAGTCCGTTTTACGAACTGATTGGCCTCGTCAAAGTTAGTCACCTTCATGTTTTTATTATCCCACAGCAGTTTTACATAACGGCCAGGGTAGGAGGTTTTACCGTTTTCTTCCTTGCGGATGTCGAAGCTTCTGATAGCCAGGTTTGCCATTAGCAATGCTTCAGTCAATGGACCTGCAATAGAGAAAGGAGAAGAGATTGCCTTGTCCTTATCACTGTTATAACCAGCGATCGCAGCATTTACCCATTGTACATAGTGACCTTCGGGTACACGAGCATACTTCTGAGGTACTTTCGTCTGTTCAGTACGGCTGGTAGGCAGTAATTTAGGATCACGGCCATAGGTACCACACATCATTTTGCCTTTTGTACCAATGAAGATGGCACCGTTACCGCCGTCGCCCATTACTTCGTTAGGCCCCAGTTCTTCCGGTCTTGCAGGCTGAATACCACCATCCATCCAGTGGAGGGTAACTTCCTTGCCTTTATGATCTTCAAATTTCAGGGTCACATGTGATGATGGAGGGCAGCTTTCAGGGAAATAGCCTCTTTTGAATTCATCTACATATACGCTACCTACGCTACATTCTACTGACTTTGGAGAGCCCAGTCCCAGGGTGCGGAAAGGAGGTTCGATGATGTGGCATCCCATATCGCCGAGTGCTCCGGTACCGTAATCCCACCAGCCACGCCAGTTGAACGGAACGAGTTTATCGATATAATCTTTGTAAGGTGCAGTACCTAACCACAGGTCCCAATCCAGTTCAGGAGGCACGGGTGCTTTCCTGTCTGACCATGGAATACCTTGTGGCCATACGGGTCTGTCAGTATAGCAATATACGGTATGTACATCGCCAATAGTACCTGCATCGTACCATTCACGCAGCTGGCGCACGCCATCGCCGCTGGAACCCTGGTTACCCATCTGGGTCACTACTTTGTACTTTTTGGCTGCTTCCGTCAGCATGCGAGCTTCGTAGATGTCGTGGGTAAGGGGCTTTTGCACATATACGTGTTTGCCCAGCTGCATTGCGGCCATGGCGGCAACGGCATGCTGGTGATCCGGTGTGGACACCGTAACCGCATCTATGTTCTTATGCTCCTTGTCAAGCATCTCCCTGAAGTCTTTGTAGAACTTCGCCTTTGGAAAGCGCTTTACAGAATTTGCTGCACGACGGGTGTCTACATCACAGAGGTAGACTATGTCAGAAGCACCTTTTGCAATTTCTTCCAAATCGCTTTCTCCTTTACCGCCAACACCAATACCGGCTACACGCAGGCGGTCACTGGGTGCAATGAATCCTTTACCACCGAGTACATGACGTGGCACGATCATAAATCCGGCTGCTGCAAGCGCGCCATCTTTCAGGAACGATCGGCGGGAGACCTGGTTTCCCGGGGTGTTTTTTTCGTGGACCATATTAACAATGTTTATTTAGTTGAGACTGATTTATACCATAATCGTGGATCGTTATTTGCGCTTTATTCCGACCAATAATGATTTTAAATCTATAAATTTATTTTTAAAGAAAGAAGGTAAAATATAGCAATGGCATACATCATTGGAGTAGATATAGGAACCAGCAGTACCAAAGTGATCGCCGTAATGGAGGATGGAAGCGTAAAGGCGCACTGCCAGCAGGAATACACCATTCACCAGCCGCAGGCAGGGTATAGTGAACAGGATCCCGCCAGCATACTGGCAGCAGTGAAGAGTGGAATCAGAAGCGTGGCTACTATAATGAGGGAGGCACCTGCTGCCGTATCTTTCAGTAGTGCCATGCACAGCGTGATGATGATGTCGGAACAGGGTACCGCCATGAGCCCATTAATCATATGGGCAGACAACAGGAGTGAGGCTGTTGCGGATAAACTCAGGGGGACCCCACAGGGCAATCGCATTTATCAGCAGACAGGTACGCCTATCCACGCCATGAGTCCCTTGTGTAAGATCGTATGGTGGAAGGAAAATGAACCCGCGTTATTTAAACAGGCGGCGTGTTTTATCGGCATCAAAGAGTATATCTTCTATCATTTCTTCGCCAGGTACATTACAGATCATTCCATTGCTTCTGCCACAGGCTTATTTAATATCCACGAGTTACGCTGGAATGCTGATTCATTGGCGATAGCAGGGATTACAGAGAAGCAGCTGCCGGAGGCAGTGAGTAGTGATACTATTATTACAGGCCTGGATCCCACGATTGCGGCGGAACTGGGTCTGCCTGTAGATACAAAGTTTATAGCCGGTGCCAGCGATGGCTGTCTGGCACAGTTAGGGAGCAATGCCCTGGATGCAGGTCATGCCTCCCTGACGATCGGAACCAGTGGTGCGGTGAGGATGGCTGTACCTACGGCCATGACGGATGAGCATAACAGGTTGTTTACTTACATTCTTACCCCGGGTCGTTTTGTGATAGGTGGTGCGATTAACAATGGAGGGGTATTGCTCCAGTGGTACCTGGATAAATTTCTGAAAGCGGGAATGAGTATAGATGCCGGCTTGCAACAGGCATTTGCTACACCTGCGGGTGCCGAAGGGGTGATCTGTCTGCCTTATCTGCATGGTGAGAGGGCCCCGGTTTGGGATGGGCATGCGAAAGGCGCTTTTATTGGCGTGCAGCCGCAGCATACCCAATGGCATTTTATGAGAGCCATCCTGGAAGGAATGGCTTATGGTTTATTAAGCATTACGAAAGCGCTGGAAGAGACGACGAAAGAAGTGACGAAGATTTCTGTGAGCGGAGGGTTTACTGCCTCGAGGGAATGGGTGCAACTACTGGCAGATGTATTTCAGCAAGCGATGTATATGACGAAGGAGAGTGATGCCTCGGCGTTGGGGGCGGTGTTGCTGGCAGCGGATGCCGTAAAACTTAAGGTAACCCTGGCCGCACAGGAGGAGATCGTGATAAAGCCGGATCCGGCCAAAGCTGGGATCTATCAAAAATCTTATGAGATCTATGTAAAACTATACGAGGCGTTGAAACCCGTATTTCCTATAATGTAAAACGTCATGCCGGAAGGCATGACGTTTTTAGTTTTTTGTTTAACCGCCGAACATCTTTGCGAGGTCCGTTAATTTAAATGATATATAAGTGTACTTCCCGCCGGGTGCTGCATTAGGCATAGCACAGGCAAAAAGCTCATCTATAATATTCTGCATTTCTTTTGTCGTCAGCGATCTGCCGGAAGGGATGGCATTGTTTCTGGCCATGGACCTTACGAGTTGTTCGCGCTTATTGACTTTCAGTTCAGCGCTATAGTGTTTGAACTGTTCCAGTAGTCCTTCGATGCTGGCCTGTTCGTTGCCGCTCTGGATATCGGCGGGGGTACCTCTTACTACAAAGGTATTGCTGCCAAATGGTTCCAGGTCGTACCCCAGTACCTGCAGGTCGGGGAGCATTTCCATGACCAGGGCAGCATCAGCAGGAGGCAGTTGCAGTGTCTGTGGGAACAGGCTTTGCTGTGCCGGCATCGGTGTTTCCTGCAGGGCGCGGAGGTATCGTTCGTAGAGGATGCGCTCGTGTGCTGCCTGCTGATCGATCAGGATAAAGCCTGACTTGATCTGGGAAAGTATGAATTGCTGATGTACCTGAACGGGTACTTTCTGGTCGATGGTATTGTCCTGCCAGCGTTCATCGATTACAGAGGCGGTGGAAGACCGGCTTTCGAAGCCAACAGCTGGTAATGGCTGTGTCAGGGTCGTTTCACGTTCTTCTCTGTAGGAGGAGGAGCTGTCGGAGGATGATTTGCCAATATCGTACAGGTCTTTCCAGTGTTTCAGGTTGCTGCTGCTCTTATCGATCACATGTGCCTGATTGGCCTGGGTAAAGGTTTTGTACAGGGAGGTGGTTGCAGATTGTTCCTGGCGCTCAGCAGTAAATGGCTGGCTCACGGCATCCAGGTGCTGAATATCGGGATCCAGTTCGAAGTTGAGGGTTGGCATCACGTTGAATTGTGCCAGTGAATGCTTGACAGCTGACTGTACAAATGCATACATGACCTTCTCATCGTCGAATTTAATTTCCTGCTTGGTGGGGTGCACGTTGATATCCACATGTCCCGGATCGAGGTCTATGAACAGTACGTACAACGGGAAGCTATCTGCAGGGATTATATCGGCATAGGCCGTCATAATCGCATGGTTCAGGTAAGGGCTTTTGATAAAGCGGTTGTTGACAAAGAAGAACTGGTCGCCCCTTGTCTTTTTGGCAGCATCCGGTTTACCTACAAACCCGTGTACGTCCATATAGTCGGTACTTTCCTTTACACTCACCAGCTTAGAATTGTAGTGCTGGCCGAGGATGGCAATGACACGTTGCTTCAGGGAACCTTTTTCAAGGTAGAAGAGCTGTTGTGTATTGTTCAGGAGTGTAAACTGGATTTGTGGAAAAGCCATGGCTACGCGGATGAACTCATCTACGATGTGTCTCATCTCAGCAGCATTGCTTTTCAGGAAGTTACGTCGGGCTGGTACGTTGAAGAACAGGTTCTTCATTGCAATAGAGGTCCCTTCCGCCGTTTGGCAGGGTTCCTGTTTCCTGACGGCACTATTGTCGATCTCGATATAAGTACCTATGTCTGTACCGCGCATCCTGGTTTTTAGTTCAACCTGCGATACGGCGGCAATTGAAGCCAATGCTTCACCCCGGAAGCCCATCGTCCTGATCTGGAACAAGTCTTCAATGGTCTGGATTTTAGAGGTGGCATGCCTCTCGAAACACATGCGGGCATCTGCTTCACTCATTCCTTTACCATTATCAATTACCTGTACCAGTTCCTTCCCGGCATCCCGGATGATTAGTTGAATTTCCGTTGCACCAGCGTCCACCGCATTTTCCAGCAGTTCTTTCACTGCTGAAGCCGGCCTTTGGATCACCTCACCTGCTGCGATTTGATTGGCTATGTTGTCTGGTAATAGATTGATAATGTTCGCCACGTATAATGTGCCTTTATGCTGTAAAGTTAGGAAAGTTTACTGTTGATTCCGGAGGCGGGGATAAGATGCTGGCAAAATGTGGACTAGCGTTTTGCCAATCTCCCAAAGTCCCATATTGATAAGGCTTTCAGCGCTTTGTGGATAGTGTGGATATGTTATTAACATTTCCACCTTGTTAACAAGACGTTAATCGCCGTGAATTTCAGCCATCTACTGAGGGAATCTGATAATTTTGATCCTCGCAGTATAAAAACGTATTTGATTAGGGAAAAAACCTGCATATGGAAGACGAAAAAAAGAGTGACGTATATTCCCGGACGGATACCAACAAGGTGAGTCTGACAAACGAAGAATGGCAAAAGCGCTTAAGTCCGGAAGTATATCACATAGCCAGGGAGAAAGGTACAGAATGGGCTTTTACTGGCAAATACTGGAATTCAAAAGATAATGGCACTTACTATTGTGCCGCCTGCGGTAACCCATTGTTCATATCCAATGCTAAGTTCGAAAGCAGCTGTGGCTGGCCCAGTTTCTTTGAACCGGTGACCAAGGGCAGCGTGATCTATGCTCCTGACAATTCTCATGGTATGCACCGTACGGAGGTTATGTGTGGCCGCTGTAAAGCCCATCTCGGACACGTATTTGACGACGGTCCTCCTCCAACAGGCTTACGCTATTGCATCAATTCTGTCATCCTCGACTTCGAAGGAGACAAGTAATAAATTTTTAAATACAGGGAAAAGGACTGACTGAAGAGACTTTGGTCAGTCTTTTTTTGTTTGCAGATCTACGACAGATAAGCCTGCAACTCATTGACGTAGGATGTAGGCTCAAATTCTATAATCTCATACAGCGCCAGCTGGAATTTGTCCAGCGGGTCTTCACTCATAATTTCTTCCACTTCTTTGCGGCTCGATGCTTTACATATGATCAGGCCCCCGGATTTAGGTTTCCTGCGACCCGCCAAAATGAATTTGCCACTCTTATAAAATTTGTCAAGAAATGCTCTATGCTGCTCCATATAGTGTTCTATGGCAGCCACAGGTCTGATATATTGTAACAGGATCAGGTACATGATAGCGTTTCAATAATAGGATGATTGGAAACCTTGGTGCAAAGGTATAAAACTATTGCAGCATTTAATTTTATAATACTCAATATAAATGAATGGATTGTGATATCCCTGAAAACAGCCACATATCTGAAAAAGCTGTAACTTAATATTAACCCCTCATAGCTTTACTAACGAAAAACGGAGTATTTTAGCGTCCATAATATCTATATTATTAAATTCAGATCCCCTTTTTATGACAAAGATGTTTTCCAAAGTTTTGTTAACTGCTGTTACTGCGGCAGTTATGTTGTCTGCATGTTCGAAAGTACCTGATCAGAGCAAATACATCCCCAAAACTGCGGGCGTGGTGCTCAGCATCAATAGCAAGCAGATCACTAATAAACTGGTGACAAATGGTCTGACCATGGAAAAAATGTTTTCCGCATTGCAAGACAAGGATACCGCAAATCCTGCTATGAAAGCCTGGAAAGATGCAGAAAACTCGGGTGTGGACCTTCAGAATAATTTCTTCGTATCGGTAGTATTCAATGGTAGCCAGCAGTCCTACGTGACCCTTACCGGCGGGCTGAAAGATGCTGCCAAGTTCGAAGCTTACCTGAAAAAGAACCTGCCAAGCTTTACCCTGCAAAAGAAAAACGACTTCCAATATGTATGGGAAGGTGACCAGGAAGCTGTAATCGGCTGGAACAAAGAAACTGTTATCTATCTCCGTGGTGTAGATGCCAACAAGCTGAAGAATGGCGGTCTCCCAGGTGGTATGCCAGGCGGTATTCCCGGTGGTGGTTTCGATGAAGATGAAGACGACAGCAGTGCTGTAGACAGTGCAGTAGCCACACAGGTGCGTTACGAAGCCACTGATGCACAAGCTACCTGGGTAGCAGAAGCTGATCACCTCTTCCACCTGAAGAAAGATGAATCTGCTGCTGACATCTCCGCATTTCACGACCTGCTCAAAAACAATGCTGACCTGAGCGTATATGTAAACCCGGAGCCCATGTATGCTTCTCAGGGTGCAGCCATCCCTGCTAACCTGAAGAAACTGCTGGAAGGTAGTTACTATACCGGTGCAGTAAACTTTGAGAAAGGAAAAGTGGTAATGGACGGTGTATCTTATGCGGGTAAAGACCTGGCTGATATTTACAAGAAATATGGTAAAACAGAATCTGATGTAAAACTGCTGGAACAATATCCTTCTGACAACATCTTAGGCTTTATGGTATATGGTTTCGACTTCCGTATGGTAGGCGATATCGTAAAGGCAACCGGTCTGGATGGTATGGCCAATATTAGTCTCCGTATGTACTCCGGCAATCAGAACCTGACCCTGGATGATATCCTGAATGCTTTCAACGGCCAGATGTTCTTTGCCGCTTCAGACCTGAGTGTAAAGAAAACCCCAAGCACCGTTGTACAGGGCGATTCAATCACCAGAACTGATGTGAAATGGGTATTTGCAATGAAAGTAGGCGATAAGGCTGCTTTCGAAAAAGTAATGAGCATTCCGGCCCTGCAGACATTTGTTAGCAAACAGGGTAATAAATATGTACTGGCACCGATGATGCAACAGCCGGGTATGCCAGCGTTGAACATCGACGATAAACTGATCACTGTGGCAAACGACCAGCCTACGCTGGATGCTTACCTGGGTGGTAAAGGTAAAGCGGGTGGTCTGGACAATAGCTTCGTCAGCAAGATCAAAGGCAATCCAATGGGTGCTTATATCAACTTTGAAAAGATTGCAGCTGCAATTCCGGATAACGAGATTCCTGAAAGTGGCAAGGCTATCGCCGGCCAGGTAAAAGACCTGCTGAAAGATGCGACAGCCATCACTCATCCTTTCGATGGTAAGTCACAGCATTCAGAGGTAGTGCTGAACTTCAGGAAACAGGATGAGAACAGCCTGGTTCAACTGGTAAATCTTGGTACCAATGTTGCCAAATTTGTACAGGAAGAAAAGAAGGCAGATACTTCAGTTGTATATTAAAATTTCTGTGCACGGAAATTTTAAAGCAAAAGAACATCCTGCAGGATGTTCTTTTGCTTTAGATAATATTAATTCACTATGCAGTTACAATTAGAAAACCTGGTTCCCATTCCTCTCAGGGACAAAATCCTGCAGCGTACTTCGGATCTATGGAACCAGGTTGTTACATTCACTCCCGGTAGTTTTGTTAAAATCAAGGCTCCATCGGGTACAGGCAAGACCACCCTGGTTCACTACCTGTACAACATCAGGAATGATTACTCCGGGAAGGTGCTGGTAGATGGTCAGGCATGGGATGCTTACAAGAAAGACCAGATAGCCCGCATGCGTCAGCAGCAGATCAGCGTTGTCTTCCAGGACCTGCGCATCTTTGATCAACTCACTGCAGCGGAAAATATAGAGCTCAAAAGAGTCATGCTCCCCAACCCATACTGCACTGCTGAAAAAGTGGCTGAAATGGCAGCCCGCCTGAACGTATCTCACATCATGAACCAAAGTGGTAAAACATTATCTTACGGAGAACGTCAGCGTATTGCCATTATTCGTGCATTGGTACAACCATTCGAATGGCTCATCATGGATGAACCTTTCAGTCACCTCGATGATGAGAACGCGCAAAAGGCTGCTGACCTGATCTCAGAAGAATGCCGTGCCCGCAATGCCGGATTTATTTTAACAGACCTGGACCATGACAACAGGTTTGCCTACGATATACATTTCAATCTATGAAGCAATCGTTTTTTGGCTTACTCAAAAAGATCATTCAGACGGGCATAGGCAAAGGCCGCCTGCTTATGGCCACTATCGGCCTGGGCATTGCCATGTTCCTGTTGCTGCTGTCCATCCAGATGCATACGGACTTTAACCAGTTGCTCTACAACCAGCAGAACCAGAATGAAAGCGTAGACTTCCTCGTTATCAACAAGAAGATCACCAACGATATGATGGGGCAGTCGGAGAAAAGTGTGTTCACCCCACAGGAAATAGCCGATATCAAAAAACAGCCATTCACCGCTGCTTTTGGCTTCATCACCTCCAATCAATACAAGGTGACTGCTGCCGCTCCCGGTGATCTGCACTTCTATACCGAAATGTTTTTCGAAGCCGTACCAGATACCTTCATCGATGTAAAAAGTGAAGACTGGAAATGGCAGGCTGGCGATAATACAATTCCTATTATCCTGCCTAATGACTTTCTCAACCTGTACAACTTTGGCTATGCACTGAGCCAGGGATTACCACAAATATCCCAGGAGACGATCAAAGCGCTCCCTATGAAAATCACGATTTCCAAAGGCTTGCTTACACAGGAATTCACTGGTAGAATCGTTGGTTTTTCAGACAGAATTACCTCTTTCCTCGTACCCGGTAGTTTTATGGAATGGGCGAATGGAAAGTTTGGCAATGGAGTGGAAGCAGCTCCCAGCCGCGTGATCATTAAAACAAAAGATCCGTCCAACCCGGTATTGGTCAAATACCTGGAAGACAAAGGCTATAGCACTAACCAGGACAAACTGAAATACAGCAAAACAAAAGTGATTGTACAGACCATTGTATCTGTCATCGGTTTCTTTGGTTTGATTTTATTGCTCTTTGCATTGTTGGTCTTCAGTATGTTTATCCAGGTGGTGATTGCCAGCTGTAAGCGGGAAATACAGTTGCTGGTGACCCTGGGTACTGCACCCCGCCAATTGCAGCGATACCTGATGCGTCAATTCGTGCCTTTGTATATATTTACAGCAATCATTTCACTGCTACTCATTACAGGATTGCAGTGGAAAGCCGCAGGAGTACTCGCTGGCATGAATATGTTCGTATCTTCATGGATCAGCCCTGGTACTGCCGGTGCTGCGTTGCTGGTGATAGTGCTGGTATATATTGTGAATCTGCAGAGTGTGAAGAGATATATCAACGAGATCAGTTAATTCAATCTATTCTTTCTAACACATAAAATGCAAGTTGAACATGTTTGTACACGTTGTAAATTTTTATCTGAAAGCCGATCTTTCAGCAGCTGATATCAAAACATTTGAAGAAGGTGTAAAATCCCTCAGTGCTGTGGAGACCCTCGTGACGTTCAATGTAGGCAAACCTGCAGCTACTGACAGACCAGTGATTGTAAAAGATTACAGTTATTGTTTGCTCACGGCGTTCAATGACGAAGCAGGTCACGACACCTATCAGGTACACCCGGTGCACCTGGCATTCGTAGAAAGCTGCAAACACCTGTGGGAAAAGGTAGTGATCTTCGATTCAGAATCTATTTAAAAAACAGCGCCAGCTACATCATTAAAAGGGTATTGATCTTTGGATCAGTACCCTTTTTCTTTGCCTGCCACCGAGCGGTGGGGCATGATAAAGGTTTCTTTTACCTGTGCTGATTGCAGCAGGTAAGGTGTAAAGATTAAGCCCTTTACAAAGTTGTATACAACACAGCCAAGCTCCATGATCTCCCAATGTGTTTTGTAGAGATAATGCAGGATGCCGGCATCTATTACCGTGAATAGCAGGGCACCTACCATAAAGTACACCATGGCATTTGGAAAAGTATCCCTGCGGTTGATGAATAATGCGATCAGCAAAATGCTATAAACAAAAAAGAAGATGGCGGCCACCGTCCTGAATATGAAAAGCAATTGAAGGAAGGAAGTATTGCTGATGATATTGGTAGACCGGCCTAACTGGTACCATGTTTTAAAGCTAAACACGCTGCCGTTAAAAAAGCCCTGCAACATGCCGAGTGGTGTAATAAACACAAAGAAGCCGATGACAAACAGGAAGCCTCCCAACTCAGCGGGTGCAGGTACATCCTGAACCGGATAGATGCTATATTGATTATACTTCCATGCGATCCGTGCAAAGAATGTAAGGAAGAAAACGGCCAGTACCACCATTACCCAGTTCACCGAATTATCAGCGGGTGCGGCCATCTCTGCAGGGTCTCCCGGTGTCCAGAAGAGACTAAAGGAAATAGCTTCATCCATTTTATTCCTGTCACTTTCGTACTGCGCTAAGTAATGCGCAGGAATATTGTCCTGGAAAGTTTCGAAGGTATAATGGAACGCAACGTGACTGCCATTCACTTCGGATCTGAATGAAAATGCATAATACTTATTCCTGATTTCAATAGGCTCATCGCTGAGCGACCAGGCTATCGGCATATCCATATCGATGGTATAATCCAGTGCATAAGGATAATGTAGCGCAAGTGGTGCCTGCGATTTATTGTTTTTCTTTTTGCTGGTCTTTGGTAAGGCTTCCTGGAGGATGCCTGCCGTTACAGGAATTTCAAGTCTTCCCGGTTCATCGGAGTCATTTTTCCAGGGTTCCTCCAGTACATAACGTTCTATTACGCTGAACTGATTGTTGATTGGATCATCAATAGTTTTCAGTGCAGAATCGGTATGCATTTCTCCATAAATATTCTTGTAGTAATCGAGATAAGCTTTCTGCTGCTCTTTCATACTGTTGTTGGCAAATACATCGCGTTGCTGGTCAGCAAACCGGAGCGTATATACACTATGTATGGTGAGTTTTCCTTTCTTGCCTTTAGCATCCGGCAGGGTGAAATGTTCTTTAATAATCTGCCTGCCTTTGTTTACTTGTGGAATAGTGGTGAGTTTATTGCTGCCATCAGTCCTGATGATAAGTGCTTGCTGGTAATCGGGCACGGTGTGCTGACTCAGTGATCCCCGCTGATAACTGATAGTAGGATCTATCCAATAGCTGCTGTCTCCCAGTGTTGCATATACGATTACATGATTGAACATGTAGGGCGATGGCAGGTAGTCGGATACATGTGCTTTCAGATAGGTATTGGTATAAGCCATGCTGGCGTTGATACCATCTGCCTGCAGCAGGGTGGTCAGCAGCAGTGATTTGTCTTTACAATCACCAAAGCGCTGATCTAAGATCTTGTCGGGGTTGTTGGGGCGATGGGAATATTCGCCCATTTCAATACCCATATAGCGGATATCGTCCTGCACAAAGCGCATTGCATTTTGCAGGTATAAAGCTTTGTTATTACCTGATTGTTTTTTCAGTTCGGCAATCTTTGTTTGCAGGCGTGTACCGGGTGGGGGAGGGGTATTTATTTTAGCACCCCAGTTGATGATTTCAGCCCAGGACCTGTATTCACTGGCCTGTACGAAAGGCATGTTGTTATACCATTCCGGCGCATTGTCATCTTCATCGGCAGGCATTACATCAGCGATCTTCCATTCGTAGAGTTGCATGCCCTTCCAGCTGGTTTTTGTCGGCAATCGTGCATGATTGAAGGGTTTGAACTGAATGTCTCTGGCAGGTGCTGCGATAAGTGCTTTGTAATAATTGACGATGGGGTCGTAAGAGGTGAAGTAGAAGGTATTTGCGTATTTATTTTCGAAGATGGGATTGGCACCTTCGAGCGTATAGGCATATTCTATCTGATCGCCTTTGCGTACATCGTCGAGAATATAATAAGCCGTGAAGGTACCGCTGTAAATAAAACGGGAGAGTTCATCTTCCTTTTGCAGGAAGCGGAAGCGGGAGGGATCCAGTTTATTGATCACTGCACCGTTGCGGCGAATGATCAGCTGGTGAAAGTGCAGATTTTCGTAAGTGGGATCGTAATCAACAGAGATTTCAGCACCATTCTGAATACCTGCTTCCGATACAATCTGCCTGATAATATGCCTGTACACCGCATCTTTTTCTGCATGGTGTTGTTCTTCGAGCAGGAGCAGAAAATAGCCGTTACTTACTTCACTTGCATCTGGTGTTTTGCTCAGGTCTGGCTTGTAAGGAGCAAGCCAGTCAGGAGTAGGGGATACGGTGAAATTATGTTGGGCTATCAGGTCTGCCTGTAGTGCGAACAGGAATATTATCAGCAGAATGAATCGCATATTTTTATTAATTATTCTCGACAGTCAGCGCATATACGGCAAAGGATGCCAGCCAGTGTTCCCCTGCATAATCGCCGCTGGCTACGTGTGGTATAGCAGCTTCCAGGTGTTGGTTGGCCAGGGCCTGAATAGCGGCGCTGTTCTTACCGGCATGACGGGCAATACCATAGAGGCACCAGGCACGGCTCAGGTTCAGGCCATCCAGGTGTACGAGTTTACCATCAGTACGATCTTTTACCTGGGCGATGGGGAAGAGGGTGATATTCTTCGCAAACAGTCCTGGCAGGAATTCCTGGATCCATGACTGATATTGCGCCGCCGGCAGTATTCTCCACATCAGGTCAGCTTCTTCCAGGCAGGGAGAAAGGAAGTCGTAGCCACCCGGTTCATAACTCACAGGACCGTTTTTGTCGGCCAGGTAGAAGCGGGTTGCAGCCGCTTTAATAGCATCCTGCAATGGCTGATCTTTGGCTGTCACGGCATAATCCCATGCCAGGCAAAGGCCAAAGGCCAGGTTTGTATGTTCACCTACGCGGATGGGGTACATTAGTTTGCCCAGAAAATCGATATAGGCTTTGGAAAACTGAGTAGCCAGTGGTTGTACATTGGCAGCCAGTTCCTTTCCTTCTGGCGAGTTCCAGGTGAGCAGTTCCCTTTGCAGTTGCAGGAGCCAGCTCCAGCCATAGATGCGTTCAAAGCCTTTGTTCTCCTTGTTGGTAAACAGTTTTTGTTCCTGCAGAATGTGATCGGCAGTCAGGTTTTGCTGCAGTTTGGCCAGGATCAGTTCGTGCTGTGGCAGGGTGGGGAATGACTTGAGTAACCTTACCAGCATCCAGTGGCCATGCACGCTGCTATGCCAGTCGAAACAACCGTAGAAAGCAGGATGATAATTTCTCGGATTAGTTACCAGAGAGGTATCAGTAAATACTACACCTGTTTTGTACGGAAATTCCAGCTGCATACATTTCAGTGGCAGTTTAGACAGGTGTGCGGCACCATCAACAGTCAGTTCCAGGTGGCCTGCGCTGTTGTGTGTATATAGTGCTTGTTGTGCAAAGGCGGTAGACATAAAAGTGCTGATTAAGAGTGCACCCAATACGATGGACTTCTTCACTTGTTATCGATTAAACAGTAATTTGAAATAGAAGGATGGTTTGGTGAGTCGCTTGCGCAGATCTACCTCATAGAACATGCAGGAGAGCAGTTCCTGCAATTGTTTATTCCGGCTGCTCACCTTCATAAGTGTATTGAACAGCCATGGGTAGCGGATCAGCTTTTGGAGGCGGTGACTTAGTTTCAGCTCAGGCCCCATTACACGGTAGACTTCAGCATCATACTTAGCCAGTTTGGCAGCAGAGAAGTCGTTTGCCTGCAGGGCTTCGTGTGCCTGTAGGCCGGCTATGCGGCCGGAATACAGGGCATTGCCGATGCCCTCGCCGGTGAACGGATCTATCAGGTATGCGGCATCACCTACCAGCATGTAGCGGTCACCGTGGAGCACGCGTACTTTACTGCCCAGTGGCAGCCCATAGCCTTCGATATTGCTGATCAGTTCAGCATCTTTGAATCGTTCTTTGAATACAGGATCGTTGGCAATGATATCCAGCATTTCCTTTTTCAGATTGATCTTCTTTTTGCGCACAGTTTCGCTGAGCACGCCTACGCCCACATTGGCTTCGCCATTTGGCAGGGGGAAGACCCAGAAGTAGCCGGGGAGCAGGTTTTTGAGGAAGTGCAGTTCTATAAAGTTGTCAGCATTATTACCGCTTACATTCTTGTAATAGGCACGTATACCGGCTATGTAGTGATCAGGTTCCATGGTAATGCCGGCTACTTCTTTGGTGAAAGAAGAGTGGGCACCATTGGCAATAATGAGAAGTTTAGCTTTTACCTGGAAAGTGCCATTGTTGCCGCTTACAAAGTAGCCATCTTCCTGCAGTTCGTATTTATCGACGTTTACATTTTCGTATAAGCTGATTTCTTTGCGGCGTTTTATTTCATCCACAAGGAAATTGTCGAAGTCCATGCGTTTGGCTACATAGCCAATAGGAGTTTCCTTATGGCCTTCATTTTTGCTGTTATAGTCAGGGCGATAGCCAACATCCAGGCTATGGCGACCGGGCGATACAAAGGTGACACCCCAGCTGTTTACTTTGAAAGTAGCCTCTTTGAGACGGGTCGCAATGGCGGGGTCGATACGGTTAAGCGCCGTGAGTACTTTTCCACTTAATCCATCTCCACAAACCTTATCACGGGGAAAAACAGCTTTGTCTACTACTATACATTCAACTCCCAGTTGTGCAAGTTGCAGGGCTGCTGCGGCACCGCCAGGACCGGCACCGATAATACATACTTTGGTTTCCAACATGCTGTTGATTTAGAGTGTTAAGATAAAGAAAAGTGAAATATCTTCGCGGGCTAAAATCGACCTACCATGTTTGATATGTTTGGTAAGCTGCAGGAAGCGCAGCAAAAAATGAAAGAAAGTAAAGAACGCCTGGCCCTGATCACCGTAGACGGGGAAGCAGGTGATGGTGCAGTAAAAGTAACCGTGACAGGCAACCGCGAGGTAAAGAGTCTGGAAATAGCAGAGAGATTACTGGAAAAAGATAACAAAGAAGAACTGGAAGATTTAGTGATAACAGCCCTGAACCGTGCCCTGAAATCAGCCGAGAATACCTGGGAAGCCGAAATGAAAAGTGTAGCTGGTGGTATGCTGGGCCCGCTGGGAGGTCTGTTTTAACTATAGGCAGGCAATAGTGAAGCTATAGTGCTATAAGTGCATTATAAGTACACCATAAGTACACCAAAAGGGCACTTCATTATCCCCGGGATATTGAGGTGACCTTATGGTGTGCTTTAAATGAGCTTTTGGAGACCTGTTGGTCTTAAATTCGGAATGCTGGTTACCCCTACATGAAGGCTCCTCGTATTATAAAAATCTTATATTATCTTTAGCCTATAAAGTACTCTCGTATGCGTCAATTGTTATTGTTTGTAACAACAGCCACATTATTTGCCTGTAATGGCCCCTCGGAAAGCAAAAAGGGAACAGCAGCCGGTGTTACACTTACCCAAAGTAACCTGTACTCCGAAGACACTGTTTTGATGGTGGCCCATGCCAGTTCAGGGAAGGACAAGGAAGCCGATAAACTGTTTCTGCAGGCCATCGATGTTTACCGCAACAAAAAGAATCCATCCCAGGCGGTAGCTATCTTCAAAAAGTCTATTCTGGCACAGCCACAGGCCAAGGCCTATTATGAAATGGGGAATGCACTGGGCGATATAGGTGAATTGCAGGAAGGGTTACAGGCCTATGATATAGCGGATATCCTGGATTATAAACCCCTGAACAAACTGCTCTATAACAAAGCCTGTTTATATTCACGATTAAATGAGCTGGACAAGGCGAAACAATACCTCATTTCTGCCATCGAGTTTGGTTACGGCAATCTGAAAAACCTGCAAAAGGATAAGGATCTTGCCAAACTCAGAGAAGACAATCAATATACCTTCAACGATATTATTATGACCGCGATGTCCGGTTCTACAGATCCGGATAAACTGCAATGGGCAGTGTTCAGTCATGAATTTACCCAGGTAAAATTCCCCTTGTTGCTGGATATGAAATATGCTGACAACATGACGGAAGACAGGATCATCTCTTACGACAATGAGCGCTATGTGCCTGAAATGCGTGACTATGCATTTTCCAGGGAAGTAGGTGCAGAATATTACAGGGTAGGATTGGTAAGATCTAATGACAGTAATCGTACGCTGATCTATGGTGTAGTCGATGAAATGGGTGGCAATAGACTGCCGGTATACTACATCGCCAGCTTTAACAATAAGGGTACCCTGATCGATAAATTAATGATCGGTGGACAGAAGATCCTGAAAGATCCTTTCAAGGTAGCGACGATCAATGCGAACTACGATATTGAGGTCTCCAATTTTGAGCTGACTTACGAAAAAGATGTGAATGAAGAAGGATATGAAGACAATCCTATCAAGAGTCAGAAACCTTTAGGGAAGGATAATTATGCGATCAAAGATGATGGTCACTTCGTGAAGAAAGATGTGATGTTGGGCATGCGTTAAGCCTTTTTGACAGGGTAGATCTTTGCGAGTTTCCTGATGATCAGTTCTGCAATAACCAGGTTCAGCGTCCAGCTGAGCCATGCAATGAGGATATAAGCTGCGCGGGGGCGCAGCGGAATATTCAGGATGTCTATCAGGTAAGCATACAGGCGTAAGCTCACAGCAGAAAGTGTGAGGGCATAGCTCCGGAGCATCATTGCACCATGTGGCAGCCATTGATGCTGCCTGCCATAATACCAGCCCATGGCAGTGGTATATAACCACAGGAGCGCGAGGATGACGAAACTGGTGCGTGCCGGTAAGCCACCATTCGCATAGAACGCCATCACTAAACCACTGGGGCCACTAAAGAAAAGCACAACCCCTGCATATATTGTCCCGGATCTGCGATGCAGACCGGGATATTTTTTTATCAGGTACCAGCTGAATTGCAGCAGACCGGTGATCATCACTATAAAGCTGATGAATACATGTACATAGAAGCTGAATCGCCAGTGGAGGATATGATAGATCCTTTGCTTGGTCATCAGGAAATCCGTGTATGGATCAAACGAAAGATAGGGGATACTCAGCCTGATTAGCAGCCAGGTTGCAAACAGGATGCCGGCAGCGAACAGGGTGATACCCCCCTTCTTCAATATGTATTTTGTGTTTATCAAGGTCCTACCCAATAACGGATGCTGTCAGCAGTTTCTACCCCGCTTAACCAGCGGTTTTCGCCCTCACCTTCGTAGGTGATAGTATAGAGTGTGGCCGGTTCCGGCAGATCTCCTTTCTTTTCCCAGGTTACGTAGAGTGAGTCTCCCTTTCTTTCCCACGTACCTCTTACAGTAACCATTTGCCCGGCACGGGTAGAATCATTTATTTGGGGATAGTAGTTTAAGACAGCGCTACCATCATTTTTAAAAGTGATATCCCGGTTATCGCCACCCATAGGATAATCGGCTTCGAAATTATTGCCTTTATCACCTGTCCTTATGACCTTTGTGAGGCTGAATTCTTTGGTGCTCAGTTTAGCATTGTTCAGGGGCACCCATTTGCCGGTTCCTTTGTCGCCGGCTGCATCCAGGTGGATGGTAAATTTTCCGTCGAATGGATGATCCCCTGGTTCATTCAGGGTCACATCAATACCATCACCGGCAATCTTATAACTGCCGCTCACATTGCGGCGCAATCCGAGATGCACATTATAACCTGCGAGATGATTATTTCTTGCATAGTTGATCGTGATATAGATCTTTTTGCCATCGAAATCACCAGTATACAATCCCGTTAAGCCATCATCTGGCTTTGAAATGGCTACAGCAATGCTATCCGAGGCAGGAGGCGAGGAGGTCGACGATTTACAGGCGCAAAATAAGGCGGCGCTAATACAAACTTGGATTAAGTACTTCACAGGGCATTTTTTTGTAAAGTAATGCAAAAATTTTTAGTGATAAAAGAGGAGGCTTTCTTCGTATATTTAGTCTGCGTGATAATCCGAACCCCTACATCCCCATTTTTAATTTATAACAACCAAAATTTCTGTACATGAAACGAATCTTTTGTTCTGTTAATGCATCCCTGTTACTCCTGGCTGTAGCCTTATGTATGTTTAGTTGTGGTAAAGATGGTAAAACTGGTCCCCAGGGTGATCCAGGACCTACAGGGCCTGCAGGTCCGACTGGTCCCAAAGGAGATGCAGGGACTGCAAATGTTATTTATTCGGATTGGCTTACGGTCGCTTTCCTGCCGGATACAATCCACAACACAGATGGTACGATTGATACCATTGGATTTTATGCTGATATTGACATAGCTAAACTGGATGCTACGCTGATCAGCACCGGCGAAATGAAAGTGTACCTCAACCTGAATACCCCGGATGATCCGGTGGTAACGCCATTGCCCTACACGAATATTTATTCGGGCTGGAATATCCTGGCGACTTTCTTCACCGGTGGGGTTGAATTGTATGCAAATGGAGATGCCGGTACCTGGACGGATGGTAATTCAAAACTCAGGTGGCAGTACCGGTATGTGTTAGTGCCGGGTGGCACGGAAGCAAGGAAAGCGAAGACTGTGGATATGAGTGATTATAAGCAGGTGAAGGCCTGGCTGGGATTAAAAGATTAGTGATAAAAAAAGCTCCTGCCACTGGCAGGAGCTTTTTTTTATTCTTTAGGAGCCGCATTCAGTGCATTCCATAACATGTCTTTCAACTGTGGCAATCCCTGTTGCGTAACAGAAGAAATAAACACATGTGGTACATCTGCAGGCAGTTCTGCCGCAATTGCTTCTTTCAGCTCATCGTCCAGCATGTCGCTCTTGCTGATAGCCAGCAGGAACTGTTTGTCCAGCAATTCAGGATTGTACATTGCCAGTTCATTCACCAGGATTTCATAATCCTTTTTGTGATCGGAGCTATCCGCAGGGATCAGGAACAACAATACCGGGTTTCTTTCAATATGCCGCAGGAAGCGGTGTCCCAGTCCTTTCCCTTCATGTGCGCCTTCAATAATTCCCGGGAGGTCAGCAATACAGAAAGAACGGTCATTTCTATAGGCCACCATGCCCAGTTGGGGAGTCAGCGTGGTGAACGCGTAATCCGCAATCTTCGGGGTAGCTGCTGTGATGGTAGAGAGGAGGGTGGACTTACCTGCATTCGGGAATCCTACCAGACCTACGTCTGCCAGCATTTTCAGTTCCAGTACTTTCCAGCCTTCGGTGCTTGGCATACCTGGCTGTGCGTAATCGGGTGCCTGGTTGGTTGCTGACTTGAAGTAGCTGTTACCACGACCACCCTGGCCGCCCGGGATCCAGATTACTTCTTCCCCGTCATGAAGTATTTCTACTTCGAGGTCGCCGGTTTCTTCATCGAAGGCCTGGGTGCCGAGGGGCACTTCGATAATTATATCTTCACCGTTTTTACCTGTACTGTTATTGTCTCGTCCGTTACCGCCATCTTCTGCCACTACGTTCTTGTACCAGCGCAGGTGCAGCAAGGTCCATAACTGGGAGTTGCCTCTGAGTATGATATGGCCGCCACGACCACCGTCACCGCCATCGGGGCCGGCTTCGGGGTTGTATTTGGTACGCATAAAGTGGGCGCTACCTGCACCGCCTTTACCCGATTTGACGGATATCCTGATATAGTCAACGAAATTGCCTCTTTCCAATGTGGAGCGATTTATTATAAATTTAAAAACGCAAAGATCGTGAAGTTCATCCACTTTACATGGATGGTTACTTACGATCTTTGCGTCTAATATGATAAGATCAGCCTGCTGCTTATACTTTTTCTTCTACCAGCGGGTCGATTTCTTTGCTTAAACGAGCGAAGATTTCATCAACGGTACCTTCCCCATTTATTTTCTTAAACTTGCCGAAACGGGCATAGTGGTCAGCTACAGGAGCGGTTTTGTTGTGATATTCTACGAAACGCTCACGGATGGTTTTTTCATTATCATCCGGACGTTTTCTGGCCAGCAGGCGCTGTACCAGGTTATCTTCATGTACTTCCAGAGAAAGTACATTGGAGATAGCGGTTTTCTTCAGATCCAGCAGTTTGTCCAGTGCTTCTGCCTGAGCAGTAGTACGTGGGAAGCCGTCAAAAATAAAACCTCTTGCTTCCGGGTTGGCTTCGAGTTTCGAACTGATCATGCCGATTACGACAGCATCCGGAACCAGTAATCCCTGGTCCATCAGGCGCTTCGCTTCCAGGCCCAGGGGAGTCTGAGCAGCAATCTCTCCACGCAGCAGGTCACCGGTAGACAGGTGAATCAGCCCGTATTTTTCAATCAGGTTCGCACTTTGTGTGCCCTTTCCACTACCGGGAGGGCCAAATAGAATAATATTGACCATGTGTTTAAAAAAACTTTAGCAAGACTGCAAATATAGCAAACAATTGAATGTATAGGTAACTAAAATTACAATTGCTTGAATAACATGAAATATTTAAGAAAAATCGTAGATATGTTTTAATGATTTGCTGGAAATAATGGATTATTTTTAAGCAGATTGTTCCATAAAGAAGAAAAAAATGGTTGTTTGAGGGTCATAGTCGAAAGATATTTTATTATGTTTAAGGATTACAGGTCATTTGTTCCTACCTCCTCATGTAAATATAAGTATTTATACTGCCGCTTTACAGCCGTGAATATGTAAGGTAGCATAATAATTGGGACTCAAAATGTAATTAGGGCACAGCTCCCTGAACAGGGATGTAATTTCCCGTATGATAACTTTTTTATTGACAAGCAGCAAGATTATGAAGCAGTTATTGATCTTAGGACTCTCCGGATTTATGTTAGCAGGTTCGGGCAAAAAACCAGCCCCGCCACAAGATGGACCCGTTCCAAAATTACTGACAGCAGACGCTGCCGCTACGCATTGGGTGGACAGTGTATTTGCGTCGCTCAACAATGATGAGCGCATCGCCCAGCTTATCATGATCAGGGCACACTCTAACCTGGGGCCTGATCACGTCAAAAAAATCGAGAAGGACATCAAAGACAACAAGGTGGGTGGTTTGATCTTCTTCCAGGGGGGGCCGGTACGACAGGCTAACCTGACAAATTATTACCAATCCATTTCCCGGACTCCGCTCATGATCGCTATCGATGGGGAATGGGGACTCGGCATGCGGCTGGATAGCGTAATCAGTCTGCCCCGCAACCTCATGATTGGTGCTGCACAGGATAGCAGCCTTGCCTATAAGGCCGGGAAGGTGCTGGGCCAGCAATGTCGCCGGCTGGGGATCCATGTAGACTATGCGCCTGACATGGATATTAACAATAACCCTAATAATCCTGTGATCAATGACCGATCTTTTGGTCAGGACAAATACCAGGTAGCACGTATGGGTATTGAAATGATCAAAGGGATCCAGGATCAGGGTGTGATGGCAGTAGCCAAGCACTTCCCCGGTCATGGTGATACTGATACGGATTCTCACCTGGATATGCCGGTAATCCGTAAATCCAGGGCGCAGCTGGATTCCCTGGAATTATACCCTTTCAGACAAGCCATAGATGCCGGGGTAGCCAGCATCATGATGGCTCACCTGTACATTCCCGCCATTGACAGCACTCCTAACACGCCAACTTCCATCTCACATAAAGCAGTAGTTGATCTGCTGAAAGGGGAAATGGGTTATAAAGGCATTGTGATCACCGATGCGCTGGAAATGAAAGGCATCGCTAAATTTTACTCCGGTGGGGAAGAAGCTGCAAGATCACTGGTGGCGGGGAATGATATGCTCATGCTGCCTTCTACCGCCGAGGGGAGTGTAGAGGCGATCAAGAGAGCGATTCGCCGGGGTGAGGTAAGCTGGAATGAGGTGAATGAAAGAGTGAAGAAGGTATTGCTGGCAAAATACAACCTGGGACTGAACAAACCACAGTTCGTAGAAACGGCCAACCTGGCTGAGGACCTGAATGCGGTAACCGATACACTGATCAAAGATATAGGCAGGCAATCCCTGACTTTACTGAAAAATGATAACCAGCTTATTCCTTTCAAACAGCATACCCCTGGCAAGGTAGCGGTGATCGCAGTAGGCGCAGATGTCAATAATGCATTCCTGCAATCCATTAAAGCGACCCGTCCGGACGTGAGTACGTTCATCTTCACGTCCCGTCAATCTGCTGCACAGGTAGCACCTGTGGTAGAGCGACTGAAAAATGAATTCCAGGCGGTGATTATCGGTGTACATAATTATGGTCGCCGGCCGGCTAACAACTTTGGTATCAGTTCTGCGGAGCGCTTGCTGGTACAGCGCCTGCAGCAGGAAATGCCATCTGCTACGGTAGTATTTGGTAATCCTTATGCAATTCAATACTTCTGTGATGCGCCGACTATTGTAGCGGCATATGAAGATGATGATGACACCCAAAAATCGGCAGCTCAGTTATTGTTTGGCCAACTCATACCAACGGGTAAACTTCCGGTGACTGTATGTCCGAACTTTACGTATGGAATGGGCATCGTACCTGCTACACCACCACCAGCTGTTGCATTACAGCCACTGGAGGAAGTGGCACCGGCAAAGGTGGGCATGAATGCGGCAACGCTTACAAAAATTGACAGGCTGGCAGAAGAGATGATTGCTAAAGGTGCTGCTCCCGGTTGTGAAATACTGGCGTTGAAAGATGGCAAGATTGTATACAACAAGGTATTCGGTCACTATGATTATAGTACCAATGAACCAGTTACTCATTCCAGCATTTATGACCTGGCTTCGGTAACGAAAGTATGTGCAACGACAATGTCTGTCATGAAACTCTATGACGAAGGCAAACTGAGTCTGGATGGAACATTGGGCGATTACCTGCCATGGGTGAAAGGCAGCAATAAAGCGAATCTGAAAATCAGGGATGTACTCCTGCACCAGGCTGGCCTGGTGGCATTCATTCCTTTCTACCAGAGTGTGCTCATGAAGAATGGAGCACCTGATACAGCATTGTTCCACAGCTATGCAGATTCTGTGTATTGCAGGCGTGTGGCTGAGCATCTGTATATGAAAGATGCTTATGTAGATACCATGTACCAGAAGATCCTGGAAAGTACGCTGAAACCACAGCAGGGCTATGTATACAGCGACAATGATTTTATTTTCCTGGGCAAGGTAGTAGAGTCTATAACAGGTCAGAAACTGAATCACTATGTGAGAGAAACTTTCTATGAGCCATTGGGCATGAATTCTACAGGTTTTAAACCAAGGGAGCGTTTCCCGCTTTCGCAGATTGCACCTACTGAAAGTGAGCGTACATTCCGTATGCAATGGATCAGGGGCGATGTGCATGATCCGGGTGCAGCTATGTTTGGGGGTGTAGCCGGGCATGCAGGATTATTCTCCAATGCAGAAGATCTGGCAGTGCTGATGCAGATGTTATTGAATGGGGGCACTTATGGCGGCCAGCGCTTCATCAAAGAAGAAACTATCAAATTGTTTACAGCTTACAACAGCAATATCAGCCGTCGTGGTCTGGGCTTTGATAAGCCTGATAAAAACAATGGTAAGCATGGTGAAGCATACCCTGCAAAGAGTGCTTCTTCACTTACATTCGGACATACTGGTTTTACAGGCACCTGTATCTGGGTGGATCCCCAGTCTAAGCTGGTATTCATTTTCCTGAGCAACAGGGTGTGTCCTGCCGGTGGTGACAACAAAAAGCTGATCACCATGCATGTAAGAGAAAATATAATGGAAGTGCTGTACGAAGCAATGAATCAGAAGTAGTGCCCGGCGCAGGGTTTGTATCAAAAGTATTTTGAAGGCATGGTGAATTGCATCAATAAGAATTCTCTTTGTCGGGTATCCGGGTTTAATGAAGCATCATACTTCGATACATCCCTACGTGCACGTATAACCGGATAAGAGAAGCACCTTTCTATAAGATAGGCAATAGTGACAAGATGAGATATGCCTCTGCAGCCACTCATTTTGTCACTATTTGTTTTTATTGGACAGAAACAGTTCTGTTAATGCTTGTCTCGGTTCTGATACCGATAGTTTTTTCTGCCAGGCGTGTCTTACCTTTTCTGATTTCGAAAACATAAGTACCATCCTGCAGGTCTGCCAGGTTAAAACGGGCTTTGTAAACCAGTGTTACCGGCAGTGATTCCTGGTGCAAGGTGGTATTGTTTGCATCCTTGATACTCAGGATTATTTTGTCGCTACCCGGATTTTCCACGGTTACGCGAAATACCAGTTCAGTTCCGGTTACCTGTGCTACGTCCAGTTTGAAATCGCTGGGAGCAGTAGGTGGTTGGTTGTTGGCAACGTTTGTTTTTACTTTGTTCAACGCAAAGTCCTGGGCTACAGCAATGGATTGGCTAAATAGGATAATTGCGATGACTGCTATAAATTGTATGTGTTTCATACAAAAGTTTGTTTTAGTGTTTTGATATTTTTCAGGGTCCCTTTTGTCGCCGCAAAGATCAGTAGGTGGTGTTAAGAGAATATTATGGACATGTTAAGAAAGCATTACGAATGTCAAACCTCAAAGTACTAACTTTGCCCTCGATTTTTGATTTATGGAAAGAATGACAACACAACAGCAAAGGCCGGTAGCGATCTGGTTATATATAGGGGTGGGGATGCTGATTATTCAGGTTTTACTGGGCGGCATTACCCGTCTCACAGGTTCAGGCCTGTCTATTACCGAATGGCAACCCATCCTGGGTGCATTTCCTCCAATGAATGAAGCGGCATGGGTGAAGGCCTTTGATAAGTATAAAGAAATCGGGCAGGCAAAGTATCTCAACAATCATTTTACCTTATCTGATTTCAAAGGAATATTTTTCTGGGAATGGCTGCACCGTGACTGGGCCCGTTTGATGGGAGGGGTATTTCTGGTAGGCTTTGTGTATTTCCTGATTAAAAGAAAGATTGACCGGTCTATGATTAAGCCTATGATCATCCTGTTTTTATTGGGCGGATTACAGGCGGCTATAGGCTGGATCATGGTAAAAAGCGGATTGAATGAAGACAATCTGTACGTAAACCATATACGCCTGGCGATACACTTCCTGGCAGCCTTGTCACTGCTGGTGTATGTGTTGTGGTTTGCGCTGAAGTTGAGCACGCCGGTAAAAGAAATCCTTATAGCGCCCGGATTAAAAAAACTGAATGGATGGCTGCTGGGTTTATTGACACTGCAATTGTTCTTTGGTGCATTGATGGCAGGTCTGCATGCTGCACTGGCGGCAAGCACCTGGCCTGATATCAATGGTGCATGGATTCCCGGCAATATGTTTACCCAGGGAAGTTTCCTGGAAGATCTGACACATAATACACAGACGATACATTTTGTACACAGGAACCTGGCTTACCTCATTACGATCCTGGTAGTGATCTGGTGGTGGAAGGCTGCGTCTGAAACACCGGAGCACAGCCTGCTGCACAGGGTACGGTATCTGCCTTTGCTGCTGGTATTGGTACAGGTATTATTGGGTGTACTGACATTGCTGGGTAGCCAGATTCATATTCCTATTTTGCAGGCGATACTGCATCAGGCGGTAGGGATGTTCCTGTTGTTGGTATTGGTGTGGACGTATTTTCTGAGCTACGGGAAAAAATAAATTTTCGCATTTATTGGGCCGCTGGCCGGTTTATATAAACAGTCGCTGCAAGCGACTGTTTTATTTTCTATAAGAACCTATTACAATTTTTCGTAAGTTTAGTTGTAATTGCGTTACGGATGAAAGTGAAATATCTGCCGGTCAAATTTTTCTATTCTTTCCCGATCCAACTATTGTTGCTGCATTTCCGGAAGTACCAGGTACTGCTCATATTCTGGGCAATCCTGTTCAGTACTATCAATGGAGGCTTCGCAAAAGTATTCGGTGGAGATGCATTGTATCTCGCACCTGAATACCTTGGACAGGTGAACTTTTACAGCACTACTATTCTGGGGCTGTCTACCGGTTTATTCACTATGAGCTGGAACATTACTACATTTATTCTGCACACCGGCCGTTTCAAATTTCTTGCAACTACATCACAGCCATTCTTTAAATACTGCCTTAACAATTTCATTGTTCCGGTTGCATTTATCATCAATCTGCTGATACGCTCGTGGGAATACCAGCGCTATCAACAACTGAGCTCTGTACCGGAAATCATGCTGCTGACGGAAGGCTTCATCTGTGGATATTTATTCGTCATTTTTTTCTCGTTTTTCTACTTCTTCAACGCTGATAAAAACATTGGCCGCAGGCTGGAAAAAAAGTTTGGTACACCCCGCGATTTCCTGCGACTGGTACTGAAGCCGACCCAGGAAAAAGATGAAAATGCACTCCCCGTTACTAACTACTTTAACTCTCCCTGGCGGATACGCCGCGCCAGAAATGTAGATCACTACAACAAGCATTACCTCGACAGTATTCTGAAGCAGCATCATTATGCGGCCATGATCACTGTAGTCTGTGCTTTGTTCTTCCTGGTATTGCTGGCATATATGATGGATTATCCATTTTTCAGAATACCGGCAGGTGCCAGTGTGATGATCTTTTTTGCTTTCCTGATTGGAATTGCCGGCGCATATGCGTACCTGTTACAGAGCTGGGCCATTCCGCTTGCATTGGTATTGATGGTGGGCATGAACTGGATGGTAGAACACGACCTGCTGGATAACCGTAACAAGGCTTATGGATTAAATTATAAACAACATGATCAGCGACCAGAATACAGTACCGTTGCCCTGCAGAAATTCTTTTCTGAAAAACGCAGGACTGAGGATAAAGCACAAACCCTGAAAATTCTGAAAGCATGGCGCGCTCAGTTTCCCGCTGCACAGCGTCCCAAGCTGATTGTGCTGAACTTCAGCGGTGGTGGTTTACGTGCTGCTACCTGGAGCATGAATGTATTGCAGCGGCTGGATTCCATTATGGGTGGGCAGCTGATGAATCAGACCGTGTTGATGACAGGTGCTTCAGGAGGTATGATTGGTGCTACTTACTTCCGGGAATTGTACCTCCAAAAAGCGCATGGCAGAAGTCTGAACCTGTATGATAGTAGTTTTACAGAACGAACAGGCCGCGACCTCCTTAACTCTATTTTCACTTCCATGTCTGTGAATGATTTTATCACACCGTGGCGTAGTTTTAAAATCGGCGACAACCGTTATGCAAAAGATCGGGGATATGCATTTGAAATGCAGCTGAATGCGAATACAGATTATGTGCTTTCCAAAACGATCGGAGAGTACAGAGAGCCGGAACAGGAGGCGAAAATTCCTATGCTGATCTGGAACGCTACTATCAATGCTGACGGCAGAAGGTTGATTATTTCCCCGCAGCCGGTCAGTTATCTCTGTGCACCGGCTTATCCCAAAGGAAAACAAACCTGGCAGGATGTAGACGGGGTGGACTTCACACAGTATTTTGCAAAGCAGAATCCTATGCATTTGAGAGTGACCAGTGCAATCAGAATGTGTGCAACTTTTCCTTATGTATTACCGAATGTATTTCTGCCCAGTGATCCGATTGTAGATGTGATGGATGCGGGGATCAGGGATAACTTTGGGCAGGATGTTTCTATGCGTTATCTGTATACATTCAGGGATTGGATCAATGCGAATACAAGTGGTGTAATATTTATCCAGATCAGGGATACACGAAAAAATGATATCCGGCCTATCCAGAAAACGAAGGTATTGACAGATCTGATGTTTGATCCGCTGTTTACAATGCAACAGCACTGGAGTTCCATGCAGGATTTCGGACAGGATGATAAACTGAGTTACCTGGAAGGATATTTCCCGATAGGATTTCACAGAATTATACTGCAATATGTACCTCAGAAAGAAGATAAGGCAGCAGCACTGAGCTTCCACCTTACCTCCCGTGAAAAAATAGATATTGCCGGGGCTTTGGATAATCCCACCAACCAGGCATCATTTGACAGTATCATGAGCCTGATAAAAAAGCCAGCACTGGTTGAATAAACTGCTGGAATGCCTGGATGTGTGGCAGGTGGCCTACATCAGGAATCGTTACCAGTTTGCAGTCAGGAATTCTTTTGCTGATCTGAGGGCCTAATACAGGGTAGTTACCTAATGTCTTTCGTACTTCTTCAGGGGCATTGGCTTTGCCCAAAGCGGTACGGTCTTTCAGGCCAATAATGAGCAGTGTAGGGACCTTAATATTTTCAAATTCATAAAATACCGGTTGGGTAAAGATCATATCGTAGGTCAGGGCATTGTTCCAGGCTACGCGTTTTGCATCGGGGCCCTTGGCCCAGCCGGCTAGTACAACGGCCCATTTTTCATAGGCTGGTTTCCACTGACCACCATAATAACCATCCAGCTGATATTTTTTGATCTTCTCAAAATCCTGGGAGAGTTCACCCTGGTACCATTTATCTACTGACTGGTAAGGTACTTTCACTTTCCAGTCTTCCAGGCCGATAGGATCTTCCAGGATCAGTTTTTCCACCACATCCGGGTACATCAGGGTGAAGCGGGTAGCCAGCATGCCGCCCATGGAGTGGCCTAAAACGGCAACTTTTGAAAGGTGGAGGGTATCCAGCAGGGCTTTGGTATTCTGGGCCAGCAGCTGGAAACTATATTGAAGGTGTGCCGGTTTTGAGGATTTACCGAAACCCACCTGGTCAGGCATTATAACCCGGTAACCACTTTTGCTTAGCCCGGCAGCGGTACTATCCCAGTAGGCAGCCGGGAAGTTCTTGCCGTGGAGGAGCATAATAGTTTTACCATTAGGTTTGGCGGGCTGCAGATCCATATAAGCCATGTGCACTTGCTGGCCTTGAATTTGCAGCGAAATATTATGAACCGGATAAGGGTACTGAAATGTGGTGAGTTCCGCATCCAGCGCGGGAATTTCCTGTGCACGGCCGGGCAAAATGGCGGCGCTGAGAAGAACGGCGGTTAAAATTGATCTGATGAGCATGGTTTCGTCTAATGAGTGAATAAAATAATGGGTAAGGCGCAAAAGTAATGCCGGTGCGGGTGCAGTCAAAGATCACAATTATTTAAAGGGATTTCCCCACATTTTCCACAATTTGTTATAACTTTGCGCCTTCTTTTGGCTGGGGACCAGCTAGCCGAAGTCAACTAATTTGATTTATGAATATCCGTAACATAGCAATTATTGCGCACGTAGACCACGGTAAAACCACCCTGGTTGATAAGATCCTCCATTCTACCAACGTTTTCAGGGCTAACCAGGAAACAGGTGAACTGATCATGGATAACAACGACCTGGAAAGGGAGCGTGGGATCACCATCTTAAGTAAAAACGTTTCCGTTGAGTACAAGGGGGTGAAGATCAACGTGATCGATACTCCAGGCCACGCCGACTTCGGTGGTGAGGTAGAGAGAGTATTGAGAATGGCTGATGGTGTGATCCTGCTGGTAGATGCCTTCGAAGGCCCAATGCCACAGACACGCTTCGTGCTGCAAAAAGCGCTGCAGCTTAACCTGAAACCTATCGTTGTTATTAACAAGGTAGACAAGGCTAACTGCCGTCCTGATGAAGTACATGACTCAGTATTTGAGTTGTTCTTCAACCTGGATGCAACGGAAGAGCAGCTGAACTTCCCAACCTATTATGGTTCAGGTAAGAATGGCTGGTTCAACGATTCATTAACTCCAAGTGAGGATATCACTCCACTGATGGATGGCATCCTGGCACACGTACCAGAGCCTCAGATCGCTGAGGGTACCCTGCAGCTGCAGATTACCTCTCTGGATTACTCTACCTTCCTGGGCCGTATTGCTGTAGGAAGAGTGGCTCGTGGTGTGATCAAGGAAAACATGCCAATCTCCCTGGTGCAGACTGATGGTACTATCAAGAAATCCCGTGTTCGTGAACTGTATGTGTTCGAAGCACTGGGTAAAAAGAAAGTAACAGAAGTTCAGGCTGGTGATATCTGTGCGGTAGTAGGTCTGGAAGATTTTGGTATCGGCGATACAATTGCTGATTTCGAAAATCCTGAAGCATTACCGGTTATCAGTGTGGATGAGCCTACAATGAACATGTTGTTCAGCATCAACAACTCTCCATTCTTCGGTAAAGATGGTAAGTTCGTAACTTCCCGTCACCTCCGTGACCGTCTGGTTAAAGAAACTGAAAAGAACCTCGCATTACGCGTAGTAGATACTGACAGTGCTGATAGCTTCCTGGTTTATGGCCGTGGTATCCTGCACTTAGGCGTACTGATCGAAACCATGCGTCGTGAAGGATTTGAGTTGACTGTAGGTCAGCCTCAGGTAATCCTGAAACAGGTAGATGGTAAGAAATGTGAGCCATATGAAACCCTGGTAGTAGACGTACCTCAGGACTTCGCCAGCAAGGTGATTGACCTGGTTACCCGTCGTAAGGGTGAAATGCTGATCATGGAAACTAAGGGTGACATGCAGCACCTGGAATTCGAAATTCCTTCCCGTGGCCTGATCGGTCTGCGTACCCAAATGCTGACTGCAACTGCTGGTGAAGCTGTAATGGCACACCGTTTCAACGATTATAAACCATGGAAAGGTCCAATCCCAGGACGTAGCAATGGTGTACTGATCGCTAAAGAAGCTGGTACCACCACTGGTTACTCTCTCGATAAACTGCAGGATAGAGGTTTCTTCTTTGTAGATCCGGGAGAAGATGTGTATAAAGGTATGATCATCGGTGAGAACAACAAGCCTGGTGACCTGGTAGTGAATCCTAATGAAGGAAAGAAACTGACCAACATGCGTGCAAGTGGTTCTGATGCTGCTACCAGCATTGCTCCTAAGACACTGATGACCCTGGAAGAATGTATGGAATACATCCAGCAGGATGAGTGTATCGAGGTAACGCCTAACCACATCCGTATGCGTAAGACCATCCTGGATGAGGAAGAAAGAAAGCGTTTCCAGAAGACCATGAAAGCTGATGGTGTAGCTTAATTTTAAGAATAATACCAAGTATATTAGTGCCGTCCCGCCAGTAAGGTGGGACGGCTTTTTTTATGCAGTTACCATTTTTTGAAGAGCCATCGGAGCAGTTTATTCCTTTGCAGGACGGGGAATTGCTGTACTATCCTCACTTCTTTAGAGCAGAGGTAGCGGATCTGTATTTTCGCTCGTTGATAATGAATATTGACTGGAAGCAGGAGGGGATGATGATGTATGGAAAGCCGGTATTGTTTCCCAGACTAATGGCCTGGTATGGGGATGCCGGCAGTAGTTATGCCTTTTCGGGAAAGCGCTATGAGCCTGCGGCCTGGACAAAGGAACTGCAGGAAATCAGGGAGCAGGTATCCAGGCCGGCGGGAGTTGTATTCAACAGCGTATTACTGAACCTTTATAGAAACGGGAATGATTCTATGGGCTGGCATGCCGATGATGAGCCTGAGCTGGGGCCGGACCCTGTGATCGCATCTGTGAATTTTGGTGCTACCCGCCGGTTTATGTTTCGCCACCAGCAGGCCGGGCTGAAGTACGAATTAAACCTGACTCATGGATCCTTGTTGATCATGAAAGGCAGCCTGCAACATCACTGGCAGCATCAGGTACCGAAGACAGCAAAACCAATTGAGGAGCGGATCAATCTTACATTCCGGGTAATAAAACCACTGGTTTGATTTTTGTTTTTCTATCAGAAAACTATGCTTATGTCAGGCAAAATAATCCTGGGGCTGCTCATTTTGACGGCCTGCACCTCGCTCAGGAAGATTCCGGATCTGGGCGGCCTTCGTTGGGGCCTTGTACAGCTTCAAAACGAAAAACTGGATTCATCGCCGGTCTATATACAGTTCGATACCAGTGCTCACCGCTTCACTGGCAATGCTGGCTGTAATAAAATATCAGGTAATTATACCGCTACGGATAAGGCGTTGACTTTTGCTGAAGTTATTAGTACCCGCATGGCTTGTCTGGATACCAGGGCCAATGAAAGGGAAAGCCAGTTGCTCCGCCTGCTGAACAATCATACGTATGCATATGATATAAACGGAGCGACCCTGCAGCTGAAGGACAGCGGCAAGGTCATTCTGCGGTTTAAAGGATTTTAGGGGAGAATGATATTGTCTTTTTCATCCAGTTCCCAGAAGGGATTGTGTGCCACTTCGAAAAGGAATCCTTCAGGATCCCTGAAATAACCGCTGTACCCACCCCAGAATACTTCTTCCGCCGGCTTTACTATCTCTGCCCCGGCTTTAGCAGCCTGTTCCAGTACGCTGTCTACTTCTGCCCTGTCTTTTGCGTTCAGTGCCAGTGAAAATGCAGGGAAACCGCTGCCAGCTTCAGGTACATTGGCATCGGCAGCGAGTTCTTTTCTGCCAAAGAGAGATAATACCATTCCATTCAACTGGAAAAAGGCAACACCGTCCTGGCTGGCGGAGGAACGCTTCCAGCCAAGTCCGTCTTCAAAAAAGGCAATAGATTTTTGCAGGTCTCTTACACCCAGGGTTACCAGTGTCAGTTTTTGTCGCATGTATGTGAATATTAGAATCTAAAGGTAAGCGCATAAAGGCTGTCGTTATTTGTATAAAAACGACAAATATTCGCTTGGAGCCTCCCCGGTAATGTGCCTGAACTCCCTGGTCAGGTGCGCATGATCATGATAACCGTAACGGATGGCGAGTTCCAGCAGGTTGGAACCGGGTTGATGTTGCAATGCGTGTTTTGCACTTAAACAACGCACGATGCGGGAAAAGGTTTTGGCAGAGGTCCCGACCTGGTGAAGGAAGGTGCGTTCAAAATTGCGGGGGCTCATATTCACCTGTGCCGCGAGTATAACAGGGGAGATATTACCATGGCTGGATTGGATGGAATGGATAGCGGCCTGCATACGGGCAGGTTGATCCGGCAATGCTTTTAAGAGGCAATGAGAGATAGCCTGGAAGCGATTGCCGCCCCGGGCGACGGCTTCCTGTAGTTGGCGGACTAAGGGTAGCGAGAGATCATCACCTTGTAGATGCTGATCCGTTAATAATTGCATGGGCATGCCTGCAAAGGCGGCCATGCCAGCAGGTTTAAAGCGGATACCCAATAAACGGGAGCTGGCAGATGCATGTGCATCGTGAAAAGTGGTCATGGTGCCAACGGCTTTGACACTTTCATCATCCAGGTTGAAAATGAAATCGGCGCAGAGATCGGGGAGTATGCGGGTTGTGGCCGGACCGGTAGTGGAGACGGTCCAGTATGCGTCTATATAAGGCGCTAGCAGGGCGGGGGGAGAATACTCGGCATACACGGGGTAAATTTATAAATTTCCGGCCTGTCACTGGCCATCTCACAAAAAAAGCATCTGCCATAGGCAGATGCTTTTTTACTATTGATTTAAATTCAAGTACTTATTTCACGAGCTTCAGTTCATTGACGATGTTGGGTGCGCCACCCAGCTTATCGATACACCAGAGTACGTAGCGTATGTCTACACAGATTGTACGGTTGTATACCGGATCAAACTGAATTTTGTGGCTCAGTGCCTCATAGTTACCGTCAAACGCTAAACCGATCAGTTCACCATTACCATTCAGCACAGGTGAACCGGAGTTACCCCCAGTGATATCGTTAGTAGTAATGAAGCAGGTAACGATATCGTTTTTGCGTGCGTCTTTATATTGACCGAAATCTTTCTTGTTGTAGAGGTCTACATAATTCGCAGGCAGGTCAAATTCATAATCACCTGGTTTGTATTTTTCCAGCACCCCTTTCATAGTACAAACATAATCATAAGATACTGCGTCGCGTGGTGCATATGGTTTTACCTGTCCGTAGGTGAGGCGCATAGAGAAGTTGGCATCAGGATACCATTTCTTGTTTGGTTCCATCTGCATGAGACCTTTCAGGTAGCCTCTGCCCAGATCATTGATTTTGGTAACGAACTGGTTGTACAGTGGCAGGTATTTGATGCTCCAGTTTTTCACGAAGGCACTTGAATAGGCAAATGCAGGATCCTGTTGCAGGGTTACTGCATCCGGATGTTCGATGAAAGCTTTCCAGCGGGCATCGTTCAGGATCATTGTGCTGGACATCAGCGCTGCCGCCCAAAGGCGGTAGGTATTGTCTTCGTCCAGGCTACCAAATTTTGCTTTTACAGCATCGTAAAACCCGATTGGATGTTGTGCAGCGGGGATGTCTGTATAGAACATGCGGCAGGTGGCTGCCAGTATTTTCTGATCGCTTGGTTTGTCTTCTTCTTCCAGGAAGGCGGTGCGTGCTTTGTCTGCCGCCTGAATGCTTTTGGCAATTACGTCACTGCTGGTGCCTGGCTGTACCATGGCTTTTTCCAGTGCCTGCAGGCTCGCTGCAAAAGCGGCCAGTGGGGAGCCCATGATGCCTTCATTGATGTATATACGGTGTTTCGCATATGGGGTCCATTCCTTGTAGGTCTGGGCATAATCGTTGAAGATCTGCTCAAACTCAGGTTTGCCCTGTGCCCATTTTACGAAAGCGCTTTCATTCTGTTGTTTTTGTTCCTGTACTTTGTATTTGAGGAGCTGTTTGGTTTCACCGTCGTAGAACTTCCAGTAGTTAGCCACGCCTGCATAGGAAGATGCCAGTTTCAGTTTGATCGCCGGATCTTTCTTCATCTGGTCAAACATATATTTCAGGCGTACGGCGCGCAGGTTGACGATAGAAGGATTTTCGACTTCGATTTTGAGTTTCACGCCTTCGGAGCTTTCATACCTGTTGGTACCGCCGGGGTAGCCAAAGATCATGGCGTAATCGTTCTCCTTGATACCCTTGATGGATACTGGGAGGAAGTGTTTAGGTTTGAGAGGTACATTGTCCGCAGAATAGTCGGCTGGTTTACCATCTTTATTAGCATACACGCGGAATACGGAGAAGTCGCCGGTATGGCGTGGCCATTCCCAGTTGTCAGTATCACCGCCAAATTTTCCGATGCTTTCAGGGGGAGCGCCTACAAGGCGGATATCTTTATAGCGTTCGTATACGAAGAGGAGGAACTGGTTGCCTTTGAAGAGGGGCAGTACTTTGGCTTCGTAGCCGGTGCCATTGATAGCTTCGCTGACGATTTCGCTGATGGTGGCCTGTTGTTTCTTCATCCTATCCTGGCCGCTGAGGCCCTGGAGGGCTTCTTCCATTTTCTTGGTTACATCATCCACGCGTACGAGGAATTGCACGGTCAGGCCTTTGGCGGGGATTTCCTGGATTTTGGACTGGGCGTAGAATCCGTTTTTCAGGTAGTTGTGTTCTACGGAGCTGGCAGTAGCGATGGCATCATAACCGCAGTGGTGGTTTGTGAAGATGAGGCCCTGATTGCTCACTATTTCGCCGGTACAGCCGCCGCCGAATATGATGATTGCATCTTTTACCGATGCTTTATTGATGCTGTATAACTGTTCTTTGGTGAGTTTCAGTCCTTTCTGGACCATATCATTGTACACTTGCTGCCCTAATAAATAAGGAAGCCACATGCCTTCGTCTGCTTTGGCAAATTTAACTGCCAATAACAGCAAAAGCAGCAGAACTTTTTTCTTCATTGATATCGAATTTTTTTGAAAACAGGGTCAAACCTACCTAATTTTTAGGTATTGACCGCTGATATTATGATGGGAGGGGGCTGATTCTCTGCCGCTGGCAGCAAAGGCATAATTATGGAATGGCATTTGTTAAGGGGGATGTGATTATTGCAATCATGCACACAAACTTTATTAAAAAACCTACTTATGAAGAAGCTGTTGTATCTATTGGCTGCCGTTGCATTCTTCGCTTGTAACGAGACTCCCAAACAGGAGGAGAAGAAGGATTCGTTGAAAGAAGGTGTGGAAAAAATTGGACAAGATGTTAAGTCCGCTGCCGGTGATGCTGGGGATTATCTGGATGAAGAGCGGCAGAAACTGAAAAGTGACCTGGAAGAAAGGAGAAATGATATAGATAAAAAAATGGACCAGCTAAAGAGTGATGGATCCGCCAGAAGTCAGGAAGCGCGCCGTAAACTGGGCCGTTTGAGAGACCAGATCAGCGGAAAACTGGATGAATTGAAAAATGGCACTGCTGCGGGCTGGGATAGCACCCGTACAGATATAGATTCTGCCTTAAAGCGTTCCGACCGGGAATGGACGAATTTCAAACAGGATTTCAAAGAATTATTCCAGTAAGAATTTAGATTTTTGACGGGTACCGGAACAAGGCTAAAATCCCTAACTTTACCGGGCAACAATCAAAAGAAACGCCTTGTTACGTTCATACCATCAGAAAGAGATCGCATTAGAAGCCGGCTGTGACGAAGCCGGAAGAGGGTGTCTGGCAGGGCCGGTTTTTGCGGCGGCAGTTATTTTGCCACCAAAATTCCGCCACAAGCTGCTCAACGATTCCAAACAGCTGAAGGCTGCCGACAGGGAATACCTGCGTGGGGTGATTGAGGAGAAAGCACTTTTCTATGCAGTTGCAAGCGTAGATAACGAAGAGATAGATAAAATCAACATATTACAGGCTTCATTCAGGGCTATGCACTTAGCGCTGGAAAGGTTGCAGCAGCAGCCGGGATACATCCTGGTAGACGGCAACCGTTTCAAACCCTATGGAAGTGTGCCCCATGCCTGCATTATCAAAGGAGATGGTATTTATGCATCAATAGCAGCAGCATCTATATTGGCCAAGACTTACAGGGACGAATATATGATGAAGCTGCACGAACAATTCCCACATTTCGGGTGGCTTGAAAACAAAGGATATCCTACAATTCAGCACCGGAATGCCATCAGGGAACATGGAGAAACTCCCTTTCACAGAAAGTCCTTCCGGTTACTGCCGGATGAACAGCTAACGCTGGACTTTGGAGGGGAAGCGGCCATAGACTAAGATTAGTAAACACTATTGTTATTATTTTTGCCCTTGGATAGGATCAGACTATGTTAAAGCAGACACAACAGCAGAAGCTATTACAGAAATTGTCGCCTCAGCAGATTCAGCTCATGAAACTGTTGCAGGTCCCTACAGCTGTACTTGAAGAACGTATCAAGGAGGAGCTGGAGGAGAACCCTGCCCTTGAATATGGGGAAGAGGCACATGAAGAGGAATTTAAGGATCCGCAGGATGAGTTTTCAGGTAATGAGGAAGGCGAGGGTGACGACGAATTTGAACCAGATGGAAGTGAGAACGAATATGATAATATTGACATTTCCGAGTATGTAAGCGAAGGAGATGATGATATAGCCGATTATAAGCTCCGCGATGACAATTACCCCGATCAGGATGAGAACAAGACCATCCCGGTAAGGGTAGAGACATCTTTCCATGAGCACCTGCTGGAACAACTGGGCATGCTGGAGCTGGATGAAAGGAAAAATGCCATTGCCGAGCAGATCATCGGAAGCATTGACGACGACGGATATCTGCGTAGGGAAGTGAGTGCCATTGTGGACGATCTTTCCTTTTCACAGAATGTGAGCACTGATGAAGAAGAGATCAGGGACCTGATCAAAAAGATCCAGGATTTCGACCCTCCGGGTATCTGTGCCACCGACCTGAAAGAGTGCCTGTTGCTGCAGCTGAAACGCAAGCCGCAGGACGATGAGGGTGTAGTAGGTGCCTACCTGATCCTGGAGAACTACTTCGATGAGTTTACCAAAAAGCACTATGAGAAGATCCAGAAGGGGCTGAACATGAGTGATGAAGGGCTGAAGGAAGCGATTGGCCAGATCATTCGCCTTACGCCGAAGCCGGGAGGCAACTTTGCTACCCTGAACAAGGCGGAGAGCTATGTGGTGCCAGATTTCTTTATCATGAACAACAATGGTAAACTGGAGCTGACGCTGAACTCAAAGAATGCACCCGATCTGCGTATTTCTGAAGGCTACCGCGACATGCTGAAAGAGTATGACCGGGGGGATAAAAAGGACAAACGCCAGAAAGAGGCGGTACTCTTTATCAAACAGAAGATCGATGCGGCTAAATGGTTTATAGATGCGATCAAGCAAAGGCAACATACCCTGTTGTCTACGATGGAATCCATCATGGACTATCAGAGAGAGTTTTTCCTGACGGGAGATGAGACTACTATGCGCCCGATGATCCTGAAAGACATTGCGGACATCACCCAGCTGGATATTTCTACCGTGAGCCGTGTGGCAAATAGTAAGTATGTGCAGACGGAGTTCGGTACTTTCAAACTGAAATTTTTCTTTAGCGAATCATTATCGACAGATAGTGGGGAAGAGGTATCTACCCGTGAGGTAAAAAAGATCCTGTCTGACCTGATAGAAGGAGAGAACAAGCGGAAACCGCTGAGCGACGAAAACCTGACGAAGATGCTCCAGGACAAGGGATATAATATTGCCCGCCGTACAGTAGCGAAGTACCGTGAGCAGCTGAATATCCCGGTAGCAAGGCTGAGGAAGGAGTTATAATAGGGCAGCTGTACAGCCCATATGTACAGATGATTTAAATGGAACAAGCAACTATACACGCAACAGATAACCGGCCAGAACAGGCTCCGGTGTTTAGTCCCGTGCTTCGCGGGATCGCCATGTTTATATCTTATCTGCTGCATCCTTTATTTATACCGCTGCTGGTCACCTGGCTGGTGGTGCATGCACTGCCGGAGTATTTTGTGACCTTCAAGCAGATCAGTTACCGTTTTGCTTACGATACGTTGTATTTCAGGGTCATTGCCATCAGCATTTTCTTCCCTGCACTGACAGTGGGATTGTCCAGGGCGCTGAATTTTATCGATAGTTTACATCTGCGTACCCAGAAAGATCGCATTATTCCATATATCGCCTGCACGATTTATTATTTCTGGGCATTCTATGCCTTTAAGAAGCAGGGTGTGGCCCCGGCCTTTTTCAATGTCTTCTTTTTAGGGGTCTTTATAGCGGTGATATTGTCCATGGTACTCAATATACGTATGAAAGTGAGCATGCATACGGTAGGCTGGGGCGGCGTGATCGGGTTTGTCCTGATCGTGATGTTCAGTCTGCAGTTGAATGTAAGCGGTGTATTGATCCTGGCTTTCTTCCTTTCAGCGATTGTAGCTACAGCACGTCTTATATTAAATGCCCATGAACCGGCGGAGATTTACGCGGGTTTCCTGGTGGGTATACTGGCACAGCTGATCGCATATGTCATAGTGGGATAAAAGAAAAAAATCCGCCCTTTTTTAAAGTATTTTCCGGCTGCGCAAATTCAGTGCGCGAGGGCTTCCCATCTTTGTATTGTTATTTGATAATTGACATATGCGTCTGTTGTGAGTTAACCCCCCTCATTTTATTTTGCTAGCTAAATTAGCAAAGCAGATAAAATGCTAAAAATTTTAGGAAAATCGAAATTAATATAATAATTTAGCACACCATTAAATTTGTAAAAATCTTACTAATATGTCTACAGCAAATGCAGATAAACTGAAGGCCCTGCGCCTTACGATGGACAAGATCGAGAAGGATTTCGGAAAGGGTTCCGTGATGATGATGGGAGAGAAGGGATCTGATCCGATGGAGGTTATCTCCACAGGTTCCCTGGGACTTGACATTGCGTTAGGTATTGGTGGTTTCCCCAAAGGAAGGATCATTGAAATTTATGGTCCAGAATCTTCCGGTAAAACAACAATTGCTATACATACGATCGCTGAAGCTCAGAAAAAGGGTGGTATTTGTGCGATCATAGATGCGGAGCACGCATTTGACAGTTCTTACGCTCAGCGTCTGGGCGTGGATGTTGATTCACTGCTGATCTCTCAGCCAGACCATGGTGAGCAGGCACTGGAAATTGCTGACCGTCTGATCCTCTCCGGAGCGGTAGACGTGGTGGTAATTGACTCTGTAGCTGCGCTGGTACCAAAGGGTGAGCTGGAAGGTGAGATGGGTGAAAGCAAGATGGGTTTACAGGCACGTCTGATGTCTCAGGCACTGCGTAAACTGACTGCTACAATTTCAAAGACTAATTGCTGCTGTATATTCATTAACCAGCTGCGTGAAAAGATTGGAGTGATGTTTGGAAACCCGGAAACCACAACGGGTGGTAACGCGCTCAAGTTCTATGCCTCTGTACGTCTGGATATTCGCCGTATGAGCCAGATTAAGGATGGTGATGAGGCCGTAGGTAACCGCGTGAAAGTAAAAGTGGTTAAAAACAAGGTTGCACCTCCCTTCCGCCAGGCTGAGTTCGATATCATCTTTGGAAATGGTATTTCCAAAATGGGTGAAATTATCGATATGGGTGTTGAATATGGCATTATCCAGAAAAGCGGCAGCTGGTTCAGTTATGAATCAAACAAGCTGGGCCAGGGCCGCGATGCCGTGAAGACATTGCTGGGCGATAATCCTGAAGTAGCTGCTGAAATTGAAGCGAAGATCAAAGCCAAGTTGGCTGAGCAGGCTGCACAGGCTTAATTAAGAGTTGTTTTAGTTTTAGATATATTAAAGCTTAGAAATAAGCATTGGGTTAGTTAGTATTAACGTAATGTCCCTGCCTTTTTTAAGGCGGGGATTTTTATTTTAACAGGAACATAAAAGAGGGTCGGCCATTTGGCCGACCCTCTCTTATATATTTATTCAGTCAGAGAGTTAATATTCAAAGGGCTGTTTGTAAATCACTTCCAGCAATGTTTGTCCTACAACCTGCAGGGTTCTCTTATCAATCACCTGCATATTGTCATTAGTCGTATGCCAGTGTGGAGCGAAGTTACCACTTGGCTGCATTGCAATCACATCAAATGTAGGGATCATTGCAATCGTATTGATATACACATGATCATCTGTGATAGCGGCACCGGTGTTCTCATAGCGGAAGTAATCAGAATATCCCAGCCTGTTCGCCACATCCCAGAACATCTTCATCGGACCATAAGCATATTGCTGTGAACCGGCTTCCATATAGAACTGGGAACCACGGCCACCCACCATATCCAGCAGGATACCGTAGTTTGCCTTATAACCTTTTACATGCGGGTTTCTTGCCCAATATTGTGTGCCCAGGCAGTAGCTGTTTTCATCTTCACTAACACCACTGTCTTCCACATCTTCCAGCAGGATATCGATCCCCGCGGCGGGATGCTGTGCGTGCAGCTGACGGGCTACTTCCAGCAATACGCCTACACCACTCGCACCATCGTCAGCACCATCGAATTGTTTGGTTTTATCAAACGCATCCTGGTCTGCATGGGGCCTGGTATCCCAGTGTGTCAGCAGCAGGATCCGCTGTGCGGCATCAGGATTGAAGCTTGCGATCACATTGATACAGGGAACAGATTTACCACCGGGAACAGTGACATTGGTACGCTGTACATACAGGGTATCTGCCAGTGGTTTGAACTGGGCGATCAGCCATTCTGCACAGGTATTTTGTGCAGGAGTAGCAGGAATGCGCGGACCAAAGGATACCTGTTTGTCAGTGTATGCATAAGCGCTATCTGCATTGAATACCGGAACATTCACATTGACCTGCTTTGTTGTGGAGGCGGTATCAGTTGTCCCGGATGGTTTTGTATCTGAATGACAGGCAGCAGCACAAAGGGCTACGCCTGTTAAAATGCCAATCAATTTATGCATATGAAACGAGAACATTTTATGAACATCTTACTGGATAGTATAGCTCACGCTACCATCCTTTTCGTCTTTTAACTGAATGCCGGCTGCCAGCAGCTGGTTACGAATCCTGTCGGAAGCAGCATAGTCTTTACGGCTCTTCGCTTCTTTACGCATCTCGATTATCAATTGCATTACGCCATCCAGCGTATTGTTGTCAGAAGCCTGGTTTTCAGGCTCCAGTGCTAGGATGTCAATCAGCCAGGTTTTCCAGGTCTTTTTGATCAGCTGGAAAGTATCTTCACTGATTTCATGCATTTTGATCTGTCCACCCTTGAGAGAGTTGATTACAGGTGTGATCTCGAACAGGTTGGCCAAAACCTTTGCGGTATTGATATCATCATTCATGAAGTCCTGGCATTCTTCGCACCAGGTACGAACTTGTTTGTCCAGGTCTTCATTCAGGGCACCTTCAGTTTTAGTATACCCGAGTTTTTGCAGTACATCGTAGGCAGCCCAAAGGCGTTGTAATCCTTTTTCGGCGGCCTGCAGTGCTTCATTGGAGAAGTCAAGTGTACTGCGGTAGTGCGTCTGCAAAATGAAGAAGCGCACGGTCATTGGGCTATAAGGTTTTTCCAGCTGATAGTTATCGCCGGAGAACAGTTCAGTGAGGCGGATGGTGTTGTTATACGCCTTACCCATTTTACGGCCATCGATAGTGATCATGTTATTGTGCATCCAGTAGCGGGCCATCAGTTCACCGTGGGCGATTTCGCTCTGGGCGATTTCACACTCGTGGTGTGGGAACTGCAGGTCCATACCGCCACCGTGGATGTCGAACTGGGTGCCCAGGTACTTGCTGCTCATGGCAGAACATTCAATGTGCCAACCGGGGAAACCTTCTCCCCATGGGCTGGGCCAGCGCATGAGGTGCTCTGGTGGTGCATTTTTCCAAAGGGCGAAGTCTACCTTGTTCCGCTTTTCATCCTGGTTTTCCAGTTCGCGGGTGGTCTCGAGCATATCTTCCAGCACACGGCCACTGAGAATGCCGTAGTCGTGGGTGGAAGCATACTTTTTCACATCAAAATATACGGAACCATTCACTTCGTAGGCATAGCCCTTGTCGATAATGGTCTTGATCATTTCAATCTGCTCAATGATATGACCGGTAGCGGTAGGTTCGATACTTGGCTCCAGCGTGTTGAACTCACGAAAGGCCCAGTGGAACAGGTTTGTATATTTCTGGACCAGCTCCATAGGCTCCAGCTTTTCCAGCTGGGCTTTTTTGCTGATTTTATCTTCGGCTTCGCGGCCTTCTTCCTCAAAGTGACCGGCATCGGTAATGTTCCTTACATAACGGACCTTGTAGCCGAGATGTTGCAGGTACCTGTATACCACGTCAAAGGTGATGTAAGGGCGGGCATGTCCCAGGTGGGATTCTCCTGATACGGTTGGACCACACACATACATACCAACATGACCAGGATACAATGGGGTAAATACTTCCTTTTGTCGCTTCAGCGAGTTGTATACTTTAAGCTCAGACATATCAGTTTAATTCGGATTGCAAAGATAGTTATTGTTTCGTCAGGGTAATGATAGTCCCCGGCACCAGTCATCCAAATTATTTTGCATGGGTTGCATGCAGGGAAAAATTGGCGATAACGGGATAATGATCGGAGAGGTCGGAGTTGATTTTACGATAAGAGTTGATTGTCAGTGATTTATCGAAGAAAATATAATCGATTCGCAGTGTAGGAGCCAGGCCGGCAAAGGTGCGGCCAATGCCACTGCCTTTCTGCAGGAAGGCATCCTGTAAGGTGCCACGGATCGTAAAATAAGTATAGGAGGCAGGTGTATCATTAAAGTCCCCACATACGATGGTGCGGTAGGGACTGGTTTTAATAAAATCTGATACGACCCTTGCCTGACGGGCACGCCCCACATAGGCATCCTTCATCTTCTCAATAATGTTGCGGGTGGCGACAAGACCACTGTCCTGCTGGTTTTTGATTTTCTGGATATTGTGATAATCCCGTTGGTCAAAGCGATAGGAGGCCAGGTGCATATTGATAATACGAATGGTATCGGTATCCCGCACGATATCTGCATAGATCAGGCTTTCGCTGCGTGGCCCTGTAGACATCTTAATCTTGTCCGACTTGATGATCGGGTAGCGGGAGTAGATAATAGAGCCCCAGTGTTGCATACCGGCCCGGTTAAAGTCGCTGGAAAAGTAGCGATAGGGCAGGTGTAATTCGTGGGAGATATCTTCCCGGTTATTGAAATCATTCTTCTTTTCTGAAGTATAAAAATCCTGGAAGCAAACGATGTCCAGTTCCTGCTTTTTGATCAGGGCGAACATGGCCTGGCGGGTGTACTTGCTGTCTTTTTCCCGGTACAATCCAAACTGTGCTACGTTGTAGCTCATGACACTGAGACTGCCCGGAGGGGCATCCTGTTGTGCAGAAGGAAAGTTAAAGGCAATGAAAGCAGAGATAGACTTCCAGCCGATTACAACTGCCAGCAGTGAAAGCAGGCAGTATTTATAATCGAAGAGTAACCAGCAGATGAAAAAGAGAATTAGTGCCAGCAGGAGGATTGGAAACAATAATGTGAAAAAGCTGATGGGCCACCACTGTACGGGGGATACAAAAGGAGCCAGACATGCTACCAGAAAGAATAGCATGATAATGACGTTGACCGTTAGAAAAAATCCTTTTGTGAATAACCGCAGAAATCTCAACTCCTAATCGCTTTTGCGAATAAAGATAATTGAAACGATCAACTTTGTTATAGGGATAAGCTTGCCATTATTGGAAAATGTTCAAAACCCTTGTGAGGAAAGGAGCTAAAGCCATTAATATGAAAAGGAGATTGTGTAAGTATATAGTCGATGCGCAGGGTAGGAGCAAGAAAAGAAAGGGTTCTGCCAATGCCCCAGCCCTGTTGCAGGAATGCATCCTGCATATCGGGTGCGACTGTGTTGTAAGTATAAGAGACGGGGGTATCATTAAAATCGCCGCAAACGATGGTGGGATAAGGGCTTTCTTTGACAAGTGCAGCCAGTTGTTCTGCCTGTGCAGCACGCTTGCCAAAAGTATTTTTCATCCTGGAGGCGAGGCCTCTGGCCATTGTGGTTTCACCTTGCAGGGCGGCATAATCTTTATGACGGAACATGTAGGATTGCAGTTGTGCTGTGAGGACACGGATAGTATGTTCATTTATTCTTATATCTGCCTGCAGAATGCTACTTCCGCTGCCTACATCGCTGTGACCGCAGGGAATGTGGCAGGCTGAAATGACAGGATATTTTGAGAATAGTACGATTCCGTATTGCCAGGTATTCCAGCGAGTTTTATCGCAGGTAAAATAACGATAAGGGTAGTGTAATTGCTGCTGGATATTGTTCAGGTGATTGGTATGATCAGGGGCGCTGTTGGTGTAGAATTCCTGTATGCAAAGGATATCCGGGGCTGCGGATTGCAGGGTGCTGTAAATAGTTTCTTTGAGTGCTGCATCCTCGACATATTTCTTTAATCCCATGCTGCTGCTGTTGAAGGTCATGATGGTGAAGCTACCGGCCTTTGAAGTAGCAGCATTTCCACCCGGCTGATGCCCAAAGGTAAGGACCAGTGCCCTGCATGAGAGCAGGATGGCGGCCAGGGAAAGTCCCCAATAGGGTTTCCGGCGAATGAGCCAATAGATCAGGTAAACCAGGTTAATGACAAGCACGATGGGGAAGAATAGTCCGGCAAAGCCGCTCAGCCACCATTTACCTGGGTTGAGGTAAGGGAGCCAACTGGAAAGGATCAGGGATAATGCGACGATACTCGTGGCGATAAATGCTTTTGACACTGTACAGGGGTTTCCATAAAAATAACAAAATACTCTATAATGCGAAAAGAGGTGGTATCAAAAGTAATCTGAAGGCATTGAGAATTACATAAAAATTCTCTCTGTCAGGTACCCGGATTATATCCCCGGGATTTTTACTTTTGATACAAGCTCTTTCCAGCTATAATTTCCTGATTAATTTCCTTTCGGGTGGAAGATGTGCGTGATTGTATGTAGTGCCTTATTGAATCCGGCACCCCAGTCATTTCCTTTTTTCCATGCATTCATGAACAGGAACCCAAACAGTGCACCACCGATTACGGCTGGCAGGTAGGTCAGGTCATTATGAGAAAACAGGTGAGCGGCTATTGCCATGATGATGTACAGGATGGTAACAATCCACATAGGTATACCACCACTCAGCTGCTGGAAAATGCGCACATTCGGGGCGATGAGGAGGGTAGCAACCGCCAGGGCCATGACACCTGCTGTAGAGCCATAATATGTAGCAAAAAACTGGGTGAGATGGAAAGATGGTATAAACTGCATACCGAGCATATACAACAGGTTGCCGATGAGACCTCCAAAAAGATATAACGGAAGGATAACACCGGGGCCAGCCTTACGCTGTAAAAGTGAGCCAAATGCCCAGAGCCAGATCATATTGCCAAATACCATCCAAACGCTTTCGTGCACGAAGAGAGAAGTGATAAATGTCCAGGGTAAGTGGGCCAGTCTGCTGAAGCTGGCAGGTAAAATCACATTGTTCATCACATCCAGGTTGAAGCGGATGGTTGAATTACCTTCAATATTGTAAACTACCTGAGTAAAAAATAGCAGGATAAATACTGTCAGGTTCACCAGTATCAACTGGGTGACCATGTTCTTTCCTTCTCCAAGAGAGAGGATTGGCATGGGTTCTCCTTTTTCGACTACGTCCATTGACCTAAACTTTAGGGCTCAAAGGTACGATTCCATTTAGTAAAAATGGTGTTTGCCCTTCCTGTGCCAGTTTCGTAGCAAGAGGTAGCTGATCAGTACTCCACCGAGGTGGGCAAAGTGTGCCACATTATCGCCGGGCACGTTCTGGATGCCTACTATCAGTTCGGCCAGGATGAGGAAACCGACGATATATTTGGATTTGATGGGAATATAAATATATACAAAGCTGTTCGGGAAGAGGTATCCGAAGGCGAAGAGCAGGCCGAATATAGCACCGGAAGCGCCCAGGAAAGCCATATCGCGGTTAGCAATCTGGAATCCGCGGAGGAACATTTTGGCCACTTCCATTTTGGCCGGGGTATCGGGAAAGCTCAGTTCTTCGTTATAAGCATTGACCAGGTCGTAATGCGTAGAAATGATCCTGAAGTTATTAAAGCTCGGGTTGGCGAGATAGGTATTGACTTCGCTGGTCAGGCGTACATTTTCGTAGGTAATGACTCCCATGTAGCAGAGGGCTGCGCCTAATCCACAGATGAGGTAGAAGGCCAGGAAGCGTTTATGCCCCCAGAGGTGTTCGAGTGCGGCACCGAAGATCCACAGGGTGATCATGTTTAGAACCAGGTGGGAAAACGAAGCATGCATAAAGAGGTGAGTCAGCAGCTGGTGAGGTCTGAACAGTGGCGAGCGCCAGTAATGGAAGGCAAAGAGATCCGTCAGCAAATGGTTGTCTGACGGATTCTGAATTTCTCCCATTGTAAACTGTACAAGAAACACCAACCCGTTGATGATCATAAGGATTTTAATCACCAGAGGCAATATATCAAATCTACGGGGCCTGAACTCACTCATTATGATTTCCGGTTCTGATTATTACTAATACCTTTTTTCCAGCAATACCACGTTCTCAATATGATGTGTGTGAGGGAACATATCTACCGGCTGGATTTTTTTCACAGCATACAGCTGATCCAGCAGTGCCAGGTCTCTGGCCTGGGTAGCAGGGTTACAGCTTACATATACGATACGGGGGGCTGCGATTTCGAGTAGTTTGTTCACCAGTTTTTCGTGCATACCGGCCCTGGGAGGGTCGGTGATGATTACATCTGGTTGCCCATGTTGTGCAAAAAATGCATCGTTGCAAATGTCTACTACATCGCCAGCGAAGAATTGAGCATTTTTTACGCCATTGCGGGCTGCATTCTCTTTCGCATCATCTATCGCCTCCTTAATCAGTTCGATACCTACTACTTTTCCTGCCTGTCGGGATACAAAGATGCCGATACTGCCTGTTCCACAATATAGGTCATAAACAATTTCTGTTCCTGTTAATCCTGCAAACTCTCTTGTTACCTGGTAGAGGGCTTCTCCCTGGTAAGTATTGGTCTGGAAAAATGATTTAGGGCCGATTTTGAAAGTAAAGTCTTCCAGTTTTTCTTCAGCATATCCTTTACCAAAATACACTTTAGGCTCCAGGTCGAAGATGCTGTCGTTCAACTTGGGGTTGATGGTGTAGAGTAATGTGGTAATACCGGGTACGGTAGCCAGCAGGTGGTCGAGCAGGGCTTCGCGGTCTTTTTTGTTTTCGTGTTGGATCACGAGGTTGACCATGACTTCGCCGGTGGTGAGGATGCGTACCACGAGGTTACGCAGCCAGCCTACCTGGGCGCGGATATCGTAGAAGGAAAGGTTGTGTTCGAGTGCATAAGCCCTGACTGTATTGCGGATGGCATTGACAGGTTCTGCCTGCAGGTAGCAGGTGTGGATGTCAAGCACCTTGTCGAAGAGCTTGGGTACGTGGAATCCGAGGGCGTTCTGCCTGGGGATGGTACCGTCTTCGGCAATAGCTTCAGAAGGCATCCAGGCTTTGTTGCTGAATGTGAATTCCAGTTTGTTGCGGTAGTGTGTAATGTGTTTCGAGCCGAGGATGGGCTGCATGTCAGGAAGTTCCAGTTTTCCTATGCGGGTCAGGTTGTCGGTCACCTGCTGTTGCTTGTAGGAGAGCTGTTTGTCGTAAGGGAGCATTTGCCACTTACAACCGCCACAGGTGCCGAAGTGCTCGCAGAAAGGAGTCACGCGGTCAGCTGCGTAGCTATGAAAGCGAATGGCGCGGCCTTCGGCCCAGTCTTTCTTACTTTTTCCCAGGCGTACGTCTACTACGTCGCCGGGTACTACGCCACCTTCAATGAAGATCACTTTGCCGTCTATGCGGGCCAGTGCTTTCCCCTCAGCGGCATAAGCGCTCACGGGAACTTTTTCCAGAATTACGTTTTTTTTCCTCACGGGTGCAAAGGTAGGATTTTCAAAGAGTAATGTGGGAGGGAAGAGGGGTCGTATTTTTCAAATTCCTAATTCTTGGCTACATTTACATCAACCGATGTCCTATGCATAAACTTATGATATTACTGGCGTTTGTTTTCGCTGCAATGCAGCTACAGGCGCAGAATGGCTACAAGATCACAGTACAGCTGAAACAGTACAAGGGTGGTATGATGTACCTGGCCCAGTATATGGGCAAAAAGACATATATGGCAGATTCTGCCATGCTGAATGAACAGGGTGTAGCCGTGCTACAGGGAAAGGAGGCCTTACCCGGCGGTATTTACCTGGTCGTGTTCCCCGGTAAAACACGGTATTTTGAAATGCTGCTGGACAGCAAGCAGGAAAATTTCTCCGTTTCTGCTGATACTTCAGACCTGATCAATAAACTTATTTATAAAGGCTCCCCTGAGAATGAGCTTTTCGTGGAGTACAATAAATTCCTGTCAAAAGATGTGGGAGTCCTGAACAAGGAAGCCCAGGCCCTGCTGGCAAAGCATACTGCCGCGGATACGGCCGGTGCCAGGAAGATCCAGGCAGAATTGGGCAAAAAGTTACAGGCTTACAGGAGTGAGGTAGTGAGCAAGCATCCGGAAAGTCTGCTTGCCGGCATCTTCAAAATGATGAAAGATCCGGAAGTGCCCCCAAGGCCTGCAGGTGCGGATTCTACCTTTGAATACCGTTATTTTAGAACCCACTACTGGGATAATACGAACCTCAGTGACGGACGACTGGCCCGTACGCCGGTGCTGGAAGATAAGCTGAACAGGTATTTCACTCAGCTGGTACCACTGGATCCTGATTCCATCAATGTCGCGGCAGACGAACTGATTGAAAAAACACGCAAGGACAAAGAGAACTTTAAGTTCGTGGTATGGTGGCTGACTTCTACCTACGAGACCTCTCCTTATATGGGTATGGATGCGGTGTTCGTACACCTCGTTGAGAAGTATTATGTAGCAGGTGATGCTTACTGGCTGAATGATGAACAACTGAATAAAGTGATTTCACGTGCTTACGCAATAGCACCCAACCTGATTGGTCAGCAGGCACCTCCGCTGGAAGTAAAAGACAGTGGCATGAAACCACTTTCATTGTATACCACCAAAGGGAAGTATACCGTGCTTGTATTCTGGGATCCAACCTGCGGACACTGTAAGATAGAAGTTCCCAAGCTGGATTCAGCCTACAATGCCAGCTGGAAAAGCAAGGGTGTAACGATGATTGGATTTAAGACAGAAGGTACAAAAGAGCAGTGGGAACAATTCATTCATGACAACCACCTGAATGGATGGATCCATGCATGGGATCCTGATGCCCAATCTAACTACAGGCGGCTATACGACGTATATAGTACACCGGTAGTTTACCTGCTGGATGAGAAGAAGAAAATTATAGCAAAGAGATTGGGTGTGGAGCAACTGAGTGATGTGATTGAACGGATTGACAGCAAGGGAAAGACAGCAAAACAATAAGCTTTCCACGATTGTGTAACAGATCGTACAGGTTGTACGCGCAAAGAAAAAATTGAGTAATTTTTAATCTCCCTCACTAAAAAATATTATCCCGTGTATCGTTTGCAGGCATATGCAGCAAGTGATACACGGGATTTCTTTTTAAAAGAACAGGATGATATCGATTGAAAAAATGAGTACACAATAATTGTGAGTAAATATTAAATGACTATATAATTAATGTTATAAATACCTTATTATCAGATGCATGCGTTTGCTGTTTTCTGCTTTGGCATAGTCTTTGGCAATGTCTAGTCGTAATCAAACATTCTAGGTTATGACAAAGAAGATGATCCTTTCGTTTGCAACCCTTGCAATTTTTTCAGCAAGCGCTATGGCGCAGGTACGTGTAGGTGTAAAAGGTGGCTGGAACCTTTCATCCATTACAGTTAACAACAGCGGTGATGTAGATAACGACAAATCACTGTCTGGTTTTAATATTGGTGTTATCGCAGATATGCCATTAGTACCAAGAGTTTTATCCTTCCAGCCGGGTGTGTTTTACACGACCAAAGGTGCAAAGCTGAAATCAGGCAGTGGCGACGATGCCGTGCAGTACAAGTTTACTACCCGTCCATCTTACATTGAAGTACCCCTGAACTTCATTGGTAAAGTACCGGTAGGTCCCAGTGCAAGTCTCTTTGCTGGTGTAGGTCCATACTTTGCATTTGGTGTGGCTGGTAAGAACAAATCTTATTCAACTGTGGGTGGTGTAACTACAACCACAGAATCCAACATTAAATGGGATGATGATACCCCGTTCAATGATGGCGATCCTAACCAGGGTTATGACAAGTATAAACGTTTTGACTGGGGAGGTAACGTACAGATTGGTGCAGAGATCAGCAATTTCCTTATTTCTGCGCAGTACGGACTTGGTTTTAACAAGATCAATTCCGGTGGAAACGATGGTAACAATGACAAGAACAAAAACCGTGTGTTTAGTGTAAATGTCGGTTACCTGTTTTAAAAGCAAGTAAACAACCGGGCGTAGACAGGCAACGTCTGTAATTAAAACAACAGCTATGAACATGTATAGCATCCAACAACGCCTGTAGGATGCTATACTGATAAAATTTCCTATATGAAAAAAGTACTCTTAGCAGTAGCCGGTCTTCTGATTGCCGGTGTATCTTTTGGACAGACAAAATGGGGTATTATTGCAGGACCTCAGTTTTCAAGTTTCACGACGAAAGCTGATAATGTAAGCAAAGAAACAAGTGATCTGACTACGAACCTCAGGGCTGGTATCACAGTAGATATTCCCCTGGCAGAAGAGTTTTACATCGGAACCGGTTTGCTGTACTCTGGCAGAGGTGGTAAGGAATCTCCTGTTAAGGTAAACTTATCTTATTTGCAGGTGCCGGTAAATTTCCTGTTTAAACCTGAAGTAGGTACCGGAAAGCTGAACCTGGGTGTAGGTCCATATTTTGCTTACGGTGTAGGTGGTAAGTACAAAGCTACCATCAACAATGTGGAGGTGACGACCAAGGCATTTGATGATGAAGCAGGTACCGGCAAGCTGAAAAAGTTTGATGCTGGTCTGGGTATAGTAGCTGGCTACGAACTGCCTGTAGGCTTATACCTGGGTCTGAATGCAGACTTAGGACTGGTAAATGCATATGACAATACCGACAATGGTAGAAGCTGGAAGAATACTTCCTTCGGTGTTTCAGTAGGATATAAATTTTGATGGCAAGCAATATTTAATGACAGGGCTGATCTCCGGGGAAGGAGATCAGCCCTGTTGCTATATTAACGATGGATTAATACCACAATTCCCACATATTCGTTACCTTAGTCCCCACAAACCCCTATATGTCAGAGCATTCATTTATTCGTGTTCGTATTTTATCCCTGCTGAGCATTTTTTTTATACCAGGCCAATTGAAGGGACAAGTTAGTTTTGGTCTGAATGTGGGTGTCAACCAATCCTGGATGCAGTTCCGGGATCCTGCCGGCCATTCCGCCGAGAGCAGTAAACCGCTCACAAGATTTAATGCCGATTTCCTGATGCACGTACCACTGGTTGAAGGTCTTTACCTGGTACCTGGTGTAAGGTATATTACCAAGGGAACAAACCTGACTACAGGTGGAGACGGGGAGTATACCCGCCGGCTGGAAGTCCGTTACCTGGAAATACCGGTCAATCTCACCTATAAAGTACCTGTATCCTTTGGCCGGCTTACGATTGGAGCGGGTCCATATACAGCTTATGGACTGAATGGCAATAACCGTATGCAGGTGTATAACGCAGGAAATATAGTGAGTACTACTGATTACAGCGTGGGATTCAGTAGCAATGTAAATAAGGGTATTTATCCCGGTACAAGGCTGAATCGCTGGGATGTGGGGGCACAGGTAGCGGCCGGAATTGAATTTACCAACCTGCTCACGCTGGGTGTGCAGTATAGCAGGGGGATCCGGAACCTGGACCTGTCGGGCAACAGCACGATCCGGAACAATAGTGTGGGTATTACCCTGGGCATAATGCTTAGCAGGGAGGATTATTAGCGGCCATAATTTATATGTACAAATATAACAGAAGGTGTATCCGGAGACGGGTGCACCTTTTTTTTGTTTGGAGTAGGGGTATGTCCAGGGACCCGCGTCTTACTTGTAAACTATTTTAAAATTTGATAAAACAAAAGTGTGACAGTTATTCGGACATGCCACTACGTTTCCACGTAATGGCATTTTTATTTTAAAGCAAAAACCCGCTTTTACCTGGGGCAAAAGCGGGTTGGTATGTGAGGTGAAGTGTGGTTAAACCACAGCTTCTACTACTTTTCTGATCACTTCCGGTTTCCCCAGGGTGTAATAGTGCAGTACAGGTACTCCAAATTCCTTCAGTTCTTTTGACTGCTGAATCAGCCATTCGGTACCTACCAGTTCCACATCTTTATCTGTTTTACACTTCAGGATTTCGGTGGCCAGGTCGTTTGGAATATCTACATGGAAGGCCCTTGGCAGTACGGTCAGCTGCTTGCGGGTGGTCATTGGCTTAAGGCCCGGAATGATGGGCACTGTAATTCCCATTTCACGACATTTTTTGACAAAGTCAAAGAACTTCTGGTTGTCAAAGAACATCTGGGTAATGATATAATCCGCCCCGTTCTCTACTTTCCGCTTCAGGTAACTCATATCTGTAGCGAGATTAGGGGCTTCGAAGTGTTTTTCGGGATAACCGGCAACGCCAATGCAAAATTTGGTTTTTACGCCGCCCTGCAGGTCTTCTTCCAGGTACATACCATTGTTCATGTTCACTACCTGGTGCAGCAATTCTTCTGCATAGCGGTGGCCATGAGGTTCCGGCTCGAAGGAGGGTTCATTCTTAGGAGCGTCCCCACGCAGTACCAGTACATTGTCCACACCCAGGAAGTTGAGGTCAATGAGGGCGTTCTCCGTTTCTTCGCGGCTAAAGCCTCCACAGATGAGGTGAGGAACGGCATCCACATTATAGTGGTTCATGACGGCAGCACAAATGGCTACCGTACCGGGTCTTTTACGGATTTCCACCTTTTCGAAGGTGCCGTCAGACCGTTTTTTGAACATGTGCTCACTTCTGTGATAGGTAACATTGATAAATGCAGGTTTGAATGCCATCAGGGGGTCCAGATGATCATATATGGACTCAATGCTCTTTCCTTTCAGTGGGGGCAGAATTTCGAAAGAGATCAACGTATCCTTTGCCTGTGCGATATGTTCTGTTACTTTCATAGCAAGTGGGCTTATTAATATATGTAGCCGGACAAAAATAATGCATCTCTTAGAATTATCATCTAATAATTCTCGAATAGTCCGAATATTTACAAACCTTTGTGCGAGATTCGTAGATAAAAGCACAGGCAAGAATTACCCGGCATTGAAAGCTGAAGTAAATGCTTATTTTTGCTAAGTTTCAACATATGGCATTAAAAATACATACAGATCAGCTGGTAAAGCGCTACGGTCAGAGAACGGTAGCCAATCAAGTTTCTGTAGAGGTAACTCAGGGAGAGATCGTTGGATTGCTGGGCCCGAATGGTGCCGGTAAGACAACTACGTTTTATATGGTGGTGGGCCTGATCAAGCCGGACGAAGGACAGGTATTTCTGGACGAAGTAAACATCACCAAGCTACCTATGTACAAACGGGCCAAGATGGGGATAGGATATCTTCCCCAGGAGGCATCCGTATTCCGTAAGTTGAGTGTGGAGGACAATATTGCCGCGGTATTAGAGATGACTAACCTGAAGAAGGCAGAACAGAAGGAAAAGCTGGAAAGTCTGCTGGAAGAGTTTCGTCTTACCCATGTGCGTAAGAGTCCCGGCGATGTATTGAGTGGTGGTGAGCGCAGACGTACAGAAATTGCCCGGGCACTGGCGGTAGATCCTAAATTTATTCTGCTGGATGAGCCATTTGCCGGTATTGACCCTATTGCTGTAGAAGATATCCAATCTATCGTAGCCCGCCTTAAATATAAAAACATTGGAATCCTGATCACTGACCACAACGTACAGGAGACCTTATCAATTACTGACCGCGCATATCTGCTGTTTGAAGGGAAAATATTGAAAGCCGGAACAGCCGAAGAATTAGCTGCAGATGAACAGGTTAGGAAAGTGTATCTTGGACAGAATTTTATTTTACGTCGTAAAAATTATCTGGACGAAGCAGCTAAGCAGAAATAACTACAACTACTCCGTTCCTACCATCCTATTATGAGAATATTAAGTCCTGCAATATCACAACTGGCGCGTTTGCGCATGGGGCGCATAGAATATTTTATGCAGTATCCCCTGCAGGTGCAGCAGCAGGTATTTCAAAACCTACTTAGTGCCGCTCAGTATACTGAGTTTGGCAAGCAATATGGATTCTCCCAGATCTATAAGATCGAAGAGTTCAAACAAAGGGTACCCATTCATAATTATGATACCCTGAAGCCATATATTCAGCGTTCCATGGAAGGCCAGCAAAACATCTTGTGGAATACACCCATAAAATGGTTTGCCAAATCCAGTGGTACTACTGCCGATAAGAGCAAGTTCATTCCTGTGTCTGTAGAAAGCCTGGATGAATGTCACTATCGTGCAGGCCGCGACGTACTTTCTCTTTACTATAATAATTATCCTGAGTCCAGGTTACTCACCGGCAAGTCACTGGTAATCGGTGGTAGTCACCAGGTGAACAAACTGGCTCCGGACAGCGATTCTTACTTTGGTGACCTGAGTGCTGTGATGCTCCAGAACATGCCATTCTACGGCAATATGATCCGCACGCCGGATCTGTCTATTGCACTGATGGATGAGTGGGAGGAGAAGATTGAGCGTATGGCCAATACGGTGATTCATGAGAATGTGACCTCTATAGCAGGGGTACCTACCTGGACCATGGTATTGATTAAAAGGATCTTTGAGATCACCGGTAAGGACAACCTGGCGGACATCTGGCCCAGCCTTGAGCTGTATATGCATGGTGGTGTAAGTTTTACGCCGTACCGTGAGCAGTTCAAAAAGCTGATCCGCAAGCCGGATATGTTTTACCTGGAAACCTACAATGCATCTGAAGGCTTCTTTGCTGCACAGGATGTGATCGGGCAGGAGGGACTGTTGTTGTTCCTGAACCATGGAATCTTCTATGAGTTTATGCCAATGGAAGAAGTAGGAAAAGAAAATCCACAGACCCTGCAGCTGAATGAAGTGGAACAAGGTAAAAACTATGCGCTGGTGATCAGCACCAATGGTGGCTTATGGCGCTATATGGTGGGTGATACGGTGCAGTTTACTTCTGTATCTCCATTCCGTGTGAAGGTGAGTGGTCGTACCAAATCATTTATCAATGCATTTGGAGAAGAACTGATTGTCGAGAATTCAGATAAGGCGATTGCCCAGGCATGTGAAGAAACCGGTGCCATCGTAAATGATTATACGGCGGCCCCTATTTATTTCAGCGAAGGGGAAGCGGGAGGTCATGAATGGTTACTTGATTTTGATGTGATGCCGGATAGTGTAGATCACTTCATCGATGTACTGGATCGGACACTGAAATCTATCAATTCTGACTATGAGGCCAAGCGTCACAAAGATATGGCTTTGCGCAGACCAGTATTGCATGTGCTGCCGAAAGGCACCTTCACCGAATGGCTGAAGAGCAAAGGCAAACTGGGTGGTCAGCACAAAGTGCCAAGGTTGAACAACGACCGTCAGCATGTTGAGGAAATTCTAAAATTCACTGGTATCACTGGTGTGATATAATTGGGAAACCATTAACTAATACGTCTATATGAAATTACTGGAAAACAAAGTAGCTATCGTCACCGGGGCCAGCCGTGGTATTGGAGAAGCTATCGCTATCAAATTTGCAGAAGAGGGTGCAAATGTAGCTTTCACTTACCTGAGCTCTGATGAAAAAGCCAAAGCGCTTGAGCAGAAGCTGCAAGGTATGGGAGTAAAGGCGAAAGCCTATAAATCCAATGCCGGTGTTTACGAGGAATGCGAAACGTTGATCGCTGATGTACTGAAAGAGTTCGGCGCTATTGATATTTGTGTGAACAATGCGGGTATTTCCAAAGATAACCTGCTGCTGCGTATGAGTCCTGATCAGTGGGATGATGTAATGGACATCAACCTGAAGAGCGTGTATAACATGACTAAGCATGTGATCCGCCCGATGATGAAGGCTAAGTCTGGTTCCATTATTAACATGAGTTCTATTATCGGTATCAAGGGTAATGCTGGTCAGAGTAGCTATGCTGCTTCCAAGGCTGGTATTATTGGTTTTACCAAGTCGATAGCACAGGAGCTGGGTAGCCGTAACATCCGTGTAAATGCGGTGGCACCTGGTTTCGTAGAAACTGATATGACGCACTACCTGAAAGAGGGTACGGGCGCGCAGGCTTACATTGAGAAAATTCCATTGGGTCGCTTTGGTAGCCCTGAGGATATTGCAAACGTAACCTTGTTCCTGGCTTCTAACCTGGGTGCTTATGTAACAGGTCAGACGATCAGTGCCTGTGGTGGTTTGAATATCTAATACGGATATATATAACAGAAAAGCGGTTGTGTCAGGAGACTCAACCGCTTTTTTGTTTTTAGTATTTTTTACCGGGAGTTGCTACCCGGAAAGTTTCTACACACTTGCGATCCTGTAATGTAACAAAGACTGTTTTGCCATCCGGGCCACCGAAGGTAAGGTTACTACATTGCTTGCCTTTGAGGGGAATTTCCCTGATCGTTTTACCGGCAGGAGATAATACCCAGATCACTCCTTTGCCCCAGCGGGCTACATACAGGTTACCTGCTTTATCACACTTCATACCATCGAAGCCAAAGTCTGGTACTTCGGCGAAGAGCTGTTTGTTGCTCAGGTTTCCGTCTTTGTCGACATCGAACTTCCAGATCTTGCGTTGTACGCTTTCATTAACATAGAGTGTTTTTTCGTCGGGGCTCAGTTCAATCCCGTTGGTGGTGCCCATGTTGGGTTCCAGCAGCACGGCTTTTCCGCCTTTATCGATGCGCCAGATCTGGCCAATAGATTGTTTCCAGTTAGGATCTGAGGCATAGATCTGGTCCTTTTTGTTTATGCAGAGATCATTGGGTTGATTGAACTTGTCATTGTGAACATATACGCTGACTTTCCGGGTCTTTGGATCTACCTGGAGTACATTGTGGTTAATGAAGTCAGGCAGGAACATCTGGCCTTTGCTGTTATAATGAATGCCATTGCCAACACTGTTGTCTGGCAGGGTTACGAATACTTCCCCACTACCGTTTTTGGTATTGATTCTGCCGATGGTACCATCTTTCTCAAAGTTGACTACGTAGAGATAGCCTGACTTATCGTAATGTGGTCCTTCGATGTTCACGGAGAACATTTGCTCTTTGGTAAGGTCTTTTGTCTTGTATAAATCCTGGCTTTTTAGCTGCGCTGCTGCGGTGAGACCTATTAATAAACAGATAAGTTGTTTCATGATAGAAAGATTGACGATGAGAGATTAAGATAGTAAAATTTGTGCCGGTGTGCAATGCTGAGCCAGAAAGATAAGAATCCAAACAGTATAAATATTCTATACGTTTGTAATGTTATAGTACGACGCAGGCATCTGTTCCGTTTATATTTGAAGGGTATCAGGTGGTTTATATGAATTCAGCATCATGTTACTGCTGGCAGGATGTGCATGTAGATGTTGCTGGCAGGTTTGTGAAATAGGGGATTCCCTCACCCTTCAATGGGTTAATTTTCACTATTTTCGCCGGCATGATACATGTTTCTGAATTTAAAGACCTGGAGCTGCTATCGATCCACAAGGTGGGCAACGCCTCTCAGGAAGAGTCCCTGATCTGCTCCCAGGAGCCTTTGCAATTACAGGATGAGACCATCAGTCAGCTCTTGCTGAGTTATTTTATTCAGCCTTTTACAAATGCAGCGGAGTACTTCCGCTTTTACCATGAGGCTGAGCTCCAATTAAATGAGATTTTTCAATATTGCCGTCGTATATTTGAGAATCGGGACAATTTTCATGAGCAATCTGTAAATATAGCAAAGCATCTATATAAGCATTCCACACATCCTAAAATCAAGGGAGGGGAGTTGTATATCGCCTACTTTAGCAAGTGTCAGGTGGATGGAGAGGATGTGGAGGCCATTGGTATATTTAAATCAGAAACGAGAGATACCTATTTGAAAGTATACTTGTCCAACGAAAGCTACCAGGTAAATTACGATGACGGTATTAATATCAACAAGCTGGATAAGGGGTGTCTTGTATTTAATACAGAAGAAGAAGAGGGTTATAAAGTCAGTATAATAGATAGTATCAGCAAGCAGAATGAGGCTGTATACTGGAAAGATGCTTTCCTGCAGGTACAAAGGAGGGAGGATAATTATCATCAGACGGAGCTGGCGGTGAACATGTGTAAGCAATTCATCAGCGAGAAGCTACCCAGTGAGTACGAAATGAGCAGGATAGATCAGGTTGATCTGCTCAACAAATCAGCAGCTTATTTTAAGGAGAAAGAGCAATTTCAGATGGACGATTTTGCGCAGGAAGTACTGGGGCATCCGGATGCTATCGAATCGTTTAAGGAGTACAGAGAGCAATATCAACAGGATTATAGGCAGGAGATACCGGATGAATTTGATATATCAGCGCCAGCTTTTAAGAAGCAGCAGAAGGTATTCAAGAGTATTCTAAAACTGGATAAGAATTTTCATATATACATACACGGTAACAGGGAATTGATTGAGCGGGGTTTTGATGAAGCCACGAATATGTATTACTATAAACTTTTGTTTGAGAATGAAAGTTAAACTACCGTAACAAATTGCGGTATGAGTCGTCTAACATTACAACGATCGGATTTAAAAATTTTCATAAGCAAAAACCAATTATTAATAAAGGCTGCTCTTTTGGGCGGCCTTTTAGTATTAACGGCGAAAGAATAAGATTGTTTAAATAAAAAAACGCTTCTGTTTTTAGCAGAAGCGTTTTCTATTTTATTTCTGTTGTTTTTGTTTAGGTTTCGGCGGCCTGTTTTGAGGAGGCTGCTGGCCTCCGCCACCTTGTTGTTGTGGCTTTGGCTGAGGTTTGGGTCCCTGGGGTTTACCTGGTTGCTGCTGCTGTTGTTTTGGCTGCTGCTGTTGAGGTTTAGGCCCCTGAGGTTTAGGTCCCTGTTGCGGCTGTTTAGGTTTCTGCTGTTGTTGCGGCTGCTGAGGCTGAGGCTGTTTAGGCTTTTGCGGTTGAGCAGATTGTTCAGCAGGTTTAGCGCCTTGTTGCTGTTGTTTGTGTTTTTGTTTTTCCTTGTCTTTGTGTTTGCGTTTCTGGGATGTTTTTTCCAGAGAGCGCAGGCTGATCTGGCCTACTACATCTGCAAATCCAAGGTCGGTTTCTTTTGGTTTACCTGCTACGACTTCAACTGGTTTCAGGTCTTCGGGTCTGATGTTCTGCTTGTTCAGGTGGCGTATTTCTTTTACGCGGCTGATGGTAAGCGGGTATTGCTTGTTGCTGTCGCCATAGCTATACCACATCAGGTTTTTGAAGATATCTCTCTTTTGCAGGGTAGCAACGCCATTGGCAGTTTCAATGCTATCTGCATCTTCAGGGAAGTCTTTCAGTGCGTCGAGGTAAGTATCGAGCTCATAGTTCAGGCAGCATTTCAGACGGCCACACTGACCGGACAATTTTGCCTGATTGATGGAAAGGTTTTGGTAACGTGCAGCAGTGGTATTAACACTTTTGAAGTCAGTGAGCCAGGTAGAGCAGCACAATTCGCGGCCGCAGCTACCGATACCGCCTACTTTACCGGCTTCCTGGCGGGCACCTATCTGGCGCATTTCCACCTTAACACGGAATTCTCCGGCGTAGAGCTTAATCAGTTCACGGAAGTCAACACGGTCATCAGCAGTGTAGAAGAAGGTTGCTTTACGTCCATCGGCCTGAATTTCTACCTCGGCGAGTTTCATTTCGAGGCCTATACTGCGGGCTATTGCTCTTGCTTTGACGAGGGCATCTTTTTCGCGGGTTTTATTTTCACCCATTCTGTGCAGATCTTCATTGCTGGCGCGACGCAATACTTTTTTAACTTCAGGGGTATCTTCGATCCTTCTCTTCTTCATCTGGAGTTTGACCAGTTCGCCGGTGAGGCTTACCTGGCCTACGTCAAAACCACTCACTCCTTCTACCGTTACCATTTCTCCTTTATCCAGGAACTGTTTGGTAACGTTTCGGAAGAAATCTTTCCTGCTTCCGTTGTTGAAACTTACCTCTATAATATCAAATGGTGCTAAGCTATCACTTAAGGGAATATTGGCCAGCCAGTCAAAAACATTTAATCGGTTACATCCACCTGTGCTACAACCTCCATTACTTTTGCATCCTGACGGCTTTCCCTCTGCACCTGTACCACATCCGGCACAAGCCATATTTATATATTTAAAAGAGTTAATTGATATGCATCCGGTATTGTCCCGAACGCTTTAAAATACGTAATTCCCCTTATATATACAAAAGGGCGAAAGTAACAAAGGTAACGGAAAAAGTAATGTCCCGTCGTGTCAATATAGGTTTAACAGGCCGGGATAGGCTTATGTTTAAAAATGTACTGTAATTTGATACTGAGGGCGTGGAACAGCAATTTGGCGTTGGCATTGCGTTCAATATAGTAGCTCGCATTGTCCAGCTCCTGCATGATGAGTTCCATTTGCTGCAGGTTCGCGAGTTTTTGCAGTTTGAAGGCAAAGTCGGTCTCTTCTTCGGAAAAGGCCAGTTGGCTTTTGTCTATGTACTTCAGTCTCAGGGTATGTTCCAGGAGGTTGATGAAGTAGCGGAGGAATTGTTTTTGGTTTTCGCGACCCATTTTGGTGCTGGCTATGCCTTCGATCCATTCCTGGAGGGCCAGGCGATTGTTGGTGAAGATATAGTTGAGCCAGTTGCGCAGCAGCTCGTGGTAGTCATCTTCAGAGTTTTGCAGCAGGGCAAGGGCTTCCCGGTAGTTGCCGGAAGCAATGGTAGCTGCCTGACGGGCTCTGGCTATGGGTGCATTGGCCCTGGTCACGAGTGCGTTTACCAGCACATCTTTGGGAAGTGGATTCACCTTGATGAGGTGGGTACGGGAGAGGATGGTGGCCAGTATTTGCTCCTGGTTTTCGGCGATCAGGATAAAGATGGTATCATCTGGTGGCTCTTCGATTAGTTTGAGCAGTCGGTTACCTTCATTGCCCAGGTACTCGGGCATCCACATGAGGAGGATTTTGTATTTGCTCTCGAAGCTTTTCAGGCTTAGTTTGCGAATGATATCCTGGCATTCGGTTGCCGTAATATTTCCCTGTTTATTTTCAGCTCCTATAAATTGTAACCAGTCATATGCATTGCCGTAAGGATGTTCGGCGATGAATTCACGCCATTCACTGGCAAAATCGGCACTTACGGGTTTATCGCCTGTCTTCTTTGGGATGACAGGGTAGGAGAAGTGAATATCGGGGTGAATGTACTTTTCTGCTTTGATACAGGCAGGGCATTTACCGCAGGGGCCTTCCGGCTGTTTGTCTTCGCATACCAGGTGCTGGGCGAAGGCAAGGCCAAGGGGCAGACCACCGGCACCTTCCGGGGCCAGCAGGATCATGGCATGGCTGATGCGGTGTTGGGTGACAGCGTTGAGCAATTGGAGCTTGATGTCGTCCTGACCTATGATATTGGAGAAAAGCATGGGTGCAAATTAAAAGAAAAAACGCTTACACCTCAGGCATAAGCGTTTTTTTCATTGCCGGCCGGTGGCCGGCTTTGCATTAAATAAGCATACTGCTAATATTTCTTTTCGATTGCAGCGATTACCTCTGCGGAATTAGGTTGTGTTTTTGGTGCGAACACGGCAACGAGGTTTCCTTTTTCGTCCAGCAGGTACTTCTGGAAGTTCCACTGTACTTCTGCAGGTTCGAAATGTTTTTCCTTGCTTTGTTCTAACAGCCATTTATAGATCGGATGGATGTCTGCACCTTTTACGGAAATCTTGGCGGCCATTGGGAATGTGACTGCATATTTTTTGGTACAGAATTCCTGGATCTGCTGGTTGCTGCCTGGTTCCTGGGAGCCGAAATTATTAGCGGGGAAACCGATGATCACCAGGTTCTTTTTGTACTTCTCGTACAGTTTTTCCAGCTCTGCATATTGTGGTGTATTGCCACAGAGAGAAGCGGTGTTTACGATCAGGATCTTCTTGCCTTTGTAATCGGCAAAATTGATTTTACCACCATCTACAGCATCAACTTTAAAATCATAAATCGCGCTGCTTTTCATAAATATCAGTAACGAGATGAGCAATGTTTTTAACATACCTACAAAGTTTGTATTGAAATTATAGAATAAATCACACATTAGGAGTTAATGGCGTGCATAAGCCAGGGAACAAATGCTGAACGGAATATTTGCCTGTTGAAAGAGCTTTCCACAGGCTTCAGTGGTAGCGCCTGTGGTGATTACATCGTCTATCAGTAATACATGTTCATTTTTCAGTAATCCGGCTTGTTCCAGCTGAAAGGCGTGTTCCACATTTTGCCAGCGGAGTATTCTTCCTTTCCTTGTTTGAGAGCCGGTGAAAACGACTCTTTTAAGTGCATGTGGTAACACTGGTTTTCCTATTACTGCTGCGATACCTGCTGAGAGCAAAGCGGACTGGTTATAGCCACGGAATTTCTCCCTTTTTTTAGTAACAGGTACTGGTACAATACAGGTGATCTGATGGATCCAGCTGGTTTGCAGGAGTATTTTGCCCATCTGCCTTCCCATGAAGATTGTTAGTTTCCTTTTGTGCCGGTACTTTATTTTATGCACCAGCTTGCGTAGCATGGAGGCTTCAGAAAAATAGTAAGCAGCCAGTGCATGCTGTACGGGTATTCTTCCATAGAAAAGTTTTTCGACAGGGTTTTCTGCGAAGTGCTGAAAGCCGGTGCGCGGTAATTGTATAGTGCATTGATGACAAAGGAATGCCTCTGTAGGTGTGAGTGTGATACCACAGCTCTCACATACATGGGGAAAACAAAGATGGAGTAATGCTGTAAACATGTATTTGTTTAGAATAATCTGCTGTATACTTCGTCTACGCGGCCTACAGGAATCACTTCAATATTGAATTTACTGAAGTCGGCTCCTTTTTTATTATACCGGCTCACGAAGATTTTATCGAAACCCAGTTTTTCTGCTTCTGCAATGCGTTGTTCAATGCGGTTGACTGCGCGTATTTCACCACTCAGACCTACTTCGCCTGCAAAGCAGATTTTGTTGGCAATGGCAATGTCTTCGTAAGAAGATAGCAGTGCGCAAAGTACTGCGAGATCGATAGCAGGATCTTCTGCGCGGATACCACCGGCGATATTGAGGAATACGTCTTTGACACCGAAGTGGAAGCCGCCTCTTTTTTCCAGTACGGCGAGTAGGAGTTGCAGGCGACGCAGATCGAAACCGGTGACGGTACGTTGGGGAGTACCATATACTGATTGTGTAACGAGTGCCTGCACTTCGATGAGCATAGGTCGCATACCTTCCATCGTAGAAGCGATGGCTACACCACTTAGGAGGTCTTCGCGCTGGGAGATGAGAATTTCGGATGGATTGGTTACCTGTCTTAATCCGGTGCCGGTCATTTCGTAGATGCCCAGTTCTGCGGTGGATCCAAAACGGTTTTTGATGGTACGCAATATGCGGTAAGCATAGTGTTGATCACCTTCAAACTGCAATACAGTATCCACCATGTGTTCCAGAATTTTCGGGCCTGCGATGGAACCATCTTTAGTGATATGTCCGATCAGGAAAACGGGTACATGACTTTCTTTTGCGAAGCGTTGCATTTCGGCGGCGGTTTCTCTGATTTGAGATACGCTGCCTGGAGCGGATTCGATGAAAGGTGATTGCAATGTTTGAATGGAGTCGATGACTACCAGTTGCGGGCGGAGTTTTTTAATCTCCTGAAAGATGGTCTGGGTATTGGTTTCCGTGAGCAGGTAGAACTGATCGTTGGTGGCCTGCAGACGGTCTGCGCGCATCTTTACCTGGGATGCGCTTTCTTCGCCGCTTACATATAGTGTAGTGATATTTTTAAGGTGCAATGCATTTTGCAGGAAGAGAGTGCTTTTACCAATTCCTGGTTCACCGCCTACGAGTACGAGTGATCCGGGAACAATACCGCCACCGAGTACACGGTTCAGTTCTACATCGGGGGTGAGTAGTCTTTCTTCTTCAACTGCGCTTACTTCGCTGAGGTTCACAATGTTATTTCGACCATTCTCTTTTTCTTGCTGCCAGCTTTGATTGCGTAGAGGAACATCTTTCTGAATTTTTTCTTCGACAAATGTATTCCATTGATTACAGGAAGGACATTTACCTGTCCACTTAGCTGATTCGTATCCACAATTCTGACAGAAGAATGCTGATTTTATTTTCATGTAGCAAAGGTGATAAAAGCACTAAAAAAATGAGCAGTGCTATCCATAAAAAAGTTTAAAAAGGGAAAAATTGGGGTGGAAAAAAATTGGTTAAAAAAGAAAAGAGCCAACAGAAGATTCTGCTGACTCTTTCTACTTACTAACCCATTAAATTCAGGTCTAAATTACTAAATGGCTTCAGAATAAAAAAGTTTATTTAATCGATGTGAATAACTTTTGAGGAGTTTTTGTAATGTGACAGATCGGCTCCCAGAGCCCATTTCAGGGCTTCCCGGTATTTAATTATACTTTCATTGAAAGGGCGTAAAAGGTTGATAAATAGGATTGATAACGCCCAAAAATATATATGAAAAAAGGGTCATAAAGCGCTTATTTATATCTGTCATATCGTCCGGATTTATGACTTAAAAATTACAAAAGAGGACATAATGACAGTGTTAAATTTCTGTTTGTCAGGTGACTGGGGGAAGAATTGGGGTAGTTTCTTAAGGAAATCATAAATCCTTTTGGAAGGGTGGATTTGGAGGGGAATTTGATCTTAGTAAGGGGTAATTTTGTAAAAAAATAAACACTTATTCTATTTATGACACCTGGAATGTTGATAGTATCACTGATTTTTGTTGGGATCAGTATGCTGGTGAGTTACCGGTTGCGGGGAAAATTCAGGGAATACAGTGGGGTACCTACCTCATCCGGGCTGACCGGGAAGCAGATAGCGCAGAAGATGTTGAGTGAGAATGGGATATATGATGTGCAGGTGATATCTGTGGATGGGTTTCTGACTGACCATTATGACCCTGCCAACAAGACTGTGAATTTAAGTCCGGAGGTCTATTCCGGAGCGAATGTAGCGGCCGCTGCGGTGGCTGCTCATGAGTGCGGGCATGCGATCCAGCATCAGAAGTCTTATGCCTGGCTGGGTTTAAGGTCCAGGCTGGTGCCATTGGTGCAGTTTAGTTCGCAATGGTTGCAGTTTGTGCTGATGATCGGGGTATTTGCTTTGTACTGGACATCGGCCCCTTTACTGATTGGTATTTTATTATTTAGTTTGACAACTTTGTTTGCGCTGGTAACATTGCCGGTAGAGTTCGATGCATCCCGCAGGGCATTGATCTGGCTGGACAATACGAATGTGATGAGGCCCCGGGAGCATGATCAGGCGAAGGATGCGCTTTGGTGGGCGGCTATGACCTATGTGGTAGCGGCGGTAGCTTCGGTAGTAACGCTGTTACAGTATATCTTTTTATTCCTGAATGCAAGGGACAGGAATTAGTAAGCAAGCACTTTGTCATAATTAAAGGGCCGGAAGTAAGAGACTGCTTCCGGCCTTTTCGTTTATAATAATTGCCCCATATATGTTCCTGTTTGATAAACAGGGGAAAAACAGCCCAACTAAATATTCCACCGGCTATGTTAATAATTCTGAGTCAAAAAATTTATTGAAAATCAATATCTTGTGAGGGTGCTATCTAAAAAATGTCTCAAAATGTATGGTTATTCAAAGTATGTGAATTAACTTCGCACTCCCAAATTGTGTGGGATCATATTTCAAGCGTAAATTTTATTTACTATAATGAATACTTTAAGCTTCAAGACTAAATCTGCCAACGACGCAACTGTAGTGCGTGACTGGCATATTGTAGACGCTACCAACCTGACACTGGGTAGGATGAGCGCGAAGATTGCGTCCATTTTAAGAGGTAAGAACAAGCCTTACTATACTCCTCATACTGATTGTGGAGATTTCGTAATCATCATCAATGCTGAAAAGATCCAGTTGACTGGTAATAAATGGAATGACAAGGAATATCTGACTTACTCAGGTTATCCTGGAGGTCAGAAGGCAGAGACTGCTAAGGAGCTGATCCGTCGTCGTCCGGAAGTGGTGATTGAAAGAGCTGTTAAGGGCATGCTGCCTAAGAACCGTCTGGGACGTGCTATGTACAAAAAACTGTTTGTATATGCCGGCGCTGAGCATCCGCATGCTGCGCAGAAACCTAAATCCTTAACTTTCTAATTTTTCTCTGATACATGGAAAAGCAAAAAAATACTATTGGTCGTCGTAAGGAAGCCGTAGCTCGCGTGTATATCAGCAAGGGCACTGGTGCAATTACAGTAAACGACAAAGACTATAAAGAATATTTCGCGCTGGTTTACCTGCAGAATCAGGTAGAACTGCCGTTGAAAACAATCGACGCTCTGGATAAATTTGATATAAAGGTAAATGCTGCTGGTGGTGGTATCAAGGGTCAGGCAGAAGCAGTGAAGCTGGGTATTGCCCGCGGACTGTGTGAAGTGAACATCGAGTTCCGTCCTGCACTGAAAGCGGCTGGATTACTGAAACGTGATCCTAGAGGCGTTGAACGTAAGAAACCAGGTAAAGCTAAAGCCAGAAGAAGCTTCCAGTTCTCTAAACGCTAATCGTGATGAATGCGTGGTGGTAGTATATACCCTTCGCAGATTATTAACATTGACCTTTTATAACAGAGTATAATAACATGGAAAATAATACCTCATTACAGCAGCAGTTACTGGAGGCAGGTGTACACTTCGGTCACCTGAAGAAGAAATGGAATCCAAAAATGCTGCCTTACATTTTCGCAGAAAAGAAAGGTATTCACATCATAGATCTGAACAAAACCGTTGAAGGATTACAGGAAGCTGCTGCAGCCCTGAAATCTATCGCAAAGAGCGGTAAGAAGATCATGTTCGTTGCAACAAAAAAGCAAGCTAAAGAAATCGTAGCAGAAGCGGCTAAGCGTGTAAACATGCCTTACGTGACTGAAAGATGGTTAGGTGGTATGCTGACCAACTTCACCACTATCCGTAAGAGTGTGAAGAAAATGCAGAGCATCGAGAAAATGCTGACTGATGGTACTTTCGATAGCATCACTAAGAAAGAGCGTCTGACCTTAACACGTGACAAGGAGAAAATGGAGAAGGTGCTGGGTGGTATCGCTCAGCTGGCTCGTGTTCCTGCTGCACTGTTCCTGGTTGACATCAGCCATGAGCACATTGCACTGGCAGAAGCTCGTCGTCTGGGTATCTCCACCTTCGGTATGGTAGATACTAACTCCGATCCTACCAAGGTAGATTTCGCAGTACCAGCGAACGATGATGCTACTAAATCTATTGCAATCGTTACTAACTATATCGCTGCAGCTATTGCAGAGGGTCTGGCTGAAAGAGCTAACGAGAAAACTGACGACGTAGTTGAAGAAGAAGAAGAAGACAACAAGTCTCTGAAATTCGAACTCGAAGGCGGTGATGATCGTGGTGGTGAAAGAGGTCGTAAGCCAGGTGGTCGTGGCCCAGGTGGTCCTGGTGGTAACAACAACCGTCCTGGTGGCGGTGGCGGCAACCGTCAAGGCGGTGGCGGCAATCGTCCAGGTGGCAACCGTCCTGGTGGCGGTGGTGGTAACCGTCCAGGCGGCGGTGGCGGCGGACAGCGTCGTCCAGCAGGTTCTGGTGGTAGCAGACCAGGTGGTGGCGGAAGATAATTCTGTTCATGACTAAATAGATCAATTGCGAACCGTGGACAGCTTACCTGATCTGTGGTTCGCAATTGGTCATATAAACCGGACAAGTAGCAAAATTCATATAAACTTAATACTCTTAAACTCATTATAAGTTATGGCAGCAACAATTACAGCCGCTGATGTAAACAAACTGCGTCAGCAAACAGGTGCAGGTATGATGGATTGCAGAAAGGCGCTGGTAGAAAGCGATGGTGATTTTGAACAAGCAGTTGATTATCTGCGTAAGAAAGGCCAAAAAGTAGCCGCTTTACGTTCTGACCGTGAAACCAAAGAAGGTGTTATCATTGCTAAGACTGCTGCTGATGGCAAATCTGGCGTGGTAGTAGCACTGGGTTGCGAAACTGACTTCGTAGCCAAGAACGAAGACTTCATCAAGTTTGCTCAGTCTCTGGTAGACCTGGCACTGGCTTCCGGTGTTAACACTGTAGAAGAACTGGGTGCTGCTACGCTGGATGGCGCAACAGTAAATGATAAAGTAAACGACCAGGTAGCTAAGATCGGTGAAAAGATCACCCTGGCACGTTTCGAAAAGATCAGCGCTGCTTCTGTAACTGCTTACATCCATGGTAACTACCGTATGGGTGTACTGGTAGGTTTCTCTGAAGCTGTAGCTGAAGAAGTAGGTAAAGACGTAGCTATGCAGATCGCTGCTATGAACCCAATCGCTGTAGATGCAGCTGGTGTTCCGGAAGATCTGGTGGCTCGTGAAAAAGCAATCGCTCTCGAGCAGATCGCTGCTGAAGGTAAAACCGGAGACATGGCTGAGAAAATCGCTATGGGTAAGGTGAACAAATTCTTCAAAGACAATACCCTGTTACAGCAGGCTTTTGTAAAAGATAATAATAAATCTGTTGGTGATTACCTGAAGTCTGTAAGTGCAGGCCTGAAGGTAACAGGATTCAGCAGAATCGCATTGGGATAATAAATTCCCGGTAAAAAAAGGAGAGAAGTTTTTCTCTCCTTTTTTTTGTGCCTAACGGAAATCATGTAGTGTCAACAACGGGTAAACCTGCCCCGGAAATTCCGCGTTCCGCATTTTTTGTATCTTAGGGGCGCAGTAAGAGATAACTAACTTCAATTAATATATCATTTTTCAATAGTCATGTTGCCAAAGTACAAGCGTATTTTACTTAAACTAAGCGGTGAGTCCCTTATGGGGGAAGGTAATTACGGGATTGATCACAGAGTGATCTCCCAGTATGCATACGATATTAAAGCTGCTACTGATCTGGGCGTGCAGGTTGCGGTCGTGATTGGTGGTGGTAATATATATCGTGGTATGAACGAGAAGGAGACAGGGATTGAGCGTGCTCAGGGCGACTATATGGGGATGCTGGCGACAGTTATCAATGGTATGGCCATGCAGAGTGGTCTGGAAAAGGTAGGTTTATATACCCGCCTGCAATCAGCTATCAAAATGGAGCAGATCGCAGAACCTTACATCCGCCGCCGAGCCATCCGTCACCTTGAAAAAGGCCGTGTTGTGATCTTTGGTGCCGGTACCGGTAACCCGTATTTCACCACTGATACAGCTGCTTCCCTCCGTGCTATCGAGATCCAGGCAGATGTGATCCTGAAAGGAACACGTGTAGATGGTATCTATACTGCTGATCCGGAGAAAGATCCAACTGCTACAAGGTTCGAAACCATTACCTTCTCTGAGGTGTATCAGAAATCACTGAATGTGATGGATATGACCGCCTTCACACTGTGTCAGGAAAATAAACTCCCGATCATTGTGTTCGACATGAATCGTCCTGGCAATCTGCTCCAGGTAATTATGGGAAAGAATGTGGGGACACTGGTAAAAGGATAAACTTATTTCAAATCGGGGAATTGCTTAGCAATTCCCCGATTTGCTTTATTTCAGGTATGCTTTGAGCTCCGTAAAAGGGACGAACAGGTTGACCTGGCCCATGGCATAAGGCCCGATCTCATAAGGCGTATAACAGAACCCTATTCCCTTGTCGGTGATGAAAAAGTTTTCATTCACCGGAATTTTATCGACCAGTAACTGGTCTTTTAAAGAAACTTCTTCACTTACCCTGAAAATCTTCCTGTAAGCTTTTTCCAGCAATGCCGGTAATGCCTCTTTATAGCCCGGTTTAAACAGGTCATCTGTCGTTAATACTTTCTTCTTACTAAGATCCAAAACCTTGTAAATGGAGCCGTAATTGCCATGTGCGCCCCCTGTATACTCATAGGTGAATGATTCAATGCACAAATAGGGATAGTGGTTATACACTACTTTCATATCGGCATCGGCAGACCAGCTGGCGGTAGCAGGAATTTCCTGCGTGGTATCGATATCGGTTTCAGTGGTTTTGTAAGTAACCAGGAAGGAGTCTATATCCCTTCTCAGGTAGCGGACAGGGTTATCAAATATGGGATTGCCAGTGACGGTATTGCGGATGAAAGCAGCTGTAGCATCGTCCAGGCCAGGGGCCGGCCATAAGATGGCATTGGTCGCTACTGCTTCCGGGGTATTAGGATTGGCCGGGAATAATTTGAGTGAGTCTTCTCCATAATATACAGTTAATGGCGTTGCGTCTTTCATATTGGCAGTGAGGGTATACTCATAAGTTGTGCCTCTTCCTCTCCATTTGCCTTTATATACGCCGGCGCTATCAAGGATGCCGGTAAAAAAGCGTTCTTCTTTTTCGTCCGTACTCTCATATAATACCAGCATATTGTTCTGGTCCAGGTTTCCCCAGATGGCGATTGGCTCTCCTGATTCTTCATAACTATAATATCCGCGGTACATGGCTGGATTGCCCTTGGTCAGTTGCATTGTAATATTTTTACCTGCCAGGGTTCCTTTGAGTTGTACGTAGAAATAGGGTGTGGTCCTGAAATTGGGGAGACTCACAGCAGCTTGTTTGGGATGTCTGTCACCACAGGATACCAGTAAAATAGCTGAGATAATAATAAGGAGTATGGTTCTCATGGGTTAAAATTAATAATTATTCATATTCTTTTTGTGGGGCTTGATACTGATGACAATCAAGCATTTTAGCGCTTTGTTGCCCGGGGCTTGCTGTATCTTTGTGGCAGTAAATTATTGGCCCATGCTAAACAAAAAAGTAGCTGACCTGCGCAAGGATTATACACTTGCCGAACTGGACGAAAGCGAAGTAGCCCAGGATCCTATTCAGCAATTTGAAAAATGGTGGAATGAAGCCCTCACCGGAGAGATAGATGAAGCCAATGCGATGACGCTGGCTACCAGTACCTCCGCAGGGATTCCTACTACCCGTATTGTATTGTTAAAGAGTTTTGATAAGGATGGTTTTGTGTTCTTTACCAATTATGATAGCCGTAAAGGCCACGAGATGGCAGCTAATCCACATGTATCCCTGTTGTTTTTCTGGAAAGAGCTGCAAAGGCAGGTGCGTATAGACGGGGTAGTATCCAAGGTGGATGCGGCTATGAGTACGGAGTATTACAACAGCCGTCCGATAGGCAGCCGAATTGGTGCGATTGCGTCTCCACAGAGCAAGGTTATTCCGAACAGGAGTTTCCTGGAAGAGAAGGTAAAATCAGTGACTGAGAAATATGAGAAGCATGCGCCTGAGAGACCGGAGAACTGGGGTGGATATATTGTGAAACCGGTAGCGATGGAGTTCTGGCAGGGGCGCAGTAGCCGGCTTCATGACCGTATCCAGTACAGTCAGGAAGGAAGTAGCTGGAAGATAGAGCGTCTGGCACCCTGATAAAATTATAAGAGGCTGATCATGTTTAGGTGGTCAGCCTCTTTAATAATTTTAAGCTTGTTTTGCAGCAGCCTTTGCAGCTTTAACAGCAGCAGCTTTCGCAGGCTTAGCAGGTCTTGATTTTCCGAAAGAACCACTGAAAATCTTACCTTTTTTGGTTTTGATATCACCTCTACCCATTGTTAGACAGTTTGATTGTTTATTATTAATTGGTGCAAATTACAGAAAAAAGGGAAAATACCACAAATCGGGACATTCCAGGGGGAGACGTACCAATCTGGATTGAATTTAGCGGGCCACATGCCTTTTCTGGTCGAAGAAGCGTCGAACAAGTATCGAAGAAGCATCGAACAAAGGTCGAACAAGCATCGAACAAGCATCGAACAAGCATCGAACAAGTATCAAAGAAAGGTCGAAGAAGCGTCGAAGAAGCGTCGAACAGAAGGTGGACAAAAGGTGGACCTATATAAAATAAAAAAAGCAAGAAACAGTGAAGTTCCTTGCTTGAATAAGGTAAGCTAACAGATTAAAGCTTGTCGGACAGAGCCTTACCAGCTTTGAATTTAGCAACTTTCTTAGCTTTGATCTTGATGATCTGGCCAGTCTGTGGGTTTCTACCGTTACGAGCAGCACGTTTAGAAACAGAGAAAGTACCGAAACCTACTAAGGTTACTTTACCACCTTTTTTCAGGGTATCAGCAACAGCTTTAGTGAAAGAATCCAGTGCTTCGTTAGCTTGGGTTTTAGTGATACCGGCATCTTTTGCCAGTTTGTCGATTAATTCGGCTTTGTTCATAGCTAGTAAGTTTAACTAGTGAATTAAAATGTTTGATGTGAGCAAATATAGCGCGTTTTATCAGATTACCAAATTTTTTGCATCTTTTTTAAGCAAAATTTTATCGGCTGAAAAGGGCTACAGGTAACGGTTACAGCTGATTCACTCATGATATGGATGTATGAGCGAAACAGGAGTTAATTGCTGAAACCCGCTGCTAGTGGCAATTTGCTACTGGTTTTATAATAAACGTCAGAGTGTTCCAAGTATTGTACCAAACTCACAATCCCCTATAAACAGTGGATTTCCTGTGGATAAGTTTAGATGTTATACTACCTGCATCACGGTTCTGAAGGCCACAAACTGGCTGCCAAACAGGTCATAAGCGCGTTTTTGAAGCACCGGTGCGTATTCGTCTATGTAAGTCTGGTAGTTCTCCAGTGTATCTGTGAAGAATTGTACGGAGTAGGTGAGACCATCTTCCTCATCCTGCTCCAGCAGCCTGCATATGCGGTAATCATGGAATAAACCGGTGTTCATAATTGCAGGAATCTGGTCTTCTTTCATCCATTGCAGCCATCTGTCGTTGATGGGATGTGATACCAGGGTGGTAATGTTAAATATAATCATAGTCGGAAGTCCTTGTTAGTGGCTCAATTGCAGGTATATCGGGCAGTGATCGGAATGCTTTACATCAGGGTAGATCTTAGCTTCTTTCAATTTCTCCTGCAGGGGGGCGGTGACACTGATATAATCAATACGCCAGCCTTTATTATTATTGCGTGCATTGGCACGAACACTCCACCAGCTATAGTGATGAGGGTCCTGACAGAAATGGCGGAAGGTATCTACAAAGCCACTTTCAAATAGTTTATCCAGCCAGGCACGTTCTTCAGGCAAAAAGCCACTGCTTTTTTTATTGCCTACAGGGTCATGAATGTCGATGGGTTTGTGGACGATATTATAGTCTCCACACACTATTATATTAGGTCTTGTAGCTTTGAGTGTATGCAGGTAAGCAAAGAATTCATCCAGCCATTGGTATTTATAGGTTTGTCTTTCCTCTCCACTGGTGCCGGATGGAATATATGTGTTAACGAGTGTCAGATCGCCGAAATCAAGGCGTATGACCCTTCCTTCGGCATCGCTCTGCATGTAGCCGTTTCCATATTCCACATGATCTGGTTTTATTTTGGTGAGGACCGCCACACCGCTGTAGCCTTTCTTTTGGGCAGGGTACCAGTAGTGTTCATAACCAAGCTCGTCAAACTGTCGAAAATCCACATTGTCTTTGTGCGCTTTGATTTCCTGTAAGCAGATGATATCGGCGGGGTCTGTTTTGAGCCATTCTGTGAAGCCTTTTGTCATGGCCGAACGTAGCCCGTTTACATTGTACGATATGATTCTCATACTGTAAATATACGAATGCCGGTGATTGCAGCGCAACCACCGGCATTCAGCTAAAAATTATAACGAAGTTTTTACATGTCGTATTCGAGTACCGGTCTAAGCCATTTCTCTGCTTCCTCTACAGTCCAGCCTTTGCGCTCCGCATAGTCGATCACCTGGTCTTTTTCAATCTTGCCTATACCAAAGTATTTGGCTGCCGGATTTGCAAAGTACCAGCCACTCACGCTTGCAGCAGGATACATGGCGAGTGATTCTGTCAGGGTGATACCGGTATGCTCAGTAGCATCCAGCATATCAAACATCTTGTATTTCTCTGTATGTTCAGGGCAGGCAGGATAACCTGGTGCAGGGCGGATACCCGCGTATTCTTCTCTGATCAGGTCATCTTTGCTCAGGTGCTCCTCTGAAGCATAACCCCAGAATTCTTTTCTCACGCGTTCGTGCATCAGCTCTGCAAAGGCTTCTACAAGTCTGTCTGCAAGGGCTTTCAGCATGATGCTGCTATAATCATCATGGTCTGCCTTAAATTTCTCCAGCCAGCCTTCGATATCGCCACCTGTAGTTACTGCAAAGGCACCCATGTAATCTTGTATACCAGTATCAGAAGGAGCGATAAAGTCCGCCAGTGAAAGGTTTGGCTGACCTGGTGCTTTCTTGATCTGTTGGCGTAAGCATTCCAGTTTCACAGTTCCCTGACCTGGTTTGGGAGACAATACGGTAATGGTATCATCAGCAGTTCTGCTGGCAGGGAAGAGGCCAATTACGGCATTGGCAGTGAGCCATTTTTCTTCTACGATGCGTTTTAGCATTGCTTTTGCATCTTCATACAGGCGGCTTGCTTCCACACCTACTACCTCGTCGGTCAGGATAGCGGGGAATTTACCATGCAGTTCCCATGAAATGAAGAAGGGTTGCCAGTCGATATATTCAGCTATTTCAGCCAGGTTATAACTCTTGAATACCTGCACTCCCAGTTGTTTTGGAACTACTGGGTTGAATCCGGTCCAATCGCGGATTGCCTTATTCTGGCGGGCTTCTGCGATTGGCAGGTATTGTTTCACGGGTTTCTTGTTCCGGAAGTTTTCGTTCAGTTTCGTGTATTCCGCAGTTACTTCCTGCAGGAAGTTTTTCTTCAGTGCTTTGTTCAGCAGGTTGCCGGTTACGGTCACACTGCGGGATGCATCCAGTACGTGTATGACACCATGTTCATACTCAGTTGCAATCTTCACGGCGGTATGTGTACGGGAGGTAGTAGCGCCACCTATTAATAATGGTACTTCAAAGTGCTGGCGTTTCATTTCTCTGGCTACGTGTACCATTTCGTCGAGGCTGGGGGTAATCAGGCCACTGAGACCAATGATGTCTACATCTTCCTGGCGGGCGGTCTGCAGGATCTTATCTGCAGGTACCATTACGCCCAAATCGATGATGTCGTAGCCATTACAACCCAATACCACGCCCACAATATTTTTACCGATGTCGTGAACATCGCCTTTTACGGTAGCGAGCAGGATTTTACCTGCTGATTTGATCACGCCTCCATTTTCAGCTACCAGGCGGGCCTTTTCTTCCTCGATAAAAGGAGTCAGTACGGCTACGGATTTCTTCATCACACGGGCGCTTTTTACAACCTGTGGGAGGAACATTTTACCGCTGCCGAACAGGTCGCCAACTACGTTCATACCATCCATGAGCGGACCTTCGATCACATCCAGCGGACGGGGATATTTTTGTCTGGCTTCTTCGGTATCGGCTTCGATATAATCGGTGATACCGTTTACGAGAGCGTGGCTCAGTCTTTCTTCTACAGAGCCATGGCGCCAGGATTCGTCTTTTTCAATCACCTTACCTTTTGCCTTTACGGTTTCGGCAAAGGCGATGAGGCGTTCGGTTGCATCTTCACGGCGATTGAGGATGGCATCGTCACATAGCTCACGCAGCTGTGGTTCGATTTCATCATAGATCTGCAGCATACCTGCATTTACGATTCCCATGTTCATACCCGCTTTGATAGCGTGGAAGAGGAATACGGAGTGCATGGCTTCGCGCACTACATCATTCCCTCTGAAAGAGAAGGAGATATTACTCACACCACCACTTACGCTGGTCAGCGGCATCAGTTCCTTGATACGGCGGGTGGCATTGATGAAGTCTACTGCGTAGTTATTGTGTTCTTCGATACCAGTGGCAATAGCAAAGATATTTGGATCGAAGATGATATCCTGTGGATCAAAGCCTACTACCTCTGTGAGGATCTTGTAGGAGCGGTGACAAAAGCTAACTTTTTTCTCTTCAGTATCTGCCTGTCCGTGTTCGTCGAAAGCCATTACTACTACAGCGGCACCGAAGCTTTTGCAGATAGTGGCGTGTTCGATGAACTTCTCTTCACCTTCCTTGAGGGAGATGGAGTTTACGATACATTTACCCTGCAGGCATTTGAGACCTGCTTCGATAATGCTGAACTTACTGGAATCGATCATCACCGGGATCCTGGAGATATCCGGTTCTGCGGCGAGCAGGTTCAGGAAGGTGGTCATTGCCTGTTCACCATCGAGGAGGGCATCATCCATATTCACATCCAGGATCTGTGCGCCATTTTCAACCTGCTGGCGGGCTACGGAGAGCGCTTCTTCGAACTGTCCTTCCCTGATCAGACGGGCAAATTTCTTGGAACCGGTCACGTTGGTACGTTCGCCGATGTTGATGAAGTTGGTTTCAGGTCGTACTACCAGTGGTTCCAGGCCGCTCAGGCGGAGGAATGGTTTGATGACAGTTTTCTCCTGTTCAGTGTCAGTTTGCGCGGTATTGACTGTATCGCTCATTTGGTAAGCTATGGTAATTAGCAGATAAAATTATATTAAGCCAGTGTTGTTTCCTGCACTGGTAAAGGTCTTGGTGCAATCTTCGCTACGTGCTGGGCAATGTGCCGGATATGATCCGGAGTGGTGCCACAGCAGCCGCCTACGATGTTTACAAAACCTTCTTTAGCAAAGTCTTCGATGATGCAGGCGGTATCATGCGGTGTTTCATCATATTCACCGAATGCATTTGGCAGACCGGCATTTGGATAGCAGCTTACATAGCAGCCAGCTATCTGGGCCAGTTCAGCCACATGAGGGCGCATTTGCTCACCACCCAATGCACAGTTTAACCCAACAGAGAAAGGTTTGGCGTGCATAACGGAGATGTAGAAAGCTTCCAGTGTCTGGCCACTCAGGGTACGTCCGGAGGCATCGGTGATGGTACCGGAGATCATGATGGGCAGTTCTGGTTGTTTGATATCCCTGAAATACTTCTTGGCTGCAAAGATAGCGGCCTTGCTATTGAGGGTATCAAAGATGGTTTCGATGAGCAGGATGTCTACTCCTCCTTCGTGCAAACCGCGGATCTGCTCATAATAGGCAGTCACCACTTCATCAAAAGTAACGGAGCGGAAGCCCGGATTGTTCACATCGGGGGAGAGGGAGAGTGTTTTATTCAGCGGACCGATTGCGCCAGCTACAAAGCGTGGTTTGTCGGGGTTTTTCGCTGTATAATCGTTTGCAGCTCTTTTTGCAATTTGTGCGGCGGCCACGTTCAGTTCGAAGGCCAGGGCCTGCATATCATAGTCGGCCATTGCGATGGTCGTACTACTAAAGGTATTGGTTTCGATGATGTCGGCACCAGCTTCGAGATATTCTCTGTGTATGGCTTCGATGATCTGGGGCTGAGTCAGGTTGAGCAGGTCATTGTTGCCTTTTACATCCAGGTGATAATCTTTGAAACGCTCGCCTCTATAATCTGCTTCTTCCAGCTTATAACGCTGGATCATGGTACCCATGGCACCATCTATGATCAGAATACGTTCTGCTGCACACTGGGATAATGATTTCATATCGATAATGCGTTTACTATTTTTTCCGGAAAGACATACAAAGATACTTATTTATTGCCTCATTATATGAAATATCACCATTGGAAGTACTGTTAGCAGAATTTTTTACTTTATTCAGGAAAATGAGAGAAAATTTTGTTTGAAACCAAAAGTCTACTATATTTGTAGGGTAATACAACAAAAGAATCAATATACTACCATCTGATTACTACCAGGGAATCCACCACTTTGCCCGCATAGTTAACAACCTGCTTAAACAAAAAATTTAAGACAATGAGCATTGCGAAGCATGTACACAGTTTACAAAAGCATTTGGCGCAATTTGGTTTATACCCGGTTCCTGAGGATGCTGAAAATGAAGCTTCTACTGTATTCAGGATCTGCTTTCTGAACAAGTATGAGATAGAGCGCTGGCGGGAGCTGCGCAATGAAGAGGAGGGAAGCGGACAACAAAAAGATAAAGATCAATCATAGCTTTTTCATAACGTGGAATTACAGGTTAAACACACACGGGTGTTGTTGAGCACTCGTATCTTTTTTAAAAAAACGCTGAAAGGCAGCTGCAGAACGCTGATACCTTCGGCGTTTTTTATTTCTGTACGTAACTTTCCAGTGGTAAACGATTAGAGATAGATCTGGCCAGCGTCATTTCATCCGCATATTCCAGTTCGCCGCCGAAGGCGATACCACGGGCGATGGTGGTAATCTTTACAGGAAATTCCTTCAGCTTTTTCGAGAGGTAATAAATGGTGGTGTCCCCTTCTATTGTCGGGCTCAGCGCCATAATGATTTCTTCCACACCCTGTTGCTGTACTCTTTCTATAAGAGAATGGATATTCAGCTGGTCGGGACCAATACCATCGATGGGAGAGATGATGCCTCCCAGCACATGGTATACACCGTTGAATTGTTGGGTATTTTCTATAGCCATGACATCGCGGATGTTTTCCACGACACATACTAATGCTTTATTGCGGGAAGGGCTGCTGCAGATGGAGCAGACTTCTTCGTCGGAAACGTTGTGGCAGGTTTTGCAGAACCTGATCTGGTCGCGCATGCGGGTAACTACCTCGCCGAATAGCTTCACCTGTGCAGGATCCTGTTTGAGGAGGTGTAATACCAGGCGGAGCGCTGTTTTCTTGCCAATACCTGGCAGCCGCGCAAATTCATTTACAGCATTTTCTATCAGAGCGGAGGAGAAGATCATGGTACAAAAATAATGTTTTTTCATGGGGGCAATGTGCCCCTGGCCGGTTAGATCTGCAATTTGATCGGTACTCCCCAGTTGGCTTTGATGTTCTCCTTTTTGGGGAAGTTCACGACTCTTTCGGGTTGTTTTTTCGGTGTACCATAGTACACACCACGATCCCAAACGCCGTTATTATTATCATCCAGGAGGATCCTTACTTCGTATTCGCCAGGCTGAATGCGCTTCTGGATCCAGGCACCTTTTACAATTTTGCCTGCGTACTTTATCTCTTTGTCTTTCACCAGCTGTGCTACATAATGCATGGTATCGCCACCTGCATTTTTCAGGCTGTCGCTGAGGGTGAGCGTCAGCATGGCACTGCCGTAATCAGATTCTTTCTTTGCATTGAACAGGATTGTATCGGCTTTGGATTGCTCCTGACCAAGGGTATCAAGTACAGCCTCTTTGGGAATTGTGAGGCGGTAAGGGGTACCTTCTTTCCAGGTGTAGACTACATGCAGCACTTTGCGGGTAGAGTCGAAGAATGTGGTAAAGGGAACCGCTTTGAAAGTAGTATCTTCGGTCAGCATCATGCGGGTAGTGTCCAGTGTTTTTACAGGAGCACTGAAGTTCACAATCAGTGGCTGGCCCAGATCCTGGGTATTTTTCTCGCCCAGGGTAGCAGCTACCAGGATTCTTCTTTTCTTTTCTTTTTCCTTTTCCTCTTTGGTCTTTTTGTCCTCTTCCACAGGAGGAGGAGGCGGGTTATTACCTTCGGTAGGGCCGCCAGGACCGCCTATTTCTTCAGGACCACCACTTTTGAGGGTAGAGTCTTTTTCCAGGAAGGTGAGGAGTGGTACATCGTACAGGTTTTCTTCCCGCAGGTGTATCAGGCTATCCTGGAAGGCAATCAGTTCTTTAGGATCGTTGTATTGTAAGTCTTTGTTTTCTTCTTTGATGGCGAAGATCTTGTAATCGCCGGGAGCCAGGTTTTTGAACCAGAAGGAGCCATTACCTCTGGAGCGGGCGTAGTAGACCGGTTTTTCCTTGGAAACAACGGAGTCTTCCCGGTGGCGGTAGAGCATCACGGACACATTACTATCCGGTTTACCGCTTTCGGCGTTGATTATAAAGCCTTTTACCTGCAGGGAGTCGAGGTAGTCGCCGGTAGATACTACGTAAGCATAATCCTGGATGGGGTTACGCTCGTTGATATCGCGGATGGCATCAGAAAAGTTGAAGGTGTAGGTGGTATTTGGATCCAGGGTATCCTTGATGACCATGGTGACCGTTCTCAGCTTGGCTGTCACGGTGGGTGTACGCTTCAGGGTAGGGGATACGATCAGCTTTTCAAAGATGTTATCCAGCTCTACGTATTCGCTGAATGACAGGGTGACCTTGTGGGCATTGAAGTGCAGGCTGGAGTCCGCCGGGCTGGCACCAAGCAATACAGGAGGTAAAGTGTCTTTAGGGCCACCACTGGGCGGAACAATGTTCGCACAGCGGGGGAATAAAAGTACACTTGCTATTATAACTGTAAGCAGGGAAACCCAGCCACGGAAGTTCTGATTCATTTTTATCGTATTATGCCAAAAACCGGGTCCAAAGATCAAATTTGAATCAGTAATATCCAAATATTGCCGGAGCGCAGGAAATGTTAAAATTGTATTTCGCTTTCCTCTTCAAGGTCGTGCAGTGCGATATGCAGTTTGTGATCTTTTACAAAGTTGCACCATACGCACTCTTCCTTACCGCAGCCGGTATAGAAATCCTTGTTCTGGATTTTGGTCCAGGTATCTACGATTTGCTGTGTTACGGCTGCAATATCATCGGCGGTGATGAACACTTTCTCTTTGTGATAAACCTTTTGTTTGTTTGGTTCGATGAAGTCGAATTCAGTGCTGGCTACCTGCCAGCTTTTGGACCGGTAGTTTTCCAGCAGGATTTTATAGAATACGGCCTGTCGCCAGTAGTCGCCACCATTAGGATTTTTCTCGTTAGGGCGGTCGAACTTTTTATAATCTTTGATGGCCTTTTCGTAATCGCCGGTTTTGTAATCTACTACATTCACCTGGTTGCCTTCAAACTCCAGTTTATCCACTTTTCCTTTGAGGGGAACACCACTTACTACAATATTTCGCACGTTTCTTTCCACACTTACGATCTTGTTCCATGTGCCGATGTAGGTATCGTAATAGTTGGTGAGGATTTCCTTGCCATATTCCATTCTTCTCTCAAAGGATTCGCGGGTAAAGCACTCGCGGTTGCGGCGCATGCTCCAGGCGAAGTCTTTGATGAATTCTTCACGGGTGGGGAAGGTGTTATTGCCGGCTTCCTGCATTTTCTGGAAAAGCTTTTCCAATGCGTAGTGTACGGCAGAACCGAACTCTGTATTCTCAGAGCGGCCTGTCGGGATACGAACAAGGTTCTTATAGAAGAAGCCCAGGGGGCAATCCAGGTAATTGTTCAGTGCTGTCACGTTCATGGTGAAACTAGCCAGCAGGGTGTCGATAAACAACTGGTCTGCACGGGCAATTTCAGGTGCCAGGTGCTTGCTGTAATGCAGTGCTTCGAAGGCGAACATCGCTTCTTCGGAGAGTTCTACTTTTTCGTTGGGCAGCTGGTGTTCTTCCAGTATTTCTGTGATGAACATACTTGGCTCCAGTGGCTTTCCATCCAGTCTGAATTCAGGATAACTGATGTACAGGTATTTTTCTGCACGGGTAATGGCTACATAGAAGAGGCGGCGTAATTCCTGTTCATCCGTACTGGTAGATTGTGTGGCGAATACGGTATCCGGGAAGGAGAATCCGCTGTTGTTTTTCTTCTTCTTTTCCCAGAGATGAGAGTTAGTACCTGCCAGGAAAATATATTCAAATTCCAGTCCTTTAGAGCCGTGTGCGGTGATCAGGTTAATTCCCTTTTCGTTGCCAGACACCTGTACCAGGGGAATAGGAATTTTATTGGCTTCCATGAGATCTACCATTTCTACGAATGGTACGAGGCTCAGGTCTGGATTGCGGCGGGTTTCTTCTTTGATGAAATCAAAGAGAGCCTGCAATACTTTCATGAGCCACATTTTTTCCGGAGAATCCATGATGTGGGTGAGGATGCCACCTTCGCTGATAATGCTGGCAAAGAGTTGTTGCAGGGTAAGATTATGTGCTTCCTTAATCCAGCCTTCCATCATCCTGCTCAGTTCCATCATGGCCAGTTCGGGCGCTTCGGTAAAGAGTGTAAGGTTGCGGGTAGTCTGCCATTCCTGTAAATATTGACGGATGGACGATTTTTCGGCATATCCTTTTTCTGCCACCCTGATACTTACTTTGGCTATTTCAACAGGAGGTATGTTATAGAAGTCAAAGTGCATGATTTTGAAGAGCAGGTCATCTCCACTGTAAGGTGTATCCAGTTCTGCTGCCAGGTATCGGAGTATGGTTAATACTTTGCGGGCGAATGGATTTTCAAAAAGGTTCACATGTCTTTTAGAATAGAAGGGAAGGCCTTTGAGACGGAAGTATTGTGCCAGCTCTTCGCCGAACCGGTTTTCACGATAGATCACTGCTATTTTGCCGGCGGGAACGCCTTTTTCCAGCAGGGATACCATGGTATTTGTAATGCCTGCCATTTCATCCCGTGGCGTGTTATAGCGTTGGATGACAGGTGTGATGTTCAGGTGCATCAGCTTATCATTGCTGGATGTGAGCTGTTTGCTCAGTCCTGGCAGCTGATTTACCAGGCGGGAATTACCATTGTTGTCTATCAGGGTCATGGAAGCATCCAGGATGTTCTGTACAGAACGATAGTTCTGCGTGAGTACGATGGTGCGCAGGGTTTCTGCAAAGCCACCGGCAAACTGCTCCATGTTCTCGATATTCGCGCCCTGGAAGCGGTAAATAGACTGGTCGTCGTCGCCCACTACGAAAACGTTGGGCAGTTCTTCGCCGTTGATGAGTTGCTGAATGAGCCTGTTCTGGGTACCGCTGGTATCCTGGTACTCATCTACGAGTATGTATTGGTAGCGTTCTTTATAATCAGCCAGGAGGTTAGGGTTTTGTTCAAAGGCCCTGATCACCCAGTTGATCATATCATCGAAATCGTACCTGTTGGCGGCGTGCATGAGGGAGTTGAATACGAGGAATTGTTCAACAGCGGCTTGCAGGCGAGCCATTTTCTCTGCTTCAATTTCTATTTTATCTGTACGGATATCGCCCTTTTTAAAATTTTTGGTCGCTCTTTTGCAGATAAAATCTTCACGGTTTGGCAAATCATCCATATAGGCTTTAATGGCATCTTTGATGTAATCGACAGTCCAGCCTTCCCGCTTCATGGTAGAGAAGAGATTGGAGAGGTTATTCATATCAAAGTACACATCGCCACGATATCGTTTCAGGGGGTTTTGTTTATCAAAACCGTCGATGAGTTTTTTGAGCAGCTGTATTTTTTCCAGTTCTGATATAGGATCGAGGCTATTCTTTTCGAAATAGCCGAGGTTGTCCTGTATCACTTCGTTACAGAAGGAGTGGAAAGTGTGGATATTAACACGGTAAGCATCGGGGCCGATGAAGTCGGTGAGGCGCTTACGCATGGCAACTGTGCCGGCATCAGTATAAGTAAGGCAGAGAATGTTTTGTGGTAAAAAATCGGTATCACGCAGAATTTTGCCGATACGCGATGCCAGGATCTGCGTTTTGCCGGTACCGGGACCGGCTATCACCATCACAGGGCCTTCTGTATTGTCAACAGCTTCCCGCTGTCGTTCATTAAGCCGATTATATACTTCCTCGAAACGTTGTTGATATTGATCTCTGGACATGACTATATTTGAAAATGGATTAGCATCCGTCGACACTAAAATATATATGAAGTTATGGCAAAAATCTATCTGTTGCGGTATGAGCAGGTATTAAATACATCGATACCGGAGGCATGGAAGTTTTTTTCCCGGGCGGATAACCTGGAGAAAATTACGCCCTCGTATATGCGATTTGACATTACTTCGCCGGTGACAGATAAGCCAATATATGCCGGTGAAATTATTACTTACGTTATTCATCCTGTGCTTGGGATACCCTTGCGCTGGATGACAGAAATTACCCACGTAAAAGAGGGGGAATATTTTGTGGATGAACAGCGTGAGGGCCCTTATGGGCTTTGGCATCATCAACATCATTTTGAGGCGGTAGCGGGGGGCGTAAAGATGACGGACATTGTACACTACTCACTGCCATTGGGTATTTTGGGCAGGGTAGCACATGCCCTTTTTGTGCGCCGTCAGCTGGAGGGAATCTTTGCTTACAGGCGAAAGAGGGTACAGGAGTTCTTTGAATAACATTTAGATGTTATAACAAGAAAGTTGACGGATAGTTGGAGAATAGCTATCTTAGTTATAGTTAAACCGACAACATTTGGGACAGCCTGCTGTTCATATTGATGAGCATTTACTAATTGAACGCTTGATTGCTGGTGACCCCGGAGCAAGGGAGTTATTGTATGATTACTATGGCCCGGCTCTTTACAGCATAATCTTACAAGTGGTTCCAGATAATAAAAAGGCAGAAGACATCCTTACTACTGTGTTTGTACGTATATATAGTGACATCTATACTTACAAGGAGTCCGGAAACACCCTACTCTTCGGCTGGATGATGCGCCTGACAAGGGAGATAGTGTTTTCCGACGGGAGTTATGCAGGGGGGGAAGTAACTGAAGGGGTACTACTCCAGGGGAATAATTCGCTTCAGCGATTTACCAACACATTACCACAGGATAAACAAAAGGTTTTTTACCTGTGCTACTTTAAAGGCCTGCCCAAAGAAGCGGTAGCCCGGATGATGGGGGTAGAGGCAGAAACGGTAGCCGGACAGATGAAGGAAATAATGATGGCTTTCAGAAACTTTTTAAGGAACTAATTGGAACTCGATCATTACATACAAAGCGGTATTATAGAGAGCTACGTACTTGGGCTTGCTACCAACATAGAGGTAGAGGAGCTGCAATATATGCGTAGGCTCTACCCGGAACTCAACAGTGAAATAGCTGCTGTGGAGAAGCGTATGGAGAGAATAGCATTTTCAGAAGCGGTATTACCTCCTGTGCAGCTGAAAGACCGTATTTTACAGCGGATCAACTGGAGAGAGGAAGAGTATTATGATACGACAGATTACCGCAGATCGTCCAATCAACGCCAACAGGCCAATTACAACACTACTTACATAAATATCCAGCCAAAGGATAATCAATATATTACGGTACACAAATGGTGGAAACTCTTTTTCATCGCTGTGTTTATACTTTCAAAAGTTTGTCTGGCTTCGGCTATTTACTTCTATCTGAAGTATCAAATGCAGGAAAAAAAGCTGGAACAATTAGCTCCCCGTGCGGAAATACATGCAAATCCCAGGTGATTTTACGGTTAATACCACAAAAAAAGTTATATTATTCAGATTTTAATTTGACATTTGCGTCCAGGCATGTGAAGTTGACCTTGGGGGAACATGGTTTCACCTATTATTTTTTGCCTTCTGGACTTACAGGATTACATAGATAGTGGTATTATTGAAAGTTACCTGCTGGGACTCGCCTCGGCTGATGATATTGTATTACTGGAACGTATGCGTTATATCTATCCCGAGCTGGAAACTGAAATCGCTATGGCCGAATACCGGTTACAAAGAATTACAGAAGAAGGAGGTGTAACACCACCTGCAGTTGTCTGGAACAAGATTGCGGCCCAGATCAGTTGGGAAAAACCACCCAGGAACAAAAGATCTTCGCCTGAAAATCCGACCTATATTTTACAGCCTCAGAAATATACCATGACAGTGAGCATCTGGTGGCGTTGTGCTTTTATTGCGATGGGGATGGCTATCATCGCTTTATTGGCAAGCACCATTTATTTCTATAACCGTTTTCATCAGATGGAAGACCGTTTTCTCCGCATGCTGCCCAACATAGAGCAGCAACAGCCAACCCGCAGGTAGGTTTGGTACACTTCTTGTCTTTTCTATTTTCGAGCTGGTAACTAATTGCGTTACTGTCTTATTAAACATTTAAATATTTCATACATGAAGCATCTTACATTAGCAGCATTGTGCTTGCTGGCATCTCTCTTCACCATATCCTGCAAGACCCAGTCAGGGGCTACTGATACAAGTGTGAGCGCAAGCAAGGGAAGTGTAAAAGGAAACTGGATTGTTACTGATATCAGCTTTGAAGGGATCCCTCAGCATTCAAAAATTACTGTTTTTGATCAGGCTTCTTATAGTTGTTTTAAAGGTAGCCAGTGGGTATTCCCGAATAATGAAACAAATGGTTCATTTACGCTGACTTCTACTGAAGATGGTTGTAGTACTGCATCTCAGCCTATCGTATGGTCTATTTACAAGGCCGGTGGTGTACAGATGTTACAGTTCAAAAAGATAGGTGGTGGTGTGAAGGCCAAGAATGTAACGGAAGGGTATCGCCTGGAGATCAGTTCTCTGGACAAAACTACCATGGTATGGAGAGCGGCTGTGAACTATGAAGACAAGACAGGATATATCATTTATACGCTACAGCGTAGTTAAGGTATAAGTTATAAAAACGGGAACCGGCTGTAATGGCCGGTTTTTTTATTTTATACCTGTTGTTGTCCTGCGTGCTGCCGTGCAAAGCGCATGAACAGTTGAGCTAATTTGTCCTGTTGGCCCTGCAGGTATATGAAATGAAATTTCCTTACCAGTTTAAAATTTTTAACGGGTAGAATTTTAAATTCACCGGCTTCCAGTTCCCGCTGTACGGCTTTCAGTGAGAGGAACGCAGCACATGGTGCATGGTGCAGGTAGGATTTGATACTCTCTGTACTACCCATATACATGGCTATCTGCAGGTCGGTTAGTTTTAGTTTTAATCTTTTCAGTTCATCGTTAATGACTTCCAGTGTACCTGAGCCATGTTCACGCATGAGCAGGGGAATATTTTTCAGATCGGAAGCGCTGAGAGGGCCGTTGTTGTCTCCATAGTTATAGTTCACATTTCCGATCAGGGCTATTTCATCTTTTGCAATTTCCACATACTTGAGTACGGGATTTTTGGAGCGGCCTTCTATGAGACCCAGCTGAATACTTTTGTCAAAGAGTGCCTGTTCTACCTGTTCGGTATTACCGCTGATCAGAGATGCGGCTACTTCTGGATAGCGTTGATTAAACTGCGCCAGTAAAGGTGGTATAAAGTATTGTGCGATGGTAGTACTTGCGCCTAAGGCCAGTAGGCCGCCCTGTTCATGTTTGAGCTGGTTGATTTCGTATTCGAGATTGCGGTAGCTGGTAAAGATATCGTCTGCATGCCTGAGCATAATCTGTCCTGCTCGGGTAATCTTGATACGGTTACCGATTCTTTCAAAGAGGGCCATACCCAGCTGTTGTTCCAGCTCGTGAATATGCTTGGTGACGGCTGGCTGGGAAATAAAAAGCTCTTCGGCAGCTTTGGTGAAGCTTAAGCGCCGGGCAACTGTATAAAACACTTTTAACCTGAAGTCCAACATGCGATAAATGTACGAAAATTAAAAGGCTGGCTACTATGAGCCAGCCTTTTACAATGATTAAGCTTTTTTCTTTGCATCAGCTTTTGGTGCTTTTGCATCTTTATTTTCTTTGTAACGTTTGTCTGGAGTACCGTCTTTTTTCTTAGGGCCGGTTGCAGTTTTGTCTTCTTTGTTCTCTTTGAAACGTTTGTCAGGAGTACCGTCTTTCTTCAGTTTTTGAGCATCCTGTTTAGCTTCGGTTTTAGGTTTGTCCTGTTTTTGCTGTGTAGCAGGAGTCTGTGCGAACGCAATAGAGGCACCCATGAGGAGGGCGAATACACCAGTCAGAAACTTTTTCATAGTGTTGTTTATTTATTATTAAAAAGTATAGAAAATATTACGTCAATGCTCGTGTTTAAGCGACTGGTACTTAGATAATTAAACCGTAGTTTTCACATATAAAATACGTATATATACGCTTGACTCAGGTCCTATGTCAGACGTACCTTTGTATCAACCTGACAACAATATGATTAACCCCAAAAGCTATTTGAATGTTAGAGAAAATGATGCATCGATTGTCTGACTATATATAATATAACCCCTCTATTGATTTTAGTTCGTCCGTTAACCTCAAGAACACGCATAAAGATGCGAGGGCTGTTGTGAACCAACAGCCCTACTTTATTTTAGTTATTTGTATCTACCCACATGCCGTTTTCCCTGATCAGATTGATCAGTTCATCTACAGCTACGTCGCTGTTCAATCCGCGTTTTACCACTTCTTTACCCCTGTAAAGTGTGATCTTGCCAACGCCGCTGCCTACATAGCCAAAGTCAGCATCAGCCATTTCACCGGGGCCATTTACGATGCAACCCATGATGGCGATTTTCACTCCTTTGAGGTGGTTAGTGACTGCCCTGATTCGTGCTGTAGTTTCCTGTAGGTCGAATAGGGTACGGCCGCAGGAAGGGCAGGAGATATATTCGGTTTTGGAAATACGGGTACGTGTAGCCTGCAGGATGCCAAAGGCTACGTTGTTCAGCAAAGTATGATCTACTGAAGCTGCGGCGGTAGCTGTTTTCACCAGCCATAAGCCATCTCCAAAGCCATCCAGCAGTAAGGCACCGGTTTCAGTGGCGTAGTGGATCAGGTGCTCATCGTTGGTGTGGTCTGCGGCAATGCAGCGAATGATGCATGGCAACTGTACGTTTTGCTGCATCAGTGTCATGAATGCCCTGCGCACTTCCGGCATAGCATGCTGGTTAGACGAATGCAGGCAGAGCACAACGGGCTTACCATTGTTCAGTTGTAATAACAGTTCTCCTGTCAGTGCGACACCGGTATTGATGTCTACAAAGTTCAGTACTGCAGAAGTATTTTTAGCCTGTATAAACTCTTCAGAGGAGAAGAGCGGCATGTATTTTTCCTTGTCATCAGCGGTTTCCCAGATGGTGTTGGGAACAATCACTTTCAATGTGCCTGGCAATGCAAAGGAAAGTACCTCATGGCAGAACAGGTAATCTGCTGCAGCATCGGCAATATTCCATTTATCTGTAGCTTCATCGTAATTATAACCGATGGCCTGCAGGTCTGCCGGTTTGATATTATTGACATCACTCAGGTCAGCTACTACCACTGGAACCTGTTTGCCTCCCACATTATTGAAGGCAATAGATTCGCGGCGTTTGTAATTGAAGGGAGAGTAGGGTACCTGCTCAACGGGAGGAATCGGGGTATGATTCTGACGGCTGGTATAGCGCTTGACGAGGTCACGGCATACTGGCAATTCGAATTCCGGATCTTCTGTGAGAGACACACGGATCGTATCGCCGATTCCATCTTCCAGGAGTGTGCCGATACCAACGGCCGATTTAATACGACCATCTTCGCCGTCGCCGGCTTCGGTAACACCGAGGTGTAATGGATAGCAATGCCCCAGTTCTTCCTGCATGGTCTGGATGAGCAAACGGTAAGCCTGCACCATGACCTGCGGGTTACTGGCTTTCATGCTCAGTATAATATTGCGGTAACTGAGATCTTCGGCGATGCGAAGAAACTCCATAGCGCTTTCCACCATACCCATAGGTGTATCGCCATAGCGACTCATGATGCGGTCGCTGAGGGAGCCATGGTTGGTACCGATACGCATAGCGGTACCATATTCTTTACAGATGTTCACCAGCGGGGTGAATTGTTTGCGAATACGGTCTGTTTCAGCCAGGTATTCACTGTCTGTATAGTTGATGGTCTCAAATTTCTTTTTATCTACGAAGTTGCCGGGGTTGATACGCACTTTTTCCACGATGCGGGCTGCTATTTCAGCGGCATTGGGTGTGAAGTGAATATCGGCCACAAGGGGGGTATGATAGCCTCTTTTACGCAGTTCGTTTTTGATAGGAAGCAGATTTTCTGCTTCTTTTTTGCTGGGCGCAGTGATACGCACCAGTTCGGAGCCCGCTTCGATACAACGGATGGCCTGCTCTACAGTAGCCTGGGTGTTCATTGTATCTGTAGTCGTCATGGTTTGGATACGCACAGGGTTAAAATTCCCTATCAACAAATCTCCTACCTTAACTTCCAGCGTAGCTAACCTTTTATACTCCGTCAGTGAATTACAATATAACTGCATAGTTCGAAAAAATATCCAGGACAAAGGTAACAAAAAGCATCACGTGGGATGTTAAATCACCAATCCTTATCAACGGGTACGACCTGTCCTTTGGCCTTCTTCATTTTGTCCTGCAGTTTCTTTTCCTCCTGACCTAAAGCTTGCAGGTAACGCTCTGCTTCCTGCTTGTCCAGTTTGCTGGGTTGCGGTTGCGGCTTATCGTCCTGCTGATCTTTCTGATCTTTCTTGTCTTTGTTCTGCTGGTCCTTGTTATTTTTATTCTGGTCTTTGTTGTCTTTGTTCTGTTGATCTTTTTTATCCTGGTCTTTATTGTCCTTGTTTTGCTGGTCTTTCTTGTCTTTGTTCTTATCCTTGTTCTGCTGGTCTTTGTTGTCGTTTCCGCCGCCGCCCTGCTGTTTTTTCAGCATGGCCTGGGCATAGGCAAGGTTATAACGGGCCTGTTCATCGGAAGGATTCATTTTCAGGGCTTCTTTGTAAGCCTTGATGCTTTCTTCCCACTTTTTTCCTTCCATAAAGGTATTTCCGATGTTGTAGCTGGCATCTGCTTTTGTTGTTTTGTTAGCTGCCATTTTGAAGCTGTTCAGGTATTGTGCCCGGGCATCGTCATAGCGTTTTTGCTCGTACATGGAGTTTCCCAGGTTATACCTTCCTTCTACAGATGCCTGGTTTACTTCCAGCGCTTTCTTGTAGTTGGCTTCAGCATCGGTGTATTGCTTTTTTGAGTACAGGTCGTTGCCTTTGCGGATGTATTTATTACCGTTCTGTGCGAAGGAATAGCTACAAATGCAGAGGAACATGCCAGTCAGCAACAGGTGATATGTCAGGTTATTCTTTCTCATGGTTTTTCTGTAGCAGTGACAACATTGGCGCGGGTGCTGCGCTTAATTTCCGGAATAAAGAACTCGGCTACCAGCAGGATCAGGCTAATAACGAGAAAATATTGGAAATAACTGTTGTAGTCTGTAAAAATATTCTCTCCGAACTCTTTCTGTTCCATACTATCTATTTTATGTACCAGTGAGTTCACCACCTCTTCCGTATTATTATCCAGGTGTTCGTAGATGCCTTTGCCGGCAGCAGCGATACGTTTCAGTTCTTCTTCATTTAGTTTGGAGATGACGGTATTGCCATCTTTGTCTTTTTTATAGGAGCCGGTTTCAGGATCTGGTAATGGAGATCCGGTAGGGGAACCTATACCAATGGTATTGATCACCACACCTGCATCGAAGGCTGCATTAGCCTTGGAGATGGCGGCTTCGTCATGGTCTTCACCATCGGAGATGATGATAAGGGATTTGTGTTTGCGTTCTTTTTTATTGAAGGCATCGTCACTTACCTGGATGGCCTGACCTATGGCGGTACCCTGTGTAGGGATCATATCCGGGCTTACGGTGCTCAGGTACATTTTGGCGGCTGAGTAATCGATGGTCAGGGGCATTTGCAGGTAAGCGTTACCGGCAAATACAACCAGGCCTACACGGTCATTATCCAGCTTGTCGACCAGTTTGGAAATTAATTGTTTGGCGCGGGTAAGGCGGTCGGGTTTAACATCGCCGGCCAGCATACTCTTACTTACGTCGAGGGCAATGACTACATCCACTCCTTTGCGGGTTATTTTTTCCATTCGGCTACCTTTCTGGATATTGGCTAATCCCAATACGCCAAAGAAAAAGGCCAGGAAAATGAGCAGGAAGCGGAATGCAAAACGCCGGCGGGAGTAGCCGGTGAATAACTTCTCAACCAGTACAGGGTCACCCAATTTGCGAATTGAGCTGCGCTTCCACCAGGAGATGCTGATAAATGCCAGTTGCAATACAAGCAGCAGTGCTAAGGCCCATAAATATTCGCTATGCTGAAAACGTAACATCATAGGGATCAAATATAATTTTTTTAGTACGTTTTACACTATTAGAGGGTAAGGATTTAGGAGATTTTTAACGTAGGTGGGGGGCAGGAGGGATGATTGACAGAGTCAAATAATTGATTGACAGAGTCAAGTGATTTTTTTAGACATAAGAAAAGGCCGTTTTTAGCGGCCTTTTCTTAAAATTATTTATTTGTGTCCTTCCATATAACCGGCATCCTGGAGAATGCTTTTCGTGATATTCATTCTCACTTTTTCCATGTCTATGTTTGGATTATCAGTGTCGAAATTAAGTACAAAGAAGGCAGGGTGTCCGTTTTCTTCGATCCAGCCTACTATCCAGCCGATTTGTTTTTTGCCTTCCTGGCCCCAGCCGGTTTTGTAACGCAGTTCGTACTTAGGTGTTTTTTCGATTTCCATTACAGCCCGAACGGTTTGCATGGTCAGCTTATGGAAGGGGAGTTCATCGAAATACAGTTTTTTTACGAAACCGAGTTGTTCGTCAGGGGAGATACGGAGGCTATTGTCCAGCCAGAAGGTATCTATCCGGCTGATTTTCATGTTGCCATATTTCACGGTATCCAGCCAATGTTGCATGACGGGTTTGGTAATACGGCGGGCTACTTCCTGGTAGTAAGGAACGGCAGATAAGCGGAAAGCCTGTTGCATGTTCAGGTCGCGGTCCCATACAGAATCGGCACCTTCGTGGTGTACACCATTCCAGGGAATAACGGTATTGGTATCCTTGATTACACCGGTTTCCAGGCCTACCAGGGAATTGAAGATCTTGAAGGTGGAAGCCGGCAGGAAGCGTTCTTTTGCACGGTCAATATTATACACTTTAAAAGAGCCCTGTCCGTTGTCAAACAACATAAAGGTGCCTTCTACCTTGTTGTCGGTAAAATACTTTTCCCATTCTTTCTGAACGTGCACATTGTTTGGTGCGCAGGCATTCACCAGGATCGCCATCAGCAATAGCAGCCAACCGGTTTGTTTCATCATAGCAAAATTTTGATCCTGCAAAAGTAATATATAAAAGGAAGAAGCCCGCTTTAGGGGCGGGCTTCTGAATTATTTAATGACACCTAATTCCTTTCCTACCTTGGTGAAGGCGGCGATGGCCTTGTCCAGGTGGGCCTGTTCGTGGGCTGCACTCAGCTGTACGCGGATGCGGGCCTGGCCTTTGGCTACTACGGGGAAGAAGAAGCCGATGACATAGATTCCTTCTTTCAGTAGTTTTTCGGCAAACTGCTGACTGAGTACGGCATCGTACAGCATTACGGGTACGATTGGGTGATCACCTGGTTTGATGTCGAAACCGGCTTCCGTCATTTTGGTGCGGAAGTATTTGGTATTGTATTCCAACTTATCGCGGAGTTCGGTGGTAGAGCTCAGCATATCTAGTACGGCGATGGAAGCGCCTACGATGCTTGGAGCCACGGAATTGGAGAAGAGGTAAGGACGGCTGCGCTGGCGGAGCATGTCGATAATCTCCTTTTTTCCGCTGGTGAAACCGCCGGAAGCACCGCCCAGAGCTTTGCCGAGGGTACCGGTGATGATGTCGATACGGCCCATTACATTTCTGTATTCGTGGGTACCGCGGCCGGTTTTGCCCAGGAAGCCGGAAGAATGGCTTTCGTCGATCATTACGATTGCATCATATTTATCTGCCAGGTCACAGATCTTATCGAGCTGGGCGATAGTGCCGTCCATGCTGAAAGAACCGTCAGTGACAATGACACGGCTGCGAATTCCTGCACTTTCCTGCAGTTTGGCTTCGAGGTCAGCCATATTATTATGCTCATAGCGGTAACGCTGTGCTTTACAGAGGCGTACACCATCTATAATAGAGGCATGGTTCAGGGCATCGGAGATGATGGCATCCTGTTCGTTGAACAGGGGTTCGAATACACCGCCGTTTGCGTCAAAAGCCGCCACGTAGAGGATAGTGTCTTCAGTACCAAGGAATTGTGCAATTTTCTGTTCCAGTTCGCGATGAATATCCTGGGTACCACATATAAAGCGCACACTGCTCATACCATATCCATGAGTATCGATCGCGTCTTTAGCAGCCTGCACTACCCTGGGGTTACTGGAAAGGCCCAGGTAGTTATTGGCGCAAAAGTTGAGCACTGTATTGCCACCTACCTGGATTTCGGCCCCTTGTTCAGAGGTGATAATCCTTTCTTTTTTAAAAAGGCCGGCAGTCTGGATCTCGTTTAGTTCCTCCTGCAGGCGGGCAATGAATTTTTCGTTCATAGTAGCAGATTTTGTAACCGGGTTCAAAGTTAAGGCAATAAAAGTATTACGATTCGGGGACCCGGGAAGCGAATTCTGGTACTTATATAAAAAGTTTGACGGGGCTGTAACATTTGGTTGAAGCTTTGCGTCATAATAATGTCTGCACCCTGATCCTGTTTACCCGGGAGAAAATGATCCGGACTGAATATTTCCGCGCTGTATGTAGTGAAAGATGGCTTGAGCGCCCGCGGGAAGTTCTGTCATCCGGAGAAAGTGGGGAAATATTGCAGAAAATTATGGTACGTAGTTGGGCACGACAAGAGGAAGAGATGCGTTTAAAGTAATTGTCGGACATTAGCACTAAAATCCTGCAACACCTGGATGACGGAAAAGGAGTACAACAAATGCGTGGATCTGTACGCGGATAATCTCTTCCGGTTTATAGTAAAGAATCTAGACCATACAGAGGATGCGAGGGACGTGGTACAGAATGCGTTTGAAATATTGTGGAAACATTGTATAGATGTGCCTTTTGAAAAGGCCAAGTCTTATCTCTTTACAGTAGCTTACCACAATATGATCGACCATGTCCGTAAGGTAAAGCGGATTACGCTGGTAGATGAGTTTAAGGAAGATACGAAGATCAGTGAGCAGAAAATAAATGATGCGAGGAAAGTACTGGAGAAGGCACTGGATAAACTGACGGATGTACAACGATCCCTGATTCTGTTAAAGGACTATGAGGGATACAGTTATGAAGAGATAGGAGAGATAATGCAGTTGAATCCCTCACAGGTAAAAGTTTACCTGCATAGGGCGAGGTTGCACCTGAAGCAGTATCTTGTGAAAATTGAAAATGTAATTTGACCTGATTTTTAATTATTTATCAGAATTTGGCGATAAATATTGACATATCGAACTATGAGGAGTACCTGCTGAGTGCTGTGGATGGTGAACTAAATGAGGAGGAGCAGGCAGCGCTGGAGGTTTTCCTTCAGCAGCATCCTAAATACAGACAGGAGTTCCTCCTGCTGCAATCGGCCCGTATAGTGCCGAATGATGAACTGCGCTTTGATGGGAAGGAAATGTTGTACAGGCAGTCCGATACAAACATACTTTCTGCAGGAAACTATGAAGGCTTTTTGCTGGATTATGTAGATAAAGAACTGAATGCGGAAGATCAGCGCAAGGTGGAAGCCCTCGCTCAGCAACATCCGCACATCAGCCGTGAGTTACACCTGCTGGAGGCATCCAGGCTGAAACCGGATCTTTCAGTTAAATTCCCGGATAAGGCAAGGCTTTACAGGAATACGACCCGCGTACGTGCCATCTGGTGGTGGGCAGCAGCCGCTGCTGTAGTAGCGGGAGTGGCAATAGTGATGATTCCACCGCGCCATACAGGGATCCAGGGTACTGAAATGGTTGTTCATCAGCAAACGCCTGCAGTAGCCACGCCTGCTCCTGCACCTTCTTCTACTCAACAATCTGCAGGAGAAAAACAAGCTGCGGAAGTGGTGGAGAAACCGATAGTAACTACGCCACAAATAGCCAGCAATCGTCCTGTGCCAACGCATGCAGTACCGGCAACACCTGTACCTCAGCCAGCAACAAAGGAGATAAAAAGAGAGGATCACCCGGCATCTGTTGCACTGAACAAGCTGCCTCAGCCAGAGAGTACGACCAGTGAGATTGTGCAACAACTGAAGGAACAAAAGGAACAACAGCAGATTGCCAACTCAGGAATAACCAATGAAACAGATAAAGCTCCGGTAATGGCCAAATCGGAGAACAATAGTAAAGAAGATGCTATGAATACCCGGGTAACTGAGGCTTCCAGGCCGGTTCAGGGAGAACTTGTTGTGTCAGTGACAATGAGAGGAGATAGTAAAATATTGAATGGAGTTGCAAACGTAGCGCGATTCTTTTCCAAAAAGAAGAAATAAGCAGAGCAATGCTGTTGTCAGGACGGTAATATTAGATGTAAGAATTATCAATATGAAGTGTAAAGTATTACGCTGTTTAATTTTATTGCTTTTTACCTGTGCGGGTGTTCATGCGCAGACAGCAGACACTATCCAGGTGAAAGGGTTAATTATTGTGCAGGGAAAGGATGCCAAAGGCAAGCGCATCTTTAAGTTGTATAATGATACTGCATATGCCAGAACTCAACTAAAACGCAATTTACAGACCCGTTGGTTCGTTTTGGATCTGGGATATAATAATTATATGGACCGGAGTGATTATAACGGGGCAGCTGCATATGCCCTGTATGGTTCACCCAGCGATGTATATTATAGTGACATGAAGTCCTACACTTATTCAGCTGCGGGCTTAAATACCCTGGCACCCAGAACAGGTAGCTCACCGCTCACCCCATCTGAGTTTAAGCTGATTGCAGGCAAGTCCGTCAATGTTAATATCTGGTTGTTCCAGCAGCGGTTGAATATATACAGGCATAAACTGAACCTGATTTATGCGCTGGGTGTGGAGATGAACAATTATCGATTTGCCCGTAATATTACTTATGTTCCTGGTTATCCTACTACTATTATGAGGGATACCGTGAGCTTTTCAAAAAATAAGCTGTTTGTAGAATATTTGAGTGTGCCTGTCATGTTGAACTACAACAGCAATCCTGCCCGTCCTTCCCGTGCTTTCAAAATGAGTATGGGTATTATGGGAGGATATCTTGTAAAGGCCCGTACAAAGCAGATCAGTAAGGAACGGGGGAAGGTAAAGAAAGTTGACGATTTTAATTTGAATAAATGGAGACTCAGTATTACCGGAGATGTGGGATATGGTCCCGTTAAGCTGTATGGGAATTTTGCATTAACGCCATTACATGACTACGGACTTGAGCAATATCCTTTTTCTGTGGGACTACGCTTCAATGGTTTTTAATACCTGGGGATCAAAAAAGTTAGTATGCGCTCATTCATTACGTTTATGGTTTGTACCGGATTTATTATCTGGGCCCACTCATGTGATAAGAGAATAGTAGGTGTAAAGATCTATGGTCATGGGCCAGATGAAAAACCGGGTCAGGATGGATATGCTGAAAAAGAATCACGTTCACCTGTGCCTGTATTTATCGCAAATGCTTCTGGCAGGCATTATGCCGATTCTATTTTGTTGCCCAAGCATGATCACCTCATTATGAGGTAGGGACAAGATTACATGGTCCGCTGCTCACCTTTATATTCCTTTTAACAATTTCCACCTGGCAGGAAATTGAACATTACCATTATATTTGGTTTTTATTCAAAAACCAACAAATGAACCTCGTTAAAAAAACAATTTTTTTAATGCTGCTAGCCAGTTGCATGATCCAACTGACTATTGCCCAGCAGAAGTATGAATGGAAGGAGGCCAAATCGGGTGGTTATACTTATAAGTATATCACCAATGACCCCATGCAGGCCCGGTTCTATACCTTGAAAAATGGTCTGACTGTAATTCTGAGTGTCAACAAAAAAGATCCTCGTATTCAGACCCTCATCGGCACAAGAGCAGGTAGTAACAATGACCCCAAAGATCACACAGGTCTGGCACACTACCTGGAACACCTTCTTTTTAAAGGTACCCAGCAATATGGTTCTCTGGACTGGGCTAAGGAAAAACCTTACCTGGACCAGATTCAGGGCCTGTATGACACTTACAATCATACAAGTGATGCTATTGCCCGCAAAACTATTTATCATCAGATAGACAGCGTATCTGGTCTGGCAGCTAAATATGCCATTGCCAACGAATACGATAAAATGATGACAGGTATGGGTGCACAGGGTACCAACGCACATACCTGGGTAGAAGAAACGATCTATGAGGAAGACATTCCTTCCAATGCCATCGACAAATACCTTGCTGTACAGGCAGAGCGTTTTAAAGATCCTGTATTCCGTCTCTTCCATACAGAGCTGGAGGCGGTGTATGAAGAAAAGAACAGAGGTCTGGACAATGACGGCCGTAAATCATATGAGCTGATGCTGTCATCCCTGTTCCCTACCCATAACTATGGTCAGCAGAGCACCATCGGTACAGTGGAGCACCTGAAAAATCCTTCTCTGAAAGCTATCCGCGAGTTCTACAACTCTTACTATGTGCCTAACAATATGGCTATCGTAATGGCGGGTGATTTCAATCCTGATTATGTGATTAAGAAAATTGATGAGGACTTCGCCTACATGAAGTCTAAACCAGTTCCTGAATACAAAGCTCCTGTTGAAGCGCCTATCAAAGCGCCAATTGTGAAAGAAGTAGTAGGTCCGGATGCTGAAAATGTAATGATCGCTTATCGTATGCCTGGGGCACTGGATACTAAATCCTCTGTACTGCTGGGTGTGGTTTCCGAGATCATGAACAATGGTAAAGCGGGTCTGCTGGATCTGAACATCAACAAGGCACAGAAAGTACTGAGTGCAAGTGCTGGTGTAATGGGCTGGAAAGACTATGCTGTATTCCAACTGAGTGGTAAACCTAAACAGGGCCAGACACTGGATCAGGTGAAAGATCTGTTACTGGGTCAGCTGGAAATTCTGAAGAAAGGTCAGTTCGACGAAACCCTGGTAAAGGCGATCGTGAACAATGCCAAGCTGGCTGAATTAGAGGGCCTGGAAAATAACAATAACCGTGCTTCTTCCCTGATGGATGGTTTTATTAAGCACAGGGGCCAGAACTGGCAGTCAGATGTATCCTATGTGGATAACATGGGTAAGGTAACCAAACAGCAGATCGTTGATTTCGCCAACAAATATCTGAATGATAACTACGTACTGCTGTACAAGCGTAAGGGTGAAGACAAAAATATTGAAAAGGTTGAAAAGCCAACTATCACGCCTGTAGAAATCAACCGCAATGATCAATCTGCTTTCCTGAAAAAGGTTGATGCAATGCCTGCTACTCCGGTACAACCACAGTGGCTGGATTTCGACAAGGATATTCAGAAAGGCAAAGCTGGTCTGGCAGATGTACTGTATGTGCAGAACAAAGACAATGGTTTGTTCCGCCTGTACTACCGTTTTGATATGGGTGCATGGAACAATAAGCTGTTGCCACTGGCGGCTCAGTACCTGCAATTCCTGAGCACTGATAAATATACTTCAGAGCAGATCAGCAGGGAGTTCTACAACATCGCCTGTAGTTTCAACCTGTCTTCCGGCAATGAAAATTCAGTGATCACTATTTCCGGTCTGCAGGAGAATTTCGATAAGGCAGTAAGCCTGTTCGAGCACCTGTTGACACATTGCCAGGCAAATGAAGAGGCGCTGGCTGCACTGAAAGGCCGTATAGCCAAATCACGTACAGATAGCAAGCTGAATAAGGGTAATATCATGAAAGGTCTTGCTAACTATGCAATGTATGGTGCTAAGAATCCTTTCAACAATGCTTTGAGTCAGGCGGATCTGGATGGTGTAACTGCCAGCCAGCTGACAGATATCCTGCATTCATTCGGCAACTACAAGCATACTGTGATCTATTATGGTCCTAAGTCTATGAATGATATCATTGCTGCTGTACAGAAAGAGCATGTGATTCCTGCTACATGGAAGGAAGCAGCTCCCCAGCAGAAATTTGAGAAGATAGATCAGACCAAAAACCAGGTCCTGTTTGCAAACTATGATATGGTGCAGACAGAGGTAAACTGGGTGAGAAACTCTGAAGTGTACAATCCGGACAACACAGCGCTGGTAAGCATGTTCAACGGCTACTTTGGCGGTGGTATGGGATCTATTGTATTCCAGACTATCCGTGAGTCCAAAGCACTGGCTTATTCTACTTATGCTTTTTATTCAACTCCTGATAAAAAAGGTGCGCGTTATTCTACAGTAGCTTATGTGGGTAGCCAGGCAGATAAGATGAATGATGCGATCAACGGCATGAATGAATTGCTGAATGATATTCCTCGTTCTGACAAGCTGTTTGAAACTGCAAGACAGAGCCTGAAGCAGGATATTGAAACTGAAAGAATCACGCAGGATGGTATCATCTTTACTTACCTGGCAGACCAGAAACTGGGGCTGCAGGAAGATAACCGCAAGAAGGTATACGAAAAGATCGATAAGATCACTTTTGATGATGTGAAGAAATTCCATGACCAGGAGCTGGCGAACAAGCCATATACTTATTGCGTGGTAGCATCTGATAAACGTGTGAGCCTGGATGACCTGAAGAAGTTTGGAGATGTGAAAGTATTAACGCTGGAAGAGATCTTCGGTTACTAATACATTCAAAAAAATATAAGCCCTCCGGTACCTGCTATGGTGCCGGAGGGTTTTTTATTTACCTTTGCGAAGTCAATTTTTTTAACCCTTTGCAATAAAGAATTGACACTCAACGTTAAGTAACCAGCTAAATACCCTGTGAAAATGAATCGCTATTGCCTGCTACTATTATTGGTATTACTGTATGTGCCAGTATCAGGATTTAAAACCACAATTACTACTAACATTAACAATGACAGTTATCTTTATTCAGTGAAGGTGAATCCGGGGAATATAGACCCTGACAAGATCTTTCTGCTGATTGACAAAAGTGACTACAGGCTTTACTTATATGAGGATGTGACGCTGCGCAAAATCTATAAGGTAGTATTTGGTAATAATGACCAGTCTGATAAGTGCAAAGAAGGTGACCGGCTGACTCCGGAAGGAACTTTTCATATCATGAGTAAACGGTTTGATAAGTTATGGAACAGGTTTATGCTGCTGGATTATCCGAATGAGGCATCTATGGAGCGTTTCCATCGTTTACAGAATGAGGGATATCTGCCTGCAGTGGCGACACCGGGCGGTGGTATTGGTATCCATGGTGTAGAGTGGAATTCCGGCATCCGTGACAATTATGTAGAGCAGCGGATCAACTGGACGCTGGGTTGCATCAGTATGAAGAATAGTGATGTGAGCGAGTTGTACGAGGTGATAAAGGTAGGAACACCGGTGGTGATCAGAAAATAAAAGCTGCATATTTCATTGCAGTAAGAGGTATTAAATTTGTATAGCTATACGACATAATTCTTAGAAGATCTTTCGGACTTTAGGTTAAGCATTGTAGTGACATTAGCAACGGAAAGTGGCTGGTGTCATGAATTAACATAAAGGCGGGTATTGGTCTTGTGAAGGCATGCTTCATTCGGGTGAAGCATGCTTTTTTATTTTGCGGCCAGGAAGGTAGAAATGGCTTTTTTCCATTTAGGCCCTTCTTGTCTGCAAAAGGATTGGTGACCTGAGTGCGTAAATATCACCAGTTGTTTTTGGGTGCTACCCAGGTGATTGAAAACGGCATTGGTTTCCTGTCTGGTCACTCTTATATCATGCTCTCCCCAGCAGAGTAATACGGGCATTTTCAGCTTTTCTCCTTCTTTTGCAGGTTGATATCCCGGCCCCCAGAATCCCTGCTCTAAACCACCCCAGATTGTCAGTAATTGGGAGAGTGGTGTCTGCGGTAGATTGACGGCCCGCATACGAGTCTTGACGGCATCTGTCAGCGTGGCGAATGGGCATTCCAGGATCACTTTTTCAGGTTGCAGGTGATACGTTGGTATAGCTCTAAGAATTGCGGCAGCACCCATGCTTACACCCCAGAGAATAATTGGTTTGTTATCCTTTTTGCTGATATAATCATAGGCGGCTTTGACATCATCTGCTTCTTTGTAACCAACTGTACATGTATTGCCTTCGCTGTCGCCATGTCCTCTGAAGTCTGTGAGGAAAGTACTATATCCTAAATGGCGGAACCAGGCAGCTTCAGAGAGGCCCGGACCTTTGTTGCCGCCATAGCCGTGAAAGAGGAGTACAGTACCTTTGGAATCAGGTACAGGTATATACCAGCAGGACAAATGCAGGCCATTGGTAGTAGGCAGGTTGACGGGAATGTAAGCAGTATCCGGAGTTGTATTAGCTACGGTTTTTGACATGCGTACACCGAAGAAAATGATCTTTAGTTTTTCGAGGGCATTCATCTGCTCAGGCTTACGGTTGTCCGTAGTGCCGGGAGCATAAAAGTGTGTGAATTTATAAGCATGAAAGGCGGCGACAATATTGAGAGCGAGGAAGAGAATAAGCAGGGTACGTTTAAGCAGTTTCATGGGGAACAAGGTATAGGATTTTTTCTTTTAAAACAATGCTTCTGCCAGCGGCAGAAGCATTGTTGGGTAGTATTATTGCTTTCCTTTTTTGATCTCATCAACTACGTTTGGATCCAGCAGGGTAGAGGTATCGCCCAGGTTCTCCATTTCGCCTTCAGCGATTTTGCGAAGAATACGGCGCATGATTTTGCCTGATCTGGTCTTTGGTAATCCGCTCACAAACTGGATCTTATCTGGTTTGGCAATCGGGCCGATGATACGGGATACAGTCTGGAGGATGTCTTTCTTGCTGAGTTCCGGATCGTGTACCATTTTCTCTGCGATGACGAATGCGTAGATCCCTTGTCCTTTGATATCATGCGGATATCCTACGACAGCGCTTTCTACAACACCTGCGTGCATGTTGATTGCATTTTCCACTTCGGCAGTACCGATACGGTGTCCGCTTACATTCAATACATCATCCACACGACCGGTGATGCGGTAGTAACCATCTTCATCGCGGAGGCAGCCGTCGCCGGTGAAGTAGAGGTTGTCGTAGGTAGCGAAGTAGGTGGTACGGCAGCGTTCATGGTCACCGTAGGTAGTACGGAGCATGCCTGGCCATGGGAATTTTATACAGAGGTTACCGTTCACGTTGTTGCCGGTGATTTCCTGGCCCCGTTCATCGACAAGGATGGGTTGTACACCGGGGAGTGGGAGTGTGGCGTAACCTGGTTTTTCGGGTGTGATGCCGGCTATTGGTGTTATCATAATACCACCGGTTTCAGTTTGCCACCAGGTGTCTACGATTGGGCAACGTCCTTTACCGATATTGTCTTTGAACCAGTGCCATGCTTCTTCGTTGATCGGTTCACCTACGCTGCCCAGTTTTTTGAGGGAGCTCAGGTCTTTGTGATTTACAGGGCCCAGACCGTAACCCATGAGGCTGCGGATGGCGGTAGGTGCGGTGTAGAGAGTATTGACACGGAATTTGTCGGTAATAGACCACAGGCGACCTGCATCCGGCCAGGTGGGCACCCCTTCGAACATTACTGTGGTGGCACCTGCGCTGAGGGGGCCATAGATAATATAGCTATGACCAGTGATCCAGCCGACATCTGCGGTACAGAAGTATACTTCACCTGGCTGGTACTGGAATGTATTTACAAATGTGTAGTTGGCGTATACCATATAACCTGCGGTGGTATGTACTACGCCTTTGGGTTTGCCGGTAGAGCCGGAGGTGTAGAGGATGAAGAGCATATCTTCGGCATCCATTTCTTCAGCGGGGCATGGAGGGTTGCCCATAGTTTCCACCTGTTTGATTTCATCTTCCCACCACAGGTCACGTCCTTTGATCATACTTACGGGAGTGCGGGTGCGGGTACATACGATGACTTTCTTTACGGAAGGGCAGGCGATGAGAGCATCATCGATTACGGATTTCAGGGGAATGTCTTTATTACCACGGAAGGCACCATCGCAGGTAATGACGAGGCTGGCCTGGGCATCCTGAATTCTGTCAGCGATAGATTGCGCGCTGAATCCTCCAAATACCACGGAGTGAACGGCACCGATACGGGCACAGGCCAGTACGGCGATAGCCAGTTCCGGGATCATGCCCATGTAGATGCAGACGCGGTCTCCTTTCTTAACACCATTATTTTTGAGGACGTTTGCGAACTGGCAAACTTTGTTATAAAGGTCTCTGTAAGTAATAACACGGTGGCGTTCTTCCGGATCATTGGGTTCCCAGATGATGGCGGGAGTATTGCCTAAAGTGCCAAGGTGGCGATCGAGGCAGTTCTCAGTGATATTGAGTTTGCCACCGACGAACCATTTTACATCTGGTTCTTTGAAGTTCCATTCCAGGACTTTATCCCATTTGCGGCGCCAATAAAAATGGTCAGCAACATTGGCCCAAAATCCTTCGGGGTCCATAACGCTCTGCTGATATTGCTGTTGATACTCTTCTAAGCTTCTAATCTGGTAAGGATAAGCCATGGCTGCAATCAGTTTTTGTGTTGGTCAATAAGTAATAACGTGCGCGTAATATGTGCAGCTTAAATTTAATAAAATTGGGGAATACGGTGGTAGTCATTAACCGTTTATAAGCAAATATTAATGTAAAAGAACAGGGGAGTAACTGATATGCCTTTTACTATGACCTTGGGAGAGATAGTAAATACCCTCCGGACGGGAGGCGAAATTAGAAGAGTAACATGGAGTGCTTAGTGCCGTCCATTCCTTTTGCGATACTTCTCACAGTAGTCCCAGAACTCTTTGTAGACTTCGTCTGAGACTGCGATGATCTTTTCCTTTTCTGCATTACTAAGTAAAGGAATAATCGCTTCTTTCTCTCCATTGACTGTTCTGTAGGATGGTCGCATTTTGCGATAGAAAGTAGGAATGCTCCAGTTACATTCATTACAAACGCGTTCGCGGAATGTAAGTGGCAGGCCAATCATCCTTGAGTGCAGGTCTGCCATGAGGTTCACTGCTTCGTTGCCGTGTTTTGTCATCTTGTATGGTTTTATACCTTGGGATTGTTGATTGCAACTTGTTGATAATTATGTAAATATGATAAAAGCCCTGCACTTGCTAACAAATTTATTTATAAAATTATAATTGGCGTAATATCTACACACATTTTTTCATAAATTACTAAAAACCTTATTATTATAAATTTGTATAGTTTATAAATGTCAACTTTTTGCCCTGATTTTGAAGGCAGATTGCTTGATTTTTAACGGAGTTTGTCACTTTACCCTTGTAAGTATGACGTAACTATATTGTCTATATGAAAGATCAATTAGGGAAATGAAATGGAAATTATTATTATATTGTATGAATTGCACATAAAAGCGATAAACAGTTAGTAAAATCAAGCATACATGTCCAGGTTAATCCATATGGGCCAGCGCCTGAAGCAAATCTTAAAGCAGAGAAAGATTAAGATTGTTGACTTTGCTGATATGGCCGGTTTCACAAACCAGATAGCCCATTACCATCTACGAAAAAGCGATATGAAACGAAGTACATTAGAGAAGTTCTGTGAGATCATTAATATCTCGCCGGAGGAATTCTATGAATGGAACAGTGTTTCTATCGTTAATGGCGAAAAGCCACCTGCATCTACAGTATTACATCACGGTCACAGATTGATGGAGTTGATCAGCGAACGGGGATTGAACAAAACGAGGTTAGCCAAGCGGCTGGGAATGTCGAGGCGAACGATGTACAATCTCTTTGACAAAGAGCTATTCGGAAGCGAAGAATTAGACAAGGTGTCCCGGGCGCTTGAAATAAGTTCCACCGGTTTCCTTCACCCCGGATCATTGGATGATAACCGGATTGCTGATAATGATGAGATGCTTGCTTTGAGGGAAAAATATTACAAGTTGCTGGAGGAGCACAATTTGTTGTTGAAGACCCATTCCTCATTAAAAGAAGCACTTGAACAGGCCAAGAAAGATAATTTACAATTACGTAAACAAGCCCGGTCCAAAAAGGGCTAAAAAGAATTAAAAAGAACCAGTGTTTATCAACCTATAAGAAGACCTATTTGAAAAAGCCTATTCTGTATTAAATAGAGAGCCATTTTCTTAATTCCATTGTCGAGCATATTTTATTGTACATAGTTAGTATTACTATTTTTACAGTAAATTATAAATTGCTAATCCCGATTCCAGGATTTAAAAAATTGTCACTGATATGAATTATTTGCCTGGTGCATTTGATGTTCCCTTGTGGTATATCGTCATGCATTTAAAGGGTGCATCTGGTATTCTAACTCAGAAGAGATATTGCGATGTGCTGGCGCACAGACTAAACCAGGATCAGGCGAATCGTCTGATCAGTGTAGATGATTATCTGTTGTTGCCCGATACCTTACACCTGATGGTGCAGGAAGAAGCCCTTAAATTTGATGTTTGGTGGCCTGCTTTCAGGGATCAGTTACTGGAGGAATTGAAGGAATTATACCTGGCTGGTTTGAAGGCTGGAGGTGCATCCGAATCTGCTGACAGCCTGGTGTGGGAACCCGTTTCATATGAGTTGATTACAAGTCCCGAAGCCTTTGAGCACAGGGTAAATGAAATGTTGTTTTTACCTGTGCGCAAAGGGTTGGCATCGGATCCGGAATATTATCCTTATAACAGTGTAAATAATAAAGCAGGCATAGATTTACAATAAAATCTGGCCAACTTCTTCCCAGCTGTTTACACGTTTGTAACCAGAAATATTCACATTGTGCGGTGCTGTAAACATCAGTGGTTCACCTTTAAAGGATTGCAGATTTTTCACATGGTCATCGATCATGTAATCGGCGTGTACAATGGTTTTGGATCCACAGAAAACGATACGTTCCCATCCGATGAATGGAAAATGCTCCTTTAACCAATCCAGTTTTTCAACTAAGGACTGAGGAAATTCCATCGCTGCAGATACGATAAAAACATCGTGTTTATCAAACAGGGCTTTGACTACTTCCTGGCAATCTTTAATGACTGGTTTAGTCCTGAAAAATCCGGGTTCATAGAGAAAACTTCTGATCACATCTTTGCCTGCAGGAAAACCTTCAGTTTCTGGTAAGCCTACCAGGGAATTTATGTCTATTGTTTGCCCGTAGCGGTTTGCATACCAGTTTATGTATTGTTGGCTGGTATCGGCCATTACTCCATCCATGTCTATTGCTATTCTTGCCATATTTTGCGATTTATTGCAAAGTTATGCAAATAACACAAAATAAGTAGCAAATTATTGCATCATTTTAGTTAATATTGCAGAAAATTGCAAGAATATGCTGAAAGAGGAACGTTTTGAGTACATCCTCAGGAAGTTACAGGCAGACCATAAGGTATTGCATACAGAGCTGAGTAATGACTTAAATGTGTCTGAAGATACTGTGCGCCGTGATCTGGAGGCCCTGGCGGCTAGTGGTTTATTAACCAAGGTAAGGGGAGGGGCTATTCCCCATTCTCCCAATCCGTTCAATTTTACTGAAAGAATTGCCATTCATGAAGATGACAAAAGAGCGATTGCTGCGAAGGCGCTTTCTTTTTTACACAATGGTCAGACTATTATAATGGACGGTGGTACTACTACTTATGCGCTTGCCAAGTTATTTCCTCCTGCATTACAGTTGACAGTAGTAACTCCCAGTATTCCAATCGCTATGTTATTGATGGAGCATCGGGGCGTGGATGTTATACTTACGGGAGGGCGTATTTTCAAAAGTTCGCAGGTAACAGCTGGAATAGAAACGATTCGTATGCTCGAAAAGCTACGTGCTGATATATGTTTTATGGGGGTATGCAGTTTGCATACAGAAGTAGGGGTAACTGGTCCTCATCTGGATGAGGTTACAGTAAAGAATGTGATGGTTCAGTCTGCAAGTAAGGTGATTGCGCTGGTGACAAGTGAGAAAATGGGAACGGCGGAACCGTATAAGGTCTGTGGAATAAGAGAGATGGATACAATTATAACCGATGAGAAGGGATTAGCCATGGCTGGGCCTTACAGAGAATTAGGCATTAATGTGATCTGATTTTAAAAATTTTTATGTTTCAGGTATTGACAGCAGGCCTTCCGCAGCAGCGGCAGGCGCGCATAGCAGTGAGCGCACTCTTTTTTCTGACGGGATTTTGCTTTTTTAGTTGGGCCACCCGTATTCCGGACATTCAGCAGCAATTACATCTTTCCGAAGGGCAGTTAGGTGGATTGTTGTTGGCATTGCCAATAGGTTCTCTATTGTCTATGCCGGCTGCTGGTGCACTCGTTGCCAGGTATGGCAGCAGGCAGGTTCTGCTGGTGTTTGGATTATTGTATGGATTGATCCTGCCAACGCTAGGATTGGCAGGAGAGACGTGGATCTTATTTTCCCTGTTAATTGCTTTTGGATTTTGTGGCAACATAGCGAATATAGCAGTGAATACCCAGGCTGTATTTGTAGAGAAAATGTATGGCCGGTCTGTAATGGCATCCTTCCATGGATTGTGGAGCTCTGGTGGCCTGGCGGGTTCTTTACTGGCCTGGGGTATGCAGAAGTGGCATATTTTGCCATATCAGCATTTCCTGGTGAGCATGGTAATCGTGTTTATCCTTCTGGCGGTAAATATCAACCATGTAGTAAGGCATGATTATAAAACCGGTGAGAGCGAGGAAAAGCAGCCCTTGTTTGTATTGCCAGACAAGTTCCTGATGATCCTTGGTATTATTGCGTTTGCGTCTATGATCTGCGAGGGGGCTATGTTTGACTGGAGCGGCGTATACTTCAGAAAAGTGATTCATGTAAATATTGCGGTAGTAGGTACTAATGCTTTTATGAGTACGATGGCCTCATTCCGCTTCCTGGCTGATTATCTGAAGCTCCGTTTTGGGGTGAAGCGGGTATTGCAGTTAAGTGGCGGACTCATAGCCGGAGGCTTGTTACTGGCGGTAATATTCCCTTATTTCACTACAGCCATAGTTGGTTTTCTGATGGTGGGTGCTGGTGTATCATCTGTGGTTCCGTTGGTGTATAGTGCTGCGGGGAGTAGTAATACGATGACTCCGGGAATGGCGCTGGCGGCGGTTTCAACGATTGGTTATCTTGGATTTTTGTTTGGTCCTGTATTAATTGGGCTGGTAGCACAGGTGAGTAGTCTGCGGGCATCATTCTTTCTCATTGCGCTGATGGGTTTATCTATAGCAGTGATGAGTAAGCGGGTTAAGAATTAAAAAAGCATATCCAGGAATGGATATGCGCAAGCTCATACAAAAAGAAAAAACATTATCATTTGGGGAAGGCACCTGTCTAAAGGCAGGTGCCTTCTCCGTATATGGTAGTTATAAATTAAAGTTTGATGAATTGTTTCATAGGAAATTTGGGCGTTAAGAAATTATTATGAGTGCAAACATACAATGGACAATGATGTTATTCTATAATGGAATGATAACTGGTAGAAAGCCAAAACATTAACCAGCTGGTACTTAATTGATTATTGAAAAATAAAATATGTATCTATTGGATATCTGGTAATGGGGTCCGGCAAATTTATATATGATTAAATATTATTCATCAGGTGAATTACAGGCTACTAGTGGATTCCAGGTAATGGAATCTTTAAAGTTTCAAAGTTTATTGCAACAATAAAGTTTATTACTCTTAACTTTGCACGATTTTTTTGTCGGGTGAATGAGAAGAAAATCAGCCAGGTTTTAATTTTTCAATGAAATACGCAAATGCCTAAAGACTCTTCTATCAAATCTGTTCTTATTATTGGTTCTGGTCCTATTATTATTGGTCAGGCATGTGAATTTGACTATTCCGGATCTCAGGCAGCACGTTCTCTGCGCGAGGAAGGAATCAAAGTGATCCTGATAAATTCCAATCCGGCCACTATCATGACTGACCCTATGATGGCCGATAGGGTATACTTACTGCCACTGACGGTAGAAAGTATAGAACAGATACTGGAAGAGCAGCAGATAGACGCTGTGTTGCCTACCATGGGTGGTCAGACTGCCCTGAACCTTTGTAAGGAGGTAGATGAACTGGGTATCTGGGAAAAATACAATGTTCGCCTGATTGGGGTGGATATCAAAGCTATCGATAAAGCAGAAGACCGTGAGCAGTTCCGCCAGTGGATGATTCAGCTGGGGGTACCTGTAGCGCCTGCAAAGACAGCTAACTCCTTCCTGGAAGGTAAAGAATTTGCACAGGAAATCGGTTTCCCGCTGGTAATCCGTCCTTCCTTCACCCTGGGTGGTACCGGTGGTGGTTTCGTGCATACCAAGGATGACCTGGACGAAGCCTTACAGCGTGGTCTTCAGGCATCTCCAATTCATGAAGTACTGGTAGAAAAAGCCGTACTGGGTTGGAAAGAGTTCGAACTCGAACTGCTGCGAGATTCTAAAGACAACGTAGTAATCATCTGTACAGTGGAAAACCTGGATCCAATGGGGATCCATACTGGTGATTCCATTACTGTGGCTCCTGCCATGACGCTGAGTGATACTGCTTATCAGCTGATGCGTAACAAGGCAATGGAGATGATGCGTGACCTCGGCAACTTTGCCGGTGGTTGTAACGTTCAGTTTTCTCTGAATCCTGCTACTGAAGAGATTATCGCTATCGAGATCAACCCTCGTGTGAGCCGCTCTTCTGCACTGGCTTCCAAAGCAACTGGTTATCCAATTGCAAAGATTGCTGCTAAACTGGCAATCGGTTATACACTGGATGAACTGGAAAACCAGATCACCAGAACCACTTCTGCATTCTTTGAACCAGCACTGGACTACGTAATCGTAAAGATGCCACGCTGGAACTTTGATAAATTTAAAGGTGCTGACCAGACACTGGGTCTGCAAATGAAATCTGTAGGTGAGGTAATGGCAATTGGCCGTACTTTCCCTGAGGCTTTGCAGAAAGCATGTCAGAGTCTGGAAAACGATGCACTGGGTCTGGGTTACTATGGTAAATCCCAGATGAAGAGCGAGCAGCTGCTGGAAAGAATGAAGACACCTACCTGGGACAGGATTTTCCGTATCAAGGATGCCCTGATGGAAGGTGTATCAGTAAAGCACCTGCACCAGCTGACATATATTGACAAATGGTTCCTGAACCAGATCAATGATATCGTGACCCTGGAGAAACAACTGATGGAGCACGATCTGGAAACTTTACCTGCTGATATGCTGCGCGAAGCTAAACGTATGGGCTTCTCCGATGCACAGCTCGTAAACCTGCTGGGTAACTGTGAAGAAGAAGAGGTATACGCTAAACGTAAGGAACTGGGCATCACCCGTACTTACAAAATGGTAGATACCTGTAGCGCTGAATTCGAAGCAAAGACTCCATATTTCTACTCTACATTTGATCAGGTCAATGAAAGTCAGCCTTCTGATAAGAAGAAAGTAATTGTGCTGGGTTCAGGTCCTAACCGTATAGGTCAGGGTATTGAATTCGACTACTGCTGTACGCATGGTCTGCAGGCGATTCAGGAATGCGGTTACGATGCAATCATGGTAAACTGTAACCCTGAAACAGTATCTACTGACTTCGATATGGCGAACAAGCTGTACTTCGAACCAGTATTCTGGGAGCATCTGTGGGAGATTATCGAGCTGGAAAAACCTGAAGGGGTGATTGTACAACTGGGTGGTCAGACAGCGCTGAAACTGGCTAAAAAGCTGGAAGAAAAAGGGATCCGCATCATCGGTACATCCTTCGATAACATGGATATCGCTGAAGACCGTGGCCGTTTCTCCGACCTGCTGAAAGAACTGAACATTCCTTATCCTAAATATGGTACTGCATACAATACCGACGAAGCAATTGAAGTAGCGAAAGAAGTAGGTTATCCTGTACTGGTTCGTCCTTCTTATGTACTGGGCGGTCAGCGTATGCGTATCGTAATTAACGAAGAAGAACTGGAAAGCTCTGTACTGAGTCTGCTGAAACACTTACCAGGTAATAAGATCCTGATTGACCACTTCCTGGATCGTTGTCAGGAGGCAGAGATCGATGGTATCTTCGATGGCGAAAACTTCCATGTAATGGGTGTAATGGAGCACATCGAGCCTGCGGGTATTCACAGTGGCGACAGTAACGCCGTATTGCCAGCGTTCAACCTTTCTCCAATGGAAGTAACGACCATGGAGTACTATGCTGAGAAAATTGCAAGAGCACTCGATATCCGTGGTTTGATCAACATCCAGTTTGCCATCAAGAGTGGCCAGGTGTATGTGATCGAAGCAAACCCACGTGCATCCCGTACTACTCCATTCATCGCGAAAGCATACCAGGTACCATACCTAAACATTGCTACCAAGGTGATGCTGGGTAAGAACAAACTGACCGATTTTACTATCGAGAAGAAACTGGATGGTTTTGCGATCAAGGAGCCTGTATTCTCTTTCAATAAGTTCCCGGGAGTGAACAAGGAATTAGGCCCTGAAATGAAATCTACAGGTGAAGCTATCCGCTTCATTAAAGACCTGCGTGATCCATATTTCAGAACCTTGTATAAGGAAAAGAGCATGTATCTGAGCAACAAATAAGTTGTAATAGCATATTCTGAAAAGGGGTGTATCTCAATAAGATGCATCCCTTTTTTTATGCAATTACTGCATGTTTAGTGCAATGAAAAAAGTGAAGAATAAATGCGGTAAGTATAAAAAAAATCAGAGCCTGATGAAGATCAGGCTCTTTCTTTTCCCTCAAAATAACCATTAAAGACACGACTATTTACTTACATAAATAGCGTGACCGGTAATGCAGTTTACTATAAATATTAAATATTAAAAAGATGTTAACTAATCAATAACAGATGAAAATTCTCATAATTCTTATTCCATTGATAAATAATTAAATAATAGATATTTATAAAAGCAGATATGTAAAAACAATTTTAAAGTTTAGGAAATTTTCATCTTATTAACTTATCATGATGACTTTGGGGTTGTTAAATTTTTACTCCTGAGATTGGTATGTTAAATTGCCGTATTCCATTTTTGTTAACCAATAGTAAGTCATGTTTGTTTACGTTCTGAGAACTGCTCCATTTTTGCAGATTGTAATTCCATTTATGGCAGGTATTATATGGCCATTCCCATTGTTATATGTCATTCCCGTTGCGTTTTTTCTTTTGGTGCTTCATGTGGGAATCGGCTGTATGCCTGTGTGGCTGCGGTTTCGGTTGGATGCATACAGAGGAGTGATACTACAGTTGTTACTTGTATGTCTCGGTAGTTTACTGGTTGATGCAAAGGAAAAGCATAAGCATCGTTTAATCAATCCCGCGCCAGATCAGGTATTGGCAGGTACAGTAATAGTTCCTGTACAAAGCAGTCAGTATGGATACAGAACGATTATAGCCCTGGAGACAAAGGAACAGTTACTGATTTACTTTCCTCCGGATAGTGCTGTCATGGCTATCCAGGAAGGAGATAAGCTATTATTCAACGGCCAGGTACAATCCATTTCTTTTAGTGGCAATCCGGGTGCATTCAACTATCGTGCATACTGTGCCAGCAGATATATTTATCAGCAGGTACATCTGCAAATGGGGCATTGGCGGCATATGCCAATGCCCAGGAGTTTTCTGCTGCGTTGCAGGAATAGTTGTCTGCGTATTATCAATACTTATATAGGCGGCCGCGAAGCCGGACTGGCAGCGGCTTTGCTGATTGGATACAGGTATGGTTTAGACAAAGAGATCGAGAATGATTATATGCAAACTGGTATTGTGCATATCATCGCTATTTCAGGAATGCACCTGGCATTGATTTATGCATGCCTGATCTGGTGCCTGCAATGGATCCCCATTCCTGCGGTGAAAGGATTGCTTGTTATTGTTGTGATATGGGGATTTACGCTACTCACAGGTGCCTCTGCTTCTGTATTGAGAGCGGCAGTCATGCTAACTGTTGTAACTATCGGAAAGTTCTTTTTAGACAGGGAATCATCTACTTACAATCAGCTGGCGCTTTCCGCATTCCTGTTATTATGTTATGATCCGGGATTGATCAAAGATATAGGCTTTCAATTATCTTACCTGGCTGTATCAGGCATCCTGTTGCTCTATAAACCCCTGTACGATTTGTTGTTATTCAAGTCTTACTGGAAGCGCAAGCTCTGGGAAGCAACTGCATTGGCTATTGCTGCGCAGGCAATTACTTTCCCTTTGTGCCTGTATCTCTTTGGCCAGTTTCCGCTTTATTTTCTGCCGGCAAACTTACTGGCGGTACCATTGTCGACTTTGATCTTATATGGTGAGATGTTGCTTTTGTGTGTGCAGCATCGTTGGTTGGGAATGTGTCTGCAATGGTTGTTGACGCTGATGAATAGCATCGTTGCCTGGATCGGTCATTTGCCCGGCGCACTCATTTCAGGCTTACAGATTTCAGTGTACGGCGTAGTGGCATTGTACATTTGTATAGCTGCAATATTAGCCGGCAGGAAAGGGATGATATGGATGCTGGCAGCACTCTGCCTGTGGAGGCTGGCAATACTGCCTGGGCACCTGAAGCGGCAGCAACAGCAACTAATGATTGTATACAATCAACCACGGCATACAGGCATAGACTTTATTCAGGGGCATGTAGTTCAGTTCGTAGGTGATGATAGTATTTCTACCGGAATACTGCGGACAGCAAGGGCTTTTTATGAAGTAGATACAGGAAGACTAACCGCATTTGAACAGCTGGGGCATTTTATTTGTTGTGGAAACAAGCGCCTGGTAATTGTGGACAGCGCATTGCCCGCTGGCAGGGCAACAAAAAAATTCAAGACAGATTATCTTTTACTGTCACATAATCCACATGTGGCTATCAAAGATTTGCAGGGGTTTTTTGAAGTGGGCTGTTATATTTTTGATGCATCCAGTTCCCGTAGCAGGATACAGGAATGGAAAAGTGAATGTTACGCGCTAACTTTGCGCTTCCTTTCGGTTCCGGACCAGGGAGCCTATGTTGTAAATTTCTAATGTTTCCATACATGCAAAAGCAAATAAAATCAGCATTGATCTCCGTTTTCTATAAAGACAACCTGGAGAACATCGTTAAAAAATTAGGTGAACAGGGTGTAACCATCTATTCTACCGGTGGTACACAAAAGTTTATTGAAGACTTAGGTGTTTCCTGTGTGGCTGTAGAAAATTTGACAGCTTATCCTTCCATTCTGGGAGGCCGTGTAAAAACATTGCATCCTAAAGTTTTTGGTGGTATTCTGGCTCGTCGCGATAATCCACAGGATCTGGAGCAGCTGGCACAATACGAGATTCCTGAACTGGATCTGGTAATTGTGGATCTGTATCCATTTGAAGAGACTGTAAAGAGCACCAAAGAAGAACAAGCTATCATCGAGAAGATCGATATCGGTGGTGTATCTCTGATCAGAGCTGCCGGTAAGAACTACAAGGATGTTGTGATCGTAGCTTCCAAAGACCAGTATGCTGATCTGGAAAAAGTATTGACTGACAATAACGGTGCTACTTCTCTCGAAGATCGTCGTGCTTTTGCTGCCAAAGCTTTTGAAGTATGTGCTAACTACGATGTAGCTATTTCACAGTACTTCCTGAACAATGAGCCTGCTGCTTATTTCCAGGTATCTGCACCTCAGGGTCAGATCATGCGGTATGGAGAAAATCCTCACCAGAAGGGTGTATTCTACGGCAACCTGTCTGAGCTGTTCAACAAGCTGCATGGCAAGGAGCTGTCTTATAATAACCTGGTAGACGTAGATGCTGCCTGCCAGTTGATCCAGGAATTTAAAGACATTACTTTCGCTGTGATCAAGCATACCAACGTATGTGGTATCGCCAGCCGCTCTACCCTGAAAGAAGCCTGGGATGCTGCACTGGCAGGTGATAAGGAAAGTGCATTTGGTGGCGTACTGGTATGTAATGCTATTGTAGATAAGGTTACGGCTGAATCTATCAGTGAGATCTTCTTCGAAATCCTGATTGCTCCAGGTTTTGCACCTGATGCACTGGAAGTTCTGCAGGCTAAGAAGAACCGCATCTTATTAGAGCAGATAGCACCGGTAGTAGCCCCATACGTGTACAAGAATGTGCTGAACGGCGTGCTGCTGCAGGGTAATGATAAAGGTAACTTCCAGGATTGGAATGATGTAGGTGCAAAACCAGCTACTCCTGAAGAAAAAGCTGACCTGACTTTTGCTAACATCGTATGTAAGCACCTGAAATCTAATGCTATCGCGCTGGTGAAAAACCAACAGCTGATAGGTAAGGGATGTGGTCAGACTTCCCGTATCGATGCACTGCGTCATGCAATTGAAAAAGCAAAGCAGTTCAATTTCGATCTGAGAGGTGCTGCTATGGCATCTGATGCATTCTTCCCATTCGATGACTGCGTACGTATTGCTCATGCTGAGGGCATCGTTTCTATCATTCAGCCAGGTGGTTCAGTACGTGACAATGACTCAGTTACTTACTGTAAGGAAAATGATATGGTGATGGTAATGACCGGTATGCGTCATTTCAGGCACTAAGCTTTCCTTAGCAGCAAGAATAATATTTGTTAAGCACCGGTTATGCCGGTGCTTATTTTTTATATTTGTTACCGGCTATGGCATTTATACATCACAATAGTGACAACGGGGCGGATGATGCGCAGCTGATCCGGATATACAAGCAGTCCGGTAAGTTGGAAGATCTCGCCACCCTTTACCAGCGTTACATGAACCTGGTATACGGGGTATGTTTGCGTTATTTTGATGAAGAGGCCAGTAAGGATGCTGTGATGCAGATTTTCGAAGAGCTCATTGTGAAATTGCAACAGCATGAGGTACAAAACTTTAAGAGCTGGCTACACGTCCTTACCCGGAATCATTGCCTCATGAAATTGCGGTCCATGAAGAACAGGGAAGGCCGTGAAATCTCCCTGGATGGACTCCCTGTTATGGAAAACGAGCAATTTGCACATCATGAAAGCAGCACGGCCCTGGAGACCAATCTTCAGGATATGGAAAGGTGTATGGAGACCTTGCCGGATGAGCAGAAGCGCAGTGTTGATCTTTTTTACCTGAAGGAAAAGAGTTATAAAGAAGTAGCAGACCTGACGGGTTATGAGATGAAGAAGGTGAAGAGTTACATTCAGAATGGAAAGCGCAATCTGAAAATTTGTATGGAACAACAAAATGCAGCAGCAAAACAATCATATTAAACCTGTGGCCGATCCTGAGCTGATACGCCGTTATCTGGCCGGAGAGCTGGATCACAAGGCTATGCACGCCCTGGAGCGGCAGGCTTTGGATGATCCGTTCCTGGCTGAGGCACTGGAGGGCTTCGAACAGCATGCTCCGGATCAGCGGGTAAACCTGGCTGACCTGAGCAAACGACTGAAGCAAAGGGTGCAGCCTGCTAAAAAGAAAGTGATCCCGATGTATATGCGTTGGGCCGCTGCTGCAGCTGTATGTTTTGTCGTTGGCTCAAGTATCATCTGGTTGTGGCCAGCCAATAATCAAAGTGAAATAGCGAAGGTTACTGTTAAAACTGATACAATCATTCCCGCCGAAGTATCTGGTATGGTGCAGGTACCGGAGAATGCAACCATGTTCAAAAAGAGCCAGGATAGTCGTAAGCCCTATAGGAGCCCGGTTCTACCAGCTCCAATGGTAAGTCCTGCGCCGGCCGTTACGCCTTCGCCACAGGCTGAAGTAGCCGCAGCTGAACCTGCTCCTAAAGCAGAAATGCCTGTAGCTGATACTGCCAAAATGATAGCCAGTCAGAATTTTTATAAGAGTTTTGATACTGATGATATGGCCGTTTCCTCCCTGGGGTTAAAAAGGGCTGCAGCAGTATCCGCAATTGATCCGGGTCAGATCAAAGGCCGGATACTCAATGTGCATGGGGATAGTGGCATTGCTAATGTAACTGTCAGCATGGGAACGGTGGGAACTACCACTGATCAGGAAGGATATTTCTCTCTACCTGCTAATGGGCCGGTGTTAAGCAGAAAAAAAATGAGTAGTAACCAGCAGCTGCTTACTGCATATGCCCCCGGGTATAAAACTAATAGCCAGACTTACAAAGGAGATGCTTTTGTGAGAATGCAGCTTAAAAGAACCACCGATACTTCAACAACCGTTATTAATAACAGCAATGACCCATCTCCAATGGGTGGATTTGACAAGTTCGAATTATATCTCGCTAAAAATGTGCAATATCCTGCTGGCCTTACGGTCAGTGGTAGAGTAAGGGTACAGTTCTATGTACAGCAGGATGGTACTCTGACAGATTTCAGGGTGCTAAAGAAGTTACAGCCTGAATGTGATCAGGAAGCCATCCGGTTAATTAAGTCCGGGCCAGCCTGGCTGCCGGCGGCAAATGGAAAAGCTGTAAGAGTAAAAGTAGATGTGAAGTTTACCCCGGAAGCGCACTAATAGCTCGCTCTGTTTTGTTTTATTGCCTTAATCAGTTTCCTGTTTCTTCTATCTGCGCGACTATCATTTAATGATACGACAGCCCATATTGCGGCCGGAATCCAGCCCAGTATAGTGCATTGTAATATCAGGCATAATATGCCGGAAAGGAGCTTACCTCTCAGCAAAAATGATAGCCAGGGTAACAATATTGCTATCAGTGTCATGTAGTGGTGTTTTATTGAATATACTACTTTTTGCGGTCTTTCCACATTTGGTTGAAGGACTTAGGAGCAAATACCGGTAGTTCCCTGTCGTCTCCCCAGGCCTTGGTAAAGAACTTTTTCATGAAGAAGTTTTTCATATTCCCACTTGCCAGGTTCATCATCCGGCGGCTCAGACTAGCTTGTTTCCAGCCAAACCAGGAGATCTTTTCTGCACCGGAAGTGTGATTTTCTTCTACTGCTTTATGTCGGTTGTGGAGTAATAATTCGTGAAGGTTAATGCGCACCGGGCATACTTCTGTACAGTTTCCACAGAGGGAAGAAGCATAGCTCAGGTGCATATAATTATCAATACCTTTCAGGTGTGGGGTAATGACAGAGCCGATAGGGCCACTATAGGTAGTGCCATAGGTATGGCCACCGATGTTTTTATAGACAGGGCAGGCATTCAGACAGGAGCCGCAACGAATGCAATACAGGGCTTCTCTGGCTTCAGTATCTGCGAGGATATTGGTACGACCATTATCCATCAGTATCACATACATTTCTTCCGGACCATCTACTTCTCCTTCCTGGCGTGGGCCGCTGAAGATGGAGTTGTACACGGTTACCTGCTGACCGGTACCATAGGTAGCCAGCAAGGGCCAGAAGAGTGCCAGGTCGTTGATAGAAGGGAGCATCTTCTCGATGCCCACGAGTACAATATGTGTCTTGGGGAAAGCGGTGCTCAGGCGTGCGTTTCCTTCATTCTCAGTAACCGCAATTCCTCCGATATCTGCAATGATGAAGTTTGCACCGGTAATGCCGATTTCTGCATCCAGGTATTTCTGGCGCAGTTTTTCACGGGCTACCATGGTGAGTTCCTGTGGTGTCAGATTGGGAGGGGTACCCAGTTTTTCTTCAAACAGGCGGGCTACATCTTCCTTGCTTTTGTGCATGGCCGGCGTTACGATGTGGTAAGGCGGCTCTCCGTCCAGCTGCTGAATGTATTCACCCAGGTCTGTTTCTACACACTCAATATTATGATCGGCCAGGAAGCTGTTCAGGTGAACTTCTTCCGTTGCCATGGATTTACTCTTTACGATGCTTTTGCAATTCTTTGCTTTGCAGATGGCCAGGATCTCTTCCAGCACCTGTTCAGCATTCTCTGCCCAGATTACTTTGCCGCCACGGCGGGTCAGGTTGGATTCAAACTCTTCGAGGTGTTTGTCCAGTTGCTCGATAGCTCTCCATTTGATATTTTTGGCGCGTTCACGGGCGGTCATGAGGTCGGAGAACTGGTTCTTTCCGGCTTTAACTGCTGTGTTATACTTGCCTATATTATAATTGATTGTCTGGCGATGACCGAGGTCTGTCGCTTTCTTATCGCTCTTGTCCAGGAATGTGGAGGCATTCTGATGCATAAGTTTTTGGAATTGCTGATTGCGAATGACAAAAGCCATACCGTTTTCCGGTATGGTGGTGTATTAGACAACTATCTGGTAAAGATAGGGAATTACGGATGGATAATACTATTGGCTCTTAGCCTTAGTCAGCGCGGTATTTCTTGGTTGCTATTTTATCGAGTACTGCATAAAATTCTTCGCCATACTTGCGAATAATAGCTTCCTGGAGGAAACGATACACTGGTACTTTCAGACTTTTACCATTTTTGCAGGCTGGCTTACATATGTCCCAGCGGTCGTAGTTGACCGCTTCAAAAGATTCGTATTTAGTGACACGGATAGGGTAGAGGTGGCAGGAGATTGGTTTTTTATAATCTACTACACCGTCTTTATATGCTTTTTCTATGCCACAACCTACTACGCCATATTCATCGATGCTGGCGTAGGCGCAGATACCTCCATTTACGATGGGAGTGACGTAGCCATATTCATCGTCGGTGGTATTGGTACCGGTTTTTTCTATTTCGGCAATCCCTTCCGGGCGGAGGTAAGATTTGATTTTTGGATAGACCTTTTTCAGGATCTTCACTTCTTCTTTGTCCAGTGGCGCGCCACAGTCCCCAGCCACACAGCAGGCTCCTTTGCAGGCCCCCAGGTTGCATACGAACTTTTCTTCTACTACTTCGTCACTGATATATTTATCGTCTATGATGATCATTGGCAGGATAATGACCGCAAAATTACAACAATCCGCTTGCTTTTACATGGTTCGGTCCGGAGTCTAACGCCATTTGAGTGTTTCTACCAGGTGGAGCATGTCTTCCTGCAGGAATTTGTGAACCGGAGCCAGGGAGTCAGCATTAGGGGCGGCATCGAAATAAAGGGCACCACGCAGGAAGTGTTTTACAGAGTCCGTTACATAAAACTGTTTGGCGGAAGCAGCATTTCCTCCTACATCGTAAAAGAGGCCATAGATATGATTGTCATGGTTCCCTATGCTTTTTTCTTCAATATATTCAGCCTTATAAGTATGCTTATAGGTCATCTTGAATGCATCATTCACGAGTTTCTGGAAGTCGTTTTCCCCTTTCCCGATCTCTTTGTAGCTCATGTATATTTTCCCATTCAGGGAAGGAAACTCTACATTAATCCAAAAGGGGTTTTCCGTTTTCTCCCCAAAGAAGAGGCTGTCCTTGACGATATTGGCGTAAACGGGATATTCGAAAGTATATGGATAGCCGGGTTGATCGAATACGCGGTATTCCCTTTTAGGAAAGGTGATCTGGAAGTAACCTCTTGGTTTGGGAGTATAAGTTTGGTCACAGGCAGTATACAGCAACGGCAGTAATAACAGCATGAAACAGCCCTTCAGCCGGGCGGTAACAGTTGACAGGCTTCTATTTCTCTTACAGTTCATTGCTTCTATGTTGTGATATTATTCTTCTTCCACGTTCTGCCTTACGCTTACCTGTACTTTTTGAATGCGCATCTTGCTCTTTTCCAGTACGGTAAAGTCATAGTCCCCATAGGTGATCACGCTGTTTTCTTCCGGGAATTTACCGGCCAGTTCAAGGATAAGGCCTCCAATGGAGTCACTTTCACCCTTTACGGCTTCGAAGGTATCCGGCGGAATGTTCATGATACGGCAAACGTCGTTGAGCATGGTTTTGCCCTCGAACACGTAGGTATAGTTGTCAACTTTTGAATAGTTGAATTCTTCTTCGTCAAATTCGTCTTTGATATCTCCGATTACTTCTTCCACGATATCTTCGAGGGTTACAATACCGGAGGTACCACCAAATTCATCCACTACTACGGCAAAGTGCATTCTCCTGGTCTGGAATTCGGACAACAGGTCTTCGATCAGCTTGTGGCCGTGTACGAAGAATGGCTGGCGCATCACGGTATGCCAGTCAAAAGCTTTACCCTTGTCGAGGTGAGGAAGCAGGTCTTTGGTATGAATAACGCCAACAATATTGTCCAGATTGCCTTTGTAAACAGGCAGGCGGGAATAGTGAAGGTCAGCGACATGTTTGACTACCACATCAAAAGGTGCGTCATATTCTACACCATGCACGTCCAGGCGGGTATGCATGATTTGTTTTACGGTGATATTGCCAAATTTCAGAATGCCTTTCAGGATGTTTTTTTCTTCCTGGGAGGCGGTTGGATCCACGCTCATTTCGATGGCTTCATCTATTTCCTGGTAGTTGACAGCGCCGCTGCCACGGTGGAAGAAGCGGGCTTCGATGCTTTCGCTCATGCTTACGTAGAAGTCGCTCACGGGCTCGAGGGTAGCATGGATAATGCTTACGAACCAGGCGAAATAGGTAGCAAAGCGAATATTGTTTTGGGCGGCCCATACTCTGGGGAGTACCTGGCCAAAGAAGAGGAGTACAAAGATGATGATGGCTATGCGTACAACAAATGAAACGACGGGCAGGGTCTGCAGGTCTTCCATTTGGGTGATGAGATAGCTGGTCACCAGGATGAAGGCCAGGGAGAGGAGGATACCTGCTATCTGGAGGGATGCCAGCAGGGAGCGGGGCTTTTCCAGTAGTTTGGTAATGAGTTTTCCACTGGTGTTTTGTCTGGTTTTCAGGGCGTTCAGGTCCTTGTAGTTCAGGGAAAAGAAGGCTACTTCCGCGCCGGAGACAATGAAAGCCAGGAGTAAGAGTATGAAGATTACAAGCAGATAAATCACCACGTTCGGCGTGGCAATCGGTGCCGAGGCTTGTAACAGGGTGAGCTTACCAGAAATAATGCTTGCCGGATAGGTGTACAAATTGTTCAACTTTTCGTTAAGGAATTAAAAAAACCAGCATTACACTGCAAAGCAGGTTCCAAAAAAATGGGAAAGAAATTCAGGTATTAAATTGAATCGCTTTCCCTATATGCAAATATAAGTAATACCCCATTACGGGATTATCAAGCAAAAAAGAATTAATATTTTTTAATTGGATAACTTAAAAGGGCAGATCGTCAGCTGCGTCACTAATTTGGGGGGGGATGTCCATATTGGGGAAATTGTCACCGGAGGTGCTGCCTGTATTACTATGGTGGATGGCATGTTCTGAATTGTTAAGATCCATGCGTTTATCCAGCATAACAAGGTTATCACCTACAACTTCGGTAGCAAATTTTTTATTTCCTTCCTTATCTTCCCAGCTACGGGTGCGCAGACGACCCTCGATGTAAACCAGGCTGCCTTTGTGCAGGTATTTCTGCGCCAATTCTGCCAGTCCACGCCATAAAACTACCGTGTGCCATTCTGTTTGGGAGATCAGTTTACCGGCCCTGTCTTTAAATGTCTCTGTGGTAGCCAGAGAAAATTTAGCTACTGCTATATTGCCTTCCAAAAACTGTACATCCGGATCTCTACCCAAGTTGCCAATCAGGATTACTTTATTAACACCTCTCATTGTTGCAGGTTTTAATCTATTGATTTAACGATGGAAATATAATGTTTCTTTAAATAAACAACCTTCTTAAAGTTAACATTTTTTTCAAATCGATGTGAAAAAAATGCTGACTACTTTTAGCTTCAAATACCTTGCCGCAGCAAGTTAAGCGCACTTTGGCCCGGGTTGATTTTAGAATCAGAACAAGCTCAATTCTCTCCGTTTCAGGAAGTCTGTAATCGTTTTTGGGAATGCATATCTATCCAGTTGATCCTGAGGAACAGCAATATAGCCGGGCATTTCAGGTTTTTCTGCAACCGATAGCAATATGAATTGGCTATGAATAGTCTGATGTGTAAGCTGCTGTTTAAACGAGGCGGACACTGCATCTATGTTATAACTCATATCGCTTAATTTTTCTTTGAAGGCCGGGAGTTTTTCCAGGGCCTGGATATCTGTGGGGGCGCTGGTTTCGATGAGTACAAACTCATGTAAGTTTTGCCAGATATCATTTTCGGTGCGCTTACGGATATAAAGGTCGTCCTTGTGTTTAACAATCAGGTAATTGAAATATCGCTTTTTGATTACCAGCTTCTTTGTTTTTACGGGTAGTACGCTTATAAGGCCCAGGTGGAGGGCTTTACATTTCCTGGCCAGGGGGCATATTTTGCAGGCGGGCTGTTGTGGTTTACAGACCACAGCGCCGAAGTCCATAATACTCTGATTGTAGACAGCTGATTCTCCGTGGGGGAGAAGTTCAGCGGCCAGGGATGCAAATTGCTTCTTACCGGCGGTGCTATCGATAGGGGTATCTATGTCAAAGAAGCGGGAGAGGACTCTGAAAACGTTGCCATCCAGCACAGCATGAGGAAGGTTGAACGCAAAGGAAGCGATAGCTGCGGAGGTATAGGGTCCGATACCTTTGAGGGACTGAATAGCCTCGTAGGTATTGGGGAAATGGCCGTGAAACTGGGAAACGATCTGACGGGCAGCCGCCAGCATGTTTTTACAGCGGGCATAGTAACCTAATCCCTGCCATAGGCGGAATACTTCTTCTTCCGGTGCAGCGGCTAAATGCTGTACGGTGGGGTAAGCCTGTATAAACTTCTCGTAATAAGCCCAACCTTGTTCCACGCGGGTTTGCTGAAGGATGATTTCAGACAGCCATATACGATAGGGGTCTTTTTCGCCTTTCCATGGCATTGAGCGTGTATTGTCTTCGCGATTCCATTCGAGGAGGGCACTGGTGAAAAATTGTTTCATGAAATGCAAAGATAAGTGAGTCGGGAATGATAAAAAGAGGAGGTGTTATGGGAGGCGCAGTGAAAATATATATAATCATCTATAACATATGAAAATAACCGTTATCTGAATGCTTTTTTAACAGAACTTGCTGATAAATAGACGAATGTGCAGAAAAATGCGTTATATTTAGGTAGGAGCCCGAATTTCATTTTGCTAAAATGAGCGTAACTTTTTCATTAAGAGCAGAAAAAAAAGACAAAATGAATATTATTTTTTGTATATTCGTTAAGTAGTGGTTTAGTGAAATTTTCCGCTACATACCTATAGAAGTGACGATATACTGATCACGAAATATGAGCTCTGCGGGGCAGGAACCTGTTGCCAAAAAATGCATTAAGGGTTAGTTTACAAAGACTTGTAGAGTGATTAATAAAAAGATATAAGGTATAAGAAAAAAAGATAAAATTTATTTGCTTAAAATTCAGCAATTAAAAAAAATTAAATAATTTTGGGACAAGTAATCCTTCGCTTCAATTATGAGAAAAGCTGACTTAATAAACAATATTGCTGAAAAAACCGGCATACCTAAAGTAGATGTGTTAGTAACACTAGAAGCCATGTTTAAGGAGGTCAAGGAAGCGTTGGCTAATGGCGAGCATATCTATATTAGAGGTTTTGGTAGCTTTATTACAAAGAAGAGAGCGGCCAAGATTGGTCGTAACATTAAGAAGAATGTGGCGGTAGAAATTCCAGAGCACTTTATTCCTGCATTCAAACCTTCGAAAGAATTCGTTGCTGAGGTAAAGAAGCTTAAAAGTTCTTCGTAATTTTGCAGCCTAATATTTAAGGCGTGCAAAAATCACAAGTTCTATTGGTAGGTGCCGCGGTGGCATTACTAGTTGTATTGGTCGCCTTCGGCCGCACCATACCACATTCGGAGAAGAGAGCGATGCCAACTGCCGGCCCTATGATGGGCGGTCAGGAGCAGCAACCTATTGCCTTTAGCGAATTGCTGGCTTCCGCCAAGCAAAAAGTCCCTGCTGATAAATTACTTTTGATCAATTCTTTGGAAAATAAAGTAGTGCGGGGAGATGTTAAAACTCAGCAAATAGCCGCTTATAAACAGCTTTATGCCTCCTGGGATAGCCTTAACCAACTACCCATAGCTGCGCATTATCTTGGCGAAGCAGCCAAGTTGGAAAATTCCGAAAAAAGCCTCACCTTTGCAGCCAATTTATTTTTGGAACACCTGGAACATGCTCAGGATCCGGCAATTAGTAAATGGGAAAGCCAGCAGGCGCTCTCATTGCTGGATCAGGCTATTCAACTTAGCCCGAATAATGATTCCCTAAAGATTCAACAGGCGCTGTTGTATATGAATACCGGCGAACCTATGGTAGGTGTTCAAAAACTCAGGGAAGTGGTGGCTGCCAATCCCGACAATCTTGAAGCTCAGTTGACACTGGCGAATCTTGCTATCCAATCCGGACAGTATGATAAAGCCATCCAACGTATGGATACACTGTTGCAACGCCACCCGGACGAAGCGAAAGCTATTTTTGTCCAGGCCGAAGCTTACCGCTCTAAAGGCGATGTAAAAAAAGCAGTAGAACTGTTCGAGCAATGCAAAAAACTGCTCAAAGACCCAGCCCTAAAGGCTGAAATTGACAATTATATTAAGAGTATTCAATAATATTCTATTTTCTAATCATTTTAAACTTTTTAGTATGCCTTGCGGTAAGAAAAGAAAGAGACATAAAATTGCCACCCACAAACGTAAAAAAAGACTGAGAAAGAACCGGCATAAGAAGAATAAGAAATAGTTTTCTCCTGTTTCCCGCCATTTATACTAACCAGGTTTTATTTACGGCGTGTTAATCGGATAAATTTTTTTATATACCCTGCATGATTTTAGCGATTATTCTTAAATTGCTGAAGTCATGCAGGTTTTTCCACAATTCCCGCTTAGCATCCCGGATATTACCTGCTAGATCGCTAAACCCTTAAGCAATCCATCATCATGTATGCTGACATCACTGTTAGCTATAATCTGGTATGCAGTAAGCTGTTGTTAAATAGTCGTGCATAACATAAAGGTGAAGTAATAATGGTTAAAATTTTGGACGCTTGAACAAGGAACTAATTATAAATGCGGCACCTACTGGTGTGGAAATAGCGTTGCTGGAAGATAAAAAATTGGTCGAATTGCATCATGAAAGTGGCAACCCCAATTTTGCTGTAGGAGATTTATACCTGGGGCGGGTTAAAAAACTAATTCCAGGCCTTAATGCGGCGTTTGTAGATGTTGGCTTTGAAAAAGATGCCTTTTTGCATTACACTGATCTTAGCCCTTACATACGCTCCATACTAAAATTTACCCAGCAGGCTATTTCTGATAAAACCCCCGAGGGGTTTGACTTTACAAAGTTTAAGAATGAACCGGAAATTGTAAAAACCGGTAAAATCACAGACGTACTGGGCGGTAAACCCAATATTCTCGTGCAGATCCTGAAAGAGCCCATTTCTTCAAAAGGCCCCCGTCTCAGCTGCGAAATTTCTTTACCAGGAAGATTTATTGTGTTAACACCCTTCAATGACATTGTAGCTGTATCTAAAAAGATACACTCTTCCGAAGAAAGAAAACGCCTGCAAAAGATTGTAGAAGCTATCAAAACACCCAATTTTGGTGTGATAGTGCGCACAGCCGCTGAAGGAAAGAAAACTGCAGAACTGCACGAAGACCTTACCACCCTGGTCGAAACCTGGAAAAATATCCAGTCCAATCTGAAAGGCGCACAACCTCCACAGAAAATACTGAGCGAACAGGCCAAGACTACCAGTATACTCCGTGACCTGTTGAACGAAAGTTTCAACCGGATCGTCATTAATGATAAAAATATGTATACTGATACCCGGGCGTATATCCAAAAGATAGCTCCCGAGAAACAGGATATTGTTACCTATTATCATAATGGCGCACCCATCTTTGATCACTACGGCATTACCCGTCAGGTAAAAGCATCGTTTGGCAAAACTGTCAACCTGGATAGTGGTGTTTACCTCATTATTGAAGCTACTGAAGCCCTCCACGTCATAGACGTGAACAGTGGTTACAAAAGCTCCAGTAATAACCAGGAACAAAACGCCCTGGCATCCAACCTGGAAGCCGCCGCGGAAATAGCCCGACAACTGCGCCTGCGTGACCTTGGAGGCATTATCATCATTGACTTCATAGATATGAAGCTGCCTGAAAACAAAAAGGTAGTGTATGAAGCAATGGAGAAATTCATGGCACAGGATAGAGCTAAACACACCATCCTGCCTATCTCCAAATTCGGACTCATGCAGATCACCCGCCAAAGGGTGAAACCCGAAGTCACCATCTCGGTGGCGGAAGATTGCCCTACCTGCCACGGTACCGGCAAAATCGGTGCCTCTGTACTGATCATAGATGAAATCGAAAAGAACCTGCAATACCTGATAAACCATCAGCATAAGGGACTCTCCATTCATGTACATCCCATCTTCAAAGCTTTCCTTACACAGGGATTCCTTACATCCCGTCAATGGAAATGGTATTTCCTCTATAAGAAATGGATCAAAATAAAAGCAGACTCTAACTACCACCTGACAGAATACCGCTTCTTTGATGCCAATGATGAAGAAATAAAACTCTAGAACTAAGTACCACACAATATTGCAGAAAGCTTAATGCCGTAACCGCATTAAGCTTTCTGCTTTTATATGGGTATCAACTTTTTATTTTACTTTTATAGCACACACCACTTTAAATCATTGATCATGCGCAATGTTCCCCTATTTCTGCTTGCATTGGCAGCTGTCTTCGCATCGTGTAACCACGAAGGTAAACGTAAACGCCAGCGCGCCAGAGATACCAGTCACTATACCCAGAAGGACTATATTGACCTCATACTCGATAGTAATACTGTAAATTCATTTTTACAGCATGATACCAGCAACGCTTCGTATATCCGTAACTTCTACAGGCAACGAAATTTTCACTTTGCCTGGATAGGCAATGATGGCCAGCTAACCGAACAGGCAGGTAACTTTATTAACCTGATGAAATCAGATGCCGACTTTGGCCTGAATGACAGCAGCATCATCAGCCGTCCACTGCGTGCCGTGTACGACACCCTCATGATGGAAGGCGGTAAACTGAAGCCTGGTGATAAAACCGCTTCCCAGATTGAATTGGCACTTACTGCCCAGTTCTTCGTATATGGAAATAAGGTTTGGGGTGGGTTGACCTCTGATACTGCCAAAGACCTGGAATGGTTCATTCCCCGCAAACAGATAAATATAGAAGGATTGCTGGATTCAATGATCACCCGTCCAGCCAATGCCTTTGAAGAACCTGTGAACATTCAGTATAAATTACTCCGCAATAAACTAAAGCAACTTGCAGCCCTCGAGAAAGAGCCATGGGATTCTCTCCGTGCAACAGAAAAACTCTATAAGCAAGGGGCTACAGCTCCCGTAATCGCCGGTGTTAAACATCGTCTGCACCTCCTGGGCGATCTGGCGGCTGCTGATACTTCCTCTGTATTTACACCGGCACTGGATTCTGCCATCCGCAACTTCCAGGATCGCACAGGTTTAAAAACTGATGGTACGATTCAGGCCCCTTTACTACGTGCATTGAATGTAACTCCTAAGCAGCGCATTACACAGATCCTGATCAATATGGAGCGTTTGCGCTGGGTACCAGCATCCCCTCCATCGACTTATCTGCTGGTAAATATTCCTGCATTTAAACTCTATGTATACGATAGCAATAAGGTAGACTGGAGTTGTAATGTGGTAGTAGGAAAACCGGGTGCTAATACTGTTATCTTCAGCAATGAAGTGAAGTATGTAGTGTTTGCACCATATTGGAATGTACCTCCCGGTATCCTGGTAAATGAAGTACTGCCAGCCATGCGCCGCAACAGTGGCTATCTGGCCAGAAATCATATGGAAGTGGTGACAGGCAATGGTAAGCCTGTGAGTGCAGGGTCGATCAACTGGAGTAAAGCTACTGCTTCCAATTTCCCTTATATAATTCGCCAGTTACCAGGTGGATCCAATGCTTTGGGTAAGGTGAAATTCCTCTTCCCCAATGAGTACAATATCTACCTGCATGATACACCTTCGAAAGGATTATTTGGCGAAAATAAACGCACTTTTAGTCATGGTTGTATTCGTGTGTCTGAACCACAGCATCTGGCGGAATGGTTGCTCCGCTATGATTCCAGCTGGACCAAAGCAAAGATTGTAGATGCAATGAATGGAAGTAAGGAGAAGTTTGTAACGCTGAAACAAAGAGTACCGGTGTATATAGGTTATTTCACTGCATTTGTGGATAGTGAGGGCCGGCTGAATTTCAGGGATGATGTATATGGTCACGATGCAAAACTGGCCACTACCTTATTTGGAACAAAGGCTGACTTATAAAGTCAGCCTTTGGCTTTAATATTACTTGCTGGCGATCACAGAGATCTCCACATGTACGTTCTTTGGTAAGGCTGCTACCTGCACAGTTTCGCGGGCAGGATAATAACCGCTGAAATAACTACCGTAAGCTTCGTTAATTTTACCGAAGTCATTCATATCGGTAATGAAGATGGTGCTCTTCAGTACATCGCTGAAATCCATACCGGCAGCATCCAGAATCGCTTTTACGTTCTGCATGACCTGGTGAGTTTCGGCAACGATATCGTCAGTTACCAGCTGGTTGGTAGCTGGATTGAGAGCAATCTGTCCAGAAGCAAACAGCATATTGCCTGTCAGGATTGCCTGATTATATGGGCCTATTGGAGCAGGCGCATTTGGAGTATTGATGATCTGTTTTTCCATAGTGTAAAAATAATTAGTTATTAATTAATAGGTTTGCGAAAATTTAGCCCATGAACATCCTGGTTATCGGAGATGAGCAAAATTTTACAGCGCTGCAGCGCAAAGGAGGTCTGGCTTCACATATTGTGGAGCGGGCTGACAGCCTGAAAGGGGCGGAGGCACTGCAAAACAGGGACCTCGTCATCGACCTGCAGTTCGACGGGCATCCTGAAAATGCGGCTATTTACGCACAATATGCGGCTATTCCTGTGCTGGCAGGTGTGGTGAAAACTTCCCTGCAAGCAGTAAAGGATACATATAGCTGCGCCCTCATCGGATGCAATTGGCTGCCGGGTTTTATTGATATGCCTGTGACGGAAATCTCACTGCTGGAAGAAGCACAAAAGCCTGTGCTGACAGCTATTATGCAGCAACTGGGCTGGGAGTATGAACTGGTGCAGGATGCAGTAGGCATGGTCACGCCAAGGGTGGTATGCATGATCATCAATGAAGCATATATGGCGGCAGAAACAGATACAGCGTCAAGAGAAGACATCGATGTTGCGATGAAACTGGGCACCAATTATCCCATGGGACCTTTTGAATGGAGTAAGAAAATCGGGATCCGGCAGGTGTACGAAGTGCTCGCTGCTGTACACGCAGCTACCGGCAACGAACGTTACATTATCAGTGAATTATTGAAAAAGGAAGCTACTAACAACTAAACAATGGCATTAATACTCAATATCGATACGGCAACGAATATAGGCTCAGTATGTCTCTCCAGGAATGGACAGGTATTACAGACCCTGGTCAATGATCAGCAGCAGGATCATGCTGCGACCCTGACATTGTTCATACAGCAGTTGATGCAGGAACACCATGTGACCGCTGCCGAACTGGATGCCATAGCCGTAAGTGCGGGACCAGGTTCCTACACAGGATTGAGGGTAGGAGTAGCTACTGCCAAAGGATTGTGTTATGCCTGGGGGAAGCCGCTGATAGCAGTTTCCACGCTTCAACAAATGACGCAGGGGATCCTGCTGCACGAAAGAAATGAGCAGGCTTTATATGCTCCCATGCTCGATGCGAGACGTATGGAAGTATACACTGCCGTATATACGGCAGATCTGGATGAAATACTGGCTCCGCATGCATTGATTTTAACACCTGAATCATACGCCGCTCAGCTGGCAGAGAAGAAGATTTACTTCTTTGGAAATGGAAGTGAAAAATGGTCCCAGTTATTGGGGCAACATGTTCATGCTACATTTTTACCATATACAATGAATGCGGAACACATGGTGCAATTAGCAGAAAAAGCGTTTGAAAAAGGCACATTTGAAGATGTGGCATATTTCAGTCCCTACTACCTGAAACCCTTTCACACGACAATGAAAAAGTAAGTACTCATACTGTCATAAACAGGCCTGTTTAGCCCTAAATACCGCCTCTTTCCCTATAAAAAGAAGTGTAATCCCAACCTTTATCCAAAATAGTGTCATAGAACTGTCAAATTACGTTTAATTGGCAAGTAAACCCCGTCTATATATTAAAAAATAAGGTATAGAAGTTTTTTTTATTACGACTAATATTATATTTTTGTATAAATCGATACCCGGTTATTGTTTTCTAACAAGTTATGGGTTTACTGTCCGTTGATCCCTTTCATTTCATCATTTTTTAAAACTATTATGCGATGGAAAAAACATTATTAACGACCTCTTCTAATACTCTTATTATTTCTAGAGGTACCAATGAAAAAGACCAAATTAAATTGGATTACATTGCCGTTAAGAAGGCAGCTATGGTATTGCGTGCAATCAATCATAAGCTGCGCCAGCAAATGATTAAGCTGCTGGAAGATCACAAAAAAATGACAGTGACTGAAATCTACGTTAAGCTGCGTCTGGAGCAGTCAGTAGCTTCACAGCATCTGGCTATTCTTCGTCGTGCCGGCATTGTGATTACCGAAAGAGATGGTAAATTCATTCACTATACGATTAACAAACAACGTATAGCAGAAGTTGCCAAATTCGTAGAAGAGCTGGTAGGCTAAGATGGTTTTGGTTATTGCTCAGCTGAGTACAAAAAATATTGGGACTAACTAAGAGTGAAAAAAGCTGAGAACTTTTAGTTAGGCTCAAATTTTTGCGGGGGAAGCATTTGTTTGTAGTGATAGCTCAGTAGCATTGTAAAAATCTTTTCAACATCATTCCGGTTATGATATCATAACGGGTTGATGTTTTTTTGCTATACATATCTGTTTAGCATTCTTAATATGTTCTCTCCTTATTCCCATGGTAGCTTCCTGCTTTATTATCCGTAAATTTGCAGGAAATCAAAGACCAATGTTTGTAAAGCAACTGTATACTAATTGCTTATCGGAAGCTGCCTACTTTATAGAGTCGGAAGGTGAAGCTGTTGTGATAGATCCCCTGCGGGATATCGATGCATATCTCGACCTCGCCAAAGAGCGCAATGCCACTATAAAGTATATTTTCGAAACACACTTCCATGCTGATTTCGTATCAGGTCATCTGGATCTGGCTGCCGCTACGCAGGCACCTATCGTTTATGGACCTGAAGCTGTAACCAGCTTTCCTATTTATAAAGCAAAAGACGGAGAGGAATTCAGGATTGGAAAACTGCGCCTGCAGGTCATTCATACACCCGGCCATACACTGGAATCTACCTGTTATCTGCTACTGGACGAACAGGGGCAGCCTGCCAGCCTGTTTACAGGTGATACCCTCTTTGTAGGCGATGTAGGTCGTCCTGACCTCTTCAGCGGTAACCTGACCAAAGAAGAACTGGCAGGTCTGCTTTACGACTCCCTCAATAATAAGATCAAAACCTTGCCTGATAACGTAACCGTTTATCCTGCTCACGGGCCGGGTTCTTCCTGTGGTAAGAATCTGGGTCCGAATACTTTCAGCACCCTGGGCGAGGAGAAAGCGACTAACTACGCATTGCTGGCGAACGATAAAGCTTCTTTCGTAGCTGAGGTAACGGATGGTCTGACTACACCTCCATCTTATTTCCCGATCAATGCACGAATTAACAAGGAAGGTTATGATGCGCTGCAGGAAGTAATGGAAAAAGCGAATCAGCCATTGAGTGTAGAAGCATTTAAAGCGAAAGTGAAGGAAGGTATTGGTATCCTGGATACACGCCCTGCTACAGAATTTGCAAATGGATTTGTACCAGGTTCACTCAGCATCGGACTGGAAGGCCGCTTTGCAGAGTGGGCAGGCAGTCTGCTGAACTTTGAGCAGGATATCGTACTGGTGACCACTCCTGGGCAGGAAGAAGAAACTATCATTCGTCTGGCGCGTGTAGGCTTCGATCATGTAGTAGGTTACCTGCAGGGTGGCTATGAAGCCTGGATTGCTGCCGGTGAAAAGCATGATATGATCATCAACGTTGAGCCTGATGAACTGGCTATGGATATTCCTCATGATCCCAACCTGGTGATCCTGGATGTACGTAAACCAGCTGAGTTTGCCGATGGCCATATTAAGGATGCAATAAACCTGACCCTCAGTGATATGACAGATCCGGGTAACCTGGGTGATTTCGATGAGAATCATAACCTGTATGTACACTGTCAGGGTGGTTACAGAAGTATTATTGCCTGCTCTATCCTGAAGAGAGAAGGTATTCACAACCTGCGTAATGTGGAAGGTGGTTTCAACAATATGAAGGGCACTAACGGACTGGAAGTGGTGAAGGAAACGAACGTACTGAATTAATAAACTTATTACAAAATCGTTTAAAAAGGATCGTGCCAGGTGTACGGTCCTTTTTTTATGAAGGGAGGGTATGCTTTTTGACCATAAATGAAAAAAAGTACTTCCTATGGGCAAACAACTACAAGGACAGGTGGCGCTGGTCACCGGTAGCAGTACGGGCATTGGGGCTGCTGTAGCACGGGCGTTGGCAGAGGCAGGCGCTGCTGTAATTATCAACTATCATAGTGACAAAAGCAAGGGGGATGCTGAAGAAATCCTGGAGGAAATTAAATCTGCCGGGGGGGATGGTTTCGTACATCAATGTGACATCAGTAAGGAAGAGGAAGTGCTGAATATGTTCTCAGCAATCTTATCCCGATATGGTACGCTTGATATTGCGGTGACTAATGCCGGCATTCAGCAGGATGCCCCCTTCCTGGAGATGACCCTGGAACAGTGGAATGCGGTGATTGGCACTAACCTTACAGGACAATTCCTTTGTGCCCGTGAGGCAGCCAAAGAATTTAAAAGAAGGGGTGTAGACGGCTCCCGCTCAAAAGCTGCCGGAAAAATCATTTGTATGAGTAGTGTGCATGAAGTGATACCCTGGGCGGGCCATGTAAATTATGCTGCCAGTAAGGGAGGTGTGAAATTACTCATGCAATCTATGGCACAGGAATTGGCTCCGTATAAAATAAGAGTGAACAGCCTGGCTCCCGGTGCCATCAAAACACGTATCAACAAGGATGCGTGGGATACCCCGGAAGACGAAAAGAAATTATTGGAACTCATACCTTATGGCAGGATAGGAGCACCGGAAGATATAGCTAAAGCAGCCGTATGGCTGGCGAGTGATGAGAGCGATTATGTGACAGGAACTACCTTATTTATTGATGGAGGAATGACCCTTTATCCCGGCTTCGCCGACAATGGATAGAGCATTTTAGTATTTAAAAATTTTAACCATGGATCGTAAATCTTTATTGATGGCCGCCAGTCTGCTGGTGGTAACAAGCCTGTACTCGTGCCAGCCCGGAGATGATACTGTGAAGCTGGCCGTAATTGATAAACTGAATAATTCCCCCGGCATCACAGCCCAGGTAAAAGACGGTGTTGTAGACCTGAACGGCGAAGTGCCCAATGACAGCGCCAAAGTAGCAGCAGAAGATGCCGTGAAGAAAATAAACGGCGTAAAAGCTGTGAATAACAACATTATGGTGGAACCCGTAATACCCCCACCACCTCCGATGCCTGAAGATACCGGTGGACAGCAATAAAATGAATATTTATAAGGAGAGAGTTCCCTACGGAACTCTCTCCTTATTTCTTTCTTATAGTTTTTTATTGCCCGTTATAGCGATGTTTCCACCTTCTGTGGCTCCATACCCACACATCCGGTTGCTCCAGGATGTTATGTTCCAGGTACCTTACAAAGGTTTCTGTCACCTTGCCTTCTGGTTCCTGTTGTGGATGATCAAATGCCAGTTTTAAGGTAGCATGGTAATATCCTCTTCTCACTTTTCGGATATCCACGAATACCACGGGGGTATCGTTTCTTCTCGCACTCATTTCCGGTCCTTTGTAGAATGCCGTCATCCTGTTCAGAAAAGGGAACCAGTAGCTTCGGCGGGGATTACCCGGGTTCTGGTCCGCCACCAGTGCAATGAGGTGCTGTTTATGCTGCCAGGGAGCCATGGCCTCCTTGATGTCATTGGCTGGAATCAGTACGGTGCCTGACTTCTCCCGGAAATGACGGAAAAAACGATCTGCAGATTTGTTGGTGAGCGGCATGTATACTACGAGGAAGGGGAACCCCACCCGCTGCATACAAAATACGTTGGCCCATTCCCAGTTGAAATTATGGCCTAAATGTAGCTGACAACTTTTGCCCTGTGCATAGAGCTCATGCAATACCGTTAAATCGCATTTAAAGCGCTTTTCCAGCTCCTTTTTGCTCATGGTGAGCAGTTTGACTGTCTCCACAGTCATATCCGTCAGATTACGGTAATAACTCCTCGCCAGCTTCGTAATTTCAGCAGGAGATTTTTCCGGGAATGACTGCCGGAGATTATCAAATACAATCTTTTTCCGGTAGCCGGCCAGGTAGTAAATAATGAGGTATAACCCATCGCTGATGAGGTATAACAGCCACAATGGCAATATTGATATGGCATATGTAAATGCCAGTATTAAATAGTACATCTCTACTTAGCAACAAATTCTATAACACAATGTTTTGTACCAGCGCGCTCTTATTTGGATAATCAGTATTGAAATGAAGACCTCTGCTTTCTTTACGGAAGGAAGCACTTTTTACGATCAGATAACCTACGGTGATCAGGTTTCGCAGCTCACACAATTGTGGAGATACTTCTGTTTTTTCGTAGAGGCTTTCTGTTTCTTCGTGAAGGATATCCAGTCTGCGAATCGCTCTTTGAATACGTTCGTTTGTACGTACGATACCCAGGTAATCGCTCATGATCTGCTTCAGTTCCTTCAGGCTCTGGGTAATGAGGATCATTTCCTTGGGAGCCGTGGTGCCTGCTGCATTCCAGTCTGGCACGTCTTCTTTAAATGAGATTGAATCGATCCTGTCTACCGCTGTAAGGTAACAACGATGTGCGAATACCATGGCTTCCAGCAGTGAATTGGACGCAAGGCGGTTAGCACCATGTAATCCTGTGCTGGAGCATTCGCCGCAGGCATACAAATTCTTGATGCTCGTGCAGCCATGTTCATTTACCTTGATTCCACCACAGCTATAGTGAGCTGCGGGGGCTACAGGTATCATGTCCTTCTTCACATCTATACCGGATGCCAGGCATTTCTCATAGATATTGGGGAAGTGGTGTATGAATTTCTCCATATCCATATGGCGGCAATCGAGGTATACATGTTCTGTACCTGTGATCTTCATCTCGCTGTCTATTGCTCTGGCTACGATATCGCGGGGAGCAAGGGAGAGACGGGGATCGTATTTATGCATGAAGTCTTCGCCGTGTATATTGCGCAGTATACCACCATCGCCACGTACTGCTTCGGTGATCAGGAAGGCATTGTTTACGCCAGGCTGATAGAGGGCGGTAGGGTGAAACTGTATGAACTCCATGTTTTCGATTCTACCCTTGGCACGGTATACCATGGCCACTCCATCGCCGGAGGCGATAGTAGGATTGGTTGTGCTGCGATACACTTGTCCGTTGCCACCAGTGGCCAGCACGGTGATGCGGCTCAGGATCTTTTCTATCTTGTTTGTAAGGAGGTTCAATACGTATACGCCATAACATTCTATATCAGGCGTAGCCTTGGTCACCAGGTAGCCCAGGTGGTGCTGGGTGATGAGGTCTACCACGAAGCAGTGAGTGACCAGTTCGATATTTGGGCGCTGTTTAACGGCTGCCAGCAGGGCTCTTTCTATTTCATAACCGGTGATGTCCTTGTAGTGGATCACCCGGAATTCGGAGTGCCCGCCTTCTCTGCCCAGGGCAAAGTCACCACCGGGATTTTTATCAAAGTTGGTTCCCCATTCTATGATCTCGTTTACCCGTTCCGGTCCTTCCTTCACTACGATTTCCACGATTTTCTCGTTGCACAGGCCATCGCCGGCAATCAGCGTATCCTCTATGTGCTTGGCAAAGCTGTCATTTTCAAGATCATTCACTACGGCTACGCCACCCTGGGCATACTTTGTATTTGTTTCGTCTTCCTGGGTCTTAGTGATAATGGTGATCTTCTTATCTGGACAGGCACCTGCCACTTTGAGCGCATAGGTTAATCCTGCGATGCCGGAACCGATCACTAAAAAGTCTGTCTGTTGCATAATAACTCATCTAGCGAATCAAATGTACGGTATATTACCGGATTGTTACCTGATTGCGTAAGGGACACCCTGCTTTTGCCAGATATAACGGGTAGCACCATAGACGAGGCCGTAATTGGCTAAACCGTAGCAAAGCATGCTAAGTGAAGGGGAGGAGAGTGCCAGCGCGGCACCCGCAATGAGAAAGGAAATTCCTGCCAGGCAATACCAGCCATAGGGTTGTTCCCGGAGGCGAAAGGCATGCATGACCGACTGAAGGGCAATGGAAGCTGTGAACATACAAAGCACCACCTGCCAAACCATGCCCTTAGCTTCCAGGCGGGGAAGGAGGTAGAAAAAGATAGCCAGGCCCAGGGCTTCTGTCAGGAAGATAAAGGCCCATTTGCAGGTAGGCAATGGATAATTGGTATACCGGATCTTGAGGAAGAAAGCAATATATACAAGATGAACAAGCGGTATAGAAGCGACGGCGAGAACGTGGACCTGAGGTGGACTTGTTATGGACCTGAGGAGGACCTGGGGAGGAATCGTGAGCGCTATACCTATTACTAACAGCACTCTAAGCATCATGGGGGTAAAACGGGTTCCTTTCAGGAAAAATACCACCGACAACACCGCCAACAGCGTCATTGAAAGCTGCATTAAAAAGAAGGAATCAACAATACAGCCCCAGAGCAGTATTGGCATTATACTCCAATTCAGACTGTTAAAGACAACAGGTTTCATGTTGCAAACATATGAAATTACACTGTAGTCAGGATGACATTAAATGTAGTGCCGTTATTGCTGGTACTATTTACCTTCAATTGCCCGCCATGCAGCTGGATGATTTGCTGGGAGAGGCTTAGGCCGATACCACTGCCTTTTCGCTTGGTGGTATAAAAAGGGATGAAGATTTTATTGATCGCATCTGCATCTATACCCGGACCATTGTCGGAAATGGATATACAAACCTGGTTGGAAGTAGTCATGGTCGCTGTGATTTTGATCTCCGGGCGTGCGGTATGTTCCAGGGCATCCATCGCATTCCTGATCAGGTTGATCAGCACCATTTGCAACTGGGCACTGTCTGCATGAATTTCTGCACCTGCAGAATCTACTTCAAACTGGTAATAAATACCTGCCTGTTTAAGATCGGATTGCAGCAGGTTGCTCACTACGGTAATCAGTTCCTTGATATTGACATCTGTGAATTGTGGCTTGGGCAGGGTGGTATAATCTCTATAGGCATTCACAAAGTTCATGATGCCTTTACTCCGGCTTTTGATTGTTTCAAGCGCTTCCATCAGGTCTGTAATAGCTTCCGGCTGGTGACTGTCAGGTGCTATATCCTGCTCTATTATATCCTGCATGGTGCTGATGAGGGATACGATAGGGGTGACGGAGTTCATTATTTCATGGCGAAGGATTTTGGTCAGGTTTTGCCAGGCTTCCAGTTCTTTTTGCTGTAGTTCTGCATGGATGTTTTGCAGGGAAATCAGTTTGACCAGGCGACCCTGCAGGCGTACGGTAGCTGCCTGAATAGACAACTGCTGCTCATTGCGGGTACGATACAGGATTTTATTGCCAGAGTGCACCTGAAGCAGCAATTCAGGTAAATCGGGGTGTGCTGACCTGAGCTCCGCAATGTTGCGCAGGCGATAGATACCCAGCAAGCGGAAAGCTGCTGGATTGATCAGTTCTATCCTTCCTTCAGCATCAAATGATAGTACCCCGATACTGATATGCTGTACGATAGTATCTATATATTTCAGGTTTGCTTCTTTTTCTGCCCTCGTCTGCCTGAAGGCTTCCAGCACTTCGTTGAACTGGTAGTTGAGTGCCTGGAAGCTTTTGCCCATTTTGTTGTCAGCACTGAACCGGATAGAGAAATCTTCGTAGCGGATGGATTCGAGAAAAAGGGTGAGTTTCCTGTTGATCCTGTTCATGTAGTAATACATTCCATAGATCTGCAGGCAGATCAGGGCGATGATGGCCAGGCCCGGAATGGGGCCCAGTGTTCTCCATACTTCCACACCGGCAATAGTGCTGGCAGTGAGCAGGAGTATGCGCAGGAATATATTGATACTGAACCGGTTCATTTAGATATTATATTTTTCCAGTCTTCTGTAGAGGGCAGCTCTGCTGAGGCCCAGCTCTTTAGCGGCTTCTGTAATGTTGCCATTACATTTTTTCATGGCCTGGGTGATGATGTTGCGTTCCATTTCTTCCAGGTTATAGCCGGTGTTCAGCTGGGTTTCCTGTACCGGGTTTTTCACAAATACATCTTTGGCCTGTAGTACTTTGCCCTGAGAAAGGATGACAGCCCGCTCCATGGCGTGTTGCAGTTCCCGGATATTTCCCGGCCAGTCATATGTTAATAACTGTTGAATGAGGGATTCGTGCAGACTATTCACCGGGCGTTTGTACTTACTACTATAGAGTTGCAGGAAGTGTTCTGCCAGTGGGATAATGTCTTCCTGCCTTTCTCTGAGGGGAGGGAGCTGGATTTCAATGGTATTGATACGGTAGAGTAAATCCTGGCGGAACAGGTATTGGGCCGCCATTTGTTGAATATTGCGGTTGGTGGCGCAGATCAGCCGGACATCTACCGGGATGGCTTTGTTACTGCCTACTTTGGTCACAGCCCTGTTTTGCAGTACGGTGAGCAGTTTTGCCTGGAGCGGGAGGGAGATGTTGCCCAATTCATCCAGGAAGATGGTTCCTTTATTGGCTTCTTCAAACCGGCCCACCCTGTCTTCGCGGGCATCCGTAAAGGCACCTTTTACATGGCCAAACAGTTCGCTTTCAAACAGGCTTTCGCTAATGGCTCCGAGGTCTACGCTCACGAAAGGGTGAGGACTGCGATGGGAGAGCTGGTGAATATGCCTGGCCAGCATATCCTTGCCTGTACCATTTTCACCAAGTATAAGCACATTGGCATCGGTGCCGGCTACCCTTGCAGCAGTATCGAGTACAGCCAGCATAGCGGGGCTATTGCCTATGATTGAACTTGTATTGTTAGTGACAGGGGAGGGGGGAGTAACCTTTTCTTTCTGCTGGTTTTTTTTATTATAGGCTGTCTGCATGGTGGCCAGGAGCTTTTCATTTTCCCAGGGTTTCAGCACAAAATCGGCTGCTCCGGCCTTGATGGCCCTGACTGCCATTTCTACGTCGCCATAGGCGGTGAACATGACCACGGCAGCAGTCGGCTGAATGTCCAGAATTCTGTCCAGCCATTCAAAACCTTCCTTGCCGCTACTCAGGTCGCGGGTAAAGTTCATGTCCAGCAGGATCACGTCATATTCAAAGTTAGACACCAGGTAAGGGATCTTTTGGGGATTGCGTTCAAAATCTACCTGGCCGAAATGGCGTTTCAACAGGAGACGTGCTGCACGCAATACGTCCATATCATCATCTACTATCAGTATTTTACCAGGCAGTGTAGTCGTAGTCATAACCAAATCAAATAAAATAAAAGTTGATAGAGCTCCGCAAACAATGTTCCCGACAATAAGTAATAAGAGCAAACGACTGCGGATGTGGCCACTGGCAATATTATAAAAAGATTTCGGTTTTCAGCAGTACTGGAGCAGGATTCAGGGAAAGTGTCCGGAATTGGACGTACGGTGTGCGGTACAGGACGTTTTAAAAGCGGGTAATGCTTTGAAATGCTTTGCTGGTAAAGGGTTTCTGGCTTTGGCATGCCGGTTGTCTTACTGGGAATGCAAGTTTAGCACATTCACCTATGGATAGAAAAATAGAAAAGAAATTCTGGTCAAAGAAAAGGATCACCCTGGTAAGTGGAGGCGCAGTCGTAGCACTGTTGCTGATCTATAACCTGATCTTTGCCGATCACCGCTCTAAGTTAAATGTAGAGAAGGACAAGATCACTATTTCTAAAGTAACCCGGGGTACGTTTGATCAGTATATTGCTGTTACAGCAGTCGTATTACCTTTAAAGACGATCCGTCTCGATGCGATCGTTGGGGGATATGTGAGCCAGAAATACCTGGAAGGGGGTAGTATGGTAAAAAGAGGAGACAGCATTCTCCGCCTGGAAAACCAGAATATGATGATGGAGTTTGTAAACCATGAAACAGAAATATACCGTCTGATCAATGAGCTGCAGAATACCCGGCAGACGCTGAAACAGAACCGTTTCACGATGCAGCAAACCATCAATGAACTGGACTTCCAGATAGACCAGGCCAAAGATCTGTATGACAGAAACAAACAGCTGGTAGATGAGAAGATTGTAGCCCGCCAGGACTATATTAAGTATAAACTGGATTACGAAAGACTGGTAAAGCAAAAGCAGATTGAGATCGAAAGCCAGAAGTTCCAGGAAGATAATGCCAAAATCCAGATTGAAAGGCTGGAATCTACCATCGCCCGCACCCAGCGCAACCTCCAGATGATGAAGGATAACCTGAACAACCTGGTACTGAAAGCGCCGATTGACGGACAGCTGTCTTCAGTAGATGCGGAGGTAGGGGGAAGCATTCAGGCTGGTCAGAACATTGGCCAGATCGATGACCTGAATGGTTTCAAGATGAGAGCTGAGGTAGACGAACATTATATTTCAAGGGTGTTCCCTGGATTAAAAGCCAGTTTTGAATTCAATAATAAAAGCTATGAACTGGTCATCCTGAAAGTATATCCTGAAGTAAAGAATGGCCGTTTCAATGTAGATATGAAGTTTGACAAAGAAACCCCCGAAGGTATTCGCAGAGGACAATCCTCTCCTATCCGCCTCGAATTAGGTAAATCTTCGGCTGCTCTGCTGCTGCCTGTAGGTGGTTTCTTCTCTGATACCGGTGGTAACTGGGTGTATGTAGTAGATAAAAGTGGTAAACGGGCTGTAAAACGCAACATTTCCCTGGGCCAGAAAAACCCGCAGTTCTTTGAGATTCTCGAAGGCCTGCAGGAAGGTGAACAGGTGATCACTTCATCCTATGAGAATTTCGGAGATAAAGAAGTATTAGTATTTTAATAATCAAAATAACACCAATGATACGCACCGTTAATCTGCAAAAAATATTTACCACTGAAGAAATTGAAACTTCTGCGCTCAATGGGATCAACATGGAAGTAAAGGATGGGGAGTTTGTTGCCATCATGGGACCTTCCGGTTGTGGTAAGTCAACATTACTGAACATCCTGGGACTGCTGGACAATCCTTCTGGTGGTGAATACCACTTCTGGGATCATGAGGTAGCCAGAATGAGTGAAAGACAACGCGCCCAGTTGAGAAAGGGTTCTATCGGGTTCGTATTCCAGAGTTTTAACCTCATCGATGAGCTGACTGTATTTGAGAATGTGGAATTGCCACTCCTGTACCTGAAAGTGCCTGCCAGTGATCGTAAGAAGAAGGTAGAAGAAGTGCTGGAGCGTATGAATATTATGCACCGTCGCAATCACTTTCCACAACAGTTATCTGGTGGTCAGCAACAGCGTGTGGCTATTGCCCGTGCAGTAGTAGCAAAACCTAAAATGATCCTGGCGGATGAGCCTACCGGTAACCTTGATTCTACCAATGGTGAAGAAGTAATGAAACTGTTGCAGGAGCTGAATGATGCCGGTACGACTATGATCATGGTAACGCACAGCCCTTATGATGCGGGATTTGCACACCGCGTAATCAACCTGTTCGATGGTAAGGTAGTAACTGAGAACATCAAGGAGCAGTTTCACGTTTAAACTACAATAAACATGCTGAAGCATTATTTCAGAGTTGCCCTCCGCCACCTGAGGCGGCAACAGATTATCACTGTGATTAACATACTGGGACTGGCAATTGGGATGGCATGTTGTATGTTGATTGTACTGTTCGTGAGAAACGAATATGGGTTTGATAATTTTCACCCCAATGGCAGGAATATATACCGTGTTACAAATAGTTTCACTAAAGCCGGAGAAACCAATTATGGCAGCAATACCCAGTGGCCTGTAGGGCCTTATCTGAAAAATGAAATAAGCGATATAAAAGAGTCGGTAAGGGTCATGAATGCTGGTACAGCCTTGTATACTTACCAGGATAAGCAGTATGTAGATCCTTTAGCATATGCAGATGCCGGTTTTTTCTCCATGTTTAATTTCCCGTTAGTAAAAGGGAATGCCCAAACCGCCTTACAGGAACCCTATACAATGGTAATTACTGAAAAAATTGCAAAGAAGTATTTCGGTAATGATGACCCAATCGGCAAGATATTGAAGGTAGATAATCAGTTTGATTGCAGGGTTACTGCTGTAGTAAAAGATTTGCCTTTGAATACGGATGTTGGAAAAGAAATCCTGTTATCTTATGCTACGGTAGAACAGCTGATAAAGAAAGGTGGTGGTTCTATGGAGCAATGGTATAACTTTAATGATAACACTACATATATACAATTGCCTGAGGGCGTAAGTCTGCATAAGATGGAATCTCAGCTACAGGGGTTTGTAGACAGGCATATCAAACGTATTGCCAGTTCGCTGGGCGAAGTATTTGGATTGGATCTGCAACCATTGGCCAATATACATTTGCATCCATATGGTGATAAGAACAAGCAGGATAATACCCATTTACTCTATATCTATATTGCTATTGCCATCTTCATCATATTGATCGCCTGCTTCAACTTCATGAACCTTGTTACGGCAAGGGCCAATGAAAGGGCTATTGAAGTAGGGGTAAGAAAGGTAATGGGCAGCGAGCGCCGGCAGCTGATTATCCAATTTGTATCAGAAGCGGTGTTATTAACCTCGCTCTCATTTGTACTGGCTATCTTTCTTGCTTTATTATTCATGCCCTGGTTTGATAAAATTACCGGCAAGGAATTCGGGCTCTTTACCCTGGGCAATATTCCTTTCCTGGGATATCTTTTCGGGATGTCTGTCATTGTAGGGTTATTGTCCGGCAGTTATCCCGCACTGTACCTTTCCGGTTTGCTACCGGTGGCAGTGCTGAAAGGCGGATTTAAAACATCCGGCTCCCGGGTATGGATCAGGAAGACCCTGGTAATTGCGCAGTTTTCAATTGCGATTATTCTTATTGTAGCTACGATTGTGGTATATAGCCAGTTGCGTTTCTGGCAGAATAAATACCTGGGGTTTGATAAGGATAGACTGGTGAATGTAAATATTACTTCCGGTAGTGCGGAAAAGAATTATAAAGTGATCAAAGAAGACCTGTTAAGACAGCCAGGGGTTCTGCATGTAACGGTGTCCAACACTGCTATGGGCCGGTATGTAGGGTCTGTGAACCCGGTGGTAAAGGAAGGCGACAGTGAAGATAAATCTATAGTAACCAGCGTGATCATGGGTGACTTTGACCTGTTGAAGACACTGGATATTAAATTGACGAAAGGCCGTGATTTTTCTCCTGGTTTTTCGACAGACAGTAATAATGCTTTTATTGTGAACGAAGCGATGGTGAAAGCCATGAATCTTCATGATCCTATTGGTCAGCGTATCAAATGGCTACCTGGATTTACTGAGCGAAAAGGCGAAATTATTGGGGTAGCAAAAGACTTCAATTACTCGACCTTGACTGTACCTGTTTCACCAGCTATTTATATCGTTCGCAACGACGGTTTTAGCGTGATGAGTATCCGTTTGGCAAAAGGTGGAGATCTCACGAAGCAGGTGGCAGATGTAGAGACTGTATGGAAAAAATATGTCACTGATTATCCTTTTACCTATTCATTTGTATCGGACGATCTGGCTCACCAGTATGTCAACCAGGATCGCCTGGCATCACTGTTTGGTACATTCTCTATGCTCGCTATTTTAATTGCCTGTATGGGATTGTTCGGTCTCAGTATTCTGATAGCCAGACAGCGCACCAAGGAAATTGGGATCCGCAAAGTACTGGGTGCATCCACGACAAATATTACAAGGTTGCTTTCACAGGATTTTATGCAGCTGGTAATGGTATCCCTGATGATAGCTGTTCCTGTATCCTGGTACCTGATGAACAAATGGCTGCAGGACTTTGCCTATCGCATCAATGTAGAGTGGTGGATGTTTTTAACTGCGGGTATTATGGCCATGATCATTGCATTGGTCACCATTAGTTTCCAGTCGGTAAAGGCTGCGCTGACGAACCCTGTAAAATCATTAAGAACAGAATAAAGATATGTAAGTCGTTACGTTTTAAAATGACAAGTTCAAAATGAAACCTGGGCCGGTTTTAACCAGCCCTTCCTTTTTACTAACCAAATTTTAAATCGGTTGTTATGATTAAGAGTTACATCAGGATCGCGTTGCGCAACCTATGGCGTAATAAGTTATTTTCTGCGATCAATATTGGTGGGTTGGCAATAGGTATGGCGATAAGTTTTATGCTTATACTGTATGTACTCTTCCAATTTAGTTTTGATAAGTTTCATGCCAATACAGATAACATTTACCAGGTAGTGACAGCCGATGCCGGTGTATGGACTACACCAGCGCCCCTGGCGGCTGCGCTGGAAAGAACGGTACCTGGAATTAAAACTACTGCCCGGTCCAGCTATTTTTTTGACCACCTGCTGCTGGCAGGAGAAACGGGGGTTAAGTTGAAGGGTGGCTATGTTGATCCACAATACCTGGATATTTTTAGCTTTCCTGTCATGAATGGGAATCAAAAACCATTGCATGAGAAAAATGAAATAGTGCTGACAGTGAGTACAGCCCATAAATTGTTCAGGGATGGAAATCCTATTGGTCAGATTGTAAAGCTGGATGCAGAGGATCCATTGGTAGTAAGTGCGGTAGTGAATGATCCTCCTGCTAATTCTTCAATTCAATTCGATTTCCTCTGTGGCTGGTCATTGTACGAGGCAAAGGAAAGCTGGGTTAAAGAAAATACCTGGGGCAATTTTGGCCTGCATACCTATGTGTTGCTGGACCCTAAAGCGTCGCTTACGGCTGTTCAGCTTAAGGTGAAGCATGTACTGCAACAAGAAGGCGGATCTAAAATGACGACTACCCTGATGCTGCATGCAGCAAAGGATTGGAAGCTATATAATAATATCAAAGATGGGAAGATAATTGGCGGTAATATCGAGACAGTGCGCCTTTTCCTCATATTGGCTCTGGGTATACTGCTCATTGCCTGTGTGAACTTTATGAACCTGAGTACAGCGCAGGCGGAGCGGAGAGCACGTGAAGTAGGGGTGCGGAAAGCGATTGGGGCAAACAGGAGATTACTTATCTGGCAATTCTTTGGAGAGTCGCTGATACTGGTGGTATTGTCTGCAGCATTAGCCCTGTTGTTGCTATGGATCCTGCTGCCTGCATTCAACACCTTTGCAGCCAGTTCTCTGCAGTTAAGTACGGCTCCCATGATTTTCTGGGTGAGTTTACCTTGTTTATTGCTGTTAACCGGTTTGTTGGCGGGTAGTTACCCTGCCTTATATCTTTCTTCTTTCCGCCCTATCCGGGTATTGAAGGGTGGTGTTACTAAGGTAAAAGGCAATTTCCTGTCCAGGCAGGTATTAGTGATATTCCAGTTTGGCCTGGCAGTAGTACTGATCATTACTACAATTGTCATTTACCGCCAGCTATATTTTATCCAGCACAGGCCTATTGGTTATGATCCCAAAGGATTGGTAGATATCCAGCTGGAAGGTAAGTTGTACGAAAACTACGGAGCTTTCAGGAATGCGGTCATTGCTTCTGGTGGGGCTGTGGATGGAACTACCGTGAGCGGTGAGATTACAAATTCCGGGAGTACTACCTGGGGCCTCCAATGGCCGGGAATGGAAGAAGGAGAGGAGAACAAATCCTTTGGTGTAATTGCGACTGCGGCCAACTTTGCCGCTACTTTTAGTATCCCGGTGGTGCAGGGCAGGGACTTTCTCTCTCCAAACGATTCACTGGGGATCATGCTGAATGAAGCTGCGGTAAAGGAAATGCACCTGAAAGACCCATTAGGCCAGGTAATTAATTACAATGGTCAGCAACGTATTATCACCGGGATATTAAAGAACTTTGTCTCAGATATGTCCTATAAGCCAATCGGACCTATGATTTTTACCTACAATACTGACTGGCGGGGACTGATGACTTTTAAACTCAATCCCGCACTTTCTGTGCAGTCATCTATGGATAAGCTGGAGAAAGTATATCGTGAAATGAATCCTGATTATCCATTCAATTACACATTTGTCGACGATAGTTATCAAAAGAAATATGATAATGAAAAGTTCCTGGGCAGGGCTATCAACATCTTTGCTTCGCTGGCCATTATTATCAGTTGTCTTGGTTTATTAGGCCTTTCTGTATTTGCTGCTGAACAGCGTAAAAAGGAAATAGGTATTCGCAAAGTAATGGGTGCCGGTATTCAACAGGTGATGTTGTTATTGTCTAAAGAATTCCTGAAGCCGGTGTTAATTGCTATAGTCATTGCATCGCCTTTAGCAGCCTATATTATGAACAACTGGTTGCAGCATTATACCTATCGCATCGACATTGAATGGTGGATGTTTGGTATAGCAGGACTGCTGGCTGTATTGATTGCACTTGCTACAGTAAGTATTCAATCCTTCAGGGCTGCTAATTTAAACCCGGTTAAAGCATTGAGATCAGAATAATAACAAGGTTATGTTCTATAACTATATAAAAATAGGATGGCGCAACCTGATGCGTCAAAAAGTTTTTTCCGCGATCAATATCGTAGGCATGACGGTGGCATTCTGTGTTGCTTTCCTGTTAGGTATTGCGGCTTATTTTGAATGGTCTTACGATCAGTTTCATGCAAATAAAAACAGTGTTGTACAGGTCTATACTGCGGAGCGTATGGCTGATGGCAGTGTGCAGCATAACAGTAGTCAGGCAGCACCATTTGGTCCTACTATTGAAAAAGAATGTGCTGCGGTACAATCAAGCAGTCGTTTTGGCTGGGACTATGAGTCGGTGTCATACAAAGATAATTCTTTGGACCTGCATATCACTTTTGTAGATCCATCATTCCTCTCCATGTTCAGTTTTCCTGTGCAGGAAGGAGATAAAAATGCCTTGCAGAAACCCAGTCAGATCCTCATAACCAGGAAGGCTGCGGACAAATTATTTCATGGCGAATCACCCATTGGCAAGCTGGTACAGATCAATATGAATAATCATCTGCAACCATTCACTATTGCGGGGGTGATGGCAGATGTACCACGTAATAGCAGTATTGATTTTGAGGTGCTTTGTAGTTTTCAGAATGTAATAGCAGCGCTGGAAGATCCCAATACCTGGGATAATCAGGCTTACCAGGTTTTTGTACAGCTGCGGCCTCATACTACACCTGCTATGCTGGAGCAGCAAATGAAGGCGGTTGTGCATCGTTACAGAACCAATAAGCTGAACAGCATGAAGGAGAATGGTGTAACGCCTGGTGCAGATGGAGAGCTGTTGTCTATGCGTACTTTGCCGCTGGCAGAGATGCATTTTAGAGAAGAAAGTGGTGCCGGTGGAGACATCAATCCATTTTATCCCTGGATGTTGCTGATCATGGCGTTGTTGATAGTAGGTACTGCCAGCATCAATTTTATCAACCTGAGTATGGGCAGGTCCTTTACCCGGGCAGGGGAGATAGGATTAAGAAAGGCACTGGGAGCTGTACGTACACAACTGATTATGCAGTTTTGGTGTGAAGCGCTGATTGTTTGCAGCATTGCATTTATAGGCAGTCTGGTATTGGGAGCAATGATGCTGCCTTCGTTCAACCGTTTATTCAGTTATCATCTTGACTTTTCCATTTTACTGAATGTAAAATTGATTAGCTGGACGATAGTAGCATTTTTCTTTGTGACGATACTGGCAGGTGGTTATCCTGCCTGGCTGATAGCCCGTACGAACCTGATAGAAGTGCTGAAAGGTAAAATGAGTTTAGGCAAAAGTAGTTTACTGAGAAACACGCTCATTATCGTTCAATTTGTAGTGGCGGTATTGCTCATCAGTTCTACGGCTGTGTTATGGCAGCAACTGAATTACCTGCGTACCCGTCCAATGGGTTTTGATACAGCGCAGGTGATCAGCATACCTGTGACAGGCAATGTAGATGCCAGCAGGGTATTGGCACGTATGCAACAGCGGCTGGATGGAAATTCACATATCATTTCCAGCACGGCATCGTTTATGAATCTGGGGACTGGTCTGGCAGGAGGAGAATCAACATGGAAAGTAGGCTTTGATTTCAATGGTCATGAGGCAAAGACGGTATGGGTACCGGTGGAATACGATTATTTAAAGACCCTGGGTCTGAGGCTGGTGGCAGGAAGAGATTTCTCCCGGTCATATGGAGCAGACTCAAATACGGTGATCATAAACCAAAAGCTGGCAGCTTCGCTGGATGGGGGAAAGGATGTGATAGGGCAGCATTTCGAATTTGACGGGCAGCAGATACAGATCATCGGCATCGTAAAAGATTTTAACTTTAAATCCCTGCGCCAGGGTATTGGGCCGTTGGCACTGAAGCTGACACCATCATTGCAGGCAGCCGCTGTATTTGTAAAAGTGAAACCCACAGACCTGCCTGGTGCTATGGCTACCGTGGAAAAGGCATGGAAGGAAGTAGTGCCGCAAGGGGACTTTAGAGGTTCATTCCTGAATGAGAATGTAAACCGGATGTACATCGCCGAAGCAAGGTTAGCTACCATTATTGTTTGTAGTGCAATACTGGCTATCCTTATCTCCTGTATGGGTCTGTTCGCGGTAGCTGTACTGGTGATAGGGCAGCGCAACAGGGAGATTGGAATCCGCAAGGTAATGGGGGCATCTGTAAGCAGCATTGTTACCCTGCTGTCAGCAGGATTTCTGAAGCTGGTGGTCATTGCCATTGTGATTGCTACACCTATAGCCTGGTATATCATGAGCACCTGGCTACAGCATTTTGCATACCGCATCCAGATTCAGTGGTGGTTATTTGTCCTGGTTGGACTGGCGGCGCTCATTATAGCATTTTTTACTATCAGTATACAAACGATCAGAACAGCATTCATGAATCCCGTAAAATCGATCAAAACAGCATAAATAATGATACAGCTAAAGCACATTTCAAAATATTATCCCGTAGGATTTGGCAAAAATGAAATATTGAAAGATATTGACCTCACAATATTTGAAGGGGAGTTTGTATCCATTATGGGGCCTTCCGGTTCAGGGAAATCCACCTTACTGCATATCCTTGGCCTATTGGAGGAACCTTCACAGGGAGAATACTTATTCGAAGGGGAGCCGGTACACAAGATGAATGAAAAGAAGCGAACCCAATTGCACCGTGGCTCTATCGGATTTGTGTTTCAGGCTTACCACCTGATAGATGAATTGACGGTTTATGAAAATATAGAAACACCACTTTTATATAAGAACATTCCTTCAGCAGAAAGAAAGAGCCGTGTGGCGGATGTACTTGACAGGTTTAATATTGTAGCAAAGAAGGACCTGTTTCCCAATCAGCTCTCCGGCGGACAGCAGCAACTGGTAGGTATAGCCCGCGCTATCGTAGCCGAACCCAGGGTGATACTGGCCGATGAACCTACGGGGAACCTACATTCTGACCAGGCAAAGGAGATCATGGAATTGTTCAGGCAATTGAACCAAAGAGACAAGATCACCATTATACAGGTTACACACTCCGAGTTAAACGCAACCTACGGTCAGCGAATTATACAAATCCGCGACGGGAAAATCGCATAATTGGGAGTTAATAATTTAATAATCCGGCGTTTAAAGTCTCTTGGGTGCAGCAGAACAGCCGTTTTGCCAGTTGCGGACTTTGAACGCCGGTTTTTTGTACACTGGAGGGAATGTTTTTAAGGCTTTTATAAAGAAAATGTTTATGTTATCATTACAATTATTATATTTTTGGAATGTCATGAAATTATCCAAGTACCCGGGATGTATCCTGGCAATTTGTTTGTTGTTTGCTAACATTGTAGCAACTAAAGCACAGGACACCTGGAGCCTTCAGCGTTCCGTTGATTATGCCCTTGCGAATAACATAGATATCAGGCAGCAGTCCGTTCAGAAAAGACTGGCTGAGCTGACGCTGCACCAGAGCAAGATGGCGCGGATACCTACCCTGAACGGGTCTGTAAATGGAAGTTATGCAAGTGGACGAAATGTTGATCCGATTACGAACTCTTTCATTACTACATCTTATGCGTCCTATACGGGTGCACTTTCTGCAGGTGCAAACATTTTCAATTTCTTCTACCAGCAGAACACCATTGCCTCTAATAAGTATAATTATCAGGCACAAGATAAGTTGTTAGAAAAAGCCAGAAACGATGTTGCCTTTAATATTGCGACTGCGTTTCTGCAGATTCTGCTGAATACAGAGCAGGTGCATATAAGCGAGGTACAGGTTAAGCTTACCATGGATAATTTGGCTAATACCAAAAAACTGGTGATAGCGGGGTCTGTACCGGAAAGTAACCAGGCGGACCTGGAAGCACAGCTGGCTACGGATAGCGTGACCCTGGTAAATGCCCAGAATCAGGTTATACAGTCAACGTTGCAAATGAAGGCCCTGCTGAATCTGAGTTTTGACCAGCCTTATGTACCTCAGATCCCGGATAATATTGGAGAGATCCCTTTACCAAGACTGGATGAAGTAGATCCGGAAATGGTTTACAGCGCGGCGAATAACAATAACCCGCTGATAAAGGCGGATCAGTTATTGATTAAATCCAGTGAGAGATCTTATGCTGCCTATAGGGCGCAGATGTATCCCACGCTGAGTGTTTCAGGGCAGGCATATAGTGGATTTGCGACCAGTGCAAAAAATACAGAGATAGTTTCCATAAAGAATGTGTCTGACGAGACGATTGGTACAGTGGTTACAAGTACAGGAACCTACAATGTAACTAATAAAGTGTACGAATACAATACGAAATCTACTACTATTCCATTTAAGGACCAGGTCAGTAATAACTTTAAGCAAACACTTGGTGTATCGCTCAATATTCCGATCCTGAATGGCTGGACTTATCGTACAAATGCCCAGAAGGCAAAGCTGAATATCGAATCCCAGAAGCTGACGATGGAAAAGGATAATCAGAAGCTGCGTCAGGATATTTATACTGCCCATGCCAATGCTGTATCTGCTTTACAGAAGTATTATGCTGCATCCAGAGGGGTAGATGCATCCCAGAAGGCCTATGATTTTGCCACTAAACGATTTGATCTGGGTTTAATGAATACGATTGACTATATTACTACACAAAGCAAATTGTTCAATGCGCAGATCAATAAGGTTTCCGCGCAATACGACTATATATTTAAAATGAAGCTTCTGGAGTTTTACAGGGATCAAAAAATAGCGCTGTAGCAAGGCGGATCCCGCTCCTTTTTGAAATACACCGGCATATGAAGAAAAAAAGAAAAAAGACACTAGTCTGGGTACTTGTCATTGTTTTCCTGCTTATTATTTGTATCTGGGCAATGGTTGCCAGCAAGAAATCTGATGGTATTAAGGTTGCAACAGAGGCAGCCGGATACAAAGACATTATAGAAGTAGTGTCTGCCAACGGAAAGGTTTACCCAGAGACAGAAGTAAAAGTAAGTTCTGACGTATCCGGTGAAATTGTTGACCTCCCGGTCATAGAAGGAGATTCCGTAAGAAAAGGCCAGGTACTGGTAAAGATCTATGCGGATGTATATGGCTCTATGAGGGACAAAGCCAATGCCGCCCTCAGCCAGGCACAGGCACAGCAGGCCAACAGTTCAGCAGCACTGGCTGCCTATAAAGCGAAGCTGGATCAGAATAAGCTGGCTTATGACCGTAATAAGGAATTGTTTGCCCAGAAGGTGGTATCCCGCAGTGAATTTGAAACAGCAGAAGGTACCTATCGCTCGGCACTGGCAGATTACAATGCTGCTGTAGAACAGGTGAACAGTAATCGTTTTGCTGTGGCCAGCGCCCGTGCAGGTCTTACAGAAGCCAATACAAACCTGAACAGAACCACTATTGTAGCTCCTATGAATGGCATCGTATCCCTGCTGCCAATGAAGAAAGGAGAACGTGTGGTAGGTACTGCCCAGATGACCGGTACAGAGATCATGCGTATTGCAGATCTGAATACGATGGAAGTACAGGTGGATGTAGGTGAAAACGATATTCCCCGTGTAAAATATAATGATACTGCCATCATAGAGGTAGATGCCTACAATAACCGTAAGTTCAAAGGTATCGTGACCCAGATAGCCAGTTCCAGCAAGAATGCTGCTACCAGCACCTCCACTACAACATCTTCCGCAGACCAGGTTACAAATTATGTAGTGCACATCCGCATTCTGCAGGAGAGCTACAAGGACCTGATCACTGGTAATAAACCTTATCCTTTCCGCCCGGGAATGAGTGCTTCAGTTGATATTCAGACCCAGCGCAAGAACCATGTACTTTCTGTACCTATTAATGCTGTTACGAAGGAGAGAGGAGAGGATGCAAAAGATAACAACGAAGTAGTGTTCATGTTGCAACCCAATAAAACGGTTAAACAGGTAAAGGTAACTACCGGGGTGCAGGATAATGACTATATAGAAATCTTATCAGGCCTGAAACAGGGAGAGGCTGTGGTGACAGCACCTTATTCTGCTATTTCGAAAGACCTCGGAAATGATAAGAAAGTGAAGGTGGTGCCTAAGAAAGATCTTTTTGAAAGTACCGGTAACTAATAGCCAGGTCTAACTTTTTATATGAAACGCTTCTGTTTAATTGGCAGAAGCGTTTTTGTTTTTCTTAACAATTACTGGTCGGATCTTTGCGAAAATGTTATAACATATCAATTACCTGAGTCTACAATTGTTCCACTAATATTTAAACATCATAAGCAAAGGAGGGAAGTAAGTTCAGTAATGGTATTTACAAAGTGATTGAAGGTAATTCATAAACATATTATAAACGGAAACTATAGTATTGGGCGTATTCACTTGTTGGGTATGCCCATTACATTTTTACCTGACGATGTCATGAAAAACTTAACATTGCCCAATGTTAATTTAACATTAATTTTATGTTATCACATTAAGCAAATATTTAAGAGGTTATGTCAAGTAACAAAACGCCCAAAGCTGGTAAATCCGCCAGCAAAGATGCCCGCCATGATATAGAGAAAAAGTTGGATTTACTGCTCGTTGATCTGAAGAAAGACCTGGGAGACACAAAGTTCAAAAGCCGAATCAAGAAGGCTGCTAAGTTGTTAAGTAAAGGTATCGGGAAAGCAAAGAAAAACGCCGTAAGCGCCAAAAAGAAAACTAAACCAGCGAAAGCTGTTAAGACCAAAAAAACGACAGCAGCTCCTGCACCGGTAGCAGCTGAATAGGTAACATAAGTTTGTTACGACGCCCACTTATACAGTACTTGCTGGTATATGTGGGCGTTCTGGTATATATTTAGGCCTTTTAGTATGAAAAGGCTTGTCATATATTTCCTGAGCCTCCTGCCTGTGGCGGCAGCGGGCCAGCAAAGCAGTCAGGTGAATGTATTCCTTGGCTCATCCGGAGACCATGGGCAGATGTCCCCCGCAGCATCCTATCCCTTTAGCATGCTTAGCATTGGCCCGGAAACCTATCCATCTACCCACACAGGATATGAGTATCTCGCAAAAGAATTTCTGGGATTTACGCACAACCGTATGGAAGGTGTAGGCTGCCAGGGGTGTGGTGGTAACCTGCTGGTGCGCCCTTTCCTGGGAGATGGTCCTGCCAAAGCGGACCTGATAAAGGCTACAGAGAAAGCTTCGCCAGGATATTATGCAGTGGCTTTTGAGAATGGAATCGGTGCCTCCTTTACCGTTTATAAAAATGCAGGCTTACACCAGTACCAGTTTCCTGCGGGGAAAAAAGGCCTGTTCATCGATCTTGGTTTTGCGCATGTAGGCCGCTTTGTGGCTGAGCAGCATACTATCAGTGGCAATGCGGTAAGTGGATGGATTGAATCCCGCACTACCTGTAGTGCAGGCATCTACCGCATTTATTATTACCTGGAAGCCGGGCAGCCTGTAAGCTGGGATTCAACAGCGAATCACCAGTTGATTGCGCGTGTAGGCAACGATACAAAGTTGCTGAATGTCAGAGTTGCTCTCTCTTCAGTAGGTGAATCGTATGCAAAAGCGGCGATCAACAACGGTAATTTTGAAACCCTGAAAGCGGCCAGTGATAAGGACTGGAATGCAATGCTGGGGCACATCAAAGTGAAGGGTGATCCAGCCCGTGAGAAACTGTTTTATTCTTTATTCTATCGTTCTATGCAATCTCCTTATGTGGTATCAGAGCCGGATGGGAGTTATGCTGCGACGGATGGTACCCTGCAAAAAACTGGCAGCAAAATTTACAATGGCTGGGCCATCTGGGATAATTACCGGGCACAGTTACCGTTGTTGTCTATTGCATTTCCGGGAGAGTACCAGGATATGATGACATCCATCGCAGGCCTGTATGCACATGGTAAAAAAGACATGGCTACCTTGCATGAACCAAGTATCACTGTTCGTACAGAACATGCGGAAGTAGTACTGCTGGATGCTTATCGCAAAGGATATAAAGTTGATTTTAAAACCATCGCCGATTCGCTGGAAAAAGAGGCTGCAAATTTAGATTTTGCACATCCTGATAAGGCTCTGGAATCTTCCTATGATCTTTGGGCGCTGTCGGGGATCTTCAATGCGTTGAAGGATCAGCAAAAGGCCACTCTCTATCGCGACAGGGCTGCTAACTACAAACAATACTGGACCAAAGATTTTCAGGACCTGAGCCGTCGCGATGTAGACCAGATGCAGGCGAGAGGATTATACCAGGGTACCATCTGGCAGTATCGCTGGTTTGTGCCTTTTGACATCAAAGGCCTGATTGAATTGTGTGGAGGCGAAGCTAAATACATTGCTCAACTGGATGAATTCTTTGGTCACGATTATTACAATCATACCAATCAGCCGGATCTGCAGGCACCTTTCCAGTATAATATGACGGCAGAGCCATGGAAATCTCAGGCACTGGTACATAAGATTGCGGTAGATACGATGATTCAGCATTACTTCAATGACAATAGCAGGGGCATTGGGTCTGAAATAGATGTGATCTATAAAAATCAGCCTGCTGCCTATGCGAGAACGATGGATGATGATGCTGGTACAATGTCTTCCTGGTTTGTATTGGTATCAGCCGGTATATTCCCTGCCTGTATCGGAGAGCCGGTGTATTACCTGAATGTGCCGTTGTTTGAATCTGTGGAGTGGGAGTGGAATGGTGGAAAGAAATTCCATGTGCAGGTAAAGAATTTCGCTGACAAAAACGTGTATATACAACAGGTATTGCTGAATGGAAAGCCGCTGGATCGGAACTGGATCACCCAGGATGAGATTACAAAGGGAGGGGAACTCACCATTGTAGCAGGTGATAAACCCAATGAAAAACAAGGAGTAAGGAATATTTACCTCACTAAATAATCACAAAAAAACGCTTTTGCCCCCCGCAAAAGCGTTTTTTTATTGCAGGTTCACGTACTTTGCAGAAAATTGGATACAGGGATGAAAGCAGGTATTATTGGTAGCGGTAGCTGGGCTACAGCCATGGCCAAAATCTTAACCGACAATGGCAAACAGATCAACTGGTGGATCAGGAGTGAAGAGACGATCCGTTACATGCAGCAACGCCACCACAATAAGCATTATCTCACATCTGTATACTTTGATACGAATCTGATACAGTTGAGTAATGATCTGGCTGCTGTAGTAGCTGCCAGTGATGTACTGGTACTGGCGGTGCCTTCTGCTTTCCTGGAAGAAGTGCTTTTACAGCTACCTACCGATGCACTGCAGGGAAAAAAGATTATCAACGCTATCAAGGGCCTGGTACCTGGAGCCAACCAACTCATCAACGAATACCTGGAAGATATCTTCAGTCTTCCTTTAGATCAATACTTTACCATCACTGGTCCCTGTCATGCAGAAGAAGTGGCCAATGAAAAACTCTCTTACCTTACTTTTTCCGGGCTGGAAGAGGATGCTGCACAGCAAATGGCGGATCTGTTTAGCAATAGTTATTTGCAGACTATTGTAAACAAAGATGTGATTGGGGTGCAACTGGCGGCGGTATTGAAGAATATCTATGCCTTGGGTGCAGGAATTGCTCATGGACTGGATTATGGCGACAACTTCCTGAGTGTATACATCACGAACTGCTTCAGAGAGATGCAGCAGTTCCTGGAGACCTACAGCCAGCATCATACAGAAACTCTAACTGAGCATAACTACAATGCCAGCGCTTACCTGGGCGATCTGTTGGTGACCTGCTACAGTCTCCATAGCCGTAACCGTACTTTTGGCAATATGATAGGCAAGGGATACAGCGTGAAGTCTGCTCAGCTGGAGCTGAACATGATTGCCGAGGGGTATTATGCCAGTAAGTGTCTGAAAGAAATGAATGAGCAGGTAGGGGCGTATATGCCGGTAGCGCAGGCGGTGTTTTCCATATTATGGCAGCACCAGAATGCTGCGGAAGCATTTCTGGCGCTGGAAAAAGGCTTTATTTAGCCACATTTATTTTCACTTTCTTATTCTTGATCTTTTGGTTTTGAATGAGGTTCAGCACATGGCTGGCCTTGCTCTTGCGTACTGCCACAAAAGAGTAGAAATCTTTCACTTCAATTAAGCCGATATCTTCTTTCTTGAGCTCACCCCTGTTGCTCAGGAAGCCTACGATATCGATTTTGTTCACTTTATCCTTTTTGCCGGCACCTATAAAGAAGGTGGTCCATTTTGGCTTTTCAGGAATCTCATAATCGCCTTCTACATCAATCAGCTCTACCTCTTCAGAGATATAATCAGGCAGGTGCTCTTCCGGACCGATAATGAGGATAGCGGTACCGCTGGCATCCATCCTGGCTGTACGGCCGTTTCTATGGGTGAAAATAGCTTCTGTGGTGGGCAGGTGATAGTGAATGATGTAACGGATATTAGGTATATCCAGTCCTCTTGCTGCCAGGTCGGTAGTAACGAGGAGGTTGGAAGAGCCGTTTCTAAACTTGGCGAGGGCGGCTTCTCTTTCATTTTGCTCCATAGCGCCATGGTAGAATACGCTTACGAGTCCTTTATCTTTCAGCAGGGAGTTAGTGCGTTCTACGGCTTCGCGATGGTTGCAGAAGATAATGGTGGAGCGGTTACCCAGCTTGCATACCAGCTGAAACGCGGTATCCAGTTTATCCTTGTCGGGACTTTCGACATACTTGATGGCGAGAGCAGGTGCGGGTTCTCCGCTCAGGTAATCCAGTGTAACCGGGTTATCCATTTTTACAAATTCCGGTATCTCTACAGTATCGGTAGCGGAGGTGAGCAGGCGTTTTTTCAGTCCGGTGAGGGAATTGAGAATAAATTCCAGTTCATCTACAAAGCCCAGTTCCAGTGATTTATCGAACTCGTCCAGCACCAGCATCCTGATGGTGTCGGTTTTTATATTTTCCCTGCGGATGTGGTCACCAAGTCTGCCGGGGGTACCAACGATGAGGGCCGGCGCTTCCTGGAGGTTATTTTCTTCTGTTTCTCTCTTATGGCCGCCGTAGCAACAGGTGATTTTAACACCTGTACGCATGTTTTTCCACACAGTTTCTATCTGAAGGGCCAGTTCTCTGGAGGGCACGACGATCAGGGCCTGGGTACCGGGTGCTGTTTTGTCCAGCGATTCCAGTACAGGAATTAAGAAGCCCAGGGTCTTTCCGGAGCCGGTGTCAGAGAGGAGGATGACATTGTCTGCTTCCTGATTTGCTTTGATAGATGCCTCTTGCATCTCATTCAGCGCGTCGATCTGGAGCGCAGAGAGGATATTTTCGTATACGTTTTGCATTGCCGGGCAAAAGTACGGGAGTTCTGTAAGTTATTCAAACTACTGGGCAGAAGGTTCGGGACCAAAGTAGTTCCGGATCATCCATTCAATATGTTCGGAGAGGCCGGCTTCTGTAATAACAGGGCCTGCCAGCTGTAGAAGTGTGTTGTCTTTCCCAAAAGTATATTCAAGCACTGCTTCCTTCATAACTACCAGGTACTTTTTTTCTTTTGCTTTTTTACGCAGGGAGATTTTCCTGCTGACCCCGTTGACTGTAATACTACAAGCAAGCGTGCGCATGTGGTGATGGAGTTTAAGATGAATAAAGAATAATGGTTTCCACAGAATACCTGATAGCGTTTGCCTGGCTATTCGATAGCCAGGCATCGCTCAAGAACCTGTTAATAAAATGTACTTAAAATTGATGATGAGCCTGCTCTCCGGCAGGTTGTCTGATTTAGCTTTTCGTCGTCTGGGTCAAATGTAGGGTCTTGATCGGAAAAATATGTGAACGCCATGTTAATGAAAAAAAATAGTCGATCGCATAAAAAAAAGATTGTCCCGGGTTAGCGCCCGGGACAATAAACTAAAACAACAGCTATGAATGAAAAAAATGTTATGCTTCACGGATAAAGGTTTCAATTACCATACCATGCACTTCTTTGAGAGATTCCACACTTCTCCGGTTGGGATTGTGGTCATAGGGAATCAGGAATTGTGGAAATAATTCCACACTTTTGTATATAAAATCTTGTAGAAGCTGCCACAGGCATAATGGATTGATATTTGAAACTAATAAAGGGAGAAAAATGGAGTGAAATACGATGAAGCTGCTAGTTGAAATGTGATATAGAACGAAGAAAAGCCTTCTATTTTTTGATAATCAATTTATTAATGGAACAAGTGTAAGCATGGCACAGCATATTAAACCGGATGTGGGACCCCCATCCGACACAGTATATACGCACGAGGGGATGAACAAATCATTTATTCTGATTATTGACGATGAACCGGACATCTGCAAACTGTTACAGTTGAGTCTTGTTAAACATGGATATAATGTAAAATATGTGCATTCACTCACAGAGGGAACGCAGTATTTGCAACAGCAACAACCGGATTTGCTTTTTCTTGACATTCATCTGCCAGATGGATCGGGATTAGAAGCGCTTCCGGCTATCAAGAAAAAATGCCCGGCATTGCCAGTTGTTACCATCAGTGCATATGATAATGGTATGGAAAAACAGAAAGCATTGAAGGCTGGTGCCAGTTACTTCCTCGCGAAACCATTCAATGTAAAAAGTCTGGATGAGCTGATGAGTAACATGTTAAGCAGATAGTGCGTTGCGATGAAAGGTATTAATTAGTAAATTTAAAAAAGCTGTTGTTCTAACACCACATATAACTTTTATGAGAAATATTCTGATTATAGACGATGAGATCAATATTTGTACACTGCTTAGTAAATTTCTGGGCAAACACGGTTTCAAAGTAGATACTACTATGAGCGGTGCTACGGCCCTGAAAATGATGAAGGAGAAAACATTTGATCTGGTGTTGTGTGACTATCGTTTAAAGGATACAGATGGTGCTCAGTTATTACAGGATATATTGCAAATCAATCCCCGTACAATCGTGATTATTATCACTGGTTATACTGATGTAAGGGTTGCAGTAGATATGGTGAAGAATGGTGCTTATGATTATTTATCAAAACCATTGTATCCGGACGAGATCCTCAACCTTGTACATAAAGCTTTCGCGCACATGGATTCCGAACGTGAAAGGGAATCTTCCATGCCTGCCAGAACTTACAATGGCAGCGTAGGTGAAAGGCCTGCTGTTGCGGCTACATCATCCGACGAGCCAAATGGTGAGATGCTGGATAAAAGCAATAAATACGTATATGGTGAAAGTGGCGGCGCCCGCGAGCTGATTCGTCAGATCAAACTGGTAGCACCTACAGATTATAGTACTATCATATTTGGTGAGACAGGTACGGGTAAAGAATCAGTTGCCCACCTCATTCACCACCATAGTAAACGTCATTCACAGCCATTTGTGGCGCTGGACTGCGGAAGTCTTTCCAAAGAACTTGCCGCGAGTGAACTGTTTGGTCATGAAAAAGGTGCATTTACCGGTGCGATTAATACCAAGATCGGTGCTTTTGAACAGGCCCATGGTGGTACACTCTTCCTGGATGAAGTGGCCAATCTTTCTTACGATATACAGGTAGCCCTGCTGCGCGTGATCCAGGAAAAAGTGATTCGTCGTGTAGGAAATCTGAAAGAGATTCCGATCGATGTGCGCATCATTGTGGCAAGTAATGAGAAACTGTCTGAATCTGTACAGAAAGGACGTTTCCGTGAAGATCTCTTCCATCGCTTCAACGAGTTCACTATTTACATTCCGCCATTGCGTGAAAGAGTGGAAGATCTGCCTTTATTCGTAGATGCCTTTATGCGCCAGGTAGAAAGAGAACTGCAAAAGAACTGTGGTAAGATCACGCACGAAGTGTGGGAATGTTTCAACCGTTACAACTGGCCGGGTAATATCCGCGAACTGAAAAACGTAATTCGCCGTGCCTGCCTGTTGACACCGGAACATGAAGACATCACCCTGTCTACATTGCCGCTGGAAATGAAAGAATCATTCTCCCAACAACCATCTTATGAAGAAGATCATCAGGTGAATATGTCAGGCGAACTGATTTCAATAACCAACGAAAATGATCTGAAAACAGTGGCATTGCAGGCTGAATACAATAAGATCATCAATGTACTGAAAGAGGTAAAATATAATAAAACTAAGGCAGCACAGCTGTTGAATATTGACAGGAAAACGCTGTACAACAAGCTGCGCTTACTGAACATAAATTATTAATTTATTGATCAATATAGTGTTTGTTTATAGTTTATTGTGGGGCGCTTTATAGCGCCCCTTTTTTATTGTCAACAGGTATATTATTTGCCTTTTTATAAGTTATAAATACAACGTCATGAAAGCGCAACAAGGAAACGGAAACTTTTTCGAGAAATTTTCAAGTAAAGTCAGTCATATCACGGGTTCGCCAGGTGCATTCTTCCTGGCGCTGTTAGCGATTATTGTGTGGGGAATTACAGGCCCACTGTTTAACTATTCTGATACATGGCAGCTTGTCATCAATACGGGTACTACCATCATCACTTTTCTCATGGTATTTGTAATTCAGAAGTCACAGAATAAAGATTCCAAGTCTCTTCAGTTAAAACTAAATGAATTAATTGCGGCGAACAAGCAGGCCAGCAACCGCCTTATCGTGGTAGAAGATCTGTCAGAAGAAGAACTGGACACGCTGCATAAATATTATTGCAAGCTGGCGGATGAAACCAAGAAGAGAATGTCGATGAAAGAGTCGCACTCTGTAGAAGAGGCGATTGAAAATACAGATGAGAAATTTGAAGAGGAAGAGAAAAAATAAGGCCGGACAACTATAAAGTCTCCGGCCTTTTTATCTGATTAGTTAGCGGGCAAAACGACCGTAAACACACTACCCCGGTCTATCTCACTTTCTACATGTACGGTTCCTTTGTGGTTCATAATAATATTCTGAGTACTTGTTAATCCCAGGCCGGTGCCTTTCGGTTTGTTCGTAAAGAAGGGGTCAAAGAGCCTCATTTTTGTCTCCTCAGGTATACCCGGGCCATTATCACTTATTGTAATTACAGCTTTGTCTTTCAGGCGTTCTGTATTGATGGTAAGTACTCCTTTGCCGGGTGTCATGGCTTCGATAGCATTGATGATGATGTTGAGTAATGCAATGATTACTTTTTCTTCATCAGCAGGTACCATGATATCAGGATAACTGTAGTCCTTATTAACTTTAATTTCATTCAGCTGCAACCTGTCTTTGGCCAGCAACAGTGCCTTTTCTGTCAGTTCATTCGCGCCATGCGGACGAATGTTCAGTTCTATCATACGGGTAGAGCTGAGCAATTCCGTGATCAGCTGATTGATGCGGGTACAGTTGCGCTCAATGATATCTACGTATACCTGGCTTTCTTCCATGCTCACCGGTTCTCCTTTGAACTGGCTTACCGCCAGCAGGATATTGGTGAGGGGATTTCTTACTTCATGTGCTATGACACGGGCAATACGACCGGTGACAATGAATTTCTGTTGTTGTTGTTTTTCCAGTTCTTCTCTTTTCCGCTCGGTAATATCCTGGGCGATACAAAGGAAGATCTGTTCTGCTTCGTCCAGCATTACAGCGCTGACCATGACATCCAGTTTTTTGCCTTCTTTGGTCACGAAGTTATATTCCGTTTGCAGGCTGCTGTCTTCTCCGCAGATGTGGTCGAAGAAGTGGCGGCTTTGCTCTTCCTGCAGGAAAAGTTGTTTCAGGTTCAGCTGCAGGAATTCTTCCTTGCTGTACAGCAGGGTTCTGATGGCCGCAGGGTTTGCATCAATCACGTTTTTATCGCAATCGGCGAGTATAATCAGGTCATGTGCTTTTTCAAACACACTGAAATATTTCTTTTCTTTCTCTTCGATGGTGCGCAGATGCCTGGCTTCGTCCAGGGCATAACGGATAGAGCGTTCCAGGAGGTCAGCACTGATTTCTCCTTTTACCAGGTAGTCAGAGGCACCGGCCTGCATCGCTTCTTTATCTATGCTGTAATCCCCTTTACCTGTGAGCATGATCACTGGTGCCTTGTATTGCAGCTGCTGGAAGTGGTGCAGGATGTCGATACCTGTATATGGTCCCAGCCGATAATCTACGAGATAGATATCATGTTTTTTACGCTCTATTTCCTCTACGGCTTTTGAGTAGGTGGGAGCCCAGGCCAGATCGTACTGACCGGGAGAGATGTCCTGCAATAACTGGCTTACCAGATAAAAGTCATCTTCATCATCATCGATCATTAGTATGTGAACAGGTTGATCAGTCATTCTTTAAACGTTTGGCAGTTCTGCAATTTCGAACCAATATTTACTTAATACGCTGGTGAATTCTACTAGGCCGGAGTAGGTGACAGGCTTGATAATATAGCTGTTTACGCCGAGTTCGTAGCTGGTGGTAATATCCTTTTCTTCCATAGAGGTAGTCAGAATGATAACAGGGATGCTTTTAAATAAAGTGTCAGCCTTTATCTCCTTTAATGCCTCACGACCATCCTTCTTAGGCATATTGAGGTCCAGCAGTATGATATGTGGAAGCGGGTGTAGCGTTTCATCCGCATACTGCCCACTCCGCTTCAGGTAAAGCAACAATTCTTCTCCGTTTTCAACGAAGTGAATCTCTTGCTGTGTGCTGTTTTCGTCAAAAGCGGCCTTGATCAATTCTCGGTCGTCAGCATCATCATCTGCAATAAGGATGCTAATTTTTCCGGCAGGTTTAATACTGCTCATCCTGATGGGTTTGGGTAAGTGGTAATATGACCATAAAAGTGGCACCCTTACCTGCTTCTCCATAAGCTTTGATATAGCCATGATGACTATCTGTGATTTTTTTACAGATAGCCAGACCAATACCGGTTCCTGAGTATTCACTCATACCATGTAGCCGCTGGAAAAGCAAAAAGATGCGCTCGGCATAGGCGGGTTCAAATCCTATACCATTATCTTCAAATGAGAGCTGGCAGAATGTATCGTCCAGCTGATTTTCTCTAACCGGAATGTCCAGGGCGGCACCTTTTATAATTTTACAACTAACATTGATGACCAGTTCCCGTTCGGGACTGGCAAATTTAATAGCGTTGGTCAGGATATTCTGAAAGAGCTGTTGCAGGGCGGTGGGATGACCTTCTATTACGGGCAGTTCTTCTGTATGAATAGTGCCTTTCTTTTCCTGCAATCGTTCTTCCAGGTCACTGCTCACTTGCTGGAGCAGGGTATTCAGATCTACTTTTACGATAGAATCAGGAGTAATGCGGCCTGCTCTTGAAAAGATGAGCAGATCATTGATCAGGACCCGCATGCGGGTTACTGCAGCACCCATCCGATCCAGCAGCTCATTGGCTTCTGTAGGGAGCAGTGATCCATATTTGATCTGCAGGCGGTCGCTGAAGGTGGAGATTTTACGTAAAGGTTCCTGTAGATCATGACTGGCTACATAGGCGAATTGTTCCAGTTCTTCGTTGGATTTATTCAGCAGACTGATGTTTTGCTGCAGGTCACGCTGGTAAGATTTTAATCTTGATTCAATATGTAATTGCAGGCGATATTCCCTTGTGAGTGTCACATAAGAATAGATGCCTATGAAGATGGCAATGAGAGAGGAGATAAAAATAACGGGTGCCCAGATCATGGAATAGAAGTGCTGCATTTCTGATTGGTTTTGCAGGTGTCCTTCTTCTATTTTCATCATGTCCTGTACTTTCCGGTCTATCTTGTCCATAGATTTTTCACCTTCCTGTACTGAGGAGGTATCTTTTTTAAAGGATCGCCATTTTGTTTCACCGGCAGCCAGTTGTTTGTATTTATTATCCAGCAGATGTTTTAATGTGTCGAGGTGCAGTTGTTGCTGTGGGCTTGCTTTGGTCACCTCCCGCAGGTGCAGGTATTCTTCTTCTATTTTGATGCTCCTTTCCTGCATACTGGGGCGCAGGAAGGCAGTGTCCCTGGTGATGCTAAAACCACGGATGGCAGCTTCCGCATCTTTTACCTGCTTGGTGATTACTTCCAGCCTTTTGGATACTTCAATCGTATGGTTCATCCATCTAGCATTATCAAGCAGGTTCTTAGTGACAATATACGAGCAAACAGAAGCAATGATCATTACAGTAGCAGCTATAAAAAATCCTGCTCTTAGCTTTTTCTGAACCGGGATATGCATAGTAGTTTATTCGACAGCATTCGAATGTACTAAAACTTTCCGGCTTACGTAGCGGAAACAAATTCTACAATATGAAAGTACTTGTCTACAGCATGTGCAGTCGTGGCTGCTGTACAAAATAATATAGCTGTGTACGTTGTTAGTATGCCGCTATAAATGCTTGTGGTAAAGGATTTCGGGCATTGGTGGCTTGCGATTTATACTCAGAAAATGGCAGCGGGAATGAACTTTGTTTTTATTTCTGTAAAAATTAATCACCATGTTACACTATACAATGTTCGCAGGTGATCCGCCTCCTGGAGGCGTACCTGAAAAACAACCTGTACAGCCGCCTCCAACGAACCCAAACCCAGCTCCCGGTCCGGAGATTACTCCTCCGCCATCACCGCAGGGTCCAGAAAGGAACCCGGTTCCGAACGAAGTGCCTGATCACGATACACATCGTACTCCACCTAATCCAAAAGCTTAACACATATAAACTCCAAAATTATGGCAACTACAAAAACTCAATCTAAAAGTAGCACAGCTTCAAAAAAATCTACTTCAAAAGCTGCAATGCCCGAATCTAAATTCCAGAAACTCTTTAATGAAGAATTGAAAGACATTTACTGGGCTGAAAAAAACCTGGTGAAAGCATTGGGTAAAATGGCGAAAGCAGCTACGTCAGAAGAACTGGCCAATGCCATCACTGAACACCAGGAGCAGACTAAGGGTCATGTTGAAAGATTAGAACAAGTATTCGAAATGCTGGGTCAGGCACCAAGAGCTAAAAAATGTGAAGCTATGGAAGGCCTGATCGCAGAAGGTCAGGAAGTAGTAGAAGATACAGAAGAAGATACCGCAGTAAGAGATGCGGGCATCATCATCTGCTCACAGAAAATAGAACACTATGAAATCGCTGCATATGGTAGCCTGCGTACACTCGCACATGTCATGGGCAATGATGATGTAGCTGCTGTATTAGAGCAGACGCTGAATGAAGAAAAGGAAGCAGATAGCCTGCTCACACAGATAGCTGAATCTTCTATCAATGAGGAAGCTTCCGCAGAATAATTTCTTACTAATCATTGAAAACCCTGAGAGGCTCCTGCATTTTAAGTAATGTACGGAGCCTTTTTTAAAGGTTTAAATTTAAGGAGCTATGGACTTAGTCGCAGAAGCAATGGCCACCGCAAAGGCCGTGAAATTAAGATATGTCAGATCAGGTACCCCTGGTTATTCACGTGTGAAAACCAGGAGCGGGTTTTACTACCTGGATCAGGATGGGAACAGGATTACTGATGAAGAAACGCTGCATCGCATCAGAGGATTAGTGCTTCCTCCTGCCTGGCAGGAAGTATGGATTTCTCCTTATGCCAATGGTCACCTGCAGGCCACCGGCATTGATGCTATGGGCAGGAGGCAATACCGCTATCATACCACATGGGCAAAGGTACGCAATGAAACCAAGTACGATCGTCTGCTACATTTTGGGGAGAAACTACCGCAACTGCGCCGCCATATTGATAATGCGCTAAAAAAGAAAACGCTCGACAAAGAGAAAGTCATTGCTATTGCACTCAGTGTAATGCAGGAAACATTGATTCGCGTAGGCAATGTGGCGTATGAAAAATTGTATGGTTCCTACGGTCTTACTACCCTTCGTGATCAACACGTAAAGATCTCCGGCGGCACTGCTTTTTTCAAGTTTAAAGGTAAGAAAGGTGTCATGCACCAGATTACCCTGAAGCATCGCCAGCTCGCCAGGTTATTGCAGAAAGTACGTGATATTCCAGGTCAGGAATTGTTTCAGTATTATGAAGGAGGGGAGCACAAATCACTTGATTCAGGAGACATCAATGAATACCTGAAATTATGGACGGGAGAGGATTTTACCTGTAAGGATTTTCGTACCTGGTCAGGTACATTGCATGCATTGAATTTACTGGCGGACCTGACACCATTTGCGTCGCAGCATGAGTGCAAGCAAAACCTGGTAGGTATCATCGATAGTGTGGCGGGAAAACTGGGAAATACCAGGGCCGTGTGTAAGAAATATTACATTCATCCCCGTCTCGTGGAAGCTTATGAACAATGTAAGCTGGGGCCTTACCTGGATGCATTGAAAGCAGGCAGGGAAAAAGAAGCGAAAGGAGGCTTACACAATGATGAGCGGGTACTGTTGAAATTTATGAAAGAGGGACGATCGTAAGTTACAATCGTCCCTCTTTTAATAAGTTTTAGTAGTTATTAATTAAGCAAAGATCAACTGATCTTCTCTGTCTTCTACCGGTATTTTCTGGATAAATTCATCAAAGCCTGATTCTTCGTGCGTACTGTAAGCACCGTATGCATCCAGCACGTAACCAATTTCTCCTTCCTTGTCTTCTATAAGATATAATACCGACATATCGCCGGGATCAGATTCTCCTTCAAACCGGTAGGTTTTAATGATCTTCAACTCATCGGGGTTGTAGATCTTTTGTTTTTCTTTATTCTGCAATCGGCCATGGTCACTCATTACCAACTCATGATCCAGACCCTTATTGTGCAGTTTTTCTAACACTCTGGTTAGTGTTGTCATTTCACCTGGCTTTTCCATAAACAAAGGTTTTTACAGATCAAAAATCCAAAAGGCGTGCCATGGCATATCCTTTGGATGCCAATAAATATATAAATCAATGAACTATGAGAGCAATATGGTCAGGAACCATCGGCTTCGGGCTGGTCAATATTCCGGTGAAATTGTATAGCGCTGTTCAGGATAGCAGGCTCGACCTGGATATGCTGGACAAGCGTGATCATGCACATATTAAATTCCACCGCGTCAATGAAGGAACCGGCAAGGAAGTGCCATGGGACCGAATAGTAAAGGGATACCTGTACAATGATGAGTACATCATTCTGGAAGATGAAGATTTTGAAGCTGCAGCGCCTGAAAAAACGAAGATCATCAATATTGAATCCTTTGTTGAAGAAACGGCTATTGATGATATTTATTTCGAAACGCCGTATTTCATTGAGCCGGAGAAATCCGGTGCCAAGGCATATGCATTATTGCTGAAAACGCTTGAGCAAACGGGTAAAGCGGGCATTGGCCGATTCGTGTTGCGCACCAGTGAACATGTTGTTGTAATACGTCCACGGGAAGGCTATTTACTGTTGCAACAGCTCCGTTTCCAGGAAGAGATCCGTTCTGCGGAGGACCTTGCCCTGCCTACAGGTACAGCAGCCAAAATTCAGAAAAAAGAACTGGATATGGCTGTAAAACTGGTAGAGAGCTATACTACTGATTTTGATATTAGCCAGTACAAAGATGAATACCATGCAGAGCTGCTGAAAATTATCAAGCAAAAAGCAAGTGGTAAAAAACGTACGGTGAAGAAAATGAAGGTGGTGCATACCAAGAGTACAGACTTGTTTAGTCAGCTCAAAGCCAGTCTGGGCAATGGCAAGCGGGCATCGTAAGCGCGCTTATACTAACCAGCCCAGGAGCAGGCAGGCCAGTACTATGAAAGGTGAGGGGAGGCGTGAAAAGGCCAGTATTGCCAGGGTGCTCAGGGTGATCAGGATATTGTACCATGTGGGTGTAATGGCCATGAACAACATGAATGTTGCCGCCCACATGATGCCTACTACTGCTGCATTGATACCTTCCAGTGCGCGGTAGATGACGACATATTTCTTCAGATTGGTCCAGATCGGGAAGAAGAATAATACCAGCAACAAACTGGGTAAGAATATAGCAACGGGTGCCAGTACGCAGCCCAGCAACTGGTAGCCTGGTCCCAGATTGTGCATCACCATTCCTCCTACATATGCAGTAATGGAGAAAGTGGGACCCGGCAGGGCACGCATGATACCTGCGCCGGTCAGCAGCTCTTCTGCGCTCATGAACGCCGATTTCGAGCGGGTTACATACTGTTCCAGCATCATCGCAATCAGGATATCTCCACCCCCGAATACAAGGCTGCCGAAACGATAGAAGTTTTCAAACAGGTTGAAAGGACGACGGGTCATCCAGTTGTGCGTACGCGCTACCTCGGAGAATACACCGGCGAGTATAAAGAGTGTGGCAAACAACCAGATGTTTGTCCACTGAATCTTCTTAGGCTGGTCTGGAATATCAGGAATACGTTTATTACTGAAATTGGAGACGATTCCGCCCAATATGATTAATGCCGGGAAGGTCCATGGAGACTTCAGATAGACAGCCGTGAGCAATGCCACAACCATGATGATAAAGGTCGCCAGGTTACGAATACTGATACTGAAAGCACGCAGGCTGCCAAAAATGAGGAAGCCTACCGCCATAGGTTGCACGTACTTGAAAATGTCTGTGTGCAGGGCTTTCTGATCAAAGTATTGTAACAGGAAACTGAGGGATCCCATGAGCAGACAAGCCGGGGCGATCCATATGAGTAAAGTAACTACAGCTAAGGGTACACCTCCGCGTTTATAACCGATGAGGGTAAGTGTCTGTGAAGAGGATGCACCGGGAAGCAGCTGACAGAAGGCATTGTATTCCATCAACTCCTGTTCTGTCACATCCCTTCTTTGCTGCACGAATGTTTTCAACATCATAGCCAGGTGACCTTGTGGGCCACCATAGGCTGTTATACTGTGTAAAAAAACAGCCCGCAGGAACGGAATATGACGAAGAAACACTATGTGGGAAATTACGGCTGCCCGAATTTCAATAAAATATTGAAAATATCAAACATTTAAGCGACAAAAGCCTGATTTTGTTGGGCTAACTATGATAAATATCATAAAAAAGCCGGCCAGTGATGGCCGGCTTCATAAAATAAGCGGAGTTATTTCTTTAATCCTATTTCTCTGAGGCGTTCATCCAGGTACTCACCAGCAGTAATAGGTTCGTATTCTATTGGATGTTCTGCATCAATTGTGCTTTCAAGACAATTCAGTGGCATCTCTGATTTAGGGTGCAGGAAGAATGGAATTGAAAAGCGGCTGGTGCCCCAGCGTTCACGAGGTGGATTTACTACACGGTGGGTAGTAGACTTCAGTTTATTGTTCGTGAGTCTTTGCAGCATATCACCTACATTCACTACAATCTGCTCAGGCAATGACGTTACCGGTACCCAGTTATTCTGTTTATCCAGGATCTGCAGACCATCGGCAGAAGCTCCTACCAGCAGGGTAATCAGGTTGATATCTTCATGCTGTTCTGCGCGGATAGCAGATTTAGGTTCCTCTTTGATTGGCGGATAATGGATGGCTCTCAGGATAGAATTACCATTGTGAACAAACTTGTCAAAGTAATGCTCATCCAGTCCCAGGTACAATGCAATTGCCTGTAAGAGGGAGATACCTGAAGTTTCAAAAGCTTTGTAGGCTTCAGTGCAGGTAGGGGTAAAAGCAGGTAATTCTTTTACTGCTACGTTGTCCGGATATTCGTTGGCAATCGGGTCACCATCTGTAACTGTTTGTCCAAACTGGAAAAATTCTTTCAGATCGGGTGCGTCAAATCCTTTTGCGTGTTCTTTACCAAATGAGGTATAACCACGCTGACCTGCCAGTTCCGGGATTTCGTAACTGCGCTTTACATCAGCTGGCAGAGCGAAGAACTGCTGTACATATTTATACAGGTCTTCAATCAGCTTGTCAGGAATACCATGATTTTTTACTGCTACAAATCCTACTTCTTCGTAAGCTTTACCCAGCTGCTGCACAAAGGCTGCTTTGCTGGCGGCGTCGCCTTTAGTGAAGGCGGCGAGGTCTACAACAGGGATGGAATGAGTTGTTACCATAGTTAATGCGATTTACATCACTAAGGTATCGAAAATGCCTATTTCAGTAATGCTTTTTCTTCGTCGGTAATATCTACCATGGCATAGCGGTCTACGCGGTTGATCAGCATTTCGTCCATAATGTCTACGACATTCCTGTAGTTAGCATCATTGTCGGCTTTGATCAGGACCATCAGTTTGTTGTCGCCGGTTTTCTTCATAATATCTTCTTTCTTTTTGATGATGGCCTCCCTGATTTCCCCATAGGTAGTAGTTTTTACGTCCTCGGGATGGTACATGCCTTCGTAATACTTCACGGTATTATTAGCGCCGAGTAATACGGTCATGGCATTACTTTCTGCCAGTGATTGAGGTTCGCCATCATCACGGGGCATAATCAGGTCCATGGTTTTGGGTTGCAGCAGGGTAGTGGTCAACATGAAAAAGGTGATCAGCAGGAATCCCAGGTCTACCATAGGGGTCATATCGACACGGGTACTCAGTTTCTTAGCACGCTGGCCACCTCTTTGTTTGCCAGGGTTGGATTGGGTATTCATTTCAGCCATAACTAAAGATTTATAATATAGACGCTGGCGTAAAAGAATTCCATAAAAAAATAGCTCCGGATTTCCACCCGGAGCCATTTTAAATATTGTGCATATTATAAATTAAAACTCTGCACTCTTTGGTGTTCTTGGGAAAGGAATGACATCTCTGATATTACCCATACCAGTAACGAACAATACCAGTCTTTCGAAACCTAGGCCGAAACCGGCGTGTGGCGCGGTTCCAAAGCGTCTTGTATCCAGGTACCAGCTCATTTCTTCAACAGGCAGTTTCATTTCTTCCATACGTTTTACCAGCTTGTCGTAGTTTTCTTCACGTTGTGAACCACCTACGATTTCACCGATACCAGGGAAGAGGATATCCATTGCTCTTACGGTCTTGCCATCTGCGTTCTGCTTCATGTAGAAAGCTTTGATAGCAGCAGGATAATCGGTAAGGATCACTGGTTTTTTGAAGTGTTTTTCTACCAGGTAACGTTCGTGTTCACTTTGCAGATCTGCACCCCATTCTTCGATCAGGTAGTTAAACTTCTTGGTTTTATTTGGCTTACTGTTTTTCAGAATGTCAATTGCTTCGGTGTAAGTGAGGCGCTGGAATTCATTGTTCAGTACAAATTCCAGTTTTTCGATCAGGCCCATTTCACTTCTTTCCTGCTGTGGTTTTTGTTTTTCTTCTTCAGCAAGGCGGGCAGCCAGGAATTCCAGGTCTTCCCTGTTATTTTCCAGTGCATAGCCGATTACGGATTTGATGAAAGCTTCTGCCAGGTTCATATTGTCTTCCAGGTCATAGAAGGCCATTTCTGGTTCGATCATCCAGAACTCAGCAAGGTGGCGGGCTGTATTGGAATTCTCCGCGCGGAAGGTAGGGCCGAAGGTGTAGATATCACCAAATGCCATAGCTCCCAGTTCGCCTTCCAGCTGGCCGGATACGGTCAGGTTGGTCGCTTTCCCGAAGAAGTCTTCTTTGTAATCGATATCGCCGTTCTCTGTCAGTGGCGGATTTTTAGGATCCAGGGTACTTACGCGGAACATTTCGCCGGCACCTTCAGCATCACTGGCAGTGATGATAGGGGTGTGCAGGTATACAAAGCCTTTTTCGTTGAAGAATTTGTGTACAGCAAATGCCAGTGCATGACGGAGGCGGAATACGGCTCCGAAGGTATTGGTGCGGAAGCGCAGGTGTGCAATTTCGCGCAGATATTCCAGGCTCGGGCGGTTTTTCAGCTGCAGGGGATATTTCTCACCATCGCAATCACCGAGTATTTCCAGTTCTACAGCTTTGATTTCTACGCGCTGGCCTTTGCCCAGAGAAGGGATTACGGTACCAGATACGCTGATGGCAGCACCGGTGGTAAGGCGCTTGATCAGTTCAGCAGAAACGGAATTCTGATCCAATACAATCTGGATATTATTATTGGTAGAGCCATCGTTCAAAGCTATAAACTGATTGTTACGGAAAGACCGTATCCAACCTTTTACCACTACGTTGTAGTCTGTTTTTTCGTCAAGCAGGATCTGCTTAACCTTCGTTCTTTGGCTCATATATGTATATATTTTAGGACTGCAAATTTAAGTGATAGGAAGCATACTGCATAACACTGCCTGCTGGTTTCGGGTGCTTTCGGGGTAAATGGAAAATTTTAGCCTAAGTCCGGGTTTCCAAATAAAATGTTAAATGTGGAAAAATACTGTTATCCCCGATTTGGCAGGAATGTTGCTGGCAATAAGCGGGACCATATCCGGAGATAGGCTGTGGGCCGGTGTTTTCCTTCCTGAAACCGCTCTCCAAGCTGCCTCAGGGCCGGATTACAGGCTTTTGGGAACCTGCTTTTTTTTTGGATAATAGCGAAAGTTGTTTTAATCTTGCGTTACAATCTGTCTGATTAAGTTCAAATTTCCATCCTAATCGACAGTCCTAAACTCAACATTCCCTATCAGATTTAATAACCAGATTAAATTTATTGGACTCAAAAAACAATTATTTTGTAATTGGTGTATGTTGGTATGTAGTGGTACCCACCTTGCAACACTTCTAAAATTTGACAACACACGATGATGTACGACATCTTACAACTGAACGACATGCTCGTTCCTGAGCTGCTTGACATTGCAGAGAAACTGGATGTGCCAAACGCCAAAAAACTGAGCAAACAGGATCTTATCTACAAAATTCTCGACAAGCAGGCAGTAATGGCCTCAGAAGGTAACCCGGCCAATGGAGAAGAAAAGAAGACACGTAAACGGAAATCAACTAAGAAAGAAGACGAGCACGAACACGAAGAACCAGTAGCAGAAGCCGCATCAGATGAAAAACCAAAACGCGGCAGAAAACCTGGAACACTCAATAAAGCTAAAGAAGTTGAAGAACCTAAGGCATCCGAAACCAAACCCAAAAAGAAAAACTTCGATATCGACCTGGATAGTATTCCTTCCCTGACATTTGATGACGACGACGATGAAATCATCCCTCAGTTTACTGAAGACGAGGAGGATGAAGAGGAAGAAGTAATTACTAATACCAAGGCACCTGTTGCTGCTCCTGCTAAAAAAATAGTAGTGGAAGAAGATGAGGAAGACGAAGATGAGGAAGAGGATGACGACGACGACTTCGTAATGCCTGAAGAGCCTATCGTGCCGCAGAAACAACGTTTCAACAACAAGCAGAAAGAGCCTGCTTTCAATATAGAATTTGATGGTATTATCCTCAGTGAAGGTGTACTGGAAATGATGCCTGACGGCTATGGTTTCCTCCGCTCTTCTGATTATAATTACCTCAGTTCTCCTGATGATATTTACGTGTCTCCTTCCCAGATCAAATTATTCGGTCTGAAGACAGGCGATACCGTTAAAGGTTCCGTTAGACCTCCGAAAGAAGGGGAGAAATATTTCGCCCTCCTGAAAGTAGAAACAATCAATGGTAAATCACCTGAAGAAGTACGTGACCGCGTACCATTCGATTACCTGACACCACTGTTCCCTTTCGAAAAACTGCGACTCACTACTACTTCTAATAACTACTCTACCCGCATTATGGACATGTTTACCCCTATAGGTAAAGGCCAGCGTGGTCTGATCGTAGCACAGCCTAAGGTGGGTAAAACCATGTTGCTGAAAGAAGTAGCTAATGCAATCGCAACAAACCACCCCGAAGTTTATCTGATGGTAGTGCTCATCGATGAGCGCCCTGAAGAGGTAACCGATATGGAACGTAGCGTAAAGGCAGAAGTAATCGCTTCTACTTTCGATGAGCCGGCAGAAAAGCACGTAAAAGTTTCTGCTATTGCATTGCAAAAAGCAAAACGCCTGGTAGAATGCGGACACGATGTAGTGATCCTGCTGGATTCCATCACCCGTCTCGCACGTGCACATAACACAGTTGCTCCTGCTTCAGGTAAAGTACTGAGTGGTGGTGTGGAAGCAAACGCTATGCAGAAACCAAAACAGTTCTTCGGTGCAGCCCGTAAAATTGAGAATGGTGGTTCACTTACCATCCTTGCTACTGCACTGATCGATACTGGTTCTAAAATGGACGAAGTAATCTTCGAAGAATTTAAAGGTACCGGTAACATGGAATTACAACTGGATCGTAAACTGGCGAACAGACGTATATTCCCTGCTATCGACGTATCAGCTTCCTCTACCCGCCGTGATGATCTGCTCCTCGACAAGGATCATCTGAAACGCCTTCACATTCTCCGCAATCACCTCGCGGATATGAATACAGAAGAATCCATGCACTTCATGTTGCAGCACATGAGGGGGACTAAAAATAATGAAGAGTTCCTGATCTCTATGAACGGATAAAGGACTTCCAACCGTAATTAAAAAGAGCCTGTATCTTAAGAAAGATACAGGCTCTTTTTTTTGAAAATAGTTTTCATTCCCGGGGATGAATCTTGTCTTTTTATTTATACTGTTTCAAGTGTAATAGCAGATCTTTCTTTCGCCGTTCTGCTATTTCCAGCGTTACCCCATTGCGCATGACCACATTTCCTCCCTCCATACTTACATGACCGATCTGACTCATTTGCACCATCTGCAGGTTATTGACCTGGTAAAACCTCAGAGTGCTGAATAGATCAGCATAATATCTGAATGGCCTGTTGGCCTGTATCTGGTGATGATCATCCAGGTAGAATAATGTCTTATCGCCAAAGGCTTCAAGATAAGTTACAGTAGCAAGCGCTATGGTTTTATCATCGCCTTCCAGTTGTGGCAATACCAGTTCTGTACTGGTGTTCCGGCCATTATTAAAATTGCCCAGCAATACCTTGTACCTTTCTTTACTCTTACCTGCTGCCAGCCGCGCGCTGATGATGGAGATGGCGGTAGTCAGACTTTCCCTGTCTATTGGTTTTAAGATGATTTCGACTTCACTGAAGCGGATCGTATGTAGGAATTTCTTTTCAAAAGCAGTGACAAATACCGCTTCAAACGGTGGCACGTCCTGTGTACCTAATAATACATCAAACCCGGTCCCATCAGGCATTTCGAGGTCGAGGAAAACCAGCTCGGGCTGGAATTCCCGGATGGTAGCTATACCATCAGCACAGTCAGAAGCAGTAGCTACAATTTCTACCTGCGGACAATACTTTTCCAGCATAAGGGAAATGATGTCCCGGCTATTGCGCTCGTCATCTATAATTACGGCCTTTATCATAAAAATCTAAAGAGTAGTAGTTGGCCTACAATTGGGGAATAAGTATCCGCACAATAGTACCACTTTCCACAGAATTTTTCTCCGATTTATCAATGATGTCTATGTGAATTCCGGTGTTGTACATTTTGTTGAGGAGTTCTGCACGGTTAGAGCTGATCTCCATGCCGGAGGACTGATGATGCTTCGGCAATGTACGCATGGATTTAGACCTGTTAATACCAATACCATTGTCTTCGATCAGGCATTCCAGCATATCCGGTTCTACCTGATTAAATTGTATCAGCAATTGTCCGATATGGTCACGGGAATTGGTCATCCCGTATTTTACAGCATTTTCTACATAAGGCTGCAGCAGCATGGCCGGGATCTCCAGTTCTGCTGTGGCAATAAGGGGGTCTACCGCCAGCTCATATTCCATCTTATTTTCAAAACGCATCTTTTCCAGACCAAGATAGGTATTGAGGTACGCAATTTCATCCGCTAAGGATATGAAATTACGTCTGGAGAAGTCCAGTGTTTTCCTGATCAGGTAAGAGAAATCTGACAGGTATTTCTGTGCATATTCATAATCCCGCTGCATGACAAACAGCTGGATGGAATTGAGACAGTTGAAAATAAAGTGTGGATTGATCTGTGCACGGATGGCTTTGAGTTCTATTTCCGTCAGTTTTTTATTGTACTCTGTTTCCAGGTGTATTTTACGTTGTTCTTCCAGTTCCTGTTTTTTGCGCAGGATTTCTGTTGTCTGTTCTTTTACCAGTTCTTCCAGTTGCTCGTTCAGCTTGTGTTGCAGTTCTTTGTTTTTATTCAGCTGTTTGATCAGCAATTCCTGTGTACGGGTTCTTTCGTGGTGTACCAGTTTATTGCGATAACTGAGTCCTGCGAGGAAGAACATGGATTGCATCAGAACGCCAATGATGATCAGCAGGGAAGGGGCAGATAATTCTCCCAATGCGCTGATCAGTCCCAAAGGGCGTATCAGCATCAGGAAGGAACCAAAGCTGGCCATGTAAAAACAAAGTGAGCCAAAGAGGAAGAACCGCACCAGCGGATGATGGCGGGATCGCTTGGCCAGTGCTGCGAATACAGCCAGCAGGGGCAGAAGTGTAGCCAGGTAGACATAGCTGTAGATCATGCCCGGCACCTGGTACAATCCCCTTGCTATGCAATAAAAGCAAATGATAATGATTCCTCCAATGCAGGATGCGAAGATATTGAACAACCTTTCCATAAAGGGATACCGCTCCTGCAGGTTGAGAAATGATTTTCCAAAGGCCAGGTACATGAGGTAGAAACAGAATAACAGGGCTGGCACATCCCAGTAGTATTTGAGCATGGGCCAGTTGTAGAATATGGATAACTGGTAAGGTTTACTATCCAGGCGGAGGGCAAAAAATAAGATCAGTCCCAGCATGTACGCGGCAAAGTAGAGATAGGAGCGATCAGGTAGTTGGATGTAGTTGATAATTGCTATAGTGAGACATACGAGCAGCATGCCCAGCAGCATGAAGATCATAGCGGCTTCCTTGCGGAAGTGGGCCAGTGTGGCATTCCGGAAGTTGTTGTATTGCATGGCATCATACAATACAGGCATCAGCGGGTTCTCGTTAAAGAACTGATTATTGATATGTAAATAGAAGGTACGTGTTTGTCCCGGAGGTACTTTTACAGGGAAGGCATAATGTTCCCAGCGACGGATATCTTCCCTGTCATGCATCATGCCGGTCTGCACCAGCAGTTGTAATTGCCGGCCTTCCTGTACGTACCAGTACATATGGTCATGCCACCCTGCGAAGAGGGTAACAACAGAATCTTCGCTACCGGTATTTTTTACAGATAGTCGCAGCCAGCAATCGTGACCTTTTCCATTATTTTTCTTTGAGTCGTGGAAAAGCGAGACGTTGTGGGAAAAATTTAAAGTAGGTACCTGTTGCAGTGTTACCTGTCCCTCCATATCTTCTATACTCAGCAACCAGGGCCGCAGGTCCAGACCGGGCGGAAGATTATCAAAATCCGTTGCCAGCGTGTCTTTTGCGGTTATATTGCCCTTGGCTATATTGGAGTAACAAAACAACAGTAATAAGAAAAAGATCCGAATCACTGTTTAAGTAAAATTTATAGGCAACCATCTATAGCTTTCGCCAGTGCATGGTCCTTGTCGGTGATAGCGTTCCCGGCATCGTGCGTGCTCAGGTAGATTTCCACCTTATTGTAGACATTGTTCCAATTGGGGTGATGATCCATTTTTTCTGCTATCAGTGCCACTTTTGTCATAAATGAGAATGCTTCTTTAAAGTCTTTAAATGTAAAGGCACGATATAATTGATTGTTTTTCTCCTGCCACATAACAAAAAGATTTTAATCATGAAACAATAGAATTGTCCATGCAATAGTGTGATTCGGTGAGGAAAACCGGTAGGTTCCGGTTAAAAGATGAGGTTCATCTTGTTTTCGAGCTTTCTAATATCCAATAAAGATACTAATTGTACTGGCTCCACATGACGTAATTGTCCGATTAATTTTTTGACATCCTGCAGCTGGTAGTAATCTCCTTTAATGAGCCAGAGATAATCTACATTTTTAAGCTCGGGGAGCAGGAATTCTGCCTGGCAGTGATTATTATAAAAATAATGCGCTGCCGATTTGGTCGGCTCTTCAAATTCGAATACACTGAAGTAAAACGACCGCTGGTTTTTGGTCAGGTTGATTTCGAGCGAATTGTTCACCCTGAAATCATAGTGCAGATCCCGGTTTACCTGCCAGCACACCTGATAATCCCGTGCAGAAGACACGATGCCAATTAAATGAGTCGACCCGAAGAAGTCTTCCACTAATTGGTCCTGATCCAGTTTTAGTTTGAGTACTGACATGCTAGTAGGTTGACTAGTAGTAGGTTGATGTTCAACAGCGTCTCTCATTGTAATATAACCATTTTTCCCGGCCGACGCCAAAGTACACCTTTTAAGGTTACGGAATTGTCACACATAACGGGCACTTTCCGTGCCAAGAACAGAAAAAGGCTGCGATCTCAGCCTTTTTCTTTATTATTTAACTTCCGGGCAGCGAGCAGATTGGTTCTGCGGGGTTCCGGAACTTTTTCGTAATTGTATGGACAGTGTCTGCAACCATTACCACAGCAATATCCTCTTTTCAGTAAAAAGGCTGCGGTGAGTACTACGTAGCCGTCTTCATTATAATAAAAATCAATTCCCTCCTTCAGCTGGGGCTGCATCCGATGGTAATTTTATAGACTTCCAGTCCATAGGTTGTTCCGGCAGTCTGAATTTAAGATAGCGGATAGTTCTACCGTCTTCCAGGTGCATTTTTTCGTAAAATGTCTTGATCTGTAAAAGGGCGGGTACTTCCGTTAAAGCATAAATATCGGGAATATCTTCTACCAAAGTACAGCCGCTATGTTCAATCACTTCCTGGGTGAAGGCATAGAGTTCAGGGGAATCTGTCTTCAGGTTGATGGTGCCGCCTGGTGCCAGGAGTGGTTGGTATAATTGTAAAAATTTAGGATGGGTCAGTCGTTTCTTTGATTTGGACTGACGGAGAAATGGATCGGGGAAGGTGATCCATATTTCGCTGATCTCGCCTGGGGCGAAATAATTGTTGAGTTTATCGATTTGGGTACGGAGGAAAGCAGCGTTATTGATTTTTTCATCAATAGCGGTTTTCGCTCCTCTCCAGATGCGGTTACCTTTCAGGTCTACGCCCAGGAAGTTCCTGTCGGGGAAGCGCCTGGCGAGCCCGATAGTATAATCACCCTTACCACAGGCGAGTTCCAGGGTAAGAGGGTTGGTATTCTTATAGAATGACTGCCATTGGCCCGGCATACCTTCCGGGTAGATCAGTACATTCGGGAATGTCTCAATTTCTGCGAAACGTTGTAATTTTTTCTGTCCCATTTGGGTGCAAAAGTAATAGATTAACTGCATCTGCCTTCGGGGGAAGATGTAGGTTTTATTTCTTTTTTAACAGGAATGGCATAATTAAGTGAAGGGGACTGGTTAAATTACGGGGGGAAGGCTTTGATGGTATAAAAGCAAAAAGCTGTCCCGCGTGAACGGAACAGCTTTAAACAAAGGCTGTAGGGGGAGGACTCGAACCTCCACTGGGCAGTTAGCCGCAGCACAAATAAGATTAGTGGTCAACCCATTATGCTGTGTTTATCCTGGACTCCCAACCCCCGAGACAAGAGGGCATGTCTGCCAAATTTCATCACCCCACAATATTTAAGAACTTCTCATTCTTTTTTCTCAATTTCGGCCTCACTTTTTGATGCCGTTGTTGTTTTGAATGATTATTATGATGCAAATCTAAAGACATAACGGTTTTCTTGCAAATTTTTTAAGAAAAATTTTTGAAAATTCGATATTTTTCAAATATTTGCATGTAATTTTAATGCATTCAAAAACAAATTGTAAAAATGAGCCACAATTTGAATATTGACAAACTCGATTTGCAGATCATCAGTGAAATGATGCATAATGCAGAAATCTCCTACGCTGACCTCGGGAAGAAGCTTTTCGTTTCCGGTGGCACGATCCACGTTAGAATGAAGAAACTACAAGAACTGGGTATCGTTAAAGGTACAAAATTACACGTAGATTTAAAAATGATAGGCTATGATGTAATTGCTTTTATCGGTATTTACCTTGAAAAAAGCTCCATGTACGACACTGTGGCCAAAGAACTGCGTAAGATACCGGAAATGGTACGTTTGAACTATACGACTGGTAGTTATAGCATGTTCGCAGAGATTATCTGTAAAGACATAACACAACTTCGCCGTATACTCCATGATGAATTACAGAAGATCAAAGGGATAGAACGCACTGAAACACTGATTTCCCTGGAAGAGAGCTTTTATAGAACCATCAACGTTGTGGAATAAGCCACCCCATGATATTTTCCCCTTCCCGGCAGCCAGCAAAGGCAGGGGAGGGGCTTCTAACTCTCATATACATATTTATGGTTACAACAGAAATCGCCGACAAGATCAAGCGTCTTGAAGAGAAGTATGCTGCTATGGGCCAGGACCTGTCTTCCTACCTGGATGGGCTGCTCTATGCCGATTACCTTACCTATTGGGATTATATCCAGCTGGACGTGTTGCTCAACCTCCAGCATCCGCGCACCCCTATCCCGGACGAGAACATCTTTATCATTTACCACCAGATCACTGAACTTTATTTCAAACTTACCCTTCAGGCTATTGAGCAAATCAGTTTTGCACCTGAGCTGACGGTGGCTGGATTCAAAACCCAGCTCAAGAGGATCAATAATTACTTCCGTAATCTGATCAATTCTTTTGAGATCATGGTAGATGGGATGGATAAAGATCAGTTCCTGCAGTTCCGTATGGCCCTGCTGCCAGCTTCTGGCTTTCAGAGCGGCCAGTTCAGGAAAATAGAAATCTGCTCAACGGAGTTGGTGAACCTGGTGTATCAACCGCAGCGCCCGGGGCTCATAGGGGCTGAACTTGATAAGATCCTGGATCAGATCTATTGGAGGAGTGGGGCTACTGAATTGTCTACAGGGAAGAAAACCCTTACACTCAGGCAGTTTGAACTGAAATACATGAACGAATTCCTGCAACTGGCCTCCCGCTATAAGGATAATAATATACAGGCGCAGTATCGCCGTTTATCCCCTGCAGACCAGCAGGAACTCATACCATTACTGAAGGAGTATGATACCAACATCAATGTACGCTGGCCGCTCATGCATTATAAGTCAGCTGTTCGCTACCTGAACCGCAAGCCGGAGGATATAGCTGCTACTGGTGGTACTAACTGGCAGAAATACCTGCCTCCCCGCAATAAACGAATTGTATTCTTCCCTGAATTATGGACAGAAGAAGAATTGGATAACTGGGGGAAAGAATTATAAAAAAAAGCCGCAATGTTGAATTGCGGCTTTTTTAATGATTGATTATCGTGCAAGGTAAGCACCGTCTACAGGATAATAGGAGCCTGTGACAAATGAAGCGGCGGGGCTGCTCATGACTTACTGTATTGACACGTGTATTTTGCTGAGTATACAGTATGGCGGCATTTTTGCTGTTCAGTGACCCAGTAAAATCTACTTTAAGGAGGATATACGTTGAAACAACAATTTGAGGCCCGGGATGAGGAGGGAAGCCAGAATTTAGATGAGATTTAACATTTGATGGGCCGTGCCCGGTATTTCTATAGAAAAAGTTAAACTAATTTTCCACGAAACTCCCAGCTATCGTACAATTAAACTATTTTTCATAAGTTTGCATAGAACGGTTTGCTTTCACATATAAAAAGCCATCCCGGCTTTAGCCAGAGCCCAGGGTACAAAAATTGACAAATGTTCTCCTTTAGCACTTTTGCATTTGTGAATGCGCAAAGCACAAACTTACCTTTCAAGCAAGACAATAATCGTATTTTTTAAATTGTGATATGGAATACAATACCACCCGTAACCATTTGATTATGAAGGAGTATGGACGGAACATCCAAAAGATGATCGAATACGTCCTGAGCATACAAGACCCAGATCACCGCCAGGCCAATGCAATGGCGCTTATTGAACTCATGGGCACGCTCAATCCCCACCTCCGCAACGTAGAAGACTTCCGGCACAAGTTATGGGATCACCTGTTTCTCATCTCCGACTTCAGACTAGATGTAGAATCACCTTACCCCATTCCAACGCGTGAAACCCTGAAAGCAAGACCAGAAAGACTGCCTTATCCTAAAAAGTATCCCCGCAACCGTCACTTCGGTAAAAATCTGGAAATGGTGATTGATAAAGCCATTGCAGAAGATAATATTGAAAAGAAGGAAGGGTTTACACAATGTATTGGCAATTACATGAAACTGGCCTATAGCAACTGGCACAAGGAAAGTGTACATGACGATGCTATCAAGGCTGAATTGACTGGTATTACCAACGGTCAGCTGGAGTTTCATCCAGGTTTCAACACGGCCGCTCATGCGAGTGCAGTAATCGCTGCAACAAGTCCGAACTTCAACACCAATGCTGAATTTGTACGCACATCCGGCGGCAACAACAGTGGTGGCAGCAATAAAAAACGCAATTTCCAGCAGCAGAATAACTTCAAAGGCGGAAAGACTAAAAACAACAATAACAACAAGAACCAAAAATATAAAAACAGGAACAAGTGAGTAGTGCTTTTGAAGTAAGAGGTGGCAACCGCCTTAAAGGGGAAATTGTACCCCAGGGTGCCAAAAACGAAGCTTTACAGATTGTCAGTGCTGTTTTACTAACTCCCGAAAAGGTGACTATCAGCAATATCCCGGATATCCTGGATGTAAACCTGCTGATAGAATTGTTAGGTGATATGGGGGTGAAGATTAACAGGATCAGCCGCGACACATGTGAATTCCAGGCAGATCAGATCAACCTTCCTTATCTGGAGAGTGCAGAATTCAAAAAGAAATCAGGAAGACTGAGAGGTTCTGTCATGATAGCTGGTCCTTTACTGGCCCGCTTTGGCAAAGCCTATATCCCTAAACCCGGAGGTGATAAAATTGGTCGCCGCCGCCTCGATACTCATATTATTGGTTTCGAGAAACTGGGTGCTCAGTTCGTATATGATAATGATGATAATTACTTCAGACTTGAAGCCGGCGATGGTGGACTGAAAGGTACCTACATGCTGTTGGACGAGCCTTCAGTAACAGGTACAGCCAATATCGTAATGGCTGCTGTAATGGCAAACGGTACAACCACCATTTACAATGCTGCCTGTGAACCTTACCTGCAACAGTTGTCCAAAATGCTGAACAGCATGGGCGCTAAGATCAGTGGGGTAGGATCCAATCTTCTCACCATCGAAGGTGTGACCTCTCTGAAAGGCTGTAGCCATCGTATGCTGCCAGATATGATTGAAATTGGTTCTTTCATTGGTTTGGCTGCTATGACGCAGAGCGAAATCACGATCAAAGGAGCTGGTGTGCAACACCTGGGTATTATTCCTGAAAAGTTCCGCCAGCTGGGGATTCAACTGGAAATCCAGGGAGATGATATTTATATTCCTGCACAGGAAAAATATGAAATCCAGACATTCCTGGATGGATCAATCCTCACTATTTCTGACCATCCATGGCCTGGTTTTACGCCGGATCTGCTGAGTATCGTACTCGTGGTAGCTACGCAGGCATCAGGTAGCGTGATGATTCACCAAAAGATGTTCGAAAGCCGTTTGTTCTTCGTGGACAAACTGATCGATATGGGTGCACAGATCGTATTGTGCGATCCACACCGTGCAGTGGTGATAGGCCTGGGCCGTCAGCACAAACTGAGAGGTATCACTATGTCATCGCCTGATATCAGGGCAGGTGTATCCCTGCTGATTGCTGCACTGAGTGCAGAAGGTAAGAGTACCATCCAGAACATCGAGCAGATCGATCGTGGATATCAGTACATCGATGAGCGCCTGCGCAAGCTGGGTGCGGATATCAAGAGAGTATAAGTACAATTAGCTGTACGCAGAATATTATAAGCCATAAGCTACAAGAGACCAACTCCTGCTGCTTATGGCTTACTTTTAATTAGGAAACTATATTATGGCTAATAAGATCATCATTATTACTGCCCCTTCAGGAGCAGGGAAAACCACCATCGTTAAGCAACTGTTGGCAGAAATGCCACAGCTGGAATTCTCAATTTCTGCTACAACACGTGCAGCAAGAGAGAATGAAGTGCACGGAAGAGACTATTATTTCCTGACAAAGGAAGATTTTCATGAGAAGATAGAGGCACATGCATTTGCGGAGTACGAAATGGTGTATGCCGGTAAATATTATGGAACGCTGAAGTCTGAGTTGGAGCGAATCTGGTCTGATGCCAGAATTCCGATGGTAGACATTGATGTAAAGGGAGCGCTTTCAATCAAAGAACATTATCAGGATGAGGCACTCACGATTTTTATTCAGCCGCCTTCAATTGATGCCCTCAGGGAGCGTTTGAGCGAACGTGGAACTGAAACACAGGCTTCACTGGAGGAAAGACTGGGAAAAGCTAAATATGAGTTGTCTTTCTCTCACCAGTTTGATGAAATTGTGGTCAATGATAAATTGCCGGTGGCCTACGCGGAAGTAAAAGCGCTGGTAGAAGGCTTTTTGAAATAATTGCATGATAGGGGGCTTAAAGGTCCCCTTTCCTAAATTATCTGCACACTATTTGCAGTCAGGAAATTCTTTATTTTTGTTACATATGGATACTTATACACTCCCGATACTGGCATTCCTGGTATTGCTGGCAGGTTTCTTCGCCGGGTTGGAAACAGCCTTCGCCAATGTGAACAAACTAAGCATTGAGCTCAAGAAGAAGCAAGGACGCGCTACCGGAAAAATCCTCGCCAGTTTTAATGATAACCCCTCCCGTTTTCTGGCAACCAGCCTGCTGGGCCTTACGATTACTATTGTTATCTATGGCATTTTGTTCGCTGGTTTCTTTCAGCCCCTTTGGAACAAGGTGCTCTCCCCACAGGAAAGTATCAGCTACCAGCCCCTGTTATTGTTGATGGAAGTCCTGCTGGCTACCCTCATACTGCTTACATTCGGATTCTTCCTGCCCCGTGCTATATTCCGGTCCCGGCCGGAAGGTTTGCTCAGTTTCTTTGCCCTGCCTATATCAGTGATCTCAAAACCACTGTTTGTAGTTGGTAGTCTGCTCGTATCAGTATCCGAATGGATCCTGAAATACCTCTTTAACGTCAGAATTATCGAAACAGCCACTTCCTTTCCCCGTGTAGATGTGGAGCATTTTATACGGCAGTCGCAACAACATGTGACTGAGAACCAGGAGCTGAATACCGAATTATTCGAAAATGCCCTTTCCCTGGCTCATGTGAAGATCCGTGGTTGCCTTATTCCCCGCAAGGAAATAGAAGCCCTGGAAATAAACAGTCCGATTGCACAGGCACAGCGTAAATTTATGGACACGAAACTGTCCAAGATCATTATTTACGAAAATACGATCGACAATATACTCGGCTATATTCACCAGCTGGATATGTTCAAAGGTCCTGCTGATATTCAGGCTATCCTGTACCCGATCCTGGCGGTGCCGGAGACCATGAGTGCCATTGACCTGCTGGGTAAGTTCAACAAAGAACGTAAGAGTATTGCCTGGGTAGTAGATGAATTTGGTGGTACCGCCGGAATCGTGACGATTGAGGACGTACTGGAGGAAATTTTCGGGGAGATCAAAGATGAACACGATGAGGAAGAATTTGTAGACAAGCAGATTGCAGAAAAAGAGTATATTTTCTCTGGTCGCCTGGAGCTGGATTACCTCAATGAGAAGTATGGATTTGACTTTCCGGAAGATGAAAGTGAGACCCTGTCTGGCTATATCATCAACCACCACGAGACGATTCCCCGTCAGAAGGAGCGTATAATTATCAACGATTACGAGTTTGAAATTATTAATGTAACAGAGACACGTATCGAAATGATTAAGATGAAGGTACTTGGGTAAGTAAAGAATCTCATATACTTATCCGGAATTGGATAAAATAACGGCTTTTTTAAAAGAAACTTCATTTTTAGTTGCTTATTTGTCAGGTATTTAGGAGAACTTACTAGTTTTTTATAAAAGAAAAGAAATCAGGTGTTGATATTGTGATATTTTTTTTAATATATTTGCATAGTCATTAAGCATCTGACCTGCTAAAACGATTTAAAAAAAAGTAGTAGGGAATTAACACGGATTTTATACATTTGCTACAGATGATGTAACACAATGATTTGATTTTTGTTAAAAGGATGTAAAAAAAATTGTTACAACATTGATAATAACATAATTCTTTACTATTTTTGTAATAGAAATTTAAAAGTGACCAGAAACACGGACTATTTTGAAAGCTTGCCATCAATCGAATAGAAAGTGACACTGGAAACTAAAGACATTCTCGAATTCAACTTTTTTGGGGTTAACAAACAATGGATGAAAGGCCGGCTCTTGATTCTTCTCGGGCTGGCTCTCTTTTTTTAAGTCCCCTTCGCCTCTGCTAAATCGTTAATCTTATATCAACTTCTCTGCCAGTCTATACCGTACTCTTTCCGCCCGGCATTTAAATCACATTAAAACCACCTGCTTTACTCTGTTTTCTTCCAGGCAACCGCTATATTTGTGCTCCTTAGGAATTAATGTTTAACTCAGCCTGACAAACAGATATGTTCAAAAGAATTTTTGCAAATAACAACGAGAAAGCGGAGATGACTTTCTTTGACCACCTGGAAGAACTACGAGGGCATCTGTTCCGCGCTGCTGTAGCAATTGTGGTATTTGGAATTATAGGTTGGGTATATACAAATGAAATATTGGATAAAATCGTTTTTGGGCCTACCAACAGAGATTTCCCTTCCTATATCGCACTGTGTAAAATTAGCCACGCAACCGGGCTGGGAGATAAGCTTTGTATCGTTCCGGTAGATATCGTATTTCAAAACCATGTACTGACTGGTCAGATCATGCTCCAGTTCAAACTGGCATTTATTGTGGGTTTGGTATTGGGGTTCCCTTATATCTTCTGGGAATTCTGGCGCTTTGTAAAGCCGGCATTGAAACCAAAGGAGGTGAGAGGCGCAAGAGGAATAATATTCTGGGTATCTTTCCAGTTTTTTTTAGGGATTTGTTTCAGTTATTTTTTGATGGCTCCGTTTACCATCAACTTCCTGGCTGGCTATACTGTAACAACGAAAGCTGTTAACCAGTTCTTCATAGATGATTACTTCGACCTTATGACCCAGATCGTCATCGGTATGGGGGTATTATTTGAGTTGCCTGTTCTCATCTTCTTCCTCACAAAGATCGGTTTGATTACGCCTACTTTCCTGCGTACCTACCGTCGTCATGCGATCGTTATAATCCTGGTACTGGCAGCGGTAATCACACCTCCTGACGTAATTGACCAGCTGATCGTATTTACACCTTTATATTTGCTGTATGAAATCAGTATCTATATATCTGTTAGAGCACTGAAAGGTATGGAGGATAAAGAAAAAGAACCGGAAATAGAAGAGTGGTCCTGATAAAGCGTAACGGTTTCACTGTTTAAAAGTTTTTTTATGTCACAACAAACAACATTCAATTTGTCATTGCCAATTGCTATCGGCTCTGATCACGCTGGCTTCGACTACAAAGAAGAGATTATTTCATACCTGGAAGCAAAAGGTTTGCAGGTAAAGGATGTAGGTGCCTTCTCGAGTGAATCAGCTGATTATCCTGACTTTGCTCATCCGGTAGCCACACTGGTAGAAAGAGAGCAGGCTGCGTTTGGTATACTCGTTTGTGGTAGTGGTAATGGTGTAGCAATTACAGCGAATAAACACCAGGGAATTCGTGCAGCTATCTGCTGGGGCGAAGAACTGGCCCGCCTGGCCCGCTGTCATAACAATGCGAATGTGTTGTGCGTACCTGCCCGATTTGTAGACGATGCAGTTGCAAAGCAAATGGTAGATGTGTTCATTAACACTCCATTTGAAGGTGGCAGACATGAAAACAGAGTAAGAAAAATCGCCTGCTTATAACAAATAACAGGTAAACGATAAAAAAGCGAAGGCGTTGCACATGCAACGCCTTCGCTTTTTTATGATTTTTTTCATTGCAATCGAAGGCAAGGTATAACATGTGAAAATCATAATAATCCCACTCATTTCGAACATAGAATTATTTTGGCGATAATAAAATGTTTTGTTAAATTGTGTTAAGAGTCAGTCAGTTGAGTGTCATTTTATCTTAGAATCCAATCTGTACATAGCGTGCTTTAGTAAATACCTACGACTATTCCGTATAACCAAAAAAAGCATTGTTACACGTCCGGTATTTAACATCGCACAGGAATTATTTATTAGACCAGAGAATTGCAAACCAAAACCCCCATCATCAATAACCGATAAAATTATACCACCATGGAAACACCTGCTACTTATCATGTAAGCCGGCGCCCAATTACTATTATTCGTCGTAATAGCGCAACGACATTATTTGTGAAGCAAAAGGATACCTGAACTGAGAAAATGTGATGCAACCCCATCCGGATTTAGAGCAAGCAGCGATATTCACATTATCCCCATACTGGTAATATTTGTTTTCCTTCAATCCGGTTTATCAGCTGAAACAACATTTTTTCAGATGCTTAAACTTCTCAAATATGTCATCGACAGAATTTAACGCACTTTTGTTAGGAAATGCCGATTTCCTGAGACCGTATGCTGTTACCCTGACCAAGGATGCTGAATCAGCAAAAGACCTTTACCAGGAAACACTTTTCCGTGCACTCGCCAATCGCGATAAGTACCTGGCCGGTACCAATATCCGCGCCTGGCTCTACACCATCATGCGGAATATTTTTATCAACAATTATCGCCGCGGCAACAGGCAGTTCCGCCTGCTGGACAACTCCGCCGGCGAATTCCTGATGCACCAGCAGATTCCTACCATCGGAAATGCTGCAGAAACAAATCTGCGCATCAAGGATGTACATTCAGCAGTCTACAACCTGCCGGTGATTTTCAAACAACCCTTCATGCTTTATTTTGAGGGTTATAAGTACTACGAGATTGCAGCCATGCTCAATGAACCACTGGGGACTGTGAAAAGCCGCATACACTTTGCCAGAAAAATGCTGAAGTCAAGGATCGTACGCTTTTAATCTTTTTATTACATGAATCGGGGACAATTCTTTAATGCAGATTATACCATCTGCAGAGGACATTATTTCTCTTTACCTTAACAATTTAAAATATCCTGAAACCTACATCCCGCAACGCTTTCCACATTGAGCGATGGGTACATGAATTTAATTCGTACTTTTACGGCTTCCCTTTAATTTTTTTGACCATCAGTTCCTGATGGTAATGTGGATTTTTAATAACAATAATGAAGGCAAATTACTTAGACGAACTGAATGAGCGGCAGCGCGAAGCAGTTGAGCATATCAAAGGCCCGCTGATGATCGTAGCGGGTGCCGGATCCGGTAAGACGAAAGTACTTACCACCCGTATCGCCCACCTGCTCCGCAATGGTGTAGATGCTTTTAATATCCTCTCACTGACCTTTACCAACAAGGCTGCAAAAGAGATGAAGGAACGTGTGGAAAAGATCCTTGGCGGTACCGAAGCCAGGAACCTCTACATTGGTACCTTCCACTCGGTATTTGCCCGTTTGTTAAGGGCCGAAGCCCATCGCCTCGGTTATCCCAATGACTTTACAATTTATGATTCCGACGATGCGAAAAGCGTATTGAAAACAATCATTAACGAGCAAAACCTGGACGATAAGCATTATAAACCTAACATGGTCTATAACCGCATCTCTTCCGCCAAAAATAGCCTTGTAGGCCCCGAAGAATACCAGCATGACTACGCCATCCAGCAGGAAGACATGAGGGCCAACCGCCCCATGACCGGCAAGCTGTATGAAATGTATGCCAAACGCTGCTTCAAAAACGGCGCTATGGACTTCGATGACCTGCTCTTCAAGATGTACCAGCTCCTGAAGAACTTCCCTGAAGTACTTCACAAATACCAGCACAAGTTCAAATACATCATGATCGATGAGTACCAGGATACCAACCCTGCTCAGTACGAAATCATCAAACTGCTGGGCGCTGCCCACGAAAATATCTGTGTGGTAGGAGACGATGCGCAAAGTATCTACTCCTTCCGCGGTGCTACCATCCAGAACATCCTCCAGTTCGAAAAGGACTACAACGATGCCAAAGTGGTAAAACTGGAACAGAACTACCGTAGTACCAAATCCATTCTCCAGGTTGCCAATGATGTGATCGCCAATAACAAGGGGCAGATCGAAAAGAATCTCTGGACAGACAATCCAGGTGGAGAAAAGATAAAACTGGTGCGAACCATGACCGACAATGAGGAAGGCAAATTTGTAGCCGAAACCATTGCCGAGCAAAAGCTGCGTAACCATTATGCAAACAGGGACTTCGCCATCCTGTACCGTACCAATGCTCAAAGCCGTGCGTTTGAAGAAAACTTACGTCGTAAAGCGATTCCTTACCGCATCTATGGAGGTATCTCCTTCTACCAGCGCAAGGAAATCAAAGACTTCGTGGCTTACCTCCGTATCGTGATGAACCCATCCGACGAAGAAAGCCTGAAACGCATCATCAACTATCCTATCCGCGGCATTGGTAAAACCACCGTTGAAAAGGTGGTGATCTACGCAAACGAACACAATATCACCTTCTGGAACGTGCTGGAAAGAGCACAGGAATTCGGGTTCAAAGGTGGTACCCTGGAAGCTATTGAAAACTTCGTGACTATGATCCGTAGTTTCCAGGCTATGCTGGGTAAACACAATGCGTACGACATCGCCGTACAGGTAGGTAAGTCTACCAACATCGTCAAAGAACTCTTCAACGATAAAACCACTGAAGGTCTTGCCCGCTACGAGAACATCCAGGAGCTCCTGAACTCCGTAAAGGAATTCACCGAAACACCTACTGAAGATGGTGAGCTGCTGGAAAAATCACTGGGTACCTACCTGCAGCAAATCACCCTGCTCACCGATGCTGACAAAGGCAACGATGAAGACAGCGATGTGGTAAAACTGATGACCATCCATGCTGCAAAAGGACTGGAATTCCCGGTAGTGTTCAGCGTAGGTCTGGAAGAAAACCTTTTCCCGAGCTCCCTCTCCATCAATTCAAGGGAGGAGCTGGAAGAAGAGCGCCGTCTTTTCTATGTGGTTATCACCCGTGCAAAAGCCAGGTTGTTCCTCACTTATGCTAACAGCCGCTACCGCTTTGGTCAGCTGGTGAACAATGAATCCAGCCGTTTCCTTGAGGAAATGCCGGAACAGTACATTGACCGCAGCTATGCAGGTGGTGGTGCTGTAGGCAACAGAAGCCCGATCAACAATGGTGGTGGCCTCTGGGGCAACAGTGGTGGAGGCAACATGTTTGACCGTATGCAGAAGAAAACGCCGGGTAGCCAGTCTTCCCAGCCTGTAGCCGGTCCCCGCCCTGCACCTAAACCAGTTGCCAGCGCTGCTGCCAGCACCCATGTACCAAGCGTCGGTTTTACACCGGATGATCCGGCTACTATGGAAGCAGGTATGGAAGTGGAACACCAGAAATTCGGTTTCGGTACCATCCTTAGTATGGAAGGAGCACCTAACAACCGTATCGCTACCGTATTATTCCCGAAAGGTGGCGGTGAAAAAAAGATTATGCTGAACTATGCGCGATTGATGATCGTAAAGAAATAATGCAGACTTCCATTCTCTTAAAATTACGTCATTACTGTGCTTACCAGGAACGCAGCCACAGCGAGGTGAAAACAAAAAGCCTGGAGCTGGGGCTGCGTGGCGATGAAATCGATGAGGTGATAGCTGCGCTGATTGCCGACAACTTCCTGAACGAAGAGCGATTTGCCCGGGCCTATGCCGGTGGTAAATTCCGCTCGCAGAAATGGGGGCGGAAAAAGATCCTGGCAGGCCTCAGGCAACACCAGGTTTCTGCTTACTGTATCAAAAAAGGTATGGAAGAGATTGATGATGAAGACTATATGGATGTGTTGCAGTCGCTCATTGAAAAGAAATACGCCTCTCTGAAAGGAGAACAATACCTGAAAAGACAGTATAAGACGACCCAGTACCTGCTACAAAAAGGCTATGAACCCGAGCTGGTAAGCGATATCCTTAAACAAATTGCAAAAGATGGGCTATAATTTTAAAAGTTTTTAGCCGAAGTCATCGTAATTTTATGCAATTAGAAACCGATAATTTATGTCAGATCTGAAAGTAACGCTTATACAGACGAAACTGCATTGGGAAGATATTGATGCTAACCTGAACATGTTCAACGAAAAGATAGATAGCATCAAGGAAAGAACCGAAATCGTCATCCTGCCTGAAATGTTCAGCACAGGATTCAGCATGGCTCCTGAAAAGCTGGCTGAAAAGATGGATGGTAAGGCTGTGCAGTGGATGGCTAAAAAAGCAGCAGAGAAAAACATCATTATCGGTGGAAGCCTGATCATCGAGGAAGATGGTGAATACTTCAACCGCTTCGTATGGATGCAGCCAAATGGTGTAGCCGGTACTTACGACAAGCGTCACCGTTTTGCTTACGCTGGTGAGGACAAGCACTATTCTGCCGGCGATACCCGCCTGATTGCTTCTGTAAAAGGCTGGAAAATTTGCCTCACTATCTGCTACGACCTGCGTTTCCCTGTATGGCAGCGCAACCAGATCAATCCAGATACCAATGCCCCTGCCTACGACCTCCTGATCAACGTAGCAAACTGGCCAGAGCGCCGCAGCACTGCCTGGAAAACATTGATTCAGGCACGCGCCATCGAAAACCAGGTATATGCTATCGGTGTAAACAGGGTAGGAGATGATGGCAACGGCATCTACCACAGTGGCGATACCAGCCTCATTGATCCGCTGGGCGAAATCCTCTATAGAAAGAGTCACGACGAAGATATTTTTACTACCACACTTGAGCGCGCCAAACTGGACGAAATAAGGAAGAACATTCCTTTCCTCAGGGATGCTGATAAATTTCAGTTGTTTTAATGTTACAAGCCATTCATCATATTGCAGTAATCTGCTCAGACTATGAGCGGAGTAAGAAGTTTTATACGGAAGTGCTCGGGTTGGAAATAATCAGGGAAGTCCACCGGATGGAACGTAAATCCTACAAACTGGATCTTGCTTTGAATGGACTGTATGTGATCGAGTTATTTTCATTTCCCGATCCTCCGCCCCGCCCTTCCAGGCCGGAGGCGAGCGGCCTGCGTCACCTGGCATTTGCTGTGTCGGACCTGGACCAGGCTGTGGCTCACCTGAAGACCCACGCTGTTGACACTGAGCCTGTCCGAATTGACCCATATACCGGAAAGAGATTTACATTTTTTACCGATCCGGATGGGTTACCACTGGAGCTATATGAACAGTGAGCCTGGCGGATCATAAAACATAACCCATGCTGAATGCATATAGCAATTGCAGGATCTTCACCGGCGATAACTGGCTGGAGGATCACGTTGTACTTTCCGAAAATGGTAAAATCACGGATATTGTTTCCCCTAAAGCAGTTCCCCCACATGCTATACTTCATGACCTGAACGGGGCAGACCTGGTGCCCGCTTTTATAGACTTACAGATTTATGGTGGTAATGGTCGTTATTTCCCTTCTTTGCCCGATGTGGAGTCCATCAAGGCCACTTATGAATATTGCAAAGCTGGTGGTGCGGCTTACTTCATGATCACTATTCCTACACATTCTCCTGAAATAATTTTAAAATCCATTGCTGCCGTAAAAGAGTATTGGGATCAGGGCGGTGAAGGCTGCCTGGGCTTACATTTGGAAGGGCCTTTTATCAGTCCTGAAAAGAATGGTGCACATATACTGAAATACATCAAATCACCTGGCTCCGAAGATATTGATTGGGTACTGAGCCATGGTGAGGGTATCGTAAAAATGATGACGGTGGCACCAGAGCGTGTAGCTCCTGAACTCATCACCCGCCTTCAGGAAGCCGGGATCCTGGTATCTGCCGGCCATAGCAATGGCACCTACCAGCAGTTATACCAGTCTTTCGAAAATGGTATTACTACCTGTACCCACCTGTTCAATGCCATGTCGCAGCTACAAAGCCGCGCACCGGGTATGGTAGGAGCGATCTATGATCATCCGCATGTACATGCCAGTGTGGTAGCCGATGGTATTCATGTAGACTTCAATACAATCCGCATCAGCAAAAAGATAATGGCAAACCGCTTATTCCTGATCACCGATGCGGTAGCAGGCAGTGATAGTGCTGAATACGGGTTTCACTGGAATCCGGAAAGCAATCGCTATGAAGATGCGAATGGAACATTATCAGGTTCTGCACTCACCATGCTGGAAGCTGTAAGGAACTGTATCGCACAGGTAGGTATAGCACCGGAAGAAGCATTGCGTATGGCAGCGGCTTATCCTGCTACAGTAGCCGGACTCTCTTCTGAGCTGGGCCGCATAGCCCCGGGCTTCCGGACCGCCATGCTGGCGCTGGATGAAAGCTGGGCCTTCCAGCAACTTATCTTATCTTAGCGGTTTCAAGCAGATATTTATATTTCATGGGCATTCTACGCTACTTCACCAAGAATCAATATAAGAACCTTTTCCTGTTGGTTTGGTTCCTGCTTTGCCTCATACAGGCAGGGTATACAGAACTGATGGACGATGAAGCTTATTACTGGGTGTACGCGCATCACCTGAGCTGGGGGTATTTTGACCACCCGCCAATGGTTGCGGTGCTGATCAGGCTGGGGTATGCCCTTTTTCACAATGAATTTGGTGTGCGTATCGGTATGGTGATCCTGAACCTGGGAACCATTATCATTACAGACAAACTGATTCCCCGCAAGGATAACCGCCTTTTCTACCTCTTATTGCTGGTAATGGGGGCGATGCAGGTGGGGGGGATGCTGGCTGTGCCGGATGTACCGCTGGTTTTCTTTGCTGCATTGTACTTTTATGTCTATCGTGCTTTCCTGGAACAGCAAAGCTGGAAGAATACATTTCTCCTGGCGCTGAGCATGGCGCTCATGTTCTATAGCAAGTACCATGGTGTATTGCTGGTAGGCTTCACGGTGATTTCTAACCTGAATCTCCTGCGGGTATTTAAGTTTTATGTAGCGGTGGTGATCACCACTATTTTGTTCTTTCCGCATTTATACTGGCAATACGCGCATAACTTTCCTTCATTGCAATATCACCTGATAGAAAGAAATGCATCCGTATACCAGCTTAATTTTACAATAGAATACATCCTCGGTCAGATCCTGTTATTTGGTCCCCTGGCTGGTTGGTTAGTATTATATTATGCATTTGTATGTCCTATACAGAGTGCATTTGAAAGAGCGCTGAAGTTCTGTACAGTGGGGGTACTGGCATTCTTCCTGCTCAGTACATTCAAGGGTAGGGTAGAGGCAAACTGGACGGTGATGTTGTTTACTCCTGTGATGGTGCTGGCACATCAGTCAGTAAGAAGAAAGAGATCTATTCGTCGTTCACTGAAGGTTATTCAGTATCTGGCACCCGCTACATTGGTAGTGGTTTTTATAGCACGTGTTTATATGATCTGGGATTTTATGCCGGGGGTAAATATTCGCCCTGAAATTCATCATAACAGGGAGTGGGCAAAGACATTGCAGGAGCATGCCGGTGGCCGCCCGATTGTGTTTTTGAATAGCTACCAGATGCCTTCCAAGTATATGTTTTATAGTGACAATGGATTGGGATATAGTATCAACAGCCGGTATAATCGCCGGAGCCAGTATAACTATTGGGAAACGGAAAAGCAGTTGTGGGGTAAGCAGGTAGAGATTACGTACGCTACAGAAAATATACCCGTGACTGATAGTTTTAATACGCCGAAAGGGTTGGTGAAATTCCATTTGCAGGATCCTTATTATTCATATTCCCTGGTGCAGTTTAAAGCAGCTATGGGACAGGTAAAAGTAAAACCGGGAACGACGATGGGATTCTTATTGCAGGTGGATAACGGGTATCATGAAGCGGTGCCGGTAGATCCGGCAAATGAGGCGGTAGTAGGATATGCGTTTACACAAAAGGATGTAGAATTTCCTGCTGTAAAAACGGAGTTAACGATCAGCAAAGCAATAGAACGCAGGATAGTAAGAATAGAAGTACAGATGCCTGATAAACCGGGTACATACCAACTAAAGTTCTGCGTATTCGCCGGGGTGTTGCCGCCGACGCATAATAGCCAGACAATAAAAGTCATCGTAGAATAAATCAAAAGGCCGGTCAGCTCTGCTGACCGGCCTTTTGGTTTAAATTTATAGCCGGCTGCTAAGCAGCCGGCTATGAATTTAAAGTGATTTTAAAAACGCGATCACCTGCCCTCTCTCCCCCGCACTCAACTCACTAAATTTTCCTTTCGCCTTTGCCGCCTCACCATCATGCCACAATATCGCCTCCTCCAGCGTTCTAGCCCTGCCATCATGCAGATAAAACGGTGTCCCATTCGTTTTCTCAAACAGCCCCACACCCCAGAGCGCCGGTGTCTTCCACTCAGTTCCCGTTGCCCTGAAATCCGGTCTGCCATCTGCCAGCCCATCACCCATATCATGCAATAGCAAATCTGTATAAGCATGGATCCGCTGATTACTCAGATACGGATACCGCACATCAACTCCCGTCTGCATAGTAGGAATATGACAATTACTACATCCTACCTGTGCAAACAGCTTTTCACCCGCCATAATATCTCCATCTGTCGTATTCCTCCTCGCCGGCACCGCCAGTGATAATAAATAAAACTCCACTGCATCCAGCAAACTATCCGGCAGCTCAGGATCATCTGTCAGATTATCCATCTGTGGCTGTCCATAAGAGCTTTCTTTGGGAAAGATCCTGCTTGTAATCCCCATATCCTGCTGGTATGCTGCTGCGGCCTGTGTGAGGATGGTAGCGGTATTCGCCTTCATACCCAACCTGCCCAGCATCATTTTATCTTTCGATGCATCATATACATAATTAGGTTTACCACTGATGCCATCGCCGTTTGCATCATTTTCATCTGCATAGGAAAGGATCGTAGATTCCGGAATAGTGACTAACAATCCCAGTCCAAAAAATGGTGGTGCCATACGTGGTGATACCATCAGATCTACCGGTAGTGCTGTATAAGGATTGACGAAGTTATAAGTAGGTTTACGAAGGGTAGTAACCGTACCATCAGGGTAAGTATACACCTGCTCTGTATAGGTGATTTTGACAGAAGCTTCTGCCGTCTTCCCGAATACTGCCAGATCCTGCAATTGTAATCCATATCCCGGCACTGCCAGGGGGCCTCCATGTGCATCCGTACCGGGAATACTCAATCGCATCAGCATCGAAGATGTGACCGTACCGGTAGTCGGGCTTCCCTTTCCATCGTTATGGTGACAGCTGCGGCAGCTCACGTTATTGAATATAGGTCCTAAGCCACTATTGATAGTAGCAGGTGCTGTTACGAATGTCTGGTCTACGCTGTTGTCGCCCAGGTCGTGGACGTGCTGGTCATAGTTGCTCAGGCCAGGGATGACGTTGCCAAAAGCTTTGCTGGTCGCATCAAATACGGTAGCAGCGCCCCCGCTCAGTCGCGGATCGTAATCCTCCTCGCTGAATGGTGACGGTTTGGTACACATCATCAGCAATGAAGGGCAGGCCAGTAAAGCCGCTGCTAAATAGATCTTCCTTATCCGCATTGAAAAGTATATTAAAAAAGTAGCCGGCCTTCGGAAGAAGTGCCGGCTGGTTCAAATCAATCTTTGATATTAGTGAGGATGAAATTCTCAAGATCTTCTTCAATGGTGCCTTTCAGCGTTACCAGGTTGCTCATGGTCGTAGCACATAAGCCTCTCTGGCTGATGATCGCTTTTTCATAAGGCATTGTGATAGCATCGAAGGAGCCGATGGCTGCCTCAAACTGTTGCTGTAACTTGGTGTCCAGGCTCAGGTTCTTTGCTGCTACCAGTGCATGCAGGCTTTTACCATTGCTGCCCAGGAAGGTTCCCATATATACGTCATAAGCACCCACAATATTGTTCTTGAAGTCAGTAGTGGAGTTACCACTGAATGGTGATTCTACGATATTAGGATCCTGTGCATCATAAGGCTCTTTCATTTTTGATTCACCCACTTCCCCGCAGATGTCTGCCAGACCTGCTGCCATAGCAGTAAACAGGCTTTGCTTGGTAGGGAATGGCTGTGCACCTTTGCCTGCAGCAAGTACTTTGGCGGAGTAGTTACCACCGGCAGCGATCCAGCTGTCACGCAGCTTGGTACAGGTATTTTTCAGGTCTACCGTCAGGCTGGTGATGTATTTCTTTTCGCGGGCAGTGAGCGCAGCGGCAGCACGCTTGCCATCAGTACCCCACAGGATATATTCAATGGGGTGATAACCTCTCAGGGAGAGCGTAGCCAGCCCTTCGATGTCTGCTATCTCCAGTGCATTTGAACTATTGAGCAGGGAGTCCATTTGTACATAGTCAACCGGCCAGGTGTCCATATTCGGATCATAGTTATCATCTTCAACAGGGCCGAACAGGTAACCTTCACATTGTTCCCATGTCTTACGCATATCTTTCCAGGCTGTTTTAGCAGCGGTCAGGTTTTCTTCAGTAGTAGATGAGTTCAGCGCCGTTACCACATTGTTGAAAGTAGTGGCTTTGGCCAGCAGGTCTTCATAGCCCGGAACGGCGGTTTTGTTTACGAAGTTGAGGGTCACCGAGTCTTCCAGGGCAGCAAAATCACTGTTGGACGTATCGTTGTCGCTATCCTTGCTACAGGACAGGATCGTGATAGTACCTGCAGCGAACAGTAATACAAGTTTTTTCATGATGTTTAGTTATATGTATATGATCAAATTGGTAGCTGTTGTTTCCGTTTGCAGCGTAGGAAGCGGTTTTTCGGCAGGGCCTTTTTTCACTTTCCCGGTTTTGTCATACTGGCTGCCATGGAGGCTGCACAGGTAACCATTACCGGTAGGCACGAGTGGATTGTGCTGATGTGTGCAGCGCAGTAGTAATGCCTGATAAGTGTTGTCCGGATTCTTTTGTACGGCTATTTCGTATTCGTAGTTTTTGGGGCTGATGATCTGCGCGTTGCCGGCATCAAAGAGCGTCAGGGGCACGGTGACTTTATGATCGTCTACAGTCGTCTTAAACCCTTTTTGTGTGGTGCCGCAGGAGGCCAGGAAGTCAGCTACAGAAAATGATACAGCGCCCAGTACACAGATCTTGCAGGTGTCTTTCAGAAAAGTTCTTCTGCCCTTGTTTTCCATAAATTCCAATTGTCAGAATGAATAACCGATACCAATATTCAGGAAGGAATTATTGACCCTGTAAGGCACTCTTGCAGGACTAGGATTGATCACCAGTGCTGGATTTTCATCGCCCGTATGCAGGATTCTCACATCTGCCTTGATCGCAACGTTGGGAATAGGGAGGTAGGTGAAACCGGCAATGATATGTTGCTGTTTCAGCGTACCATCGTAAATACCATTCGAAGGGATAGAGGAATTGAGGTCAAGTATTTCGTACCTGCCAAATACATTCAGTTGCTGGTCTTTGTATTTCACAGAATTTTCCAGCAGGTTGTAGGCGAGTTCTCCATAAGCGCCATACATCACTTTTGCTACGTTGTTGGCGTATGCTCTGTTCACATCACTTGCGTTGGGGAAGGAGATCATGGTCCCAATTGCCTTGGCGGAGAAGCCTTTGTTGCTATACATGATATCCGCTTCACCCAGGTAGATAGGAAGGCTAAAAGTACCATGATTAAGTTTCAGGCTGTCCGACTTACGGGCATTGAGTCCATTGGTACCGCCGGCATAACCGGATACCTGGAAGCGGAAGTTCTGCCAGTAGTATTGCAGGCTGGCAGTAACGGCGAGGTTGTTGGCATAAGCACCACTACCTTCCGCCTTGCCATCTACTACACCTGTGCCGTGGGTGAAGGTGGCATCGTTCAGACCATTTACCACCGCCAGAGTATAGTTCAGCGGAATACGGCGTGCACGCCCATAGAAACCCACACCCAGTTCACGCCAGGTAGCAGGAATCACGAGTTGCTCAACCATTGGTCGCTGCACGCCATTGAAATTGACTGGGAGGTGGTTTTCGTTCAGGATACCGATACGCGGTACGAACAGGCCAGCTACGATGTACTGGCGGGGATTGAGGCTGAACTTCAGGTAGGCTTGTTCCATCGAGAGCTCACCGGCAAAACCGTTGTCGACGGCATTCGGTTGGACTTTCGCATTTTCCAGTTCCATCTCGCTGAAGAAGGCGATTTTGGAATTAAACTGGTGTCCTATAAATAATACGACCCTTTCTAATGTGGCACGGGCCATCTTTTCATTCATGTCACGCTGGTAGAACGCTGAACCATACCCGGAAATCACCGTTCTGCTGGAAGATGTACCTGCGGTCAGGGAATCTTCTCCGGTAGTCAGGACTAATTTTTGCGCCGGCGTGATTTGTTGAGAGAAAATTGGTTGAAAGGAAATAAGGATGCTGCCTAATGATAGGATCAGCGCATGCTTCAGTGTCATGGAGTTGTTTTACAGTGGGACAAATGTCCTCTGAAAAACAAAAGGTTACATTACGCAAGACGGAAAACTAATGATCCAAAACGGAAATTTTTGTTAATAAAAAAGCGCTTCGGAGTGAAGCGCTTTTAAAATCAATCTTTTATTGTTGAAACGCATTCCATCCCTGCGCTACCAACTTAAATTTATTGCCACCTTTCGTGAGGATGTGTGCCCCTTCGCTGATATCTGCCATATATCCGATCACACTGATTTCTTCGGACATTACAATTTTGTCGTAGTCCTCCTGTTTCATGGTGAACAGCAGTTCATAGTCTTCACCACCACTCAGTGCACATGCGGTAGGGTCCATACCAAACTTCAGTGCCATTTCCTTACTCTCCTGTGCAATAGGAATCTTTTCTTCATAGAGCACTACGCCCAGGTTGGATTGCTTACAGATGTGCAGGATTTCAGAACTCAGACCATCACTTACATCCATCATCGCCGTCGGCTTGATGTCGTTCTTTTCCAGCCACTCGATGATATCTCTTCTTGGTTCTGGTTTCAGCTGCCGGCCTATGATATAGGTTTGTTCTTCCAGGTCTGGCTGCAGCTGCGGACTTTCCAGGAAGATCTTTTTCTCTCTTTCCAGCAGGGTCAGACCCAGGAATGCAGCACCCAGATCGCCGGATACGCACAGCAGGTCACCTTTTTGGGCCGTGGAGCGCTTCACAAACTGGTCAGGGGCTACCTCACCCAGGGCAGTTACGCTGATTACAAATCCTTTCTGTGAGCTGGAAGTATCTCCTCCAATCAGGTCTACGCCATATTTCTCACAGGCAGCATATACGCCTTCGTAAAACTCGTTCAGTGCCTCCACTGAAAAACGGTTGTTGAATGCAATGCTTACTGTAATATGTGTAGGCGTTGCATTCATGGCATAGATGTCGGAGAGGTTCACGGCCACAGATTTATATCCCAGGTGCTTGAGCGGGGTATACATCAGGTCAAAGTGAATGCCTTCCACCAGCATGTCGGTAGATACAACTGTCTGACGGCCGAAGTGGTCGATCACGGCAGCATCGTCGCCCACACCCAGTACGGTGCTGGCCTGCTGGATTTCAATATTCTTGGTGAGGAGCTCAATCAGGCCGAATTCGCCTAACGAGTTGATCTCGGTTCTTTCTTCACTCATTATTTTGCTCAGTATTTTCCATTAACGACATCTACCAGTTGCTGATGAATATTGCCATTGGTGGCAATCAGCGTACGCTGGTAAGGGGAGTACCTGTTGCCTTTGAAGTCAGTGACTTTACCACCTGCTTCTTCCACGATGAGGAAACCGGCAGCAGCATCCCAGGCATTCAGTGTATGTTCATAATAACCATCGAAGCGACCATCGGCTACCCAGCAGAGGTCTATAGCAGCTGAACCAAGGCGGCGTACGGCCTGTCCTCTCTTCACAAAGTAAGCAAAGATATCCACCGGATCGTTTTCACCGCCTTCCCACTGGTAAGGGAAACCCGTTGCCATGCAGGCACTGCCCAGGTCTGTCTTGGCAGATACGTGGATCGGTTGATCGTTCCGCGTAGCGCCTTTCCCTTTTTCTGCAAAGTAAAACTCATTCAGGAAAGGGTTGTACACAGCTCCCAGTACCATTTCTCCATCTACTTCCACACCTATGCTAACGCAGCAGATAGGAATACCATGGGCAAAGTTCACCGTACCATCCAGGGGATCAATGATCCATTTGGTATTAGAAGTGGTTACCAGCTCACCCGACTCCTCACTGAGAATGAAATGGTCAGGATAGGTATCCTGGATTACCTTAAAGATGGCAGATTCTGCCCCTTTATCGGCTTCCGTTACCAGGTCATTGATCGTGCTCTTACTGCTGATCTGAAAAGCGCCGTTGAAATAGTGCTGTAAAACTTGTCCGCCAGCCTGTGTTGCCTTGAGAAGGGTTTCTTTTAACATGCAGCAAAGGTACGTTTCAATTTTTTTACCTGCCATATCGTTTTTAGTAATATGTTTGTATAGGATTGCCAACTGGGGACAATATTTGGAAGTAGAATGTTCAGGCTGCTAACGGCCGGTCTGACAAAATTGAGTCTCCACCCAATCCGAAATTCGCCGTATTTTTGCAGTTTATAAAGAAGAAGGTAATTAATGGCCATTTTAGGTAATCTTATATCCAGGTCACTGCGCATCAGGAAGAAGTTCACATTTAAGTTAGGTACGCCACGCCAGTATCAGTTACAGGTATTGTACAGGCTACTGACAAAAGCTAAGGATACGCAGTTTGGTCAGCATTACAACTTCCAGGAAATACTCAATAGCCCGAATATCATCGCTAATTATCGTTCCACTGTACCCGTACACAACTATAATAAGATGCACGCGGAATGGTGGTATAAGTGCCTGGAAGGGCAGGCTAATGTAAGCTGGCCTGAAAAGATTAAATACTTCGCGCTCAGTTCGGGAACCTCCGAATCTGCGAGCAAGCACATACCCGTTACCCGCGATATGCTGCGTAACGTAAAGAAGGTGGGTGTCAAGCAGCTATATTCTATGGCTAACTTCGACATTCCTCCTAAATCGTTCTCCAAGGGAATCCTGATGCTGGGTGGTACCACCGCCCTGTATGAAAAAGGGGATTACTATGAAGGGGATATGAGTGGTATCCAGGCGAAGAACATCCCCCGTTGGTTCAGACGTTTCTACAAACCCGGTGGGAACATTTCCAAAAAGCCAAACTGGGAACAGCGTATCAAGCTCATCGTGCGCAAAGCGCCACAGTGGGATGTAGGTACCGTATGTGGTGTGCCTGCCTGGGTACAGATTGTACTGGCAGAGATCATCAAATACCACGGGGTGAAAAATATCCATGAGATCTGGCCTAACCTGGCCGTGTATATACATGGAGGCGTTTCCTTCGAGCCTTACCGCGACAGTTTTCAGAAACTACTGGGCAAACCGATCAATTTCATCGAGACATATATGGCTTCGGAAGGCTCTTTCGGCTTCCAGGCCCGTCCGGGTGTAAGGGGCATTAAACTGGTCCTGAACACCGGTATCTTCTACGAATTCATACCATTTACAGAAGACAACTTTACCAGTGATGGCGAGGTAAAAGCAAATCCTAAGTCCTACATGATCCACGAAGTAGTGGAAGATGTAGAGTACGCAGTCATGCTTTCTACCTGTGCCGGTGCATGGCGCTACCTCATTGGTGACGTTGTGAAGTTCACTTCCGTAAAAGAGCATGAGATTATCATAGTAGGCCGTACTAAACAGTTCCTGAGCCTTTGCGGCGAACATATGAGTATCGATAACATGAACAATGCGATCGATGCTGTACAGAAGAAACTGGGTATTACCGTTAGTGAATTTACTGTAGCAGGCTTCCCGCACGATAGCCTGTTTGCACACCGCTGGTTTATTGGTACCGATGATGTGAATGTAGATAGCAACCGTGTCCGTGAAATCATAGACCAGACCCTGTGTGAGGTAAATGACGACTATGCAGTAGAGCGTACCTCCGCACTGAAGGAACTCTTTGTTGAGATCCTGCCAAAAGATGTGTTCATCGACTACCTGCGCGTAAAAGGCAAGGAAGGTGCAATGAACAAGTTCCCCCGCGTGATGAAAGGAGAAAAACTGAAGGATTGGGAGAACTTCCTGGCATCCAGGCTGAAATCAGTGTAAGAACTTTAACGAATTTTAAAGTAAAAAGAGGGGTAACTTCAACCACAAAGGGGAGTTTACCCCTCATTTTTAGATAGGGAATCTTGTAGCGCATGACATCTGCTTTCTTATCAGCGGTCTTCTCCGGAGTGGCACTTGGACTGGTTTTATCAGTATCTGTCGGCCCCGTCATCTTCGCGATTATAAAATATAGTGTGAATAACGGCTTCAAAGCCGGGATTAGTTTTGCGCTGGGTGTATCATTCAGTGATATTATGTATGTGATGCTGGGCAACCTGGCCACTGCCTTTATCGAAAATCTGAAGGAGTACAATAAACTGATCGGGATAGTTGGGGGTTGTTTACTGATTTGCATGGGCCTGTACGGCCTGCTGTTCAAAAAAGTAAAGATCAGCACCGGCGATGAAAAGCCTGAAATGTTCAGAACCCATGATTATCTGAAGATCTGGCTGGCGGGTTTCCTGATGAATACGCTGAATCCCGGGGTACTTTTGTTCTGGCTGGGAATCTGTGTTTCGAACGCCCCGCACCCGGTAGGACATAAGATTATTACATATGGGGTCTGCCTGATATGGGTCCTGTCTACCGATATACTGAAGGTATTCGTAGCAGATAAAATCAGGCATAAGCTGACCCTCACGAATGTGAAGTGGTTAAATAAGATTTCCGGGGCCAGTATGATTGTGTTTGGCTTGCTGCTTCTCTACCAGATGGCATTCAATGTAAGCGCAATAGGTCATTAAAATTTTTGGAGCCGCCGCAGGCGCTCTTGCGAAAAATGCGCTGTTACCGAAGGTGACAGCGCATTTTTCATTTTAAAAAAAAGCATCCCCTTGCGGAAGATGCTTTCTATTTATTGGTGGATTAAAAGCTCCTATTTAATAGTCCAGGTTTCCTTACCCGCCAGCAGCTTATCCAGATCGCCAGGACCTCTCTTGCTGAATGCATCTTCTACCTGGAAGTTCAGTTGCTCCTCATAGGTAGGACGGAATCCCTGATAAAACACCCCAAACGGACGTGGGAAGTGTCCTTCAATACGAGGATCGTCGAACATACGGGTCAGGATCTGTGCCTTATAGAAATCGTGTTCATCATGAATCCACAGGTCCGCGGCACTGTATTCAGCACCCAGTTCCACTACCACAGGTTTCAAACCATCCAGGCGGATACCTTTATTCTTCTGTGCGCCAAACACCAGTGGCTGGCCCTGCTCCAGGAAGATAGCCTGCTCAGCTTTGCTGGATTTTTCCGTAAACACTTCAAATGCGCCATCATTAAAGATGTTACAGTTCTGATAGATCTCCAGGAAAGAAGCGCCTTTATGCGCATGACTGCGTTTCAGCATTTCCTGCAGGTGTTTAGGATCACGGTCCATACTTCTGGCAATGAAGGTGGCATCAGCACCCAAAGCCAGCGCCATCGGGTTGAACGGATGGTCGATACTGCCGTAAGGGGTAGACTTCGTTACCTTGTTGGACTCGGAAGTAGGAGAGTACTGTCCCTTGGTCAGACCATAGATCTGGTTGTTGAACAGCATTACATTCACATCAAAGTTACGGCGCAACAGGTGAATCGTGTGATTACCACCGATGGACAGGCCATCGCCATCTCCTGTCACAATCCATACACTCAGCTCAGGACGTACAGCTTTAAGGCCGGACGCGATCGCAGTAGCACGGCCATGGATGGAGTGCATGCCGTAGGTATTCATATAGTAAGGAAAGCGGGATGAACAGCCAATACCGGAAACAATCACTATGTTCTCCTTCGGTATACCCAGTCCGGGCATAATGGTCTGCACCTGTTTCAATATAGAATAATCTCCGCAACCCGGGCACCAGCGTACTTCCTGGTCCGTTGCAAAATCCTTCGCCGTTAACGCCTGCGGAGCTATAGTTGCTGTTGACATTGTTGTATTGTTAATAGAAAAAGTTATAATTGGTTGGCAAAGTTACGAATTGTAACCCGATAGGGATTACGCAATCCGGAATAACTGTATAGGGAACTGACCACAATCAGTTTTCCTGTGCCAACAACGCTTCCCAATATTCAGCCGCTCTTCTTGTATGTGGTATCACGATCGTACCTCCAACTATATTAGCTACTGCAAAAATTTCATACATCTCTTCAGTGGTCACACCTTGTTCATGGCACTTGCCCAGATGGTATTTGATACAGTCGTCGCAACGTAATACCATAGACGAAACCAATCCCAGCATTTCTTTCACTTTCGTACTAAGGGCACCTTCCATATAAGTGTTGGTGTCCAGGTTGAATAACCGGTTGATCACTTTGTTCTGTTTGCCCAGAATGACCTCATTCATCTTTTCCCGGTACTCGTTAAATGCTTTTATCTCGTCTGCCATTTTATTGTATTTGCACAATAAAGCTATGAAACGATTCCCAAATATAAATCAATCTACTTAATGAGTAGACTAGTGCTTTGTGAGGCTAAAACCTCGTTTTATTAAGTTCTTGATTTATAATTTATTATAAGGTTTGGCATAACTGCCGGTTATAGCTCATAACAATAAGTAATTAAATGCATTCCCAAAGCCGGCGGCAGGCCCACCACGAAAGCAAGGGTTTTGCCCCCCGCAAAACCCTTGCTTTCGTCCATTTAATTTCGCTCGCTTAACAGTGGCGTAACATTAGAATATTTCCTTTGCATCACTATTCAACCACATGTTTTGAACTAAATGCTCACCTGCAGGTCTGGGGAACCTGCTTCTATTCAACTATGCGAAAAAATCCCACACATTAATTCAACCTTTATGCGGAAAGTATTTTTCACTATGCTCTTCTCGTGGCTCAGCATGATATGCCTGGGTCAGACTACCGGCTTAGTCACAGGTAGTATCGTCGACAAAAATCAGGCATTATCGCTCCCGGGAGCCACCCTGAAGCTGAAACCCGGCAACCACTACACAGTATCTAACCAACAGGGTAAATTCGAATTCCTTAGCGTACCTGTTGGCACCTACACACTTGAAGTCACTTACATTGGTTATCAATCTCATACACAGGAAGTAAGCGTTACTGCCGGCAAAGCTACCGACCTGAAACTGCAACTTGAAGCCGGTGGTGTGGCCGGAAAGGAGATCCTGGTAGTGGGTGACCGTCTCCGGGGCCAGGCCAAAGCCCTGAACCAGCAGAAAAACAATCCCAACGTGACCAATATCGTTTCTGCTGACCAGATCGGCCGTTTCCCGGATGCGAACATAGGCGATGCGATGAAACGTATTCCTGGTATCACCATGCAGAATGACCAGGGCGAAGCCCGTAACATTATCATCCGCGGTCTGGCTCCTGAGCTGAACTCTGTGACTTTGAACGGTGACAGGATCCCGTCTGCCGAAGGTGATAACCGCCGTGTGCAGATGGACCTCATTCCTTCAGACATGGTGCAGACGATCGAAGTCAATAAGACCCTTACCCCTGATATGGATGCGGATGCAATCGGTGGTTCTGTGAACCTCGTCACCCGTGCGGCACCGAATGGCCTGCGTGTGTCTGCTACACTTTCCGGTGGTGTGAACCCCATTCGTAACAAGCCGCTGTATACCGGTGGCCTGGTATTGGGCAATCGCTTCTTCAACAACAAACTGGGGGCGGTAGTCAGCGCTTCTTACAATAACAACGACTATGGCTCTGACGATGTAGAAGCTACCTGGAAGAAAGACGATGCAGGGCATGTATACACCGAAGAAATGGAAGTGCGTACTTATAATGTTCAGCGTATTCGCCGTAGCTTATCTGCCGCCCTGGACTATAAGATCAACTCAAAGAACACGCTTTATGCAAATGCCATGTACAACTGGCGCGATGACCGTGAAAACCGCTACCGCCTGAGATATAGCGATATCGAACCTGAGTATGCTACTGATGGCAGCATCACCAGCTATACCGGGCAGGTGCGCCGGGAAACAAAAGGTGGTATCAACAATGACAGGAATAAAGGCAGAAGACTGGAAGATCAGCGCGTACAGAATTATTCCCTGCGTGGTGAACACCTGCTGGGTAGCAAGGTAGACCTGGACTGGGCAGTGAGCTATTCATCAGCAAGTGAAGATCGTCCGAATGAGCGCTATATAGAGTTCCGTGTGAAAGATGCACCTGTATCACTGGATCTCACTGACACCCGTTTCCCATTGGTGACGACAACTGTTACTGAGAATGACCTGGAGTTTAATTCACTGTCAGAGAACCATGATTATACCCGCGAGAACGAGTTGGGAATGAAGTTAAATCTGCGTTTCCCATTCAGTATTCTGCCTGATCAGAAAGGCCGTCTGCGTGTAGGTGGTAGAATGCGGATCAAGGATAAAAAACGTGAGAATAATTACTTCGATTATGAGCCGGTGACGGAGTATGGTTCAATGGCGACATTGCCGCAGGTAAACTATAACGGGGAAGGCTATCAGCCAGGTTCCAAATACACCCGTGGCTCTTTTGTATCAAAAGACTACCTGGGTAGCCTGAACCTGAATGACGCATCTAAATTCGCCGGTGAAGATAATCCGGCTGAATACCTGGCAGTGAACTATAAAGCAAATGAAACCATAACCGCTGCTTATGTCCGCTGGGACCAGGATTTCAATGCTAAGCTGTCTATGATTGCCGGTGTACGGGTAGAAAATACTTCTACTGATTATAAAGGTAACGTAGTAGAGGATGAAGAAGATTTAGCTGGTCAGCGTGCTGTGAAGAATAGTTACCTGAATGTATTGCCGGGAGTGACTTTCAGGTACAATGTAAATAATGATTTAGTGTTGCGTGCAGCTGCTACTACATCTATTGCGCGTCCTAACTATTATGACATTGCGCCCTATGTAAGCAGTGTGGCAGATGATGCTGCGATCAGTGCAGGTAATCCTGATCTGAAAGCTGCGTATGCATGGAACTTTGATATTATGGCGGAGCAGTATTTTAAATCCGTGGGTATCCTGTCTGCCGGCGTATTTTATAAGAGTATCAACGACTTTATTTATACTTATAAAAACGTGTCTTATTCAGCTGCAGATTTTACAGCTGATTATGGTAATACGGCTACTAATCCTATTCCTGATGGAGAGAACTGGACGTACAAACAGGCGCGTAACGGTGATAATGTGAAGGTGTATGGATTTGAGGTGGCCTTACAGCGGCAGCTGGATTTCCTGCCTGGATTTGCAAAGGGTTTTGGCGTGTATGTGAACTATACTTATACCAAATCAACTGCAAGTGGAGTGTATAATTCTGATGGTGAAAAGCGCACCGGTGTTACATTGCCCGGTACAGCACCGCATATGTTTAATGCGTCTCTTTCATTCGAGAATAAGCGTTTTACTGCGAGATTATCAGGTAACTATACAGCGGCTTATCTGGATGCGCTGGGTGGCAGTGATTTTGATGACAGCTATTATGATAAGCAGTTCTTCCTGGATGCAAATGCGTCTTATAAGTTTGCGAAGAACTGGCGTTTCTTTGCAGAGGCGAATAACCTGACTAATCAGCCATTGCGTTATTATCAGGGGATTTCTTCGAGAACAATGCAGGCAGAGTATTATAGGCCGAGATATAACTTCGGTGTGAAGTTTGACTTATAAACTAAAAGGGGTTATCGTAATTACGATAACCCCTTTTACAATTATGCAAGTGTCGTGTTAAAACTTGAAAGCAACTGTACCGGTGAAGCTTCTTGTCTTTTGAGGATTCATAGAAGAATAACCGATCCAGTAATGTTTGTTTGTCAGGTTATCTACCTTTGCAGCGAACCTGAATTTAGATGTTTCGTAAGCAAGTGTAGCATTTGCAATTACATAAGAAGGCAGGATAAATACGCCCTGGCTGATGCTGTTTACAATCTTTACATCGCTTGCGTAGTTACCACCCGCACCAATACTTAAGCCTTTCAGTTTACCATTTGATAAACGGTAATTTAACCACAGGTTAGCTGAAGTAGGAGCAGAAGAAGTAGCCGGACGACGACCATTCACATCAGGTGTACCATCCACATCAACATTGATATACCTGGAATCATTATATCCATACCCTGCTACAACGCTGAAGCCCTGGAATGGATTTGCAATAATGCTCAATTCTACGCCCTTACTTTTCTGAGAACCGTTTTGGAGATAGAAATTAGCATGTGCATTATCTGCACGAAGTACGTTTTTCACCAGGATATCATAGTAGCTCACAGTACCTGTCAGCTTACCATCAAACAGGTCCATTTTTACACCACCTTCCCATTGATTTGCCTGTTCAGGTCTGGATGTTTTGCTCACGCCTTCACTCACGTAAATCTGTGAATTGGTATTTGTGAAGCCATTCTGGTAGTTACCGAACAGAGACAGGCGATCCTTAATAACCTGGTAAACGATCCCAAATTTAGGAGACAGTGCAACCTGATTATATGCACCGGATGCAGTGCCTGCGCTCTCACTATAGTTGCCTTTGAAATCATAGTAATCTATACGCAAGCCCGCCTGTACAGCCAGTTGATCTGTGATGTTAAATACATCAGATGCGTAAGCACTGTAATTATATCTCTTGTAGATATAAGGATACCTGACAAGGCTACCTGCTGCCTTATAAACATCGCTCATGTTTGCAGCATTGAAATCGCTGTAGTTTGATATTACTCCATGAGTAGATACCTTATCGTAAGCAGCACTGATAAATATCTGGTCAGAATTCAGGTAGAAGAAGTCAATACCACCTACGAAGCGGTTTCTGAATTTTCCGATATTGAAATCACCAATGAAGTTTTGCTGAATCTCTGTAGTATTTACTTTACTGTTGCTTGTAGACTGGTCTTCGCGTGAAATGGAATCACCGGCAAACAGGTAGAAGTAAGGACCAAAACCATTTGAGAAACTGTTGGTCATGGATACAACTGTCTGAGAGTTCCACTGATCAGAGATCTTATAATTCATCGTACCAAAAAAGTTCGCATTGCGACTGGTAGATGTCAGGTCTTCGTTTGCAAAAGTACGGTTGTAATCGATGTTCAGTTTATCCGCTCTCTGCGCACTCAGCTCGGAAACATTGTGTCCCCATGGGAAGAAAAAGAATGTATTACCATTACCTTCTCCGCTGAAGAATTCACCTTCGAGTAAGATATTTAATCTATCATTGATTTTGTAGGAAAGGCTGGGAGCAAATGCGAATGTTTTGTTATGACCATTATCCATCCAGCTACCTTGTGAAGTATAGGCCGTGTTCAAACGGAGCAGTACATTCTTTGCTGAATCCAGCGGTGTATTTACGTCAGCCATGATACGGTTGTAAGCATAGCTGCCGCCTGCAAATGCAACCTCACCACCAAAGTGATCATAAGGCTTCTTGGTAACACGATTGATCAAACCACCATAAGAGGTGAGCTGATTGCCGAACAAAGTAGCATTCGGGCCTTTGATTACCTCGATGCTTTCGATGTTAGCAGCATCAATCACAGAAGAAACGTTTCCGGCTACACCATTGCGGAACTGGCTTTGAACAGTAAAGCCACGGGAATTATAATAAGCACCACCATCACCGCTACGGTTGGTAGCCTCCCACATTTTAGTGATACCAGGTGCATTTTTCATTGCTTCATCCACAGTATACACTTGCTGTTGTGCCAGCAGATCCTTGGTGATCACTGAATATACTGTTGGGTTTTCGACGTTGGCTAATGGTAACTTCGCTACATAATTACTGGAGCGTTTTACCAGCTTGGTCTGATTGCCCGTAATAACTATTTCGGAGAGCTGTTTGCTTGATACTTCCAGCTGGAACTTCACTGTTGCAACTTTACCCGCTTCAACCACCACATCTTGTGTCTTATTAGCATACCCTGTAAAAGAAATGGCAACCTGGTAATTCCCAGCAGGTACATTCTTAAAAGCAAAGGTACCGGCACCGTCAGAAACCGTCATAAAACTGGTCCCCTGTAAAATCACAGACACATCCGCAGCTGGCTTGCCATCAGATGTCACAATTTTACCCTTGATTCCACCATTGTTATCTTCTAAAGTAGTAGCAGTAGCATAGAAGAAGGAAACAATCATGCTCAGAACAAGCATGAAGGACTTAATAGTCATCCTTATCATAAATCTTTGTTATTTTTTGCGCAGCAAAATTGCAGCTAGACAAGCTGCAATTCATATCGATTCCGGAAAATCGTTTACGCAAAAAGGAAAATTTATGACGAAATCGGTCTTTTTTTACTGATCGGAGCCTGGTCCTTCCTCTGAACCAGACTCTTCCGCCTGTTTCCCGGCCTTTCTGGTAACCTGGTCCTGCTCCGCTTCCCGCAAAAAATCCTTGATCCCTGCCATAATTCTGTCCACCATCTTCTGCCGGAACCCCTCATCCAGCACATTCATCTCATCTTCCGGGTTACTCAAAAACAGCGTTTCGATCAGTGCATCAGGAAACTCGGTGGGATTATTCAGGATAAAATTAAAATCCCCATTATTGCCGAAGTCGGACAAGCCCAGGCCCAGCAATTGTGCATGGATCGCCCTGTTAAAAGGCTCACAGAAAGGATGCTTATAATAGTTGGCTGTACCATGTACATCTACGGGGTTCACCGATGAATTCAGGTGAATACTTATGAGTAGATCAGGATTCATTTGCCTGTAATATGAGAGCCTGTCTTCATTTGGCACGTACTGATCAGTAGTACGGGTCATGAGTACTTTCGCTCCTTCCTTCTCGAGTGCCGTCTTCAGCAGCATAGAAATCATCAGCGTCAGCTGCTTTTCATAATACCCTGCAGCACCTAAAGCACCTACATTGGTACCTCCATGGCCCGGATCCAGGCCAAATGTCAGGTTTTTTAGCTGGAAACTGGCCGGGATATGCTTCACCGCCACTACCAGGCGGGTACTGTCATAGTATACCTTGTAGCCCCAGGGCTGTTTATGTTTCAGGGAAATATTAATCCGCAGCACATCCGAACCTATTTGCTCCCATTTAATCTCCTTTACTTCCTGCATGGAATCAGAAAGAGGGGTGAAATCCGGTTCCAGGTTCGCCCCATGAATATCCAGGGTGATTTTGCCCGGATCTACCTGCTGTGTACTGAGGTAGGGGAGCCTTTCAGATAATTTTACTGAGATGTAGTCATACCTGGTATCGCTCCAGGTACGGGTTTCCTCTACTATATTGAGCGGTGTGGGCGCTGCCAGTGTCTGGGTATCCAGCAATAATTCAGGTATGAATGCCGTCTGCTGGTTGCTGAGTTTTACTTTGAAATAGTTGCCCTGTTTGCCTGTGATGTGTAGCAGTACATCCTGATCGAGGTACCCTATTTTGATGGGTCCCAGGCGATCGCCTTCGGGAGCGATGGTGAGATACGTATTTCTGTCAATCGTTCTGCCAGCCAGCAATTGATTGCGTTGATAGGTGAGTTTGTTCGTGCTTTGCAAAACAGTGGTATTGCCATCTTTATTTTTCAGGAAAACGGCTACTTTATTATCCAGCAGTGAATCAGATTCCTGAATTACATAGGATCCTTCATAGAATCCTTCAGCACCGTACCTGGAAGAAGGCAGTTCATGCAAAGGGGTCTCATGCATCCAGTAGGCTTTACAGCCAGGGTACCCCTTTATCCGCACACGGATGGTATCGCCGGGGGAGAGGGTACTATTGCCTTTGGGGAATACCTTGACATCGTCTATCCTGAATACGCTGGTTGCCCTGACTGGTGGCAGTGTCGTATAATAGTAATTGTAGGTGCGTGATACCTTCCTGCCGGTGGTATCCGTTGTTGTCAGTGTAAAGGATGTTCTGCCTGGTTTGATGATGCGTTTTAAGGCAAATACGCCGGTAGGGTAGACGTGGATGGTATCATCATTCAGCGTTACTTTACAACCTACACAGGTGCGACCTGACATATATTGCTTCGAACTACTGGTATTGATCTCAGTCTTTACCGGCTGCACCATTTTAAGGAAGGCTTGCTCCTGCGCTTTTACTCCAGTAAATGCTATCTGTATCAGTATGATTAATGCTGTAATTCTCATGATTGTCCGGTCGCAAATAAACAAAAAGGTAGTGTATCAATTTGAATTTCCTTTCAAAAATTACCGAATCTCCGCGTTTGCCGCAGGCAAAGCGCGGAGATTCGGTAAGGGCCTGCGGCCGGCTTGATTAAATTCAAAACGATACTTTACCAAAAAAAATGCCATCCGGCTCTTCGCGGGATGGCATATAGTTGAATTCGTATTTTAAATAACAGGAGGCCTTACAGGCTATACTTATTATCTGCCAGCAGTTTATCAGCAATTCTTCTTCTCGCATCTTTTGTATTCACAGCCGCGGCTTTGGTAAAGCGCTTGATGCCGAGCAGCATCATACGTTGTTCATCACCTTCTGCAAAGGAATTGATGGCATCTTTTGCATACTTGTTAATACGGTCAGCGGCATCATACAGGTAAGTTTTCACAATGTCTGCCTGCAGGGCATTGGAGGCTTCACCTTCTATCTCTATCCGCTTGAGCAGGCGCAGCAGCGCGCTTTCCGCGAGGAAGGTTTCTATGGCCATATCCGCAATGTTCATGAGTATTTCCTGTTCCCCTTCCAGCTTAGCCATCAGCTTTTGTGCAGCTGCTCCTGCTACCAGCAGGATCGCTTTTTTCAGGTTCAGGATCTGCTTTTTCTCTGCGCTGTAAGGTGTCTCATCATCACTGCCAAAATCCGGAATACTCATCAGCTCTTTCATCACATTCATGGCGGGATTCATCAGGTCCAGTCTTCCTTTCATGGCGCGTTTCAGCGTCATATCCAGTGTGAGCAGGCGGTTGATTTCGTTGGTGCCTTCAAAGATGCGGTTGATGCGGCTGTCGCGGTATGCTTTGGAAATCACATACTCATCGCTGAAACCATTTCCGCCATGGATTTGAACGCCTTCGTCCACTACATAGTCGAGGGCTTCAGAACCTCCTACTTTCAGGATGGCGCATTCCACGGCATATTCTTCTGCAGCACCCAACAGGGCTTCGTTGAAAGGCTTGCCGGCTGCCAGCAGTTCTTTTTCTTTCTCGTCTATGAGTTGAGCAGTACGATACAGGGCAGATTCATTGACCCAGATCCGGATAGCCATTTCGGCTAACTTATGCTTGATAGCGCCGAAGTTGCCTATGGGCTGTTTGAACTGCTCGCGTGTGTTCGCGTATGCTATGGTGATAGTCGCTGTTTGCTTGGCACCTCCCAATGCGGCGGCACACAGTTTCAGACGGCCGATATTCAGGATATTGAAGGCTATGAGGTGCCCTTTGCCTATCTCGCCCAGTACATTTTCCACAGGTACCTGTGCATCCTGGAAGTAGATCTGACGGGTGGAAGATCCTTTGATGCCCATCTTGTGCTCTTCTGCACCCAGGGTAAACCCGGGCGTGTCTTTATCTACGATGAAGGCGGTGAATTTGTCACCGTCTATTTTTGCAAATACAGTGAATACATCCGCAAAGCCGGAGTTGGTGATCCAGCATTTCTGGCCGTTCAGAATGTAGTATTTACCGTCAGCGGAGAGTTTGGCGGTAGTTTTGGCACTGAGTGCGTCGGAACCGGAATTAGGTTCCGTCAGCGCATATGCTCCTTTCATCTGACCGGTGCCCAGGAGAGGAATGTATTTTTGTTTCTGGGCTTCGGTACCAAAGTACAGGATAGGGAGGGAACCGATACCCGTATGGGCTGCCATGGCTACAGAGAAGGAATGACCTGCACCCAGGGCTTCGTTGATAAGTGTAGCAGTAATGAAGTCCTTGCCCAGGCCTCCGTATTCCTCGGGGAAGGCAGCACCCAGCAATCCCTGCTCGCCGGCTTTTTCCAGTAAGGAAGGCATGAGCCCTTCTTCCAGTTTATCGATACGGTCCAATACAGGTGTGACTTCTTTTGCCACAAACTGCTCGGCCATTTCTTTAATCATTTTTTGTTCTTCGTTGAAATCTTCGGGTGTAAACACTTCATGTACGGGGCTTTCTTTGATCAGGAACTCGGCTCCCTTCAACGTGGACTTATCAACAGTTGCTTCCATTGTGATAAAGTTTTATCAGTTAATTTGAGTTACTATTCAATTTACTTTTTTTACCTCACATAGCAATTTTAAATCGGGAAATTCGGGCAGCCAGCTACTCAATTTCCGGCGGAATAATGGCCTGAATATCCGGTTACCGGATATTCGGAATTCCCCATAAAAAATCGTTAAAATTGAAAAGGGTACATTTGCGCCATGCAGTCATTCTACCTCCCATATGAAAACAGCCGCATCCATGGAGCCATTGCCGGCAAAGGCAAGGATCTCCTCATTTGCCTGCACGGTTTCGGAGAAAGTACACTGCCTTTTTCCAGGCTGGTGCCCACCCTTGGCGATATTTTCACCATTGTGGCCCTCGACCTGCCCCTTCATGGTAAAACCCAATGGGAGGAAAACCGCCCTTTTGAAAAAGAAGATCTGCGTGCTATCATCCACCTGCTCCTGCAGGCTCAAAAGAAATCCGGCTTCTCCCTCCTGGGTTACAGCATGGGAGGCCGGCTGGCACTTTGCCTTACCGAAATGATGGCCCCGCAGATCAGGGAACTGATCCTGCTGGCTGCCGATGGTCTCAGGGATAATCCCTGGCACCACTTCGTAACCCAGACCCGCATCGGTCACCGGCTTTTTAAACACATCACCTATCACCCGGGGTTTTATTTCTGGTTACTTAATACAGGGAACAAACTGAAATTAATCAATAACAGCCTGCACCGCTTTGCTAATAACAGCATGAATACCCTGCAGAAACGTGAACTGGTTCTCAACGTATGGACCATCATGGCCCATATGATGCCCAACCGTAAGCACATCAAACAAATGCTGGCGCAATACCGTATCCATACCCTGCTTATATTCGGGAAGTATGACAGGGTGATACCATCGTCATTGGGTATACGTTTTATGGACGGCACCTTCCCCTGCGAGATGATGGTACTTGACAAAGGACATCAGCTACTCACGGAAGACCTGGGTGAAATAATATTAGATAAGATATAAATTCGCATATGTATTTTTTTCTGACCGTCTTATTCCTGCTGGGAGGATTGTATGGCATATTGATGATACGATATGGACATGGCTGGAAGGCATTACCACCCTATATCCCCGCTCAACCCATTAGCGGCCTCACCAAAGTGACCGTCATTATTCCTGCCCGCGATGAAGAAGATAACCTGCCTCCCTTGCTGGCAGCACTCCATGCCCAGGACTACCCGGCAGACCTCTTCGAAGTGATCGTCATCGACGATTTCTCTACCGACAGTACACCCAACGTGGTCAAAGACTTTCCCGCTGCGAATATCAAACTGCTGCAACTAAGCCAGCACCTCAGCGCTACTGAAAGACTGAATTCCTATAAGAAGAAAGCGATCGAACTGGCAGTAGAACAGGCGACTGGTGACCTGATCATGACTACGGACGCAGATTGCGTGATGGGGCCTTTGTGGATCAGTACCATGGTGAAGTTCTACGAACAATACCAGCCCAAATTTATCGCCGCACCAGTGAGCTTTTATAAAGAAAATAATTTCTTCAAGGTCCTCCAGTCGCTGGACTTCATGACCATGCAGGGGATCACAGGGGCGCTCGCCCGGCTGAAAGACGGTACCATGTGTAATGGAGCCAACCTGGCTTATGAAAGAAAGGTATTCTACGAAGTAGGTGCCTTTAAAGGGATCGACAATATTGCCTCTGGCGACGATATGTTGCTGATGTTCAAGGTCTTTAAAGCATATCCGGATGGTGTGAAATACTTAAAGAGCCAGGATGCCATTGTGGAAACCCTGCCTGTAGATACTTTCCGTGCTTTCATGAACCAGCGGATCCGCTGGTCGTCCAAAGCTGATAAATATGATGATAAGCGACTGACCTGGGTACTGGCGCTGGTTTACTTTTGGAATGTGGTCCTGCTGTTTGGAGGCGTGTTCTGCATCTTTGCCCCGGGAGCCCTGCCATATTTCCTGGTAGCGATGGTGTATAAGGTAGTGCTGGAGTTCTACTTCCTGATCCCTGTATCCCGGTTTTTCCGGAAAAAAGGGATGCTCAGCTGGTTTATACCCGGACAGTTATTTCATATTCCATATATTGTAGTGGCGGGGTGGCTGGGTAAGTTTGGTTCTTACCAGTGGAAGGGGCGAAAAGTTAAATAAATTATGGCGGAGCTCAATATACGTTCATCTTTCCGGCAGCAGGCCTGGGCCAGGCTGCGACGCAATAAGGGGGCAGTGGCAGGTATGTTTCTGATCGCCATCGCTGTCGTAGTCAGTATCATTGCTTATTGGGTCTCGCCCGATGGTACTCCTATGGCGAACAGGATGATCGTAGAGATCGGAGGTAAGCATCCTGGATTCAGCATCGACCTGCTGGCATTGCCCCGGCAGCAGCCGGTGGAAAAAGCAGGCTTCCTGAAAAGGCTAATGGATGGCCAGGATGAAGATGTGACCTGGGTGCCACTGAGTGCTTACCGTTCGGTGGGAGACAGCATCATTGTACAGCATTATATAGATGAAGAAACATCCATGCGGGAAAGTTACCCGGCCAGGGGAACGTATATAAAACATTACAAGGCCTGGCTGGGGACTGACAAGTTTGGGCGGGACATCCTGAGTCGCCTGCTTGTAGGGACCAGGGTCAGTTTAAGTGTTGGATTTATTGCTGTGATTATATCGCTCACCATTGGCATCTTCCTGGGGGCGGTAGCGGGATATTTCCGGGGTGCTACGGATGAGGTGGTGATGTGGCTGGTCAATGTGATCTGGTCAGTGCCTACCTTACTGCTGGTGTTTGCCATTACGCTGGCATTGGGCAAGGGCTTCTGGCAGGTATTCATTGCGGTGGGACTCACCATGTGGGTGAATGTAGCCCGGATAATCAGGGGACAGGTATTATCTCTCCGGGAGCTGACATTTATAGAAGCTACCCGTGCACTGGGTTTTGGACATACCCGAACAATCATAAAACATATATTACCCAATATCTTAGGTCCGGTGATGGTGGTCGCTGCCGGCAATTTTGCCACGGCAATAGTGGTAGAGGCGGGCTTAAGTTTCCTGGGGGTGGGGGTACAGCCACCACAGCCTTCCTGGGGCCTGATGATCAAAGAAAACTACAACTTTATTATCACACATAATCCCTTACTGGCATTGGCTCCGGGTGTAGCTATCATGCTTATGGTACTGGCATTTAACCTGTTGGGGAATGGGTTGAGAGATGCAATGGATGTGAGACAGTAGTCCCCTTGTTTCGCATTATAAAAACTATTAATTTTAACATCATTCTGAACCTTATTTTATGCCTTTGAAATCATATCTTTTACCTGTTCTGGCCCTCTTTGCCCTGATTTTTTCATCCTGCAGTAAGAAAGACAGCGGTACTGCTGTAAAACCTTCGGAAGAAGGACTGAAAGTATCTCTTGCAAATGTAACTGAGGCTTCCTATACCGCTGCTGCGGGCAGCACCTATACTTTCCAGGCAGCTGTTACATCCAGGTTGCCAACCAATGGTGTGACGATCACCGTGACAGCTGTCACAGACCCTGGTGGAATCAATATTCCCCAGAATGCAGTGGCACCAAGTTCCAGTGGGGCCATTGAGATTACCCTGATCGGCTTAGAGCCGTTGCGTACTGTGTTGGTGACGGTGGTAATTACTTCTGTCGACAATCCGGACAATACCATCACCAAGACCTTCTGGATTACCAATAAGTCAGAATAATACCCTTACAAGGCTGGTTTAACATCATTGACGCTTCGGTATAACCATACTGTAGCTTCGGTATTACTATGTCGTTATAAGATCACCATAAGGTCACCAAAAGGTCACCTCTATATCGATTGGATATTGAAGTGCCCTTTTGGTGACCTTATGGTGTCCTTTTGGGGACCTGTTGGAGAGGATGCTTCCAGCTATCTATATACTGCTTGGTACAAAAGCTGTAGCTTTGCAGCCATCAGAACAAGCAGCTTAACTATGCGTATAGGAGTGAATGCCGCCGGCCTGGCTGGAGACAGACCGGCAGATACAGGAAATATCAGCACAGCGTTATTGAAGGAATTATGTCGTTTACACCCGGAGCACCAGTTTATCTTTTTTGTAGACGGTCCTGGGGTGTCTCTGGAGGAATTCCCTGGTAATGTGCAACTTGTAGAAGTGCCGCTCAAGGGGAAAAAGGCCTGGCAGTTGTACTGGTGGCGGGAGTGGCAGCTTCCGGCGGCGATCAAAAAGCAGCAGCTGGACTTGTATTTGGGTATGGATGGGCAATTGCCGCTGCGGAGTAAGGTACCTGCCCGTTTACTGGTTACTGATACGGGTTTCCTGCATGGAGTGGCTGGCATGTCGAAGGATTTGCAGCGTTTCCTGCGGAAGAATACCCTGAAATATATACAGGCAGCGCAAAAAGTACTGGTTGTTTCTCCTGTGGTACAGGAAGATTTGTTAACTTATGCGCCGGCAGTAGCAGAAAAGCTGGTGTTGTTGCCTCCAGGCCTGGATAGTAGTTATCGCCCGGTGGAATGGGAGGAGAGAGAGCAGATCAAGCAGGAGTTTACAGGGGGACTGGAGTATTTTGTAGCCGTTGGCAGTATGCATCCCAGGAATAATATTCTTCCTTTGCTGAAGGCATTTTCCGCCCTGAAACGTCGTTTACGTTCCAATATGAAACTGATCCTCGCCGGTGCTTCCACCAATGCCGGTGCAGAAATCATCGAAAATATGGCCACATACAAGTTCCGGAACGACATCATCTGGTTGCAGGATGCGAGTCAGGAAACTTTGTCCCGTGTGATAGCAGGAGCCTATACCCTGGTTTACACCAGCCGCTTTGAGGGGCTGGCGATGCCGGTATATGCAGCCTTGAAATGTGAAGTTCCCGTGGTGGCTATGGAAGGGGCTGCTGCCAGGGTAGCGGGTGCAGAGGGGGTATTGTATACCGACCCTGACAGTCTGGATGATCTGGCAGAAAAAATGTCGGTTTTATACAAAGATGAGGTGTTGCGCAGCAGGATGCTGGAACGCGGCAGGCAGGTAACGCTGCCGGGAAGCTGGACAGACGCGGCTTCGAAGATATTAAAATAATAATATAAGTATCATAAATCTGGACATCAGCACATTCGCAGTTTAGTAGTAAATTTGCGTTTCTAAAATATTGGAACTATTTTTTATGGCAAAGACATCTACCATACAGATCCAGGTTGAACTGGACAATGACAGGATACCTGAGAAGATTGAATGGAGGGCGACGGATAGTACTCAGGCAGACCGTTTCCAGCAGGCGAAGGCGATGATGGTTGCTTTCTGGGACGGAGCTGAAAAAACAGCGCTGCGTATAGATTTGTGGACAAAGCAGATGATGGTGGACGAAATGGCTGATTTCTTCTTTCAGACGATGATGACCATGGCAGATACTTATCAGCGTGCTACTCCATACAAGGATCAGGCGGACGAACTGAGAACTTTTGCCCGTGACTTCTACAAGAAGTTTGAAGAAAAGCAAAAGGCGGAACAATAATCCAAGTTTTTTCAAAACAACCATATATGTCTCTGGAACTAAACATTAACGCAGCGATTAAAACAGCGATGCTGGCAAAAGCCGAAGCGGATTTGCGTGCGCTGCGTGCTATTAAGGCTGCTATCCTGCATGCCAAGACTGCAGAGGGCTTTAGCGGAGAGCTGAGCGAAGCAGATGAAACAAAACTGTTACAAAAGTTAGCCAAACAAAGAAAAGATTCGTTGGATATATTTCGTCAGCAAAACAGGGAAGACCTTGCCGCAAAGGAAGAGGAAGAACTGGTTGTGATCGAAAAGTACCTGCCAAAGATGATGGACGAAGCTGAACTGAAAGCAGCCATTGAAGCTATTATTGCCCAAACCGGAGCTAGTTCTCCTGCCGATATGGGTAAGGTAATGGGTGTGGCTACCAAGCAGTTAGCTGGTAAAGCCGATGGTAAAGCCATTTCCGGACTGGTAAAAGAGTTACTGGCAAAATAAGCGGGGATTTTAATTCTTTTCCCCGTTCCTCCTATCTTCCTATAGAAATATATGGGTATAGACATTGTATTCGCCATTATCCTTGTAATTGCTATTTATAAGGGATATAGCCGTGGCCTGATAGTAGCGGTATTTTCCTTTGTGGCAGTCACACTGGGACTAGCAGCGGCATTGAAGTTGACCACTGTAGCTGTATTATACGCCCAATCACATTGGGATGTGCATACCCGTTGGCTACCAGTTATTTGCTTCATCGCATTGTTCCTGGGAGTAGTATTGTTAGTGCGCCTGGGTGCCACTCTCCTGCAAAAACTGGTAGAAGTGGCGATGATGGGCTGGCTAAACAAATTAGGCGGGATCTTACTGTATAGTGCTATCTTTATCATGGTCTACAGCGTGCTTTTATGGATAGCTAACCAATTATACTGGTTAAGTCCGGAGATCAAAATGCAATCTGTTGTATATCCGTATATTGAACATCTCGGGCCGGCTGTCATGAATGCGGTTGGCAAATTAATTCCTGTATTTAAGGATATGTTTGCGAGCCTGCAATCATTTTTTGACAACGCAGCCAGGAAGATACAGAGCAAACAATAGCGGTTGACGGACGTAGGTTAAATGATCTATATCCTTCGCTTCAAAGATTATTTGAATTAATAAAAAGAATTATTTTAGCGCAAAATTGACTTTCAAGCTTTGGCAATGGATTACGAAATCAAAACACAGGGAAAGTTTAAGTTTGTTGAAGAAGGGGAGGGTGAACCACTGGTATTATTGCACGGGCTATTTGGTGCACTGAGTAATTTCGGTGGCCTGATCGAATACTTCCGCCGCTACAACAAAGTAGTGGTGCCGCTTTTGCCTTTGTTTGATCTGAATATTCTGGACACTTCCGTAGCTGGCCTGGCCAAATACGTTCATAAGTTTATTGAGACAATGGAATATACCAATGTGCACCTGCTGGGTAACTCCCTGGGTGGACACGTTGGGCTGGTATACCTGCTGAAACATCCTGAAGCTCCGATCAAATCTCTCACACTGACAGGAAGCTCCGGTCTGTTTGAGAACGGTATGGGCGAAACTTACCCTAAAAGAGGGGACTACGAATACATCCGCAAGAAAACAGAACTGACCTTCTATGATCCTGCAATGGCGACCAAAGAACTGGTGGACGAAGTGTTTGACATTACGACCAACCGTCTTAAGGTAATCAAGATCATCACTCTGGCTAAGTCGGCTATACGCCATAACCTGGGTGAGGAGTTGCGCGATATCAAGATCCCAACCCTGCTGGTCTGGGGGCTGAATGATACTGTGACACCGCCAATGGTAGGTGAGGAGTTCCATAAGCTGATTCCTAACTCAGAACTGCACTTCATCGATAAATGCGGACATGCACCTATGATGGAGCAGCCGGATGAGTTTAATCAGATCCTGCATCCTTTTCTGCAAAAACTGGGTAGTAAATAAACCTACTACTCATATTACTATATTGAAGCTGATTCAACAGGATCAGCTTCATTTTTTTTTACCACTCATCCACTATCGTCCTACCGCGCTGTATGTAACAAACCACGCGCATTTAGCGTTACGTATATAAGCTGAGCAGCATGCTTTATTCATAAATCCCCTCGTCCGGTACGAGGACGTTAGCGATTCTTTTCCTATTATTGTATCACAATAGCGCAATTTAATAATGCTGGCACGTGATCTCATATCGACAGTTATACCAATCCTCCATCCTCTTGACCCAGGGTCCAGAGCCCTGCGCCTGATGAATGAATATCATCTGTCACAGCTTCCCCTGGTACTTGAGAACAAATACCTGGCACTGGTAGAAGAAGATGATATCCTGGATCTGGAAGATACCGAAGTATCATTGGAGAATATGGAGTACAATGGTCCGAAGCCAGGAGTATTGGAGAGTGCTCACTTTTATGAGGCGCTGCGGGTTTTTTATGACCTGAAGTTGTCCGTACTACCAGTCATCAGCCGTGAAAATGAGTACCTTGGTGTGCTCACGAAAGATAACCTGCTGGCGGTGCTGGCTCAGTACAATGGTGTCAAGGAACCGGGAGGGATCATTGCACTGGATATTGACCCACGCGATTACAGTCTGAGTGAAATCGCAAGAATTGCAGAATCGAATGATATCACACTGCTCAGTGTGAATACCATCACCAGTCCGGCTTCGGGCAGACTGGAAGTACTGCTGAAAACGAACCGCCAGGAGCTGCATGGGCTGGTAGCTACATTTGAGCGGTTCAACTACACAATTAAGTACACAATCACCGAAGAGCAGGAGGAAGATATGCTCCGCAAAAATTACGATCTGCTGATGAATTATATCAGCATGTAATCGTCCTCCAGATTAGTTATGCAGATTGCAATATATAGCCGTGGATTTGTAAGAGAAGACCTGCCAATCATCCAGCTGTTACTGAATGAGCTGGCGAGAGAAGAAATTGATGTGATCATTTACGAAGCTTTCTTTCAGGCCTTACAGCCACATATCACTTATACAAAAGAGCCGGCGACCTTTGCCTGTGCAGCGGATCTGCATGGCAGGGCTGATATTCTTGTGAGTCTGGGTGGGGATGGCACCCTGCTGGATACGGTTTGCTATGTACGGGATAAGAATATTCCGGTGCTGGGGATCAATTTTGGCCGTTTAGGATTTTTGGCGAGTATAGGGAAGGATGCGATTTATGCGGCGGTGCAGGCCCTGAAACAGCGTACCTATGTGGTAGATAAGCGAACATTGATTCACCTGGATAGTAATGTGCCTTCGCTGTTTGGAGAGGTGCCTTATGGTCTGAATGATTTTACGATACATAAGAAGGATACATCGGCGATGGTGAAAATTCATACTTACCTGAACGGGGAGTTTTTGAATACTTACTGGGCGGATGGGTTGATCGTGGCTACGCCTACGGGGTCTACAGGATATTCCCTGAGTTGTGGAGGCCCGGTAGTGTTTCCTGAAGCGGGGAGTTTTGTGATTACGCCGGTGGCACCGCATAATCTGAATGTGCGGCCGATTATAGTACCAGATGATAATGTGATTAGCTTTGAAGTGGAGGGGAGGAGTGATCAGTTTCTTTGTACGCTGGATTCGCGGATGGAGACAATTGATAATACCGTGCAGCTGGCGATTAAGAAAGAGTCGTTCAGGTTTAGCCTGCTGAGGCTGGATGATAGTAATTTTTTACAGACCTTAAGGCATAAATTGCTTTGGGGCATTGATGCAAGAAACACCCTAAAATAGCCGAATCATTTGGGTTTGCCGCCGGCAAAGACAAAAGTCCGCAAAAAATTGAAATCCGTACACAGTGAACAAGCTCCTTTATTCGATGTTGTAGTAAATAACCTACATATTTGCATATTAGCACATTAGGATTTTTTATTACATTTGTTCACTTAGCTTAATACCAAAAGCAGGATAATCGCGTTTAAAGGAATTATCGCGTTTAAGCAAACCGATTTATGGGCAAACCTTTTTTTTACAAACGTATCATCACGACCACCCTTATAGCAGTGGGATCCCTGTTCCTGACGCCTGCTTTTGCGCAGAACGAACTGTCTTATACCGGTGAACTGGGCCTTTCTATAGGAGCGGCCCATTATTTTGGGGATCTCAATACCAATGGTCGTCTGAACGCCCCCAAACCTGCTATCGGTATCTTTTACCGCAAGTACATGAATGACTACATCGGCGTACGCTTCCATGGCCGCTATATGATGCTGGGTTATTCGGACACGTACAATGACAATGACTTCCAAAAACGCCGCAACCTCAGTTTCAATACCAATGTGTATGAGATAGGTGTACAGGGCGATTTTAACTTCTTCCGCTTTGAACCCGGCTCCAGCTATTACCGCTTTACGCCGTACTTCACAGGGGGAGCCTCGCTGTTTTATTACAATCCATACGCGTTCCTGAACAACAAAAAGTACTATTTACAGCCGCTTCGTACGGAAGGGCAGGGGAGTGCCATGTACCCGGACAGGAAGCCTTATAGCCTGGTTTCTACTGCCTGGTTGCTGGGGGGTGGTTTCAAGTATAACCTGTCTAAAAAGGTCAACCTTGGGCTGGAAGTATTGTACCGCTTTACCAACACCGATTACCTGGATGATGTAAGCACCACCTATGCCGGTACTGCTTTGTTCCCGGCAGATGCCAATGGTAATCCCACTGCTGCTTACCTGCTCCAGGACCGTAGTTATGCTACCGGAGACCGTATCGGGATAGCCGGCAGACAACGGGGTAACAGCCGTGACAAAGATCAGTTCGTTACGGCCGAACTGACGATTAGCATTTTATTTACGTCTTATAGATGTAAATTCTGATTTCGCAGGCAAAATTCGTCTATCTATAGTCCTTTCTGGCCCATTGGCCTAATATTTATACTTTCTATAAGCGCTTTTTCGAGTCAAACGTCCGACAGCAAAGGATTTCGCTGTTAAAAATCCGTTAAAACCCCTACCCCCTCTTTGCCGGGAAAGGCATATATCTATTTTTGTATCTTTGCACACCTTAATAAAAATCTGTATCGATATATATAATACGCCGGAGATACTCATGAGTTTGAAGGACAAATTAGACTTACAACGGTTGCCACGACATATTGCTGTCATTATGGACGGCAATGGCCGTTGGGCTAAGGAGCGCGGTCAGGACAGGCTGTTTGGTCATTATGAGGGAGTGGAAAGTGTGCGTGATATCACCGAAGCCTGCGCCGAACTGGGAATTGGTTACCTTACCCTTTATGCCTTTTCCACCGAGAATTGGGATAGACCTGTTTACGAAGTAAACGGGATTATGGAGCTATTGGTCAATACGATCCGTAGCGAAGTAGCCACGCTCATTAAAAATAATATCCGGCTGCATGTGATCGGAGACATGAACATGCTGCCCGGAAACTGTAAAAGCGAAATGGAGGAGGCCATAGCCCTTACCGGTCAATGTACTGGACTCAATCTGATTATGGCCCTCAGTTATAGTGCCCGTTGGGAAATCCTAAATGCTGCCAAAAAAATTGCCCAGGATGTAAAAGATGGCAAACTCGAACCCGAGGCCATTACACCTGACAAGTGGCAGCAGTACCTGTGTACGGCCGATCTGCCTGATCCGGAACTGATGATCCGGACCAGCGGAGAGTGCAGAATCAGTAACTTCCTGCTTTATCAGCTGGCCTATGCGGAGCTGTATTTTACAGATACCCGTTGGCCTGACTTCCGCAAAGAACATCTTTACGAAGCTATCTTAAACTTTCAGAACAGAGAACGACGCTTTGGCAAAACAAGCGATCAAATACAGCAGAATGAAGAAATTATTTCCTAAGAGCCTACTGGCCATAGTATTATGTTGCAGTGCTGGCATTCGTGTATCCGCCCAGGAGAGAGATACCATCCCTGCAGCAGACCAACCAGTGGGATTGAACTTACCATTGGGAAATTCACAACCTCAGCAATACGAGATAGCTGACATCATCGTGTCAGGAACCCAGTATCTTGATAAGTCCCTGCTGATCTCCCTCTCCGGATTGAACGTAGGTGACAAAGTCGTTTATCCCGGTGGTGACCAGTTTGCGAAAGCAATCCAGGCTCTGTGGGGACAAAGACTGTTTGCCAACGTCGCTATTTATGTAAACAAAATTCAGGATGGTCAGATCTGGCTGGAAATTGAATTGCAGGAACGCCCTCGTCTGAACCAGTTTATCTTCAAAGGAGTTAAAAAATCAGAACAGGAAGAGATCATCAAGAAAACCGGCATGCGTAAGGGCCAGGTGGTAACCGAAAGCATGGAACAAAATGCAGTAGGCATCATCAGGAAATACTATAGCGAAAAAGGTTACCGTAACGCCGAAGTAGGTGTTAGCGAAAGAATCGATAGCGGTCAGACCAATGCTACCAACGTCGTATTCACTGTAGCAAAAGGTAACAAAGCCAAGGTAGACAACATATACATCGTAGGTAATGCGAACATCTCCGATACCAAACTGAAAAAGAAAATGAAGGGTACCAAAGAAAGGACCCGCCTCACCATCTATCCGGATTATGAGCCAGTATGGCCTGATTCCGCTGATGATCGTGGTGATTACTGGCGTACTTTCGGTTTTCTCCAGCCGTCCCGTACACTGGAAGAACTGGATCCTTATTTCCGCTTCAAACTGTTCTCCTCTGCTAAGTTCAACGAAAATAAATACGCTGAAGATAAAGAGAAAGTAATCTCTTACTATAATACCCAGGGGTATCGTGATGCGGTGCTGCTGAGAGATACCACCTACAAATCCCATAATGGTGGTGTAAATGTGAGTATGGAAGTGATGGAGGGTAAGAAATATTACTTCGGTAAAATCACCTGGAAAGGTAATACCCGCTATACTGACTCCCTGCTGGCAAAGGTATTGGGCATCAAGGAAGGTGACACTTACAACCAGGAAATGCTGCAGAAACGCCTGCTGTCATCCGAAGGTGGTGACGTTGGTGGTCTCTACATGGACTACGGTTACCTGTTCTTCCATGCTGACCCGGTAGAAGTAGGTATTCATGGTGATACTATCGACTACGAAATAAGAATCTCAGAAGGTCCGCAGGCAACGATCAAGGAAGTACGTATAGCAGGTAACGAAAAGACCAACGAACACGTAATCCGTCGTGAGCTGCGTACACTGCCTGGCGAGAAATTCAGCCGTACTGACCTGATTCGTTCTAACCGTGAAATTGCGAACCTCGGTTTCTTCAACCCTGAAAAGATCGGTATGAACCCGGTGCCTAATATCCAGGATGGAACTGTGGACATCGACTATACAGTAGAAGAAAAAGCAAATGACCAGCTGGAACTGTCAGCAGGCTGGGGTGGTTACATTGGTCTGACCGGTACACTCGGTGTGACCTTCAATAACTTCTCCCTGCGCAACATTTTCAACAAGCAGACATGGGATCCTTTACCGAGTGGTGACGGCCAGAAATTATCTGTTCGTGTTTCTTCAAATGGTAAGGCTTATCGTTCTTACAACTTCTCTTTCACGGAGCCATGGTTAGGCGGTAAAAAGAGAAACCAGTTCTCTGTAAGCTTCTACAACAGCTACCAGAACCCGAATGCTTACTCTTCTTACATTTATGGCTCAACCCTGTCAAACAGTGCATACTTCAAGGTAATGGGTGCGTCCTTATCACTGGGTAAGCAGCTGAAATGGCCTGATGACTATTTCACCCTGATCTACGCGGTGAACTATCAGCAGTATAAACTGAAGAACTATAACTATTTCAACATCCCAGGTTTCTCCAGCGGTACATCAAATAACATCAACCTGAAACTGACCCTGGCCCGTTCATCTGTTGACCAGCAGATCTTCCCAAGATCCGGTTCCAACTTTATGCTGAGCGGTCAGTTTACACCTCCATACTCCATGTTCCATCCTGACAAGGATTACAAACTGGAGTCTGTAAAAGATCAGTTCAGCTTTATCGAATACCAGAAATACCGTTTCAATGCTGAGTGGTACGTACCATTGAGCAAGCCAATTGGTAGCGACAACAAGATGTTCGTGATGAAGATTGCGGCTAAATTTGGTTATATCAGCCGTTACAACAGCAGAACGACCCTGTCTCCATTTGGTCGCTTTGAGTTAGGGGGTGATGGTCTGAGTAACTTTGCGATCTATGACCGTGATATCGTATCTCAGAGAGGTTATCCCGTATATTATTCATCTGACCCAAGAAGCAATTCTGAAGGCAGCCAGCCAAGTGGTTACGAAGGTTTCACAATCTTCAACAAGTACGTGATGGAGTTGCGTTATCCTTTCAGCCTGAATCCAAGCTCTACGATCTTTGGTCTGGCATTCCTGGAGGCAGCCAACGGTTACAGGGATGTACAGGAATACAATCCATTCAAACTGCGTCGTTCAGCGGGTCTGGGTATGCGCTTCTACCTGCCGATGTTTGGTTTGCTTGGATTTGACTACGGTATTGGATTTGACCGTATCACATCCGGCAATGGTCTGAAGGATGCTGCTAAGTTCACCTTCATGCTCGGCTTCGAACCGGAATAATAGAAAGAAACTTACAGTATGGAGCTCTCCTGACGGGGAGCTTTCATACTATCAGGGGGATGTGTGACGTTTGAATAAATTTTAAATTATATATTGCAAATCCGAAATCCCGGGGTGCCTATAGTTTAAATCAATAAACATTATGAAGAAACTAAGCCTCATGATTGCCCTGGTGCTGGGTACTGCCCTGATGGCAAGTGCACAGCGCTATTGCGTGATCGATACCAAATATATTCTGGACAATATCCCTGAATATAAAGAAGCTCAAAGTAAGCTGGATGCTGTAGCTGAGCAATGGCAAAAAGAAATAGATGCAAAATTCCTCGAAGTAGACAAGATGTACAAGTCTTATCAGGCAGAACAGGTGATGCTGACGGACGAACTGAAGCACAAACGTGAAGAAGAGATTGTAGCAAGAGAAAAAGAGGCAAAGGATTTGCAGAAAAAACGTTTTGGTTACGAAGGGGACCTATTCAAGAAGAGAGAGGAACTGGTAAAACCTATACAGGACAGAATCTATAATGCCGTACAAAAGCTCGCAGCCCAGCGTATGTACGACTTTGTGCTGGATAAGGCCGGAGGTGTTACCGTAATTTTCTCTGACACTAAGTTGGATAAAAGTGATGATATTCTGAATGCACTTGGTGTAAAGAAGTAATAGCAGCGCATCCAACAGAAATGGGATTTAGGAATTATTAACCTTTTGTACCAAATTTTAACCTTAGTTTAGTATTCAAAATCTTTTTTAAACACAGACAACATCATGAAGAAGTATGTAATTATTGCTTTCGTGGCAGTATCCGGATTGTTCAGCGTGAAGACAATGGCACAGTCCAAAGTGGCTCACATCAACGCTCAGGCCCTGATCGAGGCAATGCCGGAAGCCCAGACGGCAATGAAAACCCTGCAGACTTATGCAGAGGAACTGGATAAGGATGGAAAAGGACTGATTGATGAGTATCAGAAGAAACTGAAAGAATTTAATGACGGTGCAGATAAAATGACTGACAACGTACGTGAGATCAAGGGTAAAGAGCTCCAGACTGCTCAGAAAAACATCCAGGACTACCAGGATGCAGCTCAGAACAAAATTGAAGCTAAGCGTCAGGAACTGCTGAAACCAATCTACGACAAGGCTCGTAAAGCTATCGAAGATACAGCAAAAGAGAAAGGTTACGCTTATGTAATCGACAATTCCCAGAGCATTCTGCTGGTTGCACCAGTTGGTGATGACCTGTCTGCAGCTGTAAAAGCTAAGCTGGGTATCAAATAATCCAGGCACACAAAACTTACTATAGAAGCCCCGGGACCCGGTCCCGGGGTATTTTTTTAAAAATTCCTTTATTATCTCATAAAATTCTTTACCTTTGCCTTCCGTTTTAAAAACAGGATTCCGCAAAACGGGAGAGTGTTTAGTATAGTACAGGTAAAAACAAAATATTAAAATGAAACGTACTTTTCAACCGCATAACAGACGCAGAAAGAGCGTTCATGGTTTTAGAAAGAGAATGGAAACTGCTAACGGCCGTAAAGTATTAGCTTCCCGCAGAGCTAAAGGACGTAAGAAATTAACTGTTTCTGACGAGCGTAAGCTGAAATAAGGTCAGCTTTAACTGCATGAGCTTTCGGGCTTAACTTGCAGCTTTTAAGGCTGGTTCCTGATCGAACAGAATGTTATTGCTTTTGATAGATAAATCGGACTTGCCATAAAAACTTATTCTTTTACAAAAGAAGAAAGGTTAAAAAGCAGAAAAATCATTGAAACGCTTTTTCGGGAAGGAAAAGCGTTTTCTGTTTTTCCATACCGCATAGTATATATGCCGGTGGATACTCCCATTGCCCCATATCCCGTTCAGGCCGGTTTCAGTGTCTCAACCAAGCGATTTCCACATGCCGTGGACCGCAACAGGGTGAAACGCCTGACCAGGGAATGTTATCGCCTGCAAAAAGGCGAACTGTATGAACAGCTACGGGCACAGCAGCCGAATAGCCAGCTGGCCGTATTCTTCATCTATACCGACAAGAAAATAGCCCCCTTTACTACCCTCCAACACAAAATTTCCCTAATTTTAAAGAAACTGGCGAAGGAAGCGCTGGCTGCATCATGAAGATTTTGAGCTTGTTGAGCTACCCCTTTATCTGGGTAATCAGGATTTACCAATGGGGTATTTCTCCGCTACTGGGCAATAAGTGCAGGTATACACCCACCTGCTCTCAATATGGCGTGGAAGCATTGAAAAAACACGGTCTTATTAAGGGCGGATACCTCACTGTAAAAAGAATCTTGTCATGCCACCCCTGGGGCGGACATGGACATGACCCGGTACCATAGATCCCGGCGGCCTGAAAGGCTAAAACTCTGGCAATCACGTATTTTAACTTTTCAAATACGTAAAGAACTTGTAGCTTACGACTGCTTTATAAATTAGCTCACATTAACTTTTACCTATGCGTGCATTTTTTCAAAGAAAGAGGAGAATTGTCGTGGTATTGGTGTTGCTCATCATAGGTGCTACCGGTATCAAAGCATACAGTGACAAAGACAAATACTTTGAGATCGCTAAAAATCTGGACATCTTCGCAGCTTTCTACCGGGAGCTGAATACCTACTATGTAGACGACCTGCCCCCGGAAAAACTGATGCATAAAGGCATAGATGCCATCCTGGAAGAAACTGATCCTTATACTGACTTCATTCCCGAAGAAAACCTGGATGAACTTAAATTCATGGCTACGGGCAAGTACGGAGGTGTAGGGATTTCTGTTATTACCGACAGCGTTCGCACGGTAATCACCGACATCTACGAAGGCAGTCCTATGGACAAGGCCGGCGTGAAAACCGGTGACCTGATCCTGTCTCTGGATGGCAAGCCTACCCAGGATATGGACCAGGACGACATCAGCCATATGCTGAAAGGTGTGCCTGGTACTACCCTGCAAATGGTGACTAAAAATCCGTCCACAGGTGTAGAAACCTCCAAAACCATTACCCGCGAAGAGATTAATGTAAAGCCGGTGAGCTATTCCGGTATGGTAGGTAATGATATCGGGTATATCCGCATGACACAGTTCACTGAAAATAGCGGCGATGCCGTATCCGATGCTTTTACCCAGCTGAAAAAGGACCATCCGGCTATCAGGGGTGTGATCCTGGATCTGCGTGGCAACCCCGGTGGCCTGCTGGACGAAGCGGTACTGGTAGCGAACATCTTTGTAGATAAGAACAAGGTCATCGTAAGCACCAAAGGCAAGGTAAAGAACTGGGATCGTGACTATAAAACCGAAGGCAACGCGATAGATGCCAAAATTCCATTGGCAGTACTCACGAACCGCTCCTCTGCTTCTGCTTCAGAAATCGTAGCAGGTGCTATCCAGGACCTGGATCGCGGCGTAATTATCGGTCAGCGCTCCTTTGGTAAGGGCTTGGTACAAACTACCCGTCCGCTGCCTTATAATGCAAAATTGAAGGTTACCACCGCCAAATACTATACACCCAGTGGCCGTTGTATCCAGGCGATCGACTATTCTCACCGCAATGACGATGGTGAAGTGGAATCAGTACCGGACAGCCTGCGTAAATCGTTCAGTACCGCCGATGGCCGTAAGGTACGTGATGGGGGTGGGATAGAACCGGATGATGCCGTAGATCCAACCCTCCTGAGCCAGGTAACCGTGACCCTGCTGCGCAGGCAGTATATTTTCGACTACGCTACACAATACTATTATTCACATCCTAAGATTGCGGCGGCAGGTTCCTTCTCCCTGAGTGAAGATGATTTCTCCGACTTTATGCGTTACCTGGATGGCAGAAATTATAGTTATAAAACCCATACGGAAGAAGCTATGGAAAACCTGCAGGCAACTGCCCGTAAAGAAAAATACTATGATGCCATGTCGAAGGAATTCGAAGCGCTGCAGGCAAAGATGAAGCACGACAAAAAGCAGGATCTGCTGAAGAATAAAACAGAGATCAAACACCTGCTGGAAGAAGAGATTTCTAACCGCTATTATATGCAGAAAGGTAGAATTGCACAGTCCCTGGTGACAGATAACGAAGTGACCGAGGCGGTGAAAGTGCTGCACGATCCACAGAAATATCAGCAATTGCTGCATTGATAAAAATTTGTCGCTTTTGTCTCAGACAAAAGCGATTTTTTTTGCATGGCCATGCGGCCTGTTAAGAGAAATTTTAAAAATCCATTTATGAAAAAGCTCCTCCTGCCCTTTATTGTTACCATTTTGCTGGCATGTAATAATAACAATACCAGTAGCCAGCATGATTCAGTAACCGTGATGAGAAAAGATACGACAACTGAATATTTTGATACAACGGCAATGAATATACTGAGTGAAACGGAGAAGGTGGAAGGATGGCAGTTATTGTTTAATGGCAAAGACCTGAGTGGCTGGCACCTGTATCAGCATAAGACAGGTGGCGCATGGTCAGTGGACAGCGGCATGCTGCATTGCAAAGGCGACAAGGATTTCAAGGCCAATCGTGCAGATCTGACATCAGACAGTACGTATGAGAATTTTGAATTGTTCCTCGAATGGAAGATTGCGGCGCAGGGGAATAGTGGCATCATTTACCTGGCCTCTGAGGAATATCCTGCTGCTTACCAGAGTGGGCCGGAATACCAGTTAATCGATGATAATAATTTTCCTGAAAAGCTGGAAGACTGGCAGAAGACAGGATGTAACTATGCGATGAGTGCGCCGCTGGTGAATGCTACCCGGCCTGCAGGTGAGTGGAATCATGCACGGATTGTGGTATATCATGGGCATGTGGAGCATTGGCTGAACGGGCAGAAAACGGCGGACTATGTAATTGGCTCAGCGGAGTGGAAAGCGGAGAAAGAAAAGGGAAAATGGAAAGATGCTAAAGGTTACGGTGCTACGAAAAAAGGGTTTATAGATTTACAGGATCATGGCAGTGAAATCTGGTTTAAGAATATAAAAATTAAACGACTTTCATAGTGCAGGATTCAATAAGAACGGCCATTGCGAAGCAATGGCCGTTCTTATTAATATTTAAAATGCAAAATTACAAAGCAGCTTCGTAACGTTTGCTAACTGCATCCCAGTTCACAACATTCCAGAATGCTTTCAGATAGTCAGGACGACGGTTCTGATATTTCAGGTAGTAAGCATGTTCCCAAACGTCTACACCTAAGATCGGAGTACCTTTTACTTCAGCAACATCCATCAGTGGATTGTCCTGGTTAGGAGTAGAAGAAACTTCCAGTTTACCACCTTTTACCAGCAGCCAGGCCCAGCCTGAACCGAAACGGGTAGCACCGGCAGCATTGAATTTTTCTTTGAATTCTTCGAAAGAACCGAAAGTGCTCTTGATAGCATCAGCCAGTTTGCCGGTAGGTTCGCCACCTGCGTTAGGGCCGAGGATGGTCCAGAAGAAACTGTGATTCCAGTGACCACCACCGTTGTTCCTGATCGCTGGGCTCAGTGTACCGGCGATAGCAACCAGTTCTTCCAGGGATTTATTTTCATTTTCAGTACCGGCAATTGCTTTGTTCAGGTTGTCAACATATGCCTGATGGTGCTTACCGTGGTGAATTTCCATTGTCTGCTTGTCGATATGTGGTTCCAGTGCGTCTGTAGCGTACGGTAAGCTCGGAAGTGTAAATGCCATAACTTATGTTTTTTTATTGCGTTAATAAATAAGAGTGTATCAATAGGTACCAAATTTACTGCCTAATCAGGTAAATATCAAAAGGCGCAGGCGAAATGGGCTGGTGGGTGGTTGCGGTCGCCGTGTAATAATGCCTCAATTATCAATAAAACATAGGTATTCCCGCCCAATTCCCGTACCAAATGGGTTGGATATATGCTTTTTTATTTTATATTTACGTTAAGTGTTATAACAGCTTTAGTAAGCATGCCCTTTACGTATACACGTAAAGGTTACTGCTATTAGTATAAAACTAAAAGTATGTTGACAGACTTGGACATGGGCCAGAACTACTCCCTCAACGCCTTACAGAAGGAAAATGAACTATTGAAGACACGGATCAAGTGGCTCGAGACCTTATTGGACCATGTTCCCGCTATGTTATACACACATCAGAATAATATTAAGACTGTCAACTGGTGTAATCGTTATATGGAAGAGGTGACGGGGTATACGCAGGCGGAGATGAGTAATATGGGGCTTGATTTTTTTAAAGCGGTCATGCACCCGGAGGACTTTGATCTGGCAATAATCGCCCAGCAATCATTTCAGGAAAACAAAAGTGTATTTGGCGGTGTGTTACGATTTCGTAAACGGGATACGGAGCAATGGTGCTGGCTGGTAGGATTGGCAATGCCATTTACAAGAGATGAGCAGGGCAAAGTGAAAGATGTGATCTGTGCGTTCCTGGACCTGACTATGGCCATGGATACTAATGATCAGCTGGCCGAGGCAATGAGAGAAGTTTTGCGCAAGCATAACGACGATGTGCTGGCGAAGCTCACAGCAAGAGAAAAAGAAATCCTCAAACTGGCCGTCAATGGCCTGAATAATAAAGAAATAGCTGATACCCTCAATCTAAGCCGACATACGGTTGAAACCCATCGGAAAAACATCCGTTTAAAACTGAAAGTTAGGAATACTACTGAATTAGTGGCCCTGGCGAGAAAAGTTGGGTATCAATAATTTAAGTAAAATTCCTGCAATTTGCCTGCACTCCTTTTGCAAAAAAATACCCAAGCTTGGGTATTTGCATAACAATCAATTCCCTTTAATTTAGTAGCCTATTAACCGAAGGAGAGTTTGAAACGTTAGGAAAGACATTTTTTTAAAAAGGAAAAAGATAGTTAGTAATACCCCTATTGCTATGATCACCGAGGAAAGCGCATTAAAAGTTTTGCAGCTGGACGGTTCTGCAACGGCAGAAGAGATAGTTGCCCGCTATGAGTCATTGAAAGATCAATATAAAAAGATCAAAAATGAAACTGACGATCTAAAAACACTGCTGGCATATCAGCTCAAGCAGATAGAATTAGACGATGTCTATATTTATTTCAGAAAGAAACAAAGGATTTAACCTGAAGCTATTACCCTTTCATTCGTTGTAATTTAGCTCAGCTTTCATCCATTGTTTGTCGCTGTTTTTTTGACGTGACACACAATCAAAATAACCCAGGGTCTGTCTTTCTAATCTTTCAACCCGTATTATTTCCCAAATTAATAGTATCGCGCACACTGATGCCTTAGGCATCGGTATGCGCGTATTTATGTGCCGGTAATGACCATATTGCCGACATTTATTATATATTTACCTTTAAATCTCCTATATATGGGTACAATTGCTATCGTTTTATTAGTTCTAGCCCTGCTTGTGGTATTCTCGAGTTTTGTGACCATACAGCAAGGTACTATTGGGGTAACCACGATTTTTGGAAAGTATAACCGTATTTTGTTCCCCGGGCTTAACTTCAAAGTTCCCATCGTTGAAAAAGTATTCAAACGTATTTCTATTCAGAACCGCTCGGTAGAGCTGGAATTCCAGGCCATTACTGTTGATCAGGCCAATGTTTACTTCAAAGCGATGTTACTGTATTCCGTATGGAATCAGGAAGAAAACACCATCAAGAATGTGGCTTTTAAGTTCCTGGATGAACGTAGTTTCATGCAGGCGCTGGTACGTACCATTGAAGGTTCTATCCGCGGATTTGTGGCTACTAAAAGACAATCTGAGGTATTGGGATTGCGTCGTGACATTACGGAGCATGTGAAGGAGCAGATCGATGTAACGCTGGAGGATTGGGGGTATCACCTGCAGGATCTGCAAATGAATGATATCACTTTCGATGATGCAATTATGAAATCTATGGCCCAGGTAGTGGCATCCAATAACCTGAAAGCGGCTGCTGAAAATGAAGGTCAGGCTTTGCTGATTACAAAGACGAAGGCGGCAGAAGCGGAAGGTAATGCGATCAAGATTGCGGCGGAAGCGGAGCGTCAGGCTGCACAGCTGCGTGGTATGGGTGTGGCCCTGTTCCGTGAAGAGGTGGCGAAAGGTATGAGTATGGCGGCTAAGGAGATGCAGCAGGCTAATTTGGATACCTCTGTGATTCTGTTCTCTATGTGGACGGAGGCGATTAAGCACTTCTCAGAGAATTCGAAGGGGAATGTGATCTTCCTGGACGGGTCATCTGAGGGGATGGAGCAGACGATGAAGCAGTTGATGGCGCTGAATAAACTACAGGCTAAATAAAGATAAAAGTAAAAAAGTCCGGCCCTCATATGAGGGCCGGACTTTTTTTGTGGGTGCCTTTTTAATGCTATCTTCTTTGCGCAAAGAATGTTTTTACTAATTGCAAACTTTCCGCTTCTCCAGGCCCCTGTTCCACCCTGGTTTTGGGATGAAAAGGATTCGCCTCCCCGGTAGACCTTCTATAACTGTTCTTCTCATCTTTAGCCGCATATACTATACGGCCAATCTTACTCCAATACAGCGCCCCCGCGCACATCAGGCAGGGTTCCAGCGTTACATACAGTGTTGCTTCCATCAGGTATTTACTACCCAGAAAATTAAACGCTGCTGTCAGTGCCAGCATTTCTGCATGGGCTGTACAGTCATTCAGCTTCTCCACCTGGTTACTGCCCCGACCAATGATCTTATCGTTGAGCACTACAATCGCCCCCACAGGTACTTCTCCTTCATCAAAGGCTTTCCGGGCTTCGCGCATGGCCTGCTGCATATAGAATTCATCCGTCATCCCTGCTGCTGGTTTATCAGGTTTAAGAATTCATCCTCACTCAGGATGCGTATGGTATTGATCTTTTTCGCTTTTTCCAGTTTACTGCCGGCATCTTCACCTACTACCAGGTAATTCAGTTTGCTGGACACCCCGCTCAGGATCTTACCTCCCTGCTGCTCTACCATTTCTTCTGCATCGCTACGTTTCAGTTTATTGAGCGTACCGGTAAAGAGGAATGTTTGTCCATCGAAAGTACCACCCACAGGATGATCAGAACGGGAGCTCTTCAGGTTCAGTCCTAATTCTTCCAGGTGTTTCAGCATATCGAGGTTCTCAGGTGTAGCGAAGAACTGTTTGATGCTACCAGCTACTTTCGGTCCGATATCTTCCAGGGCGAGTAATTGTTCTTCCGTCCAGTCTTTGAAATCCGGCAGATAGCTGATGGCATTGGCCAGGGTCTTGGCGGTGGTTTCACCTACATATCGGATTCCCAGACCAAAGATCAGGCGGTGCAGCGGCTGGGTTTTGGAAGCTTCGATGGCCGTTTGCAGGTTAGTGAGGGACTTCTTTCCAAAACCTTCCAATTGTTCCAGTTTGCTAAAATCCATGGTATAAATACCCGGAATATCCTTCATCAGTTCCAGGCCATAGAACTTACGGACATTACTTTCGCCTAAGCTCTTGATGTCCATGGCATCTTTGCTTACAAAGTGGATCATTCTTTCTACCACCTGGGCTTCGCAGTTAATATTGATACAGCGCCATACGCTTTCACCTTCAGGTTTGAAAAGCGGCTCCTTACACACAGGGCATTCCTTAGGGAATACGATCTCCCTTTCAGAACCATCCCTGAGGTCGGCAACTGACTTCACTATATATGGGATTACGTCACCGGCTCTTTCGACCAGTACGGTATCGCCAAGTTTCAAATCCTTTTCACGGATTACATCTTCATTAAATAAGGAAATGGAACCAACTGTAACTCCACCGATAGGTACGGGATCAATTTTGGCTACCGGAGTAATAGAACCTGTACGACCGACCTGGAATTCCACATCCCTGAGTTTGCTGGTAGCCTGGCGGGCTTTGAACTTATAAGCCATGGCCCAGCGGGGGTGGTGGGTGGTCATACCCAGTTTATCCTGCAATTCGTAATCATTTACTTTTATTACCATTCCATCTATTTCATATGGAAGGTTATCCCTTTCATTTTCGAAAGTCAGGACATAATCGATCACTGCCTGGATGCCTTTTACCACCTTCTTTTCTTTAGCAGGAGAGCGGAAGCCCAGCTGGGTAAGCATATCCAGGGTATTGCTGTGGGTTTGGATTTCTTTCGGTTCTGTCTGCCCGTCTTCCATAGTGTGGTAACTCATATGGTAGAGGAAGGCTTCCAGGCCGCGTTTTGCCACTTCCTTCGGGTCCACCATACGGAGGGAGCCGGAGGCGGCATTGCGGGGATTGGCCAGTGGCGGCAGGTTTTCGGCAGCGCGCTGGTCATTGAAGGCTTTGAAAGTACTTTTATTGATCAGCACTTCTCCGCGGATTTCGATGGTATGTATCCCAAACTTTGAAAAGTTCGCCGTAAGGGGAATAGAGCGGATCTGGCGGATATTGGTCGTGATATCATCACCCGCCACGCCATCACCACGGGTAGCACCCCGGGTCAGGCGGTCGTTTTCATATATTAGGGATATACTGGCACCGTCAAATTTTGGCTCAATACAGTACTCAATATCGGTGAGGCCGCTTATTTCCCGGGCTTTACGATCCCAGTCCAGCAGGTCATCGGCATTGTAGGAGTTCTCCAGACTCAGCATGGGCACCAGGTGCTGTACAGTAGGAAATGCCTTATTCAGGCCCAAAGCAACGCGCTGGGTAGGAGAGTCCGGGCTGATGAGGTCCGGGTGGGCGGTTTCCAGTTGTTTCAACCAGGCGAAGAGCTGGTCATATTCGTAATCGCTCAACACAGGATCACTCTGTACATAATAGCGCCAGTCATTGTAGAGTATGACACGGCGTAGGTTTTCCAGCGTTTCATCAATGGATGAGGGGCTTTCTTTTTTTTGCAATTCAGCTAACAGTTGCTTCGCTAATTGCGCTAAAGTGATTTCTATTTCTTTCGTATACATATATTTTTACTATCGGCGTGTAAATTTAAAATACTTTCTGAACTATTTCTAAAATAGCCATTTCCCTTGTCTGTATTGGCTTTTGATGTGTTTGGGCCCCCTGTGGACCTATTAATTTTAAGAAAAAGATGACCAAAAAGTTTTTTATTAACAAAAAATTAATTAAGATTGTGTAACGAAACGAAAGCAACTGAAAGACGGATACAAAAATTACAGATTGATAAGGAACAAGTGAAAGGTTGAATGTTTTTTCCTATGCGCTCCTTAAAGAAATCTATCAACGAAGTGAAAAACGACCAAAATTAGTTTAAAGCCATTTATAAATTTCACGTAAGCCTTTATAAATTCCAAGAGTTTGTCTTTGTAAATTCCACAAGGCCTTTATAAATTCCGGCCTTTATGAATTCCACGAAAGCTATTAAAAGCTATTAATGTAGATTCCACGTACAATATTGAATAATTCCACGTCAATGAAATCTGGCAAGTGTGTTTTGCTGATTTTGTGTGATACTTCCCCTGCATAAAAGGTTTTATGCAGGGGAATTTTTTTAAGAGGCATTTGAACTGCATTTGCCTTTGGCAAATGCAGCCAATTACATATTTCTTCTATACTGCCCGCCCACTTCATACAGCGCATGCGTAATCTGCCCAAGGGAACAAGTCTTCACGGTTTCCATCAGCTCCACAAAAATATTCCCATTATTCGTCACTACTTCCTGTAAGCGCCTCAATGCCTGCTCACTTTCAGTAGCATGTCGCTTATGAAAAGCTTCCAGGGCATGAATCTGAAAATCTTTTTCCTCCTTCGTACTCCTGATCACCTCCGAAGGTATAATCGTAGGCGAACCTTTTGCATTTAAAAATGTATTCACTCCAATGATGGGATAAGCCCCACTATGCTTCAGGGATTCGTAATGCAAGCTCTCCTCCTGGATCTTATTTCGCTGATACATCCGCTCCATTGCACCCAGCACGCCGCCTCTCTCCGTGATCCTGTTAAACTCCGCCATCACCGCTTCCTCCACCAGATCCGTCAATTCTTCAATAAAGAAAGATCCCTGGATCGGGTTCTCATTTTTAGCAGTACCCAGTTCCCTGTTGATGATCAGTTGTATCGCCATTGCTCTCCGCACACTCTCTTCTGTTGGTGTGGTGATCGCCTCATCGTATGCATTTGTATGCAGTGAATTGCAGTTGTCATAAATCGCATACAATGCCTGCAGCGTAGTCCGGATGTCGTTGAAATCGATCTCTTGTGCATGCAGACTTCTGCCAGATGTCTGGATATGATATTTCAGTTTTTGTGAACGGTCATTTCCCTTGTATTTATACTTAATTGCTTTGGCCCAGATGCGCCTTGCCACACGGCCTATCACCGCATATTCCGGGTCCATTCCATTACTGAAGAAAAACGAAAGGTTCGGTGCAAAATCATCAATCTTCATTCCCCTGCTCAGGTAATATTCCACATAGGTAAATCCATTCGCCAATGTAAATGCAAGCTGCGTGATCGGGTTCGCACCTGCTTCTGCAATGTGATAACCGGATATACTCACTGCATAAAAATTCCGCACTTTTTCCTGTATAAAATACTGCTGTACATCACCCATCAGTTTCAATGCAAACTCAGTAGAGAAGATACAGGTATTCTGCGCCTGGTCTTCCTTCAGGATGTCTGCCTGCACTGTACCTCTTACACTGCTCAGGGCTTTTGCTTTTATCTGGTTATAAATCTCTGCGGGCAATATTTTATCGCCTGAAATACCCAGGAGTTTTAATCCAAGACCATTGTTTCCTTCAGGTAATTCTCCTGCATATACAGGCCCGTTTTTAAGGTCTGCAGGAATACCATTTTTGGCGATGTATTTTTCGCATTCCTGATCAATGGCAGCATTCATAAAAAACGCCAGCAGGATAGGAGCAGGCCCGTTGATGGTCATGGATACAGAAGTCATGGGATCGCACAGATCAAAGCCGCTATACAGTTTCTTTGCATCATCCACCGTTGCAATGCTTACCCCTGAATTGCCCACCTTACCATAAATATCGGGTCGGAAACCCGGATCTTCCCCGTACAGTGTAACGCTGTCAAATGCAGTGCTGAGCCGCCTTGCGGGCTGGCCGGCAGATACATAGTGAAATCTCTTGTTTGTACGTTCCGGCCCGCCTTCACCGGCGAACATACGGGTAGGATCTTCGCCTTCTCTCTTCATAGGAAACACTCCTGCTGCGTATGGAAATGATCCCGGTATGTTTTCAGTGAGCAGCCAGCGCAGCTGATCGCCCCAATCCTTATAGGCAGGCAGACTGATTCTGGGAATGCGCAGGCCGGAAAGACTTTCTGTATAAAGCGGCAGGTTGATGGTCTTATCCCTGACTGTAAATGAATATTGGTCTTGCCGGTATTGGTGTTGTATGGCTGGCCATTCCTCCAGCAACTGATTACAATCAGGATGCAGTTCTTTCTTCAGCTGATCAGCGATGTGTTGTAATTGCTGCTGAACCTGAGCTTCCTTTACTAATCCGATACTACCATCCAGCTGATATAGTTTGGAGGCAAGTGCGCATTGCTCCTTTACCCAGCTGCTATACTCTTCCAGCGATGTTACAATTTCAGAAAGATAACGTACGCGTGCAGGAGGGATGATCTGTGTGCGTGTAGTAGGATGATGTCCGTCATCTTTTGCAGCAGGGAGCTTCAATGCCTTCAGCAGTTTCTGAAACAACTGATTGATGCCCGCATCATTGAATTGCGAAGCGATAGTGCCTACGATGGGCAGGTCACTATCTGCTGCATCCCACAGCTTATGGGTTCTCTTGTATTGTCGCTTTACATCCTGCAATGCATCGAGGGCACCTGCTTTATCGAATTTATTGATTGCAATCACATCCGAATAGTCAAGCATATTTATCTTTTCGAGCTGACTGGCAGCGCCATATTCAGGAGTCATGACATACAGTGATACATCGCAGTGATCGATGATCGCAGTATCACTCTGTCCGATACCGGAAGTTTCGAGGATGATCAGGTCAAAAGCTGCCAGTCTGCAGATATCGATGGCTTCCTGTATATGAGCGCTGATGGCCTTATCACTATCGCGTGTAGCCAGCGAGCGCATATATGCCCTGGGATGGTGGATGGCATTCATCCTGATCCTGTCTCCCAGCAGTGCGCCGCCGGTTTTCTTTTTAGAAGGATCGACGGAAATTACGGCGATAGTTTTATCTGTAAAAGAATGGAGGAAACGGCGTACCAGTTCATCGGTCACGCTGCTCTTGCCGGCACCACCTGTACCTGTGATACCCAGTACCATACTGCCCTGGGCCGGATGGGGCAGGGAGAGTTGGTTACTTTCGGCAGCTGTAATGGCGGCGGCGATGAGGTGTGCATTCTTTGCGGGCAATTGAGCGAGTTTCCCGTTCAAATGCTGTACGGTAGAGAAGTTGCATTGCCTGATCACATCGGCAATCATGCCTTCCAGCCCCATTTGACGGCCATCGTCAGGCGAGTAGAGGCGGGTGATACCGTAGGCATGTAGTTCCTCAATTTCTGCAGGCAGGATGGTGCCACCGCCGCCACCGAATATCCTGATATGCCCGCATCCTTTTTCGTGCAGCAGGTCATAGATGTATTTGAAGAATTCAACATGTCCACCCTGGTAGGAGGTAATGGCGATGCCCTGGGCATCTTCCTGGATAGCACAGTCCACAATTTCTGCTGCGGAGCGGTTGTGGCCCAGGTGAATCACTTCTGCCCCCTGGGATTGCATGATTCTGCGCATGATATTGATTGCGGCATCATGGCCGTCAAAGAGCGCTGCTGCGGTAACGATACGAATTTTGTGAGCTGGAGTATCAGTCATTTGCTTTGGTGTTTGACAAGCACTTTGGCATTGTGGAATTAAGCTATGTAATTTACAAATTACAGATTACTTAATATTCCCGTATTTTTTTATTTTACACCCATTATTCACGTTTATTGACTTGCATTTCCACAAAAAAGCGCAAATCGTAATTGAAAACTTATAACAGAAATGGTGGCAAGAAGAGAATTTATCAGGAACAGCAGTTTGCTGGCAGGCGCTATGGCGCTGGGATTCCCTGGGGCTGTATTCGCCCGGGCAGGATACGTTTCCAAGCGTCCTCCGCTGGCAGATCGTAAGTTTACCAGTCAGGCAGTAGAAAAAATGATCGCAACCATCAAGAAAGAAGTTGCAGATCCGAAGCTGGGCTGGCTGTTCGAGAACTGTTTTCCAAATACCCTGGACACCACGGTGAAATTCAAGGTAGAAAACGGCCGTCCCGATACCTTTGTATTGACAGGCGATATCCACGCGATGTGGCTGCGCGACTCGACCGCCCAGGTATGGCCTTACCTGGAGCTGGTAAATGAAGATGAGAAACTGAAGCAGCTGATAGCTGGTGTGGTAAACAGGCAGACTAAATGTGTGATCATCGATCCATATGCCAATGCGTTCAACGAAGGTCCAACCGGTTCTGAGTGGGATAGTGACCTGACTGAAATGAAGCCTGAACTGCATGAAAGAAAATGGGAAATTGACTCACTGTGCTATACTGTAAGGCTGGCGTACAACTACTGGAAGAAAACCGGTGATGCCAGCGTACTGGACGATACCCATAAGAAAGCTGCTAAACTGATCGTGAAAACCTTTAAGGAGCAGCAGCGTAAAGATGGTCCTGGTCCTTACCACTTCCAGCGTAATACCCCTAAGCAGTCCGATACTGTAGCCAACAGTGGTTATGGTAGCCCGATCCTGCCTGTGGGCCTGATTGCTTCTATGTTCCGCCCATCAGATGATGCGACTGTGTTTCCATTCCTGATTCCTTCCAACATGTTTGCAGTGGTATCCCTGCACCAGTTGTCCGAGATCAGTACTGAGGTATACAAAGATGCAGCCTTTGCGAAGGAGTGTAAAGAACTGGCAGAAGAAGTAGATCGTGCGATCAAGGCTTACGCGATCGTAGAACATCCTTCGCTGGGTAAGATGTATGGTTTTGAAGTAGATGGTTTTGGTAACCGCCTGTTCCTGGACGATACAAACGTACCTAGCCTGCTGTCAATCCCTTACCTGGGTTATACTACTGCAGATGATCCTTTGTACCAGACAGCACGTCATTTCGTATGGAGTCCTTTCCATTGCTGGTTCTACAAGGGTAAATATGGTGAGGGTGTAGGTAGTCCGCACACCGGGGTAGACAAGATCTGGCCGATGAGTATTATCATGAAGGCGCTGACCAGCAGTGATAAGGAAGAAATAGCTGCATGTCTGAAGACCCTGCGTAATACCGATGGTGAAACCGGATTTATACATGAATCTTATCATAAAGACAATCCTTCAGACTATACCCGTCCATGGTTTGCATGGGTGAACACACTGTTCGGTGAGCTGATTGTGAAAATTCACAACGAGTATCCCGAATTGCTGAAGCGCAATTATGCCTGATAATTGTCTTCCTAAGTATTTGCAAAAAATCGCTTTTGCCATTGGCGGAAGCGATTTTTTGCTTTTATTACAGTCGTTAAATAATAAAACATGGCCCCTATTGCTATTTATGAAGAACAGATGAACCATTATAAGACGGAGTTGGCGAAGTATAAACGTCAGTTAAGTTTGCTGGGATATCTGCGTTTGTTGAGTTTTCTGATCATGTTATTTTTTGGGTACCTGTATTTCCGGGATAGCTTTGAGCTGATGTGGATCTTGCCTGTGGTGCTGATGCTGGGGGTATTTGCAGGAGCATTGATGGTATATACACGCATCCAGGAGAAACAGGTCCTGGCCAGGACATTGCTGCAACTGAATGAAAAGGAATACCAGCTGGCTACGACGGGGAATTCTTCATTTTATGACGGGGCCTTTTTTGTTGATGAAACCCATCCTTATACGGGTGACCTGGATGTATTCGGACACTCTTCTATTTATAGTCATATAAACCGTACGGGCACAATGACAGGGGCCAGCGTGCTGGCGCAGTTTTTAAAAATGCCATGGCCGGGCGTAGAGCGGACCCGGGAAAGACAGGAAGCTGTAAAGGAACTGGTACCAAAACTGCAATTCAGGCAACTGCTCAGTGCTCAGGCTGAGCTGGCAGGAGAAAAGGCGGATGACCAGAAGGAGCTGAGATTATGGCTGGATATGCCGGTTAAGTTTATCAATAACCAGTTTGTTCAGATTGTGAGATGGGTAAGCCCTGTATTGAGTGTGGTGGCTGTGGGGTACCTGCTTGCTACATACAATGTGTATCCTTTGCTGGCGATGTTGCTGATCAATAGTGTGATCTTAAGACAATATGTAGCGGAAATCAGCCGTCAGCATGTGCTGATTTCCAGCAAGGAGCGGGTATTTGCAAAGTTTTCGGTATTGGTACAGATGATCAATGGTGAGCAGTTCGGGCAGGCGGCGCTGCTGAACAGGGACCAGGAAAAGACGCAGGAAGCGGGTGCGGCCCTGAAGCGCCTGGCAAGGATTGTAAATATCTGGGACCAGCGTATGAATATGGCCATCGGGATGGTGCTGAACGGACTGGGGTTGTATGACCTGCATTGTGCCGTGATCCTGGAGAAATGGAAGCTGAAATACAAGGATAGGGTAGCTGGCTGGATGGATGTGATCTATGGGTTTGAGATCTATAATAGTATGGCCACTTTTGCCTACAATCATCCGGAATTCATTTATCCGGTGATAGATGATAAACAATCGCAGCTGACAGGGAAGGGCATTGGCCATCCCCTGATTCCGGCGGCAGCGAGCGTGAAGAATAGTATAGCCATTGGTACACCGCAGCAGTTCCTGATCATTACGGGGTCAAATATGAGCGGCAAGAGCACCTTCCTGCGTAGTGTGGGGAGCAACCTGCTGCTGGCTATGTGTGGGCTGCCGGTATGTGCGGAGGAGTTTACCTGTAGTCCGATGAAGATCATGACGAGTATGCGGATCAAGGATTCCATTGCGAAGCATACGTCTTATTTCCAGGCAGAGTTGCTGCGGTTGCAGGAGATTGTGAAGGTGTTGAAATCAGGGGAGAAGGTGTTTATCCTGTTGGATGAGATTTTGAAAGGAACGAATTCGGAAGATAAGTTGTCCGGATCCCGGAGTCTGATCGCTCATTTCCTGCAATATAATTGCCTGGGTATGATAGCGACGCATGACCTGGAGTTGGGGCAAATGGAAGAAGAGTATCCGGGCAGGATCAGGAACTATTGTTTTGAGAGTACCATCCAGGAAGAGCAGTTGTTCTTTGATTACCGGATCAGGGAAGGGGTGGCGCGGAATAAGAATGCGACCTTCCTGATGAAGAAGATGGAGATCATTTAGCGCCCACATCTGTTAAATAATTAAAATTTGGTCATGCTAATTTAATTAGTATTTTAGCTAAAAATATTAGCTATGACCTTGCCTTTTCAGGAGAGTGTACCGGAGAATCTCTATTATAAAGGACGTGGTGCCCAATTAAATCCTAAGAACAAATATCTAAAGAACGAATATGCACAGGAGCATGCTGAAGGCATTGATGAATGGTGGCAGGCAGACGTGCCTACCCAGATCCTGGAAGAACACGCAAAAACGTTGGTCAATAAGGTAGATAGTCCTGATGTAGGCATGTGGTACAGTATGAATCCTTACCAGGGTTGTGAACATGGCTGCATCTATTGCTATGCCCGAAATGCGCACCAGTTCTGGGGCATGAGCGCTGGTCTTGATTTTGAAAGAAAGATCGTTGTCAAGAAGAATGCACCTGAATTGCTGCGGAAGTTCCTCGACAACAAAAGCTGGGTACCTAAGCCCATTTCCCTTTCAGGTAATACAGATTGTTATCAGCCATTGGAAAGGAAGATGTTCCTGACCCGGTCCCTGCTACAGATAGCGTGGGAGTATAAGCAGCCGATTGGCATCATTACAAAGAATTCCCTGGTATTAAGAGATAAATATATACTGCAGCAGATGGCGCAGCACAACCTGGTATGTGTATATGTATCCATCACAACGGCAGATGAAGATCTGAGGCTGAAGATGGAGCCCCGTACTACCACGGCAGCGCAGCGTTTCAAGATAGTGAAGGAGCTGAGTGAGCTGGGTATACCGGTAGGAGTGATGACGGCACCAATGATTCCCGGGTTAAATGATCATGAAATGCCGCAGCTGTTGGATATGGCTGCAGCGAATGGCGCTAAATTTGCAGGGTACACGGTCGTGCGCCTGAACGATGCGGTGAAAGTGATTTTTAATGACTGGTTATACAAGAATTTCCCGGACAGGGCAGACAAGGTATGGCATCATATCGAAGGCCTGCATGGCGGCCAGGTAAATGACAGCAACTTTGGAAGAAGGATGAGAGGAGAGGGAAATATTGCGGACCTGATACGGCAACAATTCAAAGTACACACGAAAAAGTTTGGTTTGAACCAGGAGAAGTTTGAATTCAATACTGAATTGTTTCAACGCCCGCAAGTGCAGCTGCGACTGTTTTAGCACATATCATTGCTACTGATTATATTAGATTGCTCTATAAAAAAATAGAAAAAATTTATTAAAGAATATAGCAGAAATAAAAAAATAAAAAATATCTTTGTGTAGCAATAAAAAAGATAAATGAAACGCAGTCCAAAACATATTACATCAGCGATGTCCTGTAAGCAAAAGCAGGCCAGCTGTGGGTTGCGGGAATGTTGCACCAATTGATAACGAAGAAATAACTTATCAAATGATAAAACAAAGGTCCCGCAGGTGATGCGGGACCTTTTGCTTTTTAAGCACTGAAATGAAGACGACTGAGTTAGATAAGGAATCGATACAGACAACTGTTATGTGTATATACTGTCAGGGAAAGCCGGAAGTATCTGCGCGATGGATCGCATTGGCCTCTACAGGGCCGAATGGGCCAGGTATGTACTGACATAAGTAAACTTATGTAGATACGCCCGGTCCTGATCTAAGGAACCGGGTTTTTTATTTTATAAACGATCCGGTGAAACGAAAAAACAAACTATGGACATTAATATTTTATAATACTGTTATGTACTAACCGTGTACAGAAAGTGGATCGGGATAGGGTGCATAACCCCAAACAGCAAGAAGATGAGAAACGTAATACAAGTAGTAAGAGAGGCATTGCTCACCAATTTCAGGGAGTTAGACAAGTGGTTTGAAAAAGACGCTGACCTGTTGCACTATAAACCTGACGCGGGGCACTGGAATGCCAGAGAAGTGCTGGAACATATCAGCCTTACAAATTATTTCCTGTTACTGATCATTAACAAGAGTACACGCCGTGCCCTGGATCGCAGACATGCGGCCGGAGCAATCACATTGCCTGCAGATTACCATGAAAAGTTTGAACAGATTGATGTGATAGGTAGTCGTTCTTTTGGCTGGATCAGACCCGAACACCTGGAGCCTAGCGGCCTGCAGGACATGCACGAAATCAGAACCCTGCTCAAACAACAGTTTGCGCAATGTATGTATAATCTTAGTCTGCTGAAAAACGGAGAAGGCAGGTTGGTACTCACCAACATGTCTGTGAATCACCTTGGCAAACTGGATATTTACCAGTACATCTACTTTTTGACTAAGCACATCGAGCGTCATATTCGCCAGATGGAAAGGTTGAAAAGGGAATACAACGGAGAAAAAGAACCGGCTACACGAATCGTGACAGCCATCGTAGATGCGCCAGATGAAGCAGCAGCAGATATGGCAGTGCTATAATATGGTCAACTATATTTCTCATCCTTTGTTTTTTAATTCCGCTGTTCTAATACCATCAGTTTACCGGTGACAATCTTGTCGCCGGTATTTTTGTGAAAGGAGCAGCACCCCCAAAATTTGTTAATACGCCCAAATGATATTGTAAGAAACATCGTACGTAGACCGCGGGGTAATCCTGCCCTGCCAGTTTTCTTGTATAAGAATGTACCTTTGCAATCATTTTTAAAAATCGCATGGAAAATATTTTACAGCAGCGGGTGATCAGTGGGGATACTATTTTTGGCAATGGCTTGCTGGAAAGCAGACCATTCTACCTGTATTATTTCAATAGAATACCTAATATAAGTATGGTTTACGGCATTAACGGCGAGAAGTCTTTCGCCGGGTTTAGAAATGCCTACAAGGATAAGATATCTGAAGTATACAGAAGAGAAGAGATCGATAAGAAGGATAAAACTTATCAGCATGACATCTCCATCGTGGTCCTGAACAATGAATGTATGGTGGAATTTGGAGATGGATATTGTGAAATTCTGCACAATGGACAGTCCGATGCCTTTGTCAAAGAAGTAACAACCCTCGTAAGAAGATACCGTACCCGCGAAAAGAAAAAGAAATTTGAACTGAACCTCATTACCGTCGAAAATGGTGCATTGACCCTGAAGGCAATGGAGTTCAAGCGGACCAAACTGGATCTGAGTCTCTACTATGAGGATGACTTTATCGCTATTGACCAGCTGATCTACAAGCGGCTGAATACAGACGACGACAAGGGGATAGTATTACTGCACGGCCTGCCGGGTACCGGGAAGACTACTTACCTGCGTTACCTGATTGGCCGGTTAAAAAAGAGGGTATTATTCCTCTCGCCGGCAGTAGCCCGCAATATTATGCAGCCTGAGTTCATAGACCTGTTGATTGACAATCCCAACACGATCCTGGTGATCGAAGATGCGGAAAACATCATCATGGACAGAAAGACTACGGGCAACTCCTCGGTGTCTAACCTCCTGAACCTGTCTGACGGTCTGCTGGCAGACTGCCTGAATGTACAGGTAATCTGTACTTTCAACAGTGATATTTCACAGATTGATAGTGCATTGATGAGAAAAGGACGTTTGATCGCCAAGTATGAGTTTGGAAAGCTTTCAGTAGACAAGGCGCGTCAGCTGTCGGGCAACCAGGGCTTCCAGACGATGATCGATAAGCCGATGACGATAGCGGAGGTGATGAACCAGCACGAGCCCAGCTTCGAAAAGCAGGAGGCTACGATTGGTTTCAGAGCCGGTTTTAAGTTATAATGTTTTAAGTCCCCCGCTTATCCGGCGGGGGATTTTATTATACAATTAGTCCATTAAAACTGTAGACTATTTAAATAATTTTATGTAATATTGCCTTGATCTCGCTCCATTGGCCACCAACAGTAGGGCTTTTACCCGTAATTCGAAATTATTCTTGGCGTGCATTTAAATCACATGGCCTGGGCCGTTCCACTGTTCCTGGGGTTGATGGGCTTAGAGTATCTTGTAGCCCGTAAGACCGGAAAGAACTATTTTGGTTTTGCCAGCTCCGTCAGCAACATTAATGTTGGTATCGCAGAAAGATTGCTGGATACCTTTACCGTAGGGATCTTTTACTTTGTGTATGAATTCCTGCATACCCACTTTGCAATTTTCAACATTCAATCTGGCGTACTCCTTTGGTTTAGCCTGCTCCTGCTTACAGACTTTATCTGGTACTGGTACCACCGGCTGGCGCATGAAGTGAATTTTCTCTGGGCTGCCCATGTGGTACACCACCAGAGTGATGACTTCAACTACACCGTCTCGGCCAGGATTACTGTATTCCAGGCATTTGCCCGGATGTGTTTCTGGTCTATTCTGCCGGTGATCGGTTTTCCTCCTGCTATGATCATCAGTGTGCAACTGGTACATGGCATCTATCCTTTCTTTATACATACCCGAACGATCCCTAAGCTGGGATTTTTAGAATATATTTTTGTAACACCTTCCCATCACCGTGTACACCATGCTTCTAATGACCAGTACCTGGATAAGAACTATGGGGATGTGTTCATATTCTGGGACAAGCTGTTTAGCACCTTTACAGTGGAGGAGGAGGAGCCGGTGTATGGGTTGACTAAACCACTGGATAGCAATAGTTTTCTTTGGCAGCACTTTCATTTTATACTGGAGATCATATATGCCGTTAGGCAGACAACGGGTTTCAGGGAAAAAATCAAAGTCATCTTCGGTAAGCCTGACAAGATTGATCCTGCCATCCGGCCACAACTGGAAGAAAAGTTCCTGAGCAGGAACAGGACGGGGGTAGCTACCCGACGGCTTCATCTGTATGTGGTATGGCAGGTGCTGGCCACGCTGGTGGTGTTATTTTTCTTTTTGCTGCTGGAGCATTATGCATCTGTGTTTATACAAATTTGTATCTCATTGTTGATCTTTCTGACCCTGATCAATACAGGGGCTATACTTGAACAACGCCGCTGGGTGTTTTACCTAGAATATGCCCGTATTTTCGTCATATTCCTCGCGCTTTCAAGTATCTGGCCATTATCGCTGGTTGTATTCCTGGTGGGGCAGGTGTTGTTCCTGATCTACTGGCCGGCTATCGAAAAGCAATATCTGCGGCTGTTGTATGGCGTAAAAGGAGAGTGACCGCTTATCATTTTCATTTTTCTCTTAATAAATCATGCGAATGCCTGCGGCCGGCTAAAAAGGCAACATGATACACTACTGATTTCTTACATATTGAGTTTTATATGTAAATTTTAATAAATTTGCCTATCTGTTATTGAAAATTCATAGGAATTGCTAAAGAAAACCGACTTAATTAGTTCTAAAATTGGTTCAATGTGTCATCGATAAAGAAAAACTTCTTTTACAATTCCATTTTATCTGTTAGCCGGATCATCTTCCCATTGATCAGTTTTCCTTACTCCTCCCGGATACTGGGTCCTGACGGTATTGGAAAGATCAATTTTGTGGATAGTTACTCCCAATACTTCTGCTTATTAGCCGCTTTAGGTATACCATTATACGGCATCAGGGAAGTTGCTAAAACAAGACATGACCCGATCGGATTAAAGAAACTGACATCAGAATTGTTGGTTTTAAATTTTCTCGGATCGCTTATCTGTTGCGTTTTCTACTTTGTCATTGCCATCTTAACGCATAAGTATGCCGGCAATCACTTTCTGTTTATATTAGGTGCTATCGGGTTATTACTGACTCCTTTTCCTGCTGAATGGTTCTTCCAGGGAATGGAGAAGTTCAAATATGTAGCTACGCGTAGTTTTTTCCTGAATATCGTATCGCTGATACTCCTGTTCACATTGGTGAAATCACCTGCTGATGCCACGTGGTACTACGCGATCAATATCATCACCCTCACATTGAATGTATTGGTCAATCTCAGGCAACTGGGTAAGGAAACGACGTTTACATTCAAAGACCTGGCATTAAAACGCCATATCAAACCTCTCACTTTACTCTTCTCCTCGCAGGTAGCGATCAGTGTATATGTGTTACTTGATAAAGTAATACTGGGTTATATGGCCGATGATAAATACCTCGGTTATTATGCATCATCGCTCAAGATCGCGAAGGTATTGCTCACCGTGATCAGTGCACTGGCCATCGTGATGGTACCACAAATGTCGAAGGCATTTAAGGACCAGGACATGGACCGCATTCACCACCTGTACAGGAAAGCAGTATCATTTGTACATACCATCGGTATTCCGATTACCGCCGGATTAATCTGCCTTTCAGATGAAATCATTATTTTACTGACTGGCAGGGAGTTTTTACCGGCTACCACATCGCTTGTGATCATCGCACCTATCGTTTTCCTGATAGGGTTGAATAATATCTTTGGTATGCAGATCCTTACTGCCAATGGCAAGGAGCGATTATTGCTACGAAGTGTATTGGCAGGTACGGTGCTGAATGTAGTGGCGAACCTGGTGCTGATCCCATTCTGGTATCACAATGGTGCATCGGTGGCCATTACGCTCACAGAACTACTGGTAGCTATATTGACCGGTTATTTTGCATGTAAGGAAATAAATGTAAAATATGCATGGGGACAACTGCTTGTCAATTGTCTTGTATGTGTACCTTTCTGGGGTATATACAACGTGGTCCGTTCGGAGAATATGATTTTGACGATCGCTTTGACAGCAGTGTTGTGTTCGATCTATTATGCGATCATGGAAATATTTGTATTGAAGGAAACCTTGTGGGTGGAAAATTATGTAAGAATTAAAAAAATGGTAAATGAAAGAATTTGATGTTTTAGTAGTGGGCAGTGGATTGTTCGGGGCTGTATTTGCACATGAATGCGTAAAGGAAGGAAAGAAAGTACTTGTTGTGGACAGACGCAGTCACAGAGGCGGAAACGTATATTGCGAGAACATTCAGGATATCAATGTCCATAAGTATGGAGCGCACATTTTTCATACCAATGATAAGGATATATGGGACTATGTGAACTCATTTGTTCCATTCAATCATTATGTAAATTCTCCGCTGGCTGATTACAAAGGAGAGTTATACAACCTGCCATTCAACATGAATACTTTCTACCAGTTGTGGAAAGTAAAAACACCTCAGCAGGCAAAAGATAAGATTGCATCACAGGTGGCTTCACTCAATATCAAAGAACCTGCGAACCTCGAAGAGCAGGCGCTTTCACTGGTAGGTCCTGACATCTACGAAAAACTCATCAAAGGATATACAGAGAAACAATGGGGACGCAAGGCGACAGAATTGCCGTCATTTATCATCAAGCGTTTACCACTGCGTTTTACATACAACAATAACTACTTCAACGATAAGTACCAGGGTATTCCGGTAGGTGGCTACAACAAGCTGATCGATGGATTGCTGGATGGTATAGAAGTGCGGCTGGATGTAGATTACCTGAAATCAAAAGAAGAATTAGATCAACTGGCTACCACTGTTGTATTCACCGGTCAGCTGGATGAGTATTACAATTTCAGGTTTGGCAAACTGCAATACCGCAGTTTACGCTTTGAGCACGAAGAGCTGTCTGTACCTGACTTTCAGGGGAATGCAGTAGTGAATTATACAGAGCGCGAAGTGCCATATACAAGAATCATAGAGCACAAGCACTTTGAATTTGGTACACAGAAATCAACAGTGATCACCCGCGAATATTCACAGGAATGGCAGGAAGGGCTTGAGCCTTACTATCCAATCAACGACGATGAAAATTCAAAGCTGTACAAGCAATACAAAGAACTGGCAGACAAAGAGACCGCTGTGATCTTTGGTGGCCGTCTGGCAGAGTACAGGTATTACGACATGCACCAGGTAGTAGGTTCTGCATTGCACCAGGTGAAGAATTTTCTAAGCAAAAAGTAGTTCGATGATTGAGGTATCCGGGAATACGAAGATATATATGATGTGTCCACCCCAAACAGCGACAGGTGGCCCTGAACTATTGCATCAGCTGGTATCGGCACTGAGCAGCAAGGGATTTGACATCAGTATATATTACGTGCCTGTGCAGGAAAACCCAGTGCATGAAAATTACCTGAAGTACAATTGCAAATTTGTAACACAGATAGAAGATGATCCGCAGAACATATTGATCATCCCGGAAGCTTTGCTCTTTAAAACAAAAGCTTTCAAACATATCCGTAAGTGTGTATGGTGGCTCAGTATCGACAACCTGTTCAAGTACGGATTATCTCCAAGATTTTATCAATACATCAGAAGGCTGGGTGGAGAAAACCTGTTCAGAAAGAGCGTGATGATAGGTGAGGTAAAAGGGAAATTCGACTATCACATCGCCCAGTCATATTACGCCATAGATTTCCTTGACAAACATGGAATAAAGGCAGGTTATTTATCTGACTATCTGAATACAGATTTCTTACAAGATTCCCGCCAGGTAGATTACAATAAAAAGCTGCCACAGGTATTGTATAACCCTAAGAAAGGGATAGAATTTACAAAGCAGATCATGGCAGCTTATCCTGAAGCAAAATGGATTCCGCTGATAGGGTTGAAACCCGCTGAGGTGGCGGAATTACTCAAGGCTTCTATGGTCTATATCGACTTTGGGGAACATCCGGGTAAGGACCGTTTTCCAAGAGAAGCTGCGATCTATGGTTGCTGTGTGATCACCGGTAGAAAAGGTTCTGCGGCCAATGCCGGCGATGTACCTATACCAGAACAATACAAGATAGAAGATTCGGCTACCCAAATTTCGACGATTACAAACAGGATCAAAGAATGTTGTACTGCATACAGCAAGCATGTCAATGATTTCGAAGCATACAGGCAAAAGATCTATGATGAAGAGCGTGTGTTTATAGCAGATCTTGACAAAATATTCCAAAGACACCCGTAATGAAAGTATACGTTGTCATAGTAATCTATAATGGATTAAAATGGATAGACAGGTGCTTTGGCAGCCTTCGGCAATCTGTTTTGCCTGTAACGGTGATCGCTATTGACAATGGCAGCACTGACGGCTCTGTAGAAAAGATCAGGGCAGACTTCCCCGAAGTGCAATTGATGGAGGCGGAGTCGAACCTCGGTTTTGGCAAGGCCAATAATATGGGTATGGAACTGGCCGAAAAAGCTGGTGCAGATTATATCTTCCTGTTCAACCAGGATGCCTGGATAGAGGGTGATACTCTTCAGGGATTGGTCACCGTAGCGGCCAGCAATAAGGATTTCGGCATCATCAGCCCGATCCATCTGAATGGGAGCTATACCGGCCTTGATATTAATTTCTCCAATTACATTGCCCCTGACAAATGCGAAGGGTTAGTGTCAGATATGTTCATCCGGCAACTGAAACCTGTCTATGATCTCGAATTTGTGAATGCCGCCGCCTGGCTGGTATCAATGGCGTGTTACAGGAAAGTTGGTGGATTTGAACCATTATTCTTCTTTTATGGCGAGGACTGGAATTATTGCCAGAGAGTAAGAGCGCACAATTTCAAAATTGGCGTAGCCCCTGCTTACACCATTTGCCATGACAGGGAAGTAAGAAAAGGAAAGCTGAATCCTACCCCCGATAAACTAAGAGAACGTACCATGTCGCTGTCCGTACTGCTGGATATTACAAATGGATGGACCAGCAGGGTACTGCTTTTTACCAGGATCAGGCTGGTAGGGCTGCTAGCAAGTACGCTCCGGCTCAAACCGGTGTCGGCAGGGTATCACCTCAGGGAGATCTGCTACCTGCTGACTCACTATTCCAAAATAAAGAGCATACGGCGGGGATATAAAGAATAACTTACCTTTGGACCCGCCATTAAGGACTACCAAACACGGTTTAATGTATGCGCTCCGTAAAGAGAAACTTTGTTTATAACAGTTTGCTGACTGTCTGTAATATTCTGTTCCCAATTATCAGTTTCCCATACGCCTCCCGCGTGCTGGGTGTAACGGGTATAGGTAAGACCCAGTTTATACTCACATTCGCCCAGTATTTTGTCATCTTCTCCGCATTGGGTATTCCTATTTACGGATTGAGGGAAACTTCCAAAGTGCGGGATGACAGAACTGCATTGTCAAAGTTGTTTTCAGAGATAGTGGTGATCAATGTCATCGCTTCACTGATCGTGATGGTAGTGTATGTAGCCATGGTCGTGGGTATTCCTCGATTTCAGCAGGATGCGTCTTACTATTATCTCGCCGGATTGATTATCATCGGCAGTTTTTCGAATGTAGACTGGTTATACTCAGGACTGGAGAATTTCGGGGTGATCACATTCCGGTCAGTGACCATCAAGTTACTGGCTTTTATTGCCTTGTTCTGCTTTGTACATACGGCGACTGATACTTATATCTACCTGTCAATCAGTGTGTTTGCATTAATAGGTAACCAGATATGGAACCTGGTCTCCCTGCACAAGGTGGTGAGTTTTACGCTAAGCGGGTTGGATGTGCGCCGGCACCTGAAACCAGTGTTCCTCACATTTGGAGTGATGCTAGCTGTAAGTTTATATACACAGTTTGATACCGTTTTACTGGGGTTGCTGGGCAATGAGCCGGCGGTAGCCTGTTATACCGCAGCCATAAAACTGAACAGGGTTGCATTGCCCCTGATCACCGCACTGGGAACCGTACTGATACCGCGGATCACCATTGCTATTAAGGATGGCGACACAATGGAGCAACAAAGATTGTTCGACCAGTCATTCTGGTTCGTGTGTTTTTTAGGTATTCCTATGATGGCCGGGCTCTATTTGTTTGCCCCTGAACTCATTACCTTATTTGCCGGCAAGGCATTTGCTGATGCTATTATCCCTATGCAAGTGATGGGTCCCCTTGTCTTTGTGGTGGGGATGGCACATATCATGGCAGTACAGTTTCTGATACCAGGAGGATATGAAAAGCAATACTTTATAGCTGTAATTTGCGGAACGGTGATCTCCCTGGCACTCAACTTTTTGCTGGTACCCCGGTTTTTGGCGGTAGGAGCAGCAGTCACCAATATTATGACAGAGGTAGTCGTTACCCTGATCGCCGGGTACTTTGTGTTTAAATACTACCTTATCAACGTAAGGTGGAAGATGGTAATTTACAACTTGCTGATAGTCATTGTCTTCTTGCCAATTGGTTGGCTCTGTCGGAAGATTAGCCATAATGAATTGATAATTTTAGTAACAGGAATACCACTTTGTGCGTTGTATTATTTGCTATTCCAGGTATTGGTGGTGAAGGACCAGCAACTACAATTACTGAACTGGAATACCTGGAAGAAAGCAAAACCACAGGAAGTGGCTGCGGAGGGCCAGGGGATTGTGAATAATGAAATTGTATAGTTAAATATTATGTCATTTTTAATCGGTGAAACATTTCCGGTTGTCTAAGTGAATGACTGGTTTTCATCAGGTTAATATTTATATATTATTTTTAATAGATTTGCACCTGATTTATATCCAGAATCAAATCCATTGGGAAACAAGGTGTTGGTTGACTTTTTTTTAATCAAAGAGAATATCTGATAAGTACATGTTGAAAAAATTATTACTGCTGCAACTGTTATTGATGACCATATTTTCATTTGTGCAGGCTCAGGTTTCCAGTTCGTCTATCTCTCAGTCACAGTTAAGCCAGGTCAAGGTGGATAATTTATCTGATGACCAGATCAGGCAGATTGTGGCAGAGATGAAGAAGAACAACATTGGCTATGACCAGATTGATCAATATGCAGCACAAAAAGGTATTTCAACGACTGAAGTAGATAAGCTAAAAGCAAGGATTAAAAGTCTGAATCTTGACACAGAGTTAACCTCAGGTAGCAATTCAGGCAAGAATAAATTATCAGATACTACCGGCAGAGGTAACAACGATGCCAACCAGCTGGACTCCGCCTATTACTGGCAGGATCAGTACAAGAAGATCAAAGCCAAACAGGACTACGATAAGGAAATGAGGAGGCAGCGGATCTTCGGAACCGAGTTATTCAGTAACAAGAACCTCACGTTTGAGCCCAACTTAAGAATGGCTACGCCACTTAACTACAAGCTGGCAGCAAACGACGAAGTAGTCATCAACATCTACGGTTATTCAGAAATAGAACATACACTGAGGGTTACACCTGACGGATATATTTTCATCCCGAACCTAGGTCCGGTATATGTGAACGGCCTGACTATGGAAGAAGCGAAGACCCGCATCACCAAACAATTATCAACGATTTATGCCGGTATCAAAACCGGAAATACACAGGTACAGGTATCCCTTGGCAACATCCGTAGCATCAGGGTAGTACTGATTGGCGAAGTGATGCAACCGGGTTCTTACACCTTACCGTCCCTGGCTACAGTGGCGAATGCACTGTATGTATCAGGTGGTCCGAACGAGAATGGTTCCTTCCGTGAGATCTCCGTGATCAGGAATGGTCAGTCTGTGGCTACTTTTGACCTGTACGATTTCCTCATACATGGTGATCTTTCTAACAACGTGGTATTACAGGATCAGGATATCGTAAAGGTAAATCCGTATAAACTCAGGGTAGAACTGACTGGTGAGGTAAAGCGTCCGGCTATCTTCGAAGGAAAATCGACTGAGACACTGAAAGACATCATTGACTTTGCCGGCGGGTACACAGATCTCGCTTACAAAGGCATGGTAAAAGCTTTCAGGGTCAACAACCGTAACCGGGAAGTATTGAATGTGCCGGAAGATCAGATAGGTTCTTTCCACCTGCAAACCGGCGATAAATTTGTAGTAGACTCTGTAATTGCCCGCTACGCCAATCGCGTCACACTGAGTGGTGCCGTTTATCATCCCGGCGAGTATGCACTGGAACAGGATATGACAATAGCCGATCTGTTGAAGAAAGCAGATGGTGTACTGGACGAAGCATTACTGTCAAGAGGTGTGGTGCGCAGGCTGAAAGATGACTACACACCTGCTTTGCTAAACTTCAATGTACAGGAAGTACTGGCAGGTAAACAAAACTTAAAATTACAACGTGAGGATAGCGTAATCATCTTCTCCAAACTAGCAGTAAGAGAGGAATACCTCGTAAAGATAGATGGAGAGGTGAACCAGCCGGGGTATTATCCATACAGCGACAGCATGCACCTGGAAGACCTGATCCTTCTGGCAGGCGGTTTGAAAGATGCAGCGAGTCTCAAGAATGTGGAAGTATCAAGGAGAATACGTACCGATGGTGCCTTTGACTCAACAGATATCAGGATGGCGATCACCGCACAATTTGATATTAACAAAGACCTGGCAGTGGATCCATCCAGTGCTTTCCCTTTACATCCTTTTGACGAAGTGATAATCCGGAGATCGCCTTCTTACACAGAGCAGGCGGATGTGATGCTGGATGGTGAAGTAGTGTATCCCGGGTCATATACGATCAATACGAAGAAAGAAAGATTGTCAGACCTGATCAAAAGAGCAGGTGGTTTACGTCCGGAAGCTTATGCAGAAGGTAGCGTATTGCTGAGAAGAACTTATACAAACAATGCGGACAGTGCACTGATCCGCAGTAAACTGGAGATCTTCTACGACAAGCTCTATGATAGTACAAGCGTAGAAAAAGTGAGAAATGCAGTAGGCAGGAACTTACAGTTATTAGGTATCCAGCTGGAGGAAGTAATGGCGCATCCGGGTTCTAAATATGACCTGTACCTGGAAGATGGCGATATCCTGAGAGTACCTAAGCGCTTGCAAACCGTGCAGATATTTGGTGAGGTATACTTCCCAAAGAAAGTACGATTCGACAAGAACTATACATTCAGGGATTATATCAGGGGAGCAGGTGGTTTCTCTTCACAGTCACTGAGAAGAAGGAGTTATGTAGTGTACTCAAACGGTGAAGTAAGAAGTACAAGAAAGGTGCTGTTCTTTAACAGGTATCCAAGGGTGAAACCTGGCGCGGAGGTATATGTGCCAGCTAAGAAAGTGAAGGAAGGTCTGGGTCCGGCTGCTATAGTGGGTATTGCAAGTGCAATGGCATCGCTGGCACTGGTGATTGTGACAATTATTAATGCTTCAAAATAAGTATTCAAAAAGGAAAAATAATGAACCTGCCGAATCAGTTGCCTGATAATGCACCAAAGAGAGAGATTTCACTGAAGGACTTAATTCTGGTTATTCAGGAATGGGTCGGGTATCTATGGAAGAAAAAGCTGATCATAATACTCGTAGCGGTACTGGGGGCTGTAATAGGAGTAACTGTTTCCATATTCAAAAAGCCGAAATACACAGGTCAGTTAAGCTTCGTACTGGAAGAAAGCAGCAAATCGAGCATGTTAGGCAGCTATTCAAGTATCGCCAACTCCCTGGGTGTAGACCTGGGTGGGTTGGGTGGTAGTAGCAGTGGCTTGTTCGCCGGCGACAACATCATGGAGTTCCTGAAGTCGCGGCTCATGGTAGAGAAAGCATTATTATCACCTATCACGATCAATGGCAAAGAAATCTCGCTGGCAGATTATTACATTGACTTAAACGAATTCAGGGAGCAGTGGAAGAAAGATGAGCAACTGGCTTCGCTCGCGAACATACATTTCCCGGTAGGAGAGGATAGAAGTAAATTCTCCTTACAACAGGACAGCGTATTATTTGAATTATACCATCGTATTTCAGAGAAGGACTTAACCGTAGAAAAGCCTGATAAAAAGATCAGCTTTATATATGTAACCTGTCTTTCCGAAGACCAGTTATTTGCAAAATATTTTGTTGAGGAACTTGTAAAAGAGGCCACATCCTTTTATGTAACAATGAAAACACAACGATCCAAAGTAAATGTGGACAAATTACAAGCCAAAGCTGACTCTATTGAAAGACTATTAAATCAAAAAACCTATACAGCAGCTGCTGCCAAAGATCTGAATATAAACCCTGCAAAGGTACAGGCGGCAGTTGGGCTGGAAGTCGCATCACGAGATAAAACGGTGTTGCAGACCATGTATGCCGAGGTTGTAAAGAACCTTGAGTTAAGTAAAGTTTCTATGTCTCAGGAAACGCCTATTATTCAGATTGTAGATACTCCTATTTTGCCTTTAAAGAAAAAAAGATTTGGAAAGATGATGGGTATTGTAATTGGTGGTTTCCTCGGTGGATTTCTATCAGTCATCGGACTAATTTTGCTGAAATTTTATAAGAAAATAATGGCTAACTAGTAAGTGTCCAATAAGGCTTACCGGATATTAATTTATTTATTGAAAAAATCCTCTCATGTGCCTTTTGGTGTTGACATCCACCGTCTATGTAAACAGTAGTTTTACAGTATTAACTGACCCTGAAGTACGCAGACAGCAATATATTGAAAGCGTACTTTTTTATCTGGGAAAACCAGGAATATCTGCGATAGTTATTTGCGACAATAGTGGGTTTGATTATGGAGAGGTACCTGAAATAATTGATCATGCAGCATTGTATAAAAAGAAAATAGAAACGTTATCATTCAAGGCTGATTCAATCAGGATATTACATCAGGGGAAGGGGTATGGTGAAGGAATGATCATGAATTACGTTTTTGATAAGAGTGTGCTGTTACGTGAATACAGCTCATTTTTTAAAATTACCGGTCGGGTGAAGGTGTTAAACTTTACCCATATTCATCACCTGATCAGGCCCGGTAATATTTACTTTGAGGCGATTGGCAACAATCCTTTCAAAAAACAGCAACTCGTTGATACGAGGTTTTATTATTGTACCAGGGAGGTGTTTGAAAAGGTATTGATCAATCAGTATGTAGAAGTTGATGATAATGCAGGGCGGTACCTGGAACATGTATATTGCGATGCCTTAACAGCCTATCATGTACACCATCAGCCATTTGGCAGGGTGCCGGTATGGGAAGGTGTTTCTGGATCTACAGGTCAGACGTTGAAAGCGGATAGCCGGAAAAAAAAGGCATTACGATGTCTGAATAATTTATACAGAATATTATATAGTAATCGAAAAGGTCAAAGATATCAATATGCCAAGTGAAAGATCGCCCAGGATATCTGTCATCACAGTCGTATACAATGCGGCGGCACTGCTTGAAAATACAATTCAGAGTGTGACCGGGCAGGATGTAGATAACCTGGAGTATATAGTTGTAGATGGAGGATCGAAAGATGGCACCGTCGATGTGATCAGGAAATACGAAAGCTCCATCAGCAGGTGGATCAGTGAGCCTGACAAGGGTATTTATGATGCTATGAACAAAGGTATCAGGATGGCGACGGGAGAGTGGATCATATTCATGAATGCTGCGGATACCTTTTGCCATAGCAAAGTACTGTCCACCGTCATGGCTGATATTCCTGATCATATTGCTTTTATCTATTCAGATTTCTATATGAGTCAACCTTACTTCCCCGGTGGAAAGGCAAGGTTCACAGCTGATTTCAAACGCGGTATCATCCTGCATCAGTCTGCGATCTATAAGCGCGCACTACACGAGGTGTATGGCTATTACAACGTGACCAAGCGTATTATTATCTCGGATTACCTCTTCTTCAACAATGTACCTGAAGAGGTGGTGATGAAAGTGGATGAACCTATTTCCATCAATACCGGAGATGGTGTATCGGCAGCATCCTGGTCATTTTATCAGAAGAAGTGCGCCGATTATATTTTTGGAAGGATCTCGCTGCCCCGCATGATCAGGGATGTGAGCTATTACAAGGTCAAACTGGTAATACGCAAACTCTTTGGTCGTGGCATCATCAGCAGGCTGGAGAAAATGAGATTTAAAAATACAGCAACCGTAAAGTTATAGAATGAAGAGAGGGAATAAGTAATGGCTATTTATTTTATCATTTTTATAGGCCTGTTTTTAGTTGCAGTTCATTTCAATGATAGGAAGGACCTTATTCCCCTGTTACTGATTGGTGGTTTCCTTTTCCTGTTCGCAGGCTTCAGGGGCGACAAGGTAGATGGTGACTATTCTACTTACATCGATTATTTTGATAGGGTAAAACATCTGTCCATATCAGAATCATTGCTAATGGTAGAGCCCTCATTTGTATTCATCACCCATATAGTGCCGAATATCAGGTATGTGATGGTGATCTTTGCATTCTTAGCTGTATTTATCCATATCCTTGCCTTTAAAAAAGTATCCTCCTTCCCTTATTTCTCCGTAGCCTTATGGGTTACCCATTACTTTTTTGTACATGAAATGAACCAGGTACGTGCCGGTGTAGCGATCGGTCTGGTCCTGTTTAGCCTGTACTATGTACAAGAGCGGAAATTGTATAAATTTTTGCTGGTGATAGGGATCGCTACCTTATTCCATTATTCGGCGATCGTATTAATACCAGTGTACTTCCTGTCGACGGTGAAGATGAACAGGATCTATTTCCTGATCATTCCTGTCAGTTATGTATTATTCTTAGGTGGCCTCGGGTTACTTGAAATATTAGGGAAGCTGCACATCGGCATTATCCAGAGCAAGATAGAGGCGTACAATACACTGCAATCAGTAGGTATGTACACCAAGATAAATGTATTCAACCCGGCGGTAATGTTAAGGATCGTATTGATCTATATATTCCTGTTTAACAACGAATACCTGAAGGATCGCAATCCACATTTCATCATTATGGTGAAGATGTATGTGCTGTCAATCGCATTTATGGTCCTGTTTGCCAGTATGCCTGCTTTTGCACTGAGATTTGCGGATGTGTTTGGAATAGTAGAGCTGGCACTAGTACCAATGCTGTTTTACCTGCTGGATTATAAGTACCTGGTATTGACATTCGTATTTGGATGGTGCCTGTTATTCCTGTTCCTGGACCTTATTTATAACGGATTCCTAAACCCTTATTATATCTGATGCAGTTTTCTACTTCCATACTACCAGTAATTGTGCTGTATAAGCAAAAGCTTGAAAACGCAAAGAGCCTTGCTGTGCTGAATGATTACCTGAAAGCAATGGGAGCGGAAATGGACCTGTTTGTGTATGACAACAGTCCCGAGCCGATGTATGAAAATAGTATTACTTTTGGTAACTTTAAAGTACAGTATGTACATGATAAAGTGAACGCTGGAGTAAGCAAAGCCTATAATACAGGAGCAGCATACGGCCTGACCTTAAAGAAATCATGGTTGTTGTTGCTTGATCAGGATACGGTATTCCCTTCCAATTTCCCTGTTATTTACGAAGATGCAGTCAACAGAAACCCGGATATTCCGTTGTTTGCACCTGTCCTTAAGACACAACACGGAGATATTATGTCTCCCGGTATCTATAGGCGGAAGCGGGTATATTGGGTGAAATCCGTACCGGAAGGTAAATATAGCCTACAGAAATACAGTCCGGTCAATAGTGGTTTACTGATCAACCTGGATGCCTTTCAAAAGGCGGGAGGGTATAATGGAGCTGTCAGACTAGACTTTGCCGACTTTCAGTTTATAGAGCGATTGGCCCGGCACTACAACTGGTTTTATACACTGGACCTTGTTTGTGAACAGGATTTTTCAGCCTACGATACCAATCCGGATAAGCTGCGGCACCGCTTTGCCTTCTTTTGCGAAGGCGCAAGGAATTGTGACAGAGAGCGCGTGGCAGATAGTTTCTGGTACCTGGCATGGACGATCAGGAGGATGGGTGGATTGATGCTGAAGAACAGGGATGCCCGTTACCTGCAGATCTTTATTCAAAAATATTTACTGAGAAAATAGCAATATATGAGTGTGTCTGTGTGTATGGCCGTTTACAACGGAGAACGTTTTATAAAAGCACAATGCGAGTCAATATTAAAACAACTGGCAGCAAATGATGAGTTGATCGTGAGTGATGACCATTCCACAGATAATACGATTGCGATCGTTGAAAGTTTGAATGATAAGCGGGTAAAGATCGTACAGAATACACTTGGAAAAGGAGCGATCAAAAACTTTCAGCATGCTATTATTCAGGCTACAGGAGAACTGATCTTTTTGTCCGATCAGGATGATGTGTGGATGGATGATAAGGTGGAGAGAACATTACCGCTGTTTGAACAGTACGATGTAGTGGTGAGCGATGCTACGATAGTCGATGAAAATTTATCTGAGATAGCGCCTTCCCTGTTAGCTTTCATTAACGGTGGTAAGGGTATCATAAAGAACATGCTCAAGTCGACCTATTACGGTAGCTGTATGGCATTTAAAAGATCTTTATTACCTCATATATTACCTTTCCCGGACACGATCGAAATAGGTCATGATCTATGGATTGGATTGGTAGGCGAGATGTTGAATGCGAAAGTATTCTTCTACCAGCAGCCATTGATCATGTACAGGCGCCATAGTGCTGCCTTTACCAATACCGGTCAGGGAAAAAGTAAACGTAGCCTGAATGCAAAGCTGCGGGGAAGAGTGATCATGATAAGGGAAGTGATTAGATTTTATTTGAAACATAGATTATGCAAAAAGGCCTAGTATCCATAATTACGCCGGTTTACAATGCGCAGCGGTTCATACCCGAAACGATCGAATCAGTGCTGGCGCAAACCTATCCTAACTGGGAAATGATCATCATCAATGATGGTTCAAAAGATGACAGCGTAGCTGTGATCAGTGAATATGTGAAGAAAGACAGTCGTATACAATTGCACTCACAGCCCAACGCCGGCTCCGCTGCCGCCAGAAATAATGGTATCAGAAGAGCGGAAGGGCAATATATAGCGCTGCTGGATGCAGATGACCTGTGGGATGCCGATTTCCTCGAGAAGCAACTGGCTTTGATGAAAGCTAAGAACGCCACCCTCGTATATGGTTCTCACCGCCGGATAGATGAGCATTCCAAAGAGTGCATGCGCCCGTTCCTCGTACCCGAAAAGGTCGATTACAACAGCCTGCTCAAAACCTGCTCTATTTCCTGCTTAACAGGCGTGTATGATACGTCACGTTTTGGAAAGATGTACCTTAGAGAAGATCTTAAGAGCCTCAGGGATGACTATGTGTACTGGCTCACGATCATCAAGCAATGTAAAGAAGCATATGGAAATACCGAAGTACTGGCAAGCTACAGAGTACTGGCCAACTCTACCACTGGTAAAAAGAAGAAGGTAGTAAAACCACAATTCCTGGTGTATTACAAAATAGAAAAGCTGGGATTGATCAGGAGTTGCTATTACCTGTTCCACTGGGCCCTGAACGGCTTCGCTAAATACAGAGTGTGAAAAACTGAAAAATAAAATCATAATACTTGCCAACTGAGAACCTTAAAAATGATTGTCACTGGCAACGCTAAATAGAATTATGAAGAAAGCATTAATTACCGGCATTACCGGGCAGGATGGTGCCTATTTATCCGAATTGTTATTATCAAAAGGATATGAAGTACATGGTATCAAACGCCGTAGTTCCCTGTTCAACACGGATAGAATTGACCATCTGTACCAGGATCCCCATGATGAAAATATCAACCTGAAACTGCACTATGGTGACCTCACTGACAGCACGAACCTGATCAGGATCATCCAGCAGGTACAACCAGATGAAATTTATAACCTGGGCGCCATGAGCCATGTTCAGGTAAGCTTCGAGACACCTGAATACACTGCCAATGCAGATGGTATTGGTACCCTGAGGATACTGGAAGCTGTAAGACTGCTGGGATTGGTGGAGAAATCTAAAATTTACCAGGCCTCTACTTCCGAACTGTATGGTCTGGTGCAGGAAGTTCCTCAGTCTGAGAGAACCCCGTTCTATCCAAGATCACCTTATGCCGTAGCAAAAATGTACGCTTACTGGATCACTGTAAATTACCGTGAAGCCTATAGGATGCATGCCAGCAACGGTATCCTCTTCAACCACGAAAGTCCGCTGAGAGGCGAAACCTTCGTGACCCGCAAGATCACCCGTGGCGTAGCCAGGATATCACTGGGTATGCAGGATAAAATATACATGGGTAACATCGATGCACAGCGTGACTGGGGCCATGCAAAAGACTATGTGGAAGCCATGTACCTGATACTGCAACAGGATAAGGCTGACGACTATGTGATCGCTACCGGTATCACCACACCAGTAAGAGATTTCATCAGGATGGCTTTTGCCGAAGTAGGTATTGAGATTGAATATAAAGGCACCGGTGTAGACGAGAAAGCAATCATCAAAAGCGTAAGCGCTAACAATGAACATTGCAAACCGGGCCAGGAAGTAATGGCCATAGACCCCCGATATTTCCGCCCTACCGAAGTAGATCTGCTGATCGGTGATCCAACAAAGGCACAGACAAGACTGGGATGGAAACCAAAGTACGACCTGGCCGGGCTGGTAAAAGAAATGATGGCTGCCGATGTGGAATTGTTCAGAAAAGAACTTGTATTGAAAAATGCAGGTTATAATGTTTTAAACCGATTCGAATAGTATATGCAAAAACAGGATAAAATATATGTAGCCGGACATCGGGGAATGGTTGGATCTGCCATCGTAAGAAGACTGCAACAGGATGGTTTCAATAACATTGTAGTGAGAACCTCCAAAGAACTGGACCTGCGTGATCAGGCGGCTGTAAGTAAATTCTTTGCTGAAGAAAAGCCTGACTATGTATTCCTCGCTGCTGCCAAGGTAGGGGGAATTGTAGCTAACAATACCTACAAAGGCGAATTCATTTACGAGAATCTCATGATTCAGAACAACGTCATTCATCATGCCTGGGCAAATGATGTGAAGAAACTGATGTTCTTAGGTTCTTCCTGCATATATCCAAAACTGGCGCCACAGCCGCTGAAGGAAGATTACCTCCTCACCGGTTTACTGGAACCTACCAATGAACCGTATGCGATAGCCAAGATAGCAGGTATCAAAATGTGTGATGCCTACAGGGCACAATATGGTTGCAACTTTATCTCTGTCATGCCGACTAACCTGTATGGCCCTAATGACAATTACGACCTGAAGAACTCCCATGTTTTACCTGCATTATTGCGTAAATTTCATGAAGCCAAAGAATCAAAGGCACCCGAAGTGGTGATCTGGGGTTCCGGCACTCCGCTCCGTGAGTTCCTGCATGCTGATGATATGGCGGATGCCTGTTTCTACCTCATGCAGCACTATAACGAAGAAGGACTGGTGAACATAGGCGTAGGCGAGGATATCAGCATTCTCGATCTGGCTAAAATGATCAAAGAGATCGTAGGCTATGAAGGCAATCTGGTATTTGATGCTACAAAACCAGATGGTACTCCACGTAAATTAATGGATGTGTCTAAACTGCATGCACTGGGCTGGAAAGCAAAGACCGAACTGAAAGCAGGCATTGCTTCGGTGTATAAACACGTGAGACTTACAAAATGGATTAACTGATTATGGATAACCATAACTATATATTTATAATGGCAGGCGGCGTCGGTAGTCGCTTCTGGCCTCAAAGTCGCCAAGCTTGCCCCAAGCAGTTCATTGATATAATGGGCGTAGGGAAATCCTTATTACAACTTACCTACGAACGTTTTCTCAAAATTGCGCCTGAGAAAAATATCTACATCGTTACCAATAATGAGTATAAAGACCTGATACTGGAACACCTGCCGAATATTGATACAGCCAATATTCTCTGTGAACCATCCAGGAACAATACAGCGCCCTGTATCGCATACGCTGCTTTCAAAATGATGAAGCTGGACCCTTCCGCCCGTATGGTGGTAGCTCCATCCGATCACTTTATCCTCAACGAACAGCAGTTTGTAAGGGATATCAAAGAGTCGCTCGAAGTTGTGGCACAGCGCGATATCCTGCTCACATTAGGTATCACACCAACCCGTCCTGATACCGGTTATGGTTATATCAACTATGAATATACGCCCGGTAGCAAGATCTGTAAGGTGCTCCGCTTTACCGAAAAGCCCGTACATGAAACAGCCGTGGCTTTCCTCGAAGAAGGCAACTATGTGTGGAATGCCGGTATCTTCATCTGGAATGTAAGCACCATCCTGCAGGCGTTTAAAACCTATGCAAAGGATGTATACGACATCTTCAATGAAGGGCTGCCTTACTACAATACACCTGAAGAACAGCAGTTTATCAATACGCACTACGGCAATTCTCCTAAGATTTCCATAGACTATGCGATCATGGAAAAGGCGGACAACGTAAGTACCATGCCCGTCGATTTCGGCTGGAGCGACCTGGGAACCTGGGCTTCTCTCTACCATGTACTGGAAAAGAAAGATAACAATAACGTGATTTCAGAAGGCGAACACCAGCTGATGGAGACCGCTGACTGTATCATCAGACTGCCGAAAGATAAGATGGCAGTGATCAGGGGCCTGAGTGACTACATCGTGGTGGATACGGAAAATGTGCTGCTCATCTACCCTAAATCACTGGAACAGGAGATTAAGAAGATTGCAGAGCAGTTAAAAGACAACCAACAGCACGCATATCTCTAGAATAATGAAGATGAGTCTGGCAATATGTTATAATCCTCTTTTAATCGCGTAAACCGCATTATTCGATGGAAAGCCGATATATTTGCAACTGGCAAGCAAATTCAAATCTATGTTCAAAAATGTGATTACCCCCACAGCCATACTACTGTTTAGTGGTTTGGCTGTCAGTACCACCGTGAATGCTCAGAGTATAGGAACCCAATACTCACTGGGGTTTTATAAGTCTTCAACAGACTCCCTTAACTACCACTCTTCTCAACGTGATTACAGTATCCAACCGTCTTTTGACCTGCCGCAGGGCGATACTTTACACAAGCAGAGCTGGTTTTACCGCAAGCTGTTCAGAGAACATCTGCTGGAATTAAAAGAAGACGACTATTCATTTTACGCCAGCATACTGCCTGACCTGCAATTAGGTCATAGCAGTACAAGGGGGAATATCTGGCTGAATACCCGTGGCGTAATAGCCGGTGGTACCATCGGCAAGAACCTCACCCTGAAAGCAGAGTTCTATGAGAACCAGGGCAAGTTCGCCACTTACATAGATGATTATGGAAGACAGAACCTGATCGTACCTGGCCAGGGCCAATGGAAGTCTTTCTCCAACGGTACCGCGTTTGACTATGCGTATTCTTCTGCATTGATCAATTACAAGGCAGGCCGTCACTTCGATTTCCAGCTGGGGTACGATAAGAACTTTATCGGGGATGGCTATCGTTCCATGCTCCTCTCAGATGCTTCTTTCAACTATCCTTTCCTCAAGATCATAGCCAATGTGGGCCGTGTACAATACACTACCATGTGGGCACAGTTCATTGATATGAAATATCCGGAGTCTTCTTATGGTACCGGTTACCGCAAGAAATGGGGGGTATTCAACTACCTGGACTGGAATGTGAGTAAAAAGGTGTCCGTGGGTTTATTCGAAGCCGTTATCTGGCAGGATAGTGACTCCACCGGCAAGAGAGGTTTTGATGCCAGTTACCTGAACCCGATCGTGTTCCTCAGACCTGTTGAGTTCTCAGTAGGTTCTCCTGACAATGCACTGATGGGTTTCAACTTAAAGTATGCACCATCCGTGAACAGTACCTTCTATGGTCAGTTCATACTGGATGAATTTGTATTGAAGGAAATAACCAGCGGCAGCGGCTGGTGGGCGAATAAATATGGTGGCCAATTAGGTTTCAGGTCTAACAACCTTTTCAAGGTGAAGAACCTGAATATCCTGACAGAGGTGAACGCAGCCAGACCATATACGTATTCTCAAAGAACCACACTCAATAACTACGGACATTATAATCAGCCACTGGCACATCCGCTAGGCGCAAACTTCGTAGAGTGGGTGAATATTGCAGATTACCGTTACAAGAGGTTATTCCTGCGTGGTCAGATCACGTATGCTAAATATGGCTTGGATTCAGCTGGTATCAACTATGGTAAGAACATATTTGAGTCTTACTATACCAGGGCAGAAGACTATGGTAACCACATCGGTCAGGGTCTGAATACTTCCCTGCTGAATGTACAGGGGACAGCAGCCTTCCTGCTCAATCCAAAATATAACCTGCGTTTGGAATGTTCTGTCACCTCCAGGCATGAAAAGAACTCCGCCTGGAAAAAGGATGAACTGATTTTTCAGGTAGGGCTGAGGAGCTCATTCCGTCAGCTTTACTATGACTTCTAATTTATACTTTCAGAAACTGTCAGAGATGCGTATATGTCTTTGACAGTTTCTGCATATTCTTCGATCGTGAATTTCTTTACTGAGTTGAATGCATTCCTGCTCAGTTTCTCCTGCAGGGCTTTGTCCAGGGCTAGAATAGCCATCTTCTCTGCGAGTACGTCCGCTTCCCCAAGGTATAATAAACCATTCTCTCCATCCTGGATGATCTCTTTTGTTCCCGCTGCATCATAGCCAATTACAGGTTTACCAAAGCTCATGGCCTCAATGGTCACTCTACCCAATGCTTCATGTTTACTACACATCAGCAGGCAGTCAATGGAGGTGTACACCCCGCGTATATCAGCAATATAGCCGGTGAAGTCGACATTGGCTCCCAGTCCAAGTTCCTGTACATATGCCTTTAACATCGCTGTATAATCATCGGGTCCGGAACCGGCCAGGATCAACCTGATATTTTTACACTTTGTATATAATTGATGAAACGCCCTGAGCGCCTCCAGTTGCCCTTTTTCCTCGCTTAGATGTCCTACCAGGGCAAAGACAAACTCTTTCTGCGGCTCCTCTTTTTTATTGGAAATAGCTTCAATATGTTGCTTCAGGGTCTTGATGGAGATCACCCCATTGTATACGATCTTCTTGATACCCGCTTTGGAATCGATCACCCGTTTCTGATAGATCGCTTTGCTGATGCTGATAACTGTATCCGCTTTATTGAGCCAGAACATAAAGTACTTGTATCCGAAATTATACCTGAACTTATAATCCTGCCAGCCAAACTCCCGGATATGCCATACCAGTTTTTTCCTGGTCCATAACGAGAAGTAAGCGCCTATTAAGGTCGCGGAAGAGTTCATGTGAATGATATCGTAATCTTTAAACAGGGAGGAGTGTTTGATCACCAGTCGCCAGTTGTGCAGGAATTTAACGATCCCTTTGGCCCTTTCAGTCATCACCCGTTTAAAATCCAGTTGCTGATCCTGCCCTTTAAAATATACTTCGTTGTAAAAAGGAATAATAGTGTAAGGAATATTTCTCTTGCTGGCTACAGTGGTAAGCCGGCCTTCATTAGGCACTACTAAATGAAAATCCACATCAGACGATAATCCTTCTATTAAATCGAGTAACGATTTATTAGCACCATATAGGTCGGTGTAATGTGTGATGTAAATAACTTTCATAGCAAGTACGTTCTTTAAGGACCGAATTGCTCAATAAATAAATTCCTTTCTCAATAGGGGAGACTATCCTTATCCAGGATACTCAATAAAAATCATCATGGTGTCGTTTCCAGGATCCCCCCCTATGACAGGTTAAACAATCTCCAGTTAAAAAATTTCATCGGTTACGCGGAAATGATTTCCCTACCCACTAGCAAGGCAACACATATTCGCATACGGTTGAAAAAAAGATGTACCCCTTTAGATCAAAAATTTCCGTTAAAGTTTAACAAAAATAAAATTTTCGATTGGTTTTTATATACTTATATAATCGATTTCTATATGTTTGGTCATAAAACCCCATCTGTGGTTATTTATTAACTTGTAAAGCTTTTACTAACTTCGCCCCATGCATTATGTTACAGTAGAAGGACTAACGAAGTCCTATGGCGCAGGCCCCTTGTTTAAAGATATTTCTTTCCATATCGAAGAAGGTGACAAGATCGCCCTGGTGGCGCTGAATGGTACCGGCAAATCCACCCTGCTCCGCATTCTTTGCGGCCAGGAAACACCAGATGCCGGCACTGTCTGGATCCATAAAGATGTAACAGTAGTCATGCTGGAACAGCAAAATGCTTTCAATCCCGGAGAAACCATCTCCCGCCACATATTCTCACAGGGCCATCCTGTACTTTCCGCAATCAGGGATTATGAAATGCTGACTGAAGAAGGAGAGGAGCCCGATCTGGACAAGCTGACCAAAGCTATCGAACGTATGGATGAGCTGAATGCATGGCATTTTGATTCCAAAGTGAAGCAAATCCTCGGCAAGCTGAATATCCACCATATGGAACAGCTCATGGGCAGCCTTTCCGGTGGTCAGGTCAAGAGAGTGGCATTGGCCAAAGTACTGATCGATATCGGCTTTGAACACAGGCACACCCTGCTCATCATGGATGAACCTACCAACCACCTGGATGTAGGTATGATCGAGTGGCTGGAAAACTACCTGGACCAGGAAAAAGTAACCCTGCTGCTCGTCACCCACGACCGTTACTTCCTGGATAGCGTGTGTAATGAAATCATGGAACTGGATCAGCAACAGCTGTTCATTTATAAGGGCGATTACGAAAACTACCTCGAAAAGAAAGCCACCCGCGAGGAGATGGCTAAATCCAGTGTGGAAAAGGCCCGCAATGTGTTCCGCAAGGAACTGGAATGGATGCGTAAGCAGCCCAAAGCCCGTACTACCAAGTCTAAATCACGTATCGATGCTTTTGCCGAGGTAAAGGAAAAAGCCAGCGTAAGACTGGAAAAACAACAGCTGGAACTGAATGTAAAGATGACCCGCCTGGGGGGCAAGATCATCGAAATGAAAAAAGTCTACAAAGCTTATGGCGATCTGCAGATCCTGAAAGGCTTTGACTATACTTTTAAGAGAGGTGAACGCGTAGGCGTGGTAGGAAAGAATGGGGTGGGGAAATCCACATTCCTCAACATGTTGCTGGGACTGGAACAACCTGATTCCGGAAAGATCAATACCGGCGAAACCATCGTATTCGGCAACTATGATCAGCGCGGCCTTGTCATCAAGGAAGATATGCGTGTCATTGAATTCGTAAAGAACATTGCTGAAAACTTCCCCCTGGCAGATGGTACAAAGGTAAGTGCCGCCCAGTTCTTACAGCTATTCCTGTTCCCGCCGGAAAAGCAGTATACCTACATCTCCAAGCTGAGTGGTGGAGAGAAGAGAAGATTACACCTATTGAGCATACTCTTCCGTAACCCGAACTTCCTGGTACTGGATGAGCCTACGAACGACCTGGATCTGCCTACCCTGAGCATCCTGGAAGACTTCCTCCTGGATTTCCAGGGCTGCCTGATCATCGTGAGCCACGACCGTTACTTCATGGATAAACTGGTCGATCACCTGTTTGTGTTCGAAGGCCAGGGTGTGGTGAGTGACTTCCCGGGCAACTATACCCAGTACCGCGAATGGGAAAAGGATAAACCCGGGCAGGAAAAAGAAGAGCCCAAACCAGTACCTGCAGCTACGACTGCAGCACCCGCACCAGCCGCGCCGGTAGATAAGGGACGCAAAATGTCCTTCAAGGAGAAACGGGAACTGGAACTGCTGGAAAAGGAAATCGCCGACCTGGAAAAAGAAAAGGAAACGCTGGACGCTAAAATGGCATCAGGGACTCTTCCATATGCCGAACTGGAACCGATTGCGCGCCGCGTAGGGGAAGTGATTAACTTACTGGATGAGAAGGGTATGCGCTGGTTGGAACTGAGTGAATTAAGCTGATAATTTCTTTATAAATAAGAAGGGCTGACTATCCGAGGTCAGCCCTTCTTTATTTGTATGAATTAATCTTTCTTATCCCTGATTTCAGAAGGTTTCAGGTAAACTTTCTTACCCTTGTCATCCACATAATATTTGTTGTCTTTTTTGTCGATATAGACGGTTTGGCCACCCGGACCTACCTTGCCTTTATAAGTCTTGTCAGTTACCTTACTGGCACCTTTTACAGCGATAGAGGCTGTCTTATTACCTACTTTCTTAGCGGTACTGTCTATACCCTGCGCCATACCTGCATGGCTGGAGAGCAAAGCTGCAGCAGTAATGGACATAGCCACTATACCTGCACGTATTGTTTTTGGTTTCATAACATCAATTTTTTATACCGATTATTATTCAATTTTGATGCCAGTACAGGAGCTGATGAGCTGGACTATAACAGATTAGGCCGGTATGTTCGTTGAATGATTTATTTACAATACATTTGTTTTACATCATCAATAAAAATAAAATTACTATGGCTAAGTTACCCAAGTTTATGATCGCAGACGATCCAGTGACGGATCCTGATAACGAATATATCTTCCATACAGAGCAGCCGCGTTTCTTCGCTAAGCGTGTGGAAGAAGATGAAGAAAGTGCATACATCGATATCGTTCATGAAATCGACAATGTAGAAGATTTCTTCAAGAACGATCCGGCTAAAAAAGAGGAGCTGCTGGATGAACTGGAAAGCTGGTATTATGCTTACCTGGAATGGCTGGATGAAGATGAATTTGGTGATGATGAAGATGACGAAGAATAGTCTGCAATAAGCGTGTGAAAAACGAAACAAAATTCTTAATTAAAAAAGGTTGTATCATTTTTATGAATACAACCTTTTTTAATTACTATTTAGTTAGATAGTAAACAGGTTTTCTATACAGGGGGCTTAATTTTATAGGTAGACAAAAAGTTTTGAAACTATGGAATACAGACAATTAGGAGGATCAGGATTAAGAGTGCCCGTATTGAGTTTTGGGACAGCTACCTTCGGTGGTGGCAATGAATTTTTTAAAGCATGGGGTAGTACGCAGGTAGAAGAAGCGCGTCGCCTGATAGATATCTGTTTAGAGGCTGGTGTCAATTTTTTTGATACTGCCAATGTGTATTCAGCAGGAGCCTCAGAAGAAATTCTGGGCAAGGCGCTGAAAGGGCTGCGTGACCAGGTATTGATCTCTACCAAAGCCACTTTCCCCCTGGGCGAAGGAGTGAACGACTATGGTTCTTCCCGCTTTCACCTCATTAAGAGTGCTGAGGCAAGCCTGAAGCGACTGGGCACCGACTATATCGATGTATACCACCTGCACGGCTTTGATGCCAATACACCGGTAGAAGAGACCCTCAATGCGCTCAATACCCTGGTACAAAGCGGCAAGGTACGCTACATCGCCTGCTCCAACTTCTCAGGCTGGCACCTCATGAAATCGCTGTCCATCTCCGAAAGATATGGCTGGTCTAAATACATTGCACACCAGGCCTATTATTCACTGGTGAACAGGGATTTTGAATGGGAGCTAATGCCCCTGGGCATAGACCAGAACGTAGGTACCATTGTATGGAGTCCCCTGGCAGCAGGTAGACTGAGTGGCAAATATCGCCGTAATCAGCCTGCTCCTGCCGATGCAAGAGTGGCACAGGGTGGTAGCCCTATTCCGGCTTCTGCCATCACAGACGAGGTGTTCTATAACATCATCGACGAACTGGAAGCCATCGCCAAAGAAGTGGAGAAAACAGTAGCACAGGTGGCTATCAACTGGCTCCTGCAAAGACCTACCGTTTCCAACATCATCATCGGTGCCAGGAACGAAGAGCAGCTGAAACAGAATTTTGGCGCAGTAGGCTGGAACCTGACGCTGGATCAGGTGAAGCGACTGGACAAGGTGAGTGAGGTACCGCCGGTGTATCCTTACTGGCATCAACGGGGTTTCCCAATGCTGAATGCGGCACCGAAACTATATTAAAGGTTTTTGAAAAGGCCCTCACAGTAGTGAGGGCTTTTTTTTTGAGGTCCCTTGCCGATACGCGGATTTTTGTATTTTTATCCGGGTTACTAACACAATTGATTTTCATAGGTGCGGCAGCTACCAGTTTCAACCAAACCATGACGAGGCCACTAATAGATAATGCCTTTTTTCAACGCATCGCATCCGGTGATCAGACTGCATTTGCATTGCTGGTCGCCCATTACCATAAGAGTGTATATTCCGTGGCATACCGGCTTACCAGGTCCGTACCACTGTCCGAAGAAATTGTGCAGGATGTATTCCTGAAGATCTGGTTAAAAAGAGAGATGCTGGTGGAAATCGCCAACTTCCCGGCATTCCTCCATACCGTCTCTGCAAACATGATCTATAGCACCCTCCGGCAGCAACAAAGGGATATACTGAGCATCTGCGATACCGATCTGGAAGAACGATCGCCGGCAGCCAACACGACTGAACATGTGGTGCAGGACAGGGAATATGAAAGCTTGCTTGAAAAAGCAATCCGTCGCTTACCAGAGCGGCAACAACAGACCTATATCCTCATTAAAAAAGAAGGGATGAAAAGAGAGGCTGCGGCAGCTGCCATGAATATCTCCCCCGAAACCGTAAAATCCAATCTGGAACAGGCGATGAAGAACATCCGGGCCTTCTGTATGGCCAACCTGGACCTACTTACGATCATCATCTGGCTGGGCTGGTAAAAAATATTTTTTACGCCTTACCCCCCAAACCTATTTTTTAAGCGTCAATATTAGTAATGGATTCATTAAACCGTCTGGAAGAGCTTTTTAACCGCTGCATGAATGAGCAGGCTACTGAAGAGGAAGTAGCTGAGCTGACCCGATTAATGCTGCTACCTGAGAACGCGGAGAAAGCAAGGCGGTTGATAGAACAGGCACACGAGGCTGTCCCCGAAATGGAGCTGCCAGTGAGCACCATTGCCGCTATTACCACTGCCATTTTCCAGGCAGAGGAAAATACACAGCTGGTAGTAGTGAAGAAACACCGCTTCCGCTGGTTGCGCTATGCTGCCGCCGTCGCCCTGATCCTGGCAGCTGCCCGGGGTGGATACCTGTGGAAGTCTTTCAAAAGCAAGCCACTGGCGCAGGTACAAACCCAGCATGATATCCTTGCAGGTGGCGACAAAGCTATCCTGACACTGGCAGATGGATCGACAATTGAACTTGATAGTACAGGCAATCAGCAGATCGCGAAACAGGGCAACACCTCCATCATCAACTTAGCAGGAGGGAAGCTCGCTTATCATGCGGCTAATAATAGTAACGAAGTTTTATACAATAAAATCAGCACACCACGGGGAGGACAGTTCCAGATCACCCTGCCGGATGGAACGCAGGTATGGCTCAATGCCTTATCATCACTACGCTTTCCGACAGTGTTCAATGGAAGCAACAGGACAGTGGAACTAACAGGTGAAGCCTATTTCGAAGTACAGAAAGATGCAGCCAAACCATTTCTGGTAAAAGTAGCCGGCATGCAGATAGACGTACTGGGCACCAGTTTCGATGTCATGGCTTATCCCGATGAAAAACAAATTCAGACAACCTTAATCGAAGGTGCAGTAAAGGTCTCTGTCGGGGGGAAATCTAAAATACTGCAGCCAGGAGAACAATCACAGGTACAAAAAGATGGAAGATTGGATGTGTTACCCACCACGGACCTTGAAAGTGTGATCGCATGGAAAAATGGATATTTTAAATTTAATCAGGCAGACTTACAGACCGTCATGCGCCAGCTGGCCCGCTGGTATGATGTGGAGGTTAGTTTCGAGGGCCCTATACCAGATTTTCGCTTTGTAGGAGAGCTTAAAAGAAAAGCGAGTTTATCAACCAATTTGAAGATCCTGAGCTATAGCCAGGTCAATTTTAAGATGGATGGCAATACCATCACAGTTACACCATAGCGATTCTATATCTATTTAATATCTAACCAAACTAAAGCATCATTATGAACAGTAATCAAATGAATCATTAAACTTTTGTCTGTACTACTGACGGCTTGCTATAAGTAAGCCGGGATCGCTGCAACAATCCCGGCAGTAGTCTGGTCTGGCTATTTGCATATAGCCATCATGAAGAACTATTTCATTTTGTAACCAAAACCTACTCAAGGTATGAATTTATCCATGCACGGCAAAGCCCGGCCTGGCCGCCGTTTTATGTCCTCCAAAATCTTTTTGATCATGCGCCTTGCTACTGTTTTAATACTAGCCTGCTGCCTGCAGATTCACGCAAGGGGGTTTTCACAAAAAGTCACCTTTTCCGGCCGGAATGTAGCACTGGCCAGCGTTCTTAGCTCTATCAGGGATCAAACCGGCTACCTCTTCTGGTACGATGCCCGTTTGCTTGACAACGCAAAACCTGTCAGCGTCTCTGTCAAAGACGCTACGATCGAAGAAGCATTGAATGTATGCCTCAAAGATCAGCCCATTATTTACAAAATTGAAGAGAATACAATCATCCTGAGTCCAAAGAGACTCATTGCCCCTGAACTGGCTCCCCGTCAGGTAATTACTGGTATCGTAAGAGATGAGAAAGGCAATCCCTTGCCCGGCGTTTCTGTACGTCTCAAAGGCGCGCAAAAAGGAACTTCAACCAAAGCAGATGGTAGCTTCGAGCTGGATGGTCCGGCTGGTGCTACCCTCATATTTTCTTTTATTGGCATGGAGCAGAAAGAAGTGGTTGCAGGCTCGAACGAACCGCTCAGAGTAGTCCTGCAGGCTAAAACCGGCGCACTGGGCGAAGTCGTGATCACAGGATTTGGAGAATCCCGCAACAAAAGTACTTTAGGCTATGCCACTGCAACTGTAGGTGGTGCAGACATCCTGAAAGCTACACCCATCAACCCCATTGCTGCCCTCCAGGGCATGGTGCCCGGCCTGCAGGTACAATCAGGTATCGGTGGCCCACAGGGTACTACCCGCTTCCTGATCAGAGGGAGCGCTTCTCTTGATCCCTATGGCAACCAACCCCTGGTAGTGGTCGATGATATCATTATGGACCAGGATGTGATCATGCCAAATAAAGGAAGCGATCAGGACATGGGTAACATTCTCAAAGACATAAACCCTGACGATATTGAATCTATCAGTGTACTGAAAGGCGGTGCGGTGACTGCCTTGTATGGCAGCCGTGCTTCAAATGGTGTCATCCTCATCAAAACAAAGAAAGGATTCAAACAAAGGGGGCTGGGCGTAAATGTGAGCGCTGACATGTACACAGCTACTCCTTATAAGACCGTTGACTTCCAGAACCAGTTCGGTTCAGGTTATGGCCTGTCTGACTTCGCTACAGATGCGAATGGTAACCTGAAGATCAACCCTGATACCTATGGTTACAACTTTGGCCCCGAAATGACAGGTCAGACTGTAATAGATGTAACAGGCAAAACCATCCAGAACAATCCTCGTCCACACAATATTCTGGATGCCTTCCGCACAGGTATCACCAGGAACTTCAATGTAGGTTTATCTAATGGCAGTGACCTTGGTACCTACCGCTTGTCTTATTCCAACCTGTACTCTGAAGGTGTCACACCTAACAACGACCTGAGTCGTAATAACATCGCGTTTCGTGGTACTACCAGGATTGCCAATGTACTGATGGTAGATGCAAACGTTACCTACGTACAGAGTACAGCTGTAAACCCTGCAAATGTAGGCGCTAACTATGGTACCATGAAGAACTTCGTATACGGTGGTACCCGTAACTACGATACCAAATACTGGATGTCTAACTACATTGATAAGGAAAATGGTGGCGTGAATCAAAGTGATCCAAGTGGTATGACCTCCTATGTATGGTTCCCTCTCCTGGAGAATAAAATGACACAGACTGAAAATAACTTCAGAGGTAGCATTGACCTGAAAGCAGAGCTGACCAGGCACCTCAGATGGCAGGGCCTTGCCAGTGTAAACTATATCGGTACCAACTGGGATAATAAACAAAGAGGGCAGGATGTAGGATTTGGCAATCCAAGGTACAATGTGAGCACTACCAACAAAACGATAGAGCGTTATCAGTCCAGTCTCACTTATACTAATGATCTGACACCATTCTTCAGCCTGATGGTACAAGGTGGCGGTGAGGTGAACAGGGGTGTGCAACAAAGCCTGTCTGCACAAATGGAAAGTTATATCCTGCCAGATGTATACCGCCTGTCGAACTCTAATGGCGTTCCCACTGTAAGCGAATCGGCACCTAATAAATACCAATCCAGCTCCGCATTTGCACAGGCACAACTGGGTTATAAAGAATTCCTTTACTTAAACCTGTATGGCAGAAATGACTGGAACTCTACACTCGTATACAACGACGGACATGGTAACTATTCCTTCTTCTATCCCGGGGCTGACGTTTCCTGGATCTTCACAGACAATTTCAAACTGCCTGCTGCATTTGACTATGGTAAACTGCGGGCATCATTTGCCAGTGTAGGTGGTGGTACTACCAATTATACCGCGAATACCGGTGCTTATACCGCCAATGGTTCTTATAATGGAGTGGCCAGCTATACCTATAGCTCCAATACACTGCCTAACCAGGCACTGTTGCCAACCCGCTCACATAAGTTTGAATCAGGTATCGAATTGAAATTGTTCAAGAACAGGCTGGGCGCAGATATCACTTTCTACAATCAGGATAGTAAAGCACAAATCATCAGTTTCTCTTCACCTATTGAATCAGGTGTAAGTGCAACCCTGATCAATGGTGGTAAAGTACGCAACCGCGGTTGGGAAATTCGCCTGAATGCTACACCAATCAAGACGAAGAACTTCTCATGGGATACTTACTTCAACTATACCCGCAATAGGAATAAGGTCCTGAGCCTGCCTTATGGCCTGGATTATGTATCGCTGGGTAGCGGAGACGGTTTCAGCGTAATTGCTAAGAAAGGCGGCGATTATGGTACTATCATCGCTAACTATGGCTATGCATCGTACAACAGCCCAGATGGCAAACATAGCGAAAACAACGGCAAGAGAGTGCTCAGCATGTCAAGTGCAAAAGGTTCCTCTGTATATGTAAGAGCACAGAACTATAATGACGGTATCAACAAGAACCCTGTAGTGGGCAACATTACCCCTGACTTCCTGGGTAACTGGCGCAACAACTTTAACTATAAGCAATTTCAGTTAGGTTTTGTACTCGATAGCAAATTCGGTGGTAAAGTATACTCTTTCACACATGATCTGGGTAGCTGGCTGGGTAGCATGAAGAGCACACTTCCTTTCAGAAATGAGAAACTGGGCGGTAAGAAATTTACAAATGCTGCTGGCGTGGAAATGGAAACCGGTATGATCATCGACGGTGTGTACAGAGATGGTACAGTCGTTACTGGTCTGGATGGTGCATCCCACGACCTGTCAGGTATGACAATGAAAGATGCATATGAAAAAGGCTGGATCAATCCTACCAACTCATTCGCTTACTACCAGAACACACATAGCTGGGGCAATGGTATCCGCGAAGCATCTATGTTCACCTCTTCATGGGTATCTCTGCAACAGGTGAGCCTGACTTATGATATGCCTAACAAGGTAGCTGCAAAACTGAAACTGAATGGCCTGCGCTTCTCTTTAATAGGTAACAACATCATGTACCTGTACAATAGTGCGAAAGACCACGTGAATCCTGATAACCTGAACAGCAGCGGATCTGATGCATTCCAGGAAGTATCTGCAATGCCTTATATCCGCAATATCGGCTTCCAGATCTGGGGCAGCTTCTAAGGTGTGATTTGTTTAATCAGAAAACTAGTTAAAGAATGAATAGCTTTAAATATATATTCCTGCTGCTCCTGATACCTACCTTCATGATCAGTTGCAGCCGAGAGAAATTTGCTGAAATGAATACCGACCCGGATGATGTATTGACTGTAAACCCTGAACAGGAGTTTACATCTGCATTGACCGCTATTAATGGTTCTGACTTCGAATACTACTACGATTACAACAGGGCCATGTACTACTGGACACAAACCTTTGTGACCATGAATGGTGCCTCTGCTACCGTATATGAAGGCAGCGGTAACCTCAATCAGCGTTACAGCAACTTTTACACCCATGTGGGTAATCAGCTGAAAGATGTACAACAGCTGATCGAGAAGAAGTCGGGCAGCGATCGTGAAAAGTATACTCACCTGTATGCCATCACTTACATTCCCATGGCTTATTATGCCGCCTATGTGTCAGACGTGCAGGGGAGCATTGCCTATACCGAAGCTTTCCTGGCAAGATACACCGGGTTGCTCACTCCAAAATATGATGCGCAGGAAGTGTTGTTCGATACCCTGCAGGCACAACTGAAAAGAAGTGTAGCTACATTAAAAACCAATCCCGCTGTAGCCCAGGCTAATCTGAGTAACCAGGATGTTTATTACGGTGGGAATCTGAGTTACTGGATCAAGGCAGCCAACAGCCTGCGCTTAAGACTGGCTATGCGACTCATAAACAGAGATGCTGCAAAAATGAAAACGTTGGTAAGTGAGATCCTGGCTGATGACGGTGGGTTGATCAGCTCTAATGATGAAAACTGGCAGCTTGAAGCTGCAATTACTTATGCAAAGGGAGGCAACTACAATCCTGAAAGTAACGGCAATGTATCCGGTGCCAGGAACTATGTTGATTTCATGGTGAACACTGCCGACCCACGCGTAAGGATCTTCTTCCAGCAATCTTTTACCAAAGATCAGTTTGACTCAGCTAAAGCCCAGAAGATCCTTCCGGATACGCTGCAATGGGATGGAAAGTTCTACAGAGGACAGTTTGCAAACCCTGCTAAGTCGACTGACCCAACCGTCAACTATTATTATTCTGACCTGAAGTTTAGTTACAATGGTGCATCTGTTACAAAGAGATGGGTATCGGAAATCCAGGACTCATTATTTTACAATCCAACCGGTCATCATTCAATTACATTCCCTATCATTACATATGCTGATATCTGTTTTATGCGGGCTGAGCTGGCCGTAAGAGGGATCACTAACGAAGATGCACAAACCTTATATTATGCAGGTGTCTCAGCATCTGTCAGCGCTTACGACCGCATGGGTAAAATAGCTGGTGTTGCTGGCTACAACGCACTGTCAGCAGATGAAATTGCTACGTATATTGCCAGTCCCGGTGTGAAATATGATGCAGCCAATGCACTGGAACAAATCTGTGTGCAGGAATACATCAACAGCTTTAAAAACCAGAATGAAGCATGGGCTACCATCAAGCGTACCGGCTTCCCGTCTAAGACAGGTAACATCCTGAAGCGTGAACCTGTGGTAGTAGACAGCGATGAAAAGGTAATGCCAAGACGCTTTTCTGTGAGCTATCCTTCAGTGTCCGACCTGAACTATGCAAACAGGCTGGCGGCTATTGAAGAGATGGTGAAAGAAACCGGATTCAGTACCCCTGATGATATCAAGGGTAGAGTATGGTGGGATACCGCTTATTAATAGTATTGTATGAGGGCTTTAGTATTGTTATTACTGATCTGCAATTTTGCCACTGCGCAGGATGTGCGTCGATATCATACCCCGATGGTAGCCATCGTATGGTTATCGCCGGAGTGCCCTCTTTGCAAAAATTATACAAAACCATTGAATGAACTCAGCCAGAAATACGCCGGCAACCTGACAGTTGTCGGTGTATTCCCTGGTCACTGGTACACGCAACAGGATTATGCCACATTTCAACAGAAGTATAAGGTCTTTTTTCCATTGCTAACCGATCAGAAAAATAAATTGGGAAAACAATATCATGCAACCGTGACACCGGAAGTATGCCTGCTCGATAGCCACCGTAAAGTAGTTTACCAGGGAGCGATCGATGACTGGGCCACCCGCCTTGGGCAGACTAAAACCAGTGCCACCGAGCATTATCTGGAAAACGCCATTATCAATACCCTGGCCGGCAGGGCAGTGAGTCCCGCTGTTACCAAACCGGTGGGTTGTTATATTAACGATAACTGATGAGAGCATTAATTTTATTAATGGTGATATTATTGCCTGCACGCCTGATGCTGGCACAAACTTATGCAGATGTACAACCTGTAATAGCAGCCAGGTGTGTAGGTTGTCACCATACCGGAGGCTCAGCTCCGTTTTCACTCGCCAGCTACGAAGAAGTAAAGAGACGTACCTCGTTTATCAAAGATGTCATCAATACCGGTTATATGCCTCCTTTTAAGGCGGATGTGCACTACCGGGATTATGCCAATAACCGGATCCTGACTCCGGAAGAAAAGAAACTCATCCTCGACTGGATCGGCAACAATGCACCCAAAGGAAAACCTGCCCTTGCCACCAAATCAACTCCCATTGATACCACTGCCCCCGATCTGATCCTGAAAGCTGATAAAGCTTATACCGTGAAGGGCGACAATCAGGAACGATTCGTTGTTTTTAAAGTCCCCTTTGAACTAAAGGACACCGCCAATATCGAGCGGCTGGAATTATACACCAATAACAAAAAAGTCATTCACCATATCAATTATGGTTTTTATGCCGTGCAGGATGCCGGCAAAGATATCAATATCGCCCCCTCCTTTGTAGAAGCTGAAACCGATACTGCAGGCCTGGAAACAAAGCGTTACGGCCCCCTGAAGCGAAATATGGTATACTATTCCGGTTGGATTCCCGGTACTACCGAAGAGTTTTATCCCAAACAGTTTGGTTGGGTGCTCCCCAAAAGAGGCGTGGTACTCCTGACCGTTCATTATGCCGCCGTAGCTGCCGACGAAGTATCTACCGTAGGGGTGAAGTTATTCTATAAGAAAGGTCCGGTACAGCGCAAAGTCCAGATCATCAGTCTGGGATCAGGAGGAATTGCAGAAAGAGATATACAGCCCCGGTTTGTGATCTTCCCCAATCAGGTGAGTACGTATACCCTGAAAGTGAGGACACAGGAAAGCCAGTCTATCATGTATGTATGGCCACATATGCACCTGCTGGGGAAAGAATTTACAGCCTATGCTGTAACACCGGATCGCGATACCATCCCACTGGTACATATCCCTGCCTGGGATTTCCGCTGGCAGGAACTGTATCGCCTGCAGCATTTAGTACGGATTCCGGCAGGTTCCGTAATCCATATGATCGGGGTGTATGACAATACAGCTGACAATCCGGTCAATCCCAATCATCCCCCAAAACTGGTCATGTCCAGCGGAGATATGCGGGCCAACGAGGAAATGTTTACCCTGATGATGATCTATGTGCCCTACGAAGAGGGAGATGAAAAGATTGAATTGTGACGTGAACCAATCCCCTGACTGACCAGAAAAGACACCTTTTCCAGCCAGTCAAATTATGGGTTGGGATGGGGCTAATTGCGTTATCAATTCATCACGCTTTGATAGAAATATAAAAGTGGGATTCTCTATATAATATTGTTGGGGCCACAAATGTGGATGCGTTTACGAACAATTCTATCTTCACTAAGGAAGAAAGGGGGATTAATTTTTTACTACAAGGACAATAGGCCGGTTATGCTGATCGATAATTATGGCATAAAGAAAGGATAAAACGCTCAAAAGTGTATAAAATGAGCGTCTACAAAGTGTATACAAGAGGAAAAATATATGCTTTACTCGTTGGTTTTCAGTTTTTTATTTAGTCTTGCTTTTGCCTGCCGCACACTCGCCGCTTCAATGTTTAAGAGTGCCGCTATCTCTTTTGTAGACAGGTTTATGTGGAAATAAGCATATAATCTCAACTCATTATTGGTGAGATTTGGATGTTTGGCTTTCAGTTTTTCAAAGAAACCGGGGTGTACCTGTTCAAAATGTAACCTGAACTTTTCCCATTCAGCGTCCAGGAATTTATGTTCTCTCAGCGATGTTTTGATGGATTTTATAGCAGGGTATAGTTCGTCAATATCATGTAATTGTTTCTTCAGGTCATCCAGCAATTTGTTTTTTTGATGGATGTACAGGCTGTTGCTGACCAGCTCCCGGTTATTGCTATCCAGTTTCAGTTGCAGTTGCTCATTTTTATCTTTCTCTGCCTGTATAGCAAGGGAGATCTGCTCATTTTCCCTTTCCAGGAGCCAGTGGTGATGCCTGCTTTGGGCAATATCCGTTTCCAGTCTGGCTATTTCATAGCCCTTGGCATCCAGCTCTTCATGAATGGTCCTGATCCTGGAGACCAGTACGATGGTGAAAGTAACGATCTGGGAAATGATGGCAATCTCCGGCAGCAGGGAGCTGTTATTAGAATAATTAGGTGCTGAATGGATAATGAAGAATACTGCCAGGCCGGTAGCAAATACAATCGGCAGGGTATTGGCCACCATAAAGGCACCAGCAGCCCGGATCCGTTTTTTGTAAGCTACTATACTGGTAATCAATATACTTAAGGAAAGAATGCAAATGAAGAAATCATCGTATACCAGGGTATAATTGTCCATATAGAACCAGCCTGATATCGTAACAATACAGGGAATGATCTCAAAAATGATATACCCGATCAGCACCCAGCGCAGCACCTTGTCATATACAGGCAACAGTTCTTTCGTCCGCAGGTAGGAGCGGGTCAGCTGAATAAGTCCTGTGAAGATGATCATGCACCCAATGTGCAGGAAAAAGGAATTCAGATTGTACATATATACCGTACCATCTGGCATAACCCTCAACTGGTAGCTGGAGAAGGGGAGTAGCTGGGTAGTAAAATGCTTGAAGGAAGTAATGAAGATCATCGCCCCCACCTGCACTACAAGGTACCATAGATTGACCCGGTCATGCAACTGGAACCAGGTATATAAATTATAGGCCGCAAAACAGGCCAGCAGGGAGATCGTGATGATCCAGGAAATAACCAGCAGGTGATCCCGGCTGGCGGCGGCAATTTCCTTTTCAAGCCGGATCCTGGGATGAACTTTGTAGCCATATCGCTGTAGTTCTGCTATATTCAGCTGCAGGTGCAGGGTGGTCTGCGAGTTGCCCGGGAAGCTAAGGTGTATTTCTCCCCTTTCACGCTGGCACGATGGGATGGCCGGTCCTGCCTTTTGCGCTTTCCCGTTGACATATAAAGTATAATTCAGTGGCTCGGAGAGGGAAAACCGGTATTTTTCGTTGTTAGGATAGGGGTTCCCCACTATAATCTGAGCTGAATCAGTGCTGATTTCCAGTACCGGTTCATTATTCAGATAGTGTATTTTAGATTGTGCGCGTACCCCCAATGTAGCGAACAGTAATAGTATAGGAATGAATTGATTGGCGACTCCCGATGGCATAATTATCGAATAGTGGGGTAAGGTAGATGATAATGAGGTAAAAAGCAAAATGAGAGAAGTTGTATATTAGGGTTATGAAATTTCTTATATTTCTCCTTGTACCCCTATTTTTGTCCTGTGACCATCATCCAAAGCGGGGAGCAATAACAAAAGATACAACAACAACGATAAGCGATACAACAGAAGAAACAGAACTAAGCAATGAAGAATACCTGAGCCTGAGAAAAAGCGAAATAGATTCGTTGTTTTTGAAAAATAAAGATTCATTAACTTATAACGACGAAGATAACAGGGGTACTTTAAGAATCGGTCATTTATTCAGTCATGAGCAACAGGAAGCACTTTTTAGATATTATGAGAATGATTCTACAGAACATGTCGTAATAATAAGACAGTCCGGCACAAAATGGGATACCATCTTTTCAGCGGTGATTTCTCCGGCCCAATACGGGAATTTCTCCGATTTTATAGTGATCAGTGATTTCAATGGGGACCACATTCCTGATTTAAAAGTGCTGAAATTCTTTTGGGACATTCATGTAGGAGAGCGATCTGACCTCTGGCTCTACCGCAACAAGCGTTTCGTAAAAGTGAAGAATTTTGATCACATCGTATCAGCAGAATACTGGGACAAAACAGGCCTGATCTACTCTTATCAGAGTGATGGCTGTGCTGATATGGCTATGCGGTTTGGCGTTTACAAAATAGTGGCAGATACAGTGCAACAAATTGATTTCAGGTATTGTAATTGTTGTGATCCTGCCGATAGTTGTGAGATCACCAAGGGGAAAAACAGTTTTAAAGTGCCTTATAAGAGTGCCTATAAGTACGTACCAGCATATTTCCAGGATGGTGTAAAAGAGAAACTGGAAATGTAACCTACACTTAACACGGCCCGTATAATAAGTAGCTTGTAATTCATATAATTTAACAACCAAAATCAAAATCAGGCAAATCATGTTGATCCGAAATTGTCTATTAACACTTGTGTTAATCTTTTGTCTACCTATGTTTCTACTGGCACAGGAAACAACCTCCGAGATTCACGGTGTCGTTACCGACGGCCAGACAGGAATCCCCGGCGCTGTCATCACAGCTGTACACACACCTACCGGCACCCGCTATGTCACCACCAGCCGTTCTGATGGTCGTTACAACTTTGCTAACGTACGCGTAGGCGGCCCTTACACCATTTCCGTGTCCTACATCGGTTATGGCGACCAAAAACTGGACAACATCAATCTGTCACTGGGACAGGAATTTACCGGCAACTTCACACTCGCTCCAAGTACAAAACAGCTGGGCGAAATAATCGTGAAAGGCAAGCAGGATAAAACCTTCAACAACAGCCGCACAGGTTCCCAGGAAATCATCAGCAGAGACCAGCTGGAGAAACTGCCAACCATCAGCCGTTCTGCGCAGGATTTCACCCGCCTGGAACCTACCAGCAGCACCGTAGCAGCTGGCCAGAGCTTTGGTGGCCGTAGCCCCCAGTACAACAACTTCACTGTCGATGGGGCTAACTTCAACAACTCCTTCGGCCTGTCTGGTACCCTGGGTGGCCAGACCAGCGCTCAGCCTATCAGCCTGGATGCGATTGAACAGGTACAGGTGAGTGTATCGCCTTACGATGTGCGCCAGGGAGGATTCTCCGGCGCCGGTGTCAATGCCGTAACCAGGAGTGGTACCAATACCCTGAAAGCATCGGTATATACCTATATCAAAGGTGCAGGTACACAGGGTTATAAAGTAGGTAACAGCACTGTGGCAAAAACGCCGCTGTCCTTCAATATCCGTGGTCTCTCTATCGGTGGCCCGATCATTAAGAACAAATTGTTCTTCTTCGTGAGCTTAGAGTCTTCCCGTCAAACAGCTCCGGCTACCAGCTGGGTACCTTCCGATGCCAGCCATCCTGCAAATGCAGCAGCCGGGATCTCCAATGCCAATGCCGATACCCTGAATGCACTCGCTGCTTTCCTGAAGTCTAACTTTGGCTATGATCCAGGTGCCTTCAGCGGTTACTCTTTCAGAACCAACAGTGACAAGGCAACTATTAAATTCGACTGGAACCTCAGTGAAAAACATTCATTGACGGTAAAGTATAACTACCTGAAATCCTTCGCCGACCAGTTCGCGAGCAACAGCCGCCCTGCCGGTACTACCACCGGTCAGCCAGGCATAAATGCCCTGCCTTTCTCCGGTAGTGGTTATGTGATCAATAACAACTTCAACATCTTTATAGCTGAGTTAAACTCCCGGTTTAGTAACAGGGTATCGAACAAATTCCAGGTTGGTTATACCGCCCTGCGTGATTTCCGTTCACCTAACTCTTCTTCCGCTACCTTCCCCCTGGTCGATATCCTGAACAATGGTAACATCTACACCACCTTCGGATACGAACCATATACTTACAACAACGTATTAAATACTAACGTATTCCAGATTTCGGACATCTTCACTTACTACACCAGTGCACACGAAATCACAGTAGGTACACAGGACTATTACAGGAAGTACCAGAACGCATTTGCTCCCGGCTACCAGGGCGCTTACCAGTTCAACAGCCTGACTGACTTTTACAACAGTGTGAACACCGGCGCTGCCAATGCAAAAAGTTACTACCTGCAGTACTCCGCGCTGAAAGATGGTTCTTTCCCATGGGCATATGCCGGTTCTACCGAACTTGGTTTATTTGCACAGGATAAATGGAGAGTGTCTGATCGCTTTACATTTACTTATGGTGTACGTTTTGACATGACCATCTACAAACAATCCTTTACTGACAACCCTGATTTTGATAAGCTGACTTTCAAAGATGGTGAACAATACAATATTGGGAAAGCACCTGGCAATGCGGTACTGGTATCTCCACGCATTGGTTTTAACTACGATGTATTGGGCGACAGAACCCTGCAGCTGAGAGGTGGTTTCGGTATCTTCTCCGGTCCTCCGCCATTTGTGTGGTTGAGCAACCAGGCTAGTAACAATGGTATCCAGTGGGGGTCCTTCACAAAAACTACAGGTGTTGCCTTCAGCGCAGATCCGAATGCATACCGCCCGGCCGCTGCTTCTGCTAACACATCTTATAGCGTAGCGCTGACAGACAAGAATTTCAAATACCCTTCCGTATTGAAAGGAAGCCTGGCAGTAGATAAAAAGATCAATGACTGGGTATTCACAGTAGAAGGTACTTATACCAAAGATGTAAATGCTGTTTATTTCTCTAATATCAACCTGAATGAAACCAATGCCTATGCATTGAATAATGGTGGTGATAACCGTATGAGATATAATACATCCCTGACTACCTCCCTGAATACAAGTAACAGGTATTACGCGGATGGTAGCTCACTCGCCAGCCCTAACATCGGCAATGCGATCCTGATGAAGAACAATAACAAGGGGTATACATACAATGTAACAGCCAGGATAGAACGTACTTTCGGTAACCTCTACACCAGCGTAGCTTACACACATGGCGATGCAAGAAATACTTCTGAAACAGGTAGCACCGCTTCTTCTATGTGGAGTGCACGTGCAGTAAGCGGAGACCCTAATGCAGGAAGCCTGGGTTATGCTTCTTACAGATTGCCTAACCGTATTATCGCGATGGCATCTTACAAAGTATCTTATGCTAAGTACTTCTCTACTTCATTCGGTGCTATCTTCGAAGCTGCACCCGCAGGTACAGTATCTTATATCTACAATGGTGACCTGAACGGCGATGGTTTTAACAATGACCTGATTTATATTCCAAAGAGTTCAACTGATATTAACCTGATCAATGTGGGTTCTTACAATTCAACCACACACACAGGTTCTACTACAGGAACGGCTGCTGATCCAAGAACATCTGCACAGATGTACACCCAGCTGGACAACTTCATTGGTCAGAACAAATACCTCGCTTTCCACCGTGGTGAAACAGCCAAAGCAAATGCTGCTGTATTACCTTACTACAAAAAGCTGGATGTAAATATCACAGAAGATATCTCTGTAAAAACAGGAAAAGACAGGCATACATTGAGACTGTCCCTGGATATTATCAACGTGGGCAACTTCCTGAACAGGAACTGGGGTATCGTGCAGGCAGCTACAGTCAACAACTTCCTGAAGTTCGAAGGCCTGGCTGACGATGGGAAGACACCATTATTCTCATTCCCTTATGCTGATTCAAAAAACCAGGTGCCTTATGTAAACAGCTATGCTAATAACACAGCTATTCTTTCAAGATGGCAAATGCAATTTGGTATCAGGTATTTATTCAACTAACAGTTAATAGTAAAAACGCTGCGACCTGACAGGTCGCAGCGTTTTTTAATTTTTTGCCAGGGCCAATGAAGGCACTCCTTTTATTTTTCGATTCCAGTAAGTAATATAAATCGTCCCTATTACCGAAGGCAACATCCACGCCATCAGCGTCTGTATATGCAGGCCCGCCACCATAAAGGCCGTGATAGAAGCAATCAGCGCCGCCACCATCCTGCCAATATGACTACTCAGCCATGCATTCTTCTTCTCCTTAAAAACCCTGAAAGTGTAAAAATCCTTCAATGTCATATACAAGCCAAAGCCACCAAAGAAAACAAACAACACTGCATTTCCACCCCTGTGCATCGTAAGCTGGTAAATGCCAGTCAGCAGCATCACTACAGAAGCTCCCAGCATCGTACCTGATATCGTTTTATCAATGGTATCAGCACTGTGCTTGCTATCGCCCCTGAATGTAAGTGCCCGGTTGCCCGCCAGTACCAGGTAGATGGTAAACACGCCTATCAGGAACAGGAACAGGTTCTCATGTCCCGGCATCCTCGCTATCACCAGCGATACCAGTGAACTGATGAACATGGAATAAGAAAAAGCTTTACCACTGTTTTTGTGCAGCTTACTGCCTTTCTTTATTCCTATGCTGGCAATGCCACTGATGAGTCCAAGTCCGCCAAATAAGGCATGTATATAAATAAGGATCTTTACAAGCGTTTCCATGGTAGTAACAATTGAAGGTTAATTACATTTGGCCAGGTATCTTTCTGTTTCAGCCAGGCCCCAGTGTGGATATAAGTCTGCCGGCTTCTCTGCCTTGAACAGCTCTTCTGCTTTTACAAACAGTGGTTTTGCTTTTTCTTTGCCACCACCAATGTATTCTGGTTTACCAAAGGTAGAAGCACCATCCAGGAAATACAGGCGTGGATTGTTCGGATCCAGTTTATATCCTTCCTGCAGGTAAGTATAAGCTTTGATGCCGTAAGTTTTAAAGCGTTCCATGGGGTTTACCAGCATCTGGATAGTCGATGCCATATTGTGAATGGTGCAGAGCTCTGCATTCTTCTCAATGGCTTCTCCTTTCGCGGCCAGTTCATTGGCTTTCTGGCCGATGGCATCCCTGTCAGATTTAGGATCTGCAAACCCGATGCGTGTTTGTGCCAGTCCTGCGTAATAATAAGGCAACCACTGTGTTTTCTCTGCATCACCAATACGCTCAAATGCCTGTGATACAGCTGCCAGGTCTTCGGTGGTTTTAGCTGAATCGAGTAATTGCAGGTTATGCTGCATAGCAGCTACATATTTGCTGCTCTGTGCACGGGCACCCATGGTGGCCAGCAAAGCAATGGCTAAGATGATTTGTTTCATGGTTATATTTTAAAGGTTATCAATTGCGTCTTGTCTTCTGTCAATACCCCAGTTGAGGATCAGGCCTACAAAGAAGGTACGTTGTGCAGGCGGCAGGATAGGTTGTTTTACCCTGGCATCATAAGAGTAATTGTATCCTGCTATGTTAGTCCTGCCCGGCAGATTTGTAGCTGAGGCGTACCATATTGCAGCCGCCTTGCCCATCCTGGTCAGGTGATAAATACTCAGGTCCAGTGTCTGGTAGCCGTTCGTCTTGCCCTGATCTTTGATGTAGTAGGCCTTGCCGGTACTATCGGGTATGATGGCATAGTAAGGTCTTCCTGTAGCAAAGGTGTAGGTCAGGCTGGCACCTGTACCAATCCTGGTAAAGAAGTGCTTTACCGAAGCAGTAGCCGTGTGATTGGCTGCAATACCCGGCATCAGTGCAGTGGGGTAGTTCAGGTAATCACGTTTGGTATCCAGGTAGGAATAACTGATGCTGTAATCCAGGTGCTTGAAAGATGTCTTGTCCCGGAAGTACAGTTCAATTCCTTTGGCATAACCACTGCCACTATTATTGTATGATGGCACTGTTTTAATCAGGTCTTCATATTTTTTGTAGAAGGCTTCCACTCTCAGGAAGGTACCACGTACCTGTCGCTGGTAATTGATGATATAGTGAGTGGCTTGTGTATAATCCAGGGCAGAAGTAACCTGCAGATAAGTGTTTTCGGGTTTCTGATAAAACTGTCCGAAGGCTGCAGAGATCGTAGATCCTTTGCCCATCCTATAGGCCAATGAGGCACGGGGTGCCACTTTGGCCTTTTGGAGGATGGAAGAATATTCTGCCCTGATACCAATCGTGGCCACGAGCGAATTCGTAAAGTAAAGTTCCGTTTCAGCAAAGCCGGCACTCAACTGATCAGGCAGGTGCTTGCTGATGGTATTATATTGAAAGTCGTATTGAGAGTACCAGTATTCACCCCCAAAGCGAATCGTATTCAGGTTGCTGAATCTTTTCTCAATCACGGCTTTTCCCTGTACCAGGCTTTCTCTTCTGTCCAGTCTGAAGTTCACGGTATCCAGCCAGTATTTTTCAAAGGTATATTGAGGTACATTATGTGCATCCTGCAGCTGACTGCTGATGCTGTCGTGTGTGATGCTATAGCTGGCGGAGAGGCTCATCTTCCATCCATCACCCAGGTTCTCTTTCCAGCTGAGGGCATTGAACCAGTTATAGTTGCTGAGGGTAAGGGCATTCTTCATATCGACGGTGTCAATATTGAAGGTGCGCACGCCCAGTTTATTGTAACTGAAAGTCGTGTAATATTTAATCATCCCGTTTTTGGTTTTGATGCGGAAATTCGCATCAGCATTGTGAAACCGTGGACGGATAAAGTAATCAGGCGTTTGCTTCACCAGTGCATAATACAGGCTGGTGTTGGTATATTGATAGTTGAAGCCAAAGGATGATTGCTGGTTTTTAGCCAGGCGTTGGATCCCCAGGCTGTTCTGAATAGGGGAGATGAAGGCATTGGCTTCGGATTGCTGTGGCAGATCGATGGTCTCCATGATCAGTACAGAGCTGAGGGCTTGTCCATACAGGGCGGAATATCCACCTGTACTGAAAGCAAAGCCCTTGAACAGGGTCGCGGGGTACCTGCCCCGGGTAGGGATATTGGAGGCGCTCAGGTAATAAGGTCTGTTCACGAGGGAGCCGTCTATGAACTGCTTGGCTTCATAGCTATCGCCACCCCGTACAAAGAGGCCTTCCTGGTTACTGATCTGCTGGGCACCGGGTAGATTGTTGACCGCCCGGGAAATGTCGGCATTGGCTCCTGCCGTGGTTTGCACGTCCAGCGAACTTAATACAGTAAGACCTTTTTTGCCCATGCCCCCTCCGAATGCGCCTGCGGTGACCGTGACGGCATTCAGTTCACTGATCTTTTCCTTCAGGGCAAAGCTGACCTGGATAGGCTGAGCAGCCAGGGTAATGGTTTGTGTGCTTGTCTCGTACCCTGTGGCTGAAGCGACTACCGTGACAGTACCTTTTTCTGTAGTACGGATCCGGAAGTGCCCTGTAGAGTCAGTGGTGGCACCATCGTAAGTGTCTTTTATGGCAACAGATACACCGGGTATTGCCTGCTTTTTGTTGTCAGTAACCGAACCGGTTATTTGTGCCTGCCCAAAGGCTACGGTGGTTAAAAGCAGGAACAATATTGTGGTAAGTATCTTATTAAGCATACAATAAGGGTTAATTTAATTTGGATGCATGGAGATCCTTGATTCTTCCGATTTCTTTTTTGAAGAGCAGGAAACTCACGGGCTTATTTAAATATCCTACGTTCGCTAATTGCCTGGGCAGTACGTCCAGCACATAGTCGTATGGATATTTGGTAACGAAAACATAGACAATGTCCTTCTGGAAAATGTCATCAAATACCAGGTTTTCAATCCCTGAAATACTGATGTCTATAAAAACTATATCCGGGGCGGACTTCCTGATCGTAGACAGTATGTCGGAGGCTTTGGCCGATTTGGCAATGAGCCTTATTCCTTCCGTCTGACTGATATAGTATTCCAGCATATCAACACTGAGCGGGTCTTCGTCTATTATGATGCAGGTCAAGAGCATTGCTGGGTAGATAATTGATGAAATAAGGATTAAGCGGTTATAGTCGCTAAGCTGGATACACCGGTAGGCAGGGTATTGATAGAAGAATAGTTGTTATTCTGGCCATTAGAACCTTTGCCACAACCGCAGGCGTTGAGCTTGCTGATAATTTCTTTGTTCAGGCTCAGATTTGATTGTTTGCCGGTAGTTTGTTTTGCTTGTTTCATAGTGGTAGTTTTTTGTTGTTGATTACGATACAAACTTTCATCTTTTCCCGCCGGACAAAAATTCTTTTAGACAAAAGTGATGTCTTACCCAACGAAATGATCACATGGCAACATCTGGAATTTTGAAATTGGGGAAAAATGGGGTTGTATGGGGTTTATGTCTGGGAATACTCATCAAAATTTGGGCTGGAAAACCCCATTAAATAAGGAAATACGCCAAAAAAAACATATCTTCATGAGAGTACGTAGCATTTGACCCAGGCGAGAGACACTGATTTCTAATTGTTTAGAGGAGGACATGAAACCAAGACCCTTTAATTTTACCCGATTACTTATCCCCGAGAATGTAAAGTATGTACACATTGTATTCTGGTGTATTATGTTGACGCTGTATACCCTGAATATTATGTTCCTTTACTCGACGAACGGAGTTATTTCCCTCATCTTCGGTTTAAGAAACCTTTTGGGGGCAATGTTTTTCTTTTATTTCATCTTTTATGTACTGGTACCGGTTTTCCTGAAGAGGAAGGAACGCGTCCTGTTCTTCCTCGGCTTGTTAGTACCCTTCTGGATCTGGGCAGTGATCAATTATTCATTTATGACACTGCTTATCAATTACTTCTCTATTTCCGACAGAGACCTCCTGGCCTCCGTAAAGGTCATAGCCGACAAATCGATCTGGCAGATCCTGGCACCCCATACCATCTTCCAGACCTCCATCGGGGTCCTCATGATCGTCACCCCTCCTATTACAATAAAACTCGTCGAAGAAATATCCCGGGCCATGACCCGGGCCCTCCGCCTGGAAAGGGATAACCTGAACCTTGAGGTGAGTTTTCTACGATCACAACTCAATCCACACTTTTTATTCAATACCCTTAATAATATCTACTCGCTGTCTGTCAGAAATAATCCCAAAGCACCCGAGTTGATCATGCAGCTCTCCGATATGCTGCGTTATACCTTGTATGAGTCAAACCGCGAAGTAGTAGACTTGTCGAAAGAAGCCGATTTTCTATATAACTATGTTCAATTAGAGAAAGCCAGGTATGGTAAGGATGTAGATATCCAGTTTGTGTACAATTCTGAGTCCCTGGAAGGATTCAAGATCGTACCCCTGCTCACATTCCCGTTCATCGAGAATTCATTCAAGCACGGGCTGGATACCACCACCAAAAATCCATGGCTCAGGATTTCATTTGAGGTGGAGGACAATACCCTCTTTTTTGAAATCGCAAACAGCAAAGGGGACGAATCATTATTTAAGCATAATAAAGAATCCGGAACGGGGGGAATAGGGATTGCAAACACGCAGAAACGCCTATCCTTGTTATACCAGAATAAGTATTCATTATCCATCAACAATAATCCGGATTCCCATAGCATCAACCTTAACATAACTCTTATCTAGCCATGAAGAAAATCAAATGTATCATCGTAGATGATGAGCCATTATCCCGGGAATTGTTAGAAAGTCATATCGAGCGCATACCCTTCTTAGAACTTGTCAAATCCTGCGCAGATGCTTTCGATGCGATAGACATATTGCAGACAGATACCATTGAACTCCTGATCACAGATATCCAGATGCCCAGGATCAATGGCCTGGAACTGATCAAATCATTGTCTAATCCGCCCTTCCTGATCTTTGCCACAGCCTACTCCAACTATGCCATTGAAGGTTATGATCTGAATGCCGTAGACTTTTTATTAAAGCCTATTTCATTCGAAAGATTTTTGAAAGCGATCAATAAAGCAAAGAAAGATATTGATCAGAAAAGAGGCGAAACTGCCGCAGCTGCTGCTCCTGTAAGCCAGTCGCAACAAGCGTTACAGCCCCAGCACCTGTTCGTGAAAGATGGACATAAATTATCCAAGATCCTCTTCGAAGATATCCTGTACATCGAAGGCATGAAAGATTATATTAAAATAGTCACCAAACAAAAGAATGTAGTGACTTACATGCGCATGAAGAGCATAGAGGAAGTGCTGCCGGAGACACAGTTTGTACGTATACATAAGTCATATATCATCCACCTCCCTGCTATCAAATCAGTCGTAGGCAATTCAATTGAATTAGTCAATAATGAATCTATCATCATATCAAAACAACATAAACAAATGTTGATCGATCGATTGAATGTAGCTGGCAAAGTATAGTAAAATCCCCGCCAGTATCGCGGAAAGCCCGCTTCAACACTATGTTGGAGCGGGCTTTCCGTTTTCTGATCTGTGAGACATAGCAGCTTTATTGAAAAAAGAAATGCAAAATGTGTGCATCCGGATGGCCATCAATCCGCAATATCTAAACCCTGGTTTATTTGGTGTGGTAAACTCTCAATTTCGTCTAAAAGAGTTTTTGTGCGAAGCGATTTGTTAGACATTTGAATCATCGAAGCAAACATAACACATCACGAAACACGAAAAACGAAAGATGATCATGATTGCCACCCGATAGAAAAGACACGAGGTTTGAAGAGAATGAAATTTGGTTGTGTAGAAACAGCATCTTGTCTAAAAGAATTTTCAAAGTGTACGTTTCTCAGCAACTTTAAACCATCAATCAAAACTGAAAATAAAAACATGGAACTTAAAAATTACAGCACAGTATCAAATGCCTTCTACAAGGTGGTGCAGGCTGAAGCAAAAATAGATGAACTGATCACAGCCATCAAAACCACCAGCCTGCCCGCTTCCGAGAAGTACGCATACCAGGCATTCTGCTACGCGATGATGGCAAAAGAAGCTTCCGGAATGTTGCAGAAAGGAAAATATATCCAGCAGTATGGTGAGTTCATTGGCAAGTCCATCGTGATCAACAACGACTGCTACGAAGCAAGACTGATGCGCTTCATCGTTGAAAAGAAATTGTCCGAGGTAAACTTTGTAAGCCACAAACAAACAGACATTGAATTTCTGTCGGCGAATGTCGAAACTATACAGGACGATTGTTTAAAGCACGTAACCTTAAAAGCCCTTTCAAATGTATAAGGACTCATTTTTCATCCCATTTACTCAACATCACGATTCCATTATTGTAGATGCTACTCAGTCGAAGAGTTATACCTATGAAGAAGTGTATGGCCAGATTGCTGATATAGCTGAGGGCATCGGACAACTGCAACTCGCAAAACATTCTATCGTCGTAATCTATGGTTACAAGAATGCCTTCAAATCATTGTTGCTGTTCTTCTCCTGCCTGAAATGTGATCTGATCCCTTTCCTGGTGGAAACCGGTGGACTGGGTAAAATAACAGATCTCAAATTCAACGCCATCATTGCCGAAGCAGCCATCACAGACAGCATAGTAGACAATGCAACCGCGCAGAAAGTAAATGATGCATTCATCTATCATAATATACACGATGATGTTTATGTAGGCGATGAAAATGATCTGCTGGTGGTATCCAGCTCCGGTACTACCGCAGGTACTCCTAAAAAGATCCTGCTGGGCAGGCAGCAAACCATTGCCAACATTGCATCTAACAGGGAAGCAATGTCCATTACCAAAGATGATGTGACGCTTGTACTCCTGCCTGTATCATATTCCTACGGTCTCATTGCGCAATTCCTGACACACTTCTTTTCAGGTGCAAAGATCGTACTGGGCGAAAGATTGCTGGGCATCTTACAACTCCCGCAGCTCTTTCAGAAACACCAGATCACGAATGTGTTTATGACACCGCTGTTGGCAAGACTCATCTTATACTATTATCAGAAAATACCTAAGATCAAAAATAACCTGCGGTTCATCACCATGGGAGGAGACAAGCCACACCTGCCTACATTCCAGAATGTATTCAGACTGTTCAGCTGCCCGATCTATAGTACCTATGGCCTGGCTGAAGCGGGACCCAGAGTCGCCACCTGCAAATACACAGAAGTCCCGGAAAAAGATAGTGAAGCCTGCATTGGCATCGTCAATCCAGGCATCACACTCAGGGTAGCTACCACTGAGAAATACCAGGACAAATATAACGATACACCTATCGGGTATCTGCAAATAGAAAGTCCCTCCATTTACCTCGGTTATATCAGGGGCAATGTACTGGAGAAGCCAGCTTCCAATACAGTACTTACCACAAAAGATATCGTGGTGAAGAAAGACGACCGCTACTTCATACTCGGCAGGGAAGGAGATTTTATTGAATACAAAGACCGGATCATCTGGTTCAACAGTCTCTCCGACGAACTGTATCACGCTCCTGAAGTACTGAAAGTAAGCATCCGCAAGGATGGCGATGACAGGATGGAAATAGGTGTCTTTCACAGGAACAAAATCAATATCCCCGAAGTGGAACAGGCATTGAAAGACAAATACGACCTGCATGCAGGAGATCACTACGATCTGAAATTAATAGAGTTCAATAATACCTATTACAAATGACCCACCTATTCATTGCTGAAACAAAGCCGGAAGCTGATGAAAGCTGCATGGAGACAATACGGGAATATTTCAGCGATGAATTAGTAAACAGGTTAACCAAATCACCGGGGGCGGGACACTGGTTGAAGCGGGTTACATCCAGGTTGATGCTTGTACAGATCTTCCATACACTGGGACTGGACCTGGCGCTACTCAGAGGTCTGCATTACAATAGGCATGGAAAGTTAGTGATGGATACGGGCACCCCCCATATATCTATCTCCTATAGCAACAGCATCGTAGCATGTGTACTGAGTGAACACAGAATAGGTGTCGACATAGAAGACATCAGTGCAGCCCCTACCAGCAAAACAATGACCCTGCTGGAAAAATGGACAGGCAGGAAAGTAAAGAACCAGATGGAGTTCTTTATGCTCTGGACACAGATAGAATCGATCGCCAAGCTATACGATGACAAAGGACTTGCTGATATATTCTACGGCAATCTGCTATCAGAAAAACATTATACCAGACAATATCTTTTAAACAATAACTACCTCGTATCCATGTCTGCACTGACATGCCTGGATACTGCTGGCCAAATAAAAACATTGACTATATGACAACGGCAGAATTTGATACCCTGAAGCCATCTGCGCTACTACCCCACAGAGAGCCAATGTTGCTGGTGGATAAGGTATTGCACACAGACTTTAAAAATACCATTACCACCGAAACCGAAATAGGGGAGGACATGATCTTCCTGAAAGGACACTTCCCCGGTTATCCCTTATTACCAGGTGTGATCATTATAGAAGCCATGTTCCAGGCATCAGGTGTACTCAACAGAGTCGCTACCCTGGAGAGAGATGGCGAAGCCACACAGAAAAAGAAATTAGGCAAAGCTGTGAAAGTAAAATCAGCTACGTTCTATAAGGAAGTGTTACCCGGCGATAAACTGGTGATTACATCTGAACGCATTAAGAATATCTTAAACTTCAGCGAATACAAGGCAGTCGCCACAGTAAACGGAGAAGTAGTATGTAAAGCAGAAATCACTTTATCTATAAGCATATGAAAAATAATAACAAAATCCTCATCACTGGCCTTGGCAGCGTGTCCCCCCTGGGATATGGTTCTGCCGCTGCATGGGAGAAGATCCTCGCAGGCGAAAATGGTCTCAAAATAAAAAGCGACTGGACCAATACCAGCATCCAGCCCCAGTACTACGGCGAAGCCCCTGCGATAGAATTCGCCAGCGAAGTAAAATGGGATGATCGTTTCCCTCCCCAGCAATACTCCAAACTCGGTATGCTGGCCTGCAAGAAAGCCCTGGACGATGCAGGTATCGTACTCGAACCATCGGACAACGAAATAGGCCTGGTCATAGAAACCAGCCTCGGAGCCACCGCTTCTGTAGAGGATTACCTGTATGACCTGTACCGCTTCGGATTGCAGAAAATAAGTCCGGTGAAGTTTACGAAGACCGTTGCCAATACCGTCTTAGGCGACATCTCAAGAGTCTTCAAACTGAACGGACCCAGCTCCCTGATCTATAATTCCAACAGCATCACCTACGGGTTTGATCTGATCAAAAAAGGCCTGGCTGATATCGTGATCTGTGGCGGTGTAGACCACTACACAGAGTTCAGGATCCTGAGTGAACAGGAAAGCAATCACCTGGTGCATGTAAATGAAAATACGGATCCATTCAGTGCCTCCATTACAGAGACTGATGACCGCCGCAATATACTCGGAGACGGTGCTGCCTTCCTGGTACTGGAAAGCGAAGCCAGTGCCGAACGCAGAGGAGCGAAGCGATATGCTGAGCTGGTAGAATACCACAGCTGCTTCGACTATCAGAATGTGGAAGATACGACCAGGCGATCCAAGGAAGTGGTGCAATCAGCGATCGATGCACTCAAGCCCATCGTCACTGCCAATGGAAAGCTGGTATACCTGAGTGCCTACACCACTGCCGGGCAATTAGAGAATAATGAACGGCACCTTTTAGAAGACCTGAATAAACAACACGAAACATACCCCCTGCGGCACAAAGCCTACACCGGTGATATGAAGTCGGCCAGCAGCATCATGGGGGCAAGCATCGCCAGCCAGATCCTGTACAGCGACCGGTTCCCTGAGCCGGATGCAGCCGGAGATCATCCTTCCGGGTTCGCTTATGCCCTGGTCAATACAAGCCACGAAGGTGGCGGTAGCTCTCATCTCTTACTTAGAAAAACAAATTAATCATGAAAAATATTTTCATCACCGGTGGTTCCAAAGGAATCGGTAAAGAACTGGTAAAAACATTCGCCCGCCTGGGCCATCAGGTAGTCTTCACTTACCAGTATTCTGCAGAAAGCGCACAGAAAATAGTGGATGAACTCCACGCAGAAGGCTTCCCCAATGTATACACATTCAAATGTGATATGGGCAACGAAGCAGACGTAAAAGCCCTGTTCAGAGGCAACAAAGAGATCCTGAAAGATGTGGATGTACTCATCAACAACGCAGGCATCCGGGATAGCAAACTGAATGCAAATCCTAAACCCTTCCTCATGACATCCTCTGCCGAGTGGTGGGAAGTGATGCACAACAATGTAAATGGCGTGATGAATACCAGTCGTGCAGTACTGCCTTCCATGATCAAAAGAAAGAACGGCAGGATCATCAATGTGACCTCCCTCGCAGGGATCAAGGGCAACCCCGGCCAGTCTGCTTACGCAGCCTCCAAAGCCGCTATCAATTGCTTCTCCAAATCACTGAGCAAGGAAGTAAAGGGCATGGGGATCATCATCAACTGTGTAGCTCCCGGATTCATAGAAACAGATATGGTAGATAATCTGCCTGATCAATATGTCAGCAACAGGGTCGGCAACAGTCTGCTGAAGCGCATGGGTACAACCGATGAAATTTCCAACTTCATTTCTTACCTGGCGCTGGAATGCCCCGAGTTTTTAATCAACCAGGAAATCGTGATCGATGGTGGTATGAACTAATAAAAACTATGTAACATGAAAAAAAGAGTCGTTGTTACCGGTATCGGTGCCATATCAGCACTAGGCAATAATATCGCTGAGATGACAGAAAGCCTCGAAAATGGCAGCATTCAATACAATGCCATCCCATCAGACAGGTTTAGTACCAGCCACAAGTTATTTGCCAACAACAGGGGGTTTATGATGGATTATGATCTCTATCAGAGCTCCTGGGACAAGGATGTATCCATCATGAGCGAAGTAGCCGTAAAATGCATCCGGGAGGCCCTGGAAAGCGCCCGGCTCTCAGAAGACGAACTGCATGCGAACAATGCAGGCCTCATCATCGGTACATCAGTAGGGGCCAGTTTTCCCATCCTGCAGCGTATCAAAAAGTCTGTGCAGGACAATGAGGACGACTATGAACTGGCGTTGTACTCCACTCCCAAGATCTTAGGCAAGATAGCCCGCGCCTTTAAACTCAACGGATACGTCTCCGCCATCTCTACAGCCTGTGCTTCCGGCACAAACTCGATAGGCAGAGCCTTTGACCTGATCGAAAATGGCAAGGCCGATATCATGATCAGTGGCGGCATGGACATCTTCACGGAGCTCACCTATACCGGATTCAATTCCCTGATGGCCATCTCCAAAACAAAGTGTAAGCCTTTTACCAAATCGAGAGACGGTATGTCGCTGGGCGATGGCTGCGCCATCCTGATCCTGGAAAGCCTGGAATCGGCTGTCGAAAGGGGAGCGCCTATCTACGCAGAGATCAAAGGTTATCACATCCTGAACGAAGCCTATCATGCTACAGCACCTCATCCCGATGGCATCTATGCCCTGAAGTGTATGAAAAGTGCCCTTGCCTACGGCGGTATGAGTACGGATGATGTGGATTATATCAATGCACACGGTACAGGTACCGGCAAGAATGACAGTGCAGAACTAAAAGGGTGTGAAGCCCTGCTAAAGGAGAAGACAAGGAAAACCTATGTCGGCTCTACCAAGTGCCTCACGGGGCATACCCTGGGTGCAGCAGGCAGCATCGAAGCGATCATCAGTATCCTTAGTATGCAGCACAATGCGCTCTATGCAAACTACGAGGCGGACGACCTGCCTGAATCTGAAAAGATCGAATTCGTCACACAAAACAAAAATAATATTCCGCTGGATACAGTATTGTCCAACTCCTTTGGATTCGGCGGAAACATGGCCAGCATCTTACTCACTAAATATAAAAATTAAAAAACCTTAAAAAACTTATAATTATGGAACACAAAGTAATCGAACAAAAAACTAAAGAAGTTCTCATCAGCGTACTGAACCTGAACAAAACTGTTGATGAATTATCTAATGATCAGGCCTTATTTGGCAATGATGAAAACCCAGGCCTGTTTGACGACTCCCTGGCTGTACTGGAAGTAACATCTGTACTGATGGCAGAATTCGAACTGGAAGCATCTGACTTCGGTGAAGAAAGCTTCAAAACTGTAGGTACCCTCGCGCAGCGCATCTATGATGTATTGCACCTGGCTGTTGTATAACCGGTAATACCCGCCCCATGCAAAAAGAATTAGTTAGAAACGGTCTTTCCAACATTGTCACACCGGAGGGAGCCCGTAGTGTAAGAAGGCCTTCCAGGCAGCTTTGCATCAATAAATAGGCACCCCGGTTTAACCCACTCATCAACCAAAATTTTATATCACATGTCCATGCTCGAACTCAATGTAGTAGAACTGGAAACCCGTCTTGAACTGGCCGGATCTACTGTAATCGACTCGATCGAAGTAAACTGTTAATCTTTTCATCTTTCATCTTTTAAAAACATAATCACATGCAGGAAACACAAATCGTAGAACTGGAAAGCCGCATTGAGCAGGCAGCAGCAGCAATCGACATCACCATCAATTGCGACTAATTAAAATTCATTTTCAAACCTTTTAAAACATCCATCCCATGCAGGAATTAAACGTAGTAGAACTGGAAAGCCGCCTGGAACAGGCCGCAGCAGCAGCACTGGTAGATATCACTATCAACTGCTAATCCACCCCGGCTATTCAATAGCCATTCGAATCACAGATTTTCAAACCAATTAAATCTTAAATCCCATGCAGGAATTAAACGTAGTAGAACTGGAAAGCCGCCTGGAGCAGGCCGCAGCAGCAGCACTGGTAGATATCACTATCAACTGCTAATCCACCCCGGCTATTCAATAGCCATTCGAATCACAGATTTTCAAACCAATTAAATCTTAAATCCCATGCAGGAATTAAACGTAGTAGAACTGGAAAGCCGCCTGGAGCAGGCCGCAGCAGCAGCACTGGTAGATATCACTATCAA